>NZ_JAQGDU010000004.1:0-29645 GCF_029504475.1 Methylorubrum pseudosasae | reverse complement strand
CTTCAGGCGCTCCCGCGACGTCGGTCCGTATCTTGGCCTTGTTCCGCGACGCTACCAATCGGGCGAGGTCGACTACACCGGTAGCATCTCGAAGTGCGGCGACCGGCGGGTCAGAACGCTGCTGTACGAAGCCGCCAACGTGATGCTGACGCGCTGCAGGCAGCCCCTGAAGCTGAAGGCTTGGGCTCTGGCCATCGCGAAGCGCTCTACGATGCGCAAGGCCCGCATCGCTCTCGCGCGCCGGCTAGCGATCATCATGCACGCGATGCTGCGGCAGGGCACCGAGTTCCGACCTGCGTAGCGGCTGACATCACCGGACAGGAGGCCGAACCGAGCTCCCGAGCGGGAGCGACGCCCGAGGGAGGGAGCAGAAGATGGCGCCGATTCTGTAGCATGCGGCCTTGCGCCGACTGCGCTTTCAACCGAGCCGCTTTGCACCCAGCTGACCCCATCAAGTGCCGCACGAGCACGTAGAGAACGCAGGCACCCGAAAGCGTCGAACGCTCTGGATTGAGCTGCCGCCCATTGACTCATTAGAGAACAAAATCGGTGGGGAGCAGACCTTGCCTTTCTGCCAATCGGTCGTGTCTTGCAGAACCAGCACGGGGCTGTCGCTGGCACAGACGCGCTCACGCGTCGCCGCGAAGTGACCTGAGGGGGTCTGGGCTTCGCTGACGCGCTGGCTGCCGAAGAACCGATACGCTGCCTTCGAACGGCAGGCTGGCACCGAGGCTGCGATCCATCTGTGCGACGAGGCGATGCAGCCTTTGCCCCGTGCGCGCATCGCTGAAGGTGCACGCGGGGAGTTCATCCTCCCGCTAACACTGCTCGGCAGAGTTCATAGCGCACCTCGTCCTCTAGGGGATCTAGTGCAACTCAGTGAATCACGTACGAGCAGGTCGCGCAACGTCCCCGGGGCGTCAAGCCTGATGTGGGTAATAGGGAGCGTTACCGCGCGCTTAAGTTCAGAGGCTGGCAAAATTTTTTGGATCTATTTCGAAATTACTCAACGAGAAAGACTGAACAACGCTAGTCCGTCCATAATTTCGTGCTTGGTTTTTTGCGTCACCGCGTTCGCCTTCGCCGTGCCGTCGCGTAGCATGTCCATGACGAGATTTGGCGCTCGCGTTACTTCCGTACGGCGCTCGCGAATTGGTGCGATAAGTGCTTGCAGGATGCCAGTCAGCCGCCGCTTAAGAGCGGCGTCGCCAAGCCCGCCCCTCCGGTAGTGCAGTTTAAGATCTGCAACGGCCTGAAAGTCTGGATCGAACGCGTCGAGGTAAGTAAATACCACGTTCCCCTCAACACGACCAGGGTCGCTCACTCTTAAATGGTCGGGGTCGGTGTACATGCGCTGCACTGCTACTTCGATTTCTGCGTCGCTAGCCGAGAGCAGGAGAGCGTTGCCCTGGGATTTGCTCATTTTCGCTCGGCCGTCTATGCTTGGCAGGCGTCCAATCTCTGGGATCAACGCCTTTGCCTCCGGTAGGAGCTCTTTACCTGCTTGCCGATTAAGACGACGGATCAGTTCGTTAGTCTGCTCGATGATAGGGGCTTGATCCTCTCCTACCGGGACCAGGGTTGCCCGAAAAGCGGTGATATCTGCTGCCTGCGCAGCCGGATAGCATAGAAAGCCTGCCGGAATGTCCCGCCCGAAACCGCGCGCTTGAATTTCGTCCTTGATAGTCGGGTTACGTTCCAAGCGAGAGACAGTAACAAAGTTGAGATAAAGCAACGTCAACTCTGCCAGAGCGGGCAGCGCTGATTGTACGCAGATTGTCGAGAGCGAGGGGTCGATCCCGATGGCGAGGTAGTCGTAGGCTACCTCTAAAACGTTTCGACAGATACGGCCTGGGTCAGCGGCATTGTCGGTCAAAGCCTGCGTATCAGCGATAAGTACGTATTGGGTATGCGTGGCCTGCAAGGCAAGCCGGTTCCGGAGCGAACCGGCGTAGTGTCCAAGGTGCAATGGCCCGGTGGGGCGGTCACCAGTAAGGATGATAGGCGTGTGAGTCGTGGCTGATAACATGGATGAGCTCCTCTGCTTTGGGAGCCGCTGCCACTGATCGGAAGGAAGATCATAACCTAGCCGTCAGAATTAGCGGCATGGGTCATGAGGGAATGACGTGCCGCGCTAAGGAGCGCGCCACCAGAACCGGACTACGATGGCGTGTCGGCTAGTCATGGCTTAGCTATAGCATAATGTACAGCAAAGCCAAGTGATGGGTACCGCCCTTTTCGACGTGCTGATGACCGGAGCCTGCTTCCGCGGATATGTCGAGGAAACCTTGGTCCCAGCAGGTTCGGGCCGGTGGTAGAGCCCACTTTTTGGCCCGGACAGACGCACTGTCCAGACCGGTCCGGCTCAAGTCGATCTGCCCGGCCGCGTACAGCCGCTCCAGCAGCACCTGATGCAGTTGCACCCAAACACCTGCCTCCTGCCAGTAGCGCAAGCGGCGCCAGCAACTCATCCCCCCAGCCGCAACTCATCTCGGGAGGCAACATTTCCCAGAGCAAGCCTGAGCGCAGCAAAAACAGGATTCCGGATTTATCCGCGGATTATGGCCAATAGTCGGACACATTCTTCTTCAGATGCGACCGATACACGGTACCACCCGGCATGACCGAACGATGAACAGCATCTAACCCTAGCCTTTTGACTATCGATTACTTCGCTAAACCAACCCGCATCGTTAGGACGAATAAAGACGAAATTAGTGCATGATTTTATATATTTGAATTTACTCGATAGTGCAAGGTCGCCCTCAATTCTAGTTATCCATTCTCGAGTACGAGATATAACTTGTTCCAAGGATGTGTCCTGATCGAGCGCCAAAAGTGCAGCTGCTTGCGCGACCGAGCTCACGCGAAAAGGAAGACAGCGTGCTGTGACTGAGAGTCGCGCGATTAGCTTCTCGGACCCAACTGCATAACCTACTCTCAGGCCCGCAAGCCCAAACGCTTTAGAAAAAGTCCTAAGCATAACTAAATTCGGATATAACTTAATCAACTTTGAAACTGAATACTCTTCCTCTCCCGCGAATTCAATATACGCCTCGTCGACGACGACTATAGTATCCTCACTCCGCAAGCTCTTCAACAGTCTTTCTAGCTCGCCACACCCAATTAGCGTTCCACATGGGTTTAAAGGATTACAAATAAAAATAATACGAACGTCGCTGTTGAACGCCGATAAAATTGTATCCACATCGACATGATACTCAGAGAGAGCTACCTGTATGGCGTTTGCTCCAACAACCTCTGTTGAAAAGCGGTATCCAGGAAAAGCCGCCTGGAAAGATAAAGAAGCCTTTCCTGGTTGTAGCTCACTTAGACATAACATCAAAACTACTTCGTCGAGGCCATTGCCGACGAACACGTTGTTTACTCCCACACTATGTTTAACTGAAATTCTTTGCTTAAGCTTTCTGCATTCCGGGTCAGGATAACGGTTAAACGCAGTCTGAGAGAAAAGCTTATCATTTAAATATTCTAATTTACTTCTTACTCCCTCCCCCTCGCTCAAGTGAAACCTGAGAAGGTAACCATCGTCGCTACTGTGAATAGGCTGCATATCGTTATCTCCAATACATGATAGATATTTATCTTTATATATTATGCTTATCGCGAAGAGGCTTTGATAAATTTTGTATACTTCTTGCCCACGACTGGAGTAAACCCGTTGTGGCGATAAAATTCATGGGCACTTATATTATCGTTTTTACTACTTAGCCAGACGGCAGCTCCATTATTTATGCTTATACACTCAGCTTTTTTCATGAAAGCTTTGCCGATTCCCATGCGCCTGAAAGCCGGATCGACATAAACATACATAACAGCTGTATGATCAGACTTGATATTAGTTTGCATAAAGCCAACTCGACATCCACCATGCCTTGCAATATAAACCTTCTTATTCGAAACGAACATCCCAACAATACAATCAAATATCGACCTTACGCATATAATCACCGAAGCATTTAACTCTATTCCTGCTGATAAGTAAGATCTCAAAAGATATAGTATGTCGCTAGATTTCGCTAATGTAATATTATATGCAGTACTGGAAACGCTGTTTATATATATCTCAGCCATGTGCTTTCTCCAGAGCTTGAATCGTAGTTTGGAGATTAATTAACACTCAAAACTAATCGACTTTAGTAAGTGACTTACAACAAGCATGTCCCAAGATGCACTGCCAACTGAAAAGAATAATACTTGACGAGGCAGCTTTTCAATCCTCTGCAGCCTTACATCAGCTTGAAGGCTCACAAGGTGACAATTATCTAGGCCGGCCATAGTGATCGCAACTTCACAATCATCGACTATAATACTTCGGGTGCTATTTAGAAATGAGTCGTCAAACTCTCTATTATCACTAGAATACTGCCCCATACAGCATATTAATTCGGCTCTTCGAAAATTTTCGGCCTTCATTATAACATTTTTATCCGACGACGTTGCGGTAAAGACAATATCTGCATCAGTTGCTCGATTGTCATTTTGCATGAATTCTTCAAAGGAAAAGAATACATCTGGATAGAAAGAAGTGATGTCGGCCTTGATCCTGTCAAAGCTATTTTTGGACCGACAAATTATTGTTATGGATTCAACCTTGGTGACAGACAACACACCCCTAATAATGGATTTTGCAACTTCGCCAGCGCCATATATAGTAATGCGAGGGGTCTTGCGGCTACTATATAATTCTAATATTGTTCCGGCAAGAACAGAGCACTTGATTGCAGTCAATGCCCCTCCATCCATTAGGGCAAGTAAGCGCCCTGTTGTCGCACACATAATCGAAGCCGTTGCTCTAAGAGAAGGGGCTCTGGGTCTAAGTTTTTCAGCAGTATCCATCGACTCTTCAACTGAATAAATTCCTGCTTTTACTAAAAACAGTTCTAGGCTCTTACTTAAGCATAAAACAGCGCCGTACTCGCAAGACGACCAATCATTTTTTAACCTAAGTCGATGTTGAGGTGAATCCTCCCATCCCTGGTTGGCCTTTAATTTACCGATAGCGTCTGAAATAATATCTGGAATATCGGCACATGCCCACAGCCGATCTCCGTCCAAGTATTTGAGTTCATTCATTCTAAAATCCTAATCCGATATTTGTCTTAAAATCACTTAGGTTTCGGGCTCATAACTTCTAGCTGACAGTCTATACGATGCGGACGGTGGCTAGCTAGCTGGTAGCTAGCCTGTCGGATCGCGTGATAATGCGACGAAAGTCCTTGAAGTGGCCGAACATGCGCTCGATGGATTTGAGGCCCTTGTAGAGGCCCGGCGAGAAACACGGCTTCCACTGCCCAGTTGAATTTCGGTGGGATGTTGGGAACGGCTCCCGTCGCCTCGATCTGCTGCCGGATAGCGTCGTTGTCGTAGCCTTTGTCGGCGAGCACGATGCGGCACCGGGGCGAGCGCTTGATGAGTAAGGCTCCGGCCTTGCAGTCCGCGACCTATCCGCTCGTAAGCAAGAAGGTGAGCGGGCGGTAGAACGGGTCGGTGAGCGCATGAATCTTGGCTGCGCACCTGCTCCGGGAACGGCCGATGGCCTGAAATGTGCGCCCCCCTTGAACCGGCTGCGCAGCGATGCGCCTTCACGACGGAGAAATCGATCAGAAGACGATCCCAGATCCCGCGTTTGCGGCAGCGCCAGAGGGTGTTTCTGCACGTCGTGTGCGGCGCCCCATAGCCCCCCGGGATATTGACCCAGGGGGCGGCACGTTCCTTGCCAAGCACATCCATCGGCATAATTGGCTCGATCGTCGTGCACTCCGCATCCGACGGGTCAAACTGCGCCATCCACAATCTTCCCCGCCTGAAGGACTAACAACGGCACAGGTCGATCGCAGCGACCATTATGAGTTCACTACCGAGAGCCTAACACCCATCATGGATTTCCACACAACGGTATCAGAGCTGATCGGTTGAACGTCATGAAAATTGTACCGTCTGCCTTGAGTCCCCTTGTGTTAAACTCGACGATACCGACACCAGGCCTAGAAGTAGACAGCCTTTTGGAAGCAATCTCGGTTTCAGCATATATTGTATCTCCTACAAATACCGGAGAGACTAATCTTATATTATTCCAGCCAAGATTTGCTATTGATACGCCGCTTGTTGACCTAGTGCTTAGTCCGCCAACTATAGATAGCGTAACAAGACTTGAAACAACTATTTTCCCGAACTCTGTCTGCGATGCGTAATGCTCATTGATGTGCAACGGGTGATTATTATGACTTAGCAAAGATTGCCAAGTATTATCGGCGTCAGAAACAGTCCGCCCTGGCCTATGTTCGATTATCGATCCAACTTCAAAATCATCATAGTATATGCCTTCGATCTCCCTATATCTACCTTCTGCTACTTCTTTTAGAAGCCTGATGTTATGCATTTTATTTGACCCCTTCCAATATCTTTCTTGCTTTAGCTACGAAAGGTGGCCCTATCATAAGGCCATTAACCTTAATTATACTATCTCGACCAAGATCGTGAGCTGTCAACACCTCACGCGCCCATGATACTAAGCTTTCCGAGGGAACATACAGTTCATTTATTGTGGGTATTTGCTCTGGATGAATAGCAATTTTCCCGGTAAAACCGATCATTCGAGACCTGAGACAATCCTGTCGAAGATCGTTCAGTCCATCTAAGGAAAACGTCGGCGAGTCATAGCAATCTAATCCATATGCTTTTGCTGCTAGCACGATCTGCTGTCGCGCAAACAACAAGGTATCCCAATCGATAGCTGTGTCGGCTGACGATGCATAATCAGCAGCACCAAAAGTTAATGCAGACAGCCGAGAGGAGCTTCCAGCAATCTCCTGGCAGTTCTGTATTCCCCTAGGATGTTCAATCAAAGCCCATAGATTTGATTTGAGACCAGATTTAGTAAGTATGTTGTCGATACACGTGATATCAGAAGAGTCTATGACCTTTGGAATTACAATTATATCTGGATCAATGCCATTTTCTATCAGATACAAAAGGTCCGCAAGTCCTTCTTTTGTGCGCAAGCTGTTGATTCTGAGGGCGAATTTTGATTGCAGCTTACCGAGCTTGATCGAGCTGAGTTTTGACCGAGCTTTTGACTTCTCCGAACTTCCAACGGAGTCCTCCAAGTCCAGCAGGTTGATATCTGCCCTCAAATTGGCCAACATATCAAAGCAAACATTCTTTGTTGCTGGAGTAACAAGCAAACTTCTCAAGATTTTCGTCATGTTAACTCCCCTTATATGATTGTTGACTTAGCTGATTTACAAGTATTCAAATCAAGGAAGATAGAGCCCCAACGTACTCTCTGTAAGTCGACTCTGAGACATCGGCTCGAACCATAACTCTCAGCCCCTCTCTCCCAGTTGCCGCGACCGGGAAATATACGGGTGACGTATAATACCCCTTATCGAATAGTTGCTTGGAGATATTTATAGCTCGTTTTAGGTCTCCAATCACAATTGCTCTTACTGGTAGCAAACTACCTTCCTGCTCTGTTTTTACGTTTTCATCGAAGATCGATATATTAGATCTTAGTCTAGACTGTAGAGTCTTCAACTCGCCGGAGGAATGAATACCAATACACGCTTTGATAGATCCAAGGTTGGCCACACTCATACTCTGCGACCAGCACAGCGCTCCACCAAAATAATTGATAAACCTCTTGTTGTGACCTCTGTTAAGCATCACAACCCCGCCAGAACAGCCAAAGCCTTTTTCTAGAGATCCAGTTATTATAGTAAGGGCATTCATTTCATCTATGTTTGATCGCACATACCCTTCCCCCTTATCTCCTAACACAGAAATTGCATGGCTGTCGTCAAGCCAGCAGAAGAGGCCATATCTGTCCTGCAAATAAAGAAGAGCAGACAGATCTGTAGTTCCTCCCATTGAATATGCACCATCGGCAATGTAAGCTACTCGATCATATTTTTTGCATAGATCTTCTAGATAAGACATATCGTTGTGCGGGCATGTTATAACCGGTGCTTCATCTGCACACACAGGCTTCATAACATCCATGCAATAGTGTGATTTTTTATCGAAAACTGTAACACGGGGCTTGCCATCAATCAGATGTCCTGAAGATACTAATGGCAGCAATCCAGCTGAAGCAGTAGAGCAAGACAATGCAAGCAAGCATTCTGATCTGAATATATCCGACAAACCTTCCTGCACTTCGTTATAAAGATTGGGTTGGATTCTCGTCGGAGTAATCCCAAGCCCTGTAACTCCCTGATTTTGAAGCGCTTCAATCGCTCCGTTTATTACTTTCGGATGACGATTTAATCCGAGATATGAGTAAGAACTCATGTTCAGAACAGATTGAGTCTTATCATTAACGGCTAATGTGCCGTCCTTATTATGATTTACATAAAAATTCACCAGTCCAGCAGATTCCGCTGCACCCCAGTTTCCTTCGCTCAATCTCACCATTTTTGCAGTATTTCTGAACAGATTACGTTGAATTTTGTTCTGTGATCCGGTCATTTGTATGTCCTATCTTCAAACACGTTCTAACAGCTCGGCGCGTAAATAATTACGCATACGTTATGGCAAGATTCTATGATCAATAGACCCCTTGCGATCGGCCTTTTCGTAAAAGGGGAGGACTTGAAGGATCACCAATCCAGCCCCTTGGCGAAATCTGTGATAGGTATCCTATAGGCTTTATCTTTGTGGCAAAATCTCGCTCTAGAAAACCTGGAACCATGAAATCTGATGAAAATCGGTACGACTTAATCTGTCCGCGCTCGCCATATTCAACAATGTCTCCAGAACTCGACACAATTTCAAAATGCGTGTCCGGAAAATTTGGAGCATAAACGAATTTTGATTCTTCATCCGCGGAAGAAATAACCTGCATAGCGGGTCCTGTCATAACAGTCCCATAGGATCCTATAATCGGGATCTGATTTCCAAGCAGTCGCTTGGCCTCTTTAGCCGTTTGAGGCGATAATTCGATTCCCGCGTGCATCACTGCCTTCACATTCTTGAGGTCCGCTGCTGAAACTTCCGACAGAATGAGTTCAAGTATCTTTCCAGTAGTAAAGATGACTGAAACCTCTTGAGTTTGTAATATGTTCCGACATTGATCTATTATATGTTGAATATACCGATCATGAGCATCGATCATCTGCTCGCCTATCATAATCTTGATAAATGCAGGATCAAGATCAATTGCGAAGCACCCACCGCCTCTCATTTTCAGCAGAGAGTCAGCAGCATGCAGGTGATTGTGAGGACCGCTTGGTCCAGCCACAAGCCAGTTTGCACCTCTAGGAAATCCATAAAAATCTAGGCACCGATCAATGAACCCCATGTTTCGCGTCCAAGCGGGGTCAAACCAACTGCCGTATTTCGGTTGGCCAGTTGTGCTACCTGTTTGGACTGGCCAGAAATATTGTGATTGGAGCGATTTCGGTATAAAAGCAGACAGAGGTTCGTGGCGCAAAGCGCGCTCGAACTCAACACTTTCCTTTTCAGATTTGAAGGAAACCAATTTCTCGAAGCTATGAAAATCCTTCACTTCGTTAAAAGGGTCGATCCCTCTTATGGAGGCGTAATTGTTCCAGTAGGTACTTCCATTTAACGGATCAAAATGAGATTTTACAGTTTCGACCACAATATTGTCCAATAAGCCATGATAATACATTACCATCCACCTCCATTGCTGGCAAAGATACTTGTTATCCGAAACCGCCCGGCTTCTGTATTGAGACTTTGATCCGCTATTATGGAATAAATGATAGATGATCTCGAGATATGTGTTATATGCTGGAAAATTTACTTCAATAATTGTCTATTTCGGATAAATCAGGCGGATTCTGGCTCATTTCTGTCACACCTAAGCTTATAGAGCCAGTCGTTTATATAGCCATAGTGCGGATCCCATAACTCATCTGTTGTATTTCCATTCGGACATGCAATTATCTTTTCAACAGATGCCGGAATTTTTATGGAACTAAATTCGTCTTTCTGCCCTACGAGCCATAATGCTAGTGTGTCTTCAATTGCAGCTTCCATTTCTTCTTCTGGGGGCGCAGGGGCTATCGTGACAAATGGGAAAGGTAATTCATAAGAAAATAATCTATGCTTATATGAGCTACAATAAATTACTGTCGGGCGAATGAAATTACAGCCCTCTACATTCAACAATCGCGTTCTAGTATCGTATCGGCGTTCGATTAGATCGACAGCTTCGTGGTCTAATAAATTATTGATTAACTCGTTTATTTCGTCTGCTTCGTCTTTACTATGAAATACAGGGAGTCGACCTTGCTTTGTATTCGGATGACATATCGGATAATCTGCGAACCGAGCAGCTACCATTTCAGCTATCTGCTCGCTATTTTTCTGTAATAGAACTCCACTTAAGCTTAAGCAAGAGCTGCCACAATTCTTTAGACTTGCATTTACAATAATCTGGGCTATATTTTCGAGATCGTGGCATTTCGATGATCCCACTATCATTTTACTTTTTCCTGGACCGAATACCTTTAGATTTCTATTGTTTTTAGCTATCTTCGTATATTCTATTGATCCTGTTGTTATGCACTTTTTAGATCTTTGTACTATGAGATCTGTAATATTGTTTTCGCAATGCAAGACGTTTACAACACTATTGGGTAGCCCTGCCCAGCTGAGTGCTATCGCAAGCCTTATAGAAGTAAAAGGTTCTCGCGTTGAAGGTTTAACTGTTACTGAATTTTTCCCCCCCAGAGCCATTAACCAATGGCCATTAACTCCCGGATTTCCTGGCAAGATTGCAGTATAGCCTGGGGACTCCTTCACGTAGCCGATTTGTTTATTGTTTCGAATAAAGAAATTTTTATCGAACACTTCGAGTTCGCCACTTGGGCTCTGAAGGCTGATAATTTGATCCATTCTACGCATCAGTCCGGTAAGCGCCACAAAGGCGCTCTCATTTATGAACGAAATTGGCAGTCCCGATGTTAGCGATACTAAATCAATATAATCTTTTGGGCGCAGTCCGTTTATAGTTTCGTTCTCAAATATATTGGCGGCATTCGAGATTATGTCTAGGATGGATGATACGGACATTTTTTCGATCTGATACGCGCCGATTGCTTGTCCTCCCTTTATACAATCTAAAGCTGTAATCGCTCCAACTAAATTGACTTTAGTAATTTCATTCCCTCGATAATCGGTTATTATATTGTAGTATTCGCTGTATACCTCTCTCCCATCAATGTAACTGGGGATGCCAAATGAAGTCATATCAGACTCAGTGATTTCAAGCCTACCGGAATCATCATTCGTCATCTGAGTTCCCGCTTGCGAGATCATAACCACTGTTTGCCACCTATGATCTTTATCGATCCTGTGTTACATCCATCAAAAGTTGCACTCGCAGGCTGGCTTGTCAACGGTGACCCGCGTATTGGGTAGGGTGATCGCTTGAAGCGGTAGGGGATTCCGACCCGAGGTTTGCCGTGCTTCATCGCCGTCCTCGCATCAGGAGGATGGCGATGGCAGGCCAAGCGCTGCTGGATCATCTTTCGGCGCTGGAAGAACCCCGTCAGAACGTGAAGGTGGTCTAACCCCCTCTACAACCCCAGGACCGGCCCGTTGTGGTCCAACCCAAGCCGCTGGGCTCGCTCCAGCTCGCGCTGCTGTTCCAAGGCGCGCCGCTCCGCCCGCTCCTGCTCGTAGGCGATCCGACCCTGATCCCGGTCGATCCCCCGGATCACCGTCACCGTCTCCCCCAGAGCAAGGCTGCGTTCCCGATCCATCCCGGGTATGCCCAGGAAGGCATACTTTCCAACGCCCGCTTGAGACGCCTCCTCGCGCCCCTTCGCCGCCGCGCTCACCGCCCGGAACTCCTCCATCACGCCCCGGCCCGCCTCCGTCCGGAGCGCCCCCGCGATCAGCACCTCGCCCGCCTCCCGCGACCCCGCCCGGTAGTCCCGCAGGAACTCCTGCGCCGCCTCCGACAGACCCGGAATCTCCACCTTCGCCAGTTCGCGCCGCCGCTTCTCCTTCGACACGGCCTGATCGTGGGCCTCCTCCCACTCCCCCAGCAGCGTCCGGACCCGCGACGCCACGGTGGGGAGCACGGCCCGCGCTTCACGCCGCTCGCGGTCGTCACCCAGCAGCCGCCGGCGCCGCCCGCGCAACTCCCCGAACGTCTCAGGACTCGTCGCCAGCCGATGCGCGATCTCGCCTGATCTGCCATCGGGCCGGTCGAACATCACCCGCAGCCGTGCGGCCACCGCTTCCGGATCGCCGAACACCGCCTCCAGTCCGTAGCCCTGCTTGGCGAGGCGCCCCGCGAGCCGGTCCTCCGCCGCCTCCCGGCCGATCTCCCCGAGCGTCTGCGCGAACACCCGCTGCGGCTCGAGCAGCGGCACCGGCCGGTCGCCGGGCTGCAGCCCCGCCCGCTCCGGCGCCTCGCCGAGATAGTCCAGCACCGACGCCTTCACCCGGCCCCGCTCCAGCCGCGCTGCCAGCGCCTCGAAATCCCGGAACACGTCCGCGCCGGCATAGAGCCCGACCGCCTCGCGGTGACGCGTCATCGCCACGTAGGTCAGGTGCCGGTCCAGGCCCGATGAGGCCAGCACGAAGGACCGGTCCACCGTCGCCCCCTGGCTCTTGTGAATGGTCGTGGCGTAGCCGTGGTCCACCGTCGCGTAGCGGTCCTGCGCAATCGTCACGCCGCGCCCGTCATCGAGCGTCACCGCCAGCCGCCCCTCGTCCGCCACGCTCACCGTGCCGAGCGTACCGTTCTTCACCCCGAGCACACGGTCGTTGCGCAGGAACACGATCCGGTCGCCGGCCGCGAAGCTGAGCTGCCCGGCACTTTCGCTCGTGAACCCCGCCTCGTCGCGCAGCTCGCCGGCCGCGCGCAGATGGTCCCGCACGGCATCGTTGAGCGCCCGCACCTCTGCCCGGGTATGCGCCAGCGCCACCCGCGTATCGGCCGGATGCGCCGCGCGATCGGCGAGATAATCCGCCACCAGACGCTCGCGCGCCACCGCCCCGTCCGCCGAGAATTGGACCGCTCCATGCGCGCGATACGCCTCAAGCCCGGACCGCGTATTCCGTGTGCCGAAGGCCACGCTGGCCGCCCGCTGCCAACCTTCGCGCTGGCGCCGGATCACAGCAAGTTCGAGGAACCCGGTGCGCTCGGAAAGCGCCCGGAACCCCGCCCCCGGACCGATCGGCTGCAACTGCTCGGGATCGCCGACCAGCACCACCTTCGCACCCGCGCGTTCCGCCTCCCGCAGCACCTTCATGATCTGCAGCGAGGACGCCATCCCGGCCTCGTCGATCACCAGTACGTCGCGCTTGGTGAGCCGGTCGCGCTCGTTCCTCCAGGCCAGCTGCCACGAGGCCAGTGTGCGGCTCGGGATGCCCGAGGAGGCCTGCAAACCCTCCGCCGCCTTGCCGGCGAGCGCCGCCCCGTGCACCCGGTAGCCCGCCGCCTCCCACGCCTCCCGCGCCGCGCCGAGCATCGTCGATTTGCCCGCACCCGCCAGCCCGACCACGCTGGCGATCCCCTCCGGACCGGTCACGTGCCGCACAGCCGCGCGCTGCTCCTCCGCCAGTTCCGGACGGCGGGACAAGGCGGCTTCGACCCGCACCGGCCCGACCTCGTGGAAGCGGCGGGCCAGCAGCCCATCGGCATGGCGCGCCATGTCGGTCTCGACCGTCAGCAACGCCCGCGTGGTGAAGCGTTCCCCGTCGTTCCGGCCCACGCTCGGCAGGCTCACCACCCCGTCCGCACCCATCACCCGGGCCAGTGCGGCTTGGAATGCGGCCGGCTCGTCGATCCCGGCCCGGTGCAGTGCCCGGGCCACGTCCTGGCGCGTGAACACCGCCTTCTCGCTGGTGATCAGGTTCAGCACCTGACCCGGCCAGCGCGCGACCTGTTCGGCATTCCGGGCCGCGGTCTCCGGATCGATCGCCAGCCGATCGACCCCGGTCTTGCCGCGCCGCTGCATCTGCGTGGCATGCACCCCGACATGCTCGCTCGGGGCGATCGACAGGTCGCGATCGACGTGCGAGCGCCGATCGATTTCCACGCTATGACCGGCCCGGGCGAGGTGTTCGTTCGCCCGATCCTCCCACAGCGCCCGCAGCACTTCGACCTCGACCCGGGCCGTCGTCGATACGTCCAGGACCCGCGTCTTCGCACCGAGTCCGTCGGGGGTCACCGCCCGCGTCGTGGTCAGGATGTGGACATGCCAGTTGCGCTCATCGCCCTCGCGGTTTGGCGCATGGATCGCGACATCCGCCGCCACGCCGTAGCGCGCACATAAAGCCTCGGCGAAGTCGCGCGCGAGCGCCTGCCGCTCCTCGGGCGTCAGCTCGTGTGGCAACGCCAGCTGGTACTCGCGCGCCACCTTGGCGTCCTTGCGCCGCTCCGCCGCCTCCGCCGCGTTCCAAAGTACAGCGCGGTCCTGCGCCCACTCCGCTCCTTCCGGCACCACGATGAAGCTCGCCGCGACCCCGCCGCGGCGCTGGTAGTCGTGGATTTCGCCGGTACGCGCGTCGGCGATCAGACTGGCTGAGCGGTAGGCTGCAGCGGCCGTAGCCGAGCGCCCGCTGGCCCGGGACACCGCCTTCACACTGAGGTGGTAGATCGCCACGCCGCCCGAGCCGCCTCGTCACCCGCGTAAAGTCGTTCCACCGCTGGGTGGGGCGGCAGGGCTGGGAAAAGCACCCGCATTGCGACAGCAATGCTAAAGTGCGCCCTTCCACTCCTTTCCAGGGTATCCGGCGACTGATACTACCACAAGAGGTATCTACACACGCCAGGAGACAGATCCGCATGCCGGCCACACGCAACGAGCGCATCGAGGCTGCACGCCTCCGGCTCGAACAGGCGAAGAACCGGCTCAGGCAGCTCGAGGCCCGCGCCTCTCAGGAGGAGCGGAAGCGCGACACCCGCCGCAAGATCATCCTCGGTGGATTGCTGCTCGATGCCGCCGGGAAGGAGCCGCGCTACGCCGGCCTGATAAGCGAACTCCTCGGGCGCATCACACGCACCCAGGACAAGGCCGCCTTTGCCGACTGGTCTCCGGCCAAGCCAGCGGATCGGACCTGACGATGCACGGCGTCCCGACGGTCTGGCACCGCCTGTTCAAACCCGATCCCTGCTCCGATACCGAACGCT
Source organism: Methylorubrum pseudosasae (assembly GCF_029504475.1). NCBI lineage: Bacteria > Pseudomonadati > Pseudomonadota > Alphaproteobacteria > Hyphomicrobiales > Methylobacteriaceae > Methylorubrum > Methylorubrum pseudosasae. The sequence continues at coordinate 14,500 of NZ_JAQGDU010000004.1, read as the reverse complement.
GGGCGCGCGTCTTCGCCGGTCTCGGGATCTGGCTCACCGGGTTTATCGGCGTCTGGTGGTACGTCATCCGCCACGAGGGGGCCTGCAAATCGCCCTGGGGTGCCCATTGCCTGGTCTGGCAGTACACGCCGAGCCTCGGCCTGCACCTCCTCGGCACCCTGATCTGGCTTGCGAGCTTCAGCGCCATTCTCGTCAACGTCCACCGCTCCGAGGCGGCGACGCCGGCCGTCGTCATCAGCTTCGGCCTCCCCTGGCTCGCCGGCCTCTGGGCCCTCCTCGGCCTGTTCGGCTTGCCGCGCTGGCTCCTTGTGGTGTTCGGCTTCGGCATGCTCGGACTGGTGGCAGTAGCCGTGGCGTTTCGCGGCGAGGGCGACCGGGACTTCATCCGCGGCGCACGGTGCGTGAAGCTCCCGGATTATCTGCGCCTACTGACCGGACAGCTCCGACGCACCGGCGCCGATCCCGCTGTCGTTCAAGCCATCGAGGTCCGCGATCCCGCCCGAACCGTGCTGATCGCCGGAGCTCCGCTCCCGCCCGGCAACGAGAGCCTGCACACCCTGATCTGCGCTTCCACCGGCGCCGGTAAATCCGTCACCCTGCAAGCGCTGCTGGCCAACATCCGCGCCCGCGGCGAGCGCGCCGTCGTTCTCGACAACGGCCACGAATTCCACCGCCACCTCGGGCGGCCCGACGACATCGTCATGGGCCCGCTTACGAACGATCACGGCTGGGCGCTCAGTCGCGAGATCCGCGAGCCCTACGAGTGGGCGCGCTTCGCCCGCTCGGTCGTCCCGGACGGCCACGGCGAGTCCCGCTCCTGGCATGAATACGCCCAGCGCTTCCTGGCCAATCTCGGCGAGGCGATGGGACCGGGCGTGTCCAACCGCGAGCTGATCGCGGCGCTCACCGCCTGGAGCCCGGCCGACCTCGCCCCGCTCCTGCGTGGCACCACCTCGGCCGTCATGCTCCAGGACGGCGGCGAGCGCCTGCTCACCAACGTCCGCTCGATCTTCTCGGGCTATCTCCAGGGCTGGCGTTACACCCCGGAAGGCCGCTTCTCGTTCCGCGACTACATGGCCGAACGCGACGAGGCCGCCTGGCTCTGGATCCCCTATCGCGAGGCCGAGCTCGGGGTCGCGCGCGGCCTCATCACCTGCTGGACCGACATGCTGGTGACCGCCGGCTTCGATCGCACGGAGGGCGCTCCGCTGACCTGGATCGTCATCGACGAACTCGACAGCCTGGGCGAACTCTCGAGCCTGATCGAGGCCACGACCAAGCTGCGCAAGCGCCGCGTCGCCGTCGTCGCGGCGATCCAGTCCCTGTCCCAGCTCACCACCCATTACGGGCCCGACAAGGCCCGCACCCTGCTGAACTGCTTCTCCAACCTGCTGGTGCTGCGCTCGGTCGAGCCGGACACCGCCGAGGCCCTCTCGCGCCACCTCGGTGAGCGCGAGCACTGGGACACGAGCTACTCCGAGAGCACGACCCGGACCGGCCTGATCGAGGGGAGCAGCACCTCGGGCACGAGCCGGGCCAAGCGCCAGACCCGGATCGTGCTGCCCTCCGAGATCCAGTCGCTGCCCGACCTGCACGGTTTCCTCAAGCCGGCCGGGCCCTGGCCCGTCGTCCGGGTCAGGGCCGAACTCCCGCAGCTATGAGGACGCGTTCCGGACCTCGTCGCACGTGGGCACAGCCGGTCGTGTCGGCCGGGGGTAGCGCTGGGCCTTCGGAGGCTTTGGTCCGACGAGACGAAGGGAGTGGGGGCTCAAGAACCCTTCGCCTCGCCGGTACTCCCCGGCGCGAACACCGAGGCCACGCTGGCATCTGGAGCAGGACCACGAACGGTCAAACTTCGCCCGGATCACACCCGCTCGACGGGAATGCCGGCAGCCCGAGGCCAGCGATCGTCCCGGACGGCCTGAGTGGAGTCGGCTGCCTAAGGGTAGGGGGTGCTTCATCGCGCCCCGGACCGCGCCGCATCGCCTGGGAGGCCCCTTGGCCAAGCTCTGGATCCTGTCCGACCTCCACCTCGAGACCCTGCCCTATCCGGACAACTTCCGCCCCGACCCGCCAGGCTTCGACGTCCTGGTGGCAGCCGGCGACATCTGGGAGGGCGATCCCGGCCGCGGCTTCGCGGTGCTGCGCCGGCTCGCCGGCGACAAGCCGGTGGTGTTCGTGATGGGCAACCACGAGCACTGGAACGGCATCGTCAGCGAGGATCTCGCCTTGGCGCCCATGCTCGCGGCCCGGGCCGGCATCACCTTGCTCGACGGCGGCACGGCAACACTCGCCGGATGCCGCTTCATCGGCACCACCCTGTGGAGCGACTACCGGCTTGCTGGGCAGCTCGATCCCGCCACGCCGACCGGCGAGCCGATCGACATCGCCCATGACGCGCACGGCGGCAGCCACCTCATCACCATCGGCGACGCCGCCGCCCTGCACCGCCGGGCCCGGGCCGCGCTGAGCGCGGAAATGGACGCGCATGACGGCACCCTGCCCCTGGTCGTGGTCACCCACCACGCCCCGCATCCGGACTGCATTGCGCCTGCACAGCGCGGCACCTGGAACGCGGGCAACTCGGCTTCCGACCTGTCGGCACTGACCGATTCCGGCCGCGCCGCCCTGTGGGTGCACGGGCACGTCCACCACAGCCTCGACCTGACCCGGCCCGGCGGCACGCGCCTCCTCTGCAATCCGGCCGGAGCCGGGTTCGCCAACCCCGCCTTCGACGAGAACCGGGTGATCGCGCTGCCCTGAAACCGGCCGGTCCGCGCGAGGCCAGCCGTCCGGTAAAGCGGACGCCGGCGCTCGCGCGCATGACGCCCACGCATGGCCGCGACGGCTCTACCGACCGCGCCGATTCCGGATCGCCCTCTGTGTCGAAGGTCGCCCGCTGCCCCCCGGCAGCTTTTGCGACGGTTCCGTTGGTCTCGGAATCCACAGGGTTAGAACTTCAGTAGGCGTGCCCTTCGCGGATTTGCACCCTCCCCTCTCGGACACCGGGGCCGCCGCCTCCTGCTTCCGCTTGCGGGTGAGCCGGAGCCAGGCCGTCCATTCGGCCGAGACGATGCGCACCACGTTGGTGTCGTTGCGCCAGCCGGTGATGCGCCGCTCCTCGACCGTGAGGAGCCCGAGCCGTACCGCCTCGCGGATCGCGTTGCGCACCGTGGTCTCGGACACACCGGCGAGGGCCGCGAGGTTGCCCACCGCCAGCCGGCAGTCCTTGCGCCGCACGCTCTCGGCCGCCACCAGGGCCAGCACCGCCTGCTCGGCCAGGCTGAAGCGCGCCGCCAGGGCCGGTGGCAGCCGCCCCGAGGCAGCCCAGCGGCGGCGGCGCTCGAGGCTGGTATCCGTGCGCGGCCGGGAGCCGACATGGCGCGGTGGTGCCGCCTTGAGCGGCTCCGGTCCCTCGGCCGCGGCGCGCGTGACCGGCAGCGCCATCCTGGCCTCGATCAGGCCGGACAGCTCCTCCGCCGTCGCCTCGCTCACCGCACCCGCGGCAAAGGCCTTCCACAAGGCGGCCGTCACGTCCGGCAACGCGACGCGCGGCGCGCTCATCGCCTGACGGCGGATCTCCTCGGCAAACATCGGTCCCGCACCTCTGCAAGGCGCGCAGCAGGGCTCACGCGCCTTGGCGGGCGTGTGGGCATCCAGGCAAAGCGGGACCGCTCGCGAAAGTTGGCGCTTTCGCTTGACGCCCGGGGGCGCTCATGAGACTGTCGGGATTGCAATTGTGTCCCGCCGGTCTCTTAGAGATCGGTCCACGGCCTCGAAGGTTGGCGCCTTCGGGGCCGTTGCTTTTTCAGGCTTCTACCGCGTCGGTTTCTCTCCTGACGGCGCTGATCGCGCCGAAACGCCGACCGTGGCGGCTCGGGGAGATTCGGTCAACCGCTGAGCCTGCCTGAGCCGGAAGTTAATGAGACATTGCCGACCCATGCCTATCGGACTCGATGTCTAGGCATCCGGCTCCTTAGCCTCGGCCATGATGTCAGGGGCGCTGCGGCGGCTGATGCCGCTGGCTCGGGAGTCGTCCACGATGCGGCGGAGATCGTCGATCGTCAGTTCGGGGTGGGCCCGGCGCTCCCGGTCGCGGCGCACGAGGTCGCGCACATAGTCGCTCGTGCTGGCATAGTCGCCCTGCCGGATCTGGGTCTCAATCCATTCCTTCATGGGGTCGGGCAGAGAAATCGTCATCGTCGCCATGGGTCACCTCCTAACCCAAACGTAGCAGAAATATGAATTTTTCACAAAAATTCATATTTCTGCCTTCTATAAATGATATCATATCATATCTTATTATATCATAGCTATACAGTCATATGATATGATCAACTAGCAAAAGGGCGCTATTATTTGCTATGAAACAGTGTCATTCGCCCTGAAATTAACTCGTCTGTAAGCGGCCTAATGCCAAGCTTTCAGACTGTACGCTCCGATAGGAGACCAGCGGCATGCCTGTCATATCAATCGCCAACCCCAAAGGCGGCGCGGGAAAATCAACTACAGCCTTGGTGTTAGGCACGACGCTAGCAGCTCACGGCGCCACCGTGACCCTGCTTGACTGTGATCCGAACCGACCGATTGCGGCATGGGTCAAAGGTGGCAGCAGTACCGCCATGAGGGTGCTGGGCGACGTCGGAGAGAGCGGCATTGTCTCAGCCATCGACGCAGAACGAGCGGCCCGGCAATTTGTCCTAGTGGATCTTGAGGGAACAGCGAGCCGCATGGTGTCGCGTGCCATCATGAGATCGGACCTCGTGCTGATCCCAATGCAGGCTTCCGCAGTGGACGCCGCTCAGGCCGCTCGCGCCGTCGGGCTTGTTCAGGAGGAAGAGCAGGTCGTCGGCCGGGAAATCCCGTTCCGCGTACTATTCACCAGGACCTCGCCCGCGATCCCCACTCGGAATGAAAAGATGATCATTGACGAGCTTCGCGGTGCCGGCATTCCGGTTTTGATCACACATCTGAATGAGCGGGCCGCCTACAAGAGCATGTTTACTTACGGTCGAACGCTTGCTGAGCTAGATCCCTCTCTCGTGAACGGCCTCCCAGCAGCACATGAAAACGCCGAGCGCCTCTCCGGAGAGGTGATCGAACTCGTAAGCACCCTCAACCGGAAGGCCGTCGCATGAATACCAAGCCCTCATTCGGTTTTGGCAAGCTGGCGGAAATCCAGCCGACCACACCTGAGCCAGCGCCCACCAACGCCCGGGATGTCGATCGCGCAGCGGAGAAGCTAGGATTCCCGAGTCGGGAGGTGCCGACTCGTCGGAAGCGGCGCACCACGGTCGATGAGCCGACAGATCAGCTCAACCTGCGGGCCACCATTACCGACATCAACCGCTTCGTAGAGTGGTGCGAAGCTGAGCGGATGTCTTACCGAGAGGGTTTCGGCCGATTAGTCTCTAAGATTGGCCAGTCTGACAGCCAGTGATCGTACTGCGTTTTCTGGACTCTGTGGAATATCTGGATGCAGACGAATTGGACGCCAAACATCTCTATGTATCAATGACAAGAGGCTCCAAATCACTTGTCATTTGCTCCAGAAGTCCGGTCCTTCAACCTCATCTTGCGCGACGGTGACTCTGCAAGCGCTGTGGATCCTGCCGAAGGCGTGATAGCTGCTGCTCCAAAAGTGGTGCATCCTGCACCTCGCTGATGCTAGAAGAGTGAACCTTGGCCGTTGAGCGTTGCGTATGGCAGGAAGCGAGAAGAAGTCGGTTCGTACGTCGGTGATCCTCCCGGAGGAGGCGCATGCCCGCGTGCAGGCGCTGGCCGATGCGAATGACGTGTCAGCTGCCTGGGTGATCCGGGCCGCAATCCTCCGCTTTCTTGATGAGCATGGTGGCCAGACCGAGCTCCCGCTGCGCCTGTCCAAGGCTGCCCGGGTTGCCGTATGAGCCCCGAGACTGCACGGCGGAAGCTCGCTAGGCTGCGGACCGGCGGCAAACCCCGGGTGCTGGATCTGTTCGCCGGCTGTGGCGGCCTTTCGCTTGGCTTCCTGTCCGCCGGCTTCCGGATCGATGCGGCCGTGGAGTTCGACCCGGACGCGGCGCGTTCGCACGGCCTCAACTTCCATCCTGGTGATGCCCGCCACAGCGTGGCTCGCGACATCATCATCACGCATCCTGAGGATCTGTCGGCCGAGCTCAATTTGGGGCCGGTAGAAGATGCCTTCGATGTGCTGGTAGGCGGTCCACCCTGCCAGGCGTTCGCCCGGGTCGGCCGGCCGAAGCTGCGCGAGATCGATGCCCATCCCAGGGCTTTCGAGCACGACCCACGCGCTAGGCTGTACCAGGAATACCTCCGCTACGTGGAGGCCTTCCAGCCGCTGGCCGTGCTGATCGAGAACGTGCCCGACGTCCTCAACCACGGGGGCCAGAACATCGCCGAGGAGATCTGCGAGGTCCTCGAGGCGAAGGGCTACGTCTGCGGCTACACGCTTCTGAACGCCTCGTTCTACGGCGTCCCGCAGATGCGGGAACGCATGTTCCTGATCGCCTACCACCGCAAAGTGGCCGATCATGTGACCTTCCCGGGGCCAACGCACTGGGTAGAGCTTCCGCCAGGTTATGAGGGATCCCGCTCGGTCGCATTGAAGCTGCTGAACGGAGCCGAAGGCGACGCGCACGACTACATCGACCCACCAGCCCCGGACCGGAAGCTGACGCCGGCCGTCACGGCCGAGAAGGCGATCAGTGACCTGACGCCGATCTATGCACGCAAGCAGCTCGCTGCCGGCGTCTTGAAGCGCGGAGCCCGCCGCTTCGACCAAGCTATGGTGGCCGATGCCCGGCGTAAAATCTCCGACTATGGCCGTCTGATGCGGACATGGCCCGGCTTCGAGCATCCGGCCGAAGGCATCAAGGATCACGTTATCCGTTATCTGCCGCGTGACTACGAGCTGTTCGCTAGGCTGAACCCGGGCGATCAGTACCCGGAGGCGCACCGGCACGCGATGAACATGCTGGCCGAACGCATCGAGCAGCTGCGCCTGCAGGGAGTGCGGATCCGGGAAGGCAGCCCGGAATATCAGCGCCTGAAGGATGCGATTGTACCGCCCTACGATGCCGGAAAATTCCCGAACAAGTGGCGGAAGATGTGGCGCGATCAGCCGGCCAGGACGCTGATGGCCCACCTCGGCAAGGACGGCTACAGCCACATCCACTACGACAGCGAGCAGGCGCGGACGATCTCGGTTCGTGAGGCCGCCCGACTGCAGTCCTTCCCGGACGGCTTCGTGTTCTGCGGAACAATGAACCCGGCCTTCCGGCAGATTGGAAACGCCGTGCCGCCGCTGATGGCCAAGGCACTTGCAACCACCATGTTGGCCGTGCTGAACGGAACCCAAGAAAAGGAAAACTATGTCGTCCAGCGAGCGGCAGCAGCAGTTTGAAAGAGCGATCAAGGCACTGCCGGGCATCCGTCCGGATGCCCGGATCGCCGCGAATTTCGGGTTTTCCAACAGCGCAAGGGTTCTCGAAGGAGGTCTGTTCGCCTGCACTAACAATCTCGAGACATATTCCGAGAAGATCGTAAAAGGAACCGGCGCGCCGCTCAAGCAGATGGTGCTGCTCTGCGTTCTGACCTTCCCGCCGCATGACGAAGTGTATTTCGCCATTTCGGTAGGTGCCGACATAGAAAGGCTGAATACCGGATTGACAAAGCTTTTCCATGAAGGGGAAGCGCGGAACGCTGCGCTTGTAGCCGCCGCGAAGAAACCGGGCAGCATCAGCAACAACGTCAAATTCTACATCACTGATACAGGCCATCTCTACTTCCACAACTTCGACTTCAAAGAGTCGCTGAAGGAAGTGCAGGCGAAAGGTGAGCTGGATCCGGACTGCTTGGCCCGGATCGACAGCATTCATTTTGCTATCTGGCCGCCGGCGGCCTCGGCACGGCGGAGCCTGCTGGCGCGCTCATTTGTCGGTTACCTGGGCGACCTGATCGGGCGCGAGAAGGTCCATGAACTGAAAGTCTGGGATGAGGCCGGGTCGGTTAGCGCCGAGATGCGCCGGATGCCTGCCTCCATCCCGATTGCGGATCTCGAGGCTTCTGTGAAAGCCCTGGGCGGTCATTACCCGGGCGGCGAAGTGCGCCGCTTCCATGCAGCGCTCAACTTCCTGCAGCACAAGCACTTTGTCATCCTGGCCGGGCTTTCCGGAACGGGTAAGACGCAGCTTGCCCTGAAATACGCCCGCGCGGTGCACGGGCTGAAGAGCATGAAGGAGATTGACCCCTTCCTATTCGTCTGCCCGGTCCGGCCGGAATGGACGGATCCGACCGGCCTGACCGGCTACTTCGACGTCCTGTCCAACCGCTACATGGTGCCGCCTTTCCTCGAGGCGGTGCTGCTGGCCACCGCACACCGGGACTCGCCCGTGATCGTGGTCCTCGATGAGATGAACTTGGCGCGGGTTGAGTACTATTTCTCGGACGTGCTCTCGGCCGTCGAGACCAGTGAGACGCTGCAACTGCACTCGAGCGGTGTGCCGCTCGAGGGATCGACGGGCACGACCGTTCCCGCCGTGCTGCCGCTGCCAGAAAACCTCTTCATCATCGGCACCATCAACATCGATGAGACCACAAACTCGGTCAGCGACAAGGTGCTCGACCGTGCCATGGTCATCGATATGTCGGCGGTGGACCTGACCGGCTTCTTCGCAGAGCTCGAAACGCGGGATCCAGCTCTGAAGGATGCCCGGGCAGCCTGCGAGCCCCGGCTGGTGGCGGCGCAAGCGCTGATGAACCCGCATAATCTCGGCTTCGGCTACCGTGTGGCCGAGGAGGTGGTCCGCTACCACGCCTTTGCAACGGCAACCCTGAGCCAGGATGCCGATGCGACTGTGGATGAGCTGATGGTGCAGAAGGTGCTCGTCAAGCTGCGCGGGGCGGAGAAGCAGCGTGCAATGCTGACGGGTCTGCAGAAGGCGATCCCGTTACCGCGCTCGGAAGCCTACCTTGCCCGGCTGCTGAACGATCTTGATGAATTCGGCTCGTTCCAAGCCACCCGGTAGGGCCGCACGGTGACCGCGCTGGTGATGATAAGCGAGGCGACGGGCGCCCGCTGGCAGGTCTGGCCGGATCCAGAGCCCGTCACTCCCGGCACGGTCCAGGAAACCGGCAGCTATCTCTTTGAGCTGCGGGACTGCCCGGAGGCGCTGCGGGCCGAGCTCGCCCTTGATGACCGAACGCTCGAGGCTTTGCGGGCACCGGCAACGGACATGGCACGCTGGCGATGGTGCCCGGGCTTCCATGCCGGCACCGTGGAGGCAGAGCTTCGGGTGCCGGGCTCAGCGCCGCGCCGGTTCGAGATCATCACGGATCCTGACCGCCGCAAGCTGAGCCGTGATGCCTTTGACGCGATGGTGCGCGAGATCCTCGATGACACCTTCGCGCTGTTCTCCCTGAGCAGCTTCCGGAAGGCGGTTGCCAAAGGAGCCGGCAACCGGCCGCCGCCGATTGCTCGGCTTGAGTTCCTGCGCTCCAGGATTGGAGAGCTTGAGGCGGTAGTTGCCCTGATCGAGCGTCATCCCAGGCGACGGCTCGGCTCCGAGGAAGTGACCCTTTCCTATCATCGGGCCACCCGCGCAACCGGGCCGGAGATCCTGCGCTCCTTCCGGTCGGGCCGGATCCTGCAGGAAAAAGGGTCGCCCTCGCGTCTGCCGGCAGCCCTGAAGGGCTTCCTGCCGGAGCAGATCCGCGTCCGGCAGCGCCGGAGCACGCTCGATCTGCCGGAGCACCGGCAGATGGCCGCCTGCCTGCGCTCGTGGGCTGCTTGGCTTGGTGCGGTGGCGGGAATCCTCGACCGTAGGCCTGCTGGCGAAGAAGCAGAACTCCGGCAGTCTGCAGCAGCCTGGGCCGGCCGGTGCCGGCAGCTCTCGCGACGGATCACCCAGCTAGCAAAGGCAGAACCGTTCGCGGAAGCCGGTGAGGGGCCGGCGCGGCTCGTGCTGACAGCGGTGTTCCGGAATGATCCAGCCTACCAGCGCTTCTACCGCCTATGGCAGGACATGAACCTCGGCATTGCTGCCGTGTTCGGCGACTTCCTCGATCTGCCGCTGGCCCGCACCTATGAGCTCTATGAGCTCTGGTGTTTCCTCCGGCTCGTGCGGGCAGGAGCGGAGGAGTTCGGGCCTGCCGGTGTGGTCACTGGGGACCTGTTCGTCACCGACGCAGCCGGAGGCGTCACGCTCGCGACCGGAGCAGTAACGGTCCAGGTCGGCAGCGGATGGGCGATCTGCTTCCAGAAACGCTACCGGGAATTCTGGAAGGAAGCCGACAAGCGCGGCTCTTACAGCCGCGACATGATCCCTGACGTGGTAGCTGCCCAGGCACCGGCCGCCGAAGGCGAGTTTGGCAGGATCATCGTTCTGGATGCCAAATATCGTATTGAGAGCGGGCTGAACGACGCGTTGAGCTCGATCCACGCCTACCGTGATGCGCTGGTGCAAGAGGTCGCGCCCGACAGCACGGCGGGCTTCGTGACGGCTGCCTACCTGCTCTCACCGCATGTGGCAGACTTTGATGATCCCTACCGTGAGACCGTTATGCCCGGCCGGCTGTTTCATCCCGAATACCGCCGCCGCTTCCGCTTCGGTGCCGTCACGCTCCGTCCGGGAATGAGCACGGCAGACATCGCAGGGGCTCTAAGGATGATCGTTGCCGATGCCACCGCACCTGCTGCCTGACGAACCCGCCCATGGCTGACGTGCTGACGCCGGAGCAGCGGCGTCTCAACATGAGCCGGATCCGGGGCCGGGATACAAAACCCGAGCTTATTCTCCGAAAGAGCCTGCATGCCGCTGGCTTCCGCTACAGGATCCATGCCCGTGAGCTTCCGGGTAGGCCTGACATCGTGTTTCCTCGTTACCGGGCAGCCATCTTCGTACATGGCTGCTTCTGGCACGGCCACAATTGCCCTATGTTCAAGCTACCTAGTACACGGCAGGAATTCTGGTCGACAAAGATTATTGGCAATCGCCAGCGCGATCAGCGGAAAGCTACCGAACTCAAATCTGCTGGATGGCGGATACTTACGATATGGGAATGCAGCCTGACAGGACCTGCTAGACGCCCCCCTGATGAGTTAACCGCCTGCTGTAGTGAGTTCTTAAAAAGCAACGATCTTTACTGTGAACTTTCTGGAAATTGGCGGAACCGTCGCTAATTCACTGTATCAAATGACGTCACCCCCATGTCGCAATAAGAAAATACCCATAACCGCTGCGCCAAGTCTGCCCGGCGGCATCCCACCAGCGGCCATCGCCGAGGTGAAACACCAACTGCCCATGCGGCCGGCCGCACTGCTCACAGCGGCCCTTGGCACGACCGAACCGGATCACCTCCGACAGCTCGCGCCAATCGATCGGATAGAAGAAGCGGTTGTGCGGACGGATCGGCATCGGCTCAGTCCGCAGCGCGCGCCTGGCTGCGCGCTCGAGCCTGCGGGAAGTAGCTGTAGAAGGTGACCCGGCTGATGCCGAGGCGCTTGGCGATCTCGGCTACCGAGATGTTGCCGGCAGCCAGCAGGGCCCGCCCCACCTCGAGGTCGCCCTCGGAGAGAGCCTTGGGCCGGCCACCCTTGCGTCCGCGGGCGAGAGCGGCCTTCAGGCCCTCCATGGTGCGCTCGCGGTTGAGGTCGAGGAAGTACTCGGCCATGGCCCCATGCATCTGCAGGGCGAAGCGCCCATGGGCAGTGGCGCTGTCGAACTGCTCGGTCAGGGAGCGGAAGTGGATCTCCTTGATCCGCAGACCGTCGATCGTGCGCATCATCTCGACGAGGGAGCGGCCGAGGCGATCGAGCTTCCACACCACCAGGACGTCGGTGGGGCGCAGATAGGCGAGGGCGGCCTCGAACTCCGGGCGCTTGGTCCCGGCCTTACCGCTCTTCTTCTCCTCGAAGATCCGCTCACAACCGGCCTTGGTCAGCGCGTCGCGCTGCAGGTCGAGGTTCTGATCCTGGGTCGAGACGCGGGCATATCCGACGAGCATGTCAGGATAGTCTCACAATACCCTTATCCGAACAATAGATTTCCTATCATATTTTTCGTACATATACGGGGCTGTTTGGGGGTGCCCACGAGGCGCCACTTCGGCTTGTCAGAAAAACGTTCGTTTTCTAGACAAACTCGTCCGCACCGCCAGAGGGCCGCTCAAGGTGGATTTTGTTGAAAAACCCGCGGTGGATCTGGATTGAGCGCTGAGCAGGTGAGCGCGGCGGTCCGGCGTGAGGGCGATCCCGGTCGATCAGGCCGGGGTCAGCTGCTGCAGCGGGATCAGCTTGGCGAGCTTCCTGAGGTTCTGGGCCGCCGCGGCGAGGTGGAACTCGTCCCGGGCCCCGTTCGGTCCCCGCAGCCGAAGCCGATCCAGCTTCAGGATGCGCTTGAGGTGAGCAAACAGCATCTCGACCTTCTTGCGCTCGCGCCGCGAGGTGCGGCCCTCCTCCGAGGCACAGATATCGCGCGCCATTTGCCGGGCCCCTTCGTGGACCGAGCGCGGGATCTTGCGAGCGGGGGTGTTGGGGCAACATTGCAGCTTCAGCGCACAGGTACCGCAGTCGCGCTTGCTGGCGCGGTAGCGCATCATGCCATCGTCATCGACGAGCGGGAGCGGCGTCCGGTAGACCCTCTGGCGTGGCTGCAGCGGTTTGCCGGCCGGGCAGGTGTAGGCATCGGCTTCCGGGTCGTAGGTGAAGGCTGAGCGGCTGAAGGTGCCATCGCTGCGCTCCGACTTGTCGAAGACGGGGATGTGCGGTTCGATCCCACGTTCGTGCACAAGCCAAGCAAGGTGCTCGGCCGATCCGTAGGCGCTGTCAGCGGCAAGCCGAGCCGGCCACAGCCCGAACCGGTCCTGCGTACGCGCGATCATGGTGCGGGATGCGCCGACCTCGGCCTGCCGGATGGCGCGGCTGGCCTCGACATCGACGATCACGGCGTGATCAAGGTCGATCAGGTAGTTGGTGGCGTAGGCGAAGAAGGCATGGCCCTTCATCGCGCCTGTCCACTGCGCCGCCGGATCGGAGCGCGAGACGAACTTCGGCGTGGTCTCGCTCGCGGCGCCCCAGGCGGCTTCATCGAGGGTGTCGAGGTATTCGCGCACCGACCGACGGGTCCGGGCGAGGTCGTCCCACTCGACGGCCTCCGAGGCGTCCGCGGCGCGCTGCTTGTTGGCATCTGCCCGGATCAGGCTGGCGTCGACCGCAAAACCCTCACCGCCGACGAGACCCTCGTCGATGCAGCGCTGCACGGTGGCTTCGAACACCTCGCGCAGCAGGTCGCTGTCACGGAAGCGGCCGTGCCGGTTCTTCGAGAAGGTGGAGTGGTCCGGCACCCGGCCATCGAGCCCGAGCCGGCAGAACCAGCGGTAGGCGAGATTGAGATGGACCTCCTGGCACAGGCGCCGCTCGGAGCGAATGCCGAGGCAGTAGCCGATGAGCAGCATGCGGATCATCAACTCGGGATCGACGGAGGGGCGGCCTGTGGAGGCGTAGAACGGTGCCAGCACGCGGCGCAGGTCGCTGAGATCGACGAAGCGGTCGATGGCGCGCAGGAGATGGTCGGCGGGAACGTGGGTGTCGAGCGAGAACTCGTAGAACAGAGCGCCCTGCTCGACTTGCCGATGTCCCATCATCTGCGTCGATCCCCGCCTCACAACGGCAGTGAATCACCTCACAAATGCCACCGCAACCACCGAGTTTTTCAACATCGGGTAATGGGCGGCAGCTCTTCTGCGGAAGTCGATAGGATCGGCTCCGCTGCCGGAAGAGGAGGCTGATTATGGAGTATTTCGCTGGCCTAGATGTCTCGATGGAGGAGACGCACGTCTGCGTGGTCGACCGCGACGGAGTAGTTACCCATCAGGCGAAGGTGGCCTCTACGCCTGCCGACATCGCGCAGGAACTCGCGAAGGCGCCTGCCTGCCGTCGGGTTGTGTTCGAGACAGGCCGGATGGCTCCAATGCTGTTCCACGGCTTGGCCGACCATGGTGTGCCGGTCGTCTGCGTCGAGAGCCGGCAGGCTTACCAAGCCTTGAAGTCGCTTACGACGCACAAGACCGACCGGAACGATGCGCGCGGTCTGGCTCATCTGGCACGAACAGGCTTCTTCAAGCCGGTGCACGTGAAGTCGCTGCCGGCACACGCCGTGAGGTCGTTGATCATCGCGCGCAAGAAGCTGGTCGGCCAGCGGGTCACGCTGGAGAACCAGATCCGCGGTCTTGCCGTCGTGTTCGGGGTGCGGCTACCGCGGGCGCTCAGCCCTGCGTTCATCGAGCAGGCTCTGCGTTCGAGCGAGGGGATCGCTGGACTGTCCGCCGCCATGCGCGGCCTGATCGGAGCACGAGCTGCCGTGCTGGCAGCTGTCGCCGCCATCGATGCAGATATCAAGCGGATGGTCCGAGCCTCAGATGCCTGCCGGCGGTTGATGACGATCCCGGGCGTCGGTCAACTCACCGCGCTCGCTTTCACGGCAGCCGTCGATGATCCTGAGCG
>NZ_JAQGDU010000003.1:0-27296 GCF_029504475.1 Methylorubrum pseudosasae | reverse complement strand
TCCGTTGTATCGCTGATTATGAAGATTGCACAAAGTATTTTAGTGATCGTGCTTCCATTCATAGGATACTATGCGCATTAGTATTTGCTACATGCGTTGCCAAATCTCTCATCCCATTTGCGGGAAAGGGTGATAAGCCGGAAAGTAGTAAGGGATGAACCAATTCGTCACCCTCAGCAGCTACCCCGCCCCTGCCCTCGTGGCAGCGGCGGGCGACCGCGCCGCTTACCGCTTCCTGGAATTCTTCACGGCACAGATCCGCAACCCCAACACCCGCCGCGCCTACGTCAAGGCGGTGGGGGAGTTCTGCGCCTGGCTGGAACGGCACGGCCTGCCCTCGATCGCCGCCGTCAGCTCAATCCATATCGCCGCTTACGTCGAGGAGCTGGGGTGCAGCCACAGCGCTCCCACGGTCAAACAGCGCCTGGCCGCGATCCGGATGATGTTCGACTGGCTGGCGACCGGCGGCGTGCTGCCGTTCAACCCGGCCAGCGCCGTGCGGGGACCGAAGCATGTAGTGAAGCGGGGCAAGACCCCCGTGCTCGCGCCGGACGAAGCCCGCGCGATCCTCGACGCCATCGACGTGAGCACGCCCATCGGCCTGCGCGACCGGGCGCTGATCGGGCTGATGGTCTACACCTTCGCCCGCATCGGTGCGGCCACTGCCATGCGAGTGGAGGACGTGTACGTGCAGAGCCGCCGCCTGTGGGTGCGGTTGCACGAGAAGGGCGGCAAGGCGGTGGACCTGCCCTGCCACCACAACCTGGAAACCTACCTGCACGCCTACCTGGACGGAACCGGCATTGCCGGCGACGGCGACGGGCCGCTGTTTCGGACGATCCGGCGCGGGACGGCTGAATTGACCCGGACCGCCCTCCCCGCCGCCAACGCTTATGCGATGGTGCAGCGGCGGGCCAAGGCGGCCGACATCGCCACCCGGATCGGCAACCACACCTTCCGCGCCACCGGCATCACCGCCTACCTCAAGAATGGCGGCACGTTGGAGCGCGCCGCCGCCATTGCCAACCATGCCTCGACCCGGACCACTCAGCTCTATGACCGGCGCTCCGACGAGGTGAACCTGGACGAGATCGAGCGCATTCTGATTTGATGCAGCCGCACGGATGTAGGACGCCGGAACACTTGCGCTCAGCGCGGACCAATTTGCTCGGTCAAGGTCATCGGCTAACTTTGAGCGGAAGCCAATTCCCGCTCTAGAAGCTCCGTCGCACGCTCAAACGTTTCACCGAGTCCCCAGCCGTTGGCATCCGCAATGCGCGTGAAAGCCTCAATCGTTTCCGCCTTCGTTTTGATATTGAACTGGACATTGCGGCCGGTCCTGCGCCTTCTGAGAGGTGCAGCAGGCTCTTCCGGAACAGCCGCTGCCTTGATCGGCTCGCGGCTCCTGAAGCCTGCGGCCTCCGCCGCCTTCTTCGCCTCCTCCGGTTTCGGCCTGTCGTTCGCCGCCCGCTTCGGCTTGGCGAAGGCAGCCGGGTCGAAATTTTCCAGCTCGTCGCCGAAGCCGAGCGGTGCGCGTTCCCTCACGCTCATCACGCTGCCTGCCTTTCAGCGGCAATCGCCTTGAGACGCGCCACGACCTCGCCAGCGAACTCTCGGGCGTTTTGGATTGCCTTGTCGAGGTTGCTGACCTGCGCGCCATCGAGACCAGCCAGCGTGCCACCATAATCGAAGAGATCGCGGTAGGCCGCGCGCTCGACGATCGGCGTCGCAAAGATGTCGATCCCCCCTGCCCTCAGCTGCTCGGCTACGTTCCGAAGCGCGCGCGACGTGACCGCCGCCCCGGTGCGCGTCAGAACCACCGCATGGGCAATCTTGCGGCGGGACATCTTCTCCTGGTTCCGGATCAGCCGGAGCATCTTGGCCCCGCCCTTGGCGTCCATGCTCGATCCTTGGATCGGGATCACCACTAGGTCCGCCATGCCGATCGCGTTCGAGACCATAAGAGACGCTGTGCCCTCAAGGTCGACGATCACAAACTGCGCCTCCTCCTCCGCGGCCTCGATCGCATCGACGACGCTCTCCTCAGTCACGTCGGCCACGATGCGAACGTTGCCCGGCTTGCCCGGCAGCTTTGCCCATTGCGAGATCCACCGCTCCGGATCGGCATCGATCACGGTGACGGCTGCCCCTTTCGCAGCCAGCTCGGTCGCGAGCAGCAGCGCCGTGGTGGTCTTTCCGGCTCCGCCCTTGGGGTTGGCGAAGGCAATGACAGGCATAGCCAATTCCTCGATCAGGCAAGCGTGGCGGGACGAATCAACATCCAAAAGGATAACAGATAGCTAACGGCTACTGGGCAGATAGGCGATAGCTATCCGCTACCAAAAAGCTATTTGATAGCAAGTTGGTAGCTACTAGATAGCTACCTAGTACCTTGCAGGTGGAAGGGCTGTTTGCAGGCCAAGATCACGACCGTAGGAATAAGGATATTTGTGAAAAATTCATATTTTTGCTAGGGTCGGAGTAGGAGGTGCCCTATGGCGACGATGACGATCTCCCTACCCGACCCAATGAAGGAATGGATCGAGGCCCAGATCAGGCAAGGCGATTACGCCAGCACGAGCGACTATGTGCGTGACCTCGTACGTCGTGACCGCGAGCGCCGGGCTCACCCCGAACTGACGATCGACGATCTCCGCCGCATCGTGGACGACTCCCGCGCCAGCGGCATCAGCCGCCGCAGCATCTCGGACATCATGGCCGAGGCCAAGGAGATTGCGAGCGCTCGCGGCACTTCGCGTGGGTAGCTACCAGCTCACTGGCCGCGCCGACGCCGACATCCTCGACGTGTTCCTCTACGGCCTCACCGAATTTGGGATGGCCCAGGCCGAGCGCTATCAGGGCATCCTGGAGCACACCTTTCAGCTCCTGGCCGACAATCCTCGTATGGGCCGGGCTGCAGAGGTGATCGGGGCAGGGGTCCGGCGCCACGAATGCGGCGCACACGTCATCCTCTACGAGGAGGCACCGGACGGCGTCCTGATCCTAGCGGTCGTCCACAGCAGGAGCGTCCGGCGGCTTTCGCTGTGACCGTACCTTATAGCTATCTAGTAGCTACCAGATATGGTTCCGCATCTCTGGCGTCTCTCCATGCCGGGCTGAGTCAGGCGGCATGAGGAGGGGCAGAGCCAAGGGTTCGGTGCCGATGCCCGAAGCCGCAGAGGCACTGCGCTTTTGCGCCCTCGCCGCAAACCGGATGACTAGACATCGGGTCCGATAGGCATGGGTCGGCAATGTCTCATTAACTTCCGGCCCAGGCAGGCTCGGCGGTTGACCGAATCTCCCCGAGCCGCCACGGTCGGCGTTTCGGCGCGATCAGCGCCGTCAGGAGAGAAACCGACGCGGTAGAAGCCTGAAAAAGCAACGGCCCCGAAGGCGCCAACCTTCGAGGCCGTGGACCGATCACAAAGAGACCGGCGGGGACATTTGCAATCCCGACAGTCTCATGAGCGCCCCAGGGCGTCAAGCGAAAGCGCCAACTTTCGCGAGCGGTCCCGCTTTGCCTGGATGCCCGCGCGCCCGCCGAGGCGCGTGAGCCCTGCCGCGCGCCTTGCAGAGGTGCGGGACCGATGTTTGCCGAGGAGATCCGCCGTCAGGCGATGAACGCGCCGCGCGCCGCGCTGCCGGACGTGACGGCCGCTTTGTGGAAGGCCTTTGCCGCCGGCGCGGTGAGCGAGGCGACGGCGGAGGAGCTGTCCGGCCTGATCGAGGCCAGGATGGCGCTGCCGGTCTCACGTACGGCTGCCGAGGGACCGGAGCCGCTCAAGGCGGCACCAACCGCGCCATGTCGGCTCCCGGCCGCGCACGGATACTAGCCTCGAGCGCCGTCGCCGCTGGGCCGCCTCGGGGCGGCTGCCGCCGGCCCTGGCCGCGCGCTTCAGCCTGGCCGAGCAGGCGGTGCTGGCCCTGGTGGCGGCCGAGAGCGTGCGGCGCAAGGACTGCCGGCTGGCGGTCGGCAACCTCGCGGCCCTCGCCGGCGTGTCCGAGACCACGGTGCGCAACGCGATCCGCGAGGCGGTGCGGCTCGGACTCCTCACAGTCGAGGAGCGGCGCATCACCGGTTGGCGCAACGACACCAACGTGGTGCGCATCGTCTCAGCCGAGTGGATGGCCTGGCTCCGGCTTACCCGCAAGCGGAAGGAGGCGACGCCGGCCCCGGTGTCCGAGGGGGGAGGGTGCAAATCCGCGAAGGGCACGCCTACTGAGGTTCTCTCCCTGTGGATTCCGAGACCAAAACAACCGTCACAAGGGCTGCCGAAGAGCAGCGGGCGACCTTCGACACAGAGGGCGATCCGGAATCGGGGCGGGCGGTAGTGCCGTCGCGGCCATGCGTGGGCGACATGCGCGGGCGACATGCGCGCGAGCGCCGGCGTCCGCTTTGCCGAACGGCCGGCCTCGCGCGGACCGGCCGGTTTCAGGCCAGCGCGATCACGCGGTTCTCGTCGAAGGCGAGGTTGGCGAACCCGGCTCCGGCTGGGTTGCAGAGGAGGCGCGTGCCGCTCGGCCGGGTCAGGTCGAGGCTGTGATGGACGTGCCCGTGCACCCACAGGGCGGCGCGGCCGGAATCGGTCAGTGCCGACAGGTCGGAGGCCGAGTTGCCGGCGTTCCAGGTGCCGCGCTGCGCCGGGGCGATGCAGTCCGGATGCGGGGCGTGGTGGGTGACCACGACCAGGGGCAGGGTGCCGTCATGCGCGTCCATTGCCGCGCTCAGCGCGGCTCGGGCCCGGCGGTGCAGGGCGGCGGCGTCACCGATGGTGATGAGGTGGCTGCCGCCGTGCGCGTCGTGGGCGATGTCGATCGGTTCGCCGGTCGGCGTGGCGGGATCGAGCTGCCCGGCAAGCCGGTAGTCGCTCCACAGGGTGGTGCCGATGAAGCGGCATCCGGCTAGGCTGGCAGAACCGCCGTCGAGCAGGGTGATGCCGGCCCGGGCCGCGAGCACGGGCGCCAGGGCGAGATCCTCGCTGACGATGCCGTTCCAGTGCTCGTGGTTGCCCATCACGAACACCACCGGCTTGTCGCCGGCGAGCCGGCGCAGCACCGCGAAGCCGCGGCCGGGATCGCCCTCCCAGATGTCGCCGGCCGCCACCAGGACGTCGAAGCCTGGCGGGTCGGGGCGGAAGTTGTCCGGGTAGGGCAGGGTCTCGAGGTGGAGGTCGGACAGGATCCAGAGCTTGGCCAAGGGGCCTCCCAGGCGATGCGGTGCGGTCCGGGTCGCTATCAGGCGTCCCTACCCTTAGGAGGCTGAATCCACTTGGGTCGAGCGGGACGATCGCCGGCTTCGGGCGGCCGGCATTTCCGTCGAGCGGGTGTGATCCGGCCGAAGCTTGACCATTCATGGTCCTGCTCCAGATGCCAGCGTGGCCTCGGTGTTCGCGCCGGGGAGTACCGGCGAGGCGAAGGGTTCTTTCACCCCCACTCCCTTCGTCTCGTCGGACCAAAGGCTCCGGCCGAGGGCCGGAGGAATGCCCTCGACCGGAGCGGCATGGCGTGGACGGGTGATCCCAGGCTGCCGCGTCGGCTCCGGGCTTGCCGCGGGTCGGCCGGCGTGCTCGGACACCGGTATGATCAAGTCCGAACTGATCCTGCGCATCGCCGAGCAGAACCCGCACCTGTACGCCACGCGACGTGGAGGCGGTGGTGAACACCATCTTCGACACGATCACCGCGGCGCTGGAGCGCGGTGACCGGGTGGAACTGCGCGGCTTCGGGGCGTTCTCGGTCAAACATCGAGAGGCGCGCCAGGGTCGCAACCCGCGCAGCGGTGCGGCCGTGGCGGTCGCGGCGAAGACGGCTCCGGTGTTCCGGCCGGGCAAGGAAATGCGTCTCAGGCTCCAGGGCGAGACCGTAGGCGTCGCTGCACCACCGCCCCATCGCGAGCCGCGTCAGGCGGCCTCGCTGGCCTCACCTGAAGGCTGAGAGATCGCCGCCGGCTCGCTGCGAACGGAGACCGCTTCCGGGATCGTCTCCGAGCCGATCAGATCGGCGAACAGGGCCTTGTCGGCCTCGCGGGTGAGGAAGCCCGGCAGCTCGCGGCGAAGCCAGTCGGTGAGGCGCTGGGTGAAGGCGGGATCGTGACCCGCCTCCAGGCGCTGAAGAACGAGGGCACCGAGCAGAACCTTGCGCCGGGTGTCGATGGCACGGTCCTGCTTGGCTTGACGAGCCTTGAGAGTCGCCCGTTGCGCGTCGAGCTGGGCGAGGCGCTGTTCGATGGTCTTGCGGGCCATCCGGGGCTCCATTCACTTGGGTGCGGGCGTGGGTTTCAGCTTGACCATGACGGTCTTGGGATGTTCGCCGATGCGCTCGACTTCGACGAGGCCGGACGCCTCGACCAGTTCGGACAGGCGGCTGAAGCCGTAGTTGCGCGCGTCGAAGTCGGGAGCCTGCTTGGCGAGATGCGCGCCGACGCGGCCAAGATTGGCCTTGCCGTCCTCATCCGCCGAGGCGGTGACGGCCTTCGCGAGCATGTCGAGGGCCGTCCGATCCAGCACTGGCTTGGCGACGGTAGGCTTAGCAGGTTGCGGCGTTGGTGCCGTGGCAACAGCCCTTCGTGGTTTGGGAGCTGCTGTGGCCGGACTTTCCGCTTCCGATGTACCTGCGCCGAGCACGTCGAAATAAACGAACTTGTCGCAAGCGGTGATGAAGGGGCGAGGCGTCTTGCGTTCTCCGAACCCGTAGACGGTCACACCCTGCTCGCGGATGCGCGCGGCGAGGCGGGCGAAATCGCTGTCACTCGACACGATACAGAAACCGGAGAAGCGGCC
This sequence comes from Methylorubrum pseudosasae, assembly GCF_029504475.1. NCBI lineage: Bacteria > Pseudomonadati > Pseudomonadota > Alphaproteobacteria > Hyphomicrobiales > Methylobacteriaceae > Methylorubrum > Methylorubrum pseudosasae. The sequence goes on along the minus strand of NZ_JAQGDU010000003.1, from coordinate 20,517 downwards.
GGTATAGAGGAGATCCATGGCGTCGATGATCATCGCGCCATCGGTCGCATTCTTGCCGGTCGTGTAGGCGAACTGCTGGACCGGCTGGATGGAATGTTCGAGTAGGCAATCCTTCCAGCCGTTGAGGTTCGGCTTGGTCCAGTCGCCATAGATGCGTTTGACGCTCGCAACGCCGTAGTTGGCGATCTCGGCCAGGAGCCCTGTAACGATCTTCGGCGAGGCGTTGTCACCGTCGATGAGCAGGGCGAGCGTATCGGAGGCCATGTGTCGTTCCGTGTGCCGCGAACCGATCCCTTTGCGGGAGATGGTAGCGCAGAATAGCCGAGCTCGATCCGAAATCAACCAGGGGTTCGGTCCGGCGCGAAGCGCCCCACCTGAGAGGCGAGAGAGCGCAGCGAAAGAGACCGGAAGGGCGCACTTACGAGTTGCAGCGCAACTCAGGGCGGTGCTACGGTCAAGCTCGCGGAGGCGCGGCCGTTTGGCGATCTACCATCTCAGCATGAAGCAGGTCTCACGCGCCTCGGGCCGCTCGGCCGTAGCGTCTGCGGCCTACCGCAGTGCCGAGCGGCTGGAGAACCGGCGCGACGGCCAAGTGCACGACTACACCGGCCGGCACGGGGTCACGCATACCGAGATCGTGCTGCCGGAGGGCGCGCAGGCCGAATGGGCCAAGGACCGTTCGGCCCTGTGGAACGCGGCCGAGGGGGCGGAGAAGCGCAAGGATGCCCGCGTGGCGCGGGAATACGAGATCGCTCTGCCGCACGAGCTGTCGCCCGAAGCGCGCATCGCGCTGGCACGCGAGTTCGCCCGAGCGGTCGCGGATCGCTACGGCGTGGCGGTGGATGTGGCGATCCACGCGTCGCACGGCGAGACCGACGCCCGCAACCATCACGCCCACCTTCTCGCGACGACGCGGCGGGTCACGACGGAGGGCCTGGGCGCGAAGGCCGATTGCGAACTGGAGAACCGCGCATTGGCGGCTCGCGGCCTGCCGAGCACGACGGTGCAATTGGTCGAGCTGCGCCGGACCTGGGAGCAGATGGCGAATGCAGGTCTGGCGCGGGCGGGGCACGAGCTACGGATCGATCATCGCAGCCACGCCGAACGCGGTCTGGAGATCGTGCCGACGCAGCACATCGGCGTGCACGCGACCCGGATGGAACGGCGCGGGCTGGAGGTCACACGCGGCCGGCTCGATGCGGAGGCGGTGGAGCGCAACGCGGCGGCGATCCGTGCGCGGCCGGACGCGGTGTTCTCGATCATCACCGACGAGAGGAGCGTGTTCGACCGGCGGGACATCGCGCGGACGCTGCACCGCTATCTCGACGGCGACGCGCAGACGTTCCGGAACGCGTTCGCCGCGGCGATGGCCTCGCCCGCGCTGGTGGAACTCCAGCCGGAGCGCACGGACCCGGGCACGGGGGAGGTGCAGCCGGCGCGCTACGCGACGCGCGAGATGGTGGCGCTGGAAGCCGGCATGGCGGAGGCGGCCGGGCGGATGCACGCGGCGCGGAGGCACGGCGCCGAGCGACGGCATGTCGCCAGCGCGATGGCGCGGCAGGATGCGGCGATCCGGGCGAGCACGGGCGATGCCACGGCCGGGCTGTCGGGGGAGCAGCGACGGGCGATCGGACACGTCACCGGACCGGAGGGGATCGCGGCGGTGGTCGGGTTCGCCGGAGCCGGCAAGAGCACGATGCTGGCCGCGGCGCGGGAGGCGTGGGAAGCACAGGGCTACCGGGTGCACGGGGCGGCCCTGTCGGGCAAGGCGTCGGAGGGGCTGGAGGAGAGTTCCGGCATCGTCTCGCGTACGCTGGCCTCGTGGTCGCTTGGCTGGGACAACGGGCACGGCCGCTTGAGCCGTGGCGACGTGCTGGTGATCGACGAGGCCGGGATGGTGGGCTCACGCCAGCTGGCGCGGTTCGTGACCGAGGCGGAGCAGGCGGGCGCGAAGCTGGTGCTGGTGGGTGACCACGAGCAGCTTCAGGCGATCGGGGCGGGGGCGCCGTTCCGGGGCGATCGCCGAGCGGATCGGGCATGCGGAGCTGTCGGACATCCGCCGGCAGCGGGAGAGCTGGCAGAGGGCGGCATCGGTGGCGTTCGCCACGCACCGCACAGGCGAGGGCCTGGACGCATACCGCGCGTACGGCGCGATCGCGTTCGCGGCGGACGGCGAGGCGGCACGCGGGGCCGTGGTGCGGGACTACCTCGCGGACCGGGAGGCGCGGTCGGAGGGGACACGGGTGGCGATGGCGCACCGCCGGGCGGACGTGCGGGGGCTCAACGCCGAGATCCGCGGCGCACTCCAGGAGCGGGGTGCGCTGGCCCGGGGCGAGGAGGCCGGGGAGCGGACGTATCGGACCAATGACGGCGCGCGGGCGTTCGCACCCGGCGACCGGATCGTGTTCCTGGAGAACAGCCGGGCGCTCGGCGTGAAGAACGGGATGCTCGGCACGGTCGAGCAGGCCGAGGACGGGCAACTGACGGCCCGGCTCGACGGCGCCGGCCGGGACGGGGATGAGCGTCGGGTGAGGGTGCCGGTGGCCGAGTATCCGGCAATCGACCACGGCTACGCGACGACGATCCACAAGACGCAAGGGGCGACCGTGGACCGGGCGTTCGTGCTGGCTTCGGGCACGATGGACCGGCATCTGACCTACGTGGCGATGACCCGACACCGTGACGCGGTGCAGCTGTATGCCTCGACGGAGGAGTTCGCGGGCTTGGCCCCCGGTGAGGGCGGGCGGACGCACGGCGGGGCGGAAGGGCCGGCGTCGCCGGCCTACCGTGGACTGGAGGCGCGGCTGTCGCGTTCGGGGGCGAAGGCGACGACGCTGGACTATTCCGATGCGAGCGCGGCGCAGGGGGCGGACACGGAGCGAGCGATGCAGGCCTTCGCCGAGCGGCGGGGGATCGCGGCGATGCTCGGTATCTGGAGCGGGATCGCCGTCCGCAAGGAGCCGGAGGCGGAGCCCAGCGCCACGCGGGGGCGGACCCTGGAGCCCTTCGGGGCGCCGGCCGCTCCGGAGACCGCGCGCGACCGGGATGCGGCCCGGCAGCCCCGGCGCGGCCCCTTCGCGGGGCTGAAGCTCGGGCGTGGCACGCCCACCGGGCAACCCGCCCCCGAGCGCGGAGCACTGGCCGAGCCGGAGGGGCAGAGGCCCGCCCCACGCAAGCGGGGGATGTTCGACGGGCTGAAGCTCGATGCCGGTCGCCGGACCGCCTCGGAGCGGGTGGAGGTGCGGCCGGCCGCGGCTGCGGAGCGCGACAGTCTCGCGGTGCGTCTGCGGCCGCTGTCGGCGTTCGAGGCGGCGCTCGACCGCTACGCCCGCGCCAGCGGCAGCGTCGAGCGGCACAGGCGCGAGGGCCTGCCGGTGCTGGAGGCACAGACGCGCGAACTGGCGGCGGCGGGGGAAGCCCTGGACGCGGTGCGGCCGAGCTCGCACGCCCTGCTGTGCTCGGCGCTGACGCACGATCCGGAGACGGCCGGGGCGATGGAGGGGCTCGCCGGTCCGGAACGGGTGGAGCGGCTCGCGGCCGGGCTGGAGCGGGAGGGCGCGGCGCTGGCCGACCCGTCCGTACGGGCCGAGCGCTTCGTACGGCGCTGGCAGGATCTGCAGGGGCAGCGCGCGGCCCTGCAGGGCTGGCAGCACCGTGAGGCGCGGGTCGAGGTCGAGGGTGAGATCCGGGCGATGGGCGAGACGCTCGAGCGCGATCCGGAGGTGATGGCGGTGCTGAGTCCGCGTCGGCGGGAGCTTGGGCTCGCGCTGTCGGCGCAGGAGCGGCAACGCGAGCTAGCGCGCAGCCGCGGCCAGAGCCTCGGCTTGGGGTTGTGAGAGAGGACGGTATGCGAAACGACGACGATCGCGGCGGCGGCCGGAACCCGGACGCGGAGTTCACGGATGCCGACGCGGCGGGCGACGAGGCGAGTGCGGCCTTCGCGGCGCTGCGGGCGACGGTGGAGGGATTGGCAGCCGATCTCGGCGGGGAGATGGGGGTGATCCGCCGCGGGGTGGAAGCGGCGTTCGACCGGGTCGAACGGCAAGGCGCGGCGGTCGATTACGGGACCGACCTCGCCCGGCTGACGCAGGGGCTCGCGACGGTGGGCGAGCGGCTGCGGGCGGTGGAACAGTCGCCGCTGCTGCGCCACAGCGCGGAGCACTATGCCCGTGTGATGGAGAGCCGCGCCGAAGGGCTGGTGCAGACGGCCGTGCAGGGGTTGGAGCGGCAGACGAAGGATCTGGATCGTGTGCGGCGTGAGTTCATGCAGCAGGTGGCGGGGGTACGGGAGCGGCGGCGGCAGAACCTGTGGCTCGGCGGTGTGGGTGGGGCAGCCTTCCTGGCCGGGGTCCTGGCGGTGTTGTTCCTGCCGCGGGTGCTGCCGGGCCCGTTTGAGATGAGCGTCGCCGCCACGGTGCTGAATTCCGACCGCTGGCGGGCCGGAGCGGCGCTGATGCAGTCGGGCAGCGCGGGGGGGTGGCAGGCGATCGTGGATGCATCCAGCTTGTTCAAGGCGAACCGGGAAGTGTTGTCGGGGTGCCGGGAGGCGGCAGCGAAGGCCGGCAAGGAGCAGCGCTGCACGATCGATGTGCCGGTGCCGGCGCAGTAGGTTCACACTCGGTTGGAATGCGGTGAGCGGGTCCCGAGGTTGTAGCCGGAGAGGCTATCAGCATCTCGCGGTCACCGCTCTTTCCATGCTTTGGCGATCTGGTCGGTGAGCGGCTTGGTGAGATAGGACAGGACCGAGCGCTCGCCGATCTGAGTGAATGACTCGACCGGCATGCCCGGCACCAGCCGCAGGCCCTTCAAGTGGTCCTTCTGATCCTCACGGATGCGGATCCGCGCCGTGTAGTAGCTCTGCCCGGTCTTGGGATCCTGGGTCACGTCGGCCGAGACCCGCACCACCTCGCCGTCGATCTCCGGCGTCGTGCGCGTGTTGAAGGCGGCAAAACGCAGAACCGCCTTCTGGCCCACCCGCACGTTGTCGATGTCCTGCGGCTGCACCCGCACCTCGACTAGGAGTTGGTCGGAGGCCGGCACGATCAGCATCGCCGGTTCGCTCGGCACGACGAGGCCGCCCACCGTGTGCACGCTCATCTGGTGCACGAAGCCGTCCTGCGGCGCGCGCAGCTCGACCCGCTTGAGCTGGTCCTCGGCCGCCACGCGCTTCTCGCGCAGTTCCGACCACTTGCCGCGGATCTCGGCCAGATCCTTGCCGACCTCGGTGCGCATCTCGCCGTCGATCTGGATGATCTGCAGCTCCGTCTCGGCGATCTTGCCGCGCGCCGAAGCGGTCGAGGCGACAAGCTGACCGCGCTCGCCCTCGAGCCGGGCGGCGTCGCGCTCCAGTGCCGTGACGCGCGAGAGCGGCACGAGGTTCTTGGCATAGAGGTCGCGCACGCCCGTCAACTCGTGGCCGATCAGGTTGATCTCCCGGTCCTTGGCCGCGGCCTGCTTGGTGAGGCCGGCGATCTCCTGGCGGAGCTGGTCGACCCGCTCGCGCAACTGCGCCTTCTGGCCCTCGCGCCCGACGACGCGGGCCGCGAACAGCCGCGACTCGCCGTCGATCAGCCGGGCGACGGTCGGGTCGGTGTCGATGCGGGCGACGAGGTCGGGCGGGAAGGGGATGGTCTTGAGCCCATCGCGCTCGGCCTCGTCGCGGGCGCGGCGGGCGGCGAGCTCGTCCATGGCCTTGAGCACGATGTCGAGATTGGCCCGGGTCTGGGTCTCGTCGAGGCGGATCAGCACGTCGCCCGCGGCGACCCGCTGGCCCTCGCGCGCCAGCAACTCGCCGACGACACCGCCGGTGGGGTGCTGGACCTTCTTGACATCGGTCTCGACCACGAGTTGGCCCGGCGCGATCACCGCGGCCGAGATGTCGGTGAAGGTGGCCCAGCCGCCGACGCCGAAGACGAGGGCGACCGAGAGGCCGAGCGCGACGGCGAGGTGACGCCGGATCGAACCGTGCGCGGCGGGTCGCGGCAGCGCCGGGGCGAGGCCGCTCAGGGGGGCAAGGGGTGCGGGGGCAAGCGTCGAGGACATCAGGCGCTCTCCTGCAGAGGCGATCCGGTCGCTGGTTGAGGCCGAGTTGCTGCACCCGCCGCCGGTACGGGGGCTGGCGCCGGGCGCAGGACGCGCTTGAGGATCTCGTCCTTGGGCCCAAAAGCCTGGGCACGGCCGTCGGCCATCATCAGGATGAGGTCGAGGGCGGCGAGCGCGCTCGGGCGGTGGGCGACGACGACGCAGATGCCGCCGCGCTGGCGCACGCCGAGGATCGCCTGGGTCAGGGCGTTCTCACCCTCGCTGTCGAGGTTGGCGTTGGGCTCATCGAGCACCACGAGGAAGGGCTCGCGGTACAGGGCGCGCGCCAGCCCGACCCGCTGGCGCTGCCCGGCGGAGAGGCCGGAGCCGCCTTCGCCGATGCGGGTGTCGTAGCCGTCGGGCAGCCGCAGGATCAGCTCGTGCACGCCGCCCGCCTTCGCCGCGGCGATGACCGCCTCCGACGGCGCGCCGGGCTCGAAGCGGGCGATGTTCTCGGCGACCGTGCCGGCGAACAGCTCCACCTCCTGCGGCAGGAAGCCGATATGGGGTCCGAGATCGTTGCTCGACCACTGGTCGAGCGCGGCCCCGTCGAAGCGGACCTTTCCGCGGATCGGCGGCCAGACACCGACGAGTGCGCGGACCAGCGAGGATTTTCCGGAGGCCGAGGGGCCGATGATGCCGAGGCCCTGTCCGGCGCGGAGGCCGAAGCTGACATCCTGCACCACGAGGCGCGGCGTGCCGGGCGGGGCGATGCTGGTGGCCTCGATGGTGATGGTCTCAGCGGGCGCCGGCAGCGCGTGCGGCCGCTCGCCCTGCGGCAGCCGGGCCAGCAGTTCGGACAGGCGGTGCCAGCTTTGGCGGGCGGCCACAAAACCCTTCCAGTTGGCGATGGTGAGTTCGGCCGGCGCAAGCGCGCGGGAGACGAGGATCGAGCTGGCGATGATGATGCCGGCGCTGGCCTCGTTGTGGATGACGAGCCAGGCACCGAGCGCCAGCACGCCCGATTGCAGCGCCATGCGGAACACCTTGGAACCGGCACCGAAGCCGCTTCCGGCATCCGAGACGGCCTGATGCGCGTCCATGTATTCGCGGTTGGCCAGAGCCCAGCGGGCGGCAAGACGCTCCTGCATGCCCATGGCGGCCAGCACCTCGGCGTTGCGGCGGCCGGATTCAGCGAGCGCATTGCGGCGCTGCCCGTGGCCCGTAGCCTCCCGCGTCGGGCCCTTGCTGGCGCGATCGGTCAGGAAGGTCAGCGCGGCGAGGATCGCCATGCCGACGAGGGCGGCGACGCCGATCAGCGGATGGAACAGGAAGCAGATCAGCAGGTAGACCGGCATCCAGGGCAGGTCGAAGAAGGCGGAGGGGCCGGAGCCGGACAGGAAGGCGCGGATCTGGTCGAGGTCGCGCAGGGGCAAGAGGCCATCGCCCTGGTTCGCCCCCTTGAGCGGCGCGCGCACGACGAGATCGAACACCCCCGACCGCTCAGGGCCTCGTCGAGTGCAGCACCGATGCGCGCGAGGATGCGGCCGCGGAGGGTCTCGAGCACGCCCTGGAAGGCGTAGAGCGCGAGCGCGAGCGCGGCCAACCCGATCAGGGTCGGCACCGAGCGGCTCGGGATCACCCGGTCGTAGACTTCGAGCATGAAGAACGATCCGGTGAGATAGAGGATGTTCACCAGCCCGCTCATCACGGCAACGCCGAAAAAAGCGAACTTGCATTTTTTGATTGCTGAAAAAACTTCGGACTGATGATTGATCATGATAAAACCGATTAATGCTCAAATCCTGAAATTTATATCGATGATGAAGCCAGTGCGCCAGATTAGTTAACCGCTGACGCACTGGCATTTATGCTTTAGCGATTTCAATCACCGTATATCCATATATCCTTGTGCGATAGGGCAGCTTTATTATCTAAAATAACAAACAGCACTGCGCCTTCAGATCCGCCGCCATCGATATCGTAGAACAATTCGCCTGTATTTCTATTATAGATCATGATATCATCTGCATCTATTGGTGCCTTTGTTATATCTTTGAACATGTTCTCTGCCAAAACTCCATCATAGTAATCATCGAATCCTCTAAAATCATCTATGTACAAAATGTCACTACCGACAGTAAAATCTCTGATATAGTCTGGTGTTCCAAAGTCCTTTTTAGCGAATACGAATGTATCTGAGCCGCTGCCTCCATAAATCAAATCATAGCCTGCAAGATCAGAAATCGTATCATTTCCATCTCCGCCATATATAGTGTCATTACCCAACCCGCCATATATGGTATCATTACCGACTCCGCCAATAATTACATCATTTCCGGTTCCGCCGTTGAGAACATCTTCGGAGTCGCCGCCGTCTAGTTCGTCATTGCCATCCCAGCCGTTGATGGTGTCGTTGCCTGCTCCGCCCCGGAGCAAGTTGTTGCCGGCGGTGCCATCCATCCGGTCGTTGAAGCGTGTGCCGATCGCGTTCTCGATCGAGACGAGCTTGTCGCCTCGGTTTCCGAAGTTCCAAGTCTCCTGCGCACTCAGGTCGATATAGTAGCCGGTGCCGGCATCCTCGTAGCTGACAGTGTCGCTGCCGTTACCGCCGTCCAGGATGATACGGCTGACGTTACTTGGGACCACACGCAGCACATCGTCGCCGTCGCGTCCCTCAAGGTGGGTTGTGCCGGCACCGGAGATGAGGGTGTCGTTGAAGCGTGAGCCGACGGCGTTCTCGATCGAGGCAAGGATATCGCCGATGCTGCCGTTCCAGGTGCGCTGGGCGTTGAGATCGACGATGTAGCCGGTAGCGGCACTCTCGAAAGTCGCCGTATCCGTGCCGTTTCCGCCATTGAGAATGTTGCTGCCCGAGCCGCCATCTAGGGTGTCATCCTCGTTGCCGCCGTAGAGCGTGTCGTTGCCCGCATCTCCTCTGAGGGTGTCGAAGCCGTTGCCGCCGATCAGGAGATCGTCACCATTGCCACCGCTGATGACATCCTCAAAGTCTCCGCCGTCCAGCTCGTCGTTGCCGTCCCAGCCGTTGATGATGTCGTTGCCTGCTCCGCCCCGGAGCAAGTTGTTGCCGGCGGTGCCATCCATCCGGTCGTTGAAGCGTGTGCCGATCGCGTTCTCGATCGAGACGAGCTTGTCGCCTCGGTTTCCGAAGTTCCAAGTCTCCTGCGCACTCAGGTCGATATAGTAGCCGGTGCCGGCATCCTCGTAGCTGACGGTATCGCTGCCGTTGCCGCCATCCAGGATGATACGGCTGACGTCGCCCGGGACCACACGCAGCACGTCGTCACCGTCGCGCCCTTGCAGCCATTGCGATCCGGTTCCAGCGATGATGGTGTCGTTGAAGCGTGATCCCACGGCGTTCTCGATGGAGAGGAGCCAGTCGCCCTTGTGGCCGTTCCAGCTGCGCTGGGCGTTCAGGTCGATGGTGTAGCCGGAGGTCGTCGACGTCTCGTAGCTGATGGTGTCGATGCCGTTACCGCCATCCACGGTGATCTCGTTGGCTTCGGCGACATGGAAGGCGTCATGGCCATCGCGCCCTTGCAGCCATTGCGATCCGGCTCGGGCGATGATGGTGTCGTTGAAGCGTGATCCCACGGCGTTCTCGATGGAGAGGAGCCAGTCGCCCTTGTGGCCGTTCCAGCTGCGCTGGGCGTTCAGGTCGATGGTGTAGCCGGAGGTCGTCGATGTCTCGTAGCTGATGGTGTCGATGCCGTTACCGCCATCCACGGTGATCTCGTTGGCTTCGGCGACATGGAAGGCGTCATGGCCATCGCGCCCTTGCAGCCATTGCGATCCGGCTCGGGCGATGATGGTGTCGTTGAAGCGTGATCCCACGGCGTTCTCGATGGAGACGAGCCAGTCGCCCTTGTGGCCGTTCCAGCTGCGCTGGGCGTTCAGGTCGATGGTGTAGCCGGAGGTCGTCGACGTCTCGTAGCTGATGGTGTCGATGCCGTTGCCACCATCCACGGTGATCTCGTTGGCTTCGGCGACATGGAAGGCGTCATGGCCGTCGCGCCCTTCTAGTCGGGTTGTACCGGTTCCAGCGATGACGGTGTCGTCGAAGCGTGATCCCACGGCGTTCTCGATGGAGACGAGCCAGTCGCCCTTGCTGCCGTTCCAGCTGCGCTGAGCCCTCAGATCGAGGATCATGCCAACAGCTGTATCGGCATAAGAGAGGGTGTCGGTGCCTGCACCACCAGTCACCGTCCGTTCATCGGGACCACCGAGCCAGAACGCCGAACGCCAACCCTCATTGCGGCCAAATTCGATGTAGTGCCGTGCGACTGCCGTGAGATCATTCCCGAAAGCTGACTGCAGGTCGCCATTAGCGGCCCTGTAAGAGGCTGCGTCGAAGCTGACCTGTCGCCCTTCGCCGATGCCGTAATCAAAAAAGTGGCGTGTGGCAGCCCGCGTATCGGTACCGTAGGCGTTTTGGAGGTCGCCGTATGACGCGAGGTAAGCCATCGGCTCGAAGCCAACGACCTTGTCGAGGCTCAACTCACGGGCACGCTGAAGTGTCGCGACCCAACCCGCGGAGAACTCGCTATTTGGTGAATCCGCGATAATGCTATTGATGACTCGAGTGTTTTCTAAGTACTTCTTGAAATCTTTTGCGACTTGAAGGTCGAAGGAGAGCTGTACAAGCCCTGCTTCATGCGACATCGCGTAAGCGCGTTGTATGAAGATGTCGCCTCCAGCGATTTCGGACCGTGAAATAGCATGATTTACTGCCGCAGATATTATCCCCTGTGTTTCGTGGACATTATACGCAGCTTGATATGTTGTGCCATCGGCAAACATAATTTTCTGATTTTGACTGTTGACGTACCATCCCATCTGGAATGGGCTGAATGCATGAGAAGGATCAATATGCGAGCTTGCTTCGCCGTATACATTATTGATGGAGTCGCGCGCTGTCCGAGCGAGATACTCAGATAGAACTAAACTTGCGCCGTCCTGGCTGTACGGGTATCCATACTGCACTACACCATTTGCGTCAGTATATAGCGTATAATGGGCGAGCCGATCGTCGTCCCAGAAGGCATTTCCGATAATATTTCCGAGCGCTTGTCCAGCAAACGCGCCAATGAGTGGACCAATTACTGGAATAGCGAAACCAACAGTGGACAAGACATAACTGGCAACGGCTGAGGCAGCTGAGCCAAATAAGGCTGACTGCGGTGATTTCGGTTGAACCGCAAGATTGCCAAGTTGAGAACCAAAATATCCACCCAGACTATTAGCAACGTTAGTTGCCATGCTGCTCATATTGAAGCCGTCGAGCAGATTAATGTTGCTCCGAATGACATTCGGTGGAACATCGGAAATACCAAGCATCATGCTAAGATTGCCAAGCACTTGATTTGTAACAGTATTTCCGACGGTGGAAAAAACCCCTCGCTCGAAGCCTTGAAGGTTTAACGCATCTGCAATTTCGCCTACAAGGATCCCACTAAGAGCATTATTTACTTGGATTACAGCATTATCTTTTAGGTCAAGTCCAATATCCGAAAATGTATCTTCTACAGCCGCCCCAAGCGGATTGGCGTTCTTGCCACGCGTAGCAAGCAAGGAAAAATCGATATCTTTCTGTAAGAACTCACCGACGTTCTGAAGCAAGGTAGAAGCGATTGTAGCACCACCTACTTGCGCGAAGACACTCTTGGTGCCAAGCGCACTGCCTAACACGCTACCAAGTGTGCGACCTATCTCCTCACCTTGTAGGCTCCCTCTAGCGTATTCAATACTGACAGCCTCCTCTTTGACGAGCTTGTCGTACTCATAGCGCTCCTGCCAGGTCACACGCTCACCTTGCCCGAGCAGATTATCGCGCGGTGTCTCGGTTGTCCGTACGACCTCGTAGGTGTTCCCGTCGCTAGCGAGGCGTCCTTGCATCGCTCCCTTAACGCCGTTGGGCAGATCGTAGGTCGCGTAATCGAGCCTCCCGTCCCCGTCGGTGTCTTGTGCTTGAACATTGGAGGCATCGCCCGGAAGGATGTCGACGACCGAGGTATTGTGGACACGCAGACCATCGGCGATGTATGTGTGCAGATCCTCGACCTCGAAGTTGTAGGTGCGCCAGCCCTCGCGGATCTGCGGCTGCAGCGCGGGATTGCCGTCGCTCGGAGTGACGATCTCGCTGGCGCGCTCGAATATGTCGACGGTATCCGGTCCGTAGACATAGGCGCGCGCAATCGGCACAGCTGCGCGGGCTGCCTCGCTCTCTTCAGTAGTCTGCAGTGCACGACCGAATAGATACAGCACGGACAGAGATGCGTTCTCGCTGAAATCGGCCGGTGCGGTGCGAGCGAGCGAAGCGCTGATCATAGTCGATAGTCCCCCAAGGTCTCGTCTGGCCGAGCGTGTCGCCTTCGGCCGCCTTTATTTGGTAATTTCGCGGAGGATGCCCCGTAGATGTTCCGCGGGATCGGTTTTGGTGTAAATTGAGGCGTGATCCTGATCTGGTGACGCCAGCCGCGACACGAAAGTACAAGCCTTAGAGCGGCGCCCTGGTGGCCCCACCGAGCACGCCCAGGGTCTCCTGGGCGTAGATCTCGCCGCCTCCGAATGGCGCGATCACAAGCATCATCCGCAGACTTTCCCCAGACTGCCAATCCTCTGCCGTCAGCTCAGCCGTCGTCGTACCAGCATCAAGCCGAGCCGCTATGGTTTCTGAGAGGCGGGCGTAGAGCACGGCGGCGGCCGGCTGATCGCCGTCGTAGAACAGCCGCATCTGGCGCAGCAGGAGCGGCGGCATCACCATGTGCTCCAGATCGCCAACGGGCACGAGGCGATGCTCTGCACTGCGGCTCATCAGCCAGACGATTTCACCGAATACGGCAGCGATCGTCTTGTCAGTCTTAGAGAGAACAGACGATTGGATATCATGCTCAGCCAAGGAAAAGCTCTTGCGTTCTGAGTAAAAACCACAGAGCTCCTAGCGGAGTCGTGCGGTTAGGGATCAGAGTGAGCACTACGACGCTATGGAGCTAACACTGATGGGAAGAGCGCCAACGCGCAGCCCCTCGTGTTCGTCCTCATCAACAAGGTCACGGATCCACGGTGGGGTGTAGAGAGCTCCGTCCAACTCAACGATCCAGTTGCGGGCTTCGTGGCTGTCGAGAGGCGTGGAGTCTGCAGGCCAATTGCAAGCAGTATGATGAGCGCCGTCAGGAGTACGAAGACTTCCGTCTGATAAGATAGTGACGTCGTGAGATTCCAAGTGCTCAGCTAACGTTCGGACACACCATGACATAACGCCATTATTGAGCGTCGTTGGTGGTAATGGGATGCCAGATCGAACGACGGCATATTTCTCAGTTGATGTAATATCTAGAGCCGATTTCTCATAAAAAACAATTTTTATCTTAATGTCAAGATTAGAACCAATCTTAGCGCCCGTGCGAGCACGTATAGCGGATCTATCGTGCTCAACAATTATCCCGTCGTTGCGCAAAATACGCGACAAAGGCTTGAACTCCCCATGATCACCTTCACTTTGAAGTGTAAGAAAATGATGCCCTGGAGTTGATTTAACCCCTCTCAAGTCAATTATACATTTCGAGATGTTTCGGAATGTTCTCGTAACTTTTCTGCTTTCGAGGTGCGCACTTTGATGAAAGTGTGAATCCCCGCTGAAAGCAGAAACCATATCTCCTGCAACTATATTTTGAATTTCTTTCTCGGTTCCATCCCCCATTGTTATCATTGTGTCAGCAAGGAAACACCTGTTTTTAAGTCCTTCACCAATATTGTCTAATGTGTTTAGAATGGTTGAAGCCGAAAATATACCAGATTTGCTTGTATTTATTCTTGCATCCTGCGATAAATTTTCTATATAGTATGGCGACGTGTTCGTAGTTAATTGGGATTTGTTAAAATCTAGAGGAACTCCTCGTTCTGTTCCTGATAGCACTGTTCTAGCGCCAGCATTTATTATGTGTTTTATTGGATTAGAAATGTCTGGAAAAAAGTTAAAGTTGTCATCGATAGGCGCAATTTTGTAATTTGTCAGGGCAATGCGACCGTTTATATTTGTAATTTCTCCTTCTATTACTGCGGATGTCCCTCCCCATACCCAGCTGCGTATCCCATAAGTTTCACTGTTCACGTCAGTTGTATAATGAGAAACACGGGCTATCAAAGGATCTTTGCTGCTAAAAAACGATGCCAAGGATTTTGATTGCCCGTTAGAAAGTCCAAGCTGGCTTGGTGACGAATTAAGTAACTTCGAAACGCCCTCAAACCGAGCCGGATTGTAATAAATGCCTGGGCCAGCATTCATGTACCATTGTGTATCAATTTTTAATGGCTTAGACGTGGGGCGGCCTTGCGCATCAACATTGGATGTCGGATAATTTATTTGCCAATTCCTCATCTCAAAATATGACATGCTGACTGATTGACCAGTATTTGGATCAATCACACGTAGCGTATCCATGATAATCCTCACTGATTTCCGTGAATGAAGAACGTTTCTTCGCCAAGTATACCGCAGGAATCGAACTTGGTCTTTATGAAATAGTATTCCTGATTTGCGTTGTATGTATAATCAATAGTCCAAATGATACCAAACACAGATTTGTCGCTCTTTAGACGCCTGTTTGGCGAGGACAAATTCAAAAAGTCAGGATTTTTTACGACGGAAATCAATTCATCTTTGTTATCCAATTTGAATGCTATATCTTGCGATATTTTTATCCAATGTTTTATCGAAAATTTTATAGCGTCATCCTGATTATTAATCCTATGGGCGCACGATATGCTGTCGTTATTGCATCCAGTGATGAGTAAACCAATCGCCAGCCCACAGAATTTTATAGTTATCGAGCGTAATAGGTCGCTCATAGGATGACTATCTCCTTGAGCATACAGTAAACTCCACTAATTCATATGGTTTAAGGCCCTATATAACAAACTGTGATTGTATCAAGCCCAAATTTTTGTTGGGTTTGTACGTCTGTTGCTTATTTATCGTTGTGTTGCGACCTGGTCACACTCTGACGGTGGTATCCAAGGCTTTTCTTGAGGTCCGTTTCATGACGGCGTGCCGGAGGGCCGTTTGGGGTGAGCATCGAGCATCGTCAGCGTTGGAGAAGCGGCGGACGTTCATCCTTGAACGCCGCTGCGTGCACCGCACCGCATCAATTGCCGTCGGGAAACTGCCATAGGGATGTCAGGAGGCGCATCGTCCGCCAAACTCAGTCCGAATGGCAGCTTGCCACTCTGAGCGGTCATCTACTCCCAACTCAATGGGGCATGTCCAAAAAACGAACGTTTTTCTGACATGCCGCAGTGGCGCCTCGTCGGCACCTCCAAACAGCCCCGTTTATGTACGAAAAATATGATAGGAAATCTATTGTTCGGATAAGGGTGTTGTGAGATTATCCTGACATGCTCGTCGGATATGCCCGCGTCTCGACCCAGGATCAGAACCTCGACCTGCAGCGCGACGCGCTGACCAAGGCCGGTTGTGAGCGGATCTTCGAGGAGAAGAAGAGCGGCAAGGCCGGGACCAAGCGCCCGGAGTTCGAGGCCGCCCTCGCCTATCTGCGTCCCACCGACGTCCTGGTGGTGTGGAAGCTCGATCGCCTCGGCCGCTCCCTCGTCGAGATGATGCGCACGATCGACGGCCTACGGATCAAGGAGATCCACTTCCGCTCCCTGACCGAGCAGTTCGACAGCGCCACTGCCCACGGGCGTTTCGCCCTGCAGATGCATGGGGCGATGGCCGAGTACTTCCTCGACCTCAACCGCGAGCGCACCATGGAAGGCCTGAAGGCTGCCCTCGCTCGCGGACGCAAGGGTGGCCGGCCCAAGGCTCTCTCTGAGGGCGACCTTGAGGTGGGGCGGGCCCTGCTGGCTGCCGGCAACATCTCGGTGGCCGAGATCGCCAAGCGCCTCGGCATCAGCCGGGTCACCTTCTACAGCTACTTCCCGCAGGCTCGAGCGCGCAGCCAGGCGCGCGCTGCGGACTGAGCCGATGTCGATTCGTCCGCACAACCGCTTCTTCTATCCGATCGATTGGCGCATGCTGTCGGAGGTGATCCGGTTCGGTCGTGCCAAGGGCTGCTGTGAGCAGTGCGGCTGGCCGCATGGGCAGTTGGTGTTTCAACTCGGCGATGGCCGCTGGTGGGATGCCGCCGGGCAGACCTAGCGCAGCGGCAAGAGGCGTCCCCTCACGCTGGCGACGGCATGACCTGATGCCAGTTTGCACCCTGAGAACGTGAACGCCCCTCAGCCGGGGGCGTTTTCGCATGAGGCTACCGCTCTCAATGGGGGGATCCCTTCGGGCTGCGTCCTACTCGCCGCCTCTGGCGGCTCCCCGAGCCTGCGGGGCAGTCTCGGCCTCCGGTAACGGTCGCTATCGTTCCACGCGGTGGCCTGTCTCAGGGATGCGGACCCCACCCGCATCCGCGAGCGCTTCAACGTCGTCCTGCAACGGACGGTGATGGAGCTTCAGGGCACCCCGTGCCTGGACCTCGAACAGGACAGCCCCGACAGCAAAACCATCTGCTGCTCACGCAGCTTTGGCCGGGCCGTGGAGGGTTTTGACGAGCTGGTAGAGGCGTTGACCTCGTACACCTCGTATGCGGCGCAGAAGATGCGCGCGCAGGGCCTGGCGACCGCCGCCGTGGTGGTGATGCGCACCACCAACCGGCACAAGCCGGAAGACGCGCAGTATTCTGCGACCAGGCACGTGCGGCTGACGATCGGCACCAGCGACACCGCCCGGCTGATCCGCGCGGCCCTGTGGGGGATCTACAAGTCGGGGTTCCGCTACAAGAAATGCGGCATCCTCCTGCTGGATCTGCACCCCGCCCAGGACGTGCAGGGCTCGCTGTTCCTGCGGCCGGATCGTCCCGAGCGGTCCGCCCTGATGCAGGCGATGGACGCCCTCAACGCCCGCTATGGGCGGGATCGGGTGCGCTACGCGTGCAGCGGCCAGGAACGCCCGTGGAAACTGCGGGTGGAGTACCTTTCTCAGCGTTACACCACGCGGTGGGGTAAGCTGTTAAGCGTCTAGCGACCTTGTTTTTTCAACGCCTCTATGATGATAGGAATGTAATTCCTGACCTGTTCGCGGTCACTTTCCTTTTCTTTATCACTTAGTTCAGCGTACGTAGTGCTTATTTGTTTGTCCCATCTTGTAACAAGTTCGGCGGGGATGACCAATGAACCATCCGGCTGCCGAGCAGCCTTGCTATGCACGTATTTTTGCCAGTGCGACCACCGATCATGTTCAATAGCAGCAAGCTCTTCAACCAAGCTCTCCAACGTCTTGTCAAAATCAATTTCGGACATGGGGCACCTATATCAGGCCGCTCTCGACTAGGTTGCGGTAGTGCTCACCAAGAACAGTCAGTTTGCATGATTTACTCTGCATAGCAGCGTGCCACATGTGCGGAGCGTCAACGGGTCGAACTAAGTTGACCTTCACATAGCGTTGGAGCACCGAAAAAACAGCGGTATTTGCTGGCTCGGGTGCAGGGATACGAGCGTCATTCTTTTGTTCCTGCGAGCGCTCTGGCTCGTAACTTGGATCTAACGGAAATTGATAACCTGGATACGGAAAATGTTTTGCTATGGCTTGTAAATCAGCAAGCGGAATAGGAGGCTCTGCTTTTCGGAGAGAGACAAAAGTCTTTACGTTAGTTTTGAACACGGGCCGCTGCGCCCACGGCCCAAGGGACTGATCGATGTGAGCGTAGATGCTACCTGGTGTAACTTCACCAACGAGGTTGGCTGCTGCCCCCTCTAAAGCATCGACAAAGAGCGTTGTGAAAACGCCTGCGCCTCCGCCGTCAACTTCCTTGGCATATTGATCGGCCGTCGAAGCGGTGAGGACTGTCATGCCCTCCTTCACCTCTGCAACAGCTTGTCCACCTGCTCGATCACCAGCGATGCCGCTATGACAACTGTCGAGAATAACCACCTTGTTTCGTGCCCGCGATTGGCTGGCCATAGTCATCAATTCATGTAACGAAAACCCGTCGTCTCCTGTTTCGCAATCACTTCCGCAGATGAAGCCGCCGGTATCCTCGATGTAACCGTGACCTGCAAAATAAAAAAGTGCAATATCTGCATCACCCGAGAAAAGCTCACGGGCAGCCTCTTTCAACTTAGCCTTCTTAACAGGGGTATCTTCTCCGGCCCCGATCATCATGCGCGGATTGGCGAAGTTCACCGTTCCATCTGCATGCCTCTCAAGTGCAGACTTAACCGCGTATGCATCGTTCACACACCCACTCAAGGGGCTGATATGGTCGTAATGATCGATGCCGACAATCAGAGCCTTGCGCATCAACTAATCCTTACAGGCTGTCAATGAAGTCGTTAATGTTCTTGTCAGACCATGCATAGGTAGTGACGCCCGAAATTTCTGTGCGGTCTGTAGTATACGCCCAAATACCGAGAATTTTTTTTCCCTCCTCCTTAGCACACTGAATTTCCCATTTTTGACCTGTGGAGTTGATGGAGTTCTTACTAACGAGTACAATTACACCATCAGACCGTCTAATCCGCGTCCGAACATGTTCTTTCCAGTCGCTGTCATAAGGCTTTTTCACAGACATATCGGTAAATTCAAATGGCGAGCGCGGATGTAGTCGCTGGCCCGTAAAAAAGTCCCGTTGCGTCTCGTCTTCGATCGCAAACGCAATAAAAACAACCTTTTTGTCAGCCATCACGGTTCCTCCTTAACCCCATCGGCCGCGTTCACGGTATGTGCTATATAACTACCTTATGATTGTGGGGTTGCATACCGTTCGCGCGCATCATCCACAATCGTGCTTGGTGGTCGCCCAGATTTCAACCATCCGAATAATATTCCATAGCAGCAGAAAGTCACCACGGTGCCTGACCTCAAAGATCTGAATAATATCTATCTAATTGCGGCCTTTATTATCCCGGGATTGATAATCTCCTACATGCGATCTCGATTTATAACTGGGAGGATGGAGAAATTCAGTGATGCAGCCTTAGGGTATCTGACGCTTACGTTGGTTTATTATGGATTTGCGCTTCCGCTTGTTGGATGGATACTTACTTTTGAGCAAGGGCCGGTCAAAACTCTGCTCTGGTGGAGTTTGCTTATTGCTGGCCCGGTAGTGTTTGGCTTGGTGCTTGGTGTGGCAACTCAGCGCGAGTGGTTGCGGTGGATAGCGAATAAGTTGAGGTTGCGCATGGTTCATAACACGCCAACCTCATGGGATTGGCGGTTCTCCAATTGCCAAAATGCACGTTTTGTTATGGTCACGCTTTCAGACGGATCAAGCGTGGCCGGTATTTTTGGGACAGGATCATTCGCATCTACAGACCCGGCGGAGAGGGATATATATATAGAAGAATTAATGGATGTTGGAGAGGATGGCAGTTGGTCATACAGGGAAGAACCGGCTGGTGTTCTTATCTTAGCTAAAGAAATCCGGTATATCGAGTTCAAGAAGGAGCTGTAAGTATGGAGCGAGATAATCGTGAGCGGCCGGGAATTAGTCAGGACGGTTGGCGACCGACGAACGAAGGACATCGCCCCCAGTCTGATCGAGGGTTTCAACCGACCTATACGCCTAGCAATCCAGGTGCGGGCCATCAGCCTTCGGCACCTGGCGGACGTCCTACACCTCCGACAACCGGAAGCGGCGTGAAGCCCCCGCCCGCCAAGCCTACCAAGTAGCTTTCACCGGGCGGCCGGAAGGCCGCCCGGTATATCTGGTGCAAAAGTCAAGAATTGCGCATCGCCGCCGAGCGGCCGCGTTTCCAAGCGATTACGCTTGTCAAAAATCAGGGCCGAAACCCTCCCCGCTCCGCCTCGGCAGATCGTGCGTGCGGAGCGCCTATATATATGATAACGTCCTTTATCGACCATAACAAAGGCAGAAACCTGCCGCGAAGGACGGCTTCTAATGAGTGATTTGCCAATTGTAAGGCGAGACAGTTCAGCGCCCGCCATTTTTGAGGACATAAAAAGACAAATCGGGCCTGCTGTGAGTGCTATCGACGAGCTTGATTATAATAAGCTTCCAACTGATGTCGCAGTTGATTTGGATAACTTAAAAAATTCAATTGTTTCTTTGAAAAAGTCCATAGAAATTGCCGAGAGTTTAGTCCCATTGTTCAAAATTACACATGAAAATTCCTCATTTTATGAGAAAAACTATTGGTATATTTTTGCTGTCTTTGTGATGATTGCCCTTTTCATATTTGTGCCAATGATTTTTACGTCTATTTTACAAGAAAAAACATCAGGTCTTACTGGTATTTATTTGATATCGATCATCTTTTTTGGGGCGCCGTTATCTCTTTTTCTATCGAGAAAGCTTAGTGATGTCAATAAAAGACGAGAAGAAAAGAAGCAGCTTGAGCTTAAGAAGCTTGAGGCGGTAGTGAATCAAAAATATATAGATGAAGTTATCGAAAAATCGCAAAAATTGAAAAATATAGATACCAAAATACCTGACTTTCGGAGTTCATAGT
>NZ_JAQGDU010000002.1:5357500-5373474 GCF_029504475.1 Methylorubrum pseudosasae | reverse complement strand
AGGGCCGTTAGAGAGCCTGCCTGCCGCGTCCGCGGGGCACTCCGCGGGCGGAGTGCCCTCCCCTCTCAGCCGCGTGTCCCCCAGCGAACCCCCTCACGGTTTTGACCGGCGGCCTGCTGGCCGATCGCCGAGCCGCTGGCGCGACCGGGGCGATGCGTCGACTGGGTCGACTCGCTGTGCGGAGCCAGGAGATCGGGCACACCGGCTTGCGCTTCGGTGCCGCGCCCCTGCGCGAACTGCCCCGCCTTGCGGAACCGCCAGAGATAGCCGGGCACGACGGCCTCGACCGCCGTCGGCACGATGCCGAGCGCCTCGATGGTGCGCCCCTCCGCCTTCGCGGCATCCGAGATGACGTTGTCGACCTGCAGCAGGGCGACCTGATCGCGCGTCAGTTTGAGGTTGGCGGGAAGCAGTCCGAGGGTCAGCGTGTCGGCGATCTCGATCACCCGCGCCTGCAGGCGCGCCACCGGCTCCGGAAGGTCGAGCACGGCGCGGCGGCGCATCGTCACCTCGAGCATGTAGCGCACGAAGTATTCGAGCGTATTCACCTCCGGCCCGCCGAGCTCGTAGACCCGGCCGCCGGGCGCCACCCCATCCACCGCGCGGGCGATCGCTTCGGCGACATCGCCGACGAAGACCGGCTGGAAGCGGGTCTGCGCACCGGCGAGCGGCAGGGCCGGCAGGAAGGTCGCGAGCGAGGCGAAGCGGTTGAAGAAGCCGTCGCCGGGTCCGAAGACCAGCGAGGGACGGAAGATCACGGCATCGGGGGAGGCGCGCAGCACCTCCGCCTCGCCGAGCGCCTTGGAGCGGGCGTAGAGCGAGGGTGAATCCGGGTCGGCGCCGAGCGCCGAGACATGGACCAGCTTCGCACCCACTGCCGCGGCGGCTCGGGCAATCTCGCCGGCCCCTTCCGTCTGGAGCTTCGAGAAGCGCTGGCTGCCCGATTCCTGCAGGATGCCGACGAGGTTGATGACGATATCGGAATGCTCGACCGCGCGGCGGATGGAGTCGGGATAGCGAAGGTTGGCCTGAACGCCGACGATCTGACCGACCTTGCCGAGTGGTTGCAGGAACAGGGCGAGATCGGGCCGGCGCACGGCGACGCGAATTCGATAACCGCGCTTTGCCAGGGCCCGCACCACGTGGCGCCCGAGGAAGCCGGAACCGCCGAACACGGTCACGAGCTGCGATTGCGGGCGGGTGGTCGCGCCGGGCGCGGTGACGAGGCTGCTCATGGCCGATGGAGGCCCCTTTATCTCGGGTGACACGTCGAGACGGGCGGCATGACCGCACACGGCCGACGAGCCCCGGAGCGCGACCGTCGGCAGCACGCTCCTTAGACCAGTTTGAAGGCGAGAGCAGCCTGCCGGCTTGAGGAAAATGGAACGGATCGCGCATCGTTCCAAGAGGTGGTTGCCGGCTCGTTCTCATGACCGAGTCTCGGGTGATCCTTAGGTGCCCCTTGGGCGACCTGCGGCGCGATCCTTCATCGGCCGCTGAAGCGCCCCTCGCGCAGGAAGTGCAGGGTCTCGGCGGCCACATGCCGGTTCCACATCATCGTCGGGTGCGCGATCGGCAGCACGATGTGGTCGGTCATCCCGTCGAGGCGGGTGCGCGTGACCGTGACGCGTCCGTCGTTCGGCCCCGGCAGCAGCAGCGAAGCCAGAGGGTAGAGGCTGCGGCTGCCGGCGATGATACCGAGCGGGTAATCGACCCGGCCGAAGAGGCGCGCCTGCGCTGCCCCGCGCTCCGTGCCGAGTTCGGCACCGGCCGGGCCGAAGAAGCGGCGGTAGGCCGCGAAGCGGTGCAGCGCATCGGCGATTTCGCTGCCGCCATTGGGCGGACCCAGCATCACCACGCGCCCGAGGTTGTCCGGCCGGCGCCGGGCCAGGAGCACGCGGGCGACGAGGCCGCCCATGGAATGGGTGACGATGTGAAGGCGCGTCACGTCCTCACCGAAGGCTGCGACCGTCGGTTCAATCACTTCGGCAATGTCGGCGAGTCCGAGCCGGCGTGCCGGATAATCGAGGTTGAGGGTGACGTAGCCGGCGCGTGTCAGCCGGCGCTCCAACGGGCGCAGCGAGGCGGCCCGGCGGGCGATGCCGTGCAGCAGGAGGACGCCTTCGGTCCCGTCGGCACCCGTTCCGCTCATGGCCGCAGGGCCATCGCGAGCGTCGTGTCGGCGAATGCGGTGCAGAGGCGAGCGGTCATCGTCCCATTTTTTCGATGCATGGATGAAGAGACACGCAATGCTCCCGACGAACGCTGCGTGTTCACGCTTATGGGTCAACGGCGGATCAGCCGTCGATACAGGCAGGATGCAGCTTGCCGCACTTCGATCCGCGGGCATTCCCTGGCATCGTCGCCGCAGGGACTCGGAGCGAGGCGTGTGGGGTGTCGGCGACCGAGGAAGCTACGGAGCGAGACGAACGGACCGGTTCGGGTCGCCTCCTCCTGCTCTTTGCCACGCTCTACGGCGCCTATGGTGCGCTCTCACCCTTCCTGCCCGCGTTCCTCGAAACGCGGGGATTGGGACCGAGCGAAATCGGAACGCTGCTCTCCGCCGCGATGCTGGTGCGGCTTGCCGCCGGGCCGCTGACCGGGCGGCTTGCCGACCGGCACGGCGCCGTACGGGCCTTCCTGGCCGGAGCACTTGCCCTCTCGGCGGTGCTGACCCTGGCTTTCCTCGGCGGTCACGGCTCCTTCGTGCTGTTCGCCATCGCCCTCGCCCAGGCGGCGGCGACCGCGCCTCTCGCGCCGCTGGCCGATACGGTGGCGCTCGCCGGTAGTCGTGATGGAGCCGTCTACGGCCGCATTCGCGGCGCCGGCTCGGCCGCCTTCATCGCGACCACCGTTCTCACCGGTTTCATCATCGGGATCTTCGGCTACGGCGCAGGCCCGCTCGCTTGCGGCGTCCTGTTCGCCGCCGGGGCCGCGCTGACATTGCGCCTCGCGCGGAATGCCGGGCCCGCGAGGCCGGCCGAGGACGCGGGCGGCGGGTTCGCGGCGCTTGCCGCGGATGCCCGCTTCCGCCGGCTCGTCCTTGCCGCCGCGCTGGTGATCGGCGCGCATGCGATGCACGACGCGTTCGCAGTCATCGTCTGGCAGGCGGCGGGAATCGGGCCGCGGGTGGCGGGCCTGCTCTGGGCGGAAGCGGTCTTGGCCGAGGTGATGGTGTTCCTCTGGCTCGGGCCGCGGCTCCTGGCGCGGATCGGGCCGGATCGGGCGCTGGCGCTCGCGGCGCTTGCCGGAGCGTTGCGCTGGGCGGTGCAGGCGCAGACCTCCTGGCTGCCCGGCCTCGTCCTGATCCAAGCGCTGCACGGGCTGACCTTCGCGCTCCTGCACCTCGCCTGCCTGCGGCTGATCGTGGAGACCGTGCCGGAGCAACGCCGGGCGACGGCGCTGACAGTCTACGGCACCTTCGGGCTCGGGCTCGCCTCCGCGCTGATGCTGCTGCTCTCGGGCTCGCTCTACGATCATGTCGGCACGAAAGGGTTCTGGGTGATGGCCGCCGTGAGCCTGTCGGCCGTTCCCGTTGCGCGGGGGCTCTCGGACATCCGATAAGGGGCAAGCCGCATTCGCCTTCGCGGAGCGGAACATATATAGAACAAATCAGACTGCTCTCGTGATTCCCTTCTCGTGATTCCATGCCTGCCGTCGCCGAAATCCTGATCCCGCTCGCGCTCGACACCGCCTACAGCTACGCGGTGCCGGCCGGGCTGACCCTCGCCGAGGGCGACATCGTGCAGGTGCCGTTGGGTCCGCGCGAGACGATCGGCGTGGTCTGGGGGCTCGACGAGCGGGCCTCGGGGGGAAACCTGCGGCCGGTGACGGGCAAGGTCGAGGCGCCGCCGCTCTCGGAGTCTCTGCGCAAGCTGGTCGATTGGCTGGCGCGCTACACCCTGGCGCCGAAGGGTTCGGCGCTCGCCATGGCCCTGCGCCTGCCCGACGAGGCCGCCCGCAACGAGGCGCCGCGTGTCGGTGTGCGCGCCGCCGGCAAGCCGCCGACCCGGCAGACGGTCGCCCGCGGCAAGGTGATGGCTGTCGCCGCCGACAACGCAGTGCGGGGCAAGAGCGCGCTCGCCAAGGAGGCCGGGGTCTCGCTCAGCGTGGTCGATGGACTGATCGATGACGGCGCGCTGGAGACCGTGGCGCTGATGCCCGAGCCCGTGGCGCTGCCGCCGGACCCGGACCATCCGCGGGTGCCGCTGTCGGATGCGCAGGCGGAGGCGGCGCACGCCTTGATCGCCGACGCCCCATCGCCCGCCGATGCTGCGACCGGTGAGACGATCCTCCTCGAAGGCGTCACCGGCTCGGGCAAGACCGAGGTCTATTTCGAGGCGGTGGCCGAGTGCGTGCGGCAGGGGCGGCAGGCCCTGGTGCTGATGCCGGAAATCGCGCTGACGGCGCAATTCCTCGACCGCTTCGCCGGGCGCTTCGGGGTGCGGCCGGCGACTTGGCATTCCGGCATCGGCGGCAAGCGCCGCGAGCGGCTGCGGGCAGGGGTGGCCGCGGGCGAGGTCTCGGTGGTGGTCGGCGCCCGCTCGGCCCTGTTCCTGCCGTTCCGGAATCTCGGCCTGATCGTCGTCGATGAGGAGCACGAATCCGCCTACAAGCAGGAGGACGGCGTCCATTATCACGCGCGCGACATGGCGGTGGTGCGCGGCAAGATCGAGGGCTGCCCGGTGGTGCTCGCCTCGGCCACGCCCTCGATCGAGTCGCGGGTCAACGCGCAGAGCGGGCGCTACCGCCACGTCGTGCTCCCCGGCCGCTTCGGCGGGCGGCCGATGCCCGATATCGCGGCCATCGACATGCGCCTCGACAAGCCGGAGCGCGGGCGCTTCCTGTCCCCGCCGATGGTGAACGCGGTCAAAAGCACGCTGGCCGCGGGCGATCAGGCGCTGCTGTTCCTCAACCGCCGGGGCTACGCGCCGCTCACCCTGTGCCGGGCCTGCGGCCACCGCTACCAGTGCCGCAACTGCTCAACCTGGCTCGTGGAGCACCGCTTCCGCCGCGCGCTGGTCTGCCACCAATGCGGCTACGCCGAGCGCAAGCCAGAGGCCTGCACCGAGTGCGGCGCCTTCGATCACCTCACGCCCTGCGGGCCGGGCGTCGAGCGGATCGCCGAGGAGGTGACCGAGCTGTTCCCCGAACAGCGCATCGTCGTGCTGTCGAGCGACTTTCCCGGCGGCGCCGAGCGGCTGCGCCAGGAACTGGAGACGGTGGCGGCGGGCGATTGCGACATCGTCGTCGGAACGCAGCTCGTGGCCAAGGGCCACAACTTCCCGCACCTGACCCTCGTCGGGGTGCTCGACGCCGATATCGGTCTCACCTCCGGCGATCCGCGCGCGGCCGAGCGCACCTTCCAGCTCCTGCAGCAGGTGACGGGGCGTGCGGGGCGCGGCGAGCGGCCGGGACGCGCCCTGGTGCAGACCTACCAGCCCGAGCATCCGGTCATCGCCGCCCTGCTCTCGGGGGATGCCGACCGCTTTTACGAGGAAGAGATCTGGGCCCGCGAGGCCGCAGGGCTTCCGCCGTTCGGACGGCTCGCGGCGCTGATCGTCTCCGGGGAAGAGCGGGAGAAGGCCGAGGCGCACGGTCAGGCGCTTGCACGCGTCGCCGAACCGCCGCCCGGCGTCTCCGTGCTCGGGCCGGCGGAGGCGCCGCTTGCGCTGATCCGCGGGCGCTGGCGATTCCGGCTGCTGGTGAAGACCGAGCGCGGCATCGACGTGCAGAGTTATCTGCGGGATTGGCTGGCGCGCGGACCGAAGCCGCGGGGTAACCTCAAGGTCGCAATCGACGTGGACCCGCAGAGCTTCCTATAATCGCGTCCGTCCGCCGTCGGTCGAGGTCGCTCGCAGTTTCCTGCCGGCGCGCTCGTCCTCGGCTCATTCGAGGAGCGCCCCGCCTTGCTGACCTATGAGAAGAAGCCCGATTCCGCCATCGCCGAGATCGTCGTCGATGGGAAGATCTCCGACGAGGAGATGAACACGGTCATGACCGCGATGAAGGCCGACCTCGACAAGGGCGGCCGTATCAAACTCCTGGAGGACATCCGCAGCTTCGAGGGCATGGAGCCGGCCGCCTTCTTCAAGGACCCGCGCTTCGGCATCTCGATGATGAAGGGCGTGAGCCACGTCGCCCTCGTCACTGACGCGACCTGGCTCAAGGCCGTGGCCGAGACCTTCGGCTTCGTCTCGCCGGTGCAGATCAAGGTGTTCGAGCGCGCCCGCATCGGCGAGGCGCGGACCTGGCTCGAAGCCGCGGCCTGACGCGGTACGGACCGCTCCCGTACGAACGCACGAAAAAGGGGCGAGCCTTACGGGCTCGCCCCTCTCTTTTCGAACGACAGACGATCAGGTTACTCGGCGAGCGCGGTCCGGAGCGTGTGGCGCTTGGCGACCCAACGGCCGGTGCACAGGCCGCCGGAAACGCGCCACGTGCCGGAGCCCGAGCGGGCCTGGAGCCGGCCCGAGGCGGTCCCCGTTCGCGGCCGAAGCCGCGACGTTCAGGCCGACACCCCCATCCGCCCCGACACGGCCGCTCACCGTGGTGCCGCCGGAAGCCACCGTCGTGACCGGGCGGACCTGTCCATCCCGTACGGCCAGGGTGTAGCTGTATTGGGCGTCACACATGCCGCTTTCGGTCACGAGTTGGACCGACCACGTCCCATCGAAATCTCCCGCCATCGCCGGCGAGGCAAGCACGGCGGCCAGAGCAGCGGTGAGGGCGAACTTGAGCATGCAGCATCCAACTCAGCGACGCGGGTGAGGCGCACGGTGCGCCGTCGCCTGCGCTGTCCGTACCGTCGATCTGTGAGATGTCTGCACTGTAGCGAAACAAGAGGCGATAATATGACGCCGACGAATGATTGTTCCTGACAGCAAACCACGGCTGTTCGCCCGATGATCGACATGCCTCCGAAACAGAAGCGTCGCCATTCGCGGCTTTTATGCACCACCGTGTTGCAAGCGCAGCCTTAAAGACTGCGGGCGCGCGTTTTCGCGATGCAGGGATAGCTAGGGCCATGCACTCGAAGGGGTCGAACCCCGCTTCCTAATCGGCGCAGGAGTGCGGCGCGCCCTCAAACGGGCGGCTAGCCCGATTGAAATCTGGTGCGAGAGGCCGGCCTTGCAGCTCGCGAAAGCTGTTGCGAAAAGGGCCGTCAGGCGGACGGTTCGGCGAGGCGCGCCCGGTGACGACCGAGGGCGTCGCGCAGGCTCGGCATGAAGGTGGAGGTGGCGTCGAGACCGGCCACGCCCTCCACGAGCCGGTCGAGGGCCCGTACCTGCGCATCGAGACCGCCGAACGCGGCGAGATAGGCCCAGATCGCCTCGTCGGCCTCGGCGACCGGAACCGGTTGCTCGGATGCGAGCAGCGCGGAGAAGATATCCAGGGTGGTGTCCAGGTTCGCCACGTCGAATCCGTTTCGGGGGCATCCATCGGGTTGGGCTTGCATTGCGCTCCGCCGAGATGGATGCCGGTTCGGCGAAGCGCGTGTCGAAACGGGGGCCGGGGCCGTCCGCGCAGGAATCAGCGGTGGCGAGTGCCACCGAGCAGGCTCGCCGCCGCGGCGAGCCCGACGCCGGCGACCACCGCCGCCGTCGTGAGCGGATGGAGCGTGCCGCGGGTGTAGAGGCTGCGGCGCATGACGTAGCCGGGATGGCTTCCGGCGGTCTGGCCACCGACGCCCGCCTGATAGAGCGATCCCTCCGGGCGGCGGGGTGGCTCCTCGCGCATCTGCAGGCCGGCCATACCGCTTCCGACCGCATCGAAGACGCGCGGCGCCACCGCTTGGGCCGCGCTCATGATCCGGCCGCCGCCGCCGACATAGATGTCGCGGCGGGGATGCACGGCCGCATGGAGGATCGCCTCGGCGACCTCTTCGGTGCGGTAGACCGGCGGCGGCAGCTTCGGCTCGCGGTCGGTGTAGTTGCGAGCATGAGCCGGAAAGGGCGTGTCGATCGCCGCCGGCTTGATCAGGGTGACCGCGACCGGCGCGCCCTCCTCCTTCAGCTCGATGCGCAGGGAATCGGTGAAGCCTTTGATGGCGTGCTTGCTCGCGCTGTACATACCCTGGAGCGGGAAGGCGACGTCGGAGGCAACGCTGCCGAGGTTGATCAGCGTGCCGCCGCTCTCCTTCAGATGCGGCAGCGCCACGAGCGAGCCGTAGACCACGCCCCAGAAATTGACGTCGAACAGGCGGCGGTGGTCACTGTCCTCGATCTCTTCGAGCCGACCGATGATCGAGAGGCCCGCATCGTTCACCCAGGTGTCGATGCGGCCGTAGCGGTCGATCGCCGCCCGGGCCAGGGCCTCGACCTGCGCCCGGTCCGAGACGTCGGTGACGACGTGGATCGCCGCGCCGCCATGCCGTTCGATCTCCGCCTGGATCTCGGCCAGCGCCTCCCCGTTGCGGGCAGCGAGCACGACGCGCGCGCCGCGTGCCGCGGCCATGCGGGCGGCCGCCAATCCGATGCCGCTGGAAGCACCGGTGATGACGATGACCTGCTGGTCGAGCGGCTTCTTGGGGGCGCTCGGCATGCGCATCTCCTGGGATCACGTCGGATGAGGGAGGCGGCCGAGCCCTGCAGGGTGCAGCGTGGTCTCGGAGCCTGTCAGGAGTGAACCCGGCCGCCAGCGGCCCAGTTTCGACCGCCTCGGAACGGCCGGCCGCCTCAATCGGCGATCAGGACCACGCGCCCAGGATCTCGTCGGTCGAGGCCGTTTCGATCTGCTCGCCGAAGCGGCTCTGGTAGAGGAACATCATCGCGTCGTAGGTCTGGTCGGCGGACGAGCACACCGCATCGCAAGCGACGATCACCCGATAGCCGCGATCGACCGCGCCGAGGATGGTGGCCAGCACACAGACATCGGTCTCGCCGCCCGTCACCACGAGGGTGTCGATCGCCTCCGCTTCTAGCAAACCGGCCAGTTCGGGCTTCAGCCAGGGCGAGTAGACCAACTTGTCGACCACCTTGGCCGGCGGCACGAAACGGGTCACGCTCGGCACCAGATCGACCATCTCGGGTCCGAGCGCATCCAGCGTCATCTTGGGCCAGTGCTCGTAGTAGCGCCGCCACGCCCCCCTTCCTTCCTCGGGCGAGCGGAGCGGCACGAACCGGGTGAACACGGTCCGCTCCGGATGGGCGGCGGCGATGCGCTCGATGTTCGGCAGGATGCGGGCGAGCCAGGGCGTGTGCCAGTCGGTCTCCTCGGAGAACATCCGCTGCGCGTCGACGCAGAGATGGGCGGCCCGTGGGCCGAGATCGCCGAATTTCAAACCGTCTTTGCGCGCCATGGCTCGCTCCGAGACCTTTCTTCTCTGTGCTTTTAGTTCGGGTGGAAGACGACCTTGACGCAGCCGTCCTTCTTGTCGCGGAAGGTCTTGTAGAGGTCAGGCCCGTCCGCGAGGTCGGCAGAGCGGTGGGTGATCAGCGAGGCCGTGTCGAACTTGCCCTGCTGGATCAGCTTGGTCAGCGGCTCGAGGTAGCGCTTCACGTGCGTCTGACCGCTCTTGAGGGTCAGGCCCTTCTGGACGATCGCACCCATGTTGACGGGGATCGGCCCACCGTAGACGCCGGGCACCGAGACGATGCCGCAGGGCCGCACCGCGCGGATCGCTTCCATCAGGGCGTAGGGCCGCTCGGTCGAGGTCAGCTTCTCCTGCAGCGTCGAGATCACGCTGGAGAGGCCGTGGCCGGCGCTGGCTTCCATGCCGACGCAGTCGATGACGCCGTCGGCGCCCTCACCCCGGCTGATCTCCTTGATGCGCTCGAACACGTCCTCCTTGGCGAAGTCGATGATGTCGGTCGCGCCGTATGTCCGGGCGAGCGCGAGGCGCTCCGGCACCGTGTCGATGGCGATGATCCGCTCGGCGCCCATGATCTTGGCCGACTGGATCGCGAACAGGCCGACGGGTCCCGCGCCCCAGACGGCGATGATCTCGCCGCCCTTGATCTCGCAATGCTCGGCGCCCTGCCAGCCGGTGGGCAGAATGTCGGTGAGGAACAGGACCGATTCGTCGTCCATGCCCTCCGGCACCTTCATCGGCGCCACGTCGGCCATGGGCACGCGCACATACTCGGCCTGCCCGCCGGCATAGCCGCCGGTGATGTGCGAGTAGCCGAACAGTCCGGCCGTGGTGAAGCCGAACTGCGCGGCGGCCATCTCGGCGTTGCGGTTCGAGCGCTGGCAGACGGAGTAGTTGCCGAGCTTGCACTGGCGGCACTCGCCGCAATTGATGTTGAAGGGCACGACGATGCGATCGCCCTTCTTGAACTTGGTGAAGCCCGGCGCCGTCTCGACCACCTCGCCCATGAATTCGTGGCCGAGCACATCGCCCGACTTCATCGTCGGCATCTGCCCGTCCATCAGGTGGAGGTCGGAACCGCAGATCGCGCAGGAGGTCACTTTGATGATGACGTCGCGGGAATCCTCGATCGAGGGATCCGGCACCGTGTCACAGCGAATGTCACCCTTGCCGTGCCAGCACAGTGCTTTCATCAAACGTCCTCGAAGTGTGGAAGGCGGTGCCACTCAGGGCATCCGTGCAGGAACCCCCGCTGCATACGGCCAAGTTCCCGCCCGACTTTCCCGCGGACGCCATTCGGACATTCCGGCAGCCGGCCGGCGTCAGAGCTTGATCCCGAGTCTCCGGTTCAGACGGGTCATGAGCCAGACCGTGCCGATCGCCACGCACACGCCCCAGCCGACTTCCAGCACCCGCGATCCCGCCATCCGCTCCACCGGCCCGAGATGCGGCACCAGCAGGATGATGGTGGCGGTGATCCCGGCCAGCCGGCAGGCACTCGCCACGTTGACGAGCCAGCAGGCGAGGATCGCGAGCACGACCGTGGCCGCGTAGGTCGGCAGGGACGGTCCCAGGGTCAGGTAGGCGGCGAGCCCGATCAGGCCGCCAATCGCGGCGCCGCTGAACTGGTCGCGGGCCGTGGAACGGGTCGCGCCGAACTCGGTCTGCGCGACGGCGACTGCCGTGATCGCCGCCCAGAATCCCTCGCGCAGGCCGAGCACCTGCGTCGGCAGATAAGCGACGATGGCAGCGACCGCCGACATCACACCATGCGCGAGCCCGCCGGAGAAGCGGCGCCGCAGCGGCAGGCGCTTGCGCAGCCGCGTGACTTGATCCCGCAGCCAGCGGATGCGGCTGGTATCGCGGTCGGCCCGGCGCGTCTCCTCGACGGCGGCCTCCGCCCGCACGGCATCCGCAGCGGCGCGCTCCACCGCGTCCTCTCCCTGTTCACGGCGTAAAGCCCGCTCGGCCCGCATCCGCTCTCCCTTCAAGCCTGACGATCCTCGCCCGGCCTACAGGACGAGCGAACACATCAACGCGCACGGACGCCCGCGGAACACCGGTGCGGCGCGCGACGATTCGGCCGAACCCGACTCGCGCGGCGGGGTTGTCCGGGCATCCCTCACAGCCGACAGCACCGGAGCAAGGTCGATGGAATCATTTCCGAAGCCGCCTTTTCCCGACCAACCGCAGCCGATGCCCGGCGCGACCAACGCCATGAATCCGAAGCCCGACCATGGCGAGACGAGCTACAAGGGTTCCGGACGCCTGGAGGGCAAGAAGGCGATCATCACCGGCGGTGATTCCGGGATCGGCCGTGCCGTCGCGCTGGCCTATGCCCGCGAAGGCGCCGACGTGCTCATCTCCTATCTCGATGAGGAGGAGGACGCCGCCGAGACACGCCGACTGATCGAGGAAGCCGGCCGCAAAGCCGTGCTGGTGCCGGGCAATATCGGCGATGCCGCCCATTGCAAGCGCATCGTCGATCAAGCGGTCGAAGCGTTCGGGCGCGTCGATATCCTCGTCAACAATGCCGCGCATCAGGCGACCTTCAATGACCCGGAGGAGATCTCGGACGAGGAGTGGGAGAAGACATTCCAGGTCAACATCCACGCGATGTTCTACCTGACCAAGGCCGTGCTGCCGCACATGCGCGAGGGTTCGGCCATCATCAATACGACCTCCGTCAACGCCGACACGCCAAGCCCGCAGTTGCTGGCCTACGCCACCACCAAGGGTGCGATTCAGAACTACACCGGCGGCCTCGCGCAGATGCTGGCCGAGAGGGGCATCCGCGTGAACTGCGTCGCCCCGGGCCCGATCTGGACGCCGCTGATTCCCTCGACCATGCCGGCCGAGAAGGTGAAGCAATTCGGCTCCCAGGTGCCGATGAAGCGGCCGGGTCAGCCGAAGGAGCTCGCGCCGGTCTACGTGATGCTGGCCTCCGACGAGTCGAGCTACGTCTCCGGTGCCACGGTGGCGGTGACGGGCGGCAAGCCGATTATCTGATTTTGCTCAAATGCCGAACGGATGCGTCCGGCCCTCCGGGGCGGGACGCCTTGGCCGGGAGTCTGCCTTGAAAAACCTTCGCGGAGCCGTCGTCGTCATCACCGGTGCTTCGAGCGGCATCGGGCGAGCCGGTGCCCTCGCCTTTGCGCGAGCCGGTGCCCATGTCGTCGTCGCCGCACGGCGGCGGGCATTGCTCGATCAGCTCGCCGAGGAATGCAGCGGATACGGCTCCGCGGCGCTCGCGGTGCCCACCGACGTGACCGATCCGCAGGCGGTCGAGGCCCTGGCGCAGGCGGCGGAGGATCGGTTCGGCCGCATCGACGTCTGGATCAACAATGCCGGCACCGGCGTGTTCGGCCCGTTCCAGGATGCGCCGCTCGACCTGCATCGTCGCACCGTCGAGGTGAACCTGTTCGGAGCGATGCACGGTGCTTACGCCGTGCTGCCCCGCTTCCTCGAGCGGCAGCGCGGCGTTCTCGTCAACATGGTCTCGCTCGGCGGCTGGGCGCCGGCGCCGTTCGCCGCGGCCTACACCGCGAGCAAGTTCGGCCTGCGCGGCTTCTCCGCGAGCCTGCGCCAGGAATTGCGGCGCTCGCCCGATATCCACGTCTGTGCGGTGTTTCCGGCGATGGTCGATACGCCGGGCTTCGTGCACGGCGCCAATGTTTCCGGCCGCACCCTCGACCCCGGCCCGATGCTCTACGCCCCCGAGGAGGTGGCCGAGACCCTCGTCCACGTCGTACGCAACCCCCGTGACGAGATCGCGGTGGGTTGGCCCGCCCGTGCCGCCCAGGCGGCCTACGCCCTGGCGCCGGGCCCGACCGAGCACCTGATGGGCCTTGCCCTCAACCGGGCCCTGGACCGGGCGCGCCCTGCCCCGGTGACGCACGGGGCGCTCCGCGCACCGGTCCGCGAAGGCACGGCCTCGGATGGAGGCTGGCTCGCGCGCAAACGGCTTCCGTCGGCTTCGACCTTGAGCGGCGTCGGCATCACCGTCGTCGGCGTCGGCGCTGCTCTGGCTCTCGGCCGCCTGATCGGTGGCCGGCGATCGAAACGGTGAACGCGAAGCCCCGGAGAAAACCCCCGGTTAAGCCTAAGCCCCTATCACCGGGCCATCGAGCCTGGTGACGAAAGGAGCGCCGATGACCAGGGACCAACTCGCGATTGAACTGAAGCGCATGGCCTCCTCGCAGGTCAGCGACATCGAGCGCGCGGTGAAAGCAGGGCACAAGACCATCGCCCTGAACGAACTGGCCGATCTCGACCGCCAGCTCAAGGCGCTGGCCGCCGCCCTCAAGGCCAAGCCCGTCATCCGCGCCTGAGACGAGACTTCCCCCGCGACAGCACCGGCCCCGCCCCCTAGGGCGGCGGCCGCGCGCCCATCCGTTTCCGCATTCACGGCGCCCTCCACCTCGAGGCGCGCCCCCCTTCAGAGCATTGAGACCCGTCCGATCGACCTCAGCGATCGCGGCTCAGCAACACCAGCCAGCCGATCCCGAGCACCGCCACCGTCATCCCGATGATGACGAAGGCCGGCGTGCCGAGATCGATGAGCCGCGGCGCGAGCTGCGTCGCGAACGCCGCCACGACGAGGCCGACGGCGACCCGCGCGGCCCCCCGTTCGATGCCGCGAACGAGCTTGTCCATCCCCTTCAGCTCGATCTCGACGGTGACGCGCCCCTGCTTGAGGCGCACCAGCATGAGATGGATCAGCGTCGGCAGCTCCGAGGCCGCGCCGTAGAGGCCGGTCCCGAGCGATTCCGCCTTGCGCATCAGGCCGCGCAGCGAGAATTGCGAGCGCATGCTCGCCCGCACGGTTGGGCCGGCGGCGGCGAACAGGTCGAAAGCGGGGTCGAGCTGACGCATGACGCCGTCGGCGGTGACGAGCCCTTTGAACAGGATCGCCAGATCGGTCGGCATCGCGAGATCGTTCTCGCGGGCCATGGTCATGAAATCGGTGAGCACGAGCCCGAGATTGAGCGGGATCGAGGAATGGGCCTGCACGAAGTTCTGGGCGGACTGTTCCAGCTTGCTCAAGTCCGGATTCGACGTGCCGGTCCAATCGAGGAGCGTGGCCATCAGGCCATCGACATCCTGCTTGAGCATGGCGCCGATCAGGACGAGGAGCTGCTGGCGCCGCTTCTGCGACAGACGCCCGACGATGCCGAAATCGATGAAGCCGATCCGGTTGCCGGGCAAGATCAGCAGGTTGCCGGGATGCGGGTCGGCGTGGAACACGCCCTCGATCAGCGCCATGCGCAGGAAGGCGTCGCAGCCCTTCTGCGCCAGCGCCTTCTTGTCCGCTCCCATCGTCCGCAGCGCGGCGGCATCGTTCGGCGAGATGCCGTGGATGAACTCCTGGACGAGCACTCGCTCGGAGCACCACTCCCAGAAAATCTTCGGGATGACGATGTCGTCCCGTCCGGCAAAGATCTCGGCGATCATCTCGCAGTTGCGGGCCTCGTTGAGCAGATCGAGCTCGCCGTTGAGGCCGTTGGCGAGGTGGCGCATCTGCTCCTGAGGCTGGTAGCGGGCCATCTCCGGCCACTCGGACTCGACGATGCGGGCGCCGTGCGCCATCAGCCGCAGATCCGCCTCGATGATCTTCCGCAGTCCCGGCCGCAAAACCTTGACCACGACCTCTTCGCCGGAATGCAGGCGCGCCCGGTACACCTGAGCGATCGAGGCAGAGGCGATCGGATTGAGGTCGAATTCGGCGAAGACCTGGTCCGGCGGCGCGCCGAGATCGGCTTCGAGCTGCGGCCCGATCAAGGCCCACGGCACCGGCTTCACCTGGCTGTGCAGCTTCTCCAGCTCGTCGGTCCAGACCGGCGAGAGCAGATCGGGACGGCTCGCCAGAACCTGACCGAACTTGATGAAGGTCGGTCCCAGGGTCTCGATGGCGCGGCGCAGCCGCTCCGGCTGCGAGAGCCGTGTGACATCGACCCGCGGCGTTCGGCGGGGGATGAGCGGGATGTTATGCAGCCCGAGTCGGTCGACGATCTTGGTCAGCCCGAAGCCGATCAGAACCGAAGCGATTTCCGAAAGGCGCTGACGGTCGCGCGCAGCGACGAAGGCTGTTTTGAGCATGATGGTCTTGCGTGTCGCGCGAAGCGTCGGTTCGGGCAAGACCGATCCGGCCCTCGCCGGGCATCTCGCAATGGCGCGGCCATGGGGCTTTTTTAGGATTGCAACCGCCGCGACCAGTCTGCCCTCACGGGGACCGGCGCGACGCCGACGAACCGCCAGATCAGGGGGCAGTCGATTCGGCGTTCACGTCGATCAAGACACGCTCGACCGGATCGGCCGCCTCCGAGCGAACGGTACGGAGAATGCCCGGCACGTCGGCGCTCGCCGTGCCGAATCGCGCCCAGGCCGCCTGGCAACGGCGATGATCCGCATCCGTCAGGAAGTAGCGCTCCTGCTCATCCAGCAGCGTCGCGTAGACGGCGGCGCGCACGCTTCGCTCTTCGCCGACATAGAGCTGATTGACGCGGCTCCAGAACGTCTCGTCGAGTTCCCACTCGCACTGGACGGCCGCCTTCATCATCGCGAGCTTGATGCCGCCCAGGTTGGCGGCAGGATGGGCGTTCGACGTGAGAGATTGTCCCATGACCGCCATCCGAGCGCTTCTTCTGACGGCTGCTTTGCT
>NZ_JAQGDU010000002.1:967500-5350000 GCF_029504475.1 Methylorubrum pseudosasae | reverse complement strand
TCCACGGCGAGGTCTTCGGCGCCGGGAACGTCTGGCTGTTCGACCCGGAGACGGCGGAATGGACCGTCGAGGTGATCCTCAGTTACGTCCGGTACTGCGCCAAGGCGCTGGACGCGCAGATCATTCTCATCGACCCGATGAGCTTCATCGCCGCGGGTCTCTCTGCTGGCGACGACGAGCGGCGCACCCTCGACAAGGTGTCCCGTGACCTCGCTGCCTTGGAGAAGGAGCTTGGTGTCCACCTCCAGGTGACGCACCACCTCACGCGACCCGAAGGCACCGCCCACGAGGAAGGAGCGCAGACCTCCCTCAACCAGGTGCGGGGGTCTGGCGGCATCGCGAACTTCGCCACCTACGTCATCGGACACGAGCGCAACCAGCAGGCCGAAGACCCCGACCAGTCCCTCATCATGAGGCTGCGGCTCTGAAGAACCGGCCGCGGTCGCGCACGGGCGAGATGATCCGACTGAAGTACAACTTGGGAACGGGCCGCCGCCTGCCGACCGAGGAGCTGTTCCCCGTCAAGGGTAAGGGTTGCGAGAAGGGCGGGGGCTTCCCGCCGGCATCCTCCGACTACTGAGCCCACCGCTCACCGTCGAAAGATCCTCAGGACAATGGACACGACCGAGACCCTCCCCTTCGTCAGCCGCACGCTGAACTGGGAGGTGACGCCGAAGCCTCTAGCGGAGGTCAACGAGGGGCTTCGAGCGGAAGTCTCCCGGCTGCTGGAGGAGGCACAAGTAGCGGCTGTGCGGCACCAGATGGCCCAGGCGTTCACCCAGATGCAGATGATGGGCTACTCCGCCCTCCTGAACTACGGCGTGAACGACCAGGAGCTGCCCGCCTACAAGGACCCCGATGGGCTCCTGGAGAAGGCCGGCAAGCCCCCCTCCTCGACGGCCAGGAGGCGTACTTCGAGTACATGCGCGGGGTCGAGCACCACATCGCCGCCGCGGTTCGCCGCAAGCAGTTCCAGCTTCGAAACGGCGGCCTTAAGAAAGACTGACACCCACTTGCGGGGCCTTGGGGTAACCTGGGGCCTTCCTCTTTGGAGACCCCTGACAGATGGCACAGAACCCCGCCGCCCAGGTTGGCAAGGTCCGCGTGGCCCGCCAGGCGACCGAGGCTTACATCGATACGGCCATCTACCCGACGCCGGCCGCCCAGATCGCCGCGGCGAAAGCCCTCGGCACCAACGACTGGCGCACACGCAACGTCCTCCAGGTAAGCGGCGACGACGTGTTCGAGTACGACGTAGTCTCCTCAGACGGCGTGTGATCGGATGCGCAAGCTAATCCTCGCGGCGCTCTTGGCGCTGGCCGCATGGCCGGTCTACGGGCAGGCCCTCCCCAAGCCTAGCTACCGGGCGATCATCCTCCCGGACAACGACCAGGGCTCGGTCGGGGACACGTCTGGTATTTGCGTCCGGCTCACCCCAGGGCCGCTCCTCCCAGGCGGCTACCTGAAGATCCCGGAAGCGTTCGCCCAGATCCAAGCTCGCACCCAACGTGTCTTCCGGTCCGACCCCCGGGCCTACGGGGCGACCTGCAACGGGAGCGGGATCGGCGACGATCCCGGCTTCAATGGTGCCATCGCGGCGCTCCAGACGGCCGGCGGCGGCGCCCTGTTGATCCCCGGCAAGTGCGTCATCTCCCAGCCGAAGACCGTCACGGGTGTCCCGGTGGCTGTCGTGGGGGATGGGCTCGCAGTCTCCCAGCTCATCGGCTCCGCCAGCTTCCCCGCGGGCAACAAGTTCCTGTTGCGCATCGACATCATGAACGGCAGCGACGGCACGGTGTCCGTCAACGGCGTCTCCTTCCGCACCCTCCAGGCGGAGGTGGCGAGCGGCCTTGAGATCGAGGCCATCCAGAGCAACCTCGAAGAGCGCGTCCAGATCAGCCACACCGAGTTCCGCGGCGTGGACCCAGGCCAGCATGGCCTCAATAACGGGCTCCGTCTCCGCAACGTGAACACGCCCAAGGTATCGAACGTCACGGTGACCGGGCGGCAGTCGAGCAGCGGCGGGCCCGCCAGTCTCACCAACATGGATGTCTGCTTCGACATCGTGAACACGCTGCCGGGGATGACCAACTACGTCTTCTCGGACACCCGCTGCAACGCAGCGAAGCAAGCCTACAACCTCTCCGGCTATTTGGAGGGGCTCTACTGTGGCCGTTGCATCAACGTTGCGGTGGGCTTTGGGTGGTTCCTGCGGCCCAGCCAGCAGACCCCGCCCATCAATATCTTCAGCAGCCAGACTGACTTCTTCAACGCTGCGGTCGATATCACAGACATCACGCAGGGCGCCTATTACGGCAACCTGTTCTACCACCGCGCCGACGCGGCCACG
Organism: Methylorubrum pseudosasae; assembly: GCF_029504475.1. Taxonomy (NCBI): domain Bacteria; kingdom Pseudomonadati; phylum Pseudomonadota; class Alphaproteobacteria; order Hyphomicrobiales; family Methylobacteriaceae; genus Methylorubrum; species Methylorubrum pseudosasae. The sequence continues at coordinate 5,347,650 of NZ_JAQGDU010000002.1, read as the reverse complement.
AACGGGGTCTGCTACCAGATCACCCGCGTGAAGAAGAGCCAGATCCTCGGCGGCGAGTGCGTGAACTACGCCGACACGACTAGCCTCGTGGGCGTCGCGTGGTCGGCATCGAGCGACAACATCGTGGGGGACATGATCCTCTCGAAGGTGGATACCGGGGTCACAAACCTCGGGGGCTCCACCGGCAACGTCTACCGGCGCGGCCGATGGATCAACGTGAAGCAGGGGGCCAGGGAGCACGGCAACGGGGGCGACAGCTCCAACGTCTGCATCGGCTACAACGCGGCCTGCTGACGACACCTACCAGACCCTCAACCTCCGTCCGCCTCTGGGCGGCTTTTTCTTTGCCCGGAGACGACCCGACACATGAGCACCCGCTCTGGTGCCGCCCTGCGGTGGCGGCCGGAAGACGAAGCCTGGGACCCGACGCCGTTTCTTCAGGGGGACCGCACAGGGCACGGCCGGGGTCTGATCTTCGACATCGAGAGCAACGACCTCTTCCCCGGGCTGACCGCCTTCTGGTGCACTGCCGCGGTGGATATCGACACGGGCGAGGCGTTCTACTGGGGCGTGGATCTCTCGGCGGGGTCCCTTGCGGACTGCATCGAGTTCCGCGGGCAGGCCTCACTCCTCCTGGCCCACAACGGCACTGGGTACGACCACCGGGCAATCGAGAAGCTTTATCCCGGTTGGTGTCGCCCCGCTAAGTCGCGGGACACCCAGGTCATCGCAAAGGTGGCCTAGCCGTATGACGCCCTGATCGGCCCCGACCTCAAGCGCATCCGCGAGGGCCGGATGCCGGGCCAAGTACCTCAAGAGGCATAGCCTTAGCGCCTGGGGCTACCGCACGGGCACCAACAAGGGCGAGTACACCGGGTGCTTCGGCGCTTGGTCCCCCGCCATGTCGGTCTACCTGATGGCGACATCAGAGGCACGCTCGCCCTCTGGCGCCTCATCGAGAAGCGCATCGGGTGGGACGGGGCGAACCGTAAAGTCGCCGCGGATTTCCTCTTCCGGACCAGGAACGTTCAGCCCAACCCCGTCTGGTCCGAACTGACTCTGGAGACCGAGAACGAGGTCGCCCGGATCATTTGGGAGCAGGAGCAGGATGGCGTCCGCTTCGATCGCGAGAGGGCCATCACGCTCATCGCCGAGCTTCAGAACCAGCAGGCCCACATCAGGCGCGACCTGGTGGCAAGGTCAACAGAAACGAGCCCGCCCCGATGCGGCTGCCGGAGCCAAAAGAAAGCCGAGTGTCTCGGCCTGGATCGATCCAAGACGAAACACTCGGCTCTTAATCTAGGCTCGCGCGCCGCCGAGGAACTCGGCGACCGCGCTTGGGAAAGCTCTTACTTCCGGAGCGCGGCAAGGCGGGCGGCGGCGGCGTGCAGGGCCGGGTCGTCGCGCGAGCCGCTCAGCGCGTAGGCGGTGCCGCCGGTCCGCCAATAGGCCGTCGTCCCGTCGCTCGAGCGTGCAACCGGCTCCGTCCCTTCGGACAGGGGCGCGCCGCTGCTGTGCTTGGCGAACAGCGCGAGTTCGCCGATCTCGGCCGACTGGATCGAGACCTCGATCCCGGTGCCGCTCCGGCTCGGGAAGATCTGCACGTCCCGGACGATCCACCCCTTCGGCAGAGGCGGAAGATCGACGCCCGTCGCGGCTTCGAGATCGGCCGGATCGTAGGCCGAGGCCATGGGCTGGCTGGTCGTGCGCGCGCGGATCTGCACGGCCTCGCGGGCCTGCTTGGCTTCCTCGGCCAGGGACGGATCGATCGGCGAGGCGATGGAGCCGGGAACGCCGAAGCTGCCGCTCTCGGTGTGGGCGAGCCAGCCCGCTCCGACCAGGACCACGACCGCCGCCGCCCGGCGCAGGCGGGAGCGAACCCGCTGCCACGCGAAGGCGCGGTCGATCCGGCGAGCACTGGAGCGCAGCCGCTCCGGCGGCAGGCTCGGCACCGGCAGGAAGGCTTCGCGCAGGGCGTCGCGGTCGCGCAGGTCGGCCATGACCTGCAGCGCGTCCTGCGGATTGCGCGCGAGATGCGCCTCGACTTCGACGCGACGCATCGGCTCGAGTTCACCATCGACATACGCGATGAGTTCGGTTTCCGTAACCGGATCGACCATCAGCCCACTCCGACTGCCCTGCTTGCCCACCGTCGAACCTCTTCGTTTTCCGGTGTCTTCCGTTGTTAACGGCTCAACAGGGTCATCAATTCCCACCAACAACGCGTAGATGTGCACGGCCACGGTCGGGGCCATCGTCGGAAGATCCGGCGTTAGCCTTGCCCTTGCGGCCGCCTTCCTCGAAGGCGCGCAGGGCCGCCCGGCCGCGGCCGAGCCGCGACATCAGGGTTCCGATCGGGATTCCGAGCACGGCCGCGGCGTCGGCATAAGCCATGCCTTCGAGCGTCACGAGGTGGAGCGCGGCGCGCTGCTCCTCGGGCAGTCCTTCGAACGCCTTGCGGATCTGCATGAGCCGCACCTGCCCCTCTTGGGCGGGCGGTGCCACGTCGTCGGAGAGCTGCACCAGCACATCGGCGTGGCGTGCCTCGACGCGTTTGCGGCGCTGCTCATCGATGAAGACGTTGTGCAGCACCGTCATCATCCAGGTGCGCAGGTTGGTGTCCGGCCTCAGGTTCGCGCGCGATTCGAGGGCGCGAACCATGGTATCGTGCACGAGGTCATCCGCTTTCAGCGAATCCCGCGTGAGCGACCGGGCGTAGCGCCGCAAGGGCACCAGCAGGTCGACGATTTCGGAGCGTTTCGAGCGCATTCTGTCGGCCACCATAATCCGTTGACGGCTGGCCCACGCCTTTAATCCGGCGCCCCGTTCTTTTTTCGAAAAATTCGTGCGCTCCGAAGACCGGGCGCTCTTCACGCACGCGGCCTTGCGGGAGGACCGCGCGCGGGTTCAAGCGCCCTGAAACGCGAACAGCCCGGGCCGGATGCGAGATCCGGCCCGGGCTGTTTGGCGTCACCCAGCAGATGGCTCGAACGAGCCGGCGCTTAGTTTTCCTCGTCGCCCGGCTCGTACACTTCGGGCCGGGTCGAGGCGGCGCTGGCAACCGGCGTCGGCGCCTCGATGGTGGAGGGGACGTTCACGCCGTCGCGCTTGTAGATGTCGTCGCGGAACTGCACCGTGCCGTCCGGGGTCGCCCAGGCGGTGATGTAGGTCCAGTAGACCGGCACGGGCTGGGTCAGCGTCGCATCGATGCGCTGGCCGCTCTCCACCGCCTGCTCGACGCGGGTGCGGTCCCAGCCGGGCGTGTCCTTCAGCAGCCACGTGATGTACTCGCGCACGTTCTGCACGCGCACGCAGCCCGAGGAGATGAAGCGGAAGTCGTCGCCGAACACGCCGCGGGAATTGGTGTCGTGCATGAACACGCCATGCGCGTTCGGAATGTTGATGCGCACCACGCCCATGGAGTTGAAGTCGGCGCCGGAATCCTGGCGGTAGGTGTAGCGGGTGCCCTCGTCCGAGTTCCAGTTCACGGAGCGCGGCGAGATCTCCTGTCCCCCCGAGAGGATGCGGATCTTGTTGTCCGTGAGGTAGTTCGGATCCTTCTGCATCTTCGGGATCAGGTCCTTCCTCACGATCGAGGCCGGGACCGTCCAGGTCGGGTTGAAATTGATCTGCGTCGCCTTGGTGTTCATGATCGGCGACTGGCGGTCGATCTTGCCGACGCCCGCGGCGTGCAGCGTCACGACCTGGCCGTTCTCCACCGTCTGCACCAGGGCGGCGGGGATGTTGGTGATGACGAAGCGCCGGCCGAGATCGCCCGAATAGGAGCGCAGGCGGATCACGTTGGTCTCGAGCTGGCGCAGGCGCACCTCGGCGGGCACGTTCATCGCCGCCTGGGTCGCCGGGCTCATCTGGCCGGTCTGCGACAGGCCGTGCCGGGCCTGGAAGCGCTTCACGCCGGCCGCGACGTAGGAATCGTAGACACCCGCACCGCCGGCCGTGGCGTCGAGGTCGCCGGTGACGATCAGGCGCTGGCGCACGGCCGCCACCGCCGGTCCGCGGGAGCCGACGCGCAGACCGGCCGCGCCGCTCACGTTCTGCCAGCCGCCGCGGGAGACGATGGCGCGATACTTCTCGGCCATCGACTCAGTCGCCGCGATGGTGTCGGGCGAGAGGATCGGCGTCGAGGACCGATGCACCTGCATGGTCGTGGGCGAGGAATAGTCCTGCGCCCACTCGGCCTGGGCGAACCCGCCCTCGCGGGCGAGCGCCGGGCCGGCGAGCACCGTCGCCGCCACGAGGGCGGCAGCGAGGGGGCGGAAGTGGGGGTGGCGCGCGCTCTGCAGCATCGATCCGGGCTCTGGAGAAAGGTGCGGTCAGTGGATCCAGCCGGGATTCATGGCTCAAACGCGAAGCGTCGAAGAACCAAGTCTCGGCCAAGTCATCGTGCCGCGGTTGTCGCGGTCTCGTGGTTAAGAAGCCATGCCGTTCCGGGCTACATTATGGCGTCCGCGTGTGAGGGCGCACGCAGAGCGTTCAGCGATGCGCTCGGGCAGGCCTCGCCGGGGCGCGGCGGCATGGCGCCGGCCCGGCCCCTACCGGAGCGGCACGAAGCGGCGTAAGGCTCGTGTCCATGCCGAGCCCACGCCGCGACCGGACCGGAGGAGCGCCGCGCGTCCTGCGCGGGCTGACCGCCGTGGCCGCCCTCTACGCGCTGGTGCTCCAGGCCCTGCTCGGCGGCATTGCCGCCCTTCCCGTCGCGGGCGCCCCCGCCTTCCTCTGCCAGCCGATCGCGCAACAGATCGCGGACGGAGCCGTCTCCGCCGAAGCGGCGAAGGACGGGCTTCCGGCCTCGGATTCACACCACGCCGGCTGCTGCACCGCCGCGCATCACGCGCCCGCTGCCACGCTCACCCCTCCCCTCTCCGCCGAGGCCGCGTGGCCCGAGCGGGACGCCGCCCCCGCAAGGTGGTCCGGGGTCCAGCGCCGGGCTGCCCGTCCGCCGCCCTTCACCCTCGCCCACGCCCGAGCCCCGCCGGCTGCCTGACCCGCCTGATCCCCGTGATCCTTCGATGTCAGACAACCGGAACCGTCCCATGCCTCGCCTCCGCCTCAGCGCCCCTCTTCGCGCCGCCCTGCCGCTCGTCCTGATCGGCTCAAGCGCTGTTCCTTGCGCCGTCTTCGGCCTCGTCTCGCCCGCCTCGGCCCATGCCGTGCTGGAGCGCAAGGAGGCCGCGCCCAACGCCGCCTATCGCGGCGTCGTCCAGATCATGCACGGCTGCGACGGCCGGCCGACCACCCGCATCAGCGTCACCATCCCCGAGGGGGTGACCGGGGCCAAGCCGATGCCGAAGCCCGGCTGGACGATCGAAACCGTCAAGTCGGCCTATGCCCGGTCCTACCCGTCCTTCCACGGACAGGTCTCGGAGGGCGTCACGAAAATTACCTGGAGCGGCGGCAGCCTGCCGGACGAGCAGATCGACGAGTTCACCTTCTTCGCCCGGATTTCCGACGCCTTCGCGCCGGGCGCGACGATCTACTTCCCCGTCGAGCAGGACTGCACCGAGGGCAGCTACCGCTGGAGCGATGTGCCGGCCGAGAACGGGAACGCGCAGGCCCTGAAGGCGCCGGCCCCGGCGGTGCGGATCATCGCCGCGCAAGGAACGGCGCCCCAGGGAACGGCGGCCCAAGCAACGACGACGCAGGCTTCGGCCGCCCCCGCCGCGAAAGCCGGAGCGATCGCGATCGAGACGCCCTGGCTGCGGGCGACACCGGGCGGCGCGAAGGTCGCCGGCGGCTACGTGACTTTGCGCAACACCGGCACCGAGCCCGACCGGCTGACGGGTGCCGCCATCCCCCAGGCGGGCCGGGCCGAGATCGACTCGATGACGACGGAGGGCGGCGTGATGAAGATGGCGCCCGTCGAGGGGGGCCTCGCCCTCGCGCCGGGGGCCAGCGTCGCGCTCAAGCCCGGCGGCTACCACCTGATGTTCCTCGACCTGAAGGACGGGCTGAAGGCGGGCGAGACCGTCGCGGGCACGCTGACCTTCGAGCTGGCCGGAACGGTGCCGGTGAGCTTCACCGTGGCACCGATCGGCGCGCAAGGACCCGACAGGCAAGGACCCGCCGCCGCGCCCGAGGCCGACAGCCACAAGCACCACCACTGACCGGCGACATCACCGCGCGGGTAGGAGCCTCACGGGAGCATCGCCGCCGCATGCGGCGTTCGAGGCTCGAGGTCCGCGCGCCCTCCCCTTTCCCGCTCCGAACGGAGACACGATCATGCGCCTTCACGCTGTCTCGGCCGCCCTCCTCGCGCTCGGCGTTGCCGCGACGAGCCCCGCCCACGCCCATGACTACAAGGCCGGCCCGCTCAAGATCGGCCATCCCTGGTCACGGGCGACGCCCGGCGGCGCGCGGGTCGCGGCCGGCTACCTCACGGTTACGAATACCGGCACCGAACCCGACCGGCTCACCGGCGGCGCGATCGAGGCGGCCGGGCGCGGGGAGCTGCACACGATGTCGATGGAGGGCGGCGTGATGAAAATGGCGCCGCTCGCCGACGGCCTGGCGATCCCGCCCGGCCAGACGGTGACGCTCGCCCCCAGCGGCCATCACCTGATGTTCCTCGACCTGACAACGCCGCTGAAGAAGGGCGAGCGGGTGAAGGGGACGCTGCGCTTCGAGCGGGCCGGGACCGTTCCGGTCGAGTTCGCCGTGGAGAGCCTCGCCGCCAAGGCCCCCGAGACGCGGTCCGAGAAGGGGCCCGAGGCGCACGACCATGGGGGACACGACCATGGCCATTGAACCGGACTCCGAGCCCCGGACGGCTTCCCCCGCCTCTCAACGGGGGAGCACGCTGATCCTCGCCGCCTTCGCGCTCGCCCTCGTCGGCATCGTGGCAGCGACGGTTGCCTTCCTGCCGCGGGGGGACAAGCCCTCCGCCCTCTCGGTGGTCGGTGGTCCATTCCGGCTCGAATCCTCGAAGGGCGGCACCGTCGATTCGCAGGCGCTGAAGGGCAAACCCTTCCTCGTCTTCTTCGGCTTCACCCAGTGCCCGAACGTCTGCCCGACGACGCTGGCCGACCTCGGCACCCTGCTCGATGAATTCGGCAGCCAGGGCGGCGAGATCCAGGCCTACTACATCACCCTCGACCCTGAGCGGGACACGCAGGCGGTGATGCGCGAATACATGGCCTCGTTCACCGATCGGATCACCGGATTGAGCGGCACGCCGCAGCAGATCGAGCGGGTGGCGCGCGATTACCGCGCCTATGTGAAGCGGGTGCCGCTGCCAGGGGGCGACTACACCCTGGAGCACACGTTGATGGTCTACATGATGGACCGCGACGGCGGCTTTGTCGGACCGCTCGACCTGAATGCGGGGCACGCCCTCGCCCTCAAGCAATTGCGCAAGCTGGTCTCCGACGGCCGCAACACCTGACCGTTTCGGCTCACGCGGGCCGGTCTTCCGTTCCGCGGCCGACCGCAGCAGAAAACAAGGTTCTGCCGAACCCGCCTCCGTTGACGTCCCGGCAAGCTTGGCCATAGCTGGCAGCATGCGAGGGCGCTTGCCGGGATGGTCCGTGTGCCGCGCGGTCATCGCCGTGGCCGCGCTCTACGCGCTCGCCCTGCAGGTCGTCCTCGGCGGAGCCTCGCTGGCCGGAAGCCTCGGCCCGCAGAACGGTCTCGTTCACATCCTCTGCGCCCCCGATGCCGGTGAGGCCGACGGCCCCCTGAAGTCGCATCCGGGCCACGGGCACCTGCCCTGCTGCCAAGCCGCGCACGCGCTGCCGAGCCTCGACGTTCCGGAGCCCGCCCACGCCATCGTCGCGTGGCCGCGAGAGCGAGCCGCCCCGGTCGCATGGCGGCCCGAGATCGTCGCCCTCCCCCGTGCGCCGCCCGGCACACGCCCGAGCGCCCGCGCCCCACCCGTCGTCTGATCGATCGCCTCTCCCGATCCTTCAGACAACGGACGTTTCCTCATGCCTTTCCATCACCGGGCCGTGCCGCGTGCCGCCCTGCCCTCGACCCTGCTCGTCTCCGGCCTCGTCCTGTCCGCCCCCGTCCTTGCGCAGGCGCTTCCGGAGAGCGCGACGCTTTCGGAAATCAGCGTCTCCGCTTCGCCCGCCACCGGGCGCCCCGCCGGCCCGGCCGAGACCGCCGGCTCGCTCACCGTGCCGAGCGTGGCCGCGCAGCGGGCGGCGGTGAACGCCACCGTCGGCTCGGTCGCCTTCGTCGATGCCGCGACGTTCCAGAACCGCTACGCCAACACCGTGCGCGACGTGCTGAAAGACGTGCCCGGCGTGTTCGTGCAGGAGCGCTACGGCCAGGAGATGCGCCTCTCGATCCGCGGCTCCGGCATCGCCCGCGGCTTCCATGTCCGCGGCATCGAACTCTTGCAGGACGGCATTCCGCTCAACCTCGCCGACGGCAGCGGCGACTTCTACCAGATCGATCCGCTGAGCCTGCGCTCGGCCGAGGTCTACAAGGGCGGCAATGCGCTCACCTTCGGCGCGACGACGCTCGGCGGTGCGGTGAACTTCGTGACGCCGACCGCCTACACAGCGCTCAGCCCGAACATCGTTCGGATCGACGGCGGCAGCTTCAACACCATCCGCGAGCACTTCCAGTTCTCGCGGATCTCGGGGCCGGCCGACGTCCTGATCTCCGGCACCGCAACCAATTCCGACGGATTCCGCGATCACGAGACCCAGCGCACCCGCAACGTGAACGCCAATCTCGGCTACCGCCTCGCGCCGGGCGTCGAGACGCGGTTCTTCCTCGGCTTCTACGACACCGACCAGAAGCTGCCCGGCTCGCTCTCGCTGTTCGACGCGCAGAACAATCCCCGCCTCGCCAACCCGGCGGCCCTTGCCGGCAACCAATCGCGAAAAGTGACGACGGAGCGGATCGCCAACCGCACCTCGTTCGAACTGGAGGTCGGGCGCCTCGACATCGATTCCTGGGCGATTCACAAGAACCTCTATCACCCGATCTTCCAGGTGATCGACCAGGACGGCTGGACCTACGGCGTCGCGCCGCGCTGGGCCGGCACCTTCGATCTCGGCGGCTTCCGCAACGACCTGATCCTCGGCCTGCGGGCGTTCGCCGGCATCAACGACGCCCGGCAATTCGTGAACGTGGCGGGGTTCCGCGGTGCCCAGACGCTCGATGCCCGCCAGAGCGCCTCGAACTACGAGGCCTATGCCGAGAACCGGTTCTGGTTCCGGCCCGACATGGCGCTGATGACGGGTGCCAAGCTGTTCTCCTCGAACCGCACCTTCAGCGACAGGGGCGGCCTGCCGGCGAGCCCCACGGCGCGCTTTGCCAATGTCACCTACGAGGGCATCAACCCGAAGCTCGGCCTGCTGTGGCAACCGCTGCCGGAGATCCAGGTGTTTGCCGATGTCACTCGCTCGCGCGACGTGCCGGACTTCTCCGACCTCGTGCAGGCGAACCTGCTCGGCACCACCTTCGTGCCGCTCGAGGCCCAGCGCGCCTGGACCTACGAGGCGGGCTCACGCGGCCGGATCGACCGCCTCGCCTGGGACGTGACGCTCTACCGGGCGGAAGTCCGCGATGCGCTGATCAACTTTACGCCCAATCCGGGCCTGAACATCCCGGCGGCGACCTTCAACGCCCCGCGCACCCGCCACCAGGGCGTTGAGGCCGCCGTGACCCTCGACCTCGCCACCGACCTCACCGGCGTCGGCGATCGGCTCGCCGTGACGCAGATCTGGACCCATAACGACTTCCGCTTCGTCGGCGACCCGGTCTTTAGCAACAACCGCATCGCCGGCGTGCCGGTGAACGTGCTGCGCACGGTGCTCGGCTACCGGCACCCAAGCGGCTTCCATCTCGCCCCCACCCTCGATTGGGTGCCGCAGGGCGCCTTCGCCGACCACGCCAACACCCTCAAGGTGCCGGGCTACGCCCTGCTCGGCCTCCAGGCCGGCATCGACTTTTCCAACGGCGTCTCGCTGTTCGTGGATGCCCGCAATCTGACGGACGAACGCTACGTCTCCGACATCTCGACGGTGACCAACGCCGCAACGGTGGCGGGTGGGCCGGTGGCGTTCTTTCCGGGCAACGGCCGCAGCGTGTTCGGGGGCGTGCGGGCCTCGTTCTGAGGGCTCGGCCCCCTCAACGGAAGCCGGCTCATGGCAGACGTCGGCTGTGAGGGATTGAAAATGAACGGTGCCCGCAGGGCGGCTGGACGTGCGAAGCGGGCGCGGAATGTTCACACGCCTCTAATCATATTTTGCGCACCCCAAGGGATTGATCTCAGCAAAACCCTGCGCCAGACTTATTGTATTCGTCGAGCGGTAAATCAGAAACTTCAGGCGTCTATCCCCGCGACACGGGAGCATGGCTCATGCCGAGTTCATTGCGAATTCTTTGCGTGCATGGCCTTGGCGATCAACGTCAAAGCAACTGGGACGCAGATTGGTCGAGTGCGATCAAGCGAGCCGTCGGAACGAGTGCTGGCGTTGAATTGGATTTCCGATTTCTGACCTACGATCCCATATTCGAACGCACCGATATCAGTTTTGCGGAGACGCTCGGCGCCTTCTGGAAGCTGGCGCGCAGCGGCCTCGGCGGCTTGTTTCGTCAGCCGCGTGGCCCGGTCAGCAATATTTCGGACCGACTTCGCTGGACCGCCGGCTACGTGGTTGCCTGGGTGGAGGATGAACAGTTCCAGCAAGAGACCCGCGCGCTCGTGCTCGATACGCTGCGCGACTACAAGCCCGACATCGTCCTTGCTCATAGCCTCGGCTCTCTCGTCACTTACAATGCCTTCTCACACGCGGATGCGGGGGAAAGCGAGGCGGCCAAGGCGCTCGCGAGCACACACTACGTGACGTTCGGATCGCAGATCGGAAATCCTTTTGTCCTGGGAAATCTGACATACGGCCGCGTTCAACGTCTTGCCGTCAGGCATTGGCACCATCTCTACAACGAACACGACGATGTTTTCACCGCACCTCTAAAAGTTCAAGGTGTCGACAATTTCAATCAGCTTCTGACGCCGTTCGATCTCCCCGGTTTCGGAGATCATGATGCGGCCGGCTACCTCACGCATGCCGTGACCCAAACCTCCTTCTGGACGCCGATGGTCGACCTCGCGGCCCGTCAATCCAGGGCTGTGGGTCGCAAAGCGGTGGCGGGCGTCAATCGTTGGAATCGCTCGCTTCCGACCGCGGCCCCATCCACGCGGCGCAAAGCAGTCCTGATCGGAATCGACGATTATCCCGACCCCGCCAATCGGCTGTCGGGTTGCGTCAACGATGTTTTCGCGATGAGCGCGACCTTGCAGGATTGCGGGTTCGAGCCGGAGCAGATTCGCGTATGCCTGAACGAGCGCGCCACCGCGGACGGCATCATCTCTCGGCTCGAATGGCTGGTCGATGGTGCGCAACCCGGTGACCAGTTGGTGTTCTTCTACTCCGGGCACGGCGCGCGCGTGCCGGAATACGGCCAACAGGAGGAGCCGGACCGTCTCACTGAGACGCTCGTGCCGTATGACTTCGACTGGACGCCAGAACACGGCGTGTCCGATGAGCAGATCAACCGCTTCTACGCGCAACTTCCCTATGAGACCCACCTCCTGATGATTTTCGACTGCTGCCATTCCGGCAGCATGCATCGCGATGGCGCCGGTCGCGCACGTGGGATCACGCCCCCGGACGACATTCGGCACCGCCAGCTCCGATGGAACCGCGAAGCGGAGATGTGGGTCGAGCGTGACTTCACCCCGCTCAACAAGGCCTTTTCGAGCCAAGCGGCGAAACGGCAGGCTTTCTTCGGCTCCAACCTCGCCACGGTCCGCCTGGGACGCGCCGCCTTGCTCCGCGTCAACGACCAGAAGAGCTACGACCGGGCCAAGAAAGCACGCGGAGCGCCGATTGGACCGTTCCTCCCCGTCATCATCGAAGCCTGTGGAGAGGAGCAATACTCCTACGAGTATCGTCATGGCGCGACCAGCTACGGCGCCTTCACCTTCTGCCTCACATCCATCCTGCGCAACGAAAAGAACATTACCTTCCAGAAGCTTGTACAGCTCGCGACTGAGCGTCTGGAACGGCTCGGCTATAACCAGAAGCCACAAATCCTGGGGCCAGCCATCGACCTCGATGCGAAGGTGCCGTTCGAGACAGGGCGAGTCGGTCAGCCGCCCGCCCGCAACCTGCCCGGCTCAGCGACGCCGCGAACCTCCGGGTGAGGCCTTGGACGCGCTTCGAACGGCTGCCATGAGCGCATCACCCCGCTCTCATGTGGGCGCGAGCCGCCGCACCGACGCGCGGAGACGGCGGGCGACAGCCGATCGGCGGGGAGCGCAGGGGAGCCTTCCGAGCCTCGAAGGCCGGTCCCCTCAATACTGAACCGTCGCGCGAAGCCCCAGCACGGCGGCGTTGCGCACCCGGCGGCCTTCCGGGTCGCGCGGGTTGGCGATGCCGCCGCCGGGATGCAGGATCAGTTGCGCGTCCGGCTGGACGGTGAAGCCCGGCACCACCACCGCCTGATAGGTCGCCTCGATCACCGTCTCGGCCCGCCGCCGCGGCATCGGCGTGCCGGTCAGAACGATGGTGTCGATGTCGGAGCGGCGCGCGTCGTCGGAGAGGCGGGCCTGCGCCAGGCTGAGACCCACCGTGTCGTTGTCGCGGCCCGGCAACAGGCCTTTATAGGCGAGCCCGGTATCGAGATAGGCGGAGACGAGGCTGGAGCGGGTCGGCGACCACGCCGCGCGCAGGAAGAAGCCGAGGCCCTCGTCGTCCTTGCCCGATTCTCGGTAGAGCGTCTGATCGTAGACCGCGTAGATCCCGGCATTGCCGCGCAGGCGCCGGCCGATGCCGGTGGAGTTCGGATCGGCGAGCGGCAGGCCGGTCTGGTCGAAGCGCAAGCTCTCGAAGCGCCCGAAATGCTGCCAGCCCCCGAGGGTGATGTCGCCGGGCAGTTCCTTCGAACCCTCCTGCGTGTTGAAGGCGTAGGTCGCCTCGGCCACGACGAGGGCGGGATCGCGGGTGCGGAAATTGGTGCCGGTGCGGTCGAGGCGCTGCCCCTCGGGGTCGTCGCCCGGGCGATTGGCCCCGGCCGGATCGCCGTCGTAGAGCCCGGCCTGGAGCGAGAAGCCGTTGCCCGGCACGTATTTGGCCCGGATCGCGGGCGTCGCGAGCGGGTAGGCCGGGCCGCCGCTCGGCAGGTCGAGCCCGGTGATCGCCGGCCAGCCGAAGGTCGAGTTCACGAACAGGGTCGCGGTCTGGCTGACGAAGAACTCGGTGTCGGCCGCTTGCTGGCCGATTCGGATGCCGAGTTTGCCGTCGAAGAGCTGCTGGTCGAGCCACAGCGTGTAGAGGCGGGAGGATGGCAGCGCCTCGATCACGCTGGCGGCCAGCAGGTTGCCGACATCGTAGCGCGACAGGCCGGTGCCGTGGATGAAGTAGGCGTTGGCGTGCACGGTGGCGCCGTCCCAGCCGGCGAGCCGTTGCAGGTCGAGATTGAGCCGCAGGTTCAGCCGGTCCTCGACGATCGCCCCCTGGCGAATGCCGCCGACGGGATTGCCGAGCGTTTCGGCGATGTAGGTGAGGCTGTACTCGATGCCCCGCTCCTTCAGCAGGGGCCGCAGGCCGAGCGGGTCACCGAAGGGCCCGAGCGAGGGCTCGATCGAGCGCACGTAACCGCCGGACGCTTGGCTCGTCGATTCCGGCTGGGCCACCGCGATCCGCGGGTCGCCGCCCGCGCCCTGATAGACCGGCCGTCCGGTGGGCTGCGCCAGTGTGGGCGATCCGGCGAGGGTCGTCAGGGCGAGCGCGACCGGAACGGCGCCTGGAATGGGGCGGCGGGACACTGAGAACCTCCACGGCGAACCGCGAAGCGTGAGCTTACGGCCTCCGCGCCGGCCCTGCCACAGCACCGGAAGCGACGCTCGCGATGTGCGACCCTCCAGGGTGCTCACGCCGCGCTGTGATCCAGCGCCCGCAGATTCGCCACCAGTTCCGAAAAGCCGTCGCCCTGGATCAGCACATGGCGGCGGAGCTGATCGGCCGCCGCGGCGCCATCGCTGGCGAGGATCGCGGCGACGACCGCCTCGTGCTCGGCGAGCGATTGCGCCACCCGATGACGGGTGCGCAATTGCAGCCGTCGATAGGGCGAGAGGCGGCGGTGCAGCGCCAGCGCCTGCCCGCACAGGAAGTCGTTGCGGCAGGCGCGGTAGATCACCGTGTGGAAGACGTAGTTCTCGCCGTAATAGGCTTCCGGATCGCCCGCGGCGGCCGCCCGTGCGCAGGCTGCGACGGCGCCCGTCAACTCCGCCTCGAGCTCCGGCGTGAGGCGGCGCGCGGCGAGCCGGCCGCAGGCGGCTTCCAGCTCCGCCATCGTCTCGAACATCTCCAGGAGATGGCCCGGCTCGGGCGCGCTCACGACCATACCGCGGCGCGGCTTGGTCTCGACGAGGCCGGTGGCGGCCAGTTGCAGCAGCGCCTCGCGGATCGGCGTGCGCGAGACGCCGAAGCGCTCGGCGAGCTGCGTCTCGTCGAGGCGCGCGCCGAGGGCGAGCCGCCCCTCGACGATCTCGTCCTCGATCGTCTGCCTGAGGCGCTGGGTCTGGTTCATCGGTCGAGTCATCGGCGATTTCCTGCCGATCCATATTCACGGGCGTTGACAAAATATGCAAGATGACGCGATCTTGCATTAAATGCTGCGCTGAAACGTATATTGTGCGCTGCACAAAAGTCCGCATGAACGGACGAGCAGAATTCCGCGAAAGCGGTATTGGGAAGGAAACGCCATGACGCTGAACCGCCGCCACCTTCTCGCGGCCGGGCTCGCTGCGCCCGCGCTGCTGAAGCTCGGAACCGGCCCGGCCCGGGCCGCCACGACCCTGAAGCTCTCGCATCAGTTCCCCGGCGGCTCGATCGACGAGGGCGACTTTCGCGATCGGATGTGCCGGAAGTTCGCGGCCGCCATCAAGGAGCGCTCGAAGGGCGCGATGGAGGTGCAGGTCTATCCCGGCTCCTCGTTGATGAAGACCAACGCCCAGTTCAGCGCCATGCGCAAAGGGGCGCTCGATCTCTCGCTCTACCCCTCGCCCTACGCGGGCGGCGAGGTGCCGGAGATGAATATCGGCCTGATGCCGGCCCTGGTCTCCTCCTACGCCCAGGCGCTCGCCTGGAAGGACGCGCCCGTCGGCCGCAAGCTCACCGAGATCCTGGATTCCAAGGGCATCGTGCTGGTGTCCTGGGTCTGGCAGGCCGGCGGCATCGCGAGCCGCGAGCGCCCGCTGCTGACGCCCGACGACGCCAAGGGGATGAAGGTCCGCGGCGGCTCGCGCGAGATGGACCTGATGATGAAGCAGGCGGGCGCGGCCACGCTCTCGCTGCCGTCGAACGAGTCCTACGCCGCGATGCAAACCGGCGCCTGCGACGCGGTGCTGACCTCCTCCACCAGCCTGATCTCGTTCCGCCTGGAGGAGATCTCGAAGGCCCTGACCTCCGGCCGCGAGCGCTCCTACTGGTTCATGCTGGAGCCGATCATGATGTCGAAGATCGTGTTCTCCGGTCTGCCCAAGGACCAGCAGGATCTCATCATGGCGGTCGGCGCCGAGCTCGAGAGCTTCGGCCAGGAGGGCGCCAAGGCCGACGACACCCGCGTCGAGGAAGTGTTCGGCAAGGCCGGCGCCAAGGTGGTGCAGCTCGACGAGGTCAATCTCGGCAAGTGGCGCGACATCGCCCGCGACACCGCCTGGAAGGACTTCGCCAACAAGAACGCGAGCTGCGCCGAGCTGCTCAAGCTGGCGGAGAAGGTCGGATGAGCCATGCCTTCGACGCGGCCTCGGCCGCCTCCGAGACGAAACGCGCCGAGGAGCCGCGGATTCCGGGCCTGCTCGGCGTGATCGAGCGGACCACGCGCCGGCTCAACCACGTCATCCTGGTGTGCGGCGGGGTGGCGCTCGTCGCCGCCTGCCTCGTGCTCAGCTACTCCGTCCTGACCCGCTACGTCTTCCACGAGCCGACCGAGTGGCAGGACGAGACTGCCGTGTTCCTCATCGTCGGCGCGACCTTCCTGTCGGCGGCGGGCGTCCAGGCCAAGCGCGGCCACGTCGCCATCGAGGCCCTCACCGGCCTGCTGTCGCCGGGCGTCAACCGGGTGCGCCTGATCTTCGTCGACATCGTCAGCCTCGCCTTCGTGACCTTCTTCGCCTGGAAGAGCTGGAGCCTGTTTCACGAGGCCTGGGAAGACGGCCAGATCTCGCAATCGACCTGGGGGCCTCCGCTCTGGATTCCCTACCTGCTGATGGCCGCGGGCATGAGCCTGCTCGCCGTGCAGTTCGTCCTGCAGATCACTGAGGCCGTCCTCTACGGCCCCCGCGCTGCCGGCTGGGCCAAGCCGAAGATCGGCATCGGGGCGGACGTCAACCGCGACATGCGCGACCGCCCGGATCTGACGCCCGAGGGGCCGGATCCCCTGGAGAGCACGATCAAACCGACAGCGGCCCCGGTTCGGCCGATCACGACGAGGGGAGGCAAGGCATGAGCACCGCCGCGATCGGCTTCCTCTATGCCGGGGCGACCCTGGGGGCGATGCTCTCGGGCATCCCCATCGCCTTTGCGCTGGGCTTCGTGGCCCTGGCCTTCATGTACGTGTTCATGCCCGCCGCCTCGCTCGATACGGTGGCGCAGAACGTCTACGAGGAGATGGCCGCTCGATCACGCTGCTCTCGATCCCGCTCTTCATCCTGAAGGGCGCGGCGATCGGACGGAGCAAGGCAGGCCAGGATCTCTACTCGGCGATGCATGCCTGGATGCACCGCATCCCCGGCGGTTTGGGCATCGCCAACGTGTTCGCCTGCGCCCTGTTCGCGGCGATGGCCGGCTCCTCGCCCGCCACCTGCTCGGCGATCGGCTCGGCGGGCATTCCGGAGATGCGCCGCCGCGGCTACTCGCCGGGCTTCGCCGCCGGGATCATCGCGGCGGGCGGCACGCTCGGCATCCTGCTGCCGCCCTCGATCACCATGATCCTCTACGCGGTGGCCGCCGAGCAATCGCTCGGGCGCCTGTTCCTGGCCGGCATCGGCCCGGGCTTCCTGCTGGTCGCGCTGTTTGCCAGCTGGTCGGTGTTCCGCTTCCGCTCGGAGTTCGCGGCGGCCAAGCTCGCCTACGAGCGGACGGGTACGCAGCATCCGATCCTCAAGGAGGACAGCTACAGCATGCGCGAGCGCTTCTCGACGCTGCCGCGGGTGCTGCCCTTCGTGGTGCTGCTCACCGGCGTCATGGTCGCGCTCTACGGCGGCTACGCCACGCCCTCCGAGACGGCCGGCCTCGGCGGCCTGCTGGCGCTGGCGCTGATCGCGGTGATCTACGGCGTGTGGCGCTTCCGCGATCTCGACCCGATTCTCACGGCAACGCTGCGGGAATCGACCATGCTGATGCTGATCATCGGCATGTCGCTCCTCTACGCCTACGTGATGAGCTACCTCCACATCTCACAGGCGGCGGCCCAGGCCATCGTCGCGATGCAGCTCTCGCCCTGGGTCCTGCTCGTCACGATCCTGGCCCTGGTGATCGCGCTCGGCTTCTTCCTGCCGCCGGTCTCGATCATCCTGATGACGGCACCGATCATCCTGCCGCCGCTCAAGGAAGCCGGGTTCGACCTCGTCTGGTTCGGCGTGGTGATGACGATCACCATGGAGATGGGGCTGATCCACCCGCCGGTGGGCCTCAACATCTTCGTCATCAAGAACATCGCCCCCGACATCCCGCTCAAGGACATCATCTGGGGCACCCTGCCCTTCGTGATCCTGATGGCTGTCGCGATCCTCCTGCTCTGCCTCGTGCCGGGCATCGCCCTCTGGCTGCCGGACCTGCTCCTGCCGACGACCCGGTAAGAACGGCGGCCGCACTCGGACCGATGGTTTCGAGGAAGAAGAGCCCTCCGTGCCCTGGCACGGAGGGTTAATCGTTTCTTGGTCGCCGCAGTAAAACTCGCCTTAACTTTCCAGAGCGCAGGATCGCCGCCTCACAGCCGCTTCCGGCACCGGACGGGAGACGATCCGTGACGAAGCCCATCGCCGACACGAAACGCGCAGAGGATGCTGCGGAGGCGCCGCCGCTGAGCGCGAGCGTGCGCCGCCATCTCGGCAAGAACCTACGCAGCCACTACGCCGACAGCCTCACCGAGCCGGTCGGCGAGCGTCTCGAAGCGCTCATCGGCCGCCTGGACACGCTGCAGGACCGGGCGACCCGCGACTGACGCTCCGAAAAACGGTCCCGCCAAACGGTTCCGCTCAGCCGAAAACCCCGGCCGCGACGGAGCGACCGGGGTTCTTGATCTGTGCGGTGCGGGTTTGCGCGGGAGCGCGGCGCTCAAAAGCGCCTCACGAAACGCCCGCTCGCCGACCGTATGCCTTCGCCCACGACCGCGCAGCAGGTGTCGTCTCGGGAGGCCCTCAGTCGAGGGCGACGGCGACCAGGGAAAACAGGCCCGCCAGCAGCAGGTTGCAGGCGATGAGGGCGACGACCGTCATGGATTGGATTCGCGACTGAGAGAAAACGGGGCAGGCATCGAAGGCGGCGGATGAAGCTGCCGCGAGAGGAGCGTCTAGCGGGAGAAGCTTGACGGAGTGCTCATCCTGCCTGATTGCGGCGCCGAAGCGGCTCGGTTCGCCAAAACCGGTGCAGGAACATCACAGCCCTCAACCTGCGGCCAAACTGCACCGTCGCGCTTGAACCGGAGCTGAACCGAAAGCGCCGGATGGCCGCCGGAAGGGCTCAGTCCGGATGGTCGGGGTTTTTGCTCCGCTCGCAAATCGTCGGAAGCGAAATTCCGAAAAGCGGGCGCCGCGCGGCGGTCTATTGCACAGCGACGGCGATGAACGGGGCTTCGAAAGCGGCCCGCAGGCGCGGCATGATCGCCTCCTACGCTGCCCCCGGCGCTCCGGAGCGATGAGGGCCGATACGCTGTTTTGGGCTCAGCCTCTCAATATTGCTAAGATTTCGTGAACCGATTAGGCTGGCGACGTCTCGTTTCGAGACAGGAGCCGGCCATGATCTCCCTGAACGAGACCCTCCTCACCGCGGCCGGCCTGTTCGGGCTCGGCGCATCCGCAGCATCGGCCGGAAACCCGGCGGAGTCGCAGGACTTCCGGGATTTCGACCGGAGCGAGACCGCGTCCGATGGCGAGGGAAGAACGCTGTCGCAGGACGACGCCGAGGCAGATGATCCCTTCTTTACTGCGGTCGCCGACGCCTTGCGGGAGGCGGGCTACCTGGATTCCTGAAAATCGGTTGGTTAAGCCTGCCTGATCCGCCGCCCCGCGCGGGCGCTCAGGAAGGCCGCCGCACCGCATGTCCGCATCCTCCGCCGTCTCGCCCGACGTGCTCGCCGCCATCGGCGGCACGCCCCTGATCCGGCTGCGCCGCGCCTCAGAGGAGACCGGCTGCACCATCCTCGGCAAGGCCGAATTCCTTAATCCCGGCCTCTCGGTGAAGGACCGGGCGGCGCTCTCGATCGTGCGGGATGCCGAGGCGCGCGGCCTGATCCGGCCCGGCGGCACCATCGTCGAAGGCACGGCGGGCAATACCGGGATCGGGCTGGCGCTGGTGGCCTCCGTGCGCGGCTACCGCACCGTGATCGTGATCCCCGAGACGCAATCGGCGGAGAAGAAGGAGACGCTGCGGCTCGCCGGCGCCCGGCTGGTCGAGGTGCCCGCCGTCCCCTTCGCCAACCCGAACAACTACGTCCACGCCGCCCGCCGCCTCGCCGAGCGGCTGGCCGAGACGGAAGCGGCCGGCGCCTTCTTCGCCGACCAGTTCGACAACACCGCCAACCGCCGTGCCCATATCGAGGCGACCGGCCCCGAGATCTTTGCGCAGACCGGTGGCGCGGTCGACGGCTTCGTCTGCGCGGCGGGCACCGGCGGCACGCTGGCGGGCGTGGCCGAGGCGCTGCGGGCGGCCAAGCCCGGCGTGAAGATCGCCCTGTCCGATCCCGAGGGCTCGGCGCTGCACGCCTATTACAGCACCGGCACGCTCAAGGCCGAAGGCTCCTCGATCACCGAGGGCATCGGCCAGGGCCGGGTGACGAAGAATCTTGAAGGCTTCACGCCCGACCACTCGTTCCGGATTCCGGACACGGAAGCGCTCGGCATCATCTTCGCCCTGATGCGCGAGGAGGGCCTGTCGCTGGGCGGCTCGTCCGGCATCAACGTGGCGGGGGCGATCCGGCTCGCCCGCGAACTCGGGCCCGGCCATACCATCGTGACGATCCTCTGCGACGGGGCCGCGCGCTACGCCTCGAAGCTGTTCAACCCCGCCTTCCTACGCGAGCGCAGCCTGCCGATTCCCGCCTGGCTTGCAGAGACCGGGGGCGCTCTGCCGGATTGGCGGGCCTAAGGCCCGACGACCGCGGGATAAGACCCGAGCCGGCTGAACGAAATCGCCGGCAGAAGCGTTGCTGTTGGCGCTCAGGCAAAGGGGTCTGGGCGGACCAAAGAGGCTTCCGCCGATGACCATCACCACCATCCTCCTGATCCTGCTGATCCTGCTCCTGTTCGGCGGCGGCAACTTCTACGGCGGCGGTCGCTTCCGCGGCCCCGGCTTCGGCCTCGGCGGCCTGCTGATCATCATCCTGATCGTGCTGCTGGTGACGAACCGGGTCTAAGAGTGCCTCACAAAACTCCCGGTCTCTGACCGTTCTCGTTCTGGCGATGACAGCGCAGCGGGAGTTTTGTGAGAGACACTATGGCCCGGTACTTCCCTCACCGGGCGCAGGTGATGGCAACGACGGCGTCGAGAACGGGCGCCGCCGCCCCGCCCAGCGTGGTCGCAGCGCCCTTCGTGAGATCCTTTCCCGCGTCCTTGGCCGCGTCCTTGCCCGCTCCGGCGGGCAGGCCGCTCTCGCTCAGGAACGCCGCGACGGCCTTCCCCGGCACGACGGCATAGCGAGTCGGCGGCATCACCCCGGCGATCAGGCGGGGTGCGGCGGGAAAGCGGGCGACGAGTCCGACGAGCCGGCCCGACCGGTCGAGCACCGGCGCGCCAGCGGCACCGGGCTGGAGCGGGGCATAAACGCCTTCGACGGCAGCGCTGGCGGGGGCGACGCTCGGGCGGCCCTTCGCCTGGGCGCCGAGCACGAGCAGGGCCTCGCCCTCGCTCACCGGCTCGGCGCGGAGCGGCGGCGGCGCACCGCCCGCGAGCCCCTCGGCGGACAGAAGCGCGAGGCTGCCCGCCGCATCGCGCCGCTCGATCCGAGCCGCCGCACCGCCGATGCGCGGCGCGGTGCAGGATTCGAGGGCATAGGCCGCCGTCAGCACCCGCCCGCCGCCCAGCAGCAGGCCGGTCGCGGCAGGGCGCGCCTCGGCCTGCACGCCGGGCAGCGGCGGTGCTGCGGGCGCGGCCGCCAGGCCGGAGGTGGGCGCGCGAGGAGCCGGGCCGGTGGCCGCCGTCGGAGCGATGGGAGCCGGCGCGTCCTCGGGAAACGGTGAAAAGTTGTTGGCCACCGCGATGACGAGACGATCGACCGTGTCCGCCAACGTTCTGTCATAGCCGAGGGTGAAGCCGCGGATGCCCTGGGGGCCTTCGGCGTAGCGGATATAGGAGCGCCCGCCCGCGGTCTCGGCGGTGATGACGATGAAGTCCGGCTTCTTCAGCTTGTAGGTGACCTTGCGGCCGGGCATCGCGGCGATGGCGCGCTCGAACAGGGCATCGAGGCTGGTCTCCCCTTGCGGGAACGACTTGGTGTCGAGGGTCACCCGCCCGTCGGCGCTCTGCCAGCGTGTGCCACCGGGGATCGCGCTCTTTTTCGGCAGCAGCGCCTCCGGCACCCCGACCACCACGCCGCTCGCCGGATCGGGCTGGACCTTGAAGCGCGCGGCCCGCCGGGCCTCCTCCGCCTCGCGCTTGAGCGCCGCGCGCTCCGGTGGCGTGAGCAGGCCGGTCGGGGCAGCCCCCGTGCGGGTCTGGTAGGTCTGGATGCCCTCGAAGCTACGCTTTCCGAAGGCCCCGGTCGTCACGCCGTTATAGTCACCGGTCCAGACCAGGGCATCTTGCAGCCCCCGCCGCTCCGCCTCGGGCAGGGCCTCGAAGGCCGTCCGCGCCGCCTCGAAGGCGGGATCGGGCGCGGGTTGGGGGGCAGCGGCAGGCTTCGGCCGGGCCAGCACGGCCGGTGGGACAGGTCCTTGCGCAAGGGCGCCCGTGGCAAGTCCGGCGGCAAGCAGGGCCGGCAGGCCGGTGTGAAAAGCTCTCATCCGTCCCGTCATCACCACCGCTCGATTCGCCGTGCGGGTGATGATGCCAGCCAGAGCGTGCCCCCCACAAGCCGCGGCGCAGAGCCGTCATGCGGGATCGTGATCGCACGCCGGTGGACGGACAGGTCCCGGGCGACAGCTTTGGCGCAGGACTTCAAGGCATTCGGAAGGGCGCGGCTTTGCTGCAGATCGGATTGTACGGTGCGGCGGCGCTCGCGGGTGTCGCCTTCGTGGTCCAGCAGGCGGTCAATGCCGGGCTGAGGGGCGACCTCGGCTCCGGTCTCTGGGCGGGATTCGTCAACTTCACCGTCGGCGGTCTCGCCGTCGGCCTCCTGGCGCTGACCTTGCGCGAACCCTTGCCCTCGCTCGACGCGGCCGCCCGCGCCCCCTGGTACGCCTGGACCGGCGGCCTGCTCGGCGTGGTCTACGTCGTCGGGGCGATCTTCCTGATCCCGCGCATCGGCGCCGCCGCGGTCGTCGCCCTCCTCATCGTCGGGCAGATGCTGATGTCGCTCGCCCTCGACCATTTCGGGCTGCTCGGCGTGCCGGTCCACGAAGCGAACCTGCCGCGGCTCGGCGGCGCGCTGCTTCTGCTGTCCGGCGTCGCTCTGATCTGCCTCTTCTGAGGCCTCTCCTCGCCGATGGCTCGGAGTGAGCGTTGCGGCCGGCGCGGCAAGTGATAGCGTGCCGGCCGCGGGCGCCCCTGCTTCGGGCGCACCGGTCGGAGGAGACGCGCGCATGTCCCAAGGCAAAAGTCTCGGGCACCTCGGTGCGACGTTGATCGGCGCGATGCTGCTCGGTGTTCCCGCCCTGGCCCAGTCTCCGCGTCCGGCCGCGCCCGCCACGGCGCCCCTGAGATCGGCGACCGCACCGGTCGCGAAGACCTTTGTGCGCGAGGCGTTGGCGAGTGCGGGCGTCCGGTTGGAGACCGCACTCAAGAGCGAAGCGCCTCCCGGCGCCAAGACGGCCGCGCAATGGCGGCGCGAGGCGGAGGTCGCTGCCCAGAGCGAGGGCGGGGAGCCCGACGCCGAGCTCAACGCCCGCGCCGCCGCCGTCGCGGCCGACCCGAACGATGTTCGGAATTGGCTCGACTACGCCAGCGCGGCGAATGCGGCGGGCAACGACGAGGAGCGCGCCGACTATTCCGCCCGGTTCAAGCTGAAGGGCCGCGCGAGCGCCGCCGCCTATCAGGGCTATCTGCGCGCCAAAAACCCGGCGGACGAGGCCCGCGCCCTGGCCCGGCTCGGCGAGATCCAGGCGGCCCAGTCCGAGTGGCGGTCCGCTTTGGAAGCCTACCGCGCGAGCCTCGCGATCCGGGACGAGGCGCAGACCCGTGCCGCTTACGAGAAACTGCGCGAGGAGCACGGCTTCCGCATCCTCGACTACAAGGTCGATTCGGACGCCGCCGCGCCCCGGGTCTGCTTCACCTTCTCGGAAGGTCTCGTCCCGAAGACCGACTACGCGCCCTACATCGCCGTCTCGGGTGCCGCCAACGCCGCCGTCACGGCCGAAGGCTCCCAGGTCTGCGTCGATGGGCTCAAGCATTCCGAGCGCTACGCCTTCGTCGTGCGCCAGGGCCTGCCCTCCTCGGTCGGCGAGAATCTGCTGAAATCGGCCGATTACGAGGTCTACGTTCGCGACCGCTCGCCCCAGGTGCGTTTCACCGGGCGCAACTACGTCCTGCCACGCACCGGTCAGGCCGGCGTGCCGCTGGTCTCGGTCAACGCCGACAAGCTCGACGTCGAGGTGCTGCGCATCGGCGACCGCGGCCTGCTGCCCGCGCTCCGTTCGGAAGACTTCCTGAGCCAGCTCAGCGGCTCGACGGCCAAATCCATCGCCGACCAGAAGGGCCAGCGCGTCTGGAAGGGCACGCTCGACACCGCCAAGGCCGAAACCAACCGCGAGGCGGTGACCGCCTTCCCGGTGCTCCAGGCGGTCGGCAAGCTGGAGCCCGGCCTGTACCTGATGCTGGCCAAGCCCACCGGCACGACGGATTCGTCGGAGGACGAGTATGGCGGCTACGAGACCCAGGCGACGCAGTGGTTCGTGGTCTCCGATCTCGGGCTGACCGCCTTCAAGGGCCGCGACGGCGTCCACGTCTTCGCCCGCTCGCTCGCCAGCGCCAAGACGGTGTCCGGCGCCGAGATCCGGCTCGTCGCCCGCAACAACGATGTGCTCGCGACCGCCAAGACCGACGGCCAGGGCCACGCTGCCTTCCCCGCCGGCCTCGCCCGCGGCGAGGGCGGGCTGGCGCCCGGCCTCGTGGTAGCGCAGGTCGGCGACGATTACGGCTTCCTCGATCTGGCGCTCGGTGCCTTTGATCTCTCCGACCGTGGCGTGAAGGGCCGCCCGGCGCCCGGCGGCGCGGAGGCCTACGTCTTCCCCGAGCGCGGCGTCTACCGCTCGGGCGAGACGGTGCAGCTCACCGCGCTTCTTCGCGACCCGCAGGGGGCGGCGGTGGCCGGCCTGCCGCTGACGCTGGTGGTGAAGCGGCCCGACGGCGTCGAGTATCGCCGCGCGGCTCTTGCCGACGAGGGGCTCGGCGGGCGCTCGCTCGCCCTGCCGCTGATGGCGGGCGCGATGCACGGCACGTGGCGGGTCTCGGCCTATACCGATCCGAAGGCACCCCCGGTCGGCGAGGCGAGCTGGCTCGTCGAGGATTACGTCCCCGAGCGGCTGGAGGTGAGCCTCACCCCGAAGACGCCGACGCTGACGCGGGGTGAAGCCGCGACGATCGATGTCGCCGCACGCTACCTCTACGGCGCGCCGGGCTCGGGGCTCGACGTCTCGGGCTCGGTCGCGGTTCAGGCGGCGGCCAATTCCGGCATCAAGGGGTTGGAGGGCTTCTCCATCGGCCTCGACGACGAGGCGGTGGAGGCGACGACCGCCGAGATCGACGCCAAGGCGACGACCGATGCGCTGGGCAAGGCCACCATCACTGTGCCGGTGCAGGAGGTGGCCGCCCCCCGCGCGCTGGAAGCCAAGATCACCCTCGCCGTCGGCGAACCGGGCGGCCGGGCGCTGAGCCGCAGCGTGACCCTGCCGATCCTGCCGGCCCAGCCTGTGCTGGCGATCCGCAAGAATTTTGGCGGCGATCTGGCCGAGAACGCGACCGCGACCTTCGACGTCGCCATGGCCGCACCCGACGGCCGGCGTCTGACACAGGACGGCGTGACCTGGACGCTGTCGAAGGTGGATCGGACCTACCAGTGGTACCGCGCCGACGGGCGCTGGAGCTTCGAGCCGGTCAAATCCAGCCGCCGCATCGCCGACGGGCGCGTGGCGACCACCGCCGACGCACCCGGGCGCATCGCCGTGCCGGTGGGCTTCGGCCAGTACCGGCTGGAGGCGAGCGTGCCGGGCCAGCCGCAGGCGGCGGCGAGCGTGTCCTTCACCGTCGGCTGGGGCGGCTCCGAGAGCGCCGACGTGCCCGATCTCCTCGACCTCACCCTCGACAAGGGCGCCTACGCGGCCGGCGAGCGGCTGCGCGCTCGGCTCGCGCCGAAATTCGCCGGCACGGCGACGCTCGCCATCGTCAGCGACCGGGTGCACGAGATCCGGGACGTGACGGTCGCGGAGGGCGGCACCAGTGTCGATATTCCGGTCAAGGCGGAATGGGGCGCGGGCGCCTACCTCGTTGCCACCGCCTACCGGCCGCTCGATCAGGCGGCCAAGCGGATGCCGGGCCGGGCGCTCGGGGTGGCGTGGTTCTCCGTCGATAAGGAGAAGCGCGGCCTCTCCGTCGCGATCGAGGCGCCGGAGAAGGTGCGCCCCCGTGGCACGCTCACCGTGCCGGTGAAGCTCGCCGGTCTCGCCGCCGGCGAGGAGGCGCGGGTGACGCTGGCGGCGGTCGATGTCGGCATCCTCAACCTGACCCGCTACGAGGCGCCGAACCCGTTCGGCTACTTCTTCGGCCAGAAGGCGCTCGGACCCGAGATCCGCGATCTCTGGGGCTACCTGATCGACGGCATGCAGGGCACGCTCGGCGCGATCCGCTCCGGCGGCGACGGCGGCGCGGCGGAACTTGCCGACGCCCCGCCGACCCAGGCGCCGCTCGCGCTCTATTCGGGCGTGGTCACGGTCGGCGCCGACGGCACGGCCAAGATCCCGCTGGAGCTGCCCGCCTTCAACGGCACCGCCCGGCTGATGGCGACCGCCTGGACCAAGGCCAGGGTGGGCCAAGCCCAGGCCGACGTGATCGTGCGCGACCCCGTCGTGCTCACCGGTACCCTGCCGCGCTTCCTCAATGTCGGCGACCGCTCGCGCTTCTTCGTCGCCCTCGACAACGTGGAAGGGGCGGCCGGCGACTACACGGTCGATCTCGACCTCACCGGTCCCGTCGTGGTGGCAGGCGAGGCGGTGCGCTCCACCCTGCGCCTGGAGGCCGGCGCCAAGGGGCAGCTCGTGATCCCGATCACCGCCGCCGGCCCCGGCACGGCTCGGCTCGACCTGAGCCTCACCGGCCCCGGCATCCAGGGCAGCGCCGGCCAGTCCTTCGCACTCGGGATCAATCCGGGCACCGGGGCGCTGGTCCGCCGCAATGTGCGGCCGCTGGAGCCCGGCGCCGGCCTCGACCTGACGCCGGATTTGCTCGCCGACATCCTGCCCGGCACCGGGGCGGTCTCCGTCTCGGCCAACCGCCTCGGCGGCATCGACGTCGCCGCGCTGCTGCAATCGCTCGACCGCTACCCCTATGGCTGCTCCGAGCAGATCGTCAGTCGGGCGATGCCGCTCCTCTACGTCAACGCGCTCGCAGCGACAGAAAAGCTCGGCCTCGACGGAAAGCTCGACGAGCGGGTGCGCGGGGCGATCGAGCGGGTGCTGGCACGCCAGGATTCCAGCGGGGCCTTCGGCGCCTGGTCGACGGAGAATGCCGGCGACACGTGGCTGGCCGCCTACGTCACCGACTTCCTCACCCGCGCCCGCGAGCGGGGATTCGCCGTGCCGCAGACCGCCTTCAACAGTGCGCTCGACCGCCTGCGCAACACGGTGGCCAACACCACCAATGTCGAGAACGGCGGCATGGATCTGGCCTACGCGGCCTACGTGCTCGCCCGCAACGGCCGGCCGGTGATGGGGGATCTGCGCTACCTCGCCGACACCAAGCTCACCGCTTTCGCCACGCCCTTGGGCCGCGGGCAGCTCGCCGCCGCGCTGGCCCTCCTCGGTGATCGCGGCCGGGCGCAAAAGGGCTTCGAGGCGGCGGTGCAGGCGCTCCAGGCCGAGCGCGATCGGGGCACCTATCGCGCCGATTACGGCTCGCGCCTGCGCGACGGCGCTGCTCTGCTGGCGCTCTCAGCCGAGGCTGGGTTTTCTCAAGCGACGCTGCAACCGGTCGCCGCCGTGCTCGGCCAGGAGCGGGCGGACGGCCGCTCCACCAGCACCCAGGAGAATGCCTGGATGGTGCTGGCAGCCCAAAGCCTCGCCAAGGAATCCGACAGCCTCGCGCTCACCATCGACGGCAAGACCGAGACCGGACCGCTGTCGCGGCTCTACCGGGCGCCCGCCCTGGAGGCGCGGCCGGTGCGGATCGTCAATGCCGGCCGCGAGGCGGTGCCGGTCGCGATCGGCGTCCAGGGCAACCCGATCGCCCCGGAGCCGGCGGCCTCGCAGGGCTTCACGGTCGAGCGCAACGTCTACCGGCTCGACGGCAGCCCGGTGGATCTGGCCAAGCCGCTGCGCCAGAACGACCGCCTCGTCGTGGTGCTGAAAGTGACCGAGGCCAAGGCCAGCGCCGGGCGCCTGCTGCTGGTCGATCGTCTGCCCGCGGGGCTGGAGATCGACAACCCGAAGCTGCTCGATGCCGACGCGCTCTCGAGCCTCAGCTTCGCCAAGAGCGAGGTGGCCCCGGTCCATACCGAGTTCCGCGACGACCGGTTCGTGGCCGCCTACGACCGCACGCCGGAGCAATCCGCCTTCTTCTCGGCGGCCTACACCGTGCGCGTGGTCTCGCCCGGCAGCTACGTTCATCCGGGCGCGAGCGTCGAGGACATGTACCGCCCCGAGCGGTTCGGGCGCACCGCGTTCGGATCGGTCGAGGTGACCGCGGCGAAGTAGGGCGATGGCCTCCGACGCAGATCCCCTCTCCCCGCACGCGGGGAGAGGGCCGAGTCCCCCTCGTCGGGGGCTCGGCGAGGCGGCAGCCGAGGGTGAGGGGGCGGTTCCGAAAGAGGCTCATCCTGAGCCGCCCCCTCACCTTCGCTCCGGCTGCGCCTCCGCTTCCAGCCTGCACGACAAGGTGCAGTCTGGCCTCTCCCCGCGCGCGGGGAGAGGGGGGCGCGTCGGCACGGTTCTCGCCCTCTTCGTCATCGTCGCGCTTCTGCTGGCGGGCGCCCTCTGGCGCTACGCCACGACCCTCCCGCCCCTCGACCTGACCCAGGCCTCGCTCCGCTCCACCGTCATCCTCGACCGGAAGGGCCAGCTGCTGCGCCCCTTCGCCACCGCTGACGGGCGCTGGCGCCTGCCCGTCAGCGCGGACGCGATCGATCCGCGATACCTCGCCATGCTCAAGGCCTATGAGGACGGCCGCTTCGACAGCCATCCCGGCCTGGATCCGGCGGCGACGCTCCGCGCCGCGTGGCAATGGCTCGCGCACGGCAAGATCGTGTCGGGCGGCTCGACGCTGTCGATGCAGGTGGCCCGCCTCGTCGAGCCGCGGGCCGAGCGCTCGCTCCCCGCAAAGCTCCGGCAGATGGTCCGCGCGGTCGAACTGGAGCGTGCTCTCGGCAAATCGGGCGTGCTCGACCTCTACCTCGCGCTCGCCCCCTATGGCGGCCCGGTCGAGGGCGTGCGGGCGGCGAGTCTGGCCTATTTCGGCCGCGAGCCGGCCCGGCTGTCGTTTGCCGAGAGCGCGCTCCTCGTCGCCCTGCCGCAATCACCGGAGGCGCGCCGGCCCGACCGCTTCGCCGCCAACGCGCGGCGCGCCCGCGACCGGGTGCTCGACATCGCCGCCGAGCGCGGCGTGCTGACCGCCGCCGAAGCGCAGGCCGCCAAGGCGGAGCCGGTGCCGGTTGCGCGAAAACAATTCCCGATGCTTGCCGCCCACGCCGCCGAGCAGGCCCACGCCGCCGATCCGGACGCGCGGGTGCAGCACCTAACACTGGATGCCCGCCTCCAGGCGAGCCTCGAGGCGCTGGCGACGGAGCGCGCGATCGCCGCCGGCCCGGCGCTCTCCGCCGCGATCCTCGCCATCGACAACCGAACCGGCGCGGTGCTCGCCCATGTCGGCAGCGCCGGCTATCTCGACGCCGCCCGCGCCGGTGCCGTCGATGCCACGCAGGCGGTGCGCTCGCCGGGCTCGGCGCTCAAGCCCTTCATCTACGCGCTGGCCTTCGAGGACGGGCTCGCCCATCCCGAAACGCTCCTCGACGACCGCCCGGCGCGCTTTGCCGCGAGCTACGCCCCGGAAAACTTCGACATGGGGTTTCGCGGCACGGTCACGGCGCGGGTCGCGCTGCAGCAATCGTTGAACCTGCCCGCGGTCGAGCTTCTGGATGCGGTCGGCGCCGCCCGTTTCGTCGCGCGGCTGCGGGGTGCCGGCGCGACGATCCTGCTGCCGCGCGACACGGCACCGGGCCTGCCCGTGGCGCTCGGCGGGCTCGGCATCACGCTCACCGACCTCGCCCGGCTCTATGCGGGTCTCGCACGCTCCGGCACCGTACCGGCGCTGACCCGGCGCCTCGACGGGCCGCCGGCCGCGCCCGAGCCGGAGCGGCGGGTCGCCGATCCGGTGGCCGCCTGGTACATCGCCGACACCCTGCGCGGCGCCCCGCCGCCGGAGAACGCCCTGCCCGGCCGGATCAGCTTCAAGACCGGCACCTCCTACGGCTACCGCGACGCCTGGGCGGTGGGCTTCGATGCCCGCGTCACGATTGCTGTCTGGATCGGCCGCCCCGACGGCGCCTCGGTGCCGGGGCTCGTCGGGCGCAGCCACGCCGCCCCGATCCTGTTTGACGCCTTCGCCCGCTTCGGCGGCGAGCCGGAGGCGCTGCCCCGGCCCCGCGACGCCCTCGTCGCCACCACCGCCGCCCTGCCGCCGCCCCTGCGCCACATCCGCCGCGACGCCCCGAAAACCTTCGCGGCGACGCTCGGCGTGCCGCTCAAGATCGCCTACCCGCCGGACGGTGCACGGGTCGATCTCGGTTTGAGCGAAGGCGCGCAGGCCCGCCTCGCCCTCAAGGCCTTGGGCGGCCAGCCGCCGCTGACCTGGATGGTCGACGGCCTGCCGGTGGCCGAGGCGATGCGCCGGCAATCGGAGTGGAGCCCGGCGGGCGCCGGTTTCGCTCGAATCTCGGTGATGGATGCGGCAGGCGCGAGCGACAGCGTGGTGGTGCGGCTGGAATAGCCCCCTCGCCGGCCGCCGTGCGATGGCACACGTGACTCCGGTGCCTCAGACTTTAGCTGAACCCTCGCGAGGCAACGTCCTCCCCCCATCAGGGCCGAAGTCCGGGACGGCCCGGCTCATGAACCGCATGAGGCTGCCGTGGCCTGGATCGTTCTCGTCTTCGCCGGTTTGCTGGAGGTCGTTTGGGCCTTCGCGATGAAGCAGTCGGAGGGGTTCTCCCGCCTCTGGCCCAGCGTCATCACCCTCGTCACCATGGGCCTAAGCTTCGCCTGCCTCGCCTGGGCGATGCGCAGCCTGCCGCTCGGCACCGCCTACACGATCTGGACCGGCATCGGCGCGGTCGGCGCCTTCATCGTCGGCATCGCCTTCCTCGGCGAGGCGATGAACGCCACCCGCATTCTGGCGGCGGTGCTGATCGTCAGCG
Organism: Methylorubrum pseudosasae; assembly: GCF_029504475.1. NCBI lineage: Bacteria > Pseudomonadati > Pseudomonadota > Alphaproteobacteria > Hyphomicrobiales > Methylobacteriaceae > Methylorubrum > Methylorubrum pseudosasae. The sequence goes on along the minus strand of NZ_JAQGDU010000002.1, from coordinate 5,316,681 downwards.
GCCTCGTGCTGATGAAGCTGTCGAGCACCGCCTGACGGCTCAGGCCGTCCCCTCCCCGCAGCCAGGGAACACCGCGAACACATCCTCGCGCACCCGGTCGAGGAGGCGGCGGTAGGCCGGCTCACAGGCCATGCCGGCGGTGATGCGCCCGTACTGCGCGCCCTCGGCCAGCGCCCCGCGCTCCGGCACCAGGGCGAGCGGGGTCGCCGCCGGGGTGAGCTGCGTGCCGCGGCCGGAGAACAGGGTCGTCAGGATGCCGAACATCTCGCCCTGGATCGTCGGGCGCCCGAGCACGGCGAGCCGGTACTGCCCCTGGAAGTTCGTGACGAGGTAGATCTGGCCCGATTGGTTCGGCACCGAAACGGTTCCGGATTGCGCGAACGGCGCGTCGAGCCGCTCGGCTTCGCGGAAGACGAGCCGGGCGCTGTCGGCGTCCCAGGCGATCTCGGTGCGGTAGGCGAAGATCGCCCCCGCCTGCCCGAAGGAGGGGCGGAGCGTCAGGTAGCGCCCGGTCAGGAAGGCCACCGCCTCGCGGGTATAGGAGCCGAACTCCTCCGGCGCGTGGCGGGCCTTTTCCGGGGCCGCCACCGGCAGCGCGGGGGCCTGCATCCTCAGGGGCAACCCCAACGCCTCCTCCAGGCGGATCGTGGTGGCCAGCGTGAAGGGCCGGCGGCCGGAGAGCGCCTTCTCAAGAGTCGAGATGCTGATGCGGGCCGCGTCCGCGAGCGCCTGCCGGGACATCCGGCGGCGGGCCAGCGCCTCGCGCACGGCGTCCGCGATGGCGCGGCTCTGCCCGGCGGGGAGTTCGGTCTCGGGGTGATCGGCCTCGATCAGCGACATCGCGTGCGGTTCCGGACGGATCCGCACAGAACCGCACAGAGGAGGGAAGCGTCAAGGCTCGGCGGTTTCGTCGAGCACCGCCTCCACCAGCAACCGTTCCGGCCCCGGCGTCACCGCATCGAGCGGCCAGCAGGTGGCGAGCACGAGACGGCGGCCCGGCGCGTCCGGATCGAGGCCGGAGGCATCCCAGCGCACGACCCGGCGCCCGGTGACGCGGAAGCGGACGGTGACGCGATCGCGGCGCTCCACCGCGATCGCGTCCCCGACCGCAAGGCGGCCAAGGCTGCGGAACTGGGTGTCGCGGTGGGCGGCGTAGACCGCAATTCCCGGTTCGCCTGCCTCCGGCGTGCCCTCGACATGGCCGGGCCCGAAGGCGAGCGCCTGCCCGCTCGAGCCGGCAAGCACCACGTAGCGCTCGCTGAGCCGCGGGAAGCCGATGCGGGCGACCGGAACCGTGTCGGCCCAGGGCCAGGGGCGGGCCGGCGCGCCCTCGGTCAGGGTGCGTGCGAAGGCGCGCTCCAGAAGCACCTGCGCCAGGGCCGCCTTGGCCGGAATCCAGGCCGCCTGCGCCAGCAGAACCAAACCGGCCGCGGTCAAAAGGAAGGCCGGAAGGGCCGCGAGGCCCCTCCGACCCGAGCGCCGCGATGCGGCGCCCTGTTGTGCGCGCCCGCTCACGCTGCGAGCCGGCGGCGGGAGAGGACGAGACCGAACGCCAGCAGCAGCGCTCCGAGCCATGCGCGGATCTCGAAAGCCGTCGCGGTCTGCGGCAGCGCCACGGCTTGCGCGGCAGCGATCTGCGTGGCTGGGGCCGCGGCGCGGCGCTGGCGCGGCGGCGGGGGAAGCTGCGGAGTTTCATCCTGCGTGCCGAACACCGTCTCGAAATCCCAGCCGGCCGGCAGGTTGAGCGGTAGCTCGGTGCTGGCGAGGCGCATCCCGGCCGGTCGGCGCGGGGTGGCGTCCACCGCCACCAGCGAGGTCAGGCGCGTCGTCAGCCCGTGATCGAGCGCCAGCCGCAGGATCGCCGCGTCGGCCGCCTCCGCCGTGAGCCCGCCGGTCAGCCGCGCGGTCTCGGCCTCGGCGATCTTCGCCCGCGCCCAGAGCTTGCCGATCCCGGTCCCGTCCTGCGCCGCATCGAGGTGCAGCTGCGACTGCCAGGGTTGTCCGCCGATCCGGCCGGTGACGGTCAAGGTGCCGCGGGCCTGCCCCATCCGGGCCGAGAGGGTGAGCGGCTCGCCGCGGTAGAGGTCGGGCAGGCGAGCCGGCGTCACATCGATGCCGGGCTCGGAGAAGGTCGCGGTCAGGTCGGTGACGGCGGGGCTTTCCAGCTTCACCAACAGGGCGCGCATCCGCTCGGTCACCTGATCGGGCGTGTCGATCTGGGTGAAGCTACCGCGACCGAGTTCGGCGGCGTGGCGCATCAGGTAACCGTTCGGGGCCGAGCCGATGCCGACCATGAACAGCCGCGAGCGCCCGCGCTCCGTGGCGATGGCCGAGAAGATCTGCGCCTCGTTGCCGATGGCACCGTCGGTGAGGAACACGACTTGGCGCAAACGCCCCGTCTCCTCCGGCGTCGCGTCCCGCAGGGCGGCCTGGAGCGGCGCCAGCATCTCCGTGCCGCCGCTCGCCTGGAGCCCGGCCACGAAGCTTTTGGCCCGCATCAGATGGCCCGCGTCGGCGGGCACCAGATCGGGAAACAGCGTGTCGAAGCTGTGATCGAAGCGGATCACGTTGAAGCGGTCGCCCGCGCCCAGCCGGTCGAGGCCGATGAGCAGGCTCGCCTTGGCCTGCCGCATCGAGGCGCCGCCCATGGAGCCGGAATTGTCGATGACGAAGACGACATCGCGGGGCACGGATGCGGCCGGGCTCGCGGATTCCGGTGGGGTCACCACGGCGAGCACCGCCTCGGCCCCCGCGACCCGCTCGCGGAACAGGCCGATCGAGGGTGCCTCGCCGGGGGCCGCATTCCAAGTCAGCTCGAAGTCGCGGTCGGCGGCGGCGGCGCCGTCGGCAAGCGTGATGCGGCGCTCGCTCGCGGACAGCTCCTCGATACGGACCGCATGGGTGGCGCTGCGCACCTGGCCCAGGGTGAAGCCGGCCTTGAGATCGATGGTGAGCGTCAGCGGGTTGCTCGGCGCATGACGGGCCGGGTCGAGCACCGGGGCCGCAATCGTTTCGCGATCCGGGACGGGATCGGCGGCGGCGCCCCGCTCGACGACGGACATCACCGCCGGGGGAGCGGGGCTGTAGCGCGGGGCGGCGACGGTCGGCACGCGCAAGGCATAGGTGCCGGCGGAGGATCGCACCGGCTGCTGGTACTCGATCTGCACCAGCACGGTCTCGCCGGGGCCGATATTGGCGACCGCGTTGGTGAACAGGTTGGGCCGCTGCTGTTCGGTGAGCGCGGCGGCCTTGCCCTCGGCCTTTGCCGCCTCGTAGACGCGCCGCGCCGCCGCGCGCTCGCGGATGTCGGCGACGATGACCCGGTCGCCGACCACGAGCTTCATCGTATCGACCGCCGCATCCTCCGGCAGCGGGAACAGGTAGGTGCCCTCGACCCACTCGCTCGTCGTGTTGCGGAAGGCCTGGGTGATCGTCGCCCGCGCGGTCGGGCCGCTCACGGTGATCGCGGCGTCTGCCTTGAGGCGGGGCGCCTCGACGGGCGTGCCGCCGTCGAAGCGCAGCAGCAGCGTGCCGCTGCCGTCCTGAGCGCGAGCGGGCGCGATGCCGGCGACGAGGGCGAGCAGGAGGGCGATCAGCGGCCCGAGCAGAAGGTTGCGCGTCAGGCCCGGAGCCGGGTGGGCGAGCGATGATCGGGAATGCGGGGACAGAGGAAGCGGGGAGTGGGGAAGCGAGAGCATGGGAGCCTCCATCGGCGGATGCCGGCCCGGTGGCCGGTTCCTGCCAAGGCTCCTTCAGCGGACGCTGCGCCGCCACGGGACGCTTCGCCAACCTTCGGCCCCGCTCCGCACCCGAGCGGCCCGCGATGTCCGGAAAGCGGCGCCATTGCCCGCTTATGGTGACGCTTCGTCCGGATCGGTGCGGAGATCGGGCGCGGCGTCACGGCCCGCTTCCCGCGGCGCGCGAACCGCCTACATCGGGACGATGTCCCGCTCGACCCCGCCTTCCACCACCCGCATCGTCTGCATCCGCCACGGCGAATCGACGTTCAACGCGCATCACGAGGCGACGGGGCGCGACCCCGGCCATATCGATGCGCGCCTGTCCGAGCGCGGCCACGCCCAGGTTGCGGCGGCCCGCGCGGCTCTGCGCGCGATTCCCTTCGAACTCGTCGTCACCTCGCCGCTGACCCGGGCGCTCCAGACCACCGCCGGGATCTTCTCCGATCACCCGGGCACGGCCCGATGTGCTGGTCGAGGTGCTCCACCGTGAATGCCAGGAGAGCAGTTGCGACATCGGTCGGGCGGCCTCGGTGCTGGCACAGGAATTTCCGGCCTTTCAAGTCGGCCATCTTCCCGAGACGTGGTGGTACGCGGACGGCGAGGCCGGACCCGACGGCTGGCATGTCGAGCCGCGGACGCTGTTCGACCAGCGCGTCTCGGGGTTTCGCGACTGGTTGCGGGCGCGGCCGGAGCGGACCATCGGGGTCGTCGGCCACTGCACCTTCTTCTACCATCTGACCGGGCGCTGGCTCGCCAACTGCGAGGCGCTCGACGTCGACCTCACGGCGGAGCCGCGCCCGCGAGCCTATGGCTGAACTTTTGCCCGCGCCGCTTCCAGGCGTTCGCGGGCGGAGGGCAGGTCGATCTCCGGGGCCTGCCGGCCGATCCGAAGCGCCGCGTCGAGGAGGCCGAGCGCGATCGGCCACGTTCCATCTGCGAAGGGGGCCGCCCCCTCGGCCACCTCGGCGGCGCTGCGCGGGTCGTCGAAGGCGCGCAAAGCCGCCGTGGCGGTGCGCGACACGGCGGAGGCGCGGGCGCCCGCGATCCAGGCGTGACGGCCGGCAGCGGCGTGGGACAGCGCGCCGCCCTGCATCTCGGCCGCACGGAGCGCAACCCTGGCCGCGCCTGCTTCGGAGGCCGTCTCGCAGCGTGCGGCGAGCGCCGGCAATCCGGCGGCGTCGAGCAGCGGCGGCAAGATGCGGCGGGCGCTCTCAAGCGCGAGGAAGGCGGTGCGGGCGGCCTCGACTGCCGGCGTATCCGCCGAGCCGGAAAGCCGCAGCACGAACGCCATCAGCCCCTGCCGCTCGGCCTCCGGCATGGCGTCGTTGAGGCCGAGCGCGTAGGCCGCCAGCGGGCGCGAGAAGCAGGGCGGACAGTCCTCACTCGCGGTGATCGCCCGGTAGGGCAGCCCCGCCGCGACCATCGCCGCCTCGTTGATGCAGGTGCCCCCGTCCGGTCCGGGGAAGGCGTGCGAACCCTTCAAGAGCCGCCAGTTGAGGAGGGGCGCGAAGGCGTCGAGGGCGTGGTGTTCGCTCAAGCAGGGCTCCTCCCGATCCGAGAGAAGCTTGCACAGCTTCGAGGGACTTGGCGAGAGGGCGTTTAGCCACCCACTCCGGCGGCTAAACCCGACAGCATGGCAAGCCCCAGCACCAGCACGAAGGCGCCGGCCAGCAATTCGAGCCCGCCGACCGCCAGCGCGCCGGCCTGCCCCCGCCCGCCCGCGAGGCGCAGCGCCAGGGCCTTGGCGAACACCGCGAGGCTCGCGAGCGCCCCGGTGGTGAGCGCAGTGCCGAGCGCCATGGCGAAGGTCGCGGCGATGCCGGCGGCGAGCAGGCCTTGCGCGGCGCAGAACACGAGGATCAGCACCGCCCCGGCGCAGGGGCGTGAGCCGGCGGCGAGCACCACACCCGCCCGCTCGCGCCAGCCGCCGAGCCGGTCGAGGGCGGCGGCATCGGTCAAGTGGGTATGGCCGCAGTCGGGGCCGCACGCCTCGGGCGGTGCATCGGTCGCAAGGCCGGCAAGCCGCCCCGCCTTGCGCCACGTCACCGCGGCCCCGAGCCCCGCCACGAGGGCGAAGCTCACGGTCTCGATCAGAGTGCCGGCCCGCGTCATGCCGGCGGCGGTCGTGTTGAGGACGAGGACGCCGACCAGCACGATGGCGATGGCCACGAGAGCCTGGAGCAGGGCCGCCGCGGCGCTCAGGGCGAAGCCGCGCCGCAGCGTACGCTCGCCCGCCACGATGTAGCCGGCGATCACCGCCTTGCCGTGGCCGGGCCCGGCGGCGTGGAACACACCGTAGGCGAAGCCCATCACGATGAGCGGCATCCAAGGGCCGCCCGCTTTCAAGGCCGACACGGCAGCCCGAAGCTGGCTCGAAAAGTTGGATTGGACCGCGAGCAGCCAGCCGCCGAGCCCGGTCGTCGCGGGCGCGGCCTCGCGAAAACCGATGCCGAAGGGCGAGCGCGGCGGTGGCGCGGCGACGGGGCCGAGCGCCCAGGCGATGCCGGCGAGGAGACCGGCGGTAGCCAGCACCGCCCCGGCGGCAAGCGCCAGCCGCAGTGGCCACCGGCTGGCCGCCACGCCCGCGGGGCGCAGGGCGGCGGTCAGGGACATGCGACGATGGCCCGGTTGGCGAATTGCTCGCCGTAATTCGAGGCGGCGGTCAGCGCCTCGAACATCGCCTCGGTCATCGACTGGCCGGCGGAGGCCACCGTGGGTTCGGTGTTCTTCGCCCGCGTCACCGTCATACTGCAGCCGGGGGCGGCGCCGGCGAGGCGCAGCGCGTCGGCGCCCTCGGCGAGGCTGAAGGCGATGAAGTAGGTCGGGTCGTAGACCTCGACCGCCGCGACGCCCTTGCCCTGGGCGGCGGGGGACTTCAGCGGCAGCAGGAAGCTCAAGGTGAGCTTGCCGCCCTCCATGGCCATCCGCGCCTCCTGCGGCTCGGCGAAGGCCTGGTCCTTGCCGGCCACCTTGAGCTTCGTGAAGTAGGCGAACTCGGCGAGGTTGCCGGCATGCTCCTTCGCCGAGCCCTGAAGTTCCTCGGGCGAGACCTTGCCGTCGCCGTTGGCGTCCAGCCCCTGCGTCAGGAAGGCGGTGTATTCGGGGTCGAAGGTCCAGGCATGGCGGATGCCGGTGACGCGACCCGCCTCGTAGGCGAGTTCGGCCTTGGCTGTGATCCAGACATGGGGGTGGGCCCAGGCCGGGCTCACAGTCGCAAGGCCGGCGACGAGGCCGAGCGCGGCGGCAAGGACGCGATGTCTAAGGGAGGCGGCGATCGGCATGGCGCTCGGGGGAGGCTCGCGGCAGGTCGGGGCGGTGACGGCGATGCGCCGGATCCTGCCCGTCCGATCGGGCGAAAGCAGGGCGCCGGGCGCCTCCGCCGATCGCCGTGAGCTTACGGCCGCTTGAGCAGCGCCTCGACTTCCGCTTCCTCCGCCTTGGACAGGCCCGCTACCCGTGTCGGCGGGCGGCGGCGCGACAGGCGCCAGATGCCGAAGGCGCCGAGACCCACGGCGAGCAGCGGGCTCAGCCAGAGCAGCAGCGTGTGCCAGCCGAAGACCGGGCGCAGCAGCACGAATTCGCCGTAGCGGGCCACGACGTAATCGATGACCTGGCCGTTGCTGTCGCCCTCTTTGAGCCGCTCGCGCACCAGCACGCGCAGATCCTTAGCGAGCGGCGCGTCGGAATCGTCGATCGACTGGTTCTGGCAGACGAGGCAGCGCAGGCCTTCCGAGATATGCCGCGCCCGCGCCTCCATGGCGGGGTCCTTCAGCACCTCGTTCGGCTGCACCGCGAGGGCAGGAAGTGCGGCGAGGCTTAAGCCGAGCGCGGCGATCGTGGAGCGAAAGCGGGTCATTCGGCGGGCACCGCGGAGGGTGGCAGCTTGGCGCGCGCCTTGACCGGGGCGCCGACACGCATGCGCCGGTCGGTGAGCGAGAGGCCGCCGCCGGCCGCCATGATGAGCGAACCGATCCAGATCAGCAGCACCAGCGGCTTGTAGTAGAGCCGCATGCCGATCGAGCCGTCGGGCATCACCTCGCCGAGGCTGGCGTAGATCTGGCTGACGCCGACCGTCTTCAGGCCGGACTCCGTCACCGTCATCCGGCGGGAGGGATAGAAGCGCTTGCCGGTCTCGGCGGTGCCGACATAGTCGCCCGCGCGGTTGCGCAGCGTCAGGAAGGCAGTGGTCTCCTCGTAGTTCTCACCCTTGGTCGGGCCGATGCGGTCGAGGGTGGCGACGTAGGGGCCGGAGGCGACCTGTCCGCCCGGCCGGATCGTCGCGAGCCCTTCCGTCGCCCAGCCCTGCCCGGCAATGCCGAGCACGACGACGCCGACGCCGGCATGCGCCAGAGCCGTGCCCCAGGCCGAGCGCGGCAGGCCGACCGCCCGGCGCCACGTCGTGCTGAGGTCGCGCGTCCGGTTGTGGCCGTAGCCGCGGGCGCGCGCCCAGATCTCGAGCACGGAGCCGATGATGAGGTAGGCACCGAAGCCGAGGCCGACGGGCGCCATCAGCGGGCCGCCCCAGGCCCAAGACGCCGCGCCGAGGGCGACGACGAGGGCCACCGCGAAGGCGGCGAGCAGGCGCTGCGCGGCGGCGGCGGCATCACCCCGCTTCCACGCGAGCGCCTGCCCGAACGGCACGATCACGAGGAGCGGCAGCGCGAGGGGGATGAAGGTCCAGTTGAAGAAGGGCGGGCCGACCGAAATCTTCTCGCCCGTTAGCATCTCCAGCAGCAGCGGATAGAGCGTGCCGACGAACACCGTGGCGCAGGCCGCGACCAGGAACAGGTTGTTCATCACCAGCGCGCCCTCGCGGGAGATCGGCGCGAACAGGCCGCCCTGGCGCAGGCTCGGCGCCCGCCACGCGAACAGGCTCAGCGCGCCGCCGATGAACAGCGCGAGGATCGCGAGGATGAACACGCCGCGGCTCGGGTCGGAGGCGAAGCTGTGCACCGAGGTGAGCAGGCCGGAGCGGACGATGAAGGTACCGACCAGCGAGAGCGAGAAGGTGAGGATGGCGAGCAGGACCGTCCAGACCTTGAGCGCGTCGCGCTTCTCCATGACGACGATGGAGTGCAGCAGCGCCGTGCCGGCGATCCAGGGCATCAGCGAGGCATTCTCGACCGGGTCCCAGAACCACCAGCCGCCCCAGCCGAGTTCGTAATAGGCCCAGTACGAACCCATCGCGATGCCGAGCGTCAGAAAGCTCCAGGCAATCAGGGCCCAGGGCCGCACCGCCCGCGCCCAGACGGCATCGATGCGCCCCTCGATCAGCGCGGCGACGGCGAAGGCGAAGGTGACGGAAAAGCCGACATAGCCGAGGTAGAGCAGCGGCGGATGGATCGCGAGGCCGAAATCCTGCAGCAGCGGGTTGAGATCGTTGCCCTCCAGCGGCGCGGGCGCGACGCGGGCGAATGGGTTCGAGGTCGTGATGATGAACAGCACGAACACGAAGGTGACGCTCGCCTGCACCATCAGCGTGTTGGTGCGCAGCACCGGCGGCACGGAGGTCTTGGCGGTGGCGACCCAGGCGCCGAACAACGCGAGGATGAGCACCCAGAGGAGCATCGAGCCCTCGTGGTTCCCCCACACGCCGGAGATCTTGTAGATCAGGGGCTTGGCGGTGTGCGAGTTCTCGACGACGTTCTGGACCGAGAAGTCCGACGTGACGTGCGCGTAGGTCAGCGCGCAGAAGGCGAACAGGATGCAGGCGAAGGTGCCGAGCGCGGCGGGCCCCGCCACCTCGCGTAAAGCCGCGTCGCCCGAGCGGGCGGCCCAGGCGGGCATCACCGCTTGCACCAGGGAGAGCGCCAGCGCGAGCGCCAGAGCGTAATGGCCAATCTCGACGATCACCGGCAGTCCCCTCGCGCGGTTTCGGTCCGGACGGTCATGGAATCTTTCACCGCTCGCTACGCTGGCCCAGGGTGGCATCGGCCGTTTCCGGCTTCGCCCCATCCTTCGGAGCCGCCTTAGAGGCGTCCTTGGGGGCTTCTTTGCCCCCGCCTTCCTGCCAGCGCCCCTGCGCCTTGAGGGCGTCGGCGACCTCGCGGGGCATGTAGTTCTCGTCGTGCTTGGCCAGCACCGTATCGGCCCGGAACACGCCGCCGACATCGAGCGCGCCCTCGGCGACGATGCCCTGGCCCTCGCGGAACAGGTCGGGCAGCAGGCCGCGATACTGCACCGGCACCGTGGCGTTGGTGTCGGTCACCGCGAATTCGACGTTCTGGTCGGGCCCGCGCTTCACCGAGCCGTCCTTGACGAGGCCACCGAGGCGGAAGCGGGTGCCCGGCGCGACGCCCTGCGCCGCCACCTCCGCGGGGGAGCGGAAGAACACGATCGAGCCGCTCATCGCCGATAGGATCAGCCCGAGCGCCAGCGCCAGCACGGCGCCGCAGGCGGCGATGAGGATCAGGCGGCGGCTCTTGCGGGTCAAAACGGTTCCGTCCCGGTTCGTCGGCTTCTTCTCGTTCCTTCAGGCTGGCGAAGGCCTGACGGCGGTGCGACGTCTGCTGAGGATCAAGAGACGGGTTTCGGCCCGCCCGCCCCCGGGGTCAAGGTTGAACGGGCGGGACCGATTGTCAGGGGCCGCCTTCCGCTACGGTTGCGCGGGCGTCAGACCGAGTTCCTTGCCGAGCGCGTCGAGGCGTTCGACCGCTTTCGGGTTGGCGGCGAGCGCCATCCTGGCCCGGTCGAGGGCTTGGGCTGCGGCGGCCCGGTCGCCGATCACACCGTAGGAGCGCACGAGCCGCATCCACTCGTCGGCGCTGCCACCCTTGGCGGCGAGCCGCCGGTCGAGGTTGGCGACCATGCCGCGGATCGCCGCCTCGCGCTCGGCCGGCGGCATCGCCCGGATCGCGTTGGCGGCCGTGTCGGGCTCGGCCGCATTCCGCTCACCGGGCTTTTCGCTGTTCTCTGCCTTCGGCGGGGGCGTCCCGGCCCCGGCGAGGCCGAGTTCGTGGGCCTGCGCATCGAAACGCGCCTGGGCTTCCTTATCGTCGGGAAACGCCTTGCGCCCACGCTCCAGGGCATCGAGCGCCTTGTCGCGCTCGCCGAGCACCGCGTGGGAGCGCACGAGGCGCAACCACTCGTCGGCACTGCCGCCCTGCTTGGCCAAGCGCCGCTCCAGCCCCTCGACCATGCCGCGGATCGCGTCGATCCGCTCGGAGGGCGGCAGGGCCTGGATGTTGCTGCCCGGCCCGGCCACCGGGGCCTCGGACATTGTCCCATCCTTGGCCCCGTCCTTGGCGCGATCCCGAGCGCCCTCCCCGGCCTCCCCTTCGACCTTCGGCGCGACCAGGGTCTCACCCTTCAGCCGGGCGAGGTTGTCGCGCACCGTCGGCAACCAGGGGGCATCCGCGGGGGCGGAGGCCGCCATCGCCTCCAGCCGCCGCACGGCGCCGGCCACGTCGCCGGATTGCTCGTCGCCGCGGGCGAGATAGAACTGGGGCTTGGGCCGCCTTCGGATCGGCGGTCAGCGCCCGGCCCAGCACCTTGCGCGCCTCCGGCGAGACGGTGCCGTCAGCCGCCGCGACCAGGGCCTCGCCCCAATCCGACAGCGCCTGGGCGTCCTCGCCCTTGAGGCGCACGAGCGCCGCGTAGGCGCGGGCTGCGTCGTCGAACCGCCCGAGCCGCATATAGACCGGCCCGAGCACGCTCCAGCCGCGGACGTCGTCCGGGTGGTTGGCGAGCCGCGCCTCGATCTGGCCGATGGCGGTCATCAGATCCTGCGCGCCGGCCCGCGTCGCCTTGCGGTCGGCGTCGGTCTGCGACGGGAGATTCGGAGAGCCGTAGAGGCCGTAGACGACGAGCGCGACCAGCGGGATCGTGGACAGCGCGAAGGCGGAAGCCGCCCGGCGCTGGCGCAGATGCGGCTCGGCGATCGGCGCGGCGCCCGACCCGTCAGCCCGCTCCTCGCGGCTCGCCCGCAGCAACCGGCGCGCAGCCTCGGCACGCGCGGCCTCGGCCTCCGCCGGGGCGATGAGGCCACGGCCGAGATCGCGCTCGATCTCGGCGAGTTGGTCCTCGTAGAAGCCGGTCTCGGTGGCGAGCCCGTCGCCGCCTTCCGCCTCCGGACCGACCCCTTGCCGGCGGCGGCGCGACATCGGCCAAAGCAGCGCGAACACGGCTGCGCCGGTCATGGCCGCCAGGATGAACCAGATCGCCGTCATCAGACCCAAAGTTTTTAAGCTCGGCCCCGTGTAGAGCCCGAGCGGGGCCCGCACGACATCGCTTCCGGGTGACACGTCGTCACGCGCGAGGGAAGCATGGCCATAGCACAGGCCTGCCGGTGCGTAACCTTCGCAAGGCCCGCCGCTCAGCGTTGTCCGCCCCCCGCGGGCGCGTCGCCCGGCACTTCGATCACCGCGCGCAAGCCCCCGAGCGCGGCGGCCTCCAGGCGGAAGCGGCCGCGATAGAGCGCGGCCAGATCCGCGACGATCGACAGGCCGAGCCCGGAGCCGGGCTTGGTCTCGTCGAGACGCTGGCCTCGCTTGAGCACCGCCGCGCGGTCCTCCTCGGGCAGACCCGGCCCGTCATCCTCCACCGCCACGAGGAGGTGGGGATAATCGTGCTCGGCCGTCGGCGCGGCGGAGATCGAGACCCGGCCCGTCGCCCATTTCGAGGCGTTGTCGACGAGGTTGCCGATCATCTCCTCGAAATCCTGCTTCTCGCCGCGGAAGCGCAGACCCGGCGGGACGTGGACCTCGTAGGCGATGTCCTTGTCGCGGTAGATCTTGCCGAAGGTGCGCACGAGGCCGGCCAGCGCCGGCTCGACCTCCGTCGAGGTGCCGAGGGTGCCCGCGAGCGCAGCGGCGCGGGCACGGTCGAGGTGGTAGTTCACCTGATCGCGCATCACCGCCGCCTGCTCGCGGATCTTCTCCGACAATTCCGGCGGGGCGTCGCTGCCGCTGGCCTCGTTGACGATGATCGAGAGCGGAGTCTTCAACGCGTGGGCGAGGTTGCCGACCTGGGTGCGGGCCCGCTCCAGGATCTCGCGATTGGTCTCGATGAGCAGATTGATCTCGCCCGCGAGGGGCGCGATGTCGCGCGGATACTCGCCGTCGATCCGGTCGGCCTCGCCGCGGCGGATCGAGCCGAGCGCCGTGCGCAGCTTGCGCAAGGGGGCGAGGCCGAAGCGAATCTGCAGCAGCGCGGTCGCCGCGAGCGAGAAGCCGAGCAGGCCGAAGGTCATGAACAGCGAGAAGCGGAAGCGCTCGACGTCGTTGACGATCTCGTCCGCCGGCCCGGCCACGCGCACGGTGTAGCGCCCGTCGGCCCCGACATCGACGTCGCGCTCGACGATGCGCAGGCTGCGGTCGTCCTGCCCCCGGCCGTAGCCCTGGCGGATCTGGCCGACGGTCGCGGTGCCGGCCTGATCGGGCCCTTTCAGCGGCACGCCGACGAGCGAGCGCGAGGTGCGCAGGTCCCGCGGCTTCGCGTCGGGTCGCCCGACCTGCCAGTACCAGCCCGACAGCGGCAGGTCGAAGCGCGGATCGCCGAGCGAGAAGGAGCGCGTCTCGGGGTCGCTCGGCGAGACGAGATCGGTGGCGAGATTGTTGGCGAAGACGAGCAGACGGCTGTCGAAGGCGCGCTCGGTGTTCTCGCGGTAGAGCGTGGTGAGGATGAAGGCCGCGATGACGAGGATCGCGGTGCTCGACAGAAACGAGGAGACCGCGAGCCGCACCGCGATGGAGCGGCGGCGCAAGGGCAGCCAGGCGAGGCGGTCGGTCATGAATCCTGGCTCGAATCTCGGCTCGCTCGCAACTTTGCGGGCATGTACATCATGCGCACCGACTTTCTACACTGCCCACCAGCGAGACGCTTATGGCCCTGCACATCCGCGATGCGGAGACGGACCGCCTCGTCCGCCTCCTGGCCGAGCGGAAGGGTGTTCCGCTCACCGAAGCCGTCAAGGTCGCCGTCCGCAACGAGTTGGAGCGGGAGGAGCGACGCCCCGGCTTGTGGGAGCGGCTGAAACCTCTGCACGAGCGCGTGGCCGCACGGCCCCCCACCGGGCTTGCAGCCGACAAGACCTTCTTCGACGGGCTGAACGACGAGTGATGTTCGTCGATGCCTCCGCCCTGATTGCGATCATCACGGAAGAGCCGGAGGGACGCGCCCTCTCCGAACGTCTCGAAGCGGCGGACGTGCCGATCACCTCGCCGGTTGCCGTCTACGAGGCGGCCCTCGGCATCGCTCGAAAGAAGCAGGGTGGGCTCAAGGCGGCCCGAGCGGATGTCGCGATGCTGCTCGATCTCGCCCGGATCGGCCTCGTCCCGATCACCCCGGAGGATGGGGAGCGGGCGTTGGATGCCTTCGAACGTTACGGAAAGGGAACGGGGCATCCGGCCCGCCTCAACATGGGCGACTGCTTCGCCTACGCGGTCGCGCAGAATCACGGCGTGCCGCTCCTCTACAAGGGTGAGGATTTCGCGCTTACCGATCTTGGGAGCTAATGAGGCCTCACGCACGCCCCGGCGGCTGGTTCGGATCAATCAGGTAGCCCAGCCCCCGCACCGTCTGGATCAGGTCCACGGCGAGCTTCTTCCTCAGGCGCCCGACGAACACCTCGATGGTGTTGGAGTCGCGGTCGAAATCCTGGTCGTAGAGGTGCTCGGTCAGCTCGGCGCGGGAGACGACGCGGCCGGTGTGGTGCATCAGGTAGGAGAGCAGCCGGTATTCGTGGCTCGTCAGCTTGATCGGAGCGCCGTCCACGAAGACGCGACCCGAGCGGGTGTCGAGGGTGACGGGGCCGCAGGCGATCTGACTCGACGCGTGACCCGCCGCGCGGCGAAGGATCGCGCGCACGCGGGCCATCAGCTCCTCCATGTGGAAGGGCTTGGTGACGTAGTCGTCGGCGCCCGCATCGAAGCCGTCCACCTTGTCGGACCAGCGGTCGCGGGCGGTGAGAATGATGACAGGGGTCTTCACCCCGGCCCGGCGCCAGTTCTGGAGCACGGTGACGCCGTCGGCCTTGGGCAGGCCCATGTCGAGAATGATGGCGTCGTAAGGCTCGTTCTCGCCGAGATAGCCGCCCTCCTCGCCATCGAAGGCTTTGTCGGCGACGTAGCCGGCCTCTTCCAACGCGGCCACGACCTGCCGGTTGATGTCACGGTCATCCTCGACCACGAGCAGACGCACGGTCGGTTACTCCTCATCCCGGCGGCGGACCGCCACGCTTACCAATGCCCGCTCACCTGTCCCGATTGGGCATCGACCATGACGTGCATGAAATGCCCATCACGACGCAAGGCCGTCAGTAGATAGACGAGCCCCGCTTCGTGCCGGCACAGGCTGGCGCGCTGGATTTCGGCCCGCGGAACGATCTGGCGCGCCGCGCGGATCGCGGCGATGGGCGGCACGACGCGCTTTTCGGCCACCGCCTCGCGCAGGTCGGCCGGCGAGAGGCAATCGTCGCCGCGATTCAGCGGCGCCCGCTGCGCCGGGACGGGCGCCAGGGCACCGGTTTCCTCGGCGAGCGGGCCGACCGCCCCCGCCGCGAGGACCGCGGCGGTCGAGATGACGATCAACAGGGCGAAAGCTTGGCGCATCGAGGGTGACTGTCGCGCCAGCGCACTGAATGCGCCCTGAATGTTTGCGAGCGCGGGCGCACTCGGTGGGGAAGCAGCCGGAGATGATGTCTTGCGTTCGAGGGCCATGTCCGGGTCGGCGATGTTGCCGGGGACAAGGCGGGATCGCCGCCGCGGTTCCGTGGGCATGACTGCGCACGCCTCACGCCGCCCCCTCTCCGCCGGCGTGCCGGCGGCGGTCACCGCACACCCGCAGGGTCAGGCACGCCAGATCACCGCTGTCGATGGCGTCGAGGGCGGCCCGGCGCAGGGTGATCAGGGAGCGTTCGAAGCCGCGGCGCGCCGCCTCCAAGCGACCGGCGGCGGCACGGGACCGGCTTCGGCGCGAGGCCTGCGAGCTGGTTCCATCCGGGACGGCGGCAGCCGGGGCGGAAGCGGTAGGGACAGGCATGGAAGACTCCCTATAACAGGGTCAGAGACTCGACCGGTGCTGCAACTCGCCGATGCGCCGCAGGAGATCCTCGAACCGCTCCCGCGCGCGCTCGTCGCTGCGCGCGACCGCCCCGGCGGTCTCGCCCGTGAGCCGGACCAGATCCTCCAGCACGCGGGTGCGGCTTTCCAGGGCGGCGGCCACCGCCGCGTTGGTCTGCGAGGCGCGCTCCAGCGCTGCGGCGGTGGCGCCCGTCTCGGTGATGCGCGCTTCCAGCACGCGCAGGCCGTCCCGGTAGAGGTGGAGGCAGGCCAGCCCCAGCAGCACCGCGACGATCCAGCCGGCGCCCCCGTCGGTGAAGAGGAGGCGCGCGGCTTCCGCTGCGATCTTGTCCATTAGCACCGCCTCCCGGATTCTCGGCTCCGGTCTTGCGCGCTACCGGACGATCAGGCGGCCTTGCGGGTCTCGCGGGCGGACCCTTGCCCTAGGGCGCGCTCCAGAGCGGGTTCGAGGGTGTTGCCCGCGGTCGCCGCCGCCTCCAGGGGCAGGGACCGGAACACCTTCTCCGCAACCCCCTCGCGGCCGCCCGCCGCCCGGATCAGCCAGGCCGGCGCCTGATCGAGCGCCCGCTGCACGGCTCGCGCGATCACCGCCGAGCCGACGGAGACGGTCAGCCTGCGCCCTTGGACGGCGCCAGCCACGGCGTTCAGGGCGTAGTCGGTGGCGTTGCGCACGAGGCGCTCGACCAGCGCGTCGGTGACGAGGAGGCGCAGGGGACCGCCGAACCGCGCAAGCACTGCCGCGAACGCAGCGACGAGCACCGGCGTGAGCAGCGCGGACAAGCCCTGGGAGAGCGCCACGACGGCGTCACCCCAGGGCAAGACCAGCGCGGCGGCGTCGACGGCGGGGAGCGCGGTTGCGTGCGCGGGCGCGCAGCAGCCGAGCAGGAGGAGCGGCGGCAGGACAGGTCTGATGAGGAAGACCCTGGCCATGGTTCGGGAAAAGCTTCGAACGAAAACCTTGTTGGGCGTTACCTTGGTCGGCGTCATGGCAGCGATCCTTTCGGGGGCGGGGGGAAGCGTTCAGTGGCCGGCGCGCAGCCAGTCCCACAGGCGCGCGCGCCAGCCGGGCCGCGCGCTGGACGGCGAGGACGGGCGTTCAACGGGGGCGGCGACGGGTTGCGCATCGCTGCGTCGGGCGCGCGGCAGGGCGGTTTCGTAGGGCGTGCGGAACTGGTCGAATTCGCCCTGTCGACGGGGGATGATCGCGGCCGGGCGGTTCCACATCAGGATCGCTTCGCCCGCGCCCGCCCGGTCGCCGGCCCGCAGGCGCCGCAGCACCGTGGAGCGCCGGAACGCCGCCGGGCCGATGTTGAAGCAAAGCGAGACCAGCGCGTCGAAGGCGTGCTGCGGCAGCGGCTCGGGAACCGTCTCGGCGACGGTGCGGACGAAGGCCGCCACGTCGCGGGTGAAGATCGCGTCCGCCTCCCCGGCCTCGATGCGCAGGCCCGCCCGCGGCACGGGCGGCCCGGCGGCGGCGGTGTGGCCGATGCCGATGGTCCAGCCCCCCACGCTGTCGCGGTAGGCTTCCAGCCGTCGCCCCTCCCGGGCGATCAGCACGGCGCGGCCGACGGCACTGAGGTCCATCGTCAATCTCCGGTCTTGAGGGGATGGGTCGAGAGGCGGGCTCGGCGGCCGGCGTCTCTAGGTCATTGTTTTGCCGCGCCTTCTTTCGACGAACCGGTCGCCACTTCGTCGGAATGCGCTCTAATCCAAGCCCTCGAACAGCAGCGAGAACAGGATGTTGGTGGTGGGCTGCGCCCCGCTGCTCGACACGATCTTGAGGCACCAGCGGTCCGCCGCCTCGAAGACGGCGCTGTTGACGAGGTCGGCCGCTTGGTTGGAACCGGCGCCGGCGATCGTGCAGGTCAGGGCCGTGCCGGTGAACAGGTTCTGGAGCGTGACGGTCCAGCTCTGACCGGCGCCCGGCGCGCCCTGCGTCACGACCCGCAAATCGCGGAACCGCCCCCGCCGGCCGGCGGCGGCGTAGACCACGCTGGGGTGGCCGCCGACGAGGGCGTTGGTGAAGTACCGCGTCGCCCCGGCCGGGATGGAGCTGGGCCCGCTGTTGCCGGCGATCACCTGCGCCGTCAGAACCGGCACGTCCGCGACGGTGATCCGACCGGGAAAGGCGACCCGCCCCGTCTCACGCCCGATCCGCAGCGCCTCGAACCAGTCGCCGCCATTCGGGGAGACCTTCACACGAAGGTCGTCGTCACCGGTCAGGCCGATCTCGGCGCGGGCGGAGAACCCGGTCTGCATCAGCAGGGAGAGGGTGTTGCCGGTCGCCTGCTTGTTCAGGGTGTAGCGCAGATCGCCGCTTCCGCCCTCCGCGACCGTCAGCGCGGTCCAGAGCGCCTTGTTGAGCTTGGCCGCGAAGGGATTGTCCGCATCCGCCCCGGTGCCGAGCCCGAGGCGGGTCAGATTGTCCAGGGCGGTGATCGTCGCGCGGAACGGCATCCAGGCCGAGCCGGTGAAGGTGTAGAGTTCGGCCTCGTCGGCGACATAAGCCGTCCAGCCCGCAAGCGGCTTGAGGGACAGCCACGCACCGTCCTGGAAGCGGGCGATGCGCCCGGCCCAGCCGGTCCAGGCCCCGCTCGGATTGCCTGACACGATCAGGTAGCGGTCGCCCTCGGCGGGGCTCGCGGGTGGGGCGGCCCGGTCCTTGTCGAGGACGGCGAGCTGCACCAGCGCGTCGAGCAGCGCCAGGGCCTCGTTGTGGGTGACGTGCTTCTGCGCCTGCCCTCCCGCGATCAGCGGCAGGGCAAGGCTCGGGGTCGTGTCGGCCATGGGCCACTCCGGAAATGTCGGGGGTCAGACGGTCCGCAGGCTCACCCGCGCCCGGCGGGCAGGGCCGGGACCGGCGAGCGGGCCGATCGGCACCAAAGCGGCGTCGATCTCGGTGCGAGGCGTGCCGAAATCGGCGACCTCGTCGGCGCGTGCGTAGAGCGCACTTGTCGCGGCGGTGCTCAGGATGCGCAGAATCCGCCCGTCCTCGGCGAGGATGTCGAGGCGGTAGGCCTCCGCCCCCTCGCCCGGCGGCAGGTCGGCCGGCTCCCAGGCGTCGGCATCGCGCCGCGCCCGCCGGGTCCAATGGAAGCGGATGCCCTCGGCCTCGCGTCGGGCGCGCAGGTGAACCGGGCTCAACGGGGTGAAGGCGGTCAGGTCCGCCGTCGCCGCAAAACCGACGAAGGCAGGATCGGCCGGATCGCGCTCCGCCGGGCCGACCCGGTAGAGGAAGCGGCGGCCGACCTCGTCGAGCCGATCGACGAGGGGCCGGACGGCGCCGTCGTCGAGGCGCACGATCAGGCTCCCCGTGCCCGCCGAACGGCCGGCGGCGGCCTCGCTGCCGGCCAAGCCCCGCAGCAGGCTCGAGAGCCGCCACGTGCTGGCCCCGATCAGTTCGGCCCTGGCCGCGGACAGGAGTTCCACCGCCCCGTCCGCGCCGATCACCGCGAACAGGTTGCCGCCGGCCAGGGCGGCGGCCTCGCCGATCGCGCTCAACCCTTCCGCGTGGCGCAGGGTGACATCGAGGCGGGCGTTGCGGTCGAAGCGCCAGAGCGGGCCCGGCGGCAGCGGGGTCAGCGTGCGGCCGAGGCAGGCCGGATGGTCGAGGGTGCGGTGGAGCACGAACGGCGCGCCCTCGCCGGCCGAGCGCCAGACCGCGACGGCACCGGGCCAGGGATCGGCCGAGACTGCGAGATAGGCGAGCGGCACCGGATCGCCGCGTTCCACCGGTAGGACCAGCGGCAGGGCGAAGACCGGCCCCGGCACCGCCGGCGGACTCCGGCCCGTTCTCGGGGCCGGCGTGGTGGGCGCGGGATCGGGCCTGGCAAGCGGCACGGCCCGGGTCTCGATCCGGCGGCCCGTGGGCGCGTCGTCGATCCGCACGATGCGGTGAAGCGTCCCACTATCCGCATCCGGGAGTGCCACCACATCGCCGGGCTCCAGATCGATCCGGCGCGGGCTCACCCCGAAGGCGGCCGTATCCCGGCCCGCGAGTGCCGCGTCGAGGACGGCCTCCGCCAGCGCCTGCACGGCGTCGCGCCGGGTGACGATGGCCGCCTCAACGCGCACCTCCTGCCGCCGCGCGCCGGCCGGGCGCGCGGCGGATGCGGTGGCGCGGCGGTAATCCGGGCTCTCGCCGTCGGAAAAGCCGATCGTGACGGAGCGCGGCAACTAGCTCTCCTGCGCCCGCACCCGGCGCAGGGGCGCCGCCTCACCCTCGCCGAGAACGAAATCGCCCGCGACCAGCATGGCGGGCGCGCGCGGGCGCCCGCCGCGAATCCGCAAGGTACCCCCAGAGACCGACACGTCGAGGTTGAACAGCCGTGCCAGCGGCTCCAGCGCCTCGCGGGCGGAGAGCGGCCGGTCGAGCACGGCCCCGTCGAGGAATCCGGCGGCGTCGATGTCGAGGGGCGCATCGATACCGAGATCGGCCAGGATCGCCGCGATCAGCCGGTCGAGTTCCAGCCCCTCGATCCGGCCGGTGATCCAGTGGCCGAGGGCCCAGTTGGCGGCGTCCGACCACAGGCTCGTGAAATCGGGGAAAGCCGGAAACGGCCGGGCATCCCAAGCCCAAACGTAGACGTCTTCGGACGGGATCATCCGGCCGCCATAGACCGGCGAGACCGGATTATGAGCCGGCTCAAAACCGTCGGCTCCAGGGTCGAAGCGCGAGAGGATCGCGTCGAGGCCGCGGGCCTGGATCAGGTCGTCGCGGGTGCCGCGGGAGAAGGGCGGCGCCGCGTTCTCGGACGATTTCGGATCCGGGAACACGTTGGGCCCGTTGGTGCCGCGATCGACCGCCGGGATGCCGATCTCGGTGAGCCAGATCGGCTTGGCGCCCGGCATCCAGGCCGTCGCCTCTGTCTCGACGCCGCGCTCACGCTCGACATGCGGGTTCGACCACCACGCGACGAGATCCTTCGCCCGGTAGATCCACGGCTTGCCGTGGGCGCCATCGGTGATCGGCGTGCGGCGTTGCGCGGCGCGATCCTCGGGGCTGGCATAGTACCAGTCGAACGCCTCGCCCGCCCCGAGGCGGTTCTTGAGATAGGCGCGGTCGTAGAGGCTCGCGGCCTCCGCCGCGTCGCGATGATCGGGCCCGTCGCGCCAATCCGAAATCGGCGGGTAGTAGTCGATGCCGACGGCATCGATGGCCGGATCGGCAAAGAGCGGATCGAGGGGGAAGCGCACGGAGGCGCCGCCATCGCGGACATGGGCGCCGTACTCGGTCCAGTCGGCGGCGTAGACGAGGCTGACATCGCGGCCGAGGCGGGCGCGGACCTCCGTGGCGAGGCGCCGGAGTTGCACGACCGCCGGATAGGCGCCGTCCGGTCCGCGCACCCGTGTCAGGCCGACGAACTCGCTGCCGAGGATGAAGCCGGCGAGCGGCGCTCCCGCCGCCGCCCAGCCGGCGGCGAGGCCGGCATAGTGCAGGATCATCGCCCGATAGCCCTGCCGCCCCTCGAAGAAGGCCGCGACCTGATCGGCCGCGCCGCCGGTGCCGTCCGGGCTTCCGGCCCGGTCGGGAGCGGGATCGCAGGTAATGCGCCCGCGCCAAGGGTAAGCCGGCTGCGCTTCACCGGGTCGGTACGGGTCCGGAAGGGCGTTGCCCCCCGGCACATCCATCATCACGAAGGGATAGAGCACCACCGCGAGGCCACGGCGGGTCAGCTCTGCGACCAGCCGCCCGAGCCCGGCATCGGACGGCGTACCGCCATAGGCGGCCGTCTCACCGGAGCGGGATACGGCCTGCGCCGCGGCGCGGTTCAGCCCGGCAACCGCCCAAGGCTCGCCCGTCGTCGCCTTCAGCGGCGCATCGACCCGCGGCGTCACGGTGCAGTGCCCGGCGCGCAAATCGTCGCCGAACCAGCTTGTCACCAGCGAGACGCGTTTGAGCCGCGGGCACAAAGCCTGAAGCGCATCGAGCGAGGCGACGACGTCGCTTGCACCCTGAAACTGAAAACGGTTTGCCGGCTTCGTATCGCCGAATCCCGCATCCTCGCTGACGGCGAGCGGGTCGAGGCCGAACTCGGTCGAGCCGGGAATCAGGCAGACTGCACGGATCTTGCTCGCCAGCCCGGCGACGGGGCGGATCACCTCGAAGGCGAATTGCGGGATGCGGTTGCCGAAGGCGGCGAGCGGCAGCCGCTCGAACACGATGTAGGCAAGTCCGCGATAGGCCGGCGCGTTATCCACGCCTTCCTTGGCGACGATCAGTGGATCGGGCGCCTGCGTCGCCGAGCCGGTATGAACACGCCAATTGAGCGTCGTCAGGTCGAGTTCGCTGCCATCGGCCCAGATCCGTCGGACCAGGGCGATCTCGCCCGCGCAGAGCCCGACGGCGAGATCGATGAAGGTGCTGTAGGCGGTGCGCACGGTTTTCTGGCCGCCCGCCCCGCCCTTCGAGCCGGAGGAGGACCGCTCGACGGTGGTGTTGGCGATCTCAAGCGGGCGCGTCGCCCAGATCAAGGTGCCGCCGATGCGGGCCCGGCCGTAGACGCGGGGCACCGGCGCCCCCTCCGTGGAGGCGAGGCCGCCGAGTTCGGTCAGCCGCGGCCCGTCCACGAAGCGCGGGCTCGTGCCGGCGCCGAACAGCGCGCCATCGAGCGCCGCGCCCCCGGCCGCGCCGGCCACGCGTCCGATCATTCCGCCGATGGGGCCGCCGAGCGCAGTGCCGACCGCCTCGCCGGCGGTTTGCAGGACGAGCGTCGTCATGACGGTGCCTCTCAGTGAAAGGTTCAGGGCGGATCGGGAAAGCGGAAGGCGTGGGCGAGGTGGCGCCGCCACCACGGCGTGAGCGCAACCTCTGTCACCGCCGCGCCGTCATGAGCATGGATCATCGCCCCTGGCCCGGTCGCGATGGCGCAGTGCTTTGCCGGCAAATATGCGCGAAACGCGAAGAGCAGGACGTCGCCGGCTCGGGGCTGATAGGCGTTCAGCGGTCCGGTGATCGGCACGAGGTGCCGCCGCGCCGCGGCGACCAGCGGGTCGGCGCCGTCGAGGGCCGATTCGGCCCAGGTGGCGGCGTAGGGCGGCGCCTCCTCCGGTTCGGGGCCGAGCACCGCCCGCCAGACCCCGCGCAGCAGGCCGAGGCAATCGCAGCCGACGCCCTTCAGCGAGGCTTGGTGCCGGTAGGGCGTTCCGGCCCAGCTGCGGGCCTCCGCCACGATCCGTTCAGGCAGCGGCGAGACGTCATCATCCATGATGGCCTCATCGGAACAGGCTGGAGCCGTCGAGGCGCGCGCCGGCCTCAGGCCCGGAGCGCAGCACGAAGTCGTTGCCGGGCATGTGCGGAAAACCCTGGAAGTTGAGGGTGCTGGCGAACTTGTCCCGGCAGGCGGCGAGGCTCTTGTCGCAGCCGGCGACGAGCGTGAAGGCGTCGCCGGTCACAACTGGGCGCGGCGGCGGATCCCATAGGTCGAGGATCGTCGCCGCGCCGTCGCGGCGATGGCCGCGCAGATCCGCGGCGTGTCCGGCATTGGCGCCCGTGTCCCGGGTCAGGCGACCGGCGGAGAACCAATCGGTCGTGAAGGTCCCCGCCAGCGCGACGCTGAGTCGGCCGGGCTCGGACGCGGCCCGTACGATGCCGGTCGCGCGGAAGCGCGGGTCCGCGAGATCGACGCGGCAGCGGGCATCGCCGAGTTCCGCGTCACAGGCGGCGCGGAAGCTGCGCCCGACCGTGACGTCGAGGCGGTGCATCAGCCCGCGCAGTTCGGCGACGAAGGCGCCCCCCTCCCGGCGGATCTCGCCCAGGGTCGCCACGTCGAGGAGCAGGCGCGCCTCGGGCTCGGCCCAATCGACCAGCCAGGTCTCGACCCCGGCCCCGTCATAGAGCCCCGCCGCGACGTCGATCTCCGTGATCCCGGCCGAGTTCCGCGCTGGCCTCAGCCGCCTCCAGCCCGCTGCGGGCGGCGTAGGTCACGCCACTGAGGACGAGATCGCGGTCGTGGTCGGTGAAGCCGAGGACGAGTCCGTCGCGGCGGCGCAGGGCCCAGCAGCGGCAGAGCGTGGTCGCGCCGCCCTCCAGGCGCGCGGCGAGACGGGGCGGGACGGCGCGCATGGGCTTCCCCTCAGGGCAAAATCTCGATCAGCGGGATGCGCGGCACCTCGCCGGCGGTGAAGGCGGCGAGATCGACGGCGAGTTCGTCGGTGTCGAAGCGGACGGGCACGTCGAACTCGAAACCGGCGGTGACGGCGGCGCCCACGGGCGGCACCGCGTCGGCGGCGAAGGTGACCCGGCCCGTGACCGGATCGACGGCGAGCTTCGGGGCCGCCACCTCGGCACCGTTCACCGCCACGCGCACGCTGCCGGCCACCGGCTTGGCGATCGCCCGGCGATAAGCCTCCGGCCCGCTCCCGTAGGTCTTGGCGAGGGCGAAGACACGGGTCGTGCCGTCGCCGGTGCCGATCCGTTGGTCCGTCGGCGCGACAGGGCGCGAGGGCGGACCGGAGCGGTGGTCGATCCGGTCGCGGTAGCGGAACCCGTAGAGCCGCCCGCGCCGCTCCTCGAAGAAGCCGAGCACCGCGTGCAGGGCGTCGAGGGTGCGGATGCCGAGCCCAGCATCGTAGCGGCGGCGCGAATCGGCCCAGCGGCTGTTGCGGTGCTCGCGGCCCGAGGCCAGCGTGACGATCTCGGTGCGCCGCACCGGGCCGCCGCTGCCGCGCAGGGCGACATCGAGAGGAAAGCGGACCTCGTGAAAGTCGGATGCCATGGCGGTGCTCCTCAGAGCGCTCGGCGGCCACGGGCGACCGCGCGGGCGAGGCGGGCGGCGACCTGAGCCTCGGAGCGGCGGAAACCCTCGATGTCCGGGGTTGCGATGTTGACGGTGACCGCGACCGGACGCTCGGCTCCGCCCGCGGCGACGCCGAGGCGGCCGTCGCTGCCGCGCCTGAGCGGCAGGATCGCCTCCGGCCCGGCCTCGCCCATCAGGCCGGTGTCGCCTGCAGGGCCGGGAATCGGAAAGTAGGTCGGCGCCGCCACGACCCCGCCGGCCGCGAAGGGGCGCACCCGTCCCCCGCCGAGAACGCCACCGAGCCGGAACGGCAGGATCCGCCCGTCGGAGACGACGCCGCCCTTGGCCAGCGCTGTCGTGCTGCCGCCCTCGGAGGCCGCGCTCAGCAGGCTGTTGACGAGGCTCGTCACACCCGCTTTCACGGGAGCTAGCGCCGCCTTGACCGCGACGTTGGAAAGCTTGCTTGCCAGCGAGGCCAGCACGCCGTCGAGCTGGCGCCCGGCATTGAGATTGCGGTCGAAGGCCGAGGACAGGCTGTGGCCGAAGCGCTGAGCCAACCGGTCGAGGGTTTCGAGCTGCCTGGCGCGCTCGGCCGTGGTGTGGTCGCTGTCGGTCATCACGGGGTCCCCGGATCGGGATGGGTAGCGAGCAGCCGGTCGAAATCGGCCCGGCTCGGCGCGTCGGGCGCCCGGCGCGGTCAGGCCCGCGGCGGTGGCGAGTTCGCGGGGCGTGGCGGCCCAGAGATCGCGCGGGCGCCAGCGCAGGGTCGCGAGACCGAGCGTCAGCACCGCATCCCACGGGAAGGCGGAGACGGGCGTCTCCGGCGCGTGGCTTCCCGTGACGATCAAGGGTCCGTGGGCGGAGCCTCGCCGAAGGCCGCGACCAGCGCCTCACCGAGCGCCGAAGTCACGGCCGCCAATCCGCCGGAGAGCGGCAGCCGTGCGACCACCTCGTCGTCGAGGGCGTGGCCGCCGCCGCGGAGCGCCGCGCCGAGCAGCGCGATCACGTCGCGGGCGGCGAGCCGCCCGCCGGCAAAGCGCTCGGCCAGGCCCGCGAGGTCGCCCGCGCCAAGCGCGTCTTCCAGCTCGGCGAGCGCGCCGAGGGTGAGGCAGAGCGTATAGCGCTCTGATCCTAACGTCAGCGGCACCTCGCCGCGTCGGCGGTTTGCCATCGTCATGCCCCCGCGAAGCTCAAGGGGCCGGCGGAATCGAGGGTCATGTCGAAGGTCACCTCGCCCGCATGCTCGCCGCGATATTCAAGGCTCGTGATCTGGAACAGGCCTTCGATCGTGCCGAAATCCGGCACCACGATCTGGAACAGGCCGATCACGCCATCGAAGAACATCTGGCGTAGGCGTGCATCGGAGGCCTCGTCGCGGAACACGCCCGATCCGGCGACCGCAGCGCGGCGCACACCTGCGCCGGCCAGCAGCTCGCGCCAGCGCCCGGCCGAATCCGCATTGGTGACGTCCACCGTTTCGGCGTTGAAGGCGAGTTGACGGGCGCGCAGGCCCGCCACCGCGACGAAGCCGCCGGTCCCGTTACTGACTCGGACCAGGAGGTCCCTGCCTCTCTGTGCGCTCATGCTCGCGGCTCCGGCGTTCTCGAGGAAAATCAGGCGGCGACCTCGGTCACCGCCTCGAAAGAAAAGTTTCGCGCGCGCCTCACCGGTGCGCTCGTCGCGCAGGCCGGCGAGGCTCTTGTGGCGCAGAAGGACGAGGGCGTGGCCGCTCACGGCGAGGTCGGCCTCGTCGAGGCCGGCGGCGATCCGCTCGGCCACCTCCAGGGCCGAGCGGGCCGAGCCCGGCTTGGCGAAGACCGTCAGAGCGAAGGCGTAGCGGTGGCGCTGCGCACCATCGACGGAATCGTCGCTCACCTCGCTCGGTCCGAACAGCGCATAGACCGGGGCGGCGCCCCGCGGCGGCTCGTCGTAGAGCCGCAGGCGACCGCCCATCAGCGCGGCGAGCGACGTATCCGCGGCAAGGTAAGCGAGAAGGCCGGCACGCAGGGCCAGCAGCGGGCTCGAACGCGTCACGGGGCAGCCTCCTCGATCACCTCTTCCACCTCGCAGACGAGGTCGCGGCGGCGCCCGTCGGGGTCGTCGGCCGCGCGGATGGCGAAGCGGCGGGGTCCGTCGGCGAAGCGCATGGCCGGGGTGACGCCGGGGCGGTAGCGCAGGCCGACGCGGTAGAGGCCCGGGTCGGTCGGTGCGCCCGCCACGGGGCGCGGCGGCGCTGCCGAGCGATTCCAGCGAGCCCCACAGCACGGGTCCGGCGACGTAGCGGCGAAGCCGGCCGCCGAACCCGTCGGGCTCGTCCACCGGGACTTCGAGCACGAGGCGGCGCCGCCGCGCGCCGAGCGGCCTGTGTGTCATGGTCGGTCTCCGTGGATCAGGATCAGAGCCGCATCCGGCGGCAGGCGGCGGCGAGCCCCGCCGCCTCGGGCGGCAGCGGACGGGGCGCGCCGTCGCCGCCCGCATCGCCCCGGTTCTCGAACCAGTCGGCGATCGTCAGGCGCAGGGCCTGAACCAGCGGCTCGGGGACCGGCGGCCCCTCGCCGCCGCAGCCGGCGCTGACCTCGACCAGCGCCGAGGCCGTGCCGAGCGGCGGCAGGTCCGGCCCGAACAGGAGGCAGGGCGCCTCCCACGGATCGGGGCCGACCCGGATCGGCCCCGGCTCGATCTCGGTGAGGGCGCCGCGCCCATCGACCAGGCCGGCGCGAAGCACGGCGACGAGCGGGCTCAGCGGCAGCGGCATCAGACCGAGCCGGGGCCAAGCCGCCAGCACCACCCGGAAGCGGGCGGGCCGCAGCAGCCGGCGGGAGGCGGCCTCGACCGCCGCCTGCGCCGCCGGGATCAGGCGGGCGATCAGCGCGTCCTCGGCGGTCTCGTCGGAGGACAGCCGGAGATAGCCGCGCATCTCGGCCACGGTCACCGGCTCGACGCCGGTCTCCTCGACGCGTATCGGGGTCATGCCAGCCTCTCCTGAAAGCGTTTTTCGCAATCGATGCGCGCGCCGAACCCATCTCTTCCGCGCGGTGCAGGCCTGGGCCTCGGAGCGGCGGCGCTCACGCTCCTGCTCGCAGCCACGCCGGCGACCGCCATCGTCGGCGGCCGGGAGGGCGCGGACGTGCCGGGCGCGGCCTCGGCGGTGATGGTGCTGACCTCCGGCGGCGGGGTCTGTTCAGGGATCGTCGTCGCGCCGGACGCGGTGCTCACCGCCGGCCATTGCGTGGCGGGCGTGGGCGAGAACCGCGTCCATTACCGCGACGAAACAGGCCGCCCGGTGCTGGCCGAGACGGCTGCCCGCAGCTTGCATCCGGCCTATGACGGTAATGCCATCCGCGGGCGCACCCGCTCTGTCGACCTCGCGCTGCTGCGCACCCGCGAGCCCCTGCCCGCCCGGTTCGTGCCGGCCACATTGAGCGCCGCGATGCCGCGGGCCGGCCAGAGCCTGACGCTCGCCGGCTACGGCGCCACGCGGGGCGGCGACCGGCGCTCGATCGGCCGCTATCGCGGCGCAGCGCTCAATGTCGTGGAGCCCTACGGCCCGAGCCGCATCCTGGTTTGGCTGAAGGCACCGGGAGCGGGCGGCTGCCAGGGCGATTCCGGTGGGCCGATCCTAGACGGCGCAGCGGCGGTCGCGGTCGCCGCATGGGTGAAGGATGCCTGCGGCGGCCTGACCCAAGGCATCCTGCTCGGGCCGCAGCGGGACTGGATCGACCGGACGTTGTCCGGCTGGGGCGCCTCCGCGCGCTGGTGACGTCCTTGACCGATCGTGATCCGCGCGCCGCGGCCCATGAGGAACCGGACCTTGGCCGCCGAATTGCCTTCGGATACGCTTCAACAGGTCCGGGATTCATTCATGGAATCCGGCGCACCGCGCCTGGGCCCTGGGAGAACAAAAAAGATGGTTGCGAGCCCTCTTCGCGCGTGCGTGCTCGGTGCCTTGCTGGGTCTCGTCCCCCTCTCGGCGCAAGCGGTGGTCGAGGGCCGCACCTCCCGTGATCCCGGGGGGCTTCGCGCCTCGGTGGTGCGCATCGAGAGCACGCAGGGTGAGATCTGCTCGGGCACCCTGATCGCGCAGGACATCGTGCTGACGGCAGCCCACTGCGTGATGCACAAGGCCGGCTACAACGTCGTCGTGGTCGATCCGAATTTCCGCCAGCGCCGCCTGCGGGCGGTCGCAGTCTCGATGCATCCCGAATTCGTCCCCGGCACGACGCCGGAGGAGCAGCCCGGCATCGACCTCGCCCTGATCAAGCTGGAGCAGCCGGTCGGCGCCGGCTTCCGCCCGCTCGATCCCCGCGGCGGTTCGATCACCACGGGCGACATCGTGGACATCGCCGGCTTCGGCGTGCTCGCCGAGAACCGCCGCAACACCGCACGGACGCTGCGCACGGCCCATCTCGTGTCGATCGGCTCGTTGCAGGTCGCCAACCGCGTGACGGTCGTGACCGACTCGCGGCGCATGGCCGAAACCGCCGGTGCGGGGGCGTGCCTGGGTGATTCCGGCGGCCCGATCCTGCGCGGCGGCCAAATGGTTGGCGTCGTGAGCTGGTCGAGCGGCGCCATGCGCCAGGACCGGCGCGCCCGCACCGCCTGCGGCGGCTTCACCGCCGTCACCCCCACCGGCGAGCACGCGAGCTGGATTTCCTCGCGTACCGCCGAGATGGAAGCAATGACCGCCGACATGGCGGCGGCGCAGGCCGGGCGCACCGAGTGGATGGCCCGGCCCGGCCGGCGGCGGATGTACTGAGCGCGATCAGGCGAACCGGAGCAGCTTGATTGCGCTGAAGTCCTGCACGCCGCCGCCGACGCGCTTGGTGGTGTAGAACAGCACGTAGGGCTTGGCGGAGTAGGGATCGCGCAGGGTCCGAAGGCCGACGCGGTCCACGACGAGGTAGCCGCGCTTGAAGTCGCCGAAGGCGATGGCGTGGCTGCCGGCGGCGATGTCGGGCATCGCCTCGGCCTCGACCAGCGGAAAGCCCATCAGCGTCGCGGCCCGGTCGGCGGCAAGCGGCGGCTGCCAGAGGTAGTTGCCGTCCGCGTCCTTGAACTTGCGGATCGCGCTCTGCACCCGCCGGTTCATCACGAAGCTCGCAGCCTGGCGATAGCCGGCACGCAGCGCGTAGATCAGATCGAACAGCACGTCGCTCGGGTTGCTCGCGGGGAAGGCGCCGGCCGCCCCCGTCGCGATGAAGCCGAGCCTGCCCGAAGCCCAGCTGGCGTTGGCCACGGTGTCGTAGTTGAGAAAGCCCCTCGGCCGACCGACGCCATTGCCGGTGACGAAGGCGACGCTCTCCTGCTCGGCGAAGGCCGCCTCGACTTCCTCGGCGAGCCACGCATCGATATCGAGCACCGCGTCGTCGAGCAGCGTCTGGGTCGCCGCCGGCATGGCGTAGAGTTCCATGGCCGGGAAGCTCAGCTCGGACAGGTTCGGCGTGTCGGTCTGAGGCCGGGGCGCGGTCTCGGCGACCCAGCCCGCGGCGGGACCGTTGACCGAGACGGCGCGCTTGTACTGGCCACCGGAGACGACCCGCACCGTGGCGATGGCGCGGATCGGCGAGATTTCGGCGAGCCGGCGCAGCACCTCGCGCTCGATCGTCGGCGGCACGAGGTAGCCGCCGTCCGGCCCGGAGCCGGCGGAGAGTGCCTTCTCTTCCAGCCGTTTGAGGCCGGCGCTCTCGCCGGCCCCGAACATAGAGGTCGAAGGCCGCCTTGTGCTCGGTGGCGGAGGCGTCGCGCGCCGGCTCCGTCCCGCCGAGCGGCGGCCGGGCACGGTCGAGGCTGATCCGATCGAGGCGGTTCTTCGCCTGATCGAGGGCGGCATCGATGCGGATGAGCTTCTCCTCGGTCACCACATCCGCGGTGAGCCGGGTCTCGATCTCGGAGAGGCGGAGGTCGTTGGCCTCCTTGAACGCCTCGAAGGCGCGGGCGAACTCGTCGAGCACCGCTTCGGTGCCGAAGGTCGCTGCCTTGTTCTCGGGCAGGCCGGTGGGGGCCTTGGTCTCGAAACGCATCTCGGTCATGGCATCCTCGTTGGTGAAGGAAAACGGAAAGCTCAGGCGCGCGCCGCGAGCGGCGGGGCCGCCAGGCGCAGGCGCGGCGGGACGAAGGGGCGGGGTGCTGCGGCGCGGATCACCCGCGCGTCGGGCTGCAGCGGGAAGGTCACCAGCGAGACCTCCCAGAGATCGACGGCGAGCAGCCGACGCCCGCCACGCTCAGGCGAAGCCCGCACGACGCGAAAGCCGATGGAGAGTCCATCGAGGGCGCCCTCGCGCATCAGCGCGTCGATCTCGCGGGCGCGCTGAACCGCGAGGTTGAGCCGACCGGCGACGCGCAGGCCCCGGCCATCCTCCTTGAGGGAGAGCCAGGAGCCGATCGGCTCGGCCGGATCGTGCTGCCACAGCATCCGCACCCCGCGCGCGCCCCGCCGGGCGAGGCTCGCGGCAAACGCCCCCGGCGCGACGGTGTCGCGGCCGAGATCGGGCACGCCGAACAGGCTGGCGTAGCCGGTGAAATGGCCATCCATCGAAAAACCTCGACAAGAGGAGTGAAGAGCGGGCTCTGCGCGAAGCCCGCCGGGGCCTCAGGCCGGAGAGCCGGTGCCTTGCCCCAGACTTTGGGGCGGGTAGCCGACGGCCTCGCGCTTCTCGGCGACCGACAGGAAGTCCGCGCCCTGCACCCGGCGCCAGAGCGACTCGCGCTCGGTCGCCAGGGCCTCGACGGCGTCGAGATCCGGCTCCAACCGCGCGGGGCCGAAGGCGGGCTCCAGCCAGCGCGCGAGCGAATCGGCGGTGCGGCGCACCAGTGGGATCACCGTCTGGCGGTAGAAGGCACGGTTGGCCTCGGCGTAGTTCGCGTGGGTGTTGTCACCGGGAAGGCCGAGCAACAGCGGCGGCACACCGAAGGCGAGCGCGATCTCGCGGGCCGCAGCCGCCTTCGCCTCGACGAAGTCCATCTCCTTCGGTGAAAGCGAGAGCGGCCGCCAATCGAGCCCGCCATCGAGGAGGAGCGGCCGGCCGGCATTGGCGCTGCCCTGGTAGCTCGTTTCCAGCTCGGCCTTGAGCCGCGTGAACTGCGTGTCGCTCAAGGCGGCGCCGGTCGAGGGCGCGAAGACCAGGGCGCCGGAGGGGCGGGCGGCGTTGTCGAGCAGGGCCTTGTTCCAGGCGCCTGCCGCGTTGTGGATGTCGAGCGGCACCGCCGCCGCCTCCATCGGCGAGAGGCCGTAATGGTCGTCGAGCGGGTTGAACAGCGTCAGGTGCAGGATCGGCGGCACGGCGCCGGTCTGCTGGTAGCGGAGTCGGCGCCCCCCGACAGCGTACTCGTAAGCCGCGGGCCAGCCGTCGGCGCCGGCTACGACCTGCATCCGGTCCGGACGCAGGGAGAAGAGTTCTCGCGGTCGGCCATCGATCTCGGCCGCTTCGATGTAAGCATTGCCGGAGACGAGCAGGTGCCCATAGATCCCGTCGAGGAAGCGCATCCCGCCTTCGCGCGGATTCGGCCGGGCGAGCAAGTCCAGCAACGGATGGGCATCCTCGGCGCCGGCCAGCGTCAGCGGCAGTGAGGCCGCGGCCTCGGCGACGAGCCGGACCGAGCGGTGGACGACGGCGTTGCGCTGAAAACCCTCGCGGGCCAAAGCCGCGTAGTCGCGCGCGGTCCAGACCGCTCGTCCCTCGCCGTAGAGCGCAAACGCCGCGCTCGCTTTCGTCTCGGGTACGAACCCGGCGGCCCTTGCGAGCCGCGCGATGAATCCAGGCATGGCACGCCTCCCGCTTGCAATGTTTCACGTGAAATTAACTGCGCCGTCAGAGCCGGCGGATGCGCGGCTCTACGGACGGCGCGAGCATCAGGTGCGTGAGCGCCCAGACCAGCGCATCGAGCCGATCCGGCGAACCGCCACCGGGCAGACCGCCGGGACCGAAGGCGCACATCTCGTCCTCCAGCGCCGGTAGCGGACCGACGTGGCGGATGCGCCCCTGGGCGTAGAGCAGCGAGACCGGCTCGGCCCGCAGCAGCTTGCCCCGCGTCGCCCGCACCGTCACCACGGGCACGCTCGGGTCGGCCTCCGCCAACACCGCGACGACCATCTCGCCACCCTGGTTGACCTCGGCCACCAGCGCGTCGGCCGCCAGGCGGTGGTACAGAGCCAGTGCAGCTCGCGCCCAGACGGCGGGTGCGGCCTGTTCCAGAGTTGCATCGGCCAGCACGTAGGCGGTTCCGTCGGCCGCGAGCCCGGCCGCGACGATGCCGCAGGCATCGGCCCCGACGCGGGAGGAGGCCGGCGGATCGATAGCGACGGCGATGCGTTGCAGCGGCGGCGCCTCGAAGACACGCGCCCGCTCGATGGAATCACGGGTCCAGAGCGCATCCGGCCGGTCCTCGATCAACTCGCCATCGAGCTCCTGCCGCCCGAGTCGGGTGCCGGCGTAGCGACCGACGACCTCCTCCAAAAAGCTCGGCGCGAGGTTCTGAGCATTGTCGGCGGTGCGCGAGCGCGTCACCACCGTGCGTGGGTCGGCAAGCAGCCGTCGGATCAGCGGCACCGGACGCGGCGTGGTGGTGACGAGACCGCGCGGATGCGTTCCGAGCCGCAGGCCGAACTGGATCATGTCGTAGGTGCTCTCGGCCTCGCGCCACTTGGCGACCTCGTCGGACCACACGGCGCCGAATTGCGGGCCGCGCAGGGAATCCGGCTCCTCGGCGGAGAAGGCGAGCGCCACCGCGCCGTTGCCGAACACCACCCGCCGCCGCGACGGCTGCCAGACCGGCGGCGCGCCGCCGAGACGCGGCAGGGCGAGAAGCCCGGACGGCCCTTCGATCATCACGTCGCGCACATCGGCGAAGGTCTCGCCGACGAGGGCGATCCGCTCCACCGGCTCCGGTGAGAACACCGGGTCGCCGTGGGCCAGGCCACGCACCCATTCGGCGCCGGTCCGGGTTTTTCCGGAGCCGCGCCCCCCCGATCACTGCCCAGGTCGTCCAGTTTCCCGGGGGCGGAAGCTGGTCGTGCCGCGCGAGGTGAAGCCAGTCGGCCTCAAGCAGGCGCAGATGGTCCGGCGAGAGACGGGTCAAGAATGCCGTCGTCCGGCTCCGCCGCCGCGAATGCAGCATAGCGGCGCGCGATATCCGTGCGCATCGCAACGAGGTCGGCGGCGTGCAGGGTTGGTCGGCTGGCTGCACCATCCGTCCCTCCCTTCCGCGCGGCCCGGTCGGCCGCTTTCATGTCGTCGAGCATGGTCTTCAGACCACCGAGATCGCGCAGCACTTTCGCGGAATCCAGCCCGGCCGGTGGTGCCGCGGTCTCGAGCACGGCATCGAAGCGAGCAATCTGCCGTTCGATATGCGTGCGCAACTGCGCCCGCAGCTGCCGGGCATCCGGGACACGCTTGCGGGCTTTCCTGGCACTTGGCTTCGAAGGGGCTCCCGGCTCGGGCTCGCCGCGTGGCTCGGAGGGGTCCGGCATCGCGGTGTCTCCATCCACACTTCTTGAGAGTTCCCTTTAGCTACAGGAGGAGCGTCGCGGTGTCAATCCATAAATTCCTATCAAGGCCGCACCAGAGGAATTTGGTCCGAAAAGATGGACCCGCGGCTTGCGATTGGCGGTCGTTGCAAACCCGCCCGATTATGAATTTTTCCATAGATCAGGAACGCCAACCGAGCCTCATTGGTAGATAAGCTAAGGAGTGCGCGTCACCGCCTCCATCACACGGGAGACAGCACGATGCTCAAAGGTGGACTTCTCTGGTTGATCGGCATTCCGCTGCCGATCATTCTTCTGCTGTGGTTCTTCAACGTGTTCTAAAGCTTGGAGAGCGCCGGCTTCGGGGACCTGAACCTCGGAAGAGCACATCCTTCGATTGTAGGAGTACGCTGCGGAGGTGTCCGCGTCAGAGCGTGACGCTCCGCGGCGTGTAGACGAAGGGCAGACGCCCTTCCCGCTCGATCAGCCGCGTCGTGGCGGCGCCGATGATGATCATGGTCGCCATATCGGCCGGCGCGGTGCGGGCCTCATCCAGGGTCAGCACCCGCAACGCTTCGTCCGGCCGGGTCACGGCGCGGGCGAAGATGACCGGCGTCGTGGCAGGCAGGATCTCGGCGGCGAGCGCCAGCGCCTTGCCGAGCTGCCACGGCCGCGCGGAGGAAATCGGATTGTAGAGGGCGACGCTGAGCCCTGCCCGCAGCACCGCCTCCAGCCGGGCGGTCACGACGTCCCAGGGCTTGAGGTTATCCGACAGCGAAATCGCGCAGAAATCGCCGCCGAGCGGTGCGCCGAGGCGGGCGGCGGCGGCGAGCATCGCGGTGATGCCGGGCTCGACCCGGATGTCGAGGTCGCGCCAGTGCGCGGGTCCGTGCTCGACTGCCTCGAACACGGCGGCCGCCATGGCGAACACGCCGGGATCGCCCCCCGACACCACCGCGACATGCCGGCCGGCCACGGCGAGTTCCAGGGCATGCCGGGCGCGGTCCACCTCGACCCGGTTGTCGCTGGCGTGACGGGTCAGTCCCTCGCGCTCCGGCACGCGGGCGACGTAGGGGATGTAACCGATCAGATCCTGCGCCCGGTCGAGGGCGTCGCGCGCCGATTCGGTGAGCAGGCGCGGATCACCCGGCCCGAGGCCGATGATCGTCACGCTCCCTGACGCGCTCACGGGCGCCGGCCCTCGCCGGGCACCAGCACCATGGAGAAGTAGGGCGCGACGTCGTCCTCCTTCTCGGCCAGGGGCACGACCCGCTCGCCGGCCATGGTGCCGCGCTCGACATAGACCGCGCGGGCGAGAAAGCCGGTCTCGGCCAGCACGCCGCGCACCTTCGGCAGGTGCCGGCCGAGCTTCATGATAACGGCCGCATCCGTGCCCTTCAGCCGCTCCACCAGCGCCTCGCGCGGCAGCGTCGCCGGCAGGATGGTGAGCACGTCGTCGCCCCAGGTGATGGGCGTGCCCGCGCGGGTCCAGCAGCCCGACATGCCCGTGACGCCGGGGATCACCTCGACGGGGAAGCGGTCCTTCAGGCGGCGCCACAGATGCATGAACGAGCCGTAGAAGAAGGGATCGCCCTCCGACAGGATCGCCACGTCGCGGCCCGCACCGAGATGGTCGGCGAGCCGTCCCGCCGCCTCGTCGTAGAAGCCGGCCAACGCCGCGACGTATTCCGGGTGATCGGGGTGAAGCTCGGTGGTGTAGGGATAGGCCAGGGGAAACTCGCGGGTCGGATCGATCATCACCGCGTCGGCGATGGTGCGGGCGTTGCCGCGCTTGCCCCGCTTGCAGAAGTGGACGAGCACGGGGGCGTGCTCCAGCACCCGCATCGCCTTCACGGTGAGGAAATCCGGGTCGCCCGGCCCCATGCCGACGCCGTAGAGCGTACCGGTTTTGGCCGCGGCGGGGGTCTCGCCCGCGCCGTCCGTGGTCTCGGCCGGCGCGTCGATGCGCACGCTCCCCTCCATCACTCGATCTCGTTCGCGAGCGCGTTGACGGCGGCCGCCGTCATCGCGCTGCCGCCGCGGCGGCCATGGACCACGACGAAGGGCACGCGCCCGTCCCGCGCCAGCGCCTCCTTGGATTCCGCCGCGCCGACGAAGCCGACGGGGATGCCGATCACCGCCGCCGGGGGCGCGACGCCCTCGTCCAGCAGTTCGAGCAGGCGGAACAGGGCGGTCGGCGCATTGCCGACGGCGACGACGCTGCCGGGCAGCTTCTCGCGCCACAATTCCATTGCGGCTGCCGAGCGGGTGGTGCCCATCTCGGCCGCCAGCCCCGGCACACGCGGATCGCCGAGCGTGCAGATCACCTCGTTCTTCACCGGCAGCCGGGTGCGGGTCACGCCGTCGGCGACCATGCGCACGTCGCAGAGGACCGGCGCGCCGGCCTTCAAGGCCGCCTCGCCGGCCGCGGCGAAATCGTCCGACATCTCCACGTCGCGCGGGAGGTCGGTCATGCCGCAGGCATGGATCATCCGCACCACCACGCGCTCGGCCGCGCCGGACCAGCGGGCGAGATCGGATTCAGCGCGGATCATCGCGAAGGAGCGCGCGTAGATCGCGCCGCCGTCGCGGATGTAGTCGTGGCGGGCACTCATCGCACGTTATCCTGGCACGTCGTCTTGAAACACGGGGTCCAGCGCCGGAAGCCCGGCGGCTGCGGCCTTCCTTATCCGGTCCAGCGCCACCTCGAAAGCGAGACGCGTTGCCGGCTCGGCAGAGGGGGGCCCGGCGAGCACCACATCGTAGGCGCCGTCGCGGCCCACCAGGGTCAGATCGGCGGGGCCCGGATGGGCGCAGCCCTTGGCGCAGCCCGAGACATGAGCGGTGAGGCCGGCCAGCGGCGCCAGCGCCTGCGCCAGCCGGGCGGCGTGGTCGGGCACCGGGGTCGTGCCGGAGCGGCAGGCCGGCGCACCGGGGCAGGCGGCGACCGCCCGGCGCGGATCGTCCGGCGCCACGATGAAGCCGGCCCGCGCCAATTCGGCCTGGAGGGCGGCCGAGCGGCTTGCCGGAACGACGAGGGCGAGGCCGCGCTCCGCGCTCAGCCGCACATCCTGCGCCCCGGCCAGCGCGGCGACCTGTTCCAGCCGATCCGCGGTGCAGCGGCCGAACGGCGCCTGGACGAGGAGCGCCGCGCGATCCGCGGTCAGGGCGGCGAGCCCCGGCGCGGCCGGAGCCGGAGCCGGCGCGAGCGGCGTCGGCTCGAACGGGAAGAAGCCGGCCACCGCCGCGATCACGGCCCGGCCATGGGCGTCGAGGTCGCGCATCCGGCGCCCACCGATCTCGGCGAAGGCCGCGAGCGCAAGGCCGATGGCGCCCGCCGCCTGGCGCTCGGGCAGCACGCCGCAGCGCAGGGGACCGGTTTCGGTCGCGAGGCCGAAAGCGACCTGCCCCGGCCCTGCGGCGAACAGGAAGAAATCGGCCTCGACCGTGCCGAGGCCGTGGGCGCCGCCGCCGTCGATCGCCACCAGCGTCTTGGGTGGCAGGCCCGGCACCGTGAGCCCCGCCGCCTCCACCGCGCGGGCGAGCGCCGGCACGTCGATCTGTTCCGTGGGATCGAGGCCGGCGAGCGGCGCCGTCAGCGTCAGGCGCTGCGGGCCGCCGTCGTCGCGGGTGTCGCCGAGACCGGCTTCCGCGAGGGCGCAGGCAAGCGGCGCGGCGCTCGCCTCGCT
The DNA here is from genome assembly GCF_029504475.1 of Methylorubrum pseudosasae. Taxonomy (NCBI): domain Bacteria; kingdom Pseudomonadati; phylum Pseudomonadota; class Alphaproteobacteria; order Hyphomicrobiales; family Methylobacteriaceae; genus Methylorubrum; species Methylorubrum pseudosasae. The sequence goes on along the minus strand of NZ_JAQGDU010000002.1, from coordinate 5,279,031 downwards.
GACGCCGCGGATCTGGAGGTTACCTCGGGCGGTCACGTCGATATGGCCGTTGCCGTGGGCCCGCGCGCCGTCCGCCACCGCACGCAACTGCGCCGGCGTCAGGCGCCCGAGCGGCGGGTGGATGCGGGCGAGCAGCCCGTCGCCGGTCGGCATCGGCCGGGCGAGCGAGGGGCACCAACCGCGGCGGGCGCCCTCGGGCAGGGTGCGGCGGGCACTCATTCGGCGGCCAGCAAAGCGTCGGCCGGGGCGGCGTTGCGCCGGCTCTGCCACAGGCCGCGGGCGCGCAACTCGTCGAAGCGCTCGAGGATGGCGCGGGTCGCCTCGGGGTTGGCCGCCTTCAGGGCGTCGAAGGTTTCTGGGTCAGCGATCCAGGCGCCGTAGAGCCGGTCCAGATCCTGGCTCGATACTGCATCGGTCGCGGCAGCGAGCACGAACACCGCATCGATGCCTTGCGCGAATTCCTGCGCGCCGCGGTAGCCGTGGCGAAGCTGCGCCGCGATCCAGCGCGGATGACCGAGCCGGCCGCGGATCAGCCGGGCGACGTCCTCGCCGGCGGTGCGGGTGCGCGGCGCCTCCGGGTTCGAGACGTCGAGGCTGTAGAGCGCGGGTGCCTTCCCCTCGGACGTGGCGGCGGCAAAGAACCCGCCCATGGCGTCGGCGGCCGCATCGCCATCCAGCAGGTCGCGCTCGGCGACGTCGAAGGCGTGGACATAGGCGTCCGCCGCCGCGATGCGGGCGGCGAAATCCGCGTCCGCGCCTTCCGCGTCGCCGTAGGCGTGGGTGGTGGCAGCGAGATAGGCGGTGCCGAGATCGGTGCGCGCCTCCCACGCGCCGTCGAGCGCGGTCTCGGCCGCGCCCGCGCCGTAGCGGCCGGGGGCCGCGCCGTAGATGCGGGCGGCGGACTCGCCCCGGCGCCGGGCGGCGGCGAGCGGGTTCTCCTCGTCGTCCTCCTCACGGGCGGCGACGGCGCGGGCGGCGCGGTCGAGCAGCGCCAGGGTCTCGGGAAAGGTATCGCGGAACGCGCCGGAGACGCGGCAGGTCACGTCGATGCGCGGCCGGTCGAGAAGGGCCAGCGGCAGCACCTCAAAGCCGGTGACACGGGTCGAGGCATGGTCCCAGACCGGGCGCACGCCCATCAGCGCCAGCGCATGCGCCACGTCCTCGCCACCGGTGCGGAGTGTGGGCGAGGCCCAGAGATCCATGACGATCCGGGCCGGGTACTCGCCCTCGTCCTGAAGGTAGCGAAGCACCACCGCGTCCGCCGCTTTGGCGCCGAGCATGGTCGCGGCACGGGTCGGCAGGGCGCGCGGATCGAGCGTCGTCAGGTTGCGGCCGGTCGGCATCACGTCCTGGCGCCCGCGCGAGGGCGAGCCGGCGGGGCCCGGGGCGACGAAGCGGCCGTCGAGCGCCGCGGCGAGCGCGGCGCGCTCGGCCTCGGCACTGGCGCGAACCGGCTCGGTGGCCTCGGCGGGGGCGCGGCCGAAGACGTGCAGGCCGTCGCGGAACGGGGTTTCGCCGAGGTCGCACAGATGCGCGTCGAGCGCGGTCAGCGCGTCGGCCATCGGCGTGTCGCCATCGACGCCCGCGCCTTCGAGCAGGCCGGCGGAGGCCGCCTCGTCGAGGATCGCCGTGGCGATCAGCCCGGCCCGGCGCGGATCGAGCACGCTCGCGGCGGAGTATTCCTCGACGAGCTCACGCAGCGCCGCGGCCTCGGGGGTGAGCCCGGCCGCCTCGACGGTGGGGGTGAGATGGCCGAGCGCAATCCCGCCGAGCCGGCGCTTGAGCGGCGCGGCCTCGCCGGGATCGTCGACGATGAACGGATAGACCACCGGCAGCGCCCCGACGGCCAGCGCCGGCCAGCAATCCGGCGACAGCGCCACAGCCTTGCCCGGCAGCCACTCGGTGGTGCCGTGGGTGCCGAGATGGATCAGCGCATCGAAGGCCCTCCGAACGCCCAGGTAGAAGGCGAGATAGGCGTGGGTCGGCGGCTCGTCGGGGTCATGGTAGCCGGCCTTGCGGTCGGCGGCGCGGCCACGATCGGGTTGGAGGAAGAGGGTGAGACTCTCATCTCTCTCCCCTCCGCGGGAGAGGGTGGCCCCCGAAGGGGGTCGGGTGAGGGGAGCGCCGCTTCCGGAAGGGCCTGAGCCGGCCCCTCTCCCGCCTGCTCCGCAGGCACCCTCCCCCGCAGAGGGGGGAAGGTTTTGCGCCGCGCAGACCATCCGGAACCGGAACGCCCCGTCCCGGCAGAGCGGATCGTCCTCCGGCGCGCCCCAGCGCTCCGTCAGTTCCGTCCGGCGCTCCTCCGGCAATCCCCTGAACCACGCCGCGTAATCGGCCAGCGATACCGAAAAGCTCGGCTCGCCCTCCGTCAGCGACGCCATCAGCGCACCGGCCTCCGACAGCGCCCCAGCGGCAAAGCCCGCTGCGGCGAGGTCGGCCGCAATGGCGCGGGCGCTTTCCGGTGTATCGAGGCCCACCGCGTAGCCGGCCCGGCCGCCGCGGGCGGGATAATCGGAGAGCACCATGGCCAGCCGGCGCTGTTCGCGCGGCGTTCGACGCAGGCGGACCCACGCGGCGCCGCGCTCGGCGAGCGCGGCGATGCCGGCGGGATCGGGGACCGCGCGGCGCTCCGAAAAGCCCTCGACCGCCGCGGCCTCCTCCTTGAACGAGATCGGGAAGCCCGAGAGGCGTCCGTCGAATTCCGGCAAAGCCACCTGCATGGCGAGGTCGGACGCGTTCATGCCGCGGCCCGAGGCGGCCCAGGCGTCGCGGGGCGCGCCGATCGTGTAGGCCTGGATCACCGGGCAATCGGCGGCGTCGAGCACGAAGCCGGCATCGTCGCGGGCGGAGAAGGCGGTGGCGGCGAGCACGATGTCCGGCCGGCGCAGGGCCAAAGCCGCGCGCAAGCTCGCGACCGCCTCCGGGTCCTTCAGGCTCGACACCGCGAGCGTGACGCTACCGATGCCGCGCTCGGCAAGCGCCGCGGCCAGCTGCAGGGCCGGCGCCGTCTCGCCGGAGAGCACCGCGGAGCGGTAGACCAGCAGAAGCGCCAGCGGCCCCGGCCCGGCGGCCCGCATCGCCGTCTCGAGCGCGACGGGCCCGCAGCCGGGGCACCACGCGAAGCCGCGCGGCAATGCCTTCGGCGGCGCGGGCTCGAAGGCGGCGCCGGCCTCCGCCGCGAGGCTGCGCAGCAGGTTCTTCAGGTTCTCCGGGCCACCCGCGCGAAAATAGGCGTCGAGGCGGATGCAGGTCTCGGGCGGCACGGTCGAGAAGGCGTCGAGGCGCGGATCCGGCCGGTCGTCGCCGGGCAAAACCGCAAGTTTGACCCCCTGCGCCCGTGCCGTCGCCGCAGCCCGCTCGATGCCGTAGCGCCAATAGTCGAGCCCGCCGAGGCAGCGGATCACGCAGACCTTGGCGCGGGCGATCACCGCATCGACGTAGAGATCGACCGACATCGGGTGGCGCAGCTGCGCCATCTTGGCGAGCCGCAGCGAGGGCAGGCCGGGCTCGGCCGCATGCGCCCGGGCGACGGCCGCGAGGTCGGTATCGGTGAACGACAGGAAGACGATCTCGCCCGGGCTCTGGCCGAGATCGACCGCCGCCTCGCCCTCGTCGAGGGAGACCGTATCGAGGCGGATCAGGTGCATGGCGCGGGCGCCCTCACGGCTCCAACGGGACGCGCGCCGGATGGGCCCGCTTGCGCCGGATGCGCCAGACCAGCCGGAGGAGCAAGGCGGCAAAAAGGACAATCGGCAGCCAGGGCAGGCTCGCGACGGTGAAGCGGAGGGCCGAGGCCGCGCTCTCGCCGAGGATCGGGCCGCTGCGGGCCCAGACCTCCTGCACCGGGGCGAAGGCGCCGGCCCGCGCCCGGCTGGTGCGGAAGTCCACCGTGACGATCTCGGTGTCCACGCGCTCGTCGAGCCCGCGGCGCGTCCCCTCCGCCTCCTCGATCTGGCTCTGAACCTGCGCCAGCTCGCCCGCGATCTTGATTAGATCCTCGGCCCGGTTGTCCGGCTTCTCGGCCAGCGCGGTCAGGCGGGTGCGGTAATCGTTGAGCTGAGCGAGGCGCCGGCCGGTATCGGCAATCGAGGCCGTCAGATCCTCGGCGCGGGTCGCCTGCTCGATCAGCACGACGTCGCCCGCCGCCTCGCCCGGCAGCGGACCGGTGACGAAGGCGACGTAAGGAGCGACCGCGGCGTGCGGCAGCCGCACCTCGATCTGCGCCTGCGGCGGGTTCGCGCCGTTGCCGTCCCGGATCGAGGAATTCAGCAGCGTGCAGGTCGCGGCGGCGTCGAGGCAGCGGTCGCGGGCGGCGGCGAAGTGCGGCGCCACCCGATCCGGCCCGAGGCCGACGGTGAGGTCGTGGCGATAGGCGAGCTTGGCCGCGCTTCCCTCACGCGCGGCGGAGACGAAGGGCGCGGGCGCAGGGGCCTGGGCCATCCGCATCGCCCCGTCCGCCTCACGCCCGCTATCGGAACAGCCGGCGAGCAGGGCGAGGACGGGGACCGCGAGCCAGAGCCCGCGCGGCCGCCGGCCTGCGGCCTCGCCCCGGTTCATCCGCGCAGGGCGGCGGCGACCGCGTCCTGATCGAAGCCTTTGAGGCCGATGACGACGAGGCGTCCGTCGCGGGGCTCCGAACCCTTCCACGGGCGGTCGTAATGGGAGGCGACGCGCCGGCCGACGCCCTGCACCACGAGGCGCATCGGCTTGCCCTTCACCTCGGCAAAGCCCTTGATCCGCAGCACGCCCTCGGTCTCGGCCGCCTTCTCCACGCGGGCGGACAGGTCTTCCGGGCTGCCGGCGATGCCGACGGGGATCGCGACCGATTCGAAATCGTCGTGGTCGTGATCCTCGCCCTCGCCGTGATGCGAGGGGCGCGCGTCGAGGTCGTCCTCGGCCGCCGCCGCGATGCCGAGCAGCACACGCGGGTCGAGCCGGCCGTGCTCGGTCTCGACGATCTCGACCGCGCGGGGCAGGTGCGCCTGGATGTCGGCGCGGACCTTGTCGCGGCCCGCTGCGTCGAGCAGGTCGGCCTTGTTGAGCACCACGAGGTCGGCGCAGAGGATCTGGTCCTCGAACACCTCCTCCAGCGGGTTGTCGTGATCGACCGATTGGTCCGCCGCGCGCTGGTTGGCGAGGGCGTCGGGGTCCTCGGCGAACATCCCCGCGGCGACCGCCGGGCCGTCCACCACCGCGACCACGCCGTCCACGGTCACCCGCGAGCGGATCGCCGGCCACTGGAAGGCCTGCACCAGGGGCTTGGGCAGGGCGAGGCCGGAGGTCTCGATCAGGATGTGCTCCGGCGGCTCGGGCCGGTCCAGAAGCTTGGTCAGCGCCGGCACGAAGTCGTCGGCCACGGTGCAGCAGATGCAGCCGTTGGGCAGCTCCACCACGGAATCCTCGTTGCAGCCCTCGATGCCGCAGGCGGCGAGGAACGAGCCGTCGAAGCCGAGATCGCCGAACTCGTTGACGATGATGGCAAGGCGGCGCCCGCGGGCGTTCTCGACGGTATGGCGCACGAGCGTCGTCTTGCCGGCCCCGAGGAAGCCGGTGACGATGGTGCAGGGGATCTTGTCCACGAGGCTCATGGCTCTGAGACTTCCGGTTCGGGGCCAGCTGAGTGTCTCTCACGAAACTCCTGGCCAGGAGTTTCGTGAGGAACTCTGAGCGGCGGGATGCGGGCGACGACGCCCTTACGAAACGCCTCCGGGCGCTCGCGCCAGGGCACGACGCCGTCAGGGGTCTCGAGGTAACGGCGCAGGCCCGCCAGAAGGGTGCGGGCGGAGGTGTCGGGGTCTTCGAGCGCGTCGAAGTCGCCGTAGACGTAGGTCCAGCGGTCGGGCGAGACGACCGCGACGGTGCAGGGCCGCTTGCAGACCGAAAGGCACTCGGTGCCCTCGATCGTCAGGCCCGGCACGGGCTCACGCCCTGCCTCCGCCAGCAGCGCGGCCAGCAGCTTGGCCCCGGCGCGCGGCTCGGACGCGTCACCCGCCGCGCGGCAGGTGGTGCAGACCGACAGGATGGCGCTATCGGGATCAGGCATTCGCACGGGCACCCGCCTCGCGGCCGAACAGGCCCCAGGCCCAGCCATAGGCGAGCCCGATCACCGCCCAGAACACGAAGCCGATAGCGAGCGCGCGTGCGGCGAACTGCGCGGCCGTGGCCGGCGGCACCTGCGAGGAGACGGTGTCGATCGATTGCGGCGCGCCCGCGAGATGCGGCGCGACGATGAGGACGAGGCCACCGAGGATCGTCAGCGGCACCCGCCGCACGGCGATCAGGTAGAGTCCGAGCCCGGTCGCCACCACCGTCATCAGCCACCACGACTGGCGCAGCACGAGCGGCGCCGCCCCCATGCCGGGCAGTTCCGGCGGCAGGCCGATGGCGGGGGCGAGGACCACCGCGAGGAAGCCGGCGATGCCGACGACGAGTCCGCCCTGCGGGGTCGGCTCACGGCGCAGGGCCAGCATCACCGCCGCGAGCAGCAGCGCGTAGCCGACGCCGCCGACCAGCGTGGCGAGACCGGTGAAGGCCATCCGCTGAAGGCCCGGCGCAGGCTGCCACGCGTCGGCCGTGCCGTGGTCGTGTCCGCCCTCGCCATGCGCATGCGCGTGGGCCGGGACGATCAGGGCGGCGAAAGAGGTCTCATCGCGGGAGGGCGGTAGGGCGGCATGCGCGCCCTCGCCTTCAAAGGTCTCCGCCTGAAGGATCAGCGGGGAGGTCAGCGTGAGCTGCAGGCCCGTCGCGACGACGGACGCGAGGAAGCCGGCGACGAGCGCCGCCGACAGCAACCGGATGATCATGGAACTGCTTTGAAGCCGCTGAATGCGCGGATCAGTGGCAGGGGAAGTTCTGCGCGTGGCGGAAATCGTGCGCCGCGTTGTGCAGCACCGAGGCCGGGGCGAAGCCCGCCACGAAGACGAGACCGAGGCCGAGGAAGGCGGCGACGAGGAGCGCGCGGGCGCCCTCGGCCGAACGGGTGGTGGCGGCCTGGGTCTGAAGGGTCGCAGTCGTCATCGGGTCACGAGCTCCGGCCGCCCCACCGGCGGCGTTCGAGAACAAAACTTCGCTGGACGGCAGGTCTCCTGGCTCGCGGCTGGTATCGTGCCTGCCGCCTTCCCGGATCACCCGGTGGCTCGTGGCAGGAACTCGCCGCTTACAGTTGCGGGGGCAGCCGCGGAATTGAGGCTTCTGGAAAACCTCTCACCGCATTCCCTTTTCACCCCGTTGCCGGGGCACCGTCACGGAGCGGTCATAGCCTGATGCGGACGGACGCACAACGTGTCCCGCACCGGCCGCGATCACCGCAGCGCCCAGAGGAAGGCCGCCACCGCCGCCAGACCGAGCCCGCTGCGGACTGCGTGCAGGCGGATCCAGCGTTGCATCAGCGGCGCCACGACCGGATCGGCACTCGATGCGGCGAGCAGGGCACGGTTGGTCGGCATGATCGCCAGCATCGTATAGGGCCAGTTGGCGAGCGCGAGCGCCGCCCCGAGCCCCCATCGCGGATCGCCGGTACGCGCCCAGGCGAGCAGGCCGAGGGCGGTGGCGGCCAGCGCCAAGCCGCCCTGCATCCGGGTCGCGCGGCGATAGCTCGGGCGCCATTGCTGCAATTGGGAGGCCGGGTCGAGGACCAGCCGGGCCGGATGCTCCACGAAGCCGACATAGAGCGCGGCGCCGGCAAAGGCCGCCGCCGCGACGAGGGCGAGTTCACCGATCAGCATCGTGGTCTCCCGGTTGTTCGCCGCTCCGGCGTTCGCCGGCCCGCTCGCCGATGGTCCGCACGAGGGCGCGGGCCGCATTGAGCGCCGCAGGGTCGAGATCGCGGGCGAGTGCGGCCGCCCAGGGCGCCTGCCGCGCCGCCGCCGCCGCGTAGGCATCCCGGCCCGCGGGCGTGAGGAGAACGAGGCGGGCGCGCAGGTGGTGGGGATTGTCCGCGAAGCTCACGAGGCCGGCTTTCGCCAGCTCATTGACCGTCCGCTGCACGCCCTGGCGCGTCATGCCCATGTCGCGGGCGATGCGGGCGACCGGCAGCGGCTGCGCCGCGAGTGCGACGGCGCCCAGAACCTGCCAGCGGGCGCTGGTGAGGCCGAAATCCCCCACCAGCCGATCGCCGGCGGCCAGCAGCGCGCCGCTCGACCGGAAGATCTCCAGCACCAGAGCCGTCGCGGCGTCCGCGGCCTCATGATCTGAACGTTTCATGACAATATGCTGCCGATTTGACAGCATATTGTCAATAGACTGACTTTGACGCGCTGGCGGCGCGTGGGGCAAAGGGTGCGGATGCTTCAGGCCGCCCCCCGGATGACCCTGGTGCTCGGCGGTGCGCGGTCGGGCAAGAGCGCCTATGCCGAGCGGCTGATCGAGGCCTGTCCCGCCCCCTGGCTCTACATCGCCACGGCGCAGGCCTGGGACGAGGAGATGCGGGTCCGCATCGACGAGCACCGGGCGCGGCGCTCCGACTCCTGGCACACCCTCGACGTGCCGATGGCGCTGCCGGAGGCGGTGGCCGCCGCGACCGGGCCGGTGCTGGTCGATTGCCTCACGCTCTGGCTCACCAACCTGCTGCTGGCCGAGGCGGATCTCGACGCGGCGACCGAGGCCCTGGCGCGGGCCTGCGCCGCGGCGCCGGGTCCGCTGGTGCTGGTGGCCAACGAAGTCGGCCTCGGCATCGTGCCGGACAACGCGCTCGCCCGCCGCTTCCGCGATGCGGCCGGGCGGCTGCACCAGCGGCTGGCGCGCGAGGCCGACCGGGTCGTGCTCACCGTCGCCGGGCTGCCGCTGACGGTCAAACCCTCACGCGAGAATCCCTGATGACCGAAGACGACACGCGCCACCGCGAAAAGATGGCCAAGCGCAAGGCGGTGCAGGACGCCGAGGTCGCCTCGAAGAAGATCGAGAAGGGCCTGCTGATCGTCCATACCGGCCCCGGCAAGGGCAAGACCACGGCCGCCCTCGGCCTCGTGCTGCGCATGCTCGGGCGGGGTCATCGGGTCGGCGTGGTGCAGTTCATCAAGGGCGCCTGGGACACGGGTGAGGCCCGCGCGCTCAAGAGCTTCGGCGACCAGATCGTCTGGCAGGCGCTCGGCGAGGGCTTCACCTGGGAGACGCAGGACAAGGCCCGCGACATCGCCGCCTGCGCCAACGCCTGGGAAACCGCGCGCGCTCTGATGGCGGACGAGAGCATCCGCCTGCTCGTCCTCGACGAGCTGAACATCGCCCTACGCTACGACTATCTCGACCTCGACGCGGTGCTCGCCGACCTCGCCGCCCGGCGTCCCGACCTTCACGTCGTCGTGACCGGCCGCAACGCCAAGCCGGCGCTGATCGAGGCCGCTGACCTCGTCACCGAGATGGGCAGCGTGAAGCACCATTTCTCCGCCGGGGTGAAGGCGCAGGAGGGGATCGAGTTCTGACGCCCGGCCCGGTTTCCGGCGACCGGGACGCCGCTTCCGGTCGCCGGCGCCCTCCCCCGGAATGAGGGCGTCCGAAGTTCGGGCACGACGCGCGGCGATGTCCGCCAAGTCCGATGCAGGCCCACGTCACGCAATGCCGGATCCCTGACCGTTTCGGCACCGGGCGCGATGGCGCAGCGGGCGTGTCCTGACAGACACGCCCATCGGCACGATCGATGCCGACCTGGCGATATTGAATTATATTATCACAAGACCAAACCGAAGCCTGAAAATTCAGCACCCATCTGCTTTTCACTGCCGAAGCATCAGGTGAGAGGCCTACAGGGCAGACCAAGTGTCAGCCCTATCCCTCCATAACAATTGATCACCTGCCTTGCGCCACGCATGCAGCCCCGGCCGTCGCCCGGCCGGGCTCATCCTGCCCGTGGACGATGGATCATTGATCGCGTGCGCCTCGCCGGAGGATCGCGTGCGGGCCGCGGCCGGACGGGCCGTGATCGCCCGTCCTCCTCGGCACGTCGGTCGCGAGAGCAAGAAAGGGCACGGCTCCATGGAGCGCAGGGACATCCTCAAGACCGGACTGCTCACGTCGATCGGCTTGGCGGCCGGTGCGACAATCCCGAAGGTGGCGGCCGCGGAGACCGGCAAAGCCGGCGTGCAGCCCGCCGGGATTCCTGCGACGGATGGCGGCGAGTGCTTCCGCGTCGAGAAGGACAGCATGGGTGAGGTGAAGATCCCCTGCGACAAGCTGTGGGGCGCCCAGACGCAGAGGTCGATCGAGAATTTCGACATCGGGATCGAGCGGATGCCGCGTGAGCTCGTGTCGAGCTACGCGATCCTGAAAAAGGCCGCCGCCAACGTCAACTTCGCGGATGGCCGCCTCGGCGAGACGCAGCACAAGCTCATCGTTCAGGTCTGCGACGAGATTCTGGCCGGACAGCACGCGGAGATGTTTCCGCTGCACGTCTGGATGACGGGTAGCGGCACCCAGTTCAACATGAACGTCAACGAGGTGATCGCGAACCGGTCCAGCCAGATCGCCGGTCAGCCGCTCGGGAGCAAGAATCCCGTGCATCCCAATGACCACGTCAACATGGCCCAGTCGTCGAACGACACCTTCCCGACGGCGATGTACATGGCCGCCGCGATCGCGGTCCGGCAGCGGCTGGCGCCCTCCATCACCGAGCTGCGGGACAGCATCGCCGCGAAGGCGGAGGCGTGGAAGGACATCATCAAGATCGGGCGCACCCATATGCAGGATGCCGTCCCGATCACGCTCGGGCAGGAATGGTCGGGCTATTCGGGCATGCTGAGCGACAACCTGGAGCGCTTCGACGACGCGCTGAAGGGTGTGTACCGTCTGGCCCTCGGCGGCACCGCGGTCGGCACCGGCATCAACGCGCAGCCGGGCTTTGCCGAGGCGAGCGCGAAGGAGATCGCGCGGCTGACCGGCCTGCCCTTCGTCACGGCGCCCAACAAGTTCGTGGTGCAAGGCGCGCACGACGCCATCGTCCACCTGTCCGGCACGCTGCGCACGCTGGCCGGCTCGCTCTACAAGATCGCCAACGATATCCGGCTGCTGTCCTGCGGTCCGCGCGCGGGCTTGGCCGAGCTGATCATCCCGGGAGAACGAGCCGGGCTCCTCGATCATGCCGGGCAAGACGAACCCGACCCAGGTCGAGGCGCTGACGATGGTCACCCTTCAGGTGATGGGCAACGACGTCAGCACCGGGTTCGGCGGCGCCAGCGGCTCGCTCGAGATGAACGTCTACAAGCCGGTGATGATCTACGACGTCCTGCAGTCGATCCGGCTGCTGAGCGACGGCAGCCGCAACTTCCGCAAGCACCTCATCGAGGGCACGAAGCCCAATCACAAGCGGATCAAGGACTACGTCGATCGCTCGCTCATGCTGGTGACGGCTTTGGCCCCGACGATCGGCTACGACAAGGCGTCGAAGATCGCCCACCTCGCGCACGAGGAGGATCTCAGCCTGCGGGAGGCGGCGCTCAAGCTCGGCTACGTCTCCGAGGCCGACTACGACCGGATCGTCGATCCGCGCAAGATGATCGCCCCCTACGTCGCCAAGAAGTAGTCTTCTCGCGTGAGGCGGTCCGATCCTCCCAAAAACCGCGGGATGATCGGGCCGAGCGACCGAAGCCCATCGACCGGGGCGCGGCCTAAACCGCGTCCCGTCGCGTGCGAAAAAATCAATACTCGATGATGTCTTCGAGCGCGTAGTGCTTCACCGTCTTGCGGTTGGCGATCAGCTCGTCGATCGTCGGCTCGCCCTTCATGGCGCGGGCGATGGCGAGCTTCGTCGCCTCGTAATTGGTGCGGTAGAGATCCTTGCGGTCGAGGTTTTCGTCCGTGCCGCAGCGCTCGTCGAGCCAGATCGTGATGATCATGCAGAGTTCGTCGAGCCCGTCCTTCGGCAGGATGCCCTCGATCACGCAATCGACGATGGCATCAGCCGTGGCCGCCTGAACCACGCCGCCCAGCAGCTCGGCATATTCGGCGGTGTGGATCGTGACCTTGGTGGTCATGATCGTGGAGGGGCGCACGAGCTGGTTGAGGTCGCGCACCACGAACATGCGGGTATGGCCCTGGACCTGCCCCAGCATGCTCGCGAAACCGTGGCCCACGGGGCCGCGGGTGGAGCCGATCAGCACCTCCGGCATCGCGTCGGTGAACTGCCCTTCGGCCGCGAGCACGGTCGCCTCGCCGGTGCGGAACCAGATCTCGGACATGTCGGTCATCCCTTGAGTTGTCGTGTGGCGTCGCGCCCGGCGGGCGGTCGGCGCGCAGACATCATCCCCGGCCGCGCGCGTCAATCGTCTTCGCCGAGCCGCCCGCCCGCGCCGCGCCCCTGGTCTGAGGCGGCGAAACCCTCCATGTCAGGCTCGGCAAGGACCGGAAGGATCAATTCGATGAACGAGCCCGGCAAGGGCGTTGGAATGGGCAGTGGATCAGGCGAGGGAACGGGCAACGCACCGAGCGGTGAGCGCGGCTGGAGCTTGTCCGCCACGCCGGAGGGCGAGGGCGTGCGCCTCGAACTGGGACTGCCCGATCTCGGCGGCCGCCCCGTCACCGCGATCCTCAGCCTCGACCGCGCCGAGGCGCGGGCCTTCGCTCGGGCGCTGCTCGCCGCGGCGGGCGATGCGACGGAGCGGACCTTCGTCAGTCCGCAAGAATCCGAACACGAAACCTGAAGGCGGGCCTGACCGGGTCCCGATCAGCGCTGGTTGCGCCGTCCGGGCAGCCGCGGCACCGCCGTGCCGCGCGGCTCCACCGGGGCGTCGCAGGCATAGGCGAACTCGGTCTGCAGATCGCTGAAGACGGTCTCGCCGGTGATCTTGCAATCCTCGCGCACGGTCTCGTCGAGATAGGTGCGTGCCGCCGTGCGGAAGCGCGCGGCCCGTGTCTCGGCCGGCGGACGCCCGTTGCCGACCCGGCCCACATCGCAGCCCGTCACCTCGCGCAGGGCGTTCGAGACCACCAGAACCCGGCGGCGCTGGCGGTTGTCGTAGACCTCGTAGGGCTCGTTACAGCCGATCGTGACGACCTGCGGCACCTGGCTGACGTAGGTCTGCGAGATGTAGCCGAAGCCGGTGCAGCCCGAGACGGCGAGGCTGCCGCCCAGCACGAGCGGGAGCGCGAGCCACCGAACCGTCGTCGCCATCTGCCGCCTCATACGGTGCCATCTCTCTCCCGCGACCGGCAGGAATGGACGCATTGAAACGGTCCAGCTTGCCCGGTCAAGCCGGCCCCGTTCCGGATCGGTCCGACGAGGCCTCACGGCACGGGCCTGTGACGGCGCGCTGCGGAACGGACCGGCGGGGCCGCCGCGTTGCCCGCGGAAGGTGCGACAGGAAGAAGGACGGTTGAGCATGGTGGAGATCCGGCACGACACGGTGACGGGCAACGGCGTGCAGCTGCACGTCGCCCGGGCCGGAACCGGCAGCCCCCTGGTGCTGCTGCACGGCTGGCCGGAATTCTGGCTGACCTGGGAGCCGGTCATGGCCCGGCTCGCCGGCCGCTTCAGCCTGATCGCGCCGGACCTGCGCGGCTTCGGCGCCAGCGAGAAGCCCGATCACGGCCCCTCGGACCACGCCGGTCCGGAGGTCCACGCCGCCGACATCGTCGGCCTTCTCGATGCCCTCGGCCTCGCGCGTGTCGGGATCGTCGGGCACGATGTCGGCGCCTCTGTCGGGCAAGCCCTCGGGCGCTCGCATCCGGACCGGCTCACCGGCCTGTTCTTCTTCGATTGCCCCTATCCCGGCATCGGCCCGCGTCTGGCCCAACCGGAGATGCTGGCCGAGATCTGGTACCAGTCCTTCCACCTCAAGCCGTTCGCCGCAGAGGTGGTCGGCGCCAGCCGCGAGAGCTGCCGCGCGTATATCGGCCATTTTCTGCGCCACTGGGCCGGCGGGAATCCATCCGCCTTCGACGCGGTACTCGATGCCTTCACCGATAATTTCCTAGTGCCGGGCAACCTGCAGGGCGGCTTCAACTGGTACCTGAGCCGGCAGGCGGGACGGCTCGCCATGGTGCGGGGCGAGGCGCCGGCCCTGCCGCCGATCCGCGTGCCGACCTGTATCCGCTGGGGCACGCAGGACCCGCTCTTCCCCTACGCCTGGACCGACCGGCTCGGCGAGACCTTCTCGGATCTCGATCTCGCCCCGTTCGAGGGCGCCGGGCACTTTCCGCATCGGGAATGCCCCGAAGAGGCCGCGGCGGCGATCGCGGCGTTCTTCGAGCGGCTGGAGGCTTGAGGCGGGCGGCCGGCATCTGGGTCTCGAACGCAACGTCCAAGTCATCACCGCCGAGCCAAGCTTCGACGATCCGACGCCGACGGTAGCGTTCTCGACCGAGCGGGCCGCGAACTGACCCGCGCCGGTCAGCGTCTCCCGAAAGACACGCGAACCCAGACTCCAAGATTCACGCAAACGTGCAACAACAGGCGTTACCCAGTTCGATTCCCGGTCAACCGATCGTTCACAAATATCATAGCGTAATCGCCCCCAGCGCCGACGTGGCGAAAATTTCGAAAAAACAACTGGGGGGCCGATGCGCGTCCGGAATCTCTTCGTTTCGTGCATGGCCTCTGTCGGACTCGTGACCGCGGGTTCGAGCTCTTTCATCGCTTGGCAGGAATGGCAGCGCTGGTCGCAGGCCGACGAGGCACGTCAGCTCGTCGGGGTCCTGGGCGAGATCGCCCGCTTCAACGAGCGCCTCGCCCTCGAACGCGGCTCCTACAACCAGCTCCTGCTCTCGGACAGCGCCGAGCAGGCGCCGATCCGGGCCTCGGCGGAGGCGAACCGGAAGGCGACCGAGGCCGTCGCCGGCCGGATCACGGGGGCCGTCGCGGCCCTGCCCGCCGACAAGCGGGCCGTGCTCGATCAAGCCCTGCAGCCGACGATCCGCCAACTCGAGGGCGCGCGTGCGGCGGCGGATAGCGAGATCGCCAAGCCGCTCAAGGACCGTGACGAGCAGGCCGCCAAGTCGTTCCAGAAAGCGATCATCGCCGTCGTCGCCCAGAACTCGAAGACGCTCGGCATGATCGAGATCGACATCACCCGGGAGAATCCCGAGGTCGCCCGCTCGGTGCCGGTCGTCAGCCTCGCGATGGAGCTGCGCGACATCGGCGGCAGCCGCTCGATCTGGTTCAGTCAGTATGCGGGCGCCAAGCAGCGCTTCTCTCCGGCCCTGACCGTGCAGATCCACGAGATGAACGGCCGGATCGAGCAGGCTTGGCAGCGGCTGCAGCGCAGCGTGATGCAGGTCGAAACGCAAGGCCCGCTGGTCGATGCCCTCACGATGGTCGAGCGCAACTTCATCGCCGATCCGGGACAGGTGGTGGCGGGGATGTTCGCAGCCGGCCGGGATGGGACCGAGCCGCCGATGACCCTCACGGAATGGCGGCCCCACACCACCAAAATGCTCCAGTCGATCCTCAGCGTCAGGGATGCCGCCCTGCAATCGGCCCTCGCCACCGCCGACGAGACGATCGCCTCGGCGCTGCAGCGCCTCGCCGTGGCGGGTGCGACCCTGCTCCTCGTCATCCTGTTCACCTTCGGCATCGTGGTCTTCTTCACCCGCCGCGTCGTGCAGCCGCTGGCCTCGCTGGCGCGGACCATCACGCAGCTCGTGGAGGGCACACGGGACGTCGAGGTGCCCGGAACGGACCGCCGCGACGAGATCGGCGAAATCGCCCGCGCGGTGGATGTCCTGAAGGCGCACGGCGCCGAGGCGGAGCGGCTGAGAGGGGAGCGCGAGGGCCTGCGGCAATCCGCCGAGGTGGAGCGGCGCCAGAGCCTGGAGCGGACCGCGGACCAGTTCGGCAGTTCGGTCGGAGGCATCGTCGGCCAGGTCGCGACGGCGGCGGGCTCTTTCGAGGCGCAGGCCACGAATCTGGCCGGCACGGCCCGAGAGGCCGACCTGCGTTCGGCGGAGGCCGCACGGCTCTCCCGCTCGGCCTCGCAGAACATCGAGGCCGTGGCCGCGGCCGCGGAGGAGCTGTCCGCTTCGATCGATCAGATCCGCCAGCAGGCGCGGGGGTCGTCCGCGGCAGCCTCGGAGGCCGCTCAAGAAGCCGCCTCGACGGAAGCCAAGGTCGCCGATCTCGGCGCCGCCGCCGCGCGGATCAGCGAAGTGCTCGGCCTCATCCGCGGCGTGGCGGAGCAGACGAACCTGCTGGCACTCAACGCCACGATCGAGGCCGCCCGCGCCGGCGCCGCCGGCAAGGGGTTCGCCGTCGTCGCCGCCGAGGTGAAGGCCCTAGCGGGTCAGTCGGCCCGGGCCACCGACGAGATCGCGGCGCATATCGGCTCGGTCCGCGTGGCCACGGAGCAGACGGTGCAGGCCATCGGCAACATCACGCAGGCGATCCAGCGCGCCACCGGCATGGCGGACGCGATCGCCTACGCCATCGACGAGCAATCGACGGCGACCCAGGAGATCGCCCACAACATCTCGGCCGCCTCGCACGGCATGCGCCTGGCCACCGGCGAGATCGAATCCGTCATCGGCGCCTCCAGCGCCACGGGGCGTGCGGCGGATCGGGTGCTGCAGGACGCCATCGCGCTGAACGGGCAATCCACCGAGCTCCGGAGCTCCGTCCAGCACTTCGTCGGCTCGATCCGGGCCTGACGGGGCGACTGGGAGCCCCGGCCGCTCCCCCATACTACCCCCGCGCGATGATCTCGCGGATGCGCAGGCCCAGGGTCTCGACCACGAACGGCTTGGTCAGCACCGCCATGCCGGGCTCCAAGTGGCCGTTGCCCACCGCCGCGTTCTCGGCATAGCCGGTGATGAACAGCACCTTGAGGCCGGGGCGCGAGAGACGGCCTGCATCGGCCATCTGGCGGCCGTTCATGCCGCCGGGCAGCCCGACATCGGAGATGAGCAGGTCGATGCGCACGTCCGATTGCAACACCTTGAGGCCGCTGGCGCTGTCGGCGGCCTCGATCGCGGTATAGCCGAGGTCTTCCAGCACCTCCGTCACCAGCATCCGCACGGTCGGTTCGTCATCGACCACGAGCACCGTCTCACCCTGCTCGGCGCGCGGCGCATCGACCAGGGGGCCGAGCGAATCGAGATCCTCCGCCTCGCCGTGGAAGCGGGGCAGGTAGATGCAGACCGTCGTGCCCTGGCCGAGTTCGGAATAGATCCGCACCTGCCCGCCCGTCTGCTTGGCGAAGCCGTAGATCATCGACAGGCCGAGGCCCGTGCCCTGGCCGGTGGGCTTGGTCGTGAAGAACGGGTCGAACGCCTTGGCCCGCACGTCCGGGCTCATGCCGGTGCCGGTATCGGTCACGCACAGCGAGAGGTACTGGCCCGGCGGAACGTCGTGCTGGTGCGCGGCATGGGCATCGAGCCACTTGTTGGCGGTCTCGATGGTGATGCGCCCGCCCTCGGGCATCGCGTCGCGGGCGTTGATGCAGAGGTTGAGCAGCGCATTCTCGAGCTGCGGCGGATCAACGAGGGAGGGCCAGAGCCCGGCCGCCCCCACCACCTCGATGGTGATGGTGGGACCGACCGTGCGCCGGATCAGATCCTCCATGCCCATCACCAGCCGGTTCACGTCGGTGGGCCGCGGGTCCAGCGTCTGGCGGCGGGAGGAAGGCGAGCAGGCGGTGCGTCAGCGCGGCGGCACGCTTGGCCGCGCCCTGGGCGGCGCCCATGTAGCGGTCGACATCCTTGAGCCGGCCCTGGCTGATGCGGGTCTGCATCAGCTCCAGGCTGCCCGAGATGCCGGCGAGCAGGTTGTTGAAGTCGTGGGCCAGCCCGCCGGTGAGCTGGCCCACCGCCTCCATCTTCTGCGATTGGCGCAGGGCCTCCTCGGCCTCGGCCAGGGCGCGGGCCTGCCCCTTGATCGCGGTGACGTCGCGCACCGAGGCGTAGATGAGCCCCTGGCGCGGCACGGTGTTCCAGGAGAACCAGCGGTAATCCCCGTCGCGGGTCCGGTAGCGGTTCTCGAAGCCGAGCTGCATCTCGCCGCGGGCGAGGCCGGCGGCGGCGGCGCGCGTCAATTCCCGGTCCTCGGGGTGGACGAAGTCGAGGAAGGGGACCGCCTTCAACTCGGCCTCGCTCCAGCCCAGCGTGGCGCTCCAGGCCGGGTTGAGGCTGACGAAGCGGCCCTCGAAATCGGCCACGGCCAGAAGGTCGCTCGACGCTTGCCAGATCTGGTCGCGCTCGGCGGTGCGGGCGGCGACCTGCTCCTCCAGGGTCTCGTTGAGCCGGTGCAGGGCATCCTGAACCGCGCGCAGATCGGTGATGTCGGTGTTGGTGCCGAACCAGCGCACGACGGTACCGGTCTCGTCGCGGATCGGCACGATGCGGGTCAGGAAGGGGCGGAACGTGCCGTCCCGGCCGCGCAGCGGGAAGGTCATGTCGAAGCGCTCGCCGGTGGCGATGGAGTGCTGCCAGCGCTCGGTCACCCCCGGCAGCGCGGCGGGATCGTGCACCGCCTTCCAGCCCCAGCCCTGCATGCTCTCGGCATCGGTGCCGGTGTAGTCGTACCAGCGCCGGTTGTACCAGTAGATGTGGCCGTCGGCCCGGGCCATCCAGCACAGGGCCGGAATGTTGTCGGCCAGCGTCTCGAACTCGACCGCCTTCTCGCGCAGGAGCGCGGTGGCCCGGTCGCGCTCGGCCGCGACGGCGCGACGCTCCTCCACGTCGATGAGCACGCCCGGAAAGCTGAGCGGCGTGGCATCGGGCGCGTGATCGACCCGGCCGTTGGCCTCGATCCAGTAATAGCGACCGTCCGCCCGCCGCACCCGGTACTGGTGGGCATAGGCGCCGCCGCGGGCGATGGCCTCGCCGATCGCTTTCGCCAGCCCGGCCTTGTCGTCGGAATGGACCGTCTCGACCACCTGGGCGAGGCTCAGGCCCTCGCGGCCGAGCGCCGGATCGAGGCCGAAGGCGCGGGCGAACCCCTCGTCCACGGTGAAGCGGTCGCTGGGCAGATCCCAGAACCACGTGCCGACGATCGCGCCGGCGGAGAGCGCGAGCTGGACCCGCTCGGCGTTGACGCGGGCGAGCGCCTCGCTCTCCCGCAGCCGCCGCTCGACCTCGATCCGCTCGGTCACGTCGAGTTCGGCCACCACGCCGCCGACGATGGCGCCCGCGCGATCGCGGATCGGTGCGGCGTTGTTCAGGAACAGGCGCCGCCCGCCGCCGTCGAAGCGCTCGATCTCGACGAGTTCGCCGCGCACGGTCTCGCCGTGCAGCAGGGCGCGGGCCATGCCCCATTCCTCGGCGCGCAGGCGCTCGCCCGTCTCCGGCCAGTAGCCGACCCAGTCGCCGTAGCTTTCCCAATTCACGGTCTGCGGCGGCATGCCCCAGATCTCGCGGTTGGCGACGTTGTCGTGGACGATCCGCCCTTCCGCATCGGCGATGATCACGCCGACCGGCAGCCCCTGGAGGGTCGCCGCCAGGAAGGATTCGCTGCGGCGCAGGGCTGCCTCGCTCTCCCGCTGGAGCGCCTCCATGCGGATGCGCTTCGTCGTCTCGTTGGTGAAGACGAACAGGCCGGCGATGCGGCCCTCCCCGTCGAGCACCCGCGAGTAGGAGAAGCTCCACCACGTCTGCGCCTCGCCCCGGTCGGTGGCCAGCGTCCAGGGCAGATCCTCGAAGCGGCGGCTCTTGCCGGCGAAGGCGTCGTCGATGATCGGCTTGGCCTGATCCCAGGCATCGGCCCAGACCCGATCGAAGCGCTCGCCCATGGCCCAGGGGAGACGGGGGCCCAGCAGCGGGAAGTAGGTGTCGTTGAAGAAGAAGTGCAGCTCCGGCCCCCAGGCCAGGATCATGCTCTCGGGCGAGTTCAGCACGAGGCTGAGCGCGGTGCGCAGCGATTCCGGCCAGGTTTGCGGCGGCCCGAGGGGATGATCCGACCAGTCGCGCTCGGCGATCATGCGGGCGGCCTCGCCGCCGCCGGCCAGGAACGGAGGTAAGTCGGTCATGTCCGAACCGACTTACACAGGTCAAACTCGTTCGGACAGGGCCGTTTCACGCACAGCGATCGTTCCCCGATCACCGTATCTGGAGCGATGCGCCCGAGCTCGAACCGAGGCTCTATACCGCGCGGCCGCGCCGTCCCTCGACCAGCCACATCGCCAGCACGGCGGCGGCGAGGGCCACCAGCGCCCACAGGCCGATGCCGAGGGGATAGACCTCGACGCCGCGTATCGTGGCGCTGTCGCTCGGGCGGAAGCCGATCCAGTCGGCGCCGCCCAGACGGCCGCCGCGGGTGATCTGGAGGCGGGGCACCTCAATGCCGCCGCCGGCCGCCGCGACCCGGCGCACCGTGCCGCCGGAGCCGTCCGCCACGCCCTTCAGCCGGTCGGTATCGCTGAACACGTCGGCGAGTTCGCGCGGGTTGGCCGGGCCGACGCTGACGAAGGCGACGAGGTTGCCCGAGCGGATGGTGTGAAGCCCGAGCCCCTCCGCCTCGAAGGTCGCGGTGAACAGGCCGGTCTCGGCCTTCGACAGGTCGAGACTGCGCTCCTTGCCGGTCGGACCGGTGATCGTGACCGGGCCGGCCTCCTCGGCCATGGTCTGGCGCTCGACGCGGACCTCGCGGCCCCGGCCGGTGGTCTGGGCACGCAGGGCCTCCTCTTCGAGGGCGGGCTCCTTCATCAGCCAGTGGGCGAGGCGCCGCAGCAGATCGAGATAGGGGCCGCCCTGCTGGTAGCCGCGGGCCCAGAGCCAGGCCTGATCGGACAGCATCAGGGCGACACGGCCCTTCTCCTCACGCGAGAGCGCCAAGAGCGGGAGGCCGTTGGCGCCCGACAGGATCGGCTGCACGCCCGGACGGGTCTGCGCCGAGACGATGCGCAGCCAGTCGCCCCAGGCCGGCGGATTCGCCTCCGAGCCCGGCAGCGCCCGGGTGACGGGGTGGCGGTGGCCGGTCTCGGTGAGCGTCGCCTTGAACGGCTGCTCGACCACCTTCATCGAGGGATCGCCCGGCAGGATCGAGGCGAGCCGGGTGCGGGCGAGGCTGGCGGGACCGGCGAATTCCGGCCCGGCGGCGATGAGGAGCGCACCGCCCTCGCGGACGTAGCGAGCGATGTTGTCGAAATAGGCGGACGGCAGCACGCTCTGGTTGGCGTAGCGGTCGAAGATGATGAGGTCGAAATCCTTGATCTTCTGGACGAACAGCTCGCGGGTCGGGAAGGCGATCAGCGAGAGTTCGGAGATCGGGGTGCCGTCCTGCTTCTCCGGCGGCCTGAGAATCGTGAAGTGCACGAGATCGACGGAGGCGTCCGACTTCAGCAGGTTGCGCCAGGTGCGCTCGCCCTGATGCGGCTCGCCGGAGACGAGCAGCACCCGCAGTTTTTCGCGAATTCCTTCGATGGGCAGAACGGCGCGGTTGTTGACCGTGGTCAGCTCGCCCGGCAGCGGCTCGACCTCGATCTCGACCACGTTCGGTCCGCCATGCTCGATATGCGTGGTGAGCGAGAACGGCACGCCGGTCGCGATGCTCTGCCGGTCGATCTCCTCGCCGTCGCGGCGCACGGTAACGGTCGCCGTGCCGGTGCCGCCGCGCTCCATCACCTCGCCGCGCAAGGTGACGTCCCGGCCGACGATGCCGAAGCGGGGCGCCTCCAGCATCTTGATCTGACGGTCGCGCTCGTCCGGCCTGCCGGTGACGAGAACATGCAGCGGCGCCTTGAGCCCGAGCGCTTCGAGCGAGGCGGGGATGTCGTGCACCACGCCGTCGGTGAGCATCACCACGCCGGCGATCCGCTCCGGCGGGACATCGGCGAGCGCCTGGGTCAGCGCCGTGAACAGCTTGGTGCCGTCGTCGCCCTCCCCGCCCTGGGCGTCGCCGACCTCGATGAAGCGGGGCTCTATATTCGCCAGCGCGCCGAAGCGGCGCTCCAGCTCGGCTTTCACCGCATCGGTCATGGCCGGGCGATCGCCCAAGCTTTGCGAGCCGGAGCGATCGACGACGATGGCCACCACGTCCTTCACCGGGTCGCGGTCCTCGCGCACGAGCGAGGGATTGGCGAGCGCGGCGATGACGAGGCCGAGCGCCACCGCCCGCAACAGGGCCGTGCGCCCACGCGCGAGGACCGCGACGACGGCGAGGATCACGGCGAGCACGCCGAACCCGACGAGCACCGGCCAGGGGACGAGGGGGGTGAAGCTGAGGCTCAGCATCGGGCGGGGCCTTCAGTGGAAACTACGAAAATCCCTCCCCCCTCTGCGGGGGAGGGTGCCTGCGGAGCAGCCGGGAGAGGGGCCGGCTCAGGCCCTTCCGGAAGCGGCGCTCCCCTCACCCGACCCCCTTCGGGGGCCACCCTCTCCCGCAGAGGGGGGAGGGCGATGTCGGAACGTCGCGCGGAAAAAATCACTGTCCCAACCGCTCCAGCAAGGCCGGCACGTGGACCTGATCGGCCTTGTAGTTCCCGGTCAGGGTGTAGATCACGATGTTGATGCCGCCGCGGAACGCCATCTCGCGCTGGCGCTGGTCGCCGCCGGTGACGGGGTAGAGCGGCTCGCCGTTGCGGCCGACCGCCCAGGCGGCGGCGAGATCGTTGCCGGTGATGATGAGCGGGGTGACGCCGTCGCCGGCCCGGGCCGGACGGCGCTCGCCGCCCTCGCCCGCGGGTGGAATCGTCTCGACCCAAGTCTGGCCGGTACCGAAGCGGCCGGGGAAGGAATCCACCAGGTAGAACGCCTTGGTGAGCACATGGTCGGCCGGCACCGGCTCCAGCTCCGGCACTTCGAGGGTCGCGAGCATCTTGCGGAGATACGCCGCTTCCGGGCTCGGCGGGCCGCCGGGTCGGGCGGTCTGGGCATCGCGGGTGTCGAAGATCACCGTGCCGCCGTTGCGCATGAAGGCGTCGATCTTGCGGATCGCCGCCTCGCTCGGCTGCGGACGGCCGGCGACGATCGGCCAGTAGATCAGCGGGTAGAAGGCGAGTTCGTCCTTCTCCGGATTGAGGCCCGCGGGCTCGCCGGGCTCCAGGGCGGTGCGGGCGGCCAGCATCTGGCTCAGGCCCGACAGGCCCGCACGGCTCGCCGTGTCCGTCGCGGCGTCGCCCGTGACCACGAAGGCGAGGCGGGTGGCCAGCGCCGATTCGATGCCGTTCGGCCGGTTGGCCGCCGAGTCCTGCGCCTGTGCCGGAGGCGGGGCGAAGACCAGCGCAAGGCCGAGCAAAACCGGCAGAAGGAGGGCGGCCGGCGCCGCCTTCCCGTGTGAACCTCGACCGAACTTTCGAAAAAATCCGCCGAGCCAGAGGCCGGCCAGGGTGTCGAGCGCCAGAAGGGCCAGCGCGAGGGTGAACAGCAGCGCGCGCAGATCCAGCGTCTCGGCGCCCGCGAGCGAACCCGTGCGGGCGCCCTTGAGGCCGGTGAGGTCGAGGGGTTGGAGCCGGTCGCCGGGCGCCAGCGCGTTGACGGCGATGCCGCCCTCCGCCGTGCCGTAGAAGCCGGGCGGGTGTTCGGGGCCGGCGCGGTCGGCGAAATCGGCCGGCACGGCCGTGGCGCTCGCCGGCGGCGAGCCGAGCGCACCGAAGCCGTCGAGGGTCAGGCGCGGCGCCAGCAGCGCGGCCTTCGCCGGCCGGCCGTCGCCCTCGCCGAGCTTGGCCGAGGGGCCGGCGAGCCCGACCACCCGGCGCAGCATGTCCACGAACAGCCCCGATAGCGGCAGGTTCGACCACGTCGTGTCGGCGGTCACATGAAACAGCACCACGAGCCCCTGCCTCCGCTTCTGCGCCGTGACGATGGGCGTGCCGTCCTCGAGTGCCGCCCAGGTCTTGCCCGGCAGGTCGCCGTCGGGCTCGGCGAGAATCTGGCGGCGCACGCCGATATCGGCCGGCGGGTTCAGGCCAGCGAAGGGGCTCTCGGGGGCAAAGGCCGCGAGCGTGCGCGGCCGGTCCCAAGAGAGGGTGCCGCCGAGCGAACGACCGCCCCGGCGCAGGCGCACCGGCACGAGCGGATCGTTGCCGGCGGCGAGCCGAGGACCGGCGAAGCGCAGCAACAGCCCGCCCTCGTCCACGAATTGTTCGACCCGCGCGAGGGTGCGCTCGTCGAGCGCGCCGACATCGGCGAGCGCCAGCACCGAGACCTGATTGTCGAGCATCTGGCCGATGGACTCGGCCGTGCCCTGGCCGCCGCGGGGCTGCTGCACGTCGGCGAAGGGGGTGAGCGCCTTGGCGAGGTAGTAGGTCGGCGCGAGCAGCGGTTGGGCCTGATCGAGGGTGCCGCCGAAGACGAGGCCGACCCGGCGGCGCTTGCCGCGCTCATCCATCAGCACCACGGCGCCGGCCGAGCGCTCGCCCTCGATCTCGAGGCGGGCGATGGCGTTGCGCAGCTCCACCGGCAGGTCGAAGCTGACACGGGTCTCACGCGCCTCCGGCTCCAGGGTGAAGCGGCTCTCAGCGAGCGGCAGGCCCTTCTGGTCGAGCGCCCGTACCAGCCCCGCGTCGCGGCCGTTGCCTTCGGCCCGCAGCACCTGCGCCGAGAGCTTTTCGCCCGGCTGCACCGGGGAGCCTTCGAGCGCCAGCGCCGGGGAGCGCTCGGCCTTCAGCACGGTCACCGCGCTGCCGTGGCGGGCCGCCATCTCGCCGAGAGATGTGGCGAAATCGGCCTCGCCGACGCCGCGCACGCCATCGCTGATCCAGACGATCGAGGCGCCGGGCACCCGCTCCAGGAAGGTACCGATCGAGGCCAGATGCGCCCCGCGGTCACCGAGATGCGGGCGCGGCTTGATCGCGCGCAGGCGCTCCAGCGCGGCGGCCGGGGCCTTCGCCTCGAACGGCGCGGGGGGCTCGGCGCTGGCAACCAGCGCCACCGGGCGACCGTCGCGGGCGGCGGCCTCGATCTCGTCGGTCGCCGCGCGGAGGCGGTCGCGCCAGTCGTGGGCGGCGACGACACCGTTGTCGAGGATGAGGAGCAGCGGGTTGCGCCCCGACGCAGCGCCGATGCCGCCGGGATTCCACACCGGCCCGGCCACGGCGAGGATGAGACAAGCGGCGGCGAGAAGCCGTAAGGCCAGGAGCCAGGGCGGCGTACGGGCCGGCGTTTCGCGCTTCGGCAGCAGGTCGGCCATCAGCGCCAGCGGCGGGAAGTGGATGCGCTGCGGGCGCGGCGGCGTGACCCGCAGCAGGATCCACAAGGCCGGCAGCGCGACGAGGGCGGCCAGCGCGAGGGGGGCGGCGAAGGTGAGCGGAACTCCGAACAATGCGCTTCGCCTTTCAGCCGAGGCCGCGCGCGGCGGCAACGAGAGTCAGCAGCCGCAGGGCCGCCTCGCTCGCCGGCCGGTCGGTCCGGTGGATCGTCAGCGTCCAGCCCCGCTGCCGGGCGATCTCGGACAGGCCGTCGCGATGGGCCGCGATGCGGGTGCGATAGGCCTCGCCCCAGGCCGAGGCCTCGCCGATATCGAGGCTGAGGCCGCCCTCGGGATCGTGCAGCACCGCCTGGCCGGTGAAGGGGAAGGTCTCCTCCACCGGATCGGCCACCAGCACGAGATGGCCGTGGGTGCCGCGCGCCGAGATCGTCTGCACGGCGCTCCGCACCCGATCCAGCGGCGTGAGGAAATCGCTGATCAGCACCACTTCGTCGAACCGGCCGGGCGTGGCTGCCGGCGGCAGATCCTGGGTCAGGCCGGCGCGGTCGTTCACGAGCGCCTGGGCAAGCCGCTCCACGATGCCGCGGGTCGCGCTGGAACGGGTGAGCCCGAGCAGGCCGACGCGCTCGCCGCCCTCGACGAAGGTGTCGGCGAGTGCCAAGCCCAGCACCAGCGCCCGCTCGATCTTGGAGGTCTGGGCGAGACTCGAGGCGAAGCCCATGGAGGCGGAGCGGTCGATCCAGATCCAGATGTTGTGGGCCGCCTCCCACTCGCGCTCACGCACATAGAGCCGGTCGTCGCGGGCGGAGCGGCGCCAGTCGACGCGGGCCGCCGCCTCGCCGGGCACGAAGGGGCGGAACTGCCAGAAGCTCTCGCCCGGCCCCGCGCGGCGGCGCCCGTGCAGGCCGTGCGCCAGGGTGCCGGAGACGCGCCGCGATTCGAGCACGAGCCGCGGCATCACCTCGGCGAGCGCCAGGGCGCCACCGGTCTCGGGGCCACCGGGGCGGCGGCTCTCGGCCTCGACGAGCCGGGTGGAGGCCATCCGCGGCGGGCTCAGAGCTTCGCGGCGAGCTGGCCGATCAGGCCGGTCACCGTCTCGCCGTCGGCCCGCGCGGCGAAGGTCACCGCCATGCGGTGCTTGAGCACCGGCTCGGCCAGGGCCTTCACGTCGGCGACGGAGGGGGCGACCCGGCCCTCGATCAGCGCGCGGGCGCGCACCGCCAGCGTCAGCGCCTGACTGGCGCGGGGGCCCGGCCCCCATAGCAGCTTCTTGGCAACCGACGGATCGCCGCCCTCGGGCCGCGCCGAGCGCACGAGGTCGAGGATGGCATCGACCACGGCGTCACCCACCGGCAGGCGCCGCACGAGGCGCTGGGCCGTGAGCAATTGCTCAGTGGTCATCACGGTCTTGGCCCGCGCGTCCTCGACGCCGGTCGTCTCGATCAGGATGCGGCGCTCGGCGGCGCGGTCGGGATAGCCGACATCGATCTCCAACAGGAAGCGGTCGAGCTGCGCCTCGGGCAGCGGGTAGGTGCCCTCCTGCTCGATCGGGTTCTGCGTCGCCAGAACGTGGAAGGGGCGCGGCAGGTCGTGGCGCTCGCCCGCCACCGAGACGAAATGCTCCTGCATCGCCTGGAGCAGCGCCGATTGCGTGCGCGGGCTGGCGCGGTTGATCTCGTCGGCCATCAGGAGCTGTGTGAAGACCGGCCCCTTCACGAAGCGGAAGGAGCGGCGGCGCTCGGCATCCTCGTCGAGGATCTCGGTGCCGAGGATATCGGAGGGCATCAGGTCCGGCGTGAACTGCACGCGGCGGGCATCGAGCCCGAGCACGGTGCCCAGCGTCTCGACCAGCTTGGTCTTGGCCAGACCCGGCAGGCCGACGAGCAAGCCGTGGCCGCCGGCCAGGATCGTGACCAGCGCCAGATCGACGATCTTCTCCTGCCCGAAGATGACCCCGTGGATCGCCTCGCGCGCCTGCTCGATCGCGGCGAGGCAGGTTTCGGCGGTGGCGACGATCCCGTCGTCGAGGCTCGTCGTGCTAGCCGATCCGGCGCCCTGTGCCATGAAGTGAACCTTGCGATGGCCGGGCGCGGAGGCCCGGAAAGTGCGGAGTCTGGCGCCGAACGCAGGCCGAACGCAAGCGCGGCGCTGCCGCGCGGCAAATCGGCACTATATGGGCGCTCCAGACGCGGCGGGCAGGACGCCCGCGACATCGTGCATCGCGGGCGGAACGCACCCGCCCCGAGGAAGGCGAGACCGGATGACGGACGAGGAGCGCACGGCCTTCCCCGAGGGGTGGGAGGCTTTCACCGATCCGGGCTTCATCGCCCATGTCGGGCCGGTCTATCACCGGACGGTCGAGGGCACGAAAGCGTTCGCCTTCCGCACCGACGAGCGGCACGGCAACCTCGTCGGCATCGTCCATGGCGGCATGCTGCTCACCTTCGCCGACCGGGCGCTCAGCATCGTCGTGCGCGACGCCTGTGACGGGGCACGCGCCGTGACGATCGAGATGTCGAGCCAGTTCGTCGGCGCGGCCCAGATCGGCGACCTGATCGAGACGGTGCCGGAGATCGTGCGGAAAACCGCGTCCCTCGTCTTCGTGCGCGGCACGCTCACCAGCGGCGGCCGGCCTCTGGCGGCGGTGACGGGAATCTGGAAGGTTTTGCGGGACAAGCCCGGCGACAAGTCATGACCCAGAGCACACCCGACGATCCGGCGCTCGCCCGCCTCAGCGCCGCCCTCGGCGAGATCGGCAAACGCGGCCTGCCGCCGGTGGAGCGCTGGAATCCGGAGCATTGCGGCACGATCGACATCCGCATCGCCGCCGACGGCACGTGGTTCCACGACGGCTCGGCGATCCGTCGGCCGAAGCTGGTCAAGCTTTTCGCCTCGATCCTGCGCAAGGAGCCCGACGGTTCGACCGTGCTCGTCACACCGGCCGAGAAAGTCCGCATCACCGTCGAGGATGCGGCGTTCGCAGCCGTGGAGATGGCGGTGGAGGGCGAGGGCGAAGGCCGCCGCATCGCTTTCCGCACCAACGTAGACGACCTCGTCTCGGCCGATGCCGAGCATCGCTTGCGCTTCGAGGACGGGGCAGAGGGCCTCAAGCCCTACCTCCATGTCCGCCGCGACCTCTGGGCCCTGGTCACCCGCCCCCTCACCTACGATCTCGTGGAGATGGGCGAGGAGCGCGAGATCGACGGGCAGCGGTGGTTCGGGCTCTGGGCCGGAGGGCATTTCCACCGCATCGCCCCGGCCGAGGCGGCGTGAGGCTGTCCGAGGCGGCGGCCGGGTCCGTGGCGGACGGGCTCGCGGAGGATTTCGGCCTCGACGCCTTCCTGGCGCGGGCGGAAACCCGCTTGAGCCACGTGCCACCGGGGCCGGGCGTGCCGCTGTCGAACCCGCGCGGCGACCACGACCTCCAGCCGGAGGGGTTTTCCGTTGCGCCGGCCACGCCGCACCGGCCGGCGGCGGTGCTGGTGCCTGTGATCGACCGTCCCGAGGGGCCGACGCTGCTGTTCACGAAGCGGGCGGCGCATCTGCGCGACCATTCGGGGCAGGTCGCCTTTCCCGGCGGCAAGGTCGATCCCGAGGACACCACGCCGATCGACACCGCTTTGCGCGAGGCCTGGGAGGAGATCGGGCTTGAGAGCGACGCCGTGCGCCCGCTCGGCTATCTCGATCCCTATCTCTCCGGCACCGGCTTCCTCGTCATGCCGGTGGTCGGGCTCGTGGCGCGCGAAGCCGTGCTGCGGCCGAACCCGGCGGAGGTGGCGGCCGTGTTCGAGGTGCCGCTCGCCTTCCTCATGGACCCGGCGCGGCATCTCGTCCGTTCGGCGGAATGGAAGGGCCGGACGCGCTATTTCTACGCCATCCCCTTCGCCGAGCACCTGATCTGGGGCGTCACGGCAGGGATCGTGCACAACCTCCAAGAACGCCTTTATCCCTGACCGTCTTGATCCCTGAACGCCTCGACGCTTGACGGGCGCCCCACGGCCCCTCGCAGATTGCGCCATCCATGCTCCGCCTCGTCCTTCAGGAAATCCTCCTGTTCTCCCTGCCCTTCCTGGCCTTCGCGGGCTGGCTGCTGTTCGCCCGGCGCTCGCCGCTCGACCATGCCGAGTGGAAGCCGCACTGGACGCGGCTGATCCTCGCCGGTCTGTTCATCGTCATTGCCTCCCTCGTCACGGTCGGTCTGACCGGGCAGCGCACCCACGACGGCTACGAGCTGCCGCGCTTCGAGAACGGCCGGCTGGTGCCGGGCCATTTCCGATGATCACCGACACGCTGCCCTCATCCGTTGCCCCGCCCCTTGCCCCGCCGCTGGTCGCGGACGGGCCGGCCCGCCTCCTGGCGCGGGCGGGCGTGCAAGCCTGCCTTGCGGCGCTCGATGCGCCGGGCGAGGAAACGCGTCTCGTGGGCGGCTGCGTGCGCGACGCGCTGCTGGGCACCATCGTCGCCGACATCGACCTCGCCACCACGCTGCGGCCCGAGGCCGTGATGGCCTGCGCCCGCGCCGCGGGGATCAAGGCGGTGGGCACGGGGATCGAGCACGGGACCGTCACCCTCATCGTCGGCGGCGAGCCGCACGAGGTGACGACCCTGCGCGAGGACGTCGAGACCGACGGGCGCCACGCGGTGGTGCGTTTCGGCCGCGACTTCGTTCGCGATGCCGAGCGGCGCGACTTCACCATCAACGCCCTCTCGCTCGATGCCGAGGGGCGCCTGCACGACACGACCGGGGGTGTCGCCGACCTCGCCGCCGGTAGGGTGCGCTTCATCGGCGACGCGGCGACCCGCCTGCGCGAGGATGCGTTGCGGCTGCTGCGCTTCTTCCGCTTCCACGCCCGCTACGGGAGCGGCGCACCGGACGCGGAGGGCCTCGCCGCCTCCGTCGCCGCGCGTGACAGCCTCGACCGGCTCTCGCGGGAGCGGGTGCGCGCCGAGTTCCTGAAGCTGCTGCTGGCGCCCCGCGCCGTCGATGCGGTGGCGATCTTGAGCGCGACCGGGCTGCTCCTCCGCATCCTCGGCGGCGTCGGCGAACTGGGCCGGCTCGCCCGCTGTGCAGCGACCGAGCCGCGCCTCGACGCCACGGCGCGCTTCGCCGCGCTCGCGGTGCGGACGATCGAGGACGCGGACCGGCTGCAGGCGAGCCTTCGTCTGTCGCGGGCCGAGCACGCGCGCCTCACCGGCTACGCCACCGCCCTCGCGGCCCTGCACGACCGGCCGGTGATCGAGGCCGACGCAGTGCCGGCTCTCGTCGCCACCTATGGCGCCGGGCCCCTGCGTGAGTTGCTGATCGCCCTCGACGGCGAGCCGCGCCCGCGCGTGACGCCGGACGCGCGCGCCGTGCTCGACCGGATGGAAGCCGCCGGCACGCGCCCCGTCCTCCCGGTGACAGGCGCCGACCTCGTGGCGCGCGGCGTCGCACCGGGCCGGGCGGTCGGTGCCGGGTTGCGGGCGGCCCGAGACCTTTGGCTCGCCAGCGGATGCCCGGACGATGCGCAGGCGCGCGAGCGGCTGATCGCGCGGGCGCTGGAAGCCGCGGCAGCGCCATAGCCGGCCCTCCCGGCAGCCTCCGCGCACGACCCGGCCGCAAAAACAAAAAAGGCGCCGGTTTCCCAGCGCCTTCCAAAATCCGAAGCTCTGACGACAATCAGCGGCTCAGCGTGTTCTTGGCTTCCTGCATCTGAACGATCTGGGCGTTCAGCGCCTCGCGCTTGGCGAGATCCTGGGTCGCGTCGCGGACGAGTTCCACCGCCTCGATCTCCCGGTCGATCATGCCGGGGGTGACCTCCTCGATCGGCGCGGCGCGCTCGGCCAGAACGGTCACGCTCTTCGGTCCGATATCGGCAAAGCCGCCCTGGACGTAGATGCGCATGCCGTTGCCGGTCGTCTCCGTGACGGTGATGACGCCGACCTTGAGGGTGGTCAGCACCGGGGCGTGGCCCGGCAGCACGGTCATCTCGCCCTCGGAGCCGGGAAGCTGCACGGCCTCGACTTCGCCGGAATACAGCGTCCGCTCGGGGCCGACGAAATCGAAGTGGAAGGTGGCCATCGTCAATCAGGTCCCGAGGTTGGATGTCAGCGCCGGCTGCGGTCGGCGACGAAGCCTGCTCCGAAGCCGATCACGGCGCCGATCAGGGCGAACAGCCCCACATGCTGGAGCTGGCCGGTGGTCAGCTCTCCGCCGCGTGCGCCCACCGCCGAGTCCTTGTCCTGGATCTCGACGCTGAGCGGACCGAGCTTGAGCTCGGCGGCCTGCGGCCGGGTCAGGTAGCCGACGAGGCCCCCGACCACGACGCCGACGAGAAGGAGAACGACCTTGGCGTTTACGATCGTTCCCGCGCCCGTGCCTTAGAGCATTGTCCTGGATATCGGATCCAGGACAATGCTCTAACCTTTTGTTCTTGCATCATCTTGTTCCGAAAGCCGGTAACCACCTTTCGGGATGATGCCTTAGGCGGCCGCGAGCTTCTTGGCCTTTTCCTGGGCGTCCTCGATCGTGCCGACCATGTAGAACGCCGCCTCGGGCAGGTCGTCGTACTTGCCTTCGACCAGGCCCTTGAAGCCCTTGATGGTGTCTTCCAGCGGCACCTGGATGCCCGGCGAGCCGGTGAAGATCTCGGCCACCGAGAAGGGCTGCGAGAAGAAGCGCTCGATCTTGCGGGCGCGGGCCACCGTCAGCTTGTCCTCTTCCGACAGCTCGTCCATCCCGAGGATGGCGATGATGTCCTGAAGCGACTTGTAGCGCTGCAGCGTCTGCTGGACCTTACGGGCGACTTCGTAATGCTCTTCGCCGAGGATGGCGGGCGACAGCATGCGCGAGGTCGAGTCGAGCGGGTCGACGGCCGGGTAGATGCCCTTCTCGGCGATCGAGCGCGACAGCGTCGTGGTCGCGTCCAAGTGGGCGAAGGAGGCGGCGGGCGCCGGGTCGGTCAGGTCGTCGGCCGGCACGTAGATCGCCTGCACCGAGGTGATCGAGCCCTTGGTCGTCGTGGTGATGCGCTCTTGCAGGGCGCCCATGTCGGTGGAGAGCGTCGGCTGATAGCCCACCGCGGAGGGGATGCGGCCGAGCAGCGCCGAGACCTCGGAGCCGGCCTGGGTGAAGCGGAAGATGTTGTCCACGAAGAACAGCACGTCCTGGCCCTGGTCGCGGAAGTCCTCGGCGATGGTGAGGCCGGTGAGCGCGACGCGCGAGCGGGCGCCGGGGGACTCGTTCATCTGGCCGTAGACCAGCGCGCACTTGGAGCCCTCGGCCGAGCCGCCGTTCTCCTTGGGGTTCTTGTTGACGTTGGACTCGATCATCTCGTGGTAGAGATCGTTCCCCTCGCGGGTGCGCTCGCCGACGCCGGCGAAGACCGAGTAGCCCGAGTGAACCTTGGCGATGTTGTTGATCAGCTCCATGATCAGCACGGTCTTGCCGACGCCGGCGCCGCCGAACAGGCCGATCTTGCCGCCCTTGGCGTAGGGGGCGAGCAGGTCGACAACCTTGATGCCCGTCACCAGGATCTGCGACTCGGTCGACTGATCGGTGTAGGGCGGGGCGGGCTGGTGGATGGCGCGCAGGGTGTCCGACTGGATCGGGCCGGCCTCGTCGATCGGCTCGCCGATGACGTTCATGATGCGGCCGAGCGTGTTGTGGCCGACCGGCACCTTGATCGGCGCGCCGGTGTCGCGGACTTCCTGGCCGCGGACGAGGCCCTCGGAGGTGTCCATCGCGATGCAGCGGACGGTGTTCTCACCGAGCTGCTGCGCGACTTCGAGAACGAGGCGGCTGCCCTGGTTCCGGGTCTCGAGCGCGTTCAGGATTTCCGGCAGGTGGTCGTCGAACTGCACGTCCACCACGGGGCCGATGACCTGGGTGATCTTGCCCTTGGCGCCGGTCGTCTGCAGGGGGGAAGCGGTGTTCGCCATTGCGATGATTCCTTTATGCGGCGGTCAGAGCGCTTCCGCGCCCGAAATGATCTCGATGAGTTCCTTGGTGATCATGGCCTGACGCGTCCGGTTGTAGATCAGCGTCTGCTTCTTGATCATCTCGCCCGCGTTGCGGGTCGCCGAATCCATGGCGCTCATGCGTGCGCCCTGCTCGGAGGCGGCGTTCTCGAGCAGCGCCCGGAAGATCTGGACGGTGAGGTTCTTCGGGAGAAGCGTCTCGAGGATCGTCTCCTCGTTCGGCTCGAATTCCATCGCGGCATCGGAGCCGGCGCCCGTGGCGGCAGCGCCCTCGGCCGTCGGCAGCTCGGCCGGGATGAGCTTCTGCGCCGTCGGGATCTGCGAGATCACCGAACGGAACTCCGAGTAGAACAGCGTCGCGACGTCGAACTCGCCGGCCTCGAAGCGGGCGAGGATGTCGTCGGCGATCTCGGCGGCGAAGGGGTAATCGACCGGCTTGTTGCCGCGGATGTCGCGCGAGGCGATGATCTGGTCGCGGAACTGCCGGCGCAGGACGTCGAGGCCCTTCTTGCCGATCGTCATGATCTTGACGGTCTTGCCGTCGGCCATCAGCCGGTTGGCGTGGTCGCGGGCCAGACGGGCGATCGAGGAGTTGAACGCGCCGGCCAAGCCGCGGTCGCCGGTGCAGACGACGAGCAGGTGCACCCGGTCCTGACCCGTGCCGGAGAGCAGGCGCGGAGCGCCGACGCCGCCGATCAGGTTACCGGCGAGGTTGCCGAGCACCTGGGCCATTCTCTCGGCGTAGGGACGCCCGTTCTCGGCAGCATTCTGGGCGCGCCGCAGCTTTGCGGCGGCGACCATCTGCATCGCCTTGGTGATCTTCTGCGTCGCCTTCACCGAGGTGATGCGGTTCCGCAGATCCTTCAAGCTGGGCATCGGTGGGCGTCCGGGTCCGTTCGGAAGGGCCTCTCCTCACCCTGCGGGGAGGAGCCGGAGGTCGGGGTGGCTCAAGCGGCGCCGGAAGCTTCGTCCGGCACCGCCCGACCCCTGTCCCCTCCCGCAGGCGGGAAGGGACGTGCGTTCGTCAGGCGAACGGCGTGTTCTCAGGCAAACGACTTGGCGGTGGCCTCGACCACGCCCTTGAGCGTGTTGGCGTTGGCCTCCGACAGGTCCTTGGAGTCGCGCACGGCGTTCAGCCAATCCTGGTGCTTCGAGCGCAGGGTGCCGAGGAGCTGCTCCTCGAAGGCGCGGACCTTACCCACCGGAAGCTTGTCGAGGTAGCCGTTGACGCCGGCGTAGATCACCGCGACCTGCTCTTCCATCTTCAGCGGCGAGAATTGCGGCTGCTTCAGGAGCTCGGTGAGGCGCGCGCCGCGGTTGAGCAGACGCTGGGTCGAGACGTCGAGATCCGAGCCGAACTGCGCGAAGGCCGCCATCTCGCGGTACTGCGCCAGCTCGCCCTTGATCTTGCCGGCGACCTTTTTCATCGCCTTGGTCTGGGCCGAGGAGCCCACCCGCGAGACCGAGAGGCCGACGTTCACCGCCGGGCGGACGCCCTGGTAGAACAGGTCGGTCTCGAGGAAGATCTGGCCGTCGGTGATCGAGATCACGTTGGTCGGGATGTAGGCCGAGACGTCGTTGGCCTGGGTCTCGATCACCGGAAGCGCGGTGAGCGATCCGTTGCCGGCGGCGTCGCCCATCTTGGCGGCGCGCTCGAGCAGGCGCGAGTGGAGGTAGAACACGTCGCCCGGGTAAGCCTCGCGGCCCGGCGGGCGGCGCAGCAGAAGCGACATCTGGCGGTAGGCCACGGCCTGCTTGGAGAGGTCGTCATACACGATCACGGCGTGCATGCCGTTGTCGCGGAAATACTCGCCCATGGCGCAGCCGGCGAACGGCGCGATGAACTGCATCGGCGCGGCGTCCGAGGCGGTGGCGGCGATGACGATGGAGTATTCCAGGGCGCCCTGGTCCTCCAGCACCTTCACGAACTGGGCCACCGTCGAGCGCTTCTGGCCGATGGCGACGTAGACGCAGTAGAGCTTGGCGTTCTCGTCCGCACCGGCATGGGCCGACTTCTGGTTCAGAATGGTGTCGAGCGCGATGGCGGTCTTGCCGGTCTGGCGGTCGCCGATGATCAGCTCGCGCTGGCCACGGCCGACCGGGATCAGGGCGTCGATCGCCTTGAGGCCGGTGGACATCGGCTCGTGCACCGACTTGCGCGGGATGATGCCCGGCGCCTTCACGTCGACGCGGCGACGCTCGGTCGACTGGATCGGGCCCTTGCCGTCGATCGGGTTGCCGAGGCCGTCGACCACGCGGCCGAGCAGGCCCTTGCCGACCGGCACGTCCACGATGGAGCCGGTCCGCTTGACGGTCTGGCCTTCCTTGATCTCACGGTCGGAGCCGAAGATCACGACGCCGACATTGTCCTGCTCGAGGTTGAGGGCCATGCCGCGCACGCCCGACTCGAACTCGACCATCTCACCGGCCTGGACGTTGTCGAGGCCGTAGACGCGGGCGATGCCGTCGCCGACCGCGAGCACCTGCCCGACTTCCGTGACCTCGGCCTCCTGGCCAAAATTCTTGATCTGCTCTTTCAGGATCGCGGAGATCTCGGCGGCGCGGATGTCCATCGTCGGGCCTCTTTAAAGGTCTGGGGCTGTCTGTTCGGCTGTCGGGAGGTTCGCGAGGGTCTGATCGAGACCGCTCAGCGGGCTTCCCGCATGGCGAGGCGAATGCTGTTGAGCTTGGTCCGGAGCGAGGCGTCGACCATGCGCGAGCCCATCTTGACGACGATGCCGCCGATCAGGCTCGGGTCGATGTGGAGATCGAGATCGATCTCGCTTTTGGCGACGTCGCGCAGCGAGGCCTTGATGTCCTCGATCACCGCGTCCGAGGGCTTCTCGGCGACGCGGACCTCGGCGCGGATGATGCCCTTGGATTCACGCACCTTCTCGCGATAGGCGCGGATCATGCCCGGCAGGGCGAAGAGGCGGCGGTTGGCGGCCGTGAGCTTGATGAAGTTGGCGGCCAGACCCGAGATTCCCGCCCGATCGAGCAGGGCGCCCACGGCAGCCGTCTGCTCTGCGGCCGAGTAGGCCGGGCTCCGCACGAGGCGGCGCAGGTCGTCGCTCTCGCGATAGAGCGCGTCGAACGCGTCGAGGTTCTTCGCGACGTCATCGACCTGACCCTGATCGTGAGCCAGTTCGTACAGGGCCAACGCGTAGCGGCCCGCCACACCGGCCAACAGGGGACCCTCGGAACCGTTCTGCGCCACCCGTCGCTCTCTCTTGTCCTTGCCCGCCGGCCCCTCATGCTCGAACTCGCCTTGCGGCGACGGCGTGAGACCCGTGGGGATTGGAATTGCACCGGGCTCGGAAGGCCTTGATCGGTCTCCCCGCGGCGCGGCTGTCGCCTAGCATGCGTTCCGAGGGGGCGCAAGGCAACGTTAGGGCGATGATGGAGCGCTTTCGCGGCATGGCGAACCGCCGCGCGGGATCACGGCGGACCCTGCGCGGCGTTCGTCGAGCCCCGTCCGAGCCCCGTCAGATCCAGCCCTGCAATTCCCGGCGCACCACGTTCTCGATCACCCGCATGCCGAGGTCGGAATCGTTGAGGCAGGGAATGAAGGCGTATTTCTCGCCGCCGTTCTCCTCGAAATAGTGGCGGTTCTCGCCGTCGAGTTCCTCCAGCGTCTCCAGGCAGTCGGCGGTGAAGCCCGGCGCTACGATCGCCATGCGCTTCACGCCGGACTTGGCCAGCGCCTGCACGGTCTCGTCGGTATACGGCTTGAGCCATTCCTCGTTGCCGAAGCGCGACTGGAAGGTCACCCGCATCCGCTCCGGCGTGTAGCCCATCGCCTCACGGATCAGCCGGCCGGTCTTGAGGCACTGGCAATGGTAGGGGTCGCCCTTGAGCAGGTAGCTCTTGGGCACGCCGTGGAACGAGGTGAGGATCACCTCCGGCTCGAAATCGAGCTTGGCCAAACCCTCGCGGATCGATTGGGCCATGGCTTCGATGTAAACGGGATCGTCGTGGTAGGGTGGCGAGACCCGCACGGTCGGCTGCCAGCGCATCTGCATCAGGGCCTTGAAGGCCTGATCGCAGGCGGTGGCCGAGGTCGCCGCCGCGTATTGCGGATAGAGCGGCACCAACAGGATGCGGTCGCAGCCCTGGTCCAGCAGCGCCTGGATGCGCAGGCTCACCTCCGGCTTGCCGTAGCGCATCGCCCAATCGACCACGACGGAATCACCCATCGCCGCCTGGAGCTTCTCGCACTGGCCGCGGGTGATCGTCTTGAGCGGACCCTCGTCGCGCTCGTTGTTCCAGATGCTGGCGTAGTCGCGGCCCTTCGGCCCCGGCCGCTTGGTCAGGATAATGAGATTGAGCAGCGGCCACCAGATCAGCCGCGGCACCTCGATCACCCGGCGGTCGGAGAGGAACTCCTTGAGATAGCGGCGCATCGGCCAGTAGCTCGTGCCCTCGGGGGTGCCGAGATTCATCAGCAGCACGCCGACGCGGCCGGTCCGCACCGCCGGGTGGTCGGGCGGCAGGGCGGTGGGCGCGACCGGCACGGGATCGCGCAGGAGGGTGTGAGGTTCGACGCGTTCGTTCATCGGGTTTCCGGTCACGGGCTCCCCCGCCCCCCTCAATGCGGCAAGCGATCCGGTTGTGCGGACCGGCCGTTCGATCTAGAGCAGGCGGCTTTTCAAGGCCAAGGCTCACCCGAGAGAGAACACTCTTGCGGGGAGTCCGGCCCGAATCTCGGCAAACCCTTTGCCCGAAATCGCTCCGGAGGCCAGCGCGACATGCCGTCCCCCCGCTACTTCCTGAAGCACTTCGTGCCGTTCACCGGCTACCCCTACGAGGGGGCGCCGGCCGCGTGCAACCTGTGCGGATGCCGCGACGCCGTCACCGTGGCCGAGACCGACCGGCGGCTCAAGACCCTGCGCTCGATCGCCTGCCTGCAATGCGGCCTGATCCGCACCGATCCGATGCCGACGCCGGACGAGCTGGCCGAATATTATTCGACCGCCTACCGCGCCGATTACCAGCTCGCCTTCGCGGGCGGGCCGCCGCGCCACCACCTCAACCGCTCGGCCCGCGAGGCGACGTTCCGCGCCGACCTGCTGGCGCCGAAGCTGAAGGCGGGCGCGCAGCTGCTCGATTTCGGCTCAGGCTCCGGCGAGTTCCTGGCGGAGGCCAAACGGCGCGGCTGCGAGGTGATCGGCGTCGAGCCCGGCCGCGACTACGCGACCTTTGCCCGGACGCATCACGGCGTCGAGGTGCTCGACGAGGCCGAGGACCCGAACCGCTTCCCCGCCGGCCATTTCGACGTGATCTCGACGCATCACGTGCTGGAGCATCTGCGCAACCCGGCCGAGACGATGGAGCGGCTGGCCGGCTGGCTGAAGCCCGACGGCATCCTCTACGCGGCGGTGCCGAACATGGCCGCCACCGGCAAGCCGCCGCACGAGCGCTTCCACTTCGCCCATGTCCACGGCTACGTGCGCGAGACCTTCGATCTTTTGGCCCGCCGCGCCGGCCTCGTGCCGCATACGGAGTACTGGCGCGAGGACACCACGGTGGTCTACCGCAAGACCGATGCGCCCGCCGTGCCGCTGAAAAATCCCGGCCTCGCCGACCGGCTCGCCGTCGATCTGAAGCCGATGTCGGCGGGGCTCTACTTCGCCTCGGGCGCCTGGATCTGGCCGGCGCTGCGGCGCAACGCCAAGGCGGTGCGGGACGGGATGAGCAAGGACGGGCTCACCAAGCGCTGAGCCGGTGATGCGCCCGAGCCGCCGCGAGACCGTCGTCGGGCTTGGCGCGGGTCTCCTCGCAGCCAGCACCGGTACGGCGCTGGCCGGCACGCCGACCTTCACCCTGCTCCTCGTCAACGACATCTACGCGATGGACGCGGTGGAGGGGCGCGGCGGCTTTGCCCGACTCAACGCGGTGGTGAAGGCCGAGCGCGCCCGCGGCGTGCCGCTGCTCTACGCGCATGCCGGCGACAGCTTCTCGCCCTCGCTGATGTCGGGTTTCGACCGGGGCGCGCATATCGTCGAACTCTTGAATCTGGCACCCCCCGACGTGTTCGTGCCGGGCAATCACGAGTTCGATTTCGGCCCCGAGGTGTTCGCCGAGCGCCGGAGGGAAGCCCGCTTCCCCTTCCTCGCCGCCAATCTGCGCGGGGCGGACGGCCAAAGACTGCCCGGCATCGAGGATGCGCGGCTGATCGAACTCGGTGGTATCCGCGTCGGCCTCGTCGGCATCGCCCTGCAGGCGACGCCGGAAAAATCGCAATCCGGGGCCTTACGCTTCGGCCCCGAGATCGAGACCCTGGCGCGCGAGGCGGACGCCCTGCGCAAGGCCGGGGCGCAGATGATCGTCGGGATCGCCCACACCGCGCGGGTGACCGACGACGCGATCGTGCGGGCGCGCCTCGTCGATATCCTGCTCTCGGGCCACGACCACGACCTCGTCGTGCGCGACGACGGGCAGACGGTGATGGTCGAATCGAGCCACGACGCCCACTACGTCACCGCGATCGATGTCTTCGTCACGGGGACCGGCGACGGGCCGGTGCGCTGGCGCGCCGCCTTTCGCATCCACGACACCGCCGAGGTGACGCCCGATCCGGACACGCTCGCCGTGGTGCGCCGGCTCGGGGGCGAGCTGTCGCGGGAGCTCGACGTCGTGATCGGCACGACGCAAGGCGCGCTCGACAGCCGGATCGCCTCCGTGCGGGTGCGGGAAGCGAGCTTCGGCGATCTCGTCGCCGACGCGGTGCGGGTGGGCACCGAGGCCGAGATCGGCCTGATGAACGGCGGCGGCATCCGCGGCGACCGGCTCTACCCGGCGGGCACGGCGCTCACCCGGCGCGACATCCTCAGCGAACTGCCCTTCGGCAACACCACCGTGCTCGTGGCGATCGACGGAGCGACCCTGCGCGAGGCCCTGGAGAACGGGTTTCGCGATCTCGGCCGCTCCTCGGGCCGGTTCCTGCAACTCTCGGGAATGGTGGTGACGCTCGATCCGAACGCGCCGCCGGGCCGGCGTGTCGTGTCTGCGACGGTCGGGGGCGCCCCCCTGGACGACGCCCGCATCTACCGCGTGGCCGCCAATGACTTCATGCTGCGCGGCGGCAACGATTACGGGATGCTGGCTCAAGGCCGCGTCCTGATCGGCGGCACCGACGGGCGGCTGCTCGCCAACGAGGTGATGGTCTATATCCGCGCCCACACGCCGCTGCCGGCCGAGACCGGCGGGCGGATTCGATTACTCTGAACCCGATCTCGGCCCTGCGTGCCCACTCGTCATCGCGGGGCGAGCCGAAGCGATCGAGGACTGCGATCCGTCCGGAACGGTCGCGCCACTGGATGGCTTCGGCTGAAGCCTCTCGATAACGACAAGCGGAATTGTCCATGGCCGACCTCTTCACTGCAAACGGGATGGCCGATGCTGGTGTGACCGGACCCGTCGAGGCCGCACTCGCCGCCTTCCGCGCCAGCGGCTCCCCCTGGCTCGACCTGCCCTTCTTCCGGGAGGGCGCGGCGGACCGGGTCGCGAAAAAGGTCGATGCGCGGGTCGCCGCCGGGGCGACAGTGCTGCCGGAGCCCGCCGCGATCTTCCGGGCGCTGACGCTGACGCCCCTGCCCGCGGTGAAGGCGGTGATCCTCGGCCAGGACCCCTACCCCACGCCGGGCGACGCCAACGGGCTCGCCTTCTCCTATGTCGGCCCGCGCCGCCTGCCGGCCTCGCTCAAGGTGATCCTGGCCGAACTCGCTCCCGAGGGGGAAAAGCCCGACCTCTCGACCGGCGACCTCACGCCCTGGGCGGAGCGCGGGGTGCTGCTTCTGAACGCGGCGCTCACGACGGAGGCCGGCAAGTCCGGCGCGCATCTGCGGTTCGGCTGGTCGCAGCTCACCGACGAGGCGGTGGAAGCCGTCTCCGCCCGCGACGCGCCGGCGGTGTTCCTGCTCTGGGGCGCCCAGGCCCGCGCCCGCGAGGCGCTGATCGACACGAGC
This sequence comes from Methylorubrum pseudosasae, assembly GCF_029504475.1. NCBI lineage: Bacteria > Pseudomonadati > Pseudomonadota > Alphaproteobacteria > Hyphomicrobiales > Methylobacteriaceae > Methylorubrum > Methylorubrum pseudosasae. The sequence continues at coordinate 5,238,108 of NZ_JAQGDU010000002.1, read as the reverse complement.
CGCCACGGCGTCATCGCCTCGGGCCACCCCTCCCCGCTCAACCGCGCCCGCGACTTTCCCGGCTCGCGGCCGTTCGACCGGGCGAATGCCTGGCTCGAAGCGCAGGGCCGCGCGCCGATCGACTGGCGGCTGGGTGAGGGCTGAAACCGAGATCGTCGCGACGATGCGAGGGCCTGCTTGGCGTCCTTCTCGGACCTTCGAGCGGGCACAGGCGCAAGACCGGTTTGGACGAAAAGCGGACCATAGGAAGCCGGCACAGCCAGCGCACGCCCCGCTTGACACCACCCCTATCGCCGGTATCCCTATGGCCTATGGGGAAGGCGATCTCCTCACGAGGCTAAGGCCAAAGCATCGCGTCCCTACTGCACTGGTTGCAAGGACGCGCCATGGCTACGCTCACCACCATCTCCGTTGAAAAACTTGCGCGCCTGATCGGCACCCCCGGCTGCCCGGCCATTGTGGACGTGCGCACCGACAAGGCGTTCCTCGCCAACCAGCGCCATGTGCCGGGCTCCCTGGTCCGGGCGCCGGACCGAGTGGCCGAGTGGGCGCCCCAACTGCGCGGCAGGTCAGTCGTGGTCGTGTGCGAGGATGGGCGTCGGAACAGCCATGGGGTCGCCGCTTGGCTGCGCAGCGCCGGCGTCGACGCCGAGGCGCTCCAAGGCGGCTTGGCGGATTGGGCGGCCGCCGAACGGCCCATGGTTCCGGCCGACAAGATCCGCAACCGCGACGCGCAGGGCCGCACCGTCTGGGTCACGCGCGCACGGCCCAAGGTCGACCGCATCGCCTGCCCATGGCTCATCCGCCGCTTCGTCGATCCGGACGCGGTCTTTCTCTTTGTGCCGCCGAGCGAGGTTGTCGGCGTCGCGGAACGGTTCGAGGCCGCCCCGTTCGACATCGACGACCCCGGCACCTTCTGGAGCCACCGGGGCGATCTCTGCACCTTCGATGTCATGGTCGAGGAGCTCGGCCTCGCCACGCCGCCGCTCCTGCACCTCGCGACCCTCGTGCGCGGGGCCGACACGGGGCGGCCGGATCTCGCCCCCGAGGCCGCCGGCCTGCTCGCGGCCTCGCTCGGCCTGTCGCGCATCTACGCGGACGACCTCGCCCAGCTCGACGCCGGGATGCTCCTCTACGACGCCTTCTACCGCTGGTGCCGCGACGCCACGGAGGAGACGCATAACTGGCCGACCAACAAGCCCAAGGAGAGAGCCTGACCATGGCCGCGACGGCACGCATTCAGACCGAGCCCGGCGCGGCCGCCTCGGAAGCGCCGCTGCCCGTGACCCTGGCCGAGGCGGTGCCGGTCTGGGCCCGCATCGCCGCGCTCTCGTTCGGCGGCCCGGCCGGGCAGATCGCGATCATGCATCGCATCCTCGTCGAGGAAAGGCGCTGGATCTCGGAGAACCGGTTCCTGCACGCGCTGAACTTCTGCACACTCTTGCCCGGTCCTGAGGCGCAGCAGCTCGCGACCTATGTGGGTTGGCTGATGCACGGCCCCCGCGGCGGGCTCGTCGCGGGCGGGCTGTTCGTTCTTCCGGGCGTCGTTGCCATCATGGGCTTGAGCTGGGTCTATGCTCTCTACGGCAACGTCGGGTTCATCGCGGGCCTGTTCTTCGGCCTGAAGGCGGCGGTGCTCGCCATCGTGCTCCAGGCTGTGATCCGCATCGGCAAGCGGGCGCTCAAGGGTCCCGTGATGCTTGGGCTCGCCGCAGCGGCCTTCGTGGCGATCTTCTTCCTCAACGTGCCCTTCCCGCTGATCGTGCTGACGGCGGGTGTCATCGGTTACTTCGGCGGCCGGGCCGGGCTGCCGCAGTTCAAGGCCGGTGGGCACGGGGCCGGCGGCAAGGTCGTGGAGGGTCCCTTCCTGCTCGACGACCACGAGCTTCCGCAGGAGCGGGCCGCCGCCGGACACACGCTGCGGATGCTGCTGACCTGGGGTGCGATCTGGCTTGTGCCGGTCGCTGCCCTCCTGCTCGCCCTCGGGCCGGACGACGTCTTCAGCCACATCGCGGTGTTCTTCTCGAAGATGGCGATGGTGACCTTCGGGGGCGCCTACGCGGTGCTCTCCTACGTCGCCCAGCAGGCGGTGGAGCATTACGGCTGGCTGAAGCCCGGCGAGATGCTCGATGGCCTCGGTATGGCCGAAACCACGCCCGGCCCGCTGATCATGGTGACGCAATTCGTGGGGTTTCTGGCCGCCTACCGGGCACCAGGCGCGTTGCCGCCGCTCGTCGCCGGCACGCTTGGGGGGCTGCTCACCACCTGGGTGACCTTCGCGCCCTGCTTTCTCTGGATCTTCGTCGGCGCCCCTTACGTCGAGCGCCTGCGCGGCAACCAGGCGCTGGCCGGTGCGCTCTCGGCGATCACGGCGGCGGTTGTCGGGGTGATCCTCAACCTCGCGGTCTGGTTCGCGCTGCACACCATCTTCGCTGAGACGCGACCGTTCGCGGCCGGGCCGATCCGGTTCGACCTACCGATTCTGTCGAGCCTGAACCCCTGGGCCCTCATGCTCGCGGCGGCGGCGGTGCTGGCGGTGTTCCGGTTCAAGGCCGGCGTGGTCCAGACGCTGCTGGCCAGTGCGGCGGCCGGCGTTGTCCTGCACCTCGTCGGTGCCGTGTAGGGCGGCTCCACGGAACGCGATTGCCGGCACGATGGCCGCCGTAGGAGCTGGCGGCCGATCGCACGGCGACCAAGGCGCCCAAAAAGAAACCGCCCCCGGCCTGAAGGCGCGGGGGCGGTTCTGATCGGACCGGGTATGCCGGTGTCAGGCGGCGATCTTGGTCGCGGTGACGGCGATGTTCTCGTTGGCCAGCGTGACAGCATGGGCCGGGCGGGCGACGGGCTGGAAGCTGGTCAGTTCACCGGCGGAGGTATGCACGCCCTCGGAGCCGAAGCGCTCGGCCAGCAGCACGACGAGGGTCACGTTGGCGATGGCGGCGGCGAGAACGACGAGGGCGATCATGGCGGGCAGGTCCGTTGCTGCGTTGCGATGAGTCCTATATCGCACCGCACTTCGGTATCTGGTATACCAGATACCGAAGCTCCGACATACCGCCGACGCATGACTCAGCACCCGCCGGCCTCTACCCATTCCCTCAGGGCTTCTTGGTCTCACCCGCGGCCGGCGTCGCGGTGCTGCCGGCGCGCTCGACCTTGGCCGCCTCGCGCAGCTTCACGATCGTGTCCTGCTGCGCCTTGCGGGTGAGGTACTGGTCGATCTGCTCCTTCATCTCGTCGAAGGTGGGCACGGGCTTCGTCCGCTTCTCCTCGACGCGCAGCACGTGCCAGCCGAACTGGGTCTTCACCGGATCGGAGACCTGCCCCGGCGTCATCTTGAAGGCGGCGTCGGCGAAGGGCTTCACCATCCGCTCCTGGCTGAACCAGCCGAGATCGCCGCCCTCGGTCTTGGAACCGGGATCCTTCGAAACCTCGCCCGCGATCTTGGCGAAATCCTCGCCGCCCTTGACGCGTGCGGCGATCTTCTTCGCCTCGTCCTCGCTCTCGACGAGGATGTGGCGGGCCCGCACCTCCTCCTCGGGCTTCATCGACTTCACGGTCTGTTCGTAGAGCGCCTTGGCGGCCTCGGGCGTCACCGCCTTCTTGGCCTCGCGCTCGAGGTAGTCGTCGAGCAGGAGCTTGTCGCGGAAATAGGCGAGCTTGCGCTTGAACTCGGGCGCGTCGCCGACCTTGGCAGATTCGGCCGCCTGCGCGCCGACCTTGAGATCGACCATGTAATCGACGAGCAGGTTCTGCTTGGCCCCCTCGTCGACGCCCGGCAGCGACAGCGCCGGATCCTCGGCGGCGATCGCGAGGTCGGCGGCGGTGATCGCCTGACCGTTGACCCGCGCCACCACCGTCTCCGGCGGAACCGCCGCCGGGATGGGAGCGGGCGCGCTGGGCGTCTTCTGGCCCGCAGGCGCCTGAGCCAGGACGGCGCCCGGCAGGGTGAGCATCAGCGCGAGGGCGCTCGCGCGCCGGAGGGAGAACGGAATCGGCATCGGAAGCGTCGTTCCTTGGCGTCGTCCCCGCCGGGCCGGTTTAGCGCCGTCCGGCTTCGTCCCGCGGGGCTCGTCGGGAATGCGGCAGGCGCCGCGAAGCGCGACACAGGTGGAACCTCTTCCGGGCAAAGGCAAGCGTGGCCTTGATGGCCGCGCGGTCTCGTGACCGCGGGCCGATGCGGCCGTCGCGCGAAGAGCGGTGGCACGGCCTGTCGGGCGCGAAGAGCGCCGCGCGGAGCGGGCTTTACAGGACTTTGGGTCCGGAAAAGCGTCGAGCGGAGCCAAAGCGTGAGCCCGCGGCGGCGGGCGCCGGCGATCGAGGCCGGCCAAAAACCCGGACCGGGCGACCTCTTGGTTATCCGGTCCGGCACTACCGGATGCGCCTGCGGATATTTACCTCTATAAGCCCGCCCAACACAGGCCGGTGGCGCCCGAAACTGCCGCCCGCGACGACCTCACGACCGCAGGTTCACGATGCTCGGTGCCCTCGCCAAGAAGATTTTCGGCTCGTCCAACGACCGCCGCGTCAAGGGTTTTCGCCCACGCGTCGCGGCCATCAATGCCCTCGAACCGGAAATCAGCGCCCTTTCCGACGATGAGCTGCGCGCCCGCACGCAGGCGTTCCGCGACCAGCTCGCGGCCGGCACCCGCCTCGACGACCTGCTGGTGCCCGCCTTCGCCACGGTGCGCGAGGCGGCCAAGCGCGTGCTCGGCCAGCGCCACTTCGATGTGCAGATGATCGGCGGCATGGTGCTGCACGAGAGCGGCATCTCGGAGATGAAGACCGGTGAGGGCAAGACCCTGGTGGCGACGCTGCCGGTCTATCTCAACGCGCTCGAGGGCAAGGGCGTCCACGTCATCACCGTCAACGACTACCTCGCCTCGCGCGACGCGGAGTGGATGGGCCGGGTCTACCGCTTCCTCGGGCTCACCGTCGGCACCATCGTGCACGGGCTCGACGACGGGCAGCGCAAGGAAGCGTATGCCTGCGACATCACCTACGGCACCAACAACGAGTTCGGCTTCGACTACCTGCGCGACAACATGAAGTACGAGCTCTCGCAGATGACGCAGCGGGGGCACCACTTCGCCATCGTCGATGAGGTCGATTCGATCCTCATCGACGAGGCGCGCACGCCGCTGATCATCTCCGGCCCGGTGGACGACCGCTCGGAACTCTACGTCGCGGTTGATACGGTGATGCCGCGCCTGACGCCCGAGCATTACGACCTCGACGAGAAGCAGCGGCAGGTCTCGCTGACCGAGGCCGGCAACGAGTTCATCGAGGAGGAGTTGCGCGCCGAGGGCATCCTCAAGGAGGGCGACCTCTACGACGCGCACAACGTCACCATCGTCCACCACGTGAACCAGGCGCTTCGCGCCCACACCCTGTTCACCCTGGACAAGGACTACATCGTCAAGAACGACGAGGTCGTCATCATCGACGAGTTCACCGGCCGCATGATGCAGGGCCGGCGCTACTCGGAAGGCCTGCACCAGGCGCTGGAGGCCAAGGAACGGGTGACGATCCAGCCCGAGAACCAGACGCTCGCCTCGATCACCTTCCAGAACTACTTCCGCCTCTACAAGAAGCTCGCCGGCATGACCGCGCACCGCCTCGACCGAGGCCGACGAGTTCGCCGAGATCTACAAGCTCGACGTGGTCGACATCCCGACCAACAAGGAGGTCGAGCGCGTCGACGAGGACGACGAGGTCTACCGCACCGTCGAGGAGAAGTACGAGGCGATCATCAAGGAGATCGACAAGGCGCATGCGCGCCACCAGCCGATCTTGGTCGGCACCGGCTCGATCGAGAAGTCGGAGTTGATCGGCGAACTCCTGAAGAAGGCCGGCTACACCCTGCTCGATTATTCCGACCCGAACGCGCTCACCGACGTCTACAAGGCCGCCCGCGAGAACCGGGTGACCAAGCGCTTCGCCGTGCTGAACGCCCGCTTCCACGAGCAGGAAGCCTACATCGTGGCTGAGGCCGGCGTGCCGGGTGCCATCACCATCGCCACCAACATGGCCGGCCGCGGCACCGACATCAAACTCGGCGGCAACCTCGAGATGCGCATCGAGAAGGAACTCGGGCAGATGCCTGAGGGCCCGGAGCGCGACGCCGCGATCGAAGCGCTGAAGGCCGAGATCGCCGAGAACCGGGCCAAGGTGCTGGCCTCGGGCGAGAAGGCCGACCCGGAGGCGGGCCGGAAGAAGGATCTGCCGGGCGGGCTCTACATCATCGGCACCGAGCGCCACGAATCGCGGCGCATCGACAACCAGCTCCGCGGCCGCTCCGGCCGCCAGGGCGATCCGGGCCGCTCGAAGTTCTACCTGTCCCTCAAGGACGACCTGATGCGGATCTTCGGCTCCGACCGCATGGACGGGATGCTGCAGCGGCTCGGCCTGGAGCAGGGCGAGGCGATCATCCACCCCTGGATCAACAAGGCGATCGAGAAGGCGCAGCAGAAGGTCGAAGCGCGCAACTTCGACATGCGCAAGAACGTGCTCAAGTACGACAACGTGATGAACGACCAGCGCAAGGTCGTGTTCGAGCAGCGCCGCGACCTGATGGGCCAGGACAGCGTGCGCGAGACCGTGGACGAGATGCGCCACGGCGTGATCGACGACTTCGTCGCCGTGCACATCCCCGAGAATGCCTATGCCGAGCAGTGGGACGCCGAGGGGCTGAAGCACCGCGCGCTCGACGTGCTCGGCCTCGACCTTCCGATCGAGGAGTGGGTCAAGGAAGAGGGCATCGCCGACGAGGAGATCCGCGAGCGCCTGCGCAAGGCCTCCGACGAATCCTACGCCGCCCGCGTCGAGCGCAACGGCGCGGAAGTGATGACCTATGTCGAGAAGCAGGTGGTGCTGCAGGTGCTCGACCACCTCTGGCGCGAGCACCTCGTCACCCTCGACCACCTGCGGCAGGTGATCGGCTGGCGCGGCTTCGCCCAGCGCGACCCGCTCAACGAGTACAAGTCGGAGGCGTTCGAGCTGTTCAACGGCCTCGTCACCGCCCTGCGCGAGCAGGTGACCGCCCAGCTCTCGCATGTCGAGATCATGCAGCAGCAGCCGGAGGGCTTCGCCGACGGTGGGTTCGAGAGCGCCGGCTTCAGCGAGCCGCAATTGCCGCCGATGTTCCCCGAGCACCGTGACCCGGTGACCGGCGAGAACGAGTTCGCCTTTGCCGGCTCCGGCAGCGACGGCGGGGCGGGCGGCGCCTACGGCTTTGCCGCGCGCGAACTCTCCGCGGACGCGGCCGTGCTGGAGCGCAATCCCGACGACGCCTCCACCTGGGGCCGGGTCGGCCGCAACGAGCCCTGCCCCTGCGGCTCGGGCAAGAAGTACAAGCACTGCCACGGCCGCTTCGCCACCGAGGCGTAAGCCTACGGTGAGCGGCGCGTTTTTCTACGCGCTGGAGCCGGATCTCGACGCGGAGACCTTTCGGGGTGTCCTCGTCGAATCCGGGCTTGAGCCGCGGCGACCGGACGAAGACCTCGAACGGCTCCGGCGGATCCTGAAGGGTTCCGACCTGATCGTCACCGCCCGACTCGGCGGGCGCCTCGTCGGCGTCGCGCGCACGCTCACCGATTTCGCCTTCTGTGCCTACCTCGCCACCCTCGCGGTCGCCCGCGACTGCCAGGGCCGCGGTATCGGCCGCCGGCTGATCGCGGAAACGCGGATGGCGGTCGGCCCCGAGGCCTCGCTGCTGCTCACCGCCGCACCCGGGATCGAGGGTTATTACGAGGCGATCGGCATGCCGCGCGTCCCGCACGCCTTCCGCTACGACCGGGAACGGTGACGGGTCAGGGCTCCTCGGCCGCCAACACCTCCAGCACCGCGTGCGCCGCCGCGATGCGCGCTGGCATCGGAAACGCGCGGTTGGCCAGCATGACGAGGCCGATGCGTTTGGCCGGCACGAAGGCGACATAGGCGCCGAAGCCGTTGGTGGAGCCGGTCTTGTCGAACAGCGTGACCCCCGTCGGTCTCTGCGGCGGGTCGAGCCGCGCGGCGGGTTGCACCTCGAACCGCATCGGCTCGGCATTGCCGGCCTGAAGGCGCTCCAGCGAGATCGGATAGGGAAACTGCTCCCAGCCGAGCCCCTGCACCATCGCGCCGACCCTGAAATACCCGACCTGCGTACCTTGAACCGCCTGCCGCATCGGCGGGTCGAGGCGGGTGGGGTCGAGATGGGCCTCGACGAAGCGGATCATGTCGGCGGCGCTGGATTTGACGCCGTAGGCCTCCCCGTCGAGGACGCCCGGATTGACCCGGATCGGCGTGCCGTCCTTGCCGTAGCCCCAGGCGTAGCGTTCGCTCTCCGACGCCGGCACGCGGATGAAGCTGTGCTTCAGGCCGAGCCCCGGAAACAGCCGGGTTTCCATCATCTCGACGAAGTCGCCGCCCATGGCCGCGGCGGCGGCCGCTCCGAACAGGCCGAGGCTGGGATTTGAATAGAGCCGCTGCGTCCCGGGCGGCGCGGAGGGTTGCCAGCGGCGAAAGTAGGCGATCATCGCCGCCTCGTCGGTCACCGCATCGGAAAATTGCAGCGGCAGGCCGCCCGCGCTGTAGGTGCCGAGATCGAGCAAGCTGATGCGATCGAGCGCGCTGCCCCGCAGCGACGGCAGGAACCGGCTCGGCGCATCGTCGAGCGAGAGCCGGCCGAGTCCCTGCGCGTAGGAGACGAGCGTCGCCGTGAAGGTCTTGCTGACCGAGCCGATCTCGAACAGCGTGTCGCGTGTCACCGGCCGCTGCCGCTCCCGGTCGGCGAGCCCGAAGGCGAAGACCGTGGAATGCCCCGCGCGGGTGACGGCGACGGCGATTCCGGGCACGTCGTACGCTTTCATGAGCGGGCGGTAGGCCTGCTCGACCGCGGCGGCGACCCGCGCCGACGGGTCGGCAGCCAGAGCGGGCGCCGTGACATGCGGTAAGCCGCTCAGGACGATGGCGGCCAGCACGCGCTTTCGCATTGCGGAGATGGCGCGTTTCCTTCTTGGCTAGAGCATCATCCCGAAAGGTGGATCACGGCTTTCGGAAAAAGATGATGCGAGAACAAGAGCTTCACGCGTCGTCCTGGATCCGATCCAGGGCGATGCGCGAAGGCAAGCGAGGCGAGCAGGCGGCCATGACAGGTGAGGAAAGCGCCGAAAGCGCGGCAGGTGCGGGCACGGCCGTCCCGCTGGTGCGGAGCCTGCGCCTCACGATCGAGGCGCCCCGGACCGGCCCGATCCAGGCCGTTCTGGCGCTCGCGAGCGCACCGCTCGATTGGCTCGACGCCCATCGCGGCGGCTTTCTTCACGCGCACGAGGAGGCGCTGCTCACCGACCGGCTCCATGCGCGGCGCCGCCACGGCCTGTTGATCGGGCGCTACGCGGCGAAATGCGCGCTCGCCGCCTTTCGGCCCGAGCTCGACCCGCGGGATCTGGCGATCCGGCCCGGTGTGCTGGAGCAGCCGGTTCTCTCCGGCGCCGGGGTCGAAAACCTCGGCATCAGCCTGTCCCATGCCGGCCCGGTCGCCGTAGCGGTGGTGTTCCCCGAGGCCTGCCCGATGGGGATCGATCTGGAGCGGATTCAGCCGGCCAACGTCGCGCTGCTGACGCGCCAGACTCTTGCCGCCGAGCGTCGGCACATCGCCGCCCGGCTCGATGCGCCGGAGGCCGAGCGGCTGACCCGGCTGTGGTGCCTGAAGGAGGCGCTGTCCAAGACCCTGCGCTGCGGCCTCACCGTACCGCTCGATCTTTTGGCCGTCGGCAGCGTCGTGACGGAGCCGCCGGGGCTCGGCGTCACCTTCGCCAATTTCGCGCAGTACCGGGGGCTGAGCCTCGCCGCGGGTGATCTCGCCGCCGCGCTCGTTCTGCCGCGCCCTCCGGCGGCGGCGCTTGCGGTCGAAGCGGCGGCCTGGGAAGAGCTGCGATCGGGCTTGGCCGAAGCCGCGAGGCGGTGGCGGGCCGAAGACGCCGTACCGCCCCCTCGCAGCGGCGATCGCGAAGAGACCGGACACCGATGACGACCTGGCGCCCACCCCAACAGATCCGCGTCAAGGTGATCGGGCTGGCTTGGCGCGGGGATGCGCTGCTGGCCGTCGAGGTTCTCGACGATCGCGGCCGGATCAAGGGCGTGCGTCCGCCCGGCGGCAGCGTCGCCTTCGGCGAGAGCCGCGAACAGGCTCTGGACCGGGAGTTTAAGGAGGAGCTGGGCTGCGGCGTGACGATGACCGGGCCCTGGACGGTGTTCGAGAACATCTATCGCCACGAAGGCGCACTCGGCCACGAGATCGTGTTCGCCGCCGACATCCGCCTTCACGACGCGGCCCTCTACGACCGCGACGTGATCCGTTTCAGCGAGGATGACGGCACGGCCTGCACCGCACGCTGGCTCCGGCCGGCCGCCCTTCCGGACGGCGCCGCCCTCTTCCCCGACGGCCTTGCGGCCGCGCTGGCGCATCGCCCCGAACGGTGAAGACCGGATTCCGGGACGATGCTCCGGCCTTGGCTTAACCCTGCCCGCCCGTCAGGCTGTGGCTGAGGAAGAAATCGAGCATCGCGCGCGAGGCATCCGGCCCGTTCGGGTCCGTGTAGCTGCCCGCCGAGCTGCCGCCGCACCACGCGTGGCCCGCGCCCTGCACCGACCATGCCTCGACCTGAATGCGGCCGGCCTCGTCGGCGTAGCGGGTGCGGGTGTAGCTGTGACGGCCGTTGATCCCGCCCTCCTGGCGCGGCGTCAGAGCGTCGATGCCGGCCTGCGCCAGTACGGCGTCGGCATTGCGGGGATGGACGGTGCCGTCACCCTCGCCGTGGAAGACGATGGTCGGGACCCGCAGCTTCTGCGTCACCGCACCGGCGCCGAAGCCGGCCGCACCCCCCGGCTCGGCCGCACCGGGCGCGCCGACCCGCATCGCCGAGAGCGCCGAGGACAGGTCGCGGGCGCAGCCTGCGGCGAGACCCGAATGCACGCCGAGGCCCGCGAACAGGTCGGGATAGGCCCGGGCGATGTTGGCCGCCGCCGCCCCGCCCGCCGAGAGCCCGGCGATGTAGATGCGGGAGCGATCGATCGAATGCTCGGCGCAGATCGCGCGGACGAGGCCCGCAACAATGCCGGCCTCGCCCATCTCCCGGCCCTGGTCGCCGGGCTCGAACCAGTTCCAGCACTTCTGCGCGTTGGCCCGGCTCGTCTGGCGGGGATAGGCGACGTAGACCCCCTCCTCCTCGGCGAGCGTGTTCATCCGCGTTCCCGCCGCGAAATCCTCCGGCGACTGGCTGCAGCCGTGCAGCATCACGAGCAGCGGGCGCGGTCCGCTCCGCGGGCTCGGGATGAACAGCTTGTAGTCCCGCGCCCCGGCGGCGTTGGAGAAGCTGCGCTCGACGAACTGGCCGCCCTCCGACGCGACCCCGTCGGGTTCGGTCCCGTTGGGTCCGGGCGCCTGCTGGCCACCGCCCGTCAGCCCGTTCAGCGAGGGCACTAGCGAGCGCAGGCCCTGCATCACGTGGTCGATGTTCTCGCGAAGCCGTTCGGGGATCAGCGTCGCGTGATCCGTCGCCTGAGCCGCATCCGCCTCCGGATCGAGCCGGGTCGCCGACCCGTCGAGCCGCGGCGTCCCGTGCGGGGCGGGCGACGCATCGGTCGGCCGCGCCCCCTCGGCGGAGAGGTTTGCACCACCGAGGCTGCGCTGGATGAGGGCGGTCGCCTCACCGAGCCGTCCGGCCTGGGTCAGGCGGGTGGCCTCGGCGATATCCGTGAAGAAGGCGTTGTGACGTTCGGTCATGCGGGTCTCGCTTTCCGGGTCGGCGACGGGCGCGCGCGAGCGCAGCGGGTCACGAGGGGGTTTTTTGAGGATCAGGGCAGACGGTCGGCCAGCACCCGCTTCACGGCGGGGCTCGCCTGAAGGCTGCCGAGCACTTCGATCGAAGCGATCGCGGCGCTGGCGAGGTCGGCGGGAACATCGTCGGCGATGACGGCGAGGCCGAGGACGCGGATGTCGAGCCGTGTCCCCGCTGCCTGCGCCGCTTCCAGTTCGGCCCGGCCGTAGCGGCACAGGCCGACTTCGATCGGTTTGCGGGCCACCGATTGGCGGGTGATCTCGGCGTGCCGCTCGATCTGGTTGCGCACCGCCGTGCGGATGAAATCGCTGCGGTTGGCGTAGACGCCTTCCGAAACGAGCAGATCGACATGCCCGAGATCGACGAAGCCGAGATTGACCGTGATCTTCTCATGGTCGCCGGGTTTGGCCCCGAACCGCACCGCGATCGGGGCATCCGGCCGTCTCTCCTGCACCACGTCCATCATCGCGCGACATCCCTGCGCCAGCCACAGGGATGGTATGGGAGGGCTTATGCTGCACTGCAAGATGAAGTTTTTTGCATTGCAGCAAGATAGGTGATGAGGCTGGAGAGGCTCCGCTTACGCCTCGTCGGCCGAGCGACGGGCGCTTCGACGCCAAAGACCGCACGCGGGGAAAGACTTAACGGATCGTTTCCGCTGCGGTCATGGGCTTACGGTTCCATGTATTCCCGCCAGACGGCGTTTGTTCCGAGGCTCTCGACAAAGCTGTCATGCCGCAAGCGCTCGCCTTCGGTGAGGCGGCTGCGTATCGGCCGCGGGCCGACCGGACCCGAATCAGTCAAGGCCCCGAGCGCCACGGTCTCGGCCGGCTCGGCGATGCTGAGCCCCAAGCTGGTCTGCTTGCCGCCGAGCAACTCGACATAGACCTCGGCCAGGATCTGCGCGTCGAGCAGCGCGCCGTGCTTGACGCGGCGGGTGGTGTCCACGCCGTAGCGGTTGCACAGGGCATCGAGGTTGTTGGCCGCGCCCGGATGCTTGCGGCGGGCGAGCAGCAGGGTATCGACCACGTCCTCCAGCGCGATCGCCTTCGGCGCGGCGGGCCCGAGCCGGGCGAACTCCATGTTGAGGAAGCCGACGTCGAAGGGCGCGTTGTGGATCACCAGCCGCGCATCGCCGCAGAATTCGAGGAAGGCATCGACCACCTCGGCGAAGACCGGCTTGTCGGCGAGCATCGCATCCGAGATGCCGTGCACCGCGAACGCCCCTTCGGACACCGCCCGCTGCGGGTTGATGAGCCGGTGGAAGGTCTCGCCGGTCTGGACGTGGTTGATGAGTTCGACGCAGCCGATCTCGATCAGCCGGTCGCCGTTTCGAGCCTCCGTGCCGGTGGTCTCGGTATCGAGGACGATCTCGCGCAGCATTTTTTCCGATCCGATGCAGGAGAACAGCCTGCGCGCAGCTCGCCAAGGATGCGTTAACCGGCAGAGCCCTTCAGCGGGTTCGGCTGGTCAGTTCCTCGACGATCCGCCCCACCTCCGCTTCCGCGGGTTCGAACCCGCGGCTCGTGTCGATCACGTAGTCCGCCCGCGCGCGCTTCTCGGCATCCGGCATCTGCTTGGCGCGGATCGCCTCGAACGCGTCCTCGGTCATACCGGGGCGGGCGAGCACGCGGGCGCGCTGCACCGGCGCCGGGGCGGTGACGACGAGGACGGCGTCGCAGCGGGCGTCGGCCCCGGTCTCGAACAGGAGCGGGATGTCGAGGACGACCAGCGGAGCACCGGCATTGCGGGCGAGGAAGGCGCGGCTCTCCTCCCGGACCAGCGGATGCACGATCGCTTCCAGCCGGGCGAGTTTTTCGGAATCCCCAAGCACCGCCTTGCGCAGGGCCGGCCGGTCGACGCCGCCCTCCGGCGTCAGGGTGCCCGGAAAGGCCTCGCCGATCGCCTGCGCCGCGGCGCCGCCCGGCCCGTAGAGGGCGTGGACCGCCGCGTCCGAATCGTGGACCGGCACGCCGCGGGCGGAGAACATCGCGGCGGTGGCCGACTTGCCCATGCCGATCGAGCCGGTGAGGCCGAGCACCACGGGACGGTGAGGTTGGTCAGGAGCACTCATTTCGCGACGAGATCCGCGACGATTGTTTGGCGCAGGGCCGGCGTCACCTCGGGCCGCAGGCCGAACCAGGCTTCGAATCCCGGCACCGCCTGGTGCAGCAGCATGCCGAGCCCATCGACCGCCGCGAGCCCCCGCGCCCGCGCCGCGGCGAGCAGCTTCGTCTCCAGCGGCACGTAGACGATGTCGGCCACCGCCGCGCGGTCCGGGAGCGGGGCGAGGTCGAGGTCGAGCGGCGGGTGGCCGGCCATCCCGAGCGAGGTGGTGTTGACGAGAAGCCCGGTGTCGGAAAGCGCGTCTGGCACGGCCTCCCAGGCCAGCGCCTCGATGTGTTCGGGATCGAGTTCGGCGAGCGCCCGCGCCCGCTCGGGGCTGCGGTTGGCGACGCGGACCGAGAGCCCCCGCTCCACCAGCCCGACAACGATGGCCCGCGCCGCGCCGCCCGCGCCGAGCACGAGGGCGGACGTGCCGGTCCGCTCGGGCCAGCGCGCCCCGAGGCTGTGGTCGAGATGGGCGATGAAGCCCGGCGCGTCGGTGTTGTCGCCGCGCACATGGTCGCCCTCGACGATCAGCGTGTTCACCGCGCCAATCTTCTGTGCCCGCTCCGTCAGGGAATCGGCCAACTGATAGGCCGCCTCCTTGTGCGGGATGGTGACGTTGCCGCCGGCAAAGCCCGAGGCCGGAAGCCCGCGGATGAAGGCCTCGAACGCCTCCGGCGCGCCACGTCGATGCGCTCGTAGCTGCCGTCCAACCCGTGCTCGGCGAGCCAGTGCCCGTGGATCAGCGGCGAGCGGGAATGCCGGATCGGATGGCCGACGACGAAGGCCCTGGCTGTCATGGAAACCTACTGGGAAAGTCGAGAGACATCACGCGACGCAGCTCGTCGGCAGCGTGCAGGCGGTCTGCCCCTCGATCTCGATCTGGATTGTGGCGTGACCGATCCCGAAGCGCGCCCGCAACGCGTCCGCCGTCTCCTTGAGGAAGAGCCGGTCGGGCGCCGCGTCGGCGATCACGAGATGGGCGGTGAGGGCGACTTCGGTGGTGCTCATCGGCCAGATGTGCAGGTCGTGCAGCCCGCGCACGCCGGGGCGGGCGGCGAGATAGGCGCGCACGGCCTCCGGATCGATGCCGGACGGCACCGCGGCGAGCGACATCGCCACGCTGTCGCGCAGGAGCCCCCAGGTCGCGGCGATGATGAGCGCGGCGATGGCGAGGCTCACCAACGGGTCGATCCAATCGAAACCGGTGGCGAGGATGACGAGGCCGGCGAGCACCACGCCGGCCGAGACCGCCGCGTCGGCCAGCATGTGCAGGTAGGCGCCGCGGATGTTGATGTCGTCTTTGGAACCCGAGGCGAACAGCCACGCGGTGAAGCCGTTAATGAGGATGCCGATGCCGGCCACCACCATCACCGTGGTCCCGGCGACGGGGGCCGGATCGAGGAAGCGCTGCACCGCCTCGACGATGATGCCGCCGGTGGCGACCAGAAGCACCACCGCGTTGAACAAAGCGGCGAGGATCGAGGAGCCGCGCAGGCCGTAGGTGAAGCGCGCGGAGGGCGCCCGCTTCACCAGCACCGCGGCGATCCAGGCGGCGGCGAGGCCGAGCACGTCGGAGAGGTTGTGGCCGGCATCGGCCACCAGCGCCATGGAGTTCGAGAGCCAGCCATAGGCCGCCTCGACGCCGACGAAGCCGAGGTTCAGCGCGATGCCGATGGCGAAGGCCGACCCGAAATTCTTCGGGGCGTGAACATGACCAAGCCCGCCATGAGCATGTCCCCCATGTCCATGATCGTGATCGTGATCATGGGAATGCTCATGATCATGACCGGCATGATCGTGGTCTTTCCGGTGGCTCTGCCGATGATCCTGCCGGTGGTCGTCCATCGTCCCTCGCCGTGTCAGAACGCCAGCAGGCCCATGCCCCGCAGCCGCGCGAGAAGGGGCGTGAGCGGCAGGCCGAGAACCGTCGAATGGTCGCCCTCGACCCGCTCGAACAGGTGGATGCCGAGCCCCTCGAGCTGGTAGGCGCCGACCGAACTCGTGACCGCCGCGCCCGCGAGCCGCAGATAGGCGTCGATGGCGCCCGCATCGAGGGGGCGCAGGGTCAGCCGCGCGGTTTCGACGAAATCCTCCGCGTGGCCGCCGCGCCGGATCGCGACCGCCGAATGCAGCGCGTGGGTCCGGCCCTGGAGCCGGGCGAGATGGGCGTGCGCGGCCGCGAGGTCGGCGGGCTTGTGGAAGACCTGGCCCTCGCATTCGAGCACTTGGTCGGCGCCGATCACGACGCGGCCGGGATGGCAGGCCGCCACCTCCTCCGCCTTGGCCTGGGCGAGCCGCCGCGCCAGCTCGACCGGGGCCAGGGCACCGCCCTCGGCCTCCAGGGCGCGCTCGTCGATCCGCGCGGGCGCCGTCTCCACCGGCAGGCCGGCCCCCGTCAGGAGATCGCGCCGGGTGGCGCTCGCCGAGGCGAGAAGGAGCGGTGCGGGGGCGAGCCAGAGGGGGGAAGCGTTCACGTCGAAAATGAATCCGTCAGCGCAGGCCGCGCCAGTCGAGCCAGTCGAACAGGAAGTCGATATCCTCGGGCGCCACCGAGAAGAACCCCTCCTCCGAGCGTTCCGAGCCGATCACATAGCCGCTGGCATGGCCGAGCGTGTGGTCGATCGAGCTTTGCAGGAAGCCGAGTTCGAGCCCGTTGTCGCGCAGCGCCACCACGGTGGTGCCGGGGCCTGCGAACAGCGAGCCGTGCAGCCCCGAACCGTACTCGCCGATGATCGTGCCGGCGGAGCGGAACAGCGCGATCTGTTCGGGCACGCTCAGCCGCTCGGGCCGGACGGGGGTGAAGCCGCGGGCCACCGCCTTTTCCTCGAACGCCGCCCGCTCCGCGAGGGTGCGCCGGTTGAGCGTGTCGGCATTGTCCGAGCGGGAGATCAGGAGTTTTTCGCTCCCCTGTTTCTCGCGGCGGCGACCGAGACGCCAGCGGGGCGGCCAGCGGGAGCCAGGCGCCGCACGATCGAGAAGGAAGCGGCGGGCCTGCCGCATCAGCGGCGAGGCGCGGCTGATGAAGCGGAGCGCCGTCGGCACGAGGAGCGAACGGCAGACGACGAGATCGCGGCTGCGGTCGTAGACGACGAGCCGGTCCTCGCCGATGCCGAGGAGGCCGAGCCAGTCCCGTGCGAAACGCGGCGTGTCGGCGGGCAGGAGGTAGCGCAGCCGCGTGATGTCGTGGCCGGCCCGGTCGAGCAGGAACAGCTTCGGCAGGAAATCGACCAGCCAGTGGCCGTACATCTGGTGGCCCATGCCGGTCAGCATCACGACCGGCTCCTCAACGGTGACGCGGCGCAGATCCGGCAGCCGCGCGGCGATGGCGCGGAAATGGCCCTCGAAGTTGACGGAGAAGATGTTGAGCTGGGCGGCGTACTGGAACACGCCGTCGAGGAGAACGACGCCCTCCTCGGTCACCTCCGCCCCCGGCAATTCGTAGAGGCTCGTCCCGAGCACGGTGGTCTGCTCGTGGTAGACGCGCAGCAGCTTGGGCGTCACCGCGCCGACCAGCAATTCGGGCGGGGGCGCCCAGTCCCGGTAGGACAGGCTGAGATCGGTGCAGCGCCCGCGCCCGGCCTGGACGGTCTCGCGCAGATCGGCCGCGGCGAGGCCGGCGTCTTCCATGCCGGCGTCTTCCATGTGCCGAAGCCTCAGGTCGCGATGAACTTGAGGCGGTGCTCGCGGTAGAGATCGAGGATCGCGGCGGCCGTTTCCTCGATCGAGCGGCGGGTCACGTCGATGGTCGGCCAGCGGTACTTGGCGCAGAGCCGGCGCGAGGCGGCGATCTCGTCGGAGACCGATTGCCGATCGACATAGGAGGAGTTGTCGTCGGCCTTCAGGCTGAGCAGGCGGTTCTGGCGGATCTGCACGATCCGCTCCGGGCTGGCGATCAGCCCGACGATCAGCGCCTTCTTCACCCGCTCGAAGCTCGGCGGCAGCGGCATCGAGGGGACCAGCGGCAGGTTCGCGGTCTTGAGCCCGCGATTGGCGAGATAGATCGAGGTCGGCGTCTTCGAGGTGCGGCTGACGCCGACCAGCACCACGTCGGCCTCGTCGAGATCGGCCGGCAGGTTGCCGTCGTCGTGCGCCAGGGTGAAGTTCATCGCGTCGATGCGCTTGAAGTACTCGGCGTTGAGCATGTGCTGGGCGCCCGGCCGCTCGGTCGAGGTCGCGCCGAGATAGGAGCGCAGCAGCGCGTGCACCGGCTGGAGCACGTTGAGCGTCGGCGAGCCCGTCTCGCGGCAGGCCTCCTCCAGGCGCTCGATCAGCTCGTGGCCGACCAGCGTATAGAGCACGAGGCCCGGCGCCGCCTTGATCTCGGAGATCACCCGTTCGAGCTGCGCGCCCGAGCGCACCAGCGGGTAAACGTGCTCGATGGCCGAGATGCCCTCGTACTGCACCGCCGCGGCGCGCCCGACATTGATCAGGGTCTCGCCGGTGGAATCCGAGACGAGATGGAGATGAAAGTAGCTGCGGCTCATCGTCGGCCCGTCTCTGCCGTGACGCTCGGTGCGAGGCGACACAGCCGCCCCGAGGGGATGCTTAGAGCATTTCCTCGGGCAAGCGCGATGCCGAATTGCCATCGGCCGTGGGGACGTCAGCTCCTATGCGGCCGGACGGCCCATCATCGCGGCGGCCGGAGCGCGTCGCCGACCCTCGCGGATGATGCCGGGGCCCGACCCAGGCCGTCATGGAACGACGAAGCCGAACCGCTCCGGCAGGGCAGCGCAGCGGCCGATTCCGTCACCACCCCGGAAAATTTCGATTGTGTTGTCAGCGCTTTAGCGTTCCGCCACCGCCACGCTGTCCCCAGGGCGCGTCCAGGGAGTCGATAAGTGGGGAAAACCAGGCCCGATCCGAGCGCGACGGCGGGTTGCCCCGAAATCCATCGACTCCGCCCTCAACACCCCGAGCTTGCGCACACGATGGAGTCGCCCGAATGGGAGAATCCGGGACCGAGGCGGCCATCAGGGCATACGGGCCCACGCAAGCCACTGCTGAGCTTGGCCTATCGTGGACATTAGATCCAATCCGTTAAGAGGGGATTAACGCCGTGGCCGTGGGGAGGGCCTGTGGACGCGCTTGCGGCATCACGATCCAACGTCCAAGAGAAAAAACAGAGATTCTAGAATCTCTATTTCTTTGAATAGGGCCGGGGTGGGGATGGCGCGGTCGCGATCCCTCCGGTCTCCCCCGAACGACAATCAGGCAGGATACGGGCTTCAGGCATGGCGGAGGCAAAGACGGCGGCAACGGTGGCGGAAAGGCCGGTGCTGCGGGTGCTGTCGGGAGAGGCGATCTCCCCGCCCCCGGCCTGGATGATGCGCCAAGCCGGCCGCTACCTGCCGGAATACCGGGCGACCCGAGCCGAGGCCGGATCCTTCCTCGATCTCTGCTACAACCCAGCCTTCGCCACCGAGGTGACGCTCCAGCCGATCCGCCGCTTCGGCTTCGAGGCGTCGATCCTGTTCTCCGACATCCTCGTGATCCCCCACGCGCTCGGCCAGGACGTGCGTTTCGTCGAGGGCGAGGGTCCGCGCCTCGATGCGCTCGAAGGCCGCGCCCAGTTCGAGCGCCTGCGCGAGGCCGGCGACCCGGCGATCTTTTCGCATCTGGCACCGGTCTTCGAGGCCGTCGAGCGCATCCGCGGGGCGCTTCCCCACGAGACCACGCTGCTCGGCTTCTGCGGCGCACCCTGGACCGTGGCGAGCTACATGATCGGCGGGCGCGGCACGGTGGATCTCGCCCCGGCCCGGGCGCTGGCGGCGGCCGACCCCGCGCTGCTGGACGCACTGCTCGACCGGCTCGTCGCCGTCCAGACCGAATATCTCGTCCGCCAGCTCCGTGCCGGCGCCGACGTGGTGCAGATCTTCGAATCCCATGCCGGCGTGCTGCCGGCTCTTGAGCGTCATGCCGGTGTGCTGCCCGAGTCGAGCGACGGCGATGCCCTGAAGCGCTACTCGCTCGGGCCGATCACGCGGATGGTTCAGGGCGTCCGGGCGCAGGTGCCGGACGCGAAGATCATCGTCTTCGCCAAGGGATCGGGGCTGGAGGGCCATGCCCGCGTCGTGCCCGAGACCGGCGCGAGCGCCGTCGGCGTCGATTGGGGTGTCGATCTGGCCGCCCTGCGGGCCCGTGTGCCGGCCTCGACGGTCACCCAGGGCAACCTCCACCCCGAGACCCTGATCGAGGGCGGGCGGGCCCTGGACGCGGCCGTGGACGCCATCCTGGCGGCGACCGAGGGTCTGCCGCACATCTTCAACCTCGGCCACGGCATCACCCCGCAGACGCCGATCGCCCATGTCGAGCAGATGCTGGCCCGGCTCAGAGGCGGCCGGTGACGCGTATCCGCGTCGCGGCCCTGGCTCTGACGCGCCGGGACGAGACGGGCGAGGCGTTGCTGGTGGTGCGCAAGCGCGGCAGCACGCGCTTCATGCTGCCCGGCGGCAAGTTCGAGGGCGGTGAGAGCGACGCCGCCTGCCTTGCCCGCGAGTTGCGGGAAGAACTCGCGCTCGCCTTCGACGCCCGCACGGCTGTGCGGCTCGGCCGGTTCGAGGCGGAGGCGGCCAACGAGCCCGGCCACATCGTCGAAGCGACCGTCTATCGGCAGGCCGCCACTCCCGGCCTGAACCCTGTCTGCGGTGCGGAGATCGAGGAGATCCGCTGGCTCTCGCTCACCGGCGGAACGGACGCGGCCGCTCTGCCGCTCGCACCGCTTCTGACCGGACAATTCCTGGCGCTCTTAAGCGCCGCATCCCCCACACGGAGTGCCTCACCCGGTGCTTGAGACCCTGTACCCTTGGATCAAAGCCTTCCACGTCATCGCGGTCATCTCTTGGATGGCGGCGATGCTCTACCTGCCGCGCCTGTTCGTCTATCACGCCGCCCTGCCGGCGGGCTCGCGGGTGCAGTCCGAGACCTTCAAGGTCATGGAGCGGCGCCTGCTCAAGGCGATCATGACCCCGGCCATGATCGTCACCTGGATCCTCGGCCTCTGGCTCGCGTGGCAGAGCGGCTACTACGCGGCGCCCTGGCTCCAGGCGAAGTTCGCCCTGGTGCTGGCGATGAGCGGCGTGCACGGCTTCCTCTCCCGCACGGTCAAGGACTTCGCCGCCGACCGCAACACGCGCAGCCAGCGCTTCTACCGGGTCATCAACGAGGTGCCGACGCTGCTGATGATCGTCATCGTCATCCTCGCGATCGTGAAGCCCTGGAGCTGATTTTTTGCCCGGCTCCGGGCACCGGGGCGCGCACGAGCCGTTGGAAAGGCAAAGCGTGGCCGTTGCTCACGCGGGAGCCTGTCCGATGCGTACGCTGTTTCTCGCCCTCGCCCTGAGCCTCGCGGCAGCCTCCCCCGCGGCGGCGGCGAGCTTCGCCTGCGCCAAGGCCGAGACGCCGGACGAGAAGACGATCTGCGACACCCGCCCCCTCAACGACCTCGACGTCGAGATGGCGGTGCGCTTCGACATCCTCAAAGACCTGCTGCCGATGGGCAACCGCACCAAGATGCAGGACGATCAGGAGGCCTGGCTCAAGGACCGCCGCGCCTGCGGCGCCGATGTGGCCTGCCTCACCGCGGCCTATGAGGGCCGGCTCAAGGTGCTGCGGGGCGTGCTGTCGGAGTTCGCCAAACAGGGCGGGCAGTAGGGCGCTTTCCCACCAAACCCCTCATCCTGAGGTGGCGCGCAAGCGCCCTCGAAGGATCCTCCAGGGATCGCGCGGGATCTGGAGGATCCTTCGAGGCTCCGCTTCGCTCCGCATCTCAGGATGAGGCCGCGGATGGGGGACGCCTATCTCACAGCCGCGCCAGCAGACGCTCCGCCAGCGGGTTCTCCGCCGCGAAGGCGTAATCGATCCGCCGCACAGTGACGGACTGCGCCCCGGCCTGCACCAGGGCGTCGGAGAGATCGAACACCGCATCCACGGGGCAGCGCATCACGATCTCGCCGTCGGCGCCGCGCGGGGCGCCGTAGGGCAGCTCGGCCTCGTGCAGGCCGGCGATCGTGGCCAGATCGATCTCGCCGGATTCGGGCAGCCCCGCGCGCACCTCGCGGCTGGTGCGGGCGCGCTCCTCCGCCGCGATGCGGCCGAGCACGGTGCGCAAGGCGGCCCGCGCCGTCTCGCCCCAGGGGGCTTTCAGCGACGCGACGAGGTTGGCCTCCGAGCGCAGCATCACCCCGTCATCGAGGATCTTCAGCGCGTTGGCCGCGAGCGTGGTGCCGGTGGTGGTGATGTCGACGATGATCTCCGCCGAGCCCGCCGCCGGGGCGCCCTCGGTGGCGCCTAAGCTCTCGACGATGCGGTAATCTGCGATGCCGGCCTCGGCGAAGAAGCGGCGCGTCAGGTTCACGTATTTGGTGGCGATGCGCATCCGCCGGCCCTGGCGCAGGCGCATTTCGCTGGCGACCTCGTCGAGATCGCTCATGGCGCGCACGTCGATCCACGCCTGGGGCACCGCCACGACCACGCTGGCATGGCCGAAGCCGAGCGGCGTCAAGAGTTCGACGCTCGCGCCCGGATCGGGCAGCATCTCGCGGATCAGATCCTCGCCGGTCACGCCGAGATGGGCGGCGCCGCTCGCGAGCTGGCCGGCGATCTCGGAGGCTGAGAGGTAGCGCACCTCGACACCGGGGAGCCCCGCCAGCGTGCCGCGATACTCACGCGCCCCCGCCTTCTGCACGAGCTTGAGCCCGGCGCGTGAGAAGAAGGCGCTGGCATTCTCCTGAAGCCGGCCCTTCGAGGGGACGGCGAGAACGAGGGGCGAATCGGTCACGCGACAACTCCTTCGCTTCCGCTCGTATCGGCTTGGGCGCAGCGCGACAGCCAGAACGCGCAGCCCACCGCCGGCAGCGGCACCGGGCTGCCGAGCTGCTGCAGGAGCCCGTCATAGCGCCCGCCGCCGACCAGGGTCGGGCCACCCTGGGGACCCGTCACCTCGAAGATGAAGCCGGTGTAATAGTCGAGGTTGCGCGCGAACCCGCCGTTGAACCGGAAGCGCTCGACCGGCAGACCCCGCGCCGCCATGAAGCCGGTGCGCTCCTCGAACAGGGCGAGCGCCGCCTCCAGCCCGTCATGGGTCAGACCCGCCTCGCGCGCCAGCGCCCGCACCGCGGCCACGGCCGCATCGGGATCGCCGGAGATGGCGCAGTAGCGCTCGATTACTTCGCGGTTCGTCGCGTTGAGGCCGGCGCCCCCATGCGCCTGCGCCGAGGCCTTGGCGAGGAAGCGCTCGGCGATGGCGCCGGCGCTGCGCCCGCCCACCTGCGAGATGCCGGCGATGGACAGCACGTCCTCCACGAAGGCGCGCACGGCACCCGCATCCTGGCCCTGGATCGCGGCGAGCAGGCCGGCATGGCGATCCTCGGCCTGCACGCTGTTGGCGACCTCGTCGAGGGAGCGCCCGGCGGCGATGGCCCGCAGGGTCCGGCGCTTGGCCACTGGCGGCACGTGGAGGGCGTCGAGGAAGGCGTGGGTCAGGCCCATATCGCCGAGCCGCACGGTGACATCGGAGCGCCCGAGCAGGGCGAGTCCCTCGAGGGCGAGCCCCAGCACCTCGGCATCCGCCGCCGGGGTGTCGGTGCGCCCGATCGACTCGATGCCGCCCTGGACGAACTCGTCGGGCTCACCCGCCACGAGGCGGAAGACGGGGCCGAGATAGCTGTAATCGGCGCTCTCGCCGGGCCGGGTCGCCTGATGCAGGCGGCAGACGGGAATGGTGAATTCCGGCCGCAGGCACAGTTCGGCCCCGTTCGCGTCCTGCGTCACGAAGATGCGCCGCCGGATGTCCTCGCCCGACAATTCGAGGAACGGCTCCACCGGCTGCAGCACGGGGGGCGATGCGGGCACGTATCCGCAGGCGGAAAAATGCGCCGACAGCCGCACATGGCGCAACGCCTCCGCGCCGCTCGGGCCGCCTGCCTCCGGTCTCGTCATCGTCTCGGATCCAGCTTGATTTCGGCCCCCATAGCAATCGCGTCACCGGTTGGCGACCGCGCCGGGGTATTTCCGCGCGGATCGGACTGCGTAAGAGCCATAGAATGGGCAGGAAGGGGGGCCGGCTTTCCGCTGACCTCCGCGATTACCAGACCAGCCGCTCGATCACCGCGTCGGGCTTCACCTCCTGGCGCGACAGCCAATCGGCGATGTCGCCGAGGCTGTGATGCTCGGCCGTGACGCCGAGTTCCTCCGCATGGATGCCACGGGCGACGAGGACCGAGGGGATGCCGTAGCCGGCCGCACCGGCGATGTCGGTGCGGATCGCATCGCCCACCGCCACCGTGCGGCGCGTGTCCGGCGGCGGCAGGCCGTCAAGTTCCCCGGCCATGGCCAGCGCCGTCTCGTAGACCGGCCGATAGGGTTTGCCCGCATAGACGACCGCGCCGCCGATGGCTTCGTAAGCCTGGGCGATCAGGCCGGCGCAGGGGATCAGTTTCTTGTCGCGTTCGACCACGAGATCGGGGTTGGCGCAGATCATCGGCACCTTGCGCTGGCGGAACTCAGCCAGCGCCTCGCGGTAATCCTCCGCCGTCTCGGTATCATCATCGAACAGACCGGTGCAGACGATGCGCTGCGCCTCTGCCGCCGGCACCAGGGTGAGGTCGAGGCGATCGAAGACCGGCGCGTCGCGCTCCGGCCCCAAATGGTACACCCGCTCGCCCGGATGCTCGGCGATCAGCCGCCGGGTCAGATCGCCGGAGGTGAGGATCGCGTCGTAGGCCTCCCGCGGCACGCCGTAGCCGTCGAGGATCTTTTGGACGCCTTGCCAGGGGCGAGGGGCGTTCGAGACGAGAATGACGCGACGCGGCCGGGGTCCGGGGAGTCCGCGGAAGCGGATCAGCGCCTCGCCGGCCGCGACATGGCCCCGCGTCCCGTCATGCAGCACGCCCCAGACATCGCACAGGATCAGGTCGTAGCGCTCGGCGACCTCCGCGAAGTGGCGCAGCGTCGGGACGGAAGGGTGAGTCATCGAAGGATCCGGTCGGGCGGTGTTGCGGGCTCTATACCCGTCTTCGCGTCTCACTGAAGACCGCCGGCCGGTTCCGCTCGCGCACCACCCTTCCCGCCGGGCGGAAAGGGTCGCAAAAAATCACCCCAGAAACCGCCCCACCAGCAGCCGGGCGAGATCCTGCGGCGGGTCGGGGGTGAGCACGGCGAGCTTGCGCGAGGTCGAGAGCGATGGCGAGCCCGTGCAGGGCGGCCCAGAGGGCGGCCACCGCCCGGCGGCGCTCGTCGGCGGGGACGATCAGCGGCGCCAGCACCGTATCGACGAGCATGACCGGCTCGGCCAGGGCCGCGGCGTACCAGTCCGGAAACGGCTGGTCCGGCGCGACGAGATGCTCGAACAGCAGGCTCCAGACCCGCGGGTCGGCGGCGACGAAGACGAGATAGGCGTCGGCCAGGACCAGGGCGTTGTCCCGCGCCGCCCGCTCCGGATCGATCACGGCGCTCAGCGCCGTATGCAGCCGGGCCAGGGTGCGGGCGTTGACCCGAAGGACCACCTGATCGAGGTCGCCCACCGCGTTGTAGATCGAGTTCGGCGCGTAGCCGATGGCCGCCGCCAGCCGCCGCATGCCGAGCGCACGATAGCCTTCGTTGCGCACGAGGCTCTCCGCCGCGCCCGCAACCAGCGCGATGAAGCCCTCGCGGTCGTGCTCGCCCCGCGGTCCGCTGCCTCGTGCCTTGGGTGCCGAGTCTCTTGCCGCCTCTTTTGCCAAATCGGTCTCCGTGCCTGCGCGCCGCCCGTTCCCGTGCCGGTTCGCACGCGGCATCTGGGGTAGATTGCACGCCGTGCAATATCAAGCTTGCAGCCGGCTCGGACCGCGTTCATTTTGAACACCGTGCAAAAAACGGATTTGACGCCTACGCCGTCGGCAGGCAGTCATGCCCGGAGCCGGGAGAGACCACGATGTTCCGCACACTGATGACGACGCGACGCTTCGCGCCGCTGTTCTGGTGCCAATTCTTTTCAGCCTTCAACGACAATTTCCTCAAGAACGCGCTCGCTCTGCTGATCCTGTTTCAGGTGAGTGCGCGGGGCGAGAGTTCGGGCGGGGTGCTGGTGACGCTGGCCAGCGCCGTGTTCATCGGCCCGTTCTTCATCCTGTCGGGCCTCGGCGGGCAGATGGCCGACCGCTACGACAAGGCGGTGCTGGCCAAGCGGCTGAAATTCGCGGAGATTTTCGCGGCCCTGCTCTCGGTGCTCGGCTTCTGGCTGCACTCGGTGCCGCTGCTGTTCGCGGCCCTCGGCCTGTTCGGGATCATCGCGGCGCTGTTCGGGCCGATCAAGTACGGCATCCTGCCCGACCACCTGAAGCGCGAGGAGCTGACCGCCGGCAACGCGCTCGTCGAGGCCGCGACCTTCCTCGCCATCCTGCTCGGCACCATCACCGCGGGTCTGGCCATGGCGATGGGCGGCCACGCGCTCGGGCTCGGCGCCGGGCTGATGGGCATGGCGGTCCTGTGCTGGCTCGCCGCGCGGATGATCCCGGCCACCGGCGAGGGCGCGCCCGACCTGCATGTCGACCGCAACGTCGCCCGCTCCACCGCCGAACTCCTGCGCGACCTGTGGTCCGACACGCGGCTGTGGCGCGGCTCGGTGATCGTCAGCTGGTTCTGGCTCGTCGGCGTGGTCATCCTCTCGCTGATGCCCGTGCTGGTGCGCCAGACCCTCAACGGCACCGAGATCGTCGCCACCACCCTGCTCGCGATCTTCTCCGTCGGCATCGCGGTCGGCTCAGGCCTCGCCTCGTGGCTCGCGAGCGGGCGCATCGTGCTGCTGCCGACGCCGGTCGGCGCGGTGCTGATGGGCCTGTTCGGGCTCGACCTCGCCTGGACGGTCTCGCAGGTGAGCCCCGCCATCGGAGAGCCGGTCGGCGCCTGGGACTTCATCTCCGGCGGCTCGGGCCTGCGCATCGCCATCGACTTCTTCGGTCTCGCCGTCGCCGGCGGGCTCTACGTCGTGCCCTCGTTTGCCGCGGTGCAGGCCTGGACCGAGAAGGCCAAGCGCGCCCGCGTCATCGGCGCGGTCAACGTGCTGACGGCCGCCTTCATGGTCGCCGGCACCCTGGCGCTCGCGGTGCTTCAGGGTCTCGGCCTCTCCACGGCGCAGCTTCTCGGCCTCGTGGCCGTGCTCAACCTGATCGCCGGCGCGGTGATCCTCGTGACCCTGCCGACGAACCCCCTGCGCGACGCCCTCTCGATCCTGTTCCGCGCCTTCTACCGCCTGGAGGTGAAGGGCCTGGAGAACGTCGAGAAGGCGGGCCCGAACGCCATCGTCGCCCTCAACCACGTCTCCTTCCTCGACGCGCCGCTGGCGCTCTCGCTGCTCGACAAGGAACCGGTCTTCGCCATCGACCACGGCATTGCCCAGCGCTGGTGGGTGAAGCCGTTCCTCAAGGTGACGAAGGCGATGCCGCTCGACCCGACGCGGCCGCTGGCCACCCGCACGCTGATCAACGCGGTCAAAAGCGGCGAGACGCTGATCATCTTCCCCGAGGGCCGGCTCACCGTCACGGGCAGCCTGATGAAGGTCTATGACGGCGCGGGCCTCATCGCCGACAAGTCCGGCGCCATGGTCGTGCCGGTGAAGATCGACGGGCCGGAGCGCACCATCTTCTCGCGCCTGAAGCGCGATCAGGTCCGCCGGGCGTGGTGGCCGAAGGTGACGGTGACGATCATGCCGCCGGTCCGCCTCCACGTCGATCCCGAACTCAAGGGCAAGAACCGCCGTCGTGCTGCGGGCGCGGCGCTCTACGACATCATGTCGGACCTCGTCTTCGAGACCGCCGACATCGACCGCGGCGTCTTCGCCGCGCTCATCGAGGCGGGCCAGCTTCACGGCTGGCGGCGCACGGCGCTCGAAGACCCGGTCTCGGGCACGATGAGCTATGCCCGCCTCGTGATGGGCGCCAACATCCTGGGCCGGAAGCTTCAGGCGCTGCTGCCCGACGCGAAAAAGCCGGTCGGGCTGATGCTGCCCAACGCCAACGGCGCGGCGGTGACGTTCTTCGCGCTGGCCAGTGCCGGCCGCGTGCCGGCGATGATCAACTTCTCCGCCGGCCCCGCCGCGGTGCTCTCGGCTTGCCGGGCGGCGCAGGTCGACACCCTCCTCACCTCGCGCGCCTTCATCGAGAAGGGGCGCCTCGGCGCCCTGATCGAGGGCATCCAGGGAACCTTGCGCCTGATCTATCTCGAGGACGTGCGGGCGGGCGTCACCACGGGCGACAAGATCCGCGGATTCTTGGAGCCCCGCCGTCCTCTCGTCGCGCGGCATGGCAGCGATCCGGCAGCGATCCTGTTCACCTCAGGCAGCGAGGGCACGCCGAAGGGTGTGATGCTCGCCAACCGGGCGATGCTCGCCAACACCGCGCAGGTCGCTGCCCGCATCGATTTCGGGCCGCGCGACAAGGTGTTCAACGTGCTGCCGGTGTTCCACGCCTTCGGGCTGACGGCGGGGCTCGTGCTGCCGCTGATCTCGGGTGTGCCGGTCTACCTCTACCCCTCGCCGCTGCACTACCGGATCGTGCCCGAACTCATCTACGGCACCAACGCCACGGTCCTGTTCGGCACCGACACCTTCCTCACCGGCTACGCGAAGATGGCGCATTCCTACGACCTGCGCTCCCTGCGCTACGTCGTGGCCGGCGCCGAGCCGGTGAAGCAGGCGACCCGCAAGACCTGGGCGGAAAAATTCGGCCTGCGCATCCTGGAAGGCTACGGCGTGACCGAATGCGGGCCGGTGCTCGCGCTCAACACGCCGATGTTCAACCGCTTCGGCACGGTCGGCCGGCTGCTGCCGGGCATCGAATCGCGGCTCGAGCCCGTGCCCGGCATCGAGGAGGGCGGACGCCTCATGGTGCGCGGCCCCAACATCATGCTCGGCTACCTGCGGGCGGAAAACCCCGGCGTGCTCGAGCCGCCCGCCGACGGCTGGTACGACACCGGCGACATCGTCGCTTTTGATGCCGACGGCTTCGTGACGATCAAGGGCCGGGCCAAGCGCTTTGCCAAGATCGCGGGCGAGATGGTGTCGCTGGCCAGCGTCGAGGCCTTGGCCGCCGAACTCTGGCCCGACGCCCCGAGCGCGGTGGCCGCCGTGCCCGATGCCCGCAAGGGCGAGCGCCTGATCCTGTTCACGCAAGCCAAGGGCGCGACGCGGGCCGCCTACCAGACCCACGCCAAGAGCCGGGGCGCGGCCGACGTCGCGGTCCCCGCCGAGGTGGTCGTCGTCGAAGGACTACCAATGCTCGGCACCGGCAAGGTCGATCAGGTCAGCGTGACGAAGCTCGCACGCGAGCGGGCCGCGACGGCGGAGGCGGCGTGAGGGTTGGGTTGGGGGACGTGATCCCATCTGATCTCTCATCCTGAGGTGCCGGCGCGGAGCATCGGCCTCGAAGGGTTATCCAGATCCCTGAAAGGTCCTTCGAGGGTGCCCTTTAAAAAGATAGCACTCAGTGCTATCTTGGTGCATGGTCGACGACCGCCTGAATGCTGACGCCGATGAGAATGTCTCGCGAGCTTTCAAGACCGCCGTCTTTGCTCGGTCGGCCCGCAAAGCGCGCATAAGAGATTCCGAGCTTTGTGAGGCTCTCCGAGAGGTCATGGCCGGCCAAGCGGATGATCTCGGCGGCGGGGTCTTCAAGAAGCGCCTGAACAAGAACATGCACCGGAGCATGATCTTAGCGAAAGGCGGACGATACTGGATCTACGAATACCTCTTCGCCAAGAAGGATCGCGATAACATCGATGACGATGAGCTGAGGGACTTCAAGCTGCTCGCAAAGGGTTACGCTTCTCTAGCTAAAGAGCAGATCGACAAACTCGTATCAGACAAGGACCTTCTGGAAATCTGCGATGGCGACAAAGCGTAAGTACAGGAGCGACATTTCCGAGGCGATTCACGCCTCGGCAGCCATGTTGCATAAGGTCGGGGCGCTGGACAAAGCCACCATGCGCGACTTCGATGCGCGCCACCTGATGGTGCCGGACATGATCGAGCCGGCCCAGATCAAGAGGCTCCGCGAGGCCAACAACGTCAGCCAGCCGGTATTCGCTCGCTATCTCAACACCAGCGAGAGCACGATCGAGAAGTGGGAGACCGGTGCCAAACGTCCCAGCGGCATGGCGCTGAAGCTCCTGGCGGTGGTCCAAAAACACGGCTTGCAAGTCCTCGCCTGAAACGACCGCATCCCCTTCATGCCGAAACCGGCCGGTCGCTCGGCGGTCGGATTGCCGGCCCGAGCGGTGCAAAAATAAACCATGCTCGGCGGATATAGCGCGTCATGCGCGGTCCGCTCAGACCGCGCCCGATCAGGGATCCGCCTATGAGCCTCGACCGCCGCCGCTTCCTCGCCGCCTCGCTCGGCCTCGCGATCGCCGGCCCTGCCGCCGCGCAGAGCTATGGCCAGACCTTCAAGGTCGAGAACGACGAGGGCCGGCCGGTGGCCAACATGCGGCTGCCCGGCGAAATCACCGGGCAGATCCAGGAATTGCGCGGCGTCACCTATGTCGGGCCGCGCGAGGCCGAGGTGACCCTCTACGAGTTCTTCGATTACAACTGCCCCTGGTGCCGCAAGGCCGCCGCCGACGTCACTGCGCTCGCCGCCAGCGATCCGGCCCTGCGGATCGGCCTCGTCCACAACCCGATCCTCTCACCGATGTCGGCCCAGGCCGCCAAGGTCTCGCTCGCCGTCCAGCGCAAGCTCGGCTCGGCGGCGGCCTTCGCTTTCTACGGCCAGCTTCTCGCCACCAAGGGCCAGATCGACGGGCTCAAGGCGCTCGAGATCGGTGCCAAGGCCGGGGTGACGCGGGCCGAACTCGAACAGATCGCCGACAGCGACGAGGTGCGCGAGGCGATGCGCGCCCACATGACCGTCGCGGCCAATCTCGGCCTCACCGCGACCCCCTCCTACGTCCTCGGCAACACTGGCGTGCTCGGCCATCCCGGCGTGAAGTCGCTGGCGAAGATGATCGGGGCAATGCGGCGCTGCGATCAGATCGCCTGCGGGTAGGCGCGCTCGTCCACGGGCCCGTCAGGCGCCGCCGATGAGGATGCCCGTCGCGAGCACGAGGGAGCCGCCGAGCACGATCTGGAAGGCGGCGCGCAGGAAGGGCGTCTCCATGTAGCGGTTCTGGATCCAGACGATGGCCCAGAGTTCGAAGAAGACCACGGCGAAGGCGATGCTCGTCGCCAGCCAGAAGTTCGGGATCACGTAGGGCAGCGCGTGGCCGAGGCCGCCGAGCGCGGTCATCACGCCGGAGGCGAGGCCGCGCTTCAGCGGTGAGCCGCGCCCGGAGATCTTGCCGTCGTCGTGCGCGGCCTCGGTGAAGCCCATCGAGATGCCCGCGCCGATCGAGGCCGAGAGGCCGACGAGGAAGGTCGTCCACGGGTTCTGCGTGGCAAACGCCGTGGCGAAGATCGGCGCGAGCGTCGAGACCGACCCGTCCATGAGGCCGGCAAGCCCCGGCTGGACCCAGGTCAGGATAAACTGGCGATGCGCGGCCGCGTCCTCCTCGTCGCGGACGGAGCCGCCGAGATGCTCGTCCGCCAGCGCTTCGGCCGTCCGTTCGTGCGCGCTTTCCGCCGCGGCGAGGTCGCCGAGCAGGCGGCGCGTGTCGGCGTCGGTCGAGCGCCGGGCGGCGGCGAGGTAGAAATCGCGCGCCTGCCGCTCCATCGCGGCGGCCTCCTCGCGGACCCGGTCGAGCCCGAGATTGCGCATCAGCCAGACCGGCTTGCGGCTGTAATAGCCGGCGATGTGCTCGCGCCGGATCGGGATGATGAAATCGCCGAAGCGCTCTTTGTAGCGCGCGATCAGGCGGCGCCGGTGCTCGTCCTCGGCCTCCGCCATCGCGTCGAACAGGGCGGCCGAATGGGGATAGTCGCCGCGCAGGCGTCCCGCATAGGCGCGGTAGATCTGGCCGTCCTCCTCCTCGGACCCGATCGCGAGGGCCAGGATCTCCTGCTCGCTGAGATCGTCGAACCGTTTCCGGCCGCCGAGCGTCAGCATCGAGAGACGGCTCATCATAACTTTATCGACTCCGGGGACGGCGCGTTGGAGAGGGCGCGGATGGCCTTACCCCTCCTGCTCCTGCAGCAGCCGGTACTCGCGCCCGTGCCGGCAATAGCCCTCGACGATGTGGCTCATCATCGCGCGCTTCGCCGCGTCGAGGGTGCCGAGGATGCGGGCCGGGCGCCCGCCCCAGAGATGGCCGCCCTCCAGCAACTGGCCCGGATCGGTGGTCGCGCCGCCGGCCAGCATCACGTCGTCGGCCACCACCGTGCCCGGCGCCAGCACCGAGCCGATGCCGATGAGGCTGCGGGCGCCGATCCGGCAATCGGCCATCCGCACGTTGTGGCCGATCGTGGTGTCGCGCCCGATCACCACGCCCTCGCCGCGGCTGCGGATCACCGTGTTGTCCTGGATGTTGGTGTCGGCGCCGACCACGATCGGCCCGACCTCCGCGGCGAGTTCGCAGGAGAACAGCACCGTCGATCCGGCGCCCAGCGCGATGCGGCCGGAGAGCCGGGCGGTGCGGGCCACGAACACGCTCTCTTCGGTCTCGGGCGGCTCAGGATGCGCGGCCGGGCTCGCCGCCTCGCCGGACGCCTCCCGCAGGCGCTCGGCCCGCTCGGCCAGTTCCTCCGGCGTCACCGGGCGCAGGCGCTTGGCCGGGTTGCCGCCATAGGCGAAGCCGCTCTCGAGCTTCGAGCGCGGGAAGATGGTGGCGCCCGCTTCGATCAGCACGTTGTTGCCGACGATCGCCCCGTCGAGGATGATCGCGTCGTCCTCGATCACCACGTCCGAGCCCACGGTGCAGGCATGCACCACCGCGTTGCGGCCGACCGTGACCCGGTCGCCGATATGGGTCGGCAGCGATTCGGTGGCGATGTGGACGGTGGAGCGGGCACCGAGCCAGAAGCGGTCGCCCGCGGTGATCGGCTGGCCGTCGCTGCGGATCACGCTGTCGTCGCCGAGCCAGGCCTGGGCCCCGAGGGTGGCGGCGCCGATCACGGTGCTGGCGCGCCCGCACCAGACGGGGCGGCTGGCGAAGACGGGCAGGATGCCGTCGTAGGGCAGGATCAGGTCGGGCGTCACGTCGCGGCTCGCTGTTCGTCGAAACGGCGCCGGTGGCGCGGTCCTATTGTTGAGCCATATAGGCTCACGGGCAAAGGGGGTCACGGGCCGGCGCGAAACGCCGGGGCCGGTCTGTCGGCGCCGCGTACGCGTTCCCTCAATATGGGTCATGTGTGGGTCATGACGGTCAGCATCCAGTCCGAGCCCTTCGACACCGCCGCCGAGATCGCCCGGATCGAGGCGGAACTGGCCGGCCGGGCCGGGGCGGTGGTGACCTTCTCCGGCCTCTGCCGCGACGAGGCGGGCCGGCTCGCCGCGCTGGAGCTGGAGCATTATCCCGGCATGGCCGAGGCCGAGATCGCCCGCGTGGTGGAGGAGGCGCGCGCCCGCTGGCCGGTCCAGGCCCTGCGGGTGATCCACCGCCACGGGCTGGTGCGGCCGGGCGAGGGCATCGTCCTCGTCGTCACCGCCTCGCCGCACCGCAAGGCTGCCTTCGCCGCGGCCGACTTCCTGATGGATTACCTCAAGACCCGCGCCCCGTTCTGGAAGCGCGAGCACCTCGCCGACGGCACCACCGGCGGCTGGGTCGCGGCAACGGAGGCCGACGCCGCCGCTGCCCAAGCCTGGGTCTGAATCCCGGGCCTGAATTTCGGACCTGAATTTCGGGCCTGACACATCACCGATTGTCCCGGGGTCTTTTTTAGCCCCGCATGAACTGCGAACGGATCCCCCGAACCATGACGGCTCCCCCTTTCAGCCCGCCGGCCAACCCGCCGGGCGCGTGGCGCCTCGCGGCCGCGGGCATCGCGGTCGTGGCCTTCGCCGCCGCCCTCTGGCTCGCCTGGACCGCGGCGGCGACGCTGCTGCTGATCTTTTCCGGCATCCTGTTTGCGGTCTTCCTCGATGGGGTGACCCGGGGCCTCGGATATGTGCTGCCGATCGGGCGCGGGTGGCGCCTCGCGATCGCCAGCCTCGTGCTCGCCGCCCTCGCGCTCGGGCTCACGGCCTTCGGCGGCGCCACCGTGGCGAGCCAGGCACGCGATCTCGGCACGACGGTGCGCCAGCAATCGGAGACCGTGCGCGACTGGCTGAAGGAGCGCGGGCGTCGAGATCGACCTGTCGCAGGGGGCACCGGCGGAGGCCGGAGAAGGCAAGGGCCAGGATACGGGCAAGGACGCGGGCAAGGACAAGAACGAGAAGGAAGGCGGCCTCGCCGGCCTCGCCTCGGGCGCCCTCAAGAGCCCCGGCTCGCTGCTGTCGGATGCCGGCAGCGTGCTCGGTCCGGCGGCGACCGTGGTGATCGCGCTGTTCAACGCGCTCGGCAACGTCCTCGTGATCGTCTTCCTCGGTGTTGCCATCGCCGCCGACCCGGGGAGCTACCGCGACGGCGCCCTGCGGCTCGTGCCTCCGCGCCACCGCGAGAAGGGCGCGCGCGTCCTCGACGGATCGGGCGAGACCCTGCGGCACTGGCTGTTCGGGCAGCTCGTGACCATGGCCGCGATCTTCGTGCTGACCTGGGCGGGCTTGAGCTTCCTCGGAATCGGCGGTGCGCTGATCCTCGGGCTCCAGGCGGGCCTGCTCGCCTTCGTGCCGACCATCGGGCCGTTGATCGCGGGTCTGGTGATCGTGCTGAGCAGCCTCGCTTCGGGGCTGAACGGATTGCTCGGGGCGCTCGGCGTCTACCTCGCGGTGCAGGCGGCGGAGAGCTACGGGCTCACCCCGTTCATCCAGCGCCGCGCCCTCGACCTGCCGGCGGCGACGATCTTCGCCGGCCAGCTCCTGCTCGGCGTGCTGTTCGGCCTGTGGGGCGTGGCGCTCGCGCTGCCGCTCGTGGCCGTGATCAAGGTGCTGCTGGAAGAACTCTACATCGAGGACGGGGCCGAAGCGGAGGCCTGACGGTCCGCTCCGGCCCCGATCACCTTACGGCGCCAGGTTACGGTGCCAAGTTACGGCGCCATGTCGGGGACCGACTTGACGGTCCCCATCTCGGATGCGGGCGTCGGCTGGGCCGGGGTGCCGATCTGCGGCGGCGGGGTGAGCTGCAGGTGCTCGCTGGTATAGGCCAGCGCCTGTTGCACCCGCTGCGGATCGCCGTTCAGCTTCGTGCCGTAGCTCGGGACGATCTGGCGGATCTTCGCCTGCCATTCGGGGCTGGCGACCTTCTGCGCGAACACCTTCTCCAGCACGGTCAGCATGATCGGCACGGCGGTGGAAGCGCCCGGCGAGGCGCCGAGCAGGGCGGCGATGCTGCCGTCCTTGGCGCTCACGACTTCGGTGCCGAGCTTGAGCACGCCGCCCTTCTCCGGGTCGCGCTTGATGATCTGCACGCGCTGCCCGGCCTGGACGAGGCGCCACTCGTCCTTCTTCGCATCGGGGAAGTACTCGCGCAGGGCCTGGTAGCGGTCCTCGTCGGACAGCATCACCTGGCCGGCGAGATACTCGATCAGCGGGTACTGCTCGACGCCGACGCGGACCATCGGCCAGACATTGCTGGTGGTGGTCGAGGTCAGCAGGTCGAAATACGAGCCTTCCTTCAGGAACTTGGTCGAGAAGGTCGCGAACGGTCCGAACAGGATCACGCGCTTGCCGTCGAGCACCCGCGTGTCGAGGTGCGGCACGGACATCGGCGGCGAGCCGACCGAGGCCTTGCCGTAGGCCTTGGCGAGGTGGCGCAGGGCCACGTCCTGGTTATCGGTGACGAGGAACGAGCCGCCGACGGGGAAGCCGCCATACTCGTCGGCCTCGGGAATGCCGGTGGCCTGCAGCAGGTGCAGCGCGCCGCCGCCCGCGCCGATGAACGCGAACCGGGCATCGACCGTGTGGCGGCTGCCGTCCTTCAGGTTCTTCGAGGTGACGCGCCAGGTCCCGTCCTTGTTGCGCTCGAAGCTCTCGACCTCGGTCGAGAGGCGCAGGTCGAACTTCGGACCGCTTTTCAGCGAGGCGATGTACTGGCGAGTGACCTCGCCCCACTCGCAATCGGTGCCGAGCGGCGACCAGGTGGCGGCGACCTTCTGCTTCGGGTCGCGGCCCTCCATCATCAGGGGGACCCACTTCTTGACCTGCTCGGGGTCGGTCGAGAACTCCATCCCGGCAAAGAGCGGGCTCGCCTTCAGCGCCTCGTAGCGCTTGCGCAGGAAGGTGATGTTGTCGTCACCCCAGACGAAGCTCATGTGGGGCGTGGAGTTGATGAAGGAGCGCGGGTTCTTCAGCACGCCCTTCTGGACCTGCCACGCCATGAACTGGCGCGTGACCTGGAAGGCCTCGTTGATCTCGACGGCCTTGTTGATCTGGACGTTCCCCTTGGAATCCTCCGGGGTGTAGTTCAGCTCGGCCAGGGCCGAGTGGCCGGTGCCGGCATTGTTCCAGCCGTTGGAGCTTTCCAGGGCCACGCCGTCGAGCCGCTCGACCATCTCCAGCGACCAGTCGGGCTCGAGTTCGCGCAGCCAGACACCGAGCGTCGCGCTCATGATGCCGCCGCCGATCAGCAGGACATCGACCTTGCGGGGCTCGTCCGCCGCGAGCAGGGGCGAACCCGGCAGAGCCGTCGCCGCCAGACCCGCCAGCGCGCCGCCGAGAACGTGACGCCGGTTCATCGGCATCAGACTATATTGCACATTGGCGGAACGGATGTGCAGTTTATCGTCATTATTCATTTTATTTTTCGCGCCGCTCAAAAATTTATTGGCCCGAGTGGTCCGCTACAACACGTTCGGGCGAGCGACAACCCGCCGATTACATGGCTGCCATGCCCTGAAACCTTGAACACTCGCAGCCGATTGTCAGGCCAACCCCAGGTCGCCGACCGCCCCCGTGACGAACCCGTGCGCAAGCCCTCAGCGCGCCGCCGAGCGCTCCACTCGGCGGACGCTCCCCAGCAGGGCGAGGACCCACAGCAGCGGCCGGACGAGACTCCCGGACTTAGGCTTTCGGGGAGGGCGGCCGCTCAGCCGTCATGGGCGGCCGGGACCGCGGCGATGCCGGCGCCGGCGGCCCAGGCGTTGAGATCCTGCTTGCGGATCGCCGCCGCCATCATGTCGGGGAAGAGATCCGGCGTGCAGGCGAAGGCGGGCACGCCGAGTGCGGCGAGGCGTGCGGCCAGCCCGCGGTCATAGGCCGGCGCGCCCTCGTCGGAGAGGGCGAGCAACGCCACCACCTGCACGCCGGCAGCAACGAGGCGCTGCGCCTGGGCGAGCAGGCCGGCCTCGACCCCGCCCTCGTAGAGATCGGAGATCAGGACCAGCACCGTGTCCTCGGGCCGGGTGATGCGCGAGGCGCAGTAGCCCACCGCCCGGTTGATGTCGGTGCCGCCGCCGAGCTGGACCGAGAACAGCACCTCGACCGGATCGTCCATCGCGTCGGAGAGATCGACCACCTCGGTGTCGAACACCACGAGCCGGGTCGAGACGGCCGGCAGCGAGGCCATCACCGCCCCGAAGATGCTGGAATAGACCACGGAATTGGCCATCGAGCCGGATTGGTCGATGCAGAGGATCACGTCTTTCAGCGATCCGCGGCTTTTCCGCCCGTGGCCGAGGCGGGTCTCGGGGATGATGGTGCGGTACTCCGCCTGATAGTGGCGTAGGTTCGCCCGGATGGTGCGGTTTCCAGTCGATCTCGGCGTGGCGCGGGCGACGGTTGATGCTGGCGCGGTCGATCGCCCCGGTCACGGCTTGGCGCAGGGGCTCTTCCAACCGCTTCATCAGCGCGTCCACCACCTTGCGCACCACGAGCCGCGCCGTCTCCTTGGTGCGCCCGCCGAGCAGGCCGCGCATGGAGATCAGGGTCGAGACGAGGGAGACGTCGGGCTGGACCGCCTCCAGCATCTCCGGCTCGGTCAGCATCCGCTTGAGGTCGAGCCGCTCGAAGGCGTCGCGCTGCATCACCTGCACCACGGAGGCCGGGAAGTAGTCGCGGATGTCGCCGAGCCAGCGCGGCACGGAGGGCGCGGAGGCGCCGAGACCGCCCTTGCGATCGGAATCGTAGAGGGCGCCCATCGCCCGGTCGAGCCGCTGGTCGCGCTCGCTCAGGGTGCAGCCGGTGCCCTCGGCCGCTCCGCCGCCGAGCACGAGGCGCCAGCGGCGCAGGCGTTCCGCTTCGCGCGCGCTCATGCGGCGTCTCCGGTGGTTTCGTCCGCGGTTCTGGGGGGCTCGGTGCCGAGCAGCAGGCGCAGGATCGGCAGCACCTTGGCCGCGCGCGCCGCATCGAAACCCCGGGCGCCTTCCGCCTCGCCGGGAGCGGCCCCGCCCGGCCGGGCCAACGCCTCGCCGACCGCCCGGCGCTCGGCCGGCGCCAGCGTCGCGAAGGTGCGGCGCACCAGCGGCAGCAGCTCGGTGAAGAGATCCGCGTCGAGGCCGCAGAGCCATTCATCCACGACGGCGAGCAATTCGCGCCCGTGGATCAGCACGGTGCCGCTATCCTCCAGAAATCCCTCGATCCAGGCGGCGGCCGGTCCCGCACCCGAGGCCCGCGACAGGGCGAGGCGCAGGCGCTCGCCGGCCTCCGCCGCCGCGATGGCGCGCTCGTCGAACAGCAGACGCACGGCGCGGCCGACGACGCGGCCGTGGACATGCTCCTGATCGGCCAGCGCCCGCAGGGCCTCTTGCCAGACCGCCTTCAGCTCCGGCTCTTCGATCAGCCCGACCGCGCCGGAGACGGCGACGATGCGCGCCTTGGCCGCTGCCGCCGCGTCGTCGTCGAGGCTCTGGCAGGCGGCGACCAGCCCGGCGGCGGCGCGCGGCACGAGGTCCCGCACCACGGCGAGCACGGGTTCGGTGTCGGAGGAGCGTACGGAGCCGTAGCGGGCGAGTTCGGCGAGCGGGGGCAGCGCGTCCATCAGGTCGAACACGTCGGCCGAGACCGCGGCGCGGTCGTTGAGCGCGCGGATCACCTCCGCCGTGGCCTCGGCGAGGTCGGCGTCAAGTAGGGTGCCGATCAGGCCGGAGAGCTCGGCAACGCGGGTCGCCTCGCGGGCGCGGACCCGCACCCGGCCGGCGGCGGCCTCGGCGATGGTGCCGCCCTCGGCTGAGGCCGCCACCAGCTCCACCACCCATTCCGGCTGCCAAGCCAGGAACCAGCCCTCCTTGAAGGTACCGCGCCCGCGCGCACTCCCGCCGCTCCCCCCAGGGGATGCCGATCAGGCTCAGCCGGTTGAGGAAATGGCTGCGGGCCAGATCCGTCTCCTTGCGCAGGTCGAGGGTGATCTCGCCCGCTGCCGCGCCGGGTTTCAGGCGCAGGCGCTTGCACTGCGCCTCGAAATCCGCCTCGACCGGGGTGCCGGGGCTGTCCGGCGGGGTGGCACCAAGGCGCTCGCCGATCACGAGCTTGCGCCGGATCAGCCCCATCGGCGCCGGGTCGGCAAAGCAGAGCGTGGCCTGGGCGGCTTCATCGAGATCGTCGAGGGAGGGCCGGGACCGGCCGCGAAAACCCGCCAGCGCCTCGGCGAGCCGGGCCGCCTCGATCACCGAGGCCGGCGAGGCGTCGAGATCGTTCTCGCGCAGCAGCGTGGCGGCCCTCGCGAGCCAGCGGGCTGCGACCCGTCCCTCGTGGTGCCACAGGGTGTCGTACCATTCCGGCGAGAGCACCCCGGCGCGGTAGCCGGAGGCGAAGGCCAGCCGCTCGTAGGACCAGGGCGCCCAGGCCGCGGCGACCTTCGTCTTGGGCAGGTTCTTCAGGGTCGCGGTATCCGCCGTGGCTTGGCCCTTGGCGTCGTGGCGGGCGAGCGCGGGCACGTGCCACGCGCCGCAGATCACGGCGATGCGCTCGAATCCGTCCTTGGCCGCCCGCCGGATCGCGCCGCGCATATGCGCCTCACGCGCCTCCTCGCGGAACGCTTCGTCGGGGTCGGTCTCGGCGCCCTCGCGCAGGGCCGCCATCGCCTCATGGATCGCGGCGAACACGTCGCCGTCCGCGCCTGCGCGGCTCTCGACCAGCGCGTCCCACCAGCGCTCGCCGTCGGGGTAGCCGGCGAGTGCCGCGAGTTCGCCGAGCGGATCGCGCCGGATCGCGGCCGGTGCCGGCCTGTCCTCGGATGGGGTTTCGGCCGGCTCGGAAACCGGCTCCGCATCGATCGGCGCGGCCTCGGGCGGAGCTTCCGGTGCGCCAAAGCCGTCGGCGAGCTGGTTCGCGTGCGGCAGGTCGATGAAGCGCAGGGTCGCGCCCGCCGTGACGCCGAAGCGCATCGCCACCCATTCCGGCGAGAAGGCCGCGAAGGGGAAGAAGGCGCAAGTTCGCGGCCGGTCCGGCCGGTAGACGAGGAGCGCGACGGGCGGCGCCATCGCCTCGTGAGCGGCCAGCGGGATCAGCACGTCGGCGTCCGGCGGCCCCTCGATCAGCAGGCAATCGGGGTTGAGCGCGTCGAGCGCCGCCTTGAGCGAGCGGGCCGAGCCGGGTCCGTGGTGGCGGATGCCGAAGAGACGGATGTCAGGCATCGCTCGGATCACGCGCTCGCGCGAGCGGCCTTATAGAAATCCTTCCAGCCGTCGCGCTCCTTCACCACGGTTTCGAGGTATTCGCGCCAGACGATGGCGTCCTGCACCGGGTCCTTCACCACGGCGCCACTGATCCCCGAGACGAGGTCGTGGGCCGAGAGGCGGCCGTCGCCGAAATGCGCGGCGAGTGCGAGCCCGCTGCCGACGACGCTGATGGCTTCGGCCGTCGAGAGCGTGCCCGAGGGCTGCTTCACCTTGCTCTTGCCATCCGCCGTCACCCCCTCGCGCAACTCGCGAAAGATCGTGACGACGCGGCGGATCTGCTCGGCGCCCGGCGGCTCGGCCGGAATTTCGAAGGCGCGCCCGAGCGCGGCGACGCGGGTCTCGACGATGGCGATCTCGGCCTCGATCGTGGCGGGCGGCGGCAGCACCACGGTGTTGAAGCGGCGCTTGAGCGCGCTCGACAATTCGTTGACGCCGCGGTCCCGGTTGTTGGCCGTGGCGATGAGGTTGAAGCCTTTTTGCGCCGCCACCTCCTCGTTCAGCTCGGGGATCGGCAGGGTCTTTTCCGAGAGGACGGTGATGAAGCTGTCCTGCGTCTCGGAGGGGATGCGGGTCAGCTCCTCGACGCGGGCGATGCGGCCCTCGTTCATCGCCCGCATGATCGGCGAGGCCACCACCGCCTCGCGGCTCGGGCCCTTGGCCAGCAGCAGCGCGTAGTTCCAGCCATAGCGGATCGCCTCCTCGCTGGTGCCGGCGGTGCCCTGCACGATCAGGCGCGAGGTGCCGCAGATCGCCGCCGCCAGATGCTCGCTGACCCAGCTCTTGGCAGTGCCCGGCACGCCGAGCAGCAGCAGCGCCCGATCGGTGGCGAGTGTCGCCACCGCGACCTCCATCAGGCGCCGGTCGCCGATATATTTTGGCGTGACCTCGAAGCCCGACGGGAGTTTGCCGCCGAGCAGGTAGGTGACGACCGCCTGCGGCGACATCTGCCAGTTCGGCGGGCGCGGCCGGTCGTCGGAGTCGCGGAGCGCCGCGATCTCCTCGGCGAAGGCATCCTCGGCGGCTTGGCGCAGCTGCGCGGTCTTGACGGAGTGGGTCGATGTCATCCTTGAGCCGTTCCCCCTGTGGTGGTTTCCGGTCGGAAGTCGCGCCGGATCGCGGCGCGCAGTTCCAGCACGCCCGTCAATCCCGTGAGCTGCGTGCGCAGGCGGTCGCCCTCCCCCTCCGGCAGCCGCGCCAGGATGACGGCGGCCGCGGCGGCGCTGTCGTCGCTCGGCCAGAGCCGGTCGCCGAGGCGGGCGATCACCCAGGGCTTGGCGAGATCGCGCCGCAGGGCGTCCGACCCGCGGGTGACGAAGGCGAGCCAATCGAGCAAAGCGGCGCTGAAGGACTCGGAAAAGTGCTCTGGCCCGGAGCCCAGCACGGCCAGCACCACCTCGATCTTGCGGGCGCGGATCAAAGCCGCGACCCGGGCCTCCCATTCAGCATCGGGGAGGAGATTCAGCGCCTCCGCCCACATCCCCAGAACTTCGTTGGTGCGGCGGACGCCGGTGACCTTGCCCTCGTAGGTGTCCGCCGTGATGTCGGCCATCGCGTCCGCCCAGGCCGGGTCGAGCGTGCGCTTGGCCGCCGAGAACAGGCCGTGGAAGACCGGGTCGGCCCACTCACTGCGCAGGGCGAGCTCGATCCAGAGCCGCGGCGGATGCGCGGCGAAGGCGTGGAGCGGCGCGCGTGCCAGGATCGCCCGCAGCAGGCCGGCGCGGGCACCGCCGCCACGCCGCTCCCAGCTGTTCGCTTCGATGCCGTCGCGGGCGAGGTCCGAGCTCTCCTCCGGCAGGGTGACGACGAGATTGTGCGTGGTGCCGCCGAGCAGCTTGCGCTTGCTCTCGACGCTCAGCGCGGCCCGAACGCGGGCCGCCATGCGCTCGGCATAGCGCGAGCCGGGAAGGCCCGGCAGCAGGTGCTGCGCGGCGAGCCGCACGCCGCTCGCGCGGTCGTCGAGGCAGGCCTCGAGAAAGGGCTCGTCGGCCGCCGACAGGCCGGTCGCCAGCGCGTGAACCAGGGCCTCGCGCGCATCGGCCTTCTCCTTGCGGAAGAGCGGTTCCAGGGCGGCGCGCGCGCCTTCCGGATCGCGGGCGCGGAAGGCCGCCAAAGCGGCGCGCCGCTCGGCCACCGTGCCTTCCGTCCATTCCGAAGCCTCCGCCGCGTCCGATCCGTCGGCCGGGGCCTCGCCGCAGGCGCGGGCGAGCCAGTCGAGTTCGGCGCCCACGACCGCCTGCGCCGCGGCGGGCAGGGTGCCGCGCTGGAGCATCAAGGCCTGGAGCAGCCAAGCGGGCGGGCGCGTGCCCGTTGCGGCGGCGCGTTCGAACCATTCCTCGACGCGGCTGCGCGCGCTGGTGCCCTCGGTGAGGAGGCCGTAGAGCCGCGTCGCGGCCGCGGGCGGGCAGTCCGGGCCGAAGCGGCCGCGCTCCTCCAGCGGCGTCAGCGCCTCCGGCCCGAGTTCCAGGCCGGCGCGGTGGTGGGCGCCCTCGGCGGCGAGCCG
This sequence comes from Methylorubrum pseudosasae, assembly GCF_029504475.1. NCBI lineage: Bacteria > Pseudomonadati > Pseudomonadota > Alphaproteobacteria > Hyphomicrobiales > Methylobacteriaceae > Methylorubrum > Methylorubrum pseudosasae. The sequence goes on along the minus strand of NZ_JAQGDU010000002.1, from coordinate 5,195,126 downwards.
TGCCAGCAGGGCGGCGCCGGGATCGCTCTCGACGACGTGGGCGGTCAGCGCCGAGAGCGCCGCGGGTGGGGCGCGCTCGGCGCCGAGCAGCGCGGCGGCGAGCGTCGGCTCCCAACCATCCGGGGCAGGTTCGGACGCGTCCATCAGGCCACCTGCAGCAGGACGGGCTGCGAATCCTGCGCCGGCATCGCGTAGAGGCGGCCCTCCGCAACCAGGGCGAGGGGACTCAGGCCATAGCCGTCATAGAGGCCGAACAGATCGACCGGCCGGCCCGCCGCCACCGCGAGCAGGCTCGGCAGGCGCGGCTCGGCCCGCAGCGCGAGGCTGCCGGTCTCGTCGCCCGCCGCGAAGGCCGCCGCGCTGCCGGCGGCGAGGCGCCCGAGCCGCACGCCCGCGAGCCGCACCGGCCAGCGCTCGAGCCAGGGCGCGCGCGACAGCGCGTTGGCGAAGGCGTCCCGCGCCGCCGCGACGCTGGCCGCGCCGGGCAAAGCCGCCTCGGCCGCCGGGCCGGCCTGGCCCTCACGAAACACGGCCCGCAGCGGTGGGTCGCCGGGCTGGAAGGCGAGCGCACCGGAAAAATCCTGGCCGGCGGCGGGGGCCGGCGGCAGGGGCGCGCCCGCGGTTCCGTAATCGATGACCTGAGCCAGGGCGCCGCTGGCGCGGCCGACGAGCCAGACGGAACGGGCCGTCAGCCGGTCCTCCTCCTCGACCGCATGGGCCAGCACCGCCCAGGTGTCGGCATGGTCCGGCCGGGCCGCCATCTCCTCGGCGCTGACGGGGTAGCCGAGCGCCGCGCGCACGCCCGCCGCCTGTTCGGGCGACAGCGCATCGAGGCGGCGCGCGGCCCGGAGCAACAGGGCGAGCCGGCCGAGGCCGAGGCCGAGCGCGGCTTCCGGCCGGGGCGCGCCGGCCTGAGGCGCCGCCGCGATCAGCCCCGGCAGGGCGCGCACCCGGCGGGCGAGGCCCGGCGCCTGCCCGTCCACGAGGCGCCCGGCCATGCGGTCCCAGAAGGCGTAGGGTTCGCCCCGCGCGGCGGCGAGGCCGCGCCGCATCAGGTCGCGCAGCCACAGGTCGAGTTCGTCGAGCGCGGCCGCGACCCGATCCTCGCGGGCCTGACGCCGCTTGGCCTGCGCCCGCTCGTCGACCGGCTTGGCGGGTTCCTTCGCCCGGGTCTCGGCCGCGGCGGCGCGGCTCTCGCGCCCCTTCATCCAGGCGGCGGCCCAGTCCGGCGGCTCCCCCTCGGCGATCGGCGCGCTCGCATCGACCAGCATCAGGCCGAGGCCGTGCTTGCAGGGGAACTTGCGGCTCGGGCAGGTGCATTTCGAGGACGGCCCGGCGAGATCCGCGACCGTGCGGTAGGGGCTCGCCCCGCTGCCCTTGATCTCGCCCCAGATCACCGTGCCCGCCCGGCCGAGGCCGGCCCATTTCTGCGGTTTCGCCTGATCCTGCCCGGCCTTGCGGCTCGACGCGTCGGGGGCGAGATCGAGGATCTGGGCAGTCGTCAGGCTCATGCGGCGCGTGCGGCTGGATGTCCGTCAGTCGAATCGTTGGACAACCAGATTAGACAGATCGGCTTGATGAGCAAGTTTTCCTGCGATCCGGATTTTCGCTGAGCCGGCAATCCTCTTTACGACGGCTGATCTGAGACTAATCTAAGAATTATTCCAATTCACCGCGCCGGGCACGAATCATAGCCTGCGGGGCGCTCAGCCCTGCTCGTCGGTGTTGCGCCATTCCCGCTCGAAGGGCAGGCGCCATGCCTGCGGCGCCACGAGCTGGTGGATCGATTTCGGCCCCCAGGAGCCCGGTGCGTAGAGCCGCACCGGCGGGGGCGCCTCCAGGAGCGGCGTCGAGACCTCCCATAGCCGCTCGATGCCCTCGGCCGTGGTGAACAGGGTGTGGTCGCCGCGCATGGCATCGAGGATCAGCCGCTCATAGGCCTCCAGCACCTCGCCCATCAGGCCGGTATCCTTCATGTTGAACTGGAGCGAGAGCTTGTCGAGCCGCATCCCCGGCCCCGGCCGCTTGCCGTAGAAGGAGAGCGACATCTTTGAGGCGTCGGCGAGATCGAAGGTGAGGTGGTCGGGCCCCTGCGCGCCGACCCCCGAATTGACCGGGAACATGCTTTTGGGCGGCTCGCGGAAGGCGATCGAGATGATGCGCTGCCCCTCCGCCAGCCGCTTGCCGGTGCGCAGGAAGAACGGCACCCCGGCCCAGCGCCAGTTGTCGATGCGGCACTTGAGGGCGATGAAGGTCTCGGTTTCCGATTGCGGATCGACGCCGGGCTCGTCCCGGTAGCCGGCATATTGCCCGCGCACCACCTCGCGCGGGTCGAGCGGGAGCATCGAGCGGAAGACCTTGTTCTTCTCTTCCGAGATCGGGCCGGGTTCGAGGGAGGTCGGCGGCTCCATCGCCATGAAGCCGAGGATCTGGAACAGGTGGGTCACCACCATGTCGCGATAGGCGCCGGTCGCCTCGTAGAAGGCCGCGCGGGTGCCGAGGCCCAGCGTCTCCGGCACGTCGATCTGCACGTGGTCGATGAAGGTGCGGTTCCAGATCGGCTCGAACAGGCCGTTGGCGAAGCGGAAGGCCAGGATGTTCTGCGCCGGCTCCTTGCCGAGGAAGTGGTCGATGCGGAAGATCTGGTCCTCGGAGAAGACCTCGTGCAGCCGGTCGTTGAGCGCCACCGCACTCTCCAGATCGGTTCCGAACGGCTTCTCCATGACGATGCGCGAGCCCGCGGCCAGACCCGCCTCGGCGAGCAGGCGCACCACGGTGAGCGCCGCGGCGGGCGGCACGCTGAGATAATGCAGGCGCCGGCTCTCCTGGCCGGGATGCGCCTGGGCGAGACCCGCCTCGGCGCGGGCCACCGCCCCGGCGAGTGCCTCGGCGCCGGCCGAGAGCGATACGTAGTCGAGCCGCTCGGCGAAGGCCGCCCATTCCCCGTCCCCGGCATGACGGGTGAAGAACCGGTCGATCGCCTTGTGCGCATGTTCGCGGAACGCCTCGACGCCGATATCGTCCAGCGACACGCCGACGATGCGCAGGTCGGGGATGAAGCCGGCACTGAACAGGTGGAACAGGCCGGGCAGGAGTTTTCGCTGGGCGAGGTCGCCGGTGGCGCCGACGAGGACGACGACCTGCGGATATTTCGGGCCGACGCCCGCCCCCAGCCGTGACGCGCGCGATCCTGCCAAGCGGGCCTCCATCGGCGCGCCGGACTTGCGCGCACAGGGTGAGGTAGGGCCAGCGCGATTCGTGCCAAGCTTGTGCGGGCGCGACGCGTTTGGCCAGGATTGCGGAATACCAAGATCGGGTACATCTTGCCGGCCGGAGGGATCGATGCCGCGAAACACGTCCGTCTCGCTCGGCGAGCACTTTGCGCAGTTCATCGACCGCCAGGTCGAGGGGGGACGTTACGGCTCCGCCAGCGAAGTGGTCCGGGCCGGGCTTCGTCTCCTTGAGGAGCAGGAGGCCGCCCTCAACACGCTCCGGGCCGCGCTGATCGAGGGGGAGGAAAGCGGCTCGCCCGAGCCCTTCGATACGGAGACCTTTCTCCGGGAAAAGCGTGAGGGCGCGATCCGAGGATGAGCGTCCGCCTCTCGCCGAGGGCGCGCGCGGATCTCAGCCGGATCTGGGACGATTCGGCCGAGCGCTGGGGAGCGGATCAGGCCGACCGCTACATCCGCCTTCTGGCTGGAGGCTTCGACCGATTGGCGGAGGATCCGGCTCGGGGTCTAAGGGCCGACCAGATCCGCAAGGGGTATTTCCGCCTCTCCGTCGGATCGCACGTCCTATTCTACCGCCTGGGCGCCGAGGGCGGCATCGAGGTCATCCGCATCCTTCACGGGCGGATGGATTTCAAACGCCATCTTTGAGATCGCATCGCGACGGGATCGATGGGCCTCGGGCGCGGTGCCGCATCGCGCCGCCGGATGATCCACCCCATTTCCGCGGCGATGTCCGCCGCTCCTGAAAACTTCGAAGACACCGCCGCCCGCCTGCGCGCCTGCCGGCTCTGCCGCGACGCGCCCCTCTACGGCGCGCCCCTGCCGCACGAGCCGCGGCCGGTGGTGCAGGGCTCGGCCACCGCGCGGCTGCTGATCGCGAGTCAGGCGCCGGGCAACCGGGCGCGCATCGCAGCGGCATCCCGTTCAGCGATCCGTCGGGCCGGCGCCTGCGCTACTGGCTCGGGCTCGACGAGGCGGCCTTCTACGATCCCAGGCGGGTGGCGATCCTGCCGATGGGCGCCTGCTTTCCCGGCCTCGACGCCAAGGGCGGCGACCGGCCGCCACGGCGGGAATGCGCGCCGACCTGGCGGGCCGACCTCCTCGCCGGGCTGCCGCAGCTCGATCTGATCCTGGTGATCGGCCAATACGCGCAAGCCTGGCATCTCGGGCCGCGTCCGGGCGGCCTCACCGAGACGGTCGCCCGCTGGCGCACGATCCTCGACGCCTCGGCGCGACCGCGGGTGCTGCCGCTGCCCCACCCCTCCTGGCGCAACAACGGCTGGCTCCGCACGAATCCATGGTTCGAGGCGGAGCTGCTGCCGGTGCTGCGCGCCGAGGTAACCGCGGTGATGGCGGGAGAGGCGGGGTGAGGATCGCTCAGAAGAAGTACGTCGTCGTCATGTAGCCGTAGATCGTGTCGCCGGTGTTCGGCGCATTCGGCGCGTTGCGCAGCACATCGCCCTTGAGGAGGTAGGCGACGCCGCTGTCGAGCACGATCGAGCGCGGCACCAGCCAGTAGCGCACCCGCCCCTCGATCTGGTGGCCGGCGAAGCTGCCGGAGCGGCCGGTCCGGTCGCGCACTCCGGTGGCGGCGAAACTGTCGGTCGGGTTTTCGAGCCAGAGGCTGCGGTAGTCGATGAAGGCGTCCCAATCGGGGTCCGGCGCGACCTCGAACCGGATGCCCGGCGAGATCAGGTTCGCTCGCTGAACGGCGCCGTAGAGGCTCGTCGGGCCGTAATCGAAGCGCCGCGCGCCGTAGAGTGTGTCGAAGCGGGTGTAGCTGTTGGGGTTGGCGCTGTCGCCGGTGGCGTGGTCGTAGTGGAGCGAGATCCGGGGCGCCCACGCGGTCTTGAAGGTGTAGCCGGCCTCGGCGTGCACGAAATAGGCCGACACGGGCACGTCGGTCACGTCGGTGATGGCGGCGGTGTTGCGCGCGACGCCGAGCTGACCGACCATTTCGAGTTCGTGATCGAACTGCCCCGGCTTGGGCACGCGGTAGAGCCGGAAGCCCGGCGTGAAGAGACGCCGGTCGCGGGTCTGGATGCCTTCGAGCTGCGAGCCGGAATCGCGTTCGAGCAGCCCGTAGCCGTAGGCCTCCAGGATGCCGCCGAGCACGCCCGCCTTGGTGAAGATGCCGCCGAAGAGCTGGGTGTCGAGGCCCTCGTGATCCCATTCGACGCTGTTGCTGAGGACGCCGGCGCGGTCGTCGGGCAGGCGGTAATGCGGCAGGGTGTAGAACAGGCGCAGCCGGTCCTTGGCCGCATTCTCCCAATCGTAGGCGATGCCGGTGAAGGCGTTGATGGTGTTGCGGAACTGGTTGCGGGCGATCAGGCGGCGCGAGCCGACATTCTGCGTGAAGCGCCCGACGGTGAGCGTGCTCACGGTGCCGAGGCCCGCGACATCCGCCATGTCGAAGCCGAGATAGGCCTGGCCGAGCTCGAACGCGTTCACCTCGGTGGTGGCGATGGAGTTCGAGTTCCGGCGCTGGAAATAGGCCCGGCTGTCGAAGATCTCGCCGCCGAACCGGACCGGGCCGCTGTCGTACTCGGCAAACAAAGTGGTTTGCATCGAAAACAGATCGTTGGTGGCCGGCGCGGGGGCGGGGCGGAACTGCCCGCCGAGCCCTTCGGCCCGCGGCCGGAAGCTGCCCTGGATCTTCCAGTTCTCGGGCTTGCCCAGGGCCTCGTAGAGGGCGAAGTACGGCTTCTGCTGCAGCGTCTGGCCCGGCGCGACCTGCGCGGAGGCCGCCACCGGAATCAAGCTGCCCAGAGCCGCCGCGAGACGGACCAGGCCTGTCACGGGCCGAGGCCTGGACTGTCGTCCCGCGTGAAACACCTGGCCGCGTCTTCCGAAAATATCGGATCTGTCAGACCGTTGCAGGCTAGCCTCGAACATACCGAACACAGGAACCCCTCGATATTCAATTTTTGTCGGATTGTTCGGGATTATGTTCGTAAGATCTTGGCGTTAAAACAGGAAAGTATGCCAATTTTCCAGGACTCAGGAGGAGTTCCTCGTGCATAGACAGGAAAAAGCCGAGAACAATCTCTCATGTCCAATCTACGAGAAAGAAAGATATTTAATCCGCCACACCGGCTGAATTTCACGGCGGCGGCATCGCGCAACGGTTGCGGTGGCGTCTCGCCCCACCCGAGATCCGGCGTTGACAGGCGGCCCTCCTTGGGAGGATCGCTGCCGGCGCGCTTCCATCCACGTAACGAGAGCCCGATGCCGGAGAGTGCCGACCCTCGCGACCGCCTGATCGTCGCCCTCGACCTGCCCGACGTGGAGGCGGCGGAGCGGCTCGTCGCGCGCATCGGCGACGCGGCGACCTTCTACAAGATCGGCTACCGGCTGGCCTATGCGGGCGGGCTCGATTTCGCCGCGCGGCTGGCGAAGAGCGGCAAGAAGACCTTCCTCGATCTCAAGCTCCACGACATCGGCAACACCGTCGAGGAGGGGGTGCGCTCGGCCTCGGCCCTGGGCGCGACCTTCCTGACGGTGCACGCCTATCCGCAGACCATGCGCGCGGCCGTGCGCGGGCGGGGGCCGGGCCTGAAGATCCTCGCCGTCACCGTGCTGACCTCCTACGATGATGCCGACGCGGCCGAAGCCGGCTACGCGCTCCCCGTCGCCGACCTCGTGGCACGCCGGGCGGAGCAGGCGGCTGAGATCGGCATCGACGGGATCGTCTGCTCGGCGGCCGAAGCCGGAGCGGTGCGCGACCGGATCGGCCCGTCGGGGCTGATCGTGACGCCCGGCATCCGCCCGGCGGGCGCGGAGGCCGGCGACCAGAAGCGCGTGATGACGCCGGGGCAGGCGCGGGCGGCGGGCATCGACCATGTGGTGGTCGGACGCCCGATCACCGGCGCCCACGACCCCCGTGCCGTCGCGCAGAGAATCATTGCCGAGATGAAGGACGCTTAGACATGGCCAAGGGCTTCTGGATCGTGCGGGTCGATGTGAGCGACGCGGAGGCCTACAAGGCCTATGCGGCCGCCAACGGTGCCGCCTTCGCCCGGTTCGGCGGGCGCTTCCTCGTGCGCGGCGGCGCCTTCGAAGCCGTGGCGGGGCAGGCGCGGGCGCGCAACGTCATCGTCGAGTTCCCGAGCTACGACGACGCCCTCGCCTGCTGGAATTCCGACCTCTACCAATCCGCCCGCGCCCTGCAGAAGGGCGGCGCCGAGGCCGACATCCTGGTGATCGAAGGGTATGACGGACCGCAGCCCGTCGTCTCCGAGCCCTCGCCGATGCCGGGCACCGCGTCGGAGTAGATCCTCGCGTCGGGCGGGTTCAGCCGCCCGACCGCAGGGCGCCGAGCAGGAAAGCGATCATCACCGGCAGCGGCGGCTGGATCGTGTTGGGCTGGCGCCCGACCAGCATCGGGTGGCAGTAGCGGGTAATCCCGGCCTGGAGGCAGGCCGCCGCGCTCTTCGGATCGGCGACGGTGAAAACACCCTCACGCACGCCGTCGGACACCACCCGCGCCAGCACCGCGCCGATGCGATCGAGATGCGCTTGGCAGACGCCCCAGCTCTCGCTCATCGCCGCTTCGACCATTTCGTGGACGCGCGGATGCGCCTCGAAGCGGCGGCGGCAATCGTCGTGGAGCGCGGTGACGATCCGGGTGAGCCGCTCGGGCGCGTCGAGCTTCGGCGCATCGGCGATCGCGACGATCATCGCCTCGATCTCAGCGGTCACCTGCTCGACCACCGCCTCGTTGATCGCCTTCTTCGATTCGAAGAAGCGATAGACGTTGGCCGGACTCATCTTGAGGGTACGGGCGATGTCGGCGACCGTGGTCTTCTGATAGCCGATGTCTTGGAACGACCGGGCCGCCGCCTCCACGATCCGGTCACGCGTCGTCGGCGCGGCTTCGCTGGACGATGGAAGAATCTGAGCCGTGGCGGCGGGCATCGTTGTCAGTACCTAAGCTTCGACTCCGGCTGCTTGGAAAACGTGCGAGTCCGGTGATCCGGTCCTCAAAGCGGAAGTTGTGCAAGCCGTTCCACACACAAGCACTTAGCCGATGAAAGAACGCTGAAAATATGGACCGGCCGCTCGCAGGATGCCGGCCCGCGCCGATTCTGACGCAGGGCCGGGAGCCGGCGGAATGCGTTCAGGTCCTGAAGCGAACCGTCAGGAGCCGAATTGCGAGCCGAGCTGTTCGAGATACTCGGCCAGGTCGAGACCGCCGACGCGCCGACCGTACTCGAACCGCATCCCGCGCCGGATATCGACCTGGGTCGATCGGGTGTTGAGCGTGAACGGTTTCACACAGATCCAGGCGCCGTCGGTGCGGTGCTCGAAGAAACCGAGGATGTCGTGGGGGGCGGCCATGGTTTGTCTCGCAGGTGGATGCGGAGATCCAACGGCATACTGACAAAAGAGTTCAATCGTTCCGGCGCCGTTTCCCTCGAACAAGCTTGCTAGGCTGATGGCAAGCTTGTCCGGACGATGGGAAGTGCTTCGAATGGCCAAGCTTGTACTGAAGTTCGCCGAAGATCGTCGGCGGGGTGGGTTCCCGTGATGGAGGCGGCTTTCAGCGCCGGCCGGTCGAGCCGAAGCCGCCCTGTCCCCTGCTCCCTTGCCCCCCTCCCCCTGGCCCGTCCGGCTCCGGCGCGCCGTCGCAGATCTCGAAATCCGGCCGCAGGACGCGGGTGAAGACGAGCTGCGCGATGCGCTCCCCCGGCTCGATACGGATCGCCGCGCCGCTGCCGGGCGGGTTGCGGTTCCAAGCGGAGATCAGGAGCGGGCCCTCGTAATCGGCATCGATCACCCCGGTGCCGTTGCCGAGCACCAGGCCCTCCCGGTGCCCGAGGCCGGAGCGGGCGAAGACCAATCCGCACCAGTCGGATTCACCGATCCGCAGCGAGAAGCCGGCCGGGATCAGCGCGGGCGGCGCCTGCGGCTCCAGCACCAGGGGGGCGTCGAGGCAGGCATGCAGATCGAGCCCCGCGGCCGCAATGCTGCCCCACCTGGGAAAGCCCCATCCGGCAAGCCGCGGATCGAGGATGTGAAGGCCGACCTTCGAAGGGGATTGTGACAAAGGGGACTTCTCGACGTCCGGGTGAGACTGCGGAAAAGCTTTCTCCGAAGCGGCGGCATGGGGCAATCGGGGGCCGGGAGCAATCGGGGTGAGCGGATGGCACGCTGGGTGGCGGGGCTGGATGGGTGCCGTGGGGCCTGGGCAGGCGCCCTGATCGATCTCGACGATCCGGCACCCTGGCGCTGCGCCCGCTTCCCGCGGGTGATCGACCTGCTCGACGGGCCGGAGGCTCCGGTCTGCGTCGGCATCGACGTGCCGATCGGCCTGCCCGACCGGGTGAGCGGGGGACGCTCGGCCGACCGGGCGGCGCGGGCGTTTCTCGGGGCGGGGCGTTCCAGCGTCTTCCCGGTGCCACCCCGCGCAGCGGTCTATGCCGGGAGCTACGACGAGGCGAAGGCCCTGTCGCGGGCGCATTCCGAGCCGCCCTTCGCGCCCTCGATCCAGTGCTGGAACATCCTGCGCTACGTGCGGGAAGCCGACGAACTCCTGCGCGCGCGGTCCGATCTCGTGACGCGCCTGCACGAGGTGCATCCGGAGGTCGCCTTCTTCCGCCTCAATGGCGAGCGGCGTCTCGGAGCCGGCAAGAAGGGCCCGGCCCGTGCCGAGGGTCTTGCCGCGCGCCGGACCCTCCTGCTCGCCGCCGGGCTGCCCGCGGCGATGGTCGGTTCGCCGCCGCCTCCGGGTGTCGCCGCCGACGACCATCTCGACGCCATGGCCGCCCTCGTCGTCGCCCGCGACATCGCCGAAGGCCGCGCCGAGTCGCTTCCCAACGCGATCGAGCGCGACAGCTATGGCCTGCCGATCGTGATCTGGGCGCCCGCGCCCCTTCCTGCACCCCTTCCCGCGCCCCAATCGGTGCCCCTTGCCATGAGGAGTTGAGCCCCGTGACCGATCACCCCGACACGGATCTGCCGACGCGCGACATCGCCCGCGCCCTGGTCTTCGATCCTTCGAACCGCCTTCTCCTGATCGAGTACGAGGCGGTGCGCCCGATCGATCCCGCCGATCCCGATGCCCGCGGCTTCTGGTTCATGCCCGGCGGCGGGCTGGAGCCGGGCGAGAGCCACGAGGAGGCCTGCCGGCGCGAACTCTCGGAGGAGATCGGCGTCGCTGAGGTGGAGCTTGGACCCTGCGTCGCCGTCTGCGACGGGCCGTTCCACCTGTTCCGCAAGCCGCGTCATGCCCGCGAGCGCTACTTCGTGGTCCGGCTCGCGAGCGACCGCGTCGATACCAGCCGACTGGCCGAGACCGAGGACAATCCCGTCCGCGGCACCCGCTGGTGGCCGCTCGATGAACTCGCCGCTTCGGCCGAGCGTGTGGAGCCCGCCGGACTGGCCAAGCTGGCGCAACGAATCGCCGCTGGCGACGTTCCGGACCAGCCCGTCCGCCTGACTTGGCGGGACGCTTGAGCTTCCTCTCACGGCATGCCAACCGCCCCGTGCGGCGAGCGTGCCGACGCGCGGAGGCTGCGCGCGCTTGTCCGGCCGGCATCGGGGATCGACGCCCCGGCCTTCGCCGGCGCCATCGGCCACACGCCATGTGCGCAAGCGCATCCGCCGGAGGGGATGGATTCGGCGGGTCAGACCGTTTGGTATGCGCGTCACCAATTCAGCAACGATGAAAGGACAACCGCCCATGTTTCCTCAGGTTCTGACCGACGGTTACCGCAGCTTCCTCGGCGAGCGGCTGCCGAACGAGCGGCGCAAATACGAGATGCTCGGCAAGGAAGGCCAGGAGCCTGAAGTCCTGCTGATCGGCTGCTGCGACAGCCGCGTCGCCCCCGAGGTGATCTTCAATACAGGCCCGGGCCAGATCTTCACGATCCGCAACGTGGCCAACATCGTGCCGCCCTCCCCAGCCCGACGGCGCCTATCACGGCACCTCTTCGGCGATCGAGTTCGCGGTGCAGGCCTTGAAGGTGAAGCACATCGTCGTGCTCGGCCACGCCACCTGCGGCGGCATCAAGGCGGCCGGTTTCGGTGCCGAGCCGCTCTCCTCGGGCAACTTCATCGGCAGCTGGGTCTCGCTGGTCCAGCCGGCGACGAAGAAGCTCGCCGAGGCCGGCGACAGCAAGGACAAGGAGGGCTACCTCACCCGCCTCGAATACACGATGATCGGGCAGAGCCTCGAAAACCTGATGACCTTCGACTTCATCCGCGAGGCGGTCGAGGCGGGCAAGCTGCACCTGCACGGCGCGCATTTCGGCATCGAGACGGGTGAACTGCGCATCCGCAACCCGACGACCGGCGAGTTCGAATCCGTGGTCTCCCGCGACGGCCAGTCGCTCGCGGCGTCCGCCCTGATCGGCTGCACCGCGGCTTAAAAAACTGACTGGGTGAAGTCCTCGGCGGCCGTCCCCATCGGTCTCGTCTGCCGGGCACAAGGTCCGCCCGGCGGGCCAAGATCGGACGCCTCATGAGGCGCGTCTGAGGGGCATGGTGCTGAAGGTAAGCCTGGACGAGGCGGTCGGCTCTTTCGGAGTGGGCCGTCTCGTCGGGCCGAGCCACCCTGACCCTGCTCTCTGCGGGCACGGCGTTCGATCGCTATTCCTGGCCGGCGGCCTCAACCGCCGCCCCCGCGCGGCGCCGGTCGAAATAGGACACGGCGCTCTGCTGCGGCAGGGTGAGGGCGTCGCGATAGGCCGCTGAGGCCAGCGCCGCGAAGGGGCCGTTGCGGTAGAAGCGGGCATGATGGCCGTAGGTGATCGTGGCGCCGTCGGGCCCGACGACGCGCCCGCCGGCCATGGTCAGCACGTGGTCGCCGGCTGCCGTGTCCCACTCCATGGTGGGGACGCAGCGCACGTAGAGATCCGCCTCGCCCGCCGCGATCAGGCAGAACTTGAGCGCCGAGGACGTGACCCGCCGCTCGCCGATCGGCAGCCGGTCCAGGCAGGCATCGGTGTCGCTGTCGCCGTGCAGGCGGCTGACGAGGGCGACGAGACCGTCGGCGGGGGCCGCGCGCACGCCCACCGGCCGGAACGCGCCCGGTCGCCCCTCGCGGATCGGCGCCTCGCGGGCGGTGGTGCCCGCCGCCCAGACCCGGCCGAGCCCCGGCGCCGCCAAAGCGGCGGCGATCGGGCGGTCTCCCTGAATGAGGCCGATATTGACGCAGTACTGTTCGCTGCCGGCGAGGAAGTCGCGGGTGCCGTCGAGCGGATCGACGAGGAAGAACAAGGGTGCGGGCTGCGCGGTGCCGGAGGTCTCCTCGGCGATCACCGGGATGCCGGGGAAAGCCTGTCCCAGGGCCGCGACGATCAGCTCCTCAGAGCGGGTGTCGGCGAGGCTGGCCGGCGAGCCGTCCGGCTTGATGACGTGCGGGCAGTCGCTGCCGTGATAACCCCGCAGAATGCGCCCGGCCTCGCAGGCGATTCCGGCCAGCTGCTCCGCGATGGCGTCCCGCATCGCCGCCGAAACGGGAGCCGTCAGGGACGCCGGCGGATCGGCCAGAATGGGAGCGGGGGCGGTCATCGTAATGTCTTCAATGACGGAACCGGGCTTGTCGATCCGAAGTCTGAGCAAATCCGGTGCGCAAGCCCGCGTGATCCGGTCCCCATGACCGCCGGTTGCGGCGAATTGGGGACATCTGTGCCGTCGGGGCGGCCTTCACCGAGCCATGAGCCTCGCAAGAGGGATCGACGATCTGCCGTGGCGCCGTCGCGCGGGACCGGCGAGCCGGACGGATTGATGTCGCCGGCTTTCCAAAGCGGCCGCCGGTGACTATTCGCTTGGGCCCTATCCGGTGTCCGCCGCATCCGAGAGGCAGGCCACCTCCGCGATCGACGACACCACTTCACGACAGCCGGTTTCGACAACCGGGAACGGAGCGCGCCATGAGCGGTAACAGCAGCCTCACCCTCGACGCCCTCGATCTTTCGGCGCTGCTGTGCTCGCGCGTGTGCCACGACGTGATCAGCCCGATCGGCGCGATCGTGAACGGTCTCGAAGTGCTGGAGGACGACGACGACCCCTCGATGCGCGAATTCGCCCTCGAGCTGATCCGCAAGAGCGCGCGCACCGCCTCGGCCCGGATCCAGTTCGCCCGTATCGCCTTCGGCGCGGCGGGCTCGGCCGGCGCCTCGATCGATCTGGCCGATGCCGAGAAGGTCTCGAAGGCGATGTTCGCCGACGAGAAGACGCAGATCGCCTGGAGCGCGCCTCAGGCGCTGTTCCCGAAGAACAAGGTCAAGCTGCTGCTCAACCTCGTGGTGATCGCGTCGAGCGCGATCCCGCGCGGCGGCCTGATCGACGTGGCGGTGACCGGCGGCGGCGACGCCCCGCGCTTCGTCCTGCGCGCCAAGGGCAGCCATGCCCGCATCCCGCCCCATGTCGAGGGGCTGATCGCCGGCACGCCCGAGGGCGGCACCGTCGATGCCCACGGCATCCTGCCATTCTATGCCGGCCTCGTCGCCCGCGCGGCGGCGATGGACGTGCGCTTCACCATCGAGGGCGACGAGGTGACGGTCACCGCCACGCCGACCGAGGCGGCGGTCGGGCTGCCCGGCGCGCCCGCCCCCAGCATCGAGGACGAGCGCCCCTCCGACAGCGCCCCGCCGGACACGCAGCTCGCCTGACGCGGCCGACCCCGCAACTATCCCGCGGGAAAGCAGGCCGGGGCCGGTTCGCGCAAATTCTTGCAGCCGTCTTCTCAAAACAATTGTGAAGTCGGCTCCGCCCTCAACGCTTCAATAACTTTCCCAGGTGAGAGTGCTCGTCGCACGTCCCTTTGTGCGCGTAGACGAGTACCCCCCATGGACGATCTGCTTCGCGAGTTTCTGGTCGAGAGCGCCGAGCATCTGGACACCGTCGATGCGGAGCTGGTCCGTTTCGAACAGGACCCAAATAACCAGCAGATCTTGCGCAACATCTTCCGGCTCGTCCACACCATCAAGGGGACGTGCGGGTTTCTCGGCCTGCCGCGCCTCGAAGCGCTGGCGCACGCCGCCGAGACCCTGATGGGACGCTTCCGCGACGGCTATCCCGTCAGCGGCGCCTCGGTCACGCTGATCCTGGCCACCCTCGACCGGCTCAAGGCGATCCTCGGCGACCTGGAAGCCACCGGCTCCGAGCCGGCCGGCACCGACGACGACCTGATCGGGGCCCTGGAGAAGATGGCCTCCGACGAATCGCCCGCCGCCGCTGCCCCGCCCCCGCCGCCGCTTCCCGAGCTGCCGCCGATCGTCGAGCGCGAGCTCAAGCCCGGTGAAGTGTCGCTGGACGATCTCGAACGGGCTTTCATGGAAGCCCCCGGCCCCGACGATTTTGCCGCCGCGCCCGCCATCAATGCCCCGGCCCACGTCTTCGACGCCGGCGAGCCTGCGTTCGACAGCGCGCCCGAGCCCGCCGCCCCCGTCCAGGCTCCGGAGCGCCGTGCGGCCCCGGCCGCTGCGTCTCCCGCCGCCGAGGGCGGTGAGAGCGCCGTGGCTGCCAAGGTGCAGACGATCCGCGTGAACGTCGACACCATCGAACACCTGATGACGATGGTCTCGGAACTGGTGCTGACCCGCAACCAGCTCCTCGAGATCGCCCGCCGCCACGAGGATTCCGGCTACAAGGTTCCGCTCCAGCGCCTCAGCCACGTCACGGCCGAGCTGCAGGAAGGCGTGATGAAGACGCGCATGCAGCCGATCGGCAATGCGTGGCAGAAGCTGCCCCGCGTCGTGCGCGACCTCTCGGCCGAACTCGGCAAGGGCATCGACCTCGTGATGTCGGGCGCCGAGACAGAACTCGACCGCCAGGTGCTCGACGTCATCAAGGACCCGCTCACCCACATGGTGCGCAACTCGGCCGACCACGGCATCGAGTCCACCAACGAGCGCATCAAGGCCGGCAAGCCCGCCCGCGGCTCGATCCGCCTCTCCGCCTACCACGAGGGCGGCACGATCACGATCGAGATCGCCGACGACGGCAAGGGCCTCGACCTCGCCGCGATCCGCAAGAAGGCGATCGAGCGCAACTTCGCGCCCGCCGCCGACATCGAGCGGATGACCGACGCGCAGGTCGCGAAGTTCATCTTCCACGCCGGCTTCTCCACCGCCAAGGCGATCACCTCGGTCTCCGGCCGCGGCGTCGGCATGGACGTGGTCAAGACCAATATCGAGACCATCGGCGGCGTGGTCGACATCGCCACCGAACTGGGCAAGGGCACCACCTTCACCATCAAGATCCCGCTGACGCTCGCCATCGTCTCGGCGCTGATCGTCAAGGCTGGCGCGCAGCGCTACGCCGTGCCGCAGATCGCGGTGCTCGAACTGGTGCGGGTCGATCCCAAGGGCGACAACACCAGCGCGAACTCGATCGAGCGCATCCACGGCGCCCCGGTGCTGCGCCTGCGCGAGCGGCTCCTGCCGATCGTCACCCTCAACGGGCTGATGCGCGGGCAGGCGACCGTCGAGGAGGGCGAGGTCGTCGAGTCCGGCTTCGTGGTGGTGGCCCAGGTCGGCCGGCAGCGCTTCGGCGTGCTCGTGGACGAGGTCTTCCACACGGAAGAGATCGTCGTGAAGCCGATGTCGTCGAAGCTGCGGCACATCCCGCTCTTTGCCGGCAACACGATCCTCGGCGACGGCGCCGTGGTGCTGATCGTCGATCCCAACGGGGTCGCCAAGCTGGTGGGCCAGAGCGCGCAGTCGGGCGCGGCGACGGAGACCGAGTCCGACGAGGTCGAGGCCGGCGACGCCAAGGCGACGCTCCTCGTGTTTAAGGGGGGCGCCGGCGGCTTCAAGGCGGTGCCGCTCTCGCTCGTCACCCGCCTCGAAGAGATCGATGCCTCGAAGATCGAGCATCTCGGCGGGCGTCCGCTGATCCAGTACCGCGGCCGCCTGATGCCGCTGGTGCCGGCCGATCCCTCGGTTCCGATCCGCTCGGAGGGCAACCAGGCGCTGGTCGTGTTCTCCGACGGCGACCGGGCGATGGGCCTCGTCGTGGACGAGATCGTCGATATCGTCGAAGAGCGCCTCGACATCGAGATCTCGGCCGACCGGTCCGACCTCATCGGCTCGGCGGTTCTGCGGGGTCGGGCGACCGACATCATCAACATCGCCCACTTCCTGCCGCTCGCCTACGACGACTGGGCGCGGGGCCCGCGCAAGACGGTGGTCAAGGCGCCCTCGCTCCTGCTCGTGGACGACTCGGCCTTCTTCCGCGACATGCTCACCCCCGTCCTCAAGGCGGCGGGCTACAGCGTGACGACCGCGTCCTCCGCCGAGGAGGCACTCGGTCTGCTCAAGGGAAGCGCCGGCCTCGACCTCGTGGTCAGCGATCTCGACATGCCCGGCCGCAGCGGCTTCGACCTCGTCGCCGCCATGCGCAAGAGCGGCGGGCGGCTGGCCGAGATGCCGGTGATCGCGCTCACCGGCACGGTCGCCCCCGACGCCATCGAACAGGCGCGGCGCCTCGCGATCAGCGATCTCGTCGCCAAGTTCGACCGCAGCGGCCTGCTCGCGGCGCTCGCCGAAATCGGCGAAGCCGCCCAGGCGGCCGACGCCCGCGCCGCTGCCTGAACCACGAACGGACCGGAAGAGGAGACGCCGCCATGCAGGCCGCCAACGGAAACACCGTTCCCACCGACACCACCGACTACGTCACCGTGTTCGTCGGTGAGACGATGTTCGGGCTCACCATCGACCGGGTGCACGACGTGTTCGTGCCCGCCGGCATCACCCCGGTGCCGCTCGCGCCCCGGGAAATCGTCGGCCTCCTGAACCTGCGCGGACGGGTCGTCACGGCCCTGTGCCTGCGCCGCCGCCTCGGCATCCCCGGCCGCGAGGCCGGCGCGGCCGAGATGGCGATCGGCCTGGAACAGGCGGGCGAGACCTTCGCGCTCATCGTCGACGGTGTCGGCGAGGTGCTGAAGCTCGGCGCCGACACGCAGGAGCCTGTGCCGATCAACCTCGATCCCCGCTGGCGCGACCTCTCGCTCGGCGTCCACCGCCTCGACGGGCGCCTCCTGGTCATCCTCGACGTCGATGCGCTGCTCGCCTTCGGCGACGCCCGCGAGGCGAAGGTCGCCTGAAGCCAAGGGATGCCCGCACGATGACCGGCCCGATCAAGAACTCGACCAAGAACGTGGCGAAGACGGCGCTGATCGTCGATGACTCGGCGGTGATCCGCAAGGTCGCCCGCCGCATCTTGGAGACCCTCGACTTCAGCGTCCGCGACGCGGAGGACGGCGCCACGGCGCTGGTGATGTGCGCGGAAGCGATGCCGACGGTGATCCTGCTCGACTGGAACATGCCGAACATGGACGGCTACGAGGTGCTGCGGCTCCTGCGTCAGTCCCCGCTCGGCGACCAGCCGAAGGTTCTGTTCTGCACCACCGAGAACGATGTCGGCGCCATCGCCCGGGCGCTTCACGCGGGCGCCGACGAGTACATCATGAAGCCCTTCGACCGGGAAATCATGATGGCCAAGCTCGATCTGGTCGGCTTCGCCGTGCATCCGTCCGAAGCCGCCTGATCCGTCTCCGGGGGCTTGCCCAGGCCTCCGCCCCTTCGTTCGCTCCCCCGGAAACGAGTTCCCCCCATGTCGGCATTCCCGGCCGTCGCACACGCTCCGGCGGCGCGCAGCCCGATCAAGGTGCTGGTCGCCGACGATTCGGCTGTGGTGCGCGGGCTCGTCTCGCGCTGGCTCGGCGAGGCGGGCCACGAGGTGGTCGCCACCGCGCCCAACGGCCGCGCCGCCGTGGACGCGCTGGCCCGCTGCAATCCCGACGTGGTGCTCCTCGACATCGAGATGCCGGAACTCGACGGCATCCAGGCCCTGCCCCTGATGCTCGCCAAGCAGCCGGGGATCCAGGTCGTGATGATGTCGACGCTGACCCAGCGCAACGCCGACGTCTCCCTGCGCTGCCTCGCGCTCGGCGCGGTCGATTACATCCCCAAGCCCGAGAGCAACCGCGGCGTCACCACCTCGGACGGCTTCCGCAACGACCTGATCGAGCGCATCCGGGTGTTCGGGGCCGCCCGCGCCCGGCGTCGGCCGGGGCCGACCGCGGTCGAATCCGCCTCCTCTGCGGCGCCCGCCGCACCGGCCGTCTCGCGCCTGTCGGGCACGGTGACGCTGCGGCCGAAGCCGCGCACCGTGGTGCCGCCGCGCGCCCTGCTGATCGGCTCCTCGACCGGCGGCCCGCGGGCGGTCGGCGAGGTGCTGGAGAAGATCGGCGCGGCCACGCTCCGGCGCCTGCCGGTGCTGATCGTGCAGCACATGCCGCCGGTCTTCACCGCCGTCTTCGCCGAACATCTCGGCGCCCGGATCGGGCTGCCGGCGGCCGAGGGCAAGGCCGACGAGCGGTTGCAGCCCGGCCGTATCTACGTGGCCCCGGGCGGGCGCCACATGCGGCTCGCGGGCTCTGCAGCCGAGACCATCATCCGCCTCGACGACGGGCCACCGGTGAACTTCTGCCGCCCGGCGGTGGACGTGATGTTCCTCGATGCCGCCGCGCTCTACGGCGGGGCGACGCTGAGCGTCATCCTCACCGGCATGGGCTCGGACGGCACGGCGGGCTCCCGCGCGCTGGTCGAGGCTGGCGGCATCCTCCTCGCTCAGGACGAAGCCACCAGCACGGTCTGGGGCATGCCCGGCAGCGTCGCCAAAGCGGGCCTGTGCCACGCCGTCCTCCCGCTCCCCGAGATCGGACCGGCTCTGCGCAACGCGATCGCGGAGCGGGTTTGATGACCGAAGCGGATTTCGCGTTCCTGCGCGACTATCTCAGGAAGCGCTCCGGGCTGAGCCTCGGCGCAGAGAAGCGCTATCTCGTCGAGAGCCGGCTCACCCCCGTCTGCCGCCGTTTCAACATCGCGACCCTGACCGACCTCGTCGGCACCCTGCGGGTGTCCCGCGAGGGCCCGCTGGAGAAGGCGGTGGTCGAGGCGATGACCACCAACGAGACGTTCTTCTTCCGCGACCGCGCGCCGTTCGACCTGTTCCGCGACGTGCTGCTGCCGAAAGCCATCGCCGCCCGCAGCCCCCAGCGGCGCCTGCGGATCTGGTCGGCGGCGGCCTCGACGGGGCAGGAGCCGTACTCGCTCGCGATGATGATCCAAGAGGCCGCGGCGCAACTCGCCGGCTGGCAGATCGAGATCGTCGGCACCGACCTCTCGACCGAGGTCCTGGAGAAGGCGCGGCTGGGCCTCTACAGCCATTTCGAGGTGCAGCGCGGCCTGCCGGTGCAGCTCCTCGTGAAGCACTTCACCCAGGTCGGCGAGCAATGGCGGATCAGCCCGTCGCTCGCGGGGATGGTGAGCTTCCGGCCGCTCAACCTGTTGAACCCGTTCGAGCATCTCGGCCAGTTCGACATCGTCTACTGCCGCAACGTGCTGATCTATTTCGACGCGCCGACCAAGACCGACGTGCTGGAGCGGATCGCCAAGACGCTCGCCCCCGACGGCGCGCTGCTGCTCGGCGCCGCCGAGACCGTGATCGGCCTGACCGAGGCGCTGGTGCCCGATCCGCAGCACCGCGGCCTCTACCGCCAGGCCGCCGCCGGGCGGACGGCGGTGCCCCACCGCCTCGCGTCCGGGTTCTAGATATCGACGTCTCGCGGCGGGCTACCCGATTGGGTAACCTGCCGCCATGACGCACGACGCGCCGCGGCTGCTGCCCTGCGGAGACACGGCCTTCACCATCGAGTTCGGCTCAGGCATCGATGCGCGCCTCAGCGCCCGCGTGCTGGCCCTCGATACGGCGCTGGCGGAGCGGGCCCTCCCCGGCGTGCTGGAGACGGTGCCGACCTACCGCTCGCTGACCGTCCATCTCGATCCGCTCCGCGCCGACCCGGCCGAACTCGGCCGCGCCGTTCTGGCGCTCGCGGGCGAACCGCTCGCGGCGGTCCCGGCCCCGCGCCTGTGGCGCATCCCCGTGGTCTATGGCGGCGCGTTCGGGATCGACCTCGACGCGGTCGCCGCCCATCACGGGCTTACACCCGAAGCGGTGATCGCGCGCCACAGCGCCCCCGAATACCAGGTCGCGATGATCGGCTTCCTGCCGGGCTACGCCTATCTCGAAGGGCTTGATTCCGGGCTCGCCCTGTCGCGCCGCCCCAGCCCGCGCTCCGTGACGCCGGCCGGCACCATCTCCATCGGCGGCGCCCAGGCGCTGGTGGCGAGCATCGCGGCCCCGAGCGGCTGGCATCTTCTCGGGCGAACCCCCGAAAGGACCTTCGTGCCTGAGCGCGACCCCGTCTTCCTGCTCCGCCCCGGCGACCGGGTGCGGTTCGTCCCGACCCCGGCCGAACGCTGGGACGCGCTCGCCGCCGCGGCGGAAGCCGGCGAACCGGTCGCCGAGTTGTGCGCGGGATGAGCGCCTATCTCCACATCACCCGCCTCACCGGCGCAGCCTCGCTTCAGGACGGCGGACGGCGCGGCTTTCTCCGCTTCGGGCTTTCGGCCTCCGGGCCGATGGACCCGCTCGCCTTCGCCGCCGCCAACCGCCTCGTCGGCAACCCGGCCGATACGGTGGCGCTCGAACTCGGACTGGCCGCGGCGAGCCTGCGCATCGAGGGCGGGGCTGTGCGCTTCGCGCTGGCGGGGGCGCCGAGCGGTCTGCGCCTCGACGGCGAGCCGCTCGCCGCGCATCGCTCCTTCGTCCTGCGCGAGGGCTCGGCGTTGACGATCGAGCGGCCGCGCGAGGGCGTGTTCGCCTATCTCGCGGCGGCCGGCGGCTTTCCCGTTCGCAGCGTGATGGGCAGCCGGGCGCTCCACCAGCGCGCGGCACTCGGCGGCCTCGACGGGCGCCCATGCCGCGAGGGCGATCGCCTGCCGCTCGCCGCCCCGGCCTCGGGTGAAGCGGACCACAGCCTCGATCCGATCCCGCTGGAACGCGAGGCGCCGGTCCGCGTCGTCCTCGGGCCGCAGGACGACCTGTTTTCGCAAGCCGGCCTCGCGACGTTCTTGGCCGAGACCTTCACGGTGTCGAACCGGGCCGACCGGATGGGCTATCAACTCGACGGACCGGAGATCGCCCACGGCGCGGGCGGCTTCAACATCGTCTCCGACGCCACCGTGGCCGGGTCGGTGCAGGTGCCGGGCTCAGGGCGCCCCATCGTCCTGCTCGCCGACCGCCAGACCACCGGCGGCTACCCGAAGATTGCCACCGTGATCTCAACCGACCTGCGACGGCTCGCCCAGCGCCGGCCGGGCGAGCCGGTGCGGTTCGCGGCGGTCGATCTCGCCGCCGCCACCCGGCTTGCCCGCGAGGCGGCGGCGCGGATCGCGGCCCTGGGCACCCGCCTCAGGCCGGTCGAGGGCGAGGCCGAGCGGCTGATGGCGGCCAACCTCGCCGGCGCGGCGGTGGACGCTTTGCGCGCGGAGGATTGATCTTTTTTGCCGGGGGCCGAAGCCGGCCCTGACGCGTTATCGGCCCATGTCGCGCAAGCCCAACCCCTCCCAGCTCAACACCGCCGAGCCGCCCCGCCTCGGCTTCTGCTGCACCTTCATCCCCGATCCGGACCCGGCCCACAAAACCCTGAAGGCCGCCAAGGATGCGGCCAAGCTGATGAATCTCGGCACGGTGACGATGGCGCATCTGGAGCGCCTTGGGCCCACCGCGCGCTTCGAGAAGCTGGAGGGCGTGGTGCGCCACAACCTCGCGGCGCTGGAACGCCAGATCGCCTGGGTGTCGGCCCGGCCACCCCTGGAGCGGCTGCTGCGCATGGCGAGTTCGGTGCTGCCCGGCTACACCCATCCGGTGGCCGAGCCACTCTATGCCCAGGCCCCGATGCGCGCCCTGATCGAGGCCGGCCTCGCCAGGGTCGGCGAGCAGGCGCGGGCGGGCGACGTGCGGCTCAGCATGCATCCCGGCCCGTTCTGCATCATCGCCTCGCGCAACCCGAACGCGCAGAGAAACGGCATCGCCGAACTCGAATACCATGCCGAGGTGATGACGATGCTGGGCTACGGCTCCGGCTGGCACCCGCATGGTGCCCACGTGAACATTCATATCGGCGGGCGCGAGCCCGGCATCGAGGGCTTTCGTGAGAGTCTGTCGCTGATCTCGGAGACGGCGCGCAACCTGCTCACCGTCGAAAACGACGAGTCGCTGTTCGGCCTCGACGCCGTGCTGCGGCTCGGCGACCGGGTGCCGGTGGTGCTCGATCTCCACCATCACTGGGTCGAGAGCCGCGGCGTCTATATCGAGCCCGACGATCCCCGCATCCCGGCGGTGATCGCCTCCTGGCGCGGGGTGCGGCCGGTGAGCCATATCAGTGTTTCACGGGAAACGGTCCTGCCCGAGCACGATACCGGCACGCTGCCGGACTACGCGGCCTTGTCCGAACAAGGGCATTCCTGGCGTGATCTGGCCGCCCATTCCGACCTGATGTGGAATGAGGCGGTCAACGCGCTCGTCGCCCGGCACCTCGCCTGGACCGATTTCGAGATCGAGGCCAAGGGCAAGAACCAGGCGAGTGTGCCGCTCGCCGCCCGGATCGGCCGCGAATTCTCGCAGGCGGCCGCGTGACGGCACCAAGCGCGACTGGGCGGATTTGACCCGGCGGAGTGCGCCCGTCACCATGCTAGCTTCCTCATTCGTGCGCGGGGCTCCTCTGCCCGGCGCCCGCGGGAGCCGCGACCGGACACGATGAGCGAGGCCGAACGGACGAATTCGAGCAGCGGCGATCCACAGGGCGCGACGCGCCATCGCCTCGACCGGCTGGTGGCGCAGGCGCGGGCCGCGGGCCTGTGGGAGCGGGCCTGGCCGGTGCTGTGGCGCGGGCTGGGCGTCGTCCTCGCCTTCCTCGCCGCCTCCTGGCTCGGCCTGTGGCTCGATTTGCCTTCGGCTGGGCGCATGGTCGGGCTCGGGCTCTTCGCCGCCCTGTTCGTCGCCGCTTTGTGGCCGGCGGTTCGGCTCCGCGCCCTGAGCCGGCGCGAGGCGCTCGCACGGATCGACCGCGAGGCCGCCCGCAAGGGGGGGACCGCGCATGATCCGGCCTCTTCAATCGAGGACACGCTGGCCGTCGGCCAGAGCGATCCGGTCACCCGCGCCCTGTGGGCCCTGCACCAGTCGCGGGCCGCTGCCGCCGTCGCGCGGCTGAAGGCCGGGCGCCCGCGCCCGCACATGCCCGGCCACGATCCGCTGGCGCTCCGCGCGGGCGTCCTCGTCGCGGCGCTGGCCGCCTTGTTCGTCGCCGGCCCCGAATGGCGCGGGCGCGTCGCCGCCGCCTTCGACTGGCGCGAGCCCCAGGCCGCCGCGCCGAGCTTCCGCGTCGATGGCTGGATCGACCCGCCGATCTATACCCGCGTGCCGCCGCTGATCGTGACGATGTCGGGCACGCCGAAGGACCCGGTGCAGCGCCTGCGCGCGCCGGTCAATTCCACCCTGATCGTGCGCATCGCCGGCCAGGGCGAGGCGGAGCTGACTCCGAACGCCGCCCTTGTGCCGGTGGCCAAGGACGAGAAGGACACCGCCGGCCGGCCCGCTCCGCGGGGCGTCGTGCAGAACGGCGCGAAGGCCAACGAGACCCGCGCGACCCTGCGCGAGGAGCGCTTCCGGCTCGCCGGCGGCACCGCCGAACTCGGCATCGCCGCCTCCGGCTCGGAGCCGCAACGCCTCGTGATCGAGACGATCCCCGACCAGCCGCCCGAGGTCAGCCGGGTCGGCAGCCTCGAAGTGAACGGGCGCGGCACCTTCAATCTCAGCTACCGCGCCAAGGACGATTACGGCATCGCCGCCGCCGAGGGGCTGGTCGAGCCGCTGAAGGCCGGGCGCTCGCTCGTGCCGGTGCCCAAGATCGCGCTGGCCCTCCCCGCCGACGCAACGGGTGAGACCGACACCAAGACGCTGGTCGATCTCACCGACAATCCCTGGTCTGGTGCACGGGTGAAGCTCACCCTCGTGGTCCGCGACGAGGCCGGGCAGGAGGGCCGCACCGAGACGGCCGAGATCGTGCTGCCGGCCCGGCCCTTCAGCCAGCCGCTCGCCCGGGCGCTGGCCGAGGAACGCCGCCGCCTCGTCACCGCGCCCGACGCGGACCGCGCCCGCGTCCAGACCGCTCTCGACGCCCTGCGGATCGCGCCGGAGCGCTTCACGCCGCAGCCGGGGATCTTCCTCGGTCTCACCACCGCCGCCAACCGGCTGCGGGCGGCGAAGTCGGACGAGGATCTCACCAACGTCGCCGACCTCCTGTGGGAGATGGCCCTCAAGATCGAGGACGGCGATCTCTCGGATGCCGAGAAGGCCCTGCGCGCCGCCCAGGACCGCCTCAAGGAGGCGATCGAGCGCAACGCGCCGGACGAGGAGGTCAAGAAGCTCACCGAGGATCTGAAACAGGCCCTCGACAAGTTCATGAAGGAGTTCGCCCAGCGGGCGAAGCCGCAGAACCGCCAGCAATCGGAGCGCCAGCAACAGCAGCAGAACGGCCAGACCGTCACGCCCGACGATCTCGAGAAGATGATCAAGGACATGCAGGAGGCGATGCAGCGCGGCGACACGGCGGAAGCCCAGCGCCTGCTCGAACAGCTCCGCAACGTGCTCGAAAATCTCCAGAACGCCGAGAACGGCCAGAAGTCCGACGGCGGCATGGCCGAGATGAACCGGCAGCTCGACGAGCTCGACAAGATGTCCCGCGAGCAGCAGGATCTGCGCGACGAGACTTACAAGGAAGGCCAGCAGGGCCAGCAGCGTCCCGGCCAGCGCCAGAGGCCGCAGCCGGGTCAGCAGCAGGGGCAGCAAGGCCAGCGCGGGCAGCAGCCCGGCCAGCAGGGCGAGGGCCAGGAAGGCCAACAGGGGCAGCAGGGCCGCGGCCAGCAGGGGCAGCGCGGCCAGGGTCAGCAAGGTCAGGGCCAGCAAGGTCAGGGCGGCGGGCAGCAGGGCCAGAATATGGGCCAGCGCCAGCAGGGCCTGCGCGAGCAGCTCCAGGATCTCAAGAACCGGATGAAGCAGCAGGGGCTTCAGGGGGAAGAGGGGCTGTCGGATGCCGAGGAGGCCATGCGCGAGGCCGAGGAATCGCTCGGCCAGGGCCGCAACGGCGACGCGGTGGACGCGCAGGGCCGCGCCCTCGACGGGCTGAAGCGCGGTGCCGAGGGCATGCAGAAGCAGATGCAGCAGATGGCCGAGGGCCAGGAGGGCGAGGGCCAGCAGGAGGGCCAGTCCCAGGGTAAGCAGGGCCGCTCGGGCTCCGCCGACGACGACCCGCTTGGCCGTCCGACCCGCGGACGCGACCTCTCGAACGGCAACGTGCGGGTGCCCAATGCCGACGAATCCGCGGTGCAGCGCGCCCGCCGGATCATGGAGGAGCTGCGGCGCAAGCTCGGCGACCCCTCGCGCCCGCAGGAAGAACTCGATTATTTCGAGCGTCTGCTCCGCCGGAACTGAACCCCGCCGATCGAACCCCCTTTCGGGCCGTGCTCGCGCGAGCACGGCCTCTCACGAGATTACCGACCCATGTCCGCCAACCAGCTCGTTCTCCTCGCCTGCCTCGCCGTGGCCGGCGTGCTGCTCTTCGGCCTCGTCAACATGATGCGGGGCGGCAGCGCCAACCTCTCGCAGAAGCTGATGCGCCTGCGCGTGCTCCTGCAATTCGTCGCGATCATCGTCATCATGGGCGTGGTCTGGTGGCGGGCGGCCTGACCGCCCGGCCTGACCACTGAGCCCTTCGACCTCACTCCTTGGCACGCTCGAAGGTGACGATGCTGCGGGTCTCGCCCTTGTCGGCCCAGTTCGGCATCACCCGCCAAGAGGTCAGCACTCGCAGGCGCTCGCCATCGAGCGTGAACGTCCGGGTCTGCTCCGAGCCGACCCATTTCGGATCCCAGGCGACGTCGAGGTCGGCGATCCACTTGTCGCCCTCGAGGCGGAACTTGCCGGTATAGGAGACGAGCGTCTCAAGGAGCTGGGCCCGCTGCGCGTCGTCCTTGGCGGGCTTGCGATCCTCCCCGGTCAGCACGAAGAACACGCGCTTCTCCGGGGTGAAATAGGCGTAGCCGGTCGGGTGGTCGCCCATCACCGGCAGCTTCTCGCCGTCCTTGCGGACCTCCACCTCGTACGAGACCAGCTTCCAGAGTCCCTGGATCGGGGTGTCGCCCTCCGCCCGAGCCGGCATCGGCGCCAAGCTCGCCGCCAGGGTCGCAGCTGCCAGCATTCCTCGTGTCGTCCGCATGATCCATCCGTTCGCGTGATGCGCTCCGCAGCGGGCGCTGTCGGTCAACGCGATACCGCCTTGTGCGATGCATCATTTGTTGCATCGCAGCCATGATCCTCCGGTTCGGCGGCCGCCGGCCTGCGGACAGAAGACAGGATCGGTGTGGCGCGCACGCCCCACCCGGCCGGCAAAAAGTTGGGGACCGGATGAATCCGCAGGCTGTGCTCAGAACAGCGTGATATTTGGGACGGATTGAAACGGACGGACCAACCGCCGATGAAGTCACCCTTTGCCCGGATTCTCGTCGGCGCGCTGGCCGCGTCGGCGATCACAACCACGCAGGCCGCCGATCTCGGCGCCGCCCGGGCTCCCGCACCGCCGCCCTACTTCGCTCCCGTCCAGCCCTACTCCATCGTCTCCGAGGTTCGCATCGGCGGCTCGGTGCAGGATCCGGGCAGCGCCGAGGGCAAGCTGCCGGGCTTCAGCACCGCAAACGTCAACGGCGAGATTCTGTTCGCCAAGCCGCTGATCACCACCGATCCGTTCTGGCAGGCCTTCGTGCCGCGGCCCACGGTCGGCGGCAGCTACAACACCGGCGGCCGCACCAGCTACGCCTATATCGGCGCCACCTGGACCGTGGATCTCTTCCCCGAGACCCTGGACCGGCGCGTCTTCCTCGAAGGCTTCTTCGGCGGCGCGGCGCATAACGGCTATACCGGCCTGAAGGCGAACGCCCCCTACGGCTTCAACGCGCTGGGCTGCAATCCGCTGTTCCGCGAGGCGGCGGCGCTCGGCTTCCGCATCGACGCGCATTGGAGCGTCATGGCCACCGTCGAGCACATGTCGAATGCCGGCCTGTGCGGCGACAACCGCGGCCTGACCAATTTCGGCGGCAAGCTCGGCTACACCTTCTGACCGAAAGCCGCTTTTGCGGGGTGCCAGAGTTTTACGGGTTGCAAAGACCCGCCGGGCGCGAAACATCGCCCGGCGGGTCTTCTCATTGAAGAACACTTAATGGCCCGCGGGAGAGACGCCGTGGTCAAGCTCAACCGCATCTACACCCGCACCGGCGACCAGGGGACGACCGGGCTCGCTAACGGCGAGCGCCGCTCCAAGGCGGATCTGCGGGTGGAGGCCTACGGCACCGTCGACGAGACCAATGCCTGCATCGGGCTCGCCCGCCTCACGGCCGAGCCCGCTCTCGACGCGATGCTGGCGCGCATCCAGAACGACCTGTTCGATCTCGGCGCTGACCTCGCCACCCCGCCGAGCGACAAGCCGCTGGGCTACGAGCCCCTGCGGATTGTGCCGGCGCAGGTGCAGCGGCTGGAGACGGAGATCGACGCGCTCAACGCGAACATCCCGCCGCTGAAATCCTTCGTCCTGCCCGGCGGTTCGGCGGCGGCCGCCGCGCTCCACCTCGCCCGCACCGTCTGCCGCCGCGCCGAGCGGCTGGTGGTCGCGCTGTCGGGCGTCGAGAGCGAGGCGATTTCGGGCGAAGCCCTGCAATATCTCAACCGGCTGTCGGACTTCCTGTTCGTGGCCTCCCGCGCGGCCAACCGCGACGGCGCCGACGACGTGCTCTGGGTGCCCGGCCAGAACCGGTGATTCGCCGCGGGTCACGCCGCCGATAAGGCGCGTTGACAAGCGGGAAATCGCCTCGCTACGGTCCCGCCGCCCTGAAAATCCCATCGATCGCGGTCAAGCGGGTCCGAGAGTCGTCCAGCAAGTGACGCCGGGACTTCGCAGGAGCGGAGGAAAGCGACAGCCATGAAGGTTCTGGTGCCCGTCAAGCGGGTCGTCGATTACAATGTGAAGATCCGCGTCAAGGCCGACGGGTCGGGCGTTGAGCTCGCCAACGTCAAGATGTCGATGAACCCCTTCGACGAGATCGCCGTCGAGGAGGCGATCCGTCTGAAGGAAAAGGGCAAGGTCACCGAGATCGTCGCCGTCTCGATCGGCCCGCAGCAGGCGCAGGAAACCCTGCGCACCGCGCTCGCCATGGGTGCCGACCGGGCGATCCTGGTCAAGACCGACGTGAATTGCGAGCCGCTCGCCGTCGCCAAGGTGCTGAAGGCGATCGTCGAGAAGGAGAGCCCGAACCTCGTCATCCTCGGCAAGCAGGCGATCGACGACGATTCGAACCAGACCGGCCAGATGCTCGCGGCCCTTCTCGGCTGGCCGCAGGGCACCTTCGCCTTCAAGCTCGAATTCGGCGATGGAAGCATCGACGTGACCCGCGAAGTCGATGGCGGCCTCCAGACCGTGTCGCTCAAGCTGCCGGCGATCGTCACGACGGATCTGCGCCTCAACGAGCCGCGCTACGCGTCGCTGCCCAACATCATGAAGGCAAAGAAGAAGCCGCTGGAGGAGCTGACGCCGGAGGCGCTCGGCATCGACGTCGCGCCGAAGCTGACCGTGCTCAAGGTCGTCGAGCCGTCGGGCCGGCAGGCGGGCGTCAAGGTCGGCTCCGCGGCCGAGCTGGTGCAGAAGCTCAAGATCGAAGCCGGCGTGCTCTAACCCTGGCTCCGATCCTCGCGGCGCCGCTCCCGGCCTCCGGTCGAGCGGCGCGCCTCCCCTCTTTTTGAGAAGTTTCGCCGATGACCACGCTCCTCTACGTCGAGCACGCCAACGGGCAGATCAAGGACGGCACGCTGAAGGCGCTGACCGCCGCCAAGGAACTGGGCGCGCCCATCCACGCCCTGGTGCTCGGCACCGGTTCGAAGGCGGCGGCCGAGGCTGCGGCCAAGTTCGACGGCATCGAGAAGGTGCTGAATTCCGAGGACGGCGCCTACGACCACGACCTCGCCGAGCCGACCGCCGCCCTGATTGCCGCGATCGCCCAGCCCTACGACGCGATCGTTGCCGCCGCCACGACCACGGGCAAGAACACCCTGCCCCGCGTCGCCGCGCTCCTCGACGTCGCCCAGATCTCCGACATCATCAAGGTGATCTCGCCCGACACCTTCGAGCGGCCGATCTACGCCGGCAACGCGATCCAGACCGTGCAGGCCGGGGCCGGTAAGCGCGTCATCACCGTGCGCACCGCCGCCTTCAAGCCCGCGGAACCGGGCAGCGCCTCCGCCGCGATCGAAGCGGTCTCGGCGGCCGCGCCCGACGCGCTCGGCGCCGCCTACAAGTCGGAAGAAATCGCCAAGTCCGACCGGCCGGAGCTGGCTTCGGCCAAGTTCATCGTCTCCGGCGGCCGTTCGCTCGGCTCGGCGGAGAAGTTCAAGGAGCTGATCGAGCCGCTGGCCGACGCGCTGGGTGCTGCGGTCGGCGCCTCGCGGGCGGCGGTGGATGCCGGCTACGCCCCGAACGACTGGCAGGTGGGCCAGACCGGCAAGGTGGTGGCGCCCGACCTCTACGTCGCGGTCGGCATCTCCGGCGCGATCCAGCATCTGGCCGGCATGAAGGACTCGAAGGTGATCGTCGCCGTCAACAAGGACGAGGACGCGCCGATCTTCCAAGTGGCGGATTACGGGCTGGTCGGCGACCTGTTTCAGGTCGTGCCGGACTTGCAGGCCGAGATCGCCAAGGCCAAGGATCGTTAGACGCATCGGTAGACGGATCGGTAACGCACCTCGCGACACCGTCGAACCGGCTTGGGCGCCTGCGGCTTGAGACCGGTTTGACGCATTTGTTGCAGTGCCGCATTCTAGGGGTGCGGTCCGAGACGACGATGCCGCAGCAGGTAGGACGCGATACGGTTATGGGCATCGAGATCAAGACGGTCGGCATCGTCGGTGCCGGCCAGATGGGGAACGGCATCGCGCATGTCTGTGCGACCTCGGGCCTCCACGTTCGGCTGAACGACCGCGATCCGCAGCGGATCGATGCCGGTCTCGCGCTGATCGACGCGAACCTCACGCGTCAGGTCCAGAAGGGAACGCTGAGCGACGATCAGCGCCGCAGCGCTCTGGACCGCATCGCCGCGGCCCGCAGCTACGACGACCTCGCGCCCTGCGACCTCGTCATCGAGGCGGCGACCGAGGACGAGGCGACCAAGCGCAAGATCTTCCAGGCGCTCTGCCCCTCGCTCAAGCCCGACGCCTTGGTCGCGACCAACACCTCCTCGATCTCGATCACGCGGCTCGCGGCGGCGACCGACCGACCGGACCGCTTCATCGGCATCCACTTCATGAACCCGGTGCCCGTGATGCAGCTCGTCGAGCTGATCCGCGGCATCGCCACCGAAGATCCGACCTACGAATCGGCTAAGGCCTTCATCGCCCGGCTCGGCAAGACCTCGACCATGTCGGAGGACTTCCCGGCCTTCATCGTCAACCGCATCCTGCTGCCGATGATCAACGAGGCGATCTACACGCTCTACGAGGGCGTGGGCTCGGTCGAGTCGATCGATACCGCGATGCGGCTGGGCGCGAACCACCCGATGGGGCCGCTGCAGCTCGCCGACTTCATAGGCCTCGATACCTGCCTGTCGGTGATGCAGGTGCTCTACGAGGGGTTGGCGGATTCGAAATACCGCCCCTGCCCGCTGCTGGTGAAGTACGTCGAGGCCGGCTGGCTCGGCCGCAAGACCAAGCGTGGGTTCTACGATTACCGCGGCGAGACGCCGATCCCGACGCGCTGAGGCCTCGCGAGAGCGCATTCCGACGAAGTGGATGCCGGTTCGTCGGAATGCGCGTCAAACCAAAGACCGAGAGCCAAAGAAAAAGCCGCCCGGGACGATGTCCCGGGCGGCTTTTTCGTGATCGTGGTGCTTGGCCTTACTGGGCCGACTTCTGCGCCGGCTGCGGATAGGCCGGGTTCTCAGCCGGAACGTTGCCGCTGTTGGAAGACGGGGCTTTGTTGACGGACCCCGTGGTCACTTCACGCGACGATTCCTGGCTCTTGCCGGCGTAGTCGGACGTCGTCTCCGCCCGGTTCCAGCTCAGCAGGCCGACCGTGGCGACCGCCAGCAGGACGAGGCTCGCGACCAGCACGTAAAGGACAGGCTTGCCCTTCGCACCCTGACGGGCATCGGTTTGGGTCTC
Source organism: Methylorubrum pseudosasae (assembly GCF_029504475.1). Taxonomy (NCBI): domain Bacteria; kingdom Pseudomonadati; phylum Pseudomonadota; class Alphaproteobacteria; order Hyphomicrobiales; family Methylobacteriaceae; genus Methylorubrum; species Methylorubrum pseudosasae. The sequence goes on along the minus strand of NZ_JAQGDU010000002.1, from coordinate 5,163,783 downwards.
GATCTGGGCCATGAAGTTCCCTCTCTTCCGCCCGGCGAAAGGGGCGGCGTCAGCATCGGTTATGCTTGGCCAACGCCGGTGTGGCTCCGAGAGTTCCTAGCAAGCTGCGCCTTGAGCTTCGTCCCGCATTCGGGACGAGGCTCAAAAGTCTTGATTCGGCAGCATCACTTTCAAATCGCCGAAAACATCTTCGGATGAGGCTTCAGCGGCCCGTCGTGAGCAGGATCTTGCCCGTGTGGCTGCTGGTCTCCATCAGCTCATGCGCCTTGCGCGCCTCCTCGAGCGGGAAGGTGGCGTGAACGACGGGGCGGATCTTGCCCGCCTCGACCAGCGGCCAGACATCCCGCTTCAAGCCCTCGGCGATGGCGGCCTTCGCTTCCTTCGCCTGGGCCCGCAGGGTCGCGCCGGTGATGGTCAGGCGCTTGAGCATGATCGGGGTCAGCGTCAAGTTCTCGGCCTTGAAGCCCTTCATGAAGGCGATCTGGACGAGGCGCCCCTCCACCGCCAGCGAGGCGATGTTCTTTTGCAGGTAGGCCGCGCCGACCATGTCGAGGATCACATCGACCCCCTTACCGTCGGTGAGGCGCTTCACCTCCTCCGCGAAATCGGCCTCGCGGTAGTTGATGGCGGCATCCGCGCCCAGCTCCTCGCAGAACCGGCACTTCTCGTCCGAGCCGGCGGTGGTGAGGACGCGGGCACCGTGCTGCTTGGCGATCTGGATCGCCGTGGTGCCGATGCCGCTCGACCCGCCATGGACGAGGAAGGTCTCGCCCTTCTGCAAGCGCCCGCGCTGGATCACCGTGGAATAGACGGTGAAGGTGGTCTCGGGCAGGCCGGCGGCCTCCACCAGCGAGAGCGGCTCGGGCTTCTTCAGCACCTGCCCGGCCTCGGCGACGGCGAATTCAGCGTAGCCGCCGCTGATGACGAGGGCGCAGACCTCCTCGCCCTCCGAAAAACCCGTCACCCCCTCGCCCAACGCCGCGATGCGGCCGGCGATCTCGAGGCCCGGGATCTCGGTCGCGCCCTTGGGCGGCGGGTAGCTGCCCTGGCGCTGCATGATGTCGGGCCGGTTGACCCCCGCCGCGACCACCTCGATCAGAACCTGCCCGGCCGCGGGCTGCGGCAGCGGCACGGTCTCGACCGCGATGACCTCCGGTCCGCCCGCAGCGGTGAAGCGGATCTGGCGCATGGTCTCGGGCGGGTTTTTTGTCATTGGGCTTCCTTGGGGCTTCCTCGGGGCTCACGCGGCGGGTTGGTCGCGCGTACGCTCGCGTCAGATGGCGCAGGGGACGAGGCGCGTCGAGGCGTGAACCGCCTCTGTCATCGTGCGCGAGCGCTGGATCGAAAGCCAAAAAATCAGCGCGTGCCGTACATCCGGTCGCCGGCATCGCCGAGGCCCGGCACGATGTAGCCGTGGTCGTTGAGGTGGCTGTCGATCGCCGCGGTCCAGACCGGCACGTCCGGATGCGCCGCCTGGAAGCGGGCGATCCCTTCGGGCGCGGCGAGCAGGCAGACGAAGCGGAGATCCTTCGCGCCCCGGCTCTTCAGCCGCTCCACCGCCGCGACCGCGGAATTGGCGGTGGCGAGCATCGGGTCGAGCACCAGCACGGTACGGTCGGCCAGATCCGACGGGCTCTTGAAGTAATACTCCACCGCCTGGAGCGTGTCGGGATCGCGGTAGAGCCCGACATGGGCAACGCGGGCCGAGGGCATCAGCGAGAGCATGCCGTCGAGAAAGCCGACGCCGGCCCGCAGGATCGGGGCGAGCACGAGCTTCTTGCCGGCGATCCGGCGCCCTTCCATGGGCTGAATCGGCGTCTGGATGGTGACCGGTTCGAGCGGCAGGTCGCGGGTCACCTCGTAGGCGAGCAGCATCCCGATCTCGTTGAGGAGTTCGCGGAACCCCTTGGTCGAGCGGTCACTGTCGCGCATCATCGTCAGCTTGTGCTGGACGAGGGGGTGATCGACCACCGTCACCCGTGCCGCGCCGCCGCTCTCCGCCTGCATCGATACCGTCCCTGTGCCTGTCGTAATCCCGGCCGCACGATGCCACGGGGGGCGGAGGAAGCCGAGACGCGCGGGACGTTTTCTCGCTTGAGCCCGTCAATCGAGGAGGGGCGGCGACTTCAGCACCAGCACCGCCCGCTCGGGCAGATCGACGGTCCCGCCGACCGGGACCGGCGGCCGCGCTCCGTCGAGGACCTTGCCGGTGACGAGGGTGGTGTCGAAGACGGGACGCCAGGGGCCGCCGAGATCGGGCGGCAGGGCGAAGGGGCAGGGCTCGGGCGCCGCGTTCATGAGAATGAGGACGCGCTCCGAGTCCTCGATATCGTTGCTCATCTGCATGCCGAAGGCGCGGCGCTCGCCGTCGCCCCAGGCGGCCGCGTCCATCTCGGTCCCATCGGGGGAGAGCCAGTGCACGTCCTTCAGGGCCGTCTCGCCGACGCGGCTGCCGACGAGGAAGTGCCGCCGCCGCAGGGAACAGCAGACCCGGCGGAGCGCGGCGAGGTTCGCCACGAACTCGGTGAGCGTCGGATCGGGGTCGTTCTCCCAATCCATCCAGCTCAATGCGCCGTCCTGGCAATAGGCGTTGTTGTTGCCGGATTGCGTGCGGGATCGCTCGTCGCCCATCAGCAGCATCGGCACGCCCTGCGCGAAGAACACGCAGGCCAGCATGTTGCGCTTCTGCCGGGCGCGTAGGGCCAGGATGGCGGGATCGTCGGTCGGTCCTTCGACGCCGTAATTGGCCGAGAGGTTGTGGCCGTGGCCGTCGCGGTTCTCCTCGCCGTTGGCCTCGTTGTGCTTCTCCTCGTAGGCGACCACGTCGGCGAGGGTGTAGCCGTCATGCGAGGCGACGAAGTTGATGCTGGCGAGCGGCGAGCGGCCCGAAGGCAGGAAGATCTCGCGCGAGCCGGAGAGCCCCTGCGTCAGCTTGGCCAGCGTGCCGGAATCCCCTCGCCAGAAGCCGCGCAGGTTGTCGCGGAACTGGTCGTTCCACTCGCTCCAGCCATAGGGGTAGCCGCCGAGCTGGTAGCCGCTCCCGCCGATATCCCAGGGCTCGGCGATGAGCTTGACTCTCGAGAGAACGGGGTCCTGCTGCACCGCCTGGAAGAACGCGGCCTGGGGGGAGAAGTCGCTCGGCGCGCGACCGAGGCTCGTCGCGAGATCGAAGCGGAAACCCGCCACGCCATAGGCGGTCACCCAGTGGCGCAGGCTGTCGAGCACCATCCGCATCACCCGAGGATGGGCGACGTTCAGGGTGTTGCCGCAGCCGGTGCAGTCGATGTTGCGGCGAAGGTTGTCGGGGTCGAGCTTGTAGTAGCTCGCATTGTCGATGCCGCGGAAGGCAAGCGTCGGCCCGCGATGGTCGCCCTCGGCCGTGTGGTTGTAGACCACGTCGATCAGGGTCTCGATACCGGCCGAGGCGAGTTCGCGGATGGCGAAGCGCAGCCCGCTCGCCCCGCCCTCGCCGAGATAGCGTGGCTCCGGCGCGAAGTAGTTGTAGGGCTGGTAGCCCCAGAAATTGACGAGCCCCTTGTCGATCAGGAAGCGGTCGTCGGCGAAGGCCTGGATCGGCAGGAGTTCGAGGGCGGTGACGCCGAGCTTCAACAGGTGCTCGATGATCGCCGGATGGGCGAGGCCGAGATAGGTCCCGCGCTCGGCCTCCGAGAGAGCCGGATGCGTCCGGGTCAGCGCCTTGACGTGCGCCTCGTAGATCACCGTCTCGTGGAGCGGGCGCGGTGCGGGCAGGGCGATGGCGTCGGGGGTCTCGGGGCGGGTGACCACGCCGCGGGGCACGAACGGAGCGCTGTCGCGCCGGTCGATCTGGTCCTCGCGGGCGCCGCCATGGCGATGGCTGTAGAGCGCGTCGTGCCAGCGGATGCGGCCGGCGATCTCACGGGCATAGGGGTCGAGGACGAGTTTGGCCGGGTTGAAGCGGTGGCCGGCCGCCGGGTCCCAGGGACCGAACACGCGGTAGGCGTATTGCTGCCCCGGCAGAAGGCCGTGGAGATAGCCGTGGAAGACGTCGTCGGTCCGGCAGGGCAGGCGGATCGTGCGCGATTCGTGACGGGCGCCGGGATCGAACAGGCAGAGATCGACTCGGGTCGCGTTCTGCGAGAAGAGGGCGAAGTTGACGCCGCGGCCGTCGAAATGCGCGCCAAGCGGTGTCGGCAGGCCCTCCTCGATGACGATCATTCCGGTCTTTCGTGAAACGGGCCCAAAGTGAAAGGCCACGCTTCGACTGAGGCCGATTCGTCGCCGAGGCGGAAGCCGCGCTCTACTCCGCCGCCGCCGCCGTCGTGCTCGGCGGCTCGCGCTCGACGGTGCGGAAGGTCTCCAGCTCCACCATGAAACAGCGGGCCCACCAATCCACGTCCTCGCGCCGCATGCGGTCCGCCATCGGCTTCCAGCGCTCCAGGCGCTCGCCGCGGGGCATGTAGAGCGCCTGCCGGATCGCCTCGGCGACCTCGAAGCGGTCGTAGGGGTTCACGAGCAGCGCCTCGGGCAACTGCCGGGCCGCACCCGCGAATTTCGAGAGGACGAGGACGCCGGGATCCTCCTCGCTCTGGGCGACGACGTATTCCTTGGCCACGAGGTTCATGCCGTCGCGCATCGGCGTGACAAGGCCGACGCGGGCGGCCCGGTAGAGACCGGCGAGGACCGGGCGCGGATAGGCCTTGGTGACGTACTGGATCGGCGTCCAGGCCGGCTCGCCGAGCATGCCGTTGATGTCGCCGACCTTCTCGTTCACCTCACGCGAGAGCTGCTCGTATTCCGGCACCTCGCTCCGGGATTTCGGGGTGATCTGGATGTAGACGACGTTGCCGCGCTGGTCAGGATTCGAGGCGAAGAAGCGGTCCACCGCCTCCATGCGCTCGGGCACGCCCTTCGAGTAGTCGAGCCGATCGACGCCGATGAGCAGCTTGCGGGTGCGCAGGCCCGCCATGGTCTCGCGCACCACCTTGTTGGAGCCGGCCTTGTCGGCAGCCTCCTTGAAGCTGGCGACATCGATGCCGATGGGGAAGGAGCGGATTCGCGTGCGCCGCCCGTCCACCATCATCGAGCCGCCGCCGAGCGGGATCGCCCGCATCGTGTCGATGAAGTTGCGCGAGAGGTTCTGCACGTCCGAATCGGTCTGCAATCCGATCAGGTCGTAATCGGCCATGGCGCGCAGCAGCTCGTTGCTGGCGGGCAGGGTGTTGAACACGTCGGCGGCGGGCCACGGGATGTGGTGGAAGTAGCCGATCGGGTTGGCGATGCCCTGGCCGCGCAGCTCGCTCGCCAGCGGCAGCAGGTGGTAGTCGTGCACCCAGATCAGGTCGTCCGGCTCGACCAATTTGGCGAGCGCCTGGGCGAAGGTCTGGTTGACGCGCTGGTAGCCGGCATAATCCGAGCGGGAGAACGTCCCCAGCCCGATCCGGTAATGCATGATCGGCCAGAGCGCCCGGTTGGCAAAGCCGGCGTAGTACTCGCGATGGTCTTGCGGCGACAGGTCGAGGACGGCGTACTGGATCGACCCGCGGTCGATCAGTTCCGGCTCGGCGCTGGGGTTGTCGCGGATGTTTCCGCTCCAACCGAACCACAACCCCTCGTAGGAGGAGAAAGCTTCCTTGACCGCGACGGCGAGTCCCCCTGCGGAGACCGCATCCTTACCCTCGGCGGGTACGGCGACACGGTTGGAGACGATGATCAGACGTGCCACGAACCCGGCTCCGGTCCTCGCTGGGGCCGGCACGCGGAGCGCGTCGGCCGAAGGGTCTTGAGGGTCTTGCGTCTGGGTGAAAACGCGCGGAAGCCTGGCGCGATCCGTCGAGATGCAGCCAAACGCATCCCCCCCTGCAGGTCAAGCGGGCGGACCGACGATGTTACCGCTGTTCGATCCCGCATCCGCCCGACCGGCCCCCACGCCTTCCCGCGTTCCCCGCAGTGCAGCAGAGCCGCCGCCACCATGCAAGGGCTAAGCTGAATAGGCGATGACATCCGGTCCTGAACCGGCATCGGGCCGGGGCGCATGATCGGGGCGGGCATCGGCATCGGAGGGGCGGTGCTTCCTCGCTTGTCCTGACTTCCGTTCGCGGAAGGCCGTTCGTTCGGCGACCGCGGCCCGGAAGGGTCTCGTGAAACGGAACTCCGCGAGGCAGCCAACGGTTCTTCGGCCACGTTAATCGCAGATCGAAGCGCATCCGCGCCGGTCGGCGATCTTGACCAGCCATCTTGCCCGGAGACAAGCCCATGACCTCGTCCGCGTCCCCAGATCCCGTCGGCGGTGCCCGGCCGGCCGAGACCAAGGCCGACCTGGAGGATCTGCGCCACGACGTGGAAGACACCGCCAGTCTGGCCGCCGAGCGCAGCAAGGGGCTCGCCGCCGCCGCACGCCAGCAGGCCCTCTCCTACGTCGACGACCGCAAGGGCGAGGCGGCCCGTTCCGTCTCGGACCTCGCCAAGTCCCTGCGCGATTCCGGCAAGACCTTCGACGACCGCCCCAACATCCGCGCCTTCTTCGACAGCGCCGCCGAGGGGCTCGACGATCTCGCCGGCTCGATCGAGCGGCGCAGCCTCGACGACTTCTACCGTCAGGCGGAAACCTACGCCCGGCGCTCCCCGGTGACGGTGGCGGTCGGCGCGTTCGCGGCGGGCTTCCTTCTGTCGCGCTTCGTCAAGGCGTCGGGCAGCCCCGAGACGGACCGCGCCTACGACGACTACCGGGCTTGAAGGGACGCGCCATGACAGGCCCCAACCCCTCCCCGCCCCCCTCCTCGATCCAAGCCCTCGTCGCGGACGCCCTGCGCGAGGCGAGTGAGCTTGCCAGCAAGGAGATCGCCCTCTTCCGCACGGAGATGACGAGCAACGTCCGCTCGTTGTTCATCGGCCTCGCGATGATGGTGCTGGCCGCGGTGTTCGCGGTCACGGCGATGCTAGTGCTCATCGGCGCGCTCGTGAAGTTCGTCGCGACCCTCGTGGGGTCCGAATGGCTCGCGGCCCTGCTGGTGGGCGGCGGCATGCTGCTCATAGCCGTGGTGCTCGGCGTCATCGGCGCCCGGGCGATGTCGCTGTCCAACCTCGCGCCGACCCGGACCTCGCGGCAGGTCCGGCAGGATGCCCGCGCGTTGACGGAAAGGGTTTCGGGATGAGCGAATCGATCTCGGATCTCGAGAAGGACATCGAGCAGAGCCGCGCCCGTCTCGACGAGACCATCGACCGGATCCAGGGGCGCCTGAACGCGTCGAGCCTCGTCGACGAGATGCTCGGGTCGGCCCGGCAGACGCCCTATAGCGGCTTCTACGATGACGCCCTGCTGGCGGTGCGGCGCAACCCCGTGCCGGTGCTGCTGATCGCGGCCGGTGTCGGCCTCCTGCTCAACGGCATGCGGACCGTCCGCCGTCCCTCTCCCTCCCGTGCCGTGGTGCCGGTGGAGGCCAAGCCCGTCACCGTGACGGGGGCCGACCGCACCTACGACCCCGACGCCCCCGGCGGGCGCCCCCTCCACGATCTGCCGCCCGAGCGTCAGGTCTGACCCCTCATCTCACGCCGCGCGCGGACATTCCGCTCCGCCGGCCGACCAGGAAACGGAGTCCATCATGAGCCAAGGTCCCAATCATCAAGGCCCTGTCACCACGCCGCCGACTGGCGTGCCGGTGGAGACCCTGCCCGAGAACATCGCCGCCCGCTCCGGCATGCCCCGCGAGTCCGGCGTCGAGCACAATCTGCACGACATTTCCGACCGCGCGACCACGCAGGGCCGCGACGCCAATGCCCGCCTGCAGGCCGGCCTGCAGGACACGACCGAACAAGCCCGGGAAGGCGCACGCAACCTGCGCGACCAAGCCGCGGACCGGGCTTCCGAGCTGAAGAACCGCGTGAGCGAGGCTGCCGATTCCACTCGCGCCCAGGCCAGCGACACGGTTCGCGCCGCCCGCGAGCGGGCAGGCGAGACCTACGAGGATGCCCGCTCCTGGGCCGAGGACCGCTACGAGACGCAGCGCCAGCGCGCCGCCGACCTCGCGGATCGCGGCTATCGCCGCCTGCACGAGGGCCGCACCGCCACGGAGCACTTCGTCTCCGAGAACCCGCTCCTCGTCGGCGTGGTCGGCCTCGCTGCCGGCCTGCTGCTCGGCGCGCTCTTGCCGCGCACCCGCCAGGAAGATCAGGCGCTCGGCCCCTACGCCGACGACCTGCGCGACCAGGGCATCCGCTACGCCCGCGACCTGACCCATCGCGGCCGCGCCTTCGTCGAGACGGCGCTCGACCCTGAAAATCTCGATGCGGCGGTCAAGCGCGCGAGCGCGGAAGGCGGCCCGCAGAGTGGTCAGCAGGGCGGGCCGACGACCGGCCAAGCAACTGGCCAAACGGCCGGCCAAGCGACCGGCTCTCGGCCCGGCTTCAACGAAACCAGCCGGCCGGCGCACCGTCCGTAAGGGACAAGCGCGGGTCTTCCCCTCTCCCCGCAGGCGGGGAGAGGGGATGCGCTAAAACGGACCGGTTATTCGGTGCTTCTCACCCGAAATGCCGGGCCAGCGTTTCGCGAACCGCCTCGACCATCCGTTCCACCGGCACCGAGACCTGGGCCGGACGGGCGGCCTTCCATTCGGCATTGCTGGCGATGGCTTCGGCGGCGCGGGCGCCCGCGATCAGGTCCTTGATCTGGACCTCGCCGGCCTCGCGCTCGTTCGAGCCCTGGATCACCACCGCCGGCGCGCGGCGACGGTCGGCATATTTCATTTGGGCCTTCATCCCGGCCGCACCGAGATAGAGCTCGGCCCGGATGTTCTCCGCGCGCAGCTGCGCCACCAGCGCCTGATACTCGGCGATGTTCTCGCGATCGAGCACCAGCACCACGACCGGGCCGGGCTTGGCCGCGCCTTCCACCAGCGGGCTCTTGGTCAGCCGCAGGGCCGAGAACAGCCGCGAGACGCCGATGGAGAAGCCGGTCGCCGGCACCGGCTCGCTGCGGAAGCGACCGACGAGGCCGTCATAGCGACCGCCACCCGCCACCGAGCCGAAGCGGACGGTCTGGCCGTCCTCGTTGGTGACGGGGAAGGTCAGCTCCGCCTCGTAGACGGGGCCGGTGTAGTATTCGAGACCGCGGACCACGGAGGGGTCGGCCCGCACCCGGTCATGGCCGTAGCCCGCCGCCTCACAGAGCCGCATGATCGCGTGGAGTTCGGCGATGCCCTCGCGGCCGGTCTCGGAGGTGCCGACGACCTCCTGCCAGGAGCCGAAGAACTTTTCCCAGAACGCCATCCGGTCGGCGCCCTCGTGCGGGCTCGCCTCGAAGCCGACATAGGCAAGGATGCGCTCGATCGCGTCGTCGCCAAGCCCGGCGCCCTTGGTGAAGTCGCCGCTCTCGTCCTTACGGCCGGGGCCGAGCAGCAGGCGCACGCCGTCGGCGCCGAGGCGGTCGAGCTTGTCGATGGCGCGCAGCACGGTGAGGCGCTGGCCGGCCTTGTCGGGCCCGGCGAGGCCGATCGCTTCCATGACGCCGTCGAGCACCTTGCGGTTGTTGACCTTGACCACGTACTGGCCCGCGAGCCCGAGCCGCTCCAGCGTGTCGGCCATCAGCATGCAGGTCTCGGCATCGGCCGCGACGGAGCCCGCGCCGACGATGTCGGCATCGAACTGCATGAATTGGCGGAAGCGGCCCGGCCCCGGCTTCTCGTTGCGGAAGACGTAGCCCGCCCGGTAGCTGCGATAGGGCTTCGGGATCGCGTCGAAGTTTTCGGCGACATGGCGGGCGAGCGGTGCGGTCAGGTCGTAGCGCAGCGAGAGCCACTGCTCGTCGTCGTCCTGGAACGAGAACACGCCCTCGTTCGGCCGGTCGAGATCCGGCAGGAACTTGCCAAGAGACTCGGTGTACTCGACGAAGGGGGTCTCCAGCGCCTCGAAGCCGTAGAGTTCGAAGGTCTGCCGGATCGTGTCGAGCATCCGCCCCTGGGCCAAGATGTCGGCCTCGGTGCGGTCGGGGAAGCCGCGCGGCAGGCGGGGTTTCAGGGTGTCGGCCTTGGCCATGTCGTCGCCGATCGAGCGGGATGGGTCGGAAATGAGGTCCGGCTCTATCGCAGCCGCGGGCGGGGCGGCAACCCGATGGTACGTTAGAACAGCCGGCTGCCGTCCGGCACCGGCTTGTCGGGGGCGAACAGCACCACGGCGCCGGCCGGGTCGGCAAAGCCGAGCGTCAGCACCTCCGACAGGAATTTTCCGATCTGGCGCGGCGGGAAGTTCACCACCGCCGCGATCTGGCGGCCGACCAGGGTGTCGGGGCTGTAATGCTCGGTGATCTGCGCGCTGGAACGCTTGGTCCCGATCACCGGCCCGAAATCGATGACGAGCTTGATCGCCGGTTTGCGCGCCTCGGGGAAGGGCTCGGCGGAGACGACGGTGCCGACGCGGATGTCGACGGCAAGGAAGGCGTCGAACCCGATCTTTTCGGATTCCGGGGCGGTGGGATCGTGGCTGACGTGCATGGGCCGGTCGGAGAGCTTGGCGGAATGGCTGGGCCGGCCTTCTACGAAAGCTGCCGATGTTCGCCAATCATCCTGAACCGAGGCTCAGAGCGTGAGGCGGTAGGCCAGTAGCGCGGCGAGGCTGAGGACGGCCAGGGGGATCTGCGCCGGCCGCAGGCGCTCGAAGAACAGCGGCGCCTCGCCCCGCCGCGCGGCGATGGGATCGAGAATCGTGATCTCGGTGAAGCCGACGATCAGCAGCCCGAGCGCGATGACGGGTTTGCCCAGAGCAAAGGCGAAGAGGGCTCCGTAGCCCAGCAGGAACAGGCTCAGCATCGTGGCGATCTGCGCCAGCGTCGCCCCGCCCTCGGTGCGGAAGCTGACGCCGCGGCGCACGCCGGAGAGGAACAGCAGGATCGCGCAGCCCCACAGGAGCGTCAGGGTGAAGACCGTCTCGGCCATCGGCCCGCGCAGGATCCAGACCAGCACCGCCCCGGCGACGAAGGGCAGCATCGGCCCGTAGCCGAACACGACGCTGAGCCAGGGCACGGCGCGGGGCTCGTACGCGCGGATCGTGCGGCCGGTCGCGTCGTCCTGGGAACGGGCCGTCGGGGTGTCAGCCATCTGCGCCTCGCGGCGTTAAGAGAAACGCCCGGTGAACAGCCGGACCGCGCGGCCTGTTCCGCGCGATCAGGCCGGCTTCTCCGCGGAATGGGTAGCCCGGCGGCGCTCGTCGCGCCGGGTGCGGCGGCGCTGGGAGTGGCTCTCCTCCGTGGTGGCGGCGAGCCACCAGACCAGGGCGAGGGCCAGGACACCCGCCGCGCCGAGGGCCAGGAAGGATCCGCTCCAGCCGAACCAGCCCTGGGCGAGACCGCCGTACCAGGCCGAGAGCGCGCCGCCCGCGCCCTGCACGGCGTTGACGGTGCCAAGCGCCGTCTGGGTGCGGCCCGAGCCCCAGGTGAGGTCGGCCACGACCACCGGCACCGCCACGCCGATGATGCCCGAAGCCACACCGTCGAGAATCTCGGCGGTGATGAGCCAGTACGGGTCGTCGATGAAGGCCGAGAGCGCCGCCCGGACGGGCAAAGCAATGCAGGCGGCGATGAGGAGCTGGCGCCGGCCGCGCCGGTCGGCGAGCGAGCCGGCGGCCAGCGCGACCGGCACCATCACGAGCTGGGCCACCATGACGTAGCGGGCGGTCCAGGCGGTGGGATCGTCGGCGGTGTGGACGAGCTTCTGCGCCAGCAGGCTCAGCATGCCGCCATTGCCGAGCTGGAACAGGGCGAGCGCCACGGCGAGCACGAGCAGGCGCTTGTTCGAGAAGATCTGGAAGTAGGAGGAGCGGGCCGGCTCCGCCTCGTCCTCCTCTTTCCAGCCCGCCGCGCGCCGCTGGTTGAAGGCGCGGGCCGGCATTGCCAGCGTGGCGGCGATGGCGGCGGCGGCCATGGCTCCCAGCACCCAGAAGGCGATCTCTGGCCCGAAATGGGCAGTGCCGAGGGTGATGAGCCCGGCCGCGATCAGGATGCCGATATGGTTGAAGGCCTGGTTGCGCCCCTGCTGGCGCGGGAACGCCTCCTTGCCGACGACGCCCAGCGTCAGCGCCGTCACCGCGAGCAGCAGCAGCGTGCCGCCCGCCGCGGCCAGAAACTGCGCCGCCAGCACCGGCACGAAGGAATGGGCCGGCATCAAGAGCAGCGTGCCGGCGAGGATCGCGGCGCAGGAGACCACGATGAGCAGGCGGGGGCGCCCAAGGCGATCGACCAGCGCGCCGAAGGGACCGCTGAGCAGCAGCGTGCCGACGCCCACCAGCGTGGTGACGAGCCCGATCTGCGAAGGGCTCCACTGCCGCATCTGCGCGAGCCACGTGCCGAGGAACGGTCCGAGCCCGCCCTGGATGTCGCCGATGAAGACGTTGATCAGGGCGAGGTGCGTTGTGGGCGCCATGCTGTCCTTGAGGATGAGCCAGCCGAGGGCCGGGGGTGGGCCGCGTAACGCCGTGCTGGGCAAGGCGCAATGCGGGGAGCAATCGGCGGGGCCATGGTGCCCCGCCGCGCCCTAACTCCGAAGGCCGCCCATGCGTGGCCGCGACGGCTCAGCGCAGCCCGATCCAGTCAGTGGGAGCTGTGACGGAAGCCCGCCGGGGAGGACCGGCGATACGAAAAGACCCCGGAGCCATCGGCGCCAGGGTCTCGTTCGAGCAATCCTGATCAGGATCGTGAAGCCGAAGCGCCGCCTCAGGAGGCGAGCGGCGCGCCCGGCTGGCCGCCCTGGGCCTGGGCTTCCATCATCTTCTGCTGATAGAGGCCGACGAAATCGATCGGGTCGATGTAGAGCGGCGGGAAGCCGCCGTTGCGCACCGCCTCGGCGACGATCTGGCGCGCGAACGGGAAGAGCAGGCGCGGGCACTCGATCATCACCGCCGGGTGGATCTGCTCCTGCGGGATGTTGCGCATGCGGAAGATGCCAGCATACTTCAGCTCGAAGGCGAACAGCACTTCGTTCTGGATCTTGGCATCGCCCTCGAGCGTCAGCTCGACCTCGAAGTCCGCCTCGGCGATCTGCTGGGCGTTGACGTTGACCTGAATGTTGATCTGAGGGCCACCCTCCTGCGGCTGCAGGGAGCGCGGCGCGTTCGGGTTCTCGAAGGAGAGATCCTTGGCGTATTGCGCCAGCGCGTTGATCGCGGGCGCGAGATCCTGGCCCTGCGCGCCGTTGCCGTTCGGTGCCGCGGTATCGGCCATGGCGGTCTCTCCTGCTTGCGTCGTCCTCGGCGCGCACGTGTCCCGCGCCAAAGAGCGCCCCTCCGGCGCGGGCTGCGGCTACCATGCCCGTATCCAGCGAACAAGCCGAACCGAAGCAATCGCCGCGGCGCGAAGGCGCGCGTGAATGGGACGCGGAGGCTCGTCTTCCGCGTTTCCCTGGAATACCTCGCAGGTCCGCCCATATGACGATAAGGTCACGGACTTCGAACAGTCGGAGACACTCAGACCCAAGCGCCTACCAAGGTCTCCGTTCCCGGGTCGATCCCCGCGCCGCCCTCGGCTAAGAGGCGGTCTCGCGAACCCTTCCCGGCTCCGGTCGGGAACCTCGCGAAACCCTCTTCCGGAGCGCGGCGGGCGGGATCAGGGGGCGGACCTTTCCCGTCCGGGCGGCCTTAAGGGCGCCGGACTCACGTGTGCGACGGTCACGATTCGGATCGGTGATGCAGGATTCCTTCGACGCAACCACTCTGATTTTCCTGGCGCTGGCCGTCTTCGTGATCTGGCGGCTGCGCTCGGTCCTGGGCCAGAAGACCGGCACCGAGCGCTCGCCCTTCCGGCCGGTGGAGCGCAACCGCACCGAGCCGCCGGCCGGTCGCGGCGAGGGCGACAACGTGGTGCGCCTGCCCGGCGCCGACCGCAGCCCGGCGGGAGCGGCGGCGGTGCAGACCGCGGCCCGTGACTGGCGCGGCATCGCCGAGCCGGGCTCGGCGGTCGCCCGCGGCCTCGAACAGGTGGTGCAGCTCGAACCCGCCTTCGAGCCCCGCGCCTTCCTCGAAGGGGCCAAGGGCGCCTACGAGACCATCGTCACCGCCTTCGCCAAGGGGGACCGCAAGACCTTGCGCGCACTCCTCTCGCGGGAGGTCTGCGAGGGCTTCGAGCGGGCGATCTCCGAGCGCGAGAAGCGCAACGAGACGGCGGAAACGACCTTCATCTCCATCGACAAGGCGGAGATCGCCGCCGTCGAGGTGAAGAACCGCGCCGCCCAGATCACCGTGCGCTTCCTTTCGAACCTCATCACCGCCACCCGCGACGCGGACGGCAAGGTGATCGACGGCAATGCCGAGACCGGTGTCGAAGTCCCCGACGTGTGGACCTTCGCCCGCACGCTCGGTTCGCGCGACCCAAACTGGCAGCTCGTCGCCACCGACGCGGGCGGCTGATCGTTTCGCCTCATGCTGTGTTTGCGCGTTTCCCTTCCGGCCGCAGCGGTCTTCGCCGCTGCGGCCGTTTCCATTCCTGCCGCACCCTCGCCCGCCGCACCCTCGCGCGCGGCGGAAGCCTCGCGCGTGCCGCCCCAGGTGGCGGGTGCGGTGCTGGAGCCGGTCGCCCTCGCCGCCCTGCCCGGCTGGCGCGAGGATGACGGGGCGGCCTCCCTCGACGCCTTCCGCCGCACCTGCGCCGGGCCCGGCCCCAATCCGCCCCAGATCGAGGGCGTGACGGGCTCGCCCGCCGATCTCGCGGCAGCCTGCGCCGCCGCCGCCGAGGTGAAGCCGAACGAGGCCAAAAAATTCTTCGAGGCGCGGTTCTCCGCCTACCGCATCGTCCGCCCGGCCTCCGGAACGGAGCCTGAGCGCCGGGTCGGCTTCCTCACCGGCTATTTCGAGCCGGAACTCACCGGCTCGCTCGAGCCCGGCCCCGGCTATACCGCACCCGTGCTGGCCCGGCCGGACGACCTCGTCAGCCTCGCCCCCGGCGAGACGGCGCCGGGGCTCGATCCGCTCTACCGGGCAGGCCGGCGCACCGAGACCGGGCTCGTCCCCTATCCCGACCGCGCGGCGATCGAAGATGGGGCGCTCGGCGAGCGGACCCGGCCGCTGCTGTGGCTGCGCGACGCCGTGGACCTCTTCGTGCTGCAGGTGCAGGGCTCCGGGCGGGTGCGCCTGCCCGATGGGCGCGGCATGCGGGTGCTCTACGACGGCAAGAACGGCCAGCCCTACACCTCGATCGGCAAGCTGATCGTCAACGAGGGCCATCTGCCGATCAACGGGCTGAGCCTGGAGCGCTGGACGGCGTGGCTGCGGGCCAACCCAGACCATGCCCGCCGGCTGATGCGGATGAACGCGTCCTACATCTTCTTCCGGACCGAGCCGGTGACCGACCCCGCCCTCGGGCCGCCCGGCGCCGCGGGCGTGCCGCTGAGTCCGGGGCGCAGCATGGCTGTCGATGGGAACCTCTGGCGCTACGGCCTGCCGTTCTGGCTGGAAGGCAAGCTGCCGGGCCAGCCCGGCCGCGGCCATCTGGTCGTCGCCGCCGATACCGGTTCGGCCATCGTCGGCCCGGCGCGCGGCGACCTCTATGTCGGCACCGGCGCTGCCGCCGGTCGGGCGGCGGGCGACCTGCACGACCGGATGGGCTTCGTGGTACTGATTCCGAAGCCCGCCCCGGATGGCGCTGCCAAGGGCGCGGCCGCACCGGAGGCCGCTGCCGGAGAGGCGCGGCCGTGAACACGCGACCGCCGCGGCGCTCGCGCCTGCTCTCGCGCGAGGAGGCGCATCTCTGGGGCGAGATCGCCAAGCTGATCACGCCCCTGCGGGGCCGCGCCAAGCCGAAAAAGCCGGCTCAGAAGGGGCCCGCTGCCGGGGCCGAACAGCCCGCGCCGCCGATCACCGCACCTGCGGCGAAGCTCGCCAAGCCGGCACCGAAACCGGCCGCCAAACCTGCCGCCAAGCCTGCCTGGAGACCCGCCTCCCCTCCCCCGGCGGCGTCCGCCCCCGCCAAGCCTGCCCCACTCAAGCCTGTCCCCCTCAAGCCTGCCCCCGCCGCCTCCCTGCCGCGGGTCGCGTCGAAGCCGCTCAAGCTCGGCGACCTCGCTCCCGAGATCGCCCGGGCCAGCGCCGCGCCCACTCTGCCCGCTCCCCCAGCGTCGCCGGGGGCGCCGGGTCTGGAGCGGCGGGAGCGGCGCGGGTTGGAGCGGGGTACGCTGACGATCGAGGCCCGCATCGATCTGCACGGGCTGTATCAGGCGGAGGCGCACGCGGCGCTGGTCGGCTTCCTGCTGCGCTCCCGCGCGGCGGGGCATGCCCGCGTGCTCGTGGTGACCGGCAAGGGCGGCGAGGGTTTCGGCGGCCGCGACCGCGGCGGCTTCTCCGAGCGCGGCGTGCTCCGCCGCAGCGTGCCGCATTGGCTGCGGGGCCCGGAATTGCGCGGCCTCGTGCTCGGTTTCGAGGAGGCGGCGCGCCATCACGGCGGAGGCGGCGCCCTCTACGTGCGCCTGCGGCGGCGGTAGGCCGATGCGCCAAACCTTGAGATTGGAAATCGGCGGGCGGGGTCTTGAGCCGGGTGGCGAAACGCGCTACTGAGCGATGCTCTCCCATTGCAGCCGTGTCGCATTCCGAGGTCTTTCTGGCCGAGCGGAACCGATGCGCGGGCCGGGCCGCGCGCCCGCGACGGCTACGGACCCCGGGGCGCTTCCCCAGCGCCCGGCTCTGCTCCCGAACCGGCCGACCATTCCCCGCCCTTCGTTGGTTGCATCTCCCCACATGACGTCACAGAACGACGCTCTCACCCCCGTTGAAGCTCCGGCCGAAGCCGTCGTCGCGCCGGCCGATCTCGTCGCCCGGCGTGAGGTGAAGCTTCAGGACCTCAAGTCCAAAACGCCGACTGAGCTCACGGCCTTCGCGGAGGAGGTCGGTGTCGAGAACGCCTCGACCATGCGCAAGCAAGAGCTGATGTTCGCGATCCTCAAGCAGCTCGCGGCCAACGAGACCGAGATCATCGGCGCCGGCACGGTCGAGGTGCTCCAGGACGGGTTCGGCTTCCTGCGCTCGCACGATTCGAACTATCTGCCGGGTCCGGACGACATCTACATCTCGCCGACCCAGATCCGCCGCTTCGGCCTGCGCACCGGCGACACCGTCGAGGGCCCGATCCGCGGCCCCAAGGACGGCGAGCGCTATTTCGCGCTGCTCAAGGTCAACACGATCAACTTCGAGAACCCGGAGAAGATCAAGCACAAGGTCCACTTCGACAACCTGACGCCGCTGTTCCCGACGCAGCGCTTCAAGCTCGAACTCGACAACCCGCCGAAAAAAGATTTCAGCCCGCGGATCATCGACATCGTCTCGCCGATCGGCAAGGGCCAGCGCGCGCTGATCGTCGCGCCGCCGCGCACCGGTAAGACCGTGCTGATGCAGAACATCGCGCAGTCGATCACGATCAACCATCCGGAATGCTACCTCATCGTGCTGCTCATCGACGAGCGCCCGGAAGAGGTGACCGACATGATCCGCTCGGTGAAGGGCGAGGTCATCGCCTCGACCTTCGACGAGCCGGCCACCCGCCACGTGCAGGTCGCCGAGATGGTGATCGAGAAGGCCAAGCGCCTGGTCGAGCACGGCCGCGACGTCGTGATCCTCCTCGACTCCATCACCCGCCTCGGCCGCGCCTACAACACGGTCGTGCCGTCCTCCGGCAAGGTGCTGACCGGCGGTGTCGATGCCAACGCCCTGCAGCGGCCCAAGCGCTTCTTCGGCGCGGCCCGCAACATCGAGGAGGGCGGCTCGCTCTCCATCATCGCGACCGCGCTGATCGACACCGGTTCGCGCATGGACGAGGTGATCTTCGAGGAGTTCAAGGGCACCGGCAACTCCGAGATCATTCTCGACCGCAAGGTCTCCGACAAGCGCATCTTCCCGGCCATCGACATCACCCGCTCCGGCACCCGTAAGGAAGAGCTGCTGGTGCCGCCGGACGCGCTCAAGAAGACCTACGTCCTGCGCCGCATCCTCAACCCGATGGGCGTCACCGACGCGATCGAGTTCCTCATGGACAAGCTGCGCCAGACGAAGAGCAACGGCGACTTCTTCGACTCGATGAACACCTAAGGCGCGACACCGCGCCGAGGCTTTATGCTGAGGGGGCCGGCCGACACGATCGGCCGGCCCCTTTTCGTTTCGGAGCGTATCGCGCGACGGAGTGGGTCGGACACGATGCGGGCCGGCCGGTGCCGACGACGTGACGATCCTGCCGGACGTGACGCTCCCGGCATGCGAAATTGTGCAGTCTTTACAAAATCTTCGATCGATCGAACCTTCGCTTGCGTGTGACGTTGGCCCGCCGTCACCGCCTTTCGAGGCGGTTCTGTTCGGAGACGGCGCATGGCAACCCGCAACGTATCGGATCTCGTGGTCGAAACGCTCCAGCAGGCGGGCGTGCGCCGCGTCTACGGCCTCGTCGGCGACAGCCTGAACGGGATCACCGAAGCGATCCGTGCCCGCGGCGTCATCGACTGGGTTCATGTCCGTCACGAGGAGGTCGCCGCCTTCGCCGCCGCCGGCGAGTCGCAGGTGACGGGCGAACTCGCGGTCTGCGCGGGCTCCTGCGGACCGGGCAACCTCCACCTCATCAACGGCCTGTTCGACGCCCACCGCACCCGCACGCCGGTCCTGGCGATCGCCGCGCATATCCCGTCGAGCGAGATCGGCCTCAACTACTTCCAGGCGACGCGGCCCGAGGAGCTGTTCCGCGATTGCAGCCATTTCTGCGAGACGGTCTCGGACCCGGAGCAATTGCCCAACGTCCTTGAAGCGGCGATCCGCTCGGCCGTCGGCAAGCGCGGCGTCGCGGTGGTGGTCATCCCCGGCAACCGTCGCGCTGAAGGAAGCGCCCAAGCGCGTCTTGTCCGCCCCCGCGACGCTGCGCCCCCGCGCACCGGTGACCGTGCCGCCCGCGGACGAACTCGACCGCTTGGCGGACCTCCTCAACGGGTCCAAGAAGATCACGCTTCTCTGCGGACGCGGCTGCGCTGGCGCGCACGCGCCGCTGATGCGGCTGGCCGAGCGTCTCAAGAGCCCTATCGTCCACGCGCTCGGCGGCAAGGAGCATGTCGAGCACGACAACCCCTACGATGTCGGCATGACCGGGCTGATCGGGTTCAGTTCGGGCTACGCGGCGATGGAAGCCTGCGAGACCCTGCTGATGCTGGGGACCGATTTCCCCTACCGCCAGTTCTACCCCGAGCACGCCAAGATCGCGCAGGTCGATCTGCGTCCGGAGAATCTGGGCAAGCGCTGCCGGCTCGAACTCGGCCTCGTCGGCGATGTCGCCGCCACCATCGACGCGCTTCTGCCGCGCCTCACCGGCAACGACAGCGGGCGCCATCTGGAGGCCAGCCTCAAGCATTACGCCAAGGCGCGCGAGGACCTCGACGATCTCGCCACCGGCAAGGCGGGGCGCAAGCCGATCCACCCGCAATACCTCACCCGGCTCCTCAGCGAGGCGGCGACCGAGAACGCGGTGTTCACAGCCGATGTCGGCACGCCCACGGTCTGGGCGGCGCGCTACCTCTCCATGACGGCCGGGCGGCGCCTGATCGGCTCCTGGGCGCACGGCTCGATGGCGAACGCCCTGCCGCACGCCATCGGTATCCAGGCGGCGAGCCCCGGCCGGCAGGTGATCTCGCTGTCGGGCGACGGCGGCTTCGCGATGCTGATGGGTGACATCCTCACCCTGACGCAGGAGCGGCTGCCGGTGAAGGTCGTCATCTACAACAACGGCACGCTGGGCTTCGTCGAGTTGGAGATGAAGGCTGCGGGCTATCTCGAGACCGGCGTCACGCTCGAAAACCCGGATTTCGCCGCCATGGCCCGCGCCATCGGCATCCATGCCCACCGGGTCGAGGATCCGGGTGACCTGGAGGGCGCGATCCAGGACGTGCTGTCCCATCCCGGCCCGGCCCTCCTCGACGTGGTGACGAACCGCCAGGAACTGGCGATGCCGCCGAAGCTCCAGGCCGAGCAGGTGAAGGGTTTCAGCCTCTACGCGCTCCAGGCCGTAATGAACGGACGCGGCGACGCGATCCTCGATCTGGCCAAGACCAACCTGCTGCGCTGAATCGGTTCATACCAAATCCGTTTGATCCCTTCGGGATGGCGGATTTGGGCTTCGCTCAGCCGCCGCGCCCGGCTTCCGCATTGAGGCCGCGCTGCGCCTTCGAGCGCAGGCGCTTGTTCTGAAAGACCAGCGTGACGGTGCCGCCGCTGCTGCGGTCCGACCAGAGATAGGTCTCGAAGGTGCCGACCCCGGGAATGTTCGCGGTGGCGTCGATGGTGCCGCGGCAGCCGAGCACGCCCTCGGCCTCGGACAGACGCATCTCGGCCTGGAGCAGATCGAAGGTGCCGAGGCTGACCGGGCACGGGGTCCGCTCCCTCGGCGGCCGGTGCGCGGCGATCGACGCCGTCGCGAGGCGAGGCGGCTCGCCCGCCGCCGCATCGGCGGCCAGCGGCTGTGCGTTCCAGGTCCGGTCGGGCGGCGCGTCATCTCGCGCATCGGAGGAGGCCGCCGGCACGGCGGCGAGCGCGCGTGGCGCTTCCGCCTGCGGGGCGCCGCCCCGCAGGGCTGGGATGAAGGCCGGGCCCTGTCGGAGCTGGGCGGGTCCGCTCGGGGCGCCATCGCGACCGGCCCCGTGCGAGGCCCGCTCCTCGCTCGGCTCGACGGGTGCGCGGGCGTGCCCGACGACGATGGCCCGGCGCAGGGCCGTCTCCAGGCCGCGCAGGTCGCGGGTGAGGCGTTCGCTCAGGCCGGTGCGGGCCGATCCGGATCTGGTCTCGCAGGCCGCGAAGACGGAGACCGCGTCGCGGATCTCGTCCTCGGTCCACTGCCCGGCCGGCTTGCCGAACAGGTCGGCCTCATCTTGCGACACGGCCTGTGCCGAGGCCACGCCGAGCCGCCCGAGCCTCTCCTCCGCAAGGACGCGGTGCACGCCGCAGCCGCCGGCTGCCGCGAGGGCTGCGCGGAACGGCGAGGGTGCGGCGGCAAGGGAGGATCCGCACGCGGCGGCAAGCAGGGCCGGTGCGAGAAGGAAGCGCATGGGGGCAGTCGCCTGGGTTCAGGTCATACTGCTTAGACGCGCGGTGCGGCGTGAACGGACCCTTACCCGGCAAGCCGGGGCCACCGGGCTTCGGCCGCTATGCCTTACGATTCGTTGACCATCTCGTTCGGATCGACCGCACGTGACCCAAATGGAAACAGGTTCTGCGAGCGAGCCCGTCCCGGAAACAGGCTCGCTTTTTTATCATTTGCCGGGGCTCGCTGGGCCAGGGGCGACGGCCCACACGGAAATGGTGTGAAGGCCCCCGGCCGGTCCCTGTGGTTTTCACGGGAAAACTGCCGCGCTTCAGGCCCCGCTCGTCGGCGTCTTCGCCCGCCTGCGGCGGCGGGCCGCCATGTTGAGGCCTTCCACGCCGGCCGAGAACGCCATCGCGGTGTAGATGTAGCCCTTCGGCACATGCGCCCCGAAGCCTTCGGCGAGCAGCGTCATGCCGATCATGATGAGGAAGCCGAGCGCCAGCATCACCACGGTGGGGTTGGCGGCGATGAAGCGCGACAGCGGGTCCGCGGCGATCAGCATCACGGTCACGGCGGCCACGACGGCGATCACCATGATCGGCACGTGCTCGGTCATGCCGACGGCGGTGATGATCGAATCGATCGAGAAGACGAGGTCGAGCACCAGGATCTGGCCGATGGCCGAGCCGAAGGTGAGCGCCGCCCGGCTGCCAGGCTTCTCCTCCGGGCTCGGATCGACGCTGTGGTGGATCTCCTTGGTCGCCTTCCACAGCAGGAACAGGCCTCCGGCGATGAGGATCAGGTCGCGCCAGGAGAAGCTCTTGCCCAGCACCGCGAAGACCGGCTCGGTCAGGTGGACGATCCACGCCACCGTGCCGAGCAGCGCCAGCCGGAGGATCAGCGCGAGGCCGATGCCCAAGCGCCGCGCCCGGCTCCGCTCGGCCTCGGGCAGCTTGTTGGTGACGATCGAGATGAAGATCAGGTTGTCGATGCCGAGAACGACTTCCATCACCACGAGGGTCGCCAGCGCTGCCCAGGCAGTGGGATCGGCGGCGAGGTGAAGCAGGCTGTCCACGGGCGGGTCCGGAGGTTCAGAAGGGAAGAGGGAAGCGGCTCGTGCTGCCGGGCGCGGCGTCCAGCGGCGCGAGAACGCGCACCGCCTTCGGCATCACCTTGAAATGGGCCGGGGTCCAAGTGGTCAACTCGCCGTCGGTGTTGACCGCCCGCGGCTTGCGGGTCGTTAGCATCAGTTCCGTGGTCTCGAACGCACGCACATCCGCCGCCTTGCCATGGGTCCCGCGGCGCAGGGCCGGCAGCAGCGCGATCAGCCGCCACCAATGGGCGACTTCCAGGCTGTAGAAATCGAGCCGTCCGTCATCGACGGTGGCGTCCTCCTGCACGGTCATGCCACCGCCGTAATGGCGCCCGTTGCCGACCGAAGCCTGGATGGTCGTCACCTTCTCGGTGCGGCCGTCATGCTCGATCGTCACGGTGAAGGGCCGGGCGCGGCGCAGGAGCCGGAAAGCGGCAATGGCGTAGCCGACCGTGCCCCAGGTCTTCTTGGCCTCCGCCGTCAGTTCGCTGGCGAGATCAGCGGAAAAGCCGACGCTCGCCACGTTGAAATAATAGTGCCCGTTGACCCAGCCGAGGTCGATCGCCTTCTCCGGCGCCGTCGGGATCACGTGGGCGGCCGGCTCCGGCTCGAGGGGCAGACCCAGGGAGCGGGCGAGGTCGTTGGCGGTGCCGAGGGGCAGGATGCCGAAGGGCAGCCCCGTCTCGACCAGGGCCGGCGCCGCCGCGTTCATGGTGCCGTCGCCGCCCCCGAGGATCACCAGATCGACGGAGGACGCATGCCGCCCGATCACTTCCTTGCAATCGGCGCTGCCCTCCGGCTCGATGAGATCGAGACCCCCCTCGCGCAGGATCGTGCGGATCGCATCCAGTGGCGCGGACCCGCTGCGGGCCTTGGCGTTCACGAGAAGGAGCGCGCGGCGCTTCCCGGTCTCCGAAGTCGCGCTCAAGCAGCCGCTCCGCTCGCAGAGGAACGGAACAGGAAAACCAGCATGGCCGGCACAGGACTATCCTTGCACGCTTCCGCGCCGCGTTCGCGCCAGCGGTGAAAGAATCCGACATCACGGTCGACGCCTCGACCGTCAGAGGGGCCCGGACCCGTCCTCAGCGATCCCACCCGGTGCTTGGCACCGGGCGCGCTCGGCCTGCTGCCTTCGCGCGCAGGACGAGCCGGGATCGTTACGCTCAAGGTGGGCACTTCCCGCGCGATGGCAAGAGTCCGGGGCAAGAGTGCGGGGCAAGGGCGCGTGGCAAGAGCGCGGCTTCGTGAGCTCTGACGCGGGAAGCTTGGACAGCGGGGGTAACGGGCCTTCCGGGGCCGGCACCGGTCGCACGGGTGCCCGACTCGGTGTAGGCACGGACCCGGTGGCAGAAAGGCGTGGAACCGTAGCGGTGCCGCCACGCGTTCCGTCTCACCGACCGCCTTCCGCGGAGTGCCGGCCGCCGTCACCCATCCGAGGTGAGCGCCGACGGTGACCCGGCCTTCCGCGAGGCATCTTCAGGCCTGCTCGCCCGATCGGTCCCGTCATGCGCCCCGTGCTGTTTCTGACCCTTCTCCTCTCCTCGGTCTGCGCGGCGGGAGGCGCCCTGGCCCAGCAGGGATCGAACTGGATCGACCCACCCGCCAAATCCGGCGCCGCCCCTGCCGGCGGCGAGCGGGCGAAACCGGCGGCCAAAGCCGCTCCCCGGTTCGAGGTCGAACCGGAAGCGAGGACCCGTTCGCGCCGCGGCCGCCGCCCCCTCCCCTGCCCCCGTCCGTTGGGACATGCAGCGCCAGGACCGCACCCGCGCCGCCGAGATGCGCCGCGCCCGCCGGGCCGCCATCCACGAGCGGGCGCGCGAAGAGCGTTACGGACACACCGCCCGGATCCACCGCCCGACCCCGCTGCCTCCCCCGCCGCCGGCCGCGAACCTGGCCCGCGCCGAGCCGGATCCGCGCTTCTCCGATTGGGCCGTGGCGGCGCGTCGCCTGAGCCTCGGCTATCTCGACAGCGTGTCGGCGCCCAACGGCGTGATGCTGTCCGCCGCGCCCCGCTTCTACGGCAGCACGGTGCGCTTCCACGGCCGTGTCATGAGCACTAACGCGCTCCTGGCCGAGAAGCAGCGTTTCGCGCAACGCTGGCCCGAGCGGCGCTACGAGCCGCACGGGGAACCGCGGATCGCCTGCGACGGAGCCAGCGCCACCTGCCTCGTGCGCATCGTCCATGATTTCACGGCGGCCAGTCCGTCGCGCGGCGCGCGTTCGCAGGGTGTCGCCGAACTCACGCTGACGGTGAGCTTTGCCGGGGGCGCACCGGTCATCGTGTCCGAGGCGAGCCGCGTCCTGAGCCGGGCGGGGGCCTGACGGCCGGAGCTCAGAATCCATGGCTTGAAGCGGCGCCAGCAGCTTCGCGGCGCGAAGAGCGCCGCGCGGAGCGGGCTTTTGGGGGCGTGAGCCCCGGAAAGCATCTAGCGGAGCGGAAGCCTGAGCCCGCGGAGGCGGGCGCCGGCGATTGAGGCCGGGTCGGAAACAGGATGATCGCTTCAAGCGATCATCCTCCGGGATCAGCCGTCGCATCGACCGGATACTCCGGCCGGTCCATGCTGTAGAAGCAGCCGACGGGCGCCGCCGTGAGGGGCGCCCCGGCGACGATCGAGAACAGGGCATCGCACGCGTGAAGGGATCGGCAAAGGCTGCAGGCCGGAGCAAGGACGAGACGACGGCCCCGCCGGAGGCGCCGGTTTCCGAGGATGACCGCCGGATCCGCGCGCTGATCCTGGCCGAGCTCGACCGGCGCGGCGCGCGGCCGGTGGCACGCCGGACGCTGGCCTTGATCGCCGAGGGCTTCGTCGAGCCCGCCGACGGCGTGCCCGGCTACCGGATCGTCGATCGAACCGGCACGGTGCGCCTGCGGGGCGAGGCGGGTGCCGGCGTGCCGCTGACCCTGCACGACCTCGTCGATGAGCTTCGTGAGCAGCACGCGCCGCTGTTTCTCCCCCCTGCCCCCGAACCGGAGCCGGAACCCGCCCGCGACACCATCGCCGACGTGCGGGCCGCGGGCGCCCGCTTCGTGGAGACGCAGTCGGCGCTGGCGCGCTCCCTGGCGAACACCTCCGCCGAGCGCAGCCGGGCGCTCGCTAGCGCCGCGAGCGAGACCGTCGAGGGCTGGCGCAGCCGGCTCGCCGAGCGGCTGAAGGCCCGCCCGAGGCCCGCTCCGGTCAGCGCCTCCCTCGATCCGGCCGAGTCCGGGCCGAACGCGGCGGAGCGCCTGGCCGAGGCGCGCGCCCGCGTCGGAGACGGCTGGCGGCGCGTGGCCGGTGGGATTCAGCCCCGCCAGACGGCGACCCGGATTCGCGACCGCGCGGAGGATGCCTTCGCCGCCGGCAGCCGCCGGCCGGTTCTGCTGATGGCATTCGGCGCCCTGGCCGGTGCGGGCCTCGTCGCGGCGCTCTCCCTGAGCGGACGCGACACGGAGCAATCCGGCCGCCCTACTCAGCAGACCGCGGAAACGCAGGCCCCGCAGACGCCGCTGTCCGGCTCGCCGCCGCCCGCGGATCGCGTCCCGGCGGCAGAGGAGCCAGCGCCCGACGCACCGCCCGCGGACGCGCCGGGGACTACGGCCGAGCGTCCGTCCGAGCCGGAGGCGCCGCGCAAGGGTGGCAACGGCGCCAATGCCATCGTCGGCGTTCCGGAAGTGATCGACACGGCGACATTGCGGGTCGGCGGCAAGGTCGTGCGCCTGTTCGGCGTCGAGTGGGTCCGTGGCGGCCAGTCCGACGAACTGAGCAAGTATCTTCGCAAGCGCTCGGTGACCTGCCAGCCCGCGCCCGGCAGCAGCGCACATATCTGCACTGTCGAGGGCCGTGACCTCTCCGAGGTGGTGCTGTTCAACGGCGGCGGCCGCGCCTCGTCGGAGGCGACGCCGGATCTCGCGGCGGCCGAGGACCACGCCCGCACCGAGCGGCTGGGCGTCTGGAAGCGGTGAGGCGTCGGGGCCGGGCCTATCCCGGCTTCTTCAGAGCAAGGGCTGGCGCGCGGCCGCATCCTCGCGGGCACAGAGCGCGGGATCAGGCTTCGCCCCCTCCCCGCTCAGCGCGCGTTTGAGGTCGGTCCGGGCGCGCTCGAGATCGGTGCGGAAGCCGGGATCGGCGAGCAGCACGGCGACCAGCGCCGAGGCGCCGGTTCGGGCAGCCTCGATATCGCTGAGCCAGTGGACCCCACACACGACCCGGCTCTCGCCGTAGAGCCGGCTTCGCACCAGAAACTGCGTCGCCTTCTCCGGCATCAGGTTCGCCATGATCAGCCCGTAGGCCCATCCCTGGCTGGCATGACCGGAGGGATAGCTGAAGCTGTCGGCGAGTTCGGCCGTGCGGGCGACGCAGATCGGCAAATCGTTGCCGACGAAGGGGCGCAGGCGACGGTAGCGCCGCTTGGCCACGCGGGTGGCGCGGGCGATGTCGATCCGGGCCCGATCGAGGAGCCGCATCAGGTCCGGCACGCTCGCTTGATCGATGCGCTGGCCGAGGACGCAGGCATAGTCCTGCAGAAGCGCGGCGCCGCCATCGGCGACGTCGTCGGTGGCGAGCGCCCAGCGCGGGCTGCCCTGGAAGGCACGGGTCGCGTTGTAGACCGCCCGGTCCGCCGCCTCCGCCGCCGAGTGGCCCGCGGGGGGCGGCGGCAGGATCGCCACGAGGTTCGGCGTCGCCTCCTCGCTGAGATAGCCCTTCGGGGCCGCGGCCGCGAGCTTGTCCTTCTCCAGCGAGGGGGCGGAGGTCGCCGGGCCGCCCGGTGCCGTCGGCTCGGCCCTGACGGGGGCGATTTGGATTGGCTGAGCAGCCAGGATCAGCGTCAGCAGGGCGGCCAAGCGCACCGGCGCACGGGTCGGGCGGGTCATCGGGGGAGGAGCTTTCAGGCGCCGGGGCTGAACGGATCGTGGCGGAGGCCAGGAGCGGGCGTCAGTTTCAGACTGATGCTTCCGGCCTGTCTAGGAGGGACGTGCGACGGATGCGTCACAGTCCCAATCCGCTGTCAGACCGGTCCGCTTTTTCGGGGCCTGCTTTCAGGGCGCCCGAATCGCGGCGGCGACGTCGCGGAAAAACTCCTCGTGGGCACTCAGCGCCCCCGGTACGGTGAGGGCCGAGACGCGGCCCGTGCCGATCAAGGCTTCCATCTCGGCGCCCGAGCGGCGGGGCGCCTTCTCCGGGCGCAGCACCCGCACGGGCGGCAGGCCGTCGCCGAACGAAGCCAGGAATTCCTCGCGCGACGAGGCCGGATCGAGGCCGCCCGTCACGAAGGCCGCCGTGCCGAACCGGCCTCGGCTCTGGCGGGTGATGCGGTGCTTGGCCGAGATCACGGCCGGGGTGACATGCGCCGGCTCGGCATAGACGTGGGCGCGCATCATCCGCCCGATGATCGGCGGGCTGATGTTGATCCGGTAGAGCGCCTCGCCGAGGAGCGGCATCTCGACCGCGCGGCGGATCCGGCCGAACCACGCGGCGCGCTCCGGCCCCATCGCCGTCGGCAGCGGCCCGCGCCAGGTCGGCGCCACGAGCACGAGCCGTTCGAAGACACCGGGATGGCGGCGCGCGGCTGCGACGAGGTAGGGGGCGGCATGGCCCGCGGCAACGCCGAGCGCGTAGGGGCCGGGGGCAGCCGCCAGCAGCGCGTCGAGGAAGGCGTGGAGGTTCGCCGGATTGAGCGGCAGCCGCGCCCGCGGATGCGCCCCGAAGCCCGGCCAGTCGGGCACGAGGCAGCGATAGGTCGCGCTGAGTTCGCGGGCGAGCGGCAGCATCTCCTCGCGTGCCGAGATCGAGGAGAGGGCGGGCAGGAGCAGCGCGTCGGCGCCCTCCCCGATCACGGCACAGGGCGTCGCCACCCGGTGCCCTGCGACGGTGAGATCGAGGGTGCGGGTGGCGGCCGATGCGGCGGCAGACGCCATCAGGTCCGCAGCAGCTCGTTGATGCCGGTCTTGGCGCGGGTGCCGGCATCGACGCGCTTGACGATCACGGCGCAGTAGAGGCCGGGGCCGGGGGTGCCGTCGGGCAGCGGCTTGCCGGGCGTCGTGCCCGACACCACCACGGAGTAGGGCGGCACGCGGCCGTAGAAGGTCTCGCCCGTGGTGCGGTCGATGATCCGGGTCGAGGCACCGATATAGACGCCCATCGACAGGACCGAGCCCTCACCGATGATCACGCCCTCGGCGACCTCGGCGCGGGCGCCGACGAAGCAGTTGTCCTCGATGATGACCGGGTTGGCCTGGAGCGGCTCCAGCACGCCGGCGATGCCGGCCCCACCCGAGATGTGACAGTTCTTGCCGACCTGCGCGCAGGAGCCGATCGTCACCCAGGTATCGACCATGGTGCCCTCGCCGACATGGGCGCCGAGGTTGATGAAGCTCGGCATCAGCACCGCGCCCGGCGCGATGTAGGAGCCGCGGCGCACGAAGCAGCCCGGCACGGCGCGGAAGCCGGCGGCGCGGAACTCGGCCTCGCCCCAGTTGGCGAACTTCGAGGGCACCTTGTCCCACCACGCGGAGGAGCCGGGTCCGCCCTCGATCGGCACCATGTCGTTGAGGCGGAAGGAGAGCAGCACCGCCTTCTTGAGCCACTGGTTGACCTGCCAGGAATCGCCCGCCTTTTCCGCGACGCGGGCCTGACCGGAATCGAGCAGGTTCAGCGCCTCGTCCACCGCCTCGCGCACGGCGCCGGTGGTCGCGGTCGAGATGCCGGCGCGCTCCTCCCAGGCGGCTTCGATGGTCTTTTCGAGATCGGCGTGTGACATCGGGGTTTTCCGGACTGAAGTGCATTCCGACGAAGCGGCAAACGGTTCGTCGAGAGAATGTACGTTGACACGAGAACCGAGAGACGTCGGCCGATGCGATCGGGCCGGCGTCTCGCGTTCGGCGCGAAAGGTGGTCGTGCTTACAAAAGCCGCCCGGTCCTGTCACCGTTTGCGTGGCGCGAGGCCCACAAGCCGCTCGCGCACGCCGGACAGGCCCTGCACGAGATCGAGCAGCTCCTCGGCCATGCCATCACGGATCGCCGCCGCCGCGTCGGGAAATTCGCGCAGGACGCGGCTCATCACCGAGGGCGTCACGCGCATCACTTCGGACGGCTCGACCGCGCGCGCATCCGCCGGCCGCTCGACCTGGCGGAAGAGGGCATTGCGCCCAATGACCCCGGAGCGGGCAACCGTGACCGGCTCCGCACCGGACCGCAGGGGGACGAGGGCGATGGTGCCGGACATGACGACGTAGCCGCCGTCGGACGGCTCGCCGCGGGCGAACAGCAGGTCGCCCTCCCCCAGGAGGCGGCGCTCGCCGGCAAAGCAGAGCAGGCGCAGGGCGTCGCGCCCGAACAGCTCGAACACGGGGGCCGCGGCGAGGATCGCGATGTCGTCGTCGAGCCCCAACGCCTCTCCGCCCCTTGGCCGCGATACGCTACGCCTTTTGCATCGCCTCGCTTCCGAAAGCCGGCGACCACCTTTCGGGACGATGCTTGACGGTCCGGGCGCAAGCTTAACCGATGCCGAGGCAACGCGATACGCTGCCCGGCCGCGGGCTGTGCGGGACGGTGGATACCGGTGCCGGATCGGTCCTCAGGGCAGCAGCTTGTAGCCGCCGCCTTCGGTGACGAGGATCGCGGCGACCGCCGGGTTCGGCTCGATCTTCTGGCGCAGCCGGTAGATATGCGTTTCGAGGGTGTGGGTGGTGACGTGGGCGTTGTAGCCCCAGACCTCGGCGAGCAGCGTATCGCGCCCGACCACCTCGCGGCCCGCCCGGTAGAGGTAGCGCAGAATCGCCGTCTCCTTCTCGGTGAGCTTCAGCTTGGAGCCGCGCTCGCCGACCAGCAGCTTGGCACCGGGCCGGAAGGTGTAGGGGCCGATGCGGAACACCGCATCCTCGCTCGCCTCATGCTGGCGCAGCTGCACCCGGATGCGGGCGAGCAGCACGGCGAACTTGAACGGCTTGACCACGTAATCGTTGGCGCCCGCCTCCAGGCCCTCGACCATGTCGTCGTCGGATTCCTGCGCGGTCAGCATGATGATCGGGCCGCGATAGCCGTTGCGGCGCAGGGTCCGCACCGCCTCGCGCCCGTCCATGTCCGGCAGCGCGACATCCATCACCACGAGATCGACCGGCTCCTGCGTGACGCGGTTCAGCGCCCCGGTCGCCGTCGGCTCGCCGATGACGGAGAATTCGTCGTAGGCGTCGATCTGTTCCGTCAATGCCTCACGCAGGGCGTCGTCGTCGTCACAGACGAGGATGCAATAGGGGTTGGACATCGACGCAGCGGCTCTCAACAAGCTTTCCGGACACCTGGACGTCGCACAGAGATCACGCAGGCGGCCAAGACAATTTCATCACGGCACGCCGATCCGAATAGGCATATGGCCCATTGGCTGGCCGCGGACGGAACCCATACGGTGCCGCCTGACGACAAACCTAGTTCGTTTTGCGCGCCGGGAAATCCAGATTGCGCGCTTATGCAGAATTTTCGCCATCTTCCACCTTTCTCTGCCGCGACATGACGTCAGGCCGGGCAAAGCTCGGAGCAAGCTGGGACAAACTGGCAATGCGGCGCGCTCAAGTTGCAAAGCAGACCGGGGCTGCGACTTCAGCAAAGGGAAGGCCGTCCGGCGCCCTTGGCCTGCTGCGGGTGCGCCCGCTGCCGGGTGATCCGACCCGCGGCACGCTGATCGCGGGCGGGGTCGTGATCCCCTGTGCCCTCGGGCGCTCCGGCATCACGACGCAGAAGCGGGAAGGGGACGGGGCCTCGCCGCGCGGCATCTTTCGCCTGCGCGGCGGGTTCTATCGGCCCGACCGCTTCCCCGTCCGCCCCGTCAGTGCGCTCCCCTTGCGACCCACGCGACGGGACGACGGATGGTGCGACGCGCCCCAGGATCGCCGCTACAACCGGCCGATCCGGCTGCCGAGCACGGCGGCGAGCGCCGAGCAGCTCTGGCGCGACGACGGGCTCTACGACCTCGTGATCGACCTCGATTACAACCGCGGTCCGATCCGTCCGGGCCGGGGCTCGGCGATCTTCCTGCACATCGCCCGCAGCGGCTACCGGCCGACGGAAGGCTGCGTCGCCCTGAAACCCGCCGACCTGCTGCGCCTGCTCCGCCGCCTCGGGCCGGGAACGCGGATGAAGATTGGACGATGATCGGTCGTTAACCGGCTCATCGATAGTGCGGGCAGCCGTTCAAGCTCGCTTCGTCCGCCGGCCGAAGATGGCCGTGCCGACACGGACATGGGTGGCGCCCATCTGGATCGCCGCCGGAAAATCCGCGCTCATGCCCATCGACAGGATCGGCAGGCCGTGGCGCTCGGCGATGCGGGCCAGCAGGGCGAAATGAGGGGAGGGCGGGTCTTCGGCCGGCGGGATGCACATCAGGCCGTGGATCGCGAGATTATGGGTCTCGCGGCATTCCGAGAGCAGGACATCGACCTGATCGGGGGAGACGCCCGCCTTCTGCGTCTCGTCGCCGGTATTGACCTGGATCAGGAGCTTGGGCGCCCGGCCGCTCCGCTCGATCTCCTTGGCGAGCGCTGCGGCGAGCGACAGCCGGTCGAGGGAATGGATCACGTCGAACAGCTCGACCGCTTCGCGCGCCTTGTTCGACTGGAGCGGGCCGACGAGGTGCAACTCGACATCCGGAAACCGCTCACGCAGGGCCGGCCACTTAGCCTTCGATTCCTGCACGTAGTTCTCGCCGAAGATCCGCTGGCCGGCCTCCAAAGCCGGCAGGATGCCCTCGGCCGGTACCGTCTTCGAGACGGCGACGAGGTGGATGCTGGCGGGATCGCGCTCGTTGTCCTCGGCGGCCCGGCGGATGCTCGCGCGCACCTCCGCGAGCCCGGCAGCGACATCGGCCTCGCCGACCGGCGGCTTGGCGTCCAGGGTCTGATCCGAGATCTGATCCGGGGTCTGGCTCTCATCCATCATGGGCCCTCCTTGCGGCGGTGCAGACGCGACTTCAAGGGTCGTGGCGTGTTTCCCTGCTTCGCGCCCGCGATATCCTGGCCTCTCCCGATTCGAACGGAGAAGCCCCGCCGATGTTCGATACGCCCACCGACGCCTAGGCCCAACGCGCGCAGGCGCCGCTCCGATCGCGTGGTGGCTGTCTATCAGCAGATCTGAACCGCGCCGAGCGTTGACCCTTGACCGCACGGATATGCTAGGTGCCGGGCTTCGGGCCCCGCGACACCGTTGCGTGCGGCCCACTCCCTTTTCCGCTGATCCCGGCGCTCCCGATGACCGATTCCGCACAGCCCTCCCCGACCGCGCAGGAGCGCCACCAAGAGCGCTACAACGCCAAGGACGCCGAGCCGCGCTGGCAGCAGGCCTGGGACGCGGCCAAGCTGTTCGAGACGAAGAACGACGATCCCCGCCCGAAATACTACGTGCTGGAGATGTTCCCCTACCCGTCGGGGCGCATCCATATCGGCCACGTGCGCAACTACGCGATGGGCGACGTGGTGGCCCGCTACAAGCGTGCCAAGGGCCACAACGTGTTGCACCCGATGGGCTGGGACGCCTTCGGCCTGCCGGCCGAGAACGCTGCCATGGAGCGCAAGGTCAACCCGCGGGAGTGGACCTACGCCAACATCGCCACCATGCGCGGGCAGCTCCAGAGCATGGGCCTGTCGCTGGACTGGAGCCGGGAGATCGCGACCTGCGATCCCGACTACTACAAGCATCAGCAGCGCATGTTCCTCGACTTCCTGGGCAAGGGGCTCGTCACCCGCCGCACGGCGAAGGTGAACTGGGATCCGGTCGATCATACCGTGCTTGCCAACGAGCAGGTGATCGACGGGCGCGGCTGGCGCTCGGGCGCGCTCGTCGAGCAGCGCGAGCTGACCCAGTGGTTCTTCAAGATCACCGATTTCGCGCAGGATCTGCACGACGCCCTCGACGGCCTGGAGCGTTGGCCGGAGAAGGTCCGGCTGATGCAGCGCAACTGGATCGGCCGCTCGGAGGGGCTGGAGGTGCGCTTCGCCCTCGCCGCGCCGTTCGCCGGCACGGACGAGGTGACGGTCTACACCACCCGCCCCGACACGCTGTTCGGCGCCAAGTTCCTGGCGATCTCCGTCGATCACCCGCTCGCCCGGGCCTTGGCCGAATCCGGCCCGAAGGCCGCGGAGTTGCAAGCCTTCGCCGAGGAGTGCCGCCGCATCGGCACCGCGCAGGAGGCGATCGATACGGCGGAAAAGCTCGGGTTCGACACCGGGCTCACGGTGCGCCACCCGCTCGATCCGTCCTGGGAGCTGCCGGTCTTCGTCGCGAACTTCGTGCTGATGGAGTACGGCACCGGCGCCGTGTTCGGCTGCCCGGCCCACGACCAGCGCGATCTCGACTTCGCCAACAAGTACGGGCTCGGCAACACGCCGGTGGTCTGCCCCGAGGGGCAGGACCCGGACGCCTTCATCATCACCGACACCGCCTATGACGGTGACGGGCGGATGATCCATTCGCGCTTCCTCGACGGCATGACCACCGACGACGCGTTCAAGGCCGTCGCCGACCGCCTCGAGGGCGAGACGCTGGGCAACGCGCCGGTCGCCCGCCGGAAGGTGCAGTTCCGCCTTCGCGATTGGGGCGTGTCGCGCCAGCGCTACTGGGGTTGCCCGATCCCGATTATCCATTGCGAGGCCTGCGGCCCGGTGCCGGTGCCGGTGGAAGACCTGCCGGTGAAGCTGCCGGACGAGGTCTCGTTCGACCAGCCCGGCAATCCGCTGGAGCGGGATCAAGCGTGGCGTCAGGTGCCGTGCCCGCGCTGCGGCGCGGCAGCCCGGCGCGAGACCGACACGATGGACACCTTCGTCGATTCGTCCTGGTACTACGCCCGCTTCACCGCGCCCTGGCTCGCCGACGCCCCGACCGACCGTAAGACGGTCGATCACTGGCTCGCCGTCGACCAGTATATCGGCGGCGTCGAGCACGCGATCCTGCACCTGCTCTACTCACGCTTCTTCATGCGGGCGATGCAGGCGACGGGCTGGTCCGGCGTGTCCGAGCCGTTCGCGGGCCTGTTCACGCAGGGCATGGTTGTCCACGAGACCTACAAGGATGCAGCCGGCGCTTGGACGCCGCCCGCCGAGATTCGCTTCGAGACGCAAGACGGAGCGCGCAAGGCATTTCACGTGAAAACCGGCGAGCCGATCGAGATCGGCCCGACCGAGAAGATGTCGAAGTCGAAGAAGAACGTCGTCGACCCCGACGACATCATCGCCAGCTACGGCGCCGATACCGCCCGCTGGTTCATGCTCTCCGACTCGCCGCCCGAGCGTGATGTGATCTGGACCGAAGAAGGCGTGCAGGGTGCGGCCCGCTTCGTGCAGCGCGTCTGGCGCCTTGTCCACGGCGCGACGGCCGCGAACGGGCCCGGCGGCACCGCTGACGCTCCCTTGCGCAAGGCCGCCCACAAGGCGCTCGCCGCCGTCGGCGAGGATATCGAGCGCCTGCGCTTCAACCGCTGCGTGGCCCACATCTACACCCTGGCCAACGCCCTCGACGAGGGCCTGCGCGGAGGTGCCTCGAAGGCCGCGGCGGGTGAGGCGGCCCGCATCCTCGTGCAGCTCATCGCACCGATGATGCCGCATCTCGCCGAGGAATCCTGGCGCGTGCTGGGCGGGCAGGGGCTCGTCGCGGAGACGGCTTGGCCGGTGGCCGATCAGGCGCTGCTGGTCGAGGACGAGATCACCCTTCCGGTCCAGATCAACGGCAAGAAGCGGGCGGACGTGACCGTTCCGCGCGACGCGGACGCCAAGGCCGTCGAGGCGGCGACGCTGGCGCTGGAACCGGTGCAGCGCGCTCTCGAAGGCCGGGCCCCGCGCAAGGTCATCGTCGTGCCGGGGCGGATCGTGAATCTGGTGGTTTGACCGGCCCCTCGCATCAACAGGTCTCGCGGCGGCCGCGTCCCTCCTCTCCGCACGAGGAATGGGGCGCGGCAGCGGGACAGCGTTCAGCACCATGCCCCCACCCCTACCCGACCGCGACGACACCATCTTCGCCCCGGCGAGCGGCTTCGGCCGTGCGGCGGTGACGGTGGTGCGCATCAGCGGGCCGGCGGCGGGGGCGGCACTCGACCTTCTGGCCGGCGGACGCCCGGAGCCGCGCCGTCTCTCCCTGCGCCGCCTGCGCGACCCTGACTCCCGCGACATCCTCGATCAGGCCCTGGTCGCATGGCTGCCGGGCCCTGCCACGGCCACCGGCGAGGACATGGCCGAGCTGCATCTGCATGGGGGCCTCGCCGTGCGGTCCGCGGTGCTGCGGGCGCTCGGACGCGTACCGGGTTGCCGGCCGGCGGAAGCCGGGGCGTTCAGCCGCCGCGCCTTCCTCAACGGCCGCATCGACCTGACCGAGGCGGAGGGCATCGCCGACCTCATCGACGCCGAGACCGAAGCGCAGCGTGTCCAGGCCCTGCGTCAGCTCGACGGCGCCCTCGGCCGTCAAGTCGCCGCATGGCGCGAGACCGGCATCGATCTGCTCGCCGGAGCGGAGGCAGCCCTCGATTTTGCCGATGAAGGCGATGTCGATGACGCCGGCCTCGACGCCGCCCTATCCGGCCGCGCCACCGCCCTGCGCGATGCGATCCAAGACGCGCTGGCCGACGGGCGCCGGGGCGAGCGCCTGCGCGAGGGTTTTTGCGTCGTGCTGGCGGGCGCTCCCAATGCCGGAAAATCGACCCTGCTCAATGCGCTGAGCGGGCGCGACGCGGCCATCGTTTCCGACATTCCCGGGCACCACCCGCGATGCCATCGAGGTGCGCTGCGATCTCGGCGGGCTGCCGGTCGTATTGGTCGATACCGCGGGCCTGCGCGAGACGGCTGATGCGATAGAGGCGGAGGGCGTCAAGCGCACGCAAAGCCGGATCCGCAGTGCTGACCTCGTGCTCCATCTCGTGCCGGCGGACGGCAAGGCCGACGCCGGGCGGTTTGCGGACGTCCCCGTCCTTCTCGTTCGCACGAAAACCGACCTCGCGCCGGAGGTGCCGGGGGAGGGCGGCCTCGCCATCTCCGCCGTCACGGGGGCCGGACTCGACGCGCTGTTGGATGCGATCCAGGCCGCGGCCCAAACGGCCTTCGGTCAGGGCGGCGCCCTCGTCACCCGTGAGCGTCATCGCGAGGCTTTGTCCCGGGCCGCGGCTCATCTCGACCGCGTCGCCACCGCATCGGCCGGCTTCCCGCCGGAACTGGTGGCGGAGGACCTCCGGCTCGCCGTCCGGGCGCTGGGCGAGGTCGGGGGGCATGTCGGCGTCGAGGAGATGCTGGACCGCCTCTTCGCCGGCTTCTGCATCGGCAAATAAGGGACGACAGGGCTCAGCGCCGGAACAGCGCGATCCGGTTGCCCTCGACGATCTGGAAGCCGATCCCGCCCTTCTGAAGCGCGGCGACGGCCCTCTCATGGCTGTGGGCGCGACGCCCGCCGGCATTCTCTTCGAGGCGGCGGACGGTGGCGAAGGACAGCCCGCCCGCCTGAGCCAGATCCTGCATCGACCAGCCGAGCAGCGCCCGCGCCGCCCGCAAATGGCTGCCATCGATGCCCTGCACCAGCCCTCGACGCACCGGATCGGTAATAGGAGCCTTGGGGCCACTGAGCCGCGATGCGTAGGTCGCCAGGTCTCGGTGCGCCCCGTGGCGTCGCGAACAGGGGTGTAGAGGAAACGGAACGCGCCCTGGTCGCCATCCGCCAAGAGCAGGCGCTTCGAGACCTCGAACGACTTCCCCTCGGCGATCATGGCCTGAATGTGAGCCCGCATGCGGGCGCGGTCGTCGGGGGCGACGATCCGGTCGCAATCGGCCCTGAACACCTCCGCGCTCACACCGGTCAGACTGAGGATCTCGGGCGATGCCGTCCGCTGCCCGCCGACATAGAGCGCGGCATTGGACCAGGATTGCAGCACCTCGAACAGAGCCCATTGGCGACGGCGCTCCATGCGCAACG
This sequence comes from Methylorubrum pseudosasae, assembly GCF_029504475.1. Lineage (NCBI taxonomy): Bacteria > Pseudomonadati > Pseudomonadota > Alphaproteobacteria > Hyphomicrobiales > Methylobacteriaceae > Methylorubrum > Methylorubrum pseudosasae. Next base: position 5,126,792 of record NZ_JAQGDU010000002.1, on the reverse strand, counting down.
CCGCCGCCATCTGCTCGCGATCCGTCACATCCAGCACGATGCCGGCCGCCGCGCGCGGGCGGCCTTCGGGCGTGTGATAGACGGTGCCCTGAAGGTTCAGGATCCGCAGGGCCCCGTCGGAGCGCAGCACACGGACCGTGTGCGTGCCGAGCAAACCGTCACGTCTGACGTCATCCGCTCGCTCGAGCCGGTCCTGATCCTCCGGGTGTACGAACTGGATCAGCCGTTCATAGCTCGGTGTGACCTCGCCGACCTCGAGTCCGAGCAGGCGGAAGAGGCCGGGCGACCAAACATTGGTCCCCCGTTGCAAGCGTCCAGCCCCAGCTCCCGGTGAGGCCGAGACCTTCCAGAAGCCGCAGGAAGTCGGACGAGGTGAAGCTGAGATCCGCTGCGTTCATCGATGGGTCGATGCCGGAAGGCTGCGCGATACGGAAGGGCCTGAACGATTTTTGCTCACCTCTCACCGGGGAACCGGGCTGATCTGCGAGAACCGCCCCCTATCCCGACCGACGGACTGAATGCTCGTCCCCGCATATCTTGATTTTGCGCAACTTTATTGCCGGCGATACGCGGCGAACTATTTTGCTTAAGTGCTGTAACATATTATTCCAATCGTGAGAGAAATAGACCAGTTTATGGAGGTGCATAGATTGTCATCGCGCCATATGAGCATAAAATGCTCAAAAAAATGTCGAGCAGAGTCTTTATTCGCGTTGAGCCATCAGGCATCATTGCTTGTCTTTAGGCTCAATGACCGAATGCGACATGCCAAGGTACTTCTTCAACGTGCACGACGGCCTCGGCATCGTGGATGACGACGGGGTCGAATGCGTCGATCTGGAAGCGGCCCTGCGCGCAGCCGTCCACTTTGCCGGTTCGCTGCTCAAGGAATCGGGCCATCGGTTGACCCTGGGGGATACGTGGTCCCTGGAAGTGATCGAAGAGGCGACGTCCTCGGCCTTCCGCATCGATCTCCAGATACGCCCCTCCCTTGCCTCGACCGTCTCGGAGCCATCCCGGTCGGCCGCCTGACCTGAACCGCGCAAAGCGCTTCGCCGGCCATCAGGCTTGAGCGGCAACCGGAGCGTTTTGCAGGACCGACATCGGAAAAGCGGGCAGGGCCGAAGGCTCCGAGCCCTCGCCAAACCGGGCGATGAGGCGGGTCTGCGTTGACCTCGCTGATGGCGCGCGCATAAGCACGGGTCATGCACGCCCATTCTTTCAGTTACGACGTCATCGTCGTCGGCGGCGGCCATGCCGGCGTCGAGGCGGCCGCGGCAGCCGCGCGCGTCGGCGCCCGCACCGCTTTGGTGACGCACCGGGCGGCCACCATCGGCGCGATGTCGTGCAACCCGGCCATCGGCGGCCTCGGCAAGGGCCATCTCGTGCGCGAGGTGGACGCCCTCGACGGGCTGATGGGCCATGTCGCGGACGCCGCCGGCATCCAGTTCCGCCTGCTCAATCGCCGCAAGGGCCCGGCCGTGCGCGGCCCGCGCACCCAGGCCGACCGGGCGCTCTACGCCCGAGCCATGCAGGCAGCGGTCGCGGAGACCCCGGAACTCACCGTGATCGAGGGCGAGGCCGACGACCTGACCCTGCGTTCGGGCCGTATCGCAGGCGTGATGCTGGCGGACGGGCGCGCGCTCACCGCCGCGGCCGTCGTCATCACCACGGGCACGTTCCTGCGCGGCCTCATCCATATCGGCGAGCGGCAGATCCCCGCCGGTCGCGTCGGCGAAGAGCCCGCCGTGGGGCTGGCGCGCACGCTCGACCGGCACGGCTTCCGCCTTGGCCGCCTGAAGACCGGCACGCCGCCGCGCCTCGACGGACGCACGATCGATTGGGCCGCGCTGGAGATGCAGCACGCGGATGCGGAGCCCGTGCCGTTCTCGACCCTGACCGAGCGGATCACCACGCCGCAGATCGCCTGCGGCATCACCCGCACGACCCAGGCGGTTCATGACCTGATCCGGGCCAACCTCCACCGCTCGCCGATGTATTCCGGTGGCATCAGCAGCCGCGGCCCGCGCTACTGTCCCTCGATCGAGGACAAGGTCGTGCGCTTCGGCGACCGCGAGGGCCACCAGATCTTCCTGGAGCCGGAGGGGCTCGACGATCCGACCGTCTACCCGAACGGCATCTCGACGGCGCTTCCCGAGGAGGTTCAAGCCGGCATCATCGCCGCCATCCCCGGGCTGGAGCGCACCCGCATCCTGCGTCCCGGCTACGCCATCGAGTACGATTACGTCGATCCCCGCGAACTCGACGCGACGCTCCAGACCAAGCGTCTGCCCGGCCTGTTCCTGGCGGGCCAGATCAACGGCACCACCGGATACGAGGAGGCGGCAGGGCAGGGGCTCGTCGCCGGCCTCAACGCGGCCCGGCTGGCGGGCGGCTCCGATCTCGCGATCTTCGACCGGGCCGCATCCTATCTCGGCGTGATGATCGATGACCTCGTCACCCACGGTGTGAGCGAGCCCTACCGCATGTTCACCTCACGCTCGGAGTACCGCCTGAGCCTGCGCGTCGACAATGCCGACGAGCGCCTCACGCCCCGCGGCGCGGCTCTCGGCTGTGTCGGCTCGGCTCGGGCCGCGCATTTCGCAGCGTCCCAGGCCGGTTTGTCCGAGGCACGCGCCCGGCTCGATACCCTGAGCCTCACCCCGAATGAAGCGGCCCAGCACGGCCTTGCCCTCAACCATGACGGCCTGCGCCGCAGCGCCTTCCAGATCCTGTCCTATCCGGAAATCGGCTGGGACCGGCTTGCGGCGGTCTGGCCCGAACTGGCAGCGGTGCCGCCGCGGGTCGCGGAGCGCCTCCGGACTGACGCGACCTACGCCGTCTATCTCAATCGGCAACAGGCCGACATCACGGCCTTCCGCCGCGACGAGGCGGTGCGCCTGCCGACCTCCCTCGATTACGGCGCCATCGCCGGCCTTTCCAACGAGATGCGGGTGAAGCTCGATGGCGTACGCCCGGCCACTTTGGGGCAGGCCGCGCGCATCGAGGGCGTGACACCAGCCGCCCTGACCCTGCTCGCTGCCCATGCCCGCCGGGGCCGGGTTCAGGCCCCGGCATGAGAAGGCCGGCCTGCCCCGATCCGAGGACGGCAGAATGAGCACTGATCTGCGCACACGCGTCCTCAGCGAGCATCATGTTTCACGTGAAACAGCCGCGTCTCTTGATCTCTACGTTGCACAGCTCACCCGCTGGCAGACCGTCAAAAACCTCGTCGGCCCGGCAACGCTGAAAGAGGTCTGGCACCGGCACATCGCCGACGCACTCCAGCTTCTCAGCATCGCCCCTGAGGCGACCCGCTGGCTCGATCTCGGATCGGGTGCCGGCATCCCCGGTCTCATCCTCGCCATTGCCGGCAAGGAACGGCCGGGCTTTCACGTCCGCCTGATCGAGAGTAACGCGCGCAAATGCGCCTTCCTCTCCGAGACCGCCCGGCTCACCGGCGCAGCGGTAACCGTCCACAATGCGCGCATCGAGGCGGTGATCGGCACCCTCACCGATACCGAAATCGTCTGCGCCCGTGCCCTCGCCCCGCTCTCGCAACTGCTCACCTGGACCGAACCTTTGTTGACAAGCGGCACCATCGGGCTGTTTCCGAAGGGACGTGATGCAGCCACGGAATTGACCGAGGCCGAGGATGAGTGGACATTCACCCGCGACCTGATTCCGAGCCGCACCGACTCGCAGGCACGGATCGTGCGCGTCACGTCGCTTTCCCGCGTGGACCCATGACCGACTCATCCACGGCCTCACCGGCGCAGGTTGCTCCTGCTCATCCCAAACCGCTGCGCGTGCTTGCGCTCGCCAACCAGAAGGGCGGTGTCGGCAAAACCACGACGGCGATCAATCTCGGCACGGCGCTGGCCGCCATTGGCGAGCAGGTTCTGGTGATCGACCTCGATCCGCAGGGCAACGCCTCGACCGGACTCGGCATCGATCGCCGCCGTCGCAAGGTCTCGACCTATCATGTCATGGCCGGCGAAGCCCCGCTGGTGGACGCGATCACGCCGACTGCGGTGCCGCGCCTCTCGGTCGCCCCCTCGACGATGGATCTGCTCGGCCTCGAACTCGAACTGGCGAGCGCCTCCGACCGGGCCCACCGCCTGCGCAACATCCTGCGCGACCTCACCATGCCGGAGGGGATCGAACCGATCAGCTACGTGCTGATCGACTGCCCGCCCTCGCTCAACCTGCTCACCATCAACGCGCTCGCCGCCGCCGACGCGGTGATGGTGCCGCTGCAATGCGAGTTCTTCGCCCTCGAAGGGCTGAGCCAGTTGCTGCGCACCGTCGAGCAGGTTCGCGGAGCGCTGAACCCCAAGCTCCAGATCCAGGGCGTCGTGCTGACGATGTACGACCCGCGCAACAATCTCTCGACCCAGGTGGTCGCCGACGTCCGCGGCTTCATGGGCGACAAGGTCTACGAGACGATGATCCCGCGCAACGTGCGCGTCTCGGAGGCGCCCTCGCACGGCAAGCCGGTGCTGCTCTACGATCTCAAATGCGCCGGCTCGCAGGCCTATCTGCGGCTCGCTTCCGAAGTGATCCAACGCGAGGGCCGGGCGCCCCCGCCCGCCGCAGCCGCCTAAGTCTTTTGAAAGTTTGGAGTTTCGATCGTGGCAATGGCGGATGATACGGCGCGCCCGCGGCTCGGCCGCGGCCTTGCGGCGCTGATCGGCGACTTTTCCGACGACGCGCCGGAGGAGGCGGCCCGCACCACCGGACATGCGCAGCGCAAGGTGGCGGTGGAGTTCCTGCGCCCGAACCCGCGCAACCCGCGCCGCCGCTTCTCGGAGCCGGAGCTCGACGAGCTGGCGGCCTCGATCCGCCAGCGCGGCGTGATCCAGCCGATCGTCGTGCGTGCGCTCTCGGGTGTACCCGGCACCTTCGAGATCGTCGCCGGCGAGCGGCGCTGGCGCGCGGCCCAGCGGGCGGGCCTCAACGAGGTGCCGGTGGTGGTGGTCGAGATCGACGACCGCACCTCGCTCGAATACGCGATCCTCGAGAACGTCCAGCGGGCCGACCTGAACGCCATCGAGGAGGCGTCGGGCTACGAGCGGCTGATGGGCGAGTTCAAATACACCCAGGCCGAGCTGGCCGACCTGCTCGGCAAGAGCCGCAGCCATCTCGCCAACACCCTGCGCCTGCTCCAGCTTCCTCCCGCGATTCAGGACCGGGTGATCGCCAGCGAGATCACCGCCGGCCATGCCCGCGCGCTTCTCTCCGTGCGCGATCCCGAAGCGGTGGCCCGCCGGATCGTGGCCGAGGGGCTGTCGGTGCGTGAGGTCGAGGCGCTGGCCGCGGCAGAGGCCCCGCAGGACGACACGCCGCGCCCCGGCCGTCCGCGCCGCTCCGCCGAGGGCGACGCCGCCCTGCGTTCGCTGGAAGACGTGCTCGGCCGGGCGCTGGGCTACAGCGTGGCGGTGAAGGCCAAGGCGAGCGGGGAGGGCGAGATCCGCATCCGCTACACCAGCGCCGAGGAGCGCGACGCGCTCTGTCGCAAGCTCGGCGGAGCCTGAGGGGCTAAACCGCCGCTCTCACGAAGCGAGCGCCAGGGGCTGAGAAGAGCCCGGCGCCCGACTCAAGCGCGCCGCCGCGCGGCCTCGATGGCGATCCGCAGGAACACGCCCTGCGCCTGAGCATGGGCGAGGTCCGGCTCCGAGCGGCGGCAGGCGAGCACGGCGTCCTGGAGCCACGCCACGGCTTGTTGCAGCCCCGGTGCCGACCAGCGGGCGAGCTGGGTTTCGGCCAGCGCCTTGCGGCGGAAATGCAGGCCGCGCCAATTGGCGACGATCTGGCTCGCGCTGCCGCGCGGATTGTCGAGGCGTAGGGAGAGCAGCGTCAGGGCGTGGCGCAGCCCGGCGCCGAGCATCGCCGAGGGGTCCATCCCTTCATGACGGAAGCGGCGATACTCGCGCTCGGCCTCGCTGGCACGGCCGGCGAAGGCCGCGTCGATCAGAGCGTTGAGGACGCTCGCTCCGACATCGCTGACGATCGCCTCGACGTCGTCCACGCCGACGCTGCCCTGGCCGCGGGCGTAGAGGGCGAGCTTACCGATCTCGGACAGGCTGGCGCGGCGGTCGCTGCCGAGGCTGCCCGTCAGCAGGTCGCGGGCGTCGCGGTCGATGCGCAGCCCGTCCTCCTGCAACGTGCGCTCGATCAGATCGGCGAGCGTGCGCTCGTCGTCGGGGTAGCAGGGCAGGGCGAGCGCCTTGGGCGATCCCTCGCACAGTGTGCGCAGGGGGGCGGAGCGAGCGAGGTCGCCCGCCTCCACGACGATGCGGGCGCCTTCGGTCGGTGCCTTCAGCACCGCATCGACGGCCGGCGCGTAATTGCGGCTGCCGGAGCGGACCCAGATCGTGCGGCTGCCGCCGAACAGGCCGACGGTGCCGGCCTCGTCGACCAAGCGGCCTGGGTCGGAGGCGAGGGTGTCGCCGTCGATCCTGATCAGCGCAAAGGGGTCGTCGGGGTCGGCGACCATCCCCCGGACCAGCCGCATCGCCCGGTCGGCGACGAGGCCGACATCCGGCCCATAGACCAGAACCACCGCAATGCGCGGATCGGGGCCGCGCCGGACCAGCCCCTCGACATCGCCGGCTTTGACCGCCGTCATGCCACGCCCGTCAGGGGTTCGTCTTGACGGTGAGGACGGATGCGATCCGGGTCTTGATCTGTTCGGCGAGCACCTTGGCGAGGCGGATCTCGGCGTCGCGCGCGGCGCGCAACGAGGCGAAACGCTGGATCGAGCGATCGTAGGTCGCGGTGCCGGTCGCGACGCCCTCGGTGAGGACGCGGCGCCCGTCCAGGCTCTCCAGCGAGAACTTCACCGTGCCGACGATGGTGCCGGCTTCCGCCCGCGCCGTGGTCGAGGAGACGATCGGCGTCTGGACCTGCTCGGAGCCCTGCATCTTCAGCCGGTAGCGCTTCGGCACGGCAGCTTGGCCGGAGCCGTCGAGATCGAAGATCAGCTCGCTGCGCAGGTAGTGCCCGAGGCGCTCCTGATCCTGCGCCATGTTCACGTCATCGACCTGGATCGCGGCGAGCAGACCCTGCATCGATTCGCCCGATGCCGTCGGCCCGTAGAGGGGACGAAAGCAGGCGCCGAGATTCAGCGCGAGGCCGGCGGCGAGCGCGAGCCGCGCGATCCGAACCCCCGGCCTGTTCCTCGCCACACCCATTCCCCGCCCCAAGGCTGTTCCTCGCTGCGTCACGTCGATCCGTCCGAAAACCGGCGCTTCGACCCCAAGCGCAGCACACCGCTCCGCTTGTACGGCAGGCTTCGCGCCCGGTCACCCTGCCAGACTCGTGCTTTAAGAATGCTGTGCGGCGGGACCAAGATCGTTCGACCGAATCGGGACGCCGGGTGGCCTCGTCGCTTGTGGAACCAAGCGGCAATCCCCACTTTATCTTGACCCCGGAAACCGTTCCGAACCAGCGCCTTGACGGCGATCGGACGAGCGCTGTAGAACAGAACAAATGGCGAACAAACGAGCCCTGTCCTGGTCGGTCGCGCTCCGCGATCTGAAGGACGATCGATCCCGGAGAGCGGATGTGCGCGAGGAGCGTCTCCGAACCATGGCGGGCCTGCGCGGCGTTGCCGCCCCCGCTTTGAGCGCGTGGCGCGGGCGGTCCGGCCGCCGCTACGTCGTCGGCGTCCACGAACTCGCCGAGCCCGACCTCGCCGAGGTCGATGAGGCGGTGGTCATCGCCGTGCGGCGGGACGAGGCCGGCATTGCCCAGGCCGTGTCCATCGCCGCGACCGGCAAGGGGCCGCGCGAGCGCCTGCACCGCAACTGGCTGGCCCGCGCCCGCCAGGAAGGCGCGACGGAGATGCATGTGCACCGCCTCGCCGAGGGGGAGACCGAGCGTCGCGCCGTCGTGCTCGACCTTGCCGCCGACACGGAGCAGGGGAACGCCTGATCCTGCGCCCGGCCGGTGTCCACTCGCTGGCCTGTGAAAGCCAGCGGGAGGGCAGGGCCCTTGCCTTGGACAGCCCCGGTCTCCAAACACGGGGCGTCCGGCCTCTCCTGCCGGGCCGCGCAGGAACGAGGCCGATGGCGCAGACATCCGATCCCATTCCCGGCGGATCGCCCCCCCGGCGGCGGCGAATCGGCCTGTTCCTTCCCTACATCCTGCTTGCCATCCTCGTCGTCGCCTGGACCGCCGCGTGGTTCTTCATCCGCGGCAAGGCCGAGAGCGAGATGGATGCGTGGCTCGCCCGTGAAGCGCAGGCCGGCCGGCAATGGACCTGCGCCGACCGCTCGATCACCGGCTATCCCTTCCGCCTCGAACTGCGCTGCGGCTCGGTCCGCTTCGCCCGCTCCGACGGCAATTTCACCCTCGGGCCGACCACCGCCGTGGTGCAGGTCTACGATCCGCGCCACGCGGTTCTCGAAGTCGCCGGCCCCTTCCGTGTCGAGCAGGGCGATCTGACCGCCGACGTGACCTGGACGTCTCTCGAAGCGAGCTTCCACGCCGCTTCGAATGGCTTCAGCCGCGCCTCCCTCGTGGTCGATGGCCCCAAGGGCACGGTGCAATCCCCCGATCCGGGCCCGGTGGACTTCGCCGTCCAGCATCTCGAACTCCACGCCCGGCCGACTCCGGGCCGCTTCGAGAGCGACGGCGCCGTCGACATCAGCCTGCGCCTCGCCAAGGCCGCCGTGCCGCAGCTCGACGCCCTGAGCGGCAGCAGCGACCCGGCCGATGTCGATCTCGACACGACCATCGAGCGGGCCACGGTGCTGCGCACCGGCACGGTGGCGCGGGAACTGGAGAAATGGCGTCAGGCCGACGGCCGCCTCGACATGACCCGCCTGTCGATCGCCAAGGGCGAGCGCCGCCTTCAGGCCAAGGGCGAAGCCGGCCTCGACGAGGCGCATCGCCCCGAGGGACGCTTTGAGATCCGCGCGCTCGGGCTCGAAGCCCTGGTCGGGCAGGTGATGGGCCAGCGCTACGGCTCGGACAAGGGCGCGTTGATCGGCAACCTCGTCGGCCAGTTCCTCGGCGGCCTGCGCAAGCGCGAGAGCGCCGCCGGCGAGGTGCAGGCGGCCGACAGCCCCAACGGCCTCAAGCCCCTGCCGACGCTCCGCCTGGGCGACGGACGCCTGATGCTCGGCCCGCTCGCCGTGCCGAACGTGGTGCTGCCGGCCCTGTACTGAAGAGGCCTACCAGGGGCGCGGCGCCCCAAAAATCTTGCGCCGGACGAAGCGCCCGGCGGCTTCCACCCGCGGCCTGTGCAGATGGCGCAGCCGCCACAGGCGATGCTCCCGCGGCGCGACCGGCTGCGCCAGCTCGGGCACGGCGGCGCTGCGTGCGCGCAGCCGCGCGGCCTCGGCCGGCGCGACACTTTCCACGTAAGCCAGGAGATGGCGCATCTCGTCGAGGGTCGGCGGCACCCAGCTGGCCGTCCGGGTGCACGGCTCCGTCTCCGCGCGCGTTTCGGGGGGCGGCGCGCCGGGAACAGGACGGGGATAGTGGTTGAGCCGGATCTCCCCGTGCCGCACGGCGAGGATCGCGCCGGGCCGCTGCGGATCCGGCTCGGCGGGGCCGAAATCGCTCATCAGCCGCTCGCCCCGCACGAGTTCCGTCATGTGCGGGTCGGCGATCGTGGTGATGGCGCCCTGCCGGTAGATCGATGTGACGACGCGGTTCTCCGCGTGGTCGGCCTGCGCGAGCGAGCGAGGGAAACGGCGCAGGACGAGCCCGGAGGCAGGACCCTCCGGCGCCGCGGTGTCGAAAACGCGCCGGTTGACGACCACCGCGCCGGCATGCGGCGGGGATGCGGGCGATCCAGTCCTCGATCGAACGGCCGGGCGCCGGCACTAGGAATTCATCGGTGCCGAGGAAGGCGGCGAAGCGGAACAGCCGCGCCCACGAGGCGAGGAAATGGTCGTAGGCCGCAAAAAGCGGGGTGCGGTCGACGCGGGTCGGGCAGGGCAGGGTGGTGACGCCGATCGCCGCCTGTGCCTTCAGGAACGCCGCGGCCTCGCCGTCGAGTCCGTTGTCGTAGATCACGAAGTGGCGCACGCCGACCGCCCGGTGGAAGGCGAGCCACTCGAACAGCTCGGGCGCCGCCCCCTCGACGACGGCAACGATGGCGAATGTGCGCATCTCGGGCGCCCTTTCCTTCAGCTCTGCTTCGCCGCGGGCGCCGCCGCGTTGCGGGCGCGGCCGAAATCCGGCTCGGCCGTTTCCTGACCCATGGCGACGATGCCGCGGCGGATGGTGCGGGTGCGGGTGAACAGCTCGTGCAGCGCCTCGCCGTCACCCCAGCGGATCGCCCGCGACAGGGCGGACAGATCCTCGTTGAAGCGCCCGAGCATTTCCAGCACCGCGTCGCGGTTGGTCAGGAAGATGTCGCGCCACATGGTCGGGTCGGAGGCGGCGATGCGGGTGAAATCGCGAAAGCCGCCGGCGGAGAACTTGATCACCTCCGACTGGGTGACCTCTTCGAGGTCGGCCGCGGTGCCGACGATGTTGTAGGCGATCAGGTGCGGCACATGGCTGGTGATGGCGAGCACGAGGTCGTGGTGCTCGGGCGTCATGGTCTCGACGATGGCGCCCAAGCCCTGCCACAGGCCCTGCACCCGCTCGACGGCCGCCGGATCCGTCCCCTCCGGTGGCGTGAGGATGCACCAGCGGTTCGAGAACAGGGTCGCGAAGCCCGAATCCGGCCCGGAATACTCGGTGCCCGCCACCGGATGCGCCGGAACGAACGGATTGGCCGGGGACAGATGCGGCGCGACGGCCGCCACCACCGCGGCCTTGACCGAGCCGACATCGGAGACCACCGCGCCTGGCTTCAGATGCGGCGCGATCTCGGCCGCCACCGCGCCGATGGCGCCCACCGGCACGCAGAGGATGACGAGATCGGCCCCGGCCACCGCCGAGGCTTCAGTGCTCGCCCCGTCCGCCAGACCCAGGGCCTTCACGCGCTCGATCACGCCCGCGTCGCGGTCGATCGCTACGATGTCCCGCGCCAGCCCGTAGGTCCGGGCGCCGCGGGCGATCGAGGAGCCGATCAGGCCGAGCCCGACGATGGCGATGCGCTCCACCCCCTCGGTCACGAACGCTGGGCTCCCAGGAAGGCGGCCAGCGCATCCACGAAGGCGCGATTGGCCTCCTCGCCGCCGACGGTCACCCGCAAGGCGTTGGGCAGGCCGTAGGAGGAGACGCGTCGCACGATCACGCCCGCGCGTGTCAGATGCGCATCCGCTTCCGCCGCCGTGCGGCCGGGCCTGTCCGAAAAGTGGATGAGCAGGAAGTTGCCGACGCTCGGCGTCACGATGAGCCCCAGCGCCTCGACCTCGCGGGTGAGCCAGGCGAGCCATTCGTCGTTGTGGGCCACCGCCGCGGCAACGTGGGCCTCGTCGGCGATCGCCGCCGCCCCGGCCGCGATGCCGCCCGCCGAGAGATTGAACGGTCCGCGGATGCGGTTGATCGCATCGACCACGGCCTCGGAGCCGACCATCCAGCCGATGCGCTGCGCCGCGAGCCCGTGGATCTTCGAGAAGGTGCGCGTCATCACGACGTTGGCGGCATCGAGCGCCATTTCGAGGCCGGCGGTGTAGTCGTTGGCGCGCACGTACTCGGCATAGGCCCCGTCGAGCACGAGGAGCACATTGCCGGGTAGGCCGGCATGCAGGCGGCGCACCTCCTCGAACGGCAGGTAGGTGCCGGTCGGGTTGTTGGGGTTGGCGAGGTAGACGATCCGGGTGCGGGGCGTGACTGCGGCGAGGATGGCATCGACATCCGCCGTCAGGTTCGTTTCCGGCGCCACAACCGGCGTGCCGCCCGCCGTCAGGATCGCGATGCGGTACACGAGGAAGCCGTGCTCGCAGAAGATGCCCTCGTCGCCCGGCCCGACGAAGGCCATCGCCAGCAGCGTCAGCAATTCGTCCGAGCCGGCACCGCAGACGATGCGGGCGGGATCGATGCCGTAGCGCGCGCCGATCGCCGTGCGCAGGCGGGTCGCGCTGCCGTCGGGATAGAGCGCCAGCGTCGCGGCCTCGGCCCGCAAAGCCTCGATCGCGTGCGGGCTCGGGCCCAAAGGCGTCTCGTTCGAGGAGAGCTTGTGGATCTTCGCCACGCCCGGCGCAGCGCTCTTGCCGGGCACGTAGGCCTCGATGGCGAGCACGCCGGGGCGCGGCTGAGGGCGAAGCACGGGATCGGTTGCGGACATGGGCCAGGGCCAGCGGGAGAGACGGACGCGGGTATCGCCCGTCCCTCTACAGCATTTCGCGGGAACGGGGAGCCGCCGACTTTGCGGCGGCACTCCCTCGGCCGGCGGGGGCGGTTACGGCTGCGCCGGCTTGCCTCCCGGCTCGCCGGAGCCCGGCGGCAGCAGGACGTTTTTCACCACGTTCCCCTCGGGGCCGTACTCGCCGGCCACCGCGAGGCAGGCCTGTTCGCGGTTGAGGTTCATCTGGTTGGACATCAGCGTGAAGATGCCGATCACCCGGTTGCCGAAGGGGCCGCGGGGGCTCACGTCCTCGGGCCGCGTGTTCTGCTTGGCGAGCAGCGCCTCGAATTCGGGCGCGTTGAGCCGATAGCCGCAGACATTGACCGCCGAGAAGATGTAGGCGGCGAATTCCAGCGCCCGCGGGCTCGGCGCGTTGCGGATCGGCCGCGGTGGGGCAGCCTCCCGCGAAGGCTCTTGCGAGGGGTTCTGCGAGGGCTCCTGCGGCGCGGTCGCAGCGGGCGGCGGGGCGGTGTCCTGCGCGGCGGCAGGGTAAGCCATGCCGCCGATCAGGGTGGCGGCGATAAGGGAGCGGACGATCATGGCGGTGGGGCGTTCCTCGAGATACGGATTCTCACGATCCGCTTAGACAAACCCGAGATAGCCCGCCCGCCCGCCGCCTCCAAGCTGACGCAGGGCCCACGGACGGGTCCTGCGGCGATTCGTACACGGTCGCCCGCGCCAGCGGCTCACCAGCGATAGCTCACGCTCGCCAGCACGCGGCGGGCCTCGCCGTAGAAGCAGGAATTGGCCGACTGGCACGAGGTGACGAAGCGGCGGTCGCCGAGATTGGCGGCGGTGATCGCCATGCGCCAGCGCTCCCAGTTGTAGTGCACGGTCGCGTCGAACAGGACGTAGTCCGGCACTTTCAGATTGTTGAGCTGGTCGGCATAGGAGCGCCCGACATAGCGCACGCCGCCGCCGAAGCCGAAGCCGCGCCAGTCACCCAGGGGGATCGTGTAGTCGGCAAAGACCGAGGCGAAGGTCTCCGGTACGTTGGTCGGGGTCTTGCCGACGAGGTCGCCGAGTGCGGCGTCCCGGACCCGGGTGTATTCGAGATCGTAGTGGGTCACGGCCGCGACGACGTTCAGCCCTTCCGCGAGGCTCGCCACGAACTGCCCCTCGATGCCGCGCGAGCGCACGGTGCCGAGCTGGGTGCTGCCGAAGCCGACGATGACCGGGAAGGGCGGGTTGTCGCGCACGAGGTCGAAGGCGGCGATGTTGAGGGAGAAGCGCTCGCCGACCGGCTCGATCTTCAGGCCGACCTCGATCTGCTCGCCCCGATCCGGCGAGAGCGATCCTCCGGTGATGGCATCGACGCCGATCTGCGGCTGGAACGAGGTCGAGTAGGCGACGTAGGGGGCGATACCGGGATCGAAATTGTAGAGCAGCGCGATGCGGCCGGTGAGCGCCGTATCGGTACGGGACGTGCTCGTGTCCGGCGCGAGCTTCTTGAGCACGTCGCTGTTGGCGATGTCGTAGCGCAGGCCGCCGATCAGGCTCAGCCGGTCGGTGAGCTTGATCTGGTCCTGGGCGTAGAAGCCGAGCTGCCGGAAGCTGTTGACGTCGACCTGATAGGGCAGGGGCCGGCCGACGATCTGCCCGTAGAGCGGGTTGATGATGCTCAGGTTCGGCGCGGGGAAGAGCGAGGCCTGATTGTCGTAGAGCGAGTAGTTCTTGTAATCGATGCCGAACAGCACGTCGTGGGCGACGAGGCCGTCGGAGAACCGGGCCTCGGCCTGGTTGTCGACCTGGAACAGGCTGACCTTGTCGCTGTACTGGAACTGGTAGCGGGCGAGCTGGGTCTGCGGCAGGTCGGCGTAGCCGAGCTGGCCGATATACGAATTCTGCGTCGCGTCCGAGAACGAGTAGCGGAAGTTCTGGCGCACGGTCCACACGTCATCGATCGCGTGTTCGAACTCGTAGCCGGCGAAGACCTGCTCGCGCTGGAAGCTGTTGATGCGCGGATCACCCACATTGAGGGAGCGGTCGATGCGCAGGCCGCTCGCGTTGGGGCGCACGGTGCCGGCATAGGGCAGGAAGTTCGCGGTCACGGCCGTGGAATCGCGCTGATAGCTCGTCAGCACCGTGAAGGTGGTGCCGGCATCCGGCCGCCAGGTGAAGGCCGGGGCGATATAGGCGCGGTCGGAATCCGCGCCCTCGACCTGGGTGCCGCCCTGCCGGCCGATACCGGTGAGGCGGTAGAACAGGTGGCCCGAATCGTCGGCCGGGCCGCCGACGTCGAAAGCGCCGTAGACCTGCCCGAACGAGCCGCCGGCGATCTCGACATAGCCGAAGGGTGCGAGCGTCGGGCGCTTGGTGACCTGGTTGACGAGGCCGCCGGGGTTGCCGGCGCCGAACAGCACCGCGGCCGGGCCGCGCAGCACCTCGATGCGCTCCAACCCGAAGGTCTCGGTCTTCAGCGTGCCGAAGCCGTAGTTCAGCAGTTGCAGGCCGTCCTTGTAGATCCCGTAATCGCTCGCCACGAAGCCGCGCAGGGTGAAGAAATCGACGCGCTCGTCGGCGCCGTAGACGCCGCCGAATAGATGCCGGCGGTGTACTGCGTCGCCTGGGTCAGCGTCTGCGCGCCCTGCGCCTCGATCTGCTCGCGGCCGATCACGGTGATCGCCTGGGGCGTCTCGATCAGGGGCGTGTTGGTCTTGGTCGCGGTGACCGAGCGGGTGGCGACGTAGCCGGCGACGGGGCCGCGCGGATCCTCGGGCGCCGCGCGTCCGTCGGCGCCGCGCTGGGCCGGCGGCCCGCCGGTGGCGCCGGCGCCCCGGCCGCTGCCTTCGACCGAGAGTTCCTCCAACCGTGCCGTCGCCTGTTGCGCGGCGGCTGCGAGGGTCAGGGCCATCAACGAGGCGCCTGTCAGCGCCATCGTCCGCAGGGCGCGGACGCCGACGAGAGTGCGAACCGACCCCATACTCCTGACCCCATCTGCCCAGAACAGCCGACAGCCTCCGCAGGGACGCGCGGAATGGGATCGGTCTGTTGTTTGGAATTATGCTAAACTGTTGTTGTTGCTTACTTTTCGTAAGCTCAGCCGTAAGAGACGGCGCGCGGGCACGCAAGACAGTCGCGCGCAAATGACCGTCCTGTAGCGAGCCGGCCACAGGATCTCTTCGCAACCACCGGATGTCGTCTTTGGGGAGAACGACCGTTTGGCGACCCCGCCGCGGGGCGGGTGCTCGATGCTACACGGTTACTTGTGTGCCGACCTCGACGACGCGGCCGGTGGGGATCTGGAAGAAGTCCGTGGCGTCGTTGGCGTTCTTGGCCAGCGTGATGAAGATCCGGTCCTGCCAGAGGGGCATGCCGGAATGGGCGGCCGGGCGGATCGAGCGGCGCGACAGGAAGAACGAGGTCGACATGATGTCGAACTTGAAGCCCTCGCGCTTGAGCAGCGTCAGCGTGCGCGGGATGTTGGGCGTCTCCATGTAGCCGAAGCGCATCACCACCCGGTAGAAGCCGAAGCCCACGGGCTCGATGCGCACGCGCTCGCTCTGCGTGGCGCGGGGCCGGTCCATGGTCTCGACGGTGAGCACGACGTTCTTCTCGTGGATCACCTTGTTGTGCTTCATGTTGTGCAGGAGCGCGGCCGGGGCGATCTCGGGATCGCTGGTGAGGAAGACCGCGGTGCCCTTCACCCGCTGGTAGGAGGTGCTCTTCTCCAGCATGCCGACGAGTTCGACCAACGGCACGTCGGTCTTGCGGGTCTTGTTGAAGAGGATCGTGACGCCCCGCACCCAGGTCCACATCATCAGCATCAGGCCGCCCGCGAGCATCAGGGGCACGTAGCCGCCCTCGTGCAGCTTCAGCAGGTTCGAGAGCAGGAACAGCGACTCGAGCACGATGAAGGGCATGATGATCGCCGCCGAGACCAGCGGCGAGAGGCGCACGACCTTCCACAGCACCACGTAGGCCATGGAGGCGGTGAGCAGCATCGTGCCCGTCACCGCGATGCCGTAGGCGGAGGCGAGCGCCGAGGAGGAGCGGAAGCTGATCGCCAGGATCACCACGCCGAGAGCGAGCAGGGTGTTGATCTGCGGCAGGTAGATCTGGCCCGAATGCGCCTCGGAGGTATGGCGGATCTCCATGCGCGGCAGCATGCCGAGCTGGATCGCCTGCCGCGACAGCGAGAACGCGCCGGTGATGACCGCCTGGCTCGCCGTGACCGTGGCGAGCGTGGCCAGCAGCACCATGGGGATCAGGCCCCATTCCGGCACGAGCTGGTAGAACGGATCGGTGGTCTCGGGCTTGGCCAGCACGAGGGCGGTCTGGCCGAGATAGTTCAGGACGAGGCAGGGCGCGACGAGGCCGAGCCACGCCACCTGGATCGGGCGACGCCCGAAATGGCCGAGATCGGCGAACAGCGCTTCTGCCCCGGTGACCGCCAGGAACACCGCGCCGAGCGCCACCAGCGCGCCGGTGCCGTGGCCGAGGAGGTAATGCACGGCGTACCAGGGATTGAAGGCGGCCAGCACGCCGGGATTGCCGGCGATATGCGGCAGGGCGGCGGCGGCCATGGCCAGGAACCACACCACCATGGCTGGCCCGAAGAAGGTCGCGACCCGCGCCGTGCCGTGGCTCTGCACCGCGAACAGGCCGAGGATGATCGCCACCGTGATCGGCAGCACGTAGTCCTCGAAGGCCGGCGTGACGAGCTTCAGGCCCTCCACCGCCGAGAGCACCGAGATCGCCGGGGTGATGACGGAATCGCCGTAGAACAGCGAGGCGCCGAGCAGGCCCAGCATGAACACGATCTTGGAGCCGCCGAGCGCGTGGCGGGCCTGGGCCATCAGCGAGAGGATGCCGCCCTCGCCGTTATTGTCCATGCGCAGCAGGATCGCGACGTACTTGATCGTCACGATCAGGAGCAGCGCCCAGATGATGAGCGAGGCGGTGCCGATCACCTCCTCGGCCAGCAGGATACCGTCGCTGCGCGAAGGCGCGAGCGCCTCGCGGAAGGCGTAGAGCGGGCTCGTGCCGATATCACCGTAGACGACGCCGACGGAGCCGACCGTGAGGGCCCAGAAGCCGGTCTTGGCGTGGCCGTGCGCCTCCTCCGGAGACGCATCGACCGCGCCCGCCGAGGCCGCGACCGGGCCTCCCTCGCCGGGCGCCGGCCCGCCCGCGACCGCGGCGACGGGGCCGTCCGGCAGGGTGGATCCGGCGGTATGGGGGCTGGCGGGCTGGGTCATCGGGCAGGCGTGCCTGAGCTCGCGCGTCGTCCGGCCGGGTGTGCCGGAGTCGCATGAAGGGAATGCGTCGGAGATGCGGATCGATGCGCGCCGGTCACCGCGGCGCCCCTGAGGCGGCCATACCACCGCACGCCGTCTCGCGGCACGGGAAACCACTCGCGTTCGGTTCGCAAGGCGCGAACCGGAGAGCACGGCGGGCGCGAGGCGGGGCGGAGGGCAGCGTGAGCGGTCCGCCGATAGGGCGGGCCGTTTCGGACAAAGACGGGCGGGCCGCTTCCCTCACCGCGAAGGTTTCGGGAGCCGGCCCACCGGAGGGGCTCACTCGGCGGCGTCGCGCTTGCCCTGGCCGAAGCGGCGCTCGATGTAATCGACCACGATCGTCTCGAAGTCCTTGGCGAGCGTGGCGCCGCGCAGGGTCATCGCCTTCTTGCCGTCGATGAAGACCGGGGCGCTCGGGCTCTCGCCGGTGCCGGGCAGCGAGATGCCGATATCGGCATGCTTCGATTCGCCGGGACCGTTCACGATGCAGCCCATCACCGCGACGTTGAGGCCCTCCACGCCCGGATAGGACTTCTTCCACTCCGGCATGGAGGTGGAGATCCAGTTCTGGATGTCGCGGGCGAGCTCTTGGAACGTCGTCGAGGTCGTCCGGCCGCAGCCGGGGCACGCCGCCACGAGCGGCACGAAGGTGCGGAAGCCCATGGTCTGCAGGAGTTCCTGCGCGGCCTTCACTTCCACGGTCCGGTCGCCGCCGGGCTCGGGCGTCAGCGAGTAGCGGATCGTGTCGCCGATGCCCTCTTGCAGCAGCACGCCGATGGCGGCGGAGGCGGCGACGATGCCCTTCGAGCCCATGCCGGCTTCGGTCAGGCCGAGATGGATCGCGTAGTCGGAGCGGCGCGCCACCTCGCGGTAGACCGCGATCAGATCCTGCACCGCCGAGACCTTGGCCGAGAGGATGATGCGGTCCTTCGGCAGGCCGAGCGCCACCGCCCGGTCGGCGGAGGTCAGCGCCGACTGCACCATCGCCTCGCGCATGACCGCGCGGGCATCGATGGGGCGGGGCAGCTTGGCGTTCTCGTCCATCAGGTGGGTGAGGAGTTCGCCATCGAGCGAGCCCCAGTTCGCGCCGATGCGGACTGTCTTGCCGTAGCGGACCGCCTGCTCGACGATGGTCGAGAACTGGGTGTCCTTCTTCTCCTTGAAGCCGACATTGCCCGGATTGATCCGGTACTTGGCCAGCGCCTCGGCGCAGGCCGGGTGGTCGGAGAGGAGCTTGTGACCGATGTAGTGGAAGTCGCCTATCAGCGGCACGTGCACGCCGATGCGGTCGAGCCGCTCGCGGATCTTCGGCACGGCGGCCGCCGCCTCGTCGCGATCGACGGTGATGCGCACCAGCTCCGAGCCGGCGCGGGCGAGCTGGGCGACCTGGGCCACGGTGCCGTCGATGTCGGCTGTGTCGGTGTTGGTCATCGACTGCACGACGATCGGGGCGCCGCCGCCGACGGTGACGGCCCCTTCGCCGCTGCCGATCTGCACGCCGACGGTGCGGTGGCGCGGTGCCGGCCCGGCGATTTCCGGCCCCGTCATGCTGGGGCTGCGGGAGTCGATCGGGTTTGCCAGGGCGTCGGGAGCTTCCATGACTTCCATCGTGCCTTCGCGGGTCAAACTGTTGTCCGCGCGTGCCGGCCGGGGGCGTCCCGCAGGCGCAGGGGCGATCCTAACCGAAACCGGCGCGATCCGCGACCTGCCGCCGCGACCGCGCGAACGGATGCGCGGCGCGCCTCGATCGCCAAGGCCGCTTCCATGTCGCATCCGGATCGGGATGTCGAGCGTATGCCGTGCAGATGCAAGGATGCCGACAGGCGAAAGCGCCCTATCATATCTTGCATTCGCCTGCCCGCGGGTCAAAGAACCGCACGGGCACACTTGCTGCTTTGCACCATTTGAAGGTGCGCCGCAACAAATGACGCGAGGCAAGATGGACACGACGAGCCCCGAACCTCAGGCCAGCGCTGGCGCGGCACTGCAAGGACTGCGCGACGAATCCCGACACGGGTCCGGCCCTGAAGACGGGTCTCGGCGCGACGTCTCGGCGCCCTTGGACACCCGGGCGCGGACCGGAACGCGCGACGACGCCCACAATCCGGCCACGGCCGTTCCGGACCCCATCGCCGATTCGACCCGGCCGGGCGAGAATTTCCGCGGCTTGGCCGGGCCGCGGGCGGAGAAGGCGGTCTCCCTCGCGCTCCAGGGCGGCGGTTCGCACGGGGCCTTCACCTGGGGCGTGCTCGA
This sequence comes from Methylorubrum pseudosasae, assembly GCF_029504475.1. NCBI lineage: Bacteria > Pseudomonadati > Pseudomonadota > Alphaproteobacteria > Hyphomicrobiales > Methylobacteriaceae > Methylorubrum > Methylorubrum pseudosasae. Next base: position 5,107,040 of record NZ_JAQGDU010000002.1, on the reverse strand, counting down.
CGCGCTAATCGAGGACGGGCGCGTCGCCTTCGAGGCGGTCACGGGCGCAAGCGCGGGCGCGATGAACGCCGTCGTCCTCGTGGATGGCTGGCTCGCGGGCGGCCCCGACGGGGCCCGCGCGGCCCTGGAGAAGTTCTGGCGCGAGGCGAGCCTGGATGCCGACCTGCGCCCCTCGCAGAAAGGCCTGATCGACGGCCTGTTCCGGTTCTGGAAGGGCAACCCGTTCTTCGAGGCCTGGGTGAAGGCGCTCAACCCCGGCCCCTACGCGACCAATCCGTTCAACTTCAATCCCCTGCGCGACGCGCTGGAGCAGACCGTCGATTTCGATCGCCTACGCGCCGCCGACACCGCCAAGGTGTTCGTCTCGGCGACCAATGTCTGGACCGGCAAGCTCGCCGTGTTCGGGCGCGATAGCCTGACGGTCGATCACCTGATGGCTTCGGCCTGCCTGCCGACGGTGTTCCAGGCGGTCGAGATCGACGGCGTGCCCTATTGGGACGGCGGCTATCTCGGCAACCCGGCCCTGTACCCGCTGCACGAAGCGAGCACCCGCGACATCCTGCTGGTGCAGATCAACCCCGTGGAGCGCCGCGAGACGCCGCGTTCGGCCAGCGACATCCAGGACCGGCTCAACGAGATCACTTTCAACGCCAACCTGATGCGGGAGCTGCGCTCCATCGACTTCGTGCACGGCCTGATCGACGAGGGCGGACAGGGACAGGTTCCGGGCCTGGAACGCGTCTTCCTCCACCGCATCGACGGGACCGACTCGCTCGACGGCTTCGCCGCCTCCTCGCGCACCGATGCCCGCTGGGGGATGATCGAGCGCCTGCGCGACAAGGGCCGCGCCGCCGCCAAGGTCTGGCTCGCGGAGGGCTACGACGAGGTTGGCGTGCGCTGCACCCTCGACCTCAAGCAAGCCTATCAGTAGCGGCCCGCCGCTGACGAAGGGGTCGGGTCGTCAGCGAAACCGGCAGCGAAACCCCTTGCCACCGGCTCGTTACGCACATAAAGATATCTTTATGTCTAGCGAGAGCGGCCCAACGAACAGCGCGACCACAGCCCCGGTGCCCTTCGCCGAGGCGCTCGCCGTGCTCCGGGCGGCGGCGGAGGAAACGCGCCTGCGCATCCTGGCACTGCTGGCCGAGGGCGAGTTGTCAGTTTCCGACCTGACCGACATCCTCGGTCAGTCGCAGCCGCGCATCTCGCGCCATCTCAAGCTCCTCGTCGAATCGGGCCTGATCGAGCGTCACCGCGAGGGTGCCTGGGCGTTCTTCCGCCTGCGCGAGGCCGCCATCGGCTTCGTCGAGCCCCTGATCGCGGCGCTGGAGCGCGCCGCGCCCCCGCTCTCCGAGGATCGCGCCCGGCTCGATTCGGTGCGCACCCAACGGGCCGAGGCGGCGCAGACCTTCTTCGCCCGGCTCGCCCCCAAATGGGACGGCCTGCGTTCCCTGCACGTGCCCGAGGCTGCCGTCGAGGCGGCGGTGCTCGACGCGCTCGGAGACCGGCCGATCCGCCACGTGATCGATCTCGGCACCGGCACCGGCAAGATGCTCGGCCTGCTGGCCCCCCTAGCCGGTCGCGCCACCGGACTCGATTCGAGCCACGCCATGCTCTCGGTCGCCCGGGCCAATCTGGAGCGGATGGGCCTGTCGCGGGTCGATCTGCGCCAGGGCGACCTCCACGCGCCGCCCTTCGGCCGCGGCGGCTTCGATCTGGTGGTGCTGCATCAGGTGCTGCACTACCTCGACGACCCGGCTCGGGCACTGCGCGAGGCGGCCCGCCTCGTCGCGCCGGGCGGGCGGTTGCTCGTGGTCGATTTCGCGCCCCACACCCTGGAGCAGTTGCGCGAAAGCCAAGCCCATCGCCGCCTCGGCTTCGGCGCGGAACAGATCACGGGCTGGCTCGTCCAGGCGGGCCTGGGCGATGTCGAGAGCCGCGATCTGGCGCCCGAGGACGGGATCGAGCATCCGCTCACCGTCACCCTCTGGCTCGCGCACGACACCGCCGCCGCGATCGAGGCGCAGACCCCGGAACATGCCCCGGCCCGCGCCCCGGAGCGCGCCGTGGCCTGAGCCTCAAGATCCAAGCTTCACGGTCCGAGCCTCACGGTTCAAGCCGACTTCCATCGACGACCGACACCACGACAGACGTCCAGGAGAAGGGACGAAGAGATGCCCAACGCCTCCCAACACCGCGCCAGCCGCGACGGCTTCCGCCCGATCCGGGTCTCGATCGAGTTCTTCCCGCCGAAGACCGAGGAGATGGAGAAGATCCTCTGGTCCTCGATCGAGCGTCTCGCGCCGCTCCAGCCGAAATTCGTCTCGGTGACCTACGGTGCCGGCGGCTCCACCCGCGAGCGCACCCACAACACCGTGGCACGCATGGTGCGCGAGACGAGCCTCAAGCCCGCCGCCCACCTCACCTGCGTCGATGCGACGAAGGAGGAGATCGACGGGGTGGTGCAGTCCTACTGGGACGCGGGCGTGCGCCACATCGTAGCCCTGCGCGGCGACCCGGCCGAGGGCGTCGGCCACAGCTACCGGCCCCATCCCGGCGGCTACGCGCAGACCTGCGACCTCGTTGCCGGCATCAAGCGGATCGGCGACTTCAAGGTCTCGGTCTCGGCCTATCCGGAGAAGCACCCCGAGGCCGCCTCGCTCGATGCCGACATCGAGGCTCTGAAGGCCAAGGTCGATGCCGGCGCCGATCAGGCGATCACCCAGTTCTTCTTCGATAACGAGATCTATCTGCGCTACCGCGACAAGGTGCGCGCGGCCGGCATCGACATCCCGATCATCCCCGGCATCCTGCCGGTGCAGAACTTCAAGCAAGCGGCCAACTTCGCCCGCCGCACCGGTGCCTCGGTGCCGTACTGGCTCGCGGCCCGGTTCGAGGGTCTGGAGAACGACGTCGAGACCCGCCGTCTCGTCGCCGCCGCGGTCGCCGCCGAGCAGGTGCTCGACCTCGTCGACGAGGGCGTGGAGGACTTCCACTTCTACTCGATGAACCGCTCCGACCTCGTCTACGCCATCTGCCACCTTCTCGGCCTGCGCTCCCAGGCGCCGGCCAAGCCGGCGGTGAAGCCGGAAGCCAAGGCGGCCTGACCCCTCGTCACCGCGCTCCTGAACCTCATCCCGAGCTGCGACCGCGCCGCGGTCGCTGCGAAGGAGGGGGCTGGGAGCGATCGCGTTTTCTGGAGGCCTCCGAGGCCTCCGCTTCGCTCCGGCACCTCAGGCTGAGGTGGGTTGATGCGGCCGACACTTTCGGCCATCGCCGTCCCGGAACATCCCAGGATCGTCCGACATGACCGCTTTCCCCCCCGTCGACGGCACCGAGATCGAGCGCGCCCTGCGCCAGCGCGCGTCGGAAAAGATCCTCGTCCTCGACGGGGCGATGGGCACGGTGATCCAGCGGCTCAAATACACGGAAGAGGATTTCCGGGGTGAGCGCTTCAAGGATCACAGCCACGATCAGAAGGGCAACAACGACCTCCTGATCCTGACGCAGCCCGACGCGATCCGGCAGATCCACCTCGACTACTTCCTCGCGGGCGCCGACGTCTGCGAGACGAACACGTTTTCCGGCACCACGATCGCCCAGGCCGACTACGGCATGGAATCGATCATCCACGAGCTGAACGCCGAGGGCGCCCGCCTCGCCCGCGAGGCCGCCAAGCTGGCCGAAGAACAGGACGGCCGCCGGCGCTTCGTCGCCGGCGCCATCGGCCCGACCAACCGCACGCTGTCGATCTCGCCGGACGTGAACAATCCCGGCTACCGCGCCGTGACCTTCGATGGGGTCAAGCAGGCCTATGTCGAGCAGGTGCGCGGCCTGATCGACGGCGGCGCCGAACTCATCTTGATCGAGACGATCTTCGACACGCTCAACGCCAAGGCGGCGATCGCCGCCGCGTGGCAGGTGTTCGACGAGACCGGCATCCGCCTGCCGATCCAGATCTCCGGCACCATCACCGATCTCTCCGGCCGCACCCTCTCGGGCCAGACGCCGGCCGCGTTCTGGAATTCGCTGCGCCATTCGAGCCCGCTCACCTTCGGCCTCAACTGCGCGCTCGGCGCCAAGGAAATGCGCGGCCACATCGCCGAGCTGTCGCGCATCTGCGACACGCTGGTCTGCGCCTATCCGAATGCCGGCCTGCCGAACGAGTTCGGTCTCTACGACGAGAGCCCCGAGGCCATGGGCAAGCTCGTGGGCGAGTTCGCCGCCTCGGGCCTCGTCAACATGGTCGGCGGCTGCTGCGGCACGACGCCCGACCACATCCGCGCCATTGCCGAGGCTGTCGCCGACAAGAAGCCGCGCGAGATCCCCGAGATCCCGCGCCTGATGCGCCTGTCGGGCCTCGAACCCTTCGTGCTGACGAAGGAGATCCCCTTCGTGAACGTGGGTGAGCGCACCAACGTCACCGGCTCGGCCAAATTCCGCAAGCTCATCACCAACAACGATTACGCCGCCGCGCTCGACGTCGCCCGCGATCAGGTCGCGGCCGGCGCCCAGGTCATCGACGTCAACATGGATGAGGGCCTGCTCGACAGCGAGAAGGCGATGGTCGAGTTCCTCAACCTCGTCGCCGCCGAGCCCGACATCGCCCGCGTGCCGGTGATGGTCGATTCCTCGAAGTTCGAGGTGATCGAGGCCGGCCTGAAATGCATCCAGGGCAAGCCGATCGTGAACTCGATCTCCATGAAGGAGGGCGAGGCGAAGTTCATCGAGGCCGCCAAGATCTGCCGCTCCTACGGCGCGGCGGTGGTCGTCATGGCCTTCGACGAGCAGGGCCAGGCCGATTCCTACGAGCGCAAGGTCGAGATCTGCACCAAGGCCTACAAGATCCTCACCGAGCAGGTCGGCTTCCCACCCGAAGACATCATCTTCGACCCGAACATCTTTGCCGTCGCCACGGGTATCGAGGAGCATAACCCCTACGGCGTCGCCTTCATCGAGGCGACTCGCACGATCCGCGATACCCTGCCCCACGCCCACATCTCCGGCGGCGTCTCGAACCTGTCCTTCGCCTTCCGCGGCAACGAGCCGGTGCGCGAGGCGATGCACGCGGTGTTCCTGTTCCACTGCATCAAGGCCGGCATGGATATGGGCATCGTCAATGCCGGCCAGTTGGCCGTCTACGACGAGATCCCGGCCGAACTGCGCGAGCTGTGCGAGGACGTGGTCCTCAACCGCCGCGAGGACTCGACCGAGCGCCTGCTGGAGGCCGCCGAGCGCTTCAAGACCGGCGCCTCGGCCCAGGCCAAGACCGCCGACCTTACTTGGCGGGAGGCGCCCGTCGCCAAGCGCATCGAGCACGCGCTGGTCAACGGCATCACCGAGTACATCGTCTCCGACACCGAGGAGGCGCGCAAAGAGGCCGCGCGTCCGCTCCACGTCATCGAAGGCCCGCTCATGGCCGGCATGAACGTGGTCGGCGACCTGTTCGGCTCGGGCAAGATGTTCCTGCCGCAGGTGGTGAAGTCCGCCCGCGTGATGAAGCAGGCGGTGGCCTATCTCGAACCCTTCATGGAAGAGGAGAAGCGGGCCAATGGCGGCGACGGCAAGCGCCAGGCCGCTGGCAAGGTGCTGATGGCCACCGTGAAGGGCGACGTCCACGACATCGGCAAGAACATCGTCGGCGTCGTGCTCGCCTGCAACAACTACGAGATCATCGATCTCGGCGTGATGGTGCCGGCGGCCAAGATCCTCGAGACCGCCAAAAGAGAGAACGTCGACATCGTCGGCCTGTCGGGCCTCATCACCCCCTCGCTCGACGAGATGGTGCATGTCGCCGCCGAGATGGAGCGCGAGGGCATGGAGATGCCGCTGCTGATCGGCGGCGCCACCACCAGCCGCGTCCACACCGCGGTGAAGATCCACCCGGCCTACGCCAAGGGTCAGGCGGTCTACGTCACCGATGCGAGCCGCGCGGTCGGCGTGGTGTCCAGCCTGATCTCGAAGGAGACCCGCGGGGCCACCGTGGAGAAGGTGCGCGCCGAGTACGCCAAGGTCGCCGACGCCCATCGCCGCTCGGAGGCCGACAAGCAGCGCCTGCCCCTCGCCAAGGCGCGCGCGAACGCCTTCAAGGTGGATTGGTCGGCCTACAAGCCGGCCAAGCCCAGCTTCACCGGCACCCGCGTCTACGGTTCCTACGAGGTGGCGGACCTCGTCCCCTACATCGACTGGACGCCGTTCCTGCAGACCTACGAGTTCAAGGGCCGCTACCCCGCGATCCTCGACGATCCCGAGCAGGGCCCGGCGGCGCGTGCGCTGTTCGAGGACGCGCAGGTGATGCTCAAGCAGATCGTGGAGGAGCGCTGGTTCAACCCGAAGGCGGTGATCGGCTTCTGGCCGGCCAACAGCGTCGGCGACGACATCCGGCTCTTCACCGGCGAGAGCCGGCAGGAGACGCTCGCGACCTTCCACGGCCTGCGCCAGCAGCTCTCGAAGCGCGACGGGCGCGCCAACACCTGCATCTCCGACTTCGTGGCGCCGGCCGAGACCGGCATCGCGGACTATGTCGGCGCCTTCGTGGTGACGGCGGGCCTGGAGGAGGTGCGCATCGCCGAGCGCTTCGAGCGGGCCAACGACGATTACCGCTCGATCCTCGTGAAGGCGCTCGCCGACCGGATCGCCGAGGCCTTCGCCGAGCGGATGCACGAGCGCGTCCGCAAGGAGTTCTGGGGCTATGCGCCGGACGAGGCTTACGCCCCCGAGGAGCTGGTCTCGGAAAAGTACGACGGCATCCGGCCCGCGCCGGGATACCCGGCCCAGCCCGACCATACGGAAAAGGTGCAGTTGTTCGATCTGCTCAAGGCGGAGAGCCGCATCGGCGTGAAGCTCACCGAGTCCTACGCCATGTGGCCGGGCTCGTCGGTCTCGGGCCTCTACCTCGCCCATCCCGACGCGCATTACTTCGGCGTCGCCAAGGTGGAGCGGGATCAGGTCGAGGACTACGCCCTGCGCAAGGGCATGGATGTGAGCGAGGTCGAGCGCTGGCTCGGGCCGATCCTCAACTACGACCCGGTCCGCTACCTCAAGGCCGCGGCCGAGTAGTCACGCCGAATAGGTCACAGGTGGCGCGGGATCGCACAGCAACGCTCCCGCGCCGCGACTTTTTCCTTGCCGAGGGGCGGCGGGGCGCGGCACGCCTGCCGTTACGACCCGCGGGGCTGACCCGCCTTCGACAGGAAGTCCCGATGCGCTCCACGCTGCTCGTCCTCGCCGCCGCACTCCTCGCCTGCGGGCTGTCGGCCTGCAACAGCACTGATTCGGGCGGCCCCGGCCTGGCCTCGGCCTTCGAGACCAGCAATTACCGGCACTCCTCCGACACCAACGGCACCCAGACCCGCCGGGACGTGAACCGCGCCTACACGCAGCCCTCACTGCCCACCATCGCCAACCGCGGCTTCTGAGCCGTCTCGCTCAGCGCCGCAGACGCCGACGCAGGCTCTGGGCCGCCGCCCAGAGCCGCGGCGAGCGCTTGATCCGGTGCTTGAGCCGCACCGCGAGCCGTGAGGCGAGCACGAGCCCATGGCTCGCCGGGCTCACCGGCACGGTCTGCTCCACGAGTTCGATGGTCTCGTCGCAGGTCTTGGCCTTGTAGCCCGCCTCGCCGACGCCGAGGTCGAGCGCCCGGCGGCCCCGCGCGGCCTGATGGCCGACCAGCCGATGCAGCAGGATCTCGCCGGGGCTGAACCGGCCGAGTTCGGGGTCGGTGTCGAAGGACGTCCACATCCCGCAGAAGCGGGCGCCGTCCACCGCGCCGCCGAAGGTCGCCAGGATGCGACCGCTCTCGCTCGCCACCAGGGCGTGAACCTCGATCGCCGCGCCGCCGCCATCCGCGTCCGGGGCCGTTGCGGCAGCGATGAAACGGCGGATGTCGGCATCCGCGTAGGGGTCGGCGACGCCGAGATCGGCGAAGCGCGCGGCCTTCTGCGCGTAGAACGCCGCCTGGATCTCGGCGGCCGCCGCCGGCGTCTCGGCGACGCGATGCTCGACGGCGCCTAGAAACTCCACGAGCTTGCGCTCCTTGGCCCGCAGCTTCTTGCGGGTGTCGCCGCTGAACACCCGGCGCAGGGTGGCCTCGGTGTCGGGGCCGAGCAGCATGCCGTAGGCGTCGCTCGGCGCCGGCAGACCGCCTCCGGCCAACGGGTTCGGGGTGCCGTCCCAGACGCGCGGCTGGTTGCGGAGCGCGAAGGCGTCGATGCCCGCCGCACGGCCGGCCCGGATCAGCGCCTCGGTCAGATCCTCGGCCGGCATCGCCGCCGCCTCGCGGGAGGCGAAGAGCGGCATGTGGAAGTTGGCGTGTCGGTCGCCGACCACCCGCGCGACCCGCAACGGACCGCGACGCCCGACCGTGAGCGGGATCAGCACCCGCGCGCGTCCATGCGCGTCGCGGAGCACGAGAATGCGCGTCGCCTCACCGGCATCGATCCCGGCACCGAGATAGGCCGCCACCCAGTCGAAGCGCTGGTAGGGCGTCATCAGGACGGCCGAGTCGGCCTCCAGCCCCCGCCACAGCCCCTCGACCGCGGCGAGATCGGAGAACACCTCCGCGGTGAGGCCGCCATGGCCCCGCAGCCCCGCCCGCACGGGGCGCCCCAGATCTTCGGCGAGAGCCGCCATTCCCACATCTCCCCTTGCGGGCGCCCGTCACGGCCAGGACGGGCAGCCACGCACAACCGCCTCCGGGCGATCCTGCCGGGTTCGTCCTCAAGCCTCGGTTGATGCGGGCGGCCGATCTGCGGGGATGGGTAACGAAAGCTTTTCGCGTCCGTCGCTAGGCTTAAGGCGATGCCGGGCCGCCCGGTGCTTCGAGCCGAGACGGGCCATGCCCTCGCCCCGCACCCGACACCGCCTGTTCCGCGCCGGCTTTCGGGCGATCACCGCCACGGGCGCCGACCGCTGGCTCGCCCCCGCTGCCCGCGGGCGCGGCGTGATCCTCACCTTCCACCATGTTCGCCCCGAGCCGGTGCCGGGTTTCGCCCCGAACGCCCTCTTGTCGATCACCCCCGCCTTCCTGGAGCGGACGCTGGCGCTGCTGGCCGCCCGCGGCTTCGACCTCATCAGCCTCGACCAAGTCCCCGAGCGGCTCGCGGCCCCGGAAAGCGGAAAACCCTTCGCGGTGCTGACCTTCGACGACGGCTACCGCGACAATGTCGAGCACGCCCGCCCCGTGCTGGCGCGGCACGGGGCGCCGTGGACGCTGTTCGTGACGAGCGACTTCGCCGAGGGGCGCGGGCGGCTGTGGTGGCTCGAACTGGAGCGGGCCGTGGCCCGGGTCGACGCGGTGCGGCTCGGCTCCGGCCTCGTCCTGCCGGCCCGCACGGATGCGGAGAAGACGGCCGCCTTCGAGACAGTCTATCGCACCCTGCGCGCCGGCCCGGAGCCGGTCCTGCTCGACGAGATTGCCCGGTTATGCCGCGAGGCCGGGTTCGAGCCGGGCGGGCTCGCCCGCGAGCTCTGCCTGAACTGGGGGGAGCTGCGCGATCTCGCCCGCGACCCGGCCGTCTGCATCGGCGCGCACACGCTCTCGCACCCGATGCTCGCCAAGCACGACGCCGCCTTCGCGGAGCGGGAAATGGCCGAGAGCCGCGCGCGGATCGAGGCGGAACTGGGCCGCCCCGTGCGCCACCTGTCCTATCCCGTCGGCGATCCGACTTCCGCCGGGACGCGGGAATTCGACATCGCAAAAAGACTCGGCTTTGCCACCGCGGTGACGACCCGGCCGGGCCATCTGTTCGCGGGGCATGCAGACCATGGCCACGCCCTGCCGCGGGTCTCGGTGAACGGGCTGCACCAGAGCGACGCGGCGCTGGCCAGTCTTCTCTCCGGCGTGCCGTTCCTGGCCTGGAACCGCGGGCAGCGGCTCAACGTGGCGTGAGCGGAGGCCGCCTCAGCGGCGCCGACGGCGCGAGCGCGACGAGCCGCCCTCCGACTCCCCTGCGCCGGCATCGGCGCTGCCGACATCGAAGCTGGCGCTGGCCCGGCCGCGGCGGCCGGAGCGCCGCCCCCGGCGCCGTGCCGGCTCGATATCGGGCTCCTCGATCGAGGGGATGCCGGGGATCGTCGCGGTCGAGGCGACCGAGGAGGTGCTGGAGGCGTCGTTTCCGCTGACATAGCCGCCGCTCGCGACGTTCCGGGCGGGCGGGCCGAACATGGCGAGGCACTGGTTGTAGGCGAGGTCGTTCTTCAGCCGCTCGCATTCCGCCATCGAGCGCGGCGTGCCCTGCGCGGCCGCGGTTTCGGCGGCCATCGGCACGGCGAGCATCAGCGAGGCGGCGAGGAGGTGCGGACGGAACGAAAGCGCGGGACGGCGCGAGGAGGGGCGCATGGGCGACGGGCGACCTTCGGAGACGAACCTTGAGCGTAGGACGTCCCGCCTTCTCGCCAGGGAGTGCGGCGAAAAAAGGGGCCGCTGGCGTTCAACCGTGTCCGAAAGCCGGCGGCCACCGTTCGGAACGATGCGCTAATTGTCCGGCCGGTCCATCCAGCGGATCAGCGGCATCAGCGGGAAGATCCAGGCGATGCCGAGGATCGAATAGATCACCGTCTGCACCGCCGGATGGGTTTCCGAGATGCGGCTGTCGGCAAGCGCCATGGCAAGCGGCGCGTAGACGATCACGAAGGCCAGGATACCGAAGGTTCCGAGCAGGGTGCGCGTGCGGCGGCGCATGGGCCTGGATCTCTCGCGTTCGTGGGTGAGCGCCCGGCGGACGCCGGAACGGGTCGTACCGGTCCTGCTCGCGCCCTGCAACGCGGCAACCCTGCGTCATGGGGCAATTGCGCGAAGCCGCGGATTGCGGCTTCGCGACGCGAAGAGCGTCGCGCGGAGCGGGCCTTGGCTCAGCCAAGGCGTCGAGCGGAGCGAAAGCCCAAGGGGCCGAGGCGTTCCGCGGAGGCCGGCATGAAGAAGGGGGATCGCCTCGTGCGATTCCCCTGCCTGCGCCATAGGCCGCGTTGCGCGCAGGGTCCCGCTTCCCGTAAGCCACCCCGAACATTCCCGGCTGCCGGACCTGACGCGCGAGACCATGAGACTGTCGACCCATCCGACCCTCGACCGCTTCGACGCCGTCCCGGCGGCCTCCTACCGCCCCGGGCACGGCGCGGTGCGCGCGTGGCTCTATCTGCTCGCCGTGCTCGTCGTGGCGATGGTCGCTGTCGGCGGCGCGACGCGGCTCACCGGCTCCGGCCTCTCGATCACCGAGTGGCGGCCCGTGACCGGCGTGGTCCCGCCGCTCGACGCCGCCGACTGGGCGGTGGAGTTCGAGAAGTACCGCGACACGCCGCAGTACCGTATCCTCAACCAGGGCATCGGGCTCGACGGCTTCAAGACGCTCTACTGGTGGGAATGGGGGCATCGCCTGCTCGGGCGGATCGTCGGCCTCGTGTTCTTCCTGCCGTTTGCGTGGTTCTGGGCCCGCGGCATGCTCGGGCGCCGTCTCCTCACCGGCCTCCTCGGCCTCGGCCTGCTCGGCGGGCTTCAGGGCGCGATCGGCTGGATCATGGTGGCCTCGGGCCTCCAGCCCGGCATGACGGCGGTGGCGCCGCTCAAGCTCGCCCTCCACCTCACCACCGCGAGCCTGATCCTCGCCGGCCTCGTCTGGCTCGCCGCCGGCACCCGCCCTCGGGCGCTCGCTCCGGCGCCCGAACCGGTACGGGTCGTCGCCTGCCTGTTGCCGGCCCTGGTGCTGGTTCAGATCTGGCTCGGCGGGCTCGTGGCCGGTTCGAAGGCGGGCCTCCTCTACAACACCTGGCCGGACATGGATGGCGTTCTCGTGCCGCCGGCCCGGGTACTGTTCGACAAGGTGCCCTTCATCGAGAACTTTATCGACAACCTCGCCTTGGTGCAGTTCAACCACCGCCTCTTCGCCTATCTCGTCGTGGTGGTGGCCATCGCCCACGCGATCCAGGCCGCCCGGACGGCGTCCGGCAGCGCCGCGGCGGGCCGGGCGATGGGCGTGGCGGCGCTGGCAACGGCACAGATGGGTCTCGGCATCGCGACCCTCCTGCTGCATGTGCCGCTCTGGGCCGGGCTCGCGCATCAGGTCTTCGCCATGGCGGTGCTGATCATGGCGACCGTCCATGCTCGTCTCGCCCGCGGTGTGCCCGCCGCCGCCGCACCCACGGGGGCGGAGGTGCCGATCGGGCTGGAGGCGCTCGCCGGCCGCGGCGCCTGAGCCGGCTCTGCGCCCGTCGGCCGGTTTGGCGCGAAACCTGCCTCGCGGCCGAGGCAGGTTCATGAAACCGTCGCGATGGGCTTCGATGCTCGGGGGGAAGGCTCAAGGGAACCTTGGCCGACTGCGCCGCAGCATAGAAATCGGCTTACCCCGAGGCGCAAAAGGTGGGTTCCAGTCGTCGCCGCAACAATTTCGGTGGAAGACCGTGCCCTCGGTAGTCCGGCGATGGAACGACTCGGCGCTCTATAGAATTAAATACCTCGCCAACACAGGAGCAGAGGATGTTTCTGGCCGAGGACGGACGCCCGCTTGCGCTGACATGGAACTACACGCCCAGTGAATTGCGGGCGGACGGTGTAGTCCATATCGCAGGCATCGCCCTCGGGTTTCTCGGCGCGATCTGCTTGGTCGTGACGGCGGCCCTCAACCATCTCGGGTGGATCGAACGGGCCTCTCTGCTGGTCTACGCCACCGCGTTGCTGGCGATGCTCGGCGCATCCGCTGCCTACAACATGTGGCCGGTGAGCCCGCGCAAGTGGATCCTGCGCCGTTTCGACCATGCCTTCATCTATCTGATGATCGCCGGCACCTACACGCCGGTCGTGGCGCTGGTCGGCTCCGGCCCCGTCGCCTGGACGCTGCTCGCCCTGATCTGGACGGTCGCGCTCACCGGCATCGCCATCAAGATCCTGATGCCCGGCCGCTGGGACCGTGTCTCGATCGTGCTCTACCTGATGCTCGGTTGGAGCGGCGTCCTCGCCTACGAGTCGGTGATTTCGGGGCTCACCCCGTCCGCCCTGTGGCTCCTCGCCATCGGCGGCCTGCTCTACTCGGGCGGCGTGGTCTTCCACGTCTGGCGCAGCCTGCCGTTCCAGAACGCGATCTGGCACGCCTTCGTGCTAGCCGCGACCGCCTGCCATTACGGGACGATCATGGCGAGCGTGCTGCACGTCGGGGCGTGAGCGTTCTCGCCTGTCCCATCATCGGGCCGCGAAGCCGCCGACACGCGCCAGGACGATGCCGCGCGTGATCCGGGAATAGAAAAACGTGGGAGACCGGGCCGGACGCCGGAGGCGCCTGATCCTCAGGCCGGCTCGGAGATGCTGCTGCCCTCGCCCAGGGTGTCGGAGGCGCGCTCAACGGCGCTGATCGCATCGAGCAGGTGCTGCACGCTGCGCTCCACCTCGATCCGCGGCCGGTCCATGACGGCGGCCCGCGCCACCAGCCCCTCGAGCTGATCGAGCACGTCCAGGAGGTCGCCCGCAACAGCCGCCACGTCGCAGCCGGCGCGGGCCGGCGTGGCGGGGGCAGGGGGGCGGCGGAAAGGGATGACCGTGCTCATCGCCATCGTGTGTCGCGAAAAGGCGGGCGCATGGCCACCCGCCGACCGGGCGTCATCCACACCCAAGCCGCAGTGCGGGGTCGCCAAAGGGGGCTTCCTGGCTCAATTGGTGAGTTTTTCGTCGAAACCGTGTCTCGAATCCCCGGCAAACGGTCAAGCTTTTCCGCCGTGACAGCGGGCGTCTTCCGAAACGGAAAAATCTTTCCTCCGAATCGACCCGTTCCGGCGATGGATTGACAAGGATCGCGTCGAAGCAGAGGTTGGAATCGTTCCGAGGGGGGCCCCGTATGGGGCTGAGAGTGGGCATGCGCCCTGACCCTTGAACCTGATCCGGCTCGTACCGGCGGAGGGACGGGAACCAGTGGCCGCTGCTCACAGGCAGCATCGGTCAGCCGCACCATCGTCGGGACCACGGGTCGCCTCCCCTTTCAGGAGCGACAGCGATGAACGCACCCGTCCGTCCCAAAGATCTTCCCAACAGCAATCCCGCCAGCGTGACCACCGGCCCCGTGCAGGGCTCGCGCAAGGTCTATGCGGAGGCGCCCGGCCGCCCCGACATCCGCGTGCCCTACCGGGAGATCGCCCTCTCCGACCCGAAGGAGGAGCCGGTGCGGGTCTACGACCCGTCGGGCCCCTACACCGAGACCGATGCGGCCATCGACCTCGAGAAGGGTCTGGCCCCGGTCCGCGAGCCGTGGATCGTCGGGCGCGGCTACGCCGCCGTGAAGCCGCGCGAGGTGAAGCCGGAGGACAACGGCTTCGCGGCTGCCGACAAGCTCGTGGCGCCGTGCCCGGCCGAGCGGACGATCCGCCGGGCGGAGCCGGGGCAGCTGGTGACGCAGTACGAGTTCGCCCGCGCCGGGATCATCACCGAAGAGATGATCTACGTGGCGCATCGCGAGAACGCCTGTCGCGCGCAGATGCTGGAGCGGGCGGAAGCCGCGCTCGCCGACGGCGACAGCTTCGGCGCGGCGGTGCCGCCCTTCATCACGCCCGAATTCGTCCGCGATGAGGTGGCCCGCGGCCGCGCGATCATCCCGGCCAACATCAACCACCTCGAACTCGAGCCGATGGCGATCGGCCGCAATTTTTTGGTGAAAATCAACGCCAATATCGGCAACTCGGCGGTGACGTCTTCCGCAGCTGAGGAAGTCGAAAAACTGGTCTGGTCGATCCGCTGGGGCGCGGACACGGTCATGGACCTCTCGACGGGCCGCAACATCCACAACATCCGCTCGTGGATCGTGCGCAACTCGCCCGTCCCGATCGGCACCGTGCCGATCTATCAAGCGCTGGAAAAGGTCGGGGGCGACCCGCTGAAGCTCGATTGGGAGGTGTTCAAGGACACGCTCATCGAGCAGGCCGAGCAGGGCATCGACTACTTCACGATCCATGCCGGCGTGCGGCTGGCCCATGTGCCGCTGACCGCGAGGCGCACCACCGGCATCGTGTCGCGCGGCGGCTCGATCATGGCGCGCTGGTGCCTCGCCGGTCACCGCGAATCGTTCCTCTACGAGCGGTTCGACGAGATCTGCGACATCATGCGGGCCTACGACGTCTCGTTCTCGCTCGGCGACGGCCTGCGCCCCGGCTCGATCGCGGATGCCAACGACGCGGCTCAGTTCGCCGAACTGGAGACCCTGGGCGAACTCACCAAGATCGCCTGGGACAAGGGATGCCAGACCATGATCGAGGGCCCCGGCCACGTGCCGATGCACAAGATCAAGGTCAACATGGAGAAGCAGCTGCGGGAATGCGGCGAGGCGCCGTTCTACACCCTCGGCCCGCTGACCACCGACATCGCGCCGGGCTACGACCACATCACCTCGGGCATCGGCGCCGCGATGATCGGCTGGTTCGGCACGGCGATGCTCTGCTACGTCACGCCGAAGGAGCATCTCGGCCTGCCGAACCGCGACGACGTGAAGACCGGCGTCATCACCTACAAGATCGCCGCGCACGCCGCCGACCTCGCCAAGGGCCACCCCGCAGCGCAGCTCCGCGACGACGCACTCAGCCGCGCCCGGTTCGACTTCCGCTGGGAGGATCAGTTCAACCTCTCGCTGGATCCCGACACGGCGCGCGCCTACCACGACGAGACCCTGCCGAAGGACGCGCACAAGGTCGCCCATTTCTGCTCGATGTGCGGCCCGAAATTCTGCTCGATGAAGATCACGCAGGATCTGCGCGCCGACGTGCTCGCCATGGAAGAGGCCGGCATCGTCATCGGCCAAGCCCAGCCGATGAGCGACGCCGAGCGCCAAGCCGGCATGGCGGCCAAGTCGCAGGAGTTCCTGGAAGAGGGCGGCAAGCTCTACGTCGACGCGGCGGAGTAAGCCGCGCGTGAAATGCGGGATGGCCGTCCGGCGGGCGGCCATCCTCGCAGAACCGATCGGGTGACGCGAATTCGCGAAAACTCTTCAGGGTATCTTTACGGATCAGTGAGGCTGGCGGCCGTTCCCGGGGGACAACCGGCGGGCCTTAAGACTCCAGTAGCGACGCGCGCAATCTCCTGAGGTCCGGCCTCGCGCCGAAACCGAAGGAATGCAGCCATGGACCCGATCAGGGCCGCGGCCTCGACGCCGCCCGTCTCAACCGCACCCATCACCCCCATCCGGCCGGTTGGGGAAACCGTTCGCGACGAGGCTCCTGCCTCGCGCGTGCTCGACCCCGCGGTCACCGTCGCGGTGAGCCCCGAGAGCACGGAAGCGAAACCGTCCGAGCCGGATCGGCGGGCCTATATCCGCGATGCGGAGAGCCAGAGCCTCGTTTTCCGGGTCACCGATCCGCAGACCGGCGACGTGGTGATGCAGATCCCCGACGAAGTGATCCTCAAGGCACGGGCCTACGCACGGGAAGCCGCGCCGTTTCTCGGCGAGCGCGTCGCCAAATCGGCCTGACCAACCGCCCAGCGACATCGCCCGTCCGACGCCCTCCGACGCGACAGAACGCTCGGAGGTGCGGGCACCCGCGCGCCGCGACATCCTACGGCGGATGACGCCCGGACAGCACGCCGCCGAAGGTGACTCGATTCGGCGGCTCTGATTCGATTCGGCGTGCGGTCAGCCGGCGTTTACGCGCCCGGCCCGGCGTCACCCTGAAGCCCCGCGGCGATGTGGTTGTTGAGCGAGACCAGCGACTCGATCTTCTGCGCCGTCGGCTCGATCATCGTGTCCAGGATCGTATGGAACACGTAGGCCGAGAGCTGCGCCATGCTGGTGCGGACCTCGACGGGGAGCGGGCTGCTCGGCTCGGTCGCGGCGGAGGCCAGGATCGTCCAGACGCGCTGGTTGAACGTCAGCGCGTCGTTGAGAGCCGGCCCCGCCTCGACCTGTGAACCGAGGGACTGGAGACGGCCGGCGGCCTTCAGCAGAACGGCCGCCTCGGCTTCTCGAGGGGAGAGCGCCACGCGCGAAGCCTTCGCATAGGCATTGGCCGCGTACTGCATTGTTGGTGTTCTCCCTGCGCCGCCCTCGGCCGATCGCAGGCGGATCAATGCATCGTTTTTGTTAAAAGCCGGTATGCGAGCAATCTGCCCCATTGGCGCCCCGAAAGCGGGCGAGTGCTTCGGCGTGGCGGCCGCTAAGGCCAGTCCGTGCCGCATCGGGTCCGGAACCCGTTTCAGATGACGAATTTCTTTCTCGGACTGATGGCTGGCTGCATCATTGCCGGCGTCGTCACCATCACCGCTGCGCGGCACCCGGCGGTCCAAGTGCGGCTCGGCCTCGTGCCGCCCGCTCAGGCGGCGGTCGTCGTCGCGCCCCGCCCCGAGACGCCCCGCTGCCCGGTGCCGAAGACGGCGAACCAAGTCGGCAATCCGGAGATGCTGTTCTCGCGTAACCGCCTCTGGTCGGTCGCTCCCTGAGGCGGGCCTCAACTCCTTGAGACAGATCTCACGACATCCGGGCGTTCGCTTCGCCGGGCGCGATGGTGTGTTTCACGCGAGCACCGCGCAGTCCTGACGCCGCTCTCGCCGAGCGGAAGCGGTGTCAGACGCTGCTGCTGAGCAGGAACATCACCATCGTCGTCGCAACGGTGCTGCCGAGGAAGCCGAACAGGGCCGCGGCGAAAGAAGGACCGGTCCGCGTTTCGGCGGCGGGCTGACGGAGGGCGTTGTCGGTGGCGATCATGGCAAGACCCTGAAAGGAGGAGAGGAGTTTTCCGGCGCGAAGCGGTCGGTTTCGTTGCGATAGACCTGCGCTTCACGGTGACGCTTGGCGGTGCGGGACCACACGCCGGCCCGCGGACGGATCCGGCTTTCGCAGCATCGAGTTACAGGCAGCTTCGACCCGCGGAGCGCGGGTCAGCCCCGGTCAGTCGCAGCGGTTGACCTGCTTGGCAGCGCGCAGGGACCGGAGTTCGCTGCGCAGATCGATCGAGACGATGTCGGCCCCGCAATCCTCGAAGGCGTCCTGCGCCTCATGGTAGCGGTCGCCGATCTCGTCGAGGGTGTCGCAAACCCGGTCGTGATTGCCGAGCCGCGCTTCCTGGCGGGCCTGATAGCGCAGCGCGCTGGCTTCCTGGATCTTGCGGCGGCCGTCGAGACAGCCGGGGGCCGCGAGCGCGGAGGAAACGAGAGAGACGCCGACGAGGGAGGCCGCAAGGCCGGCGAAAACGGTGTGTCGCATGAGGTGACGCATGGGGCAGACCGAAGCTGTTCGACAGAAGTCGTGAAAAGGTTAAGGGGCGCTCAACATGCAGGCGTCTCAGTGTCTTCACTGATCCTGCCGCGACGTTGCCGTCCGTCTTGGCTTCTGAACGGTGACGCTAAGCCGATGGTTCCGAAACTCGCCTGCGGGATCTGCCAAGATTCTTGGAGGCTTCCTCGACGATTCTTGGTGGAACATTCGGCGCACTGGGATTCGATCGACATCCCTATCCCTCGGCGGCCTCCTTGCTACCGAGATCCGGCCCGGCACGGTTCCGGCGCGCCGTCTCCGACACACGCCCCCGCCGAGAGACGAGAATCTGGTCGAGGGTGACCGGCGCTAAGCCCTGCGCATCGACGCCGACATCGTATTGTCGCGGGATCGGCTTGAGCCGGCCGTGGGAATGGCCGTGCAGGTTGATCGCGCCGCGGCCGAGGCCGTTCCAGGTCCGGAAGGCATAGTGACATAGCACGAGGCGGCGGCCCTCGACTTCGGTCTCTGCGTAATGCGCCACCGAGGTCCAGCCGGGCGCCGAGAGGGTGGCGGGGCCGTCATTGTTGCCGACGATGAGATGCTTGTGGCCGTTGAGCGCGCCGAGCAGGGCCGCGATGCGCTCCGGGGGCGGGCCGAGGGCGAAGTCGCCGAGATGCCAGACGGTGTCGTCCGGCCCGACGACGGCGTTCCAGGTCTCGACCAGAGCCGCATCGTGGGCCGGCAGATCCGGAAAGGGGCGCCTGTCGATCCGCAGGATCCGGGGGTCGCCGAAATGCGTGTCGCTCGTGAAGAAGATGGTCATCCGCCGCGCTGTCCGGTGTGAGCGGGACAACGCGGCGGACGGAAGAACGATGCCGGCCTAACGCCCAGGGCTGAAGCGCAGCGGCACGGTGACGGCGAGGCTCGGCTGCGTCACCCCGGCGGGGGCGGGCGGCAAGCCGCCGCGCACCGCCGCGAGCGCGGCGCTGTCGATGGCGCCCACCCCGCTGCTGCCGGTCACGGCCGCGCCGCTCACCGCGCCGGAGCGGCTCACGGTGAAGCGCACGGTCGCGACGCCGCCACTGGTGCCGGCCGCGGCCTCGCGGTTCATCCGGCCACGGATCGTCGCGGCGATGGAGCCCTTCCAGGCGGCCATGGCGTTGGGATCGCTGGCCGCGGCGGCCGTGCCCGTCGCGCTCTGACGCGAGGTGGCGGCGGAGTTGCGTTGCGCATTGCCCGCCTGCGCGGCCTGGGCACGCCGGGCGGCATCGCGCTCCGCCTTCGCCTTGGCGGCCTTGATCCGCGCTTCCTTCTGCGCCTCCTCGCGCTTCTTCTCGAGGATCTCCTGGCGGCGTGCCTCGCGCTCGGCCTCGCGCTTCTTCTCCAGCGCAGCCTTGCGGCGCTCCTCGATCTTGGGGTCGGTCTTGGGCCGCTCCGGCACCTTCGCCACCACGGGCGGGGGCGGCGCCAGGGGCTCCGCCTCCTGCGCCTCGGAGGCGATGATCTGCTCCTCCGGCGGCGGGGGCAGCGTGTCGGGCGGAACCTCCGTGACGGCTTCCGGCGGCGGAGGCGGCGGCTGCACCTCCTCCGGCATGACCTCCGTCATCTCGGGGGGAGGCGGGGGCTTCACCTCGTCCGGGGTCTCGACCGGCTCGGCCGTCTCCGGCTCGCCCTCGGGCTTGGCCTCCTCGGGGATCGCCTCGGACTGCGCCGTCTGGGCGGGGGCCTGCGTCTCGGCCTCCGCCATCTGCGGCGCGAGATCGATGGTGATCTCCTGCTCGCCCGGCGGCGCGGGCGGTGTCAGATGCAGATAGGTGATGCCGATCAGCCCCGCGGCGTGCAGGGCCAGGGCCAGGGCGAAGGCGGCCGCGAGGCGCCCCTGGCCGCCTCCCTCGGACGGGCCCGAGGGCAACCCCTGCCCGGCATGAGCGGGCACGGGAGCCGGCATCGGGGCAGATATCGGGGCCTGCATCGGCGGCATGGGGGCGGCCTTCGGAGCTGGCTTGGGAGCGGCCATCGGCTTAACGGGGCGTCCCTGCGGCCGGCGCGCCACCCGCCGATTGGGCAATCAGCGAGACCTTGGTGAAGCCCGCCTGACCGACGAGGCCCATCACTTCCATGATTCGGCCGTAGGGCACCTCCCGGTCGCCGCGCACGAGCACGACCTGATCCGGGTTCTCCGCCCTGAGCTGCTTTAGGCGCGGCAGGATCGTCTCCGGCGTGAAGCCGTCCTTGGCGATGAACGGATTGCCGTCCTTGTCGATGGAGACTTCGAGCGGCTTCTGCGACTGCGCCACCTTGGCGGCGGTCGTCTTCGGCAGTTGCACCGGCACGCCCGTCGTCATCAGCGGCGCGGCCACCATGAAGATGATCAGCAGCACCAGCATCACGTCGACCATCGGCGTGACGTTGATCTCGGACATCGGCGTGGCGTCGAGGCCGTCCTCGTCGTCGCTCGCCGAACGCGCGGTTCCCATGGCCATGGCTTCGCCCTTCCGGGTGTCGGCGGCCGCCCGCCGAGCTGAGGCGGGCGCCGCGAAGGTTTCAGGGGTCGGCGAAGAAGCGGATTATTCGGCCGCCGCGGCCCGGGCGTGGGGGCCGCGATCACGGGCGAGGCGGTTGCCGAGCACCGAGATGCAGGAGACGAAGCTCGACTGGATGCGGGCGACGTCGCCGGAGAGCTTGTTGTAGGCCATCACCGCCGGGATCGCGACGACGAGGCCGATGGCGGTGGCGAACAGCGCCTCCGCGATGCCGGGTGCCACCACCGCGAGGCTGGTGTCCTGGCTCTTCGCGATCGACGAGAACGAGTTCATGATGCCCCAGACCGTGCCGAACAGGCCGACGAAGGGGGCGGTGGAGCCGGAGGTCGCCAGCAGCGGCAGCCCGCCCTGGAGACGCTTCACCTCCAGGCTAAGCGCGCCCTTCATCGCCCGCTCGATCCGCTCGCGGCGCTCGGCCCGGCTCTCGCTCGGATCCTGGTCGCGCCACGCGTCGAGCCCCGCCTTGACCACGTGGCCGGCGATGCCCTTCTGCCCGGTATCGATGGTGCCCTCGGAGCGGACCATCGCGTCGAAGGCCTTGGCCTGCCGCTTGGCGGCGGAGAGGCGCACGATCTTCTCGAAGACGACGGTCCAGCAGGCGAGCGAGGCCACCACGAGGAGAATCATCACGCTTTTGACGATCGGGTCGGCCTGAAGGAACAGACCGATGAACGACATGTCGTGGGCTGCAGCGACCGCCTCGGCGGGCACGGACGTCGGATCCATGTGTGACTCCTCGTGGCTCCAATAGGCGTCCGTCGCACCCGGTCGAACCGGTGGGACGGCCGTGGCCGGCCTCAGCGATCGAAGGCGGCCGATGTCTTGGTGGCGGGCTCGATCCGCTCCAGGCAGGTCTCGCGGGTGGCGTCACCGCCCTCGCAGGCGAGCACGTCGTTGAGCAGAAGGCGGCCGATTTTCGGGCAGGCGAGGCCGGCGAAATCGAAGAGCCGCACCACGGTCTTCTTCTCTTGGACCGGGCCCAGCTCGACGGCGAGGCGCTTCTGCGCGACGCCCTCCGTGTCGAAGGCGAACAGATCGACCTTGAGCGACTTCAGCGCGGGCCCGCGGCTGTTGTCGACGAGCATGTAGGTGCGGCAGGCCTCGCCCGCGGGCTCGAGCCGGTTCAGTTCGATCTTCAGGGGAGGGGCGTCCGATTTGGCCGGCGGCGTCGCATCCTGTGCCATTGCGGCGGGGATCGCGGTGATCAGCGCTGCGGCGAGGGCGGCACCCGCGAGGAGGCGTCCCCCGATCCCGCCGCGTCCCGGCCCTGCATCGCTCATTGCCCAGCCTTCCTGAATCACGACGATCTCATCTCCCCAATCTCGCGCCGCCCCGGAGATCCGGAGCGGGCCGCTTGACCCGAAGGCCGAAGGACTGCCGCTGTCCCGCCGACATTCGCTTCGCCATGGTTTCGACGGTGCCGAGAGGCGCCGTCGTCCGGGGCGAGACCACCGTGACGCGATCTCCACCGCATGGCGATGTGCGGATACAGCAAAGGTCACGTCCGGCGCTCGTCACAGCACCGTGTACGTTTCCGGGCGTGCCTATCCGACAAGCAGGGTACCGATCAAGGTTTGCAAAGAATTTCAGAGCAATTCCAAACTATTGGAGAAGGCAGGCAAGCGAACTGGGATTTCTCATTTGTCCCGGCGTGATTGCCGGTTTGTCCCGAATTGCCGTTCCCCGCGCTTCGCCGACCGCATGGCCGACCACCCTTGATCGGCATCCGCCCGCTTTCCATATCCCGTCTCAAGAGCGCTGCCGCGAGGCGGGCTCGAGACCGCAAGGTGCCGCCAAGGGCTCGACGCCGTTCGATCCCCCAGGGCCTTGCCGGAGGTTTGAGCGACGATGACGCGGCCGTCCCCGTTCGGGTACCCATTCCTGCTCGGCTTCGACGAGATCGAGCAGGCACTCGATCGTGTCTCGAAGGCCGCCAGCGACGGGTATCCGCCCTACAACATCGAACGTGTCACCCGCAGCGAACGCGAGCCCGAACGCTTGCGTATCACGCTCGCGGTGGCCGGCTTTACGCAGGATCAGCTCGACGTCTCCTTGGAGGAGAATCAACTGGTCGTGCGGGGGCGGCAGGTCGACGACAAGTCCCGTCACTACCTGCACCGCGGCATCGCGGCGCGGCAGTTTCAGCGGGCCTTCCTCCTTGCCGACGGCATGGAGGTCTTGGGCGCGGAGCTGTCGAACGGGCTTCTGGCGATCGATCTCGCACGGCCGGAGCCGGAGCGCATCGTGCGCAAGATCGCGATCGCCGCCAAGGATCCGTGATCCCGAACGGCGACCCTGACCTGCGCAGCCTACGGACGATGCGACTGAGCCGCGTCGATGCATCGCAGGCTGCGTCGCCCGTCTCTCGGGCCTCCACCCCATCCCGGATTTGTCGCTGCCGATGTGCAGGACCATATCCGGTTCAACGCTCTGCCTCGGAAGGAGGGCATTCCATGACCACAGCCACAACCGACCTGACCATCGACACGACCGCCAACCCCGCCATCGACCCGGCGGAGTTCGCCGCACTCGGCGAAGGGCACATCGCCTATGTCCGCCCGATCCGTTCGGACGAGGTGCGCAGCCTGTTCCCGCAGGCCCCGGAGATGACCCCCGGACTCGACCTGTTCGCCCTGCTCTCGGCGAGCGGCGCGCCGATCCTGCTCACGGATTCCCGCGAGGTCGCCGTGGCGAACGCCATGGCCCACCAGCTCTTCCCGGTGAGCCTGCACTAGAGCCGTTTCCCCGCCGCTCGGCGGGGGCGCATCAGGCCATCGCCGCGACCGTGCGCACGAGGAGGTCGATATCCTCGGGCCGCGACAGGCGGTGGTCGCCATCCTTGATCAGCGTCAGCCGCGTACCCTGCGCGGGCAGGCGTTCCAGAATCCGCAGGGCATGCGGATAGGGCACGTCCGGATCGGCCATGCCCTGAAGGATGTGCACCGGGCAGCCCGGTTCCAGGTTTGCGTCCAGCAAGAGGTGACGCCGCCCATCCTCGATCAGCGCCATGCGGATCGGGTCGGGCTTCGGCGCATAGGGCGTCTCCCGATACCACACGCCGTCGCGCTCCAGGGTCTGCCGGACCTCGGGCGGGAAGGCGTCCCACATCAACGCCTCGGTGAAGTCGAGGGCGGGGGCGATCAGCACCATTCCGCCGAGATCCGCCCCGCGCCGCGCCCGCTCGCGGGCGACGAGGCAGGCGATCCAGCCGCCCATGGAGGAGCCGACGAGGATCGGCCGCTCGTTGGCGTAGCGGTCGATGACGGCGCAGGCGTCCGCGAGCCAGTCGGAGATGGTGCCGTCCTCGAAGCGCCCCTCCGACTCGCCGTGCCCGGAATAGTCGAACCGCACCATGCGCCGGGCGTTCTGCGCAGCCCAGGCGTCGAGGGCGGCGGCCTTCGTCGCCCGCATGTCGGAGCGGAAGCCGCCGAGCCAGACCACGGGCGGCCCCTCGCCCTCGCGAACCCGCACCGCCAGCCGGCGCGGGGAGGGGCCTTCGATATCGAGCGTCACGAGGGGCAATTCGCCCGGCGAAGTCTCCGGATCGCTCACTGGCGCGGAAATCCTGTGATTCTGAAACAACTCGGCGACGCTTCGTTTACCGAACCGTAAAGCCGCGGGGACAATCCTTACCTCATGACCCAATCCCAAGCGACCGTCCCAGCACGGGTGACGCGATGAACGGAGGCAGCCTGTCCGGCGGCCCGGTGCAGTTGTCCGAGGCTTCGCCGTTGGCGGGCGTCACGGTGCTGCAGATCATCCCGGCCCTGGAGGCAGGGGGCGCCGAGCGCACCACCGTCGACGTCGCGGCCGCCCTCGCCGAGGCCGGCGCGCGGCCGCTGGTGGCCACGGAAGGCGGGCGGCTCGTCGGCGAGTTGCAGGCCAAGGGCGGGATCTGGGTGCCGTTCCCGGCCAACACCAAGAACCCGTTCGCCATGGCGCTCAACGTCGAGCGTCTCGCCCGGCTCTGCCGCCGCGAGAACGTGCAGATCCTGCACGCCCGCTCCCGCGCCCCGGCCTGGGTCGCGCTCGGCGCCGCGCGCCGGCTGAAGCTGCCCTTCGTGACGACCTATCACGGCAGCTATTCGGGCCGGACCAGCGTCAAGGTCCTGTACAATTCGGTGATGGCGCGGGGCGACGTCGTGATCGCCAACTCGCACTACACCGCCGACCTGATCCGCCGGACCCATCCCGACCAGGCCGGGGGGCGGATCACCGTGATCCACCGCGGCACGGATCTGGCGGCGTTCACACCCTCGGCGGTCGCGGCGGCACGGGTCGAGAGCTTGCGCCGGGCCTGGAACGTGGCGCCGCACGAGCGGGTCGTGCTGCTCGCCGCCCGGCTCACCGCCTGGAAAGGGCAGCGCGTGCTGATCGAGGCCGCCGCCCGCCTGCGCGACCTCGGCCTCACCGACTTCGCCGTCGTGCTCGCGGGCGATCCGCAGGGACGCACCGCCTATGAGCGCGAGCTCGACGCGCTGATCGAGACGCGTGGCCTGTCGGGCATCGTGCGCCGGGTCGGCCATTGCACCGACATGCCGGCCGCCTTCCGCGCGGCCTCCGTCGTCGCGGTCCCCTCGGTGGAGCCGGAAGCGTTCGGCCGCTCGGCGGTCGAGGCCCAGGCGCTCGGCATTCCGGTGGTCGTCTCCGATCTCGGCGCCGTGCCCGAGACCGTGCTGGCGCCCCCCGATGTCGAGCCCGGCCAGCGTACCGGCTGGCGGGTGCCGCCCGGCGATGCCGCGGCTCTGGCCGAGGCGCTGAAGGACGCGCTCTCGCTCGGTGCCAGCGCCCGCGACGGCCTCGCGCGCCGGGCGCAGGCCCATGTCGAGGCGAATTTCTCGCTCGATCGCATGATCGACGGCACCCTGAACGTCTACGCCGACCTTCTGAACAGAGCCAAAACGTGACAGGGTGAACCGAAATCAGTCCCGCGAGTTGACTCGGCAAGAAGATTTGCCAAGTTAGTGCCGTCCGGCAGCGCCGGATCAATCGGTGGCCGGGGCTCGCCAGACGCGGTGGCTCTCAGGCTGCCGTTTTGTCGTTGATACAGGAGAACTGAGCCATTCGCAGACCAATGAGAGCCATGCCGGCCCCGCAGAAGGACGGGCCGCGCGCAAACCGGGACATACGCGGCGTCCGCGACGTCCAGCTCATCGACCAGGATGGGCAGAACCGGGGTGTCGTGCCCTTCTTCGACGCGCTGGCCATGGCTGAGGAGGTCGGCCTCGACCTCGTCGAAATCGCGCCGAATTCGGTCCCTCCCGTCTGCAAGTTCCTTGATTACGGGCGCTTCCGCTTCAACGAACAGAAGAAGCAGAACGAGGCCCGCAAGAGGCAGAAGACGGTCGAGGTGAAGGAGATCAAGCTCCGTCCCGGCATCGACAAGCACGATTACGAAGTGAAGATGAAGGCCGTTCAGCGGTTCTTCGAGGAAGGCGACAAGGTCAAGGTCACCCTCCGCTTCCGCGGCCGTGAGATCGCCCACCAGGATATCGGCCTCCGGCTCTTGGAACGTGTGAAGCAGGAGACCCAGGAGATCGCGAAGGTCGAGAGCGAGCCGATGCTCGAAGGCCGCCAGATGATCATGATCCTGGCGCCGCGCTAACCGCCTCGGCCCCGGCCTCTCCGCGATCCCGCGGAACAGGCTCATCCGCAAATGCGCTGCTCCCTCGCGGGGGCGGCGCATTTTTCGTTTTGCGTCGGAGGATGAGGGCTCCGCGCGGCGGAGCGACGGGACGGGGCTTCAGAATGCCGACGGCCCCGGAAGGATGAGGCCGCCGGCAACGCGTAAAGAGACTTATTTCAGCATCGCGATCTGCACGTCGCCGACGCGCCGCGTCACCGACACCGTCACGTCGTTGCCGTGGCGATGCAGGCGGATATCCGCCCGCGAGTCGCCGAGCTTGAGGTTGAACAGCTCCACCGCGTCGAGGAAGCGCGGCAGGATCGGATTGCGGAAGCGGATGCGGTTGCGGGCTTGGTCGATTTCGAGCCCGAGACAGGCGGCCAGGAAGGCGAAGGGCGCCGCCGCTGCCCAGGCCTGCGGCGAGCAGGCCACGGGATAGTTCACGGGCCCGCGCTGGCGCCGCCGCATGAAGCCGCAGAACAGCTCCGGCAGCCGCTTCTGGTCGTAGTACAGGCTCGTGTCGAACATCCCCTCGAACACCAGCGCCGCCTCCTCCTTGAGGCCGTAGCGGGCGAGACCGAGGGCGCAGATCGCGTTGTCGTGCGGCCAGATCGAGCCGTTGTGGTAGGACATCGGATTGTAGCGCGCCTCGCCCTTGGCGATGGTGCGGATGCCCCAGCCGTTGAACCCGTCGTTGGACAAGAGCTGCGCCGCGACGCCCGCGGCGCCCGCTTCGGCAGGGCGATGTCGGTGAACAGGGCGTGGCCGGTGTTGGAGGAGCGCACGGCGCATTGGCGCTTCGCGCCATCGAGCGCGAGCGCGTAGGTGCCGATCTCCTCGCACCAGAACGCCTTGTCGAAGTTCTCGCGAAGGGTGTTGGCGGCAGCCGAGAGCCGGACCGAAAGGTCGTCCTCGCCGAGCATGCTCGCGAGCCGCGCCGCACCGCGCTTGGCGGCGTAGACGTAGCCTTGAACCTCGCACAGGGCGATCGGCCCCTTGGCCATGGCGCCGTCGGCATGGAAGATCGAATCGTGGCTGTCCTTCCAGCCCTGGTTGGCCAGCCCCTGCTCGGTCTCGCGGGCATATTCGACGAAGCCGTCGCCGTCGCGGTCGCCGTATGTGTCGATCCATTCCAGCGCCAGCTTGAGCTGCGGCCAGATCGCCCGGATCGTGTCGAGGTCGCCCGTCACCTCATGATACTGGGCCGCCAGCATCACGAAGAGCGGCGTGCCGTCGATGGTGCCGTAATAGTGCCGGAAGGGCACCTCGCCGAGCATCGCCATCTCGCCGCGGCGGGTCTCGTGGAGCACCTTGCCGGGCTGGGCGTCGGCGGCCGGATCGACTTCCTTGGCTTGCGTCGCCGCGAGGAAGCGCAGCACGCCCTTGCCGAAATTCGGGTCGATCCAGAGCGCCATCATCGCCGTGATGATGCCGTCGCGCCCGAACACCGTGGAGTACCAGGGGATGCCGGCGAAGGGGTAGATGCCCTCCTGCGTCCGGGTCGCCAGCATGTAGAGGTCGGCGGTTGCCCGGCAGAGGCCCTCGTTGAACTGATCGTTCGAGGAGATGATCGTGGTGATGCCGGCGGTGATCTGGCGCTGGTCGCGGCGGTTGTCGCGGTAGGCGCGGGCGAAGACACGCCCCTCGCCCAGGGACCGGTCCGGCTGCTCAGCCAGGCTGCCCGCCGCCCGCGACAGGGCTGCGGCGGCGGATTCACCCGCCCGCTCGGGGCCCGGCGCGCTGGTATAGGCGCGGTGCGATTGGCACACGACGCGGATGAACAGCGAGGTGTTGGCTCCAGGCTCCAGTTCGACCACGAACTCGGCCTTGCCCGGCTCCAGCGTGTGCGGCTTCGGCCCGAAATGCAGCGAGGTGGTGCGCACCATCTCGTCGAGGCCGGCGTAGCGAAACTGCACCTCGGTCGCGCTGCGGCGCTCGACGGTCCGCTTGCCGCGGTTGGCCCGGTCCGAGCCGCGCACCTCGAACAGATCGCGGTAATCGGCGTCGAACGTCACGCCGATGCGCAGGCGACGGCGGCGGGTGTCGTAGTTGCGCAGGCCGATCCGGTCGTAGCAGGCGCCCTTGAACAGGAACTTGGTGCGCTCGATGGCGATCAGCTCGCGGGGAATCGCGGTCTCGTCGCCCGCGTCGAGCCGGATATCGGGGGTGGTGAGATCGACGCTGAGCGCCCCGTTGTCGTCCTGGATCGCCGAGGACAGCATCATCGGCCGCTCGTCCTCGATCGTCAGCGCGAGGCGCGAGAGGTAGCGCGTGTCCTGGAAGTAGAGGCCCTCCGGCCCCGGAACCCAGCCGATGTCGCCGTAGCTGTCGAGCACGGCGAAAGCCTCGCCGTATTTGAGGGCGCGTAAGGGGCGGTCCACTAGGGAGGCCTGCGCCTCGATATGATACTGCGGCAGGTTCTCGTCAGCGTCGAGGAAGCCGAACCGCGAGGCCGTCTGTCCCTCGGAGCCGTCGGCGTGGAGATGGGCTGCGTCGTCCTGTGCCGCCATGCGAAGCGCCTTTTTGCCGTTGATCCGATGCGAGCGAGGTGACCCTCGCAAATCGAAGGCCGCCGATCGCCTCGTAGCGACCGGCGGCCCTGTCGGACCCATTCAGTTAGGCGCTCTGCCGGCCCCGGCGAGGGCCGGGGCGGGTTTTCGTCGAGCGGTTAGGCCGGCATCGCGGCGACGTGGATCGGGCCGTGGGCCGAACCGTTCAGCTCACCGTACTGGGGCGAGAAGGCGCCGGCGGCGGGCATCTTGAGCACGTTTCCCTGGCCGGCCAGGAGCTGCTCGTAGGCCGAGACGTACTTGCGGACCATGACCTCGGCGGTGAAGCGGCCCTCGAAATGGGCGCGGACGCCGGCACGCGGCAGATCCTTGACCTTGCGGCACGCCTCGATCGCCTCGTCCATCGAGTTGACGATGAAGCCGCTGACGCCGTCCTTGATGACCTCCGGTACCGAGCCGTTGCCGAAGGCGATCACCGGCGTGCCAGCCGACATCGCCTCGATCATCACCAGACCGAAGGGCTCCGGCCAGTCGATCGGGAAGGCGAGCGCGAGGGCGTTGCCGAGGAAGTCCTTCTTCTGCTCCTCATTGATCTCGCCGATATACTCCACCAGCGGGTGATGGATCATCGGCTCGATCTTCTCGTCCCAATACTCCTGGTCGGCCTTGTCGACCTTGGCGGCGATCTTCAGCGGCGTGCCGGAACGGATCGCCATCTCGATCGCGCGGTCGGGGCGCTTCTCGGGCGAGATGCGGCCGAGGAAGGCGAGGTAGCCGCCCTTGGCCTCCGGATAGTAGGGGCAGTTCTGCTTGGGCAGGCCGTGGTGGATCGTGGCCAGCCAGTTGGAGCTCTCCGGCATCGGATCGCGCTGGTTGTCCGAGATCGAGACCAGGGGCATGCCGGTGAAGGTGTTGTAGACCGGCATGAAGTCCGGCACGTCCAGGCGACCGTGCATGGTCGTCAGGCACTTGTGATAGAGATCCTCGAACATCGGATACTGCAAGAGATCGATGTGGAAGTGGATCACATCGAATTCATGCGCCCGGCGATGCACGTGATGCAGCATGGCGAGGTGGCCCGCGGTGTGATCGCGGTAGCCGAGAAGGCGCAGGCCCTCCGGGTGGCAGGCGGCAAGCTTGGCCGAAGTCTGAGAATCACCGCTCGCGAACAAGGTCACGTCGTGACCCTGGCGAACGAGTTCTTCCGTGATCCACGATACGACACGCTCGGTGCCGCCATAGAACTTCGGCGGCACGGCTTCCGCGAGCGGGGCAACCTGGGCAATGCGCACGAAGACGTCTCCTGT
The DNA here is from genome assembly GCF_029504475.1 of Methylorubrum pseudosasae. Lineage (NCBI taxonomy): Bacteria > Pseudomonadati > Pseudomonadota > Alphaproteobacteria > Hyphomicrobiales > Methylobacteriaceae > Methylorubrum > Methylorubrum pseudosasae. The sequence continues at coordinate 5,076,905 of NZ_JAQGDU010000002.1, read as the reverse complement.
GACAGGAAATAGGGATGTTGGCGAGACTAATGGGGGACGCGGCCTGAGCGGGACATGAACGAAACAGACAGCCAAGGTTTATGGTTCCGCCCCGCGCCTGGGGCGAGCGGCAATCTTTGCAACCCCACGGAATACCAGTTTTCCACATATGTTGGCCGGCGACGCAGGCCGGATCGCGCGGGTGCGGTTGTGGAGCATCGGACAATGTTGTACGTTGTCCGTACAATGACGACCTCATGATCCTCAGCTACCGCAACAGGGACACCGAAGCGCTGGACGTGCACGGTGTGTGCCATCGCCGCTGACGGTCCTTTCAAGCTGCGGCCGGGCGCAAGCTCGATATGCTGAACGCCGCCTCCGTCGTGAGCGACCTGCGCAGCCCGCCCGGCAACCGTCTGGAGAAGCTGTCGGGTGATCGCGAGGGCCAGTGGAGCATCCGCATCAACGATCAATGGCGCATCTGCTTCCGATGGGACGGTTCGGGGCCCGAGGATGTCGAGATTGTCGATTATCACTGAAGGAGGGTGCGGCATGCCTCGCATTAGATCTCATCCGGGCGAGATCCTGCTCGAAGAATACCTTCGACCCCTGGAAATGAGCGCCAACGCTCTGGCGAAGGCGATCGAGGTGCCGGCCAACCGCATCAGCGAACTTCTGCGCGGTCGCCGCGGGATGACCGCCGACACGGCCTGCCGCCTCGGCCGGTTCTTCGGGACCACGCCGGAATTCTGGATGAGTCTCCAGACCGCCCACGATCTGTCGAGGGCCGTCGCGGAGCACGACTATTCCACCTTGCGTGCTCTCGAAAGCGCCTGACGCCGCCGCCGAACGCTCAAGGGCGAATGTTGCGTCCGCGATCGATTGAAACCGGCGGATGTTTCTGCCATAAGCCGCCCGCGTCGAACCGCCCGGCCGATTAGGGCTGCCGTGGCGGTTCCCGTTGCTCCAGCAGCATCAAGCGCGAAGTCCCGGCCGCCGGCCGGATCGCTGTCGCGTTCAGGAGAGCGAAATGCCCAAGCTGAAGACGAAGTCGGGCGCCAAGAAGCGCTTCAAGATCACCGGCACCGGCAAGGTGATGTACGCCCAGGCCGGCAAGCGCCACGGGATGATCAAGCGGACCAACAAGCAGATCCGCAACCTGCGCGGCACGACGACCCTGTTCGAGGGCGATGCTGCCAATGTGAAGAAGTACTTCCTGCCGAACCAGCGGTAAGTTCTTCCACCCCTCGCGATCTGTTTTGTCTTAACGTTCCAGGAGATCTCCCATGGCCCGCGTCAAGCGTGGCGTGACCAGTCACGCGAAGCACAAGAAGGTTCTGAAGGCTGCCAAGGGCTACTACGGCCGCCGCAAGAATACGATCCGCATCGCCAAGCAGGCGGTGGAGAAGGGTCTGCAGTACGCCTACCGCGACCGCAAGAACAAGAAGCGCACCTTCCGCGCTCTCTGGATCCAGCGGCTCAACGCGGCGGTGCGCGAGCACGGCCTGACCTATTCCCGCTTCATCAATGCCCTGGCCCAGTCCGGCATTGAGGTGGACCGCAAGGCGCTGTCCGAACTCGCCATCCACGAGCCGGCCGCGTTCGCCGCCGTCGTCGAGAAGGCGAAGTCGGCCCTGCCGAAGGCCGCCTGATCGCTCCGCCGAACGGCGGAACGCTCGAAGCTCTGACAAGGCGCGGCGCGGCAAGCGCCGCGCCTTCTTCATTTCCGGCCGGGGCATGTCTGCCCGACGGCCCCGGTCCGCCCCCTTCGCGTGCTTGCAGGAATGCGAACGACGCGCGAAGGCAGCCCCGGACGACTGGCCAAGGACAGCGGTAATGGATCTCGACGCTCTCGAACGCGATCTTCTCGGGCAGATCGAGCAGGCCGGGGACGAGGCCGGCCTCGAAGCCCTGCGCGTCGCGGCACTCGGCAAGAAGGGCAGCGTCTCGGAGCTGCTGAAGACGCTGGGCGCGATGACGCCCGACGAGCGCAAGGAGCGCGGCCCGCTCATCAACGGCCTGCGCGACCGGGTGCAGGGCGCGATTTCTCAGAAGCGCGAGGCGCTGGCGAACGCCGCCCTCGATGCGCGGCTCGCCGCCGAGCGGATCGACGTAACGCTGCCCCTTCGCGAGGCGCCGGAGATCCGCGGCCGCATTCACCCGATCAGCCAGGTGATCGAGGAGATCACCGCGATCTTCGCCGATCTCGGCTTCTCGGTGGCGGAAGGGCCGGATATCGAGACGGACGAGCTGAACTTCACCGCGCTGAACTTCCCCGAAGGCCACCCGGCGCGGGAGATGCACGACACGTTCTTCTTACGCCCCGACCATCTCGGGCGGCGCAAGCTCCTGCGCACCCACACCTCGCCGGTTCAGGTGCGGACCATGCGCGCCAAGCAGCCGCCGATCCGCGTGATCATGCCCGGCCGCACCTACCGCCACGATTCCGACCAGACCCACACGCCGATGTTCCATCAGGTCGAGGGCCTCGTCATCGACCGCTCGGCCAACATCGCCAACCTGAAATGGGTGCTCGAATCGTTCTGCCGCGCCTTCTTCGAGGTCGAGAACGTGACGATGCGCTTCCGCCCCTCGTTCTTCCCCTTCACCGAGCCGTCGGCCGAGGTCGATATCCAGTGCTCGCGCAAGGGCGGGGAGCTGCGCTTCGGCGAGGGCACCGACTGGTTGGAGGTTCTGGGCTGCGGCATGGTCCACCCCAACGTGCTGCGCAGCGGCGGCCTCGACCCGGATCAGGTCCAGGGCTTCGCCTTCGGCATGGGCATCGACCGCCTCGCCATGCTCAAATACGGCATGCCGGACCTGCGCCCCTTCTTCGAGGCAGATGTGCGCTGGCTGGAGCATTACGGCTTCCGGCCGATCGACGTGCCGAGCCTGGTCGGCGGCTTGACCGCCTGAGACCCGCCGCCCTGACTTTCGATCCCGGCCCGGTCCGCTCCGGCGGCCGCGAGGATGTTCTGAGATGAAATTCACCCTCTCCTGGCTCAAGGACCACCTCAACACCGAGGCCTCGCTCGACGCGATTGCCGAGTCGCTGACGCGGATCGGCCTCGAGGTCGAAGGCATCGAGGACAAGGCCGCCGCGCTTCGCCCCTACGTGATCGCGCGGGTGATCTCGGCCGAGCAGCACCCGAATGCGGACCGCCTGCGGGTTTGTCAGGTCGATGCCGGCGACGGCCAGCCGCTCCAGGTCGTCTGCGGGGCGCCGAATGCGCGCGCCGGCATGCTCTCGGTCTTCGCGCCCCCCGGCACCTACGTGCCCGGCAAGGCCATCACCCTGTCGGTCGGCACGATCCGCGGGGTCGAGAGCCGCGGCATGCTCTGCTCCGGCGCGGAACTCGGCCTCGGCGACGACCATGACGGCATCCTCGATCTGCCCGCCGACGCGCCGGTCGGCACGCCCTACGCCCTCTGGGCCGGGCTCGACGATCCGGTCATCGAGATCAACCTGACGCCGAACCGCTCGGACTGCACCTCGATCCACGGCATCGCCCGCGATCTCGCCGCCACCGGCCTCGGCACCCTCAAGCGCGAGCCGATGCCGCCCGTGCGGGGCGAGGGGCCCTGCCCGACCCCCGTCACGCTGCAGTTCGACGAGCACGACAAGGGTCTCTGCCCGCTCTTCGCGCTCCGCCTCGTGCGCGGCGTGACGAACGGACCCTCGCCCGAGTGGATGCAGAAGCGCCTGCGGGCGATCGGCCTTCGCCCGATCAACGCGCTGGTCGACATCACCAACTACATGACCTTCGACCGCGGCCGGCCGCTGCACGTCTTCGACGCTGGGAAGGTCGCGGGCGGCCTCACCGTGCGCCGGGCCGAGGAGGGCGAGAGCCTCGTCGCGCTCGACGGCAAGACCTACCGGCTCGATTCCGAGGCGGTGGTGATCGCCGACGGCAACGGCGTCGAGTCGATCGCCGGCATCATGGGGGGCGAGGCCTCGGGCTGCGACGAGACCACCACCGACGTGCTGATCGAGTCGGCGCTCTGGGATCCGCGCAACATCGCCCGCACCGGCCGGCGCCTCGGCATCATCACCGATGCGCGCTACCGCTTCGAGCGCGGCGTCGATCCGGCCTTCGCCCTGCCAGGGCTCGACCTCGCCACCCGCCTCGTGATCGACCTGTGCGGCGGCAGCCCGAGCGAGGCGCGCATCGCCGGCGAGATCCCGGATCTCGACCGCGTCATCGATTTCCCCTGGACCGAGGTGCGGCGGCTGGCCGGCATCGAACTGTCGCGGGCCGAAATGAAGGTGACGCTCGAATCCCTCGGCTTCCACATCTCCGGCTCGGGTGACCGGGTGAAGGTGCTGCCGCCGTCCTGGCGGCCGGACGTGGAGGGCAAGGCCGATCTCGTCGAGGAGATCGTGCGCATCGCCGGCCTCGACCGGATCGAGCCGAAGCCGCTGCCGCGCGTCGAGACGGTGGCGGTCGAGCCGATGCTCACCGTGCTGCAGCGGCGCGGCCGCCTCGCCAAGCGGGCGCTGGCGGGCCGCGGCATGCTGGAGGCGGTGACCTATTCCTTCGTCGCGCACGAGGATGCCCGGCTGTTCGGCGGCGGCGGAGCGGATCTGGCGCTCGCCAACCCCATCGCCGCCGACCTCTCCGACATGCGCCCGAGCCTCGTGCCGGGCCTGTTGCGGGCCGCGCAGCGCAACGCCGACCGCGGGTTCCCCGACACTGCCCTGTTCGAGGTCGGCCAGTGCTTCGCCAGCGACGAGCCGGAGGGCCAGAGCCTGCGCGCCACCGGCCTGCGCCGCGGTACGGCGCGGCATGCCGGCTCCGGGCGCCACTGGAGCGGCGCGGCGGAAGCGGTCGATGCCTTCGAGGCCAAGGCCGACGCGCTGGCCCTGCTCGCGGCGCTCGGCGTGCCGACCGGCGGGCTCCAGATCGTGGCCGGCGGGCCCGACTGGTTGCATCCGGGCCGCTCGGGCACGCTGCAATTCGGCCCGAAAAACGTGGTCGGCCATTTCGGTGAGCTGCACCCGCGGCTCCTGAAGGCGATGGACCTCAAGGGCACGCTGGTGGCCTTCGAGATCACCCTCGATTCCCTGCCGCTGCCGCGCCACCGGCCGACCAAGGCGAAGCCCGCCCTGGTGCTGCCCGACCTTCAGGCGATCTCCCGCGACTTCGCCTTCGTCGTTCCCCGCGACGTGCCCGCCGCCGACATCCTGAAGGCGGCGCAGGGCGCCGAGCGCAAGCTGATCACCGGCATCGAGGTGTTCGACCTCTACGAGGGCGCCGGCATCCCGGACGGGTCGAAGTCGGTTGCGGTCGCGGTGCGGCTGCAACCCTCCGAGCGCACCCTCACCGATGCGGAGATCGAGGCGGTAAGCGCCAAGATCGTCGCCGAGGTGTCGAAGAAGACCGGCGCGACCCTGCGCTCCTGATCGGGTCCGACAGAGGGAGACGGCCATGGACGCGGAACTCGTCGCGGTTCTCACGCAGGAGAACCATCTCCCGGCCGAGGCGCTGAAGCGGGCCGCCGAGAATCCCGAGGCGGTCGCCGAACCCGTGCTCGCCCTGCTGGAGCGGGCGGCGGAGGATGCCGAGGCGATCGCGGACGAGGAGACCAACCTCCTGTTCTGGGGGCTGCACGCCCTGGCCGCGGCGCGCGACACGCGGGTCTTTCCGCTCCTGATGCGCCTGATGCGCCAGGACGGCGAGGCGGTCGATGGACTTCTCGGCGATGCCTCGGCCGAGACCCTGCCGGCCGTGATCGCCTCGACCTTCGACGGCGACACCGCGGCGCTCGCCCGGCTAATCCTCGACAGCACCGCCGACGACTTCCTGCGCAACGCAGCCTTCGCGGCTTTGGGCTTCCTGACGCGCCAGGGCCGGATTCCGCTCGACGAGGCGGAAGCGCTGCTCGTGCGCTTCGACGAGGCGCGGGCGGCGGTTGAGGAAGCACCGGCCTGGATTGGCTGGGAAGAGGCGGTCGCCTATCTCGGGCTGAAGGCGCTCGCCCCGCGGGTGGAGGCGGCCCGGCGCGACGGTCGCATCACCGACGAGTTCAGCGACCTTCCGTGGTTCCGCAAGGCACTCAAGCAGGCGAGCGCTGCGCCGCCGGACCTCAGCGCCTTCGACGCCCACCGCTACACCTATCTCGACGATCCGGTCGGCGCGCTGGGCTGGACCGCGGAATCCTACGGCCAGCCGGTCAAGAACCCGTTCAAGGATGTCGGCCGCAACGATCCCTGCCCCTGCGGCTCGGGCAAGAAGTACAAGAAGTGCTGCCTCACCGCGGCGGAAGCGGGTGCCCCGCCGGCTCGGCTGCCGGGCCTGTCCTGACCCCGTTCAGCGGGTTGTCCGGGTCCCAGGCATAGGCCAGCGTCTCGAAGCGCATCGAGCGGGCATCCACCATCAGCAGGCGCCCGACCAGGGGCTCGCCGAAATCGGCGAGCGCCCGGATCACCCTCCATCGCCATCAGCGAGCCCATCACGCCGGCGAGCGCCCCGAGCACGCCGGCCTCGGAACACGGCGCGACGCTGCCCGGCGGCGGCGGGCTCGGGAACAGGCAGCGATAGGTCGGGTTCGGCTCACCCGTCGGCCCGGTCTCGTGCGCGCGGATCGTGGTGAGCGAACCGTCGAAGGCGCCGAGCGCCGCCGTCACCAGAGGTTTTTTGCCGGCAAAGCACGCATCCGAGACCGCGTAGCGAGTGGCGAAATTATCGGAGCCGTCGGCCACGAGATCGTAATCGGCAAGCAGGGCAGGGGCGTTCTCGGGCGTCAGGCGGCAGGCATGGGTCTCGACGCGCACATGCGGGTTGAGCCGGGCCACGGCTTCCGCCGCGCTCTCGACCTTCGGACGGCCGAGATCGGGCGTGCCGTGGATGACCTGCCGCTGCAGGTTCGAGAGCGAGACGGTGTCGTCATCGACGATGCCGATCGTGCCGATGCCAGCGGCGGCGAGATACTGGATCAGCGGCGCACCGAGCCCGCCCGCGCCGATGACGAGCACGCGCCCCGCCTTCAGCCGGGCCTGACCCGGGCCGCCGACCTCGCGCAGGACGAGGTGGCGGGCGTAGCGTTCAATCTCTTCGGAGTTGAGGGCCATGCGCGCCATGTAAGCCGCTTGGACGGGGAGCGGAAGCGGTCGCGGGCTTGCTGCGCGCGGAGCAGGTGCGTGCTAGGGCTTACCCCTTCGACGATCGCCGCTGTTTCCCACCCGCTCCCTCATCCTGAGGTGCTGCGGAGCAGCCTCGAAGGATCCTCCAGAAGCCGCGCGGACCCTGGAAGATCCTTCGAGGCCCGCTGACGCGGGCACCTCAGGATGAGGGACAGGGTTGGGAGGAGCCGTCCTTCCCCGAGCCATCTTTCCCGAGCCACCGGTGCCGCCCTTGTCCGACCATTCCCCCCTCGCCCTCGCCCAGGCACTGATCCGCTGCCCCTCCGTGACCCCGGAGGAGGGGGGGGCTCTGTCGTTCCTGGCGGATCGTCTTTCGCGGGCGGGCTTCTCGGTCGAGCGTCCTGTCTTCTCCGAGCCCGGCACGCCGGACATCCAAAACCTCTACGCCCGGATCGGCACCGCAGGGCCGGTCCTTGTCTTTGCCGGCCATACCGACGTGGTGCCGCCGGGCGAAGTCGGCTCCTGGACCCACGGGCCGTTCTCGGGCGAAGTCGCCGAGGGCTTCCTCTACGGGCGCGGCGCGGTGGACATGAAGGGCGGCATCGCCTGCATGCTCGCCGCGACGCTCGCCTTCCTCGATCGGCACGGGCCGGATTTCGGCGGCTCCATCGCCTTCCTCGTCACCGGCGACGAGGAGGGGCCGGCGGTCAACGGCACCGTGAAGCTGCTCGATTGGGCGAAGGCGAGGGGCGAGCGCTTCGACCATTGCCTGCTCGGCGAGCCGACCAACCCCGACACCCTCGGCGAGATGATCAAGATCGGCCGGCGCGGCTCGCTGACCGGGCCGCATCACCGTGCACGGCCGCCAGGGCCACGTCGCCTATCCGCACCGGGCCGAGAATCCGATTCCCGGCTTGCTGCGCCTCGCCTCGGCGCTCACGGCTGACCCCCTCGACGGCGGCACCGCGCATTTCGACGCGTCGAACCTCGAATTCACGACGATCGATGTCGGCAACCCGGCCACCAACGTGATTCCGGCCTCGGCCAAGGCCGTGTTCAACGTGCGCTTCAACGACGACTGGACGGCGGACACCCTCGGTGCCGAGATCCGGCGGCGGCTGGAGGCGGCGGCCGGCAACGCGGTGCGGTTCAGCCTCGACCTTCAGCCCTCGAACTCCCCCGCCTTCCTGACGCAGCCCGACGCCTTCGTCGATCGGGTGGCGGATGCGATTGAGGCCGAGACCGGCCGGCGCCCGGCGCTCTCCACCACGGGGGGCACCTCGGACGCCCGCTTCATCAAGGATGCCTGCCCGGTGATCGAGTTCGGCCTCGTCGGGCGGACCATGCACGAGACCGACGAGCGGGTGGCGGTGGCGGATCTCGACCGGCTCACCGCGATCTACGGGCGGGTGCTGGACGCTTACTTCTGACGCATCGTCCCGAAAGGTGGTTGCCGGCTTGTCTGAAGAGACGATGCGCCGACGCTAGGGATAATCCACGCCGACGAAGGTCAGCCCGCAGGCCGGCGCCAGCGGCCCGCAGCGGTGCTTGGCCCCCGTCGCCAGGATCTCCGCCACGTCGTCGGCGGAGAGGCGTTTGCAGCCGGCGAGCATCAACGTGCCGGCCATGGCGCGCACCTGATGGTGCAGGAACGAGCGGGCCGAGGTCGCGATCACGATCTCCTCGAACAGGCCCATCCGCTCGCGGGTCACGTCGAGCTGTTCCAGCGTGCGCATGGGCGACTTTGCCTGGCACTCGGCGGCGCGGAACGCCGAGAAATCGTGGTGCCCGAGGAGCCGTTGCGCCGCCCTGTGCATCAACTCGGCATCGAGCGGCCAGGGCACCTGCCAGACATGGGCGCGGGTGAGCGCGGCGGGGCTGCGCCGGTTGAGGATGCGGTAGCGGTAATGCCGCCGGATCGCCGAGTGCCGCGCGTCGAACTCCTGTGGCACCACCTCGGCGGAGAGGATGGCGACGGGCTGCGGCCGCAGATGCGCGTTCAGCGCGTCGCGCACGGTGTCGGTGCGCCAATCCTTCGCAAGGTCGAGATGGGCGACCTGATGGATCGCGTGCACGCCCGCATCGGTGCGGCCGGCGCAGGTGAGCCGCGCCGTCTCGCCGGAGAAGCGCGTCACGGCGGTCTCGATGGCGGCCTGCACGGTCGGGTCGTCGGCCTGACGCTGCCAACCGCGGAACGGCGCGCCGTCGTACTCGATGACGAGCTTGTAGCGGGGCATCAGGCTTGCGCGCTCACCCGAGCCGCTCCCCCGCCGCCAGCCGGGCACCGCGCAGGAACGCCTCGCCGCTGGCAGTGCCGCCCTTGCCGGCCCGGCGCAGTTCGAGGAGCCGCACCGCGCCCGTGCCGCAAGCCACCGTGCCGGCGGCATCGAGCAGCGTGCCCGGCGCGCCGGAGCCCTCGGCGGTGACGGCCCGCAGCACCTTCACCCGCTCCAACCCCTTGCCGAGATCGGCCTCGACATAGGCGCCGGGGAACGGCGACAGCCCGTTGATGTGGCGCGCAACCTCCGCCGCCGGGCGCGACCAATCGATCCGCGCCTCTTCGTTGGTAATCTTGTGGGCGTAGACGACACCCGCCTCCGCCTGCTGCGTGAAGGTCAGGCCGTCCCGCTCGAGCGCGCGGATCGCCTGCCCCATCAGGTCGGCGCCGAGCGGCATCAGCGCATCGTGCAGCTCGCCCGCAGTCATCCCTTCGGTGATGGCAAGGCGCGCTTCCATCGCCACCGGCCCGGTATCGAGCCCGGCCTCCATCCGCATCACGCCGACGCCGCTCTCGGCGTCGCCCGCCATCACCGCCCGCTGGATCGGCGCGGCCCCGCGCCAGCGCGGCAGTAGCGAGCCGTGCAGGTTGAGGCAGCCGAAGCGCGGAAGGTCGAGAATCCTCTGCGGCAGCAGCATGCCGTAGGCGACGACCACCGCCACGTCAGTCTCATGCCCGGCGAAGGTCTCGGCGGCCTCCTCGCTCTTCAGCGTCGTCGGCGTCAGAACGGGAAGGCCCAAAGCCTCGGCGCGGGCATGGACCGGAGAGAGCTTGAGCGCCATGCCGCGGCCGGCTCTGGCCGGGGCGCGGGTGTAGACGGCGGCGATCGTGTGCCCGTCGGCGTGGAGGCGATCCAGGGTGGGAACGGCGAAATCCGGCGTTCCCATGAAGACGATGCGCATCGGGTCGTCGTCAGGCGGCGTCGCGCTTGGCGGCCTTGGTGAACTTCTTCATCACCCGGTCACGCTTCAGCTTCGACAGGTGATCGATGAACAGGACGCCGTTGAGGTGGTCGATCTCGTGCTGGAGGCAGGTTGCGAGCAGGCCGTCGGCCTCCTGTTCCACAATCTGCCCGTCGAGGTTCATGTAGCGCACCCGGACGCGGTCCGGCCGCTCGACCTCACCGTAGAATTCGGGGATCGACAGGCAGCCCTCGTCGTAGACCCGCTTCTCCTCCGAAACCCAGACGATCTCCGGGTTGAGGTAGACGGTCGGATTCTTCGCGTTCTCGTCCTTCGAGGTGTCGATGGTGACGACCCGCTTGGCCACCCCGATCTGGATCGCGGCGAGGCCGACGCCGGGGGCGTCGTACATCGTCTCGATCATGTCGCGGGCAAGCGTCCGGATCTCGTCGGTGACAGCCGCCACCGGCTCGGAGGTGAGGCGCAACTGCGCGTCGGGCAGGATCACGAGGGGGCGGACGGTCATGGCTTCCGGGCTGGGATGGGCGAGAGCGCGAGCAGGAGCCTGAAAAGGCGTTTCACCACCCGCAGATAGGCGGCAGCGCCGGGGTGGTCAAATATCCCCGTGTGCATCGAGGCTGATCGCTTCAAGCGATCACCCTCGATTTTACTCTGGCCTCAAGTGCCGGCAGCCGCCTCCGCGGCCTCAGGCTGTCGCTCAGCGCGACGCTCTTCGCGCTCTGGCTCTGGGTGCGTCTCCGTCACAGCGCCGCAGACGCCTGCAGCGCAGCCGCGGCCGGATCGGTCTGTACCGCCGAGGCCGGAGCCCGCTCTCGCCGCAGGACGTGCCACATCAAGGCGAGCAGGATCAGCAGAAACGGGCCGGGCAGCGACAGCGCGACGAGAGGCTCCGCTCCCACCGGAACGAGGTGCTCGTTGATCGTCCCGGCGACGAAGCCGTAGCCACTGGCCACCCAGCCGAGACCGAGCAGGGCGGCCTGTTCGCGGCGGCTCGCGCGATCGAGAAGATCCGGAAGCAGCAGGGCCAGGCCGACGCCATAGAGCGACAGATCGTAATCGTAGGCGTAGGGGCTCACGAGCAGGCCCGCCACGGCGGCGAGGCCGACCACCTGACGCCGCGGTACGCCGCGCCGGAGCGCGAGCAGGACGAAGCCGAGCGCCGTGACGGCCGTGACGGCCTGCGCCGCGAGGGCGACCGCGGCCGGCAGATCGAGGCTGCGCAGCGAGGCGTAGACCGAGACCATCCGGAACAGGGGATAGAGGCCCGCGGCCAGATTGGCCGACGCCTCGTCGGCGCCTCGCAGGAAGGCCGGCCAGATCGCGGGGCCGAGCACGGCGGTGGCGAGCGCTGCCGCGAGGCCCGCGGTGACCGCGGCCACGGCCAGGCACGCCCATCGCCGTAGGGCCAGGGCACAGACCGCGACGCCGACGGCGAGATGCGGCTTGATCACCATCAGGCCGAGCGGCAGGCCAGCCGACGTCCTCCCATGCACCAGCCCGAGGCAGGTCAGGCCGATCAGCGTGCCCGTGAGGAACCCGTTCTGGCCGCAGGACACCGTGATGAAGAGGGCCGGAAACAGCGCGATCAGGAGGGCGGGGAAGAACGGACCGGCAATCCGGCGCAGCACGAACAGGAACGCGGCGAGCGTCGTGCCGGTGAAGAGCAGGTAGGCGAGGCTGACCGGCAGGGTCGCGAGCACGGCCACCACGAGGTTGAACGGCGGCGGATAGGCCCAGGGCAGGAAGTCCTGCTGCCCCGTGAGGTCCTGCTGGACCCGCAACAGGGCGGGTAGGTGATAGGCATCCGCGATGTCGCCCCGCCACACCATCCGGCCGGCGATGTGGAGGATGTCGAAATCCGAGAGCCCGATGGGGCCGAAAAGGCCGGTGAACCGCGCCGTCCGGCCCAGGATCACCACCGTGAGGGCCGCGAGAAGGGTGCGCACCACTAGCGGGGTCGCAAGCTGCTCGTAGACCGTCGCCGGGCGGGGCCGACTCTGCTCCGCTGGCAACGATGCGGTTCGCATCCCGGACCACCCGACTTGGACAGGACCGTCGCGCGACGGCCGATGCCGGGCTTTTATCGTGCCGCGACTTAAAGGGCGGTTAGAGCCTCGTTCCGGCCCGCGCCGACCGCCGGGTCAGAACGCCGTGCGGCTGCGGATCGCCGCCGTCAGGGTGCCCTCGTCGAGATAATCGAGCTCGCCGCCGACGGGTACGCCGTGGGCGAGGCGGGTGACCGTCAGCCCGAAAGGTTTGATCGATTCGGTGACGTAGTGAGCCGTGGTCTGGCCATCGACGGTGGCGTTCAGCGCCAAGATGATCTCCTTCACCCCCGGCTCGCCCGCCCGCTCCACGAGGCGGGCGATGGTGAGGTGCTCGGGCCGCACCCCGTCGAGCGCCGAGAGCACGCCGCCGAGCACGTGGTAGCGCGCTTTGACCGCGCCGGACCGCTCCAGCGCCCAGAGATCGGACACGTCCTCCACCACGACGAGGGTGGTGGGGTCGCGGGTCTCGTCCCGGCAGATCGTGCAGGGGTCGCTGGTATCGACGTTGCCGCAGGAGCGGCACACGACGATGCGCTCGGCCGCGACACGCATCGCGTCGGCCAGCGGCGCGAGCAGGGTCTCGCGCTTCTTGATGAGCTGGAGCGCGGCCCGGCGGGCGGAGCGGGGCCCGAGCCCCGGCATGCGCCCGAGAAGCTGGATCAGGCGCTCGATCTCGGGGCCGGCGACGGCTTGGGGCATGCGGGTGCGAAACGGCTGTGACTGAGGAGGAGCGGCGGGCGCCTTCCCTCACATAAGGCTTCCGCCGGGATTTTGCCGCCGGGATTTTGCCCGTTCAGGTTTGCGACAGCTTGGCCGCTGCATGGGGAGCCGGCGCGCAAATTTTATTTGAGCCCATACCAAGGATTAGTTGACGGCCAAGCCGGAGACCGATCCATTGAACGGACGGGGCGGAGAACCTGCGTGCGGCGGCCCTGAGCGACCGCACGGACGCCCCACCGACAACGCGAAACAGCCGGATCGACCGGCGTGGCGGCGCGATCAGGGGCCGTGAGGGAGGAACACCCCGTGAAGACCATCGGTGAATTCAACGCGGCCCACGGTCCGGAGGCGATCGGCCTGACCGATCTCGCCGCCGTCCACTGGAACCTGGAGGCGCCGCGCCTCTACGAGGAGGCCCTGCGCCGGAACGAGGCGCAGCTCGCCCGCGGCGGCGCGCTGGTGGCGACCACCGGCAGCCACACCGGCCGCTCGCCCAAGGACAAGTACGTGGTGCGCGATGCCGGCACCGAGAACGAGATCTGGTGGGACAACAACGGCTCGATCACGCCCGACCAGTTCGCGACGCTGCTCGACGACTTCCGCGCGCATGCCCGCGGCAAGGAACTGTTCGCCCAGGATCTGTTCGGCGGTGCCGACCCGGCCCACCGGGTGCGGGCGCGGGTCTATACCGAGCTCGCGTGGCACTCGCTGTTCATCCGCAACCTGCTGATCCGCCCCGAGCGCGCCGATCTCGCCGCCTACGTACCGGAACTGACGATCATCGACCTGCCGAGCTTCCAGGCCGATCCGGCCCGGCACGGCTGCCGCTCCAAGACCGTCATCGCCATCGATTTCAGCCAGAAGATCGTGCTGATCGGCGGCTCGGCCTATGCCGGCGAGATGAAGAAGTCGGTCTTCACTTACCTCAATTATGTGCTCCCCGGTGCAGGCGTGATGCCGATGCACTGCTCGGCCAATGCCAGCCTCGACGAGACCGGTGATTCGGCCCTGTTCTTCGGCCTGTCCGGCACCGGCAAGACCACGCTCTCGAACGATTCCTCGCGCCAACTGATCGGTGACGACGAGCACGGCTGGAGCCGGGACGGCATCTTCAACTTCGAGGGCGGCTGCTACGCCAAGACCATCCGGCTCTCGCGTAACGCCGAGCCGGAGATCTACGCCACCACCGAGCGCTTCGGCACGGTGATGGAGAACGTCGTCATCGATCCGCTCACCCGCGTGCCGGACTTCGACGACGCCTCGCTCACGGAAAACACCCGCTGCGCCTATCCGCTGGATTTCATCGCCAATGCCAGCGCCACCGGCCGGGCCGGGCATCCGAAGAACATCGTGATGCTGACCTGCGACGCCTTCGGCGTGATGCCGCCGATCGCCAAGCTGACGGGCGCCGAGGCGATGTACCACTTCCTCTCGGGCTACACCGCCAAGGTGGCGGGCACCGAGCGCGGCCTGACCGCACCGGAGGCGACCTTCTCGACCTGCTTCGGCGCGCCGTTCATGCCGCGCCACCCGAGCGTCTACGGCAACCTGCTGCGCGAATTGATGGCCGAGCACGGCGTCGATTGCTGGCTCGTCAACACCGGCTGGACCGGGGGCGGGGTCGGCACCGGGCGGCGCATGCCGATCCGCGTCACCCGCCGGCTGCTCTCGGCGGCGCTCGACGGCTCGCTGGCGCAGGTCGAGTTCCGCCGCGACCCGTATTTCGGCTTCTCGGTGCCCGTCGAAGTGCCCGGCGTCGAGACGCAGGTGCTCTCGCCGGTCGAGACCTGGACCAACAAGGCGGCCTTCGCCGACACCGCCACGCGCCTCGTCACGATGTTCCGCGAGAACTTCAAGCGCTTCGAGAGCCACGTCGATGCCGACGTGCGCGCCGCCGAGCCGGTCGCCGCAGCGATCGCGGCCTGAGCGGTCACAGCCCCTCCCCGCGCGAGCGGGGAGGGGACAAAAGAATCAGTCGACCTGATCGGCGTAGACGGCCTCGGCGCCCATGCCCTCTTCGAGCATCAACCGGGCGCGGGCGCGCAGCTTCTCGGTCTCACTCTTGAGCTGGCCGCAGGCTGCCAGGATGTCGCGCCCGCGCGGGGTGCGCACCGGCGAGGCGTAGCCGGCGGTGAAGACGATCTCGGAGAAGCGCTCGATCCGCTCCCAGTCCGAGCACTCGTATTTCGAGCCGGGCCAGGGGTTGAACGGGATCAGGTTGATCTTGGCCGGGATGCCCTTGAGCAGCCGCACCAGGGCGCGGGCATCGGCGTCCGAATCGTTGACGCCCTTGAGCATCACGTACTCGAAGGTGATGCGCCGGGCGTTGCTCAGCCCCGGATAGTTCCGGCAGGCGTCGAGCAACTGGGCGATCGGGTATTTGCGGTTCAGCGGCACCAGCTCGTCGCGCAGCTCATCGCGCACCGCGTGCAGCGAGATCGCCAGCATGGCGTTGGCTTCCAGCCCCAGCCGCTCGATCTGCGGCACCACGCCCGAGGTCGAGACCGTGATGCGCCGCCGCGAGAGCGCGAGGCCTTCCTGGTCCGACATCACCGCGATGGCATCGATCACCGCGTCGAGATTGTAGAGCGGCTCGCCCATGCCCATGAACACGATGTTGGTGACCAGCCGACCGGGCTCGCCGCCATCCTTGCCCGGCATCTGGCCGGTGAAGTCGCCGAGTGCGTCGCGGGCAACGACGAGCTGGGCGACGATCTCCGCCGTCGAGAGGTTACGCACGAGGCGCTGCGTGCCGGTATGGCAGAACGAGCAGGTGAGCGTGCAGCCGACCTGGGACGAGACGCAGAGCGTGCCGCGGTCGTCGCCGGGGATGTAGACACACTCGATCTCGGCGCCGCGGTTGTGGTCGTGCGCGCCGGTCGGCGCCATGCGCAGGAGCCACTTGCGGGTGCCGTCGCGAGAAACCTGCTCGGTGACGACCTCCGGACGCTCCAGAGTGAAGTGGTCGGCAAGCTGCGCCTTCAGGCCCTTGCCGACATTGGTCATCTCGGAAAATTCGCGCGCGCCGCGCACGTAGATCCAGTGCCAGACCTGGCTCACCCGCATCCGCGTCTCGCGCTCGGGCACGCCGATGCCGATGAGCGCCTGCTTCAGGCCCTCGCGGGTCAGGCCGACGAGGGAGGCCTTGCGGCCGGGCAGGGTCGAGAGGGCCGTGACCTCGGGGGCCTTCTCGATTGCGGGGAGGGCGCGCGATGCGCCCGGGGCGGAGTCGAACGACGCCGTCGCCATGGCTCAAGACCTTAGAAAGCTGGAACGGCTCTTATATAGTCGTATTCGGGCGGGAACGCGACTGCGCCCGCTCCGGCCCTCCCTTGCACCGTGGTCCTTGGGCCGGAGGGCCTCGCTCAGCCCCGCAACTCCGCCTCCAGGAAGGCCCGCACCTCCGCCGCGTCGATGCCCGGCGCGATGAAGCTCTGACCGATGCCGTGGGCGAGGATGAAGGTGAGCTGCCCGTCGCGAACCTTCTTGTCCTGGGCCATGGCGTCGAGGAGGGCGTCCGGGTCACCCGCCCCGCCCGGCACCTGTTGCAGGCGGGTCGGCAAGCCGGCGAGCGCGAGGTGGTTGGCCACGCGCCCCGCATCCTGGCCGGGGCAGAGGCCGAGCCGGGCCGAGAAGCGGAAGGCCAGTGCCAGACCGATCGCGACGCCCTCGCCGTGGACGAGGCGGGCCGCATCGTAGCCGGTCAGCCGCTCCAGGGCGTGGCCAAAGGTGTGGCCGAGATTGAGCAGCGCCCGCTCGCCGTCCTCCCGCTCGTCGCGGGTCACGACGCCAGCCTTGGCGCGGCAGCAGGCGGCCACCGCCTCGTCGCGCTCCGGCCCACCGGAGAAGATGCCGGCCCAGTTCGCCTCGCACCACTCGAAGAAGCCCGCATCCCCGATCAATCCGTACTTGGCGACCTCGGCGTAACCCGCCCGCATCTCGCGCTCCGAGAGCGTGTCGAGGGTGGCGGTGTCGGCCAGCACGAGGCGGGGCTGGTGGAAGGCGCCGATCAGATTCTTGCCGAGCGGCGAGTTGATCCCGGTCTTTCCCCCCACCGAAGAATCAACCTGCGCGAGCAAGGTGGTCGGAACCTGGAGGAAGCGGACACCGCGCCGCAGGGAGGCCGCCGCGAAGCCCGCGAGATCGCCGACCACGCCGCCGCCGAGCGCCACGACGAGGTCGCCGCGCTCGATCTTCTGGGCCAAGAGCCCGTCGCAGACGCGGGCGAATTCCGCGTAGCTCTTCGAGGCCTCGCCCGGTGGCACGGCGATGATGCCGCAGCGCAACCCGGCGGCCTCGAGGCTGGCCCGCACACGCTCACCGTAGAGGCCGGCGACCGTCTCGTCGGTGACGATGCCGGCGGCCCGGGCGCCGAGATCCCGCGCCTCTGCACCCACCGCGTCGATAAGACCCCGACCGATCCGAATATCGTATTCGCGCCCGCCCGACAGGGGAACGTTCACACGCGAGGGTTGCTGCGTCATACTGAATGTCAAATGTTGTGATTGTGTCGTATGAGACGGGTTGATGTGGATATCGAGAGCTTCCATCACGTCCTCCACCACGCGGTCGTGGGACACTTCGCGGGACAGCACCGTGACATCGGCTTGGGCATAGACCGGATGGCGCACCTCCATCAGTGTGCGCATGGTCGCCTCCGGATCCTCGGTCTGGAGCAGGGGGCGCGTGTTGCGCTTGCGCACGCGTCGCATCAGCACGTCGAGGTCGGCCTTGAGCCAGACCGAGATGGCCCCCTCGGCGATCCGCGCCCGCGTCGCCTCGCGCATGAAGGCGCCGCCGCCGGTGGCCAGCACCATCGGCCCCTCGCGCAACAGACGCGCGATCACCCGCTCCTCGCCCTCGCGGAAGCTCGCCTCGCCGTAGATCGAGAAAATGTCGGCGATGGTGAGCTTGGCCGCCGCCTCGATCTCGTGATCGGCATCCTTGAACATCAGCCCGAGACGCCCCGCCAGGCGGCGCCCAACGGTGCTCTTGCCCGCCCCCATCAGGCCGACGAGCACGATCGACCGGGCTCCGAGGCCGCGGCGCAGACGTGCTTCGATCGGTTCGCCGGGCGGCGGCGCCGGCGGCAGGGGGACGGTCATCGGGCGGTCATAGACGGTTTTGCGGAAGCGGCGAAGCGTCCGGTACCCCCGTCGGCGCCGAGTCGAAAGCCCCACAATCTCGGCTTGACTGCAATCCAAGCGGGATTCGCAGAAAAACCGGTGCCGAGAGGGGTTGCAAAGTGCCGCTCGGAGGGGAAGGCTTGTACGCGAGCGCGTGGGACGGCACCGCTCTCGATCAGGCTCGCTTGGTCGAGTGCACCCACGCTTGTTGTCTCTGTGCCGGGAAAATGATGTTGCCGTACGGATCTTTCACCATCCCCGTCACCCTGGCCGAGAGCGAGAGGGAGGCGAACGATCCAGTTTCCGATCCGCGTGCCGCTCCCTCTCGACCGTCGCGTCTCACCGGCCCGGCCGCCCGCGCCCGGTCCACGCCGGTCTCGACGGACGCGCGGCTGCTCGCCATCGCCACGGAGCACCTGACCCGGCTCGGCCCGAAACGGGTGACGGTGGTGGCGGTCGCGGCGGAGGCGGGCATGACCCATGCCAACGTCTACCGCTACTTCCCCTCGAAGGACGCCCTGCTGGATGCGGTCGCCGGCCGCTGGCTGCGCGATCTGGAAACGGAACTCGCCGGCATCGCCGACGCGCCCGATCCCGCCGACGACAAGATCGAGCGCTTCGTCAGCGCACTAGCCAGCGCACAGAGCGAGATGCTGACCCGCGAACCGAACCTGTTCGCCGTGCATCTCGACGCCACCGTCGCCTCCCGTCCGATCGCCCGCCGCCACCGCGTGCGGCTGCGCGCGCTCGTCGAGCGCGTGGTGGAGGAGGGCATCGGCACCGGCGTCTTCGCCGCCCGCGACCGCGAACGGGCCATCGCCGTCATCTTCGACGCGAGCTACCGCTTCACCCATCCGGTCGCGATCCAGCACGACGCGGACGTGCCCCGCGATCTGCTCGATGCCCGGCTCGGCGCGGTGATCCAATCGATCCAGCGGGCGCTGAGGACGGGTACTTTCTGAATACGGAATATAGTTTCGGTGCTGCATCGCGGCGCGGTCGGGACGTCACTCAATGACAGACCGCAAAACATGTCACCGACCCCTTGCCGGCTGCAGTTCGTCGCGAGGGAAAGAGATAGATCGCTGAAATAGAAGGGTTTTTACTGGCGCCCTCCGGGTTCGGCGCGTCGTCGGGCCTCGCTGCAGCCCCGCTCACCCGGACCTTCGTCGGGTTGAAGCTCTGTGGCTTTTCCGCCAAACACCGGCCCATCAGAATTGACCGGCGAAGGTTCGGCCGCAGCGCACCATTTGCAACATTGCTGCATCCATTTCCGAACCGTCGCGAATTCCGACCGGAGGCTAGATCATCCATGGCACGCAGCAAGATCGCGCTCATCGGCGCCGGACAGATCGGCGGCACGCTGGCCCATCTCGCCGGCCTCAAGGAACTCGGTGACGTGGTGCTGTTCGACATCGTCGACGGCGTGCCGCAGGGCAAGGCGCTCGACATCGCCGAATCCGCTCCCGTCGACGGCTTCGATGCCAAGTATTCGGGCGCCAGCGACTATTCCGCGATCGCCGGGGCGGACGTGGTGATCGTGACCGCGGGCGTGCCGCGCAAGCCCGGCATGAGCCGTGACGATCTCATCGGCATCAACCTCAAGGTGATGGAAGCGGTCGGCGCCGGCATCAAGGAGCACGCGCCCGACGCCTTCGTGATCTGCATCACCAACCCGCTCGACGCGATGGTGTGGGCGCTGCAGAAGTTCTCGGGGCTGCCCACCAACAAGGTCGTCGGCATGGCCGGTGGTGCTCGACTCCGCCCGCTTCCGCCACTTCCTGGCCGAAGAGTTCGGCGTGTCGGTCGAGGACGTGACCGCCTTCGTGCTCGGCGGCCACGGCGACGACATGGTGCCGCTGACCCGCTACTCGACGGTGGCCGGCGTGCCGCTGACCGATCTGGTCAAGCTCGGCTGGACCACTCAGGAGAAGCTCGACGCCATGGTCGAGCGCACCCGCAAGGGCGGCGGCGAGATCGTCAACCTCCTGAAGACCGGCTCGGCCTTCTACGCGCCCGCCGCCTCCGCCATCGCCATGGCCGAGAGCTACCTGCGCGACAAGAAGCGGGTTCTGCCCTGCGCCGCCTACCTCGACGGCCAGTACGGCATCGACGGCCTCTATGTCGGCGTGCCGGTGGTGATCGGCGAGAACGGCGTCGAGCGTGTGCTCGAAGTGACCTTCAACGACGACGAGAAGGCGATGTTCGAGAAGTCGGTCAATTCGGTGAAGGGCTTGATCGAGGCCTGCAAGAGCGTCAACGACAAGCTCGCGTAAAGCGCCGTCAGGCTCGGCGGCGGGAGGCTTGGGCCGCCCGCTCAGCCCTCCCTTCCTGCTCGTCCGACGAGGTCTCGATGAACATCCACGAATACCAGGCCAAGGCTGTCCTGAAGGAATTCGGCCTGCCGGTCTCCCGCGGCGTGCCGATCTTCAAGCCGGAGGAGGCCGCTGCGGCGGCCGACGAACTCGGCGGCCCGGTCTGGGTGGTGAAGTCGCAGATCCATGCGGGCGGGCGCGGCAAGGGCACCTTCAAGGGCGCGCCCGAGGGCGCCAAGGGCGGTGTGCGCGTCACCAAGTCCAAGGACGAGGTGGTGCAGTTCGCTCGCGAAATGCTCGGGCAGACGCTCGTGACCGTGCAGACCGGCGAGGCCGGCAAGCAGGTCAACCGCCTCTACATCGAGGAAGGCGCGGCGATCGCTGCCGAGTTCTACCTGTCGATGCTGGTCGATCGCGAGACCGGCCGCGTTGCCTTCGTCGTCTCGACGGAAGGCGGCACGGATATCGAGCAGGTCGCCCACGACACCCCTGAGAAGATCGTCACCTTCTCGGTCGATCCGGCCACCGGCATCATGCCCCATCACGGCCGGGCCGTCGCCAAGGCGCTCGGGCTCTCCGGGCCCCAGGCCAAGGAAGCGGGCGCGCTCACCGAGAAGCTCTACGCGGCCTTCACGGCCAAGGACATGAGCATGCTGGAGATCAACCCGCTGGTGCTCACCGGCGACGGCGGTCTCAAGTGCCTCGACGCCAAGATCTCGTTCGATTCGAACGCCCTCTACCGCCACCCCGAGATCGTCGCGCTGCGCGACGAGACCGAGGAGGACGCCAAGGAGATCGAGGCCTCGAAATACGACCTCGCCTACATTGCCCTCGACGGCACCATCGGCTGCATGGTCAACGGCGCCGGGCTCGCCATGGCGACCCTCGACATCATCAAGCTCTACGGCGAGGAGCCGGCGAACTTCCTCGATGTCGGCGGCGGCGCCTCCGAGGAGAAGGTCACGGCGGCCTTCAAGATCATCACCGCCGATCCGCAGGTGAAGGGCATCCTCGTCAACATCTTCGGCGGGATCATGAAGTGCGACGTCATCGCCCGCGGGGTGATCGCGGCGGTGAAGGCGGTCGGCCTCGAAGTGCCGCTCGTCGTGCGCCTGGAAGGCACCAACGTCGAGGAGGGCAAGGAGATCATCCGGAACTCCGGCCTCAACGTGATCCCCGCGGACGATCTGGATGACGCCGCGCAGAAGATCGTCGCCGCGGTGAAGAAGGGTTGAGCTGACAGATGTCCATTCTCATCGACCAGAACACCAAGGTCATCTGCCAGGGCTTCACCGGCAAGAACGGCACCTTCCACTCCGAGCAGGCCATCGCCTACGGCACCAAGATGGTCGGCGGCACGAGCCCCGGTAAGGGCGGCTCCACTCATCTCGGCCTGCCGGTGTTCGACACCGTGGCCGAAGCGCGCGAGGCCACCGGCGCCGATGCCTCCGTCGTCTACGTGCCGCCGCCGGGCGCGGCCGACGCGATCTGCGAGGCGATCCAGGCGGAGATTCCGCTGATCGTCTGCATCACCGAGGGCATCCCGGTGCTCGACATGGTGCGGGTCAAGCGCGCGCTCGAAGGCTCGAAGTCGCGCCTGATCGGGCCGAACTGCCCCGGCGTCGTCACCGCGGGCCAGTCGAAGATCGGCATCATGCCGGCCAACATCTTCAAGCCGGGCTCGGTTGGCATCGTCTCGCGCTCCGGCACGCTAACCTACGAGGCGGTGTTCCAGACCACGGTCGAGGGGCTCGGCCAGACCACCGCCGTCGGCATCGGCGGCGATCCGGTCAAGGGCACCGAGTTCATCGCCATGCTGGAGCTGTTCCTGGCCGATCCCAAGACCGAGTCGATCGTGATGATCGGCGAGATCGGCGGCTCGGCCGAGGAAGAGGCGGCACAGTTCCTGGCCGACGAGGCCAAGCGCGGGCGCAAGAAGCCGATGGTCGGCTTCATCGCCGGCCGCACCGCGCCTCCCGGCCGCCGCATGGGCCATGCCGGCGCGATCATCTCCGGCGGCAAGGGCGGCGCCGAGGACAAGATTGCGGCGATGGAGGCCGCGGGCATCCGCGTCTCGCCTTCGCCGGCCCGTCTCGGCTCCACGCTCGTGGACGTGCTGAAGTCCAGGTGATGAAGAGTCGATGGGGTCTGTAACCGGGACCTGCGCGGCTGTGTTGCACCGCACGCGAGCTCGGGCGACCCATATGGAAGAACATGTCGGGGCGCGACCGTGCCCCGGCCTGATCCGGAGGCGCGAGGCGGGGTTCTGAGACCTCGCTCGGATCGACGCGCCGGATCGAACTCGACGCGGCGGCCCGCTGTAACAGCGCCGCCCGAGCGGTAGGACAGGCAGCGATGGCACGCCAGGACGCGAACGAAGCGCTTCTTCGAACCTCCTTCCTCTACGGCGCCAACGCCGCCTGGATCGAGGAGCTGCAGGCGGCCTATGCCCGCGACCCGAACTCGGTCGATCCCGAGTGGCAGCGCTTCTTCAAGGATCTGGGCGAGGACGACGCCCTGGTGAAGAAGAACGCCGAGGGCGCCTCCTGGGCCAAGCCGAACTGGCCGGTCGTGGCCAACGGCGAGATCGTCTCGGCGCTCGACGGCAATTGGGGCGCGCTCGAAAAGACGTTCGGCGAGAAGATCCAGGCCAAGGCCCAGCCCGGCAAGCCCGGCGACTCGACCAAGGGCGCGGCCATCGTCGCGGCCACCGGCGTCTCGGTCGAACAGGCCACCAAGGATTCCGTGCGCGCGATCATGCTGATCCGCGCCTACCGCATGCGCGGCCACCTCCACGCCAAGCTCGACCCGATCGGGCTCGCCCCGCGCGGCGACCACGAGGAGCTGCACCCGCAGCATTACGGCTTCCAGGAGAGCGACTGGGACCGCAAGATCTTCCTCGACAACGTGCTCGGCATGGAATTTTCGACGATCCGCGAGATCGTCGCAATCCTGGAGCGCACCTACTGCCAGACGCTCGGC
Organism: Methylorubrum pseudosasae; assembly: GCF_029504475.1. Classification (NCBI taxonomy): domain Bacteria; kingdom Pseudomonadati; phylum Pseudomonadota; class Alphaproteobacteria; order Hyphomicrobiales; family Methylobacteriaceae; genus Methylorubrum; species Methylorubrum pseudosasae. Next base: position 5,053,450 of record NZ_JAQGDU010000002.1, on the reverse strand, counting down.
GTCGAGTTCATGCACATCTCCGACCCTGAGGAGAAGGCGTGGATCCAGGAGCGCATCGAGGGCAAGGACAAGGAAATCTCGTTCACGCCGGAAGGCCGGCGGGCGATCCTGAACAAGCTGATCGAGGCCGAGGGCTTCGAGAAGTTCCTCGATCTCAAATACACCGGCACCAAGCGCTTCGGTCTCGACGGTGGCGAGTCGATGGTCCCGGCCATGGAGCAGATCATCAAGCGCGGCGGCGCGCTCGGCGTCGAGGAGATCGTGCTCGGCATGGCCCATCGCGGCCGGCTGAACGTGCTCACCAACGTGATGGCCAAGCCCTTCCGGGCGGTGTTCCACGAGTTCAAGGGCGGCTCGGCCTCACCTGCCGAGGTCGAGGGCTCGGGCGACGTGAAGTACCATCTCGGTGCCTCGTCTGATCGCGCCTTCGACGACAACACCGTTCACCTCTCGCTCACCGCCAACCCGTCCCACCTCGAGATCGTCGATCCGGTGGTGCTGGGGAAGGTGCGGGCCAAGCAGGACCAGAAGGCCAAGCCGAACGTCGAGCGCCGCCGCGTGCTGCCGCTCCTCATCCACGGCGACGCGGCCTTTGCCGGCCAGGGCGTGGTGGCGGAATGCCTCGGCCTGTCCGGCCTGAAGGGGCACCGCACCGGCGGCTCGATCCACTTCATCATCAACAACCAAATCGGCTTCACCACCGATCCGCGCTTCTCGCGCTCCTCGCCCTATCCGTCCGACGTCGCGAAGATGGTGGAGGCACCGATTTTCCACTGCAACGGCGACGACCCGGAGGCGGTGACCTTCGCAGCGAAGGTCGCGGTCGAGTACCGGCAGAAATTCGGCAAGCCGGTCGTGATCGACATGCTGTGCTACCGCCGCTTCGGCCACAACGAGGGCGACGAGCCGGCCTTCACCCAGCCGAAGATGTACCAGCGGATCCGCAAGCATCCGACCGCGCTGGAGACCTACGGCAAGAAGCTCGTGGCGCAGGGTGACCTGACCCAGGAGCAGCTCGACGCGCGCAAGGCCGAGTTCCGCGCGATACTGGAGAGCGAGCTTGAGGTCGCGGGCGGCTACAAGCCCAACAAGGCCGACTGGCTCGACGGCCGCTGGTCCGGCTTCAAGGCCGTGCGCGAGGACGTGGACGATCCCCGCCGCGGCCGCACCGGGGTGCCGCTCGAGACGCTGCGCGACATCGCCACCCGGATCACCACGCCCCCGCCGGGCTTCCACCTGCACCGCACGATCCAGCGCTTCTTCGACAACCGCGCCAAGGCGGTCGAGACGGGCGTCGGCATCGATTGGGCCACCGCCGAGGCGCTCGCCTTCGGCTCGCTGCTGATCGAGGGCCACCGGGTCCGGCTCTCGGGCCAGGACGTCGAGCGCGGCACCTTCTCCCAGCGCCACGCCGTGGTGATCGATCAGGAGAACGAGCAGCGCTACACGCCGCTCAACTCCCTGCGCGAGGGGCAGGCGAACCTGGAGGTCATCAACTCGATGCTCTCCGAGGAGGCGGTGCTCGGCTTCGAGTACGGCTACTCGCTCGCCGAGCCGAACTCCCTGGTGCTGTGGGAGGCGCAGTTCGGCGACTTCGCCAACGGCGCGCAGGTCGTCATCGACCAGTTCATCTCATCGGGCGAGCGCAAGTGGCTGCGCATGTCCGGCCTCGTGATGCTGCTGCCCCACGGCTACGAGGGCCAGGGGCCGGAGCACTCGTCCGCCCGTCTGGAGCGCTATCTCCAGATGTGCGCCGAGGACAACATGCAGGTCGCCAACTGCTCGACGCCCTCGAACTACTTCCACATCCTGCGCCGTCAGTTGAAGCGCGACTTCCGCAAGCCGCTGATCCTGATGACGCCGAAATCGCTGCTGCGCCACAAGCGGGCGGTCTCGAAGATCGAGGACATCGCGGACGGCTCGACCTTCCACCGCATCCTGTGGGACGACGCCGAGCACGACGAGAACGGCGTGAAGCTCGTGCGCGACGACAAGATCCGCCGCGTCGTGCTGTGCTCGGGCAAGGTCTATTACGACCTCTACGAGGAGCGGGAGAAGCGCGGCGTCAATGACGTCTACCTGATGCGCGTCGAGCAGCTCTACCCGTTCCCGCTCAAGGCCCTGGCCAACGAGATGACCCGCTTCCGCAACGCGGAGGTGGTGTGGTGCCAGGAAGAGCCCAAGAACATGGGCTCGTGGACCTTCGTCGAGCCCTATCTCGATTGGGTGCTGGGCCAGGCCGGCTCCGCCTCGAAGCGCGCCCGCTATGTCGGCCGTCCGGCCTCGGCCTCGACCGCGGTCGGCCTGATGTCGAAGCACCTCGCCCAGCTCCAGGCCTTCCTCAACGAGGCGCTGGCGGTCTGACGCCGCCGGCCCTTTTCGACCGACCCACCAACCGGGGCCGCGCCGGCTCGATGCGCCCCGAAACCGCGGTGAAGACATATTATGGCGACCCGACATCCTCGTCCCCACGCTCGGCGAATCCGTCAGTGAGGCCACGATCGGCCGCTGGTTCAAGAAGCCCGGCGACACGGTGGCCGCCGACGAGCCCCTCGTCGAACTCGAGACCGACAAGGTCACCCTCGAAGTGAACGCCCCGGCCGCGGGCGAACTCGGCGAGATCCTCGTCAAGGACGGCGAGACGGTGGAGCCCGGCGCGGTGCTCGGCTCGATCGTCGAGGGGGGCAAGGGCTCAGGAAAATCGGATGCGAAGCCCGCTCCGAAGAGCGCCGAGCCGGCCGAGAGCAAGACGCAATCTCGCGAGGAGAAGGGCGAGAGCAAGCCGGCCAAGGAATCCTCGGCCTCCTATGGCAGCCACGGCGACGCCCCGCCCACGGACGGGCGCCCGGCTGATGACAGCGGCCCGGCGGTGGCCAAGCTCGCCCGCGAATCCGGCATCGACCCGGCGAGCCTCAACGGCAGCGGCAAGGACGGCCGCGTGACCAAGGGCGACATGCTCGCCGCGATCGACAGGAACGGCCAGAAGGCTCCGGCTCAGGAAGCCCGGAGCGAGACGAAGGCCCCCCCGCCGCGCGCCCCCTCCGCGCCGGACGACGCCGCGCGCGAGGAGCGCGTGCGGATGACCAAGCTGCGCCAGACCATCGCCAAGCGCCTCAAGAGCGCCCAGGAAACGGCGGCGATGCTGACCACGTTCAACGACGTGGACATGGGCGCGGTGATGGCGATGCGCTCGCAGTACAAGGACATCTTCGAGAAGAAGCACGGGACGAAGCTCGGCTTCATGGGCTTCTTCACCAAGGCGGTGATCGGCGCCCTCAAGGACGTGCCGGCGGTCAACGCCGAGATCGACGGGCAGGATCTCGTCTACAAGAACTACTACCACATCGGCATCGCGGTCGGCACCGATAAGGGCCTCGTCGTGCCGGTGGTGCGCGACGCCGACGACCTCTCGATCGCCGGCATCGAGAAGAAGATCTCGGGCTTCGGCAAGAAGAGCGCGCGAGGGCAAGCTCTCCATCGACGAGATGCAGGGCGGCACCTTCACCATCACCAATGGCGGCATCTACGGCTCGCTGATGTCGACCCCGATCCTCAACGCGCCGCAATCGGGCATTCTTGGCATGCACCGCATCGAGGAGCGGCCGGTGGTGCGCAACGGCAAGATCGAGGCGCGGCCGATGATGTATCTGGCGCTCTCCTACGATCACCGCATCGTCGACGGGAAGGAGGCCGTGACCTTCCTCGTTCGCGTCAAGGAAGCCCTGGAGGATCCCGCCCGTCTCGTGCTGGACCTGTAAGGCCACAATGTCGGCAGCTCCAGCCGATGCGCTCATTGGCTGGAGCTGCCGACACAGACGTCCCGTGGCATGACCCGCGGCTTTACTGACTTTCGATTTGAAACGCATTCCGACGAAGTGGTGACCGGTTCGTCGAAAGAATGCGCGTTGAAACAGAGACCTAGAGACGCCGGCCTGATGCCATCAGGTCGGATACGGCTCTAGCCGCGGTCGCCGCGCTCGCTTGCGATTTTTTATCTCCGCGGGCGTGCTTGTTCGACGCCTCCTCCGACACGTCAGGCAGACTTGATGTCCTACGATCTCATCGTCATCGGCACCGGCCCCGGCGGCTATGTCTGCGCCATCCGCGCGGCCCAGCTCGGACTGAAGACCGCGGTGGTCGAGAAGCGGGCGACCCACGGCGGCACCTGCCTCAATGTCGGCTGCATCCCGTCCAAGGCGCTGCTGCACGCATCGGAAGCCTTCGAGGAGGCCAACAAGCACTTTTCGGAGTTGGGCATCGACGTGGGCACGCCGAAGCTTGATCTCAAAAAAATGCAGAGCTTCAAGCAGAGTGGCGTCGACGGCAACACCAAGGGCGTCGAGTTCCTGCTCAAGAAGAACAAGGTCGATACCTATCACGGCCGCGGCCGCATCGCCGGGGCCGGCCGCGTCGAGGTGGTCTCGGACGACGGCGGCAACCAGTTGCTGGAGACGAAGAACATCGTCATCGCCACCGGCTCCGACGTGACCCGGCTGCCCGGCGTCGAAATCGACGAGAAGACGGTGGTCTCCTCCACCGGCGCGCTCGAACTCGCCGAGGTGCCCAAGCGCCTCGTGGTGATCGGCGCGGGCGTGATCGGGCTCGAACTCGGCTCGGTCTGGCGCCGCCTCGGCGCCGAGGTCACCGTGATCGAGTATCTCGACCGCGTGCTGCCGGGCATGGACGGCGAGGTCGGCAAGCAGTTCCAGCGCATCCTGGCCAAGCAGGGCATGGTCTTCAAGCTCTCGACCAAGGTGACCGGTGTCGAGACCGGCAAGAAGGGCCGCGCCACCGTCACCGTCGAGCCGGCGCAGGGCGGCGAGCCGGAGAAGCTCGAGGCCGACGTGGTGCTCGTGGCCATCGGCCGGGTGCCTTACACGGAAGGGCTCGGGCTCGAGACGGTGGGCGTGGCGACCGACGACAAGGGCCGGATCGAGGTCGATTCGCACTACGCCACCAACGTCACCGGCATCTACGCCATCGGCGACGTGATCGCCGGGCCGATGCTCGCCCACAAGGCGGAGGACGAGGGCGTCGCGGTCGCCGAGATCCTGGCCGGCCAGTCGGGCCACGTGAATTACGGCGTGATCCCGAACGTCGTCTACACCTTCCCCGAGGTCGCCTCGGTCGGCAAGACCGAGGAGGAGCTGAAGAAGGACGGGATCGCCTACAACGTCGGCAAGTTCCCCTTCACCGCCAACGGCCGGGCCAAGGCCAACGGCACCACCGACGGCTTCGTGAAGATCCTCGCGGACGCGCAGACCGACCGGGTGCTCGGCGTGCACATCGTCGGGGCGGATGCCGGCAACCTCATCGCCGAGGTCGCGGTGGCGATGGAGTTCGCAGCCTCCGCCGAGGACATCGCGCGCACCTGCCACGCCCACCCGACGCTGACCGAGGCGATCAAGGAAGCCGCGCTCGCCGTCGACAAGCGCGCGATCCACGTCTGATCCCATCATGGCCGGACCCGGTCCTCGGGTCCGGCTGCGATCCGCCCTGGACCGGCGGCCACGCTGAGAGACAGCTCTGCGACATCGTGCCGTTCACGAAGCGCTCAAGCCGTCGCTTCCGATGGAACGAGCCGTCGCCGCATCGGATTGATACGCGCAATCCGACCCAGTGGGTCGTCCCCGCTGGAAAACGTTGATGCCGTCGTCACCCGAGAAGCCCCGCGCACCCGGGCCCAATACGCCTGTCACCGGCAGCGGCGCCGCGGGCGTCGTCGATCAGCATCACGACATCTTCTTCGCGGCCGTCGAGACGACGCGCATGCCGATGATCGTCACCGATCCGCACCAGCCCGACAACCCCATCATCTTCGCCAACCGCGCCTTCGTCCGGATGACCGGCTATTCGGCCGAGGAACTGATCGGATCGAACTGCCGCTTCCTCCAGGGCCCCGATACGGACCGCGACACCGTCTCGGAGGTGCGCGACGCCATCCGAGAGCATCGGGAGTTCGCCGCCGAGATCCTGAACTACCGCAAGGACGGCTCCTCGTTCTGGAACGCGCTGTTCGTCAGCCCGGTGTTTAACCGCTCGGGCGACCTCGTCTACTTCTTCGGCTCGCAGCTCGACGTGTCGCGCCGCCGCGACGCGGAGGAATCGCTGCACCAAGCCCAGAAGATGGAGAGCCTCGGCCAGCTCACCGGCGGCATCGCCCACGATTTCAACAACCTGCTCCAGGTCGTGTCGGGCCACAACGAGGTGATGCTGGCGCTACTCGACCATCCCACCCTCGACGTGTCGCGGATGCGACGGGCCGGTGAGGCGGTGCGGGCGGCGACCGATCGGGCGGCCAAGCTCACCCACCAACTCCTCGCCTTCTCGCGCAAGCAGCGGCTTGAGGGGCGGCTCCTGAACCTCAACGGCCTCGTCGAGAGCATGGGCGAGATGGCCGGGCGGACGATCGGCGACGACGTCGTCCTGAAATCCGTCCTCGCGCCGGATCTCTGGACCACCCGCATCGACCCGACGCAGGCCGAGGTCGCTCTGCTCAACGTGCTGATCAACGCCCGCGACGCGATGCCGGAGGGCGGCTCGGTCACGGTGCGCACCGAGAACCTGCTGATCGAGGACGAGGACACCGCCCTCTACAAGACCGTGCCGCCCGGCGCCTACGTGGTGATCTCGGTGACCGATACCGGGACCGGCATGCCGTCCGAGATCCTGGCCCGCGTCATGGAGCCGTTCTTCACCACGAAGGGCGAGGGCAAGGGCACGGGACTTGGGCTCGCGATGGTTTACGGCTTTGCCAAGCAATCCGGCGGCTCGGTGAAGATCTATTCCGAGGTCGGGCACGGCACGACGGTGCGGCTCCTGTTCCCCGCCTCCGACCAGAAGGCCGAGGAGGAGCAGAAGCCGACGATCCGCGCCGCCGACCGGCACGGCACCGAGACGGTGCTCGTCGTGGACGACCGGCCCGACGTGGCCGAGACCGCCGGCATCATCCTGGAGGATTTCGGCTACAAGGTCACCGTCGTCGACGGTCCCAAGGCGGCGCTCGACATCCTCGACGGCGAGGGGCGCATCGACCTGCTGTTCACCGACCTGATCATGCCCGGCGGCATGAACGGTGTGATGCTGGCCCGCGCCGCGCGGGAGCGGCAGCCGAAGATCAAGGTGCTGCTCACCACCGGCTACGCCGAGGCCTCGATGGAGCGCACCGATGCGGGCGGCACCGAGTTCGAGATCATCAACAAGCCCTACAAGCGCATGGAGCTGGCCCGCCGGGTGCGGCGGGTGATCGACGGGCCGACCGGGGTCGGGTAGCCGCGCGGGCCTCGGCCTCTCGGTTTGCCCGCTGCGCGGGCGGCGGGTAGAGGCGGCGGATGGCTGAGACCGCGATCCGCGCCGGAGCGCTGCCCTTGCGACGCCGCCATTTCCGTCGGGTCGCGCGGGGCATCGTGGCTGGCCTCACGGCGCTCGTGGCGCTTCCGTTGCCGGCTCTCGGCGCAGGCCAGGGCGCGGCCGCCTATCCGCTGGCCTGCGCCTATTTCCGTCGGGATCTCGACGCGTACGCGCATTGCGCCCGGCGCGAGGACGGGATGGTCCGGGTCGCCCCGGCGCATCTCGCGCGGATGCGTTTCGAACGCGGCCTCGCCGAGTTGCGCGTGCCGGGGATCGGCTGTCTCTGGGTGCGCCGCGACGGGCTGGCGCTGCCGGTGTTCCTACTCGACAACGGGCCGGACCCTTTCGAGCAAGGCCTCGTGCGCAGTTGGCGCGACGGCAAGGTCGCCTTCTACGACCGCCGCCTGCGGCTCGTCCTCGCCCCGCCCTACGACTGGGCCTTCCCGTTCAACGCACGCGGCGAGGCTTTGGTCTGCGAGGGCTGCCGCTCGGACGGACGGCAACCCGCCGCGATGGTCGGCGGGCGCTGGGGCCTGATCGACCGGACGGGACGTCTCGTGATGCCGCTGGCCGAGACGGACGCCGCCGACCGGCGCTATTTCGACCGGCGCTGATCCGCGGCCTCGACCTCGTAGCCGAACTCGGCCGCCGCGTGCTCCAGCCAGCGCCAGAAGCTGCCGGCGAAGCTGCGGGCGACCGTGAGGTCGTAGGTCGGGCCGGCATCGCGCTGCCAGAGCTGCACGCCGATATGGGCGATGCTCGTCACCGCCGCCCGGCCCGGCCCGAAGGCGCGGGGGTGCAGATCGGCCGCGACGCCCTTGGCGAGCATGGCGCGCGCCTGCGCGCCTGAGATCCGCACCAGGGCGCGGCTGTCGCTCTGGTCGGTGACGGAGGCGACACCGCGCAGGGCTTCGGGCCAATCCCGCAGATCGCGCGGTGACGGCGCCACCGCGAGCCACTGGCCAGGCGCGGACCAGACCAAACCCGTCTCGCCCTCGAAGATTGCGGTGCCGGCCTCCGGCAGGGACGGACCGAACCGATCCGCGAGAGCGGTTTGTAAGTCGGCTTCCTTTCCCTCGGCCGCGATGAGCGTGGCGAGGCCGAACCCCTCGCGCAGGCTCAGGCGGATGCCCGCCGGCCCCGCGGCCGCTCCGTGGCGCCCGATCCGTGCGGCCCCTTCCCAGGCGCCGCGCGGCTGCCACAGGCTCGTCATCGCCTCAGACACGCAGCTTCTCCTCCTTGGGGTCCACGAAGACGGGCGAACAGATCTCGACCTCGATCTCGGCGCCGCGCACCGGATCGTAGGCGCGCACCCGCTCGCCGTGGCGCTCGGGCCCGCGCCGGATCAGGCCGATGCCGATCCAGGATTTCAGGCTCGGGGAGTAGGCGACCGAGGTCATCACCCCCTCGTCGGCCTCTTGGCTCGGCGCGGCGTCGAGGCTCAGGAAATGCGCCCCCGCCCGGAGTCGCGCGCTCGGATCGACGGGACGGAAGCCCACGAGGATCGGCCGGTCCGGATCGACCAGCGCCGGGCGCTCCTTCATCAGGCGGCCGATATAGTCCTTCTTCTTGGCGAGCATCCCGCCGAGCCCGAGGTCGCGGGCGGTGGTCTGGCCGTTGATCTCGGCCCCGGCCGCGTGGCCCTTCTCGATGCGCATCACCGAGAGCGCCTCGGAGCCGTAGGCGGCGATGCCGTAGGGCAGGCCCGCCTGCATGATCGCCCGCCACGCGGCGTCGCCGTAGGCGGCCGGCACCGCCAGCTCGTAGGCGAGTTCGCCCGAGAACGAGATCCGGAACAGCCGTGCCGGGATGCCGCCGCCGACGGTGACGTCGGCGCAGGCGAGAAACGGGAAGGCGTCGTTGGAGAGATCGAAACCGGGATCGACGATGCGGCGCAGGGTGTCGCGGGCGCGGGGGCCGGCGACCGCGTATTGCGCCCATTGCTCGCTGACCGAGGCGAGCTGCACGTCGAGGTCCGGCCACAACCATTGCCGGCAAAATTCGAGGTGTTGCATGACCCGCGCGGCGTTCGCCGTCGAGGCGGTCATGATGTAGTGCGTCTCGCCCATCCGCGCGATCGTGCCGTCGTCCAGGATGAAGCCGTCCTCGCGCAGCAGCACGGCGTAGCGCGCCTTGCCGACGGGCAACGTCGCGAAGGGGTTGGCGCAGACCCGCTCGATGAAGGCCAGCGCGTCGCGGCCCTGGATGTCGATCTTGCCGAGCGTGGTGACGTCGCAGATTCCGACGCGGGCGCGCACGGTCTCGACCTCCCGCACCACCGTGTCGAGCCAGTCGGTCTCGCCTCCCTTCGGGAAATAGGCCGGGCGCAGCCACAGGCCGGTCTCCACGAAGACCGCGCCGTTCTCCTCCGCCCAGGCATGGGAGGGGACGTGGCGGGTGGCGCGGAACTCCTTGCCGCGGTGATGGCCGGCAAACGCCCCGATGGCGACGGGGGTGAAGGGCGGGCGGAACACCGTGGTGCCGACGCTCGGGATGTCCTTGCCGGTCAGCTCGGCCATGATCGAGAGGCCGGCGAGGTTCGAGGTTTTGCCCTGGTCGGTCGCCATGCCAAGCGTGGTGTAGCGCTTCAACAGCTCGACCGCGCGGAACCCCTCGCGGTGGGCGAGTTCGACGTCGGAGGCCGCCACGTCGTTCTGGAAATCGACGAAAGCTTTTCCGCGGGGCTTCGGAGCGCGCCAGAGCGGGGTGTGGTCCACGCTTTCCGGGTCGGTCGGCGGAGCGGCCTCGGCCGAGGCGGTGAAGCCGCAATCGCTCGCGGCCTCGGCGCCGGCCCGGGCGCCGGTCTCCAGGCATTCGGCCAGGGTGAAGCGTCCGGCGGCGGCGCCGGCCGCCTGCATGCCGGAGGGGAGGGTGCCCGGCACGAAGGCGTGGATCGCCGCGTCCCAGACCGGCCGGCGCGACAGGTGCGAATCGAGGTGGACGACCGGGTTCCAGCCATTGGCCATGGCGAGGCCGTCGCAGGGGATCGTCTCGATGCTGTTGTCGCCGTCCACGACCTGGATCGCGCTCAAGCCCAGATGCCCCTTGGTGCCGGCGACGTATCCACCGGCCACCACCCGCGCCCCGGCGGCCTCCGCCATCCGGCGCAGGGCCGGGGGAACGGCAGCGCGGGTGTCGATCACCGCCGCAAGCCCGCCGCCTGCGGCCAGGATATCGGTGGCGGTGCGCCAGCCGTCGTCGCTCGACGTGAACACGGCCAAGCGGCGCCCCGGCAGCACGCCGAAACGGTTGAGGTAGGTCCGCACCGCGCCGGCCAGCATCACGCCGGGGCGGTCGTTGCCGCCGAAGACGTGCGGGCGCTCGATCGCGCCGGCCGCGAGCACCGCGCGCCGCGCTACGATCCGCCACAGCCGCTGGCGCGGGGTGTGGGGGGGCGGCACCGCGAGATGGTCGGAGACGCGCTCGACCGCGCCGTAGGCGCCGTGATCGTAGACGCCGAACAGGGTGGTGCGCGTCAGGATGCGCACCTCGGCCAAGCTCTCCAACTCGGCCACCGCGCGCGCAGCCCACTCGGACCCGCTCGCGCCGCCGATTTCGCGCCGTTCCGCCAAGAGGCGCCCGCCGGTGGCGAAATCCTCGTCGACCAGGATGACCCGCGCCCCGGAGCGGCCGGCTGCGAGCGCCGCCGAGAGCCCGGCCGGGCCGCCGCCGATGACGAGCACGTCGCAATGGGCGTGGGCGTGGTCGTAGGTGTCGGGATCGGGCGCGTCGGCGGCGCGACCGAGACCGGCCGCGCGCCGGATCATCGGCTCGTACACCTTCTCCCAGAAGGCAGCCGGCCACATGAAGGTCTTGTAGTAGAAGCCCGCCGCAAAGACCGGCGAGAGCAGCGCGTTGACCGAGAGCGCATCCACGGCGAGCGAGGGCCAGCGGTTCTGGCTGGTCGCCTCCAACCCCTCGTAGAGCTCGGCCATGGTGGCGCGGGTGTTGGGCTCGCGCCGGGCGCCCGAGCGCAGCTCCACCAGCGCGTTCGGCTCCTCCGAGCCGGCCGAGAGGATGCCGCGCGGCCGGTGATACTTGAACGAGCGACCGACGAGGCGGACGCCGTTGGCGAGCAGGGCCGAGGCCAGCGTGTCGCCGTGGCAGCCGGTGAGGCGCCGTCCGTCGAAGCTGAAGTCGCGCGGCCGGTTCCGGTCGATCAGGCCGCCGGTGGCGGTGCGGAACGGCTGGTCGCCGGCGTTTGCGGAAGCCGGGGCCTCCGCGCGCTGAAGGGCGAGCGTGGTCATGCGGCCTCTCCCGAGCGGCGCGCCCGCGCGACGTCGCGCGCCGGCTCGACGGCTTCGATGGCGTGGGTGCGGGTGTCGCGGGTCACGACCAGCCAGGAGCGGCAGCCGGCGGCGTGGTACCAGAGTTCGCGGATCGTCCCGGCGGGGTTGTCGCGGAGATAAACGTAGTCGTGCATGTCCGCCGCCGAGGCGTCGAGCCCGTCCGGGCGCCGGGGCGCGGCGTCGCCGAGATAGCTGAACTCCCCGTTGTCGCGCTCGCCGCAGAAGGGGCATCGGATGCGCATGGCGTGTCGTCCTCTTTTGAGATCGATGCCCGCTCAAGCGGGCATCGCAAGCGCGACTGCGCGTCGCCGCCCATGCGGCGGATGGCGTCGGCCTCGGCCGACGCCGCCAAGGAAGTCTCAATGCAGGTTGGGCTGGGCGCCCATGCCCTTCTCGTCGATGAGATGACCGGTGGCGAAGCGGTCGAGGCGGTAGGCGCGCGCATCCGCGTGCGGTTCGTCGCGGGCGATCAGGTGGGCGAAGCAGAAGCCCGCGGCGGGCGTCGCCTTGAAGCCGCCGTAGCACCAGCCGGCGTTGAGATAGAGGCCGCCGATATCCGTGCGGTCGATGATGGGCGAGCCGTCCATCGACATGTCCATGATGCCGCCCCAGTGGCGCAGCAGCCGCAGGCGGCCGAGGCCCGGCCACAGCGCCATGCCGCCCTCCATCACGTCCTCGATGGTGTGGAGGTTGCCGCGGCTCGCATAGGAATTGTAGCCGTCGATATCGCCGCCGAAGACGAGGCCGCCCTTGTCCGACTGGCTGACGTAGAAGTGGCCGGCGCCGAAGGTCATCACGCCGTCGATCAGGGGCTTCACGCCCTCGCTGACGAAGGCCTGGAGCACGTGGCTCTCGATCGGCAGGCGCATGTCGACCATGCCGGCGAGCAGCGACGACGAGCCGGCCACCGACAGCGCGACCTTCTTGGCACGGATGAAGCCACGGCTGGTCTCGACGCCGGTGACGCGGCCGTTCTCGCGGCGGATGCCGGTGACGGCGCAGCTCTGGACGATGTCGACGCCGCGGTCGCTGGCGGCGCGGGCATAGCCCCAGGCCACCGCGTCGTGGCGCACGGTGCCGCCGCGGCGCTGGAGCAGGCCGCCCTTCACGGGGAAGCGCGCGTTGTCGAAATCGATGAACGGGACCAGCCGGCGCACGCCCTCGCGGTCGAGCAGCTCCGCATCGATCCCGGCGAGCCGCATGGCGTTGCCGCGGCGGGCATAGGCGTCGCGCTGTGCGTCCGAATGGTACAGGTTCAGCACGCCGCGCTGGCTGACCATGGCGTTGTAGTTGATGTCCTGTTCCAGCCCTTCCCAAGAGCTTCATCGAGCGCTCGTAGAACGGGATGTTGCCGGGCAGGCCGTAGTTCGAGCGCACGATGGTGGTGTTGCGGCCCACATTGCCGGAGCCGATGTGGCTCTTCTCCAGCACGGCGACGTTGGTGAGGCCGTGCTCCTTGGCGAGGTAGTAGGCGGTGGCGAGCCCGTGCCCGCCGCCGCCGACGATCACCACGTCGTAGGCCTCCTGCGGGGCGGCGTCGCGCCATTGCGGGGTCCAATCCCGCTGGCCGCGCAGGGCCTGCCCCAGGACGCTGAACAGGGAGTAGCGCATGGGGTCAGCCGCTCTTGCCCGAAATGTCTGTGTGGTCCCAGACGTAGCCGCGATCGTCCGCGGCAGACTTGCATTTCGCGACACGTTTCCAGCAAATCGCGCAGAAATGCGCTGCCCGTCCTTCGCCTGATCCGAGCGCAGGCCGTATCGCCGAACCCGCATGACGGCCGCATGGGACATCACGGAGGGATCGATCGGACATGTCGGACGATACTCCCGAACCGGGCCACCACGCCCGACCCCGGCGAAAGCCCGCGCGGGCCCAAGTTCCCGCGCCGCGAACGGTCGGCTTCGTGCTGGTGCCGGACTTTCCGCTGATGGCCTACACCGCGGCGGTCGAGCCCCTGCGCGCCGCCAACACCCTGTCGGGCTGCGAACTCTATCGCTGGTGGCACGCCGCGCCGGGCGGCGGCGTGGTGCAGGCCTCGAACGGGCTCGGCATCCTCACCGACGTCGCCGTCGGCGCGCGTGCCAGCGCCGACCGCGTCTTCGTCTGCGCCGGCGGAAACCCGGCCGAGTTCGACGATCCCTCCCTGTTCGCGTGGCTGCGCGGGCTCGCCCGCCACGGGGCGACGCTCGGCGGCATTTCCGGGGGGGCGTATCTTCTCGCCCGCGCCGGTCTGCTCACCGGACGCCGTTGCACGCTGCACTGGGAGCACGTCCCGGCCTTCGAGGAGCGTTACCCCGAGATCGAGGTGGTCCGCTCGCTGTTCGAGATCCAGGGCGACCGCATCACCTGCTCCGGCGGCATCGCCGCCCTCGACCTGATGCTCGACCTGATCGGCCGCGACCACGGCGCCGGCCTCGCCGCGGGCGTCAGCGACTGGTTCCTGCACAACCAGATCCGCGAGGGTCTGAGCCCGCAGCGGATGGATCTGCGCCAGCGCTTCGGCGTGCGCGACCCGCGCCTCCTGCGGGTGCTCGCGGCAATGGAGGCGAACCTCGAAGCGCCGCTCCCACGCGAGGCCCTGGCCGATCTCGCCCGCGTCTCGGTGCGGCAGTTGGAGCGGCTGTTTCGCGAGGGGCTCGGGCGCGGCCTCCACCGGCATTACCTGCACCTGCGCCTCGACCGGGCACACCAGCTCGGCCGCGAGAGCGCCCTGAGCCGCGCCGAGATTGCCACGGCGACGGGTTTTGCGAGCGCGGACGAGTTGTCCCGGGCCGAGCGGCGGCGGCACCGGCAAGAGGCTGAGCGTTGAGGCGTCGCCGCGAGCATCATCGAAGCGATGACGGAGCCGGTGTGCCGTCGCGGCCGGCCCTCCGGATATCAGCGAGATGTTTCATGAGAGGAAATTTTCGTGCTTGTTAGTTGACGCATCCGTCGGAGCGTGCGATCCCTCGCGACAGTGATCGAACGGACGAGGCAGCGCCGATGTGCGGTATTGTCGGACTATTCCTCAAGAATCCGAAGCTTGAACCGCAGCTCGGCGCCATGCTCTCCAAGATGCTGGAGACGATGACCGATCGCGGCCCCGACAGCGCGGGCTTCGCAGTCTACGGCTCGGACGGCGCCTCGAATGCCGGCAGCGTCAAGCTGACCCTGCGCGGCCCCGGCCCGGAGGCGCTGCGCGGCGCGGTCGCGAAGATGGAAGCGGCGCTGGCCCTCTCGGCGCAGGCGACCGAGCGCGACACCCACACCGTCCTCGCTGTGCCCGCCGAGCGTGAGGCCGAGATTCGCGCTTGGCTCAAGGACAACACCCCCGGCATCGACGTGGTGAGCGCGGGCCGGCGCATGGAGATCTACAAGGAGGTCGGGCTGCCGGCTTCCGTGGCCGAGCGCTTCGCCCTGGAGGGCATGTCCGGCACCCACGGCATCGGCCATACCCGCATGGCCACCGAGAGCGCGGTGACGACCAACGGCGCCCACCCGTTCTCGACCGGCACCGACGAGTGCCTCGTCCATAACGGCTCGCTGTCGAACCACAACGACCTGCGCCGCCGGCTCCGGCACGAGGGCCTGAGCTTCGCCACCCAGAACGACACCGAGGTGGCCGCCGGCTACCTCAGCTGGCGCATGCGCGAGGGTGCATCGCTGAAGCAGGCGCTCGAATCGAGCCTGACCGATCTCGACGGCTTCTTCACTTTCGTGGTCGGCACCGAGACGGGCTTTGCGGTCGTGCGCGACCCCATCGCCTGCAAGCCCGCCGTGATGGCCGAGACCGACGACTACGTCGCCTTCGGCTCCGAGTACCGGGCGCTGGTCGGCCTGCCCGGCATCGACACCGCTCGGGTGTTCGAGCCCGAGCCGGCCAAGGTCTACGCGTGGGAGCGCACGAGCGCCGAGCACGCTTCCGGGGAGCGCCAGTGATGCCGAGCTTCGACCTGCGATCCGCGCCCCTGCGCGAACTGAACCGGGCCCTGCACGCCCTGCGGCCCGACACCAACGAGACCCACTGGACCGTCACCGGTCCGGACGGGCGCCACGCCATCGCTGCCGGTCTCGACGCGCCGGTCTCCGTCGAGATCGAGGGCAATGTCGGCTATTACTGCGCCGGCATGAACAAGCTCGCCACCGTTCTCGTCAACGGCAATGCGGGCGTCGGCGTGGCCGAGAACATGATCTCCGGCCTCGTCCACGTGCGCGGCGATGCCAGCCAGTCGGCCGGCGCCACGGCCCATGGCGGCATGCTCATCATCGACGGCAATGCGGGCGCCCGCTGCGGCATCTCGATGAAGGGCGTCGACATCGTCGTGAAGGGCTCGATCGGCCACATGTCGGCCTTCATGGCCCAGGCCGGCACCCTCACCGTCCTTGGGGATGCCGGTGAGGCGCTCGGCGACTCGCTCTACGAGGCCAAGCTCTACGTGCGCGGCTCGGTGAAAAGCCTCGGCGCCGACTGCGTCGAGAAAGAGATGCGCGACGAGCACCTGCGCGAACTCGCCGACAAGCTCGCCGCCGCCGGCCTCGCCGGGGAGGTGAGCCCGAGCGAATTCCGCCGCTACGGCTCGGCCCGCACCCTCTACCATTTCCACGTCGACAACGCCGGAGCCTACTGATGGCCGACCGCAAGGATTCCCGCGAGACGCCGCGCACGAAACCGCGCCTGTCGGCGACCTTCACCCCGGACGTGATGTCCGAGATCCGCCGCGCGGCGGCGACCGGCATCTATGACATCCGCGGCGCCGGCGCGAAGCGCGCGCTGCCGCATTTCGACGACCTGCTGTTCCTCGGCGCCTCGATCAGCCGCTACCCGCTGGAAGGCTATCGCGAGCGCTGCGGCACCGAAGTGGTGCTGGGTTCGCGCTTCGCCTCGAAGCCGATCCACCTCAAGACGCCGGTCACCATCGCCGGCATGAGCTTCGGCTCGCTCTCGGCCAACGCCAAGGAGGCGCTCGGGCGGGGTGCCACCATCGCCGGCACCTCCACCACCACGGGCGACGGCGGCATGACGCCGGAGGAGCGCGGCCACTCCAAGACCCTGGTCTACCAGTACCTGCCCTCGCGCTACGGCATGAACCCGGACGACCTGCGCAAGGCCGACGCCATCGAGGTCGTCATCGGCCAGGGCGCCAAGCCCGGCGGCGGCGGCATGCTGCTCGGTCAGAAGATCACCGAGCGCGTCGCCGGCATGCGCTGCCTGCCCCCCGGCGTCGATCAGCGCTCCGCCTGCCGCCACCCGGACTGGACCGGGCCGGACGACCTCGCGATCAAGATCGAGGAATTGCGCGAGATCACCGACTGGGAGAAGCCGATCTACGTCAAGGTCGGCGCGAGCCGCCCCTATTACGACACCGCGCTCGCCGCGAAGTCCGGCGCCGACGTGGTGGTGCTCGACGGCATGCAGGGCGGCACCGCCGCGACGCAGGACGTGTTCATCGAGCATGTCGGTATCCCGACGCTGGCCGCAATCCGCCCCGCCGTGCAGGCGCTTCAGGATCTGGGCCTGCACCGCAAGGTGCAACTCGTGGTGTCGGGCGGCATCCGCTCGGGTGCCGACGTGGCCAAGGTGCTGGCGCTCGGCGCCGATGCGGTGGCCATCGGCACCGCCGCGCTGATCGCGCTCGGCGACAACGATCCCCGCTGGCAGGCGGAGTACGAGGCGCTCGGCACCACGGCCGGCGCCTACGACGACTGGCACGAGGGGCGCGACCCGGCCGGCATCACCACGCAGGACCCGGAACTCGCCAAGCGCCTCGATCCGGAACTCGCAGGGAGACGGCTCGCCAACTACCTCGCGGTGATGACCCTGGAGGCTCAGACCATCGCGCGGGCCTGCGGCAAGAGCCACCTGCACAACCTCGAACCCGAGGATCTCGTGGCGCTCACCATCGAGGCCGCGGCGATGGCCCAGGTGCCGCTCGCCGGCACGGGCTGGATCCCCGGCAAGACCGGCATCTGACCTGCAAGGGCCGCTCCTGACGCTTCGAGGGCGGCCCTTTTTCTTTTGTGGCGATGGGGCCGCACCACCAAGCCGGAAGGATCCTTGCAATGGCGCATGATCTTGAGACCGCCGCCCGGGAGCGCGGCATCAAGTATTTCCTCGTGTCCTACACCGATCTGTTCGGCACCCAGCGCGCCAAGCTGGTGCCGGCCGCCGCCATCGGCAGCACCTGCCGCAACGGCGCGGGCTTTGCCGGCTTCGCCACCTGGCTCGACATGAGCCCCGCCGACGCCGACCTTCTGGCCATGCCCGACGCGGACGGGCTGATTCAGCTTCCCTGGAAGCCGGAGGTCGGCTGGCTGCCCGCCGACCTCGTGATGAACGGCAAGGCGGTGGAGCAGGGCCCGCGCAACATCCTCAAGCGCCTGATCAAGGAAGCGGCCGAGGAAGGGCTGCAGATGAAGAGCGGCGTCGAGTGCGAGTTCTTCCTGATCACGCCCTGCGGCTCGGAGCCCGCCGACACCGCCGACAAGCAGACCAAGCCCTGCTACGACCAATCCGCCCTGATGCGCCGCTACGAGGTGATCACCGAGATCTGCGACGCGATGCTCAGCCTCGGCTGGAAGCCCTACCAGAACGACCACGAGGACGCGAACGGCCAGTTCGAGATGAACTGGGACTACGACGACGCGCTGATCACCGCCGACCGGCACGCCTTCTTCAAGTACATGACCCGCTCGATCGCCGAGAAGCACGGCTTCCGCGCGACCTTCATGCCCAAGCCCTTCATGGATCTCACGGGCTCGGGCTGCCACGCCCACGTCTCGCTCTGGCGCGACGGCCAGAACGTGTTCGCCGACCGCTCGGACGAGATCGGCCTGTCGCAGCTGGGCTATCACTTCATCGGCGGCCTGATTCACTCGGCGGATGCGCTGGCCGCGCTGACCAATCCGTGCGTGAACTCCTACAAGCGTATCAATGCGCCGCGCACCACCTCCGGTGCGACCTGGGCGCCCAACACCGTGACCTACACGGGCAACAACCGCACCCACATGATCCGCATTCCGGACGGCGGGCGCTTCGAGTTTCGCCTCGCGGATGGGGCGGCCAACCCCTACCTGCTCCAGGCGGGCCTCCTCGCCGCCGGCCTCGACGGCATCCGGCAGCGGCGCGATCCGGGCCAGCGCCTCGACATCAACATGTACACCGACGGGCACACGGTGGAGGGCGTCAAGCGCCTGCCGCTCAACCTGCTCGATGCGCTCCGCGCCCTCGAAGCGAGCCCCGTCCTCAACGAGGCGCTCGGCGCCTTCGTGCCGAGCTACCTCAAGCTCAAGCGCCAGGAGTGGGACGATTACTGCCGCCACCTCACCCAGTGGGAGCGCGACACCACGCTCGACTGCTGAGCGATCCTGCGGCATCCGGTCGATCCCTTCGGCCAGATGCCGGTATCGTGCGTCGCCGATCCTCCGCGAGGAGCCGAACGCGCTGAGGACAGGGCGGCCTGAGGTCGGTTGCTCGATCCGGCCCCGTCGGCCTATCGATCGCCCAGCCGCCGTCGCTCCGACGGAGCAACAGGGAGACCCGATGGCCAATGACGTGGCTCGGACGCCTCCTTCTGGCCGCCTTCGCCCTGATCGTGGCCATCCCGGCCGGCGCCCTGACATTCGGCGCCGGGGTGCTTCTCGACCCAAGCTTCCGTGAAGCGTTGGGCGAAATCGGCCTCGTCGGCCTTTTCGCCGGCCTGTCGGATCTCGCCCAAGGTGTTCCGCCGGACATGGCGGTGATGGCCGTAATCCTCTTCGCCCAGGCGCTCAGCCTCCTGCTGATCCTGCCGCCGACGCTGGCCGCGCTCGTCGGCGAGACGCTCGGGCTGCGCTCCCCGTTCTGGTACGGCGGTGCGGCGGCCGGCTTCACAGCGCTTCTGCCCTGGCTCGCCCGCGGCGGCCCGCCGCCGGCCGCCGGGTCGGTGGCGTCGGCCGCGGAAGCGCGGCTGGCCGCAATCCTCCTCGTGACGGGCGCCGTCTCGGGTCTGGTCTACTGGCTGATCGCCGGACGCAGCGTCGGCAACCGGACACAGCGGCGCGGCGCCGACGCATTTTAGGGGTGGACAGGCGTCCGCCATCGCTTATGAAAATGGAGTGCTTCCGAAGCCTCGCGCTCGGAATCACCCTCCGGCTCAAGAGCGCCTCACCGCTCCGCGAGCGGCCGGATGCGGGCGTAGTTCAGTGGTAGAACGTCAGCTTCCCAAGCTGAATGTCGTCGGTTCGATCCCGATCGCCCGCTCCACCAAATTCATTAGCTTCGACAAGGTATTGCGACTTTTCGGGCCCGACGAATCGAGGCTCTTGGCGAACGTCGGGTACATAATGGTGCACAGGCTGAGTGGGCTTGAGGCCGCCAGAAGTCCGGATCTGCGACGCCCCCCGCGAAAGGCCCGTTCCTTCGCGCAAACGAGGCGGCCGGTTACGCTCCCAAGCCATCATGCGGGACGCTGCGCGGCCTTGAGACGTCACCGAGAGCCGTTCCCGCTCACGTAGCGATAGCCAAGTCGGTATTGTAACCGGCTGCGGCGAGGCCGTTGCGGCATTCGTCGGCCGTGACGCGAGCGAAGGCTTGCGGGATGGTGTGCCCCAGGTCTGGGACCGTGCGGGCCGCCGCGGTCCGGAGCAGGCCCTTCAACTTGGCGAAGACCTGCTCGATCGGATTGAAGTCCGGGTTGTAGGGCTCTAGCCCGCCGTCTTCGGCCTGTAGCAAGGCGGTGCGCTCCTGCAACCGGAGTCCTTCGTGCACGATGTTCTAAAGTCGCTCAAGCGGCCATTCCGGAGCGCTCCGATAGTATTACCCGAGCCAGGCAAGTCCACGGCGCAATCTTCGCTATCAGTAATTTTGCTTTAATTGATTAATATGTGTTATAAAAGGAATATAAAAGTTTTATGCAACAAAATAAACGCAGTAACGCCAAAGCATAAGGGATTTATAACTCGGATGTTTCACAGCAAATAGAATAAATCGCGATCTGCGCCGCCTGAATATGCAAGGAAAATCCCCGCGTGAGGGTTTTTCCTTTTCTTTAAGTATTTTTTAACTCCAGCCAATTTGCGCGGCTGATGGAATGCTGTGGCCAGTTTGGAGACCTCCCCGGGAACAAGGGGCGCTCCGTCCATCACCAGGCCGGCTGATGCTCGCCTGTGTCCGTATTTGGGAGGTGGCCATGGCCGTTAAGCTCAATCTTCAAGATCTGACCTTCATCCTGAAGCAGATCAAGATCGCCGAAGCGCATGCGAGCGGCATCAAGCTCACGGAACTGCGCCTCGATGCCGCCGGCACGCTTCTCACGGATCGCGGGCTCTACGACGCCACCGGCAACTGGCTCGGCGATACCGCGGCGCCGAAGGCGATTGCGGATCCCCACGTGCCCTACGGGCTGCGCACGGTCGACGGCACCTACAACAACCTCGTGCCCGGCCGCGAGACCTGGGGCTCGTCCGGCCAGCCGATGCCGCAACTCTTCGAGCCGACCTACCTCAACGACGCGGACGGGGACACGATGGCGCTCGGACCGGGCGCTCCGGTCATCACGAACACCAATTACGGGCTGCCCGGTTCGGTCGCCGATGCCGACCCGCGGATCATCTCGAACCTCGTGGTCGATGCCACGCTCGACAACCCGGCCGCCATCGCCGCGGCGCTCCGGATCGCCGGTTCGGAGAACGTCATCGCCGATCAGCGCGCCATCACGGCAGCGCACGAGGCCCTGAAGGCCGCCCAGGCCGCGAACCCGGCCGGCGATCACGCGGTCCTGCAATCGAACCTCGATGCGCTGCTGGAGCAGACCGGCGTCACCGTCACCAACGGCTCCATCGATGTTCTCAACGTCTCGCCCGACGAGGGGCTGTCGAAGCCGTTCAATGCCTGGATGACCTTCTTCGGCCAGTTCTTCGACCACGGCCTCGATCTGATCTCCAAAGGCGGGAACGGCACCGTCTACGTCCCGCTCGCCGCCGACGACCCGCTCGTGCTCGGACAGGACGGCCTCGCCGGCACCGCCGACGACCTCGCGCCGCATCTGCGCTTCATGACGCTGACGCGCGCCGCGCAGGTCGAGGGTTCGCAGCGCAATGTCACGACCCCCTTCGTCGACCAGAACCAGACCTACACCTCGAACGCGTCCCACCAAGTGTTCCTGCGCGAATACGCACTCGTGGATGGGCGGCCCATCGCGACCGGGCGCCTGCTCGGCGGCGCGGACGGAGGCCTTGCCACCTGGGCGGACGTCAAGTTCCAGGCGCGGACGATCCTCGGCATCGAAGTGACGGACGCCGACGTCTCGGCCGTCCCGCAATTGCTGGTGGATGCCTACGGCGAGTTCGTCCGCAGTGCCAACGGCTTGCCGCAGGTGATGGTCGGGGTGGGGCCTGGGGGGCTGGCCGTCTATGCCAGCGGCAGCCTTGCCGAGCCGCTGAAGCTCTCGGCGATCCAGCTTCCCGTCGGCACCGTTCTGGTGGGTCCCAACGGTACGCAGAACGTCATTGAGGCCGGTGAGACGGTCGCAGCGGCCCGCACCTTCAACGCGTTCCTCGACGACATCGCCCACAACGCGGTGCCGGTCGCCGTGAACGGCGTGCTCCGGCCCGATGCCGACGCGCTCACGGGCAATGCGGTTCAGATGAACCCGCAGACCGGCCGCAATCTCGAATACGACAACGAGCTTCTCGACCGGCACTTCGTCACCGGCGACGGGCGCGGCAACGAGAATATCGGCCTCACCGCGGTCCACCACATCTTCCATTCCGAGCACAACCGGCAGATCGACGCCCATAAGCTCACGATCCTGCAGTCGGGCGATCTCGCCTTCATCAACGATTGGCTGGCGACCGACATCGCGGCCCTGCCGGGCAACTTCGCGCAGATGACGGCGCTGGGTCAGCTCGCCTACGCCAATACGCTGTCCTGGGACGGTGAGCGGCTGTTCCAGGCGGCGCGCTTCGCCACCGAGATGCAGTACCAGCACCTCGTCTTCGAGGAATTCGCCCGCAAGATCCAACCGCTGGTCGATCCTTTCGTGTTCAATCCGGTGACCGAGATCGACCCGTCGATCTTCGCCGAGTTCGCCAATACGGTCTACCGCTTCGGCCACTCGATGCTGACCGAGAACATGCCGCGGCTCGGGCCGGACGGGCAGGCGCTCGATGCCGACCTCGGCCTGATCGACGCCTTCCTCAATCCGTTGGCGTTCGACAACGACGGCGGCCTGTCCCACGACGAGAGCGCGGCCGCGATCATGCGCGGCATGACCATCGAACGCGGCAGCGAAATCGACGAGTTCGTCGTCGGCGCCCTGCGCAACAACCTGCTCGGCCTGCCGCTCGATCTCGCCGCCATCAACATCGCCCGCGGCCGGGATACGGGCACGCCGACGCTCAACGAGGCGCGGGCCCAACTCTACGCCGCGACAGGCTCGACCTTCCTCACCCCCTACACGAGCTGGGTGGAGATGGCGGCCAACCTGAAGAACCCGCTCTCGGTGGTGAACTTCATCGCCGCCTACGGGACCCACGGCACCGTTGTCGCCGCGACGACGCTCGCGGCCAAGCGCGACGCGGCCATGGCCCTGGTCTTCGGCGGCGAGGGCGCGCCGACAGACCGCCTCGACTACCTCAATTCGCGCGGGAGCTGGGCCGGGCGGGAAACGGGCTTCGGTGCGGTCGATCTCTGGATCGGCGGCCTGGCCGAGAAGCAGATGCCGTTCGGCGGCATGCTGGGCTCGACCTTCAACGCCATCTTCGAAGCCCAGATGGAGAACCTGCAGGATGCCGACAGGTTCTACTATCTCAGCCGCGTCCAGGGGCAGAACTTCCTCAACGAGTTGGAGCAGAACTCCTTCTCGAAGATCATGCTCGCCAATTCGAGCCTGTCGCTGCCGGGGCCTGACGGCATCCGCGGCACGGCGGACGACATCGTGCCCCGCCATATCGGCGTCGATGCCTTCGCCGATTACGACTTCGAGCTGGAGGTGAACGCCGCCAACCAGCTCGACCAGAACGGCGCCGCCCCCGGCCGCGACCCGACCGGAAACGACCCCGTGCTGGAGGCGATGGGCCTCGGCAAGGTCGTGCGCGACGATCCCGGCACCGCGGCCGACGAGGGCGCGAGCGGCTTCCACGCCTCGGTCAACGCTCTGGTCCGGCGCTACGGTGCGGACGGGAGCCCCACAGGCGCGCTCGTGGACGGCAGCGAGGATGGGGTCGGCGGCGCCGGCAGCCCCGTCACCTGGGCCGATCTCAAGGCGAATGCAGCCAAGCTCGGCATCGCGCTGACCCAGGCGGACATGCTGGACGCACCGGTGCTCCGGATCGGTGCCGATGGGCGCCTCGGCTTCGCTCCCGGCTCGTCCGTCCCCGAGGCGGTGGCGCTCGCCAACGGCAGCTTCGAGGGCTTGGCGCTGGTCGCCGGCCAGGAGGGCGTGATCCTCGACGGCAACGGCAACTACACCACGACGAACCCGGCCGGCTGGACCATCGCCGGGGGCGTCGGCGGCCTCTTCGCGCCGGCCGACGCGGTCGTCGACCCCGCCGGCCGCGACGGCGCCAACGTCGTGTGGCTGCGCGGCGGCGCCACGCTCTCGCAGGAGGGCGGGACGACCCTCCAGGCCGGCGTCGGCTACACCTACAGCTTCAAGGTCGGGGACCGCACCGATTTCACCTGGCCGGGCGCCGAGGCGCGCCTCGTGGCGGTCGGCGGGGCAAACCCGGTGACCCTCGGGACGCTGACCCTGACGGAGCCGGCCGACGGGCAGTGGGGCACCTTCACCCTCGCAACGGGTGTTGTCCCGTCGGCGCTTGCGGGCCTTCAGCTTCGCCTGGAGATCCGCAACACCGGCAGCGGCGATGCGCAGATCCTCGTGGACGACATCGAACTCGTGCGGACGGCGCCGGCCTACCGGTCCGATCTGACCCCAGCGCAGACGCCCAGCTACGACCCGGCCGCCGACCCGTTCCTGCGCGATGGCGCCGGCAACGTCCTGCGCACCGGGCAGTCCATCGCCAGCCCGGCCGCCGACCTCGACGCAACCGTCGTCGATCCGGCCGCGCTCAATCAGCCGTTCGCCACCGGGCACTATCTTCGCTTCACCGGCGGCGAGCATGTGCTGGTGGGTGGCACCGACGGCAACGATACCATCATCACCGATTTCGGCGATGACGGGATCTGGGGCGATGCGGGCGACGACCGGATCGAGGCGGGCGCGGGCGTCGATCTCGTGAACGGCGGGGCGGGCGACGACATCATCACCGATTCCGGCGATACCGGCGACTTCCTCAAGGGCGAGGACGGCAACGACGTCATCGCCAACTCCAACGGCATCGACATCCTGATGGGCGGGCGCGGCAAGGACGCGATCTTCGTCGGCGTCGATGCGACCGAAGTCTTCGCCGGCGAGGGTGACGACTTCGTGCTCGGCGGCGATGACGCCGACTTCCTGATGGGCAACGAGGGCGACGACTGGATCGAGGGCGGCGGCGGCTTCGACACCACGGCGGGCGACAACTCGGAGCTGTTCTTCAACTCGGCCATCAAGGGCCATGACGTCATGTTCGCCGGGGGCGACGAGCATGATTTCGACGGCGAGTCCGGCGACGACATCATGGTCCAGGGCGAGAGCGTGATGCGCAACGAGGGCATGTTCGGCTTCGATTGGGCGATCTACAAGGGCAACCAGATCGCGGCCAATGCCGACATGCGCATCCCGATCTTCACCACCGAAGAAGCCGACATCCTGCGCAACCGCTTCGACAAGACGGAGGGTCTCTCCGGCTGGCGGCTGAACGACACGCTCATCGGCGACGACCGGACCGCGGCCGCCAACGCGGATGCCGAGGCGCCTGCCGGCGCGCCGATCACGGCGGCAAACGAGGGCGTGTTCTTCAACGACGGGCTCGACGCGGCCGGCATCGCTCGGATCGCGGGCCTCGACCAGATCGTGTCGCTTGCTTCCGGGCAGCAGTTCTTCGAGGCCGGCAACATCCTGCTGGGCGGCGCGGGCAGCGATACGCTCCAGGGCAACGGTGGCAACGACATCCTCGACGGCGACCGCTGGCTGAACGTGCGCATCAGCATCCGCAATCCTGCGGATGCTGGCCAGGAGATGGCGACGGCCGACAGCCTGAAGCACGTCTTCGACGACAGCGCCGCCAATCAGGCGCGCGGCTGGGCCGGAAAGTCGCTCTTCGAGCTGATGATCGACCGGGTGATCAGCCCGACCCAGCTCGCAATCGTCCGCGAGGTGGTTACCACCGGAGCGACGGCGGCGGACGTGGACACCGCCGTGTTCAACGACATCCGGGCCAACTACACGATCACCCGCGCGGCGAACGGCACGCTCACGGTCGCTCACACCACGCTGAGCAATCCGGCCGTCGATGACGGCACCGATACGCTGCGCAACATCGAGAGGCTGCGCTTCTCCGACGGCACGGTGGATGCCGCGCTCGTCCTCAACCAGCCCTTCGACAGCCTCACCATTACGCCGCTCGACTTGGACGGCGACGATTCCTCGACGCTCGTCGCGACGCTGGTGAACCGGGTTGACCCGATCACCCGCCCCGTAAGCCTGCAATGGCAGGTGCTCGGCGACAACGGACAGTGGCGCAACGTGACGGGCGCGGACGGCCAGCTCACGAATGGCGGCACGCGCTTCACGCCGACCGGCGCGACGGGCATCGAGATCCGGGTGGTCGCGAACTGGACCAGCACGGTCGCCGGCAGCACCGGCGCGCAGCAGACGGCCTCCGTGCAAACCGCCTTCGTCGGCAATGCGGCGGCCGAGGACATCGCCGGCTCCGCGGCCCCGAACGTCATCCTGGGCCGCGACGGCGACGACGACATCGAGGGTGACGTCGGCAACGATGCCATCTACGCCGGCAGCGGCGACGACCGCGTTGACGGCGGCGAGGGCGACGACTTCCTCCTCGGCAACGACGGCGCCGACACCCTGATCGGCCGGACCGGCAACAACACACTCGACGGCGGCAACGACGACGACCAGCTCTCCGGTGGGCACGGCAACGATACCCTGATCGGCGGCGCCGGCACCGACACCGCCATCTACTCGGGACCGATTGCGGCCTACAGCTTCGAGCGGAACGCGCAGGGCGAGGTCGTCGTCAGCGACAACCTCGGAGCGGAGGGCGACGGCGTCGATACGCTCACCACGATCGAGCAGATCCAGATGGGCAACGACCTCACGCCCTACGCACTGGTCGCCAACGGCACGGCGGCCGTCGACATCGTGGTCGGGACGGCCGGTAACAACACGCTCAACGGCGGCGCGGGCAACGACCTCGTCTTCGCGGGAGCCGGCAACGACAACGTCCTGTGGCGGACCGGCGACGGCCGCGACTTCGTCGATGGCGGCGCCGGCACGGACAGCTTCCGGATCATGAACGGGACCGGTCCCGTCCAGCAGCTCACGCTGGCCCAGGCCCGGGCGCAGTTCGCGAACCTGTCGTTCCGTGACGACACGCAGACCGTGGTCGTGCGCAACGGGATCGTCATCGCCGAGCTCAAGAACGTCGAGCAGGTCGCCGTGAACACCGTCGCGACCGGGGCGCCTGTCGTCACGGACCCGACGCCGACGGAGGGCCAGCCGCTCGGCGCGCTGGTCGCCGCGATCCAGGACGCCGATGGCCTTGGGGCCTTCTCGCTGCGCTGGCAGCAATCGGGCAATAACGGTCAGACCTGGACGGATATCGCAGGCAACGCCGCCGGCACGCTCAACTACACGCCCGGCCAGGCCCAGGTCGGGGACGTGTTGAGGCTGCGGGTGAGCTTCACCGACGGCGCGGGAAATCCGGAAGAGCTGTTCTCGGCACCCACCGGCATCGTCGGTGACAGCTTCACTGGCACGGCGCTCAACAGGACCTTCAACGGGACGGCCGGTGACGACATCGCCAACGGTGCCGACACCGCCCTCTTCGGGATCCAGCCGAACGACACGATGAACGGTGGCGCCGGCAACGACATCCTGAACGGCCGCGGCGGCAATGACACGTTCATTCAAGTCAGCACCGACGGGCGCGACCGCGTCGATGGCGGGGCCGGTACCGATACCTACCAGTTGAACGGCGCCGCGGGGCCTGAGACCTTCCGCATCTACAGCCGGTCGGCTTGGCTTCAGGTCGCGGGCAATACGGAGGCGCAGCTCGCCGCTTCGACCGAGATCGTGATCACCCGCAACGGCACGGGTGCCGCCGCGATCGTCGCCGAACTCGACAACGTCGAGGAGATCCGCGTCAACACGCTCCAAGTGACGTCGCCCGGCGGCCAGAACGGCGGTGCCAATGGCGGCGACACGATCCAGGTGATCGGCAGCTTCACCGGCACCAGCCTCAACTTCAACACCATCACCATCGACGGCTCATCGGGCGACGACACCGTGGACATGGCCGCACTCACCTCGGCCCACCGCATCGTCTTCCGCTCGAACGGGGGGCACGACACCATCGTCGGCACCCTGCGGCCGCAGGACGTGATCGAACTGCCGGCCGGCTCGAACCGGGCGGACTACGTCGCCGCCGCAGGCGCGAACGGCATGACGACCCTCTCCAACGGGTCGCATACCATCACCTTCTCGGCCGCGGGCGGCATGCCGCGGATCACGGTGGATGCAGGCGCCGACGGAGGGCACGGCGAGGGCGTCACCGGCGCCTTCGCCTACACGGCAGCCGACATCGACGGGCTGGAGGCGCTGGTGCGCGGCCAGCGCCCTGACAATGCGGGCGACGACGACGTGCCGACGGGCTACCGCGAGCTCAGCGGCCACGGCAACAACCTCGACCACCCGACCTGGGGCAGCGCCGACCAAGCCTTCATCCGCCTGACCCAGGCCCGCTACGGCGAGGCCGACGCCAACGGCAACAGGGCCATCAACCCGATCTTCGACGGCCTCGACGCGCGCACCATCAGCAACATCCTCGGTACGCAGGAGGCCGGCCTGCCCAAGGCCGGAAACGACGCCAACATCTTCTTCATGGCGATGGGCCAGTACATCGACCACGGGCTCGACTTCCTGCCCAAGGGTGGCAACGGCTCGATCGTGATCGGTGCGCCCGGCGGCGGGGCACCGGGCTCCAACAACCCGGCCGACCTTACCCGCGGCACCGTCATGGCCGTCGATGCGAACGGCGTGCCGCAGCACAAGAACCAGACCTCCCCCTACATCGACCAGAACCAAGCCTACGGCTCCAACGCGCTGGTCGGCCAGTTCCTGAGAGAGAGCGACGGGGCGCAGGGCGTCGGCATGCGGCTCCTGGCGGGGGCACCGGACCCGTCCAACCCCGCCTTCAACCTGCTGCCGACGCTGCGCGAGTTGGTCAACCACCACTGGCAGGCCGACACCATCTTCGCCGGACCGGACGGGCCGATCAGCTTCCGGACCTATTACACGAACTTCGCCCTGTCCGAGGGGGTGACCGGCACCCTGTTCAACACGGAGACCGGCGCCTTCGACCCGCAGGTGCTCACGAAGCTCGTCGGAAACTTCATGGGCTCGGGCCATCCGCTGCTGCTAGACACCAACCCCTTCATCAGCGTCCTCGACCACTTCGTGGCCGGCGACGGGCGGGCCAACGAGAACTTCGCCCTCACCTCGATCCACACGGTCTGGGCGCGCAACCACAACTACCACGTCGAGAAGCTCCTCGAATCCGGCTTCGAGGGCACGCCCGAGCAGGTGTTCCAGGCCGCCAAGATGGTCAACGAGGCGGAGTATCAGCGTGTCGTCTTCGACGAGTACTTGGAGACGCTGATCGGCGGTCTGCGCTCGGACGGCACGCACGGGTTCGAGACCTATGATCCGAGCGTGGATGTCGCGATCAGCCACGAGTTCGCGGCGGCGGTGTTCCGGTTCGGCCACTCCCTGATCGGGCAGACGCTGAACGTGAAGGGCGCCGACGGCGAGACCGTTCCGGTCAGCCTGTTCGACGCCTTCCTCAACCCGAGCAACGATCCCTCGGTGTTCACCGCGCCGCTGCCTCCCGGCTACGTGCCGCAGCCCGGCTACGCCCAGTACGGCGTCGGCGGCATTATCGGCGGCACCATCGAGCAGGCGGCCGAGGACGTCGACTTCAACATCGTCGACGCGGTCCGCAACGACCTCGTGCGCATTCGGGCCGACCTGTTCGCCTTCAACGTGGCCCGCGGCTGGGACGTGGGCCTCGGCACCCTCAACCAGGTCCGGGCCGATCTGGCGGCCTCCACCAATCCCTACATCCGGGACGCGGTGGGCTTCGCCGGCGGCGACCTCTCGCCCTACGCCTCCTGGGAGGACTTCCAGGCGCGCAACAGCCTCAGCGACGCGGTGATCGCGCAGTTCCGGCAAGCCTATCCGGACCTCGTCCTCGCCGCCGCGGACATCGCGGCCTTCCGGGCGATCAACGGCGACATCGCCATCGCCATGCAGGCCGACGGGACCGGTGTCGTGAAGGGGATCGACCGGCTCGATCTCTGGGTCGGCGGGCTTGCCGAGAAGCACATCAACAACGGCGTCGTCGGCCAGACCTTCTGGGTCGTGCTGCACGAGCAGTTCGACCGGCTGCAGGACGGCGACCGCTTCTATTACCTCGAGCGCTTCGACAACTTCGACTTCTACGAGAACGTCGTCGACGGCCAGGGCTTCTCGGACATCGTCGCCCGGAACACCGGCCTGACGGTCCTGCCGGAACACATCTTCGAGCTGTCCGATGAGGACGGACCGGGGACGGAGCCCGGTGATGACGATGACGACGGCGACACCGATCCCGTGGGTGGCGATCCCGACGAGGACGAGGACGGCCCGACCGATCCGGTCGGCGGTGGCGGCGATGCCGGTGAGGACGAGGACGAGGACGAGGACGACGGCGTGACCGACCCTGTCGGCGGCGGGGACGATCCCGGCGACGACGAGGACGACGGGCAAGGAGACGGAGATGGGACGACCGACCCGGTCGGCGGGGGTGACGGCGGCGAGGACGGCGAGGACGGGCCCGGGACCGGTCCCGGCACCAATCCGCCCGTCAACCACGTGCCCGGCGTGATCGCCGGCGGCGCGAACGGAGACGTCCTCAACGGCACGGCGGGGGCGGATACCATCCTCGGCCTGGACGGCGACGACAACATCCTCGCCGGCGGCGGTGCCGACGTGGTCCGGGCCGGCGCGGGCAACGACTTCGTCGATGCCGGCGAGGGCAGGGACGTGGTGTTCGCCGGGGACGGCGACGACGATGTCCTCAGCGGCGGCGGCGCCGACATGGTGTACGGCGACGGCGGCAACGACCGCATCCTCGCCGGAGCCGGCAACGACCTCGTGACCGCCGGCGCCGGCCGGGACACGGTCACCGGCGGCGAGGGCGACGACCTGTTCGTGGCCGAGACCGGTGACGGCGACGACACCTACTGGGGCGACGAGATGGGGGGCGGGCTGGGAAGCGACACGCTCGACATGTCGGCCATCACCGCCAACATCGCGGTCAACCTCGGGACGGGTCTGGCTGGGCGCGGCAGTGCGACCAGCACCCAGTCGGGTCGCGACGTGCTCTGGGGCGTCGAGAACGTCGTCACGGGGTCCGGCAACGACGACATCACGGCGAGCGACGCCGCGAACGTGATGGATGGCGGCGAGGGCAGCGACACCTACCGCTTCGGCTCGGCCGCCGCGGCGAACGGCGACACCATCGAGGGCTTCCGGCCGGGCGACAAGATCGACCTCAGCGCGATCGACGCCGATGCCGGGCAGGCCGGGAACCAAGCCTTCACCCTCGCGACCGGCGCGGCCTTCACGGGGGTCGGACAGCTCCTGGTGACGCAGGAGATGCGCGACGACGGGGATTACGTCGTCGTCCAGGGGAACACGGCCGGCGACGCCTCCCCGGAATTCAAGCTCGCCATCAAGGGCAATACGGCGCCCACGGCCGCCGACTTCACGCTCTGATCCTGGTCGGGCCCCGGCCAGGGGCCCGGCCCACTTGCCTGACGAGGGGGAGAGCCTGCCATGCGTTCCAGAGATCAGAAAAAGCTCGCTCAGCAGCGATGCGCCGAGCAGCTCACCCAAAGCGTTCGGGGGCCCTTCGTCTTCCTGTTCGGGATGTCCGGCATCATCAACATCCTGGCGTTGACCGGCTCGTTCTACATGCTGCAGGTCTACGACCGCGCCCTGCCGAGCGGGAGCCTGCCGACGCTCGTCGGGCTGTCGATCCTCGCCGTCGGCCTCTACCTGGCGCAGGGCCTGTTCGACGTTCTCCGCTCGCAGATCCTGGTTCGCCTCGGGGCGCAGTTCGACCGCCGGGTCGCTCCGCTGGCGCAGCGGGTCGGGATCGACATGCCGCGCTTCGGCTTCTCGACCGCGGAGGCGATGGAGCGCGGCCGCGACGTCGACACGGTGCGGGGCTTCCTCGGGAGCCCCGGTCTCGTCGCCCTGTTCGACCTGCCGTGGGTGCCGGTCTTCCTCGTCTTCGTCTACATGCTGCACCCCTATCTCGGCGCGCTCACCGTCGCGGGGGCGGTCGTCCTCGCGCTGCTGACCATCCTCGCCGAACTCCTGACCCGGCGTTGGACCGGCGCGACGCAGCAGGCCGTGGTGGCCCGCAACGCCATCGCGGACTCGAACGCGCGCAGCGCCGACGTGCTCAAGGCGATGGGCTTCGCCGACCGGGCCGTGGACCGCTACCGCCGCGCCAACGACGAACACCTCGACCTGCAGACCCGCACCACCGACATCAGCGGCACGTTCGGGGCGATCGCGCGCGTCCTGCGCATGATCCTGCAATCGGCCGTGCTCGGGCTCGGCGCCTACCTCGTCATCGGCGGCGAACTCTCCGCCGGGGCGATCATCGCGGCCTCGATCACCTCCGCCCGCGCCATGGCGCCCATCGACCAGGCGATCGGCAACTGGAAGGTGATCCTGGCCGCGCGGACCGCCTTCCGGCGCTTGAAGGAGACCGTGATCGCCCTGGCCGCCGCCGAGCCGCCGATGACGCTGCCGCCGGCGCACCGGTCACTCAGGGTCGGCCACATCACGGTCGCGGCCCCCGGCTCGGGTCGCGTGCTCCTCTCGGATGTGGGGTTCGAGCTCAAGGCCGGGCAGGCGCTCGGCGTCATCGGACCGAGCGGTGGCGGCAAGACCACCCTCGGCCGCGCGCTGACTGGCATCTGGCCGCTGCTGCGCGGCAGCGTGCGGCTCGACGAGGCCGACCTGCCGCAATGGGACGAGGCGAGCCTGGGTGGGATGATCGGCTACCTGCCTCAGGAGGTCTGCCTCCTCGACGCGACGGTCGAGGAGAACATCTCGCGCCTGGCCGAGGACAGCGATCCGGCGCTGGTCGTGGCGGCCGCGCAGGCGGCCGGCGTGCACGAGATGATCCTGCGCATGCCCGACGGCTACAAGACCGAACTCGGGCCGCTCGGGACGGCGCTCTCGGGCGGGCAGCGGCAGCGGATCGCTCTCGCCCGCGCGCTCTACGGCAATCCCTTCCTCGTCGTCCTCGACGAGCCGAACGCGAATCTCGATGCCGAGGGCGAGGCTGCGCTCGCCGCGGCGATCCAGGGCGTGCGTGCCCGCGGCGGCCTCGCGATCGTGATCGCCCACCGCCCGAGCGTGCTGGCGGCCGTGGATCTGATCGCCGTGATCCAGGACGGCAAGCTCACGGCATTCGGCCCGAAGGAGGCGATCCTCGGCAAGGCCGCCCGCGACGGTGCGGCCAAGCCCGACAGCGCCCAGGACAACAGGGAGCGCTCCATGCCGGAGCGGGTGCCCGCATGACGATCGAGATCAAGGGCACAAAGCCCGGGCGGGACGCGCCCGAGGGTGCCGAGCGCTACGTCTCGCGCAGCGCCGACCGGCGATCCGGCGTCCCCTACTTCGCCGCGGTGGCGGTCGCGTCCGTCGCCGCCTACCTCAAATCCCTGCTTCTGCCCCGCGCAACCCTGGCAGAGGAAGTGGACCCGGAGATCGTGGCGGCACGCGCCGACGCCCTGCGCCTCGTCCATTCCGAGGAGCTCGCCGCGCCCACCCCTGCAAAGGCCGCCGAGGCACCGAAGCCACTGGCCGAACCGCCATCCCCGGTTCTGCAATCCGGCATGTCCCTGTTCGACGATGGGCACGAACTGCTCGCGCGCGGGCTGCGCTTCGCAAGGCCCGACGCGCATCCGGACCTCGGCGACTTCAAGGCCTCTCCGGTCATCCCCCAGCCGATCAACGACAACGGCGGCTCCCTCGCAGCCGGATCGGGCGGGCGCGGAGGTGGGCAGGCGAGCGGCGGCGGCCGGCCACGGGACGCATCGCACCCGGAACCGGATGCGCAGGAGCCCGGCAACGAGGCACAGCCGGCCCCCCGACCGCTGGGAGAGGAGAAGGCCGACAGGCCGGATCAAGGCTCGGTCGGGCAAGGCTCGACAGGGCAAGGCTCGACAGGGCAAGGCTCGACAGGGCAAGGCGGATCGAACCCAAAGGATCCTGGGCCGTCGGACGGCGGCGTCCGGATCCCTCCCGGCTCCACGCCGGGCGGCGATCCACGTCCCGTCGATCCAGCGACGCCGCCGCGCGGCCGGGACGACGGGCCAGCGGGGCAACGCAACCGCGCGCCCGTGGTGAACGGCCCGGTCCAGCTCGGGGATATCGCGGGCTGCGCACTCCTCACCATCGCCCTGAGCGATCTCCTGCGCGGCGCCAGCGATCCGGACGGAGACGCACTCAGCGTGCGCGACGTCCGGGTCTCCTCCGGCACCGTGACGGCGGACGGCTCGGGTTGGGTGTTCGACGCCGACGCGCTCGGTCCGGTCACGATCACCTACGCGGTGACGGACGGCGAGTTCTCGGTCGCCCGCACGGCTCATCTGACCGTCCTCGAACGGGCCTTGATCGGCGGCACGGACGGGGACGACCTCATTCTCGGCACACCCTGCGCGGACGACATCGCGGCCGGCGCGGGCGACGACAATGTCGATGCCCGCGGTGGCGACGACCTCGTCGATGCCGGCAGCGGCAACGACCACGTCATCGCGGGCGACGGCGCCGACACGGTCCTGGGCGGGCCGGGCGACGACGTCGTGTTCGCCGGGGCGGGCGCGGATCGGGTCTCGGGCGGGGCGGGTCACGACCGCCTGTTCGGGGAGGCGGGCGACGACCTTCTGTTCGGCGAGGCGGGCGATGACCTGCTCGATGGCGGCGAGGGGCGCGACATCCTGGATGGGGGCGACGGCGACGATCTCCTCCTTGGAGGCGAGGGCAACGATAGCCTCTACGGAGCGGCCGGCGCCGACGACCTGTCCGGCGGCACCGGTGCCGACGTGCTCGTCGGGGATGCGGGTGATGATCGGCTGCAGGGCGGCGAGGGTGCGGACATCCTCTCGGACGGGGCCGGGCGTGACCTCGTGTCAGGCGAGGCGGGCGACGACGTGATCATCCTCGCCTTCGACAGCGCGGAGGACACGGTCGACGGCGGTGCGGGGCGGGACACGCTCGACCTGTCGGCGGCCACGGTCGATCTGGTGGTGGACCTGAGGAACGAGACCGTGTCCGCTCAGGAGCTCGGCCTCGACCGGATCGCCTCGGTCGAGGCGATCATCGCGGGATCGGGCGACGACCGCTTCGTGGTGGGCGGCCGGGATCTCGTGCTCACCGGCGGCGGCGGCGACGACGTGTACGCGTTCGCCGCTCCGGCCGAGCCGCGCGATGGCACCCGCACCGTGCAGATCACGGACTTCTCCGTCGGCGATTACATCGATCTGGTCCGCTACGCCCTGTTCAAGGAGGAGACCGCGGCCGGGCGCCCGCTCGCGGAGGCGCTCCGGGGCGAAAGCGATGCGCCGACCGGGATCCAGTGCCGGTTCGATCGTTCCGAAGGCCGGGATCGCACGGTCGTCTCGGCCGACCTCGACCATGACGACGCCTACGAGACCACCGTCGTCCTCGATGGCGAGCACTTGCTGCGCTTCACGATCGGGCCGCTGCCCGAACCGCCGACATTCCACACTTGAGAGCGAAGCCGGAGAAGGATCATGCGTACATCTCCCGATCGGATGCCGCGCCCCCTGCGGCGGCACGAACCGCAATCCCGCACGAACGTCGCGTTCTCCGTCGGCCCGCGCATCGTCGCCGGGTTCATCTTCGGCGCGGCGCTCGTCGGCGGCGTCGGCGGCTGGGCCGCCACGACCGATCTCAGCGGCGCGATCCTCGCTTCCGGATCCGTCGCCGTCGATCAGCGAGCCAAGTCCGTGCAGCACCGCGACGGCGGCGTGGTGGGCGAGATCCTCGTGCGCGATGGGCAGCCGGTCACGGCCAGCCAAGTGCTCCTCAGAATCGACGACGCGCAGACCCGCGCGGAACTCGCCATCGTGACGGGACAATTGGTGGAACTCGCCTCTAAGAAGGCGCGGCTCCTGGCGGAGCGCGACGGGCAGCGCGAGGTCAGCTTCCCGCAAGCCCTGCTTCACCAGGGCCTCGAGGTGCAGTCGATCCTGGAGGGCGAACTCCGGCTGTTCCGGGGCAACCTCGCCAGCCGCGACAGCCAGCGCCAGCAGCTCGAACTTCAGATCGGGCAGATCGCTGAGGAGATCGCCGGCCTCACGAAGCAGCGGGACGCCAAGAGAGACGAACTGGCCGTCCTCACCACCGAGCATGGCAAGCTATCGATCCTCGTCGAGAAGCAGCTCTACGAGAGTTCCCGCTTCCTGCCGATCACCCGCGACAAGCACCGCCTGGCCGGCGAGCAGGGATCGTTGGAAGCCTCCATCGCGCGGGCGAAGACGCGGACGAGCGAGATCCGCGTCCAGATCCTCGCCATCGCAGACACCGCGCGGACCGAGGCACAGCGCGAGCTCAGTCAGGTCGATGCCAAGGCGGCAGAGCTCAGCAACCGTCGCGTGGCATTGGACGACCGGCTGACGCGCACCGAGATCCGTGCCCCCGTGACCGGCATCCTGCACGAATTGAAGACCTTTACGGTTGGCGGCGTCGTCACCCCCGCCGACATCCTGGCGACCGTGGTGCCCGAGGACGCGCGGCTCAAGATCGAGATCCGCATCCCGCCGACCAGCATCGACCAGATCGGCGTCGGCCGCGCGGCCCGGGTCCGCTTCACCGCCTTCAGCCAGCGCACCACCCCTGAACTCAAGGGAGTGCTGACCTACGTCTCGCCCTCGACGACGAAGGGCCCTCGGGACGAGGCGTTCTATATCGGGCATGTCGAGCTCAAGGATGGCGAGATTGAACGCCTGGGAGGCTCGGCCCGCCTTATCCCTGGAATGCCCGTCGAAGTTCAGGTCGCTACGGATGAGAGAACAGCAATGTCCTACCTGATGAAGCCACTTCAAGACCAGTTTAGTCGCGCATTCCTTGAGCGATGACTGTTAATATTTGCGGATCGATTGATTTTGCCAGCCAAGCCGTGCGCATGCCGAGGTTCGACTGCCTACCCCTAAATTTCCGTTTCTAGTAACCCTGGCATAGTACTAACTATTGATGCGCGGATACCACCCGTGATATCCGTAGAGGGTGGCCCTGCTTGGGAGGCGGCAGTGGAACAGAGCTTGGTAGATTCGCGGGGTGATTTCTGCGGTTCGCAGATTCGCTTGGACCGGGAAATATTCATGGATCTCGTTGTGACGACGATGGGGTCCTTGTTTGAGGATACGGTCGGATCCAGCGAGGCTGGCAGCTTCATTAGCTTGGTCGGCCTCGTTGTGGGCGAGAAGATCCAGGAAGAGTACCTTCAGGTGAGTGGTGCGAGCCAACTCGACAGGAAAGGGATGGTCGACGCTCTGCTGGACATGAAGCAGCGGATCGGCAGCGATTTCTACGTCATGGACGAATCGGAGCAGCGCATCGTTCTCGGCAACAAGCGCTGCCCGTTCGGAGAACTGGCAAAGAAATGCCCTTCACTGTGCATGCTGACCGCGAACGTGTGTGGGCATCTGGCCGCGGAGAGTCAGGGATATGCACGAGTCGATCTTCCCGAAACCATCGCCGCGGGGGCGTCCGAGTGCCGGGTCGTCATCAACCTCGACCCGAACACAACCGGCGGCGGGCGGCGGTATCATCGGCGAGCCTGGGCCTGAGTCCGATTTCGCCGCGCTGTTCGCCTTCGTTGCGGATCCCCTGATCCTGGTGGGCCAGTTCGGGCTCGTGGAAGACGCCAATTCGGCCGCGTTCGACCGTTTGCCGGACCTCGCGATCGGCCTTCCCCTGCCGGTCGAGGGGACACATCGCGAGCGGATGAGCCGCTACCTCAGCCTGTGCTCGCGGACCGAGAACCCGATCCCCGGCGCGGTGTTCGTCCGCGCCGGAGCCGGGAGTTCCTGCCGTCATCCATGCCGGGGGGCGCGCATCGTCCTGCGCGCCTATGGTGACGAGCCACTCGTCCTGCTTCATCTCACGCCGACGAACCTGGAGGGCCGCCTTCACCTCCTCACGGAGCGGCTGAACGATGTCCGGCGCGTCATGCAGGAGCGGAAGCGGCGTGAGATCGAGATGCAGGCGCTCCTGACCGAGCGCAGCCGGTTGCTGGTCCACCTCGAGGAGGACGCGCAGGCACGGCAGCGTGCCGAGGCCGAGCGTGACGCCGTTCTTTCAAGGCTCTACCGGGCCGGGCAGGACGAGCGGCGGCGTCTTGCGCGCGATCTCCATGATCATGCCGGTCAGCAACTCGTCACGCTGACCTTCGGCCTGAGAAAGATCGCCTCACGCCTGTCTTGCCCAACGGCCCTCCATGAGGTCGAGCAACTTCTCCGCCACACCCAGGACATCGGGCAATCGCTCCGGAGGGTGACCCTCGAACTCCGGCCGGCCGCCCTCGATGAGTTCGGCTTCGTGACCGCGCTGCGCTCGCTCGTGGATGAGTGGAGCCGGGTGACGGAAATCGTGACCGAGTTTCAAATCGTCGGGGAGGAGGTGGATTTCCCGCTGGAGACGGCGATCACGCTCTATCGCCTGGCTCAGGAGGCGCTCACGAACGTGGCGAAACATGCGGGGCCGGGCGTGTGCGTGTCGGTCGTGCTGCGGTTCAGCGCTTTGCAGGTCACGCTGACGATCGACGACAACGGCAGCGGCTTCGCGGCCGACGAGGCGATCACGACCAGTCTCGTCTCCCAGGGGAAGCTCGGCCTGCTCGGCATGCGTGAGCGGATGGCGCTGGTCGACGGCACGCTGAACATCGAGTCGGCTCCCGGCCGGGGCACGAGCATCGTTGCCCGCGCCTACCGGTCCGTCGAGGAAAGCGGGCATGCCTAGGACCCTGATCCACGTCGTGCTGGCGGACGATCATCCGGTTTTCCGTCACGGTGTGACGAGCCTGATCGCTGATTCCGGCGAGATCGTCGTGGTGGCCTCCGTCGAAACGGGCGCGGCCGCCTACCGGGCGATTGTTCAGCACGAGCCGGACGTCGCCATCCTCGACATCAATATGCCGGAGATGAATGGCGTCACAGTTCTTCGCCATCTCGCCAGAACGGGGACGCGGACCCAGGCTATCATGCTGAGCGTCTATGAGAGCCGGGTCTACATCGACCAAGCCTTTGAGGCGGGCGCCCGCGGCTATGTTCTCAAGCGGTCGGCCTTCCAGAACATCGCCAGCGCGGTGCGGGCGGTTCATGCCGGCGGCATCTATCTCGATCCGGCATTGCCGGAACGCACCGCTCCGCATCGGCGGCTGAGTTCAAGCGTGGATGAGGCGGCGTGCTCAACCTTGAGCGAGCGCGAGCGCGACATCCTCCGGTTCGTCGCCTTCGGCTTCACGAGCAAGGAAGTCGCCGACCGGCTCGGGGCAACCCCCAAGGCCATCGAGACCCAAAAGGCTCGGGCCTGCACCAAGCTCGGCCTCGCAAGCCGAGCACAGATCGTTCAGTTCGCCATTCTCCAGGGTTGGCTTCATGGAGAGATTCCCCTGCGCTGACATTCGGTCTCAGTATTGGCCGGGGTGATTTGGTCTTGAATTGATTGGCTCGCAGGAGTGTCTCGCCGCCTGCGAACGCCTCCGATTGGTGGCGACAGACCAAAATGATCCGTTTGCAGAAGATCACCGCACTCTCCTGCACGACAAAGCTAATTCGGATCTGCGCAAAATCACTTCAAAGAGTCATCGTGCGTCGGTTCATGGTCGGGCCGCATAGGATCGGCCGCTTCATGCGCACCATGAACGTACCAGTTCGCCTCTATAGGCATAGCGAGCCCGTACACTGGACCTCGACGCATAAGGCACATCAGAAACGCCGAGCTCAACCGAGCGGATCCGCATGCAGGCCGGTCTGACGGCAACCTAATGGAGTTCCAAGGATGCCTCGATGAGACCACGCACCTCCTGCCAAGCCGGTGTTGGCGGAGTGACCACGTCGAAGTGTCCGGCATCCGAGACGTTGATGAGTTGCGGCGCAGGTCCGAACCGCCCTCGTACAGCGCGGGCATAGTCGTAGGCGACCCATGGCGGCGTAAGTCGGTCCAGCACGCCGCTGACCAGAAAGATCGGCACCCCTGCGGGCGGGAGGGCGGCAGGTGACACCTCCGATAGCTTGTCTGCTGGGGCGATCCGCTCGACAATGCCCGGGCCGCAGAGCACCGGGATGAACCGCGCGAACGTCGCAAGATCCCCCACGCCGCCCAGGCTGATCACCGCCCGCGGGACAAACCCGGTCGCTGCGTGAAGAGGGCTCGTGGCGGGAAGCAAGCCCCGCGAGGCCGCCCAGAGGGCGAGATGGCCACCTGCCGAGTGGCCCACGAACACCACTCGTGAGAGATCCAAGTGGTGGGCTCCTGCCTCTTCAGCGAGGCGGTCCAGAGCGGCGCCCACGTCCTGATAAGTTCCGGGATAGCCGCCGCCGGCCTCGTTGGCACGGCGGTAGCCGATGTTCCACACGGCAACGCCGCGACGCGTCAGATCTGGTCCTAGGTGACGCATCTGCTCGCGCCCGGCGGTGGTAGCGCTCCAGCAACCGCCGTGGATGAGAACCGCCACTGGGTGTGGGCCAGGCTTTGCGGGCAGGAATACATCGATGCCTTGAGAGGGGGCCTCACCGTAGGTGAGCTGCAGGGGCGGCGGAGGTCGCAACAGGTCACGAAAGTCCGCGAGTTCCACCGGGTCGGCTGATGCCGGGCCGATCGCGAGCACTGTCAAAGTAAGGATTGCGCAACGCTTCATGCTAGCCTCCCTGCGCAGGAGTGATGCTCTGGATCGAGGTGATGAGGTGTGCCGTATCGTGGCCGGGCCGTTCCTGACCACGGCCCAGCCAGGCTCAGGCTAGTGGCGAATCCCACGCGTGACCCAGTACGCGCGGGGAACGCAGATACCGAGCGGGGTGGTAAACTGGGCATGGAAGGCGATGAAGTCGCGCCGCAGATTGGCGCGGCGGTCCTCGTCGAGGCTGGCGGCCAGAGCCTTGGTCGGGCCGTAGCCACCGGCGAACCGCTCCCAGGCCGCCTCTGCGCTCTGCTCGCGATAGAACGAGACGCCGTTCTCGAAAGCCAGCTCGAAGTCCTGACCCAGCAGTTCTTCAAGCCGCTCCGTGCGGCCCCACTCAAATGGCGA
This sequence comes from Methylorubrum pseudosasae, assembly GCF_029504475.1. NCBI lineage: Bacteria > Pseudomonadati > Pseudomonadota > Alphaproteobacteria > Hyphomicrobiales > Methylobacteriaceae > Methylorubrum > Methylorubrum pseudosasae. The sequence continues at coordinate 5,012,332 of NZ_JAQGDU010000002.1, read as the reverse complement.
GGGCGGGGCCGGATTGGGCGGTGGCGGCATGTAGGGCTTCATCACCATGAACATCCTGAACACATTGTCGTTCGACAGCCAGGTGGTGAGGCAAATCCTTCCTCCCTTGCGACAGACACGTGCCAACTCAGCAGCTGCGGCCTCAGGCCGGCTAGCGAACATCACGCCGCAGGTCGAGATGATGGCGTCAAACGCGCCGTCGGCAAAGGGCAGTCTCTCAGCGTCGCCCAGCTGGTAATCGATGTCGAGACCCTCGGCCCGAGCCTGCTCAGCGGCGAACGACAAGAGATCGGCGCTGATATCGGCCCCAGTGACCTGCGCACCCCGCCGGGCGACGACGCGCGAAGTCCAGCCAGTGCCGGTGGCGAGGTCGAGCACCCGCTCGCCCGGCTTCGGATCGAGACGCAGTACGCAGTGTTCGATACTGTCGGCGATGCCGCGACTGATCTCGTTGTAATGAGCGCCGCCGGAGTTCCAGATGCTGGCAGGCTTGGCGTTATGAGGTTGGATTTCGTAGTTCATGGTGCCTCCGACTCACACGGGGCCCCCAACTCAAGATGCAGCTTTTCGCGTGCGAAAGTCCATCGTCGTGTCCAGCGCCGATCCGAATGAACTCCGAGTACTGCAAGGGGTCAGGAGTTCGCACGCCGATGGTTCTACTGTGCGCCACAACCGGCCCTCGGGCTTCGGTCCAGAAGCGGACCTTGGCTTTGCTCCATCAACGGACTTTCGCCCACGGCCGGCGGGCAGTCTGTTGTTGATACAAGATCGGTCCTTGGCGCGGGAAATACCTAGCTCTCTGACAGCAGCATTGGTTGCTGCAGGGGGGCATCGGATACATCAGACGGGTAGGCTTTCCGGGATTGGCTCATAACTCATAATCTGAGGCTGCCAGCCGCTAAGGCCATAACAGCCTCTCGCTTGCTGCCCGTCACGGTAGAGCGCGACGCGAAACGAAAAAATAACGATCTGCGTCGCGACGAGCGGGCCTATTCTCAGCCGAGCGGCCATGCATCGGAAAGAGCAACGTGCTGGGCCGCGCTGCGGATCGAAGGATCGAGCAACCATTTACGTTGCGCCCTATTGCCGTTCTTCCTCGCCAGTGGTTTCTCACAGCCGCCGACGATCCAAAGAATGCCTCGCTGGTCTGTATCATCTACCCTAAGGGTGTACCCGCATGACGCCGACTACGTTGCAGTTGGAGCCGAAGCTCCTCCTGAAGAGCCTTCGTGCCTTTCGGAAGGGTGACTTCTCGACTCGGCTGCCGCTGGATCTGACGGGCATTGAGGGGGAGATCGCGCAAGCGTTCAACGATATCGTCGAGCTCAACCAAGGGCTCGCTCGTGAGCTCGACAGGGTCGCCCGCGCGGTCGGCAAGGACGGGCGCATCGGCGAGCGCGGAAAGCTTCCGGCCGCGACCGGCGGGTGGAACGATTGCGTCGAGTCGGTCAACACGATGATCGGCGACCTTGTTCAGCCCACCACCGAGGTGGCGCGCGTCATCGGGGCCGTCGCCAAGGGCGACCTCGGCCAGACCATGCAGATCGAGATCGAGGGCCGGCCCCTGCGCGGCGAGTTCCTTCGGATCGGCAAGGTCGTCAACACCATGGTGGATCAGCTGAACTCCTTCGCCTCCGAGGTGACCCGCGTCGCCCGCGAGGTCGGCTCGGAGGGCAAGCTCGGCGGGCAGGCGCAGGTCAAGGGCGTCGGCGGGACCTGGAAGGACCTGACCGACAACGTGAACCTGATGGCGGCCAACCTGACGGGCCAAGTGCGCAACATCGCCGAAGTCACCACCGCGGTGGCCAACGGCGACTTGTCCAAGAAGATCACCGTCGATGTGAAGGGCGAGATCCTCGACCTGAAATCGACCATCAACACGATGGTGGACCAGCTCAATTCCTTCGCCTCGGAAGTGACCCGCGTCGCCAAGGAAGTGGGGTCGGAGGGCAAGCTCGGCGGACAGGCGCAGGTCAAGGGCGTCGGCGGCGTCTGGAAGGACCTGACCGACAACGTGAACATGATGGCGGAAAACCTGACGGGCCAGGTGCGCAACATCGCCGAGGTCACGACCGCGGTCGCGCGGGGCGACCTGTCCAAGAAGATTACCGTCGATGTGAAGGGCGAGATTCTCGCCTTGAAGCTGACCATCAACACGATGGTGGACCAGCTGAACTCCTTCGCCTCCGAGGTGACCCGCGTCGCCCGCGAGGTCGGCACGGAGGGCAAGCTCGGCGGACAGGCCCAGGTCGAGGGCGTGGGCGGGACCTGGAAGGACCTGACCGACAACGTGAACATGATGGCGGCCAACCTGACGGGGCAGGTGCGCAACATCGCCGAAGTCACCACCGCGGTGGCCAACGGCGATCTGTCCAAGAAGATCACCGTCGATGTGCGCGGCGAGATCCTGGAACTCAAGAACACCATCAACACGATGGTGGACCAACTGAACTCCTTCGCCTCGGAGGTGACCCGCGTCGCCCGCGAGGTCGGCTCGGAAGGCAAGCTCGGCGGGCAGGCGCAGGTGCGCGGTGTCGCCGGAACCTGGGCCGACCTCACCGACAACGTGAACCTGATGGCGGCCAACCTGACGGGCCAGGTGCGCAACATCGCCGACGTGACGACGGCGGTCGCCAACGGCGATCTGTCCAAGAAGATCACCGTCGATGTGCGCGGCGAGATCCTGGAACTCAAGAACACCATCAACACGATGGTGGACCAACTGAACTCCTTCGCTTCCGAGGTGACCCGCGTCGCGAAGGAAGTGGGTTCGGAAGGCAAGCTTGGCGGTCAGGCCCGCGTCGAGGGCGTGGCCGGCACCTGGGCCGACCTCACCGACAACGTGAACCTGATGGCGGCCAACCTGACGGGCCAGGTGCGCAACATCGCCGACGTGACGACGGCGGTCGCCAACGGCGATCTGTCCAAGAAGATCACGGTCGACGTGAAGGGCGAGATCCTGGAGCTCAAATCGACCATCAACACGATGGTGGATCAGCTGAACTCCTTCGCCTCCGAGGTGACCCGCGTCGCCCGCGAGGTCGGCACGGAGGGCAAACTCGGCGGACAGGCGCAGGTCAAGGGCGTCGGCGGCGTCTGGAAGGGCCTGACCGACAACGTGAACATGATGGCGGCCAACCTCACGGGGCAGGTGCGCAACATCGCCGAGGTGACGACCGCGGTCGCCAACGGCGACCTGTCCAAGAAGATCACGGTGGCCGTCGAGGGCGAGATCCTGGAGCTCAAATCGACCATCAACACGATGGTGGATCAGCTGAACTCCTTCGCCTCCGAGGTGGTCCGCGTCGCCCGCGAGGTCGGCATCGAGGGCAAGCTCGGCGGCCAGGCACAGGTGCGCGGCGTCGGCGGGACCTGGAAGGACCTGACCGACAACGTGAACATGATGGCGGCCAACCTCACCGGCCAGGTGCGCAACATCGCCGACGTGACGACGGCGGTCGCCAATGGCGATCTGTCCAAGAAGATCACGGTCGACGTGAAGGGCGAGATCCTGGAGCTCAAATCGACCATCAACACGATGGTGGATCAGCTGAACTCCTTCGCCTCCGAGGTGACCCGCGTCGCCCGCGAGGTCGGCTCCGAGGGCAAACTCGGCGGCCAGGCACAGGTGCGCGGCGTCGGCGGGACTTGGAAGGACCTGACCGACAACGTGAACATGATGGCGGCCAACCTCACCGGTCAGGTGCGCGGCATCGCAGACGTCGTCACGGCGGTGGCGCAGGGCGACCTCAAGCGGAAACTCTCGGTCGACGCCAAGGGCGAGATCGCGGCGCTGGCCGACACCGTCAACGAGATGATCGAGACGCTCGCTACCTTTGCCGACCAGGTGACCAACGTGGCGCGCGAGGTGGGCGTCGAAGGCAAGCTGGGCGGCCAGGCGCGGGTGCCGGGCGCGGCGGGTCTCTGGCGTGATCTGACGGACAACGTGAACCAGCTCGCGGCGAACCTCACGACCCAGGTGCGCGCCATCGCCGAGGTGGCGACCGCCGTGACGAAGGGGGATCTCGCGCGCTCGATCTCGGTCGAGGCCTCCGGCGAAGTCGCCTCGCTGAAGGACAACATCAACGAGATGATCCGCAATCTGCGGGACACGACGCTCAAGAACGCCGAGCAGGATTGGCTGAAGACCAACCTCGCCAAGTTCACCCGCATGCTGCAGGGCGAGCGCGACCTCGCCACGGTCTCGAACCTGATCCTGTCCGAGATTGCATCGCTCGTGAGCGCCCAGCGCGGCGTGTTCTACATGGTGGAGGACGAGGGCGGAGAGCCGGTTCTCGATCTGATGGCGAGCTACGCCTTCACGGAGCGCAAGAACCTCTCGAACCGCTATCGCCTGCGTCAAGGCCTCGTCGGCCAATGCGCCTTCGAGAAGAAGCGCATCCTCCTCACCCACGTGCCCGGCGACTACATCACCATCGGCTCGGCTCTCGGCGAGGCGCCGCCCCTCAACATCATCGTGCTGCCCGTCCTCTTCGAGCAGGAAGTCCGAGCGGTCATCGAGTTGGCGTCGTTCAACCGATTCAGCGAGACCCACCAGTCCTTCCTCGATCAGCTGACCGAGTCGATCGGCATCGTGCTCAACACGATCGCTGCCAACATGAGGACGGAAGGCCTCCTGAAGCAGTCGCAGCTCCTGACCGGCGAGTTGCAGAGCCGGCAGGAAGAATTGAAGAAGACGAACGATCGCCTGGAGCTGCAGGCCGCCTCGCTGCAGCAATCCGAAGACCTCCTGAAGAACCAGCGGGAGCGGCTGCAGCAGACCAACGAGGAGCTGGAGGAAAAGGCGCGCCTGCTCGAAATCCAGAAGCGTGAGGTCGAGGGCAAGAACCGCGAGGTCTCGATCGCCAAGACGGCGCTGGAGGAGAAGGCCGAGCAGCTGAGCCTGACCTCGCGCTACAAGTCGCAATTCCTCGCCAATATGAGCCACGAGCTGCGCACGCCGCTCAACAGCCTGCTGATCCTCTCGAAGCTTCTCTCCGAGAATCGCGACGGGAACCTCACCGACAAACAGCGGGAATTCGCCAAGACGATCAACGCGGCCGGGACCGACCTCCTGTCACTCATCAACGACATCCTCGATCTCTCCAAGATCGAGTCGGGCACGGTGTCGCTCGAGATCGGCGACGTCACGCTGCAGGACATCAGCGAGAACCTGAACAGGACCTTCCGGCAGCTCGCCGAGGAGCGCCACCTCGCCTTTGTGATCGAGGTCGATCCGGGCCTGCCGCGCTCCCTGCGGACGGACTCGAAGCGCCTGCAGCAGGTCCTGCGCAACCTTCTCTCCAACGCCTTCAAGTTCACCGAGAAGGGGAGCGTCTCGCTCAAGATCGGTTCCGCGGAGGGCTCGCCCCTGCGCGCCGGGACCCAGTGGATCGCCATGTCCGTCACCGATACCGGGATCGGCATCGCCGAGGACAAGCAGCGGATCATCTTCGAGGCGTTCCAGCAGGCCGACGGGACCACGAGCCGCAAGTACGGCGGCACGGGCCTCGGCCTCGCGATCAGCCGCGAGATCGCGCGCCTGCTGGGCGGCGAGATCGTGGTCGAGAGCCGCGTCGGTACGGGCAGCACCTTCACCCTGTTCTTGCCTTTCGAGCCGCCCGCGCAGGCGCTCACCGGACGCGCGGCGGAGGCATCGGACGGGTACGCGCCTTCGGCGCCGATGGGCCGCCAGCCGAACACCGCGATGGCGCTCTCGTCCTCCGCGGACGACCGCCACGCAATTCACCCGAGCGACCACATCGTGCTCATCGTGGAGGACGACGCCATGTTCGCCTCGGTACTGCTGGAGCTCGCGCGTGAGCGTGGCTTCAAAGGTTTGATCGCGCAGGACGGAGCCGGCGCACTTAGCCTCGCGCACCGCTTCAAGCCGCACGCCATCACCCTCGATATCGGCCTGCCCGATATGGACGGCTGGGCCCTGCTCGACCTCCTGAAGAACGATCCCCGCACCCGGCACATTCCGATCCACGTGATCTCGGTCAACGACGAGAAGAAGCGCGGCCTTCGCGCGGGCGCGTTCGGGTTTCTGGAGAAGCCGGTCGAGCGCGAGGGCCTTATGCGCGCCCTGGAGCGCTCGAAGGAGTTCATCACGCGGCCGGTGCGCAACCTCCTGCTCGTCGAGGACGACGAGAACCAGCGCGCCAGCATCACAGCGCTCCTGAGCGAAGAGGACGTCAAGATCTTCGGGGTCGGCACGGCCTCCGCCGCGCTGGAAGCCCTGACAGGTGGCCGGTTCGACTGCGCGATCATCGATCTCGGCCTGCCCGATATCGGCGGTTCCGAGCTGATCGAGCAGATCCGTGCCTCCCAGGACGGGGAGGAGTTGCCGATCATCGTGTATACGGGCCGGGAGCTGACAGCCGCCGAGGAGCAGCAGCTCAGGCACACCGCCTCGACGATCATCCTCAAGGACACGCGCTCGTCCGAGCGACTTCTCGACGAGACCGCGCTGTTCCTGCATCGCGCGATCAATCGCGTTCCAGTCGAGGAGCAGATCCTCGTCGAGCGGAAGGATGCGGCGTCACTTCAGGGCTGCCGGGTCATCCTGGTCGATGACGACCTGCGCAACATCTTCTCGCTCACGAGTGCCCTCGAGCAGCACGGGCTGGAAGTCCTGTTCGCCGAGAACGGGCAGGACAGCATCGCCCTCCTCAAGTCCAACCCGAACATCGATGCGATGCTGGTCGACATCATGATGCCGGGGATGGACGGCTACGAGACGATGCGCGCGATCCGGGCGGAGGCCAGCTTCCGTAGTCTGCCGCTCATCGCGGTGACCGCGAAGGCCATGAAGGGCGACCGCGAGAAGTGCCTCGAGGCGGGCGCGTCCGATTACGTCTCGAAGCCGATCGACATGGATCAGCTCCTCGCGGTGCTGCGGGTGCAGTTGGCCCGGCGTGGCGAGGTCGCACACGGCCCCGTGCCCACGCTCGGCGACCCGACGACCCTCGATCGGCAACCACAATGAAGGACGGGCTGAGTTTCCTACCGACCGGGACCGGCAGCTCCGCCGAGCCGCGGAGCGCCCGCACTGAGCCCGATCCGGTTCGGGCGAAGATCCTGATCGTCGATGACGACCAGCGCAATCTCCTTGCCGCCTCCGAGGTCCTCGCCGATCCGGCGATCGACCTCGTGCTGGCGAACTCGCCCGAGGAAGCCCTGCGGCAGGCGCTCCGGGAGGATTTCGCCCTGATCCTGCTCGACGTGCAGATGCCGCGCATGGACGGCTACGAGGTCGCCTCTCTGATCCGCAGCCGCTCGCGCACGTCCCGTGTCCCGATCCTGTTCCTCACGGCCCACAACAAGGAGGACATCCACATCTTCCGCGGATACTCCGCCGGAGCGGTGGACTACGTGTTCAAACCGATCCAGCCGCTCGTCCTCAAATCGAAGGTCGATGTTTTCGTCGACCTGTACCTGAAGACAGCGGAGATCCAGCGCAAGGCGGCGGCCGAGAAGCAGCTGCTCCTGGAAAACCTGCGCGTACGTGGCGAGAAGCTTGCCGCTGAGCAGGCTCTGCGCAGGCGTGAGGAACATCAGGCCGCTGTCCTGCGCGGCCTCCCCATTGCGCTCTACACCTCGCCATTCAGTGGAGACGATCGACGGCTTCACTTCACGAATGACAGCATCGAGCGCATCACCGGCTTCTCGCGCGAGGCCTTTGCTGCCTCAAACCTCTGGGGGGAGCAGCTTGAACCGGATGACAGGGACAGGATCTCTGCGGATTTGAGCACGGTCTCGGAATCTGGCGCGGTAACTCTCGAATATCGCTGGCGCAACGCAGACGGCAGGGAGCGGCACATTCTCGATCAGATCGTGATCAACGGTGATGAGAATGGTACGCCAGTCGAACTGTTTGGGATGTGGTTCGACGTGACAGAGCGCAAGGAGCTTGAACTCAGCTTGCAGCATGCCTCAAAGCTTGAGGCGGTTGGCCGTCTGACAGGCGGTATTGCGCACGACTTCAACAATATGCTGAGCATCGTGATCGGAAACCTTGATTTGGTGAAGAGCTCGTTGTCGGGCAACGAGAAAGCGCTCCGCCGCATCGAGAGCGCCGTCGAGGGAGCCCATCGCTGCGCTGAACTGACCAGCCGGCTGCTGGCCTTCTCCCGGCGCTCTCCTCTCCAGCCCAGAGCGTTGGACTTCACGAGCTTCATACCTGGCCTGATAAAGCTCCTAGAACGCACTCTTGGGGAGCGGATTGCGATCTCCGCGGACCTGGAGGATGGACTGCCGGAAGTCTGCGTTGATCACGCTCAGTTCGAGGCCGCCCTCATCAACCTCGCTGTGAATGCGCGGGACGCGATGCCAGACGGAGGGACCTTGGGCATTCGCATCAAGCGTCATGAGGCCGACGCTCAGGAGGATTCCGAGCAGGTGCACTCAGTCGAGATCGCGGTCACGGACTCGGGCACAGGGATGTCTCCAGCCGTCCTCGCCCGCGTATTCGAACCCTTCTTCACGACAAAGGAAGCCGGTAAAGGCACCGGGCTCGGTCTGAGCATGGTCTACGGTTTCGTACAGCAGAGCGGCGGAACCATCGCCGTTGATAGCAATCCGGACCAAGGCACCCGGTTCGTTATTACGCTGCCCGTGCTCGCCAAGCAGGGTTTTTCGGCGGAGGAAATCGATCCAGGGAACGCCCCCGGACCGCTGAACGCGATGAATGGTGCAGGGAGAGCCGTGCTCGTCGTCGAGGACGACGCTGATGTTCGCTTTACAGTCGTCTCGACTTTTGAAGCGCTTGCGTTCAAGGTTTTCAGTGCGCAGGACGTCGATGAGGCCCTCCGCCTCCTACAAATAGAGTCGAACATTTCCCTCGTTTTCAGCGACGTGAACATGCCTGGCGCGATGAACGGCATCGAGCTTGGGCACATCATCCGCCAGCGATGGCCGGACATGCCAATTTTGCTGTCGTCCGGCTACCTTCAAGAAGACCAGGACACGAACGGCTTTTCGTTGCTGCAGAAACCGTATCGCGCGACTGAGTTGGTCGAAACCCTACGTGGTCTGCTCAGCAATACGCATGGGACAATGCCAATCGAATAAGAGTCGGAGATGCACGTCTTCCCGGTGACGCCCGACGCGATGAGCGTCATGACGTGACCGGCTGGCTCTGATCCGGGCTGATTGCGCGGATCAGCCAGGACTGGCGGATTCGGACATGCGGCGAAGTCAGCAACGCGCCATCAGCGGACCTTCGGATCGAACCACTGGAATGGCTGCTTTGGAGCCCGACAGCTGCCGTTGAGATAGAATGCTCAGTCCGGCGGCCACAACGTCCTGACTTGAGGGTCGCCGATGTTTCGCGGCGAGTTTTTAGGCGGTTGCTGCGGCCTGGGCGGCGAAGGCACGATAGGAGCGCAGCGGACGTCCCAACAGTGCGGTGAGGCGGTCGACATCGCCGGCGTCGGGCAGCATCCCCACGCTGAGAAAGCGCTCGCACATCAGGCGCATGTCGAAGGCCATCCAGCCCGGCACGTGCTTCTGCCGAAGGTTCTGCTCGAACGCGGCGGTATCATCGCCACCGTAGTTGATCTGGCGGCCTAGGACATCGGACCAGATGGCGGCAACGTCCGAGCCCGTCAGCGTCTCGGGACCGACGAGGTTGATCCGGTCGAAGGGAAGTGGCGTCTCGGCCTGCTCGCGGCGGATGAGTTCGAGAGCCGCGATTTCGCCGAGGTCGGCAGCGTCGATCATCGCGAGGCCTTTGGCTCCGATGGGCATAGGGTAGATGCCATAGTCACGCACCACATCTTTGACCATGACATCGTTGTTCATGAAGTAGGCGGGACGCAGGACGGTGGCGTTGAAACCCATCGCCTCGATCATGCGCTCGACGCCGAACTTGCCCGCGAAGTGCGGCACGTTCACGTAGAGGTCGCTGTGGATCACCGACAGGTAGACGATCCGCTCGATCCCAGCCTCTCGGGCAAGATTGAGCGCGATCAGCGCCTGGGTGACCTCGTCGGGCACGACCGCGTTCAGCAGGAACAGGGTCGAGACGCCTGAAAGGGCGTTCCGCATTGCGTCGACATCGAGCAGGTCTCCCTGGACCGCGGTGACGCCCGCCGGCAACTTGGCCTTCGATGGGTCACGGACCAGGGCGCGGACGTCGGCGCCGCGCTTGATGAGGTGCTCGACGACATGGCTGCCGACGGTGCCGGTCGCGCCGGTGACGAGAACGGTCATGGGGTAACTCCAGTTTTGCCTCAAACGACACCTGGAAGATGATGGACCCGCTCGCGATCCAATAGGCGTCCTGATAGGACGGTCCGTCTCGCTGGTGGAACGCATGGACCTCCTCGCCCTCGCAGATTTCAACCTCGTCGCCCAACACGGCGGCTTCGGCCGGGCTGCACGCGCTGCCGGACGTCCAAAGGCGACGCTGTCCCGCCGCGTTGCGGAGCTGGAGGCCAGCCTCGCCCTGCGCCTGTTCGAACGTGGGGCGCGCATCCTGAAGCTGACGGAGGAAGGCCGGGCGCTCCACGAGCGGACGAAGGTGTTGCTCACGGAACTCAGCGAAACGGCTGCGGCCATCGCGACGGGGGGCGACAGGCCACGGGGCCGGCTACGCATCAGCGCGCCCGTGCTTTTCTCGCAATCCGCGATGGCAAAGCTCGCCGTCGGGTTCGCCCTCAAGCATCCCGAGGTTCGGCTTGAAGTCACCACGGCGGACCGTGCCGTCGATATGGTGGAAGAGGGCTACGACCTCGTGATCCGGGTGAATCCCGATCCGGACGAGAGCCTCGTCGGACGTATCTTCCTGCGGGACCGTCTGGTCGTCGTGGCGGCTCCGAGCATGGTCCGGCCGACGGGCAATACGACCGCTCCCGCCGTCATACGCGGACCGATGGAGGGCTCCGTGATCTGGAATATGAAGTCGCCTGCGGGCAGATCGAGCGTCACCGCCGAGCCCGTCCTGAGCCTACCGTCGCTGATGATGGTTCGCGACGCGGTCAGAGCTGGCGCCGGTGCCGGACGCCTTCCCCTCTCGCTCGTCAGTCATGATCTGGCCGCCGGCCGGCTGGTCCTCTGGGGCGACCTCGACAGACCTGAGATCGCTCTCTGGACCCTCTATCCATCGCGGCGTCTGCTGAGCGCACGGGTCTCGGCCTTCCTCGACCATCTCAAGGAGGCTTTTCCGATGGGAACCGCCGACGAACTGGCAGCTCACATCGGAGGGTGACAGGCCGCGTCAGGCTCAACGGGGGCCGTCAGACCGACTGCGCATGCTTCTCTCAAGTTCGAGGTTTTCGTGAGGGAGCGTCTGCGACTCGATGCCTTGACGAGGTGAGTGCGACACCTCTTTTCACACCGTCTTCGCGAGTTCCGCCCTAACCCGCGGCATCACCTCAGTACCCAGAAGTGTGATCGACCGCTCCATGGCGTCCGGCTCCTGCATCGCCGAGCTCATCTGGAAGGTCAGGCGGGAGAGGCCGCCCAGCGCCGCGTTGGCGTCGAGCACCTTTGCCGCAACCGTCTCCGGCGCGCCGATGAGGTAGGCGCCGTGAGGGCCGCACATCGCCTGGAACTGCTCGCGCAGGTCCGTACTCGGCCAGCCACGCTCCGCTCCGATCTTTCCGAACATCTGCGCCCAGCCCGGATAGAACGCCTCTTGTGCGGCACGGTCCGTGTCTGCGACGAACCCGACCGCGTGCACGCCCACCTTCAACGTCTCCGGCGCATGCCCCGCCTTCCGGCCGGCTTCCCGGTAGAGTTCGACCAGGGGACGGAAGCGCTGGAAGCTGCCGCCGATGATGGCGACCATCAAGGGTAGGCCCAGGGTGCCCGCCCGGGCGAAGGACGCCGGCGTCCCGCCGACTCCGATCCAGATCGGGAGCCTGTCCTGGTGCGGGCGCGGGTAGACACCCTGGCCGCTCAGCGGCGGCCGGAACCGGCCGCGCCAGGTCACGTGGGTTTGGTCGCGCAAAGCCAGGAGCAGGTCTAACTTCTCGACGAACAGCGCGTCGTAGTCCTCGGCGGCGAAACCGAAGAGCGGGTAGGCCTCTCCGAAGGAGCCGCGTCCGACCACGATCTCGGCCCGTCCCTTGGCGATCAGGTCGAGGGTGGCGAATTCCTGGAAGACGCGGACCGGATCGGCCGCGCTCAGCACGGTGACGGCACTTGTCAGGCGTATGGTTCTGGTGCGCGCGGCCGCAGCCGCGAGGATGATCGCGGGCGCCGCGTCCAGAAACTCGGCGCGGTGGTGCTCGCCAATGCCGAAGACATCGAGCCCCGCCCGGTCGGCGACCTCGACCTCGGCGAGCAAGCGTTCCATGCGCTCGGTCGCCGGCAGGGACCGACCCGTCTTCGGGTCGGGAAGGGTGACGGCAAAGCTGTCGATGCCGAACTCCATGACGGGCTTTCCCTGTGTCAGGCGGGGTCGATGGGGGTCGTGGCCGGAGAGAGAGGCGGCCCCAGCTTACGCGCGCAGAGCCCGCAGAAAGTCTCTGCCCTCGGGCTTGAGCCAATCGGCAATGCCCGAGACGTAGCCGATCGAACCGCACGAAATGACCCCGCCCTCCAACAGACGGCTCTCTCCCGGTTCGTTCGAGGCCGCCGCCGGCAAGGCCATGCAGCGGCCGACTCATGGTCAGCGGCGACCGAGAACCGCGAGGATCTGATCGCGGCGCAGCCACACCAAGGTCGCGGTGAGGGCGAGCAGCACGACGGCCGGGGCGGCGGGCGTGGGCAGAACGGTGAGATGGGCCAGGATGGCACCCACCATGGTGCAGGCCAGCAAGAGGGCGGCGAAGGCGGCGTATCCGGGCACCAGCAGGGCGACGGCACCGGCGACTTCCACAAGACCGGTGACGATGCGGAACCACTGGCCGACGCCAATGAGGTCATAGACCTGCACCATCATCGACACGCCGGCCAGCTTGGCCCCGCCAGCGGCGAGGAACACGAGGGCGAGCAGCACCTGCAGCGACCAGGCCGCGATGGTGAGCTTGCGCGAGGAAGCCGGCGAGGCCGCGAGGGTCTGAGACATGAGGGACATCCGGTTCGAAATGGCCGACAGCGGGTGCGGCTTGCCTGTGAGCGAAAGACCTAAGCGCCTTCCGTCTCCCATCGAAGCCTCTATGTTTCGATGCGTCCCATCACCTGGACAGATGGATGCTCGATCAACTCACCCTCGATCAGTTGCGAACCTTCGTCGCCGCCGTCGACACCGGCAGCTTCTCGGCGGCCGGACGCAAGCTCGGGCGCGCTCAGTCCCTCATCAGCCAATCCCTCGCCAACCTGGAGAGCCAGTCCGGCATCAAGCTGTTCGACCGTTCCAGCCGCTATCCGATCCTGACCGAAGCCGGCAGAGTGCTGTTGGCCCATGCCCGTGCGACCATAGCCGCCGCCGAGACCTTCAAGTCGCACGCAAAGGACCTCGCCGGCGGCCTGGAGCCGGAGGTCAGCATCGTGCTCGACGTCCTGTTTCCGATCCAGGTGCTGACAGCCGCCGTGGTCGCGTTTCAACCGGCATTCCCCAGGACCCCACTTCGGGTACAGGTCGAGACCCTCGGCGCGGTGATCGCACCGGTTCTCGACGGACGTTGCGCATTCGCGGTCGCCGGCGCCACTCCCCTGCTCCCCCCCGAACTCGCACGCGAGCCATTATGCCAGGTTGAGTTGGTGATGGTCGCCTCACCCGCACATCCGCTCGGCCGACGGACGGGGACGATCCCCACCGCCGACTTGGCCGAGCATGTCCAATTGGTCCTGACCGACCGGAGCGAGCTAACCAAAGGGCGCGAGTTCGGCGTATTCTCGCCGAGGACCTGGCGGCTTGCGGATCTCGGGGCGAAGCACGCATTCCTGCGCTCGGGCCTGGGCTGGGGAGGGATGCCCCTCGACGTCGTCGCGGATGACCTTGCTAGCGGTCTCCTCGTGAGACTGGATATCGCCGCCGTGCCGAAGGGCGGCCTGTTCCTGCCGATGTGGGCCGTCTACCCCATTGAGCGCCCGCCGGGCCCGGCCGGCCGCTGGCTGATCACACAGCTGGCCTCCCCGTGAACGAAGGCTCATCGCCAAGGTCTGAGGATCGATCCGACCGAGGAGACGGGACGTCCCAAATCGTTGGCCGACCGAGAAGACCGGGGACAGGTGCCTTCTGAAGGGAAGGAGTCCCTCATGTCTCAGTCCAACGTTGCAGGCCGGCATCGAGCATCACGCGCCGCCAGACGAAGGAATCGTGGCGCGCCGATCCCCAGTCGAGGTTGGCATAGCCCTCGTAACGGGTGCGGATCTCCACGCCGGCCGAGAGATGGATCGAGCCATCCTCGCTCAGCGGGATGTCCTTGAACCGCTCCGTCCAGCCGCCCGTGCGCCTCGCCGGATCGGCGAGGGCGGCCGCTATTCGATCAGCCTGCAGCTTTCGGCACAGGCGTAGCGAGTAGCTGCTGTTCCCAAAGATATGCGATGCCGCTGCCGGCAGCGTGCTGCTTGAGCACCTCGGTGAGACCGACGGCGGTATCCAGGCGGGCCCAGTCGCGCTGCCACTCGGCCGCCAGCGCCAGCCAAGTCATCATGTTCACGCCGGCCCGGATCATGCGCTGGATGGCGACTTCGTGAGCCTCAACCGAGACGCCGCCGGAGGCATCGGTGATCACCGTGACGTCCCAGCCTTCGCCTGCGGCCTGGATCGCTGGCATTGCGACACAGATTTCGGTCCAGAGGCCTGCGATGATCAACTGCTTGCGGCCGGTCGCCTTGACCGCATCCACGACTTTCTCATCCTCCCAGGTGTTGATGAACGTTCTATCGATCACCTCCTGGCCCGGAAAGACATCGGTGACCTGCGGGAAGATGACGCCGCCGCGCTCCGCGATGACGCTCGTCAGGATGGTGGGCACGCCGAACACCTTGGCGGATTTAGCGAGAGCAGTCGTGTTGTTCACGACCATGTGCGGATCGTGGCTGTTCAGGTTCGTGAGCTGGTAAGGCTGATGATCGATCAGAACCAGTACGGAGTCTTCAGGACGAAGAAGAGAATCAAGTCCGTTGCGAAATTTCACGATTATCACCTTTTTTGCTGGCTTTGGGATGCCGTTCTCGTCTTCGACCTCCAGGACATCGCGACCTATCAGGTCAGGGACTCCGACAGAGGTCCGGCGGCGTCACGATCTGACTCTGAGCACGATCTTGCCCTTGAGCCGGCCCTCCTCGGAGCGCGCGTGGGCGCGTGCGACGTCGTCGAGGGGAAACTCCAGGCCGACCTGCGGCACCACCAGGCCTCGCTCGAGGAGGCGCGTGAGGGCGTCGAGCTTGCTGCCGTTCTGGCGAGAGAAAACGAAGTGGTAGGTCGCGTTCCGGCCCCAGGCGTCGATGAGGTTCTGGGGCGTCGCCGTGTCCACCAGGGTGACGACTCGCCCATCCTCGCGGAGGATGCGTGGGGAACGCGAAAGCGTGTCGCGCCCGATCGTATCCAGAACGACGTCGACGCCCCTGCCTTCGGTCAGGCGATCAACGGCGTCCACGTAGTCCTCGCGCTCGAAATCGATGACGGCCGAGGCGCCGAGCCGTTCGACGAGCGCCGCGTCGCTGCCTCGTGCCGTCGCCAGGACCCGCGCGCCGATGGCCTTGGCGACCTGCACGGCGATGGCCCCGACGCCGCCGGCGCCGCCGTGGATCAGGACGGTCTCGGTCACCTGCAACCGGGCCCGCTCGACCAGCCCCTCCCAAACGGTCACGCCGACCAGGCTGATGCTCGCGGCCTCGGAATGGGTCAGGTTGACCGGCTTTCGCGCCACGATGTCGGCGTCCGCCACATGGTATTCCGCGTACGATCCCGGCCCGCTAAAGATCTGCGGCGTGTAATAGACCTCATCCCCAACGCGGAACTTCGTCACGTCGGATCCGACCTGGTCGACCACCCCGGAGACGTCGTGCCCGATGATGGCAGGCAGTTCGACCTGATCGGCGTAGTCACCGCGGCGGATCTGACCGTCGAGCGGGTTGATCGACGTCGCATGCACCGCAACGCGGACCTGCCGGGGTCCTGGCCTCGGGTCGGGTAGATCCCGGAGCTCGAAGCTGTCCGGCCCGCCGAACCTCGTCAACACCATCGCTTTCAAGTGAGTCTCCTGTCCTCGGCAGGCGCCTTTGTGTCAGCCGGGATACGGGATGACGAACTCGTTCTCCTCACGGGACGGATGAGCTACATTCAGCCATGACGATGCGAAGGTCGCTTCCCCCGCTCGCGACCCTGCGGGCCTTCGAGGCGGCTGCGCGCCGCCTGAGCTTCCGCGGAGCAGCCGACGAACTGGGCGTCACGCCGACCGCGATCAGCCATCAGATCCGGCTTCTCGAACAAACCCTGGGGCTGCGCCTCTTCCACCGCGAGACGCGCCGGGTCCGACTGACCGCACAGGGAGCCGTACTGCTGCCCGTGCTCCGCGATGGCTTCGATGCGTTTGCCGAAGCCATCGACCAGATCTGCGGTCGGCGCGCGGCCGGTGTCCTCACGCTCTCGGCTCCGACTGCCTTCGTCGCGAAGTGGCTGGTGCCACGGCTTGCCGACTTCCGTGCCGCGCATCCCGCTTGCGACCTGCGACTCCACGCGTCCGACAGCCTGATCGATTTCGCTCGCGATGGCGTGGACGTCGCGGTCCGGTACGGGCCGGGTCCCTATTCCGATTTCGACGCTCACAGGCTTCTAGCCGAGCGCGTTACTCCTGCTTGTAGTCCCCACCTCGCCATTCGATCCGTGGGTGACTTGAGACATCACACGCTGCTGCATTTTGAGTGGCCCCGCCTGACCGACGAGACGCCGACTTGGCCTGCCTGGTTGCGGCATGCCGGGGTGACCGGCGTCGATGGCAGAGCGGGCATTCGGTTCAGCGACGAGGGGCATGTCATCCAGGCCGCGATCGCCGGCCAGGGGATAGCGCTCCTCTCTGACGTGCTCACCGCCGACGAGTTGACGAGCGGTGCCCTTGTCCAACCGTTCGGGCCTGTCCTCGACGCGCACCCTTACTGGGTCGTTCGCCCGCGCCACTCGGTTCGGAAAGCAGATGTCGAGAAGTTGGCCAGCTGGCTTGTCTCCGCCGCTGCAGGCTCCGTGCCGATCGGCGCCAAGCCGAATGTCGCCTTTCGGGCGACAACCTGATGACAGCTCCCCACCCTCTGCCGGCATCGGCCCGTTGAGCGAGCCGATCCGGCCCCACATCGGCGATTGGTGGCGGACGGGGCACTTCCGTTCGGAGGGGCCGCGCCAGGATGTGGGACTATCTGACCACAACCACCCGTTTATCTCAGGGCTGTCTTTCCACTCTCAGGCATCTCAATCCACAACCACCTTGCCCCGCCCGGTCCGCCGGCGCGGGGTCTTTCGTTTCGGCGACACGGTGCGATTTCAAACCGAGGCTGAACCGTTTGACCCAATTGGGGTTTCACTTCGGAACCTCTCGTTCCATGACGCAACTCACCCCCGCCCGGCTCAGCCGCGGCGGGGTTTTTCATACCCTTTCCACGCTCCCGAGCAGCCATCCGCAAAGTCCGAGATCACCGTCGGGCCGATCACAACGTTTGTCCGTGAGACGTCGGATGATGGTTCGAGCGACGTGTGTGGAGCGCCCGGGGCTGTCAATGCAGTGATCGAAAAGCTAAAATTAGACCGTGCCGACCCTTCTTGGGTGTCCAGCATTGGCCCCCATCTTGAATTCGAACGACGTGAAGTTGACGCCGGTTATTGTCACTTCCCCGGATGCGTCCGTGCCGTCAGCTTGTTTCCGTCCGGGTCACGAAGATAGGCGACAAAGGATCCATTCGGACGCTCTGTGGGCGGGCTCTCGATCGCAGTACCACCATGCGCGAGCCCGGCTTCATGCCACGCGAGAACATGGTCGCGGTTCGCTGCTGCGATACCGATCGTCCCACCGTTGGCTGCGGTTGCCGGCTTGCCATCAATAGGCTTCGTGACCATCAGCCGCCCCCCCTCGTGGGAGTAAATCAGCCTGCCTCTGGCATCCATCTCACCGGGCTGGCCTCCCAGAGCGGCGAACGTGGCATCGTAGAAGCTCCGGGCTTGCTCCAAGTTGTTGCTGCCGATCATGATGTGAGTGAACATACTCGCTTTCTCCAGGGATAGACCATACAAGCAAATCGTGGATGAGCGCCGCATCGGACCGCTGTCGTTCGCATACGCGTATGTATAGGTCCACTCAACGATTGCTTCCCCTGTAGGCATCGGCCCCGCGATCGAGCGCACCGGGCCCTAAATCGGGGATTGCTGGCGGATGGGGGCTTCCGTTCGGAGGAGCGCCGCCGGGGTGACGTGATCGTGTTCCCTCGGCTTCGGCGCAGGGATGGACCCGCCGCTGTCCGCACGCCACTGATGCCTCACGCGCGATCAGTCCCGCGCGCACCTTCTCCAGCCCCGCCCGGCTCAGCCGCGGCGGGGTTTTTCGAATCAGACCCTCGCCGCGGTCAGCATCCGCTTCCGGAACTCGGCCATGCGGTCATCAGCGCCGCCGCGCCCGCCAGCCGGCCGTTCAGGTCGACCGCACCGAGTCGGCAGACCGCGACGGTGCGCCCGTCCAGGACAGCATCGGGTCGACACTGGTCGGGAGGAAACCGGTTGAAGCTCAAGACAGCCATGGTCCCCGCGATCGGAGAGACCACAGGCAGGCTGGTACGATCCCATTCGATCGGCAGCTAGATCCCATCAGAACTATGCGTTTCCCTCGGTCGTCACCGAGGGGCATCCTTCCTCAGCGGTTTGACGTCCCTTGCTGGCCTCGAACGTGGGACATCTCTGGAAGGGTAGCGTGTGCCATGAACGAGCCGGGCTCACTTGCTTCCCCCTGGCAGGGTGGCGGTCCTAAGCGTTCGACCATCCTCCGTCTGACCTGGCTTGCTCTAGCCTTGGGCGGCTGCGTGACCGACGAACCCCAGCAGACTGCCCTGGTACCGGTGCCGAACGCAGCCTTCACGGCGATGTACGGCGCGCGCCCCAACGAGCGTTTCCCGCTGCCGGCAACCGAGATCAGCGGCGTCGAACCCCGCTACTTCCGCCAGGAGGTCGCCTATCCGCGTGCCGAACCGCCGGGCACGCTGGTCGTCGATCCGGGCCGCAAGTTCCTCTACCTCGTGCGCGAGAAGGGCCGCGCTTTGCGCTACGGGGTCGGTGTCGGTCGGGCGGGTCTTGCCTGGAGCGGGTCGGCGCGGGTGGGACGCAAGGCCGAGTGGCCGCGCTGGACCCCGACAGCGGAGATGATCGCGCGGGAGCCGGACCGCAACGGGCCCTGGCGCAACGGCATGGCCGGCGGTCTCGACAACCCGCTGGGACCCCGAGCGCTCTACCTCTTCGAGGGCCCGCGCGATACGCTCTACCGCATCCATGGGACCACCGAACCGCAGACCATCGGCACCGACGTTTCCTCCGGCTGCATCCGGATGTTCAACCAGGACATCATCGACCTCTACGGTCGCGTTCCGGTCGAGACGCGGGTCGTCGTGCTCCCGGCCAGCGAGCATGTCGAGGAACTCGACGGACCTGTCGCTCAGTCGACACCCTCATCGGCCGGGGGTGAGCCCCATGGCAAGGGTCGCCGAACGGTTGATGGGTAGGATGCCGGTGATGGACCGGGCCTCGGTGTTGAGTTTTTGCAAGACTGGGAAGCGGCCGAACCATGCGATACCCGGATCTGGAGCTCGATCTGCTGCGGGCCTTCGTGGCGGTCGCCGAGACGGGTAGCTTCACGGCCGCCGCCGACGTGGTGCACCGTTCGCAGTCGGCGGTGAGCCAGAAGGTGCTTCGCCTCGAAGAGATCCTCGGCCGGCGGGTCTTCGACCGGACCAGCCGTATGCTCGGGCTCACGCCGGACGGCGAGCGGCTGCTGGTTGCGGCACGTCAAATGCTGGAGTTCAACGACCGGTTCATGCGCGCCTGGCGGGAGCCCACCGCGAGCGGCACCCTGCGGCTCGGCGTGTCGGAGGACTTCATCCCCGGTCAGTTGCCGAAGCTGCTCGCGCGGTTCGGTCGGCTCTATCCCGATGTCCATATCGCGCTGATGACGGGCCTGAGTTGCAACCTCCTCGAAGCCTACGACGCGGACCGGGTCGATGCGGTGATCGTCAAGCGCAGCGGCACGAATGGACGAGGACGCGTGATCTGGCGCGAGCCCCTCGTCTGGCTCGCCTCCGCCGACTACCAGCTCGACTTCACCAAGCCCGCGCGCCTCGTCATGCTGGCAGCGCCGTGCAGCTATCGTGAATCGATGATCGCTGCCCTCGATTCCGTGCGGCGCGACTGGGTCGCCGCCTGCACGGCGAGCAGCCTGATGGGCGTGCAGGCGGCGGTGGCGGGCGGGCTCGGGGTGACGTTGCTCGGCCGCTCCTTCGTGCAGGAAGGCATGCAGATCCTGCGTGCGCCCGACCTCTGGCCGGCCCTGCCGATGACGGAGGTCAGCGTGCTCGGCGAGGACCGGGCGCCCGACCTCGTGGAGCCGCTGATCACGTTCCTCAGCCAGAGTCTCGCCGGTCACGACGGGCTCACCATCGCGGCCTGAGCGGTTGGCAGTCGTCCGGCGCGTATACGCGTCGCGCCGTAGGATCACGGCCGGGCAGAAATTGAACCGGGGAACTTAGAACGATGTCCGAGCACGTTCATCTGATCGCCCGCCTGGTGCCCCGCGTTGGACAGGCGTTGGCGCTGGCACAGGCCATGACTTCAATCACGCCTGCCGTGCGCGGGGAGCCCGGCTGCCTCGCTTACACGGCCCACGAGAGCCGAGAGCGGCCGGGCACGATCGTGATGTACGAGGTCTGGGAAAGCCAGGCCGCCCTTGATATCCATGCCGATGGCCCGAACTTCCGAGCGCTCGCCGCGCGCTTCGATGAACTTCTTGGCGAACCACTCGCGATCGAGCTCTTGCACAGGATCGC
Source organism: Methylorubrum pseudosasae (assembly GCF_029504475.1). Taxonomy (NCBI): domain Bacteria; kingdom Pseudomonadati; phylum Pseudomonadota; class Alphaproteobacteria; order Hyphomicrobiales; family Methylobacteriaceae; genus Methylorubrum; species Methylorubrum pseudosasae. Next base: position 4,991,422 of record NZ_JAQGDU010000002.1, on the reverse strand, counting down.
CTGACCGACGGCTCTGAGGCTGGCCGAACCTTCGTGACACGGGGCGGCACGGCGTTCCGTGCCGGCCGAGCCGCGCTCAGCCCTTCGGCGCGTTGCGGGCTATGAAGGTCTCGGGTGACCCGTCCGCGGCATCGACGAAGACGATGTCGGTCGGTGGGCGTCGCGGCGTGTCGACCGAGAGGAAGACGACCGGCTCCTGCGTGATCGTCGGCAGGGCATGAACGGTTCCCCGTTCGAAGAACAGGAGATCGCCCGGCCCGAACGCCGCCTCCTGGCTCGCATCCTCCATCCAGAACGTTCCACGCCCCGACAACACGTAGAGGTACTCGTCGCAGGTCGCATGGTAGTGCGGCGGCGTGGGACGATAGACCCGGAACACCCGAGCGCTCGCCGCCTCGCGGTCTGTGAGGTAGGTGTCGACCAGCAGCGTCTGCGCCGTCGCGGGCAGCGCCGCCGCGATGGCCCTCAGGTCGAAGCGCCCCGTTTTCGTCGAGTCCGACATGATCCCTCCTCAGTGATGTTCGTTGGGGGCGGCTCGGCGCCCACCTGCAAGGTGAAGACTTCCACCGGGTATCGCACGCGGGATATGCCGCCCCGGAACAGGGCAAGGCGATTGATCTGTGCTGCCGGCATCCAGAGCCGTCCGGTGGCATCGATCCACATCACGTCGACCCGGAGCAGGCGCGGCTCCTCGATCAGGCTCGAGACGGTGCCGTCCGGCGCGATCCGGAGGATGCGTTGCGTGTCCGTGTCGCTGACGAAGAGGGTTCCGTCGACGGCGTGACGGCAACGCGCTCCACCGCGCCCGAGAGGGTCTCGGGCGCGGTTCCGGGCGCGTCGAGGAGCCGGGTCGGCACGCGAGAGAGCGGACCCGAGCAGGGCTGATCGTACAGCCAGGCGCCATCACGCCGTCGAGGGCGATCGTCCGGTCATGCCCAACCCTCCAGAACGATCTTGCCCTTGGCCCGTCCGCTCTCGATCAAGGCGTGGGCACGGCGCAGGTTGGCGGCCGAGATCGGTCCGAAACGCTCGGCCAGGGTGGTCTTCAGCCGGCCCGCATCAACGAGACGCGCAACCTCGTCGAGGAGCTGGCCCTGCGCCTCCATGTCGGTGGTCGAGAACATCGAGCGGGTGAACATGAACTCCCAGTGGGTCGACACGCTCTTGCGCTTGAAGGGCATGACGTCGAGGCTGTCAGGATCGTCGATCAGGGCGAAGCGGCCCTGCGGGGCGATCAGTTCCGCGATCTCGGTGAGGTGCCGGTCGGTGCTGGTGGTCGAGAACACGAAGCCCGGTGCGCCCAAGCCCAGCCCCGCGACCTCGGTGGCCAACGGTTTACTGTGGTCGATGACGTGATGGGCGCCGAGATCGCGGCTCCAGGCAGCGGTCTCGGGACGCGAGGCGGTGGTGATCACGATCAGGTCCGTGAGCTGGCGGGCGAGCTGCGTCGCGATCGAGCCGACGCCGCCCGCCCCGCCGATGATCAGGATCGACCGGGCAGCCCCCGGCACCGGCTTGCCGACGTCGAGCCGGTCGAACAGGGCCTCCCAGGCGGTGATCGCGGTGAGCGGCAGGGCCGCGGCCTCCGCCGCCGAGAGCGCGGCGGGCTTGTGGCCGACGATGCGCTCGTCGACGCAGTGCAGTTCGGCATTGGTGCCGGGCCGGCTAAGCGCCCCGGCGTAGAACACCGCATCACCCGGCCGGAACAACCGGACCTCCGGGCCGACCGCCTCGACGAGGCCGGCCGCATCGTAGCCGAGGATGTGCGGCTGCCCCTCGGCCGGCGCGACCCGGGCGCGGACCTTGGTATCGACCGGATTCACCGAGACCGCCTGAACCCGGACGAGCAGGTCGCGGGGGCCGGGCACCGGGGTCGGCAGGTCGAGGTCGACCAGGGCCGCCTCGTTCTCGATGGGCAGGGAGGTGTGGAAGCCGACGGCCTTCATGGGAATGCTCCTCGTTCGGTGTGGGTGTCAGGGACGGGATCGTTGCGCGCTCGCGGCGATGCCGAGCACGATCGCGAGGGCTCCGACGATCAGGTCGAGGCTCGGGTCTTCGTGCAGGGTTGCCGTGGAGAGGGCGAGACCGGTGACCGGCACCGCCATCATCAGGGTCGCGGTCGTGCTGGCCGGCAGCTGGGCGCTCGCCGCGTTGACGGCGCAGAAGCAGAAGGCCGTGGCGACGGGCCCCACGAAGCCGAGGCAGGCCCAGAAGGCCGCCGTGCCGTCGCCCGTAAAGGGACCTTCGAGGGCATAGGCCAGCGGGGCCAGGGTGGCTGCGGCGAGGAGCATCTGCCAGGGTGCGAGCTGGATCGCCGAGGCCGAGGCTCGCCCGTAGCGCAGGTGCAGGATGCACACGGCCCAGGCGAGCGAGGCCGCCACCAGCATGGCGTTGGCGCCGACGACCTGCCCGTCCCCCCAGTCGACCGCGTGCGGATTAAGAAGGACGAGAACGCCGAGCCCAGCCAAGCCGAGACCGGCCCAATGCCGACGCTCGATCCGTTCGCCGAACACCAGGACCGCGACCGGGAGCACCCAGAGGGGCGTGGTGTAGCTCAGGATCGCCGACCGCCCCGCCGGAAGATGCCTCATCGCCACGGTCCCGAGGGCCGTGAACAGCATCATCTGAAACAAGCCGATGGAGGCGACGCGAGGCAGGTCCCTGCGCTGAGGCCACCACACCTCGCCGCGCAGGGCCTGCCAAGCGAACAGGCAGGCGGCCCCCGTGGCGAACCGGGCAGCGGAGAACCACAGGGGCGAAACATGGCCGAGACCGAGCTTCATCACCGGCCAGTTCGCCCCCCAGAGCAGGATCGCGGCGCCAAGCAGGAGCACAGAACCGCTCCGCATACGCAGCGGCTGCAGCGCGCGCCCTGCGGGAGGCATGCATCTGCGCCCGGCCAGGACGGCTTGAGCTTGAAGGGCAGGATGATCAGAGGTGATGGTGGAGGCAGGCATGGCTGGCCACTTCCGGCACACGCGGCATGGTTCGGTCGCGTCCCGATGCGGGGCTCGCGGCGCACGTTCTCATGACCGGCGCACACTCAAGATGCCGGCGGAGCCACGATCCGATAAGCGCATAGTTCCAATCGATGCGATCAGGAAATCGACTGGATTTAGAAGCCGGGAGGCGCCGGGGGCTCGTCAAAGCTGTGGCCTTCCACAGCCTGCCTTTCCCAATCTCTGATCGACAGGTGCGACGGTGGAGCGTCGCTTCATACCAGCCGATCCATAAACGACACGGACCTGAGGGTGCCCTGACCTGACCGGTATTTTGGACCGAGCCGAGTGAGAGGCTACTGCATGGCCGCTGCCATGGGTAGCCGGAAGGCCCGATCGGGGAAGCTGACAGGCGCGGGCGGCCGGTAGCCCAGGGACGAGTGCGGCCGGACGCGGTTGTAGGTGTTCTGCCACAGGGCGATTACGGCCTGGGCTTCCTTGAGCGAGTAGAAGATCTCTTGGCGCAGGCACTCGTCGCGCAGCTTACCGTTGAAGCTCTCACAGTACCCTTTCTCCCACGGCGAGCCCGGCGCGATGTACTGGATCCGCGAGCCAGCTTTGGCGACCCACTTGCGCAACGCCTTCGAGATCATCTCAGGGCCATTGTCGCAGCGGATGTGCTCTGAGATGCCATGCAGGCACATGGCGTCGGCCAGCGCCTCGATCACGCCGAGACTGTTGATCCGCCGCGCCACCTTCAGCGCGAGGCAGGCTCGGCTGGGCTCGTCGATCAGCGTCAGGATGCGCAGGCTTCGCCCGTCATGGGTCTGTGCCTGCATGAAGTCGAAGCTCCAGACGTGGTTGCGGCGAAGCGGCCGTAGTCGCACGCACGAGCCGTCGTTCAGCCAGAGGCGGCTGCGGGGTCTATGTCGGTTGGGGACCTTCAGCCCCTCGCGACGCCAGATGCGCTGAACCCGATCCTTGCCCACCTGCCAGCCGGCTGCCTGCAGCAGCGCGGTGACGCGGCGGTAGCCATAGCGCCCGTACTCGGACGCCAGGGCAACGATGGCTCGGGTCAGCTCATCCTCGTCGGCCAGCACGGTCGGCACGTAGCGTTGCGTGCCGCGGTGCTGGCCGACGATCTGGCAAGCGTGACGTTCCGAGAGGCCGTACTTGGCTCGGATACCGTCGACCGCCTGCCGGCGTCGCTCGGGGGCTACAAGTTTCCCGAGGCGACGTCCGCCAACACCTGCTTCTCCAGGGACAGGTCAGCCACGAGCCGGCGCAACCGAGCGTTCTCGCGCTCAAGATCTTTCATCTTCCTGGCTTGATCGACCTGCAGGCCGCCGTACTCCTTGCACCAGCGGTAATAGCTCTGCTCGGAGATCTCCGCCTCCTTGCACGCCAAAGCCAAACTCTTGCCCTGGGCGGTCTGCACCTCGATCTGGCGTAGCTTCAGCACGACCTGCTCCGCGCTCGTCTTCTGTCCTCGTCGCATGTCCAACTCCTTCGGTCCTAGCTGATCCTCTCAGTCAGCCCGGTCCAAAGCCAGCCGATCAGGTCAACTGGGGCACGGCCGTTCTCTCGTGTTGATTACCGGGCGCGAGGCTAGGAAACGGCCGCCGAGTCGCTCAAGAGACAATGCTGTGCTTGCAGACTAAATTTGTATTATTTAATTGGCTTGTGCCAGGAAAATAGTCACGGGCCTGCTCGCTGTACGGTTCCGGCTGTGGTGTGATGGGCCAAACCTGAAACGTCCGGGTAGCCGCGCTCCTCGGTGCAGAGGCGGGCCGACAGGTCGAGCGCTTCCCGCACCGTATCCCGCCCGAACTGCGCCCTGTGCCCGGGCGGCACGAACTCGTGCAGCGAGCGCGGCAGAAGCCGGCCCTGAACCGCCTCTCACCCGCGAGACACCTTGGCCATGAGCCGAGTGAACCACCCGCAACGCCGCACCGTCGAGAGAATGACTCGGAGGGGCTGCCAGCCTTCCTCCAGACGGGGCTGGGTTGAGAAATCGACGATGGTCCCGAGACGGGGCCGCAGATCGATGACATCGCGCCGGGCTCGCCGGGTAGAACAGATCTTGCGCGCGATTCGACAGCACGGGGCGCAACGAGTGCCGGCGGCAGGCGGACTTCCGCGCGCCGAAGGCGGCACAGGCCGTGGTCGCTCTCTGGCATAACACCTGCAAACGTGTCCGGACGTTCGGAGCATCTCTCCCATGGTGTTGATGGCGTCTTCCCAGCCGGCGTCCGCGTCCGAGATCGAGGGTCGGGTGCCCGTCAAGCCCGAGGAACGGGTTCCCCCCGCGGCCCTCGGCCTGCTCGGGCTGCAGCACGTGCTCGTGATGTATGCGGGCGCCGTGGCGATCCCGCTCATCATCGGACGGGCGCTCAAGCTGCCGCCCGAGCAGGTGGCCATGCTGGTCAGCGCCGACCTGTTCGCCTGCGGGATCGTCACGCTGATTCAGAGCTGGGGTCTGCCCGGCATCGGCATCCGCATGCCGGTGATGATGGGGGTCACCTTTGCGGCCGTCGGCCCGATGCTCTCAATGGGGACGAACCCGGCGATCGGCCTCACCGGCATCTATGGCGCCGTCATCGCCTCCGGCCTGTTCGGCCTCGTCGCCGCGCCGGTGATCGGACGCCTCCTGCCGCTGTTCCCACCGGTCGTGACCGGCACCATCATTCTGGTCATCGGCATTTCGCTGATGCGGGTCGGGGTGAACTGGGCCGCCGGCGGCGTCGGCAACCCGAACTACGGTGCCCCCGTCTATCTCGGCATCGCGGCCTTCGTGCTCTGCGCGATCCTCGCCATCACCCGCTACGCCACGGGCTTCGTCGCCTCGGCCTCGGTGCTGATCGGGATCGCGCTCGGCATGGTGCTGGCCGGCTTTGCCGGGCTGGTGGAGCTCGACCGCGTCGCTGCGGCGCCCTGGTTCGACATGGTGCGCCCCTTCGCCTTCGGCTGGCCGAGCTTCGATCCGGTCTCGGTCGTCACCCTGTGCCTCGTGATGATCGTCGTGATGATCGAATCGACCGGGATGTTCCTGGCCCTGTCGCAGATCACCGCCGATCCGGTCGACGAGCGGCGGCTGACGCGGGGCCTGCGCGCGGACGGGCTCGGCACCGTCATCGGCGGCATCTTCAACACGTTTCCCTACACCTCGTTCTCGCAGAATATCGGGCTCGTCGGGGTCACCGGCATCCGCTCGCGCTGGGTCACGGTGGCCGCGGGCTTCATCATGCTCGGCCTCGGACTGGTCCCGAAGCTCGCGGCCCTGGTCGAGGCCGTGCCGCAATGCGTGCTCGGCGGGGCCGGCCTCGTGATGTTCGGTATGGTCGGCGCGACCGGCACGCGCATCCTCGGCGGCGTCGATTTCGCGCGCAACCGCAACAACCTGTTCGTCGTCGCGGTCTCGGTCGGTTTCGGCATGATCCCGCTCGTCGCGCCGAACTTCTTCAAGCAGATGCCGCATGCGCTGCATCCGCTGCTGGAATCGGGCATCCTGCTCGCCGCGATCGCGGCGGTGGGGCTGAACCTGTTCTTCAACGGATTCGGCGACCGGGCGGAATCCCGTGAGGCGGCGATCCGTCAGGCCGAGGTCGCGCAAGCCCACTGACGTCACCGCGGGCCGGCGGCGATCCGTCAGACCCCTGACCGCCGCGGCTGGAGCCGAGCCGCCTGTCGCCGGCACCGATCGGAAGACCTGAACCGGCGGCCAGCCTGCGCTCTACGGTGGCGCGCGTCAGGCGCCGCTCGCGCCCTCACCGGGAGCGTCGTCGATGACGCTGACATGGGCCGCCACCACCTTCCAGCCGTCGGGAAAGCGCAGCCAAGTCTGGCTCTGGCGTCCGACGCGGCCGGGGGCGCCCTCGCGCCGGAACAGCGTCATTGCCACGGCGCAGTCGCGGCCGAAGGTGGTGATGACGGTGCCCGCGAGGTCGCGGGCAAGGCCCTGCGAGGGCCGCGCCCGGCGAAAGGCGCGGATCGCGTCCATGCCGTAGAGGTTCTCCGCCGCGCCGTAGCGGATCGTGCGGGGATCGTCGTGGAACAGCCGTTCGAGCGTCGCGACGTCGTTGCTCACGAGCGCCGCCTCGTAGGTCGCGAAGACCCGCTCGACCTCGGTCTTCACCGCGGGGTCGTCGATGATCATCGCGTGTCCTTCACGGTCGCGACCGGCGCCCGGACCGCGCCCTCGCGTTCGAGGTGATGCGCCACCCGCAGGCAGAGCGCCTCGTTCCAGGGCGCGGCGATGACCTGCACGCCGAGCGGCAAGCCGCCGTCGAGCCGGACCGGCACCGCGGCGACGGGCAGGCCGATGAACGAGATCGGCTGCGTGAACACGCCGATATTGGGCCGCACCGGCAACTCAACGCCGTCGAGGACGAAGGTCGTCTCGCCGGAGCGCGGCGCCCGGACCGGCGTGCTCGGCGCGAGGATCACATCGACCTCGCGGAACAGAGCCAGCACGGCGTCGCGATACCAGCGGCGGAAACGCTGCGCCCGTTCCACGAAGGGGGCGGGCAGCATCGCCCCGGCGATGAGCCGGTCGCGCACCGCCGGATCGAAGTCGTCGGCCCGGCTGCACAGCCGGTCGAGATGCAGTGCGGCGCCCTCGGCCGCGGTGATGAGGTAGGCCGCCGCCCGTGCGCGGGCCGCCTCCGGGATGACGACGCTGCGGCGCGCGCCCAGTGCGCGGGCGACATGCGCGACGGCGGCGAAGGCCTCCGAGTCGCCCCCTTGCGTGAAGTAGCCTCCGGCGACCGCGATGCGCAGATCGGCGACGCCCCGGTCGAGGTCCGGAGCCGCGGGCTCGGCCGGGCGGGAGGCCATGGCGGGATCCTCGGGATCGGGCCCCTGCATCGCGTCGTAGGCCAGGGCGAGATCGCGGCTCGAGCGCGCCATCGGCCCGAGATGATCGAGGCTGCCGACGAAGGGGAAGCTCCCGGCCCGGCTCAGCCGCCCGTAGGTGGGCTTGAGCCCGAAGCAGCCGCAGAAGGCGGCGGGTACGCGGATCGAGCCGTTGGTGTCCGAGGCCAGCGCGAGCGGCACCAGGCCGGCGGCGATCGCCGCGCCCGAGCCGCCGGACGAGCCGCCGGACATGTGGCCGAGGGCGTGCGGATTGCGGGTGTTGCCGTCGTGGATGTTCTCGCCGGTGAAGTCGTAGGCGTATTCGCCCATGCCGAGGGTCCCGACCAGGACGGCGCCCGCCGCCTCCAGCCGCCGGATCAGGGCGGCGTCGCGGGTGGCCGGCGCCCGCTCGCGATTGATCCGCGAGCCCGCCCGCGTCGGAAGCCCGGCGACGTCGAACAGGTTCTTGACCGCGAACGGCACCCCGGCCAGGGGGCCGAGCCTGTCGCCCCGGGTCCGCGCGGCGTCGAGCTCCGCGGCGCGGGCGGTGGCGCGCTCGGCCAAGCGCTCGGTGAAGCTGTTCACCGCCGGATCGATGCGGGCGATGCGATCCAGCGCGGCGGCAACCACGTCGCGGGCGCCGACCGTCCCCGTCGATACGGCCCGGGCGATGTCGGAGGCCGGGGCGAGGCTCCAATCCGTCGTCGCGCTCACGCCGTGTAGACCGGGGCGGCCTCGGCGGCGTCGGGCAGCGGGAAGCCGCCGACGAGCGCCGCCGCCGCGTGGAGCACCTGCAGATTGGCGACGACCGCCCCGGTCCAGGCCGGATCGAGGGTGAGGCCCAGCAGGGGTGCCGCCGCCGCGGCGTAGGCGTCGAGATCGGGTGTCGGCGTCTCCGCGGCGTGATCGGTCATCGGATTCCCTCGAGGATCGGGCGCTTCGCGGCCGGTCCAGTGCAATGGCCGCGCCACCCCGGCGAGGCCCGCCCACGGCGCGTTCCGCCGTTCAGGGACGCCTCACGCCTGGCCGAGGGCGGCGATCACCGCGGCGGAGCGCGAGACCCAGCCGAAGATGCCGCCCTGGGCCTTGATCATGGCAAGGCCCGCCTCGTGGAAGGCCGGAATGTACGAGCCGCAGGCATCGGCGACGACGACGCAGCGATAGCCACGGTCGTTGGCCTCGCGCACGGTGGTGTGCACGCAGACCTCCGTCGTCACGCCGCAGACGATCAGGGTCTCGATGCCGCGCGCCTCCAGCAGAGCCGCGAGCCCGGTCGCGTAGAAGGCGCCCTTGCCCGGCTTGTCGATCACCGGCTCGCCGTCGAGGGGCGCCAGTTCGGGGATGATATCGTGCCCGGGCTCGCCGCGGATCAGGATGCGGCCCATCGGGCCCGGCTCGCCGATCCGCGCCGTCGGCGCGCCGCGCTCCAGCTTGGCCGGCGGGGCATCAGACAGATCGGGCGCGTGGCCCTCGCGGGTATGGACGACGAGGAGGCCGGCCGCGCGCGCGGCGGCCAGCAGGGCGCGGGCGGGCGGCACCGCGGCGGCGAGCAGCGAGACGTCGTTGCCCAGGCTCTCGCCGAAGCCGCCGGGCTCGAGGAAGTCGCGCTGCATGTCGATGACGACGAGGGCCGTCCGGGCCGGATCGAACGGCAGGGGTGCGGGTTCGGCGTCGAGAAGGGGCTGCGGGGCGGGCATGGGCTACCTCGGAGCGACCGCGCGGGGCCGGAGGCCGGAGCGCGTCCGGGCCGCCGCGATGATGGCGCTCGGCTCCCGAAAAATCGTGCCCGATCATCGTCGCCGATGCACGAAGTGTCGTCAGGCTGGCGCCGGCCTGTGCAATTCGCGGTGGCACGCCGCCGGCTCCGGCCGTATGGCGCGAACGGCCGTGCGCGCAAACGGCTTCCACTCCGCGGCCCTGCCAGCATCACGTCCATGAAATGCGCAGCATGAGCGGACGGTGGGCGGCCTGGAGAAGGTTCTACGGATTACCCCGGCGCGATGTCGGCTCGTCCTCCAACTCCCACCCGTTCTAAGAGGCGTCCTGGTCCGGCCATACACTGGCGACCCAGCCCGGCAACGCCGAGAATGTGTTGCGGATTTGTGACTTGTGCTGCCGCATAGGCGCCGAGGGCTGCGGCTTGTTTTGTGTTGGCACCCCCGTTGCTGCCGCCCGACCACACGGATGGTCGGGGAGAACGAAGAATGTCGGTTCGGGGACTTGCGGCGGTGGCACTGTCGCTCTTCACGGTGGGTACGGCGGTCGCGGCGGATCTCGGGGAGAAGCGGGCCCCCGAAGCGGTGGCCGCGAAGGAAGTGCCGTTCTTCCTCTTCGCGGACACGCAGATCAGCTATCGCTACCAGTTCCCGACCGTCACGCCCGGCATCCAGATCCAGCGGCCGGACGGCAGCTTCCGCTCGCGCGAGGCGCCCAAGCACATCCTCAACATCTCGCACGCGGATGCCTGGGCCTACGGCACGAACTTCTTCACCCTCGACATCCTGCAATCCGGCTCTCAGTTTCCGGCCGGTACGACCAACACGCCCGGCGGCATCCCGACCTTCGCCGATTACGGCAACACCGAAGCCTACGGCCTCTACCGCGGCACGCTGAGCCTGAACGCCCTGACCGGCACCAAGGCCTTCATGGTCCCGGGCATCGTCAAGGAGGTCTCGCTCTCCTACGGCTTCGACGCCAACTCGCAGAACGACGCCTTCGGCTCGAAGAAGCGCGACGTCGTCGGCGGCCTGAACTTCGCCTTCGACGTGCCGGCCGGCTTCCTGAACCTGTCGGTCCACGCCTACAAGGAGTGGAACCGCAACGGCTTCAACACCCAGCCCGACCGCGACCAGAGCTTTAACACGGTCCCCGAATTCGAGATCGTCTACAGCCTGCCGCTGACCTTCACCGGTCTGCCGCTGACGCTGGCCGGCTTCAACAACATCGTCCTGCCCAAGGGCCGCGGCATCAGCAACAACCCCGCCGCCTTCGCCTTCAACCCGCCGCGCGGGCTGGAATTCCTGTCGCGCACCAACCTCGTGCTCGATCTCGGCAAGCTCGCCTATGATCAGCCCAACAAGGTCGATGTCTTCATCGGCTTCCAGTACTGGCTGAACAAGTTCGGCAACCAGGAGACCGCGACCTTCAAGGGCACCGAGGAGAAGAGCTTCCTCGCCGGCGTCGCCTTCCACATCTTCTGATCCCCGACAGGAAACGCGAAGCCGGATGATGGAATCGAGCACCCGCCCCCGCCGTCTCTGGCTCCGCGATCCGTTGGCGATCCTCGCCGACGGGGCCGGCGGCGGGCTCGTGGTGGAGGGTACCCGCATCGCCGAAGTGGTGGCCGCGGGCGCCCGGCCCGCCCGCCCGGTCGATGAGACGTTCGACGCCTCGCGCCACGTCGTCATCCCCGGTCTCATCAACACGCACCACCACTTCTTCCAGACGCTCACCCGCGCGCACCCGATCGCGATCAACAAGCCGCTCTTCCCCTGGCTGAAGGCGCTCTCGACCATCTGGCCGCGGCTGACGCCGGACGCCTTCCGGCTGGCGACGCGGCTCGCCTACACGGAGCTTCTGCTGTCGGGCTGCACCACGGCGGGCGACCACCATTACCTGTTCCCGAAAGGACTTGAGGCGGCCGTCGACATTCAGGTCGAGGAGGCGCGCAGCCTCGGCATCCGCGCCTTCGTGACCCGCGGCTCGATGAGCCTGTCGGAGAAGGATGGAGGCCTGCCGCCCGAGACGCTGGTGCAGGACGACGACACGATTCTGGCCGACAGCGAGCGGGTGCTGCGCCTGTTCCACGATCCTTCACCCGGCGCGATGGTGCAGATCGGGCTCGCGCCGTGTTCGCCGTTCAACGTCACCAAGCGGCTGATGCGCGAGAGCGCCGCGCTCGCCGAGCGCCACGATTGCCGTCTGCACACCCATCTCGGCGAGACGCTCGACGAGAACGCCTTCTGCCTGGAGACGTTCGGGCAGCGCCCGGTCGATTACCTCGAAGAGGTCGGCTGGATGGGGCCGCGGGCCTGGCTCGCCCACGGCATCCACTTCAACGACGACGAGGTGAGGCGCCTCGGCGCGGCCGGCGTCGGGGTGTGCCATTGCCCGGCTTCGAACATGGTGCTGGCCTCGGGCCAGTGCCGCACCTGCGAGTTGGAGGCCGCGGGCTCCCCCGTCGGCCTCGGCGTCGACGGCTCGGCCTCGAGCGACAGCTCGAACCTGATGGAGGGCGTGCGCCACGCCCTGATGATCAACCGCCTGACCTACGGCGCGGAAGCCGTGACCCATCTCGACGCCCTGCGCTGGGCGACGGAGGGCTCGGCCGCCTGCCTCGGGCGCAGCGATATCGGCCGGATCGAGCCCGGCCGCGAGGCGGATCTGGCCTTGTTCACCCTCGACGAACTCCGCTTCTCCGGCGCCCACGACCCGCTCGCGGCGCTCGTCCTGTGCGGCGCTCACCGGGCGGACCGGGTGATGGTGGCTGGGAACTGGCGGGTGATCGACGGGGAGCCCGTCGGCATCGAAACGGGGCGCCTGCGCGAGGAGCACGGCCGGCTGGCACGCACCCTGTTCGGAACGGCGTGATGGCGGCCGCCTCCGCTGCACCGGCCTCGCGGGAAGGCCCGACCCCGCTCTTCGGGGCCTACGGCATCGTCAAGCGCTTCGGCGCCTTCACCGCCAACGATCAGGTCGATCTGGAGATCCGCGCCGGCGAGATCCACGCCCTGCTCGGCGAGAACGGCGCCGGCAAGTCGACCCTGATGAAGATCCTCTACGGCCTCCTGGAGCCGAGCGAGGGCGTCGTCACGCATCAGGGCGACATCGTGCGGCTGGCGAACCCCGAGGCCGCGCGGGCGCTCGGCATCGGCATGGTATTCCAGCACTTCTCGCTGTGCGAGAACCTGACGGTCGCCGAGAACATCGCCCTCGTCATGCCCGCCGGGCTGACGGGCCGGGCGCTGGCGGAGCGGATCGCCCGGCTCGGGGCGGATTACGGCCTGCATCTCGATCCCGCGCGACCGGTCTGGTCGCTTTCGGCGGGCGAGCGCCAGCGCATCGAGATCGTGCGCTGCCTGCTCCAGAACCCGAAGCTCGTGATCCTCGACGAGCCGACCTCGGTGCTGACGCCGGGCGAGGCGGAGGTGCTGTTCTCGGTGCTGGAACGCCTGCGCGATGAGGGCCGCGCCGTGCTCTACATCTCCCACCGGCTCGACGAGGTGCGCCGCCTCTGCACCCGGGCCACGATCCTGCGCGGCGGCCGGGTCGTCGGCACCTGCAATCCGCAGGCGGAGACCGCCCGTTCGCTCGCCGCGATGATGGTCGGCACGGGGGTGAGCGAGGTGCGGCCGAAGGCGGCCCGCGCGGGCCGCGCCGAGCGCCTCGTGCTCGACCGCCTGTCGCGGCCCGCGCCCGGCCTGCACGGGACGCCGCTGCGGGACATCGCACTCTCCGTTGCGGGCGGTGAGATCCTCGGCATCGCCGGCATTGCCGGCAACGGGCAGGCGGAGCTGTTCGACGTCCTCTCCGGCGAGAGCCGGGCCCCAACGGCCAGGGCGGTGCGCCTCGATGGCCGGGCGGCGGGCCAGCTCGGCATCAATGCCCGGCGCCGGCTCGGGGCCGCCTTCGTGCCCGAGGAGCGCAACGGCCACGCCGCCGTCCCGTCCATGACCCTGTCGGAGAACGCGCTGCTCTCCCGCCACGCCACGGCGCCGCTCACTTGGCTGGGCCTGCTGCGGCTCGGGGCGGCGCGGGCGCTCGCCCGGCGGGTGATCGACGCCTTCGACGTGCGCGGGGCGGGCCCGGACCCGGCGGCCGGCACGCTCTCGGGGGGCAACCTGCAGAAATTCGTGGTCGGACGCGAGATCCTGGCCGAGCCGGGCATCCTCGTCATCAACCAGCCGACCTGGGGCGTCGATGCCGCCGCCGCCGCCCATATCCGGCAGGCCGTGCTCGATCTCGCCGGCCGCGGTGCCGCGGTGGTCGTGATCAGCCAGGATCTCGACGAGCTGTTCGAGATCGCCGATTCCATCGCCGTCCTGCATGCCGGCGCGCTCTCGCCGCCCGTCCCGACCGCTGCGACCAGCCGCGCGGCCCTGGGGCTGCTGATGGGCGGGGCCGGCGAGCCGGAGCCGCAGACGGGCGAGCCTCCGGCGGCGCCTGCGATCCGAACCGCCGCGCCGGTGCATTGAGCCCTGCCGGACCCAATCCCCCTACGTGCGAGAGCCGAGCCAGGAATGAACGGGATGCGCGATGCGCCTTGATCTCCTCCCCCGCGCGCGCCGGTCGCCCTGGCTCGATCTGCTCGCGCCCGCGCTCGCCTTCCTGGCCGCGGTTCTGATCGGCGGGATCGCGGTGGCGGCCCTCGGGGTGGCGCCGGAGCAGGCCTTCCTCACCTACTTCGTCGCGCCCTTGAGCGAGGTCTGGTCGCTGCAGGAGGTCGCGCTGAAGGCTGCGCCGCTCGCCCTGATCGCGACCGGTCTCGCCTTCTGCTACCGCGCCAATCTGTGGAACATCGGGGCGGAGGGCCAGTACGTGGCCGGCGGCCTCGCGGGCGGCTGGGTCGCGGTCGCCGCGCACGGTTTCCACGGGCCCACCTTCTGGATCCTGCCCGCGATGCTGCTCGCCGGCACGCTCGCCGGCATCGCCTACGCGATGATCCCGGCGCTGCTGCGGGTCAGGCTCGGCGTCTCGGAGATCCTGACCAGCCTGATGCTCGTCTACGTCGCGCAGCTGCTGCTCGACTACATGGTGCGCGGCCCCTTGCGCGATCCGCAGGGCTACAACTTCCCGCAGAGCGTCGGCTTCGAGGATGCCGCCCGGCTGCCGCTGCTGATGGAGGGCGAGTCGCTCCATGCGGGCGTGCTCATCAGCCTTCTGGGACTCGTGCTCGCGGCCCTCGTCCTGGCGCGCACCCTGTTCGGCTTCGAGGTGCGCGCCGTCGGCGCGAGCCCGCGGGCGGCCCGCTTTGCCGGCTTCTCGGACGCGCGGCTGACGCTCTCGGTCTTCGCGATCTCCGGCGGCGCGGCGGGTCTTGCCGGCATCTGCGAGGTAGCCGGACGGATCGGTCAGCTCCAGCCGGAGATCTCGCCCGGTTACGGCTTCACCGCGATCATCGTCGCCTTCCTGGGGCGCCTTAGCCCGCCCGGCATCCTGCTTGCGGCGCTCGTCATCGCGCTCACGACGATCGGCGGGGAGGGGGCGCAGATCGACCTGAAGCTGCCGCTCGACCTGACCCGCGCCTTTCAAGGGCTACTGCTCGGCCTCGTGCTCGGGGCCGACGTGCTCACGCGCTACCACGTTCGGATCGTGCCGGGCGGCGCGAGCACACGGGTGACACCATGAGCCTCGACATCGTCCAGATGGTGCTCGTCACGGTGCTGGCGGCCGCCACCCCGTTGATCCTGGCCGCCGTCGGCGAACTCGTCGTGGAGCGCGCCGGCGTGCTCAATCTCGGCGTCGAGGGCATGATGGTGTTCGGCGCGGCCGCGGGCTTCGCCGTCGCCACCGAGACCGGATCGACCGCCCTCGGCGCCCTCGGCGGGGCCGGGGCGGGCCTGCTGCTCGCCGCGCTCTTCGGCATTCTCACCGTGGGGCTGGCGGCGAACCAAGTCGCCTCGGGACTGGCGCTGACCATCCTCGGACTGGGGCTCTCCGGCCTCGTCGGCGCCGGCTATGTCGGGATGAAGCGCGATCCGGCGCCCCATCTCCACCTGCCCGGCCTTACCGACCTCCCCGGGATCGGCCGGCTGCTGTTCGGACACGACGCCTTCGTCTACGCGGCTCTCCTCCCGGTCGCGGGGGTGTGGTGGTTCCTCTGGCGCACCCGCGCCGGGTTGACCCTGCGCGCCATCGGCGACGATCACACCGCGACCCACGCCCTCGGGCTCAAGGTGCGCAAGGTCCGCTTCCTCGCCGTGCTGTTCGGCGGCGCCTGCGCGGGGCTGGCGGGCGCCTACCTGTCGTTGGCCTATACGCCGTTCTGGGCGCCGGCGATGACCGCCGGGCGGGGCTGGATCGCGCTCGCGCTCGTGGTCTTCGCCTCCTGGCAGCCGCTGCGGGTGGCCGCGGGGGCGCTGCTCTTCGGCGGGGCGACCGTGCTCCAGCTCCACGCTCAGGCTGCGGGTCTCGGCCTGCCCGGCCAGTTGCTCTCGGCGGCCCCCTATCTCGCTACCATCCTGGCCCTCGTCCTGCTGTCGCTCGGCCGGCGTCGGGGTGGCTCGCTGGCACCGGCAGCGCTCGGCCGCGTCTTCGCCCCGAGCCGTTGAGGCGCGCAGCCCCACGGGATCGATGGCGCGAAAGCATGCATATGCGGACGTCTTTTTGGGCGCATTATCCGTTTCGACAGGGTTTTCCCTGGCGGATGATCCGCGTTCTGATGCCGAAACTTTGATCTTTTCTCTGCACGGAACAGGATCAATTCTGCCAAGCCTGTGCCGCCGGCCCGGAAAGACGGATCACGCCTCGTGTCAGCCCATCCTTTCTCCCGCAGACATCTTCTCGGCGGTGCGGCCGCCCTCTCGCTCGGCGCGCTGCCCTTCGGTCGCGCCCGGGCCGCCGGCCCGCTCACCGTCGGGTTCATCTATGTCGGGCCGAAGGACGATTACGGCTACAACCAGGCCCACGCCCAAGGCGCGGCCGCCCTCAAGGCGATCCCCGGCCTTCAGGTCGTCGAGGAGGAGAACGTCCGCGAGACCACCGACGTCCAGAAGACCATGGAGAGCATGATCAACCTGGACGGCGCGAGCCTCGTCTTCCCGACGTCCTTCGGCTACTTCGATCCGCATGTGCTGATCGAGGCCAAGAAGAACCCGAAGGTGCAGTTCCGCCATTGCGGCGGCCTCTGGACCGAGGCGAACCCGAAGAACGCCGGCTCGTATTTCGGCTACATCGCGCAAGGCCAGTACCTGAACGGCATCGTCGCCGCCCACGCCTCGAAGTCGAAGCGGCTCGGCTTCGTCGCCGCCAAGCCGGTCCCCCAGGTGCTCAACAACGTCAACGGCTTCCTGCTCGGCGCGCGCAGCGTCGATCCGTCCATCACCCTGCAGGTGATCTTCACCGGCGAGTGGTCGCTCGCGGTCAAGGAGGCGGAGGCGACCAACGCGTTGATCGACGGCGGCGCCGACGTGATCACCTGCCACGTCGACGGTCCCAAGGTCGTGGTCGAGACCGCCGCGCGGCGCGGGGCCTTCGTCTGCGGCTACCACGCCGACCAGTCGGCACTCGCCAAGGACAAGTACCTCACCGGCGCCGAGTGGAACTGGGCCTCGATCTACAAGGGCTTCGTCGCCGACATGCAGGCGGGCAAGGCGCCCCCGAACTTCGTGCGCGGCGGGTTGCCGGACGGCTTCGTGAAGATGAGCCCCTACGGGCCCGCAGTGTCCGAGGAAGCACGCCGCAACGCCGACGCGGTCAAGGCCGAAATGATGAAGGGCGGCTTCGCCATCATCAAGGGGCCGCTCAAGGACAACAAGGGCAACGAGATCGCCGGCCCCGGCAAGGCGTTCGCCGAGAACGCGATCGAGCTGGAGAAGACCAACTACCTCGTCGAGGGTGTAAAGGGCTCGGCCTGATGCGGCCCCCGCCACACCGCCGGATGCAAGCGGATCCCGAGCTTCCCCCAAGAATGGCTCCCGCGCACCATTCGTCCTGCCGTCGCGCGGCGCGGGCGGGGCTGCGCTTCGGGGCGGGGCGGTGAGGGCCGGCTTGGCACGGTTTCTGCCGCTCAGCAGGCGAGGAGTGAGCGATGGCCGCTGACACCACCGCCCCCGCACTGCCGCTCGTGGAAAGCACCGTGAGCGGCCCGGACCATCCGCCGGCCTCGCTCCAGGCTCGGGCCTGGCTCGCGCGCCGGGCCGAGGCCCTGGCGATCCCGGTGGGAGCGGTCATCGCCGGCTTCCTGCTGTTCTCCCTCTTCCTGCTCGCCCTCGGAAAGAGCCCGCTCGCCTTCCTCGACCTCGTCTGGCGCGGCGGCTTCGGCTCGCCCTTCGCCCTCCAGAACAGCCTGCAGCGCGCCGCGCCCCTGCTGCTCGCCGCGCCCTGCGTGGCTCTGCCCGCCCGGCTCGGCCTCGTGGTGATCGGCGGCGAGGGCGCGATTGTGCTCGGAGGCGTGGCCGCGGCGGCCGCGGCGCAGCCGCTTCAGGGTTTTCCCCCGATGCTCGCGGTGCCGCTGATGGCGCTCGCCGCGGCAGCGGCCGGGGCAGCTTGGATCGGCGCCGTCGGCGCGCTGCGCGCCTATCGCGGCGTCAACGAGACCATCGCGAGCCTGCTGATGTCCTACATCGCGATCGCGCTCTCGAACCATCTGATCGAGGGCCTGCTGCGCGACGCGGGCAGCCTCAACAAGCCCTCCACCTGGCCGATCGGCGAGGCGTTCGCGGTCGGCCCCATGCCGGGCCTGGAGGTTCACTGGGGCCTCGGCATCGGCATTCTCGCCTGCCTGGCCGCCTACGGGCTCACCGAGCGCACCACGATCGGCTTCGCCGCGCGCATCGCCGGCGGCAACGTACGGGCCGCGCAGATCCAGGGCTTGCCGGTCGGGCGGCTCGTCGTCGGCTTCACCGCGCTCGGCGGCGCCTGCGCGGCGCTTGCCGGCTTCTTCGAGGTCGCAGCGGTGCACGGCAACGCCAACGCCTCGCTCAATGCGGGCTTCGGCTATACCGGCATCCTCGTCGCCTTCCTCGCCCGCCACAATCCCCTGGCGATCCTGCCCGTGGCCTTCCTGCTCGGCGGCATCGAGGCCTCGAACGGGCTGATCCAGCGCCGGATGCAGCTGCCCGATGCCACGGTCCTCGTGCTCGAAGGGCTGCTCTTCCTCGTCGTGCTCGTCAGCGAGACGCTCTACGGGCGCTTCAAGCTGTTCAGCCCGCATCTCTGGGCCGAGAAGCGCGGAGCAGTGTCGTGAGAGCCGGTAGGGGGCCGACGGAATGAGCGACGATCTCGGCCTGGGGACCGTGCTGCTCGCGGTGATCGGCGGGGCGATCCGCGTCTCGACGCCGTTCCTGTTCGTGAGCCTCGGCGAGACCATCACCGAGCGCTCGGGACGGATCAATCTCGGGCTGGAGGGCATCCTCGTCTTCGGGGCGATGTCGGCCTACGCCACCGCCGTGCTGAGCGGGAGCGCGTGGGCAGGCGTCGCGGTCGCGGGACTCGCGGGCGGCGCCTTCGGCCTGCTGCACGGCTTCATCTGCCGCTTCCCCCGCGTCAACGACGTGGCGATCGGCATCGCGCTGATGCTGTTCGGCTCAGGCCTCGCCTTCTTCCTCGGAAAGCCCTTCATCCAGCCCTCGGCCCCGCCGCTGCCGGCGATTCCCTTCGGCTTCTGGTCCGACCTGCCGCAGGTCCAGGCGGCGTTGCGGGTCAACGTGCTGTTCCTGGCCGGCGCGGCGCTGGCGGTGTTCCTGTGGTGGGCGTTCCGCAACACCAAGGCTGGCCTGATCCTGCGCGTCGTCGGCGACAGCGCGGATGCGGCGCGCGCCATGGGCTACGACGTCGACCGCGTGCGGCTCCTGGCGACCGCCGCGGGCGGCGTACTCGCCGGGATCGGCGGCGCCTATCTCTCGCTCTACTATCCCGGCTCCTGGAACGAGGGCATCTCGTCCGGGCAGGGTCTGATGGCGGTGGCACTCGTCATCTTCGCCCGCTGGAATCCGCTCGCCTGCTTCGGCGCTGCCCTGATGTTCGGGGGTGCCGGCGCGCTCGGGCCCGCCCTGCAATCGGTCGGCATCTCGCAGGGCTACTACCTGTTCTACGCCGCTCCCTACATCCTCACCCTGGCGCTCCTGATTGCCACCTCCTCGCCCGACCGGGCGCTGGCCGGCGCGCCGGGCGAGCTGTCCCTGAAGTAAGGAATCCCCATGAACGGTCTCGGTGGACTGAACAAATCCCCGAACGGCGTCGTCATCGGCCTCGTCCAGCTTCAATTGCCGACCATCGCCACGCGGGCCGACGTGACCGCACAGACCGACCGCATCGTCGCCATGGTCGCCAAGGCGCGCGCCAACCTTGCGACGATGGATCTCGTCGTCTTCCCCGAATACGCCCTGCACGGCCTGTCGATGGACACCCGTCCCGAGATCCTGTGCACCCTCGACGGCCCCGAGGTCGCGGCTTTCAAACAGGCCTGCCGCGACAACCGGATCTGGGGCTGCTTCTCGATCATGGAGGCCAACCCGAACGGCAACCCGTTCAATTCCGGCCTCATCATCGACGATACCGGCGCATTGAAGCTCTACTATCGCAAGATGCACCCCTGGGTGCCGGTCGAGCCCTGGGAGCCCGGCGATCTCGGCATCCCGGTGATCGAGGGGCCGAAGGGCGCCAGGATCGGCCTCATCATCTGCCACGACGGCATGTTCCCGGAGATGGCGCGCGAATGCGCCTACAAGGGCGCCGAGATCATGATCCGCACGGCCGGCTACACCGCGCCGATCCGCGAATCCTGGCGCTTCACCAACCAGTCGAACGCCTTCTGCAACCTGATGGTGACCGCCAATGTCTGCATGTGCGGCTCGGACGGCACCTTCGACTCCATGGGCGAAGGCATGATCGTCAATTTCGACGGCACCGTCATCGTCCACGGAACCACGGGTCGCGTCGACGAGATCATCACCGCCGAGGTGCGGCCGGACCTCGTCCGCGAGGCGCGGGCGCATTGGGGCGTCGAGAACAACATCTACCAGCTCGGCCACCGCGGCTACACGGCGGTGAAGGGCGGCGCGGCCGACTGCCCCTACACCTACATGCACGACCTCGCCGCGGGCCGTTACCGTGTGCCGTGGGAGGAGACGGTGAAGGTGACCGACGGCACCTCGTGCGGCTTTCCCGCCCCGACCCGCGCCTACGGCGAGGGCCAGACGACGGCGGCGCGGGAGGCGGCGGAATGAGCGTCATCCCGTTCCCCTCCGCCGCTGCCGCCGAAAGCGGCCGCTTCGTCGCTGCCGAGCCCTATCCTTGGCCCTATGACGGCTCGCTCAATCCGAAGACGACGGCGCTCGTCATCATCGACATGCAGACCGATTTCTGCGGCAAGGGCGGCTACGTCGACGCCATGGGCTACGACCTCGCCCTGACCCGCGCGCCGATCGAGCCGATTGCGCAACTCCTCGCCGCCGCGCGGAAGAGCGGCTACCCGGTGATCCACACCCGCGAGGGCCATCGGCCGGATCTCGCGGATCTTCCCGACAACAAGCGCTGGCGCTCGCGCCGGATCGGGGCGGGCATCGGCGATCCCGGTCCCTGCGGGCGGGTGCTGGTGCGCGGCGAGCCGGGCTGGGAGATCATCCCGGAACTGGCGCCACTGCCGGACGAGCCGGTGATCGACAAGCCGGGCAAGGGCTCGTTCTGCGCCACCGATCTCGAATTGATCCTGGCCACGCGCGGCATCCGCAACCTGATCCTGACCGGCATCACCACGGATGTCTGCGTCCACACCACGATGCGCGAGGCCAACGACCGCGGCTTCGAATGCGTGATCGTCTCCGACGGCACCGCCGCCACCGACCGGGGCAACCACGAGGCGGCGCTTAAGATGGTGACGATGCAAGGCGGCGTGTTCGGCGCGGTGGCCTCGTCCGAGGCGATCCTGGCAGCGATGGGCTGAGGCGCCATGGCGGCTTCCGCGCACCCCGTCCCGTCCGGCGCCCGCTCCGGCGCCCTTGCAGTCGAGACCGTCGGCATGACGAAGCGCTTCGGCAGCTTCACCGCCCTCGACGACGTCTCGATGAAGATCGAGGCCGGCGGCTTCCACGCCCTGCTCGGCGAGAACGGCGCGGGCAAGTCGACCTTCGTCAAATGCGTGATGGGCTTCTACGCCCCCACCGCCGGCTCCGTCCTCGTCGATGGCCGCGAGGCCGAGATCACGGGGCCGAAGGGCGCGCAGGGGCGCGGCCTCGGCATGGTCTACCAGCATTTCACGCTGGTGCCGTCGCTGACCGGTGCCGAGAACCTCGTCATCGGCCGGGCCGACGCCCCCGCCATCCTCGATTGGAAGGCCGAGCGCGCGGCCTTGGCCGACTTCATGGCGCGGATGCCGTTCCGGCTGAACCTCGACCGGCCGGTGGCGGAACTCGCGGCCGGCGAGCGGCAGAAGCTCGAAATCGTCAAGCAGCTCTACCTCAAGGCCCGGTTCCTGATCCTCGACGAGCCGACTTCCGTGCTGACGCCGGCCGAGGCCGAGGAGGTGCTGGGCCTGCTGCGCGGCATGGCCGATGCCGGCACGCTCACGGTGCTGATGATCAGCCACAAGTTCCGCGAGGTCGAAGCCTTCGCCCGCACGCTCAGCGTCCTGCGCCGCGGGCGGCTCGTCGGCGGCGGCGCGGTCGGCGCGCTGTCGCGGGACGACATGGCGGCGATGATGGTGGGCGAGCGCATCGTGCGGACGATCGCCGCACGGGTCGGCGAGCCCGACCCTGCTCGCGAGATCTTGCGGGTGGACGGCCTGACCGCCACCGACGCCTCCGGCCTGCGGCGGATCGATGTCGCGGATCTGCGCGTGCGCGCCCACGAGATCGTCGGCATCGCCGGCGTCTCCGGCAACGGGCAGAAGGAACTCGCTGACGTGCTCGGCGGCCAGATCCGCGCGACCGGCGGGCGCGTCGCGGTGCAGGGCGAGCCCTATCGCGGCACGCGGGCGCAGAGCCGCCGGCACCGGGTGCGCTTCATCCCCGAGGAGCCCCTGCGCAATGCCTGCGCGCCGCGGATGTCGGTGGCCGAAAACCTCGCCTTCCGCGCCTTCGACCGGCGCGGCGACGATCCCGCCGGTCCGCCGACCCTCTGGCTCGACCGGTGCGCCATGAGCCGGCGGGCGAAGGATCTGATCGCCCGCTTCAAGGTCAAGACCGCCTCGTCGGAGGCGCCGATCGCCACGCTCTCGGGCGGCAACGTGCAGCGCGCCGTGCTCGCGCGCGAACTCACCGACCCGGTCGATCTCCTGATCGTGGTCAATCCCTGCTTCGGCCTCGATTTCGCAGCGGTCGCCGAGATCCGCTCCCGCATCGTGGCGGCGCGGAACGCCGGCGCCGCCGTGCTGCTGATCAGCGAGGATCTCGACGAGATTCTCGAACTGTCCGACCGCATCTGCGTGATGTCGGACGGACGCCTCGTCTACGAAACGCCGGCCGCCGCGGCCGAGGCCGGGGTGATCGGCCGCCACATGGCCGGGCATCACTAGGCTGGGGACGCCGTCAGGTTGGTCGGGTCAATCTCAACCATCTGACCGTGGACCGGGCTGTTTTCGGCCCCGCGCGGAGCTTGTTGCCTATCCACGCTCGCCCCAAGCGTCCGAGCCCCTTCCAGGCCTTCGCGACCACGGCTCGGAAGGTCCACTGCACGACAAGATGCGGACCTGAGTGCCGTGGTCCCGGTATCCGCAGGCCGTAACGGGCCACTGGCAGCACATCCCCAGCCGCGTCCGGCCGCACTCATCGCTCGGCGAGCAACCGCACGTGCCCGTGATCTTCCCCGATCCGGCCTACCCGCGATCCAGGATCACCGACACGAAGCCCCGCACTCGTGGGTCAGAACGCCAGCCGCCGCAGGAGATCCAAGCCGACTAGGATGAGCAGCGCCGCGTAGGTCCGCTGCAGCGTCGTCTCGCTAAACTTCTCGCCGACGGAGACGCCCCAGGGCGCGCTGATCATCACTGTCGGCATCATCACGACGAAGATGACGAGGTCCACGTAGCCGAGCGAATAGGAGGGCCGATCCGGGGCATGCCATCCGGAGAGGATGCCGCCGATCGTCGCGATGCTTCCGGTCACCAGTCCGGTGGCGGAGGCGATCGCGATCGCCTTTTCGAGAGCGAGCCCGCAGGTGCTCAGGATCGGCGTCGTCAGTGTGCCGCCACTTGTTCCGGTCAAAGCCGCCACGAGCCCGACGAACGAAGCGATGCCGATCCTCTTGCCGCCCGACGGCGGCTTGCTTCCGGACGAAAAGCGTCCACGGCCGAACGCGATGTAGAAGCCAACCAGAAGGATATAGACCGCAAACAGGGTCTGCAGGATTCCAGTCGATCCATGCGGAAGCAAGATTGCCCCTAAGGCAACGCCGATGAAGAGGCCGATCACCCATGTCTTGTAAAACCCGACATCGAGGTTCCCGAGGGCATATTGCGTGCGGGTCGCGGTGATCGCACTGGGTATGACCAGCGCCATGGATGTTGCCGATGCCACATGCATCAGGACCGATTGTCCAATGCCGACCCAGGGAAGCAGATAAATGAAAATGGGCAGGCGCACGGTGCTGCCGCCGATGCCGAACAATCCGGATATGAAGCCGGAGACTAAGCCAACGATCGCGAAGATGATGATGCGAAGGACGAGGTCATCCATGGTCCGATGCTCCGTGCGACCCGATCCGTAGGATCGAGCCGCGCTCGATTACGGCCTGCCAAGCGCGCGGGCGTGCCCTCGCGTCCGCGATCGCCACAGGGGCCCGCTGCTCGGCAGTGCTGGATCAGCATGGCTTTGACGCCCGACCGGCGCATTGATCTCCATGCCCAAAAACCAGCCGAACCGCTGATGGTCATTGATGGGATGTGTCAGCATCCGCTCAGCGACTCCCGCTCCCCCTCCTGGCCCTGGTCTTGCTCTGAAATTCCCCCGGGCGCCCATGCGCGGCGCCGGCAAGCCGCGGCAAACAACGCCGCCGAAAAGGGGCAGACACTCATGATGGGCAGCATCGTCACGCGCGTGGCCGGGGCACTCCTGTGCGCGGCCGTCGCGGCGGCTCCGGCGCGGGCGGCGGACAAGCTCAAGGTGGGCTTCGTCTATGTCGGCCCGGTCGCCGATTACGGCTATTCCTACCAGCACGACCTCAGCCGCAAGGCGCTGGCCGAGGCGCTGCCCGGCAAGGTCGAGACGACCTTCCTCGAAAACGTGCCCGAGGCCGACAGCGAGCGCTCGATCGAGAAGCTCGCCCGCTCGGGCGCCGGCCTGATCTTCACGACCTCCTTCGGCTTCATGGAGCCGACCCTGAAGGTCGCCAAGAAATTCCCCAAGGTGAAGTTCGCCCACGCCACCGGCTACAAGCGGGCCGACAACGTTTCCACCTACTCGGCCCGCTTCTATGAGGGCCGTTACATCTGCGGGAAGATTGCCGGCAAACTGTCGAAGTCGGGCACCGTCGGCTACATCGCCTCCTTCCCGATCCCCGAAGTCGTGAGCGGCATCAACGCCTTCATGCTCGGCGCGCAGTCGGTCAACCCGAACATCAAGATCAAGATCGTCTGGGTGAACACGTGGTTCGACCCCGGCAAGGAGGCGGAGGCCGCCAAGGCCTTGCTGGCCCAGGGCGCCGACATCTTGACCCAGCACACCGATTCCGCCGCGCCGCTGCAGGAGGCGGAGAAGGCCGGCAAGCTCGCCTTCGGCCAGTCCTCCGACCAATACCGCTTCGCCCCGAAGGCACAGCTCACCTCGATCGTCGACGACTGGAACGGCTACGTCATCGCGGAGACCAAGGCCGTTCTCGACGGCACGTGGAAGAGCGGAGACACCTGGGCCGGCATCAAGGACGGTATGGTCGTGCTGGCACCCTTCACCAACATGCCCGACGACGTGAAGGCGCTGGCCGAGGAGACCAAGAAGGGCATCGTCGAGGGCAAGATCCACCCGTTCCAAGGGCCGGTGCTCAAGCAGGATGGCTCGGTCGCGGTGAAGGAGGGGGAGCAGGCCCCCGACCCCATGATCCTCGGCATGAACTGGTACGTGAAGGGAATCGACGACCGGCTGACGCAGTAGAAGCGGACGCGAAGGCCCTGAAAAAGGAGGCGCCGCCGGGAGCTATCCGGCGGCGCCTCTTCGCGTTTCGATGCCGGTCAGGGCCGCGGCGAGTGCGTCCGATGGTGCTCCCCGGCCGGGGGCGGGGCCGTCTCGATCGGCACGCCGGTGCCGGGCGTCGCCGGGATCGCCTCGCCCGAGCGGATCGCCTCCTGCTCGTTCGAGAGGGCGGCGGCCCCTTCCGTGCCGCCCGGGGCGGTTGCCCCCGGCTGACCGGCCGGGGCGCCGGTCGATCCTTGGGCGAGGGCGGCACTGCCCAGGCCCACTCCCAGGCCCGCGAGGACGCCCAGGGCGAGCGTGGCTGTCGTGATGGTACGCATGGGACGAACTTTCCGGTTGCGGAGGAGGGGGCGCGCGATGTCGCCGGGTGGCAGGAACCCCAGGAAGCGCCTTACCGATGACGCTTCCGGTGCGAACGGGCGGCCTTTCCGCGCCGCCCGCCCGGAGCGGTGACGCGCGATTGGCCGGCCGGCGGCGTCACCGTGCCCTGCGCACGGGCGCCGGGCGCCGTGGCGACGCCGCTGCCGAGGCAGAAGGCAGCGACGAACCAAGCGAGGAGGGGTAGGCTGAGGCCGAAAAAGGCCCGTTTCACGCGCATTGTCGAGGCTCCCGCGGGGGCCGTCGCGGCCACCGTTTGCACTGATCGGCGTCAGCAAGGGCCGTGCCGCCGGGGCCGATCATGCGGCTCACCCGAGCACCGGCAGCAGCAGCCGCGACGGCCGCTCGGCACCGTGGCGCAGGGCGAGAACGATCACCTGCGCCTGCATCGCCGCATTCGCCTCCGGGCGGCTCCCGGTTCCCGGATTGACGGCGAAGGCTGGCCAGGCGGCGGCCTGGAGCGACAAGCGTAGGCGCTGCCCGGGGTACAGCGTGCAGCACAGGCCCCGCATGGCGATGCGCCGCGGGCCGGGTGCGGCGGCCTCGACCACCCGCAGATGGCCGGCGGTGAGGGTGACGGCGCGTCCGTCCGGCTCCACGAGGGAGAGCGTGGCGTGCAGGTCGTGGCTCGCCGCCGCGGTCTCGACGAACACCTCCGCCGCCACGCGGCCGGCGAGCTGCAGGGGCGCGGCGATCACCGGGCCGTCATAGACCGCGACGTCGCTGCGGTCGTCGAGGGCGGCGCGGTCCTGATAGCCCGGCGGCGTCCCCCAAGTCCCGCCGACGACCGGCGCGGGGCGCCAGGGATCGTGCACGAGGCGGTCCTCGCCGGCCTCCCCCGGCGCCGCCACGAGCCGGCCGCTCGCAGCGGTCGCGGCGAGACCGTCCGAGGCGAGATACAGCGCCGTCGGTTCGGGGTCCGGCCATTCGGAAAAGCTGGCCCAATCGCGAGCCCCCACGTCGAAGAGCCGGACGGGCGGACCCGGATCCTCGCGCCCGCGCAGCAGGTGATCGAGGAAGGCGACCGTCGCGGTATCGACCGGCGTGACCGCCTCCGGCCCGAGATCCAGGCTGCCGACCCGGCGGCCCCAGGGGGAATGCGTCCAGGGCCCGATCAGCAGACGCTGCGGCGCCGGCCCGGCGCGGAAGGCGTCGTAGGCGCCGAGCGTGCCGTCGAGCAAAAAATCCTGCCAGCCGCCGACATGCAGGCCGGGCACGGCGAGGTCGCGCCCGGCGAGGCGGCGGGCCGGTGCGATCCGGTCCCAGAGGGCTGGATCGTCGCCAAGCCAATCGAAATAGTGGTGGTCGGCGGCGTGGGCCGCGAGCGCCTCGGGATAGGCCGCGACCGGTCCGCTCCAGGGCGTGCCGCGCGCCGCCGCGCCGAGCGCCGCGAAGGCGGCGGCGTCGCCCCGCAGCCGGGCGGCCTCGGCGCCCATCTGGCAGGCCCAGCCGATATTGCCGGCAAGGCCGAAGGCGCCGCCGGTGAAGGCCCAGTCGTCGCGGATGCTCCAGCCGCCCATCGCCGACACGATCGCATCGGGCTGCTTGGTGCCCGCGCGCAGGGCGCCCGCCAGCGCGAGGAACTGCGTCACCGCCTGATAGCTGAAGCCGTAGGTCGCGACCCGGCCGTCCGATCCGGGCAGATCCGCCGCCCAGGCGAGGGTCGCCGCGCCATCCTCGGCCTCGTGCTCGAACAGGCGGAAAGCCCCGCCGCTGCCGCCGCGGCCGCGCACGTCCTGAACCACGACGATGTAGCCGCGGGCGGCGTACCAGGCGGGATGGGCCAGGGTCAGCGTCGAGGCGATGGCGCGGCCGTAGGGCTGGCGCATGAGGAGGACGGGATGGCGGCCAGGCCCGGCCGGGCGCCAGACATCGGCGGCGAGGCTCACCCCGTCGGGAAGGGTCAGCGTCGCCGTGGTGGGCTCGGCGACCGGCAGGAGGGGGTCAGCGGGCATCGAAGGCGGTTCCGGAACTCAGCCGTTCGAGCGGAAAATCCGCGATCTCGCGCACCAGCCGCACCACGCCCGCGGCGGCGCGCTCCACCAGTTCGGCCCCGCGCCGGGCATCCGCCGCCGCCGCGTTGCCGCTGACGCCGGACGGGTGGAGATCCTGCGCCATCCAGCCGAAGCCGACCCGGCCTTCCGGCGTCAGCAGGCCGCCAGCCCGCTCCATCTCGACCGAGAGCGGCACGAAGTCGTCCGCCCGCTCCATCCGCACGAGGTCGGGGTGGAGCGCCAGCATCGCACTGGTCTCGATCTCGCCGCCGTGGATGCCGTGGCGCCGCTCGGCTTGCGAGAACAGGTCGTCCATCGGCGTCACCCCGCCCCAGCCACACCCGACCGCGAGCATGCCCAGCCGCACGCGCAACTCGCGGGTGACGATCTCCATCACCTGCGGTTGCCCGCCATGGCTGTTGAGGATGAGGAGGCGGCGGCAGCCGGCGCGGTGCACGCTCTCGGCGGTCTCGATCCACAGGCGCGACAGGGTTTCGTGGGAGAGGCTGAGCGTGCCGGGGAAGGCATGGTGCTCGTTCGACTTGCCGATGGGCAGCATCGGCAGGACCAGGGCCGGCAGGTCGTCGGGCATCAGGGCCACAGCGCGGGCGAGGATGCCGGCATTGATCGCCGCATCGACCCGCACCGGCAGGTGCGGCCCGTGCTGCTCGACCGCCGCCACGGGCAGGATCGCGACGAGCGGCTCCCAGTCGAGGCGCGAAAAGTCTTCCGTGGTCAGATCCCACCACCAGCGCGAGGCGAGGCGCATCACGCCGCCTGCGCGTTCTTTGCGGCGCTCTCGGCCGCCCTCCGCGCGAGGTCGGAGCGGGCGAGATCGGCTTTGGCGATCTTGCCGGTCGGGGTCATCGGCATCTCGGGCACGACGACGAGGACGAGCGGGTCGAGGTCGTAGGCGACCCGGCCGTTGATCGCGGCTTTCAGCGCCGCGCCATCGAGCGCGGCGCCGGGCTGGGCCTGGGCGAAGGCGACCGGCCGCTGGCCGAGCGCCGGGTCGGCGACACCAACCAGCGCCGCCTGCGCCACGCCGGGCTGCGCGGCGAGCGCCTCCTCGACATCGCGCGGATACCACAGACGCCCGGCCACCTCGACGAGTTCCGCCCGGCGGCTGCGCAGCGTGACGCAGCCCTCGGCATCGAGGAGTCCGAGATCGCCGGTGCGCAGGTAGCCGCCGCGGGTCGCGGCTTCCGTCTTGTCCGGCTTGCCCCAGTAGCCGGCCATGAAGCCGCCGGTGAGCGCGATCTCGCCGATCTCGCCCGGCGGCAGCACCCGGTCGTCGGGCCCGAGGATGAAGACCTCCTTGTCGGGCAGCGGCGGCCCGACCCGCCCGAGTTTGGCATCGTCCGGCTCCAGTTCCGGGTAGCCGAGGCCGACGAAGCCACCGAGTTCGCTCTGGCCGTAGCTCTCCACGAGCGGCAGGCCGAGTTCGTCGCGCCACGCCGCCTTGAGCGTCGGCGGCACCGGCCCGCCGCCGGAGATGCCGAGGCGCAGCGACGGCGGGGGACCACCGCGGCGGCGGGCCTCCTGCAGCACGTCGTCGAGGATCGGCGGGTTGGCGACGAGGCTGGTCGCCCCGCGGGCGGTGAGCGCGTCGTAGCCGCCCTCCCGCGTCCAGAAGCGCATCACGTTGATCGCGGCACCGACGGCGAGCGGCGGCAGCAGGTTAGCGACGAGCTGGTAGGAGCTGGAGAGCGCCGAGGGCCCGAAGGAGACGCTGCCCGGCCGCAGCCGCAGCCGCTCGCCGATGCAGCGGGAGGCCCGCACGGTCGGCTCGTGGCGCAGGCAGGCGCCCTTCGGCTTGCCCGTGGTGCCCGAGGTGTAGGAGAGGTGGGCGATGGCGGTCTCATCGCCGGGATCGGGCGGCGCCGGCAAACCGGCCGCCAGCATCTCCGGCAGGGAGAGGGCGCCGTCCTGCGCGCCGTCCATGCACAAGCGGGCGCGGACCGTGCCGAGGGCGGCGCAGGCCGCGGCGACCTGCCTCTCCATGTCGTGGGTGTAGACCACCGCGCTCGGCGTGTGGTCGGCAAAATAATCGGTGAGTTCGTCGGCGAACTTCACGTTCACCAGGGCGGCGATGGCGCCGATCCGCCAGGCGCCCAACATCGCCACGATGTAGTCGAGACCGTTATGGGCGAAGATCGTGACCCGATCGCCCTTGCCGACGCCCGCATCGTGCAAGGCACCCGCCATCCGCTCCATGGCATCGACCGCGCCGGCATAGGTCAGGCCCCGGTCGCGATCGACCCAGTGGAAGGCGGGCCGGTCGGGATGGCGCTCGGCGCCGAGCGTGAGGAGACGATGCATCAGCATGACGGGACTCCTATTGGTGGGATGCCTTGGGGATGCGGGTGATCGTTGGCCTCACAGCCGCTCCATCCGCCTACGCACGTGCTCGATGAAGGCGCGGCGGCGGTCATCGGACGCGACGTTCAGGTGGTAGAGCGCGAGGTACTCGGCGCGGGCCCGGCGCGCGGCGAACCAGCGGAGGTAGCGCGTCACCATCCGGCGGGGCGGGTCTTGCATCGCCAGCGCCATCCAGCGCGGGCGGCCGTAGGTGACGACGCCGACGATCCGCTCCAGCGAGTCGAGGGTCGGCCGGACATGCCGCGGATCGGAGAGGTCGAAGGCGACGCCCGGCATCATCAGCCGGTCGATGAAGCCCTTGAGCATGGCCGGCGGGCCGAAGCACCAGGTCGGAAACTGCACCACCAGCACTTGCGCCGCGCGCAGCCGTGCGACGTAGTCCTCCAGCCCCCGCTGGTTCACCGTCACGTCGTGGTAGTGGCGCCGCCCCTCCGCGGTCAGGACCGGATCGAAGCCCTCGGCGTAGAGGTCGAGCAGGTCGACCGCGTGCCCGGCCCGCGCCAACCCGTCGAGGGCGGCCGTGCGGATCGCCCCGTGAAAGCTCTCCGGCAGCGGGTGGCAGTAAAGGTAAAGAATGCGTTTCACGTGAAACAAACCGCCACGGTCGCAACGCCGGCGGGCGTGAAGCTCCGCATCTTTCCTGGGTTCATCAGGCCCATCGGGTCGGTCAGCCGCTTGAAGCCGAGCTGGTCGGTCTCCGCCCGCTTGTGCCGGGTGCCGTCCTCCAGCGTGTAGACATGCGGGTTGGCGATCCAGACGCCGCGCGCCTCGTGCGCCGCGATGATGTGGTTCAGCCTCTCCGGGTCGGTGAACTTCAGGAGCGGGATGCCGGCATAGGTGAGCCGGCCGGCGAACTCGATCAGTTCGAGATGCGGCACGATCTCGTCGGGAAACAGCGCCGCCATCTCGGCGACGCTCTCCATCAGCCCGTCGGCGGGGTGGAGGCTCTGAAGGTAGGTCCAGCTCCGGTCGGTCTTGAGCACCTGCAGCGTGGTGTGGTTCCAGCTGTATTCGTAGAGCGGCGTGTGGCCTGGTGAATCGTCGAGCGGCGTCTCCAGGGTGATCGTGCCGCCCTCCCGCGCCACCGTCGCCCGGAAGGCGGGCAGGCTCGCCTCCGACACCATCGCGATCAGGATCGCCTGCCCCGGCGGGCACTGCGCCCGCAGCGACGTGAACCATTGCGGCAGCGGCCAGGCGATCGGCGTGATGAGCTTCTTGGTGATCGCGGGGTCGCGGCCGACCGCCAGCCCGACCTCGGCGGCCGTCAGGAAGTTGTCGAAGGCGACGATGACGTCGATCCAGGGGTGGACCGGCACCACCGGCATCTCCAGCGCCGTGACGATGCCGGTGGTGCCGTAGGCGTGCGCCACGCCGTTGACCGCGTCGCCGGTCAGTTCCAGCACCCGCGGCTCCGGCTCCAGCGTCACCACGCGGGCGGCGCGGATGTTGCCGCGCTCGCGCAACTGCCCGTATTTCACCGAGCCGATCCCGCCCGAGCCGCCGGCGATGAAGCCGCCGATGCTCGCCGTGCGCTTAGTCGAGGGATGCATCCGGATCTCCTCGCCGCCCTCCGCGAGAAGGCCGTCGAGGCGGTTCATGCGGAGGCCGGGGCCGGTGCGCACCGCGCCGTCGCGCTGCCACTCGACCCGGTCGAGGCCGGAGACGTCGAGCACCACGCCGCCGTGCAGCGGCACCGCCTGCCCGTAATTGCCGGTGCCGCCGCCGCGCACGGTGAGCGGCACCCCGTGCCGGGCGCAGGAGGCGGCGACGGCGATCACCTCGGCCTCGCTCGCGGGCTCGGCGACGAGGTCGCCGGACAAGCCCTTCAGTTCGGCGTCGAGGACGGGGGAGTACCAGAAGAAGTCGCGCGAGCGCTTGCGCACCCGCGCCGGCTCCTCGACCAGGGCGACGCGGCCGGAGAGGTCCGCCTTGAGCGCCGCGAGGGCGTCGGGGGAGGGGCGGCTCGTCATGTCAGGCCCGGGCCGTCAGGTCCATCGAAGCTTGGAGCTTCGACAGGATGTAGGCGCCGGCCTTCACCGGCTCGTAGCGCGGCGGGTTGGCCGCATCACAGCAGCTCGGCAGGCAGGCGACCTCGGACAGCTCGTTCGGCGCGGTGAAGGCGACCATCGACAGGCGGGCGGAGGAGCCGGTCAGCGCGCGGTCGGGGTTCGACACCCGGTGCAGGGTCGAGCGCCAGCGCTCGTTGGTCCAGCGGGCCAGGAGGTCGCCGACATTGATGACGAAGGAATCCGGCACCACCCCGGCCTCGAACCAGTTGCCGTCGCGATCGGCGAGCTGGAGGCCGCCGGGCGCCGTGTCCTGCCGCAGGATCGTCAGGCCGCCGTAATCGTGATGGGCGCCGTAGCGGAGTTGCCCCGGCATCGGCGGCTCGGCCTGATCGGGATAGTGGACGAAGCGCAGCGTCAGCGCCGGATCCGCGAACCAGGGCGCGAAGTAGTCTTGCGGCAGGTCGAGCGCCAGCGCCGACAATTCGGTGAGCTGCCCGGTGAGCCGCAGGATCGCGTCGCGCCACGCCTCGACGAGGCCGCGCAGTTCCGGCGGCTCGGCGGGCCAGATGTTGGGGCGCGCCGAGGGCCCCTCGCGATGAGGCGCGTTGAAGACCAGCGCCTCGCACAGGTCGGGCGGCGTCTCCCCCTGAAGCGTCCGTGCCACGCTCTCGATGCCGACCGGCAGGTAGCCGCGGCCCTTGGTCTTCTCCGGCGCAGCGTCGCGGCTCTTCACCGCGAGCGGCTGCGCGAAGTAGCGCTTCATCGCGTCGTAGACGTCGTTCGCCAGACGCCCGGGAATGCCGTGGCCGACGACGACGGCGAAACCCGTCGTCTCGAAGGCATGCCCGAAGGCGCGCCCGACCCCCGCCCGCGCGGCGGCGTTGCCGTGGATGAACGGGGCTATATCGACGATCGGAAGATCCGCCTGTCGCATGGATGCGCTCCGTCAGGGTTGGGCGAGGAAGTCGAGCGTGTAGGCTTGGCGGACGTCGAGCGAGGCCGGGTAGAGGCCGGCCTGGGTCATGACGTCGAAGAACGAGCGCCAGCGCGCATCCGTCATGGCGCCGAGGCCGAGCCGGGCCGCGTCGCCGCCCTCGACGAGGCCGCGCCGCTTCATCTGATCCATCTTGAAGCGGAACAGGTCTTCGCCGCCGGTCGGAACCAGGGCGAGCACCGCCCGCATGGCGGGCTCGTAATCGCCGGCCATGCAAGCCTCCCAGCCCTTTCGGCTGGCCTCGACGAAGGCCCGGACGAGCTTCGGCTTGGCGGCGATGAAGGCCTCGGTGGCGAAGATCGAGGTGGCGTAGTTGTCGTAGCCGTAATCGGCCAGCAGGATCGAGACCGGCGGTTCGGGCAGCGCCTTGCCGAGCAGGGCCGCGTCCTCGGTGATGTAGCCCTGCTGCACCGCCCGCTTGTCGGCGAGGAAGGGGGCCGCGGAATAGGCGAACGGCCTGAGCTGGTCGTCGGTGAAGCCGTAGCGCGCCTTGAGGAACTGCCAGAACTCGTTGCGCGAGAAGCCGCCGACCATGATCGGCCGACCCTTCAGGTCCTCCAGCCGGGCGACCCCCTGGCCGGCATGGGCCACCCAGCGTCTGCGGGTCCTTCTGGAAGAAGGCCGCCACGGTGCGCGCCTTGATGCCCTTGGCGACGAGGTTGAGCGTGGTGAAGCTCGACCCCATGCCCATGTCGAGTTCGCCCGAGGCGACGAGCAGCGGCATGTTGACGTTGGGATTGCCGGGTCTCAGCTCGACATCGAGCCCGGCCTGCTCGTAGAGGCCCGTCGCCTTGGCCTGGAAGAACCCGCAATGCTCGGCCTCCGGCACCCAGTTGAGGCCGAACGAGACCTTGTCCAGGGCGAGCGCCGGTGACGCCGCGAGGGCGGCCAGCGTCGCGAGGAGAGCGGCCAAACGGACCATCACGCGACCCTCTCGTGCGGCATCAGCGTCGGCGCCATCGGCACGGAGACCGCCGGCGTTGCCTCGGACACCTCCTCCTCGCCATGGGCGTGCAGTGCGGCCAGCAGGCGGCGGCGCATGATCATGCCGGGGCGGTCGGAGGGCATGTGGCTCTCGACCTTGCGGCCCATATCGACCGTGGCGTCCGGATCGGTCGATTCGAGGATGTCGCGGTCCTCCTCGACGATCACCGCATCCCAGGCGATCAGCGCTTCCGTCGAGCAATCCTCCTCGCGGTCGTTGCGGTAGAGGATCTGCGCGAGCCGGATCGTGCCGTCGTCGATCGGCGTCGCCGAGTTGAAGATGATGTGCCGCAAGCCCGACGGGTATTCGATGTCGAGCCGGCGGCAGAACGGCATGAACCACTTGTTGCGCATGTGGCGCTTGGTGGTCGGCTCGGTGGTGCCGCTGATGCGGTGGGCCATCGGCGGGTTGGCGATGGTGATGATCGTCTCCGCCTCGAAGCCGTACTCGGTCTCGGTGATCTCGTACTTTTCCGGGATCGGCTGGCTGATCTGCCCGAACGTGTTCTGGTGCACGAAGGCGAAGTGCGCGTTGTCGAACGAGTTCTCCATCAGCCGCAGGGGCGAGGTCTTCCACACGTCGTGGAATTGCTGGATGCGCCGGTAGCCGGGCATCGTGTCCTCGGGGATCTCGGGGATCGCCGCGTAGGGCTCCTCCAGGCAGACCCAGGCGTAGCCGTACTTCGCGGTGCAGTGGTAGCTCTTCACCGCGAGCCGCGGCACGACCTGCTCCGGGCTGAATTGCGGGATGCGGGCGAGCGCACCGTGCCGGTCATAGGCCCAGCCGTGATAGCCGCACACGATCAGGCCGTCCTCGCACCAGCCCTTGGAGAGCCGGGCGGTGCGGTGGCAGCAGCGGTCCATCATCGCGGCGGGCTGGCCCTCGCCGTCGAGAAACAGCACGATCCGCTCGCCCATCAGGGTGAAGGGCTTAGGGCCGTCCGCGAGGTCGGACAGGCGCAAGGTCGCGTACCAGTAGTGGCGCCACAGCTTCTGGCGGGTCGTCAGCATGGACGCTCTCCGTGGTGATGCCCGGCGTGAAGCCCTCCGGCATGGTGTCGAGGGACGTGCGGTGGTTCAGGGGCGTTCGGGATCGCCCCAGGAGCCGAGCGCGAGGCGGCTCAGGCCGCTCATGGCGAGGAACAGCAGGATGCCGGCGGCGGTGATCAGCGAGAGCGCGGCGAACATCCGCGGGATGTCGAGCTGGAAGCCGGCCTGGAGGATCTCGTAGGCGAGGCCGGCGCTGCGGCCCCCGGTGCCGGCCACGAACTCCGCCACCACCGCGCCGATCAAGGCGAGGCCGGAGGAGATGCGCAGGCCCGCGAAGAAGTAGCCGAGCGCGCTCGGGATGCGCAGGCGCAGCAGCGTCTGCAGGCGGCTTGCGCGGTAGACCCGCATCAGGTTGACGAGCCCCGGATCGACGCTGCGCAGGCCGACCGTGGTGTTCGAGATCATGGGGAAGATCGCGATGATGGTGGCGCAGATGACGAGCGCGACCTGCGTGTCGCGCACGAGGATGATGATGAGCGGGGCCACCGCCACCACGGGCGTCACCTGAAGCATCACCGCATAGGGGAAGAAGCCGCGCTCGATGAAGCGGCTCTGCACGAACAGGAAGGCGACGAGGGTGCCGAGCACGGTCGAGAGCGCGAAGGCGATCAGTGTCACCCGCATCGTGCTCCACAGGGCCCGCAGCAGGTCCGGCCCGTTCTGGACGAGGGAGGCGGCGATCACGGAAGGGGCGGGGAACAGGTATTCCGGAACCGCGAAGCCGCGGCAGGCGGCCTCCCACAGGCTCAGCACCGCAATCCCGACGAGGAGGGGCGGCAGCGCCGCCTGGACGCGGGGATCCTGAATCAGCGGCCTTCTCATGCCCGCGCCTCCGCGATGGCCGGGTCGCTCGCCAGCGACGCCTCGGTCAGCAGCGCCGAGAGACGCTGGCAGTATTCGGCGAAGCGCGGAGAGCGCCGGAAGGCCTCGCCGCGGGGATGCGGCTCGTCGATGGTGAGTTCTGAGAAGATGCGCCCCGGACGCGCCGCCATCACGACGATGCGGGTGGACAGAAACACCGCCTCGTAGATCGAGTGGGTCACGAACAGCACGGTGAGCGAGCGCCGCCACCAGAGGTCCACGAGGTCGGCGTCGAGCTTGTTGCGGGTGAACTCGTCCAGCGCGCCGAACGGCTCGTCCATCAGCAGGAGGTTCGGCTCGGTGACGAGACCGCGGGCGATGGCCGCGCGCATGCGCATGCCGCCGGAGAGCTGGCGTGGATAGCTCCGACCCTTCTCGCCGAGGCCGACCAGATCGAGCGCGGCCTGGACCCGCGGGGCGGCCTCCGCTTTCTTCACGCCCGCGAGGTCGAGCGGCAGGCGCACGTTGGCGGCGATGCGCAGCCACGGCATCAGCGTGGCGTCCTGGAACACCACCGACATCCGCCGGCCCTCCGCGCCGACCCCGTTGAAGCCGCCGCGCCACCACAGCAGGCGCCCGTCGCTGGGCTCGCTGAGATTGGCCACGAGCGAGAGCAGGGTGCTCTTGCCGCAGCCGGACGGGCCGATCAGCGACAGGAACTCGCCCTCGCGCACCGTCAGGTCGACCGGGGCGAGCCCGCGGGTGCCATCGGCGAACACCTTCTCGGCCGAGAGGATCTCGATGGCCGGCGCCGCGTTGGCGGCGGGCCGTGTCAGCCGCTCCGGGGCCGGCGCGGCCGCCTCGGCCGGCGCCGCGCGCGGACAGGCCGGAAGCGGGCTGGCCGAAGGGTTGGCCGATGGGTTGGCTTGAGCGAATGCCGCCATCGCGCGGCTCACTCGGCTTTTGCCGAGAGGACAGGCATGAAATCGAGGCTGAAGGCCCGTTTCCAGTCCGTGGAGGCTTTGAGCAGCCCCGCCTCGACGAGGTAGTCGTAGGATGCCTTCCAGCGGGCCTCCGTCATGGTGCCGATGGGGACGTTCTCCTCGCCGCCCAGCACCTTGAGCGCCTTCAGCCAGGTGATGCCGAAGGCGATCTGGCCGTCGCTCATCTTCGGGTTGGCCGCCTTGATCAGCACATTGGCGGGAGCCGGGTTCTCCATGTAGCTCTTCCAGCCTTCCATGGAGGCGGCCACGAACCGGCGCATCGCCTCCGGCTTGCCCTCGGCCAGCTTGCGCGTCGTCACGATCGTGGTGCCGTAGGGCGGATACCCGTCCTTGGCGAAGAGATGGAAGTTGACCGGAACGCCCTTCTCCTGCGCCTGGAACGGCTCCGAGGAAGGATAGGCCTGCTGCACGACGTTCTTGTCGGCGAAGAAGGGCTGCAGGTTGAAGGTATAGGCCCGTACCTGGGCGTCCGAGAGCGCGTATTTCTTCTTCAGCCAGGGCCACCACGCCGTCATGCCGGCCGAGGAGACGAGGATCGCCCTGTCCTTGATGCCCGCCAGCGACGTCACGTCGTCGTGGGTCATCATCCCCTGGAGGTCGTACTGGAACGAGGCCGCCACGGTGACTACGGGCAGGCCCTTCTCGACCGCCTGAAGCACCTGGAGGTCGTAGCCCATGATCGCGTCGGCCTCGCCCGCGAGCAGGAGCTGCAGGCCGTTGACCTGCGGCCCGCCCATGCGGATCTCGACGTCGAGCCCGGCCTTCTCGTAGAGGCCGGTGGCCTTGGCCTGATAGAAGCCGCCGTGCTCGGCCTGGGCGTACCAGCTCGTCAGGAAGACGACCTTGTCCGCCGCCTGTGCGGGCCCGGCCATCGCCAGCCCCAAGGTGACCGCCAGGAGGGCGGAGGCCCCCGTATCGAATCGGATCGACCGCATCGGTGATGGTCCCCCGCCGCGTTGCCCGGGATCGGTCTCTCGACGCATGGACCGTGCCGCGTCGGACCTGCCCAGGCTGCCCGACACCAGGGAAGCGGAAGCAGTGCTGCAGGAAAAGCATCGTTTTCCGCGCGCAGCGCTCGCAGAATTCGCACGCTGCCGCATGGCTGTGCGCTTGGTGAAGCGTTCGGCGCCGCCGCATCGCGGCCTGCCCGAGGCGCGGTCCGCGCTCGCCTGGACGAGGGGAGTTGGCAAGCTCCCTGCAGAATGCCGCCGACGCGTTGCGCCGAGGGTGCGCGACGGGACGCGGGCGGAGGCCGCACCCCATGCTGCATCATCGCCTGCTGGGCTACCTCGACGAGGTGGCCCGCAGCGGCTCGATCCGCCGGGCGGCGACGCGCCTCAACGTCGCGTCGAGTGCCGTCAACCGTCAGATCCTCTCGCTGGAGGAGGAGATGGGCACGCCGCTGTTCGAACGGCTGCCGCGGGGCCTGCGCCTCACCGCGGCGGGCGAGGTGCTGGTGCGGCACGTGCGCGACACGCTGAACGG
This sequence comes from Methylorubrum pseudosasae, assembly GCF_029504475.1. Lineage (NCBI taxonomy): Bacteria > Pseudomonadati > Pseudomonadota > Alphaproteobacteria > Hyphomicrobiales > Methylobacteriaceae > Methylorubrum > Methylorubrum pseudosasae. The sequence goes on along the minus strand of NZ_JAQGDU010000002.1, from coordinate 4,952,768 downwards.
CCACGAGCGCATGCTGGCGCAGGTCGCCTCGCTCAAGGGCCTGACCCGCGGCGAGGTGACGGTGGCGACGATGGCCAGCATCGCCGCCGGAGTGCTGCCGGGGGTGATCCGCACCTTCCGCGAGACCCATCCCCGCATCGTCGTCAAGGTTCTGGTCCTGCCGGTCGATCAGATCGCCGCCGCTCTGCTCGCCGGCGAGGCCGACCTCGCCTTGGCCTACCGGCTCCCGCCCGATCCGCGCATGCGCTGCATCGCCGAGTTCGAGCACCGTCTCGGTGCGGTGATGGCGCCCGACCATCCCCTCAACGGCCGCTATCAGGTGCGCATGGCCGATTGCCTCGAATATCCCCTCGTCGTCGCCGACCGCTCGATGACCCTGCGCGACGTGCTCGAACTGCTCGTGCCCGAGGGCACGAGCTTCACGCCCGTGGTCGAGACGAACTCGATCGAGCTGATGAAGCGCCTCGCCCAGACGGCCCCGCACATCACCTTCGTCAACCTCTCGGATGTCGGTGAGGAGATCCGCCGCGGCGTGCTGGCCTTCACGCCGATCTCCGATGCCAGCGCGATCATCCAGCGGGCGTCGCTGATGCAGCGCGCCCGCTCCGCGCTCGACGGGCCCGCCCACCTCCTTGCGGCCCGGATCCAGGCCGAGTTCGAGCGCCAGAGCGTTCCGGACTGATCCCATCCGGCGCAAGCCGTCCCTTTCCCGCCATCCCTTTCCCGCCATCCCTTTCCCCCTTGCCGACCGCGCTTTCCGCGAAAGGTTGAACCATGTCCGAGCCGCCGTTCCTGCCCGAGGCCCGCGCCTACCGCCTGCGCAACGCGCGCGTGCCCGGAGCCTTCCTAACGGGCGGCGTACCGGCCGGCGCGATCCTCGACGGGGATGGCTGCGCGCTCCTCGACATCGTCGTTGCGGACGGCGTCGTCGCCGGTCTCCTGCCGGCCGGGGGGACGCCGGACACCTTGCCGGATACGCTGCCCGCCGCGGATCTCGCCGGGCGGCAGGTCTGGCCGCGCCTCGTCGATGCCCACACCCATCTCGACAAGGGCCACACCGTCGCCCGCACGCCCAATCCGGCCGGCGACTTTCCCGGAGCCCGCGACGCCACGACGGTGGACCGCACCCGCCACTGGGACGCGGAGGATCTGCGCCGCCGCATGACCTTCGGCCTCGCCTGCGCCTTCGCGCACGGCACGGGCGCGATCCGCACGCATCTCGACAGTCAGGAGAGCGGGGAGGGCGCGCCGCGCGACCAGGCCCGCGACGACCTGGGCGGTGTTCCGGGAGATGCGGGCGGCCTGGGCCGGGCGGATCGCGCTCCAGGGCGTCGGCCTGACCCCGATCGATGCCTACGCCACCGATTACGGGCGCCGCCTCGCCGACCTGATCGCCGATTCGGACGGGCTGATCGGCGGCGTGACCCGGCCGACCGGCGGCCTGCATGGCGGGGCGCTGGCCGAGATCGACGCCCTGCTCGACCGCCTGTTCGGCCTCGCCCGCGCGCGCAACCTCGATGTGGACCTCCATGTCGATGAGACCGGCGATCCCGCGGCGGCCTCCCTCGACGCGGTCGCGCGGGCGACCCTGCGCCACGGCTACGAGGGCCGCGTCACCTGCGGGCATTGCTGCAGCCTCGCGCTCCAGCCCGAGGCGCAGGCTTCGGCCACGATCGCGCGGGTCGCGCAGGCGGGAATCCGCATCGTCACGCTGCCGACCGTCAACATGTACCTTCAGGACCGGCAGCGGGGGCGCACCCCGCGCTGGCGCGGCGTCGCCCCGGTCCAGGAACTGATGGCGGCCGGCGTGCCCGTGATGGTCGCGGGCGACAATTGCCGCGACGCCTTCTACGCCTACGGCGACCACGACATGCTCGATACGTTCCGGGCGGCGGTGCGCATCCTCCATCTCGATCATCCGCTGGCCGGCGCGCCCGCGCTCGCCGGGCCGGTGCCGGGGGCGATGATGGGGCTCCCCCATGCCGGCACGATCCGCGAGGGCGCCCCTGCCGACCTGATGCTGCTGCCCGCGCGCAGTCTCAACGAGGTCGTCGCGCGACCGCATGCGGACCGAATCATCGTGGTCGCGGGCCGGCCCGTCGCGGCGCGGCTGCCGCCCTACGAGGCCCTAACGGGCGAGGCCGCCCCCTGGTAGCCGGGCGCGGGACGGGGGGATGGGTGCGCAACAGCACGCGCCGCGAAAGAGGCATGCCAGAACCCCGGCCCTGTCAAAAAAATCTGCAATTTTGGGCTAACGCTAAGTGAGGGTTGGTGTTTTCAGGTTTGGGCGCCGAAGCGCTCCAAGCCCTCGTCTTGGCTGTGCCGTATCTATGTGCACAGGACCAAAGCAGATCATGTTGTTTTGCGAGGCATAGATGCTCAGTTTCTGGGACATGCGGCGTCGGTTGGTCTGATCGCGACGCCGAACCCAGTCTCGGAGATTGACGACATGATCTCACGCATTGCAGCAGGCGCGATCCTCGGCCTCGCCCTCACCACCGCCGCCTCGGCCCAGAGCTACAACGCCCCGGCCGGCATCCCCGCCGTCACCGCCCCGGGTGGCCTCGTCGGCATCGCCGGTCCGGGCAACGTCGAGCGCTACCTGGATCGTGACGGCCGCCACGGCACCGTGTCCGTCGATGGCGTCTACACCACCGGCTCCACCGTGCGGGGCGCCCGCACCGTCCAGGGGCGCTGACCCATCCGGACGGTCTGACGACCTCTGTTTCGACGGTCCCAAGGGCCGGCTGCGCATCGACGCGGCCGGCCCTTTTCCTTGGCCCAATCGCCCGGTTTCGAACGGGGCCGGCCTCGCAGGGCCCGAAGACTCACCTCCAGCTTTTCAACTTTCTCGAACGTTTCGTTCGAGCTTATTCCAGTTTTCGGAAAGCTCGCGCAGGTCCATCTTCACTCCATCAGATGACGGACGAACCGCCCGCCACCCACCGATGGAGTATCCCATGACCCGCATCCTCACCGCTTCCGTTCTCGCCCTTGCCCTCACCACCGCCGCCTCGGCCCAGAGCTACAATGCCCCGGCCGGCATCCCCGCCGTCACCGCCCCGGGCGGCCTCGCCGACGACGTCGGCGCCGTGCAGCGCCCCACGGCCCGCGACACCCGCTACGGAACCCTGCCGGCGGGCGCCGACCTGACCACCGGCTCGGTGCGGCGGACGCATCACGCGCGCTAAGGGCGCCCCGGGCAAAGCGCCCGCCCGCCGGGAGACCCTGGCGGAAGACCGGTCCCGAATTCGCGCCTCCCGAAGCCGGCCCTTTTTCAAGGGCCGGCTTCGGTCGTTTTCGGCCGCGGCTTCGCGCTTGCTTGTCGGGGTTCTCGCCGCGGCGGGACGCCGGTTTGGGGGCAGAGCGCATGCAGGGACCGGGGACGCCGACACTCGACCAGCTCCGGGTCTTCCTCACCGTGGTGGAGACCGGCAGCTTCGCCGCGGCCGGGCGCCGGCTGAACCGCGCGACCTCGGTCGTCAGCTACACGATCGCCAATCTTGAGCTTCAGCTCGGCCTGTCCTTGTTCGACCGCGAGGCGACGCGCCGGCCCCAGCTCACCGAAGGCGGCCGGGCCGTGCTGGCGGAGGCCCGCACCGTCGCCCACGGCATCGACGCGCTGCGGGCCAAGGTCAGCGGCCTGCTCGGCGGTCTCGAAGCCGAACTCGGCTTCGTGTCGAGCGTGCTGATGCCCGGCGCCCGGCTCGTCGATGCGCTCACCGCGTTCCAGGCCGCCTTCCCGACCGTGTCCCTGCGCCTCAATGTCGAGGCGCTCGGGGCGGCTCAGCAATTCGTCACGGATGGCCGGGCCGATCTCGGGATCACCGTGGAATTGTGGACCCGCGACAGCGACCCGCTCGAACTGATCTCCGTGGGCGAGGTCGAGATGCTGCCCGTGGCCGCGACGAACCATCCCCTCGCCGGGGCGGACGGACGGGTGCCGGGGGCGGCGCGCGAGCATGTCCAGCTCGTCATCACCGACCGCTCGCCGCTGTCGCAGGACCAGGAATTCGGCGTGGTCGCCAGCCGCACGTGGCGGCTGTCGGACCTGAGCACCAAGCACACCCTGCTGCTCGCCGGGATCGGCTGGGGCAGCATGCCCGCGCACATGGTCGAGGCGGACATCGCCGCCGGCCGCCTCGTCGAGCTGAGCCTGCCCGAGGTCCGGCGCCGCCGGCTGCCGCTCACCGTGATCTACCGCACCGACCATCCCCCGGGGCCGGCCGGGCGCTGGCTGATCCGCCGCCTCGTCGAGCAGGCGGAGCGCGAGGCGGCGGCGCGGGCGGCCTGACCGGCGAAGAGGTTCAGGCGACGAGGTTCAGGCCCCCGCCGTCTCCGGATAGACGAGTGGGTCGCCTGCGCGCCGGTTGTCGTAGACCGGCTCGCCCGCCACCCAGGTCGCGCGCACCGTGCGATGGTCGCCGAGCGTCATCAGCACGAACAGCAACTCCTCGATGCTGGAGCAGGTGCCGGTGCGGAAACCCAGGAGCGGGGTCGCGGCGAGGTCGAGGACACAGAGATCCGCATCGTGTCCCGGTGCGATCCGTCCGATCCGGTCGTCCAGCCGCAGTGCCTCGGCACCGCCCAGCGTCGCGAGCCAGAACGCCCGGACCGCGTCGAGCCGGGTGCCGCGGAGCGCCGCGACCTTGTAGGATTCGCCGAGCGTCTTGAGCAGCGACAGAGTCGTGCCGGCGCCGACATCGGTGCCGAGCCCGACCCGCACCGGCCGGCGCGGATCGAGGGCGTCGAACAGCCGGAACAGGCCGCTGCCGAGGAAGCCGTTCGAGGTCGGGCAATGGGCGATCGCCGCGCCGCTGGCGTGGCAGGTGCAGAAATCCTCCTCCGACAGGTGGATCGCGTGGCCGAGCACCGTGCGCGGGCCGACGAGGCCGGACTGCACGTAAACGTCGAGGTAGCTCGCCCGGTCGGGGAACAGCTCGCGCACCCAGGCGATCTCGTCGGTGTTCTCGCACAGGTGGGTCTGGAGGAAGAGGTCGTCGTGCTCCCGCATGAGCGCGCCGGCGGCGTCGAGTTGGGCTTGCGTGCAGGAGGGGGCAAAGCGCGGGGTCACGCAGTAATGCTGGCGCCCGCGCCCGTGCCAGCGGTCGATCAGGGCCTTGCTTTCGTCGTAGCCGCGCTGGGCCGTGTCGAGGAGCCCGGCCGGGGCGTTGCGGTCCATCAGGACCTTGCCGGCGATCATCCGGGTGTTGAAGCGGGCCGATTCGGCGAAGAACGCTTCGACCGAACCGGGATGGACCGTGCAATAGACCACCGCCGTGGTGGTGCCCGCCCCCAGGATCTCGCGGAAGAACAGCTTGGCCACCCGCTCGGCATGGGCCTGATCCGCGAACTGCAACTCGGCGGGGAAGGTGTACTTCTCGAGCCAGGCCAGCAGTTGCTCGCCGTAGGAGGCGATCATCTGCAGCTGCGGATAATGGACGTGGGTGTCGATCAGGCCGGGCAGGATCAGAGCGTTCTCGTAGACGGTTACCGCCACGCCCGCCGGGATCCGGTCCGACAGGTCCGAGAAGTCGCCGAAGGCGGTGATGCGCCCGTCCTCGATCAGGATCAGCGCGTCGGCCACGTGCTGGAGGCAGCCCTCGCTCAGGAACGGATTGCCGGTCAGGCTCACCGCCTGTCCGCGGATCGCCCGCATCCGGGCCGGTGCCGCCGTCATGCGTCCGCCGTCTCCTGTTCCTCGTTTTCCTGCGCCGCCATGACCTGTCGGAAGATCCGGTCGGGGGCGAACGGCGTCGCGGTCAGCCGCACGCCGGTGGCGTCGCGGATCGCGTTGCCCAGGGCGGCGGCGACGGGGTTGTAGGGCGCCTCGCTCATCGATTTCGCGCCCAGTGGACCGACCGTGTCGTGGGTGTCGGCGAACAGAACCTCGGTCACCGGCACGTCGGCCATCGCTGGGATGTGGTAGTTGCGCAAGGTCCGCGTGACGACCGCGCCCGTTTCGTCGAAGCGATAGTCTTCATGCAGGGCCGCGCCGAGCGCCTGCGCCACCCCGCCCTCGATCTGCCCGCGGCACTGCATCGGGTTGATGACCCGGCCGGCATCCGCCGCCTGAATGCTCTTGAGGATGCGGATCTCGCCGGTCTGCGGATGGACGGCCACGCGAAAGGCCTGGACGTTGAAGGCGACCGAGCGCGGCGTCCCGTCGGCCTCGCCCTCGGCTTCGAAGATGGCCCCTTGCGCGAGGGTGGTCAGGGGGACGAGGCCGGTGGGCGTCGCGACGCCGTCGCGGGTCAGGCGGCACGCGTCCGCACCAACGCCGGACCGCTCGGCGGCGGCCGCGCGAAGCTGATCCGCGAGCGCCGAGGCCGCGCGGAAATTCGCCTGTCCGGCGACCACGGTGCCCGTGCTGCCATAGGCGCCGGTATCGTGCCGGACGGCGTCGGTGTCGGCCTGGATCAGGCGGATGCGCTCGGGCGTGGTGCCGAGCACCTCGGCGGCGATCTGCCCGTGCACGGTGCTGGTCCCGTTGCCGAACTCGGCGGTGCCGACCGCGAGGGCGTAGCTCCCGTCCGGTTCGAGGCGGATGCGGGCATGGGCGACGTGGCCGCGCGGCGGGATCGTATCGATCATCGCCATCGCCATACCCTCGCCGACGCGCCAGTCCGGCCCCGGCCCCGGCGCCGCCTCGCCGCTGCCATCCGCCAGGGCGGCCTGCGCGAGGTCGAGGCACTGGTCGAGCCCGTAGGAGCCGTAGATCACGTCGTGCGGCTCCAGGCTCGTCGATACCATCGGGTCGCCGGGCCGCACCGCGTTGAGGCGGCGCATCGCGAACGGGTCGATCCCGAGATCACGGGCCAGTTCGTCCAGCGCCGATTCCACGGCGAAGATCGTCTGGCTCAGGCCGTACCCGCGAAAGGCCCCGGCCGGCAGGGTATGGGTATAGACTGCGTAGCCCTCCACCCGCTTGTTCGGGCAGGCATAGGCGGCAATGCTCTCGTTGCAGCCGTGGTGCAGCACGCCGCCGGCATGGTTGCCGTAGGCGCCGGTGTTCGAGAGCACTTTCAGCGAAAGCGCGGTGAGGCGCCCGTCGGCCCGCGCGCCGACCTTGACCCGCACCCGCATCGGATGGCGCGTCGTCGCCGCGCAAAAGTTCTCCTCGCGGGTCATCTCGTAGGAGACCGGGCGGCCGGTCCGCAGCACGGCGAGGGCCACTAGATCCTCGGTCAGCATCTCCTGCTTGCCGCCGAAGCCGCCGCCGACCCGGCCGCAGAGCACGCGCACCCGGTCCCTGTCGAGATCGAACAGGCGGCACAGGGCGTCGCGGGTCAGGAAGGGCACCTGCGTCGAGGAGCGCAGGGTCAGCCGCCCATCCGCGTCGAGCCAGCCGAGCGCGCCGTGCGTTTCGAGATGCACGTGCTGCACCCGCTGCGAGACGTACTCCGCCTCGTGGATCCGGTCGGCTTGGCCGAAGCCTGCCTCGACATCGCCGATCGCTCCGTGCGCCTCGGCGGCGAGGTTTGGGTGCGCGAGGAGCGGTGGCGCATCGTCGCCGGGCCGCGGCGGGTCGCGGTCGGCGGGATCGTGGACGAGGGGCGCGTCCGGGTGCAGGGCCGCCTCCGGATCGAACACGGCGGGCCGCACGTCGTATTCCACCCGCAGCGCCCGCACGCCCATGGCCGCCGCCGCGGCGCTCTCGGCGACCACCGCCGCGACGCGCTGGCCGTGGAAGCGGATCACGGAATCGAGCACGCCCGTGTCGGCGGCGTCATCGAAAGGGTTCTCGTGCCGCCCGGTCGAGAAGCGGCGGCGCGGCGCGTCCTCGTGGGTGAGCACCGCGACCACGCCGGGCACGGCCAGCGCCGCCGCCCGGTCGATGCTGCGGATGCGGGCATGGGCGTGGGGCGCGCGCAGCACCTTCAGGTACAGCAGACCCGGCACGGCAGTGTCGAAGGTATAGGCGGTCCGGCCGGAGACGAGCGCGCGGCTCGCCGGAGCCGGCAGGCTGCGGCCGACCGGGCCGCCCTCCGCCATCTGCGAAGCGTCGGCATGGGCGATCCCGGCCACGGCGTCGCGGATCGCCCGGTAGCCGGTGCAGCGGCAGAGATTGCCCTTGAGCGCCGTGCCGAGATCCTGCCGCTGGCCCTGGTCGAGGGCGGCCGCCGTCATGATCATGCCCGGCGTGCAGAAGCCGCACTGGAAGCCCTGCGCGGCGCAGAACGCCTCCTGCATCGGGTGGAGATGTTCGGGCGCCGCGTCACCGGGCGCGCAGGGGCCGGCGAGCCCCTCGATCGTGGTGACGCCGCGCCCCTCCGCCTGGAAGGCGGGCATGAGGCAGGAATGGACCGGCTCGCCGTCGAGATGGACGGTGCAGGCGCCGCAATCGCCCGCATCGCAGCCCTTCTTGACCCCGAACCAGCCGAGATCCCGCAGCAGCGTGCGCAGGCATTGGCCGGGCCGGGCTGCGGCCTCCTGGACCTGCCCGTTGACGGTGAGCCTCATCGGGCGAGTTCCTCCCGGATTTCTTCGGCGAGCCGCCCGGTGACGTGCCGGCGCCAGTCCGGCGCGCCATGGACGTCGTCGTACCAGCCGTCCTCGGGAATCGCCGCCGCGATCGCCTGCTGCAGGGCCGCCGCCGTGGGCAGGACTTCGAAAGGGAGCTGGACCGGGCGCGGCGTCGAGGCCGTCACGGTCAGCGCGAAGGCGCCGGCCCGGTCGCGCGTCCCGATCACCAGCGCCCCGGAGCGGCCTTCGGGCGAGAGGGCGATGCGGCGGAAGGCCGTGCGCCGCCGCAGCGCGGCGGCGGGCAGGTCGATGCCGCGCAGGATCTCGCCGGGGGCGAGCGCCGTGCGCTGCGGCCCGAGGATGAACGCCGTGACGGGCAGGCGCCGCTCGTCACCATCGGGCCGGCGCACCAGGCAGGTGCCGTCGAGGGCTGCGGTGAGCGCGATCATCGGGCCGGCGGGCAGGGCCATGCAGAGGTTGCCGCCGACGCTCGCGCGGTTCCAGATCTTGAACGAGCCGAGCAGCGCCCGGCAGCATTGCCCGAAGAGCGGAGCCGCGATCCAGTCCCGCGGCAGAGCGAGCCGGTCGAGTTCGGCGATGGTGCCGGTGGCCGACAGACGAAGGCCCGCCTCGGAGATCTCGGCCGCCGGCCATCCGAGGGCCGACAGGTCGATCAGCCGGGCCAGGGCGGGCTGCGGCTCGGAGAACAGCCATGTCCCGCCCGCGAGCCACGCATCGCCCTCGCGCCAGGGGGGCAACTCGTCGAGGCGCGCCGGTTTCAGGACGGCGGTGATCGTGTCGAGATCCATCGGAAACCGGCTCGCAAGTTCCTATCCAACGGCGGAAGCCGGAGCTTACACGGTTTCCGGATGGTCATTTCCGGGTCCGCGGCTTTCCCCTCTCCCCGCAGGCGTGGAGAGGGGATCCATCGGCAACCCCTGCGCTGCGCCTACTGCCCCAGGGTCGCGGTCACCGCATGCGTCCAGGCCCCCTCGGGCTTGCGGGTGATGACGGGCTGGTCGGTGCCGCCGGCGAGCAGGATCGCGACGGTGCGCTCGTAATCGGCGGGGTCGAGCCGGCCGCCGGAGGTGTCGAGCAGCTTGGCGATCTCGCGCATCATCCGCTTCTGGTGCGTCTCGGTCTGGGCGCCGCTGGCGTCGTTCTCCAGCACGATCTCGGCGGCCTCGTCCGGATGCGCGGCGGCATAGGCCCAGCCCTTCTCGGAGGCCGCCATGAACTTCGCCAGCCGGGCGACGAAGGCCTTGTCCTTCAGCTTCGATTCGAGGGCGTAGAGCCCGTCCTCGAGCGCGGCGACGCCCTGGTCCTCGTAGCGGAAGACGACGAGCTGCTCCGGCTTGAAGCCGGCATCGATCACCTGCCAATACTCGTTGTAGCTCATGGTCGAGACGCAGTCGGCTTGGCGTTGGATCAGCGGATCGACGTTGAAGCCCTGCTTCAGCACCGTCACGCCGCCGGGCGAGCCGTCGGTCTTGAGGCCGAGCTTGGCCATCCAGGCCAGGAACGGGTACTCGTTGCCCGCGTACCAGACGCCGAGCGTCCGTCCCTTCAGGTCGGCGGGCGACTTGATGCCGGTGTCGGCGCGGCAGGTCAGCATCAGGCCCGATTTCTTGAACGGCTGCGCGATGTTGACGAGCGGCACGCCCTTCTCGCGCGAGGCGAGCGCCGAGGGCATCCAATCGACGACGACGTCGGCGCCGCCGCCCGCGATGACCTGGGGCGGGGCCACGTCGGGCCCGCCCGGCTTGATCGTCACGTCGAGGCCGGCCTCCTTGTAGAAGCCCTTGGCCTGCGCGACGTAGTAGCCGGCAAACTGCGCCTGGGGCACCCATTTGAGCTGGAGCGTCACCTTCTCCGCCGCCCGCGCGCCGCCCGCAGCGAGCCCGAGCAGCGCCGCCCCGGCGCAGAGGAGCGCTCTCATCGTTTTCCCCGCCGTTTTCCCCGCCATCTTAGCCTCCTTCAACCTGTCCCCTTCGGGACTTTCCCCTGCGGCCTTCGGCCGTGGTTTTTCGAACGGATGCGGGCGGACCCCGCCGTCAGCCGGCGCGCACCGATGGGTGCCAGCCGGTCGCGGCGCGCTCGGCCAGGGCGATGAGGCCGTAGAAGGCCGAGCCCGCCAGGGCCGCCAGCACGATCTCGGCCCAGACCATGTCGAGGGAGAGCCGCGCCGCCTCGATCGAGATACGAAAGCCCATGCCGACGATCGGCGTGCCGAAGAATTCGGCCACGATCGCCCCGATCAGCGCCAGCGTCGCGTTGACCTTCAGGGCAGTGAACAGGAAGGGCAGGGCCATGGGCAGGCGCAGGCTCAGGAGCGTGCGCGAATAGCCTGCCGCGTAGGTGCGCATCAGGTCGCGCTCGATCGAACCCGTGGCGGCAAGGCCGGCCCCGGCCTGCACCAGCATCGGGAAGAAGGCCATCACGGCGACCACCGCGGCCTTCGACGGCCAGTCGAAGCCGAACCACATCACCATGATCGGGGCGATGCCGACGATGGGGAGCGCCGAGGCGACGTTCGCCACCGGCAGGAGACCACGCCCGAGCACGGGCAGCCGGTCGGCCAGGATCGCGACGCCGAGGCCCGACAGGCAGCCGATGACGTAGCCCGGCAGGGCCGATTTCAGGCAGGTCTGGACAAAATCCGCTCCGAGAACGGGCAGCGCGGTGACGAAGCGCGCGGCGATCGCCGAGGGCGGCGGCATCAGCACGGCGGGCACCCCCGCACCCACCACGACGACCTCCCACAGCACCAGCACGAGGACCCCGAACAGCAGCGGCACGGCGAGCCGCACGAGGCGGCGGCCCGCCGCATGGCCTGTCTCCAGGGCGGCAAGGTCGCGCGCGGCCAGCGTGGCGGCGATCCAGACCAGGAAGGCGGCGAGCCAGAAGCCCGGCCCCGCCGCGCCGGCCAGACCGGGCCGGTGGGCGGCGATGGCGAGTGCCGCCCCGCCGATCAGCGCGGCGGGCGTGAGCAGGCCGATCCGTGCGGCGCGATGCGTCATCGGGCACTTCCTGCTGCGGGCCGGGCACCGAGGGCGCGGGCGCTCGCACGTTCCGCGAGGCCGATCCCCTGGACGAGGAGCGCCGAGAGCGCCGCCGCCGCGAACAGGGCCGCCCAGATCTGGATCGTCTGGCCGTAATAGGAGCCGGCGAGCAGCCGCGCCCCGAGCCCGGCCTGCGCCCCGGTCGGCAGTTCGGCGACGATGGTGCCGACGAGGCTCGCCGCCACCGCGATCTTCAGGCTCGCGAACAGGTAGGGCAGGGCGGACGGCCAGCGCAGCCGCGCCAGGATCTGCCCACGCGAGGCCGAGTAGGTCCGCATCAGGTCGCGCTGGATCCGGTCGGGGGCGTTCAGCCCCTTCACCATGCCGACCGTGACGGGGAAGAAGCAGAGATAGGCCGCAATCACCGCCTTCGGCAGCAGGCCGGTCAGGCCGGCCGCGCCCAGCGCCACGATGATGATGGGCGCCACGGCCAGGATCGGCACGGTCTGCGAGGCGACGATCCAGGGCATCAGGCTCGCCTCGACGCTGCGCAGATGCACGATCGCGATCGCGAGCGCGATGCCGAGCAGCGAGCCGAGGGCGAAGCCGGTGAGCGTCGCCGAGAGGGTGACCCAGGCGTGGTAGACGAGGCTGCGCTTCGAACTCAGCGGCACGCCGAGGACGCTGCGCGACAGTTCTGAGACCACCTGATGCGGTGCCGGCACGACGGGCCGCTCCTGCGCCATCGTCGCCGCGGCGATGCCCGCAGTGTCGGGCGCCGCGCCGGCCCGCACGAGCGCGTCCGCGGCGCCGTTCCAGTTGCCGAGCAGGGCGGCGAGGTACCAGCCAACGAGCAGCGCCAGGACGACGCCGGCCACGGGCAGCGCCCGGCCGCGGGGAAAGGACGCTGCCTCACGCGTCATAGGCGTGACCGGCGCGCAGGCCCTCGCGCACCCGCTGGCCGAGGCGCAGGAACTCGGGCATCTCGCGGATCTCCAGCGGACGCTCCCGCCCGAGCGCGGTGCAATCGACGATGTCGATGATGCGCCCCGGGCGCGGCGACATCACCACGACGCGGGTCGAGAGGTAGACCGCCTCGGGGATCGAGTGGGTGACGAACAGGACCGTCTTGGCGGTCTTGCGCCACAGCGCGAGGAGCTGCGCGTTGAGGTGGTCGCGCACGATCTCGTCCAGCGCCCCGAAGGGCTCGTCCATCAGCAGCAGCTTCGGATCGAAGCAGAGGGCACGGGCGATCGAGGCCCGCTGCTGCATGCCGCCGGAGAGTTGCCAGGGGAACTTGTTGGCAAAGCCGGTGAGCTGGACGAGGTCGAGGAAGTGCGCCACGCGCTCCCGCCGCTCGGCGCGCGGTACGCCGAAGATCTCGAGGGGCAGCGCGACGTTGCGGGCGATGGTCCGCCAGGGATAGAGCGCGGGCGCCTGGAACACGAAGCCGTAGTCGCGCCGCAGCCGCGCCGCCTCGGCGCCGACGCCGTTGACGGTCAGTTCGCCGCCGGTCGGCTGTTCGAGGTCGGCGACGCAGCGCAGCAGCGTGGTCTTGCCGCAGCCGGACGGGCCGATGAAGGAGACGAACTCGCCCGGCGCTACCGCGAGATCGACATCGGCAAGCGCGTGAACCGGCCCGTCGGCGGTGGTGTAGGTCAGGGACAGCCCGCGCGCGGCGATGACGGGCGCTGCCGGCACCGCGCGCGGCGCCGGTTGCTCGAACTCGGGCGGCTGTTTGAGGGCGAGGGCGCCGGCACGCGACATGGCAGGCTTTCGTTCCGTGGGTTTCGGGGTCGGCTCTCGATCGGGCGTCCGGGAGCCGGGGGCAGGCCGAGGGGGCAGGGGAAGAGGGGAGGGGAAGGGAGGCCCGCCGCCGGACATCGTCGCAGCGCCGGATCGAGCATTTTCCGTGCCGTCCGCGCCGAGCGGCGCGAAGGCGCCTGGCGGCCGAGATGCGATGCGCCGATCCCGGCTCAGGCGCTCCTCAGAGCCAAAGCCGGCCCTTCGGCGGGCCGGGCTCCGACGGCGCGGGCGGCGCGCGCCGGCTCGGATCCGCTCCGCGGCGCGCGGGGAAGCGTGCGGTAGCGGCGCTCGCTGTAGAGCAGCGCGTCGGCCTGCCCCGAAGCGGCGACGGCCTCGACCGCGCAGTAGAGCACGTCGTGGCTGCCGACGGCGTGGCGCCCGACGATGCGGCAATCGAAGCTGACGAGGGCGTCGGCCAGCGCGGGCGCCCCGCTGCGCAGGCGCCGCCACGTGCCCGCGGCGAAGCGCTCGTCCACGGGCGTGCGCCCTCCGAACAGGCTCGCCACCGTTTCGTGGCCCTCGCCGAGGGTGTTCACGCACAGCGTCCCGTTCTGAGTGAGGGCGGCGTAGGCGGAGGAGGCGCGGTTGATGCAGACGAGCAGCGTCGGCGGCGCGTCGCTGACGCTGCACACGGCCGAGGCGGTGAAGCCGGCCCGCCCGCCCGGACCGTCGGTGGTGATCAGATGCACCGCGCTCGCGAGCCGGGACATCGCTTCTCGGTAGGCGGCCGCATCGACGGGGACGGCGGCGCTCTCAGACTCGGTCATGGCGGCGGCCTTTCGTGAGGTCGGGTCGCTTCAGGGACTTGCGAGGAAGTCGAGGAGCGTGCGGTTGAAGGCTTCGGGGCGGGTGACGCTGTGGGCGTGGCCACCCTCGGGCGCGAGATCGAGGCGGGCGTTGGGGAGCCCGGCCGCGAGGATTTCCGAGGCGGTGAAGGGCACGAGCACGTCGTCGCGCGCGGCCATGAGCAGGGTCTCGTGTGGGATGCGCCCGAGCGCGGCCGTCGCGTCGAAGGTTTCCAGGACGGCGATGCGGGCCAGCACCGTCCGCGTGCCCGGGAAGTGCGCCAGCGCCTGCGCCTCGTCGTCCGCGACCCGCGCGGCGTTCTCGGAGAGCCAGGGCGCCGGGTAGAGGAAGATCGCTTGGGCGCGGACGAACGCTTCGGGGCCGGCATGCCGGAGCAGCGCCTTGCGGGCGGCAAAGCAGCGGCGCGTCGCCGGGTCCATCACCGCCCAGCCGTTGATCACCACGATCCGCCCGACCCGCTCGGGATGGGTGAGAGCGAGTTGCAGGGCGATGAGGCCGCCCAGCGCGTGGCCGACGATGTCGGCCGTGCCGATGCCGAGATGGTCGAGCAGGGCGAGGACGTCGCGGGCCATGGCCGCGATGTCGTGGCCCGGTTCGAGCGGACCCGGCGAGCGCCCGGTGCCGCGGTGATCGTAGGTGACGACCCGGAAGCGCTCGGCCAGCACCGGCACTTGTGGCGCGAAGTAATGGGCCGAGCCGCCGAGCCCGGGCGAGAGCAGCACGGTGCGCCCGCCGGCCGGCCCGTGCAATTCGTGGTGGACGGGCGCGGCCATCGGCTCAGGCCGGCTTGCCGATATGGGCGACCGAGGCGATCTCGACGAGTGCGGTCGGCTTCACCAGCCCGCACTGGATGCAGTAGCGCGCCGGCTTCTCGCCGGGGAAGTACGTGGCATAGACGGCGTTGATGGCGCTGTAATCGGCCCAATCCTTGAGGAAGATGTGGTTGAAGGTGACGTCGTCCATCGAGCCGCCCGCGGCCTCGACGACGCCCTTGATCGTCTCCAGCACGTGCCGGGTCTGCGCGCCGGCATCACCCTCGTGGACGACGTTCGCCTCCGCATCGAGCGGCAGGGTCCCGGAGACGTAGAGCACGCCGTCGGCGAGGGTGCCGGGCACGTAGGGCGCGAGCGGCTTGCCGGTGCCGGGCGGGATCACGACGGTCTTGGGCATGGGGGTCTCCGCGTCAGGCGGGGATGCGGCGGGCTTCGTCGGAGCTGAGCGCGGCCTCGAAGGCGGCGACATCCGACACCCAGCCGAAGAAGGTCTCGATGTTGCGCAGCGCGCCCTCCTGCAGGGCGGGCGGGCCGGCCTGATGGGTGGCGTCGGCGAGCACGATCCCGAAATACTCGCGGTGGTAGCCGTCGCGCAGGGTCGATTCCACGCAGACATTCGTGGCGATGCCGGTGAAGACCAGCGTGCGGATGCCGCGCGCCCGCAGCATGCTGTCCAGCGGCGTGTTGTAGAAGCCGCTGTAGCGGGGCTTGGGCAGGACGATGTCGCCGGGCTCGGGCGTCAGCGCATCGACGAGGGCGTAGTCCCACGTGCCCTTGGCCAGGAGCCGCTGGTTCATCTCCGGCCGGCGGCGCATGGTCTTGAGCGCGTTCGACTTGTGCCAGTTCGGCGAGCCCGGCCCCCCGGCCTCGACGTAGTCCGGGTCCCAGCCGTTCTGGAACCAGACCACGGCGGATACCGGCCGCGCGGGCCGCCGCCACGGCCCGGGCAATCCGCTCGATCACCGGCCCGGTCGCCGAGACGTCGAAGCCGGCGAGATCGAGATAGCCGCCTTTAGTCGCGTAGGCGTTCTGCATGTCGACGACGATGAGCACGGTGGCATCAGCGTCGAAGGCGATCGGCTCGGGCCGCGCCGGCAGCGTGACCGCGCCGTGGCGCCCGGACGGATCGCGGTAGCCCGCGGGGGCATCGGCCTCCATCACGCCACCTCCGCCAGTGCTTCGCCGGTGACGTGCCGGCGCGAGCGCATCAGCGGCTGGATCTTCGTGCCGAAATCGTCGAGGCCCTTCAGGAAGTCGTCGAAGACCAGCAGCACGCCGCCGGTGCCCGGCACCGTCACCACCTCGTCGAGCAGGGCGGCGACGGTGGCGTGGGAGCCGACCAGGGTGCCCATGTTGATGTTCACCGCCGAGGTCGGATCGGCCATCTGGCGGATGTTGGTGTCGGCGCCGGACTTGGTGTCGGCCGCGCCCTGGAGGCCGAGCCAGGCGATCGCCTCCGCGTCGGCGCCGGCCTTGTAGTGCTCCCACTTGGCGCGGGCCGCCTCGTCGGTCTCATCGCTGATGACCATGAACAGGACGTAGGAGGACACGTCGCGGCCGGTCTTCGCCTTGGCCTCCTCCAACCGCTCCACGGTCGGGGCGAAGGCGGTCGGCGTGTTGACCCCCTTGCCGAAGCAGAAATTGTAGTCGGCATAGGTCGCGGTGAAGGCCATGCCGGCCGCGCTCTGCCCGGCGCAGATAATCTTCATTTCCGCCTGCGGGCGCGGGCTCAGGCGGCAATCCTCCATCTGGAAGAATTCGCCCTTGAGATCGCTGCGGCCGGTCTCCCACAGCTCGCGCAGAACCTGCGCGTATTCGGAAAGATACTCGTAGCGGCGGCCGAAATACTCGTCGCCGGGCCACAGGCCCATCTGCGCGTATTCCGGCCGCTGCCAGCCGGTGACGAGATTGAGGCCGAAGCGGCCGTTCGAGATCGAGTCGATGGTGGAGGCCATGCGCGCGACGATCGCCGGCGGCAGGCACAGGGTCGGGGCCGTGGCGTAGAGCTTGATCCGGCTCGTGACCGCGGCAAGCCCGGCCATCAGCGTGAAGGATTCGAGGTTGTGATCCCAGAACTCGGTCTTGCCGCCGAAGCCGCGCAGCTTGATCATCGAGAGCACGAAGTCGAGGCCGTGCTGTTCCGCCTTGAGCGTGATCTGCTTGTTGAGCTCGAAGCTCGGCATGTACTGCGGCGCATTCTCCGACAGGAGCCAGCCGTTGTTTCCGATCGGGATGAAGACGCCGATATTCATGGCGCGATCTTTGGCCTGGGTCATAACAAACCCTCGCTCGCTCGTCCGGCCGGCGCTTTGAAGGGCCGGCGACAGGTCTGGACGGTAGCGAATCAGACCATTTGGTCAAACTCTGAGAGCCGATATTTGACCGTTTGCACAAACTCTCCGCGCGATGCCCGCGCGGTGGGCCGCTTCTGCTTACGCTTGGTGCGATTCTCGCCGACCTCTTCCGGTCTCGAGACGGGAGAAACGCGAATCAGGTCAGTCCGAGGCTCGCCAGGATCAGTCTCTGGGTGCTCTCCACCGTCTGCTCGAAGAAGGCCTCGTCGCTGAGGTCGCGCCCGGTGATGGCCTCCACCTGCACCGCGAAGTCGGCATAGTGCTGGGTGACGGCCCAGATCGCGAAGACGAGGTGGCGGGGGTCGTGCGGGGCGATGCGCCCGTCGGCGATCCAGCCGCGCAGCACCGCGGCCTTGGCCTCGACCAAGTCCCGCAGGGGACCTTCGAGTTCGGCGCGCAGGAGCGGCGCGCCCTGCACGATTTCCAGGCAGAACAGCCGCGAGGCCCGCGGCGCGTCCCGCGACAGGGTGATCTTCGAGCGGATGTAGCGCTTGAGCGCCTCGGCCGGCTCGGATTCCGCGTCAAGCGCATGGAGCGGGTCGAGCCAGACATCGAGCACGCGCCGCAGCACGGCGACGTAGAGGTCTTCCTTGGTGCGGAAGTAGTAGAGCAGGTTCGTCTTCGAGAGCCCGGCGCGCAGGGCGATCTGGTCGAGGCTGGCGCCGTGCAGGCCGACGGTCGAGAAGATCTCCAGTCCGGCATCGAGCACGGCTTCCCGGCGCAGGGCACCGTCGCGTCGCTGTCGGCGCGCCGGGGCCCCGATCTCGCTTCCGACCACGCCCGAGCCTCCCGATCCGTCACCGCCCCCGCGCGGCTCTTCGGATCACCTAACCGATCCCGCGCGCGCGACCAATCGCCGGCACCGCGGGGCGTGCCGCGACCGGGCCGGTCCTCCCGCGCGGCTGAAGACCGTCACGCGTGCGCGATGATCCAGGGCTCGTCGAAGGGATGCTCCTCCAGGTTCACCCCGGGGCCGCCCCGGTCGATCACCCAGAAATCCTGGGGCCGTTCGAGCGGCGTGAGAACGCCGTGCCAGGTGCCGAGTGCGTAGCAGACGCCCTGGCTGGGGGCGGTGAGGAAGGCCCGCGGCCGGCCGGGCCTGCCGCCCTCGTCCGGGCAGACGACGACGAGGAACGGCGCGGCATTCAGAGGGATGAAGGCTTGGGCTCCGAGCGGGTGGCGCTCGACGAGGCTCAAGGACAGCGGCAGCGTGTAGGGCTCGGCCTCGACGAAGCCGATCACCACCTGCCCGTCCGCGCCGGCGACGGCCACCTGCGCAAGGTCGTGGAAGCGGCGGGCCCGGCCGGCGTTCATCGGCCGCGGGGCGACGGCCGCCTTGTCGATCACCGTGCCGAACGGCGCGAAGGCTGCCTGCGTCAGCGGCTCGACCGGGATCTGCCGTCCGCTCACCAGGCGGCTCCGAACGGCGCCAGCGAAGCGTGCCGGTTCACGTCCTTGTAGAGCAGGTATCGGAACGGGCCGGGGCCGCCCGCGTAGCAGGCCTGCGGGCAGAAGGCGCGCAGCCACATGAAGTCGCCGGCCTCGACCTCGACCCAGTCGCGGTTGAGCCGGTAGACCGCCTTGCCCTCCAGCACGAACAGGCCGTGCTCCATCACATGCGTTTCCTCGAACGGGATCGAGGCGCCGGGCCGCAGGGTGACGATGTTGACGTGCATGTCGTGGCGCACGTCCTCGGGCGAGACGAAGCGGGTGGTGGCCCAGGCGCCGTCGGTGCCCGGCATCGCCACGGGGGCAATCTCGGATTCGTGGGTGACGAAGGCCGGCGGGCACGCGAGGCCCTCGACGCGCTCATAGGCCTTGCGAATCCAGTGGAAGCGCGCCGGCTCGGACCCTTCGCCGTGCAGGCTCCAGGCCGCCCCCGGGGGCAGGTAGGCGTAGCTGCCGGGGCGGAGGGCATGCACCTCTCCGTCGAGGACGAGACGGAGGCCGCCGCCGACCACGAACAGCACGCCCTCGGCGCGCGGGTCGGGCTCCGGCTGCTCGCTGCCGCCGCCGGGCGCCACCTCCATCAGGTACTGCGCGAAGGTTTCGGAGAAACCCGACAGGGGCCGCGACAGCATCCAGGCCCGCGTGCCCTCCCAGAACGGCAGCACGCTCGTGACGATGTCGCGCATCACCCCCTTCGGGATGAGGGCGTAGGCCTCGGTGAACACGGCCCGGCCCGTCATCAGCGCCGTCTGGGGAGGCAGGCCGCCGCAGGGCGGATTGTAGGAGGAAGCGGTCATTTCCGAGGCATTCCGTTGTCGCGATGTCGGGCAGGGATCTCAGCGCGCATTCCGACGAAGTGGTCACCCACTCGTCGAAAGAAGGCGCGTCAAAACAAGGATCGAGAGGCGACGGCTCTAGCGTGCGGCGTCCGTCAGCCAGGCTGCGATCACGCCGCGCTCCTCGTCGGTCATCTCGGTCACGTTGTTGGGCGGCATGTTGTGCGTCAGCACGACCTGCCGCCGAATCGCCTCGGCCTGGCGGCCGATGGCCTCGGCGGTATCGAGCCGCACGCCCTTCGGCGCGACGCCGATCCCCTCCCAGATCGGCTCGACCGCGTGGCACATGGCGCAGCGCCCCGCGACGAGTTCGACGACGTGGTCTGGCGGCGCAGCGCCCCCGTGACCGGCCGAGGCCAGGGCGGTGGCCGGCGGGCCTTCGGCCTGCGGCGGCAGGCCCAGCACCGCACGGCCCCCGGCGCTTCCGGCGACGGCGAGGACGAAGGCGGCGGCCAGACCCATCGAGGCCGCGGCCCAGGCCCACCAGGGCGAGCGGGCGTGGTCGGCATGGCGCCTGTTGTAGAAGAAGCGGATCACCGCGCCCGAGGCGGTGACCAGCGCGACGATGAGCGGAATCGTCGCCTTCGATTCGAACAGCATCGGGTAGTGGTTGGCGATCATCATCAGGACGACCGGCAGGGTCAGGTAGTTGTTCTGCGCCGAGCGCTGCTTGGCCTGCTTGCCGAGGCTCGGGTCCGGCCGCTCCCCCTTCAGCAGCGCGGCGATGACCTTGCGCTGGTTCGGGATGATGATGAAGAAGACGTTGCCGGCCATCCAGGTCGCCATCAGGGCGCCGGTATGGATCAGGGCACCGCGGCCGCTGAACACCTGCGAGAAGCCGAAGGCGGCGAGCGTGACGGCCAGCAGGCCGATCGCTGCGAGGCCGGTCTCGCTCTCGCCGAGCTTCGAGCGGCAGATGCGGTCATAGACCAGCCAGCCGAGCGCCAGCGCCCCGATGCCGAGCGCCGCCGCGACCGGGGCCGACAGGTCCATCACCGCCGGATCGACGAGGTAGAGCCGCGACTGCGCGTAGTAGATCCAGGCCAGCAGCACGAAGCCCGATATCCACGTCGTATAGGCCTGCCACTTGTGCCAGGTGAGGTCCGGGGAGAGATGCTCCGGCGCGACGAAATACTTGCGCATCTCGTAGAAGCCGCCGCCATGCACCTGCCAGGCCGCAGCGCCTTCGCCGGCCGGGATGTCCGGCGTCCGCTTCAGCGACGCGTCGAGATGGATGAAGAAGAACGACGAGCCGATCCAGGCCATCGCCGCGACGACGTGGAGCCAGCGCAGCAGCAGGCTCCCCCATTCCCAGACGAAGCTCTCCACGGCCTCTCCCCTCGGTGTCCGGCTGCGATCCTACCGCTGCGGGCGGGCTTGTATGCCCATCAAATTCCTTGCCAGTTTTCGAAATTTTCACGAAATCGAGGCCGTGTCGGGAGGCCGCAGGGCTCGGAGGGCGGATGCTGTCCCTGGAGAGTGTTCGCATCTTCATGCGCGCGGCGGAGACCGGCAGCTTCTCGACGGCCGGCCGCTCGCTGCGCCTGTCGCCGTCGGTGATCAGCTACCGCATCCAGACGCTGGAGGAGCATCTCGGCTGCCTTCTGCTCACCCGCACGACGCGGCGGATGAACCTGACGGAAGCCGGCCGCGTCTTCTACGACCGCTGCCTCGACATCGCCGCCTCCGTGGAGCGGGCGGAGAAGAGCGTCGAGACCCAGGGCGCCGCGCCGCGCGGGACGCTGAAGGTCACCGCCCCGCTGACCTTGGGCCGACGCGTCGTGGCGCCGTTGATCCCCGCCTTCCGCGAGCGCCATCCGGAGGCGGACGTCCACCTTCGGCTGTCCGATCATCTGCTCGACCTCGTGCAGGAGGCGGTCGACGTGGCGGTCCGGCTCGCGCAGATGCGCGACTCGACCTTCACCCTGCGCAAGGTCGCCGATATCGAGCGAATCCTGTGCGCGTCACCGGGCTATCTCGCCGAGCATCCCGCCCCCGAGAGCCCGGCCGACCTCATCGATCATGCCTGCCTGCTGCTGCGGTTTCCGGGCTCCGAGCAGTTCCGCTGGAGCCTGCGCGACGGCGACGAGGTCGTGACGCTGCCGGTCGCTGGGCCCATCGACGCGGATGACGGCGACGTGCTGACCGAATGGGCGCTCCAGGGGCAGGGCATCGTCCTCAAGCCCGTCTTCGAGGTGGCGCCCTACCTCGCCGACGGCCGCCTCATGCCGGTCCTGCCGGGCACGCCGCCGACACCGGTGACCCTCGGCGGTCGTTTACCCATCGCGAAAAATGCTACCGGCCCGCGCCAAGACCTTCGTCGAGATGACGACCGAGGCCCTGCGCGCCCATGTCGGCGCCGGACTCGACCTGATCGGCCGGCGCTTAGCGCGGTAGGGTCCGGCGGCGGGAGGCCGCCCGGGCGCGGATCAACTCTCCGAAGGCAGCCGGTCCTTCAGGCGCAGCCACGCGATCCGCTCGATCTGGCGCAAAGCTTCCTGAAACTCCTGCTCGGGATCGTTGCGCAGCCGCGCCTCGAACGCCGCCAGGATCGCCTCGCGGCTGCTGCCCTTGATGGCCATGATGAAGGGCAGGTCGAAGCGCGCGCGGTAGGCCGCGTTCAGCCGCTCGAACCGCGCCAGCTCCTCGGCCGTGAGCGCGCCGAGGCCGGCGCTGCCCTGCTCGGCGGTGGAAGCTTGCGTCAACTGTCCCGCCTGGGCGAGCCGCCCGGCGAGTTCGGGATGGGCGCGGATGAGCGCGCGCTGCTGCTCGGCGGGCAGGCCGCGCAGGGCGCCGACGAGGGCGGCATGGAGCCCCTCCGCGCTGTCCTCGCGCGCGGTGAGGCCCGCCTGCCACGCCCGGAGCGCGATCTCCGGCGTGTCCTCGAAGATGTCGCCGAACCGGGTGAGGAACTGCGCCGCGCTCATGGTGCTCGGGCGTAAGGCTTCGGCCGGGTGCCGCGCCGTCCAGTGCCGGGCGATGTCGATGCGGCGCGCCAGCCAGACGCCGTCATGGGCGGCGACGTGATCGAGGAAGCGCGCGAGCGCGGCGATGCGGCCCGGCCGGCCGACCAGGCGGCAATGCAGCCCCACCGACATCATCTTCGGCGCGACGGCGCCCTCCGCGTAGAGCGCGTCGAAGCTGTCGCGCAGGTAGGTGAAGAAGTGCTCGCCGGTGTTGAAGCCCTGCGCCGTGGCGAAACGCATGTCGTTCGCGTCGAGGGTGTAGGGCACCACGAGGCCAGTGCCGGCCCGCCCGTACAGCCAGTAGGGCAGGTCGTCGGCGTAGGAATCGGCGAGATAGGCAAAGCCCCGTTCCAGGCCGAGTTCGAGCGTGTTGACGGAGGAGCGGCCGGTATACCAGCCGAGGGGGCGCTCGCCCGTTACCTGCTCGTGCAGGCGGATCGCCGCATCCATCTGCGCGGCCTCCTCCGCGCGCGGCATATCGCGATAATCGATCCATTTCAGGCCGTGGCTGGCGATCTCCCAATCCGCCTCCCGCATCGCGGCCACGACCTCCGGGTTGCGCGCGAGTGCGGTGGCGACGCCGAACACGGTCACCGGCACGCCCCGTCCGGTGAACAGCCGCCACAGCCGCCAGAAGCCGGCGCGGGCGCCATACTCGTAGAGCGACTCCATGTTCATGTGGCGCATGCCCGGCCAGGGCGCCGCGCCGACGATCTCGGACAGGAACGCCTCGGAGGCCGCATCCCCGTGCAGGATGCAGTTCTCGCCCCCCTCCTCGTAGTTGAGCACGATCTGCACAGCGATCCGGGGCGCCGCCGGGCCAGTCCGCCTGCGGAACGGTGCGGCCGTATCCGATCAGGTCGCGGGAAGTGTGCATCGATGGCCCCGGGTCTGCCGCGCGGGCGCGCGGATCGTTCCGACGCGCTTCAGAAGCTTGCGAAGATGCAACGAAAGCGCCGCGCGGAGTCCTGATCTGTCGGAGTTTTCGAAAGCTGCTCCCGAAAATCCGGGTTGGTGCGCGGGAGCCGATCTGCAAGGGTTGCGGTGCCGGCAAGGTGCGGCCCTCGGGCAGCCGCGGATCGCCCGGCGCGTCCGGAGGAGGAACCGCATTCCATGGCCGTCGCAAACCCCGCCGCCCCACCGGATGCCCGGCGGCTCACGACCCACGTGCTCGACACGTCCACCGGACGCCCGGCGGCGGGGCTGACCCTCCAGCTCCTGCGCATCGAGGGCGAATCCCGCACGCTCCTCACGACGGCCGCCACCAATGCCGACGGCCGCTGCGACGCGCCCCTCCTCTCGGGCGAGGCGATGGCGCCCGGCACCTACGAGATCGCCTTCGAGGTCGGCGCCTATTTCGCCCGCTCCGCCGCCGGCGGCGAACCGCCGTCCTTCCTCGACATCGTGCCCGTGCGCTTCCGGATCGCGCCGCAGGGGCCGAAAGGTCCCGCGCATCTTCACGTGCCGCTCCTGATCTCCCCCTACGGCTACAGCACCTATCGCGGAAGTTGAGGCCCGGACGGCTCCGCCGCTGACACCGATCGGCCCCCATGCGGCGGGAGGCGAGTTCAAAGTGAGTGCAGGCTCAGGGGGCAGGTGTCGTGCAGCAGGCCGATGCCGAGGCAGCCTGCAGAGTGAGAGCATTGAAGGGCGGCAGCCTCGTCACGGCAGACGACCTTCACGCCTTCAGCGATCCTCGATCAGGCACGGCAGAGTGCGCAACAAACTGCCCGACGCCTCTCCGATGGAACGAGTGCGCGCCGCCGTTCACAGTCCTCGCACAGGCTTCCGGCACCGCCCAAGCGAAGCGCGACCGATGAACGGCAGCGTATCCGGTCAGGTGGAAGTCGCGGCGTCTGCGCTCGATCCGGGGCTTATGCCGCCCAGGCTAAAATCAAGACGCCGCTGAGGAACATGGCATAGGTTGCGAGCAGCGCGGAAATCTCACGGTGCTTCGAAACGACGGCGCGGGAGACGGACAGCATGGCGGCGATCAATCACGAGGTGACCGGATCAGGCTGATAGCCAAACCTTGACGGATTTGGAGTGGCCGGCGCCCTGTTTTGCAGGAAAAGTCGAAGTGTTGCGCGCTGGCGACTCTTTTGCGGAGGCGTTCCTGCCCGCCACCGCCCGCCTGTCGCATTTTCCCTTCGTCGGTCCGCGAGGATCGTGCCCGGCCCGGCGGGGTTTCCGGTCGGTCCGATGGTGCCACACCCGCGCCCCACGCCCTGCCGCGCGGGCCGCCTCCTCGCTTAACCGCTACGCTACGCCATATGCTCGCCGAGTAGAGAACGGGATGAAGCGACTGTGAGCGTTGGACTGTTAGCCCTCTTGGATGACGTGGTTGCCCTGACGAAGGTCGCGGCGGCCTCGCTGGACGACGTGGCGGCCCAGGCCGCCAAGGCCGGGACCAAGGCGGCCGGCGTCGTGATCGACGATGCCGCGGTCACGCCGCGCTACGTGGTCGGCTTCTCGCCGGACCGCGAATTGCCGATCGTCTGGCGCATCGCCCGCGGCTCGCTCATCAACAAGCTGGTGTTCCTGCTGCCGGCCGCGCTGCTGCTCAGCGCCTTCGCGCCCTGGGCGATCACGCCGCTCCTGCTGCTCGGCGGCCTATACCTCGCCTATGAGGGTGCCGAGAAAATCTACGAGATGATCGTGCCGCACGCGGCCCACGATCGCACGGCTGAAGCGAAGGCGAGGGCGGCCGCACCGGATGCACAGGTTCTGGAAGACCAGCGGGTCTCCGGCGCGATCAAGACCGACTTCATCCTCTCGGCCGAGATCATGGCCATCACCCTGGCGGGCTTGGGCGATGGCACGGTCTGGTCGCGTGCTGTGGTGATGGCGCTCGTCGCGATCGGCATCACGCTCGCGGTCTACGGCGCCGTGGCCCTGATCGTGAAGGCCGACGATATCGGTCTGGCGCTCGCCCGGCGGGGCAGCGGCGTGCTGGCCGCGATCGGCCGCGGGCTGGTGCGCGGCATGCCCGTGTTCCTGAAGGTGCTGGCCCTCGTCGGCACGGCGGCCATGGTCTGGGTCGGCGGCGGCATCATCGTCCACAGCCTCGCGGGCTACGGCTTCGCCGGCCCCGAGCACGTGATTCACGAGGCGGCCGTGGCCGCAAGCGGGGCCGTGCCGGCACTCGGCGGCGTCATCGCGTGGCTGGTGACGGCGGCTGGCGCGGGCGTGATCGGACTGCTCGCAGGCTTCGCGCTGATCCCGATAGCCGGCAAAATCCTGGCGCCGGCCTGGGCAGCGGTCAAACAACTCTTCCCGACAAGGAGAAAAGAAGCCTGATGAAACTGAGAGGAGAATCCAGCGCCGTGCCTACATAACTTCGGAACAAACATCTCCAGCACCTTGCGGTACTTTAGGATTTGTTAAGGGTCACTCGGGAGGAAAATTCCATAAACATACGATAACTTTTCCTTAGGCTCTGCGTCTTATCTTTTGTTGGCTTGAACGTCCGATAGCCGATGATTCGAAACAAGCGTGAGAGCGGCTCGACCCCCGATGCGTACAGCATTCTTCATGAAGCTCTTTCCATGAGAAGCGAGCCCGCTGTTTCGTCGCAGCGCCTGCATCGTGCGGAAGACAGGCCGGGCATCGATCCGGTCCAGCTCTCGGGCGTGGCCGGTGTGACGGCGCCGCGTCTTGACCTGGAGCGCTCCGCGACAGGCAGCGGGGGCGCTCCGCGGGTCCCGGCTCGCATCAAGGATCTGAAGGCCAAGGATTTCCGGGCGGCCCTGGCCGGGGGGGAGTTTTCGCTCGCCTACCAGCCGATCGTGTCCGCGGCGACGGGGGCGATCACCGGTTGCGAGGCGTTGCTGCGCTGGCAGCACCCGTCCCTGGGGCCGGTATCACCGGCCGACTTCGTCCCCCTGGCCGAGGAGACGGGCGCGATCCGTCCGATCGGAGCCTGGGTTCTCGAGGCCGCCTGCCGGCAGGCGGCGGTCTGGCCGGACTTCTGCCGGGTCTCGGTGAACGTCTCCCCGGTTCAACTGCAGGATCCGGGCTTCGCGGACCGGGTCGTCGCCGCGTTGCGGGCCAGCGGACTGGCGGCGGGCCGGCTCGAACTGGAACTGACCGAAGGGGTCTTGATGGGGGACGTTGCCGTCGCGCTCGAGGGCGTCGCGGCCCTCCGTGCCCTCGGCGTCAGCATCGCCCTCGACGATTTCGGCACCGGCTTCTCGTCGCTCGGCTACCTGCAGCGCTTCGCCTTCGACAGGCTCAAGATCGATCGTACGTTCATCAGAGGCCTCGGTGAGGCGCGCGAGAGCTGGTTCCTGGTCCGGACGATGCACGACATCGCCCGTCATTTCGGGATGGCGGTGACCGCCGAGGGGATCGAGACCGAGGACGAAGCCCGGATGCTTCGCGAGATCGGCGCCACGGAGCTGCAGGGCTTCCTGTTCAGCCGGCCCGTGGCGGGCGCGGTCGCGACGGCGCTCCTGAGCGAGCAGGCGCACCGGCTGCGATCGGGCGAGGCCGGACCACCCGCGAAATCGTCGGATCACCCGGTCCCATGATGCGCCTTGCCGCCCAGCTCCCGCGGCCGGGACAACCGGGATCGGCTCCGGACCGCTGTTCCGATGGGCCCTTCGCCGAACGGGCAATCCGCTCCGAGGCAGGAGCGCTCCCACGCGCGGGTCATCCGTAAAGGGCCTGGACGGTCATGCTCGACTTAAACACCCTTCAGGTCGCCAGCATCAGCAGTCGCCTTGCTTTTGTTCTGGTGTTCTTCGTCACCCTGCTGCGGCATCCGCGCGAGATCTATTTCGGGGTCTGGGCCGGTGCGCTCTGCTGCTCGCTGATCGGGTCGTTGCTGATGCTCGGAGATCCGCCGAGCGTGCCGCTGAATGCCGTCAAAGGGAGCATCGTCTACATCCTGTACGGGGCGAGCCTCGCCGTGTCCTGGGCCGGCCTGCGCCTCTTCCATGAGCGTGCGCCCCTCCTCCCGCAGACCCTCGGGCTCGCACTCCTCAGCGGCCTGTCCTACGGCATCCTGCCCCAGATCGGGGCATCGGTGACTTGGAGCCTGAGCGTCGTGTTCGTGTGCATCGCGCTGAGCACAGCTTTGTGTATGTGGGAAATCCTGAGAACACCCGCTTCGATGCGCCTGTGGACACAGTACATCGTCCTCCTGGGCTTCGGCGGATACTTCATTGCCTTCCTGCTGACGATCGGCGTGATCCATTTCGCGAACGAGCGCCTCGCATCGCCCGAGAGCGGTATCTACTCGCTGCTGTTCGATCTGTGGTGCGGCGTCTTCATCCAGGTCGGCTATCTCGCCATGGTGAGCGAGCGCGCGCACCTGAAGCTCAGTCGCCTGGCCGACACCGACCCCCTCACCGGGCTGGCGAACCGGCGCGGATTGTTCGCGGCGTTGAGCCAGCGGGCCGGCCTGTCGCCTTCCCCGCCGCGATGCGCGATCCTGCTGGCCGACATCGACCACTTCAAGGCGATCAACGACACCTACGGCCATGACGGTGGCGACGCGGCCCTGGTCGGCTTCGCCGAGCGATTGCGCGGCGTGATGCGCAAGGACGACCTCGTCGCCCGCTGGGGCGGCGAGGAGTTCCTGGTCGTGCTCGACCAAGCCGATGCCACCGCGGCCGCCACCGTCGCCGAGCGCCTGCGAAAGTCCGCCGCCGGGCAGCCCTTCACCGTGAACGGAGCGGCCGTGACCGTGACCGCCAGCATCGGGGTCGCGGTCGTCGCCGCCGGCGAGGAGCGGATCGACGCCGCCCTGTCCCGGGCGGACGCGGCCCTCTACGCCGCCAAGAGAGCCGGCCGCAATCGCGTGTGTCTCGCCCCGTCACCGCCTCCGCCGGACACCCGAGCCGTCCGAGCGGAGCCGTCCTCCGGGCTTCGCGAGGCCATGGAGGCCATCCAGGTCGTCGGCCAGCCGCGATCCGAACCGGCCTGACCGTCCCGCACGGAACGACCGTCGAACCGCCGCGGCACCAGAAAAACGGTTCGTGCGCGGGCCTGCCGTGAGGCGCGCCGAAACGATTTTCCTCGAGATTCGAAAAACAGAACCCATGCTCGACCAGCCTGCCTCGTCCCTTCCGTCCTCCGGGCGGGACCGTCGTCGCGCCTGCGCGCCGCGCAGACGGAGACCCGTTCGGCGCGGGGCGTCGGGGGCGAAGCCGATGGCGGCGCGATCGAGCCGTCTCGCAGCCGTGTTCGGCGTTCTCGGGGTTGGCCTGATCGGGGTCTCCGCCGCCTCTCAGGCCGCCGAGCCGGCAATGAATACGGTTCCCGAAAGCGGGCTGACCGCGGGCAGCTTCCTGGTCCGCGGCCGCGTCGTCGGCTCCATCCCGGTCGGCCAGTTCTCCCGGGTCGAGCCGATCGGCGGCCGCGTCATCACCCCGGCACGGGCCCTGCCGGATCTCGACGTGACGTATTTCCTGTCCGATCATTTCGCGGTGGCCGGTCAGCTCGGCGTGGTCTCGACCAAGACCTCGATCCGCGGGTCGTTGATCGGCGACCTGACGATTGGCTCGACCTGGAGCTTCGCCATGACCGGCGCGGTCCAGTTCCACTTCCTCCCGCACGGCCCCTTCAACCCCTATATCGGCGCGGGCGCGGGCTACACCCACCCGATCGCCTACGAGCCGGCCAAGCCCCTCATCACCGAGATGAAGGCCGATCCGCAACTGGGGCCGATGCTTCAGGCCGGCTTCGATTATCACCTCAGCGGCAACTGGTACGCCAACATGGAGATCAAGAAGATCTTCCTGCCGCCGCAGGTCTCCCGGATCGGTTCCGGCACCACCACGGTGCGGCTCGACATGCTGATCATCGGCGCGGGCATCGGCTACCGCTTCTGATCGGCGGCCGGGTTCGGCGCGGCCCGATCGGAGCCTGTCCCGGACGCATCGTTCTTCGCGAAAGCGGGCGACGACGGCCGGGGTCATGCTCCAGGGCCGTGTCCGGCCACCGGTCCTTGTCGTGACGCGCCTTCTCTCGGCGAACCGGTGGCCCCTTCGTCGGAATGCGCTCTAGCGCCACCCCTGCAGCCAGGATGTGACGGGATCGACGACGTAGGCCGCGACGGAGGCGGCCCAGGCGCCCGCCCGAGCCGTCAGGGGGAGGCCGGCCCGTCGCGCGGCCTCGTCCTCGCGGGCGTGTTCGAGCATGGTGGCGGCCACCAACTGGTCCTCGTGTTCCCGGCACTCGTCGAGGACGTTGCGCTGCGCCCCGGCCCGGCTCTGGCCCGGCGGTTGCCGGATATAGGCCTCGCGGACGCAGTCATGCCAGGCCGCTTCGAGATCTCCGAGATCGCGCGTGCGCGCCGCCGCGGCGTCGGCGCCCAGGCTGCCGCCGATCACGAACAGGGCAAGGAGAAGCCGTGGCGCGTTCATGGCGGCGAGATGCCCCCGAAGCCATCAAGGCCGACTTAACGGGTCGCAGGCCGCAGACGCCGATGACGGGACGATCGAGGGAACGACTCCGCCTTACGGCGCTTCCCACCTCCCAACGACACACCGCCGACAGGAAGCCGAATGGCCAAGGACGTGACCACCTATACGCTCAAGCAGGCGCTCGCCGCCAAGGTCGAGGACCACATCGAGATCGCGGTGGAAGCCGAGGACGGAACGAAGTTCAAGATCCGCGCGAGCGCCGATCAACTCGATGCACTCACCGGCGATCTGGAGACGATCCTCGACGGCGACGACACCGAAGACGCCGCCTAACCCGCGCGTCCGGCTGGCGAAGGTCCGAGCCCGGCGCCAGCCGTCACAGTCCCCCACATCATCACGACCGGTGCCGGCGTCACGCCTCCGCATGTTCGGGGGCCAGGCGCCGGCATTCTGATGCCTGCCTCCTAGCCGCCGAGCGACGGCGGGACGGCACTTGGCCAAGCCTCCCTTTGAAGCCCGACATGCGTTGAACGCCGATCCAGCGGGACACGCAGCGCGCGAATCGTCCGGGCGCGCAGGACGGAGGGTCCGAGCCGGTGCGGCAGGGCACGCCGCCCATTAAATTCCGATCATTTTTAAGATTTTTGTCACGGCTCCCTCCGAGCGCACGGGACGAAAAATCGGTTTGTGAACGTTTTATGACATATTGGAACGCGCGATCATCGTGCGTGGAGGAGACACAAAGCGATGCGGATCGTCCCCATCCTCGCAGCTAGCCTCATGCTCGGCTCCCTCGGTGTAACGGCGGCCTCTGCCGCTCCCGCCCTACCCCAGCCGGACGTCATAGCCGGTAACCCGGCCCAGAGCGTGGATTGGCATCCCAGCACGAGTCACTGGGATCATCACTTCCACGCGCATCAGGAATCGCTGCGCTATCACCAGCCGACGGAAGCCGAGCACCGGATCCGCCGTATGCGGCGCACGGAGCCGCACCTGTACGACCGGGCCGGGTCCGCCCCCCGCTACCGGCTCGGCTATCGCTAGGGCGGATTCCGACGAAGCGGTCACCGCTCCTTCGAAAGAATACCCATCAGAACAGTGGATTAGCGCGCCGGCCTGATGCCATCAGGTCGGCGTCGGCGGCTATTGCTTCGGCGCGCTGTCCGATCGCCGAACCGGTGTCCGCCGCGTCGAGGCGCATTCTCGAGCCGAGGACAATCGTGATCGGCCGAGGCGAACTTTCCCGGCTCCGCCGGGTTGAGGGACACCCTTTGCCTCGGACAGGACATCTCATGCGGCTCACGACGATCGCGCTGGCTCTGATAGTCAGCCTCCCGGCGGCCGCCATGGCTGAGGCCGGCGCGGATGCACAGCCCTCGCCGCCGAGCCCGAAGGCTTCGGCCACGGGCTCACAGCCGGTCCCCGGCCCGAGCACGGCCGGCGCCCCGGTCGGCACCCCCAACAAGCCGGCCGTCGTCGGCGGCACGCCCGGCGCCGTGATCGGCGGCACGCCCACCAGCGGGCCGCCCGGCACCGGGGGCACTGCGGGCGGGCCGGCCTTGAGCGGGCGATAGAACTTCGCCGCGACAGGCGCTGGCCGGCGTCCCACGCAACGGTGCCCGAACAAGGCGCGCCTCGTCCCGCATGGGGCGCGCCGAAGGACAAATGGTCGTTCGCGGGGAGCGTGGCTGCGCCCCGCATTTGCGATAAGCTCGGGGCATGAGCCCGACTTCACCCGTTCGCTCCGCCCTCGCACTTCTCCTCGTCGCCTCCCTGGCGGTGCCGTTTCCGGCCCAGGCGCAAGCCCAAGCCCAGGCGCAGGCGCAGGCGGTGCCGCCCGCGCCCGAACCGCCGCCGATCCAGTCGGATGAGGCCCGCCTGCTGCCGGTTCTTGCCCGGCGCGGCATGGTGTCGTCGCAGGACGCGCTCGCCACCCGCGTCGGCGTCGAGATCCTGAGGAAGGGTGGCAACGCCGTCGATGCGGCGGTGGCGGTCGGCTTCGCGCTCGCCGTCACCCTGCCGCGGGCGGGCAATCTCGGCGGCGGCGGCTTCATGATGGTGCACCGCGCCGCGGCCAAGGAGGCGGACAAGGAAACGGGTCAGCAAGCAGCGAAGGACGCCGCTGGGGAAACCATCGCGATCGACTACCGCGAGACCGCTCCGGCCGCGTCCACCGCCGACATGTTCCTGAACCCGCAAGGGGAGCCCGACCGCGCCGCCTCCACCCGGACCGGCAAGGCGGTGGGGGTGCCCGGCACGGTGCGCGGCCTCGCCGAGGCCCACAGGCGCTACGGCTCGGGCAAGCTCACGCTGGCCGACCTCATCGCCCCGGCGGAAAAGCTCGCCCGCGACGGCATCCCGGTCGAATCGGGGCTGGCCGATTCCCTGCCGCGGGCGTCCGGCCTGCTCGGGCAATGGCCGTCGAGCCGGGCGGTGTTTTTTGAAGGCGACCACGTGCTCCCCCGCGGCGCGACGTTGCGCCAGACCGATCTGGCCGACACCCTGAAGGCGATCGCCGAGCGGGGACCGGACGCCTTCTACGTGGGGCCGATCGCTGACAAGATCGCCGCCTCCGTCCAGGGCGCGGGCGGGATTATGACTGCGGCCGACCTCGCCGCCTACCGGCCGGAGATCCGCACGCCGGTGCGCGGCACCTATCGCGGCTACGAGATCGTCTCGATGCCGCCGCCGAGTTCCGGCGGGGTGCATCTCATCGAGATCCTGAACATCCTGGAAGGCTACGACCTTGCCGGCATGGGCGCGGGCAGCGCGGGGGCGCTGCACACGCTCGCCGAGGCGATGAAGCCGGCCTATGCCGACCGCGCCACCTGGCTCGGCGACCCGTCGCGCACGCAGGTTCCGGTCGCGGGGCTGACCGCCAAGCCCTATGCCGCCACCCTGCGCGAGAAGATCGATCCGGAGCGGGCAAAGTCTGCCGCCGAGGTGCGCGCCGGCAACCCGCTGCCCTACGAGTCCGATCAGACCACGCATTTCTCGGTGGTGGACGCGGAGGGGAACGCCGTCTCTAACACCTACACGTTGAACTTCTCCTACGGGATCGGACTTGTCGCCGAAGGGACGGGCGTGCTGCTCAACAACGAGATGGACGACTTCTCCGCCAAGACCGGCGCGCGCAACGCCTACGGCCTCGTCGGCGGCGAGGCCAACGCCGTGGCGCCGGGCGCGCGCCCGCTCTCCTCGATGACACCCACCTTCGTGTTCCGGGACGGCAAGCTGTTTCTCGTCACCGGCAGTCCCGGCGGCAGCCGCATCATCACGACCACGCTTCAGGTCATCGTGAACGTGCTCGATTTCCGCATGAACCTCGCCCAGGCCGTCGCGGCGCCGCGCATCCACCACCAGTGGCAGCCCGACGTGCTGATGGCCGAGGAGGGCGTCTCCCCCGATACGCTGGCCCTGCTGCGGGCCAAGGGCCACAATGTGAAGGTCGGCGCGACCTCGGGCTCGGCCAATTCGGTGATGGCCGAGGATGGCTTGCTCGCCGGCGCCTCCGACCCGCGTCAGCGGGGGACGCTGGCCGAGGGGCCTTAGGGAGATTGCTCCGGCGGCCCTCGACCAGGGCTCTGCCCTGGACCCGCGAAAAGGCTCGCCTTTTCGAAATCCGGTTTTTTGCGCGCCAGCCTTTCGATCGCCGCCAGCAAATCGGCGTCGGTGTCGGAGGGGCGCCCGAACAGGCGTGAGACCGCGACCGGCAGGCGCCACGCGGCGATGGCCTCCCGTGGTAGGCCGCTCGCCGCGCGGTAGGCTCCAACGTACCACGCCGCGATCAGCCGGCGCGCCATCCGCACGGGACGAAGCCGGCTGAACCAGGCCGGGCCGAGCTTGCCATAGCGCAGCACCAGTTCGGAGCGGGCCACGTCCGCGGCCGGATCGCCCGCGGCGGCCTTCTGCCAATCGATCAGGCGGAGCCCGGCCGAGGTCGCGATCACGTTGCCGGGATGCACGTCGCCGTGACAGAGGCGGTCGCCCCTCGGCAGGCGGTCGAGGGCGGCGAGCGCCGCCTGCCGCAAGGGCTCTGGCACCCGCGCGCCCTCGATCTGGGCCCGCAGACCGTCATGCTGCGAGGGCAGGCCGGGGGCGGGACAGGCATGGATCGCGTGCTGAATCCGTGCCACGCGGCGCAGCGCCATCATCAGCCCGACCGGGTTGTAGGCATAGCGTACCGTCATCGGCGAACCATCGAGGCGCGCGAACAGAATCCCGGTGCGCTCGGCCCGTCGGATGATGCCGAGCGCCTTCGGCACCGGCAGGCCGAAACCATGGGCGAGGCGGCTCGCGGCCCACTCGTTCGCAACCGCCTCCGGCTCGAAGGGCTGCCGGTAGAGCTTCACCACCCGGTCCGGCCCTGCGGCGAACACTTCGGAGCTGCGGCCGGCCCCGATGCGATCCGGCACCGCGGCGGGAGGGGCCTGTCCAGGCAAGGACAGGGCACGGATCGACAGGGCACGGATCATGGCTGCGGCTCCGAGCACGCTCCGAGACAGGCTCGCTCGCATTCGAACAAGCCCATCCGTCCCCCTCGCTACCTTGATACAGCCAGGCTATTCGCCGGCAAATCTCATTTGCTAATTCGATTACGCGCCGGTCTCCGGCGTTCAGTGTCGCTAATTTCAAGTAACAAATGTGATTTTTTATAATTATAATTACAAAAACTAAGATGACACCATATTGTATGCCGAGGATCGCCGCGGTCCGCCCTGCATCGATCACCGATCATGGCACCGTGCGCTGAATCCCCCGGATGAATGCCTTTCATCGGATCGGCGGCCGGCCGGAAAAGCGGTGGAGGCGGGTGCTACGCCGCGCGACGCGTTTCCTCGGCCCGGCGGTGGGCAAGCGCAGGCGCACACGGTAAAGGAGCGCCATCCTCACGCGGACCACCGATGCTCCTCTTCCGTTCGCTCGCCTTCAACCTCTCCTTCTACGTCGCGACAGGCCTGATCGCGATCCTGGGAAGTCCGGCGCTTGCCTGGCGCAAGGCCACGATCCGGGTGGCGCAGTTCTGGGGCCGCACCGTGGTGTTCCTGCTGCGCGTGATCGGCGGGACGCGGGTCGAGTTCCGCGGCCTGGAGAACATTCCGAAGGGCCCGCTGCTGGTCGCCGCCAAGCATCAATCCGCGCTGGAGACGCTGGCGCTCACGATCCCGTTCGATGATTTCGGCTACGTGCTCAAGCGCGAGCTGATGTGGATTCCGGTGGTCGGCTGGTACTTCGCCCGGGGCGGCATGGTGCCGATCGATCGCTCGAAGGGCACTCGGGCGATGGCGGCGATGAACAAGGCAGCCGCGCAGGCCATCCGCGACGGGCGCCAGCTCATCATCTTCCCCGAGGGTACCCGCCGCCCGGCCGGCGCCCCGCCCGCGTACAAGCAGGGCGCCTCCCACCTCTACGCGGCGCTGAACGTGCCCTGCCTGCCGGTGGCGCTGAACACCGGCCTCTACTGGCGCCGTCGCGGCTTTCGCCGGATGCCGGGTACGACGGTGATCGAGTTCCTGCCGGTCATCCCGCCGGGGCTGGCGCGTCCCGCCTTCCTCAAGGAGCTGCAGAGCCGCATCGAGACGGCCTCCGACGCGCTGCTGGCGGAGGGCCGGGACGACCTCGCCCGCCACGGCCACCCGATCGCCGTGGCGATGGGCGGTTCGACGCCCGCACCGGAGACATCCGGGACGCTGTGAGGCCGGGCCATCGACAGGATGGCATCAGCCTCATAAGGCCGACGTGAAACGATCTTGTTGGAACTACGTTTTGTAGTTACGGATCGGGCATGGGCTTTCAGTGGGACCTTGAGAAGGATGCGGCCAACCAAGCCAAGCATCTCATCAGCTTCCGGCAGGCGGCTGAAATTTTTCGGGGCTTCCGTCTGACCCGCGAAGACACCCGTCGCAACTACGGCGAACGCCGCTTCATCGCCCTTGGGGAGTACGACAACGAGGTGCTGCGGGTGGTCTATACCCTGCGCGACGGGGACGTTCGCATCATCTCAGCATGGAAGGCGAGCAGACATGAGCGAAAAGCCTACGCGACCGCACGGCAAACTCGTCCGGTTTGACAGCCTCGACGACATGCCGCCCGCCGCGCCGCTGAGCAGCGCCTTCAAGGCGCTGACCGATGACGAACTCGAACGCCGCGCTGCCAGCGACCCGGATGCAGGTTCAATTCCGGCGGAGTTCTGGAACACGGCAGAGCCCGTCGAGGCAGAGACCAAGGAGCAGATCACCCTCCGTCTCGATCCCGACGTGCTCAGGCACTTCCGGGGCACGGGAAAGGGTTATCAATCCCGGATCAATGCCGTGCTCAAGAGCTATGTGAAAGCGAAGGAGAAGGCGGGCTGAGGCTCGCTTTCCCGCTGCCGGGCGGACCGAGGATCACCATTCGCCGGGGCGAAGGTCTCACCCCCGCCCGGCCCCGCGCCGCAGCAGGAACACGCCCTGCGCGCCGATCAGGTTCCAGAACCACCACGGCATCGAGAAGCGCATCGGCCGGCCCCGCGCATCGAGGGCGGTGGCCTTCTCGATGCGGGCGCCGACATCCCGGCACAGGCCGACGAAGTCGCGGATCGTGCAGTGGTGGATGTTGGGGGTCTCGTACCACGTCTCCGGCATGATCTCGGTGACCGGCATCCGCCCGCGGAAGGCGAGTTCGGCCCGCACCCGCCAATGGCCGAAATTCGGGAACGAGATGATGACCTGCCGCCCGATCCGCAAAAGGTGCTCCAGCACGATGCGCGGATTACGGGTCGCCTGGATCGTCTGGGACAGGACCACGACGTCGAACGCGTCGTCGGGGTAGTTGGCGAGATCGGTGTCGGCGTCGCCCTGGATCACCGGCAGGCCGCGGGCGAGGCAGGCGTTGACGCCTTCGCGCGACAATTCGATGCCGCGGCCATCGACGCCGCGGCGGTCGCGCAGGAGCGCCAGCAGCGAGCCGTCGCCGCAGCCGATGTCGAGGACGCGCGCGCCCGGCGGCACGAGGCCGAGCACGACGATATGATCGACGCGCGCCGTGCCCTCGCCGCGGGGCAGCGCCTCGGCGGCCTCCCAGGGAACGCCGGAGGCGGCATCGGTGAAGCTCTCGCTCATCGTGTTCTACAATCCTCGCGCCCGGGCGGCGGCGTCGATGAAGCCCTTGGCGGCGGAGAACATCGCCGGCTCGTCGAGCAGGAAGGCGTCGTGGCCCTTGTCGCTCTCCACCTCGACGAAGGCGACGGGGGCGGCGACCGCATTCAGCGCGTGGACGATGGCGCGGGAATCGGCGGTCGGGAACAACCAATCCGAGGTGAAGGACATCACGCAGAAGCGGGTCTTCGAGCCGCGGAAGGCGTTGCCGAGCACGCCGCCGTGGTCCTCGGCGAGGTCGAAATAGTCCATCGCCCGCGTCAGGTAGAGGTAGGCGTTGGCGTCGAACCGTTCGACGAAGCTGAGCCCCTGGTGGCGCAGATAGCTCTCGATCTGGAAATCGGCGTTGAAGGAGAAGGTCGGCGCCGCCCGGTTCTGCAGGCGGCGGCCGAACTTGCGGTGCAAGGCCGGCTCGGACAGGTAGGTGATGTGCGCGCCCATCCGCGCGACGCCCAGCCCCTTGGACGGCCGTGTGCCGGCCTCGAGATAGCGGCCCTCCTCCCAGGCCGGGTCGGCCATGATCGCCTGCCGGCCGACCTCGTGGAAGGCGATGTTCTGCGCCGAGTGCCGCGCGCCGGTGGCGATGGGCATGGCGGCGAACACCCGCTCGGGGAAGAGCGAGGCCCATTGCAGCACCTGCATCCCGCCCATCGAGCCGCCGATACAGAGGAACAGGTCGGGGATGCCGAGCCGGTCGAGCAGCATCGCCTGGGCGCGGACCATGTCGCGGATCGTCACCAGCGGGAAGTCGAGCCCGTAGGGACGCCCCGTCTCGGGGTTGAGCGAGGCGGGCCCGGTCGAGCCCATGCAGGAGCCGATGACGTTCGAGCAGACGACGAAGTAACGGTTGGTATCGACCGGCTTGCCCGGACCGACCAGCGTTTCCCACCATCCGGGCTTTCCCGTCACGGGGTGGGGCTGCGCGAAATGCTGGTCGCCGGTGAGCGCGTGGCAGATCAGCACCGCGTTGGAACGCGCCGCGTTGAGGGTGCCGGCGGTCTGGTAGGCGATCTGGAACGGGCCGAGGCGGGCCCCGGAATCCATCGCGAGCGGTTCGTCGGCGGAAAACAGCATCACCGGGCTGCGCGGGTCGGATGCCGGCGAAGCCTCGTAGACCGCACGGCGCGCATCGTCCCGCTGGACGCTCTCAGCGCCGCGCTCGGCGTTCTGGGTGAGGGTGGAATCCATCGCGTGTCCCGGGTGCCGGCCCTGGAACCGGTCCCAAGCGGCCCGGCACCGACGGTCCCGCCGGTCTTGAGGGCGGGCGGGTGAGACGATGCACCCGCGAGCATGGCTTGAGGGCCTGATTGGGAGCCTGTCTTGGCCGGCTGATCATTGGAGGTAATGTGCGCATCCCCGAGCGTCAACGCGGCACGGAGGGCGGATCCGGGACAACCGGGCGAAGAGACTCGCCAAGGCTGTGCCGGTAGCGCCGAGACCGGACCGGCCTGCGGCGGTTCGTCTTCGCGGCGGCCCTACCGGTTTCGTGCTATCGATTGCGCGCGATTGATCATCCTCGTCACGTTGCCGGCATCGGGGGAGCCCGTCTTCCTTCGGAGCCGGCGGACCGCAGCCCATCGGAGTCCTCGCGCATGAACCGCCGCCAGACCTTGCGTGCCGGAGCCTCGCTGCTGGGCCTCCTTGCGGCCTCCCGCCTGACATCCGCGATGGCCGGCCCCGCCTCCGCGGCGGGCTTCGAGGTCGAGAAGTCCGAGGCCGAGTGGCGCGCGCGGCTCTCGCCCGCCGCCTACCAGGTGCTGCGCGAGCACGGCACCGAGCGGGCCTATACGAGCCCGCTCAACGGCGAGAAGCGTCCGGGCCGCTTCGTCTGCGCCGGCTGCGACCTGCCGCTGTTCTCGTCGAAGACCAAGTTCGAGAGCGGCACCGGCTGGCCGAGCTTCTTCGAAACGCTGCCCGGCGCGGTCGGCACGCAGGTCGACAGCGCCTACGGCATGCGGCGCACGGAGGTGCATTGCCGCCGCTGCGGCGGCCATCTCGGCCACGTCTTCGAGGACGGCCCGAAGCCAACCGGCCTGCGCTACTGCATGAACGGCGTGTCTCTGCGCTTCGAGCCCGCCGCCGACGGCCCGGCCTGACATGTGGATCGAGAGGGATTCAGGATCATGACCAGCGAACGCTTCCGTCCCCGCGCATCCCGCCTCATCGGCGGCTTGGCTGGCCTCGCCCTGCTTGCCGGCGCGGCTCTGCCCCTGGCGCCCGCCTCTGCGGAGGAGGGTGGGCAACGCCTGCCCGAGGCGGCGATGACCGCTAAGGAGGGTTCGGGCCTGCGCACGGCGACCTTCGCGGGCGGCTGCTTCTGGGGCGTGCAGGGTGTGTTCCAGCACGTGAAAGGCGTGACGAACGCGGTCTCGGGCTATGCCGGCGGCACCCGGGCGAGCGCCCGCTACGACGAGGTCGGCACCGGCCGCACCGCGCATGCGGAAGCGGTGCAGGTCACCTACGATCCGGCTTTGGTCCGCTACGACGAGCTGCTGCAGATCTTCTTCTCGGTGGCGCTCGACCCGACCGAGGTGAACCGGCAGGGCCCCGATACCGGCCCGCAATACCGTTCGGCGCTGTTCCCCGCGGATGCGGAACAGGCCAAGGTCGCCAAGGCCTATATTGCCCAGCTCGACGGGACGAAGGTCTTCTCGAAGCCCATCGCC
This sequence comes from Methylorubrum pseudosasae, assembly GCF_029504475.1. Lineage (NCBI taxonomy): Bacteria > Pseudomonadati > Pseudomonadota > Alphaproteobacteria > Hyphomicrobiales > Methylobacteriaceae > Methylorubrum > Methylorubrum pseudosasae. The sequence goes on along the minus strand of NZ_JAQGDU010000002.1, from coordinate 4,913,134 downwards.
ACCAAGGTCGAGAGCGGCGCCTTCTACCCGGCGGAAGACTATCACCAGGACTACATGAGCCTGCACCCGACCAACAGCTACATCGCCGTCAATGACGCGCCGAAGCTGCGGGATCTGAAGGCGCTGTTCCCCGAGCGGGCGAACGCGCAGCCGGTGCTGGTGGGCCGCCCGCCGGCTTGATGCGATTTTCTCCCCTCCCCACGAGAGGGGAGGGGAAGAGAAGGATCACTCCTTCTCGGGCGCGATCTGCTCCAGGCCGCCGACATGGCGCTGGGCATAGAGCGGCAGGCCGATCTGGCCGATCAGGTCGAGCTGGGTCTCGAGGAAGTCGATATGGCCTTCCTCGTCCTCGGCCAGATCCTCGAACAGCCGCTTGGAGACACGGTCATTGATCGAGTCGCAGTACTTGGCAGCTTCGAGATAGAGCGACCGCGCCTCGTTCTCGGCGGCGAGGTCGCACTCGATGATCTCCTGAACGTTCTGGCCGATGCGCAGGGGATCGAGTTCCTGCAGGTTCGGAAAGCCGTCGAGGAACAGGATCCGGTCGATGAACCGATCCGCGTGGTTCATCTCTTCGATGGATTCCTTGCGCCAGAATTTGGCGAGATCGACGTAGCCCCAATCGTTCAGCAGGCGGAAGTGCAGCCAGTACTGGCTGACCGCCGTCAGCTCGCTGCGCAAGCCGCGGTTGAGATACTCGATGACCTTAGCGTCGCCCTTCATTCACCTCTCTCCTCGTGAGGCGTCGGGACGAGTGATCGTCTCAGGCTGCGACGCCCTCTGGCTCCCTTGTAGTTTGGAATGATCCCAAACTGCAAGACGCTTCACAGGCCGTCGAGCAGGCATGTGCACCGCCATGCGCGGCGGTGTGCGCCTGCGCTTCGTCCAAGGCGTTGCGCAGGATCGAGCGGATGGTGCGCGCGCAGCGTCCGCATTTCGGACTGCAGCCGAGACAGCCATAGACCTGGGCCGGCGTGCGGGGACAGCCCGGGCCCGGCTGCAGGCACGCGCGCACCTGTCCGTCGGAGAGGACGTTGCAAGAGCAGACAATCATGCGGGATCGCAACCTGTCGTGCCTGTCGGGGAAGCCCGGCCCGCGAGAGCCGCGCAGCCCGAAGCCTCCGTTCATTTCGCGCCGCTCAAGGCCACCGGAAACCGGCCGATTTGAGGCAGACGCAGATTAGAATGATTGAAAACTTCAAGCTTTTCAGGACTTTAGCCGCCGATCCGGATTCTGGCAACTCCTGACGGGCACGATTGAATGCGGCGCGAGCCTTCGTCGCGGCCGCCGTCGCGGCGCCACGGGATCGTCATCTACCAGGGCGCACTTGAGCGAACGCCTTCGCCGAAAACGCAAAATTCGGCTGCCAACCTTTGGAGCCGCCGGTCGCGCCGCTCAATGCGCCATCAGCACCGGCACGGTCGCGTGCGACAGGATGTGGCTGGTCGGCCCGCCGAAGATCATCTGGCGCAGGCGGCTCTGGGTGTAGGCGCCCTTGATCAGAAGGTCGCAGCCGAACGATTCAGCGGTGTCGAGGTAGAGTTCGCCAGGGGTGCGGCGCCCGGCGGGCAGAGCCTTGTGGGCGGCCTCGATGCCTTCGCAGGCGAGCGAGCGCGCCACGTCCTCCGCGCTCGGGCCCGGCACCATGCCGCCCTCGGCGCTGACCACGAGCACCCGCCGGGCGCGCCGCAGGAAGGGCATGGCGAAGGCGAGGGCTCTGGCCGTCTCGGTCGAGCCGTTCCAGGCGATCAGGACCGCCTCGCCGAGGCAGGCCGGGGCGGCGGGCGGTGCAAGCAGGATCGGGCGCCCGCTCTCGAACAAGGCGGTCTCGAAGGTGGTCATGCGCGGCGACCCGTCATCGGCACCAGGGCGCCCGACGACGGTTGCCGAGAACAGCCGCGCATACTGGCCGAGGAAGGCGTCGCCCGGCGGCACGTCGGGCTGCCAGCGGTAGCGCGGTCCGGCATTGTCCACCGCATCCGGGGCGCAGGAGGCGCCGGGTTCGCGCCGGGGCAGGCCTGCCGCCTCCATCGCCGCCACGAAGCGCTGCCCCGCATCCTGCGCCTCGGCCTGGTCGGCCTCCTCGTCGCGCAGCCACGTCATGCCGCCGACCATGTCCACCGGCACGTATTCGGCGAGCGCCGGGCGCAGGGCCACGCCCTCGATCAGGCTGCCGAAGCGGCGCGCCACCAGCACCGCCGTGGCGAAGACGGAGGGCAGGGCGTCGTGGAGGGTGACCGGAACGAGCAGGGTCTTCATGGCCGGCCTCCGCGGCGTGCGAGGAAGAGAGGGACGTGACGGCCGGAGGCTAGTGCGAAACGGGGTTCGGGAAAACTGCCCATGACGTCGTCATCCCGCTGTCATCCCCGCCTCATCTCTCGGGCGTCACGGCGCTTTTCGACACCTCGACAGCGGGTGCGGGGTCGAGCCCGCGGCGGACGAGGCGGGTCAGGGGCCGCTCCACCAACCGGTGGACAAGAAGCGCGGCCGGCAGGGTCAACGCGACCATCACGACGAGGCTCGGCCAGGGTCCGAGCAAGGGTGCGAGGCCGGTGCGCAGCAGCCCCTCGCGGACCGCCCGCAGCACGAAGGGATGGATCAGGTAGAGAGCGTAGGAGGCATCGCCCAGCCGCTCGGCCGCGCCGAGAAACCAGGCGCCGATCCCGCCGCGCACGGCCTCGGGCCGGTCCCGGCCGAGCACCGCCGCCGCTACGAGGAACGCGGCGGGCAGGCCCCAGCCGAGCAAGCGGGCAACCGGCTCGGCGGACAGGTTTGCATTGGCGGCAAGCCCGAACAGACCCGCCGCGGCGAGCGCGATCCGAACCGGCGAACCCAGGCGCAGCCCCTCGGCCCGTAGGAGCGCGAGCCCGGCGCCGAGCGCGAATTCGAGGACGATCGGATCGGACCAGAAGGCGAGGGGGACCGGTGGCGCGGGCATCAGCCGCCCGGCGAGAACCAGGAGCACCAGGGCGCCGGCGAGCCACGCTACCGCCCCGCGCCGCGAGAAGCCGAGGCCGAGGGCGAAGAGGGCGTAGAAGGCCATCTCGTAGTTCAGGGTCCAGCCCAGGCCGTAGAGCGGCAGAACCGCCCCGTCGGGCCGGGCGATCGGCCAGAATAGGAACGAGGCGAGGGTGCGTGCGATGTCGGGCGCGCCGCCCTCGCCGCTGAGCAGGGCCGGCGCTGCGAGGCCGAGGGCGAGGTAGAGCCCGGTCACCAGCCAATAGAGCGGGACGAGGCGGGCGATGCGGTGGGCGGCAAAGCGGCTCCGCGCTCCGGGGCGTCCGTAGAGCGGTGCCGCCGCGTGGACGATGATGAAGCCGGAGATGACGAAGAAGATGTCGACGCCCGCCGGCCAGGGCAGCCCGTGGCGTGCGACGAAGTCAGTTCCCGTCCGCCCGGCCAGGGCCGCAGCCTCGTTCTGGGCGTGGTGAACGACCACCATCAGCGCGGCCAGGGCCCGTAGTCCCTGCACGAGGACCAGTTTTCCCCGAATGGGGTCGGGATGAAAAAGCTTATTCAAATTTCGGGAACCACCGTGGAAGGTCGTCGTTGTCGCGTCGAAGTGATCTTCACGGCCTTGACCGTTTCATCCGGTTTCTGAGGCCAGTTTGTATGTCGAAAATCCGATATTTGAGGTTTGGTATGCTGAAGAAATACGCTGCTGCGTCCGCACTCGTCGTCGCCATGGCGACCCCCGCCTTCGCCCAGGTCGGAGGCGATTTCCGCCTGGACGCCATGCAGGCAAATGCCTTCGAGATCCAGTCCGCCCAGATCGCGCTTCAGAAGAGCCGCAACCCGTCGGTGCGGGCCTATGCCCGTGAGGCGCTTCGTGACCATCAGGCCGCCAACGTCGCCCTGGCCGGCGGCGAGCGCAACTACATGGCCGCCCGTCAGGCCGGCCCCGGCGGTCTCGTCGGCGGCCTGGTCGAGGCTCCGCTCGCCATTGCCGGCGGTGCGGTCGGTGCGGCCACCGGCGTCGCGACCGGCGTGGTCGGCGGCACCCTGCAGGGCGGCCCGGTCGGCGCGCTCGAAGGTGCCGGCACCGGTCTGAGCCGCGGCGCCGCCGCCGGCGCACAGGCCTTCGACGTCGACAGCACCGCGGGCACCACCGTGGTACCGCCGAACCCGCAGCAGCAGCAGATGCTGGCCGAGCTGAACGCCACCCCGCCCGGCGCCCGCTTCGACCGTGTCTACGGCCAGCAGCAGGTGATGGCGCACCAGATGTCGATCAGCATGGCGCAGTCCTACGCCCAGTCCGGCCCGAACCCGGCCCTGCGCAACTACGCCCAGCAGGCCCTGCCGGTGCTCCAGCAGCACTACGCCCACGCCCAGCGCCTTCCCGGCGCCCGCTAAGGCGGCCCATCGCACGTCAGGCTGATACGAACATCGGAAGCGGCGGACCTTCGGGTCCGCCGCTTCTTTTCGTTTGCCGGATCGGGGATCCATCCCTTCAAGCGATCGCCCCGCGCATGCCGCCAGCGGTGGATGAACAGCACCGCAGGATGACCCCGGCGCAGCGGGCAGGCCGAGACGGCCATAGCCGAGCCGTCACGCTCGCTTCGTTCCCCCGAAGAGCCGGCGCCCGTTGGGCCGGAGTCGCGTTTCAGAACAAAGCGAGCTGATCCCCCGCTCTCTCCGGCCGGCGGAACAGCTCCGTCGTCTGGCGCACGGGCTCGTCCGGATAGCCGAGGCGGCGCTTGGCCAGGGCGAAGCGGCGGCGGATCAGGTCGGCATAGGGGCCCTGGCCGATCATGCGGGTGCCGAAGGCGGCATCGTAGGTTTTGCCGCCGCGCGCCCCGCTCAGCAGGGAGAAGACGTGCGCCTTGCGCCCCGGATAATGCTCCGAGAACCAGTCGCCGACCAACTCGTCGAGTTCGTGCGGCAGGCGCAGCAGAACGTAGTTGGCCTCTCGCGCCCCCGCCGTCCGGGCCGCTTCGAGAATCGCTTCGATCTCGTGATCGTTGAGCGAGGGGATGATGGGCGCGGCGATCGCCATCACCGGCACGCCCGCCTCGCTCAAAGCACGGATCGCCTCCAGGCGCTTGCGCGGATGCGGCGCGCGCGGCTCCATGCGGCGGGCGAGATCCGGGTCGAGGGTGGTCACGGAGATCGCCACCTTCACGAGGTTCTGCGCCGCCATGTCGGCGAGGAGATCGCGGTCGCGCAGGATCAGGTTCGACTTCGTGACGATGCCGACGGGATGGCGGAAGCGGGCCAGCACTTCCAGCACGGCGCGGGTGATGCCGTGCGTGCGCTCGATCGGCTGGTAGGGGTCGGTCGCGGTGCCGAGCGCGATGGTCCGCGGCTGGTAGCCCGGCGCCGACAGCTCGCGCTCCAGCAGGGCGGCCGCATCGGGTTTGGAAAACAGCCGCGTCTCGAAATCGAGCCCCGGCGAGAGCCCGACATAGCCGTGGTTCGGCCGGGCGAAGCAGTAGACGCAGCCGTGCTCGCAGCCGCGATACGGATTGATCGACCGGTCGAACGAGATGTCCGGCGAGGCGTTGCGGGTGATGATGTGGCGGGCGCGTTCCGGCGTCACCTCCGTGCGCCGAACACGCTCCGCCTCCTCCGGCCAGCCATCGTCGAAGCTCTCGTGCCGGGTCGCCTCGAAGCGCCCCTCCGGGTTGGCGGTCGCCCCGCGACCGCGCCGCGCCTCCGGCGCGACCCGGGAGCCGTCGTGTGAGAAGCCGCCCGGTTTACCCCGAAGCGGCGTCTGTCCGTTCCCCACCCCGAGCCCCACCGTCTGCCACGCTCGCGTTCGTCTTAAGAACATAGCGCGAACATGGAAAGCGGGGATGCACAAGTTTCGTGCAGGTGCGGACTTTGTCCGTCATCCGGGGCCGTCGAAAGCCGAGATAGAGCAAGGAGTGCTTTGCCAGGCCGGAAAATCGGGTATTCGCCCCCGCATGATCTCCGGCCTCATTCATGTGGCGCGATCCGCCGACCCCGCTGCGATCGAGTGCCTCGCCGACACGCTGAGCGCACTCGTCGCGGGCGTGGCGGCTGGGCTCGTGGGCGACGCGGTGATCGTGACGGCTCAGGCCTGCCCCGCGCTGGAGACGGTGGCCGAGGGGAGCGGCGCGACGCTGGTGGTGCGCCCGCCCGGCGCCGACCCATGGGGCGCGGGCGCGCGGGTGGCGCGGCGCGAGTGGTTGCTGTGCCTGGAGCCCGGCGACATCCCGGCGGAGGGCTGGATCCGCAGCCTCGACCGCTTCGTCGGCACGGCGCGGCCGGACATGGCGCTCGGCCGGATGCGGCGGGCGCACAGTGCGCTACCGGCTCGGATCGTCGCGCGAGGGGAGGGCGTCGTCGGCGCGCGCGGATTGCGGGCGGGCGATGTGGTGCGGCGGGAGCGGGTGCTCGCGGGCCTGCCGTTCTCGCCCCGCCTCAAGGTGCGGATGCTGACGGCCCGGCTCGACCGCGCCTGAGTCCCACGACCGGCAGCGTCCCGGCGCAAGCGTCCTGGCGAAAGCGTCTTGGCGAAAACGTCAGCTCACCCGGAACCACGTCGGGGCTGCGCGCATCAGCACCACGAGCGCGGTCGCCACCAGGGCGGCTCCCAAGGTGATCTCGGCTGAATGCGCGTAGCCGGACCGTTCCAGGACGGTGGCGGCCGAGGCGATGGTGAGGCCGATACCGGCCGGAGCGAGGCAGCTGGGCAAGGCGTTCATGCGCCGACCCTAGACGCGATCGCTTGCGCGAGCGTTACGCCGCGCCGCCCCGTTTCGTCGGCAATCCGTGAGGATGCGGCGAGGCCGGAATGAAGCAGCCGCCTCAATGCGAAAAAGCCGCCCCGATGCCGGAGCGGCCCTGCCGCATCGCTTCGCGAAGAAGCGGACGCTTCGTGTCGCGCTCCCGGTTGCGCCGACGCGGCCCGAAGGCGGTCGGCGTCCGGAGGTTCGGCGCGACCGCCTTACTTAATCTTGGCTTCCTTGAACTCGACGTGCTTGCGCGCGACCGGGTCATACTTCTTCATGACCATCTTCTCGGTCTGCGTGCGGGAGTTCTTCTTCGTGACGTAGAAGTAGCCCGTGTCGGCGGTCGAGACGAGGCGGATCTTGACGGTAACGGCCTTGGCCATGGCGTGGCGCTCCTAAAGCGGGTCGAGGGGCGATTCGCTGGTGGCGGCCGCCAGCGCGGGCGAAACGCAAAAGGCCGGGAAGCCCCGGCCGAATTCCGGCGCGGTCAATGCCCGATGGGGGGCGTTTCGTCAAGCCACGGACCGTACCGCCCGTTCACCGCGGCGGGTAGGTGTGCCCCTCGGCCGGGAAGCGGCCCGCCTGCACCTCGTCGGCATAGGCGCGCACGGCCTCCTCGATATGGGCGCGCAGCGAGCCGTAGCTCTTGACGAAGCGCGGCACCCGATCGCTCAGGCCCAGCATGTCTTCGAGCACGAGGATCTGCCCGTCGCAGGCGGCGGTGGCGCCGATGCCGATGGTCGCCGCGCGGATCGCGGTGTCGGTGGCGATGGCCCGCGCCACCGGCTCGACGATGCCCTCCAGCACGATGGCGAAGGCGCCCGCATCGCTGATCGCGCGGGCATCGGCCCGCAGGCGGTCCTCGTCGCCGGCGCCGTGCCCTTGCACCTTGAAGCCGCCCATCGTGTTCACCGATTGAGGGGTGAGGCCGATATGGCCCATCACCGGCACGCCCCGCTCGGTCAGGAAGGCGACCGTCTCGGCAAAGCGCGCCCCGCCCTCCAGCTTGATCGCCCCGGCCCCCGTCTCCTTGAGGACGCGGGCGGCGTTGAGGAAGGCCTGCTCGCGGCTCGCCTCGTAGGAGCCGAACGGCATGTCGACCACGACGAGGGCACGGGAGGTGCCGCGCATCACGGCCTGAGCCTGGAGGATCATCATCTCCAGGGTCACCGGCAGGGTCGATTCCATGCCGTGCATGACCATGCCGAGGGAATCGCCCACCAGCACGAAGTCGCAATAGGCATCGACGATGCCCGCGGTGTGCGCGTGATAGGCGGTGAGCGAAATGATCTTGCGCCCCTCGGCCTTGCGCTTGATCAGATCGACCGCCTGGAGACGACGCGTTTGAACGACCTGCGACATGGCTCGTGATCCGGAGTCTGGCGTTCCCGGGGGCGCCCGTCGGATCGGGCGCAGCGTGCGGAACGCCTCTATAAGCCCGTTCGCGCCGCCCCGCAGGAGGTCATTGGGTCGGTTCCGGTGGATCGGATGCGAAGTGTCACGACGAAAAGGATCGCCCGGAGGGGCCTGCCTTCTCCTGCGGCGTTCCGGCGCCGTCACGCGACGGCCGCCGAAAGCGGCGGCCGGACATCAACGTGAAATGCGCTTCGGTCGCCCTGCTCGCCCTTTTCGGGCGTTTCCTCCCTAGACTTCAGGCCGCCTCCGGACTTGCCGTTTTTCCGCCACATCTCGGCCGGTGTCAATGGTATAGCCTGAAGATCGAGGCGATTGAGATTGCTGGAAATTTAGACTCTTGAGCGCCCTTGGCCGAATCATGGCGAAAACGTGTCAGAGGGCTTTTTCGAGGAGCTGCTCGATCCATTCGGGCTGGGTCTCGCCGACCGAGCGGGCAACCTCGGTGCCGCCCTTGTAGACGATGAGCGTGCTCTGCATCTGCGCCCCGAACCGGCGCACGAGGTCGCGCTGAGCGTCGAAGTCGATCGTGAAGACGGCAAGCGTCTTGAAGCGCGGGTCGGCGGAGAGCGCGGCCAGGATCGGCTTCTGCGCGCGGCAGATCGGGCACCACGGCGCCGAGATCTGCACGAGGATCGGCCGCCCCGCCGCCTGCGCCGCCTCGAAGGCGCTCTGGTCGTAGGCGTTGGAATCGGCGGCCTGGCCGGAGCCGGGCAGGTTGCCGGCCAGGAAGGCCGCCGCGAGGACGAGAACGTGCCGGCGGTTCGTCATCGGTGTCCTCACGGCATCTCGTTCACATGCTCAGCGCTGGGGCGCGCGCGCGCTGTCCGCGTGCGTCCAGGCCGGATCGGGCTTGGCGACGGCGGTGTCGTGATCGTCCTGCCAGCCCTCGACGCCGGGGGGGAACCAGTGGACGCGGCTGTAGCCGGCCGCGACCAGCCGCTTGCCGGCGTTCCAGCTCCCCCAGCATTCCGGCCGGCAGAAGGTCACGACGGGCTTGGCCCGGTCGCCGCCGGTCAGTTCGGCGACCCGCCGCAGGAAGGCTTCCTCCTTCTCCGGCGCCAGCGGTGCGCCGCCCGCGCCCGGCATCCAGACCGCGCCGGGGAGCGAGCGGTGCGTCGGCAGCCAGGGCCGGCCGGCGGGCAGGCCCTCGGGCCGGCGGTCGGCCAGCACCACATCGATGAGGACCGGCCCCTCCGGCAGCAGCTTTTCGAGCCCCTTCAGGTCGATGACCGTCGCCCCCTTGAGCGTCGCCGGGGTGTAGCCCTTCGGCGGTCCGGTATAGAGCCCCTCCGGCTCCGGCACGTTGACCGGCGAGTCGGCCGGACCGGCCGCGCCCAGCATCAAGCCGAGGGCGGCGAACGCCGCATGTCTCGCGATCACCCGCATGCTTCTCCCCATCGGCGTCAGTTGCTCGCGGACGGAACCGGGAAGGACTGCGCCCAGCGCCCCTCTTGGTTGTCCGCAGCCGTGACCTTGAGCGCACCCTGCCCCTCGGGCTTGAAGGCGAAGTTGATGACCGGGTTCGAGGCGATGGAGATGTCGCCGTCGAGGCTGAACACGAGTTTGTCGCCGTAGGTCACATCGAGCTTCTGGATGTAGCGGGCCGGGGTGTAGTCGCGGGTGAGCTGGTTCATCTGCATCCCCGAGAAGTTCGGGTGGCGCACCATCAGCGTCGCCTCGGCCGGCTTGCCGGGCTGGACGTCGCCGACGAACTTCATGCGCATCTCGCCCATGCCCTTCATCGCCTCCTCGTCACTCATGCCCATCGGCGCCGAGCAGCCGCCGGAGGCTTTGACGAACTTGGCCGATTCGAGGAGCCGCCCGTCCTTGGTCTCCACCACCGCGTGGACGTTGGTGTAGTTGTTCACCCGCACCCGCATCTTGATCTCGCCCGGGTCCGCGGCCGGGCCGAAGGTGAAGTGCGCCGCGTAGGGCGACGGGTTGTCGTCGATGATGAAGTAGAGGCCCTTCACGCTGTCCTTGTCGGCGAGCGTCAGGCCGATCGGTACAAGGGCGGCGTCGAGGGCGCGGGCGGGCGCATCGATGGTCACGGCGCTCTCGCTGGCCTCGACTTTCCGGTCACCGAAGATCGACGTCTTGATCTCGGTCCAGCGGGCCGCGCGCTCCTCGTCGGTGTCGGTGGCGCCGGCCAGCACCGGAGCGGGCGCGAGCGCCGCTGCGGAGAGCGTCAGGCTGAGGGCAAGCATCAGGCGTTTCATGGCGCATTTCCTTCCCGGAAGCCCCCGAGACGGGGGCGAACTTATTCCCACTCGAGTTCTTGGTAGGCCTGGGTGACGTTGCGGCCGTTATAAGTGTCGAACAGCGCCCAATGGTCTTTCTCCCCCAGCGCGACGGTCCGAACTGCGGTCTCGATCGGCACGCTTGTGGCCACCGCCTTGCGGGTTTCGTCGCGCAGTGCCGAGAGATAACGCGCGAGGTCGGCCATCGCCGGCGCGAACGCCACCCGTGTCGGGCCGTGGCCCGGCACGGCGTCGGTGGCGCCCACCGCCTTCAGCCGCTCGATCTCCTTGAACCAGCCGAGCAGGCTGCCGTCGAGCGAGGGGATTCGCCCGACGAAGAGCAGGTCGGCCGGGAACAGCAGCCCGCTGCCGGTGTCGAGCATCGACAGGTCGCAGCTCGTATGCGCGTTGCCGTGGGCGGTGAGCCGGAGGGTGCGGTCGCCGAGATCGATCTCGGCGCCCTCCTTCACCTCCATCGTCGGGTAGACCACCTCTCCCGCCTTCTCCTCTCCGAGGATCTCGGCGAGTCGCTGGCGGTAAAACGCGCCCCGCGCATCGAGGGCGCCGCGCAGGCCGGCATGTCCGACGAAGGTCGGGTTGTCGCCGCGGAAGGCCGCAGCGCCGAAGACATGATCGGGATGCACGTGGGTGAGCATCACGTAGCGGACCGGCTTGTCGGTGCGCCGGGCGATCTCCCGGCGCAGCCACTGCCCGTCGGCGAGACTGCCGCCGGATTCCGTGACGAGCACCCCGTCCCGGCCGATGATGAAGCCGATATTGGCGATACCGTCGGCGTTCTCCGGCGTCGCCTCGGCATCGGGCCCGCGCCGAATGAAGGTGCCGGGTGCGACCTCCTCCATCGTCATGGCATCGACGGCAAAGCCCGCTCGCGGCAGGCAGCACAGGCAAAGCCCGCCGAACAGAGCCGCGCGGCGTGTGACGGGGGCGCTCAACGCCCGCCTCCGCCGGACTCGTCACCTGGGCACATCCGTGCCGGCATCGGCCGCTTCCTCCCGGTGAATTTATCGATATAGTGCAAACCATCTAGTAGGTAGATTTTTGTGCCGTCAAGTGCCACCATCGCGAACGGGCGGAGCCGTCGCGAGCACGTGATCGGCCCGATACGAACGGACGGATGATGAGAGACACGCGCGCATCGCTCCTCAGCGAGGCCGAGATTTTGGTGCGCGGCCGGGGCTATTCCGGCTTCAGCTACGCCGACCTCGCCGAAGCGGTCGGCATCCGCAAGGCGAGCATCCACCACCATTTCCGCACCAAGGAAGCGCTCGCCCAGGCGCTGATCGAGGCCTACGACGCGCGCTACGACGCGGCGCTCGACGACATCTCCGGCCAGACCGCCGACGGGGTCGCCCGGATCGAGGCCTATGGCCGGCTCTATCTCGGCGGGGTCGAGCGCGGCCTCGGCTGCCTGTGCGCGGCGCTCGCCGTCGAGCTGGAGACGCTGCCCGAGGCCCTGCGCCGCGCTATCACCGCCTTCTTCGAGAAGCACATCGCCTGGCTCGCCGGCGTGATCGAGGAGGGTCAGATCTCCGGCAGCGTCCGCGCCGGCCTCGACCCGCAGGCCCATGCCCGGATGATCGTGGCGACGCTGGAGGGTTCGCTGCTGCTGGAGCGGTTCCTTGCCGGGCCGGAGGGGTTCGGGCGGACGCTGGCGGCCCTGAGCGAAGGGCTGCGGCCGGTGAACAAGTCCTGATAGACTGGCGCCGGAAGGAGCGCCCGATGGACAGGATGGAGGCCATCACCCGCCTTCGCGACAGTGCCGACGCGGTGCGCACCATGGGCGCCACATCGCTCTACCTGTTCGGCTCCACGGCTCGGGATGAGGCGCGCGCCGACAGCGACCTCGACCTCTTCATCGATTATGATCCCGCGAGCCGCTTCAACGCCTTCGACCTCGTCGGCATCAAGCTGCTGCTGGAAGACCGGCTCGGGACCGCGATCGACGTCACAACCCGCGACGGGCTGCACCCTCGGTTACGTGACCGGATCGAAGCCTCCGCGTTTCGCGTGTTCTGATGGCTCGGCGTGATTATCGCCACGCTCTGGACGACATGCTGGCCGCCCTCGACGGAATCGCTCAAGCGACGGCAGGACAGGACTTCGACGCCTTTTGCCGGAACTGGCTGCTGAAGCACGGCGTCGAGCGAGGCATCGAGATCATCTCGGAGGCGAGCCGCGCCTTGCCGGATTCCGTCAAGGCACTGAGGCCCGAGATTCCCTGGCATCAGGTGCGCGCCATCGGGAACATCCTGCGGCACGAGTATCACGGCTTGTCCGAGCGGATTCTCTGGAACGTGGTCGTCGATGAGTTGCCGCGCCTGCGCATCGCCGTCGAAGCGCTTCAGGCGCAGGCCGGCGATCTTCCATCCGACCCCGTTGATACAATATAACAGCCCGACGTTCCGTCACCGCGCAATCGACCCAGGCCTTCCATGTCCGATGCTTCCCCCCTCGCCGCCTCCCAGAAGATCCCGGTGACCGTGCTCACCGGCTATCTCGGAGCCGGCAAGACGACGCTGCTCAACCGCATCCTCACCGAACAGCACGGCAAGCGCTACGCCGTGATCGTCAACGAGTTCGGCGAGATCGGCATCGACAACGACCTCGTGGTCGGGGCCGACGAGGAAGTGTTCGAGATGAACAACGGCTGCGTCTGCTGCACCGTGCGCGGCGACCTGATCCGCATCATGGACGGGCTGGTGAAGCGCCGCGGCAAGTTCGACGCGATCATCGTCGAAACCACGGGACTGGCCGACCCGGCCCCCGTGGCCCAGACCTTCTTCGTCGATCAGGATGTCGGCGAGGCCGCCCGGCTCGACGCGGTGGTGACGGTGGCCGACGCCAAGTGGCTCACCGACCGGCTCGCCGACGCGCCCGAGGCCAAGAACCAGATCGCCTTTGCCGACGTGATCCTGCTCAACAAGTCCGACCTCGTCTCAGGGGTAGATCTCGACCGGGTCGAGGGCCAGATCCGCGCGATCAACCCCTGGGCCAAGATCCATCGCACCGAGCGCTGCGCGATCCCGCTCGATCAGGTGCTCGACCGCAACGCCTTCGACCTCGCGCGCATCCTCGACGTGGAGCCCGACTTCCTGGAGGAGGGCCACCACCATCACCACGACGAGCAGATGCAGTCGGTCTCGGCCAAGATCGACGGCCCGGTCGATCCGGAGAAGTTCATGCCTTGGATCTCGAACCTGACCCAGGTTCAGGGGCCGGACATCCTGCGCTGCAAGGGCATCGTCGCCTTTCCCGACGAGCCCAAGCGCTTCGTCTTCCAGGGCGTTCACATGATCCTTGACGGCGACGTCCAGGGGGATTGGGGCGCCGACGAGCCGCGCGTCTCCCGCGTCGTCTTCATCGGCCGCAACCTCGATCCGGAAGCGATCCGCGAAGGCTTTTTCGCCTGCAAGGTCTAGAGCCGTATCCGACCTGATGGCATCAGGCCGGCGGCTCTCGGTCTCTGTTTTGACGCGGATTCCGACGAACCGGCGGCCCCTTCGTCGGAATGCGCTCCAGGGTGACGCGCCACCGGTCGGAAACCGCGCACGAAAAAGGGCCACCCTCGCGGGCGGCCCTTTCTTCTTGCCGATCTCCGAGCCGGCCTGCCGGCCGGATCGATTCGATCAGGGGGAAGCGTTCGGCGTCAGAGGTTGAGCAACACGTTCGCGGAACCGATCACGGTGGTCGCGAGGCCGAGCGCGAGCGCACCGATCATCCCGTAAGAAAACGCCTGCATCATCCGCATCTGTCGAAATCCTCCATTCGTATCCGATCGAAACGCTCATCGCCGATGCCGGTGCGGCGAGACGGAGAGCGTAGAAATAAGGCCTGAGAGACCATGCCCGATCCGGCCGGATCGGGCCGGGAACTTAGCAGCGGTTGCCGCCCGCGGTCTGGCCGTACTGCTTGACCGGGAAGTTCTGCTGGTTGGCGTTGCCTTCCGCGGCCGAGTTCATCGGGCAGGCTGCGTAGGACGGGCCGTCATGGACGCCGAGGGAGTCGGTCCAGCCGGACGTCATCGGGATCGGGCGGGCATGGCTTTGGCTGAAGGCCAGAGCCGACGTGACCGGGGCGACACCCAGGACGATGGCGGCGACGGCAGCGGCGATACGAGTGTTCATCAATCTCTCCAACAATCAATCTCGGGATAGTCTGGCGATCCAGACCTTACTGTTCTTCGGTAAATTGAATATGGGGAGTGGTTGTCCGCAGTGACGTGCCGTGGCGCACGCGGTGAGATGGAACAACTACGCGTCTGATTTTTCGGCGCCGTCCCGTCAAAGTCGAGATCGATCCGATCTGGCTGAAAATTATCGCTAGACCGTGCCTCTTCGAGTAGAACTATTATTCCAGAAGACGGCGTGGGCACATCAGCCGTCGCGATCTGTCCGCGATGATTGAGTGCGCCGTCTCGGACTTGTCATTCCAGATACGCTGCGCCCCCGTCCCGGGCATCGCTCGCAGGCAGCGGCGGCTGACACCCTGCACGCACGGAACGACGATCTCAGGTTTGCCGGCCGTCACGTTCCGCACCTCGAGAGGAGCGCAGCGAGCTGCGCAGCCGGGGCTGTTGGTTAAAACGCAACCTTTCGGTGGTTCGATCAGCCCGGTTGAGGGGTCCGCAATCCCGCCGGGTGCCGCGTCGCGGAGCTCGGGCGGGTGGCGTGCGCGGTGCCCCGCGAGAGTTCGAGTTCGCCGATGTCTTCCATGACAGCCGCGCCGACAGGTGCGACGGCCGCCGCGTCGCCGTGGGCGGCGGGCTCGTCACCCTGGGCCGCAGGCTCGTCACCATGGGCCGCGGGCGCTTGGGGACGCGTCCCCGCCCTCCGCGCGGTCCAGGGCCTGGCGAGCGGCCTCCACGCGGCGTTCATCTTCTTCGCCTGCTTCGCCTTCTCGGACGCCTCGCCCTACGACCTCGTGGCGATTCCAACGATCGTGCTGTGGCTCGCGCTCGGCATCCGCCTGCACCGGGGGGCACTGCCCCTCGTGCTCCTGCTCCTCGCCTACCTCACGGCGATGGGGATCGCGCTGCTGCCTTATCTCAACGAGCCGCTGTCCGTGACCTGGACCGTGCAGCTCTTCTACCTCGCGGCCACCTGCATCTTCTTCGCGATGCTCTACGCCGACGACACGCAGGCGCGCATCGAGGTCGCGCTCAAGGCCTATACCGCGAGCTGTGTGCTCTCGGCGGGTCTCGGCATCGTCGGCTACCTGCAACTGCTCGGCATCGAGGATCTGTTCTACAAGTACGGTCGCGCCTCGGGCACCTTCCAGGACCCGAACGTGTTCGGCTCGTTCCTGACGCTCGGCGCTCTCTACCTGATCCACCGCCTCCTCTCCGGCGCGACCCGGTGGCCGATCCTGTCGCTGCTCAGCCTCGTCGTCGTGATGGCGGGCATCTTCCTGTCCTTCTCCCGCGGCTCCTGGGGCGGGACGGTCGTGGCGGTCGCCGTCATGGTCGTGGCGCTCTACACGACGAGCCGCTCGCGGGCCCTGCGGCGGCGGATCGTCACCCTCGGTCTCGTCACCATCGGCTTCGGCGCGGTCGCGCTCGCGGGGCTGCTCTCGATCGACAGCGTCGCCCAGACCTTCCAGACCCGCGCCGCGGTCACGCAGGATTACGACGAGGGCGAGACCGGTCGCTTCGGCAACCAGATCCGCGGCATGGGGATGCTGCTGGAGGAGCCGCTCGGCCTCGGTCCCCTGCGCTGGCGCCAGATCTTCAATCTGGAGCCGCATAATTCCTACATCGGCAGCTTCGCCAACGGCGGATGGCTCGCGGGCGCCGCCTTCATCGCCCTCGTGGCGGCGACCTCCTTCGTCGGCTTCCGGCTGATGCTGCGTCCCTCGCCCTACCGGGCCTACGCGCAGATCGTGTTCCCGGCGCTGCTGATGTTCTTCCTCCAGGCGATGCAGATCGACGTGGAGAAGTGGCGCCACGTCTACATGATGCTGGGGATGGTCTGGGCACTGGAGGTAGCTCGCCTGCGCGCGGCACCCACGCCCTTGACCCTCCCCCTCCCGCGGCGCATCGGAGGACATCCGAGCGTTGCAGCGCCGAGCGGGGCAGGCGGAGCGCGCGAGAAGAGGGTCGGAGGCCGGGGCGAGGTGTCCGGAACGAAGGTGAGGCCGTGACCACGGGAGCGGCGAGCGAGGCCGAGCGCCTCGCGGCTCTGCACGCCCTGCGCATTCTGGATAGCGATCCCGAGGCGCAGTTCGACGCCGTGTGCCGGACGGCGCAGCGCCTGTTCGGGGGTCGCGATCGCCTACATCTCCCTGGTCGATGCCGAGCGGCAATGGCTAAAGGCCTGCGTCGGCATCATGCCGACGCAGACGTCGCGCGCAGGCTCGTTCTGCGATCGGACGATCGCGCAGGATGCGATGCTCGTCGTTCCCGATGCCCGCCGCGACCCGCGCTTTTCCGGTCTCGAGATCGTGACCGGCCCGCCTCACATCGTGTTTTACGCCGGCGCACCGCTGATCCTGCGGCCGGGCGTGCGGCTCGGCTCCCTCTGCCTCGCCGATTCGCAGCCACGCGACTTCACCCCGGAGGACGCGGCAGCCCTGCGCGACCTCGCCGAGATCGTGACGGCGCAGATGCGGCTGCGGCGCGACAACCTTGCCTTCGCCAGCGAGCGGGCGCTGCGGCAGATCCATGAGAGCACGATCCGCGCCCAGGGCGTGGAGATCGAGCGGCGGGCAAGCGCCAACTCCCTCCTCACCATGGCCGAGCAGATCGCCCAGGTCGGGCATTGGCGCCTCAACTTTGCCAGCGGCCAACCGATCTACTCCGAGAGTCTCCTGCGCATTGCCGGCCTCGACGCCGCGGCGCCGGCGACCCGGCATCCCGGCCTCGCCCAGTTGTGCCATCCCGCGGATCGCGGGCGCGTCGAGGCGATCATCGCCGCGGCGATCGCGGGCGGGCGGGATTTCGAGGTCGAGACGCGGTTCGTGCGGCCCGACAAAACGATCCGCGACGTGATGGTGCGCGGCACCTGCAAGACCGACGAGGCGGGCCGGACGATCGGATTGTTCGGCATCCTCATGGACGTGACGGACCGGGTGCAGATCCGGGCGGAGATGCGCCGCAGCGAGATGCGCTACCGCAGCCTCGCCGACGCCCTGCCGCTGCTCGTCTGGACCGTCGATCCGGACAGCGGCGAGGCGACCTACGTCAACACGCGCTTCGAGGATTA
The DNA here is from genome assembly GCF_029504475.1 of Methylorubrum pseudosasae. Taxonomy (NCBI): domain Bacteria; kingdom Pseudomonadati; phylum Pseudomonadota; class Alphaproteobacteria; order Hyphomicrobiales; family Methylobacteriaceae; genus Methylorubrum; species Methylorubrum pseudosasae. The sequence continues at coordinate 4,895,559 of NZ_JAQGDU010000002.1, read as the reverse complement.
CTACGGCCCGATCGGCGCCGCGCGGGTGCAGCGGCTCGCCCGCAACCATCCTGACGACGCGCCCGCCATGGAGGCGGCGTGGCAGGCGGCTCAGGCCAGCGGCCAGGGCTATGACGGCCAGTGGCGCCTGCAGGCGCGGGACGGCTCCTACCGCTGGCACAAGATGTCGATTACCCCGATCCGCAACGCGGGCGACCCGGCCGGGATCACCGAATGGATCGGCACCGCGCTCGACATCGACGAGATCGTCTCCGCGCGGCTGGCGGTGGAGGATACGAGCCGCCTGCTCGGCATCGCCCTGGAGGGCGCGGAGGCCGGCACCTTCGACTGGAACCTGCGCACCGGCATCACGGTGCTGTCGCCGGAGAGCGTGCGCCTCTACGGTCTGCCCGAGACCGGTGAACCGCGCGCCCTGTCGCCGACGGAATGGACCGCGACCATCCACCCCGACGACGTCGTCGAGGCGTGGAACCGGATCCACCACGCCGTCGATTCGCGGTCCCGCTTCATCGCGGAATACCGGGTGGGCCAGCGCTGGCTCTACACCTCCGGCCGCACCTTGTACGAGGGCGACGGCCGCCCCTACCGGATGCTCGGGCTGCATCTCGACATCACCGAGCGCAAGGCAGCCGAGGCGGCCCTGCGCGCCGCCACCGCCGAGGCCCGCGCCGCCACGGTGGAGGCCGAGCGGGCGAGTGCGGCCAAGAGCGAGTTCCTCGCGGCCATGAGCCACGAGATCCGCACGCCGCTGAACGGGATCCTCGGCTATGCCGACCTGCTCCTCGACCGCAGAGACCACGATCCGGAGGATCAGCGCCGCCTCGAACTGATCCGCGTCTCGGGCGAGTCCCTGCTCACCGTCGTCAACGACGTTCTCGACGTCTCCAAGATCGAGGCCGGCCAACTCGAACTCGACCCGCTTCCCTTCGCCCTGGGCAAGCTGATCGAGGACACGGTCGCGATCATGCGCGGCACCGCCCTCAAGAGCGCGCTGACCGTCGAGGCGCGGATCGATCCGAATCTGCCCGCGAGCGTGGTCGGCGACGCGAACCGCCTGCGGCAGGTGCTGTTCAACCTGCTCAACAACGCGGTCAAGTTCACGCCGGCCGGCTCGGTGATCCTCACGGCGCGCTACGAGGGCTCCGTCCCGGGCGCCGACGGCGGCACCGCGGAAGCTTTGCGCTTCGAGATCAGCGATACCGGCATCGGCATTGCGCCCTCGCAGCGGCACCGGCTGTTCAAGCCCTTCAGCCAGGTCGACGGCTCGATCAGCCGGCGCTTCGGCGGGTCGGGCCTGGGGCTTGCGATCTGCCATCGCCTCGTCACCATGATGGGAGGCGCGATCGGCGTCGAGAGCCGAGAGGGCGCCGGCTCGACCTTCTGGTTCACCCTGGCCCTGCCGCGCGCCACCAAGCCGCCCACCGCGCAACCGGCGATCAGCCCGCATCGCCCAGAGGCGGCGCGGCCGGCCCGGCTCCTGCTCGTGGAGGACGTGCCGATCAACCAAACGCTGGCCCGCGCCGTGCTGGAGGTGCAGGGCTACCGCGTCGATGTGGCGGGTGACGGGAACGCAGCGATCGCGGCCGTCGAGGCCAGCTATGGCCCGGAGGAGGCCGGCACCGACCCTTACGCCGTCGTGCTGATGGACGTGCAGATGCCGGGCATGGACGGCCTCACCGCGACCCGCCGCATCCGCGCCATGACGGGCCCCGCCGCCCGCCTGCCGATCGTGGCGATGACCGCCAACGTCCTTGACGGGCAGGTGCAGGAATTCATCGCAGCGGGCATGGATGACCATGTCGGCAAGCCGTTCAAGCGCGCCCAGCTCTGCGCGGTGATCGAGCACTGGCGGGTCGTCGGCGCCGAGCGGGCGCGGGAGGCGGCATCCCCGAAACGCCCGCCCGAAGACATCCCTGGGCGTCGCCCTGAAACCGGGCCGCCGGATTTCGCGGCTCGCGGACACGGCGACGGCGAGCCGTTGCTCGACCGCGCCGCCTTTGCCGCCGTGCAGGCCACGATGGGCCGCGAGCGCGTGCTGTCGCTGCTGTCCCTGCTCGAACTCGACCTCGAGCTGCGCTTCCTCCCGGAGGGGGCCGAGCCGGGCCGGACCGATTTCGACCGTGAGCAACTCGCCTACGACGCCCACGCCATGGTCGCCGCGGCGGGCGCCCTCGGCTTCCTCGCCCTGTCCGGGCTGTGCCGGGAGATCGAGGACGCCTGCCGGGACGGCGGCGCGCTTCCCGCCCTGATCCACCGCCTCGCGATGCTGCGGACCGATACGCTTGGAACGATCCGGGCCATCCGGGCGGCGTAATACTGAGCGGCGCTTGCGGCTTTGCTCAAACGAGCTATCTTGTTGCTCTAAGGAGCAATCGCCATGCCGGACACGATGATCAAGACCCCGGCCAAGCGGAGAAAGCCGCACGGGCCGGGGGCACGACCCTTCGCCTATCTCGACCTCTACCGCGCCTCCCCCTTCGACCGCATCGAGGTCATCAAGGCGGGGGTGCCTGCTAGGGCGGTCAAGGGTTTCATCACGGCGCTGTGCCTCGACCAGCAGGTGATGTTCGACGCCCTCAACCTGAAGACGGCCACGGTGAACAAGAAGGCGGCCCGGGACGAAGCACTGTCGTCCGAGGACAGCGAGCGGGTCGTCGGCCTCGCTAAGCTCGTCGGGCAGCTCGAAGCGATGATCGAGGAATCCGGCGCGACGAAGGATTTCGATGCGCCGGGATGGCTCTCGCGTTGGCTGCGCGAGCCCTTGCCGGCGCTGGGCGGCGGCAAGCCGCTCGACCTCCTCGACACGATGGAGGGCCAAGCTCTGGTGTCGCGCGCGCTGGCGCAGATTCAGAGCGGAGCCTATGCGTGAGCCGGTCGCTCTGGCGGATCGGGACCGATGCTCGGACATACACTGCCGACGACCTGTCGGGGACCGGGGCCAAGCTCTCCGGCGGCCGATGGAACGCTGTGGGCGTCGCCCTGGTCTACGCGGCGGGCAGTCGTGCCCTCGCCTGCCTCGAAACCTTCGTCCACCTCAATGCCGGCGGCCTGCCGTTGAAACCGATACCTCGTCGAAATCGACGTGCCGGATGAGGTCTGGGCGTCGGCCGAACGCGCGAGCCCGGACACGCTGCCCGTCGGCTGGGACGCCGAGCCGGCGGGTCTCGTCAGCCTCGCCTTCGGCACGGATTGGGCGAACGGAAATCGGTCGGCGCTTCTGCTGGTCCCCTCCGTCATCGTGCCGGAGGAGCAGAACGCCCTCATCAATCCCGCCCATCCCGACGCGGCGAAGATCACGGCACGCAAGGTCCGCAAGTGGCTCTACGATCCGCGCCTCGACCGCGACCGAGGTCCCTTCGCGTGAGACGACGCCTCTTCCGCGTCTTGAGATCGCAGCCTTCCCGCGCCACCTGACAGCCCGTCCCGCTTCCCCGCCGAAGCCCGCCGCCAGAGCCTGCCTTGCCGCCCCTCTTCGACTACGCCGCGCAAGCGGGCTCCGCGATCAAGGCCTTCGCCGAAGCCTCCAGCGATCTCCTGATCCAGCCGACGCTGAGGCTCGGCGTCACCGGTCTCGCCCGCTCCGGCAAGACGGTGTTCACCACGGCGCTGATCCATCATCTCGTGGAGGGCCACGCCCTGCCGGCCTTCGAGCCGGCGCAGGCGGGCCGCTTGCGCCGGGCGCGTCTCGTGCCACAACCCGACGACGACGTGCCGCGCTTCCCCTTCGAGGAGAACTTTTCCGCGCTCACCGAAGCGCGGCGCTGGCCGGGCTCGACCGACCGGATCAGCCAGCTTCGCCTGGAGATCGAGTACGAGCGCGCCGGCGGCTGGCGCTCGGGCCCGGGCACGCTGATGCTCGACGTGGTGGACTATCCCGGCGAATGGCTGCTCGACCTCGCTTTGGTCGATCAGAGCTACGTGGCGTGGTCGCGCGCGACCATCGCCGGCACCCGCCGGGCCGGCCGGGCCGAGATCGCCGCGCCCTGGCTCGCGCTGATGCAGGAGCTCGACCCCGCGGCCCCCCTCGACGAGGTGCTGGCCGAGCGCGCCGCCAACGCCTTCAAGGCCTATCTCGGGGCGCTGCGCGCGGGCGCGGAATCGGTCGCCACCACGCCGCCGGGGCGCTTCCTGATGCCGGGCGATCTGGCCGGCTCGCCGATGCTGACCTTCGCGCCCCTCGACCGTCTGGCGGAAACCCAGGTACCCGGCAGCCTCGGCGCTCTGATGGAGCGGCGCTTCGAGGCCTACAAGAGCAAGGTGGTGGAGCCGTTCTTCCGCGAGCATTTCCAGCGCGTTGATCGGCAGATCGTGCTGGTCGATGTGCTCTCGGCGGTCGATTCCGGCCCGGCAGCCCTCGCCGAACTGGAGGAGGCGCTGGACGCGGTGCTGCTCGCCTTCCGGATCGGGCGCAACAGCCTGCTCTCGCGCTTCTTCGCGCCGCGGGCCGAGCGGATCATGTTCGCCGCGACCAAGGCCGACCATCTCCACCAGTCGAGCCACGACCGGCTTGACGCGCTGCTGCGCCTCCTCGTTTCGCGGGCGATGCGCCGCACTGAGGCCGCGGGCGCGCGGGTCGGCACCGTGGCGCTCGCCTCCGTCCGCGCCACCCGCGAGACCACGGTCCATGACGGCGGCGAAGTGCTCCGCGCGGTCTCCGGCACGCCGGAGGCGGGCGAGCATGTCGGCGACGAGATCTTCGACGGGCTGTCGGAGGCCGCGGTGTTTCCCGGCGAGTTGCCCGCCGACCCGCAGGCGGTGCTCGACGGCGCGGTTCCGGCGGGCTCGTTCCGCTTCCCCCGCTTCCGCCCGCCGCCGGTGAAGCCCGACGCGCTCGGCCGAGCGGGCCACCTGCCGCAAATCCGGCTCGACCGGGCCATGCAGTTCCTGATCGGGGACAAGCTGACGTGACCAACCCGCAGCGCCCGCGCGCCTTCCGCATCCCCGCCGCAGACCAGCCTCCGCCGGAGGCCGCGACCGCCGAAGCCCCGCCGCGGCCGGAAGTGCGCCTTGTCGACGAGCCCTACGAGATCGTCGACGCCGCCGACGGCGTTGCCGTGCCGGTGGCGCCCAAGCGCCGCGCGCCGTGGCTGTCGATCCTGTTCAGCGCGCTCGGCGGCCTCGTCACCATCGCCGTTGGGCTCTCGCTGGAACGCCTGATCGCCGACCTGTTCGCCACTGCGCCCTGGCTCGGCGGGGTCGCGCTCGCGCTCCTCGCCGTCGCCGTGATCGCGCTCACGGCGATCGTCGCCCGCGAGGCGCTCGGCGTCTGGCGCGAGCGCAAGATCGAGGCGTTGCGCGAGCGCGCATTGGCCGCCCTCACGACCCGCGACCACACCGCGGCGCAGGGCGTGGTGCAGGAGCTTCGCGGCTTCTACGCCGACCGGCCGGCGCTGGCAGGCGCCATCCGCCGGCTTGATGCAGTGGGCGACGCGATCCTCGACGTGGACGACCGGCTGGCTTTGGCCGAGGGCGAGTTGCTCTCGCCCCTCGACCGGCAGGCCAAGGCGGCCATCGCCCAGGCTGCGAGCCAAGTCTCGGCGGTCACGGCGCTCAGCCCGCGGGCCATCGTCGATGTCGCCTTCGTGGTGTTCTCGGCCGCCCGGCTGCTGCGCCGGATTGCGGCGATCTACGGCGGGCGGCCCGGCCTGCTCGGCTTCCTGCGGCTCGCCCGCGCGGCCTTCGCCCATCTCACCGTCACCGGCGGCATGGCGGTCGGCGAGGGCATGCTGCACCAGGTGCTCGGCCTCGGGCTCGCCGCCCGCGTCTCGGCCAAGCTCGGTGAGGGCGTGCTCAACGGCCTGATGACCGCCCGGTTCGGCCTCGCGGCGGTGGCCGTCTGCCGGCCCTTACCCTTCGTCCGCGTCAGCCCACCTACGGTCAACGACGTCGCCGGCCAGCTTTTTCGGACTAGCGAACCAAAGGAATAATGAGATTCCAAAGGGATCATCCCTTTGGCGGGGACCAGGGCGGCGCCCCAAAAGCAAGAAGCTCCCAGGCCGGGCGGCCTGGGAGCTTCTTTTCGTTACGGCTAAGTGAGTGCGGCGGTCAGCAGTCGTCGCCGCCCTTCTTGTCGCCGAGCTTCTGGTCATGGCCGGCGGCGTTCATCGCGCCAACCGTGCCCGGGGCGGCCGGCTGGTCGCCGCCGGCGGTGTTCTTGGCCGAGCTGGTCTGGTCCGAGCCCGGCTTGTTGCCGACGCCCTGACCGGCGCCGACATTGTTCATCGCGCCGACGGTGCCGGGCGAAGCCGGCTGCTGGCCACCCGCGAGGTTCTTCGAACCGGCATCAGCGCCGCTGCCGGTGCTGCTGTTGGCAGCAGCGGAATCGCCGGGGGCCTTGGCGTTGGTGCTGCCCGTGTTGCACGGAGCGGCGAGCGCAGAGCCGGCGATGAAGGCGAAAGCGGTGGCGGTAGCGATGGTCTTCGTGAGCGTCACGATGGCGTCCCTCCGAAATTATCCGACCGACACTGCCGGCCGGTCTGCCCGGAGAAAGCAATTGAGGAAATTTAAGTTCCCGATTCGCCCCGGATCAAAGAAACTTTTTAGAACTGCATTCCCATCCCTGGGTACCTGCATTTGACGGAAAATCCGGCAACTCCCTGATCGGCAATACCCTATTCGGCTCCCCGGCGGATCGGCCCGACTAAAGCGGCGCGAGAAAGCCGGCCAGCCGCATCAGGCCCTCCGGCCAGGGCCCGTGCCCGCTCGCGACGTTGATGTGGCCGGCCTCGCCCGCATCCACCAGCGCCGAGCCCCAGGCATAGGCGTAATCCTCCGCCCGCTCGTAGGTGCAGTGCGGGTCGGTGCGGCTCGCCACCAGCAGCGACGGGAAGGGCAGCGGATCGCGCGGCACCGGCGCGAAGGCGCGCACGCTCTCGGGCAGGTCGGCCCCCGCCTCGATGTCGGGGAAGGCCACCAGCAGGGCCCCCCGCACGACGCCTTCGGGGAAGCGCGGCGCGGCCTCCACCGCCGCGACCACGCCGAGGCTGTGGGCGATGAGGATCACGGGCCGGGTCGCCGCCGCCACCGCCTCCGCGACGCGGGCACGCCACGCCTCCGGGTCGGGCCGGTGCCAGTCGTCCTGCGCGACGATCCGCGCGGTCTTGAGCCGGGCCGCCCAGCGCGCCTGCCAGTGCTCCTCCTCGGAGCCGGCATAGCCCGGCAGGATCAGGATGTCGCAATCGGCAGTCTTCATCGTCAGTGTTCTCGGACGGGCGGCGTCCTCACGCAACGGGCGGCGGGCCACACGGGCTCCGCCGCGAGCGTCACGCGAGCCAGTCGGGCAGGCGGTCGAGGCGGATCAGGTCGTCGTAGCTCGGGCGCGGGCGCACCACGGCCGAGCGGTCGCCGGTCACGAGCACCTCGGGCACGAGGCGGCGGCTGTTGTAGGTGCAGGCCTGGACCGCACCGTAGGCGCCCGCGCTCATCACCGCGATGAGGTCGCCTGGCGCCACCATCGGCATCTCGCGGCCGAGGGCGAGATAGTCGCCGCTCTCGCAGACCGGGCCGACCACGTCCGCCGTCAGCCGGGGCGTGTCGGGAGCGGGCTCGCGCACCGGGCGCAGGGCGTGGAAGGCCTCGTAGAGCGTCGGGCGGATCAGATCGTTCATCGCTCCGTCGACGATGACGAAGGTCTTCTCGTCCGTCGGCTTCACGTAGATCACGCGGGTGACGAGGATGCCGGCATTGCCGGCGATCATCCGCCCGATCTCGAAGACGGGGCGCAGGCCGAGCGGCTTGAAATGCGGGCGCAGGATCGCGGCCAGAGCCGCCGGATCGGGCGGAGGCGCGTTGTCGTCGCGATAGGGGATGCCGAGGCCGCCGCCGAAATCGACGTGGTGCAGCCGGTGCCCGTCGGCGAGCAGATCGCGGGCCAGTTCGCAGAGCAGGCGCGCGGCGTTGTCGAAGGGGGTCAGGTCGGTGATCTGGCTGCCGATATGCGCGTCGACGCCGACGATCTCCAGGCCGGGTAGCCGGGCGGCCCCGGCATAGACCGCGCGGGCGCGGGAGATCGGGATGCCGAACTTGTTGTCGGACTTGCCGGTCGAGATCTTGGCATGCGTCAGCGCATCGACATCCGGGTTCACGCGGATCGAGACCGGCGCCTTGCGCCCGCGCGCGACGGCGACCTCGGACAGGGCGGCGAGTTCCGGCTCGCTCTCGACGTTGAAGCAGAGGATGTTCGCGTCGAGCGCCGCAGCCATCTCCTCACGGGTCTTGCCGACGCCGGAGAACACGATGCGCTCGCCCGGCACGCCCGCAGCGAGCGCCCGGCGCAATTCGCCCTCGGAGACGATGTCCATGCCCGCACCCTGGTGCGCGAGGGTGGCGAGCACCGCCTGGTTCGAGTTTGCCTTCATGGCAAAGCACACCAGCGCATCGTCGCCCGCGAAGGCTTCGGCGAAGACGCGGTAGTGCCGCTCCAAGGTGGCGGTGCTGTAGCAGTAGAACGGTGTGCCGACCTCCTCGGCCAGCGCGGTCAGATCGACGTCCTCGGCATGGAGGCGCCCGTCCCGGTAGTGGAAATGGTGCATGTCAGGAGAATCCGCCGCCGCGCCCGCCGGATGAGGGATCGGCGCATCCGAATGCCCCCACGCGCGGTGCGCTGTCTACGTGTCTCTCACAAAACTCCGCTTCACGGGCACGCCCGGAGGGGAGTGGATCGAGGATCGGAAGCTGTGTGCCCCCGAACCGGAGACCGGCCTCGGTAGGGGCGCGTTCCGGCGGCCCGCTACAGAAGCGGATCGAGGATGAAGGGCTCTTTCGGGATCCGGTAGCCGCGCTTGGATCCGCGGGAGGTCGTGACCGGAACGCCGTCGCCGCCTGCGGGGATCGCCGCGGCGCTCAGCTCGTCGCCCGCCTGCACGGCTTCCGGATCGGGGGCCGCGCCGCGATCGCCCACGGAGACCGTGCTGCCCGGCAGGCTCCGCGCCGAGGCGGGAACGCCGGGCCGCGTCCCCGGAGCGGTCTCGGAGAGGGCCGCACCCGGCGGCTCCAGGCTGCCGCGCCGGCCACAGGCCGTGCAGGCCAGGGTGAGGCCGAGCGCGATCAGGATCGAGAGGCGGGCGGAAGGGGCGGGCATCGGTGTTTCCGGCGGTCTTTCCCGGCTGGGCGGTACGAGCTTAGCCGTTGGAGCCTCGCCCCGAAAGGTGGGCCACGGCGTCTCGGGCGGGACGAGGGGCGCGCGACATGGATGCGCGGCGCGCCCGCTTCCGTCGGGGTCCCGCGCGGTCGTCAGCTCTTCTTGTTGCCGCGCTGCGAATCCTTCGGCGGCGCGTAGGCGTCGATCGCCCGGCGGCAGTTTTCGGAGAGCTTGGCCCAGTTGGTCTTGAAGCACTGATCGGTGGCCGGATCGTCCGGGTCGAGGTTGCCGCAATAGCTGAGGTAATCGCCGGTGCAGTACTTCTTGAGCGTCTCGTTGCCGCGCTTCGACTGCTGCGCCTGTGCCGGAGCAGCCAACACGGCGACCGCACCCGTGAGGGCGAGAACCAGGGGCGTCAGCTTCAAAGCCATGATGTTCGCTCGATCGCGGTTCGTGGGAAGAGATTCGTGAGAGGAGATCCGGGCGCGATGATGCCCCCGCTTGTTCGAAACAAGGCGGGTCCGGGGCAAACGCAAGATGGTTCGGTGCTTACGGGCTCGTACGGGACGGGGCAAGAGATGCTGGCAGAGTAGGCCCCCGGCCGGCGCCGCTCGGTGCGTTTCAGCTCTCGGCGAGCGCGGGAGACGCGGCCGGAAAGGCTCCGGCTTGGGGCAAGCGATCTTGGGGCAGACGGTCGTGCCGCGCCAAGGCGTCGGCGACCTCGCTGATACGGCGGCGCAGCTCGGCGGTGTCGTCGCTCCCGCGTGCGGCCAGCGCCGCCTGAGCCGCCGTCAACTCCGCGCGCAGCGCCTCGATCTCGGCCGCCGTGGAGACAGGCCCGACGGTCTCGCCCTCGGCGCCCGATGGCACCGTCGCGGCCTGCATCCGGCGCGTCGCCTTGAGATCGTCGAGGATCGCGCGGTGGGCCTCTTCCAGGGCGTGCAGGGTGGCGAGCCCCGTCTCACCCTCGGCCCGCGCCGAGGCGAGGTCCCGGTCGAGCCCGGCGATGCGCTCGAGGGCGCGGGCCACCTCGGCCTCGCTGCGGATCCGGGCGGCGACCGCAGCCTCGGTCTCCATGGTGCGGGTCCCGATGGCGGCCATGTCGGCGTGGCGCCGGGCGGCGATCGCCTCGGCCTTTCGCTCCAGCCGCCGCTGCACGACGGCGAACTCCGCGCGCAGATGGTCGCGCTCGGCCACGACCTCGGACACGCTCACCGGCAGGGTCGCCTCGATCCGCCGTCGGGCGAGACGGCTGGCGCGGGCGCTCACGGTCGGCAGGATCGTCAGGGCGCACAGGCTCGCCAGGAGGAAGCCGAGCCCGAAGATCATCACGGTCTCGATCACGAAGGGGCCCTCACGCCGCCTCGGCCGGGCAGGTCCGGCCGCTGCGTCTTTTGCCCGTCTTGCCCGCGCGGAGGCAAGCGCCGTGTCTTCCCTCCGGCCTTAAGCGTCGGCGACCGCACCCGCGGGCGCTTGTCGCAGAGGGCATCCTGCCCCCTCTCCGGGCGATTGCGTGGCGTCAGGCGGTGGCCGGAATCGTTCGGGAAACGGTCAGAACGGGTTCCAGGTCGGGCGGCCGGTGAATTTCAGGTAGCCGATATTGATGCCGAGCCGGGCGCCGACGCCAGAGCGGATCGGCACCACGATGATGCCGCCGTCGGTCACCGCCGTCATGCCGAAGCCGCCGATGAAGTAGGCCGAGCCGTCGACGCCGCCGAAGCGGCGGTAGAGGTCGCGCACGGCGGGCAGGTTGTAGACGAGCATCATGGTGCGCGCGCCGTCGCCGCCGACATCGAAGCCGAGCGTCGGCCCCTGCCAGTAGATCCGGCGCTGCCCGGCATTGCGGGTATAGAGCGTGCCCTCGCCGAAGCGCAGGCCGCCGACGATGGCGCCGGACGCCTCCTGTCCGAGGATGTAGCCGTTGGGCTCGCCCCAGCGCCGGGTCGCCTCCTCGACGGTCAGCGCGAGGCCGCGGGACACGCTGCCGAAGAAGCGGTGCCCGTTCTCGACCACCTCGGCGGCGCGGAACGAGTCCGGGCGCACGCCGTCGTCCTGATAGGCCAGAGCGGGGACGGCCCCGGCCAGGAGGCCGCCGGACAGCCCGGCCGAGAGGCCGAGCAGGGCAGCGCGGCGGGTCGTGCCCCCCGTTCGGATGGGATCGTGCGGCATGTCGGTCTCCCTACCGGCTCCCTTGCCCGCCCCTATGCCCGCCCGGGCTTGCCCGGCGCGCAGGCGCTTCCCTCGGCGGAAGCGGCATCGGATCGAGGCACGCAGGGAGCGCGCAGTCTCGAGATCGATCAAGTCAAGTTTGGGTTAACGGGCGGTTAAGCGGGCGGGTCATGCGGATGAGAGGAGAAGCCCGATCCGGTCCCACGGCTCTCGCCAAAGGGCACAGCGCATGGTCGCGAGGGCTTCCGAGAACCCGACTCGGCTGACCTTCGGCTTCCGAGTTTTTCCGGACGGCCATGGCTGCGGGGGGAGGGGGAGACACGACGGCACCGGCAAAGATCCCACCGGCACCCCGTCACGCGTCCGGGATGCCGCGCGCGGTCTCGAACCGTCCCGTGAAGCTGAGCCTGTGGTGCGGGCTGCGGCCTTGCGCGGTGAGGCCGGCGAGGTGGGCGGCGGTGCCGTAGCCGGCGTTGCGCTCCCAGGCATAGGCCGGGTGGCGCGGGGCGAGCCGACGCATGATCTCATCGCGAAACGTCTTGGCGACAATGGAGGCGGCGGCGATCTGCGGCACGAGGCGGTCGCCGCCGATCACCGCGCGGCAACCCTGCGTCAGGCCGGGAATCGGATCGCGCCCGTCCACCAGTACGGTTGCGTCGAGGCCGAGGCCCAGGACCGCCCGGCGCATGGCGTTGAGGGTCGCCCCGCGCACGTTCACCCGGTCCACCAGCGCCCGCGAGCCCGCCGCGAGCGAAATCCGCGCATGCGCCCGGATCAGCGGGGTCAGCGCCTCGCGCGCGGCACGGTCGAGGCGCTTGCTGTCGTCGAGCCGGGCCAGAATTTCCGGCGGGAAGGCGATGGGGTCGAACCACACGGCCGCCACCATCACCGGACCGCACAGGGCACCGCGCCCGACCTCGTCGCAGCCGATCACCGCCGGATAGGTGGCGGCAAGCGCAGGATCGAACGGGCGCGGGGCTTTGACGGATTTCGGTCGAGGGGCCATGGCGCGGACCCTGGCATCCCTGCGCTCCCCCGTCATCCCGGGGCGGGCCAAAACCCCGCGGACAAGGGGCGCCCCGGCCATGAATCCGGCGGCATCCGATCGATCCCGCGGGAATGCCGGCCTCGCTCAGCCGGGGCGCGGCAGCGGGGCGCTGTTCGGTTGGCGGGCGGAGCGCTGAATCGATCCGAGCGCGTGGGCCGTCGCGATGTTGTCGTAGAACTGGCGCGCGCTCTCGGCCCAGGTGTAGCGCATCGCCTCCGCCCGGCAGCGCTCCCGCGGGATCGCGAGCGCGGCGAGTGCGGCCGCGCGCAGATCCGCATCGAGGGCGCCCGCGCCGGTGCCGCCGATCACGTCGAGGGGGCCGGTCACGGGATAGGCCGCAACCGGCAGGCCCGAGGCGAGCGCTTCGAGCAGCACGATGCCGAATGTGTCGGTCAGGCTCGGGAACACGAAGGCGTCGGCACGCGCGTAAACCCGCGCCAGCGCCTCGCCGGTCAGCGCCCCGAGGAAGTGCGCGTCCGGCGCCAGCGCCTGGAGCCGCGCCCGGTCCGGCCCGTCGCCGACCACGACCTTGGAGCCCGGCAGGTCGAGGCTGAGAAAGGCGGCAAGGTTCTTCTCGACCGCGAGCCGGCCGACCGAGAGGAAGATCGGCCGGGGCAGATCGGAAAACGGGTTCGCCCCGTCGTCGCCGTCACGGGGGCGGAAGAGGTCGGTGTCGACGCCGCGGGTCCAGCGCATCAGGTGGGTGAAGCCGCGCCCCGCCAGCTCCCGTTCGAGGGAGGGCGTGCTGACCATGGTGCCGCTCGCTGCGGCGTGGAAGCGGCGCAGCCACGCATAGCTCCAGGCCTCCGGCACCGGCGCGCGGGCGGCGAGATATTCGGGAAAGCGGGTGTGGTAGCTCGTGGTGAAGGCCTGCCCCCGCGACAGGCAGGCGGCGCGCACCGCGTGGCCGATCGGGCCTTCCGTGGCGATGTGCACATGGGTCGGTGCGAGCCGCTCCCAGCGCGACAGCACCCGGCCGCGGGTGACCAGCGAGAGCCGGATCTCGCGGTAGCCCGGCATCGGCAGGGAGGGGAAGTCGGCCGGCGTCAGCATCAGCGGCTCGACGCCGAGGCCGGCGGCGGCCTCGGCCATGCGCTCGACCGAGCGCACCACACCGTTGACCTGCGGGTGCCACGCATCGGTGGCGAGCAGCAGCCTCATGCGGGTCTCGTCTGTCCGTGAGGGGCGGGGCTCTAGGCGACGGCGCGGCGGATCTCAGGCTCGAAGGTCTCGGCCCCGCGGCGCTCGCGCAGCAGGGTCGGGTAGTGCAGCACCTCCATGCGGCCGTCGTAATGCTCGACGATGCCGGTGCAGGATTCCACCCAATCGCCGGTGTTGAGGTAGATCAGCCCCTCGACCTCGCGGTGGGCCGCATGATGGATGTGGCCGCAGATCACCCCGTCCGCGCCCTGGCGCCGGGCTTCCGTGGCGAGGAAGGTCTCGAACTGCCCGATGAAGTTGACCGCGTTCTTCACCTTGAGCTTCGCCCAGGCCGAGAGCGACCAGTAGGCGAGGCCGAGGCGGCGGCGTATCCGGTTGACCACGGTGTTGACCGCGAGCGCCGTGGTGTAGGCCCAGTCGCCCAGATGCGCGAGCCACTTGGAGTGGCGCACCACCATGTCGAACTGGTCGCCGTGGATGACGAGGTAGCGCTTGCCGTCGGCCGCGACGTGGATCCGGCTGTCGGCGATCTCGATGCCGCCGAAGGTCATGCCGATATAGTCGCGCAGGAACTCGTCGTGGTTGCCGGGCACGTAGACGACATGCGCCCCTTTGCGCACCTTGCGCAGCAGCTTCTGCACCACGTCGTTATGTGCTTGCGGCCAGTACCAGCCCGAGCGGAGCTGCCAGCCGTCGACGATGTCGCCCACGAGGTAGATCGTGTCGGCATCGACGTCGCGCAGGAAGTCGAGCAACAGGGCCGCTTGGCAGCCCTTGGTGCCAAGATGCAGATCGGACAGGAAGAGCGTCCGAACGCGGATGGTCGACTCCGGATCCTGTGACACTGGCGCCCTCGGCTCTTCACAACCGCACCGCGACGGGGAAGAGCCAAATCCCATTCCGATCTCAGTTTGATGACGGCGGGGTGCATCGTTCTGCCCCGCTTCGGCGTTGCGGGCGGTCTCCCCGGTTTCCGGCACCGCGCCCGCCCACGGCTCGCCGCAGACCCTGCCCGCGGCCGGTGCATACGAAAATCTTTTTGTTTTTCAGTTCAGTTTTTTCCGTTTTCCATTCCCCGGCGGGGGAGGCATAACGGCAGCCAAGGTCATCCGCCGCGCGTGCCCCGGCATGCGCAGCAGCACCCGGCAGAGGTGTGGGAATGGCCGCGATGGATGGGAGCGCTGGACACGCAGCAGGAGCGCGCTTGAATGCGGCGCCGGGCTGACGCATCGAGGGTTCGGTCCTTTGGAGGCGACCGGCGCGGCTGCACGCGCCGCGACGCGGGCGGCACGACGGCCGCTTCGCCGCTCCGGGACGGTCAACGATCCGACATCGCAGAGGTACGGTCCCGGTCGGCGGAAGGCCTGTTGCGCGCGGCTTTGCGGTGGGACCGGCGGTGGGACTGAACGACGTTTCGCGGCGGGCTTGCGCTCGCCATCAGGATCGGGCGGGATCGCGGCCGCGAAGGGCCGCTCTGCCCAGAACGACTTAATTGGAGGAAATTCTCATGGCGGCAACGAGACGTCCGGGACGCAACCACCTGTTCGTTCCCGGCCCGACCAACATCCCGGACCGGGTGATGCGCGCCATGATGGTGCAGTCCGAGGATCACCGCTCGGTCGATTTCCCGTCGCTGACGAAGCCGCTGTTCGAGGACACCAAGAAGGTGTTCGGCTCGACCGAAGGCACGATCTTCCTGTTCCCGGCCTCCGGCACGGGCATCTGGGAATCGGCGCTGTCCAACACGCTCGCCCGCGGCGACAAGGTGCTGGCCGCCCGCTTCGGCCAGTTCAGCCATCTCTGGATCGACATGGCCCAGCGCCTCGGCCTGGACGTCGTCGTCCAGGAGGAGGAGTGGGGCACCGGCGCCAAGCCCGAGAAGATCGAGGAGGCCCTGCGCGCCGACAAGAACCATGAGATCAAGGCCGTCATGGTGGTCCATAACGAGACCGCGACCGGCGTGACCTCCAACATCGGCGCCGTGCGCAAGGCGATCGACGCCGCCGGCCACCCGGCCCTGCTGTTCGTCGACGGCGTGTCCTCCATCGGCTCGCTGCCGTTCAAGGCCGACGAGTGGAAGGTCGACTGCGCCATCGCCGGCTCCCAGAAGGGCCTGATGCTGCCCGCCGGCCTCGGCGTGATCTGCGTCAGCCAGAAGGCGCTCAAGGCCGCCGAGGGCCAGTCCGGCCGCAACGACCGGCTCGCCCGCGTCTACTTCGACTGGGAAGACCAGAAGAAGCAGAACCCGACCGGCTACTTCCCCTACACCCCGCCGCTGCCGCTGCTCTACGGCCTGCGCGAGGCGCTCGCCTGCCTGTTCGAGGAAGGCCTGGAGAACGTCTACCACCGCCACGCCGTGCTCGGTGAGGCGACCCGTCAGGCCGTCGCGGCCTGGGGCCTGAAGACCTGCGCCAAGTCGCCGGAGTGGAACTCCGACACCGTCACCGCCATCCTGGCGCCCGAGGGTGTGGACGCGGCCAAGATCATCAAGCACGCCTATGTGCGCTACAACCTCGCGCTCGGCGCCGGCCTGTCCCAGGTCGCGGGCAAGGTGTTCCGCATCGGTCACGTCGGCGACCTGAACGAACTCTCGCTGCTCGGCGCCATCGCCGGTGCCGAGATGTCGCTCATCGACAACGGCGTGAAGGTGACCCCCGGTTCGGGTGTTGCCGCCGCCTCCAGCTACCTGCGCGAGAACCCGCTCGCCAAGGCCTGATCTTAGGGCCTGATAATTTGGCCTGATTTTTGGGGGCGACGCCGGTTCCAACGGCGCCGCTTCCGCTACATGAGAAAGGCGCCCCGTGGAGCGTCCGGCTTGCCGGCGTTCCGCGGGAGACGCTTCGAGACAGGTGAGGAAACGGGGCCGGCGTCGGTGCCTCATGAAACTCCCGGTCACCGACCGTTCTCGCTCCGGCGACGACGGGGCGGCAGGGGTTTTGTGAGCAACACGATTGCCCGCCGGTCGATCCGGAAGGGGTCCAGAATGACAAAGAAAGTCGTCTTCCTCGATCGCGAGTCGCTCGACGCGACCGTGCGCGAATTCAACTTCCCGCACGAGTACAAGGAATACGAGTCGACCTGGACGCCGGAGGAGATCGTCGAGCGCCTTCAGGGCGCCGAGATCGCGATGATCAACAAGGTGCCGATGCGCGCCGACACGCTGAAGCAGCTTCCCGATTTGAAGCTGATCGCGGTGGCTGCCACGGGCACGGACGTCGTCGACAAGGCTGCGGCCAAGGCACAGGGCATCACGGTCGTCAACATCCGCAACTACGCCTTCAACACCGTGCCCGAGCACGTGGTCGGCCTGATGTTCGCGCTGCGCCGGGCGATCGTGCCTTACGCCAACTCGGTGCGCCGGGGCGATTGGAACAAGTCGAAGCAGTTCTGCTACTTCGATTACCCGATCTACGACATCGCCGGCTCGACGCTCGGCATCATCGGCTACGGCGCGCTCGGCAAGTCGATCGCCAAGCGGGCCGAGGCCCTCGGCATGAAGGTGCTCGCCTTCGACGTGTTCCCGCAGGACGGGCTCGTGGATCTCGAGACGATCCTGACCCAATCCGACGTCATCACGCTGCACGTGCCGCTGACGCCTGACACCAAGAACATGATCGGGGCCGAGCAGCTCAAGAAGATGAAGCGCTCCGCGATCCTCATCAACACCGCCCGCGGCGGACTGGTGGACGAGGCGGCCCTGCTCCAGGCGCTCAAGGACGGCACCATCGGCGGCGCCGGCTTCGACGTCGTGGCCCAGGAGCCCCCGAAGGACGGCAACATCCTCTGCGACGCCGACCTGCCGAACCTGATCGTCACCCCGCACGTGGCCTGGGCGAGCAAGGAGGCGATGCAGATCCTCGCCGACCAGCTCGTGGACAACGTCGAAGCCTTCGTCGCGGGCAAGCCGCAGAACGTCGTCGAGGCGTAAGAAACGCACCGGCCTCGGAATGGGGCCGCGTTACGAAAAGACTCTCGAGGGCGACCGGGACCGGACGGCCCCGGACGCATCCTCCATGCAGACGCACCGCGTGATCCATCACCGCGGTCCATGAACAACCGGCCAGAGGAATCATGTCCAAGAAGCTGCTCTTCCAGTTCGACACCGATGCCACGCCGAGCGTCTTCGACGTCGTCGTCGGCTACGACGGCGGTGCCGACCACATCACCGGCTACGGCAACGTCACGCCCGACAACGTCGGCGCCTATGTCGACGGCACGATCTACACCCGCGGCGGCAAGGAGAAGCAGTCGACGGCGATCTTCGTCGGCGGCGGCGACATGGCGGCCGGCGAGCGGGTGTTCGAGGCGGTGAAGAAGCGCTTCTTCGGCCCGTTCCGCGTGTCCTGCATGCTGGATTCGAACGGCTCCAACACGACCGCCGCGGCGGGCGTGGCGCTCGTCGTCAAGGCGGCGGGCGGCTCGGTCAAGGGCAAGAAGGCCGTCGTGCTCGCGGGCACCGGCCCGGTCGGCATGCGCTCGGCGGCGCTGCTCGCCGGCGAGGGCGCCGAGGTCGTGCTGTGCGGGCGCAAGCTCGACAAGGCGCAGGCCGCGGCCGATTCCGTGAACAAGCGCTTCAAGGTGAACGTCACCGCGGCCGAGACCGCGGACGACGCTTCGCGCGCCGAGGCCGTGAAGGGCGCCCATTTCGTCTTCACCGCCGGTGCGATCGGCCTTGAACTGCTGCCGCAGGCAGCCTGGCAGAACGAGAGTTCGATCGAGATCGTGGCCGACTACAACGCCCAGCCGCCGCTCGGCATCGGCGGGATCGATGCGACCGACAAAGGCAAGGAATACGGCGGAAAGCGCGCCTTCGGTGCGCTGGGCATCGGCGGCTTGAAGCTCAAGCTGCACCGCGCCTGCATCGCCAAGCTGTTCGAGTCGAGCGAAGGCGTCTTCGATGCCGAGGAGATCTACAAGCTGGCCAAGGAAATGGCCTGACGGCTCACGGCCCAAAGGGTCACAGCTCAATGGGCGGCGCCGGCCTTCGGCGCCGCCCCAGCGAATCAACAAGAACTGACAGGGGAGGGACCCATGGCCGGCAACGAGACGATCGAAACATTCCTCGACGGCCTGGCGAGCTCGGCCCCGACCCCCGGCGGCGGTGGTGCCGCCGCGATCTCCGGCGCCATGGGCGCGGCGCTGGTCTCGATGGTGTGCAACCTCACCATCGGCAAGAAGAAGTATGTCGAGGTCGAGGCTGACCTCAAGCAGGTGCTGGAGAAGTCGGAAGGCCTGCGCCGCACGCTCACCGGCATGATCGCCGACGACGTCGAGGCTTTCGACGCTGTGATGGGCGCCTACGGGCTGCCGAAGAACACCGACGAAGAGAAGGCCGCCCGCGCCGCCAAGATTCAAGAGGCGCTCAAGACCGCGACCGACGTGCCGCTCGCCTGCTGCCGCGTCTGCCGCGAGGTGATCGATCTGGCTGAGATCGTCGCCGAGAAGGGCAATCTCAACGTCATTTCGGATGCCGGCGTCGCCGTGCTCTCGGCCTATGCCGGCCTGCGCTCGGCGGCCCTCAACGTCTACGTCAACGCCAAGGGCCTCGACGACCGCGCCTTCGCCGAGGAGCGGCTGAAGGAGCTGGAAGGCCTGCTGGCCGAGGCGGGCGCGCTCAACGAGCGGATCTACGAGACCGTGAAGTCCAAGGTGAACTGAGACCTTCGCGCCGCCCGCCGTCGGCGCGAGCGGACGCGAAGCCATTCCCGAGCGCGACTGTTCCGGACGGGGCGAGCCTTGCATTGCTGCGGCTCCGCCTCGCAAAGGCGGGGAGCGGATGGCTGTCGTCCCACCCTCTTCCTCATCCTGAGGTGCCGCGAAGCGGCCTCGAAGGATCGTCCAGAGATCGCGCGGCCGGCTGGAGGATCCTTCGAGGCCTCCGCTCCGCTACGGCACCTCAGGATGAGGAGGCGGATCGGACGAGCGTTGCTATGCTCCGTCCCCGCACCGGACGATTCGCAGGTGAGAAGCCCGCTCGAGCGCATTCCGACGAAGTGGTCACCGGTTCGTCGAAAGAATGCGCGTCAAAACAAAGACCGAGCGGCGCCGGCCTGATGCAATCAGGCTGGATACGGCTCTAAGTCACTGACGGGCAAGCAAACTGAAGCACTACAAAAGAAAAAATTGAGAGCTGACCCGCTTCCCGAAAAGTAATTTTTCCGCGAAGGTCGGCCCAACAAAAACGACGGAAACGCGAAGGAGGTCTCGATGGACGTTCACGAGTACCAAGCCAAGGAGCTGCTCGCGAGCTTCGGGGTCGCCGTCCCGAAGGGCGCCGTGGCTTTCAGCCCGGATCAAGCGGTCTACGCGGCGACCGAGCTCGGCGGCTCGTTCTGGGCGGTGAAGGCCCAGATCCATGCCGGCGCGCGGGGCAAGGCAGGCGGGATCAAGCTCTGCCGCACCTATAACGAAGTGCGCGACGCCGCCCGCGACCTGCTGGGAAAACGCCTCGTGACGCTCCAGACCGGCCCCGAGGGCAAGCCGGTGCAGCGCGTCTATGTCGAGACCGCCGACCCGTTCGAGCGCGAACTCTATCTCGGCTACGTCCTCGATCGGAAGGCCGAGCGCGTCCGCGTCATCGCCTCCCAGCGCGGCGGCATGGATATCGAAGAGATCGCCGCCAAGGAGCCCGAGGCGCTGATCCAAGTCGTGGTCGAGCCGGCCGTCGGCCTGCAGCAGTTCCAGGCCCGCGAGATCGCGTTCCAGCTCGGCCTCAACATCAAGCAGGTCTCGGCCGCGGTGAAGACCATCATGAACGCCTACCGGGCGTTCCGCGACTGCGACGGCACCATGCTGGAGATCAACCCGCTCGTCGTCACCAAGGACGACCGGGTTCTGGCGCTCGACGCCAAGATGTCCTTTGACGACAACGCCCTGTTCCGCCGCCGCAACATCGCGGACATGCACGACCCGTCCCAGGGCGATCCCCGCGAGGCCCAGGCCGCTGAGCACAATCTCAGCTATATCGGCCTTGAGGGCGAAATCGGCTGCATCGTCAACGGCGCGGGTCTGGCCATGGCGACCATGGACATGATCAAGCATGCGGGCGGCGAGCCGGCAAACTTCCTGGATGTGGGCGGCGGCGCCAGCCCGGATCGCGTCGCCACGGCCTTCCGCCTCGTCCTTTCGGACCGCAACGTGAAGGCGATCCTCGTCAACATCTTCGCCGGCATCAACCGCTGCGACTGGGTCGCGGAGGGCGTGGTCAAGGCCGCGCGCGAGGTGAAGATCGACGTGCCGCTGATCGTGCGGCTCGCCGGCACGAACGTCGATGAAGGCAAGAAGATCCTCGCCGAGAGCGGGCTCGACCTCATCACCGCCGACACCCTTACGGAAGCCGCGCGCAAGGCTGTCGAAGCCTGCCACGGCGCCAAGCACTGACGAACGGGGGAGGAATCACGCCATGAGCATTCTCATCGACGAGAAGACCCCGATCCTGGTTCAGGGCATCACGGGCGACAAGGGCACCTTCCACGCCAAGGAGATGATCGCCTACGGCTCCAACGTCGTCGGCGGCGTCACCCCGGGCAAGGGCGGCAAGACCCATTGCGGCGTGCCGGTGTTCAACACCGTCAAGGAGGCCGTGGAGGCGACCGGCGCCACCACCTCGATCACCTTCGTGGCGCCCCCCTTCGCGGCGGACGCGATCATGGAGGCGGCCGATGCCGGCCTCAAGCTCGTTTGCTCGATCACCGACGGCATCCCCGCCCAGGACATGATGCGGGTGAAGCGCTACCTCCGGCGCTATCCGAAGGAGAAGCGCACGATGGTGGTGGGCCCGAACTGCGCGGGCATCATCTCGCCCGGCAAGTCGATGCTCGGCATCATGCCCGGCCACATCTACCTGCCCGGCAAGGTCGGCGTCATCTCCCGCTCCGGCACGCTGGGCTACGAGGCCGCCGCGCAGATGAAGGAGCTCGGCATCGGCATCTCGACCTCCGTCGGCATCGGCGGCGATCCGATCAACGGCTCCTCCTTCCTCGACCACCTCGCTCTGTTCGAGCAGGACCCGGAGACGGAAGCCGTGCTGATGATCGGTGAGATCGGCGGTCCGCAGGAGGCCGAGGCCTCGGCCTGGATCAAGGAGAACTTTTCCAAGCCCGTGATCGGCTTCGTGGCGGGCCTCACCGCCCCCAAGGGCCGCCGCATGGGGCATGCCGGCGCGATCATCTCGGCGACCGGCGACAGCGCCGCCGAGAAGGCCGAGATCATGCGCTCCTACGGCCTGACCGTGGCGCCCGATCCGGGCTCCTTCGGCAGCACCGTGGCCGACGTGCTCGCCCGCGCGGCGTGATCCGCCCGTCCCCTCGTCCTTGCGGGGAGGGGACTTCGGGGTGGTGCGAACGGCACCGCCTCACCTAACCCTGAACGATCCGTCCCTCCTTGCTTCGGCCTCGTGCCAGCGAGGAAGGGCCTCGTGGATCGGAGTGATCCACCGTCCCGCAGGCCTGCCCACGGGAGTCCGGAAAAAGAACCTCGCCAGGGGGGATCCCATGACCAAGACGCTGCACGCCCGGCCGTCAGCCGCGACCGACACGACCTTCGCGCCGCCGGTCATCACCGGCACGGCCACCGAGGACGCCCTCGAGATCCTGTTTCACGCCCTGCTCGACGTGGCCCGCCGCCACGATCCCGAGCTGGAGGACGTGCTGCATGGCCGCGCCGACATCTCCTCCTTCACGCCGGAGATGCTGGCACGCGCGCTTCAGGTGCAGGGCATCTGGTTTCAGCTCGTCTCGATCGCCGAGCAGAACGCGGCTATGCGCCGCCGCCGCCACGTCGAGCGCGACCAGGGCCGCGAGGCGCTGAATGGCTCCTTCGCCAAGGTTCTGGCCGAGGCCTCCGCCCGGGGCATCGGCCCGCAGCAGATCCACGCGCTGCTCAAGGACCTGCGCATCCGCCCGACCATCACCGCGCATCCCACCGAGGGCAAGCGCGTGACGGTGCTGGAGAAGCTGCGCCGGATCTACCTCGTGCTGCGCGAGCTGGAACTGCCGCGCTGGACCGAGCGCGAGCGCAACGGCCTGATGAACGAGCTGCGCGACCAGATCGAGCTGATCTGGATGACGGGCGAGCTGCATCTGGAGAAGGCCACCGTCGAGCGCGAGGTCGCCTGGGGGCTGCACTTCTTCGACGAAACCCTGTTCGAGATGCTGCCCGAGATGCTGCTCTCGCTCGAAGAGAGCCTCGCGCAGTATTATCCCGACGAGACCTTCGAGGTGCCGCCGTTCTTCCAGTTCGGAAGCTGGATCGGCGGCGACCGCGACGGCAACCCCTACGTCACCGCCAGCGTGACCCGCGAGACGCTCCAGCGCAACGCGCTGGCGTCGCTCCGCCGCTACCGCGACGGCATCACCCATCTCGGCCGGGTGCTCTCGATCACCGAGCGCTCGCTGCCGGTGCCCGAGACCTTCCGCAGCGAACTCGCGCATATGCTGGCCGAGTCCGGCGACGCGCGGGCGATCGCCAACCGCAATCCCGGCGAGGCCTATCGCCAGTTCCTCT
This sequence comes from Methylorubrum pseudosasae, assembly GCF_029504475.1. Lineage (NCBI taxonomy): Bacteria > Pseudomonadati > Pseudomonadota > Alphaproteobacteria > Hyphomicrobiales > Methylobacteriaceae > Methylorubrum > Methylorubrum pseudosasae. The sequence goes on along the minus strand of NZ_JAQGDU010000002.1, from coordinate 4,872,598 downwards.
CCTGCGTGCTGCGCAAGCTTGAGGCGACGATCGCCCGCAACAAGGGCGCCCGCTCGGTCGGGCCGGATTATCCGAGCGCCGACGGGCTCATCAACGATCTGCGCACCCTGGAGAAGGGGCTGGCCGACGCCAAATGCGGCGCGCTCGCCACCGACATCGTGCGGCCCGTGCGGCGGATGGTCGAGATCTTCCGCTTCTCCACCGTGCGGCTCGATCTGCGCGAGAATTCGACCCGCACTACCAAGACGCTGCACGCGCTGTGGAAGCTGCGTAACGGCGACCGCGAGCCGCCGGCGCTGGATTCGCCGACCTGGAAGGATTGGCTGCTCACCGAGCTGGCCCGGCCGCGCACGCCCGAAACCTCGTTCGAGGATTTCGCCGACCGTCTGCCCGACGACGCGCGCGAGACGCTCGCCACCTTCGCCCTGGTCGGCGAGATGCGCGACACCCTCGACCGCGAAGCCTTCGGCGCCTTCATCCTGTCGATGACGCGCTCCACCGTCGACGTGCTCGGCGCCTACCTGCTGGCCAAGGAGGCCGGCATCTTCCTCGACACGACCGGCACCGAGATCTGCCCGCTGCCGATCGTGCCGTTGTTCGAGACCATCGACGACCTGCGCGCCGCCCCGGCGATCATGAAGGAACTGCTCGGCATCCCCGTGGTGCGCCGCTCCACCCGCTGGCAGGGCGGGGTGCAGGAAGTGATGATCGGCTACTCCGATTCCAACAAGGACGGCGGCTTCATCGCCTCGAACTGGGAGCTTTACAAGGCGCAGGTGCGGCTGACCACGCTCGGCAACCATCTCGGCGTGCCGATCGCCTTCTTCCACGGCCGCGGCGGTTCGGTGAGCCGCGGCGGCGTGCCGACCCATCGCGGCATCGCGGCCCAGCCGCCGGGCTCGATCCAGGGCCGCTTCCGCATCACCGAGCAGGGTGAGGTCGTCTCGTTCAAATACGCCAACCGCGGCACCGCCGCCTACCAAATGGAGCTGCTGGCCGCCTCGGTGTTCGAGCACGCCCTGCTCTCGGAGGGCAACGGCAACGGCTCGCGCGCCGAATTCGACGACGCGCTGGAAGCGCTCTCGGGCGCCTCGCGGGCGGCCTACGTCAACCTGCTCCAGGCCGAGGGCCTCGTCGATTACTTCCAGGCGGCGAGTCCGCTCGACGAGATCTCGCTGCTCAATATCGGCTCGCGCCCGGCCCGGCGCTTCGGCGCCAAGTCGCTCTCGGATCTGCGCGCGATCCCCTGGGTGTTCGCGTGGTCGCAGAACCGGCACGTCATCACCGGCTGGTACGGCGTCGGCTCGGGGCTGAAGAGCTTCATCGACGTGCGCGGCGAGGCGGGCGAAGCCCTGCTGAGACGCCTGTTCCGGGATTGCCGGGTGTTCCGCCTCGTCCTCGACGAGGTCGAGAAGACGCTGCTGATGGTCGATCTCGAGATCGCCCGCGACTATGCCGGCCTCGTCGAGGACGCGAGCATCCGCGCGCGCATCTTCGGGATGATCGAGGCGGAATACGCGCTGACGCGGGAGATGGTGCTGCGGGTGTCCGGCGACAGCGAACTCGCCCAGCGCTTCCCGCAATTCAGCGAACGCCTGCGCGGGCGGCTGCCGACCATCAATCAGGTCAGCCGCGAGCAGGTCGAGCTGCTGCGCCGCTACCGCAGCGAGACCGACGAGGACAAGCGCGAGGCGGTGAAGTCCGCGCTGCTGCTGTCGATCAACTGCATCGCCGTCGGCTTCGGCGCGACTGGATAATGCATACAATCTCGGCGACGTGTTCCGGGCCCGGCTGGACGGCCGGCCCGGGCGCGCGAGATAGAACATCGTCCCGAAAGGTGGCCGCCGGCTTTCGGAAAAGGACGATGCTTTTCAAGTGCGGCACGCGACTCCCACGCGTGACCGCGCGCACGACAAGACGGTCTCACAGAACGGAGGATTTCCGATGAGCTTCACCCTGATCCAACAGGCCACCCCGCGCCTGCACCGCTCGGAACTCGCGGTTCCCGGCTCCAACCCGACCTTCATGGAGAAGTCGGCTGCGTCGAAGGCCGACGTGATCTTCCTCGACCTCGAGGACGCGGTCGCGCCCGACGACAAGGAGCAGGCCCGCAAGAACATCATCCAGGCCCTCAACGACCTGGATTGGGGCAACAAGACCATGATGATCCGCATCAACGGTCTCGACACCCACTACATGTACCGCGACGTGGTGGACATCGTGGAGGCCTGCCCGCGCCTCGACATGATCCTGATCCCCAAGGTCGGCGTGCCGGCCGACGTCTACGCCATCGACGTGCTGACGACGCAGATCGAGCAGGCCAAGAAGCGCGAGAAGAAGATCGGCTTCGAGGTGCTCATCGAAACCGCGCTCGGCATGGCCAATGTCGAGGCGATCGCGACTTCGTCCAAGCGCCTCGAGGCGATGTCCTTCGGTGTCGCCGACTACGCCGCCTCCACCCGCGCCCGCTCCACCGTGATCGGCGGCGTCAACGCCGATTACAGCGTGCTCACCGACAAGGACGAGGCCGGCAACCGCCAGACCCACTGGCAGGATCCGTGGCTGTTCGCCCAGAACCGGATGCTGGTCGCCTGCCGCGCCTACGGCCTGCGCCCGATCGACGGTCCCTTCGGCGACTTCTCCGATCCGGACGGCTACACCTCGGCCGCTCGCCGCTGCGCCGCGCTCGGCTTCGAGGGCAAGTGGGCGATCCACCCCTCGCAGATCGATCTGGCCAACGAGGTGTTCACCCCCTCCGAGGCCGAGGTCACCAAGGCCCGCCGCATCCTGGAAGCCATGGAAGAGGCCGCCAAGGCCGGCCGCGGCGCCGTCTCGCTCGACGGCCGTCTCATCGACATCGCCTCGATCCGCATGGCCGAGGCGCTGATCCAGAAGGCCGACGCGATGGGCGGGAAGTAATCTCCTTCGATCGGTAGAACGGAAAATGGCCGGGTTCGCCCGGCCATTTTCTTTTGGGGCGGCCGGGGCGTCAGGCGCGGTCGTTCCGCTCGATCTCGTCGAGGACGGCGTCGGGGGCCACATCCTGGCTGAGTTCGCCGACTTCTGGATCGGCGACCGTCTTGATGCCCATCCGCTCCGTGATCGCCGACACCATTGCGACGAGCTTCGTCACCTCGTGCTCGGCCAGAAGGCTGATGTGGAGGTCGAGATCGGCCCGCTTGTCGGCCGCCGCGGCCATGCGGTTCTGGCTGATCAGTACGAAGGTCGAGAGGAAGATCGCCTCGACCGAAGCCGCGGTCCCGAGGATCACGAAGGACGCGTCCCATTTCGGCAGGATCGGCAGCAGGCCCGAATTCACCAGGGTCCAGAAGCCGAACAGCACGACGTGCAGGGCGACGAACGCCATGCTGCCCGTGAACCGCGTGATCGCCTCGGCGATGCGATCCTGCAGGGAGGCCTCGCGTTCGGCGGCGCTTCGGCGCTCCTGCAGCGTCCGGATGTTGCGCAGGAGAGCGGGCGCCAGCCCTTCCGGCTGAGGCGGCGAATAGGTCGTCCGTGGGGCGGGGCTGTCCCGTTCGTCTTGCCTTGGCGTCATGGCGAGTCTCAGGAGGCCGGTGGCGGAGCAACCGGCCTGACCCGCGGCCTGATCCCGAGGGGAGCGTGAAACCGCTGGAGGCCTTGTCCGGGACCGCGGCTGGCTCTTTCGGGCGTTGGGCCACCGCACGGGCGGCGCGAGGCTGTGCGCGCCCGTCGCAGTTCGCCGACCGGCGCGGGCTTCGGCCGACGCATCCTGCTTTTCCAAAAGCCGGCATCCCCCTTTCGGGGCGATGCCCTAACTCTGCCGTCGGGCGACTGCCCGTTCGACGCATCCATACCCGAGAGGCACGCATGACCGCGTTCGATGCCGACCTGCGGAGCCTCGCGGCTCAGACGACCCTCTCACGGCGCACCGTGATCGCCACGAGTCTCGCCACAGGCTTCGCGCTCGCCGTGCAGCCCGTCGCGGCCCAGACCACCATCACCACGGACACGAACGGCCTGATCGCCGGCGAGGTGAAGATTCCGACGCAGGACGGCGAGATCCCGGCCTACCGGGCCATGCCCGCCGAGGGTGGCCCCTTTCCGACGATCCTGGTCGTGCAGGAAATCTTCGGCGTGCATGAGCACATCAAGGATGTGTGCCGCCGTCTGGCCAAGCTCGGCTACTTCGCCCTGGCGCCCGAACTCTATGCCCGGCAGGGCGACGTCTCGACGTTGACCAACATCCAGCAGATCGTGAGCGAGGTCGTCTCCAAGGTACCCGACGCGCAGGTGATGAGCGACCTCGACGCGGCGGTCGCCTTCGCCAAGGGCACGGGCAAGGCCGACACGGCCCGCCTCGGGATCACCGGCTTCTGCTGGGGCGGGCGCATCACCTGGCTCTACGCCGCGCACAATCCGGCGGTGAAGGCGGGCGTCGCCTGGTACGGGCGGCTCGTCGGCGACAGCTCGGCGCTGATGCCGAAGAACCCCGTCGATGTCGCCGCCGACCTCAAGGCGCCGGTTCTCGGCCTCTATGGCGGGGCCGATCAGGGCATTCCGGTCGCCACGATCGACCGGATGAAGGAGGCCTGCCGGGTCGCCGGAAAGACCTGCGATTTCGTCGTCTATCCGGAGGCGGGGCACGCCTTCCATGCCGATTATCGTCCGAGCTACCGCGCGGAGCCGGCACAGGACGGCTGGAAGCGGCTGCAGGACTGGTTCCGGCAGCACGGCGTCGCCTGAGCCCGCCTCACTTGTCGTACTTGATGTAGGCGAAGCGCGGATCGGTCGGCGTTCCTTCGAGGGCGCCGCCCTCCGCGCCCGGCTGCCAGCCCACGACCTCTTCAATCTTCTTTGCCAGCGAAAAGTCCTTCTCGGTGATGCCCTTGGCGGCGTGGTTCATCAGCCGGACCTCGACCCAGGCGTAAGATGCGGTGAGGTCGGGATGGTGCCACGCGGCCTCGGCCAGATGGCCCACCGTATTGATGACCATCAGCGTGCTCTTCCATGAGGCGGTCTTGTAGGTGCGCCGGATCCAGCCGTCCTCCAGCCGCCAGTGCGGCAACTCTTCCTTCAGCCGCCGCTCCACCGTCGCGTCGTCGAGGACGCCCTCGCGTGCTTGCGTCATTGTCACCCTCCCATCGAATACGGTGAAAACCTGCGTCGGGACGGGCGGCGGCGCAAGCCGGGATCGGCGGGGCTCGCGCCCCTACGCGGAGGCTCGCATGTCGCAGCGGAAACGCCGGGACCGGCTGTGGACGGGGCGGAGGCGAGTCCCTATTAAAAAATTCAACAGAAACCGTCCGCCTCCGCCGGAGACGGAACGGCCTGACCGATAATTCATGAGGACGCCCATGCTGTCACGGCGCGGAATGCTCGCGACGGCGGCTTTGTCGCTGGCCGCGACGCTGCCGATGGCGCGCCGCGCGCAGGCGGCGGGCGAGACGTTCCGGCTCGGCGTTCTGCCCTTCGGCACCGCCTCCTGGGAGGCCGCGGTCATCAAGGCGCGGGGCTTTGATACGGCCAACGGCTTCACCCTCGATATCGTCAAGCTGGCCGGCAACGATGCCGCCCGCATCGCCTTCCTCGGCGGTCAGGTCGATGCCATCGTCGGCGACCTGATCTTCGCCGCCCGCCTCGGCAACGAGGGGCGGGGCGTGCGCTTCTCGCCCTATTCCACCACCGAAGGCGCGCTGATGGTGCCCGCCGGAAGCCCGATCACGGATCTGAAGGGGCTCGCGGGCAAGCGGCTCGGGGTGGCGGGCGGCGCGCTCGACAAGAACTGGATCCTGTTGAGGGCCCAGGCGCGCGAGACGGCCGGGCTCGAGCTCGAGAACGTCGCGCAGATCGCCTACGGCGCGCCACCGCTGCTGGCGCAGAAGCTCGAGACCGGCGAACTCGACGCGGCTCTGCTCTACTGGCAGTTCTGCGCCCGTCTCGAAGCCAAGGGCTTCAAGCGGCTGATCTCGGCCGACGACGTGATGCGGGCCTTCGGCGCCAAGGGTGCGGTCTCGCTGATCGGCTATCTCTACGAGGGCCACACCGTGGCCGACCGGGGCGAGGTGGTGCGCGGCTTCGCCCGTGCCTCGGCCGCCGCCAAGGACGCGCTCGCGAACGAGCCGGCCCTGTGGGAGACGGTCCGCCCGCTGATGGCGGCGGAGGACGACGCCACCTTCGCCACGCTCAAGCGCGATTTCCTCGCTGGAATCCCGCGCCGGCCGATCGCCGCCGAGCGCGCCGACGGCGAGCGCATCTACGCGGCCCTGGACCGGCTTGCGGGCGCGCAACTCCTCGGCGTGGGCAAGAGCCTGCCGCCGGACCTCTATCTCGACGCCTCGGGCAACGGCTGAAGACGGCACGATGACGGTTCCGGCCCGCTGACCCTGCGCATGGCCCTGCTCGCGCGCCTCCTCTCGCTCGCCGTCCTCCTCGTCCTCTGGCAGGGCCTCTCCGCCTATGCCGATACGCGGACCCTACCGGCGCCGAGCGCGGTGTTCGCCTTCATCCTGCGCGAGGCGCAGAGCGGCAGCCTGTTCTTCAATGTCGGCGTCACGCTCGCCCGGGTCGCAGTCTCCTTCGTGATCGCCATGAGCCTCGGCGTGCTGCTCGGCATCGCGCTTGGCCGCTCGCGCCTCGCCGACCGGCTGCTCGACACACCGCTTCTCGTCGTCCTCAACACGCCGGCTCTTGTCATCACGGTGCTGGCCTATGTCTGGCTCGGGCTGACCGAGACCGCGGCCATCGTCGCGGTGGCGCTCAACAAGCTGCCCAACGTCGCCGTCATCATGCGTGAGGGCGCCCGCGGCCTCGATCCGGGGCTTGAGGAGATGGCGACGACCTACCGCTTCGACCGGCGGACCTGGATCGCCCACGTGCTGCTGCCGCAGCTCCAGCCCTTCATGGTGGCGGCGGCGCGCTCCGGCATCTCGCTCGCCTGGAAGATCGTGCTGGTGGTGGAACTGTTGGGCCGTCCCAACGGGGTCGGCTTTGCCATCAACTATTACTTCACGCTCTTCGACGTCACCGCGGTGATCGGCTACAGCCTCGTCTTCATGAGCGTGATGCTCGCCCTCGATTCCCTCCTCCTCCAGCCCCTCGACGCCCATGTCCGCCGCTGGCGCTGAACCCGGCGCCGAGACGGCGCCGCTGCTGACGGTGCGCGTGGACCGCAAGGTCTATCGCAAGCGTGGCCGCAAGGCCGGCACCGAGGCTGTCGAGGCGGTGCGCGGCCTCGCCTTCGAACTCCATGCCGGCGAGATCACCTGCCTGATCGGGCCTTCGGGCGCGGGCAAGACCACGACGCTGCGCATCCTCCTCGGCCTCGACCGCGACTTCGAGGGCAGCGTGACGCCCGAGCCCTCCGAGGCCGGCATCGCGATGGTGTTTCAGGATCCGCGCCTGCTGCCCTGGCGCACCATCGAGCAGAACGTGCGGCTCGGCCTGCCGCGCGAGCGAAGGGCGCGCGACCTCGACGGCCTGTTCGCGTCGCTTGGGCTCGCATCGTGGCGCGCACATTATCCCGGAGCGCTGTCGCTGGGGATGCAGCGCCGGGTCGCCTTGGCCCGGGCGCTGGCGCTGGAGCCGCGCATCCTCGTTCTCGACGAGCCCTTCGTCTCCCTCGACGATGCGGCGGCCGCGTCCCTGCGAGCACTGGTGGTCGAGGCGGTGGCCGATTCCGGCACGAGCGCGCTGATGGTGACGCACAACGTCGCCGAGGCCATCGAGATCGCCGACCGTCTGCTGCTGGTCTCGCCCCGGCCCGCCCGGCTGCTAGCGGATCTGCCCCTCGACCGGCCGCGCTGCGAGCGGGACCGGGCCTGGGCCGACGCGACCCGCCAGGGCCTTGCCGCCCGCTTTCCCGGCATCGTCGCTCAGTAGAATCACGCCCGAGAGAATCGCGCCCTGCCAAAGCCGCAGGCGCGCCGAATGCGCATCGGAGGCGGTCGCAGCCCGCTCCGCGCTGTCCCGTTGGGGACGTCTGCCGTTCCTTAAGGATAAACGGAGCGGTTCATTGCAAAAATTTCCCGGCCGCCACGGGGCGGATCGAGCAGCTTGACGACCCCATCATCGCGTCGTTCGGCGGCTCGGATTGTTTGCAGTGCGGCATCGCCAGCGGGCCTCCCCGGCCCCGATGGCAGGAATTAAAGTGCCACGGACGCATGGGCGATGGGAAAATTTGATCATCCCATGCGAGTGGCGCATTCGTATCCATGGTAGAGCACTGAAGCTCGTCAAAACAAACTTGAGAAGTGTGCGCCGCCCATCAAATTGTGCAACGCAAAATGCTGAATTTAGCAGGCAAGTTTCCTGATAAAGGGCCCTGTGAGTGCGACATTCGACGCGCGAAAGCGAGTTGACGGCGCCCGAAATTTTCTTAGAGTTCGTTCAAGCTTCGGTTTCGGGGAGCCGCTAAGGGATGCGGACCCAGCCGGGTAAGTCGCCGGGAACTATGGAATAATCCTAATTTCTGTGCGGCAGGCGCGAGCTGCCGGAGCGAATATCATCCCTGTCGCAAACAGCAGGTCAATCAACGGTGGGTAGCGGGCTGCTATCCAGCGGCGGATAAGACTTGTCGGAGGAATCCATGAGAGCGGTACATCTCCTCGCACTCGGTGCGGGTCTCGCGGCTGCAAGCCCGGCCCTCGCCAACGAAAGCGTTCTGAAGGGCGTCGCCAACCCGGCGGAGCAGGTGCTCCAGACGGTCGATTACGCCAACACCCGCTATTCCAAGCTCGACCAGATCAACGCCAGCAACGTCAAGAACCTCCAGGTTGCCTGGACCTTCTCGACCGGCGTGCTGCGCGGCCACGAGGGCTCCCCGCTCGTCGTCGGCAACATCATGTACGTCCACACCCCCTTCCCGAACATCGTCTACGCGCTGGACCTCGACCAGGGCGCCAAGATCGTGTGGAAGTACGAGCCGAAGCAGGATCCGTCCGTGATCCCGGTCATGTGCTGTGACACGGTCAACCGTGGTCTGGCCTATGCCGACGGCGCGATCCTCCTGCACCAGGCCGACACCACGCTCGTCTCGCTCGACGCCAAGTCCGGCAAGGTGAACTGGTCGGTCAAGAACGGCGACCCGTCCAAGGGTGAGACCAACACCGCCACCGTTCTCCCGGTGAAGGACAAGGTCATCGTCGGCATCTCCGGCGGCGAGTTCGGCGTGCAGTGCCACGTTACCGCCTACGACCTGAAGTCCGGCAAGAAGGTGTGGCGCGGCTACTCGATCGGCCCGGACGATCAGCTGATCGTCGACCCCGAGAAGACCACCTCGCTCGGCAAGCCGATTGGCAAGGACTCCTCGCTGAAGACCTGGGAAGGCGATCAGTGGAAGACCGGCGGCGGCTGCACCTGGGGCTGGTTCTCCTACGATCCCAAGCTCGACCTGATGTACTACGGCTCGGGCAACCCCTCCACCTGGAACCCCAAGCAGCGTCCGGGCGACAACAAGTGGTCGATGACCATTTGGGCGCGTAACCCCGACACCGGCATGGCCAAGTGGGTCTACCAGATGACCCCCCACGACGAGTGGGACTTCGACGGCATCAACGAGATGATCCTCACGGATCAGAAGTTCGACGGCAAGGACCGTCCGCTGCTGACGCACTTCGATCGTAACGGCTTCGGCTACACGCTCGACCGCGCCACCGGTGAAGTGCTCGTCGCCGAGAAGTTCGATCCGGTCGTGAACTGGGCCACCAAGGTCGACCTGGACAAGGGTTCCAAGACCTACGGCCGTCCGCTGGTCGTGTCGAAGTACTCGACCGAGCAGAACGGTGAAGACGTGAACTCGAAGGGCATCTGCCCGGCGGCTCTCGGCACCAAGGACCAGCAGCCGGCGGCCTTCTCGCCCAAGACCGGCCTGTTCTACGTCCCCACCAACCACGTCTGCATGGACTACGAGCCGTTCCGGGTGACCTACACCCCGGGCCAGCCCTACGTCGGTGCGACCCTCTCCATGTACCCGGCTCCGGGCTCGCATGGCGGCATGGGCAACTTCATCGCCTGGGACAACCTCCAGGGTAAGATCAAGTGGTCCAACCCCGAGCAGTTCTCGGCTTGGGGCGGCGCGCTCGCCACTGCCGGTGACGTGGTGTTCTACGGCACGCTCGAAGGCTTCCTGAAGGCCGTCGACTCGAAGACGGGTAAGGAACTGTACAAGTTCAAGACCCCGTCGGGCATCATCGGCAACGTGATGACCTACGAGCACAAGGGCAAGCAGCACGTCGCCGTCCTCTCGGGCGTTGGTGGCTGGGCCGGCATCGGCCTCGCGGCTGGCCTGACCGACCCGAACGCCGGCCTCGGCGCGGTGGGTGGCTATGCGGCCCTGTCGAGCTACACCAACCTCGGTGGCCAGCTCACGGTCTTCTCGCTGCCGAACAACTAAGTCGCTTGCGACATAGAGCCTAAAGGATGCCGGCGCGGGAAATCGCGCCGGCATCTTTATGATTTTATGATTATGCTGTAGGGCCTGCTTGGTAGCCGCACAGATTACGTTGCGGTGCAACATGATGGTCTCGGGAGAAACGTCGTTGTCTTCGATGAAAAGAACCGCTCTTCTTGGTCTCGTCGGTGCAGCCTTGCTCGGAGCGGTTCCCGCCGCCACCGTTGCCTTCGCCCAGGACGCCAAGCCCGAACTCGCCAACAAGCTCGATCCGAACGCGAAAGAAATCGACGAGCCGGTGCTCAAGGCCGCCACAGCGGCGAAGGAAGAGGACGGCAAGTACTTCGATAAGGACGGTCACCCGACCTTCCACATCACCAACGACGGCAAGAAGGTCGATTGGTTCACCTATTCCGGCTATCGCCGCTATCACGCCGAGTGCCACGTCTGCCACGGCCCGGACGGCATGGGCTCGACCTACGCGCCCGCCCTCAAGGACTCGCTGAAGCGCCTCTCCTACGAGGAGTTCTACGGCATCCTCGCCGGCGGCAAGCAGGAGATCAGCAACACCGCCAACCAGGTGATGCCCGCCTTCGGCGATAATAAGAACGTGATGTGCTACGCCAACGACCTCTACGTGTACCTGCGCGCTCGCGCCGCCGGTGCCTGGGGCCGGGCCCGTCCGGGCGAGAAGGAAGACAAGCCCGAAAGCGCCAAGACCGTTGAGAAGGAGTGCCTGGGCGGCTGATGACCCGCTCAAGCGCACCCGTTTCGGTCGCGGTCGCCGCGCTCCTGCTCTCGGCAGGGGCGCGGCCCGCTCATGCGCAGCACCTGCCGGATCTCGTCACGCAGGATGTCCTGCGTGTCTGCAGCGATCCCGGCAACATGCCGTTCTCCGAGCGCAAGGGCGGCGGTTTCGAGAACAAGATCGCGCAGATCGTCGCCGACGAGCTGAAGGTCAAGCTGCGCTATTACTGGTTGACCCAGGGACCCGGATTCGTCCGCAACACCCTCGGGACCGGCCTGTGCGACCTGATCATCGGCACGTCGGGCGGCGACATCGTCCAGGCGACCAACCCGTATTACCGCTCGGCCTATGTCCTGGTCGCGCGCAAGGGCGAGTTGGCGGACCTCAAGCGCCTCGACGACCCGCGGCTGAAGGACAAGCAGATCGGCATCATCGCCGGGACGCCGCCTTCCAACCGCCTGAGCGAGCTAAAGCTCGTCGGCGAGCGGATCCACGCCTATGCGCCCTACGCCTTCGGGGCCGAGCGCAAGCATCAGACGGTCGCGGCGGAAGTGATCGCGGATCTTGCCGAGAAGAAGATCGACGTGGCGATCCTCTGGGGGCCGGCTGCGGGCTGGCTGGCCAAGCAGAGCGGCGTGCCGATGGATGTCGTGCCGCTCCTCCACGAGCCGGGACGGCCGCCGCTGACCTTCCGTGTCTCGATGGGCGTTCGCCACAACGAGAACGACTGGAAGCGCAGCCTCAACACCGTCCTGCGCAAGCGCAAGGCCGACATCGAGGCGGTGTTGCGCGAATACGAGGTGCCGCTGCTGGCGGAGGAGGACACCAAGCCTCTCGATGCCGCGGACGAGTGATCCCCGATCAGAAGTCTATCATTGAACGCGCATTCTTTCGACGAACCGGCCACCACTTCGTCCGAATGCGCTTCGAAAGGCCCGAACCCCGGTTCGGGCCTTTTGTCATTCCAGCCGCTCGATTCCCGACCGATCGAGCTTGGCCAGAGCCTCCGTGACCGTCTCGCCACCGATGACGAGGTCGGGGGCGATCTCGGCCAGCGGCACCAGCACGAAGGCGCGCTCGCGCACGAAGCGGTGCGGCAGCACGAGGCGTTCGTCGGAAACCTGCGCCCCCTCATAGGCCAGCACGTCGATGTCGATGACGCGCGGCCCCCAGCGGCGCTCGCGGACGCGCCCGAGCGCCGCCTCGATTGACAGGCAGACCTCCAGCAACCCGTGCGGTGTCAGCTCGGTATCGATGGCGACCGCTGCGTTGAGGAACCAGTCCTGATCGGTGTCGCCCCAGGGCGGCGTGCGGTAATCGGCGGAGCGCGCCACGACCCGGATGCCGGGCGTTGCGGCAAGGTGCTCGACGGCCCCGGCCAGCATCGCGGCCTTGTCGCCGATATTGCTGCCGAGCCCGAGATAGGCGCGCGTCATCTCGTCTCCGTGGTCGCGGCTCTGTCGGAACGGCCCCGCACGATCTCGATGGCCGCGTAGTCGAGCACGGCCGGGATCGGCGCGCTCGGCTTGTCGATCCGCACCGCGATCGTCTCGATCCGGAGAAACCGCGCGAGGCAGGTCTCGGCGATCGCTTCGGCCAGGGCCTCGATCAGGGCGAAGCGCCGGTTGGTGGCGATGTCCAGTGCGATCTCGGCGAGATCCGCGTAGCTCACGGTCGCGGCCACGTCGTCGCTGCGCCCGGCCGGCGCGAGGTCGAGCCGGCATTCCAGCGAGATGTAGAAGCGCTGGCCGAGCCGCTCCTCTTCCGGCAGCACGCCGTGACGGGCGAAGACCGCGAGGCGGTGGACGAGGATGCGGTCAGCCATGGATCGTCCCACGCGCCCCCTCCGGGCGCATCACCGCGTCGAGCACCCGCAGCGCCTCGACATGCGGCGCCACGTCGTGGACGCGCACGATGTCGGCCCCGAGCGAGCCGGCAAGCACGTGCGCGGCGAGCGAGCCGATGAGCCGGTCCTGCGGCGCCGTCTCGCGGTCGTGCAGGCGCCCGAGCAGGCTTTTCCGCGAGACACCGACGAGGAGGGGAAAGCCCAGCGCCCGGATTTCGGACAGGCGGCGCAGAGCTTCGAGATGCTGTTGCCAGCTCTTGCCGAAGCCGATGCCGGGATCGAGCACGATGTCGCCGTCGCGAATGCCGGCGCGGCGAGCGATGTCGAGGGAGCGCTCGAAGAAGCGCAGCATGTCGGCGATGATGTCGAGCGAGGCGTCGATCGTCTCGCGGTTGTGCATGACGATGACCGGCGCGCCGTGATCGGCCGCGACGCGGGCGATGTCCGGCTCGCGCTGCAGCCCCCAGACGTCGTTGACGAGGGTGGCACCGGCCTTCAGCGCGGCCTCCGCCGTCGAGGCCTTGTAGGTGTCGATCGAGATCGGGACGGACAGGCCCGGTGCCACGGCCTCGATCACGGGCACGACGCGGGCCTGCTCTTCGGCGGCCGGGACGGGCGTGTGGCCCGGCCGGGTCGATTCCCCGCCGATATCGAGGATGTGGGCGCCGGCCTCCGTCAGCGCGGCGGCTTGCGCCCGCGCGGCATCGACACCCTCGAACCGGCCACCGTCCGAGAACGAGTCCGGCGTGACGTTGAGGATGCCCATCACCAGCGTGCGCCGGCCGAGGTCGGGCAGCAGGGTATTCAGGCGCGTCGGCGGAGTAGAGTCGTCGGGCGGCATCGCGTCTCGAGGGTGAGGGGCCGAGTTTGCCGGCCTAGCCCCTCCGGCGGGGTTGCGCCAGATCCATTCCGTCCCGCCCCGCCGCGGCCCGTCCTCAGGAGGCGCCGCGATAGCAGCGGATCTCCGCCTCGGCCTGGGCGCGCCGCAGCTCGGCCACCTTGTCGTCGAACATCTTGGTCGACTTGAAGGCGGCGGTGCGCTGGCCGATGCCCTGGCGCATCGACAGGATGGTCGAGGCCTGGACGTAGCGGTCATAGGGCAGGATCGACGCCAGCGCGTCGAGGGAGCAGGAGCATTTCTCCAGCGCCTCGCGGGTCTGCCCGTTGGCGGCCATGCAGCCGAATACGTAATCGGCTCGCACATCCGTCGGATAGTCGTTGTCGTCGGCACGGGCGGGCGCGGCGAGCATCGCAGCCGCGAGCAGCGCGGCGGCGAACGCCTCAGGAATCCTTCTGGTCATAATCGAGCCTCTCTTCGAGGAGTTCGCCGCCATCCGGCTTCAGCGCACGGGCCTGGATCGAGACGATCTCTCCCGGCACGTCGGGCGCGACGACGAAGGTGTAGGTGATGGTTTCGAAGCCGCGCATCCGCTCCGACTGAGGATCGCCCGCGAACGGCTTCATCTCGACGCGCCAGCCCTCGACGGTCCGGCCCTTGAACGAGACCTGCATCGGCGTCACCGTCGCCTTCTCGCGCAGACCTTTTCGGATCGCGTTCTTGATGTAGCGCGGGTTGGCTTCCAGCAGGCTGGCGAGACCCTTCAGGTGGTTCTCGAGGAACAGGCTCAGCACGGGGTTGCCGGGCATGTCGGTGAAGGGGCCGGCCGGGAGGCGGTTGCCGCCGGAGAACATCTGCACGCGGATGTCGCGGCTCTCGGCGCTCTTGCCGGGCTCGACCGTGAGCTTGATCGCGTCGCTGAGCGGCGGTCCGTAGGGTCCGCGCTCGATGCCGCTGCGGCGCGCGTAATCGTAGGTCAGGGTGCTGCCGGGCGCGGTGTTCTTCATCTGCGGCTGCTCGAACAGCAGGTCGCTGGCGTCCGGTGCGGTGCCCTTGGTTGCCGGATCTTTGGCCGCCGTCTCTTGAGGCGCCGCCGGATTGGTGTCGGAAGCCGCCCAGGCGGAAGGCGTCGTCACGAGGGCGGCCGAGAGGGCGACCGCCAGAAAGGATCGTCTCAAAGGGGTGCCTTTTCGCTCAACGGGTTTTGCACATTCGTCCCGATGCTGCGGTATATATAATCGGGCGGGGTCTCGGCAGCCTCTTCCTTGGCAAGATCCCGCATTTTCGCGTGCAGCGGCGAAAGGGAGCAGGCCGGATCGGTGTTGGCCGCGTCGCCCGTGAGCGCCAGCGCCTGGCAGCGGCACCCGCCCCAATCCTTCTCGCGCCGGTCGCAGGAGCGGCAGGGCTCCTTCATCCAGCTCGTACCGCGATAGGCGGCAAAGGCCGGGGATTGGGTCCAGATCTCGCCGAGCGAATGGTCGGTGACGTACCAGAATTCGAGGCCGGGGATGGTCTCGGCGGCGTGGCAGGGCAGCACCTTGCCCTGCGGTGTCACGTTCATCAGCTTGCGGCCCCAGCCGCCGGCGCAGGCCTTCGGGTACTTGGCGTAGTAGTCCGGCACCACGAGGTCGATGACGAGCTGGCCCTTGAGGCGCTCGCGCGCGGCCTCGACGATGCGGATCGACTCGTCGACCTGGCTCTTATCCGGCATCAGCGCGGCGCGGTTCACATAGGCCCAGCCGTAATACTGGGTATGGGCCACCTCCAGCCGCTTGGCACCGAGCTTGACCGCAAGGTCGATGAAGCCCGGCACCTCGTGGATATTGCCGCGGTGGATCACCGAGTTCAGCGTCAGCGGCAGGCCGAGTTCGGTGACCCGGGCCGCGAACTGCATCTTCTGCGGCTGCGCGTTCTTGAGGCCGCCGATCTTTTCCGCGTTGGCCGCGTCCACCCCTTGGACGGAGAGCTGCACGTGGTCGAGGCCGACGTCGTAGAGCGCGTCGAGCTTCGCCAAGGCACCGCCGACGCCGGAGGTGATCAGGTTCGAGTACAGGCCGAGTTCGGCGCATTTGGCCGTGATCTCGACGATGTCGGGTCGGGCGGTCGGTTCACCGCCCGACAGGTGGACGTGCAGCACACCGAGCCCCGCCGCCTCCGTCAGCACCCGCAGCCACGTCTGCGTGTCCAGCTCGGCCGAGCGCCGGTCGAGCTCCAGCGGGTTCGAGCAGTATGGGCAGCGCAGCGGGCAGCGGTGCGTCAGCTCGGCGAGCAGACCCACCGGCGCCGGAATGACGTCCACGGGGGAGGGGGCGGGGGTCGGTGCATTCATCGCTCCAGAACCCTTTTTTGCGCGAGGCCAGCCAGCATCGGAAGGATGTCGGCTTCGATGATGGCCGGGTCGGCGTCGTAGGTCTGGCCCAGAATTTGGGCGATCTGCGAAACCGTGTTCCGGCCATCGACGAGCTTGAGGACCGCGACGGCGTTGTCGTCGAGGTCGAAGGTGCGCTCGGGGGCGAGCAGCACGTGCTTGTTGCGGACCTCGTCGAAGCGCAGGCGCACGCCGCGGGGCAGGCGCGGCACGTCACTGCCCGAGAAGGCCGTAGGTTCAGCCGTCGTCGCGGCGGGGCTGGCCGCGGCGGGGGGGCTGGCCTCGGCGGCGTTCGTCTCGGCGACAAGGCCCTCGCCCGGCTGCCACGCATCCGGCGGCACCATGCCGGGGGCGACATAGGCGAAGTAGAGCGCGTCGAGCTGCGTCCAGAGCACGTTGCACTTGAACGTCAACGCATCCATCGCCGCCCGCTGCATCTCGGGCGTGGTGGCGTGTCGCTTGACGTAATCGAGGGCGAAATCGGCGTCGCGCGGAGCCTGGGTCAGGCGCTTGTCGAAATAGGCCAGCGTGTCCTTGGTGATGAAGTCGTAGTTCTTCAGCATCCCGGCGACGCGCTCGGAGATGATCGTCGGCGAGAACATCTCGGTCAGCGAGGAGGCGATGGCTTCGAGCAGGCTGCGCTCGGAGACGAAGTGGACATAGGCATCGACCGAGAAGCGGGTCGCCGACAGGATGCCCTTGGTCGAGAGCACGTAGTCGCGGGTGAAGCCGACGCCTTCCGCGAGCTTGAGCCAGCGCTCGATGCCGCCGTCGCCCTCATGGTCGCCGTCGTGATCGACGATGCGCTGGCGCCAGATCCGGCGAAGCTGCGCATCCGGCAGGCGGGCCAGGAGCGCCGCATCCTTCACCGGAATCATCGCCTGATAATAGTAGCGGTTGAGCGCCCAGGCCCGGACCTGATCCTTCGACAGCTTGCCGTCATGCAGCAGCCGGTGGAACGGGTGGAGGTTGTGGTAGCGCCGTGCACCGATATCGCGGAGCGCCGCCTCAAGCTCCTCGTGGCTCAGCAGGCGTTGCTCGGTGTCCGGGACGGGCGGCGGGAATTGGGCGGTCATGGCGTTCGGTTTCCCCCGAGCTTCGAGTCGCGTTTCCTGGATTATTTTTAAATGGGGCCCGGTACCGATCGGGGCAGGGCCGCTGACGCACGATTGGATCGTGCAAAATATATTCAGTCCGGCACTAAATTTCCAGACCGGGCTCTTCCGAAGACCTCGGCCCGATCAGAGATCGAGGGTCAGGCCGTCATGGGCGACGGTCCAGCCGCGCGCCTCGACGCTCGCGCGCTCGGACGAATCCTCGATCAGGACCGGATTGGTGTTGTTGATGTGAACGAAGACCCGCCGGCCGATCTCGACATCGGCGAGAGACGCGATCGAGCCGGTCTCGCCGTTCATCTGGATATGGGCCCATGCGCCAGCCGGTCTTGGTGCCGACGCCGGCGCGGATCATGTCGTCGTCCTCCAGCACCGTGCCGTCGAACAGGAGCGCATCGGCGCCGGCGATGCGGGCTTTCAGATCCTCCGTCACGCGGGCGCAGCCGGGGATGTAGGCGAGGCGCTTGCCCCCGGCCTCGATCATCGTGCCGACCGTGGTTTCGGTCTCCGCCCCGATCTCCATCGAGGCGTCTTCCAGCCAGAGCGGCACCTTGCCGGGGACGGAGAACAGCGTCACCGAGAGGCCGGGCACCGGCTCGAAGGTCTCGTTGAGGGCGATCGTCTGGCGCTTCACCACCTCGGCGGCCATCACGTCGAAGACGCGGTTGTCGGAGACGGAGGCGAGGATACCGGGTGTCGCGTAGAGCGTGAAGGGCTGGCCCTCACGCAGGGTCAGCAGGCCCGCGACGTGATCGACGTCGCCGTTCGTCAGCAGCACCGCGTGGATCGGCGAGTGGCGCAGGCCCTCGCGCGGATGCATCTGCGGATTGGCCTGGATCTGCTGACGGATGTCGGGGGAGGCGTTCAGCAGGAGCCAGCGTTCCCCGTCAGGAGAGACTGCGATGCTCGACTGCGTGCGCGGCCTGACGCGGGAATCGCCCGCCCAGGCCAGGGAGCAGATGGAGCAGCGGCAGTTCCATTGAGGAACGCCGCCGCCCGCAGCCGAGCCCAGGATTACGACATGCATGGTGAAAACCCGCTGATGCCTGCAACCCCAACCCGGCTCAAATCACCTTAGTTGAAGGTGTCGATCTCGGCCGACTCGTAGCTCGTGACTTCCATGCCGACGCAGATCTCGGAAACGATGGGGGCAGCCCACTTCATGGTGTCTCTCCTCGACTTTATGGAACGCCGGAACCGCGCGATCCCACTAATTAAGAGGATCGTAAGATACTGGCGACGCACTCGTTTTCGCACGCCGGAGGTATATCGCCAATTCCGGTCCCGCCTGCAAGAGCCAGCTTGCCGTTTCTTCCTAAGTTCGCGCCGGGATCGGCATAACTTCGCGTGAGACGCGGGTTAAACTTTGGTCTGAGAGCGCTTTCCGACGAGGTGGACGCCGGTTCGGCGGAAGAAGGCGCGTTCAAGCAAAGACCGGGAGACGCCGGCCTGATGCCATCCGGTTTGAGACGGCGCTCGCAGCGAAATGCCGCGGGGGTCAGTGACGGAAATCCTGACCGCGCAGATCGAGCATGAAGCCCTTGCCGCGCACCGTAACGATCACCGGGCCGCCCAGCCGCACGAAATCCGAGAGCTTCGAGCGCAGGTAGCCGACATAGACATCGACCACGTTCAGCGAGAGGCCGCCCTGGCTCGCCCAGAGCCGGTCGAAGATCTCGCCGCGGGAGATCGGGCGGTTCACCTCCTGCATCAGCAGTGCGAGCAGCTCCGCCTCCCGCGGGGTGAGGCGCGCGGAGGCCTCACCGAAGCTGACCTGGCGGATGTTGACGTCGAGGGTCAGGCGGCCGGCGGTGAAGACGGTGCGTGGAGTGTCCGCCTCGCGCCGCCGCAGCAAATGGACCTGGAGCCGGGCCAGCAATTCGTCGAACACGAACGGCTTGACGATGTAGTCGTCGGCGCCGAGGGCCAGCCCCTCGGCCCGGTCGCGCACCTCGTCGCGGGCGCTCAGGAAGAGGATCGCGCCGGGATAGCCGCCCTCGCGCAAGCTGCGGCAGACGTCGTGGCCGGAACCGTCGGGCAGGGTGATGTCGAGCACCACCGCCTCCGGCGCCTCGTCGCGGGCGGCACTCAGCGCGTCCTCGACCCGGCCGGCCACGCCGACGGAAAACCCTTCCGCCTCCAGGCCGCGAGCCAGGATGCCGCGAATGTCGATATCATCCTCAACGATCAATACGCGCGTCGTCATGCGGCGCCGATCCTCTCGTGTCCTGCCCCGTAGGATTCCGGCGCGACGCCATCGTCGAGCGAGGGCAGGTCGATGACCACCCGGGCACCGCCGCCATGTTCGGCTTTGCCGAGGCTGATCGCGCCATCATGGCGCTCAACGACCCATCGCGCCAGAGCTAAACCTATGCCGAATCCCGCTTCTCCCGATCGGGCCTCGCGGCGGAAGCGCTCGAACAGCCCGTCCCCGCCCGCGGGGAAGCCGGGGCCGTCGTCGTCGATGGTGACCCGCGCCCGGCGGCCCTGCGGCGTGTCGTGCTCGCTCAGCGAGACGGTGATGCGGGTCAGGCCGGTGGCGTGGCGCAGGGCGTTGTCGATCAGGCTCTCGACAACCTGGCGGAGCCATTCCGGATCGGCGGCGATCTCGATGTCGTGGTCGCCCGGTTCCAGCACCAGCTCGACCCGGCGCCGGGCGGCCTCCGAGCCGGCGCTGTCGACGGCGTCGGTCAGCACCTCGACGGCGCTCACGGCGCGCCGGTCGAGCTCGATCTGGCCGGATTCCGAGCGGGCCACGCGAAGCAGATCCTCGACCCGCCGCTTGAGACGCTGCGCCCGTTTGCGGATGGTGGAGAAGACCGGTCCGTAATCCACAGTTCGGCCGGCGGCGCGCTCCGCCGAACGCTGGGCGAGGTCGCACTCGCCCAGGATCACCGTGAGCGGCGTGCGCAGCTCGTGGCTGACATCGGCGAAGAAGCGGCGCCGGGAGCGGTCCACCATCTCCAGTCGCTCGTTGGCCGCGCGCAGGTCGGCGGTGCGGGCCTCCACCGTGTCCTCCAGGGCGGCCCGGTCGGCGGCGAGCCGGCCCTCGCGGCGGGCGAGCCGGGCGGCCATGCGGTTGAAGTTCGCCACCAGAAGCCCGAGTTCGTCGCGGGTCTCGACCGAGAGCCGGGTCCCGAGCGCGCCGCTGCCGACGGCCCCGGCTGCCCGGCGGATCTCTTCGATGCGCGCCAGCGTCGGCCGCGTCACCGAACGGTAGAGCACCCCGACGAAGGCGAGTGCCAGCACCGTCGCGGCGAGTGCGGCGGCGGTGAGCCGCTGCGAAAGGGTTCGGGCCGCCTCGGAGCCGGCGGTCATGCTGCGCCGCTCCGCCTCGATCAGCAGGGAGAGCGGCGGTCCCGTCATGGCGCCGAAGGCGTTGAGCGCGCCCTGCATCGCTGTCTTGCGAAGGTCGGGATCGGTTTCGCGCCGCACCAGGGTGACTTGACGGTCGAGCATCGCGCGGGCCGCGCGGACGTTGGCGAGCGGCCGGGTGCGAGCGACGTACTGGATCCGGTCCTCAAGGTTGGCGCTGGTCGCCATGCCGCTGCCGATGGCGTCATCGACATGGTTGAGCGCCTGATCGACCCGGTCGCGGGTCACCGACAGGGCTTCGGGCGGCGCATCCGGATTGCCGACGCTGTCGATGGCGGCAAAGCCGTACTGTGCCAGCCGCCCCGACAGTTCCGCCAGAAGCTCCAGCCGGTGCTGGGCGGCGAGCGTGCGTTCGATGACGTTCTCGGTCAGCCGGATCGACCACAAGACGCCGGTCGCCGCCAGCAGGGCGATCAGCGCCGTGCCGCCGAGCAGGAGGGCGAACCGGACTCTCAGCGAACGCATGGTCTCCCTCTCCGCCGCAGTGGCGGCGCGCGGACCATGTCACCGCCGGGGCAGGGTCTCAAGCCGGCTCGCATTGCCGGCTTTTCCCGGTCCGCTCGCAGGTTGGTCCTACAGGTCCGTCGGCAGGCTCGCCCTGGGGGCGCAGCGCCAACTCTTCACGTGATAGTCCGGATGCTCCTCCTGCCACGCCGCGAGCGTGCTCTGCGAGTTGCGCAGACACAGGAAGGGATTCGGGTTGTCGTAGTTCAGGTTGATCCGCTCGTCGTGGCACTTCGCCGGCTGGGCGATCAGGCAGACGGACAGGAGCAGGAACATGCGCGCGGCCTCGGCTCGGAGGGGGCGCGGTCGGCTCGACCGGATCGGTGTCCCGCGCCTCGGTCCAAGGCAAGGTGGGAGAATCCGGCAGGCCGGCAAGTCATTTTTCTGCGACTTGCCGGCGGTCTTTGGAAAAATCGTGCCGGATCAGGCCGGCACGAAATCAGGCCGGAACGAACAGTTCGCCCTTGCCGAGCGTCGCGAGATCGCCGGAGTAGCGCCGCAGCGTGCCGCTGAGAAGGCTGGCCTGCGCCGCGCCGAGATGCTTGAGGCTCTGGGCCAGCAGCCGGACAAAGACGAGGTCGGGGGTGCCAGTCTCGACGAAGGTCGGCAGCAGCGTGCCGTGGCTGCCGGCGATCAGGGTGCCACGGCGCATGCCGTAGCCGGGATGGTCGCCGAGCGCGCCGGAGACGACGATCGTGCCCGCGATCATGCGGGAGGCCGCGAAGGCGCCCGCGGAGCCAGCCAGGATCATGCCGCGGCGCATGCGGTCGCCGAGATGGTCGCCGGCCGCGCCCTTGATCACGAGCGTCGCGCCGTCGAGCCCGGCCTTGGCGGCGTAGACGGCGCCGCCCGCGTGGTCGCCGGCATCGCCTTGAATCGTGATCGTGCCGCCGGTCGCACCCGTGCCGGCATAGGGGCCGGCGGAGCCCGCGTCACGGTGAGGGTGCCCGCTGCCATGCCTTCGCCGAGGCGCTGGCCGACATCGCCCTCGACCCGAATCGAGCCTTGCGAGAGCGCCGCACCCACCCGGTCGAGCCGGGACGAGCCGCCCTCGATCACGAGGCTGTCGGAGCCGTCGAGGCTGATCTCGAACACGTCGCCGAGGGTCAGGCCGCGGCGGCTCGTGCCGATGGCGAGCTTGCCCGCCTCGGCCTCGGACAGACCGCTCAGGGCGAGGGGGGTGATGTTGAGAAGGTCGACCCGCTCCGGCAGATCACCGCGCAGTCTCAGCGTGCTCATGCGGCGGGTTTCTCCAACAGGTCGCGGAGGTGGTAATGATGCCGGCCGAGATTGCCGCCGTAATTGCCGGCGGTGACCGCGACGAGGCCGTGCTGTGCGCCGATCTCGGTGGCGGCGTGCAAAGCCGCGCGCATCGATTCGGCGACCGCCGCCGAGGTCAGGGCGTCGATGACGATTTCCAGCACCACGCCGCATTCGGGCGGCAGCGCCGAGCCGGCTCGGCCCTTCAGCGTCGGGCAATAGGCGTCGTTGGTCGAGGCCATCATGCCCTTGGTGCGCCCGCCGACCTTCGAGCCGGAGCGGACGATGCCGCCGGGGAAGGGCAGGATCGCGCCGGGGATGGCTTTCGCCGCCTCGACCGCGATCTCGGCGACGATGAGCGTGTCCGCATGCTTGCGGCCGAGGAACAGCAGGTTGCCGCCGCCGACCGCGCCATCGACCGCGCGCACCGAATCCTCGCATAGGAACTCGCCGTCCATGACGGGAATGCGCCAGTAGCGGCGCATCTTGCCCTCATGGTCGGGCAGGCGCTTGGCGACCGCGAAGCCGTCGCCGAAATAGCGGATCGCGCCGCCGAGCTTGATCTTGGTCGGGCCTTCGACGCCGGCAAAGCAGGCGGTGCCGGGGCAGGTGAGGATGCACTGGCCGACGCGCTTGAGGAGCTGGTCCTTCAGCCCGTTCGGCTCGAAGCCGAACAGCAGGATGCGCACGCCCGGGCGTCCGTCCGGCGTCTCGTCGGGGGAGAGCTCGGCATCGATACCGGCCTCGGCACCGCAGCCGATCACCGAGGTGGCGAAGCCCGTCATCACCGTCGCCGCGATCATCGCCCATTTCGGCGTGTCGTTGGTGACGATGATCGCGGTGCCCGCGACGTCGAAGGCTTCGGCGAAGGTGTCCTCGACCTTGATGCCGTTGAGGGTGAAGTCGCTCATCGATTCGATTCCATCACCCTCGACATCACGCCCGGCACGCCACGTCTTCGAACGTCCCGGTATTCTCCGGGAAGGCGGCGTCCGGCACCGCGAAGGTGTCGAGCCCAGCGCCGAAGCGATCCTGCAGGTAGCTCTCGGCGCGCTTTTCCATGCCCGCATCGGCCTCGACGTCGAGGCTGAGCGTCTTGCCCGAGAACCAAGCGACGACCTCGCCATCCTCGACGATGGGCTGGCCGTCCTTCAGCACCAGCTTGGCGCGGGAGAACATCGCCGTGCGATCCCGATCGTCGCGGTAGATCGCGACGTCGGCCTTGGCGCCCTCGCGCAGGTGGCCGCGATCGGTCAGGCCGAGGAGCTTGGCCGGACCCGAGCGGGTGAGCTGCGCGATTTCGCTGAAGCTGTACTCGCGCTCGATCTTCGGCAGGCCGGAGCGTTCGCCGACGATCGCCGGCAGCGTCGCGATCTCTTTCGCGCGCTCTTCGGCATCCATCAGCAGGTGGATGATGCGCGGGTATTCGGTGAAGACGCCGCCATTGGGGTGGTCGGTCGTCAGGATGGTGCGCTCGGGGTTGCTCGAGAGCAGCATCAGCTCCAGGCCGATCGCCCATTGCAGCGACGAGACCGGACCGCGCGGCCGATAGAGGAACGGCACTACGCCGCCGCCCTCGGCATCACCCGCCGAGATCACCCACTTCTTCGGCTTGGCGCCCTTGCGGCCGCCGAACTGGCGCAGGATGTCGAGCGAGATCGTCACCGTCTGGCCGAACACCACCTGACCCACGTCGTAGGTCGCGTTGGGGTGCGCCTCCATCGCCGCGTTGATCCGCTCGGCCGCCGAGCGGAAGCCGCCGGTCATCGGATTCTCGGGATCAACCACGCCGTAGGCGTAGAACTGGGCGTGGGCGAAGTGGATGCGCCGGCCTTCGGCCGCCTCCAGCGTCGCGATGAGCGAGTCGTCGGCGCCGGGCAGGCCGAGATTGTTGCAGTGGACGTGCAGCGGGTGCGGCACGCCGATCTCCTCGACCGCGTCGAGCAGGGCCGACATTATCTTGCGCGTCGAGAGCCCGTAGCAGGGGATCTCGTCGTCGAGGCTGAGCTTCAAGACGCCGTCCTTGAAGGCCGAGGCGCCGCCCGCGTTGATGCACTTGACGCCCAGACCCCGCGAATGGGCCAGGGTCTGCTGCACGAGATCGCGCACAGCCTGCTTGCCCTCGCCGTCGCGCAGGAGCTGGAGCAGGTGATCGTCGTTGCCGAGCACCGCGAGACCGCCGCGGTCGAGCAGCGGGATGTCGGCGAGTTCGAGATGGGTCGCCAGCGCGTTCGAGGGCGGCAGCGCCGGCTCGACCGCCGTGGTGTAGCCCATCCGCGCGTAATTGGCGCCGATCCAGCTTCCCGAGCCGCCGGCATGGGCGAAGGGATGGCCGTTAGGCGCGGATTCGCTGACGTAGAGGTCGGGCAGCAGCAGGCGGCTCATCACCACGTTGCCGCCGGCGATGTGCGAGTGGACCTCGACGCCGCCGGCCATCACCACGCAGCCCGTGGCGTCGATGGTTTGATCGGGGGCGCGCTCGCTCGGGGCGACGACGCGGCCATCCTCGATCCAGACGTCGCCGACGGCGTCGCGCCCGGCTGTGGGATCGACCACCCGTCCACCGTGGATACGGGTCAGCATGAGACACCCTTCTCGATGAGGCGGTCGCGGATGCGGGTGAGCACGCCGGCCGCAGTCTCCGTTTCAGCCGGCGTCTTCGCGGGATCGCTGGCCTCGGCATAGGCGATGACGCCGCGCCGGTCGTTCCAGAGTGCGCCGCCGACGCTCTGGCCGGGGACGCCCACGGTGATGACGACCTCCGCCGTCTCGCCCGCGGCCTCCTGGGAGCCCTCGCCGACGATGGCGATCGTCGGCAGGCTGCCGAGCCAAGCGGGGCGCGGGGCGGGAAGCGAGGCGAGCCACAGGGCGGCGTCGGCCTCGCCCGCGGCGATCTGGCGGGCGCTGTCGAAGCGCCAGGAATCGTGCTCGGGCTGATGCCGGCCGAAACCGACCCGCGGCGCCTGTCCCGTAGTCCAGGCGGAGAGTTGCACCGCCGCGCGGCCCTGGAACGGGTCGGCCAGCGTCAGCGCGAAGAAGCGGGTGGATTCGTTGAGGTCGCGGATCAGACCCTGGAGCATCTCCGCGCCGAGCTCGCCGACCTCTTCCGGGTCGTAGACGATGACGCCGTACTGGGCCGCGAACAAGCGCTTGGCGAGGTCGGCAAAGGCGGCCTCACCGGCGAGATGGCCCTTGGCGAAGGCGCGCAGGTGCCCGAGCGAGATGGTGAGGCCACCGGCATCCGCCGCGTAGGCGACGTGGCGGATCGCGCCGTTCTGCGGACCGCCCAGCGAGAGCAGGGCACGCTCCGAGCCCGCCGCGCGTCCGCGGCTCGGGGCCGCGGCGGCGATCTCGGCGATCAGCTCACCGTCCCAGGGACGATTGCCGACGATCAGGATCACGTCCGCCCGGCCGATCGTTTCGGCCCGTGTCGTGCTCATCGCACCACCGGCGCTGAGCGCGCCAAGTTCGGCGTAGACGCTGGGGCCGGAGACGGGGTCGAGCGAGGCGCCGAGGGTCTCGGCCAGCCGGTAGGCGGCGCGCAGCGCCGAAACCTCGGCGCTCAGGCCCGCCAGCACCGGCACGCGTGAGGCGGCGAGCAGGTCGGCCGCGGCCTCGACCGCAGCGTCTACATCCGCTGCGCCTCCCTTCACCCAGGCTGCCATGCTTCCTCACCGTCGCTTCTTCGGGCATCCCCGCGTCGAGGCGGGGCGAAAGACGGTCACGTCCGAAGGGCGCGGGCGCCCCTGGTGGAGCCTCGATGCCTCGAAATCCGGAATGCGGGTTCGGGGGCAGTGGCTCGGACCGGCTCCGCGAAGGGAGCCGGGTGGTTTTGCATTCCTGTGCCGGAGGCCGCAAGCCCCCGCCGAAGTTTGACGTCAGGATTTCGTTCGTCGTCCGCTCTCCCCGATCGTCCCGCTTTCGCACGAAAACGGTTCCGAGCGGCGACAACCGCATCGGCATTGGCCAGGATGCCGATACGGTTATCGCGAGCGAGGTTGTCGCGGGCGCCGCAGCATGTGAGAAGCCGCCCGCATCGTTGGGCGCGTCCGCGCCGGCTGGGCCGGCAACGTCGGCGGAAGGGGATGAGACCGTGGCCGAGGTCCCGGACCAGACGGCGGAGATCGTGAGCACGACGACATCCCGGCCGGCCGGGGCCGGCATTCGGGTCCGCGCGCCCGCGCGCCTGCATTTCGGCTTCCTCGATCTCAACGGCGGCCTCGGGCGCCGCTTCGGCAGCATCGGCCTCGCCCTCGACGCGCCGGCCGTCCAACTCGTCGCGCGCCCGGCCAAACGCGTCTCCGCCAGCGGCCCGGAGGCCGAACGGGTGCGCGCCAACCTGCTCGCGGCCGCCGCCTATCTCGATGTGCCGGAGGCCGTGGCGGTGGAGATCGAGGAATCGATTCCCGCTCATGCCGGCTTCGGCTCGGGCACGCAGCTCGCGCTGGCGGTCGCCGCCGCGCTGGCTCGCCTCAACGGACGTCCTTTCGCGCCGGCGGACTTCGCCGACGTTCTCGACCGCGGCAACCGCTCCGGCGTCGGACTCGCTGCCTTTACCGAGGGCGGGCTGATCGTGGACGGCGGGCGCGACGGCTCCGGCGCGCCGCCGCCCGTCATCGCCCGTTTGCCTTATCCTGAGGATTGGCGGGTCGTGCTGATCCTCGATGAGGCCATGACCGGTGTGCATGGCTCTCGCGAGACCGAAGCGTTCCGCGACCTGCCGCCCTTCGATGCGGGGCAGGCCGCCGAGATCTGCCGGATCGTGCTGATGCAGGTGCTGCCCGCCGCCGCGACCGCCGAGCCGAACGGGTTCGGCGCCGGCATCACCGCGATCCAGAAGCGGATCGGCGACCATTTCGCCCCGCATCAGGGCGGGCGCTTCGCCAGCCCTGCCGTGGCCGACGCTCTCGCGGCGATCGCGCAGGCCGGCGTGCCCGGCTACGGCCAGAGCTCCTGGGGGCCGACCGGCTTCGCGCTCGTGCCCTCGCAGAAGGAGGCGGAGGCGCTGGTGGCGGGGCTGGCGCGGCCCGGCCGCCTGCGCTTCGTCATCGCCCGCGGACGCAATGTCGGCGCCTCGGTTGCGGAAGTTTAGAGCTTTTTCTTTTTCCCGGTTCAAAGAAACCTGCGCTTGACCGGCGACAGTCGTTCCGGTTTTGCACCTGAAGCGCCTGGCAAAGGCGCGGTCACGAGAGGACGAACACCATGGCCCGCTCGATCCTGCACATGCTGACGCCGCTCAAGCACATGAGCCCGTTCGACGTGAACATGGCGATCGATGCCGGCTTCGAGACGCTGATCCCCTATACCGGTGTCGATCTCACCGATGTCGTCTCGCTGACGCAGGATTCGATCTTCTCCCGCGCGCCGCAGGACGGCATGCGCACCGGCATCTTCATCGGCGGCAAGAACGCCGAACTGGCGCTCGACATGGTGGACCGGGCGAAGAAGGCCTTCGTGCCCCCCTTCGTCAACCACGTCTTCGCCGACCCGGCCGGCTCCTTCACCACCGGCGCGGCGATGGTCGCCGAGGTGAACCGGGCGCTGAAAGCGCGGTTCTCGACCGACCTCAAGGGCAAGCGCATCGTCATCTTCGGCGGCGCGGGCGTCGTCGCCTACGTCGCCGCAGTGATCGGCGCGCTGGAGGGCGCGCAGACCGTGCTCGTCGGCCATGACGGCGAGGAGCGCGTCTCGAAGATCGCCTTCACCATGAAGTGGCGCTTCGGCATCGATGTCGGCGCCGTGGACGGAACCCTGCCCGAGGCGCGCCGCGCTGCGATCACCGACGCCGACGTGATCCTCTCGGCCGGCCCCGCCGGCGTCTCGATCCTGACGGCGGAGGATCTCGAATCCGCGCCGAAGCTGCTGGTGGCCTCCGACGTCAACGCCGTGCCGCCCGCCGGCATCGCCGGCATCGACGTGAACGCCGTCGATGTTCCGCTGCCCACCGGCAAGGGCGTCGGCATCGGCGCGCTCGCGGTCGGCAACGTCAAGTACCAGACCCAGTGCCGGATGTTCCGCAAGATGCTGGAGGCGCAGGAGCCGCTCTGCCTCGATTTCCGCGACGCCTACAAGCTCGCCGTCGAGATCGCCGGCTGAGCCCGAACCTGAACCCGCTTCCGCATCGGGAGGGCGACGCGATCCTGATCGCCGCCCAGTCCGGCCGGGCGCTGGCGCAGGCCGCGCGGCGGGCGGGCTTTCGCCCGTTCGTGCTCGACCTGTTCGGCGACGAGGACACCCTGGCGCTGGCCGAGAGCCACCGCCCGCTGCCCGGCCGCTTCGGTGCGGGTGCCCGCGACCGGGCCGGCGTGCTGGCAGGGCTCGATGCGTTGTCTAAGGAAGCCGGTAGCACCCTCGGCGTGGTGCTCGGCAGCGGTTTCGAGGCCGCGCCGGACCTCATCGCGGAGATCGCCGCCCGCCATCGCCTGCTCGGCGCCGGCCCCGAGACAGTCGCCACCCTCAAGGATCCGCTCGGTTTTGCGGCCCTGTGCGAACGCCTCGCGATCCCGCATCCGGCGGTCAGCGCCGGCCCGGTCGCCGATTGGGCCGCTTGGCTCCTCAAGCGGGCAGGGGGCTGCGGCGGTTCGCATATCCGCGCGAGCGCGGCCGGTACGACCCCGCCCGGCCACTACCTCCAGGCCCAGATGCCCGGCCGCGCCTTCGCCCTGAACTTTCTGTCCGATGGCCGCCGCATTGAACCGCTGGCGCTGACCGAGCAGTGGCAGGCGCCCTCGCCGCTGCGGCCGTTCCGCTATGCCGGCGCGCTCGCCCGCGGTCGCAACGAGGCGGAGCCGGTCTCGGCCATGGTCGCCGCGGAGATCGCCGAGGCGGCGCTTCGGCTCGCTCGCGCCACCGGCCTCACCGGCCTCGCCAGCGCCGATTGCCTCGTGGACGGGGAAAGCTGGTGGCTGCTGGAGATCAATCCACGCCCCGGCGCCACCCTCGACGTGCTCGATCACCGCCCGACGCCGCTGCTGATTCAGCATATCGAGGCGGCCCTCGGCCGGATGCCGTCAATCGAGGCCGCCCCGGCGGATGCGACGGGCGCCGAGATCTGTTACGCGGCCCGGACCTGCGCGGCGGTGCCGCCGCTCGACTGGCCGGACCACGTGCATGACCGGCCGCGGGCCGGCAGCCACGTGGCGCGCGACGCACCGTTCTGCACGGTGACGGCCTCCGGGCCGGACGCCGCGGCGGTCAAACAAGAATTGCGGGCGAGGGCCGAGACGGTCCGCGCGCTGCTGGAGGAAACGGAGAACAATCATGAGTTCCAACACGAGCGCGCCGAGCCTCAACGCCCTGGCCGGGCCGCTGGTCGAGAGCCTCGTCGCTGACGCGGCCAAGCTCCGGCTCATCGTCGCCCAGGAGAACGGTGCGCGCACCGTCGATGCCGGTGCCAATGCCCGCGGCTCGATCGAGGCCGGCCGGCGTATCGCCGAGATCTGCCTCGGCGGCCTCGGCACGGTGACGATCGCGCCGATCGGCCCGGTCGCCTCCTGGCCCTACACCGTCGTCGTCCACTCCGCCGATCCGGTCCTGGCCTGCCTCGGCTCGCAATATGCCGGCTGGAGCCTCGCCGACGAGGAGGGCGATTCCGGCTTCTTCGCCCTCGGCTCGGGCCCCGGCCGTGCGGTGGCCGTGGTGGAGGAGCTCTACAAGGAGCTCGGCTATCGCGATAACGCGACCACGACCGCGCTCGTCCTCGAATCCGGCAGCGCGCCGCCGGCCTCGGTGGTCAACAAGGTCGCCGCCGCCACCGGCCTCGCGCCGGAGAACGTGACCTTCATCTATGCCCCGACCCAGAGCCTGGCCGGTTCGACCCAGGTCGTCGCCCGCGTGCTGGAAGTGGCGCTGCACAAGGCCCACACCGTCGGCTTCGATCTGCACAAGATCCTCGACGGCATCGGCTCGGCCCCGCTCTCGCCGCCGCATCCGGACTTCATCCAGGCCATGGGCCGCACCAACGACGCCATCATCTATGGCGGCCGGGTGCAGCTCTTCGTCGATGCCGACGACGCGGATGCCAAGCAGCTCGCCGAGCAGATCCCCTCCACCACCTCGGCCGATCACGGCGCGCCCTTCGCCGAGATCTTTTCGCGGGTGAACGGCGACTTCTACAAGATCGACGGCGCGCTGTTCTCGCCGGCCGAGGCCATCGTCACCTCGGTCAAGACCGGCAAGTCGTTCCGCGGCGGCCGGCTGGAGCCGCAGCTCGTGGACGCCTCGTTCGTCTGAGGCAACGATCGAGACCCTCCCCCCCAGCGGGAGAGGGTCGTCGAAAGCCAATTTGACCGGACTGCTTCGGCAAGCTTCTCGTTCCTCATGCTGAGGTGCTGCGTCAGCAGCCTCGAAGCACGCCGCGACGCTTCTCCAGGCCAACCGATGCTACGAGAGCGACCGATCCGGCGTGCTTCGAGGCCGAGCTTTCGCTCGGCACCTCAGCATGAGGACCGTCATGAACACCCGACCCGGTCGGTCAAACAGGCTCTGAAAAAAACGGAAAAAGAGCGAATGCGCATCGGGCTCGCGGCCGACAACGGCAATTGGCACAAGGCGCGGCTGCGGGAGGCCTTGCGCGGCTTCGGCGTCGAGCCGGTGCTGTTCTCGCTCGCCGACGTCGCCGTGGTCACCGGCGGCGGTGAGCCGCTGCGGGTGCCCGGCTTCGAGGATAGGCTGCCGGACGGCGTCCTGCTGCGCACCATCGCGGGCGGCACGTTCGAGGCCACCACCATGCGGCTCGGCGTGCTCCACGCGCTGGTCGCCTCCGGCGTCACCATCTGGAACGGGCCGTCGGCGATCGAGCGCTCGGTGGACAAGGCGGCGACCTCGCTGCTGATCGCCCGCGCCGGCTTGCCGACGCCCGACACCTTCGTCGTTTCGAAACGCGAGGCGGCGGCCGAGATCGTCGCCCGCGAGGCGCGGCCGGGAAAACCGATCGTACTCAAGCCCCTGTTCGGCTCGCAGGGCGAGGGGCTGATGCTCCTCGAAAACCCCGACGATTTGCCGGCGCAGGAGGCGGTGAGCGGCGTCTACTACCTTCAGCGCTACGTCGCCCGTGCCGACGGGCTGTGGCGCGACTACCGCGTCTTCGTCTGCGAGGGCCGGGCGATCGCCGGGATGATCCGCGAGGGCGACGGCTGGATCACCAACGTCCACCGCGGCGGCCGGCCCTTTGCCTGGGATGTGCCGGCCCGCGCCGCCGAACTCGCGGAGGCCGCCGCCGCCGCGGTCGGCGTGGATTATACCGGCATCGACCTCGTCGAGGATGGCGAGGGCGGCTTTCTGGTGCTGGAGGTCAATTCCATGCCAGCCTGGTCCGGCCTGCAACAGGTGACGGAGGTCGACATCGCCGGGGCGGTGGCGCGTGGCTTCCTCAACGCGGTGCGCGCCGCCCGCCCGCCGCGGCTAGTCTCGGCGCTCGGATGAGCGGGACGGCGCCCGGCGGCCTGCCTGCGGCGACCGTGGCCGACCTCTACCGGGCCGCCTGCCTCGCCGAACTCGATGCGCTGAAACCCGGCAACGTCCACGGCTACGCCCCCGGCCACCGCATGGTCGTGGCCGATTTCGTCACCAGTGCCGACGTGTCGGCGCCGCCGCTCGCCGCGGTGGGGGCACGCGTCGGTCAGCGGGTGCGTGATGGGGTCGATGCGACCTTCGCCGCCGTCGGGCAAAACACCAATCTCGGCATCCTGCTCCTCTGCGCGCCGCTCGCTTATGCCGCGGAGCAGCCCGGCCCGCTGGCCGAGGCCCTGAACGCCGTGCTGGCGGGGTTCGACGCCTCCGATTCCCGCGACGTGTTCGCGGCGATCCGCCGGGCCAATCCCGGCGGCCTCGGCCGGGCCGAGCGCCACGACGTGTCCCAAACCGATGACGAAGCGCTCCCGCCGCTGCGCGCGGCGATGGCGGAGGCCGCCCCGCGCGACCGCATCGCCCGCGCCTACGGGGACGGGTTTCGCGACCTGTTCGCGATCGGCCTACCGGCGCTGGCGGGCGCGCGGGCGCGCGGGCTGGTCCCGCCCTGGACGACGACGGCGGTTCATCTCGCCTATCTCATGGCCGTGCCGGACAGCCACATCGCCCGCAAGCACGGCCCCGAGCGGGCCGAGGCGGTGCGGGCGCAGGCGCAGGCCTCTCTCGCGGGCCTCGACCTCGCCGCAGCGCCGGTCGAGCCACTCCTCGCCTACGACCGCGCGTTGAAGGAGGCCGGCCTCAACCCTGGCACGAGTGCCGACTTCACCGTCGCGACGCTGTTTCTCGACGCGCTCCTGTCCGCCCGCGGCGAGAGCGCCTGAGCCTTTGCTGAGCCTTGGTCGAGCCCTCGCCCGCGAGGGGACGAATCTTGTCGCGTCAAGGCCCCCCGGCCTCCAAAAAATCGCAGATTTCAGGGCTTTGCGCGGGTTGTTCGGCGGAATGGCCCGCTGTAGGGTCCGCCCCGCTATCCGGGCAAACCGGCTCGGCTCTCAGCCGGGCGCCGCAAACAAGGATGGCTTCCAGGCCCCGCCTCCTCTCAGGGCGGGCCTTTTTTCAGGAATCCAGGGAGAGACCCCGAATGGCAAAAATCACCAAGGTTCAGGTCGGCGAGGCCCTCGTCGGCGACGGCAACGAAGTCGCTCACATCGACCTCATCATCGGACCGCGCGGTTCGCCGGCCGAGACGGCCTTCTGCAACGGTCTGGTCAACAACAAGCACGGCTTCACCAGCCTGCTCGCCGTGATCGCGCCGAACCTGCCGTGCAAGCCGAACACGCTGATGTTCAACAAGGTCACCATCAACGACGCCCGTCAGGCCGTCCAGATGTTTGGCCCGGCCCAGCATGGCGTCGCCATGGCCGTGCAGGACGCGGTTGCCGAAGGCATCATCCCGGCTGACGAAGCCGACGACCTGTACGTGCTGGTCGGCGTGTTCATCCACTGGGAAGCGGCCGACGACGCCAAGATCCAGAAGTACAACTACGAGGCCACCAAGCTCTCGATCCAGCGCGCCGTCA
This sequence comes from Methylorubrum pseudosasae, assembly GCF_029504475.1. Classification (NCBI taxonomy): domain Bacteria; kingdom Pseudomonadati; phylum Pseudomonadota; class Alphaproteobacteria; order Hyphomicrobiales; family Methylobacteriaceae; genus Methylorubrum; species Methylorubrum pseudosasae. The sequence goes on along the minus strand of NZ_JAQGDU010000002.1, from coordinate 4,839,190 downwards.
ACGGCGAGCCGAAGGCTTCGGTCGTCACGGAGCAGCGTAAGTCGGCGACCCACCCCTTCGCCGCCAACGCTTAGATCGGAGGCAGTCCTGGGCAGAGCGAGCCTCCGCCCGCACCGCGGGGTCTGCTCCAGCGACTGGCTTCGATCTTCCTTGGACGTTAGTGGATTGGGACGGCTTCGGCCGTCCCTTTCTTTTTGGGGCCTGCCCTGAACCTCAGCGCAGCCGCCCGTCATGGATCGCCGAGGCGACGAGCGCGCCCGCAGCGCCGCTCCGCGCGAGATGCGCGACATCCTCCGGCCCGCGCACGCCGCCCGCCGCGTAGATCCGCCGGCCCCCGCCCGCCTCGACGGCCCGCGACACCCCGGAAAGATCGGGGCCGGTCCCGGTGCCGACCCGTGCCAGCGTCATCACGATCACATCCTCGGGCCACGTCTCCGCATCGTCGTGCAGGGCGTCCGGGCCGAGCCGCTCATCGCCGCGGCTGTCGAGGGAGAGCACGGCACGGTTGCCGAGCGCACGCACGAGATCCGCATCCCGCTGGCTCTCGCTGCCGATCACCGGGCGACCGAGCCCGAACGCGGTGAAACGCTCGATGCCCGGGAAATCGGAGAAGCCGGCATCGACCCACAGCGTCACTCCGGGGCAGGCGCCGGCCACCGCCTCCAGGCTGGCGCGGTCGGGCGCCCGGCCCTCCATGATCGCGTCGAGGTCGGCGACGTAGAGCCGGTCCCCCCCGACGGCATCGAGAAGGCCGCGGGCCACATCGGCGGGCCGCGAGCCTCTGGCCAAGGGGGTGTCGATCGGGGCATAGGCGTCACGCTCGCCCGCGCGGGCGCGCACCACCTGCCCGTGGCGCAGGTCGATCACCGGGATCAGCCGAAACGGCCGCCCCTCAGAACCGTGAGACATCGCGTGAACCGGACTGAAACCAGGGTCATCGGGTGGGATCTCGGCGGGGTGCATGTCAAGGCGGCGCTCGTCGAGGAGGGCCGCGTGGTCGAGGCGGTGCAGGCGCCCTGCCGGCTCTGGCGCGGCGTCCCCGCCCTCGACGAGACGTTCGCGCAATTGCCGGACTGGGTGCGGGGCGAGGCCGCGCACGCCGTCACCATGACCGGCGAGCTGACCGATTGCTTCACCGACCGGGCGGATGGGGTGCATCAGCTTTCCGCCTGGGCGGCTGCGACGCTCAAAGGCAGCGTGCGGATCTATGCCGGCCGCGCCGGCTTCGTCTCGGCCGCCAACGCCCGCGCGCACGCCGCCGATATCGCCTCGGCCAACTGGCATGCCACCGCGGCCCTGATCGGCCGGCACGTCCCTCATGCGCTGCTGGTCGATATCGGCTCGACCACCGCCGACCTGATCCCGATCGTCGGGGGCCAGCCCGCCGCGCAGGGCTACAGCGACGCCGAGCGGCTGGAGACGGGCGAGCTGGTCTATACCGGCGTGGTGCGCACGCCGCTCCTCGCCTTTGCCACCCACGCGCCCTGGCGCGGCCGGCGCACGCGGCTGATGGCCGAGACTTTTGCCAGCACCGCCGACATCTACCGGCTTACCGGCGACCTGCCGGAGGGCGCTGACCAGCAATACAGCGCCGACCTGAAGGGCAAGTCGATCCCCGAGACCGAGATCCGGCTCGCCCGCATGGTCGGCCGCGACCGGGGGGAGGGGAGCGCCGAGGAATGGCGGACGCTGGCTGCGTGGTTCGCCGAGGCGCAACTGCGCCCCCTGCACGATGCCGCCGCGATTCTGCTGTCGCGCCCCGATCTGCCCGAGGATGCGCCGCTCGTCGTCTGCGGCGCCGGCCGCTTCCTGGCCGAGCGTCTGGCCGCCCGGCTCGGACGCCGCCCGGTGCCGCTCACCGAGACCATCCCCGGGTGCTTGAACGGTGAGGATGCGGCCTGGGTTTCGACCTGCGGCCCGGCGGTAGCCGTCGGATTGATCGGGTGAGGAACGGGGCCGTTCCCGCGCGTTGACGGGGACATGTCACAAGGAGAGGCGCATGACCGCAGGAAACAAGCTCGCCCGCATCCTGGCCACCCGCACCGGGGAGGCAATCGAGCTGGCCTTCGTCACCGAAGACGGCCGGACCACGCGGGTGCTGGCGAGCGAGGACCAGATCGACCGCCTCGTGGATGAGCTGGAGGACGTCCTCAACTCGCCCACCGAGACCGGCTCCGGCGACCCGCCCGCGGCGGCCTGACTTTACCTTAGGAAATCCCCGAAGGCGCGCGGCCCGTCGCCGGTCGTGATCGTGCCGGTGACCGTGAGGCTCGACGGGTCGATCAGGCTCAGGGCGTTGTCGCCCCAGTTGGCGACGACGATCGTCTTCCCGTCGCGGGTGGCGGCGATGCCCTCGGGGTGATCGCCGACATCGATCGCGGCCACTTTCTTCAAGCTGGCCGGGTCGAACACCGTCACGGTGTTGGAATACTGGTCGGTCACGAAGCCTTTGCCGGCGGCGAACGCAATGACGTAGGGCCGCTGGCCGGTGGCGACGCGGCCGGTCTCGCGGCCGGCGGCGACGTCGATGGCCGAGACATCGTTCGAGACCACGTTGGCGGTGTAGGCGTAGCGGCCGTCCGCCGAGAGGGTCAGGCCGAACGGGTGTTGGCCCACGGACACTTGCCGCGTCTCCCGGCGGCTTCCCACGTCGATGATCGAGACCGAGTCGGATTCGCGGTTGGCCACCAGCAGCGTGGCGCCGTCCGGCGTCACCGCGATGCCGGAGGGAGATTTCCCGGTGGCGATCTCGCCCTCCAGCGTCAGGCCCGCCGCATCCGGGCGCAGCACGAAGACGCGCGCACCGTACCAGTCGGCGACGTAGACCTCGCCGGATTTCGGGTTGACGCCGATGCCGAGCGGGCCGCCGGGCAGATCGAGGCTCGCACGCACCCGGCGCGCGTCGAGATCAATCACCGAGACGCCGTGGCCCTCGGGGCGGGTGACGTAGGCCGTCTTCCGGTCGGGCGAGACGGCGATGCCCGCCGGCGCCCCCGGTACGGAGATCGATTGCAGGATCGTCTTGGACGCGAGGTCGATGATCTCGACCGCGTTGCCGAGCTGCGCCGTGACGAGGGCTTCCTGCGCCAGGGCGGGAGCTCCGGATGTCAGAAGGTAGGCAAGGGCTATAAATGCCCTCCCCCCTCTGCGGGGGAGGGTGCCTCGCGGATGCGAGGCGGGAGAGGGGAGCGACGCTTCCGGACAATGCGGAGCCAGCCCCTCACCCGACCCCCTTCGGGGGCCACCCTCTCCCGCGAAGGGGAGAGGGAGGAGCCGGCCTGTGAGCCGAAGTGAGCAGCGCATGCCGGCTCCGTATGTTGTCATACCAAATCCGTTTGATCCCTTCGGGATGGTGGATTTGGGCTTCGCTCAGGCGCCGCGCGGGCTTGCTGATACGGTCCCCGCTTTCATCAAGCGGAGACCGTATCAAACCCTTACGAGCCCTTCTCGGCCTTGGCCTTCACGTTCTCCAGGCCCGCCTTGTAGAGGCCGAGCACGGCCTTCTTGGAGGCCTCGTCGTTCAGCTCGGGCGGCGGATCGTTGTTCATGTAGCCGCGGTAGAACGCGCCGCGCCACGTCATCTTGGTCTTGGCGCCGTCACCCTCGAGCTCGATCGTCGAGGAATAATCGTTCACCGGCAGGGTCTTCACGTCGACCTTGGTGATCCGGTACATGAGGAGCTTCTTTTCGGCGTCGTATTTGGCGAGCTCTTCCTCGACCGTGGCGCCGCCCTTCAGGGTCAGCGTGCGGGTCGCCTTGACCTCGTTGCCGCCCTTGCCCTCGGTCTTCTCGACCACCGGAATCCAGCTTCCGTCCTGGAAGTTGCCGACGATCGCCCAGACCTTGTCGGCGGGGGCGTTGATCTCGATCGACTCCGACACCTTCTGCCGCGTGGGACCATGTGCTTGCGCGGAAAAAGTCACCGTGGCGAGCGCCGCCACGGCGGCGAGCGTCCTGAACTTCATGCGTTTTCTCCTCCCATTGAAGCCGCCGAGCATGGCAGCCTCACCCTTCGTTCGAGCGACTTGTGTCAGGAGCCGCTCTTCTCAAGCCGGGCCTTGAGGTTCTCAAGGCTGGCATGAATCCAGGCCCGCACGCGCTTCTCCGAATTCTCGTCGTTGAGTTCGGGCGGCGGGTCGTTGTTCGGATGGCCGCGGTAGAACGCGGCCCGCCACTCGACCCGCGCCTGCGCGCCCTCGGGCTGCACCGAGATCGTGGCCGAGTAATCCTTGGCGGGCAGGTCGGTAACCTGGTTCTCGAGGATGTAATAGCCGAAGCTCTTACGCTCGGGATCGAGCTTGCGGCTCTCCTCGACGATGACGTGGCCGTTTTCCAGCGTCAGCCGGAAGACCGGCTTGTCCGCGCTGCCCTGCCGTTCGCCGCGCGCCACGTTCTCGATCCAGCCCGCATCGGCCGGGTTGCCGATCACTGCCCAGACCTTGTCGGGCGAGGCGTCGATCGTGACGCTCTCGACGATCTTGCGTCGGGTCGGCGCGTGCTGGGCTTGCGTCCCGACTGTGGTGACGACGAGAGCCGCCGCAGCGAGCCATGCGATCCGCTTCAAACCGGGTATCTCCTTGAGCATCGGTTCAGTCTGTCGGCGCCTCACAGGGGGCGGCTCGTCCCGGCGAGGACGCGGCCGGTGCGTCCCAGGGCCCCCGCGACCTTGTCCTCGATCCAGTCCCAGGCCTCGCGCTCGACGGGGCCGGCGGTCTTGGAAATGGCTATGGCATGATAGGCCATCTCCGTCAGGACCTTTTCCGGCTCCAGCATGTGGAGCCGCGTGGACAGAATCGCCGCCTCGATCACCGCGGCTTGCGCCCGGTTGTAGCCGATGAACGGCACGTGGCTCACGGCGTGCACCATCCGCCCGCGGTAGCGCGGGCGCTGCGGATCGTCCTCGATCGCCGCCACCTCGAACTCGGCATGGCCGAAGCATTCGGCGAGGCGCTTGCCGGGAATGTGATCGCAATCCACCACCGGCCAATCGCGCCGCCCGGTGACGACGCCCGCGATCACCCGCACGTCGCTCGGGGCCGAGGCCGTGAAGTAGGGGCGCTCGGCGAGGTTGTCGATCGTGGGCGAGGGGCGGAACGGGGCGAGCACGAAATCCTCGTCCTCGCGGATCAGGCCGAACGGCACGAGATGCAGTGCGCCTGCCGCCGACAGGGTGGTGACGACGGTCTCAAGGATCAGCGGCATCGAGCATCGGTCCGAAAGGTGGCCACCGGCTTTCGGAAAAAGCCGATGCAGAAATGACTAATTCCGGTCCTCGTCGGGCACCAGCCGGCCGCAGACGATGCGGCCACCCTTCGGCTCGCTGAGCGGGTCGCGTTCCGATGCCGCGCCGCTTCCGGTCTCGGTCCGCGGCGGTGCGGCGTCCCGCTCCGGATCGGTCCGGGTCGCGCGCTCGGCGGCGGGCGCCTCGGGGCCGCTATGCTTGGTGTGGGCGGCTTTCGTCGGTCCGGCCGCCTTGAAGGCGGTGGTGTCTTCCTGGGTGCGGTCGGCGGCACAACCCCAGTCGAGGGGTTCGTCCTGCACGTAGCGCTTGCCGAGGCGGAACGCGGTCTCGGCCTTCGTCAGTTCTCCGCCGAGATAGAAGGCGTGCGCGCCGTCGCTCTCCACGCTCAGTTCGGGGAAGAAGGCCATCGCGTCGGTGCCGGTGGTGTGACGGTCGCGGTTGTAGACGTGGATGCCGTCCTCGGCGACGGCGATGCGGTAATTGGGATCGCGCACTTCCGCGGCCAGGGCGGCAATTTCATCGGAGGTCTGCACGAAGGGGCGCTTGTCGTGCAGCGCCAGCAACTCGCGGCCGTAGCCCTTCGGTAGGGCAGCGTCCTCTTTGGCCGCGTACATCACGCGGCGGGCAGCATCGTGCTCCTCCACCGTGCGGCGGGTGTGGTTCGAAACCTGCACGATCAGCACGTTGCGGATGGCGAGTTCCGAGCACATGCCGACGAGGAGCGCCGTGACACCGAGGCTGTCGGCCTCGGTGAGTTCAGTAAGATTGCCGGTGCCCATCATCATCTCGATGTTGGGCCAGCGCGCGCGGATCTCGCGGTAGCGGACGATCGAGTCGACGAAGCCGAAATGAATCGGCTCCAGGATCGGATCGGCCATGTAGGGCCGGCCCGCCCGCTCCATCCGCTCGATGGCGCGGTCGAGGGAGGGCAGGTCGTCGGGGCGCATCGGCACGAGGATCGGTACCGCGTCGGTCTCGAAGGCGAGATCCAGCGTCTCCTCGTTGAGGCTCAGCAGGAAGTCGGCGCCGGCCCGCGCCCCGCGGGTCAACTCGTCGAGGGAGAAGGAATCGACGCTGACCTTCAGCCCGGCGCCTTTCAGCGCCCGCACGCTGTCCTCCAGATGCGGGAACTGCGTGTCGGGCAGCCCGCCGAGGTCGATCACGTCGGCCCCGCGGCGGGCGAGGTCGAGACCCTTCGCCAGGATCTCGTCGGGCGTCATCTTCGAGGCGTCGACGATCTCGGAGAAGATGCGTAGGTCGTGGCGCGAGAGATCGACCTTACGCCCGGTCAGACCAAGATAAGCCGGCAAATCAACAATCTCGTCCGGCCCCCGCTCCACCGGGAGCCCAAAGTGCTGGGCCAGCGCCTCCGGGTTGGCGCGGCAGCGGCCGGGCAGGACGATCCGGGTCGCGCCCTCGGGCATCTGCACCCGCCGCTTGATGATTTCCTCCGTCATCAGCGCGGCGACCTTCACCCCGGCATCGGCGATGCTCCAGGTGAAGCGCTCGGCCGGCAGCGTCGCCGCGACCTTTTCGAGGCGGGCATGGGCCAGCTTGCCGGTGATGAAGACGAGATGTTCGGGCGCGCTCATGCGGCGTGCCTCTGGCTGAGATCCTCGGGGCCGCGGATCACGATCGCTCCGCCGAAGGCGGCAGCGAAACGCGGGAACGCGGCATCGACGAGGCCGGCTCGTGCGAGGGCTGCGGGATCGGTATGCAAGGTAAGTTTTGCCGACTTCACAATAATGCAGCGATCGACGCCGAGCATGCCTGCGAGCCACAGGGCGAGACTGTCTGAGGTGACGTCCCAACTCTCGGCGATATCGGCATGACCCGCTTTGAGCGCGACCGGATCCCAGATCACGGAGCGGCCCTGAGCGAGGGCATCGGCAACGGCCTCGGGGCTCGTGGCGGTGGTGAGCCGTGGTTCGAGCGCGCAGAACACCTCGGCCGTGCGGCCCATGGCGTCGAGGGCGAGGCGGTGGGCGAGGGCGTCGTCGAGGCCGAGCGCAGCTTGGGTCGCGCGCACGGCGTCGGCGAAGAGTCCACCGCCGGGCACGATCGCGACCGGCGGTTGCTCCACGCATTCGGCGAGGATGGCGCAAAGCCGCGCGCGATCCGCGGCGAGGCTGCCGCCGATCTTGACGACGGCGCCGCCGATTGTCCCCGTGACGCGGGGAGCGGTTGGGCTGGCGCTTGTCATACGCCTCACGCCGCGTCGGCTCGCGGGCCGGCCCGCATCGCTTCGACTGCCTGGGCGACGCGGGCCCCATCGAGCGCCTGCCGCCGGTCGCCGGCGCGGCACAGGCCGCCGCGGAAGCCGAGATAATCGGGGTCGAGCCGCGCGAGCGCCGGGATGTCGCCGAGCCCGAGGGAGCCGGCAAGGCCGCTCATCAGGCCGTGCGTGCGGCATCCGGCGACGAAGGCGGCCAGCTGCGGCGCGGCCATGAGGCTGGTAAGCGTGGTGCCGCTCTTGCCGCGCGTATCGATCATCGCCCCGACAAAGCCGGCTGCGGCGAGGCGCGCCGGCCCATCCTCGGCCACGTCATCCTCGGCGAAGAGCACGCCGATGACCCGGCCCGGCGCCTGCGCGGCGGCCTCGGCCAGAGCGGCATCGTCGGCGGCGCCAACCGCGATCTTGATGAAATCGACGCCGGTTGCGGCAATGGCCGCGATGGCCGCGGCGATTTCGCGCCCGGTACCGTCGCCGGCCACCGCGCTGGTGACGGCTTGCCCGCCGACGCCCGCGACGATGGCGCGCACGGTCTCGGGCGGCAGCGCGCCGAGCGCCCCGCGCTCGGGATCCTTGGCGTCGATCAGGTCCGCTCCGGCCCGGAGCGCCGTCAGCGCCTCGTCAGGCCCACGGACGCTGACGAGCAGGCGGGGACGCGCGGAAGAAATCGATACGATGTCGGACACGGGAAACGTTCTTGCTCAGCCTTGCGCGCCCGCACAAGCCCCGCTTCAGGAACGGCCGGGCAGCGGCTCGGCCAGGAGGCGGTTCTTCACGATCCAGCGCGTGGCGTGGGACCAGTCGTCGTCGGTGTTGGCTCTTATCACGACCTGGCCCCGGCGCACGACCTTGCCGGTCTCGGCTTCGGCGATGGTGACGACGAGGCTGAACAACTGGTTGGCGCCCTTGTCGGCGAAGGCGGTCACGGCGAGTTCCGCGCCCAGCGCCTTGGCGATCGGAGCGACGCAGTCGTTGCACTTGTAGAGTGGGCTCTCCTTGCGGATTTCCTCCGCCTGGGGGCTGAGATCGACGCTTTCGAGGTTGCCCTTCTCGGCAAGTTGCTTGCGCAGCACGTCGGTGACGAGGTCGAGGCGCTTCTGGTCGGCCGGCAGCGGCTTGCGGCCATAGGCCAGCGTCGGATCGTTCACCTCCGCCGGGAAGATCGCAGCCTTGCGTGCCGCATCCTCCGCCGAGGCCGCACCATTCAGCGCGGACAGGAGGGTGAGGGCGGGCAAGAGGGCGGGCACGAGGGCGCGAAGTCGCATGGGGTGAGAGCCTCGGACGGGCGCGGGGCCGCGCGGACGGGCTTTAACTCGGTTTCCCGGAGGATTTGGCAAGCGTCGGCGCGACCGTCCCCGGAGCGTATCGGCAAGTCCGGCAACGGCGATGCGGCGCCTGACAAAGCCGGCCCCACGGTCGCCCGACCACATTATCTTATGAAAATCTTATGCTTCTCTCGTTGAGGCCGGTGGCAAGATGTTGCTAGCGTGACGGGCAATGCGTTTGTCCGTTCCGCTCCTCCTCGCCGCCGGTCTCGCGACCGGCCCGGCCGCATTCCTGGCCGCTCCCATCCATGCCCGCGCCCAGGAGCCGAAGGCGGCCACCGGCGAGCCGCCGCCGGGTTCCCCTGCGAACGAGACGCCCGCGCCGGTCCCCGGCTCCGAGACCCACATCGCCGTCCTCTACCGCCCGGTGCCGGCGCCCTCGTCCTACGATGCCGAGGCCGACCCCGAGGATCTCGGCGTGGCCGGCGCGCGCATGGCGGTGAAGGACAACAACACCACCGGCCGCTTCACCAAGCAGACCTTCGCCCTGGACGAAGTCGCCCTCGACGGCGAGCGCGATCCGGTCGAGGCGGCCAAGGCGCTTGCGGACAAGGGCGTGCGGTTCTTCGTGCTGGCCCTGCCCGCCGCCGAGGTGCTGGCGGTGGCCGATGCGCTGAAGGAGACGGGCGCGGTCATCCTCAATGCCGGCGCGCCGGACGACCGCCTGCGCGGGGCCGATTGCCGCGCTAACCTGTTCCACGTGCTGCCGAGCCGCGCCATGCAGACGGATGCGCTGGCGCAGTACCTGACGCTGATGCGCTGGCGGAAGATCTTTCTGATCACCGGCCCGACCGAGCGCGACAAGGCCTACGCGGACGCGGTGCGGAACTCCGCCCGCAAGTTCGGCCTCAAGATCACCGCGGAGAAGCCCTGGACCTTCGGCCCCCTGGCGAAGGCCCGCGGCGACACGCCGACCCGGGCCGAGGCGATGGTGTTCACCCGCGGGCTCGACTACGACCTGGCGGTGGTCGCCGACGAGGAGGGGGATTGGGGCGATTACGTCCCCTTCCGCACCGTCGATCCGCGCCCCGTGGCCGGCACGCAGGGGCTGATCGCGACCACGTGGCACCCGACCCTGGAGACCTGGGGCGCGGCCCAGGCGCAGAACCGTTTCCGGCGGCTGGCGAGCCGCCTGATGCGACCGCTCGATTATCAGGTCTGGGCGGCCGTGCGCACGGTCGGCGAGGCGGCGACGCAGACGCGCAGCACCGATCCGGCCACGCTCGCGGCCCATCTCGTGAAACCCGAATTCTCGCTGCCCGCCTATAAGGGCGTGTCCCTGACCTACCGGCCCTGGGACCACCAGTTGCGCCAGCCGATCATCGTGGTGCAGCCCAAGGCGATGGTCTCGGTAGCGCCCGAGCAAGGCTTCATCCACCAGCGCACGCCGCTCGATACGCTGGGGGCCGACATGCCGGAGACCGCGTGCAAGCTGCCGTGACCGCTTGCGGAAGCCATCCGGGCGATGCGGCAATCCACCGCCCGGTGAGGTTCGGCCGATCATCTGTTTCTTGTTTGAGCGACGGGGCCGCGGGGGCCATGTCGCTCCAGCCGATGTGGACGCAGGCGCGCGAGACGACGCGCCGGAAACGACAGGGAGGACGCCGATGGTCGCTCGCTTGAGGGCAGGACTGGGATGCGCGCTGCTCGCGGGCGTGTCGCTCGGGAGCGCAGGGAGCGCGCAAGCCTTTACCGCCTACGTCACCAACGAGAAGGCCAACACCGTCTCGGTCATCGATACCGAGACGGTGGCGGTGACCGGGACCTGGAAGGTCGGGCGGCGCCCGCGCGGCGTGACGCTCTCCAAGGACGACAAGGAGCTGTTCGTCTGCGCCAGCGACGACGACCGCATCGATGTGCTCGACACGGCGACCGGCAAGGTGGTCCGCTCCCTGCGCTCCGGGCCCGACCCGGAACAGTTCATCCTCGATCAGAGCGGCAACCCGCTCTACGTCGCCAACGAGGATGACAGCCAAGTCACCATCCTCGACATCGAGAAGAACAAGGTTTTGGCCGAGGTGCCGGTGGGCGTCGAGCCGGAGGGAATGGGCCTGTCGCCGGACGGCAAAATCCTCGTGAACACCTCCGAAACCACCAACATGGCCCACTTCATCGACACCAAGACCTTCGAGGTGATCGACAACGTGCTGGTCGATGCCCGGCCGCGCTTCGCCGAGTTCTCGGCGGACGGCAAGTTCCTCTGGGTCTCGGCCGAGGTCGGCGGCACGGTCTCGGTGATCGACGTGGCCACCCGCAAGGTCATCAAGAAGATCACCTTCAAGATTCCGAGCGTCACCGATGAGCAGATCCAACCTGTCGGCGTGCGCCTGACCAAGGACGGCACCCGCGCCTTCGTCGCGCTCGGGCCGGCCAACCGCGTCGCGGTGGTCGATGCCAAGACCTACGAGGTGCAGAAATACCTGCCCGTCGGCCAGCGCGTCTGGCAGCTCGCCTTCACGCCCGACGAGAAGCAGCTCTACACGACCAACGGCACCTCCAACGACGTCTCGGTGATCGACGTCGAGGGGCTGAAGGTGGTGAAAAGCATCCCGGTCGGGCTGCTGCCCTGGGGCGTGGCGATCTCGAAGAAATAAGTTCAGTTTGCCGGCTAAGGCATCGTTCCGAAAGATGGTTGCCGGCTTTCGGAAAAGGGCGATGCAAGAACAAGAAACCGGAGGAAGCGACATGAAGTGGACGACGCGCCTCGGCCTCGCCGCCGCGGCCCTGATGCTGGCCGCCGCCCCGGCCGGTGCCCTCGACCTCACCAAGAAGCGGCAGAACCTGCCCGACCTCGTCCTCGGCAACGAGGAGGGCAACGACTTCGTGGTCGAGAACAAGGATATCGAGCTGGAAGCCGGCAAGGCCTACCGCCTGCGCATCGTCGCCAAGGGGCGGCAGGAATACAAATTCTACGCGCCCGAATTCTTCCGCTACATCTGGTTCAACCAGATCGTGATCGAGCACAAAGAGATCCACGGCGGCGGCCCGCCCGATCACCTCGAATTCGACGATCCCGGCGAGATCGCCATCGAGTTCGTCGCCATCAAGCCGGGTGCCTACAAGTGGTACGCGCAAGGGTTTGAGGAAAAGGGCATGGCCGGCACGATTACGGTGAAGTGAGGGGGGACATCTCATGATGCGCACACGCACCTCCCTCGCCGTACCGAGAGGTTTTCGCGGTAGCGCCCTGCTTGCCCTCGTGGTGCTTGCGACCCCGGCGCTCGCTGACGACAAGGCCGCCTGCGCCGACGGCATCAGCGCGGTGAAGGCGCGCGTCGAGAAGCTAGCGCCCGAGGCCGTCCCGCAGAAACTCACCCGCGCGCTGAAGATCGCCGAGCGTGAGCAGGGCGAAGGCGAGTTCGACGAGTGCCTGGAAGCGCTCGACGACGCCAAGCGGGCGCTGCCGAAATGAGCGCGGCTCTCGACGTCGCCGGCGTCAGCCACCGCTTCGGCCAGCGCGCCGCGCTGTCCGACGTGTCGATCATCGTCGAGCGTGGGCACTTCATGGCGCTGCTCGGGCCCAATGGCGCGGGCAAGACCACGTTGTTCTCGGTGATCACCCGGCTCTACAACAACCAGGAGGGCCGGGTCTCGATCCTCGGCCATCCGCTCGACCGGGAGCCGTCGCGGGCGCTCGCCGGCCTCGGCGTGGTGTTCCAGGCGCGGACGCTGGATACCGACCTCACCGTCGCGCAGAACCTGCACTACCACGCGAGCCTGCACGGCATCGGCCGGGCGGCGGCGCGTGCGCGCATCGAGACCCTGCTCGCCCGCGTGGGCCTCGCCGAGCGGCGCGACGACAAGATCCGCACTCTTTCCGGCGGCCAATCGCGGCGCATCGAGATCGCCCGCTCGCTGATCCACGCGCCGCGCCTGCTGCTGCTCGATGAGCCGACCGTCGGGCTCGACCTCGAATCGCGCGCCGACATCGTTGCTATCATCCGCGCCCTGGTGCGGGAGGAGGGGCTCTCGGTGCTGTGGGCGACCCACATCTTCGAGGAGATTTCGCCCGAGGACGACGCCGTGGTCCTGCACAAGGGCCGCATCGTCGCCCGTGGCCGCGCCGGGGAGATCGGCGGGCCCGGCGAGACGCTGGAAGCCGCCTTCCGCCGCCTCGTCGCCGAACCCGACAAGAGAGCCGTGAAGTCCGCCGCATGAGGTCTCCCTCGAACCCCGCCGTTGCAGCCCGTGCCGAGGACGCCGCGAAGACCGTGCCCCATGCCGGCCGGCTCGATGCGGTCGGCTACCTCATCGCGCTCGGCGGCATCGTCCGCCGCGAGTTGCTGCGCTTCTTCCACCAGAAGGAGCGGTTCTTCTCGGCGATGGTGCGCCCGCTCGTCTGGCTGTTCATCTTCGCGGCGGGCTTCCGCAACACGCTCGGCACCTCGATCACGCCGCCCTACGAGACCTACGTGCTCTACGAGGCCTACGTGGTGCCGGGGCTCGCGGTGATGATCCAGCTCTTCAACGGCATGCAATCCTCGCTCTCGATGGTCTACGACCGCGAGGTCGGCTCGATGAAGGTGCTGCTCACCTCGCCCTATCCGCGCTGGTCGCTGCTGCTGGCCAAGCTGGTCGCGGGCGTCAGCGTCTCCATCGTTCAGGCCTACGCGTTCCTCGCGATCGCATGGTTCTGGGAGACCGGCATTCCGCCCCTCGGCTACCTCGCCGCGCTGCCGGCCTTCCTGGCCTCGGGGCTGATGCTCGGGGCGATCGGCCTGTTCCTGTCCTCGCTGGTGCGGCAACTTGAGAACTTCGCGAGCGTCATGAATTTCGTGATCTTCCCGATGTTCTTTGCCTCTTCTGCCCTATATCCGCTCTGGCAGGTTCGGGCATCGAGCGAGTGGCTCTATCTCGTCTGCCAGGCTAACCCGTTCACCCACGCGGTCGAATTGGTGCGTTTCGCCCTCTACGGGCGCTTCGAGCCGGTCGCCTGCGTCGTGGTGGTCGGCACCGGCCTCCTGTTCTTCACCCTCGCCGCAATCGCCTACGATCCGGGCCGCGGCATCATGGCCCGGCGCGGCGGACCGGCCGGCGAAGCCGCCTGAGAGACCTCCCATGATCCCTCGTTCCGTTCGTGCCCCGCTTTGCCTCGCCCTGATCCTCGCGGCGGGGCCCGTGCTCGCGCAGCCCAAGACCGATCCGGATTGGCCCTGCCCGCAGCGCAAGGTGACGACGCTGGGCTACGGCTCGTTCTGGACCGGGCCGGATCTCGCCGAGGCCGGTGAATGGGGCAGCGACCGCGAGGCGGCCCAGCTCGCCCGCAAGCTCGCCTCCCGCCGCACCGAATTGCGCGAGGTCGACACCCTGCTCGATGAATTCGCGCAGAAGGCCGATCCGGCCGAGAAGGGCAAGCGCCTGACCCGCGTCTTCGCCGGGGTGTTCGAGATCATCAACGGCGAGCGCAGCACGGTGATGAACGGGATCAGCCGCTACGCCCAGGGCCAGCGCCGTCTCGCCGAACGCATCCGCGACGAGGCGGACAAGGTGAGCGAGTTCAAGGACAGCCCGGAATCCGACTCCACCAAGGTCGCCTCCAAGGAGGTTGCGGACCTGGAAAGCCGGTTTAACTGGGACCGCCGCATCTTCGACGAGCGCAACCAGTCGGTCTCCTACGTCTGCGAGGTCCCGACGATTCTGGAGCAGCGCCTGGGCGAGATCGCCCGCCGCATCCAGGCGCATCTCTGACCCGCTTTCGGTCGGAAGCGACGAAGCCGTTTCCGTCGAACGCCGCGGCATGAGCGTATCGGGCCGGCCGGTCCGGGATTTCGTGCCTGGAGTCGGGCCGCGGCCGTCGAAGCGTTTCGCCTGGAGAACGGCCGCCGGCCATCTGATGCCCGGCGCGACGCGGCCTTGGCGTGAGCGGCATGACTTCGCACTGCGCTCCGTGATCGGCTATCTTGGTCGCGCTGAAGCGGCGGGATGCGGCGCAACCGGATTTTCGGGCGAAACAGACTCGGCGCGATCCTGGTTGGAACGGGCGGCTAAAGCCGATCGAAGCTTGCCGAATGATCCCGGTAAAATCTGCCTTTTTGTCCGTAAGTCTTTGACGGAACGGCAGAAATATGTTGCCAGAACACCACGCGCCGGCGGAAGCTTGAGCGTCTCATCATAATTGGTCCCGTAGAAGCCTGGCAGCGATTGTCGTTGCCCCCCTCCTTCAGCAACATCCGGCAACGGTTCCGCTCGAACGGGCCGCAAGCACGAATGATAAGGGCTGGGGAATGACAATGCGGGTGCTGCGAGGCAGCCTCATCGCATCGGTTGCACTGCTTCCGGGACATGTGATGGCGCAAGGCGCGGGCGGTGGACAGGCCGTGACGCTCGAAGAGATCAGCGTCGTCTCGAACACGCCGGTTGCGGCCTCGCGCCGGGTCGTGGCCACCCAGACCCCGTCGGGTCTGCGCGAAGTCACGGTCTTCGACGGTATCGACCGCAACAAGCTGCCGCAGAACACGAGCGTGCTGACCTCGGGTGACGTCTCGCGCGTCGGCTTCCCGAGCACGGTGCGGGCGCTCGACGAGCGCGTCGGCTCGATCAGCGTCAACAACGCCCAGGGCAATCCCTTCCAGCCGACGATCACCTATCGCGGCTTCGAGGCCTCGCCGCTCGGCGGCTCGCCGCAGGGCGTGGCCGTCTATCTCAACGGCGCCCGTTTCAACACCTCGTTCGGCGACACGGTGCAGTGGGATCTGATCCCCGACATCGCCGTCGATCGGATCGAGCTGGAGGGCTCGAACCCGGCCTTCGGCCTCAACGCGCTCGGCGGCTCACTGGCGGTGACGCTCAAGAACGGCTTCACCTACCAGGGCAGCGAGATCAACGTGCTCGGCGGTTCGTTCGGCCGCGGCGCGGTGGCGTTCCAGCACGGCCAGCGCATCGACAATATCGGCCTCTACGTCGCCGGCACCAAGCTCGGCGAGGACGGCTGGCGCAAGCACTCGCCGTCGCGGCTCAACCAGATCTACGCCGATCTCGGCGTGCAGGGTGAGAAGAGCGAATTCCACTTCAACGTCATCGGTGCCAGCAACAGCCTGACCGGCAACGGCACCGCTCCGGTCGAGCTGCTGAAGGCCGACCGCAGCGACGTCTTCACCTATCCCGACCAGACCAAGAACGACTTCCTGCGCTTCCAGCTCTCCGGCACCTACGACGTCACGCCGACCATCACCGTGCAGGGCAACGCCTATTACGGCCTGTTCCGCCAGCGCACCGCCAACGGCGACGCCGCCGACGTGGAGAATTGCGAGGTCGATGAGCGTTTCGTCTGCTCCGAGGGCGCGGACGACAACCAGTTCTTCCTGCGTGACCGCACCGGCAGCCCCGTCCGGACTGACCGCCTGCGCACCTTCAACTTCGGCGGGATCAACCCGACCTTCGCCGACCGCTTCGACGAGGGCGGACCCTACGCCTTCCTCAACCAGACCCGTACCAGCACCGACAATTTCGGCGCCACGGTCCAGACCGTGATCCGCGAGACGCTGTTCGGCTTGCCGAACCGCTTCGTGCTCGGCGGCCAGTATGACGGCGGTCGCACCCGCTTCGGGGCCGACAACTCCATCGGCGGCCTGACCCTCGACCGCGGCTTCTCGCCTCCCGGCATCGTCGTCTCCAGCGACGACGGCATCATCACCCCCGTCTCGGTCCACACCTCGAACGATTACGGCGGCATCTACTTCTCGAACAACACCGATCTGACCGACCGGCTGACCCTGACGCTGCAGGGCCGGTTCAACATGGCCAAGATCGTCCTGCGCGACCAGATCGGCACGGCGCTGAACGGCGACCACTACTACCAGCGCTTCAACCCCGGCGTCGGCGCGACCTACAAGGTCATCCCCGACTACCTCGTGGCCTACGGTGGCTACACGGAAGCTAACCGCGCGCCCGACCCCGGCCGAACTCTCCTGCGCCGATCCGCTGGCGCCCTGCTCGCTCACCAATTTCTTCGTCGGCGACCCGCCGCTGAAGCAGGTCGTGGCGCGCACGGTCGAGGCCGGTGTCCGCGGCCGCATCCCGCAGCCCGACGAGTATTTCGGCGGCATCCTGTCGTGGAAGGCCGGCTTCTTTTCGACTCGCAACGACGACGACATCCTGTTCGTGCCGGCCCCCGACACAATCGGCCGCGCTTTCTTCCGCAACGTCGGATCGACCAAGCGGCAGGGCGTCGAGGCGAGCCTGTTCTACAACGCGCCGCGCTGGAACGCCTTCATCGACTACGCCTTCGTCGATGCGACCTTCGAGTCGCCGGTCGAACTCGCGGCGCCCGGCAACCCATTCAACAGCGCGGGCGGCGACGAGAGTGGTGTCGTGCTCGTGCGTCCGGGCAACCGCCTGCCCGGCGTCGCGCCGCACCAACTCAAGGTCGGCGTGCAGTATCAGGTGACGCCGGAATGGCGGGTCGGCGCGCTCGCGCGCTTCGCCACGGGCAAGTTCCTCGTCGGCGATCCGACCAACCAGAACAAGACCACGGGCGATTTCGCGGTGGTCGGCCTCAACACGAGCTACCGCGTGGCGTCGAACATCGAGCTCTACGGCTACATCGAGAACGCCTTCAACGCCAACTACGCCACCTTCGGCACCTTCTCGCCGGTGAACGAGGTTCCGATCGTCCGGGTGCCCAACGCCACCTCGAACCGCAGCCTCGCCCCCGGCGCGCCGGTGGCGGCCTTCGGCGGCCTGCGCATCCTGTTCGAGCCGCCGCCGGCCGCCCCCGTGGTGGAGCCGTTCCCGCTGGTCCGGAAGGGCTGAGAGGGCCTTAAGAACCGAGCACGCTCCCGGACCGCATCCGGTCCGGGGCATCTGTCGATCGACGCGAGCGGCGCGGTTCTCCTGGACCGCGCCGCTTCCATATCTGACCCTGAATGCAGGATTTTCGGCTGGGCGGGATCTGTGAATTCCATCCCACCTATTGCCAATTTCTCCCGGGCAAGTTACGCAATCTAAGCGAGGCCGAACGGCCGCTTGTCCGGTGGCTTGTTTGCCTGAGGCATGGTGGTCGCGAGCGTCTCCGCGATTTTGCCGTTTGCCCGGTTTCGCCGGGCCTCTTCGATCAGGAGTTTGCCCCGATGGCGTTCCGCCTCTCCTCTGCCGTTCTGCTCGCTGCGCTCGTCGCCGCTCCGGCCTACGCCGCCCCGTCGACGACCACGAAGGTCGATATCGCCGCCTTCGATCCGGACAAGGACGGCACGATCGATCTCAAGGAGGCCCTGGCCGCCGGCTCCGCTGCCTTCGACAAGCTCGATCCGGATAAGGACGGCACGCTCGATGCCAAGGAGCTGAAGGGCCGCGTCAGCGAGGCCGACCTCAAGAAGCTCGATCCGGACAACGACGGCACCCTCGACAAGAAGGAATACCTGGCCGCCGTCGAGGCGCAGTTCAAGGCCGCTAACCCGGACAACGATGGCACCATCGACGCTAGGGAATTGGCCAGCCCGGCTGGTTCGGCCCTGGTCAATCTGATCCGCTAAACTTCCCGACGCTTCGTGCGGGACGAAAAAGGGGTGCGGATCGCGAGATCCGCACCCCTTTTTCATGTCCGTCGTCCCTTCTCCGGACCGTGGGCGAAGCGTCGCAGAGCGGAACTCTGAGGGGCCTTCGAGGACTGTTCCGACCGAAGCGAGCGGTCACGGGACCGACTCGTCACAAGTTGATCCGGAGGAGCCCCAACCCCATGCGCATTGCCCTGACCTTGCCCGTTGCCCTCGCCGTCCTCGTCACCGCGGGCCCCGCCCTGGCCGTCAGCTGCAAGGACGACATCTCCACGGTGGAGCGCCGGCTCAACAGCGCCGGTGCGGAGCAGGTGACTGGCAAGGAGCCGCCGGGCGGCGTCACCTCCTCGAACTCGCCCAAGGCCCTCGACAAGCCGCCGGCCGGTGCCCCGTCCCGATCCCTCGACCAAGCCGACGAAGGCGGGCGTGGAAGAGGCGCGTACGCTGCTCGCTAAGGCGAAGGAGCAGGAGAAGGCTGGTCAGGAGACCGCCTGCCAGGACACGATGACCAAGGTGAAGGAAAAGGCCGGCGCGCTGCCGTAATCCGGCGCCACGGCCCGATCTCAATTATCTCTTGGGAAATGAAGAGGCCCAGGACTGCACTCTGGCGGTCCTGGGCCTCATCCCGTTCGGGTCTCAAGGATCCTCAATACGCGTTGTCGGTCTTAAAGAGCGCGAGCGGCGTGGTGAGCAGGATCTTGAGGTCGAACAGGATCGACCAATTCTCGATGTAGTGCAGGTCGTGCTCCACCCGGCGCTGGAGCTTCTCGCTGGTGTCGGTCTCGCCGCGCCAGCCATTGATCTGCGCCCAGCCGGTGATTCCGGGTTTGACCTTGTGGCGGGCGAAGTAGCCGTCCACCACCTGATCGTAGAGGGTGTTCGCCGCTTTGGCCTGGACCGCATGCGGGCGCGGCCCGACCAGCGAGAGATCGCCGCGGATCACGTTGAACAGCTGCGGCAGCTCGTCCAGCGATGTCTTGCGGATGAAGCGGCCCACGGGCGTCACCCGGGCATCGGTCTTGGTAACGAGCTGCGATGCGCCCGCGTCGCAGAGGTCGACATACATCGAGCGGAACTTGAAGATCTCGATCAGCTCGTTGTTGAAGCCGTAGCGCTTCTGCCGGAACAGCACCGGCCCCGGTGAGGTGAGCTTCACCGCAAGCGCCACGGCGATCATCGCCGGTGAAAGGGCCAGCAACAGCAGCAGGCCGACGACGCGGTCGAACGCGCCCTTCAGGATGACGTCCCAATCGGCCAGCGGCTTGTCGAAGACGTCGAGCAGCGGCACGCCGCCGAGATAGGAATAGGCGCGCGGGCGCAGGCGCAGCTTGGTTGCGTGGGCCGAGAGGCGGATATCGACCGGCAGAACCGAGAGCTTTGCGAGCATCTGCAGGATGCGCGTCTCGGCCGAGATCGGCAGGGTGAACACCACGAGATCGACGGGCGCGTGGCGGGCGTAGGTGACGAGGTCGCTGACATTGCCGAGCTTGGGGTAGCCGGCGACGTCCGTGCTGGATCGGTCATCGCCCCGGTCATCGAAGATCCCGATGATGCGGATGCCGTTGTCGCCGCTCGCTTCCAGGGCATGGATCAGTTCCACGGCCGCCGGTCCGCCGCCGACGATCGCGGTACGACGGTCGAAGCGCCCCTTGGCCATTTGCATACGCACGAAGGCTGAAAGCGCCGCGCGTCCGCCGAGCAGGATGCCGAGGCCGGCCATGTAGTAGCTGAGCAGCCAGATCCGGGAGTAATGGTCGGCGACCTTGGCCAGCACCATGGCCGCGGCCACCATCAGGAACGCGATGGACCAGCCGGTAGCGAGCTTCACCGCCGTTCTCGGCAGATCGCGGAATGCGCTGATCCGGTAACTGCCCGAAGCCTGGAAAAGTCCGAGCGCCGCCAAGGTCACCGCCAGAATGGCGGCGTGGTAGCGCGGGGCGAGGGGCACGACACCGCGCAGCAAGGCCTGATGCAGGGCCAAGCCAAGCAGGATCAAGCCGCAGAATTCGGCCAGCCGCACGCAACCGGCGAGTACGACCGGCGACAGCCAAGCCCCTTTCGGCGGGGTCGGCATAGGGTTCGACGCGGACGGCGCGGAATCAGAATTCTCGTCGCTGTGGAGCGCGAGCGGCGCCGGCACGGATGTCAGCGCGCCGTTTTCCCTCGCGACCTTCAGCAGATCCCGAACGTCGATGGCGCTCATTGGAATGTTCCACGTGAAAACATCGAGCCTCCCCGGTCGTCGAGTGTGCCGCATCGACCTTCACGAAAGCCTAATGCGCGGACGGGCCGGGCTGTGGAAAACGGGGACATCGGTCGTATCGCCGTCCGCGCTCAAGCCGTCGCTGGGACAGACGCCGTCCGCATGCGTTTCGCGTTGAAGGCGGCGGCGTAGCCGCACAGCACGTCGGTCGCCATGCGGTTCATGGAGAAGCGGGTGCGAAGCGAGTTGCTCAGTGCCCGAGCGCGGCCCTGTCGGCGCGATGGCTCCTCATCGAGGATGTGGAGGATCGCGGCGCTCAGAGCTTCGCAATCGCCGGGCGGGACCAGATCGGAGGAGAAGGCCCCGAAGATCTCGGGGATGCCGCCGACATTGGTCGCCACGAGCGGCTGACCGGCCGCCGCAGCCTCCAGCACGACGTAGGGCAAGGATTCCGCCAAGGAGGGCACCACCATGACGCGGCCGCGTCCGAGCACCGGCCGGATCGCCTGGGGCGGCTCGAACGCGATGGCATGGCGCAGACCGAGATTCTCGGCCATCGCGGCGATGCTCTCGGTATCCGGGCCGGAGCCGACCATCAGAAGCCGGAGCTCGCGGCCCTGGCCCCGCAGACGCGCGAGCGCCCGCAACAGCACCGGCAATCCCTTGGCCTCGCGCAGTTCACCGACATAGACGAGATCGAACGGGTCATCCGCCGTCTCCACCGGGGCGAACTCGGCTTCCGCGATGCCGTTATGGACGATGCGCTCGAGGCGCGGCGAGCCTCCGGCGAAGGCGGCATGACGCGAAGCGACGTACTCGCTCTCGAACAGGAACAGGTCGGTCGCCCGCGCCATCACCTGCTCGGCGGCCATGTAGACCCGGTGGAGGGTCGTGCCCGGACGATAGTTGTAGCTGCCGCCATGCGGGGTATAGGCGCGGATCACCCCGCGCCCGGCCCTGCCAAGCGGGGCGAGGCGGGCGAAGACGCCACCTTTCGCGCCATGGCCGTGCAACACGTCGGCACCGACGGCGAGGGCTTGCGCTCGCACGGTGCGCAAGACGTGAAGGTCGCTCGCATGCGGGTTCCGGCGCATCGGAACGCGCGTGACGCCGAGAGCGAGGTAGGGGGCTAGATCCGCCAGCGTCCGTTCGGCCCGCTCGCCGCCGGTCGAGGCGTCGCAGACGAGGCCGACGGCGTGCCCGGCCTCCGCCTGGAGGCGGGTGAGATCGATGACATGGCGAAACAGGCCGCCCACCGGGGCCCGGAACACGTGGAGGATGCGGTGCCGCTCACCAGTGCCGACGCGGGACGACAGGTCCGCGATTGCGTGACCCGCCGGACCCTGTGGCGTCAGGGCGGCGGTCAGAGGAGCGGCGAAGGGAGAGGCCACGGCAGTCGGTCTCCGCGCGGGCGGCCCCGATGCGGGGCCCGAACCGGCGGAAGATCGTCATGGCGCCGTCAGCACCCGGTTAAAGGGCAAGCGCAAACGGTAGGCAGAGGCCTCTGCCGGCCGGCTTTCGCGGATCGCGGTTAGGGGTTGGTGAACGCCGCGATGAGCCGGCTCAGAAGAATCGCTCCTTGACGACGATCGTGTCGCCCGGCCGCACCGGGTATGACATCGGGACGATGCCGTTGATGAGCCCGCCCTGACCCTCGCGGGTGAGCACCGCGTAGTCGCGTGCCGCCCGTGGGCCGAAACCCGCTGCGATGGCCACCGCCGTCTCGACGGTCATTCCGTTGACGTAAGGGTACTGCCCCGAGGTCGTCACCTCACCGAGGATGTAGAAGGGCCGGTAGGCATCGACCTCGACGGTCACGTGCGGCTCGCGCACATAGCCTGCGGCGAGCTTCGATTCGATCAGCCGGGCAGCCTGAGCGGTCGTCTGCCCGCCGACCTGAACCACGCCGATCAGCGGCATCGCAATCCGCCCGCCGCCATCGACCGCGTAGATGTTGGACAGGTTGTCCTGCCCGAACACGATGACCCGAAGCTTGTCGCCCGCCGCCAGGGAGTAGCGCGTGCCGATGGAGCCGGTGCCGGTGGCATCGAGATCGACGGTCCGGAAATCCGGACGCAGGCAGCCGCCGAGCGCGAGGACGGACGGAAGGGCCAGGAGAAATGCGCGCCGCTGCATCGCCATCGCCGTTGTGAAGAACCTCGGCGTTACTTAACGGCGCATGGTTAACGAATGCTGATCCGGCCGCGCGACCGACCGGAATCACAACTCGGGTTCGACCTCTCGTCTCGAATGCCGAGGACGGCCGGCTGCGGCTCTTAACGGGAAGTCAACCTTAACGACCTCAACTGGCCCAAGACGGATCGATCAACCCGATCCGCGTCCTGCCTTCGTAAAGACTGCCCATGCCGCGCCTCAGGCTGTCGACCGATCCGTCTCTTCCGCCCTCCGGTGGGCCCAGTGGGCCCGGCGATGGATTGGCGGTGGCGCAGATTGGCGGCGTTCTGCGCCGCTCCTGGGCCTGGATCGCCGTGCCGACGCTCGTGGCCGCGCTCGGGGCGGGCGTCTTCGTGCAGGTCGTGACCCCGCGCTACACCGGCGAAGCCAAGGTTCTGCTGGAAAGCCGCGACCCCGCCTTCGCCCGCACGGCCGCCGAACGGACGGACCAGACCCAGCCGATCGACGAGCAGGCCGTCGCGAGCCAAGTGCAGGTGGCGATGTCGCGCGACATCGCTCGCGAAGCGATTCGCAGCCTGAAGCTGGTCGGAAATCCCGAATTCGATCCGGAGGCCGAGGGCAGCTCGGCGATCCGGCGCACGCTGATGATGCTTGGGCTCGTCTCGGCGCCGATGGATCGTCCGTCCGAAGATCGCATCCTCGAAAGCTACCTCGACCACCTGCTGGTCTATCCGGTCGGCAAGTCGCGCATCCTCGCCGTCGAGTTCCGCTCGCGCGATCCCGAACTCGCCGCGCGCGGCGCCAACACGGTGGCGGACCTCTACCTCGCCTCTCTGGAGGCGGCCTCCGTCGATACCGCCCGTTACGCCTCGACCTGGCTCGGCAACAACATCGCGAACCTGCGCGCCCGCGTGGCCGAAGCCGAGGCGAAGGTCGAGGCGTTCCGCGCCAAGCACGGCCTGATCGGCACGGGCAGCAGCGCGGCGGCTCAGCCGCTCTCGTCCCAGCAGCTCTCCGAATTATCGAGCCAGCTCTCGCAGGCGCGCACGATCCAGGCGGACCTGACCGCCCGCGCCAAGCTCCTCAAGGACATGATCAAGGAAGGCCGTGCCTTCGAGATCCCCGATGTCGCCAACAACGAGCTGATTCGGCGCACCGTCGAGAGCCGCATGGCGATGCGTGCGCAGCTCGCCCTCGAATCGCGCACGCTGCTGCCGGCCCACCCGCGCATCAAGGAGCTGACGGCCCAGGTCCAGGATCTCGAGAATCAGATCAAGGCCGCCGCCGAGCGGGTGGTGCGCACTCTCGAGAACGACGCCAAGATCGCGGGCGCTCGGGTCGAGAGCCTGCGCGCGGCGGTCGAAGGCCAGCAGGACGTGGTCGCCAAGGGCAACACCAGCGAGGTGGAGCTGCGCGCCCTGGAGCGCGAGGCGAAATCCCAGCGCGAACAGCTCGAATCCTATCTCGCCCGCTACCGCGAGGCCGCCGCGCGTGACGCCGAGAATGCCAGCCCGGCCAATGCCCGCGTGGTGTCCCGTGCGATCGTGCCCGATCTGCCCTCCTTCCCCAAGAAGCTGCCGATCGTCGCCTTCGCCACGATGGTGGCCTTCCTGCTGGCGAGCGCAGGCGTCATCGGCCGCCATCTCCTCGTCACGCCGGCCGGGCCGGGCGGAGACCGCACCGGTGATGAGGGAGAGCCCCTCGTTCAAAGCGCACGGACCGATCGCCCGCGCGACTTCTACCCCGAGCCGGAGCCGCCCCCGTCGCGCCGCCCTGTCTACGAGCCGGTCTATGGCGGGGCCTATCCGGCCTCGGCGGCGGAACGCTTCGCGCCGGCCCTCGCTTTCGCCCATTCCCTGAGGGCGACGGCGACGGTGCATCACCCGGTCTTCGCCAGCACGGCGCCGATCGGAACCGAAGCGGCCGCGCAAGCGGGTGGGGCGAAAACGGACAAGGAAGGGCTCGGCGTCCCCGCCAAATCCTCCGCCTCCTCTGCCGATCTCGACGGGCTGATCGCCCGACTGGAGAACGGAACGGGCAAGGGGCAAGGCAAGGGGCCGTTGTCCGGGCCGTCCAAGGGGGGCTGTGTGCTCGTGGTCGAAACCCCGCGCGCCGACGGCACGCCCGGCCTCGCCTCCAATCTCGCCCGGGTGCTCGGTCCGCGCTACCACACGCTGCTGGTCGATGTGAACGGCATCGTCTCCGGGCCGTCCGAGCCGGGACTGACCGATCTGGTTGCCGGTGCGGCCGACTTCCTCGACGTGATCCAGCCGGTGCGGGGTTCGCGTCTCCACGCGGTGAAGCGCGGCGCCGCGCCTCTCGATGTGCTGGTGGAGGAGCCGCAAGGCCTCGCCATCGGGCTCAACGCCCTGTCGCAGAGTTACGATTGGGTGCTCTGCCGCCTCGATGCGCGCCACGCCGAGGACGGTGCCGAACTCATTCCCGCGGTCGGACCCTGCATGGATTCGATCGTGATCGCCTCGGATGCTCCGTCCGATGACCCGGCTCTGGTCTCGCTCTATCGCCTCGCCAAGGAAACCGGTGTGGCCCGGGTGGTGGTTGCCCGCCACGGCGAGGACGCGGACCGCACGCCGAGCCTGGAAGGGACGCCCCTGCGGCTCTCGGCCTGACGCGCTGGCTGACCTTCGAAGAGGCGGGGCGCCGGTTCAGCAACCTGTCCCCTGCTCGTCTTCCGCCGCGGCCATCGCGGCGGCGACGCGCAGGGCCCAGAGGTTGGTCCCCACAAGGGCCGCCAGAGCAACGCCCGCGGCGATCGCGGAAACCGAGAGCAGGATTGGCACGGTATCTCCCCGAATCAGGGCGGTGGTTCCGCCTGTCCAGATCGGAGGGACCGGCGGAACCGCCGAGCCTCGCTAAGGGGGGGCCGCGTTCGACCCGGCCCAATCACCTTGCCTGCTCAGCGAAATAGCTGCTTTAACAAAATTTATAGTTGTGTCGTCTCGTTCGGCCAACGTTCAGATGTCGGACCTAGCGGCACCCCTGATGTGCCATGGCGGGATCGAGGCAAGTCCCTGATTTATCGTTTCAATTCCAAGGGCGAGTTCCGTATGACCGCGATCGATCTTGCCTCCATGACAGCATGCGGCAGAACGCCGCACGCCCTAAGTCACGACCTTTGCCGGCGGACTGAACACAACCCGCCGCCGATCCTGTCGGCTCAACCCTAGAACGGCAGCTTCATGCCGGGCGGCAGCGGCAGACCCTTCGTCAGCTCCGCCATCTTTTCCTGGGCGGTCGCCTCGGCCTTGCCGCGGGCGTCGTTGCAGGCGGCGACGATCAGGTCCTCCAGGATTTCCCGTTCGTCGGCGACCATCAGGCTCGGATCGATCGAAACGCCGAGCACCTGACCCTTGGCCGTCATCCGCACGGTCACGGCGCCGCCGCCGGAGGCGCCCGACACCTCGACCGCTTCGAGTTCGGACTGAACCGAGGCCATCTTCTCCTGCATGGCCTGGGCCTGCTTCATGATGCCCATGAGGTCGCGCATGGTGGGTTCGCTCCGGTTCCGGTCGAGAAAGGGTCGGCTCCCCCGCACTTAGGCGCAGGGGTCCAAGCTTGCCAGGGTGAGGCGTGAGCCTCAGGCGTCGTCGTCCGTCTCTTCGGGCGGAGGGGCTGCCGGTCCGGCGCCGTTCGCCGCCGCGTCGGCGGTGTCGGTCTCCGGTGCCTTGTCGCGCACATCGACGATCTGCGCGCCGGGGAAGCGCGACAGAACTTCCCGCACCAGCGGGTGGGCGGCGGCGTTCTGGTGGCGGGTTTCCTCGGCCGCCCGCGTGTTTTCCGCGAGCGTCGGCGCACCCTGCTCCTTGGACAGGGCGACCAGCCAGCGCCGTCCGGTCCAGGCATCGAGGGCGCGGGCGAGATCGGTCGGGAGGCTCTGCCGGCCGCCGGGGGCGAGGCGGAACTCGATCCGCCCCTCCTCGAAGCGCACCAGATGCACGTCGCGCTCCAGCGCCACCTTGAGGGCGATGTCGCGGGCCGCCTCGGCCTGGGCGACCACGTCCTCGAAGCGCCCGAGCCGCGGACCGGCCGGGGCCAACCGGAGCCGGGCGCGATGCGGGTTGCGGCGCCGCGGCGGTGACGGGGGAGGGCACCGCGGCCAGGGTCGGCCGAGGCGAGGGCTGCGGGGCGGGCGGCGCCATCTGCAGCGCGGCCGAGCCGTGCGAGGCCATGGGGGAGCCGCCGTCACGTCCGAGGCTCGGGCGAGCGGCGCCGTTGCCCTCGGATGAGGCGATGTCGGCCCGAAGCTGGCGCAGGGCCTCGTCGGGCGTCGGCAGGTCGGCGGCATAGGCGAGCCGCACGATCGCCATCTCGGCGGCGGCGAGCGGGCGGGGGGCGGCCTGCACTTCGGGCAGCGCCTTCAGCAGGATCTGCCACGCCCGCGACAGGGCCCGCACCGGCAGGCGCCCAGCAAACGCGACGCCGCGCACGCGCTCCGCCTCGCTCAAGGTCGGGTCGGCCTCGGCCCCCGGCACGAGCTTGAGGCGGGTGACGAGATGGGTGAAGCCGGCGAGATCCGAGAGCACCACCGCCGGGTCGGCGCCCGCGTCGTACTGGGCGCGAATCTCGGCGAAGGCGGCCGGCACATCGCCGCGCATCACCGCCTCGAACAGATCGACGATGCGCGAGCGGTCGGCGAGGCCCAGCATGTCGCGCACGCCCGCAGCCGAGACCGCGCCCGCCCCGTGGGCGATGGCCTGATCGAGCAGCGAAAGCGCATCGCGCACCGAGCCCTCGGCGGCGCGGGTGACGGCGGCGAGCGCCTCGTCCTCGGCCTCCACCCCTTCCGCGGCGCAGATCTTCTTCAGGTGGGCGGCGAGCACGTCGGCCTCGACTCGGCGCAGGTCGAAGCGCTGGCAGCGCGACAGGATCGTCACCGGAACCTTACGGATCTCGGTGGTCGCGAACACGAACTTGGCGTGGGGCGGCGGCTCCTCCAGCGTCTTCAGGAAGGCGTTGAACGCCTTCTCCGAGAGCATGTGGACCTCGTCGACGATGTAGACCTTGTAGCGGGCCGAGACCGGCGAGTAGCGGATGCCGTCGATGATGCCGCGCACATCGTCGATGCCGGTATGCGAGGCGGCGTCCATCTCCAGCACGTCCATGTGCCGGGATTCCATGATCGCCTGGCAGTGCTGGCCGAGTTCCGGCATCGACACGGTGGGGCCGGTATCCGGCTGCCCGGTGCGCAGGTAGTTGAGGCCGCGGGCGAGGATGCGGGCGGTGGTCGTCTTGCCGACGCCGCGCACGCCCGTGAGCATCCAGGCCTGCGGGATGCGGTTGGCCGCAAAGGCGTTGCCCAGCGTGCGCACCATGGCGCCCTGGCCGATCAGGTCATCGAAGGTCTGAGGGCGATATTTTCGCGCCAACACCCGGTAAGGCGTCGTGGCCGGCACGGGCGCGGGGGTGGGCATGCCGGGCAGGCCCGGCTCGTCGGTGAGCGTGCCGTGCGTCTCGTCCATGCCGCCGTTCGGATTTTCGGAAGAGGCCGGGCCGTCCAGCTCAAGCGGACGGCGAGGGTGGGAGGCTGGACGAAGACCCGCTCGGTCTCGTTAGGGCTGCTTCCTTCCGGACCTGACCCGGTTGGCGAGTGAAACGTCCCTCGCCAACCTCCCGCGCCGTATATGACGGCCCGCGCGGCGGGATGCAAGCGGGTTGCCTCCCTCCGACAGCGCCGCCATGCTTCGAGTAAACGAAGGGCCAATGCAGGGAGAGGCCATGCGGACGACCACGATCCCGGCGCGCCTCGCCGTCCTCGCGCTGCTGGCGATCCTGCCCGTGCCCGCCGGCGCGCAGGATGGGTCGGGAGCGCCGGCACAGGAGGGGGTGCCAAAAGATTGGCAAGGTCGTTACCGCTACGAGCACGCGGCCGGCAGCACGGCCGGCGGCACGGGCATCGTCGTGACTTACGACCTCGTCCTGCTACCCCCCGATGTCGGCGATGGATGCGTTCTGACCATACGGGGCTTCCAGGCCGACGAGACGCTCCGCTGCCGGACCCGCCGGGAGGGGCAGGATCTCGCGGTGACGTTCGATCGCTACGGCGATGGCAGATTGGTCAACAGGTACGGGGTGGCGGTCTACAAGCCGGGCCAACCCCTCTTCACCCTTGCCAAGGGTGGGGCGTTGGTGACGCGCTGGCAGGGCCTCAAGCCGGACGGGCAGGGCGTGGCCGATCGCGGCGCTTACTTCAAAAAGGTGCGGTAGTCCCGGAGAGGTGACCTCTCCGGGAGCAGGTTCGTCACTCCGCCTTGCGCTTCACGACCTCCAAGGTCTTCGGGTCGAGCTTCAGGTCGAACTGCTTGCCGTTGGCGTCGATGGCGTCATCCACCTCGATCATGCCGTCGTCGAGCTCGATCTCCTTCCACTTGGTGAAGCCCTCCTTCTTCAGGATGTCCTCGACCTTGGCCTGTTGGTCGGGCGGCAGCTTCTCGTCGGCGAGCACCGGACCGCTGAGGAGAGCGAAGCCGATGGCGAAGGCGGCGAGGGGGCGGAAGGACATGAGACGCTCCAATACTGAGAGAGACGCCGGGCGAACCGTTGATCGTCCCGGTTGTTCCTGGCCGATCGCCAGACAGCTCCAGGCCCCTCGCTTGAAGGCCAGGACCCCGGTTTCTTGCTGGCCTCAGTCGCCGGCGCCCGCCTCCGCGGGCTTAGGCTTCCGCTCCGCTCGATGCTTTCCGGGGCTCGCGCCCCAGAAAGCCCGCTCCGCGCGGCGCTCTTCGCGCCGCGAAGCCGCTCCTGCGGCTTCGAGCGATGGCCCTGCATACGGCCCCGCTCATGATTGCCAGCGCGCGTAGTGCCGCCTAGGTTGCAACCTCCGGGTTCGGAGCTTGCCGCAGCACCATGGTCACGCGCGTCGCCACCGTCGCCTTCGAGGGGATCGAGGCGCGTGCCGTCGATGTGCAGGTGCAGATCGCGGCGGGTGCCGTCGCCTTCACCATCGTCGGCCTAGCCGACAAAGCGGTGGCGGAATCGCGCGAGCGGGTGCGTTCGGCGCTGATCGCCTCGGGATTGGCGCTGCCGGCCAAGCGCATCACGGTCAACCTCGCTCCGGCCGACCTGCCCAAGGAAGGCTCGCATTACGACCTGCCGATCGCGCTCGCGGTGATGGGCGCCATCGGCGCGCTGCCGGCGGACGCGCTCGGCGGCTATTGTGTGCTCGGCGAACTCGCGCTCGACGGCTCGATCACCGCGGTGGCCGGCGTGCTGCCCGCGGCGATGGCGGCCAACGGGCGCGGTCTGGGCCTGATTTGCCCGGCCGCGACCGGGCCCGAGGCGGCCTGGGCTGCTGGCGACATGGACGTGCTGGCGCCGCGCTCGCTGATCCAGCTCGCCAACCACTTCAAGGGCAGCCAAGTGATGGCCCGGCCACAGCCCGCGGTGGCGGCACCCGCCGGGCCGATGTCGGATCTGCGCGACATTAAGGGCCAGGAGGGCGCCAAGCGCGCCCTGGAGATCGCGGCGGCCGGCGGCCACAACCTGCTGATGAACGGCCCACCGGGCGCCGGCAAATCGATGCTCGCCGCGCGCCTTCCCTCGATCCTGCCGCCCTTGGGCCCGCGCGAACTGCTCGAAGTCTCGATGATCCAGTCGGTCGCGGGCGAGCTGAAGGGCGGCGCCCTCTCGAACCGGCGCCCGTTCCGCCAGCCGCACCATTCCGCCTCGATGGCGGCGCTGGTCGGCGGCGGGCTCAACGCGCGGCCCGGCGAGGCCTCGCTCGCCCATGGCGGCGTGCTGTTCCTCGACGAGCTGCCCGAGTTCACGCCGCAGGTGCTCGATTCCCTGCGCCAGCCGATGGAGACGGGCGAGATTATGATCGCCCGCGCGAACCACCGGACCAACTATCCCGCGCGGTTCCAGCTCGTGGCGGCAATGAACCCGTGCCGCTGCGGCATGGCGCTGGAGCCCGGCTATGCCTGCCGCCGGGGCCCGAACGAACGCTGCGTCGCCCAGTACGGCGCCCGCATCTCCGGGCCGCTGCTCGACCGGATCGACCTGCGGATCGAGGTCGCGGCGGTGACCGCGGCCGACCTGATCCTGCCGCCGCCCGCGGAAGGCTCGGCCGAGGCTGCCGCGCGGGTCGCCGCGGCCCGCGCCCTCCAGAGCGCGCGCTACGCCGCCCTCGGTCTGCCCGCCGCCACGACCAACGCCACCTGCCCGGCGACCGTCATCGAATCCGCCGCCGCGCCCGATGCCGAGGGGGCGGCGCTGATCCGCCACGCGGCCGAGACCATGCGGCTGTCCGCCCGCGGCTTCCACCGCACGCTGCGGGTCGCCCGGACACTGGCCGACCTCGACGGCGAGGCGCAGGTGCGGCGGCTGCATCTAGCCGAGGCTTTGTCCTACCGGGCACGGGGCGAGCGGCCAGCGGCCGCGGCTTAGGGGCGAGATCCGGTGGGAGTGGCTCGAACCCGTTCGAGTGTCGCTCACGAAACGCCCGCGGCGCGTCCTCGCCAGCGCGAGAACGGTCGGTGACCGGGGCTTCAGAGGC
The DNA here is from genome assembly GCF_029504475.1 of Methylorubrum pseudosasae. Taxonomy (NCBI): domain Bacteria; kingdom Pseudomonadati; phylum Pseudomonadota; class Alphaproteobacteria; order Hyphomicrobiales; family Methylobacteriaceae; genus Methylorubrum; species Methylorubrum pseudosasae. Next base: position 4,808,048 of record NZ_JAQGDU010000002.1, on the reverse strand, counting down.
GCGCAAGCCGTATCCGACCGGACTGCATCGGGCCCGCGCTTCTAGGTCCTTGTTTCGACACCCCTTCTTTCGGCGAACCGGTGACCGTTTCGTCGGAATGCGCTCTAAGGCCGCCCACTGGGGCGGACGAGGGCAGGGCTCCGTCGTCTCGGGACATCGCAATCGTCTTGGCCTGGGAGAGGCTCGGTTATGATCACCGTGTTTCACGCACCGCGGACCCGCTCGCTTCGGGTGTTGTGGATGCTTGAGGAGATGGGGCTGCCTTACGAGGTCCGCCTCGTCGATTTCCCGAGACATCGTTCCGATGCCGAGTTCATGCGCCTCAACCCGGCCGGCTCCATTCCCGTCCTGCGGGATGGCGATGTCGTGATCAGCGAATCCACCGCCATCATCGAGTATCTGGTCGCGCGCTACGGGCCCACACCCCTCGCGCCGCAGCCATCGGAGGCCGCCTATCCTTCATATCTCCAGTATTTCCATTTTGGAGAGGCCAGTCTCGCGGGTCCGATGACGGTCGTTGCACATTGCTGGTTCATGGGCCCTGAAGATCAGCGAGAAAATGCGGGCGTCGAGGCTGCTCGGACCATCTTCCGTGCGCGGCTGCCGGCCATCCAGAGCCGCCTTGAGGAGCATGACTATCTTGCGGGATCCGCATTCACAGCAGCGGATGTGTCCGTCGTCTATGCCCTCGGACTTGGCCAGGCGCTTCGCGCCGTCGAGACATACGCGCCCGTCATCCAAGAATACCTTGCGCGTTGCCGAGCCCGTCCCGGATTTCAGCGCGCCTCGATGAAGTGATGGGGGATTGTGCGGGACCCGATCCCTGATGTCCCGGAAGGGTCGGGGTCTGCCGCCGGCATTCACACAGCTCCGCCCCGCCCATTGCCACGCCCCTGCACCGCGGACATAGTCGTGCACAATATGTCAGGGGCGGCCGGCCTGCCGGAACAGACCCTGTGCGAGGGAGCGAGGCGGTGGCGCACGGCACGCAGATGCGCGGGCATCTGTGCGGAATCCAGACGGCCTGGACGGATGCGGGCGAGACTTTGGACGCGGTCGCGGCCGTGGCGGGAGCCGTCGACCGGTCGGCCGTCGGCCACCTGATCGTCTTCTTCTCGCCGGCCTACGACGCGGAAACCCTCACGGCCGCGCTCGCGGCGCAGTTTCCCGGCGTCGGGCTCACCGGCTGCTCCACCTCCGGCGGGATCAGCCCGGCGGGTTCGATTGACCGCGGCCTCGTCGCCATCGCCTTCCCGCGCCAAGGCTTTCGCATCGTCTCGGGCCTGCTCACCGACATCGCCCGGCTCGACGTGGAGGGGGCGGCCTCGACCGTGCGCGGCCTGCGCCGGACCCTCGACGGCGGGCGGCCGGACGGCGGCAGCGGCCACCGCTTCGCCCTGTCGCTGATCGACTCGCTCGCCAATGCGGAGGAGACGGTGGTCTCGGCGGTGGCCTGGGCGCTCGACGGCATCCCGCTGATCGGCGGCTCGGCCGGCGACGACCTCGCTTTCCGCAGCACGGTGCTGATTCACGAGGGCCAAGTCTGCCGCGAGGCGGCGGTGATCCTTCTGGTCGAGACCGATTTCCCGATCCGGATCTTCAAGAGCGACAATTTCGAGCCGACCAACCGCAAATTCGTGGTCACCGCCGCCCGCGAGGACGAGCGGCGCGTCACCGAACTCAACGCCGAGCCCGCGGCGCGCGAATACGCCATGGCGGTGGGGCTCGACCCGGAAAACCTCTCGACGATGAGCTTTGCCGCCTACCCGCTCGCGGTGAAGATCGGCGGGGAGTATTACTGCCGCTCGATCAGCCGGGTGGAGCCGGACGGCTCGATGACCTTCTTCTGCGCCATCGGCGAGGGCGTGGTGCTGACGCTGGCGCAGCCTCGCGACATCGTCGAGGCGACGCGGGCCGAACTCGAAAGCCTCGACGCGTCGCTCGGCGGGCTCGACCTCGTGATCGGCTTCGATTGCGTGTTCCGCCGGCTCGATGCCGAGAGCCGGCAGGTGCGCCACCGCATCGCCGACCTGTACCGTCGCTACGGCGTGGTCGGCTTCGAGACCTACGGCGAGCAGTACCGCTCGATGCACCTGAACCAGACTTTTACCGGCATCGCCATCGGCCGGGCCGAGGCGCCGGAGCGCCGCGACGCGAAGATCGCGACGTGACGACGGCCCGATGAACCGCCCAGGCCTCTGGATGGAACCGCCCTCCGAACCGCAGACCATCGAGGCCCTGACGCATCGCGTGGCCAAGCTCGAGCGCATCAACGCGGCGCTGATGGCCCATGTCGAGCGCACCATGGATCAGCAGGGCGGCGCCTACTCGCTGTTCCAGACCGCGATCATGCTGGAAGGCCGCGTCCGCGCCCGCACCGAAGAGCTGACCGCGCTGATGAACAGCCTGGAGCGCTCGAACGCGGCGATGCAGGCCGCCAAGGAAGAGGCCGAGACCGCCAACCGTTCGAAGACGCGGTTCCTGGCCGCGGCCAGCCACGATCTGCTCCAGCCGCTCAACGCCGCCCGGCTCTCGCTCTCCGCGCTGACCGACCTCGCGCCGGGGCCGGAAGCGCAGGGGATCGCCCGGCAGGTCGAGCGCGGCCTGGAGACGATCGAAGACCTGATCAAGGCGCTCATCGATATCTCGAAGCTCGATGCCGGCATCGTGCGCCCCGTGGTCAAGCCGGTGCGGCTCGCCGATCTCATGGCCGGGATCGAGGCCAGCTTCCGGCCCTTCGCCGAGCGCAAGGAGCTGCGCCTTGTCACCCGCTGCGCCGACCTCGTGGTGGAGACCGACGGGATCCTGCTCCAGCGCATCCTCCAGAACCTCGTCTCGAACGCGATCCGCTACACCGAGAGCGGCGGCGTGCTGATCGCGGCGCGGCGGCGGGACAAGCTCTGCCGGATCGACGTGGTCGATACCGGCTGCGGCATTCCCGAGACGGAGCGGGCGCTGGTCTTCGAGGAGTTCTTTCGCGGCGCGCGCGAGTGCGACGATGGCGGGATCGGCCTCGGGCTCGGCCTGTCGATCGTGCAGCGCATGGCCTCGACGCTGGGGCATGCCATCGAACTGCATTCCCGCAGCGGCCACGGCACGCGGCTGAGCCTCACCCTGCCGCTCGCCACCCAGCGTCCGGATCCGCGGGTGACCCTGGCACCGCTGGCGACGGCGCTGACGGGCGCGCGGGTTCTGGCAATCGAGAACGACGCCTCCACGGCGGAGGCGCTGCAGCGGCTCCTGCGCAACTGGGACGCCGAGGTGCAGGTGTTTCGCGATCTCGCAGGCGTTGTGGCCGCCCTCGGTGCCGGTCTGGCGCGGCCGGATGTGATGGTGATCGACTACCACCTCGACAACGGCGCCTGCGGCCTCGACGTGGTGGATTACCTGCGGCGCAACCGGGGCTGGGTGACACCGGTGATCCTCACCACGGCCGACCACGGCGCGGACATCGCCGCCCGCGCCCAAGCCACCGGGGCCGAACTCGTCCACAAGCCGATCAAGCCGGCGCAACTGCGCTCGCTGCTCGCCTACATGCTGGCGTGAGCGGTCGAGATGCCGGAGGGGGTCAGAGGGCGCTGAAACGCCGCTCGCCCATCAGCCGGTCGCGGGCGCGGGCGACGAGGGCGGGGCGGATGCGGGTGACGTCCTCGCCGTCGAGCAGCGGCGATCCGGCGAGCACGCCGAGATAGGCTTCCTCGCGGTCCCGGCAGGTGGAAACCGCCTTGGTGGCGGCGAAGCTGCGGCTGGTGGTGCGGATCTGCTCGGCGAACGCCTCGTCGAGACAGACTTGCCACGCCGCGTGGCGCGCACCCTCCGGGCTCTCCGCGCGCGCGGGGAGGGCGGCGAGAACGGCAAGGGTCGTGAGGCTGGCGAGGAGGACGCGACGCATGGGACGAGCGGACCCTGGGACGGCGAACCTGAGGCGGTGACAGGGTTTTCCGGGGCGGCACGCGCTCGCGGAAACCTCTCATCAACCTTGGCCGCCGAACCGTTAAAGCCTGCTAACGCGTCAGATCCGGTCTGGTCCCGATTTGGGACTGGGAAAACTTTCTGAAAAGGTTCCCCAATCCGATCGATCCCTTCGGGGTGGCGGATTTGCGGGGTGGCGGATTTGCGGGATGGCGGATTTGCGGGATGGCGGATTTGCGGAATGGTGGATTTAAACGTCGCTCAGGCGCCGCGCGGGCTCGCTGAAAGGGTTCCGCTTTCGATGAAGCCGAGCCGGATCAGCGGTTGGCCGCCGTGAGCGGCGAGGCGTCACGACCGAGCGCCATCCAGCCCACCGCTTCCTGGCTCTCGCGCTTGACGAAGGTGTAGCCGGTCTGGCGCCAGGGCAGGACCGCGTTGGTCTTGTTGTCGAGCACGAGGTCGCCGCGGTTGGTGATGAGGGTGAGGACCGCGTGGCCCTCGCCCTTCTCGTCGATGACCACGGTCATCCGCATCGCCCGGCGCGGCAGGCCGGCCTCGACCAGCAGGCGGCGCTTGAGGAGCTGGAAGTCCTCGCAATCGCCCCGGCCGTCCTCGGCGAGATCCCAGCGGTCGGCGGCCTGCCAATGGTCCCCATCGGTCACCGCTTCCACCGACCGGTTGATCCGGCGGTTGACCGCGTTGATCGTCTGCCACAGCGCCGGGGTCAGGGTGATGCTGGCGGGCTCGGTGCGATCGACCGCGCATTCGCCGGGATAGCGCTCGCAGAACTCGGCCCAGGCGGCGATCGGCCGGGCGGGGCCGGTGGTGACCGCCGACAGGCTCATGGCGGGCAGCGCGGCGGTCGGCTGGGCCTCGGCGCGCGGGGCCGCGGCGAGGAGAAGAGCCCCGGCCAGGGCGAGGCCCGCCAGCAGGCGGGTCGTGAGGGCGGGCCGGACGACACAGAGCTTGGAGAACGCGATACGCATGGCCCTGACCGAGCAGTTAAGCTTCCGTTAATGAAGCTCTCACGGCCGTCTGGTTCCCGCAATCGCCGAGTTAAAAATCGGTTAACGCGATCCGTCGCATTTGATCGATCGGGGTCGGGACGCCCACGAGGGGCGCAGGAGCGAGCGCGAAACAAGTCCCGAGCACCGTCACCGGGCGCGGTGGCGGCGGCGCCACGGCACCTGTTAGGCTCAGACTTATCCTAGGATTTGCAAAGCCTTCCGATGACCAGCGAACTGCCTTCCGTCGAGCCCGTGCCGCCCACCGACCGTGGGCAGGCGGTGATCCGCACCGTGGCGATGCCCACCGATACGAACCCGGCCGGCGACATCTTCGGCGGCTGGCTGATGGCGCAGATGGACATGGCCGCCGGCAACGTCGCCGCCCGCCGGGCACGGGGGCGCTGCGCCACGATCTCAGCGGAGGCGATGACCTTCCACCGCCCGGTCTTCGTCGGCGACGAGGTGAGCTTCTATGCCTGGATCGTGAAGACGGGCCGCACCTCGATGCGCATCCAGGTCGAGGTCTGGCGCCGGGAGCGGGAGGGCGAGGCCACCATGAAGGTCACGGAGGGCCTCTTCACCTTCGTCGCCATCGGGCCGGATCGCCGGCCGCGGCCGATCCCGGAGGAGCGAGAGGTCTAAGGGCGACGTCGGCTTGGCGAGCGTGGAACGGGCTTTCAGTGCATCGTCAGCGTGGTGAGCCGGCGCGCGCCCGCATGCTGGTGCAGGAAGGCGCTCATCTCGGCGAGCACCGGCGCCTTGCGGCGGAAGCTGACCGAGAGCGACAGCAGCGTGTCGGCATGGTCGAGGCCCTCGTAGACCCGTTCCTGCACCGGCACGCGGGCCTCGCGCAGGCGCGCGGCGAGGCTCGCCGTGTTGCGGGGCCGCACCACGGTATCCTTGTCGCCGGTGGCAAGAAAGGTCGGCGGTGAGTGGGCGCCGGCGTAGGAGACCGGCTGCGTCGCCTCCGGGTCGGGCGCCTGCCCGAACACGTCGATCGAGGTCTTCTGGTCGAAGGGCAGGAAGTCGTAGGGGCCCGACAGGCCGGCCACCGCCCGGATGATCCGCGGATCGACGCCGGCCTGGCGCAGATATTCAGGGTCGAGCCCGAGCATCGCCGCGTTGTAGGCGCCCGCCGAATGGCCCGCGAGCACGATCCGACTGGGATCACCGCCCTGCGCGGCGATGTTGTCGCGCACCCAGGCGATGGCCGCCGCACCGTCCTTCAGGAAGTCGGGAAAGCGCACTTTCGGGTAGAGCCGGTAATCCGGCAGCACGGTCACGAAGCCCTGTGCGGCCAGGGCCTGCGCGGCGAAGGCGTAGTCGTCCTTGCTGCCGCTGTTCCAGGAGCCGCCGTAGAAGAACACCAAGACCGGCGCCCGCTCCACGGGCACGGTCGGCACGAACACGTCGAGGCGCTGGCGCGGATCCGCGCCGTAGGCCGCGTCGCGGATCGCGAGCCGCCCGCCCTTGTCGCGCGGCCCGAGCGCATCGAACAGCGCCAGCGGCGAGCAGCCGCTCAGGCCTAGGGCGGTGAGCCCGAGGCAGACCAACGAAACGAGGGAGACGAATGCCTTGATCATGTGACCCGTGATTGACGCGGCGGTCGCGGCGGATTCATGGCGCGCGGGGTGGCGACGTTGGGAGTTATGTCCTCAGGACGATGCAGGCGCCGCCGACACCGCGGATCTTCTGGCAGAGGCCGTCAGCTGCGTTCCGGCTCTCGGCCGGGATGCGCACCCGGTAGAAGGTGCGGGTGCCGCGAAAGCGCAGGCGGGTGCCGACGATCATCGGCCGCACCTCGCCGATTACGCTGGTGTAGCGCACCCGCGCCCGCTGGAAGCTCGCGAGTGCCAGCGACTTCGAGAAGTTGCCGGCGAGCTGCACGCCCCAGGGCGCGGCCGGGCCACCCTCGACGGACAGGGCGAAGCGGTCCCCGCGCGACGGGATGCGCAGGGCGGCGGTGACCTGAAGGCAGCTCTGCGTCTCGGCCTCCGGCGGGGGCGGCTTGTCCTCGGGTTGTCCCTCGGCCTTCTTGCCCTCAGGCTTCTTCGCCGACGGATCGGCTCCCTCCGGCATCTCGACATTGGCGTTCGGCCGCCAATCCTCAGCCGGGCGGCCGGTGATGCCGATGACGTAGGCCCGCGTCTCGGCGGGCAGGCCGCCGCTGCCGGCGAGCCAGGCCGAGACCCGCCCCGGCCCGCCGTTATAGGCCGCCGCGGCCAGCCCGAGATTGCCGAACTGCCGCTTGAGGTCGGCCAGGAAATGCGCCGCGTGCGGGATCGCCTGTTCGGGGTCGAACGGATCGGTCAGCCCGCGATCCTTGGCCGTGCCCGGCATGAACTGCGCCACGCCCTGTGCACCGGCCGGGCTCACCACGCCCACGCGAAACGCGCTCTCGCGCCAGATCAGGCGCGTCAGGAACGGCACCGGCAGCTTCCGTGCCTTGGCCGAGTCCTCGATCAGACGGCAGAGCGCCTGCTCCACCGTCTCGCTCTCGGGCGAGGGGGCCGCACGCGAGGGACCGGCAAGCACGGCGAGGGCGGCCGGCAGAAGAACGAGGGCGAGACGAGACACGGCGGCTGATTTAGGGCGCCGGTCCGGGAAGGGGATGGCTGCCCGCTTCCGCGGCACGTTCTGCCCTGTTGAGAAGCATCATTGTGCCGGGTTCGACGCTTCGCGAGGGGGTTGTACCTTAGTAGCGTTCTAAGAATCGCACTATTTTTCTGGAGTTCCCCACGCTAGGCTCGATGCTTGCAAGAGCCGGACGCCAAGATCCGGCCTCACGAGGAGGAACACGATGCTCGAAGAGCGCATCTCGGAGATCGATGCCGAGGCGGCTGCAAAGTCCGTTTCCGAAGCCGTCACCCGGCTGGGCGCCTGCCCGCACGACTGCCCCGACACCTGTTCGATGATCTACACCGTCGAGAACGGGCGGCTGATCGACGTGCGCGGCAACCCGGATCATCCGATGACCCGCGGCGCGCTCTGCGGCAAGCTCAAGGACTTCGACCGCCACCATTACAACCCCGACCGCATCCTTTACCCGATGCGCCGGACTGGCCCGAAGGGCAGCGGTCAGTTCGAGCGGATCACCTGGGATGAGGCGCTCGCCGAGATCCACCGCCGCTTCACCGGCATCATCGAGACGCACGGGGCGGAGGCGATCCTTCCCTACAACTATCTCGGCAACGAGGGCGTGGTGCAGGGCCTCACCGTGGGTGACGCCTTCTTCAACCGGCTCGGCGCGACGGTCGCCGAGAAGACGTTCTGCGGCTCGGGCTCCTGCACCGCGTGGTTGCTGACCGTCGGCCCGACCAACGGCACCGACCCGATGAGCTTCGCGCAGTCGAAGCTCATTGTGATCTGGGGCTGCAACTCGGTCTCGACCAACATCCACCACTGGCACGTGGTGAAGGAGGCGCAGCGCCACGGCGCCCGCGTCATCGTGATCGACCCCTACCGCTCGCGCACCGCCGCCCAGGCCGACTGGCACCTGATGCCGAAACCGGGCACCGACGGCGCGCTCGCCATGGCGATGATCCACGTCATCATCGAAGAGGGCCTGACCGACGACGACTACATCGCCCGCCACACGGTCGGCTTCGAGCCGCTGAAGGAACGGGCGCAGGCCTTCACGCCGGAATACGCCGCCGAAATCTGCGGCATCCCGGCCGACGACATCCGGCAGCTGGCGCGCGAATACGCCACCACCCGCAACGCGGCGCTGCGGCCCGGCGTGGCGGTGGAGCGGAGTGCCGGCGGTGCCCAGGCGCTGCGGGCGATCTTCTCGCTGCCCGCTCTGACAGGGTCTTGGAAGGATCCGGGCGGCGGCGTCTACCAGATGCCGCTGTGGGAGTTCCCGGTGCACTGGGACCGGGTCTGCCGGCCGGACCTGATCCCAGAGGGCACGCGGGTGCTCAACGTGCTCAAGCTCGGCGAGGTGCTCACCGGCGAGGCCGGGATCGAGCCCGGCATCCACGCCCTGATGGTCTACAACGCCAACCCGGTTTCGAACTCGACCGAGACCGCCAAGATCAAGCGCGGGCTCGCCCGCGAGGATCTGTTCACGGTCGTCAGCGAGCATTTCGTCACCGACACCGCCCGCTACGCCGACATCCTGCTCCCGGCCACCATGGCGGCCGAGCACGACGACATGATGTTCTCCTGGGGGCACTTCTTCTTCACCCTGAACCAGAAGGCGATCGAGCCGCCGGGCGAGACGGTCTCGAACGCCGAGCTGTTCCGGCGGCTGGCCAAGACCTTCGGTTTCACCGAGCCCCAGTTCTCCATGAGCGAGACCGAACTCATGGAATGGTATCTCGATTGGGAGAGCCCGAAGCTCGGCGGCATCGGCATGGACCATTTCCGCCAGCACGGCTGGTACCGCCTGAACATCGGCGATCCGGACACGCGCACCCCCCACGCCGAGGGCAACTTCCCGACGCCGTCCGGCAAGTGCGAGTTCTACTCGGAAGCCGCGGTCACGAGCGGCAACTTCGTCGCGCCACCCTTCCGGCAGATGTACGAGCAGTTCCAGGGCGGCGAGGCCCTCGATCCGCTGCCCGGCTACGTGCCGGCCAACGAGCGGCCGGAGACGAACCCGGCCCAGGCCGAGCGCTACCCCGCTCAACATCGTCTCGCCCAAGAGCCACGGCTTCCTCAACTCGCAATACGCCAACGAGGCGCACAAGGTCCGCGCGCAGGGGGAGCAGACGATCCTGATCAACCCGGCCGACGCGCAGAGCCGCGAGATCGGCGAGGGCGCGCTGGTGCGGGTGTTCAACGATCGCGGCGCCTTCCACGGGCAGGCGCGGGTGACCGAGGAGGTGCCGCCGGGCCTCGTGATCGCCTCGCTCGGCTACTGGCACTCGCTCAACCGCGACGGGGCGGTGAACGTCATCAGCGCCTCGACCTATGGCGGCATGGGCCACTCGCCGACCTTCAGCGACAACCTCGTGCAGGTCGGGCTGGCGCAGTAGCGCGACGCGAAGACGATTCGCGCGGCCGGTCCCGCGCGCTATAACCCCTCGGCCCGCCGCTCCGACACCGGATCGCGGCGGGCCGTTTTTCGTTCGCCGGGGTTCGATGTCCGATACGCTGCTGACCGTCGAGGATCTCTCGGTCGCCTTCCGCTCCGGGACGCGCGAGACCCGCGCGGTGGATCGCGTCAGCTTTTCCATCGAGCGGGGCGAGACCTTGGCGCTGGTGGGCGAATCCGGCTCAGGCAAATCGGTGACGGCGCTCTCGATCCTGCGCCTGCTCGACGGAGCGGCACACCATCCGGGCGGAAAAATCCTGTTCAAGGGGCGCGACCTCTTGGAGCTGCCCGAGCGGGAGATGCGTGCGGTGCGCGGCGCGGACATCACCATGGTGTTCCAGGAGCCGATGACCTCGCTCAACCCGCTCCACTCCATCCAGCGGCAGATCGGCGAGGTGCTGGAGATCCACCGCGGCCTGAAGGGCAAGGCGGCGCGGGCCCGCATCCTCGAACTCATGGATCTCGTCGGCATCCGCGACGCCGAGCGGCGGCTCGGCGCCTATCCGCACGAATTGTCCGGCGGCCAGCGCCAGCGCGTCATGATCGCGATGGCGCTCGCCTGCGAGCCCGATCTCCTAGTGGCCGACGAGCCGACCACCGCCCTCGACGTCACCGTGCAGGCGCAGATCCTCGCGCTGCTGGCCGACCTGCAGAAGCGGCTCGGCATGGCGATGCTGTTCATCACCCACGATCTCGGCATCGTCCGGCGCATCGCCGACCGGGTCTGCGTGATGCTCGCCGGCCGGATCGTCGAGGCGGGCCCGGTCGATCGGGTCTTCACCCGGCCCCAGCACGAATACACGCAGCGGCTCCTCGCCGCCGAGCCCACCGGCCGGGCAAACCCTGTGCCCGATCACGCCGAAGAGCTGGTCGAGGCCGGGCCGCTCAAGGTGTGGTTCCCCCTCAAGGCGGGGCTGCTCCGGCGCACCGTCGGCCACGTCAAGGCGGTCGATGGGGTACGGCTCAGGGTGCGGGCCGGCGAGACCGTCGGCGTCGTCGGCGAGTCCGGCTCGGGCAAGACCACGCTCGGCCTCGCCCTGCTGCGGCTCACCGAATCCGAGGGGCCGATCGTGTTCCTCGGTCAGCGCATCGAGGCGCGCGGTCCTGCCCTGATGCGGCCCCTGCGCAAGGACATGCAGGTGGTCTTCCAAGATCCCTACGGCTCACTCTCGCCGCGCATGTCGGTGGGCGACATCGTCGCCGAGGGGTTGGCCGTGCAGGGGCTGGTGAAGGGCGGCGGCGAACGCCGCGCCCTGGTGGCGAAGGCGCTCACCGATGTCGGGCTCGACCCGGCGGCGATGGACCGCTACCCGCATGAATTCTCCGGCGGCCAGCGCCAGCGCATCGCCATCGCCCGCGCCATCGTCCTGAAGCCCCGCTTCGTCGTCCTCGACGAGCCGACCTCGGCGCTGGATCGCTCGGTGCAGGCGCAGATCGTGACGCTGCTGCGCGACCTCCAGCGCGAGCGCGGCATCGCCTACCTGTTCATCAGCCACGACCTCAAGGTGGTCCGCGCACTCTCGAACTACGTCATGGTGATGCAGCACGGCCAGGTGGTCGAGGAGGGCCCGGCCGAAGAGATCTTTGCCGCGCCCAAGACCGACTACACCCGCACCCTGTTCGCGGCGGCCTTCGAGATGGATGCCGCGACCACCGCCGAGATCGAGCCGGCCTGAGCCATGGCCCGCGCCCTCCTCATCGTCCTCGATTCCGTCGGCATCGGCGGTGCTCCGGACGCCGACCGCTACGGCGATGCCGGCTCCGACACGGTCGGCCACATCGCGGAGGCCTGCGCCGCCGGACGCGGCGACCGGCCGGGCCTGCGCGCCGGGCCCCTGCGCTTGCCGAACCTCGCTGCGCTCGGCCTCGGGCTGGCCTGCGAAGGCGCCACCGGGCGCGTCCCGCCAGGGCTTGTGCCCGAGGGACCCGTGCGGGCGCTTTGGGGCCACGCCGTCGAGACCGCCGCGGGTAAGGACACCCCGTCAGGCCATTGGGAGATCGCGGGCGTGCCGGTGCGGGAGGCCTGGGGCCACTTTCCCGATACGCAGCCCGCTTTCCCGGCGGAGCTGACGGCGGCGCTGGTCGCACAGGCAGGGCTGCCGGGTATCCTCGGCGATTGCCACGCCTCCGGCACCGCGATCATCGAGGCGCTTGGGGCCGAGCATGTCCGGACGGGCAAGCCGATCTGCTACACCTCGGCCGACAGCGTGTTCCAGATCGCCGCCCACGAGGAGGCGTTCGGGCTGGAGCGGCTCTACGAGACCTGCCGAATCGCCCGCGAGGTCTGCGATCCCTACCGCGTCGGCCGGGTCATCGCCCGGCCCTTCCTCGGCAGCGCGGCGGAGGGCTTCCGCCGCACCAGCCACCGCAAGGACTTTTCGGTGGCGCCCCCCGCCGGGACGCTGCTCGATCGCCTGGAGGCTGCGGGCCGCGCGGTTGTGAGCGTCGGCAAGATCGGTGACATCTTCGCCCACCGCGCCACGGGCCGCGAGATCAAGCCCGCCGGCAACGCCGCCTGCCTCGACGCGGCGCTCGACGCCTTCGCCGGATTGCCGGAGGGCGGCTTCGTCTTCCTGAACCTCGTGGATTTCGACACCGAGCACGGCCACCGCCGCGACGTGCCGGGCTACGCCGCCGAGCTGGAAGCCTTCGACGCGCGCCTACCCGAGATCCACGCGGTGTTGAAGCCGGGCGACCTCTGCGTGATCACCGCCGACCACGGCAACGATCCGACCTGGACGGGCACGGAGCACACCCGCGAGCAAGTGCCGGTGCTGGCCTTCGGGCCGGGGCTGACGCCGCGCGCGCTCGGCCGCCGGGAAAGCTTTGCCGATATGGGCGCCTCGGTGGCGGCCCATCTCGGCCTGCCGCCGCTCGGGGCCGGGCAGGCGTGGTGGTGAGGGATTCACTCCGGTCCTCCCATCTCCCCACCTCACCCTGAGATGCCGCGAAGCGGCCACGAAGGGTCTTCCAGGGATCGCGAGCGATCTGGAGGATCCTTCGAGGCCCGCTGATGCGGGCACCTGAGGATGAGGCGGAGGGGAGGAGAGCGGAAGTTGTGTGAGTGACACGCATACCAAAACCGTTTGACCCCTTCGGGACGGCGGATTTGGCTGTCGCTCAAGTGCCGCGCGAGCTCGGCTGATACGGGCCTCCACTTTGATCAGGCGGAGACCCGTATCCGGCGATCAGCGCGAAAACTTCTTGTACTTCAGCTTCTTCGGGATGATCGACTCGATCCCGAGACGGCGCTTCTTGTCCGTCTCGTAATCCGAGAAGTTGCCCTCGAACCACTCGACATGGCTGTCGCCCTCGAAGGCGAGGATGTGGGTCGCGATGCGGTTCAGGAACCAGCGATCGTGGCTGATGATGACCGCGCAGCCCGCGTAATCCTCCAGCGCATCCTCAAGGGCGCGCAGGGTCTCCATGTCGAGGTCATTGGTCGGCTCGTCGAGCAGCAGCACGTTGGCGCCGCCCTTGAGCGTGCGGGCCAGATGCACGCGGTTGCGCTCACCGCCCGAGAGCGTGCCGACCTTCTTCTGCTGGTCGCCGCCCTTGAAGGCGAAGGCCGCGCAATAGGCGCGCGAATTGATCTCGCGCTTGTTGAAGTAGATGATGTCGTTGCCGCCCGAGATCTCCTGCCAGACGGTGGCGTTGGGATCGAGCGCGTCGCGCGATTGGTCGACATAGCCGAGCCTGACCGTCTCGCCGACCTCGATCCGCCCGCCATCGGGCTTCTCCTGGCCGGTGATCATCTTGAACAGCGTGGTCTTGCCGGCGCCGTTCGGGCCGATGACGCCGACGATGCCGCCCGGCGGCAGCTTGAACGACAGATCCTCGATCAGCAGGCGGTCGCCGAAGGCCTTGTTGAGGTGTTCGAACTCGATGACGTTCTGCCCGAGCCGCTCGTCGATCGGGATGACGATCTGCGCCGCCGCATCGACCTTGTTGTTCTGCTTGGCGACCAGCTCCTCGTAGCGGGTGATACGCGCCTTCGACTTCGACTGCCGCGCCTTGGGCGAGGCCGAGATCCATTCCTGCTCACGGGCGATCGAGCGCTGGCGGGCCATGTCCTCGCGGCCCTCCTGCTCCAGGCGCTTCTGCTTCTGCACCAGCCAGGCGGAGTAGTTGCCCTCGTAGGGAATGCCCCGGCCGCGGTCGAGTTCGAGGATCCAGCCAGTGACGTTGTCGAGGAAGTAGCGGTCGTGGGTCACGATCAGGATCGCGCCCGGATACTGCTTGAGGTGGCCCTCCAACCAGTTCACCGTCTCGGCGTCGAGGTGGTTGGTCGGCTCGTCGAGGAGCAGCAGTTCCGGCTCCCACAGCAGCAGCTTGCACAAAGCCACGCGGCGGCGCTCGCCGCCCGAGAGGGTCGCGACCGGCTGCTCGTCGCTCGGGCAGCCGAGCGCTTCCATCGCCTGATCGACCTTGGAATCGAGCTCCCAGAGGTTCTGGGCCTCGATCTGGTCCTGGAGGGCGGTCATCTCGTCCGCCGTCTCCTCGGAATAGTTCATCGCGAGTTCGTTGTAGCGGTCGAGCAGCGCCTGCTTCTCGGCCACGCCCTCCACGATGTTCTCGCGCACCGACTTGTTCGGATCGAGCTGCGGCTCCTGCGGCAGGTAGCCGACGCGCGCGCCCTGCGCGACGAAGCCCTCGCCGGTCCAATCCTTGTCGATGCCGGCCATGATCTTGAGCAGCGTCGACTTGCCGGCGCCGTTGATGCCGAGCACACCGATCTTGGCGTCGGGATAGAACGACAGATTGACGTTCTCGAGGACCTTCTTGCCCCCGACATAGGTCTTGGTCAGACCCCGCATGTGGTAGATGAATTCGCGGGCCATGTGCGTTCGTCCTGCGTGAAGCGTGGAAGCCGGTCGGGCCGGCGCTCGCGGATGCGTGGCCTCTCGCGCGAGGCTGGCTCTGTCGAGCCAAGATGCTCGAGCCATGCCGCGCAGGGCGCCGTCCGCTCGCGGATGAAGAATTTCGTGTTCGAGTATCAGGGCCGCCCGGCAGGGGCAAGGCGAAGGCCGGACAGGCGACGGTCGGATACCGATCCTGATATGAGGGCGGTGCGCCTCAGGCGAAAGGGTTGCGCACCGGCTCGGCCGTCTCCGGTTCCTCGGGCACGGCGTCGGGCAGATCCTCCGCTTCGAGGGTGGCGACCACCGCGTCGAGCAGGCTCTTCAACGCCCTCGCACGCTTCAACCCCGCCCGGTCGCGGGTGAGGTCGAGGCTGCCATGCAGGGCAATGCGGCGCGTGCCGTTCTCGATGGAGAAGCCGGCGAAGGTCTGGACGCCCGCATCCTCCGCGAAGGGGCGGAAGGGGAGGGCGGGATCGGCTTTGCGGCGCGGCATCGGGAGCTCCTCAGAAGATCGCGCGCATCAGCTCGCTCCAGAGCCGGCGCAGGACATCGACGGCCAGTTGCTTGAGGAAGTCGGCGAAGGATTCCGGGCCGCCGCGGGAGAATTCCTGCGGCTCGGGCAGCGCCATCGCCTTGGCCTTGCTCGCCTCGGGCAAAGCCGGGAACACGTCGAGCCCCGCCGTCTCCCGCAGGGTCGCGAGAGAGACCGCGCGCCATTCCGCGCCGGCCGCATTCGGCACGAGATAGGCCCCGGCCTCGCCGGTGCGCGGATCGTAGATCGCCTTGAACATCTGGGTCGGCACCAGCACCCGTCCCTTGATCGCCCCGACCGAGCGGCCCTCGAAGATCGGGCCGGTCACGACGAAGATCTCGCCGCGCTCGCTGGCGAGCCGGCGCACGCTTTCCTCGATCGCCGCCCACAGGCCGCGGTTCACCGCCCGGTTCTGCGGCACGATGTTGGCCAGGCTGAAGGATTCGGCCTGCGCGACCGCGCTCGGCATGTCGCCGGCCGGGGCCAGATGGCCGCGGTCGTAGCCGCTCCGCAGGTAGTCGGCGAGGCTCGCGCGGTCGTCCTCGGGCAGGCGGTCCTCGTCGTGGAAGGCGTCGGCCCGCTCGACCCTTCGGGCGGCGGACACGCTCCGGCGCGTCAGCCGCTCGGCGGCGTAGAGCGGCGTGCGCGACACGCCCGAATGGAGCACGGCGAAGGCCTCGAAGCAGAGGGGGACGGCTCGGTCGGCGAGCTTCGGGTTGGTGAGCGTCGGCGCCCGGCCGTCCGCGAACAGGGCGCGGCAGGCCGGCGCCTCCGGCAGTGCTTGGGACTCCGGCAGGGCTTGGGATGCCGCCGCGTGCGAGACAGCGACAAGGAGAAGGGCCGGAACGAGCGGACGCAGCACCATTGCCGGCCTAGTAGCAGACCCGGACGCGGCGGGGGCCGGACGGCGTCTCGCGCCAGCGGAAGCCGCAGGGGCGCCCGAGCGGATCGATCAGCGGGCGGATGTCACGGTCCGGCGGTCCCGGCGGGCGGCGGCAGCGGACGTCGTCCGAGCAGCGTGCCGCGCCGGGCCGGGGCCTGCCGGCATCCGCCGCCCAGGCCGCACTTCCACCGATCAGGGCGAGCGCCAGCGCGACCGTGGCCGGTAACGTTGCGGCGATAGGCATCGGGTGGCGGCCTCGGGGATGAGCGGGCAAGATGTTGATCAATGCAGCCTTCATCCATAATTGAGGGCGCGTCACGCGTGAAATCGTGGGGCTGCCTTAACTCTGAAGGCAGACGAAGCGGCCGAATCCACTGAAAGACGCGCCGCTGTTGCAGCAAGATCATGGTATCCCGTGATCGGTTTGCGCTAGAATGATCGTTCATATGTCCCGGGGAAAGCTGTTTCCGGGGAGGCGGGCGAAATCCGAAGGCAGGCCGCGTTCGAGAATTCGGACGTGTGCCCCTGCAGGAACTGCCCTGCCGACGGGAACGCATTGAGAGACGGGTGAAGGCCTTGGCACTAGCGGACACGACGATCCTTGAGGGTCTTGAGACGCCGGATCGTCTCCGGCTTCTGCCGGAGAGCGAGCTGCAGCGGGTGGCCGACGCGGTGCGCGCCGAGATGATCGACGCCGTGTCGATCACCGGCGGCCATCTCGGCTCGGGCCTGGGCGTGGTCGAACTGACGGTGGCGCTCCACCACGTCTTCGACACCCCCGACGACCGCATCGTCTGGGACGTCGGACACCAGTGCTACCCGCACAAGATCCTCACCGGCCGCCGCGACCGCATCCGCACGCTGCGCCAGGGCGGCGGGCTGTCCGGCTTCACCAAGCGTTCGGAGAGCGAGTACGACCCCTTCGGCGCGGCCCACTCCTCCACCTCGATCTCCGCCGCGCTCGGCATGGCCGTGGCGCGCGACCTCGAGGAGGCGGACGCCAAGGCCAAGGGCGGCCCGGCGCCCAAGCGCCGCAACATGATCGCGGTGATCGGCGACGGCTCGATGTCGGCGGGCATGGCCTACGAGGCCATGAACAATGCCGGCGCGCTGCACTCGCGCCTGATCGTCATCCTCAACGACAACGACATGTCGATTGCGCCCCCCGTCGGCGCGATGTCGGCCTACCTCGCCCGGCTCGCCTCCGGCGGCACCTACCGGTCGCTGCGCGAGACCGCCAAGCAGCTCGGCAAGCTGCTGCCCAAAGCGCTCTACCAGCGCGCGGCGGCCGCGGAAGAGTACGCCCCGCTCGCTGATCGTCGGCGGCGGCACGATGTTCGAGGAGATGGGCTTCCACTATGTCGGCCCGGTCGATGGGCACAACCTCGACCACCTGCTCCCCGTTCTGAAGAACGTGCGCGACTCGGATCAGGGCCCGATCCTGCTCCATGTCGTCACGCAGAAGGGCAAGGGCTACGCGCCGGCTGAAGCCAGCGCCGACCGCTACCACGGCGTGGTCAAGTTCGACGTGGTTTCGGGCGTGCAGGCCAAGGCCAAGGCGAACGCCCCGGCCTATACCCGCGTGTTCGGCGAGAGCCTGATCAAGGCGGCCGATGCCGACCCGAAGGTGGTGGCGATCACCGCCGCCATGCCCGGCGGCACCGGGATCGACCTGTTCGGCAAGGCGCATCCCGACCGGACCTTCGACGTCGGCATCGCCGAGCAGCACGCGGTGACCTTTGCCGGCGGCTTGGCCACCGAGGGCTACAAGCCGTTCGTGGCGATCTACTCGACCTTCCTGCAGCGGGCCTACGATCAGGTCGTGCACGATGTCGCGCTACAGAACTTAGCCGTGCGGTTCTGCCTCGACCGGGCGGGTCTCGTCGGAGCGGATGGCGCCACGCATGCGGGCGCGTTCGATCTGGCCTATCTCTGCTGCCTGCCGAACATGACGGTGATGGCGGCGGCCGACGAGGCCGAGCTGGTGCACATGGTGGCGACCTGCCACGCGCACGATTCGGGCCCGATCGCGCTGCGCTACCCGCGCGGCGAGGGGGTCGGCATCGAGTTGCCGGAGACGGGCGTGCCGCTGGCGATCGGCCGCGGCCGCGTGGTGCGGCGTCCGGAAGGGGCGCGTGTGGCGCTGCTCTCGCTCGGCACGCGCCTGTCGGAGGCGCTGAAGGCGGCCGACGCGCTGGAGGCCGAGGGTATCGCGGCCACGGTGGCGGATGCGCGCTTTGCCAAGCCGCTGGATGCCGAGCTGATCGTCGGTCTGGCGATGAGCCACGAGGTTCTGGTGACGGTCGAGGAGGGCTCGGTCGGCGGCTTCGGGGCGATGGTGCTGCACCTGCTGGCCGAGCGCGGCGTGCTCGACACCGGCCGGGTCCGGGTGCGCACGCTGACGCTGCCGGACAGCTACCAGGACCACGACAAGCCGGAGAAGATGTACGCCGAGGCCGGGCTCGATGCCGAGGGCATCCTCAAGGTTGTCCGCGCCGCCCTGCCGGACCAGAAGAAGGGCAGCCGAACCGGGCGCCTGCGTCTGGCTTGAGGGGTCGGGTGCTCGAAGGCCATTGCCTGAAGAGCGCCTCGCCCCGCGCTTGAGGTTGAGAAGCGCGGTGCTTGCTGCACCGCCTCATCAGTGAGACAAGCGCCGCGCCGTCGGGCCCTGAATCGGGTGCGTTGACGGAGCGGCGTTTCCCTTTGCCCGCTGGTCCTAGGACCAATGGGCGAGACCACCCGTGAATCACGCGAGCACGATGACAGAGCCGACCCAAAGCGGCCCGTTCCCAGCGGGGCCGGTGTTGATCACCGGTGCCAGCGGCTTCCTCGGAGCCGCCCTGGTGGACGTCTTCCGCGCGGCCGGCTTCCGCGTGCGCATCACCGTGCGTGCCTCATCGCCCCGCACCAACCTGATCTGGCCCGATGTCGAGATCGTCGAGGCCGACATGCGCGACCGGGCAGCGGTGGCGAGCGCCATGCGCGGCCAGCGCTACCTCGTCCACGCCGCGGCCGATTACCGGCTCTGGGCGCCGGACATGGAGGAGATCGTCCGCACCAACCGCGACGGCACGCGCATCCTGATGGAGGAGGCGCTCAAGGCCGGCGTGGAGCGGATCGTCTACACATCGAGCGTTGCGACCATCAAACCGCACGACGACGGCACCCCGGCGGACGAGACCCGGCCGCTGACGCCGGAGACCGCCATCGGCGCCTACAAGCGCAGCAAGGTCGTGGCCGAGCGCGTGGTCGACGAGATGGTGGCCCGTGACGGCCTGCCCGCCGTCATCGTGAACCCCTCGACCCCGATCGGCCCCCGCGACGTGAAGCCGACGCCGACCGGCCGCATCATCCTCGATGCGGCGCAGGGCAAGATCCCGGCCTTCGTCGATACCGGCCTCAACCTCGCCCATGTCGACGACGTGGCCGCGGGCCATCTCCTGGCCCTGCGCAAGGGCCGGATCGGCGAGCACTACATCCTCGGCGGCGAGGACGTGATGCTGGCGCAAATGCTCGCCGACATCGCCGCCATCGTCGGCCGCAAGGCGCCGACGACGCGGCTGCCCTACGCGGTGATCTACCCGATCGCTTTCATCTCCGAGCAGATCGCGCGGGTGACCGGCAAGGCGCCGCTCGCCACCATCGATGGCGTGCGCATGTCGAAGTACCGAATGTTCTTCTCCGACGCCAAGGCGCGGGCGGAACTCGGCTATTCCGCGCGGCCCTACCGCCGGGGCCTTGAGGATGCCATCGCGTGGTTCCGTCAGGCGGGGTACATGAAATGAGCGCCGCGCTTCAGACCGCCAGCGACGCCCGCACCGGCAAGGGCCAGCACGACGAGAACTTTCCCGTCGCCTCGCACCTGATCCACCCGCGCTACCGCGGCGCGATCCTCGCCTTCTACAATTACGTGCGGGCCGGCGACGACGTTGCCGACCACACCGGGCTTTCGCCCGAGCGCAAGATCGCGATGCTCGACGCGCTGGCCGACGCGCTGACCGGCAAGGGCGGCTCCGACCCCACGGTCGAGCCGCTCAAGCGGGAACTCGCGGCCCATCGCCAGCCGCCGACCCACGCGCTCGAACTGCTCGACGCCTTCCGCATGGATGCGCGCAAGTCGCGCTACGCGGATTGGGACGAGCTGATCCACTATTGCCGCTACTCGGCCATGCCGGTCGGGCGCTTCCTGCTCGACGTGCACGGCGAGGATCCGGCGCGGGTCTACCGGACCTCCGACGCGATCTGCGCCGCGCTGCAGGTGCTCAACCACCTTCAGGATTGCGGCAAGGATTTTCGCGATCTCGACCGGGTCTACATCCCCCTCGACGTCATGCGGAAGCATGGCGCCGACGTCTCGATGCTGGGCGCCGACCGGGCGAGCCCGCAACTGCGCGCGGTGATCCGCGAACTCGCCGAGCGCACCCTGGTGCTGCTGGACGAGGGGGCGCCGCTGCCGAACCAGATCGACGACCTGCGCTTGAGCCTGGAGATCGCTGCGATCCATCGCCTCGCCGTCGTCTTGACGAAGGGGCTGCTGACCCGCGATCCGCTCAGCGAAAAAGTCCATCACGGCAAGGCCGCCTTCGCGCTCACCGCGCTCGGCGGCATCGCCGCCACGCTGGTGCGCCGCCCGTTCCGGTCGCGTGCGCCCCGTCCCGCCCCCGCCGGAGCCGGCCGATGAGCGCCACCGCCACCCCGATGCCGGGCGAGACCCCGGAAGCAGCTGCCCTGCCGGCCGCCGGCTCGTCCTTCTACACGGCGATGCGCCTGCTGCCGAAGGAACGGCGCGAGGCGATGTATGCCGTCTACGCCTTCTGCCGGGTCGTGGACGATGTCGCCGATGACGGCGGCCCGCGCGAGGTCCGTGCGGCCGAGCTCGACCGCTGGCGCGCCGATATCGACGCGCTCTATGCCGGCCATCCCCCTGCGCGGGTGAAGCCGCTCGAAGAGCCGATGCGCCGCTTCGACCTCAAGCGCGAGGATTTTCAGGCCGTGATCGACGGCATGGCGATGGACGCGGAGGAGGACATCGTCGCCCCGTCGGAAGCCAAGCTCGACCTCTATTGCGACCGGGTCGCGAGCGCCGTCGGGCGGCTCTCGGTGCGCATCTTCGGCATGCCGGAGGCGGACGGAATCCGCCTCGCGTGGCATCAGGGCCGGGCGCTGCAGCTCACCAACATCCTGCGCGACATCGACGAGGATGCGGAGCGCGGGCGCCTCTACCTGCCGATGGAGAAATTCCACAAGATCGGGCTGATGAACCCGACTCCGCAGAGCGCGCTGGCGCATCCGCGCCTCGGCGAGGTCTGCGCGGCGGTCGCCGCGGAAGCGGAAGAGCATTACCGCCAGACCTGGGCGATCATCGAGCGCAGTCCGCGTCGCGCCACCAAGGCGGCCCGCCTGATGGCGGCGGCCTACCGGCTCTACCTCGACGCCGTGGTCAAGCGCGGCTGGGCGGCCCCGCGGGCGCGGGTGAAGCCGGGCAAATTCCCCCTTCTCCTCGTCGCTTTGCGCCACGGGATTCTGTGATGACGGGTACGGTTCACGTTGTCGGCGCCGGGCTCGCCGGCCTCTCGGCGGCGGCCTCGCTGG
This sequence comes from Methylorubrum pseudosasae, assembly GCF_029504475.1. Classification (NCBI taxonomy): domain Bacteria; kingdom Pseudomonadati; phylum Pseudomonadota; class Alphaproteobacteria; order Hyphomicrobiales; family Methylobacteriaceae; genus Methylorubrum; species Methylorubrum pseudosasae. The sequence goes on along the minus strand of NZ_JAQGDU010000002.1, from coordinate 4,786,219 downwards.
CGGAGGCCGGCAGCCGCGTGGTGCTGCACGAAGCCGCCAAGCAGGCGGGTGGGCGCTGCCGCTCCTACTACGACCCCTCGCTCGGGCTGACCATCGACAACGGCAACCACCTGCTCCTGTCGGGCAACCGCTCGTCCCTCGACTTCATGCGCCTCATCGGTGCGCCGGCCAACGCCCTGACCGGACCGGACGAGGCGGTCTATGACTTCGCCGACATCCGCACCGGCGAGCGCTGGACCCTGCGCCCGAACGAGGGCCGCCTGCCGTGGTGGGTGCTGCGGGCCGGCCGGCGCGTGCCGGGCACCCGTGCGCGCGACTACCTCGCGCCGGTCTCCCTGCTGATGGCCGCCTCCGGCAATAAGCCGGGCCAGAGCGGCACGATCGGCGAGAAGATGTCCTGCGAGGGGCCGCTCTACGAGCGGCTCTGGCACCCGGTCCTGCTCGCCGCGCTCAACACCGAGCCGCGCGAGAGCGATGTCGGGCTCGCCGCCACCATCCTGCGCGAGACCTTCGGGGGGGGCGGGCGTGCCTGTCGGCCACTCATCGCCGTCGAGGGCCTGTCCACGGCCTTCGTCGATCCGGCCCTGCGCTACCTCCAGAGCCGCGGTGCCGAGATCCGCTACGGCCGGCGCCTGCGGGCGCTGACGCTCGGCCAGGGCCGCATCGAGCGCCTGGACTTCACCGACGAGCCGACGGTGATCGGTCCCGACGACGCGGTGGTCATGGCCCTGCCGCCCTGGGTGGCGAGCGAACTCCTGCCCGGCACGCCGGCGCCGCAGGAATTCCGCTCGATCGTCAACGCGCATTTCGCCGTGCGCCCGCCCGAGGGCGCTCCGCTGATGCTCGGCGTCGTCGGCGGCTTGACCGAGTGGCTGTTCGCCTACCCGGACCGCTTCTCCGTCACCATCAGCGGCGCCGACCGGCTGCTGGAGGAGGGCCGCGAGGATCTCGCGCGCCGTATCTGGACCGAGATCGCAGATCTCAACGGTCTTGCACGAGATTTGCCCAACTGGCAGATCGTCAAGGAAAAGCGTGCGACGTTCGCGGCCACGCCCGCGGAAGCCGCGCGCCGCCCCGGCGCGGCGACGCGCTACCGGAATCTGGTTCTCGCCGGTGATTGGACGGAGACGGGGCTGCCCTCAACCATCGAGGGCGCGATCCGATCCGGCACAAACGCCGCGCAAGCCCTGTTCCGCACCGGGATGTGCGGACGGGCACAGGCACAGGGAGTCGCTTGAAGGATATGACGACGGCATCGAGACAGTCGAACGAGGCGAGAACGATGCGTGAGGCGGCCGTAAGCAAGGTCGAGACGCTGCAGCGTCCCAAGACCCGCGACGTGTCCCTCGACGACGTGGAGCGTGGCGTCCAGAGCGCCACCCGCGCCCTCACCGAGATGACGCAGGCGGATGGCCACATCTGCTTCGAGCTCGAGGCGGATGCGACCATCCCCTCCGAGTACATCCTGTTCCACCAGTTCCGCGGGACCGAGCCGCGGCCCGGCCTCGAGGCCAAGATCGGCAACTACCTGCGCCGCACGCAGTCGAAGGTGCATGGCGGCTGGGCGCTGGTGCATGACGGCCCGTTCGACATGAGCGCGTCGGTGAAGGCCTACTTCGCCCTCAAGATGATCGGCGACGACATCGAGGCGCCGCACATGCGCGCCGTGCGCAAGGCGATCCTCCAGCGCGGGGGCGCGGCCAACGCCAACGTCTTCACCCGCATCCTGCTCGCGCTCTACGGCGAAGTGCCGTGGGCGGCGGTGCCGGTGATGCCGGTGGAGGTGATGCACCTGCCGAAGTGGTTCCCGTTCCACCTCGACAAGGTCTCCTACTGGGCCCGCTGCACCATGGTGCCGCTGTTCGTGATCCAGGCCAAGAAGCCGCGGGCGAAGAACCCGCGCGGCGTCGGCGTGGCCGAACTGTTCGTGACGCCGCCCGATTCGGTGCGGACCTGGCCGGGCTCGCCCCACGCCACCTGGCCGTGGACGCCGATCTTCGGCGGCATCGACCGCGTGCTGCAGAAGACGCAGGACCACTTCCCGAAGGTGCCGCGCCAGCGCGCCATCGACAAGGCGGTCGCCTGGGTCTCCGAGCGGCTGAACGGCGAGGACGGTCTCGGCGCCATCTTCCCGGCCATGGTCAACTCGGTGCTGATGTACGAGGTGCTGGGCTATCCGCCCGAGCACCCGCAGGTGAAGATCGCGCTGGAAGCCATCGAGAAGCTCGTCGCCGAGAAGGAGGACGAGGCCTATGTCCAGCCCTGCCTGTCCCCGGTCTGGGATACGGCGCTGAACAGCCACGCCATGCTCGAAGCCGGCGGTCACCAGGCGGAGGCCAATGCCCGCGCCGGCCTCGATTGGCTCAAGCCGCTCCAGATCCTCGACATCAAGGGCGACTGGGCCGAGACCAAGCCCAACGTGCGCCCCGGCGGCTGGGCGTTCCAGTACGCCAACCCGCACTATCCCGACCTCGACGACACCGCCGTCGTCGTGATGGCGATGGACCGTGCCCAGCGTCAGCACGGTCTGGTCAGCGGCATGCCGGACTATTCGGAGTCGATCGCCCGGGCCCGCGAATGGGTCGAGGGGCTTCAGAGCGCCGATGGCGGCTGGGCGGCGTTCGATGCCGACAACAACCACCACTATCTCAACCACATCCCCTTCTCGGATCACGGCGCGCTGCTCGATCCGCCGACCGCGGACGTGACCGCCCGCGTCGTCTCGATGCTGTCGCAGCTCGGCGAGACCCGTGCGACCAGCCGGGCGCTCGACCGCGGCGTGACCTACCTGCTCAACGACCAGGAGAAGGACGGGAGCTGGTACGGCCGCTGGGGCATGAACTTCATCTACGGCACGTGGTCGGTGCTGTGCGCGCTCAACGCCGCCGGGGTCGATCCGCAATCGCCTGAGATCCGCAAGGCGGTGGCGTGGCTCATCCGCATCCAGAACCCGGATGGCGGCTGGGGCGAGGATGCCTCCTCCTACAAGCTCAACCCCGAATTCGAGCCGGGCTACTCGACCGCCTCGCAGACGGCCTGGGCCCTGCTCGCGCTGATGGCGGCGGGCGAGGTCGATGATCCGGCAGTCGCCCGCGGCGTCAACTACCTCGTGCGCACGCAGGGGCAGGACGGGCTGTGGAGCGAGGAGCGCTACACCGCGACCGGCTTCCCGCGGGTGTTCTACCTGCGCTACCACGGCTACCCGAAGTTCTTCCCGCTCTGGGCGATGGCCCGCTTCCGCAACCTGAAGCGGGGCAACAGCCGGCAGGTGCAGTTCGGCATGTGATTTTTTGGGAGTTTTCCCGAACCTCAGATCAGCGGCGCGGGAGCATCCCGCGCCGTTTTCGTTTGTGTCGACCTTTACGCTGGAGGAAGCCCGAAGCTGCAAACTCGCGTTCTGGCCACATCCTAATCAGCATGACCATATGAGGGGCCGCTTCCGATTTTTTACGGACCTCACGATTCGACGCCGATCACTCCATTCCGGCAGATTATGGCGACTGGACCAGAACGACGGCGGTCAAACAATGTCCATGCAGGATCGCCTTCCGACGTCATGAACGACGCGACGTGTAGGTTACCCGTCAACGACAGCGTCACTTCCGGTATGCGGCCGAACGTCGAGAGGTCTTGTACCGATCGGCCGATGAGGCGCGCGAAGGTTGAGGGCCACAGATCCTCATCGCTCCAACTACCGCAGGCGATGGACGGCCCCTCCTCGATCCGCCAACTCCACTCGATCATCAGACCGATTTCGCCTTCGGGCTCGCCGGGCATTCCGTCATGGCGATACCTCGGAGTTAGCGCACCAAGCTCGATGAACAGCGCCGAACCGTGTCCGCGCCAGACGCGCGAAACCGGCAGCCCATGAGCCGCAGCGCGGAAGTGCTCAATCCAATCCGTCATACGGCCGATCTTGGCGAACTTGGGAAAGTCCGCAAACCACCCACACCACTCCTGTACACGGTCAAGCCGGTTGGGCTCTGCCCCAATGCGGTTACAGACGCATTCCGGGTCCTTACAGTCGTCATCCCCGAGTCGCATTGCGGCATCCGGAAACCACCCGTGATGCGTTTCCGCAGCTTGGTGTCAAGGTTGGGCCTGATTCCCGGTCCGCCTTTGGTGGCCCGGAATGGCGGTCATTGGGTTGCGTGAGCGACGCCACATTCGGAAGACCTGAGATCGCAGCCTGGGACGAAGCTCGTCCCGTGCACCGACCCTTCCTCAAAACGAGCATGCGAGACGACCGTTGATTCCCTGGGAGCACCTCGATACCGCCGCGATCCCCGGTGAGGCGGGCAGCTTGCGCCTGATGCGCCGGGGCAGCGAGTTCTCGATTCAGCTCGACCGCAACGAACTCATGAACAGCCGTCTCAGCGGCTCCGAGGAGGCGCTGGCGCGGCTCTCGGCCGAGCGGATCGCGGGGGTGAAGACGCCACGCGTGCTGATCGGCGGCTACGGCATGGGCTTCACCCTGCGCGCCGCCCTGAGCCTTCTGCCGGGCACGGCGCAGGTGAGCGTGGCCGAGATCGTCCCGGCGGTGCTCGCCTGGGCGCGTGGTCCGATGGCGGAGCTGACCGGCGGCAGCCTGGATGACCCGCGGGTCTCAATCCGTGAAGCCGACGTCGCCGCGGTGATCCACGAGCGTCCGGGCGTCTGGGACGCGATCCTGCTCGATGTCGATAACGGCCCCGACGGCCTCACCCGCAGCGCCAACGACCGTCTCTACGACGCCGCCGGCCTCGGTGCCGCGCGCGCGGCTTTGCGCCCCCGCGGCGTGCTGGCGGTCTGGTCGGCGCATCCCGATGCCGCCTTCAGCCGGCGGCTCGGGCAGGCGGGGTTTTCGGTCGAGGAGGTCGGCACCCGGGCGCGGGGCAAGCGCGGGGCGCGGCACGTGATCTGGCTGGCTCGGCGCTGATCCTGAGAGCAATCCCGATCGCAACCTCATCCTGACGTGCCACCGCTCCGCGCCGGCACCTCGGGATGAGGGGATGGATGGGATATGGGGGAGGTTTACGCCCCCCGGCGCGCCATCAACTGCTCGATCAGCGTCGCGCCGGTTTCGAGCGCGGCCAGCTCTTCCACCATCGTCGCGACCGTCTGCGCGATCTGCTCCGGGGTGTGCTCGGAGGTCATGAAAAAGCGCAGGCGGGAGGAGCGCTCCGGCACCGCCGGATGGATGATCGGCTGCACGTTGATGCCGCGCTTGAACAGCCGGTCGGACAGGGTCACGGCTTTGAGCGAATCGCCGATGATGACCGGGATCACCGCAAGTCCGAGGCTCGTGCCGGTGTTGAGGCCGTGCTTCTTGGCCAGCGCCAGGAACTGGTTCCCGTTGCGGCGCAGGCGCTCCACCCGCTCGGGCTCGGCCTGCATCACCGAGAGCGCGGCTTCGGCCGCAGCCGCCAGCGGCGGCGACATGCCGACGCTGTAGACGAAGCCGCCCGCGGTGCATTTCAGGTACTCGACCAGCACCGAAGGACCGCAGATGTAGCCGCCGCAGGAGGACAGCGTCTTCGAGAGCGTGCCCATCCAGATATCGACGTCGCCGGCATTGACTCCGCAATGCTCGTGCAGCCCCGCGCCGGTGCGGCCGAGAACGCCGAGCCCGTGGGCGTCGTCCACCATCAGCCAGCAATCGTAGCGGCGCTTCAGCTCGATGAAGGCGGCCAGATCCGGCGCGTCGCCGTCCATGCTGTAGAGGCCCTCGATCACGATCAGCGCGCGGCGGTGCTCGTGACGCGTCGCCTCGAGCAGCTTCTCGAGCGAGGCCGGGTCGTTATGGGCAAAGGAGCGGCGCTGGGCGCCGGAGAGTTGGGCACCCGTCACCACGCTGTTGTGGATCAGCGCGTCGTGGAAGATCACGTCCGGCGCTTCCAGGATCGCGCCGATGGCGGTGACGTTGGTGGCGTGCCCGCTCACCAGGACCACACAGGCTTCCGTGCCGTAATGGGCGGCCAGCGCCCGCTCCAGCTTGAGGTGCCCGGGCCGCTCGCCCGCGACAATCCGGCTCGCGGAGGCAGAGGTGCCGAAGGCCTCGATCGCCTTGCGCGCCGCACCGCTCACCGCCGGGTGACCGTTGAGGCCGAGATAGTCGTAGGACGAGTAGTTCGAGAAGGCTTGGCCCTCGATGCGGGTGTTGGCGCCCGCACGGGTCTCGTGCACCCGGAAGAACGGGTTGCCGAGGCCGATCAGGTCGGCGGCCGAGCGCTGCAGGCGCAGCTCCCGGTAGCCGGTCAGCTTCTCGAAATCCTGCGGCGAATCATTGGCCGGCGCCTTGGTCTCGGCGAGAGCGGGGGAGGGCCGGGCATTGGTGCGGCCCAGCCGGTTGGTGACGAAGCTCGCGAGCGCGGCCCGGCCGTCCTGCGGGCGTGACGGCTGGGTCATGGCAAGATCTCTTTGATGTCCGAAACGTTCTTCTCGACGAGTTCGTTGAACGGCATGAGCGTGGCGGCATCGAGATCGCCGACATGCTTCGTGGCGAGACTCAAGGTCACGCCCGCCGCCTCGTCCACCGGCGTCGCCACCGCCTGGATCAGGGTTTCGGTCAGCTCGTTGACGGTCAGCCCCGAGGAGATGCCCGCGGGCGGCGCGTCGAGAGCGAAGCGCTCCTGAAGGCTCGCCCCCAGCTCGACGCCCATCAGCGAATCGAGGCCGATTTCGGAGAGCTGGCGCACGCGGCTGATGTCGTCCTTCGGCAGGCGCAGGATGCGGGCAATGTCCTCGACGATGGCGTCGGAGACCGTCTTGCGGACCGCGTCGATATCCTGGCTCCGCAGCAGCGCACCGATATTGATGGCCGCCACCGTGCCGGACTCGGCCTGCTGGTCGCCGCCGAGGCTGGCATAGCTCGGCGAGCGCAGGGTCGCGAGGCGTTCGCGGGCCTTGCCCCAGTGCATCGCGGCGATGGCGATCACGCCCTCGTCGCTTGTCTTGCCCTGGCTCTCCAACGCCTCAGCCATCAGGTCGAGGCAGAGGCGGGCGTCCATCGGCGTTACGCCGACGCGGGAGGCCAGCGTTTCCATCACCGCCTTGTTGCGGGCGAGCACGCCGACATCGCCGATGGCACCCCAGGCGACCGCGAGCGCGGGCAGGCCGAGGCGGCGGCGCTGGCGTGCGACGCCTTCCATGAAGCCGTTGGCGGCGACATAGGAGCCCTGGCCGGGATTGCCGATGAAGGTCGTGGCCGAGGAGAACAGCACGAAGTAGTCGAGCTTTCGCCCGCGGGTGGCGGCGTCGAGATGGCCTGCGCCGATCACCTTCGGCGCGATCACCGCTTCGAGCGTCTCCGGCTCGATCGCCGAGATCAGGCCGTCCTGAAGCACCATGGCGCCGTGGATCACGCCCGCGAGTTTTTCACCCCGAGCCTCGATGCCCTCGATCAGCGCCTCGACTGCCCGACGGCTGGTGATGTTGCAGGCCTTGGTCTCGACCCGAACGCCTTGCGCGGCGAGTTCGGCGACGACTGCGCGGCCCTCCTCGTTCGGCTTGCCGGAGCGGCCGACGAGGACGATGCGCTTGGCACCCCGATCCGCGAGCCAGCGGGCGGCCTCGATACCGAAGCCGCCGAGGCCGCCTGTCACGAGGTGAACGCCCTCGGCGCTCACCGTGAAGGCGTTGCGCTGGACCCGCGCGACCGAACCGGGCGCCGGCGGCGTCACGACGATCTTACCGACATGCCCCGATTGCTGCATCAGCCGGAAGGCGTCCGAGGTCTCGTCGGCGGCGAACGGCTGGTAGGGCAGGGGACGCAGGCCCCCCTCGGCGAACAGAGCCATTACCTCGCGGAACATCCGCGCGCCGTCCTCGCCCTGGTGCTGGAGCACCTGATCGAGATCGACGCCGAAGTAGGAGAGGTTCCGGCGGAAGGGCCGCAGCCCGATATGGGTGTTGGCGACGTAGTCGCGCTTGCCCAGCTCGACGAAGCGCCCGAACGGCCGCAGGCAGTTGAGCGAGCGCTCCATCATCTCGCCGAACAGCGAGTTGAGCACCACGTCGACGCCGTCGCCGGTGATGCGGCGGACATCGTCCACGAAGGCGAGCGAGCGCGAATCGAGCACATGCTCGGCGCCGAGCGCGGCCACCAGCGCGCGCTTCTCCCGCGAGCCGGCGGTGGCAATGACTCGCGCGCCCTTCCATTTGGCGATCTGGAGCGCGGCAAGACCCACGCCGCCCGCGCCGCCATGGACCAGCAGCCACTCGCCCTTGCGCAGGCGGGCGCAGGTGCAGAGCGCGTAGTAGGCAGTGAGGAACGCGACCGGCACGGTCGCGGCGGCGGCCGGATCGAGACCCGCCGGCATCGGCGCGACGACCATTTCCGGCACGACGACGTGGGTGGCAAAGCCCGATTGGGCGAAGGCGACGACGGCATCGCCGACGGCGAAGTCCACCACGCCTTGGCCGATCGCGGTCACCTGTCCGGAGACTTCGAGGCCCAGGCGCGGACCGGCAAAGCCGTCCTCCAGGATTTCCTCCGGGAGCATGGAGAGCGCCCAGAGCACGTCGCGGAAGTTGAGGCCGGTGGCCGCCACCGCGATCTCGACCTCGCCGGGACCGGGGGCGGCGCGCTCGGCCGGACCCCAGACCATCTCGTTGAGGCCGCCGGTGTTGGAACGCTCCAGCCGCGCGGCCGGAGCCGCCTCGCCGGCCGTGGTCGCGGCGCGGCCGGGATGGAAGCGCACGACGCGGGTGGCGTCGGCATCGAGCACGATCTCGGTCTCGTCGGTGCCCGACAGGATCAGGGCGCGCAGCCGCTCGGCAGCGTCCTTCGAGGACAGGGTCGGCGCGAGGTCGATCCGGCGCACGTCGAGGGTGGCCGTTTCGTTGGCGAGCGTCCGGCTGAAGGCCCAGACGCCAGCCTCGACCGCCGCCGCCTCGCCGCCCGCGTCGCGGGTGGCGCCGGGGGCGACCACCCAGAGGCGGGTCTGGCGGCTGCCGAGAAACTCAGCGCAGCGCTTCAGGCTGAGGCAGCGGTCGCGCAGCCGCGTCGCCGCCGCGCCCTCGCCGGCAAAGGCACCGGCCAGGAACACCACGGTGTCCGGAGTTTCGCGCTCGAGTTCCCGCAGCGACTGCTCGGAATCGAGGATGATCGAGACGTGGACGCCGCTCGCCACCAGCAGGGTCGCCAGCGATGAGGCCGTTTCCGCGCCGAACTCGTCATGGGAGCCGACCACGAAGGCGAAGCTCTGGCCGTGGCCGACCGCCGAGCGCACCGGGGCTTCGGCGACGAGCAGAAGGTCGTCGCCGTTGGCCGAGGCCGCACGGTCGGCGGAAACCCGCACGAGGCCCGACGCGCTGAGGCGGCGCTGCCAGCCGGTCACGTCGTCGAGGCGCGAGAGCGGCATGCCGGCGACCGCTTCCTCGAACCAGTCCGGCGCGAGGCCGAAGACGAGGTCGCGGAACAGCGAGGCACCGGGCTCGACCGCCACGAGCAACCCGCCCGAGGCGAGCGCGGTGGCGAGCTGTCCCGGCAGGGCCTTATCGGCACGGTGCAGCACGTCGCTGGCGAGAACGAGGTCGAAGGCGGCGGCCGGCAGAGCCTCAATGTCCTCGATCACCTCCACCGTGCTCGGCAGAGCGAGGCGGGCGCGTTCGGCCAGACGCCGGTCGGTGTCCAGCACGGTGAGCCGAGCATCCGCTTCGCGGGCGAGTGCGGCGGCGCGGGCCGAGAGCGGGCCGAACCCGACTTGAAGGATGCGCAGCGCCCGGTCCGACGGCATGCGGCCGCGAGCCTCGGCAACGATCCGCGCGACCACGTCGGCGGCGGCGCGAGCCGTGGCGCCGCGCAGATGGAAGGCGTCCAGAGCCGCCGGGGGCAGGCTGGCGGAGGCCGGCGCGTCGCCCGCCACGATCCGCCCGACCAGGGCGGTGGTGTCGGCGAGCAGCACCAGTTCGGCAGCCAGTTCCGGATGGTCGGCCGCGATCCAGCGCATGGTCTCTTCGGGCGCAGGAAGCGACACGTCGCGGCGCAGGCGCCAGACACCCTTCTCGAGGGTCGCGAGACCGCTGCTTTCCAGCGCGTAGAGGGCGTTGGTCGCCCAAGGATGCAGCGCGGCGGGCAGGCGGCGATCGAGGGTCACCTTGCCCTTCTCGGAGAGACCGTCGGCGAGGCGGTAGGCGAGCGCCGTCGCCCAGCCTTCCAGCAGCAGGTGGCCCGGTCCGAGATCGGCCGTGTCCGGTGCGGTCGCGGCGGCGAGGCTCGGGCGCAGCCGCTCGGCCACGCTCGGGCGCCGCTCCAGCGGCAGGGCCGTCGGCTCGGTGGCGCGCTCGACCCCTTGCGTGATGGCGTAGGCGTCGAGGTCGCTGCCGCTGCGGGCGCGCAGGGCCTGGAACCGGCCCTCGCGGATCGTCGCGACAACCTCGCCCTCGGCATCGGTCAGGGTGAAATCGGCCAGGATCGAGCGCTCGTTGCAGCGCCGGGTGCGGATCTCGGCGCGGGCGATCGCGGCACCGGGGCGCAGCAGGCGCACCTCGCCGAAGCGCACCGGCACGTAGGCCTTGGTGGCGCCCTCGCCCATCAGTTCGGCGAAGAGCAGGATCAGGCCGTGGAAGCAGGAATCGAGGCGCGCGGGCACGAGGCCGTAGCGGTCGTCGGACTCGGCCGGGATCAGCTCGGAGACGATGGTGGTCTCGTCGATGCGCGCCGAGGCCGCGACCTGCCGGAAGTTCTCGCCGAAGCCGAGGCCGGAAGCGAGCGCCCGGCGGTAGAGCCCGTCACCCGAAATCGCGTGCTCGGCCGGGACCGCGAGGTCGCGGCGAGCCGGCACGGGGAAGTCGCCCTCGATGATCTTGGCCGAGGCGTGGAGCTGCCACGGCGTCGGGGTCAGGCGGGGACGGCTGAGGATCTGGATCTGGTTGCCGGAGCCCGACAGGCGCACCAGCACCTCGCGCAAGCTCTCTTCGGCGAAGACCATCGGCGAGAGGATCTCGACGTCGGAGAGGGTCACGCTCTCCGTGCGAAGCGCCTGACGGGCGACGTGCAGCGCCATCTCGACGAAGGCCGCGCCGGGCAGGATCACCTGACCGTCGATGCGGTGGTCGTCGAGTTCGGGCACGAGTGCCGCGTCGAGATGGCCGTGCCATTCGAGGCCGTCAGGCGCGAGGCGCGCGCCGGCGAGCGGGTGGTAGGGCCGCGGCGCGGCGCCGGCGCCCTCGGTGGTCTCGGCGAGGCGGAACGGGCGGCGCTGCCAGGGATAGAGCGGCAGGGCGATGACGCCGGCCGGATCGGCACCGAACAGGCGCGCCTCATCGACGGCGGCACCTGCGACGAGGGCGGCAGCGACCGCCTTGGCGATCGGATCGCCGCCGATCGGCTTGCGGTGCATCACGCCGACCGAGGCCACCTCGATGGCGAGCGGCTCGATGGCGTCGCCGATATGCGGCAGCAGGGTCGCGCGCGGGCCGACCTCGACGAAGACGCGGGCGCCCTGGCGGGTCGCCTCCTGCAGCGCCTCGCAGAAGCGCACCGGCTCGCGGATGTTGCGCCACCAGTAGCCGGCGCCGAACTGCGCGCCGGGGAGCACCGTGCCGGTCACGGTCGAGACCATGGCAGTGTGGCCGGCCGAGGCCTTGAGCCCGTCGAGGTCGCGCAGCAGCGGACGCTCGGTCGGATCCATCAGGCGGCCGTGGAAGGGGTATTCGAGATCGAGCTTGCGCCCGCGGCGGCGCTTGCGCGCCAGCGCCTTCATCGCGGCCTCGATATCGGCCTCGGGGCCGGCCACCGTGATGGCCTTGGGGCTGTTGTAGGCGGCGATGTCGAGGGTGGGATAGTCGGCGAGGAACGCCTCCATCTCCTCGGCCGGTCCGAGCAGCACGGCCATGGTGCCGAAGCCGCGCGTCGATTCCTGGTGCTTGCTGCGGTAGAAGATCACCCGCACCGCCTGTTCCAGGCTCAAGATGCCGGCGGCCTCGGCCGCGGCGATCTCGCCGACGCTGTGGCCGAGCACGTAGCGGGGCGCGAGGCCCTTGGCGCGCAGGGCCGCTGTCGAGGCGCTCTGGATCGCGAAGATCAGCGGCTGCGAGACGCGGGTCAGAGAGAGACGCGCGTCGAGATCCTCGGCGAACATCGCTTCCTTGAGCGACCAGCCCGAGAGCTTCTCGAACAGCTTGTCGGTCTGATCGAAGCGGGCGCGGAAGGCCTTGCTCTCCTCATAGGCCTCGCGGCCCATGCCGACCCACTGGCTGCCGTTGCCGGAATAGACGAAGGCGACCTCGGCCTGGCGTTCGACCGCCGTGCCGACGATGGCGGCATCGCTCTCCTCGCCCTCCGCCAGCGCCCGCAGGGCGGCGGGAACGTCCGTCTCGGGGGTGAGCGGCAGGGCGAGCCGCGTGCCGAGGCGCTCGCGGCGATGGAACGCGGCCGCCGTAACGCGGGCGGCTTCGGCGGGCGCAGCACCGTCGAAGCGGGCGGCGTAGTCGAGGGCGAGATCGTTCAGGGCGGCGCGGCTCTGGGCGGAGAGCAGCAGGATCTCGGGCGCGGGGCCCGCATCGTTAGCGGCCGCGACCGGGCCTGCGTCGGTCAGCACGACGTGGGCGTTGGTGCCGCCGAAGCCGAACGAGTTCACGCCGGCGAAGCGCTCGGCCTTGGTGCGGGCGAGCGCCAGCGGCGCGCGGTTGACCGCGAGCTTCATCGCCTCGAACGGGATGTCGGGGTTCAACTCGGCCGCGTGCAGCGAGGGCGGCAGCAGGTCGTGCTCGAGCGCGAGGCTGGCCTTCAAGAGGCCCGCGAGCCCCGAGGTCGGCTCGGTATGGCCGATATTGGTCTTGATCGAGCCGATCGGCAGCGGGGTCTGGCGCGGCTTGCCGAGCTTGCTCCCGATGGCCCCGGCCTCGATCGGATCGCCGACGGGGGTTCCGGTGCCGTGCGCCTCGACGAAGGCGAGTTTGTCGAGATCGATCTCGGCGTCGCGGTAGACCTGCTCCAGCAGCGCGCCCTGCGCGTGGCCGGAGGGCAGCGAGATGCCGGTGGTGCGCCCGTCCGAGTTGACGCCGCTCGCCGCGATCACGCCGCGCACGGCCCGGCCGCTGCGGGCGGCGGCCTCGGCCGATTGCAGGATCAGGACGACGCCGCCCTCGGCGCGCACGTAGCCGTCGGCGCTCGACGAGAAGGCCTGGCACAGGCCGGTGCGCGAGAGCATCTGCGCATTGGAGAAGGAGATGAAGTTGAACGGGCTCGCCAGGATGTTGGCGCCGGCCACCACGGCGGTGTCCACCTGCCCCGATTCAATCGCCGCGATCGCTGCGTTGAGCGCGACCAGGGACGACGAGCAGGCGGTGTCGAGGGTGAAGCTCGGGCCCTTCAGGTCGTAGATGTAGGAGATGCGGTTCGAGATGATCGAGAGCGTGTTGCCGGTCGCCGCGTAGGCGTCGCCCGAGGACGGATCGAGAATGCGCAGGTTGCCGTAATCGAGCGCCGAAGCGCCGACGAACACGCCGATATGGCTGCCGGCGACCGCGGAGGGCCGCAGGCCCGCATCCTCGAACGCTTCCCAGGTGAGTTCCAGCAGCATGCGCTGCTGCGGGTCCATCTGCTCGGCCTCGCGGGGCGAGATGCCGAACACGCCCGGATCGAACGACCAGATGTCGTCGAGCACGCCGGCGGCCCAAGTGTAGCTCTTGCCCCGCTCCTGCGCGCGCGGATGCCCGAAGGCCTGCAGCGACCAGCGATCCTCGGGGATGCGTGAGACGGCGCAGCGCCCCTCCGTCAGGAGCTGCCACAGCCCCTCGACGTTTTGAGCCCCGGGCAGGCGGCAGGCGCGGCCGACGATCGCGATGTCTTTGCGGTGAGTCACGTCGATCCGTTTATGCTCGTGAAGCAGGGACCGGGGGTCCGTCCGGCGAAGGCGTTTCACCCTCACCGAGAATGTCTCTTCAAACCTCGGCTTCACCGTGGCGCCCGGGACAGGGCGGCCGACGACCGGGGGTTTGAAGAGTCATCCTTTAATCTGACCGTCAGGACCGTCCAACCCGCTTGGCTGCAACCTCTCCCTTAATCCTGAGAGATTGGGAGATTGTGTGGCACGTATTCATCAGTGAATCGTTGATGGCGAAAAACCTGCGAGGCATCGAGGCTAACAAACATTAGTTGCGGCTGTTGGGGTAGTTTGCAAAAATGCCATTGTTCCGCCGCAGGCGTGGCAAAGTTACTGCGAATATTGAGTTGCTTTTCGATGATCTTTCTCGTCTTTCCCGTGAAATCGATTTCGCGGGGGGCGCCGGATTGCTGCGCTCGCAAGTTGTAGCTCGCGGCCTCATCAGATGAGGCGAGATCGAAAATGCGCTCGGGTCGTTGGGCCGGCTGAATGTCGCAGTCACGCAACGCCGATGCCGGAATAGGCGAAGCCGTGCCGTTCGGTCTCGGCAGGCGCGTAGATGTTGCGCAGATCGACGAGGACGGGCGCGCGCATCAGCCCCTTGAGCCGGGCGAGATCCAGCGCCCGGAACGCGTTCCACTCCGTCACGATCACCAGAGCGTCGGCGCCTTCCGCGCAGGCATAGGCATCCTCGGCGTAAGCGACCCCCTGAAGCAGCGGCCGCGCCTGCTCCATCCCCTCGGGATCGTAGGCCACGATCTGCGCACCGGCATCCTGCAGGCCGGCGATGATCGACAGCGAGGGCGCGTCGCGCATGTCGTCGGTGTTCGGCTTGAACGTCAGGCCCAAGAGCGCCACCCGCTTGCCCCGCACCGACCCGCCGCAGGCCGCGATCACCTTGCGCGCCATCGCGCGCTTCCTCTGATCGTTGACCGCCACCACCGTCTCGACGATCCGAACCGGCGTGCCGTAATCCTGCGCCGTCTTCACCAGCGCCAGCGTGTCTTTGGGGAAGCACGAGCCGCCATAGCCCGGCCCCGCATGCAGGAACTTGCCGCCGATGCGGTTGTCGAGGCCGATGCCGCGGGCGACCTCCTGCACGTTGGCCCCGACCTGTTCGCACAGATCGGCGATCTCGTTGATGAAGGTGATCTTGGTGGCCAGGAACGCGTTGGCGGCATACTTGGTCAGCTCGGCCGTGCGCCGTCCGGTGAGCAGGATCGGCGCCTGGTTGAGGTAGAGCGGGCGGTAGACTTCCTGCATCACGGCGACTGCGCGTGGATCTTCGGCGCCGATAACGATGCGGTCGGGCCGCTTGAAGTCGTCGATGGCGGCGCCCTCGCGCAGGAATTCGGGGTTGGAGGCGATGCCGACATCGATGTCGGGACGGGCCTCGCGGATGATGCGCTCGACCTCGTCGCCGGTGCCGACGGGCACGGTCGATTTGGTGACGACCACGGTGTAGCCGGTCAGCGCCTCGGCGATCTCGCGGGCTGCGGCATAGACGTAGGAGAGGTCGGCAAAGCCGTCGCCGCGGCGGGACGGGGTGCCGACGGCGATGAACACGGCTTGCGCCTGCGCCACGGCGGGCTTGAGGTCGGTGGAGAAGGTGAGGCGTTTGGCCCGCACGTTCTCGGCGACGAGGGCGTCGAGGCCGGGCTCGTAGATCGGCATGCGGCCCTCGTTGAGGGCGGCGATCTTGCCGGGATCCTTGTCGATGCAGACGACCTCGTGGCCGAAATCGGCAAGGCAGGCGCCCGACACGAGGCCGACATAGCCCGAGCCAATCATCGCGATGCGCATCGATGTCTCCGCCGGGGCGGCCGGAACGCATCCGGCGTGTTGCGGTGCGGTGTTTAGCCCGGTTCGAAGCTGGCGCAAACCATGGTCCGAGCCGCCGGTCTACAGCCGGTAATGCGCCGCCGCCCGCGAAAGGTTCGGATTGTAATAGGGGTCGGCCCGCAGCAGCGGCTCCCAGCGCTCGCGCATCACCCGCGATTCGGCCTCGAAGCGGGCGCGCTTCTCTGGCGTGTCCTCGGCGCCCCGGCTCTTCGACTCGTGGTGGAGGAGGCGGGCCTGCGGCGTCCAGACGATGCGGTAACCGGCCGCACGAATCCGCAGGCACAGATCCACGTCGTTGAAGGCCACGGCGAGATGCGCGGCATCGAAGCCGCCGACTTCGGAAAAGACCTCTGCGCGCATGGCGAGGCAGGCGCCGGTCACCGCGGAGACCTCCTGCGACAGCAGCATGCGCGCGAAGTAGCCGGGTTCGGTGCCCGGCAGGCCGAGATGGCTGTGGCCGGCAATCCCGCCGATCCCGAGCACGATCCCCCCGTGTTGGATCGTGCCGTCGGGATAGAGGAGCTTCGCGCCGGCCGCGCCGATCTCGGGGTCGCTCGCGATCGAGACGAGTTCGGTGAGCCAGCCCGGCTCCATCACCTCGATGTCGTTGTTGAGGAACAGCAGGATCGTGCCCCGCGCCGCGGCGGCTCCCCGGTTCGACAGATCCGAGAAGTTGAACGGACCGGGCGCGGGCAGCACGCGCAGGCGCGGCTCGGAACCGTAGCGCGCGAACAGATCCCGCGTCGCCGGCTCGGTGCTGCCGTTATCGACGACGACGACCTCCAGGGCGGGGTAGTCGGTGCGCGCGAACAGCCCGTCGAGGACGACGCCGAGCAACTCCGCCCGGTCGCGGGTCGGGATGACGACCGAGACGAGGGGCGGCGGCTCCGGCAGGGGGCGTATTAGTCGGTTGAACCCTTGCGCTCCCCGTTCGGCCCAGGCTCCCCGGCGCGCGGCCACTTCGGCAAGCGCCTGCAGGCGCGCCGCCTCGGCCCGCGTCAGGGCCCGATCCGAGAAGGTGCCGGAGCCGGCCGCCGCCCGCCAGTGATAGAGCACCTTCGGGATGTGGCGCACCCGCTCCGCTGCCAGTCCTTCGGTCAGGCGCAACAGCAGATCGTGATCCTGGCTGCCCTCGAAACCGGGCCGCAGGCCGCCGAGCCGGCGCAGCGTGTCGGTGCGGACCACACAGAGATGGTTCACGTAGTTCTGGGCCCACAGCAATTCGCGGTCGTAGCCCGACTTGAAATGCGGCTCGAAGCGGCGGCCGCGTCCATCGACCTTGTCCTCGTCGCTGTAGATCAGCTCCAGACGCGGATCGGTCCGGATGGCTCCGGCGATCTCGAACAGGGCGTTTTCCGAGAGCAGGTCGTCGTGGTCGAGGAAGGCGGTGTAGGTGCCGCTCGCCAGCGTCAGGGCGTCGTTGGTCGCGCGGGCGATGTGGCCGTTCTCCGATCGGCGCACGGAGCGGATGCGCGGCTCCTCCGCCGCGTGGCGGGCGATCAGCCGCGGAATGCGCGGGTCGGTCGAGGCGTCGTCGGCGATGCAGAGTTCCCAGGCCGGATAGAGCTGGTTCCGCACCGAGCGGATCGCCGCCTCCAGCACGCGCGGATCGGGATCGTGTACCGGCATCAGGACGGAGACCAGTGGCGGCGCCTCCCAGCCCGCGATCTCGGCGCGGATTCGCGCCCGCTCCGCCGCCGTGAGGCGGTCGAACCGGGCGATCCAGGCCGCGTAGCCGGTCTCGGCCCGGTGGGAGAGGGCCCGCGCGATCAGCCCGCGGGCGCGGACCTTCAGGCCGAGGATGCGCCAGTAGACCGCCTGCGCCGTGAGGCCGGGCTGGCGGGCGCCCGCCCGTGTCACGATCCCGAGGCGACCGCGGCGGCGGATGGAAAGGTCTTGCAGCACGAATGGATTGGTTCGCGACAGGGTGCTCAGGCGCAGGGCCGCGACGCCCGGCGGCAATCGGCCGGTCCAGGCGAAGGCGTCACCGCCGAGCGGCTCCTCGACCAGCGCCACGCTCTCGCCGTCGCCCGAGACCGCGCTGACGAGGGCGCGGGCGATGCCGCCGCTGCCGGCATCGCGCCATGTCATGCTCACCCAGGCGCCGCCGAGATCGGCGCCGGAGAGGTCGATGCACAGCTCGGCCCCGTCGGCGCCGGTCACCGGCAGCGCCCGGCCCGCGAGCGACGCGATGGACCCGGCCCGTTCCGCCATCGCCGCTCAGGTCTCCCAGCTCTTCGAGACGGAGGCCCGCACGGCGTCGCTGAGCACGGTGTCGTAGACCACCATGTCGCGGGCAAAGCGCATGCCGCGCAGCAGCTCGGCGAGCGCCAGCGTCTCGTTGGGGATCGGCAGGGGCAGCGGCATCGGCGCCTCGATCCCGATATGGTGGAACGCGGAGGCCATGAAGGCTTCGAAGTAGTCGCGGTGGCCGACGACGTCGATGCGCGACAGCACCTCGACCGCGATGATGGAACTGCCCGGCATCAGCCGGTCCTCGGGCACGTGGGTGCTGAGCTGGCGGGTCAGGGGGTTGTAGAGCAGGTGATAGGCCGGCTCCGGCATCATCCGGAACAGCCGCTTCAGGCTCTTCACGTCGGTGAAGTCGTAATCGAGGGTGAAGGCCGCCGCCTCGACGAGGTTGCCGAGGCGCCAGTGCCGCTCCGCGTTGGCGGCAAGGCTCGCCCGCTCGCGCAGCCAATAGAGGCGGCTCGCCAGTTCCACGAAGGGGTCGTGGATCATCAGCATGGTCAGCGCGCCGCTCTGAACGAAGTGCCCCTCGTAGCGCGGGAAGATGATCGAACCGGCCATCAGGCAGGAATCGAGCGTGACGGTGTCGAACATCGCCCGCAGGATCTCGTCCGGGAAGCGGCCGATGCCGAAATACGATTGCCGGAAATAGGGATACAGCGCGGTCTGGATCACCGTTTCCGGGCGGATATGCCCGTTGAGCAGGATGACCTTCTTGTCGGTGAGACCCGTCCGCGGCAGCCGCCGGTAGATCAGCACATTGGTGTCGACGTCGTAGATCTCGAGCCGCTCGATGCCGGGAAGGCCCCGGCACGTCGGTCTCGCGGATCTCGAAATGGCATTGCCCGGTCGCGTGCCAGCCGAACCGGACGAAGTTCGGGTCGGCGTGGATCGCCGAGACCTCCGCCACCCGGCGCCCCTCGATGCAGACGGAGACCCGGCTGATCGCCTGCGGGTTGTCCGGCACCACCCAACCCCGGATCACGTCGCCCTCGTCGGACGAAAGGAGAAACCGCATCCTTAGCTCGCCGTCCTCGGCCCCGTGCTGATCGGTACGCTCGTTTGTCCGCCGCTCCCTCGCGATGCATCCGCCGTCGGAGTGCAGCCGTGAGGGTCATGGAGGGGAGATCGGCGGTCGGTCGTCCCGCGGTGCCCTCTTAGCCGATTTTTGCCGCTTGCGTGCAACGGGCTGCGGCAGCCACGGGACGGCATGGGGTGTTTCGACGGAGGGGATCAGATTCCGCCAAAGTCCCGCTTGCGGAGCCGCCCGGCACCGGCTATAGCCGCGGCCTCGCAGGACACCGGGGCGACCCGGACGGCTTGCAGGGGCGCGTAGCTCAGCGGGAGAGCACTACCTTGACATGGTAGGGGTCACAGGTTCGATCCCTGTCGCGCCCACCATCCCACCCCGATGGGATGATCGAGTAGACCAAGGCTCCGGAGACGGGGCCTTTTTCTTTGGCCGATCGACGTCCCCTAGATCGCGGGCCGGCGCGCTGAGAAAACCCGTTTCAAAAGAAAAGCCCCGCCGTTTCCGGCGGGGCTTTCTTGTCCGGCTTCCGATCCCGAGGGATCGGAGAGGCCCGATCAGGCGTGGGCGAGTGCTGCGTTCGGCACCGCCGCGTTGTTGGCGGCGTGGTGCTGCTTCAGCATCGGCCGCAGCACGGCGATGGCGAGTGCGGCCGCGATCAGGTCCATCGTCGCCACCGTGTAGAGCACCGTCGACCACGTGCCCGTCGCCTGCATGATCAGGTTCCCGACCGGCACGAACAGCGCGGCAAAGCCCTTGGCGCAGTAGAGGACGCCGTAGATCTTGCCGATATGCTTCGAACCGAAGGTGTCGGCGGCCGTGGCGCTGAACAGCGAGTACACTTCGCCCCAGGCCAGGAACACGATGCCGGACAGGATCACGAACGCCCAGGGGTTCGAGCCGAAGTAGCCGAGCGCGACGATGCCGATGCCTTCCATCGCGAAAGCGATGAACATCGTCTTCTCACGGCCGATCCGGTCCGAGATGAAGCCGAAGAGCGGACGCGAGATGCCGTTCATGACGCGGTCCAGCATCAGGGCGAAGGGCAGCGCGGCCATGGCGAAGAAGTACAGGTTCACCTGGAAGTTCTTCACGCCGAGGTCGGTCGCGATGACGCCGAGCTGCGCCACCGCCATCAGGCCACCGGTGACCGTGCAGGTGAACATCAGCAGCATGACGTAGAAGACCGGCGTCCGCAGCGCTTCACCGAGGGTGTAGTCGCGGCGGCTCTGCAGCACCTTGGTCGAGAACTTGACCTCGTCCTTGGCCGGCGAACGCATGAAGATCGAGGCCAGGATGATGACGGTGCCCTGGATCAGGCCGAAGGTGAAGAACGCCTGGGCGTAGCTGCCGGCATCGATCATCTTGGCGATCGGGATGATCGTCAGGGCCGAGCCCGCGCCGTAGCCGCCCGCAGTGAGACCGACGGCGAGGCCGCGCTTGTCCGGGAACCACTTCAGGGCGTTGTTGATGCAGGTGGCGTAGACGCAGCCGACGCCGATGCCGCCGAGGACCGAGCCGATGTAGAAGCCGGTCAGCGAGGTGGCATAGGAGTTCATCACCCAGGCCGCGCCGGTCATCAGGCCGCCGAACATCACGACCCGGCTCGGACCGTACTTGTCGATGAAGTAACCCTCGATCGGTGTCAGCCAGGTCTGGACGACGACGAAGATCGTGAAGGCCACCTGGATCGCGGCGCGATCCCAGCCGAACGTCTTCTGAATTTCGGGGACGAACAGGGTCCAAGCGTACTGAATGTTGGCCGCGGCCACCATGCAGATAACGCCGAAGATGATTTGTAGCCAGCGGTTTGAAGACGGTACCGGCCGTTCCGGGGCAATGGACGACAATGCCATGAGCGTGCTCCCTCGTTCCTGCACAGACGTGAAGGCCTGTTGCGTAGGTTTGGCGTTTTGGGCTTGAGAAGTGGTCAGTGCAGGTTGTTGCGTTTCCTTGTCTGCCCAGGGGATCCGAGCGGCGATCTCGCCCCAGGCATTGGTATGCATTATTTGGTATACCAGCCATGCAGGCAAGCGAAATAATGCGCAATCTGACACGAAAGTGACGGATCGGAAGGATGAAAATCCGGAACTCAACCGGAAATGCGTTGGTCCGCCTACAAAAAACGCCGGTCGCTGAGCGTATGACAGCGGGGCGTTTGCGAATTTGCCGGTGACTCGCCGCCGGCAACCGAGCGGCTCCCGGCATGTTGGCCGAATCACGGCGGCGGAGAGGTTTCGCTCGTCTTCTGGAAAGCTTCGCGCGTGGCCCAATCGCCCTGCAATTTACGCTGGCGCACGGGCGAATAGCCAGATCGCGCGCGAGAGGCGGGTCCGACGTCGATTCACGTTGAGCGGGCGTCGTTCTTGCTAGAGAGCGCGGGCGAGGTGAGCCGAGCGCCCATTCCGCGCGAATCCACCTCGACAGGTCTCGCGATCCTTGCATCCTGTCCGGCGAGGCCAAGGAGCCAGTCGATGCCCTACCGCCACACCGTTGGCCCCCGCACCCACGTCTTCGCCGATCTGGCGACGCTGATGGCGAAGGCGACACCGGTGCGCTCCGGCGATTGTCTCGCGGGCATTGCCGCGGAATCGGCCGAGGAGAACATGGCCGCGCGCTGGTGCCTCGCCGAGGTGCCGCTCAGGGAGATCCTGGCCCGTCCGCTGATCCCCTATGACGAGGACGACGTCACCCGATTGATCCTCGACGACCACGACGAGGCGGCGTTCGCCGAGATCGCCGCGCTGACGGTCGGGGATTTTCGCGAGTTTCTGCTGACCGCGTCCTCTGAGACGCTCGCGCGGATCGCGCCGGGCGTGACGCCGGAGATCGCCGCCGCGGTGTCCAAGATCATGCGCAACCAGGATCTGATCCTCGTCGCGAAGAAGTGCCGGGTGGTCACCCGCTTCCGCAACACGATCGGCCTGCCCGGCACGCTCGCGGTGCGGCTCCAGCCCAATCACCCGACCGACGACCCGGCCGGCGTCACCGCCTCGATCCTCGATGGGCTCTCCTATGGCTGCGGCGATGCGGTGATCGGCATCAACCCGGTCTCCGATTCGATCCAGACGATGGGCACCCTGCTGCGTCTGTTCGACGGCATCATCGGCCGGCTGGAGATTCCGACCCAGGCCTGCGTGCTCACCCACGTCACCACCACGCTCGACGCGATGAACCGGGGGCTGCCGGTCGATCTCGTGTTCCAGTCGATCGCCGGGACGCAGCGCGCCAATGCGAGCTTCGGCGTCACCCTGCCGATCCTGCAGGAGGCGCACGAGGCGGCGCTCGCGCTCAAGCGCGGCACGCTCGGCGACAACGTGATGTATTTCGAGACCGGCCAGGGTTCGGCCCTCTCGGCCGATGCGCATCACGGCATCGACCAGCAGACCCTAGAGGCGCGCGCCTACGCGGTGGCTCGCCGCTACCGGCCGCTTCTGGTCAATACCGTCGTCGGCTTCATCGGGCCGGAGTATCTCTACAACGGCAAGGAGATCATCCGGGCCGGGCTGGAAGACCATTTCTGCGGCAAGCTGATGGGCGTGCCGCTGGGCGTCGACGTCTGCTACACCAACCACGCCGAGGCCGATCAGGACGACATGGACACGCTCCTGACCCTGCTCGGGGCGGCGGGCTGCACCTACGTGATGGGCATTCCCGGCGCCGACGACGTGATGCTGAACTACCAGTCCACCTCGTTCCACGATCAGCTCTACATCCGCGAGGTGCTGGGCCTGAGGCGCGCGCCGGAATTCGAGGAATGGCTCGCTCGCATTGGCCTCACCGACGCGGACGGCGCACTCCTGCCCGGCGGGGCCGAGGCCCGCCTGCTCACCGCCGCGCCGGAGCTGGCCGCATGAGCACGCAGACCGACACCCTCTGGCAGCGGCTGGCCCGCCTCACCCCCGCCCGGATCGGTCTCGGCCGCGCCGGCGCCGGCCTGCCGACCCGCGAGGTGCTGAAATTCGGCCTCGCCCACGCCCAGGCGCGCGATGCCGTGCATACGCCGATGGACGCCGCCGCGATCGCGGGCGCCATCGAGGCGCTGGGCCTGCCGACCGTGACCGTGACCTCCGGTGCGGAGGATCGCGCGACCTATCTGCGCCGGCCCGATTACGGGCGCCGCCTCTCGCCGGAGAGCCTCAAGGCTCTTTCCGATTCCGCCGCCGATTCCGCGGCCGAGCCCGTCGATCTCGCGATCGTGGTGGCGGACGGTCTCTCGGCGCGCGCGGTCCACGAGGGCGCCGCCGCGCTGCTCGCCGCCTTCAAGCCGCACGCGGAGGCGGCCGGCTGGCGCCTGGCTCCGGTGACCATCGCCACGCAGGCCCGGGTCGCGCTGGGGGACGCGGCCGGCGCAGTGCTGCGGGCCCGCGCAGTGGTGGTGGTGATCGGCGAGCGTCCCGGCCTGTCCTCGCCCGACAGCCTCGGCCTCTACGTCACCTTCGATCCGAAGCCCGGACGCTCCGATGCGGAACGAAACTGCATCTCGAACGTCCGGCCCGCCGGCCTGAGCTTCGAGCTTGCCGCGTTCAAGCTGAATTGGCTGCTGACCCAGGCCTTCTCCCGCGGGCTGACCGGCGTGAACCTCAAGGACGAGAGCGATCGGTTGCTTGAGGCCGCCGCGCCTGATCCTGCCATCGGCGGATTCTGAGTGAATTCGCCGGAGCTTTGGGGGTGCTGCGCGAACGGGTCGCCGGCTTTCCAAAAAAAGACGCGTGTCGGCACTGTCGAGGTTGCTGACGAAGCCTGAATTGCACGCGCCGAGGCCGCGGGAATTTGAGCTGAAAACAGCCTTCGTGCGGGACCGCGCGAGGGTGTGTGCGCGTTGATTTTGCGAAGTCTTCCCAAGGCCGGCGCAAGCTCGGCTGTTGCGGCCCTGACACACCGCGAAAGCAACCTGACTTTGCCTTGAGCTGTGCCTTTGAGCGCCGCAATCCCACCATAAACCGGGACGACTTCCGGGGTCGCGGTAAACGCTGTCGCTCCAACGCCTTACCGCAGAGTTTCGAGGACGTCGAAGGACGTTTTTCCGCACTGGACCGTAACGGGCCGCGCGGATCTCGGGGGCGTAACGGGACCGGGGCACGAGATCAGCGATGGACGCGCGTCAGACCGACAAGTCGAAGCTGCCGAGCCGGCACGTGACGGAGGGGCCCGAGCGGGCGCCCCACCGCTCGTACCTCTACGCCATGGGCCTGACGACCGAGCAGATCCACCAGCCGCTGGTCGGCGTCGCCTCGTGCTGGAACGAGGCCGCGCCCTGCAACATCTCGCTGATGCGCCAGGCCCAGGCCGTGAAGAAGGGCGTCGCCGCCGCCAAGGGCACCCCGCGCGAGTTCTGCACCATCACCGTCACCGACGGCATCGCCATGGGCCATGGCGGCATGCGCGCCTCGCTGCCGTCGCGCGAAGTCATCGCCGATTCGGTCGAGCTGACGATCCGCGGCCATTCCTACGACGCCCTCGTGGGGCTTGCCGGCTGCGACAAGTCCCTGCCCGGCATGATGATGGCCATGGTGCGCCTCAACGTGCCGTCGATCTTCATCTATGGCGGCTCGATCCTGCCCGGCTCGTTCCGGGGCCGGCCGGTCACGGTGCAGGATCTGTTCGAGGCGGTCGGCAAGGTCGCCGTCGGCGACATGAGCCTCGACGATCTCGACGAGCTGGAGCGGGTCGCCTGCCCCTCGGCCGGCGCCTGCGGCGCGCAGTTCACCGCCAACACCATGGCGACCGTCTCCGAGGCGATCGGCCTTGCGCTGCCCTACTCGGCCGGCGCGCCTGCCCCTTACGAGATCCGCGACCAATTCTGCGCCGCCGCCGGCGAGAAGGTGATGGAGCTGATCGCCAAGAACATCCGCCCGCGCGACATCGTCACCCGCAAGGCGCTGGAGAATGCCGCCGCGACGGTGGCGGCTTCGGGCGGCTCGACCAATGCGGCGCTGCACCTGCCGGCGATCGCGCATGAATGCGGCATCGAGTTCACGCTGTTTGACGTCGCCGAGATCTTCCGCAAGACCCCCTACATCGCCGACCTGAAGCCCGGCGGGCGCTACGTGGCCAAGGACATGTTCGAGGTCGGCGGCATCCCGCTGCTGATGAAGACGCTGCTCGACCACGGCTACCTGCACGGCGACTGCCTCACCGTCACCGGCCGCACCATCGCGGAGAACCTCGCCAAGGTCGCCTGGAACCCGGATCAGGACGTGGTGCGCCCGGCCGACAAGCCCATCACCGTCACCGGCGGCGTGGTGGGCCTGCGCGGCAATCTCGCCCCCGAGGGCGCGATCGTGAAGGTCGCCGGCATGCCGCCCGAGGCCCAGGTCTTCACCGGCCCGGCCCGCGTCTTCGACGGCGAGGAAGCCTGTTTCGAGGCGGTGCAGAACCGCACCTACAAGCCCGGCGACGTTCTGGTCATCCGTTACGAGGGCCCGAAGGGAGGCCCCGGCATGCGCGAGATGCTCTCGACCACCGCCGCCCTCTACGGCCAGGGCATGGGCGACAAGGTGGCCCTCATCACCGACGGGCGCTTCTCCGGCGCGACCCGCGGCTTCTGCGTCGGCCATGTCGGCCCCGAGGCCGCCATCGGCGGGCCGATCGGCCTGCTGCGCGACGGCGACATCATCACCCTCGACGCGATCAAGGGCACGCTCGACGTGGCGCTCTCCGACGAGGAACTGGCCCAGCGTCGCAGCGAATGGGCGCCGCGGGGCAATGCCGCGACCTCCGGCTACCTCTGGAAATACGCGCAGTCCGTCGGGCCTGCGGTGAACGGGGCCGTGACGCATCCGGGCGGCGCGGGGGAGACGAACGTCTATGCCGACATCTAGGACTGCCCCTTTCCGGCCCATGTGGCCGGCCGGGGCCGATCCGAGTCGGCTCCGGGCGGGGCTTCTCGCCGGGTTCCTCGGCTTTGCGCTGATGCTCACGGCCGTCGATCCCGGCACGGCGCTCGACGCGACCGCGCGCACGCCGGTTCCCGAGAAGGGATACCGTTCGGGCCGCGACGCCCTGCGCTCGGGCGTGCGCGACTACAACGCGGGCGACAAGCAGGGCGCCGTGCGGGCGCTGGAATACGCCGCCGACCAGGGCCAGACCCTAGCGTTGTGGAAGCTCGGCCGCATGTACGCGGACGGCGACGGCGTGCCCCACGACGACCTCAAGGCGTTCGAGTACTTTTCGCGCATCGCCGACGACAACACCGACGATTCGCCCGACACGCCGAATTCGGGCGTGGTGGCGAGCGCCTTCAACGCGCTCGGCACCTACTTCCTGGAGGGGATCAAGGGCACCTATGTGCGCCCGAGCCCCGAGCGCGCCTACGACATGTTCAACTACGCAGCGTCGTATTTCGGCGACCCGAACGCGCAGTACAACCTCGCTCGGCTCTATCTCGACGGCACCGGCGTCGAGCAGGATCCGCGCAAGGCCGCGCGCTGGTTCAACCTCGCCGCCGAGAAGGGCCACCGCCCGGCCCAGGCGCTGCTCGGCGACATGCTCGTCAACGGCACCGGCGTGCAGCGCCAGCCCGTGAAGGGGCTGACCTGGCTCGCCATCGCCCGCGGCGGGGCACAGGGCGCGGCGGACACCTGGATCGTCAATCTCTACGACAAGGCCTGGGCCTCGGCCAATGAGGCAGACCGGGCGGATGCGATGGCCCAGGCGCAATCGCTGTCGACGGGTTCGACCCGTCGGCGGCGATAACCCTCCTCTCCTGCGGGAGGGCTCAGGGCGTTTACCCGTCGCTCAGCTCCACCGTCACCGGTACGTGATCCGAGGGCTTCTCCAGCCCGCGCAGGTGGCGCTGCACCGAGGCCGAGACGAGACGGTCGGCGGCTTGCGGCGAGAGCAGCAGGTGGTCGATGCGGATGCCTTGGTTCCGCGGCCAGCAGCCGGCCTGATAGTCCCAGAAGGTGTAGAGACCGGCGCTCGGCTCGCAGGCCCGCAGGCCATCCGTAAAACCTTCCGCCAGCAGCGCGCGGAAGGCGCGGCGGGTCTCGGGCAGGAACAGCGCGTCCTGCGTCCAGACGGAGGGGTCGGCGGCGTCCTCGGGCTCGGGGATGACGTTGAAATCGCCCGCCAGCACCAGCGCCTCCTCGGTCGTCATCAGCGCGCGGGCATGCGCCCGCAGGCGGGCCATGAAGGCGAGCTTGTAGCTGTATTTCGGCCCCGGAGCCGGGTTGCCGTTCGGCAGGTAGATCGAGGCGACCCGCACCGGCGCCACGCCCTCGCCATGCACCAGCGCCTCGATGTAGCGCGCCTGCTCGTCCTCGGCGTCGCCGGGCAGGCCACGCAGCAGCTGGGTGTACTGGAGCGGTGCGCGCACCAGCAGGGCGACGCCGTTATAGGCCTTCTGCCCCAGCGTCTCGACCGCGTAGCCCGCCGCCTCGATTTCCTCGCGGGGAAAGGACGCGTCCTGGCATTTCAGCTCCTGCAGGCAGACCACGTCGGGTTTGGCCTCGTCGAGGAAGCCCAGCAGGTGGCCGACCCGCTGCTTGATCGAATTGACGTTCCAGGTGGTGATCCGCATGGGGCGTGGGGAGGCTCGGCCGGAGGGGCTCTCGTCATCGGGCCTTCGCGCGGCCCTGGCAAGGCGGGGGCCGCCTGTCGGGTGCGAAGAGCGCCCCGTGGAGCGGAAGCCTGAGGCCGCGGATGCGGCCGCCGGGCGTTTGAGGCTGAGGAATGCCCCCATGGACGCGTCGTGGTTCGAGCCGGTGCGGGCCTATTGCGAGCGCGGCGATGCCAGCTTCTGGGCCGAGCCGATCAATGCCCTGACGAACGCGGCCTTCCTGGTCGCGGCCGGGCTCGCGGCGCGCCGCGCCCGCGGCGACGGGCCGGTCCTGGCTCTGGCCGGCGTGACCTTCGTGGTCGGGATCGGCTCGTTCCTGTTCCACACCCTGGCGAACCGCTGGTCGATGCTGGCCGACGTGATTCCGATCGCCGTCTTCATCTACGGCTACTTCGCCCTCGCCATGGCCCGCTTCTTCGGC
Organism: Methylorubrum pseudosasae; assembly: GCF_029504475.1. Taxonomy (NCBI): domain Bacteria; kingdom Pseudomonadati; phylum Pseudomonadota; class Alphaproteobacteria; order Hyphomicrobiales; family Methylobacteriaceae; genus Methylorubrum; species Methylorubrum pseudosasae. Next base: position 4,758,302 of record NZ_JAQGDU010000002.1, on the reverse strand, counting down.
CTCCGCCCAGCGGCGGCGACCGCCCTTACGCTGGCCTTCGCCGTCCTCAGCTTCGGCCTGACGCCGGCCCTCGACACGTTGAGCGGACGCTCGGTCTCGGGCCTCACCAACGGCTCGGTTGATTATGCCCCGGCGATCCTGGCACTCCTTGGCGTCGGCCTCGCTCTCCTGAGGCGGGCGCCCGGGACGGCCCGTTCGGTGCTCGCGACCGCCGGGATCTTCCTCGTGTCGCTGACCTTCCGCACGGTCGATGTGGCGAGTTGTGCCCGCCTGCCGCTCGGCACGCATTTCCTCTGGCACGTCCTCAACGCGGTGGTGCTCTACCGCCTGCTGATCGCAGCCACCCGGTTCAGGCTCTGAGGCCCGCGTTTCGGGATCGCACAGGGATCATCCCTTCACCAGGGCTCTGCCCTGGACCCGCGAAAGGACTCGTCCTTTTCGAAACCTGGATTTCAGGCGCCGATTCCGCGGGCCTTCAGGCTGTCGCCGATCTCCTCCAGCGTGGCCGGATCCTCGATGGTCGGGGGCATCGCGTAATCCTCGCCGTCGGCGATGCGCTTCATCGTGCCGCGCAGGATCTTTCCGGAGCGCGTCTTCGGCAGGCGTCCCACGGTGAGTGCCAGCTTGAAGGCGGCCACGGGGCCGATCTCCTCGCGCACCCGGGCGACCAGTTCCCGCTCGACCGTCTCGGGATCCTTGGCGACGCCCGCCTTCAGCACCACGAAGCCGCAGGGTGCCTCTCCTTTCAGCGCGTCGCGGATGCCGATCACCGCGCATTCGGCGACATCCGGGTGCGCGGCGAGCACTGCTTCCATGCCGCCGGTGGAGAGGCGGTGGCCGGCCACGTTGATGATGTCGTCGGTCCGCCCCAGCACCGTGACGTAGCCGTCCTCATCCACCACGCCCGCATCCGAGGTGTCGTAGAAGCCGGGGAAGGTGGCGAGATAGCTCTGGCGGAAACGCTCGTCCGAGCCCCACAGGGTCGGCAGGCAGCCCGGCGGCAGGGGAAGCTTCAGGGCGATGGTGCCCATCGTGCCCGGGGCGACCGGCTTGCCCGCTTCGTCGAGCACGTGGAGGTCGTAGCCCGGCATCGGCTTGGCGGTGGAGCCGTACTTCACCGGCAGCCGCTCCAGCCCGAGCGGGTTGCCGGCGATCGCCCAGCCGGTCTCGGTCTGCCACCAATGGTCGATCACCGGCCGCTCCAGCGCCCGCTCGGCCCAGGCCACCGAATCCGGGTCGGCCCGCTCGCCGGCCAGGAACAGGGCGCGGAACCGCGAGAGGTCGTGGCCCGCGATCTTTTCCGCCCGCGGGTCTTCCTTCTTGATCGCGCGCAGGGCCGTGGGCGCGGTGAACAGCGTCGCGGCGCCGTGCTCGGCGGCGACCCGCCAGAAGGCGCCGGCATCCGGCGTGCCCAGCGGCTTGCCCTCGTAGAGCACCGTGGTGCAGCCGTGCAGCAGCGGCGCGTAGACGATGTAGGAGTGGCCCACTACCCAGCCGATATCGGAGGCGCAGAAATAGACCTCCCCGGGCGCGACGCCGTAGAGGTTCGCCATCGACCACGCCAACGCGACGCAGTAGCCGCCGCTGTCGCGCACCACGCCCTTGGGCCGCCCGGTCGTGCCGGAGGTGTAGAGGATGTAGAGCGGGTCGGTCGCTGCGACCGGCACCGGCTCGGCCCGCCGTCCGGCCCGGCGCGCTCGCGCGACGGTCTCCGCCCAATCCCGGTCGCGGCCCTCGACGAGGCCGGCCTCGCCTTGCGGGCGCTGCAGGATCAGGCAGGCATCGGGCTTGTGGGTCGAGCGGGCGATCGCCGCATCGAGCAGCGGCTTGTAGGCGACGACGCGGGCCGGCTCGATGCCGCAGGAGGCGGCTAGAACCACCTTGGGCGCGGCATCCTCGATGCGGGCGGCGAGTTCGTTGGCGGCGAACCCGCCGAATACCACGGAGTGGATCGCCCCGATCCGGGCGCAGGCCAGCATCCCGAACAGGGCCTCGGGCACCATCGGCATGTAGATCACCACCCGGTCGCCCTTGGTCACGCCGAGATCGGCGAGGGTGCCGGCGAGCACCGCCACCTCGTCGCGCAACTCCCCGTAGGTGATGCGGCGCTTGGTGCCGGTGACGGGCGAATCATGGATGATCGCGGCTTGGTCGGCGCGCCCGCCCTCCGCATGCCGATCGACGGCGTTGCGGCAGACATTGAGTCGGGCGTCCGGAAACCAGCGGCCATAGACGCCCTGCTCGGCATCGAAGGCGCGGGTGGGGGCGACGTCCCAATCGATCGCCGCCGCGGCCTTCAGCCAGAATCCGTTCCGATCCGCGAGCGAGGCGGCGTGGACGGCAGCATAGGCGCCCTCAGGGGCGGTGGGCGTGGCGGCGGACATCGGCGTTTCCCTCGCGCGGCCTGTTGATCGGCCTGTTCGAGGGCGATGATAGCGCGGTTTCGACCGCTGCGCGCCTAACTGCGCCGCACTCGATCCTGCGCTGCCACAAAGCAGAACCGCCGCGCTGGTTGTCCCAGGCGGCGGCAACGGTTTTGTCCGAGGCGGGAGAAGAAGCGTGGCCGGCAGCGCCTCCCGGGGCGAAGCCGGCCGGGGTGTCGCTAGTGGAGGGTGTCCCCGCGCAGGCGCTCGATTTCGTCCTTGAGGTGCAGTTTCTTACGCTTGAGTTCGGCGATGCGCAGGTCGTCGCTGGCGAGGGACTGCATCGCGTAGTGAAGCTCGCGCTCGAGGGCTTCGTGCTTGGCGGCGAGCTGGCTCAAATGCGTCTGCAAGGACATGAGGTGTCGCTCCTGTCACAGTTTCCGACGGGGGTAGACTGGCACAGGATGGCGCACGTGTCGAAGCCATTCGGCGGCAAAGTGGATGGATCGGTAACAGGGCAATTTCAAATCTTCTGGAGCGGGACGGCACGCTGACCTTGGCCGTTGCAAGCTCCGACAAGACGGGAGAACCGGATGTCCCGCCTTGCTCCGGCCGGGAGCTTGGCGCATGGTCGCGCCCGGTCAAGGCCGGTGGTGTGTTTCAAGCGATGATGGCGGACGAGATTGCCAACGACGCGGTCGCGGATCCGGCCGGCGAGCTGACGCGGTTGCGTGAAGAGCACCGGGATCTCGACGAAGCGATCGAGGCGCTGAAGGTCAGCGTCGCCGTCGATCAGCTTCAGTTGCAGAGACTCAAGAAGCGCAAACTCGTCCTGCGCGACCGGATCACGCATCTGGAAGACCAGATCACGCCGGATATCATCGCTTAGAGCCGTGTCTGACCTGATGGCATCAGGTCGGCGTCTCTCGCCCGTTTGTCTTGACGCGCATTCTTTCGACGAACCGGGGACCGCTTCGTCGGCATGCGCTTGAGCACACCGGCATTGTCTGAACGCCGCTGGCCGCTTTTCGGGACGATGCTCGCGCGGCAACGCCGGGAAGGGTACGGCCTCCCCGGCGAAGCGATTGTTGACCGGCGACTGAATGACTTGGTCAGGCTACTTGGCGAGATAGGCCGAGACGCTCGACACCCGGGTTCCGACGAGCCGGACCGCCTTGCGCAGGCGTTCGTCGGAGACCTGAAGCAGATCGGCCCAGTGCTTGCGGGTGGTGCTGTCGTGAATGTCGATATGGGTTGCCGTGCGGGCGCGCGTGTTCTGGTCCGCGGAGGACATTTGAGAGCTCGCTGAGGTAAGGGGCCCGGCCGCTCGATGGCCGTTTCCAGCACAACGCGGTCGGTCGATTTCGGCTCCGCCCGGTTCGGCGAGAATCGGGGGATTTTCACAAGGCGTCGCCGGTGCCTCCGCCCGGCCTCGACGCCGCGGCAGGGGCGAGGCGTGCGCCTTATGGCCGGCCCATGGTGCAGGCGCATTTTAAGTGTTTGCAGGGTCTCGCCTTGCCGGGGTACGGGCCCCCCTGTTATTCGGCCTTTTCGCGGGCCGACGGGCCCGCTTCCTCGTAATGGGCCAGACGACGATGCTGGGATCGCCCCCGGTCGCGATCATCATGGGAAGCCAGTCGGACTGGGCGACCATGCGCAACGCCGCCGAAACGCTGGACGCGCTCGGCGTGGCCTACGATGCCCGCATCGTCTCGGCCCACCGCACCCCGGACCGCCTCGTCTCGTTCGCCAAAGGCGCGCGGGATGCCGGTTTCAAGGTGGTGATCGCCGGGGCGGGCGGGGCCGCGCATCTGCCGGGCATGACGGCGGCGATGACGTCGCTGCCGGTCTTCGGCGTTCCGGTCGAGTCGAAGGCGCTCTCGGGGCAGGACAGCCTACTCTCCATCGTCCAGATGCCCGCCGGCATTCCCGTGGGCACGCTGGCGATCGGCCGGGCCGGGGCCGTCAACGCCGCCCTGCTCGCCGCCGCCGTGCTGGCGCTCACCGATGCCGGGCTCGCCGAGCGGCTCGATGCGTGGCGCGACCGCCAGACCGCCTCCGTCGCCGAACGGCCGGACCCCTCTCAAGCCTGACAACGACACGAAGCGCCATGGCCTCTCCCACCTCCTCGCCGCAGATCCGGCCCGGCGGCACCCTCGGCATCGTCGGCGGTGGCCAGCTCGGCCGCATGATCGCGCTCGCGGCAGCCAATTACGGCCTCAAGGTCCACATCTACGCCCCCGATGCCGACAGCCCGGCCTTCGACGTGGCCCATGCCCACACGCTGGCGCCCTACGACGACGCGGCGGCGCTGGCCGCCTTCGCCGATGCCTGCGACGTGGTCACCTACGAGTTCGAGAACATCCCCCACGCCACCGCGGCGGTGCTCGCCGAGCACGCGACCCTGCGCCCGAGCGCGACGGCGCTGCTCACGACGCAGGATCGCCTGTCCGAGAAGGACTTCGTGACCTCGCTCGGCATTCCGACCGCGCCCTACCGGACGGTCGATACGGTCGAGGATCTCGTGCGGGCCCTGGAGGCGCTCGGCCGCCCCGCCGTGCTGAAGACCCGGCGCTTCGGCTACGACGGCAAGGGCCAGCGGATGATCCGCGAGGGCGACGACCCGGCCGCCCTCCTCGCCGAATTCAAGGGGGCGCCCTGCATCCTCGAAGGGTTCGTGCCGTTCGAGCGCGAAATCTCGGTGGTCGCCGCCCGCGGGCCGGACGGGACGTTCGCGGCCTACGACCCCTGCGCCAACGAGCACCGCGACCACATCCTCGCGCTCACCCGCGTCCCCGTTCCCGGCCTGACCCGGACGACGGGCGATGCGGCGGTCGCCATCGCCCGCGCCATCGCCGAGGCGCTGGACTATGTCGGGGTGCTCGCGGTCGAGATGTTCGAGATCGCCGGGTCCGAGGGGGCCGCCCGCCTCGTCGTCAACGAGATCGCGCCCCGCGTGCACAATTCCGGGCACTGGACCATCGAGGGCGCGCTGACCTCGCAATTCGCGCAAACCGTGCGCGCGGTCTGCGGCTGGCCGCTCGGCGACACCGCCCGCACCGGCGGCATGGCGGTGGAGATGGAGAACCTCATCGGCGCCGAGGCCGATGCCTGGGCGGACCTGCTCGCGGAGCCGGGCGCCCATCTCCACCTCTACGGCAAGGCCGAGGCCCGTCCCGGCCGCAAGATGGGGCACGTCACCCGGCTCAAGCCGCTCGACTAAAGCTTGACCATTCAATCTGTCGCCTCTCGGCAACAGCGAACTACAGTCGAGCCCGGTTCGAAGCGATCGGCGAAAGCGTGAGGACACGGGCCACACCTTCGCCACATCCCGAGGTTTCAGCGAAGGGTACGGGGCGTCCGCGGAAGCATCGTGCGTGTTTGTCCGGTCTCAGGCCGGAGGGGCCCGCCGGATCTTCCCGGATTCGTTTCACAAAACCTTCGCTCCACGGCTCGGCCCGCGCGGGCGCTGTCGGCGATGCGGATGTTTTGCGAGGCACTTTAAGCGCCCATTCACCGTGTTGCGGCAGCGTGCGCGCGACGGGATGATCCGGGCCTCAAGGGGCCGCCGCGGAGATCCGGGCAAGCGGGCGCGGGGGAGAACGGGACAATGATCGGGATGACGCTGGACGGACGCAAGGCGAGGCTGGTCGGTGCCCTCGCGCTGACGGCCGCGGCGCTGGCCGGCTGCGAGACCTATGGCAGCGCGACAGCTCCGCGCCAATTCGCGGTGCTGGAGACCGACACGACGGGCGCCACCAACGTCAACATCGCCTCGCTCAGCGATGTGATTTCGCGCAACCCCTCGGATGCCGGCGCCTACAACACCCGCGGCGCGGCCTATGCCCGCGCGGGTCAGTTCGGCGAGGCGATCACCGACTTCTCGAAGGCGATCCAGCTCGATCCGAACTCGGCCTCGGCCTACAACAACCGGGCGCTGGCCTACCGCCAGACCGGCCGCGCCGATGCGGCGATGCAGGACTTCTCGAAGGCGATCGCCAACGATCCGAATTTTTCCGCCGCCTATATCGGCCGGGCGAACCTCGAGCGCGCCCAGGGTGACCTCGACGGCGCGCTGAACGACCTCAACGTCGCGATCCGCCTCGCGCCGGAATCGGCGGAGGCCTACCACGCCCGCGGCCTCGTGCGGCAGAAGCAGAATCACAACCCTGAGGCGATCGGCGACTTCGCTGCGGCCATCGACCGCAACCCCTTCGTCGCCGCCCCCTACGCCGCCCGCGGCCAGAGCCTGATCTCGCTGGGCCAGTACGACAAGGCGATCGAGGACTTCAACGCGGCGCTGAACGTGAATTCGAAGGACGCCGGATCCTGGGCCTATCGCGGGCTGGCCTACGAGAAGACGAACCGCCGTAAAGAGGCGAACGAGAGCTATCAGCAGGCCGCGCGCCTCGATCCCAACAACGCCGTGGCCAAGCAGGGCGTCGGCCGCATGCAGGGCGGCCTGTTCTAGGGCGCTCTCCGTCTTGCAAGGGCCGCGGGTTCGTCGAAATCTGCGTGTCCCATCAACGGCTTGGAGCCGCCGGCCGATCGGTGCTCGGCGGCCCCTCAAGCGTTGGGCGAAATCCTTCAGAACCCGCTCGATCCACCGCGCCCGGGCGCCCATTCGGGCCGCCTTCTCACGGGCGGCTGCCGAAATGGCGACGCGAGGGGAAGCGCTCTCGCGCGTGCCGATGGCGCGTCTCGCGAACCGGATGACCCTCCGCCGAGTTAGGGCTGGGAACCGGCGCAACCTCCTTACGGTTGTGGGCAACTTGAAATCTGTGGGCGGGGCTCTCCGAAACGGATTTCGCGGTTTATACTTCCGTATCGAACGCGATCTTGAGCGTATCGAGAGAGCGTGGAGGGAGCGGCCGATGCCGGACGGTACCGAACTGTTCAACGGAAGGCATGTCCTCGTCGTCGAGGACGAATATTTTATCGCTGAAGACATACGGCGTGCGTTCGAAGAGCGGGGCGCGCAAGTGGTCGGCCCCGTGGGGAATGTCGATGACGCTCTGGCGATGATCGAGACATGCCCGCGCATCGACGGCGCCGTGCTCGACATCAACCTGCGTGAGGTCATGGTCTTTCCGGTCGCCGACGCGCTCAGGGCGCGCGGCGTCCCCTTCGTCTTCGCCACCGGCTACGAAGAGAATGCCGTCCCGTCGCGTCTGCGGGACGCGATTCATTGCGAGAAACCGATCGATCCGGCGCGTCTGGCCAAGGCGCTGTTCGGTCCAGCCGTCGTCGGCTGAGCGGGAGCCAAGCAGGGGTCGGCTCCGGCCCCGCTTCGGTCCCGGCCAATTCCCCGTTCGCGATCGCGAATCAGCCCGGCGCGCTCTCCAGCCGGCGGTGTTCGCAGGCGATGCGGCGGACGGTGCCGGTGTTCGAGCGGTAGACCACCGTCTCCGTCTCGATCAGGCCGGGGCTGAACCGCACGCCCGCAAGCAGGGCCCCCGTGGTCACGCCGGTGGCCGCGACGATGACGTCGCCCCGGGCCATGTCGTGCATGTCGTATTTCCGGTTCGGGTCGGTGATGCCCATCTTGACCGCTCGTGCCCGCTTGTCGGCGGAATCGAGGATGAGACGCCCCTGCATCTGGCCGCCGATGCAGCGAAGCGCGCTGGCGGCGATCACGCCCTCCGGCGCGGCGCCGGTGCCCATGTAGATGTCGACGCCGGTCTCGTCGGGCTTGGTGCAGTGGATGATCGCGGCAATGTCGCCGTCCGAGATCAGGCGGATGCTGGCGCCGGTGTCGCGCACGGCGGCGATCAGGTCCATGTGGCGCGGGCGGTCGAGGATGATCGCGGTGATGCCGGAGGTCTCCACGCCCTTGGCGCGGGCGAGCGAGGCGATGTTCCGGGCCGGGCTCCAATCGAGATCGACCGTGCCGAGCGGGTAGCCGGGGCCGATGGCGATCTTCTGCATGTAGACGTCGGGGGCGGCGAGCAGCGAGCCGCGCTCGGCCAGCGCCATCACGGCGATGGCGCCGGGCATGTCCTTGGCGCAGAGCGTCGTGCCCTCCAGCGGATCGACCGCGATGTCCACGGACGGACCGTTGCCGGTGCCGACGGCCTCGCCGATGAACAGCATCGGGGCCTCGTCGCGCTCGCCCTCGCCGATCACCACGCGGCCCTCGATCGGCAGCAGCATCAGCTCGGCGCGCATCGCATCGACGGCGGCTTGGTCGGCCTCCTTCTCGCGGCCATGGCCCCGCAGCCGGGCCGCGGCGATGGCCGCCGCCTCGGTCACCCGCACCAGTTCGAGGGTCAGGCCCCGCGCCGTGGGATCGCTGAAGATCCCGGAATTGGCCGCCGACATCGCCCTACGTTCCTTGTTCCCCGGCGCATCGTCCCGGATCTCGGATCCGCGGCGATGCGCTCATTTCTTGTCGTAGCATCGTCCCGAAAGCCGGTGGCCACCTTTCGGGACGATGCTCTCGTCTCGCCCTGTTCCGGCCGGTGTCGATCCGCGCACGCCGTCTCGTCCCCGCACGGGATGGCGGTTTCGGCGGGATCGCGTCGGAAAACGGCGGCGGGTGCCTCGGCTTTCGTGCCTATTCGCGTTCGATCCGGATCAATTGCGGTGCCTCGGCGAGCAGGCCGTCGCGGTCGATGGCGGCGAGCGCCTCGCGGACATTGCCCTCGGTCGCGGCGTAGGTGATCAGCACCAGCGGCACCGGCTGGCCGGAGAGGCCCTGCGGATCGCTGGAGGCGGCCTTGGCGGAGCGGCGCTGGACGATGCTCTCGATCGAGATGTTGGCCTCCGCCATCCGGGTGGCAACGCCGGCCGCGACGCCGGTGCGGTCGTGCACGGTCAGCCGGATGTAGTAGCCGCCCTCGTGGCGCTGCATCTCGACCCAGCGCGGCGGCGCAAGGCCCGCGATCGGCTGGCCGAAGGTGGGGCGCACGAGCCCGAGCGCCACATCGGTGATGTCGGCGACGACCGCGGAGGCCGTGGCCGCCCCGCCGGCGCCGGGGCCGATCAGGGTCAGCTCGCCGACCGCATCCGCATCCACGGTGACGGCGTTGGTGACGCCCATGACCTGGGCGATGGCCGAGGCTTTGGCCACCATGGTCGGGTGGACCCGCTGCTCGATCCCCGCCTCCGTCGCCTGCGCGACGCCGAGCAACTTGATGCGGTAGCCGAGTTCGTCGGCCATGGTGAGGTCGAGGGGCTGGATCGCCGAAATGCCCTCGACCGAGACGCCCTCGGCGTCGATCTCCACGCCGAAGGCGAGGCTGGTGAGGATGGCGAGCTTGTGGGCGGTGTCGAAGCCCTCGACGTCGAAGGTCGGGTCGGCCTCGGCGTAGCCGAGCGCCTGCGCGTCCTTGAGGCAGGCCTCGAAGGTCAGCCCCTCCGCCTCCATGCGGCTGAGGATGTAATTGCAGGTGCCGTTGAGGATTCCGTAGACGCGGGAGATCGCGTTGCCGGAAAGCCCCTCGCGGATCGCCTTGATGACCGGGATGCCGCCCGCCACAGACGCCTCGTAGGCGAGCGCGACGCCGTTCGCTTCGGCCAAACGGGCGAGCGCCGCACCGTGATGGGCGAGCAGCGCCTTGTTGGCGGTCACGACATGTTTGCCGGCGCCGAGCGCCGCTTCGACCGCCGCCTTGGCCGGCCCTTCCGAGCCGCCGACGAGTTCGACGAACACGTCGATTTCGGGTGAGCGCGCGAGCGCCACCGGATCGTCGAACCAGTGCAGGCCCGACAGATCGACGCCGCGGTCGCGGCTCCGGTCACGGGCGGAGACGGCGGTAACGGTGATCGTGCGGCCGGTCGCGGCGGTGAGCGCCTCGGCGCGGCGGGCGACCATGTGCAGGACGGAGGCACCGACCGTGCCGAGCCCCGCAATGCCGAGGCGAAGGGTCTGCGTCATGGAAGTTCGCACCGTAATCGACGTTGGCACCGGACCTGTTCCGGATCGCCGCCCGACGGCCGCTGCTCGCTCAAAGGATCGCCTGGGCGGCGGTCCGGCGAGGGCGCGGAAGACGTCTGGGACGGCGCGCACTTCTGCAACGATTTGGGGCCGGTACGCAAGGAAACGGGACGGGAAGGGTGTGGCAGGCGCCCATGCGAGGGGCGAGGCCGGGGGCGCCACGCGGGTTCCGGCTTGCCGAAGATTGGCCTCAAACCGGAGCTCTTCTCCTGGCTCGGTAGCGCTACGCTCGAGCCGCAGGCTCCGGCCGCGCTGCCGGCAGCAACGCGATGGCGCCGCTGGGCGCGAATCTCAGGAGTTTCGACGATGAGGGGCATCCTTCTCGGGGGCGTGGTGGCGAGCGCCCTGGCGCTCGGCACGGCGCCCGCCGCCCAGGCACGGGACGGCATCGGTCCGGGTGGTGCTGCGGCGCTCGGCGTGCTCGGCGGCCTTGCCGTCGGTGGCGCGATCGCAGCGGCCAACGATCCCTATTACCCCGGCAAGCCGGTCTACCGGGCACCCCCGCGGCCGGTCTATGTCGAGGGCCCGATCTGTCACTTCGAGCGCCGCGAGACCATCGACCCCTACGGCGACATCTACATCCGGCGCGTGCGCGTCTGCGAGTGATACGGTTTCTCTCCTCTCCCTCGCGGGGAGGAGAGGATTTCAGCGCAGTTGCAGGCTGTCCACCACCTGACGGAACAGGGGCAGCATCTGCCCGCGCTGGTCGGCGCGGGTGACGCCCACGGCGCGGATGTAGCCGTCCGGGTTGAAGCGGATCGTCTGCGAGACCACCACCGGCTGGCTCGAGGGGATGTCGACGGCGCGCGCCACGATCTCGTGCCAGTCGATGCCGTTCTGGCGATAGCTCTGAGACCGCTCGATGACGAAGTCCTTCATCGTCTGGTTGGCGTAGAGCGAGGCGCGGGCGAAGCCGTCGCGCTGCTCCTGCGGCGTCGGCTGCTGCACCGCCTGGGCGACCACGAGGATCGGCTGTTCCAGGTTGGTGACCTGATCGCGCGGGCCGAGGGTCAGCAGCACGGAATTGCCGGCCAGCGCCCGCACCGGGCGGAAGCCCGCGAGGTCGCCGATGCGGAAGGGCAGGGCGGCGATCTGCTGGTCGAGGGACAGCGCCCCGCGGATGCGCAGGCCCGTGAGCATGCCGCGCATCGACTCGTCGGTCTCGGCCTCGACGGCGGCCTGGGCGATGATGATGCCGGTCACCTCCGGGGCGCCGACGATGAGGAGCCACTTGCGCGCTGCGGGCGTGCCCTGACCGTCGGCGGGCGTCAGCTCACCGGTGAACAGCACGCCCTCGGCCCCGCCGTCGAGCGTCACCGGCTCGCGGGTCTGGACGACGAGCCCCTGCGTCTTGAGGTTCTCGTCGGTGAAGCTCTGCTTGAGTTCGGGATAGGCGCCGGCCGGCAGTTCGACGATCGAGAGCATCGCGCCGCCGCCGAGCCGCTCGAAGCCGGTGAAGCGCTTCGAGATCGTCATGTCCGACGGCGGCTTGAAGCCGAACCGCGAACTCGGCGGAAAGATCGCGTCCTCGGCACGCGCCGGCGACAGGGGGGCGGACACGGCCCCCGCCAGCACGGTCGCCGCAAGGATGGCGGCGGCGAGCCCGCGGGAGAACAGACGCAACGGCATCACAGGTTGTCTCCGAAGAGCCCTTCTCGGCTCAGGCCCATCCGCGATGGGTCGTCCGCCACGGATATCCTGTCAAGCGCGGCAGAAAGCCGAGGGAGGCGTAGGGATTATTTCCCGCGCCAACGCCGCCATTGCTGCTCGATCCAGCGGGCGGATTTCTCCATCGGCACCTTGAGGCCGGGCACGTCCTGGGCCAGCAGCGCAAGGCCGAGCGGGAGCATCCACAGGCCGAGCACCGGCAGGATCGAGAAGATGCCGCCGAGGATCAGCAGGATCGCGGCGAGCAGCCGCACCGGAAAGCGCGCCGGCTCGCGCAGCCACGCCACCCCGCGCTGCACCGACTCGGGAAGCTTCTGGCTGGCGCGGTCGACCCGCTCGTCCCAATCGCGGGCCGTGACCGGTGCCGGAGCCTGCGGTGAGGCTGGCGTGGCTCGGGCCGGTTCCATGTCGCGCGCGTTCTCCATTCTCTCAGAATGACGATGCAGGCCGAAAGGTTCGCCGATTCCCGTTCATTCGGCCCGTTACCCGGTGATGAACAATCCGGCGATGGCCGCGCTGGTGAGGTTCGAGAGCGTGCCCGCGAGGATCGCGCGCAGGCCGAACCGGGCGATCTCGGGCCGGCGCTCGGGAGCGAGACTGGTGAAGCTCGCGAGCTGAATCGCCACCGAGGCGAGGTTGGCGAAGCCGCAGAGCGCGAAGCACAGGATCGCGCTCGTGCGCGGGTCGAGGGTGCCGGCCTTCAGAATCGGCGAGAGGCTGGCATAGGCCAGGAACTCGTTGAAGGCGATCTTCTGGCCGATGGCGCCGCCGACGAGGGTCGCCTGCTCCCACGGCACGCCCAAGAGCCAGGCCAGCGGCGCCAGCACGACGCCGAGAATGCCCTCGATCGAGAGGCCGGCGAACCCGAACACGCCGCCGGTCCAGCCGATGGCGGCGTTCACCAGCGCGATCAGCCCGACGAAGGCGATCAGCATGGCGCCGACCGCGACCGCGACGCCGAGACCCTTCTGCGTGCCGTCGGCGGCGGCCTCGATCAGGTTGGCCGCCCGCGCCTCGCCGAACTCGACGCGCGTCGTGAGGATGCGCGTCGGCTCGGTCGAGGGCACGAGGATCTTGGCGTAGAGCAGCCCGCCGGGAATCGCCATGAACGAGGCGGCGAGGAGATACGGCATCGGCACGCCGAGTGCGGCGTATCCGGCGAGGATCGAGCCGGCGGTAGAGGCCGCCCCGCTCGTCATCACCGCGAACAGCTCGGCCCCGGTCAGCGCCGCGAGGAAGGGGCGCAGGGCCACGGCGATCTCGCTCTGCCCGATGAAGATGGTGACGACCGCCGAGAACGATTCGATCGGCGAGGTGCCGAGCAATTTTCGCAGACCCGCGCCGAGAAACCGGGCCAGCGCCTGCATCACCCCGAGATGGTAGAGCACGCCGATCAGCGCCGAGACGTAGAGGATCTGCGGCAGCACCCGCAGGGCCAGAATGAAGCCCGAGCCGCCGAACAGCTCGAACATCCGCGGCTCGACGAGGCCGCCGAACAGGAAGGCGGTGCCCCGGTCGCCGAAGGAAAGCACGGTGGTGACGACATCCGCCACCGCGCCGAGCGCCCTCTGCCCGGCGGGCACGAACAGCATCAGCGCGCCGATCCCGACCTGAAGCGCCAGGGCGGCCAGTACCACCCGTGGCCGGATCGCCCGCCGGTTCACCGAGAACAGCCACGCCACGGCGAGCAGCAAGGCAACGCTCGCGCCGGCATGGAACAACCTGTCGAGCATTTTTCGGACCGGGCGGGGAGAGGGTAGGGCTTCCGGCGCATGCGCGAACCGGGCCAGGACGGCAATGGAGGCCGGCTGCCGCTGCGGTTCAGGCGAAGCGCCAGACCGAGGATCGCTTGATCTCGGCATCCTCCAGCGCCCGCGTGACCGGCACTTCGTAGGTCACGAGCGGGATCAGGCGTTCGCGGGGCAGGTAGGAGCGGCCGGGATCGCCGATCAGGACCGTGCGTCCGCGCCCATGCAGGTCGCCGAGCCAGCCGCCGACCGCGGCGGCGAGGTCGCGCTCGTAGAAGATGTCGGCGGCCAGAACGCAGGCCGCATCCGTGCCGATCAGGTCGCTGCCATCCGCGGTGATGCGGTCCGCCACGCCGTTGGCGGCGGCGTTGAGCGGAATCGCGTGGAGCGCGAAGGGATCGAGGTCGCTCGCGGTGACATGGGCCGCGCCGGCCATCGCGGCGGCGATGGCGACGAGCCCGGAGCCCGAGGCGAAATCGACCACCCGCCGCCCCGCTACGGTCGCGGGGTTGTCGAGAATGTAGCGGGCGAGCGCCTGTCCCCCGGCCCAGGCGAAGGCCCAGAACGGCGGCGGCAGGCCGATCGCCTCCAACTCGTCCTCGGTCTTCTGCCACAGCGCGGTCGCCTCGTCGGCGACGTGCAGGACGATCTCGGGGGCGTGCGGTACCGGGCGCAACGCCGTGTGCTCGCGGATGAAGCGGAGAGGGTCGTGGCCAGCCGCGTCGAACGTTGCCAAATCAGATCTCGCTCTGCATAAGGTTTTTACTCTTCAGGAATACTGATCAATATGGGCGAAAGCGAAGCGTTTGTATTGGAGTCCCGTCCTCTTTATCTTGAAGAATTTCGGTCCTTATGCCGGCTGTCTCAAAAATATCGCGATGCCCATGCAGGGCCCAAGGCGATCATCAGATCAAAATTGGCGGCTCTGGTGTTTTTGTCTTTGATAATAACTTGCCCTATCTTGTATAATTTCGAGGCTTACATAGAGTATCCATTGATATTCGGGGGAGGAGATAGGTTCTTCGTCCTCAATGGGAGTTGGATGCTCATGCTTGCGCTGTACGCATTCCTGCTCGGAGTGCTCATGCACGCGGCAGGTTGCGCAGCCTCGGCGACCCAGGCGATCGAAACGGAATGGTCCGCGCGACTCAGGCTGTCTTGGACGGAAACGCGCATTGACCATCGGGGCGTCACCGTCGAGGGACCCGCCGCCGCAGTCTTTCAGGCTTGGTCGACCATGACGGAGGTCCGATCCGAGGCGGGCCTGATCGCTTTCGTGACGAACGGCGTGATTCTGCTGGCCGTCCCCGAAGCGGTGATATCGACTGAGGAGCGCGATCGCGTCGTCGCCTACTGTGCCGCCAGGATCGCCGAAACCTGCTAGATCGCCGCAACGGATCGAGCTGCGTCTTCCGCTGAGCGCGACCCTTCCGATCATCAACCCAAAAGCTCCGCGTAGAGCCCCGCCACCGTCTCGGCGACGGCCGCTTCCGTGTAGCCCCCTTCGAGGATCCGCGCTCGCGCCGCCGCACCCATCCGGGCGACGAGCGCCGGATCGGCGGCGAGCCGCGTCAGCGCGGCGGCGAGCGCGGCGGCGTCGCCCGGCGGCACGAGCAGGCCTTCGACGCCGTCGCGCACGAGGTCGCGGCAGCCCGGTACGTCGCTGGTGAGGATCGCCCGGCCGCAGGACGCCGCTTCCAGCAGCGTGCGCGGCAACCCTTCGCCGCCGCGGGAGGGCAGGGCCCCGACATGGTGGGCGGCGAAGATGCCGGCGACATCCTGTGTCGGCCCATGCCACGTGATCCCGTCGCGCGACCAGTCCCGCAGGGTTGCCTCGGGGATCGCCCGGCGGTTCGAGGGATCGGGCGCGCCGTAGAGCGAGAGTTCCACCGCCGCACCCCCGGCGCGGGCCTGCCGCACCGCCTCGACCGCGACGTCGATGCCCTTCGACCACAGCATCCGCGCGACGATCACCACCTTCAGCGGGGCCGGCGGCGGCAGCGGGCGCGGCGCGTAGGCCTTGGGATCGACGCCCGCGCCGCCGACCAGGGTCACGGCGGTGTCGGACGGGTCGAGACCGAGGGCGCGGGCGTCGTCCGGGTTCTCGAACAGGAAGCGGGTCTGCGGGCTCGCCAGCGGGCCGCGGATCAGCCCTTTCAGGGCGAGACGCGAGAGCCGCCCGGTCGCGTCCGCGCGGGCGCCGAGCAGGCCGAGACCGGTCAGCGCGAAGACGCGGCGCGGGATGCCGGCCATCGCCGCGGCCGTACCGCCGACGAGGATGCCGCGCAGCGCCACGCAATGGACGATGTCGGCCTTCAACGCCTTCAGGATGCCCGCGAGCTGGCCCGCGGCGTAGCCCGCCGCCATCGGGTTGAGGCTGGAGCGCTCGGCTTCCAAGGGCACGACGCGGATGCCGGCGGCCTCGATCACGGCGCGGTGCGCGCGCACCCGCGTCACCACCGCGACCGAGAGTCCCATCTGCCGGGCGGCGCGCGCCATCGGCAGGAAGTGCGAGGCGAAGAACCAGTCCTCCGTGACGACGAAGACGAGGCTTTTGCCGGCGTAAGAGGCTGTTGAGGCGGTCATCGTGCGTGGCCATAGCACGGGGCCCGCGCCGGAACAGCGCCGGCTTTCGCCCGGTTGATGCCCCACGGATCAGGGAGGGCGTCATGCTGTCGGAGGAGGTCGGAGCCGGCGTGGTCGATCCCCGCGAGGCCGCGCGGGATGCGGGCCTGCGCTACGTGGACGATTCCAAGCCCGGCCTGCGGCGCAAGCGCAACGGCAAGGGCTTCCGCTACATCGACCCGAAGGGCGCCCCGGTCCGCGACGCGGAGGAGATCGCCCGGCTCAAAAGCCTCGCGATCCCGCCGGCCTACACGGAGGTGTGGATCTGCCCGCACCCGAACGGCCATATCCAGGCGACCGGGCGCGACGAGAAGGGGCGCAAGCAGTACCGCTACCATCCCCGCTTCCGCGAGGCGCGGGAGGCCTCGAAATTCCACCGCATCATGGCCTTCGCCGAGGCTCTGCCGGGCATCCGCGCGCGGATCGACGCCGATATGGGCAAGCGCGGCCTGCCCCGCGAAAAGGTGCTCGCCACCGTGGTCCACCTCTTGGAGACCACGCTGATCCGTGTCGGCAACGACGATTACGCCCGCTCCAACAAGAGCTACGGCCTCACCACCCTGCGCGATCCGCATGTGAAGGTGGCCGGCTCCGAGATGCGCTTCCGCTTCAAGGGCAAGAGCGGCAAGGAATGGTCGGTCTCGGTGCGCGACCGCCGCGTGGCCAAGATCGTCAAGGCCTGCCAGGACCTGCCCGGCCAGGAGCTGTTCCAGTATCTCGATGAGGATGGCCAGCGGCGCGACGTCACCTCTTCGGACGTGAACGCCTACCTGCGTGAGATCACGGGCGAGGATTTCACCGCCAAGGATTTCCGTACCTGGGCCGGCACGGTGCTGGCGGCCCTGGCGCTGCGGGAGTTCGAGGCGTTCGACAACGCGGCCAAGGCCAAGAAGAACCTGCGCGCGGCGATCGAGTCGGTGTCGTCCCGGCTCGGCAACACGCCGACCATCTGCCGCAAGTGCTACATCCACCCGCAGATCCTCGACTGCTACCTCGAAGGCGGGATGCTGCTGCAGGTGAAGGAGGCGGTCGAGGGCGAACTCAAGAACGAACTCGACGTGCTGCGCCCGGAGGAGGCGGCGGTGCTGAGCCTGCTTCGGGCCCGTCTGGAACGGGCGACGAAGGCCGCCTCCAAGGGTGCGAAGAGCGAGAGCACGACGAAGATCGAGCCGCCGCGTCAGACCGGAGGCCGCAAGGCGAGGGCGACCGGCACGAAGCGCACCTCCGGGGGCAGACGGGCGGCGTGAGACGGTCCGCAGGCGCCGGTCAGGTGCCGCTCTGGACGATGGCGCCGTACCAGCCGAGCCCTCGATAGGTCTCGTAGCCCGGCGTTCTGTGAAAGGCGGTGACGGCTCCAGTCCGAGGATCGCGGACGATCCCGCTCTCCCGCCCGTTCAGCTCCACGGCGAGCGTCTCGGTGAGAACGCCCTTGCCGTCGGAGGCGGCGAGGATGCGGCGCTGCGCGTCCACGAGCACCACGCGGGTACGCGCCCGGTCCTCCTGCGCGATCCGCACGCCCTCGACGATCGATTTCGCCTGGGCTTCCCAATCGAAGTGGATGGCGAGGACGCCGCAGGCCGGAGCGCCGTTCGTCTCGTAGATCCCGGCGGCATAGGTCGCGACCTGTGCGCCGCCGAGTTGCGCCTCGCGCCGGACCTCGCCGGGAACGTAGTCGTCGCTGCCCGACAAGCGGATCGCATCCCGGAACCAGGGCTCGCCCGCGACGCTGCGCCCGCGCAGGTTCGGATAGCGCTGGGGCCGGCCGTTGGCGAGGACGGTGCCGTCGCGGCCGCATAGCCAGAGATCGAGATAGACCGTGTAGGCCGAGAGGATCACCCCGAGCCGCTTTGAGGCATAGTCGGCGGTCCCCGAACCGCCGTCCCGGTCCGGCCGCGCGGCGCAGGCGACCACCGCCGCGTCGGTGGCCCACCAGCGCACGTCGCAGGTTCGCTCATAGAGGTTGCGGTCGATCAGCTCGATGGCGTTGAGGGAGAGATCGACCAGGCGCTCGCCTTCCGCCTTCGCCGTCATCGCATCGACGCCCTGCTGCAACTCGCCGATCCGCGCGGTCAGTCCGGTTTCCAGTTCCCGCGCCAGCGCCTCGATCTCGGCACCGATTCCGCGCACCTCCTGAGCCACCACCGAGAAGCCGCGCCCGTGCTCCCCGGCGCGGGCGGCCTCGATCAGCGCGTTGAGGGCCAGCATCTTCGCTTGGGCGGTGATCTGCCGGATGCGTCCGACCCGATCCTGAGCGATGCGTCCGACTTCCCGGGTCAGGTCGGCGATGGTCTTCGGCTCGTGGTCCGGCTGCTGCCCGGCTTCGGCTTGAGACGAGAAAGGAACCAATGCTGGTGCCGGC
The DNA here is from genome assembly GCF_029504475.1 of Methylorubrum pseudosasae. Taxonomy (NCBI): domain Bacteria; kingdom Pseudomonadati; phylum Pseudomonadota; class Alphaproteobacteria; order Hyphomicrobiales; family Methylobacteriaceae; genus Methylorubrum; species Methylorubrum pseudosasae. The sequence goes on along the minus strand of NZ_JAQGDU010000002.1, from coordinate 4,739,600 downwards.
ATGGCGATAACCCGGTTTGCGTGCAGACCGTGTTATCGGCAACGGGATTAACATAGGTCTAAATCGAGACGCTTTGCGACGTTCAAGCCGTGCCATCGGAGAGAAATCAGCGCGTTGCCGCGCCGGCTGACCTGTTTAAGGTTCGGGGTTGGCAATCGCCGATCCCGGCGCGGTCAATCCGCACAAGGGATGGGCGCGGAGAACCGGCGTCGTCGAAGACCGGTTGATGGATGAATTGGCGCGGCTGGCCGTACGGCACGACAGCCGCGACCGCGCGAACCGCGGTGACGCCACGGTCAGGAAGGTGAAGCGATGGAACTCGACGCCCTGATGCTCTCGCGCATCCAGTTCGGCTTCACGATGGCCTTCCACATCATCTTCCCGGCCTTCACCATCGGTCTCGCCGCCTTCCTCGTCCGGCTCGAGGGGCAATGGCTGTGGACGAGGAACCCGATGTACCGGGTGCTCTACCGCTTCTGGGTGAAGGCCTTCGCGGTCTCGTTCGGCCTCGGCGTCGTCTCAGGCATCGTGATGAGCTACCAGCTCGGCACGAACTGGTCGCGCTATTCCGACTTCACCGGCAACGTGCTGGGCCCGCTGATCCAGTACGAGGTCATCACCGCCTTCTTCCTGGAGGCGGGCTTCCTCGGGATCATGCTGTTCGGCTGGGACCGGGTCGGCGACCGGCTGCACTTCCTGGCGACCTGCATGGTCTCGCTCGGCACGCTGATCTCCGCCTTCTGGATCCTCTCGGCCAATTCCTGGATGCAGACGCCGGCGGGCTTCACGATCGAGAACGGCCGGGCGGTGGCCACCGACTGGTTCGAGGTGATCTTCAACCCAAGCTTCCCGATCCGCTACGCGCACATGGTGCTCGGCTGCTTCCTCACCACCGCCTTTGCGGTGTCGGGCATGGCCGCCTGGATGATCCTGCGCACCCGCAAGGAGCCGCCGGCGAAGGTCCAGGGGGCCCGGGTCTCGCTCTCCATGGCGCTCTGGTTCGCGCTGATCTTCACGCCGATCCAGATCTTCGTCGGCGACACCCACGGCCTCGGCGTGCTCAAGCACCAGCCGACCAAGCTCGCGGCGATCGAGGCGAACTGGGACACCCAGGCCAACATGCCGCTGCTGCTGTTCGCGATCCCGAACATGGAGGCCGAGCGCAACGACTTCGAGATCGGCATTCCGAGGCTCGGCTCGTTCATCCTGACCCACGACTTCTCCGGCGTGGTGCCGGGCCTGAAGGACGTGACGCCGGACAAGCGCCCGCCGGTCTGGCCGGTGTTCTATGCCTTCCGCGCCATGGTCGCGATCGGCATGGCGATGCTGCTCCTGAGCCTGTGGAGCCTGTATCTGCGCTGGAAGGGCACGCTGTTCACGAACCGCGTCTTCCTCACCTGCGCCATGCTGATGACGCCCTCGGGCTTCGGCGCGGTGATCTTCGGCTGGTTCACCGCCGAGATCGGGCGTCAGCCCTATATCGTCTACGGCCAGCTCAAGACGGCGGACGCCCATTCGCCGCTGACGGCCCAGGCGGTGACGACCTCGCTCATCGCCTTCATCGTCGCCTACGCAATCATCTTCGGCTTCGGCAGCTACTATCTCGCCAAGCTGCTGCGCAAAGGCCCCGAGCCGTTCGAGCCCTCGGTGCAGGGCGAGGATGTCGGCCGCAAGCCCAAGCGTCCCCTCTCGGCGCTGGACGAGAAGCTGGAGCCGCGCTCCATCTAGCGCATCGTTCCGAAAGGCGGTTGCCGGCGCGTCGGAACCATGGTCCCGAAACGTCCGCCCGATGCGAGCGGGTCGGATGCGGCTCCGGGCCTTCAGGCCCGGGCGGCGTGTGCAGCGTGGCGGGCCGGGCTGCGCGGCGCCTCGGTGTCGAGCACCGGGGCGAGACCGAGCTGGCGGGCGAGGGTGACGAGATCCTTGAGGCGGCCGGTCTGCGTCTTGCGGCGCAGGTTGAGCCGGTGGGTCTCGACCGTCCGGACGCTCAGCGAGAGCCGCCGGGCGACCTCCTTGTTGCTGAAGCCGGCACTGAGGAAGCGCAGAACCTCCGCCTCGCGCGGGGTAAGCCCGATGGCCGTATCCTCGGCGGAGGGGCAGGCGGAGGACGACGCGGCCGACGGCGCGGGTGGGGCTCCCTTCGCGAGGGCGAGCACGCTGGCGCAGACCTCGTCCGCCGGGGTGCCGCAGCCGACGAAGGCGTCGGCCCCGGCGGCGATCAGCCGATGCATCGCCGACGCGTCGAGGGTCCGGAACACCGCGAGCACCCGCAGCCAGGGCCGTCCTTTGCGCAAGGCCGCGATCCGCGCGCAGCCGGCTTCCGCTCCCGCTCCGTCCACCGGGACCAGCGCGACCGCCGGCACCGGACCGCCACGGGCCAGATCGTCCTCGCCGATGGTGCGCAGGGCCGGTGCGTGCTCCAATTCGGCGCGCATCCGTGCATCGAGCCCCGACTGCTCGTCGACGATCAAAAGCTCGACAGCCCGGCTCGCCGTGTGGCTGGCGGTGTGATTGACGGCCTGGCTCATGCCGCTCCCCTCTCGTCCCGCCGCAGAACGGTGCGGCTTGTGCGGATGGGGAAGAACAAGAGTCGTTCCAGCGGTTTAGGGGACTTTATTGCCCCGAAACGTTCCCTCGCGGTGCCGCCCGGCGGTCACCGTCCCGCTTCGGGACGGGATGGGGCCGAGCAATGCCCCGGCTGGGCGTGTTTCACGCGGTCCGGGACAGGATGAGGTCGGACATCGCCGAGACCACGCGATTGCGGCCCGTCGTCTTGGCTTCGTACAGGGCGATGTCGGCCCGCTTCAGAAGGCCCTCGACGGTCTCGCCCTCGGACCATTCGCTCACGCCGAAGCTGCACGTGAGCCGCACCGGCCCCTTGGTCGAGCGGATGCGCAGATCGGAGGTCTTGAGGCGCAGGCGGGAGGCGACCGCCTCGGCCTCCGTGAGACGCTGACCGGCGAGCATCACCGCGAATTCCTCCCCGCCCAGGCGCCCGGCAATGCCCTCCGCCTCGATCATCCCCGCCACGGCCTTGATCGCCGCGTCGCCGACATCGTGGCCGTGCTCGTCGTTGATGCGCTTGAAATGGTCGATGTCGAGGATCACCGCGCAGAGATGCCCGAACGACCCGGCCTTCTGGGCGGCCTCCCGTGTGCGCTGCAGGAAGGCGCGGCGGTTGAGCAGGCCGGTGAGCGAATCGGTCTCAGCGAGCCGGATCAGGTCGCTCTGGAGCGTGGTGAGGCGCTCGGCTGCCCGCATGCGCGCCTGCAATTCCTCGGCGCCCGGCGGCTTGTCGATGAAGTCGTCGGCGCCGCTGTCGAGAGCCTCGGCGAGGTTGCGGGCGTTGCGGGCCGAGGACATGGCGATGATCGAGAGCGGACGGCTCGACTCGGACAGCAGGCGGGCCGACCAGCACAGTTCCAATCCGCTCAACGGACGGACTTCCAGGCTCGTGATCAGGGCCCGGACCTTCGGATTGTCGGTGATGTAGGCCAGCGCCTCACCGGAGTCCGTGAACTGCGTCACCACATGACCCCGCGGTTCGAGCATGCCGGCCACGATTCGCAGGACGACACGGCTCGAATCCACGATGACGATGTGCACGGCTCTACCCCCCGGTGATTGGCGTAGATTGTGCGCAAGACAGGTTAAGGGCCCGTCTAGAGTTCATACCGCATCAAGGGAGGAAGCTGCCTCTTGGGCGACGGTCCTACCGGGAACGGGCCGGGACCCGGACCGACACCACCTGGGCGCCGAATTCCCCGCCCTCGGAACGGGGTGCCGGATCGGTCCAGATGCCCCTGGAATCCTTCGAGAGGACGCGGGCGCCGTGTCTGCGGGCTGCGGGACGGAGACCGGCGGAAGCGGGCCCTTCGATCACGGTCAGGGTCGGGCGCGCGACAGGTGTGTCGCGGATGCCGGCCGCCGTGGGAATGCCGTAGGTGCCGTAGCCCCAGGCCGGCGGCACGAGGCGGCTCGTGCTGGGCAGACGCGTGAACGGTGCGCCGAGATAGGCGCCCTCAATCACCGGCCCGGCGAAGCGGTAGCCGCCCCCGCCGTAGCCGTAGCCGTAATATGGGTCCGCCGCGGCGCCCGAGGCGGCGCCGAGTGCGAACAGGGTGGCGAGACCGGCGGCGAGGGCAGGGCGCATGGGGCGGGGCTTCTCCGGTGGCGCAACGGCGAGACATGCGCGATTCATGAAACCAAATCGGCGGCGCCTATGCTCGTTCCGCTGCCCCTCGTCCCGCCAGCCGATGCAGAATGCTGAGACGGGCGCTCTGCCGGCCGATGGCGTCCGCCCCCGTCGTTCCGTGTCTAGCGGCAGATCGTGACGCGGCGGACGATCCAGCCCTCGCCCTCGATCCACAGGCGACGGCGCTGCTTGTTGCAGTTGGCGCTCTCCTCGTCGCTGTCCGAGGTCGTCGCGGCCGCCTGAGAGACCTGAGCGGCCTCGGCGACCTGGGTGGTGCTGCGGCCCGTGCCCGGCGCGGCGAGGCTCGGCGTCGCGGTCAGGCCGATCAGGGCGAGGCCGAGGAGGGCCGCGGCGGTGGAGTGCGCGTTCATGATATCCTGCCCGCGCGCCGCTGGGGGCGCGCTTCAACGGTTCGGTCGGGGCGGCCGGTGTCCCGCCGTGCAGGCGCCGCCGCATATTGAATCAACAATCCCCAACGTGGCCATTGGGTTTCGCGCGACCTTCCGGAAAACGGCAAAAATTTGTCTGCGTCTCCCTGCGTTGTCGGCGGTGTTGCCTGCGGCGACGGAGCGCGATCCCGTGTGCCTGCTGCGATGCTTGCGAGAATGGTGCAAAGGGTTGTACTGGCACGCGAAGCGAAACATCGGGCTTCGTCGTCCGAAACTGGACCGCTCTTCTTGTTAGGAACGTTTCCAAACTGCGTTTTGCATCAAAACAACATTGTATCGTGACAAGTATTCGCGGTGCCGCAAGGAGCGGCATCGCCGTTGAGACAGACAATTCGCCGGGACGCGGGTTCCGCCGATCGAAACGGGAGCAATCGGATGACGGACGGATCGACGTTCGTGCAGGCTTTCATCATCCTGTTCCGTGAGGGACTGGAAGCTCTGCTGGTTATCGCAGCGCTCGCTGCCTTCCTTCGCCGTGCGGATGCGGCGGAGCGGATCGCACCGGTCTATATCGGGGCGCTCGCCGCCGTCGTCGCCAGCGTCGTCATGGCGTGGGTGTTCGCGACCTTCTACGACGGCAATCACAGCGACCTGTTCGAGGCCGGTGTGATGCTCGCGGCCGCGGTGCTGCTGTTCTACATGAGCGGCTGGATGTTCCTCCGCCAGGACCCGAAGGCGTGGCAGGCGGACCTCAACCGCCTTGCCGAGCGGGCACTCGGCGCGGGCACCATGCTGTCGCTCGCCGGCATCGCCTTCCTGGCGGTGTTCCGCGAGGGCGCCGAGACGATCCTGTTCGTCCACACCCTGGCCAAGACCGCCAACGGCTTCGATGCCGCATTGCTGGGCGGGCTCGCAGCCGCGACCCTAGCGCTAGTGGCGATGTTCGTGGCGATGCAGTGGCTGGCGCTGCGCTTGCCGCTGCGCCCGATGTTCGTGGTGACCTCGGCCTTCCTGTTCTTCATGGGACTGCGGATGGTCGGCCAAGCGTTCCAGGAGCTTCAGGAGCAGGCACTGATCCCCTTCACCACGGACGGTGTGCCCGCCTTCGTCTCGGAATGGGGCCTGAGCAACGGCAGCTGGGAGGCGCTCGGCACCCAGCTCGCGATCCTGGCCGTGGCCGCGGCGGCGGCCCTCGTCAGCCTTCGGCGCAAGGCAGGCGGCGGCACCGAGGTGCGCGAGGGGCGGCCGGTCTCGGCCGCGTCCTGATTTTGGCGATGGGGCTCCCCGCTCGGGGAGCCCTTTTGCTTTCACGCCGCCGTCATCGGCGGCGTTTTCGTTTCAGGGCGAGAGGCCCTGGCCCTCACACCTTCAGCCGGGACTTGATCCGGTAGGTCAGTCCGTCGCGCACGTCGCGGTAGCCGTCGAGGCGCTGCTCGCGCGTGCCCTCCTGCATCAGCGTCGGGTCCGGCGTCGGCCAGTACTCGACATCCGCCGCAAGCGTGTGGGTCAGTTCGAGCGCCCGGTGGTGCGCCTCCGGCGAGAGGGTGATGATCAGGTCGAAGTTCAGCCCCTCCCAATCCTCGAGCTGCTCGATGGTGCGCGGCTTGTGGCGGGAGGCGTCGATGCCGATCTCGTCCAGGGCCGCGACCATGAACGGATCGCTCGGTTCGCCCGAGCGCACGCCGGCGGACTGCACGTAGGTGGATTTGCCGAAATAATGGCGCGCGATCGCCTCCGCCGCCAGCGAGCGCACCGCGTTGAAGTTGCACATGAACAGGACGGACTGAACCCGCCGCTTCTTGGGCCCGGTCCCGGGGATCGTGTCGTCCGTCATGCCCCGCCCGGGTGCTTCCCACGAAACCCCCGCCGCATCGTCATGCCTGCGGAGGAGCGGTCAACGACCGGAAATCCTGTGGAGCACTCCGAGAGCATCGCCGCGAACGGGCGCCGGCTTGTCGGAAAAGACGATGCAAACACCGTGACCCCTCGCGAAACGCCCACGCCGTCTTGCGCCGATGCACCACGGATCGGGCGTTTCATGAGGTGCTCGCGCACACGCTGATATAGATCCGCTCCGGAATTCCCCAAAGCGTAGCATTCTGCCGAGTGCTCCACCTTCAGGCAGGATAAAGCCGCGATCGTCACCCCTTCCAGTGAAGGGCGAAGATCAGCGTGAACAGGCGCCGCGCCGTGTCATGGTCGAGATCGACCTTGCCTTCGAGGCGCTGCCGCAGCAGCTCGGATGCTTCGTTGTGCAGGCCGCGCCGCCCCATATCGATCGCCTCGATCTGCGTCGGCGAGGCGGTGCGGATCGCGCTGTAATAGCTCTCGCAGATCATCTCGTAGTCGCGGATGACCCGGCGGAACGGAGTGAGCGAGAGCAGGTGGGTCATCACCGGCTCGCCCGCCTCGGTCGCGATCGCGAAGGACAGCTTGTTCTCGACGAGGCCGAGGACCAGCCCGTACGGGCCCTCGTCGCGCTCGGGGATCGTGAAGGAATTTTCCTCCAGGATGTCGTAGATCGCGATGGCGCGCTCGTGCTCCTGGTCGGGGTTGCCCCGGCCGATCGAGCCCTCGTCGAAACGCACCGCCGCGAGCCGGTTTCGCGGCTTTGCCGGTGCCTCGCCCTGCGCGTCTTGCGCCCCCTGCTTCGGTTCGGCCTTCATCGCCGGCGCCTTCTCGCGTCAGCACCCGAATCCGGGCGCCTTGTTTCCGTCACATGAGCCGCAAGCCGGGCCCGCACGCAAGCGCTCCGGGCGATCGATCCGAAACGTGATCCCGGCCGGTCGGAGGCCCTAGAGGTTGAGCCGGATCGATACGGAGCGGGCATGCCCGTCGAGACCCTCGGATTCGCCGAGAGCGATCGCGGCGGGCCCGAGCGCCCGCAAGGCGGCCGGATCGCAGCGCAGGATCGAGGTGCGCTTCATGAAGTCGAGCACCCCGAGCCCCGAGGAGAACCGCGCCGAGCGGGCGGTCGGCAGGACGTGGTTCGGGCCGCCGACATAAATCGCCGATGGCTTCCGGCGTGTGCGCGCCGAGGAAGATCGCCCCCGCGTTCCGGATTTTCAGCGACAACGCGTCGGCGTCCTCGGTCTCGATCTCGAGATGTTCGGGCGCGATGGCGTCCACGAGCGGCACCGCCTCGTCGAAATTTTGGACGCGGATGATCGCGCCGTAATCGCGCCAACTGGCGCGGGCGATCTCGGCCCGCTTCAGGGTCGCGAGCGCGCGCTCGACCGCGGCCTCGGTCGCGTCGGCCAACTCGTCCGAGTCAGTAACGAGCACGGCCTGTGCCGCGGTGTCGTGCTCGGCCTGGGCCAGCAGGTCGGCGGCGATCCAATCGGGGTTGGCGTGGCGGTCGGCCAGGATCAGCACTTCGGAGGGGCCGGCGATCATGTCGATGCCGACCTGTCCGAACACCCGGCGCTTGGCCGCCGCGACCCAGGCATTGCCGGGGCCGACGATCTTGGCCACCGGCGCGATGGTTTCCGTGCCGTAGGCGAGCGCGGCCACCGCCTGCGCTCCGCCGACCCGGTAGATTTCGGTGACGCCGGAGAGTTTGGCCGCAGCGAGCACCAGCGGGTTGAGCTGACCCTCGGGGGTCGGCACCACCATGACGATGCGCGGCACGCCCGCGACGCGCGCCGGCACCGCGTTCATCAGCACCGAGGAGGGATAGCTCGCGGTGCCGCCGGGCACGTAGAGCCCGACCGATTCGATCGCGGTCCAGCGCCAGCCGGCGGTGACGCCGAGATCGTCGGTGGAGAGGTGATCCTCGGGGATCTGGCGGCGGTGATAGGCCTCGATCCGCTCGGCCGCGAGAGCCAGGGCAGCGCGGGCCTCTGGCGGACAGGCGTCCACTGCCGCCTCCACCTCTTCGGCGGTGATGCGCAGGGAAGCCGGCGCGAAATCCTGGCCGAGCCGGTCGAAGCGGCGGGTGTAATCGACGAGCGCCGCGTCACCGCCGGAGACGACCCCCGCGATGATGCCGCGCACGGTCTCGTCCACATCCTCGGAGATCTCGCGCTTGAGGCCGAGCAGGCGCTTGAACGCCTCCGCGAAATCGGGAGAGCGGCTGTCGAGACGGATCATCGGGCGATATCGGCGGTTCGGGGGAGGGGGATCACGGGCGGTTCTCGACGAGGTTGCGCACGGCCTCGTGGTCGGGGCGGCCATCGGCTTCCCAGACGGGGCCGAGATCCTTCAGGCGCACCTCGATGCATTCGAGTTCGAGCCGGATCGCGGCCCCGCCCGAAAAGACCAGGGTCGCGACGCCGGACGGCGCCTCGGTTTCCTCGAAGGTGATCGCCAGCAGGCTCAAGGGATCGCCGGAGGTCGCCCCCGGCGTGATGCCCTTGGTCTTCACCGAGAGCACGCGTTCGAAATGCAGGCCCGACAGGCGTCGCCGGGGCGGCTGACCCGGCGGCACCGACCAGTCGAAACGGCGCGCCGCCAGGGCGAAGCGGTGCTCGCCCGGCAGCCACGCGAGATCCTCTGCCCGCAGGATCGCGTCCTGAAGGTGGGCAGAGATGACGGCGAGATCCTCGGCATCGAGGGCGGCGAGCTTGAGAAGCTCCATCATTACGCTCCGAGCTCTCCGACCGAACACGCGGCGAGCGGATTTCGAGGCGTAGGTAGCGACGCGACCCGCCTGCGGCAACCGGCAGCCGGACGGGTCGGAGCGCGTTTCAGCGACCGGGAGGCCGGTTCGGCATCGGAAAGACCGCGCCGCGCAGGAGCGCGAGCCGTGCCCGGCGCGTCATGTCCGAGCCGCGATCACAGGCTGCGGTTCTTTTGAGCTCATCGTGCGTTCATGAGCGCATGGCTAAGGTCAGCGTGACTTTTCCAAGTCATCCGGAGGGGATGCGGACGATGCAAAACGGAGTTCTGGCCATAGGGCGCACCTTGGGGGTCGTCCTGGCCCTCGGGTTCGTGGCGAGCCCGGCGAGCGCCCAGTCTTATCGCGATGGTTATGACAGTCCGCGCCGCTACGACGACGGCTACAGCCGCCGCTCCCGCGATGACGACGACGGTTATGGTCGGCGCCGCTACGGCGATGATGGTGGCCGGCGCCGCCGCTTCGAGGATGAGGATGATGGTCCGCGCTTCCGGGGGCCGCCCCGCGGCGGACGCGGCGGCAGCGTCTGCATCACCGCCCGCGGCAGCTGCGCGACGGGCTTCGCCCCGCCGAACGCGCCCTGCGCCTGCGATATTCCCGGCTTCGGCGTGAAGCGCGGCGCCATCGCCCGCTGACCCCTCGGATCGTTTTAAAACAGTCTCGGCCTGCACCGCGCGGTGCAGGCCGTTTTCGTGTGGGGCCGAGTGGTAAGATCGGCGCCGGGCGCCGTCAGGCCCGCACGCGCTCGATCTGCGCGCCGCAGCGGGCGAGCTTGGCCTCCAGGGCCTCGAAGCCGCGGTCGAGGTGGTAGACGCGGTTGATCTGCGTCTCGCCTTCCGCGGCGAGCGCGCCGATCACCAGCGAGACCGAGGCGCGCAGGTCGGTGGCCATGACGGGCGCGCCCTTCAGGCGCTCGACGCCCTCGACCACGGCGAGATCGCCGTCGAGGCGAATCCGCGCGCCGAGGCGGGCCAGCTCCTGCACGTGCATGAAGCGGTTTTCGAAGATCGTCTCGCGGATGCGCGACTGGCCCTTGGCCAGCGTCATCAGCGCCATGAACTGCGCCTGGAGATCGGTCGGGAAGCCGGGGAACGGGTCGGTCGTCACGTCGGCCGGGCTGATGCCGCCGCCGTTGCGGCGCACGCGGATGCCGTCGGGCAGGGCCGTGACCTCGGTGCCGGTGGAGGCCAGGGTCTCGAGGGCCGAGGCGAGCAGGTCGGTGCGGGTGTTGACCAGGGAGACGTCGCCCCCGGTCATCGCCACCGCCATGGCGTAGGTGCCGGTCTCGATCCGGTCGGGCAGAACCTCGTGCCGGGTGCCGCCGAGGCGTGCCACGCCCTCCACGACGATGCGGGAGGTGCCCGCACCCTCGATCCGTGCGCCCATCTTGATCAGGCATTCGGCGAGATCGACGACTTCCGGCTCGCGGGCGGCGTTGTCGAGTACCGTCGTGCCGTAGGCGAGTGCGGCCGCCATCAGGGCGACATGGGTGCCGCCGACCGTGACCTTGGGGAAGTCGATCTCGGTGCCGCGCAGCCCGTTCTTCGTCTTCGCGACCACGTAGCCGCCGTCGATCTCGATCTCGGCGCCGAGCTTTTCCAGCGCCATGAGCAGCAGGTCGACCGGACGTGTGCCGATGGCGCAGCCGCCGGGCAGCGACACCTTGGCCTCGCCGAAGCGGGCCAGCAGCGGCGCGATCACCCAAAAGCTCGCCCGCATGGTCGAGACGAGTTCGTAGGGCGCGGTGGTGTCGATGACGTTCGAGGCGGTGAGCCGGACGGTCTGGCCGGTCTCGGCGGTCTGCCCCGGCCGCTTGCCGACGACCATGTGATCGACACCGTGATTGCCGAGAATGCGCGTCAGCGCCGCGATGTCGGCGAGCCGCGGCACGTTGATGAGTTCCAGCGTCTCCCCGGTGAGAAGGCTTGCGATCATCAGCGGCAGCGCCGCGTTCTTGGCGCCCGAAATCGGGATCGTGCCGTTGAGCGGCGTGCCGCCGGTGATGTGGATGCGGTCCATCGGAATCCTCGGAGCACCCCCGTTCCGATCGCGGAGGTCGCCTTGCGTGCCGGGCGCGAGCGCCCCTTGTTCAGGGTGGAGGTATAGGCGGTATCCGGCAAAAAGAAGAAGCGTGGCCGTTCGGTTCCATCCCGCGCCCGAAGCATCGCTCCAATAACGTGGCGCAGGAGAGGCAAGTCGGGCGGCGGGAGCTAGCTCTTCTCGGCCGGTTCGGCCGGCGGCGCCTTCGCGGGCTCGGGTGCGTCGTCGGCCCGGCTCCGGGCTTGCGCCTTGCGGCGGCGCAGGTTGTCGCGCAGGGCCGCTTTGAGGCGGGCGGCGCGCTCCTCGTCTTTGGTCGCCATCTCGCGTTCCGAAACGATTTCACCCGGCGCGGAGCGCCCGTCGCCGCCGATGCGTGCGCTTGGCCATCTCGGGAAAGGCCGTATCCCGATTTTGTCCCCTTCGCCAGCGCATCGGCCGCCAAGTATGGGCCTCGCTTCGCGCCGCGACCCATCGTCACCCAAGGCAAGGTTCATGAGCGAATCAGCGGGCGTCGGTTCTCGCGGGCGTTGCATGAGGTCGCGCTACGACGGCATCTGAGAGCGAGCATTCGATGATCGAGCCCTCACGTGGGCAAGATCGAAGGGCCCTTCGCGCCTGTGCAAAGCAGGAATGTCTCGAACTCACCTTGAACCAGTTCGAAATTACCTCCTATCTTGCGGTCACGGCGGCACCGGCGAGGGACTCGTCCCGGACGGAATGCGAAAAGCCGCCGGTCGGACGATGACGCGCGGCGAAGGCCGTGCCGCTCCCTGGGGGCTGAACCCCGGGAGATCACCGCCCCGGCCGCGAACGGTTCGGCCACGCTCTCCGGGGTAGGGTCCGGGCCCGAAATTCTTTAAACCGAGGCGTCCCAAGAAGAACGCCCGGCCAGCCGAAAGCGTCGAGGACGGATGCCCGTGAACCTGATGCCTGTGAACGCGGCCGACAGCGCCAGCCTGACCGACGAGTCGATCGTCGGCGGCGATGGCGGCGTGGACGATTCCGGTGCTAGCAATGGCCGGGCCAAATTCGAGCGGCCGCCGGTGCGCCCCGCCGGTCCGCGTACGGATTACGACGGCCATTTCCGTGCCGCCCTCGACCGGCTGCACAGCGAGCGCCGCTATCGCGTCTTCGCCGACATCGAGCGGATCTCCGGCCGCTTTCCGCAGGCCACGTGGCGGCGCCCGGAGGGCGGCAACCGCGAGATCACCGTATGGTGCTCCAACGATTATCTCGGCATGGGCCAGCACCCCGAGGTCGTCGCGGCCTTGACCGACACGGCCGCCCGCTGCGGCGTCGGCGCCGGCGGCACCCGCAACATCGCCGGCAACAACTCGCCGCTGGTCGATCTGGAGCGCGAACTCGCCGACCTGCACGGCAAGGAGGCGGGCCTCGTCTTCACCTCGGGCTATGTCTCGAATCAGGCCGGCATCTCGACCATCGCGAAGCTGCTGCCGAACTGCCTGATCCTGTCGGACGCCTTCAACCACAATTCGATGATCGAGGGCGTGCGCCATTCCGGCTGCGAGAAGCGCGTCTTCCGTCACAACGACCTCGAACATCTCGAGCAGCTGCTCGCCGAGGCCGGCGACCGGCCCAAGCTGATCGCCTTCGAGTCGGTCTACTCGATGGATGGCGACGTGGCGCCGATCGCCGCGATCTGCGACCTTGCCGATGCCTACGGCGCCATGACCTATCTCGACGAGGTCCATGCGGTCGGCCTCTACGGCGAGCGTGGCGCCGGCATCGCCGAGCGCGATCGTGTGATGCACCGGGTCGATGTGATCGAGGGGACGCTCGCCAAGGGCTTCGGCTGCGTCGGCGGCTACATCACCGGCACGGCGACCCTGTGCGACGCGGTTCGCAGCCACGCGGCCGGCTTCATCTTCACCACCGCCCTGCCGCCGGCCGTCGCCGCGGCGGCGCGCGCCTCGGTGCGCTACCTCAAGCGCTCGAAGACCGAGCGCGAGGCGCATCAGCGCCAGGCCGCCCGCACCAAGGCGGCGTTGGAAGCCGCCCGCCTGCCGGTGCTGCACACCGAGACCCACATCGTGCCGCTGATGGTCGGCGATGCCGAGCTGTGCAAGGCGGCAGCCGACCACCTGCTGGAGCACCACGACATCTACATCCAGCCGATCAACTATCCCACCGTCCCGCGCGGCACCGAGCGCCTGCGGATCACGCCCTCACCCTTCCATGACGACGAGCGGATCGGTGCGCTGACGGCCGCGCTGGTGGAAACCTGGGATACCCTGGATCTGCCGCGGGCCGGGACGGTGTTCGCCGCAGCGGCGGAGTAGCCTTTTCGCGAAGGCCGCGGCATCGGCTACACTGTCCGCATGGCCCTGGCCTTCGACCGCACCCGCCTCCTCGAGGCCTTTGAGCTGCTCGGCGCGGATCTGTCCGCGCGGGGGCTGTTCGTCGAACTCGCCGTCTACGGAGGCGGGGCGGCGCTGCAAGACCTGTACGTTTCCGTCTACGACGAGGCGCCACCCGGTGAGGCGAGCCTGCGCTTCCGGTCGGTGCTTCAGGATCGCCCACGATGAGGCCCGCCTCCTTGCGCGAGGTGGTCGAGCGGGCACGCGCGGATGGCGATTGGGATCACCACCTGCAGAACTTCCTCGACGCCTTCTACGCGCTCGACGGCGACATCACCGCCCAGGGGGCGATGATCGCCGAGGATCCGGGTTTTCTGGGAGACGCGCGGCCCGATGCCTTCCTCGGCGGGGTCGGCGAGCATCTCGCCCGGCGCTGGCGGCTGCCGTTCATCCCGGCTTGGGTGCGGCACAAGGCGCGCTACCTCGACACGGCGATGTTCGTGCCCGACGAGCGCAACCTGCGCACTTACCTGCTCTGCGTCAGCCCGGTCTCGTTCCGGCCGCGGCTGATCTTCACCGGGCCGGACCCGCTTCAGCGCGCCCGCTTCCCCTATCACCGCGGCGTCGTCCGGATGCCCCTGACCTTCCCGCAGGGGCCCGCGGCCGCGGCCTTGTTCGAGCCGGAGCGGTGAGGGGGCTCAGCGCCGCTTGACCTCGTTCGACCAGCCATGCGCTGCGGCGGCCTTCTCCACCTTCTCCTTGAGCTGCGGCAGCAGCGTGCCCATCCATTGCTGCATCCCCGTCAGCATCGCCTGGCTCAGTTGCGGCTGCGCCTTCACGAGATTCTTGCCCGCCGGCGTGGCGTAGAAGCCGGCAACCGCCTTCAGATCCTCCTTCGAGAGGACGGAGGCGAAGCTGAGGGCCTGGATCGCGAGCAGGTCGTCGTAATTCTCCGAGAGCGTGGGCATCACGACCTCGTCCACCATCACCTGGGCCTTCTTTGGGTCCGTAAGACCCATCTGCTGCATCACCCCCCGGCCATCGGCGCCTTCATCGCCGCGAGCACCGCGGCCCGGTCCCCCTGCGCCGCGGCGACGACCTCGCGGGCGGCGGCCAACCGTTCGGGATCGGCGGTGACAACCGGGGCGGCCGGTTGGGCGGGCGCCTGCGCCGAGGCGGGAACGGTGCCCGTGACGAGGGCCGGCGCGCAGAGCAGGCCGAGGCCGAGCATTCCGGAGAGCATTTCCTGGCGCATGGTCGGTGTGACTCCGGTCGTGAACATGGGGTCGGGCTGTTTGCCCGAACGGGATGACACGCAGGTAACGGTGATCGTGCGAACACCCGCTGCCAACTCGCGGAACGGTAGTCGGTTCGGAGCTATGCTCGCAACGCGCTTGTCGGCCTGCCCAAGGCGCCGCTATCCCAAGCCACCGCTATGGCCGCGCTCACAGTGGCGTGACCGCCAGGAGCCAGACGATGCCGGATACGGACGACACCTACATCTACGACGAAGCGCTCGGCGAATGGCGCCCCGCCGGCGCGGCGTCGCCCGAGACCCCGGCTGCGCGGGCGCCTGTGCGTGACGCCGCGGGCAACATCCTGGCCGACGGTGATGCGGTCACCCTAATCAAGGATCTCAAGGTCAAGGGCGCGAACCAGACCCTCAAGCAGGGCACCGTCATCCGGTCGATCCGCCTCACGGTCGATCCGGAGGAGATCGATTGCCGCCACGACAGCATCAAGGGCCTCGTCCTGCGCACGGAATTCGTGCGCAAGCGCTGATCGCGCGTAGCGAGGGGCGGGGTCAAAGGGTGACGACGAGCCCGTCCTCGGCTGCGATGTAACCGTCCGGCGGGTGAGCGATCATCTCCGGGCTCATATGCGTGAGCATCAGCCGCTTAGGGGCGATCTCGGGCAGGCGCCGCTTCAGCGTCGCCCAATCGAGGTGGAACTTCACCGGACGCTCCACGGTGTAGCCCTCGGCGATCATCAGGTCCGCCCCGCTCCCCGCGGCGACGATATCCTCCACCCACTCGGTGTCGCCGGTATAGCTGACGACCTTGCCCGCCGCCTCGATCCGCAGGGCGTGCGCGGGCGCGCCCGAGGGGTGGCGCATGGTGAAGGCGGCGGCTCGCACGCCCCCGGTCTCGACCGGGCGCCCGGCTTCCATTTCCACGACCTCGACTGGGAATCGGCGCTCGGCCGTGCTGGAGCCGGGAAACAGCACCTCCATCGCCGCCGGAAGGCGCTCGGCCGTGCCCGGCGGTCCGACCACGGTCAACGGCTCCGTGCGCCCGCTGACGAGCTGCCCGTCGAGGATCAGCCAGGGCAGGCCGCCGAAATGGTCGCCGTGGAGATGGGTGAGGAACACCGTGCGGATGCGGTTCGGCTCGACGCCGAAGCGCCGGATCGCGATGAGCGCGGAGGCGCCGCAATCGATGAGGAAGGCGCCGCCGGGCGCATCGACGTGGAAGCAGGTGTTGAAGCGCCCGCCCGAGCCGAACGCGTCGCCGCAACCGAGAACGTGGAGCCGCATGGATCACTCTCCCTGCCTTGCCGATCCCGGCGGGGATCTCGGTCACCGGGCGCCACGATCAATCGTCCCCGGCCGGCATGGATCGCGCTCATTCTCCGGAGTGCGTCTCTCGCGTGTTTGCGAGACGCCGGCCCGCTGTCCGGGAAGACAGATTTCGTTGCATTTGTTAATCGGCTAAAAAGGGAGGATTCAGCGCGACATACTGATTTTAATTTCCCGTTAGGGGATTGGAGTCTGGCTGTGTGCAGGTTGTGATTGTTTTTCTGGGGACAAGATCCGACAAAATACTGTTCCAGCAAGCCCAATGCTGTATCCCGCGGCCTGCGGAGATGGCAAATTCCGACCCTGCGACCGCGTTCGTTCCATTGCTTTCGCTCGATTCATGACGATCCATTCCCACCCCTTCCCCTCCGCCATTCGCTCGGCCTCGATCGAGCCGGCTGCCGCCCTGTCGGCCGAGGGCGCCGCCCTGATCGACCGGATCTACGAGGCGGCGGCCTTGCCCGAGCTGTGGCGCGAGGTGCTCGTCGAACTCGCCCGCTTCGCTGGCGCCCCGCAGGCGGTGATGATCGTCTCGACCGGGACGCACTTTCGCGACTTCGTGACGACGTCGCCGGAGTTCGACCCGCTGGTGATCGATCATTTCGAGCGCTTCCCCGACAACGTCCGCATCGGACGCCTGTTGGCGCTGCGTCATCCCGGCTTTCTCAACGACCTCGACGTCGTGACGGAGGAGGAGATCGCGACGCTGCCGCTCTATCAGGACTTCCTGATCCCCCGGGGCTACGGCGCGGGTACCGCGACAGCCGTGCTGGTGCCGAGCGGCGACAGCGTCATCGTCCATTGCGAGCGCGCCCGCGCCGAGGGCGATTTCGGGCCGCAGATTCTGTCCGCGCTCAACAGCCTGCGTCCCCATCTCGCCCGGGCCGCCCTGCTCTCCGCACGCCTGGAGATGGAGCGGGTCTCGACCACCACCCGGACGCTCGAAGCACTCGGCCTGCCGGCGGCCGTGCTCGGAAGCGGCGGGCGGGTCATCGACGCCAATCCGTCCCTGGTGGCGATGATGCCTCACACCCTCAGCGACCAGCCCTTGCGGCTCGCCGTCGTCGATCCGGCCGCCGACAGGCTGCTGCGCGAAGCCGTGGCACAATCCGCCGCGCCGCAGGCGATGCCGGTGCGCTCGATCCCGATCGCCGCGAGCGGTGAGCGTCCCCCGGTGATCCTGCATCTCGTGCCGATCCGCGGCGCGGCCCACGACGTGTTCGTCCGCGCCCGCTTCGTGCTGATCGCCACCCCCGTCGTGGCCCAGGACGTGCCGAGTGCGGATGTGGTCCAGGGCCTGTTCGACCTGACCCCGGCCGAGGCCCGGCTCGCCGCCCTGATCGCGGCGGGCGATGCCCCGGCACCGGCCGCGGCCAAGCTTGGGATCACCCCCAGCACCGCCCGCTCGGTGCTCCGGCGCATCTTCCAGAAGACCGGCGTGTCGCGCCAAGCCGAGCTCGTCGGCCTGCTCGCCGGCCGGGGCGCCGGGTCGGGATTGCGCGAATAGCGGCCGATGCGTCGGCCGATACTCAGCTATGGCGTCGGCCAACTCGCAACTTCTGAAAAACCGCTCTATAAGCCCGGCTTCGCGCGAGGCGGGAGGGCCCGCGCGCATCACCCGATCGGGTGAGCGGAGAGAGTATCATGGCCGAGCGGTGGACCCCCAAAACCTGGCGCAACCTGCCGATCCAGCAGGTCCCGTCCTATCCGGACGCGGGCGCTCTCCAGGCCGTCGAGGCGCAACTCGCGAGCTTTCCGCCGCTCGTTTTTGCCGGTGAGGCGCGCAAGCTGAAGGCGGCCCTGGCGCGCGTCGGGGCGGGCGAGGCCTTCCTCCTGCAAGGCGGCGACTGCGCCGAGAGCTTCGACGAGCACTCGGCCGACAACATCCGCGACTTCTTCCGCGTCTTCCTGCAGATGGCGATGGTGCTCACCTTCGCGGGCGGCTCGCCCGTGGTGAAGGTCGGCCGCATCGCCGGCCAGTTCGCCAAGCCGCGCTCTTCGCCGACCGAGACGCTCGACGGCGTGGCGCTGCCGAGCTACCGCGGCGACATCATCAACGGCCTGACCTTCAACGAGGAGGCCCGGATCCCCGATCCGCGCCGCCAGCTCGAGGCCTACCGGCAGTCGGCGGCGACGCTGAACTTGCTGCGCGCCTTCGCCACCGGCGGCTACGCCAACCTCGAGAACGCGCATCGCTGGATGCTCGGCTTCGTCAAGGACAGCCCGCAATCCTCGCGCTACCGCGATGTGGCCGAGCGGATGTCGGACGCGCTCGACTTCATGCGCGCCATCGGCATCAACCCGGAGACGCACCAGGAGGTCCGCACCACGGATTTCTACACCAGCCACGAGGCGCTGCTGCTCGGCTACGAGGAGTCGCTGACCCGCGTCGATTCGACGAGCGGCGATTGGTACGCCACCTCCGGCCATATGCTCTGGATCGGCGACCGCACCCGCCCAGCCGGACCACGCCCATGTGGAATATGCCCGCGGCATCAAGAATCCGATCGGCCTGAAATGCGGGCCCTCGACCACGGCCGAAGGGCTGATCCGCCTGATCGATCTCCTCAACCCGGAGAACGAGGCCGGCCGCCTCAGCCTGATCTGCCGCTTCGGCGCGGACAAGGTCGGCGATCACCTGCCGGGGCTGATCCGCACGGTGCAGCGCGAGGGCCGCAACGTCGTGTGGGTCTGCGATCCGATGCACGGCAACACCATCGCCGCCGGCCGCTACAAGACCCGGCCGTTCGAGCGGGTGATGCAGGAGATCGAGGGCTTCTTCGGCGTGCACCGCGCGGAAGGCACGATCGCCGGCGGCATCCATCTCGAGATGACCGGCAAGGACGTGACCGAATGCACCGGCGGCGCCCGTGCGCTGACGGCGGACGACCTTCAGGACCGCTACCACACCTACTGCGACCCGCGCCTCAACGCGGAGCAGGCGCTGGAGGTGGCGTTCCTGACCGCCGAACTGGTGAAGCGCGAGCGCGCCGAGATCGAGCGCCCGCGCCTCGACGCGGCGGAGTAGCCTCGGTCCGATCGTGATCGGAATGCGATGGGGCGGGTGCGATCATGCAGGATCGCGCCCGCCTTTTTCGTTGTGCGAACCCATGTGCAGCGAAGGCCGCCTCCGCCCCGACGCGCAGCCGACAAAAGATTCGGCGAAGCACCACATCGGCGCGCGTCAAGAATGTTTCTCGCGCCCGAGCTTGGTTATCATCCTCTTAAGTGATCGGCTTCGGAGGCGGCATGGCGGTATCGGCGACCAGGAAGACATCTCGCATTCGCAGTCTCTGGCCGAGCTGGAATCCGGGACTGCTCTCCGCCGCCGCGCCTCCGCTGGACCGGCGCTCCATCGACCTGCACCCCATCGAGTCCGAGGCGCGCCTGCCGTCGCACAACCTCACCGCCAACGAACTCATCGCCATGGCCCGCGCCGCCCGGGCGCGCCGCCTCGATCCGTGAGCGGACGCTCCGCCGCTCCGTGACGGCGAAGTCCTGATCCCGCGACCGGGACGGTCCGCAAGCGCCTCGCGCGGCGCCTACTGCACCAGCGCCAGACGGCCGCGCGACTCGGTCGCCCCGGTGCGGATCGGCGCCTCGCTATGGCCGGCGAAGAAGTCCTCGACCATCTCGCGCAGGATCTCGGCCAGGTCGCCGCCGCGATCGGCTTCGACATGCACGTCGCTGCCGACGCAGCGGCCGAGGCCCGGCGTCGTGTTGCTGGCCAGGGTGAGCAGCCGCTCGTTGTACTCCGCCCCCAGGCCGTTCACCGCGATGAAGTTGCGCCCACCCAGAACGGGGCCGTACTTCACGGTGATCCGGTGTTCCTGACCGGCGTCGTTCTGCAACGTGGCGGTGAAGCCAACGAAATCGTCGCGATCCACCTCCGGGGCGGGGCAGGTGATCCGGCCGTGTTCGATGCCGTCCTCTTCCAACACCTCGGCCATCAGGCTCAGGGCCTCAGTGATCGGAGCCAGTGCCCGAACGCCGTCCTGAAGAAGCTTGGCCTGGATCCGATGCTTCTGCGCGTCGGCCGCGCGCAGGCGCGCCCGGAAGCGATTCTTGATGTCGAAGGGGTTCGTCATGGATGGGTCCCCGCTCGATTGTTCGG
Organism: Methylorubrum pseudosasae; assembly: GCF_029504475.1. Taxonomy (NCBI): domain Bacteria; kingdom Pseudomonadati; phylum Pseudomonadota; class Alphaproteobacteria; order Hyphomicrobiales; family Methylobacteriaceae; genus Methylorubrum; species Methylorubrum pseudosasae. The sequence goes on along the minus strand of NZ_JAQGDU010000002.1, from coordinate 4,719,348 downwards.
TGCCCTTTGGTCGACTTGGAAGTTAGGAAGACACATCATCAGCGTCAAGCTGATGCACAGTATTCATGCCTGCTTGGACGCTGGGCTCTTGCATCATTATATGACGTGGACATTTCTTGTGCAGAATAGGGCGGCGCGGTCGTGGTGCAGTGCACGCGGCGCCCACGGCGAGCCGGCCTTCCGCCCGCCTCCGCATTGCGCTTTCTTGCCGAAAGCGCGTATCCGACAAACCGACCTTTTCCGGAGTCGTTCCCCGCGATGAGCGGCCGAGCGCCGATGGAGGACGAGCGGGAGCGACGCGCCCTTGGCCCAGACCAGCGCAGGCAAGACCAGCGAAGACACGACCATCGCGAGCATGACCGGGTTTGCCCGCTCCGCCGGCACGACCGGCGCGGTGCAGTGGTTGTGGGAGATCCGCACCGTGAACGGGCGTGGGCTCGATATCCGCGTGCGTGCGCCGAACGGCTTCGAGGCGGCGGGGGAGGCGGCCCGCATCGCTCTGTCCAAGGCGCTCTCTCGCGGCCAGTGCCAGCTCGGTCTCACCTTGACGCGGCCCGAGGCGGCGGTGCGGGTGCGCATCGACGAAACCCTGCTGGCGAGCCTCGCCGCGGCCGTCGCCCGCGTGCCGCGTCCCGCGGAGGTTGGCCCGGCGACGCTCGACGGGCTGCTCGCCGTGCGCGGTGTCGTCGAGACCGAGAGCGAGGCCGGGGCCGACCCTGAGGCGCTCAATCGGGATCTCGTCGCCGGGATCGAGACCCTCGTGGCCGATCTCGTTTCCGCCCGCCGCGCGGAAGGGGCGCGGCTGCACGCGATCGTGGAGAGCCAGATCGCGGACATCGCCCGTCTGACCCAGGCCGCCGAGGACTGCCCCGCCCGCCGGCCCGAGGCGGTGCGCGCCCGTCTCGCGGATGCGGTGGCGGCCCTCGTCGGCGCCGGGGGGCTCGACCCCGACCGCCTGCATCAGGAGGCGGTGCTGATCGCGGCCAAGGCGGATGTGCGCGAGGAACTCGACCGCCTGCGCGCTCACCTCGCGGCCATCGGCGAGTTGCTGGCTCAGGGCGGCGCGATCGGCCGGCGGCTCGATTTCCTGGCCCAGGAACTCGGCCGCGAGGCCAACACCCTGTGCGCCAAGGCCGGCGATATCAGCCTGTCGCGGATCGGACTCGACTTGAAGGCCGTGGTGGAGCAATTCCGCGAGCAGGTGCAGAACGTCGAATGAGAGCGAGAGACATGCGCAGCGGAGTTTCCCGCCGATGACGCAGGATGCCACCCAAGGCAGACCGGATATCGCCCGGCGCGGGCTGATCCTGATCCTGTCCTCGCCCTCGGGCGCGGGCAAGACGACGCTGACCCGCGCCATCGCCCAGCGGCCCGAATGGGGCCTCGACCTGTCGATCTCGGTGACGACGCGCTCGCGCCGCCCCTCGGAGATCGACGGGCGCGACTACCGCTTCATCGACCGCGAGGCGTTCGAGGATCTTCGCACCCGCGACGACCTGCTCGAATGGGCCGAGGTCCACGGGAATTTCTACGGCACGCCGCGCCGCCCGGTCGAGAAGACCCTGTCCCAAGGCCGGGATATGATCTTCGACATCGACTACCAGGGCACCCGCCAGGTCCGGCAGCGGCTGCAGGACGACGTGGTGACGGTGTTCATCCTGCCGCCGAGCTTTGCCGAGTTGCGCAACCGCCTGGAGCGCCGGGCGGAAGACGCACCCGAGACCATCGAGCGGCGGCTGGCCAACGCCCGCAACGAGATGCAGCGCTGGAGCGAGTACGACTACGTCATCGTCAACGACGACCTCGACGAGTCCTTCCGCGCGCTTCAATCGATCCTGGCCGCCGAGCGCCTCAAGCGCACCCGCCGCACCGGCCTGCCGGGCTTCGTCGATGGGCTCCTGGCCGAGGCCGGGCGGAGCGCTTGAGAATTTGAATTCCCTCGCCCCGCACGCGGGGAGAGGGAAAGGCGCTTCACTCCGCCGCCGTGCGCGGCCGCGACGGATGCGAATCCTCCACCTGCGCCGCGTGGAGGCGGCGGTAGTAGCCGTCTCCGGCCAGCAGCACGTCGTGACGGCCCTGCTCGACGATGCCGTTCTCGGCCACCACCACGATGCGGTCGGCGTGGCGGATCGTGGCCAGCCGGTGGGCGATGACCAGCGTCGTGCGGCCTTCCGCCAGTTCGAACAGCGAGGCCTGGATCTCCCGCTCGGTCTGCGTGTCCAGCGCCGAGGTCGCCTCGTCGAGGATCAGGATCGGCGGGTTCTTGAGGAAGGCGCGGGCGATGGCGAGCCGCTGCTTCTGCCCTCCAGAGAGCTTCACCCCACGCTCGCCGATCACCGTGTCGAGCCCCTCGGGCAGCGAGGCGATCAGCCCATCGAGCCGGGCGCGGGCGGCGGCGTCCAGGATCTCGGCCTCGCTCGCGCGCAGGCGGCCATAGGCGATGTTCTCGCGGATCGTGCCGGCGAACAGGAACACGTCCTGCTGGACGATACCGATCTGCCCGCGCAGCGAGGCCAGCGTCAGGTCGCGGATGTCGTGGCCGTCGATGGTGATGCGTCCGGTTTCCGCCTCGTAGAAGCGCGGGATCAGCGAGAGCAGCGTCGTCTTACCCGCCCCCGAGGGGCCGACGAAGGCCACCGTCTCGCCCGCGTGGATCGTCAGGTCGATCGCGGAGAGCACCGGCCGGTCCGGGCTGTAGCCGAAGCGCACGCCCTCGAAGCGGATCTCGCCCTTCAGCGGCGGGGCGGGGATGGCCCCCGGCCGGTCGGCGATGTCGGGCTCGGTGGCGAGCAGGTCCTGGTAGCGGCGAAAACCGGCGATGCCCTTCGGGTAGGTCTCGATCACCGCCCCGATCTTTTCCAGCGGCCGGTAGAACACCGCCACCAGGAGCAGGAAGCCGACGAAGCCGCCGGGCGTCAGGTCACCGCGCACCACGAAGGCGGCGCCCCCGAGGAGCACCACGATCTGCACGAGGCGCAGGCCGAGATAGTTGATCGACAGGGCGCCGGCCATCAGCCGGTAGGCTTCGAGCTTGGTGGTGCGGTAGTTCCGGTTGTCGGAGGCGAACAGCGCCCGCTCATGCGCCTCGTTGGCGAAGGCCTTCACCACGCGGATGCCGCCGACATTCTCCTCGATGCGGGCGTTGAAGGCGCCGACGCGCCCGTACTGCGCCTGCCAGTTGCGCGTCATGCGCCCACCGTAGCGGATGACGATAAAGGCGATCAGCGGCAGGATCGCCAGCGTCATCAGCGCCAGTGGCGGGTGGACGAGGAACATCAGCGCGAAGGCGCCGAACAGCGTCATCACCGCGATGAACAGGTCCTCAGGCCCGTGATGGGCGACCTCGCCGATCTCCTCCAGATCCTTGGTGATGCGCGCCACCAGGTGGCCGGTCTTCTGCCCGTCGAAGAAGCGGAACGAGAGCTTCTGCAGGTGGTCGAAGGCGCGGGCGCGCATCTCGGTCTCGATGTTGATGCCGAGCACGTGGCCCCAATAGGTGACGACCACCATCAGGCCGGCATTGGCGACGTAGAGCAGCGTCAGGCCCATTGCTGCGAGCAGGATCAGGCTCCAATCCTGCTGCGGCAGCAGCCGGTCGACGAAGGCTTTGACCGCGAGCGGGAAGCCGAGTTCGAGCAGGCCCGAGAGCACGGCGCAGCCGAAATCCACCAGGAACAGCGTCCGGTGCGGCCGGTAATAGGCGAGGAAGGCCTTCAGCATGGCGCAGCAGTGACGGGTCTTCTGGCCCGGAAGCGGGCGACTCCCCGGCGCATAGGCGAGGGCGCGTCGTCGCGCCAGCGGCGCCGACGCGGGGCGGCCCCCACGCTCACCGCTCCACAACAGACCGCCCGGCCCGTGCGACGCTGCGGATGGCTGCGGCCCGAACCGTCGCTTACCGCATCACATACACCTCGGTGCCGACGGCGACGCGCCCGAACAGGTCGGCGATATCCTGGTTGTACATGCGGATACAGCCGTAGGACGCGAAGGTGCCGATCGAATTCGGCCGGTTGGTGCCGTGGATGGCGTATTCGCCTCCGCGCAGGGTCATGGCCGCCACGCCCATCGGATTGCTCGGCGAGCCGCCGCGGATGAGGTTGGGCAGGCGCGGGTTGTCGCGCTTCACCTCCGCCGGGGGCGACCAGTCGGGCTGGTAATATTTGCCGTCGATCTGCGTGGCGCCGCTCCACTGCTTGCCCGGCTTGCCGACCGCGACGGGGTAGCGGATCGCCGTGCCGTCGCCGTTGACGAGGTAGAGCCGGCGCTCGGTGGTGCGCACCACGATCGTCCCCGCACCGAGTCCGTCGGCGAAGGGGACGACTTCCCGAGCCTGCGCGGCACCGGCCGCGCATAAAGCCACCGCGAGCGCGCCCGCGAGACGCGCCCTGTACTTGACTGTCCTGAACATCGAAGATCGCCTTTCGAAGCTGGAGCGTAACTGACGAAGACGATCCGCCGTTCCAGCTTGCGATTCTGCTTTACGCGCCGCGAAATGCGCGCCCCATGCACGGCCTCTTGGCGGCTTAGCGAATGCCGGGCTCGAAAATTCCGACAAATTTTAAGTATCGGCTCGCGGCGCCGGCCTCAGCGCTGGTCTTGGCGCCGGTCTTAGCGTTCATGGAGCCGGGCCGCTTCCGGGTGCCGCTCCTGCCAGCCGTGGCGGACGAGTTCCGGGTCGGCATGCTCCTCGACCGGGTGGCCGACACAGAGATAGGCGACCAGATCCCAGCCTTCCGGCACGTCGAGGGCGTCCGTCACGAGGGTGGGTTCGAGGATCGAGACCCAGCCGACGCCGATGCCGTGGGCGCGGGCGGCAAGCCAGAAGGCATGGATGCAGGCCGCCACCGAGTAGCGCAGCATCTCCGGCATGGTCGCGCGGCCGAGGCCGTGGCCGGCGCCCGTCCCGGAATCGCAGAACACCGCGAGATGAACCGGCGCCTCGCGCAGGCCCGCGAGCTTCAGGCGGGCGTAGAGCGACCGTTGTTCGTCGGCATAGGTCGCGCAGGCGGCGGCGTTGCAGCGCTCGAAGCTTGCGATGACCGCCGCGCGCCGCCCGGGCTCGGACACCCTTACGAACCGCCAGGGCTGGCTGTTGCCGACGGAGGGCGCCAGCGCCGCCAGATCGAGGCAGGTTCGCAGCGCGGCCTCGTCGACCGGTTCGCGGGAGAAGCGCCGCACGTCCCGCCGCCACGCGAACAGGTCCGCGAGGCGGGCGCGGAAGGCGTCGTCGAAGACGGGCGGAGGCGCCGCTGCGGGGGGAGAGGACTCGGACATCGCCGCCGCTTCTCGCGCCAGCGGGCGCGGCTGCCAAGATGGTTGTTGGGGGCTGCGGCCTCGGCTCTCTGCCGCGAGCCTCGTTCCGAGAGGTGGCCATCGGCTTTCGGGCTGATGCACCCGCGAGCGGCGGGAGCCTCGACACGAAAAAAGGGCGGCGCTCCGAGGAGGCCGCCTGAAGTCCTTGGGTCTCGAAACCCCTGGATGCCGGTTTGCCGAGATCCGCGGCATTGCCCGAGGGCTGGGGAGCTCGGGTTCAGGCGCCGCCGCGGTGGACAGACCGACGAGGTTTCAAGCCACAGTGAAAGCGTGTCGCGGTGGCGATGGCAAGGCGAGTCTGCGGCGGGACGGTGATGTTCACCACCTCACCGTGCGGCGACGCACATGAGTCGCGCGCCGCGTCGAAACCACGCTAAGCGACCGATGGCCGGCGAAGCACCTTGCGGGTGCCTCCCGCGGAGCCCATCATCTCCCCCACGCCGCAGGAACGCCGGCACCGCTACGGGAGTGACGATGAGCGAGGGGCAGAGCGTCGATCACCGCTCGAACGACCGGGACAGCCAAGTGGCACCGCACGTCACGCCGCAAGTGATCCCGTTTCCGTCGCCCACCACTCCGCAGGTCGCCTTCCAGCGCGACGAGTTGCGGACCATCTTCAACCTCTACGGACGGCGCGTCGCCGAGGGCGAGTGGCGCGACTACGCCCTCGATTTCCGCCGCGACAAGGCGGTGTTCTCGATCTACCGCCGCGCCTCCGAGATGCCGCTCTACCGGATCGAGAAGGATCCCAAGCTCGCCCGCCGCCAGGGCGCCTACGCGGTGATCGCGGCGAGCGGCCTCGTGATGAAACGCGGCAACGACCTCGCCCGCGTCATCGGCGTGCTGGAGGGGCCGTTGCGGGCGGTGTGATCCCGCCTCCGGGCGTGCCCGGAAGCGGGAGGGGGCGTCTACCAGCGCACGATGATCTGTGCCCGGACCGTGCGGGGGGCGCCGGGCAGGATGTTGTTGTTGTTGTGCGCCGAGACGATGTAGTTGCGGTCGAACAGGTTCTCGATGTTCACCTGCGCGCGTGCGTTCTCGCTGATCCGGTAGAACAGGCCCAGATCGAAGCGCGAGTAGCTCGGAAGCCGGACGGTGTTGTCCGAAGTCGCGAAGGAATGCGACTGGTTGATGAAGCCGACGCCGACCGAGAAGCTCGGATCGATGTCGAACTTGTTCCACAGTGTGAAGGAATTGAGCGGCACGAGGCCGACGAAGTTGCCGGCCACGATCGTATCGGAGAGCCGGTTCGCGATGCGCGCATCGGTGAAGGCGTAGCCGCCCGCGATCGACCACCAATCGGTGACGTAGCCGTTGGCGCCGATCTCCGCGCCCTGCGTGTTGGTCTGGCCCGAGGTCAGGAAGAAGCCGGGCCGGTTCGGATCGGCGATCCGCTGGTTGGTGCGGTCGAGGTTGAACAGCGCGCCGGTGAGCTGAAGCACGGGCGAGACGTCGTACTTCACGCCCACTTCCGTGTTCTCGAATCTCTCTGGCTGAGCGATGACGAGGCCCGGCGTCAATGCGCTGAACTGATCGCCGGACGAGGGCAGGTAGGAGATGCTGTAGCTCGTGTAGAAGGCGAGGTTCGGCAGCGGCTTCACGACGAGGCCGGCGCGCGGCGAGATCAGATCGTCCACGCGGGCATTGGTGATGTTGGTGCGCCGGTCGGTCGCCGCGAAGTCGAAATGGTCGAAGCGCAGGCCGCCGATGAGCTGCACGTAGTCGTTCAGTTCGACCTGATCCTGCACGTAGGCCGCGGCGAGACCGAGATCGTAGGTGCTGTTGGCCCCGCTGGCGATATTGCGGAAATTGACGCCGACGCGCGTCAGCGGCGCGAGCGGGTTGACAACGAGGGTCTGCGTACCGGTGGTCGCGAAGAAGCCGTCTTCACGGACGCTCAGGCCTTCCTGGTAGCCGAGTTCGAACCCGCCGAGCAGGGTGTGCTTCACGGGACCAGTCAGGAACTGGTAGGTGAAGTCGGTCTGATTGAAGTAGTTCGTCCGGTCGGTCTGGCTGTTATAGGCCGAGATGTTGACGGCAGTGCCGGCCGCGTTCACCGCCCCGCCGGGGAAGACGTTCTGGTAGAATTTTTCGTAATCGGCGATGCGTGACTGACTGCGCATCACGACGCCGTTCTCGAAGACGTGGTCGAGCTGCGCCGTGGCGATGTGGGCGTTGACGTAGGTCGGCGACAGGAACGGGTTGCCGAAATAGGTCGCCCGGTTATCGCGGTACCGGTAGGGCCGGCCGAACTGCGAGGGGATGCCGCGATCGGTGGTGCGGTCGTCGTGGAAGTACTCGTAGGACAGGCGCAGCGTCGTCTGCGGCCCGAGCAGGAACGTCATCGTCGGGTTCACGCCGTAGCGGCGGATATCGACGAAGTCGCGGTAGGTCGCCGTATCCTCGAACACGCCGTTCATGCGGAAGAACACGCTGTCGGAGACGCGGTCGCCGACATCGAGCGCCACGCGCTTGTTCGCGAACTGGCCGCCCTGGGCGACGATCTCGCGGGTCGGGACGCCGTCGGCTTCCTTGAGCACGCGGTTGATGACGCCGCCGCCGCCGCCGCGGCCGAAGATCATCGCGTTCGGCCCCTTCAGGACTTCGATGCGCTGGATGTTGTAGAGGTCGCGGTAATACTGCACGTCGTCGCGGATGCCGTTGACGAAGAAGTCGGCATTCGAGCGCTGGCCGCGGATGATCAGCTCGTCGCGATTGCCCTCGCCCTGGGCCTGGATCACGCCCGGAACGTAGCGCGTCGCCTCACCGATCGACTGGAAGCCCTGGTCGAGGATCTGCTCGCGCGTGATGACCGAGACGGATTGCGGCGTGTCGAGCAGGGGCGTCGGGGTCTTGGTGGCGCTCCGCGTCGCCTTGCCGAGATAGCCGACCGTGACACCGCCCTGGGGCTCAAGCCGCAGCGCGCCGCGGCCGAGGCCTTCGACGGCCAGTTCGTCCAGCGCGACCGCGGCGGGAGACGCCTCGACCGGAACAAGGGGTTGTGCCCGTGCAGGGAGGGCAACCGCGACGGCCGTGCCTGCCAGAAGCGCAAACGCGACTTCGTTCGTTCCGCGACGTCTCAAGTCCAATCCCCCGTCTTCTTGTCGATATTTGACGACGTCGTGACGCCGACTTGGCGCTCATGATGACATCGCTCGACGGGGATCAAGCGGGTGAAGCACTATAACAAACGACAAAAATGGTGCTTTTGTTTAGAATAATTCGCGATAACCGCCTAAAACATCGTCATTCAACGCGATTTGTCGAAAGCTGGAGACGTTCAAATCTATACGATGCAGAAACATTGTTGCATAACCGCAACTGCGCTGCTCGGAACTGTTGTAAACTGCTGACTTCATCCGCCATGGCGGCGTGGCGTCGGGACGGAACAGCCGATCCGACGCCCGCGCGTAGCGGCCATGCTCGCAAGGGCGCAGGGGGGGCGAAGACGAAGCCCTGCCCTTTCCGGCGAGGCTGAAGGCCGCGGAGTGCCTTATCCGACCCCATTGCATCAGGCCGGCGTCTCTCGGTCCTTGTTTTGATGCGCAGTCTTTCGATGAACCCGTGACCCCTTCGTCGTTGGGCCTCTACCGGGCGGGCCGCAACGTCGCGGCGGCTTCGGCGAGCCGGCGGATCGCCGTTGGGTCGGGTTTGCCCGCCGGGACCACCCAGCTTCCGCCGACGCAGAGCACGGCAGGATGGGCGAGCCAGTCCCCGGCGCTCGCTTCGGTGATGCCGCCGGTGGGGCAGAAGCGCACTTGGCCGAACGGCGCGGCGAGCGCCTTCAGCGCCTTCAGGCCGCCCGCGGCCTCCGCCGGGAAGAACTTGAAGCGGTCGAGCCCGTGATCGAGGCCGCGCATGATGTCCGCGGAGGTGGCGACGCCCGGCAGGTAGGGAACGCCCGAGGTGAGAGCCGCTTCCGTCAGCGGCGCGGTCAGTCCGGGACTGACGATGAACTTCGCGCCCGCGCCGATGGCGGCATCGAGGTCGCGCGCGTTCAGCACCGTCCCGGCGCCGACCACCGCGCCCTCGACGCTCGACATTGCCCGGATCACATCGAGCGCCGCGGGGGTGCGGAGCGTGACTTCGAGGGCGGTGAGCCCGCCGCCGACCAGCGCCTCGGCGATCGGCACCGCGTCGGCGGCATCCTCCACCACCAGCACGGGGATGACGGGAACGGAGCGCATCAGCGCGTCGATGGTGCTCATCGGGGTTTCCTCCGGTGTCGGTTCGGCTGATCGCGCGTATCGGGACGATGACTTAAAGGCCCGCCGCCGCCAGCATCGCCGAGCCGCCGCGCTCGGCATCGTCGGCGCCCTGGCGCATGAAGGCGAACAGCTCGCGGCCGGTGCCGAGGCCGTCCGGCGGCCGCACCGCATCCTCGCGGCTGTCCCACTCGGCCGAATCGACCAGCACTTCCAGCAATCCCTGCTCGGCCGAAAGGCGGACGATGTCGCCGTCGCGGATGCGGCTGATCGGGCCGCCGCCGACCGCCTCGGGGCTGACATGGATCGCCGCCGGCACCTTGCCGGATGCCCCCGACATCCGCCCGTCGGTGACGAGCGCGACCTTGTGGCCGCGGTCCTGCAGCACGCCCAGCGGCGGGGTCAGCTTGTGCAGTTCCGGCATCCCGTTGGCGCGCGGGCCCTGGAAGCGCACGACCACGACGACGTCGCGCTCCAACTCGCCCGCCTTGAAGGCGGCGATGACTTCGTCCTGATCGGAGAAGACGCGGGCCGGGGCTTCGATGGTGCGCCGTTCGGGATCGACCGCGCTGGTCTTGAAGGTGGCGCGGCCGAGATTGCCCTTCACCAGCCGCATCCCGCCATCCGGCTGGAACGGGCGGGAGGGGGGGCGCAGCATGGCCTCGTCCAGCGGCTCGGCCGGCGCGTCCTCGAAGGTGAGGTCGTTGCCCTCGCCCAGAAGCTTCGGGTCGCGGGCGTGGTCGCGCAGGCGCGTGCCGGCCACCGTCAGGAGGTCGTCGTGCAGGAGCCCGGCATCGATCAGCGAGGCGATGACGTAGGACATGCCGCCGGCCGCGTGGAAGTGGTTCACGTCGCCCGCGCCGTTCGGGTAGACCCGCGCGATCAGCGGCACCACGCCGGAAAGCCGGTCGAAATCCTCCCAATCGACGACGATGCCCGCGGCGCGCGCCATGGCCGGGATGTGGATCGCGTGGTTGGTCGAGCCGCCGGTGGCGAGCAGGCCGACGATGGCGTTGACGATCGCCCGCTCGTCGATGCAGCGCCCGAGCGGGCGGTAATCGTTGCCGTTCCAGCCGATCTCGGTGAGCCGGTGGATCGCCGAACGCGTCACCGCCTGCCGCAGCCGCGTGCCGGGATTGATGAAGGAGGCGCCGGGCATGTGCAGGCCCATCACGTCCATCATCATCTGGTTGGAATTGGCGGTGCCGTAGAAGGTGCAGGTTCCGGCCCCGTGATAGGAGGCGGACTCGCTCTCCAGCAGTTCCGCGCGGCCGACCTTGCCCTCGGCATAGAGCTGCCGGATGCGCTGCTTCTCCTTGTTGGCGAGCCCCGAGGGCATGGGGCCGGCCGGAACCAGGATCATCGGCAGGTGGCCGAAGCGGAGCGCGCCGATGATGAGGCCGGGCACGATCTTGTCGCAGATGCCCAGCAGCGCCGCGCCCTCGAACATGCCGTGGCTGAGCGCGACCGCAGTGGAGAGGGCGATGGTATCGCGGGAGAACAGCGACAGCTCCATGCCGCGCTGGCCTTGGGTGACGCCGTCGCACATGGCGGGCGTGCCGCCGGCCACCTGGGCCGTCGCACCCACTTCGCGGGCGAACAGCTTGATCTGCTCGGGATAGCGCCCGTAGGGCTGATGCGCCGAGAGCATGTCGTTGTAGGCGGTGACGATGCCGATATTCATGGCGCGGCCCGCGATGATTGCGGGCTTGTCCTCGCCGGACGCCGCGAAGCCGTGGGCGAGGTTGCCGCAGGCGAGCATCGGGCGATGCACGCCCGCCTCGCGCTCGCGTTCGATCAGGTCGAGATAGGCGCGGCGGCTGGCGCGGGAGCGCGCGATGACGCGCTCGGTGACCGCGGCGACCTCGGGATGAAGCTCCGGCATGGCTCGTTCGCCTCGTTCGGATGTCGACGGCACGGACAGGCCCGCAAGAACGGGGCCTGCGCTCCCCTTAACATGGAGCGACTCCAAACGGGATCACGCCCGTGAGAACGCTTTCCTGAACCGGAGCCATGGACGGATCTGCTCGGCAGAGGGCCGGGGATGCCGTCGCCGGATGACCCTGCCGCTGCCTTCGCGCGGGTCTGCCATCGCGATCGCCCCGGCCCGTGATCGGCTGCAAGGCGGGTGATCGCTGGATCGGCGGGCCATCACCCGCCGATCCATACGATGCCGGCCCGAGGGTCGCGGGGTCTGTGCCGCGATCCCGGACGCAGGTTGACGAGAAGGTGCTTCACGCCCCCGGCGCGGTCGCGATATCCCGCTCGACCTCGGCCGGGTCGAGCACGTATCGGCGCGAGCAGAACTCGCAGGTGATGGATACGGTGCCGTCATCCGCGACCATGTCCCGGCGCTCCTCGGCCGAGAACGAGCGGATCATCCCCAGCACCCGCTCTTCCGAGCAGCGGCAGCGCTCGATCACGCTCTGCGCATCGAACACGCGCACGCCGCGCTCGTGGAACAGGCGGTAGAGCAACCGCTCGCTCGACACCGCCGGATCGACGATCTCGTGGTCCTCCACCGTGTTCACGAGGCTGCGCGCCTCGGTCCAGGCATCGTCGTCGCGGGTGCCGCCGGTGAGGATCTCGTGGCCCTCCGGTGCGTCGCCGGGCGGAAGGTCGGCCTGGCGCATCCGGTCGGGCGAGGTCGGCAGGAACTGCACCAGCAGGCCGCCGGCTCGCCAGCGGCTCTCCCCGCCCTCCATCTGCTCGGCGACCGCGAGGCGGACCAGCGTCGGGATCTGCTCGGATTGGCGGAAATACTGGTGCGCGGCCTCTTCGAGGCTTTGGCCCTCGAGCGCGACGACGCCCTGGTAGCGGCTCTGGGATGGCCCCTGGTCGATGGTCATGGCCAGGTGCCCGCGACCCATCAGGTCGGCGGCGCGCGCCTTCGGGCCGAGGGCGGCTACCGGCTCCGCATTGAAGCGGGCGGTGGCTCGCACCCGGTCGGGCGCCTCGAAATCGACCACCAGCATGTTCACCGGTCCGTCGGTCTTGGTCTGGAGCTGGAAGCGGCCTTCGAGCTTCAGAGAGGCACCGAGCAACACGGTGAGCGCCGCCGCCTCGCCGATCAGCCGGGCGACCGCGTCGGGATAGCCGTGGCGGCGCAGGATGGTGTCGATCGAGGGCCCGAGCCGCACCGCGCGGCCGCGCAGATCCAGCGCTTCGACGGCGAAAGGCAGAACGGCGTCGTCGTCGCCTTCGAGCGAGGGTGTGAAAGAAGGGGCGTGTCCGGAGCTCATGGGCTCTCCGTATCCGGGCTGGATGAAAAAGAGGAGCGGGAGGGCGGCCGGTCCGGCGGCATCGCACCGAACCGGCGGAAGCGCGTGAACCGGCGCACGTCCTCGGCGCTCCTCATATGGGGGGCGCCGTGCCCCGGCGCGAGACCGGCGCATGATGCCCTCGGCCGGCACCGCCACGCAAACATTTCGGACGCGGCCGTCATCGCGTCCGGCGCCTCCTAACAACCAGCCTGGACAAAACCGCGCTGGTGAGACGAGTCAGAAATCCGTGTGCAGCCGCGTTCCGAAGAAATCGGCCGGGCCCCGGTCGCGGTTATAGGCCGGGTTCTCGATGTGCTGGTAGTCGAAGGTCATCGTCACGGCCTTCGTCAGGTTCAGCGCGTAATAGACCTCGACCGCCCGCTCCGGCGCGTAGTTGTCGAGGCGGCCGTCGCCGATCAGGAGCCCGAGGCCGCCATTGGCGAAGTAGGCGCGGTGAGCGGTCGAGATCCGGTTCGCGGCGGCGCCGACGCCGACCGTGTCCTGCGGCCGGCCCCAGGCCGCGCCTTTGAGCGAGAGGCCGCCCGAGACCGAGCCGTCGATATCGGTGAAATTCAGATTCTCGTTGCGCCCGTCATTGACGCTCGCCCGCGCGAACAGGCCGAGATCCGCGGTGAGGGCCTGTTCGAGATTGACGTAGGCGCCGCTCTTGCGCCGGGGTTCCCGGGTCGCTGCGGCCGCCGTATTGATGTCGGCGAAGGCGCCGGTCTGCGTCAGCGCCACGACCTGCCGGAAGTTGGCGGTGTTGCCGACATTCGAGAACAGGCCGAGGCGTAGGCGGCCCGGCTGGTCGAGCACGGGCAGCGTGTGGCGCTCCTCGAACTCGATCACGGCGCCGGCCCGCTCGAACACCCGCGGGTCGAGCACGTCGGAGGACGGCTCCTTGGGCACCTGCGTGTAGGCGGCACGGATCGCAAATTCCGCGCGGTTGTACTCCACCATCACGCCTTGCGTGAAACCGGGGAGGTTGGCCGGGAAGTCCCAGGCGGCCGCCGCCCACAGGCCCCAGTTCATGAAATCGACCCGCGGGTCGTGGGCGTAGGCGTTGCCGTCGAAGAAGTCGCCGAGGGCGAACTTGCCGGCGATGACCGTGATGCGCTCGACGTCACGCGTGCCGGCGACGGAATTCGGCCCGTCCGGCACCGCTTCCGTCTCGCCGCCGAGCCCGAAGGTCTGGCGGACGAAGTAGCGATTCGAGCGCAGCTTCGGGAACGGCGCACCCGCCTTCTGCGCCTCGCCGTTGACGAAACCGGCCACGCCCAATGTACGCGACAGGCCGAAGCCCTGGCTGAATTCCGGGTTGTAGTAGAGTTCCGTGCCCTCGAAGAGCTTGAGGCCGAGGAACAGCGTCGCGGTCGTCGTCGCCTGCGCTTGATCCGGCACGAGGCTCTGCGGCCCGCGATAGGGCGCGCGGAATCCCGTCACGCCCTGGTTCACGAAAGTGGTCTGGCCGTGCAGCGAGAAGCGAGCGTCCTTCGGAGTTTCGTCGTCCTCCTCCGGCACCAGCGTCAGCGCCTGGGGGTGCCAGATCAGCCGGGCCATCATCTTGTTGGAGACGAAGCTGGTCCGGGTCGTCACCGGCCCGCCGTCCGGGCCCGGCAGCGTGCCAAGGCCGAAGCGACCGCTGTCGCCGAGGTCGCTGTAGCGGTAGTCGATTCCGAGCGAGAGATGCGGATCGACCGCGAACTGCACGCCCGCGCCGAGCGTGAAGCCGAGATAGGAGACGTTGCGCGTGGCCGTGACCGTCGGGCCGCCGGCCAGATCCGGATAGGTGGCGAGCACCCGGCCGTTGGCGCCTGTGAGACCGGCGGTCGCGTAGATCAGGTTGTTGCCGAAGGCGTAGCCGAGCCGGGCGCGGGCGGCCGCGAAGACGTCCGTCTTCTCGCGGATCAGGGCGAAGGGCGGATCGATCCCCTCGTAGCCGAAGCCCGTCGCATCGGAGCGCGCACCGCGCTTGAGATTGGCTCCGACGAGGTCGGCCTCGATACCGTAGACAAGCGCCCCGTCCTGCCAATTCCAGCCTGAGAAGGCGCCGCCGACTGCGGTGGTGGCATCGCCGCCGAGATCGCGGCTGCCGGTGGCATCGCCCGTCGAGATCGATCGAACGCGGCGCGAGCCGATCGTGGTCGGGCCGAAATCGTAGTTGCCGAAGGAGGCGCCCGCGCTGCCCTGCACCCCGGCATAGAAGCCGGACCAATCGATGAAGCGGGGCCGTGCGCGTTCCGCGAGGTCTGCGGCCATGCCAGCGCCGGCATGAAAGCCGAGGATCGCGGCCAGCCCAGCCGACACCGCCCCCTGTTTCGCGATTATCCCCGCGCGCGCCTTGAACACTGCGCCAGCCCCCGCCGCCACCCCGTGAGCGGCCTAGCAGATGCCGTTGCCGCCGCAATGCACCCACGACCCGCCGAAGCACGAGGCTTCAGAACGGTGGCGCGGGCGCCACGATGTGCGTGAGAAGCGGAAACATCCGACAGGACGATGACGGCTGTACCGGTCAGGCCGAGCCGGGCCGAACCGGGAGCATCGCTCTGAAACCGTTCCGGGATGACAAATAGGTGACCGCGGCCGCGCGCGCTGACTTGCGGCAGCGCGCTAACCTTAATCGGCCTTGATCCCCATCAGGCTTGCCGAACTTCAGGGCGCGCCAGCAAAGGCGCGCCCCATTTTTCTAAACCGTTCGGCGGGCGTCACTCCGCCGGGGCGGCGGGTGCCTTGGCCGGCGCCGGCTTCGCGGCGGTCTTCGCAGGCGTCGCGGCGGCCTGCTGGTTCACGTCCGGCACGCGGGTCCAGGTCTGCGAGCCGCACAGCACCTTGAGCATGCAGCCCTGTACGCTCAGTTCGCTCTCGCTCTCACGCTCCAGGCTGACCTGATAGATCTTGCCCTCGTCGGCGTTGTAGATCTCGCCCGCAAAGCCCGCATCTTCAGGCTTGAGGTTTTCGAGGAGCGTGAGCCCGATGATCGGGCGGGCCCGCTTCTTCGGATCGGGGTTCTTTACATCGATGCGCGGCGCGCCGGCGTCATCGGTCGGAGCTTTCAGCCAGACCACCTTGCCGCAGGCATTGCCGCCGCTCGGCCCGCAGCGGTCGATGCGGATTTTCGCGCGTCCGTCCCCCGTTAGCCACGTTCCGGAGAGGTCTTTCGGGGCGGCAAAGGCGGCATTCGAGGCCAGGAGGGCGGCGAGACCGAGAGCGATACGCATGAATGGCTCCTGAGGCTGGGCCCGAAACGGGCTGTGGCTTGCGGAGAAGGGATCACCCCGGCAGCGAGCGGGGGCAGGCGAACCGTCCACCCATTGAGCGGTCGCAATCCGGCGATTTTTCGGCGGTGTTGCGCTAAAGCCATGGCGGCGCCGAAAAAGGCCGAGCTCGCCGTGATTCCGTTCGCTCGGGCATCCACGGCCTGTCCGCCGCTTGACGGTGGTTGAGGGCCTACCGGTCCACCGCTATAAGCCCGGCGCGCCGGGCGCCAACCAGGCCGTCGACTGTCAGGACGGTCGATCTCTCGGGCGGCTTTCGAGCCCGCCCTCCTTCAGCGCGTCGCGCGACCCCTTTCTTCTCCAACGAACCGGACCGGACCATGGCCAACGAGCGCACCTTCTCCATTCTCAAGCCCGACGCGACGCGCCGCAACATCACCGGCGCGGTCAACGCCGTGATCGAGGCCGCCGGCCTGCGCATCGTCGGCCAGCGCCGCATCCGCATGACCCGCGAGCAGGCCGAGAAGTTCTACGAGGTGCACAAGGAGCGCCCGTTCTTCGGTGAGCTGGTCGAGTTCATGACCTCGGGTCCCGTAGTCGTGCAGGTGCTCGAGGGCGAGAACGCCGTTGCCAAGTACCGCGAAGTCATGGGCGCCACGAACCCGGCCCAGGCCGCCGACGGCACGATCCGCAAGCAGTTCGCCGAGTCGGTCGGTGAGAACACCGTTCACGGCTCCGACAGCGCCGACAACGCCCGGCTCGAGATCGCGCAGTTCTTCAACGACGCCGACATCGCCGCCTAGAGCCGTCTCCGGCCTGATTGCATCAGGCCGGCGTCTCTCGGTCTTTGTTCGAACGCGTTTTCTTTCGCCGAACCGGCGTCCACTTCGTCGGAAAGCGCTCTAAGGCACGACCCTCGCCGGCTCCGCATATGGGGCCGGCGAGAAATGCGCTCGCGCTTGCGCGGGGCTGACCTCCAGGGCGCAATCCGGCCGAGTGTGACTCTCCTGCCCTAGCGGCGCGGGGCGGGCGGCCCGAAGAACGGAATCGATCGACGATTTCCCGTCCCTCTCGGATTTTCGCTCCCATGCGCCTCACGTTTTCGCGCACCGGCCGCCTGCTCGTCGCGGCTGGCCTCGTGTCCCTGCTCGCCGCCTGCAACTCCGCCGGCCGCTCGACGCAGTACACCTCGCTCGAAGGCTACGTGCCCGATCCGACGCTGAAGACCGCGACGAAGACCAACCTGACCGGCCGCGTGCGCCACGCCTGCACCGTCACCCAGGCTCGGTTCCAGAAGGTGCCTGAGGACGCGCTCGCGGCGCCGTGCGGCTGCTATGCCGAGCGCACCCTCTCCACCCTCGACAAGGACGAGATCGCATCCTATCGCACCACCGGCTACTTCAACGACAGCGCTCGCGCCAAGGCGCTGAACGCGCTCGATAGCTGCAAGCTGCCGCGTCCGGTCTGATGCGATGAAGGGGGCGGCGCTGAGCGCCGCCCCTGAGAAAGGTGCAGGGCTTGAACCTGCACCTCTGACAAGATCTCGGCCTTTCAGGTCCGGGATCTACAGCTTCTCGGTCGGCGTCTTGGTGTCCTTGTCGTCCGGCTTGGTCTTTTCCGGTTTGGTCGGCTTCGGGCAGATGCCCTGGAGGCTCTGCCACTCGGCCTCGGACAGGATGCCGGGGCCGGCCGACTTCTCCCCCGCCAAAGACCGGATCCGCGCGGCCCGCTCCGCCGTGACCGGATGGGAGCGCAGGAACGAGGTCGCGTCCGGCTTCTCATCGTCCGCGTCGGTGATGCGCTCCAGGATCGCGGCGAGTGCGGCCGCGTCCCCGCCGGCCCGCTTCACCGCCGCCACCGCGTAGGCGTCCGCCGTCCGCTCCGCGTCGCGCGAGTAGCCCGCCGAAATCGCCGCCTGCCCGATCGTCACCAGCACCGTCGAGCCGGTGAGATCGCCGAGCACGAGGCTCAGCAGGAACGACGTGCCGCCCGCCGTGATCACCGAGCGCATCGGATCGCGGGCGGCGATATGGCCGAACTCGTGCGCGAGGATGCCGGCCAGCTCATCGCCGCTTTTGGCCTTGGCAAGGATGTCGGAGAGCAGGATCACCCGGCCGCCCGGCAGGGCCAGCGCGTTGGCGACCTTGTGTTGGCGCACGCTGACCTGCGGCGTCGTCGGCAGCGCCATGCCCTCGGCAAGCCGCGCCGTCAGCCGATCGAGCACCGCCCGCCCCGCCGCCTCGTTGCAGAGCGGCGGGTCGTCGAGCAGGCCGACGATCTGGGCATCGACGCTGCGCCCGAGTTGCGCTTCGATCGCCTGCGGAACCAAGGGGGCGAGCAGGTTCGAGGCGGCCGGCACACCGTAGACGGCCGTCAGCAGCACGGAGACGCCCGCCGCGATCGACCAGAGCACGAGACGGGTGAGGCCACCTCCGCTCTCGGTCCGGTTCAGGTCGGGACATCGCGCCGTCAGGGCTTCCGCGAACGCGGCGTCGGCGAACTCGACGCTCTCCGATCCCTGCGCGTGATTGATCCGCATGAGGGGCGGGGCGGCGTCGGCGGCGCGCAGGTCGAGCAGGCTCCAGTCGCGGGACACATCCTCGCCGGAGACTTCGAGCCGGAACGTCAGCCTCAGCGTCACCGGCTGGGGCCGGGCGCTGAGGCCGTCGAAGAACGTGCCGGTCGCGGTGATCGCCTCCATCAGAGGGCTAGAACCCGATCTCGAGTGCACCGCCGACATCGAGTGCGTCGGCCAGCCCCTCGTTGAGGCCGCTAGCCGGAGCGCGCGTCGAGGCCAGCACCGCTTCCAGCGCCGGTAGGTTCTCGATCTGCATTGTGGTCGCCACCCGCGTGCCACAGGCGCACGGTGATGATGCGGACATAGAGCACGTTCGTGCCGAGGATCGCCCCGAGATAGAGCAGCACGCTCGAGGCGATGACGAAGGCCTGGATGCCCGCATTCTCGCCGTCCGTGGCGATCAGGGGCAGGAGAAGAGCGGCGATGATGCCGAGGACGATGATGAAGCCGATCACCGCCAGCATGTAGACGAGATAGGGGAAGTAGAACTGACGCGCCTTCAGCGAGGAGGCCAGCCTCGCCTCGCCGAGGGAGGCGGCATTGAAGAAGGCACGGGTCTCGCGAGCGCGATAGTAGGGGATCAGCAGCAGCGCCAGCGGGATCGACACGCTGGCGGCGATCCCGACAGCGCTGGCGTAGGACACGAGCGGCGAGTCCTCGTAGGCCGGGTTGAAGATGAACTTGCTGTTCTCACTCGCCGGATCCTGGATCAGCAGATCGCTCGGGATGTCGAATCCGGTCGCCGCCAGCAGTGCCGCGACGCTCAGCAGAATCGGCAGCAACGCAACGATGTAGAACATCATCCACGGCATCAGGATCGAGCGGCCGGTCGCGGTCGAGCGCATCCGGCTCTGGCCGATCAGCGTGTGGTCGATGCGGTAGCGCTCCAGCGCCGCGCGCATGAAGGGGAAGGCCAGGCCGAGGCTGGCGAAGGTCGCGAGCCACCACAGGGAGGCAAGACCGGCATAAGCGAAGCCCGAGCCGTCCTGGCCGAGGCGGATGCCGCGCCAGCGCGTGCGCGAGGCGCGGTAGCGCCGGCCACGGAACAGCGCGTATTGCCCGAGCACGAACAGGCCGATGAAGGAGATCGGCGCGGCCAGGGCCGCCAGCACTGGGCTCAGGAGACCGATCACGAACAGGACGATGTAGATCGGCACCAGAATGGCGAGCGCCACGAGGAAGCCGAGGAACAGCTCCTTGCCGGTGCCGAGATACTCGGCCGGGCTGCCGGCGACGACGGTGCGACTCCAGAAGTATCGCCGCAGATTGGTGATGTACCAAAACCGGTAGATCGAGAAGGTGATCAGCGAGAGCAGGAAGCCTTTGACGACGATGCCCGTCAGCCCCGGCGCCTTCCGGTCGAACGCAACCTCTCCCGTCCGCGCCCCAGCCGGGCTCGGCACGCCTG
The DNA here is from genome assembly GCF_029504475.1 of Methylorubrum pseudosasae. Lineage (NCBI taxonomy): Bacteria > Pseudomonadati > Pseudomonadota > Alphaproteobacteria > Hyphomicrobiales > Methylobacteriaceae > Methylorubrum > Methylorubrum pseudosasae. The sequence continues at coordinate 4,699,366 of NZ_JAQGDU010000002.1, read as the reverse complement.
CCAATTGATCCATCGTCGCAGTCCCCCTCGTTGCCGGGAGACTAGAAGCCGCGCTGGTTGCATTGCAACGGCCGGAGGTCGCAATCGCTGCTTTAGGAACGATCGATCAATGGAAAGCCGGTGCACGGAGCGGGCTTCGCCGAGTTTTCAGGGTTAATTTCACGTGAAAACCGCGTCGGGATCATGTCTCGGAGAGGGATCGTCCCGCCAATGGCACGCGCCTTTGCTCTGCTCCGGTTCACCCATCTCACGGCGATGTCGCGCGCATCGACACTGCTGACGGGAGGCCCGCTGAACGGGCTTCCAAAAGAAAACGCCGGGCCCGATCACGGAGCCCGGCGTTTTCACACGATGTCGTCACGGGAAGGACGGACTGCCCCTCCGAGAGGCAGGTTGGCGCTTCAGCAGCAGCGAAAACCCGAACTGTTGCCGACGCCGAAGCGAGCGTTCTCGCGGTTGCGGAAAAACTCACGCTCGGTCATCGGCGCCTGATCGGGATGGGTTTTGGCGATATGGGCGACATAAGTCCCGTAATCACCCTGACCCACCATCAGCCGCGCGCCGTCGCAAACGCACTTGTTGAAGGCCTGAAGGCGTTCGCGAAAGCTCTGCATCGACGTTGCGGTTCCGGTCATGACGGCCTCACTCCGCCGGGGCGAGACGGGGATCGGCTTCGAGCGCCGTCCAGCGATCGGCACGGTAGGCCTTAACGCAGGCCATGACGCCGAACACCGCGATCGCCACGACGAGGCCGACGAAGAACACGGCCAGAGCCGCGTCGATGCGGTCGTTGAAGACGATCTTGTGCATGTCGGCCATGCTCTTGGCCGGGCCGAGCACCTTGCCTTCCGCGATCGCCGCCGAGAAGCGGTCGGCGTGCGAGAGGAAGCCGATCTTCGGGTCGGGCGAGAAGATCTTCTGCCAGCCGGCAGTCAGGGTGCAGATGCACAGCCACACGGTCGGGATGATCGTGACGAAGGCATAGCGCTCACGCTTCATCTTGAAGATCACGACGGTTGCCAGCGTCAGCGCGACGGCGGCCAGCATCTGGTTCGAGATGCCGAACAGCGGCCACAGGGTGTAGATGCCGCCGAGCGGATCGGTGACGCCCTGGTAGAGGAAGTAGCCCCAGGCGCTGACGCACAGGGCGGTGGCGACCACGCTCGGACCCCAGGCCGAGGTGTCCTTGAAGCGCGGCGAGAGCAGGCCGAGCAGATCCTGCAGCATGAAGCGGCCGGCGCGTGTGCCCGCATCCACCGCGGTCAGGATGAACAGGGCCTCGAACAGGATCGCGAAGTGATACCAGAAGGCCATCATCGCCTTGCCGCCGATGGCCGAGGAGATGATGTGCGCCATGCCGACCGCGAGGGTCGGCGCGCCGCCGACGCGCGAGATGATCGAGTGCTCGCCGACATCCTTGGCGGTCTGGGCGATGACGTCCGGACCGATCGGGAAGCCGAGCGCCGTCACCGCAGCGGCGGCGGTTTCCGGCGTGCTGCCCAGCAGGGCGCCCGGGGAGTTCATGGTGAAGTAGATGCCCGGGTCGATCACGCTGGCGGCCACCAGCGCCATGATCGCCACGAAGCTTTCCATCAGCATGCCGCCGTAGCCGATGAAGCGGGTGTCCATCTCGTTGTTGACGAGCTTCGGGGTCGTGCCCGACGAGATCAGTGCGTGGAAGCCCGAGACGGCGCCGCAGGCGATGGTGATGAAGAGGAACGGAAACAGCGAGCCCGCCCAGACCGGGCCGGTGCCATCGATGAACTTCGTCGTGGCGGGCATCTGCATGTGCGGGGCGACGACGACGATGCCGAGCGCGAGGCCGATGATGGTGCCGATCTTGAGGAAGGTCGACAGGTAGTCACGCGGGGCGAGCAGCAGCCACACCGGCAGAATCGCCGCGACGAAGCCGTAACCGATCAGCATCCACGTGAGCTGGGTGCCGGTGAAGGTGAAGGCGGGGCCCCAGGTGGGGTGTTCATTGATCTGACCGCCGCCGACGATCGCGGCCATGAGCAGGACGAAGCCGATGATCGACACCTCGCCGATCTTGCCCGGCCGGATATAGCGCGCATAGAGGCCCATCAGGATCGCGATCGGGATCGTCGCGCCGACGGTGAAGGTGCCCCAGGGACTCTCGGCCAGTGCCTTCACCACGATCATCGCCAGCACGGCGAGCAGAATGACCATGATCATGAAGGTGCCGAACAGGGCGATCACGCCGGGGATCACCCCGAGCTCGGCCCGGATCAGCTCGCCCAGCGAGCGCCCATCGCGGCGCATCGAGATGAACAGGATCATGAAATCCTGCACCGCGCCCGCGAGCACGACGCCGGCGAGGATCCAGAGCATGCCGGGCAGGTAGCCCATCTGAGCCGCGAGCACCGGGCCGACCAACGGTCCGGCACCGGCGATGGCCGCGAAGTGGTGGCCGAACAGGACCGATTTGTTGGTCGGAACGTAGTCGAGGCCGTCGTTGTGACGGTGGGCCGGGGTCTCGCGCTTCGGATCGAGACGCATCACCTTGTCGGCGATGAAAAGGGAATAATAGCGGTAGGCGATCAGGTAGACGCAGACCGCCGCGACCACGACCCATAGGGCGTTGATCGATTCGCCCCGTTGCGTGGCGACCACCGCCAGCGACGCGGCGCCCAATGCCCCGACCAGGGCCCAGGGCCCATGCTTCTGTATTGCGCCCATCGACGCCTCACTCCGTCATTGGCCGCATTCTTGATGCAGGCGGCCTTTCACCGATCTGTTTGGCGCAATTTTTCCTGCGATACCAGTTGCGGTGAGCACACAGGTGCAGGTTCCCTCGGCACCCGTGGTGACATCTTCCATCCCGCGTTACCCGAACCTTGGGATGAGTGCGCCACGGTGCCATCAACGCCCGTGCGAAGGGCAACCGGGGGAACGGGCATCCGGACGCAGCCGACGATTCGAAGCGTGGCTTCGTTCGATCCGAAGCGGATGGGCCGCGTGGAATGCCTTCGAACGTCTCAGTCGAGGACGATGACGCGGTTGGGGAGTTGGTTGTCGCCGTGGCTGCCCGGCAGCTCCGCCTTGAGCACGGCGCCGACCTGCTCCACTGCCGAGACGAGCCCCTCGCCGAGGGCTCCGCGTCCGGCCGCACCGAGCAGCTCCGAGACGATGGCGCGCCACTGCGCCTCGTCCACGCGGGCCCGCACACCCTTGTCGGCAACGATCTCGGCGTAGCGCTCTGCCATGGCGACATAGACCAGCACGCCGGTGCGTCCCCGCGTTCCGGTGAGACCGTGTGCGAAGAACTCGCGGCGGGCGGCGGCGTGGGCGCGCTCGCGTTGCCAGCGCCGCGGGGTGAGAGTGATCCGGAGACGCTCGTTCAGGGTCAGCAGCAGCGTGACGAGCACGGTCGCCGCCTGAGCGAGCGCAATCTCACCCGCACCGAGCTCGGTGAGCAGGATCAGGGGCCAGGGCAGGGCCAGGGCGACCGTCAGGGCCAAGGCGAGGCCGGGGGAGCGATAGAGCCCGGCGCTGGCGGAGACCAGCACTACGATCTCGCCCGACGTTCCGGTCTCTGCCCGCCCAATCGCTGCGGCGATCCGCTCCCGCGCGGCAGGATCGAGGATGCTCACGCTACCAGTCACCGGACGCTCCCCCGCCGCCGAACGAGCCGCCGCCGCCGGAGAATCCTCCACCTCCATCGGAGAAGCCGCCGCTCCAGCCGCCGGACTGCCCCGGGATCACCACGAAGCCGCCACCCCGGCCGCGTCGTCCGCCGCCGTTCATCCGCGTCAGCACGACGACGAGGGCGATGATGACGACGATCCAGAAGATCACCGTGACGGGATCGACCGTGTCCTCCCGCACCGGCGCGCGGCGCTGCCAATCGTCGGCATCGCCGGCGAGGATCGGAAGGATGGCGTCGACCCCCGCTTCTACGCCCCCGGAAAAGTCGCCCTGGCGGAAACGGGGCGTGATCGCCGTCGTGATGATCGTCTTCGACAGCGCATCGGTGAGCGCGCCTTCGAGCCCATACCCAACCTCGATACGGACCTTGCGCTCCTTCGGGGCCACCAGCAGCAGAACACCGTTGTTGGTCTTCTTCTGGCCGATGCCCCAGGCCCGGGCGAGGCGGTTGGCGTAATCCTCGACCGTGCGGTCCTGAAGGCTCGGCACGGTGGCGACCACGAGTTGATCGCCCGTCTTGTCCTCGTGGGCCTTGATCTTGCCGTCGATCCGCGCCCGCGTCTCCTGCGAGAGGATGCCGGCCGCATCCACCACCCGACCCGTGAGCTTGGGGAAGTCGGGCTCGGCCGCTTGGGCGAGACCCATGAGGCCGCCGACGATCAGCAGCGCGAGCCACAGCGCCGGCAGCGGGCCGAATACGGGGTGCCGAGCGGTCCGATCGGGGCGCGTCATCACCAGTTGGCAGGGCGAACTAGAACTTCACGTTCGGCGCGCGCTCTGAACCCGGCGTCGAAGTAAAGGTCTCCATCGGCTTCGCCTCCGGGTAGAACCACGAGGCGACCCACCGGCCGGGAATGGTGCGGATCTCGGTGTTGTAGGCCTGGACCGCCTGAATATAGTCGCGCCGCGCCACGGCGATCCGGTTCTCCGTCCCCTCAAGTTGCGACTGGAGGGCGAGGAAGTTCTGGTTCGATTTCAGGTCCGGATAGGCCTCGACCGAGGCGAGCAACCGTCCGAGCGCCCCCGAAAGCTGGTTCTGCGCCTCTTGGAACTGCTTGAACTTTTCCGGGTCGCTGACCGTCGAGGCATCGACCTGGATGCTCGTCGCCTTGGCCCTGGCTTCCGTCACCCGCGTCAGGGTCTCCTGCTCCTGCTTGGCATAGCCCTTCACGGTCTCGACGAGGTTCGGAATCAGGTCGGCCCGGCGCTGGTACTGGTTCTGCACCTCGCTCCAGGACGATTTTGCCTGCTCCTCCAGGCTCGGCACCCGGTTGATCGCCCCGCACCCCGACAGACAGGTCGCCAGCCAGAGCGCCGCAAGCGCGGACATGATCCGGCCGAGAACGGACGTGCGGGCGGGGACCGCGGGGCTGAGGGAGAGGGACATGACGGGCGATCTCCGGGACGAGCTTGGCGGCAAAGCTTGCCGTCGGAGATAGGGAGGGCCGGCCGCTGCGGGAAGGGCCGGGATCCGGGCAATCGTCTCGGCACCTCGACCGGATGCCATTTCCTTCGTCCTTCGAGCGCCCTGGAGCGCGTGACCGGATGGTCGTGGTGGTGGATCGATCAAGGTCCGGCAGGATATAAACGGCATCGGCAGCGTCCGCCTGTCGTGAAAGCGCCCTTCCCTCGATGAGCAACGCATCCGGCCCGGCATCCACCCGCCCTCGCATCACCATCACCTACTGCACCCAGTGCCAATGGCTCCTACGTGCGGCGTGGATGGCGCAGGAGCTTCTCTCCACCTTCCGCGACGATCTTGGCGAGGTCGCCCTGCGGCCCGGTACGGGCGGGGTGTTCGTGATCGAGTTGGACGCGGACGTCATCTGGGAGCGGGTGCGCGATGGCGGCTTCCCCGATGTGAAGGTGCTCAAGCAGCGGGTTCGCGACCGGCTCGATCCGGGGCGGGATCTCGGGCATGTCGATCGGGCCGGGCGGGAGGGCTGAGGCGGGGCAGTTGGCACGTATACCCGCGCTGGGGCATGATGCGCGGGCGCCATCCTCAAACCCTTCAGCGCAACGCCGCGGGACGCCTTGATCCGACGCATGCTCTCCCGGCTCGGCCAGCGTGGCTTCTCCACGCAGTTCTACCTGATCATGCTCGTGATCGCGCTGATCGGCCCCGGCCTGATCTTCACCGCGATCCTGCTGACCCGCTACGCCGCGACCGAACGCGCCCGCTTCGAGCAGGATGCACGGGAGAACGTGCGTGGCGTCGCGCTCTCGATCGATCGCGACACCGCCGGTCTCGTCTCGGTGCTGCAGACGCTCGCCACCTCGCCGCGGCTCAAGGACAGCGAGTTCGCGATTTTCGAGAATCAGGCGCGCCTCGTGCGCGAGGCGGTCGGCCTCGATCTCGTTCTGCGCCGGCCGGACGGACAGCAGATCGTCAACACTGCCCTGAAGCCGGGGGCGCCCCTGCCGGTGACAACGCTGCCGATCGACCGCGAACTCATCGAGAGCGGGCAGCGCTCCATGGTCACCGGCTATCTCGCCGGGGCCATGCCGGATCAAGCGCATTACGCCGTCGCGGTGCCGGTGCGGATCGAGGAGACGCCTGCCTTCATCCTCAGCTTCTCGGTGCCCCTGAGCCGCATCGCCGGCATTCTCGCCCGCGAGCAGATCCGGGGGTGGGTCACGGGGGTCTCGGATCGCGACAGCGTCGTACTCGCACGCCTGCCGGAATTACCCGGCGTGGTCGGGAATCCCCGGCTCGCGACCCTGCGCCAGACGGCGACGGGCACCCCCGGCGTCTGGGAGGGGCGCGACCGCGACTTCAAGCCTGTCACCGTGGTCGAGGCGCGCTCGCGGCTCAACGGCTGGACCGTGGGGGCGAGCATCCCGCGCGAACTGGTCGAGGCGCGGCTGCGGCGCTGGATCTGGGCCTTCGGCGGCTTCGGCCTTCTCGTGCTCGCCACCTCCTCGGTGCTCGCCGTCCATCTGTGGTCGCGGGTCTCGAAGCCCCTGCGCCAACTCGCGGCGACGGGGCCGGCCCTCGCGCGGGGGCAGGCAATCCCGCGGATCGCCTCGCCGATCCACGAGATCCGCCGTCTCGCCGACGTGCTCTCGGAAGCCTCGCTGCGGCTGCGCACCCGCAGCGAGGAGCGCGACCGGGCACTCGCCGAGACCCAACGCGGCCTCGCGGCCTTGCGCGAGAGCGAGGCGCGCTTCCGCCACATGGCCGATTCGGCCCCGGCGCTGATCTGGATGACCGACGAGACCGCAGAGGTGGTCTTCGCCAACATGCATTTCGACCACTTGTTCGGCCGTCCGGCGGCGGAGATGGCCGGCGGCGGCTGGGAGTCGATCGTGCATCCGCCGGACCTGCCGGCTTTCCAGGCGACATTCCAAGAGGCGTTCGAGCACCGGCATCCGTTCCGGGCCGAGATGCGGGTTGTCGACCGCAACGGGGAAATCCGCTGGCTGCGCTGCGAGGGCGTGCCGCGCCTCGACGACCACGGCACCTTCCTCGGCTTCACCGGGTGCAGCGTCGATGTCACCGATGCCAAGCGGGCCGAGGAGCATCTGCGCCTGCTCATCAACGAGTTGAACCACCGGGTGAAGAACACCCTGGCCACCGTCCAATCGATCGCCATGCAATCCCTGCGTGGGCTCGACGGCGAAGAGGCACTCGCGGCCCGCGCTGCCTTCGAGGCGCGGCTGCTGGCGCTCGCCCGCGCCCACGACGTGCTGACCCGCGAGAGCTGGGAGGGCGCCGAGCTGAAGACCGTGGTGGGTGATGCGATCCGCCCGCTGGAGGCGGGGGACGGGCAGGAATCGCGCTTCGTCGTATCGGGCCCACGCCTGCGGCTCGCGCCGCGTCTGGCATTGTCCATCGCCATGGCCCTGCACGAACTCGGCACCAACGCCGTCAAGTACGGGGCTTTGTCCAAGGAGGGCGGGCGGGTGACGATCACCTGGACCGTGCAGCGCCGGCCCGAACTCTCGCTATCCCTGCGCTGGACCGAGAGCGGCGGCCCGCCGGTCTCGCCTCCGACCCGTCGTGGCTTCGGTTCGCGCCTGATCGAGCGCAGCCTCGCCCGTGAACTCGCGGGCAAGGTCGAGCTGCTCTACGAGCCGGACGGCGTCGTCTGCACCATCGATGCGCCGGTGCCGCCGCCGGGCTTGCTGGAGCGCAAGGGTGGCACGCAACTCGCTGCGACGAAGCCGCTGCCGCTGGCGGGGTAAGGGCCGGCCCCTGCCGGGCTCCTACTGAAACGTCATCGGGTCCGGCCCGATTCGTCCGTCGGCCCGATCGAGACCGGCGATGGCCGCGTGGTCCTCTTGCGTGAGCGAGAAGCCGAACACGTCGATATTCTCGTGCATCCGGGCGGGGGTGGCGGATTTCGGGATCGCGACGAAGCCGTTCTCGATGTGCCAGCGCAGCACCACCTGGGCCGGGCTGCGCCCGAGTCGGTCGGCGATCCGGGTGATGGCGGGTTCATCCAGCACCTGCGCCTGGCCTAGGGGGCTCCAGGCTTCCGTGACGATGCCGAGCCGGACATGGGCCGCGCGCAAGCTGCGCTGCTGGAACCGCGGATGCAGCTCGATCTGGTTGAGGGCGGGGGTAACGCCGGTCTCGTTCACGAGCCGTTCGAGCTGATCCTCGGTGAAGTTCGAGACGCCGATCGAGGCGGCTCGGCCCTCCTCCTGCAAACGGATCAGTGCGCGCCAGCTGTCGAGATAGAGCCCCCGGTCGGGGCAGGGCCAGTGGATCAGGTAGAGATCGACATGGTCGAGGCCGAGCCGGGCGAGGCTGTCGTCGAAGGCGTGCCGTGTCGCATCGTAGCCTTGCGCGTCGTTCCAGAGTTTCGTCGTCACGAACACCTCGGCCCGGGACACGATCGTCTCCCGAAGGCCGCGCCCGACGCCGCCCTCGTTGCCGTAGGCCGCGGCGGTATCGATCGAGCGATAGCCGCTGCCGAGCGCGGTGCCGACGAGGGCAGGCGTCTCCGCCTCTTGCAGACGCCAGACGCCGAAGCCGAGCTGGGGGATGGACCGCCCGTCGTTGAGAGCGATCTGCGGCACGGGATCGGGGGCTGTCATGGCGTTTTTATTCTCATGCGCTGCCCGAGCGACAGGCCGAGGCAGGGCAGGGAGAATCGGCACGATCCTGCCTGCCGTACAGGCGTCCTTCCGGGGGGCAGGGCTGCGCGCGCGTCAGGGCCCGGCGCGCGTCCGATCCTCGGCGGCCTCGCGATCGGGCATCCTGACGAGGTGCAGATAGGTCGGATCGAAGTCGCAGAACGCCTGCAGGCGCTTGACGTCCGGAACGTGCAGCCGGCGCTCCTTCAACTGGATCAGCCCGGCAAGGCGCAGATCGCGCAGGATGCGGCTGACATGGATCGTCGTAATCCCGAGGATGTCGGCGAGCATCGGCTGGGTCAGAGGCAACGGGCAGTCGCGCTCCCCGGCCGTCCCGACGAGCTGCTGCCGCAGCAGCAATTCGCAGAACAGGTGGGCGATGCGCTTGTCGGCGGAGCGCTGGCCCATGCTCGCGAGCCATTCCCGCAGGATGCTCTCATCGACCAGGGTCGCCCACCACAGCGCCCGGGCGAGACGCGAATCGCGGAAAACCAGGTCATCGACCCGGTCCTGCGGGATGTCGGCGACGGTGCAGGCGGTCAGCGCGGCGATGTAGTGGTCGGACGGGCCGAGCACGATCGATTGCAGATCGCAGAAATCACCCGGCAGGAGCAGGCCGAGGATCTGGCGTTGCCCGTCATCGATGAGCTTGTAGCGGAAGGCGTAGCCTTCGAGGACGAGGTGGACACCCGCCGCCCGGTCGCCGGCCCGCACGATATCCTGCTGCGGCTCCAGGCTGCGGCTGGAGCGGGACAGGTCGGCCAAAAGGGCCCGATCTCCGGCGTCGAGATCCGCGCCGTAGCGAAGCCGAAGGATCAGAGGGTTCGTGCGCGTGAGCGTCACAGTCGCGTCCATGGACGCTCAACGCGGATCGCGCCGTTCCGTGCCATGGAAACGAACGGAGTTTTGCGAGAAACCGCCCCTGCGGACCCGATGTTCCCGCAAGGGTGTCGGGCGTTGGACCCAATCCGGTCGATTCCCTTGGGAAGGCGGATGTGGGGTTCACTCGAGGGCCGCGGGGTTGGCCGACACGACGGCCCTTTTCGTCCGGGGCCGGGCGAAAACCGTGTCCGTCGTGTCTCAGGCGGCCTTCCAACGGCGGGCGGTGTGGTTGCCGAAGGCGCGGGCGTAGAGGTTGCAGTAGTTCAGCGCCGCCCCATCCCAGCCGAAGGAGCGAGACATGGCGCTGCGCCGCATGGTGTTGAGGCGCTTCTTCTGGCCGAAGGTCTCGAAGGCACGGCGAATCGCCGAGGTCAGCCCCTTCGGCGAGGCCTCCCCGAAGGTGAAGCCGGTGACCCCATCCTCGACCGTATCGTTGAGGCCGCCCGTGCGGCGCACGATCGGCAGGGAGCCGAAGCGCTGGGCATACATCTGCGCCAGCCCGCAGGGTTCGAAACGCGAGGGCATCAGCAGGAAGTCGCTGCCGGCGAAGATGCGGCGCGCCTCGGTTTCGCGGAAGCCGACATGGACGCCGACATTCTCGGGATGGCGCCCGGCGAGATCGCGCAGGGCTTCCTCGAACCGGCCCTCGCCCTGGCCGATCACCACGAGCTGACCGCCCTCGGCGACGATCGACTCGGCGGCGCTGATGCTGAGGTCGATGCCCTTCTGGTGCACGAGGCGCGAGACGATGGCGAAGAGCGGCCCGCGGGAGACCGCCATGCCGAACTGCTTGCGCACCTCGTCGGCATTGGCCCGCTTACCCTTCCAGTCGTCGGGCTCGAAGCGGGTGGCGAGGTGCGGGTCCGTGCGCGGATCCCAGCTCTCGTCGATGCCGTTGAGAATGCCGGTCAGGCGACCCTGCGCGGCGCGGGTGCGGAGCAAGCCGTCGAGGCCACAGCCGCCCTCGGGTGTGGTGATCTCGCGGGCATAGGTCTCGCTCACCGTGGTGACATGCGAGGCGTGATAGATGCCGGCCTTGAGGAAGGAGAGCTGCCCGTAGAACTCCACGCCATCCATCTGGAAGGCGTGGTCCGGCACGCCGACCCGGCCGAGATTGTCGCGGTGGAATAGGCCCTGGTAGGCGAGATTGTGAATCGTCAGCACGCTCGGGCGGCGGATGCCGAGCCAGGACAGGTAGGCCGGGGCCAGCGCGGTCTGCCAATCGTTGAGGTGCAGCAGGTCGGCCGACCAGAACGGGTCGATGCCCCCGGCCAGTTCCGCCGCCGCCCGGCTGAGGCGGGCAAACCGCAGGTCGTTGTCGCCGAAATCGCCGCGCTCGTCGCCGTAGGGCGTGCCGTCGCGCTCGTACAGATCGGGGGCGACCAGCACGTAGACGCCGAGGCCGTCCGGCGTGGTGCCGAAGCCGAGTTCGCAGCCCGGAACGCTGGCGAAGCTGCCGAACCGGGCGATCATCGTCAGGTTGTCGAGCCCGGCGAGCACCTGCGCGTAGCCGGGAATGAGGACGCGGACGTCGTAGTGGCGGCGCAGGGAGCGGGGCAGGGCACCCGCGACCTCGCCGAGGCCGCCGGTCTTCACGAAATCCGCCATTTCAGGGGTGGCGTAGAGAATGCGGGGTAGGAGAGCGTTGCCAAGTCTCGGCTGGGGCTCGAAGGTGGAGGTCGGTGGCAGCGGATCGGCGACCGGGAGCCCACCGAGATCCACGTAAGCCATCGACTCGCCCCTACGCCACCCGCGCGGCCGGTGAAGGGCGGGAACCGCCGCTGCTACGCTCGGCATTGAAATGCTCCGGAAGGCAATCCGTTCCGTTGCATCGCACAATTCAGGCCATGTTCAGACCAATATTTTTGAGTGGACGCCTGCGCTTCCATCATGGGTTGTCCGCGCTGGGCGAATGGCGAAAGCGGTCTGCGCATCATTCCCGGTTTGGGCCGGGTCGAATGCGCAGGGTGCAGCGCGGCAACGGCCCGTCCTATCGGCTTGCCGGTTTGAGGATGACGCCTTCGTTCGGTGCGAGCCGGGCCTTGCCGTCGGCCCTGTCGCCCGCCCGTCCCGGAAGGGTCGAGAGCAGGATCGTCCAGCCCCCATCCTCCAACGGAATCGCCCATTCCGAGCTACCGAAATTGAGCAGGATGCGTAAAACCTCGCCACCCAGAACCCGCTCGAACGCGAAGACTTCGGCCGCGTGATCGGGCGATAGCGGGAGGCCGCGCCAATCGCCGATCGAAAGGGCCGGATGGTCGCGGCGCAGGGACAGGAGCCGGCGGTAGAGGGTCAGGATCGAGCGGGAATCGTCGCGCATCTCGTCGACGTTGCGCCGCTCCGCATCGGCGCTGAGCGGCAGCCACGGCGTACCGGAGGTGAAGCCCGCATTCGGAGCCTCCTCCCACTGCATCGGCGTGCGCTCGGGGTCGCGGCCATGGCCGGGCTCGTTGCGCCCCCACGGGTCCTGTGCCTGCTCGGGCGGCACCGGAACATGGGCGAGGCCGATCTCGTCGCCGTAATAGAGCGTCGGCGTGCCGCGCAGCGTCAGCAGCAGCATTGCCGCGACGCGGGCCTGCGCCTCGCCGACGCGGGCGGCGATGCGGGGCTGATCGTGGTTGCCGAGCACCCAGTTCGGCCAGCCACCCTCGGGTAGGGCGGCTTCGTATTCGCCCACCAGAGCCGCCACCGCGTCGGCGCGCCACGGCGTCTGGATGAGCTGGAAGTTGAACGGCAGGTCGGCCCCGGTCAGACCGGGCCCGTAATAGGCCACCAGCCGCTCGATCGGCAGATAGATCTCGCCGATCAGCACCCGCTCGCCGTACTCGCGCAGGACCGCGCGCATCCCGGCGATAACGTCGAGCACCTCCGGCCGGTCGCAGGAATAGACCTGCTGGAAGCGGTTGATCCCGGCCTGATGCGGCTGAAAATCGGGGTTGTGCGGATTGTCGCGAAATCCCTCGTCCTTGATCAGGTGCCAGATCACGTCGACGCGGAAGCCGTCCACGCCGCGCGCCAGCCAGAAGCGCAGGGCGTCGTGCATCGCCGCTCGCACTTCGGGGTTGCGCCAGTTCAGGTCCGGCTGCTCGGGCAGGAAGGCGTGATAGTAGTACTGGCCGGTGGCCGGATCACGGGTCCAGGCCGGGCCGCCGAAATTCGAGAGCCAGTTGTTGGGCGGTCCGCCGTCAGGGGCCGGATCGCGCCAGATGTACCAGTCGCGTTTGCGTGCCTCGCGGCTCGCCCGGCTCTCCGTGAACCACGGATGCGCGATCGAGCTGTGGTTGGGCACGAAATCGAGGATCACGCGGAGCTTGCGCCGATGCGCCTCGGCGATCAGCGCGTCGAAATCCTCCAGCGTGCCGAACAGCGGATCGACCGCGCAATAATCGGCCACGTCGTAGCCGAAATCGGCCATCGGCGAGCGGTAGAACGGCGAGATCCACACCGCATCGACGCCGAGCCATGCGAGGTAATCCAGCCGTGCCGTGATCCCCCGAAGGTCGCCGACGCCATCGCCGTCCGTGTCCTGGAACGAGCGGGGATAGATCTGATAGACTGCCCCGCTCTTCCACCACGCCGCTTCGGAGCCGTTCGCCCCAGATACCGGACCGCCCATCGGACCTCCCTCGATGTTGCCATCGACGCCGTGCGCATCGCTCCAGGGTGGGGTAGGGCCGTTCAGCAAGCCTTCAAGCGGCCGGTGTCATCTCTCGTGCGAGGCGCCGGCCGATGTGCTCGCGATGTGTCTACAGTGACACAGTCCTGCGGGCACACGACTTGCGAATGATGTGTTTGCGCGCATGTGTCTCGACAAGTCCGCCGGCCGGCAACACCATGGTGGGGCAGGGCGACAGACCACGTCGCGGATCATCGTGCCGCCGCATGAAGCGGCCACACTCCGCGTCCGACCGACATCCTCGGCTATAACGAAGGGGGATACCCAGGTGCTGAACGAAGCTCTGTCCGTTCTCGTCAGGAACGGCGAAGCGGACACTTCCGCTTCATCGGCGAAGACGGCGAAGGCCGCCGCCACCTATGTTAAGCCCCTTCACGTTGCCGGTGGTGATGCGGTGGTGGAGTTGCGCGAGGCCATCCGCTCCAAGCTCCTTTACGTGCTCGGCAAGACGCCCGAGGCCGCCCGCGAGCGCGACTGGTTCGCCGCGACGGCGCTGGCCCTGCGCGACCGGATCGTCGACGCCTGCTACGGTGCGCAGGCCGCCACCGTGCCGGAGAAGCGGGTCTATTATCTCTCGCTCGAATTCCTGATCGGCCGGCTTCTGTCGGACGCCATGAACAATCTCGGCCTTGTCGAGACCACCAAGGCCGCGCTGCTCGACCTCGGCGTCGATTTCGCCGGCGTCGAGGGGGCCGAGCCCGATGCGGCGCTCGGCAATGGCGGCCTCGGGCGGCTCGCCGCCTGTTTCATGGAGAGCATGGCGAGCCTGTCGATCCCCGCGACCGGCTACGGCATCCGCTACGACCACGGCCTGTTCCGCCAGTCACTGGAAGACGGATGGCAGCGTGAGGCGCCGGAGACTTGGCTCTCGGAAGGCAATCCGTGGGAGTTCCCGCGGCCGGAGGCAACCTACAAGGTCGGCTTCGGCGGCCACGTCACCATGACGAGCCAGGGCGACCACCACATCCGCCGCCATTGGCACCCGGCCGAGACCGTGAACGCCGTGGCCCACGACGTGCCGATCGTCGGGTGGCGGGGCAAACACGTCAACGTCCTGCGCCTGTGGAAGGCGGAAGCCGACGCGCCGGTCGAACTCGCGCGCTTCAATGCCGGCGATCATGTCGGCGCCGTGGCCGGCCGGGCCCGGGCCGAGGCGATCTCGCGGGTGCTCTACCCGAGCGATTCCTCCGCCGAGGGCCAGGAACTGCGCCTGCGCCAGGAGTTCTTCTTCACCTCCGCCTCGCTGCAGGATCTCGTGCGCCGGCACGTGGCGGAGCGCGGCTCCCTACGCTCCCTGCCCGACCACGCCGCGATCCAGCTCAACGACACCCACCCGGCCATCGCCGTGCCGGAGCTGATGCGCATCCTGATGGAGGATCACGACCTCCCCTGGGAGGATGCGTGGCAGATCACCTCCAACACCCTGCACTACACCAACCACACCCTGCTGCCCGAGGCGCTGGAGACCTGGCCGGTGGAGCTGATGGAGCGGCTGCTGCCGCGCCACATGCAGATCATCTACCTGATCAACTGGCTGCACCTCGAGGAGCAGAGCAAGAACGTTCGGGGTGGGACGTTCGACATCTCCGCCGTCTCGCTGATCGACGAGTCGAATGGTCGGCGCGTCCGCATGGGACCGCTCGCCTTCCACGGCTCGCGCCGGGTCAACGGCGTCTCGGCGCTCCACAGCGAGCTCTTGAAAACGACCGTGTTCAAGGATCTCCACACGATCGAGCCGGAGAAGATCCTCAACAAGACCAACGGCATCACCTTCCGCCGCTGGCTGCACAACGCCAATCCCGAACTGACGGCGCTGGCGGTCGAGGCGGCGGGCGAGGGCGTGCTCGATGATCCGACGCAGCTCGAAAAGCTGGTGCCGTTCGCCGACGATCCGGAGTTCCGCCAGCGCTACGCGGCGATGCGGACAATCCGCAAACAGCGCCTCGCCCAGGTCATCGCCGAGCGCACCGGCATCACCGTCGATCCGTCGGCGCTGTTCGACGTGCAGATCAAGCGCATCCACGAGTACAAGCGCCAGCTCCTCAACCTGATCGAGACGGTGGCGCTCTACCAAGCGATCAAGAAGGCCCCCCACGAGGATTGGACGCCGCGGGTCAAGATCTTCGCCGGCAAGGCGGCGCCGAGCTACGTCCAGGCCAAGCTCATCATCAAGCTGGCCGGCGACATCGCCAAGGTCGTCAACGCCGATCCCGAGATCGGTGACCGGCTGAAGGTGGTGTTCCTCCCGAACTACTCGGTGAGTCTGGCCGAGGTGATCATCCCGGCCGCCGACCTCTCCGAGCAGATCTCGACCGCCGGCATGGAAGCCTCGGGCACGGGCAACATGAAGCTCGCGCTCAACGGCGCGCTCACCGTCGGCACGCTCGACGGCGCCAATATCGAGATCAAGGATCATGTCGGCGGGGAGAACATCTTCATCTTCGGCCTCGACGCCGAAGGGGTGCTCGCCCGCGTGAAGGAGCCGGACTACGCCGCCAAGGCGATCGCGGCCTCGCCGCGGCTGGCCGCGGCGCTCGACGCCATCGCCGACGGCACGTTCTCGCCGGACGATCCGGCCCGCTTCGCGTCGCTCGTGGACGAGCTGCGCCACGGCGACCGCTACCTGACCACGGTCGATTTCGAGGATTACTGGCGCGTCCAGCGCGAGATCGACGCGGCCTGGAAGCGCCCGGCCCAGTGGTGGCGGACGGCGATCCTCAACACCGCCCGCATGGCGTGGTTCTCCTCCGACCGCTCGATGCGGGAATACGCCGAGGAGATCTGGCGGGTGAAGGTGGCCTGACCGTCCGCCTCCGATGAAGACAGAAGGGCGAGAGGCGCGGATACGCCTCTCGCCCTTCGTATTTCGAGTGTGTCGTCGGTTGTCCCGCAGGGAGTCCGATGCATACATCGCTATCAGTGAGTACCGACATCGCAGCGGGTTCACTCTGCGTAGGCCCGCCCCAAAATGCAAACTAGGGTTGAAACGACGCGCCGTCGATCCTAGCGTGAGGGCCGTTCAAGGGTGACCGGGGCTCGACGTCGTGGTGTTGAAACTGCCGAGGCTCGCTTGGTTCTCGTGCCTGGCGACGATCGCCGCGATGTCGCTGCTGAATTTGTATTGTGCGGCGAGCATTCAAACCGACCGAGTTCCCATGCAATTGGGCATCAACGGACGGCCGACATGGTACGCCGATAAGACGATCGGCCTCTGGATACCGGTCGCGATCATCGTCGTCATTGCTCCCCAGATTTTTCTGAAGATCAAGCAGGTCGAAGCCCAAGCCGGGGCTTGGTACTGGATCGGGATGATCGCAATGTTCTGCTTCATCGCCGCCGTGTATGCGTGGCATATCTCGGCGGTCATAACCTGGGCGGAAGCGCAGCCCTGAACCCGATGCCGGAGGGAGTCTACGCCCCCGGTTCAAGCGGGATCGGATAGAACCGCGCCCCCGCCGCCGCGGCCAGGACCTCCACCGCGCCGAGAGTTGAGGGGCAGCCGGAGGCGTGCACCACGTCGGTGGTCCGCAGGCTCGGGATATGGGCGGTGAGCGGGCCGGGGCGCACGTCGGGTCCCCGCTGGCGGTGGCGGTCGGCGGCCAGCGTGATGCGGGTGACGCCGGTGGCGCGCAGCCATTCGAGCGACGGGCGCATGTAGAGATCGAGGGGATCGCGCGCGCCGACCACGAGGCAGATCTCGCGGGCCGGCTCGATGTAGCGCGCGGCGCGGGCGATCGCCCAGATGCCGGCGAACCCGGTCTCTGCCGCCACCAGCACGAGGCGACCGCCGCCGGGCCGATAGGTGCCGTTGCCGACCGGACCCTTCACCTTCACTGCACGGCCGGGCTCGACCGGGCAGCCGAACAGGGCGGTGAGATCCTCCGCGCTCTCGCCGCGCAGGTGGAAGACGAGTTCGTTCAACTCCGCCCCGCCCTCGACGCCGAGCGTCGGCGTGAGCGTGACCGGGTGCCCGCCTTCGAGCGTAATGACCACTTGGTCGCCCGGCTCGAAAGGAAGCCGGCGCTCCAGGGTTGCGACCACCTGAAGGACCCGCGGCGCCAGCGCCGTGATGGAGTCGATGCTGCCGGTGCGGCGCGCCAGCGTCCGGACCGGCGTCTTGACCGGCCGGATCGTCGCGTCCGGATCGGGCGCGGACAGCGTCACCGCCTCCGCCCGCCGCGCCCGAACGGGGAGCCGCCGTGAGGCCGGGCCGGGGCCCTGGCCGAGCAGCCCGGTCATCGGGCCGATCATCCCGTCCGCCAGCGCGGTCTCCAGGGAGGTATCACCGGGGGAGACCCGCAGGGGCTGGCCGTTGACGACAAGCGAACAACGGGCGCTCGTGGGAGCACGCATGGCGGCAACCCGCTCCGATCGGATGAGAGATGTTCTGAAGGGATCAGAGCGGATTGTGGATCAGGCGCTCGACCAGCGCGGCCCAGCGCGCGCGGACGGCCCGCGCCTCCTCGCTCAGCGTTTCCGCGTCCGCGAGGCCGAGGCTGGTCCGAAGGGCTTCGCTTTCCCGGCGCTCGGCGGCGAGTGCGGCCTTCATCACCGCCACTTCGAGGCGCAGGCGCGCGAGATCCGCCTCACCCGCATCCGCTTCGGGCACGAAGGACAGGGGGGCGGGTGCCTCCACCGGAGCGTCCGCCACGATCTGCGCCACGGCGTCCGCCGGAGCCTGCGTCACGGGTTCGGCCGCAACCTCGGCGGCGACCGCCCGCGGCTGCACCGCGGCGGCGAGATGCGCGTGGATGGGCCGCGTCATCAGGCGCCGCATCGCGCTGCCAGAGGGGGCCGGGCTCCTGCGTCTCGTCGCCTCGATCATCGTCCATCCTCAACCCGGCGGGTCCGCCGAAGAGGCGTCCCGGATACTTGGATGGACCTTCCCGCAACATGGTTAAGGGAGGTTTAAACCGAAGCGCGAGACCTGCGCGTCATTGCGGGATCAGGCCGCTTCGGGCGCGGCGCCGACGAGTTGGCGGGCCTGGAGCACGGTCATCGGCTCACCGAAGGCTGCCCCTTGCGCGTAATCGCAGCCGAACTCCTGCAACACCTGCGCATCCTCCTCCGACTCGGCGCCCTCGGCGATGGTGGCCAGACCGAGTTCCTGCCCCATCCGCAGAACAGAGCGCAGCATGGCGGTGCGGCCCTGGCCCATCTGGCGCACGAAGCTCTGGTCGATCTTAATCGTGTCGAAGGGAAAGCGCTGGAGATAGGAGATCGCCGAGTAGCCGGTGCCGAAATCGTCGAGGACGAGCCCGGCGCCGAGATCGTGGATGCGGGTCAGCATCTGGGCGGCGTATTCCGGGTTCTCCATCACCAGCCCCTCGGCCATTTCCAGCTTGAGCGAGCCGGGCAGCACGCCGGTGCGGGCGATCACTGTCTTCACATCGTGCAGGAGGTCGTGGCGCAGGAGCTGGCGCGAGGAGACGTTGACCGAGGCGAAGATCGGCGGTTCGACGTCGAGCGAGCGCTGCCAGGCGGCGAGTTCCAGCGCCGTGCGCTCGATGGCGAAATTGCCGAGCGGGACTATGACGCCGGTCTCCTGCCGCCACGGGCAGGAAGGTGGAGGGCGGGATGCGCCCGAGCTTCGGATGGTCCCAGCGCAGCAGCGTCTCAAAGCCGGCCACCGTGCGGTCTTCGAGCCGGACGATCGGCTGGAACAGCACCTTGATCTCGTTGCGCTCCAAAGCCTTGCGCAGGTCCGCCTCCAGCATCAGCCGGTCGGAGCGTTCGAGGCGCATGTTGGCGCGGAACACCTCGATCCGGTCGCCGCCGCCGCGCTTGGCCTGGATCATCGCCATCTCGGCGTTCTTGAACACCTCCTCGCGCCGCGTCTGCCCGCTGCCCTGGTTGCCCACGCCTTGCGTGGCCTCGTGCAAGGCGATGCCGATGGAGACGGTGAGAAACACCTCGCGGTCGGCATAGGTCACCGGGGTGGCGATGGCGCGCCGGATCATCTCGGCGAACGAGAGGATGCGGTCGGGCTCGCGCTCCGAGAGCAGGATCACCGCGAATTCGTCGCCCGCGACCCGCGCGAGCGTGTCCTGCGGCCGCAGCAGCCGCCCGAGCCGGCGCGAGAGCGTCAGCAGGATCGAGTCACCCGCCGAGAGGCCGATGGCGTCGTTGATCGCCTTGAACCGGTCGATGTCGAGGGCGATCACCGCGGGCTTGAGGCGCGGATCCTGGCTCGCCATCGCCAGCGCGGCCTCCAGCCGGTCGTGGAACAGCTCGCGGTTCGGCAGGCCGGTGAGGCTGTCGTGCACCGCGTCGTGCAGCAGCCGCTCCTCGGCGGTCTTCGCCTCGGTCACGTCGCTGATCGTGCCGACGATGCGGATCACCTCGCCATCGGTGCCGATCACCGGCCGCGCCTTCAGCCGGTACCACGCGTAGGGGCCGTCGGCCGAGCGAAGGCGGAAATCGTGGGTGATGCGCCCGCGCCGCTCCTCGATCACGGTGTCGAGGGCGGCCGAGTAGCGCTCGACGTCGAAGGGATGGAGCAGGCCGAGCCAGTTCGCCGCTGGTCCTTCGAGGGCGCCGCGCTTGAGCCCGAGCTGGGCCTCGATCTCGGGGCCGGCGAAGACACGGTCGCCCGGCACGTCCCAGTCGAACACGATGTCGCCCGCGCCGGTCAGTGCCAGCGCCCGGCGCTCGGTGTCCGAGACGAGGCTGTGGCTGAGGCCCCCGCCGGCAAAGGCGTGCTGCATCACCGTGAAGCCGATCAGCATAACGATGAGCACGAGGCCGCCGATGAGCGCCGGCTGCACGAGGTCGGAGCCGATTTGCCCGGTGATGGCAAAGCCCGCCGCCACCACCCAGACCAGCAGCAGCAGCCAAGTCGGCACCAGCAGGATGGCGCGGTCGTAGCCGTTATGCACGGCGAGATAGAGGATCAGCAGGAGCCCGACGCCAGCCACCGCGGCGATGGAGATGCGCGCCACGCCCGCCGCCACGGGCGGGTCGAACACCGCAAGCGCCACGAGGCCGGCGAGGAAGGTCAGCCAGAAGAAGGCGACGTGGCTGTAGCGGACGTGCCAGCGCGACAGGTTGAGGTAGGCGAACAGGAACACCAGCAGGGTCGCGCCGAGCACGGCCTCGGCTGAGGCGCGGTAGATCCGCTCGGCGAGTTCGGTGACGGGAAACACCCGTTGCAGGAAGCCGAAATCGATGCAGGCATAGGCCAGCACCGCCCAGGAGAGCGCGGCGGCGGCGGGGAAGATGATCGCGCCCTTCACCACGAAGATGATGGTGAGGAACAGCGCCAAGAGCCCGGCAATGCCGATGATGATGCCCTTGTAGAGCGTCAGCCCCGAGGTCTTCTTGCGGTAGGCGTCCTGATCCCAGAGGTAGATCTGCGGTATGTTCGGCCCTTTCAGCTCGGCCACGTAGGTCACCGTGGTGCCGGGATCGATGGTGATCAGGAACTGGTCTGCGTCGAGGCTCTCGTCGCGCTCGGGCCGGATGCCCTCGCTCGCGGTGATCGCGGCGATGCGCGAGCCGCCGAGATCGGGCCAGATCACCCCGGAGCCGACGAGGCGGAAATGCGGGGCGACCAGCAGGCGGTCGATCTGCTCGTCGGTGTCGTTGGTGAGCGCGAACACCATCCAGTCCGGCCGCGCGCCCGCCTCGCGCGCCTTGACCGCGATGCGCCGCACGATCCCGTCCTTGCCCGGGGCGGTGGAGATCTGGATCAGGTCGCCGTCCGAGCGGTAGCGCTCGATCGTCGGCGTCAGGTCGATGGCCGGCGCGTCGAGGGTGACGCGCACGGCCTCGACCGCGTGGGCGGGGGCGGCGGTCCCGATGAGGCCGGCGAGGGAGCCCGCCACGGCCGCCAGGATCGCGAGGGCCAGGGCAAGGGCCAGTGAAAGCGTGCGCAACGGGCGATTCTTGACAACCGGCTTGAGCGGTGGGGGCGAGCGGCCAAGTCGTATCGGCGGCTTCCGGCCCCCGCAAGGCAAGCCGGCCGGGACGCGCGGCCCACCCACCGCTCTTTCGGCGGACCGTGCGACGCGGATCGCGTGGCTTTGCGGCCAAAACAAGTTGGGATCGGCTGTAGCGGCCTCGCTTGGACCGATGCGGGCGGGTAGAGCGGTGACCATGCGAAGGATCGGAAGACGCAGCCCGGAAACCCTCTCTCCTCGGCGGGGGAGAGCCGTCGCGCGCCGTCTCGCAATCCGATGACCCTCGCTCCGCTCCTCACCGTCCCGCTGGCGGCGCTGCTCTCCGCCGGCCTGATCGTTCTGCTGAAGCCGCTGCTGCGGCGCTACGCCCTGGCGCGGCCCAATGCCCGCTCCAGCCACCGGGTGCCGACGCCCCAGGGCGGCGGGATCGCGATCATCGCCGCCGCGCTGATCACGGCGGTCGTCCTGGCCGTGCCGACCGGGATCGCGCTCGGGGGCGTCGAGCTGCCGGTGCTGGCGCTCTCGGTGATCGCCCTCGCCGTGGTCGGCGCCGTCGACGACATCCGGCCGTTGCCAGCCTCGCTCCGACTCGTGATCCAGGCCGGCGCGGTCGCCGCCGTCGTGCTCACCGTCGAGGGCCGTCTGCTGCCGGACGCCCCGCTCTGGCTGGAGCGGGCCTTCGCGATCCTTGCCGGGCTCTGGTTCGTGAACCTCGTCAACTTCATGGACGGGCTCGACTGGATGACGCTGGCCGAGTTCGTGCCGCCCACCGCCTTCCTGTTCGCCCTCGGCCTCGCGGGCCGCTACGCGCCGGAGCCGACGCTGGTTGCCGGCGCCCTGCTCGGGGGCCTTCTCGGCTTTGCACCGTTCAACCGGCCGGTGGCGCGGCTGTTCATGGGCGATGTCGGCTCGCTGCCGATCGGGCTGATCGTGGCGTGGCTGCTGTTCCGCCTCGCGGAGCAGGGGGGATTGCAAGAGGGCTTGGAAGGCGGCTTGGCCGCCGCGCTGATCCTGCCGCTCTATCCCATCGCCGACGCGACGCTCACCCTGCTGTGGCGCCTGCGGCGGGGGGAGGCCGTCTGGCAGGCCCATCGCAGCCACTATTATCAGGTCGCCACCGTCAACGGGTTCTCCGTACGGGAGGCCGTCGGCTGGGTCTTTGCCCTGCAGGTCGCGCTGGCCGCGCTGGCGGGCGTGACCTTGCTTTGGCCGTCTCGGGCCGTCACGCTCGCTTGCCTCGTCCTCGCGGCGGGGCTGGTCGGGTGGCTGCTGCGCCGGTTCGCGACGCCGCGGGCCGCCAGCGCGTGAGGGGATGACGGGTGAGCGGAAAGCTGATCGCGCTGACGGGAGCCACCGGCTTCATCGGACGCCACCTGCTGCGGGCGCTCTCGGAGCGGGGCTACCGGGTCCGCGTGCTGCTGCGGCGTCCCGTCGAGGTGCCGGAGGGCGCCAGCGGCGCGGTGGTGGGCGATCTGGCCCGGCCGATGAACATGGCCGCCGCGCTTACCGGGGTCGATGCGGTGGTGCATTCCGCCGGGCTCGCCCACGCCATGTCCGGCGCACCCGAGGACGATTTTCGCAACTCCAACACCGAGGCGACGCGCAAGCTCGCCGACGCCGCGCAGCGGGCGCGGGTGGGCCGCTTCGTGTTCCTCTCGTCGATCCGCGCGCAGGCCGGTTCGAGCGCCCCGGTGCCCCTCTCCGAGGCGGACGCGCCGGAGCCGACCGATCCTTACGGCCGCTCCAAGCTCGCCGCCGAAGAGGCCCTGGCCGAGACCGGGCTCG
Organism: Methylorubrum pseudosasae; assembly: GCF_029504475.1. Lineage (NCBI taxonomy): Bacteria > Pseudomonadati > Pseudomonadota > Alphaproteobacteria > Hyphomicrobiales > Methylobacteriaceae > Methylorubrum > Methylorubrum pseudosasae. The sequence goes on along the minus strand of NZ_JAQGDU010000002.1, from coordinate 4,676,368 downwards.
ACTGGGTCGCCCTGCGCCCGGTGCTCGTCTACGGCGCCGGCGTGAAGGGCAACATGGCGGCCCTGCTGAAGCTCGCCCGCACCCCCTATCCGCTGCCGCTCGCGAGCCTGGCCGGGCGCCGCTCGCTGGTTTCGGTCGAGAGCCTTGCGGGCGCGGTGGCCACGGCGCTGGAGGCCCCCGGCCCCCTGCGACGTCCGCTGGTGGTGGCCGATCCCGACCCGCTGACGCTGCCCGAGATGCTGGCCGCGCTCCGCGCCGGACTCGGGCGCGGGCCCGGCCTGCTGCCCTGCCCGGTGCCGCTGATCGGCCTCGCCTGCCGCGCCACCGGCCGCGAGGCTGCCTTCGACCGGCTGTCCGGCTCGCTCGTCGCCCGCGCCGAGGGCTTGGAGGCCCTGGGCTGGCGGCCGGCGCAAGCGTCGCGGGACGGGCTCGCGGCGCTGGCACGGGCGGGCGGTTGAGGGCTCAGGCGGCCTTGAGAGCCGCCGCGGCGTCGAGGGCGCCAGCCAGAGCCCGCTCGCGGGCCTCCGGGCCCAGGGCGATACCCTCGGCGACGATGATCTCCGGCGCGGTGATGCCGATGAAGGCGAGCACCGTGCGCAGATAGGTCTCCGCGTGCTCGGCCGCCGCGGCGGGCGTGCCCGGCCCGTAGAGGCCGCCGCGCGAGACGACGGCGATAACCCGCTTGCCGCCGGCGAGGCCCTCGGCCCCGGACGGCCCGTAGCGGAAGGTGACGCCCGCCACGAGGATGCGGTCGATCCAGGCTTTGAGCTGGCTCGATAGGGTAAAATTGTAGAGCGGCGCGCCGATCACCACGATGTCGGCTGCCAGAAACTCCTCCAGCACTTGCCGGCCGAGTTCGACGTCGTGCTGCACGTCGGGCGTATTCGTGGCGTTGGGCTGCGCTCCGGCGAGGACCGCGCCCGAGAGGTGCGGCAGCGGCGTCCCGGCGAGATCGCGGTAGATGACGCCGAGACCGGGATGCTGCGCCCGCAGGCGGTCCACGATGGCGGCGGAGACGGTCCGGCTGACGGAATGCGGCCCCAGGATGCTGCTGTCGACGTGAAGGAGCTTCATGTTTGATCCTCGGTATCAGAAATGAACCGAGGCGCTATAGATAACCACCGTCAGCCGCGCGCAAGGAGGCACATTCTTGGAACCCGGGCACATCGAGGGAACCGACGCACCGCCGCGGCCCGAGCATTCCGGGCAGGATTGCCGCCTCGTCGGCACGGTGCTCGCGCGGATCGGCGACAAGTGGAGCGTCCTCGTCGTCATGATGCTGGGCGACGGTCCGCGGCGCTTCAACGAGCTGAAGCGGATGATCGGCGGCATCTCGCAGCGGATGCTCACCTTCACCCTGCGTGGGCTGGAGCGGGACGGCCTCGTGACGCGCACGATCTTCCCGACGATCCCGCCGCGGGTCGATTACGAGCTGACCGAACTCGGGCGCTCGCTGCGGGAGCCGATCCAGGCGCTCGGCGCCTGGGCCTTCGCCCACCTGCCGGAGATTCAGGAGGCCCGCGCCCGCTTCGACCGCCGCGGCGAAGGGGCCTGAACTTCAAGGAATCGAGGCCTCAGGCGGTCGCCGCCTCGGTGGCTGCCGCCGGCGGCGCGATGGTCTCGGGCTTGGTGTTCGGAACGGCCCCGGCGCGATTGCGGAAATCCGGGATCGCCTCCTCGAACACGGCCTCCGCCGCCGCCCGGTCGCCCGCCGTGACGGCCTCGCGCAGGCGAGCGATCCACCCTTCCAGCACCGCGCGGTCGGCGAAGACCGGCTTGGCCGCCATGACGCCTTCGATCCCGGCGAGCGTCACGCGCGGTTCTTCCTTCGCGAACAGAATCTCGTTGAGCCGCTCGCCCGGCCGCGCGCCGGTCACCTGAATCTCGATATCCTCGCCGGGCTCGAAGCCGGCGAGGCGGATCATCCGCTCGGCGAGATCCCGGATGCGCACGGGCTGGCCCATCTTCAGCACGTAGACCGCCGCGCGCTGGTCGCCGGTATCGCCGCGCCCTTCCGCGTCGGCGTGGGAGGCGGCGGTGAGTACGAGGTCGGAGGCCTCGCGCACGGTCATGAAGTAGCGCACCATCTCGGCATGGGTCACCGTGACCGGCCCGCCGCGGGCGATCTGCGCCTTGAACACCGGCACCACCGAGCCGGCCGAGCCCAGCACGTTGCCGAAGCGCACGGCGATGAGCCGGGTCGCCTCGGGGCCGGAGCGCTCCGCGTCGAGGGATTGGGCGACCATCTCGGCGAAGCGCTTGGTGACGCCGAGCTGCGAGACCGGCTCGATCGCCTTGTCGGTGGAGATCATCACCAAGGCGCGGGCGCCCGCGGCCACCGTCGCCTCGGCGACGTTGATCGAGCCGAACACGTTGGTCTTGATGCCCTCGGCCCAGTCCCGCTCGAGATAGGGCACCTGCTTCAGCGCGGCGGCGTGGAAGACGTAAGTGGGCCGGAAATCGCGGAGGATCGCGTGCAGCCGCTCGCGGTCGCGGATATCGGCGAGCGCGCCCTCGACCGCGGCCTCGGCGTGGAGCAGGGCCGGCCCGTTGAGGACGGCATGCAGGGCCGGCTCCGAATTCTCGATGACGAGCAGCGCCGAGGCGCCGAAGGCGACCGCCCGGGCGCAGATCTCGGCGCCGATCGAGCCGCCGCCGCCCGTGACGACGACGCGGGCGCCGGTGAGGAAGCGCTCGAGCCGCGGCCGGTCGATGGCGACGGTGGGGCGCAGGAGCAGGTCCTCGATCTCCAGCGGCGCGAGTTCGGCGTCGCGCATCCCCTCGCCGAGGCTGGTGACGCGGGCGAGCGGCAGGCCGAGACGGCGGGCGCGGGCGATGAGATCGTCGGGCTCGGACTCGGGCGCCAGCGCGCTCGGCGTCGCCACGAGCCGGCGCACCGGCAGGCCGCGATTAGCGAGGTCTGCGACCACCTGTTCGAGGTCGCGAAACCCGCCGAGTACGGGCACGCCGCGCATCATCTGGCCCGCCTCGTCCGCCCGCGGCGAGAGGATGCCCTTCGGGGAGAGCCGCTTGACCGAGCCGGATTCGATCGCCCGCAGCACGATCTCGATATCGGTGCCGCGGCCCAGCAGCAGCGTCGGCGTGGTGGCGGTTCGGGCCTGGCTCTGCCGGGAGCGGGCGTATTTCAGGTAGCGGAAGGCCAGCCGCGGCCCGCCGAGCAGGAAGATCTGCAAGACCCAGTAGAGGACGATGGCGACCTTGCCGAAGAAGTAGAACCCGTAGAGATTCGAGGAGACCAGCACGTAGTCGAGCACGAGCAGCGTCAGCGCGGTGACGCTCGCGGCGCGCACGATGCCGGCGAGGTCGGGCAGCGAGGCGAAGCGCCACTTGGTGCGGTAGAGCCGGAACCACGCGTAGATCAGCCCGGCATAGGCCAGGAACGGCGGCAGCAGCAGCGGAAGCGCGTGCAGGCGCTCGGCCAGCGCCCCGTCCTGAAAGCGGAAGACGAAGGTCAGCACCACGGCCGCCGCGGTCGCGGCGAGATCGTGGACGACCATCACCGCCGTCTTGAGGGAGCGCTTCTGCATGGTGCTTCGTGTCAGAGCATCGGCCCGAACAATGGAGACCGGTTTTCGGCACAAGGCCGATGCTCCAGGCGGAGCGCGGTATCGGCGCCGACCGGGGGGAATGTCAACGCGCCGCGCGGACCGCCCTGGCGACCGCTCCATTCCCCTGGTCGAGATCCGGGGCGTCGATATGGCGGTAACGGGCCTGGATCAGACCGAAGGCGCCGAAGGCGAAGTGGCCGGCGGCGACGATGGCGAGCAGCACCCAGCCATAGGGCTGCGCCCTCAGCGCCGAGAAGGCGCCCGAGAGGCCCGTGGCGTCGGAGGAGGCCTGCGTCCAGGCGGCGGTGAGGACGAAGCCGCCGATCATCAGGAAGACGAGCCCCCGCGCCGCGTAGCCGAACCGGCCGAGCCGGTCGATCCAGGCCTCCGAGCCGGCGGGAAGGGAGAGCCGTTCGGTGACGTTGCCCTTCCAGGCCTTGGCGGCGTAGCCGATCCCGGCGGCGACGATGCCGAGCCCGACGATCCCGACGAGCCAGGGGCCGAGGGGCTGGTTGAGCAGCCATTTGGTCCAGTCCTGCACCCCATCGCCGCCGGCCGAGGCGCGGCCGATGCCGAAGGCGAGGCGGGCCGCGGTGAGGCTGAGGCCGGCATAGATCACGGCGCTGATCAGGTGGGCGCCGCGCACGGCCAAAGCCTTTGGCGAGTGCCCGCGCCGATCCGCGTCGGTCGCGCCCTCGAAAAGGCGCCACAGCGCGAAGCCCGCGAGGCCCAACGCGATCAGTCCGACGATGACGGCGCCGAACGGGCCACCGAGCACCGCGCGGATCGCGCTCTTGCTGTCGCCGGCCGATCCGCCCTGCCCGAGGGCGGCGAGCACGGCGAGCGCTCCCACGACGCAGTAGACGAAGCCGCGCGCGCCGTAACCGAAGCGAGCGAGGTGCTCCAACGCGTTGTCGTTCCGACTCCAAGCCATGGCGGTTCAGTCGCGCTCGCGGTCGGGCTTGCCGGCCAGCGCCACGTAGAAGCCGAGCCCGTCGCCCGCGGGCAGGGTCTGCAGCCGCTCGATCCAGCCGCGCCGCTTGGCATCGAGGAGTTGGCGCCCGATCGGCTGGAACAGGGTCTCGCCCCCGCCCTCCGGCGGTGGATCGAGGCGGATCGCCACGGTCTTGCCCTTGGCGAAGCGGCTGCGCTCCAGCATGTCGGTCAGCGAGGCCTCCGCGGTCGGGCGGTTGGCCCCGCGCAGATCGAGCACCGATTCCGCATCGGTGACCCCGAGCGAGCCGCGCAGCTTGTTGGCGTAGAAGTCTTCGAAATGGGGCAAGGCCGGTCCCGCGCGGGTTCGTCGTCTAGAAAGCGATGTCGTCATAGATCTCTGCAACGGCCAAGTGGCCGCCGAGTTCTGGCAGGTCGATCGCGTCGCCGAGGCCGTGGGCCTCGAACGCCCAGCCGCCCTCGGGCTCACGGCGCCACACCTCGACGCGCGGCTCGTCCTGATAGGCGATCAGGAACAGTTTGAGCGAGGCGATGCTCCGGTAAAAATCGGTCTTGCGGCCGCGATCCCGGCTCATGGTCGAGGGCGAGAGCACCTCCGCGACGAGGACGGGATCGCGGGCATAGCCGTCCCTCAGCGGTGGTCCGCAGCGCACCACCACGTCGGGGATCGGTGCGAAGGTGTCCATGCTGTCGCTCAGCACAGCGATGCCGGGAATCGCGCGGCAACCGCGGTCGCGGGTCATGTCGGAGAGCCGCCGCGCCAAGTTCAATACAATTTGCTGATGCCGCTCGCTCTGCGGCGCCATCGACACCGGCTCGCCGTCGATCAGCTCCCAGCGCTCCTCGTCCGGAAGGTCGGCGACCCAAGCCTGATACTCCGCCACCCGCATGCCGGGGTCGCGCCGAAGGGCGAGCGCCATCGTGAGACCTCCGAAAACGAAGGCGATGCTAGCACCGCCCCGGAGCCAAGCAAGCGGCCTGCGGCGCGGGGTCAGAAGGTCAGGCGCGCATAGACCTCCGCGACGGACAGTACGCCGCCGAGTTCGGGCAGGTCGATGACCGCGCCGGGCCCGGCGACTTCAACCGTCCAGTCCGGCGCCCGGCGCCAGACCTCCACCCGCGCTTCGTCCTGATGCACGAGCAGGAGTACGGCGAGCGAGGGAACGGACTGATAGAACTCGGTCTTGCGGCCACGGTCCAGCACGAGGGTGGAGGGGGAGAGGACTTCTACGATCAGGAGCGGATCGTCGGCATAGCCGTCGGGCAATTCGGCGCCGCATCGGACGACGGCGTCCGGGATGGGCGCATAATCATCGAACGCTTCGCTCAGGATTCCGAGACCTGGAACGGCCCAGCATCCCCTTGCATCGGCGAGATCGCCGAGTGCTCTCAGGAGGTTGTAGACAATTCTTTGGTGGCGGTCCTTGGAGGGCGCCATCAACACGGGGACGCCGTCGATCAGTTCCCAGCGCTCGTGATCGGGGCGGCTGACGACCCATTCCTGATACTCGGCGACCCGCATGCGGGTATCGCGCGGCGGGCCGACAGCCATCGCTCAGCCTCCTGTGCGAAGGCCCGAACCGTAACAAAAAAGGGCCGCCCCGGACAGGGCGGCCCCGAAGAGCGTTCTATGGCGGGGCTTCAGCCGTGCACGAGCACGTTGCGGAACTGCCAGGGGTCGCTCGGGTCGATGTCCTCCGGGAACAGGCCCGGACGGTCGGTGAGCGGGGTCCAGTCAGTGTACACGCCCACGACCGGGCCGAGATACGGCGTCTGCACTTCCAGGCAGCGGCGGAAGTCGATCTCGTCGGCCTCGACGATGCCGGCCTCCGGGTTCTCCAGCGCCCAGACCATGCCGGCGAGCACGGCGCTCGTCACCTGAAGGCCGGTCGCGTTCTGGTAGGGGGCGATCCGCCGGGTCTCCTCGATGGAGAGCTGCGAGCCGTACCAGTAGGCGTTCTTCTTGTGGCCGTAGAGGAGGACGCCGAGCTCGTCGATGCCGTCGACGATCTCGTTCTCGTCGAGGATGTGCTGGTGCTCCTGCACCTTGCCGGCATTGCCCCACATCTCGTGCAGCGAGAGCACGGCGTCGTTGGCCGGGTGGTAGGCGTAGTGGCAGGTCGGACGGTAGACCGCCTCGTTACCCTCGCGGACCGTGTAGTAGTCCGCGATCGAGATCGCCTCGTTGTGAGTCACGAGGAAGCCGAACTGCGCCTGCGCGGTCGGCGTCCAGGAGCGCACGCGGGTGTCGGCGCCGGGCTGGAGCAGGAAGATCGCGCAGCGCGAGCCCTTGGTCTGCTCCTGGGCATTGGCGGGCTTCCAGGTCTCGTGCGTGCCCCAGCCGAGCTCGGCCGGCTGGTTGCCCTCGGAGACGAAGCCCTCGACCGACCAGGTGTTGACGAACACGCCCTGGGGCTTGGGGTTCTTGGCCCGCTGGGTGTCGCGTTCGGCGATGTGGATGCCCTTGACGCCGAGTTCGCGCATGAGCGCGGCCCATTCCTCGCGGGTCTTCGGCTCAGGGGTCGAGGAGCCGGTGTCCTTGGCGACGTTGAGCAGCGCCTGCTTGACGAACCACGAGACCATGCCGGGGTTTGCACCGCAGCAGGAGACGGCGGTCGTGCCGCCGGGCGCGGCGCGGCGGGCGGCGAGGATGTTCTCGCGCAGCGCGTAGTTGGTGCGGTCGGCCTGGCTCAGGTCCTTGTCGAAGTAGAAGCCGGTCCACGGCTCGGCGACCGTGTCGATGTAGAGCGCACCGAGTTCGCGGCAGAGTTCGAGGATGTCGCGCGAGGAGGTGTCGACCGAGAGGTTCACGCAGAAGCCCTGGCCGCCGCCCTCGGTGAGGAGCGGGGTGAGGACGTCGCGGTAGTTCTCCTTGGTGAGCGCGACCTTCTCGAAGCGCAGGCCGTGCTTGTCGGCGAGATCTTTATGGGTGTCGACGGGATCGATGACCGTGAAGCGGCCCTTGTCGTACTCGAAATGGCGCTCGATGAGGGGCAGGGTGCCCCGGCCGATCGAGCCGAAACCGATCATCACGATCGGGCCGGTGATGCGACCGTGGACGGGCCAATCCTTCTTCGGGCCATCGGACATGCGCGGACACTCCTGTCGGGCTGCTCGTTGCTTGAGAGCGGCGTGATTGATGCTTGGAAGTGACGAGCGGATGACGGTTCGGCGTCTGCCGGTCAACCGGTCGGTCCGCTTGGATGTTGCGGAACCGTGAAGATTCCAGGTTTTCAGCTATGAGGTGAGTGCAGGTCTGGGCTCGGATGGCGTCGGAGGCGTGTGCCGAAAAGTCTGTCTATGCTGCACTGCAACAAGGGAGTGACGCTCAAGGGCCGACAGCACGCACAAGGAAACCGCACCATGCTGACCGTCCTCACCGCACCGTCCATCCATCCCGAAATCGAGACGATCGATCGCGATCCGGGCATCATCACACTCCTCGCCGCCCTCGTCCGCGCCGGACGTACGGCCGCCGGCCAGGCCCGCGCCTTCCACGAGGGTGCCAGCCGCCTGTCCTTCTCCGCGACCGCTTGGCCCTATCACCGCTGAGCCGGTGATCCGTGCCGGTGCTCCCGGTCTATTCCATGACGACCACCATCGACCGGATCAGGGTCCGCCGCCGCTCCTGCGGGTCGACGGGCCCTGTTTCGCACTTAATCCCATGACGGGAAGCGGGCGCTGCAGCCCGGCCTCGCCTCAGGCGGCGTGTCGTCGTGCCACGACCGCGGTGGCCTCGGCCGCGACCTCCGGCAGCCGCTCGAACGCGCCGGTCGCGCGCAGCACGCCCTCTGCGCCCGCGAGCGCATGGGCCGCCAGTTCCAGTCCGAGGAAGCGCTCGCGCTCGAACGGACCGGGCATGTAGAGCCCTGCTGCCTTCTCCGGGGCGAAGCCGAAGCGGGCATAATAGGGCGCATCCCCCACCAGCAGCACGGCGCCGTGGCCGAACGCCGCCGCTTCGGCGAGCGCGGCCCGCATCAGCGTTCCGCCGAGGCCGGCGCCCTGAACCTCCGGATCGACCGCGAGCGGGCCGAGCAGCAGGGCCGGCCGGCCGCAGCCGGTCTCGACATCCCACAGCCGCACGGTGCCGACGAGTTTTTCGCCCCGCACAGCCGAGAGGGCGAGGCCGCGCGCTGGAAGGCGGCCCTCGCGCAGGCGCTGCGAGGTCTTCAGGAAGCGGCCGGGGCCGAAGCAGGCGTCGAGCAGGTGCTCGCGGGCCACGACATCGGAGGCGGTTTCATTGCGGATCTGGATCACGGCCGTACCCTCCCAGGTCGCTGAGAAGCGGGGGGAAACAGCCCTCGCACCCGCCGAGGCGGGCCGTCCGGGACACAACGACATGCGCGTCTCGTGAGACGCGCGGCACTTCTGACGGAAGAGGCGTGAATGAAGCCTGACCGGGGCCGGTCCCGCCGGAGCGGGACCGGATTGCGGATCAGATCACGATCTGCGCGAGGGGGGGGAAGCCGTTGAAGGCGACCGCCGCGTAGGTCGTGGTGTAGGCGCCCGCGCCCTCGATCCACACCTTGTCGCCGATCGAGAGGGAGACCGGCAGCGGGTAGTGGTTCTTCTCGTAGAGCACGTCGACCGAATCGCAGGTCGGGCCGGCGACGACGCAGGGCGCCATGCGGTCCTCGTCGTGGTCGGTGCGGATCGCGTAGCGGATCGACTCGTCCATGGTCTCGGCCAGCCCACCGAACTTGCCGATGTCGAGATAGACCCAGCGCACCTCGTCCTCGGCCTCCGACTTCTTGGAGACGAGCACGACCTCGGCCTCGATCAGGCCGGCATTGCCGACCATGCCGCGGCCCGGCTCGATGATCGTCTCCGGGATGCGGTTGCCGAAATGCTTGGTGAGCGCGCGGAAGATCGCGTCGCCGTAGGTTTCCACGCCCGGCACCTGCTTGAGGTACTTGGTCGGGAAGCCGCCGCCGAGGTTGACCATCGACAGGCCGATGCCGCGCAGAGCGCATTCACGGAAGATCTCGGAGGCGGAGGCGAGCGCCCCGTCCCAGGCTTCCGTGTTGGCCTGCTGCGAACCGACATGGAACGAGACGCCGTAGGCATTGAGGCCGTGCCGGTGGGCGTGCTCCAGCACGTTCACCGCCATCTCCGGCTCGCAGCCGAACTTGCGCGACAACGGCCAATCCGCACCGGCGCCGTCGCAGAGGATGCGGCAGAACACCTGCACGTCACCGGACGCGATGCCGGCCGCCTCGCTCGCGCGAACGATCTTCTCGACCTCGGCCTGGCAATCGACGGCGAACAGCCGGATGCCGAGCTTGAGCGCGCGGACGACGTCGCGCTCCTTCTTGATGGTGTTGCCGAAGGAGACGCGGTCGGCGGTGGCGCCGGCGGCGAGCGCCATCTCGATCTCGGCCACGGAAGCCGTGTCGAAGCAGGAGCCCATCTCGGCGAGCAGGCGCAGCACTTCCGCGGCCGGGTTCGCCTTCACGGCGTAGAACACGCGGGTGTCGGGCAGCGCGCGGGCGAAGGCGGTGTAGTTGTCGCGCACGACATCGAGGTCGAGGACCATCACCGGGCCCTCGTCCTGGCCGAGGTCGCGGCGCGCGCGCAGGTAATCGCGGATGCGATCGGTCATTGGTCGTCCCCACCACAGGTTCGAGGCGCCGTCGAGGGCGCGAGATCGAATCGTGACGGTCCCGGAAGGACCGTCGGCGTCAGGGGGCGATGCGTCGCTTCCGCTTCGCGCTTTGGAGACGCGGAACGGTCAGCGGGCGCGAGAAGCACCCCGGAAGCTGCCGTGGATTGGATGGGGGAACCCCAACCGCACGCCGGGCAAGGATAAACAAGCCTCTTCGGTGTCGGCCTTTGGAAGGGCCGACGAGACCAAAAAAGCCCGTTCGTCGTTGCTTTAAGCTGCGTCCCCCGTGGAGAGCGGGGTTCGCCGGTTTCGCCTCCGGCTGCCGGTTGTTGTTAGGGTCTGGTGTCGCCACCCGGATGCCGGCCGTAGGGATCCACCCTTTACGACCATCGATCCTTTAAGACCCCTGGCGGCTGTCCGGCAGTTGACCGGATGCCCACCAACCGACACGCGGCCACAGGCACGTGCGAAATTGGGCAGGCGCCATATACGGCCGGGGGCTCTCGACCACAAGGGAAAAACGGTTCCGCTACCCCCCGATTTCCGGCCGGATCGGTCGAGAGTTCGGCGCGGCGCGCGATTGTTGCGCGAAAGACGCAGCTCCGCATCGCACGAGCTCGGCCGGCCCCTTCCCAAGCCCGACCGAAGCGGCCATTGAACCGTGGCATTTCGGGATGGGATCATGATCCGCGCCAAAGGCCCTCACGCCCCCAACGGCCATGCCGAGCAGGCCGTGCCGACAGGCGCGCCCTCGCGCCGGGGCGTGATGTCGGGGCTGGCTGCCGCCGGCCTCGCCGCGGCCCTGCCGGCTTCCGCTGAAGACGATGCGAGAAGCCCTCCCTTCGAGCCCGGCATGGTCGAGCGTCAGGCGCAGGCGCTCGCGGCGCAGCCGTTCGACGGCCGTTTCCCGCCGCTGCCGGCGCCGCTCGCAGGCCTCGATTACGACGCCTACCGCGACATCCGCTTCCGGAAGGACCATGCGTTTCTCGGCGAGGCCGGCGGGCCGTTCCGGCTTCAATTGTTCCACCGCGGCTTTCTCTATCCGCGCCCGGTCTCCGTGAGCCTCGTGCGCAATGGGATCAGCACGCCGATCCCATACGATCCGGCCCTGTTCGATTTCGGCCGGACGCGGATCGACGGGACGCTGCCGAGCGACCTGAACTTTGCCGGCATCCGCATCCACGCACCGCTCAACCGGCCCGACCGCCTCGACGAACTGATCGTCTTCGCCGGCGCCAGCTATTTCCGCTTCCTCGGCCAGGACCAGCTCTACGGCCTCTCCGCCCGCGCCCTCGCGATCGGTTCGGATGGCGAGAAGGAGGAGTTTCCGTTCTTCCGCGCGTTCTACATCGAGGTGCCGTCGGCGGATGCGAAGGCCCTGACGATCCACGCCCTGCTCGACAGCCCGTCCGTGGCCGGTGCCTACCGCTTCACAGTTGAGCCGGGCCGCACCACGGGGGTGCGGGTGAGCGCGACGCTCTATCCGCGGCAGGACCTAGCCTCCGTCGGCATCGCCCCGCTGACCTCGATGTTCTTCATCAGCGAGACCGATCGCGGCCACAGCGACGATTACCGGCCGGAATTGCACGATTCGGACGGGCTCCAACTCGCCACCGGCTCCGGCGAGTGGCTGTGGCGACCGCTCGACAACCCGCAAAGCCGGCGGATCTCGACCTTCCTCGACCGCGACCCGAAGGGTTTCGGGCTGATGCAGCGCGACCGCGACTTTGGCAGCTATCAGGATCTCGAAGCCGGCTACGAGCGCCGCCCTGGCTACTTCGTCGAGCCGGAGGGCTCGTGGGGCGAGGGCAGCGTCGTGCTGATGGAACTGCCGACCGATAACGAGACCGCCGACAACGTCGTCGCCTTCTGGCGCCCGAAACAGCCTTATCCGGCGGGACGGCCGGCGCGGCTCGCCTATACGATCCGGGCGCTCGCGGCCGAGGATCTTCACCCGAACGGCAAGGTGATGAACACCTTCATCGCCGAGCCCGCCGCGAGCGGCGCCGCGCGCCGGGCCGCGGATGCAGCCGCCCTGCGCAACCGGCGCTTCCTGATCGATTTCGGTGATGGCGAGCTGGACAAGCGTCTCGGCGATCCGGTGCCGCCCGAAGTCGTCGCCAGCGCCAGCAACGGACGGATCACCGCGACCTCGATCGTGCCGAATCCGCATGTCGGCGGTTTCCGCGTCGCCCTCGACGTGCAGCTCGACGGGCCGGGCGCGACCGAATTGCGGGCCTATCTGAAGAAGGACGATCAGGCCCTGACCGAGACATGGTCCTATCCCTGGAGCGTCGCGTGAGCACTCGCAGCGAGCGCGTCGCCGCCCGCGTGCCGGTGGAGATCCGGCCGGCCCGGCTCGCCGATCTCGACGCGCTCGTCTCGCTCGAACACGCCGCCTTCACCACCGACCGAGCCGAGCGGCGGGCGATCCGCCACGCGATCCGCTCGGTCAGCATGACCCTCCTCGTCGCCGTCGCGCGCGAGCCGGCGGAGGGCGGTGAGGTCGAGATCCTCGTCGGGGCGGCCACGACGGAGCGGCGGCGCACCAGCCGCGTCGCCCGGCTCTCGTCGCTCGCCGTCGCGCCCGCCCGCGCCGGCCTCGGGCTCGGGCGCAAGCTTCTGCAGGCCGCGGAGGCCGATGCCCGCGCCCATGGCTGCGAGCGGCTGCGCCTGGAGGTGCGGGCCGACAACGGCGGTGGCATCCGGCTCTACGAGCGGGGCGGCTATGCGCGAACCGGGACGAAGCCGGACTACTACGAGGACGGCATGGAGGCGTGGTGCTACGAGAAGGCACTCACGGAAGGGTAACGTTGGCTTGTGCGCCGCAGCGCAGGTGCGCCAGCGCACTGGCGAACCGGTCGGGCAGATACAAGGTTCAGCCCACCCGAAGGCGGCTTCGGCACCTGCAGCGCAGCGTTTTCGAGAGCCGCTCCCTCCCGACAGAGTATCGAATGCCCTCAATCTTTGACCCGATCACGCTCGGCGCGTTGAAGCTGCCGAACCGAATTCTCATGGCCCCGCTGACCCGCGCCCGCGCGACCCGGACCCACGTTCCGACGCCGGTGATGGCCGAGTATTACGCTCAGCGCGCGACGGCCGGCCTCATCATCTCCGAGGCCACGGGCATCAGCCAGGAAGGGCTCGGCTGGCCCTACGCGCCGGGCATCTGGTCCGATGAGCAGACGGAGGCCTGGAAGCCGGTGGTGAAGGCCGTGCACGAGGCGGGCGGGCGCATCGTTTGCCAGCTCTGGCACATGGGCTACCTCGTCCATTCCGACTTCCTCGGCGGCGAGCCGCCGGTCGCCCCCTCGGTCGCCACGGCACCAGACGAGGCGCACACCTATGACGGCAAAAAGCCCTACAGCCAGGCGCGGGCCCTGCGCGAGGACGAGATCCCGCGGCTCATCGCCGATTACGAGCGGGCCGCGCGCAACGCCGTCGCGGCGGGCTTCGACGGCGTGCAGATCCACGCGGCGAATGGCTACCTGCTCGACGAGTTCATCCGCGACGGCAGCAACAAGCGCAGCGACCGCTACGGCGGCTCGGTCGAGAACCGGGTTCGGCTGGTGACCAAGGTGGCGCAGGCGGTGGCCGGCGTGGTCGGCGCGGACCGCACCGGCATCCGCTTCTCGCCCAACGGCCCGATCCAGGGCGTGGACGATTCCAACCCGCACGAGGTCTTCGGGCTTGCTGCCGAGATGATGGAGCGCGTCGGCCTCGCCTTCATCGAGATGCGCGAGCCGGGTCCGGACGGCACGTTCGGCAAGGCGACGGTGGCGCCGGTGGCGCCCGTCATCAAGGAGCGCTTCGGCGGTCCGGTCATCCTGAACTGCGACTATGACGGTGAGCGCGCCAAGCAAGCGGTGGCCTCGGGCGAGGCGGATGCCATCGCCTTCGGCCGGCCCTACATCGCGAACCCCGATCTGGTCGACCGCATCGCCAAGGGCCTGCCCTTCGCCAAGGACGACATGAAGACCTGGTACAGCCAGGGGCCGGAAGGCTACGTCGATTACCCGGCGCTGACGCAGAAGGCGGCGTAAGACGGGAATCGGCCTCTGGCTGCACTGAGCGATCGAATGCAGGAGGCGGCCTCGCGCAAGCGGGGCCGCCTTCCGCCATGTTGGAGGCCCGATCCCGTGAGCGTCATGACCCCGGAGGACGCCGCGTCGGTCGCTCCCTACCGCCTCGTCGCCTTCGACTTCGACGGCACGCTCGCCGACAGCTTTCCCTGGTTCTGCGCCAATCTCAACGACGTGGCGGCGCGCTACCGCTTCCGTCGCGTCGAGGCGGGCGAGACCGAACGGCTACGGGGCTTGAGCGCCCTGGCGATCCTGAAGGATCTCGGCATTCCCGCCTGGAAGGTCCCGCTGATCGCTCGTCACATGCGGGCGCTCGCGACCCGCGACGCTCCTCAGCTGCGGCTGTTTTCCGGCATTCCGGAGATGCTCGCGGGGCTCAATGCGGCGGGGCTCACACTGGCTGTCGTGAGTTCCAACAGCGAGGCGAACGTCCGCTGTGCTCTCGGCGCGTCGGCCGGATTCATCCGGCACTATGCCTGCGGTGCTTCGCTGTTCGGCAAGGCGCGCCACCTGCGCGCGGTCGCGCGGGCAGCGAGCGTCGAACCGGCTGCCATGCTGGCGGTGGGAGACGAGATCCGCGACGCGGACGCGGCGGCGCAGGCTCGATGCGGCTTCGCCGCGGTGGCCTGGGGCTACAACAGTCCCGAGGCCCTGGCCGGTACGCGTCCGGCCTTCTTGTTCGCCGAGCCGGGTGCGGTGGCGCGGGCCCTGGTGGGCCCGCCCGGACGCTCTTACTGACCGGCGCGGGCGCCGGGGACGACCGAGGCGCCGGCGCCGCTGCCGAACGGCTCGTAGCGGGTCAGGCCGCGGAAGAGCTGGCTGATGAAGGCGCGGTCGGAGCCGCTGGCCGGCGTCGTGCGCTCGATGAAGTCGAACACGCGCCCGTCCTGCAGGCCGTAGAGTGCGACGCGCTCTACCTTCATGCCCTGGTTGAAGTAGACCGCCGTGACCTTCTGGTCCTCGATCTGCTCGCCCAGGAACATCACCGTGCGGCGGGTGTTCTGGCTGATGTAGTACCAGGACTTGTTGCCGACCGTGGAGACGGTGGACGGGGTGCCGAGGATCTGCAGCACCTGTTCGGCACCCATGCCCGGCTTCACCGTGGCCAGAGCCGCCTGATCGATCTGATAGCCGTGGCGGATATCCTCGGCCGATGCAGCCTGATACGCCGATCGCGACGGAGCCGAGAACGGCCGCGCGGGCAAGCGACGAGACGAGACGGCGCGACATCGGCCCCCCTGATTTCCAGCCAAAAGGGTCTTCATCCGCGGCGCGTTTCAACTCGCGCGTCTTCGGACTTGCACCCTGGTCCGCGGTTGCCGTACCGCGGGGTTATGGCTTTGACAAGGCAAGCTTGGCCACAGCGTCGGCACATCCGGTGGAACGTATGATCGCGGGCTTATTCCGCCGCGCCGACCGGCGGCGGCGGACGATCCAATCGCTGCATCGGACGATCGGCGAGGCCGCGCGCCGGCCCGGCCTCTATACGGCGCTCGGCGTGCCCGACACCGTGGAGGGCCGGTTCGAGGCGTTGAGCCTGCACGTGATCCTCGTGCTGCGCCGCCTCGGCCAGTTGCCGCCGCCGGCGGCTGATGTGGCGCAGGATCTGGTCGATTCCGTCTTCATGCAGCTCGACGCTTCGCTGCGCGAACTCGGCATCGGCGACATGGGCGTGCCCAAGCGCATCAAGAAGCTCGGTGCCTCGTTCTATGCCCGGGCCGGATCCTACGGCACCGCGCTCGATGCGGGCGACCGGGCCGGGTTGGCCGAAACACTCGCCCGCAACGTCCTCGACGGCGTCGAACCCGAGGCCGCCGGGCCGCTGGCATCCTATGTCGAGGCCGCCGCCGCCGCGCTGGGGGGCCAAGATCTCGACGGCCTGCTCGGCGAGGGGCCGCGCTTCCCCGAGCCGGTCGGCGCGGCCGCGACAGAGAATTCAGGAGACCATCGATGACGCCGAAGCCCGCGGGGCCGCTCTCCCGCTCCGTCAACGTCGAGCGCCTGCCCAAGGACCGCGCCGAGATCGTCGTCGAGGCGAATCCGGCCGAGTGCGAGGCCCTGGCCCGCGACTTCAAGGTCCCCGCCATCCGCGACCTCGTCGGCCGCTTCACCTTGAGCGGTTCGTTGACCCGGCTGCACGCCGAGGGCCGGGTCGAGGCCGTGGTGACCCAGATCTGCACCGTGACGCTCGAGCCCTTCGAGGCGAAGGTCTCCGAACCCGTCGAGGTCGACTTCACCAATGCCGACATCCTGGAGGGCACCGACGCCGAGGATGTCGATCTCCCCGATCCGATCGTGAACGGACGCGTCGATTTCGGCGTGCTGACCGCGGAATTCCTCGCGCTCGGCCTCGATCCCTACCCGCGCAAGCCAGGCGTCGCCTTCGATGCGGTCACGGTCGGCGAGGACCCGCTGCCGTTCTCCGATCTGGCGGCTTTGCGGGCCAAGCTCGGTGGGGACAAGGGTTGATGGGTGGGCCCGCCAGACCTCCGGCGGGCCTGATCACGACGATGGGTGAGTTTTTGTTTGCCCGGCGGGGCGCTGCCGCTATTTTGCGCCGCCGATTCCGGGGCCTGTGATGCCCCTTCACGCTCGCTGCCCGCCGGCTTACCCCGCGGCGCCCCGAAGGAACCATGTCGAACCGCGTTTGCATCTCGCTCGACGCCATGGGCGGCGATCACGGCCCCACGACCGTCGTGCCCGGTGCGGCCATCGCCCGTGAGCGGCACCCCGAGCTTCACTTCATCCTGTTCGGTGACGAGGCGGTGGTGCGCCCCCTCGTCGACGCCGAGCCGCGCCTGAAGGGCGCCGTCGAGATCCGCCACACCACCGTCTCGATCGCCATGGACGACAAGCCGAGCCAGGCGGTGCGCCAGGGCCGGGGCAAGTCCTCGATGTGGCGGGCGATCCAGGCGGTGCGCGACGGCGAGGCCCAGGCCGCGGTCTCGGCCGGCAACACCGGCGCCTTGATGGCGATGTCGAAGATCTGCCTCAAGACCATGGCCGGTATCGAGCGCCCGGCCATCGCCTGCCTGTGGCCGACCGTGCGCGGCGAGAGCGTGGTGCTCGATGTCGGCGCCACCATCGGCACCGATGCCGAGCATCTCGTCGAGATGGCGGTGATGGGCTCGGCCATGGCCCGGATCGTCCTCGACGTCGAGCGCCCGACGGTCGGCCTGCTCAATGTCGGCACCGAGGAGATGAAGGGCAACGAGGCCGTGAAGGAGGCTGCCCGCCTCCTGCGCGAGTCGGAGCTGCCCAATTTTACGTATCACGGCTTCGTCGAGGGCACCGATCTCGGCCGCGGCACCACGGATGTCGTGGTGACGGAAGGATTTACCGGCAATATCGCCCTCAAGACGGCCGAGGGCACGGCCAAGCAGATCGCCTCCTATCTCAAGGCGGCGATGGGGCGGACCCTCTCGGCCAAGATCGGCTACCTGTTCGCGCGCCAAGCCTTCGCGGCCCTGCGCGAGAAGATGAACCCGAGCCGGGCCAATGGCGGCGTGTTCCTCGGGTTGGAGGGTATCGTCATCAAGAGCCACGGCTCGGAGAACGCTCAGGGCTTCGCGGCCGCCGTCGATCTTGCCTACGACATGGCGCGCTACGACCTGATGCGGACGATCCGGGATATGCTGGAGCAGACGCCGGCGGTCGCCGCCGGGCTCGAAACCGGCTTGATCGAGAAGTAAGCCGGGCACAGAAGTGAGAAAGGGACGGATCTGATGGCGCATGCGCGCTCCGTCGTGGTCGGCTGCGGGGCGTATCTGCCCGAGACCGTCGTCACGAACACAGATCTCGCCGAACGCGGGATCGAAACCTCCGACGAGTGGATCGTCCAGCGCACCGGCATCCGCCAGCGCCACATCGCGCGCGCCGACGAGACGACCTCGGTGCTCGGCACCCGCGCGGCGATGGCGGCCCTCGACGATGCCGGGCTCTCGCCCGCCGACATCGATCTCGTGATCTGCGCGACCTCGACGCCCGACCACACCTTCCCCTCCTCCGCCACCCAGATCCAGGCGGCGCTCGGGATCGAGGGCGGCTTTGCCTTCGACCTCCAGGCGGTCTGTGCCGGCTTCGTCTACGCGGTGGCCACCGCCGACCGCTTCCTGACGACGGGCGGCGCCAAGCGCGCCCTCGTCATCGGCGCCGAGACCTTCTCGCGGCTGCTCGACTGGGAGGACCGCACCACCTGTGTGCTGTTCGGAGACGGTGCCGGGGCCATCGTGCTGGAGGCTCGCGAGGGCGAGGGCACAAGTGCCGACCGCGGCGTGCTCTCGAGCTGCCTGCGCTCGGACGGGCGCCACCGGGCCAAGCTCTACGTCGATGGCGGGCCCGGCTCGACCGGCACCACCGGCAAGCTGCGCATGGAGGGCCGCGAGGTGTTCCGCTTCGCGGTCGGCTCGGTGACCGACGTGATCGAGGACGCCTTCCGCGCCTCCGGCACCACCGCCGACGACCTCGCGTGGTTCGTGCCGCACCAGGCCAACCGCCGGATCATCGAGGCCTCGGCCGACAAGCTCGGCATCGCCCGCGAGAAGGTGGTGCTCACCGTCGATCGGCACGGCAACACCTCGGCCGCCTCGATTCCCCTGGCGCTGGACGCCGCCCGCCGCGACGGGCGCATCCGCGAGGGCGACCTCGTGATGATCGAGGCGATCGGCGGCGGGTTCACCTGGGGCGCCGCGCTCATCCGCTGGTAGGCGATGAGCGTCGGAACGAGCCTAGCCTCCTGTCAACCGTAAGGTTCTGTTGACCGTCGCCCCTCAGCCGATTAGCGTGTTCGATCATAGAGATACACGGCGGGATCCTTTGTCGGGGAACCCGCACGGCATTTGAGCGGAGGCTGCATCCGTACGTCCTGAGAAGGATGGCAGGGATGTCGAGCAACTCGGCCGGAAGGGGGAGCGGATGGCGGGCAAGACGGTCACACGCGCAGATTTGAGCGAGGCCGTCTACCAGCAGGTCGGTCTGTCACGGGCCGAATCGGCCGCGCTGGTCGAGACGGTGCTTGCCGAGATCTGCACATGCCTATCCTCGGGCGAGACGGTGAAACTGTCCTCGTTCGGCTCCTTCGTCGTGCGCTCCAAGGGCAAGCGCATCGGCCGCAATCCGAAGACCGGTGTCGAGGTCGAGATCGAGCCGCGGCAGGTGATGGTGTTCAAGCCCTCGAACGTGCTCAAGGCCCGCATCAATGGCGGCCACGTCAACGGGCTCGACATGGATGAGGACGAGTGACCCGGCCGAGCCGGCCCGGTCCTCTCCCGCACAATCTGGTTTGAGGCGCTGCCATGGGACTGCCGCTGGAATCCCCCGCCCTCGATTCTTCCGCCGGTGACGAGCGGAGCGAGAAGAGCCCCGGCGCCTTCCGCACCATCACCGAGGTGTCCGAGGAACTCGGCGTGCCGCAGCACGTCCTGCGCTTCTGGGAGAGCCGGTTCAGCCAGATCAAGCCGACGAAGCGGGCCGGCGGCCGGCGCTATTATCGGCCGGAGGATGTCGATCTCATCAGGGGCGTGAGCTGCCTGCTGCGCGGAAAAGGCTACACGATCCGCGGGGCGCAGCGCGTCCTCAAGGAGAACGGCGTGCGCTTCGTCCAGGCGCTCGGCCGAGGCGAGGCCGAGGTCGGCGCGCCGACCGGCATCGACCGGGACGAGGAAAGCGTCGAGGCGGCGGCCTCGGATCGCCGGGCGCTCGAGGGGGCGCTCGCCGAGCTGCGTGCCTGCCGGGCCCTGCTCGCTGGCCTCGACGAGGCGGATCACGAGGCCGCCTGAGGCGGGGCCGAGCGCCGCCGTCGAATCCGGAAAAATCGCTTGTGCGCAAGGCATTGGCCGGCCTCGCGGATTTCGGCCCACCCCGGCGCTTCGGCCGGCCGATGCGGGCTGAACTTTACCCGCGGAACGGCGTTGAGGCGCCATGGCCCCCCCTCGCTCCCGGATGTCTCCGACCCAGGAACTCATCGCCCGCGTGATGCGGATCGTGCGCGCTTGCCCGGAAGCCGCCAACGAGGTTCTGGAATTGATGTTCCTCGTCAGCCAGATCGAGGCGTCGACCACCGTCGATCGGGAGTACCGGGACGCGCGGCGGGTCATCAGCCGGCTGCGGGCGCCGCTCTGGGATATGGGCCCGGCTGATCGGGAGACGCTGCTCAGGGCCGCCGATACCATCCGCCGCGCCTGCGACTTGGGCGACGCGGACATTCCGGCCGCACCCTTCGCCGATCTCGGCGAACGCGAGCGCGTCGAGAAGGCGCTGACCCAGGCGCTCGCTGGGCAGCTCGATGACGCGCAGATCGCGCGGGTGGCCGGCACGGTCGCCGCCGCGCTGCAGCACTGAGCGGGCGCGGCCTTCGGCAAAATTCGTTCGGCAAGATTCGAAGGGGCGAGCCTCGACGCAAGCCGGCGCCCTCCCCACATCTTCTTTGGCGCCCAGTCGCTCTCCGGCCGGTCGCCCGAACGACGCTCAAGGGAAACGCCGATGGATCTGCCGACCACTGCCAAGAGACAATCCACGGGACCGATCGCGGCGCTGCCCGCCGCCTTCGCCGCTGCTTGGCTCTGTCTCGCCGGGCCCGCCCTCGCGCAGACCACCGTCACCAAGAGCGAGACCGTGCCCGCCGGCAAGCAGGCGCGCCTCGTGATCGTGCCGAACCTGAAGAAGGATTGCTCGGCGGGCCCGATGCCGGAGATCAAGGTGGTGACGCCGCCCAAATCCGGCTCGCTCATCACGAAGGCCGGCAAGCTCAAGACGCCGGCCAAGTACCGCTGCCCCAACAAGGACGCCGAGGTTCAGGCGATCTTCTACCAGCCCAACAGCGGCTATACGGGCGCCGACGGGGTCGTCGTCGAGATCAAGAATGCCGACGGTGAGACCGAAAAGCGCGACATCCGCATCACCGTCGGCAAGGACGAAAAGTCCAAGGACGAGAAGAAAAGTGGCACCGATCTCTGATCGAATAGACGGTTTCGTGCGCGATCATACCGCGACGCAGCAATTTTGACGAATACCAGGGACTTCCGGTCTTCGGCCGGAGGTTTCTGCCTCGGGTCCGGGGCCGGTCAAGCTCGGGCTAAATCCCGGTCAGCTTTGAGTGTGTCCCGTTTCACACGCAAGACAGCCCTCCTGTGGGCGGTGCGACAAAACCCGCAATGTCAGTTGCGTTCGACCCGAGACAGGATGAAGCTGTCATCAGCCTGAAGGGGGTGTTCGAATGCCGCTGCACTCGACGAACGACCTGTTCCAGAGCTTCGCTCGCGGCTATGAAGCACGCCGCGACACGGAGATGACGCTCTCTGAGTATCTCGAGGCGTGCCGCGACAACCCGCTGATGTACGCCTCCGCCGCCGAGCGCATCCTCGATGCGATCGGCCAGCCGGAAATGGTGGACACCGCCCGCGACGCGCGGCTGGGCCGGGTGTTCATGAACCGCACGATCCGGGTCTACCCGGCCTTTGCCGAGTTCTACGGCATGGAGGAGACGATCGAGCGGATCGTCTCGTTCTTCCGCCACGCGGCGCAGGGATTGGAGGAGCGCAAGCAGATCCTCTACCTGCTCGGCCCCGTCGGCGGCGGTAAGTCGTCGCTCGCCGAGCGCCTCAAGGCGCTGATGGAGGTCCATCCAGTCTACGTGCTGAAGGCCGGCGACGAGGTCTCCCCGGTCTTCGAGAGCCCGCTCGGCCTGTTCGACCCCGAGGCCATGGGTCGCGAGATCGAGGAGCGCTTCGGCATCCCGCGCCGCCGCCTCACCGGCCTGATGAGTCCCTGGGCCCTGAAGCGCCTCGACGAGTTCGACGGCGACATCTCCCGCTTCAAGGTGATCAAGGTGCGGCCGTCGCGCCTGCGCCAGATCGCCATCGCCAAGACCGAGCCGGGCGACGAGAACAACCAGGACATCTCCTCGCTGGTCGGCAAGGTCGATATCCGCCGCCTCGAAACGCTCTCCCAGGCCGATCCGGACGCCTATTCCTACTCGGGCGGCCTCAACCGGGCGAACCAGGGCGTTCTCGAATTCGTCGAGATGTTCAAGGCGCCGATCAAGATGCTCCACCCCCTGCTCACGGCGACGCAGGAGGGCAACTATGTCGGCACCGAGAATATCGGCGCGATCCCGTTCACGGGCGTGATCCTGGCGCACTCGAACGAGGCCGAGTGGCAGTCGTTCAAGACCAACAAGAACAACGAAGCCTTCATCGACCGAATCTACGTCATCAAGGTGCCCTACTGCCTCCGGGTCACGGAGGAGCAGCGCATCTACGAGAAGCTGATCTCGAGCTCCGAGCTCTCGACCGCCGCCTGCGCGCCGGGCACGCTGGAGATGCTGGCCCGCTTCTCGGTGCTCTCGCGGCTGCGCGAGCACGCCAATTCCAATCTGTTCTCGAAGATGCGGGTCTATGACGGCGAGTCGCTTCGCGAGGTCGATCCCCGCGCCCGCTCGATGCAGGAATACAAGGATACCGGCGGCGTCGATGAGGGCATGGACGGGATCTCGACCCGCTTCGCCTTCAAGGTGCTGGCCGCGACCTTCAACCACGACACCACCGAGGTCTCGGCCGATCCGGTCCACCTGATGTACGTGCTGGAACAGGCGATCCGGCGGGAGCAGCTGCCGCCGGAGACCGAGAAGCGCTACATCGAGTTCATCAAGACCGAACTCGCGCCGCGCTACGCCGAGTTCATCGGCCACGAGATCCAGAAGGCCTATCTCGAATCCTACCACGATTACGGGCAGAACCTGTTCGACCGCTACATCGACTACGCGGATGCCTGGATCGAGGATCAGGACTTCAAGGACGCCGAGACCGGTCAGCTGCTCAACCGTGAGCTCCTCAACCAGGAGCTGACCAAGATCGAAAAGCCGGCCGGCATCGCCAATCCGAAGGATTTCCGCAACGAAGTGGTGAAGTTCGCGCTGCGCTCACGGGCGCAGCACGGTGGGCGCAACCCGTCCTGGACGTCCTACGAGAAGTTGCGCGAAGTGATCGAACGGCGGATGTTCTCTCAGGTTGAGGAACTGCTGCCCGTGATCTCCTTTGGATCCAAGAAGGACAGCGACACGGAGAAGAAGCACGGCGAGTTCGTCGATCGCATGACGGATCGGGGCTACACCGAACGGCAGGTCCGGCGACTCGTGGAATGGTACATGCGGGTGAAGCAGGCGGGTTGAGGGCAAGCCCTCTGAGGCGAAGTCCTCCGGCATCCGCCGCCGCACTTCCGCACCTTTGTCCCCGAGCGGGGACGTGAGACTTGAAGGCGCTGAGCGACCCCGGATGCACATCGTCGACCGTCGGCTCAATCCAGGTGGTAAGAGCCTCCCGAACCGCCAACGCTTCCTGCGCCGGGTCAAGGACGTCGCACAGCGCGCGGTTCGGGAATCCGCCCGAGAGAAGGATATCAAGAACCTCGGCAAGGACGGGCGCATCACCGTGCCCGGCGACGGGGTGCGCGAGCCGCGCTTCTCGCGCCAGCCGGGCACGGGCCATCAGGACTACATCCTGCCCGGCAACAAGACCTACGTGGAGGGCGACCGCATCGAGCGCCCGCCGGGCGGCGGGGGAGGCGGCGGCTCCGGCGAGGGCGGGGACGGCGGCGAGAATGGCGAGGACGCCTTCCACTTCGTCCTGACGCGCGAGGAATTCCTCGACCTCTTCCTCGAAGACCTCGAACTGCCGGATCTCGCCAAGCGGCGGCTGGCGGTGGTCGAGACGGAAGGCCTGCGCCGGGCCGGCTACACGGTCTCAGGGTCGCCGGCGAACCTCGCCCTGTCGCGCACTTTGCGCAATTCCATGTCCCGGCGCATCGCCCTCAAGCGGCCGAAGCTGGAGGAGGTGGCGGCCTTGGAGGCCGAAATCGCCGCGGCGGAGACCGCCAGGGATCCGCGCCTGCCCGACCTGAAGCTCAAGCTGCTCGAACTGCGCGAGCGCTCGAAGCGCATCCCCTATGTCGATCCGATCGACCTGCGCTTCCGCCGGTTCGAGCCCTATCCGAAGCCGATCGCCCAGGCCGTGATGTTCTGCCTAATGGACGTCTCGGGCTCGATGACCGAGCACATGAAGGATCTGGCCAAGCGCTTCTACATCCTGCTGCACATCTTCCTGACGCGCCGCTACAAGCACGTCGAGATCGTCTTCATCCGCCATACCGACAAGGCAGCCGAGGTGGACGAGGAGACCTTCTTCGGCTCCCGCGAGACCGGCGGCACGCTGGTCTCCTCGGCGCTGGCCGAGATGAAGCGCATCGTCACCGAGCGCTACTCGCCGGACGACTGGAACATCTACGCCGCGCAGGCCTCGGACGGCGACAACGTCTCCTCCGACGGGCCGACCTCGACCGAATTGCTGCGCGCGCACATCCTGCCGGCCTGCCAGCACTTCGCCTATCTCGAAGTCGGTGACGAGAACGGCCCGCGCGCCGGCTTCGTCGAGCACCGCACCACCCTGTGGCGGACCTACGAGGCGCTGGCCAAGGCCGGCGAACCGCTCGCCATGCGCAAGGTGAACCACCGCCGCGACATCTACCCCGTGTTCCGCGAGCTGTTCGGCCGCAAGGACGCGCGGGCGGAGGCGGAGCGATAGGCCTCTCCGCGAGGGGAGGCGAGACAGCGTCGAAGAGAAGGGCCGACATGGTCGCGAGCCTGAGCCGCACGAAGTCGACAGCACCCAAACCGGGCGAGCTGCTGTTTTCCGGCAATGACTGGGACTTCGAGACGATCCGGCGCATCCACGATGCCTGCGAAGCCGTGGCCGGGCCCGAACTCGGCCTGTCGTGGTACCCGAACCAGATCGAGATCATCACCGCTGAGCAGATGCTCGACGCCTATGCCTCGATCGGCATGCCGCTGTTCTACAAGCACTGGTCCTTCGGCAAGCACTTCGCCCAGCAGGAGGCGAGCTACCGCCGCGGCCTGATGGGGCTCGCCTACGAGATCGTCATCAACTCCGATCCGTGCATCTCCTACGTGATGGAGGAGAACACGGCGACGATGCAGACGCTGGTGATCGCCCACGCCGCTTTCGGGCATAACCATTTCTTCAAGAACAACTATCTGTTCCGGCAATGGACCGATGCCGAGGGCATCCTCGACTATCTCGACTTCGCCAAGAGCTACATCGCCCGCTGCGAGGAGCGCTACGGGCATCAGGCGGTCGAGCACGTGCTCGATGCCGCCCACGCGCTGATGAGTCAGGGCGTCCACCGCTATCCCCGCAAGAAGCGCCCGGATCTGGCGAGTGAGCAGCGCCGGGAGCGCGAGCGCGAGGAGCACGGCGAGCAGATCTACAACGACCTCTGGCGCACGCTGCCGGCCAAGACCGGCGCGGCCAAGGGCGATCCGGCCCTGGAGCGGCGCAAGGCGCTCTTGGAGCTGCCGCAGGAAAACATCCTCTACTTCCTGGAGAAGGTGGCCCCGCGCCTGCGGCCCTGGCAGCGCGAGATTCTTCGAATTGTCCGGCTGGTCGCGCAGTACTTCTACCCGCAGCGCCAGACCAAGGTGATGAACGAGGGCTGCGCCACCTACTGCCACTACCGAATCATGAATTCCCTTTCGCAGAAGGGGCAGCTCAGCGAGGCGGCCTATCTCGAGTTCCTGACCTCGCACACCAACGTCATCCGCCAGCCGAATTTCGACGACCGGTCCTTCGGCGGTCACAACCCCTACGCGCTGGGCTTTGCCATGATGCAGGACATCGCCCGCATCGTAGAGCAGCCGAGCGACGAGGACCGCGAGTGGTTCCCCGACATCGCCGGGACCGGCGACGCCATGGGCGTGCTGCGCGATTGCTGGGAGAACTACCGCGACGAGAGCTTCATCGCGCAGTTCCTGAGCCCGAAGCTGATGCGCGACATGCGGCTGTTCCACGTCGTGGACGATCCCGACGAGCCGGAAATGCGCGTCGCGGCGATCCACGACGAGCGCGGCTACCGCAAGATGCGGCGCTCCTTCGCCCGCCAATACGATGTGGCGTGGCTCGACCCCGACATCGAGGTGGTGGACGTCGATCTGGAGGGCGACCGCCGGCTGATCCTCCACCACAAGGCGCTGAACCGCATCACCCTGCAGCGGGAGGATGCGCGGCGCGTGCTCCAGCACCTCGCCGACCTCTGGGGCTACGACGCGGTGCTCAAGGAGGTCGATCCGGCGACCGGCGCGGTGCTGGTCGAGCACTCGGCAAGCGCGCGGCCGATCTTCTTCTGACTGTCAGAAAGCCGGCTCGGCCGCTCCCATCCTCGCCCTCATCCTGAGGTGGCGGCGCGAAGCGTCGCCCTCGAAGGATCGACCAGGGATCGCGCGGGAGCGGGAGCATCCTTCGAGGCCGCTTTGCGGCACCTCGGGATGAGGTGGAGGGTTGGAGCTGCCCCATGAAAATGGGCTCAGAGCGAGAGGATCGCGGCTCCGGCGTCGCGCGCCTGCGCTGTGAAGCGCACGCGGCCGCCTTCCAACACGGCGCCGCCGCCCGCGATCAGAGCGAGCGCCGCCGGGTAGAGCCGATGCTCCTGCACGATCACTCGGGCGCTCAGCGTGTCGGCGTCGTCGCCCGGCAGGACCGGCACGGCGGCCTGGGCCACGATCGGGCCGGCATCGAGTTCCGGCACGACGTAATGCACGGTGCAGCCATGCAGGCGCACGCCTGCGTCCAGCGCGCGTCCGTGGGTGTGGGTGCCCTTGAACAGCGGCAGCAGCGAGGGGTGGATGTTGATCATCCGGCCGCCCCAAGCCTCGACGAAGGCGTCGGTGAGGATGCGCATGAAGCCGGCGAGCACGATCAGCTCGATGCCCGCTTCGTCCAGCTCCGCCTGGAGCGCGGCGTCGAAGCGGGCGCGGTCGGGGAACGCCTTGTGGTCGATGGCGCGGGCCGGGATGCCCGCCGCCCGCGCGCGGTCGAGGCCGGCGGCGTCGGGGCGGTTCGAGAGCACGAGCACGATCTCGGCCGGATAATCGGGCGCGCGCGCCGCCTCGATCAGCGAGACCATGTTCGAGCCGCGGCCCGAGATCAGGATCGCGACGCGCTTCTTCGGGGCCGGAGCGCTCACAGGGCGAGCTGCCCCGTGAAGGTCACCGCTTCCGCCCCGCGCTCGGTGATGTGCCCGAGCCGGACCGGCGCCTCGCCGGCCTCGGTCAGCGCGTCCGACACGGCGTCGGCCGCATCGGCGGCGGCGACCACCACCATGCCGATGCCGCAGTTGAAGGTCCGCAGCATCTCCGCTTCCGCGACCCCGCCCTCGCGCGCCAGCCAGCCGAAGACCGGCGGCACGGCAATCGCCGAGAGGTCGATTGCGATGCCGACGCCGTCGGGCAGGACGCGGGGGAGGTTGTCGGGGAAGCCGCCGCCGGTGATGTGGGCGAGCGCCCGGATGCCGCCGGCCCGCTTCAGGGCGGCGAGCAGCGGCTTCACGTAGATCCGGGTCGGCTCCAGCAGTGCCTCGCCGAGGCTGCGGCCCGGCGCGAAGGGCGCGTCGGCGTCGTAGCCGAGGCCGGTCTTGGCCACGATCCGCCGCACCAGCGAGAACCCGTTCGAGTGGACGCCCGAGGAGGGCAGGCCGAGCACCACGTCGCCGGGCAGGATGCCGGGGCGCGGCAGCAGCGTGCCGCGCTCGGCCGCCCCCACCGAGAAGCCGGCGAGATCGTAGTCGGAACCGTCGTAGAGGCCCGGCATCTCGGCGGTCTCGCCGCCGATCAGCGCGCAGCCCGCCTGCCGGCAGCCCTCGGCGATGCCGCGCACGATGTCGGCGCCGACGCCGGGCACCAGTTTTCCGGTGGCGTAATAGTCGAGGAAGAACAGCGGCTCGGCGCCCTGGACGATGATGTCGTTGACGCACATCGCCACGAGGTCGATGCCGATCGTGTGGTGGCGTCCGGTCTCGATGGCGATCTTCACCTTGGTGCCGACGCCGTCATTGGCGGCGACCAGGATCGCGTCCTTGAAGCCCGCGGCCTTGAGGTCGAACAGACCGCCGAAGCCGCCGATCTCCGCATCCGCCCCCGGCCGGCGCGTGGCGCGCACCAGCGGCTTGATCGTCTCGACGAGCGCGTTGCCCGCGTCGATGTCGACGCCGGCCTGCGCGTAGGTGAGCCCGTTTCCGTCCTGCGCCGTCATCGCCGCCCCGTCGTCCGGTAATCGCTGATCATGCCAAAACCCGCTGCCACATCGCGGCGCGATTGGCCACTGTCACCGGCGCGGGGCGGCGTGTTCGGGCACAGCATCATGCCGTGCCGCGGGCGAAAACCGCCTCGATCGGTGTCCTCGGTTGCCGTGGCGCCCTCTCCCGACGAGGCGAAGCGGCGATCGAACGCCTTCCCGCCGCGCGCGGCAAGGCCCGCCATGCGAGGTCCGGCTTGCAAGACCTGCCTCGCAAGACCTGCCTTGACCGGGCGCGCCCCGCTTCCCACTGTCCGCGCCGGACGGATTGACGGGGGACGGCATCTCCATGCGTGGGCGGGCAATCGTCGGGCTGTCGATCCTCGCGGTCGTCGTCTTCCTGCTCTACGAACTGCGCGAGGTGATGCTGCCCTTCGTGGCGGGGCTGGCGCTGGCCTACCTGCTCGATCCGCTGGCCGACCGGCTGGAGCGGCTCGGCCTCGGCCGGCTCGCCGCGACCCTGCTGATCCTGGCCGGATTCGTCGTCGGGTTCGTGGTGCTGCTCATCATCGTCGTGCCGCTGGCCGCCGGGCAGATCGCCTCCCTCGTCAATTCCCTGCCGACCATGGTCGGGCGGCTGCAGAGCATCCTCGTGGAGCGGGCGGGGCCGCTGCTCCAGCGGATCGGCGGCACGGAGGTCGTCAACGAACTGCAATCCTCCGTCGGCACGCTGGTCGGGCAGGGCGGGGCGTGGTTCCTGGCCTTCCTCAAATCGCTCTGGACGGGGAGCCAAGCGCTCGTCTCCATCGCCTCGCTGCTCGTCGTCACGCCGGTCGTCGCCTTCTACGTGCTGCACGACTGGGACCGGATGATCGCCGCCCTCGACGGCTGGGTGCCCCCGCGCCACCGCCCGACGGCGCGGCGGCTCGCGGGCGAGATCGACGGGGCGGTGACCGGCTTCGTGCGCGGCCAGAGCCTCGTCTGCCTGATCCTCGGCTCGTTCTACGCGGTCGGCCTGTTCCTCGTCGGGCTGAACTTCGGCGTCCTGATCGGGATGATCTCGGGCTTCCTCACCTTCATCCCCTATGTCGGCACGCTCACCGGCTTCCTGCTCTCGGTCGGCGTCGCCCTGGTGCAGTGGTGGCCCAGCGGCGACTGGCTGCATATCGGCCTCACCGTCGGGGTGTTCCTCGTCGGGCAGTTCCTCGAAGGCAACGTGATCTCGCCCAAGCTCGTGGGCGATTCGGTCGGCCTCCACCCGGTCTGGCTGATGTTTGCGCTGCTCGCCTTCGGCTCGCTGTTCGGCTTCCTCGGGCTCCTGCTCGCGGTGCCGGTGGCCGCCTCGATCGGCGTCGTGGTGCGCTTCGGCATCGAGCGCTACCTCGAGAGCAAGCTCTTCCGGGGCGACGGGCCGCTGCTGATCGGGGAGTCGGGGAACTCGACGCTGCCCGCCCGCGATTGATCGCGCGGCCGCCGAGAATCCCCTCCCGACTGGTGTCGAGCAACTTGGTGTAAGGTGCGAGGATGCGCGACACGGAACCCCCGAAGCAGCTCACCTTCGACCTGCCGCTCGACCCGCGCTACGGCGCCGAGGACTTTTTGGTCAGCCCCTCCAACGAGGAGGCCTACGTCCTGATCGAGGCCTGGCCCGACTGGCCGGACACGGTGTTCCTGCTCCGCGGCCCACCCGGCAGCGGCAAGAGCCATCTCGCCTCGATCTGGGCGACGCGGGCGCAGGCCTGGACGGTCTCGGCCGCGGACGTCGCGATGGACCGCGTTTCGCATCTGATTTCCAACGGCGCCCTCGTGGTGGAGGACGTGGACCGCGCGGCGGGCCGCGACGAGGCGGCCCTGTTCCATCTGCTCAATCTCGCCCGCGAGCGCCGCTTTCCGGTGCTGCTCACGGCCTGCGGACCGGTGGACGGCTTCGGCCTCAAGGTCGCCGACCTGCGCTCGCGGCTGCGGCTCGCCCCCGGCGCCGAGATCGGCCCGCCGGACGACGCGCTCCTGAAGGCGGTGATCGTCAAGCTGTTCGCCGACCGGCAGCTCGGCATCGACACCTCGGTGGTCGATGCGCTGGCGCTACGCATCGACCGCTCGCTCGCTCGCGTCCGCGAGGTCGTGGCCGAACTCGACCGCGACGCGCTCGGCCGCCGTCGCCGCATCACCCGGCCGCTCGCGCTCGCCGTCCTCGACCGGATGGATGCCGCCGACGGGGGAGGCGAGGGTCAGGACGCGGAAGAGGGGGACGGCGAAGAGGACGACGCTGCGGGCGGGCCGTGAGTCGCCCGCCGTTGTCACGAAACCGTCAAACCGGTTCGGCCGCCCTATGTTAGGGAGCCGCGCAGCACTGCAAGGGGCGGAGTCGTCACCGGTCGCATCATGACCGGGACGCGCTTCGGAGCGGAAGGGAGCCAGGGCGTTGTCGGAAGTGGAGTCGGATGTCGTCGCCCGGGATACGGAGGCGACCGAGACCGAAGAGACCAGCCTCGCCACCGAGCGGGGTGTGCGCAGCGAATCCGCCCGCGCCCGGACGGCCCGCGCCGCCCGCATCCTCGCGGCGGAGAAAGCCGCCGAGAAGCCGTCGGAGGCTGACGCCAAGGTGGAGAGCGATGCGGCCGAGGCCGCCCGCGAACCGGTGCTGGAGGCCGGGCGATCGCTCCGCCACTCGCCCGAACGGTTCGTCAATCGTGAGCTGTCCTGGCTCCAGTTCAACCGCCGGGTCCTGGAGGAATCCGCCAACCCCAACCATCCGCTGCTGGAGCAGCTCCGCTTCCTCTCGATCTCGGCCAACAATCTGGACGAGTTCTTCATGGTGCGTGTCGCCGGCCTGCACGATCAGGTCCGCGCCGGCCTCGTCGTGCCCTCGCAGGACGGCCTGACCCCCTCCGAGCAGCTCGCCCGCATCGGCACGGAAGTCTCGCGGCTGGCGCTGGACCAGCAGGATCGCTGGCGCGCGCTGCGCGAGGAGCTGAACGGCAACGGCATCCACCTCGCGGAGCCGGCGGAGCTGTCGGCGGAGCACCTCGCTTGGCTCGACGACTATTTCCTCACCTACATCTTCCCGGTGCTGACGCCGCTCGCGATCGATCCGGCCCACCCGTTCCCGTTCATCCCCAATCTCGGCTTCACCGTCGCGCTGATGATGGTGCGGCCCCGTGACGGGCGCACCCTGCGCGCCCTGATCCGCCTGCCGTCGCTGCTCGACCGGTTCGTGCGCCTGCCCGACGTGGCCGGCGACGGCACCGCTCGCTTCATCGCCATCGAGCAGGTGATCGCGAAATACGCGAGCCGGCTCTTCCCCGGCTACTCGCTCAAGGGGCAGGGCGCCTTCCGCGTCGTGCGCGACTCCGATCTCGAGATCGAGGAGGAGGCGGAAGACCTCGTCCTGCACTTCGAATCGGCGATCAAGCGGCGCCGCCGCGGCGTCGTCATCCGCTTGGAGGTCGAGGCGGGCATGACGGAGGAGCTGCGCTCCTTCGTTGCCGACGAATTGGAGATCGCCCCCGATTCGGTCTTCGTGGTCGAGGGGATGCTGGCGCTCAACGAGCTATCGCAGATCGTCGGGATCGACCGGCCGGACCTCAAGTTCAAGCCCTACAACCCGCGCTTCCCCGAGCGCATCCGCGAATCGGGCGGCGACGTCTTCGCGGCGATCCGCCAGAAGGATTTCATCGTCCACCACCCCTACGAGTCGTTCGACTCGGTGGTGCAGTTCCTGGCCCAGGCCGCCCGCGATCCGAACGTGGTAGCGATCAAGCAAACGCTCTATCGCACCTCATCGAACTCGCCGATCGTGGCCGCGCTCGCGGAGGCGGCGGAAGCCGGCAAGTCCGTCACCGCACTGGTCGAGCTGAAGGCCCGGTTCGACGAGGAGGCCAATATCCGCTGGGCGCGCAACCTTGAGAAGGCGGGCGCGCAGGTGGTGTTCGGCTTCGTCGAGCTGAAGACCCACGCCAAGCTGTCGATGGTGGTGCGCCGCGAGGGCGATCGCCTCGTCACCTACTGCCATGTCGGCACCGGCAACTATCACCCCATCACCGCGCGCATCTACACCGACCTGTCCTTCTTCACCGCCGACCCGGCCATCGCCCGGGACGTCTCGCGCATCTTCAACTTCATCACCGGCTACGCCGAGCCGGCGGAGCTGGAGCGCATGGCGGTGTCGCCGCTGACCCTGAAGCCGCGCCTCCTGCAGCACATCGAGGAGGAGATCGCCCACGCCAAGGCCGGGCGCCCGGCGGCGATCTGGATCAAGTGCAACTCGCTGGTCGACAGCCAGATCATCGATGCGCTCTACGATGCGAGCCAGGAGGGCGTGCAGATCGACTGCATCGTACGCGGCATCTGCTGCCTACGGCCGGGCATTCCGGGCCTGTCCGACACGATCCGGGTCAAGTCGATCGTCGGGCGCTTCCTCGAGCACGAGCGCGTCTACGCCTTCGGCAACGGCGCCGGGCTGCCGCACCCGAAGGCCACCCTCTACATCTCCTCGGCCGACCTGATGCAGCGCAACCTCGATCGGCGGGTCGAATCCCTGCTGCCGATCACCAATCCGACTGTGCATCAGCAGGTGCTCGATCAGATCATGCTGGCAAACCTTCTCGACAACCGACAGAGCTGGCGTGTACTGGCATCGGGTGCGAGCGAGCGGATCAGCCCTGCGGACGGGGAGGAACCGTTCAATGCGCACAAGTATTTCATGACGAATCCAAGCCTGTCCGGGCGCGGTAAGTCGTCGAAGAAGTCGAGCCCGCGGGCGCTCAGCCGTCGTGCCCAGCGGTCCTGACCACGGCCTGCGCCGGGCCGGTTTCCGGCCCGGTACTATCGAGAGTGTTCGGCCGGTTTCCGGCTCGGCACCTTCGTGAGTGTCCGGGCGGTGTCCGGCCTGGCACCATCGTGAGCGCCCCTTGCGCGGGGTGCTTCCCTGAGAGGGGGCTGCATGGGTCCGACACGTCCTCACCTGACGCTCGCCCACTCTGCCGAACGGCCGGCTCCGCTGATGACTGGCATGACGTTCGAACCCGTCGCGATCATCGATATCGGCTCGAATTCGGTGCGGCTCGTCGCCTATGACGGGCTCCAGCGCGCCTCGACGCCGCTCTACAATGAGAAGGTGCTGTGCGGGCTCGGCCGCAGCGTCTTCTCCACGGGCCGCCTCAACGAGGATTCCGTGCAGCGGGCGCTCACGGCGCTCCGCCGCTTCCGCGTCCTGTGCGATACGATGCGGGTCTCGCGCATCTTCGTGCTGGCGACCGCCGCCGCGCGGGACGCGGCCAACGGCCCGGCTTTCCTGGACGCCGCCCGCGAGGCGCTGGGCCAGGAGATCCAGCTTCTCTCCGGCCGGCGCGAAGCGGAGCTGTCCGCGCTCGGCGTCGTCTCCGGCTTCTACGCGCCCGATGGCGTGGTCGGCGACCTCGGCGGCGGCTCGCTCGAACTCGTTGACGTCAAGGGCACCACGGTCGGCCAGGGCGTGACCATGCCGCTCGGCGGGCTGGCGCTTCAGGATCTCTCCGAGGGCTCGCTGAAGAAGGCGCGCAAGATCGCCCGCGAGCATCTGAAGAAGGCCGAGCCGCAGCTCGACACCCTGCGCGGGCGTACCTTCTACGCGGTCGGCGGCACGTGGCGGGCGCTGGCCCGGCTGCATCAGGCCACCCGCGACTATCCGCTCCACGTCATGCACGGCTACGCGGTGGAGCCCTCCGACGAGCTGAGCTTCCTCGAAATGGTCGAGGCGAGCGACGCCGCGACCCTGCAGGAGGTCGAGACCATCGCCGAGGCGCGCCGGCCGCTGCTGGCCTTCGGCGCGGTGGTGCTCGAAGAGATCATCCGGGCGGGCCGTCCGCGCGAGATCGCGATTTCCGCCTTCGGCGTGCGCGAGGGCCTGCTGTTCGAGCAGCTCGACCGCGAGACGCGTCTGACCGATCCGCTGATCGTCTCGGCGCAAGAGCTGAACATGCAGCGTGCCCGCTCGCCCGGCCACGGCGACGAGCTGCGCGACTGGACCGACCAGTTCATCACCAGCCTGGACGGCCCCGAGACCGCGGGCGAGCGCCGCCTGCGCCACGCTGCCTGCCTGCTCTCGGATATCGGCTGGCGGGCGCATCCCGATTACCGCGGCGAGCAGAGCCTCAACGTGCTCGCCAACGCCGCCTTCGCCGGCATCGACCATCCCGGCCGTGCCTACCTCGCCCTGTCGGGCTATTTCCGCCACGAGGGCGTGGCGCCGGAAAAGGCGAGCCCGACCCTGCGGGCGCTTGCCGGCCCGCGCCTGTTCGACCGCGCCCGCCTCGTCGGCGCGCTCATGCGCGTCGCCTTCCCAGTCTCCGCCGGGATGGCGGGACCGCTCAAGCGGATGCCGCTCGTGGTGGAGGACGGCAAGGTGGTGCTGCGCCTGCCCGCCGAATGGGCCGAACTCAACGGCGAACGCCTGCTCAGCCGCGTCCGTGGCCTGGGTCGCGTCGTCGGGCTCGACGGGCGGGTCGAGGTCGCCTGAGCCGGCCGCTCACGATCCGCTTGTAGACCTGTACCCGCTCGCGCCGATGCGGCGCGCGTCGGCGATTGGGCCGCTGGCTCAGCCCGAGAGCCGGGTATGGGCGATCGCGATCTCCCGCTCGGCATCGGCCATCAGATAGGCGATCCGCGGTCCGTCGAGGTTGGCGTCCGTGAGGCGCTGGCGCAGGTCGGCCTCGTACTTCTTCTCCTCGACACGCCGCGGCGGCGGCAGAAGGCGCAGCAGCATCGGGCTGGCGATCTCACTGCGGATGAGACCGCGATGGTTGGCGAGGCGCCGCAGGCTGCTGGCGAGGTCGTCGAGCTTCGATTCCGGCAGATACTGGCGAGCGGACGTGCGGGCTCGGGCGACCTGAGACATGGTGCGACCTTTCGGCGACAATCTGCGATAAATCGCCTGCCACCGGTTCGCTTTCCCTTGAGAAAGACCGTTAACGCTTCTCGCGCTGTACCCAGGCCCGGCCCCGGACCGGATGCGTGCCGGCCAGGGGCTAGGGGAATTCGGTCGAGGGAATTCGGATAGGTGGGCCTTGCGCCGGGGTCGCGGTTCCTGTTCCCCGCGCTCCCGACGCACCTGCAGCCGCTCGGCCCACTGAGCGTCACAGGAACGGCGCAGAGAACTGGTCCGCACCGCCCCGTCACTGCCGGCCCCGCCACCACGCAGGCCCGAGAGGGCTCGCGAAACCGTCAGGCGCATCGGCCGCGGGGAGGGCCGATGTAGAGGCCCGCGCCGCCGACGGCAACCGTGCCGTGACGCCGCTCCCCCGCCACCGATGTGGGTTCTGGTCCTCGCCGGCCCTC
Source organism: Methylorubrum pseudosasae (assembly GCF_029504475.1). Taxonomy (NCBI): domain Bacteria; kingdom Pseudomonadati; phylum Pseudomonadota; class Alphaproteobacteria; order Hyphomicrobiales; family Methylobacteriaceae; genus Methylorubrum; species Methylorubrum pseudosasae. The sequence goes on along the minus strand of NZ_JAQGDU010000002.1, from coordinate 4,640,769 downwards.
GGCTGACCTGCTTCTCACAGAACTCCCGCCACGCGGCCGTGCCCCGAGGGACAGCGATCGGTGATCGGGAGCTTTGATGCGAGACCCTGTTACCGCAGCGAGCCGCAGAAGCGCTGGATGCGCCGGCAGGCCTCTTCCAGGGTCTTGTTGGAGGTGGCGTAGGAGATGCGCAGGTTGGGGCCGAGGCCGAAGGCCGAGCCGTGGACCGCGGCGACGCCCTCCGCCTGGAGCAGCTCGGTGACGAAGTCCTGGTCCGAGCCGATGGTCTTGCCGGTCTCGGTCGTCTTGCCGATCAGCTCGGCGCAGGACGGGTAGACGTAGAACGCGCCTTCCGGCACCGGGCATTTCAGGCCGTTGGTCTGGTTCAGCATTGAGACCACGAGGTCGCGCCGCTCCTGGAACGCCGCCTTGAAGCGCGCGAGGTGCTCCTGCGTACCGTCGAGGGCCGCTACCGCCGCCCATTGCGAGATCGAGGAGGCGCCCGAGGTCTGCTGGCCCTGCACGAAGTCCATCGCCTTGATGAGCTGCTCGGGGCCGGCGGCGTAGCCGATGCGCCAGCCGGTCATGGCGTAGGCCTTCGAGACGCCGTTCATGGTCAGCGTGCGCTCGTAGAGGCCGGGCTCGACCTGGGCGGGCGTGACGAACTCGAAGTCGCCGTAGGTCAGGTGCTCGTACATGTCGTCGGTGAGCACCCAGACCTGCGGATGCCGCATCAGCACGTCGGTGATCTTCTTCATCTCGTCGCGGGTGTAGGCGGCACCCGAGGGGTTCGACGGCGAGTTGAGGATGATCCACTTGGTCTTCGGCGTAATGACCCGCTCCAGCTCCTCCGGCTGGAGCTTGAAGTCGTGGGCCATGTCGGTCTCGGCGAAGACCGGCGTGCCGCCGCACAGGATCACCATCTCCGGGTAGGAGACCCAGTAGGGGCGGGGGATCACCACCTCGTCGCCGGGGTTCAGGGTGGCGAGCAGCGCGTTGTAGATGACGTGCTTGCCGCCGGTGCCGACGATGGTCTGCGAGACCTTGTAGTCGAGCCCGTTCTCGCGCTTGAACTTCTTGACGATCGCCTCGCGCAGCGGGTTGATGCCGGAGACGGGCGGGTACTTGGTCTCGCCGCGGCGGATCGCATCGATCGCCGCCTCCTTGATGTGGTCGGGCGTGTCGAAATCCGGCTCGCCGACCGAGAGGCTGATGACATCGACGCCCGAGGCTTTCAGCTCGCGCGCCTTCTGGGTCATCGCGATGGTCGCGGACGGCTTCACCCGCGAGAGGGCGTCGGCGAGAAAGCCCATGGGAGATCTCCGAAAGGTCTTCGAGTGTGCGGTGGCCCGAAAGATGTTCCGGGCATCGCGGCTCTCGTAATCATGCGCCGCGGCACGAGCAAGCGCGGCAGGCGAGAGGCTGCTGCCCACCCCTTCCGGTCGGAGGCAGCCTCTTCGCAGTCACGGCCCGTCCGAGGCCGCCTGCAATTTTTCTCAATCTGGAACGAAGTGTTTTTGAGGCGTACGCTGGGAAGGTTTTCGGGTATTGTCACAAACAAGACGTGCAGTTTCTTGCAGTGCGACAGCATATCGGTGCACTGCAACGATAATTGTATGCAGAATTCAGCTGCCCCTGTGAGACCGGGACTTGCCCGGACTCGCGGGGGCGGCCGACAATAGTCCGGGCGGAAGCGGCAAGAGGCGGGCGGTACCGTCCGGCCGAGCCAGGAAAGTGGAGGACGGCGGGCCCTATGAAGAAGAACAAGGTCATTACGGCCGAGGAAGCGATCGCGCTGATTCGCGAGAACGATGTCCTCACCACGACCGGCTTCGTCCAGAGCTGCATCCCGGAGGCGCTGCACGCGGCGTTGGAGAAGCGCTTCGTCGACACCGGTTCGCCGCGTGGCCTGACCCTGATCATGACCGCGGGCGCGGGCGACAGCAAAGGGCTGGGCACCGGTCGCCTGCATCACGACGGGCTTCTCTCCCGCGTCATCGCCGCCAATTTCGGGCGCATGCCGAAGGTCGCGCAGGCGGCGCAGGCCAACCTGATCCGCGGCTACAACCTGCCCCAGGGCGTGATCTCGCAGCTCTACCGCGCCTGCGCCGCCGGCCAGCCGGGGCTGTTCTCGAAGGTCGGCCTGAAGACCTATGTCGATCCGCGCCACGGCGGCGCCAAGGTCAACGAGCTGACCACCGAGGACATCGTCAAGCTCGTCGAGGTCGATGGCGAGGAGTGGCTGTTCTACACCGCCACCAAGATCGACGTGGCCTTCATCCGCGCCACCTCCGCCGACCCGTCGGGAAACCTCTCCTTCGAGAAGGAGGCGCTGACCCTCGATTGCCTCGCCCAGGCCATGGCCGCGCGTAACAACGGCGGCATCGTCATCGCCCAGGTCGAGCGCATCGTCGATGACGGCTACCTGCTGCCTAAGGATGTGCGGGTGCCCGGCATCCTCGTGGATTGCGTCGTCGTGGCCGAGCCCGAAATGCACCGGATGAACTACGGCGTGATGTACGACGCCGCCCTCGCCGGCGAGATCCGCGTGCCGGTCACCGGCATCAAGCGGATGCCGCTGAACGAGCGCAAGATCATCGCCCGCCGCGCCGCCTTCGAACTGCCGCCCAACGGCGTGGTCAATCTCGGCGTCGGCGCGCCGGAGGGCATCTCCTCCGTCGCCAACGAGGAGAAGATCACCCCCTATATCACCCTGACGACGGAAGCGGGCGCGGTCGGCGGCGTGCTGGCCTCGGGTTCAAGCTTCGGCGCGGCGACGAACGCCGATTGCATCATCGACCAGAACCAGATGTTCGACTTCTACGACGGCGGCGGCCTCGACATGACCTGCCTCGGCATGGCCGAGTGCGACGGCGCCGGCAACGTCAACACCTCGAAGTTCGGGGGCAAGCTCAACGGCTGCGGCGGCTTCATCAACATCTCGCAGAATGCCCGCTCGGTCGTCTTCGCCGGCACCTTCACCGCGGGCGGCCTGGAGATCGCGGTGCAGGACGGTCAGGTGAAGATCGTCACCGAGGGCCGCGCCCGCAAATTCGTGACGGAGGTGCAGCAGAACACCTTCTCGGGCCCCTACGCGGTCGAGCGCTCGCAGCCGGTGATCTACGTCACCGAGCGCTGCGTCTTCCAACTCACGAAGGAGGGGCTCGAACTGATCGAGGTGGCGCCGGGCATCGACATCGAGCGCGACATCCTCGCCCACATGGATTTCGCACCGATCGTGCGTAACCCGGTGCCGATGGATCCGCGTATCTTCCGCGAGGATCCGATGGAGCTGATCTCGGATCTGCTCAACCTCGACCTCAAGTCGCGCGTCAGCCTCGATGCTGAGCGCAACATCCTCTTCATCAACCTGGAAGGCTGGTACTGCCGGGTGAAGAGCGACATGGACGAGTTGCGCATGACCATTGTCGACGCCTGCCGCAAGGCTGGCCAGCGGGTTAACGCCGTGATCAACCACGACGGCTTCCGGCTCAACGAGAACCTCTACGACGACTACGCCGGGATGATCCAATATCTCCAGGCGAATTACTACGCGACGACGACGCGCTACGCGACCAGCGCCTTCCTGCGCCTGAAGATGGAGGAGGCGCTGACCAAGCGCGGCGTCGCCCCCCACGTGTTCGAGCGCAAGGAAGAGGCCCAGGCCTTCCTCGGCACGACTGAGGACAAGAAGGCGCGCAAGATGATCTCACCGGCGGTGGCTTCCGCCGCTTGAGGACGCGAAAGGAAGGGGATCGCGAAAGGCTTCCGGCCCTCGTGCCCCCCGGGGGCTGCCACGCCGGGCGCGGATCGGCGTGGCTTCAACGACGCGGACCCTCTCCGATCGCGACGCGAGCGAGTAGTGGTGGCTGTCGCCCCTTTTCGTCGGGCCAGATACTTTCTGGAAGGAACGTGATGGTGTTTTGACGAATTGCTGGCTGGCTTGTCGAAAGAACGAACGTCGAAGCCTTAGCTTGGGATACGGCCCGACGCGATTGAATCGGCTGCGACCCTCGGTTGCCGTTTTTCGACACGCTGAGAACATTTCTTAAGCGAGATGCGGAAAGCATTCGGTTTCCCCGAATTCGACGCAGGCATCTCCGGACAATGACACTCAAGCGCACTCTCATGGGGCTGTTCGCGCTCATGTTGCTGTTCGCCGTCGGGCAGGGCGTTCTCGCCCTGGTCAAGCTCGACGCGATCGGCGAGCGGACGTCAGAAATCCTGGACACCACGATCCCGTCGATCAACGAGGCCCACAGCGTCAACGCGTTCGTGATTCGGACGCGGCTCTGGCAGTTTCGCTACGTGACGGCCGAGAACGAGACCGCGCGGGCGGAGAGCGGCGAGAAGGTCAAGGCCTTCATGCGCGACCGCAATGCCAAGGTTGAAGCTTATCGCAGGCTGATCTCCTCGCCCGAGGAACAGCGGACCTACGACGACCTCCTGGCCAAGCTGGAACAGTCGAAGCCCGATTGGGACCGGCTTCGCGCCTTCACCGCCGAGCAGCAGGATGAGGCGCTCACCTATTTCCGCGGCCCCATGAACACGCGCTACCTTGCCACCTCCGAGGCCGCGCGCGCCCTCGTCGATGTCAACATGGCGGCAAGCAAGGTCGCCGACACCGCGATCCGCGCCGAGCAGGCGACGGCGGTGAAGGTCACGCTGGTCGCGCTCTGCATCACGACGCTGACGGCGATCGGCGCGATGATCTTCTCCTTCGTCGGCGTCTCGCGCCCGATCGAGCGGATGACGGCGGCGATGCGCCGTCTGGCCGGCGGCGACACCGAAGCCCCGATCCCGTTCGCGCAGCGGCGCGACGAGATCGGGGCGATGTCAGCGACCGTCCTCGTCTTCCGCGATAACCTGTTGCGGGCCCGTGCGCTCGAAAAGGAAACCGAACTCGCCCGCGCCTCGGCGGAAGAGCAGCGCAAGGCCGGCATGCGCGAGATGGCCGACGGCTTCGAGCGCGCGGTCGGCGGTATCCTCGGCACGGTGACCACGGCAGCGACCGAGCTGCAGGTCACCGCGCAGAGCATGACCGCGATCGCGACGGAGACCGCGGCCCAATCGACCGCGGTGGCCGCCGCAGCCGAGCAGGCCGCCGGCAATGTCGGCATGGTCGCCGCGGCGAGCGAGGAACTCGGCGCTTCGGTGCAGGAAATCGGGCGGCAGGTCGCCGGCTCGGCCGAACTCGCCGGGATCGCGGCCGGCGAGGCCGGGCAGACCGTCGTTCTGGTCCGCGATCTCTCGGAGGCCGCCGCGCGGATCGGTGATGTGGTGGCGTTGATCTCGACCATCGCCGGCCAGACCAATCTGCTCGCTCTCAACGCAACGATCGAGGCGGCACGGGCCGGAGAGGCCGGGCGCGGCTTCGCCGTCGTTGCCGCCGAGGTCAAGGAACTCGCCAACCAGACGGCGCGCGCAACTGAGGAGATCTCGGCCCAGATCGCCCGTATCCAGGGGGCGACCGGAGAGGCCGTCTCGGCGATCGACGGCATCAGCACGCGCATCCGTGAGATCAGCGGCGTCGCCACCGGCATCGCGGCGGCCGTGGAAGAGCAGGGCGCGGCCACCCAGGAGATCGTGCGCAATGTCGGCCAGGCCTCGACCGGCACATCCGAGGTGACGAACAACATCGCGGGCGTCGCCTCGGCGGCCGAGGAGACCGGGGCAGCGGCATCCCAGGTGCTGCACTCGGCGTCGGACCTGTCCCAGCAGGCCGAGCGCCTGAAAACGGAGATGACCCGCTTCCTCGCCACCGTGCGGGCCGCCTGAGGCATCGCCGCCACCGCCTCGTCAGAGTGACGGAGTAAGACAAGGACTATCTCTCGAAGCCGCATCGGCGGCTTCGCGGCGCGAAGAGCGCCGCGCGGAGCGGGCTTTTCAGGGCGTGAGCCCTGAAAAGCATCGAGCGGAGCGAAAGCCTGAGCCCGCGGAGGCGGGCGCCGGCGACTGAGGCCAACCAAGAGCGAGGGCGATTGCTTTCAGGCGATGGGCCTGATGCCGTCCCGGTCCCGCCTTGCGTCATCCGCTCCCATCTGCTAACGCCCCGCCCATCCCACACGCGGAGCCGGCCCCATGCCTGAATGGGGCGTTTCCGGTGGCCGGCCGATTGGCCAGCTACTCCTCCGCGGCGGTATCAACCGGAGAGACCAAAAATCATGGCCGTCGATTTCTCTATGCGCCAGCTCCTCGAGGCCGGCGCCCATTTCGGGCACCAGTCGCACCGCTGGAACCCGAAGATGCAGCCCTACATCTTCGGCACCCGTAACAACATCCACATCATCGACCTCGCCCAGACCGTGCCGGCGCTCCACGCCGCGCTCCAGGCGGTGAGCGACACGGTCGCCCGCGGCGGTCGCGTGCTGTTCGTCGGCACCAAGCGCCAGGCGGCGGATTCCATCGCCGAAGCGGCCAAGCGCTCTGCTCAGTACTACGTCAACTCCCGCTGGCTCGGCGGCATGCTGACCAACTGGAAGACCATCTCCGGCTCGATCCAGCGCCTGCGCAAGGTCGATGAGACGCTCGAAGGCGGGGCCGTCGGCCTCACCAAGAAGGAGCGCCTCATGCTGACGCGTGAGAAGGACAAGCTCGAGAAGGCGCTCGGCGGCATCAAGGACATGGGCGGCGTGCCCGACCTGCTGTTCGTGATCGACACCAACAAGGAGCAGCTCGCGATCAAGGAGGCCCAGCGCCTCGGCATCCCGGTCGCTGCCATCGTCGACACGAACTGCAACCCGGACGGCATCTCCTACATCGTCCCGGCCAACGACGACGCCGGCCGCGCCATCGCGCTGTACTGCGACCTCATCGCCCGCGCGGCGATCGAGGGCATCGGCCGCGGCCAGGGCGCGCTCGGCCTCGACGTCGGCGCCTCCGAGGAGCCGACCGCCGAGGAACTGCCGCCGGCCAACGACGACGTTGCGGTGTCCGTCGCCTCCGACGCGATCGCCCCGGCCGACGTCGCCGCGCTCGCCGAGTCGACCGAGCACTTCGAGCAGCTCGCCGCCCCGCGCGGTGCGCCCGACGACCTGACCAAGCTCAACGGTGTCGGCCCGCAGCTCGTGCAGAAGCTCAACGACGCCGGCGTGTGGCACTACTGGCAGATCGCCGCGATGCAGCCCGAGGACGTGGCCAAGCTCGACGCCGACCTGAAGCTCAACGGCCGCTTCGCCCGCGACGGCTGGGTCGAGCAGTCCCGCGCCTTCGTCGAGGCTTCCGCGGCCTAAGTCCCGCGTTCGCCGCCGGGCTTTTCGCCCGGCGGCCCGATCGTCATCTTCCTGCAAAGCCCGGTGCTTTCAAAGAGCGCCGGGCTCATTCACTTGAAGACCCGCTCTTCAAGTCCCGCTCTTCAAGACCTCGAGAGGATCGCCATGGCCAACATCACCGCCGCACTCGTGAAAGAGCTTCGCGAAAAGACCGGCGCCGGCATGATGGATTGCAAGGGCGCGCTCAACGAGACCAACGGCGACCTCGAAGCGGCGGTCGATTGGCTGCGCAAGAAGGGTCTCGCCAAGGCCGCCAAGAAGGCCGGCCGCGTCGCCGCCGAGGGCCTCGTGGCCGTCGAGTCCGCCGGCCGTCACGCCGCGGTGGTCGAGGTGAATTCCGAGACCGACTTCGTCGCCCGCAACGACGGCTTCCAGGCCTTCGCCCGCGAGGCCGCCAAGCTCGCGCTGAACACCGACGGCACCCTGGAGGGCCTCCAGGCCGCGACCTTCCCCGGCTCGTCCGAGACGGTCCAGGAGAAGCTCTCGAACCTGATCGCCACCATCGGCGAGAACATGACCCTGCGCCGCGTCGCCAAGCTCGAAGTGAGCAAGGGCGTGATCGCCTCCTACGTCCACGGCCAGATCAACGAAGGCCTCGGCAAGATCGGCGTGCTCGTCGCGCTCGAATCCGAGGGTGACGTCGAGTTCCTCTCCACGCTCGGCCGCCAGATCGCCATGCACGTCGCCGCCACCAACCCGACCGCACTCGATGCCTCGGGCGTCGATCAGGCCGTGGTCGAGCGCGAGAGCAACATCCTGCGCGAGAAGAACGCCGGCAAGCCGGACCACGTCATGGCCAAGATCGTCGAGAGCGGCCTGAAGAGCTACTACAAGGAGGTCACCCTCCTGGAGCAGCCCTTCGTCCATGACGGCTCCAAGACCGTCTCGCAGATCCTCAAGGAAGCCGCGGGCAAGGCTGGCGGCGAGGTCGCGATCAAGGGCTTCGTCCGCTACGCGCTGGGCGAGGGCATCGAGAAGGAAGAAGGGCCGGACTTCGCCGCCGAAGTCGCGAGCATGTCGCGCTAAAAGTCCGGGCGAGGACGTTTGAGAGCCTGACTCGGCTCCAGTCGTCACCGATCCTCACAGATCGTCATCCAGGGGCGGCGGCAGCGATGCCGTCGCCCCTCGACGTTCGGCCCCCCGTCTTGTTAGAAGCCGCGGCGCCCAGAACCCGAGACGACGAGGATCTTCGATGTCGGAGACGACAAGCTACCGCCGCGTCCTCGTCAAACTCTCCGGGGAGGCCCTGGCTGCCCCCGACGGTTTCTGGCTGCATCCGCCGATGCTGGCGGCCCTGGCCGAGGACATCGCGGCCACGATCTCCCGCGGCATCCAGATCGCGGTGGTGGTCGGCGGCGGCAACCTGATCCGCGGCGCGCGCATTTCCCAGGCCGGCTGGATCGACCGGGCGACGGGCGACTCCCTCGGCATGATGGCGACGGTGATGAATTCGCTCGCTATCGAGACCGCGCTGAATGCCGCGGGCGTCCAGGCTCGCACCATGTCGGCGGTGTCGATGCCGACCATCTGCGAGACCTATGCCCGCCAGCCGGCGCTGCATCACCTCGACAAGGGGCAGGTCGTGGTGCTCGCGGGCGGCACCGGCAATCCGTATTTCACCACCGACACGGCGGCGGTTCTGCGCGCGGCGGAGCTGCGCTGCGATGCCGTGCTGAAGGCGACGCAGGTGGACGGTGTCTACTCGGCCGATCCGAAGCGCGATCCGGAGGCGATCCGCTACGACCGCATCACCCACGATGAGGCCATCGCCCGCGATCTCAAGGTGATGGACACCGCCGCCTTCGCTCTGGCGCGGGAGAGCCGCCTCACCATCGTGGTGGGCTCGGTGCACGCCCCGAGTTCGATTAACGCGATCCTGACGGGCGCCTCGGTCTCGACCCGCGTGGTGCCGTAGGCAGCGGCGCTTTCCGCGGAGGATCCCCTCGCCCCGCTTGGGGGAGAGGGGAAGTCGGTGTCGGGCCGGCAGGTAAGCCTGCGGCCCGCTTCTCTCGCCAGGAAAGAATCAGCCGACCTTCTGGGCCTTGGCGCGCTCGATGCCTTCGAGAATCAGGCGATGGGCTTCCGCCTTGTCGCCCCAGCGCACGACCTTCACCCACTTGCCGGGCTCCAGATCCTTGTAGTGCTCGAAGAAGTGCTGGATCTGGCTGACCGTGATATCGGGCAGGTCGGTGTAGTTCTCGACGCGGTTGTAGCGCTGGGTCAGCTTGCGCGAGGGCACGGCGATGATCTTCTCGTCCTCGCCGCCGTCATCCTCCATCACCAGAACGCCGACGGGGCGCACGCTGATGACCGCACCCGGGATGATCGCGCGGGTGTTGGCCACCAGCACGTCGCAGGGATCGCCGTCACCGGAGAGGGTGTGCGGGATGAAGCCGTAATTGCCCGGATAGAACATCGGCGTGTAGAGGAACCGGTCGACGACGAGCGTGCCGGCGTCCTTGTCCATCTCGTACTTGATCGGCTCGCCGCCGAGCGGCACTTCGACGATCACGTTGACGTCGTCCGGCGGATTCTTGCCGATCGAGATGGCGTTGATGTCCATGGGCCTGTGCTCTCTGAAATCCGGCCGTCGGACGCTTCGCCCTGTCCGGCGGGTGTCTCGTGCGGGGGCAGCTTACAACGCCGCACCCATCGATCGATGTCTTAGATTGTGCGGGCGGGAAATGAAATCGTCCCTCTGGCCAAGTTGCGTTTCCTCCGCCATCGCGTGGCGAAAAACGCGGGTTTGCCCCGTCCGGCCCTGATTCCGGCCCCGATTCCGGCCTTGAGCAGCGGCCCGCTCCGGAGCCCGCACCACCATCCGGGACGATGCTTTGCTCCCGGCGCGATCAGGTGAAGAGGTAGCCGACCTTCGGCAGGCAGAAGCCGGAGATGCGCTCCACCGATTCCGCGCCGGCCACGCCGCCGAGGCCCTCGTAGAAGCCGCAGGCGCGGGCGTTGTCGGCGAGCGCCCAGACGCCGATGCGGGTGAGCCCGCGGTCGATCAGGTCGTTGCGCACCGCCCGGAACAGGCGCGTGCCGAGCCCGAGCCCCTGGAATTCCGGGGCGATGTACAGTTCGTCGATCTCTCCGTCCGCGCGCATGGCCCGGTCCCGCGTCCGGCCGTAGGTCGCGTAGCCCGCGATCCGCTCGCCGAAGGTGATGACCGCGAATCCGCGCCCGCCGCCGATCATCTCGCGCCAGGTCTCCGGTCCGCGCCGGGCCAGGAAGCGCTCCAGGGCGACCCCTGGAATCACGCCCTGATAGGCCTCGCGCCACGCATCATCGAAGACCGCCGAGAGACCGGCGGCGTCCGCGGCGCGGGCACGGCGGATGCTCACCGTGGTCGTCGTCATGGTGTGGTCCGATTACGAGCCGATGCCGCATGATGACGGCAAAGCGAGCGGTTCGGCAACGGCCTGAAACGGGGTGCGTTGTCGCCCGAATCGCGGGCTGTTAGAGGAACGCTCCGACACGCCTCTCGCAGCAATCCGTGTTCAACCGCTTCCTTCCTCCCGAGACCCGCTACGCGCGGCGCATGGCCCGCATCGCGAAGTTCGAGCGACCGATCGACGGCTCCGTCTCCCGGGCGAAGGCCTGGGCGAACATGCTGCTGGTCGATCACGGAATCTTCCGTCTCGCCTATCTCAACCGGCACCGGATCGGCACCGGGCTGGTCTGGCGTTCGGCCCAGCCGACGCCGCACCAGCTCGCGTGGTTCAAGCGCCAGGGCGTGCGCACGATCGTGTCGCTGCGCGGTGGGCGTGAGCATGGCTCCTGGCCCCTCCAGCGCGAGGCCTGCGAGCGGCAGGGGCTGAACCTCGTCGAGTTCGTGCTGCGCTCGCGCGAGGCGCCCTCCCGCGAGACCCTGCTGGCGGCGCGCGACTTCTTCGCCGGCCTCGAATACCCCGCGGTGATGCACTGCAAGTCGGGGGCGGACCGGGCCGGGCTTGCCGCGACCCTGTTCCTGATCCTGCACGAGGGCCGGCCGGTGCGGGAGGCCTTGCGCCAGCTCTCGCCGCGCTACGGCCATTTCCGCTTCGCCAAGACCGGCATTCTCGACGCGTTCTTCGCGACCTATCTCCGCGAGGGCGAGGCGCGGGGCCAGAGCTTTCTGGACTGGGTCGAGCACAGCTACGATCCGCAGGCGATCACCCAAAACTTCCGTGCCGGTTTCTGGTCCGACGTCGTCGTCGACCGCCTGCTGCGGCGCGAGTAGGCGCCGCCTTGGCCCTCAGGCTGTCGCGGCTGCTCGGGGCCGTGTCTCCCCCCTGGGCCGGACGGCGCGGGTCGGATGAGGCCGGTCTGACCGGTCCCCGGATCGCGGTGATCGGCAATTGCCAGGCGAAGGGCGTGGCGGAGGCCGTGCGCATCCTCGCGCCGGGCGCGCGGGTGCGGCTGATCCCGATGAGCACGCTGGGCAAGCGCGAGCGCAGCCTCGATGCCTTCGCCGCCACGCTCGGCGATTGCGACCACGTCTTCTCCCAACCCTTCCCGACGGGCTTCTTCCCGGAGGGCGGCTCAGAGGCGCTGCGCGAACGGCTGCCGGGGATGCGTCTCTTCCCCTCGATCGTCTTCACGGCGTTCCACCCGGACGCGGTCTATGTCGGCGACCTCGCCTCGGTGGCGCGGGTGACGTTGGTGCCGTCACCGCTCGGCAGCTACCACTCGGCGATCACCCTGTTCGGCTTTCTCCAGGGGCTCTCGCCGGAGCGGATCGCCGGTCTGTTCCGCGAGGACGTGTTTTCGCGCCTCGGCTATCTCGATGCCTGGGGCTTGGCCGCGGCGGACCTGACCGCGTCGAGCCGGGCGATCGGCTTCGATCTCTCGGGCGATCTGCTGCGCTGGTCGCGGGGCGGCCTGTTCATGCATAACATCAACCATCCGCGCCTGAGCGTGCTGGGCGACATCGCCGGGCGGCTGCTGCGCGAGGCCGGGCTCACGCCGCGGCCGGTCGCGGTTGAGGCCTACGCGCCGGATGAGCTCTTGGACGACGCGATCTGGCCGGTCTATCCGCCGGTGGCGATGCTCTACGGCGTGTCGGGTTCCACGATCTTCAAGCGCCGCCAGCGCCGGGGCGCGCCGCCCGAGACCCTCGGTCTCGACGCCTTCGTCGCGGAAAGCCTCGCGATCTACCAGCGGCAGCCCCGCGAGACCCTGACCTGCCACCGGATCGAGCACTGGGCGGCGTCACCCGAGATCCGCAGGCTGTTCGCGGCTTGAGCCCATAACCGATTCCCAAAGGGCGAGCCCTTTGGCGGGTCTCAGGGCAGAGCCCTGAAGCTCACCCCTCCGCCTCGTCCTTGCCGCCGCGTTCGGCGAGGCGGGCCAGCGTCGTCATCTCGCGGAACCACGTCCGCACGGGCTTGGCCGGCGTGCCGCCCCAGCGCGAGCCCGGCGGCACGTCGCGGTTGACGTTGGAGGAGCCGGCGATCTGCGAGCCCATGCCGATGCGCAGGTGGCCGACGACGCCGACCTGACCGCCGAGCACCACGTAATCCTCCAGCGCGTGGTCGAGCCGGAGATGCCGACGCCGGAAACGATCACGCAGTGGCGGCCGATCACCACGTTGTGGGCGATCTGCACGAGGTTATCGATTTTTGTGCCCTCACCGACCACCGTGTCGCGCGAGGCGCCCCGGTCGATGGTGGTGTTGGCGCCGATCTCGACGTCGTCCTGAATGATCACGCGGCCGACCTGCGGCACCTTGATGTGGCCGCCCGCGCCCATGGCGAAGCCGAACCCATCCTGGCCGATCCGGGCGCCGGGATGGACGATGACGCGGTTGCCGACGAGCGCGTGGGTCAGGGTCGCCCCCGCGCCGATGGAGCAGTCGCGGCCGATCCGGACGTTGGGGCCGATCACGGCGTTGGGGCCGAGCACCGTGCCCGCGCCGATCTCGGCGCCGGGGCCGACGACGGCGCCGGGATCGATGCGCACGCCATCCTCCAGCCGCGCCTGCGGGTGGACGTGGGCGCCGGGGGACACCCCGGCGGCGGCAAACAGCGAGCCCGGCCGCATCGCCTCCTCGTAGAGGCGCGCCAGCAGCCCGGCATAGGCGCGGTAGGGATCGCGGGTGACGAGGGCGATGGTGCCGGCCGGCACGCGGGGAGCAAAGCGCGGCGAGACGAGGCAGGCCAGCGCCCGCGTCGTGGCCAGTGCGTCGCCGTAGCGGGCATTGTCCATATAGGCGAGTTCGCTCGGCCCCGCGGTTTCGAGGGGGGCGGCGCCGGTCACCGGCTGCGACGGGTCGGCGCCCTCGGGGAGCGGGACGCCGCAGGCCTCGGCGACGCTACCGAGGGTCAAGCCGCCTTTCGGCGCGATGAAAACGGGATCTGACATAAGGTTCGACGCCGGCAGGGGAGGGAGCTGGGCGCCGCTATAGCGCTCTTCGTCGGAAGGGGCATCCGCCCGGACGGGAGCGGACGTGCCACCAAAAGCAAAAGAGCCGTGCCTGACCGGGATACGGTCAGGCACGGCTCTTTCAAGCCCATGTTTCGAGGATCAGAAGCGCGAGCCGCCGGAGAAGCGGAACGCCTGGAGCTGGTCCTTGCCGACCTTGCCAAGAGCCGTCTGGACACCCTCGTCCTTCGACAGCGCATAGGCGTAGTCGAAGCGGATCGGGCCGAGCGGCGAGTTCCACAGGATCGAGGCACCGACCGAGGAACGGATCGTCGCCTTGTCGCGGACGTTCACGCATTCGGGCTCGACCGTGATCGCGCCGGCACCGAAGTTCGTGTAGTTGCAGCCCGATCCCGGCGCGAAGCCGTTGATGAAGCCGTCGCGGTTCACGTCGAAGTTGCGGCGGCCGTCATAGCCGAACAGCGTACCGGCATCGGCGAACAGCGCGCCCTTCAGGCCGAGATCCCGCGGCAGACCCCAGATCGGGAACTGAACTTCGACGGTGGCGCCGAAGTAGGTCGTGCCGCCGATGGCGTTGGAGCGGGCGTCGGCGATGCCGATGTCGCGCGGGCCGAGGCCGTTCGGGGCGAAGCCGCGGACCAGCGACGGGCCGAGGAAGAACTGGTCGGTGATGCGCAGCGGCTGATCGTCGAGGTTCGAGACGTGGCCGCCCTGTAGACGCACGAAGCCGACCACGTCCTCCCACAGTTCCTTGTAGTAGCGGGCATCACCCGTCACGCGGAAGAACTTGGAGTCGCCGCCGATGCCGGCCACATCCGGCTTCAACTCGCCGTAGAAGCCGTTCGTGGGCCGCTGAAGGTTATCCAGCGTCGAGTAGGCCAGCGTGACACCCGCGAGCGAGGTCAGCACGTTGCCCTGCTGGCCCTTGAGCGCGATCGAGGCCTCGCCGTCGAAGGCGCAGTTCGGATAGGCCGGGAGGCCACCGACGTCACGACCGCTCGACGGGTCGATCGTGCCGGCCGGGTTGATGGCCGTGTAGCCGGGGATCGCCACCGAGCAGTCGTTGTAGGGCCGCTTGATAGTGTTCGGCACCCGCAGCTCGGTGTTGTAGACCGAGTAGCGGAAGGTGACGCCGAATTCCTCGGTGATCGGCAGGCCGAGGCGGAGCTGACCGCCATAGACGGTCGTCTCGTAGCGCGACCAACGGGTCAGGTCGGAATACTTGTAGAAGGCGTCGAAGCCGGCGGCGAGGCGGTAGCCGAGGAAGTACGGCTCGGTGAAGGAGAAATCGATGCCGCGGGCGTACTGGCCGCCCTGCACCGCGAGGCGCACGTACTGGCCGCGACCGAGGAAGTTCGACTCGGAGACCGAGACTTCGCCGATGATGCCGTCCTGGGTGGAGTAGCCGCCGGCCACCGAGAACGAACCCGTGGGCTGATCCTCAACGTCGATGTTCACGACCACCCGATCCGGGGCCGAGCCCGGCTCGTTGGAGAAGCGCACCTTCTTGAAGAAGCCCAGGCCGTTCAGCCGGCGCTCGGCGCGATCGACCAGCACGCGGTTGTAGGCATCGCCCTCGGTCAGATCGAGCTCGCGGCGGATGACGTAGTCGCGGGTCCGGGTGTTGCCGCGGATGTTGATGCGCTCGACGTAGACGCGCGGTCCGTCCTCGACCACGAAGCCGAGGGCGACCTGATGGGTGGCGCGGTCGCGCTGACCGGTGGGACGCACCTGGGCGAAGGGGTAGCCCTGGCGGTTGACCTCGTTGGTGACGCCAACGAGCGTCTTCTCGACGTCCTCGGCGTTGTAGACGTCGCCGACCTGGGCGCGGATCTGCCCGTCGAGCGCCTCGCGGTCGATGCCGGCGATGCGCGGGTCCACGGCCACTGCGCCGACGGTGTATTGCTCACCTTCCTCGACGGTGACGTTGATGACCCAGCCGGCATCGTCGCCGGTCTCGACGTAGCGGGCATCGGCGTTGACGACGCGGAAGTCGGCATAGCCGTTCTTCAGGTAGTACCGGCGCACGATGTCGAGGTCGGCGGAGATACGGTCGGGATCGTAGACGTCGGAGGTCTTGATGAACGAGAGGAAGTTCATCTCCGAGGAGGACATCAGACCCTTGAGGGTCGATTCCGAATAGGCTTGGTTGCCGATGAAATGGATTTCGCGGATGCCGGTCTTATCGCCTTCGTCAATGGCGTAGATGACGTCGGAGCGTCCGCTGGGCAGGTCGACGAGGCGGTAGCTGACCTTGGCGGTGCCGCGGCCCGAGCGCTTGTAGACGTCGCGGATGCGCTCGACGTCGGCGGCGATCACCGCCGGGCTCAGGGCGCCGCGGTCCTTGGTCTCGACGACGCTCTCGAGCGTCGCCTTCTCGACCTTCTTGTTGCCCTCGAAGAAGACACGGCCGACGACACTGTTCTCACGCACGCGCACCACGGTGGTGCCGCCGCGGCCGGAGACCTGCACGTCGGAGAAGAGGCCGGTGGCCAGAAGGTTGCGCCGCGCCTCCTCGGGAGACCCGGTGGCGGTGCCGGTGACGTAGGAGCGGATCGTCTCGGAATCGACCCGGCGGTTGCCTTCGACGACGATCTGCTGCGCCTGCGCGGCCGCGCCGCCGAGGATCACGGTGGCGGCGGTGGCGACCAGAACGATGGCACGCTCCGCCGACTTTCGCCGGCGCTTTCCCGTCATCGACATCATGTAATCGCCCGTCTCTTTTTGTCTCAGCACGGGTTCGCACCCGCAGGCAGCCGCCCTTAAGGCTCACCGCCCTCTGGTCCCGGCCACGCTTGTATCGGGATTCCCCCACGAAGCAAACGCGGCGGCCGTCCGACATACCGGGATTTTGAGGGGTCGTGGCCTTCGCGCCACTTAACGACGAAGCACCTTTTCACGTGATCTCAGATTAGCGTGAATAGGGCGTAAATATGATCGCGAGCACGACTTTCCGGTTCGCGTTCTGATCGTAGTAAGGCGGCATTCACCGCAAAAGCGAACGGCCCGGCGGGGTCGCCGGGCCGTCGATACAGGGTCGGGAAGGGGTAGGGAAGAGCGCTCGGATCAGGTGCCGCGCTGGCTCAGCGAGGCGCCGAGATTGAGGATGTCGTTCCAGGCGGCGAACAGCATCAACATCAGCACGAAGGCCAGTCCGATGCGGAAGCCGATCTCCTGCGCCCGCTCGCTCAGGGGGCGGCCGCGCACCGCCTCGAAGGCGTAGAACATCAGGTGCCCCCCATCGAGGAGCGGGATCGGGAACAGGTTGAGCAGCCCGATCGAGACCGACAGGAGCGCCACCAGCCCGATCAGTCCGCCGACGCCGCCGACGCGCGCCACCTCGCCCGAGACCCGGGCGATGCCGATCGGGCCGGAGAGCTGGTCGGCGGATTCGCGCCCGGTCACGAGCTTGCCGATGTAGTCGAAGGTCCGCTCCACCACGAAGGCGGTCTCGTGGACGCCGAGCTTCAGCGACTCGAACGGGCCGTAATGCACCAGCTTGGCCGCGCCGGCATTCGGCCCGTTGATGCCGAGCCGGCCGAAGCGGTGGCGACCGAAGGGCGTGCGCTCCTCGATCATGTCCGGCACGGCGGTCAGGGTCTGGACCTGCCCGCCGCGATCGACGGTCACCGCCAGCGAGGAGCCGGGCGGCGGCCGAGACGACGCGCTGCATATCGTTGAAGGTGTTGACCGTCTGGCCGTCGATCGTGCGGATCACGTCGCCGGGCTGGAAGCCCGCCCGCGCGGCGGCGCTGTTCGGCTGCACCGCCTCGACGCGCGCCGGCGTCTCGTAGCGGCCGCTGACATAGATCGCGCCCGCGAAGACGGCGATGGCCAGGATGAAGTTGGCGATGGGGCCGGCGGCGACGATGGCTGCGCGCTTGGCCACGGGCTGGGTCGGGAAGCTCACCGCCCGCTCGTGCGGGCTCATGCGGGCGACCGCCTCCGGGTCGGGCACGCTGGCGCCGTTGGCGTCGCCCACGAACTTCACGTAGCCGCCGAGCGGGATCGCCGAGAGCTTCCAGCGGGTGCCCCGCCGGTCGTTGAAGCCGATGATCTCCGGGCCGAAGCCGATGGAGAAGGCGGTGACGCCGACGCCGCACCAGCGCCCGACCAGGAAATGGCCCATTTCGTGCACGAACACGACGATCGTCAGCACGATCAGGAACGGGATCACCGCGCCGAAGAAGCCGGCGGCGTTGCCGCCCATGCCGCTCAAGAATTCCATGGCCGTTATCCTTCAGGCCGCGACCCACGTATGGGATCCGTGCACATCATGCGCGAATCCCAGTCTCAACCGTCCGCCCTGACAGGGCGAGCCCATGGCCGGCAAGTCGCGGATCGTCGCATGCCTCACGTTCGAGCGCGAGATCTATTCGCGCGCGCAACCCCTTGGGCCGGGCTCTCCATCCCCGACAACACTTCGTAAAGGTTAATTCCCAGCCTAGCCCGCGACGCGGGCGGCGGGCACCGCCTCGAGGCTCCAGGCGCGCACCCGCGCGTCGATGGCCAGCGCCTCTTCCACGTCCTCCGGCGCATGGCGGAACTCGGCGGCGAAGTGCTCGACCGCCCGCTCCACCAGTTCGGCGATGCCGTAGAAGGGAATCGCGCCGCGGATGAAGGCGGCGACCGCGATCTCGTTGGCGGCGTTCATGACGGTCGGCGCCGCGCCGCCCTCGGCGAGCGCCGCGCGGGCGACGCGCAGGCAGGGGAAGCGGGCCTCGTCGGCCGGCTCGAAGGTGAGGCTGCCGGTCACGGCCAGATCGAGCGGCCGCCCGCGGGCGATCTCCAGACGGTCGCCGAGGCCGAGGCAGTGGGCGATCGGCACGCGCATGTCGGGCATGGCGAGTCCCGCCGTCACCGCGCCGTCGCGCCACGCGATCAGCCCGTGCACGATCGATTGCGGATGGACGATCACGTCGAGCCGTTCGGCCTCGATGCCGAAGAGGTGGTGGGCCTCGATCAGCTCCAGCCCCTTGTTCATCAGGGAGGCGGAATCGATGTTGATCTTCATGCCCATCGACCAGGTCGGGTGGGCGGCGGCCTCGGCCGGGGTCGCGGCGGCGATGCGCTCGCGGGTCCAGGTGCGGAACGGGCCGCCCGAGGCGGTCAGCGTCATCTTGGCGATGTCGGACACGCGGCCGTCGCCCATGGCCTGGGCGAGTGCGTTGTGCTCGGAATCCACCGGCAGGATGCGGGCGCCGTAGCGCTTGGCGTCGCGCATGAAGGCGTCGCCCGCGCAGACGAGGCTCTCCTTGTTGGCGAGCGCGATGGTGCGCCCGAGCCGGAGCGCGGCATGGGTGGGTTTCAGGCCCGCCGCGCCGCTCACCGCCGCGACGACGATGTCGGCCTCGCGGGCGACCGCCTCCAGCACCGCATTCTCGCCGGCCCCGTTCGGGATGCCGGAGCCCGCAAGCGCCTCGGCCAAAGCCGGGCCGGCGCTCTCGTCGGCGAGCGCGGCGAAATCCGGCCGCATCTCCAGGGCGAGCTTGGCCAGGGCCGCGGCATCCTTGCCGCCGACGAGGGCGCCGACGCGGAAGCGGCCCGCATGCTGGGCGAGGAGGTCCGTGGTCGAGCGGCCGATCGAGCCGGTAGCGCCGAGGACGGTGACGGTGAGGGTCACGGGATCAGTTCCGTTCAGGCATTCAGGAGCCGCAGGGCGGCAAGGCACAGGCCGGCGAGCCCGGCCACGGCGAAGAAGCCGTCGAGCCGGTCCATGACGCCGCCATGGCCGGGGATCGAGCGGCCCGAATCCTTGACGCCGTAGCGCCGCTTGAGGGCGGACTCAACGAGGTCGCCCCCCTGCGACAGGATCGAGGCGAGGCCGCTCAGCGCCGCGACCAGGGGGGGCGAGACCGCGGGCAGCGCGTCCCAACCCTGGCTGCGGGCGATGAGCACGGTGACGGTTCCGCCGACGATTCCCGCGGCGAGGCCGCCGAGCGCGCCGGACCACGTCTTCTTCGGGCTCACCCGCGGCATCAGCTTCGGCCCGCCGATGAGGCGGCCGGTGAAGTAGGCGACGCTGTCGGTGGACCAGACCACCGCAAACATCCAGGCCGGCCCGACGATGCCGATTTCGGGGTCGATCCGCAGCAGCGTCGGCACCAGGGCGACCACCGCGCCGCCGAGCAGGCCCCAGATCGGCTTGCGCCGGCCGGGGCCGTGTCCGAGGGCGAAGAGACCGAGGCTGCCGGCGAGCAGGAGGAGAGCCGGAACCCAGACGGGGGCGCCGAGCAGCACCGTGGCGAGCACACCGAACAGCGTCGCGCCGGTCAGTCCCAGCAGCGGCAGCAGCGGCTCGGAGCGGGTCATGGCGAGCCATTCGGCGGCACCGACGACGCCCGCGATCAGCCAGATGCCGGCAAAGGCCCAGCCGCCGACGAGGAGCGTGCCGAGCACGACGGCGCCGAGCACCAGCGCCGAGGCGACGCGCAGGCCGAATTCGCGGTTGGCGAAGGGCGCGCGCCGGGCCGGGGAAACCACTTCGTCGCCCGCCATCAGCCGGCTCCGGCGCTGAGGCCGCCGAAGCGGCGGTCGCGACGGTGGTACTCGCTGACGGCGGCGAGGAACGCGGCGTGGTCGAAATCCGGCCAGAAGCCCGGCTCGATCACGTACTCGGCGTAAGCCGTCTGCCATGTCAGGAAGTTCGAGAGGCGCTGCTCGCCCGAGGTGCGGATCACGAGGTCCGGGTCGGGGATGCCGGCGGTGTCGAGCGCCTCGGTGATGGTCGGCAGCTCGATCTCGTCGACCCGCAGCCGCCCCTCGGCGACGGAGGCCGCGATGCGCCGCACCGCGCGCAGGATTTCCTGGCGCCCGCCGTAATTGAAGGCAACGACCAGGGTCAGGCCGGTATTGGCGCGGGTGCGCGCCTCCGCCTCGTCGAGCAGGCTCGCGATGTCCGGCGAGAGGTCGGCACGGTCGCCGATCACCCGGATGCGGACGTTGTTGGCGTGGAGGTCGGCGAGATCACCGCGGACGAACAGCTTGAGCAGGCCCATCAGCTCGGAAACCTCCGAGGGGGGGCGGCGCCAGTTCTCGGAGGAGAAGCTGTAGATCGTGAGATAGTCGATGCCGAGGGTGATGGCGGAGCGCACGGCGCGGCGGACGGCCTCGACGCCGCGGCGGTGCCCCTCGAAACGGGGCAGGCCCCGGCTTGCCGCCCAGCGGCCGTTGCCGTCCATGATGATGGCGACGTGGCGCGGCGCTGGCTGTCCGG
This sequence comes from Methylorubrum pseudosasae, assembly GCF_029504475.1. Taxonomy (NCBI): domain Bacteria; kingdom Pseudomonadati; phylum Pseudomonadota; class Alphaproteobacteria; order Hyphomicrobiales; family Methylobacteriaceae; genus Methylorubrum; species Methylorubrum pseudosasae. The sequence continues at coordinate 4,619,940 of NZ_JAQGDU010000002.1, read as the reverse complement.
CGCCTCCGGGGGCGGCGCCTGCCGCCTCACCGATCTGCCGCGCGCCTTCCGAGCGAACCAACGCAGCCTCCTCCTCTCGCCGCCGCGGTTCGGCGCGGCCCCACCCGTCTCCGTTCCGTGCAGGCCGGGTGTCAGACCTGCATGATTTCCTTTTCCTTGCTCGCCAGCACGCCGTCGATCTCGTTGATCGCGTCGTCGGTGGCCTTCTGCACCTCGGCAGCCTGACGCTTCTCGTCGTCTTGGCTGATGGCGCCGTCCTTCTCGAGCTTCTTGAGGATGTCGAGCCCGTCGCGGCGCACGTGGCGCACGGCGACGCGGGCCTCCTCCGTATACTTGTGCGCGACCTTGACCATCTCCTTGCGGCGCTGCTCGTTCATCTCGGGGATGCGCAGGCGGATGGTCTGGCCTTCCGTCATCGGGTTGAGGCCGAGATCGGATTCGCGGATCGCCTTCTCGACGTTGGTGACCATCGAGCGGTCCCAGACCGAGATCGAGAGAAGCCGCGGCTCCGGCACGCTGACGGTTGCGACCTGGGCCATCGGCATCGAGGAGCCGTAGGCCTCGACCTGGATCGGATCGAGCAGGCTCGGCGTCGCGCGGCCCGTGCGCAGCGATCCCAGATCCTTGCTCAGAGAACTGACGGCACCCTGCATGCGGCGCTTGATGTCGCCCAGGTCGAATTCCGGTGTAGCCATAGGTTCAAAGTCCCGATGCGTTCGGGTGGCAGATCGGCGCGCGGACGCGCCCGGCGCGCGGTGCCGCTACATGAACGAAAAACCGGGTGGCCGCAAATGCGGTTGTGCCCGTGCTGGGCTCGGGCGCCGCAGGCCTGCGACGGCGTATCCTTTAACGGTGCAGCTTAGCCAGATCTGCCTTGCCGGAGAGCAACGTGCCTATGCATGTTGCAAATCCGGTAGCGATCCGTCAGCTTGTATGTGGTATACCAGATCCGTGAGCTGACAGGTGGAGCACCTGCCTGCGGAACCGGCAGCGCCGACACCGGTCGAGACACGAGGAACGCGCGAGGATGCCCAACCCCGGTGGCCCGGAACAACGCGCTGAACGATCGCACGGATTCCGCCTGTTCCGGCCGATTCTGGCCGGCGCGACCCTGCGTGAGCGCCTGATCGCGTGCCTGGGTGCTCTTGCGGGCATCACGCTCACCGGCCTGGTCTGCGGCTGGTTCTTCGGAGAAGGCCCCCACATCCCGCTGATCGTCGCGCCGATGGGGGCGTCGGCGGTGCTGATCTTCGCCGTGCCCGCCAGTCCGCTCGCCCAGCCCTGGTCGGTCATCGGCGGCAACACCATCTCCGCGTTCATGGGCGTGCTTGCCGCGCACCTCATTCCCGATCCCGTCATTGCGATCGGCGTTGGCGTCTCCCTTGCGATCGCAGCGATGTCGCTGACCCGGTGTCTTCACCCGCCGGGTGGGGGCCGCCGCCTTGACCGCACTCATCGGCGGCCCGGCCGTCACGTCGGCGGGCTTTCTGTTCCCGCTTTTCCCGGTCGGCCTGAACTCGGTCATTCTCGTTGCGCTCGGCATCGGCTTCCACAAGCTCTCGCGCCGCAACTACCCGCACGTCGCGGTCGCGACGCCGGTGAACACCCACGGGACGGGGGATTTGCCGGCCCCGCTCCGGGTCGGCTTCCGGACTGAAGATGTCGATGCGGCCCTGGTCGCGCTGGACGAGACGCTGGACATCGACCGCGCCGATCTCGACCGGCTTCTCCGGCAGGTCGAACTCCACGCACTCGTGCGCGCACGGGGGGATCTGACCTGCGGTGAGGTGATGTCACGCGACGTCGTCACCATCGGGCTCGATGGCAGCGCCGAACGGGCACGGGAGCTTCTACTCGCCCACAACATCAGGACGCTTCCCGTCATCGACCGGGCCGGCCGGCTCGCCGGCACGATCGGCCTGCGCGAGCTGACGCTGCACGGCGAGGTGGCGCTGGCGCAGGTGATGTCCGAGGCCAGGACGACCGGGCCGGACGACCCGGTGATCGCGCTGGTGAACGATCTGACGGACGGTCATACCCATGCGGTCGTCGTCACCGCCGACGACCGGCGCGTGCTGGGGATCATCACCCAGACCGATCTGCTCGCGACCCTGACGCGCCTGCTCTCCGCCAAGGCGTTCGCGCTGCCCGATCCGGTCTCACCGTAGCGGCCGCCACCGCCCGAGGGCACGCCTTTATCGACCCGTCAAAACGCTCACCTCCGCGACCGCCCGGCCGCCGGACCGCCATCGTCTGCGACGCCCCGCCGAAAGTTGGCCCGGTTGTTGCCAGAACTCACTCTTTCCTGGCGCTGCCACGTCCGCGGGATTGAGCCGATGCAAGACGGTCCGCTTCTTCAGATGCTGTACGCGGCCCTCATGGCCTCGAGCATGATGCTGACATGGCAATTCTCCCGCCTGCGTAAGCCGTAGCCGGCCAGAAGCCGCCGGCACGCCGGGGGCGAGCCGTTCGGCCGTCCCGGCGCCCGCTTCACAGGGCTTCACCCCGCAGCAGGCGCGGGGTCCCGCCCCGCAGCGCCGATGCTTGGCCGATGAAGAAGCGCTTCAGGCCCGGCATCCGATCGACGAGGCCGAGGCCGAAATCGCGGGTGAGCCGCAGCGCCATGCTGTCGTTCGAGAACAGGCGGTTGAGCCCATCCGTCGCCGCCGCCATCGCGACGGAATCGAAGCGGCGCGCCTGCTCGTAATCGCGCAAAACCGCATCCGCGCCGGGATCGAGCCCGAGCCGCAGGGCGCCGGTCACCGCCTCGGCCAGGGCCGCGGCCCCGGCGAGGCCGAGATTGAGCCCCTGGCCCGCCAGCGGATGGATGACGTGGGCGGCGTCCCCCAGCAGCGCGAGGCGGGGCGCCCGGAAGCTGCGGGCGAGGCCGAGATGCAGGGGATGGGCGCTCGGCCCATGCTCCAGGGCGATGCGCCCGAGTTCGGCCCCGAACCGGCGCTCGATCTCGGCCAGCGTCTCGGCGGCATCCCCGCCGAGCAGGGCCGGCACGTCGGCGCTGCGCTCGGTCCAGACGATGGAGGAGCGGTGGCCGAGTGCGCCGCCCGCCTTGAGCGGCAGGATCGCGAAGGGCCCGCTCGGCAGGAAATGCTCGAAGGCCCGGCCCTCATGGTCGCGGGCATGCTGAATCGTCGCGACGATACCCGATTGCGGGTAGGACCAGCCGACCCAGCCGATGCCGGCGGCCTCGCGCAGGGCCGAGCGCGCCCCGTCGGCGGCGACCACGAGCGCGACCTCGTCGCTGCTGCCGTCGCTCAGGGTCACCCGGGTCACGCGCGGGCCCGGCACGGCGGCGGTAACACTTGAGGCGGCGAGGTGGACGCCCGTTTCCCGCGCGGCGTCGAGCAGCACGGCGACCATCGGCTCGGCCTCGACCATGTGGGCGAAGGGCTCGCCCGCGTCGCGGGCCTCGGTTCCGTCGCCGAAGGTCAAGAAAACCGGCCGCACCGGATCGCCGACCCGGCTGTCGCTGATGACCAGCCGGCGCATCGGCTCCGCCGCCGGTTCGATCCGCGACCAGAGCCCGAGCTGCTCGAACATCCGCCGCGGCCCGGCCGCCACGGCGTAGGCGCGCCCGCGATGGCGCGCCGCGCCGGCCTCCAAACCTGGATCGCAGACCGTCACGTCGAGCGCCGCCCCGTGCGCCTGCTTCAGGGCGACCGCCAGGGTCAGGCCCGGAATGCCGGCCCCGGCGACGAGCAAGCCGCGGCTGCCGGCGCGGCGATCCCGAGGAGGACGATTCGTTGCGCTCATCTCGTGACCCTCATGGGCGTCCCTCGTCTGCCCCGTCCGGAGCGGGAGTGGCGGTCGAACCGGTGATATCGCGCCCGGCGCCCGTCCGCATCCCGCGCGAGCAATCGGCGGCTGCGGGACAACGCCGCCGGATTGTCACGCCGCCTCCGGCCGGTGGCGACAGCCGTGACCGATCGCCGGGCCATCCGCAACGTCCCCCGATCTCCGCTCCTGCGCCGTGAGAGGGGTCGACTGGGCGGTCTTCCCGGTTGGTCGGGTTTGTCCGGATCAACCTTGTCGATGGTTTCGCCGCTTACGTCCGTTTGACAGAACAAACCCAGTGATCGGCGGACTGTCTTTCCCCGCTCTATTGGAGATTGTCAGATGGAGGCGCCTGCCGCATCGTCTGCCCGATGCGCCCACCTGTTCCGCTCTCCGCCGTCCGCACGTTCGAGGCCGCCGCGCGCCGCCGTTCGTTCAAGGACGCGGCGAGCGAGCTCAATCTCACCGCGAGTGCCGTCAGCCACGCGGTGCGCAAGCTGGAGCAGGCCCTCGGCGTGGCGCTGTTCGAGCGCGACAGCCACGGCATCGCCCTGACGGCGGCCGGCGAGGCTCTTCTCGACCATGTCAGCCGCGCCTTCGAAGAGATGAACCGGGGCTTCGACCTCGTCGCGACGCGGGCCCCCGCAATTGCTGCGCCTGCACTGCGCCCCGAGCTTCGCCGCGCAATGGCTGACGCCGCGCTTGGCCCGCTTCATGGCCAGCCATCCCGACTTCGAGGTGCGACTCGCCGCTGGCATGGATTACGCCCGCTTCATCACCGACGAGTTCGATGCCGACATCGTCTACGGTCCGCCGCGCGGCGAGGGGCTCATCGTCATGCCGCTCGGCCAGGAAACGGTGACACCGCTCTGCACGCCCGAGCGCGCCCGCAGGATACGCGAGGCCGCCGACCTTCCCGGCCAGCCGCTGATCCAGAGCGACAACAAGCTCGTGCGCTGGCCGCTCTGGTTCGAGCGCAACGGCTTGCGCGCCCCACCCTCCGCCGGCCTTCGCTTCGACCGCAGCTTCCTCGCCATCACGGCGGCGGCCGACGATCTCGGCATCGCGCTGGAATCCACACTTCTGGCCGAACGGGAATTGGCGAGCGGGCGCCTCGTCGCGCCGCTCGCAGAGCGGGCCTCCAACGTCGAATATACCGGTCATTATCTCGTCTTCCCGGCCCTGACGCGGCGCCGAACCCCGCTCTGCGTGTTTGCACGCTGGCTCGCCGCCGAACTGCGTGTGGCGTTGCCCCCGGAACTGCCCCCGGAGACGCCGCAACCCGTGCGGGCGCAGCAGCCGGCACCGGCAAGGTGAGCGAAATTCATCTGGGGCTGATAACTTCGCGTTTGCTGCATTATGGGGCCATGCATCATCGTGCTCATCAATGAGATGAGAGGAAACGAACTGCAGCCGACCCCGGCACCGCCGCTGTAGTGCGGCCGAGCGCGCGGGCAACTTGTCGAGGCCCAGCGGTCGGGCCCGGCAAATCGGCGGATCTCCCATCTCCAAACAAGCTGAGCGCCGGAGCGGAAGCACCGCCGCCGCGCAGGGAGAGCGACATGCTTCTGAAGGACAAAGTCTGTGTAATCACCGGCGCGGCCTCCGCGCGCGGCATCGGCAAGGCCACGGCACGCCTGTTCGCGGCCCAGGGCGGGCGGGTGGTCATCCTCGATCTCGACGCCGGCCAGGCCGAGGCGGCGGCGCGCGAGATCGGTCCGGGGCATTTCGGCCTCGCCTGTGATGTCGCCAGCCGGGCGGCCTGCCAAGCGGCCGCCGACGAGGTGATCGCCCAGGCCGGACAAATCGATGTCCTCGTGAACAATGCCGGCATCTCGCAGCCCCTGAAGCTGATGGAGATCGAGGCGGCGAATTACGATGCCGTCACCGACGTCAACCTGCGCGGCACCCTCTACATGAGCCAGGCGGTGATCCCCGCCATGCGCCGCCAGCGCGCCGGCGCGATCGTCTGCATGTCGTCGGTCTCGGCCCAGCGCGGCGGCGGCATCTTCGGCGGTCCGCATTATAGCGCCGCCAAGGCGGGCGTGCTCGGTCTCGCCAAAGCGATGGCGCGCGAACTCGGCTCCGACGGCATCCGGGTGAATTCGGTGACGCCCGGCCTGATCCAGACCGACATCACCGCCGGCAAGCTCACCGACGCGATGCGCGCCGAGATCGTCAGCGGCATCCCCCTCGGCCGCCTCGGCGTCGCCGACGACGTCGCCAATGTCTGCCTGTTCCTCGCCAGCGACCTGTCCGCCTACCTCACCGGCGCGGTGATCGACGTCAACGGCGGCATGCTGATCCATTGATCGGAAGGAACACAGCCATGGTGCACCCCCCCGAGATCCACCCCCGCGAAGGCTCGAACGTTTCGCTCGACGACCGCGCCTACCGCATCCGCCGCCACGCCCTGCTGATGGGCGAGGTCCAGGGCCAGGGCTACATCGCTCAGGCGCTCGGCATCAGCGACGTGCTGGCGGTCAGCTACTTCCACGCCATGACCTACCGGCCCGACGATCCGGAATGGGAGGGCCGGGACCGCTTCCTGCTCTCGATCGGCCACTACGCCATCGCCCTCTACGCCGCGCTGATCGAGGCCGGCATCATCCCGGAGGACGAACTCGGGACCTACGGTTCCGACGACAGCCGCCTGCCGATGTCCGGCATGGCCGCCTACACGCCCGGCATGGAGATCACCGGCGGCTCCCTCGGCCACGGGCTCGGCATCGCCGTCGGGATGGCGCTCGGCCTCAAGCGCAAGGCCTCGGCCGCCTTCGTCTACAACCTGTTCTCCGACGGCGAACTCGACGAGGGCTCGACCTGGGAGGCGGCGATGTCGGCGGCGAGCTTCGGGCTCGACAACCTGATCGGCATCGTCGACGTCAACGGCATGCAGGCCGACGGGCCGTCCCGCGGCGTCCTGAACTTCGAGCCGCTCGCGCCGAAATTCGAGGCCTTCGGCTGGTTCGTCCAGCGGGTGGACGGCAACGACATCGACGCCCTGGTGAAGGCCTTCGACGCCGCCCGGTCCCATCCGGAGCGCTGCCCGCGCATCATCATCTGCGACACCAAGATGGCCAAGGGCGTGCCCTTCCTCGAGGCGCGCGAGCGCAATCACTTCCTGCGGGTCGAGGCGGACGAGTGGCGCCAAGCCCTGGCGGTTCTGGACGAAGGGAGGCTCCCATGAGGCGTTCGAAGTACGAGAAACCGGCGCCGCGCGCGGCCGGCGGCGCCAAGACCTCGGCGATGATCGCCTCGCTGGCCGCACCCGGCCAGCGGACCAAGCCGGCGCCGTTCGGGAACGCGCTCGTCGAACTGGCCAAGACACGCCCCGACCTCGTCGGCCTGTCGGCGGATCTCGCCAAGTACACCGACCTGCACATCTTCGCGCAGGCCTATCCCGAGCGGTTCTACCAGATGGGGATGGCCGAGCAGCTCCTGATGAGCGCGGCGGCGGGTCTCGCTCGCGAGGGCTTCACGCCCATCGCCACCACCTACGCCGTGTTCGCGGCGCGGCGGGCCTACGATTTCATCTGCCTCGCGATCGCCGAGGAGAACCTCAACGTCAAGATCGCTTGCGCCCTGCCGGGCCTGACCACGGGCTACGGCCCGAGCCACCAGGCCACCGAGGATCTGGCGATCTTCCGCGGCATGCCGAACCTAACCATCCTCGACCCCTGCGACGCGCACGAGCTGGAGCAGGTGGTGCCGGCGATGGTGGAGCATCAGGGCCCGGTCTACCTGCGGCTCATGCGCGGCAACGTTCCCCTCGTCCTCGACGAGTACGGCTACACGTTCGAGTGGGGCAAGGCGAAGACCATCCGCGACGGGCGCGACGTGCTCATCATCTCCTCCGGGCTGATGACCATGCGGGCGCTTGAAGTCGCGCAGGCCCTGGGCGACGACCGCGTGGATGTCGCGGTCCTGCACGTCCCGACCATCAAGCCCCTCGACGAGGAGACGATCCTACGCGAGGTCGGCCGCGGCGGGCGGCTCGTGGTGGTGGCCGAGAACCACTCGGTGATCGGCGGTCTCGGTGAGGCGGTGGCGGGTCTGCTCCTGCGCACCGGCACGGTGCCGCCGGGCTACCGCCAGATCGGCCTGCCCGACGAGTTCCTCGACGCGGGCGCCCTTCCGACGCTGCACGAGCGCTACGGCATTTCCAGCCAGGCGATGGCCCGCAGCATCCGCAGCTGGCTCTGAGGCGAGTGCGGGCGGCGCCGGACGACCGGCGCCGCCTCCCGAGAGGCCTGCCCCACCTCGCGCCCGAGCGGTGCGGAGCATCCGGCACGACTGGATGACGATCCCAAAGACCGCGAACGGCGGGGATCGGGCGGCGGGCCGCGACCATCCAGGGAGTGAAACATGCCAGAGGCTTCTCTCAGCCGTCGGCGCCTCGTCGCGGGCGCGGCCGCCCTTCCCCTGTTCGGCATCCTGACGCGGCGCGCCGCGGCCGCCGAGTTCGTCTACAAGCTGGCGACCGGGCAGGATCCGAACCATCCCGTCAACATCCGCGCGCAGCAGGCGATCGACCGGATCCGCGAGGCGAGCGGCGGACGCCTGGAGATCCGGCTGTTCCCGGCCAACCAGCTCGGGGCCGACACCGACCTGCTCGCTCAGGTGCGCAGCGGCGCCGTCGAGTTCCTGAACCTGTCTGCCTCGGTCCTGGCGACCTTCCTGCCGGTGGCGAGCCTGACCAATCTCGGCTTCGTCTTCAAGGATTACGACAGCGTCTGGGCCGCCACCGACGGTCCGCTCGGCGCCTATGTCCGCGAGCAGATCGGGCGCACGCCGATCCTCACCGTGTCGAAGGCCTGGGACAACGGCTTCCGTCACGTTACCTCCTCGACGCAGGAGATCCGCACGCCGGACGACATCCGCGGCTTCAAGATCCGCGTGCCGCAGGCGCCGATGCAGACCTCGCTGTTCCGGGCCCTGGAGGCGGGCGCGACGCCGATCAACTTCAACGAGCTGTACTCGGCCCTGCAGACCAAGGTGGTCGAGGGCCAGGAGAACCCGCTCCCGATCACCGCGACGACGCGGATCTACGAGGTCCAGAAGAGCTGCAGCCTGACCGGGCACATCTGGGACGCCTACTGGATCCTCGGCAATCGCCGCGCCTGGGCCCGCCTTCCCGAGGATCTGCGGATGATCGTCGGGCGCGAGCTCGACCGCTCCGCCGACGACGAGCGCGCCGACAGCGTGGCGCTCAACGCGAACCTGCGCACCACGCTCGCGGCCAAGGGCCTGACCTTCGTCGATGTCGACCGGGACGCGTTCCGCGACGCCCTCGTCCGGACCAGCTTCTACCGGGACTGGAAAGCCAAGCTCGGGCCGACGGCCTGGGACCATCTCGAGAGCGTCACCGGAAAGCTCGTGTGAGGAAGGCCGCCATGCAACTCGACGTGCAACTCGACGCGCCCGCGCCGGCCGCCCCCGCGCCCGCCGCCGGCCAAAGCTCGTATCTCCAGACCTTCGATCGCGTCTTCGGGCGGATGGTCGAGATCCCCGCGGCGATCCTCGTCGTTCTGGAGATCGTCGTGCTCCTGAGCGGCGTCGTCAGCCGCTACGCCCTGCACCGGCCTCTGGTCTGGTCCGACGAACTCGCCTCGATCCTGTTCCTGTGGCTCGCCATGCTGGGGACGGTCGTCGCCTTCCGGCGCGGCGAACATATGCGCATGACCGCCTTCGTCGGCATGGCCACGCCGCGCGCGCGGGCCTTCATGGATACCCTGGCGATCGTGGCCGGCCTCGTCTTCGTCGGGGTTCTGCTGGAGCCGGCCTTCGAGTTCGCGATCGAGGAATCCTGGGTCTACACGCCGGCCCTCGACCTCCCCAACACCTGGCGCGCCGCCGCCCTGCCGGTCGGGTTCGCGCTGATGCTCGTCACCGCCGTGCTGCGCCTCGTGCAGGAGAGCGACTGGCGCCTCACGGGCGCGGCTTTGGCTCTCGGGGCCGGCCTCGCCGCCGTGCTCGCCGGCCTGTCGCCGCTCCTGAGTAGCATCGGCAACCTCAACCTGCTGGTGTTCTTCCTGCTCGGCGTCGGAGCTCTGGTGTTCTCCGGCGTGCCGATCGCCTTCGCCTTCGGGCTCTCGACCTACGCCTACCTCATGAGCACGACCTACGCGCCCGCCATGGTCGTCGTCGGGCGCATGGACGAGGGCATGAGCCATCTCATCCTGCTCGCGGTGCCGCTGTTCATCTTCCTCGGACTCTTGATCGAGATGACCGGCATGGCCCGCGCCATGGTCGGTTTCCTGGCAAGCCTGTTGGGCCATGTGCGCGGCGGCCTGCACTACGTGCTGGTGGGGGCGATGTACCTCGTCTCCGGCATCTCCGGCTCGAAGGCCGCCGACATGGCCGCCGTCGCCCCGGTGCTGTTTCCCGAGATGAAGGCGCGCGGCGCCAAGGAGGGCGATCTCGTCGCGCTGCTCTCTGCGACCGGCGCCCAGACCGAGACGATTCCGCCCTCGATCGTGCTCATCACCATCGGCTCGGTGAGCGGCGTCTCGATCACTGCTTTGTTCACCGGCGGCCTTCTGCCGGCCGTCGTCCTCGGGGCGACGCTGTGCGCGCTGGTCTGGTGGCGCTACCGCGGCGAGGACATGAGCCACGTCGTCCGCCCCGGTCGGAAGGCGATCCTGAAGGCGCTCGTCGTGGCGGTGCCGGCGCTCGCGCTGCCCTTCGTCATCCGGGCCGCGGTGATCGAGGGCGTGGCCACCGCCACCGAGGTCTCGACGATCGGCATCGTCTACGCCGTGCTGGCGGGGCTCCTCGTCTACCGGCAATTCGACTGGCGCCGCCTCATGCCCATGCTGGTGACGACGGCGACGCTGTCGGGGGCGATCCTGCTAATCATCGGCGCGGCCACCGCCATGGCCTGGGCACTGATGCAGTCCGGCTTCTCGCAGGCGCTCGCCGTCGCGATGAAGGAACTGCCCGGCGGCGCGCTCGGCTTCCTCGCCGTCTCCGCCCTCGCCTTCATCGTGCTGGGTTCCGTGCTGGAGGGAATCCCGGCGATCGTCCTGTTCGGGCCGCTAATGTTTCCCATCGCCCGGGCCGTGGGCGTGCACGAGGTGCACTACGCCATGGTCGTGGTTCTCGCGATGGGAATCGGCCTGTTCGCCCCGCCCTTCGGCGTCGGCTACTACGCGGCCTGCGCCATCAGCCGCATCCATCCAGACGCCGGCATGCGGCCGATCATCGGCTACGTCGCGGCGCTGCTGGTCGGGCTAATCGTGATCATCCTGGTGCCCTGGTTCTCGATCGGCTTCCTCTAAACGCCGGCGCCGCTTCGGGCTGCGGCGCTGATCCGGTCCCGGCCGCCCCCGAGGCGGCTCTCGAAGCCCGGGATCAGGCGCTCAGAGCACGCCGCCATGCCCGGAGCGGGCGAGCCGATCGACCTGCTGCGCGTAGCGGGCCTCAGCCATCCGCCGGAGCGCCGTCGCCAGCGTCCGCGTGAGCCTCGCGCGAACGTCCGAGACACCCCTGTCCCGCGGTGCACGATGCCAGCTTCTGATTTCCGTCACGATTGCCACGACACCACCTCACGGCCTGCTCATGTTGCAATGCAATATCGCATGGCCGCGCCGGCCCGGTGATTGAAACTTGTTCCGACCTGTCATGCGCCCGGCTCATGGACTGAGCGCTGCGCCCGCGGTGGCCATTTTCAGGTTGCACGGCGCGTCATGGCAGTACTTGTTCTGGTGGTTTGCAAATAAAAGCAAATGTAATCGGCGGTACTGGCGTCTACGCAGCTTTTAGTAGTATTATTCTTCAGCAATGTTGCGCTGATCATCGGTCAACACCCGATTATCGGCGGCATTTGCTACCAGTCTTGATCGAATTCGATCAGTCTTGGCATCGGCAGGGACGTCGAACCAAGTCGAAGGCCAGCGAAGACTTCTGAACACATGACTGCATCGACGCCGGGGAGCGTGCGTGCCCGTCATAGGAATATTATGCTAAAACGGGGGGGGTAAGGGTGGCTACTGCATCGAGAAGAGCGGCCGGTCGGTTGAGCTTGGCCTTGGCCGCGGCCGGCATAGTGCTGGCAACGCCGGCCGGCGCGGGGTCGGCCGCGCAGCCCGGCGGATCGATCGGCATTCCCGCGGGTGCACAGATACCCGTCGGTCTGTACTTCGTCGCCGTGCCGAATTACGGCGTCCGGCCCACGTTCCCGGCTTCGTCGGATCTTAACGTCAACACGGCGACCTTCGCCCTGTCGACCCCGTGGTCCGTTCTCGGCGCGCGGCTGCAATTCATCGTCTTCAACCGCTCCGCCGTCTCGGCGAGTGCGCGGGGGGCTCCCTCGTCCACCGGCCTGGGCCAGAGCCTGTACGCGACGCAGCTCGCCTGGAACCTCGGCAACGATGTCGGCGTCAGCTATTTCCTGGGCGGCTATGTCCCGAATTCCACCCGCTTCGGCCCTCAGGAGGGCTCGCTCTCGCACCGGTTCGCCGTGAGCTATACCGGGAACGGCTACAATCTGACCGCGAACCTGCTCTACGGTCACTTCCTCACCGACCGTGCCCTGAACGGCACGCGGGCCTTTCCCGACTATCTCAACATCGATCTCACCGCGACGAAGCGATTCGGTAAGTTCGAATTCGGTCCCGTGGCCTATGCGTCGGCCGATCTGCCGGTCGGCAACGTGGCGGGCTACCGGCGCCAGAGCCAACTCGCGGTCGGCGGGCTGGTCGGCTACAATTTCGGTCCGGTCAACGTTCAGGCTTACATCACCCGCGACGTCGTGGAGCGCCATTACGGTGGCCAGGAGACGCGGGGCTGGGCGCGGCTGATCGTGCCGATCTGGCAGGACAAGGGCGAGGTCGCGCCCAACCGCACGCTCGTGACCCGCCAGCAGGGACTATAGCGAAGCGCCGCGGTGATGCGCGTGCCGTCGACGGGCGCGCGAACGCGGCCCCGCCGGCGCGGGTTGGATGCCAGGGCGGTCTCGGCGTCCCTTCGCCGAACCGCCACAGGTTCGGTGAGGCCGCTCGGCGCAGTGCGCCGATTGGGCCTTCGCTCAAGTGCCGCCTGGGCTTGGCGGATACGGCCTCCGGGCCGCGCCGGGGGCGCGGTCCGACCGGGATGGGACGGGTTGGCCTCAGCCGAGGGTGCCGCCGCCGAAAGTGCCGTCCGCGAAGGTGGAGCGGCCCTCGTAGAGCCCGTCTTGCAGGAAGTGCTGCATCGGGTCGATCATGGCCGCCGCCACATCGGTATAGGTCGAGAGGTAGGTCGAGGAGTCGAAGCTGGCCGAGGGATCGCGGCCCTCTTTCCAGCCGTACTGGTCGTAATGGGTCAGCGGGTTGAGGCCCGCCGCCTTCACGTCGCCGTAGGCGGCCAGATAGCCCTTGGTGTCGAACACCGCGTTCGGGTTGCGGCCCTCCTGCCAGCCGTACTGCTCGAAGTGGCGGGCAGCGAAGGCGAAGGTGTCCGTAGTCCCGGCCGCCTGCGCGACATCGGCATGGGCGAGCAGATAGTACTCCGCGTCGAAGCCGCCGCGGATGTCCCCGCTGCGTCCGACGGCGTCGTGGATCGCGCGGCCCTCGGCCTGGCCATTGGCAAGGTAGTGCGCGAGCGGGTTCAGGCCGGCGGCCTTCACGTCTGGATTGGCCGCGAGATAGAACTCGTTGTCGAAGCGCACGCCCGGATCGCGGCCTTCCTTCCAGCCGGCCTGCTCGTACTGGTCGAGCGGGTTCGCCCCGGAGGCTCTCACCTCGGGATTGGCCGCGAGATAGCCCTTGGTCGAGAAGAAGGGATTCGGGTCGCGGCCCTCGCGGGCACCGTATTGGGCGTAGTGCGCGTCGGCGTCCTGGCCGGCCTGGAACACGTCCTTGTTGCGGGACAGGTAGAACAGGTCGTCCACGAGCGGCTGGTCGTCGTTCACCACGATCGTGGCGTCGGAGATCAGGTAGCGCTCGAAGCCGCTGACGAGGTCGCGGCCATCCGGTCCGGTGATGGAAGTGAGGCTGCCGGCCTCCGTGACGGTGACCGACGCGAAGCTCGTGTTGAACACCAGCGTGTCGTTGCCGCGCCCGCCCGACAGAAAGTCGTTGCCCGCGCTGTTGACGATGATGTCGTCGCCCGCGCCGCCGAAGAGGCGGTCGGCGAAGGGCGTTCCCTGCAGCACGTCGTGACCCTCGGCTCCCGTCCGGCTGACGCCGCGGGCGAGTACGCTGTCGGAGCGGGCGGCGAGGTTCTGGATCCGCGCGTCGGCCGCCGGCGCCGTGTCAGACTGCGCGAAGGGCGTCACGCTGTGGAACGCCTTGAGGTACTCGGCGAGCGCATCCTGCTCGCTGCCCTGGGCTGCGAAGGTCGCGGCGTTGGGCAGCGAGGCCGGCGCGGCGCTGCTCAGCGCCACCCGGTTCTCGCCATAGGCCGGGAAGGGGTAGTTGTCGCCGCCGAGCCCCGGGGCCGTGCTCGTGCCCGTGGTCAGGAAGTCGAGGGTCACGGCGCGGATGCTCCGGTTCGCATCGCCGACGAGCTGGCCGTCCTGCACCAGGGTGTCGATGAGAAAGCCGTCGGCGTCGACGATCGCCGCCGAAAGGATCCGCTGCCCCTCGCGGGTGACGGTGCCGTTCACGTCCAGGGTCTGGGCCTGCCGGGTCGCGTCGAACGAGAAGCTGATCCCGCCGATCTGGGGGAACGCGCCGGGCGTCGCACCCGGAGCGGCCGAGGAGACGGCGTGCTCGAGCACCCGCTCCAGCTCGGAGGCGGTGACCGTGACCATGGAGAGCGCGTTGTTGAAGCGCAGCGAGTTGGTGACGTCGAGCTGCGAGATGTCGCCCGCCGCCTTGCCCGCCGCCGGGTTGGCGGCCGGGGGAAGCTCCGCCGTGCTGCCGCCGGTCGTCGAGAACGAGCCGATCGAGTCGCGGATGCCGCCGCCGTTCTTGATCGAGACCGCGACCGCCCCATCGAACTGCTTGGCGTACCAGAGGTTGGCATCCGCCGTGAGGTTGCCGAGGTTGGTCTCTTCCGTGCGGACCTCGCCGCGACGGCCTTCCAGGTACACGCTGGAGCGGCCGAGGATGTTGCCGTCCTGCTGGCGGATGATGTCGGCGATGCCCGCGGTCTCCTGGATACCGTCGTTGTTGACGTCCAGGCCCTCGATCACCTGCTGCACGAGGAAGCCCTTGGAGCCGGGCGTGAAGGCGGCGGCGGTCGAGCCGTAGAGCTGCGTCACCGTAGTGTCGTCCACCGCGACGGCGCCGGAGTTGGCCGAGTTGATCGAGTCGCGGATGACGTGGCCCTGGTCGTCGAAGGTGACGTTGAGGCGGCCGACATAGGAGTATTCGGAGGCGGTGTTCACCAGGGCCAGGGTCTGGCCGCTGGCGTTGGTGAAGAATTGCGGGTAGCCGCCGCCCGCCCGGTCGCCGGGCAGCAGCCGGTCGTCGGCATCGGCGAGCAGGGTGTGGGAGCCGCCGCCGATCAGCACGTCGACGTTGCGCAGGAGCGGGGCCAGCGCCTGCTCGTTGGCAAGCTGCTGCAGGTGCGTGCCGACGATCACCTTGTTGAGGCCGGGATTGGCCGCGAGCACCCGGTCGACCTCGGCGTTGATCTGGCTCGCCAGCAGCGCGATCTCGTCGCGGCCGGTGAACCCATCGACCGTGACGTTGCCGAGTGTGCTGATCAGTGGGGTTGATCTGCGTCGTCGCGCCGATGACGGCGATCTTCTCGCCGTTCTCGACGAGGATCGTCGAGCGGGCGATCTTGTACGCGCCGGTGCCGGTCTGGGTCGAGGTCGGGCCGGTCTGGGCGAAGGTCGCGCCGTCGCCGTCGCGGTGCACAAGGCCGGACAGGGCGGCCTCGCGGGAGAAGTTCAGGTTCACCGATAGGTAGGGGAAGAGCGCGCCGACCCAGCTGTCGTCGGCGGCGCCCGCCGCGGCGCCGAGATTGGCGCCGATGATGTTGGCGACCTCCGTCGGTCCGCCATCGAACTCGTGATTGCCGAACACCGCGGCCTGGACGCCGACGATGTTCTGGATGGTGATGTCGGCCCGGCCGGGGGAGGCCGCGAGCCGGCCGTAGGCGCCGGCGCCGGAGAGCCCGTAGAACTGGTTGTAGACGCCGTTATAGGTCGCCGCCATCTGCGGGTCGGCCCCCGCGATATAGAACGGGCTCGGGATCCAGGCATCACCGGTCGAGAGCGTGATCGAGTTCGGCGTCGTATCCTCGAGCCGATCGACGATGGCCGCGAAGTTCGCCGCGCGCTGGGTCGCGAGCAGCCCGCCCTCCCAGTCCGAGGCGTGCAGGATCTGGAGCGTGTAGGTCATCGGTTTGGCCTGCTCAGTGGTGAAGTCGAGGCGGTTCTGGGGGAGGGCGGCGGAGGCGTTGCCGGCCGCGTCCGTGAAGGCGCCGGCCGGCACGATCACGTCGTAGGCGGTCCCAGGCCGCAGATCGGCGCTCGGGTTGATCGTCACGGTGTCGCCCGCAATCGCGACCTGCGCGGCGTCCGAGACCGCGATGGTGCGCAGGTCGCCGGCGCCGTCGGTGAGGGTGATGCTGCCGGTGCCGGCCCGGACCGCCTCGCTGAAGCGCAGGACGATGTCGGCGTTCACGGCCACCCGCGCGGCGTCGTCGGCGGGCGTCGAGGCGACGAGGACCGGCGCGGCCTGGTCGAGGCGCAGGCCGACGAGGACGGGATCGTGGTCGGATTCCCGCGCGGGCGAACGGCCGTCGAAGGAGCTGGGCGAGCGGCCGAAATCGAGGTTGTAGTCGATCGCGTCCGCCTCGTCGGCGTTGATGTGCCACTCGGTGACGCCGGTGACCTGCTGGTTCAGGCTCGCGCTGGCCAGGGCATGGTCGAGCGCGCCGTAGGCCCCATCGAAGACGTAGGAATACGGGTTGGCGAGACGGTCCTCGGCGAGGTTGGTGAACCCGGCCGCCTTGAGGATGTCGAGCGCGTCCTCCTTGAGGTAGGCGTTGAAGTCGCCGAGCAGGAGCGTGTCGCTGTCCCCTGTGCCCGTCGGCCGCATCGAGGCCCATTGGGCCAAAGCCGTGGCCGCGAGTTCGCGCTGCTGCTGCCAGGCGCCCTGGCCGTCGCCCTGGTCGGCATCCGCGCCGGTCCCGGTGCCGCCCTTCGACTTGAAGTGGTTGATGATTGCGGTGAAGTCTTCGCCGGTGGCGATCTCGTTGAAGGTGACCGCGAGCGCGGCACGGCTGGTATTCGCGCCGTTGAAGAGGTGCCCGAGGGTGCTCTGCTCCAGCAGGGCCGGGTTGAAAGCCGCCACGTCCGTATCGTCGAGCCGCTCGATCGTGGTGTTCATCGCCACGCTGACCTTGTTCGGCTTGTAGATGAAGCCGACCGCGATCGCGTCGCCGCCGAGGAACTGGCCTTGGTCGAGCTGCGCGCCCGGATTGATGGAGGCGTAGGTGCCGGCGCCCGCGCGCAGGTTGAGCTGGCCGACGAGGTATTCCAGCGCGTTGCCGGGGTCGCTTGGGCGGAACTGGTTCTCGATCTCGGTCAGGCCGAGCACGTCCGCTCCGGTGCCGATCAGGGTCGTGACGAGCTTTTCCGTCTGCCGGGCGAGTTCTTCCGGCGAGTTCGCGCCGCGCGGCTCGAGACCGATCGCGGTGCGGGCGGCCGAACCGGTGTCGAGGGTGGTGAAGTAGTTCAGGACGTTGAGGCTACCGACCTTGAGCGTGCCGCCGACGGGGTCGGGCTCGGCGGGGTGGGGATTGGCCGTGACGAAGCGGTTGTCGCCGTCGTCGATGGCCCGCACCCGGTAGGCGCCGGCCGGGCCGAAGCCGAGGGTGCCGGTGAGCCCGGTCACGGTATCGCCCATGCGCGGCGCCGTCGCGTTGGCGTAGACCGGGCCGAAGCCGTCCAGATTTTCGACCGGCTGGTTCTGGGTGTTGAGGCCGTCGTCGTAGGTGATCGAGCGCGCCGCCGTCTGAGCGAGATAGGCGGCGTAAGCGGTCGCGTTCGGCTCGAATGCGTTGGTGAAGGTCTCGGTCCGGCCGCCGGCGGCGAGGCGGATCTCGTTGAAGCGGTCGAGGTTGAACTGCTCGGTGATCGAGAGGGTCTGGGCGAAGCGGACCAACATGCCCTCGTAGCGCTCGAGGTCGGGCTGCGCGGTGGTGCCGGTGCCGATCACCCCCGCCGCCGGCAGCTCGACGGTGACCGCCGTGGCCTTGACCTCGGCCGGCGTCAGCGCACCGGCGCGGACCACTTGGATCGCCGCGGCGTTCGAGACCGCGATCTGGGTCTCGCCATTGAACTCGGTCACGGTGCCGGTGACGCGCACCCGGTCACCCTCGTTGACATCGACGAGGCGGTTGCCAGTGCCCTCGAAGACGAAGACGCCCTCCGAGGTCAGCGGGTTGCCGTCCTGGTCGGCCGCCTCTTCCTGCAGGGAGAAGCCGCCGAGGTTGCGCTTGGTGTCGGCGTCGCCGTTCTGGAAGTCGCCGACGACGATCGCCTCGACCGTGACGGTCCGGCCGACCATCGGGCTCGCCGCGCCGGCTCCCTGCACCGCCGAGATCAGGCTCGCGTCGTTGACGATCGTGCCCGTCGCGGCGCCCGCCGCCGGGCGCACGGCCGCCGCGATGCCGGGCTGGTTCGAACTGGCGCTGCGCAGGGTCAGGGCGAAGGTCTCGTCCGCCTCCGGCACGGCATCCGCCTGGACGCGGACGCTGACCTGCGCGGAGGCGGCGCCGGCGGCGATCGTGCCCGTCACCGTCAGCGGCAGGGCCGGGGCACCGGCGAAGTCGCCCCCGTCGGCCGCGTTCGCGCCGCTGCCGGTGATCTCGGCGGTAAAGGTGACGGCGCCCAGCGTGCCGTTGCTGCGCTCGACCGTGAAGGTGAACACGGTCTCGCCCATGTCGCCCTCCGCCCGGCTCACGGCGAGCGAGTTCGCGGAAAATGCGACCTCCTGGGTGAAGCCCTGGGGCAGGGCCGCGTAGACGACCGCGCCGCCGTTGGCGACCTCGTTGGCACTGACGAGAAGGGGCGTGCCCGTCGGGTTGCGGTCGGCGGCGATGAAGGTCAGCACCTCCGGGCCGAGATCGGTGGTCGCGCCGGGCTGGGGCGAGACGTAGGAGACGTAGGCCGCGTTGGCCGGGTCGGTCACGTCGTAGACGATGACGCCGCTCTGCCGCTCCAGGCCGACGAAGGCGTAGATCCGCCCGTTGACCGTCCCGATCGTGATGCCTTCGGGCTCGGGACCCTTGTTGTCCGAACGGTCGTCCGGCGTGTTGCCGGCGACCTGGTCGTTGTTGAACCGCTCCGGCGCGATCTGCGCGAAGATTTTCTCGAACTCGCCGCCGGTCTCGCGCACCTTGGTGATCGTGCCGTCGAGGTTCTGGCGGAAGATCGAGATGCCGCGCCCGCCCAGCGTGTGGAGCTGGTCGATCACGCCGTCGCCGTCGGTGTCGCCCGTGCGCAGCAGGACGTTGAGGCGGGCATAGGCCGGGTCGGCCTTCAGCGCCTGAAGCTCCGGGGTCAGGCGGCTGTTGGCGATGCTGCTGAGCCGGGCGACATCGCCCGTGTCGTCGCCGCCGCCGATGACGCGCTGGTCGCCCTCGTTGGCCGTGACGAAGTAGGTGGCGCCGCCCGTCGAGAAGCTCGCCACCGCGTCCGGCTGAAGCAGGCCGTAGATCGGGGCGTTGGCGGGCGTCGCCGCGATGCGGATCAAGGGCGTGCCGACGCCTTGCGAGTTGGCGGGCCCGTCGCGGTCGGAGGCGTCGAACTCGTTTCCGGCCAGCGAATGGTTCACCGACCCGAGCGGTTGGATCGCGATGGGAGCCGTGCCGGGATTGGTCAGATCGATGATCGCGACGCCGTTCACCTCCTGCAGGGTGACGTAGGCGAAGCGGTCGTCGGGCGAGATCGCGATGTATTCGGGCTCAATGTCGGCCGCCGCGCCGGTGCCCGGCTTGATGGCGAGGCCGCGGGCGCGAAGGGTTGCCTCGCTGCCGTCGAGCCCTTCGAAGCCGACGGTCGCCGTGACGGCGGCGTTGGCCGCACCGCCCGAGACGTCGATGATCGAGACGCCGCCGACCGGGTTGCTGGTCGCGCTCGCCTGCTCGCCCTCGTTGGCGACGAGGATCCGGCTGCCGTCGCGCGTGAACACGATCTGGTCCGGGCCGACGCCGACGGTCAGCGAGCGCAGCAGCGTCCCGTTGGCATCGAACAGGGCGACCCGGCCCGGCGCGTCGCCAGCCGCGTTGGCGTAGGCGACCGCCACGAGGCCGTTGAAGGCCGCGACCGAGTTCACCGCACCGTACTGCTCGAGACCGGACAGCAGGATCTCGCCGGCCTTGCTCAAGGCGCCGGTGGCGTCGAGCGAGGCGATCTCGATGCGGTTCTCGGCGGTGTTCTGAATGTAGAGGCGGCCGGTGCTGGAATCGTAGGCCACCACCTCCGCGTTGGGGGCGGCCGATGTCGCCGGGTCGTTGGTGGCGGCGTAGGCGCCGAGCCGCACCAGTTGAAGCGCATTCGTTGGCACCGGGGGCGCCGTGGCTGTGGCACCGGAGACGTCCTGGAGCGACGGGGCCGCCTCGAAGATCGCGGTGCCGCCGATGCGCGGGCCGGTATCGTCGTTGATGAGGGTGCCGGCGCCTTGGCCGTCGGCCACCGTGGCGCCCCGGACGTTCAAGACCGTGACCGTGAAAGTCTCGGTGGGCTCGATCACCGTGTCGCCGAGGATGTCCACCGTGAAGGTCGTGGCGGTCTGGCCGGCCGCGATGGACTGGCCGGTAAGGGTCCGGGCGACGTAGTCGCTGCCGGCGGTGGCGCCGCCGTCGGCGGTCGCGATGTCGAAGCTGACGCCGCCCGACGGGGCCGGCGCCGTCAGGGAGACCGTGAAGGTCAGCTGCCGGGTGCCGGTATCGCCCTCGGCCACTTGGACGTCGTCGATCGACAGGGCCGGGATGGTCGGGGCGGCGGTGACCGTGAAGGCGCTGTAGCCGGGGGCGCCGATGCGGACGGTGTCGCTCTGGGACCAGGACCCGGCGGCGCCGATCGCGGTCAGGAGCCCGTCGCGGGTGCCCGAGAGGGTGCCGGCGTAGCGGCCATTGTCGGCGCCCAGCGCGACGGCGGTCTGCCCGAGGACGAGGCCCGGCGGCAGTGCCGAGGTGTTGGCGTTCGTGCCGTTGGCCGCGAAGCCGGTTGCTCCGTCGGCAAAGTTGATCGCGTACAGGAAGGTCGGGCTCGCGGCGGTGCCCTGATAGGCCAGGATCTGGTCGCCGTCGGTGCTGAACGAAAAGTTCGGGGCGATGGCCGACGTGTAGATGGGGCTGTCGGAGCCGCCCGCGCTGCTGTCGGATGTCGGGTGGATCACGGTGCCGGCCGCAAGGGCCGTCGGCGCCGTGTAGGTGTAGGTGCCCTCGCTGGTGCGAAGCGCGTTGCCGCTCGAACTCCAGCCGTTATCCGTGAAGCTGATGGCTGTGCCGGCCTCGATGTCCCGCAGGACGACGAAAGCGAAATCGTCGGGGTTGTCCGCATCGTACCCGACGATGGCGATGTCACCGGCGGCAAGGCTCGTGGCCATGGTACGTCTCCGGGCGGCAGAGCAGTCCTGTCGCGGCTGCCGCGTGCTGCGAAGCAAAGGGGTTCGCCCGGGGCCGAATCCGCACGCCGATCCCGACCGCCCCGCGAAGGACGATCACGGTCCGGAGGCACGGTTTCGGCTCGTTTCCGCCCCGGCCCCTCGCTAGCGCCGCTCCACAACAGTCCTGTGAAGCTTTCGGGACAATCGGCGGCACGCCGGCACCGGACAGGCCTTCACAACCCGCGCCGCCCGCCTCATCACTCTCCACCCCGTGCGGACGGTGCCTTCGGGCCTCCGCGGTGCCGCCGCGCGGGTCAGGCCGTCCGCCCCTCCTCGTTCGAAAGCCGCAGCGAAGCCGCCATGCCCGATCCCGTCGATGCGCTCCTCGCGATCCTCGATCTGGAGCGTCTGGAGACCGATCTGTTCCGCGGGATCAGCCCGCGAATCGGATGGCCGCGGGTGTTCGGGGGGCAGGTCGTGGCGCAGGCGCTGGTGGCCGCCTCCCGCACGGTCGAGGCGCCCCGCCCGCCCCATTCCCTGCACGCCTATTTCCTCCTCGGCGGCGATCCGGCGGTGCCGATCGTCTACGAGGTCGAGCGCATCCGCGACGGCGGCAGCTTCACCACCCGCCGGGTCAAGGCGATCCAGAAGGGCCGGGCGATCTTCGCCATGTCGGTCTCGTTCCACGTCACGGAGGAGGGCGTCGATCACGCCGCCGGTCTTCCCGATGTGCCGGGACCGGGCGCGCTGGCGGATGCGCGGACTCTCGTCCGGGACGGCGGCAGCATCGTGCCCGAGCCGATGCTCGCCTACTTCACCCAGGCCTGGCCGATCGAGCTGCGGCCGGTCGAGACCGAGCGCTATCGCGACCGCAGCCCGAGGCCCGCGCGCTACCATGTCTGGATGCGCGCGACGAAGCCGCTGCCGGACGATCCGGCGGTGCACCGGGCGGTGCTAGCCTACGCCTCGGACATGACGCTGCTCGATTCCACGCTGATCCCGCACGGCCGCACGGTGTTCGACCCCGAGATCCAGTCGGCGAGTCTCGACCACGCCCTGTGGTTCCACCGCCCGTTCCGGGCCGATTCCTGGCTGCTCTATTCGCAGGATAGCCCGAGCGCGTCCGGGGCTCTGGGCTTTGCCCGCGGCACGTTCCACGACGAGGAAGGGCGGCTCGTCGCCTCCGTTGCACAGGAAGGGCTGATCCGCTCCCGGCGCAGCTGAAGCGAGCCGGTTCGCGCGCATTCTGCCGCTCAAAAGTACTTTATGCCGATATTTTGTGCATTATCTGCGGCCACGCTGCGCGATGGGGCGCCACGGCTCGCTCACGTTCTGGGCAGCGCTGCGAAAGTGGAAATGGTTCCGCTTGGCACGGTCCTTGAATGAGGGCGCCCGGCTGCGGGGTCATTCCGATCCCCGCGGAACCGCTGGGTCTCGGCCGGTGCGCGGCCGGCGGTGAGACGACAGGACAAAGGGGGCGCCGCCCATGAAAATCGTGATGGCGATCATCAAGCCGTTTAAGTTGGAGGAGGTTCGCGACGCTCTGACCGGCATCGGCGTGCACGGCCTGACCGTGACCGAGGTCAAGGGCTACGGCCGGCAGAAGGGTCACACCGAGATCTACCGCGGTGCCGAGTATGCCGTGAGCTTCCTGCCCAAGCTCAAGATCGAGGTTGCGGTCGCCGCCGACCTCGTGACGAGCGTGATCGACGCGATTGCGGGTGCCGCCCGCACCGGCCAGATCGGCGACGGCAAGATCTTCGTGATGCCGCTGGAGAAGGCGGTTCGCATCCGGACCGGTGAGACCGACGCGGACGCGCTCTGACACTCTGTCCCGCATCGCTTTCCTCTTCGATGCCCTGACAGCTCTTCACCCGTTCCGGCGGAACGCGCCCGGCCGCGCCGCCCACCTATTCTCCTCAGCGCTCGACGCACTGCGATCTGGAGCTTCTTGTCCATGAAACTTCGTAATCTTCTCGCGCTCGGACTGGGAGGAGCCGCCCTTGGCCTCCTCTTCGTCGAGCCGTCGCTCGCGCAGGCGCCGGCGGTCGAGCCCGCCGTCACCGCGGCCGCACCGGTGCCCAACAAGGGCGACACGGCGTGGATGCTGCTCTCGGCGATCCTCGTCCTGCTGATGACCGTGCCCGGCCTCGCCCTGTTCTACGGCGGCCTCGTGCGCACCAAGAACATGCTCTCGGTGCTGACCCAGATCTTCGCGATCGCCTCGATCGTCTGCCTGCTCTGGGTGACCTACGGCTACAGCCTCGCCTTCACCAATGGCGGCGGCCTCAACGACTTCGTCGGCGGCTTCTCGAAGGCCTTCCTCAAGGGCGTCGACGCCAACTCGGTGGCGGCCACCTTCTCCAACGGCGTCGTGATCCCCGAATACGTCTACATCTGCTTCCAGATGACGTTCGCGATGATCACCCCCGGCCTCATCGTCGGCGCCTTCGCCGAGCGGATGAAGTTCTCGGCGCTGGTCGTGTTCACGATCCTCTGGGTCACGCTGATCTACTTCCCGATGGCCCACATGGTTTGGTACTGGGGCGGTCCGGACGTCTTCGCCGACGCGGCCCGCAAGCTCGCCGCCGCCGGTGGCGAGGCCAATGCCGCGGCCAAGGCCGAGTACGACGCGGTGCTGGGCGATGCCGGCATGCTCTTCAAGTGGGGCGCCCTCGACTTCGCCGGCGGCACCGTCGTGCACATCAACGCAGGCATCGCCGGCCTCGTCGGCTGCCTGATGCTCGGCAAGCGCATCGGCTACGGCCGCGACCTGCTGGCTCCGCACTCGCTGACCATGACCACGATCGGCGCCTCGCTGCTCTGGGTCGGCTGGTTCGGCTTCAACGCCGGCTCGAACCTCGAAGCCAACGGCGCCGCGGGTCTGGCGATGATCAACACCTTCGTCGCCACCGCCGCTGCCGCCGTCTCCTGGCTGTTCGTGGAATGGGCCGCCAAGGGTAAGCCGTCGCTCCTCGGCATGCTCTCGGGCGCCATTGCCGGCCTCGTCGCCGTCACCCCGGCCGCCGGCTTTGCCGGCCCGATGGGCTCGATCGTTCTGGGTCTCGCCGCCGGCGCGATCTGCTTCGTGATGTGCTCCACCGTGAAGAACGCGCTGGGCTACGACGACTCCCTCGACGTGTTCGGCGTGCACTGCATCGGCGGCATCCTCGGTGCCATCGCCACGGGTATCCTGGTCTCGCCCGATCTCGGCGGCGCCGGCATCCCCGACTACACCACCAAGCCCGGTGAGCTGACCGTCGGTGCCTACGACATGGCCGCCCAGGTCATCATCCAGGCGAAGGCGGTGGGCTTCACCATCCTGTGGTCCGGCATCGGCTCGGCGATCCTCTACAAGCTCGTCGATCTGACGATCGGCCTGCGCGTGACGCAGGAAGAAGAGCGCGAGGGCCTCGACATCGCCGACCACGGCGAGCGCGCCTACAACTACTGAGTGAGGGCCTGCCGTCTCGGCAGGCATCCTGAACCAGGGCCTCGGCGGTGATTCGCCGGGGCCTTTTTTGTGCCGTGTGGGTGATGCCGGGCCGTCTTCCACCTTGTTGATCCGGGGCTTGGCGGCCGGCTTAGTCAACAAAACGTAAAGATCGCACCCAGTTTTGAGGCGATTGTGCAGTTTTGTGCGCCTCAAAAGATGTTGCCTTAGTGCAACATTCTCCGCCCTCAGGTTGATATAGGTCAAAAACGCCCAAAAAATAGGCACTTGCGCAAAACTTCATTTTGCGGCGCGGCGGCGAGTTCGGCACCTTGGCCGTATCGAATGTGGGGCTGACTACAATGACAATTAAAACAAAGCTTCTGGCCGCGACCGCGGTGCTTTCCACCCTGAGCATCAACGCGTTGCCAGTCCTCGCCGCAGATATGCCCGCCGCCAAGTCGGCGCCCGTCATCGTCGAGGAGCATTGTAAGGCTGCGATCTCCACCCCGACCTTCGGCGGTCTCATCAAGGCGAACCCGAACCCGGCCTGCATCGTGACGGGACTGGGCGACATCTATGTCGGCGGCGCGGTCACCGGCTTCGCCTACACCCAGACCAACGCCTTCGGCATCCTCTCGCCCAGCGCTGAGCAGGACCGCTTCGGCCGCGTCGACTTCTCGAACCTCCAGGGCTGGATCCAGAAGGCCGACGGCCCGCTGCAGTTCTACGTCCATGCCGGCCTGTACTCGATCCCGGCGCTCGGCCTGCCGCTCTACTCCGCGTTCGAGCAGACCGAATCGCTGTTCGGCCCGATCCCGGTGGCCTTCGGCAAGTGGCAGATCAACGACGAGTGGTCGATCCAGGCCGGTCGGATGTTCACCAACATCGGTTCCGAGCTGCTGTTCACCTACCAGAACCTGAACATCTCCCGCGGTCTGCTGTTCAACCAGGAGAACTTCATCAACCACGGCGTCCAGGTGAACTACGCCAACGGCCCGTTCGCGGCCGCGCTCGCGGTGACCGACGGCTTCTACTCGGGTGAGCTGAACTGGGTGACGGGCTTTGCCACCTACAAGCTCAACGACGCGAACACGATCGGCATCAACGGCGGCACGCATTTCAGCGATTTCGACGCCTCGACCCGCAGCCCGCGCTTCCAGTTCGCGACGATCAACTCGCTGCAGAACAGCAGCATCATCAGCGTGAACTACACCTACGCCAACGGGCCGTGGATCATCTCGCCGTACTTCCAGTACACCAACGTCGCGCGCAAGGAGGGGTACTTCTCCCCGATCGAGGGCGCGGAGACCTGGGGCGGCACGCTGCTGGCCGGCTACACCTTCACCGACAACTTCGCGCTCGCCGGCCGCCTCGAATACATCGAGCAGTCGGGCACGCGGGGCGTGGTCACCGGCCGCGGCGGCACCAGCGTCCTCTACGGTCCGGGCAGCTCGGCCTTCTCGTTCACGATCACCCCGACCTTCACCTGGGATCGCTACTTCCTCCGCGGCGAGTTCGCGACCGTCCAGGCCTACGACGTGACCCCCGGCTTCGGCTTCGGCCGCGACGGCACCAAGCGCTCGCAGGAGCGCTACCTCGTGGAGACCGGCTTCACCTTCTAAGAACCGCGCCGGTTCGCCGGCGGGACACCGCCTCGCTTTGGGAAGCCTCGGAGAAATCCGGGGCTTCCTGCATTTCGGGCAGGCCCCTGGTCGGACCCCGGACCGCGGCCGTCGACGGCCCACCGCTTTGCGAGGCAGACTTAGCCCCGCGTTAACCGCCCCGCATTAGCCTTACCGGATCGTTGACACCGGACCGGTCTGCGCATGCGTTCCCTTCGCCGTTCCGCGTCGCCCTACGACACCTTCGTCGACAGCCTGAGGCCGTTCCTGGCCAAGCGGCTGACGGAGTGCGGCGGCCTGATTCTCTTCACCGGCGCGGTCGCGTTGACCGTCGCCCTGGCGACGTGGTCGATCAACGACCCGAGCCTCAACCACGCCACCGACCAGCGAGCGCACAACGTGCTCGGTCGTCCCGGAGCCGTCGTGGCAGACCTTGCCATGCAGCTTCTCGGGCTCGGTTCGATCGCGCTCGCACTGCCTCCCGCCCTGTGGGGCGTGCGGTTGATGCGCGAGCGCGACCTGCCGCATGGCGGCTTGCGCATCGTCCTGTGGTTCGTCGGCGTTCTCTGCGCGAGTGCGGTCGCGAGTGCCCTGCCGCCGACGGATCGCTGGCCCTTGCCCACCGGCATGGGCGGCGTCGCGGGCGACGCGCTGCTCGCCGGCACGCGGATGCTGGTCGGGCCGCTGGCGCATTTCGCCGGCTTCCTGTTCGCGGCCTCCGCCATCCTCAGCCTCACCGCCGCCTGCCGCGTGACCAAGCCGGACTTCGAGGAGGACGAGGAGGGGCCCTACGGCGCCGCGCGCCCGGCGCCCCGTTCCGGCCGTGCCTCGACCCACGAGGAGCGCCACGATGCCGACGAGCCGAGCCTCGGCATCCTGTCGCTGGGCGCCCTCGCGCAAGCCGTCATGCGCGGCCGCGCCTCGCTGCGCACCCGGCTCGAATCCTGGCAGGCGCCGGCCGACGAGGCGGAGGGGCTCGCCTATGCCGGCGCCTCGCCCGCGCTCGCTGCGCGCCGCGCCTTCGCCGACTCGGACGAGGCACCCTGGGCGCCGCAGGCCCGCGAGCGCGCCGACGTCTCGGGCCGCCGCGAGCCGCAATTCGACTCGGAGGAGGACGATTCGGACGAAGCGCCCGCCCGTGCCGTCGCCCAGCGCCCCGCGCCGAGTGCCGCTGGGGCGGAGACGACCGCCGACGAGCCGCCCACCCGCGTCTCCCGACCGCTGCCGCAGGCCCCGGCGGCGCGTCCGCGCCCGGCCGAACCCCGGCCGGAAGCCGGCGAGTACCGGCTGCCCGCCCTGGAGCTTCTCGCCCGTCCCCGGGAGGCGGCGCCCGGCTCCGAGGTCTCGGCAGAAGCACTGGAGCAGAACGCCACCATGCTGGAGGCGACGCTGCAGGATTTCGGCGTGCGCGGTGACATCCTTGCCGTGCGCCCCGGCCCCGTCGTCACCCTCTACGAGCTGGAGCCGGCGCCCGGCACCAAGTCGAGCCGCGTGATCGCGCTCGCCGACGACATCGCCCGCTCGATGTCCGCCGTCTCCGCCCGCGTCGCCGTCGTCCCCGGCCGCAACGCCATCGGCATCGAGCTGCCGAACGCCAAGCGCGAGACGGTGTTCTTGCGCGAACTTCTCGCTTCCGAGGATTTCGTCGAGACCAAACAGAAGCTCGCCTTGTGCCTCGGCAAGAACATCGGCGGCGAGCCGATCATCGCCGACCTCGCCCGCATGCCGCACCTGCTGGTCGCCGGCACCACCGGCTCGGGCAAGTCGGTGGCCGTCAACACCATGATCCTGTCGCTGCTCTACCGGCTGAAGCCGGAGGAGTGCCGCCTCATCATGGTCGATCCCAAGATGCTGGAACTGTCGGTCTATGACGGCATCCCGCACCTGCTCTCGCCCGTCGTCACCGATCCGAAGAAGGCGGTCATCGCCCTCAAATGGGCCGTGCGCGAGATGGAGGAACGCTACAAGAAGATGTCCAAGGTCGGTGTCCGGAACATCGACGGCTTCAATGCGCGCCTCGAAGAGGCCCGTGCCCGCGGCGAGACCCTGACCCGGACCGTGCAGACCGGCTTCGACCGTTCCACCGGCGAGGCGGTCTACGAGGACGAGGTCATGGACCTCAACCCGCTGCCCTACATCGTGATCGTGGTCGACGAGATGGCCGACCTGATGATGGTGGCGGGCAAGGACATCGAGGGCGCGATCCAGCGGCTGGCGCAAATGGCGCGTGCGGCCGGCATCCACCTGATCATGGCGACGCAGCGCCCCTCGGTCGATGTCATCACCGGCACGATCAAGGCGAACTTCCCGACCCGCATCTCCTTCCAGGTGACGAGCAAGATCGACAGCCGCACGATCCTGGGCGAGATGGGCGCGGAGCAGTTGCTGGGCCAGGGCGACATGCTGTTCATGGCCGGCGGCGGGCGCACGACGCGCGTGCACGGGCCGTTCTGCTCGGACTCGGAAGTCGAGACCGTGGTCGCCCACCTCAAGCGCCAGGGCCGGCCGTCCTACCTCGAAGCCGTCACGGCGGAGGAGGGCGAGATCCCGGCCGGGGGGCCTGCGTCCGAGGACGGTCCGGTCTTCGATGCCGGCCAGTTCGGAGGCGGCGGGGAGGGCGGCGACCTCTACGAGCAGGCGGTGGCCGTGGTGCTGCGGGACAAGAAGGCCTCCACCTCCTACATCCAGCGCCGCCTGCAGATCGGCTACAACCGTGCCGCCTCGCTGATGGAGCGGATGGAGACCGAAGGTCTCGTCGGGCCGGCCAACCACGCCGGAAAACGCGAGATCCTCGTCGAGCCCGAACCGCAGGCTTACTGACCGGCCGACCCACCACCTGCATCGTCTGATCATCCAGCGCGTCGCCTCGTTCGAGGGCGGCGCGCTTTCGCGTTTCCGGGCCTGCCCCGACTCGACAACGGCTACGCTCGAACTTATAGCATCAGCTATAATTACGAGGTTGGAGTTTCATGTCGAGAAAGCGCTATGGGCTTGGCCCGTGGTTCGGATCGTTCGCCGGGATCGGCATCGCCGGCCTCATCGCGTCGCCGATCCAGGCCGAAGAGGTCGCCCTCGACGAGATCAGCGTCGTCTCGGACAAGCCGGCACGGAACGCAGGTCCGGGTGCGGCGGGGCCGGATCCGAAGCCGGCCGACCCGGTCGGCGTCCTGCCGGTGGTGACCGACCGGTTCTCGACGGTCACCGTCGTCCCCGGGGCCGAACTCGCCCGCTCGCAGCCGACCTCGCTCGGCGAGGCGCTGTTCGACAAGCCGGGCCTGTCCGCGACCACCTTCGCGCCGGGCTCGGCCTCGCGGCCGATCATCCGCGGCCTCGACAACCACCGTGTCCGCATCCTCGAGAACGGCACCGGTGTGCAGGACATGTCGGATCTGGGCGAGGATCACGCCGTCCCGATCAACCCGCTGATCAACGACCGCATCGAGGTGATCCGTGGGCCCGGGGGCCTGCGCTACGGCTCCCAGGCCGTCGGCGGCGTGGTCTCGGTCGAGAACAACCGCATCCCGACCAGCATTCCACCCGGCGGCGTCGCGGGACGAGTGACCACGGGCTACTCGGCCGTCGACAATGGCCGCAACGCCGCCGCCACGGTCGATGCCGGCAGCGGCAACGTTGCCGTCCATGCCGATGCGTTCCGGAGCGCGGCGGACGACTACAACACGCCGCTCGGCATCCAACGCAATTCCTTCAACGAATCGCAGGGCGGCGCCTTCGGCACCTCCTACCTGTTCGACCGCGGCTTCGTCGGGATGTCCTTCAGCCACTTCGATTCGGTCTACGGCATTCCCGGGATCAGCTCCGCGGCGCAGCGCACCCGCCTCGATCCGGTGCAGGACAAGCTCCAGGCCCGGGGCGAGTACCGGCCGCTGGACGGGCCGTTCGCGGCGATCCGGTTCTGGGCGGGCGGCTCGAACTACCGCCACAACGAGTTCGGCACCGACGCCAACGGCGTCGAGGGGATCGAGGCGGTGTTCAAGAACCGCGCGGCGGAGGGGCGGATCGAATTCGACCACGTGCCGGTCGAGACCGCTTTCGGCACCTTCAGCGGGCAGCTCGGCGTGCAGGCCGACCGGCGCAAGCTCCGCATCTCGGGGGCGGAAGGTGGCCTGTTGCGCCCGACCGACACGCGGGTGCAGGCCGCCTACCTGTTCGAGGAACTGGCCCTCGGCGGCGGCCTGCGGTTCCAGGCGGCGGGCCGCATCGAGGGCAACCGCGTCGCCGGCACCCAGGCGCTGTTCCCCTCCGATTTCCTGCCCGACGGCCCCGGCGACGAGCCGGTGGAATCACGCCGTATCCGCCGCTTCGCCCCGAAAAGCGCGAGCCTCAGTGCGCTCCAGGACCTGCCCCATGGGTTCGTGGGCAGCCTGACCGGCTCCTATGTCGAGCGCGCCCCGACCTCGCCCGAACTGTTCTCACGCGGTCCGCACGAGGCCTCCGCCACCTTCGAGATCGGCGATCCGAACCTTAAGCCGGAGCGAGCCCGCACCGTCGAAGTCGCGATCCATCGGGCGGAGGGGCCGTTCCGCCTCGACGCCACCGGCTACGTCACGCGCTATACCGGCTTCGTCTACAAGCGCCTGACTGGCTTCACCTGCGGCGACACCTTCGACAGTTGCGGCATCGGCGGTGGAGATCTGCGGCAGGTCGCCTATTCGCAGGCCGGCGCCACCTTCGCCGGCGCCGAGATTGCGAGCCAGATCGACCTCGTGCCGGTCGGTGACGGGTTTGCCGGCATCAGCGCCCAGTACGATTTCGTGCGCGCCCAGTTCGACGACGGTCGCTTCGTGCCGCGCATCCCGCCCCACCGCGTCGGCGGCGGTGTTTTCCTGCGGGCCGACGGCTGGTTCGCTCAACTCAGCCTGCTGCACGCCTTCGCTCAGACGCAGACCGGCACGCTGGAAACGCCGACGCCGGGCTACAACGACCTCAAGGCGGAGATCGCCTACAGCCGTCCGCTCGATCCGGCGGTCCATGGTCTCAGCGAGGTGACGCTCGGCCTGCGCGGCACGAACCTCCTCGACGACGTGATCCGCAATGCCGCCTCCTTCCGTAAGGACGAGGTCGTGCTGCCGGGCCGCAATGTGCGGCTGTTCCTCACGGCACGGTTCTGACGATCCGGGGCACCGCTTGGTTCGAACCCTACCCACGCCCTCCGACGTGCCGGTCTCGCCAAGGGGGCGGTGCGGAACCGGTTCACGATGGCCGGTCGTTTTGAGCGTTCTGAAGCATGGGCACTGCGGCCGATCGCATCAGGTCGCGCGCAGTCATGCGTCGTCTTTTCTCAGTATAGCGTAGACCGAGCGTATCGATCGGGGCAGGCCAGAATTTATGAAAGAGAAGTCCGGCACCGATATGTTCCATCTAGTGCCCGGGCGAGAGATGCCGTAACGAAATCGCCGCGACTGCGGTTGATGCTGCCCGCTGCGTTTGCGTAGTACGCTATAGAAAGCTGTGCGAAGGTGCGGGATGGATGGGAGCGACAGTCCACCTGCGCAGTCGCGCCGCGGCGAGATGGCCGAGCGGATCCGGGCGCATGACTGGACCGCGACGGCGCTCGGTGCGGCGGACGCTTGGCCGCCGAGCCTCAGAGCCACGATCAGCCTGATCCTCGGCTGTGGTTTCCCCATGATCGCGCTGTGGGGCCGGGATCTGATCCAGGTCTACAACGACGACTTCCGGGATCTGATGGGATCGAAGCACCCGGCCGGGCTGGGTCAGCCGGCACGCGCGTGCTGGCCCGAGATCTGGCACATCACCGCACCGATCTACGAGCGGGTCTGGAACGGCGAGACGTTCACCTTCGAAGACGCGCTCTACCCGCTGTTCCGGTCGGGCCGCCTCGAAGACGCATGGTTCACGCTGACCTACAGCCCGCTGCGGGACGAGGCGGAGCGAATTGCGGGCATTCTGGTCACCCTGGTCGAGAGTACGGCCCGCGTGCTGTCCGACCGGGCGTTGCGCGAGAGCGAGGCGCGCTTCCGGGCCGAGCTGGAACGTCAGGTCCAGGAGCGGACGGCGGAGCTTCAAGCGAGCCGCGACCTGCTCAAGGCGACCATGGACAGCTCCATGGACATGATTCAGGTCTTGAAGGCCGTGCGCGATCCGGCGGGCGAGATCGTCGATTTCCGCTGGCTCCTGAACAACTCCACCTCGGCGAGCCGCTACGGCGATGTGGGCGGTCAGAGCCTGCTCGAACGCAATCCGGGCGTGATTCAGGAGGGCATCTTCGACACCTTCAAGCGTGTCACGGAAACCGGCCAGCCCGCGACCGCGGAGCGCCGCTACGCCCACGAGCAGTTCGACGGCTGGTTCTTCCAGTGCGCGGTGAAGCTCGGTGACGGAGTCGCCATTACCACCAAGGAAATCTCGGCCTGGAAGGCGGCGCAGAACGAGATGCTGCGGCTTCGCGACGAGAGCGCAAACGCGGCCCTGCGCGAGAGCGAGGAGCGCTTTCGCACCCTGGCGAGCCTCATCCCCGTCCTGCTGTGGCGCTCGGACGAGAGCGGGCAGCACAACTCCCTCAACGAGGCTTGGCTCACCTATACCGGCCAGACCCTGCAGCAATCGCAGGCCGGCGGCTGGCTCGAAGCGATCCATCCCGCCGACCGCGACGCGGTGAGCGAGGCCTTCCGCTCCGGGCGCGAGCAGCAGCGGTTGATCGAGGTGCAGCAGCGCATCCGCCGCTACGACGGGCAGTATCGCTGGTTTCTCGTACGGCAGGCGCCCCTCGTCGACACCGAGGGGCAGGTCACGCAGTGGATCGGTGCCGCCATGGACATCCACGATCTGCACGATCTGCAGGAGCGCCAGACCATCCTCGTCGCCGAGTTGCAGCACCGCACCCGCAACCTGCTCGGCGTCGTGCGCTCCATCGCCCACCAGACCATGGCGCAGACCGGCCCGACGGAGCGCTTCCGCGAGCAGTTCAACGACCGGCTCGCCGCCCTGTCGCGGGTTCAAGGGCTGCTGTCGCGCTCGGAGCAGGAGCCGATCACCCTGCGCACCCTAATTCGAACCGAGCTGGACGCCCTCGGGGGCGGCGACTTCGCCGATCGGATCCATATCGCCGGGCCGCCGGTGCGCCTGCGCAAGGCGTCGGTGCAGACCCTGGCGCTCGCCGTGCACGAACTGGCCACCAATGCCCGCAAGTACGGTGCCCTGACGACCGAGCACGGCCGCCTCTCGGTGACGTGGCGCGCCGACCGCGACGACCAGGGCGGAGGAAACCTGCTGATCGAGTGGATCGAGGAGGGCATCAGCCGGCCGCGCGAGGAACAGAGCCCGACGCGGCGCGGCTATGGACGCGAGTTGATCGAGCAGGCGATGCCCTACGCGCTCAACGCCAAGACGCACTACGAACTCGGTGAGACGCGGCTGCGCTGCGCCATCGAACTGCCGCTGGGAGAGCGATTCGGGCAGGTGAGCACGGCCTGAGGGCCACCGTGCGGGCCTAGAGCATCGTCCCGAAAGGTGGATTCCGGCCTTCGGAAAAGACGAAGCAAAATTAAGACTGTAGAGCGTCGTTTTGGATCGAGTTCCAGGACGACGCTCTAGGATCAGGCGGCGAGCGCCGTCAGCACCGCGCTGCCCGCCGGGCTCGCCTCGTAGCGGGTGCGCTGGGTGCGGCCGTCACGGGCCGTCACGGTGATGAGGGTCTCGGCGGTCAGGCTTTCCACCGCCCGCAGAACCAGGGCGTGCTCGACGCCGAAGATTCGGGCGAAGCTCCGGCTGTCGGCCGCCAGCCCGAGATGCAGGCCGGCGAGGATGCCGGCCTCCAGAAGGCTGAGTTCGGGACGCAGCGCCGCGATCGTGTCGGTCGCGGCGAGAAAGGTCTCGGCGTCGGCAGCGGGCTCGCTCACGCGGCCTTTTTCCTCGCTCACGCAGCCTTGCCCAGATCATTGGCGGCGCGGGCCCGCACCTGGACCAGCACCGACTTCGAGGTCGGCGTATCCGAGAACTCGCCGAAGGCCGAGAGCGGCACCAGCACGTTGAGTTCCGGATAGTAGCCGGCGAGCGCGCCGCGCGGCATGTCGAAGGGCACGAGGCGGAAATCCTCCGCCACCCGCTCGACGCCGTCCTCGGCATGGACGCAGACGAGATCGACCCGCTCGCCCGCCCGCGCCTTCAGCTCGGCGAGGTCGTCCGGGTTGGCGAACACGACGCGGCGCTCGCCGTAGACGCCGCGGTAGCGGTCGTCGAGGCCGTAGATCGTGGTGTTGTACTGGTCGTGGCTGCGGAAGGTCTGCAGCACGAAGGTATCGCCCCGAAGGCTCGCGCGCTGGTGCTCGGTCGCCACCGGCAGCGGTCCGCTGGAGAAGCCCGCCCGGCCGGTCGCGGTCTCGAACACCCGCTCGGCGGCCAGATTGCGCAGCATGAAGCCGCGGGGACGCCGCACCCGGGTGTTGAAGCCGGAAAACCCCGGAATCGTCCGCTCGATGCGGTCACGGATGAGGTCGTAATCGTCGGCCAGCGCGGCCCAGTCGATCCGCTCCGAACCCACCGTCGCCGCGGCCATGCCGGCGATGATGCCGATCTCCGAGCGCAGATGCGGCGAGGCGGGCTTGTTGATGCCGCCCGAGCCGTGGACCATGCTCATCGAATCCTCGACGGTCACGATCTGGACCTTGGCCCGGCTGTTGCGGTCGATCTCGGTGCGCCCGAGGCAGGGCAGCAGGTAGGAGACCCGGCCCGGCACGAGGTGCGAGTGGTTGAGCTTCGTCGCGATGTGGACGGTGAGTTCGCAGCCGGCGAGCGCCTTCTCCACCAGCCGCGTGTCCGGCGTCGCGCGCACGAAATTGCCGCCGAGCCCGATGAAGGCCTTCGCCGAGCCGTCGAGCATCGCCCCGATGGCGCCGAGGACGTTGTGGCCGTGCTTGCGCGGCACGTTGAGGCCGAATTCGCGGTCGAGCGCTTCGAGGAGCGCGAGGGGCGGCTTCTCGTTGATGCCGACCGTACGGTCGCCCTGCACGTTGGAATGGCCGCGCACCGGGCACAGGCCCGCGCCGGGCCGGCCGATATGGCCGCGCAGGAACAGCAGGTTGGCGATCTCGCGGATCGTCGCCACCGAGTGGCGGTGCTGGGTCACGCCCATCGCCCAGGTCGCGATCACTTTGTCGGCGCCGAGATAGACCTCCGCCGCGGTCTCGATCTCCTCACGGGTCAGGCCGGACTGATCGAGGATCGCGTCCCACGCCGTCGTCTCGACCGCCGCGCGGTAATCGGCGAAGGCGCTGGTATGCGCGGCGATGAAGGCATGGTCGAGGAGCGAGGGCTTGCCCGCCTCGATCGCTGCCGCGTCGCGGGCGAAGACGACCTTGGCGATGCCGCGGAAGGCGGCCATGTCGCCGCCGGGCTTCGGCTGAAAGTAATGGCTGGCGATCGGGCGGCTCGCCCCGCGCAGCATCTCGACGCTGTTCTGCGGGTCGGCGAAGCGCTCCAACCCGCGCTCGCGCACGGGGTTGAGCACCACGACCCGCGCGCCGCGCTCGGCGGCCCGGCGCAGGTCGCCCAGCATGCGCGGATGGTTGGTGCCGGGGTTCTGGCCGACGACGAAGATCGCGTCCGCCTTCTCGAAGTCTTCGAGCAGCACCGTGCCCTTGCCGATGCCGATGGCCTGGACGAGGGCGATGCCGCTCGCCTCGTGGCACATGTTCGAGCAATCGGGGAAGTTGTTGGTGCCGTAGGCCCGGGCGAAGAGCTGGTAGAGGTAGGCCGCCTCGTTGGAGGCGCGGCCGGAGGTGTAGAACTCGACGCGGTCGGGATGGTCGAGGCCGCGCAGGGTCGCGCCGATCTCGGCGAACGCCTCGTCCCATTCCACGGCGCGGTAGGTGTCGGTCTCGGCGTCGTAGCGCATCGGATGCGTGAGGCGGCCCTCGCTCTCCAGCGCGTAATCGGTCCAGCCGCGCAGCTCCGAGACCGGATGCTTGGCAAAGAAACGCGGCGTCGCGCGCTTGTCGGTGGCCTCCCAGGAGACCGCCTTCACGCCGTTCTCGCAGAACTCGAACGAGGAGCCGTGGGCCGGATCGCCCCAGGCGCAGCCGGGACAATCGAAGCCGTCGGGCTGGTTGGCGCTGAGCAGGGCGCGTGCGCCGGAGATCGGCGCCCGGCTCCCCAACAGGAACTTGCCGCAACTCTTCAGCGCGCCCCAGCCGCCCGCGGCGGAAGAACGCTTGGGTAGGCCTTGCGAACGATCCATCCGTGAGCCCGGTCTTCGCGATGTGGGAGAGGTTTTCGACGATCCGCGCCCGCCGCTTCGCCCCCTGGCGGGTGAGCGGTTTCAGATGCCGTGATCGGGAAATAACATCTCGCAGATGCGAGTTGATGCATGGCCGATGATGGGGGAGGCATTCGTCGCACGCAGGGCAATTTAACTCGACTCCAGAAGATGCCCGTTCCTGGAATAGCTCAAAGCTGAATTTGGGTCAGAGTGCCGCGTGACTTATAGAACTTTGGTGCATTGCATCAAAATTCACATGGTAAGAAATCGCGTGGCGGATCGGTTCATACAGCCCGCCCGCGCCGTCTTAAGGCCGATCCGTTTTTGCGGCGGCAGGACGAATGCGACGCGAGTCCTGCGCCCGTCGCGGGCGCCGGATCATGTCACGGACGCTGGGGCTGGCGCGCAGAACGGGACCTGCTCCGTCATCGTCAGGCGGAGCCGCGGTGATCCGGAGCGCCGAGCCCACCAAAGAGGCCGTGCGACGGCGTGGGGCCGGGTCAGGCGTCCCGCGCGAGGGCGGCCGCATCCCGCCCGACGACCGGGGCGAGGCTCGTCAGGCCCTCCGCCCGCAGCCGCTGGCTCAGGCCGCGCTTGATCGTGCCAACCAGCCCCGGCCCCTCGTAGACGAGGGCGGAGTAGAGCTGGACGAGGCGGGCACCGGCCCGGATCTTGGTCCAGGCGGCCTCGGCCGAATCGATGCCGCCGACGCCGATCAGCGGGATCCGGTCGCCGACGCGCAGATAGGTCTCGGCCAGGAGCCGCGTCGACGGGCCGAACAGCGGCCGTCCGGACAGGCCGCCGGTTTCCTTCGCGACGGAAGATTCCACGAGGGACGCCGGCCGGGCGATCGTCGTGTTCGAGACGACGAGGCCCTGGATGCCGCGCCGGAGCGCCGTCGCCGTCATGGCGTCGAGCCCTTCGAGCGCGATGTCGGGCGCGATCTTAAGGAGCACGGCGGCGCTCGATCCGCTGGCGTCGCGGGCGGCGACGACGCGGGCGAGCAGGTCGTCGAGGAAGGCCTCGCCCTGAAGGTCGCGCAGGCCCGGCGTGTTGGGCGAGGAGACGTTGACGGTGATAAAGGCGACATGCGGGGCGAGCCGCGCGGTGCAGGCGACATAGTCGGCGAGGCGGTCCGCCGATTCCTTGTTGGCGCCGATGTTGACGCCGACGATCCCCTCGCGGTCGGCGCGGGCCTTGAGCCGGTCGGCCACCGCGTCGAGCCCCTCGCTGTTGAGACCGAAGCGGTTGATCACGGCCCGGTCGCGGGGCAGCCGGAACACCCGCGGGCGCGGATTGCCGGGCTGGGGCTGCGGCACGACTCCGCCGACTTCGACGAAGCCGAAACCGAGGCCGAGCAGCGCATCGGCC
This sequence comes from Methylorubrum pseudosasae, assembly GCF_029504475.1. Taxonomy (NCBI): domain Bacteria; kingdom Pseudomonadati; phylum Pseudomonadota; class Alphaproteobacteria; order Hyphomicrobiales; family Methylobacteriaceae; genus Methylorubrum; species Methylorubrum pseudosasae. The sequence continues at coordinate 4,581,984 of NZ_JAQGDU010000002.1, read as the reverse complement.
ACCCGCGCACCCTTGTCGAACCCGGCGGCGAGGCCGACCGGATTGGGAAAGCTCTGCCCGAACAGCTCGACAGCGAGGGACGCGTCGTCGGCCGGCGGACGGCGCGGCGGCAGCAGCGACAGGCCGCGAATCGTCACGTCGTGCGCCGTCTCGGCGTCGAGCCCGTGCAGCAGCGGCCGGGCGAGGGGGAAGAGCGCGTCGATCATGCCTGCGGGATCTCCGCCGGGAACACGTGCCGCCCCTCCGGCCCGAGGGGCATGTCGGTCACGGAGCGCACGGCGCTCAAGGGGAGGTCGCCGTAGAGGTGCGGGAACAGCGCGCCGCCCCGCGACGGCTCGAACCGCAGGGCCGGCCCCAGCTCGTTGCCCTCGATCGCCACGAGCAGCAGGTCGTCCTGCCCGGAAAAGTGGCGGGCGGCGGTCTCGGCGACCTGCTCCGCGGTCGAGAAGTGGATGAAGCCGTCGGCGTGATCGACGGGTGCGCCGGTGAAGCGGCCGAGCGCCTCGGCTTCCCGCCAGAGGCCGCGCGGACAGATCTTGTAGACGAGGGCCATCCGGTCTCCGAGGTCAATCTTCCGGAGCGATAGAACGCGCGCTGGCCGACGGCAACCAATGCGGGATGATACCGGATACGGGGTGCCACGCCTTCACCGCTTGCCGTTCAGATGCGACACTCGCTTCTCCGGATGCTCCGATTGCGTCCGGCACCAGCGGGTTCTAGTTTCCTAACTGTAGGCCGTATGTCTCAACGGCACACGCGCCGGTCTGAGGCCACCATGCTGTCGCACGAGCAGATCTGGACTGCGATCGACCGGTTGGCCGAGCGCCACGGCTTCTCCGCGTCGGGGCTCGCCCGGCGTGCGGGTCTCGACGCCACGAGCTTCAACCGCTCGAAGCGGGTCGGGCCCGATGGGCGCAAGCGCTGGCCGTCGACCGAATCGATCGCGAAGGTGCTCGCCGCGACCGGCGCCAGCCTCGACGACTTCCTGCACTTGGTCGATTCCGGGCAGGGTCCGACCCGGACGATGGTGCCGCTGATCGGCCTGACCCAGGCCGGCTCCGGCCGCCTGTTCAACGAGGAGGGGATCCCGACCGGCGGCCCCGGCTGGGACGAGATCGAGTTTCCCGATCTTGGCGGGGACCGCGCCTTCGCGCTGGAGGTTCAGGGCGATTCGATGCTGCCGCTCTATCGCGACGGCGACGTGCTGATCGTTGCCCCGAATGCCAGCATTCGCAAGGGCGACCGGATCGTGGCGCGGCTCAACAACGGCGAGGTGCTGGCCAAGGAACTGCGCCGCCGCACCGCCCGCACCATCGAACTCGCCTCGCTCAACCCCGACCACGAGGATCGGGCGGTACCGCTCGCCGACGTCGCCTGGATGGCGCGCGTGATGTGGGTGCGGCAGTAGAAGGCGCCGGCTACAGCCCGGCCAGCCGATGGGCCATGCCGAGGGCGATCTGGCCCGAGAGCAGGCTCCAGCCGCAGGCGATCATCGTCGCGATCATCACGAAGGGGATCGGCCGGCGCTCGATGCGCCGACCCCGCAGGGTGTTGCGCAGGATGATGAAGGGCGCGACCACCGCGATCATCGGCAGCGCGGCCAAGGCGGTGACGCCGCCGGCTTCCAGCAGACGGAAGCTCGCCCGCCGGTTCGTGGCGTATTCGAAGGCGCTCGCCAGCAGCCCCGCCAGCGCGAGACCGACGATGAGCGCCTGGATGGATTCGACGGAAGACGGGCTCACGGTCATGACGCGCTCGACGCTCCTTCTCAGGATGTAACGCGCAGTCTGACCGATCGTTTACGTGTTGTTAAGAAAGACGTTTCGTTAACATTAACGCTGCCCACAGGCTCGACGCCGGAAGTGGGCGCCGAGCCCGGAGCGGTGCAGCCGGCCGAAACGAAGGCCGGCTCGCGGGATTAGGCGTCTTCTTCGAGATCGATGTCGAGGATCGCCATGCGGAAAGTGAAGGAATCGTCGCCGTCTTCCTTGTCGTCGGCGAGGACACCGATCGACTCATCGCCGATGAACACCTCGGCGGAATCACCGGTCTTCATCGCCACGACGCGGATGCTGGCATTGGCGAACTTGCGGCGCAGGTAATCCTGCAGCTTGGCGACTTCGGTCTTGGTCACGCCGTCAACCTTCTTGCGAGGCGGTGCGTGCCGGGACGCGTGATCCCGGCGGCAGCGCTGAGGGGCTTGTGATGGTGGCCGGCGGCTTGCCACGTCGGGGGAGGGCAGGCAACCCGCCGCACGCGGAGAGCGGCTTCAGATTCCGCCGGCGATATCGATGAACTCGCTCATCGCCACGAGCTGGTCCATCGAGCGCGCGGGCTCGGCGCAGCCGGCCGCACCGACGACGCGCGCCGGCACGCCGACGACGGTGGTGTGGGCCGGCACCGACCGGAGCACGACCGAGCCGGCCGCGACCCGGGCGCAGGCCCCGACCTCGATGTTGCCGAGGATCTTGGCGCCGGCGCCGATCATCACGCCGCGGCGGATCTTGGGGTGGCGGTCGCCGCCATGCTTGCCCGTGCCGCCGAGCGTCACCGCGTGCAGGATCGAGACGTCGTCCTCGATCACCGCGGTGGAGCCGATCACGACCCCGGTCGCGTGGTCGAAGAACACCCCGCGCCCGATCCGGGCGGCCGGGTGGATGTCGGTCTGGAACACCTCCGACGACCGGCTCTGCAGGTAGAGCGCGAGGTCGCGCCGGCCCTGGCCCCAGTACCAGTGGGCGAGGCGGTGCGCCTGGATCGCGTGGAAGCCCTTGAAATAGAGCAGCGGCTCGAGCGCCCGGGTCGTCGCCGGGTCGCGATCCATCACTGCGAGGATGTCGGCGCGCATGCTCTGGCCGATGCGAACATCGTCCTGAAGCGCTTCGTGGAAACCGTGGGCGACGAGTTCGCTCGAGAGCGAGGCGTGGCCGAGGCGGGTGGCGACGCGATGCGCCACCGCCGCCTCCAGGCTCGGATGGTTGAGGATGGTCGCCACGAAGAACGAGGCGAGCTGCGGCTCGTCGCGCACCACCGTTTCCGCCTCGGTGCGCACGCGCGTCCAGAGCGGATCGACGATTCCGGCGATGCCTTCGCGCCCGGAGGCCGGGCTGAGCGACGGACTGGCGGACATGCATTCCTCCTCGACAGCGTGGGCTGTCCATCCGGCTTGAGGCCGCGACGTGCCCGCTTCCGGCAGCGTGTTCGCGCCGCCCCGCACGGCCTCGCCGAGGCGCCCGTGAGACGGGTTATGTCGCCGGGCGGGGCGTGGAGTTACGACGCGTATCGCGAAAAGAGCGCGGAAGAGAAGCGTCTTCGCCCGCGCCGGGTCAAGCCCTACAGCTTGGGGCGATCCCGCGCCGCATCAAGGGGCCGGGTTACACCCTGCGGCGGATGGCGCCGCAAGGCTGCGATCACGCGGCCGGGCGACGCCCACCGGTGTCGTTGCCGCTGAAGCGGGTCTCGATCACTTCGATCAGACGCTCGGCCATGACCTCGACCGGCACGTCGGAGGTGTCCACGACGGCGGAGGCGCGGGCATAGAGCGGCTCGCGGCTGAGCAGCACCGCGCGCAGATCCTCCAGCACCGAGGCCGGATCGCCCTTGCCCTCGACATGGCCTTGGTCGCGCACCCGCTGAAGATGCTCTTCGGGCCGGGCCTGAAGCCAGATCGTGTAGAAGGAGGAGAGCAGCAGGTCGTAGGTCAGCGGCTCGGCGACGATGCTGCCGCCGGTGGCGAGCACCATCGGCCCCGGCTGCTCGGCGAGGCCGCGCAGGGCCTTCTGCTCCAGCCGGCGATAGCCTTCCTGGCCGTAGATCGCGAAGATCTCGCGCACCGACAGACCGTTCTCGCGCTCGATCTCCGTGTTGAGCTCCACGAAGCGCCAGCCGAGATGGGCCGCCGCCATCCGACCCAGCGTCGACTTGCCGGCACCGCGCAAGCCCACCAGCGCCACGCGCCGCCGGATCGTCCGCGATTCCGCGCCAGTCGAGCCCGCAAGCGCCGATTTGGCCAAGGCGATCTGGTCAGGGCTGGCCTGATCGAGCAGGTCGCGGATGACGCGCCAGTCGGACGAGGCTTCCTGGGTCGCGACGAGATCGTCGAGCCGCATCCCCATCGCATTGGCGACGCGCCGCAGCAGGATGATCGAGACGTTGCCCTGGCCGCTCTCGAGCTGGGCAATGTAGCGCTCGGACAGGCCGGAGGCCTGCGACAGCAGCTTGCGCGACAGCCCGCGCACCGTCCGCGCGTGGCGCACGCGCCGGCCGAGTTCGTTGAGGAAGCTCGCTTCTTGATCGGCCGCGTCGGTCATGGCCCCACTCACTTCATCGTCCTTTCCGACGCCCGCCTCGATCCGCATCCATGCCGAACAGTTCCGGCGAGGCCTCGACCTCGCGCCTGGAACACCATCCGCTCGTCCGGAGACCCGAACGAGAGACGTCCGCTGCAACCCGCGGGCCAAAGCACGCGGATACGGCGGGGAAGGCGCACATCTGGCGACTGGCGAGCTGCGGTGCAACCCATCGCACGAGCTTAGCATCCATGCGAACTCGCCGCTGGATAACATATGCTATGCTGCAATGCGAGAGGCGCAGTTGGGGAAAACGCTTATCTGCCAACGTCAGACCCTCAAATAGGGTGCACCTGAACGGGTTCGTCCGGACGCCGCGCACCATGCTCCGGCTGCCCTGTGGACAACGGTTCCGGCGAGCTGAACCCATTGAGCAGCCTCGCAGAGTCGGGCTGAGTTTTCTGGTCGCGCCGGGTGCGAGCCTCATCCTCGTCGGTGTGGCAGGTGTCGAAGATTGCTGCATTGCGGCCTGAGTCGCACCAGCGGGCGAGGTTGGCGCCCCCACCGTCCGCCGATCAGTACGTTCATGAAGTTGTTCGGGTCGCCGTTCTCGCTGGTCCAGCGGTAGACCATCATGGTCGATTTGCCGGCGTGGACGGTGAACCGCAGCGCGGACGAGGCGACTCATCGTGCGTCCGCTCCAGTCGGCCGGCGGGCCGTGCCCGGCCACTCGGTGCCGCCGGGCACCCGCGGGAAGTCCAGGCGCACGAGGGTGCCGTGCTCCGGTGCGCTCTCGACGGCGATGCGGCCCTGGAGCTTGGCCGTGACGAGGTTGTGCACGATGTGCATGCCGAGCCCGGTGCTGCCGCGGGAGCGGGCGGTGGTGAAGAACGGGTCGAAGATCCGCCCGAGATGCTCTGGCGCGATGCCGCTGCCGTCGTCGCTCACCTCCAGCCGCACGAGCGCTCCGGGCGTCGAGACCCGCACCGTGATGGTTCCGGGCCGCTCGGCGCCGGCAAAACCGTGCACGACGGCGTTGGCGACGAGGTTGGTGACGACCTGCGCGAGCACGCCGGGATAGGTATCGAGGACGATGCCGGGCGGGACCTCGCAGCGAATCCTGTGGCCGCCCTTGCGCAGCATCGGCTGGAGGCTCGCGAGTAGTTCGCCGAGCCAGATATCGAGGTCGAAGCTCCGGCGCTCGTCGCTCGCCCGGTCCACCGCCACCTGCTTGAAGCCGTGGACGAGGTCCGCGGCGCGGGTCAGGTTCGCGCAGAGCAGTTGCGCTCCCTCGCCGACCCGATCGACGAAATGGGTCAGGCGCGAGCGCGAGAGCGTGCCCGCCGCGACCAAATCCTGAAAGGTCCGCGTCTCGTCGCGCACCAGCGTCGCAGTGGTCAGCGCGATGCCGAGCGGCGTGTTGATCTCGTGGGCGACGCCGGCCACGAGCTGCCCCAGCGAGGCGAGCTTTTCCACGCGGATCAGGTCGTCCTGGGCCTGGCGGAGATCGTGCAGGGCGGTGTCCGCCTGATCCTTGGCCCGCCGCAGCGCCCGTTCGCGCCGGCCGATCTCGGTCACGAAGAAGTTCGTCGCGCGGGCGATGTCGCCGAGTTCGTCCGTGCGCTGCGTGCCCGAGAGCCCCTCCGCCTTCGGGTCGGCGGCGAGCGCGATCATGTCGCCCTGAAGCTGGCGCAGCGGCACGAGGATCGAGCGGGCCACCGCCAGGGCGACGAGGGCGCCGAGCAGCAGGCCGATGGCCGCCCCGGCGAGCAGGAGCCGGCCGAGGAAGGTGCCGAACCGGTCGGCATCCTCGACCGCGTCGTCGTTGAGGTCGCGGGCGGCCTCGCTCAGGCCGGCGGCGAGGCCGTCCATCTCGGCAATCATCGCGTTCTGGCGCTTGAGCCCGTCGATCGTGGTGGCGAGCCGCGCGCGCCAGCCGTCGATGGCTTCGATCATGTCGGATTGGATCAGCGGCGAGATCGGCAGGGCAGAGGCGCTCGCCGAGAGCCGCTCGCCCTCGCCGAGCATGGCGGAGACGGCCTCCGCATCGCGCCGCGCCAGAGCCTCGGCGGTGCGCTGGCCGAGCTTGAGCGTGGCGATTCCGATATTCTGCGTCGCCTGCTCGGTCGCGTTGGCCTCGCCTGCGGAGGCGAGGAGCTGCGCCACCGCGTCGTCGAGCATGCGCTGCTCGGAGGTCGCGATCTTGAGCCAGCGCTCGCCCCATTCCGTCAGCCGGTCGCCGGCCGCCGGCTCCGAGGCGGTCAGCCCCTCCGCCTCCGTCGCTTCGGTCTCGCGGGAGGTGGCGCGCAGGGCCGCCGCGAGGTCGCGGCCGGCATGGACGAGGCGGGTGCGCTCGGAGTGCGCGGCTTCCTCGCCGCGTTGCCGGGCAAGCGCGCCTTGCCACGCGGCGGCCAGCACGGCGTTGAGCCCCGCCACGACGTCGCGGGTCGCGCGCAGCCGGTTCACTTTCCCCGTCATCGTCCAGGCAAGATCGACGTTGGCAGCCTGCTGGCGCTGGCGCGCCTGTTCGGCAAGGTCGGTCAGGCGGTTCGCGCGCTGTCCCATCTCGGCGATGAGGCCGTCATTCTCGCGGGCGACCGCCGAGAAATCCCGCATCCGCGCCACGTAGCGGCTGAGGGATTGGCGCGCCGCGGCGGCCCGCTCGGCCTGGCTCCGGGTGCGGGCCTGATTCTGAAGCGCCTCCAGGCCGCGTCCGGCTCGGGCGGTCAGGTCGAAGAACCGCGTCTCGATCGCCGCGCGCGCGTCGGCGCGGGCGGAGACGGAATCGTCGCGGACCATCCGCGCCAGGGTGAGGTCGTGATAGACGCGGGCGGCGAGCAGGGCGCCGGCTCGGGCCCGCTCCCCCTGGGCGAGCAGGAACCAGCCCGCCGCCGCGATGGCCGCGGCGACGAGGATCGGGACACCGCCGACCAGGGCAATCTTCCGGCCGACCCGCATCCTCGCCCCGTGGCGGGCTCCCTCGGGAGCGTTCTTCGTCGCAGCGGGATCGTCGCCGGAAACGCGTCGCCGGACAAGGGCGTCGCGCCGGTCTGGATGGGGGCGACGGACCGCGCTACCCTTACGCGCCTGCCGGGGCCGTGTGGCGCCGCTTACGCACCGGAGCCCCCCGGCCGCCGGAGGTGCCGAAGCGCCCTTCCTTGGTCGGCGTCGTCGGGACGGGCCGGCCGTCGCGCCCGCCCTGCTGGCGCCCGTGCAGGATCTCCCGCAGGTTGGCCAGCGTCTCCGCCGAGGCCTCCAGATCCTCCTTCGAGAAATGCGGCATGGCGGCCCTCCTCAACGCGCGGTGAGAGCGATGATGCGGACCTTGCGCCCGTCGGCGGCACACGCCGCCGGTTGGTAGGGCCACGCGGCGGCACAGGGGGCGGTCGTCGATGTTTCGCCCTTGAGCGCCGTCGCCTTGGACGCCGAGGCTTTGGTAGCTATCGCGGCGGGCGCCTGGATGGGCGCTGCGGACAAAGCCGGCTTCGGGCCGGCGGCGGCATCCGTCGCGGCCAAGCCGGCGACGAGGCCGGCGGACAAAACCGCGCTCGCGGCGATCATGGAAACCAATCCCTGCATGACATCCTCCCGCGGCTTTGCCGTCGTTGATGGGAGTGCTTGTAGGCAGGGGGCATGTCCGGCGTTTTGCGTCGCCCGTCACAGGATCACGGGATCAGGGGCGATTGTTGCGTCTCGCAGCCGCCGACGAAACATTCGGGGGCCGGACGGCGCTTTCAGTCGCCTTCGGGGCGGAAGATGTAGCCGAGGCCGCGCACGGTGCGGATGTAGCGCGGGTTGGCCGGGTCCGGCTCCACCTTCTTGCGGATGCGGTTGATTCGCACGTCGATCGCCCGGTCGAACGCGTCCGGATCGCGGGCGTCGGCGAGGTCGAGCAGCCGCTCGCGCGACAGGGCCCGCTTCGGATGGTCGGCGAAGGCCTTGAGGAGATCGAATTCCGAGCGGGTGAGCGGTTGCTCCACGCCCGCATCGTCGCGCAGGCGCAGGGCGTCGAGTTCGAGCCACTTCGTGCCGAACCGAACCGTTCGCGTCGGTGCCGCGGCTTCGGGCGCCGCCGCCTGCGGAGATGCCGGCGCGACCTGGGCCCGCCGCAGCACCGAGCGCACCCGGGCGACGAGTTCGCGCAACTCGCAGGGCTTGGGCAGGTAATCGTCCGCGCCGAGTTCGAGCCCCACCACCCGGTCGATCGCACTCGCCGTCGCCGTCAGCATGATGATCGGAATCGGGCTTCGCGCCTTCAGATCCCGCACGATGGAGAGGCCGTCCTCCTCGGGCATGTTGAGATCGAGCACGATCAGGTCCGGCGTCCGGATCTGGAGATGCGCCCGCAGCGCCCGCCCGCCCTCGCACAGGGCCACGTCGAAGCCGTGCAGGCGCAGATAGTCGCCGACCATGGCGCGGGCATCGGCCTCGTCGTCCACGACGGCGATGTGGGGGCCGCTCGCCGTCATCGACCCGCGCCTGTCCAGTCCGGCGGAAGGAATTGGATGGTCACCTCGATCGTCCCTCGAATCGGAAAGGCACTTTCGGCCAGCCTCGACAGCTTTCGCCCTCACCATGCCCGATCCGGCCTAGCTTGGCGACACCATGGGGACGGCGATCAACGGATCTTGGCGGGCGAGCCGCGCCGAACTTGTGCACGATCATTGAAGCCGCCCGACGTCGAGCAGCGGGGCATGTGTTGAGACCGCTCGCCTTTCGATACGATTTCGTCGCAAGATTTCGCTAAGCATCGCGGTGTGTGCTTTCGAATGGCGTCACCGCTCGCGCCGCTGCATCAAGGGCGGCGTGAGCGCATGCGTTACGCTGATTCGGTCGGCGGATGCATGCGGGCGACCTCGAAGACCGCGGAAGGCCTTCACGCGATGAACGACGACGACTGGCTCGAACTCATCCCCGACGAGGCTGCGGAAGCGCCGACCCGAGCCGGAACCTGGACCATCGCGGTGGTCGACGACGATCCGGCCGTCCACGAGGGCACCCGCTACGCGCTCGCCGGCTACAGTCTCGACGGGCGTGGCCTCGACATCCTCTCCGCCTATTCGGCTCAGGAGGCGCGGGCGCTGCTCGCCGAGCGGCGCGACATCGCCATCGTGCTGCTCGACGTCGTGATGGAGACCGACGATGCCGGACTGAGGCTCGTCGATTACATCCGCCGGGAGCTGAAGGAGGAGACCGTCCGCATCATTCTGCGCACCGGCCAGCCGGGGCAGGCGCCGGAGCGGCGCGTCATCGTCGATTACGATATCAACGACTACAAGGCGAAGACCGAACTCACCGCCGACAAGCTCTTCACCAGCCTCACCGCGGCGCTCCGCGCCTACCAGCAGCTTCGCAGGCTCGACGAGACCCGGCGCGGCCTGGAAATCATCATCGACGCCGCGCCGATGCTGCTCGACCACAAGTCGATGCAGCGGCTCGCCGAAGGGGTGCTGACCCAGGTCGCCTCGCTCCTCAATGTCGATTGCGCCGGCATCCTGGTTCTGCGCGAGAGCGAGGATGCCGCCGACCGGCGGGAGGGCGGATTCTGCGTGTTGGCAGGCTCGGGGCTCTATGGCGGCTATGTCGGGCGCGACCCCGGCTGGCCGCTCGATCCCGGCATCCAGCCCCTGGTCGAGCAAGCCTTCGCCGCGCGCTGCCACAACTTCGGCGACAACCTCTCCACGCTCTATGTCCAGACCGCGAGCGGCAGCGAGATCGTCGCGCTGATCGACACCGACCGCCCGCTCTCCGACACCGACCGGGCGCTGATCACCCTGTTGGCGGGGCGTCTCTCGGTCGCCTTCGACAACGTGATTCTCTACGAGCGGCTGCAGCGCGCCAACGTCACCTTGGAGCAGCGGGTGGTCGAGCGCACCGCCGAGCTGATCCGGGCCAACCGCCGCCTCGACATGCAGCGCTCGGACCTGCGCCGGGCCAACAGCCTCAAGACCGAGATTCTGGGCACCATCGCCCACGACCTGAAGAACCCGCTCTCGGTGATCCTGGGCCGCTCCGAGATGCTGACCGACCTGATCGGCCTCGATCAGGGGGATGCCTCCGGCGCGGAGAAGGCGCAGGCGGCGATGCTGACCCAGGTCGAGCACATCCGCGCCTCGGCCACGCGCCTGATCGACATGATCGACAGCCTCATGGCCGACGCCATGAACGACGCCCTCGACATCACCCTGCGGCGGGAGCCTGTCGATCTCGCCGGCCTCGCCCGCGAGGTCTGCGAGGCCAACCGTCCGCTCGCCGAATCGAAGGGCCAGAGTCTGGTGATGGATCTCGCCGGCCCGCTGACTCTCTGCGGCGACGCCGAGCGGCTGCGCGAGGCCCTCGACAACCTCGTTTCGAACGCGATCAAGTATTCCTATCCCGGCGGCGCGATCGCGGTGAGCGTGCGGGAGGAGGGGGGCGACCTCGTCTGCGCGGTGGCCGACCAGGGCCCCGGCCTGTCGCCGGAGGATGCCGGCCGGCTTTTCGGCCGCTACCAGCGCCTCTCGGCCAAGCCCACCGGCGGCGAGGGCTCGACGGGGCTGGGCCTCTCCATCGTCAAGCGCATCGCCGAACTCCACGGCGGCCGCGCCGAAGCGTTTTCCGACGGACCGGGGCAGGGGGCCGAGTTCGCGATGCGGTTTCCAAGGGAGGCGGTGGGGGTGCCTTAGGGGCGAAACCGGGCGGCTTGGTCAGGCGGGGCGCTCCCTGCCGCCCAGAGCGACCATCAGATCGAATCGATGGCGCTGTCGGGGGCTAAAGCGTGTTCATGCCAACAATGCAGAACCCATGTCCGAAAGGATCGCTGCAGAACGCAACGGAGAGAAAGCCTGGCACGCGGTGCACCTGTTCTGATCTGGCGCCATTCGCCAAAGCGCGCCCGAGCGTTCCTTCGAAGTCATCGACACGGAAATCGACGTGAACCGGTGTCCAATGGCGCTCATACCGGCGGAGGTCGTTGCTTCCCGGCGCCGGTGATGATCCGGCCGGTTTCGCGAGAAGCCCGATCGTCGCATCGCCCGATGCCAACGTCGCGTAGCCGGGATGAGGCCGCGCCGTTTCGACGAACCCGAAGACCTCACCGAAGAACTTAAGACCCTCTTCGATCGACGGGACGTCGATGGAAACCGTCACCTTCATGTCAGCCATTCCCATCGCTTGTCCGCCGACCGGCCTATGCGGAGCTCAATGCGTATCGCGCATCAGGTCCTGATCCGGCCAGAACCTCTCCTTCCCTATGAGTTTTGTCACGGGAGGAGGCGCACCGAAGCTCCACGCGGGCCGACCGGAACGTCAGAGCGCCGCCTCAGCGAAGGCTGGTAAAGACCTCGCCGGCGTCACGCGGTCGCCCTTCGTCACGACGATCCGGTCGGCGGCCGAAATCTGCTTGGTCATCTCCGGCCGGCGCGTGATCTGATCCGCGGCGTTGAACGCATCGACGGTCGCCACGATGGTGCCGGGGGCGAGGTGGTGGGAGAGCACGGGATCGGCCCGAAGGGTCGAGAGAATCGGGAACGGGTGAGCGAGTCCGGTGGACTCGATCACGAGCCGGTCAAAGGCCGGCACGAGGTCGCGCGCCCGCTTCGACAGGAGGTCGCGCAGCGCCTCCGACAGCAGGCGTCCGGATCGAACGGCGATGACGGTTGCGTCTCGTCCGGCGTCCTCACTCTGGGGACGGGGTCGGACTCTTCCGGAACGGACCGATCAGGCGCTCGTACGTGGCTTCGGCGGGACCGTAGCTGCTTCCCGCGAGGTCGCACAGCATCCCGCGGTCGCGGACGGTGATCAGGGCACGCTTGGCCTGGATCGCGCCGTAGCCTTCGAGCGCCTGGATCGCCAGCGTCACGGTCGATCGCTGCGTCGCCAGCATGATCGACAGGAAATCGTGGGTGAGCGAGAGATCGTTGCCCTCCAGCCGGTCGTGCGCCATCAGGATCCAACGAGCCAGCCGCTCTTCGACGGAGTAGGCGCCGTTCGACATCGCCGTCTGGCTCACAGTCATCATCACCGTATGGGTGTAGTGCAGCAGCAGCTCGTGCAGGGCGGGGCTGCTCCGGAGAGCATCGCGGAACGCCTCGGCCCCGATCCGCAGCCAGGGGCCGCCGACCTGGACCAGAAGCTCGTGCGTGGCGCGATCCACGCCCAATACGCTGGCCGTGCTGACCATGCCCTCGGAGCCGAAGCAGCCGACTTCGATCCGCCGCCCCTCACCGGTGACGGCGACGTTCGACGACAATCCGGCTTCCGGAAAGTAGACGAAGTCCAGCGGATCCCCGACGGACCAGAGGATGTCGCCTCTTTGAACCTGGACACGCTCGAACTGCGGCAGGAGCTGTTCCAGCTCGCTGGGTGGCAAAGCCTGAAGCAGGCGATTTCGTGGTGATGATACGCCCATCGCTGGTTCAAGCCCCTCTCGCGTTCTTACGGAAACGCGAGCCCGGAACTTTGAGTTCGATGCCCCGGACGGCGCACGGGCCGCGGCAACCGGCCGATCGAGCGGAATTCGGGTTGGGACGGTGGCGCTTCGGGCAAGGAGGCGGCGTGCTTCAGGCCGATGTTCGGCCTGCCAAGCCGTGCCATCATCCTTGCACCGATGCCTCGGCCGGCAGCGATGCGCGGGCGGGAGCCCTTCGCCGCCCGGCCCGGCGGCGCAGCAGGTAGAGCGTCAGCCCGGTCGCGAAGAAGCCGGGGAGCACGAGCGCCGCGAGGCAGAACAGCAGGGCGACGGGCGCGCCGAAGAAGCGCCCGCGATGTACCTCCAGCATGTTGTCGGCCAGCCGCGGGCCGAGGGCCGCGTCGGCGGCGCGCTTGTCGGTGAGCCCGGCGCCGGTGCGGGCGTCGTAGGTGGCCTCGTTGCGCAGGTTCGAATCCGGGGCGTACCAGCGGATGCGGATCGCCGCCGCCGCCGCCTCCGGCCCCGGCAGGGACAGCGTCGCGAGGGAAGCCGTGTGCGTGGCCGAAAACTCCGCCCAGGCGGTGTCGATGGCCGATGTGCCCTCCGGAATCTTGCTATCGGGGGGCTTGCCGCCCGGCGCGCGCTCAGCGGCCCGCGCCGGGAGGGCTTGGCCCGTCAGAAGCCATGTCGCACCCGCGCGGTACCAGTCATAGGACCACCACAGGCCCGACAGGGCGCTCACCGCGTAGACCGGCAGCAGCCATGTCCCGGCGACCGCGTGCAGCGACCACCAGCGGGCTCGGCCGGGCCGGGCGAGGTTCGGCCGGAGCCAGACCCGCCAGCGGTGCCGGCCGGGCCAGCGCAGATACAGCCCGCTGCCGAGGAAGACGAGCAGCGCGATGGCACAAGCGCCGGTGGTCGTGCGGCCCCAGCCCTTGCCCTCGCCGGGAAGCAGCAGCCAGCGGTGCAAATCCCGCACGGTGGCGAAGAACGCCTCGAGCCGCACGGGGCCGAGCACGGTCCCTTCCGTGGGGTCGGCGTAGACGGGCGGAGGCCGCCCGCCCGCCCGGTCGCGGGCAAACCGCGCCACGGCGCTCTGAAGGGGATCGCCCGACAGGGTCAGTGCGGAGACCCGCTGTCCCGGAAGCTGTGCCTCGATCCGTGCCGCCAGGGCCGAGGGCGTGAGCGGCGGCCGGTCCTGCGCCGCCGAGATCTGTATCCGGTCGCGGTTGGCGAAGGCGGTGATCGCCTCCTCGTAGCTCATCAGCGCCCCCGTGAGGCCCATCAGCGCGAGCACGAGCCCGGCGGTGAGGCCGAGCGCCCAGTGCAGGCGAAACACAACGGTGCGGGCGGGAGAGAAGGCTGACGGCATGAGGCTCTGAAAACGATCATTCGGGTCGGCGTTCGGTTCCCGACGGGGCGTCCCTCAGTAGCGCGCCGTCAGGCTGGCGAGCACGGTCAGGGGCGCGCCGGGCTGGTTGTTGAACTGGTTGAATGGCTGCTCGATGTAGCGCCGGTCGGTCAGGTTGCGGCCGTTCACGGCGAAGCGCCAGGTCGGGTCGATCTCGTAGAACACGGTCGCGTCGAGGCGGGCATAGGCGCCGACCTTGTAGGTGTTGGTGATGTCGCCGAAGCGCTCGCCGACATAGGTGAGGCCGCCGCCGAAGCCCCAGCCGTGCAGGGGGCCGCCCTGGAACTGGTAGGTCGACCAGACGCTGGCGCTGAAGACCGGCGCCGCGGGCAGGCGGTTGCCGATGGCGATGGTCGCATCCTTCGTGACCTCCGCATCGAGATAGCCGATGCCGCCGATGATCTTCCAGCCCGGCAGGATCTCGCCGGCGATGTCGCCCTCGAACCCCTGCGAGCGCTGCTCGCCGGTGATGATCGAGAAGCCGGTATTGACCGGATCGGAGGCGGCGACGTTCGTCCGCAGGATGCGGAAGGCGGCCGCACTCACGGTGAGCCGGTCGGGGATCAGATCGAAGCGGGCGCCGACTTCCACCTGCTCGCCGGTCTCCGGGGGTGGGCTCGCGACGTTGAGGACGTTGGCGGTCTGCGGCACGAAGGAGGTGGTGTAGCTGCCGTAGAGCGTGAGCGGCTCCAGCGGCCGCCAGACGAGGCCGACCCGCGGCGAGACCCCGGTGAGGTTCTGCTCCGGCGGAATCGTCCGCGTGGTCGGCGTGCGCTGGAAATAGAGCTGGTCGGCCGTATCGAAGCGCACGCCGAGCACGAGCTGCAGGCCGGGAAAGAACTCGATCTGGTCCTGCATGTAGAGGCCGAACAGGCTGAGCTTCTGCCGCAGGTCGCTCTGCAGGGTGAGCGTGCCGATTTGCGGCACCGAGCCCCGGATCGGGTTGAGGAAGGAAACCGAGGTCGCCGCCCCCTGCGTGGTGAACGGGTGGCGGAAGCCATCCACGATCTCGAAACCGGCCAGAGCGGTGTGGCGGAAGCCGAACGGATCGATGAAGCGCCCGAGCGCCTCGGTCCGGCTGTCGATGGAGTGATAGATCGAGTCACCCTCGGTGAGGCGCCGCGCCACCGTGGTGCCGGCGGCGTTCACGCCCGTCGCCCGGGTCGCCAGGAGATTGAACGACCCCCACTGGCCGTTGATCGCCTGCCGCAGAGTCAGGTTCTCGTTGACGTCGTGCTCGGCCAGCAGGGTGATCGTGTTCGCCTCACCGTAGTAGCGCGACCACGGCTCGCCGTAGAAGCGGCGGACGTTGTCGAGCGGCACCCGGCCGCCAAAGGCGATCAGGCCCTCGTCGTACTGGTTGTGCTGCCGGGTGAACTCGGCGTTGAGGTAGACCCGCGTCGAGGCATCGGGCGTCCAGACGAAGGCCGGCGCGAAGAAGTGTCGGGAGTTTTCCGGGCCGCCGAAATCGCGGAAGGTCGCCTCGTTCTGCGTGCCGAAGCTGAAGCGGGCGGCAAGCCCCTCCACGCTCGGGATCGCCCCCGAGACCGAGCCCTGCACCCGCCGGAAGCCGAACGAGCCGCCCTGAACCGTCAGGTCGGCCGACGGCGTGAGGGTCGGCTGGCGGGTGACGATGTTGATCAGCCCGCCGGGGTCGCCCTGGCCATAGAGCACGGAGGCCGGGCCTTTGAGCACCTCGATCCGCTCGACATTGGCGAGGTCGCGCTGCGTCGGCTGAAAGGCGTTGGCCGGGTTCAGCACCAGCCCGTCGATGGCGTAGGTCTGGGTGCGGAAGCCGCGCAGGATGTAGGTGTCGGAGCGGCCCTGGATCGTGCCCCCCGGCTGGACGTTGCTGACATTGGTGAGCGCGTCGGTCAGGCGCACATTCTGCTGATCGACCAGAACCTCGCGCGGGACGACCTGGATCGATTGCGGCGTGTCGCGCAAAGCCGTGTCCGTCCGCGTCGCCGTGGCCGAGCGCGTGGCGCGGTACCCAACGACGGGACCGCCCGCCCGCTCCCCGGTGCCCGTGACCGAGAGTTCGGACAAAACAGCCTCGGCGCCCTCCGGGGGGACGGTTTGCGCCTGGGCGCTGAGCGGGCAGAACAGGGCGAGGCCGAGCAGAGCGCGTGAGCCGGTGATGAGCGCGGCCGATCCCGGTGTGACGGGACGTCGTCCCTGCACTGCGTTGCTCATCGTCGTTCCGATTCGAGGGCCGGCTCCACGGAACCAACACGGCGCGTTTACATATGCGGGTTTGCAGGCCGCAAGCGTATGCTTGTTTATTTTGTGGGATTTGTTCGATGGATGGCATGTCGTTGCGGCAGAACAACATTTTATTCCAAGTCTAAAGTCGAAACGAAAGTGCGTCGGCTGCATGGCCGGGAAGTCTTCGCTCGAACGGGACCCTGCGCCGCCGATGTCCGGGCTGTTCGGAGGTGGCCTTGCCGCAATGGAGCGCCGCTCGCGCCCCGCGCGCTTTCGTGTCACCAATCGCCTCTACAATCCTTGCGCGATTGCCACGGCCGGGGCGCACCGACATGCGACGCCTTCTCAAGTTCCTGCATACGATGGGGGCGGTCGGGCTGATGGGGGCGATGGCCTGTCTCGTCATCCTCCTGAATCACACCCCGCCGCCCGCCTCGCTCGCCGGCTACGCCCTGATGCGCGGGGCGATGGGCTCCGTCGCCACATGGATCTTCCTGCCCTCGCTCGGCCTGACGCTGATCTCCGGGCTGCTGGCGGTCGCGCTGCATCCGGGCTTTCGCGAGGCGGGGTGGGCCTGGGTCAAGCTCGCCACCGGCGTGCTGGTGTTCGAAGGCGGCTTCGTCGGCATCCAGGGGCCGATGCAAGAGGAGGCCCGGCGCAGCACCGCCGCGCTCCGCGGCGAGATCGATCCCGCCACCCTCACAGGCGCGCTGGCGGCCGAGAGCAACACCCTCTGGGTGATCCTCGCCGTCGCGGTCATCAACGTCGTGCTCGGCATCTGGCGGCCGCGCATCCTGCGTCTTCCGCGCCCCGACCTGTCACGGCCGGCCTGACGGCGTTTCGGCAAGGCGCCAGGGAAACGGCACTTTCGGGGAAAAGGCACTTTCTGGGAAAAGGCACTTGGGGGAAAAAGCACTTGGGGGAAACGGCGCCTCGGGAACCGGCGCCGGCGCGGAACGCTTTCGGGCGACGCTCCGTTGCCGCCCCTGGGGTTCGTATCGGATCAAGGGAGGCGGTGCGCCGGCACAGCTCCCGGCAAATGGGACGGCGGAGGAGCGTGATGGCGACGCGAGGCTTTACCGGGCGGCCCCCCGCCGCGGCGATCCGCGAACGGCTTCCGCCGGGTCAGTACCTCACCGACGATTTCCCCGTGCTCCAGCTCGGGCCCACGCCGCGGGTGTGTCCACTGAGGGCTGGCGCTTCACCCTGCGCCAGGGCTCGCGACCGCTGGCGAGCTGGACTTGGGAGGAATTCGCGCAACTGCCCCGCACCCGTTGGAGCGGCGACATCCACTGTGTGACCAAGTGGTCGAAGTTCGACACCGCCTGGGAGGGCGTGAGCTTCGACGACATCCTGGCGGCGGCCGGTCTCGAGGCGCCGACGGGCTTCCTCCTGGCGGAGAGCCACGACGACTACACCACCAATGTGCCGGTGGCGGATCTGACCGGCGGCAAGGCGATGGTGGCGACCCATTACGACGGCAAGCCGATCCCGCCCGACCACGGTGGCCCCGCCCGTCTCCTCGTGCCGCACCTCTACTTCTGGAAGAGCGCCAAATGGGTGAAGGGCTTGCGCTTCACCGAACGGGACGAGGCCGGGTTCTGGGAATTGCGCGGCTACCACATGTACGGCGACCCCTGGCGTGAGCAGCGTTTCAGCGGCGATTGAAGGATTGCCCGACGTGAACGGCATCGCGCCCTCGCCCTCGCCGTCACCCTGGCGGGCCATGACGATCCGGGCGATCACGCCCGTGACGCCGCGGGTGAAAAGCTTCCGCTTCGGCCCCCTGGATCGCCCGCACCGGGCCGGCCAGCACGTCGATGTGCGTCTTACCGCGCCCGACGGCTACCAGGCGCAGCGCAGCTACTCCATCGCCTCGGCGCCGGGTGATCCCGCTGGCATCGAGCTGATGATCGAAGGGTTGGAGGCGGGCGAGGTTTCGGGCTTCTTCGACACCGTGGCCGAGGTCGGCGACACGATCGAGCTGCGCGGTCCCCTCGGTGCGTTCTCGTGGAGTCCGGCGGAGGGCGGGCCGGTGCTGCTGATCGCCGGCGGCTCCGGCATCGTGCCGCTGCTGGCCATGGTGCGCGAGCGGACGCGGCACGCGCCCGAGGTGCCGATGCTGCTGATCTACTCGGTGCGCAAAGCCGCCGAAGCCATCGCCAGGGCGGAGCTCGCCGCACTCTCCCGCGATGAGACCGGCTTCGATCTGACCCTGCTCCTGACCCGCGAGGGACCAACCGCGGGCCGGCGCATCGACCGGGTGATGATCGACACCGCGATCGAGTGCTTAGGGATGCCGCGCCACGCCTTCGTCTGCGGCGGCAACGGCTTCGTCGGCGCGGTGGCTAATCTGCTGGTGGATGCGGGCGTGAAGCCGAGCGTGGTCCGCACGGAGCGGTTCGGCGGCTGACGTCGTTCCGGTTCGGGTGCCTGGAGAGGGAAGGGCGCGCAGATCGCCCTTCGAGAGCACGGCTGCCAGCCTGTCCGAGGCAGCCATGCGAGAGCCGGTCCGGATCGGAACCGGCTCGCTCAACGCATCCGTTTCGCCGAACCGGTCTCCCGGTCCGGCGGCGCGCTCAGCCTTCCTCGTCGCCGTCCGAATCGTTGTCGATCAGGTCGGAGACGTCGTCGTCGCCATCCTCTTCCTCGAGGAAGGTGTCGTCGTCCGTTCCCCCGGCGGCGTTGTCGCCACCCTCTTCGTCGTCCACGGCGATATCGGCATCGTCCTCGCTGGCCTCGGCCTCGTCGAGGGAGACGATCTCCGGGCCGCTCTTCTCGTCCTCGTCTTCGTCGTCATCCGTGGCACGGCTGGCGACGGGCGGGGCGACGCGGGACGTCGCGACTTGGTAGATCGTGCCGCATTTCGGACAGGTCGCCGGATCACGGTCGAGATCGTAGAACTTGGCACCGCAATTCATGCACTGGCGTTTGACGCCGAGTTCCGGTCTAGCCACGGCTGCGCACCTCTGGGGACGGATAACGGAAAGGATCCGGGGGAGGGGCCCCGTTAGTCGCAGCCTCCGTCCATGTCAAACGCCGTGTCGCGTGCCATGGCGCGTTGTGCGCCGAGCGTCATGCCAAAGGGCGAAGCCGGGCGCCCGGCGAGAACGGTTGCGACGTAAGATGGGGCGGTGTCAGGCGCGACGCGCCCATTTGTTCTGCCGCCGCTCGACGCTGATGCGCAGGAGCCGGCCGAACGGCGTGCCGCCCCCCCGTCCGTCGCGGTCGAATTCATGAAGGATGGCTTCGAGGGCGACGATGCGTTCGCTGGGGCGGCGATAGGCGCTCTCCAGCTCATTCAAAGCTTCGAGAATGCATGTGCCAGCCGCCGAATCGGCGATGGCCGAAGCATGATCAACCTTGCGGAGGCATTGGCGCACGGGCGTCATGGGCAGCAGCATAAACATATGTATGGCCTTGTCGAGCGTTTGATGCGACCCTAGGCCTGTCCGGTCCCTCTTTTCACGGGATTGGATTAACGAAGGTCAGTCGAGTGTTGCGCGGCGTCGCATCGACCTTGGCAGCTTTGTCCGCGGCCGGAGGTTTATCACTATAAGCTGAAGCGATCTGGCAAGATAACACACTATCCGCGAACCGGCCGAGCGAGCTGCGGCGAGGGTTCCAGCGGGACCATGAGGCCGTCGCCGGCCTTCCGGATGACGCGGGCCGGTCCGCATGGTAACGGGCGCCGGTCACGCCGGGCCCATCCGGCGGGCGGCTCTCGGTGCCCTCTCGGTGCCGACACGCCTCAGCGCAGCGCTCGAGCAAGACGCAGATTCCCGTGTCGCACGATTCCGAACCGCAGCCCGTCACCGCCTCTCCCGGAGGCCCCTTGAACGGGTCCCTGAAGCCGCCGGGCGACAAGTCGATCTCCCACCGGGCGATGATCCTGGGTCTGCTCGCCATCGGCGAGACGCGGGTCGAGGGGCTTCTGGAGGGCGACGACGTGCTGCGCACGGCCGCCGCCGCGAAGGCGCTCGGGGCGCAGATCACCCGCGAGGGCGAGGGGCGCTGGCGGATCGTCGGCGTCGGCATCGGCGGGATGCAGGATCCGGACGGCGTGCTCGATTTCGGCAATGCCGGCACCGGCTCGCGGCTGATGATGGGCGTCGTCGGCGGCCAGCCCGTGACCGCGACCTTCGACGGCGATGCGAGCCTTCGCAAGCGGCCGATGCGGCGCATCCTCGATCCGATCCTGAAGATGGGCGCCGAGATCGTGTCCGAGGCCGAGGGCGGGCGTGTGCCGCTGACCCTGCGGGGCCCGCGCGAGGCGATTCCGATCCGCTACGAGCTGCCGGTGGCCTCGGCGCAGATCAAGTCGGCGGTGCTGCTCGCCGGGCTCAACGCGCCGGGCACCACCACCGTCATCGAGAAAGCGGCGTCCCGCGACCATACCGAGCGGATGCTGCGCCTGTTCGGCGCGGAGGTGACCGTCACGCCGTCGGGCGAGGGCGGCCATGGCCGCACCGTCACGCTGACCGGCCAGCCGACCTTGCGCGGCGCCGACGTGGTCGTGCCGGCCGATCCGTCCTCGGCCGCCTTCCCGCTGGTGGCGGCGCTGGTCGTGCCGGGCTCGGAGGTGATCCTGCGCGGCGTAATGATGAACCCGCTGCGCACCGGCCTCATCACGACGCTGATCGAGATGGGCGCCGACATCGAGCGCCTCGACGAGCGCGAGGAGGGGGGCGAGACGGTGGCCGACCTGCGGGTGCGCGCGAGCCGCCTGAAAGGCGTCGATGTGCCGGCCGAGCGGGCGCCGTCGATGATCGACGAGTATCCGATCCTGGCGGTCGCCGCTTCGTTCGCCGAGGGCACGACCCGGATGAACGGCCTGCACGAATTGCGGGTCAAGGAATCTGACCGGCTCGCGGCAGTCGCCGCCGGGCTTGCCGCCAACGGCATCACCCACGCCATCGAGGGCGATGACTTGATCGTGACCGGCGAAGGGCAGGCGCCCGCGGGCGGCGGTACGGTCGCAACCCATCTCGATCACCGCATCGCCATGGCCTTCCTCGTCCTAGGGCTCGCTGCCAAAAGCCCCGTGACCGTGGACGACGGCGCGATGATCGCCACGAGCTTCCCGAGCTTCCGCCCGACCATGCTGGCGCTCGGCGCCCGGATCGAGGACGGGGCCGCCGCATGATCCCGGATGATATCGCCGTGCACCGGGACAACGCGCCCCTCGTGATCGCCATCGACGGCCCGGCCGCCTCGGGCAAGGGCACGCTCGCCAAGCGGCTCGCCCTGCATTACGGCCTGCCGCATCTCGATACCGGTCTGCTCTACCGCGCGGTCGCGCTGACCTTGCTCGACGCGGGGGGCGACCTCGACGACACGGGAGCGGCGGCGCGGGCGGCCTCCGACCTGTCGGCGGAGCGGCTGACCGACCCGCGCCTGCGGGAGCGGGCGATGGGTGAGGCGGCCTCGCGGGTCTCCTCGGTGCCGGAGGTTCGCGCTGCCCTGCTGTCCTGGCAGCGGCGCTTCGCCGAAGCGACGGAGGGTGCGGTGCTCGACGGGCGCGACATCGGCACCGTCGTCTGTCCGGACGCGCGGGTGAAGCTGTTCATCACCGCCGCCCCGGAGGAGCGGGCGCGCCGCCGCCATCGCGAGCTGCTCGGCCGCGGCGAGGAGACCACGCTCGCCGCGATCCTCGCCGACATCCGCGCCCGCGATGCCCGCGATTCGAGCCGCGCCGCCGCCCCGCTGAAAGCCGCCGAGGATGCGGTGGTGCTCGACACGACCGAACTCGACGCCGAGGCCGCCTTCGCCGAGGCGGTCGCCATCGTCGAGCGGCTCAAGGCCGCCTGAGGCGCCCGCCGCGCCGCGTTTACCCGCCCAGCCAAGCTTCCACCCGCGCCGCGAGTGTCTTCGGATCGCCGGAGAGATGCAGGCGCTTGGTGCGGGAGGTCTCGCCGGAGACCAGCGTCACCTCCGCCTTCCGCAGCCCCAGGCTCTTGGCGACGAAGGCGGTCAGCGCCGCGTTGGCGGCACCCTCGACCGGTGGAGCCGCCACCCGCAGGGACAGGACCGGCCGCCCGCTCGCCTCCGTGCGGACGCCGTCGAGGCCGGTTCGGCTGGCTCGCGGTGTCAGCCGCACCGCCAGGACGAGGCCGTTCGCCTCGAGGGTGAAGGGGCTTTGCGTCATGACAGCCTCGCGGGCTCCGCGTCCCGATCGGGCGGACATGCTCCCGTGCCGACGCGTATCCGTCCGGCTGAGCGGATTGTCATCGGGATAATCAGCGGATCATCGGTTCGGCTTGCGCTCATGCGCGCCCCGGCGGCGGCACGTTCGCGGTGATCCTCAGGCCCCGCGGTGCGCGGCCGCGTCGAAGGTCGTTGGGACGAGGGCTCAGGGGCATCCGGAAGCAGCCAGAGGACGGCCGCCCGCAGGCCGCTTCGCCTCCGACGAGGGCCCACCGCCGCTTCGCCCGCGTCCACACCTGTACCGGGCTTTCGATCGGTTCTCGTGCGAATGGCCCTAGGCCGGCTTGACCCCAATGCTTGAGCTCGTCGCCCAGACAAGCTCAGTTGTGCGCAATATACAGATCGGGGATTGAACAAGTGGAGTGGGCGGCCGGGGATGCGCTTGCGCCGTTCGGGGCGGGCTGATAGCGGGTTGTACGCTGCCGGTTTAGCTCAGTTGGTAGAGCAACCGCCTTGTAAGCGGTAGGTCGCGAGTTCGAGTCCCGCAACCGGCACCATTCTCCCCACGATTTTGCAGACATGTCGGGCAGCGCGCGTGAGCACTGTCCTTGTCGGCGGCTGGCCTGTCCGGGATGCGGCACAGGACGAAAATCTTCACCTTCGCGTGACGCCGATTTCGAGAGCTGCCTTTGCTCCCTTTTCGCAACTGTCAGAGTTGTAACGGATGATGGTGCATTTCGAAAAGGTTTGAGGCTCTTTCCGCAGGCGGCTGACGCGTTCGGCTACGGCGTGAGGACCGTCATCCGGATGGGGGCGTTCGGACGTATGCGTAAATTGCTGAGTTTCACGCCGCCGGATATGCAGGAGGCCCGGCCGGAATCGGTGCGCCACCGCTACGTCTTCTATATTCCCGGCTATGATCCCGAGGCGAAAACTCGCTACCGGCTGCTCTTCGTGCGGGAATGGGCTCGCTACACCAAGCGGTTCGGCGGCAGGCGGGAGATCTCCCGCGCGCAAACGAGCGAGGACGGCTTGGTCCAGAGCTGGACCGTCAGTCCGCCCGACCAGGGCGACGGGGCCGAGACCCGCTACGACGTGCTTTTGTGGGACGACATCGTCGCCGCCGACTTCGCCCGCTCCCGCTTTCTCAGCGTGGCGCTACTCGTCGTCGGCACCCTGCACATGATCCTGATCGGCCTGCTGTTCCGCTTCTACCGGCTGAACTGGAAATACGGCAACGTCATCCTCTACCCCTTCGTGATGGTGATCCTGCTCACCGCTCTGTCCCTCGTCATCGGGGTGACGGTTCATGCCCATCTCGGCGACGCGTTCGGTCACAGCCTGCGATGGCCGCTCTGGGTCTCGCTGCCTCTGGCCGTGGTGGCGGGCATCGTCTGGATCAAGGCGATCGAAGCCTTCCTGAACCGCGTCTTCTTCTGGCAGCTCCTGAACGACTGGGTGTTCAACTGGCAGCACGGCCAGGGCTTGCGGCCCGATTACGAGCGCCGCCTCGATGCCTTTGCTGCGCATATCCTGTCCGCCCTCGCGGCGCGGGCCGCGGCGGGGGAGGCGACCGACGAGGTGATGATCGTCGGCCATTCCTCCGGCGGGCTGACGGCGGTCGAGGTCGCGGCCCGCGTGCTCGCCCGTGACGGGACGATCGGCACCTCCGGCGCCAACCTGTCCCTCGTGACGCTCGGGTCCGGGCTGCCGCTGGTGGCGATGCAGCCGGCCGCCACGCGCCTGCGGGCGGAGATCGCGGGCCTCGTCACGGAGCGGCGCATCGTCTGGTGCGACTTCCACGCGCCCCAGGATTGGATGAACTTCCCCGGCTTCAATCCGCTGCATCACCTCGGCCTCGAGCTGCACGGGCGGCCGGTCGCCAATCCGCTCGTGCGCTCGGCGCGCTTTCGCGACCTGATCTGCCCGGAGACCTACCGGCGGGTACGCTTCCGCCCTTTCCGGATGCACTTCCAGTTCCTGCTCGCGAACGAGCGGCCCGGCGCCTACGATTTCTTCGCGATGACTTTGGGCCCGCGGCGGCTGCGCGAGCAGGTGCTCGCCCCCGCTGCGTGCCCCGAACGTGAACCCGCCCTTCCGCTCTGATCCGGCACGGCCGGACGCCAGCCAACACTGAGGTCGATGCAGGTTTTCATCGTTGCCGTCGGCAGCCACGGCGATGTCCTGCCACTCCTTGCGATCGCGGCCGAGCTGCGACGGCGGGGGCATGCGGTCACGCTGGCGGCGCCCGCTCCGTTCGCGGCCATGGCCGCCCGGGCGGACCTGCCGTTCTTCGCCCTCGGGACGGAGGACGACTACCGTCTCGCCGCCACCGAGACCGAACTCTGGCGACCCTGGCGCGGCGTCGGAGCGATGTTCCGCCATGTCTCGGCCGCGACCGAGCCGGTCTATGATTGGCTCGCGAGGAACGCACGGCCCGGCGAGAGCATCGTGCTCGCCTCGACGCTGGCGCTCGGGGCGCGGGTGGCCCAGGAAAAGCTCGGGCTGGACGTCGTCACGGTGCATCTCATGCCGTTGCTCGCTCGGAGCCGCACCGATCCGCCGATCCTGCCCGGCCTCCCGCTCTCCGAGCGGCTGCCGGCACGCTTCCGGCACTGGATCGGACGTGGGGCCGACCGTTTCGTGATCGGGCCCGCCGCCCTGCCGGCCCTGAACGAATTTCGCGCGAGGCTGGACCTGCCGCCGGTGCTCCGGCTCCGCCGCTGGTGGAGCAGCCCGCAGCGCGTCCTGTTCGCCTTTCCGCGATGGTACGCCGCGCCGCAGCCACACCGGATGCCCCAATCGCTGCAGGTCGGCTTCCCGCTTGCGGATCGCTTCGGCGATGTCGCCGAGCTGGAGCCCGCCGTCGCGCGCTTCCTGGACGAGGGGCCGCCGCTGGCCTTCACCTACGGATCGGCGATGTCGGGGAGCCAGGGCTTCTTCCGCACGGCGCTGCGGATCTGCGAAAGGCTCGGACGGCGCGGCCTCCTCCTGGCGCCGCAGGGCGGGCAGGTGCCGACGGACCTGCCTGCGAGCGTGCTGCACGTCCCCTACGCCCCGTTCAGCCGCGTGCTGCCTCGCTGCGCGGCCCTGATCCACCATGGCGGGATCGGCACCGTCGCGCAGGCGCTCGCGGCCGGAATCCCGCAACTGGTGGTGCCCGTCGCCTTCGATCACTTCGACGAGGCGCGCTGGCTGCAACGGCTCGGGGTCGGCACCTCGTTGAGCCGCCGCCGCTTCACGCCGGCCCGCGCGACGTCCACGTTGCGCCGGCTGCTGACCGATCCGCACGTCGCCCAGGCCTGCGCGGCGGCCAAGGCACGGATGGCGCAGGAGGATGGCGTCGGAGAGGCCTGCGATGCGGTCGAAATCTTCGCTCGAACGGTTCGATCGTCCGCGGCCTGACGCCCGCTACAGCGAAAACCGATCCACCTCCTCCAGCAGCCGCACGAAGGCGTGCGCGCCGTAAGCAAGGGCGGCCTCGCCCGCTTCCGCCGTGCCGAGGCGGGCGTCGCCGATAGCCCCGGACGGGTGGAGGTCTTCCGTCTTCCAGGCGAAGGCCGCCGGGCGGCCGGCGCGCAGCAGCGCGAAGTCGCGCTCCATCGCCACCGTGCGGGGTTCGAAATCCTCAATGTGATCGCGCCGGACGAGGTCGGGCCGCAGCGCCAGCATCAAGGCGGTTTCGATGCCGCCGGCATGGATGCCGTGGCGGATCTCACCGGCCGGAAACAGCCCCTCGGGCAGGCCGAGCCGGCTCCACGAGGTCGTCACCGCGACCATACTGAATTGACCGCGCAGCTCGCCCGCGACGAGGTCGATGAGCGCGCTGTTGCCACCGTGGGAAGAGACGATCACGAGTTTCGTGCAGCCGGCCCGGTGCAGGCTCGCGCCGATCTCGGTCCAGGCCGCAAGCGCGGTCGTCGCGGTCAGGGTCAGCGTGCCGGGGAAGGAATCGTGCTCATCCGACTTGCCGACGCTCTGGACCGGCAGGAGCAGCACGTCGAGCGCCTCCGGCACCTGCGGTGCGACCCGCGCGAGATAGCCTTCCGCGATCAGGGTGTCGGTGCCGAGCGGCAGGTGCGGTCCGTGCTGCTCCACCGCGGCAACCGGCAGCACAGCGATCGTTCGGCTCATGTCGCGGGCACGGATCTCCGCCGTCGTCAGGTCGAGCCAGGATCGCGCCGGCATGCTGTCATCTCCTTTGTCGCGGTTTGAGCGACGCGCCGGCGCGTTCATAGGCTTCCGGCAGCGATCAAGCGGAAACCGCATCAACCACACGTTAGTCAAGCTGGCTTAGGAGCTGCCGGATTGCCTCGCTTGCCATTGCCGAATTGCCATGAACACCTTTCCTCAGAACGGGCTTGGCGCGATGCCTTCCGATACGGGCGCGGCGAATGACGACTCGTCCGCGGCGATGCGCCGGGAATTGGCCCGCCTGCGGGAGATGCTGGAGCAGAACTCGGACTGGATCTGGGAGGTCGATGCGCAGGGGCGCTACACCTACGCCTCGCGCCAATGCGTCGCCCTGCTCGGCCGCGAGCCGGAGGAGGTGCTGGGTCGCACCCCCTTCGACTTCATGCCGCCGGACGAGGCCGAGCGGGTCGGCCGGATCTTCGGCGCCATCGCCGCCGAGCAACGGCCCTTCACCCAGCTTCTCAACCGCAACCTGCGCAAGGACGGCAGCCTCGTCGTGCTGGAAACGAGCGGCGTGCCGCTGCTCGGTCCCGACGGCGCGTTGCGCGGCTATCGCGGCATCGACCGGGATGTGACGCAGCGGGAGGCGGCGAACGAGCGGCTCCGCCACCTCGCCCGACACGACGACCTCACGGGCCTGCCGAACCGGATGTATCTGCGTGAGCATCTGGCGGGGCAGCTGGCCGCCGGACAACGCCCCGGCGTGCTCTGCCTCGATCTCGACGGCTTCAAGCCCGTCAATGATCGCCTCGGCCACGCCGCGGGCGATCGCGTCCTGACGGAGATCGGTCGCCGCCTAGCCGAACTGGCGGCTTCGCACGGCCTGTTCGCGGCACGGCCCGGTGGCGATGAATTCGTCCTGATCGTGCCGGACGGCGTGGCGGTGTCGCCCGAGGCCGTTCGCGCGGTCATCGCTGCACCCATCGCCATCGAGGCCGAGCCAGTGCGGATCGGCGCCAGCCTCGGCCTCGCTTCGGCACAGGGCCCCGAGGACACGGTCGATGCCCTGCTCGCGCGGGCCGACCGTGTCCTCTACGAGGCCAAGGAAGCGGTCAGACGGGTCGACGTCAGCGACGGCGGCTGAGGAGCCAGCCGAGGCCGAAGGCCGCCGCGGCGACCAGCGCCAGGGTCGTGCCGCGGTTCTCTTCGGCCTGCAAGGCGAGGGCGCGACCGCGCCGGTCCGCCTCGTCGCGCAGGTGCCGGCCGCGGGCATGGGCCTCGTCGTGGAGGTGGCGGCCCCGTTGCGCGGCCTCATCACGCAGATGCCGGCCGCGGGAGACCGCTTGGTCGGCGATACGGTAGCCGTCCTCGTAGATGTCCTCGGCCCGCTCGCGGGTCCGGCCGTAGGCCGCCTGCGCCACGCCCGCGACCTGTTCGTAGGCACCCTCGACCTGCGGGCGAGCCCGGCCCGCGACGGCGCCGAACACGGTGCGTCCGCGGCCCTTGAGGTTGCGGAGGCCGCCCTCGATCTGGTCCCTGTTCATGATGAATTCCCTTTGATCAAATGTCTGCCGAGCCCCCAACGACGGGGCCCGAAACGAAGAAGCCGCACCCGGTCGGGTGCGGCTCCAGCCGTCGGATTTCAATTGGAAAATCCCGCCGGCCTCGCGCCTTAGAGCTTGCTCTTCACCGCATCGGCGGCGTTCTTCACGCCCTCTTTGGCCTCGCCGACGGTGCGCTGGGTCTTGCCCTCGAGCTCCTGCGCCTTGCCCTCGGCCTGCAGCTTGTCGTTGCCGGTCACGTTGCCGACGCCCTGCTTGACGTTGCCAGCGACCTCGTTGGCGGCACCCTTGATCTTGTCGGTCGTGCTGCTCATCGCGTTTCCTCGTTCATTGCTCTTGCGCCGCGTCGCGACGCTCTCGGCAAACTGAACGGGAGCCCCGAGCGCTTGGTTCCAATCCTATGATGTGGTGTGCATCGCCGCACACGCGCTGGCAGCGGGCATTTACGGCCGCCAACGCTGCGCCGACGTTCAAAAAATATCTGCGCGGCGGCCAAATATTTTCCTGTCAGCGCTTGGGTCACGAGCGGTTACGTATGCGGTATCCAAAATTCCAATATGGCTAAGCCGGGCACCCGTTCCGGTCCGCCAAGAAGACGTGAGTTCGAGGGACCGCTCCATGGCCGTTCAAGCCGCCGATCCATTGCCCGGCGCTAGTGCTTATTCCGTCTCGCGCGCCGATTCGCCTCTGGGCGGGCGCTGGGGACAGCTCATTCTCGGCGTGCTGTGCATGTCGATGATCGCCAACCTGCAGTACGGCTGGACGCTTTTCGTCAATCCGATCAACGACAAGTATCACTGGGGCAAGCCGGCGATCCAGGTCGCCTTCACGATCTTCGTCCTCACCGAGACCTGGCTCGTGCCGATCGAGGGCTGGTTCGTCGACAAGTACGGCCCGAAGGTCGTCACGCTGTTCGGCGGCGTGCTCTGCGCCGTCGGTTGGGCGATGAACTCGGTCGCCGACTCGCTGTGGTTCCTGTATCTGGCCGCCGCCATCAGCGGCATCGGTGCGGGCGCGGTCTATGGCACCTGCGTCGGCAACGCCCTCAAGTGGTTCCCGGATCGCCGCGGCCTCGCCGCCGGCCTCACCGCCGCGGGCTTCGGTGCGGGCTCGGCCCTCACCGTCATCCCGATCGCCGCGATGATCCGCGACAGCGGCTACGAGCAGACCTTCCTCGCCTTCGGCCTCGGCCAGGGCATCGTCGTGATGGTCGCCGCCCTGCTGCTCTCCTCGCCGAGTGCTGCCTACAAGGAGCGGATGCTCGCCGGCCGCGTCTCCCCCAACGCCACCAGCCGCCGCCAGTACTCGTCGGCCGAGATGGTGCGCACCCCGGTCTTCTGGCTGATGTACGCGATGTTCGTGATGATGGCCGCCGGCGGCCTGATGGCGACGGCCTCGCTCGCGCCCATCGCCAAAGACTTCCAGGTCGATTCGATCCCGGTCTCGCTCATGGGCCTGACCTTGCCGGCGCTGACCTTCGCGCTCACGATCGACCGGGTGCTCAACGGTGTGACCCGGCCGGTTTTCGGCTGGATCTCCGACCGGATCGGGCGTGAGAACACCATGTTCGCCGCCTTCATGATCGAGGGTGCCGGCATCCTGGCGCTCGGCATGTTCGCCCACTCGCCGATGGCCTTCGTGCTGCTCACCGGTCTCGTGTTCTTCGCCTGGGGCGAGATCTACTCACTGTTCCCCTCGACCTGCGCCGACACCTACGGCGACAAGAACGCCACCGCCAATGCCGGCCTGCTCTACACCGCCAAGGGCACGGCCTCGCTGATGCTGCCGGCCTTCCTGGCGATCCAGACCGCGACCGGCTCCTGGCAGAACGTGTTCTATCTCGCCTCCGGCATGGCCTTCATCGCCGGCTTCCTCGCGCTCTTCGTCTTGAAGCCGATGCGCGCCCGCTTCGTGGCCCGCAACCAGTGACGGAGGTGACCGTGACGCGCTGGATCGGCTTCGTCCATAACGGCGAGCCCGGCTTCGGCCGGCTCGACGGAGACCGGATCGAGGTCTGCGAGGGCGACCTGTTCGGCGAGAACAGATCCACGGGGCAGGTGCTGGCGCTCGCGGAAGTGAGCGTCGGCCTGCCCTGCCGGCCCTCGAAGATGATCGCTCTGTGGAACAACTTCGGGGCGCTCATGGAAAAGCAGGGCCTGTCGCGGCCCGAGGCGCCCCTGTTCCTGATTAAGCCCGCCAACACCTTCCGGCCTTCCGGCGCGGCGGTGGCGGTGCCGGAGGCGGCGGGCCGGGCGCTCTACGAGGGCGAACTCGGAATCGTGATCGGCAAAACGGCGCGCGACCTCACCGAGGAAGAAGCCGCCGACCACGTCTTCGGCTTCACCTGCGTGAACGACGTCACCGCTTCGGCGATCCTCAAGGCGGATGCGAGCTTCACGCAGTGGACCCGCGCCAAGGGGCTCGACGGCTTCGGACCGTTCGGCCCGGTCATCGCCACGGGGCTCGACCCGGCGGCGCTGACCGTACGGACCCTGGTGAACGGGCGCGAACGTCAGAACTTCCCGATCGGCGACATGCTGATCCCGGTCCCCCGGCTCGTCGCGCAGCTCTCGCAGGGCATGACGCTCGAGCCGGGTGACGTGATCGCCTGCGGTACCTCGGTTGGGTCGGGGCCGATCCCCAAGGGTGCCACGGTCGAAGTGGTGATCGAGGGCATCGGAACGCTCTCGAACCGGTTCGATTAACGGCACGCTCAAGCAAAAGTGGTCTCCGCGGCCGGACGGAATCGGCCTCGAACGGCGTTTCAGAACGAAGCCGGCGGAGCGAAGAACGGCAGCACGGGTGAGAATATGAGCATCGCGATCGTCGGCGCCGGCGCCATCGGCGGATATCTCGGAGTCAGGCTGGCGGAGGCCGGCGAGGACGTGACCTTCATCGCCCGCTCCAACGCGGCGGCGATCCAGGCGGACGGCATGCGCCTGATCGAGGAGGACGGCACCGAGATCCACTCGAAATCCGTCAAGGCGACCCGCTCCATGCAGGAGGCGGGCGTGCACGAGGTCGTGCTGCTGACCGTCAAGGCGCATCAGGTCGGCCCGATCGCCGCCGACCTGCACCACCTGATCGGCCCCGACACCGTCGTGGTGACGATGCAGAACGGGATTCCGTGGTGGTATTTCTTGGGCGGCTACAGTGGAGACCATGCCGGCACGCGGCTGGAAAGCGCCGATCCCGGCGGGCTGATCGCCGACCATCTCGACCCCAAACACGTCATCGGCTCGGTGGTCTATCCGGCGACCGTGCTCACCGATCCCGGCACCGTGAAGGTGATCGAGGGCAACCGCTTCGGTCTCGGTGAACTCGACGGCTCGAAGTCGGAGCGGGTGCTCGCCCTGTCGCAGCGCCTCGCCAAGGCCGGCTTCCGCGCGCCCGTCACGAGCGACATCCGCGCCGAGATCTGGCTCAAGCTGTGGGGCAACCTCAGCTTCAACCCGATCTCCGCGCTGACCCACGCGACGCTGGAAGACATCTGCCGCTTCCCCGACACCCGGGCGATCGCCGCCGAAATGATGCGCGAGGCGGAGGTCATCGCGAATAAGCTCGGCGTCACCTTCCGCCTCGGCATCGACAAGCGCATTGCCGGTGCCGAGAAGGTCGGCCCTCACAAGACCTCGATGCTTCAGGACGTCGAGGCCGGCCGGCCGATCGAGCTCGAAGCCCTCGTCGGCTCGGTGATCGAACTCGGCCGCCTCACCGGCACCCCGACCCCGCATATCGACACCGTCTTCGCCCTGATGCGGCTCCTGGCCCAGAGCCTCGAGCGTGCCCAGGGTCGCCTCGCGATCCAGGGGGCATGACGATGCTTCTGCCCGAACCTTCCGCCCTTCTCCCCATCGATTCCAAGGAGGCCAGCGTGCCCGCGACGACTCTTCACGAGCTGATCCAGGCCGGCGCCGATGCGGCCCCCGCCCTGTCGAGCCCCGGCGGCGTGCCGCTGACGTTCCAGGCCCTGCGGGCGCTGACCGAGCGCACGGTCGCCGACCTCAACGCCCGCGGCATCGGCCGCGGCGACCGCGTCGCGATCGTGCTGCCGAACGGCCCGGAAATGGCCGCCGCCTTCATCGCGGTGGCTGCCGGCACCACCTCGGCGCCGCTCAACCCGAGCTACAAGGCCGACGAGTTCGAGTTCTACATGAGCGACCTCGGGGCCAAGCTCCTGCTGGTCGCCGAGGGCTCCGAGACGCCGGCCGTCGCGGTCGCGGAGAAGCTCGGCGTGTCGGTGGCCCGCCTGCGGCCGACCCCGGACGAGGGCGCCGGCAGCTTCACGCTGCATTTTGCCGGCGAGAGCGCCGGTCCCACGGAGAAGAGCGGCCCCCGCCGGTTCGGACGACATCGCCCTGGTGCTGCACACCTCCGGCACCACCTCGCGGCCGAAGATCGTGCCGCTGACGCAGGCCAATGTCTGCGCCTCGGCGCGCAACATCCGCACCGCGCTCGCCTTCGGGCCCGAGGATCGCGGCCTCAACATCATGCCGCTGTTCCACATCCACGGCCTGATCGCCGGTATCCTCGCCCCGCTCTCGGTCGGCGGCCAGGTGTCCTGCACGCCGGGCTTCAACGCGCTGAAGTTCTTCGGCTGGATGGATGAGGTGAGCCCCACTTGGTACACCGGCGTCCCGACCATGCATCAGGCGATCCTGGGCCGGGCTGCGCGCAACAAGGAAATCATCGCGCGCAACCCGCTGCGCTTCATCCGCTCCTCGTCCTCGTCCCTGCCGCCGCAGGTGATGAAAGAGCTGGAAGAGACCTTCGGCGCCCCCGTCATCGAGGCCTATGGCATGACCGAGGCCGCGCACCAGATGGCCTCGAACCCGCTTGCCGCCCAAGCCCCACTACGCGGGCTCGGTCGGCCTCGCGGCGGGCCCGGAAATCGCGGTGGTCGATCTGGACGGCGAGCCGCTGCCCGCGGGCGAGACCGGCGAGATCGTCATCCGCGGCGACAACGTGATGAAGGGCTACGAGAACAACGAGAAGGCCAATGCCGAGGCCTTCACCAAGCAGGGTTGGTTCCGCACCGGCGACCAGGGTGTGCTGAGCCCTGAGGGCTACCTCTCGATCACCGGGCGGCTCAAGGAGATCATCAACCGCGGCGGCGAGAAGATCTCGCCGCGCGAGGTCGACGAGATCCTCATGGACCACCCGGCGGTGTCGCAATGCGTCACCTTCGCCGTGCCGCACGACAAGCTCGGCGAGGATGTCGCCGCCGCGATCGTTCTGCGCGAGGGCGTCGAGGCGGTGGAGAAGGATATCCGCAGCTTCGCCTCGGAGCGGCTCGCCGCCTTCAAGGTGCCGGCCAAGATCCTGATCCTCGACGAGATCCCCAAGGGCGCCACCGGCAAGCTCCAGCGCATCGGGCTGGCGCAGAAGCTCGGGCTGGTCTGAGGCTTCCGCCCGATCCGGGTGCCGCCCGCGGTGCCCGGATTGTGTCGCCGACCGAAGCAGTGGGCAGGATCAAACAGAAAGGGCCGGCGGATGAACCGCCGGCCCTTTCTTCATTCTCGCCGAGTGCGAAAAACTCAGTTCCGCGCGGCCATCATGTCGTGGGACAGGACGGTGAGCTTGCCGATCAGGCTCGCCACGTCGCCATGGGCGCAGGACCACTGCGTGCCGATGGCGCTGCCGTCGTTCGAGACCGAGACGACGGCGACCGAGCGTAGCTTGCCCTCGCGGGCGAGCTTGAGCTGATCCTGAAGCACCTCGATGATCGAGGCGACGTTCTCGTCGGCCACCGCCTCGGCGGCGGCGGCGGGGAAGGGGACTACGGCGGCGTCGTTGAGGGCGCGATCGAACTTGGACATTCAGGCAACTCGACGATGCTTGAGGGAGGTGCGGCCGAGAGGTCCGGCCTGGAGACGATCCACGAG
This sequence comes from Methylorubrum pseudosasae, assembly GCF_029504475.1. NCBI lineage: Bacteria > Pseudomonadati > Pseudomonadota > Alphaproteobacteria > Hyphomicrobiales > Methylobacteriaceae > Methylorubrum > Methylorubrum pseudosasae. The sequence goes on along the minus strand of NZ_JAQGDU010000002.1, from coordinate 4,547,959 downwards.
GGAGGCGAGGCGATCGGGCAGGGCGCCGTCCTTATCGACGGACAGGCGCTTGCCGATGGCGGAGGCGACACCTTTGGTCACCCGGCTGACGACGGGCCGCTCGAGGCAGGACACCGTCTGCAGTCGGTCCGTTCGGTTCGGGTCGGCGCTCGGATCAGCCATCGCTTCCTCGCTCTCGGACGATTGCATGAGGTGATCCTGCGCGCCGCATCGCGTCATGAAAATGGCACCGGACCGGCCACGCTTGCGCATTTCCCTGGCTGTGACGTGAAAGCGACACTTGCCAGGGCCGGTCCGGACGCGCTCAACGCGGATCCTGCCAGCCGGAACGGACCGGTGCGGCGGCGCTCGCGCCACCGGTGTTCATCGCCCGCGGCGCCTCGGAGCGGGCGACCGCCGGCTCGGCCATCGCCGCGCGGCGGGGCGCACGGACCGACCGGCGCAGGGCGGCGCGGCGCTTGCGGGTGGAACGGGGACGCGCGCTGCTGTTCGAGCCGATGAAGCCGCCGGCCACCGCACCCACCACGGCGCCGACCGGCCCGGCCACGAGCGCACCGGCCACAGCGCCGGCTCCGACACTCATCGCCGTCCGGTTCTCGGCCTGCGCGGGTGCGGACAGTCCTGCGAGCAGCACAAGGCCGGCACAGGCGCCGAGGCAGGTTCTTCGCATCCGGTCGTCCCTTCGAAAAGCACTTCGAGGACGCCCTTGACGTTCGATCTTGACGAAAGGTTGACCTGATTTTGTTTCGTGACTTGGCCGTATAGCCGAAGACAAAGGCTGAATTCGCGTTTGTTCTTGCTCAAGCCTGGCCGCTGGCGGCGAGCGGCCGGCGCAATCGAAGCACCAGCGGAACGATGGCGAGCGCCGTGGCGGCGGCCGCCAGAAGGCCGACGGCCGAGCCGGCCCTGTCGCCCAGTGCTCCGTAGGCGATCGGCGCGAGGCCGCCCGATCCGATCACCGCGGTGTAGAACAGCGCGAACGCCCGGCCGACATCCCCCCGCGGCGCGAGATCCGGCACCGTCCCGTAAAGCACGGAGGAGGTGCCGTTGAGGACGAGGCCGAGGAGCGGCAGCAGGGCCAGGGTCGGCCCGAGCGGCAGGACAAGGAGTGCGGCGACCCCCAGGGCGGTGGCCGTCTCGGTCGCGACGACGCAAGGCACGATGCCAAGCCGCTCGCCGAGCCAGCCGCACACCGCCTTGCCGAAGGCGCCGCCGGAAAACACCAGGGCGAGGGCGAGCCCGGTGGTCGTGCCCGTGCCGCCCTTCGCCTCCAGAAGGAAGGGCAGGAACAGCAGCGTGCCCATCCGCGTGGCGGTGTCAAAGGCGCCGACCGTCATCAGGAGGGTGAAGCCCGCACCCTCGCGGCCGCTCTGGCCGGCGCGCGGGGGTGCGGCGGCCAGCGATCCCCGCGGCAGGACGACGACGAGCGCCAGCGCTGCGGCGAGGCCGACGGCTGCTATCAGCCCGGCGACCGGCCGCCACGCCGTCACCCCGAGCAGCAGCGCGACGGCGACCGGAAACACCGCCTTCCCGAGATCGCCGGCGAAATTGTAGATCCCGAGCGGCCCGCGCGCGGCGCCGCCATAGGCCTGTGCGACGAGGAGCGAAGCGCGGGGATGCTGGAGGCTCGCACCGATCCCGGCGAGCACCAGACCGGCGCAGAGCCCGAACAGGCTGCCGCTCAGTGCCATCGCACCGAAGCCCGCGGCGGCGACGAGGGTCGAGATGGCGAGGCTCATGCGGATCGGCCAGCGCGCCGCCAGCCGGTCCGCGGGGATCTGCAACCCGCCCATGGTCGCGTAGTAGAGGCTGCGCAGGACGGCGAGCCCGGCATAGCCGAGGCTGAACTCCGCCTGCCAGACCGGCAGCAGCACGTAGAGCAGGTCGGTGTAGCCGTCGTGCAAGGCGTGGGCGAGGCAGGCTCCGCCGAGGCTGCGCCGCTTGAGGTCGAGGTCCGCGCGATCCGCTCGCTGGAATGCATCGAGTCGAACGGCTTGGCTCACACGAAAATCTCCGGCTGCGATTGCGCGGCGATCTTAGACTTGTGAGTTTTGCGCGATGAGAGCCGTTCGCCTCACGGGTTTCGTGCGGTTTTCTCACGCATCGATGGGGCGAGGGACATGCGCCGGCTACCGCCGCTGCACGCATTGCAGGTGTTCGAGGTCGCGGCCAGGGCCGGCAGCTACGCGCAGGCCGGGCTCGAACTCGGGCTGACCCACGGCGCGGTGAGCCGGCAAATCGCCGCCCTGGAGACCTGGCTCGGCCAGCGGCTGTTCGTGCGGGTCGGCCGACGGATGGTGGCGACCCCGGCGGCGCGCGTCTTCGCCGAGGAGATCAGCCTGTCCTTCGACCGGCTCACGGCGGCGGCGGAAGCGTGTGGGCGGCCCCAGGCGCCGCGCGTTCTGCGGGTCAGCGCGCCCGCGACCTTCGCGATGCGCTGGCTGATCCCGCGCCTCGACGACTTCCATGCGGTTCGTCCCGGCACGGAAGTCAGGGTCACCACCACAACGACCTTGCAGGATGCGCTGCGCGGCGGGTTCGACCTCGCGATCCGGCGTGGCCCCGAGCCCTGGCCACAGCACCGCGCCGCGCCCTTCCTGACGGAGACCGACACGCTGGTGGCAAGCCCCGCCTTGCTACAGGACAAACCGCTCGCGACGTTGCGCGACCTCGACGGTCACATCCTCCTCGGCACCGAGACCCGGCCGGGGGATTGGAGCGACTGGCTCGCGGCCGCCGCGGTGACGCTCCCCGGCGGCGTGCGCCGCCGGGTGTTCGACCACTTCTTCGTGACCCTTCAAGCGCTTGAGGACGGCGCAGGTCTCGGCATCGGGCCGTTTCCCGTGCTCGACCGGATGGTCGCCGCGGGCCGGCTCGTGGCGCCTTTTTCGAAGATCCGGGTCGGGCGCGCCGCCTACTTCGCCCTGACGCCGTTCGATGCCGACAAGTCGCCCGCGCTTACCGCGCTCATCGACTGGCTCGTGGCGGAGGGCGGGCGGCCGGAGCTCACAATTCCCCGGTGAGGAACTGCGCCCGACCGTGCCCGAACGACCAATCCTCGTCGGTGTTCTCCACCGTCGAAACCATCACGTCGGCGGGGGCGATGCCGCAGGCGGCCTGCAGCTTCTCGGTCAGCAGCCGGTAGAACAGCTCCTTCTTCTCGCGCCCGCGCGGCCGGGTGATCATCTGCACCACCACCACATTCTGCGTGCGCGGGATGCCGAGGCCGGTATCCTCCACGATCATCCGCGAAGGCTTGTGCTCGGTCACGATCTGGTAGCGGTCGCCCGGCGGCACCTGAAAGGCTTCGAGCATCGCCTCGTGCGCGGCGTCGAGAAGCGCCTTCAGTTCCGCATCGCTGCGGCCCTCGATCAGGTCGAAACGCATCAAGGGCATGGGACTCTCCAGGATGAAGCATCGTCCCCAAGAGGGGAACGAGGCCGAAAGACGGTTCGGGCGCGTCGGCCGAGATCCGAGATCCGGACGGCTGCGCCGCAAGGCGAAGTTGCGCCCTCTGGCGGTTGTCGGGCGCTCGCGGTTAAATAGCTTCGCTTCCGGCCGCTTCCAACCGATCGGGATTGTTCGTATTATGCATTCAAATGAGGGTGGGGAGCGGCGCACCGGGCCCCTCACCGGCCCCTGCGAGGAGACGAGACATGTCCGATTTGCGGTTGCGCCGCAGTGTTCTCTACATGCCGGGATCGAACCAGCGGGCGCTCGATAAAGCGAAGACGCTGCCCGCCGACTCGCTGATCCTGGATCTCGAGGATGCCGTCTCCATGGAGGAGAAGGAGCTGGCCCGCGATCAGGTCTGCGCCGCGGTGAAGGGTGGCGGTTACGGCCATCGCGAACTCGTGATCCGGGTGAACGCGCCGCAGACGCCCTGGGGCGACGGCGACCTGCGTGCGGCGATCCAGGCCAAGCCCGACGCGATCCTGATGCCGAAGGTGTCCTCGCCCGCGGTGCTGGAAAGCGTGGCCGATGCGCTGGAGGCGCTCGACGCCCCCGATTCCATCGCCGTCTGGGCGATGATCGAGACCCCGGCCGCGATCCTCAACATCCACGAGATCGCCAAGGCGCGCCGCGACCGCCGCAACCGGCTCACCGGTTTCGTGCTCGGCACCAACGATCTGGCCAAGGACACCTGGGCGCAGCTGGTGCGCGGGCGGGTGCCGATGCTGCCCTGGATGATGCTGACCCTGGCCGCGGCCCGCGCCGAGGGGCTGATCGTCCTCGACGGCGTGTGGAACGACATCGCCGATCCGGAGGGCTGCCGCGAAGAGTGCCGGCAGGCGCGCGACCTCGGCTTCGACGGCAAGACGCTGATCCACCCGAACCAGCTCGAGCCCGCCAACACCTCCTTCGCTCCGACGGAGGAGGAGGTGCGCCGCGCCCGCCTCGTGATTGAGGCCTTCAACCTGCCGGAAAACGCCAAGCGCGCGGCGATCAAGGTCGAGGGCCGCATGTACGAGCGCCAGCATATCGGCGTGGCCCGCCGCGCCGTGGTCTGGTCGGAGACCATCGCCGCCCGCGACGCCGCTGCCTGAAACGCGAAACGGCCGCGCCCGGATGGGGCGCGACCGTTTCGTTATGAGAAGCTGTTAGGCCTGGAAGGCTTACCAGCCGTAGCCGTAATCGTAGGCCGGGCCACCCCAGGAATAGCCACCATAGGCACGACGCGGCGCGTAGTAGCCGCCATCGTAATAGCCGACGTTGCGGTAGCCGTATCCGTAGGCGGGACGGGCATAGCCATACCCGTAACCGGCGACCGGGCGGGCATAGCCGTAGCCACCGCCGTAACCGTAGCCATCACCATAGCCGCCATAGCCGTAGGCATTCGAGGCGGCCGCACCGACGAGCGCGCCGGCCGCGAGTCCGCCGATGACACCGGCCGCGATTGCCCCACCGCCGCCACCACGGCCGCGCCAGCGGGCCTCGGCATCGGTGGAGGACAGGGCGCCGACGCCGAGGACGGCCACGGCGGACAGAATCGCAAGCTTCTTCATGACGTCTCTCCGAAAAGGGTGGATCATCGATCCATTGGCACCCCAACGGGTACGGCCTGGATTCGGTTCACTCCCGATGTGCCGAAGCTCACGCTACGTCCTGTCGCATGAACGAAGGTGCAAGAGGCCGTTCATCCAATCGTCAGGGTCACATTGCGGACCCATGACCGAGGCCGAGCGCAGCGGATCTTCGGCTTAGCCTTGGCCATAGTGCGCTCTCAGCGCTCAGCGTCGGCCGCCGACTTCGTCGAGGTGTTCCAGAAGCATCGCGGGGTCGTCGTAGACCCTGACCGCGCCGGAGCGTTCGAGCTCTTCGGTGCCGTATCCCCCCGAGAGCAGGCCGACCCCGAGCCCGCGGCAGCGCCGGGCCGCTAGCATGTCCCAAATCGAATCGCCGACGATCACCGCGTGCTCGATCGGCGCGTTCAGCCGCGCGGCGGCGGCGAGGAACAGGTCCGGATCGGGCTTGGCGTATTTCACGAGGTCACGGGTCACCACCGGCACCTGTTCGGGATCGACGCCGAGCGCCACGAGGTTGTGGCCGGCGGTCTCCATCCGCCCGCTGGTGGCGATGGCCCAGGGGATGCGGTTCTCGGTCAGCGTGGCGAGCAGTTCCCGGGCGCCCGGCAGCGGCACCACGCCCTTCGAGAGCCGGCCATAGGCCTCCGCGTGCAGCCGCCGCAGCCGGTCGATCCGCTCCGGGTCGATGGCGAGCCCGGTCTCGCGCAGGAGTTGGTTGGTGAACAGGCCCCCGCTCATCCCGATCTTGCGGTGGATGCGCCAGACCGAGAGCGGAATCCCCTCCGCGTCGAGCGCCTCCTTCCAGGCGAGCACGTGCTGGTAGACGCTGTCGACCAGCGTGCCGTCGAGATCGAACAGGAAGACAGTTTCGATGCGCATTTCTTTGGGCTCCATCGGGCGGCGTCTGTCGAGACAACGGATGCATGCCGCGGTCGATGCAAGAAGGGATCAATCAGGGATCAAGGGGGGATAGAGCGGCGCGAGCATTGACCCGCGGCGCCCGAGCGGGTTGTGGTCGCGCCCGTCCCGTCATGCTGTTCACTCATCTCGCCGACGACCTCTTCCGACCGCTCGCCTCGCCGAGCCGCGCCTTCAACGCGGCCCTGCTGCTGCACCTGCATGCCCGCGTGTTCGGCGATGCCGCCGAGCCCCTGCGCAAGAGCGAGTTGCTGGCCGCCATCGGCGATTTCTCCGCCGGCTGGAGCCAGGCCGAGATCGCCGACGACGAGGCGACGCCGGTCGATCCGATCGAGCGGCGCTCGGCGGTGTTCCGGAGGCTGATCGAGGCGGGCTGGCTGGTGGAGCGGCGCGAGCGCTACGTGCCGGTGGTCGATTTCGACCCCGATGCGCGGCTGCTGATCGAGGAACTGGCCCGGATCGAGCGCGGTGAGACCCGCTCCTATGGCGGCGCGGTGCTCGAAGTCCTGAGCGCGCTGGAAAGCGCCATCGCCAGCCCCGCCGACCGTTCGGAGGCCCTGCGCAACGCGGCGAAAGCCTCGCGCACCTTCCTCGGCCACCTGCGCGGCTTGGCCGGCGCCATGCGCAAGCTCGAAGAGCGCATCCTGCACGAGCCCGATCTGAGTGCGGCCTTCCGGCTCTATTTCGAGGAATTCGTCGAGCGCCACCTCGTCTCCGACTACCGGACGCTGCACACCCGCTTCAACCCGTTCCGCTTCCGCTCCGGCATCGTGCGCGAGGCCGGGCGCGCCCTGCGCGATCCGCTGACGCTCCGGGCGCTGGCCGACGGCAACCTGCGCGAGGGCCGCGCCGCCGACATCACCGCCGCCGAGCGGATGGTGCGCACCGATCTCGTCGAGATCCTCTCGATCTTCGAGGGACTCGACCCGCATCTCGACGCAGTGGCCGAGGTGGTCGCCCGGCTGGAGCGGCGCATCTCGGCCGCGCTCCGCTACCGTGACCCGCGCGACTCGGCCCGGATCGAGCGGGCGGCGGCGGCGCTCCGCGCGGTCGGCGCGGGCGAGGACGACCTCGCCGGCCTGCCCTTGCCGCAGATCTCCCTCTTGCGCCCGCCGATCGGCCCGCCGCAGCTCACGAATCCGCGCATGCCGCGCCGGATCATTGAGTACGAGCCGCTGCCGGAGATCGACATCGATCCGGCGATCGAGGCGTTTATCGCCGCCAAGGACGAATTCCGCCGCCGCATCACCGTGACGCCGGAGCGCATCGTCGCCTATCTCGACGCCCGGCTCGCCCAGGTGAAGGCCCTGCGCGGCTCGGACATCCAGGTCGATGACGTCGATGCCTTCGTCGTCTTCCAGCGCCTGCGCGAGATCGACGTGCTGTTCGACGGCGTCCTGCGCAGCCGCTACCGCGTCGCCCGGATCGAGGGCCGTGTCTCCAACGGCTGGCTCGACTGTCCGGACTTCACGATCGAGCGCATACCGCCCCCCGCCGCCCGGCGCGGAGCCGGCAAAGCAGGCTGAACGGACAACCCGATGCTCGAACCCTTCCGCGCCATCCTCGACGGCGAGGAGATGCCCCCGCCCGGCAGCGCCGCGCCGAGCGAGGAGGAGCTGACCCGCGCGCTTCAGGTGATGCTGAAGAGCCAGTGCATCTACGCCGCCACCACCGGCATCGGCCGCTCCTACGAACTTGCGCGGCACTACGCGCCGTTCTTCCGCGACTACTTCGCCTGCCTCGGCTACCGCTTCGAGGTCGCCCACCGCGACCAGATGGTGTTCCTCGCCCTGCCGCCGGACGGCGTGCGCCACGACGCGCAGGGCGAGCGCCTGCGCAAGGACGAGACGCTGGTGCTGCTGGCACTCCGGCTCGCCTACGAGGAGGGCCTGCGCGATCACCGAGTCTCCACCGACGGCACGGTAGAATGCACCACCGACGACATCGCCGACGCGATCCACTCCGCCGCTCGCACCGAGCCCCCGGACGAGGCGCGCCTGATCGAGATCCTGCGCCTGTTCGCCCGCAAGGGTGCCCTGCGGCTGGGCGAGCGCGACCGGGCCGAGCGGGTCACCCCGCTGATGGTGATGCCGGGCATCACCGTGCTCTCGCCGGATGCCTGGATGGATCAGGTCCGCGCCTGGGCCTCCGCCGGGGAGGGGAGGGGCGTCTGACTCTCCTCCTGCGCCCAGGGCGCGGTGGAGAAGGCCCGTTCCAGGAAGGCGATCAGCGCGGTGACCCGCGCGGGGCGCGGCAGGCCGGGCGGCATCACGAGGTTGAGGGCGATCGGCGGCGGCTGCCAGTCCGGCATCACCCGCTCCAGGCGGCCCGACTTCAGATCCTCCCAGATCGTGAAATCCGGCTGCACCGCGAGGCCGAGCCCGGCGCGCAAGGCCGGCACCAGGGCGTCGGCATTGTTGGCCCGCAGCGGGCCTTCGGGCACGATCGTGACGGTTTCGCCGGCCGCGTTGGTGAAGGGCCAGCGGTCCGGCGTCGGCAGGTAGGCGTAGCCGAGGCAGGCACGGGCCTTCAGATCCTCCGGATGCTGCGGGGGCCCGTAGCGCGCCAGATAAGCCGGCGTCGCCACAAGCGAGCGGCGCACGCCGCAGAGCCGCCGCACCCGGAGCGAGGAATCGGGCAGCGCGGCGATCCGCAGGCCGAGATCGAACCCGCCGCCGACGAGATCGACCAGCGCGTCCGACAGGTGCAGATCGACCGAGACTTGCGCGTGCGCCGCCAGGAATTCCGGCAGCACCGGCGCAACATGGGCAACCCCGAACGACATGGGGGCCGCAAGCCGCACCCGCCCCCGCGGCACGCCGTTGGCGTCGAGCGCGCGGGCCTCCGCCGCCTCGCCCGCGGCCAGCAGCCCCGCCGCGTCCTCGCGCGCCAGACGGCCGGCTTCGGTCAGCGCGAGACGGCGGGAGGTGCGGTGGAACAGCCGTGCGCCGAGGCGTCCCTCCAGCCGCGCCACCGCTTTGGAGACGGTCGCCTTCGACAGCCCGAGTTCGTCGGCCGCCCGGGCGAAGGAGAGGGCGTCGGCCACCACCGCGAACACGGCCCAGGCCTCGAAATCGGGTAGTTTCGCCATGGCTCAAATCCGGAAACGATGCGTTTCAATCGTTTCCATTTTCATGCGAGCAGGCAAGGGCCAGATTGCGCTCACACCGATCGCAGCCCGGAGATTGATCCCTGCGGCGATCCTCTCGAACAGGAGACCCGCACCATGAGCGCGCACGGCATCCACCACGTCACGGCGTTTGCGAGCGATACGGCCCGCACCATCGACTTCTACACCCGCGTACTCGGCCTGCGGCTGGTGAAGAAGACCGTCAACTTCGACGATCCCGGCACCTACCACCTCTATTTCGGCGACGAGGCGGGCGCGCCTGGCACGATCCTCACCTTCTTCCCGATCGCTCAGGCGGCCCCCGGCCGCGTCGGCATCGGTCAGGTGTCGGAGACCGCTTTCCGCGTGCCGCGCGCGGCGATCGGCGCCTGGACGCACCGCTTCGTCTCGCTGAACGTCCCGCATGAGGCGCCGGTGACGGTCTTCGGCGAGACGGTGCTGCGGTTCCGCGATCCCGACGGGATGCCGCTGGCACTCGTCGGCGTCGAGGGAGCGGAGGCCGAGCCGGCCTGGACGTCCGAGGGCATCGCGCCGGAAACCGCGATTCGCGGCTTCCACGGCGTCACCCTGCTCCTGCGCGGGGCGGAGGCGACCGCCGCGATCCTCACGGACGTGCTCGGCTTTACGGAGGCCGCCCGCGAGGGCAGCCAGATCCGGCTGACGAGCGGGGCGGGCCTCGGTGAGTTCGTGACGCTTCGGGCGGTCGGCGACTTCCTGCCCGGTCGGCAGGGGGCGGGCTCGGTCCACCACATCGCCTTCCGTGCCTCCGACGACGCGGCGCAGGCGGCGATGACGGAGCGACTGAGCGATCGGCACGGCCTGTCCGTGACCGAGCAGCGCGATCGGCAGTACTTCCGCTCGGTCTACTTCCGCGAACCGGGCGGCGTGCTGTTCGAAATCGCCACCGACGCGCCGGGCTTTGCCATCGACGAGCCGGTGGCGGAACTCGGGACCGCGCTGAAGCTGCCGCCCTTCCTCGAGCCGCATCGCGGGCGGATCGAGGCGGTGCTGCCGAAGGTCGCCTGAACCGACCGCCCACCTTCGCGGCCGCCCGGATCCTATGCGGGCGGCCGCACCCTCCTTAGACGGAACGGAGACAGCCATGACGAACGGCGTCACCTTCGACTTCATCCACCGCTTCGAGCCCGGCACCGACGAGCGCGCGCCGCCGCTCCTGCTGCTGCACGGCACGGGTGGCGACGAAAACGACCTGCTCTCCCTCGGCCGCGCGCTCTCGCCCGGCTCCGCGCTGCTCTCGCCCCGCGGGCCGGTTCTGGAGAACGGCATGCCGCGCTTCTTCCGCCGTCTCGCGGAAGGCGTGTTCGACGAGGCGGATGTCCGCCGCCGGGCCGGCGACCTCGCCGCCTTCGTGGCGCAGGCGCGCGCGGCCTACGGGCTCGCCGCGCCGGTGGCGGTCGGATTCTCGAACGGGGCCAATATCGCCGCGGCGACCCTGCTCCTGCACCCGGAGGTCCTGGCGGGGGCGGTTCTGCTGCGGGCGATGGTGCCGCTCGCCGAGTGCCCGCCGGCCGACCTCGCCGGCCGCCCGGTGCTGCTGCTCTCGGGCGCTCTCGATCCGATCGTGCCGGCCGAGAATGCCGAACGGCTCGCCGCGCGCCTCGCGCAAGCGGGCGCGGCGGTGACCCACACGGTCAACCCGGCCGGGCACGGACTGTCCCAGGCGGATCTCGCCGCCTCCGGGGCGTGGCTCGCCAAGAATTTTGGCGGCTAAGCTTCCCGCGAGAGGGTCTGTCCGGCACGGGGATCGGGGGACTCTGGGTGACATCACCGATGTGGCGGGGGCATCGCCCCCGTCACATGGCCTGCCTCGGTGCCTCGCCCGTCTCGCCGAAGGGCACCATCCAGGTTTCACGCTCGACCGGCCTACCGAAGCCGGTATGGGTCGCTGTCTCGACGCAGGCGACGCCGTGGCGGGCATCGCCCGTCTTGCGGGCGAAGCCGATGCTGGTCGCGACCAGGGTGTCGCCGATGCCGCGGCGGCGGGCGAAAGGCTCGTCTTCGGCGCAATCGCGGACAAACGTGCGGTGCCGGGGGACAGCCTAGGCCCATCCGACGACCGCCGGGTACGCGGATTTGCGGATCGATACGCAGCGGCACCAAGCTGATGCCGTCCCGGCCGGACGCCCAACCTTAGGGTGACCGGTCCGTTAACGATGCCGTTCGATAAAGGGGAACCTGCAGAATTCGCCTAGTTTTAAGCCAAGTGACCCTTTGCGCGCGGTCGGGCGCGGCGGTAACCTAAGGAAAGATTTCGTCAAAAAGGCTCTCAGATGCCGATCCGGCAGGATAGGGTCATGATCCCGTGCTAGCGATCCCGCTTCTCGTTATTGCCGGTATACTGATCGGCATGTTTTATCATTGGGGGATGCTTGCCGTCGCGAGTTTCTTTGTCATCATCGCGCGGATCATTTATCACTTCTACAGTGGCCAGTTGGTGCTGGCCGACCTGTTGATGATCGCAGCCTCCCTCTGCGCTTTGCAGGGCGGTTATGTTGTGGGAGGCTACATCGCTTGCAGGAAAGACGTCTAAGTCGGTCTCAGACCCAGATGATACTGCCTGCAACCCACGATGCCGTGCCCCATAGAACAATCGAGGCGACAATAAACAGAACACCGTAAGTCAGGCGTGGACGGCGGGCGGACATTTCAACGATCGGAGTTCTGGACGGTCGGAGAGCGCAATTTACCGTATGGCACGGATCGTATTGGGTTTGCGTCAAAATCAGTGTTTCTCACATGTGTCAGAGTACGCAGGGAGCGTTGAAAGGCAGTAATCGAACGGGTTTCATGAACCTGCCGTTGCAGGAGATCTGCGACCGTTGTTTCGCGCGTCGGGGCCCGATGCTCAGCCGAATGGCTCTGGTCTCGGATCGACGCGGCCCCGTCAAATCACGGGTCGGTGATTGCTGTATCGATGCCGTCGGCCGCTTGGAGCGGTCGTGCTTCGACGGTTGGGCATCCTCAGATTGTGCCGATCGGGCGGCGTCCGCGGCCCGCCGCGATCCCGCCCTTGCGTGTGCGAGGCGTAGCGTCCATTGCGCTGTCTCTCGTTCAACCTCGGGATAAGCGGCCGGGCTGGTGTACCGCCTCACCGATATTGCGATCTCGAATTGGTACCTCATCCGGCGCGAGCAGATCCGGATTCGGGGCGCGGCGGCGCTCGTCGGTCCCACGGGGGCGGGCAAGTCGACGATCTTTGACGCGGTCGGGACAGTGTTGGCCGGCAACAATGCGAGCCGGCTCGCGCTCAACGCCTCCGCCTCGGGCCGCAGCGCACGCACGGTGCGCGACTACTGCCTCGGCTGGATCAGCGACCCGGCCGAGGGCGGGCGCCCGACGCGCGAGGCCTGCGAAACCCTCATCGCGCTCGTGTTCGAGAACCCGGCGAGCGGCCGCATCGTCACGGTCGGGCTGGCGCTTGCCGCCCGCTCCGAGGAGCCGAAGGAGGAGACGCTTTCGCGCTTCATCGCCGTCGGCCACCGTTTCGAGATCGCCGATTACGTGCGCGAGACCAGCGAGGGCAGCTTCGTCGCGCCCTGGGCCGAGATCGCCGCGGATCTTCGCCGCCGGGCCGACACGTTCGAGGAGTTCCGCACCTCCGGCGAGCGCTTCACCGCCGCCGTGCTGGCGACCCTGCGCGAGGGGGCGGCCGTGCCCGATCCGCGCCAGTTCCTGCGCACCTTCTCCAACGCGGTGGCGTTCAAGCCGATCTTCGACACCAGCGCCTTCGTGCGCAGCTTCGTGCTGGAGGCCGAGCCGCTCGATGTCGCCCGCATCCGCCAATCGATCGAGACGTGGCGGCGCCTGCTGGAGACCATCGAGGAGCTGGAGAAGCGCCTCGCCCATCTCTCGCGCATCTGCGCGCGCTACGAGGGTTGGGCGCGGGCGAGCCTCACCGCCGCCCTCGACGAGATGCGCGCCGCCGGCGCGGATCTGCGCCGCCGCATCCTCGACCATGCGGAGGCCCGCCGCCTGCTCGCCGAGACGTCGGAGCGCCTGCGCATCGCCCGCGAAAGCGTGGCGACGAGCCAGGGCTTCGTGCGCGAGATCGACACCGAGATCGCCGCCCGCAAGGCGCTGATCGTCGGCAGCGTGGCGGAGGCGCGGCTCGCGGCCTCCCATGCCGGTCTCGCCATGGTCGCCCGCGACCGGCGCGACCTGACCAACCGCCTCGCCGGGATCGTCGGCCTCGTGCAGGATGCCGGCCGCCTCAGCGCCATTGCCGGTCCCTTGCGCCGGATCGATCTTCAGGCGGCGCGCATCGTCGAGGCCTGCGCCCGCTCAGGCCTCCGCCGCGAGGCGCCGCCGGAGGACATTCTCCGGGTCGATGGGCCGCTGAAAGGTCTGCTCGAAGGGCTGGCGCAGATGCCGGACGTGTCTGGCACCCTGGAAGAGGAAGCGGAAGACCTCGCCCTCAAGGCCCGCGAGCGCGAGAACGAGGTTCGCGGCCTCGATGGGCAGGTGAATTCCGGCCGTTCCTCGTCCGCGCGCCTGTCCTCCGACACGGAGGCGTTCCGCGAGGAGCTGGGCCGGCTCGGCATCGAGGCGGCGCCGATCTGCGAACTCGCCGAGATCGTCGATCCGAAATGGGGCCCGGCCCTCGAAGGCCTGCTCGGCCGCGCCCGCGAGGCCCTGGTGGTCGAGCCCGACCGGCTGGACCGCGCCTTCGCTCTGCTCGAGTCCCGAAAGAACCAATTCTTCCGCTGTCTCCTGGTGAAGACGACCGATACGGCGCGGCGCGCCGCGCGGCGCTTCGATGACGGGCCGATGGGGCTGATCGAAACCGACAGCGACCACGCCGAGGCCTTCCTCGCCGCGCGGCTCGGCAGCTACGACCTCGCGCCCGACGATGCGGCGCTCCGGAACATGAGCCGCGCCGTGGCGCCGAGCGGGCGCTCGACTTCGGGCATGGCCTATTCGGTGGTGCGCCCCGTGCCGCTGATGATGACCCGGGGCCAGCGCGGGCCCACCGCCGAGACCCGCCGCCGCCTCGACGAGGCGCGCGAGGAGGCGCGGACCCTGCGGGCCGAGGCCACGGTGATGCGCGAGGCCGCCCGCATCGCCGCGCTGCTGCGGAGCCGGCTGGCGGAAGCGCCGATCGATCTCGAGGCCCTGCGCGCCGAGGCCGACGCCATCGAGGGCCGCCGCCGCAGCCTCTCCACCGAGCAGGAGACCGTCGCCCGCGCCGATGCCGGCGTGATCGAGGCGGAATTGAAGGAGCTTCAGAAGGAGCGCTCGGCCTATCTCACCGAACTCGTGCAGGTGCTGGAGCCCAAACGCGACGCCGCACTCGCGGAGGAGGCCGGACTGAAGGCCCGTGTCACGCAAGGGAGGGAGGCGGCGCGCGCCGCGTTCCTGGCCTACCGCACGGCGCTCAAGCGCTGGACCTCCGGCGACACCGTCCGCATCCGCCTCACCGGCACCGTTCCCGCCGACGTGCCGGACACGGTGGCCGGGATCGCCGCGGCGCGGGCGGACCGGGCCGCGCTCGACACCAAGGCGCTGGCGTCGCTGGCCTCGCAGGCCCGCGCCTCCGCCCGCGAGGCCGGCGACAGCGTGCGCAACCAGGGCCGCGCCGCCGAGCGCGACCTTGCTGAGTATTGCGCCGCGTGGCGCGTCGAGAACCCGCTCGGTTCGGGCGAGCAGCCAGCCTCGTTCGGCTATGCCTGGGCGACCCGCGAGCGCGACGAGGTGGCGGGGCACGAACTGCGCCGCTACCGCGACCAGTCGCTCCGGGCGGAGGCCGAGATGCGCCGCTTGATGACCGAGGATCTGCTGACCCGGCTCGCCGACAAGTTCGAGCGGATGCGTGCCCGGCTCGACGCCCTCAACGAGCGGCTGGCGTCGCAGACCTTCACCGGCCAGACCTATGCCTTCGAGGCGGAGGTGGACCGCCGCTACGCCGCCGTCCACGCGCTCGCCACCGAAGTCGCGCGCTCGCCCGATGCGGCGCAGGCGGTGCTGCCAAGCCCCGACAATGGCGCTGAGGGCGGACCGGATAACAGCCCGCTCGCGGCCGCACTCGCGGAGATCACGGCGCTGATCGAGGGCGAGGAGAACGCGGCGCGGCTGGCCGATTACCGCAACTACTTCGTCTACGAGATCGGCATGCGCGACCGGGCGGGCAACCGCACCACCCTGTCGAGCCGGGCGTTGCGCGGTTCGGGCGGCGAGGCGCAGGCGCCGTTCTACGTCGCGATCGCCGCCTCCATGGCCTCGGCCTATTATCCCGGTGATCGCCCCGGCGACGAGACGCCGGGCCTCGGCCTCTGCCTTCTCGACGAAGCCTTCTCGAAACTCGACGTGCGCAACAGCCAGTCGCTGGTTGATCTTTTCCGCGCCTGGGGGCTGCAGCTCCTCATCGCAGCGCCCGAGGACAAGCGCACGACACTGACCGAAGTGATGGATACGGTCGTCACCGTCTACAAAAGCCCGGATCTCGGCTCGGTGCGAATCGAGGCCGAGCATCCGCTGGAAGCCGCCAAGCGGGCGCTGGCCGAAATCAACCCGGATCGACGCGGAATCGACGCTTTTCGCCTCCCGAGCGCCGCCGAATAACAGCTGAGCCGCCGATCACGGTCCGGAGTGCAGATCGGACGCACGTTCACCGAACTTTATCCTCCCCGGGCATTGACGGGCCCGGCCACCCCGCGTAGAAGCGCGCCACTCCGGTGGATCGAGAGTCGCTTTCGGGTCGAGGCCAGGGGCTTCGGCGACCGTCGTCAGACCGATACCGGCATCACACCCTGACGTATTCGTCAGATCAGCGGGTAAGAACGCGTCGTTCACGGCGTGATCCTCTGCCTCACCATCGTCAAAGGCCTTGATCGGCCTCTGGCGCTATTCGTTTTGCCGCGGGTTCGCCCGGGGCCCGGCCGCTCCGCAAGGGGCTTCGACAGGTTTCAGACGGTGGCCGCCCTGCGCGGCCGGATGAAGAGGGCACAGGATGCCGACGATCAACCAACTGATCGCCCAGCCGCGCAAGGCGCAGAAGGCGCGCAACAAGGTGCCGGCGCTCAACGCCTGCCCGCAGAAGCGCGGCGTCTGCACGCGCGTCTACACCACGACCCCGAAGAAGCCGAACTCGGCGCTTCGTAAGGTCGCCAAGGTGCGCCTGACCAACGGCTTCGAGGTGATCGGTTACATCCCCGGTGAGGGGCATAACCTTCAGGAGCACTCCGTGGTCATGATCCGCGGCGGCCGCGTGAAGGACCTTCCGGGTGTGCGCTACCACATCCTGCGCGGCGTGCTCGACACGCAGGGCGTCAAGAACCGCAAGCAGCGCCGTTCGAAGTACGGTGCAAAGCGTCCGAAGTAAGAATCTCCGGACGGCCATTTCCACGGCCTCGCAAGGATGTCGCCGGCGTTTACGCTCAAGGCGGCCTGCGCGAGGTGCTTAAGTCGATTAATCTGAGAGCAAACAGATGTCCCGTCGTCACTCTGCCGAGAAGCGCGAGATCATCCCGGACGCCAAGTACGGCGACGTCGTCCTGACCAAGTTCATGAATTCCATCATGTACGAGGGCAAGAAGTCGACCGCCGAGCGGATCGTCTACGGTGCGTTCGACATCGTCGAGAACCGCGCCCGCGCCAACCCGATCGAGGTGTTCCGCGCCGCGCTCGACAACGTCGCCCCGGCGATCGAGGTCCGTTCCCGCCGCGTCGGTGGCGCGACCTACCAGGTTCCGGTCGAAGTCCGCACCGAGCGCCGTCAGGCTCTCGCGATCCGCTGGCTGATCCAGGCCGCCCGCGGCCGCAACGACCGGACCATGATCGAGCGTCTCTCCGCCGAGCTGCTCGACGCCGCCAACAACCGCGGCAACGCGGTCAAGAAGCGTGAAGACACCCACCGGATGGCCGAGGCCAACCGCGCCTTCTCGCACTACCGCTGGTAATTCGCCTGTCGAGCGCGGCCACCGGGCCGCGCTCCAAGCCCGCTTTCTCCCGGAGAGACCCCGATGCCCCGCACGCATGCGATCGAGGACTACCGTAACTTCGGCATCATGGCTCACATCGATGCCGGCAAGACCACGACGACCGAGCGGATCCTCTACTACACCGGCAAGTCCCATAAGATCGGCGAAGTCCATGAGGGCGCCGCGACGATGGACTGGATGGAGCAGGAGCAGGAGCGTGGCATCACGATCACCTCGGCTGCGACCACCTGCTTCTGGCGCGACAAGCGCCTGAACATCATCGACACCCCCGGCCACGTCGACTTCACCATCGAGGTGGAGCGCTCGCTCCGCGTGCTCGACGGCGCCGTCTGCGTGCTCGACGGCAACCAGGGCGTCGAGCCCCAGACCGAGACCGTGTGGCGTCAGGCTGACAAGTACGACGTGCCGCGCGTCGTGTTCGTCAACAAGATGGACAAGATCGGCGCCGACTTCTTCAAGTGCGTCGCCGACATCATCGGCCGCGTCGCCGGTAAGCCCGTCTGCCTGCAGCTGCCGATCGGTGCCGAGTCCAGCTTCAAGGGCGTCATCGACCTCATCAAGATGAAGGCGATCGTTTGGTCGGGTGAGGCGCTTGGCGCCAACTTCTCCGAGGAGGAGATCCCGGCCGATCTCGCCGATCAGGCGGTCGAGTACCGCACCAAGATGATCGAGGCCTGCGTCGAGCTCGACGACGACGCGATGACCGCCTACCTCGACGGCGTGGAGCCGGACGAGGAGACCCTGCGCAAGCTCGTGCGCAAGGCGGTTCAGCTTCGTGCCTTCCATCCGGTGCTGTGCGGCTCGGCCTTCAAGAACAAGGGCGTGCAGCCGCTCCTCGACGCCGTCGTCGATTACCTGCCGTCTCCCGCCGACCGCGGCGAGATCAAGGGCCTCGACTTCAAGACCGAGGAAGAGGTGGTCCGCCACCCGACCGACAGCGATCCCTTCTCCATGCTCGCCTTCAAGATCATGGACGATCCCCACGTCGGAACGATCACCTTCTGCCGCGTCTATTCCGGCAAGGTCGAGTCGGGCGCCAACGTCATCAACTCGTCGCGCGACAAGAAAGAGCGCGTCGGCCGCATGTTGCTGATGCACGCCAACAACCGTGAGGACGTGAAGGAAGCCTTCGCCGGCGACATCGTCGCCCTGGCCGGTCTCAAGGACACCCGCACCGGCGATACGCTGTGCGATCCGAAGGACGCGGTGATCCTCGAGAAGATGGAGTTCCCCGAGCCCGTCATCGAGATCGCCGTCGAGCCGAAGTCGAAGGCCGATCAGGAGAAGCTCGGCATCGCACTCTCGAAGCTCGCCGCCGAGGATCCGTCCTTCCGGGTCTCGACCGACCAGGAATCCGGCCAGACCATCCTTCGCGGGATGGGCGAGCTCCACCTCGACATCAAGGTCGATATCCTGCGCCCGTACCTATAAGGTCGACGCGAATATCGGTCAGCCGCAGGTGGCGTACCGTGAGAAGCTGACCCGGCGTCAGGAGATCGACTACACCCACAAGAAGCAGACCGGTGGTACCGGTCAGTTCGCCCGGGTGAAGTTCGTGGTCGAGCCGAACGAGCCGGGCGCCGGCTTCGCCTTCGAGTCGAAGATCGTCGGCGGTGCGGTGCCGAAGGAGTACATCCCCGGCGTCGAGAAGGGCCTCAACTCGGTCCTCGGCGCGGGCGTGCTCGCCGGCTTCCCCGTGGTCGACGTCAAGGTCGAGCTGATCGACGGCGCCTACCACGACGTCGACTCCTCGGCGCTGGCCTTCGAAATCGCCTCCCGCGCCGCCTTCCGTGAGGCGCTGCAGAAGGGCGGATCGGTTCTGCTCGAGCCGGTGATGAAGGTCGAAGTGGTTTCGCCGGAAGAGTATACCGGCTCGGTCATCGGCGACCTCAACTCCCGCCGCGGCCAGATCCAGGGCCAGGACATGCGCGGCAACGCCAACGTCATCAACGCGATGGTGCCGCTGGCCAACATGTTCGGCTACGTGAACCAGTTGCGCTCCTTCTCCCAGGGACGCGCCAACTTCACGATGCAGTTCGACCATTACGAGGAAGTGCCGCGCGGCGAGGCCGACAAGGTCATTGCCAAGTACGCCTGACGCGAACGCGTCAAACTTCCTCGATCAACGACACTGACGATTAGGAGGCCCTGATGGGTAAGGAAAAGTTCTCCCGTACCAAGCCGCACTGCAACATCGGCACGATCGGGCACGTGGATCACGGCAAGACGTCGCTGACGGCGGCGATCACGAAGGTTCTGGCGGAGTCGGGCGGGGCGACCTTCACGGCCTACGACCAGATCGACAAGGCGCCGGAAGAGAAGGCGCGCGGCATCACGATCTCGACCGCCCACGTCGAGTACGAGACGACCAACCGCCACTACGCGCACGTCGACTGCCCCGGCCACGCCGACTACGTGAAGAACATGATCACCGGTGCCGCCCAGATGGACGGCGCGATCCTGGTCGTGTCCGCCGCCGACGGCCCGATGCCGCAGACCCGCGAGCACATCCTGCTCGCCCGTCAGGTCGGCGTGCCGGCGCTGGTGGTGTTCCTCAACAAGGTCGACATGGTCGATGACGAGGAGCTCCTGGAGCTGGTCGAGCTGGAGGTGCGCGAGCTCCTCTCCAAGTACGACTTCCCCGGCGACGACATCCCGATCACCAAGGGCTCGGCCCTGATGGCGCTCGAGGACAAGGAGCCCAAGATCGGCAAGGAAGCCGTTCTGGCGCTGATGGCGACCGTGGACGAGTACATCCCGCAGCCGGAGCGTCCGATCGACATGCCGTTCCTGATGCCGATCGAGGACGTGTTCTCGATCTCGGGCCGCGGCACGGTGGTGACGGGTCGCGTCGAGCGCGGCATCGTCAAGGTCGGTGAGTCGGTTGAGATCGTCGGCATCCGCCCGACGACGACGACGACGGTGACTGGCGTCGAGATGTTCCGCAAGCTGCTCGACCAGGGCCAGGCGGGCGACAACGTCGGCGTGCTGCTGCGCGGCACGAAGCGCGAGGACGTGGAGCGCGGCCAGGTCGTGTGCAAGCCAGGTTCGGTCAAGCCGCACTCGAAGTTCAAGGCCGAGGCCTACATCCTGACGAAGGAAGAGGGCGGCCGCCACACGCCGTTCTTCACCAACTACCGCCCGCAGTTCTACTTCCGCACGACGGACGTGACCGGCGTGTGCACGCTGCCCGAGGGCACCGAGATGGTGATGCCGGGCGACAACGTGACCATGGACGTGGTGCTGATCGTGCCGGTGGCCATGGAAGAGAAGCTGCGCTTCGCCATCCGCGAGGGTGGTCGCACCGTCGGTGCCGGCGTCGTCGCCGCCATCAACGACTAACCGCAAGCATCATCGACAGGGGACGTAAGAGGGGCGGGCCCTCGCGCCCGCTCCTCAACGTTTCCGCCGAGGTCAGGTCATGAACGGTCAGAACATCCGCATTCGCCTTAAGGCGTTCGATCACCGCATCCTCGATGCGTCCACCAAGGAAATCGTCTCGACCGCGCGCCGGACTGGCGCGCAGATCCGGGGCCCGATCCCGCTGCCGACCCATATCGAGAAGTTCACGGTGAACCGTTCGCCGCACATCGATAAGAAGTCGCGCGAGCAGTTCGAGATGCGCACGCACAAGCGGGTGCTCGATATCGTCGACCCGACGCCGCAGACCGTGGACGCGCTGATGAAGCTCGACCTCGCCGCTGGCGTGGACGTGGAGATCAAGCTCTAAGTCCGCGTCGGATTTAGAGCTTACCGTTTCATCGCGCGAGGGAGAGACCTATGCGCTCAGGCGTCATCGCACGGAAGGTCGGCATGACCCGCGTCTTTACAGACGCTGGCGAGCATGTGCCCGTCACTGTGCTCCAGATTGATCAGTGCCAAGTTGTGGCACACCGCACGACCGAGAAGGATGGCTACGTCGCCCTCCAGGTCGGCATCGGCAAGGCCAAGGTAAAGAACGTGTCGCAGGCCGAGCGCGGCCGCTTCGCGGTCGCCAAGGTCGAGCCCAAGAAGAAGCTCGCCGAGTTCCGCGTGTCCGAGGACGCGCTGATCCCGGTCGGTGCCGAAATCACGGCCGACCACTTCATCCCGGGCCAGTTCGTCGATGTGACGGGCACCAGCACGGGTAAGGGGTTTGCCGGCGGTATGAAGCGCTGGAACTTCGGCGGTCTGCGCGCCACCCACGGCGTGTCGATCTCCCACCGTTCGATCGGTTCGACCGGCGGCCGTCAGGATCCGGGCAAGACCTTCAAGAACAAGAAGATGCCGGGTCACCTGGGTGTCGAGCGTGTGACCACGCAGAACCTCAAGGTCGTCCGCACCGATCCGGAGCGCGGCCTCATCCTCGTCGAAGGCGCCGTCCCCGGTGTCGCCGGCGGCTGGATCCAGGTTCGCGACTCGGTCAAGCGCAAGCTGCCGGCCGATGTGCCGCTGCCGGGCAAGTTCCGTGAGAACGGCTCTGCCGGCGCGTCCCAGGTCGAGGCGGCCCCCGAGGCTCCGGCGTCCGAGGAGAACGCGTGATGAAACTCGATATCACCACGCTCGACGGCGGCTCCGCCGGCTCGGTCGAGCTCAACGAGGCGATCTACGGCCTCGAGCCGCGCGCCGACATCCTGCAGCGGATGGTGCGCTACCAGCTCGCCAAGCGGCGCGCCGGCACGCACGCCGTCAAGAACCGCTCGGACGTCGATCGCACGTCGAAGAAGCTGTACAAGCAGAAGGGCACCGGTAACGCCCGTCACGGCGCTGCCTCCGCTCCGCAGTTCCGCGGCGGCGGCCGGGCCTTCGGTCCGGTGGTGCGCGACCACAGCCACGACCTTCCCAAGAAGGTTCGCGCGCTGGCGCTCAAGCACGCCCTCTCGGCCAAGGCCAAGGCTTCGACCCTGATCGTCGTCGACGACATCAAGGTCGACAACCACAAGACCAAGGCCATGATCGAGCGCTTCGAGAAGCTCGGTCTGTCGAGCGCGCTGATCATCGGCGGCTCTGAAGTGGACGAGAACTTCGGCCGCGCCGCCCGCGCCATTCCGAAGATCGATGTGCTGCCCGTCCAGGGCATCAACGTCTACGACATCCTGCGCCGCGACACGCTCGTGCTGACGCGCGCCGCCGTCGATGCGCTGGAGGAGCGTTTCAAATGAGTGCCGATCCGCGCCACTACGACATCATCGTCTCCCCCGTGATCACGGAGAAGGCGACCAACCTCACCGAGCAGAACAAGGTCGTCTTCCGGGTTGCCCCGAAGGCCACCAAGCCGCAGATCAAGGAAGCGGTCGAGCGTCTGTTCGACGTCAAGGTCACGGGCGTGAACACGCTCACGACCAAGGGCAAGAAGAAGTTCTTCCGCGGGCAGCGCGGGCAGCGTTCGGACGTGAAGAAGGCGATCGTGACCCTCGCCGAGGGTGATACGATCGACGTCACGACCGGCCTCTGAGACTTGAAGCGTTAGGATCAAGCCGATGGCCTTGAAGACATTCAAACCGGTCACGCCGAGCCTGCGCCAGCTCGTGCTCGTCGATCGCCGTGAGCTCTACAAGGGCAAGCCGGTGAAGGCGCTGACCGAGGGCAAGAGCTCCTCGGGCGGCCGCAACAACCTGGGCCGCATCACCGTCCGCTTCCGCGGCGGTGGTCATAAGCGGGTCCTGCGCAACGTCGACTTCAAGCGTCGCGAGAACCTCAACGTTCCCGCGACGGTGGAGCGGATCGAGTACGATCCGAACCGGACGGCGTTCATCGCGCTCATCACCTTCCCCGATGGGAAGCAGAGCTACATCCTCGCCCCCCAGCGCCTGTCGCCGGGTGACAAGGTGATCGCCGGTGAGAGCGTCGACGTGAAGCCGGGCAATGCGGCTCCGATCGGCTCCATGCCGGTGGGCACCATCGTCCACAACGTCGAGCTGAAGATCGGCAAGGGCGGCGCGATCGCCCGCTCCGCTGGCAACTACGCTCAGATCGTCGGACGCGACCAGGGCTACGTGACGCTGCGCCTGAACTCGGGCGAGCAGCGCCTCGTGCACGGTCAGTGCTTCGCGACCGTGGGTGCGGTGTCGAACCCGGACCACATGAACATCTCGCTGGGCAAGGCCGGCCGTAACCGCTGGCTCGGCAAGCGTCCGCACGTTCGCGGCGTCGCCATGAACCCGGTGGATCACCCGCACGGCGGCGGCGAGGGTCGTACCTCGGGCGGCCGGAACCCGGTCACGCCCTGGGGCGTGCCCACCAAGGGGAAGAAGACCCGGTCCAACAAGCGGACCGACACCTTCATCCTGTCCAGCCGCCATAACCGCAAGAAGTAACAGCCATGGCACGTTCCCTCTGGAAAGGGCCGTTCGTCGACGGCTACCTCCTCAAGAAGGCCGACGCCGCCCGCGGCGGCAGCCGCAACGAGGTCGTCAAGATCTGGAGCCGTCGCTCCACGATCCTTCCGCAGTTCGTGGGCATCACCTTCGGTGTGCACAACGGACACAAGCATATCCCGGTCTACGTCACCGAGGAGATGGTCGGTCACAAGTTCGGCGAGTTCTCGCCGACCCGCACCTTCCCCGGTCACGCGGCCGACAAGAAGGCAAAGAGGCGCTGAGATGGGCAAGCCTGCCACCCCCCGCGCGCTCCCCGAGAACGAGGCGAAGGCCGTCGCGCGGATGCTCCGCGTGTCGCCCCAAAAGCTCAACCTCGTGGCGGCGTTGATCCGCGGCAAGAAGGTCGATACGGCCCTTGCCGATCTCGAATTCTCCCGCAAGCGCATCGCCCGCGATGTGAAGAAGTGCCTGGAGAGCGCGATCGCCAACGCCGAGAACAACCACGATCTCGACGTGGACGATCTCGTCGTCTCCCAGGCCTTCGTCGGCAAGGCGCTGGTGCTCAAGCGCTTCCACGCCCGTGCCCGCGGTCGCGGCGCGCGCATCCTGAAGCCCTTTGCGAACCTCACGATCGTGGTTCGCGAAGTGCGCGCTGAAGCGGCCTGAGGAGTTTACCGATGGGTCAGAAGATCAATCCGATCGGCCTGCGTCTCGGCATCAACCGGACCTGGGATTCCCGCTGGTTCGCCGAGAAGGGCGAGTATGCCAAGCTGATGCATGAGGACGTGGCCATCCGCGCCGCCCTCATGAAGCAGCTCAAGCAGGCCGCCGTCTCGAAGATCGTCATCGAGCGCCCGCACCGGAAGTGCCGCGTCACCATCCACTCGGGCCGTCCGGGCGTGGTGATCGGCAAGAAGGGCGCGGACATCGAGAAGCTGCGTAAGCTCGTCGGCACGATGACCAAGGCCGACGTGACCATCAACATCGTCGAGGTGCGTAAGCCTGAGATCGATGCCACCCTGGTGGCCGAGTCGATCGCACAGCAGCTCGAGCGCCGTGTCGCCTTCCGTCGCGCCATGAAGCGCGCCGTGCAGTCGGCCATGCGTCTCGGCGCCGAGGGCATCCGCATCAACTGCGCCGGCCGTCTCGGCGGCGCGGAGATCGCCCGCACCGAGTGGTACCGCGAGGGCCGCGTGCCCCTGCATACGCTTCGTGCTGACGTCGATTACGGCACCGCCACTGCCTTCACGACCTACGGGACGTGCGGCATCAAGGTGTGGGTGTTCAAGGGCGAGATCCTCGAGCACGACCCGATGGCGCAGGACAAGAAGGCCCAGGAAGAGGGTGGCCGTTCCGGCGGGCGCCGCGAGCGTGACGGTGACGACCGGGGTGGCCGCGGCCGCCGCGAGCCGTCGCACGCCTGACGCTCGATCAAGCAGAAATCTTGAGAGGCTGCCATGCTGCAACCCAAGAAGACCAAATTTCGTAAGCAGTTCAAGGGTCGCATCAGTGGCGCGGCCAAGGGCGGCTTCGAGCTGAACTTCGGCCAGTTCGGCCTCAAGTGCCTGGAGCCCGAGCGCATCACCGCGCGGCAGATCGAGGCGGCCCGCCGCGCGATCACCCGTGAGATGAAGCGTCAGGGCCGGGTGTGGATCCGGGTGTTCCCGGATCTGCCCGTCACCGCCAAGCCCACCGAGGTCCGCATGGGCTCCGGTAAGGGTGCGCCGGAATATTGGGCGGCCCGGGTCCATCCCGGCCGCATCATGTTCGAGGTGGATGGCGTTGCCGAGGACATCGCCCGCGAGGCCCTGCGCCTCGGAGCCGCGAAGCTGCCGGTGCGCACCCGCGTCATCCAGCGCATCGCTGATTGATAGGAAGAGATCATGAAGTCCGACCAGAGACTGTCTGATCTGCGCGCTCTGTCGGCGGATCAGCTTTCCGACGAGCTCATCAGCCTGAAGAAGGAGCAGTTCAACCTGCGCTTCCAGGGCGCGACGGGCCAACTTGAGAACGTCGCCCGGGTCCGTGAGGTCCGCCGCGACATCGCCCGTGTCCGCACGCTGCAGCGTCAGAAGACGCTGGACGCGGCCAAGGCCTGAGGAGATTCCACATGCCCAAGCGCGTCCTTCAAGGCGTCGTCGTCAGCGACAAGACCGATAAGACCATCGTCGTGAAGGTGGAGCGTCGCTTCACCCACCCGGTGATGAAGAAGACGGTTCGCCGTTCGAAGAACTACCATGCGCACGACGAGGCCAATGCGGCCAAGATCGGCCAGACGGTGTTCATCGAAGAGTCCCGTCCCTACTCCAAGACCAAGACCTGGAAGCTGGTCGACGACCAGGCTGCGGCGGCCGAAGCGGCCGGCACAGCGGCTTAAAAGCCTTACCCATAACAGTGACGGTGCGGGCGTGGAGCGAGAGTTCCGCGCCCGTTTTCGTTCGTCCGCTGAAAACGGGCGCTGCATGCCCGCGGCGTGCATCCTCGGCCACGACGGTCACGTCGTCATCCTCGGGCGGCTCCGTCGTTCCTTGTGAGGCTGAAGTGCGGATCACCGGCCCTGCCGCAACGGTAGGCCTTACGCGTGTGGCATGGGCGTGAGTCGCCGCCGTACTCTCATGGCCGAAGCATTCTGCCGGCAGCGTTTCGCTGAACGGTGCCGATCGGCTTCGGCCGAAGCTCGGCCGCGGGAACTTGCAGGCGCTGCTCGCGCCAATGGCCGATGTCTCGAGCACCCACGGAAGTTTTGCCCTTTTAGAAGGTCGCGCGCATGCCCTGAAACTTGGGTCGGCAAGCACGCGAAGGGCGAGGGGACACGTCCAAGTGTATCGACAGACCAGTCGACGCCTCAAAATGTTCTTCCGAGACGCGATGTGATGCAGAGGATTGATCAGTTCGTTTGTTTCAGGGATCGCTGTTTGGAGCGATCGGTTTTGTCACCTGCTCGGGTGCTGTTTTTCGCCGCTCGATCGACACGTTCTTTGAAGGGCCCTGCGAAGGTGCGGCGGCCCCTGAAGGAGCGCAGGGATGTCCCGCAACTTCGACCAAGCCTGGGAAGCGCTCGTCGCGCATTTCGGAGCCGAGCAGGTCAACGGCATCACGAGTTCCCGCCGGCAGTTCGGCGCCCATGTGCTGCCTGACCTTCAGGCGGCCGTTGTGGCTGAGATCGGCTCGGTCGCCTCTGTGCTGCTGGGTGTGCACCAAATCTACGACCAACTGCCGCTGACGATTTCCAGTCTGCTGGTCCGTCAGGGTCAGTACACGATCTCCGTCACGCCGCTGCAGTATCAGGACTTGGATGTCGGCGACGCGGAGCCTTTCGCCGCTCTGAACAACGGCTTGTGGCTCTTCCATGTCGAGCAGCGTCCCGTCGCAGTCCTGCTCTCGCATTATTTCAAGTTCCACGAAGGAACCTTCGCCCAGGTCGAAATCGCGACCCTGCCGGATCTGGCTTCGCTGGCCTTCGCGCGCGGCTTCCTCGCGGCCGTTCAGTCGGCCGGTGCGAACTCGACGCTCTATCGCGGTAAGGTTCTCTCCTTCGAATCCGGCTCCGACTATTCCGGCATGAAAGCCGCCCTGCAGGTGCACAAGTTGCCTGTCGTCGCGCGCGAGGCCGTGATCCTCGACGCCGCAACGATGGCGCGGCTCGACCGGCACGTCTTCGAGTTCGACCGGCATCGCGACGCGCTGAAGCGGCTCGGGCAATCGACGCGGAAGGGACTTCTACTCTACGGGCCGCCCGGCATCGGCAAGACGCATGTGATCCGCTATGTCGCTTCCAACCTTCCCGAGCGCACGACGGTGCTCATCACCGCAGAGGAGGTCTCCAACCTCCAACAGTACATGTTGCTCGCACGCACCCTCCAACCCAGCATCGTCGTGCTGGAGGATGTCGATCTGGTCGGCCGCTCCCGCGAGGGTATGAACAGTCCGAAGACGGAGGTGCTCCTCAACCGTCTGCTGAACGAGATGGACGGCCTGCACGACGACGCCGACGTGCTGTTCATCCTCACCACGAACCGGCCGGAGGAGATCGAGGATGCTCTCGCCTCGCGCCCTGGCCGCGTGGACGAGGCGATCGAGATCGCAAACCCCGACGCGGCCTGCCGTACCCGGCTTGTCAGCCTCTACGGAGACGCCATCGATTTCGAGGAGGGGGCGATCGATGCCGTTGTCACCCGATCGGAAGGAGCGAGCGCCGCGTTCATCAAGGAGATGGTCCGTCGTCTCGCCCAAGCCACGATCGCCGCGGGGACGGGCAACCGGATCACGGTTGCAACGGTCGAGTCCGTCCTCGGCGAGGCCGTCGGAAGCCGCAACCGCATCGGTCGCCGCATCGTCGGCCTGGCATCCGGCGCGCCCGAGCGTGCCGGCAAGCAGGCGCCGCCCTTCGACGGCTGCTGTGACGATCTCTAGATCTGCGAGCGGCCCACTGAAGTCAGTCACCGACCAGGGAACGGCCACGGTAGGGCCGGCATCGGCCGCGCCCTTCCTGCGATGGCTGGACGGGGCCTGAGAGGCGCTTGCTCACTCAGGCTGGCCGTAGCTGCGGAAACCACACTCCGCCCGCTACAAGCGCCCGTAGACGCTCCGATACGGCAGCGAGGGAGGGCGCAGGCCCGCCGCTCAGCCCTTCCGCTTCGGATCGCGGTTTCCGGCGGCACGGATCAGGCCGGCGAGACCGGCCTCGATCACCATGTCGGCGGCCTCCGAGGGCGTGAACCAACGGGCATCGCGCTGGCCGCGTTCGGGAAACTTCTTGAGCTGCTTGCGCACCTCGAGAGGAAACACCTTCACTTGGCAGAGAACCGCGTCGCGGTTCTTCAGGCGCTTCTCGTAGAGATAGAAGCCGATCGGTTGCTTGCCGACGCGGCCGACGACACCGGCCTCCTCATAAGCCTCCTGGGCCGCCGCCTCGAAGGGCTTGCGCCCCTTCATCGGCCATCCCTTCGGGATGACCCAGCGTCGCGTCTCCCGCGAGGTGACGAGCAGAACCTCCGTGCCACCCTCCGGTGTCCGGCGCATCGGCAACACGCCGACCTGGGGCCGCGCTTCGCGGCTGCTATCGATCGGGCCGGCCGTCATGCTGCTGAAACGCCCTGCGGCCGGCGCGGTTCGCGCTTAGCGCTTGCCGCCGGGCCTGTCCCGAGCGGGCACAGACAAGGCCAAACTTCCTTGAAAGAATGATGACGGGAAGGCACGTCGCTGCGATCGAGGCTGCCGTCGCATCCGGACGATGAGCGACAGGGGGTCACTAACGGAATCTTAGGCCGCTACTCAACCGAAATTTATCCGGCAAAATGGCTGCGAACCGAGGCACACCGGCTCGGTCAGCCCGCCGTCGAAAGGTTTTCGATGAGGGCATTCAGGTCAGCCCGCATCGCCTGAATCTCCGGTTCCGACATGTTGAGCTGACACATCACGGACTGGCGTACGGCGATCGCCTCCGAGCGAAGCGCCCGGCCCTGATCGGTCAGCGCGATCTCGACCTCGCGTTCGTCGGACTGGCGACGATTGCGATTCAGCAATCCGCTCGTCTCCAGCCGTTTGAGCACCGGCGTGAGCGTGCCGGAATCGAGACGAAGGCGCCGGCCGATCTCGGACACGGTGACGCCGTCGTTCTCCCAGAGCACGAGAAGCACGAGATATTGCGGGTAAGTCAGCCCCATCCGTTCCAGCATCGGCCGATAGGATTTCGTCATCCGGTGGGCCGCGGCGTAGAGCGCGTAGCAGAGCTGGTTATCCAGCAGCAGCGGATCCCTCAGTACCTCTGCGCTCTCGTTGGGAGCATTCACGGTTCACATCCTGCCGTTCGACAACGCCTTCCGGCCTGCCGCACCGGGGAACGGGCGCCGGCTTGCCGATGATCCTCAACCCTGCCGCGCACCCGACGATAGCGGATGCAATACAGCAAGGCACATGCCCAATTGTCCCAGTGTCGACCTCCCGGTGGTTTCTCCACCGCCGGTTCGAACACTCGCCTTTTTTACCGCTCCCGGTCGAACACGCAAAAAGGCGGCCGTCGGGCCGCCTTTCGCATCGATCATCATGTCATGCGTTCCCCCGCAAAGCGGGGGAGCCGACCTCAGGCGGCTTCGGCCGTCTCGACCGAAGTCGGGCCGGAATCCTTACCGCGGGCGTCGACGTCGCGATCCACGAACTCGATGACGGCCATCGGAGCGTTGTCGCCGTAGCGGAAGCCGGCCTTCATGATGCGGCAGTAGCCACCCGGACGCGACTGGTAGCGCGGGCCGAGCACCGCGAAGAGCTTCTTGACCATGTCCGCATCGCGGATCTGGGCCATGGCGAGGCGGCGGGCGTGGATGCTGTCGGTACGGCCGAGCGAGATCAGCTTCTCGATGACCGGACGCAGATCCTTGGCCTTCGGCAGGGTGGTGACGATCTGCTCGTGCTTGATCAGCGCGGCCGACATGTTGGCGAACATCGACTTACGATGCTCGGTCGTGCGATTGAAGCGGCGACCGCGATAGCCGTGACGCATGGTGGCTGGTCCTTCTCAGTCTCGGCCGCCGTGCCACGGTACGGCCGAGTGCCCTGGGGGCTGTTTTCAGACAATCCGCGTAACCCTGCGGCGGGATCTTTTCGGACGTGCCCGCCCCGGCCTTGGCTGGGGCGGGAGGCAGCGCCGACCCAGTGGCTCAGCGCTGGGTCGAGGGGGCCAAACAAACGACGCCGTGCAGCGCCGCCAAGTCCAGCCCGAGGCGGCCTCGCCTCAGTAGTGCTCTTCGAAGCGCTTGGCGAGATCCTCGATGTTCTCCGGCGGCCAGCCGGGAACGTCCATGCCGAGGTGCAGGCCCATGCCGGCGAGCACTTCCTTGATCTCGTTGAGCGACTTGCGGCCGAAGTTCGGGGTGCGCAGCATCTCGCCCTCCGACTTCTGGATGAGGTCGCCGATATAGACGATGTTGTCGTTCTTCAGGCAGTTCGCCGAACGGACCGACAGTTCGAGCTCGTCCACCTTCTTGAGCAGCGCCGGGTTGAAGGGGAGCTGCGGCGCGAGCGGCGCGGCCTCTTCCTTGCGGGGCTCCTCGAAGTTCACGAAGACCTGGAGCTGGTCTTGGATGATGCGAGCGGCGTAGGCCAGCGCATCCTCCGGCGACACGGCGCCGTTGGTCTCGAGCGTCATCGTCAGCTTGTCCTTGTCGAGATCCTGGCCCTCGCGGGTGGTCTCGACGCGGTAGCTGACCTTAGTCACCGGCGAGTAGAGCGCATCGACCGGGATCAGGCCGATCGGCGCATCTTCGGGGCGGTTGCGCTCGGCCGGGACATAGCCCTTGCCGGTGGCGACCGTGAACTCCATGCGGATCTCGGCCCCGTCGTCCAGGGTGCAGATCACGAGGTCGGGGTTCAGGATCTGGATGTCGCCGACGGCGCCGATATCGCCCGCGGTGACGAGGCCCGGGCCCGTCTTGCGCAGGGTCATGCGCTTGGGCTGGTCGGTCTGCGAGCGGATGGCGATGGTCTTGATGTTGAGGACGATGTCGGTCACGTCCTCACGCACGCCGGGGATCGACGAGAACTCGTGCAGCACGCCGTCGATCTGGACGGAAGTGACGGCAGCGCCCTGAAGCGAGGAGAGCAGCACGCGGCGCAGGCTGTTGCCGAGCGTCGTGCCGAAGCCGCGCTCGAGCGGCTCGGCCACGACGGTGGCGACCCGCTTGGGATCGTCGCCGGCCGTCACCTGCAGCTTGTTCGGCTTGATGAGCTCTTGCCAGTTCTTCTGAATGACCACGGTCCTACCTCTTGCCAAACCCACGCCGCCGGCGTCCCGGAAAGCGCTACGGCCGGCCCTGGATTGCTCTGGAGCATCCGGACCGGTCCCAAAAAATCTAAGCCGTCTCGCCCGCCACCCAGAGAGCGGGAACGAAGCGGTAGCCCGCGCCGTCGCGGGTCACGTATCCCAGCGCCGGAAACTCGAGATGCGAGCCGGCGATGAGGGTCTTCTCGGTCGCCACCTCGTCGAGCACGCGCTTGCGGGTCGCCCGCGCCTGATCCCCGTCCACATCGAAGGCGACACCCGCCTCCGGCTGCTTGAACTGGATCGCCGGCATATGCACCACATCGGTCCACATCAGCAGGGACTTGTCCCCCGATACGATCCGCATGCCGCAATGGCCGGGCGTGTGGCCGGGCAGCGGAACGGCGGTGATGCCGGATACCAGCTCGCCACCTTCGTGCTTGCGCAGCCGCGCGCCGTAGGGCGCCACCGCCTTGCGGGCGTTCTCGAAATACGGCTTCGCCTCGTCCGGTGCCCGCGACAGCGCCGCATCGGGAAGCCAATGCGCGGCTTCCGCCGCATGCAGGACGAGTTCCGCGTTCGGGTAGGCCGCGCTGCCATCCGCCTCCACCAGCCCGCCCGCATGGTCGGGATGGAGATGGGTGAGGAGCACCGTCTCGATCTCCTCCGGCGCGACGCCGGCGAGCGCGAGGGCGGCGGGCACCCTGCCCATTGTGTCGGGGCCGAAATGGCCATACCCGGAATCGATCAGCACCGGCTTGCGGCCGGCACCGGTGACGAGGAACGCGTTGAGCGTGACGACCGGAGACTCCGGACGGAAGCCGGCGCGCTGGAGCGCGCCGGCCTCGTCCCGAGGGATGCCCGTGACGAGATCGAGGGAGCCCTGAAACCAGCCGTCGTTGAGCGCGGTGACCGTGAGGTCGCCGAGATTCCAACGCAGCGCGCCGGGTAGGGGCTTCGATCCGTCCGCCATGGGCTTCTCCGCTCGGGGATGCTCCGGTGTCGTGCGATCAGACGCGGCGGCGCTTGCGCGGCCGGCAGCCGTTATGCGGGATCGAGGTGACGTCGCGGATCGAGGTCACGGTGAAGCCCGCGGCCTGGAGCGCGCGCAGCGCCGACTCACGGCCCGAACCGGGGCCGGAGACCTCGACCTCGAGGGTGCGCATGCCGTGCTCGGAGGCCTTGCGGGCCGCGTCCTCGGCGGCGACCTGGGCAGCGTACGGGGTCGACTTGCGCGAGCCCTTGAAGCCCATCGCGCCAGCGGACGACCACGAGATCGTGTTGCCCTGCGCGTCGGTGATGGTGATCATCGTGTTGTTGAACGAGGCGGCGACGTGCGCCACGCCCGAGACGATGTTCTTGCGTTCGCGCCGGCGGACGCGGGTCGGTTCCTTAGCCATCTTTTCGCTTTCGTCCTTCAATCACGCCCGTACTTCCAGGCGCTCGGGATTCTTTTGGGATTTGGCGGCGCGGCCTTGGACGACCGGTCCGCCACGCCGGCCCCCGAAACGGGACACCCGGCGCAACGCGAAGGAGGCCGAGCGAAGCACGGCCTCCGAATGCCAAAAAATTACTTCTTCTTGCCGGCGATCGGCTTCGCCTTACCCTTGCGGGTCCGGGCGTTGGTGTGCGTGCGCTGGCCGCGGACCGGGAGCTGCTTGCGGTGACGCAGGCCGCGGTAGCAGCCGAGATCCATCAGGCGCTTGATGTTCATCGAGACTTCGCGGCGCAGGTCGCCCTCGACGATGTAGTCGCGGTCGATAGCTTCGCGGATCTGAAGCACCTCGGCGTCGGTGAGCTGGTTCACGCGGCGCTCGGCCGGGATGCCGACCTTCTCGGTGATCTCCTCGGCCTTCTTCGGGCCGATGCCGTGGATGTACTGGAGCGCGATGACGACGCGCTTGGCGGTCGGGATGTTGACGCCGGCGATACGAGCCAAGATGTTCTCTCCATGTGGCGGGCCCGATCGGCCACGCCTCGTCGGATGAAAGCGCGCGTCCGGTGGAGGCCGGCCCCTGCGCGCCGCCCAAAACTACAAATCGGCCCGAAAGCGCGCTCTATGAGGCGCCCCGAACCACATCCCGCTTGGACGAAGGGGGTCCGCCTAGCGCGGGCCTGACGACTTGTCAACGCTTTGCAAACCGGAATGCGCTCCACGGCCCGCAAGACCGTTGCCGCGGCATGAAAAAGCCCGCCCCGTCGGAACCGAGGCGGGCTTCACGATCTGCACCGTGACGAGGCTTCAGGAAGAGGCCGTCTCGCGGAAGCCGTCGAGGAGGGCGGTCACATCCCCGGTCACCACATCGATCGGCTTCATGCCGTCGATCTTCCGCAGCAGACCGGTGCCGGCGTAATAGTCGGAAATGTGGGGCGGTCTGCTTCCGGTAGGCGTCGAGCCGGGTCTTGAAGACCTCCGGCGTGTCGTCCTTCCGCACCGGCTGGCCGCGGGCGGCGGTTTCCTCGGCGCGCTTGGCGATGCGACCGACGAGGGCGGTTTCGTCGACGACGAACTCCACCACCGCGTCGAGGGCGATGCCCTTCTGCGCCAGCATGGCGTCGAGGGCCTTGGCCTGCTCGACCGTGCGGGGGAAGCCGTCGAGGATGAAGCCGTTCTTGGCGTCGGCTTCCTCGATCCGATCGGCGACGATGCCGACCACGATCGCATCGGACACGAGGCCGCCGCTCTCCATGATCGCCTTCGCTTCCAGTCCCACCGATGTCTCGGCGGCGACCGCGGCGCGCAGCATGTCGCCGGTCGAAAGCTGCGGAACGCGGTAGCGCTCCACGATACGCTCGGACTGCGTACCCTTCCCCGCACCCGGCGGTCCGAGCAGAATGATCCGCATAGCCTCTCCCCGTCCTCAAGGCCCAGCGCCGGGCTCGTTCTTCATGGGCGGCGCGCCCACCTTCCTGAGGCCGCGCCGTCGTCACACTGCTGTGATGCGCAATTCCGGCCTGCGCGTCCACCAAACCTTTGTCGAAGGGTGCCCCTTGGGGCACCTCAGCTTGGGGCGCCTCAGCGGCGCCGCGTCGTGGAGGCGCCGCGCAGCTTGGCCTTCTTCACGAGGCCCTCGTACTGATGCGCCATCAGATGCCCGTGGATCTGCGCCACCGTGTCCATGGTGACCGAGACCACGATCAGCAGCGAGGTGCCGCCGAAGCCGAGCGCGGCCGAGGTGTAGGAGGCGACGATCTCCGGCACGAGGCAGACGAAGGTAAGGTAGGCCGCACCGATCACGGTGATCCGCGTCAGCACCTTGTCGATGAAGGCCGCGGTCCGCTCGCCCGGACGGATGCCGGGGATGAAGCCGCCCTGCTTCTTCAGGTTGTCGGCGGTCTCCTGCGGATTGAAGACGATCGCCGTGTAGAAGAACGTGAAGAAGATGATCAGGCCGGCATAGGCGACCATGTAGAGCGGCCGTCCGTGGCCGAGATAGGCCGTCAGCGTGCCGAGGATGCCGGTCGAGCCCTGGTTGGCCGAGAAGCTCGCCACCGTCGTCGGCAGCAGCAGCAGCGACGAGGCGAAGATCGGCGGGATCACGCCCGAGGTGTTGAGCTTGAGCGGCAGGAACGAGGACTGGCCCTCGTACATGCGGTTGCCGACCTGGCGCTTGGGGTAGTTGATCAGGAGACGGCGCTGGGCGCGCTCCATGAACACGATGAAGTAGATCAGCGCGACTGCCGCGAGGCCGGCGCCGAGCAGGACGGCGGGCGAGAGCGCGCCGGTGCGGGTGAGTTCGAGCGCGCCGAAGATCGAGGCCGGCAGGTGGGCGACGATGCCGGCGAAGATGATGAGCGAGGAGCCGTTGCCGATGCCGCGCGAGGTGATCTGCTCGCCGATCCACATCAGGAACAGCGTGCCGCGCCGGTCAGCGTCACGACGGTGGAGAGGATGAAGAACGGGCCCGGGGTGATGACCGCGTTCGAGCCCTGCAGGCCGAAGGCGATGCCCCAGGATTGGACCAGTGCCAGCACCACCGTGAGGTAGCGGGTGTACTGGTTGATGACCTTGCGGCCCGACTCGCCCTCTTTCTTCAGCGCCTCCAGGGTCGGCACGACCGAGGTCAGCAGCTGAACGATGATCGAGGCCGAGATGTAGGGCATGATGTTGAGCGCGAAGACCGCCATGCGCTCGACGGCACCGCCGGAGAACATGTTGAACATGCCGAGCACGCCGCCGGCCTGGTTCTGGAAGTTCCGCGCGAACTGCTCCGGGTCGATGCCCGGAATCGGGATGTAGGTGCCGAGCCGGAACACGATGAGCGCGCCCAGGGTGAACCAGATGCGCTTCTTAAGCTCGTCGGCCTTGGCGATGGCGCCGAAATTCAGGTTTGCGGCAAGCTGTTCGGCGGCTGAGGCCATGTCTCGTATCCCAGGAATTGCCGTCGGGACGCGTCTCGAACGGTCCCTGAAAGCGAAAGCGGCGGCCGCGTGCGAGCACGGGCCGCCGCTTCGGCGTTCGACTTAATCGTGGTGTCAGGCCGACGCAACCGCGCCTTCCGCCGCGCCGCGATGAGCGACGCCGGCAGCGAAGGTCGTGGTCACCGAACCGCCAGCCTTCTCGACGGCCTCGATGGCCGACTTGGAGGCGCGGGTCACTTCGAAGCTGAGCTTCGAGGTCAGCTCGCCGACACCGAGCAGCTTCACGCCGTCGCGGGCACGGGAGATGATCCCGGCCTTGACCAGCGCTTCGACCGTGACGGCGGCGTTCGCGTCGAGCTTGCCGGCATCCACCGCCTGCTGCACCCGGCCGAGATTCACCTCGTTCAGGTCATGGGCGTGGATGTTGTTGAAGCCGCGCTTGGGCAGGCGACGATGCAGCGGCATCTGACCGCCCTCGAAGCCCTTGATGGACACGCCGCTCCGGGCCTTCTGACCCTTCACGCCGCGACCACCGGTCTTGCCCTTGCCGGAGCCGATGCCCCGGCCGACGCGCATGCGGGCCTTGGTGGCCCCTTCGTTATCGCGGATCTCGTTGAGCTTCATGGTGGAGCCCTCCTCACGCCGCGGCGTCGTCGAGGACGCGCACGAGGTGCGCGACCTTGCGGATCATTCCGCGGACCGAGGGAGTGTCCTCCAACTCGGAAACGCGGTGCAGCTTGTTCAGCTTGAGGCCGACCAGCGTCGCACGCTGGGAGGCCTCGCGGCGGATCGGCGAGCCGATCTGCTCGACGCGGACAGTCTTGGTTGCCATGCTGCCCTCCCTTACGCGACGGCCGCTTCGGAGGTGTCGGCCGGGTCGGCGTCACGGCGTCGGGCCTGGAGGGCCGACACCTTGAGTCCGCGACGGGCCGCGACCGAGCGCGGGCTGTCCTCGTTCTTGAGCGCGTCGAAGGTGGCGCGCACGAGGTTGTAGGGGTTGGACGAGCCGAGCGACTTGGCGACGACGTCCTGCATGCCGAGCGTCTCGAACACGGCGCGCATCGGGCCGCCGGCGATGATGCCCGTGCCCTGCGGCGCAGCGCGGAGAATCACCTTGCCGGCGCCGTGGCGACCGTTGACGTCGTGGTGCAGGGTGCGGCCTTCGCGCAGCGACACCCGGATCAGACCGCGCTTGGCGGCCTCGGTTGCCTTGCGGATCGCCTCCGGCACCTCACGGGCCTTGCCGTGGCCGAAGCCGACGCGGCCCTTCTGGTCGCCGACGACGACGAGCGCCGCGAAGCCGAAGCGACGGCCACCCTTCACCACCTTGGCGACACGGTTGATGTGGACGAGCTTGTCCACGAACTCGCTGTCGCGCTCCTCGCGGTCGTCGCGGCGACGACCCTCGCGTTCACGTGCCATATCTGATTCCTGTTATCTCACTGACGCGGATCGGAACGACCCGCTCGCTCGATGGGTCCCCTCCCCACGAGGGGGAGGGAACGCGGCGTCTTAGAAGTCCAGGCCACCCTCACGGGCGGCGTCGGCGAGAGCCTTGACGCGACCGTGGAAGATGTAGCCCGAGCGGTCGAAGACGACCTTGGTGACGCCCGCAGCCTTGGCCCGCTCGGCGACGAGCTTGCCGACCGCCTCGGCCGCTGCCTTGTCGGCACCGGTCTTGAGGCTGGACTTGAGATCCTTGTCGAGGCTCGACGCGGCGGCGAGCGTGCGGCCCGCGGCGTCGTCGATGACCTGGACGTAGATCTGCTTGGACGAGCGGAACACCGACAACCGCGGACGGCCGTTGGCGGCAGCTCTGAGGGCCCGACGGACCCGCGCCTTGCGACGCAGGAGGGCTTCGTTCTTGTTCGACATGATCGCCCCCCTTACTTCTTCTTGCCTTCCTTACGGAAGATGAATTCGCCAGCGTATTTCACGCCCTTGCCCTTATAGGGCTCGGGACCGCGATACTCGCGAATCTCCGCCGCGACCTGACCGACGCGCTGTCGATCAATGCCCGACACCACGATCTCCGTGGGCTTGGGCGTCACGATCGTGATGCCAGCCGGGATCTCGTATTCGATGTCGTGGCTGTAGCCGAGCGAGAGCTTGAGCGCCTTGCCGGCCATCGCGGCGCGGTAGCCGACGCCCGTGATCTCCAGCTTCTTCTCGAAGCCCTTGGAGACGCCCTCGACGAGGTTCGCCACCTGGGCGCGCGAGGTGCCCCACAGGGAGCGGGCCTGCTTCGACTGGTCCTTGGGCTGCACCGAGACGGCGCCGTCCTTGAACTCGACGACCACCTGGGACGGGACGACGAACTGGAGTTCGCCCTTCGAGCCCTTCACCTTCACCGTCTGACCCGTGACCGTGGCGGTGACGCCAGACGGGACGGGGACGGGCTTCTTGCCTACGCGAGACATGTCGCTGTCCTCCGGATCAGAACACCTTGCAGAGCACTTCACCGCCGACGTTGCGCTCGCGCGCAACGTGATCGGCCATGACGCCCTGCGGGGTCGAGATGATGGTGACGCCGAGGCCGTCGGCGACGCGCGGCAACTCGCCAACCGACGAGTAGACACGGCGGCCGGGCTTCGACACCCGCTTGATCTCCCGAATGACCGGGCGACCGTCGTAGTACTTGAGTTCGATCTGGAACTCGGTGCGGCCGTTGCCGAGGT
The DNA here is from genome assembly GCF_029504475.1 of Methylorubrum pseudosasae. NCBI lineage: Bacteria > Pseudomonadati > Pseudomonadota > Alphaproteobacteria > Hyphomicrobiales > Methylobacteriaceae > Methylorubrum > Methylorubrum pseudosasae. Next base: position 4,509,831 of record NZ_JAQGDU010000002.1, on the reverse strand, counting down.
CCTGCACCGCGTAGTCGCGGATGTAGCCCTCGGACTTCAGCACGTCGAGAACCGAGGCGCGCAGGCGCGAGCCGGGGGTCTGGACGACGTTGCGGCGACGGCTTTGACCGTTGCGGATGCGGGTGAGCATATCACCCACGGGATCGTTCACCATGGATGCCTCCCCTTACCAGCTGGACTTCACGAGGCCGGGGATGAGACCCCGGTTGCCGAGCTCGCGCAGAGCCACGCGTGAGATGCCGAGCTTGCGGTAGTAGGCCCGCGGACGGCCGGTCATCTCGCACCGGTTGCGGATGCGGGTGGCCGACGAGTTGCGCGGCAGTTCCGCGAGCTTCAGGCGCGCCTCGAAGCGCTCCTCCATCTCACGGGACTCGTCGTTGGCGATGGCGAGGAGGGCTTTGCGCTTCTCGGCGAAGCGCTTCACCAGATCCTTGCGGTGGTTGTTCTTCTCGACTGAGCTTTTCTTAGCCATGTCTTTCTCCAGTGTCCGCGTCTAAGCGACGTTGCCGCCGCTTACTGCCGGAACGGGAACTTGAAATGGGCGAGGAGAGCCTTGGCCTCTTCGTCCGTGGTGGCGCTCGTCTGGACGACGATGTCCATGCCCCAGGTCTGCTCCGCCTTGTCGTAGGAGATTTCCGGGAACACGAGGTGCTCCTTGAGGCCCATGGCGTAGTTGCCACGGCCGTCGAAGGAACGCGGGTTCAGGCCGCGGAAGTCGCGGACGCGCGGCAGCGCGATCGTGACGAGACGGTCCATGAACTCGTACATGCGAGCCTTGCGCAGGGTCACCTTGCAGCCGATCGGCATGCCTTCGCGGACCTTGAAAGTCGCGATCGCCTTGCGAGCGCGGGTGATGACCGGCTTCTGGCCAGCGATGAGCGCGAGGTCGCCCGCCGCAACGGTGGCCTTCTTCGAATCCGCGGTGGACTCGCCGACGCCCATGTTGATGACGATCTTCTCGATCTGCGGGACCTGCATCGGGTTCGCGTACCCGAACTGCTCGATCAGCTTCTGCCGGACAACCTCGTCGTAGTGCTTGCGCAGACGCGGGATGTAGGCGTTCTTGTCGGCCTCAGCCATCGATCTGATCCCCCGTGGTCTTGGCGAACCGGACCTTGCGCCCGTCGTCGAGGATGCGGAACCCAACACGGGTCGGCTTGCCGTTGGCGTCGGCCACCGCGATGTTGGACAGTTGGATGGCAGCTTCCTTGGAGATGATGCCGCCTTCCTGGTTCTGGGTCTGGCGCTGGTGCTTCTTCACCAGGTTGACGCCACGAACGAAGGCCTTGTCCTCCTTCGGCATGACCTGGATGACCTCGCCGGAGCGACCCGCGTCGCGACCGGTGAGAACGACGACCGTGTCGCCCTTCTTGATCTTGGCGGCCATCACAGCACCTCAGGAGCGAGCGAGATGATCTTCATGTGGTTGCGCGCGCGCAGCTCACGCGGCACCGGTCCGAAGATACGGGTGCCGACCGGCTCCTTCTGATTGTTGATCAGAACGGCGGCGTTCTTGTCGAAGCGGATCACCGAACCATCGGCGCGCTTCACGTCCTTGGCGGTGCGCACGACGACCGCCTTCATGACGTCGCCCTTCTTCACGCGGCCGCGCGGGATCGCCTCCTTGACGGAGACGACGATGATGTCGCCGACGCCGGCATATTTGCGCTTCGACCCGCCGAGTACCTTGATGCACATCACGCGGCGCGCACCCGAATTGTCGGCGACGTCCAGATTCGTCTGCATCTGGATCACGGGAGTGACCTTTCCTTGTTTCAGGCGGGTTTCCGCACACGGACGGTATTGCCCGGCGGACGACGCCTGATGGGGATTTGAAGTCCCCGGCTCATGTAAGAGACCGCGCTATCGGCGTTGGAACGCCGGCGCGGTCACCGCGTACGAAGGGATGCGAGCACCCCAAGGACTGTCGCGAAGGCGTGCCCGATACTACGGACACGGGCGCTGTGCAAGCCTGGAGGCGGGTGAATTCGCGCGAGCCGGCTGGTGCCGGGAGGGTCGCGCAGAGGATTTCCGGCAGGGTGCCGGAGTCCTTGGAGCGAGATCGGAAAGGCTTTACTCGCCGTCCGCCGAGGCTTGGGCCGGGGCGGTCAGCAGCCCTTGCAGATCGAGCCCATCGTCTTGTTCATCTTCGCGTCCCAAGCCTTGTCGCGCGCTTGTGCGGCGCGCTGGGCCTTGAGCATCTGCTCCTGCGAGACCGACGAGATGTCGCCCTGCGTCTGGCCCGGGGCCGGCGGCTTGGTCTGACCGGTCGCGGTGACGGTGCGGCCGGTCGGGGTGACGCGGGTGTCACCCACATCCTGAGCGAGGACAGGACCGGAGAGGGCGAGGCCGGCTAGCAGGAGGGCGGAGACGGCGAACGGGCAACGCATGGCTTCTCATCACTCCCTGGCGCAGGCCGCCGGAACCAGCGGGCTTGAGGCCGCAGCTTCGCGCGGCGGACAAGTCCGGGGAGGTTGTGTCAGGGAGCGACACCACCGTCACGTCCCCAGCCGCCCCATCCGCGCGCCTGGAGACTTCTACGTGGCACCGGACCGAGCCGGTCGCAAGCGGTGCGGCGGCCGTGCGGCCGCCGGTTCCGTGCGGATGCACACCGTTGTCGCCCACGCTCGGGCCTGGATCGGTCCTGGCGCCTCGCTAAATCCGGTCCGCTTTGGGGTTTGGCCTGAACCGGGGCTTTTCAGTGCGTCTCGGGCTGAGCGTCGGCCACCGTGCTGGCCTTGAGGTAGCTCGTCCGTGGCCGTTCGGTCGGATCCTCGAACGAGCCCGCCCAGAGGCCGAGGCGCTTGCCCCAGGCCACCGTCTCGGCGCCGACATAGGCGGCGCGCCGGTTGCGCTCGGCCATGGCAAGGCCCTTTTCCGCCATCCAGGCGCTCAGATCCTCCTTGTCACGATGGCAGACGGAGAGCGCACGGCCGTAGCTGTCGGTCTCGCGAATCTGGCAGGTGACGGTGGCATCCTTGAGGTGGGCAGCCAGCGCCTTGGCCGAGTGGGCACCGCAGGCATAGCCGTGGCCCTTGGCGTTCAGGCAGGTTTGTTTGAGGCCGGGCGCCGCCACGCCGTAGAGGCCGACGACGCGCCCGCCGACGACCAGCGTGTCGCCGCTCAAGATCCGCGGCTGACCGCTCACGCTTTCGCTGGCGTGGCCGGCGCCGATGGCGCCGAATGCGGCGAGGACGATGGCGCTCAGACCGAGAAATCCCGTTCGTCTCATCGAAACACCATGAGTTTCCGACGCTCGACCCGGAGAGGCATCCCCTGCGGAGGCGTCGGCCATTGCTCTGTCGAAAACGCTCACGTGTTTGTCGTTCACGTGATGAGCAAACCGCTCGATCCCTCTCGCCCCAAAGGGCTTCGACAGGGGAGCGCGTCTGTCAGGCAACCTAAAGCATGGCTTATGCCCTTTTCGTGGCCTGCGGCATGCCGCGGTGGCATGCCGGTGTCGCGCCCGTCGCCGCAGGGCCCGCCTTCGGGGCCCTTAACCAAGACCAGCCGTTCCAATGTGCTCGGCCAACTCTCCCGCCAGCTGCCCCTGTCGGAACGGCGCGCCGGCCCTATCCTTCGCCGCGCCGGTCGGTTCGCCTGCCGGTCGCTTGCGCCCACCGAGCGGCGATGCCCCCAAACCGTTCGGCGGGCGTAAGCGTAGAGGATGGCCTCATCGTACGCCCGGATGCCGGCACACGGAGAGGGCGCGCTCGAGACTCCGTGCGTCGGGACGTCGCCCGTATCCTCGCCTGCGAACGGGATCGCTGCGGCGGACGTTGGCGGGATAGGGTTGAGGCGTCGCGCCGGCCCGGAGCGAAGAGGGGTCGGACGGTGGCGGTGAGCTTGGCAGATCTCGTGCGCGGGGCGGCGGCTGAGGCCCGGCGGTTCGCAGCCGGCTTCCCGGCGAGCGGGCGGAAGGACGACTTCCCCTGGGCGGTCATCGCAGCCTTCGATGCCGATGTGCGGGGCCATGTCGAGCGCGACCGGCGGATCGAGGATGAGCGCGACCGTGTTCTGATCGCCTCCGTCACCCTGGCCGAGACCTCCGGCGATGCCGAGCCGGACGAGTGGGACCGGGCGCGCCGCCATCTCGTCAGGGCGGTCGATTACTTGGAGGAGACGGTCCTCCGCTTCGGGATCGTCAACCGGGCCGCGGCCAGGCGCGGCTACGGGGCGGCGGGCGACCCGGTCTCGACATCGCCGAAAGAATGACATTGCCGAAAGAACAAAGCCGGCTTCCTCTCGCCCCGGCTGACATTAATCATTGAGCAACCGCATTCCGATACGCTAACACTTGCGCAGCAGAGGCTAGACTTGGCGCATCGATGCTACAGCCGATCGAAGCCGGTCTGAGCCGCCCCTGGTACCGGCTCAAATTTCCGGACGCGCTCGAAGCGCAGTACCGTGCCGAGACCGCCCGGCAGAGCGGGCGCTACGTGCAGTCCTGGCTCGCCATCTTCACCCTGTTCAATGTCCTCTCCCTCGTCATGGACCGGGAGGTGTTCGGTCCCGAGGGGTTCGTCGTGCCCCTGGCGATGACGCTGGGCGTCTTCTGCCCGGTCGCGCTGGCGGCGATCGTGTCCCTGCGGGGACGGCCGACGACGGTGCGCATCTCCGCTGCCGTCCTCGCCACCGCGCTCGTCGATATCGTCGTCGTCCTCAACAGCGCCCGTCTCGCGCCCGCCCCGCATGCCGACGTCTACATCATCATCGCCACCATCGTTCCGCTGGTGGTCGGGCTGATCGCGCCGATGCCGTTCCGGCACTGCCTGTGGTTCTGCGGTGCCTCGTTCGCGCTCTATGGCGGCCTCGTTCTGGGGTTCGGCCTGTGCAACGCGGAGCGCAGCGGCCTGCCCCTGCTGGTTTCCGGGCTGATCCTGGTGCCGCTGAAGCTCTGCTACTCGCGGGAGTGGGAGGCCCGGAAAACCTTCCTCATCGGCTTGCGGGTGAAGCTCCAGGGCGAAGCGCTCGCCCGCGCCAATGCGCGCCTCACCGTGCTCTCCGAAACCGACTCGCTCACGGCCCTGTCCAACCGTCGCCACTTCTCGGAGCGCTTGGAGGCGGCATGGGCCCTCGCCGGCGAGCGGGATGCGTGGCTCGGCGTCATCCTCATCGACCTCGATCACTTCAAGCTCCTGAACGACACCGCCGGGCACGCGGAGGGGGACCTGTGCCTCGTGGCGGTGGCGGAGGCGCTGCAGACCTCCGTTGCGGCCCATGGCGGTCTGGCCGCGCGCTACGGCGGCGAGGAGTTCGTGGCCCTGCTGCCGGAGGCCGACCCGTCCGCCGCGCGGTCGGCCGGCGAGGCGATTCGCGTGGCCATCACGGATCTCGCCATCCGCCATCCCGGCCTGCCTGCGGGGACGCCGGTGACCGTGAGCGTCGGCACCACCGCCGGGCGGGGGCGGACGCGCGATTTCGGCATCCAGGCCTCCGACCTGTTGAAGGCCGCCGACTTCGCGCTCTACGCGGCCAAGAACGAGGGCCGCAACCGGGTCGAGAGCTTCATGCCCGCCGCGAACGTGAACCGGCAGGCCGGCGAAGAGGTCCGCGCCACACTCCCCTCCGCCTGACGTCGCTGACCTTCCGAACAAAACGCGCGCTGCCGCGTCTTCTCGTCCGGGGGCGGCCGAATGGTGCGGGCCGGAAGGAGCGACCGACGGATGCTGCTCGACGAGGAACGCTGGGCCGGCTCACGCAAGGCTGACGCGCGGGCCGACACACCGTCCGACCTATCGGCCGGCCCGGGTCTCCGACGGCTGAGTGCGGGCCTCGCGGCGCCCGGTCCCCGGCTCTGGGCCCTCGTCGGCGGCCTGATTCTCCTCGACGCCCTCTGGCTCGCGATTGCCGGGATCGGCGTCGCCTGGACCGGCCTGTTCGCGGTGCTCGGTGCGGTGACCGTCCTTCTCGGGCTCGCCTTCCTGTTCAGTGCGGTCAAGCCGGAGCCCAAGCTGCGGGCCATGGCCCTGTCGAGCGCCTATCTGGCGGCCTTCACCACCGCGGCGGCCGTGCTGCATTACCTCGGAGCCACCCTGGCGATGCCGTTCGCCGACCCCGCCCTGGCGCGGGTCGAGGCGGCCATGAGCTTCGATTGGCGCGGCTGGGTCGGCGGCCTCGCCGCGCATCCGGATCTCTCCTGGTGGCTGGCGCTCGCCTACCATTCCAGCGGACCGCAAGTCGGGCTCGTCGTCATCGCTTTAAGCGCGGTGTCGCGGGTCTCGCGCCTCTGGGCCTATGCTCGCCTATTCAGCGTGGCGCTGCTCGCCTCCATCGCGGTCTCGGCCTTGTTTCCCGCAATCGGGCCCTACGCCTATTACGAGCCGCAGGCCTATCCGCAGGGGCATCTCGAAACGGTCGGCGCCCTCTGGCATCTCGACGCGCTGCAGGCTCTGCGCGACGGAACGCTATCGACGATCGCGCTCTCGGAGATCCGTGGCCTCGTCACCTTCCCCTCGTTCCACGCCTGTCTCGCGGTCCTCACCGCCTGGGCGCTCGCCCCGGTGCCGGTGATCGGCCCGCTGGCCCTTCTCCTCAACGGCGCGATCATCGTCGCCACGCTCGGCGCGGGCGGACATTACGGGCCGGACGTGCTGGCCGGGACGTTGATGGGGGTTGCTCTGGTGGCCGCTCACCGGTTCCGGCGGCCGTTCTCGCTCGCGGGCGCAGGGGCCTCGCGCAAAGCGTTGCCGGACAAGGGCGTGGGGCCGCTGCCGCGTCCGCAGACGACGGGTTGACGCTTACGCCCAGAGATCGGGCGGGCGAACCGGCCTTTAGCGAAGCTGCGGGAGCGTCGGCGCTTCACCCCGCATCGGCGAACAGGTCGAGCTGGGTCGAGGCTGCGGCGCGGCGGCGGGGGCGGGGCGCGACGAAGCGTGGGAGCGCGGTGCCGGGCTTGCCGTAGAGGACCACGCCGACGACGCGGCTGCGGTCCCCACTCAGCACGATCGACGCGGTGTGCGGACCGGAGCGGGCGATGTCCTCGACGAGCGGTTCGGAGGCCGGAAGTTCGGCCAGCGCACTCAGAAGATCCGACAGGCCCGCCGCTTCGACGCCCATGACGCGGAAGTCGAAATTCCGGCCGGCCCAGGTGTTGCGCGCCGCGGCGGCGCGGGTAGCCGAGAACGGGTTGTCAATGATCTCCGTTGCCGGATCGCGCAGGAACGCCGCGATGCGCTCACGCTCCGGAACGCGGTGCGCGCTGGCGAGCAACGCGGAAAGTTCGGGCTTGGTGATCGACACCGGGCAAGGCTCGCACGGCTTGACCGGCCGCGTCGAGCCTGGACCGGCTGAGCGCTGTGGAGAGCGCATCATCGTGCGGCTGCTCGAACCGGATGAGGCGGAGGCTCATCTACGCCCTCGGCGACAACAACGCGTTAGATCGCCGGGGTCCAGTATCGAGCAGCCTGCCCACACGCCTTCGCCCACTGGGGAAGCAATATGGCGTGCGGATCGAAAAGCTCTGCGGCCGATCAGCGGCCGGCGGATTTCACGGCCGCGGAGACGAGGTTCTTGGTGGAGGGCGCGGCGGCGATCACCTTCGCGGTCGACTTCTTCGGCTTCTTCGTCTCGCGGTTGCCGCGTTTCTTCTCGGTGGCCATGTCGATGGCTCCTTCGGGTTCGCTTGCGGTAGTAAAGGCGTATCGCGGCTAGTTGAAGACCTTTACCGAGACCGCCATCGGAAGATTTCCCGGCCAGTAGCGAGCGATGAAGCGCGCCCTGTCCCAAAGTTCGATGGGATGATCGTTGAGGAGCGCCAAGGCATGAGCCTTCGCTTCGGGGTCTGTTCTGGCGCGGATAAAGCGTCCGGGCCCTTCGGCGCCGGTACTTCCGACATCATAGAGACGATAGGACGACGACGCGCCGCCGTGTTCGCTCATTTGAATGATATTGGTCATGATCTCCGCCTGTATGATCCAGGCGGGGACATGGTTGCCCTCAGCCATCGGAGCCTGAGGGTTGCTCTTCCGATGGTGAGATCATCCTGCGCTTTTCGGAAGCATAAAGATAGTCCTACGCGAGTCGCCGCAAAACTTAGCTGAAGCCCTGCCTTTTACGGCAAAGCCGCTTCAAGTCCTGGCCTCGTGCAATGTCTCCCGGGCCTTCGATTGAGTCCGTCAGGGTCCGGTGCCGATCCGCGATCGTGATCACCGGAACGCATCGTCCCGCCCCCTGTTCTCTCGCCGAGATAGCGCGCTCACAGCCGCGCTGATGCAAGGGCCACCCCTGATGCCGGACAAGCTCAAGAGAACCCTGCTCGGCGCGGTCATCGCCGTGGCGCTCGCCGCCGCCGTTTCCTACGGGCTCATCACCCAGCAGACCGCCGACAAGCTACAGACCGAGGCCAACCAAACCCTCAACGAGGGACAGCCGGGAAGCCCGCCGCAACAGCAGCCGGCGCCGTCTCCCGAGGCTCAGAATTCCGGCAATCCGCAGCTGGCCCCGCGAGAGCCGACGCAGCCGAACCCCGCTCCTGCCACCCGGTGAGGCATCCCGCTCGTCCTCGCCGGACCCACGCGGCTGGTAGTGAACGGCGCGGACCCTATCGTGAAGCGGACGCGCTGCGAGGGCGCCCCGAACCCCGAGGTAACGGCATCCGGCGCCAAGAACGTCATCAAGCGCAAGCCGTAGGGCGCCTCTTTGCAGAAGCCGCAGGGTGGTGATCGATCCCGGCTTTCGGCACCATCGCCCCTCTCGGCCGTTAATCCTGTGAAGCGCGGCTTACCGCCCGCGCACCCATTCCAGGAGCCAACCCGATGAAGCGGCTATTGCTCGTCTCTGCCCTCGTTCTTTCCCCGCTCGCCCTGTCCGCGACGGCCCAGGCCCAGGGGACCATTCGCGGCGCCGAACGCGGCGTCGAAGACGGCAACCGCGCCGCCGGCCCGGTCGGCGGCGTTGTGGGCGGTGCTGTCGGGGCCGCGACCGGCACCGTCGGCGGCGTGCTCGGGGTCGATCCCGATGCCCGCCGTGAGGAGCGCATCGAGCGGCGCGAAGAGCGGACCGTTCGCGAGCGTCCGGCCCGGTAACCGAGGCTTAAGAGAGCCGGGGGTGAGGACCGCTCCCGGCTCTTCCAAGAAGGGTCACCCGGTGTACTCGAAAGCCTCCGGTGGCCTTCGACCGCGAAGGCGGCCGGCTGTTCAAGTCCCTTCGGAAGCCGGTGCGCTCTCCCATGCGGAAAGCGCGGGAAAAGTACCCGTCTGCCAAGCTCTTGCTGGAAAGACTTTCTACTAAGACTTGGAATTCCAAAAAATTGGTGCGGACGGCGGGACTCGAACCCGCACAGCCTTGCGGCCGCAAGATTTTAAGTCTCGTGCGTCTACCGGTTTCGCCACGTCCGCATGGGCGCAGCGGTAGCGGTCCGGTGAGGCCAGATCAAGCGGGTGGGTGCCAGCCGTAGACCCAGGCGTAGCGCGCGCTCATGCCTTCGGGGCCGGCGCGGCGCATCACCGTATCCCGGGCGAAGCTGATCAGCCGGCCGGCATGGTAGAAGCGCCCGTTGCGGCGTGCGGCCCGCTGCACCGCCCGCACGCGGGACTGGCGCGCCGCGGCGTAGGCCGAAAGCGCCTCGGGCACGCTCGCCTGGGCCGACAGGCTGGCTGCCAGCACCGCAGCGTCCTCGATGGCGAGCGCCGCGCCCTGGGCCAGGAACGGCAGCACCGGATGGGCGGCATCGCCCAGAAGCGCGATCCGGCCCCGTGCCATCGGCCGCACCGCCGGCCGGTCCACCAGCGACCACACCATCCAGCTATCGGGAAGGGTCAGCAACTCCGTCAGCGGCGGGGCCGCATCGGGAAAATGGTCGCGCAGGACCATCGGATCGCCGATCCGGCCCCAATCCTCGTCGCCCTCGCGCTCAGGAACGATCGCCACGACGTTGAGCCGTTTGCCGCCGTTGATCGGGTAATGGACGACGTGGCGCCGGTGCCCGAGCCAGAGTCCTGTTTCGGCGCCCTGAAGCGCCTCGGGCGCCGCCTCGCGCGGGATCACCGCCCGCCACGCCGCTTGGCGGTGGAGCCGCAGCGGACGCGTGTCGAAATGCTGTCGCAGGCTCGAGCGCACGCCGTCGGCGCCGATGACGAGGTCGGCGTTGAGGGTCTCGGTGCGGTCGCCATCGATGCTGCGCACCGTCAGGCTGACGCCGTCCTCGGTCTCGCCGAGACCCGAGACCTCGCGCCCGACGCAGAGGCGGATGCCGGGGCGCCCGCGCACGGCATCGAGCAGGATCGTCTGAAGGTCGGCGCGATGCAGGACGTAGTAGGGTGCGCCGTGACGCTCGCGGATGCTCGCGCCCAAGCGGATGCCGCCGACGACGCGGCCGGTGGTCAGCGCACGCACGGTGACGCCCGGCGGCTCGTCGCCCGCCCGGTGGAGGGCCCCGCCGAGCCCGAGGCCGATCAGCACCGCGCTGGCGTTCGGCGAGAGCTGGAGGCCGGCGCCGACCTCGGAGAACCCGGTGCGACGCTCGATCAGCGTGACGGCATGGCCGGCCCCGGCGAGCGAAAGCGCGGCGGTGAGGCCGCCGATCCCGGCGCCGACGATGACGATGGAGAGCGCCGCCACGGACGGCCCGGTCCGGTCAGGCCGCCTTGGCGGTCTTGTCGGGCGTCTCGTCGTGCCACACGCACCCGGCCGGCTCCGCCGTGCCAGACTTCAGCTTCGGGTCGTAGCGGAACAGGGTCGAGCAGTACTGGCAGATGATCTCGGTCTCGCTGCCCATGTCGAGGAAGACGTGCGGATGATCGAAGGGCGGCAGCGCCCCGATGCACATGAACTCCTTCGAGCCCACCGCGATCACGGTCACGCCGGCCTGATTGTGGAAGTGGGGAACCGCCTTGTCAGCCATCGCACGTCCCTGAAACGGAGGTCCCCGTCTAGCGCGTTCGAGGCGGCAATCCTAGGGTCCCGCTTCGATCTGCCGATGGTCTGAAGACCCGCGAATGCGAGGAAGTGGCCTTACGCGGGAGATGCTGACCCGATGCGCTATTCTCTTGTTCGCGTCGCCGAACCGTCCGATCGGCAGGTCTACCATGCCATTCGTCGTTCCTCGTTGTGGGAGGAAAGGGGCCGTCTTGGTTATGACGATGCCCGGCCTGAGGAGCTTTTCCCGAACCATCACGCCCTGCTCTTGAAGCGGGATGAAGCGGGCATCGGCACCACGCGCCTCGACGACCTCGGGAACGGGACAGGGATCGTCAGACTCGTCGCCATCACCGCCGCCCTTCGCAGGAACGGGCATGGTCGGGTGCTCGACGCGATGGTGGCGGATTACGCGCGAGCGCTTGGCCTCGGTAGGCTGTTCGTCAGCGCGGCGTCGGATGCCGAAGGGTTTCTATTCGTCAACGGGATGGACACGACTGACGAGGGATGCGCCGGTCCTCCTCGGACAAGCCGAGGGCTTTGTGCCGATGACGAAGCGCATCGTCCGGTGAGAACGCATTGATTTGCTTCGACGCCCGGCTGGTCGCCCCGCCGGTTCGATCCGTGACGTATCGAGGTGCGGTCGGTCCCATGAAACAGCGCCAAAGGCATTTATGCGCGGGCGCGCTCGGGTTGGCGCCGGCCCTGGGGCGGCGTAAGACGAGGGCGTCCGCCTCGAACGTCCCTCGCTAAGCGCCCGATCCCCATGAGCCGTGAAGAGCAAGCCGTCGCCGAAGGCGGGCGCCGCGCCCCGGAGCCGCCGATCCACGGACCGGAGGGGTTCGAGGGCATGCGCCGCGCCGGCCGCCTAACCGCCGAGGCGCTGGATCTCTTGGTCGAGGCCGCCCAGCCCGGCGTAACCACGGAATATCTCGACAAGCTCGCCTTCGAGTTCGGGATGGATCACGGCGCCTATCCGGCCTCGCTGTTCTACCGCGGCTATCGCAAGTCGATCTGCACCTCGATCAACCACGTCGTCTGCCACGGCATTCCCAACGACAAGCCCCTGCGCGACGGCGACATCGTCAACCTCGATTGCTGCCTGATCCTCGACGGCTGGCACGGGGATTCGAGCCGCATGGCCTATATCGGCGAGGTGCCGCGCAAGGCGCAGCGCCTGTGCGAGATCACCTACGAGGCGCTGATGCGCGGCATTCGCGCGGTGAAGCCCGGCGGCTCCACCAACGATATCGGCCGGGCGATTCAAACTTATGCGGAATCCGAGCGCTGCTCGGTGGTGCGCGATTTCTGCGGCCACGGGCTCGGCCGCGTCTACCACGACGCGCCGACCATCCTGCACTACGTCGAGGCGAGCTACGACGTCCCGCTCAAAGCCGGCCAGTTCTTCACCATCGAGCCGATGATCAATCTCGGCCGGCCCGCGGTGAAGGTGCTCTCCGACGGCTGGACCGCCGTGACCCGCGACCGCTCGCTCTCGGCGCAGTTCGAGCACACCGTGGCGGTGACGGAAGACGGCTACGAGATCTTCACGCTCTCGCCCAAGGGCCTCGATCAGCCCAAGCCGCATGGTCTCGAACCGCACGGCACGCAGGCCGACTGACGGCCCGCCGGGAGATGGCCCGCCGGACGGCCGAACCGCCCGCTCTGCCGGGCCTTGCCGAGGCGGCCGCTCCCGCGCCCGCCGAGGAGACGCCGCACTATCACGGCCACCGCGAGCGCCTGCGCGCCCGCTTCGCGCAAGCCGGCGCCGAGGCGCTGGCCGATTACGAACTGCTCGAACTCACCCTGTTCCGGTCGATTCCACGGCGGGACGTGAAGCCGCTCGCCAAGGCGCTGATCCATCGGTTCGGCTCCTTCGCCGAGGTCGTCAGCGCCGAGCCCGCCCGGCTCATGGAGGTGGAGGGCGTCAGTGCCGGCGTCGCCGCCGACCTGAAGCTCGTCGAGGCCGCCGGCCGACGGCTGGCCCGCGGCGCCATCACCGCGCGTCCGCTGCTGTCTTCGTGGAGCGCCCTGATCGAGTATCTTCGCGCCACCATGGCCTTTTCGGGCCGCGAAGAGTTCCGCGTGCTGTTCCTCGACCGGCGCAACCACCTGATCGCCGACGAGGTGCAGGGCCGCGGCACCGTCGATCACACGCCGGTCTATCCCCGCGAGGTGGCCAGACGCGCGCTCGAACTCGCCTCCACCGCGATCATTCTCGCCCACAACCACCCGTCCGGCGACCCGGCCCCCTCGAAGGCCGACATCCGCATGACGCGGGAGATCGTCTCGGTGCTCGATCCCCTCGGCATCGTGGTGCACGACCACGTCATCCTCGGCCGTGACGGACATGCGAGCCTGAAAGGGCTCAAGCTGATCTGATGCGTCCGGCCCTCCGGGCGTCCACGCCGGCCGGGACCCGCAGGGCCGGGTGTGTCAGGAGACATTTCGCTGACAGGTTGCGCAAACTTGCAGCGGAGCGTCGCTCCCAGGGATAGGCTTGCGCGGGGCGTCCGCTACATCGACCGGAGGGTCGTCCCGTGTCGCTCGCATCGATGAGGGCTTGTGGCGATCTCCTGCCCGCGGCGCCTCGTGCCGCGGCAGCCGGGGTGGAGACGGTTTCAGGACTGGCAGGAAACCTTCCGGGTGGCCTGCCTCTTGCTCCGGCAACGCGAGACATCAGGGGGAATCGCGCGAATGGCGCACACGGCGTTCGACGAGATGAATGGGGGCGGGGCGGGGCAGCTCGAACCGGCGGCCGTGCGCGAGGCCTATGACATCCTCAAGTCCTGGCTCGACAAGACGCCGCCGGAGCATTTCAACACCCGCCGCAGCCAGGCCGAGATGCTGTTCCGGCGCATCGGCATCACCTTCGCGGTCTACGGCGCCAACGAATCGACCGAGCGGCTGATCCCCTTCGACATCATCCCGCGGGTGCTGACCAAGCCCGAATGGGATTTCCTGGAGCGCGGCCTCAAGCAGCGGGTCACCGCGCTGAACGCCTTCATCAACGACATCTACGGCGCCGAGGAATGCATCAAGGCGGGGATCATCCCGCCCGACCTCGTCTACCGCAACCCGCATTACCGCATGGAGATGCGCGCCTTCGACGTGCCGCACGACCTCTACGTCCACATCGCCGGCATCGACATCGTGCGGACCGGCGAGAAGGACTTCTTCGTGCTGGAGGACAACGCCCGCACCCCGTCCGGCGTCTCCTACATGCTGGAGAACCGCGAGGTGATGATGCGGCTCTTCCCCGAGCTGTTCTCGCGCCACCGCGTCGCCCCGGTCGAGAATTATCCCGACGCCCTGCTCGCGACTCTGCGCAGCCTCGCCCCGGCTTCCGCCACCCGCGACCCGACCGTGGTGCTGCTGACCCCCGGCCGCTACAACTCGGCCTTCTACGAACACTCGTTCCTGGCCGACAAACTTGGCGTCGAGCTGGTGGAGGCGGGCGACCTCTTCACCAAGGACGAGGTCGTCTACATGCGCACGACCGAAGGTCCGCGCCGCGTCGATGTGATCTACCGCCGCCTCGACGACGATTTCCTCGATCCGCTGGTGTTCCGGCCGGATTCGGTGCTCGGCGTGCCGGGGCTGATGAACGCCTACGAGCGGGGCAACGTCACCCTGTCGAACGCGGTCGGCACCGGCATCTCGGACGACAAGGCCGTCTACAGCTACATGCCGGAAATCGTGAAGTTCTTCACCGGCGAAGACCCGATCCTGCACAACGTGCCGACCCATCGCTGCCGGGAGAAGGATGCCTTTTCCTACGTGATGGACAACCTCAAGGACCTCGTGGTGAAGGAGGTCAACGGCTCGGGCGGCTACGGTATGCTGGTGGGCCCGCACGCGACGCGGCGCGAGATCGACGAGTTCGCAAAAAAACTGCGCCACGCGCCGGACAACTTCATCGCCCAGCCGACGCTCTCGCTCTCCACCTGCCCGACCTTCGTCGCCTCGGGCGTTGCCCCCCGCCATGTCGATCTGCGCCCCTTCGTGCTGGCCGGCGCCGACGAGATCCGCATCGTGCCCGGCGGCCTGACGCGGGTCGCGCTGAAAGAGGGCTCGCTGGTGGTCAATTCGAGCCAGGGTGGTGGCACCAAGGATACCTGGGTGCTCGATGCTTGAGCGCTTCGCCCGAATCTTTCGCAATCTTCAGGCAGGCCGGGCAGCGTCGGTGATGAAACACCGCGCATCTGCCGCCCTGGTCGCCAACGCGCCCGCGAGCTGACGCCATGCTGTCCCGGACTGCCGACAACCTCTACTGGCTCTCGCGCTACGCCGAGCGCGCGGATTTTCTGGCCCGCATCCTCGACGCGGCCCTGCGGCTGGCCGCCCTGCCGTCGAGCTATGGCGGGCGCACCTCGAACGAGTGGGCCTCGGCCCTGTCCTCGGCGGGCGATCCCGAGCTGTTCAAGACGCTCTACGATTCGGTCAACGAGCACACGGTCTGCAACTTCCTCGCCTTCTCGCCGCACAACCCGTCCTCGATTCGCTCCTGCATCGCCACGGCGCGGGAGAACGCCCGCTCGATCCGCACGGCGCTCACCACCGAGATGTGGGACACGATCAACGGCGCCTATCTCGAACTGCGGTCCTACGAGGGCCGGGATCTCTCGCGCGACGAGTTCACGCAATTCCTCGACTGGGTGAAGCGCGTCTCGCTGACCTTCGACGGCTCGGCCTACCGGACGATGCTGCGCAACGATGCCTACTGGTTCACCCGCGCCGGTACGGCGATCGAGCGGGCGGACAACACGGCGCGCATCCTCGACGTGAAGTACCAGATCCTGCTGCCGGCCTCGGAGCGGGTCGGCGGCTCGCTCGACTACTTCCAGTGGACGACGATCCTGCGCGAGGTCTCGGCCTTCAACGCCTATCACTGGGTCTACCGCGAGAGCATCAAGCCGGTGCTCGTGGCCGACCTGCTGATCCTCAACCCCGAGATGCCGCGCTCGCTCGCGAGCTGCTACCGGATGCTGGTGGAGCATCTCGATCTGATCGCCGACGCCTACGGCCGCCGCGGCGAGAGCCAGCGTCTGGCGAGCAATCTGCGGGCGAAGCTTCGCAGCGCCGACATCGAGCGTGTCTTCGCCTCCGGCCTCCACGAGTTCATCCAAGGCTTCATCGTCGAGAACAACAGTCTCGGCGCGGCCATCAGCGACCAGTATCTGGTGTGAGAGCGACGAATTGAAACGGCGTCCGCTTCGATCAAGCGGACGCCGTCAGAGCCGGTGCGGTTGAAGCTTCAGTCCTGTGCGGTCAGTAACCGTACCGGTCGTATCGCCGTCCGTCGTTATACCTGGAGCTGCGATACGACCGGCCTCCATAGCCGCCGAAATCATGCTTGCGCCGCCATCCATGGGCGGGCGCCCAGGGCGGCGGACCACCGTGATGGAAGCCGCGTCCTCCACCGCGCGCCCAGGGCGGATCGGCCATGGCGGCCGAGGTGGTGCCGAGGATGCCGCCGGCAAACGCCAGCACGGAAAGTAGGGTCAGGGTCGGTTTGCGCAGCATCGGGCCTCCTGCGGTCAGGTGAGAGACAATCGGTTCGGCCTTACTGGCCGGTGGTCGCGCCCGTGGTGGTCGTCGATTTCACGGGTTTCGATCCGGGCTCGTGCGACATGGTCTTGGTGCGCGACTCGACGCTCTCCCCGTCGCGGACCTTGGTCTTGGTCTGCGATTTCGAGAACGTGCCGCCGTCATGGGCCATGGACTTGGACTGGCCGTTGAGGCCGCCATTTCCGGTCTCATTCACATGCGAGCGGTCCATGGTCTTGCCGCCGGCTGCAGCGCCGCCGGTCGCCAGCGAGGAGCCCGTGCCGCCGTTCGCGCCCGTCGAGGTGCCGCCGGTGCCGACGGTCGAGGCGGAGGTGCCGCCGGATGCCGCCGAGCCGGCGCTGCCCGCCGTGGCACTGCCCTGCGCCTGCGCGAAAGCCGGGGCGAGGACGAGGCCGAGGACGGCAAGCGCCGTCGCCGCACGTGTGTTGGTCTTGGCAATGCTCATCGGACCCTCACTTCTTGCTCGGTACGGTGACCACGCAGTCGCCGTCACCGGTTGTCGTCATCGTGCTGCCGCTGCCGGTGCTCGAACTGGAGGCGGAACTGCTGGTCGTGCCGCTGCCCGATCGCGTCGTCACCGACGGGCCGCCGGTGGTGGAACTCTTCACCCCGTCGGGGCCGGCTGTGACCGAACTCGACAGCGTGCCGGAGGTGTTGGCATCGTCGGATTGGACGACCCGGCACGGCTTGCCGTTGGGCCCGGTCGTGACGGTCGTGCTGCCGGCGACACCGTTCGGGCCCGTTTTGACGGTGCTGGTCTGCGCCTGACTCGCGGCGATGCCGGCCAGAACGAGTGTGGCGCCGAGAAGCGGTCGGATCACACGTGCCATGGTGCCTCTCCTCAGATGATGAGTGTTTCTCACAAAACCCCCATGCACTCCGCAGCCGGAGCGGCGATGGTCGGCGCCCGGACGTTCTGCGAGGTGCTCTGAGACGGGCGCGGTTCGTCCGAACCGCGCCCGCAATTACGCCGGCCGAGGCTTAGCGCTTGTTGTGGCCCGGAGCGTTCTCGGAGTTACCGGGGCCGCTCTTGTCATGACCCGGAGCGCTGCCCGACTTGCCCGCGCTATCGGACGTGCCGGACGAGGAGCCGCCCGTGCCCGTCGACGAGCCGCTGCCGCTCTTGCCGGCCGAAGATCCGCCGGTCCCGACCGTCGAGGAGCTGGTGCCGCCGCCGGCCGAGGAGCCACCGGTGCCGAGCGTGGAGCCCGAGCCGGAGCCGCTGCCCGAGCCAGCGGAAGAACCACCGGTCCCGACCGTCGAGGAGCTGGTGCCGCCACCCGCCGACGAGCCGCCGGTACCGGTCGTCGAGGACGACTGGGCATACGCGAGTGCGGCGCCGCCGATGACGAAGGTGCTGGCGAGAGCGGCAAGGCGAATATGCTTGAGCATGTATTCCTCCAAGTGTTTCGGTTGTTGCGGGACCAAGAACGGAGAGGTCCGGAATACCGTTCCAGGAAATCTGCATCGAAATCGAACAAAACGCTGCAATGAACGGCAGATTAACGCGGCGAGTTATTGGAAAAGGCAAAAATTTTCCGCTTCGTCGTAAGTGGGCGACGAGAGCGGAGTGCAAATTTCGGGATGCGTGATCGCGGTGTAGGGTCGAAACGTCTCTCGGCGGCGTGAGCTGTAGGCACGGGCGCCAGAAACGGTGCGCCCGGTCATATCGTTCCGGGCTGTTGCCGGCCGCACATCCGGCTCAGTCCTGTCCTCCGCCGCTTGCGGGAAGGTTCGCGTCCGGCGCCCCCCGCCCGGAGCGTCGTCCGAACAAGGGTCTCGCGGCGCCGCTCCGGGCTGGTTCCATGACGGAGGCCGCCGAGAAAACGCGATCTGCCAAAGGTTTGAGCAAGCCGCCCGATTTCCAAAGCGCCGTCCTTGCCCTAGCTTGCCGCAAGTCGTCCCGGCAGGATCAAGGCATGCGCATCCGGATCGTCCACGATACGGTCTATACCTACCAGCAGCCCGCGCGGGGCCTGATACAGATCCTGCGGCTGACGCCGCGTGACCATGACGGTCAGCACGTGCGCGAGTGGCGGATCGAGCCCTCGGTCAACGGTCGGCTCACCGCCCGCGAGGACGGGTTCGGCAATCTCGTCCACTGGTTCACCGCCGACGATCCCACCGACGCGCTCACCGTGCGGGTGACCGGCGAGATCGAGACCTTCGAGACCAGCGGCGTCGTGCGCGGCGCGGTGGAGCGCCTGCCCGACCTGTTCTACCTGCGCGACACCCCGCTGACCGAGGCGAGCGCGGAACTCAAAGCCTTCGCGGAGAAGGTCGCGGGCAAGGGGGAGCGTGATGCGCTGCCGATGCTGCACCGCTTGCTCGCCGCCGTCCACGACGCCGTGACTTTCGAACCGGGCCCAACCAGCGCCAGCACCAGTGCCGCCCAAGCCTTCGAGGTTGGGAAGGGCGTGTGCCAGGATCTCACCCACATCTTCCTCGCCGCGGCCCGGCACCTGGAGATCCCGTCGCGCTACGTCTCCGGTTATTTCCGCCGCGACGACGGCGCCGACGACCAGAAGGCGGGGCATGCCTGGGCGGAGTCACTGGTGCCGGGCCTCGGCTGGATCGGGTTCGACCCGGCCAACGGCATCTCCGCGACCGAGGCACATGTGCGCGTCGCCGTCGGCCTCGACTATCTCGGCGCTGCGCCGATCCGCGGCAGCCGGGTCGGCGGAGGCACCGAAACCCTCGACGTGGCCCTGCGTGTCGAGCAGGTGCAGTCCCAATCGCAGTCTCAGGGCCATGGTCAGCAGAGCCAGAGTCAAAGCTAAAGTCTTGGCTAGATTTTTGGCCAGAGCTTGGGCCAAGGCTGAGCCGGCACCGGGCCTTGAGCCCGGCTTTTAAAAAAGTTGTCTTGCCCGGCCGGCTCGGAGCGTGCGATGCGGGCCGCCCGAACCTGCCCGGCGCACGGGCCCTTGCCTGAGGCGTCGACCGCCATGACCTACTGCGTCGGAGTGCTCGTCGAGGACGGGCTGGTGATGATCGCCGACACCCGCACCAATGCGGGGCTCGACAACATCTCGACCTTCCGCAAGCTGCACATGTTCAACACGCCGAACGAGCGCGTGATGATGCTGGCCTCGGCCGGCAACCTGTCCATGACGCAGTCGGTGCTCAGCATGCTCCGCGAGGGCGTGGACGACATCGAGGGCGAGACGCCAGCCAAGCTCGAGGACGCGGCGACGATGTTCAAGGCGGCCCAGCTCGTCGGCCGGGCGATTCGCCGGGTGCGCGAGATCGAGGCGGCCGGGTTCGAGGCGGCGAACCTGCGCATGGAGGTCTCGTTCCTGTTCGGCGGGCAGATCGGCACGGAGCCGATGCGGCTGTTCATGATCTACTCGGCCGGCAATTTCATCGAGTGCAGCCGCGAGGCGCCCTTCCTCCAGATCGGCGAGCACAAATACGGCAAGCCGATCCTCGACCGGGCCGTGACCTTCGAGACCGACCTCTACGACGCGCTGAAGGTGGGCCTCGTCTCGATGGATTCGACCATGCGCTCGAATCTCGGCGTCGGCCTGCCGATCGACATCGCCGTGCAGCGCCGCGGCGCCCTCGACCTCGAAGTGAGCCATCGCATCGAGGCCGGCGAGAGCTACTTTCACGATCTGCGCGAGCGCTGGTCGGCGGCGCTGCGCGCCGCTCATCGCGCGATTCCGCGCCCGCCCTACGGGCCGCAGCGCTAGCGCGCTTTGCGACGAAGGGGATGCCGGTTCGTCGAAAGAAGGCGCGTCAGAGCAGAGACCGAGAGGCGCCGGCCCGATGCAATGGGGTCGGGTACGGCTCCCGGCGCAGACGCATTAGGCGCCGTTCAAGACCTCTTCGACGAAGGCCGGCACGGTTTCGCTCGCGCGCCCGAGCCGGGTCGCCTCGAACAGACCGGCATTGTCGGCGGCCTCGAGCGTGAGGGCGAGCGTCGGGATGCCGAAGGCGCGGGCCTGTGCCACGTAGCCCGCCGCCGGGTAGACCGCGCCGGAGGTGCCGATCGCCACGAACAGGTCGGCCTCGGCCAGCGCCTCGTCGATCGCTTCGAGGTGATGGGGCATCTCGCCGAACCAAACCACGTCGGGCCGCATCTCGCCGCTGTGACCGCAATGCGGGCAGGCGGTCTCGACGGTGAGATCCTCGTGCCAGACGGTGTCCGTTACGCAGGCGGTGCAGCGGGCCTTCAGCAACGCGCCGTGCATGTGCACGACGTGGCGCGAGCCGGCCCGCTCGTGCAGATCGTCGATGTTCTGCGTGCACAGGAACAGCCGGCCGCCGCGCGCCGCCAAGCCCGCTTCCAGCCGGGCCAGCGCCGCATGGGCAGGGTTCGGTGCGGCGGCGCGGGCGTCGCGGCGGCGATGATTGTAGAAGTCGTGGACCAGCACCGGATCGGCGGCGAAGCCTTCGGGTGTTGCAAGGCGCATCGGGTCGAACCGGGCCCAGGCGCCGTCCGTGTCGCGGAACGTGCCGAGCCCGCTCTCGGCGGAGATTCCGGCACCCGTCAGAACGAAGATGTTGGTCATCGCGCGCCTCAAGCGTCCGGCAGGCGCGTGGCGAGCACCTTGTCGATGCGCCGCCCGTCCATATCGACGACCTCGATCCGCCAGCCCTGGGTCTCGATCGCATCGCCCTCCGTCGGGATGCGTCCGAGCTGGACGATGAAGAAGCCGGCGAGCGTGGAGAAGTCGTCCGAGCGCGGTCGCTCCGGAAAGCCGAGGCGGTCGAACGCGTCGGTCGCCGAGATCATGCCGTCGATGAGCAGCGAGCCGTCCTCGCGCTCGACCACCATCCGCTCTTCGCCGGGCTCGGGGATCTCGCCGGCCATCGCCTCCAGCAGGTCGGTCTGGGTGACGATGCCCTCCAGGCTGCCGTACTCGTCGACGACGATCGCCATGCGCACCGGCTTGGTCTGGAACATTTCCAGCACCTTGAGGATCGCCAACCCCTCGTGGACGACGATGGGCTCGCGGGTCGCCCCCTTCACATCGAGCGGCTTGCCGTCGAGGAACTGGTCGAGCAGATCCTGCTTGCGCAGTACGCCGACGACGTCGTCGATCTGCGCCCGGCTCACGACGAGCTGCTCGTGGCGGCAGGTGCGCACCGCCTCGATGATCTCCTCCTGAGAATCGTCGAGATCGACCCAATCCACCTCGTTGCGCGGGGTCATGATCTCGCGGATGCGCCGCTCGCCGATGGCGAGGATGCGCGCCACCGCATCCTCCTGCGCCTCGTGCAGCAGGCCCGCCTCGTGGCTCGCGGTGACGAGCAGGCTGAGTTCCTTCGGGGAGGGGAGGTTTCCCTCGCCCTCACCCGGCCTGAGGCCGAGGAGCCGCAGCACCCCGTTGCCGAGGCTGTTGAGGAGATGGATCGCCGGGCCGAACACCAGCAGGAACAGGGTCAGCGGCCGCACGATCACCAGCGCCGTGCGCTCGCTGCGCTGGAGCGCGAGGCTTTTCGGCGCCAGCTCACCCAGCACGATGTGCAACGTGGTGATGACAGCAAAGGCCAAAGCCACGGCCAGCGTGTGGGCGCTGAGGCCGGCGGCTTTCTCCGGCAGCCAGTAGAGCAGCGGCTCGATCAGGTGGGCCAGGGCCGGCTCGCCGACCCAGCCGAGCGCCAGCGAGGACAACGTGATGCCGAGCTGCGTCGCGGCGAGATGCGCGTCGAGCCGGTCGGTGGCGCGCTGGAGCGCCTTGGCATTGAGCCGGCCCTCGTTGACCAGTTCGGCGACCCGGCTGCGCCGCACCGCGACGAGGGAGAATTCCGCCGCGACGAAGAAGCCGTTGGCGAAGACGAGCGCGATGACCGCGACGAGGCCAACCGCCGAAGACCAGAGACCGTCCGAAATCGTGCCCTCCCGGGGCCAAGCCGCACTGCTGACCGCCCCTGAGGCGGCACCGATGCTGAGTGTCTCTCACAAAACTCCCGCTGCGCCGTCGCGCCCGGAAAGCAACCGTACGGTGATCGGGAGTTTTGCGAGGCACTCTTAGAGCCGAACCCCGCTATGGGGGAAGAGGTTCGGGCGCATTCTCGCGTGGGCGACCGCGCTTGCGTCACCCGATCGACACGCGCATCGTCATTTTCGTGGAAGCCGGCCGTCACCCTTCGGGACGATGCTGTATGGGAAGGGCGTCGCCCCGGCCGCGCCACACTTCCTTTCCATGCAAGTCGAAGGGCCGATCCCGGTGCGGGGCCCGGTATTGGCGTTGTCGAGGAATGTGGCCGTGATCAAGCTGCCGAAGCTGTTTCGGCCCAGGCGCCGCGATGCCGCGATGGCCGCCCCCTTCTTCGATCCCGCCTTCTACCGCTCGGCCTATCCCGACGTGGCTGCGGGCGGCGGCGACCCGCTTCGGCACTACCTCGACCATGGCTGGCTGGAGGGCTGCGACCCGTCCGCGGTGTTCTCGACGCTGTTCTACGCCGACCGCCACTTCGCCGACCGAGCGCCGATCAACCCGCTTCTCCACTATGCGGGACTCTCGCCGACCGAGCGCCTGCGGGTCGCGACGCAGCCGGGTCCGGATTTTCCGGCGCTCCAGGCCGGCGTGGTCGAGCCCTATTTCGATGCGCCGTATTATGCTCGCCTCGCCGGTCTCGAGGGAGGCGAGGACCCGCTCGCCCACTACCTGACCAAGGGCTGGCGGCGCGGGCTCGACCCGAACGACGCCTTCTCGGGCGACGCCTACCCCAACGCCACGCGCATATGCGGCGCCTCGGCGTCAGCCCGCTCTATCATTTTGCCGCCACGCGACGGCTCCAGGTCTCGGAGGCCGCCGCCCCACCCGCGCGGCGCGCCAAGCCGCAGGCAGCACTGCTTCCCGCCGACCCGGCCGAAGCCTCAGACGCGCAGATCTACGAGACGGTAGCGGCGGCCTTCGACCGGGAGCACTACCTCGACACCAATCCTGACATCCGCCGCTCGGGGATCGATCCGGTCCGCCATTTCCTCGATTTCAGCGCCCGCGAGGATCGCGACCCGAGCCCCGACTTCTCGGTGCGCTTCTACCGAAAGCATTATCGGCGGGAGATCGGCGCCGGGGTGAACCCGTTCTTCCACTACCTCGCGGTGGGCCGGGCGCGCGGCTTCCGGCCGACACCGTTCGGTCTCGGAACCTGGCCCGCGCAGGTCGCGCCGACCCCGGCCGAGTGGGAACAGGCGAAGCCCGCCGCCGACATCGCAGCGGCGCGGGTCGTGCTGATCATGCCTGTCTACAAGGGCTACGACGACACCCTGCGAGCGATCCACTCGGTGCTGAGCGCGAGGCAGGCCACGCCCTTTGCCCTCCTCGTCATCGACGATTGCAGCCCCGATCCGCGCCTGAGTGCGGCTCTGGCGGACCTCGGCGGCCGCGGCCTCTTCGCCCACCTCGTCAACGAGGCGAATCTCGGCTTCGTCCGAACCTGCAACCGCGGCCTGGAGCGGGCCGCGGGCAAGGACGTCGTGCTCCTCAATGCCGACGTCGTCGTCTACGGCGACTGGCTCGACCGCCTGCTCTGGCACCTCGACGCCGACCCCCGCGTCGCGACGGTCACGCCGTTTTCGAACAACGCCACGATCTGCAGCTATCCGCGGCCCAACGTCGACAATCAGGCACGGCTCGAGATCACGCCCGCCGAGATCGACGCCTTCACCCGCGCCTGCAACGCCCGCACGAGTTCGCCGGTGCCGACGGGCGTCGGCTTCTGCATGGCGATGCGCCGGGAGGCGATCGCGGCGGTGGGGCTCCTCGACGCCGAGACCTTCGGGCGCGGCTATGGCGAGGAAAACGACTTCTGCATGCGCGCCCTCAAGGCGGGCTTCACCAACGTGCTGGCCCACGACATCTTCGTGTTCCACTCCGGCAGCGTCTCCTTCGGCGCCCTGCTGGCGACCAAGGGCGCGGACATCTTCCGCGCGATCCTGACCAAGCACCCCGACTACCAGCGACGGGTCCACAACCACATCGAGGTCGATCCCGCGCGCTTCGCCCGGCGGCGCCTCGACCTCTACTGCTTCGCCCGGCGCGCCACGGCCAGCGCCGAGCGCGGCATCGCCCTGATCGTGACCCACGATTTCGGCGGCGGGGTCGAGACCCATATCGAGGCGCTGAGCCTCCGGCTCGCCGAGGCCGGTCTCGCCGTCGTCTATCTGCGCACCGACGAGCCCGGCGGGTTCAGGCTCGGCCTGCCCGGATCGGGCGGGATCGACTTCCCCGTTTCGATCCTCGATCCGCTCTCCCTCGACCGGGATGCGGATCTCCTCGCCGAGCTGATCGGTTGGCTCGCCCCGGCAATGGTGCATGTGCACTCGCTGGCGGGGCTCGATGCCCCCTCGACCCGCGCGGCGATGCAGCTGATCGAGGAGGCCGGCACCGGCTACGACGTGACGCTGCACGACTACGCCTCGGTCTGCCACCGCAACAACCTCGTGCGGTCCGACGGCGTCTATTGCGGGTTGGCGGAACCCGCCGTCTGCCGCGACTGCATCCGCCTCGATCGCGACGCCGACGGGATCGTGCTGCCCGATCCCGCTGAGCGGCGGCGGGACTGGGCCGGGTTCCTCGACCGTGCCCGGACGGTGTTCGCCCCCTCGGCCGATCTCGCGGATCGAATCGGCAGCACGCTGCACCTCGACCGCATCGCGGTGCGCCCGCACGAGGAGACGCTGGCCGGCGTCGAACTCAAGGCGCGCCAGCGTCGGGAGGGGCCGCTGCGGGTCGCGGTGATCGGATCGATCGGCGCGCACAAGGGCTACGACGTCGTCCACAACCTCGCCCTCGATGCGAGACTGCGGCAACTGCCGATCGCGTTCACGATCATCGGCTACTCGGCCGAGCCGCGGGCGATGGAGGCGGCGGGCGTGCGCGAGACCGGTCCCTACGGTGGCGACGCGGCGGCGATGACCGAGATCGCCCGGCTCGATCCCGACCTCGTTCTGTTTCCCTCGATCTCGCCGGAGACCTACTGCTACACGCTCTCGCTGGCCCTGGCGGCGGGGGTGCCGCCGGTGGTGTTCGATCTCGGCGCCCAGGCCGAGCGGCTGCACGCGAGCGGGGCGGGGCATCGCCTCGACCCGGCCCTGGCCGACGACCCGCAGCGGCTGAACGCGGCCCTGCTCGCGCTTCCCATCGACGCGCTCTGGGCCGCCCGCGAGCCGTTCCGGCCGACCGTCTACCCGCGGATTTTGGAAGATTATTACGGGCTCGACGCGGCCGCCCTGCCGAACGTCTCGCCCGAGACGGGGAGGGCAGGGGCCGCGCCGGTCGATCACCGGGACGGGCTGCGCTCCGCGCCATCCCCCCAGATGTCATAGACGGGGCTGCGACTCAGCGGCTACAACGGTCAAGCTAGGCGAGTCTCGCGCGGTCTCGCCTCGGCGTTCGTTGCAAGCCAAGGGGAAGCCCATGACCACGCAGAACCTCAACGTGACCGCCCGCGAACGCGACACGCTTCTGGCGGCGTTGCGCTACTATCAATTCTACCGGATGCAGGGCCACCCGTTCGACCCTCGCAAGGACGACCTGATCGACACCATCGCCGCCAGCAGCGGCGAGGCCCTCGACGTGACCGAGATCGACGATCTCTGCGCGGGCCTGAACGGCAACCGCCACGCCCTGGCCAGCGTGGCCGCCTGAGGCGCCTCCGCGACGCCCGCCGGGGCCCGATAAAGTTACTCAGGTCAGCAGGGCGTTGAGGAGAACGGCCGCTCCGAGGCCGAGCACGAATGCCGCCGCGAGCAGCGATGTGTCCGCGGTGGTCATCGGGAGGCTTGGCCCGCCGAGATGCCGACCAGAAGCGGCCGGCGGGTCACCACGAACTGCCCCGGAACCGGCGCTCCATCGTCGATCCGGGCACTCACCGGAACCATACCGCCCGCTTGTGGCAGGCGCTGGGTGAAGGCCTTGGCCGAGCCGGCCGGGCTCGGCACCGCTTCGACGAGGGACGGCGCGAGAAGGGCATAGGCTGCCATCACCGTTCCGGCCGCCGCAATCTTGATCAGGTCCCGCATGATGTCCGCCCCTCCAGACCGGAGCCTTCGGCTCTCGTGTGGGGCGGTTCTACCGACCCCCGGTTGCCAGCGGATTGCCTCGTACGGTTACCGGATTGCGTCGCGCATGATCGACGAAACATCGGAAACGGAACATTCGGCCCGCCAGCCTGAGGCGACCTTAGGGCCGGAACGCGCCTGTGAATGAGCGCCAGCGCACCCGGCCTCGCGCTCTCCGCACCCGCAGAGGCGGAGAGGCGCTTGTCGCGGCTCCGAAGGAGATGCTCGGGTGGAAGCCGGGGGCCTACCCGCCGAACACCGAGGTCAGAACCTCGCCGCCGCGGTTGATCGCGACCTCCCACAGGCCGAGATTGCGCTGCGTCACCCGCTCTAGATCCTTGGTCGAGGCGATGGGCATGCCGTTGATCGCCACGATCACGTCACCCTTGCGGAAGCCCGCCCGGCCGGCGAGCGAGCCGTCTTCGACGGTGGTCACCGCCACGCCCTCGTCCGGCAGGTCCGCCTGAAGCTCCTCGCCCACCGCGGGCGAGGTGTTGACGAAGGTCGCGCCCGCGAACGGCGTGCGGGTGCGGACCTTGAGGCTGTCGCGGGGCCGCGTCTCCGGCGCCGGTCCGAGCTTGATCTGCACCGTCTGCCGCTTGGTGCCGCGCAGGATGCCGAAATCGGCCGTGCCGGAAATGCCCTTGAGGGCGTAGCGGTAGCCGAAGGCTTCCGGATCTTCGACGGTCTGTCCATCGACCGTGAGGATCACGTCGCCGCGCTTGAGGCCGGCTTCCTCGGCCGGGCTCTTGGCCTGCATGCTCGCCACCAGCACACCGGTCGGCCGGTCGAGCCCGACGCTCTCGGCGATATCCGGGGTTACGCCCTGCACCCGCGCCCCGAGCCAGGGCCGGCGCACGAGGCTGCCGCCGCTCTTGGCGGTCTCCACCACGGCGCGGACCATGCTCGCGGGAATGGCGAAGCCGATGCCGTGGCTGCCGCCGGACTGCGAATAGATCGCGGTGTTGATGCCGACGAGATGCCCCTTCAGGTCCACCAGCGCGCCGCCGGAATTGCCCGGATTGATCGCCGCATCGGTCTGGATGAAGAACTGGTAGTCCGACGATCCGACCTGGGTGCGGGCGAGCGCCGAGACGATGCCCTGCGTCACGGTCTGCCCGACACCGAACGGGTTGCCGATCGCCATCACGAAATCGCCGACCTCCAAGTGGTCGGAATCGCCGATCGGCATCGAGGCGATGTCGGCCGGGCCCTTGATCTTGAGCACGGCGAGGTCGGTGCGGGGGTCGCGCAGCACGATCTGCGCCTCGAACTCGCGCTTGTCGGCGAGCGCCACCTTCACCTCGTTCATGTTCTCGATGACGTGGTTGTTGGTGATGACGAGGCCCGAGCCATCGACGATCACGCCCGAGCCCAGGGAGCGCTGCGCCCGCTCGCCGGGCAGGCCGCTGGGGCCACGGCCAGGACGATCCTCGCCGAAGAAGCGGCGCATGAACTCCTCCATGGCGTTGGAGCGTGCGGAGCGCTTCTCGACATGGGAGGCATAGACGTTGACCACGGAGGGCGCCGCCCGCTTCACCACGGGAGCGAAGGAGAGCTGGATCTCGCCCTTCGACAGGGGCACCGCCTTGTCCGGAGAGGCCTTCTCCGCGGCGGGCTTTCCGGGCGTGTTCGCCATCTGCGCGCTCGCGGGCGCGGCGGTGAGAAGCACGGATACGAGGCAGGCCGGCAGGAGCGGCGAGGAGGGCATGCGAGGTCTCCGAAGGTCGCTGGAGCGGGGGGGCTATGTAGACCGTGGGACCGCAGCGCGCGAGGGGCTCGCCGCATCCGCGTCATGCGGCGTCGGCCGTCCGCGATGGCAACCGCATTGCTGTCAGACCCAGCCTCAACGCCGGCGCCGCCCCAGGGGAGGCCTTGTCCTCGGTCGGCTCCGGCTCTGCTCGGGCGCATCCGGGAGTCGGGATGCCGGGCGCTTTTCACCCCCGGATGGCCGCCAGGGGGACCGGCGAAGCGGACTGACGAAAAAGGGGCAGCCGCCCGATGGCGACTGCCCCGATCTCGTGTCCCGACCGGTGCTCGTTTCAGTGCCGGCGGGCGGTGTCGTGCAGGCGGTTGGCGCTGCGGACGATCTCGCTGAAGCAGCTCAACGAGGCGTCGGCGGCGCGCTGCATCTCCGTGACCTGGAGGCGAATCGCCTCCGCCGGGGACTTGGCCTGAGCCAGCGCCTGGAAATGGGCCAGCACCGCCTCGCCCTCGCCGCGCGCGAAGGCGAACAGCTTCGCGTTGATCTCGGTGAGCGGCGCGAGGGTGGGCGCGAAAGCGAAGTTCGCGCCGAAGCGGACGCTGTGTGTCTTGGACAGCGCGTCGTCGGACGGCTTGGACTCAGGGTTGGCCTCGGCCAGCGCCGGCAGCGGCGCGGTCTGGGCAAGCGTCTCAGTCAGCGTCTCGGTCGCCGTCTCGACGGTTGCGGCTGCCTCGGATGCAACGATTTCCGGTTCGGCGGACAGAGCGGGCGCCTCTTCCGACGCGGCGGTAACCGTCTCCTCGGGAGAATCAGCCGGCTGGTCGTCCGCAGCGGACTGCACCTCGGCGGGAGCCGGCTCGCCGGATGCTTCGACGGCCTCGGCCGCAGCGTCGTCTGCGGGTTGCTCTGCCGTTACCACGGCCTGGATCTCGGCGGTCTCAGGCTCGTCCGTCTCCGGCTCCGGGCCCTTGTCGGCCGGCGTCTCGGCCAACAGCGCGTCGGCGACCTCGGCCGGCGTCGCGGTGACGGTCGGCAGCTGGGTAGTGGCGGACGCTCCGGGTGGGCGTCCCCTGCGGCGGCTCGACGACATGGGCCTTCTCCTCGTTCGAAACCCTCTGCCTCAGCGCGGGTCCGAGCCGAGCCCGGAGCGCTGCGACGGAGCATAGCGTCGGAGCACGAGTGTGCCGAGCCCGCTCATCGCGGATTCGGCCTCTCATGCTCCTCAGACGGGCCGGAGCCCGCAGCCGGACCGGATTAGCGGCCGGCGGCGCTCTGAGCGAGGGCACCGTATTCCTTGGCCTGGGCCTGGAACGCGGCGAACTGGGTCTTCAGGAACTCGGACTGGATCTCGAAGGCCTCGCGCGGGTCCTTCGCGCGCACGACGCGCTGCACGTAGTCGAAGGCAGCGTCAGCGTTGGTCTTGGTGTGGTCGAGGCTCTTGAGCACCGCGGCGTTCAGCGTCGACTGGACGGTCGTGGCCGAGTTCCGGAGCTGCTCGGAGGTCTTCACCGCACCGTTCAGGAAGGTGCCGAAGGCGTTGCGAGCCTGATCGACGCTCTTGTCGGCGAACTCACGGAACTCGGCGGGGATCTCGAAGCTCTGGGTGCTCATCTGTCTCTCCTGCAGACGGACCGGGAGAATTCGGTGTCGGGGAGCGTACAGAGCGTCCCCGCGGCTAACCGGCCCGCACCTCGTATGTTGCGGTGCAACATAAAAGTCAAGGACAGTTTCGAGTGATCGACCGGCAATATCCAACTATGGAGTGTTTTGAACTAAGCTTTTGTTATAAATCGTGGTTTGGCTACGCAATGGTCCCGTGGGTCGACGCGGCGATCGGCACTATAGTGTCGGAAGGCGCCCTTTGCCAAGGGTGCTGCCCATGGAATGGGCAACCGCAGGCTCGGCGGCAGCCTGGCTCATATCGCACTGCCGCATTTTGTATTCATCCCCAATCCGCCGATACAGCGCCAGCAGGGAAAGAGCGTGGGCGGCGAGCGTCAGCGGGGCCTGCCAGTACCTGTCATAGGCCTCCCGGCCGAGGCGGGCGGTCAGCGCGTCGGTCTTGAGCGCCGCGAAGGCACTGGCCAGCGCCGCCACCTCCGGCTCGACGACGAAGCCGGTCTCCCCGTCTGCCACCTTCTCCGCCGCACCGGAGCGCCGCGAGGCCACGACGGGAATCCCCTGGGCCAGCGCCTCGTAGACGGTGAGCGGCCCGGTCTCGACCCAGCGCGAGGGTGCGCAGAGCGCACGCGCGCGGCGGCGCAGGATCGCCTCGACCGCCTCCGGGCTTCGCCAGCCGAGCACCTCGGCGCCCTCCGCCCGCAGACGTGCTTCGAGCGGGCCGGCCCCGATGAAGAGCGCCGGCAGCCCAGCCCGCCTCGCGGCCTCGGCGACGAGATCCGCGCCCTTCTCCGGCGTCAGGCGTCCGACATAGACGATCGCATCGCCCGAAGCCGGCATGGCCGGCGCCCGCTTCTCCACCCGCACCGGGTTGTCGATGCGGTGATGGCGCAGGCGCAGGGCCCCCGACCGTCCCGCCACCCGCGCATGGCTGCCGTCGCAGACATGGACGACGTCGAGATCGGCCCCTCGCGCGGCGACCCGCAGGGCAGCGGCGCGACCGACCCGCACCAGCTTGTGCAGCCGGCTCTTCGGATCGCAGGCGGCGGCGAGGCAGGCGCCGGACAGCGGGACGAGCGCGCAGGGCTCGGCCCGATCGAAGCGGTAATCGACACCGTTCGGACAGGTGAGGGCATAGTCGTGCAGCGTCAGCACCAGGGGAACGCCGCGGCTGAGCAGCACCGGCAGCACGGCGGGCGAGAGCGCGCGGGTCCACTGGTGCAGGTGAAGGCAGTCGGGCGGCACCGGCAGGCTGTCGAGCGCACTCGCGAGGCGCGCGGCGGCCTCGCCGTTCCAGATCCCCGACGCCGCGCCGCGCCATGCCGGCAGCGACCACACGTCCGGCAGAGCGAGGTCGATGCGGTGCAGGCGCGGATGGTCGAGCAGCGGATCGACGGGTCCGATGATCGCCTGGATGTAGGTCACCGTTGCGCCGGCCTCCGCCAGCCCGCGGGCGGATTCCACCGCGACCTTCTCAGCACCTCCGCTCGCGGCGGCGAATTCGGCGACGATCACGACGTGCATGGAGGCGCCCCGTCCGGAAGCGCGGGCACCGTCCCGGAAAGCGATTCCCGGACGAAACGATGCTCTCGCGGTGCGGCCGCCCTGGCGCGGCGCGTGTCCGCTCAGGGTTTACGGGAGATCAACTGCCGGCTGGTAAACGTCGGCGAAACACCGATCCTCCGTGAGACACCGTGCATCGGGCGTGTCACGAGGTGGCGAGAGAGCGGGAATCGCCGTGCACGTCGTCCTCGTTCTCGATCATGCCCATATCAATGGCGGCCAAGCCAAGGTCGCCCTCGACTCCGCCGTGGGCCTGCGCCAGCGCGGCCACCGGGTTACGGTGTTCGCCGCGGTCGGCCCGGTCGATCCCCGGCTCGCCGAGAGCGGGGCGCGGGTGGTCTGCCTCGGGCAGGACGACATCGCCTCGACCACGAACAAGCTCGCTTTTGCCGTGCAGGCGATCTGGAACCGTAGCGCCACCGCCCGCCTCGCCGCGGAACTGACGCTGTGCGATCCGCGCGACACGCTGGTGCATGTCCACGCCTTCGCCAAGGCGCTCTCGCCCTCGATCGGCACGGCGATCCGGCGCTCGGGCCTGCCGTGCCTCTACACCATGCACGAGTTCTTCCTCGTCTGCCCCAATGGCGGCTTCTACGAATATCCGGCCGACCGGATCTGCCACCGTACCCCGATGTCGGCCGCCTGCCTCACCACGAATTGCGACGCGCGCTCCTACCCGCGCAAGCTCCTGCGGGTGGTGCGCCATTTCGGCCTGGAACACATCGCCGGCCTGCCCACCCTGTTCCGCCACGTGGTCACGATCAGCGCGCTCCAAGAGCGGGTGATCGCACCGCTCCTGCCCCCGCGCACGGTGTTCCACCGGATCGACAATCCGATCTCGGTCGAGCGGCAGCCGCCCGCGCACGAAGGCCGCAGTGAGGTCCTGTTCGTCGGCCGCATCTCGACGGAGAAGGGCGCGCCGGTCTTCGCCGAGGCGGCGCGGCGGGCCGGACACCGCCCGGTCTTCGTCGGCGACGGCCCGAACGCGGCGGAGCTGAGGGCGCGCTATCCCGAGGCGGTGATGCTCGGCTGGAAGACCGGGCCCGAGGTGCAGGCCCTGATGCGGCGGGCTCGTGCCCTGGTATTCCCGAGCATCTGGTACGAGGGCCAGCCGCTCACCGTCTACGAGGCGCTCGCCTGCGGCTGCCCGGTCATCGTCTCCGATGCCTGCGCCGGGCGCGAGGCGGTGGAGGACGGCGAGAACGGGTTCTGGTTCCGCTCCGGCGATGCCGGCGCGCTCGCCGCCCACCTCACCCGGCTGTCGGACGACGCGCTCGCCGCCCGCATGGCCGAGCGCGCCTACGAGCGATACTGGGCGGCGCCGCTCAGCGTGGACGCGCATCTCGACCGGCTGGAGCAGGTCTACGGCCTCGTGATGCGCGAGGCGCCCGCTCTTCGCCCGGTCGAGGGGCCGGGCTTGCGCGGCGCGGCATCCGCCGGCCTGTGAGCCGCGACGCAACAGGAACGCCCGCCTCGCGTTGGTGCGCATGAAGGCTGCGACACGCGGCGCGCCCGACAACGGAGACCGATCCCCATGTCCGAGACCACCAAGCAGCCGACCGACGAGACCAAGCCCAAAGGCTTCCAGCAGGACGGCAAGGGCGACAAGTCGCTGGCCGAGAACCAGAAGGACCATAAGGACGAGCGCCTCGACGAGGCGCTGGAGGAGACCTTCCCGTCGAGCGATCCGGTCTCGGTGAAGATCACGAAGTAGGGGGTCGGGCGGGCGACCCGCCCGCCCTCCCGCCTCACGCGGCGACGTCCGGCTCCCGCCGAATCGGCCCGACGGCCTGCGGGGCGGGGATCGGCCGACCGAACAGGTAGCCCTGCACCTCCTTGCAGCCCTCGGCCCGCAGATGGGCGAACTGGACTTCGGTCTCGACACCCTCGGCCACGGTGACGATGCCGAGGCTTGCGCCGAGGCCGATCACCGCCTGCACGATCGCGGTCGAGTGCGGATCCTCGCCGAGCCGGCTTACGAACGAGCGGTCGATCTTGATCTTGTCGAAGGGAAACTTCTGCAGGTAGCTCAACGAGCAATAGCCCGTTCCGAAATCGTCCATCGCGATCCGTACGCCGAGATCCCGCAGGGCATGCAGCGTCGCGACGTTGGCCTCGCTCGCGGCCAGCAGCACCGATTCGGTCACCTCCAATTCGAGCCGGTGCGGGGCGAGCCCGGAAAGGGCGATCGCCTCGCGCACCGTCGCGACGAGGGCGGGATCGCGGAACTGCACCGGCGAGAGGTTCACCGCGATCCGGACCGGATCGGCCCATAGGCTCGCCTCGGCGCAGGCTTGCCGCAGGACCCAGGCGCCGATCGGCACGATCAGGCCCGTCTCCTCGGCCAGCGGCACGAATTCGGACGGCGGGATCGCTCCCTCGACCGGGTGGTGCCAGCGCAGCAGCGCCTCGAACCCGACGATCGCCCGCGAGCGGACGCCGACGACCGGCTGGTAGGCGAGCGCGAGATCGCCCCGGGCGAAGGCCTCGTGCAGGTCGGCCTCCCGTCGGCGCCGGGACCGGTCCCAACTGTCCATCGCCGCCTCGAAACAATGGGCGATGCTGCCGCCATCCGCCTTCGCCCGGTAGAGAGCGAGGTCGGCGTGGCGCAGCAGGGTATCGGAATCGGTTCCGTGCTCGGGCACGCAGGCGATGCCGACGCTCACGCCGATCTGGCATTCCCGGTCGCCGAGCCTGACGGGATGTGACAACGCCTCGATGATTCGGCCGGCGACGGCGGACACGGTCCCGGCGTCGGGGGTGCGCAGCAGCACCGCGAACTCGTCACCGCCGAGGCGTGCGACCAGATCATCCCCGTACAGGCATGCCGTGATCCGGTCCGCCACCGCTCGGAGCAGGGTGTCGCCCGCCGGGTGGCCGAGGGTGTCGTTGACGAGCTTGAACTTGTCGAGGTCGAGGCAGAGCAGGGCGGCGCCCGCGCCGGTGCGGGCGTGCTCGGCGATCACCTCCGCGAGGCGGGTCGTGAACAGCGCCCGGTTCGGCAGGCCCGTCAGCGCATCGTGGTGGGCCATGTGCGTGATACGCGCCTCGGCACGGCGCTGCTCGGTGACGTCGATGGCCGCGCCGAGCACGGCCGGGCGACCTTCGAAGGCGAGGCTGCGCTCGAACAGCGTCACGTCGATCAACGAGCCGTCGGCCCGACGATGGCGGTGCAGGCGGCCGTCGCGGGCAAAACTGAACGCGACGGCTTCCGACAGGTCCTGCAGGCCGCGGGCCAGGAAGGCTTCGCGGCTGTAGCCGTAATGGGCGACCGCCGCCTCGTTTACGGCGACGAAGCGGGCCGAATCCTGATCGACCAGCCACATCGGCAGCGGATTGCTCTCGAACAGGAACCGGAACGAGGCCTCGCGCGCCTTGATGTCCCCGACATCGGTCATGGCGACGGCGACGAGATCGCCGATGGCCTGCGCCTCCACCTTCAGGTGAAGCGTCGTCCGGTCGGCGCGCGGCACGGCGAGTTCGAACGTCGCCCGGTCGGCGCATCCCAGGACGCCCGACAGCCGCTGCGTCACGCCGAGCCGAACGGGCACGAGATCGCCCAGCCGCTGCCATTGCAGGCTCGCGACCGGCCGCCCGAGAATCTCCGCGGCGCCCTGATTGAGGGCGACGATCTTGAAGTCCGCGACCGCGCCCGATGCCTCACGGATCGCGCCGAGCGCCATCAGGCCCTGGCCGGTCGCGCCGAACATCGCCTGCATCAGCTCGGTGCGCACGCCCTCGCTGTCGACGTGGACGAGGAGGAGCGGCGTTCCGCTGCCGTTGGCGAGCGGGACGCCGACGAGATTCCAGGTCGTGACGACGCCGTCGGTGATTCGGTCGCATCGAGCCCCGGCCGGCTCGCCGGTGCGCAGGGCGGCGATCCCGATCTCCTCGATCGGCCGGCGGATCTCATCGGGCATCTGCACGAGCGGCCGGTCGCGGATCTCGTCCTCGAACCAGTCGCGAAATCCCGTGCCACCCCAGAGGATGCGTTCGGCCCGGCCTTCGCGGGTGGCGACCAGGGCGCAGCGGTCGGCCAGACGGCCGAGCCTGCCCAGGACGACAGCATCGTAACCCGGCATCGCCCCGGGGCGGGACCGGCAACTGCGCCAGTGCTGGACCAGCGCGGCGGCGGACGCGTCTGAGGTCGGGATGGGCAAGCGAAAGCCGTGCTCCGAGAGGATCGGATCACGGCCTAGCGATCATTCGTTGAGGGGGAGTATATGAGCCGGCTATTCAGGCCGAATCTGAAGGATGGATCGCCCTCGACCAGTATAGCGCCGATCGAGGGCGGGTTGTGCCTTGACTACTGCTCCAGCAGGCGCCGGGCGATGACCTGGGCCTGGATCTCGGCGGCACCCTCGAAGATCGAGAGGATGCGCGCGTCGCAGAGCACGCGGCTGATCTTGTATTCCAGCGCGAAGCCGTTGCCGCCGTGGATCTGCAGGGCGTTGTCGGCCGCCGCCCAGGCGACGCGGGCGCCGAGCAGCTTGGCCATGCCGGCCTCGAGATCGCAGCGCTTGCCCTCGTCCTTCTCGCGCGCGGAGAAGTAGGTGAGCTGGCGGGCGATGTTGATCTCCACCGCCATCATCGCGAGCTTGTCGGCCACGCGCGGGAACTCGACCAGCGCCTTGCCGAACTGCACCCGCTCCTCGGCGTAGCGCAGGCCGATATCGAGAGCCGACTGCGCCACGCCGATGGCACGGGCCGCGGTCTGGATGCGGGCCGACTCGAAGGTCTGCATGAGCTGGGCGAAGCCCTTGCCCTCGATCTCGCCGAGCAGGTTGTTGGCGGGCACCGCGAAATCCTCGAAGGAGAGTTCGTACTCCTTCATGCCGCGGTAGCCGAGCACCTCGATCTCGCCGCCCGACAGGCCCTCGACCGGGAAGGGCTGCTCGTCCGTGCCGCGGGGCTTCTCGGCGATGAGCATCGAGAGGCCGCGATGGCCCTTCTCCTCGGGCTTGGTCCGCACGAGCACGGTCATGATGTCGGCGCGGACGGGGTGGGTGATCCAAGTCTTGTTGCCCGAGATCTTCCACTGGTCGCCGTCCTTGACGGCCTTGGTGCGCAAGCTCGCGAGGTCGGAGCCGGTGTTCGGCTCGGTGAAGACGGCGGTCGGCAGGATGTCGCCGCTGGCGATGCCCGGCAGGAAGCGCTGCTTCTGCTCCTCGGTGCCGCCGCACAGGATCAACTCGGCGGCGATCTCAGAGCGGGTGCCGAGCGAGCCGACGCCGATATAGGCGCGCGACAGCTCCTCCGAGACCACGCACATCGCGGCCTTCGGCATGCCCATGCCGCCGTATTCCTCGGGAATGGTGAGGCCGAACACGCCGAGTTCGGCCATCTTCTCGATGATCGACATCGGGATGTAGGCGTTCTTCAGGTGCCACTCGTGGGCCTGCTCCACCACCTCGGCCTTGCCGAAGCGGCGCATCTCGGAGCGGATCGCCTCCATGTCCTCGTCGAGGCCCGAAGCGCCGATGGTCGCCGCACCCGCGCTCGTGGCCTCGCGGATCTTGGCCACCAGCGCGGCGCGGTTGGCGGGCGTGTTGCCCTCGGCCACCATGGCGTCGATGGCCGGCGTCCGCAGGCCAGCGAGTTCGGCGGCGGTGAAGCCGAGCGCGGTCGGGCGGACCATCTCGCCCTGGCTCATCGGGATGCCGCCGAACATCTGGTCGAGATATTCGCCGACGCCGATCTTCACGAGCAGCGCCTCGGTCTCGCCGAAGCTGCCCTCGCCCTGGAGCCGCTCGGCGTAATCGGCGAGTTCGCGCACCGCTTCGCCGTAGGTGGCGAGCCAGGACAGGCCGTGGGCGGCGTGCTGCTCGCGCTCCAGCGCGCCCGCGTCGAGCTTGCCCTCGGGGCCCGTCACCCGCGCCTTCACGCGGGCGGTCGCCTCGGCGACGAGGGCCTTGGCGCCCGCGGCGGCGTCCTTGGCCAGGGCGACGAAATCGGTCGGGTCGTTGGCGGGCTGGACGGCGGGGGAAGCGGCCATGTGCGACTCTCTTCTCAGGCGCTCCGCGCCGAAGTGGCTGGCGTGACGGAGCGCGGTTCTCAGGAAACCGGTTAGATGCTTCCTTTATAGGCCCGATCGCCGGCACAATAGTGGTTTCTCATCGCCGCATCCCCCGTCTTTAGGCTGAATTCATCATACAGTTCACCGTGTTGCGCGTGTCTGGGGTCCGCTCGCCAAGCCGACTCCGGCGGCCACCACCACCATGCCGGCGATCTGCACCGGGGTCAGCGCCTCGCCGAACATCACGTAGGCGATCGCCGCCGAAACCGGCGGCACGAGGAAGAGCAGCGAAGCGACGCCGGCCACCGCGCCGCGCCGGATCAGCGCCAGCAGCAGCAGGATGCCGCCGACGGAGTTGACGAGGACCGACCACGCCATGCCGAGGCCGAGCGGCAGGCTCGGGCTCAGATGCGTCTCTCCGGCGATCAGAGCGAGCGGGATCGCGAAGGCGGTGCCGCCAATGAATTGCAGGCAGGCATTGGTGACGAGGTCGGCGCCCGCGCCCCTGCGCTTCTGCCACAGCGTGCCCGCGGTCATCGCCAGCATCGCGGCGAGGCACACCGCGAGCGCCTCCAGCGGGATGCCGGCGGCATCGACCGCCCCGAGCTTCGGCGCGAGCACCAGCCCCGCGCCGAGGAAGCCGAGCCCGATGCCGGCCCAGCGTCGGGGCGCGACCCGCTCGCCGAGCAGCGGCTGCGAGGCGGCCGCGGTGAGGAGCGGCTGGAGGCTGCCGACCAGCGCGGCGATGCCGGCAGGTAGGCCGCGATGCACCGACCAGAACACCCCGGCGACGTAGATGCCTTGCATCAGCACGCCCGCGACCATCCCGTCGCGCCAGCCGGCGGCATTGCGCGGCCAGCGGGCGCGCAGGACGCTGGCGATGCCGGCCAGAACGAGCGCGACCAGGGCCAGCCGCAAGGCGACGAAGGCCAGCGGTTCGGCATAGGGCGCCACGTAGCGGGCGGCGACGAAGCCGCTCGCCCAGATCAAGACGAAGGCGGCCGGGATCAGGCTGGAGAGAAGGCTCGACATGGCGCCCGGCAGGCAGCACGCAACCGACCTCATGGCAATCGGAGAAACCTGAGGGCGGCCATGCTTGGCTCGCGCCCGAGATTGACGCGCACCACCCATTGGCCCGTATGGAGCGGCCCGCCTCGACTCAGCCGAAGAAGCCATCTCCTCCCTTGAGCCGATTCAAGAAGATCCTCGACGTGACGGGCATCGCCGCGCAGCGCTTCGTCGCCCATGATGGCTGGGCGATCGCCAGCCACATCGCGCTGTCGATGCTGACCTCGCTGTTTCCGTTCCTGATTCTGCTCGCGGCGCTGGCCGGCCTGATCGGCAGCAAGTCGCTGGCGGACGAGGCCGGCACGCTGATCTTCGACGCGGTGCCGCGGGAGGTGGCCAAACCCATTGTCGGCGAGGTGCACCGCCTGCTCACCGAGCAGCGCGGCGGCGTTCTGACCCTCGGCGCGCTGCTAGCGCTCTACTTCTCGTCGTCGGGGGTCGAGTCGCTGCGGGTCGGGCTCAACCGCGCCTACGGCATCCGCGAGGCGCGGCCGTGGTGGCTCACCCGGCTCGAATCGATCGGCTACGTCGTCTGCGGCGCCCTCGCGATGCTGGCCTTCGCACTGCTCGTGGTGCTCGGGCCGCTGATCTGGCGCCAGCTCGTCTTCGTCGCGCCGGGGCTGGAGCCGCTGGCGCTCACCGTCGCCATCGGCCGCATCGGCGTCACCGCCTTCCTGATCGCGCTGGTGCTGGTAATCGCGCATAAATTCGTCGCGGCCGGGCGCCGGCCGGTGCTGTCGGTGCTGCCGGGCATCGTCGTGACGCTGTGCCTGTGGTTCCTCGCCGGCCTCGGCTTCGGCTACTATCTCGACCGCTTCTCGAACGCCTACGCGTCGACCTACGGGGGCCTCGCCACGGCGATGATCTTCCTCGTGTTCCTCTATTGGCTCGCGGCGATGTTCCTGTTCGGCGGTGAGATCAACGGCACGGTCATCGCGGCGCGGCGTCAGCGGCTTCAGGCGCGGATGCGGGCGCGTCAGGCGGAGGCGGTGCGGGTGAGCGCGAATCCGCTGCCGTGATCTCGCCCATCAGCTTGCGCTCGCGGGCCAGTTCCGCGAGCCGCTCAATGCGGATGCCCTGTGGCGGCAGGTCGATCACGAAGCGCTCGGCCATCTCGCCGAGGACGAAATCGGGGCGGACGGCGTCGAGATAGTGCCAGTCGATCCCCGTCGACCACAGGAAATGCACCTCGCGAAAGGTGTCGGCGAAGAGCGCGGTGAGCGTCGCGACCGGGCTGTGGGGGGTGTGCTGCGCGTAGGAATCGCCGAAGATCACGAGGCGGCGCGGATCGGCCCCTGGATCGTCGTTGCGGAACACCGCATGCGCGCCGAGATGGGCGTCGCCGCCGCGCCCGAGCGCTTCCATCTCCAAGAGCAGGCCGTTGGCATGGATGCGCCGGGCCTCGCTCGCGATCGCGCTGCCTTCCGCCGATTCCGAACGGTGGGGCATGAACTTGAGGCCGAGATCGCCCGTGAAGGGGAGGGCGGTGCGCTCGCGCCGGGCCTCGATGTCCTCGCGCGGGGGAACGCCCATCCGCGCCAGGATCGTGCGGTAGGCGAGCGTGCAGCCTTGATGCGTCCAGTGGGTATCGGTGCGCAGGTAGAGCGGCGGGCCGTCCTTCGCCGCGCGGAAGGCGCCGGTGAGATCGACCCAGGCGCGGACGCCCGGCGAGCCGGTGAGCCAGCGGGCGAGGCGGAGCGCCGGGGCGCGGGCCGAATCGAAGGCGAGCCCCTCGGCTAATTCCGGATAGATGGTGAGCTTTTCCGGGGCGAGGGCGTGGAAATAGGTGGCGCCGAGCCGGGCGCAGCGCCGCATGCGGGTCTCGATGATCCGTCGCCAGCGCCACAGCACCCGCCGCGAGACGCCCGGCCGGCCATATTGTTCCAGCACCCGGTTGTTGCCGCGAATCAGGAACAGCCAGCCGTCCCGGCCCTCGTACACGTCGGCGGCCGGTTCGGGGGCGGAGGTCATGGGGTGGTTCTAGCGGGGCGGACGCCGGGCGCCAAACCCTCTCCCGCATAGGGGAGAGGGGTTTTGCCGTGAGGGTCTTATCCGCCGAACAGCCGCTTGAGGCCGGCCAGCAAACCGCCGCTACGTGCGGGCTCCGCCGAAGCCGTCACAGACGCGGTCGGCGCCGGAGCGACCTTGCTCGACGCAACGACCGTCTGGACGAGGCCGAGCGCGGCTGTATCGGTGGTCTCGCGGTCGATCAGGATCAGGCTGCCGGTGTCGCGGTTCTCGGCATAGGCATCGACCGCGATCTGCCGGTCGAGGGTCAGCGTCACGTCGCCGATGTCGTTGACCGCGAGCTTGTCGGCCGGACCGGCCTGTCCCGTCTCCGGATCGATCCGGCGGTGCACCGCCTTCACCACCGCGTTGACGGTCTGCGTGCCGACCTTCGCCCACAGGTTGGCCCCAGGGACGAGATCGGATTCGGCGGCCCAGAACAGGCGCACGTCGAGGCTATCGGTCAGCGTCAACGGTGCGTCCGAGGTCGCGATCACCGCGCCGCGCGAGGCATCGACTTCGTCGGCCAGCACCAGCGTCACCGACTGGCCCTCGCTCGCCCGCTCCAGATCGCCGTCGGCGGTGAAGATGCGGGCGATCGTCGAGGTCTTGCCGGAAGGCGCGACGGTAACGGCATCGCCCGGCGCGATGGAGCCCGAGGCGATCAGCCCCGAGAAGCCGCGGAAATCGGAATTCGGACGGTTCACCCACTGCACCGGCATGCGGAAGGCGGCGGCGCGCTCCTCCGACTTCACCGGCACTTCCTCAAGGTAGCGCAGCAGCGGAACGTCCGTGTACCAGGTCGCGGCGGTGCCCGGCAGCACGACGTTGTCGCCGTTCTTGGCCGAGAGCGGGATCGCCCGCACCTCGGTGAAGTTCAGCGGCGCGGCAAAGGCCTGGAAGCCGGAGACGATCGCCTCGAACTTGTCCTGCGACCAGCCGACGAGGTCCATCTTGTTGATGGCGAGCGCGACGCGGCGGATGCCGAGCAGCGAGACCAGCAGCGCGTGGCGCCGGCTCTGGCGGGTCAGGCCGTGGCGGGCGTCCACCAGGATCACGGCGAGGTCGGCGGTCGAGGCGCCGGTCGCCATGTTGCGGGTGTACTGCTCGTGGCCGGGGGTGTCGGCGACGATGAAGGAGCGCCGGTCGGTCGAGAAGAAGCGGTAGGCGACATCGATGGTGATGCCCTGCTCGCGCTCGGCCTGAAGCCCGTCGACCAGAAGGGCGAGATCGACC
Source organism: Methylorubrum pseudosasae (assembly GCF_029504475.1). Lineage (NCBI taxonomy): Bacteria > Pseudomonadati > Pseudomonadota > Alphaproteobacteria > Hyphomicrobiales > Methylobacteriaceae > Methylorubrum > Methylorubrum pseudosasae. The sequence continues at coordinate 4,468,170 of NZ_JAQGDU010000002.1, read as the reverse complement.
TCGCCGCCTTGCGTGCCGTGCTTGCGCGAATCGCGCTGGAGCGCCGTCACCTGATCGTCGAAGATCTGCTTGGTGTCGTGCAGGAGCCGCCCGATCAGGGTGGACTTGCCGTCATCGACCGAGCCGCAGGTGATGAAGCGCAGGACTTCCTTGTTCTGGTGCTGACGCAGGAAGGCGTCGTAGCCGAACGCTTCCGGAGACTGATGGATGGTCATCAGAAATAGCCCTCCTGCTTCTTGCGCTCCATGGCGCCGGCGCCGTCCTTGTCGATGACCCGGCCCTGGCGCTCCGAGGTGCGGGCGGCCAGCGTCTCGCCGATGATCTCTGGCAGGGTCGCGGCCGGGCTCTCGACCGCGCCGGTCAGCGGGTAGCAGCCGAGCGTGCGGAACCGGACCTGCCGCTGTTGCGGGGTCTCGCCCGGCTCCAGCGGAAAGCGCTCGTCATCGACCATGATGAGCTGGCCGTCGCGCTCCACCACCGGGCGCTCGGCGGCGAAGTAGAGCGGAACGATCGGAATGTTTTCCTGCTCGATGTAGAGCCAGATATCCAGTTCGGTCCAGTTGGACAGCGGGAACACGCGAAAACTCTCGCCGCGCCGCTTCTTGAAATTGTAGAGGTGCCACGGCTCGGCGCGCTGGCGCTTCGGGTCCCAGCGGTGCTGGCCGTTGCGCAGGCTCACGATGCGCTCCTTGGCGCGGCTGGCCTCCTCGTCCCGGCGGGCACCGCCGAAGGCCACGTCGTACTTGTACTTGTCGAGCGCCTGCCGCAGGGCCTGCGTCTTCATCACGTCGGTGTGCACTTCCGAGCCGTGGCTCACCGGGCCGACGCCCTTGGCGAGCCCGTCCTGATTCGTGTGCACGATGAGTTCGAGCCCAAGCTCCTTGGCGCGCCGATCGCGGAAGGCGATCATCTCGCGGAACTTCCAGGTCGTGTCGATGTGCATCAGGGGGAACGGCAGGCGCCCCGGCGCGAAGGCCTTGAGCGCCAGGTGCAGCAGCACCGACGAATCCTTGCCGATCGAGTAGAGCATCACCGGGTTCTCGGCCTCGGCGACCGCCTCCCGGAAGATGTGGATGCTCTCGGCCTCGAGACGCTGGAGATGCGTCAGGCGGGTGCGCGCGGGCGCGGCGACGGCAGCGCTCATCAGACCAGTTCCTTTCTGTGTTCGCGTGAGGTCGCGGCGCTGGCCGGCTCCTCGAAGGCGGCGGCCTCCTGTCCGGGCGCCACGTCACCTTCCGGCCTGTGCAGGTGCAGGCCGCACTCTTTCTTGGATTCCTGCTCCCACCACCAACGGCCGGCTCGCTCGTCCTCGCCGACCTTGACGGCGCGGGTGCAGGGCGCGCAGCCGATCGAGGGGAAGCCGCGGTCGTGCAGGGCGTTGTAGGGAATGAAGTTGTCGCGCACGAAGCGATCGACGTCGGCGCGCGTCCAGTCGGCGAGCGGGTTGACCTTGATCAGCCCGCGGCCCTCGTCGGCCTCCGCCAGCGGCGTGTCCGCGCGGTTGGCGGATTGCCCGGCGCGCAGCCCCGTGAACCACGCCGCCGCGCCGGTGAGCGCCCGGCCCAGCGGCTCGACCTTGCGGAAGCCGCAGCAGGCCTGCCGCGCGGCCACCGAATGGCGGAAGCCGTTGATGCCTTCGCGCGCGACGAACTCCTCCTCGGCCACCCGCTCCGGCGCATAGGCGCGAATGCGGATGCCGTAGGCGGCCTCCGTCTCGGTCCAGACGTCGTAGGTCTCGGGGTAGAGCCGGCCGGTATCGAGCGTCACGATCTCGGTGCGGCCCTTGTTCAGGGCGAGCGCGTGCGTGAGCGCCTGATCCTCGATGCCGAGGCTGGTGGTGAAGACGAGCCGGCCCGGGATGCGGTCCTCGACGAGGCGGATGCGCCCCCGGAGGTCCAGCCCCGCCATGGCTTCGGCGAGGTCCCCGGCCGCTCGGACGAGAGCAGCGGTCATGTGCGTAAAATCGGATTGCCTGCTTGTCGGAGCTCTGAAATGTTCGCTATAACGAACGCTGTCAAGGCGCCGGTGCCCTTGCGGTGCTTCCGCGCACGCAATCCTCCGCTGCGCCGCGAACGAGCCTGCAACGGCCGCCGCGGCGGATTGTTGCCCAATTAGAAAAGAATCTTCTCAACGAGGCGCCCGATCGGGCGCGTCGCCCGGCTTTTCGGGTGACGCCCTCGTGAGACCATCCTCGCCACAAACTCCGGAGAGGCCCCCTTGGACTCGATCGACCTGAAGATCCTCGCGCTCCTGCAGAAGGACGCCACGCTCTCCATCGCCGCCATTGGCGAGCAGGTCGGGCTGTCGCAGACCCCGTGCTGGAAGCGGATTCAGCGCCTTGAAGCCGACGGCGTGATCGACCGGCGCGTGGCCGTGCTCGACCCTGTGAAGCTGGGGCTCGGCCTCACCGTTTTCGTCTCCATCGAGACCGCCGACCATTCCAAGGACTGGCTGGAGCAATTCGCCGACCGGATCGCGGCGATGCCGGAGGTGCTCGAATTCTACCGCATGGCCGGCGACGTCGATTACATGCTCCGCGTCGTCGTGGCCGACATGGCGGCCTACGACACGTTCTATAAGAACCTGATCGCGACCCTGCCTCTCAAGAACGTGACCTCGCGCTTCGCGATGGAGAAGGTGAAGTCGACGACCGCCCTGCCGTTGCCGGCGCCGCCCCCGCGGGGACGGGCCGAGCCGCGGTTGGCGGTGGTCGGAGAATAAACTTCCTTTTTGCAGCGCAACAGCGAATAATCTCTTCTCTCTGCGGGGCGTTCTTTAAAACGGACGTTTCGACGTTGACAGCGGCGCTCCGGCGGACGACATGGCACCCACAATGTCCAGGCAAGCACTTCTCCCCCGCACGGCTCCCTTCGGCGATCAGGAGCGGGCCCATCTCGACGCGGCGCTCGGCGCGGCGACGCCGATCCAGCGCGCGTGGCTGACGGGCTTCCTCGCCGGTCTCGATGCGGCCGCCGGCCAGCCCGCGACCGCGGCCGCCGCGCCGGCCGCACCCCCGAAGGCGGCCGAGCCGCTGACGATCCTGTTCGCGTCCGAATCGGGCAATTCCGAAAAGCTCGCGGGCGATGTGAGCAAGCTCGCGCGCAAGCAGGGCTTCAAGCCGAAGGTCGTGGATTTCGCCGATCTCGATCTGGCCACCCTGCCGAAGGCCGGCAAGCTCATCGCCATCGCCGCGACCTGGGGCGAGGGCGAGCCGCCCGCCCGCGCGGTGCGTGCCTATGGCGAGTTGATGTCCGATGCCGCGCCGCGCCTCGACGGCCTCGCCTTCGGCGTGCTGGCGCTGGGCGACACCAGCTACGCGGAGTTCTGCGCGATCGGGAAGGCGCTCGACGCGCGCTTCGAGGCGCTCGGCGCCAAGCGTGCCTACGATCGCGCCGATCTCGATCTCGATTTCGAGAAGCCGGCCGCCGAGTGGATCAAGGGGACGCTGAAGGCGCTGGCGCCGGCGGAAGCGCCGGCCGACAACGTCGTGGCGGTCGATTTCCGCGCCGGAGCCGAGGACGAGGACGGCGAGGTCAGCCGCGAGCCGGCCGTGGTCGAGGTGATCGACCACGTGAACCTCAACTCCTCGCGCTCCGACAAGGAGACGATCCACCTCGCCCTCGAATTCGAGGACGGTGCACCGGCCTACGAGCCCGGCGATTCGCTGGAAATCTTCCCGGAGAACGACCCGCAGCTCGTGGACGAGATTTTGCGCGCGACCGGGCTCTCGGGTGACGAGGGACTGCGCAAGGCGCTGCTCGCCGAGCGCGACATCACCACGCTCTCGCCGACGACGGTCGAGCGCTTCGCCAAGGCGACCGGGCACGCTGACGCCCAGAAGTTCGTCGAGAGCGGTGAGGTCAAGGCCTGGATCGAGGGGCGGCACCTGATCGACCTGATCGAGCGCTTCCCCACCACGCTGACGGCCGAGCACCTCAACACCGTGACCCGGCCGCTGCCGCCGCGGGCCTATTCCATTGCCTCGTCGCGCAAGGAAGTCGGCGACGAGGTGCATCTCACCATCGCCGCCGTGCGCTACGAGACCCACGGTCGCGCCCGCGCCGGCGTCGCCTCGGTGCATGTCGCCGACCGCATCAAGAACGGCGCCAAGCTGCGGGTTCGGGTGAAGCCGAACAAGCATTTCCGCCTGCCCTCCGACCCGTCGACCGACATCATCATGGTCGGCCCCGGCACCGGCGTCGCGCCGTTCCGCGCCTTCGTGCAGGAGCGCCGCGCCACCGAGGCCCCCGGCCGCTCCTGGCTGTTCTTCGGCGACCGCCACTTCACCCACGACTTCCTGTACCAGCTCGAATGGCAGGACGCGCTGGAGGACGGCTCGCTGGCCAAGATCGACGTCGCCTTCTCCCGCGACCAGCCGGAGAAGATCTACGTGCAGGATCGGATCGACGCACATGCCGCCGAGGTGGTGGAATGGCTCGACGGCGGCGCCCATTTCTACGTCTGCGGCGATGCCAAGAACATGGCCAAGGACGTGCGTGCCGCCGTGGTGCGCGCCTTCGAGAGCGTGAAGGGCCTCAGCAGCGCCGACGCCGAAGCACATGTCGCTTCGCTGGAGCGCGCCCGGCGCTACCAGCAGGACGTTTACTGAGAGCATGCCGTAAGCCCTCTCCCCTCTGCGGGAGAGGGTGGCCCCCGGAGGGGGTCGGGTGAGGGGAACCCGGCTTCCGGAGATTTCGCGGCGGGCGCGGCCAAGCTGCACCGTCGCTCCCCTCTCCCGCCTCGCATCGGCGAGGCACCCTCCCCCGCAGAGGGGGGGTCGAAGATATCGGATCACCGCCATGGACGACCACAAGCCGATCGAAACCCCAGACGGCCCCGCCGTGGACGCGCCCGGCATCGGCGCGCGCCGCTACGAGACGCCGCCGACCGAGCTTCCGATCACGGAAGCCGAGGCCGCGCGGGCCGCCGGGCTCGCCCATAACGAGCACCTGAAGATTGCCAGCGGATACCTGCGCGGCGGGCTCGCCGACGGGCTCCTCAAGCACGCCACCGGCGCGATCTCCGAGGATGACGGCCAGCTCGTCAAGTTCCACGGCATGTACATGCAGGACGACCGGGACATCCGGGCGGAGCGCACCAAGAAGAAGCTCGAGAAGGCCTATAGCTTCATGATCCGCCTGCGCATCGCGGGCGGCGTCGTGACGCCCAAGCAGTGGCTGATCCTCGACAACATCGCCACGACCTATGCCGGCAGCGCCCTGCGGGCGACGACCCGGCAGACGTTCCAGTATCACGGCGTCATCAAGTCGAACCTCAAGCGCACCATGGCGGCGATCGACTCGGCGCTGCTCGACACCATCGCCGCCTGCGGCGACGTGAACCGCAACGTCATGGCCGCGACCAACCCGGCCCAGGCCGGCGCCCACAAGATCGCGCTCCAGCTCGCCAAGGACATCTCCGACACCCTGCTGCCGAAGACCGGCGCGTGGCGCGAGATCTGGCTCGACGGCGAGCGCGTGGTCGGCGGCGAGGACGCGGCCGAGATCGAGCCGGTCTACGGCAAGACCTACCTGCCGCGGAAGTTCAAGACCGTGGTCGCGGTGCCGCCCTCCAACGAGGTCGACATCTTCGCCCACGACCTCGGCTTCATCGCCATCCTCGACAAGAAGAATCGGGTCACCGGCTGGAACGTCACCGTCGGCGGCGGCATGGGCATGACCCATGGCGAGACCGACACGTTTCCGCGCACGGCGGATGTCCTCGGCTTCGTGCAGCCCGAGGATGCGCTGAAGGCGGCGGAAGCCGTGATGACGGTCCAGCGTGACTGGGGCAACCGCAAGAACCGCAAGAACGCCCGGCTCAAGTACACGATCGAGCGCTTCGGCCTCGACGCGTTCCGGGCCGAGGTCGAGAAGCGGATCGGCAAGAAGCTCGGCGCCCCGAAGCCCTTCACCTTCGACGGCAACGGCGACCGCTACGGCTGGGTCGAGGGCGACGACGGGCGCCACCACCTCACGCTCTACGTGCCGTCGGGCCGGATCAAGGACATCGAGGGGGGGCCGCAGTTCCTCTCGGGCCTGCGCCGCATCGCGGAGGTGCACGAGGGCGATTTCCGCCTCACCGGCAACCAGAACGTCATCATCGCCAACGTGCCCGCGGGCAAGCGCGCCGAGATCGACGCGCTGGTCGATGAGTACTGGCCTGACCCGCGGGGCTTCGGCGCTGCGCCGCAACTCCATGGCCTGTGTCGCCCTGCCGACCTGCGGTCTGGCGCTGGCGGAGAGCGAGCGCTACCTGCCCGATCTCCTGTCCGAGCTGGAGGAGAGCCTTGCCCGCCACGGGCTGCAGGACGAGCCGATCACCATCCGCTCGACCGGCTGCCCCAACGGCTGCGCCCGGCCCTTCATCTCGGAAATCGGCCTCGTCGGCCGCGGCCCCGAGCGCTACCACCTCTATCTCGGCGCCGCCTTCGATGGCTCCCGGCTGAGCAAGCTCTACCGCGAGGACGTCACCGCCTCCGAGATCAAGGGCACCCTGGACCCGCTCTTCGCCGCCTATGCCAAGGACCGGCAGCCCGGCGAGCACTTCGGCGATTTCGTGATCCGCGCCGGCTTCGTGGCCAAGACCAGCAACGGCCCGGACTTCCACGAGCGCACGGGGCCGCTGCGGGCCGCCTGACCGGCCCGATGCTCTACCGTTGGGGACGGCCCGGTCCTTCCGAGCCATCCCTGAGCCCGAGCCTCACCATGAGACCCGGGCCGTCATGAGCGCCTGGAAGGGTTCGCCCACCGCCACCAGCACGTTGCTGGCGCCCGAGGACGGGTAATAGGTCTCGTCGAGGACGTTCTTGAGGTTGAGCTGAAGCGCGGCCGGAAGGCCGTTCACGCTGGTGCGGTAGCTCAGGAAGGCATCGCACACGACGTAATCGGGCAGCGTGAAGCTGTTGGCCGCGTCGCCCGGCCGCTCCCCGACGTAGCGCGAGCCCCATCCCAGTTCGAGGAAGCCGTCGCCGAGCTGCACCGAGCCCAGGGTCGTGGCCGGGGCCACGAGCCCGGCCTGATGCGTGAGGAAGAGCGACGCGGTCGTCCTCGGCGTGTTGAGCAGCCGGTTTCCGGCCAGCGTCGGATCCTCGGTGACCATGGCGTCGGTGAACCCGTAGCTCGCGATCACCGACCAGTCTGGTGCGATCTGCCCCGCCCACGTCGAGTTCGAAGCCGCGCGAGCGCGCCTTGCCGGCGGTGGTTGCCGTGCGGGTGCCGTTCACCACCTGGGTGACGAGCACGTTGGTCTTCTCGGTGTCGAAGACCGCGCCGGTCACGAGCAAGCCGGCCCCCAACTCGGCCTTGATGCCGACCTCGTACGCGTCGCCTTCCTCCGGCAGGAGCGGACCGGTGCGGTCGAGGTCGGTCACGTTCGGGCGGAAGGACTGGGTGTAGCTGCCGTAGACCGAGAGGTGAGGGGCGATCCGGTAGACGAGGCCCGCGCGCGGCAGCGGCTTGATCCCGTCGATATCCGTCGAGGCGACGGCCGGGACCCCGGCATAGGCGAGCTGATCGTAGAACTGAGCGCTCGCCCCGGCCACGAGGATGAGCCCATCGGTCAGATGGATCGAGTCCTGAAGGTAGAGGCTCGTGTTGATGAGGCGGTCGCGATTGTTGCTTGCCGGAAGCGACAGCCGGTCGGAGGCGCCGAGCCGGCCGTAGACGGGATTGAAGACATTGAAGCCGCCCTGGTTGGCGCCGCGGTAGCTCTCCCGGCGATAGTAATCGACCCGCTCGTGCATCGCACCGAGCAGCAGGTCGTGGCGCAGGCCCAGCGCCTCGAACCGGCCGACCAGATCCACGCGGGCGACCTGGGCGTTGAAATCGGCGCCGCGGCTCGCGTCGGCCCGGCGGGTGAGCAGGCCGGTGGCCGGATTGTAGGAGGTCGGGCGAATCTGGTTGTCGTCGTAGGTCAGATTGCTGGCGCTGAAGCCGGCATTCACCTTCCAGTCGTCGTCGAAGCGGTGTTCGAGATCGAGGCTGCCGAGATGGCTCATCGCCTCGACCCGGCTCACGGCCTCGTCGAAGCGCCGCTCCCGCGGAACCCGCAGGGGACGGCCAGTGCGGGGATCGAAGGTCGTGCCCCGGTCGAACGGGATGTTGTAGTGGGCGAACTCGTAGCCGACCGTGACGGTGGTGGCGTCGCCCCGCCATGTCAGCGAGGGCGCCGCGACCTGGCGGCGGATCGTGCCGAAGTTGCGCCAGTAATCGTAATCCTGCACGTCGCCGACGATCCGGTAGGCGAGGTTGGTTCCCTCGATCGGGCCGGTCAGATCCGGCTGGATGATCGCGCCGCCAAAACTCGTCGCCGTGACGTCGAGGCTGTTCTGCCGCGTGAAGAGCGGCCGTTTCGACACGAGGTTGATCAGGCCGCCGGGCTCCGAGATGCCGTAGAGGAGCGAGGCCGGTCCCTTGAGCACTTCGACCCGCTCGAGGCTGTGGCTGAAGTTCTGCTGGAGAACCGTGCGGCGTCCGTCCCGCAGGATCGAGCTGTCGCGGGTGGTTCCGAACCCGCGGCGGACCACGCCCTCCTGCGTGCCGCCGAGGCTGTTGGTCTGGGCGATGCCGCTGACGTTGCGAAGGGCCTCGTCCAGGCTGAGCACCCGCTGGTCGCGCAGGACGGCCTGGGAGACGACGGCGATGTTGGCCGGGGTGTCGAGCAGCGGCGTCTCGGTGCCGGTCCCGAAGCTGCTGCGCCGCGGCTGGTAGCCGACCGCGGCGGCGCCGTCGCCGGTCACGGTGAGTTCGTCGAGCGTGACGTCGGCCCCATGCTCCTGAGCCCGAGCATCGCGGCCGGAGGCCATGAGACTCGTGGTCGAAAGCAGCAACAACAGCGTAGCTGCGGTGCGGCGGCGCTGTACGAGGACGCACGAAATCCGCATCGGCCCGGTCTCTTCTCTGATGGAGTCCGGCCCGTCATTTGATGGTTTCGTGTATAAATCAAACGATATCTTTTATAACTTTTCCAGATCTACGAACTAACTCTGCAGTTCATGAAGTATGTTTCAAATATGTATTGATGTGCATTGTGTAAGAGCAATCAAATGCCGCCGGCGGTGGTCGTCACCGTTTCGAAGCCTGCACCTGCTTGAGGGGTCTCTTTCGTGGCCGGACAGGCGCCTGACTTGCCGGTGGCCTGCGGGGACCGCGTGGCTCAAACCCCCGCCATCCCGACGGAGATCGCCCGGATCGGTCTGATCCGCAGCGGGCGAGCTTCAGGCCGGCACCACCGCGATGTTGTCGATGAGCCGCGTCTTGCCGAGATAGGCCGCCACCAGCACCCGCGCCTCTCGCTCGGCCCGTGCCACGGGCTGGAGCGTGTGCGCGTCGCGCACCTCGAGATACTGCACCGGGCCGAACCCCGCCGCCTCCAGCGCCGCGATGCCGTCGGTGACGAGCGGGGCCGCCTCGGCGCCGCGGGCGAGGCCCTCGGCGATGTCGGCCAGCACCGCGTGCAGGCGCGGCGCGATTTGCCGCTCACGCGGATCGAGGTAGCGGTTGCGCGAGGAGAGCGCGAGGCCGTCCGCCTCGCGCAGGGTTGGCACCCCCTCGATCGTCACGGCCAGGTCGAGGTCGCGGATGACCGAGCGGATCACCTGCAACTGCTGAAAGTCCTTCTCGCCGAACAGAGCGATGTCGGGCCGCACTTGGTTGATGAGCTTGGTCACGACGGTGGCGACGCCAGCGAAATGGCCGGGCCGGACCGTGCCGCACAGGCCCTCCGCCGCGGGGCCGGGCTCGATGCGGGTGGAGAAGCCCGTCGGGTACATGGTCTCGACGGAGGGGAGCCAGGCCGCATCGGCGCCGGCCTGGGCGAGCAGCGCGAGATCGGTCTCGGTGTCGCGCGGGTAGCGCGAAAAGTCTTCGTTCGGGCCGAACTGGGTCGGGTTCACGAAGATGCTGACGATGGCCCGGCGGCCGATCGCCTTGGCATGCGCCACCAGGGCGAGATGGCCCGCATGCAGCGCGCCCATGGTCGGCACCAGCACGATCCGGTCGCCGCCCTTCCGCCACGCATCGACCTGCGCACGCAGAGCCTCAAGGGTGTCGAAGCGGAGGGTCGTATCGGACATGGGACGGCTCGGTGCAGGGAAACGCGCCGCAGAGGTAAGCGCCCCCGCCGCCGGATGCCAGCGGGGCGAGCCGCGTCACGGGCAATAGCGCAGGGGTCGGTCGAACGGGTCGTCGTAGCCGGGACCGGGGCGGAAGCCGTAATAGCTCGGCTTACCCAGCCCGTATTCCGAGCCGACATAGCTCGGGTCGTACGGCGCGTTGGTCGGCACCGGCACGATGCGCGGGGCGCAACCGACAAGACGACGGGGCAGGGCGCGGGGCGGCCGGTCGCCCTCGGCATCCCCGTCGCCTCGTGGGAAGAAGCGCGGGGCCGAGGGCGCTCCCACGGGCGGACCGGGCTCGAACACCGGCAGGTCGGCCGCGAAGACGGGGCTGCCGAGGAGGCCGGAAAAGGCGAGGAGAGCGCCGCGCACCCGCTGCCGACCGGCCGTCATCGCATCACTCTCCCGCTCCGTCGCACGATGCCTTGCAGCTTATGGTGAACGGATCGTTATCGCGCGGCGCCCTCACGTCCGCGGATAGACGATGACGGAGAGATAGGTCATCGGCGTCTTGATGAGCTTGGCCGGGCCGTGCAGGCCGTTCGAATCGAACATCAGCGCGTCGCCGGGCGCCAAGTGATAGTCCTGGCCCGAGTGGTGATAGATCACCTCGCCGGTCAGCATGTAAATGAATTCCGTGCCGACATGGCGGAAGCTCGTATAGGCCTCGGCCTCGTCCTGCAGGGTGATGAGATAGGGCTCCACCACGACGTCGCCGCGGATGCCGGCGCCGAGCAACTCGTAGAGATGCCCGACCTTGGTGCCGCGCCGCTCGATCGGCACGCCCTGGCCGCGCTTCACGTAGCTGCAGTCACGGGTCTCCTCGAAGGCGGCGAAGAGGGCGGTGATCGGCACGTTGAGGGCCGAGGCGATCGCGTTGATCGAAGCGAGCGAGGGCGAGATCGCACCGTTCTCGATCTTGGAGATCATGCCCGGTGAGATGCCGGCCGCGCTGCCGAGGTCGGCCACCGACAGGTCACGCTCCCGCCGCAGCAGGCGGACCTGATGGCCGAGCGCCTTTTCCAGGGGGCGCTCCTCCGCGACGGGCGCGTTCGACGCTGTGTTCAGCATGGATCCTTGGCTGCTCCTTCCGCCGACCCGGCGCGAAACGATTATGGTGCAGGATTTCGAAGCCGCCACCGGGAACGGCCGTTACAAGAGCGCCAGTGCTCGGCCGCGCCAGCTTTTCCACCGATGGACATCGTCGGGAGATGGCGGAGCCGAAGTCACTGTTCCGGCCCGCGTTAGCCTCTGGTGCCGAGATTCCGAGCGATCGCAGGCGCGAAGAAGCGCGTTCCGCATCGGTGCCGGCTGTCACGGCTTTCCGTATCCGTCGCCCCGATCCGCGGTGACGTCACCCGGCTGGCAGACGAGGCGTAACTCGATACCGAAAAAGGGCCGGCGCTGTCCGCGCCGACCCTTCACAAAACCGTCCTTGATCAGAAACCTAGAAACTGAAACCCCACTGTGCACAGCGACTGTGTGTGTTACTCGTTGTCGCTGCTCTCGGAATTCGGCGGAAGGTAGCTGCGACCGTCTACAAGCGGCACTGTTCTCGGATCAGACACAGGCTTAAGGCGTCGGTCAGCCCTACCTCGCGGCGCATGGAAAAAGGCAACTTTTCCACAGCTGAACTCAGCACATCGGTGCTGCCGACGAGAACCACGCGATCGATCGCTCGTGTGATGGCCGTGTAGATCAACGATCGATCGAGCAGCTTCGATGCGACGATCGGAACTACAACCGTGCCGAAACCGGAGCCCTGGGCCTTGTGAACGGTGATGGCGTAGGCGTGGTCGAGATCCTCGAGGTCGCGGCCCGACAGGTGCTGCTCTGACCCGTCGAAGTCCGCGAGGACGGATCCCTCCGCCTCGACAGCCATCACCTTGCCCAGGCTGCCATTGCGAAGGTCCCGGCGGTAGTCGTTTCGTAGGAAGACCACCGGCTCGCCGGCGACGAACCGGCCGAGCCCGGCTGCCCGGCGTCCCGACGACATGATCCGGTGGAAGTAGGCGTTCATGGCGACGGTGCCGCTGGGGCCTGCCTTCAGGGGCGAGAGGATCCGCACAGCCTCGACACCTCCGAGCTCGGCGACGGCGTCGACCACGCGCTCGGCCACCTCGTCCGGACGGCATTCGATCAAGGAGACGCCGCCGGCGTGCGGTTCGAAGGGGCCAAGGTTGGGAAGCCTGCCTTCGCGGACCGCGGCGGCCGCCACAGGGATACCGGAAGCCGCGGCCTGGCGCCTGATCGTCCGCAGCTCGACCTTCGGTACAGCCGCGACCTGCACGAGCGAGTGGAGCGTAAGGCCGAAGCCGATCGGCGGAAGCTGCGCTGGATCTCCCACCAGCAGGAGGCGCCCGCTCGACGGCATCGCCCGCAGGATCCGATAGAGGGTCGGAAGATCGAGCATCGAGCACTCGTCGACCACGACCAAGGCCTCGGGCCCGACGACGAGCTGATGCACTTCCACGGCCTTCAGAAACGCCGCGATCGTCGATGCCTTCCTGCCGGTCGCTTCGCTCATCCTGACTGCGGCGCGCCCGGCGAGCGCCATCAGGTGGACCGCGCGTCCGAAGTGCTCCGACGTGGCTACGACCGCCTTCAGGGCTGTCGTCTTGCCGACTCCCGCTCCGCCGACGACAAGTCCGAACCGGCTGGTCAGCGCAAGATGGACGGCTGCACGCTGGTCCTCTCCGAGTTCGACATCCGAGGCAGCCGCTGCCCGGTCGAGCCACACGTCCACATCTGCAGGCCTCACGTCTCGAGCTATCAGATCCTCGCTCCCCTGCCCTTCCATCATGGTGGCGACGGCGTCGGCCACGAACGCCTCCATCATGGCCGCACCGGCGGGCTGGAGACCGGCCCCGCTGACGACCGCTGCTCCCGACGCGATAGCGTTCGAGACGGCTTCGGCGGCCTGTCGGCTGGGGCACGAGAGGAGGCTCGCGACCCGCCTCTCGACTTCCTGCCGTCGCGTCCGGGTGTGGTGCTCGTCCAGGCGGCGGTACAGCACGGCCTCGACGGCGGCGACCGATCGGGTCTCCGCATCCAGCGGAAGGCCGAGTCTTCGAGCCGCCGCGTCAACCGCGGCGAAGTTCGCGACAGCCATCATCGGCCAGGGATCTTCGCGCAGACGAATGGCGGCGTCTGCGCCCCAGAGCGCGACGACCCTGCGGGCAAGCCTGCCTTCAAAGTCATTCTCGGCCAGCCAGACGACGATGTCGTTCTCGGCTTGGCGATCACGCCATGCCTCAACGAGAACTTCAGCCCGCTCTATGCCGATCACCTGAGCGAGGCGCGGCACGTCGCCCTCACCCAGGACACGCGAGAGATCGTCGCCCAGCGCCACCTGAAGGCGGCTCGCGGTCGCATAGCCTATACCAGGGAAGGTAGGATCTTCAGCTAGGTGGCGGACCAAGGCATTTTGGCGTTGAACAGACGGCATAAGATAGGGTCCGTCAGGTGCACGACCAACAAGTCGTCAGACGGCGAACGCATCCATCGTGCCCGATGCCGCACCAAAGTGACCGCCGCCCGACAATCAGGAAGACGAGCGACGCAGAGGTTCGTCTCAGAAGATCATGCCATGTTCGTAGATCCAGTTCCGACGGATTAGGGTGATCCACCGGATGCGTGTGCCATTCGCCAACAAAGGTGTCTGTCCCTTCGCTCCGCTCCCAGGCGCCTAGCGCTGCCGCCTGATGTCCAGCGTCCCGCCGGTCGAACAGATTGTTCCGTCGGCAGTCGCCGGGTAGGGGCGTCGTGCACGTGCCGACCACTACGTGCGGCCCACGATAATTGCCAATCAGAATCCCGCCCGCCTCAAGCAGGATTTCCTGTTCCGTCAGGAATATGCCGATCGCAGCTTCCACTTTGGGATCAATCTGGACGAAGCCTTCCGCCGTCCCCAGGATCACGATCTAACTCCGCAGGCAGGGCATGCGTTTAGATATGTTGGACTGCCGTTCTGCACCTGAAATGCCCGGCGACTATCGAGCGTAAGTGAGCGAAACCGGTTGCCGGCATTGCCGTTGACCCAGTCGATGGTGAGTTCGCAGGCCAGCGCTGCCGCCGCCACCGAACGCGACACTGGGAATGGGATGTACTCGGCGTCGCCGCAGCCCAGGTTGGAGATGGTTTCAAGGCTGCTACCTGGCCGTAGAGCCCTGTAGCGAGGAGGACCTGCGAGTTCGGGCTTGAGGCACTTCAGGCAAGCGCGCTCAGGCTCGCCAGTCATGAGGCACTGAGCGATCGCACCATTGCCCAACAACCAGACGAAAAGATGGGGCGGGGAGGAAGGGCGGCTTTGGACCGCGTGCTCATTCAGGGCAAGCGACAGAGCCTCCTCGCCCGTTGCGTCGATTACAAGATCATAGCGGTCCCAGGACAGCTTCTGCGTGAGCACATTGCCAGCATAGCTCTCTATGGCCAGGGGAGGGAGCTGCTCGAGTAGAAACTCCGCGCAGGCCTCCGCCTTATTCCGTCCGAGATAAGGCACTCCTAGGAGGTGCCTGCCGAGATTGCCCGTACTTAGAACGTCGGAATCGACAAGGGATAGATAACCTTGTCCCGCGCCGGCACCGCACTGCGCGAGTTGCTGCGCGAGGAAGCCTCCGATTGTGCCGCATCCGATCAGCAGGATCCGCTTGTCGGTGAGGTTGATCATGCTTCCGAGATTCCGGCTGAAAAGATAGCCTGCGTCGCTACGAACACCGACAAAGCGTTCCAACTGCGTGCTGGACGGGTTCCGTTCCATTACCTCCGGCAGCATCTTGCGCCTGGTCTTCAGGAACTCAGGTTTTTGGAGGTATTGTGGTACGAATGACCTGACCGGCTGGCTTTGGACCGGGCTGATTGAGAGGATCAGCCGGAACTGAAGGAGTCGGACATGCGGCGAGGTCAGAAGACGAGCGCGGAGCAGGTGGTGCTGAAGCTGCGCCAGATCGAGGTGCAGACAGCCCAGGGCAAGAGCTTGGCGCTGGCGTGCAAGGAGGCGGAGATCTCCGAGCAGAGCTATTACCGCTGGCGCAAGGAGTACGGCGGCCTGCAGGTCGATCAAGCCAGGAAGATGAAGGATCTTGAGCGCGAGAACGCTCGGTTGCGCCGGCTCGTGGCTGACCTATCCCTGGAGAAGCAGGTGCTGGCGGACGTCGCCTCGGGAAACTTGTAGCCCCCGAGCGACGCCGGCAGGCAGTGGACGGGATCCGGGAGAAGTATGGTCTGTCCGAGCGTCACGCCTGCCGGATCGTCGGCCAGCACCGCGGCACACAACGCTACGTGCCGACCGTGCCGGCCGACGAGGATGAGCTGACCCGCGCCATCGTTGCCCTGGCGTCTGAGTACGGGCGCTACGGCTACCGCCGTGTCACCGCGCTGCTGCAAGCAGACGGCTGGCAGGTCGGCAAGGATCGGGTTCAGCGCATCTGGCGTCGCGAGGGGCTGAAGGTCCCTAGCCGACAGAGACCCCGCAGCCGCTTGTGGCTGAACGACGGTTCGTGCGTGCGGCTACGACCGCTCCACCGCAATCACGTCTGGAGCTTCGACTTCGTGCGGGCCCAGACGCACGACGGGCGAAGCCTGCGCATTCTGACGCTGATCGACGAGCATAGCCGGACGTGCCTGGCGTTGAAGGTGGCGCGGCGCATCAACAGCCTTGGTGTGATCGAGGCGCTGGCCGACGCGATGTGCCTGCACGGCATCCCGGAGCATATCCGGTGCGACAATGGTCCTGAGATGATCGCCAAGGCACTCCGCAAATGGGTCGCCAAGACAGGCCCTCAGATCCAGTACATCGCCCCGGGCTCGCCGTGGGAGAACGGGTATTGCGAGAGCTTCAACGGCAAGCTGCGCGATGAGTGCCTACGCCAGGAGATCTTCTACTCGCTGAGAGAAGCACAGGTCGTAATTGGCCTATGGCAGAACACCTACAACCGTGTCCGGCCGCATTCGTCGCTGGGCTGCCGGCCGCCCGCGCCTGTCAGCTTCTCGGATCTGGCCTTCCGGCTACCCATGGCCAACACCATGCAGTAGCCTCGCAACTGGCCCGGTCCAAAATACCGGTCAGGTCAGTTCGGGCACAGACCCCTGGCTTCGGCGCACACCTCACGCTTCAGCGCTCTCGCCGCATAGCCATCGACTTTGCCAACAGTGTCCGAAGATTTATCATCCTCTGAAACTTGTAAGGTTTGCGTGCTTGCTAATTAAACGGTGGGGAGCGGACGAAGCTGCATGTGAGTACGGCGACGCCAATCGCTTGGGGTCGTACCCGTCCAGTGCAGGAAGGCCCGGCTGAAATGGGCCGCATCCGCATAGCCGAGTTCGAGTCCGATCCGACCAATCGACTGCGCTTCGTCTGACAGGAGCGCCTTCGCCCGTCGGATCAGCACGCTGCGCTGAAGGTCGGCATACCGCCTACCGGTCTCCTCCAGGCGGCGCTGCAGCGTCCTGCGTGAGAAGCCGAGACGGCCGGCAATGCCATCGATGGTGGGACGGCCCCCATCCACCCCGAGTTCGATCAGGTGTGCAACGCAGGCCGCAAAGTCCTCGCCGATCGGCTCGTCCTCACCCGCATGCGCCTGGGTCGGATCCAAGCGTTTCGGGTTCTCGGCATCGAGATGGTTGGCGGGAAAGACCAGGCCGGCCCGAGCCCCTAGAACTATCTCGCAGCCGAGCATTGCCTCGATCTCGGGACGTTCCGCCAAATGCGCGCCCGTCACTACGGCTCGCTCCGGCCGCCATGCGGGGCCGAGGAAATGGCGTACCGTGCCGAGCAGGTAGCCAAGCGCGAGGATCTCGTTCGCCTGACGCCCGCTGTCTATCCGCTCGGCCACGGCGTAGCCGTAGAACGCGCTCCGATCCTGTCGGCGCAGTCCTGTCCAGGTCGCGGTCTGAAGGAGGAGCGGGGTGACGATTTCGACTCGTGCGATGGCCGCCCCGAGCGTGTCGGCAGACTGAACCTGTTGGCCGATAGGTCCCAGTCCGGTGATCCCGGTGCGCATCGAGAGCTGGGCTGGGAGGGCCGGGTCGCCGATCTCTCGGATCGCCGCATCGACGAGCCGGAGTTGGTCACGCAGCAGGATCAGGCGGTCGGGCGTGTCGAGGAGCGTCAGCGGTATCTCAGCCCGGCCGAACACCCGCGCGACCGAGCCGCCCGCCGCGGTGATGGCCTCGGCGATCGGTCCCATGGTGCGTGCCCGGGTCAGGCCGTGTGCCGGCATAAGCGTCCCCCTACTGCAGGGTCGGTGTGTTGGCACCGAATGGCAAGGGCGTCCGCCGCGATCCGCGTAAGCCTGGATCTGCTCGCGGGGCACACTCGCGGTGGGACGTTCTCAGGCGTCCTGCGCGTCGGCAAGGACAGGACCCATCAGGAGCACGTCATGGCAACGCTCGCATTCGATGACCGCAACATCGTCTGGCGGACGGTCGAAGGCTTCGATCACGCCGCCTATCATATCCTGAGTGTCGATGAGGATGCCCGGATCGTTGACCTGCTGTTCAAGTTTGCGGCGAACGAGCGGATCGCGCTGCATCGACACGCGGCGTCTTACCGGACCCTCGTTCTCCAGGGCGAGTTGCGGATCTACCGGCCTGACGGGGAGCTGAAAGAGGTTCGACCGGTCGGGAGCTATGTCGCGGGTAAAGCCGGAGGCGAGCCCCATACGGAAGGCGGCGGCGACCAAGACGTGATCGTCTACTTCACGAACCGCGATATCGACGGCCCCGTCTACGAGATCCTCGACGAGCACCACCGGGTCGTAGCGACCTTCGGGATCCCGGAGTTCAAGGCGCTCTACGAGGCACAGTCATCATGTGCCGCCTGATCCCTGTGAATCGCCCGCGCCTGAACCCAATCGACAGCCGCGCGCAGATAAGGCCCATCGCGGAGGCTTGGGTCTCGAATGCGTGCCGATCTATGTGGGTCGGCGCGCTCGCGCTTCACCTGATGACACTCGGGCTGTGCCAGGCCGATGTGGCGGAAGCGCAGCCGGTCCGGTTGGCAGTTTTGCCGATCAAGCTCCTCGACACCTCGGGCGAGCCGACGGACCAGTCGAAGCAACATGCGGAACGGATGCAGCGCCTTGCCGAGGATCTGGCGTCCGACCTCACTCGCTCGGGACGATACCAAGCGACGCTGCTGCCCGCCGAACTCCTGCTGAAGGACTGCCCCACCGGTGACGCTCAATGCCTGCTGCGGGCGTCACGGGCGCAGGGAGCCGAGTTGGTTCTCGTCGGCGTCGTGCACAAGAGCAGTACGCTGATCCTGCAGCTCTGGGCCCGGCTGGTGGATGCCCGCACTGGCCGCGATGTCTTCTCGCGCGATCTCAACTTCCGCGGCGATACCGACGAGGCGTGGCGGCGGGCCGAGGCCTTCCTCATCGGCCAAATTCGTGACGGGACAGCAAAAATCCGCTGACTTACTCCTTGGACGTAGCTCACACTTATGGCTCAGCTCTGAAACCTGCGCCTAGTAAACCCGCACCGATCGCCAACCAGACTAGATGCGCGTCGTTTCTAGCTCCAAGCTTAGCCTTGATGCCGTAATGATAGTTCTGGACGGTCTTTGGGCTGAGATGGAGTGCCTTAGCGATAGCTTCCGTCGCCATGCCAGAGGCCACGAGGCGCAGGATCTCCATCTCACGAGGGGCAAGGTCGTCCAGCGGCGAGTTCTTGCCTGCGAGCCGCTCGGCCGCGAGCTCCTGGGCGATGTCGGCGCTGACCGCCTGCCGGCCTCGCGCCACCGCGGTCACCGCGGCGACGAGCTCA
The DNA here is from genome assembly GCF_029504475.1 of Methylorubrum pseudosasae. Lineage (NCBI taxonomy): Bacteria > Pseudomonadati > Pseudomonadota > Alphaproteobacteria > Hyphomicrobiales > Methylobacteriaceae > Methylorubrum > Methylorubrum pseudosasae. The sequence goes on along the minus strand of NZ_JAQGDU010000002.1, from coordinate 4,449,287 downwards.
GAGGGCGCGCTGCTTTTCGTGACGTAGCCGGCGGCGCCCGCCTCGAACGCCTTGAGGGCGAAGGCCGACCCTTGGTGCATCGTGAAGACTAGGATGCGGGCCTGCCCGTCCCACTGCCGGATGTTGCGAATCGCCTCAAGCCCGCTGGGGCCGCCGAGGCTCAGATCCATGACGACGACGCTTGGTGCCGTCTCGCGAAAGAGGCGGTATGCTTCCGCGGCCGTCTCCGCCTCGGCGACCACCCGGAAGCCCGCCTGCCGTTCGAGGAGGCGGCGGTAGCCCTCGCGGACGACCGGGTGGTCGTCGACGAGCAGGATTGTGACCTCGCTCACGCCGCGACGCGCCCTAAGCTTAGGGAGGTTTCATCCCGGTCGACCGACGCCCGATGCGCCGGCAAGGCCGAGATCGGGACGGAACCGTCCAGGACATGCCTGGCGATGGGGATGACCGCCTCGATGCGAAGGCCGTTTCGGGCTGAGCCGATCCACAGCCGGCCCCCGAGGGCCTCGACGCGCTCGCGCATGCCGAGGAGGCCGTGCCCCTCCGCCCCGTCTGTGTCTGCCGGGACGCCGCCGCCATCGTCGCGCACGACGACGACGACCGCATCGGCGGAAACGCCGAGTTGCACGTTGATCTCCGTTGGTCGGCCGTGGCGCACCGCGTTCGTGAGGCACTCCTGGACGACGCGGTAGACGCTAAGCGCGACCGGCCCCGGCACGCCAGAGAGGTCGTCATCGACCGCGAGCCTGAAGGCGGGTGTCTCGCGTCGCTGCCATGTGGCGACGAGCCGTTGCAGGGCCCGCTGCAAACCGAACTCGTCAAGGTCCGGTGGTCGAAGGTGCGCCAAGGCCTCGCGCAGCGTCTGCATCATCTGCCGGGTGATGCGCGAGATAGCCTGGGCATCCTCGTGCAGGTCCGGCCGGTCCGCTGCTCCAGCCTGGATCGCAGCTGCGAGCGCGCCAGTCGCGGTCAGGCACTGCCCGAACTCGTCGTGCAGCTCGCGGGCGAGCGCCCGGCGCTCCTCCTCCTGGACCTGGAACAGGCGCTGGGTCAGGGCCTTGCGCTCCGCGGTGCTACGCTCAAGTCCGTGCCCGAGCGCGTTGACGGCTCCGGCGATCCGGTCAAATCCGCCGGAGCGGAGACGCGGCAGCCGTGCAGCAAGGTCACCATGCTCCAGCCTGGCCAGGACGCGTGTGATCAGCGCCGCCGGGCGCAGCGTCAGGCCGATCACCACCGTTGCCAGTAGCCCGATGCAGACCGCCATCGCGAAAGCGGTGCCGACCAGGACGCGCACCTGCCGCCAGACCTGGCGTACCATCGCGCCGGGGTCCGGCGTTGCGATGACGGTGCCGGCTTCCCTCCTGTTCAGGGTAATCGACCGTCGAACAGGCACGCTCTGTCCGAGTAGGCGCCGGTGCAGGGCCTCGAACCAGGCCGGGGCCGGTCCGCCGGCGGTCTCAAGCCCGCTGCACTGGGTCTGTGTGGCCTCACCCTCCCAGGTCAGCGCTACGCAGTTGCCGGGACTGATGAAGCGGAGCGTGTGCGAGCTCCGCCAGTCCGGGAAGGCGTACTTGGCGTAGCGGCCGGCACTGCCGCGCCAGGTCAGCTCGCGCCAGGCCAGTTCCTGCGCCTCCCGCACCACCCGGTCGGCGGAGCCGACGGCCTCATCATGGATGCCCCGGTGGACTTCGAGCACCATCCAGGCTGTCGCGCCGGCCACGCACAGGGCGACGACGGCCATGACGCGCAGGACCAAACCGACTAACAGGCTCATCCGCGTTCCTCCCAGGGATAGCAGGCGCCGTTCTGTCGATACTGGCAAGGCATGGCCGCTCATCTCGGGCAAAATGCCCAGACCTACGCGGGGAATCTGCCCTACGCCGCCTCTTAGGATTTCCATAACTTCACGAGCGCCGATCCAACCCGACCCGCAGAGGGCACCAGGACGGCACGCGGAGGAAATCCATGCGACAGGCTCATCTCCTCGGTCTGATGCTCGCTTTGGGCACGACTGGGGCACTTGCCAACGAAGACGTTCTGAAGCGCATTCAGGACCCTAATCAGCAGGTGCTTCAAACGCTCGACTACGCCAACACGCGCTACTCGAAGCTCGACCAGATCAACGCATCGAACGTGAAGAACCTCCAGGTGGCCTGGACCTTCTCTACCGGCGTGCTGCGCGGCCACGAAGGCTCGCCGCTGGTCGTGGGTGACATCATGTACGTCCACACACCCTTCCCGAACATCGTCTACGCGCTCGACCTGAACAATGAGGCGAAGATCCTCTGGAAGTACGAGCCCAAGCAGGATCCGTCCGTGATCCCGGTGATGTGCTGCGACACGGTCAACCGTGGCCTGGCCTACGCCGACGGGGCGGTCATCCTGCACCAGGCCGACACCACCCTCGTCTCGCTCGACGCCAAGACTGGCAAGGTCAATTGGTCGGTGAAGAATGGCGACTCAAAGGTTGGCGAGACCAACACGGCCACCGTGCTTCCGGTGAAGGACAAGATCATCGTCGGCATCTCGGGAGCCGAGTACGGCATCCGTGGGCACATGACCGCCTACGATGCCAAGAGCGGCAAGCAGGTCTGGCGCGCCTACAGTGTTGGTCCTGACAACGAGATGCTGGTCGATCCCGAGAAAACCACCTCGCTCGGCAAGCCGATCGGCAAGGACTCCTCGCTGAAGACCTGGGAAGGCGATCAGTGGAAGACTGGTGGCGGGGCGACGTGGGGTTGGTACTCCTACGATCCCAAGCTGGACCTTTTTTACTACTGGTACTGCCAATCCCTCGACCTGGAACCCGAAGCAACGCCCAGGCGACAACAAGTGGACGATGGCGATCTTCGCGCGTAACCCGGACACCGGGCAAGCGAAGTGGATCTACCAGATGACTCCGCACGACGAGTGGGACTACGACGGCATCAACGAAATGATCCTCACCGACCAAAAGGTCGACGGCAAGGACCGTCCGCTGCTGACGCACTTCGACCGCAACGGCTTCGCCTACACCCTCGACCGGGCGACCGGAGAGGTCCTGGTGGCTGAGAAGTTCGATCCGGTGGTGAACTGGGCCACCAAGGTTGACCTCGACAAGGGTTCGAAGAACTATGGCCGGCCGCTGGTCGTATCGAAATACTCGACCGACCAGAACGGCGAGGACGTGAACTCGAAAGGCATCTGCCCGGCCGCACTCGGCACCAAGGACCAGCAGCCGGCGGCTTTCTCGCCCAAGACGCAGCTGTTCTACGTGCCGACCAACCACGTCTGCATGGACTACGAGCCCTTCAAGGTGTCCTACACCCCGGGCCAGCCCTACGTCGGTGCGACCCTCTCGATGTATCCGGCTCCCGGTGGCCACGGCGGCATGGGCAACTTCATCGCCTGGGACAACATTTCGGGTAAGATCAAGTGGTCCAACCCCGAGCAGTTCTCGGTGTGGTCGGGTGCGCTCGCCACCGCCGGTGATGTGGTCTTTTACGGCACGCTGGAAGGTTACCTGAAGGCGGTCGACTCGAAGACCGGAAAGGAACTGTACAAGTTCAAGACCGCCTCGGGCGTCATCGGTAACGTGATGACCTACACGCACAAGGGTAAGCAGCACATCGCGGTGCTCTCGGGCGTGGGCGGCTGGGCGGGCATCGGCCTCGCGGCCGGTCTTACCGACCCGAACGCCGGCCTCGGCGCGGTGGGTGGCTACGCGGCCCTGTCCCAGTACACCAATCTTGGCGGCCAGTTGACCGTCTTCGCCCTGCCGAACTGACCGAATCCACCTGCGGCAGCCTAGCGCCGCAGGCGGTCCCCAGATGCAGGAGGCATGTTTGCGACAGACTTGATCCATGGTCCTGGTCGGCATCGAAAACGCTTCGATTCCTCCGGCCTCCTGTTTCTGGCCAGTCATGGATGCGGCCGCTCCTCATGGGGCGCGCCGCTTTTTTTCTTTTCTCCGCTGCCCTCCGATATAGAGAAAAGCCCCGGTCCGGCCGCGATAGGGCTTCGTCGGTTTCACCGATGCGGCAGAGTTCTCCCATGACCGCGGATCGAGTCCGTAGCGAACAGGCTTCGGGCGGGAGGACCTGATCCAGGCGCCCGGGCTCTCGTTCACGGTCTCCACCATCGCGCTCACCATCCCGCTGGCCTCGGGCGGCGTTCTGAGCGTCGGCGTCGCCTGGGTGTCGGCCCTGGCGCTCGTTCCCACGCTCCTCGGCATGAGGCTTGGCGGTTGGGTGCGCGGCCGGATCAGCGAGCCGGTCTTCCAGCGCTGTTTCTTCCTCGGGCTCGTGGGCCTCGGGCTGCATCTCGCCTCGCGGGCCCTGCTCCGACGTGGCAGACGCGTGAAGGTTCATTTCTCCTCGACGGTCTGGCCGTCCGCCTGGACACCGTGCTTCCGGTAAAGCGCATCCTCTGGCCCAGCCTGCCGGCAGGGATCCAGGGCGATGTCAAAGGCTGGCCCGGTATGGGGGCGGCCAGGCGCTGGTGGATACGAGAGCAAGAAACGGAGTGCCTCCGCGGTTCGACCGTGCTCTCCTTCCGCGAAACGGGAGATCTCCGATGCCGTCGATCCGAGTTGGCTGCTGCTTGGCCGCGTTGCTCGCGGGACCGGCCGTCGCGGCTGAACCCATCGTGCTGGAAGGGGGTGCCTACGAGGTCGAGGTGAAGCTCGAACTGCCCCATCTGGATGAGATAACCGGCAAGAAGGTGGCCCGGCTCTGCCTCACCCCGGAGGCCAACGGCAACAACCACGGCATCGCGGTACTGAGCGATAACAACCCGCTGGCCCGTTGCCCCGTCTCGAACGTCCACCAGGACGGGAACGAGCTCACCTTCGACACAGCTTGCGAGGGCAAGAACTCGGCGCACGCGAGCGTGCGCTACCTGCTGGCGCCGACCTCATTCCGCGGCCGCAACGCCATGCAGATGGGCGGCAAGAACATGACCATGACCGAGGTCCAGTCAGGATGTCAGCGCGGGCGCTTCAGCAGCCAGTCGTGGATCAGCTTGGTCTTGTGGGTGGCCGCGCCACCGGCCCCACTGAAGGCGGGCCGCAAGCCGGCGCGCTAATCGGTGTCGCGGCCGGCGTAGCGAACGCAATCTTCAACGCGACGGGGAAACACGTTCGGGATCTACCTATCACTCTGGACAAACTCCTGTAGGTTCGAGCGCACGTGGTGCTACACGGCGCCGCCCGCACCTGGCGCGAGCAGAGCAGCCAGCCCGGGCGCTACTCGAAGGCGGGCGTGGTCACGATCGATCTCGTGTCGCTGACCGCCTCGCAGCGTGACCTGACCGGCTGGCTTTGGACCGGGCTGATTGAGAGGATCAGCCAGGACCGAAGGAGTCGGACATGCGGCGAGGACAGAAGACGAGCGCGGAGCAGGTCGTTTTGAAGCTGCGCCAGATCGAGGTGCAGACAGCTCAGGGCAAGAGTTTGGCGTTGGCGTGCAAGGAGGCGGAGATCTCCGAGCAGAGCTATTACCGCTGGCGCAAGGAGTTCGGCGGCCTGCAGGTCGATCAAGCCAGGAAGATGAAGGACCTAGAGCGCGAGAACGCTCGCTTGCGGCGGCTTGTGGCTGACCTATCCCTGGAGAAGCAGGTGCTGGCGGACGTCGCCTCGGGAAACTTGTAGCCCCCGAGCGACGCCGGCAGGCGGTCGACGGCATTCGGGAGAAGTACGGCCTCTCGGAACGTCACGCTTGCCGGATCGTCGGCCAGCACCGCGGCACGCAACGCTACGTGCCGACCGTGCTGGCCGACGAGGATGATCTGACCCGCGCCGTCATTGCCCTGGCGTCCGAGTACGGACGCTATGGCTACCGCCGCGTCACCGCGCTGCTGCAGGCAGATGGCTGGCAGGTGGGCAAGGATCGGGTTCAGCGCATCTGGCGTCGCGAGGGGCTGAAGGTCCCCAGCCGACATAGACCCCGCAGCCGCCTCTGGCTGAACGACGGCTCGTGCGTGCGACTACGGCCGCTTCGCCGCAATCACGTCTGGAGCTTCGACTTCGTACAGGCCCAGACGCACGATGGGCGAAGCCTCCGCATCCTGACGCTGATCGATGAGCACAGCCGGGCATGCCTCGCGCTGAAGGTGGCGCGGCGCATCAACAGCCTCGGTGTGATCGAGGCGCTGGCCGACGCCATGTGCCTGCATGGCATCCCGGAGCACATCCGCTGCGACAATGGCCCTGAGATGATCTCGAAAGCACTGCGCAAATGGGTCGCCAAAGCTGGCTCGCAAATCCAGTACATCGCGCCGGGCTCGCCGTGGGAGAACGGGTACTGTGAGAGCTTCAACGGTAAGCTGCGGGACGAGTGCCTGCGCCAAGAAATCTTTTACTCGCTCAAGGAAGCCCAGGCCGTGATCGCCCTTTGGCAGAACACCTACAACCGCGTCCGGCCGCACTCGTCCCTGGGCTACCGGCCACCCGCGCCCGTCAGCTTCCCCCACCTGGCCTTCCGGCTACCCATGGCAGCGGCCATGCAGTAGCCTCTCACTCGGCTCGGTCCAAAATATCGGTCAGGTCATCGCTTGGAGGACGTTTCGGCCCTGCGGAGTGGAGCGCCAACGAGCGGTTGGTTTCCACAGTCTTCGGCGTGCAGCAGCAGCTAGTGGATTTCATGATGAAACATGAGTACTCTAATCAGTACTTCCGTATTGACGCAGAAACGTCGGCAGAGCACGCCATTGATCTAGGGCTTGATATTGCGGACAAAGAGCGCCGGGAGACGCTTCAGGGACTTGCAGAAGAAGCTTACCAGCGTGTCTGCACCAATCCTGCGATCTTGAAGGCTCTCGCACATCGTCCTGAGCCACCGGAGTTCGTCAAACAGATGGCACCGAGGGCGTAGTTGCAGTCCGAAGGGCCGCGGCGCTTTCTCGCGCTTGCGCCGCCATGACGATAGTGCCGGTGATTGCTGCGGCCATGCCAGGGGACCACCGTGCTCGTTCCGGCGAAGGGGCAAGCGCAAGCGTCGCTTCGCGACCCCTTCACCTCCACTGCGCGCGGTGGTCTCCGGAACCCAGGTCGGCTCCGAGGGACGGTCTCTTTTCGATCCCACCAAGGGACGGAATTTAGCTGCGCACGCCGCGCCCGGAGATCATAACGTCTTCGACGTGACGGTAGCGGGCGAGCTGCTCCCGCAGACCGCGCACCTCGGCTCTGAGGGCGGCGTTTTGCTGCTCAAGTTGCAGGATGCGGCGGTCCCGCCTGTCGGTCTGTGGCTTTGCCTCGGCTTCCTCGGCGGCCGGCTCGCCGGTTCCAAGGCGGCCGACGGCCTCTTCGAGGAGCGCCCTGGCGGCGGGGTTCTTGTAGAGGGTCTGCCGATCGAACCCGCAGGCGATCGCGATGGCCGAGAGGTTGATCCGACCATTTCGGGTCGGGAGTGGCTCTCCGGCAGCTTCGAGGCCATCGAGCCAGGCGCGGAGGGCCGCGACGTGCCGCTCCCCGATCTCGCGTCCGGATGCTCCGCTCATTTCTTCGTCGGCTGACGCGGCACGTGCTGGGGCATCGGGAGTCCCTTCTTCGCACGCAACTCGAGATCCGTCTGCCCCCTGTCTATCTCGTCCCAGGCCTCGTCGAGCATCTCGACCGTGATGTTCCGGGAATGGGCGCTCTTCTGCCAGACCCGCAGGCGTCGCGTGAGCTTCTCGTTCTCGGCCTGCAGGTCAGCGATGGTTGCAAGCAGCCTCGCGCGGGTGCGCTTCTCGTCGGCTCGTTCCGGATACCTGGGCATTCGGTTCCGTCCGGCGCTCAACTCCGCCGTGCGCTTGGCGAAGGCGGCCGCGATCTCGGGAATGCGTGCGAGGCCACTCCGGCTCCAAGTCCAATAATAGGTGGCGTACCCCTTCGCCACGACGTTCTCCCAGCTCAACGGGAGCTTCGGGTCGTCGGGCCAGACGGCGATCTCTGCCGCGAACCACTGGCGGAGTTCGGCCGTCAGCTGACGGCGCTGGCGAGGCGGCTGCTTCTTCGGGGCCGAGGGAAGACCCGCTTTCCGGCGCATGTTGCGAGGGCTCCCGGCGTACGGGATCAACCTCGGCGATTCCTTCTTTAGGAACGGTGCACACGGACGCACTTGTTCCTTCGGCGCCTGCGTCTGCATGACGTCGCTCCTTCCGAGTTGACGATGGAAGGGAGCCGCGGAGCGGCTAAGGGCGCATCACGATCGCGTCGTGGGCATGGAGGCCTCCTTCGCCGACCGCGTCGGCGATCTCGGGGAAGAGTGCGAGGTGTCCGCGCTCGAACGGTTCGGAGACGATGCCGGCAGCGACGCCGGCGACCGCGGCCGCCTGCTCCGCGAGCCGAGCCGCCGTAGGGTCGTCGGCGACATGGCGCGCCTCGACGGCGGCGAGGACGGCGAAAGCCCTGGGATCGAGTGCCGCTACGGGAGCCGGCGAGCCGTCCCGACCCACCGCCAGCAGCGGGACGGCTTCCGGGACCTCGACGGCCCATCGAAGGGCATTGATCTCGTCCTCTCCGACGCCGACGTGGCTCATGTGCCGAACCCAGCCATCGAGAACGTCCTCGGACAACATCCGCAGCACGATGCCACGTCCGAGTACGAGGCGGTCGCCGTCCGGCTCCACGGGTCCGAAGATCTTGCGGGAGGCGACCGCATCGAACAGCCGCTGGTCACGGACGAACAGCTCCGTCGGCAGCAGGTCGAAATCGGGTTCGTCCTCGGAGCCGACCGTGGGCATCCGAATGCGCGCGCGGACCCCGTAGGCGGCCAGGGCTGCTGCGCCGCCGATGCGGAAGTGGCCGGCGCCGAAGCCTTCGGCGTGGAGCTCGCGGAGGAACCGCGCAGTCAGGCTGGACAGGCGTCCGAGCCGCAGCACCTTGAGCACGCGCCCGTGGATCTCCAGGCGCTCTTGAACTCGAGCGAGCCGCTCGCGGGACCGATCACGACCCTCGCGGAACTCCGCCATCCGACGTTCCGTCTCTTCGGAGCGCGGCCCGAGCGAGCGCGTGCGCTGCCGGTTGCCCTCGTAGCGGAGGTTCACCGTGTGGACGAGGTAGTCCAGGCCGGCGTTGGTCTTCCAGCCGAGGCTCCCATCGTAGCGGGCGGCTTCGGCAGAGATCTTTTCGTAGGCGGACCAGAGCGTCTCGAGCCTGCCGAGCGCTTCACCCTCGTCGAGGCCGAACTCCTCAAGTTCCTGCATGGGTGTACCATATAAAATCTGCTGCCAGATTATTTATGGTAAAAGCGATTCGCAAGTGGCGCCGTCGGCCTACCGGCCTGCATGTCGGACGGACAAGGGGGCGACGCCGCGGCTCCTCATCCAGCAGGGCTGGCAGTTCCAGTTCCAGGATCGGAGAGCGTCGCGATTTCCGGCGTTCCGCCGAGAGAGCGGTGCCTCCGGTCTTCTCCGACATCGAGGAGCTTCTCCGGGCAACATTGCCGGCGTCGCAACGAGCTTAGAGCAACCCGGCGTGCAAGACAGCAAAGCGCCCGGGACGCTCGATGTCGGCTGCAAAGCGCCAGGACGCCTGGGAGACGGGGAGGTGGATATACTCCCGCTCAGGGTCCGGTAGCCGCCGGGCGTGAGGGCCGAAGCGACAGGTCGAACGGCTTCGCTCTGCGACGCCTACGAGAGGAGTTCGGCCTCCTCCAGCAGGCCCCGACGCGCGGGCTCGGGATCAATCTGTACCAGAGTGCCGTCCTCGATCGACGCGTCGTCGTGCGTGGCGAGCATCCGCCGGTAGCCGGCGGCCATCCGGCGATGGTGCTCGACGTAGTTGCTGGCGCCGTACGTCCCGTCGTCCATCTCGGCCGTGGCGCGCGCGATCAGAGTTACCTCGTCCTCGAGCAGTACCTCGATCCGCTCACGGTGGACTGGATCGCCCTTGATGATCGCGCAGTCCCGGCAATCCGCGCAGGCGCCGTGGTGCGGGCAAGGCGCGGTCGCCCAGTCGTGCACGCACAGCCCGATCTCGGTGGTGTGGATCGTGGCCAGATGCACCAGGGAGAAGGCCGAGCGCTCGACCGGTGGCAGTCCTGCGTAGGTGTCGGCGACCGGACCCTGCATCTTTCCTTGCGCGAGCAACGCCCTCGCCTTCTCGGCAAGCTTGTAGCCCGGTTCGTGGTCGTAGGCCGCGTTCGTCTGGATGTCGGTGCGCCCGGACCACTTCGCACGCTCGATTTCCCCGAGGCCACCCTCCGCGGCGACCGTGTTGACGAAGTGTCGAACCTGATGGGTCTTCAGGACGTAGTGTCGGCCGTCAGCATCCCGGAGGTCGAAGCGTTCGAACACCGACTGGACGCCGGGCCGGCTCTGCAGGAAGTCCGTGACGTGGCCGTAATCGACGACCTCGACGATCGAGGCGATCGTCTCCCTGGCGGAGCTGAAGCAGTTGCGCTGCACCAGGAGCAGGTACTCTGAGCGCTCCATGGGGGCGTCGCCCTGGATCGGCTGGTGCTGCCTGAGGAGCGCCGCCTCGACGTCGCCCACCCTGTACCGCCACTTCCGCTCCGTCGAGCAGGGCGAGCGCGGGATGCCGAAGCGGCGCGCGAGCGGCGCGACCAGCTTGACGGCTGGCAGGCCGAGGGCCTCGCGCAGCTCCTCGCGGTTCAGGACGCGGTCCGGAGAGAGGCGATAGGGCTCGGCGAGCCAGGCGCGGCCGGGATTGGCTTCCATCCATTTTGCGACCGTGCGCGCGTCGGCGGTCAGCTCCCGGATCTGCTTGATCGCCCGGCGGGCGACATCGACCATCGCCGTCGGGATCCACTTGATGTCGGCGACGAAGCCCTTGGAACCGCGGTAGCCGATGCCGTAGCGCACGACTTGGTTGCCGTCGGCGTCGAGGACGGGGCGGCCGTTCCGAGTGGCCGGCTCGAACACCTCGCAGTCGACGGGCAGCCGGAGGATGTCGTTGATCCGCCAGGGCGCGCAGGGGAGAAGTTCGACGATCCGCATGCGAAGGACGTCCTTGGGCGTCGTCACGAGCTGCGAGGCCTTCGCCAGCGCCGCCAGGGCGCCCTCTGCGGGCATCCGCCTGTCCTCACCGTCGTCGGAACGGACGTCCTGCGGGCGAGGCGCCGTGTTCCTGAAGTCGATCCTGTGCGGCGTGATGCCGGCATCGGTCATGATCTTCCCGAACTTCTGGAGGTTCACGCCGACCTCGTAGGGCGCGCCGGCCTCGGTCCGCCGCGTCCTGGAGATGTCCAGGGCGCGCTTGAAGGTGGAGGTCGAGAAGAGGCATGGATCGTGGCCGACGTCCGACGAGGCCTCGTGGAGCATGCGGGCGACGGCGATCGTGCGGCGGTGCTTGTTGATCTGCGAGGGCTTCTTCGCGTGATCGAGGCGGACCACGGTCTTGAGGAAGTCGCCGAACCGCTTGTCCAGCGCACGACCGCCCGGATCGATGGAGGTCGAGTGCACCGTAAAGGCGAGCTCGCCGACGGCGGAGCCGCCGGGCAGGTTCGTGCGGGTCGGGACCTTCCAGATCGTGTCGTCGAAAACGATGTCCCCGAACGCGTCGGACAGGCGTCCGGCCTCGACGAAGCGCTCGTAGTTCTGCCTGGGGGTCTGTCCGAGCGTCGCCATGACGGCGCTGCGGACGCGGGAGACGCGATGGCGGCGGACGGTGCGGATCATCGGGCGGCCTCCGGATCTGCGGCGTCGCGCGCACGCTTCGCGTCCTCGCAGAGGCGGACGACGTCGGCGACCGCGAGGATCGTGTTGTCGGTCATGGTGACGAGGCGGCCGTCGAGGCCGCGCTCGCGGCGCTCCTCGCGCTGGCGCAGGAGTCCGTCGAGGACCTGGGTGTGCGGACCTTCGACCCAGGGCTGGAAGCGGATGCAGGTGTAGCAGGCGACAGGCGCGGCGAGGCCGCAGAAGGAGAGGCTCCCGCAGGTGCCGAGCCCCTCCTCCTTGGACGGCCCGGCCCCGAAGATGCGGCTCGCCCGGGTGTCGCCGCGGACGGCCTCGGCCTCGGATCCGACGAGCATGCCCAGGAAGGCCTGGGCCATCGGCGCGAGTTCCATCGCCATGGCCGCGTCGAGCTTCTCGACGAGCTCGCCGCGGAGATTCAGGTACGCACGGATGGTCTGCAGGTCCTTGTGGTCGAGCAGATCCTTGACGACCTCGGCCGAGGCCCCCTCGCGCAGCAGGCGGGTCGCGAAGGTGTAGCGGAAGCGGCGGGGGCCCGCCTTCAGCGTCTCTCCGGTCCGAGGCGACCGGACGCCCAGGGCGACCACCGTCCTCATGACGAGACGGCTGATCAGGGCCGACGACCGGTGCATCGCGTAGGCGTGCTGCGGACGGCCGACGAGCCTCGCATCCGGCTTCGTCCGCGGGAAGAGGGCCTTGCCGTATCGATCGTCGTCCCACGGATGCGCCTTCCGCGCGGCGGCGTTCGCCGCGATCAGCTCCTCGACCAGCGTGGCCGAGGGCTCGTCGAGCTTGCGGGTCTTGAACTGGGTACGGCCGAAAGCATCCTTGCCCTTGATCCTCGGGACGGACAGCTCGGGATGCCTGCCGTCGACCCGGCGGAAGTCCTCCTCGCGCATCATCGAGAGCATGCGCGGGTTCGGCCCGAGTACGATGCAGAGCCAGACCGCGACGAGCCCCTGGATCGGCACGGCGCCCGCCTCGCGGGCGGCCGCCAGCGCCTGGAGCAAGGCCGTGGTCTCGGCATCGTCGAGCGGGCCGCCCTTGGGATCCCGGGTCAACACGGCGACGGCCTTCGGACCGCCGCCGATCGAGATCGCATCGACGATGCTTGCGCTCGTCCGGTTGACGCCCGAGCCCTCCCGCTTGGCGCAGAAGCGGTACCATCGCTGCAGATGGCTGAGCTCGCCGCGGGTGAACTTCGCGACGTCACGGGCCTCGTAGAAGAACGACTGGTTGAGGTCGGCCCTGTTCAAAGAGATCACAGGGTGCGACCACAGCCTAAACGCCCGCAGCGTCTTGAGGCGGGCGATGGCGTTGAAGTGGTTCGCCACGTTGCTGGCCGAGGTCGAGAGAAGATCGACGATGAAGTCCGCAGTGGCCTCGACCATCCCGCGATGGGAGAACTCCAGGGACGCCCAGTCCAGCCTGAGTTCGGGATGGGCGAAGTCGTTCAGCTGCCAGATCGGTCGGTCCAGGAAAACCTCCTTTCCATAGTAGTCGCCGGGATGCGTCTCCCGCGGCGCGGGCACCACGATGGGGATATGCCGCTTCGGCGGACCCTTCAGGGGGGCGTTCATGACCGGGCTGCTCCCTGGGCGCTGAGGTTCTGGAGCTTGAGCAGGAACTCGTGCGCCTTCGTCTGGACGAAGCGCTTCCTGTAGTGCTCGCCCTGATCGGAGGTCGGGCTCCAACCGTTGAGGAAGTTGCGCATCCGCGTCTCGACCGCCGGGCGCAGCAGGTCCTCCGGTAGACCGTCCATCATCTCGGAGAGGCGGTCGTTGAAGGTGTGGCGCAGCTTGTGCGCCGTCAGCCAGTCGGGGATCCCTTCGCCCTGTCGCAGGGCGATGAAGATGGACTCGACCGTGTTGGCCGCGATGGGTCTGCCAAGTTCCGACACGAACACGTAGGGGTTCCGCTTCGCGCCGGGATAGAGCCCTGGCTTGTTCCGGTGTCCGGTCATCCAAGTCGAGAGGACGTGCGCGAGCGGTCCGGAAATCGGGAGGCGCCGCGCCTTCGTCTTGGACGCGGGCGGGCGGCTGCGCGTATCGTCCGGATCGTTGTGGCGGCGATGGATCTCCACCGCAGGCGCTGGGCCGAGGGCGTGGAGGTCCCGTCCCTTGAGGCCGAGGATCTCGCCGTTGCGCGCTCCGATCTCGTAGAGGGTCAGGATCAGCGCGAAGTTCCTGTACTGGTGGCGCTCCTCGAACGGGTTGGTCTCGCTCCCGGGCGTGATCGCCTGCAGCAGCGCGGCGCGCTGTTCCTCGTCGAGCCCCATCACGTCCTGCTCGATGTCCCGTCCGATGCCCGAGAGCAGGGTCTCGCAGAAGCGATCGAGCCCATCGCCCGCCATCGCGTAGAGGTGCGCCGACGCGTCGGACGCGTCCGGCCTCGCGAGCCGCTGCATGGCTTCGCCAGCGCGCCATCGGACGTAGTCGCGTACGGCGCGGCAGCGGGCGTCCCAGTAGCCGTTGCCGACCGGGCGGCGGTGGCCGGTCGCCTCGCCGGAGGCGTCGTACCTGAGTCGGGCCTGAAGGTTCTTGGTCTCGGCGTAGGAGAAGAACTCGAAGGTCGCGATGCGCTCCTCTATGTCGATGCCCTTCTCCGCCGCCCAGTTGAAGGCGATGACGATGGCCGACATCGTCCGCTTCTGGGTCGCGTACGCTCTGCCTGCGTCCCGCACCTCGTAGGCGTGGAACAGGTTCGCCCACCAGACCGGCATGCCGACCCGGTCGACGACCGTGACGATCCTCTCGCCGGGCAGCATCTCGTGGGTCTTCAGGCGCCAGGGCCGAGGTTCGGAATAGGGCGTGGGCATCGGAGCGATCCGTCGTTCCGCAGAAGACTGACTCGCGGCAGCGGACGGAAACAAGCCATCGCCACAGTGGACGCCGGAACGGAAGAAGCACTGAACTAAGGTTATGATTTGGCAGAAGAATTTCGATGCAGTGGACGCGTAAGCGTTCTGGGCGTTCCGAAATCGAGACAAATCGGGAACTTACGGCACCCGAGCTGCGGACATCCGATGAAAATCGTTCGATAGCAGAGGCTTATGTCCGATAGTGGACACGGAACAGGCTGCGGGGATTCTGCCGTCGCGTAGCCCCCGAAAGCCGGGAAGCCATCAAATGCGGCAGCAGAGTGGATGGGGATGACCGTCAGCCGGACTCAAGTATCGGAAATGGAAAGTGAATCCCGTCGGAGTGGACGTTTGCGCCGGCGTATCCGGGATCGCAGCTCCTGAACTCGTCGCCGACGCGCTCCCGAAAGGAGCTCGTCCACTAAATACGATGCCGAAACAATGAGTTGACGGCGTTAGTAGACGGAGATGCGTTGATTGGGGTTTTGTTTTTGAAAATAGTGGACGCCGAAACGCAAGAGGCCAGCGCTAACGCACTGGCCTCGTTGGTGAATCCCGATGTAGTGGACGCCGATATGTTGACTGGGGTTCAGAACGGGATGTCGTCGTCGAGGTCGTAGTTCGGCTTGGCGCCGCCCGAGGAGGGGCGGCGATCGCCGCCGCCACCACCGCCACCGGAGCGGCTCGAGCCGTAATCGTCGCGCCCACCGCGGTCGCCGCCGCGATCACCACCCCGGTCGCCGCCGCGGCTGATCTGGCCGCCGCCCTCGTCCTCGCCCGCGAAGTCGCCGCCGCCACCGCCGCCACGGCCATCGAGAATCGTCATCTCGCCGCGGAAGCGCTGGAGCACCACTTCGGTGGTGTACTTCTCCGCGCCCGATTGGTCGGTCCACTTGCGGGTCTGAAGCTGGCCCTCGATGTAGACCTTCGAGCCCTTGCGCAGATACTGCTCCGCCACCTTGGCGAGGTTGTCGTTGTAGATCACGACCGAGTGCCACTCGGTCTTTTCCTTGCGCTCGCCCGACGCCTTGTCCTTCCAGGACTCCGACGTCGCGATGCGCAGGTTCACCACGGGGTCGCCCGAGGACAGACGCCGGGTCTCGGGATCGCGCCCGAGATTGCCGACCAGAATCACCTTGTTGACGCTGCCCGCCATCTCATCTCTCCATCCGGTCCGATCTCACAGGGCATTGTAGGTCACGCCCGCGATGGCCGCGACTCTTGAGCGTGCCGCCTCGTCTCGGCAAGCCGTCCGCGGCCTTTGTGCACGCTAACCACCGAGTGCCGTGGCCAGTGTGAATGTTCTATCTCTGTTCTCATTGCCCGACAAGCGGCTTTCCGGCGCGGAAGCCCAGGGAACCGAGACTGTCCGCGCAGGCGGACGCCGGCCTCAGGCGACCTTCACGACGAGCTTGCCGAAATTGGCGCCCCGCAGCATTCCGGCGAAGGCGGCCGGTGCGTTTTCCAGGCCCTCGACCACGTCCTCGCGCGCCTTGACCCGCCCGGCACGCAGCCAGCCGCCGACGTCGCTGATGAAATCGCCGTGCATCGCGGCAAAATCCGAGACGATGAAGCCGCGCAGCGTCAGCCGCTTGGTGAGGATGGCGCGCATCAGCACCGGCGAGCGGTCGGGCCCGGCGGGGAGTTCGCTCAGGTTATAGCCCGCGACGAGGCCGCAGACCGGCACCCGCGCGAAGTCGTTGAGAAGCGGCAGCACCGCGTCGAACACCGCCCCGCCGACATTCTCGAAATACACGTCGATCCCGTCGGGGCAGGCGCGGGCCAGCGCGTCGGGGAAGTCGGCGGCGCGGTGGTCGACCGCCGCGTCGAAGCCAAGAGTCTCGGTCAGGTAGGCGCATTTCTCCGCGCCCCCGGCGATGCCGACGGCCCGCGCGCCCTTGATGCGGGCGATCTGGCCGACGAGGGAGCCGACCGGCCCCGCGGCGGCGGCCACCACCACGGTTTCCTTCGGCTGCGGCCGGCCGATCTCCAGAAGCCCGGTATAGGCGGTCATGCCGGGCATGCCGAGGATTCCGAGGAACCGGCTCGGCGGCCCGTCGGCCGGGTCGATGCGCTGCAGATTCTTGCCGTCCGAGACGGCGAATTCCTGCCAGCCGGCATTGGCCAGCACGAGATCGCCCTCGGCGAAGGCCGGATTCTCCGAGACGACCACCTCGCTGACCGTCTGGCCGACCATGGTCTCGCCGATCTCGACCGGCTTGGCGTAAGATTTCGCGGCACTCATCCGCCCGCGCATATAGGGGTCGAGGGAGAGCCAACGGGTCCGAAGCAGCACCTCGCCCTGTTGCGGCGTGGGCGTGCGCCCCTCTTCCAGGCGAAAATGTTCGGGCTTCGGCTCGCCGTGTGGGCGCGCGGCCAGCACGATCCGACGGTTGACGACTGCCATGGAGCCCTCCGGGGTTCGTTCGGGTGGAACCGGGCAGATGGGTCGCGCGCTGGTTCCGGCAATGCATGGCGGTACAACTGTGGAGGTTCGCGATGGCGTGGAAGACGGCGGCCGTAACGGCGGCGATGCTGGCGGTGGGGGGCGCTGCCGGAGCGGCGGGGGGCGATCCGCTCTCGGGCTATCGCTGGAAATCGCGGGTGCTGGTGCTGGCCGCGCCGGATGGCGATGATGTGCAGCTGAAGGCGCAGCGGCAGGCGCTGGCATCGGGGCGGACGGGCGCGTCCGCGCGCGATCTCGTCACGGTCGAGGCGGTGGGGAAGGGGGCGGAGGCCTCCGCCCTGCGTCGGCATCTCGGCCTTCCGGAAAATGCTTTCCGGGCGGTGCTCGTCGGCAAGGACGGCGGCGCCAAGCTGACCTCGGAGGAGCCGATCCCGCCGCAGCGCCTGTTTTCCACCATCGACGCCATGCCGATGCGGCAGGACGAGGCGAAGCAGCGCTGACCCGCGCAAGAAAAAGGGGCCGCGCGCGGCCCCTTCCTCATCCTCGATGCGATCAGTAGCAGCGCTCGACCAGAACGCGGCGGTAGCCGTAGGGCGTCCAAGCCAGGCGCGGGACGGTGTAGCAGCCGCCACCGGCGAAATACGGGTCGTAGCCGACCGTCGTGTAGCCGTAGGGTCCGCCCCAGCCGCCGTAACCACCATAGCCGCCGTAGAGGCCGCCCGCGGCGAGGCCGAGACCCAGCCCGAGACCGACGCCACCCAGGCCGATGCCGCGCCGGTAGCCCCAGCCGCCGCCCCGCCATCCGCCATATCCGCCGCGCCAGCCGCCGAAGCCGGCACCGCGATAGAACCCGCCCCGGCCGGCGAATCCGCCGCCGAAACGCGGGCCGCCAAACCCACCATCGCGGAAACCGCCGCCGGCGAAGCCGCCGCGGAAGCCACCGCCGCCGAACCCACCACCGCGGAAGCCGCCGCCACCGAACCCGCCGCCGCGGAAGCCACCGCCACCGAAGCCCGGACGGGCATCAGCGGTGGCCGGGATCATCATCAGCGCGCTTGCCATCACCGCCGATGCCAGAACAACCCGTTTCATCAGATCGTCTCCACCCGAGAGAGAAAAGTGCTCCCCCTGTTGGCTTTGAACGTGTGACGGGAAAAATCGGTCCCTGCGACCTCTGGTCCCAAACGTCTTGTGATGCTGCTGCGGACGACCCTGCCCGTCGTGCCGGCGGCTTGAATGCTGCCATGCTTTCGCGCGAGGAGGGCGGATACGGCCATGCCTGCCCCGCAGGGGCCGCCCCTTCAGGAACCGCCCGCCCGTGATGCGCCGACTTGCCGTTCCCGCTCTCGCTTCTGCCCTGGTCTCCGGCTTCGTTCTCGGGCCGCTCGCACCCGTGCCCGTCCAGGCGCAGCCGGCGCCCGCCGCCAAGGGACCTTGCCAAGCGGTCGAGTTCGAGGGGCAGCCCTACACGGTCTGCACCGTCGATCTGCGGCGCGAGCGCGTGCGGCTGTTCTGGCTCGGAACCGACGGCTTGCCCTACGGCTCGCTGTCGAGCCTCGCTGATCGGCAGGGCCCGCGCCTCAGCTTCGCGATGAATGCCGGCATGTACGACAAGGGGCAGGCCCCGGTCGGGCTCTATGTCGAGGACGGGCGCGAACTGAAGGGCGCCTCCACCGCCAACGGGCCGGGCAACTTCCACCTCAAGCCGAACGGCGTCTTCTACGTGAAGGGCGACCGGGCCGGCGTGCTCGATACCGGACGCTACCTGCGCGCCAAGCCGGCGCCGGATTTCGCCACGCAATCGGGGCCGATGCTGGTGATCGACGGCAAGATCCACCCGAAGATCTCGGCGGACGGCCCGAGCCAGAAGATCCGCAACGGCGTCGGCGTGCGCGCGACGGCGGACATGTCGCGGTGTTCGCGATCTCGGAGCGCCCGGTGACCTTCGGCGCCTTCGCCCGCCTGTTCAAGGACAGCTTCGGCTGCCGCAACGCCCTGTTCCTCGACGGCAGCGTGTCGAGCCTCTACGCGCCCGGCCTCGGCCGCTCGGACCTCAGCCGGCCGCTCGGGCCGCTGGTGGGGGCGGTGGGGCGGTAGGCACCAACGCCTTCCAGTTCACGCCCTCATCCTGAGGTGCCGCGAAGCGGCCTCGAAGGATCCTCCAGGGATCGCGCGGCATCTGGAGGATCCTTCGAGGCTTCGCTGCGCTGCGCACCTCAGGATGAGGTTCGAGGATGGGCGTCGGAAACGAGCCGGAGACGCTTATCGCTGCCCGAAGGCCGAACTCTTGAACAGATCCTTGTACTGGTGCGGCTGGCTGCGCCAGTACTGCTTCGGTGCCCGCACCTGCGCCCCGAGTTCGGCCGCGGCGTGCCAGGGCCAGCGGGGATCGTAGAGCATCGCGCGGGCGAGCGAGACCGCGTCGGCCTTGCCCTCGGCGAGGATACCTTCCGCTTGGCGCGGCTCGGTGATGAGGCCGACCGCGATGGTGGTGAGCCCGGTCTCCGCCTTGATCCGCTCGGCGAAGGGCACCTGATAGCCCGGCCCGACCGGGATCTTCTGCGCCGTCGAGAGGCCGCCGGTGGAGACGTGGATGGCGGCCGCGCCCCGACTCTTGAGGGCGCAGGCGAGTTCCACCGTCTCGTCGAGGGTCCAGCCGTCCTCGACCCAATCGGTCGCCGAGACCCGCATCCAGACCGGCTTGCCCGCGGGCACGACCTCGCGCACCGCCTCGAAGCATTCCAGCGGAAACCGCATCCGGTTCTCCAGGCTGCCGCCGTACTGGTCGTCCCGGCGGTTGGAGAGCGGCGAGAGGAACTGGTGTAGCAGGTAGCCGTGGGCGCCGTGCAGCTCGACGGCGTCGATGCCGAGGCGCATGGCGCGCTTGGCCGTGGCGACGAAGCCGTCGCGCACCCGCTTCAACCCGTCCGCGTCGAGGGCGTGCGGCGGCACCTCGCCCTCCGCGTGGGAGACCGCCGAGGGGGCTTCGGTCTGCCAGCCATCGACGGCGTCCGGGGCGATCTGCGCGCCGCCCTCCCAGGGCGCGCGGCTCGACGCCTTGCGGCCGGCATGGTTGATCTGGATCGCCACCGGGATCGGCGCGTAGCCGCGCACCGCGTCGAGCACGCGGGCCAGGGCCCGCTCGGTGGCGTCGTCGTAGAGGCCGAGATCGCCGGGGGAGATCCGCGCCTCGGGCGAGACCGCCGTCGCCTCCAGAGTCAGGAGCCCGGCGCCCGACTGCGCGAGCTGGCCGAGATGCATCAGGTGCCAGTCGGTCGCCGCGCCGGCCAGCGCCGAGTACTGGCACATCGGCGCAATGAGGATGCGGTTCTCGAGTTCCAGGTCGTCCAGGCGCAGGGGCTCGAACAGGAGGGCGGACATCGGCAGGCTCCGGTCGCGGTGGCGGCGATTGGCGGCCTATCTGGGATACGCTGCCCCCGGCCGCCAGCCCGGAACCGCGCATGGGACGCCTGAGATCCTTGTTGCAGGCTTCCCCCGGCGGTGGACTCCTCCATCTCACCCGTTGCGTGACGCGGAAGGACCGTTCGGAATGGGATTGCTGGTCGAGGGCGAGTGGCACGACAAGGGCTACGACACCGCCAAGTCGGGCGGGCACTTCGAGCGTTCGGCCGCCGCCTTCCGAAATTGGGTGACGCCCGACGGCACCCCCGGCCCGACGGGGGAGGGCGGGTTCATCGGCGAGGCGGAACGCTATCATCTCATCGTCGCGCTCGCCTGCCCCTGGGCGCACCGCACGCTGATCGTCCGCCGTCTGAAAGGGCTGGAGGCCATCACCGTCTCGGTGGTCTCCCCGTACATGCGCGAGGAGGGCTGGGTCTTCCGGGCCGAGGAGGAGGGCGGGGTGCCGGGCTCGACCGCCGATCCGCTGTTCGGCGCCAAGCGGCTCTACGAGATCTATGTCCGGGCCAAGCCCGACTATTCCGGCCGCGTCACCGTGCCGGTGCTGTGGGACAAGCAGCGCGAGACCATCGTCTCGAACGAGTCGGCCGAAATCATCCGCATGCTGAACGGCGCCTTCGGCGCGGGCGGGCCGGACCTCTACCCGGAGGCCCTTCGCAGCGCGATCGATGCCGTCAACGAACGCGTCTACGACCGAGTCAACAACGGCGTCTACAAGGCGGGTTTCGCCACCAAGCAGGACGCCTACGAGGACGCCTTCACCGCCCTGTTCTCGGAGCTCGACGCGCTCGAGGAACGGCTCGGCCGGCAACGCTACCTCTGCGGATCGGTCCTCACCGAGGCCGATATCCGCCTGTTCACCACGCTGGTGCGGTTCGATGCGGTCTATGTCGGTCACTTCAAGTGCAACCGGCGCCGGATCGCCGACTACCCAAACCTCTCGAACTATCTCCGCGATCTCTACGCCCTGCCGGGTGTAGCGGAGACGGTGAACCTCGATCAGATCAAGCGCCACTATTACGGCAGCCATCCCGGCATCAACCCGACCGGGATCGTGCCGCTCGGCCCCGAACTCGATTTCGCTGCGCCCAACGATCGCGCCCTGCGCTTCGGCGGTTGAACCCGGACCCCCGCAGGAAATATTCCCAGCGACAACCGGCAGCCAATGCCGATCAGGAGGAACACCACGCCATGACGATCCGCTCGCGCGCACCGCTTCTCGCCCTTCTCGGCCTGATCGCCGCCGGCCCGGCCTCGGCCCAGCAGGGCGCCGAGGTGACGATCACCGGCCGATGCGAGCGGCTGGTGATCGGCGGCGTCGACATCACGCAGAACTGCAAGGAACAGCTCGTCAACACGGTCTCGCGCGGGCGCACGACCTTCGACTTCGCCGCCTGGGACGGACAATCCCTGAGCTTCAGCGGCGCGGGCACGCAGCACGAGCAGACGGAGGAGACCGAGCAGCTCCAGCCGATCAGCCTCGTCGTGCCGGGCATGAAGAACAAGGAGGGCATCGTCCGCAGCCCCGCGCCCGCGGTCGGTTCCTGCAAGTTCTCGAAGCCCGAGCCCGGCAAGACCATGATCGCCTGCGAGGCGACCTCGCAGGGCAAGACCTATGCGGGCGTGTTCATCACCGAGACCAAAGCCGGGGCCGAGCCGGGCAAGGATGGGGTGAAGGACGGCCCGGCTAATCCGCCGAAGCCCTGAACCGCGGTCTTGCCCGACGCGCGTGCCGGCCGTGAGGTGACCGGATACGCGGCGTCGTCGGCGTGATGACACGCGCTCTTTCGCCGAGCCGGCCCCGGTCCGGCGCAAGAGCGCTCCGGCGAACGCGAAAACGTCTGGTCAGCCGCGCCGCCAAGCCCCATGTAACGGAACGATGCGCCGCACGAACCTGCGCTGCCCGCATCGACGTGCGTTCTGTGAATTTCCGAGGGCTCCATGCTCGAAGCCAACGCCGCCGCCGGCGCCCCCGTCGACGGCCTTATCAAGGACACCACCACGGCGGGGTTCCGGCAGGATGTCATCGCCGAGTCGATGAACCAGCCGGTGATCGTCGATTTCTGGGCGCCGTGGTGCGGCCCGTGCAAGCAGCTCACGCCGGTCCTCGAGAAGGTCGTGCGGGCGTCGGGCGGCCGGGTGAAGCTCGCCAAGCTCAACATCGACGAGCATCCCGGCGTCTGGCAGCAAATCGGCCAGCAGCTCGGCCTGCAATCGATCCCCGCGGTGATCGCGATCGACCGCGGCCGTCCGGTGGATGCCTTCATGGGCGCCGTGCCGGAATCCGAGGTGCGCGCCTTCGTCGATCGCCTCGCCGGCCCGTCCGAGATCGATCAGGTGCTGGAGGAGGCCGCCGCGGTCGCCTCCGCGGGCGATCTCCCCGCCGCCTCCGAACTCTACGCCGCGGTCCTGCGCGAGGAGCCGGAGAACCTGAAGGCCATCGCCGGGCTCGCCAAGACCCAGCTCGAACTCGGTGAGACCGAGAGCGCCAAGCAGGTTCTCGCCATGGCGCCGCCGGACAAGGCCGACGACCCGCTCTTTGCGGGCGTGCGCGCGGCCCTCGAACTCGCCGAGCAGGCCGGGACCCTGGGCGACCTCGCCGCGCTGCAGAAGCGCATCGAGGCCGACCCGAACGACTTCCAGGCCCGGTTCGATCTCGCGCTGGGCCTCAACGCGGCGGGCAAGCGCGAGGAGGCGGTCGATCAGCTCGTGGCCATCGCCCGCGCCGACCGGAGCTGGAACGAGGATGCGGCGCGCAAGCAACTGCTCCAGTTCTTCGAGGCCTGGGGCCTGATGGACCCGGCCGCGATCCGGGGACGCCGCCAGCTCTCGACGCTGCTGTTCTCGTGAGTCACACGCGCCGCGCGAACGCCGGGGCGACCGAAACGGCCGGATGCGGGGCTCCCCATCCGGTCCCACAGCAGGAAAGCCGCGCATGAGCCCGCAGCCGAGCTGCAAGTCGCCGGCGGATTGCCCCGCCGTCATCCCGGTCTTCCCGCTGCCGGGGGCGCTGCTCCTGCCGCGGGGACAGATGCCGCTCAACATCTTCGAGCCGCGCTATCTCGCCATGGTGGATGACGCGCTGCGCTCCGAGCGGATCATCGGCATGATCCAGCCGGATGCGGACGGGGCCGGCTCGCTGCTCAGCCCCCGGCTCTATCGGGTCGGCTGTGCCGGGCGGATCAGCCAGTTCGCCGAGACCGGCGACGGCCGCTACCTGATCTCGCTCACCGGCGTCAGCCGCTTCCGGGTCGAGAACGAACTCTCCGTCACCACCGCCTATCGCCGCTGCCAAGTCTCCTACGACGCCTTCGCCCAGGATTTCGAGGCGCGGGCGGGCGAGGAGGCGGTCGATCGCGAGAGCGTGCTGAAGACCCTGCGCAACTTCGTCGATGCCAACGAGCTTCAGGTCGATTGGGCCGGCATCGACGAGGCGTCGAACGAGGCCCTGGTCAACGCGCTCTGCATGATGAGCCCGTTCGGCGTGCGCGAGAAACAGGCGATGCTGGAAGCGCCCGACCTGAAGACGCGGGCCGAGGTGCTCGTCGCCGTCACCGAAATGGAGCTGGTGCGCGCCAGCGGCTCCGAGCCGACGCTGCAGTAAATCAAGGGCTTCCGACCTTTTGGCGGTCGGGAAGTCCGTCCACCGGAAGCGAACATCATGGCCGATACGCCCACCCCCACCGTCGAAGCGACCCGGGTCGATCCCCGCCTGCTCGAACTCCTGGTATGCCCGCTGACCAAGGAGCCGCTGGAATACGACGCCGCCCGCGAGGAGCTGATCAGCCGCTCCGCCAAGCTGGCCTACCCGATCCGCGACGGCATCCCGATCATGCTGCCGGAAGAGGCGCGTTCCCTGACGGAGTAGAGAAGCTCGGTTTTCCCCTCTCCCCGCACGGGGAGAGGGTAAAGCGTTCAGCGGCTCTGGTTTGATTCAACAATGTAAAAAGGGCGCCCGGCTTTCGCCGGACGCCCTTTTCGTTGGACCGATCGGGACGGTTACCGTCCCTGCTGAATCGCCGAGAGCAGCCACGGGCCGCCGGGCTCGCGCACGAAGGTCCAGAACTCCTTGGCCTCCTGCGGGCCGTTCTCGACATGGCGGTTGGAGGCGCGCTCGAACACCTCGTCACGCAGCGAGAAGCGCATGGCGACGGTGGCGAACTCCGCCGGGCCCTCACGCCACGCCTCGGACAGGTCGCCCTGGAGAAGCTTGACGTCCGAGATCCGGTTGACCACGCCGCGAGCGGCGTTGGCGCGCAGATCTTCCTCGAAGTAGCTCACCATTTCCGGGGTCGCGAGACGGCGCAGGGCGGCCACGTCCTCACGGCCATAGGCGCTCTGGATCTCCTGAAGGGAGCGCTCGAAGGCCTGGAAGTCGTCCGGCTGGACCTGGACCGGCTGGACGGGCTGCGGACGGGCGCCGCCCAAACCACCACCCATCGGATTCACGCCGGGGTTCATGCCGCCCTGCGGCGGCAGGCCGGAGCGGGCATGGGGCGCGTTGCCGGCCATGGCGGGCTGGCCCTCCTGACGGCGGCGGAAGAAGCGCACCGCCATCATCACGAGGAAGGCGATCAGGCCGATCTGGAAGATCAGGCCGATGAACGAGCCGATGCCGCCTAGACCGCCGGAGAAGCCGGCACCCAGCAGGGCACCGAGAAGGCCGGCGCCGAGCATGCCGCCGAGAAAGCCGCCGCCGAAGCGTGAGCCCCGGTTCTGCGCCGCCATGCCGGGATTGTTGAAGCCGGGGCTCGGGCTCGTCTGCGAGCGCTGGATCGGTCCCATCGCGCCCGGCGAGGTCGCGGTGGAGGGCGGCGCGCTGAAGGTCTTCGAGCCACGCGAGCCCATGCCGCCACCGCCGCCCGGCCGCGCATCGACGGCGGGCGCCGCGAGGGCGAGCGAAGCCGCAAGCGCAAGGAGGGTCACGACGCGCCGACGGCGCGCGGGGGAGGATGCCATGGGTCAAAACCTCGTGGTGAGCGTGAAGGGGAACAATTGCCCCTCTAAGATGGTGGCGTCCGAGCGGGATTTTTAGTCCCGATCCAGGGGTGAGTTTCGAACAGTTAAGAGTGTCTCACGAACCGCCACGCTTCGGCCCGTACCCATGTTGCAAGGGGAGTGTCGAGGCGCCTCGAGACGGGCACTTGCGGGGTCGGGCGTCACCGGGCGGCCGGGAAAACCAGCCGGACGGTCGCGCCCTCGCCGGGCCGGCTTTCGATGGAGATCGTGCCGTTCTGGCGCTTCATCAGCCCGTGCACGATGGCGAGTCCCGCACCGCGGCCGGATTCGCGGGTGGTGGCGAAGGGCGCGAGCGCCCGCGACAGCATCTCCGGGGACAGGCCGTGCCCGGTATCCGAGACCGTGAGACCGACGGCCCCGGCCTCCGGGCGCTGGAGCGTGCGGTCGCCCGGCTCGATGGCGAACAGCGCCACGCGGATGCGGCCCTGACCGGACATCGCCTCGCAGGCATTGGCGAGGATGTGGCCCAGAGCCAGTTCGAGCTGGATCGGGTTGCACAGGGCCGGCGGCAGATCGTCCGGGATCGACAGGTCGAGCTGGATCCCGGCCGGCAGGGTGGGGCGCAGCCGGTCGAGACCGAACCGCACCGCCTCGGCGAGATCGACCGGGCGCAGGTCGGGCGCGATCCGCCGGGAATGGGCGAGGAGCTGGCGGGTGAGCACGGCGGCGCGCTCGGATGCCTCGGTGGAGCGAATGATGGCCCGCTGGATGAAGGGCTCGGGCCGGTCGCCCAGGCGCCGCTTGAGCCCGTCGATGTAGCCGATCAGGATCTGCAGGAAGTTGTTGAACTCGTGCGCGACGCTGTTGGTGAGGAGGCCGAGCGCCTCCCGCTGCCGCGACAGGGCGAGGGCGTCCTCGGCATCCCGCCGCCGCGTCACGTCCACGATCTGGCCGAGGAAGCGGGGGGAGCCCTCGCCGGGGAGAACCGTGAGGTGGATCTCGCCCCAGAACGAGGCGCCGCCGTTGCGGCCGAACAGCAGCTCGGCGCTCTGTGCCTCGCCGCGGGCCAGGGCCTCGCGCAAGGGCGTCCAGCCGGTGTGATTGCCGTGGTGGCAGGCGAGCACCTCGATCCCGCTTCCGACCAAGGCGGCCCCGTCGAAGCCGGTCAGCGCCAGCAAAGCGGGGTTGACGCCCGCGATCGTCGTCCCGGTCTCCGATCTCGCCAGGACGAGCGCGGGCAAGGGGAGCAGGGCGAGGAAGCCCGTCTCTGCTCCCCCGTCCGGGGAGGGTGATGCGGCGGCGGACACCGTCATGCGGCGCCGCCGATATGGGAGTGGGCGGGAGGCGACGAGGCCCGGCAGGCGATGGGACGTCTCATGGATGGTCCGGAGCGCGGCAGGAGCATGGCCGTCAACGCTCGAAAGTCGATCCGGATCAGCGGTTGGCGGTGGTGACGGGCGAGGTGCCGTTGTCGAGGCCGACCCAGGCCCGGCCGTCCTGTCCCTCGCGCTTGATGAAGCTGTAGCCGGTGCGCTGCCATGGCAGCACCGCGTTGGTCTTGTTGTCGAGGATCAGGTCGCCCCGGTCGGTGCGCACCATCAGCACCGCGTGGCCCTCGCCGATCTCGTCGATCACCACCGTCATGCGCAAAGCCCGGCGCGGCAGGCGCCGCTCCACCAGCATCCGGCGCTTGAGGAGCTGGATGTCCTCGCAATCGCCGAAGCCGTCATCGGGAAAATCCCAGCGATCGACGACACCCCAATGGGCCATGTCGGTGATTGGCTTGATGCGGGCGTTGACCCGGCGGTTCACGGTCGTGAGCGTGTGCCACAAAGCGGGCGTCAGGCTGACGAGCGCCGGCTCGGAGGGATCGACCGTACATTCGGACGGGTATCGGGCGCAGAAATCGTTCCAGGCGGCCACGGGCCGGGCCGGCGCGCCGGCATCGGCGGCGGTGCCCGCTTCGGGCAGGCTGGCGACGGTGCGGGCTTGGCTCGGCTGGGCCGGCGCTGCGGCGCCGCCGAGCAGCAGCGTGGCGCCAACGAGGGAGAGATGGGCCGCCCGGCGGAGGCGCCGCCTCACGTTCCCGCGGGGGAACGCCGATCCGTCGCCGACGCTCCGAAGCACCGCGTACCGCATGGCCGACCGTCCTGCAGCCCCTGTTTCCCGGCAAAGCTTGCACGGGCCGGCGCCCGGCTCAATACGAAAGTGACGGAAGGATGAAGGCGGAATGCCGCTTATCCGTGTCACGGTGAGACAACCCCGATCAGGCTGGTAATCCGGTCACACCCGCCCACCCGATCGGCGTCAGACGTGCGGGAGCGAACCGCGAAACGGAAAGCCGATCAGCGGTTGGCCGTGGTGACCGGCGAGCTGGCCCCGCCGAGCGAAACCCATGCCAGGGCGTCCTGGCCCTCGCGCTTGATGAAGACGTAGCCGGTCTCGTGCCAGGGCATCACGGCGTTGGTCTTGTTGTCGAGGATGTAGTCGCCGCGGTCCGTGATGAGGGTGAGCACGGCATGGCCCTCGCCCTTCTCGTCGATCACCACCGTCATCCGCATCGCCCGGCGCGGCAGGCCGGCCGCGGCGAGCATCCGGCGCTTGAGGAGCTGGAAGTCCTCGCAATCGCCCGCGCCGTCCTCGGCGAGGTCCCAGCGGTCGGGGCGGCCCCAATGATCCTGATCGGTGATGGGCTCGATCGTCCGGTTCACGCGACGGTTGACCGAGACGATGCTCGACCAGATGGCGGGGGTGAGGGCGATCCGGGCGGGCTCGTCCCGGTCGAAGGCGCATTCTGCCGGATAGGATTGGCAGAACTCGGTCCAGGCCAGGATCGGCTTGGCCGCGGCACCGGGGGTGAGGCCGACGGTCGTCGCGGGCAGGGCGGCCATCTGGGTGGCCGTCTGCGCCTCGGCGCCGCCGACGAAGCCGACGCAGAGGGCCAGAAGCGCCAGCATCCCCATCTGGAGACCCGACTTGAAATGACCCGTCCCGGTGGTGCGCATCGTGGCGTTTCCTTCGAACGAGGCCAGGATGTCGCCGCACCTCCTCCGCCGCGCTGAAGCCGATCCGCGCAATTTTATCGATTCGCCCCGGCAACGATCCGCTCCTGCGCGAGGGCGAATTGCGGCTCACGGATCCGCGGCAAATGCGGGGGATCGCGTTAGGGGTCGGGAAACCCTGAATGCCGCCGCCCGACGGGACCGCGGGCGCACCGACCAGCGCGCTCCGCGCTTGCGCGACGAGGTGCAGGCCCCGTCGCTCGGCTGCGGACAGGATGTGTCTTGGGGTGACCCGGATGAGGGGCCGGCTTAGGAGATCAGGAACAGCCCCGCGCCTCGGCCCGAGCCGGTGATCCTCAGACTTCGGACCGCACGCGGCGAAAAACTCGGTTCAGGAGCCGGCCTGCGCGATGGGGTGTCGGTCCGGCAAGGGCTTCGATGGGGCCGCCCCCGTCACGTCAGAGCGTGATGCCCTCGTGAAAACGGTCGGGCGAGATCGGCAGCATGAACTGGGCGCCGATGCCGCCCTCGAAGTAGCGCACCACCCGCCCGGGCGTGGAGCCGACCAGGATGTGCGCGCCGATCGGCGGCGACGAGGCGGTCGCGAGCGCCACGCCCGACATCGAGATGTCGATGATCCGGGCGGCGATGAACCGGCCGCTCTCCAGGCGCAGGGTCACGCCGGGCTGGTTCGGCACGAGGCGCTCGTTGGTCCGGCCCTCCGGCAGGCCGAGGCTCTCGCGATTGGCGAGCCACATGAGCTGGGACGCGATTTTGTCGCGCTTGCGCGGCGTCGCATTGATCCGCATGGCAAAACCCCGCGGCGGGTGGCGGACGATCACCCCTTCGAGCCGGCCGATCTGTTCGAGATACAGCACCACGCGCTCGTTGAGCGCGCCGATCACGGCGCAGGTCAGGCGGACGCCGCCGGGGGACATGTCCACCGTCTGGCACGGATATTCGCGCCGGTCCGCCAGCATGTAGCGACCGAGCAGAGTCGCGCGCACCCGCTGGTGCCGGCGCTGCTCGGCGGCGTAGTCGGACAGGGTGGGGGCCATCCCGGATCGGGAAAGCTCGGTCATGTCAGCTCGGCAGTCTCGATGTCACAACCGAATCAATAGCCGCGCTGCGGTTACAAAAGGCTTGCAGACACGCCGAACTTGAATCGTGAGCGGGTCACGAAAGCGGGATGGGGCGACGCGGACGGGCCACATGGAGCGCGGTCGTGCCGCGTCGGCCGTCCGGGCAGGCCGGCCCAGCGCCGGGACGAGGCCCCGCGCCGCGCACAGTCAGGCGTTGCTGCGCCCACCCTCGTGAACCAGCAGGTGGCCGAAGCGGACGGGGCGCGCATCGTTGGCGGGTTCGGGCAGGGCGTCCACGAAGGTTCGCATCGCGGCAGGCTCCGGCGCGACCGTTTCCAGCACCCGCAGGGAGACCGCCTCGAGCCGCAGGATCGGGCGGCTGCCGAGCCAGGTCGGGATGCAATGGGGGCTGAGGGCGCCAAGAATGCGGGCCTGGGTCTTGCCGCGGTGGCGCAGGGGCAGGAGCAGGAGTTCGAGATCGAGGGTCTCGTCGCGCGCGGTGAAGCCGGTGAGCCCCGCCACCACGCCCACCGTATCGCCGGTGACGGTTTCGACGAGTTGCCATGGGTCGGAGAAGGCCGGCGGCCGCTCGCCCCACAGATCGCCGAAGGAACTGCCGCGCAATTCGCGCCCGAACAGGGCGCACAGGCGGGTGCCGGCCAGGCGCACCGCGCTCGACCGCCGCGCTGGATCGGTTTCCAGAATGAAGCTGTCGGCGAGCAAATTGCGGATTTCGCCGGGCTCGATCTCACCGCGCTCGGGCGCGGACCGCTCTCCGCGCAGCCGGTCCCAGTAGGTGTGAAGCTGACGGCTGGTCGGATGCTTCATGATGTTCCGCATCGGTACGGCCCGGTTTGAAACGGGCTCGGTTTTCGGTCGGCACGGGACGAAACGCGTCACCGTGCGCCGTTCGTGGTCCTCGTCCGCACACCCTATGCCGTCGCATCCCGGCACGCTCGCTCAACCCATCCTTAACCTTAACGGGCAATTTACGAATTCGGCGGCAATTGACCGACCCCGTGCCGATTGGACCTTGCGGCGCCGCACCTCCCCCCGACATGGTGCGGCATGGATGCTTCTCCCGACCTGCCGCACCAGGGCCGCGTTCCCGTCTTCAACCTGCCGAGAGTCGTCACGGTCTCGATCGCGGTTCTGGCCGTGATCCACGTCGTCCGCACCGTGCTGCCGGATGAACTCGACCTGTCGGTGCTCCTCAACCTCGCCTTCATTCCCGCCCGCTGGACCGCCGCGTTCGATCCCGCATCCGCGGCCGAGATCGTCCGGGCGGCGGGGGAGGGGGCAGGCAGGCCCGACATCGCCACGGCGCGGCAGGAATTCGCCCGCTACCTCGTCGCCGAGCCGTCGGCGATGCCGTGGACCGGCGCGACCTACGCCCTGCTGCACGGCTCGTGGGTGCACCTCATCTTCAACGCGGTGTGGCTCGCCGTCTTCGGCACCCCGGTCGCGCGTCGCTACGGGGTCCTGCGCTACGGCCTGCTGGCGCTCGCCGGCGTCGTGGTCGGTGCCCTGGTCCACCTTTTCGTCGATCCCTACAGCCTGATGCCGCTGGTCGGCGCCTCGGCCGGCATCTCGGCCCTCATGGCGGCGGCGGCCCGCTTCGTGTTCCAGCCTCCGCCGTCCTTCGTCGCCGGGGCACCCTGGCAATTGCCGCCGCGGCCGACGCTGCAGACGATTCCGGAATTGCTGCGCAACCGCCCGGCGGTGCTGTTCCTCGGGGTCTGGTTCGTCACCAACCTACTGTTCGGCGTCCTGGCCCTGCCGCTCGGGGGCAGCGAAGGGCCGATCGCCTGGGACGCGCATCTCGGCGGCTTCGCCGCAGGGTTCTTCCTCTTGCCGCTGATGGAGCGCGGCGCGCGCCCCGCGCGGCATTAAGGGCGTTTCGCGAACGCCCGTGCCGTCTCCGCTGTGAAAGTAGGAGTCGGAGACAAAGCGAAGTTTTGTCAGTCACTTGTAAGGTCAGCCAAGACGAGCTGTGACTTTGGTGCAACGCTGGAGGTTTCTGGAATTGAGACGGCAATAAAAGCGGCCACTCGACCGTCGATAAAATGAACGGAAGCGGATTAAAACAAAACTATCAAATGATCGCTTCGTTCTTGATGGAGAGTGGACCCCGGTGAAACATCGAGCAGCCGTCATCGCCCGTCTCGGGCTCGCCCTCACTGCCACCGCGTGGGGCCTCGGCGGCATCGCCGCCCATGCCGGCTCCGCCGCGCAGCCCGGCCAGACCGTCGGCGTGCCGTTCGGTGCGCCGTTCCCGAAGGGGTTCTACGCCGTGAACCTCTCGAGCTTCGGCGTGCGCGAGACCTCGCCGCTCGATTCCGAGAGCAACATCAACCTGCCGACCCTGCTGTGGGCGACGCCCTTCACTGTGCTCGGCGGGCAGGTGCAGTTCGTCTTCGTCGCGCCCATCGCCGCCTCCAGCGTGCGCGGCAACCCCTACAACAGCGGCTGGGGTCAGCCCCTGCTGGCGGGCCAGCTCGCCTGGGATCTCGGCGCCGGCGTCGGCGTCAGCTACCTTCTCGGCGGCTACCTTCCCTGGGACACCCGCTTCCTGACCCAGTCGCCCTCGCTGAGCCACCGCTTCGCGCTCACCTACGCGGCCAACGATTGGGCCATCACGGGCAACCTGCTCTACGGCCACATCCTGGAGCCGCGCTCGCCCAACGGCGTGCTCTATCCCGACTATCTCAACCTCGACCTCACCGTGACCAAGAAGTTCGGCAAGTGGCAGGTCGGCCCCGTGGCCTTCGGCTCGGTCGATCTCGCGACCAACGTCGTCGGCTACCGGCAGCAGGGACAGATCGCGGTCGGCGGCCTCGTCGGCTACAATTTCGGCTTCATGAACGTGCAGAGCTACGTCACCCGCGACGTGGCCGAGCGCAATTACGGCGGCAAGGAAACCCGCGGCTGGCTGCGCATCATCGTCCCGTTCCTCCAGAACAAGGCCGAGGCCGAGCCGAACCGGACCCTCATCACCCGGCGTCAGGCCGACGGGCGCTGAGAGACGCCTCTCGCGCGTTGAACGCACGACCCGAAGCCGGCTCCGATGGCACTCCGCCCTCGGGGTCGGCTTTTTCGTTGCGCGCTGTCCGCGGCCGACGCGTCGGTGCCGTGCAACGCTTCGCCGATCCGCCCAGCGCATCGGGGCCGGATCGCAGGCGCTCCACCGTCCCACCCTGCACGGTAGTAGTGAATTTTTCTTCCGATTTTTGTTCTTTCATGAACAATAGAGCCTCGTCCGACGCTTGCCAGCGCGACCAAGGCGCCACACACTCGCCAGGGAAGAACCGGGGCCAACCCGGTCACATCCGCTCCCGCACCGCGGGCTGACGGTGCGGTCACCCTTGGGAGGAGACTTCATGACCGTTGCGCGTATCCTGGCAGAGAAAGGCGACTCGGTGGTCACGCTGCCGCCGCATCGCACCATCGACGAGGCGATCCACCTGCTGGCCGAAAAGCGGATCGGTGCCCTCGTGGTCGGCGATGCCGAGGGCCGCGTGATCGGCATTCTGTCCGAGCGCGACGTGATGCGGGCCCTGGCCAGCGAAGGGGCCTCGGCCCTCGACCGCCCGATCTCGCATCACATGACCACGAAGGTCGTGACCTGCACCCGGCGCGCCAGCATCGAAGACGTGATGGAGACGATGACGGAAGGCCGCTTCCGCCACCTGCCGGTGGTGGAGGAAGGGCGTCTCGTTGGCGTCGTCTCGATCGGCGACGTGGTGAAGCGGCGCATCGCCACCGTCGAAGCCGAGCATCAGGCGATGCGCGACTACATCACGATGGCCTGATTTCGGGCCTGACTTCGGTTCGGGTTTCGCGCCCGCATCACCCGCGGCGGCCTCAACCGCGCGCCGCCGCGCTCTCGATCATGCGCCGGATCTCGGGCAGTGCCGCCCGCACCGCCTGCCGGCCGAGGGCGATGCCATCGGCCGCCCGGTGGAACTCGAACTGCCCGAACTCGGCGAGCAGCGGCCGGATCGCGACGTCCGGCGGTTCGCTCGCGAGCCGTGCCCGTGAGATCCGGTCCTGGGTAATGTTGAACGCGTCGAGCATGACGCGGGCGACGCCGGGGCTCGGCCGGCCGACGGAGGGCGGTGGCTCCGGTCTGCGGCGGCGGCCCATGAGGCGCCGGCTCGCGCCGCTGAGCAGGGCCCAACGGCCCCGGCGGCGCACGGTGGCCTCCAGCGTCTGCTCGATCGCCCGCTCGATCGGCTCGTCGGGAGCGTCGAACAGGGGATCATCCTGCTCGGGGCGGATCACCGTCGCGGGCGCGCGCGTCTCGCAGGCAAGGTTCACGCAGATGACGAGGTCGGCGCCGAGTTCGCGGGCGAGGCGCACGGGCACCGGATTCACCAGCGTCCCGTCCATCAGCAGGCGCCCCTCGAGCGCGACGGGTGGGAAGATGCCGGGGATGGCGTAGGACGCCCGCACCGCCTCGACCAGGGGGCCGCGGGACAGCCATACTTCGTGGCCGGTGCCGAGTTCGGTCGCCACGCTGGCGAAGGCGAGGCGCAGATCCTCGATGCGGAAACCGTCGAGTTCGCGTGCGAGGCGGCGGCGCAGACGCTCGCCCGCGATCAGGCCGGATCCGGTGATGCGCGGGTCGAGCAGGCCGACCACCCGGCGCCGGGTGAGCGAGAGCGCGAACGCCTTGAGGGCACCGATGCGGCCCGCGGCGTAGGCCCCGCCGACGACGGCACCGATGGAGCAGCCCGCGACCACCTCCGGGAAGATCCCGGCTTCCTCCAACCCCTCGATCACGCCGATATGCGACCAGCCGCGGGCCGAGCCGCCGCCGAGGGCGAGACCGATGCGGGGGGAGCGGAAACGCGGCACCACCGGTTCCACGGTCCCATCCGGAAAATGGGACACCGCGGAACGGGACGCCTCGATCCTCATCGATCCGGGTCGGCCGGAGCGAGGGTGACGGCGCCGCTCGCGGGGGCGCGCTCGACCACGCGGTAGAAGCAGGAGCGGCGGCCGGTATGGCAGCAGCCTCCGTCGCCGCCGACTTCGACCCGGATCAGGAGCGCGTCCTGATCGCAATCGACCCGCATCTCCACGACCCGTTGGATCTGCCCGGAGGTCGCGCCCTTGTGCCAGAGTTCACCGCGGGAGCGCGACCAGTACCACGCCTCGCCGGTCTCCAGGGTGCGGGCCAGCGCCTCGGCGTTCATGTGCGCGAGCATCAGCACACGCCCATCCCCCGCATCGACGGCGATGCAAGCCACGAGTCCGTCGGGGCCGAAGCGCGGCGTCAGCCTAGCGCCCTCCTCGACCTCGGCGCGGGTGCCGGGGGAAGCGAATGGTTCGGTCATGGTCGGAGGCTCGTGCGCCTCAACCCTTCTGGTTCCGAACGAAGGTCAGGAAGCGGACCTGCTCGGACGCATCGTTCTTGTAGACGCCGCGGAACTGCGTGGTGATGGTGGAGACGCCGGCCTTCTGCACGCCGCGCATCGCCATGCAGAGATGCTCGGCCTCGATCATCACGGCGCAGCCGCGGGGCTGAAGGATGCTCTCGATCGTGTCGGCGATCTGCGCCGTCATGGTCTCCTGCGTCTGCAGGCGACGGGCGAAGGCATCGACCACGCGGGCGAGCTTGGAGAGGCCGACCACGCCCTTGGTGGGATAGTAGGCGATGTGGGCGAGCCCCATGAACGGCACCATGTGGTGCTCGCAATGGGAGTAGAACGGGATGTCGCGCACCAGCACGGCGTCGGAATAGCCCTCGACCTCCTCGAACACCCGCTCCAGCAGCGCGTCCGCGTCGGCGCGATAGCCGCCGAAGATCTGCTCGTAGGCCTTCACCACGCGGGCGGGGGTCTCGATCAGCCCCTCGCGGGTCGGATCGTCGCCGGCCCAGCGCAGGAGCGTGCGCACGGCGGCCTCCGCCTCCTGCCGGCTCGGACGGCCGAGCGCCACCTCGTTCGGCACCCGCTGGGCCGATTCGGGCAGGGGCGCGATATCGGGGGTGATGTCGGGACGGCCCGGATCGTTGGCGCCGCGCATTCCTTGCAGGCCCACAGCACTCATGCGTCGTTCGTCGTCGCTCATGCCGTAGGACAGGGATTTGAGAGCGGCATCCATGGCATCTCCGGCCTTCGCCAAACGCGCCTTCAGGGTGGTGCTGTCGGGCTTGGCGTACATCGTCGATCCGTCCGGGCGTCTTAAACGTTCAAGTGCCGACGCCCTCGAACGATCCGAATCCTGGGCCAGGGCGTGACCGGGGTCGACGGTACCATTCTCGCGGAATGGCGGTGTCGCGCCTATATCGTCGCAATCGCGCCGTCGCGCAATGCATGGCATGCGTATCTGGCGCAACGAATCCTGCGACCTCACTCGAACAGGCGCTGCGAAAGGCGTGTCAGCTATGATCGACGACATCTATAACCGCCGCATCCTAGAACTGGCCGCCGATATTCCTCGCCTCGGCCGGCTGGCGGCACCGGATGCCACCGCCACGGCCCATTCCAAGTTGTGCGGATCGACCGTCACCGTCGATCTCAGCCTGGATGCGGACGGCGTCACGGTCGCCGACTTCGCCCACGACGTGAAGGCCTGCGCGCTCGGGCAGGCCTCCTCCTCGCTGATGGCCCGCCACGTCGTCGGCGCGACGGCCGAGGAACTGCGCGCGGTTCGCGCGCGGATGCGGGCGATGCTGAAGGAGAACGGCCCCGCGCCGGAGGGCGAATGGGCCGATCTCGCCGTGCTGGAGCCGGTGCGCGACTTCCGTGCCCGTCACGCCTCCACGCTCCTGACCTTCGACGCCGTGGTGGACGCCCTCGACCAGATCGCCGCCCGCAAGGATTCCGGTAAGGGTGCCGGTTCGCCCGAAGCGGCCTGAGCCGCGTCCCGGACGGCAGGCGCCGGTTTTTCGGACAGAAGACGATGCGACAAGAGGGAGCCGACCGCCGCGTGGTTCGCCGGGCGGCGCACGGAGCGATCCGCGCCTACCAGCTCACGCTGTCCGGGCTGATCGGGCGCCAGTGCCGGCATTGGCCCACCTGCTCGGCCTATACCGACGAGGCGATCCAGCGGCATGGCCTCTGGGCCGGCGGATGGATCGGCTTTGCCCGCATCTGCCGCTGCGGTCCGTTCGGTACGCACGGCATCGACCTCGTCCCCGAACACCTGCCGGAGCGGGCCGCATGGCACCGGCCCTGGGCTTACGGCCGCTGGCGCGGTGTCGAGGCGCCGCCGCCCCTGGTGTGTGAGGCGGTGGAAGAGCGCCGCTGAGGGATTCTCTTATCCCGGGCCTCGTGCCGCCACCGCGCCGCCCGTCTCTCGTGCGACGGGTGCCAGCAGGGCTGCGGACCCTTCGGCCCGGCGAATGCGCACATGAAAAAGCCCCGGCCTTTCGGCCGGGGCTTTCTCTCGTTTCGGTCGCTGCGTCGTCGCTTAGCGGCGGTCGCCGAGCAGCGAAAGCAGGAACTGGAACATGTTGATGAAGTCCAGGTACAGCGTCAGGGCGCCGTTGACGGACATCTTGGCCGCACCCTCGGCATCGAGGCCGCTGTAGAGGTACATCTCCTTGAGCTTCTGCGTGTCGAAGGCGGTCAGGCCGGCGAAGATGAGGACGCCGAGCACCGAGATCGCGAACTGAAGCGCGGAAGAGGCCAGGAAGAGGTTCACCAGCGAGGCGATGATGATGCCGATCAGGCCCATCATCAGGAACGAGCCCATGCCCGACAGGCTGCGCTTCGTGGTGTAGCCGTAGAGGCTCAGGCCCGCGAAGGTCGCCGCCGTGATGAAGAACACCCGCACCACGCTGGCGCCCGTGAACACGAGCAGCAGGGTGGACATCGAGGCGCCCATCACCGCCGCGAAGGCCCAGAACATCATCCGTGCGGACGAGGCCGACATGCGGTCCATCCGGAACGAGAACACGAAGATGAAGGCGAGCGGCGCCAGCATCAGCACCCACTTGAAGGGGCTGGTGTAGAGGAACTGCCCGAACGGGGTCAGAGCGAGACGGCCGGCACCGGTCTGGGCGACGGCGGCCATGTTGAGGGCGAGCGCCACGAGACCCGAGATCCCGAGGCCGACGACCATGTTGTTGTAGACGCCCAGCATGAAGCTGCGCAGGCCCTGGTCGACTTCGACCTGAGAGCCGGCGTACCCCTGCGGCTGGGCGCCGGCACGGAACGGGCTGTTGTCGAATGCCATGAAAGTTTCCCTTGAAACCTCTCGGCGCGGAGTTGTGACGGGGTCCACGCGCGACCCCTGGCGCACCGGGCGCGCCTCATGCTCGAATATGTTCGCTTGAAGAACCATAAACAAGTGGGCCTTCAGCGCACGGCCGCGTTTTCAACCTTCCTGGATAACGAAGATTTTTGTTGTTCGAATGGGATGAAAACCTTCGCTCAATCGTGGTGATGCGTTTTCAGAACTGACGGAGATAGGCAGCCGGCTTTTGTCCCAGGATGCGCCATGTGCCCGTCAGGCCCACGGCCACCGCGAAGATCACCGCAAAGGCCGCGACCGCAAGCGCGCCCATGGGGTCGGGGGCGAAGTCGAGGCGCATCACCCGGGACACGATCACCCAGCCCGCGGCCGAGCCGGCCAGGATGCCGAACAGCGCGGTGATGAGCCCGAGGGCGCCGTATTCCAGGGCGTAGGCCGAGAGCAGCCGCATCCGCGTGGCGCCGAGCACCTTCAGCACCACCGCGTCGTAAAGCCGGGCGCGGTGGCCGGCGGCGAGCGCCCCGGCCAGAACCAGCAGGCTCGCGAGCACCGCGACGACGCTGGCGCCGCGGATCGCCAGGACCAGCTTGTGCACGAGGTCGTTGACGGCATCGAGCGCGTCCTTCACCCGCACGCTCGTCACCGAGGGGAAGGCTTTCGCGGCATCGCGAACCACCTCCGCCTCCAGCTTCGGGTCGGGTCCGTTGGGCAGCGTCAGGGTCGCGAGGTCGGCATGCGGCGCGCCGCGGAAGGTGCCGGGGGAGAACACCATCACGAAGTTGATGCCGAGCGAGCGCCACTCGATCTTGCGCAGGTTGGCGACCCGCGCGGTGATCGGGCGGCCGAGCACGTTGACGGTCACGGTGCTGCCGACCTTGAGCCCGAGGGCGCGCGCCAGTTCGAGATCGAACGAGACCAGCGACGTGCGGCCTTCGTCCGCGCTCCACCACGCACCCTCGACGATCGACGAGCCGTCGGGCGGGGTCTCGGCGTAGGTGATGCCCCGGTCGCCGTCGAGCACCCAGGCGGCGTCCTCCGGCGGCTTGATCTGCCCGGCCGGTACGCCGTTCAGCGCCGTAATCCGTCCGCGCATCATCGGCACCCGTTCGATCTTGGCATCGGGCGCGCGGGCGCCGAGGAAGGCCGAGAAGGCGTCCGCCTCGCGCGAGGGCACATCGAGAAAGAACAGGCTCGGGGCACGGCCCGGCAGCGAGCTTTCGAGCGCGCGGGTGATGTTGCTGTCGATGGCGCTGAGCGTCACCAGTAGGGTCGTGCCGAGGCCGAGCGAGAGCACCACCGCCGGGGTCAGCGCGCCGGGGCGGTGGAGGTTGGCCAAGGCCATCCGCGGCACCATCCCCTTCGGCCGCGGCAGGCGCGCGGCCAGCGCCATCAGCCCCGCGGCGACGAGGCGCAGGCCGCCGAAGGCGAGGGCGGCCGCCGCCATGAAGATCAGCGCGACCTTGCGGTCGAAGGCGGTGACGAGGGCGAGGCCCGCGAGCGCGAGCAGGGCGGCGGCGAGCACGGCGAGATAGCGCCAGCGCGGACGGCGCGCGGCCGGATCGACGGCATCGCGGAACAGCCCGGCCACGGAGACGTCGTGGGCGCGCCCGAGCGGCAGGATCGCGAAGGCGAGCGCCGTCAGCAACCCGTACGCGGCGGCAAGCGCGAGGCGG
This sequence comes from Methylorubrum pseudosasae, assembly GCF_029504475.1. Classification (NCBI taxonomy): domain Bacteria; kingdom Pseudomonadati; phylum Pseudomonadota; class Alphaproteobacteria; order Hyphomicrobiales; family Methylobacteriaceae; genus Methylorubrum; species Methylorubrum pseudosasae. Next base: position 4,410,060 of record NZ_JAQGDU010000002.1, on the reverse strand, counting down.
GCCGGGGCGATCTCGGGGTTGAGCGGCAGCGGAAGCTGGTCGCGGAGTGCAAGGTCGAGGAGGAACGGCAGCGCCGCGCCGACGGCGAGACCAAGCACGGTGCTGATCGCGGCGATCAGCATCACCTGGATCAGGTAGAGCGCGACCACCTGCGAGCCTGGCGCGCCGACGCTCTTGAGTGTGGCGATGGAGGCCTGCTTGCCATCGACGAAGGCGCGCGCGGCATTCGCCACGCCGACCCCGCCGACGATGAGCGCGGTCAGCCCGACGAGCGTCAGGAACTGCGTGAAACGCTCGATGCCCTTGGCGAAGCGCGGATCGGCGTTGTCGCGCGCGCGCATCTCGAACCCGGCCTCGGGCAGCGCCTTCTGCACCGTCGCGTTGACGACCGTCAGGCGCGCGTCGTCGGCACCGGGCATCTGCAGGCGGTAGGTAAAGCGGTTGAGGCTGCCGGGCTGGATCAGGCCGGTGGCGCGCAGCGCGCTGAGCGAGACGAGCAGGCGCGGACCGAACCCGATGCCGGAGCCGATCCGGTCTGGCTCGGAGACCAGGGCGGCGCGGATCTCGATGGGAAAGCCGCCGAGCGTCACCCGGTCGCCGGGTTTAAGTCCGAGCCGAGTCAGCAAGGCCGGATCGGCGGCCGCGCCGAAAACGCCGTCCCGTTCCGCGATGAGATCCTGCACCGGTCCCTGCGGGTCCGTCTCGACCGTGCCGACCGCCGGATAGCTCGGATCGACCGCCTTCAGCTCGACCAGGGCCGCGCCGCCATCGCCCGCCACCGCCATGGCGCGCAGGCTCGCCACCTCCGAGACCGGCGCCTGCCCCTCCAGCACGGCGCGCTCGGCCGGCGTCGCCTCGCGGTTGATCAGGCTGTAGGTGATGTCGCCGCCGAGGATCCGCCGGCCCTCGCGCCCGAGCCCGCCCGAGAGCGAGGCGGCGATCGAGGTGACGCCGCTGATCGCCGCGACGCCGAGCGCGATGCAGGCGATGAACACCCGGAAACCCGAGAGACCACCGCGCAGCTCGCGCAAGGCCAGCCGGAGGGTCAGCGGCAGACGGGAGGCGGGGACCGGCTTCGAAGAATCCGGCTGGGACAACGTGCCGTGCATGCGGGCTCGAGCGTTTCGCCACCGGTCGGGCCGGCGGGGCCAATCTGGGCATTGACGCGGCGCACGCAACTGCTCGCACCGCCGCATCGGATGCCTGCGCGCTCGGGCAGGGTCACGGCACCGTCACGGGAAGGTCGATCGTCACCCCTGTCCCGACCCCCTCCTCGCTGTCGATGGCGATCTGCCCGCGCAGGGTCGAGACGACGAGATTGTAGACGATGTGCAGGCCGAGCCCGGTGCTGCCCTTGTCGCGTCCGGTGGTGAAGAACGGGTCGAAGATCCGCTGAAGGTTCTCCCGCGGGATGCCGCGTCCGTCGTCCCGCACCGTCATCCGAATCTGCGTGTCGCCGAGCCGGCTCACGTCGACGAGAAGCGTGCCGGGGCGGCCCTCGGGAAAGGCGTGGATCACGGCGTTGAGCGCGAGGTTGCTGACGACCTGCGCCAGCGCGCCGGGATAGGAATCGAGGAGGATGCCGTCGGGACAGGCGAGCCGGACCTCGTGGCCTTTGCGCCGCAGGATCGGATCGAGCGTGCTCATCAACTCGGTGAGCCAGGGGCGCATCTCGAAGCGGCGCCGGTCCTCCGTCGCCTGATCGACCGCCACCTGCTTGAAGTTCTGAACCAGATCGGCGGCCCGCGTCAGGTTGGCGAAGACCAGACCCGCGCCCTCGCTCAGCCGATCGACGCTCCGCGTCAGGTCGGACCGGCGGATCTGCCCCGAAGCGACGGTCCGGCGCAGTTCGGCGAGGTCGTGGTCGAATGCGGTCGAGGTCGTCAGCGCGAGGCCGATGGGCGTGTTGATCTCGTGCGCCACGCCCGCCACGAGCTGGCCGAGCGCGGCGAGCTTCTCGGCCTGAACCAGTTGCGCCTGGGCGGCGCGCAGTTCGGCCAGGGTGGCCTCCGAGCGCTCCTTCTCGACCTGCAATTCCCCCGTGGTCCGGAACTGGCGCCGCGCGCGAAACTCCCGTGCCCCGACTCCGTAGAGCGAGAGCGCGTAGGCCGCGCCGATCTCGGCATTGTTCACGAGGGCCAAGCCGGGATTGTCGTGCGTCGCGATGGTCTCGAACAGGGCAAAGCAGGTCCAGGTCAGGACGGCGAACACTCCGAACGAGGAGACCCTCAGCGGCAGCAGCGTCGAGACGAACAGGATCACCACGATCAGCCCCGCTGCGCCATGATCGAAGCTCGGCCGCAGGAAGACGTAGATCAGGCTGAGCATGCAGCCCGGCACGACGCAGTAGACGAGGTAGATCCATTCCGCGAAAGGCCGGGCGTCCGGCCGGCTGAGCAGGAGGGTCGCCGGCACCAGGACCAGGACGGCGACGGCGAGCCGCAGCGCGGTGGCCATGGCCCAGGCATCGGGACTGAGAATCCAGTCCATGGCCGAGAATGAGCAGAAGACGAAAGCGCCCAGCACCATCGCGGCCTGCGTGCGGCCGAGATCGTCGAGCGTGAAGCTCCTCACGAACGACTGCTCCTCGTGGGGATCGTCGAAGCGAAGGCCGAGCTGAATCAGCAACTTGTGCATCGCGTCAGAGCTACACGCCGCGATGGGTCCGGGCGACGTCAAACGCGATCCGTTCCGCGGCTTTCCCCAGACCCTTCCAAGCACCGGCGCCAGCCGCTACACCGACAGCCCTTCGATCCGCCGAGCATCGGAAAGCCAGCCGTGTCGTCCCTGCGCCTGGGCGTGAACATCGATCACGTCGCCACCGTCCGCAACGCCCGCGGCGGGTTCGCGCCCGATCCGGTGCGCGCCGCCCACGAGGCCGTGGCGGCGGGCGCCGACGGCATCACCGCGCATCTGCGCGAGGACCGCCGCCATATCCGCGACGCCGACATCGCGGCGTTGCGGAAGCTGCCGGTGCCGCTCAACCTCGAGATGGCGGCGACCGACGAGATGGTCGGCATCGCGCTCGCCACGCAGCCGCACGCCGCCTGCCTCGTGCCGGAGAAGCGCGAGGAGCGCACCACCGAGGGCGGCCTCGACATCATCGCCGGCCGCGCGCATCTGGCCCCACGCGTCGCCACCCTGTCGGAGGCCGGCATCCGCGTCTCGCTGTTCGTCGAGCCCGACGAGGCGGTGATGGAGGCCGCCCACGCCCTCCAAGCGCCGGTGGTCGAGCTGCATACCGGCTCCTATTGCGAGGCGGTGATCGAGGGCGATCAGAGCCGAATCGCCCACGAACTCGGCCGCATCGTGCGGGCCAGTGCGCATGGCGCCGGGCTCGGCCTCGAGATCCATGCCGGGCACGGCCTCACCGTGGAGAGCGTCGGCCCCGTGGCGGCGCTGCCGCAGATCCGCGAGCTGAACATCGGCCATGCCCTGATCGCCGAGGCGATCTTCGTCGGCCTGCGGCAGGCGGTTCACGACATGCGTGCGGCGATGGACCGGGCACGGCGGAAGGCTGAGCCGTGATCCTCGGCATCGGCACTGATCTCTGCGACATCCGCCGCATCGAGTCCTCGCTCGAACGCTTCGGCGACCGCTTCACCCATCGCGTCTTCACCGACGGCGAGCGGGGCAAGTGCGACCGGCGTGCCGCGCGCGGGCCGTCCTACGCCCGGCGCTTCGCCGCCAAGGAAGCCTGCGCCAAGGCGCTCGGCACCGGCATGAGCCAGGGCGTGTTCTGGCGCGACATGGAAGTGGTCAACCTGCCCAGCGGCCAGCCGACGCTCAACCTGACCGGTGGTGCGCGGGAGCACCTCGCTCGCATGGTGCCGGCGGGGCACGAGGCGCGGCTCCACCTGACGTTGACCGACGAGCCGCCCCTCGCGCAAGCCTTCGTGATCATCGAGGCGGTGCCGATCACGGCGACATCATAGGTTTGCATCCGCACATCCTCCGCGTTGCGGGGCGGCGCAGCATAGTCTAGACCCGCCGCCCAGCAGGACAGCACGGCCACCTGGGACGCGGCTGCCGATCTTACGGCGGGGCCGGAGGCTGTTTCAATCATGAGCATGGGACGCGCGCGCTTGGATCGCGAGGGCAAGACGGAGATCCGGACGGCCGAGCCCGGAACCTGGGCAAGCATCCGGGAAACCGTGAAGGTCGGCGTTCAGGCGCTGTTGATCGCGCTGGTGGTGCGGACGCTGCTGTTCCAGCCGTTCAACATCCCATCGGGCTCGCTGATTCCGACGCTGCTGATCGGCGACTACCTGTTCGTCTCGAAATACACCTACGGCTACTCGAAATACTCCCTGCCGCTCTCCGAGTACCTGCCGTTCCAGGCGAATGGCCGGGTCTGGGCCGCCGAGCCGAAGCGCGGCGACATCGCCGTGTTCAAGCTGCCGAAGGACAACGCGACCGACTACATCAAGCGCGTGATCGGCCTGCCCGGCGACAAGATCCAGGTGATCGAGGGCGTGCTCAACATCAACGGCAAGCCGGTCAAGCGTGAGCGCATCGCCGATTACGAGACCCTGGACGCCTTCGACCAGACGGTGAAGGTCGCGCAGTATAACGAGACGCTGCCGGGCGGCGTGACGCACCGGGTGATCGAGCGCGACGGCGACCGCGGCTTCTGGGACAACACCGAAGTCTACACGGTGCCGGCCGGTCACTTCTTCATGATGGGCGACAACCGCGACAACTCCACCGATTCGCGCGACCTCGCCAGCGTTGGCTACGTGCCGTTCGAGAACTTCGTCGGCCGCGCCGAGATGATCTTCTTCTCCATCGACGAGCGGACCCCCGCCTGGCAGATCTGGCGCTGGCCGTCGGACGTGCGCTGGAGCCGCATCTTCTCGACGATTCACTGACCTTTTTACGAACGTGACAGCGACGGAACGATCCGCCGGTCTGCCTCGGGGCGGACGGCGATGAGCGAGGACGGCGAAGGCGCCGCTCGCTCCAGCCGCGCCCGGCGTGCGCATCGCCCGCGGCCGAGCCTCGCGGTGCTGGAAGCGCGCATCGGCCATGTCTTCGCCGACCCCACGCTGCTGCCGTTGGCGCTCACCCATGTGAGCAAGGCCGGCCAGTCCGGCCGGGTCGGCAGCTACCAACGCCTGGAATTCCTGGGCGACCGGGTGCTTGGGCTCGCGGTGGCGGAGACGCTCTACAAGGCGCTGCCCGGCGCGGAGGAGGGCGAGCTGTCGCGCCGCCTCGCTGGCCTCGTGCGGCGCGAGACCTGCGCCGTGGTGGCCGAGGCCTGGGAGGTCGGGCCGCATCTCAATCTCGGCCCCGGCGAGATCCAGACCGGCGGGCGGCGCAACCAGACCATTCTGGCCGACGTCTGCGAGGCGATCCTCGGCGCGGTGTTCCTCGACGCCGGCTACGAGGCGACGCGGGCGATCGTGCAGCGCGCCTTCCGCCCCGGCGAGGAAACCGCGGCCCCGCGCGGGCGTGACGCGAAATCGGCCTTGCAGGAATGGGCAATGGCGCGCAGCCTCGCGATCCCGGTCTACGAGGTGGTGGAGCGCTCGGGACCCGACCACGCCCCGGTCTTCCGGATCGCGGCGCGGGTCGAAGGCATCGAGCCCGGCTACGGTGAGGGCGCCTCGAAGCGCGTCGCCGAGCAGGAGGCGGCCCGCGCCGTACTCGCCCGCGAGGGCATCGGCGGGACGCAGGGACAGGATGGATCGAGTGGTTGAGTCGCGGATGGTCGAATCGGATGTCTGAGCACGAGCCGGAACACGAGGCTGACGAAGACGGCGCCCCGCAGGAGATGCGGCAGGACGTGCGGGACCAGCCGCGCGAAGAGACGCGCGCGGGCTTCGTCGCGCTGATCGGCGTGCCGAATGCGGGCAAGTCGACCCTGCTGAACGCGCTCGTCGGCGCCAAGGTCTCGATCGTTTCGCGAAAGGTCCAGACGACGCGGGCGCTGGTGCGCGGCATCGTCATGGAGGGCAACGCGCAGATCGTGCTGGTGGACACGCCCGGCATCTTCGCCCCGAAGCGCCGCCTCGACCGGGCGATGGTGCATTCCGCCTGGAGCGGCGCGGCGGATGCCGACGCGATCTGCCTGCTGATCGATGCCCGGAAAGGCGCGGACGAGGAGGTCGAGACCATCCTGCGCCGCCTGCCCGAGGTGAAGCGGCCCAAGATCCTGATCCTCAACAAGATCGACCTGATCGCCCGCGAGCGCCTGCTCGAACTGGTGGCCAAGCTCAACGCGATGGTGCCGTTCGAGGACACCTTCCTGATCTCGGCGCTCAAGGGCGACGGCATCGCCGACCTGCGCAAGGCGCTGGCCGCACGGATGCCGCCGAGCCCTTGGCTCTATCCCGAGGATCAGATCTCCGACGCGCCGCTGCGCATGCTGGCCGCCGAGATCACCCGGGAAAAGATCTACGACCGCCTGCACGAGGAACTGCCCTACCGCTCCACCGTCGAGACCGACCAGTGGCAGGTTCGGCCCGACGGCTCGGTGCGGATCGAGCAGACGATCTTCGTCGAGCGCGAGAGCCAGCGCTCGATCGTGCTGGGCAAGAATGGCCAGACCATCAAGGCGATCGGGCAGGCGGCCCGCATCGAGATCACCGAGGCGGCCGAGGCCAAGGTGCACCTGTTCCTGCACGTGAAGGTCCGCGAGAACTGGGCCGACGATCCCGCGCGCTATCGCGAAATGGGCCTCGAATTCCCGACCGGCTGACCTCTATTCCCTCATCCATCCCATCCTCGTCCTCATCCTGAGATGCCCGCGTGAGCGGGCTTTGACGGATCCTCCAGGGATCGCGCGGGATCTGGACGATCCTTCGAGGCCGCCGCTCCGCGTCGGCACCTCAGGATGAGGGCGAGGGCTGGACGGATCATGATGCCGATGGCCACAGCCTGAATGCCGACTCCTATGCCCCATACCGATTCCGACATCCGGGCCATCCTCTACGGCCTCCCGCCGGCCGATCTGGCGGAGGTGCCTGAGGGCGCTGCCCAGGTGTCGCCGCTGATCCCCGGCTCCGCGCGGCTGGAGGATGTCGCTGAAGCGAGCCTCGATGCGGCCCTGCTGCTGGCCCCGCCCGGCACGGCGGAGCGGCGCTACGCGCTGGCGCTCGCGATCCGGGCCGTGAAGCCCGGCGGGCGGCTGGTGGCGATGGCGCCCAAGGACAAGGGCGGCACCCGGCTCGCCAAGGAGCTGCGCGGCTTCGGCTGCGCCGTCACCGACGAGCCGCGCCGCCACCACCGCATCTGCACGGCGACGCGTCCCGAAATGCCCGCCGGCATCGAGACGGCTCTGGCGGGCGGCGCACCGCGCCACATCGACAACCTCGCGCTCTGCACGCAGCCCGGCATCTTCTCCTGGGACCGGCTCGATCCCGGCAGCGCCCTGCTGCTGCGGCACCTGCCCGCTCTCTCGGGGCGCGGGGCCGATTTCGGCTGCGGCCTCGGCATCCTGGCCCGCGCGGTGCTGAAATCGCCGAAAGTCGCGTCGCTCGCCCTCATCGACATCGACCGCCGCGCCATCGAGATGGCCCGCCGCAACGTCGGCGAGCCGGGCGCGACCCTGCACTGGGCGGACCTGCGCAGCGCCGAGCCGGCCCTGTCGGGCCTCGACTTCGTCGTCACCAACCCGCCCTTCCACGATGGCGGCGCCGAGGATCAGGCGCTCGGCCAAGCCTTCATCACCCGCGCGGCGGCGGTGCTGCGGCCGAGCGGAACGCTCTATCTCGTCGCCAACACCCACCTGCCTTATGAGGCGCCTCTGCGCGCGGCCTTCCGAACCGTCACGACGCTGGCGACGGAGGGGGGCTACAAGCTGTTCGAGGCGCGCAAATGAAGGCGCTCCGCCTCGACCGATTGCTGGCCAATCTCGGCTACGGCTCGCGCCGCGAGGTCGAGGGACTGGCCCGCGCCGGTCTCGTCCGGCTCGACGGGCAGGCCCTGCGGGACGCCTCGCAGCGCATCCCGCTCGAGCCCGACCTCTCCGCCCGCATGACGGTGCAGGGTGAGGCGCTCGATCCGCTGCCGGGCGTCTGCCTGATGCTGCACAAGCCGCTCGGCGTCACCTGCTCGCACAAGGAGGTCGGGCCGCTGGTCTACAGCCTGCTGCCCGAGCGCTGGCGGCGGCGCGATCCGGCGCTCTCCACGGTCGGGCGCCTCGACAAGGAGACCTCGGGCCTCCTGCTCATGACCGATGACGGCGCGCTCCTGCACCGGATCATCTCGCCGAAGGCCAAGGTCTCCAAGCGCTACCGGGTGGCGCTGGCCCGCCCGCTCCAGGGCGACGAGACCGCGATCCTCGCCTCGGGCGAGATGATGCTGGAGGGCGAGGACAAGCCGCTCCTGCCGGTGGAGATGGAGGCCGACGACCCGACCCATTGCACGGTGACCCTGCACGAGGGCCGCTACCATCAGGTCCGGCGGATGTTCGCCGCGCTCGGCAACCATGTCGATGCGCTCCACCGCGACCGCGTCGGCGGCCTGGCGCTTCCGGCCGACCTGCCGGCGGGGGAATTCCGGATCCTGGGGCCGGGCGAGATCGCTACGGTGTTCGAGGGGTAGCGGGTTTATCCCGCCACGGCCCTGCGCCGTGCAAGGCGCCGGTCGAGGAGAACCAGCGCCCATCCGACGCCGAGGAAGGCCGCCGCGATCGCCCCGGCATAGGCCGCGACCGGACCCCAGCCGATCTTCCCCACATCGAGGAACGGGTAGGGGTAGCGCGCATCGTAGGCGCCGCGCAGGAGCGTGTAGCCGAGGTAGATCAGCGGGTAGCTCGCAAACAGCGCGAGGTCGCGTCCTGCGAGGCGCCCCTTCGGCACGAAGGCGAGCCAGAACAGCGGCACCAGCACCGGCAGCACTTGGTGGAGCAGGATGTCGCCGATTAGGTCGCCGCCGCGCAGGGTCCTGACCCCGTAGAGCAGCAGCCGCTGCACGAGTCCGACGAGCAGGGTCGCGAGCACCGTCATTGCGACGAGCCGGGGCTGGGCCAGGGCTGGCACCCGCAGGGCGATCCCGCCGAACACCGCGAGGACGAGGAGCCCGGTGAGGTTCGTGAAATAGGCGGCCATGATCCAGGCCGTGAGCGGCACCGAGCCGGTTCGCCCGAATACGGCGGAGAAGCCGAACCCGACGCCGACGGCGGCGCAGAGCGCGATCAGGGAAGCGGCGAGGCGGGCGGAGTGGGAAGTCATCGTTCGCAGCGTCGGCATCCGAGTCGAGGTGTCGTTCTGGCCGCGCTTCGCGACCCGGCGATGACGCGTGCTGCTTCCGGCCGCGGCGCCGGGGTGATGAAGCGTCGCGACAAGAGATTGGGATTCTGGGTCAAGTCGCGAGCGTTGAAATCCGGTTCCAGCAAATGTGAAGGTTCGGGCGGCACGGCGCATCCCGCATTCTTCGCGCCGGTGCCGATTCTTCGACTGAGGACACCCCATCATGTTCGGGCGGATCGTCGTTGTCGCGGGGCTGCTTTTCGCCCCACTCTCCGCCCTGGCCGTCGAGACCGCGCCGACCGAAGGCCAGGACTACGCCGCGGCCAAGGGCTGGTACGAGAAGGCCGCCGCCGCGGCGCGACGCCACCGCCATGCACAAGCTCGGCCTTCTCTACGAAGAGGGCCAGGGCGTCGCGCAGGATTATGCCGCTGCCCGAGGCTGGTACGAGAAGGCCGCCGCCAAGGGGCTGGCGGAGTCCATGTACAATCTCGGCATTCTCGACGAGTTCGGCCGGGGCGTGGCGCAGGACTACGCCGCCGCCAAGGGCTGGTACAACAAGGCAGCCGCCGCGGGTGATGCGGACGCCATGCAGAAGCTCGGCTACTTCTACGATGTCGGCCAGGGCGTGCCGCAGGACTATGCCGCGGCCAAGGGCTGGTACGAGAAGGCGGCGGCCGGGGGCAGCGCCAGCGCCATGAACAATCTCGGCGTGCTGTACGAGAACGGGCAGGGCGTGAAGCAGGACTATGCCGGCGCGAAGACCTGGTACGAGAAGGCCGCCGCCGCCGACACTGCGGACGCCATGCGCAGCATCGGGCGTCTGTATCTCAACGGCCTCGGCGTGACGCAGGATTATGCCGCCGCCAAGGGCTGGTTCGAGAAGGCCGTGAGCGCGGGCAGCGCGGAGGCCATGAACGACCTCGGCCTTCTCTACGAGGACGGGCAGGGCGTTGCGAAAGACGATGCCGCCGCCAAGGGCTGGTACGAGAAGGGCGCCGAGGCGGGCAACCCGTTCGCCATGACCAATCTCGGCTCTCTCTACGAGAACGGCCAGGGCGTGAAGCAGGACTACGCCACGGCCAAGCTCTGGTACGAGAAGGCCGCTGCGGCCGACAACCCGGATGGCATGCGGGGGCTCGGCCTCCTCTACGGGAACGGCCGGGGCGTGACGCAGGACTACGCGACGGCCAAGCTTTGGTACGACAAGGCCGCGAACGCGGGCAGCGCCTTCGCCATGAACGATCTCGGCATCCTGTACGACAACGGTCAGGGCGTGAAGCAGGACTACGCGACGGCCAAGCTCTGGTATGAAAAGGCCGCTGCGGCGGGCAATGCCCAATCCATGTACAATCTCGGTGCCCTGTACGAGAACGGCCAGGGCGTGAAAAAGGACTACGGAGCGGCCAAGCTCTGGTACGAGAAGGCGGCGGATGCGGGGAGTCCGGAGGGCATGTCCGCCCTCGGCACCCTCTACGCCGAGGGGTGGGGCGTGGCGCGCGACCGGAGCGCCGCCAAGCTCTGGTATGAAAAGGCCGCCGCCCTCGGCGACACGGGCGCGATGCAGAAGATCGCCGCCCTGTTCGAGAAGGGCACGGGCAAAGCAGGCGCCAAACGCTAGAGCGCATTCCGACGAAGTGGTCACCGGTTCGTCGAAAGAATGCGCGTCAAAACAAAAACCTAGAGGCGTCGGCCTGATGCAATCAGGTCGGATACGGCTCTAGCGCGTCGTCCCGAAGGGGCGAGGCCGGCTTTCGCGGGAAGACGATGCCGCCGGGGATGCCTTGACAGGGGAGGGCGGCTGCCGGAGGCGGTTTCGCCGTGCTGCTCGATCTCCTGCATCTCCTCACCACGCCCGTGCCGCGGGCCCAGCGCCGGCTCGGCTACCTGCGCGACAGCATCTGGCTGATGTCGCGGGCGCGCCGCTGCCGCCGGGCCTGGGCGCCGCATCTGGAGGCGAGCCGGGCGGTGATGCGCGCGGCCATCGCCGCCACCGAACGGCGCGACACCGCCGTGGTGCTGGGCTCCGGGCTCCTGCTCGATGTGCCGTTGGCGGATCTCGCCGGGGCCTTCCGCCGGGTGGTGCTGGTCGATGCCGTGCATCTCGCGCCCGCCCGGCGCGCGATCCGCGCCCATCCCAATGTCGAAACGCTGACGGCGGATCTGAGCGGCGCGATGGCGCTGATGACCGGCGCAGCGCGTGATCTCGACCCCCGCCTGCCGCCGGTCTGCGCCGAGCCGCGCACCGGCCTCGTCATCTCGGCCAACCTGCTCTCGCAACTGCCGATCCGCCCGGTCGAGCGGCTGGAGGCCTCACGCCGTCCCCTTGGAGCCTGGACGCCGGAGGACGGCGACGCCTTCGGCCGGCGGATCGTCGAGGGCCATCTCGACGCCCTGGGCAGGCTCACGGCGCGGGTCTGCCTCGTCACCGATATCGACGAGACCGAGGAGGACCGAGAGGGGCAGGTCCATGCGCGGCACGACCTTCTCTACGGCGTACCGCTTGGAAGCTCCGAGCGGGCCTGGACCTGGGAGCTTGCTCCGTTCGGCGAGACTGCGCGCCACCGGCGCCTGATCCATCGTGTGGCTGGGTTTTCGGATTGGCGACCGTGAGGACAGCGGGCGTGCTCATCGCAGCCGGGATTCGCAGAACTCTCAGAGCAAAATAAGAATAGCGATCCAGCTGTTCGGCTGTCCGGCAATCCCGAAGGGTTTATCTGGCGAGATCATCCGACATTTCCCGATCGATTGCAGGATCGAGGTGGAGTGATCGGAAGATCTGAGTGGGAAAACCAGAAAAGACCTTCGGGAGGTTTTGGTACGATGCGCCGCTTCTCCGCCCTGTTCCTTGCCGCGACCCTCGTGCCCGGTGCCGCCAGCGCCCTGTCGATGACCGACACGCTGGAGGCCTGGAAGCAGAGCTCGGCCCTGGACCGCCTCCAACTCGCGACCCGCTTCGGCAAGTCGTTCGTGTCGGTCAATGAGAGCTTCACCGCGGGCTACTTCGTCAAATGCATCGACGAGGTGGCGGGCTATTCCAATTCGCAGAAGGCCAAGATTGAGGACGCGGTTCGCGAATGCGTCGCCTCGCAGCTCCGGATGACCGGCAAGGGGCAGGCGGACGAGTAGCCCCCCTCAGATCTCGATCTCGGTGCCGATCTCGATCACCTGCCGCGCCGGCACACAGAAATGGGCGCCGGTGCGCTCGGCGTTGTTCTGCATCACCGCGAAGACCGCCTCGCGCCAGTCCGACATGCCCCGCTGGTCGGAGACGGGGATGATCGTCTCGTGGCCGACGAAAACGGTGAGATCCTCCGCGAACGCCTTCGGCAGGAGGCCGGCGCCGACGGCGCAATCCAGCCCCTCGGGGATCGAGGCCGATTGCATGAAGCCGTAATGGAGCACCACCCGGCGGATGTCGGGGGTGATCTCGGTGACGCGGGCGCGCTCCTCGCGCGGCACGGTCGGCGTCTCCTCGAACAGAGCGGTCACGATCAGCACGCGGGCGTGCAGCGCGCCCAGGCGCTCGACGAAGCGCATCATCGGCAGCGGGATGCCCTCGGTCGCCGAGGACAGGAAGGCGGCCGAGCCCGGCAGGGTCGTCGGCGGATTGTGGCGCAGGCTTTCGAGGAAGCGGGCCTCCGGCGGGCGCAGATCCACGCGCGCCTGTTCCAGGCAGAGCTGGCCCTTGCGCCAGGTCAGCATCAGGAAGGCGATGATGCCCGCCAGCAGCAGCGGAAACCAGCCGCCCTCGAACAGCTTCACGCTGTTGGCCGAGAGGAAGATCAGGTCGATCACGAGGAAGAAGCCGTTGACCGCGAGCACGAGGGGCAGGCCGAAGCCCCATTTGCGGGCGACGAGGCCGGCGAGCAGGGTCGTGATCGCCATCAGCAGCGACACGGCGATGCCGTAGGCCCCGGCCAGCGCGTCGGAGGAGCGGAAGATCAGGACGGCCGAGAGCGTGGCGGCGGCAAGCAGCCAGTTCACCAGCGGCACGTAGATCTGGCCGCTCTCGTCGGAGGCGGTGTGGACGATGTGCAGCGGCGGCAGGAAGCCGAGCTGGATCGATTGCCGGGTCAGCGAGAACACGCCCGAGATCACCGCCTGCGAGGCGATGACGGCGGCAAGCGTCGCCAGCCCGATCAGCGGGTAGTGCAGGACGCCCGGCGCGAGGCGGTAGAACGGGTTCTCGGCCGCGGATGGATCGACCAGCAGGATCGCGCCCTGCCCGAAATAATGGATCACCAGCGCCGGCAGAACGAGGACGAACCACGCGACACGGATCGCCCGCGCGCCGAAATGCCCGAGATCGGCATACATCGCCTCGCCACCGGTGACGGCGAGGAAGGCCGCGCCCAGCATCGTGAAGCCGACATGCAGGCCGGCATGGGCCGTGAACTCGACCGCGCGCAGCGGATTGACCGCCGCCAGGATCTGCGGCGCCTGAACGATGCCGCCGAGGCCGAGTGCGGCCAGCACGAGAAACCAGACCAGCATCACCGGCCCGAAGATCCTGCCGATGAAGGCCGCGCCCCGGCGCTGGACGAAAAACAGCCCGACGAGGATCACCAGCGTGATCGGCACGATGAAGCGGTCGAGGGCGGGCGCATCGACCCGAAGGCCCTCGACCGCCGAGAGCACCGAGATGGCCGGGGTGATCGCCCCGTCGCCGTAGAGCAGGGCGGCGCCGACGAGGCCGACCACGAGCAGCAGTGCCTGCCGCGATCCGGGTTGCGCGTGGCGGGCGCCGAGCAGCGCCAGCATCGCCACGATGCCGCCCTCGCCACGGTTGTCGGCCCGCAGGATCAGCACCGCGTATTTCAGCGAGACGACGAGGATCAGCGCCCAGAGGATCAGCGAAACGGCGCCGGTCACCGCGACCGGGCTCGGATCACCGCCCGGACTCGCGGCGCGCACCGCCTCCTTGAGGGCGTAGAGCGGGCTCGTGCCGATATCGCCGTAGACGACGCCGAGGGTGGCGATCAGCAGGCCCGCCCCGAGGCGACGGCCCGGCCCGGACTCCGATCGGCTCGCTTCCGAGGGCTGGGTGGCGGGCTGGCTCACGAATGTGCTCCGGGAAGCGGGGCCGTCATAGCGCTTTCCGACGAAGTGGATGCCGGTTCGGCGAACGAAAGCGCGCTGAGACGAAAGATCGAGAGACGCCGGCCTGATGCCATCAGGTCGGGAACGGCTCTCGTGGCGGTTCACCTATGGAGCGAAGGATTAAAAGCCAGGGTCTTTCGTGGGCGTGCGACCGGGTCGCTCACGGCTCGCGATGCGGGGAGGCATCCGGTCCGGTCTTGTCGGGGTTCGTGCGGCCGTCGCGCAGCCGAGCGGCGGCGGCGGCGGCCTTCTCGCCGATCCGGCGGCGCAGGTCGTCGGACAGCTCGATATCGACGAGGCGCCAGCCCCAGTCGCGCAGGCGCAGGCGGATGCGGAACTGCTCGTGGCGGGGGCGGTCCGGCGGCACGGCCACCAGCACGGAGCGGAACCCGCGCATGTCGGCGGCGAGATAGTAGCGCAGCAGCCGCTTGAGATCGGGGATGCGCAGGCCGTCGCGCCGCTCATGCCGGCCGGCCGGCGCAGCGAGGTCGGCGCCCTGCGGCCAGCCATCGTCGAGGAGGTCGATCACCGCTTTCGGCGTCAGCGCCGATTCCATGATCGGGAGCGCAACGGCTGCCGCCGCGTCGGCGATGCGCTGCCGTTCGCGGGGATCGAGGGCGTTGCTGTCGGCCTTGACGGCCGCGCTGATCTGCCGGGCGAGCGACAGGCGCAGCGTGCGGAAGTTGACGCGCTGCTCCACCGCTGCCGCGTCACCCGCCTGCACCGCCGCGGCGAAGCCGTAGAGCGACCAGAACGGCGTCAGCGTGTAGGCGAACCAAGCCGCCATCGCGAGAAGGGGAATGAGCCACCACCGCATCGGATCAGCCGCGGATGCGCGGTTGGATCATGCCGGGTTGTCCCCGGTCCCATTGTCCCCGGCGCCATGCCAGCCCGTCAGCCCGGAGAAGGCCGCGACGACGCCCTCGTAGACCGGACGCTTGAAGGGGACGATGAGGTCCGGCAGCGCCTCCAGCCGCTCCCAGCGCCACGCCTCGAATTCGGGCTTGTGATGGCCGCCGCCGGGGGCGTCCACGTCGATCGCCGATTCGTCGCCGGTGAGCCCGAAGGCGAACCATTTCTGGCGCTGACCGCGGTAGCGGCCCTTCCAGGCCTGCTTCATCACCGCCGGCGGCAGGTCGTAGGCGAGCCAGTCGCGCGTTTCGCCGAGCAGCGTGACGGCGTCGGCCGGCACGTTGGTCTCCTCGTGGAGTTCGCGCAGGGCCGCGGCGAGGGGCTCTTCACCCTCGTCGATCCCGCCCTGCGGCATCTGCCACGCGAGATCGCCGTCGACATGCTCGGGGCCTGCCTCGCGCTTGCGCCGGCCGATGAAGACGCGGCCGTCACGATGAAACAGGGTCACGCCCACACAGGGGCGGTAGGGCAGCGCGCTGCCCTCGGGCAGGCGCAGGAGGTCGTCGTCGAGGCGGGTCATCGCGGGCTCATGCTGGCGGCGCGACCATAGGAGGCCGAACCGGTGCGGGCAACGCCGACCTAACCCCCATCTGAGGCCGTAAAACGAGCGTGGGCGCGGCCTCGGCCGCGCCCACGAATTTCTCTGTCGTTTTCGAGGTACAGTTCAGGCGGCGCGCACGTTCGCGAGGAAGCGGCCGACTTCCGCCGAGAGGTGCTCGGACTGGCGCGACAGCTCGGAAGAGGCGGCGAGCACTTCGGCAGCGGTCGCCCCGGCTTCCTCGGCAGCCTGCGCCACGCCCGTGATGTTGCTCGTCACCTCGCCCGCACCCATCGCCGCCTGGGCGACGTTGCGCACGATCTCCTGCGTCGCCGCACCCTGCTGCTCCACCGCCGCGGCGATCGAAGCGGCCACCGAACTGATCTCCTCGATGCGCCCGGTGATGCTGCCAATGGCCGAGACCGCGTGGCCGGTGGTCTCCTGAATGCGGCCGATCTGGCCGGAGATTTCCTCTGTGGCGCGCGCGGTCTGGTTGGCGAGTTCCTTGACCTCGGCGGCCACCACCGCGAAGCCGCGGCCTGCCTCGCCCGCGCGGGCCGCCTCGATGGTGGCGTTGAGCGCGAGCAGGTTGGTCTGCCCGGCGATCGTGGTGATCATGGTGACGACGTCGCCGATCTTGGAGACGGCCGCGCTGAGTGCCCGGACATGGGCCGCCGTCTGCGCCGCCTCTCCCACCGCCGCCTGGGCGAGTGTCGAGGAGCCGCTGACCTGCCGGCCGATCTCCTGCACCGAGGCGCCCAGCTCCTCGGCGGCCGCCGCCACGGTGTTGACGTTGGTGGCAGCTTCCTCGGCCGCGGCGGCCACGCTGACCGACTGGCCGGCGGTCCGGGTTGCGGCACCGGTCATGCCGTGCGCCGAAGCCTGCAACTGGGCCGCGGCGGACGAGACGAGGCTGACGACGCCGCCGACCGCACCCTCGAACCGCTCGGCCATCTCGCGCATCGCCGCCTTGCGCTGCGCCTCCGCCCCGGCGCGGGCCGCGGCGCTCTCCTCTTCGAGGGTGCGCATGCGGATCAGCCCCGCCTTGAAGATCTGAACCGCGTCGGCGATCGTGCCGATCTCGGTCCGCTGGCCCTGGTGTGGGATCGTGACCGAAAGGTCGCCCGCGGCCAGCGCCTGCATCGGCCCGACCACGGAGGCGATGCCGCGGGTCACGCCGCGGGTGATCAGGACCGCGAGCAGGACCGCGAGGCCGAGTCCGAGGGCGAGGACGGCAAGGCCGATCGTGCGCACCTGCTGGAACACGGCCTCGCCCGCCGCCATCGCGCGGGCGGCACCCTCGTTGTTGAAATTGACCAGCTTCTCCAGCGAGTTCGACATCGCCCGGCGCGGCGCGAGGCCCTTCGACTCGTAGTAGGAGAAAGCGTCCGCCTTCCGGCCCTGGCGCGACAGGTCCATCACGTTGCGCCGTTCGTTCTCGAAGGTCGCGGTATCCCGCACATAGGTCTCGTAGAGCGCCCGCTCCTCGGCATTCGCGATGAGACGTTCGTAGGCCGCCCGCTTGTCGTCGATCAGCTTGCCGAAGCGCTCGAAGTCCTTGTCCATCGCGGACACCATCTGCGGGTCGGTCGCTTGCGTGTGCCGCAGCATCACGGTGTTCATCCGCGCCGCCGCCGTGTCGATTTCGCCGAGCAGGCGCACGCTGGGAAGCCAATTGCGTTCGATGTCGAGCGCTTGGTCGCGCATCGTTTGCGTCCCGACGAGGCCGAGAACCCCTAAGCTGACGAGAAGGATCGTCAGCACCGTGAATGAAGCGATGAGCTTGCTGCGAATGGGAAGTGTTTGGAGCGACACGGAGGACTCCGACAGGAACGGCGCGCGAATTTGCTGAGCGAGCGGCCGGATCCTGGCCCGGAAACACTTACCGGATCACGAATTGTTTATGCGATTTCGCGAGGAGAGGTAGGATTAAAACTGATGTACGTTTCGTGGCGGAATGAAAACTGACATAAGCTGTTTTCGCTTCAATCTGCGCGTGTCCCATGCGCCGAGAAGGCAGGGCAAGCGTGTCGCGTTGGTACTCGGGGGCTGGGCTCAGGTCGATATCACCGTGACGACTTCGGCGGATTGGCCCGTCTCCCGACCGATCCGGTCGGATGATCGATTTCGGATCGCCGCCATCCCGATTCCGGCAAAGGCCGTTCGGGCGATGTCCTAAGGCGCCGCGCTCGACAGCTTGGAGACGCCGCCCGGGCGGCGCAGGATCGCGCTCACCGGCACGAGCCGGATGCCGCGTGCCTCCAGGTCGCGCGACCAGCGCGACAGGCGCTCGATCGTCAACGGCGAGGCGCTGGAAGAGGCCAGCACGAGGCCCTTCTGCCGGGACAGAGTCTCCAGGCGGGCGAGTTCCGCGTCGATCGCATCGGGCCGCGCGACGGCGTCGATCACGATCTCGGCCCGCGCGGAGGGCAGCTTAATCTTCGCCGCGACGGTCGCGACCTGGGTGCCGGGCGCCGCGCCGTCATCGACGAAGCCGAGCCCGCGGGCGGACAGATCCTTCAGCACCGGTTCCAGGGCCCCGGCCTCGCTCATCAGCTTGGCACCCATGAAGTTCACGGCCCCGACGAATCCCGGAAACCGGCTCATCGCCCAGGCGGCCCGGTCGAGGTTCTCGCCGGGGCGGGCCGAGGCCAGAAGCGTCTGCGGACCGGGATCGCTGTCGGGATAGTCGAACGGCTCCATCGGCAGTTGGAGCAGGATCTCGTGGCCGGCCTCGCGGGCGCGGGCCGCGGTCTTTTCGAGGTCGGTGCCGTAGGGCGAGAGCGCAAGGCTCACCGCGGCGGGAAGCCGGGCGATGGCGCCGAGGGTGGCCATCTCGCCGATGCCGAGACCGGAGACGAGGACGGCGATGCGCGGTCCGGTGCCGGGCTCGTCCGGGCGGGCATAGACGTCGAGCGGCCGCAGGCGCCCTTCGCCGATCCGGGGCAGGGGGCCGTGGCGCCCGCGCTCGGTCAGGCGTGCATCGGGCGCCGGCGCGAGCTTCACCTGGGCGGCGTTCGGGACGCGGATGATCACCGGCGCATCGGGGGCCGTCGAACCGTCGGGGCGGAACACGCTGACGCCGGAGGCCTGCTCGACCTCGCTGGCGGACTGGGCCGGTCCTTTCGCAGCGGGCGGTGCGGCGTCGGCGATGCGGGGGACGGAGGCCGGGGCCTCGCGGATCTCGATGAGCGCCTGCGCCCGAGGCTCGCCGCCGCGGGGATCACCGGTGAGAGCGATGCCGCCGGCGAGCAGGGCCACGACCAGCGCACCGACGCCCGCCGCCGCGCCTGCGGACGGGCGCAGGGCAAAGCGCGGACGGGCCGCCTTGTTCGCGACCCCGAGAGGCTTCGTCAGGATGTCGTCGGCCGCGTCGCTCACCCGCCGTCCTGCCTGTTGGCCCATGCTCGGACGACCGGGCGCGGCCTTCAACGAGAAACGGCCCGCAACCCCGGTCTGAACCGGTATTGCGGGCCGTCATGGTTAATCTTTCGCTAACACCGCGGCGGATGCCCGCCGCGGGCCGGCTCAATCAGTTCTGCGTGGCCGGCTTCGTCACGTTGGCCGCACCCTTCTGGATGCCGTGCAGGAAATCGACCGCGGCGATGAGCTGCTTGTCCTTGGCCGGATCCGGCGGGATGTAGGCCGAGGAACCACCGCGCTCCTCGGTGTCCTTCTGCTTGAGGTGACCCTTCAGGCCGGCCTCGCCCTTGGTCTCGTCTTTGCCCTTCAGATCGTCGGGCACTTCCTGCAGCACCTCCTGATCCGGCTCGATGCCCTTCGCCTGGATCGAGCGGCCGGACGGCGTGTAGTAGCGCGCGGTGGTGAGGCGCAGGGCGCCCTGGCCGCCGAGCGGGATGATCGACTGCACCGAGCCCTTGCCGAAGGAGCGCGTGCCCATGATGGTCGCGCGCTTGTGATCCTGCAGGGCGCCGGCCACGATCTCGGAAGCCGAGGCCGCGCCGCCGTTCACGAGCACCACGATCGGCTTGCCCTTGGCCAGATCGCCGGCCTTGGCGGAGAAGCGCTGGGTCTCGTCCGGGTTGCGGCCGCGGGTCGAGACGATCTCGCCGCGGTCGAGGAAGGCGTCGGAGACCATCACCGCCTGATCGAGCAGGCCGCCGGGATTGTTGCGCAGATCGAGCACGAAGCCCTTCAGCTTGTCGCCGCCGATCTCGCCCTGGAGCTTGTCGATCGCCGTCTTGAGGCCGTCGTAGGTCTGCTCGTTGAACTGGGTCAGGCGGACATAGCCGACATCGCCGCTCTCGACCTTCGAGCGCACGGGGCGGATCTTGATGACGTCGCGCGTCAGCGAGACGTCGAGCGGCTCCTTGGCCTCCTTGCGGGAGATCTTCAGCTTCACCGTGGAGTTCACGGGGCCGCGCATCTTGTCGACGGCCTGGTTCAGGGTCAGGCCCTGGACCTGATCCTCGTCGATCTGGGTGATGATGTCGTTGGCGAGCAGACCGGCCTTGGAGGCGGGCGTGTCGTCGATCGGCGAGACGACCTTGATCAGGCCGTCCTCCATCGTGACCTCGATGCCGAGGCCGCCGAACTCGCCCTTCGTCGTCGTCTGCATGTCGCGGAAGGCTTTCGCGTCCATGTAGCTCGAATGCGGGTCGAGCGAGGTCAGCATGCCGTTGACGGCCGACTCGATCAGCTTCGCTTCCTCGGGCTTCTCGACGTAGTCGGTCCGCACCTTCTCGAACACGTCGCCGAACAGGCTCAGTTGCCGGTAGGTTTCCGCCGAGGCCGCGATGGCGCTCGTACCGGACAGCAGCTGGGTCTGGGTCGACAGGGCCGAGGCGCCGATGCCGAGGGCCGCGCCGAGTAACACGAGGGACACTTTGCGCATTATCCGCGAACCTTCTCGCTGGAACTTCTCGCCCACCACGGCTCCGGATCGATAGAGCCGCCGTCTTTCCTGAACTCGACGTACAGGACGGGATCAATCCGATCATCGTCCTTCTGTGACGCAGCCTGCGTCACGTTCGACGGCGTGCTTGCCGGAGTGCCGCTGCCCTCGCCCATCACGGCCACCGGTTCGCCCGCCAGTACGAACTGGCCGACCTCGACGTTGATCTGATCCATCCCCGCGAGCAACAGATAGTAGCCGTCGCCCGCATTGATGATCAAGAGACGCCCGTAGGAGCGAAAGGGTCCGGCGAAGGAAACCCATCCGTCCGCGGGCGAGGAGACCACCGCCTTCGGCCGCGCCCGCAGCGAGATGCCGCGGGTGGTGCCGCCCTGGCCGTCGGGCTGGTTGAAGCCGCGCAGCAGGGGGCCGCTCACCGGCCTGGGCAGATCGCCGCGGGCCTCGGCGAACTTCACCTTGGGCGCGAGCCGCGCCGGATCGCGGGCGCCGGCCGCCGCGAACTTGTCCTGGATCGCCCGCTGCTCGCGTTCGGCGGCGGCGCGGACTTCGTCGGCGGCGCGGCGGGCGCTCGACAGCTCGCCCTCCATCCGGTCCACGAGTTCCTTGAGCGATTTGGCCTGCGTGCCGAGTTCGGCGCTATTGCGGCGCTCGGCGGTGAGGCTGGACTCGACCTCCGCCTGGCGGCTGCGGCGGGCGGCGATCAGCGCGTCGAGGCGCTGGCGCTCGGCGGCCCAGCCCGCGAGATCTTTTTTCAGCGCCTCGCGGTCGGCGGCGATGAGACCGCGCACCCGCACCAGTTCGGTAAGGTCGCCGGCGAGCGTATCGGCCTCGCCGCGCAGCTCCGGCACCACCGCACCGAGCATCATCGAGGTGCGGATCGCCGCCAGCACGTCCTCGGGGCGCACCAGCACGGCAGGCGGCGGGCGCCGGCCCATGCGCTGGAGCGCGGCCAGGATCTCGGCGATGACCGCGCGGCGCGCTTCCAGCGATTTGCGGATCGCCGCGTCGCTGTCGGTCAGCGCGCGCAGGCGCTCCTCCAGCCGGTTCATCCGGTCCTCGGTCGCCTGGGCCTGGCGTCCGGCATCGAGCAGGGCGGTGCTGAGTTTGGTCCGGTCGGAGCCGATCGCGGCGATCTCGGCCTCCAAAGCCGCCCGGCTGCCGCTGCTGGCGGCCAGCGCGTCCTCGATCTGCTTGAGGCTCTGGGCGCGCCGGTCCCGCTCCTCCTGCGTGCGCCGCATCGCCTCCGGATCGGGCGTCGTCTGCGCGCGCACGGGCAGGGCGAGGCCGCCCGCGAGGCAGGCAAGAGCCGTCAGCACCAGAGCGGACTTGGCCGTCAGGATCGTCGCCGACCGGGAGTGGGCCGCCACCTTGGATCTCATGCCTCGGGATCGCCCCGGTGATAGGGGTGCCCGGCCA
The DNA here is from genome assembly GCF_029504475.1 of Methylorubrum pseudosasae. Lineage (NCBI taxonomy): Bacteria > Pseudomonadati > Pseudomonadota > Alphaproteobacteria > Hyphomicrobiales > Methylobacteriaceae > Methylorubrum > Methylorubrum pseudosasae. The sequence continues at coordinate 4,388,020 of NZ_JAQGDU010000002.1, read as the reverse complement.
GGATGGTCAGCGCCCGGTAGACCTGCTCGAGGGCGAGCACACGAACCAGTCCGTGCGGCAGTGTCGCCGCCCCGAAGGCGAGAATATGGTCGGCGCGTCCGCGCACGGTCTCGTGAAGGCCATCCGCTCCGCCGACAACGAGAACGAGCGTGCTGCGCCCCGCGTCGCGCCACGCCCCGATCTTGTCCGCGATGCGCTCGCTCGGCCAGTCGGAGCGGCCGCGCTCGTCGCAGGCGATCACCGCCGCGTCCGCCGGCACGAGAGCCAGGATCGCCGCTGCCTCCTCGGCGATGCGGTCGGCGCTCCGGCGCGCGCGCGATTCGGGAATCTCGGTCAGGTCGCAGGCGGTGACGCCCAGGCCCTTGCCGAGCGCGACCGCGCGCTCGCGGTAACGGGCGGCGAGATCCCGCTCCGGCCCGTTCTTCAGGCGTCCGATGGCGACGACGAGCAGGCGCAAGGGGGTTGAACGATCCCGGGAGCGAGGTGTTGGGGCGCGATAGCACGATCCCGCCGGGGACGGGGAGCCGATCGCGCCGGAAAACGTCGCCGGCAACGCAGGCAAGGCCGGCCCGAGCGCCACGGTGCGACTTCGCCGGGGTGGCGGCACGGCGGCGGCGACCTACCTGCCGCCCTCACCGACGCCTTCGACCCGGACCCGGCCCCCTGCCGCGCCCACCCGTCCGGGATCTCACGACAGGATCACGATGCACTCGCCCGCAAGCGCCGCGCCCCCGCGCCTCGACCGCAAGGCCGTGGGAGCGGTCGTGCTCGGCAACGCCCTCGAATTCTACGATTTCACGATCTACGCCTTCTTCGCCAAGTCGATCGGCGCGACCTTCTTCCCCTCGGATAGCCCGACCGACAGCCTTCTCGCCTCGCTCGCCCTGTTCGGGATCGGCTACGTCATGCGCCCGGTGGGCGGCGTGCTGATCGGCGCCTTCGCCGACCGGGCCGGGCGCAAGCCCGCGATGCTCATCACCATCGCGCTGATGGCGGTGGGCATGCTGATGCTGGCGGCCTGCCCCGGCACGGCGGTGCTCGGCGTCTGGGCACAGGTGATCGTGATCGCCGGGCGGCTGATCCAGGGGCTGGCGCTCGGCGGCGAGGTCGGACCCTCTACCGCCTTCCTGATCGAGGCGGCCCCGGCGCGGCATCGCGGCTTCGTTGCGAGTTGGCAGATCGCGAGCCAGGGCTGCGCCGCCCTGTTCGCCACCGTGCTGACCCTCGTGCTCGGCGATACGGCCATGGCCGATTGGGGCTGGCGGCTGATGTTCGGTCTCGGCCTGCTCGTCGTGCCGGTCGGCCTCGTGATCCGCAGCCACCTGCCGGAGACGGCGGGCGAGGGGCACGACCCCGCCGCTGCCGATTCGACGGGTGCGGTGCTCGGTCGGCTGCTGCGCCAGCACGGGCGGATGCTCGGGCTGACCTTCCTCGTCATCGCCGCCTCGACCGTCTCGAACGCGGTGGGCACCAACATGCCGGTTTATGCGGGGGCGACGCTCGGCCTCTCGGAGATGGCGGCCAACGCCGTGCCGATCGCCCTGGGGCTGGCCTCCGTGATCTTTCCGCTCCTCGGCGGCTGGCTCGCCGACCGGTTCGGGCGCAAGCCGGTGATGATCTGGCCGCGCGCGCTGATCCTGTTGCTCGCCGTGCCAACCTTCCTGTGGATGCTGGGCAGCCCCAGCGCGTACAGCGTCTACGCCGTGACCTTCCTGCTCTCGGCCCTGTCCTCGGTCAACGCGGCGGCGATCATCGTCGCCATCCCCGAAGCCCTGCCGCGGGCGGTGCGCAGCGCTGGGCTGTCGATCGTCTACGCGCTCTCGGTCTCGATCTTCGGCGGCAGCACGAACTACGTCGTGAACTGGCTGATCGCCGCGACCGGCGACCGGATGGCGCCGGCCTATTACCTCGCCGCCTTCAGCCTCGTCGGCACGGTCGCCGCCCTGCTGCTGCCGGAGACGCGGGGGCGGGATATCCATGTCGATACAGCGACGCGGAGGTGAATTCCGGCGGTGCGTCACCGCCGAGGAGCAGGCTGTCACGGGCCGGAGAAGTCCCAATCGAGCCCGGGCATTCAAGGCGGCCGCTTAGAACAGGCGGACCCGGCCCGCGTGCCGGGCCAACGGCCGTTGCATCGCGGCGCAAACGTTCTTTCGCCCATGTCGGACAGGCGAAGACTGACTATTTCGATGCAATGAATTTTTAGGAAAAATTAGACCAAATGCATCTCCGGGAGAGGACGCGCGGCGACGTGTTCATGGTCTGGTGTTCGGCAAGATGAGAATGAAATTCATTTACGGCCGCCGAGAGCTCCTGAGCGGTATCGTACCGAGCTATACCGACCCGGAAGCCTGCATCCGTCAGATCGGGGAGTTGCAGAAGCAGATCCCGTCGCTCTACGCGCTGCTCTCCGTCAACGCCTGCGCCCTCGCATTCACCCATTACCCACTTGCGCCGGCTTGGCTGACCGTCGGGCTGCCCGGCGTGATGATCGGCCTGTGTGTGGTGCGGGCCACGCATTGGTGGCATCTTCGGCCGCAGTCGATCTCCGGAGAAGAGGCCGTCAAACGGCTGCGCGGCACCAGCCTCCTCACCGTCTTGTTCTCGGCCCTCTTCGTCGGCTGGGCGATGAAGCTCACGTCCTATGGCGGACCGTTCGAGCAGGGTCACGTCGCCATCTTCGTCGCGATCACCGTCATCGCCTGCATCTTCTGCCTGACGCATCTGCCGGCGGCGGCGCTCGTCGTGACGATCATCGTCATGGGCAGCTTCCTGATTCACTGCTTCACGAGCGGCAACAGCGTCTTCATCGCGATCGCGCTCAACACCGCTTTCGTCACGGTGGTGATGGTGCGCATCCTCACCAACAACTTCCTGGCCTTCCTCCAACTGCTCGAGTCCAAGGCCGAAGCCCAGCGGCTCGGCGAGGAGAACCAGCGCCTGGCGCATACCGACAGCCTGACCGGGTTGCCCAATCGGCGCTATTTCTTCCAGCGCCTCGATGCGCTGATCGCGGCTTCGGCGACCGGAAACGCCGCCTTCGCCCTCGCGATCTTCGACCTCGACCGGTTCAAGCCGATCAACGACACGTTCGGCCACACCGCCGGGGACCGGGTGCTGGAAGAGACCGGGCGCCGTCTCAGCGCCTTCGCCGCGGACGGCGTGACGATCGCGCGCCTCGGCGGCGACGAGTTCGGCGTGCTGATCCACGCGGCCGACCGCACGGCCGACGCGGTCGAGCTTTGCAACCGCATCTGTACGGCGCTGCACGCGCCGATTTCGCTCGGCGAGACGCAGGTCGTGCCGGGATGCTCCGGCGGTCTGGCGCTGTATCCCAGCGCCGGACGGGCGGCGGATGCGCTGTTCGACCGGGCCGATTATGCGCTCTACCATTCCAAGGAGCGCAAGCGCGGGACCACGACCCTGTTCTCGCAGGAGCATGAGGACGCGATCCGGGCCGAGCGCGCGGTGGAGGCCGCCCTCCAGAGCGCGGATCTCGCCGCCGAGATGGAGATGCACTACCAGCCGATCCTCGACACGGTGACGGACCGCATCACCACGGTCGAGGCGCTGGCTCGCTGGACGAGCCCGAAGCTCGGGCGCGTGCCGCCCGACCGCTTCATCGCCGTGGCGGAGCGCTGCGGCATGATCCACTCGGTGACCCTGCTTCTCCTGCGAAAGGCGCTCGCCGACGCGGCCCGGCTTCCGGACGACATCGGATTGTCGTTCAATCTCTCCTCACATGATCTCGCCTCGCCCGAGACGGTCATCGCGATCCTCGCCGCGGTCCGGCAGAGCGGGCTCGATCCCCGGCGGATCACGCTGGAGCTGACGGAGACCGCGCTGATGCGCGACTTCGAGGGGGCGCAAAAGGCGATCACGCTGCTGCGCGCGCTTGGCATCAAGATCGCGCTGGACGATTTCGGGACTGGGTATTCGAGCCTGAACTACGTCCACCGCCTGCCGCTGGACCGGATCAAGATCGACCGCGGCTTCATGGCCGATGTCGAATCCGACCTCGGGCGCAGCGTCGTGATCACGATCCTCGATCTCTGCCAGAATCTCGGCCTGGACGGCATCGCCGAGGGGATCGAGACCACGGAGCAATTGAGCGCGGTGCGCCGTCACGGCTGTCGCTACGTTCAGGGCTACCTGATCGGGGTGCCGATGCCGATGACGGACCTGCTCGGCGGCCTTCGCGGCGCGGCGGAGGCCGAGCCGGTCTCCGCCTGATCCCTCACCGCAGCCCGTCGGGCCGGTCGCCCGCGGCCCAGGCGATCGCCTGTTCCAGGCGGTCGTTGCCCCAGAACAGCTCGCCGTCCTCGGTGAGGAAGCTCGGCGCGCCGTAGATGCCGCGAGAGCGGGCCTCCTCGCCAGCCACCTTCAGGCGGCCCTTGTTGGCCTCGGAAGCTGCCGCCTTGAGGATCTGGGTGCCGTCGAGCCCGAGCCCATCGAGGATGCGCCCCACCGCCGCCGGCTCGGCGATCGAGCCGCCCTTGGCAAAGCTCGTCTCGAACACCGCCTTCGAGAACGGCACCAGCCAGTCCTGGTCGGCGCCGTAGGTCGCCACGCGCACCGCGCTGAGGGAATTCTGCGGGAAGGGGGTAGGGCGCGTGACCGGCGGGAGCCCGAGCCGCGCGGCCTCGCGATCGAGGTCGCGCCACATGTTGCGGCCCTTGGCCGGATAGAGGTTGAAGGGCGAGTTGGTCCACCCCTGCGTCGCGAAGATCGGCCCGAGCAGGAACGGTCGCCAGCGCAGCTCGACGTCGGCAGTCCTGGCCAGCGCTTCGATGCGCATGGCCGACAGGTAAGAGTAGGTCGAGGCGAACTCATACCAGAATTCCAGGGTCGCTCGCCGCCGCATTCGTCGATTCTCCGGATCGTCTGGTCCGTCCTGCCGGCGACCCTACCACGTCTGCGGAGACGCGCCGGGGCAGGCTGGATCGGAAACGAGGCAACCGGCATCCCGCCCCGCCGGTTGCGCGCCGCGCGCCTCCGCTGTTAATCCGCCTTCACCCTGTTGCCCGAGCCCAACACCATGTCCGACGCCCTCCCGAACAAATCCGTCAAGAAGGTCGTTCTCGCCTATTCCGGCGGGCTCGATACCTCGATCATCCTCAAGTGGCTTCAGACCACCTATGGCTGCGAGGTCGTGACGTTCACCGCCGATCTCGGCCAGGGCGAGGAGCTGGAGCCGGCGCGCCGCAAGGCCGAGCTGCTCGGCATCAAGCCGGAAAACATCTTCATCGAAGACCTGCGCGAGGAATTCGTCCGCGACTACGTCTTCCCGATGTTCCGCGCCAACGCGGTCTACGAGGGGATCTATCTCCTCGGCACCTCGATCGCCCGGCCGCTGATCGCCAAGAAGCAGATCGAGATCGCCGAGCGCGTCGGCGCCGACGCGGTGTGCCACGGCGCCACCGGCAAGGGGAACGATCAGGTCCGGTTCGAACTCGGCTACTACGCGCTCAAGCCCGACGTGACGGTGATCGCGCCGTGGCGCGAGTGGGATCTGCGCTCGCGCGAGCAGCTCATCGCGTTTGCCGAGCAGCACCAGATCCCGATCGCCAAGGACAAGCGCGGCGAGAGCCCGTTCTCGGTCGATGCCAACCTCCTGCACGCCTCCTCCGAGGGCAAGGTTCTGGAGGACCCGGCGGTCGAGGTGCCGGATTACGTCTATTCGCGCACCCTCTCCCCCGAGGAGGCGCCGGATACGCCCACGATCGTCACCATCGGCTTCGAGCGGGGCGACGCGGTCTCCATCGACGGCGAGGCGCTCTCGCCCGCCACGCTGCTGGCCAAGCTCAATGAGCTCGGCCACGCCAACGGCATCGGCCGGCTCGATCTGGTCGAGAACCGCTTCGTCGGCATGAAGAGCCGCGGCATGTACGAGACGCCCGGCGGCACGATCCTGCTGCCGGCCCACCGCGCCATCGAGTCGATCACGCTGGATCGCGGCGCGGCGCATCTCAAGGACCAGCTGATGCCGCAATACGCGGAGCTGATCTATAACGGCTTCTGGTTCTCGCCGGAGCGCGAGATGCTCCAGGCGCTGATCGACAAGAGCCAGGAGAAGGTGACCGGCGAGGTGCGGCTCAAGCTCTACAAGGGCGGCGTCCACGTCATCGGCCGCACGAGCCCGCACTCGCTCTACGATCAGGACCTCGTCACCTTCGAGGAGGGCGCCGTTGCCTACGATCACCGCGACGCGGCCGGCTTCATCAAGCTCAACGCCCTGCGCCTGCGCACCCTGGCGCAACGCAAGAAGCGCGAGGGCTGAGCCTCGCGCCTCAGCGCCTGTTCGCTTCGCCTCTCCGAGACGTTTCCTCATCCTGAGGTGCCGCGGAGCGGCCTCGAAGGAGGGCTCCCGGAATCGCGGCGGCCTCTGGAGGTCTCCTTCGAGGCGCCTTGCCAAGGCAAGGCGCACCTCAGGATGAGGGGGAGGGGTCGGAGAACCCGCTGACGATAGGGTCGAAGTGGATCTCAGCGATCCCCCAGAAAGGCGGGATCGTTCGAGACGAGGAGCACGCGCAGGTCGGAATCCGGGACGTAGTCGCGGGCTTCCCAAACGAAGGTGGCCGGCCCCGTCTTGCGCACGCCCTGCCGGCAGAAGCTGACGAGGGCGTCCGCGCGGCCCTGGTCCACCGTCAGGGTGAAGCGGCCGATGCGCCCGGCCCAGTTGCGGGCCGTGGTCACGATGTAGGGCACCTCGAAGGCGCGGGTGTAGCCTTCGGGCTTCGCTGGCGGACGCGCCGGATGCCAGCCAATCCGGCCTCCCCCTTCGGAACCGCGGCACGGCCCGACCGCTGATAAGCGGCCGGCGCAGCGATTCGCAAAGGGGGAGCGGATGCGCTCAGGCCGGCTCCCAGCCGGTCGTGCCCTCGGACTGCCGGAACGGTCCCGGCCCGAGATCGCCGTACCGCAAAAAAATTTGCATCGCCGGCTGCATCTCGCGGTGCAGGCGCTCCAGGCGGGCCTCCTGTTCGTCGGTCAGGATGGCGCGGCCCTCGGCGGTCCTTCTCGGGCGGCTCGCCGAGATGGGCCGCCATCTCCGCCGTGTGCCACGTCGTGCCGCCGTAGGGCCGCTTCGGATCGACGCGCGGCACGTCGTAGGCCTCGTCCCATTCGAGGCTGAACGCCCGCAGCAGCCGTAGGTGCGCGTCGGTGACCTCGAAGGTGATATGCTCGGGCGTCTCGCCGGTGGCCTCGTCGCGGAACACGTCGAACAGGTCCCCCGGCGCGAGCTTGGCGAGCGGGTTGTGGTACTGGTAGCGGCCGGGCTTCAGCGTCGCGTTCTGCAGGAACACGGCGAGCGCATCGCCCATCGCCCGGTGCTCCTCGTCCGCGCCCTCGTCGTCGCCGGTGACGTTGAAGATGTCGCCGTCACGGTCGGTGCTGCCGTAGGGCGCGTCCGGATGGATCATCGGCGCGCCGGTCTCCGCTCCGTTCCAGGCCACGACCATCCGCCGGATCAGCGCGATGCGCTCCAGCGTCAGGTCGAAGGTGTCCGTCTCGCTCATGTCGCCGGTCTGCCTCTCGCGCCCCTCGGGGCGGTCAAGGCCCCGTTGCAACGCTCAGTGGCCCAGCGCCCGCGCGGGTGCAAGCCGTGTCGCGACTCTCTGAAGGGTCAACGCGCGAAGCCGCGCGAGCGGTTTCGTGGCGCGAAAGCCTTGAGCCCGCGGAGGCGGGCGCCGGCGATTGAGGCCGGCAGGAACTCAGGCCGCCGGCTTCACGGTCTCGCGGGCGAGGAGGGCGTCGACCGCGTCGGGCAGGGCGTCGAAATGCTCGATGACCCAGTCGGGCGCGAGCTCGCGCATCGGCACGGGCGTGTAGCCGAAGGTCACGCCGACGACGGGGATGCCCGCCGCCTTGGCCGCGGCGACGTCGGCCTTCGAATCACCCACCATCACGGCGCGGTGGAGATCACCCCCAGCGCGCTCGATGGTCGCGGTGATGTGGCGCGGGTCCGGCTTCGAGAAGGCGAAGGTCTCCTTGCCGACGATCGTGCAGAAGCGGTGGCCGATGCCCAGCGCGTCGAGCAAAGCCACGGCGTGCGACTCGACCTTGTTGGTGCAGATCGCGAGGCGGAAGCCCGCCGCCTCCAGCCGGTCCAGCGCCTCGACCACGCCGGGGAAGAGGTAGGAATTGTCGGTGAGATGCTCGCCGTAATAGACGAGGAAATCCTGGAACAGCGTCTCCAGCCGCTCCGGCGTCAGGCTCGCACCCGCGACCGTGAAGCCACGCTGGATCAGGGCGCGGGCGCCCGCGCCGAGCAGGTCGCGGGCCTGTTCGAGGGGAAGCGGCGCTTGGCCGTCCCGAGCGAGGACGACGTTCAGGGTGCCGATGAGGTCGCCCGCGGTCTCGGCGAGGGTCCCGTCGAGATCGAACACGACGATCGGGGAGCTGTGCGCGTTCATCGGCGTCCCGGTGCGTTTCATTGTCAAGCTGGCTAGCGGTCGTCTCTCCTACGATCAACCCTAGCGGTTGATACCCGGTTAGCGCGGACACTCAGTGTTGCCTCTCTGCCCAAGCTCCGCCACGGAGCAGGTGCTTGATCGAGCCGCCGATGATTCGCCGTTTCGCTCTTTCGCAACAAGACGATGTCCCGCCCCATGCGTGTTCCTTCGCGTCGTTCTCTCTCTCGGTTGTCGACCGGCCTGCTCGTTGCGGCCCTGGCCGGACTGCCCTTGGCAGCCGAGGCTTCCGGGCCCTACGAGTTCGTGGCCGCGCCCGCGGTCGATTTGAACCGGATCTACCGGATCGATCGCGCCAACGGCGAGGTCACCTCCTGCCAGTACGGCCTGCGCGACGACAGCGTCGGCGTCACGCTGTGCTTTGCCGCCGGAGAGGGCGCCGGCCCGCAGACGCCCGGCGAGTACGGCCTGATCGCCTCGCGCCACGCCCGCGAGTCGGGGATCTACCGGGTCAACTACCGCACGGGCGAAACCAGCGCCTGCTACGTGCAGATCCGTCAGGAACTCGTCGTGTGCACCGAGCAGGCCGGCCCGCCGCCCGCTGGCACCGCGAGCGGGGCGGGCGCCGCCGCGACCGGACCGGCCCCCGGCCGCGCCGGCCCGAGCGCCACGCCGCCGCAGGGAACGCGGCCCTGACCGCCGACGAAGCGCCGGACGCCGTTCTGGGCCCTTGGGAAGCATCCGTGCTTCTTAGCATCCGTCTTTTACGGTCGCCGGGAGGCGTGCTAGGGCCTGCCTCCCCAATCGTCCCAGATTCGCCGCCCCAGCTTCGATGGTCCGAGTGCCCCCCGATGAATTCGCTTCCCGAGGTCGTTTCGTGAGCGCGCCGGATCTGAAGCGGGCGGCGGCCGAGCGCGCGATCCCCCTGGTCGAGGATGGGATGCGCCTCGGTATCGGCACGGGCAGCACGGCCGCGGCCTTCATCAAGCTGCTGGGCGAGCGCGTGCGCGCAGGGCTCAACGTGACCGGGGTGCCGACCTCGGAGGCGACCCGCATCGCCTGCGAGCGCGAGGGCATCCCGCTCGCCACCCTCGAAGACCTGCCCGAACTCGATCTCACCATCGATGGGGCCGACGAGGTCGATGGAAGCTTGCGCCTCATCAAGGGCGGCGGTGCCGCGCTGCTGCGCGAGAAGATCGTCGCGGTCGCGAGCCGCCGCATGGTCGTGATCGCCGACGCTTCCAAGCACGTCGAGACCCTGGGCGCCTTTCCGCTGCCGGTGGAAGTGAACCTGTTCGGCATCGGCGCCACTACCCGCGCCGTCGAGGCGGCGGTGGCGCGGGCCGGCTGCACGGGCGAGATCGTGCGCCGCTACGACGCGTCCGGTGCCCCCCTCCTCACCGATGGCGGCCACGCCATCCTCGATCTGCGGCTCGGCCGTATTCCCGATCCGGAGGCTTTGTCCGCCGGGCTCTGGGCGGTGCCCGGCGTGGTCGAGCACGGCCTGTTCCTCGGCATCGCCGATGCGGCCATCCTTGCCGCGGCCGACGGCGATGCGGCCGTCGTCAGCGTTCTCGGCCGCCTCTAACGCCCGGCCGCCGCCTTTCCCTTCTTCGGAGCTTCTCCCGCATGGTTCTCCGTCTCGCTGCCCTGGGCGGCCCCTTCCTCGCGGCCCTGCTGTCGCAGGCCGTCCTCATGCCGGCGGCGCAGGCGCAGCAGCCGGCCGCCAAGCCCCCCGCCACCTCTCCGAAGCCGACGGTGAAGCCCGGCGCGGCCCCGCCGCCGGCCGCTGCGCCGGAGCCAGATCTCAGCGCCGCCCACCTCGCACTCGCCCGCGAGGTGATGCTGAGTTCCGGCATCGCCCGCTCCTTCGACTCGATCATCCCGACCATGGCCGAGCAGATCCGCAAGAACGCGGTGACGCGGCCCGATCTCGCCAAGGATCTGGACGAGGTGCTGAAAGGGCTCGATTCCGAGATGGAGCTGCAGAAGCAGCGGCTGATCAACATCGCCGCGCGGATCTACGCCAAGCGCCTGAACGAGGCCGAGCTGACGGACATCGTCACCTTCTTCCGTTCGCCCGCGGGCAAGCGCTACGTCGAGACCCAGCCGCAGATCCTCGATGACATGGTCGGCGCCATGCAGGATTGGACCCAGGAGGTCTCGGAATACATCATGGTCCGCACCCGCGCCGAGATGGGCAAGCGCGGCCACCAGCTCCAGTGATCGCCGGCCCTAGAGCATCATCCCGAAAGGTGGTTGCCGGCTTTCGGAAAGAAGATGATGCAGAGACAAATGCCTAGAGCATTGTCCTGGATCAGGTATCCAGGACGATGCTCTAGCGCGGCGACGCGGCTCTACGCTGCCGGAGCCGTCGCGCTGGCGCTGGTGGCGCCGATGATGGCCCTCGCCAATCGGTCGAGCCCGCTCGTCGTCGGCATCGCGGCACTGCTGTTCCTCGCCGGCGCCGTCGCCGAGCGCGGCGGGCGCGCCGCCTCCGACCTGATCACCCCCCTGCGCTCTCTGCTCGGCCTCGCCGCGCTCGCCTTACTCGCTTGGTGCTTCGTCTCGCTGGCCTGGAGCCCGTTTCCCGCGCTCTGGGGCCGTGTACTGTCCGAATTCCTGCCGACGCTCGCCGCCGCGGCGATCCTCGCCCGGCTCGCGCCGGCCCGGCTGCCGCCCTGGGCGCTGCCCCTCGGCGCCGGATTGCTCGCCGCCGCCTGCCTTTTCATCGCGGCAAGCCTCGCCCTCGGGCTGGCGCCGCAGGCCTGGCTCGGGCAGCGCGTGGCCCTGTTCATGTTCAACCGCCCGCTGCTGACTGTGCTGCTGCTGGCCGGGCCCATCGCCGCCTTCCTCGCCCTGCGCGGCCATCGCCTCGCCGCCGTGATCCTGCTCGGGGTGGCGGCGCTGGCGATCCTGCGCTCGATCAGCGGCGCGGCCATGCTCGGGCTGCTCGCGGGCGCCGTGATGTTCGCGGTCGGGCGCTTGGCGCCCCGATCCGTGGCCCTGGCGCTCGCGGCGCTGACCCTCGGGCTCGCCTTCGCCCTGGCCCCGGTCGAGGGCGACATCCTCCACCGGCTAATGCCGGAGGCGGCGCATGAGCGGCTGACGCAGTCTTCGTCGCGGGCGCGGGTCGCCATCGCCCAGAGCTTCGGCGCCGCGGTGGCGCAGGCGCCGTGGATCGGCTCCGGCTACGGCATGGGCCTGCGCTTCGCCGAGGTGCCGGCGGCGGTGACACTCGAGCCGGAGATGCGGGCGATGCTGGCCGTCGGCCATCCGCATAACAGCTTCCTCCAGATCTGGGCCGAACTCGGCTTCGTCGGCGCGGCGCTCGCGGCTTTGGTCGCCTTCCTGGCCCTGCGGGCGGCGGCGGCCCTGCCGCGGCTCCTGTTCGCCACGGCGCTCGGCTTGCTGGGGGCGGCGGTGGCGGTGATGTTCGTCGAGCACGGTGCGTGGCAGGGATGGTGGACGGCGGGCCTCGGGGCCGCCATCACATGGCTGCGGGCGGCGGCTTGCGCCAAGCCCCCATACGAGCCCGCACACGAGAGTGAAGACGCGCGCGCATGAGCGAGACACCGATGAGCGAGTCCTTCGACGTCGACCTGTTCGTGATCGGCGGCGGTTCGGGCGGGGTGCGGGCGGCCCGCATCGCCGCCGGCCACGGCGCGCGGGTGATGCTGGCCGAGGAGTATCGCGTCGGCGGCACCTGCGTGATCCGCGGCTGCGTCCCGAAGAAGCTGATGGTCTATGCCGGCCGCTTCACCGACGAGTTCGAGGACGCCGCCGGCTTCGGCTGGCACCTTGAGACGCCGCGCTTCGACTGGGCCGTTCTGAAGCGCTCCCGCGACGCGGAGGTCGCGCGGCTGGAGGGCATCTACGGCCGCAACCTCGCGGGCGCCGGGGTCGAGGTCGTGGCCGACCGCGCGGTGATCGAGGACCCGCATACGGTGCGCCTCGTGCACGCGGACCGCACGGTCCGGGCCCGCTTCATCCTGATCGCGACCGGCGCCACACCGGTACGCGAGCCGCTGATTCCCGGCGCGGAGCTCGCCATCGATTCCAACGGCGTGTTCGAGCTGGAGACCCAGCCCGAGCGCATCCTCGTGGTCGGCGGCGGCTACATCGCCGTGGAGTTCGCGGGCGTCTTCGCCAGCCTCGGCTCCAAGACCACGCTGCTCCATCGCGGACAAAGCCTGCTGCGCGGCTTCGACCCTGAGATCGCCGACGCGCTCGGCGAGGCCTATGCCAAGCGGATGGATCTGCGCCTGGGGCAGACCGTCGAGCGCCTGGAGCGGGACGGCTCGGCGATCCGCGCCACCCTGAACGGGGGCGAGAGCCTGACCGTCGATTGCGTGCTGGTAGCCACGGGCCGGCGCCCGAACGTCGCCGGGCTCGGGCTGGAACGGGTCGGGATCGATCTCGATGAACGCGGCGCGATTCCCGTCGAGGCGGATTCACGCACCCGGGTGCCGTCGATCTACGCCGTCGGCGACGTGAACGGCCGCGCGGCGCTGACCCCCGTGGCGATCCGCGAGGGCCACGCCTTCGCCGACACGGTGTTCGGCAACAAACCCTGGTGCGTCGATCACCGCCTGATCGCCACCGCCGTGTTCTCGACGCCGGAGATCGGCGTGATCGGCCACAACGAGGACGTGGCCCGGCGCTGCTACGGGGAGATCGACGTCTACAAGGCGAGCTTCCGCCCGATGAAGGCGACACTCTCGGGCCGCGACGAGCGGGTGATCATGAAGATTCTGGTGGACCGGGCCAGCGACCGGGTGGTCGGCGTCCACGTGCTCGGCACGGATGCCGGCGAGATCATCCAAGCGGTCGGCATCGCCGTGACCATGGGCGCGACCAAGGCCGATTTCGATCACACCATCGCCGTGCATCCGACGCTCGGCGAGGAGCTGGTGACGATGCGGACGCCGTTCGTGGTGAAGCATCCGGTGGGCGTGGGCTAGCCTATTCCGCGGCCGGCAGGCTCAGCGACAGCAGTCGCGCCGTGCGCGCCCGGCTGCCGGTGTTCGGATCGGCGCTGGGCTCGAAGGCGCGGCGACCGTCGTCGAGGGCGCCGTTCACCGCGTCGATGGCGAGGATCAGCGCGCTGATCATCCGCGAATCGATGCTGCGCTCGCGGGCTTGGCGCACCACGTCGGTGATCAGCGCGTCGGTCTCGCGGGTGAGCGTGTCGAGGGCCGCCGCCGATTGCGCCTCGCGGGCCTCGGCCAGGATGTCGAGCAGGCGGTCGAGGACGATGTCGATGCGCTCGCGCCGCTTGCGGGCGAGGCGCTGGCCGAGCCACGCGACGCCCGAGCCCAGCGTGCCGCCGAAGAAGGCGAACAGGTAGATCCAGTCCTCGTAGCGATCGAGGAAGGTCTGCTGCTCGCGCTCGAAATAATCCACCGCGCCGGGATGGTTGGGAAGCTGCGCGCTCGTCGCCGTGACGGTGGTGTCGTAATCCGGCGGCTTCATCTGATGCGCGATCGGGGCGGCGGCCGCGAGGCGCGAGCGCCACTCGAACAGGTGCTGCACCACGGAGGCGACGGCGACGCGGCTCACCGCGCCGCGGGCCATCAGCCGGTAGGAGACGCCCACCGTCTCGACATCCTCTTCCGGGCGCTTCGGCCGTCCGCCGAAGGTGCCCGCCGACAGGGTGACGGCCTGGAGCGTCGGCACGCGCTGCACGATCGCCTTCCCGTCCGGCACGCTGACGAGGGTGACCTTGCGCTCCGGCGAAGCCGCCTCGACCGCCCGCAGCATCGCCTGCGCCGGCTTGGCGGTGGGCGACGCGATGATCGCCACCGCATCGACCCGCTTGCCCTCCAGCGCCGCGGTGATCTCGGTGGCCTTAAGCGGCACGAGGCCGATGCGTCCCGCCGCGAGCGCGTCGCTGCCGAGCGCCTCGTCTTCCGCGGCCGCCTTGAAGTCGTAGAAATCGAGCAGGCTCGTCAGCACCGGCAGGTCGGCCTCGTGGCGCGTGACGACGCCGAGGCGCCGGGTCGAGAGATCCGAAAAACTCTCGATCCCGTTGGCTTCGGGGGCGGCGACGATCAGCGCCTCGTCGTGGAGGATGGCCAGCGTCAGGCCGTTATCCGGCAGCTTCACATCGGGCCGCACCACGGCGAGGTCGGCGCGGCCCTGCTCCAGGGCGGCGGCGCTGTCGCGCACGTCGTCGAAGGGCGCGACCTTCAGACGCACGTCCTCGTGATTGCGGGTCAGCGCCCGCGCATAGGTCTCGATCAGCCCGGCTTCGACCCCGTCGCGCGGGCCGACCGCCACCGTGAGCAGCGTGGGACGTGATAGGGTGACGACGAGGCCGGCCACGGCCGCGAACCCGAGGGCCAGCAGCACGTAGAGCCATTCGCGCCTCATGAGCGTGGCCACCATGCGGCGGCGGAGCCCTCGAAATCGCGTGCGATCCATCCAAGATTCATGAATCGAAAACCTGTCCGGATCGTGAAGAACGAATGATCGCGCGAACCGTTTCAAGCCGACGTGATAGCCCAACAGATGGGCGACATGATGGGCGACCTGAAGCAAGGCCCGAGCCGCCGGTCACCGCCGCGTGGCTGGAACGGGTCACGACGCATTATCTCGACCGCTACGGCGCCTCGTCGGAGATGCTGCGCCGGGTGCTCGCCCGCCGCATCGACCGGCGTTGCCGCTCCCGCGACGAGGATGCGAGCGCGCATGCCGGCCTGATCGAGGAGACGGTCGCCCGCGCGCAGAAGGCCGGGCTCGTCGATGACGCGCGCTTTGCCGCCGCCCGCCTGCGCGGCCTGAGGCGGCGCGGCACCTCGACCCGGCAGGCGCAGGCGCGGCTCGCCGCCAAGGGGATCGACCGGGAGACGATCGCGGCGACCCTCGCCGAAGAGGACGAGGCGGCCGGGACGCAAGAGGGCGAGGCCGATACCGAGGAGCGAGCGGCCTTTGCTTATGCCCGCCGCCGCCGTCTCGGCCCTTACCGCCGGCCGGAAACCCGCGAAGCCAACCGCGAGCGCGATCTTGCCGCCATGGCGCGGGCCGGTTTCTCCTACGCGCTCGCCAAGGCCGTGCTCGCCAGCGAGGCAGGCGAGGATGAGACATCCATCAACCAAGAGTGAGGGCTGCCCCTCGACATGACCGTCCACCGCTCCACGTCGAAGGCCACGCGGATCGCTTCCGCTTGAAGACGACGAGGACGACAGCATGACCGACCGCCACGCGAGCGCCCACTGGGAAGGCGACGGCAAGACCGGCAAGGGCAAGATCACGACGCAATCCGGCGTGCTCTCGGACAATCCCTACGGTTTCAACACCCGCTTCGAGAACGAGCCCGGCACCAATCCGGAAGAGCTGATCGCCGCCGCGCATGCGAGCTGCTTCACCATGGCGCTCGCCTTCCAGCTCCAGTCCGCCGGCCTCAAGGCGACCTCGCTGGACACCAAGGCGGTCGTCACGCTCGTGCAGGACGGCGACGGCTTCAAGGTCACGAAGTCGGCCCTCACCCTCAAGGCGGTGATCCCCGGCATCGATGGGGCGAAGTTCGACGAACTCGCCGGCAATGCCGAGAAGGGCTGCCCGATCTCGAAGCTGCTCAACGCCGAGATCACCCTCGACAAGACGCTGAGCCCGAGCTGAGCCGCCCCGGCCCTCCCGTCGCGCTGCGCGGCAGGAGGGCGCTTTTCCGGTGCGCAGGCCAACGCGCCGCATTGATCCCGGCGCGCGTGCGTTCATCTTCCGTTCGATGGACGAGAAGCTCGCGCGCAAGCTGCGCATCCTTGCGGATGCCGCCAAATACGACGCCTCCTGCGCGTCCTCCGGTGCGCCCAAGCGCAAGGCCGGCGCGGACGGGCTTGGCTCGACCACGGGCGCCGGCATCTGTCACGCCTACACGCCGGACGGGCGCTGCGTTTCGCTGCTCAAGATCCTGCTGACCAACTATTGCCTGTTCGACTGCGCCTATTGCGTGAACCGGCGCTCCTCGAACGTCGCCCGCGCGCGCTTCTCGGTCGAGGAGGTCGTGACGCTGACGATCGAGTTCTACAAGCGCAACTACATCGAGGGGCTGTTCCTCTCCTCGGGCATCATCCGCTCGCCGGACTACACGATGGAGATGCTGACCCGCGTCGCCAAGAAGCTCCGGCGCGAGCACGGTTTTCGCGGCTACATCCACCTGAAGTCGATCCCCGAGGCGAGCCCCTGGCTGATCGAGGAGGCGGGGCTCTACGCCGACCGGCTCTCGATCAATCTCGAACTGCCGACCGAGGCGAGCCTGAACCGCCTCGCGCCGGAGAAGGACGGCGCGGCGATCGAGAGCGCGATGGGCCAGATCGGCGAGCGCATCGTCCAGGCCAAGGAGGAGCGCCGCCGCTTCTCGCCGGCCGGGCAATCGACGCAGGTGATCGTCGGGGCCGACGCCACCACCGACGAGGCGATGATCCGCAAATCCGCTTTGCTCTATGGCACCTACGGTCTCAAGCGCGTCTACTACTCGGCCTTCAGCCCGATCCCCGACGCCTCCGCGGCCCTGCCGCCCCAGGCGCCGCCGTTGCGGCGCGAGCACCGGCTGTATCAGGCCGATTGGCTGATCCGGTATTACGAGTTCTCCCCCGACGACGTGGCCGGGGCCTCCGAGGACGGCATGCTCGCCCTCGACATCGACCCCAAGCTCGCCTGGGCGCTCAAGAACCGCCACTGTTTTCCCGTCGATGTGAACCGCGCCGACCGCGAGATGCTGCTGCGGGTGCCGGGACTCGGGGCGCGGGCGGTCGATGCCATCATCAAGGCCCGCCGCCATGGCCGCCTGCGCCTCGACGACGTGGCCCGCCTGAGTTCCGGGCTGAAGCGGGCGCGGCCCTTTCTCATCGCCGAGGACTTCCGGCCGACGACGCTGACCGACCGGCTCGATCTACGGGCGAAGCTCGCGGAGCCGGCCGAGCAGTTGAGTCTGTTCTGATGGGCGTGCCGTTGGAAAACCCCTCCCCCGCAGAGGGGGGAGGGCGGTTTGGCGGCGGCATCCATGTCATCAGCCTCGCCCCCGGCGCAGATCTTTCGGGGTTTCGCACCGCGGCGCGCCGCCTGATCGCGGCCGAGATCCCGCCGAAAAACATCGTCTGGCAGACCGAGGCTCCGAGCCTGTTCGGCGCCGAGTCCGGCTCCGTAGACGGCCCGCCGTTGCGGCTTCCCCGCGCGGTGACCGAGCTGATCCCGATGGTGGTGCCGCACCGCGATCCCGAGCGCTACGGCCTGCTCTACGCCCTGCTCTGGCGCGTCCTGCACGGTGAGCGGGCGCTGATGGATGTCCTGAGCGATCCGCTCGTCCACCGCCTCCACCGGATGCGCAAGGCGATCGGCCGCGACCTGCACAAGATGCACGCCTTCCTGCGCTTCCGCCGGGTGCCGGGGGAGGGGGCCGAGCGCTTCGTGGCGTGGTTCGAGCCCGACCACCACATCCTGGGGGCCGCGGCACCCTTCTTCGTCGATCGCTTCCGCGCGCTGACATGGTCGATCCTGACGCCCGAGGGCTCAGCGCATTGGGACGGCACGCTCCGCTTCGGTCCGCCCGGCCGCCGCGAGGATGTGCCGGAAGGGGACGGCTTCGAGGCCGGCTGGCGCGACTATTACGAGAGCACCTTCAACCCGGCCCGGCTCAACCTCGATGCTATGCGCGCCGAGATGCCCCGCAAGTACTGGCGGAACATGCCGGAGACGGCGGCGATTCCCGGTCTCGTGCGGGCCGCGAGCGCCCGCGCGCAGGCGATGATCGAGAAGGAGCCGACGATGCCGGTCAAGCGTGACCCCGTCCGCGCCGTGGCGAAGATGGCCCAGGACGAGCCGGATTCGCTGGAAGCCCTCAACGCGATCATCGCCCGCTCCGAACCGCTGGTGCCGGGTGCCACCCAGGCCGTGCTCGGCGAAGGGCCGGTCGGCGCGCGGATCGCCTTCGTCGGCGAGCAGCCGGGCGATCAGGAGGATCGTCAGGGCAAACCCTTCGTCGGGCCGGCGGGGCAGCTTCTCTCCCGCGCGCTGGAAGAGGCGGGGATCGACCGGGGGGAGGCTTACCTCACGAATGCGGTCAAGCACTTCAAATTCACGCTGCGCGGCAAGCGCCGCATCCACGAGAAGCCGACCGCCGGCGAAGTGAGCCATTACCGCTGGTGGCTCGAGAAGGAGCTGGACTTCGTCGCCCCCAAGCTCGTCGTGGCGCTGGGGGCCACCGCGGTGCTGTCGCTGACGGGCAAGCAGATCCCGATCACCCGCGCCCGCGGCCCCGCCGCGTTCGGGCGGCCGTTCGCGGGCTTCATCACGGTCCACCCCTCCTACCTGCTGCGCCTGCCCGACGAGGCGGCGAAGGCGGCGGCCTATCAGGCCTTCGTTGATGATCTGCGGCGGGCCAACGCCCTCGCGGCGTGAGGCGAGCGCTTCTCCCAGAGCGCTTTCCGACGAAGTGGTCACCGGTTCGGCGCAAGAAAGCGCGTTGCCACAAAGACCATGAGCCACCGGCCTGAGGCAATCAGGCCGGATACGGTTCTAAGAGGTGCCGGGAAGCTGGAAAACGATCAATTGTAAGCAGCTCCAAACATCATCGATCAAGATCGAAACAAAACCCGCCATCCCGTGGATATGCAGGCAGCGCGCGCAAGCATTCGCGCGTGTCCGAAAATAATCCTTGGGAGAGATCCGATGAGAGCCCTCGTCTGGCACGGCACCCAGGACATCCGCTGCGATACGGTTCCCGATCCCGAAATCGAAGACGATCGCGACGCGATCATCAAGGTCACTGCCTGCGCCATCTGCGGCTCGGACCTCCATCTCTACGACCACTTCATCCCGGCGATGAAGAAGGGCGATATCCTCGGCCACGAGTTCATGGGCGAGGTGGTCGAGACCGGCCGCGGCCTGAACGGCGCGCTGACGAAGGGTGACCGGGTCGTCATCCCGTTCACGATCATCTGCGGCGAGTGCGACCAGTGCAAGCGCGGCTTCTTCTCGGTCTGCGAGCGCTCGAACCGCAACCGGGATCTCGCCGCCAAGGTGTTCGGCCACGGCACGGCGGGTCTGTTCGGCTACTCGCATCTCACCGGCGGCTATCCCGGCGGGCAGGCGGAATACGTGCGGGTGCCGTTCGCCGACAAGACGCATATCAAGGTGCCGGATTCGCTCACCGACGAGCAGGTGCTGTTCCTCGGCGACATCTTCCCCACCGGTTGGCAGGCGGCGGTGCAGGCCGACATCCAGCCGCACGACACCGTGGCGATCTGGGGCGCGGGTCCGGTCGGGCAGATGGCGATCCGCTCGGCGATCCTGCTCGGCGCCAAGCAGGTCGTGTGCATCGACAGCGTGCCGGAGCGCCTCGACATGGCGCGCGCCGGCGGTGCGATCGTCATCGACAACAGCCGCGAGAGCGTGGTCGAGCGCCTGAACGAGCTGACCCACGGCAAGGGTCCGGAGAAGTGCATCGACGCGGTCGGCATGGAGGCGCATTCGCCCCGCGCCGTCGAGCAGGTCTATGACCGGGTGAAGCAGGCGATGATGCTGGAGAGCGATCGCGCCTCGGTGCTGCGGGAGATGATCTATGTCTGCCGCCCCGCCGGCATTCTCTCGATCCCCGGCGTCTATGGCGGCCTCGTCGACAAGATGCCGATGGGCGCGTTGATGAACAAGGGCCTGACGATCCGCGCCGGGCAGACCCACGTGAACCGCTGGACCGACGACCTCGTGCGGCGGATTGAGGAGGGCCAGATCGATCCCTCGTTCGTCATCACCCACCGGGCCGGGCTGGAACAGGGCCCCGAGCTGTACCGGACGTTCCGGGACAAGAAGGACAACTGCATCAAGGTCGTGCTGCGGCCCTGACGACAGATACGGTTTCCGCTTGATCGAAGCGGGAACCGTATCGGTCAGCCCGCGCGGCGCTTGAGCGAAGCCCAAATCCGCCATCCCGAAGGGATCAACCGGATTTGGTATGACCCGATTCAATCTCGAAAGCGGAGGTGTCATGGCCCGCGACAGCGACAGATCGAACGGCGGCGCGCTCGCTCGGATCGCGCCCGATTCCCGACGACGGCCCGATCCGGCGACGGAAGGGCTGGCCCAGGGACTCGGCTGGTTCTCTCTCGGTCTCGGCGCTGCCGAGATCGTCGGCGGCGCGGCGATCGCCCGCTGGCTAGGCAAGCCCGAGCTGACCCCCGTCATCCAAGCTTACGGCGTGCGCGAGATCGTCACCGGGGTCGGCATCCTCGGCACGCAGGATCCCACACCCTGGATCTGGGGGCGGGTCGGGGGTGATGCCGTCGATATAGCCACGGTGCTGCCGGCCCTGGAGGAAAGCAACCCGAAACGGGGCAACGCGATGATCGCGCTCATGGCCCTGGCCGGCGTCACCGGCCTCGATGTGGTCTGCGCCCACAACCTGTCGGAGGCGCCGCTCCGTCCCTCGCGCCGGGTCCGCAGCGATTATGGCCGCCGCAGCGGCTTCCCGGAATCGCCGGAGGCGATGCGCGGCCGGGCCAGCGATTTCGAGCCGCCGCTCGACATCGTCGGGCCGCAGGCGATGCGGCCTTGGGCGTCGGCCGAGGCCTAGGGCGCCGAGGCGGCGTACAAGCCGTCTCCGCGCCAAGGCCTCCGCGCTAAGACCGGCTCACGCGGCGAGGCGCTCCCGGTCCGCGCGGTAGCTGAGGATCAGGTGCTCTGGGATCATGCCGGCGGCCACCGCCACGGCGATCGCGCGCGGGCGTGCAATGCGCTTGGGCGCGACCAAGATCTCGGGCAGGGGTTCGGCCGAGATTTCGGGCAAGAGTTCCGGCAGGAGTTCGGGCAAGCGTTCCGGCAACAGTTCCGGAACGATCTCCGGCAGCGGCTCCGGCGAACGCGCCGCGATCAGGGCCGGGGTCGGCGCCGAGGCGGCGGCGCGGTCGGCCATGAACTGCGCGATGATCGCGTCGGCGAGGCCGGCGAGCACGATCTCGGCCGAGTCCGGCACGATCGCCGCGTCCGGC
This sequence comes from Methylorubrum pseudosasae, assembly GCF_029504475.1. Taxonomy (NCBI): domain Bacteria; kingdom Pseudomonadati; phylum Pseudomonadota; class Alphaproteobacteria; order Hyphomicrobiales; family Methylobacteriaceae; genus Methylorubrum; species Methylorubrum pseudosasae. Next base: position 4,366,623 of record NZ_JAQGDU010000002.1, on the reverse strand, counting down.
CCGGCCGAGACCACGGTCGCGCCGATCCGGTCTTCCGGCCGCGGCGCCAGCGGCCACGCGGTCGAGGCATCGGGCATGTTCGGCTCCAACGTGGCGGAGGCCGGGGACAGGACGAGGATTTCGGAGGGCGCGGTCGTGGCGACGACCTCCACCGACGCCGGTGCGGTGAGCAGGATGGCGGCCTCGCCCGTTTCCCGCGCCTGCGCCTCGGCCTGTTCGTGCGCCAGGATGCGGGCCTCGTCGCGGGCCGCCTCGGCCTCGAAGCGGGCGAGCAGCGCCATCAGGCCGCGCGCCTCGGTGAAGGGCAGGGTCTCGCAGGCGGTCAGCCCCGCCTCGATCATCGAGCGGGCGAGACGCGGCCCGTCGATGCCGTTGCGGCCGTCATTGGAATCGCGCCACACGGTCAGCGCCGCGCGCACCGCCGGCAGCAGCAGGTCGGGCAAGCCGGCGCGGCGGTGCAGGGCGGAAAAGCCCGCTCCGTTCGGTTCGCGCATCAGCCCGGCGACGCGGGCGCGGCTCAGTCCGCTCAACTCGGCCAGCGCCATCTCCGCGAAGGGCAGGCGCAGGGAGAGAACCGCCCGCAGCATCAGCCCGGCGGTGAGCTGCTCCTGCACCCGCAGATGCGCGACGAGCCGGGCGAGCCCTGCTTCCCCGGCCTCGTCGCTGAGCGCCAGCGCTGCCGCGTCGCGGGCCTCGCGGGCGGTGCGGGCGCCGCGCTCGGAGCTGATCCAGCCGGCATCCTGGCCGAAGCGCGAGAGCTGCTCGGCGATCAGGGTGACGATGGCGTGGCGCACCTCGATGGCGAGATCGGTGCGCGCGAGGAGGGCTTGGCGCAGGGCCGCGTCGTCGCCGTGCCGCTCGACCATCCGCAGCAGCGCGGCGGTGCCGATCGCGGCATAGGGATTCTGTGCCAGGGCGATGAGCGAGGGGGGGCCCCCCACCTCCGCCAGCGCGGCGGCGACCGGCTTCGACAGGTCGAGCCGCCCGGCCACCGCGGTGCGGGTTTCCTCGCAGCCCATCGCGACGCAATCGACGAGGTCGGCATCCATCAGCACGGGCGAGCGCGCCAGCACGAGGCAGGCGATGTCCGGCTGGTCGGAGGCGAGCGCCACGATCAGCGGGCGCGGTGCCTGATCCGAATCGGCGCAGGCCTGCGCCAGCGCCCGGCGCACCGCCGCGGCGGGGTCGTCGAGCAGGGCGAGCAGGGCCGTCTTGGCTTCCCAGGCCGCTCCCGGGCCCAACGTGCCCTGGAGGTAGCTGCGCGTCAGCGCGCCCGCGGCCTCGGCGCGCCGCTCGGGGGATGCGTTCTGGGTGAGGGTGAGGAACTGGCGGAGAATCATGAGCCGCTCCTGAGCCGGAAGGCGGAGGGATCGAACAGCGAGTTTTTCGCAGGTGTGGCGGGCGGCCGGTCCGTCGTCGGGCCGGCCATGAAGGTGGTCGCTGCTGCCATCGCCGTCAGTCCGGCGGGCCGGCGCGGCGGCAGCGGCACGACGATGGCCTCCGAGGCGGCCGCGGTGTCCGCCACGGCCGTGCCCGTCGTCGTGATGTCGCTTCTGGCGGCGCTCGGCGCGGCCGTGCTCTCGGTCTCGTTCCAGGCGTCGGAGCGCGGGAAGTAGGTCGGGCCGGTGCGCTCCGCCGTGCTCGCGGCGGCGCGGTTCTGCCAGAGCTTGGCCACCCCTTCCGACACGGCGCCCTGGCGCCGGTCGGTCTGGAACAGCGAGCGCAGGCCGCCCTCCAACGAGGCGTAGGACGTCGGCGGGTTCGCGTCGGCCGTGGCGGTCGCGACCGGGGTCGCCACGCCGGAGGTGGTCTGGCTCAACAATCCATAGAGTTCGGAGGCGCTGCGCGGGCGCCCGGCGCGGTCGTAGAACAGGCTGCGGTTGGCGGCGGCCGCCTCCGGCATGTCGAGGGCGGCGGGCCGGGACGGGTTCGTCAGCGCCGACGCGATCAAGGCGCTCGCGCCCTTCGCCCCGAGGACATGGGCCGCGTAGAGGTCGCCCGCATTCGGCTCACGCCCGAGCGCCGCGCTCAGCGCCTCGCCGTTGCGCTGCGTCAGCGCGCCCGCCATCGCCGCCGAGACCTTGGGATCGCGGCGCAGGTCGAGGATCGCCTGCCGCGCTGCCGGGTCCGCCACGCTGTAGCGGCCGTCCGCGCCGGAGGAGATCGCGTCGGCGTAGGAGGAGAGGCCGAGCTTGGGCCCGGCATTCTTCATGACGCCGAGCCAGGTCTGCTCGATGAACTGGAACAGGCCGGTCGCGGTGGAGGTGCTCGCCTTGGCCGAGGGGTTGAGGCTCGATTCGCGCTGGGCCGTGGCGAGCAGGTAATCGAAGCCGACGCCGCTCGTCTGCGCCCCTTCGCGGATCGCATCGACGACCTCGCCGCTCGCCGCGGCCGCGCGCGCCGGGGCGGCGGTCTCGCGGGTGGCGACGGGAGAATTGTTGAACAGGAACATGACGTGTCCCGCCGGGACCGTCATTCGGCCCCGCGAGACCCGACTTTCCTGCACATATGGTAAAGGAAGCTTGAATGAGGCCGTTTCCCAACCTGTCGCGTCACAAGAAAGCGTAGGTTTTCCGCCCGCTTGGGCAGAAAGGCGCCGTTCTGAATCCGCCCGGATCCATCGAAGGCCGTATGCGCCCCGCCTCGCCCCAATCCGAGCCTGACGGCCTGCGCCGGGCCGTCGTCATCGTGGACGCGGCATCGGCTGATGCGGCTCTGGCGGCGGGCGCCGATGCGCTGGTGTTCGAAGCGGCGCTTCCTCCGGGGCTCGTGGCGGATCTGCGGGCGCGCCGGCCGGATCTGACGCTCTACGCGGCGCTCGACGGTCCCGACGATTCCGGCCTCGATGCACTTATGGCGCAAGCACCGGACGGCATACTGCTGCGCGATGCGCGCTCCGGCCGGGACGTGGCCGCCCTCGGGGGCCGGCTTGCCGTCTGCGAGGCGCAGGCCGGCCTGCCCGACGGCGCGACCGCGATCCTCGCCGTGATCGGCCATCCCCTCGGTGTGCTCGACGCCCGCAGCTTTGCCGGAGCGAGCCCGCGGCTGACCGGCCTCGGCCTCGATGGGATGGCGCTTGCGGTCGTCCTGCGAGAAACGGGCGCGCTCGCCCAGGCCCGCAGCCTTGTCCGCCTCGCCGCCGCGGCCGCTGGGGTGGCCGCCTTCGACATGGTGACAGAGGGCGAGGATTGCTCACCCGAGCGGCTTGCGGCGGTGCAGCAAAACGGCTTCGACTGGGTCGTGGTGCGGGCCCCGGCGAGCGTTGCGGTCCGGCCGCGCGACGGCGCCGGGTGAGGCATCCCTCGGGCGCAAGCGGGACAGGAGAGGTTGCCATGTTCACCGTCTACGGCGACCGCAAGTCGGGCAATTGCCTGAAGGTGGCCTGGGTCGCGGCGCATCTCGGGATCGACCTCGACTGGCGCGAGCTCGACATCCTGAAGGGTCAGACGCGCACCCCCGATTTCCTCGCTCTCAACCCGGACGGGCGCGTGCCGACCCTCGTGCTGGAGGACGGGCGCAGCCTCGCCGAATCGAACGCGATCATCGGCTATCTCGCCCGCGATTCCGCGCTGATCCCGGCGGATGCCTTCGCGCAGGCGAAGATGCGGCAATGGCTGTTCTGGGAGCAATACAGCCACGAGCCGTACATCGCCGTGCGCCGCTTTCAGCTTCTCTATCTCGGCCGGTCGGAGGCCGAACTGGAACCGAAGCTGTTCGAGCGGGGCCACGCCGCGCTGGCGCTGATGGAGGGCGCCCTAGCGGAGCGGCCCTTCCTCGTCGGCTCTGACCTGAGCCTCGCCGACGTGGCCCTCGTGGCCTACACCCGCCTCGCCCACGAAGGCGGCTTCGATCTCACGCCCTATCCGGCCCTGCGGACCTGGATCGCCCGGGTCGAGGCCGGGCTCGGGATCGGCGATTAGAGCATCGTCCAGAAAGCTGGTCACTGGCTTTCGAAGAAGACGATGCTTTCGGCATCATGACCCGTCGGCCTGCCGACCCGCTACGTTCTAAAACCTGGATCGAGCCATGGCATCAGGGAGGCGAGCGGCCCCGGCTTTGGCGGCACTTCTCGTCGGCGTGATCCTCGCCACACCCGCACGGAGCGCGCTGGCCCCCACCTGGCAGCGCCTGCGTGAGTTCCAGAGGGTTCTGGAAGCAGCCGCCAAGGCTTTGGAAGGTCGCCCGATCGACGCGGTCGAGCGCCTGGACGCCGCTCGCTTCCGCGTGCGCGCCGGCCCGTGCCGCCTGGAGGTGCGGATCGTCCATCACCCGCGTCAGAACCCCGGCCCGCAGCTCTTCGAAGCGATCTCCGGCGAGCCGGATTGTTCGTGAGCCCCGGCAGGGGCGGGAGCGGCGACACGAGGGCCAATATCCGGTTCGCGGCAGACGGCGAGCGCCAGCGCATGTTCGTAACCAAAGCAACGGCGCTTGGCTTTGGATTAAAACCGTTCCATTTCGCGAGGGTGGTCTCTGTCCCCTGTCGCGACATGCCCCGAGAGGAATGAATGGTGATCTCACGATACGGACGTGCCCTGGCTGCGGGTGTCGCGCTGGCTCTCCTCGGCGGTCTTCCGGCCCGAGCGCAGGACAGCTCGACGGCCGAGCAGACCATCGACGTCATGAACACCCTGTTCGGCAAGCATCTCGGAAAGCGTGCCAACCACGCCAAGGGCGTGGTCGCCGAGGGCAGCTTCACCCCCTCTGCCGACGCGGCGAAGATCAGCAAGGCGTCCCTGTTCGCGGGGCCGGCCGTGCCGGTGACGATCCGCTTCTCGGATGCGACCGGTGTGCCGACGATCGCGGACGGCGCCGCCAACGCCAATCCTCACGGCATGTCGCTCAAGTTCAAACTCGGCGACGGCTCGGATATGGACGTCGTCCTGAACTCGCTTGCCTATTTCCCTGTCGCCACCGGCGAGGAGTTCCGCGACCTGCTGAAGGCGGTGTCCGAGAGCGGGCCGGACGCGAAGAAGCCCACCGCACTGGAGCGCTTTGTCGCCACGCACCCGGCCGCCGCCACGGCGGGTTCCACGGCCAAGACCCCGTCGAGCTTCGCCCGGCAGACCTATAACGGCGTCAACGCCTTCGTTTTCGTCGATAAGGACGGCAAGCGGCAGCCGTTCCGGCTCCGGGTCGTCCCGGTTCAGGGCGAGGAGATTCTGTCCGCCGAGGAGGCGGCCAAGCGGGAGCCGAACTACCTCGTGGACGAGATTGGCCCGCGCGTCGCCAAGGAGCCAGCGAAGTTCCGGGTGCTGGCGCAGCTCGCTGAGGCGGGCGATCCCACCAACGACGCCACGAAGCCGTGGCCGGACAGCCGGAAGACCCTCGACCTCGGCACGCTGACGGTCACTAAGGTCGTGCCGGACAGCGCCGAGGCCGAGAAGCCGCTGCTGTTCATGCCGAACGCGCTCACCGACGGCATCGACGTGTCGGACGATCCACTCATCGATGCGCGTGTTCAGGCCTACGCGGTGTCGTTCGGCCGGCGCGCGCAATAGGCGATGGGCGTAGCCGGGATCGCTCCGCCTAACGGGCGGTCCCGGCGGCCGGAGCGGAGGATCCGGCGGGGCGCGGCGTATCCGAAGCGCCGGTGCGGGCTCCGTCCTTCGTGGCGCCCGAGCCGGTCAGTCCACCCGCGCCCACGCTGCCGGTGGCGGCCTCATTCCGGTCTTTTGCCGGGGACGGGGAAGCGGCCCGTTTGTCCTCGGCCGCTGCAGCGCTGCCGGCGAGACCGGTGAGAAGCGCAGCTCCCAAGAAAATTCCGCGTCCAGACAGTCCCATCATGCATTCGCTCCCGAGTGCGGCAGGTCGTGCTGCCGTCCTGCGTCACCAACCGCAGGCGCTCGGCCGTGTTCCGGGGCCTCGGTTCCTGGGTTCCGCAGACCAAGCAGCGGTCACACCGATCGGGACCTCACCCCACGCCCTCAGCCGGCCTTCGGCCGCCGCAGCTCGAACCGGTTCTCGGACTCGGTGGTGAAGTAGTCGAAATAGCCGCCGCGCAGGATCGGGCGCATGGCGCCGGTATCGACCCGGCCGTCCTTCACGAAGCGGTCGTCCACGTAAATCGAGACCACCTGCCCGATCACCATGAAATTCGCCGGCTCGCCGCCGCCGAGCGGCACCAGCGGCACGGTCTGAAGCCACTTGCACTCGATCGCCGCGGGCGATTCCGCGACGCGGGGCGGGCGCACGCGGCGCGACGGCGCGGGGGTCAGCCCGGCAAAGCCGAACTCGCTTTCGCCCCGTGCCAGCGGCGCCGAGGTGGCGTTGACCGCCTCCCGCAGGTCGAAGGTGGCGAGGCTGCACACGAACTCGCCGCCCTCTTCCGCGAAGGTCATCGCGTCCTTGCGGCCCGAGGAGGAGAACATCACCATGTCGGGCTCGCCGCCCACCGCGTTGAAGAACGAGTAGGGTGCGAGGTTCACCCGTCCCGCCCGGTCCATGGCGCTGATCCAGCCGATCGGGCGCGGGGCGACGATGGCTTTCAGCGGGTTGTGCGGCAGGCTGGGCGTCTCGGCCTCGTAATACATGGGGTCAGCCTCAAAGCCGCGTGACGATCTGGGCGAGGTCCGGCCGCGGCCGGTCGGAGGGCACCTCACGGGCGCGTCCGATATGGATGAAGCCGGCGATGCGCTCGGCCGGGTCGAGGCCGAGGGCATCGAGCACCCGGCGATCATAGGCGAACCACTCGGTGAGCCAGGCGGTGGCGTAGCCCGCGGCGTTGGCGGCGACCACGAGGTTCATGCAGACGGCGCCCACCGACAGCACCTGCTCCCATTCCGGAATTTTGACGTGCGGCCCGGCGCGGGAGACGACACCCACCACCGTCGGCGCATGGGCGAGGCGCTGCCGCTCCTGCGCCCGCCGCTTCTCGTCGGCTTGGGGGAAGTCAGCGAGGAAGGTCCGCTCGATGATCGCGCCGACGCGCTCGCGCGCTTCGCCCTCGATCACGAGGAAGCGCCAGGGGCTGAGCTTGCCGTGATCGGGCACCCGCGCCGCGATCGCGAGCCAGCCGTCGAGCTCCTCCGCCGTGGGGCCGGGCCCGTCGAGCAGAATCGGCGGCACCGAGCGGCGGGTGCGCAGAAGATCGAGGGTGCCGGCCGGCGCGGCGTCTCGAATCTCGGTCATGGACAATCCGCGTGCGGGGGCTGAAGGATGGGTGATACTCACTTGCCGACTGCCATGCCGCCGCCACGGTCGGGTTTCAAGAGCGCGCGGGTGCATCGAGGGCGCAACGAGGGCCAAGATGGCCCCGGACGGCGCGGGCAGAAGGATCGAGGGACGATGGGACGCGGGTCCGCAGGCTGCAGAATCGTCGCCTCGGTCTTCGCCCTGGCTGCTCTCCTCGCGATCCCGCCCGCGGTCGCGCAAGCGCCGACGCCGTTCGGGCCGGGCCTGCCCTCGCCGGGCGTCACCGGGCCGGTGCTGCCGCCGCCCGCGGCGGAGGGCGAGGCGGACCTCACGCTCTCGGCGGTCTTCGTCGGCGCGAACGGGCCGATCCGCTCCGGCCTGACCTGGCGCGTCTACGGCGAGAACGGGGACGGCACCCGCCCGGCCATCGTCGCCCGGTCGAACGATCCCGCCCCGACCTTCAAGCTCGCGGCCGGCGCCTACGTCGCCACCGTGACCTACGGCTATGCCAGCGCCTCGAAGCGGATTACCATGGCAGGCACCGCCAACACGGATCAGCTCCGCGTGGCCGCGGGCGCGCTCAAGCTGTCGGGGGCGGTCGGCGACCAGAAAATTCCGGGCAACCAACTCGGCTTCTCGGTCTACGTGCCGATCGGGACGAATTCGGAAGGGCGCCTCGTGCGCAGCGGCATCAAGGCCGGCGAGATCGTGCGTCTGCCCGAGGGCACCTACCACGTCGTGTCGAGCTACGGCGATTCGAACGCGATCCAGCGCGCCGACCTCCGGGTCGAGAACGGGAAGGTCACCGACGCGACTATGAACCACCGCGCCGCGACCGTGACCCTGAAGCTCGTGGCCGCCCCCGGCTCCGAGGCCTTCGCCGGCACCGCCTTCAGCGTGCTGACGCCGGGCGGCGATACCATCCGCGAGGCGATCGGCGCCTTCCCGTCCGTCACGCTGGCCGAGGGCGACTACGTGCTGATCGCCCGCCACGACGGCCAGGTCTTCACCCGCGAGTTCAAGGTGGAGAGCGGCATGGACCGCGACATCGAAGTGGTGGCTAAAGGAAGCTGAGCCCGATGCGCCTGCGCAAGACCGCCCTCGCGGCCCTCCTGATCCTGTCCGGCGCGGGTGCGGCGGGCGCCCAGACCGTCGTGGACGGCTCGGAGGCCGGCGTCGGGGCGGAGGCGGCGCGGACCGCGCTGAGCCTGATCGAGCGGCAGATGCGCGACCCCGAGGCGAAGGTCGCCGGCCTTCGGATCGGCCGGGCCGGGGCCTTGTGCGGCACGGTCGATCTGCGCAACCGCATGGGCGCCTATACCGGGCCCCGGCCGTTCGTGGCCGACCTGTCCGAACCCTTCCTCGGACGTCTGCCCGAGGGGCCGGAACTGCGCAGCCCGGGCTCCATGGCGGCGTTCCGGGCCATGGAGCGGGCGAAGGCGCTGTTCGAGGCGAACTGCACCGCCGGCTGATCGCCTGTTCGGCGAATGGGGTCAGCCGGTTGGTGGATCAGATTCGCTCCTCCGGCCAATCCCCTCATCCTGAGGTGCCAGAGCGAAGCGGAGGCCTCGAAGGAGGGCTCCAGAAGACGCTGCGATTCCTGGGGCCCTCCTTCGAGGCCGCTCCGCGGCACCTCAGGATGAGGTAAGTCCTGGGAAAACCAGTCGAATAGAATCTCAAGCGAACGGCACGATCAGCGGCAGCGCGAGCAGGGCGCCGGCGGCCAGGACGATGGCATCGCGCAGGCGGCGGCCGATCCAGGCGCGGGCGTCGGGATGCTGTGCGTGGGTGTCTTCAAAAAACGTCATGGTCTGTCTCCTGTCGGTTCGATGGCCCCGATATGACGGCGCCGCCGCTTTCCCGACAGGGACGGTTGCGGTACGATTTCAACGAACTGTCCGGGACGAGCGCCGGTACAGTTCGGAGGGACAGCCATGACGGTGACGGTCGCGGAACCGGTCCTCTCGCGGGTCGAGACGGTGATGCGGGCCATCGAGGCGCGGATCGAGGGCCGGGCGCTCGGCCCCGGCGCGCGGTTGCCCTCGGTGCGGGGCCTCGCCGACAGCATGCAGGTCTCGAAATCGACCGTGGTCGAGGCCTATGACCGGCTGGCGGCGCGCGGCGCCATCGTCTCGCGGCCGGGCTCGGGCTTCTTCGTCTCCGCGCGCCCGGAGCCGCTCTGCCTCACCGCGATCGGGCCGCGGCTCGACCGGGCAGTCGATCCGATCTGGATCACCCGTCAATCGCTCGAGGCGCGGCCGGATTCCCTGAGGCCCGGCTGCGGCTGGCTCCCGCCGGATTGGTTGCCGGAAGCCGAGCTGCGCCGGGCGCTGCGCCAGGTCGCCCGCCAGAGCGCGGCGGTGATGTTCTACGACACGCCGCAGGGCCACGCCCCCTTGCGCCAGCACCTCGCGCTTCGGCTGACCGAGCGCGGCATCCGCGCCCATCCCGATCAGCTCGTGCTGACCGATTCGGTCACCCACGCCCTCGACCTGATCATCCGCTTCCTCGCCGAGCCCGGCGATACGGTGCTGCTCGACGATCCCTGCTACTTCTCGTTCCAGGCGCTCGCCCGCGCCCACCGCCTGAATATGGTCGGCGTGCCGTTCGGGCCGGACGGGCCGGATCTCGCCGCCTTCGAAGGGGCGCTGATCGAGCACAGGCCGCGCTTCTACATCACCAATTCCGGCCTTCAGAACCCGACGGGCGCGACCCTGAGCCCGGTCGCCGTCCACCGCATCCTGCGGCTTGCCGAGATGCACGGCACGCTCATCGTCGAGGACGACGCCTATGCCGATTTCGAGGCGGAGCCGGGCCCGCGGCTCGCCGGCTTCGACGGGCTCGACCGGGTGATCCATGTCGGCGGCTTCTCGAAGACGATCTCGACCGGCGCCCGCGTCGGCGCGATCGCGATCCGCGGCGACTGGGTCGAGCGCCTCGTCGATCTCAAGCTCGCGGTCTCGCTCAGCGACAACCACCTCACCGCGGCCACCGTCCACCGCTTCCTCGCCGAGGGCAGCTACCGCCACCATGTCGATGCCATGCGCACCCGGCTGGCGGAGGCCCGCGGCACGGTGGTGCGGCGGCTCGCGGAGGTTGGCGTCACCGTGCCCTTCGTGCCGACGGGGGGCATGTTCCTGTGGGCCCGCCTGCCGGACGGCCTCGACGCGGCCGAGATTTCCCGCCGGGCTCTCGCCCGCGGCGTGGTGCTGGCGCCGGGCAACGTGTTCTCGCTGAGCCAGGGCGCCGCCGGCGCCATGCGCTTCAACGTGGCGCAATGCGCCGACCCGCGGGTGTTTTCCGAACTCGCGCGGGCGATGGAGGGGTGAGGCGCGTCTGCGCCCCACCGCTCGTTCGTCTTATGGCGCCGGAAGCTCGACGTGCTGGCCGTCGAGCACCGCGTCGGTGCTCGGGAGGCTCTCCGCGGCGGCGTCCGCCCGGCGGCGATCCGGGGAGGTCGCCTCCTCGATGAAGGCGGCGAGCGCCGCATCGAGCGCCATCGTGGTGGTCTTCTGGCTTCCCATGCGGCGCACCGAGACCGTGCGCTCCTCCGCCTCGCGGCGGCCGAGCGCCAGCAGCACCGGCACCTTGGCGAGCGAGTGCTCGCGGACCTTGTAGTTGATCTTCTCGTTGCGCAGGTCGGCTTCCACCCGGAGGCCGGCGCGTTCCAGAACGCGGACGACCTCGCGGGCGTAAGGGTCGGCGTCGCTGGTGATCGTGGCCACCACCACCTGCACCGGCGCGAGCCAGAGCGGGAAGTGGCCGGCGAAATGCTCGATCAGGATGCCGGTGAAGCGCTCCATCGAGCCGCAGATGGCGCGGTGGATCATCACCGGCGGCTTCTTCTGGCTGTCGGCGTCGATGTAGCTCGCATCGAACCGCTCTGGCAGGTTGAAGTCCACCTGCGTGGTGCCGCACTGCCAGTCGCGGCCGATGGCATCGCGCAGCACGTACTCGAATTTCGGCCCGTAGAACGCGCCCTCGCCGGGATTGACCGCAGTCTTGATCCGTCCGCCGGACTGCTCCTCGATCTGCGCCAGCACCTGGGTCATCACCGCTTCGGCATGGTCCCACAGGGCGTCGGAGCCGACGCGCTTCTCGGGCCGCGTCGAGAGCTTCACCAGGATCTGGTCGAAGCCGAAATCGGCGTAGGTCGAGAGGATCAGGTCGTTGATCTTCAGGCACTCGGCGGCGAGCTGGTCCTCGGTGCAGAAGATATGCGCGTCGTCCTGGGTGAAGCCGCGCACCCGCATCAGGCCGTGCATCGCGCCGGACGGCTCGTAGCGGTGGACGACGCCGAACTCGGCCATGCGCAAGGGCAGGTCGCGGTAGGATTTCAGCCCGTGCTTGAAGATCTGCACGTGGCCGGGGCAGTTCATCGGCTTCAGGGCGAACCAGCGCTTGTCCTCGGCCTCCTCGCCGGCGGATTGGGCCGCGAACATGTTCTCGCGGTACCAGCCCCAGTGGCCGGAGGTCTCCCACAGCGATTTGTCGAGGATCTGCGGCGCGTTCACCTCGGCGTAGTCGCCCTTCAGGCGGCGGCGCATATAGGCGATCAGCTCCTGGAAGATCGTCCAGCCCTTGGCGTGCCAGAACACGACGCCCGGCCCCTCCTCCTGGAAGTGGAAGAGATTCATCTCCTTGCCCAGCCGCCGGTGATCGCGGCGCTCGGCCTCCTCCAGCCGGTGCAGGTAGGCGTCGAGATCGGCTTGGGAGGCCCAGGCTGTGCCGTAGATGCGCGTCAGCATCGGGTTGTTGGAATCGCCCCGCCAATAGGCGCCCGCGACCTTCATCAGCTTGAAGGCCGCGCCGACCTTGCCGGTCGAGGTCATGTGCGGGCCGCGGCAGAGGTCGAACCACTCGCCCTGGCGGTAGATCTTCAGATCCTCGCCCGGCGGAATCGCATCGACCAGCTCGACCTTGTAGCTCTCGCCCTTCTCGGCGAAGAGCGCTTTGACGTCGTCACGCTTCCAGACTTCCTTCGTGAAGGGCGCGTCGCGCGAAATGATCTCGCGCATCTTCGCTTCGATCTTCGGGAAGTCCTCCGGCGTGAACGGCTCGTCCTTGGCGAAGTCGTAGTAGAAGCCGTTCTCGATGACGGGGCCGATCGTCACCTGCGTGCCGGGCCAGAGCGCCTGCACGGCTTCCGCCAGCACGTGCGCGCAGTCGTGGCGGATCAGTTCGAGCGCCCGCGGATCGTCGCGCGAGATGAACTCGATCGCGGCGTCGCGCGCGATCGTGTCGTCGAGATCGCAGACCGTGCCGTCGAGCGCCATGGCGACCGTGCGCTTGGCGAGCGACTTGGCGATGCCCTCCACCACGGTCCGACCGGTCACCGCGGCGTCGTACGCGCGGGTGTTGCCGTCGGGGAAGGTCAGGATGGGCATGATGGGACCGTGTTTTTCGTCGATGACGCCCCGCGGAGGGGACGGCGGGTTTTCGGAAGGCGGGCGGGTGAAGTCAATGCTGACTCACCACACCAAGAGACAACAGCAGCCGACAGAGCCATTTTGACGGAGTGCGTTTGGCATCCGCGCCGCTCCTCATGCTGAGGCGCCGCGCAGCGGCCTCGAAGCACGCCGCAACGCCTGTCCCGGCAGACGTGTCCCTCAGGATCGACCGTTCCGGGGTGCTTCGAGGCCGAGCTTTCGCTCGGCGCCTCAGCATGAGGAGCGGGGAGCTTGCCAGACAACCGACCCGAACGGAGCCCTTCAGAGATCGTCCGGCCCCCAGCCGAGGCGTGCAGCGATCGCCCGCGCCTCGGTGTCATCGAGGAACAGCACCAGCCCCGCCCCGCCATCGGCGGCGACCCGGAACCGGCGTGTCTCAACCGCCGGCCGGCACGCGTCGAGCCGTTCGAGCAGGCTCCAGTCGAAGTTCTTGTCGGCCGGGAAGGTGAGGGGCGGGATCGGCGGCTGCGTCTCGAACGCGACGCGGAAGCCGTGCCCGTAGGGCCCGAGTCCCGGCACGCGGGAGACGGTGACGCCGCGGCCGGTCCAGGCCCCGGCGAGATCGATCAGCCGGGCGAACAGCGCGCGATAGGTGTCCTCGTCGGCGCCGTCGTAGCAGTGATCTTCGAAGATCGCCGCGTTCGCGAATTCGTCCTCGATCGCGTCGGCGAGGGCGCGATAGCTCCACAGGATGCCGATCGACAGCGCGTCCGAGCTGTGCTCGGTCAGCGGCAGGGTCTCGTTGCCGTCGCCGACGGCGAATTCGGGATGTTCCGCCATCGCTCGCGCGACCGCGTGCCGATCCATCCCTTCGTAATGGGCCCCAAGCCGGAGGCCGGCCGCGATCAAGTCGTTCAGGGCCGCCTCGACGGCGTCGATTTCCGCCTCGCTGCGCTGTTGCGGTGGCTGCGGTTTCGGCTCCCAGGCGGGCACGGGCGGCGGTGGTTCCTGTTCCCAGGCTGGCACGGGGCGCGGGGGCGGGCGCTCCTGCCCGAACAAGCGGCGGAGCCAACCGATCATCCGGCGCCCCCAGAGCCATGCGGCTCCGCGCACGCCGGAGGCGTCGCCGTGCCGGCTCGCCCGCATCGGCGTGTCGAAGCGGTCGGAGAAGACGTGCAGCGCGATTGTCCCCGGCAAGGCGGCGACGAGGCCCTCGACCCGCGAGAGGCCGCCGCCGAGCACGATCACGTCGGGGTCGAGGATGTTGACCACGTGGGCGATGCCGCGGCCGAGGCGGTCGCGGTAGCGGGTCATCGCCGCGGCGGCGTCCGCATCCCCGGCCTGTGCTTGGGCGACGATCGCCTCGCCGGTCAGAGTCTGGCCCGTACATCGGAAAAAATCTGCGGCGAGGCCGGGACCGGAGAGCCACGTCTCGATGCAGCCGTGGCGGCCGCAATAGCAGGCGGGACCGGGGCGCTCGTCGTCGCGGGGCTGGGGGAGCGGGTTGTGACCCCATTCCCCGGCGATGGCGTTGCGGCCCGTCAGCGCCTGTCCCCGAACCGCGATGCCCGAACCGACGCCGGTGCCGAGGATGATCGCCCAGACGAGAGTCTCGCCCGCGCCGGCACCGTCCACCGCCTCCGAGACGGCGAGGCAGTTGGCGTCGTTCTCGACCCGCACCGGGCGGCCAAGCCGGGCAGCGAGATCCCCCACGAACGGACGGCCGTTCAGCCAGACCGAGTTGGCGTTCTTGATCAGGCCGGTGGCGCGGGAGACCGCGCCGGGCATGCCGACGCCCACGCTCGCCTCCGTCACGCCGGACTGTTGCGCGCCGGCCTGCCGTTCCAAAGCGGCGACGACATCGGCGATGGCGTCGAGGGTGCCGGCATAGTCGCCCCGCGGGGTCGGCACGCGGGTCTCGGCGCGCGTCGCCCCGTTGGCGTCGAGCGCGATCCCGGCGATCTTGGTGCCGCCGAGATCGATCCCGATCCGCAATCGGTCGGAGGCCAAAGCGGACTTACTGCGCCGCCACGACCTTCGGAGCGGTGGCGGGCTCATCCTCGCCGGGGCCTTCCGGCCCCTCGTCGGAGATCTCGGTGCCGATCGCGACCGGATGCGCCATCACCTCGGCGAGCTTCTTCCTGTCGAGCTCGCCCTCCCAGCGGGAGACGACGATGGTGGCGACACCGTTGCCGATGAGGTTGGTGAGCGCACGGCATTCCGACATGAACTTGTCGACGCCGAGCACCAGCGTCATCGCCGCCACCGGCACCGGTGCGCCGGGGATGGCGGCCAGCGTCGCGGCCAGCGTGATGAAGCCCGCGCCGGTGACGCCCGAGGCGCCCTTCGAGGTCAGCATCGCAACGAGGAAGATCGTCGCGTACTGCCCGACCGAGAGGTCGGCACCCACCGCCTGCGCCAGGAACAGCGTGGTGAGCGTCATGTAGATGTTGGTGCCGTCGAGGTTGAACGAGTAGCCCGTCGGGATCACGAGGCCGACGACCGAGTCCGAGGCGCCGAGGCGCTTCATCTTGGTCATCATGTGCGGCAGCACGGTCTCGGAGGAGGAGGTGCCGAGCACGATCAGCAGCTCGTCCTTGATGTAGGCGAGGAACTTGATGATCGAGAAGCCGGCGAAGGCCGCGATGCCGCCGAGCACGACGAAGATGAACAGCAGCGAGGTGGTGTAGAAGGTGCCCACCAGCCAAGCGAGGTCGATGACCTTGCCGATGCCGTACTGGCCCACCGTGAAGGCCATGGCGCCGAAGGCGCCGATCGGCGCGAGCTTCACGATGAGGCCGATGATGCGGAAGAACACCTGACCCGCCGCATCGATGCCGTGGGTGATGCTCTCGCCCTTCTTGCCCATGCCGGTGAGCACGACGCCGGTCAGCACCGAGATCAGCAGCACCTGCAGCAGGTCGCCCGTGGCGAAGGCGTCGAAGAAGCTTTTGGGAATGATGCCGAGGAGGTGGGCGACCGTCGAATCCGCCGCCGCCTTGCTGGCGTAGCCCTCGACCGCCTTGGCATCGAGCTTCGACACGTCGGCGCCGAAGCCCGCGCCCGGCTGAACCACCTCGCCGACGATGATGCCGATGAGGAGCGCGAGGGAGGAGACGACCTCGAAGTAGATCAGGGCCTTGAGGCCGACGCGGCCGACCTTCTTCAGGTCGCCGATCGAGGCGATGCCGTGGACGATGGTACAGAAGATGATCGGCGCGATCAGCATCTTGATCAGCGCGATGAAGCCGTCGCCGAGCCATTTGAGCGACTTGCCCCATTCCGGCTGGAGCCAGCCGAGCAGCACGCCGAGCACGATGGCGATCAGCACCTGGATATAGAGCACCCGGTACCAGGGAGTGTGCGCGCCGGATGTACCGGGGGCGCCCGCATCAGGCGTTGCGGAATGGGCCATGTTTCCTCACCGATACCGTGTTGCGCGGCCACGCCCGGGCGGCTTTGGGCGGACGCTATTCCGTTTGATCGCGGTGCTCAATCGCACCTCGGTAGTCGGCGCGGCGTTTGTAACTAATGAGTCTTTCGACCTAGCCGCGTATTTTGGCCGCGCATCGCATCACGACCGCCGGGGCGACGTTCGGGCCGGGCTGATGGCAAGGAAGCGGGGCCGGTGCAAGCCGTCTTCTGTCCGATGCCGGCCCGCTGCATCGGGGCCGGCCCTCCGCTTTGTCCTCGGTCCTCGCGACGAAGCGGCTTCCCCTTGGCGGGCGGGCGCTCTAGAAGCGCTCCATGTTCGGCCTCATCCGCTTTCCGCCGCGAATTACGGGCCCGGCCTCCGCGTAGGCGCCGCGTTCAGCGGCCGCGCCGGATGCCGGGTGAAGCGCGTCCGCCCGTTTCTCTTCGACCGTCCCCGCGACGAAAGCCCTGCCGAACCCCGCCATGAGCGACCAGACCGACGCCGCCCCCGTGGCCGCCCGCGACTATTCGCGGACCCTGTTCCTGCCGAAGACCGATTTTCCGATGCGCGCGGGGCTGCCCACCCGCGAGCCGCTCCTGCTGGAGCGCTGGAAAGACATCGGCCTCTACGAAAAGATCCGCGCCGCCGCGAAGGGCCGCCCGCGCTTCGTGCTGCATGATGGCCCGCCCTACGCCAACGGCAACATCCATATCGGGCACGCGCTCAACAAGATCCTGAAGGACGTCGTCGTCCGCTCGCAGGGCGCGCTCGGCCGCGATGCGAACTACGTTCCGGGCTGGGACTGCCACGGCCTGCCGATCGAGTGGAAGATCGAGGAGCAGTACCGCGCCAAGGGCAAGAACAAGGACGAGGTGCCGGTGCTGGAATTCCGCCAGCAATGCCGCGCCTTCGCCGCCGAGTGGCTCAACATCCAGCGCGACGAGTTCAAGCGCCTCGGCGTCACCGGCGACTGGGATCATCCCTACTCGACCATGGCCTACCCGGCCGAGGCGCGCATCGCCGCCGAGCTGATGAAGTTCGCCGCCTCCGGCCAGCTCTATCGCGGCTCGAAGCCGGTGATGTGGTCGGTGGTGGAGAAGACCGCGCTTGCCGAGGCCGAGGTCGAGTACGAGGAGCATGTCAGCGACACGGTGTTCGTGGCCTTTCCGATCCGCGAAGGGGCGCCGGCCGAACTGGCGAACGCTCGCGTCGTGATCTGGACGACCACGCCCTGGACGCTGCCGGCCAACCGCGCCGTCGCCTATTCGAAGCGCGTCGCCTACGGGCTCTACCGCGTCACGCAAGCGGCCGAGGACAACTGGGCGAAGGTCGGCGACACCTATGTCCTTGCCGACGCGCTCGCCGAGGGCGTGTTCAAGGCCGCCCGCGTTGAGGCGTTCGAGCGCGTGGCCGATGTGCCGGCGGCGAGCCTGGCCGGGCTCACCCTGTCGCATCCGCTTCACGCCTTCGATTCCGGCTACGGCTTCGCGGTGCCATTGCTGGAGGGCGAGCACGTCACCGACGAGGCCGGCACCGGCTTCGTCCACACGGCGCCGAGCCACGGCCGCGAGGATTTCGAGGTCTGGATGGCCAATGGCCGCCGCCTCACGGAAGCCGGCATCGACACCCGCATCCCCTACACCGTCGATGCCGATGGCATGCTGACCGAGGAGGCGCCGGGCTTCACCGGCCGCTTCGTCTTCACCGCCAAGGGCGACAAGGGCGACGCCAACAAGGCGCTGATCGCTGCGCTCACCGAGGTCGGTGCGCTGGTCGCCCGCGGGGTGCTGCGCCACCAGTACCCGCATTCCTGGCGCTCGAAGAAGCCGGTGCTGTTCCGCAACACGCCGCAATGGTTCATCGCCATGGATTGGCCGGTGGATTCGCTCGGCAACCGCACCCTGCGCGAGACGGCGCTTCACGCCATCGAGCAGACGCAGTGGGTGCCGCCGCAGGGCAGAAACCGCATCAACGGCATGGTCGCGGGCCGGCCCGATTGGGTGGTCTCGCGTCAGCGCGCCTGGGGCGTGCCGATCACCGTCTTCGTCGAGCGCGAGACCGGGAAGGTGTTGCGCGACGAGCGGGTTAACGCACGCATCGCCGAGGCTTTCGCCGCCGAGGGCGCGGATGCGTGGTTCGCGGAGGGCGCCACCGAGCGCTTCCTCGCGCCCGATTACGATCCGACGAACTATGAGAAGGTGACCGACGTCCTCGACGTGTGGTTCGATTCCGGCTCGACCCACGCCTTCGTGCTGGACGACGCGCAAGCCTTCCCCGGCCTCGCCGGCATCCGCCGCGCGGTCGATGGCGGGCCCGATACGGTGATGTATCTCGAAGGCTCCGACCAGCATCGCGGCTGGTTCCAGTCCTCGCTGCTCGAATCCTGCGGCACGCGGGGGCACGCGCCCTACGACGTGGTGCTGACCCACGGCTTCGTTCTCGATGCCAAGGGCGAGAAGATGTCGAAGTCGCGCGGCAACGTCGTCGCGCCGCAGAACGTCATCAAGGAATCCGGCGCCGACATCCTGCGCCTGTGGGTCGCGGCCGCCGATTATTCCGACGATCTGCGCATCGGACCGGAGATCGTCAAAACCTTCGCCGAGACCTACCGCAAGCTGCGCAACTCACTCCGCTGGATGCTCGGCTCGCTCGCTCACCGGGTGCCCGGCGACGACGTGCCGTTCACCGAGATGCCGGAGCTGGAGCGCTTCATCCTGCATCGCCTGGCGCAGCTCGACGGCGAGATCCGCGACGCCTACGCGGCCTTCGACACCAAGCGGATCGTCGCGCTGCTCAACGGCTTCATGACCGGCGACCTCTCGGCCTTCTACTTCGACGTGCGCAAGGACGCGCTCTACTGCGATCCGATCTCCTCGGTGACCCGCCGCGCCGCGCTTCAGGTCATCGACGAGGCGTTCCGCCGGGTCGTGATCTGGCTCGCGCCGGTTCTCGCCTTCACGGCGGAAGAGGCGTGGCTCGACCGCTACCCGTCGCAGGACGGCTCGGTGCATCTCCAGACCCTGCCGGAGACGCCCGCCGTGTGGCGCGACGACGCGCTCGCCGCGCGCTGGCAGAAGATCCGCAAGGTCCGCCGCGTCGTCACCGGCGCGCTCGAGATCGAGCGCGCGGCCAAGCGCATCGGTGCCAGCCTTGAGGCGGCGCCGACCGTCTACGTGTCGGATTCCGATCTGCTCGGCGCGCTCGACGGCGTGGACTTTGCCGATACCTGCATCACCTCGGCGATCACCGTCCGCGCCGGTGAGGGCCCGGCCGACGCCTTCCGTCTCGACGAGGTGAAGGGTGTGGCCGTGGTGCCCGAGCGGGCCGAGGGTATCAAATGTGCCCGCTCCTGGCGGGTCACGCCTGAGGTCGGCAGCGATCCCGATTATCCCGAGGTGACGCCCCGCGACGCGCGGGCCCTGCGGGAGTGGGACGCCGCCCATCCGGAGGCGGCGTGACCGCCTTCCGCTCCGGCCTGATCGCGTTGCTGGCCACGCTGGTCCTCGATCAGGCCTCCAAGCTCTGGCTCTATTTCGGCACCGACCTCGTGATGACGCAGCCCTGGCGGCTGGCGCCGTTCGCGGACTTCGTCGTGGTCTGGAACCGGGGTGTCTCCTACGGTCTGTTCCAGCAGGAGGGCGGGCTCGGGCGCTGGCTGCTCGTCGCGGTCTCGCTCGCCGCTGCGATCGGCCTGTCGGTGTGGATGCGCCGGGCCGGCTCGCGGCTGCTCGCGGTGGCGCTCGGCCTCATCGTCGGCGGCGCGCTCGGCAACGCCATCGACCGGGCGGCCTACGGGGCGGTGTTCGACTTCGTTCACCTGCACGCGGGAACGTGGTCCTGGTACGTGTTCAACGTGGCGGATGCGGCCATCGTCGCGGGTGTCGTCGGGTTGATCCTCGACAGCCTGCGGCCGGCCCCACGCGCCCCGAGCACGGACGTCGCCGGGAATGGCGGCCGTCCCCAAGCTTGAGGTCAGGCGCGCCCCAGCCGCGTCAAGGTGCCATACCTTCGCCTGAAACCCGGCTCACCTCGGTTTGCGTGGGCTCGACGCGCTTCACGATGAAGTGATGTCCGGCTGACCGTCCCGGATCAAAAGCGGGCGGGGCCGGTCCGTAGCCTTGGGGAAATCGGCATGAACGGGCGGCGCAACGTCTCGCGGGCTTTCGGATCGATCCGTCCTCTAGCTTTGGGCGCAGCCCTGCTGCCCGGCCTCGCCGTCGGCGCGGCCCGCGCCGAGGGCGAATTCATGCGCGACACGCTGAGCAATCTCGGCCTGATCGAGCCGGACCGTCCCGCCATCACCTATCGCGAGCGCGCACCGCTGGCGATGCCGCCCAAGCTCGGCGGTAAGGAGGATCTGACCGCTGGCCTGCCCCCGCCCCGGGCTCGCCAGGCCGATCCGGCTTGGCCCAAGGATCCGGAGGTGGTCCAGCGCGAGCGCGCTGCCATCGAGGCGAAGAAGCCAATCGTGCGCGGCGCGCAAGGCCGCATGAACGACAACAACGAGACGCTCTCGGTCTACGAGATGGAGGCCGGCCGCCGCTCGGGCGCCGGGGCGCTCACCGGGCCGGCGAACGCTCCCGGCCAGGGCGACACCCGCGATTCGACTTGGCTGAACCCGTTCGAATTGCTCAAGGGCACGACCGACAAGACCGAGCCGTCGCTGGTCGAGCCCGACCGCGATACGCTGACCGATCCGCCCACCGGCTATCGCAAGGCGCCGATCAAGGTCGCCAAACCGCAGGGTGGCCCTGTGGGTGGTCCGATCAGCGACCGTGAAGAGGCTGACCCGCGTGCCTATATGAGAAACTCGTCCGGTCGCTGAGAGCGGACCTCCGCCCGGTTTCGTCGATCTCGGCGGGTTGGCGAAGGCTCCCGGCATCCGGAGGGACTGTCACCGCGCGGACACGCCGCGCGGTATGGGATTTGCCACCGGCGACCGATCACGGGACAATGCCGGGATTCTTTGGGACGGAAAGCGCGGAGGGCGGAAGAGCCCCCGCATAAGGAAAGTGGGATGCACCTCTACCGGAAGGCCATCGCGCCCGTGGGACCGCAGCGAGGCCTGAATCACGCCGGCCGTGTGGACGCCGCCCCGTTCGGGCGCTCCGAGGCGGGCGGCCCGGAGGTCTCCGCCTTCGTGCTCGATAACGGGCTCGACGTGGTGGTGGTGCCCGATCACCGGGCGCCGGTCGCCACGCACATGGTCTGGTACCGCAACGGCTCGGCCGATGATCCGATCCGCCAGTCCGGTATCGCCCACTTCCTCGAACACCTGATGTTCAAGGGCACCGAGCGGCACCCGGCCGGCGCCTTCTCGAAGGCGGTCTCGTCGCTCGGCGGCCAGGAGAACGCCTTCACCAGCTACGACTACACCGCCTATTTCCAGCGCGTCGCCCGCGACCACCTCTCGACGATGATGGCCTTCGAGGCCGACCGGATGAGCGGCCTCGTGCTCGACGACGCCGTGGTGGCGCCCGAGCGCGACGTGGTGCTGGAGGAGCGCCGGATGCGGGTCGAGACCGATCCGTCGGCGCAGCTCTCCGAGGCGATGTCCGCCTCGCTGTTCGTGCACCATCCCTACGGCATCCCGATCATCGGCTGGATGCACGAGATCGAGGAGCTGAACCGCACCCACGCCATCGACTACTACAAGCGCTTCTACACCCCCGAGAACGCGATCCTCGTGGTGGCCGGCGACGTGACGCCGGACGAGGTGCGGCGTCTGGCCGAGGATACCTACGGCCGGGTGACGCCGCAGGGCGCGCGGCCGCTGCGCACCCGCCCGCGCGAACCGGAGCCGCGGGCAATGCGCCGGATCGCGGTGGCCGACCCGAAGGTCGAGCAGCCGACGCTGCAGCGCCTCTACCTCACCCCCTCCTGCATGACCGCCCGCGACGGCGAGGGCTACGCCCTCGAACTGCTCGCCGAGGTCGTCGGCGGCGGCTCGACCTCGTTCCTCTACCGCAAGCTGGTGCTGGAGATGGGCGTCGCGGTGAATGCCGGCGCTTGGTACATGGGCTCGGCGATGGATGACACGCGCTTTGCCGTCTACGCCGTGCCGGCCGAGGGTGTGACCCTGGAGGCCCTGGAAGAGCATATCGATCGCGTGCTGCGCCGCGTCCCCGAGGCGCTCGGCGCGGAGGCGATCGAGCGGGCCAAGATCCGGCTCATGGCCGAGACGGTCTATTCCTCCGATTCGCAGAGCTCGCTCGCGCGCATCTACGGCTCGGCGCTCGCCATCGGCGAGACCGTCGAGGAGGTGCGCCGCTGGCCGGTCGAGATCGAAGCGGTCACCCATGACCGGCTCGTCGCGGTCGCCGCCCGCTATCTCGTGCCCGCCCGCTCGGTGACCGGCTACCTGACCAAGGCGCATGACCCGGACGTGGCGATCGCCTGAGACGGCTCTGATTCTTCGCGCCGCCCTCGATGGCGGCGCCGTTTGCGAAAAGACGCATTAAGGAACTTCCGATGAATCTCGCCGAGACCGGCACCCGCACCGCGACGTCGCCGACCCAGGCGTTGCCGCTCGCGGCCGCCCCCGGCATCGAGGCTTGGCACGTCGCCTCGCCGGTGGTGCCGATGATCGCGCTCTCCTTCACCTTCGAGGGCGGCGCGGCGCAGGATGCGGAGGGCAAGGCGGGCACCGCGCAGATGATGGCGCGGCTGCTCGACGAGGGCGCGGGCGATCTCGACTCGGATGCCTTCCAAGAGGCGCTCGCGGCCCGCGCGATCGAGCTGAGCTTCCACACCGGCCCCGATTCCATCGGCGGCTCGCTCAAGACGCTGCTCACGCATGCCGACGAGGCAATCCGTCTGTTGGCCCTGTCGCTGGCCGAGCCGCGCTTCGATCAGCCCTCGATCGAGCGCGTGCGGGCGCAGATGATCGCCAGCCTGCGCTACCAGCAGAACGATCCCGGCGTGCTGGCCTCCCGCCGCTACTTCCGCGAAGCCTTCCCGGGGCACGCCTACGGCCGCTCCTCGTCGGGCACCATCGAGACCCTGTCGGCGATCACCCGCGACGACCTCGTGGCCCTGCACCGGGCCGTGATCGGCCGCGGCAGCCTCAAGGTCGCGGCTGTGGGCGCCTTCGACGAGGCGACAATCACCGGCATGATCGCTCGCGCCTTCGGCGCTCTGCCCGAGGCCGGCCCGCTGAAAGCCATTCCGCCGACCGCGATCAACGAACTCGGCCGCCGCATCGTCGTCGATCTCGACGTGCCGCAATCGGTGATCCGCTTCGGCATGCCGGGCGTGGCGTGGCGCGACCCCGACTTCATCCCGGCCTATGTGCTGAACCACATCCTGGGCGGTGGCGCCTTCACCTCGCGCCTGTTCCAGGAAGTGCGCGAGAAGCGCGGCCTGGCCTATTCGGTCGGCACTTCGCTGACCTCGCATCGCGCGGTCGCCATGACTTGGGGCTACACCGCCACCAAGAACGAGCGCGTCGTCGAGGCCCTCGACGTGATCGGTGACGAGATCCAGCGCCTCATCACCGACGGCCCCTCCGACGAGGAGCTGCAGAAGGCCAAGGACTATCTCACCGGCTCCTACGCGCTCGGCTTCGATACCTCGACCAAGATCGCCAACCAATTGGTGCAGATCGCCTTCGAGGGGCTCGGCATGGACTACATCGCCCGCCGCAACGACCTCGTGGCGAGCGTGACCCAGGCCGACATCCGCCGGGCCGGCGCCCGCACGCTCGGCGACGGCAAGATGCTGGTCGTCGCCGCGGGGCGGCCCACGGGGCTGTAGGCGCCCTTCACCAATTCCATCACGGCCGGGGCCGGCACGCGGAGACGCGTCGCCGGCCTTTTTCATTGAGCAGAGAGCGTTTCAGTGTGTATCTGTGTGTATCAGCGGATTGCGTGCTGTCGGTCGCGCTGATATTTCTGAAGTTCGATCCGGAGAGGTCGACAATGGGAGGCTTGGGGCAGCGGGAAAGCGGGCTGTCGGAGACCTCTCGTGTCGAATCGCGACAAGGAAACGCGCGGCCTCATAGTCCGACTGCGCGATGATGGTTGGATCGTTGCCCGGAAGGGGCCGGGCGACCATGTCCAGTACAAGCATCCAACGAAACCGGGACGTGTGACGCTGGATACCGGGCGCCGCGAGCAGGCGCTGGGTACGCTCCGCAGCATCTTCCGGCAGGCGGGGTGGGAATGGTGAGAGCGGGCCTGTTTCGAAGAGCACGAGAGAGAAGCCGATGACGCGGGTCGTCATGTTGATCCACGGCGAAGCCGGCAATTACGGCGCCTCATTCCCGGATTTTCCCGGTGCGACGACGGGCGCCGACGATCTCGACGAACTCTACCGGAAGGCCGCCGAGATGCTGGCTTTCCATGTCGGCGGCTTGGTGGAGGATGGCGAATCGGTGCCGCGGGCCCGTTCGCTCGAAGAACTGCGCGGCGACCCCGTTTTCATCGAGGAAAGCCGGGACGCGATGATCGGCCTGATCGAGGTCGATCTCCCGGGGCGTGCCGTGCGGGTGAACATCTCGGTCGAGGAGAGTCTGCTCAAGCGTATCGACCGCGCGGCCGAGGCCGCCGGCGAGAGCCGATCCGGCTTCCTCGCGCAGGCCGCGAAGGCGCGCCTGACGTCCATGGTTGCCTGAACCGCACCCTGCTCCTTGGGCTCGCGCCCAAAACCCCTATCTGGTGGAGGCCGAACCCGCTCACCGTGCGAGGCCTCAAGCGATGCAGCTCACCGGACTCCACCACGTCACCGCCATCACGGCGCAGGCGGCCGACAACCTCGCCTTTTACACCCGCGTGCTGGGGCTCCGGCTCGTGAAGAAGACCGTCAACCAGGACGACGTCTCGGCCTACCATCTGTTCTATGCCGACGGCCGCGCCTCGCCCGGCACCGACATCACCTTCTTCGACTGGCCGGCGCCCGCCGAGCGGCGCGGCACCGACAGCATCTCGCGCACCCTGCTGCGCGTCGGCGGAACGGCAAGCTTCGACTGGTGGCGCGAGCATCTTGCCCGCCAGGGGGTGAACCACCATCCGGCGATCGAGCGGGACGGGCGCCTCACCCTCGATTTCGAGGACGGCGAGGGCCAGCGCCTCAGCCTCGTGGACGACGGCGGCGTGGGTGCAGCCCATCCCTGGCAGGGCAGCCCGGTGCCGCCCGAGCACCAGATCCGGGGCCTTGGGCCGATCCGCCTCACCGTCTCGCAGCCCGAGCGCACCGAAGCGGTGCTGACGCAGATCCTCGGTTTCCGCCGCGCCCGGACCTTCGAGCTGCCCGAGGGCGAGGTGACGGTGTTCGAGACCGGCGAGGGCGGTCCCGCCGCGGAGGTCCAGCTTCTCAAAGGTACGGGCGCGCCGGCCCGCCAGGGCGCGGGTGCCGTGCACCACGTCGCCTTCCGCATCCCGGATGCCGATTACGACGCCTGGGCCGACCGGCTCAAGCAGCGCCGCGTCCCCTCCAGCGGTCCCGTGGATCGCTACTACTTCCGCAGCCTGTATTTCCGCGAGCCGAACGGCATCCTGTTCGAGATCGCCACCGACGGGCCGGGCTTCGCCACCGACGAGACGATGGAATCACTCGGCGAACGTCTCGCGCTGCCGCCCTTCCTCGAACCGCGCCGGGCGGAGATCGAAGCGGGCTTGAAGCCGCTGTAAGCGCCTCCGGCGATGCGCTCCTGCCGGGGCAGGCATGCGCCGGATTCAAGAACAGTTCCAGGCTAAGTCACATTCCAACCGCTGTGGCAGCGCTGCGTCTTGACGCGGATGCTGCGACTGCGAGAAGAGCCCCGTTTCGACGCTTCCAGAATCGGGAAACCCGCGGCCGATGAGCAAGTACAACGAGGAGCGCGTCCTCTCCGTCCACCACTGGACCGACACGCTCTTCTCCTTCCGCACGACGCGCGATCCCTCGTTCCGCTTCCGCAACGGCGAGTTCACGATGATCGGCATCGAGGTCGAGGGCCGGCCGCTGCTGCGCGCGTACTCGGTGGTCTCGGCCAATTACGAGGAGGAGCTGGAGTTCTTCTCGATCAAGGTGCCGAACGGCCCGCTCACGAGCAAGCTCCAGCACCTCAAGGTCGGCGACCCGATCATGATCGGCAAGAAGCCGACCGGCACGCTGGTGCTCGACAACCTCCTGCCCGGCAAGAACCTCTACCTGCTCGGCACCGGCACGGGGCTCGCCCCCTTCCTGTCGATCATCAAGGATCCGGAGACCTACGACCGCTTCGAGAAGGTCGTGCTCGTCCACGGCTGCCGTCAGGTGCAGGAACTGGCCTATGGCGAGACCATCACCGAGACCCTGCCGAAGCACGAGTTCCTCGGCGAGATGATCGCCAACCAGCTCATCTACTACCCGACGGTCACCCGCGAGCCGTTCCGCAACCGCGGCCGGATCACCGACCTGATGACCTCGGGCAAGCTGTTCGAGGATATCGGCCTGCCGAACATGTCGATCGAGAACGACCGCTTCATGCTCTGCGGCTCGCCGGAGATGATCAAGGATACCCGCGAGATGCTGACGGGCCTCAGTTACGAGGAGGGCAACCACGGCGAGGCGGCCCACTACGTGATCGAGAAGGCCTTCGTCGAGAAGTAGCGTTAGAGCGCTTTCCGACGAAGTGGGTTCCGGTTCGTCGAAAGAAAGCGCGGCACAACAAAAGGATAGAGGCGTGATCCGACCCAACGTGGTCGGGCACGGCTCTAGCGGAGCGACCGGCCCGGTCGCTCCGACTCACGCCCTCATCCTGAGATGCTGCAAAGCCGCCACGAAGGGTGGTCCGGACATCGCGCGGGAACCGGGCGATCCTTCGAGACCCGCTGTCGCGGGCACCTCAGGATGAGGGCGCGGGTGGGACCACGCCATTTTCGTAGCCAAGCGATCCGCACGCCATGTCCCCGCCCGCCCTGTTCGTCGTCGGCGCCGGCACCGAGATCGGCAAGACCTACACCACCGCCGCCCTCGTCCGCCGGCTGCGCGGCCAGGGCCGGCGAGTAAGGGCGCTGAAGCCGCTCGCGAGCGGCGTTCCCCCGCTGGACCATCCCGATTTCGCGGAGAGTGACACCGGCCGCCTGCTCGCGGCTCAGGGGCTGGCGCTCACGCCTGAGACGGTCGAAGCCTGCTCGCCCTGGCGTTTCATCGCGCCGCTCGCGCCCGACCTCGCCGCCGCCCGCGAGGGTCGCAGCCTCGCGCTGCCTGAGCTTGTCGCGTGGTGCGGCGCGCGCCTGGCCGAGGCCGGTGACGGTGAGACCGTGGTGATCGAGGGCGTCGGCGGCCTGATGAGCCCGATCTCCGAGGACGCGACCGGCCTCGACTGGCTGAAATCGCAAGCGATCCCGGCGCTGCTCGTGTCCGGCAGCTATCTCGGCGCCATCAGCCACGCGCTGACGGCGGTCGAGACGTTGCGGGCGCACGCCATCCCGCTTGTTGGAATCGTCGTGAGCGAGAGCGAGGGCGCGCCGGTCCCGGTCGAGACGGTGGCCGGGCAGATCGCGCGGCACGCGCGCGTGCCGGTCGGCTGCCTGGGCCGGGGAGGGGATTTTCCGCAAAACCTCCCCGGGATTGCCTGAGGCGCTTTACCGGCCGGAGCCGCTGCGCTCCTTCGGCGCCTTCGGCTCGCGGGATTCCTGGATCTCCTCGGCCTTCTCCTCGTCGGTGTCGCTGCTGCGCTTGATCGTGTCATCGGGCTTGGCGGCCAGACCCTTCACGATGGCGACGAGGCGCTTGCACTCGTCCGGGAAGCCGTAGGATTCGAGCACGATGGCGGCGTCGCGCAGCGTCCGCAGGTCGCGCACGATCTGAGCGTTCTTGGTTTCCTGAAGCTCCTTCTTCGCCGCGATTGTCGGTTCGAGCCCGGTATCCTCGACATTGCATTCGGCTCGGGCGGCCGGCATCGCGGCGAGCATCAGGAAGGCGCAGGCGATCAGGCGACGCATGTCACGTCTCGTATGGGTTGAGGGCGGGGAAACTCAGCCGCGGTGGCGCAGCAGGTCGTTGGTGACAGCCACGAGCTGCGCGGCGCGGTAGGGCTTGGGCATGAACACCGATTCGTTCACCGCCTCGGCGGCGGAGAGGCCGTCGCGGCCGCCGGAGGTGTAGACCACCGGCAGGCGCGGCAGGCTGCGCCGGGCGCTGCGGGCGAGCGCGATGCCGTTCGTGTTGCGGGCCAGATCGATATCGGTGAAGAGCAGGTCCACGTGCTCGCGCGACAGGATCGCCTCCGCCTCCTCCGCATCGGCGGCGGTCAGCACCCGGTAGCCTTCGTCGAGCAGCGCCTCGGCGGCCAGCTCGCAGACGAAGGACTCGTCCTCCACCACGAGGATCGTGTCGGCGTGGCGCGCCAGAGAGAACGGCGGCAGGGCAGCGGGGATGCAGGCGAAGGGGATCATGGCAGAACTCCAACTCACCCGTGCTCGGACAACAGCCGAGCTTGCGGATCGCCGGACCAACGGGGCCGTGAAGGGCCTCGTTCACCGTGATTGCTTCGATTTGCGCGCATTTGGTAACCGATCGGTTAACCTTGACGGTACGGTGCAGGAACTGTTTTCAGTCACGCCTGACGCGATGACACCCCTAAGCCCTTGTCGGATGAGCCTGTCTTTCGCCCCCGCACCCGCCTGCCGTTCGAAGAGCGCCTTAACGATCGTGCCGACCCCGTGACCCGACCCTGGCAGATCGGCTTCGGCGTCGTGCTCACGGCGCTCGCCGGATTCGTGGACGCGCTCGGCTTTATCCGGCTCGGCGGCCTCTACACCTCGCTCATGAGCGGGAACACGACGCAGCTCGCTGTCGCACTGGGCCATGGCGAGCCGCTCGGCGCCGTGCTGCCGGCGCTGCTGATCGGCGCCTTCCTCGTCGGCGCGGTCTCGGGGGGCGCTATCGCCGCCCTGTGCCCGCCGCGCTGGGTCACGCCCGCGGTGCTCGGCCTGGAAGCCGTCGCCCTGACGGCGGCGGTCGCCCTGGCGGCCGAGCACGCCCATGTCGGCGTGGCCTCGCTGTTCCTGGCGCTCGCCATGGGCGGGCAGAACGCGGTGCTCGCCCATGTTCAGGGCTTTCGTGCCGGCACCACCTTCGTCACCGGCGCGCTGTTCGCGTTCGGGCAGAAGGCGGCGCTGGCGCTCGCCGGCAGGGGACCGCGGCTGGGCTGGGTCGGCGACGGCTCGGTTTGGCTCTCGCTCCTGGTCGGGGCGGTTGCGGGCACGCTGGCCCATGCGCATCTCGGAATCGCGGCCCTGGCGATTCCCGCCGGCGTGGCGGCCGGGCTATGCCTTGCCGCGACCCTGTTCACTCTCGTGTACCGGCGCGCGCCGGTGACGCTGACCAAGATCTGAAGGAAGACCCCTCCGGCATGAGCGCCTCCGCTCCCTCCCTTACCGACCACGTCGCGGACATCGCGGCCGGTGCCCACGTCACCGCCGCCCACTGGCTCAAGGGGACATTGGCGCTGGCGCTGGCCGATGGCGGCGTGCTGCTGGCCCGCGACGGCGCGACCGAGACCGTGGCGGCTCATCCCGACAGCGGAATCCTCGTGGCGGCCAGCGACGGCGCCCGGCTCGTGAGCGGGGGCGACGATGGCCGCGTGGTCGCGACGGCGGCGGACGGCCGGTCGAGCGAGCTGGCGCAGGCCAAGGGCGGCGGCTGGATCGACGCGCTGGCGCTCCACGGCGACGGCTCGTTCGCCTTCGCCTCGGGCCGCGCGATCGTCGCCCGCGACGCCAAGGGCCGCGAAAAAACCCTCACGGCGCCCACCACCGGCCGCGGCCTCGCCTTCGCGCCGAAGGGCTACCGGCTGGCGGTAGCCCACTACAACGGCGTCAGCCTTTGGTACCCGAACCTCGAAACGCCGCCCGAATTCATCGAGTGGAAGGGCTCGCATCTCGACGTGACGTGGTCGCCCGACGGCCGCTTCGTCGTCTCGACCAT
Organism: Methylorubrum pseudosasae; assembly: GCF_029504475.1. Lineage (NCBI taxonomy): Bacteria > Pseudomonadati > Pseudomonadota > Alphaproteobacteria > Hyphomicrobiales > Methylobacteriaceae > Methylorubrum > Methylorubrum pseudosasae. The sequence goes on along the minus strand of NZ_JAQGDU010000002.1, from coordinate 4,336,791 downwards.
GCAGGAGAACGCGCTGCACGGCTGGCGCCTCCAGCCCGACCGCGGCCACATGCGCATGTCGGGCTATCCCGCAAAGGTGCGTTCGCTCTCGTGGTCGTCGGACGGCAAGTGGCTCGCCACCAGCGGCGCCGAGGCCGCCATCGTCTGGCCGTTCGACTCGAAGGAGGGCCCCACCGGCAAGGCGCCACGGGAATGCGGCGTGCGGCCGGCGCGGGTCTCGCAGGTCGCCTTCCATCCGAAGGCGCCGGTCCTGGCGATCGGTTATGAGGATGGCTGCGTGCTGCTGGTGCGCTTCTCCGACGCCTCGGAGCTGCTGGTGCGCCCGGCGGTGAAGGGCAGCGCGATCTCGGCGCTCGCCTGGGACCCGGCCGGTGCCCGCCTCGCCTTCGGCTGCGCCGACGGGCAGGCCGGCCTGCTCACCCTGCCGGCCTGACGCCCGCGCCGTGGCCCTGTTGGGACGCGCTCCGAAGCCTGACGCCGCCGCCCGGCGTCGCGTTGAGGCGTGGCTGCGGAAGGCGGGCGGTTACGGCCCGGACACGGCGATGAGCGTGAGCGAGATCGTCTGCACCGATCCGGCCTGTCCCGGTACCGAGACCGTGGTCCTGCTGTTCCCGCCCGGCGAGAAGACGCGGGCGGTGAAGATCGCCGGGGCGCTCGACGCCCTCAGCGAGGCGGATGTGGCGGCCGCCCTCGGCCAAGATTGAACCGCGGCCCTCCCCGGCGCCGCGGATCGCCCTACAAACCGGGTTGCCCCCGCGAAGGAAGTTTTGATGTTCCGTGTGGTCCGAACGCTCGGCCTTGCTTTCGGACTGCTCGCGGCGGTCATCGCCGCGCAGGCGCCGGAATTCGCCCAGCAATACACCCAGCGCCTCGGCGGGGCCCTGGACGAGCTGCGCCGCGCCATCGCTTCCCTCGATGCCGACGCCCAGGCCACGGGCCGCAGCCGGGACGAGGCGCTGGCGCTGCTGCGGACCAACCCGGACGCCTTTATCGCCCGGCGCGGCGAATCGGCCCGGGCCGATGTCGAGCGGCTGAAGCGGCTGGAGGCGCAGAAGCTCGCCCTCGACACGGCGGCGAGCCCGCTCGGGCGCCTCAGCGTCATGGCCCGTGACCCCGACATGAGCATCGCCCGCGCCACCTATCGCGACTATCAGCCGGCGGTGCCGACCACGGCGGACGGCCTCGTCGCCGGCCTGCTCGGCTTCCTCGCCGCCTGGGGCGGCTGGCGCGTCACCAGCGATGTCGGGCGCCACCTCGCCCGGCGCCGGCGCCGCCCGCGGCCGCAAACCACGCCAGTTTGATGCAAATCCGGCACTGATACGGGGGCTGAGGTGTTGCAGCGCCTCTACAGCCCGGCCCCCCCGCCTGCACTAGGTGTAGGCTAAGCGCCCGCACTCCGCAGGGGCGCCGGATCCGGTCCTCCCTCGATCATGCCGCGTCCCCCGACCACGACCGTCGATCCCGCCCTCGACGCGGCGGCCCTGCTGCGCCGTATCGGTTTCTTCGGCCTGTTCGTGGTGCTGCCGGTGGCCGCGCAGGTCTCGCGCCGCGCTACCGTGGTGCTCGCACCCATCGCCGTCGTCCTGCTGATCACCGCGAGCGCCATCGACCAGCATCAGCGCGCCGTCGGTCCGGCCCTGAAGCGGCTGTTGACCGCGCCGTCCTTCCTGGCCGGCATGCTGGTGGTGTTCTGGTCGGGACTGTCGCTGGTCTGGACGCCGTTTCCCGGGCCCGCGAGCGAGCGGCTGGCCAACCTCGTCGCCATCGTGGTGATGACGCTTTTGGCCTATCTCGCGCTGCCTGACCGGATGCGCTCGGCCAACCTCTACCTGCTGCCGCTCGGCGTCGGCGCGGCGGCCATCGTCGCGATCCTGATCAACCTCGTCGGCGACGCGATGCTCAAGGACAACCCGGACGGCGACAGCGCCCTGGAGCGCGGCGCGGTGCTGCTGGCGCTGCTGGCTTGGCCCGCCGTGGCGTGGCTGCGCTCGCGCCGTCGCGACCTGGGCTCGCTCGTCGTGATCGTATTGGTCGCGGGCGCGCTGCTGCTCGCGCCGGGCGTGACCGCGCTGTTCGCGCTGGCCATCGGGGCACTCGTCTTTGCTCTGACGCATTGGCGCCTGTCGCTCGGCGTGCGCGTCACCGCGCTCACCGCCGCCGGCCTGCTCGTGGCCGCGCCGCTGCTGCCGTTCCTCGCGCGTCCGATCGGCATCGCCCTGTTCGGCCCCGTGGCGCCCGGCGTGCTGGCGCTCAAGGCGTGGCAGAAGGTCGTCACCCTGGAGCCGGTGCGCCTCGTGACCGGCCACGGCCTCGAGACGGCCCTGCGCGGAAAGATCTTCGGCATCCTGCCGATCAATGCGCCGACCACGATGCTGTTCGAATTCTGGTACGAACTGGGCATCGTCGGCGCCTTCGCTGCGGCCTTCGCCCTCTACGGCGCGATCCACCGCGCGGGCCGCGACGCCACGGTGCTGGCGCCCTGCGCCATGGCGGCCTTCGCGACCGCGTTTGCCATCGGCTGCGTCGGCGTCGGCCTCACCACGATCTGGTGGCTCACCACGCTCGCCCTGGCGATCCTCACCTTCGTGGCGATCGAGCGCGGGCAGTTCCGCTCCCGCCGGCCCAAGGTCGGGCTGATCCCGCGCCTGCCCGCGCGGGGCTGACGCCTCAGGCGTCCGACGGCTCGATCGCGTCGGCCGCCGCCTCGATGCCGGCCATGTCGTCGTCGGAGAGGCCGAAATGGTGGCCGATCTCGTGGACGAGCACGTGGGTCACGAGGTGGCCCAGCGTCTCGTCGTGCTCGGCCCAGTAATCGAGCAGCGGCCGGCGATAGAGCCAGACGGCGTTGGGCATCTGCCCCGTGGCGACCTCGCCCGCCTGCGCCAGCCCGATGCCGCGGAATAGGCCGAGCAGGTCGAACTCCGACTCGCACCCCATCTCGGTCAGGGTCTCGTCGTCGGGGAAATCGTCGATGTGGATGCGCACGCCCGCGCAGAGCGCCCGGAATTCCTCCGGCAGGGCGGCGAAGGCGGCCTCGGCCAGGGCCTCGATCTCGGCCAGACTCGGAGCCTTGATCTCGGCCCAGTGGCCCGCAGCCGTCTCACTCACGGCGCGGCGGGCTCGGGCGGGACGACCGGCAGCACGCAGCGCACGAGGAAGGCCGCCAGATCGCTGGTGATGTGGTCGATATGCGGCTCCTGCACCGCCTCCTGCTCGAACAGTTCGCGGAACGGATCGGGCGTCGGCGGCACCACCAGCACGGTCGCCATTCCGAGGTCGTGCGGCACCACGAGGTTGCGGGCGATGTCCTCGAACAGGGCCGAGCGCCGGGGATCGACCCCGTGGCGCAGAAGGAAGCGCTCGTAGGTGCCGCGGTCGGGCTTGGGGATGAAGTCGGCGTCGGCGATGTCGAACACGTCCTCGAAATGGTCGAGGATGCCGAGCTTGCCCGCGACCGATTCCGCGTGGCGGCGCGATCCGTTGGTGAGGATCAGCTTGCGGCCCGGCAGATGCTCGATCGCGGTTCCGAGCGCTTCGTCGAGCTTGATCGTCGAGTGGTCGATGTCGTGGGCGAAGTCGAGGAAGTCGTGCGGATCGACCCCTTCCTCCACCATCAGCGCCTTCAGGGTGGTGCCGTAGCGGTGGTAGAAATGCTTCTGCAGGGCGCGCGCCGAGATCGCGTCGAGCCCGTAGAGCCGCATGACGTAGAGCGTGATCCGCTCGTCCACCTGCGGCCAGACCCGCGCGTCGCTCGGGTAGAGCGTGTTGTCGAGATCGAACACCCAGGTATCGACGTGGGAGAACCCGCGGGCGTCGGAGGTGGTGAAGTGACTCTCGCCGGGAAGGAGCAAGGGGAGGGTGACGCTTGAAAGGAGAAACGGGACGGGGATGCCCCGTCCCGTATGTAGGGAGTTGAAAGCCGCTGGGAAGCGCTGCCGTCAGCTGCGCCGGATCAGAGTGCCCGCGCCGAAATCGGTGAACAGCTCGAGCAGCGCCGCGTGCGGGACCTTGCCGTTGAGGATGACCACCGCCTCGACGCCCTGTTCGAGGGCGTAGATGCAGGTCTCGACCTTCGGGATCATGCCGCCGGTGATGGTGCCGTCGGCGATCAGGCGGCGGCAATCCTCGACCGAGAGCTCCTGAATCAGGTTCTTGTCCTTGTCGAGCACGCCGGGCACGTCGGTGAGCAGCAACAGGCGCTTGGCCCGCAGCGCACCCGCGATGGCGCCGGCGAAGGTGTCGGCGTTGACGTTGTAGGTCTTGCCGTCCTCGCCATAGGCCACGGGGGCGAGGACCGGGATCAACTCGGCCTTCAGCACCGCATCGAGCACGCCGCGCTCGACATGCTCCGGCTCGCCGACGAGGCCGAGGTCGATCGCCTGCTCGATGTTGCTGTCGGGATCCTTGATCGTCCGCATCGCCCGCTTGGCGCGGACCATGTTGCCGTCCTTGCCGCACAGGCCGATCGCCCGGCCGCCCTCGGCGGCGATCCAGCCGACGATCTGCTTGTTGATCGAGCCGGCCAGAACCATCTCGACCACCTCGACGGTGGCCTCGTCGGTGACGCGCAACCCGCCGCGGAACTCCGATTCGATGCCGAGCCGGGCCAGCATCTTGCCGATCTGCGGCCCGCCGCCATGCACGACGATCGGCTTCAGGCCGGATTGTTCGAGCAGCACGATATCTTCGGCGAAGTCCTCCGCCGCCGCCGGGTCGCCCATGGCGTGGCCGCCATACTTGATGACGACGATTTCCTGATCGTAGCGCTGCATGTGCGGCAGCGCTTGGGTCAGGATCTCGGCGCGCACATGCACGTTCGGCAGCGGATCGGTCATCGCGGTCGTCCTGGCTCTCTCTCGAGTCGGAGGCGGATTCGGCAGGCTTCTAGCGCAGGCTTTGTGCAGAGCGAAGAGTCCGCGAACTCGCGATCCCGCGATGGGTGCCATGCGAAGAGCGTTGTCAGGCCATCCGACCGGCGCCGGCCCGTCGGATCCCGGCGGCCACCCCACGGGACGATTCTCTAGCGACGCTTCGTGTCACCTTTGAAACGCCGCTTGGCCGATCGCGGGATCGAGGGTCGGAGACGGTGAAACTCAAGTCTGGCGGGCAAAACCCGGATGCCTGTGGTCGTTCAGCTCTATCCAGTTCTTCATCTCAGCTGATTTCAGCGGGATGCTTAAACGGCGGTTAACCATCGCGATCAATCATGCCCTGGTTGAACGAAGGGGGCCGACCATGCTGAGTGCCGATCTGGCGATGCCGCGTCCGAGTCTGACGCATCCCGGTTTGCTTGCCCGCATCGTCGAGCGTCTCGGCCAGGGCGCGGGCTCGTCCGCCGATATCTGGCGCCAGCTCACAGACAACTACGCGGTCGATCTCGACGCCGTGGCCGCGCTCCTGCCCTGCGCCGAACCCGAGCCGCTCTGGCTCACGGCCCGCGCCCAGGCGCGCAAGCGCTGAGTCCGCAAGCGCCGATTTTCTTCAGCCGATCACCCGCAGGCTGTCGCCCGTCCGCAGCACGCCGCCGGCCAGAACCTCGGCGTAGACGCCGCAATCGGTGTGGCCGACACCCTGCATCAGGGTCCTCGGGATCGACAGATCACGCTGGCCGGTCTGCGGATCGACATTGGTGGCCGCGCAGCGCTCGGTTCGGCTCGTGATCTTTAGCCGGACGTCGCCCGCTTCCAGCACCCGGCCGACCATGTCGAGTTCGGCCCAAGGCTCCAGCCCGTCGAGATAGAGGTTGCCGCGGAAGCGCAGGGGATCGACCGGGGCGCCCGCGAGATCCTCGGTTGCCGCCACGCTCGCACGGTTGATGAGCGAGACGTAGCCTGTGCGCGAATCGGTGAAGCGGTAGCCGGGCGGCGCCGTCAGCACCCGCGGCGCGCCGCGCAGTTCCTGCGGCAGGAAGCCCTTCATGAACTCGGCGAGCGCTTCGCGCCCCTCCGCCGTGCTCAGATCCGCGTCCACCGCCTGCACCCCGTTCTCCTCGACCGTCAGGCGATGCGTGGCGTCGTCGAACCGGGTGCGCAGCCGGGCCAGCGCCTCGTTACGCATCAACATCAGGTAGGCGATCTTCGGCAGGTGGCGCGGCACGGTCTCGTTGAAGCCGGAAGGGCCGTTCTCGATGGCGTAGAGCCGGTCGCCGGGAAAGTAGCCGCTCGTTTCCAGCTCGGCCGTCTCCAAGGCCTCGGGCGAGAGGCCTTTGACCGGATAGCGGTAGAGGGCGGCGATGCGGAGGGCAGGGCTCTGGTTCATTCCCACTCGCTAAGGCCGGACGCGCCCGATTTGCAACCGGACCGGTGGAGCCCTGCGCCGTCTACGGAGAATTCCGCATGGTCCGACGCTGCGGTCTCGGTCAGCCTGCCGCTTTGCGTCAGGAGGATGAGGACAGATGGCCGAGGTCACCGCGCTCTACAGATATCCGGTCAAGGGCCTCTCGGCCGAGCCGCTTCCGGCGCTGACGCTGGCTCGCGCGTCCGGCCTCGCCTTCGACCGCGAATACGCCCTCGCGCTCGGCACGACGGCCTTCGACCCGCAGAACCCGGAGCCGCTCGATAAGGGCTACTTCCTGATGCTGCGCAGCAACGAGGTGCTGGCGGCGCTCGCGACGCGGTTCGATCCCGAGACCGGGCAGCTCACGATCACCCGCGACGGCGCGACGATGCTCAGCGAGGATCTGACCCGGCCTGAGGGCCGCGAGGCGGTCGAGCGCTTCTTCGAGTCCTATGTCGGCCCGGCGGCCAAGGGGCGGCCGCGCCTCGTGCGAGCGGCCGACCACAAGTTCACCGACGGCAGCGTGATCTCGCCGGCCTTCATGCGGGCGGTCTCGCTCATCAACCTCGCCTCGGTGCGCGCCCTGGAAGAGCGGACGGGCGGCGCGATCCACCCCTTGCGCTTCCGCGCCAACATCTACGTCGATGGGCTGGAGCCGTGGGCGGAGATGGATTGGGTCGGCCGGGAGGTGACCGTCGGGGGCTTGCGTCTGCGGGGGCTCGCCCGCACGCCGCGCTGCGCTGCCGTCGACGTGAATCCGGAGACGGCCCGGCGCGACACAAACCTGCCGAAGGCGCTGAAACGCCATTTCGACCATGTCGATCTCGGCATCTACCTCGAAGTGCTCAGCGACGGCGCCGTGGCGGTCGGCGACCGGCTTAACGTGATGCCGCAAGCCGAAGACGCCGCCTGAACGGCCACGCATCGGCCGCGCAAGCTTGGTCCGAATGCCCGCCTGGGATGCGTTTTGGGCGCCCTCTCCCTCTTGTGTCACGTATACGCAACACCAGATCATCCCTACCGGCGGCTCACAATAAAGCGCCGGTGTCCCGGTGGGGCTCACCCCGCGGGACAACGCATCGGAGGCTCCGTGCCGCGCAAGCGGGCGGACGATCTTCGATCCGGGGAAGGGCAACACGCATGAATTTCGAAAAGTACACCGAGCGCGCCCGTGGCTTCGTCCAGGCTGCTCAGAATCTCGCCGTCCGCGAGGGCAACCCGCAGCTCGCGCCCGGCCATCTCCTCAAGGTCCTGCTCGACGATCCCGAAGGGCTCTGCGCCGGTCTCATCGACCGGGCCGGCGGCCAGTCGCGGGTCGCGCATGCGCAGGTCGAGCAATGGCTCGCCAAGCAGCCGAAGGTCTCGGGCAATGCCGCGCAGCCGCAGGCGACGCGCGAACTCGTGCGCCTGTTCGACACCGCCGAGCAGGCCGCCGAGAAGGCGGGTGATTCTTACGTCACCGTCGAGCGCCTGCTGCTGGCCTTCGCCGTCGAGAAGGAGGGGGAGGCCGGCCGCATCCTGACGGCGGCGGGCGTCACCGCGGCCTCGCTCAACGCGGCGATCAACGCGCTGCGCAAGGGCCGCACCGCCGACAACGCCTCGGCCGAGAACGCCTACGACGCGCTGAAGAAATACGCCCGCGACCTCACCGAGGCGGCCCGCGAGGGCAAGCTCGACCCGGTGATCGGCCGCGACGAGGAGATCCGCCGCACGATCCAGGTGCTGTCGCGGCGCACCAAGAACAATCCCGTGCTGATCGGCGAGCCCGGCGTCGGCAAGACCGCCATCGTCGAGGGGCTGGCCCTGCGCATCGTCAACGGCGACGTGCCGGAATCCCTCAAGGAGAAGAGCCTGCTCGCCCTCGACATGGGTGCGCTGATCGCCGGCGCGAAATATCGCGGCGAGTTCGAGGAGCGGCTGAAGGGCGTGCTCTCCGAGGTGACCGCCGCGGAAGGCCAGATCATCCTGTTCATCGACGAGATGCACACGCTCGTCGGCGCCGGAAAGGCGGATGGGGCGATGGACGCCTCGAACCTGCTGAAACCCGCGCTGGCCCGCGGTGAGCTGCACTGCGTCGGCGCGACCACGCTCGACGAGTACCGCAAGCATGTCGAGAAGGACGCCGCGCTCGCCCGCCGCTTCCAGCCGGTCTTCGTGTCCGAGCCCACGGTCGAGGACACGGTCTCGATCCTGCGCGGCATCAAGGAGAAGTACGAGCAGCACCACGGCGTGCGCATCCAGGACAGCGCGCTCGTCGCGGCGGCGACCCTGTCGAACCGCTACATCACCGACCGCTTCCTGCCCGACAAGGCGATCGACCTCGTCGACGAGGCCGGCTCGCGCCTGCGCATGCAGGTCGATTCGAAGCCGGAAGAACTCGACAACGTCGATCGTGAGATCGTGCGGCTGAAGATCGAGGGCGAGGCGCTGAAGAAGGAGACGGATTCCGCCTCCCGCGATCGGCTCCAGCGCCTGGAGAAGGAACTGGCCGACCTCGAGGAGCAGTCCGCGACCATCACGGCGCGCTGGAAGGCCGAGAAGGACAAGCTGGGTGCCGCCGCCGAGCTGAAGAAGAAGCTCGACGAGGCCCGCAACGAACTCGCCTCGGCGCAGCGCCAGGGCCAGTACCAGCGCGCGGGCGAGCTCGCCTATGGCGTGATCCCCGGCCTGGAGAAGCAGCTCTCCGAGATCGAGGCCGCGGCCGAGAGCGCAGTCGCCCGCGATGGCATGGTCGAGGAGGCGGTGACGCCGGCCCATATCGCGGGCGTCGTCTCCCGCTGGACCGGCGTGCCGGTGGACAAGATGCTGGAAGGCGAGCGCGAAAAGCTGCTCGCGATGGAGGAGGCGCTCGCCAAGCGCGTCGTCGGCCAGCGCGAGGCGGTGGAAGCGGTCTCGACCGCGGTCCGCCGGGCGCGGGCCGGCCTGCAGGACCCAAACCGGCCGATCGGCTCGTTCATGTTCCTCGGGCCGACGGGCGTCGGCAAGACCGAGCTGACCAAGGCGCTGGCCGGCTTCCTGTTCGACGACGACACCGCGCTCGTGCGCATCGACATGTCCGAGTACATGGAGAAGCACGCGGTCGCCCGCCTGATCGGCGCGCCTCCCGGCTATGTCGGCTACGAGGAGGGCGGCGCACTGACCGAGGCCGTGCGGCGCCGGCCCTATCAGGTCGTGCTGTTCGACGAGGTCGAGAAGGCGCATCCGGACGTGTTCAACGTCCTGCTGCAGGTGCTCGACGACGGGCGCCTGACGGATGGGCAGGGCCGCACGGTCGACTTCCGCAACACGCTGCTCATCATGACCTCGAACCTCGGCTCGGAGTATCTGGTGAACCAGCCGGCCGGCCAGGACACCGACGTGGTGCGCGACGAGGTGATGGGGGTGGTGCGTGGCCACTTCCGGCCCGAATTCCTGAACCGGGTGGACGAGATCATCCTGTTCCACCGCCTCGCGCGTTCGGAGATGGGGGCGATCGTCGATATCCAGCTCGGGCGTCTCGCCAAGCTCCTGGAAGATCGCAAGATCACCCTCGACGTGGACGGCGAGGCCCGCACCTGGCTCGCCGACAAGGGCTACGATCCGGCCTACGGCGCGCGGCCGCTGAAGCGGGTGATCCAGAAGAACGTGCAGGATCCGCTCGCCGAAGCGATCCTCTCGGGAGTGATCCACGACGGCGAGACGGTGCCGGTGCGCGTCGGCCCGGCCGGGCTGATGATCGGCGACGTCGCCGCCGAGCGCCGGCCGGCGGGCGTGCTGCTGAACTGATCCGATGAACGAAAGGCCCCGGCGTGGGAGACCGCGCCGGGGCCGCCTTCGGTCGCGGCCGCCCCGGAGCGATTCGGAGCGGCCGCGTCAACGCGCCGCGAAGCGACGCGCGCGGCTTCGGCCGGTTGCCCTTAGCCTCGGTCCGTCCTCGTCTTGCGTTGCAGCGATTTCCCATCGACAACGAGCGGATGACTGCCGAGACGATCACCTACGCCATCGGCGATATCCACGGCTGCGCCGACCTGCTCGACCGCCTGCTGGAACGCATCGAGGCCCATGCGGGGACCCGCGCGAAGAAGCTGGTCTTCCTCGGCGACTACATCGATCGCGGCCCCGACAGTGCGCGGGTGATCGAGACCCTGCGCCGCCTGCAATGGCGCGAGCCGGAGGACGTGGTCTGCCTGATGGGCAACCACGAGGAGATGCTGCTGAAGAGCCTGCGCGAGCCCGGCGCCCTCGACCATTGGGTCTATAACGGCGGCGCCGAGACGCTCACCTCGTTCGGCGTTTCGGGGCCGGAAGAGCTGCCCGGCGAGATGCTCGACTGGATCGAGGCCCTGCCGACCCTGCACGAGGATACGCAGCGCTGGTACGTCCATGCCGGCTTTCGTCCCGAGGGGGAGGTGCCGGACCCCGATCCCCACAACCGGCTCTGGATCCGCGAGCCGTTCCTCTCCGAGGATTATGATTTCGGCCGCCACATCGTCCACGGCCACACTCCGCAGACCCGCGGCGGGCCGGATTGCCGCCGCTTCCGCACCAATCTCGACACGGGTGCCGTGTTCGGCAACGCGCTGACCGCGGGCGTCTTTTCGCAGGCGCAGGGCCCGGCGCTGGAATTCCTGCGCGTGTCGGCTGGTTGAGTCAGGCACCCTCGATTTCTGTGAGCGCTGAGGTTTCGTCACCGGACCGGCTTGAACCCGGCCTCGGCTCCCTCTCTAACAGGGCCTAACCGCGGCCGTTCGCGCCGCGGATGAGGAGCCGACGCCGATGGATTCGCCCCCAGAGCCCCGCACGCGGACCGAGGAGCGGGCCATGGCCCGCCTCGCACTCCGCTTCACCGATTGGGCGGAGAAGTGGTTTCCCGACGCCTTCGTGTTCGTGGCCATCGCCGTCGTCATCGTGGCATCCGCCGCGCTCATCAACGGCGCGCCGGTCCAGGCGGTGTCGAAGAGCTTCGGCGACGGATTCTGGAGCCTGATCCCCTTCACCATGCAGATGGTCTTCGTCACCATCGGCGGCTACGTGGTGGCGACCTCCGCCCCAGTGCAAGCCTTGATCGACCGGATGGCGCTGGTGCCGAAGACCGGCCGCGGCGCCATCGGATACGTTGCGCTCGCCACCATGCTCTCCTCGCTCTTGAGCTGGGGCCTGAGCCTGATCTTCGGTGGCCTGCTCGCCCGCGCGCTGGCCCGGCGCACGGAATTACGGATGGATTACCGCGCCGCCGGTGCCGCCGCCTATCTCGGCCTCGGCGCGACCTGGGCGATGGGCCTGTCCTCGTCCGCGGCGCAGCTTCAGGCCAACCCGAAAAGCCTGCCGCCGGGCCTGCTGCCGATCACCGGCGTGATCCCGTTCAGCGAGACGATCTTCCTGTGGCAGTCGATCCTGATCGCCGCGATCCTCGTGGTGATGTCGGCGCTGATCGCGCTCGCCTCCGCGCCGGGCCGCGAGACCGCGGTGACGGCGCAGGATCTCGGCGTCGATGTCTCCAAGCAGGAGGACAGCGTCGCCCCGCCCAAGCAGCCCGGCGAGTGGCTGGAGCACGCGCCCGTCCTGACGATCCTCATCGGCCTGCTGGCGGCGGGTTGGCTGATCCAGGAATTCGCGCGCCAGGATTGGATGGTCGCGATCTCCAACCTCAACACCTACAACTTCCTGTTCCTGATGGTCGGCTTTGTGCTGCACTGGCGGCCCAAGCGTTTCCTGGCCGCGCTCTCCAAGGCGGTCCCGGCCACCGCCGGTATCCTGATCCAGTTCCCGTTCTACGCCGCCATCGCCGCGATCCTGACGGGCGCCAAGAATGCCGCCGGCCACAGCCTCTCGGACGTCATCGCCCACGCCTTCGTGGCGATGAACACGCAAGGCTCATTCCCGCTCGCCATGGGTGTCTACTCGGCGCTGCTGGGCTTCTTCATCCCCTCGGGCGGCGGCAAGTGGCTGCTGGAAGCGCCCTACGTGATGCAGGCGGCCAACGAGCTGAAGGTGCATCTCGGCTGGGCGGTGCAGGTTTACAATGCGGCCGAGGCGCTGCCGAACCTCATCAACCCGTTCTTCATGCTGCCGCTGCTCGGCATCCTCGGCCTGAAGGCCCGCGATATCGTCGGCTTCAGCTTCCTCCAGCTCATCGTCCACCTGCCGGTGGTGCTGTTCCTGCTCTGGGCGCTCGCCTTCACGCTGGAATATCACCCGCCGGTCCTGCCGGGGTGATGCGCGCGTCTTCTATTTTCGCATCGTCTTTTTCCGAAAGCCGGCGGCCGGCTTTCGGGAGGATGCTCTGAGGGCGGCCCTGCGGCGGGCCGCCCACCACGATGACGCCGGCATCCATCAGCCCGCCTGCCTCGTCGCCGCCGGTGGGAAGAATCGTGAAGCTGACGGGGCGCAGGGGACCGCTGTCATGGCCGGTGCTCTTCTCCGACCAGAGGCTCGTGGCGAGGGGTGAGAAGGTCTCGGCCGGGAGGGCTTCGTCGAGCCCCGCCGCGCGCGCCTTCTCGGTGACGCGCCCGAGGAAATCCTTCGCCCGCACGCCGAGCCGCATGGGCAGGCCGTCGCGCTGGGCCGACCAGACGGTGAAGATGAGGCAATGCCGGTCGTCGGAATCGCGCCCCCAGGAGGCGACGTAGCGCGGGGACAACAGCTCGACCGCCTTCTCGCGGTCGGGCGCGCGACGGGGAAGCTGAGCGATCGCCTCCCGCGAGGCGGGCCGCGTCGTAAGCCCTTCGAACGGGGTGCGGCCGTGGCGGATATAGCCGAGGCAATCCTCGAAGATCAGCCGCATCACCAGCGGCTCGTTCTCCTCGATTTCCGCGGCGCGGGCCGGGAATGCCGCGAGGCAGGCGGCGAGCAGGAGCCAGGATCGGAGCATGCCGGTCCTCCTTCGGTTTCCACCGGGGCGCGGCCTCAGCGCCGTGCGGGCACCAGCACCGCGATCGCCGCAAGCAGCCAGCCGGCCATCAGCACCACGCCGCCGCTGGGCGCTGCCATCGGAAAGAGCGGTGTGCCCGTCAACGCGCGGAGAGCAAGATCGCCCGAGAACAGCGCGAGGCCGATGAGCAGCGCCGCCGCCGCGAGGCGGGCGAGTCCGCCGCGGACGAAGCCGGTCGCGGCAAGGCCCGTGAGGGCCAGCACGGCGGGAGCATGGAACAGCAGGAATTGCGCCGCGGTCTTCAGCGTCTCGCCGCCGCTGGTATGGGCTGCGGCGGCACTCGCCGCGACGCCGAGCCCGCCGGCCAGCGCCGCCAGGGCAGCGAGGACGCGGTCGAGGCCGGTCACGCGCCGCGTTCCTGCAGCAGCCGGGCGATGCTGGCGCGCAGTTCCGCCACGCCGCGGTCGTCGCGGCTCGAGGTCAGCAGCACTTCGGGATAGGCCGCCGGGCGCTTGGCCAAAGCGGCATGGATGCCGGCGATGCGCTTGTCGATCTCGGCCTTCTTCAGCGCGTCGCCCTTGGTCAGCACGATCTGATAGGAGACCGCCGCCTTGTCGAGCCCGTCGAGCAGATCGGTGTCGATCTCCTTGAGGCCGTGCCGCGAATCGATCAGCAGGTAGACGCGGGCGAGGTTCGACCGGCCCTTGAGATAGGCGTGGATCAGCTTGGTCCAGGCCTCGACCTTGGCCTTCTCCACCGCGGCGTAGCCGTAGCCCGGCATGTCGACGAGGGTCAGGCGCTCGCCGATCCGGAAGAAGTTGAGCTGCTGGGTGCGCCCCGGCGTGTGCGAGGTCCGCGCGAGCGTGTTGCGCCCTGTCAGGGCGTTGACGAGGCTCGACTTGCCGACGTTGGAGCGGCCGGCAAAGGCAATCTCGACGCCCTCCATCGGCGGCAACGCCCCGAGGGCCGGGGCGGCGGTGGCGAAGTCCGCGCTGCCGGCAAACAGCAGCCGGCCGGCTTCGAGCAGTTCGGGCGAGGGGGCGTCTGTGGGGTCGTCGGTCATGAGGCTGCGCGCTTCTTCCCCCCTAGCGGGCCAGGGGAGGGATGGGGGATGCCGGCCGATGCGCGGCGGCGCATTCGCACGGCTGCCGGCTTCTTCCCCGCTCGAGCATCGTCCCGAAAGGTGGTGGCCGGCTTTCGGAAGGAGATGATGCAAAACAAGAGTTGAGGGCATCGTCCCGGATCAGGCGTCCGGGACGATGCCCTCGTGCGGGGCCGGCGCTCGGCGGTCGAGCGTCAGCCTTCGATATCAGCCCTTGGCGGCGGCGCTCTTGTTGCCGCGTTTGAACATGCCCTTGAGGTTGTCCCACAACTCCACCTTCACGCCGTTGCGGCGCATGATGACGTATTGCTGGATCACCGAGAGGGTGTTGTTCCAGGCCCAGTAGATCACGAGGCCGGCGGGGAACGAGCCGAGCATGAAGGTGAACACGATCGGCATGAAGGCGAAGACCTGCGCCTGGACCGGGTCCGGCGGCGCGGGGTTCATCTTCATCTGGATGAACATCGTGATGCCCATGATGATCGGCCACACGCCCAGATGGATCGGGATGTACTCGGGCGGCGTGAACGGAAGCAGGCCGAACAGGTTGACGATGCTCGTCGGATCGGGCGCGGCGAGGTCCTGAATCCAACCGAAGAACGGCGCGTGCCGCATCTCGATGGTGATGAACAGCACCTTGTAGAGCGCGAAGAAGACCGGGATCTGAATCAGCACCGGCCAGCAGCCGGCGACCGGATTGATCTTCTCCTTCTTGTACAGCTCCATCATTGCCTGCTGCTGCTTCACCCGGTCGTCCTTGTAGCGCTCCCGGATGGAGGTCATCTCCGGCTGCACGGCCTTCATCTTGGCCATGGAGACGTAGGAGCGGTTGGCGATCGGCAGGAAGAACAGCTTCAGGATCAGCGTCACGAGCAGGATCGAGACACCGAAATTGCCCAGCAGGTGGAAGAAGAAGTCGAGCGCCCGGAACATCGGCTTGGTCAGGAACCAGAACCAGCCCCAGTCGATCATCAGATCGAATTGCTTGATGCCGAACTCGCGCTCGTAGGCGTTGATCTGGTTGACCTCCTTGGCGCCCGCGAACAAGCGCTGCGTCGTCACGGACGACGCGTTCGGCGCCAGGGTGACAGCGTCGCCGCGCACGGAGGTCTGGTAGATCTTGGTCGCGCCGTCGGTGCGCTCGGTGAAGGCGCCGGTGAAGGGCTTGTCCTGCTCCGGGATCGCGGCGGCGGCCCAGTACTTGTCGGTGATGCCGACCCAGCCGCCGGTCACGTTCGTCCAGGCCTTGCCCTGCGTGGCGGCTCCGCCATAGGCCGGCTCCTTGCCGACCTTGTCGTAGGTGTATTCCTGCAGGCCGTCGCCGCCGAGCACGCCGATCAGGCCTTCGTGCAGGACGTAATAGCCCTGGGTCTGCGGCTTACCCCAGCGCGAGACGAGGCTGTAGGGATAGAGCGTCACCGGGTTGGCCGAGGTGTTCTCCACCTCGTCGCGCACCGTGAACATGAACTTGTCGTCCACGGCGACGATGCGCTTGAAGACGAGGCCCTGGCCGTTGTCCCAGGTCAGCGTTAGCGGCCGGCCGGGCGCCAGCAGATCGCCGTCCGCCTTCCAGAGCGTGTCGGCGTTGGGCAGCGGACCCGCATTGGCGCCGACCCAGCCGAACTCGGCGTAATACGGGTTGGCGGTGCCCGTGGGCGAGAGCAGCACGATGCGCGGGCTCTCGTCGCTGACGGTCTCGTGGTAGTTCTTCAGGCTCACATCGTCGATGCGGGCGCCCTTGAGGCCGATCGAGCCGTAGAGGGCCGGCGTGTCGATGCGGACGCGCGCGGAACGGGCCAGCGCGTCCTCGCGGGAGACGGGCCCCTGCGCCGCGGCGCCCGGCAGGGTGCCGGGCGCGGGGGCGTTGGGGCTGCCCTCGCGCGGACTCGGCGACGGGATGCCGTCGGCCGTCTGCGGCACGCCCGTCTGTGCGGTCTGGCTCTGCGCCGCCTGTCGCTGCCGCTCGCTGGCCGGCCCGGTGACGAAGTAATGCCAGCCAAGCAGGACCACCAGCGACAAGGCGATGGCGACGAACATGTTCGTCTTGTCGTTACCCATCGGTCGATCCGTCAGGCGCTTTCGATGTGGGGGGGAAGGGCGGAGTGCCGCCAGCCGACGCACCGCGCCCGGAGCGGGACCCGCCGCGTCGCGGTGGGGTCGGCCGGGCGGAGTCGCTGGAACGCGGCGTGGCCGGGCGCGTCACCGAATGGAGCGCGCGGCGCAAATCCGCGACGAGGCTGTCGAACGGGGCGTCGAGGGCAGGGCGCCGGGCGATCACCACGACATCCGCTCCGATCGCAGGCGCATCCGCCGCCACGGCGGCGACGGCGCTGCGCAGGCGTCGCCGTATCCGGTTGCGTTCGGTCGCATGCCCTACGCGCTTGGTGATGGTGAAGCCGAGGAAGAGGCCCTCGGCGGTCGCGCCGTCGCGCGTCTCGCCCGGATCGCGCAGGCGCCCTTGGGCGCTCATGCGGTCCGTATGAAAACGCCGGCCCTGGGCGGCTGCCAGGAAGTCCGGGCGCCGCCGGAGACGTCCGATCGTCGGGCACGGGCGCTCCGATCCCGATTCGCGGGCTCGTGTTGCAAAAGGCGGCGTCGCGCGAAGGGCGGCGCCGCGGGACGTATCAGGCCGAGAGGCGCTTGCGGCCGTGCGCGCGGCGGGCCGCGATGACCTTGCGGCCGCCGGCGGTAGCCATGCGGGCGCGGAAGCCGTGGCGGCGCTTCCGAACGAGCTTGCTGGGCTGATAGGTTCTCTTCATGGTCGGTCTCCGGCGGCCGAGGTATCGGCCCGGCGGCGCTGCCGATGAGCGCGCGGACCGTGCGTAAGCCTCGAAATGGGATCTGCAAACGCGAAGGGCGCCCGGAACGGGGCGCCGCTTCGCAATGGCGCGGCTTATGGCGGAGGGGGCGCTGCAAGTCAATGACGAGGCCCAACTCATGACTTCCCCGCCCGCCGGTGCGCCGCTTCAAGCGATTCCGCGACCGATGCGGCGGGTGGCGGTGGCTATCGGACCGCTCTGTTGCGATCGCGCGAGTCCCGGCTTGGGGTCTTCACGGACCTGTGCCGATGATTCCCGCTGCGACGGCCGGGCCCTTAACGGAGCGTTAACCTTTCCGTTCTACAAAGAGGCACATCCAGATTGTCTGGATCCTGATTGGGATCTCTTTCCAGTCTGCTTGATGCCTCCCTGTAAGACTCACGAAAGCCGCTCCTCCTGGGGCGGCTTCTTTTTTTGTCTCTCTCCGTACGCCGAGTGCCGCGCTTCGGGCCTCGTGCCGGCTAGCGCCGTTAACGTTAAAAAGACGTGAACCTCCTTTCGGCTCGCGTTCGGCGCTACACTTGCCCCACTGGCCGCATTCGCACCGGCATCGTCCCGATCCGGGGCAAATGGTTCGCTGGCGGTACAGGAGGCAGGATGACCGAGTTCGACGTGACGTTCCGGGACGATCGCGAGTGGGTGAGCTTCGGCCAGTCCTACGTGACCTCGGAAGGCTTCAAGACCCTGTTCCGCGAGGGCATGCTGCTGGTCGAGGAGACGGCGGCCTATCTCGACGGGGAAGGGCGCTCCGAATCGCGGTTGATCTCCCGCGATGCCACGCTCGCCTATGCCAGCGAGAGCATGCGCCTCACGACCCGGCTGATGCAGATCGCCTCATGGCTGCTGGTGCAGCGCGCCGTCTCCGAGGGTGAGATCTCGCTGGTTCAGGCGCAGGAGGAGAAGACCCGCGTCAAGCTCGCCGAGCCGGAGCGCGCCCTGCCCGAGGCCGGCGATACCTTCACCACCCTGCCGCTGCGGCTTCAGGATCTCGTGCGCCGTTCGCGCCGGCTTCACTCGCGCATCCTCCACCTCGATGCGCTCATCAGCGAGGATCGCCCCGCTCCGGTGCCGCGGGAAAGCCCGGTGACCGCGCAGTTCGGCCGTCTGCGCGCCGCGTTCGGCGGAGAGTAATTTCGGCTGTCCTTGCCTCGATCCGGCCCGCATTCCGGGCTGGATCCGGAGCGCGCGACACGCTCGCTTGGCGCGCCCCGTGTGGGTCCCGCGGGCTGACGCCCCGGCCCGGATCGTCCTGCTAAATTGCCTTGCCGTTCGGCTCGCGACAGAGGCGCAGGCTGACGGCCGCGCGCCGTTGCCCGATCGTGCCGATGCGGTTCAGCCTGCCGCCCGATCCGCAGAGGCCGCACGTGCGGGCTTTGCCGTTAGATCGTCCGCGCAAACGAAAACGGCGCCGCGAGCGGCGCCGTCTGGTCGATTCGGGCTCGCGCCCAAATCCAACAATCACTTCTTGCCGAAGCCGAGGCCGCCGAAGCGCGAGTTGAAGCGCGAGACGCGCCCGCCGCGATCGAGCATCTTCTGCTCGCCGCCGGTCCAGGCCGGGTGCGTGGACGGGTCGATGTCCAGGTTGAGGACGTCGCCTTCCTTGCCGTAGGTCGAGCGGGTCTTGTAGTCGGAGCCATCGGTCATCACGACCTTGATGAAGTGGTAGTCGGGGTGCTCGGTCCCCTTGGCCTTGCCGGCCTCGTTCTTTGCCATGACGAATTCCTGAGGTAGCACGCCGACCAGCCCCGCCACTCAGGGGAGGAGCCAGGGGCAAAACATCGCGCGCATTCCGATGAAGGCGCGCCTATACCTCAGCCTCGGACGAGGAACAAGAGAGCGCGGGCGCATCGGCGGTTTTCCGCAAAACGATGACAGGGATATCGGCCGCGATCCGCCTGCCGGTCCGGCACGAACTGGAAATCCGGGCGGTCGCTGCGTATGCGATGGTCCCAGGCAAAGACGACACGACAGAAACGGCACGGAACGGGACGAAACGATGTCGAGGAATGATGGCCCGCAAGCGTGATGCGTCGTCCGGCGCAGGTGACGATCCGCAGGCGGCTCTCCGGGGGCGGGCTCCGCTCGGAGCTCTCAAGCCACTGATTCCCTTCGCCAGCCGCTACCGGGGCCGCATCCTCGCGGCGCTGATCTCGTTGATCGCGGCGTCGGGCGCGACGCTCGTCGTGCCGATCGCGATTCGCCGGGTGATCGACCACGGCTTCTCGCCGGAGGGGCAGGCCCTCATCAATTCCTACTTCCTGGCGCTGCTCGTGGTGGTGGCGGTGCTCGCGGTGTCGAGTGCGGGCCGCTACTATTCGGTGGTGACGCTGGGCGAGCGCGTCGTCGCGGATCTGCGCTCGGCCGTGTTCGCGCGCCTGACAAGCCTCGACCCGACCTTCTTCGACAAGTCGCAATCCGGCGAGATCGTCTCGCGGCTCACGGCGGACGCCACGCAGGTCAAGGCGGTGTTCGGGGTCT
This sequence comes from Methylorubrum pseudosasae, assembly GCF_029504475.1. Classification (NCBI taxonomy): domain Bacteria; kingdom Pseudomonadati; phylum Pseudomonadota; class Alphaproteobacteria; order Hyphomicrobiales; family Methylobacteriaceae; genus Methylorubrum; species Methylorubrum pseudosasae. The sequence continues at coordinate 4,317,266 of NZ_JAQGDU010000002.1, read as the reverse complement.
CGATCTCGATCCTGCTGCGCAACCTGTTCCTGTTCGTCGGCGCCGTGGTGATGATGGTCTGGACGAGCCCCGGCCTGTCGATCCTCGTGCTCGCCGCGATTCCGCTCATCGTGTTTCCGCTGATCCTGTCGGGCCGCGGTGTGCGGCGGCGCTCGCGCGCGGCGCAGGACCGGCTCGCCGACGCCTCGGCCTACGCCGCGGAAGCGGTCGGGGCGGTCCGTACCATGCAGGCCTTCGGCATGGGCCGCGCCACCGCCGAGCGCTTCGCGCAAGCTTCGGAGAATGCCTACCGGGCGGCGCGGGTCTCGATCACGGCCCGCGCCCTGCTCACCGGCGTGGCGATCTTCCTGATCTCGGCCTCGGTCGTCGGCGTGATGTGGTACGGCGCCAAGGGCGTGCTCGCGGGCACCACCAGCGCCGGCCAGCTCTCGCAATTCGTGCTCTACGCCGTGTTCGGCGCCAGCGCGCTGGGCCAGCTCTCCGAGGTCTACGGCGAACTCGCCCAGGCCGCGGGCGCCGCCGAGCGGCTCGGCGAGATCCTGGCCGCCGAGCCGGCGATCAAGTCCCCCGAGCACCCGGTCGCGCTGCCGAGCCCGGCCCGCGGCGCAGTCGCGTTCGAGGCGGTGCGGTTCCGCTACCCGACCCGGCCCGAACACGCGGCGCTGGACGGCATCTCCTTCACCGCGGCGCCCGGCGAGCGCATCGCCCTCGTCGGCCCCTCAGGGGCCGGCAAGACCACGGTGCTGCAATTGCTGCTGCGCTTCTACGACCCTGATGAGGGGCGCGTGACGATCGACGGCGTGCCGCTGCCGCAGGCCGATCTCGACGCCCTGCGGGCCCGCCTCTCCCTGGTGCCGCAGGACCCGGTGGTGTTCTCCGGCACGGTTCTGGAGAACATCCGCTACGGGCGCCCCGGCGCCAGCGAGGCGGAGGTCGAGGAGGCGGCGCGCCTCGCCAACGCCGATGGCTTCGTCCGTGCCCTGCCGCAGGGCTACGCGACAATGCTCGGCGAGCGCGGCACCACGCTCTCGGGCGGGCAGCGCCAGCGCATCGCCATCGCCCGCGCCATCCTGAAGGATGCGCCGGTCCTTCTCCTCGACGAGGCGACCTCGGCGCTCGATGCCGAGAGCGAGCGCGCAGTGCAGAACGCCCTCGACCGACTGATGCAAGGCCGCACCACGCTGGTGATCGCCCACCGGCTCGCGACCATCCGCGCGGCCGACCGCATCCTCGTCTTCGACGGCGGCAAGATCGTCGAGGAGGGCACGCACGAAAGCCTGCTCGCCCGCGGCGCCCTCTACGCGCAGCTCGCGAGCCTGCAATTCGCCGACAGCTTCGATGACAGCGCCCGGGCGCGCGACCCGCGCCCGAAACACGCCGCGGAATAGAGCATCCTCCCGAAAGGCGGTTTCCGGCTTTCGGATCAACGGGTGCTTTGACAGTGCCTCACAAAACTCCCGATCACCGATCGTCTCCGTTCTGGGCATGACGGCGCAGCGGAACTTTTGTGAGAGACACTAACGCACACGAAGGCGATCGATGGTTCTCACCCGCTTCCCCCGTGTCGCGCTCACCGACGGGCCGACGCCGATCCGCTCCCTCGACCGTCTCTCGACCCATCTCGGGCCCGAGCTGAACGGCGTCCGCCTGTTCGTGAAGCGCGACGACATCGGCCCGGTGGGTTTGGGCGGCAACAAGCTGCGCAAGCTCGAATTCCTGCTCGGTCAGGCGCTGGCGGAGCGGGCCGACACGGTGATCACCGTCGGTGCGCTGCAATCGAACCACGCCCGGCTCACCGCCGCCTCCGCCGCGCGGATGGGGCTCGCCTGCGAATTGTTCCTCACCCGCAGCGTCCCGCGGGAGGACGCCGACTACACGGCCAACGGCAACCGGCTGTTGCAGGATCTGTTCGGCGCCCATGTGCACCTGCTGCCCGGCGAGGCGGATGCGCTGGCGCAGGCCGAGGCGCGGGCCGAGGAATTGAGGGCGGAGGGGCGGCGCGTCCACGTCTTCCCCTCCGGCGGGTCGAGCCCGCTCGGCTGTCTCGGCTACGCAGCGTGCGCCGCCGAGATCCTGGAGCAGGCGGCCAATCTCGGCCTCGCCTTCGCCCGCATCGTCGTGCCTAACGGCAGCTCCGGCACCCATGCGGGGCTCGCCGCCGGCCTCGCCGCCGCCGGCCGCGACCCGCAGCTGGCCCAATCCTACACGGTGCTCGCCCCCGAGCCCGAGGCGGCGGCCGCGACGCTGGCCAGGGCCCGCGACACCCTCGCGCTGATCGATGGCAGCCAGACGCTCGCCGATGACGCCATTCTCGTGGACGGCGCCCATCGCGGGCCGGGCTACGGCATCCCGACCGAGGGCATGCGCGAGGCGGTGCGGTTGATGGCTCGCACGGAAGGACTGCTGCTCGACCCCGTCTACAGCGGCAAGGCGTTCGCCGGGCTGCTCCACGACGTGCGCGCCGGCCGGTACGAGCGCGGCGCGGCGGTGCTGTTCGTGATGACCGGCGGCGTGCCGGGGCTGTTCGCCTATCGGAGCGAGTTTTAGCCCCCTGACCCCTCTCCCGCAGGGGGAGGGGAAGAGATGTCACCGCTCCGTCAGCTTCATCTCGATCCGGCGATTTCGGGAATAGGCCTCCTCGCTCGTCCCCGAATCGAGCGGCTGGAACTCGCCGAAGGCGCCGGCCAGGAGGCGCTGCGGCGGGAGGCCCTTGCTCCGCAGATACTGCACCACCGCGATGGCGCGCGACGCCGACAGCGCCCAGTTCGAGGGGAACTGGGCCGACTGGATCGGGCGCGCATCGGTGTGACCATCCACGCGCAGCACCCAGGGGATGTCGGCGGGGATCTCCCGCGCGATATCGAGGATCGCCCCGGCGATCCGGTCGAGTTCCGGCCCGGCCTCGGGCTTCAGCGCGGCAGAGCCCGCCGCGAACAGAACCTCGGATTGCAGCACGAAGCGGTCGCCGACAATGCGGACATCCGTGCGGCTGCCGATGACCTGACGCAGCCGCCCGAAGAAGTCGGAGCGGTAGCGGGCGAGTTCCTGCACCCGCTGGGCGAGCGCCACGTTGAGGCGGCTGCCGAGTTCGGCGATGCGGGCTTGGCTCTCCCGGTCGCGGGATTCGGAGGCCGCCAGCGCGTCTTCGAGCGCTGCGAGCTGTCGGCGCAGGGCGCGGATCTGCTCGTTCAGAAGCTCGACCTGATTCTGGGCCCGCTGCGTCGCGCCGCGCTCGGCCGCGAGCTGGGCATCGACGTCGGCGCTCTTGCCCTGGGCCGCCTCGCTGGCATCGGTGAGCGCCCGGAGCCGGTCGCGCTCGGCTTCCGTGGCGGTCAGGGTGTTGCGCAGGCCGGAGGCCGCCTCTTCCTGGGCACGGCGGCTGGAGCGCTCCAGCGCCAGCAGGTCGGTGAGGTCGGCGATCTGCCGGTTGAGGCGGGTCAGGACCGCGTCACGCCCGGTCAACTCCTGCGAGAGGAAGAACTGCCCCACCACGAAGACGGTGAGCAGGAAGACGACGGCCAGCAGGAGTGTAGCGAGCGCGTCGACATAGCCTGGCCAGACGTTCAGGCTGCGCTGCGAGCGGGCACGGGCGGAGGCCATTTAGGAGCCGACCTTCTCGCGCGCCAGCCGTTCGAGCACCTGCTTCAGCTCCCGCTCGCGGGCCGCCTGGGCCTCGACCCAGTCGCGGATCATCTGCTGCTCGGCGCGCATGTGCTGCACGAGCCCCTGGATGCCCTCGGCGAGGTTGGTCATGGCCTGGGTCGCGCCCCGGCCCCCGGCGCCCTCGGCGATGACGCCGCTCAGGCGGTCCACCGCCGCCTGCAGCTCGCGGGCGATGGCGGGGTCGTGCTCCGGCGCCGGGCGCGCCGCGACGGTAGTCGTGGCGACTGCCTGCTCCTCGCCGGAGACGAGCCAATCCTCCAGCTCGTTGTGGAATCGCGAATGGGCCTGACCCGTCTGAAGGTCGAGGAAGCCGACGATCAAAGAGGAGGCGAGGCCGAACAGCGAGGCGGAGAAGGCGAGGCCGATGCCCGAGAGCGGCACGGCGAGCCCGCTCTTGAGTTCATCGAACATCACCGCCGCGTCGCCGCCGCCGCGCATGCCGCCGATCACCGAGCCCACCGCCGAAAGCGTCTCGATCAGGCCCCAGAACGTGCCGAGCAGGCCGAGCAGGATCAGGATGCCGGCGATGTAGCGCAGGATCTCGCGGCCCTCGTCGAGCCGCACGGCGGTGGTGTCGAGATGCGCGCGGGTGCTCGACAGCGTCATCCCATCGCGCCGGGCCGCGATGGCGGGCAGCAGCGGCGCGAGCAGGGCCGGCCGGTCCTTCGGGTTCTGCCCGGCGGCGACCGCGTTGACGTAGCGCACCTCGCGAAACAGCCGCGTTACCTGCCCGAAGGCAAGCAGCACCGCGATCAGCAGCACGCCGAGGATCAGCCCGTTCAGGCCCGGATTGGCAAGGAAGGCTGGGGTGATCTGCTTGTAGAGGACGAAGGCGAGGAAGCCCGCGAGCGCCAGGAACACCAGCATCCGCACCAGCGTCATGCCGGCCTTGGCGAGGGGAGGCGTGTCGAGGGACGCGGAACGGGCCGCCATCGGGTCCATACTCGTGTTGGGCCTGACGCCGGGACCGGCGGCACCGCTGTGTCGAAACCGGCGGCACTGTGGCGGCTCGGCCTGCCGCGATCAAGTCGCGGTGCCGTATCGTTCAACGAGCATTCGAGCGTGGCCGGCCCGGTGCCGCGACGTGAGCGGCCTCAATCCCACTCGCGCGGCCAGGTCTCTTCCAGATGCGGCCCGAGGCGCACGGCCCAGACCCGCTTGGCCAGCCCCGTTGCGTCGTCTGTCTCGACCGCGATGCCGCACAACGTGCCCTCGCCGGTGGCCGCTTCGAGCCGTGAGCCCGGCGTTTTCTGAAGGAAGCGGCGCACCGGCTCGTCCTTCTGCATACCGAGCACGGAATCGTAGTCGCCGCACATCCCCGCATCCGACAGGTAGGCGGTGCCGCCCGGTAGGATGCGGTGATCGGCGGTCGGCGCATGGGTGTGGGTGCCGACCACAAGGGTGGCGCGGCCGTCGAGGAAATGCCCCATGGCCTGCTTCTCGCTCGTGGCCTCGGCGTGCATGTCGACGATCACCGCATCCGCCGCCGCGCCGAGCGGGCAGGCGTCGAGTTCCCGGTCGGCCGCAGCGAAGGGGTCGTCGAGCGGGTCGAGGTAGATCCGGCCCATCACGTTGACGACGAGGACGCGCGCTCCGCGGGGCGTCTCGATCACGGCGGCACCGCGGCCCGGCGTGCCCGGCGGGTAGTTCGCCGGGCGGATCAGACGCGGCTGGCGGGCGATGAAGACGAGCGCCTCGCGCTGGTCGAACGAGTGGTTGCCGAGGGTCACCGCGTCGGCGCCGGCCTGAAGGATCTCGTCGCAGATCGATTCGGTGATGCCGAAACCGCCGGCCGCGTTCTCACCGTTGATGACGACGCAATCGAGACGCCAGCGCTCGCGTAAGGACGGCAGACGTTCGGTGACGGCGTGGCGGCCGGGGCGTCCGACAATGTCGCCGAGGAAGAGGATGCGCATGCAGCATCGGCCCGAAAGGTGGTCGCCGGCGTCTCGGAAGAGCCGATGCGAGTCAAATGAAAGGTCTAGCTTTGCCGGAGCGGCACGGGACCGGTCTCGGTCACGAGATGGTCGAGCGGGCGGTCATGTGGCTCGGCCGGGACGCGCGCGATCTCCTGCACGGAGAAGGCGATGCCGACGGTCAGCACCGGCCCGTTCTTCGAGAGCCGCTCGATCGCCTGATCGTAATAGCCCGCGCCGTAGCCGATGCGCTGGCCCGCGCGGTCGAAGGCGGCGAGCGGTACGATCAGGGCGGTGGGGTCGAGCGGGGGAAGATCGTCGCGGGGCTCGCTGAGGCCGAAGCCGCCGCTGACCAGTTCCTCGCCCGCGCGCCATTCGCGGAAGACGAGGCCTTGCTTGGTGACCTTCGGCAGCGCGACCCGCTGGCCGCGGGCGAACAGGCGCTCGATCAGCGGGCGCGGGTCGATCTCGGAGCGGATCGGCCAGAAGGCGCCGACCAGCGGCGCCTCGGCCAATTCGGGAATGGCCGCGATGGTCTCGGCGGCGCGCAGCGAGCCGGCCTTGCGGGCCTCGGGCGAGAGCGCGTCGCGGCGGCTGAGTGCCTCGGCGCGGAGGCTCGCCTTCAGGGAGCGTTCGGGAGAAGAGTGCGGAGCCACTTGAGCCGTTGGAGTGTCGATCCCGGGAAACCTACAGTGTAGGTGGGCGCCGTGTTGGCCAAGTCCACGGACGAGGCCAGTGACAGCTCCCTGGGGAGTCGATAAGGCCCCGGGGAAAGTTCTCCTGACGAACTCTGCAGCCCCGCCCGCCAGAGATAGACGCGCTCGCGTCCCGGCGCCAGGGGGCGATCGCGTCATGCCTCAGAAATTCGAAGCCGGCGCGACGATCCGACCGACGTTGGATGGGTCAGCCGCCGCGCTCGGCCTCGCCCTTGCCGCCGGGGGCGCCACTTGGCTGACCCGACAGTGCGCGGGCGAGCCTGTCGATCCGCTCGGCGGCGATGCCGACACCGCTCGCGAGCCGCGCCTGATCGGCCGCGCCCTGAGCCGCGTGCTGCTCCAGGTCAGCGATGCGGCGGCGCGCTTCGAGCAATTCGTCGGCCAGGGTCAGCGAGGCCATGACGTGCAGGCGCATGTCGCCGATCTCGCCGAAGGTGCCGCGCATCTCGGTGACACGGTCGTCGAAGCTCTTGGCCAAAGCCGCGAGATGGTCTTCCTCGCCGGGGCCGCAGGCCATCCGGTAGCTCTTGCCCGCGATGGTGACGTTGACGTGCGGCATCCGCGTTTGAACCTGACTCGAACTCAGCGCCCGGACGGGCCGGACAGCACGTCTTCCACCGTCTCGATGGCGCGATCGAGGCGGCGGTTGACCTCGCCGGTGGTGGAATTCATCCGGGCGAGCCGCGCGCCCGCCGCATCGAGTTCGGCGGCGAGCCGCACCCGGTCCTCCTCCAGCAGGGCGAATTCCGTCTCCCGGTCGCCGCGGCTGCGCTCGGCTTCGAGCTTGCGGGCCACCGCCGTCTCGAGCAGCGCCAGCGCTGTATCGAGCCGGTGCAGCGCCTCTTCCAGCCCGACGCCGTCCTGCCTTCTGCCCTGCGCTGCCTTCGTATCCGCTCGCGCCATATCTACCCGTCGGTTGCCGTCCCATCGGAGTCGGCCACGAAACGCGTCCCGCGCCGCGACGGCCAGAACGCAAACGGCCGGCGGCGGAAGGACTTTCGCGGTACTCCGAACCCTCGCTGCGGACAGGTTTCAGCCAAGCGCATTCGAAATTCCAGACAATTCACAGGCTTGCCCCCGATCTTTGACAGCCTCGGGCGCCATGTTAGAGAGCCGGCGCCCGGCCCCGATCCCCCGGCGCGGGGCCGCCCTACGGATTCTCAAGACCGTGACTTTTTCCGGCTCCCCGATCAGACCGTCCGCCGACCGGACGTCTGCGGGCCGCCTCACGGTTCATCCCCCGTTCAGTCCCGCCCCGCTTGGAGCGGTCTCACCTTCATCGGGCACCGCGCGCGAAAGCCGCCGGCTGGCCCGACCGTTGTTCCATCGGCGCGCGGGTGCGCCCCATTTCGAAGGAGTCACGCCGTGACCGTCAAGGTTGCCATCAACGGGTTCGGGCGCATCGGCCGTAACGTGCTGCGCGCCATCGTCGAAGCCGGCCGCACCGATATCGAGGTCGTCGCGATCAACGATCTCGGCCCGGTCGAGACCAACGCCCACCTGCTGCGCTACGATTCCGTGCATGGTCGCTTCCCGGCCGAGGTCGCGGTCGAGGGTGACGACATCGTCATCAACGGCAAGCGCATCCGCGTCACCGCCGTGCGCAACCCGGCCGAGCTGCCGCACCGCGAGCTCGGCGTCGACATCGCGCTGGAATGCACCGGCATCTTCACCTCGAAGGACAAGGCGAAGGCCCATCTCGACGCCGGCGCCAAGCGCGTGCTCGTCTCGGCGCCCGCCGACGGCGCCGACCTCACGGTCGTGTACGGCGTGAACCACGACAAGCTCACGGGCGAGCACCTCGTCGTGTCCAACGCCTCCTGCACCACGAACTGCCTTGCGCCGGTGGCACAGGTGCTGAATGACACGGTGGGGATCGAGCGCGGTTTCATGACCACGATCCACTCCTACACCAACGACCAGCCGTCGCTCGACCAGATGCACAAGGATCTCTATCGGGCCCGCGCCGCGGCGCTCTCGATGATCCCGACCTCGACGGGTGCGGCCAAGGCCGTCGGCCTCGTCCTGCCGGAGCTGAAGGGCAAGCTCGACGGCACCGCGATCCGCGTGCCGACCCCGAACGTCTCGGCGGTCGATCTCGTGTTCACGGCCAAGCGCGCGACCTCGGTCCAGGAGATCAACGACGCGATCAAGGCGGCCGCCGCCGGCCCGCTCAAGGGCGTGCTCGGCGTCACCGACCGGCCGAACGTGTCGATCGACTTCAACCACGATCCGCACTCGTCCACCTTCCACCTCGACCAGACCAAGGTCATGGACGGCACCTTCGTGCGCATCCTGTCCTGGTACGACAACGAGTGGGGCTTCTCGAACCGCATGGCCGACACCGCCGTGGCCATGGCCAAGCTGATCTGACGCGCTAGCTACGCCTGACGAGGGGCGGCCGGCCGTTCGGGCCGGCCGCCCCCGATTGTCTTCGAGTTCCCATAGAGTACCTCACGTAACGCCCGCTGACTGACCGCCTCTCGTCTGCCGTGACGGTGAAGCGGGCGTTTCGTGAGAGACACTCAGGCGAGCCCGGCTCGCCGAAGCTTCAAGGTGCGTACGCGATGACCGAGACCTCGCCGGCCAAGCCTTCCGGAACCGACTTCATCCCCGCTCCCGCTTCCTCCTCCGCGCCGCCCGCCGCCGTGACGCCCGCAGTCGCGGCGCCGAGCACCGGCAAGGCCGCGCTGCCCGCCTCCGGCGCCGTCAACCACGCCGACCAGCTCGCCCGCATCGAGGACAAGACCGCGCGCATCGAGGACAAGTACGCCCGCTCCGAGGCGCTGCTCTCGCGCGTCGAGGAGAAGGTCGAGTCGGCCTCGACCCGGATGAACGATGCCGCCCGGCAGGTCGACCTCTCGTCCCTGCGCAGCGAGGTCCGCACCCTGTCCGACCGGGTCAGCCGCCTCCCCGGCACCGGCGCCCTCGTTCTCACCGCCATCATCACCGCCCGTGCTCACCGTCGCGCTGATGGTCGCCGTGCAGCGGATGAACCTCGACCGGATGCTGCCGCACAGCCTCGGCGGCCAGAGCCAAACGACGCCCGCCAATCCTTCTGCCTCCAACCCGTAGAAATCAGACGCCGCCATGACGGATTTCCGCACCCTCGACGATGCCGGCCCGCTCCAGGGCAAGCGCGTGCTGCTGCGCGTCGATCTCAACGTGCCGATGGAGGGCGGACGCGTCACCGACGCGACCCGGATCGAGCGCGTCGTGCCGACGATCCGCGAGATCGCCGATGCGGGCGGGCGGGTGATCCTGCTGGCGCATTTCGGCCGCCCCAAGGGCAAGCCGGACCCGAAGGATTCGCTCAAGCCCATCCTCTCGACGCTCTCGGAGAAGCTCGGGCGGCCGGTGGCGTTCGGCGAGGATTGCGTCGGCGAGGCCGCTGCTTCAGCCGTTGCGGCGCTCAAGGACGGCGACGTGCTGCTCCTCGAAAACACCCGCTACCACGCGGGCGAGGAGAAGAACGATCCCGACTTCGCCAAGGCGCTGGCTGCCAATGGCGAAATCTACGTCAACGAGGCGTTCTCCGCCGCCCACCGTGCGCACGCCTCGACGGAAGCGCTCGCCCGCCTGCTGCCGGCCTATGCCGGGCGCCTGATGCAGGCCGAACTCGATGCCCTGACCAAGGGTCTCGAGGCTCCGGCCCGCCCGGTCATCGCCATCGTCGGCGGCGCCAAGGTCTCGACCAAGATCGACCTGCTCGAAAACCTCGTCGCCAAGGTCGACATGCTGGTGATCGGCGGCGGCATGGCCAACACCTTCCTGCACGCGCAGGGCAAGGATGTCGGCAAGTCGCTCTGCGAGAAGGATCTCGCCGAGACCGCCAAGCGCATCCTGGCCGCGGCCAAGGAGAAGAACTGCACCATCATCCTGCCGGTCGATGCGCTGGTGGCCCGCGAGTTCAAGGCCAATGCCGAGAACGAGACCGTTCCGGTCGATGCCGTGCCCTCCGACGCGATGATCCTCGATGTCGGCGCCTCTTCGATCGCCACGATCGACGGCGCTATCGAGGAAGCCCGGACGCTGGTCTGGAACGGCCCGCTCGGCGCCTTCGAGCTGACGCCGTTCGACACCGGCACGGTCGCGGTCGCCCAGCATGCCGCCCGGCGGACCAAGGCCGGCCAGCTCGTCAGCGTCGCCGGCGGCGGCGACACCGTGGCGGCCCTCAACCATGCGGGCGTGGGCGAGGACTTCTCCTACGTCTCCACCGCGGGTGGCGCCTTCCTCGAATGGCTGGAGGGCAAAGAACTGCCCGGCGTCGAGGCGCTGCGCGCGCAGGGCTGAGGTCGGATCGGCCGCACCGCAACGCGGGCGGCGGTGGCGACAAACGCGCGCATTTTTCAGCGCCGGGCCGCAGGCTGGCGGCACCGGCTCACCTATATAGGCCGCAGCAAGGGACAGGCCCGGCTGAGGCCGCATCGCACGAGGATCGAACCATGGCACGCATCACCCTTCGGCAGCTCCTCGATCACGCCGCCGAGTACGGCTACGGCGTGCCCGCGTTCAATCTGAACAACATGGAGCAGGGGCTCGCCATCATGGCGGCGGCGGATGCCACCGACTCGCCGGTGATCCTCCAGGCAAGCCGGGGTGCCCGCGCCTATGCCAACGACGTGGTGCTGGCCAAGCTCATCGACGGCCTCGTCGAGATCTACCCGCACATCCCCGTCTGCATGCATCTCGACCACGGCAACAACGAAGCCACCTGCGCCACCGCGATCCAGTACGGCTTCACCTCGGTGATGATGGACGGTTCGCTCAAAGCCGACGGCAAGACCCCGGCGGACTACAACTACAACGTCGAGATCACCCGCAACGTCACCAAGATGGCCCACTGGGCCGGCGTGTCGGTCGAGGGCGAACTCGGCGTGCTCGGCTCGCTGGAGAGCGGCCAGGGCGAGGCCGAGGACGGCCACGGCGCGGAAGGCGTGCTCTCCCACGACCAGCTCCTGACCGACCCGGACGAGGCGGTGAAGTTCGTGACCGCCACCAAGGTCGACGCGCTGGCGGTGGCCATGGGCACCAGCCACGGCGCCTACAAGTTCACGCGCAAGCCCGACGGCGACGTGCTCGCCATGGGCGTGATCGAGGAGATCCACCGCCGCCTGCCGACGACCCACCTCGTCATGCACGGCTCCTCGTCGGTGCCGCAGGACCTTCAGGACATCATCAACCAGTACGGCGGCGAGATGAAGCCGACCTGGGGCGTGCCGGTCGAAGAGATCCAGCGCGGCATCAAACACGGCGTGCGCAAGATCAACATCGACACCGACAACCGCATGGCGATGACCGGCCAGATCCGTAAGGTGCTGACCGAGAACCCCTCCGAGTTCGATCCGCGCAAGTACCTGAAGCCCGCCATGGAGGCGATGACCAAGCTGTGCCGCCAGCGCTTCGAGGAGTTCAACACCGCCGGTCAGGGCTCGAAGATCCGCCCGATCTCGGTTGGCCGAGATGGCGAAGCGCTACGCCAACGGCTCGCTCGACCCGAAGATCGACGCCTGATCCGTCATGGCTGAATCAGAGTCGGCCGCACCCCGGCCCCGCCTCGCCCTCCTCACCCCCTATGGTCTCGGCGCGTCCGAGGCCGAGGCGACCGCGCGGGCGCTCGATGCCGCCTGCGCTGCGGGGGACGTCGCGGCGGTGATCCTGCGGCTGGCGGCGTCCGACGAGCGCAGCCTCGTCGCCCTCGTCAAGCGGCTGGCCCCCCCGGCGCAGGAGCGCGGCGCGGCGGTGCTCGTCTCCGTGCCGGGCTTTACCGGCGACATCGTCTCCGTCGCGGCCCGCGGCGGGGCTGATGGGGTGCATCTCGACCGCGCGGACGAAGAGGCGTTGCGCGATCTGCGCGGGCGCCTGCGTGACGGGCGCATCCTCGGGACCGGCGGCGTGCTCGGATCGCGCAACGCGGCGATGGTCGCGGGTGAGACCGGCGTCGATTACCTGATGGTCGGCGGCCTCTTCCCCGACGGCGTCGCCCCCGATGCCGAGGAGGTGCGCGAGCGCGCGGCGTGGTGGGCCGAGATCTTCGAGACGCCCTGCATCGCGGTGGCGACCTCCGCCGAGGATGTCGCGGCGCTCGTGCTGACGGGTTCCGAGTTCGTCGGGCTGGAAAGCGCCCTGTGGCTCGACGATCCCGAAGGGGTTCGGGCCGCACAGGCGCAGCTCGACCGGGCACGATGATTTCTTCTGAAGACGGGACCGTGGCGGTGACCTTCAAAGCCCTCCCTCCTCTGCGGGGGGAGGGAAGGGCACGTGGGCGCACCGGGAAGGCCGCACGCGGAACGGGAACCCTGTCCCTCGCGGTCTTGGGCGCCTGCGCCGTCCTCGCGCTGGACATCGGCGCTCTGCACGCGGCCCCGAAGCAGCCGGCCCCGAAGGAGCCGGTCGCGCAGACGCCGGCCAAGCCGAACCTGTTCGACCTCAAGCGTGAGCTGCCCTCGCCCTACTCGGCCAACGTCCAGGGGGCGCAGCCCACGACGGCGAACCCGAATGCGGATGCCGCCTACGGGGCCTATCAGCGCGGTCGCTACGTCACCGCCTTCCGCGAGGCGACCAAGCGGATCGAGGCGAATCCGAAGGACGCCGCCGCGATGACGCTGCTCGGCGAACTCTACAACCAGGGCCTCGGGGTCAAGCCGGACCCCAAACGCGCCCACGAATGGTACCGGTTGGCGGCCGTGCAGAACGATCCCAACGCCATGGCCTCCCTCGGCCTGATGGCGATGGACGGGCGCGGACAGCCCAAGGACGAGAAGGCCGGCCGGACCTGGCTCGAACAGGCCGCCCGCAAGGGACAGCCCAGCGCCTGCTACAATCTCGCTCTGATCCAGCTCGCGAGCGACAAGCCGGCGGATCTGGCGGCGGCCCTGGCCAATTTCCGGGCGGCGGCCGAGGCCGAGATCCCCGCCGCGCAATATGCGCTGGGTGTGCTCTACCTCCAGGGCAAGGGCGTCGCCAAGGACACGACCCAGGCCGCGCAATGGTTTCGCCGTGCCGCCGACAACGGCGATCTCGGCGCCGAGGTCGAGTTCGCGATCCGGCTGTTCAACGGCGACGGTGTTCCCAAGGACGAGACCCGCGCCGCCCGCTACTTCCTGCACGCGGCCCAGCGCGGCAACGCGATCGCCCAGAACCGGATCGCCAAGCTCTACGTCGCCGGCCGCGGCGTGCCCAAGAATCTGGTCGAGGCGGCGGCCTGGAACCTCACCGCAGCCTCGCAGGGCCGCGCCGATGCCGGCCTCGATCAGGCGACCGCCGGCCTCAACCCCGACGAGCGCAAGCGCGCCGAGGCGCTGGCGGCGGACCGGGTGAGCCTTGCGCCCTAAGGCATCGTCCCGGAGATCGGATCCGGAACGAGGCTCCGAGCCGTCGCGCCGGCATCGCCCGAAAGCCGGCAACCACCTTTCGGGGTGATGCCCGCAGAAATTGTAGAACTGTCGGCGCGTTTTGAAACGAAGAAGCCGGGCCGAGGGCTGGCGCATCCGGCGACGCTTGCGCGAGGGTGCGACGGTCACGCTGCCCTATGCTCTCGGACAACCGCGTGACAGGAGCCCGAATGACGTCAAGCCTTCTTCGCCGCAAGCCCTTGCAACTGGAGCCCGGTGAAGAGCGTCGGCTGGCACGAACGCTCGGCTGGCCGCACCTCATGGCCCTCGGTGTCGGCGCGATCGTCGGAACCGGCATCCTCACGCTCATCGGCGTCGGGGCGGCCAAGGCCGGGCCCGCGGTGATCCTGTCCTTTGCCATCGCCGGCGCGATCTGCGCCTGTGCGGCGCTCGCCTATGCCGAAATGGCGACGATGATCCCGGTCTCGGGCAGCGCCTACACCTACAGCTACGTCGTGCTCGGCGAGATCCTCGCCTGGATCATCGGCTGGAGCCTGATCCTCGAATACTCGCTCGTCGTCAGCGCGGTGGCGGTCGGCTGGTCCGGCTATGCCGCGCCGCTGCTGGAGAACCTATTCGGGTTCCCCAGGGCGCTGATGCAGGGGCCGGATGCGGGCGGGATCGTCAACCTCCCCGCGGTCGCGATCATCGTCGTCGTCGCCGTGCTGCTCCTGCGCGGCACGCGGGAGAGCGCCACGGTCAACGCGGCGCTGGTGCTGGTGAAGATCGCCGCGTTGATCGTCTTCGTGGTCTTCGCGCTGCCTGCCTTCGACGCCGCCCATCTCGAACCGTTCAACCCGTTTGGCTTCGTGAAGAGCCTGGGCGCCGACGGGGTCGAGCGCGGCATCATGGCGGCGGCGGCAATCATCTTCTTCGCCTTTTACGGCTTCGACGCCATCGCCACCGCGGCGGAGGAGACGCGCGACCCAGGGCGCGACCTGATCATCGGCATCGTCGGATCGATGGCGGCCTGCGTCGTGATCTACGTCGCGGTCGCGGTCACCGCGGTGGGGGCCGTGTCCTACACGCGCTTTGCCGACAGTCCGGAGCCGCTGGCGCTGATCCTGCGCGAACTCGGCCGGCCGCTGGTGGCGCAGTATCTCGCGGCCTCGGCGGTGATCGCGTTGCCCACCGTCATCCTCGCCTTTTTCTACGGCCAGAGCCGGATCTTCTTCACCATGGCCCGCGACGGGATGCTGCCGCAGAGCCTGGCGAAACTCTCCTCCGCCGGAACGCCGGTTCGGATCACCCTCTTCACGGCGGCCGTGGTGACCGTGCTCGCCGGGCTCGTCCCGCTGGGGGAACTCGCCGCACTCGCCAATGCCGGGACGCTCGCGGCGTTTATTGCGGTCGCGGCCTGCATGCTGGTGATGCGTGTCCGTGCACCGGATGCTCCCCGCACCTTCCGCGCCCCGGCCCCCTGGCTCATCGGGGCGATCACGATTCTGGGCTGCGGCTATCTGTTCTTCAGCCTGCCCGCGAAGACCCAACTCTGGTTCGCCGTCTGGAACGTCCTCGGATTGGTGTTCTACGGGCTTTATGGCCGGAAGAACGCTTCGGTCGCAGCCGGATAGCGGGAGCGGGTCAGGCGCGACCGGCGAGGTCGCGCAGAACCGCCGGAACCATCTCCGGCAGATCCTCGGAGATCAGCCCCGGCCCGAAGCGCAGGCCCGCATCGCCGTGCAGCCACACGGCGGCGCAGGCGGCCTCGAACGGGTCCATGCCCTGCGCCAGCAACCCGGCGACGAGGCCGCCGAGCACGTCGCCGGAACCGGCGGTGCCGAGATGCGGCGTGCCGTGGTCGTTGATCGCCGCGCGCCCATCCGGGGCCGCGATCACCGTGTCGGCGCCCTTCAGCACCACGACCGCCCCGGCGATCTCCGCCGCCCGCGCGGCCCGCTCGACCTTCGTCAGCCCCTCCGCCACGGCCTCCGTGCCGGAGAACAGCCGCGCGAACTCACCCTCGTGCGGCGTGAGCACGGCCCGCGCCTCGCCGTCGCGGATGTGGCGGGCGAGGGTGCGCACCTCGCTGCGGAAGCTCGTGAGCGCGTCGGCGTCGAGCACCAGGGCGCGCCCGGCATTGGCCGCCACCGCGACGAGGTCGCAGGTCGCCGGGCCGGTCCCGAGGCCGGGGCCGAGCAGCAGCGCGTTCAGACGCTCGTCGGCGAGCATGTCGTCGAGGTCGTCGGCATTCTCGCACGGGCGCAGCATGATCGCGGTAAGCTGGGCGGCGTTCTCCGCCAGCGCCGAGGCGGGTGAAGCCATGGTGACGAGCCCCGCACCGACCCGCAGCGCCCCGCGGGCGGCGAGCCGGGCCGCGCCGGTGCGATAGGCCGGGCCCGACAACACCAAGGCATGGCCGCGGGTGTATTTGTGGCTGCCGGAGGTGAGCCGCGGCAGCGCCCACAGGCCGGGCGCGTTGCGATACAGCGCGCGGGTCTCTCCGGCGATCCCGGTGGCGAAAGCGGCCTCGCCCGTGCCGATATCGGCGACGTGCAGCGCGCCGCAATGGGTCCGGCCGGGCTGGAGCAGGTGGCCGGGCTTCAGCGCGACGAAGGTCACCGTCTCGGTTGCCTCCACCGCGAGCCCGCGCACCGCGCCGCTGTCGCCGTCGATGCCGCTCGGCACATCCACGGCCAGCACGGGGATGCCCGAGCGGTTCACCGCTTCCACGAGGGCGCGGGCTGCCCCTTCCAGATCGCGGCAGAGGCCGGCGCCGAACACGGCATCGATGATGAGGTCGGCCGCCGGAATCGCGGTCTCCACGGCACCCACCGGGCCGGTCCAGGCCTCGGCGGCGAGGGCGGCATCGCCCTTGAGCGTGGCGCGCTCGCCGAGCAGACGCAGATCGATGGGGTAGCCGGCCTCATCCAGCAGGCGGGCGGCCACGAACCCGTCGCCGCCATTGTTGCCGGGGCCGCACAGCACGAGCACCCGGCCACGCTCCGGTGCCATGGCGCGGGCACGCATGGCGATGGCGGCGCCCGCCGCCTCCATCAGCGTCAGGCCCGGCGTACCACCGGCGATCGCGGCGGCATCAACCCGGCGCATCGCCTCAACGGTGAGCAGCCGATGCGAGGCTTGGGGGGATTTCACCGGCTCATGCATGCAACTGGCTCAACCTATGCCTTTAAATTCATCGTTTTTGGCGGAATTGCCTACATATTCCGCTTTGTTTGCATATTCCGTGCGCAACTTCCCGGTCCCGTCATCCAAATCGCCGTGGCGGTCACGCGGCGGCGATGGTACATAAATGGCTGACTGAGGGACTAGGCGGATCAGGCTTTTCCGGATGAAGAAGATCGAGGCGATCATCAAGCCGTTCAAGCTCGACGAGGTGAAGGAAGCCCTCCAAGAGGTCGGTCTCCAGGGCATCACCGTGATCGAGGCGAAGGGCTTCGGCCGGCAGAAAGGCCATACCGAACTCTACCGCGGCGCCGAATACGTCGTGGACTTCCTCCCGAAGGTGAAGCTGGAGATCGTACTCTCGGACGCCCTAGTCGAGGGTGCCGTGGAAGCGATCCGCAAGTCGGCCCAGACCGGCCGCATCGGCGACGGCAAGATCTTCGTCTCGACGATCGAGGAAGCCATCCGCATCCGCACCGGCGAGACCGGCACCGACGCGATCTGATCCAGTCGGCCCCGCTGTCCTGGCCCGCTTCGTGAAGGGCCGGCCGCGTCCGCGCTTGCCGTGAAGCGCCGTAGCCGAGCGACGCCGTGCCCGATCTCGACAGTATCGTCAAAGACATCGCCGCGGAGATGCGGGCCCGCCCCGATCGCGGCGCGGTGGCGAGCTACATCCCCGAACTGGCCCGCGTCGACGCTCAAGGCTTCGGCCTCGTCGTGATCGACGGCGACGGGCGGGTCGCGGCCGGGGGGGATGCCGACACCCCCTTCTCGATCCAGAGCATCTCCAAGGTCTTCACCCTGACGCTGGCCCTCGGCATGGTCGGCGACCGGCTCTGGCGCCGGGTCGGCCGCGAGCCCTCGGGCAGCCCGTTCAACTCCATCGTGCAGTTGGAGCGGGAACACGGCATCCCGCGCAATCCGTTCATCAATGCCGGCGCCATCGCCGTCACCGACCTGATCCTGTCGGGCCATCAGCCGCGGGAGGCGTTGGGCGAAATCCTGCGCTTCATGCAGTTTGTGGCGCAGGACGACAGCATCACCATCGACGAACGCGTAGCGGCCTCCGAGAAGCGCACGGGCTTCCGCAACGCGGCGCTCGCCAACTACATGCGCTCCTTCGATGTGATCGAGAATCCGGTCGATTACACGCTGGGCGTCTACTTCCATCACTGCGCCATCGCGATGACCTGCCGCCAGCTCGCCACCGCCGGGCTGTTCCTGGCCTATTCCGGGCACCATCCGCTGGCCGGGCACTCGGTGATCTCGGCTGAGCGGGCGCGGCGCATCAACGCGATCATGCTGACCTGTGGCCACTATGACGGCTCGGGCGATTTTGCCTACCGCGTCGGCCTGCCGGGCAAGAGCGGCGTCGGCGGCGGTATCTTGGCCGTTGCGCCGGGCAAGGCCTCGATCTGCGTCTGGTCGCCGGGACTGGATGCGGCGGGCAATTCCCATCTCGGGCGTATCGCCCTGGAGATGCTGGTGAAACGGACCGGGTGGTCGATTTTTGGGGTGTGAGGCGCGCCGGCCGCCCTAGCACACTGATCCCCGCAGCCTTGCCCTGATCACTGAGGTGGCCGCGTCAGCGGCCCTCGAAGAATCCTCCGGGGATCGCACGGCTACCGGAGGATCCTTCGAGGCCTCTGCTTCGCTGCGGCACCTCAGGATGAGGGCGAGACCGGGATAAGCCAAACAAAAACCGCCCCCGTCTTTCGACGGAGGCGGCCTGTTTCAGACGCTATTGTCGGCCTCGAAAGTCTTACGCGACGGCCTTCTGCGCGGCTTCGCCCGGGAGCGGAACCTCGGAGATCGTCTTCAGAACCTGCGAGGCGATCTGGTAGGGGTCGCCCATGGAGTTCGGGCGGCGGTCCTCAAGGTAGCCCTTGTAGCCGTTGTTGACGAAAGAGTGGGGCACGCGCACCGAGGCGCCGCGGTCGGCCACGCCGTAGGAGAACTTGTTCCACGGCGCCGTCTCGTGCTTGCCGGTCAGGCGCATGTGGTTGTCGGGGCCGTAGACGGCGATGTGGTCGTCCAGGTTCTTTTCGAAGCTGGCCATCACCGCCTCGAAATACTCCTTGCCGCCGGTCTCGCGCATGAACGTCGTCGAGAAGTTGCAGTGCATGCCCGAGCCGTTCCAGTCGGTGTCGCCGAGCGGCTTGCAATGGTACTCGATGTCGATCTCGTAGGTCTCGCACAGGCGCTGGAGCAGGTAGCGCGCCATCCACATCTCGTCGGCGGCCTTCTTGGAGCCCTTGCCGAAGATCTGGAATTCCCACTGGCCCTTGGCCACTTCGGCGTTGATGCCTTCGTGGTTGATGCCGGCGGCAAGGCAGAGGTCGAGATGCTCCTCGACGATCTTGCGGGCTACGGGGCCGACATTCGAGGCGCCGACGCCGCAATAATACGGACCCTGCGGAGCGGGGTAGCCGGTCTCGGGGAAGCCGAGCGGGCGGCCGTTCTTGTAGAGGAAGTACTCCTGCTCGAAGCCGAACCACGCGCCGGCATCGTCGAGCACGGTCGCGCGCTTGTTCGACGGGTGCGGGGTCTTGCCGTCCGGCATCATCACTTCGCACAGCACGAGCACGCCGTTGGTGCGGGCCGGGTCGGGGAAGTGGCGCACGGGCTTCAGCACGCAGTCGGAGGAGGAGCCCTCGGCCTGCTGCGTCGAGCTGCCGTCGAAGCCCCAGAGCGGGAGCTGCTCGAAGGTCGGGAAGCTGTCGTACTCTTTGATCTGCGTCTTGCCGCGCAGGTTCGGTGTGGGCGTGTAGCCGTCGAGCCAGATGTACTCGAGCTTAAACTTGGTCATTCCCAGTCTCTCGTACCTTGAGGATCCGTGTCCTGACGAAACCTTTGCGGAACCGGCGTCGTTGAGAACCTGCCCGGCCGTTGGATCGCGGCGTCCGGCGGGTGACTTCCCCGCCGCATCCGAGACGCCGATCCACCGGCGAGCAGGGCGCCAGCCCGACCCCCGAGCGCCCACTGTGCGGGTGGACGCTCCGGTTTCCGCCTAAGCATGTCGCGTGCCAGTCGCCCTGGTCGCGAGGCGGTGGCCTATGCGGCAAATATGACCGCCCAAGGGCCGGTCTTGCAGACGAAACAGTCCGAACGTCCCGCGAATGCGTGGATTTTTTGCCTGCCGACGGGTGGCAACGGCGAAGCGCGGACGATATCGTCCGCGCGGCCGGCGAGACCGGCCGGGGACGCGAGAGGGGGCCGGACCCGGATCAGGAGCGACGCCGCGGGCGTGAAGCCGCCCCGTCGAGACATGCCGCTTTCCCGATCATTCTATCGCGCCCCAGGGACGGACCGGCTTGGACCGCGCCCGGACCCGGCCGATGGTTCGCCGCCCCGCTTCCAGAATTTGCCGAGGAGACGCACAGCATGAATACGGCCGCCGATGTGCTGAAGGCCATCAAGGACAATGACGTCAAGTACGTCGACTTCCGCTTCACCGACCCGCGCGGCAAGTGGCAGCATGTGACCTTCGACGTCTCCCTGATCGACGAGGAGATGTTCCAGGACGGCACCATGTTCGACGGCTCGTCGATCGCCGGCTGGAAGGCGATCAACGAATCCGACATGCTGCTGATGCCCGATCCGGTCACGGCCTGCATGGACCCGTTCTTCTCGGCCTCCACCATGTCGATCGTCTGCGACGTGCTCGAGCCCTCGACCGGCGAGCCCTATGCCCGCGATCCGCGCTCGACCGCCAAGCTCGCCGAGGCGTATCTGCGCTCCACCGGCATCGGCGACACGATCTTTGTCGGCCCCGAGGCCGAGTTCTTCGTGTTCGACGACGTGAAGTTCGGCGCCGACCCCTACCATACCGGCTTCCAGCTCGACTCGACCGAGCTGCCGACCAACGGCTTCACCGATTACGAGGGCGGCAACCTCGGCCACCGGGTGCAGACCAAGGGCGGCTACTTCCCCGTCCCGCCGCAGGATTCGGCCCAGGACATGCGCGGCGAGATGCTGGCCGCGATGCAGTCAATGGGCGTGAAGGTCGAGAAGCACCACCACGAGGTGGCGTCGGCCCAGCACGAGCTCGGCATGAAGTTCGACACGCTGACCCTGCTCGCCGACCACATGCAGATCTATAAGTACTGCATCCACAACGTGGCGCAGAGCTACGGCAAGTCCGCCACCTTCATGCCCAAGCCCGTCTACGGCGACAACGGCTCGGGCATGCACGTGCACCAGTCGATCTGGAAGGACGGCAAGCCGCTGTTTGCCGGCGACAAGTATGCCGACCTCAGCCAGGAATGCCTGTGGTACATCGGCGGCATCATCAAGCACGCCAAGGCGCTCAACGCCTTCACCAACCCGTCCACCAACTCCTACAAGCGTCTGGTGCCGGGCTACGAGGCCCCCGTGCTGCTGGCCTATTCGGCCCGCAACCGCTCGGCCTCCTGCCGTATCCCGTGGACGACGAACCCGAAGGCCAAGCGCGTCGAGGTCCGCTTCCCCGATCCGATGGCCAACCCGTATCTCGCCTTCTCGGCCCTGCTGATGGCCGGCCTCGACGGCATCATCAACAAGATCGATCCGGGCCCGGCGATGGACAAGGATCTCTACGATCTGCCGCCGCGCGAGCTGAAGAAGATCCCGACGGTCTGCGGCTCGCTTCGTGAGGCGCTGCAGAACCTCGACAAGGACCGCGCCTTCCTCAAGGCCGGCGGCGTGTTCTCGGACGACCAGATCGACTCGTTCATCGAGCTGAAGATGGCCGAGGTGCTGCGCTACGAGATGACCCCGCACCCGATCGAGTTCGTGCAGTACTACTCGCTGTAAGATCTTTTTCGCGCAGCGTTGTGCAGCGGGCACCGGAGCCTTCGAGGCTCCGGTGCCTTTTTTGTTCGGGGAATGCTTGACGCTGGCAGCCGGGGCGGAACCAGTAGGCCCGTCCGATCGGGAGTCTCACCCATGACCCTCACCGTCCCCGTGATCCTCGGTTCCGTGCGCACGGACCGCGTCGGCATCCGCGCCGCCCGCTTCCTCGTCGCGCAACTCGAAGCCCGCGGCCACACGGCGCCGCTGGTCGATCCCGCCGAGTTGAAGCTTCCGCTCCTCGACCGGATGTACAAGGAATATCCCAGGGGCGAGGCCCCCGAACCGCTGGAGCGGCTGGCGACGCTGTTTCGCGGGGCGGATGCCTTCGTCGTGGTCTCGGCCGAGTACAACCACTCGATCCCGCCCGCGCTCTCCAACACCCTCGACCACTTCCTGGAGGAGTATTTCTGGCGGCCTTCGGCCATCTGCTGCTACTCGGCGGGGCAGTATGGCGGCGTGCGCGCGGCGATGCAGTTGCGGGCGATGCTGGCCGAACTCGGAACGCCGAGCATTCCCTCGCTCCTGCCGATCCCGCGCATCCACAAGGCGCTGAGCGAGGCGGGCGAACCCGCTGAGGACTGGCTCGGCCGGGCCGCGAAGAAGTTTCTCGACGAGCTGACTTGGTACGCCGAGGCCCTGAAGGCGAAGCGGGCCGGGGGCACGCCGTACTGAGTGTCTCTCACAAAACGCCCGCCGCGCTGTCATCGCCAGAGCGAGAACGGTCAGAGACCGGGAGTTTTGTGAGGCACTCTGAACCTTGCGCGCGGCACTCCGTTTGCACCCCTCGAAGCATAGGCGGATGAGGAAAGCGGGCGGATGAACGCGAGTTTCGACAGAGTTAAGGACGCGCTGGCCGAGTTGATCAAGGCGGCGCTCGTCTCCGATGACGGCCTGAGCCTCGCCTTCCGGCAGGCGGCGGCGGACAAGATCGCGGCGCTCGCGGCCGATCCGCCGTCGGCGGACGCGGTGCGGATCGATGGCGCCTGGACCCTGGCGATCCGCGCGGCGGAAGCGCCCGAGCTTCAGCCGGCGGAAGGACAGGTGAACCTGACACTGCCGCGGGGCGCGCCCTTTACCCTCGAAGAGCTGTCACGGGCCGATTTCGACGTGGATCGGGCAGTGGAGACGATCCGCAAATCGGCTTCCACGGGCTGACGCCGGGGCCGAACCTGTTCACGGTCGATCTCGCGGCGTTGTTCTAAGGCGTTCGAGCGCCCATCTTGAAGAGGTGCCGGGATCGTCAACGGTCTCCCCAATCAACGAAAAACCGAACGCGCCACGCCTTCCCGGACCGGCGCGGAGAGCCTTGCTCCTTGGCCAGACGCATCAATCCGACGGCGGGCACCCCCGTTCTTCCCTCCCGCGAGCAGATCCTCGCCTTCGTCGCCGAGACGCCCGGAAAGGTCGGCAAGCGCGAAATCGCCAAGGCCTTCGGTATCTCGGGCGCCGACAAGATCGGCCTGAAGGCGATCCTGAAGGAGATCGAGGCCGAGGGCGCGCTCGAGCGCGACCGCGGCGGCTTGCGGAAAAGCGGCAGCCTGCCGCCGGTCGTGCTCGCCGACATCGTGTTGCGCGACCGCGATGGCGACCTGATCGCTCGCCCGGCGCAGTGGGACGGGGAGGGCGAGGCGCCCAAGATCGCCGTCGAGACTCCGCGCGCCGCCCGCAAGGGCAACCGCCCCGCGCCCGGCATCGGCGACCGGGCGCTGGTCCGCGTCGCGCCGGACCCGGAAGCGCCCGGCCGCTACACCGGCCGCGTCATCAAGGTGATCGGCAAGAACCGCTCCGAGGTGATCGGCGTCTATCGCGCCGGCCGCGACGGCGGGCGCCTGCTTCCCGTCGAGAAGAAATCTCAGGGTAAGGAAATCGCGATCCCGCCGGGCGAGGAAGGTGAGGCCCGGGATGGCGACCTCGTCAGCGTCGCGGTGGAGCGCGAGACCCGCTTCGGCCTGCCCCGTGGGCGCGTCACCGAGCGGCTCGGCGCGCTCGGCTCCGAGAAGGCGGTGAGCCTGATCGCGCTGCACATCCACAACATCCCGCATGTCTTCCCCGCCGCCGTGCTGGCAGAGGCGGATGCAGCCAAGCGCGCGACCAAGCGCGGTCGCGAGGATTGGCGCGAGGCGCCGCTGGTCACCATCGACCCGCCCGACGCCAAGGACCACGACGACGCGGTGATGGCTGAGGCCGATCCCGATCCGGCCAATGCGGGCGGCTTCATCGTCACCGTCGCGATCGCGGATGTGGCCGCCTATATCCGGCCGGATTCGGCCCTCGACCGCGAGGCGCTGCTGCGGGGCAATTCGGTCTACTTCCCCGACCGGGTGGTGCCGATGCTGCCCGAGCGCATCTCGAACGATCTCTGCTCGCTGCGCGAGGGCGAGGACCGCCCGGCGCTCGCCGTGCGGATGATCATCGGCGCGGACGGGGTGAAGCGCAGCCACAGCTTCCACCGCATCCTGATGCGCTCGCACGCCAAGCTCGCCTATGCGCAGGCGCAGGCTGCCATCGACGGCCGGCCGGACGAGAAATCGGGACCGGTGCTGGAGACCGCGCTCCGCCCGCTCTACGCGGCCTACGAGGCGATGAAGCGGGCCCGCGACGCCCGCGGTCCGCTCGCCCTCGACCTGCCGGAGCGCAAGGTGCTGCTCGACGCGGAAGGCGGCGTCGATCGGGTGATCGTGCCGGAGCGTCTGGAGGCGCACCGGCTGATCGAGGAGTTCATGATCCAGGCCAACGTCGCGGCGGCCGAGACCCTGGAGAAGGCGGGCTCGCCGCTGATCTACCGGGTCCACGACGAACCGGCCCTGGAGAAGATGCGCGCGCTCGGCGAGGTGCTCGCCTCGGTCGGCGTCAAGATGACCAAGGCCGGGGCGCTGCGGCCGGACCTGTTCAACCGCATCCTCGCCCAGGTGGCCGAGAGCGAGCACGCCCCGTTCATCAACGAGGTGGTGCTGCGTTCGCAGGCACAGGCGATCTACGCTGCACAGAATTTAGGCCACTTCGGCCTCAACCTGCGCCGCTACGCCCACTTCACCTCACCCATCCGCCGCTACGCGGATCTCATCGTCCACCGTGCTCTCGTGCGTGCCTGCGGATTGGGCAAGGACGGCCTGCCGGGCGACACCACGCCGGGTATGCTCGACGCCGTCTCCGAGCAGATCTCGGCGGCCGAGCGCCGGGCGATGGCGGCCGAGCGCGAGACCATCGACCGGCTTATCGCAGGCTACCTCGCCGACCGGGTCGGCGCGACCTTCACCGGCCGGATCTCCGGGGTGACGCGCTCGGGGCTGTTCGTGAAGCTCGCCGAGACCGGGGCCGACGGGTTCGTGCCCGTCTCCACCATCGGCCACGAATATTATCGCCACGACGAGGCCCTGCATGCCCTCGTCGGCGACCGCAGCGGCGAGACTTACCGCCTCGGCGACACGGTCGAGGTCCGCCTCGTCGAGGCGGCGGCGGTGGCCGGCGCCCTGCGCTTCGAGATCCTGTCGGAGGGGCGCAGCCGCTCCGGCGCCAAAGGCGGCGGGATCAAGCGCAGCGGGCCCAAGGCGAGTCCGGGCAAGGCGAAGTTGGGCAAGGCGAAGTTCGGTGCAAAGTCGCCCAAGGGTAAGCCGCGCCCCGGCAAGGCGGCGGCCTCCGAGAGCGATGCAGCGCGGCGCCATCGCGGCTCGCGTCGCTGAGCGGAAGGGGCTAGACTCGGCCCATGGAAACCTACGCCTCCCCTCCGGCCCCGGCTCTCCAGGAGCGGACGCGGCTGCTCCCGGCCATGGCCAACGGCTTCCTCAACCGCTGCCCGCATTGCGGCGAGGGCCACGTCTTCGGCCGCTTCCTCAAGGTGCGGCCGGCTTGCGAGGCCTGCGGCCTGGAGATGGAGGGCCACCGGGCCGACGACCTGCCGCCCTATATCGTGATCTTCCTCGTGGGCCACATCATCGGCTACCTCGTGCTCGAGATCGAGATGGGCTACGACGTGCCGCTCTGGATTTCGATGACGGTGTGGCCGCTGCTCACCCTCGTCCTGGCGCTCCTGCTGTTGCAGCCGGTCAAGGGCGCGGTGATTGGCCTGCAATACACGTTCGGCATGCACGGTTTCGGCAAGTTGCCCCCCGCGCGCGGTGGGACCGGCACGGGCACGGGGGAGAGACGCGGCGGTGAGGCAGGAAGCAGAGCAGGCGACGCCCCAAAGCTTGGATCAGCCTGATTCAGATCAGCCCGCTTCGCCTGCTGCCACGCCCCGCCCGGTGCTGTTGCGCCCGCGCGATGCCGCGACGCTGATCATTCTCGACCGGTCACGGAAGAAGCTGAAGCTGCTGATGGGCCGGCGCCATGCCGGCCTCGCCTTCATGGGCGGCAAGTTCGTGTTTCCCGGCGGACGGATCGAACCGTCCGACCGGATGATGCCGGTCGCCGGTGCCCTGTCGCAGCGGGCCGACGACGCCTTGCGGGCCAAGCTGCCGCGCGCACCCCACCATCTCGGCCGCTCGCTCGCGCTCGCCGCGATCCGCGAGACCTACGAGGAGACCGGCCTTCTCATCGGCACCCGCGATTATGGTCCGCCGGAGACCGCACCGGAGGGTGCGTGGCAGGCCTTCGCCGACGAAGGGGTGATGCCCGATCTCGAAACCCTGCATCTGGTGGCGCGGGCGATCACGCCGCCGAAGCGCCCCCGCCGCTTCGATACCCGCTTCTTCGCCGTCGATCGCAAAGCGGTGGTCGCCGAGCGGCCCGGTATTGTCGGGCCCGATGCGGAACTGACCGAACTCGCCTGGGTCGATCTCGATGCCGCGCGCAAGCTCGACCTGCCGCGCATCACCCGCGTGATCCTCGACGATCTGGAAGCGGCAGCCGACGCCGGCTTCCCGCCCTACAGGCCGATCCCGTTCTACTTCGAGCGCCGCGGCAAAGGGGTGCGGGAGGAGATCTGAACGGGACGGAATGCATCGTCGGCTCTGTCCGCACCGACGGAAATGCATCCTTTGATGCCCCAGAGGAGATTCTTAAGCGGCATCGGGCATCGTGGGGCGGCAAGTGGAGCCGAAATCACCGATGCTCTCCGTCCTTCGCCGCTCCGATGCCGCGTCCATCTTCGACGCGCTCAACCGCTCCCAAGCGGTCATCACCTTCGCCGTCGATGGGACAGTGCTCGACGCCAACGACAATTTCCTCTCACTGATGGGCTACACCCTCGGTGAGGTGCGCGGGCGGCATCATCGCCTGTTCGTGGACCCGCAAGAGGCGGAGAGCGCGGAGTACGAGGCGTTCTGGCGGGGCCTGCGCCGCGGCACGTTTCAGACGGCGGCCTATGGGCGTCTCACCAAGGACGGACGCAAGGTCTGGATCCGGGCGAGTTACAATCCGATCCTCGACGCCGCCGGCCGCGTTCGGAAGATCGTCAAATTCGCCCTCGACGTGACGACCGAGCGGCTCGCCGCCGCCGAGACGGCGGGCCAGATCGCCGCGATCAGCCGGTCGCAGGCGGTGATCCAGTTCGACCTCGATGGGACGGTGCGCAGCGCCAACGCCAACTTCCTCAACGCCCTCGGCTACGCGCCGCACGAGGTGGAGGGCCGGCACCACAGCCAGTTCGTGCGGCCGGAAGAAGCGGCATCCGCGGAGTACCGCGCCTTTTGGGAAGCACTCGCCCGTGGCGAGTACAGGGCCGGCGAGTTCCTGCGCGTCGGCAAGGATGGGCGCGAGGTCTGGATCCAGGCGACCTACAACCCGATCCTCGATCCGTCCGGGCGCCCGTTCAAGGTTGTCAAATACGCCTCCGACATCACCGCGGCCAAGCGCGTCGCCGCCGACATGGCGGGAAAGGTCGAGGCCGCCCGGCGCTCGCAGGCGGTGATCGAGTTCGGCATGGACGGCACGGTGCTCGACGCCAACGACAACTTCCTGAACGCGCTCGGCTACACCCTTCCCGAGGTGCAGGGCCGGCATCACCGGATGTTCGTGACGCCCGAAATCGCCGCAAGCCCGGCCTATGCCGAGTTCTAGGCGACGCTGCGGGCGGGGCAGTTCACCTCCGCCGTCTACCAGCGGGTGGCCAAGGATGATCGCGAGGTCTGGATTCAGGCTTCCTACAACCCGGTTCTCGACGCGGCCGGGCGCCCGTTCAAGATCGTGAAATACGCCTTCGACATCAGCCAGAGCATGGCGGTGCGCGCCAGCGCCCTCGCCATGGCCGAGCAGACGCTGGGCCGGGTGCGGACGGTGGCCGGCGCGTCCGAGGAGATGCACCGGATCTCGGAATCGATCGCCGAGCAGATGAACCGCTCGCACGATGCGGTCGGCGACATTCAGACCCGCATGAGCGCCGCCGGAATCCTCTCGGCGAAGCTCGACGACGCGGCCGCCGCGATGACCGGCGTGGTCGAGGTCATCACGGGCATCGCCGAGCAGATCAACCTGCTCGCCCTCAACGCCACGATCGAGGCCGCCCGCGCCGGTGCGGCCGGCCGCGGCTTCGCCGTCGTCGCCACCGAAGTGAAGAGCCTCGCCGAGCAGGCGCGCTCGGCCACCGCCCGCATCACCGGCGAGATCGGCGCCATGCAGGCGGTCTCGCGGGATGTCGGCGCGGCGCTGGTCTCGACCGCGGCGGTGGTCGACACCGTGCAGGGTTTCATCGCGCAGACGACGGCGGACAGCACGCGGCAGCGCGCGACCACCGGTCAGGTCAGCACCGACATGCAGGCCACCGCCGCGAGCGTGGCGGAATTCGCGAGCCGTCTCGACGCCTGGAATGTCGGGCTGGAGGAGCGGCGGGGCGAGGAGCGCCTTCGCTCCTCGCGCTCCGGCCATGTCGCGTTTGTGCCGGAGCGCGGGCGAACGGCGGGGACGCCGCAGAGCCGGCCCTGCACCATTCTCAACCTCTCGGAGGGCGGCGCCAAGCTGGCACTCGAGGCTGCGGACCTTCCGAACTTCGTCACGCTTCACATCGACGGCGAGCCGTCCCGGCGCTGCCGCGTCATACGGCGGGCCGACGACGGGATCGGCGTTCAGTTCATCTGATCCCGAGCCTCGTCCCGAACATTCGTGGCCCGCCTTCGGGACGCTGCGCGACGGGCCGCCTACCGGCGCGCGTCGGAGACCAGCGCGGCCAGCCCCTCGCGATAGGTCGGGAAGGCGAGCTGCACGCCCAGCTCCTCGCGGATCAGGCGGTTACGCACCCGCTTGTTCTCGCCGTAGAAGCTGCGGGCCATCGGGCTGAGGTCGGCGGTCTCGAAATCGACTTCCGGCGGCAGGGGCAGTCCGGTGAGCCTTGCTGCGTGCTCGGTCACCGTCTGCGGCGGGGCCGGCTCGTCGTCGGTGACGTTGTAGACCGCGCCCCCCCGCGGGTGCTCGATCGAGGCGGCCAGCGTCGCGGCGATGTCCGCGACGTGGATGCGGTTGAACACCTGCCCCGGCTTGACGATGCGCTGGGTGCGGCCGTCACGCAGCTTCACGATCGGATTGCGGCCGGGGCCATAGATGCCCGAGAGGCGAAATACCTGCACCGCCTTGCCGGTCTCGGCGCCGAGCGCGAGCCATGCATTCTCGACGGCGAGGCGGTCGCGCGAGCGGGCGCTCTTCGGGGTAGCGGGCGTCGTCTCGTCGATCCAGGCACCCCCTTGGTCGCCGTAGACGCCGATGGTCGAGAGATAGCCGATCCAGCCGATGCGGCTTTTCGCGATGGTGTCGCGGTAGCGGGCGAGCACCGTATCGCCGTCCCGTCCCGGCGGTGCGGAGATCAGCAGGACGTCGGTGTCGGCGAGATCGTCGGCGATGCGGGGATCGTCCGCCTCCGGTCCGAAGGCGCGCAGGGTGAACCCGGTCTCGGCCGCGAGACTCCTGGCCCGCTCGGGCTCGGTCACCGTCGCCCGCACCGCGTTGAATCGCGCCCGTTCACGCTCGGCAAAATGCCGGGCGGAGAAGCCGAGGCCGAAAACGAACAGGTTCATGCGGTGTCAGGTCTCCCGTGGGCCGTCCGCTTCCATAGGGAGGGCGGCGGCCTCACGCCATTCCTCCCTCACATGCGCCTCCGTTTCCCCGTGTCCATGGGCGGCGAAGAGTTCGTGCAGCCGCTCTTGGGGCAGCAACCGGCCGCAGGCCCAGACGGCGGCACCGCGCACCGCCGGATCGGGCTCGGCGAGGCAGGCCACCGCCTCCGCGGCGAGGGCGGCATCACCGGAATTGCCGATGGCGATCAGCACGTTGCGCAGGAAGCGGTCGCGGCCCGTGCGCTTGATCGGTGTTCCGGCAAAGCGGGTGCGAAACCCCGCATCGTCGAGGCGGGCGAGTTCGGCGAGCGGCGGCGCGGCGAGATCGTCGCGGGCCGCCATGCGGCTCTCCCGCGCCGCGCCCGCGAACTTGTTCCAGGGGCAGACCGCAAGGCAGTCGTCGCAGCCGAACACCCGGTTGCCGATCTTTTCGCGGAATTCGGCGGGGATCGGGCCCTGATGCTCGATGGTGAGGTAGGCGATGCAGCGGCGCGCATCGAGTTGGTAAGGGGCCGGGAAGGCATCCGTCGGGCAGATGTCGAGGCAGCGGCGGCAGGAGCCGCAATGGTCTGTCTCGGGGGTGTCGGGTTCGAGCTCGGCGCGGGAAAAGATCGCGCCGAGCATCAGCCAGTTGCCGTGCTCGCGCGAGATCAGCACCGTGTGCTTGCCCTGCCAGCCGAGCCCGGCGGCCTGGGCCAGCGGCTTCTCCATGACGGGCGCGGTATCGACGAAGACTTTCACCGGCTGGCCGGAGCGGGCGGAGAGGAAGCCGCCGAGTTCCTTCAGCTTGCCCTTGATGACATCGTGATAGTCACGCCGTTGCGCATAGGCGGCGATGGCGGCGCGATCCTTCAGCTGGACGAGTTCGAGGGGGTCGCGCTCAGGGCCCGCATTCATGCCGAGCATGACGATGCTGCGGGTCTCCGCCCACAGGGCGGAGGGCGCGGCGCGCTGGTCCGCCCGCTCCTCCATCCAGTCCATCGTGCCGTGATGGCCCGCCGCGAGCCATGCCGGCAAGCGCTCGCGCAAGTCCGGCACGGCATCGGGACGGGTGACGCGGAACGCCTCGAAGCCGAGACGGCGCGCGCGCGCCTCGATGGTCTCGCGCAGGGCGCGGCCCGTGAGGACAACCTTTTCGGGTTTCAGAAATCCAGATCCGCGTAGTGGGCGGCCGCCGGCATCCCCGGTGCCCGGTCGGCCAGCAGCGCGCGGAAGGACGGGCGGGATTTCACCCGCGCGTACCAGTCCTTCGCCATCTCGTCCTCGTCCCATGGCACGTCGCCGAGATAGTCCACGCAGGAAAGGTGGGCCGCCGCCGCGAGGTCGGCATAGGTCAGGTCGTTGCCCGCGAGCCAGCGGCGCTGCCCGATCAGGTAGCCGACATATTGGAGGTGATAGCGCACGTTGGTGCGCGCCGCACGAATGGCGTTCATGTCCGGCGGGCCGCCTCCGGCGGCGGAGGGCATGAAGCGCTTATCGATCTTCTCGGTGACGAGATACTCGGTCACCTCGCTGTTGAACTTGACGAGGAACCAGTCGAGCAGGCGCCGCACCTCCACCCGCGCCTGGGTGGTGTCGGGCAGAAGCCGCCGCCCGGCGAGGCCGAGCCCCCGCGTCTCGTCGAGATACTCCGCGATCACGCCCGCGCCGGGAATGGCGAGCCCGGTCTGCTCCACCAGCACCGGCGTGGTGCCCGCCGGGTTGACGATGAGGAAGTCGCGGCGGCGCTCCCAGGCCCGTTCCTCGACGAGAGTCGGCTCCATCCCCATCTCGGCCAGGACGAGGCGGATGAAGCGCGAGTTCGGGCAAAACGGGGAGTGATAGAGCGTCGCCATCGAGGCCGTGGTTCAGCGGTAAAGAAGGCAGAGCCCTGGGCAGACCGTGTCGCACCGGCGAAATTGGGGCGACGCGCCAGGATTATTTCTCCAACGTTGCCACCTCATTAACAAACCCGCCGCAACCCGGTAACCGCCCGTCAACCCTACCGCCGCAAAGCTGCCGCATCGCCGTCGTCTGCCGCGCCCTGAATCGCCGGCACATCGGCGTGGGGAACAGCAGGCTTATGGATCTCGTCCTGATCGCGAAGGCGCTCGTGCTCGCCGTGGTGGAAGGCGCCACCGAGTTCATCCCGGTCTCCTCGACCGGGCATCAGCTCCTCATCGGCCACTTCATCGGCTTCCACTCGCCCAACAACACCTTCGAGGTGCTGATCCAATTGGGCGCGATCCTGGCGATTCTGTTCGTCTATTTCGGTCGGCTGTGGAGCATCGCCACCGCGCTGCCGAACGATCCGCGGGCGCGCCGCTTCGTGCTCGCGATCCTCATTGCCTTCCTGCCCGCCGCGATCGTCGGCGGGCTCTTCTCCAAGTACATCAAGCTCTATCTGTTCAGCCCGTGGATCGTCTGCGCCACGCTGGTGGCCGGCGGCATCGTGCTCCTCATCATCGACGACACGGTCGGCGAGCCGAAGGCGGCTCCAAATGAGGGAACGCACGACGGTCCGACCGAGCATCCGCGCAAGACCGACGTGTTCGAGTTCAGCCTGCCGATGGCGCTCAAGATCGGCCTGTTCCAATGCGTGGCGATGATCCCCGGCGTGTCGCGCTCCGGCGCCACCATCGTCGGCGCGATGCTGATGGGGGCGAGCAAGCGCTCGGCCACCGAGTTCTCGTTCTACCTCGCCATGCCAACCATGGCCGGCGCCTTCGCCAAGGACCTGCTCGACAACTACAAGAACCTCTCCTCCAACGACGCGCTGCTGATCGTCATCGGCTTCGTCGCCGCCTTCATCTCGGCCTTGATCGTGGTGCGGACGGTGCTCGACTACGTCTCCCGCCACGGCTTCTGGCTGTTCGCGTGGTGGCGCATCCTCGTCGGCTCGCTCGGCTTCGCCGGACTGATTCTTTTTGGCTGAGCCTTCAGGATTTTGAGCGAGGCGGAGGCGGCAACCTGGACTAAAGTCGGTTGTCGCCTGCCCGCGCCCCGTGCGAGGGCTTGCGGCCAAGTCGCCGCTCTTTGAAGAAGCGGTCGGGAAACGCCGAATCGTCAAGGTCTCGCCCAAGATGGAAGATCGTCCGCTCGCCGAGTTGTTCGAGCCCGCCACCCGCGAGCGCTGGCGCCAAGCCGTCGAAGCCGCGCTGAAGGGGGCGGACTTCGAGAAGCGCCTCGTTTCGAAGACCGCCGACGGCCTGCGCATCGAGCCCTTCTACGAGCCGGCGGCATCGGTGGCCCAGCCGGTGCGGGCGCCCGGCCCGTGGCGTCTGGCGCAGCGCATCGACCATCCCGATGCCGAGAAGGCCGGGGCCCAGGCGCTGGCCGACCTCGAAGGCGGTGCCGATGCGCTGGTCCTCGTCCATCGCGACGCCCGTGCCGCCCGCGGCTTCGGCCTCGAACTTCCATCCGTCGATGCGCTGGACGCGGCGCTGACGGGCGTGATGCTGCCGCTCATCGCCCTGCGACTCGATGCCGGTCCGGCCGGATTCGAGACGGCGGCGCTTCTCAAGCAACTGATCGAGCGCCGCGGCGACGACCCGACCGCGCTCGACCTCGATCTCGGTCTCGACCCGATCGGCACCCGCGCCGCCACCGGCCGGCTCGACCAGGGGTGGGAGGCGCGCCTCTCCGAGACCGTCACCGCCTTTGCCGGATACCATGGGCGCGCGGCCTTGGCCGACGCCCGGCCCTATCACGAGGCGGGGGCGAGCGAGGTGCAGGAACTGGCTGCCGTGCTCGCGACGGCGGTCGCCTATCTGCGGGCGCTGGAAGCCGGCGGCCACGATCTGGCGCTCGCGCGCGACCAGATCGCAGTCCTGCTGGTGGCGGATGCCGACGAATTCCTGACCATCGCCAAGTTCCGGGCGATCCGGCGGCTTTGGGCCCGGGTCGAGCAGGCCTGCGGCCTCGAGCCGAAGCCGCTACGGGTCCTGGCCGAGACCGCGTGGCGGATGATGAGCCGCCGCGATCCTTTCGTGAACATCCTGCGCACCACCATGGCCTCGGCCTCCGCCGGCCTCGGCGGAGCGGATTCGGTGACCGCGCTGCCCTACACCCTGGCGCTCGGTCTGCCCGACGCCTTTGCCCGGCGGGTGGTGCGCAACAGCCAGATCGTGCTGATCGAGGAATCGAATCTCGCCAAGGTTTCCGACCCGGCGGCCGGCGCGGGCGGCTTCGAGGCGCTGACCGCCGAATTGACCGAGAAGGCCTGGGCGGCCTTCCAGGAAATCGAGCGGGAGGGCGGGATCGCCGCGAGCCTGGAGGCCGGCGCCTTCGCAGGTCGGATCGCAGCGGTGGCGCAGGCCCGGGCACGGGCAGTCGCGAACCGCAAGGAGCCGCTGACCGGCGCCAGCGAGTTCCCCTTCCTCGCCGAGAAGCCGGTGACGGTGCTCGACGTGGCGCCGAACCCGGCCGCTTCCTCGGAGGGGGCCTTGCCCTCGCAACGCCTCGCCGAACCCTACGAGGTCCTGCGCGACGCCTCCGACGCCGTCCGCGAGCGGACGGGCAAGCGCCCGGCGGTCTTCCTGGCCAATCTCGGTCCCGTGGCGGTTCACAATGCCCGCTCGACCTTCGCCGCCAACGCCTTCGCTGCGGGTGGCATCGAGGCCATCGGCAATGACGGCTTCTCCGACATGCAGGCCCTGGCCGATGCCTTCAAGGCGTCGGGCGCGCGGATCGCCTGCCTGTGCTCGTCCGACACCGTCTACCAGACCGAGGCCGTGCCCGCGGCCGAGGCACTAAAGGCGGCCGGCGCCGGCACCATCTACCTCGCCGGCAAGCCCGCCGAGGCCGAGGCTCTGCGCCAAGCGGGCGTCGGAGGCTTCCTGTTCGCCGGTTGCGACCTGTTGGCGCTCCTGCGGGAGGCGGCTGAGCGCGCGACGGGCTGACGGACGCTCAAGGCCGCGTGAGCAACCTTGACACTGCGGGACGCAAGACGATCTTCCGGCTGAAACGGGCCGACACGGCCCCATGTTTTGAGCCGGATGTCATTCCCATGCGCCTTCCGATCCTTGCCGTCGCCAGCTTCGCCATCGCCGTCGGCAGCGCCGGAACATCGGAAGCGGCCAAGCGCAAGGTGCAGGTGCCGCACCGCTACGACGGCCGCTGGAGCATCGAGGTCGTGACCCTCGACGGCCCCTGCGACCGGGCCTATCGCTACGGGATCCAGATCCAGCGCGGCGAGGCCGTCTACAGCGGCGGAGAGGTCGGGATCAGCGGGCGCGTCGCGGCAAACGGGACGGTGCGCGGCACCATCTCTCGCGGCAGCGACGCCGCCCAGGTGTTCGGGCGGTTGTCCGCCGACGGGACCGGCGCCGGCCGCTGGTCGACCCTCGGCGACGGCCCGATTAGTTGCAACGGCAGCTGGAACGCGATGCGGCGCGGCTGATTTCGCCGTTCAGGCTGCGTCTCCGCCGAGTGGATCGCACGGATCGTGCTGTGGCGGCCCGGCGACAGATTCGGATTTGTTCTGCGCTGCGGCACGGGTGATCAGTTTTCGCCCTAGATCCGGCGCGATCTTCGGCGAACACTGGCGGCGTTCCATACTCGTTCGAGGCGCCCCATGAGAGCCGTGATGAGAGCCTTGCCGTTCGTCGGTCTTGCCTTCGTCCTGCTCGGCCCCGCGGCCGAGGCGCGTCCGGCCCGGCAGCACGTTGCCGGCTCCGAGCACGCGGTGCTAGCGCCGCTCGAGGAAGCGGCGACGGCGTGCTTTGCCGAAACCGTGGTCTCCAACCCGAAGGCGATGCGGCTCGCGCGGGACGGGCGCTGGTACGAGGCGGCCGGAGTGACCGGCTTCCTGTGTCGCCCGGAAGTCGATCGCATGGCGGTCGCCCACGACCGGATCTACGGCCCCGGCACCGGCGCCCGCTACTTTAAGGGAGCCTACGCCCGCCACCTCGACAAGCAGCTCGCCGCCCGCCTGCAGCCTCTTCTGGAAACGAAGGCCATGGCGAGCGCCGAGCCGCCGGCCGAGAAGGCCGCGCTCATCGACAGCGCGATCGAATCCGCGCCCGGAAGCGCGGATCACTGAGCGGGAGAGGCGGGGTTTCGCTCTACCGAATCCGCCGCCAGGTCTGGCGCTTGCACAGAACGCTGAGCACGCAGCCCGCCACTTCGATGGTGTCGGGTCCCTTCGGCGTGACGCTGCCCGAATAGGTCTTGCCGTCGTTCGGATTGTAGAGGCTGCCCTCGAAGCCGTTGCCGCTCGGGGTGCCGGCCTGCATGATCTGCACGCCGACGAGCTTGCGCGAACGCAGCGCCGGATCGGGGTTCTGCGCGTCGAGCCCGGCGCCGGCGGTCGCGGCGATCACACCGCAATAGCCGCCGCCGCAACGGGCGATGCGCACGGTCGAGCCCGCCGTCTCCGTCTGCCACAGGCCGGAGAGGTCCGAGGCCTTCTGCGCCAGAGCGCCTGTGCCGGACACGGCAAGCAGCAGCGCCGCAGCGAAGACGTGCATCGGGCGATGGCGTGAACGGTTGGCGCGCGGCGTCGTCATTCGAGCTTCCCTCCTCGCCGACAGTGACCGCCGGCCGGCGCGAGCGGTAGTCAGCCCGCCACGGTTACGCAAGGAGCGGGATATGAGGCCGCATGACGATGCGGCCTTGACTTCGCCGCCTTCGCGCGGCCTACGCCCACGGCGAGCCGATACGGACAAGTCAGGAGCGGCGGATGCAGGTCATCGATACTGAAATTCCGGCGGTCAAACGGGTGATCCCGAAGCGCCACGGCGACGACCGCGGCTGGTTCTCCGAGATCTACCGGGCCGATATCCTGTCCGAGCACGGGATCGCCAATGCCTTCGTGCAAGACAACCAATCCTTCTCCGCGCCCGCCGGCACGATCCGGGGCCTGCACTTCCAAGTCGCACCCAACGCCCAGGCCAAGCTGATCCGGGTGCTCGCCGGCGCGATCCTCGATGTCGCCGTCGATCTGCGCTCCGACTCCCCGAGCTACGGCTGCCACGTCGCCGTGCGGCTCGATGCGACCGGCGGCGAGCAGCTTTTCGTGCCCGCCGGCTTTGCCCATGGCTTCTGCACCCTGGAGCCGGACACCATGGTCGCCTACAAGGTCGACGCCTATTACAGCCCGGCCGACGACCGGAACCTGCGCTGGAACGATCCGGCGATCGGCATCGCGTGGCCGGTGGCCGAAGCGGATGCGATCCTCTCGGGCAAGGACAAGGCCGCGCCGCTTCTGGCCGATCTCGGGCGGGTGTTCTGAGTCAAGGTATCGAGATCGTTCGGTCGGGCGGATTGAACCCGACCTCAGGTTGGCGTAGGCGCGGCCGAGCGTGGCCCTTGCCCATCCCGCGGATGCCGACCCCGCGGACAGGAATTGGACGGAGTTGGGATCGATGCGCATTCTTGTGACGGGCGGCTGCGGCTTCATCGGCTCCGCCCTCGTGCTGCACCTGGTGCAGGATCTCGGCCACGAGGTGCTGGCCCTCGATGCCATGACCTACGCCGCCAACCCGATCTCGCTGCAGCCGCTGGCGGACGACCCGCGCCACCGCCTGGAACAGGCCGATATCTGCGATCCGGCCCGCGTCCACGCCCTCTACGCCGACTTCAAGCCCCAGGCGGTGATGCATCTGGCCGCCGAAAGCCATGTCGATCGCTCGATCACCGATCCGGGCGCCTTCGTGCGCACCAACGTCATCGGCACCCAGGTTATGCTCGACGGCGCCCGTACCCACTGGGAGAGGCTCTCCGGTGAGGCCAAGGCACAGTTCCGCTTCCTCCACGTCTCGACCGACGAGGTCTACGGCTCGCTGCCGCCGGACGCGTTCTTCACCGAGGAGAGCCGCTACGATCCGCGCTCGCCCTACTCGGCATCAAAAGCGGCCTCCGACCATCTCGCCCGCGCCTGGCACGAGACCTACGGCCTGCCGGTGCTGGTGACGAACTGCTCGAACAATTACGGCCCGCGTCACTTCCCCGAGAAGCTGATCCCGCTGATGATCTTGGCCGCGCTGGAGGGCAAGCCGCTCCCGGTCTACGGTGACGGCCTGAACGAGCGCGACTGGATCCATGTCGAGGACCATGCCCGCGGCCTCGTCGCGGTGCTGGAGCGCGGCCGGCTCGGCGAGACCTACCTGCTGGGCGGGCGCTCGGTGCGCAACAACCTCGCCGTGGTGAAGGCGCTCTGCGCCGCCTTCGACCAGCTCAAGCCCGAGAACGGCCCGCACGAGCGCCTGATCAGCTTCGTCGCCGACCGGCCCGGCCATGACCGCCGCTACGCCATCGACCCGTCGAAGGCGGAAGCCGAGGTCGGCTGGCGGCCGACCAAGGTGTTCGAGGAGGCGCTGACGGAAACCGTGCGCTGGTACCTCGACAACGAGGCGTGGTGGCGCCCGATCCGCGAGGGCCGCTATTCCGGCGAGCGCCTCGGCCTCGCGCCCAAGAGCGCCTGATCATGGACATCCTGATCCTCGGCGGCGCCGGTCAGGTCGGCACGGAGCTTCAGGCCTTGTCCTGGCCCGAGGGCCTGCGGGTGCACGCGCCTAACCGTCAGAACCTCGACATCACCGACGAGGCGGCCGTTGCGGCTGCCCTCGATGCGCGCACCTACGCGGCGGTGATCAACACGGCCGCCTACACCGCCGTCGATAAGGCCGAGAGCGAGGTCGCGGCCGCGTGGCGCCTCAACGCGCTGGCCCCGGCCATCCTCGCCACCGAGACGAAGCGGCGGGCCATCCCGCTCGTCCATGTCTCGACCGACTACGTGTTCGATGGGTCGGGCGAAGGCTTCTACGCCCCCGGTGCGCCGGTGAACCCGCAGAGCGTCTACGGCGCCAGCAAGGCGGCCGGCGAGATGGCGGTGCGCTCCGGCAATCCGCGCCACGCGATCGTGCGCACCGCCTGGGTGGTGAGCCCGCACCGGGGCAACTTCGTCAAGACGATGCTGCGGCTCGCGGGCGAACGGGATCGGCTCACCGTTGTCGAGGACCAGCACGGCTGCCCGACCTCCGCGGCCGATCTCGCGGGCGCGCTCGCCGCGATCGCCCTGCGGCTGGCGGGCGACGAGGCCGCGCCCACCGGTACCTTCCACTGCGTCAACGACGGCGCGACGACGTGGTGCGACTTCGCCCGTGCGATCGTCGCGGGGTCGGCCCGGCGCGGCGGACGCTCGGTGCCGGTCGAGGGCATCCCGAGTTCCGCCTACCCGACGCCGGCCCGGCGCCCGGTGAACTCGCGCCTCTCCAGCCAGAGCCTGACCGACGCCTACGGCCTCGCGCCGCGCTCCTGGGAGCCGGCGCTCGACGACATCCTCGACCGGCTGGTCGGGCCGGTTCGCTCCCACTGATCAGGACGTGTTTCGTATGAAGGGCATCGTGCTCGCCGGCGGCTCCGGCACCCGGCTCCATCCGGCCACGCTGGCGATCAACAAGCAGCTGCTGCCGGTCTACGACAAGCCGATGATCTACTACCCGATCTCGGTGCTGATGCTGGCCGGCATCCGCGAGATCCTCGTCATCTCCTCGCCGGAGCATCTCGGCAACTACCAGCGCCTGCTCGGCACCGGTGAGCAGTTCGGCGTCACCTTCACCTACGCGGTGCAGCCGCGGCCCGAAGGGCTGGCCCAGGCTTTCATCATCGGCCGCGACTTCGTCGGCAGCGACGACGTGGCGCTGGTGCTCGGCGATAACCTGTTCTTCGGCAACGGCATGAGCGACCTGCTCGCCAAGGCCCGCACCCGCAAGAGCGGGGCAACGGTGTTTGCCTACCACGTCGATCATCCGGAGGCCTACGGCGTCGTCACCCTCGACGAGTCCGGCCGGCCCTTGCGGTTGGTGGAGAAGCCCCAGACCCCCGAAAGCCCCTGGGCGGTGACGGGGCTGTACTTCTACGACAATCAGGTGCTCGACATCGCCGCCGAGGTGAAGCCCTCGGACCGGGGCGAACTCGAGATCACATCGGTCAACCAGGCCTATCTCGAACGCGGCCAGCTCCATGTCGAGCGGATGAGCCGCGGCTACGCCTGGCTCGACACCGGCACGCATGACAGCCTGCTGGAGGCGGGCGAGTTCGTGCGGGTGCTGCAGCGCCGGCAGGGGCTTCAGGTCGCCTGTCTCGAAGAGATCGCCTACCTGCAGGGCTTCATCGGCCGCGAGCAGCTGCAGGCGCGGGGCGAGCTGTTCGCCAAGACCAGCTACGGTCAGAACCTTCTGCGCCTGGCTCGCGAGGGCCGCCGGGCCGATCAGGATTTTTGATCAAAGAGGCTCGATCTCGTCACGGCGAGGCGAAGTCGTCCAGCGCGCCGACCTCTCCGGAGCTGTCGCAGTCCTGGATCACTTCGCTCGCAATGACGGATAGGACAAACTGGGGTCTGGCCGGGCGTCGCGTCAGCGCGCGCCCTGAATGAGCACGGCGCCGGTATAAGTCTCGGCGACTTCGCAGAACGGCACGCCACCGGCCGTCAGCACCGCCTCGACTGAGAATAGCGGCTCGCCGGGCCCCGGCAGGCCGCCGGATTCGGGCCGCCACAGCATCGTCAGCGACCGGTTGCGCCGGCTCGGACCGAGCGGGCGCACGACGTGGCCGAAGGGGGCCTGCGTGCCGTCGAGCGCCGCGTTCATCGCGGGCGTCAGGCGGCTCGGAACGTACCAGTTGTCGGCCTCGGACAGGACGTGGGTGCCGCAGGTGAGCCGCACCCGGCGGTAGCGCACGGGCTCGTCCGGGCCCACGGCCAGCCGCTCGCGCCGGGCTGCGCCGGGGAGCTTGTCCGGGCCGGGGACGCGCACGGCGACGATCCGCGGGTCCGGGCTGAGCCCGCGTTCGGCGCACCACGCTTCGAGAACGGCGGTGGCGCTCGGCGCGGCGAGAAGGCGGGCGCTCAGCGTTTCGATCAAGGCGCGCGCCTCGGACCCATCCTGCGCCTCCCGGCTTGTCTCGGCGGCGGCTCCGGCCGCTTGCGCCCGCGCGCTGCCCGCGTCGGCGGGCGGCACGGCGGCGCCGAGCGCCGCAAGCCCCACCGTCAGCATCCGTGTCGCCGTCCGCTCCATCGTGCAGCGCAATACGTCGATGACGGGCAAAGGTCCATCGCGTCGGGCAACCGGTCCCCGATTCACCGCCTACTTAGCGTCGAACTTGGCGTCGGGGGGTAGGGCGGTCGCGAGCGGCCCGGCGGGGGGGAAGCGGGAAGGCGACCTTGCAGCGCTGGCCGCCGGGCAGCTTGAAGTCCGGGTTCGGCAATTCGAGGCGCACGCCAAAGGTGCCGCTCGCCGCGTCGAACACCTGATCGACCACGCTGACCTTGGCCTCGTAGGCGCCGCCGATCGGCTGGTCGAGCACGACGGTGGCCGGCATCCCGAGCGCGATCTCCTTCCAGCGGGCGACCGGCAGGTAGGCCTCGACGCAGAGTGGATCGAGCTGGACCAAGGTGAAGATCGCGCTGTCCTGGCGCACGAACTCGCCGGCCGACATCAGCCGCTCGGTGACGATGCCGCGGATCGGGCTGCGGATCATCCGCAGTTCGAGCTGCGCCTCGGCGCGCTGGAGCTCGATGCCGTTGAGCTTGTGCTTGAGGATCTCGGTCTGAAGGTCGCGCCGGCCGATCTCGTAATCGGCCTCGACCTGATCGAGCTTCTCCTGGGTAACGATGCCCTTTGAGAGCTGGTTCTGGCGTTCGAGGCGGCGCTTGTAGAGTTCGACGCGGGTCTGCTGCGCCTCGATGCCGGCGGTCGATTCCGCCTGCGCCCGCGACAGGGCGACGTTGGCCTCTTCCACGCTCGAA
The DNA here is from genome assembly GCF_029504475.1 of Methylorubrum pseudosasae. Lineage (NCBI taxonomy): Bacteria > Pseudomonadati > Pseudomonadota > Alphaproteobacteria > Hyphomicrobiales > Methylobacteriaceae > Methylorubrum > Methylorubrum pseudosasae. The sequence continues at coordinate 4,275,911 of NZ_JAQGDU010000002.1, read as the reverse complement.
TCGAGCCGGGCGATGATGTCGCCGGCCTTGACCGCCGCGCCCCGGTTGACCGGCACGCTCTTGAGGATGCCGAGCGTGGCCGAACCGATCTTCAGTTTCTGCGCCGGCTCCACCACGCAATCGACGCGGGTGTCCTGGGCGCTCGCCGCGCAGCTGGAGAGGAAGAGGGCGGCGAGCGCCGCGCAGATCCGGGCTTGCCGCGTTCCAGCCAGAAGGGTCATCGCGAAACAGTCCTCACTCGGCATGGCCGGCAAAAGCCAGAATACGGTCCTGCATCTGGTCGGAATGCAGCAGGTCGGCGCGCATGCGCCCGTGCAGCCGCTCGGTGCGCAACTGCGCGTGGCGCAGCAGGCGCGCGCCGAAGACCCGGCCGCGCTCGGGGCCGACCAGCGCAGGGGCACCACGAACAGAAGGGCCAGCAGTGCACCCGTGGCGGTGCTCGTGAGAGTCACGAACCGTACCGCCTGGCTCATGCCTATCTCGACGCCGTGGTCGAGGGCGACGGCGAGGAGATCATCTGCGAGATCGCGTGGCTGCCGCGGCTGGACCGGGCCGCGTGGGAACGGGTGCGAGGCTGACGCTGCCGCCGAAACCGACTGGCTGCACACCGAGCGGCGCCCGCCCATCATCGCCCTCGACTGGATCGTCTCGCCCTGCGCGCACGGGCTGATGCCGCAGGTCGGCGTGGCCTAGCCTGGTCCTGCCATCGGGCCTGATGGTGCGCTCGCCCCCCCGAGCACCGCCTCGAATACGACCCGGTCTCCCTGAAGATGCTGTCCTGCACCGGCTGGAGCGAGGCCGCCCTCGCGGCGGAGTGCCGCTTCCTCACCCGGCAGGCCTCGCTCCAGGGCGGACGCTCGGGCGAGTTCTTCTGGACCTTCCCGCCGCCCCGCTAGAGCATCGTCCTGGATTTGATATCCAGGACGATGCTCTAGGCTTTCGTTTTGCATCATCTTTTTCCGAAAGCCGGAGGCCACCTTTCGGGATGATGCTCTAAGGGCGTTCAACTCACCTCGAAGCTCGTCCACAGCCCCGTGTCGAACCGCTCCAGCACGGTCGCGCTAAGCAGCCAGCGGCCGGGATTGTCCGCGACGAAGGCAATCTGGGCGCTTTTGCCTTCCGGGATCTGCACGGTGTCGAGCCAGTAGGGCTCCCAGCCATCATCGAGCTGGTGCAGCAGGCGGAAGACGTGGCCGTGCAAGTGCAGGCTCTGGATGAAGCCGGTGTCGTTGCGGATCGACAATACCACGACCCCGCCGCGCTTGACCGAGAACAGGGGGGGCGCCCCCGCCGTCCCGCTCGCGCCGTTGATCTGCCAGATCTTGGCGGGATCGCCGGCATAGGGCGTCTCGGCGCCGGGCTTCGCCTTGTCGGGCCGCACGCCGCCCGTCAGCACGAGTTCGCGGCGAAGCGCGCTTTGCAACCGGATCTCGGCCGGCAGGCGCTTGTTCTCGGGGATCGAGCCGATCACGGCGCGGCCGGTTTGCGCCACCGGCTCGCCGACGGCGGTCAGGGTCGCCAGCGGCAGGCCTTGCCCGACCAGCGCGGTGATGGTGCCGGCCGGTCCCGCCTGCGCCGGGAGATCGAGGAGCAGATCGTAGCGCGTGCCCGGCGCGAAGGGGAGCGTCGCCTTCAACGGCTCGAACGTGTCCGTCGGCTGCCCGTCCACCGCCGCGACATAAGCCTTCAGCCCGTCGAAGCGGATGCGCAGGCTGCGCGCGTTGCAGGCATTGGCGAGCCGCAGGCGCAGACGGCTGCCCGGCCGCGCGTCAAGTACGAGCGGGATCGGCCGTCCGTTGAGCGTCACGACGCTGCCGAGCCGCCCGGCCGCCGCGGCGAAGGCGACCTGCCCGAAGGGTTGAAGCGCGCCGGCCTCGTCGAGCCGCCAATCCTGCACGAGCAGGGCGAGGTCCGCATCGACCGGGGGCGGGGAGGGCTCGTCCACGATCAGCATGCCGGCGATGCCCCGGCCCGACGGCTCGCTCGACCCGCCGACGACGAGCGCGCGGATCAGGAAGCTGCCGGCATCCGGGGGCGTGAAGTCGTAGGTGAAGCTCGCCCCCGGCTTGATCGGCTCCTGGGTGACGCCGCCGACGCCGTCCATGGCGTTGACGATCCGCACCCCGTGCCAGTGGAGCGAGAGCGGCTTGTCGGTCCCGTTCTCGACGCGCAGGCGGATTGCCTCGCCGAGCTTGACCCGCAGGATCGGCGCCTCCGCTTCGCCGAGACGCCATACGGCGGTCTCGGGTGCGGGCCCGGGCTTCAGGCGGAGCGTGGCCGGTGCCGCCTTGATCGATTTCGGCTCCGAGGGCGGGGCCTTCCCGGCCGGCGCTTGGGCCGCGGCCGTCCGCGGCATCAGGGCGAGGGCGGCGCTGCCCGCGAACAGTTCGCGCCGTGAGAACGATCCCGGCGTGGGCTCGGCCGTCGGGTCGGGATTTCGCATGGCGTCTCGCGTCGTCGTTCGGTCGGGCTCGCGTTGTAGACAGGCTTCGTCCGGCCCGCCACCGCACGCGGCGCCCCGCAAGTTTTTTGCTGCGGGCTCAGGTGCGCGTGCTATAGACGCGCGCTTCGACGGCCCGGTATCCGGGCTCGTGTCGATGGCGCTTGCGGGCGTGGCGGAACTGGTAGACGCGCTGGATTTAGGTTCCAGTGTCGCAAGACGTGGGGGTTCGAGCCCCTCCGCCCGCACCATGTCCGTATCGGCGTCAGGAACCCGAACGGTTCCCGCCGGAGCTTCCGCAAGGAGCTTCCCTATGGGGCTTCCCTGGCGCAGCGACACGCGAAGACGAGATTGCGGTTTTAGAAAACAGCGGACGAACGACGATGCAGGTGACCGAGACGACCTCCGAGGGGCTGAAGCGCGAGTTTCAGGTGCTCCTCCCCGCGAACGAGCTTGAGGATCGCCTCAACACCGAGCTCTCGAACATCAAGGGCAAGGTCCAGATCAAGGGCTTCCGCCCCGGCAAGGTGCCGGTCGCGCATCTGCGCAAGGTCTACGGCAAGTCGGTGATGGCCGACGTGCTGCAGAACGCCGTCAACGAGGCCAACCAGCAGATCGTCACCGACAAGGGCCTGCGCCTCGCGCTCGAGCCGCAGATCGAGTTCCCGAAGGACGAGGAGCAGACCATCATCGAGCGCGCGCTCGATGCCAAGGGCGACCTCGCCTTCAAGGTGAAGCTCGAGGTGCTGCCGAGCTTCGAACTGGCCGACCTCTCCGACGTCTCGATCAAGAAGCTCGTGCTCAAGCCCTCCGACGAGGAGGTCAACGAGACGCTCGAGCGGATGGCCAAGGACAGCCGCTCCTTCGAGCCGCGCGAGGAGGGCGCCGAGGCGCAGTCCGGCGACCGTGTCACCATCGACTTCGTCGGCCGCATCGACGGCACCGAGTTCGAGGGCGGCAAGGGCGAGGACGTCGATCTGGAACTCGGCTCCAACACCTTCATCCCCGGCTTCGAGGACCAGCTCGTCGGCGCCAAGGTCGGCGACAGCCGCCTCGTGAAGGTCGCCTTCCCGGCCGATTACCAGGCCGAGCAGCTCGCCGGTAAGGACGCCGAGTTCGACGTGACCGTGAAGGCCGTCGCCGCCCCCGGCGAGACCAAGATCGACGACGAGCTCGCCAAGCGCTTCGGCATGGACGACCTCGAGAAGCTGAAGGAGGCCGTCTCCAAGGCCGTCGGCTCCGATTACGAGGCCCAGTCCCGGCGCAAGCTCAAGAAGGAACTGCTCGACGCGCTCGACGGCAAGTACGCCTTCGACCTGCCCCCGAGCCTCGTTCACCAGGAGTTCGCCGCCGTGTGGGCGCAGGTCGAGCAGGACCTGAAGACCCGCGGTAAGACCTTCGAGGACGAGGGCACGACCGAGGAGGCTTCGCAGGCGGAGTACCGCAAGATCGCCGAGCGCCGCGTGCGGCTCGGTCTGGTGCTTGCGCAAGTCGGCGAGACCGCCGATATCAAGGTCTCGGATGACGAGGTCAATCAGGCCCTGTTCGCCCGGATCCGGCAGTTCCCGGGTCAGGAGAAGCAGGTCTACGACTTCTACCGCAACAATCCGCAGGCGCTCGCCGAGCTTCGCGCGCCGCTGTTCGAGGAGAAGGTCGTCGACCATGTCCTCGGTCAGGTCCAAGTCGTCGAGGAACCCGTCTCCAAGGAGGCGCTCTTCGCCGAAGACGACGAGGCCGACGCCGTGACCGGCGGGGCCGCGACGGACGAGAAGCCGAGCGAGTCCAACAACGAGGCGGCGGCCGACAAGGCTGCCGGCTGATCGCCGACCCACCGGCTCCGCGGCGGGCGGCGATCTTTGAGATCAGGCGGCGTTAACGCTTGCCGTGTTCGCTGTAACCATCCGGCCTCGGGCGATTCGCCCCGGGGCCGGACCCGGAGCCGAGGGCTGAAATGAGAGATCCGGTCGATTACTTCCACAACTCGCTCGTGCCCATGGTGGTCGAGCAGTCGAGCCGCGGCGAACGCGCGTTCGACATCTACTCGCGGCTTCTGCGCGAGCGGATCATCTTCCTCACCGGCCCCGTCGAGGACCAGGGCGCGTCGCTGATCGTCGCCCAGCTCCTGTTCCTGGAAGCCGAGAACCCGAAGAAGGAAATCTCCTTCTACATCAACTCGCCCGGTGGCGTGGTGACCTCGGGCCTGTCGATCTACGACACGATGCAGTTCATCCGCTGCCCCGTCACGACGCTCTGCGTCGGCCAGGCCGCGTCGATGGGCTCGCTCCTGCTGGCCGCGGGCGAGGCCGGCCACCGCTTCGCCCTGCCGAACGCCCGGATCATGGTGCACCAGCCCTCCGGCGGCTTCCAGGGTCAGGCCACCGACATCCTGATCCATGCCCGCGAGATCGAGGCACTCAAGAAGCGCCTGAACGAGATCTACGTGAAGCATACCGGCCGCGAGTACGAGACGATCCATCAGGCGCTCGAGCGCGACAACTTCATGACCGCCGACGCGGCCAAGGAGTTCGGCCTGATCGACGACATCCTGCACAAGCGTCCCGAGCCGGCCGCTGCCTGATTAGGACGAGATACCTGAGGCGCCCGGGGCCCGCTGGCCCGACCTTGTCGGGTCATGCGTCTTTTGGGCGCCCGCCCCAGCCGAGAGGCCGGTTGATCCCGAGCCGGCTGCATGATTGCATCGGGATGACAGTGCCTCAATCCCGACGCATCCGCCCTGTGTGACTGTTTCTTTAGGCGGATGCGCTTACATCGTATGAACGACGCGCGTGTCCTCCTGGCTGGGGCCGCGCCCGCGAACCGGAGACCGACATGAGCAAGACAGGCGGCAACGACTCGAAGAGCACGCTGTACTGCTCGTTCTGCGGCAAGAGCCAGCACGAGGTTCGCAAGCTGATTGCGGGCCCGACGGTGTTCATCTGCGACGAGTGCGTCGAGCTGTGCATGGATATCATCCGCGAGGAATCGAAGTCCTCGCTGGTGAAGTCCCGCGACGGGGTGCCGACCCCGAAGGAGATCCGGCGCGTCCTCGACGACTACGTCATCGGCCAGGACTTCGCCAAGAAGGTCCTCTCGGTCGCCGTGCACAACCACTACAAGCGGCTGGCCCATGCGACGAAGCACAACGACGTCGAATTGGCCAAGTCCAACATCATGCTGATCGGGCCGACGGGCTCGGGCAAGACGCTGCTCGCGCAGACGCTCGCCCGCATCCTCGACGTGCCGTTCACCATGGCCGACGCCACCACGCTGACCGAAGCGGGCTATGTCGGTGAGGACGTCGAGAACATCATCCTCAAGCTGCTCCAGGCCTCCGACTACAACGTCGAGCGGGCGCAGCGCGGCATCGTCTACATCGACGAGATCGACAAGATCTCCCGCAAGTCGGACAATCCCTCGATCACCCGCGACGTCTCGGGCGAGGGCGTGCAGCAGGCGCTCCTGAAGATCATGGAAGGCACCGTTGCCTCCGTGCCTCCGCAGGGCGGCCGCAAGCACCCGCAGCAGGAGTTCCTGCAGGTCGACACCACGAACATCCTGTTCATCTGCGGCGGTGCCTTCGCCGGGCTGGAGCGCATCATCTCCCAGCGCGGCAAGGGGACCTCGATCGGCTTCGGCGCCAGCGTCCAGGCGCCCGACGATCGCCGCACCGGCGAGGTGTTCCGCTCGGTCGAGCCCGAGGATCTGCTGAAGTTCGGCCTGATCCCGGAATTCGTCGGCCGTCTGCCGGTTCTGGCGACGCTGGAGGATCTCGATGAGGAGGCCCTCAAGAAGATCCTGCAGGAGCCCAAGAACGCGCTGGTCAAGCAGTACCAGCGACTGTTCGAGATGGAGAACGTCGAGCTGACCTTCCAGGACGAGGCGCTCAGCCTCGTCGCCCGCAAGGCCATCGAGCGCAAGACCGGCGCCCGCGGCCTTCGGTCGATCTTGGAGACCATCCTCCTCGACACGATGTACGACCTGCCCGGTCTCGAATCCGTCGAGCAGGTGGTCATCGGCCCGGAGGTGGTCGAGGGCAAATCCAGGCCGCTTTTCATCCACGGTGACCGCAACAAGGAAGCCCCGGCCAGCGTCAGCGCCTGACCGGCAAACATCCGGGGCCGCACGGTTTTTAAGCCGGCGGCCCTTTTTCGTTCCGGGGGACGCCCGCGCTTGAAAGCGCCCCCCGCAACGACCATTTCAGGCTCAACGCAGGGCTCCACGCTTCATCCCCCGAAAGGTCGGGCCCGCGCCACCAGCCGCAAACTGATTATCCGCTTCCGACCCTTCGCGGCCCGGTCGGCACCTGGCAAGATGCTTGCTCGCCGTTGAGGAGCGACTGCCCGGCGTCAACACATAAGGGAAGAACCCATGACCCAGTCGAAATCGCGCCAGCCGGTCGTTCCCGGTTCGACGGGCTCCTACGCCGTCCTGCCGCTGCGCGACATCGTCGTCTTTCCGCACATGATCGTGCCCCTGTTCGTGGGCCGCGAGAAGTCGATCCGCGCGCTCGAAGAGGCTGTGCGCTCGGACCGTCACATCCTGCTCGCGACGCAGATCAATGCCAGCGACGACGATCCGGCCACCGACGCGATCTACACGATCGGTACGCTCGCCTCCGTGCTGCAGCTCCTCAAGCTGCCCGACGGCACCGTGAAGGTGTTGGTCGAGGGCGCCGGCCGTGCGCAGATCGAGTCCTTCGTGCGCTCGGACGAGTATTACGAGGCGCAGGCTCTCACGCTCACCGATGACCTCGGCGACCGCGTCGAGGCCGAGGCGCTCGCCCGCTCGGTGATCTCCGAGTTCGAGAACTACGTGAAGCTCAACAAGAAGATCTCCCCCGAGGTCGTCTCCGCCGTCACGCAGATCGACGAGCCGTCCAAGCTCGCCGACACCGTCGGCTCGCACCTCGCGGTTAAGATCGCCGACAAGCAGGCGATCCTCGAAATCCCCACGGTGGCGCAGCGCCTCGAGCGCGTGCTGTCGCTGATGGAGAGCGAGATCTCCGTGTTGCAGGTGGAGAAGCGCATCCGCACCCGCGTCAAGCGGCAGATGGAGAAGACCCAGCGCGAGTACTACCTCAACGAGCAGATGAAGGCGATCCAGAAGGAGCTCGGCGACGAGGACGGTCGCGATGAGCTGGCCGAACTGGAAGACAAGATCGAGAAGACCAAACTGACGAAGGAGGCCCGCGAGAAGGCCACCGCCGAGCTGAAGAAGCTGCGGCAGATGTCGCCGATGTCGGCCGAGGCCACGGTCGTGCGCAACTACCTCGACTGGATGCTCGGCATCCCGTGGGGCAAGCGCTCGAAGATCAAGAAGGATCTGCTCGGGGCCCAACAGGTCCTCGACTCGGATCACTTCGGCCTCGACAAGGTCAAGGACCGGATCGTCGAGTACCTCGCCGTGCAGCAGCGGGCGAACAAGCTCACCGGCCCGATCCTCTGCCTCGTCGGCCCGCCCGGCGTCGGCAAGACCTCGCTCGGCAAGTCGATCGCCAAGGCCACGGGCCGCGAATTCGTTCGGATGTCGCTCGGCGGCGTGCGTGACGAGGCCGAGATCCGCGGTCACCGCCGGACCTATATCGGCTCGATGCCCGGCAAGATCGTCCAGTCGATGCGGAAGGCCAAGACCTCGAACCCGCTCATCCTGCTCGACGAGATCGACAAGATGGGCATGGACTTCCGCGGCGATCCGTCCGCGGCGCTCCTCGAGGTTCTCGATCCCGAGCAGAACGCCACCTTCAACGACCATTACCTCGAGGTCGATTACGACCTGTCGAACGTGATGTTCGTGACGACGGCGAACACGCTCAACATCCCCGGCCCGCTCATGGACCGGATGGAGGTGATCCGTATCGCCGGCTACACCGAGGAGGAGAAGCTCCAGATTGCCCGCCGCCACCTGATCCCCGAGGCGGTCAAGAAGCACGGGCTCACCCCCGACGAGTGGTCGATCACCGATGACGGCCTGATGATGCTCATCCGCCGCTACACGCGGGAGGCGGGCGTCCGCAACCTGGAGCGCGAGATCTCCAACCTGATCCGTAAGGCGGTGAAGGAGATCCTGATCACCAAGGTGAAACAGGTCGAGGCCAACCCCGAGACGCTGCCGGAATTCCTCGGCCCGCCGAAGTTCCGCTACGGCGAGATCGACGCGGACGATCAGGTCGGTGTGGTCACGGGTCTGGCCTGGACCGAGGTGGGCGGCGAGTTGCTGACCATCGAGGGCGTCATGATGCCCGGCAAGGGCAAGATGACGGTCACGGGCAACCTGCGCGACGTGATGAAGGAGTCGATCTCGGCGGCGGCGTCCTACGTCCGCTCGCGGGCCATCGATTTCGGCATCGAGCCGCCGCTGTTCGAGCGTCGGGACATCCACGTCCACGTTCCAGAGGGGGCGACCCCGAAGGACGGTCCGTCGGCCGGTATCGCCATGGCCACCGCGATCATCTCGACGCTCACCGGCATCCCGGTGCGCCGCGATGTGGCGATGACCGGCGAGGTGACCCTGCGCGGTCGCGTCCTGCCGATCGGCGGTCTGAAGGAGAAGCTGCTCGCCGCACTCCGCGGCGGCATCAAGACGGTGATGATCCCGGAAGAGAACGCCAAGGACATCGCCGAGGTGCCCGACAGCGTGAAGAACGGTCTGGAGATCATCCCCGTCTCGCGGATGGATCAGGTGCTGCAGCACGCCCTCGTGCGTCAGCCTGAGCCCATCGAGTGGGACGAGCCCCTCCCGGCCAAGACGCCGAAGCGGGATGAGGACGGCGCGGCGGTCATCGCCCACTAATCCTCTCGCTCGTATCGAACGAAGCCCCCGGAGCGCCGCTCCGGGGGCTTTTTCGTGCGTGGATCGGGGGAGGAGGGCGAGCCCGGCCTTGCGCAGCCGCAATCCCTTCCGTAACGCTTCGCGGCGCCGGATCGGGCGGTTAGCTCAGTTGGTAGAGCGTCTCCTTTACACGGAGAGGGTCGGCGGTTCGAGCCCGTCACCGCCCACCAATCCGGGCGCAGGATGGTTCAGAGGCGGGCGCATCAGTGCCGGCCGGCTCGGAATCAGCGTTTCCGACGGAACACCTCGGTCTCGAAGCTCTTCCGCGATCGATGCATGGTCCGCGCCTGAATATCCCGCGCCAGAGTCGTGCCAACGAACCGCATCGTCCGGTCAGGCGAAAACTGAAACCGGAGGCCCTGTCCGCGTTCCTCGTTCAGGCATGAGCGGGGAATGACATGGAAGGTGGGTTGATCTGGCTCGGCATTATCGCCGGCATCCTGGGGTTGAGCGGTGTCGGCTACCTGTTTGCCGCCTGGGCGAAGGCGCGGAGGGAGCCGCGCTGACGCCTGTCGCGCCGGAGGGGAGGGGCCTTGGGCCCCGCCGTGCGGTTCACCGCGATGCGAGCGACGCGTGCCGATCGCGCAGCTCGTACCGGTTCGAGGCGTCCCGTGCCGCTGCACTGTCGTTGTCGCTGGGCTGAAGCCTCGTATCTCCGGCCCGATCGGTCTTCTCTTTCCCGCGAAGCAACAGCGGCACGATGCGCGTCGAGCGCCGGTAGATCCAGGCCTCGTGCCGGCGGCGCCGAGGACGTCCGTACTGGACGGTTTCTTTTCCACACATGGTCATTCTTCGCGGTGACGTCTGTCTGACTGGCCCCGGAAGCTAACCACGAACGATCTCGACGCATTGACTGTACGTCCCAAAATTCGCGCCGCCGCGCTTTGCCGCACGGGCGCAGCGCCGTTGCAACGCGAGCTAGGCCGCGCTTGATCGGCTGCGGCATCCGCTTCCGCGATGAAGCGCCATCGTCCGAAGCAGATTTTTTGCATAGGCGAAGCGCCGACGCGGATGAATTGCCCCGGCTGAGCCGCTCAACCCTTTGGTGCAGAAGAAGGCGCATGTCAGCGCCCGCTGCGTTGCGCCGGTTGGACGAGAGGGTACCGGCGCACCGGAATGACGGATTTTCTGTTCGTTCACGACCATTTCCCAGGCCCGTTCGGCTTTCTCGCCGAGGCGCTGATGGATCGAGGGCATCGCTGCGCGGCCATCGCCGGAGAGGCGGCACCGGGCTTGGCCGGCTTGCCGATCCTGCGGTGGCGTCCGGGGCGAAAGGTGACGCCGGGCCTGTTCCCGCTGGCCCATCCGACCGAAGCGGCGTTCATCAACGCCACCGCCGCCCTGCGATGCGCGCTCGACCTGCGCAAGCACGGCTTCGACCCGGCCGTCATCGTCGGGCATCCGGGGCGCGGGGAATCGCTGCTGCTCAACCAAGTCTTTCCGCGGGCGCGTCGGCTCGCCTACGCGCCGTATTACCGGGCGGACGGAGATGCGCTCGGCTTCGATTCCGAGTGGACGCGCCCGCCCAACCTCGAAGACCGCGTGCGCGACCGCGCCGGGAACGCGGCATTGGCCATGGCCTATGCCGAGGCCGAGCGACTGGTCTGCCCGACGGAGTTCCAGCGCAGCCTGCTGCCGTCGGGCTTGCGGGCGCAGGCCAGCGTGATTCACGAAGGCATCGACACGGACGAGGTGCGCTACGATCCCCATGCCGTCGTGCATCTACCGAACGGGCGCAAGCTGACCAAGGCCTGGCCGGTCATCACCTTCATCGCTCGGCAATTGGAGCCTTTGCGCGGCTTCCCGACCTTCATGCGTGCCCTACCGGCGCTGCTCGAAGCCGTGCCCCAGGCCGAGATTTTGGTGGTCGGAAGCGACGGGCGCGGGAATGGCGTGGCAAAGGGAGCCCAATCACAGACGTGGAAGGAACGCCTGCTGGCCGAGCTGGACGGCCGGCTCGATCTCGATCGCCTCCACTTCCTCCCGCGGCTCACGCACGGGGAGATGGTGGCCGCCCTCTCCGTGGCCACGGCGCATGTCGCCTACACTTATCCCTTCTCGCTCTCGCGGGTCTTCCTGAAGGCGATGGCGTGCGAGTGCCTCGTGATCGCCTCGGACACCGCGCCGGTGCGGGAGGTGGTGCGGGACGGCGTGAATGGGATCGTCCGCGATTTCTTCGACGCTGACGCCTTGGCGGAAGCGCTCATCGACGCCTGCCGCACGCCAGAACGGTGGCGGCCCCTGCGGGAGGCGGCCCGGCGGACGGTGATCGACCGCTACGACCGGCGGCGTCACTGCCTGCCGACTTGGCTCGCGCTCCTGACCTATCTCGCCGACGCGCCGGCCCGTGCCTGAGCGGCTTGGGCCTATCGCGCCTGGAACAGGTGAAGACTGAAGCCGCTATCCTCATCGACCCAAAGGCGGACCGGCTCCCAGCCCTGCGCCGAGGCCAGGGCCCGAAACGTGTCCGGCGCGTATTTGTGGGAGGTGTCGGTGCGGATGCTCTCGCTGGCCGCGAAGCGGATCGTCCGATCGCCGAGCCGGTAGGCGCCGGGCCGGGTTGCCACGAGATGGGCCTCCACCCGGAACGGGTCGTCGGCGAGCCGTACCTCGTGGCGGAAGTTGCTCCGGTCGAAATCGCTACCCAGTTCCCGGTTCATCCGCTCGATGAGGTTGAGGTGTAGCGCCGGCATCAGCCCGCCCGCCTCCCCGTAGGCGCGGCGTAAGCGGGCCGGGTCGTGTGTCGGGTCGGCCCCGACCAGGAAGTGGCTTGGCCCCAGCGTCTCCCGCGCCCGCGCGAGGAAGCCCTCCGCCTGCTCCGGCGTGAAGTTGCCGATGCTGGTGCCGGGAAAGAAGCCGAGGATCGGCGGGGCGGCGGCCCCCGGCGGCAGGCGGATCGGCTTCGAGTAATCGGCGCAGACCGGAATCATCGGCACGGCCGGATAATCCGGGGCGAGGCGGGCGATCGCTGCTTCGAGATAGGCTCCCGAGATGTCGAGGGCGAGGTAGGCGGCCGGCGCCTCCAGGGCGTCGAGCAGGGTTCTGATCTTCCGGCTCGCGCCGCTGCCGAATTCCACGACACTGACGCCCGGGCCGACGAGGGCTGCCACCTCTGCCGCGACCCGCGGCAGAAGCGCCATTTCCCGCTTTGTCGGGTAGTAGTCCGGATGGGCGCAGATCCGGTCGAACAGATCCGAGCCGGTCTCGTCCCAGAGGTATTTGCCGGGCAGGGTCTTCACCTCACCCGACAGGCCAGCGAGCGCGTCCCGAAGGAACTCGGCACGCTCGCTGGCCACTGCCTCTGCCGCGCTCATCGCGGTCCGGTCGGGCGGGTGGCGGTGAGAACCACGAGCGCGATACGCTCGGCTGCCGCGTAGCCCGGATCGTCGAGTTCCTCGCCGTATTCGTCCGGATCGAACTCGCGGTACGTGACCTCGAGACCGGCCCGCGCGCAGATCGCGCTGGCCTCCTCCCGGAAGCCGTCATGGCCTTCGACGATGGCCGAGCCGGTGAACAGGACAAGGCTGCCGCCCGGCGCCAATCGCTCGGTCGCCGCCTCGACCACGCGCAGCGACAACCCGGCCCCGAGCGGTCCGCCGCCATGCCGATAGGCCCGCCCGCCGGAATCCACCATGAAGGGCGGGTTCGAGACGATGAGATCGAACGATCCCTCGACGTTGCTCAGCATGTCGCTATGAACGGGGCGCACGTTGCCGACGCCCGCGAGCCGGGCATTGATGCGCGCGGCGCGAAGGGCCGCCGGGTTGATGTCGACGAGGACGACTTCGGCTTCCGGCAACCGCTTGGCGACGAGGATGCCCGCCGCGCCCGATCCGCAGCCGATATCGGCCGCCCGCCGCGGCGCCGGGTGCCCGGCCCTGGCCCGCTCTTCGAGATGCGCAAGGACGGCCTCGGCGAAGCGCATGGTGTCGGGGCCGAAGAACACGGCATCCGCCGCGAGCGGCGGGTAGGCCGCGTGAAGAAACAGCGTGTCATCGAGGCTCGACAGACGAATCCCCGCCTTCAGGAGAGAACCGTCCGGCCCCTCCGAACGGTGTAGCACGCCCGCCCGCTCCATCAGGTCGGTCAGTTCCGCCGGGATCAGGCCGTCGCGAAACGGGCGGCTCCAGCCCAGCACGTCCCGTAGCGATCGCGCGAGGGCGTTCTCGGGCCGGGCGTTCACCCGGGCGTGGGTGGCCGGCGTGACGGTGGTGAACCGGTAGCCGGTGTCCCGCACCGCGCGAGCGAGGGCGAGGAGCGCGTCCTCGCGGTCCTCATGGCGGGCGTCCGGCTCCTGGGAGGTCGCGGGATGCGATGCAGCGTCGGCCATCGTCATCCTCAACCCTCCATCTGTCCGGCGAGGAAGGCGCCGGAGCGCAGATCCGCCGCGACCTGCTGCGCATCCCATTCCACCGCTCCCTCCTGACGGTGGTAGGGGCAGACCCAATCGTCCGGCACGGCGCGTCCGCTGAATTGCCGGGCTGCGGAGCGCTCACCGTGCTGCGCGAGCATCGGGTTGACCGATCCGGTCCAGGCCACGTCCCGCTCGACGATCGAATCGCGTAGCCGGTCGTAGCGCCCCTCGGCCCGCAGGCGCTCGAATTGGTCGTGCAGGTTGAACACCAGAACCGGGTGTTCGAAGCGGCGCGCCTTGCGGCTCGCACCGGGATGCAGCCCGACGATGAAGAAGCCCTCGCCCCCGAGGCTCATCGAGAAATGCGTGTCTTCCGGGTTGGCCGACACGCGCGGATCCTGGGCATGTCCCAGCTCGCTGTCGCGGTCGGACAGCGACTGCATCCGCCGCCAGAGTGCAGCCTCGAACGCCTCCTCGGAGAGGTGGTGCGGGCCTTCGAACACGACGGCAAAGCTCTGGAACTGGTCGCGCCGGGCGCGATAGCGGCAGATGAAGGCCAGCAGCGCCGGATAGATCCGCGCGTCGTCACTGTCTGAGGCGACGTCTCGAGCGACCAGAACCTTCAGCTGGCCACGGGACAGAGCGGATTTGGCGCCGACACAAGGGAAGGGCTGTTGGCGAATGAAGTGCCGGAAACGCTCAGCGAGCGGATGGCCGGTGTCGTCGGTAGGCAGCAGCATGACACCTCGTGGAACGCAGGCAAACGAACGACGCGACCGAGCCTATCGACCCGGTACGGTGAAGATCGTGGGAGAGAAGGCGACCGTGATGCAGTCCGCCAACCCTCGGAGAAGGTGAACTGCGCGGGGGAACCTCAGTCTGTGCCCATTGTTCCGCCGGGTCTGGGGATAACCAGAGGGCTACGATGCCGGTTTCATCTATGTATTGTCTTGATCCGCCGCGGCATCGTAGCGCAGTATTCTATCGGCTGGTGACCGTGTCTTCGCCGCGGAGCCTCAAGATTCGATCTCGTAATGGATCGGCTTGAAGGAGAAGTTGTTCGACTGCAGGGCCGAGCAGGCCGTCAGGCCGACGACAAGGTCGGTCTCGGCCACGAAACTCACCCGGTCGCCGGCCTGGCTGAGCGGCGGGCGCACCGCGATCTCGCCGCTCAGCCCATCGACGGTGACATGCATGAACACGTTGAAGGCGACCGGGATGCGGTCCGGCTCGATCCCGTAGGGCGCCAGCGCTTCGGCGAGGTTGCCGAAACAGCCCCGGTGGGGGTGTTCGTCGCCGTAGATGATCCGGAAGGTGTCGGCCGAACAGGGCGTGAGCAGGAAGTCGTGCCGGCCCACCGTGTCCTCCACGATGCGCAGGAGCACGTTGGAGCGGTTGGAGTAGATCGGGTCGCCCGTCGTCAGGAAGATGCGCGAGGCGTAGTCGATGGTGCGGCCCGAGGAGATCACCTCATCGAGATCGTCTCGGCGGAAGGCCACGAGGTCGGCCACCTGCTCGCCCTGGGGGTCGATCACGGTGAGGCGCTGGCCGCGATCCAGGGTAAAGGCCACCCCCGAGCGCGGCGGGATCTCATGGCGCACCGGTCGGCTCATCCGTGGTTCTCTCCTTGCAGCAGGTAAGGCCCGCGGGTTCGCGCGCCGATGAGCAGCGGCCCCAAGCTTGGCCGCCGCCGCGTCACCACGGGGGATCGGACGAGGGGCCCGTTGGGTTCCCAACAAAATGTCGACGTCCCGAGCCGCGGGGCGGCACCGGAGACGCCTGCCCGTGGACGCACGATCCGACGAACGCTCACCCCCGCACGGCGAGGCCGGCGGGACTCACCCTCGTCATGCCGCCGAACTCACCCTGCGCGGGCTTCTGCTCGGGGCGGTGATCACCGTCGTGTTCATGACCGCCAACCTCTATATGGGGCTGAAGACGGGCGTGACCTTCTCGACCTCGATTCCCGCGGCGATGCTGTCGATGGGGTTGCTGCGCCTGTTCGGTGGCTCCGGTATCCTCGAGAACAACATCGTCCAGACCCAGGGGTCGGCAGCCGGCACGCTGTGCAACGTCATCCTCGTCCTGCCGGGCCTCGTGCTGATCGGCCACTGGCACGGTTTCCCGTTCTGGCAGACGACGGCCGTCTGCCTGATCGGCGGCCTGATCGGCCTCGTCTACTCGATCCCCCTCCGCCGCGCCCTGGTGATGGGCGCCGGGCTTCCGTATCCCGAGGGCACTGCCGCGGCCGAAGTGCTGCATGCGGGTGAGGCCGGCGACCGGGGCGGTCTGCGCATCCTGCTGGGCGCGGCGGGAGCGGGCGGGCTGATCGGGTTCGCCACCACCGGCTTGCGCCTCCTCACTGAGGGCCTCCACACCACCCTTGCCGCGGGGCCGGCCCTGTTCCGGCTCGCCACGGGCTTCTCCCCCGCCTTGGTCGGGGTGGGCTATCTCGTCGGGCTCGGCGCCTGCCTCGCCCTTCTGGCCGGCGTCGCCTTGGCCTGGGGCGCCGCGGTGCCGCTGCTCACAGCCTTCGGTGACGGGGCCGGCTCCGGCTCGGCGGAGGCGACGGCGAGAGCGGTCTGGTCGGAGAAGGTCCGGCTCATCGGCGCCGGCATCATCGCCGTCGGCGCGATCTGGACGGTCGCCTCCCTCGGCCGCTCGATCCTGGGAAGCGTCCGTTCCGCCTTCGGTGCGGCGCAGGGTGGCGGGAAGGCTTTGCGCCAGTTGCCGCGCCAAGAGCGCGACCTGCCGATCACCTGGGTTGCGGGCAGCTCGCTCCTGCTCGCGCTGCCCCTGGCTTGGCTGTTCTTCCATTTCAGCGCGGAGGCCGAGCTGGGTGGTCTGCGTTTCGCGCTGGTCGCAGTCGCCACCGTCTTCACGGTCGGCTTCGGCTTCCTGATGGCGGCCGCCTGCGGCTATCTCGCGGGCCTTCTCGGCTCGTCCTCCAGCCCGATCTCCGGCATCGGTATCCTGACGACGCTCCTCGCCGCCCTACTGCTCCCGCTGCTGCTCGGCCGCTCTGCCGGGCCGGAGGGCGAGCGCTTCGTCGTCGCTGCCGTCCTGCTCCTGTCGGCCATCGTCGTCACGACCGCTTCGATCGCCAACGACAACCTTCAGGATCTCAAGACCGGCCAACTCGTCGATGCCACGCCGTGGCGCCAGCAGGTGGCGCTGGCGGCGGGCGTCGCAGTTGGCGCCCTGGTGATCGCACCACTGCTCGACCTGCTCTACAACGCCTACGGTTTCGTCGGTGCCCTGCCGCGGGAGGGGATGGACGAGGCGGCCGCCCTTCCAGCGCCCCAGGCCGCGCTGATGACGCAGATCGCCGGCGGCATCGTGCGCAACGAGTTGCCCTGGTCGATGGTGGCGACGGGGGCCGGCCTCGGAGCGATCCTCGTTGCGGTGGAGGCGCGTCTGCGCCGCAGCGGCCGTTCCTTCCCGGCGCTCACCGTCGGCATCGGCATGTACCTGCCGCTGGAAGTGGTGGTGACGATCGCCTGCGGCGGCCTCGTCGGACGCCTCGCCGAGCATCGGCTGCGCCAGGCGGGCGAGGCGGCGCGGGCCGGAGGCCGCCGCCGCGGCGTGCTGCTTGCCTCGGGCTTCCTCGTGGGCGAGAGTGTCGTCGGCGTCCTGCTCGCCGCCGCCGACACGCTGAGCGGACGCGGCGGTTCTCTCGCCTTCGCGGCCGATGCGCTGGGCGGGGCAGGGCCGTGGCTCGGCCCCATCGTCTTCCTGCTGGTTCTGGCGGCCTTCTACCGCATCGCTTCGCGCACGGACGGGGCGGGCCGCCGCGGCGACACCTGACCCGTCCTCGATTTCGTCGCGATTGCAGGCAAGCATAACGGCGCGACCGCCCCGTTGCGGCGGATACCATGAACGCCCACGCCTCGTCTCTGCCGCGCCGTCAGAGCCATCTCGACGTCTACCTGCGCGTCCTCAGCGCCTTGATGCTGCGCGACATGCGCAGCCGCTTCGGCGGAACCTACTGGGGCTACCTCGTGCAGGTTCTCTGGCCCTGCGTGCATCTCGGCATCATCGTCGGTGCCATGACATTCCGTGGAATCAAGTCGCCCATGGGCGACGATCCGATGGTCTTCGTCGCCTCGGGCGCATTGCCGGCTCTCGCCTTCCAGTACATCTCCCGCGAGGTGATGAAAGGCTATATGATTCACAAGCCGCTGACGTACTTCCCGCAAGTGAAGCGCTTCGATACCGTCGTCGCACGCATCCTTGTCGAGATCGTCAGTAGCTTCTTGGGCGTCTGCCTCGTTGGTGTCGTCCTCGTCTGCTTTGGTGCCGATCCCGTTCCCACCGACCTGACGATGGCCATCACCGGTTATTTGACGGCGATCGCACTTGGGATCGGTGTTGGGACGATCAATGTCGGTATCTGTTCGATCTTCCCGGGTTGGGTGCTTGGCTACATCCTGGTGACGCTGACTTTGTATTTGTCGAGCGGCGTGTATTTTATGGCATGCTATTTGCCCGATGAAATTTATTATTATATGAAATGGAATCCGATCACGCAAATCATCGAATGGGTTCGCTTGGGATACGACCCGACGATCCCCGTTCAGATCGATTATCTTTATCTCTTCGGCTGGGTCTTCGGCAGTCTCACCCTCGGGCTTCTGATGGAGCGTTTCGTCGTTCGGGCTCAGCAGTAGTCGGGCATAGCCGGGATTGGGGTGCTAGCCGAGTTTCGGCGGTTCCAAAGGAGGATCCGCCGTTGGGCTGAGGCTGGTCGATCAACGTTTCGTGCCAGTACCGCGGGGAGATGAGGAGGCGGCTCAAAAATTCGGCTCCGCCTCAAAAAAGGGGGTTGAGTCCCGCCGATCCTCTCCGTATAGAACCGCTCATCGCCGACGCACTCAGCGCCGCCGGCGAGGCCAGAGACTGGAAACGGTCACGGCAAAAATGATGGGGCCTTAGCTCAGCTGGGAGAGCGCTTCCATGGCATGGAAGAGGTCATCGGTTCGATCCCGTTAGGCTCCACCATCATACCTTCCCAAGAATGACAGAGCGACCGAGCGGTTCAGGCGGCAACGCCGAACTCCCCGGCGTGGCTTGAATGTTCGCTCGGACGAAGTGCCGTAGGCACAGCCCTCACAACTCAAGCCATCGACTCCGCCACCATCGTGCATGGTCCGCAGCACGAGTCTCGAGGGTTCTGCTTAGCAGGTCCCTCTCGGGCCGCAGTGGATCATCCTTTGACCGCCGTTTGATGCCCGATCGGGTCTCGCTGCTTCCCCTGGACCCTAGCGGGCGATCTGCCAGGGGCTGATGATGCGGGTGGGTTTCGGGCCGGTCTCGGCGCGAGCCTGTCGGGTCAGCGGCTCGATTGCCTCCTGCGGCGCCAGACGGCGGGCTTTGGCGAGCACTTTGCGGGCCTCCTCGGCCGGCATAGCGCCGTGTGGAAGCATCATCGCCATCAATTGGCTGCGCGTTTTCGCATTGATCGTGCGCGAGTGCTTCACATCCTCGAAGTCGCTCATCCGGTGGCGGGCCGCCTTGGCGCCGCGACCGCGATCGTCATGGCCTTTGAAGACCTTCGGGCCGCCCGGCATGACCACGATGTCGCCGGGACGCAGGGTCTCGTCGCGCAGGAGCGCCGCGGTTGGATTGGCGGCGATCGCTTTTGAATCGACCGGCTGCTTGCCACTGATCCCGAGACCGTCATCTTTCGGCAGGGCGGCGTAACGCACCTTCGGCCGGCTCCGATCCGCCGTACTGCGATGCCGGCGCCAGCGATAACGCTCGTTGACCTCGCCGCCGCCGTAAACCTGAATCGGGGCCACCACCGGAGCGGGCGCGGCCCGCTGCGGGGAAAAGAGTTGCTGAAATAAGCCGCCAAGTCCGCCCTCTTGAGCGTGAACGCCGGCAGCAGTGGAGAGGATGAAGGCGGAAGAGGCCAGGACGAGCGCGAGGCGTCGTCTGGAGCGGCGCGGGGTCGAAGGCATCGACGGCTCCTGAAGCGAGGCGGTCGCGTTCGACCGGTGCGCTGTCAACCGGAGCCGATCTTAACGGTTCCGGCGAGAACTTGGCGAGAATGTGAATTTTTCATGAGTGCGCCGTTCGAATACGCAGCGGCGAAACGCTTGTGCCCGTAGGCTCACGTCCCTGTGAACCGAAAGTCGGGCCAAAGGGTTGCTGTCAGCGCCGCCTCTTCGCGCGCTGGACGGAGCCAAACCCGCAATGCCTACATCCGATCGCGTCGTTCCCGACGCCGCTGCCGCGACGGACAACCCCCGCTACCCGGCTTTGTGGACCATGGCACTGGCAACGGCACTCCTTGGGATCGTTGCTCTCCCACGCCGGTCGGCACAGCCCGCGGATCGCGCAGCGGACCGTGACGGGGATCACTCGCGCGGCTCGTCGGACGGCGATGGGGCGCGCAAGGAATCCCCCTCGCATGAGGGCGCCGACGCCCACCGGGTCGCGCAGACCGAGCAGGATCGCGGCCGGTCCGCCGACAAGCCGACGGAGGTGCCGGTCGAAGGGTGGAAGGATGTCCTCAAGCGGACCTACCGGGATATCGGCGAGAACCGCCTGACTCTGGTATCGGCGGGCGTCACCTTCTTCGTCCTCCTCGCCATCTTCCCCGCCATCGCTGCGCTGGTCTCCGTCTACGGGCTGATCGCCGACGTCTCGACCATCAACCACCAGATCGAAGCGTTGCGCGGCGTCCTTCCCTCGGGGGGCGTCGACATCGTCGCCGAGCAGGTGAAGCGTTTGACGGAGAAGGGGGATACGACCTTGGGGCTGACCGCCCTCATCGGCATCGCCCTTTCCGTCTGGAGCGCCAATGGTGGCGTGAAACACGTCTTCGACGCGCTCAATCTCGTTTACAACGAGCGTGAGCAACGCGGCTTCTTCAAGCTCAACCTTGTCTCGCTGGCCTTCACCGCGGGCGCGCTGCTCTTCGTCGTGCTCGCGCTCGCGGGCATCGTCGCGGTACCCGTGGCGATTCAGTTTCTGGGTCTGTCGGGCGACGCATGGTGGCTGGCGCTGCTGCGCTGGCCGATTCTGTTTGTGATCGTCATTCTGATGCTCGCCGTGCTCTACCGCTACGGTCCCAGCCGGGACGCGCCGCGATGGCGTTGGGTGACGCCGGGCGGCATGTTCGCCGCCTTCCTGTGGCTGGCCGGCTCGCTGCTGTTCTCGTGGTACGTCTCGAACTTCGGCAGCTACGACAAGACTTACGGCTCGCTCGGCGCCGCGATCGGCTTCATGACCTGGATCTGGCTCTCGACCACGATCGTGCTGCTCGGCGCGCAGCTCAACGCCGAACTCGAACACCAGACCGCCAAGGACACCACGGTCGGCGCGCCGAAGCCGCTCGGCACGCGTGACGCCCGCATGGCGGACACGGTGGGGGCGGCCGCCTGACGGCGGCCCCTCTTCCATCAGTTCTTCGTCTTGCTCGGGTCGTACACGCCAAACGGCCCGCTTCCGTACCCTTGAAGGACGACCGGTTCGGTGGTCGTCCGGAGGGCCTGCAACGTGTTCTCAGGCAGGAACACGAAGCCATCCGTCCGCAACGCGTCGGCCCGGATCTATTCGATCACGGTGCCTTGCTGCTGATCGATCGAGCCCGACAGGATCGTCAGAGTCTCGGCCTTCGACGGGACGCTTCCCCGTGCTTCCGATGCCTCGCGCACAAGAAAACGGCGGGGCTCGCGCCCCGCCGTTTCGTCAAACTTCAAGAGTGGACTGGTCTCAGTAGGCGGCGCGGCCGTAGGCGCCGGCACGATCGACCGGCTGTGCGCCATAGGCGCTGTAACCCGCCGGGCGGCGGACCGAGCCCGTGACGATGCTGTCGGCCGCATTGGCCGTGCCGCCCACGACACCGCCGACGACGTTGCCGGCCGCATCCACGGTTCCACCGACGATGTTACCGGCGGCGCCAAGCGTACCGCCGACGACATTGCCGACGCCGCCGAGAAGGCCGCCGCGCTCGCGCACCGGGTCGATATGTGCGCCCCATACGTTGAGCGTGCCGTCACGGTTGTAGCTGGCGCTGTCGGAAGCGATGCCCTGAGCAAAGCTCGGGGTCGCGGCCAGGCCGAGGGCCAGAGCGAGGGCAGCGGTGATCTTGGTGCGATGGGTCATGATCGGTCCTCATATCTATTCATGCGGGCGCGGATGCACTTGGCCTGATCTTTCGATCGATCAGGATAGGCTGTCGCCCGTCTTCGATGAACGGGATTTGGTGCCGAACTCTTCGGAGACAATAGCCGGTTTGTCGCAGTGCACCATCGATATATTTCGAAAGCACCGACCGCACTCGAACTTTCATGCAGCGACATTGCGCGCAGTAAAAAAAGCTCATGATTGAGAAGGTGTTGCTGCAAAATCCGCCACTCGATTCTGCCTGGTGCACGAGCGCACATAGAACCTGGGCTCGACGATTTTTTAAGCGTCTCGCCTCTCGCGCGGCTCGAGTGCTTTCGCGATGTACAAGACCGGCTCGCTGCCATGCCGGCCGTCGGGGGCCAGAGAACCGGGGACCTGCGGCATTTCCCGGCGCCGTGGCGATGTTCTGTAGCGGCGAAAATGCTCTATGGATCGGCGGCCCCGCCTTTGGGCCTCCATTCGCCGATGGCTGTTCGACCGATGACCGAAGAGACGCAACCGCAACCGGCCAAGCCCGTCTGCGCCGATGACCGGGTGATCCTCGTTGACGGCTCGTCCTTCATCTTCCGAGCGTACTTCCAGTCGATCAATCAGGACCAGAAGTACAACACGCGGCCCTCCGACGGTCTGCCGACCGGCGCGGTGCGCCTGTTCTGCACCAAGATCGCGCAGTTCCTTCAGGAGGGTGCGGCGGGTGTGAAGCCGACCCATCTCGGCATCGTTTTCGACAAGTCCGAGGGCTCGTTCCGCAAGGAGCTGTTCCCCGACTACAAGGGCCACCGCCCCGACGCGCCGGACGACCTCAAGCGGCAGATGCCGTTGATGCGCGACGCCGTGCGCGCCTTCGGGCTGCATGCGGTCGAGCTGGTGCGCTACGAAGCCGACGACCTGATCGCGACCTACGCGCGCCAAGCGGAGGCGCGCGGCGCCGAGGTCATCATCGTGTCCTCCGACAAGGACCTGATGCAGCTCGTCTCGGACAAGATCCGGTTCTACGATTTCGAGTCAGGCGCCAAGGGCAAGCCCGGCTACCGCCCCGAGCGCAACCTCGACCGCGAAGCGATCATCGCCAAGTGGGAGGGCCTCGCGCCCGAGCAGATCGGCGACGCCCTGGCACTGATCGGCGACACCTCCGACAACGTGCCGGGTGTGCCCGGCATCGGCCTGAAGACGGCGGCTGCGCTCATCAAGGAATACGGGAGCCTGGAGCAGCTCCTGGAGCGGGCCAGCGAGATCAAGCAGCCCAAGCGCCGGGAGATGCTGCTCGCCAACATCGATCAGGCCAAGCTCTCGCGCCGCCTCGTCGCGCTTGAGGAGAGCGTGCCGGTGCCGGTGCCGCTCGACGAACTCGGCGTGCCGCAGCCCGATCCGCAAAAGCTCGTCGGCTTCCTGAAGGCCATGGAGTTCAACACCCTGACGCGGCGCATCGCGCAGATGCTCCATGTCGATCCCGAGGCGGTAAAGCCCGACCCGGCTTTGCTGCCGGGCGCACAGCCCCACGCCTATTCCAACGCGGCCGGCGGCAGTGACGCCGTGCCGTTCTTCGGCGACGCCGTACCGGTCGATCCCGAGACCGCCGCCGCTCCCGAGCGGACGGATGGGGAGGCCCCGCCCGAAGCGGGCGAGGTCGATCCCTTCGCCGATCTCGACCTGCCGGATCAGGCTCCGAAGAAGAAGCGCGGCTCCAACGAGCCGACGCCCGCGACCCTCGTGGCCGCCCGTGCGGCGGAATCGGTCAAGCCGTTCGATACGGCCGCCTACGAGACGATCGCCACCGTGGCGCAGCTCGAGGCCTGGATCGCCGAGAGTTACGAGGCCGGGGCGATCGCGGTCGATACCGAGACCGACGCGCTCGACGCGGCCAAGGCGGGACTCGTCGGCGTCTCGCTCGCCACCGCGCCGGGGCGGGCCGCCTATATCCCGCTCGCCCACGTGAAGCCCGAGGTGAAGGGCGGCGACCTGTTCGGCGAGAGCGGGGCAGGGGCCGATGCGTCCGACAGGCAGCCCGGGCAGATCGATTTCGACACCGCCCTCAAGCTGCTCAAGCCGCTGCTCGAGGATGCCGGCACGCTCAAGGTCGGACAAAATCTGAAATACGACCTCTCGGTGCTGCACCGCTACGGCATCGACGTGACGCCTTTCGACGACACGATGCTGATTTCCTACGTGCTCGATGCCGGCAAGGGCGGGCACGGCATGGACGAGCTCGCCCGCCGCCATCTCGGCCATCAGCCGATCACCTTCGCCGACGTCGCCGGCACCGGCCGCAACAAGGTCACCTTCGACCGCGTGGCGATCGACAAGGCGACCGCCTACGCGGCGGAGGATGCCGACGTCACCTTACGCCTGTGGCGGATGATGAAGCCGCGCCTCGTCGCCGAGCACCGGGTGACGGTCTACGAGACGCTGGAGCGTCCGCTGGTGCCGGTGCTGGCGCGGATGGAGCGGGCCGGCATCGCCATCGACCGCAACATGCTGAGCCGCCTCTCCGGCGATTTCTCGCAGATCCTGGCGCGGCTGGAGGAGGAGATTCAGGAGGACGCGGGCGAGCGGTTTCAGGTCTCCTCGCCGAAGCAGATCGGCGATGTGCTGTTCGGCAAGATGGGCCTGCCCGGCGCGAAGAAGACGCCGTCCGGCCAGTGGGCCACGCCCGCGACGCTTCTCGAAGAGCTGGCCCAGGCCGGCCACGACCTGCCGAAGAAGATTCTCAACTATCGCCAGCTCTCCAAGCTGAAATCGACCTACACCGACTCGCTGCAGCAGCACGCCGACCGCGGCACGAACCGGGTCCATACCTCGTTCGCCCTCGCGGCGACGACGACCGGCCGGCTCTCCTCCTCAGATCCGAACCTGCAGAACATCCCGATCCGCACGGAGGAGGGGCGGCGCATCCGCCGCGCGTTCGTCGCGCCCGAGGGTAAGAAGCTGATCTCGGCCGATTACAGCCAGATCGAGCTGCGCCTGCTCGCCCACATCGCCGACATCCCGCAACTGCGCGAAGCGTTCGAGCAGGGGATCGACATCCACGCGGCCACGGCGTCGGCCATGTTCGGCGTCGCCCTCGACCAGATGACCGGCGATCTGCGGCGGCGGGCCAAGACCATCAATTTCGGCATCATCTACGGCATCTCGGCCTTCGGGCTGGCCGACCGCCTCGGTATCGGCCGCGAGGAGGCATCGGCCTTTATCAAGCAGTATTTCGAGCGGTTTCCCGGCATCCGCGACTACATCGACACCACCAAGCGCTCGTGCCGCGAGAAGGGCTACGTCACGACCCTGTTCGGCCGCGTCTGCCACTACCCGCAGATCCGCTCGAACAACCCCTCCGAGCGGGCGAGCGTGGAGCGGCAAGCCATCAACGCCCCGATCCAGGGCACCGCCGCCGACATCATCCGCCGCGCCATGACGCGGATGGAGGATGCGCTGGAGGCCAAGAAGCTCACCGCGCGGATGCTGCTGCAGGTGCACGACGAACTCGTATTCGAGGTGCCCGACGACGAAGTGGAGGCGACGATTCCCGTGATCGCTGGGGTGATGGAAGAGGCGCCCGCGCCGGCCCTGACGCTGAGGGTGCCGCTGGTGGTCGAGGCGCGGGCGGCGGGCAACTGGGAAGAGGCGCACTGAGGGCCCGATCCCGGAAGTCACAACGCTCCTCATTGAGGCACTGCGTCAGCAGCCTCGAAACACGCCGCGACGCTGCTCTCGGTGGACCGATGCCGTCGGATCGACCGTTCAGGCGTGCTTCGAGGCCGAGCTTGCGCTCGGCACCTCAGCATGGCGACCGTTCTGATCGCCGGGATCGATCGATCAGAAGTCGCCCGCCGCCTTGTGCGCGAGGCGGATCGGCTCCGGCAGGCGGTATTTCGGCGAGCAAGCCAGCACGAGTTCGACCGCGCTCGGGATGTCGGCACGATGACCCGGCGAGATGAACAGCGGGAGTGTGGCCGTGCGCGTGCGGACCACGGCGCCGATCGTCTCGCCGCGATCGATCAGGGGGACGTGCGCGCCCTTCTCCTCGGGCAGGGCTGCGTTGGTGCCGACGAGCCGCGTCTTGCCGACGCCGATGGTCGGGCGCTCCAACCACAGGCCCATATGGCTGGCGATGCCGATGCGGCGCGGATGGGCGATGCCCATGCCGTCGAACAGGAACACGTCCGGCTCCGCGCGCAGGCGCCCGAAGGCTTCCTCGAGCACCGGCCCCTCGCGAAAGCTCAGGAGGCCGGGGATGTAGGGAAACGGCGTCGGCCGCTCGGCGAAGGCCGTCTCGACGAGGAGAAAGCCCGGAAAGGTCACGACGACGATGGCGGCGCGGGAGCGCTCGTTCTTCACGCTGACATCGACGCCGGCCACCAGCCGCACCGCGCCGAGATCGATGGCTTGGTCAGCCACGATCTCGCTGCGGAGCCGGCGCTGGAGCGCGACGGCCTCGGCCGGCGTCAGGTCCCAGGCATGGCGCGGGTGAAGCTCCATGCCGGGCCTCCCGTCAGTTGGCGAAGCGGAAATGCAGCACGTCGCCGTCCTGCACCACGTATTCCTTGCCCTCCAGCCGCAGCTTGCCGGCATCGCGCGCGCCGGCCTCGCCGTTCAAGGCGGTGTAGTCCTTGAAGGCGATGGTCTCGGCGCGGATGAAGCCCTTCTCGAAGTCGGTGTGGATCACGCCCGCCGCCGCCGGGGCGCGGGTGCCCTTCGTGATCGTCCAGGCGCGGGCCTCCTTCGGGCCGACCGTGAAGTAGGTCACGAGGCCGAGCAGGTCGTAGCCGGCGCGGATCACCCGGTTCAGGCCGGGCTCGGACAGCCCGACCGCCTCCAGGAACTCGGCCTGATCCGCTTCCGGCATCACCGCGATCTCGCTCTCGATCTTGGCCGAGACGACCACGGCGACCGCGCCCTCCGCCTTGGCCCGGTCGAACACCGCCTGCGACTTGTCATTGCCCTTGTCGGCGTCGCCCTCGTCCACATTGCAGACGTAGAGCACGGGCTTGGCCGTCATCAGGCCGAGCTGCTGGAACAGCCGCTCCTCCTCGGGCTTGCGCTCCACGAGCCGGGCCGGCTTGCCCTCGCGCAGGAGCGGCAGGGCGCGGTTGACGAGGTCCAAAAACTCCTTGGCCTCCTTGTCGGCGCCCTTGGCGCGCTTCTCCAGGGCGACGACGCGCTTCTCCAGGCTGTCGAGATCGGCCAGCATCAGCTCGGTCTCGATGGTTTCGATGTCGGCGATCGGATCGACCTTGCCCTCGACGTGGGTGACGTCGCCGTCCTCGAAGCAGCGCACCACATGGGCGATGGCATCGACCTCGCGGATGTTGGCGAGGAACTGGTTGCCGAGGCCCTCGCCTTTCGATGCTCCTCGCACGAGGCCGGCGATATCGACGAAGGTCAGCCGCGTCGGGATGATCTCCTTCGAGGACGCGATCCGGGCCAGATCATCAAGGCGCGGGTCGGGCACCGCGACCTCGCCCACGTTCGGCTCGATGGTGCAGAACGGGTAGTTCGCGGCCTGGGCCGCGGCGGTCTGCGTCAGCGCGTTGAAGAGGGTCGACTTGCCGACGTTCGGCAGGCCGACGATGCCGCATTTGAAGCCCATGGCTGGTCCTAGAAATCCGTTGTGATCGGTCGGGAGCCGCGCCCGGAAGCCCGCTGCATCGGGGTCCGGCGGGCTCGTGTCAATTCGCGTCGCGCGCTTTCGCCTTGCCGGCCTCGGCTGGCGTCTTCACCGTCTCCCAGCCGCGCCCGGCCATGGCGAGATGCACCTTGTTCTGGAAGCTCGCATCCTCACCCGCCGCCAGCAGTGGCGCGTGGTCGGCGGTGGCGTGGCAGAGATCCTCGACCCAGGGCTCCTCCGACTTGGCGAAGTCGTTGAGGACGTAGGCGTGCACCAGCGCCTTGTCGCCGGGATGGCCGATGCCGAGGCGGACGCGCCGGTACTCGTTGCCGCACAGCGCCGTGATCGAGCGCAGGCCGTTATGCCCGGCATTGCCGCCGCCGAGCTTCACCCGCAGCTTGGCCGGGGCGAGGTCGAGTTCGTCGTGCAGCACGATCACGTCGGCGAGCGGGATCTTGAAGAAGCGCTGCGCCTCGCCGACCGAGCGGCCGGATTCGTTCATGAAGGTCTGGGGCTTGAGCAGAATCGCACGCTCGGAGCCGAGCATCACCTCGGCCGCCTCGCCCTGGAAGCGGCGGCGGAAGGGGGCTGCGCGGTGGACGCGGGCGATCTCGTCCACGGCCATGAAGCCGATGTTGTGGCGGTTGCGCGCGTAGCGCGCGCCGGGATTTCCCAATCCGACGATGAGCCGCATGTGCGCTCCCGATCTTAGCCCCGACAAATGCAAATGCCCCGGCCGGGTGGCCGGGGCATCGCGTATTTCGCAGGGCGGGCGCTCGCGGCGCCCGCTGCGGCTTACGCTTCGCTCTTGTTCTTCTCGTTGGTGGCCTCGGCCTCGGCTTCCGCCTTACCCTCGGCGGACTCGGCCGACTGCGCCTCGGCGACTGCGGCTTCCTCGGCCTCGACATCGGCGCCGAGCACCGTCGGCGGCAGGAGGTTGGCGACCGTGTCGGTCGGCTCACCCGTGTAGGTGCCGGCCGGCAGGCGCAGGTCGGAGGCGTGGATCACGTCGCCGATCTCGCGGCCAGCGAGGTCGACCTCGATCGCGTCGGGGATCTGGTCGGGCGCGACCTCGAGGGACAGGGTGTGCAGCGCGACGTTGAGGGTGCCGCCCTTCTGCTTGATGCCCGGCGCCTGATCCTCGTTCACGAAGTGGACGGGGACGTCGACCGTGACGGTCTGGCCGGCGACGACGCGCAGGAAGTCGACGTGCAGCGGCACGCCGCTGACCGGATCGAGCTGGTAGTCGCGCGGGATCGCGCGGGTCTTCTTGCCGCCGGCATCGATCTCGAACACGGTGGTCTTGAAGCCACCGGCGTAGATCAGGGTGCGGGCGCGGATGAGGTCGATGGCGATGGCCTGCGGGGCCTGGTTGCCGCCGTAGATGACGGCGGGAATCTGGCCTTGGCGACGAACGGCCCGGGCGGCCCCCTTGCCGACCCGGTCGCGTGCCACGGCCTCAAGCGTCTTGGTGGCGCTCATGGCGTGATCCTTTTGTAAAATATGGAGCCGGACCAACGACAAAGGCCGCCCGAAGCGGACGGCCCAACCGTTCCCCAGCGCGCCCGTGCCTCCAAGGGTGTCTCAAGGGCGCGGGCGGGCCATACACGCAATGGGGCCTCGTGGCAACGGCGGAAGGCCGGCTCGGAGGAGCGGATGCGAGAGCCGTATCCGGCCCCATTGCATCAGGCCGGCGCCTCTAAGCCATTGTGGTGACGCGCATTCTTTCGACGAACCGGTGGCCACTTCGTCCGAGTGCGCACTAGCGGTTCTGGGTCGCCATGGTGCGGCGCGCCTCGGCCTGCTTGCTGGTGTCGTCGAAATACTTGGCGGCGTCGCCGAGCTGCACCGAGGGCTGGCAGTTCGGGGTGCAGGAATAGGATTCCCGATCGAGACCACGCTGGACGGTGATGATCGACGCCTGCGGCGCCTGCACGCTGATGGTCGATTCGGCGAGCATCGCCCCCTTGCCGTCGAGGGCGATCAGGTTGGTCGTACCGAAGCTCTTGCCCGTCAGCACCACGACGCCGTTCTTCTGCAGGGTGATGTCGGCGATCATCGGGTTGCCCACCACGACGGTCTGGGTCTTCTCCGGCAGGCGGATCACCTTCGCGTTGTCGACCTGCACCGAGACGATGCCCTGCGGCACCGGCTCGTTCGCACGGACGGGCGCGGCCAGCGCGAGCAGTACCAGGGCGGCCGGGCCGACGCGGAGCGTGAAGCGGTGAGGGCGCAGGCGGGGCATGAAGGGTCGGTCCGATCGCGCGTAGGGCAGCGCTCTCCGCCGAAGGCCGTGCCGTGTCCGCGGCACGAATCCGGAGCGGAGGCGTCTCTCGTCGCGTGAACGGAACAGGAAACTGATGAAGGAAGCGCTAACCCTGTTCCGGAAGCTCAGGGCCTACGAGCCTTGGCCGGCATCGACAGGCCATTCGATCGATCGTTGAAACGCATCATTAACTGCCGCTCGCGAACACCCGGCAGATGGCTTGGTTAGCAGGTCGATTTAACCCAAATGCAACGCGTCGGGATTATCCACTCGACCTGTCGCCGATCGGGGCCTCTACAGACTTCCGACGGACGCCCATCGGATCTAATCAAGTGGAGATCATCGTGAAGAATATCGCCAAGCGCTTCATCTCTGACGAGTCTGGCGCGACTGCCATCGAATACGGCATGGTTGCTGCCATGATCGGCATCGCGATCGTCGGCATTTTCGCCAGCTTCAAGACGAACCTGACGACCGCCTTCGCGACGCTCGGCACGGGCCTCAACGCACAGACCACCAAGCTCGGCACCGCGCAGTAGTCCTTGGATCAGGCGACAACGCTTTTCAGGGTGTGGCGGATTTTAGTCCGCTACACCCCGAAACGGTGGGCCGTTCGATAGCGCACTGCGCAAGCGCCAGCCCCAGAAGGGGCCGGCGATCAAGTATAGTTAGGCGCACTGCCAGGCTGAACCGGCTGTGCGATAGAACCGCCCGACAGGCCGAGAGAGAACACTTCCGTGTTGAGCATGGCGGCCTACCTCCTTCTGTGCTTCGTCTTCCCATTTCTCATGGCTTACGCCGCCGCCAGCGATCTGCTGACGATGCGGATTTCCAATCGCGTCACCGGTCTCGTTTTTGTCGGCTTCCTACTCTACGCGATGGTGTCCGGCATGGAGTGGAGCGATCTGTCCCGGCACCTCGCCGCCGGTTCGCTAACGCTCGTTATCACCTTCGCCCTGTTCGCTCGGGGTTGGATTGGAGGCGGCGATGCCAAGCTCGCTGCGAGCACCGCGCTCTGGATCGGCCTCGCGAATCTCCCGGAATACTTGATCCTGGCCTCGATCCTGGGGGCGCCTTTGACGCTGTCAATCGTGTCAGCCCGCAAGTATCCGCTGCCGAAGCTGGCGCTCAAGTTTCCCTTCGCCGTTCATCTGCACGACACGAAGACCGGCGTTCCCTACGGCATCGCCTTGGCCGCCGCCGCGTTGTTGGTGCTGCCGAATTCCGTCGGATTTGATCGGCTCGCTCTGCCTTGATCGGCGCCGAAGGATCCAATCAAGCAGGCCGCCGGCGAGGCGGCCATCGCGTTTCGCCCGATCTTGCGCAATTGCCGGTTGGGACACCGTCGCGATGAATGCTGTGACGATCGGTTAACCCTAACTTGACGAATCCGGGGCAAGTCTCGGCACCAGACGGCGACGGAGCCGTCGTCACGGTTCCGCGCCTGCCATGAAACCAGCCCGTCTCGCCGTCTTGGGGATCGCACTCGTTGCCGGCTGCGGCGCCGCCCTGCTGATGCAGGGAGAGGAGAAAGCACCCGAGCCCGCTCCTGTCGCCAAGGCCGAGCCCGTCGCGCCGGTCCCGATGAGCGAAGTCCTCGTCGCTGCCGCCGAACTGCCGATGGGTCAGACCCTCAAGCCCGAGGATCTGCGCTGGATAGCTTGGCCCGAACAGGCGATTTCGCCCGGACTGATCGAGCGCCGCGCCGCCCCGAAAGGACTCGAGGACTCCGTCGGCGCGATCATCCGGACCGGCTTCTCGGCCAACGAGCCGATCCGGCGCGAACGCCTGGTCAAGGCCGGCAGCGGCTTCATGTCGGCGATTTTGCCGCCCGGCATGCGGGCGGTGGCGATCACCACGGACACGCGCGGATCGAGTTCGGCGGGCGGCTTCGTCCTGCCGAACGATCATGTCGATGTCATCAAGACCAGCAACGAGGGCACCGAGCAGTTCGCCGAGACGCTGCTGACCGACGTGCGCGTGCTCGCGGTCGGGCAGATCGTGCAGGAGAAGAACGGCGCCAACGTCGTGACGGCGGAGACGGCCACCTTGGCCCTCACGCCGAGCCAGGCCGAGACCGTCACGCTGGCGCAGAAGGTCGGACAGCTCTCCCTCGTGCTGCGCAGCATCCAGGATTCCGCGCGGACCGCCGCCCTCTCCGAGGAGGCCGACATGCCGCCCGAGGGCCCCATGACCGTGGTGCGATTCGGCGTCGCCAAGCAGCAGCGCCGGTGAGGACAGGACCGATGACGACCGCCTCTCGCTTCCGCGGACTTGCCCTTCTCCTGCTTTCCGGCGCCGGTCTCGCGTCGACGATGCTGACTGGTCCGGCCTCGGCGCAAGCCGGCCTCTCCGGTGCCTCCCCCGTCCTGACGATCGGCGCCAACGAGGCGGCGGTTTCCCGTCGGGTCGAACTGAGCAAGGGCCGGTCCCTCATCGTTGACCTACCGCGCGACGCCAAGGAGGTGTTCGTCGCCAACCCGGCGGT
This sequence comes from Methylorubrum pseudosasae, assembly GCF_029504475.1. Taxonomy (NCBI): domain Bacteria; kingdom Pseudomonadati; phylum Pseudomonadota; class Alphaproteobacteria; order Hyphomicrobiales; family Methylobacteriaceae; genus Methylorubrum; species Methylorubrum pseudosasae. The sequence continues at coordinate 4,243,797 of NZ_JAQGDU010000002.1, read as the reverse complement.
TGCGAACGCGGTCGTTCGCTCCAGCCGCAAGCTCTTCCTGATCGGCATCGACAACGGCGCCACCTCGATCTTCGTGATGGATGGCGAGGGACGCCAGATCGCGGCGCTCGATGTCACCATCGCCCGCGACATCAACGTCCTGCGGCAGTCGCTGCAGCAGAGCCTGCCCGGCGGTCGCTTCGATGTGAAGGCGGTCGGGGATTCGCTGGTTCTCTCGGGCAGCGTGAACTCGACCTCGGAGGCGCAGCAGGCGCTCGACATCGCCAACGCCTTCGTCGGCATCGCGGCCGGCGGCGGTGTCGCGACCCGCGGCGCCGTCATCAACAACCTGACGATCCGCAACAAGGATCAGGTGATGATCCGCGTCACCGTGGTTGAGGTGGCGCGCACCGTTCTGAAGCAGTTCGGTATCAGCACGAGCGGCAATTGGTCGGCGCTCAACCCGCTGGGCGGCAACTTCCTGACGAACAATACGGGTTTTCCGTTGACCGGTTCACGGAGCCCGGACGCCAACGCTCTGACGGCATCCGTCCAAACGGGGGGATTCTCCTTCAAGGCCACCTTGCGCGCCTTCGAGCAAGCCGGCGTGTCCCGCATCTTGGCCGAGCCGACGCTGACCGCGATTTCCGGTGAGTCGGCGAAATTCACGGCGGGCGGTGAAATCCCGGTGCCGTTGAGCTGCTCGGCGGCCTCGACCGTCTCGATCGGCACGTCGGTCAGCCAGGGCTGCGTCGTCGCGTTGACCTACAAGCCCTACGGCGTGAGTCTGGCGTTCACCCCCGTCGTGATGGCCGAGAATCGGATTTCGGTCCGGATCGCCACCGACGTGGTCGATCTCGATCCTCAGAACAGCTTTACCTACTACCTCAACGATCGTCCGACCCCGGTGCCGGGCACGACGAAGCGCAGCTCCGAGACCACGGTCGAGCTCGCCTCCGGCGCGACGATGATGACCGCCGGCCTGATTCAGCAGAAGAACCGGGCTGCCATCTCCGGTCTGCCCGGGCTGATGAACCTTCCGATCCTCGGCGCCCTGTTCCGCTCCCGCGACTACCAGCGGGACGAGACCGAGCTGATGATCATGGTCACCCCCTACATCGCGCAGCCGATGGAAGCGCGGCAGGTGCAGCGGCCGGACGACGGTTTCGTCGATGCGCCGGACGGGCAGGCGGTGCTGCTCGGACGCCTGAACAAGATCTACGGCACGATCGGCGGCGGCACCCTCGGGCCGGCCTATCGCGGCCGGGTCGGCTTCATCGCCGACTGACCCCGTCCATTCAGGATCGAATCACGATGTCCTCCCCCGCCCGCACCCTCGTCTCCCGTGCCCGGCCGGTCGCCGCCGCCGTGCTTCTTGCCGCCGGGCTTGGCGCTTGCCGCGCGGATCGGGTCGAGACCACCGGCTCGACCTACCCGATCGACGTGCGCACCCGCCACCCGATCGTGCTCGCCGATGCCGACCGCACCCTCGACGTGTTCCCCACCGGAATCGGCCATATCGATCCGCGTCAGCGCGCCGACATTGAGGCCTTCCTCGTCGAGTACCGGCGCTACGGCCGCGGCATCCTCCTCGTCGAGCTGCCGCGCGGCGTATCGCCGGCTTTGGCCGGGCCCGTCGAGCGCACCGGCGCGTCGATCCGGCGCCTCGCGACGGAGATGGGCGTGCCGGCCGCCGGCGTGCGGGTGGCTGCCTACCCGATCGCCAACCCCACATTGGCCTCGCCCCTGCGCCTGAGCTTCCAGCGAATGCAGGCCAAGGTCGCCGACAAGTGCGGGCTCTGGCCGAGGGACCTCGGCGCCAGCGACCTGCGGTCCAACTGGTCGAACGAGCCGACATGGAATCTCGGCTGCGCGATGCAGTCCAACGTCGCCGCCCAGGTCGCCGATCCGATCGACCTCGTACGCGGCCGGCCCGAGGGCCGTATCGACACGGTCCTGCGCACCAAGGATCTCGGCCAGCTCCGCGAGGGCAAGGATCCGTCAACGCAATGGCGTCAGGATGGACAGACCAATGTCAGCAGCGAAGTGAAGAGCCAGTAGCCTCGCCGGCCGCTCGCGCGCCTCCTCGAGCCTCTGTCGATCACCGGCCGCGCCCAATCGGCAAAAGAACCGGAAACCACGCATCATGCCGGACACATACGAGGCTTCAGAGCGGACCATCGCCCCGGTGCCGCGGATCACGATCCAGGCTTTCTGCGAGACGCCGGAAACGGCTGCGATGATCGAGGGCATCGCCGCCGAACGCCGGATGCAGAAGGCCCACGTCAAGGTGCAGATGGGGCGGGGGAGCCGCAGCCCTGGAGGCGTACCGGCACGCGCCTACGCCCAACGTGATCGTGCTCGAATTCCTGAATCTCAAGTCTCGGCCGCTCGAATGTCTCGACCAGCTCGCCGAGGTCTGCGACGAGGGCACGAAGGTGCTGGTGATCGGCCACGTCAACGACGTGTTGCTCTACCGGCAGTTCATCCAGCGGGGGGTGAGCGAGTACCTGATGGCGCCGGTCGAGCCGGTCGCGATGATCGCCGCGGTCTCCGATCTGTTTGCGGCACCGGGCGCGAAGCCGGTGGGGCGTACGGTCGCCGTCTACGGTGCGCGCGGCGGCGTCGGCAGCTCGACGGTTGCCCAGAATCTCGCCTGGACGGTGGCCCGCGAGCACGGCACCGCGACGGTGATCGCCGACCTCGACGTCGCCTTCGGCACGGCGAGCCTCAACTTCAACCAGGATCCGCCTCAGGGCATCGCCGAGGCGGTGTTCGCGCCCGAGCGCCTCGATGCCAACCTGCTCGACCGCCTGCTCTCGAAATGCGCCGACAACCTGAGCCTGCTGTCGGCGCCCGCCACCCTCGATCGCACCGTCGACCTGACCGAGCCGGCCTTCGATGCGCTCACTGACCTGCTGCGGGCGGCGGTGCCCTGCATCGTTCTCGACGTGCCGCATCAATGGTCGGCCTGGACCCGCCGCGTGCTGATCAGCGCCGACGAGATCCTGATCGTCGCCCCGCCGGACCTGGCGGGCCTGCGTAACGTCAAGAACCTGCTTGCCCTGCTGCATCAGCAGCGTCCCAACGATGCGCGGGCGCGGGTCGTCCTCAACGGCGTCGGCGTGCCGAAGCGGCCCGAGATCGCGGCGGCCGAGTTCTCTAAGGCGCTCGACGTCCCGCTCCAGGCGGTCATTCCCTTCGATCCGGCCCTGTTCGGCACCGCCGCCAATAACGGCCAGATGATCGCCGAGGTCCAGGCCGGCTCCAAGCCGGCGGAGATCTTCTCCGATCTCGCCGCGGCGGTGACCGGCCGGACCGAGATCCGCCGGGTCCGGGCCAACCTCCTGGAACCGCTGCTCGCCCGGCTGACGCGCAAGAAGGCGTCCTGACGGTGTCCTGCGCTCTTTTCTCCCAAGATTGCTGAAGGCGCGGCGCCATGTTCGGTCGACGCTCCAATACCGCAGCGGCTCCCGCCCCGGCCGCTCCCGCAGCCGGACCGGCGAACGTCACCCCGCCGGTCCTGCAGCAGGAGGCCGTGCGCGCGCGTCCCGAGGCGGCGAGCGCCCCGGTCCCGCAGGCGCAGCAGCCGAAATCCGAGGATTACTTCCGCACGAAGAGCATGATCTTCGGCGCGCTGATCGAGGCCATCGACCTCGCCCAGCTCGCACGGCTCGAAGGCGAGGCGGCGCGCGAGGAAATCCGCGACATCGTCTCCGAGATCATCGGTCTCAAGAACATCGTGCTGTCGATCGCCGAGCAGGAGGAGCTGCTCGACGACATCTGCAACGACGTGCTCGGCTACGGTCCGCTGGAGCCGCTGCTCGCCCGCGACGACATCGCCGACGTGATGGTGAACGGCGCCGACCGGACCTTCATCGAGGTCGCCGGCAAGATCCAGCTCACCTCCGTGCGCTTTCGCGACAACCAGCAACTGATGAATATCTGCCAGCGGATCGTCAGCCAGGTCGGCCGCCGCGTGGACGAGTCTTCGCCGATCTGCGACGCGCGCCTGCCCGACGGCTCGCGCGTCAACGTCATCGCTCCGCCGCTCGCCATCGACGGGCCGGCGCTGACCATCCGTAAGTTCAAGAAGGACAAGCTCACCCTCGACCAGCTCGTGCGCTTCGGGGCGATCTCGCCCGAGGGCGCGAAGATCCTGCAGATCATCGGCAAGGTCCGCTGCAACGTCGTGATCTCGGGCGGCACCGGCTCGGGCAAGACGACCCTGCTCAACTGCCTCACCGCCTTCATCGAGCACGACGAGCGCATCATCACCTGCGAAGACGCGGCCGAGCTTCAGCTCCAGCAGCCGCATGTGGTTCGCTTGGAGACCCGGCCGCCGAACCTGGAGGGCCAGGGGCAGGTCACCATGCGCGACCTCGTCAAGAACTGCCTGCGCATGCGCCCCGAGCGCATCATCGTCGGCGAGGTGCGCGGACCCGAAGCCTTCGATCTGCTGCAGGCGATGAACACCGGCCACGACGGCTCGATGGGCACGCTGCACGCCAACTCCCCGCGCGAATGCCTCGCGCGTATCGAATCGATGATCACGATGGGCGGCTTCTCGCTGCCCTCGCGCACGCTGCGCGAGATGATCACCGGCTCGATCGACGTGATCATCCAGGCCATGCGCATGCGCGACGGCTCCCGGCGCATCACCCACATCACCGAAGTGATGGGGATGGAGGGTGAGGTCATCATCACCCAGGATCTGTTCGTCTACGACGTGCTCGGCGAGGACGCGAACGGGCGCCTGATCGGCCGCCACCGCTCCACCGGGATCGGCCGTCCGCGCTTCTGGGAGCGGGCACGCTATTACGGCGAGGAGCGGGCGCTGGCCGCCGCCCTCGACGCCGCCGTGGCCGAAGGGGAGGCGGCATCGTGAGCGCGCTCAACGCCCCTCTGGCGGTCGGGCTCGTGGCGGTGGCCGCCGGTTCGCTCGCCTACGTGTTCCTGATGCCCGCCCTCTCGGGCGAGCGGCGGGCCGAGCAGCGTCGCAAGGCGCTGGGTCAGCCGCAGGCCGTGCTCGCGGAGCGCGGCGCGGCCGCCAGCCGCCGCGAGCAGGTCGCCAAGAGCCTCAAGGAGCTCGAAGCCAAGAAGGACAAGACCAAGGTCACGCTCGAACTCCGCCTTGCCCGCGCCGGCCTCGATTGGAGCCGCCAGAAGTATCGGGTCGTCTCGGCGATCACCGCCGTCGTCCTCGCGCTGGCCGCCTTCCTCGTCTCGCATAATGTGATCGTCGCCGGGCTCGCCCTGTTCGTGGGCGGGTTCGGCCTGCCCGCTTGGTGGCTCAAGCGGCGGCAGAAGCGGCGGGTTGAGGCCTTCATCGAGGAATTGCCCAACGCCATGGATGTGGTGGTGCGCGGTCTGCGATCCGGCATCCCCCTGGGCGACTGCCTGCGCATGATCGCGCGCGAGGCGAAGGAGCCCTTGCGCAGCGAGTTCCGGGTGACGATGGAGTCCCAGGCGCTCGGCCTGTCGATGTCCGACGCGATCCTGCGCATGTACGAGCGGGTGCCCGTCACCGAGGTGAACTTCTTCTCCATCGTGATCGGCATTCAGCAGAAGGCCGGCGGCAACCTCTCGGAGGCGCTCGGAAACCTGTCGCGGGTGCTGCGCGAGCGCAAGAAGATGGCCGGCAAGATCCAGGCGATGAGCATGGAGGCCAAGGCCTCGGCCGCCATCATCGGCGCCCTGCCGTTCGTGGTCGGCGGGGGGACCTACCTGTCGAGTCCCGATTACACCGCGCTCCTGTGGACCACCTCGTTCGGCAAGATCGCCCTCGTGATCTCGGGTCTGTGGATGCTGACCGGCGTCTTCGTGATGAAGAAGATGATCAATTTCGACATCTAAGTCGCGCGCCGGAAGGCGACGTGAAGGGGCGGACTGGGCCGGACACCGATGCTGGATGACTTCGTCAACACTGCGTTCGCGCCCCGAACCATCGCTGCGGTCCTGGCGGGCGTCGCCGCGGCGGCGACGGCCTTCACCCTGGTGCAGCCGCTGATCGAGGGCGACCCGCTCGCCAAGCGGATGAAGCTCGTCAGCGACGAGCGCGAACAGATCCGTCAGCGCGAACGCGAGCGGCTCAACAGCCGCACGACGCTGCGTGCGGAACCGAAGGCCTACATGAAGCGGGTCGTCGAGCAGTTCAACCTCGGCCGCTGGCTCGGGACGGAGACCGCCAAAGCCAAGCTGATCCGGGCCGGGTATCGCGGCGCCGGGGCCGAGACCGCCTTCCTCTTCTTCCGCCTGGTGATGCCGATCACCCTCACGGCCGTCGCGCTGTTCTACCTGTTCGTGCTCGAAGTGCTCGACCAGCCGTTCGTCATCCGGCTCGGTCTCGTCTTTGCTGCCGGCTTCTTCGGTCTCAAGCTGCCGGAGGTGTACCTGTCGAACATCACCTCCAAGCGGCAGGCGGAGATCCGCCGCGCTTGGCCCGACGCCCTCGACCTGTGCCTCATCTGCGTCGAGTCGGGCATGTCGGTCGAGAACGCGTTCCGGCGGGTCAGCCTGGAGGTCGCGAGCCAATCGGCCGTGCTCGCCGAGGAACTGGCGCTGCTGACCGCCGAGTTGTCCTTCCTGCCCGAGCGGCGCGTCGCCTATGAGAATCTCGCCCTGCGCACGGGGTTGGAGATCGTTAAGTCGCTGACCACGGCGCTGATGCAGGCCGAGCGCTACGGCACGCCGGTGGGGCAAGCCCTGCGCGTGCTGGCGCAGGAGAGCCGAGACTACCGCATGACCGAGGCCGAGAAGAAGGCCGCCTCGCTTCCGCCGAAGCTGACCGTGCCGATGATCCTGTTCTTTCTGCCGGTGCTGTTCGTGGTTCTCCTGACGCCGGCGGGCATCCAGGTCTACGAGGCGATGAAGTAAGCGGCTTCGGGGTCAGCGCCCGCCTCGGCCCGATCCCCGGATGCACTCGGCCGTTCGATGCTGTAGCCACGCGCGGATCTCCACCGCGACGCGGCACCCCATGGCTCTGCTTTCCCTCGACGATCTCGCACCCGGTCAGGAATACGCCGCCGGGCCGATCACCGTCAGCCGTGACGAACTCGTCGCCTTCGCCCGAGAATACGACCCGCAGCCCTTCCACCTCGACGAGGCGGCCGCGAAGGAGACCTTCGTCGGCACCCTGATCGGCTCGGGCTGGCAGACAGCGGCGCTGGGCATGCGCCTGTTGGCGCAGTCACTGGTTTCGCAGTCCACCTCGATGGGATCGCCCGGCATCACCGCCCTGCGCTGGCTGAGGCCCGTCCTGCCGGGTGATGCCCTGAGCGCGGTGATCCGCGTCGAGGAGGTCCGCCCGTCATCCTCGAAGCCCGACCGCGGCATGGCGCGGCTCTCGATGACGCTGACGAACGGGCGCTGCGAGGCGGTGATGACCCAGGCCTTCGCGGTGCTGTTCGCGCGTGCCGGCGCCGTGCCCGCACCGCGCCCGGTCGAACTCTCGACGGAGACGGGTTCCGTGGCGGAGCCGGACGACGCGGTGCCGCTGCCCTATCTCGCTGAGGCCGAACTCGGCACGACCCGCGATCTCGGCGCCCACCGCTTCGAGGCGGATGACATCATCGCCTTCGCGCGGGCCTACGATCCGCAGATCTTCCATCTCGATGCCGAGGCGGCGCGGGCCACGCATTTCGGCGCGCTCTGCGCCTCGGGCTGGCAGACCGCGGCGGTCTGGATGAAGCGGCTCAACGCGACCTTCGCCCGGGACATCGCCCTCACCGCCCGCTCCGGCTCGGTGCCGCAGCTCGGCCCCTCGCCGGGTTTCAAGGATCTGAAATGGCTGCGGCCGGTCTATGCCGGCGACACGATCCGCTATGCCAGCACGCTCATCGACCGGCGCGCCTCCCGCTCGCGGCCCGGTTGGGGCATCGCCACGCACCACAACACCGCGCAGAATCAGCGCGGCGAGCCGGTCTTCGAATTCACCGGCACGGTGTTCTGGCAGTGGGAGCCCCCGGCTGCATGAGCGCTCCGTCCGCCCGCCGGATCCTCGTCGCCAGCTTCGTCGGCACCGCGATCGAGTTCTACGACTTCTACATCTACGCCACCGCCGCCGCGCTGGTGATCGGGCCGATCTTCTTTCCCCATGGCGAGCCCGGCGTTCAGACGCTCCAAGCGTTTGCGACCTTCGCCATCGCCTTCCTCGCCCGGCCGATCGGGGCGGCGGCCTTCGGGCATTTCGGCGACCGGATCGGGCGCAAGGCGACGCTGGTCGCCTCGCTGATGATCATGGGGCTGTCTACGGTCCTGATCGGCTGCCTGCCGGGCTATGCCAGCATCGGCTGGTGGGCGCCGGCTCTGCTCTGCCTGTTGCGCTTCGGCCAGGGCGTCGGCTTCGGCGGGGAATGGGGCGGGGCGGCCCTGCTCGCGGTCGAGAACGCGCCGCCGGGGCGTCGCGCCCTCTATGGCATCTTCCCGCAACTGGGCGCGCCGATCGGCTTCATCGCCGCCAACCTTCTGTTCCTCGGGCTCAGCGTGGCTTTAAGCCCGGCGGATTTCGAGGCCTGGGGCTGGCGTCTGCCCTTCCTGGCCTCGGCCGTCCTCGTCGGTGTCGGGCTCTATGTCCGCCTGAAGCTCACCGAGACCCCGGCCTTCCGCGCCGCCCTCGAACAGGCGCCGCCGGAACGGGTGCCCCTCGCCACGATCTTCTCCGCACATCGGCGCGCAACGCTGCTCGGCACGCTGGCGATGGTGGCGGCCTACGCCGTCTTCTATCTCTCGACGGTGTTCGCTCTCAGCTACGGCACCGGCACGCTTGGTTACGCACGTAAATCCTTTCTGCTGTTCGAGTGCGTGGCGATCCTGTTCATGGCGCTGGCGATCCCTCTATCGGGATGGGCGGCCGACCGATTCGGACGCAAGCCCGTGATGCTTTCGGGGCTCGCGGTCACGGGGGCGCTCGGCGCCGTGCTCGGGCCGATGCTCGGCAGCGGCGAACCCGCCCTGGTGCTCGCCTTCCTCTGCCTCGCGCTGTTCGCCATGGGCTGGATCTTCGGGCCGATGGGCGCGCTGCTGCCCGAGCTGTTCCCGACCCGGGTGCGCTATACCGGCGCCTCGGTGACCTACAATCTTGCCGGTATCGTCGGCGCCTCCGGGGCCCCCTTCGCGGCGCAATGGCTCGCCGAGTCGGGCGGCATCGGCTTCGTCGGACTCTATCTCGCCGTCGCCGCGGGGATCAGCTTTGCCGCCGTCATCGCCATGCCGGAGACGGGGCGGGACGCCTGACGCCGCACGGGCGAGGGGAGTGGCCCAGCCCCAAGAAATGAATTGCGCACGATTTAGATTGCGCGCAATCTAAAACACGGCTATCCCGGTTCGGAGCCGAGCGGAGCAATCCCCGTTCGCCCCGAACATGAGGACAGACCCATGACCGTCGATGTGAAGTACCGCACCACCGCCTCCGCCACGGGTGGCCGCGACGGCTCCGCCCGCACCGAGGACGGCAACTTCCAGGTCCAGCTTTCGACCCCGAAGGAGCTCGGCGGCGCGGGCGGCCCCGGCGCCAACCCCGAGCAGCTCTTCGCTGCGGGTTACTCGGCCTGCTTCATCGGCGCGCTGAAGGTCGCGGGCGGCCAGCTCAAGCTGAAGGTGCCCGCCGACACCACCGTCACCGCCCAAGTCGGCATCGGTCCGCGCTCCGAGGGCGGCTTCGGCATCACCGCCGACCTCAAGGTGAGCCTGCCGGGGCTCGACCGCGCCGACGCCGAGCGCCTCGTCGAAGCGGCCCACCAGATCTGCCCGTATTCCAACGCGACGCGGGGGAATGTCGATGTCGGTCTGACGGTGGCGTAAGCGACCTCCAACCCGTGATCCCATGTACGCCTCATCCTGAGGTGCCGCGAAAGCGGCCTCGAAGGATCCTTCAGCGTTCTCGCGATCCCTGGAAGATCCTTTGAGGCTCCGCTTCGCGGCGCACCTCAGGATGAGGGTGCGATAAGGAGGTTACGTCCCCTCGATCGTCCGCTTCTGCACGCCGCCCTTGGCCATCACCGGCTTCTTCGCGCTGATGATGCGGGAGTTCACGCCGGTCCAGCCGATCTCGCCGGAGAGCCGGCCGTATTCGATCTTCGGGCAGCGGTTCATGATGACCGTGATGCCTGCGGCCTCGGCCCGCGCAGCGGCCGCGTCGTCGCGCACGCCGAGCTGCATCCAGATCACCTTCGGCGGCACCGGCAGCGCCAGCGCCTCATCGACCAGCGGTCCCGCCGCGGCGGAATTGCGGAAGATCTCGACCATGTCGACCGGCCCGGTCAGGTCCGAGAGCCGGGCGATCACCGGCCGGCCGAGCAGGGGCTGGCCCGCCAGCCCCGGATTGACCGGCGTCACGGTGTAGCCGCGCTCGGCCAGATACTTGAACACGATGTAGCTCGGCCGCGCCGGATTGGCCGAGGCGCCGACCAGGGCGATCGAGCGCGCCTCCTTGAGGACGGTGCGGATCTGCGCATCGGGATAGCGGTCGTGCCGTGTGGCGATACCGTCAGGCGCGTCGTCGATCGTCGGGATCATGCCGCCCTTGTCCGCCATGCGTCGGCATGCTGCAAGGCTCAGGCATGAGCGAGACCGTGATGAACTTGGCGGAGACCGCCGCCTTCCTCGAACGCGACTTCCCGCAGATGAATGCGGGCGGGCGCCACTACCACCTGGAGGCGGTTGGCCCGCTCTCCGCACGGATGCGGCTCGATTACCACGAGCGCCACCTGCGCCCCGGCGGCACGGTGTCCGGCCCCTCGATGATGGCGCTGGCCGATTACGCGCTCTACGCGGCGATCCTCGCGAATATCGGCCCGGTCGCGCTCGCCGTGACGACGAGCCTGAACGTCAACTTCCTGCGCCGGCCCGGCCCCGCCGCCCTTGTCGCCGAATGCCGCCTGATGAAGCTGGGCCGGCGCCTCGCGGTGGGCGAAGTCGCGATCCGGAGTGTGGGCGCAGAGGCGCTCGTTGCCCACGCCACCGGCACCTACTCGATCCCGCCGGAGCGGTGAGGCCGCGCTCCAGCGAATGCGGCGGAGGCGCGGTCTGGGCCCGGAGGCGAGCCCTACTCGGCCGGCGCCCCCAAAGGTGTAGAGGGAGCTCTGGGCGGCACGTCCGTAGAGCGCGGCTCGTAGGCAAAGGTCTCGGGCATGAACAGCAGGTAGAGTGCGAAGCCCGCCGCCGCGATCGCCGCGAGCACGAGGAAGGCCGCCGAGTAGCCCGCGCCGACGATGACGACGCCGGCCAGCGTCGCGCTCAGCGCCGCGCCGAGCCCCTGCGCCGTCGCGACCGCGCCCTGGGCGACGTTGAACCGGCCGGTGCCACGGGTGAGGTCGGCGACCACGATCGGGAACAGCGCGCCGTAGATGCCGGCGCCGACGCCGTCGAGGCACTGCACCGCCACGAGATAGAACGGGTTGTCGGAGAAGGTGTAGAGCACACCGCGCAGGGCCAACACGCCGAAGGCGACGAGGAAGATCGGCTTGCGCCCGAAGCTGTCGGCCTTGGCGCCGACCAGCACCGCCATCGGCACCATCACGCATTGTGCGGCGACGATGCAGACGGCGATCAGCGAGGTCGCGTTGTCCTTGCCGACGACCTTGGTGAGCAACTGCCCGACCGAGGGCAGCATCGCCGCGTTGGCGAGGTGGAACGCGGCGCAGAGAAGCGCGAACAGCATCAGGTGGCGGTTGCGCAGCAGCAGGTTCAAGCCCGAGGGCTGCTCGCAGGTCTGGTCTTCGGCGCAGTCGAGGCCGCGGGCGAGGTCGTCATCGATGTCCTCGGCCGGCACCATCAGCATCGCGACGATCGAGCAGGCGGCGAGAAGGCCCATGAGCCAGAACACGACGATGGGGCCGAAGATATAGGCCAAGCCGCCCGCCAGCATCGCCGAGACCGCGTTGCCGGCATGGTTGAAACCTTCGTTGCGGCCGATGCGCTTGGAGAACAGCTTCGGGCCGACGATGCCCAGCGTGATGCCGGTGAGCGCCGGCGCGAAGATCGAACCCGCCATGCTGGCGAGCGCCTGTGTGGCGGCCACCAGCGTGAAATTCGAGATCCAGGGCAGAACGAGACAACTCACCGTGACGACGACCGCGGCGGCGATGACGACGCTGCGCTTGGCGTTGGTGCGGTCGATCAGGGCGCCCGCGGGCGTCTGGGCGAGCAATCCGGCAATGCCGGCGATCGTCATCACGAGGCCGATCGTCGCCTCGTTCCAGCCCTGGTCGGGCCCGCGCACGGCCAGAAGATAGATGGCGAGATACGGGCCGAGGCCGTCGCGCACGTCGGCTAGGGTGACGTTGAGCAGGTCGAGTCCGCGCAATGCGCGCCGGGAGGGCTGACGCGGCGCGGGATCGATCGAGGGAAGTGCGTCGCCACGCATCGGCAATGTCCACGGGTCAGCGCAGCGTCCCGGATGGCGAAGATCCGCCGCCGGAAAGGACGTTGCGAAATCGGCGTTTCCAGGGGTCGGGCGGCACAAGCGGAGTCTAGAGACGACCGCATGCCCGTTCGGTCCCGGCGCTAAAGCCCGCTCGACCGGATCGTTCCGATTGCTGAGGATTCTAATCCCGAGATCGCGATCACGAATTCGTGGAATTGGGATAATGGCGACCGTTCGGCCGAACGTGCGCCGCTGCCGGTAACACCGCTTTAGCCATGGTCAGATCGGGCGTCGACGTCGCGCCCCGGCGAAAGGTTTGCTTAGAGCACCGCCCCCAAAGAGGGCGACCGATTCGTCAGACCGAAGCCGATGCGTATCTCCGAAGGCGAACAGAACCGGATGGAGAGACGCCCGCTTTCGGCGCGGTGGCTTCCGCTGTCCCGGCACGTCCGCTCCGCCCGGAGCTGGATCATGCTCGGTGTGCTCGCGCCGATCGGCATGCTGGTGCTCTCGGCCATCATGCTGCTCGAGCTTCGCCAGGATGCTTGGGACAAGGCCGAACAGACCTCGAAGAACCTGCTTCAGGTGATCGAGCGCGACATCGCCCGCAATGTCGAGATCATCGATCTGTCCCTCCAGGGCGTTGTCGATAACCTCAAGGTGCCCGGCTTGGCCGGTGCCAGCCCGTCCTTGCGCCGCATCGCTCTGTTCGATCGCGCCGCGACCGCCCGCGACATGGGGGTCATGCTGGTGATCGACGAGAACGGCGACAGCATCATCGATGCAAACGCCGACACGCCCCGCCGGCTCAACAATGCCGACCGGGATTACTTCCAGGCCCACAAGACGCAGGCCGGTCTCGGCTTGCACATCAGCCGGCCCTTGATCTCGCGTCTGCTTGGCGAACCGGTGATTGTGCTGAGCCGGCGCATCGAGAAGCCGGACGGCAGCTTCGGCGGCGTGGTGCTGGCGAGCTTGAAACTGTCCTATTTCAGCAGCTTGTTCGCCCGGATCGGGCTTGGTCGCGAAGGCGGGATCAACCTCTACCTGCGCGACGGCACCCGCGTGATGCGCTACCCCTTCGTGGCGAGCGATATCGGTGCGAACATCACCGGTGCCCCGACCTTCCAGAACTTCGTCGCCAAGCGCGAAGGCAGCTTCAAGGGGATCTCCGTCCGCGACGGCGTCGAGCGGTACTACACCTTCACCCAGGTCGGGGATTGGCCGCTCGTCCTCAACGTCGCCCTCGGAACGCGGGAGATCGAGGCGGAATGGCGGGAGACGGCCGCGGTCATCGGCTTGGCGGTCCTCGTCCTGTGCGGATCGACCGTTCTGCTCTCGCTGCTGTTCGGGCGGGAACTGCGCCGCAGCGCGGCCATGCAGGCCGAACTGGCGCGCCTTGCCCAGACCGACGTTCTGACCGGCCTGCCGAACCGGCGGCATTTCGAAACGGTCTTCGCCCAGGCCTGGGGGACGTCCCGGCGCACGGGCGCACCGCTCGCGCTCATCCTGATCGATGCCGACCACTTCAAGCGCTACAACGATCGCTACGGCCACGCGGTCGGCGACGCCGTGCTCAGGGGGCTCGCGGACAGCTTGAGCGCCAGCGTTCGCCGGCCGGGCGACCTCGTTGCTCGCGTCGGCGGAGAGGAGTTCGCCGTCCTGCTGCCCGGGACGGACCACGATGGCGCGATGCGCGTCTCCGAGACGATTCACCAGGCGATCGCCGGATTCGCCATGCCCTCCGTCGGCATCGGTCCCGGAACAGTCACCGTGAGCCTCGGCCTCGCCGTAGATTCCGGTGGCGGCACCGTCGAGGATCTCTACCGGCGGGCCGACGCGGCGCTCTACGAGGCCAAGGCGGGCGGGCGGAATCAGACCCGATCTGCGGCCTGACCAGGCGGCACAGCCGCCCCGGCCCGGCCACCCGCGCACCGAGATCGTGCGTGCGCGGGTGAGCCGTTGCGCTTACGGGCAGGGGTGGCGGGCGCCGTCGTTGCCGAGATAGGTGCCGCTGCGCGCGTCGTAGGAGCGGAACCGGCGGGCACAGGCTGCCACGGCTTCCGGATCGGCACCGCCCTGGACCACGACAGGCGCGGCCTGGGCCTGCGAGTTGGCGATGGCGCCGCCGAGGATGGCACCGGCCGCCAGCCCCGCGACACCGGCGCCGACCGCGGCACCGACGCCCGGACCGCGGTGATAGCCTCGGCCGTAGCCGTAGCGACGGTGCCCGTAAGGGCGGTGGCCGTAGCGGCGGTACTGGACATAGTCGGTCGGCAGGTCGCCCCGAACCAGGGCTTCGACCGGGCTCTGCGGCGCGGGTGCAGCCAAAGCCGGCGTGCCGACGAGGAGGGCGGTCAAGGCGGCGAGGGCGAAGGTCGATTTCATCAGTCTGGAAACTCCTTGAATCGTCGAGACTGGACTCGAATCGGGAGCGCCGGCCGGTTCGAACGGCCGGCGCCCTTTGTGTACAACGTGCGAACCGGGTGCCCGCGTCCGGCGGCGGAATGACCACCGGAACGGAACCGGATCGACGGATTAGTCGCGAACGGTCAGGGATGCCGGCTTCGGCGCGGCGAGAAGCCCGCCGATGAAGGCGGCGATGGCGCCGAGGATCAGCGCGATCGCAGCGTAGAGCGCGCCCTGGGTCGCGACCGATTTGGCGGTCTTGGCCGCCTCTTCGGCCTGCTTCTTGGCGCTGGCGACCGCCTGCTCGTACTGCTTCTGGTAGTCCTGGACCTGCTGGCGCGCCTGATCGACCGGGATGTTCTGCGCCTTGGCGAGCGCGTCGGCGGCGCGCGTCTCCGCCTGCTGCTTGTCGGCGGCGTCGCCCGAAAGCAGGGCACGCACGGCCGAGACGGCGGCATCGCGGGCTGCCTGCGGGTCCTGGCCGGCGGCCTGATCCTTCACCCGCTGCTCGATCCGGTCGAGCGGATTGGAGACCTTGCTGAGCGAGGGAGCGGCGGCCTGCGCCGCGGTCTGGACCGTTCCGCCGACGAGGTTGCCCGCTCCGCCCAGCGCCGAGCCCACGGTGTTGACGGCGCTACCGACGACACCGCTGGCGGCGGAGGTCAGCAGATAGAGGACGACGAGGGTGGTGACGGCCCACGATACGAAGCCGTGCAGCCCGGCGATGCCGCGCAGGGGCTTACCGGCGAGGCGCCCGGCGATCAGGCCGCCGACGAGGGAGGCGACGATGCCGGAGACGACGAACCACGCGCCGGCCCCGAGGGAGAAGTTCGACGCGGACGGGTTCTCGGCGGTGTCGAGGCCGACCGAGGCGAGGCCGGCGGCGACGCCCGCGAGGTTGATGACGACCTGCGTCACCAGCGCCGTCGCGGCGCCAGCGAAGACGGCGCCCCAGGAGACCTGGTTGAGGGCCACGGTCTCGTGGGCGAGGCTCCGCGTGCCGTCGATGGGCGAGGGTTGGAAGCCGCGGATGGGTAAGTCACGCTGGTACTCCGAGTCTGGGGTCGTTCGAGGAAGACGTGGTCAGGCGTCAGTTGCGCCCGCGCACGAGAAGGCCGAGGCCGAAGCCGACGAGGCCAGCAATGAGCAGGGAGGTGTGCGGCCACTCGACCGAGCGCTCGTGTCCCTCCTGCAGGGAGCGGCGACCGCGATCGTAGATGTCCTCGGCGGTGTCGTAGGCCTCGTCCGCAGCGTGCCGCGCGGCATCCTTGGCCTGACCGTAGATGTTCTCCACCCGGCCGGCGGCTTCGCGCAGACGGCCCTCGGCCGAATCGGTGTGGGAACCGGCCAGGTCGCCGATCGCGCCCTGTACCTTACCGCCCAACTCCCGGGCGGCGCCCGTGATCCTGTTCCCATCGACCATGGTCGCATTCCTCGTTCGAAAAGTGCCTGTCGCGTCGCCTTTCGGGGCGGAGCGTCATTCGGTGCCGGTTGTCAGCTCGACCGGACAGCGGTGCACGAACGGGTTGCGAACTCTCGGGTTCCGCCACCACCCTGCGGATCCACAGTCACAATCGCGCCATGTCGCCCGCGCCCTGTCTTGATATGTTTCCAACGGATGTCGTCGCTCGAAGTGCCCGGATCGATGCGGGATCGCGTTCAAGGACGGTTCAACCGGCCCGCCCTACATCTCGGAAACCGGCGCGGCGCCCCGCCGCCCCGAGATGTCGGGAGATCGACATGCGTTCGTCTCTGCTGCGTACCTTCACCGTTCTGATCGGGCTCGCCGCCGCCCCGGCCCTGGCACAGGCGCCGAGTCCGGCCACGCCGCCCACCGCCACGAAGCCCCCGACCAGCGCCCCCGCAACCGCGCCGGCCGCCACGCCCTCCGCCGCGCCCAAGGCGGATGCGAAGGCGGAACTCATCGACATCAACTCGGCCAGCGCCGAGGAGCTGAGCCGGCTCAAGGGCATCGGCGAGGCGCGCTCGGCGGCCATCGTCAAGGGCCGCCCCTACCGGGGCAAGGACGAGTTGGTCCGCAAGAAGATCGTGCCGGAGGCGGTCTATGCCGGCATCAAGGACCAGATCATCGCCAAACAGAAATAGACGGTCAGAAGTAGACTTGCATCTGCCCGTGGATCGGCGGAGCTATCGGGACGGCGCGCGCGGTGCTACGCGCGGGCCGTCCCACCCCTTGAAAACGCTTGAACCAACGATGGCTGCCGCCCCCTCCCGGATCCGCCTCCACCACGGCGACCTGCCGCCCGATTTCGCGCCGGGCGCGGCGATCGCGATCGATACCGAGACGCTGGGGCTCAACCCGCATCGCGACCGGCTCTGCGTCGTGCAGGTGTCCCGCGGCGACGGCAGCGCCGATGTGGTGCAAATCCGGCCCGGCGACCCGGCGCCCGAGCGGCTCAAGGCGGTCCTGGCCGATGCCGGCGTCGTCAAGATCTTCCACTTCGCCCGGTTCGATCTAGCGGTGCTGTTCAACGCGTTCGGCGTCATGCCGACGCCGGTTTACTGCACCAAAGATCGCTTCGAAGCTCGCCCGCACCTACACCGACCGTCACGGCCTCAAGGACGTGGTGCGCGAGCTCGTGGGCGTCGATCTCTCCAAGCAGCAGCAATCCTCCGATTGGGGCGCGGGGACCCTGAGCCAAGCTCAGATCGACTACGCGGCATCGGACGTGCTCCACCTGCATGCCGCCCGCGAGCGTCTCGACGCCATGCTGGCCCGCGAGGGCCGCACCGAGATGGCGCAGGCCTGTTTCGACTTCCTTCCGACCCGATCCAAGCTCGATCTCGCCGGCTGGCCGGAGATCGACATCTTCGCCCACGCCTGAGACTCGGGGGCCTTCCCGAAGGTGAGGGCCTGATCCGGCAAAGTGCAGGGCAGCTGAGCGAGCGGCGTCCGTGCGGTGCCGCGAGCGATGCTAGCCGGCAACGCCGCGCGGGAGTCGTGCCGAGACGCGGTGTTCCATGCCGCATTCGGTGCGAGGACGCACGCGGGTGCCGTTGATCATTGCGCAAAGACGAGGCCATAACTTCGCCACCGCACCGGAGCATCCGGCCGGCGGGGCGCGACCGCAAGCGCGCCGACCCTTCAGGAACGCGATGCAGGCGGCCGACACCATCCAGGGGGAGACGGATCTCCTCGCGCTCGCCGCGAACGAGAACGCGCGTCGCAAGCGCGCGCATGGACGCGCGCGGCGGCACAGCGCGCAGGTGCGCACGCTGCGCCGGGTAATCCCGGTCACCGCCGGCATCGCCGTGCTGGGGCTCGCAGCGATCGTGCTCTGGAGCCCCCTCACGGGCAGCATTCCCAACGTCTCGTTCGGCCCGATCAGCGTCTCGGGCACCAAGGTGACGATGGAGAACCCGCGCCTGTCCGGCTTCCGCAAGGGCGAGCGCGGCTACGAGGTGGTCGCCGACGCGGCGCAGCAGGACGTGCGCAAGCCCAGCATCATCGAGCTTCAGGCCATGAAGGGCCACGTCGCCACCGACGACAAGGGCGGCCGCGCCTACCTTCAGGCGCAGGGCGGCGTGTTCGATTCCACCCGCGAATCGCTCAACCTCGAGAACGACATCCGGCTCTGGACCGACAAGGGCGAGGAAGTGCGCCTCTCGGTCGCCACCGTCGATTTCAAGACCGGTAGCCTGCGCTCGTCCAAGGCCGTCACCGTCACGGTGCCGTCGGGCTCGATCGTCGCCGACACGCTCGACGTGGTCGAGAACGGCCGGGTCGTCTCCTTCGTCGGCCGCGTCCATGCCGTGTTTCACGGCGACGAGGCCGAGAAGGAGAGCGGTGCCAAGGTCGCCCTGCGGACGGATCAGGAGCGCATCCACACCTCCGCTGCGGAACCCACCCGATGACGCCGCGTCTCGGCCCGGCGCTTGCCGCCGGCCTCGCTCTCCTCCTGGCCCATTCCGCCGCCGCGGCTCCGGCCAAGGAGACGGTGAAGGAAAAGCCCGCCGCGCTCGGCACCGTCGGCGGCGGCAAGGGGCCGATCAAGATCGACGCCGACCGGCTCGACGTCTTCGACAAGGAGAACAAGGCGATCTTCGCCGGCAACGTCGTGGCGGTGCAGGGCGAGAGCACGATCCGCTGCTCGGCGATGACGGTCCATTACAAGCGCGACAAGGACAAGGATCCGGCCAAGGACGCGAACAAGGACGCGGCGAGGTCGGAGGCAGAGGCCGCCGAGGATGCCAAGGCCAAGGCGGCGCTCGGCGGCAACGGCATCCGCAAGGTCGAATGCGCCGGCCCGGTGACCGTGGCGCAGAAGGACCAGATCGCCACCGGCGACAATGCGGTGTTCGATCAGGAGGCCAAGCGCATCGTGCTGACCGGCAACGTCGTGCTCAGCCAGTGCCAGAACGTCACCCGCGGCTCGCGTCTCGTCTACGACATGGCGAGCGGCCGGGCCAACATGGACCCGGTGGCTGGCGGACGCGTCTCGGCGATGTTCGTGCCGGGCGAGGCCGGGCAGGCCAAGGGCAGTCAGCCTAAGGGCTGCACCCAGCCGGCCATCGCGGCCAAGCCTGGTGCCAAGGGTGCCGACAAGGGGGCCGAGAAACCAGCCGTGAAGTCGCGGGCGCAGGCGAACTGACGGTGACGGGAGCCGGGATGCCTGCGGGCGTGCCGCTTCGCGCGGTCGCCGAGCCAAAGCCGGCGAGCCGAGGCCGCAAAGCCTCGTGGTTCAGCCGTCTTCTCGGGCGCGCTGGATCGACACCCCAGGCGGCGCCCGGCGGCGTGCTCACCGAGGACGGCGGTGGTCCGGGCGTGCTGCACGTGCGCGGTCTTCGCAAGAGCTACGGCGCCCGCACCGTGGTCCACGAGGCTGGGCTCACCGTTCATAACGGCGAAGCGGTCGGACTGCTGGGCCCCAACGGCGCCGGCAAGACCACGATCTTCTACATGATCACCGGCCTCGTTCCGGCCGACCGCGGCTTCATCAGCCTGGACGGCATGGAGATCACCCACCTGCCGATGTACCAGCGGGCTCGGCTCGGTATCGGCTACCTGCCGCAGGAAGCCTCGATCTTCCGCGGGCTCACCGTCGAGGACAACATCCGCGCCGTGCTCGAAGTGGCCGAGCCGGACCGCAAGGCCCGCGAGCGCAAGCTCGACTCGCTGCTCGAAGAGTTTGACATCGCGCGCCTGCGCAAGTCGCCGTCGATCGCGCTCTCGGGCGGCGAGCGACGCCGCTGCGAGATCGCCCGGGCGCTCGCGTCCTCTCCGACCTTCATGCTGCTCGACGAGCCTTTCGCCGGCATCGATCCGATTGCCGTCGGCGACATCCAGGATCTCGTTAAGCACCTGAAGCAGCGCGGCATCGGCGTGCTCATCACCGACCACAACGTCCGCGAGACGCTCGGCCTGATCGACCGCGCCTACATCGCCCATTCCGGCCGCATCCTCACCGAAGGCACGCCCGAGCAGATCGTCGCCAACGAGGACGCCCGCCGGCTCTATCTCGGCGAGGATTTTCGGCTTTAGGTCGGAGCGGACGTCTCGAAGATTGGGCCGGCATCGAGGATCGGCAGCCGGATCGATCCGCCACCGAAACGGCGTCCACTCTCTCCCCGTGACCGACCGTGGCGGTACGCAGGCTAGGACACTTTCTCGCCGCGCTGCACTTCGTCCGGCGCTGCCTTGCGTCACGACGCCGTCTCAGGAATCTCACGGCTACTTTCCGCGCTAGGCGGACCGTGGAGGTGTCCTTCATGCGGTCGCGGTTGCGGATTGTCGGGAGCGAGTTTTCGCCAATCCGGTAACGCCCGCTGAACCACGCTGACCGTGGCCGCCCCGCCGGAAACCCTTTCTTTGTCTGCCCCTGACAAATGCAGGCGTGGCGATGCGTGGGTGATCGCCAATAGAGTGAGCCGGCGCGGCCCGCCTCTGTTGCGCGGCTACCGCGGTGCGAGAATTTGGGTGACGGCCGGACAAACCGCTTTGACGTGTCGGGCCGATGGCGCTAGACCTATCAAAGGAGAAGCAAAGAACGTGCCGAGTTCGGCGCGGCTCGTACGCGAGCTGCGATTTGTCAATGATTTCTGAAGGTTGGGCATCGAGATGAGTCTGCTCCAGCGGCTCGAGATGCGCCAGGGCCAAGCCCTGGTGATGACACCGCAACTGTTGCAGGCGATCAAGCTCCTGCAGCTCTCGCAGCTCGATCTCTCGGCCTATGTCGATGCCGAACTGGAGCGCAATCCGCTTCTGGAGCGCGCCGAGTCCGAAGGGGAATCCGAGCGCGAGGCGCCGGAGGCTTCGGGCGACGGCGAGTACGACGGCGGCGACGGGCCGGAAGCCGAGACCTGGCTCGGCTCGGAGATGACGCAGAGCCGCAGCGAGATCGAGGGTGACCTCGATACGCGCCTCGACAACGTGTTCGCCGACGAGAACCCTACCCCGCGCGAGACCGGGACCGGGGACATGCTCTCGCTGACCCCAGCCCCTTACGGCAATGCCGGCGGCAGCTTCGACGGCGAGCTTCCCGATTTCGAGGCGACGCTGACCGCCGAGACCAGCTTGCGCGAGCACCTTGCCGCACAGCTCGATCTGGCGACGCAGAACCCGTCCGACCGGTTGATCGGCAGCTTCCTGATCGATGCGGTGGACGATGCGGGTTACCTGCGCGAGGACATCGACGGCGTGGCCGAGCGGCTCGGCGCCTCGCTCGATGACGTCGCCCGCATCCTGAAACTCGTCCAGACCTTCGATCCGCCGGGCGTGGCCGCCCGCGACCTCGCCGAATGCCTCGCGATCCAACTTCGCGAGCAGGATCGGTTCGATCCGGCGATGCAGGCGCTGGTCTCCCGCCTCGATCTCGTGGCCAAGCGCGATTTCCCGGCCCTGCGCCGCCTCTGCGGCGTGGACGACGAGGATCTCGTCGAGATGCTGGCCGAGATCCGCCGCCTCGACCCCAAGCCCGGTCGCGCCTTCGGCGCCCACGCGGTCGAGGTTTTGGTCCCCGACGTGTTCGTGCGCCCCGCGCCCGATGGCTCCTGGCTGGTGGAGCTGAACTCCGAGGCGCTGCCGCGGGTGCTGGTCAACCAGAGCTACTATGCCCGCGTCTCGAAGGGCGCGGTAGCGGATGGCGACAAGGCGTTCCTATCCGAGTGTCTGCAGACTGCGAACTGGCTCACCCGCAGCCTGGAGCAGCGGGCGCGCACCATCCTGAAGGTCGCGACCGAGATCGTCCGCCAGCAGGACGCCTTCTTCCTGCACGGTGTCGCCCACCTGCGTCCGCTCAACCTCAAGACGGTCGCCGAGGCGATCGGCATGCACGAATCGACCGTCTCCCGCGTCACCTCCAACAAGTCGATCGGCACCAGCCGCGGCACCCTTGAGATGAAGTACTTCTTCACCGCCGCGATCCCTGGCGCCGCCGGTGCCGCGTCCCATTCCTCAGAATCGGTCCGCCACCGCATCAAACAACTTGTCGATGCGGAGGCCTCCGACGTCCTGTCCGACGATGCGCTGGTCCAGCGCCTGCGCGACGAGGGCATCGACATCGCCCGCCGCACCGTCGCCAAGTATCGGGAGTCGCTGCGGATCCCCTCATCGATCGAGCGCCGCCGGGAGAAGATGGCCACGGCCGTCCGCTGATCCCGGTCGCCTCGTCGGCGCGTGAAAGCCCTGCGCCGGCTCGCCTTCGTGTTTGACTTGCCCCGTCCCCCTTTCTAACTCTCGATGTCCCGGGAGGAAGAGCGGAGACGTCGATGGCAGGTTTGCGGGTGACGGGGCATGGCCTCGATCTCGGTACGGCCCTGCGAGGCCGGGTCGAGGACCGCATGGCGGCGACCCTCGCGAAGTATCTCGATCCGCATATGAGCGGCAGTTGCACGGGGCACGTGACGCTGCGGCGCGATGGGGCGGCATACCGAACCGATTGCGTGCTGCACCTGGTCACCGGGCTGACGCTGGAAGCTTCGGGCGCGGCGCACGACGTGCATGCGAGCTTCGAGCAGACCGCCGACAAGCTCGAAAAGCGCCTACGCCGCTACAAGCACAAGCTGAAGGATCACGGCGCGGCGAGCCACAACGGGGCGGATATCGAGGCGGCCTACGCCGTCTTCGCCGCGCCCGACGACGAGGTGGACGAGGACCCGCTCGACGCCGAGGCGGAGGAGGGCGCGCATCCGCCGGTGGTGGCCGAGAGCACCCGCACGCTGAAGCGCCAATCCGTTAGCGAGGCGGTCACCGCCCTCGACATGACCGGCGCCCCGGTCGTCGTCTTCGTTCACGCTGGCACCGGACGCATCAACGTCGTATATCGGCGCAGTGACGGTGCGATCGGATGGGTCGATCCGCCCGGCGAGCGGGATTGAGGCAAGGGCCGGTTTCAAGCCTTCTCGGACGGGGACCTCAGGTGCCCGTCACGAAGCCCCGGAGACCGGTGCCGGAGACGGATTCCGGGATCCGGACGGGCTCGTGCGGCGCTCCGTGCCGAGATCGTTGGGTTTCGGCAGTCGTGCATGGGAACGCGGGATCTCTGGATGGATCCCGCCCACGAGGCGTTTAGTTTTCATGCCGATGCTCGAATTTCTGAACCCGGACTCGGTCGTCTCTTCCTTGCGCGTGCGGGACAAGAAGCACGTCCTCCAGGAACTGGCTTCCCATGCGGTTCGCCGCCTCCCGAACCTGTCCGAGCGGGACGTCTTCGAAACCCTGCTCCACCGTGAGCGCCTCGGCTCCACGGGGATCGGCGACGGCGTGGCGATCCCCCACGGCAAGCTCCCCCAGCTCGACCGGTTGTTCGGCCTCGTCGCCCGGCTGGAAAAGCCCGTGGATTTCGACGCCCTCGACGGCCAGCCCATCGACGTCGCCTTTCTCCTTCTCGCTCCCGAGGGCGCGGGGGCCGACCACCTGAAGGCATTGGCCCAGGTCGCCCGGCTCCTGCGCGAGCCCGGCATGCTGGAGCGCATCCGCAGCGCCCGCGACGCGACCGCCCTCTACGCCCTGCTCGCCAACGGCCCGACGACCCAGGCTGCCTGACATGGCCGTGTTCTCTCTGCGCGCCGCCCTCGTTCTGGCCGCGCTCCTCGCTCCCGCCAGCCTGCATGCGGAAGGCGAGGCGGCCTGCGCCCGCGACGTGCTCGTCGCCGGCTCGATGCAGCGGCAGGCGATCGAGCAACTCGAAGGCGGCGGCGAGGACGAGGCGAGCCTGTGCCGCGTCTGGCGCCGCCATGTCGAGACCATGCGCCGGATCGCCGGCGTCTACGGCCGCTGCCTGTCCGGCCCCGAACGGACCGAGCGCCTGACCCAGGTCCAGACCTCCGAAAAGGAATTTTCGGGTCTTCTGCGCAGCCGCTGCCGCGGGATGTGACGCGCCGCCGCGCGAAGAGCGATGGCCCCGATGTGAGTGCGAGCGCGGCTGTTCGTGCCGCGCAATTCGTGCATGATCGGTACAACCGCCCGTGAGCCTCGTTCGGGTCCCTCCGGCTCAGGAAGCTGATCGCGCGTGCCTGCCTTTCCCTTCACCGCCATCGTCGCCCAGGAGGAGATGAAGCGGGCTCTGCTGATCGCGGCGGTCGATCCGTCCGTCGGCGGTGTCCTCGTCTTCGGGGACCGGGGCACTGGCAAGTCCACGGCGGTGCGGGCGCTCGGGGCGCTGCTGCCAAAGATCCGGGCGGTCGCAGGCTGCCCTTATTCCTGCTCGCCCGACAGTCCGGCCGAGGCCTGCCCGCATTGCGCACGGGGACGGGGGAAGAGCCACCAGATTCCGGTGCCGGTGGTCGATCTGCCGCTCGGCGCCACCGAGGACCGGGTGGTCGGCGCACTCGATCTGGAGCGGGCGCTGACGAAGGGGGAAAAGGCGTTCGAGCCGGGCCTGCTGGCGCGGGCCAACCGCGGCTTCCTCTACATCGACGAAGCCAATCTGCTTGAGGACCATCTCGTGGACCTCCTGCTCGACGTGGCGGCCTCCGGCGTCAACACCGTCGAGCGCGAGGGCCTGTCGCTGCGCCATCCGGCCCGCTTCGTCCTCGTCGGCAGCGGCAACCCGGAGGAGGGGGAGCTGCGTCCGCAGCTTCTCGACCGCTTCGGCCTCGCCTGCGAGGTAACGACGCCGACCGATATCGCCACCCGCATCGAGGTGGTGCGGCGGCGCGACGCCTACGAGCGCGACGGCGAGGCGTTCTGTGCCGCGCAAGGAAAGGCGGAAAAAGCGCTCCAGAAGACGGTCCTCGCGGCCCGCGAGCGTCTCGGCAGCGTGAGCGTGCCCGATGCGGTTCTGGAGAACGCAGCCCGGCTCTGCCTCGCGCTCGGCACCGACGGCCTGCGCGGCGAACTCACGCTGACGCGCACCGCCCGGGCGCTCGCCGCCCTCGAAGGTGCGGACATCGTCTCGGTCGCGCATCTCAGACAGGTGGCGCCGAGCGCGCTTCGCCACCGTCTGCGCCGCAACCCGCTCGACGAGTCGGGCTCCACGGCGCGCGTGGCGCGGGCCGTGGAGGAGGTGCTGGGAGCAGGGTGAGGCTCTCCGCGCCTCAGTCGTCCTGGTCGATATCCTTGTCGAGGACCGTCTTCGACTCGACCGTGGTGTCGGCCTTGAGCCGGTAGACCAGGGGGATGCCGGTGGCGATCTCGAGGCTGGCGATCGTCTTGGTGGTCATGCCGTCGAGCACCATCACAAGCGCCCGCAGCGAGTTGCCGTGGGCCGCGACCAGCACCCGCTCGCCCGACATGACGCGCGGCAGGATCGTCTGGATGTAGTAGGGCAGCACTCGTGCGGCGGTGTCCTTGAGGCTCTCGCCGCCGGGCGGGGGCACGTCGTAGGAGCGGCGCCATTCGTGGACCTGCGCATCGCCCCAGCGCTCGCGGGCATCGTCCTTGTTGAGGCCGGAGAGGTCGCCGTAGTCGCGCTCGTTCAGCGCCTCGTTGCGGATCGTCTCCAGACCACCCTGGCCCATCTCCTCGAGGATCAGCGAGCAGGTATGCTGGGCGCGCCGCAGGTTCGAGGTGAAAGCGACGTCGAACTGCGTGCCCTGGCTCTTGAGCCAGCGTCCGGCCCGACGTGCCTCGTCGATCCCAAGCTCCGTCAACTCGGGGTCGCGCCAGCCGGTGAACAGCTTCTTCAGGTTCCACTCGCTCTGGCCATGCCGAGCGAGGACGAGCAGGCGCTCCATGGGATGGGTCTCTCCGGAGAAGGGGGCGAGGCCGCCGCACGGCGCCTCGCGATCGTGGGCGGGCCTCTACCAGAGGCAGCGGCGCCTCCCAAGCCTAAGCCTGACGTTCTGTTGGATTCGTTATTCGGACGTCAGTCTAGTTGCGAAGCCCCAGCACGTCGTCCATGCCGTAGAGGCCCGGCGGCTTGTCGAAGGCCCACTGCGCCGCCCGCACCGCGCCGCGGGCGAAGATGGCCCGGTCTTCGGCATGATGTGAGAGGGTGATCCGCTCCGAGGGACCGGCGAAGATGACGCTGTGATCGCCGACCACCGAGCCGCCGCGCAGGGTCGCGAAGCCGATATCGCCGGGCCGCCGCGCCCCGGTATGGCCGTCGCGGGTCGAGACGCGGGTCTCGGCCAGGGCCACGTTCCGGCCCTCCGCCGCCGCCTCGCCGAGCAGCAACGCCGTGCCGGAGGGCGCATCGACCTTCATGCGGTGGTGCATCTCCAGCACCTCGATGTCGAATTCCTGGCCCAGCGTCGCGGCGACCTTGCGCACGAGGCCGGCGAGCAGGTTGACGCCGAGCGACATGTTGCCCGAGCGCACGACGCGGGCATGGTAGCTCGCCGCCTTCAGCCGCGTCAGGTCGTCCTCGGAAAGCCCGGTGGTGCCGACGACGTGGACGATGCGGGCCTGCGCCGCGAGTTCGGCGAAGGCGACTGTCGCGGCCGGTGCGGTGAAGTCCAGCACCCCGTCGGCGGCCACGAACCGCGACAGGGGGTCGTCGCTCACCGGCACGCCGAGTTCGCCGATCCCGGCCAAGAGCCCGGCATCCTGGCCGAGGACGGCCGAGCCCGGGCGCTCGACGGCGCCGTGCAGCGTGCAGCCCTCGGCCTCCGCCACCGCCCGGATCAGCATCCGCCCCATGCGCCCTTCGGCGCCCACAACGACGAGCTTCATGATGATCGACTCTTCGCTCCGATAAATGGCCGGCTCACCCAGCGCTCATAGCGCAGATGGCGGCCGTTGACTGTCTATACCCGTTGCGAGGCGATCAACGGCCCGAGCACGTCCGACACACCGCTGACGGTGATCTGCGTGCCGACGCAAAGTAGCAGGAAGGCCGAGAGACGCCCGAGCACCCGTGCCCGTACCGATCCGATCAGGGTCACGACCCGATCCGCCGAGCCGTAGGCGAGACGGATCACGCCGGCGATGGCCAGGGCCGCCAGGGAGGCGCCGAGGAAGAAACCGGCGAGTTCGCCCGGTTCGGAGGGGCGGTTGGCGCCCAGCGCGATGGCGACGGCGATGGTGCCGGGCCCGGTGGTGAAGGGCAGGGTGAGCGGGAAGAACGCGACCTCGGCGAGGTTCTCGCCGGTCTCCGGCTCGGCCTCGACCTCGGCATGCTTGCGGGCCTCCCGCGCCTCGGGGGCGGTGAGCATGGTCCAGGCGAAGGCCGCCACGAACAGGCCGCCGGCGATGCGCAGGGCCGCCAGCGACACGCCGAAGAAATTGAGGATCGGGGCACCAGCCCAAAGGGCGGCGAGCATCACGAGGGCGGCGTAGAAACCGATCCGCCGCGACAGCTCCGCCCGCTCGGCCTGCGAGCGATTGGACGTGATCTGCGCGAACATCAGCGCGGAGCCGACCGGGTTCACGATCGAGAACAGGCTCGACAGCGCGAGCAGGAAGCTCGTCAGCACGGTCTCGAAGCCAATGGATGGCAGCATGCTCGCTCGGCTCGGCGACGGGGGAAACGCGCCGGCTTTAGCCCGGCTGTCCGGCGGGCACCAGCACCCGGGCCGGCACCCGGCTTTCCAGCCGGCGCACCTGCCGCACGGCGATCGGCCGGTAGAGCTGCTTGGTCGCGTCCACGACGTGCAGGCCGGCAAACGGCATGGCGAGGCCGGTGCCGAACCGCTCCCAGGCCGCGGCGGTGCGGAGCCAGAACCGGCTGCGGATCGGCGGCATGTAGAGCGTCTCGGCCCAGCCCTCCGGCGAAAACAGCGTGTCACGCATCAGCCGCGAGAGCTGCGAGCGGCTATAGGGCTGGCCGTGGCCGAAGGGCGTCGCGTCCCGCCGCGCCCAGACGCCGGTGCGATTGGGCACGACGAGGATCAGGCGCCCGCCGGGTGTCAGCACCCGCCACACTTCCGAGAGCAGCTCGCTCGGACTTTCCACCGCTTCGAGGCCGTGGACGAGGATGACGCGATCGACCGCGGCCTCGGGCAGGGGCAGCATGGTGAGATCGGCGAGCGCCGTCACCGAGCGCCCGCTGGAGGGCCAGTTCACCACGCCCTGCGTCGCCGGCATGAAGGCCAGCGTCCGCTCGGCGATGACGTGGACCGGGCCGAGATAGGGCGTGACGTAGCCGAGCCCGAGCACGCGCAGCCCCGAGACCGAGCCGAGGAAGCCGTGGATCGTCCGGCCGACGACACGGTGCGTGACGACACCGAGCGGGCTGGCGTAGAAAGCGCGCAGGTCCGTGACGTCGAGGCGCATCGGATGGGGTGCCGGCACGGCCGGTTGTCCTCCGTAGGGCTGATGCGGCATCAATGGGGATCGCGGAGGCCTGGGGCAAGCGTGGCTGCGCCTCCGATCCCGGAACCGTCACTGTGATGTAACGGTTCCTCGCCCGGGTTTGTACCGCGCGCCCCGGCGCCGGTCACGCTCGGCGGACCTTTTCCCCGCGACCCTCCGGGTGGAAAAGTCAGTTTTCGCGAAAGGTCTTCGATGACGAGAGCGGCCCCCGAAATCCGCACCTTCCTGTGCCGGAGCGACAATATCGGCGTGCTGATCCGCGATCCCGCCAGCGGCGCCTGTGCCGCCATCGACGTGCCGGAGGCCGGCCCCGTTCTGGCCGCCCTCGACGCGGAGGGCTGGCAGCTCACCGACATTCTCGTCACCCACCGCCACGGCGACCATATCGAGGGGATCCCCGAGGTGGTGGAGCGCACCGGCGCGCGGGTGACGGTGCCGGAGAAGGCGCGCGGGGCGGTGCCGGGTGCCGCGCGCACCGTCAAGGAGGGCGATACGGTGACGGTCGGCGGTCTCACCGCCGCGGTCTGGGAGACGCCGGGGCATTGCGCCGACCACGTGACCTATTATTTCGCCGATGCCGGCGTCGTGTTCTCGGGCGACACCCTGTTCACCCTCGGCTGCGGCCGGGTGATGGAGGCCGAGCCCGAAACGCTCTGGCGCTCTCTCAGCCGTTTCCTCGACCTGCCGGACGCGACCGCGGTCTATAGCGGTCACGATTACGTTCTTTCCAACGGCCGCTTCGCCCTGGCCGCCGATCCGGACAACGCCGACCTGAAGGAGCGCGTGGCCGAGGCCGAGCGGCTTGCCGCGCAGGGCGGCTTCCTGATTCCGTCGACCATCGGCCAGGAGAAGGCGACGAACCCGTTCCTGCGGGTGGGCCAGCCGGTCCTCGCTCGCTCTGCGGGCCTCGAGCCGGGCTCCGACCCGGCGGCGGTGTTCACCGCCCTGCGGGCCTGGAAGAACCGCTTCTGAGAAGCGGGCAGGGGGCGGCGCAGGGCTATCGCTCGAAGCCTGAGCCTGCGGAGGCCGGCGTCAGCGAGTGAGGCCGGCAACAAACCAAGGCCGTCGCCTTTGAGCGATTGCCCTGGTGGCCGGCGGCCGATCCCTTGACCGCGCCGCCTGTGCTCCGCCAGACCTTGCCTTCGAGCCTCCGGCATGTGATCGAAACCCACGGTTTGCGCATCGCAACACGACCCGCTCGTCCGCGTATCCTCGGCGAAAGGCCGGTTCCCTTGCCCACCCTGTTCCGTTTCCTTGCCACGATCGCGATCCTCGCGGGCCTCGTCTTCGCCGGCATGTTCGCACTGGCGACCTTCGTCGAGCCGACGCCGCGGGAGATCAGCGTCACCATTCCCCCGTCGAAGCTCCAGCCGGGCGGGCGATGAGCGCGGACGGTTCCGCGCTCCCAGGCGGAGCGGAGGATCCGGGTCAGCTCTTTCTCGACATGCTCGCCGCCGAACGCGGTGCGGCGGCCAACACCCTGGCCGCCTATCGGCGCGATCTCGACGACTACCTCGGCTACCTCGCGGAAGGCGGGATCGACCCGGAGGAGGCGCAGGCCGAGCAAGTCCGCGCCTACATCGCCTCCCTGGAGCCGCGCGGATTGAAGGCGTCTTCGGCCGCCCGGCGCCTCTCCTGCATCCGCGGCTTCCACCGCTTCCTCTACGCGGAGGGCTATTCCGAAACCGATCCGACCGCGCCGGTCGCAGCCCCTCGGCGCGCCAAGGGCCTGCCGAAGGTCCTGTCGGTGGTGGAGGTCGATCGCCTGCTCGCGACGGCGCGCGAGCGGGTCGAGGCGGCGGGCGACGACCGGGCGGAGGCCCGCTCGGCCGCACGGATGCTCTGCCTGCTCGAGCTCCTCTACGCCACGGGCCTGCGCGTTTCGGAACTCGTCGCCCTGCCGCGCTCGGCCGCGGCCACCCGCGAGCGCTACCTCGTGGTCAAGGGCAAGGGCGGCCGTGAGCGCCTCGTGCCGCTCACCGTCCTCGCGCGCGAGGCGATGCGCACCCACGTCGCGCACCTGACCGCCGAGGGGTCCTGGCTGTTTCCCGCCGAGAGCGAGAGCGGTCATCTCACCCGGCAAGCCTTCGCCCGCGACCTCAAGACCGCCGCTGCCGCCGCCGGCCTGCGGACCGACCGGGTGAGCCCGCACGTTCTGCGCCACGCCTTCGCCAGCCATCTGCTCCAGAACGGCGCGGATCTGCGTATCGTCCAAGAATTGCTGGGCCATGCCGATATCTCGACGACGCAGATCTATACCCACGTCCTCGATGAACGTTTGAAAGGCATGGTGCGCGATCTTCACCCACTCAACGATCGGGGCGATCAGATCGACGTGAGCAGTGTTTCTTCTGACGAACCGTATTGAAGCATACGTTGTTCATTTGTTGGTCGGTTCGGCAACGGAATTTTATAAGTCGTTGCCGTAAGTGTTCAGCGATGCTGTTGACTTCAAAGTCGTTCCCGGACCATTTCTAAAGCCACCACGATGAAGGGGAGGCGGCGCAGCGGTCCATCGGGCCGGTGCCAAACACACGATGCGCCTCGATCTCCCGACGCTCTTTCTGATGACGGTCGCCGTCACCTTCATGGTGGGCGTGCTGTTCCTGTTGTCGTGGAGCCAGACCCGCCGCGAGCGTGCGCTGGCGGTCTGGGGCATCGCCCATATCGTCGGCAGTGTCGCGTCGCTGATGCTGGCTCTGCGCGGCCAGATCCCGGACAGCCTGTCCATCGGGCTCGCCAACGCGATGATGATCGGCGGCTATGGCTTGATCTGGAGCGGCGTGCGGGCCTTCGAGGGCCGCTCGTTGCGGCTCGGCTGGGCCGTGGGCGGCGGGGCGCTCTGGATCGCGGCCTGCCTAATCCCCCCCTTCTTCGAGTCGCTCGCCGCCCGCGTCAGCCTCGCCTCAACGCTCGCGGGGCTCTACTGCGCCTCCGGTGCGCTGACGATCTGGCAGGGCCGCGACGAGCCCTTGGTCTCCCGCTATCCGGCGCTGGTGCTGCTTGCCACCTATGCCGGCCTCTACTGGATCCGCCTGCCGCTGGCCTTCACCATGCCGATCCCGGCCTCCGTCGCGATCGCCTCGCCATGGTTCGCCATCCTCTGCTTTGCCGGAACGCTGTTCTCGGTCGCGATCGCCTTCGTGTTCATGGCGCTGACGAAGGAGCGGGCCGAGCGTGAGCAGCGGCTGGCAGCCGAGACCGATTCGCTCACGGGCATCGCCAACCGCCGTGCGCTGGTCGCAGGCGCCGAGCGGCACCTCGCCGTTGCACCGGCTGCCCTGCTCCTGTTCGACCTCGACCACTTCAAGGCGGTCAACGACCGCTACGGCCATAGCGTCGGCGACGCGGTGCTGGCCGCTTTCTGCCATGTCGCGGACCCCTTGCTGCCGCCTGGGGCGGTGTTCGGGCGGATGGGCGGCGAGGAGTTCGCATGCCTGCTGCCGCGGCTCGACGAGCGGGCGGCCATGCGCATCGCCGAGGACGTCCGGGCCGCAATCGCCCGCTTCGCTCACCCGGATTACCCGGAACTGGCGATTCGCGTGAGCGTGGGCGTCGCGGCCGAAAGCCAGATCGGCGGCAGCCTGGATTACCTGCTGCGCCGGGCCGACGACGCCCTCTACCAAGCCAAGGACGCCGGACGCGACCGGGTGGTCTCCGCCGGCGAGGATCGTCTTCCCTTCGCCGAAGCGGCGGACCCGAGCACCGGACTTCGTGTCAATGCGGGCCGGCGGAGCCGGACGCGGTCGCCGTGAGCGCCGTCCACACCGATCTGCCTGCCGCCGATCAAAAGCCGGGCCGTGCTCCATCGACGGCACGCCCCTTCGTGAGGCATCGTCACGCCCCGTAAGAGAGGGCGGTGGAAACCGCTCCGGGGAGACGGTGACGATGCGACGGCTGGCTCGGTGGATCATCCGCGGTGCCGCAGCCTGGGCCGTCGTCCTCGGCGCTCCGGCCAGCGCCGTGGAGCCGGTCGAGAGCCGGATCGAGGCCCTGCTCGCCCGGATGACGCTGGAGGAGAAGGCGGGCCAGCTCAACCTGATCTCGCATGAGCCGATCCTCGATCTCGACAGCTTCCGCCGCGGCGAGGTCGGGGCGGTCATCAACTTCAACAATGCCGGCCTCGTGGCGCAGGCCGACCGGCTCGCCCGCGCGTCGCGGCTCGGGATTCCGCTCCTCGTCGGCCTCGACATCGTTCACGGCTACCGCACCATCTTCCCGCTGCCGCTCGCCATGGCCGCGAGCTTCGATGCCGGGCTCGTGCGCCGTGCCGCCGCCGCCCAGGCACGCGAATCGGCGATGGTCGGCCTCAACTGGACCTTCTCGCCGATGGCGGATGTCGCCCGCGATCTGCGCTGGGGCCGGGTGGTCGAGGGCTTGGGCGAAGATCCGTGGCTGACGGGGCGGCTCACCGCCGCGCAGGTCGAGGGCTTTCGCGATGGTGGGCTCGCGAGCACGCTCAAGCATTTCGCGGGCTACAGCGCCGTGCTCGGCGGGCGCGATTACGACGCCACCTTCGTCGCGCCGACCGAATTGCACGACCTCCACCTGCCGCCGTTCCGTGACGGCATCCGGGCCGGCGCCGACGCGGTGATGACGGCTTTGACCGCCCTGAACGGCCTCCCCACCACCGCCGACCCGGCGCTAATGACGGGCCTGCTGCGGCGGCAGATGGGCTTTTCCGGCCTCGTCCTGGCCGATTGGCAGGCGATCGCCAGCCTGATGAAGCACGGCGTCGCCCGCGACGGGGCCGAGGCCGCGCGCAAGGCGCTGGCGGCGGGCGTCGACATGGACATGACGAGCGGGCTGTTTCTCCGCCATCTGCCCGAGGAGGTGCGCGCTGGGCGCGTCTCCGAAGGCGCGGTCGATGCGGCGGTGCGCCGGGTGCTGCGGCTCAAGTTCGGTCTCGGCCTGTTCGACCGCCCCGTGATCGATCCGGACGGCGCGGAGGAGAAGCTCGTGCGCCCCGAGACCCGGCGGCTCGCCCGCGACGCGGCGCGGGCGAGCCTCGTCCTGCTTCAGAATCGCGAGGATCTGCTGCCGATCGATCCGGCCAAGGTCCGCCGCATCGCCGTCGTCGGTCCCTTCGCCGATTCCGCCTGGGATCAGGTCGGGCCGCATGAGGGCACGGGGCAGGAATGGGACGCGGTGACGATCCTGGCGGGCCTGCGCGAGCGCGCCGCCGCCTCCAGTGTCGCGATCGATTTCGCGCCGGGCTGTTCGCGTGTCTGCGACAGCCGCGCGGGTTTTGCCGCCGCGGTCGAGGCGGCGGCCGGCGCCGATCTCGTCGTGGCGGTAATGGGCGAGCCGCGGGACCGTTCCGGCGAGGGCTCATCGAGCGCCACCCTCTCCTGGCCCGGCCTGCAACATGATCTGCTCGCGGCGATCGCCGAGGCCGGCAAGCCGGTCGCGCTCGTCGTGGTCGGCGGGCGCCCGACCGAACTCGGGGATGCGTTAGGGCAGGCGCAGGCGGTGCTGATGGCGTGGCTTCCGGGCACCGAGGGCGGTCCGGCCGTGGCCGAGACGCTGTTCGGCGACGCCAACCCGTCGGGCCGGCTGCCGGTTTCCTGGCCGCGTAGAGTCGGGCAACTGCCGCTGACCTACGACACCCTGCCGGGCGGGCGCCCGCATATCCCCGGCACGCGCTGGACCATGGGCTATGCCGACGAATCGCCGCTGCCGCTGTTCCCGTTCGGCTACGGCCTCTCCTACACCCGCTTCGCCTATGGTGAGCCGGAGATCGTGACGCCGCATGTCGGCGTCGGAGACCGCTACGACGCGATGCTGGAGGTGCGCGCCTCCGTCACCAACTATGGCACGCGTCCGGGCCGGGCGGTGGCGCAGCTCTATGTCGGCCAGCCGGTGGCGAGCCGCAGTCGACCGAGGCGCCTGCTGAAGGGCGTCGCGCTCCTCGATCTCGCCTCGGGCGAGACCGGTATCGCGAGCTTCCGCGTGCCGGCGCGCGATCTCGGATACCACGAGCCGGACGGTACGCTGGTGGTGGAGGCCGGCACCTACCTCGCCCATGTCGGCGGTGACTCCCTCGCCACCCGCAGCGCCGGCTTCACCGTCGAGACCGGCTGGCGCGGCCCGCCGGGCAGCGACGAGGCGCGGCGCTGACGCGGTTCAGCCGAAGGTCTTGCGCGGGTCGAACGCGTCGCGCACGGCCTCGCCCGCGAAGACGAGCAGGCTCAGCATCGTCGCCACCACGAAGAAGCCGGTGAGCCCGAGCCAGGGCGCGTTGATGTTGTCCTTGCCCTGCGCCAGCAGCTCGCCGAGCGAGGGGGAGCCGGGCGGCAGGCCGAAGCCGAGATAATCGAGCGAGGTCAGGGTCGTGACCGAGCCGTTCAGGATGAACGGCAGGAAGGTCAGGGTCGCCACCATGGCGTTGGGCAGGAGGTGCCGTGTCATGATGCGCACGTTCGACAGGCCCAGCGCCCTCGCTGCGCGGACGTACTCGAAGTTGCGCGCGCGCAGGAATTCCGCGCGCACCACGCCGACCAGAGCGGTCCACGAGAACAGCGTCAGGATGCCGAGCAGGGTGAAGAAGCTCGGCACGAGGAAGGCCGACATGATGATGATGAGGTAGAGCGTCGGGATCGCGCCCCAGATCTCGATGATCCGCTGGAAGATCAGGTCGGTCCAGCCGCCGAAATAGCCCTGCACCGCCCCCGCGATCACGCCGATGACCGACGAGACGCCGGCGAGCACGAGGCCGAACAGGATCGAGATGCGGAAACCGTAGATGACGCGCGCCAGCACGTCCCGCGTGGCGTTGTCGGTGCCGAGCCAGTGCCACTCGATGTCACGGCAACCGAGTTCGCGCCCTTCGGCCTTCACGCCTGCGCGCTCGGCAACCGGGCGGCACTCGGCGTCGCTCAGCATCCAGGTCGGCGGCGAGGGGGCCGGGGTCGGCAGATCCCGCATGAAGGTGTTGTCGGCGTAAGGGATCGGCGGCCAGAGCACCCAGCCGTTCTCCTCGATCTCCTTGCGCGTCTCGGGCGCCCGGTAATCGGTCTGGGCCAGGAAGCCGCCGAACTTCTCGTCCGGGTAATCGACCAGGACGGGGAACAGCCACTCGCCCTTGTACTGCATGACGATCGGGCGATCGTTAGCGATGAGTTCGGCGAACAGGCTCAGCACGAACAGCACGGTGAAGATCACCGCCGACCAATAGCCGCGTCGGTTGGCCCGGAAGTTCGCGAGCCGCCGCCGGTTGAGCGGCGAGAGCCCGCGGCGGGTGGCGGTCGGCAGGACTCGCATCTGCGGCGCGTTGCCCGGCGCGGTGACGGGCACCGCATCGAGTTCGGGTCGCAGGTGCTCGTTCATCGGCTCCAACCCTCACACTCGGGCGGCCGATGCCGGCTCAGTCGAGCCGGGTTGCGGTGCCCTCGATCTCGCTCGGCCGCAGCGCGCCCTTGCGCTCCAGATGGCGACGCAGCAGGCGCACGTTGCGGCGGTTCGCCTTGAAGGCCGCGTCGAGCAGGTCGCCGGCCAGCGGCACCGAGCCCACCGCGCCGTCGATGGCGACGTTGCCCATCATGCGCCAAACCAGCCAGCGCGGTGCGCCGAGCCGCTTCGCCTCGTAGACGATGTACGAGGCGATCGCCATGCCCGCGATGTCGCCGAGGATGGGAACAAGACCGATCACCGCGTCGAGACCGACGCGGCGGTTGATGCCCGGCAGAAGGATGGCCGAGTCCATCAGATGGGCGAGCTGCTCGAGCCGCAGCAGGCTCGCCTCGGTGCTGGTATCGGTGAGGCGGCGCAGCTGCGCCGCGCCCGCGGACTCGCGATAGGCCGTGCTGGTGGTGTGAACGGAGGTGCTCATAACGAGGATGTGGCCCCGGCCCAACCGCTGCACAAGGAAGCGGATCGCGCGGTCGTTCACGTCCCGGGAAATATTCCCGCCAAGCGTTCGACCGCCGCGTCGAGGGTGGCGTCCGTCTTGGCAAAGCAGAAGCGCACGAGGTTGTTCACGCTTCCTCCCTCGTAGAACGCGCTGACGGGAATGGCCGCAACGCCGTGCTCGGCCACGATCCGCTCGCAGAAGGCGACGTCGTCGGCG
Organism: Methylorubrum pseudosasae; assembly: GCF_029504475.1. NCBI lineage: Bacteria > Pseudomonadati > Pseudomonadota > Alphaproteobacteria > Hyphomicrobiales > Methylobacteriaceae > Methylorubrum > Methylorubrum pseudosasae. The sequence continues at coordinate 4,207,320 of NZ_JAQGDU010000002.1, read as the reverse complement.
GCGAGCCCTGCGATGTCGACGCTGAGGAAGTAGGTGCCCGCGCTCGGCAGCACGGTGAACCCGATGCGTGACAGCCCCGCCGCCAGCCGGTCGCGGGATCGGGCGAGGTCAGCCCGCATATTCTCGAAGTACGCGTCATTCTTGGCCAGGCCGTAGGCGACCGCCTCCTGAAGGTTCGGCGGCGTGGTGAAAGTGAGGAACTGGTGCGCCCGCGACAGCACCCGCATCAGCGGCTCGTCCGCCATCACGAAGCCGACCTTCCAGCCGGTCAGGCTGAAGATCTTGCCGGCCGAGCCGATCTTCACCGTCCGCTCGCGCATGCCCGGCTGCGCCATCAGCGGGCGATGGTGCCGGCCATCGAAGATCACGTGCTCCCACACCTCGTCGCAGACCGCCACCGCGTCGAAGCGCCGGCAGAACGCCGCGAGCAGGGCGAGGTCGTCCTCCTCGAAGACGGTGGCGCTCGGGTTGAGCGGGTTGTTGAGCAGGACGATCCGGGTGCGTTCGGAGAACGCGTCGGCCAGCGCCGCCGCCTCGATCCGGAAATGCGGCGGCTTGAGCGTGACGAAGCGCGGCACTCCGCCGGCGCGTCGCACCAGCGGGAGGTAGGCGTCGTACATCGGCTCGAACAGCACGACCTCGTCGCCGGGCCGAACCAGCGCCATCAGCGCGCCGGCCAGCGCCTCAGTCGCGCCCGAGGTCACCATTACCTCGCGCTCCGGGTCGAGGTCGAGATCCTGATGGTGCCGGTAATGGGCGGCGATGGCCGAGCGGAGCGAGGGCAGCCCCATCATCGGCGGGGTTACTGGTTGCTGACGCTCTCCAGCGCCCGCGCGGCGGCGGCGCGCACGTCGTCGGGCCCCTGACCGTCGGGAAAGCCCTGGCCGAGATTGATCGCCCCATGCTGCCGCGCGAGCCGCGACATCGCTTCGAACACGGTTTCCGGCAACTCGGCGAAGACGGGATGGCCGGTGAGCGGGGGGATGCGATTCGCGGCAGGACTCATGCGCGATGTCTTTGCAGAGCGACCGTCCCACTCCAAGTGCCTCTACGCAAGATTGAATGGAGAAGAGAACGAGGCCGCGGTTGGTATCGCCGCCTGCCAAGACAAGAGGCGTCTTGTCGAACCTTGACGAGAACGGTGCGGCATCGCCTGCGCAACGTGCGCTCACGCACACGAGCCTGCGGATGAACCGCGAAATCCCGTTTTTGCGCGGTGTCGCTGGGGTGACGAATGTTGACGATCATCAGTCGTAAGCGCATGTTCACCCCACGGTCGGACCGGCCGCCGCACTCAAGGGACTTCGCCCCCTCGTTTCTTGGGTGTGGCAGGCCGGTCCGGTCGTGCTTCATGAAAAAGGCCGCCGCTCGACACGGCGGCCTTTTTCATGTCCGATCGGGCGGCGCACGCTCCTGCGGCGGCCCCTTCACCTTCGGCGGATCATGCGTCTGGGAACCTGCCTGCTGCTCGCCGTGATGTCCGGTGTCCTGGGCTTGAGTCTGCGTCTCACGTTGCCGGTCACGCCGGTCGATGCGTCGTTTCGCGACGTGGTGCGCCTCTATCAGTCGCAGGGCGCGCCGACCGGCAGCAACACGCTGGAAACGTCGCCGCCGTAGGAACACCGCAATGACCGGCAAGGCTCGCCGGCCGTACCGAATCCAGCCAGCTTTGTTCGAAACTGGTTCGAGCCGGTCGAATCTTCCGCCGGCCGGATCGTGATCGCGAACCGGCCCGCGTTTATTGGCCGTGATGCCGTCGATGAGTGTGTGAGGGATGAACGAGAGTTCGCCGATACGCAGGGAGACCGCCCGGGAGTACCGGACCGCGGACCCGGTGACGACCGCACCGGTCCGCCGGCGCCGTAAGTTCGGCCGCTGGATGCTCGCGCTGCTGATCCTCGGCGGGGCCGGCGCCGTCGCCCACCGCACCTACGACGCCCGGCAGAAGCCGGCCGGGGAGACCGCACAGGCGCCGGGCGGCGGCCGTCCCGGTCACGGCGGGCGGCCGGCCGACATGAAGCAGGCGGTCGGCGTCGCGCCGATCGTGACCGGCGACATGCCGGTCGTGCTGCAGGGGCTCGGGACGGTGACGCCGCTCGCCACCGTCTCGATCCGCTCGCAGATCAGCGGCTACCTCACCAAGATCGGCTTTCGCGAGGGCCAGATGGTGAAGGAGGGCGACTTCCTCGCCCAGGTCGATCCGCGGCCCTACGAAGCGTTGCTCGCGCAGTATCAAGGCCAACTCGCCCGCGATCAGGCGCTGTTGCAGAACTCGAAGCTCGATCTCCAGCGCTACCAGACCCTGAACCGCCAGGATTCGATCTCGAAGCAGAACGTCGACACCCAGGCCGCTCTGGTGAAGCAGAACGAGGGCACGGTCGCCGCCGACCAAGCGCTCGTCGATCAGCAGAAGCTCAATCTCACCTATGCCCGCATCGTCTCGCCGGTGGAGGGTCGGGTCGGCCTGAGGCAGGTCGATCTCGGCAACTACATCACCGCCGGCTCGACCAACATCGTCGTCGTCACGCAGTTGCGTCCGATCTCGGTGGTGTTCGTTCTGCCGGAGGACGACGTGGCGCGGGTGATGCGCCGGGTGCGCGCAGGCGCGAAGCTGACGGTGCGCGCCTACGACAGAAGCGACCAGCACGAGATCGCGGTCGGCCGCCTCGACACGGTGGACAACCAGATCGACACCACGACCGGCACGGTGAAGCTGCGGGCGATGTTCGAGAACGAGGACGAGAGCCTGTTCCCGAACCAGTTCGTCAACGCGCGCCTGACCGTCGAGACGATCCAGAACGCGGCCCTGGTGCCCAACGCCGCGATCCTGCGCGGCACGCCGGGCACCTACGTCTACCTGATGGACGGCGACGAGAAGGTCACCGTGCGCCCGATCAAGACCGGCGAGACCGATGGGGTGAACACGGTGGTTCTGTCGGGCCTTGCGGCAGGCGACCGCGTCGTCACCGACGGTACCGACCGGCTGCGCGAAGGCGCGCCGGTGCGCGTCGTGGCCAACGCCCCCGGACCCCAGGCCGGCGGCCCGGCGGCGGGGGCTCCCGGCGCGACGCTTCCGACGACGCCCGCGGCCGGCGCGCCGGCCGATACCGGTTCGACCCAGGGCGGTCAGGAGCGCCGGGGACGCCGGCGCCCGGCTCCGTAAGCGGATGCGGCCATGAACCCGTCCCGCCTCTTCATCCTGCGGCCCGTCGCGACGACGCTGTCGATGCTGGCGATCCTGATCGTCGGCGCGGTGTCGTATCTGAACCTGCCGGTCTCGGCGCTGCCGGCCGTCGATTACCCGACGATCCAGGTGCAGACCTTCTATCCCGGTGCCAGCCCGGAGGTGATGACCTCGGCCGTCACCGCCCCGCTGGAGCGCCAATTCGGCCAGATGGCCAACCTCAACCAGATGTCCTCGCAGAGTTCGGCGGGGGCGTCGGTCATCACGCTTCAGTTCAATCTCGACATCCCGCTCGACATCGCCGAGCAGTCGGTTCAGGCGGCGATCAACGCGGCCGGCAACCTGCTGCCGACCGACCTTCCGGCGCCGCCGATCTATGCCAAGGTCAACCCGGCCGACGCGCCGGTGCTGACGCTGGCGCTCACCTCCGCGACGATCCCGCTGACGCAGGTGCGCGACCTCGCCGAGACCCGGCTCGCCCAGAAGATCAGCCAGATCGCGGGTGTGGGCCTCGTCAGCATGGGCGGAGGGCAGCGGCCGGCGGTGCGGGTGCGGTTCAATTCCCTGGCGATGGCTGCCTACGGCCTCAACATCGACGACCTGCGCACGACGATCGCCAACCTCAACGTCAACACGCCCAAGGGCAATATCGACGGGCCGACCCAGTCCTACGCCATCAATGCCAACGATCAGGTACGCGACCCGGCGGTCTATGCCAGCGCGATCATCGCCTATCGCAACGGCGCGCCGGTCCATCTCACCGACGTGGCGGAGGTCGTGGACGGGGCCGAGAACACCCGGCTCGGCGCCTGGGCCGACCGCACGCCCGCGGTGATCCTCAACATCCAGCGCCAGCCCGGCGCCAACGTCATCGACACGGTCGACCGCATCAAGCGGCTGCTGCCGCAGCTCCAGGCGACAATGCCGGCCTCGGTCTCAGTGGCGATCCTCACCGACCGCACGACGACGATCCGCGCCTCGGTGCACGACGTGCAGTTCGAGCTGATGCTCGCCATCGGCCTCGTGGTGATGGTGATCTTCCTGTTCCTGCGCAGCTTCTCCGCGACGCTGATCCCGAGCCTGTCGGTGCCGCTCTCGCTGATCGGCGCGCTCGCGGCGATGGATGCCTGGGGCTTCTCCCTCGACAACCTCTCCTTGATGGCGCTCACGATCGCCACGGGCTTCGTCGTGGACGACGCCATCGTCGTCATCGAGAACATCGCCCGCCACGTCGAGGAGGGTGACAGCCCGTTCGAGGCGGCGCTGAAGGGAAGCCGCGAGATCGGCTTCACCATCATCTCGCTCACCGTCTCGCTCATCGCGGTGCTGATCCCGCTCCTGTTCATGGGCGACGTGGTCGGCCGCCTTTTCCGCGAATTCGCCATCACGCTTGCGGCGACCATCGTCATCTCGGCGGTGGTCTCGCTCACCCTCGTACCGATGCTGTGCGCGCGCCTGCTCAAGCCCGTCGCCCATGGCGCCGACACGCCGGCCGCGCGCCGGGAGGGCCCGATCGCCCGCGTGGGCCGGCGGCTCAACGACGGCGTCATCGCCCTCTACGGCCGGGCCCTGCGCGTCGTGCTGGCCAACCAGGGCCTGACGCTGCTCGTCACCCTCGGCACCGTGGCGCTCACCGCCTACCTGTTCGTGGTGATCCCCAAGGGCTTCTTCCCCGTGCAGGACACGGGCGTGATCCAGGGCATCTCGCAGGCCGACCAGAGCGTCTCCTACGAGGCCATGGCCGAGCGGCAGCAGGCCTTAGCCGACATCGTCCTGCAGGATCCGGACGTCGCGAGCCTGTCTTCGTTCATCGGGGTGGACGGGCAGAACGTCACGCTCAATTCCGGCCGCTTCCTCATCAACCTGAAGCCGCGCGAGGCGCGCGGGGCCGACGCCAGCGCGATCATCCGCCGCCTCAACGCCGCGACGAGCACGGTGCCCGGCGTGCGGCTCTACATGCAGCCGGTGCAGGATCTGACGATCGATACCGCGGTCTCGGCGACGCAGTATCAGGTCATCCTCGAGAACCCGAACCTCGGCGACTTCGAGACCTGGGTGCCACGCTACGTCGAGGCGCTGCGCCGCTCACCGCTGCTGGCCGACGTGACCAGCGACTACCAGGGCAACGGCCTGGCCGCCTACGTCACCATCGACCGGCCCACCGCCGGGCGCTACGGCATCACGCCGGCCACGATCGACAACGTGCTCTACGACGCGTTCGGCCAGCGCATCGTCTCGACCATCTTCACCCAATCGAGCCAGTACCGGGTGATTTTGGAGGCGAACCCGAAGCTGCACACCTCGCTCGCCTCCCTCGACAACCTCTATCTGCCGTCCTCGACCGCACCTTCGGGACAGGTGCCTCTCTCGGCCGTGGCGAAGATCGAGGAGCGTCGCGCGCCGCTGCTGATCGGCCACCTCGGCCAGTTCCCAGCTACCACCGTCTCGTTCAACCTCGCGCCCGGCGTCGCCCTTGGGCAGGCGGTGGAGGCGCTCGAGGCCGCGCGAAAAGACATCAACCTGCCGGCGAGCTTCAACGTGGTGCCGCAGGGCTCGGTCTTCGCCTTCGAGTCGGCGCTCTCCAACGAGCTGTTCCTCGTCTGCGCGGCGATCATCACCGTCTACATCGTGCTCGGCGTGCTCTACGAGAGCTTCATCCACCCCATCACCATCCTCTCGACCCTGCCGTCCGCCGGCATCGGCGCGCTTCTCGGACTGATGTGGTTCGAGCTCTCGCTCGACATCATCGCGATCATCGGCATCGTGCTCCTGATCGGCATCGTGAAGAAGAACGCGATCATGATGATCGACTTCGCGCTCCAGGCCGAGCGCGAGGAGGGCAAGGCCCCGCGCGACGCGATCTACGAGGCCTGCCTGCTGCGCTTCCGCCCGATCCTGATGACGACGCTCGCTGCCCTGTTCGCGGCGGTGCCGATGATCGTCGGCTCGGGCGTCGGCTCGGAACTGCGCCAGCCGCTGGGCATCGTCATTGCCGGCGGCCTCATCGTCAGTCAGGTGCTGACGCTGTTCACGACGCCGGTGATCTATCTCGCCTTCGACCGGCTGGAGCGCCGGATCATGCGACGGCGGGAGCGAGACGGGCTGGCGCCGGGCGGGGCGGTGCCTTGAACCTCTCCGAACCCTTCATCCGCCGCCCGGTCGCGACGACGCTGCTGACGATCGGCCTGCTGCTCGCCGGCATGTTCGCCTATGTCCGCCTGCCGGTGGCGCCGCTGCCGCAGGTCGATTTCCCCGTCATCCTGGTTCAGGCGCAGATGGCCGGCGCCTCGCCGGAGACCATGGCGACCACGGTGGCCGCGCCGCTGGAGCGGCGGCTCGGCGCCATCGCCGACGTCAACGAGATGACCTCGACAAGTTCGACCGGCACGGTGCGGATCGTTCTGCTGTTTGGCCTCAACCGCGACATCGACGGCGCTGCCCGCGACGTCCAGGCGGCGATCAACGCCGCGCGCGCCGATCTGCCGACTTCGCTGCGCACCAACCCGACCTACCGCAAGTTCAACCCGGCCGATTCGCCGATCCTGATCCTCGGCCTCACCTCCGATACGCTGACGCCGGGGCAGCTCTACGATTCCGCCGCGACCATCGTGCAGCAGCGGATGAGTCAGATCGAGGGCGTGGGCAACGTCGATATCGGCGGCTCGTCGCTGCCGGCGGTTCGGGTCGAACTCGATCCAACGGCGCTGTTCCACTACGGTATCGGCCTGGAGGGCATCCGCGCGGGTCTGGCCTCGGCCAACGCCAACTCGCCCAAGGGCGACATCGTGGCGGGCGACCGCCGCTACCAGCTCTACGCCAACGACCAGGGCCGGCAGGCTTCCGACTATCGCGACATCGTCGTGGCCTATCGCAACGGCGCCGCCGTGCGGCTCGCCGATGTCGGCGAAGTGGTCGATTCGGTCGAGGATAAGCGCAACCTCGGCCTCGTCGACGGCAAGCCGGGCGTGATCCTGTTCATCTACAAGGAGCCGGGTTCCAACGTCGTCGAGACCGTGGAGCGGGTGCGGGCGGCAATTCCGCAGGCGAAGGCGGCGCTGCCGGGCGACATCGACCTCAACATCTCCGGCGACCGCTCCGCCACGATCCGCGCCTCGCTGGCCAGCACCGAGGAGACGCTGATCATCGCGGTCATCCTCGTGATCTTCGTCACCTTCATCTTCCTGCGCTCGTGGCGGGCGACGCTGATCCCGGCGGTGGCGGTGCCGATCTCGATCATCGGCACCTTCGCGGCGATGTGGATGCTCGACTACTCCCTCGACATCCTGTCGCTGATGGCGCTCATCATCGCGACCGGCTTCGTCGTGGACGACGCCATCGTCGTGCTGGAGAACATCCAGCGACACATCGAGGCGGGCAAGCCACGGGTCGAGGCCGCCCTGCTCGGCGCCCGCGAGGTCGGTTTCACCGTCGTCTCGATGAGCCTGTCGCTCATCGCCGTGTTCCTGCCAATCCTGCTGATGGGCGGCATCGTCGGCCGGCTGTTCCAGGAATTCGCGGTCACGCTGTCGATGGCGATCCTCGTCTCGCTCGTGCTCTCACTGACGACGACGCCGATGATGTGCGCGCTCCTGCTCAAGCCGGAGGCGCAGATGCATGCGGGCAAGCGCCCCAACATCCTGCTGCGTGGATTGGAGGGCGGCTTCGACGCGCTGCTGCGGAGTTACGAACGGACGCTCCGTTTCGCGCTCTATCACCGTCGGCTGACGGCGCTCAGCGTGTTCATCGCGATCGGGCTCACGGTCTACGGCTACATCATCGTGCCGAAGGGCTTCTTCCCCGATCAGGATACCGGCCAGCTCATGGGCGGCATCCAGGCCGACCAGCGCATCTCGTTCCAGTCGATGAAGGACAAGCTGGAGCGCGCGAGCGCCATCGTGCAGGCCGACCCGGCAGTTGAGAGCATCGTCGGCTTCACCGGCGGGCGCGGCACCAACTCCGCCAACGTCTTCGTCGGGCTCAAGCCGCGCGGCAAGCGCGAGCCCATCGAGACCGTGATGGCCCGGCTGCGGCCGAAGCTCGCCCAGGTCGCGGGCGCGCGCCTGTTCCTGTTCCCGCGCCAGGATCTCAGGATGGGCGGGCGCCAGAGCTTCGCCCAGTACCAGTACACGCTCCAGGGCGACACGTCGGAGGAGCTCTACGCCGCCTCGCCGAAGCTGCTGCAAGCGCTGCAGAAGCGCACCGACATCTTCGCCGACGTGACCTCGGACCAGCAGGAGGGCGGGCTGGAGAGCCGCCTCGTCATCGATCGGGCGACCGCCTTCCGCTACGGCATCACCCCGGACCAGATCGACAACACCCTCTACGACGCCTTCGGGCAGCGGCAGGTCTCGACGATCTACAACCCGCTCAACCAGTACCACGTGGTGATGGAGATCGCGCCGCGATACCTCCAGAACCCGGAGGTGCTGAAGACGATCTACGTCTCGACCACGGGCGGTCGGGCGCGGGGCTCGGCCACCACCAACGCGGTTGCCGGCACGGTGGCGGGTGGCGGGACCACCACCGCCTCGCAAGCCTCCACCTCCGGCACGTCCACCACCGACACGGCGGCGACCATCGCTGCCGACTCGGCCCGCAACGCCGCGGGCAACGCCATCGCCGCGAGCCGGGGCAGCGCCTCCTCGAGCGCGCCGGTGTCGAGCGCCAAGGAAACGATGGTGCCGCTCTCGGCCTTCGCCCATTTCGAGACCGGCAACGCCCCGGTCCAGGTGGCGCATCAGGGCTTGTTCGTGGCCACCACCATCTCGTTCAACCTCGTGCCCGGCAAGAGCCTGGGCGAGGCGACCGCGGTCATCGACCAGACCATGCTCGATCTGCAATTGCCGCAGACCATCCACGGCGAGTTCGCGGGCGCGGCCAAGAGCTATCAGGAATCGTCGTCGCGCCAGCCGCTGCTGATCCTCGCCGCTCTGCTCGCAGTCTATGCCGTGCTCGGCATCCTCTACGAGAGCTACATCCACCCGATCACGATTCTCTCGACCCTGCCCTCGGCCGGGATCGGCGCCATCGTCGCGCTGCTCACGACCGGAACCGAATTCACCATCGTCGCGCTGATCGCGGTGTTCCTGCTGATCGGTATCGTGAAGAAGAACGCCATCCTGATGATCGACTTCGCCATCGATGCGGAGCGCAGCCGCGGCCTGACGCCGGGGGAGGCGATCTACGAGGCCTGCCTCCTGCGCTTCCGCCCGATCATGATGACGACGCTCGCCGCCATCCTCGGCGCGGCCCCACTCATCGTCGCGGGCGGCGAGGGGGCCGAGCTGCGCCGGCCCCTCGGCATCGCGATCGTCGGTGGACTCATCGTCAGCCAGATCCTGACCCTCTACACGACACCGGTCGTCTACCTGTATCTCGACCGTCTCCGGCTCTGGGCGAAGCGTCGCCGGGGCGGAGCGGCGGCGGTGCCGGCCGAGTGAGGATGGTTGTTTCGTGACAGGTGACGTGCGCCATAACCCTCCCCCCTCCGCGGGGGAGGGTGCCCTGCGGATGCAGGGCGGGAGAGGGGAGCCACGTTTCCGGACGTCGCGCTGCCCCTCACCCGACCCGCTTCGCGGGCCACCCTCTCCCGCAGAGGGGAGAGGGTTGAGGTCGAGGCTCCTGTTCCGCTTCGCCACCGTCTGCGCGGTCGCGGCACTCACCTCCGGCTGCCTCGTCGGCCCCGATTACTCGCGCCCCTCCGTCGAGACGCCGCTTGGCTTCAAACAGGGCGGGATGCGCGAGGACAGCCTCGCCTACGTCCAGGCGCAGAAGGGCTGGCGCCCGGCGTCGCCGAACGATGCGGCCGAGCGCGGCGACTGGTGGCGGGCCTTCAACGATCCGACGCTCGACCGGCTGATCCGCTCCATCGACGTCGATAACCAGAATCTCCGCGCCCAGGTCGCGGTCTACGATCAGGCCCGCGCCCTCGTCGCGCAGGCGCGCGCCGCCCTGTTCCCCACGGTGATCGGCGCTCCGGGCATCACCCGGTCGCGGGCGCTGGGCGCCGAGCGCACGACCGTCTCGCTCCAGGGGCAGGCGAACTGGGAACTCGACCTGTTCGGCGGCATCCGCCGCCAGATCGAGAGCGATGTCGCCTCCGCCCAGGCCTCGGCCTCCGACCTCGCCCTGGTGCGTCTCAGCCTTCAGGCGGAACTGGCGACCAATTACCTCCAACTGCGCTATCAGGATTCGCTGAAGCGCGTGCTGGAGGAGAATGTCGAGGGCTTCAAGCGCAGCCTCAGCATCGCCGAGAATCAGTACAATGCGGGCGTCGCCGCCCGCTCCGACGTCATCACCGCGCAGACGCAGCTCCAGACGACGCAGGCCTCGCTGATCGCCGTCGATCTCCAGCGAGCGACCTTCGAGCACGCGGTGGCGATTCTCACCGGCCGCCCGCCCTCGGAGGTCAAGCTGCCGTTCGCGCCCCTGCCGGTGCGTCCGCCCTCGGTGCCGGTCGGCATCCCGTCCGATCTCCTGGAACGCCGCCCCGACATCGCCGGGGCCGAGCGGCTGGTGCAGGCGCAGAGCGAGCAGATCGGCGTGGCGGTCTCCGCCTTCTATCCGACGGTGACGCTCTCGGCCTCGGGCGGCTTCTCCGGCGCGACCAGCAACGGCGTGTTCTCGGCCGCCAACCGCGTCTGGTCGATTGCCGCGAACGGCTCTCAGGTGTTCTTCGACGGCGGCGCCCGCGCCGCGGTGCTGCAAACGGCCCGGGCCGCCTACGAGGCGGCGGTGGCCAATTACCGGCAGACGGTGCTGACCGCCTTCGGCGAGGTCGAGAACGGGCTGGCCGGCGTGCGCATCCTCGCCCGGCAGCAGGCCAAGCAGGACGAGGCGGTGGCCTCGGCGCGGCGCGCGGTCGAGATCACCCTCAACGAGTACCGGGCCGGCACGCAGAACTACACCACCGTCGTCACCGCGCAGGCGCTGCTCATCAACAACGAGGTCACCGCACTCCAGATTCGCCTCAACCGCTTCACCACCGCTGTGGCGCTGATCCGGTCGCTGGGCGGCGGCTGGGACGCTCGCTCGCTGCCGACCGGCGAGGAGCTGAAGGGCGTGCGTCTGCCGATCGACGGCGGCTCGGCCGTCCGTACCGACGAGTAGGGTTCTGCAGGGCAGCTCGGCCGGAACAGGAACCGCCGGCCTCTGTTGAACCGGGATTCCAGCGGTCGGCCCCTCGCCGGCCGAGAGCCCCGGATGGCCCATGCCCGACGCCTGCGTTCACGACACGCCCGACACGCCGAAGACCCCGGCCTGCACCCTCGTGATCTTCGGTGCCGGCGGCGACCTCACCAAGCGCCTCCTGATGCCGGCCCTCTACAATCTCGCGGGCGGCGGGCTGCTCGATGACGGCTTTTCCGTTCTCGGTGTCGATCACAACCCGCTGACCGACGATGGCTGGCGCGACGACCTCACCCAGACCATGGAGTCCTTCACCAAGGACCCGTCCGCCGAGTTCCACGCCGAGCGGATCGACCCGCGCCCTTGGGACTTCATCCGCGAGCGCCTGCACGTGATGCAGGGTGATTTCTCCGAGGAAGCCACCTTCAAGGATCTCGCCGGACGCCTCACCGGCAACGTCGTGTTCTACCTCGCGGTCTCCGCCCGCTTCTTTCGGCCCCGTGGTCGAGGGCCTCGGCAAGGCCGGCCTGCTGAAGCAGACCGACGACGCGTTCCGCCGCGTCGTCATCGAGAAGCCGTTCGGCTCCGACCTCGCCTCCGCCAAGGCGCTCAACGAAACCATCCTGGCGCAGGGCGACGAGAGCCAGTTCTACCGGATCGACCATTTCCTCGGGAAGGAGACGGTCCAGAGCATCCTGGCGATCCGCTTCGCCAACGCGATGCTCGAGCCGATCTGGCGGCGCGAATACGTCGACCATGTCGAGATCACCGCCGCCGAGACGATCGGCGTCGAGGAGCGCGGCCGCTTCTACGAGCCGACGGGCGCACTGCGGGACATGGTGCCCAACCACCTGTTCCAGCTTCTCACCATGGTGGCGATGGAGCCGCCCTCTGCCTTCGACGCCGAGATCGTGCGCGACGAGAAGACGAAGCTGGTCGGGGCGATCCGCCCGGTCAGGCCGGAGAATGCCGTACGCGGCCAGTACGCGGCGGGACGCGAGGACGGGAAGGATGTCCCGGCCTACCGTGACGAGCCGGACGTGGCCAAGGATTCACGGACCGAAACCTACGTCGCCCTCAAGCTTGAGATCGAGAACGAGCGCTGGTCCGGCGTGCCGTTCTTCCTGCGCACCGGCAAGTGCTTGGCCGAACGGCGCACCGAGATCGCGGTGCATTTCAAGCCGACGCCGCTCACGCTGTTCCGCGGGGCGGATGGCGGCGACCTCGCGCCGAACGTCATGCGCCTGCGCATCGACCCGGCGCCCGGCTCGGCCACGCGCTTCAACGTGAAGCGGCCGGGGCCGCAGATGCATCTCGCCGCGATCGAGACGGGCTTCTGCTACGGCGACTTCTTCGACCCGGCGCCCACCGTCGGCTACGAAAGCCTGATCTACGATTGCATGATGGGCGACCCGACCTTGTTCCAGCGCGCCGACACCATCGAGGCGAGCTGGGCCGCCGTCGATCCGCTGCTGAAGGCGTGGAAGGACGCGCCGGTCTGCTTCTATCCGGCCGGCAGTCCCGGCCCGAAGGAGGCGGACGATCTGCTCGCCCGCGACGGGCGCTCGTGGCTGCCGCTGGAGGAGAAGTGACCGCGGCTTCCGGATGAACGCTCACTAGGCAGTGCAACCCCTCGCCCCGCTTGCGGGGAGAGGGGGGACACGACGTCGAGCGATCGGAGAGGTGAGGCGGGATTCGGAGCCCTCAGCCCGCCTGCGTTTCTAGCTCGCGCAGGATCGCGTCGCCCATGTCGCCGGTGCTGATCGGGGTCTGGCCCTCGCCGACGATATCGCGGGTGCGGGCGCCGGCGGCCAGCGCCCGGGTGATCGCGCTCTCCACGAGGTCGGCGGCCTCGCCGAGGCCGAAGGAGTAGCGCAGGCACATGGCGAGCGAGCCGATCATCGCGATCGGGTTCGCAAAGCCCTTGCCGGCGATGTCGGGGGCCGAGCCGTGGACCGGCTCGTAGAGCGCCTTTCGGGTGCCGCGCGCGTCGGTTGCGCCCAGCGAGGCGGAGGGCAGCATGCCGAGCGAGCCGGTGAGCATCGCCGCGACATCCGAGAGGACGTCGCCGAACAGGTTGTCGGTCACCAGCACGTCGAACTGCTTGGGGCGCCGCACGAGCTGCATGGCGCAATTGTCGGCGAGCACGTGCTCCAGCTCGACCTCGCTGTAATGCTCGGCATGAACCCGTGTGACGACCTCCTTCCACAGGACGCCGGTCTTCATCACGTTGTTCTTCTCGGCCGAGGCGACCCGGCCGGAGCGCTTGCGGGCGAGATCGAAGGCCACATGCGCGATCCGCTCGATCTCGGCGGTGGTGTAGACCTGCGTATCGACCGCCCGCTTCGAGCCGTCCTCCAGCGTGGTGATCTCCTTCGGCTCGCCGAAATAGACGCCGCCGGTGAGCTCGCGCACGATCATGATGTCGAGGCCCTCGACCAGCTCGCGCTTGAGGGCGGAGGCGTCGGCCAGCGCCGGGTAGCAGATCGCCGGGCGCAGGTTGGCGAACAGGCCAAGATCCTTGCGCAGGCGCAGCAGGCCCGCCTCGGGGCGGATGTCGTAGGTCACGCCGTTCCACTTCGGCCCGCCGACCGCGCCGAGCAGGATCGCGTCGGCCGCGTCGGCGCGGGCCAGCGTCTCGTCGGCGAGCGGCTTGCCGTGCACGTCGATGGCCGCGCCGCCGACGAGGTCGCGCTCGGTTTCGAAATCGGCGAGGCCCGCGCGCTTGAGCCAGCCCACCACCTTCTCGACCTCGGCCATCACCTCGGGGCCGATGCCGTCGCCGGGCAGGAGCAGAAGCTTGTAGGTGGTCATGGGGCTGAAATCCGGGCTGATGGCACGCGCCACGTCGCCCGCGCTCTATCGGCGCGGCTCGGCCCCTGCAAGTCCGTCGCTCGCTCCGTCGGCGATCGAACCCAGGCTCAACCCGCGCGCTTACCCGAGCGGAACGGGCGTAGCATCCAGGCCATGCGCCCGACCTCGTCCTCCTCCGGGCGCTTGGCAGGGCGCACGGCGCGCTCGGGCGCGGACGAGCCGATCTCGTGCACGATCTGCTCGAGCAGGGGCGGGATTTCCTGGCCGTACTCGTCGAGGAGCACGGCGGCGTCCAGCAGGGCCTGGACCTGATCGTCGGGAATGGGCCGGCTCATGATCTGCGCATCGAGCGCCTGATCGGCCAGCAACGTCGCGAGGCGGGAGACCTCCGACAGACCGGCCGGTGCCGAGAGACCGCTGCTCATCGATGGAATACCCTCATTATCGAACGGAGGCCTACGGTAATCCGTCTTGGTGAGCCAATCCTTTCACCATGTTCGGTTCTCGCGTGCCGAAAACGACCTGATCGTGATGGGAAGGCTTGCCGGGAGCGCTTTCCGAGCCGGGGCCTGAAGGGCTAAGGTTTCGCCGTGCACAAACCGAGCCTTCCCGACCCCATCGCCGCCGGACGCGGCTCCCTTGCGCCCGAGGCCGGGCCCGCTCGACGCGGGATGGGGATCATCGCAGTCCCGCTTGTCCTGCTCGCGGCGTGGGCAGGGCCGTCCCAGGCCGGCGCGCCGCGTGGCGGTGCCAGTGCCTGCTATCTCACCGGGGGCGGCGCCCTGGAGATCTGCCGCTCGGCCGACGAGGCCGAGGGCGTCTACGCCGTCCCGCCCCCCTGCCATTTCGTCCACGACGTGCAGATCCTGCGGCTCAAGGATACCGGCCCGCCGGGCCCGCTTCAGGTGATCTACCGGGCCGAGCCGCCGCGCCAAGGGAGCCGGCCGAGCGGTGGCCGCGGCGAGGACAACTGCCGGACCGACCTGCGGGCCACCGATCCCGCGGCGGGCGGCGCCGTGCGCATCGGTCGGCAGATCGAGACGCTGGCGACGATGCTGCCGCCGACTGATCCACGCTTCTGGAGCGAAGGCCTCAAGGGCGACGGTTCGGCGCGGGCCGAACAGCCGCGCCGCCGTAGCCGGGCGACCCGTCAGGCGCGGCGGGAGGCCCGCCGGGCGCGGCGCGCGAGGCGAGGCAGGGGGACAAGCAGGCGGACAGGATGACCTTCCGCGCCCAGGCCTCCGCGCCGGAAGACGATCCGTCCGGCAACGCGATGATGGTCGCGGGGCGCGATTGGGCGGGCGACCCGTACTACGCCATCCTCGCCACCGCGACGGAGCCCTCCGGCGAGGGGCGTCGCCGGGTTCTGGTCCAGGCGCGCACCTACGATTTCCAGAGCCTCGATCTGCGCGTCGAGGCCGATCCCGGTACCGAGTGGCGGCCGTTCGGAGCGCCCGCCGCCGAGGGTCAGGGGCAGGGGCGTCGGCGCGGGCGCGCACGGCCGGCGGCGATGAAGCCCGCCCCGGTGCTCGACGACACCGGCAAGCCGATCGTCGGCAACTGCGCCGCGCCGGATTTCGAGGCGCGCGGCCTGACCGGGTCGATCAGCGTGGTTGATCGCGTCTACCACTACTTCTACACCGACGTGCTGCCTGCCGATTGCGATGCGCCGCGGAACCGGCGGCGCATGGCGCTCTACCTGCGCACGAGCCGCGACCCGTTGGCGGAGCGCACGTGGTCGGCGCCCGTGACGCTGATCGAGGGCCTGCCGGCCGAGACCGAAATGCGTGTCGCCAAGGCGCGGGGCATGGACCGTTGGGCCGTAGCCTATTCCTGCTCGCGGCCGGTCACCGTCTCGGGTGGGCCCGTCGCCGATATCTGCCTGCACTACACCGCCGACCTTTCGCCCGGCAGCCTCACCGCCCTGACGCTCTATGCCGAGCCCGTCGCGGCCGGCCACTCCACCGCCTATCTCGGACTGCGCTCCGGCGGTGACGCGCTGGGACGGTTCACCCGCGACGGCTTCGGCTGGATGACCGACCGCTACGGCAACCTCGACGCGCCGACGATCTACCCCGACAAGGGCGGCTTCCTGACCTGGCTCGACCGCCGGGCCCCGCGGATCGACGGCAGCGATGCCTCCTCGCTCTACGGCCGGCCCGTCTATTGGGCGACCTGGACGGTTCGCCCGCGCGCCGCACCGTGATCGCGTGACGATTCCGGCCCGACGTTCGACAGAGGGGTGGATGTCGCCCGCGCCGCCGTCGATGTTCGAGAGACCTTGAACGCCCGTCACCGGGCGGGACATCGTTCCGGCACGGGTGCGGGGTGCGTTCGGCGCTCGAAGGTGCGGAAGGAGCAGGCCATGACGGTCACGACACTCGACTCCCTGTCCGAGCGGCGCGGCGCCGACGTTCTGCTGGAGGTGCTGCGCTCGGAGGGCGTCCGCTACATCTTCGGCAATCCGGGCACGACCGAGCTGCCACTGATCGACGCCCTGACGGACGCGCCCGACATCGCCTACGTGCTCGCCCTTCAGGAGGCGAGCGCCGTCGCCATGGCCGACGGCTACGCGCAGGGTGCGCGCCGGCCGGGCTTCCTCAACCTGCACACGGCGGGCGGCCTCGGCCACGGCATGGGCAACCTGCTCAACGCCCAGATCTCCGGCACGCCGCTCGTCGTCACCGCCGGCCAGCAGGATTCGCGACACGTCATCACCGATCCGCTGCTGTTCGGCGATCTGACCACCATCGCGGCGCCCACGGTGAAGTGGGCGCGCGAGGTGACCCATGCCGACCAGCTTCCGGTGCTGCTGCGCCGCGCCTTCCACGATTCTGCGGCGGCGCCGTCTGGGCCGGTCTTCCTGTCGCTGCCGATGGACGTGATGGAGGCGATGACCGCCGCGCCGCTCGGCGAAACCTCGACCATCGACCACCGCGCGGTGGCGGGCTCGCTCGACCGGCTCGCGGACTATCTCGCGGGCATCGCGCCGGGGCGGCTCGCGCTGATCGCCGGCGACGAGGTCGATGCCAGCGACGCCTCGACCCAGGCGGTGCGGCTCGCCGACCTTCTGGCCGCGCCAGTCTACGGCTCGTCCTGGCCGGCGCATATCCCGTTCCCGACCGCCCATCCGCTCTGGATGGGCAACCTGCCGACCAAGGCGAGCGGCATCGCCGAGATTCTCGGCCGCTACGACGCGGTGTTCGCGCTCGGCGGCAAGTCGCTCATCACCGTGCTCTACACCGAGGGCTCGGCCGTACCCCCCGGCACGCAGGTGTTCCAGCTCTCGGCGGATGCGCGCGACCTCGGCCGCACCTACGCGACCCAGCTCTCGACGGTGGGCAACGTGCGCGCCTCCCTCGACGTGCTGCTGCCGCTCTTGGAAGCGCGCCTCGCGCCGCACGCCGAGACCTATGCCCGCTTGAGGCGCGAAGCCGTCGCGGCCTACGACGCGCGCCGGGCCGCGCTCGAGGCCAAGGCGGATGCCGCCTTCGCCGATCCGGTGATCCACCCCCTTGTCGCCGCCCGCGAGATCGGCCGGGCCGTGGGGTCGGACATCGCCATCATCGACGAAGCACCCGCAACGCTCGGGCATCTGCGCACGATCCTGCACAGCACCTGGACGCGGCAATACTCGTCGATCCGCGGCGGCGTGCTCGGCTGGGGCATGCCGGCCTCGGTCGGCTTCTCGCTCGGGCTCGACCGGGCGCCGGTGGTCTGCATCGTCGGCGACGGGGCGGCGATGTACTCGCCTCAGGCGCTCTGGACCGCCGCGCATGAGGGGCTGCCGGTGACCTTCGTCGTCATCAACAACGCCGAGTACAACATCCTGAAGCAGTTCATGAAATCGCAGACGCACTACGCCTCGGTGCGGGCGAACCGCTTCATCGCCATGGACCTCACCGAGCCGCGCATCGACTTCCTGGCGCTCGCCGCCTCGATGGGCGTGCCCTCCCGCCGGGTCGAGCGGGCGGCGGACATCGCCGGTGCAGTCGAGGCGGGCATCCGTTCCGGCGCGCCGAACCTCGTCGAAGTCGTCGTCAGCGCCGCGTGACGCCCTCGGCACCCCGGCCGATGCCGCCGACCCTCGTCTTCGACACGGATTGCGTGCTCTGCGCCGGGATGCTGCGCTTCGTCCTGGCGCGTGAGCGCGACCACAGCCTGCACTTCATCGGCGCGTGGTCCCGCGAGGGGTTCGACCTCGCCGCCCGCCACGGCTTCACCGAAGCGGATCTCAACGGCACGTTCCTGCTGGTTCAGGATGGGCGGGCGCTGACGCGCTCGGATGCCGCGCTCGCCGTGGTGCGGCATCTCAGGGCGCCGTGGCGGTGGTGCGGTGTGTTCGCAATCGTTCCGAAGCCGCTGCGCGACCGCCTCTACAGCCTCGTCGCGCGCACCCGCTACCGCGTGTTCGGCCGTCGAGAGGATTGCGCCCGGGTGCCGCCGGACCAGCAGCACCGCTTCCACGGCGTGCGTGCGGCCGACGCGCCGGCTCGGTCGAACTAATTGACCCGCTTGGCATCAGGCGGCGTCACCGCGCGTCATCCCATCCAATCGCCTCATCCTGAGGTGCCGGCGCAGAGCGGCGGCCTCGAAGGATCGTCCCCGGATCGCGCGGGATCTGGAGCGTCCTTCGAGGGCCGCTGACGCGGCCACCTCAAGATGAGGGCTGGTGATGGGAGATCAGGCCTTGCGGGCCACGGTGAAGCGGGCCGCGTCCTTGAGCACCTGCGCCCGGTCGCCCCAGGGGGCGACGGCTTCCTCGCACAAAGCCACCAGCCGGTCGCACTCGGCCCGCGCGCCGTCGAGGCCGAGGCGATCGACCAGTGTCGCCTTGCCGGCATCCTTGTCCTTGCCGGTCGCCTTGCCCATCGCTTCCGGCGAGGCCTCACGGTCCAGAATGTCGTCGGCGACCTGGAAGGCTTGGCCGAGCGCCTTGCCGTAGCGCAGCAGCGCCGCCCGCTCGTCCGCGTTCGCGCCGCCGACGAGAGCGCCGGCCTCGACGGAGAAGGCGAGAATCGCCCCGGTCTTCATCGCCTGCATCCGCAGGGTGTCGTCGATGTCCATGGTGGCCGGGCCGAAGCGTCCCTCGGCCGAGAGGTCGAGGAGCTGGCCGCCGACCATGCCGCCGAGGCCGGAGGCGCGGGCGAGCCCGAGCACCAGTTCGGCCCGGATCGCCGGATCGGGCTGCCAGCGCGGATCGGCGGTGACCTCGAAGGCCAGCGTCTGGAGCGCGTCGCCGACGAGGATCGCGGTGGCCTCGTCATAGGCCTTGTGGACGGTGGGCTTGCCGCGGCGCAGGTCGTCGTCGTCCATGGCCGGCAGGTCGTCGTGGACGAGGCTGTAGCAGTGGACGAGTTCGACGCCGGCACCCGCCGCGAGCGCCGCATCCTCGGCCCCGCCGAGCATCCGCGCGGTCTCGATGGCGAGGAAGGGCCGCAGCCGCTTGCCGCCGCCGAGCACGGCGTGGCGCATCGCCTCCATCAGCCGGGGCGGGCGGGCGATCTCGCCGGCCTGCAGCGTCGGCCCGAGCAGATCGACGAGGAAGGTCTCGACGGTGTCGGCGACCTGAGCGAGCCTGTGGGTAAAGTCACCCGTATAGGCGTCCGCCTTGACCGAGGGGTGGGAAGCCTGCGTTGAGGTCATCGGAAGGGGCCTGGATCGGGGAGGGGCGGACGCGACGTGGCGGTGCCGGAGGAGAGTGAAGCCGAACGGCACGGGCGCGACCTGCGGAGGATTCCTTCGCCGAAGCCCCTCGCGAGGACCCCCGCGCCGCGGAACCCCGCCCCGAGGCGTCGAACCGGGCTGCGGCGCGCCGCCACCCTGATCACGCTCGCTCCCATTGCCATTCTTGCCTTCACGCTCACGCTCGCGCTCGTCTATAGCGTGGCGACCCCGCCCTCAACCCTGATGCTGGGCCGTTGGTTGACGCTCCAGGGCGCGCAGCGCGACAGCGTCAAGCTGGAGGCGATCGCCCCGGCCCTGGTCCAGGCGGTGATGGCGTCCGAGGACCAGCGCTTCTGCCTGCATAACGGCGTCGATTGGGGCGCCCTGCGCGACGTGGTGGACGATGAGGAGGGCCCGAGCCGCGGTGCCTCGACCATCACCATGCAGACGGTCAAGAACGTCTTCCTCTGGCCCGGCCGCTCCTACATCCGCAAAGGGCTTGAGATCCCGCTCGCGGTGATGGCCGACGCGGTCTGGGGCAAGCGCCGGACGATGGAGATCTATCTCAACGTCGCCGAGTGGGGGGAGGGCATCTTCGGAGCCGAGGCCGCCGCCCGCCACTGGTTCCGCAAGAGCGCGCGCGACCTGAGCCGCAACGAGGCCGCACTGCTCGCCGCCGTCCTGCCGAACCCGATCCTGCGCAGCGCCGGCAAGCCGACCCGCGGGGTGCGGGCGATCGCGGGACGCATCCAGAGCCGGATGGGTCAGGTCGATGGGCTGATGGGGTGTTTGAAACGCTGAAGGATCAGCCTTCTTCCGCCTCACACAGCCGCGTCACCGCCCGCTCGTAGCCCTTCGCGTCGAACTTTCGGAGCGAGTTCTCGCTCTGATAGCGCACGCTCCCGAAAATCTGGCGCGTCTGCCACGGGCGGTCGTGCAGACCGAAGATCCAGGCGACGTTGGTGAAGGAGTTCGCGTCGCGCCCGTCGAGGAAGTAGCGGTTGTTGAGCCGCAGCGTCCGGGCGAACGCCTCCTCCGGCGAGGGCGACCATTCGAGGATCTTCTTGCCCCAGTACATGCGGAGCTGGTTGTGCATGTAGCCGGTCTCGCGCATCTCGCGCATGGCGACGTTCCAGTAATGGTCGTGGGTCTTCCCCTCCGCCAATTCCTCCTCGGAATAGAGTTTCGGGCGCGGGTCGTCGGCGTGCTCGGCGAGCGTCTTGTGGGCCCAGTCGGGCACGGCACGGGCATAGTCGTCGTAGCCCTGCGTGTGGAAGACGTGGTTCATCGCCAGTTCGCGCCGGACGATCAGCTCCTCGAGATAAGCCGAGCGGTCGTCATCGTCGGCGTCCTTCGCGGCGCGGATCGCCAGCGCGATCTCGACCGGCGAGATGTGCCCGAAATGCAGGTAGGGGCTCATATGCGAGGCCGCCCCGGCCTCCGGCTTGTTGCGCCCGGCCCCGTAGCCGGCGAAGGCGTGCTCCAGGAAGCGCTTCAGATGGCCGGCGGCCTCGGTGTAGCCGCCGCGGAAGCGCTTCACCGGGCCGACCGTGGTGTCGAGCGTCAGCTTCGCGAGAAGCTTTTCCGGATCGGAGACGTCGAGCCCATCCTTCAGATTCAGCCGCTGGATCAGCCCTTCGGCCGGGTGATCGACCGTGCGCGGCTCTACGGGTTCGAGATAGTCGTCCCAGAGCTTCCGGAGCTTCGGGCGCAGGGTGCGCGCGGCGTATTCGTGCTTGGTCGAGGCGGTCTCGAGCGGCACCACCACATCGCCCTCGATCTGTACGATCCGGCATTGCGCCTCCCGTTCGATCTCGCCGTACCAGCGTTTCTGGATCGCGAGGTAGCCACGGTCGAGCACCAGCAGCGCGGCGTCTGCCGAGAGATCGATAGCGACCTTAGCCGGCGTTGCCCGGCGCAGGAGAAAGGCGATGCCGCGCTTTTCCAGGGCAGCGGCCGCATCGGCGAGCCCCTGCAGCAGGAAGGCATAGTGCCGGGCATTGGCCTCGGGGAAGCCGTTGGCGCCGTCGAGCAAGCCGAAGCAGACGAGGAGCGGGAGCTTGAGGCGGTTGGCCTCCTCGATCGCGAGTTCCAGCGCCGGATTGAACGGGACGCGCATGGCTTGCTGCATCAGGTACAGGACGTAACCGGCGCCCTCGCGCGGCTTCACGTCGTTCAGCACCCGGATGCGGGCCGGTTGGATCGCCATCGCTCGAAAACGCCCCGTCTCGGCAGCTTCTATTCGGTCCGTTTACGCCGAGGCGGCCGGTCGCGCCGATTCGGGCCCCGCCTTGATTCCGCGGGTCGGACGTCCCGTTCGGGGCAGGGAATGCATCAGGACCGAGAACGTTGCATCGGGCTCGGGCCCGACGCACCCCCGCCTCCGAGCGTAGCCCGGCGCGGATCAGAAATCGCTAAACAGTTCAGGGATCTGGCGTGTGCGAAAACAATGCGCGCGGCCCCGTTTACTGCATAGGCCGCGGCGATTCATTGCGGCCGGGCCTCGAAATCGTCTGCGGCATTTGAGTGACAGACCTCGGCCGACGTGTGCCTCCACACGCGCAAACGCGACCATTGCCGACGAAGCGACTTGCAAAATCCTGAGCGAAGATCATTTTGTGCATTGCGGGAACGCAGACGGCGTCTGCCTCCCGCTGCCCTCTTTGGGCGTTTCCTCCCTAGACTTCGGGCCGCCCTTAGGGGCGGCTTTTTTTTGTTCTAGAGCCGTATCCGGCCTGATTGCATCAGGCCGGCGCCTCTCGGTCCTTGTTTTGACGCGCATTT
This sequence comes from Methylorubrum pseudosasae, assembly GCF_029504475.1. NCBI lineage: Bacteria > Pseudomonadati > Pseudomonadota > Alphaproteobacteria > Hyphomicrobiales > Methylobacteriaceae > Methylorubrum > Methylorubrum pseudosasae. The sequence continues at coordinate 4,184,744 of NZ_JAQGDU010000002.1, read as the reverse complement.
TCTCGACGAACCGGTGACCACTTCGTCGGAATGCGCTTTGAGTTCAGGTCCATCACCCGCGGGCGCGGGCGCGGATCATGAAGTTGTCGTAGGTGTACTCGGCCACTTGGAACCAGAGGTACTCCTCGTTCCGAAAGGTCTTCATTGCGTCGTAGATCCGCTTGAAGTCCGGGTTCTTGGCTGAGAGGTCGGCATAGACCTCGTTCGACGCCTTCAAGGCCGCCTCCATCACCTCCTGCGGGAACGGGCGGAGCTGCGCGCCGCCCGAGACGAGCCGGCGCAGGGCCTGCGGGTTGCGCGCGTCGTAGCGGGCCTGGACATCGGCATTCACCTGCGCGGCCGCCGCCTGCAGGATGGCGCGGTAGGTCTTGGGCAGGCCCTTCCAGGCGTCGGCGTTGATCCAGAAGTGCAGGAAGGCGCCGCCCTCCCAGAAGCCGGGATAATGGTAGATGGGCGCGACCTTCTGGAGGCCGAGCTTCTCGTCGTCATGCGGGCCGATCCATTCAGCCGCATCGAGCGCCTTGCTCTCCAGCGCGGCGTAGATCTCCGGCCCCGGCGTCGCCTGCACGGCCGCCCCGAGCTTGGCCAGCACCGTGGCGCCGAGCCCGCTAATGCGCAGCTTGAGCCCCTGGAGGTCGCCGACCGTCTTGATCTCCTTGCGGAACCAGCCGCCCATCTGCGCCCCAGTATTACCGCCGGGCAACGCCACCAATCCGTTCTTGGCGAAGATCTCGGCGAACAGCTCCGCCGCGCCGCCCTGGAGCCACCACGCGTTCTGGCCGCGGGCGTTGAGCCCGAACGGCATCGCGGTGGCGAGGGCAAAGGCAGCGTTCTTCGCCATGCCGAAGCTGGCCGGTGCGTGGCCCATCTCGGTCTTGCCGCCTCCGACCGCGTCGAGCAGCCCATCGGCGGGGATCGACTCGCCCGCGGCCGAGACCTGGATCTGGAAGCGCCCGTCGGTCGCCTCGGCTACCGCTTTGGCGAGGCTCTCGGAGGCACCGAACAGGATGTCGAGGTTGCGCGCATAGCCCGAGGTCAGGCGCCAGCGCAGCTCCGGCGTCGGTTGCTGAGCCTGGGCCGGGCTCGCCAGCGATCCGGCGGCGCTCAATCCGGCACCGAGGCCGGCGGTCAACAGGGCGCGGCGTTGCACGGACTTTGGCACGGACTTTTCCATGGATCTCCTGGCTCGTCCCGATCGCTCGGCCGCCCTTCCGTGGGCAGACCGTTGCCATACACGTGAAGCCGGCCATCCGGAAACCGGGTCAGGCCCCGTCGCCTCGCGCGGCGCGGCGTGATAGCAGGCTCGGCGTGAACACCGAAAAGCTCCACCTCCACATCGTCTGCGGCCTCGACGAACTCGTCGAGCATCAGACCCGCGGCGTCAGCCACGTCCTGTCGATCCTCGATCCCGATCGGGCGGACCCCGAGGCGTTCGGCGCCTACGGCACCCACCGGCGCACCATCCTGCGCTTCCACGACGCCATCGAGCCGGCGCCGGGCGTCGTCCTGCCGGAGCGCGAGGACGTCGAGAAGATCCTGGCCTTCGGCCGCGACGCCATCGCCGATGGCGGCGAGATCCATATTCTCGTCCACTGCCATGTCGGCATCTCGCGCTCGACCGCGGCGCTCGCGACCCTGTTCGCCGAGGCCGAGCCCGACACGCCGGCGCAGGACCTCATCGCCCGTCTCCACGCCCAGCGGGAGAAGGCGTGGCCGAACGCGCGCATGATCGCGTTTGCCGACGAGATGCTCGGGCGGCAGGGCAGCCTCAGCGAGGCCGTGCGCCGCTTGCACGCGCTGCAACTGCGCAAGCGCCCGCATCTCGATGGGGTGATGCGCAACCTCGGCCGCGGCGCCGAGGTGGATGCGGCCCTGCGGGACTGATGTTCCGCCTCAGTTCGATTTGCTCAGTTCGATTTGGCCGGCGTGAAGTTGCCGTCGCGCCAGACGTAGAGCACGTAGCCCTGGGCGGTGATGTCGCCCTTGGAGTCGAAGCCGACGGGGCCGAGCACCAGATCGAAGCGCTCGCCGTGCAGGGCCTTGGCGATCGCCGCGGGTTCCGTGCTGTGGGCGAAGTTGCCGGCCTCCACCAGAGCCTGGAGCGCGGCATAGCCGTAGATCATCGAGCCGTCCGCCTCGACGCCCTGCGCCTTGAACTCGGCCACCACACCCTGCGCCTCCGGCTTGCGGCTCGGATCGAGATAGAAGGTCATCAGCACGCCGTTGCTGGCAGGGCCGGCGATCTTGGCAAAATCCGGCGTGGCGATGGCTGAGGTGCCGAACCATTGCGGGCGAAAGCCCCGTTCGGCCGCGATGCGGACCAGCCGGCCCATCTCCTGCGCGTCGCCGCCGTAATAGACCACGTCGATATTCGCCGCCTTCAACCGGTCGGCGAGGGCCACGTCGTCGGCATCGCTCGGCTGGAAGGCCGCCGCCATCGCTTCGTTGACGCCGATACGGTTGAGGTTGTCCTTGGTCGCCGCCGCGAGGGTGCGCGAGGCCGGCGAGAGGTCGTTGAGGATGGCGATCCGCCGGTCGCGGAACCGCTCGGCGAGGATCGCGGCCGAGAGCTTGGCCTGGTCGTCGTCCCGGCCGCAGACCCGGAAGATCGTCGGTAAACCGCGGTCGGTCAGCTTGGCGGCGACCGAGGCCGCGGTGATCATCACGATTCCGTTGGCGGCGTAGACATCGGAGGCCGCGAGCGACGCATTCGAGCAGACATGGCCGACGACGAGCCGCACGCCCGTGTTCACGTAGTGGTTGGCCACCGCCACGGCCTGATTCGAATCGCAGGAATCGTCCTGCACGTCGAGCACGATGGGCTCGCCGTTGATGCCGCCCTTCGCGTTGGCGTCCCGCGCCGCCGCCTCGACGCCGCGCAGCACCTGCGCGCCGACGCTGACGTAGGGGCCGGTGCGCGGCACCGCGACGCCGACCTTGACCTCCGCCATGGCCGGCACGGTCGAGAGCAGGAGCCCGGCCAGCAGCGCGAGCGAGGCCGAACCGAGGGCGAGGGGGCGTCGGACCGTCATGGCGCCTCTTTCCCAGCCCGCTGCCCCTTTGCCAAGGTCTGCCGGTCCGGACCGTTGTGGTCTGTCAGGACGGCCGTCCTGTATCGGCTCCCGTTTCGGGACCGGCACGGGCGCGCATCCGACATCACCTTCGCTGCATGGAATGACGCGGGCCGGGCCTTTGGCAAGTCGCGATCTCGACGAAACGGGGCGGACTTTCGCGGGGGAGGGGGCGTGTACGGTCCATCCGTACCCACACCCCACCTGGACGATGCGCTAGGCTTTCGTTCTTGCATCGTCTTTTTGCGAAAGCCGATGGCCACGGTTCGGGACGATGCTCTACCGCGTGACGGTGTAGATCGAGGCGCCGGCGGCGATGGGCGAGGCCACGGTCGAGAACACGCTCAGCACCTTGCCGAGTTCCGCGAACGGCGAACTCGACACGTAGACGAGGTCGCGGTTCCGCATGCGGAAGCTCTGGGTCAGGAACATGCCTTGCGCGTCGCGCAGGTTCACCCGGTACACCACCGGCACCTGCCCTGAGGCCAGCAGCGGCGAGTTCGGCCGCAGCCGCCGCACCACCGCCGCCGGCTCGTAGCGGAAGATGAACACGCCCGCCGGATCGGCCTGGAACTCGCGCAGGCCGGAGGCGCGTGCCAGTGCCTGCGACAGCGTCAACCCGTCCGCCGTGAACGGCACCTCGGTGGTGTTGCCGAGCGCACCCACGGCCAGGAAGGTCTGCGGGTCACGCACCAAGGTCAGCGTGTCGTCGGGACGCACGAAGATGTTCTCGCGCGGGTTCGAAACGACGGTCGTCATCGGCACGGTGACGGTGCGGTTGCCGCGCGACAGCCGCACGAAGGTCTCGGCCACCGGGGTGCGCACGCCGCCGGCCTGGGCGATGACGTCGAGCAGGCGGTCGCCGCGACCCGACAGCGGCACGCGCTTGCCCATCGCCGCCTCGCCGGAGACGGTGACGGATTGCGAGACCGGCTTGGTGACGGAGACGAGCACCTGCGGCTGGATCGCCTTGCCGGCGAGTTCGGTCTCGATCAGCGCCTGGACGTCCTGAGTACGGCGTCCGACGACCTTGATGCGACCGGCATAGGGAACGGTGATGCCGCCGTCTGGCCCGACCACCTGCTCGGGGATCGTGGCGGACTTCGAGCCGGCCGAGAAGCGGTCGGAGACGAGCGGGCCGGAGAACAGGCCGCCGGCACCGGCCTCCCAGACCTGAACCGCCACCGAGTCGCCGACGCCGATCACCGGCTCGACCGAGGGGCGATGGTCGCCAAAGGTGACGAGGAGGCTGTCGAGGGGGCGGGTGCGCAGGGCCTCGACGAGGGCGGGGGTGATGTCGATGATTTCGTAGCGGGCGAACAGACCTTCGGCGGTGGCGACGTCGGCGCCGCTCTCGATCGCCGAAGTCGTCGGACCCGCGGCCGGCAGGACCGAACATCCCGGCAGGGCGAGGGCGGCGGCAAGGATTGCCAGGGCCGCAGCGCACTTCATCGGAGACTCCATCCGGGTCGAGGCGGGGCGCAGAGCCACGTTCGTCCCTTTTCCGATCGTCACGCAGTCACTGCGATCCATTGAATACGGGCCCCGGCCTGATGCTTGATTGACGCGTACGATGCGCCGACGGCCGGCGAGGGCTCACGCAGCAATGCGTCACCACCGTGGCACGGCTACGCTTATCCCCCAAATCCTCAACGTTTCGGGGTGACGGCGTCCCGCAGGACACAGCCGAGCTGTGCTGCGGTGAGATCGATCCGGGCGGGGGGCGGGCCGCCGTCCCGGCCGAAACGGAACAGCGCGTAATCCGTCGCCATCGGGCCGGATTCCGGCGGACGGAGGTCGGGCAGCGAGGGCGCATGATCGCCGAACACGCAGAGCGTCGCCCGTCGGCCGGCGAGCCCGTCGATCAACCGCTCGATCGCTTGGCCGGTATGAGCGACGTGGTGGAGGTACTGCGCCAGCGGCTCGTCGATGCCGGTGAGCCGACCCGGCTTCCAGGGCCCGTGATTCTCCATCGTGACGGAGAACACGAACGTGCGGCCTTTTGCGCTCCCCCGGCCCTTTGCCACCTCCGCCAGAATGCGCTCGGCGACGGCGACGTCGCCGATATAGGGGCCGATCCGAGGCGCGCCGGCGAAATCCTCTTCCATGACGAGGCGCTCGAAGCCGAGGTGCTGAAACACCCGAGCCCGGTTGAAGAAGTCGCGGTGAAAGGGGTGCACGAACACCGTCTCGAACCCGGCGGCACTGGCGAGCCGGGCGAGGCTGGTCGGCTCCTCGCCCTTGCGCGCGAGATAGGGGTCGTAGCGGCCGAAGCCGAGGCTTCCCGGGTCGAGGCCGGTGAGGACGGCGTGCTCGGAGCGCATGGTGTAGGCGCCATGCGCGGGAACCGCGAGGCGGCCGTACTGCGCCGCCTGCGCCCGGATCCGCGCCATCGCCGGGAGATCCGGAACGCCGAGGCGGGCGGGATCGAGGAAGGATTCGAGCTGGACCACGACGACGACCTCGTCGTCGGGGCTGCCTTCACCGCGCGCCGGCACCGGCCGCGCATCGTCCTCTCCGAGGCGGCGCAGCGCGTAGCCCATCATCGTCGCGACGAGCCCGTAGCGGGCAACGTCGCGAGCGAGGTCCGGGCGCGGGAAGATGTGGCGCAGGGCCCGCTGCCCGAGCGGCGTCAGGCCTGTGAGCGCGAGAGCCGCGAGCGCCGCCGGAAGGCCGAGGATCGCGAGGAGGGATGCGCCCATCCCGCTCGGCAATGCGGCGGGTTCCAGGACGTACCAAGCGACAACGGCAGAGACAGCGAGCAGCAGCGGCCCGGCGATCCTGAGGTCCGTGAGTGGCAGGGTGTAGTAGAGCTGCGGGTGGCGCGGCACCTGCGCGAGCAGCGCGAGGTCGCTGAACACCACCGGCTCACCGATCACCCGGCGCTTCAGCCGGTCCACCACCGAGAGGATGGCGAGCGTCAGCAGGCAGGAGGAGGCCGCGAGCCAGGGGCGCCACGAGAACTGGAACCAGAACAGCGTGATCAGCGCGTAGCCGGTGGCCCGGATCGCCAGATCGCCCGGTCGGAGGCTCGGGCGCTGCGGCGAGGCCGCCGCCTCAATGGCGAAGGCACCGGTCAGCGCGACCGCGAGGGGCACGAAATAGGTCGCGAGGCTCATGCTGTCTCAGCGGCCGGATTCACTGCGCACGCCGCGGCGGGCGCGCAGGCGGCGGATGATCGGATTGATCAGGGCGTAGCGCAGCCGCATCGTCGCGTGACGGACCGCGCCGAGGGCGAGACGCGAGGGCGGCGCGGCGGCCCGGGCCTCGCTGAGCCGGTCGAGCAGTTGCTCGGGCGTGCATGGCTTCATCGCCACCGGATCGAGATAGAGCGGGTAGAGGATCAGCGCACCCGCCACCAGGGCGTCGAGGGACAGCGTGCGACCGCGGTCGGCCCCCGGTGCCAGATCCTCGGTCAGCCCCCAGCCGGCATAAAAGGGGCGGCCGTGGACGGCGACGCTCAGCCCCCGGATCAGCGCCTCGAAGCCTGCCAGCGAGGTCATGGTCTCGACATGGTGGCAGCGGTCGAGCAGGTCGACAATAGAGAGACCGCCGACGACACGGTCGGCGAGCCGCCGCACCTCCTCCTCCGGGATCGCGCCGGGCCGGAACCCGGCCTCGACGTCGGGATGAGGCTTGTAGAGCAGGAAGGCGTCCGGGTTGCGGGCGCGGGCAGCCCGCAGCAGCGCGAGGTTGCCGCGCACCTGCGGCGAACCGGTCAGCACCGAGGCATCGTCTTCGACCTGGCCCGGCACCAGCACGATCCGCCGGTCCGCGGGCCAGTCCTCGCCGACGCCTTCGAGGCCGACATTGTACTTGCTCAGGCGCCGCGCCACGATCGATTCGCGCAAGGCAGCGGCGCGGGCGGTCAGCCCAGGTGGGAACTCGGCTTCCTTCAGCGTGCGGGCCAACCGGCTCTCCACCCGCGGGTCGTAGTAGATGCCGAGATCGTCGACGACGATGGAGGCGCCCGGCTCCAGGCTGGCGCCGAGCCCGACCGAGCGCAGGAAGCCGTCCTCGATCCGCGTGAAGGGCAAGCCGGCCTCCGCACAGAGGCGCGGGAGCTGCTCCGGGCAGCGGGTCGCCCAGGCCTGGACCCGGCCGCCCTGCGCGCGAGCGAGCGCCACCGCCTCGTCCGCAATCATGGTGTGGAGCGGTGGTCCCGCCGGCCCGGTAGAGAAGACATCGAGCGCGGCGCGCTTCCAGCCGGACACGCCGACGAGGACGACGCGGCGGTCGTTGCCGAGGAAGCGGTCGCGCAGCCACGCCACGCGCTCTACCGCGTCCGCGAGCGGGATCGGCCGGCGCGTCCACGGATCGAAGCCGTGCACGCCGATGCCGTAACGGAGCGCCAGGAACGCCGCCGCATCCGCCGGGCGCGGACCCGCCGCAGGATCGGGGCAATGGGTCTCGAAGCCGGCCAGTGCCGGCTCGCAGGCCGCGTCCCATCGCGCCACGTGGATGCGCGCCGCAAGCGGAAACAGCAGCCACGGATCGGCCGGGTCCGCGATCACGGTGAGCCGCGGATTGGTGGGCGCGCCATCACGCGGGCATCCGTCGGGGCCGGCGGCAACGAAGTGCGTCCCCGGATTCTCGGCGAGAAGCCGCGTCAGGAAGCCTCGCAGGGCCGCGCCCGACGCGGCGGTTTGCGGATCGATCAGGGCGAGGCTGGGCCGAGTCTGCCCTGAGAAGAGATCGGCCGCTCGATCCGGAAGCGAGCGGGCGAACCGGTTGAAGCCGGCGAGGCCGCGTGCGCGCAGAAGGTCGCCGAAATCCGGGGAGGGGGGCTCGCCTCCGAGGGGCCGGCCGGCATAGCTGAGGCGAAGGCTCGAAAGGCCGGCCTCCGGCGAATCGTAGGGGCTGAGGAGCGGACCCGGCGCAACCCGCAGAACCGCCTTGCCGTCCGCTGCCGTCGCGGACCACAGGGCCGGCGGGCCGGGGGAGCGGAAGGTCAGCGATGCGCCCGTTGCCGCCTCGATCTGCGCGCGCAGAAGCCGGACCGTCCGGCCGAGCGGCAGGTAGGTGCGGGGCAGCCCGGTATCGCCTTGCGGCTCGATGGGGCGCAGGTCGGTCATGGCCGGTCGATCATGGCGGGGCCTGCTCCATAGCCCAAGCCTCGTCCTGGGCCCAGGCCGGTCCGAGCATGGGCTGCGACTTCCTATGCGCCGACACCGGCGGTACGGCGCGCTTCGGCCACGGCTGTGCAGAACGCACTTTTCCGGGGATGGATTGGCACCGGACACAACGGAGCCGCAATCTGGCGCGAGACGTGCCTCGACCGATCGTCACAGTCGTGGCGTGATCGATCGGCAACGGAGGCTGCAAATTCTCCCGGTCGCCTCGCGCAGCGGTTGTCGTTCGTGGGACTATCGTGAGAGGCGTTCGGCCAGATGACGCAACGCACACCGCTTCACGACTAGGGATAGAGCGCCTGGGAATGACGCAGCCTCGTGCCCATGCCATAGGCCCCCGCGCCGCCACCTTCCTGTTCCTGCAGGGGATCGCCTCCCCGTTCTTCTCGGTCCTCGGCAGCGCCCTGCGCGAGCGCGGCCACGGGGTTCGCCGCATCAATTTCTCGGCCGGCGACTGGTTGTTCTGGCCCTTTCCCGCCGACCACTACCGCGGCAAGCGCGACGGCTGGGACGCCTATCTCGAAGCCTATATCCGCACGCATGCCGTCACCGACATCGTGCTGTTCGGCGATTGCCGGCCCTACCATCAGGCGGCGGTGCTCGTCGCCAAGCCGATGGGCGTGCGCATCCACGTGTTCGAGGAGGGCTACATCCGGCCCTACTGGATCACGTGCGAGGCCGGCGGGGTCAACGGCAACTCGACCCTGCCGAAGCGGGCGGAGGAGATCCGGGAACTGGCGCGCAAGCTGCCGCAGCCCGGACGGGCCATGCCGCTCACCGGAGATATGGGCCGGCGCAGCCTGTGGGATATCAGCTTCAACATCGCCAATATCGGCTTTCCGTACCTCTATCCGGGTTTCCGCACCCACCGGCCGAACCACATCGCCGCCGAATATGCCGGCTGGATCCGGAAGTTCGTGCGCCGCCGCCGCACCCGCCGCGAGGCGGCGCGGGTGAACGAGATCTACCACGCGATCAACGCCGATTACTTCCTGCTGCCGCTCCAGCTCGACAGCGACTACCAGATCCGCGTCCACTCGCCGTTCCTCGGCGTCGAGGGCTTCATGGACCGGGTGATCGCCTCCTTCGCCAAGCATTCGCGGGCGCCGACGCGGCTGCTGGTGAAGCTGCACCCGCTCGACAGCGGCATCATGAACTGGCGCAAGCGCGCCCGCCAATCGGCCAAGCGCCACGGCTGCAACGACCGGCTCGACTTCATCGACGGTGGCGACCTGCCCAAGCTCATCGACGGCAGCCGCGGCGTCGTGCTGGTGAACTCCACCGTTGGGATGCTCGCCCTCGAGCGCGGACGGCCGACGCTGGCCTTCGGCTCGGCGGTCTACAACATGCCGGGCCTGACCCATCAGGGCGACATCGACACGTTCTGGGGTGCCCCGCAGGCACCCGACGCGGCTCTGATGCAGGATTTCTTCCGGGTCGTCATGCACCGCACCCAGATCAACGGCGGCTACTTCTCCCGCTCGGCGATCGAGCGGGCGGTGGCCGGCGCCGTGCCGCGTCTCGAGGCGGCACTACCGCCTGCCGCATTGGCTGCCGCCCGCGACACGCTGGAGCAGGCCGGCCGCGACGGAAACCTCTCCCCCGCCTATTGACCGCCGGCCTTCGACACGGTCACGACCCGGCTCCTCAGCGGAAAGACCTCCCCTCCTTGCCCGTCATCTTGATCACCGGTGCCTCGAGCGGCATCGGCGCAGCCCTCGCGCGCTTCTACGCCGGGACCGGTGCGAGCCTCGTGCTCACGGGGCGCGACCGGGAACGGCTGGAGGCGGTGGCGCAGGAATGCCGGACGCGCGGGGCCGTGGTGCTGACCCGGCTGATCGACGTGCGCGAACGGGAAGCGGTCGGCGTCTGGATCCGCGAGACCGATGCGGCGACACCGCTCGATCTCGTCATCGTCAACGCCGCGGTGAACGGCGGGCACCCGTCCGGCGGCCTGGAGACCGAGGCGACGGCCTTCGAGACGGCGGACATCAACCTCACCGGCGCGCTCAACGTGATGCTGCCCTGCGTGACCCTGATGACCGGACGCGGCCGGGGGCAGATCGCGCTGATCTCCTCGCTGGCCGCCTACGCGCCGCTGCCCGACGCCCCGGCCTATAGCGGCGCCAAGGCGGCTTTGCTCGCTCACGGCCTCGCGCTCCGCCAGAAGCTGAAGCCGCTCGGCGTGCGCCTCAGCGTGGTGACGCCGGGCTACGTCAAGACGCCGATGGGCGGGGTCATCAAGGGCTGGCGCCCCCTGGAAATGTCGGCGGACGAGGCCGCCGCCCGCATCGCCCGTGGGCTGGAGCGCGACCTCGACGTGATCGCTTTCCCGGCGATCCTCGCCGCGCTCGCCCGCGGCGCGCTGTTGGTGCCCGAATGGCTGCGCAGCGCCGGTCTCAGCGGCTTCCGTTTCCGCAACCGGCCGCGGCGCTGATGCCGCCCCTCCGGATCGCCCTGTTCGCGCTGGAGGCGCTGCCGAACGCCCGGGCCGTGCGTCGCTTCGTGGCGGATCACGCGGCGGCGATCGCCATCGTCGGCCTCTCCAACGCCGAGCGGCCGGCGACGGGCGGGCTCGTCGGTCAGGTCCGGCGGCATCTCGCCCGGTCCGGCCCCGGCTTCCTGCCCTATCTCGGCGTCAATTTCGGGCTGCCGGACCTGCTGCGCCCGCTCGCGCCCCTGACCCAGCGCCTCGCCCGCAGCCGCGAGACGCCCGAGGCGACGCCGCTCGCCGCTTTGTGTCGCGAACTCGGAATTCCGACACTGCGGGTCGATGATGTGAATGGCGATGATGTCGCCAGAAGCTTCGCGGCGCACGCACCCGACCTGATCGTCACCTTTCACTTCGACCAGATTCTGTCCGCGGCGACGCTCGCGCGTGCGCGGCTCGGCGGGATCAACCTCCACCCGAGCCTGCTGCCGCTCCATCGCGGCCCCGTGCCGACGATTCACGCGCTGGCGGACGGGAAGGGGGAGTTCGGCGTCACCATCCATCGCCTCGCGCCCGCGATCGATGCCGGGGCGATCCTGGCTCAGGAAGCGGTCGCGCTACCCGACGGCACCACAGCCACGCGCGCCGCCGTGCGCTTGCACGAGCACGGTCGCCTCCTGGTCGATCGCGTGCTCGGCGAGATCGCCGCCGAGGGGACGATTCCGGCGGGTCGAACCGTTCCGGTGCTGCCCTATCGCGGCTTTCCCGACCGGGCCCTGCTGGCGCGGATGCGCCGTGAGGGCCGGCTCCTCACCGACGGGCAGGACCTGCGGGACGCGCTGACGCTGTCCCGCAAGGGGTGAGGCTCACGCCCGCAGGGCGGCGTCGAGATCGTCGATCAGATCCTGCGCATCCTCGATGCCGATCGAAAGGCGCACGACCTCGGGGCCGGCGCCTGCCGCCCGCTTCTGCTCGTCCGTGAGCTGGCGGTGCGTGGTCGAGGCCGGGTGGATCACCAGCGAGCGGGTGTCGCCGATATTGGCGAGATGGCTGAAGAGCTGGAGGTTCGAGACCAGCTTCACGCCGGCCTCGTAGCCGCCCTTGAGGCCGAAGGTGAACACGGCACCCGCGCCCTTGGGCGTGTAGCGCTGCGCGAGCGCGTGGTAGCGGTCGCTCGTGAGGCCGGGATAGCTCACCCAATCGACGTTGGCGTGGTCCTTAAGGAAGGTCGCCACCTTCAGGGCGTTATCGGAGTGGCGCTGCATCCGGAGCGGCAGGGTCTCGATGCCGTTGAGGATCAGGAAGGCGTTGAACGGCGACAGCGACGGACCGAGATCGCGCAGGCTCAGCACGCGCACGGCGATGGCGAAACCGAAATTGCCGAAGGTCTCGGCCAGCACCATCCCGGCATATTCCGGCCGCGGCTCCGACAGCATCGGGTAGCGCGCATCGCCCTGCCATTGGAACGTGCCGCCATCGACGATGAGGCCGCCGATGGAATTGCCGTGGCCGCCGAGGAACTTCGTGGCCGAATGCACGACGATGTCGGCGCCGTGCTCGAACGGCTTGATCAGGTACGGCGTCGCCATCGTGTTGTCGACGATGAGCGGGATGTTGTGACGCTTGGCAATCACCGAGAGCGCGGCGATGTCGGTGATGACCCCGCCCGGATTGGCGATGCTCTCACAGAAGATCGCCTTGGTGCGCGGGGTGATGGCGCGCTCGAACGAGTCCGGATCGTCGGTGTCGGCCCAGACCACCTGCCAGCCGAAGTTCTTGTAGGAGTGATTGAACTGGTTGATCGAGCCGCCGTAGAGCTTGTTGGCCGCGATGAACTCGTCGCCCGGCTGCATCAGCGCGTGCAGGGTCAGGAATTCGGCGGCGTGACCCGAGGCGACGGCGAGCGCGGCGGTGCCGCCTTCGAGCGCGGCGATGCGCTCCTCCAGCACGGCGTTCGTCGGGTTGGTGATGCGGGTGTAGATGTTGCCGAAGGCCTGGAGCCCGAACAGCGAGGCGGCGTGGTCCACGTCGTCGAAGACGAAGCTCGTCGTCTGATAGATCGGCGTCGCCCGCGCGCCCGTGGCCGGGTCGGGGGTCGCGCCGGCGTGGATCGCGAGGGTGTTGAAGCCGGGCTGGCGGTCGGTCATCGAAAAACTCCTCAAGACGCGTCGTTTACGCCCGTGCTCTTCGGCGGTGCAAGCGCCCGAAGCCGCTTGGGCGGCTTCGCCGCGCGAAGAGTGCGGCGCGGAGCGGGCTTTTCAGGACTTCGGTCCTGAGAAGCATCGAGCGGAACGGCAGCCTGAGGCCGCGGAGGCGGCCGCCGGCGCTTGAGGCCGGAGAAAAGAAAGCGGAGCGGTCGCTCCGCGACCTGCGACCTTGCGCATCGGCCCATGGCCACCGTGCCAGGCCGGACCCGACGGAGGCCGAAACGTCCGAATGGTGCGCCGGGGTAACGATCGATCGGGAACGTTGCGGCACTGCACAGCGCTCAAGCGCAGCAGTCTAGACATGTTCGCATCTGCCATGTCACAGAGCCGCGCGACCCAAAAGGTAATCCGGTGACCCACGGTCGCATTGATTGCCCCGGCGCGATGGTGTCTGCCGTTGCGTCAGATTTCGAATTTGAAAGCCTTCAAGGTGCGCGCGGGCGAAATCGCCGGAGTGCTGCCCGGAAAGGCTCGGCGCGGCGGCTGACGGGAGGACCACCTTGGCGGACGAAGGGCCTCAGGGCACCAAGCGAGATTTCCTGTTCCTCGCAACAGGCGCGGGATTGGCCGTCGGGGCCGGCGCGGTGGCGTGGCCCTTCGTGGCCTCCATGGCGCCCGATGCGGCCACCGTCGCGGCCGGCGCGCCGCTCGACGTGGACCTCAGCCCGATCCAGGACGGCCAGATCGTCAACGTGTTCTGGCGCGGCAAGCTGATCTTCGTGCGCAAGCTCACGGAGAAGGAAGTCACGGACATGAAGGCCGTGCCGCTCTCCGAGATGATCGACCCGGCCGCCTTCGACACGCGGGTGAAGAAGGGCCACGATCAGTGGCTCGTGAGCTACGGCAACTGCACCCATCTCGGCTGCGTGCCGATCGGCCATTCCGGCAATTACGAGGGCTGGTCCTGCCCCTGCCACGGCTCGCAGTTCGACGCTGTCGGCCGCGTGCGCCGCGGCCCGGCGCCGACCAACCTGCCGATTCCGCCCTACGCCTTCGAGTCCGATACCAAGATCAAGATCGGCGAAGAAGGCGGCAAGGCGGTCGCCTGACAACAGGACACGAGAAGCCGGAGCGGGCAAACCGATGAGCAGCGCACACGCGACCTCGACCTACGTACCCAAGAGCCGCCTCGCGAAGTGGTTCGAGTCACGGCTGCCGCTGGTCGGGCTGGTGCACTCGTCCTTCGTCGCCTTTCCGGTTCCGCGTAACCTCAACTACTTCTGGACGTTCGGCGCGATCCTGATCGCCTTCCTCGGCATCCAGATCATCACCGGCGTCTGGCTGGCGATGCATTACGATCCGAGCGCGGGCAACGCGTTCGAGAGCGTCGAGCACATCATGCGCGACGTGAATTACGGCTGGCTCTTGCGCTACGCGCACGCCAACGGCGCGTCGATGTTCTTCGTGGCGGTCTACGCCCACATCTTCCGCAACCTCTATTACGGATCCTACAAGGCCCCGCGCGAGGTGCTCTACCTGCTCGGCGTCATCATCTACCTTCTGATGATGGCCACCGCCTTCCTCGGCTACACCCTGCCGTGGGGCCAGATGAGCTTCTGGGGCGCCACCGTCATCACCAACATCCTGGCGGCGATCCCGGTCGTCGGCGATACGATCCAGAGCCTGCTCTGGGGCGGTTACTCGGTCGGCAACCCGACCATCAACCGGTTCTTCTCGCTGCACTTCCTGCTGCCGTGGATGATCGCCGGCGTCGTCGTCCTGCACGTCTGGGCGCTGCACGTGACGGGTCAGAATAACCCGGCCGGCATCCCGATCAAGTCGAGCAAGGACGCCGTGCCCTTCACCCCCTACGCGACCATCAAGGACGTGTTCGCGGTGGTGGTGTTCATGATCCTGTTCGCCTGGTTCATCTTCTACCAGCCGAACTATCTCGGCCACGCCGACAACTACGTCCCGGCCAACCCGTCGGTGACGCCCGCGCACATCGTGCCGGAATGGTACTTCCTGCCCTTCTACGCGATCCTGCGTGCGGTGCCGGACAAGCTCGGCGGCGTGATCCTGATGTTCGGCGCGGTGCTGATCCTGGCCTTCGCGCCCTGGCTCGACACCTCGCGGGTCCGCTCCTGCAACTACCGTCCGGTCTACCGGGTGTTCTTCTGGGTCTTCCTGGTCAACGCCATCATCCTCGGCTGGCTCGGCGCCAAGCCTCCGGAAGGCGGCTATGTCCTCGCCTCGCGGATCTGCACCATCTACTACTTCGCCCACTTCCTCATCGTCATGCCGCTGGTCGGCCTGTTCGAGACGCCTGACCGCCTGCCGGGCTCGATCCTCGAGACCGTGACCGGTCCGGGCAAGCAGGTGAGCGGATCCGGCATGCCCGCGGGTGCTGCGGCCGAACCGGCCAAGCGCGCCTAAGGCCCGAGGGAGAGAACAACGATGCGCATCGCACGCCTCTTCGCCGCGACCCTGCTCGCGGCCTCCCTCGGTGCCGGCTCGACTCTGGCCGAGGACGGACACGGCACCAACCCGCCGCGGGAAAAGTGGAGCTTCGCCGGCATGTTCGGCCGGTTCGACCAGGCGCAGCTTCAGCGCGGCTTCCAGGTCTACAAGGAAGTCTGCGCGAGCTGCCACTCGATGCGGCTGGTCGCCTTCCGCAACCTCGCGGAGCCGGGCGGACCCGGCTTCACGGAAGGGCAGGTCAAGGCGCTCGCCGAGACCTACAGCGTGAAGGAGCTCGACGATTCCGGTGCCGAGAAGGAGCGCCCGGCCCGTCCGGCCGATCGCTTCCCGTCGCCGTTCCCGAACGACAAGGCTGCCGCCGCGGCCAATGGCGGCAAGGCGCCGCCGGACTTCTCGGTGCTGGCCAAGGCCCGCACCTATGAGCGCGGCTTCCCGCTCTTCGTGTTCGATGCGCTGCCTTTCACCGGCTATTCCGAGCAGGGCGTCGATTACATCCACGCGCTCCTGACCGGCTACGAGGAGGCCCCGAAGGGCTTCACGATGCCGGATAGCGGCTACTACAATAAGTACTATCCCGGCCACGTGATCGCGATGCCGCCGCCGCTCAGCGACGGCCAGCTCACCTATCCGAAGAACGACAAGGGCGAGCCGGTCGTCCCGGAGACGGCGGACCAGTACTCGCGCGACGTGTCGGCCTTCATGGCCTGGGCGGCCGAGCCGCACATGATGGCCCGCAAGTCCCTGGGCCTTCGGGTGATCCTGTTCCTCTTCGTCCTGGCGGGTCTGCTGTTCTACGTGAAGAAGCAGGTCTGGAAGAAGGTCGGCGGCGAGGTGCACGGCCTCCAGCCCGAGCTGCACAAGACCTACTGAGCGAAAGCTCTCACGATCGAACCGACGAACGGGCCCCTCGCGGGCCCGTTTGCGTGTGGGGGAACGCCTAAGGTAAAGGTTCCGCAGCCCCGGGCGAACCGATTCGGGCACAATTAAAACGTCATCGCCGGGACTTACGACGCTTTGCGCAGAGCGGATGCGCCGCGTGCCTTTCGGCCTTGGCCACAATCTACACACAAGGGATTATTGCATGACGGCAGCGGTTCTCGGCGTGATCGGCGGCTCGGGCGTCTACGACCTGCCTGGCCTGGAGGATGTCCGCGAAGAGGCGATCACGTCGCCCTGGGGCGAGCCCTCCGACGCGCTGCGGATCGGCCGCATCGGTGGGACCAAGGTGGTGTTCCTCGCCCGCCACGGGCGCGGCCACCGTTTCTCCCCCACCGGCATCAACTACCGCGCCAACATCGACGTGCTGAAGCGCGCAGGCGTGACCGACATCGTCTCGCTCTCGGCCTGCGGCTCGTTCCGCAACGAGCTGCATCCCGGCCTGTTCGTGCTGGTCGATCAGTTCGCGGACCGCACCGTTGGGCGCGCGACCTCATTCTTCGGCAATGGCTGCGTCGCCCATGTGCCCTTCGCCCACCCGGTCGGGCCGCTGCTGCAGCGGCGCATCGCCGCCGCGGCGGAAGCCGAGGGCATCACGGTCCATAAGGGCGGCACCTACGTTTGCATGGAGGGGCCGCAATTCTCCTCCATGGCCGAGTCGAAGCACTACAAGGCTGCGAATTTCGACGTCATCGGCATGACCAACATGCCGGAGGCCAAGCTCGCCCGCGAGGCCGAGATCACCTACGCCACCATCGCCATGGTGACGGACTACGATTGCTGGCACCCGAGCCATGACAGCGTGGACGTGGCCTCGGTGATCGCCGTCGCCCGCGCCAACGCCGACAAGGCGGCCCAGCTCGTGTCCCGCGTCGCCCGCGACTTCCCCGAAGAGCGCGAGGAGTGCCCGGCGGGCTCGCACCGGGCGCTGGACGGCGCGATCATGACGGCACCCGCGCACCGTGACCCGGAGCTGCTGGCCAAGCTCGATGCGGTGGCCGGGCGTGTGCTGAACGGCTGACGGCTGCTTCGGCGGACTGCCTCATCAATCGATGATGCGTCCGCCGCTCCCAGTCTGCGGGGAGAGGCAGGCGCTCGCCGCGACGGAGAGCGCCTGCAACGAAATCAGCGCGCGCAGCCGTTCTCGCGTTCCTGGCGCTGGATGTCGGCGATGTCGGCGCGCTGGCGGGCGGAGAGCGGCACGTCGGCCAGTTCGTCGTACTTGCAGCCGGAATTGCCGAAGGCGCGGATCGCGCGCTCGGTGCGGAAGCAGTAGCCGGCATCCTTGTAGATCGCGTTGCGCTCGCCCCACAGCTCGTCGCAGGGGAAGGCCGCCAGAACGGGCGAGACCGTGAGCGACACAAGAACGGCGGCGGCGAGGAAACGCATAGAGAAGGCTCCGAGCCGTCGGAGCCGGGCGTCCTCAGGCGGTCTTGAGGGTCAGTGAGCGGCTCGGCTCGCGGCCGAACCCGCGGATCTCCAGGCGGTCGCCTGCGATCTCCACCACGGCGAAGGCCGAGCTGTCCGGCGTGTCTACCATGCCGTGAAAGTTGACGTAGTGGATTCCGTCGCGCTCGGCGTAGTTGCCCGCATGATTGTGACCGTTGAAATAGGCGATCACGTGCGGCTGTCCCGCAAGAAGACTGGTGAGCCGGCCGGCATCCCAGAGATTGTGCGGATTGTCGGGTGCGATGGGGTAGTGGTTGAGCACGACGACCCGCTCGCCGGCCGTCCGCGCCGCCGCCAGCCTTCGCTCCAGCCACGCGAACTGCGACTCGCTGAGCGACCCGTTCCAGGGCTTGGCGTTGATGAGGCCCGCCGCCTTGGCCTGCTCCAGGCGCTCCGCCGCCAGCGTCCGGCGCGGATCGCCCGGCAGCGGGGCGAACAGCGAAACGTCGTTGCCGTCGAGCACGACGAAACGGATGCCGGCCACCACGAAGTCGTAGTACGACCCCTCCATCCCGAGCAGGCCCGGCACCCGCCCGCGATGCTCGGGCGCCACCGCGAAATCGTGGTTGCCGAGCAGGAACCGGGTCTCGTGGCGCAGCGTCTGGTAGATCGGCAGGATGCGGTCGTAGCTCGCCACGTCGCGGTCGATGATGTCGCCTAGGGTCACGACGAAGCGCAGATCCTCACCGTTCAGGGCAGCGACGGCCGCGCGCATCTTGTCGAGGCTGTTGGCGTAGTAGCGGCCGAGCGTGGGGTTGGGCGGCGCCTCGGCATATTGCGGATCGGCGATCACCCCGAAGCGCAGCGGCCCGTCGGCGGCTCCGGCTCGGGCAGCAAGGAGCGCGGCGCTGGCGGCGAGGACGGAACGGCGGGATAGCATGCGGCTTCTCGGCATCGGTGACCCCGGCAGGCTGGCGCGCCGGCATGACCGGCGGATGACGCCAAGCGTCGTCCCATGCGGGTTCAGGCAGGATCGCTGCCGAGACCACCGTTCAAGACCCTTCCCCCGCCGGGCAAAACCACACTACAAGGCAGGCCCGGCCGGCCGCTAAGGCCTGCTGCCCGTTTCAGGATCAGACACCCGTATCCGATGCGTACAGCCAGCATCAGCCGCCGCACGGCAGAGACCGACGTGTCCGTCTCGATCGATCTCGATGGCACCGGCAAGGCCACGATCGCGACCGGCGTCGGTTTCCTCGACCATATGCTGGAGCTGTTCGCCCGGCACGGCCTGTTCGACGTGACGATCAAGGTCGAGGGTGACCTGCACGTCGATCAGCACCACACCACCGAGGATACCGGCATCGCGCTGGGCCAGGCGGTGGCTCAGGCGCTCGGCGACAAGCGCGGCATCGCCCGCTACGCCGACATCCACCTGCCGATGGACGAGACGCTGAGCCGTATCGCAATCGACATTTCCGGCCGTCCCTTCCTCGTGTTCCGCACGAGCTTCCGCGTCGAGAAGATCGGCCAGTTCGACACCGAGCTGGTGCGGGAGTTCTTCCAGGCCTTCGCGATGAATGCTGGCATCACGCTGCACGTCGATACTCTCTACGGCGAGAACGCGCACCATATTGCCGAGAGCGTCTTCAAGGGGCTGGCCCGGAGCTTGCGGAAGGCCGTCGCCATCGACCCGCGTGAGGATGGCCGCGTTCCCTCCACCAAGGGATCGCTCTGAGACCATTTGAGGAGGAGCGAGGATGCGGACCTACACGCTGCACGTTCCCGAGGGCTCGGTTCGGGGTGACCCGCGGGCGCTGGAACAGGCGCATCTCGTGCGCGACGGCTTCTCGTGGAGCGCCTTCGCCTTCACGGTGCTGTGGTTCCTGCGCCACCGCCTCTGGCTCGCCGCGCTCCTCGTGCTGGTGGGGCTCGTCGGGCTTGCGCTGGCGGGGCGGGCGCTCGGCCTCTCGCCCTTCGCCGCGCTGGTCGTCACATTGCTGGTGAGCCTGCTGATCGGCATGGAAGCGTCGAGCCTGCGCCGCTGGACCTATGGCCGCCGGGGCAAGCCCGCTCAGGACGCGGTGATGGCCGGCTCGCAGGAGGAGGCTGAACTGAAGGCCGCCGCCCGCTGGCTCGATGCCGCGCCGGTTCCCGGCGCCGCCACGACGGGTTTCGCTACGACGGCCGTGAGTCGCCCGACGCCTCGTCGCGGCGATGATGCGGTGATCGGCCTTTTCCCCGCGAGCGAGGGTGGACGGTGAGCGAGCAGACCGTCGCGATCATCGATTACGGATCGGGCAATCTCCACTCGGCGGCCAAGGCCTTCGAGCGCGCGGCGCGCGAGGCCGGGCTCGACGGCACCCGCATCGTCGTCACCGACGTGCCGGAAGCCGTGGCCGGTGCCGACCGGGTGGTGCTGCCCGGCGTCGGCGCCTATGCCGATTGCCGCCGCGGCCTCGATGCGGTGCCCGGCATGGTCGAGGCCATGACCGAGGCCGTCCGGGCGCAGGGCAAGCCGTTCCTCGGCATCTGTGTCGGCATGCAGCTCATGGCGAGCCGCGGCCTCGAATACGAGGAGACCGCGGGCCTGAACTGGATTCCCGGCGACGTCGCTCCGATCGAGCCGGCCGACCCGGCATTGAAGATCCCGCATATGGGCTGGAACACCCTGCATCTCGACCGCGAGCACGCCCTGCTGCGCGACATCGCGATCGGGGAGGGCGGGCTCCACGCCTACTTCGTCCACAGCTTCGCGCTGAAGGCCTCTGAGCCGGCTGATGTGGTCGCCCATGCCGAGTATGGCGGCCGGGTCACAGCGATGATCGCGCGCGACAACATGGCCGGCACCCAGTTCCACCCCGAGAAGAGCCAGCACCTCGGTCTCGCGCTGCTCGGCAACTTCCTGCGCTGGCGCCCCTGAGGGCCGCCTTTGTCCGACACATCGTATTCGCGAGTTGACGCGTGATCCTGTATCCGGCCATCGACCTCAAGGAAGGGCGCTGCGTCCGCCTCGTTCAAGGCGACATGGCCCAGGCCAAGGTCTTCAACGACGATCCCGCCGCGCAAGGGGCGGCCTTCGAGTCGCAGGGGTTCTCCTGGCTCCATGTGGTCGATCTCGACGGTGCCTTCGCCGGCGAGCCCCGCAACGCCGCGGCGGTCGATGCGATCCTGGCGCGGGTGCGCCTGCCGGTGCAGCTCGGCGGCGGCGTGCGCGAGATGCGCACCCTCGAAGGTTGGCTGGAAAAGGGCGTGAGCCGCGTCATCATCGGCACGTCGGCCGTGCGCGATCCCGCCTTCGTGCGTGAGGCGGCCCGCCTCCATCCGGGGCGCATCGCCGTCGGCATCGACGCCAAGGACGGGCGCGTGGCGGTGGAGGGCTGGGCTCAGACCTCCAGCATGACCGCTGAAGAGCTCGGGCGCCGCTTCGAGGATGCGGGGGTGGCCGCCATCATTTACACCGACATCGCCCGCGACGGCATCCTCAAGGGCCTCAACATCGAGATGACTCTGGCGCTGGCCTCGGCCGTCAGCATCCCGGTGATCGCCTCGGGCGGCTTGGCCTCGATCGCCGATGTCGAGCGGCTGCTGGAGCCGGACTGCGCCGTGCTGGCCGGCGCCATCACCGGCCGCGCCCTCTACGACGGCCGCATCGATCCGAAGGAAGCGCTCGCCGCCATCGCCCGTGCCAAGGGCCGTGACGCGGGGAGCGCCGCGTGATCGCGACCCTCCGACCGCCGGCCCCGACAGCCTGAAGGCATTCACGCGTGCTCAAGACCCGCATCATCCCCTGCCTCGACGTGAAGGACGGGCGCGTCGTGAAGGGCGTGCAGTTCCTCGAGTTGCGCGATGCCGGTGATCCGGTCGAATCGGCCAAGGCCTACGATGCGGCCGGTGCCGACGAACTCTGCTTCCTCGACATTACCGCGAGCCACGAGGCGCGTGGCACCCTGCTCGACGTGGTGAGCCGCACGGCGGAAGCCTGCTTCATGCCGCTCACCGTCGGCGGCGGGGTGCGGAATGTGGCCGATGTGCGCACGCTCCTGCTCGCGGGCGCCGACAAGGTCGGCATCAACACCGCCGCCGTGAAGAACCCCGACTTCGTCGCCGAGGCGGCGGAGAAGTTTGGCGACCAGTGCATCGTCGTGGCGATCGACGCCAAGCGGGTCTCCGGTCCCGACGAGGCCGCGCGCTGGGAGATCTTCACCCATGGGGGGCGCAACCCGACCGGGATCGACGCGGTCGAATTCGCCCGCACGGTCTCCGAGCGGGGCGCGGGCGAACTCCTCGTCACCTCCATGGACAAGGACGGCACCCGCTCCGGTTACGACCTCGCGCTCACCCGCGCCATCGCCGATGCGGTGCGGGTGCCGGTGATCGCCTCCGGTGGCGTCGGCGGGCTCGACGACCTCGTGGCGGGCGTCCGTGACGGCGGCGCGAGCGCGGTGCTGGCCGCCTCGATCTTCCATTTCGGCCACCACACGGTCGGCGAGGCCAAGGCCCATATGGCCGCCGCCGGACTTGCGATGCGACTCGATCCGTAACGGGTATCCGGTGGGCGGATGCCCGCGCCCCTTGACCGGGGGCCCGAGCCTGCGCAGGGTTTAAAGTGCCGGTATCCGATCAGGCGATGCCGCATGATACGGTTTCCGCTTGCGCGCCTTATGACGAAGTTCAGCCTCGACGACCTCGCCGCCCTCGTGGACAGCCGCGCCGGCACGCCCCCCGAGACTTCCTACACCGCAAAGCTGCTCTCCGAGGGGCCGGCCAAGGCTGCCAAGAAACTCGGCGAGGAGGCGGTCGAGGCCGTCATCGCCGCAGTGCAGGGCGACCCCAAGGCGCTCGTCTCGGAGGCGGCGGACGTGCTCTACCATCTCGTCGTCACGCTCAAGGCGGCGGGCGTGCCGCTCGACGACGTGATGGCGGAGCTGGGCCGGCGCACCGCCCAGAGCGGGCTCGCCGAGAAGGCGGCGCGGAGGCACACGTGATCGGCGCCCCGATCCCGTCGGCGGGGATCGAGCCGGAGGAGCGCCAGAATCCGGTGACCGGCCAAGGGCCGGGCCGCCTCTCGCCCTATCGGATCTTTTCGCGGGACGAATGGGCGCAGCTACGTGCCGATGCCCCGTTGACGCTGAGCGCCGAGGATATCGGCCGCCTGCAATCGCTCAACGACCCGATCTCGATCGAGGAGGTCGTGGCGATCTACCTGCCGCTCTCCCGCCTGCTCTCGCTCTACGTTGCGGCAACCCAGGGGCTGTTCAAGGCGACGCAGCGCTTCCTGCTCGCCGACCACGACACCAAAGTGCCCTACATCATCGGCTTGGCCGGCTCGGTAGCGGTCGGCAAATCGACCACGGCGCGGGTGCTGAAGGCGCTGCTCGCCCGCTGGCCCAACACGCCGAAGGTCGATCTCATCACGACCGACGGCTTCCTCCACCCCAACGCCGAATTGCAGCGTATGGGCGCGATGGAGCGGAAGGGTTTTCCCGAGAGCTACGACAGCGCGGCCCTGCTGCGCTTCCTCGCCGACATCAAGGCCGGGCATAGGCGCGTCGCCGCCCCGGTCTATTCCCACCTCGTCTACGACGTGGTGCCGGGCGAGGAGCAGGTGATTGAATCGCCTGATATCCTCATTGTCGAGGGCCTGAACGTCCTCCAGCCGGCGCGCCTGCCGCGGGACGGCACCGCGATCCCCTTCGTCTCCGACTTCTTCGACTTCTCGATCTATCTCGACGGGCACGAGGACGACCTGCACCGCTGGTACGTCAACCGCTTCCTGCGCCTGCGCCAGACCGCCTTCCGCGATCCGCTCTCCTATTTCCGCAAATACGCCGAGGTCACCGAGACCGAGGCGTTGGAGATCGCCGACCGGCTGTGGACGACGATCAACCTGCCGAATCTGCGCGACAACATCCTGCCCACACGCCAGCGGGCCGGTCTGATCCTGGCCAAGGGGCCGAGCCATCGCATCGAGAGCGTGGCGCTCCGACGGCTGTGATGAGCTCGGAAGGATCGGAGGTGAGGCTCGATCCACTCGATCGTCTGCTGACCGCATCGTGGACGGCACCATTCGCGTTGGCGATCGATCGATGAAGGCCCGGAATGCGAATGGCCCCCGCTCATCGAGCGAGGGCCGCAGCGTAGCTTTTAAGTCGAGCCGGGTTCCGTTCAGGCGGCGCGCACAGTGGCGAGGAAGTTCCCGACCTCGGCGTTGAGGTGCTCGGACTGGCGCGACAGCTCGGAGGCCGAGGCCAGCACCTGCGCGGCGGCTGCACCCGTCTCCTCGGCCGCACCGGCCACGCCCGCGATATTCGTCGTCACTTCGCTCGTCCCGGCGGACGCCTGAGCAACGTTGCGCACGATCTCCTGGGTCGCCGCGCCCTGCTCCTCCACCGCCGTCGCGATCGAGGCCGCGACGCCCGCGATTTCGCGGATGCGCGTGCCGATCCCGCCGATCGCGCCGACCGCCTGATCCGTCGATCCCTGGATCTGGCCGATCTGCCGCCCGATCTCCTCGGTGGCGCGCGCGGTCTGGTTGGCGAGTTCCTTGACCTCGGCAGCCACGACCGCGAAGCCTCGCCCCGCCTCGCCGGCACGGGCCGCTTCGATCGTGGCGTTGAGCGCCAAGAGGTTCGTCTGCCCCGCGATCTGCGAGATCAGGGCCACCACGTCGCCGATGCGGCTGGCCGATTGCGCCAGCTCCTGCACGAGGCCCGCCGTGGAATTGGCCTCCGCCACCGCCATTTGGGCGAGGTCGGCCGAGCCGGAAACCTGCCGGCTGATCTCGGCCACCGAAGAGCCGAGTTCTTCGGCGGCTGCCGCCACGGTGTTGACGTTGGCCGCAGCCTGCTCGGCGGCCGCCGCCACGCTGGTGGATTGGGTGGCGGTCTGTCCGGCGGTGGAACTCATGCTCTGGGCCGTGGCCTGCAACTCGCTGGCGGCCGAGGACACCATGCCGACGATGCCGCCGACCGCGGCCTCGAAGCCATCGGCCATCTGCCGCATGCCGGCCTTGCGCTGCTCTTCAGCCGAGGCACGCGCGAGCGCCGTCTCCTCTTCGAGCTGGCGGGTCCGAACGAGATTGTCGCGGAACACCTGCACGGCGCCGGCCATCGCACCGATCTCGTCCTGGCGGCTGGCATAGGGAATCTCCGAGGCTGCGTCCCCGCCGGCCAAGCGCCGCATCGCCGCGGTCATCCGCTCGATCGGACGTGAGACGCCCAGGAAGCAGAAGGTCATCGCGCTCAGGGCGATCAGGACGGCAAGGCCGAGGATGAGCAGCGTGCTCCGCATCGCCGAAGCCTGTTCCGACCGAACGGCGGCGTCGGCCTTCTTGCCATTCGCAATATTGATATCGACAAGCTTGCGTGCTGCGGCCGAGACGGCAAGGTAGTTGGCGTACATCGAGCCGCGGAAGAACGCGATGGCCTCGTCGTAGCGCTCATTCGGGAAAGCCCGAAGGCGTTCGCCATCGGCTCTCAGCAGATCAAGCTTCGCCTTCAACTCGTCATACGTCTGCTGCTCGTCCGCGCTCGCGACGAGCGATTGGTATGCCGCAACCCTTTGGTCGCGTTCTGTTGCGAACTCGACAATTCTGGCTCTGCTCTGCTCCCTCGACGCCTCGTTCTCCGGCGTCATGTAGCGAGCCTGCCAAAGTCGCGTGCGCAGAATGAGCGCGTTGATTGCATGTGCTTCGTTGATGGAGGGAATAGTATTCTCGAGAATATCATTCGTGACAGTAGAGATGCTGTTGATCTTCCAATAGGCGGCAGCACCCTGCAGGATCGACACGACGAGCATCGCTGCAAAGAGGCATCCCAGAGATGCTCGAACGCTGAGTGAAATTTTTGGCATGGGTAACCCCGGGTGTGGCGGGCATTCTATTGCCTCAAGAATCAGTACACGGAGTTAAAGGGTTTTCGCAGTTTATGTCGTATCAACGCCGCTTTGAGTGGAAAAAATTAAGACGATGAAGAATTTCATAATTTGTAGAGGTTTGTTGAAATCGGATTTATAATGCTCGTTGTTGGCGCTGTATCCAACCTGATTGGATCAGGCTGGCGTAGACAGGCGCTTGATTGGCGGAGCCTTCTTTCGACGAACCGGTCACCACTTCGTCGGACAGCGTTTTCGATGTCTCTGTCAGAGTAGAAGTAAAAGTAGAAGGATGTGCACCCCGGCCGCTGTCGCCGGCCGCTGTCGCCGATCCGCGATGGACGCTGCGGACTCCAAGGTCGAGCCCTCGCGCGTTCCTTGGGGACAAGTCCGGGGATAACCGCCCAAATGGCTCAGCTTGCCCGCAAATTGCCCCGCAATGCCTTGGGGATGCCACAACCTCGGCCGTGTTTGCGCCACATCCGGCGGCGTAACTGTTGCCCATACGCCGCTGGCGCCATCACGAAGAGTGAGCGACGACAACGATGCAGGGCCGTTCGATTGGATCGCCGCGGACCACCAAGATTTCTTCCCACGCTCCGCGCAAGAGCGGGCGTCCCACCCCGTCCTCCGACGCCATCACCCTGAATTCCCGGACGGGGCGTGATCACGGCAGCCGCACGGCTCTGGTCCGCTCCATCCTGTCCATGACCCTGCTCGCCGGGGGACTGAGCGCGGTTCTGCTCAATGCCGGCACCGATTTCGGCCGGGCCGAGGCCTCGACCAAGGTGTCCGACCTCGCCATGCCGAAGCCGCGCCTTCAGGCGCTCGCGCCTGAGATGCCGGTATCGAGCGTGTTGGCCGCTTCCGCGAGCTTCCACCCCGTGGGCGATCTCGACACCGAACTCGGCACCAACACGGTCGACCGCGTCTCCTACGACTTCCTTCTCTCGCAGACCTCGACCGGCGACCCGAACGACATCCTCGAATTCGGGCCGATGAAGATCCGCCGCCATCTCGTCCAGACCATCGTGAAGGCGGCTCAGGCGGTGCAGACCGATCCGGTGCTGCTCATGGCGGTGGCCGACAAGGAGTCGAGCTTCATCACCGCGGTCCAGGCCAAGACCTCCTCGGCCACCGGCCTGTTCCAGTTCATCGAGCGCACCTGGCTCGGCGTGATCCGTGATTTCGGACCCCGATACGGATACGAGAAGGAGGCCGGCCTGATCGTCCCGGACGGCAACGACCGCCCGTCGATCCAGGATCAGGCCGAGCGCTCCCGCATCCTCGACCTGCGCCGCGACCCCTACCTCTCCGCCGTCATGGCCGGCGAGATGCTGAAGCGCGACGCCGGACGCATCGCCCTGAAGATCGGCCGCGAGCTGACCCTCGGCGAGGTCTACCTCGCGCACTTCCTCGGGCCGGAGGATGCCGAGAACTTCCTGTCCCAGGTGGTCGACAAGCCGACCGCCGCCGCGGCAACCCTTCTGCCCGGCCCGGCCCGGGCCAACCGGTCGATCTTCTTTGCCGGCACCACCGGCCGGGGCCGCCACCGCAAGCCCGCGAGCCTCTCGGTCGCCCAGGTGCACCAGAAGTTCGAGGCGATGATGAACGCCCGCGGTGACCGCTATCGCGACGTCCGCACCGTGGCCGGCCTTGTCGCGCTCGCCGACGCCGAGACCGTTCAGTAGAGCTGCGGCCGCCCGCCGCGCGGCGGGCCCGCGACGGTGAAAATCCTCCTTCGACGCAACTGAGCGGCGCCCGACCGCTTTGTTGTGGTGTGGTGCGGCCCGGACGCGCAGGGGAGGATCGTTTCGCCTTGAACGACACGTTTCGAGACCGATCGCATCGGGGGCTCGCCGATGATCCGCTTCTGCCGAGCATGAAACTCGATCAGATCGGGCAGGCGCTCGCCTCCTGCTACGACAACCTTGTCGCAGAGGGCATTCCTGACCATCTCGCCGCCCTGGTTCGGCGGGTCGATCACGCCGAACGCGCCGCGCCGGCGAAGGTCGAGCGTCCGGACGCCCGCATCGCCCTCGTGGTCGAGGACGAGCGCGACACCCGCGAACTGGCCGAGAGCGTGCTGGAAGAGACCGAGTTGCGCGTGATCGGCTGCGACAGCGCCGAGCGTGCCTTGAGCGTCCTGCAGGAGAGAGGCGGCGACGTCGCCCTGGTCTTCGCCGATATCCGTCTGGCGGGGGCGATGGATGGACTTCAGCTTGCCCGAGCCATCGCCACCCTCTGGCCGCGCACCCGGCTGGTCGTGACCTCCGGCGTCGAACCGGAGCACGGGACGTCCTTGCCGGAAGGGGCGGTGTTCATCCCGAAGCCGTGGCGCGCCTTCGACGTGCTGGTCGAGGCCGAGCGGGCCGCCCGCGATCCCTCGCCCCCGGTCAGCTGACCGCAGAAAGCGACTATCGAAGCGCTGTGCCGGGTGATCGTCAGGCCGCGACCGCGTCGCGCCGACGACGCAGGAAGAACAGGGGTGCCCCGATCAGGCGGACGACGCCCGCGCCCATCCCGGCATAGACGAGTTCCTGGTCGCTCCGCTCCTGATGCGGGGTATCATCCAAGATGATCCTGCCAGCACGAGAACGCCAAGATTGGTCCGCCGATCGCGCAAAGAACCGTAAGTCACTTCAGTCCGCCGTGAAGCCAACGCGCCATACCTTCGGCCTCTTTCAAGTTTCGAGGTGGTCAGGCGAGGCGGGGC
Organism: Methylorubrum pseudosasae; assembly: GCF_029504475.1. NCBI lineage: Bacteria > Pseudomonadati > Pseudomonadota > Alphaproteobacteria > Hyphomicrobiales > Methylobacteriaceae > Methylorubrum > Methylorubrum pseudosasae. Next base: position 4,156,566 of record NZ_JAQGDU010000002.1, on the reverse strand, counting down.
GGGTCAAGAAATCAAACGAAGCGCGGGTTGAGTGGGTTTGGGGCGGCTTTGCTGTGCGAAGTTAGGGTAATCATCCAGCTCTATTGATGGACGCTCTCGGGCAATGCCGCAGCTTTGCCGGCAAGCACCGGGCCAGAGGCTTTCCCGAATCAGTCACCCGAGCGATCTCCTCGCGGCGCGCCTGACGCGGCGACGGCCCGCGTTGAAGACGATGGGTCGCCAAGCGTCCTCGCAAGCGCCCGTGGCTCTCGGATGACGGCCCGAGGCGGGTCGCGCGTCACGTCGGGCCGTCGCCGATTCGGGAGTAACCACATCGCTATGGCCAAGCTGATTTGAGCCGCCGGACGGCCGAGTCGTGGAAAATCCGTAAACAGCAGGGAACCGACCAAGCACAGTCACGCTTGTAATGGCAAAGATTACTGCACAGGTAGGCCCCTGCGATGAAGACCTTGGCATCTGTTCTCGCCGGCGTTGTCGGCGTCTGTGTTCTCACGATGGGCGCTGCAAACGCTGCGCCCTACGACCCGTTCGGCTCGGACGACGATGGTTACCAGGAGCAATCGTCGCGAGGCGGCTGGCCAGTCTACGACCCCTATGCCACGCAGCGCGGCTCCAGCGCGCGAGGCTATAGCCAGGGTTACGGAGAGGACGAGGCCGCTCAAGCGCAGGTGGCGCGTATTCCCCGCGAAATCGTGGAGTACAACAGCCGCTACGCGCCGGGAACGATCGTCGTCTCCACGGCCGAGCGTCGTCTCTACTACGTGATGCCGGGTGGCCAGGCCGTTCGCTACGGTGTGGGCGTCGGGCGTCCGGGCTTCACCTGGAGCGGCGTGAACAAGATCACCGCCAAGCGCGAATGGCCGGGCTGGACGCCTCCGGCGGCGATGATCGCCCGTCGTCCCGACCTGCCGCGCTATATGGCCGGCGGTATCGAGAACCCGCTTGGCGCTCGGGCAATGTATATCGGCAAGTCGGAATACCGGATCCACGGCTCGAACGAGCCGGACACGATTGGGCAGGCGGTCTCTTCGGGCTGCATCCGCATGACCAACGAGGACGTCACCGACCTCTATTCCCGCGTGAAGGTTGGGGCCACCGTCATCGTCAACTGACGCGCCGGATCATCGAAACCTTCGAGAAGAGCCGCGCCGGTCATCCCGGCGCGGCTCTTCTCGTATCGGCTCGGTGTCCGGGCATCGCGGCCCGCCGACCGTCGTCGTGCGAGAAGGCGTTTACGGTGCGACGCGTCCGACGGCCGTACGCGGACCGTTCAGGAACGACACCGGCAGATCGCAGAAGCAGCGGGCGCCCAGCGGGCGCGGGCCGGGCAGAGGGCAGGAGAACGGCTGCAGGCCGCTGATGCCCGATTGCACCGCATCGCAATTGAGGCCCATGGCTCGGCGCGGCGGCGGGCCACCCCAATCGCGATCGCGATAGGCGCGCGCGCGGGGCGGAGGCGCATCGTAGCCGTCGTCGTAATATTGTGCCTGGGCGGGCGCGAGGCTTCCGGCCACGACGGCGATCAGGGCCGCGAGACCGAGAGTACGAACGGGACGCATCGTGTCCAAAACCTCCGCTGGGCCGCCTCACACGGAGCCGGCGAGGCGGGGAGCTTTGCGGTGCCCCGGCGGCGGAAAAGAGGCGGAGCGGGAGACCGCTTTTCTGGATGAAACCAGAGGGGTAAGTCCCGAAACGAGGACGGCCCACTCCGTTCGGAGCGGGCCGTCGGCCTTACGTGCCATCCGAACCGTTGTGCGGAGGGTGCGTCAGGAAGAAGACTTCTGCGCGTCGTTGGCATTCTCGCGGGCCGTCTCGACGCCCTGCTCGTAGGCTTGGCGAGCGTCGGCGGCACCCTGCTGCATGACGCTCTTGGCGTTCTCGGCGCTCTGCTGAAAGGCGCTCTGTGCGAGGCCACCGAACTCCTTCGCCTGCGCCTGAATCGCCGCGAACTGCGCGCGCACGAACTCCGCCTGGTGCTGCATGGCCTCCTGGACATCGCGCGAGCGCACGAGCTTCTGCGCCAGGTCGAACGCGGCGTTGACGTTCTGCTCAGCGTACTCGAAGCCGCGCGAGGAGATGCTGGTGGCGTTGCTGCGGGCGAGGTCGGTCGAGCCCTGGACGGTGTCCGCGGTGCGGCGGGCTGCGCCGATAAACGAGTCGAACGCCTTGCGGGCTTGCTCAACGCTCTTCTCTGCGAAGTCGCGCATCTCGGTCGGGACTTCGTAATTCGGAGTGTTTGTCACGTCTCTCTCCTCATGTTGGTATCGGGCGCTCGTTGTGCGGCGCACAATGTGCACTGCACAATAGCGCAGGGTAACCTTTTTTCCAGCCCCGGGGGACCAATTGAGGTTACCAGTTGATAAACGTGTGGCGGCAGGCTTCAGTGTCCACGTCTGGCCGCAGTTAAGTTACACAGGGCTCAGGTGTTCATGCCCCGAACGACCGGCGACAGGGCGATGAAGGGGTTCATGACCAGGGTTCGGATGTCGGACCGCGCAGTGCAGGCTTCCTATCCGGGCGACGATGCGGCCATTCGTGACGCGTTGGCGCGCTGGAGAGACGACGCATCGATCGCGCATCTCGTTCGCGAGGGCAGCGCTCTGCTCGTTCTCGACGAGGCAGCCGAACGCATCCTCTACGCCGCCGGTGCGGCGCTCCCGCTGCGGGCAGGCGTCGCCGGTTCGGACGGCACCGTCCTTCCGGCTCTTCGCCTGTCCGAGCAAATCCGCCGCGCCGGTGCCCTGGGCACGCGGCCCCGCATGATCCGCTTGCGCTTCGATCCCCGCGGTGTCGCGCCGCCCGTGGTCGCCCTTGCCGCGCGGGTCGAGATCGACGAGGGGCATCCGGTCCTGCTCCTCGCCCCGATCGGATCCTTGCCGGCCTTGCGGCCGTTCGACAGCGGCCCGGCCAAGGCCGATCCGCCCCCTGCGGATACGGGCCCGGATGTCGCGAAGCCCGAGGCCTCGTCGCCAACCCCGGTGCCATCCCCGGCGCCGGACGTGGAAACGGCGGAACTGCCGCTCCGTGTGATCTGGCGCAGTGATGCTGATGGCGTGCTGACCCATGTCTCGCGCACCCATCCCGACCTCGCCGAAGCCCTGTCCGGCCGCTCCTGGGCGATGCTCGCCGCCGACGGTGTGATCGAGGGCGCGGCGCTGACGGAAGCGCTCGCGGGCCGGCGCACTTTCCGCGCCCTGCCGCTGCTGGTGCGCGGACGTGCCTTCGAGCACGCGCTCGAAGTTTCGGGCGCTCCTGCCGGCCGTTCGACGGACGACTTCTCCGGGTTCGGCGGCTTCGCGATCCTCGGCGAGCGTCACGCCCGTGTGATGGAGAGTGCGGTCGAGGATGAGGAAGACGGACTGGAGAACCTGCAGGAGGAGGCCCCGGTCGATGAGACGGAGGCCGAATCCGGCCTGTCGGTGAACGAGCATGCCGCCTTCCGCGAGGTCGCACGCGTTCTCGGATTGCGGTTTGCCCCCGACGAAGACGAAGACGAGGACGACGCGGCGCCGCCGCCCGCGCGCCCCGAATCCGCGCCGAGCGGCTCGGTGATGCCGTTCCCGATCCCGCAGGGCCGCCTTTCGGAGGCCGAGACGCGCGCGCGGCTCGCACTCACCGAGCTGCTCGAGAGCTTGCCTCTCGGCGTGCTCGTCTACCGCGGCAGCGAGATGCTGTTCGCCAGCCGCACCTTTCTCGATCTCACCGGCTACGCCGATCTGCCGGCCCTGCGTCAGGCGGGCCTCGCGCATCTCTTCCGCGGGCTGCCGCCCAGGGATCGGGAGATCATCGGGCCGGTGCCCTTCGCGCTGCCCGAAGGCGGCACGGTGGCACTCCTCGTCGATCGGGCCGGCCTCGTCTGGGAGGGAGCGCAGGCCGAAATCTGCCTTGCGCGGGCCATGCCCGCTGCCGGCGACATCCAGCTCCCGGCTGTTCCGGCCAATGCCGCGCGGCTGCGGGCGGAGAAGGTGCTGGATAGTCTGGAAGACGGCGTCGTCACCCTCGATGCCGAGGGCCGCGTCGTCGGCCTGAACCCGAGCGCTGCCGAACTCGTCCATGCCCATCCCAAGGAGGTCGTGGGCGGGCGCTTTGCCGACCTGTTCGCGCCCGAGAGCCTGTCGGCGCTGGAAACCGCCGTCACCGATTCCCGCCGCTCGGGGACGAGCGAGGTCCACGGCGTGACCGTGCGCACTGGAGCGGCGGCGTTGCGCCTGCGCATCGCCCGGCTGCTCGGTGAGGATGCACCGGGCTATTGTGCCAGCCTGCGCGAGATCCGCGATGAGGACGTGGCGCCTCCGGCTCCGGTCGCGGAACCCGCGCGGCGGAGCGAGCCGGAGGCGGAGGGTGTCTGGAAGGCCAACGCACTCGCGCGGGTCAGCCGCGAAATCCGCCCCTCGCTCAACGCGATCCTCGGCCTCACCGACATGATGCTCTCCGACCGCTTCGACCGGGCGGATGCGGAGCGTCTGGAGGCCTACTTACGCGAAGTGCGTCTCTCCGGCGGCCGGATCGCCGCCCTGATCGACGACTTGCGCGATCTTGCCGAGATTCAGGCCGGCCGTGGCAAGCTCACCTTCGCCGACCTTGCGCTGAACGAGCTGGTCGCCTCCTGCATCGCCGCGCAGCAGCCTCAGGCGGCGCGCGACCGCATCGTCCTGCGCACCAGCCTCGCCCCCAACCTGCCGGCGATGAAGGCGGACGAGCGTTCGATCCGGCAGGCGGCGCTGACCGTGCTCGGAAACGCGATCCGCGTGACGGAGGCCGGCGGACAGGTGATCGTCTCGACCACGCTCGCCGAGCAGGGTGAGGTCGCCCTGCGTGTGCGTGACACCGGCACCGGCATGACCGAGGACGAGCTGATGAGCGCACTCGAGCCGTTCGGGGCGGATCTCGGCGCTGTTCCGGAGGGGGACGAGAAGGGGTTCGGTCTGACGCTGACCAAGGCGCTCGTGGAGGCCAATCGCGGACGGTTCCGTATCAGCAGCCGCAAGGACGAAGGCACCCTCGTCGAGATGCTGTTTCCGGCCGCCTGACACATGGCGCGCCGGTGGGAACCGCGGCGGCGCCCGCCCAATTCCCATTATACGACAAGCGTTTCCCGGACTTGTTCCGGAAGACCGTCAGTGTGCGCGACGCCTCCAATGAATTACTGTGCAACTCGATTGCGCAAAACTGCCGACCTCGACTTTTTGGTGCTTGCCGGGTGTATTCATGTGCGCTTAAGAGTTCTGAGGAAGCCCCGGCTGCGCGGACCTTCGCGATACGATCGGGCACCGGCAGGGAAGAAACCAAATGAGCGAGAAGGTCATCGACGTTCAAGATGCCTGGCGGGACCGGGCTCTGATCGACGAAGCCAAGTACAAGGAGATGTACGAGGCCTCCGTTTCTGATCCTGAGACGTTCTGGGGCGAGCATGGCAAGCGGATCGACTGGTCGACGCCGTTCAGCAAAGTCAAGAATACGAGCTTTGCACCGGGTGACGTATCGATCAGATGGTTCGAGGACGGCAAGACCAACGTCGCGCTAAACTGCATTGACCGCCATCTCGCGACCCGCGGCGACCAGACCGCGATCATCTGGGAGGGCGACGACCCCAACGAGTCGAAGCACATCACCTACCGGCAGTTGCACGCCGAAGTGTGCCGGATGGCCAACGTTTTGCGCAATCGCGGCGTCGGCAAGGGTGACCGCGTCACGCTTTACCTTCCGATGATCCCCGAGGCTGCCTACGCGATGCTGGCCTGCGCGCGTCTCGGCGCCATCCACGCCATCGTCTTCGGTGGCTTCTCGCCCGACTCGCTGGCGAGCCGGATCAAGGGCTGTGGCTCGAAACTCGTCATCACGGCCGACGAGGGCCTGCGCGGCGGGCGCAAGGTGCCGCTCAAGGCCAACGTGGACGAGGCGATCAAGCGCCTCGACAAGGATCTCGTGGACCACGTGATCGTGGTCAAGCGAACCGGCGGCAACGTGGCGATGGAGCCGGGCCGCGACGTCTATTACCACGAGGCCGCCGAACAGGTGACCGACGAATGCCCGGCGGAGGCCGTCGAGGCCGAGCACCCGCTCTTCATCCTCTACACGTCGGGCTCGACCGGCCAGCCGAAGGGCGTGGTGCACACCACCGGCGGCTACCTCGTCTACGCTTCGATGACCCACCAATACGTCTTCGATTACCACGAAGGCGACGTCTACTGGTGCACGGCCGATGTGGGCTGGGTCACCGGGCACAGCTACATCGTCTACGGTCCGCTCGCGAACGGCGCGACCACGCTGATGTTCGAGGGCATCCCCACCTATCCGTCGAATTCCCGCTTCTGGGAGGTGATCGACAAGCACAAGGTCAACATCTTCTACACCGCGCCGACCGCGATCCGCTCGCTCATGGGCGGCGGTGAGGGCCCGGTGAAGAAGACTTCGCGCCAATCCCTGCGGGTGCTGGGTTCGGTCGGCGAGCCGATCAACCCGGAGGCCTGGGACTGGTACTACCGCGTCGTCGGCGATTCCCGCTGCCCGATCGTCGACACGTGGTGGCAGACCGAGACCGGCGGCATCCTCATCACCCCGCTGCCGGGGGCGACGCGGCTGAAGCCCGGCTCCGCCACGCTTCCGTTCTTCGGCGTGCAGCCGGTGATGGTCGATGCCGAGGGGAAGATCCTGGACGGCGCCTGCGAGGGCAACCTCTGCATCAAGGACAGTTGGCCGGGCCAGATGCGCACGGTCTACGGCGACCACGAGCGCTTCGAGCAGACCTACTTCTCGACCTATAAGGATCTCTACTTCACCGGCGACGGAGCCCGGCGCGACGCGGACGGCTATTACTGGATCACCGGCCGCGTGGACGACGTCATCAACGTCTCCGGACACCGCATGGGTACGGCGGAGGTCGAATCCTCCCTCGTCGCCCATCCGAAGGTCTCGGAAGCGGCGGTCGTCGGCTATCCGCACAACGTGAAGGGCCAGGGCATCTACGCCTACGTCACCCTCAACGAGGGTGAGGAGGGCACGGATGAACTGCGCAAGGAGCTGGTCACCTGGGTCCGCAAGGATATCGGCCCGATCGCCTCGCCCGATCTGCTCCAGTTCGCGCCGGGGCTGCCGAAGACCCGCTCCGGCAAGATCATGCGCCGCATCCTGCGCAAGATCGCCGAGGACGATTTCGGCTCGCTCGGCGACACCTCGACCCTGGCCGAGCCGGCCGTGGTCGATGACCTGATCGAGAACCGCCAGAACCGCTCGGCCTGAGCGGTGCCGACCGCTCCGGCCGTCTCGCGCGGCCGGAGCCGTTTCACACAACGACTTTTGCCGGAAACCGGCGTGCCGGGCGTCCGCTTCCGACGCGCCGGTCGCGGGTCCTGACGGGGCGAGCGCCAGCGCCCTGATTGTCGTCCTTAAAGATTAAGCAGCCGATCCCGGCCCTCGCCGCGCGGGGCCACGATCGCGCCGGAGGAGATTCATGAGCACCATCCAGACGGTGGGACCATCCGCGACGTCGGACGCCCGCTCGCTCCATGGGGCAGGAGCCCTCGACATGCCCGAGCCCGATCACCGGCTCGACCGCATCGCCGAGCACCCGACCTTCAAGACCTTGGTGCACGAACGCACACGCTTCGGCTGGATCCTCACCGGCCTGATGCTGTTCGTCTATTTCGGCTTCATCGGCCTCATCGCCTTCGACAAGGCGCTGCTCGCCACCAAGGTCGGCGGCACGGGCTCGCTCGGCTTCTACATGGGCATGTTCGTCATCGTCTTCGCCTTCGTGCTGACGGGGATCTACGTCGCCCGCGCCAACACCCGCTACGACCGGCTCTCGGCCGACCTCATCCGGAGCCTTGCCAAATGATCCGCCTCGTCCCCCTTCTCGGCGCCGCCCTTCTCGGCGCGACCCCGGCGCTCGCAGCTGGGCCGGATCTCGGCGCCGTGCAGCAGCAGGCCACGAACTGGCCTGCGATCTTAATGTTCTTGTTCTTCGTCCTGTTCACCCTCGGCATCACCTACCGGGCGGCGAAGGGTTCGAAGTCGGCGGCCGACTTCTACGCGGCCGGTGGCGGCATCTCGGCGCGCACGAACGCCCTGGCGATCGCCGGCGACTACATGTCGGCGGCATCCTTCCTCGGTATCTCGGGGCTCGTCTATTCCTCGGGCTTTGACGGCCTGATCTACTCGACGGGCTTCCTCGTCGGCTGGCCGATCGTGCTGTTCCTGATCGCCGAGCGTCTGCGCAACCTCGGCAAGTTCACCTTCGCCGACGTGGCGAGCTTCCGCCTCGACCAGACCTCGATCCGCATCATCTCGGCGACCGGCACCCTTGTCGTGGTGGCGTTCTACCTGATCGCGCAGATGGTCGGCGCGGGGAAGCTGATCCAGCTCCTGTTCGGCCTGCCCTACCTCTACGCGGTGGTGATCGTCGGCGCGCTGATGATCATCTACGTCGCCTTCGGCGGCATGAAGGCGACGACCTGGGTGCAGGTCATCAAGGCCTGCCTGCTGCTCGGCGGCGCGACCTTCATGGCCGGCGCCGTGCTCTACAAGTACGGCTTCAGCCCGGAAAAAGCTGTTCGCGACCGCCGTGCAAACCCATCCGAAGGGCGACGCCATCATGGCGCCCGGCGGCCTCGTCTCGAACCCGATCGACTCGCTCTCGCTCGGCGTCGGCCTGATGTTCGGCACCGCGGGCCTGCCGCACATCCTGATGCGCTTCTTCACGGTGTCGGACGCCCAGGCCGCGCGTAAGTCGGTGTTCTACGCCACCGGCCTGATCGGCTACTTCTACATCCTCACCTTCATCATCGGCTTCGGCGGCATCGCCCTGCTGATGTCCGACCCGAGCTACTTCAAGCTCGGCGCGGACGGCACGACCTACGACAAGATCAAGGACATGGTCGGCGGCACCAACATGGTGGCCGTGAACCTCGCCAACGCGGTGGGTGGGCCGTACTTCCTCGGGTTCATCTCGGCGGTGGCCTTCGCGACGATCCTCGCGGTGGTGGCGGGCCTGACGCTCGCCGGCGCCTCGGCGATCAGCCACGACCTCTACGCGCAGGTCTTCGCCCGCGGGCGGACCACGGAGCGGGCGGAGGTGAACCTCTCCAAGGCCTCCGCCGTCGGCATCGGCATCGTGGCGATCTATCTCGGCTACGTGTTCGAGAACCAGAACGTCGCCTTCATGGTCGGGCTCGCCTTCTCCGTGGCGGCGAGCTGCAACTTTCCCGTCCTGGCCATGTCGATCCTCTGGCGCGGCACCACGACCTGGGGTGCGCTCATCGGCGGCCTCGTCGGACTCCTGGCGGCGGTGGTCATGGTGGTCCTGTCCGATGCGGTCTGGGTGAAGACCTTCGGTCATCCGGCGGCCCTGTTCCCCTACGCGAACCCAGCCCTGTTCTCGATGCCGCTGGCCTTCGTGACGATCTGGGCGGTCTCGAAGATCGACAGGACCCGTCGAGCCGACCGCGAGCGGGCCGCGTTCGACGCCCAGTTCGTGCGTTCGGAGACCGGCATCGGAGCCTCGGGCGCCCACGCGCACTGAGCCTCGGGCATAGGCCAACCGTAGAGGGCGCAGCCGATGAGGCTGCGCCCTTTTTGCGTCCGCCAAGTCTTCGCCCGTTACCGCCGCCCGAATTCTGTCAACTACGCAGCCTGCACCGCGATTTACCTATTGGGCAGCTTCAAGGCATGCGGTAACACATGCGTGTGCATGCGCCGAGCGCATGGAGCGGGTTGAAGCCGGCGAACCGGACGCCCGCGCGCGTGTGACCTGCACGTGTGACCTGGAGGAACGACAGAGATGGCTGGGGCAACCGCAATACCGCGGTCCGGGGACGCAGTCAGGCCGATGACTGCGGGTGAGAAGAAGGTCATCATGGCCTCCTCGCTCGGGACCGTTTTCGAGTGGTACGATTTCTATCTATACGGCTCGCTCGCCGCGATCATCGGCGCGCAGTTCTTCTCCGCATACCCGGAGGCGACCCGCAACATCTTCGCATTGTTGGCCTTCGCCGCAGGCTTCCTTGTGCGCCCGTTCGGCGCACTGGTGTTCGGCCGGCTCGGCGACATGGTCGGTCGTAAGTACACCTTCCTCGTCACCATCCTGATCATGGGCATCTCGACCTTCGCGGTCGGCCTTCTGCCCTCCTATACGACCCTCGCGGCCTACAATGTCGGCTGGATTGCGCCGGTGACGCTGCTGGCGCTGCGCATGCTCCAGGGTCTCGCGCTCGGCGGCGAGTACGGTGGCGCGGCGGTCTACGTGGCCGAACACGCTCCGGCGGGACGGCGCGGCTTCTACACCGCCTTCATCCAGACCACCGCGACGCTCGGCCTGCTGCTCTCGCTGATCATCATCCTCTCGACGCAAGGCTACGTGAACAGCGCCTATCCGGCGACCACGGTGACCAACGCGGACGGGACCACGACCACGCTGACGGCCTTCCAGGTCTGGGGCTGGCGCATTCCGTTCCTCGTCTCGGTGGTGCTGCTCGCCATCTCGGTCTGGATCCGCCTGCAGATGCAGGAGAGCCCGGCCTTCAAGAAGATGAAGGAGGAGGGCACCCACTCCAAGGCGCCGCTCTCGGAAGCCTTCGGTCAGTGGAAGAACGCCAAGTGGGCGCTGCTGGCCCTGCTCGGCCTCACCGCCGGTCAGGCCGTGGTCTGGTACACCGGCCAGTTCTACGCGCTGTTCTTCCTTCAGAGTATCCTGAAGGTCGATCAGTTCACGGCCAACATCATGATCGCTTGGTCGCTGATTCTGGCCACCGGCGGCTTCCTGTTCTTCGGCAGCCTGTCGGACCGGATCGGCCGCAAGCCGATCATCCTCGGCGGCTGCCTGATTGCGGCGCTCACCTACTTCCCGCTGTTCAACATGCTGACCGCCCAGGCCAACCCGGCCCTGCACGCGGCCCAGGCGAACGTGCCGGTGGTGGTGAAGACGAACAAGGACGATTGCTCGTTCCAGTTCAATCCGGTCGGTACCGCCAAGTTCACCAAGGAGTGCGACGTCGCCAAGGCGCTGCTCGCCCGCTCCGCCGTGAACTACACCACCGAGAACCAGCCGGCCGGTACGCCGACCGTGGTCAGCATCAAGGGTAAGGACTTCCCCGTCGCCGATCCAAACTTCGCCAAGGCGGTGCCGGCGGCGCTGACCGAGGCGGGTTACCCGTCCGCGTCAGCCAATCCGACCGTGATCAAGGCCTCGAACCCGATCGACATCTTCACGGGTCAGAAGCTCGCGGTCGTCGGCATCCTGACGATCCTCGTCCTCTACGTGACGATGGTCTACGGCCCGATCGCCGCCGCTCTGGTGGAGCTGTTCCCGACCCGGATCCGCTACACCTCGATGTCGCTGCCCTACCACATCGGTAACGGCTGGTTCGGCGGCCTTCTACCCGCCACCGCCTTCGCGATGGTGGCCCAGACCGGCGACATCTATTTCGGCCTCTGGTACCCGATCGTGATCGCGCTCTTCACCTTCGTGATCGGCCTGATCTTCATCCCCGAGACCAAGGACCGGGACATCCTGTCCTGACGGTTTCGGAGCCGACCGGACATACGGAAAAGGCCCCGCCGAGAGGCGGGGCCTTTTTCATTCCGGAAGCGGCCCCGGCTTCCGTCAAGGGATGTGCCGAGTGCGCCGCCTTAAAGCGCTTTCCGACGAAGTGGATGTCGGTTCGGCTTGGGAAAGCGCGTCAAAACACGAATTGAAAGACGGCGGCCTGATGCGATCAGGTCGGATACGGCTCTAGTGCCGGAAGTGGCGCACGCCGGTGAACACCATGGCGAGCCCGGCCTCGTCGGCGGCCCGGATCACCTCGTCGTCGCGCATCGAGCCGCCGGGCTGGATCACGGCGGTGGCACCGGCCTCGGCGGCGGCGAGCAGGCCGTCGGCGAAGGGGAAGAAGGCGTCGGAGGCCACGGCCGAACCCTTGGCGAGGCTCTCGGACAGGCCGAGGCGCTGCGCCGCTTCCGCCGCCTTGCGCGCGGCGGTGATCGAGGAATCCACCCGCGACATCTGGCCTGCGCCGATGCCGACCGTGGCGCCGCCCTTGGCGTAGACGATCGCGTTCGACTTCACGTGCTTGGCCACCCGATAGGCAAAGCGCATGTCGGCGAGTTCCGCCTCGCTCGGGGCGCGCTTGGTCACGACCTTCAGGTCCATGTCGTCCACGCTGAGCGCATCCCGGCCCTGGACCAGGAAGCCGCCCGCCACGGTGCGGATGACCTCGCCCTTCGCCCGCGGATCGGCGAGGCCGCCGGCGAGCAGAAGCCGCAGGTTCTTCTTGGCGCCGACGATAGCGAGCGCCTCCTCGGAGGCGTCGGGGGCGATGATGACCTCGGTGAAGATCTCGACGATCTTTCTCGCGGCCTCGGCGTCGAGAGGCCGGTTCAGGGCGACGATGCCGCCGAAGGCCGAGGTCGGGTCGCAGGCCAGCGCCTGCTCATAGGCCGCCAGCAGATCCGGCCCCTCGGCCACGCCGCAGGGGTTGGCGTGCTTGATGATTGCCACCGCCGCCGTGCGGGTGGGGTCGAACTCGGCGACGCATTCGTAGGCCGCGTCCGTGTCGTTGAGGTTGTTGTAGGACAGTTCCTTACCCTGGACCTGCCGGGCGGTGGCGATGCCGGGGCGCAGGGTGCCGGGCAGGCGGTAGAAGGCGGCCGACTGGTGCGGGTTCTCGCCGTAGCGCAGGCTCTGGGCGAGCGTTCCGCCGAGTGCCTTGAAGGTCGGGGCCTTGTCACGTCCCTCGACCTCGGCGAGCCAGTTGGCGATCGCCGCGTCGTAGGATGCGGTGCGCGAAAACGACTTCTGCGCCAGCCTGCGGCGGGTCGTGGCGGTGAGATTGCCGTCATGCTCCGCGAGTTCGGCGAGGATGGCGCCGTAATCCGAAACATCCACCACCACGGCGACGTCGGCATGGTTCTTGGCCGCCGCGCGGATCATCGCCGGGCCGCCGACATCGATGTTCTCGACGCAGTCGTCATAGGCCTTGCCGGCCTTCAGCGTTTCCTCGAACGGGTAGAGGTTGACCACGAGCAGGTCGATCGCGCCGATGCCGTGGGCGGCCAAAGCCGCCTGATGCTCGGGGTTGTCGCGCACCGCGAGCAGGCCGCCATGGACCGCCGGATGCAAGGTCTTCACCCGGCCGTCCATCATCTCGGGGAAGCGCGTCAGCTCGGAGACTTCCCGGACGGCGAGACCCGCTTCGGTCAACGCGCGGTGGGTGCCGCCGGTCGAGACCAGTTCGACGCCGCGCTGGCTCAGCGCCGCAGCGAAGTCCGTGAGCCCGGTCTTGTCCGAAACGGAAAGGAGGGCGCGGGTGACCCGGATCTGGTCGCGCGGCATGGGGATCGCCTGTGTCGTCAGTGAGGGAATTTGCGCGCGCGGTAGCACGGAACCAGTCGGTGCGGCCAGTTGAAGCGGACGATGTCCGCCTACAGAGGCGGGTGTTTCAAGCGCTACACTTAAGAGCCGCGTCCTACCGAGTGGCACCGAGGCCGTCATCGGGGGGCTCCCGTGCACCCGGCGGAGGCCCGCCGCGCCGCAATGGAGGTCAGACCTGCTCGATCTGCCAGCGCACCAGCGCGTCCTCGTCCACCGTCAGGTGCAGGACGATCTGCGCGGTCCGCCGCGCTCCGACGACGCCCGCGAAATAAACGCTCTCCTCGATCGCCGCCGTCGCACCCTCCACCGTGAAACGCCAGCGCTCGCCCGTCGGCAGTCCCAGCATCACGCTGCCATCGTCCTGAGGCTGCGTCGCGACGGCGGTGTGGAGATGGAAGCGCACCGCCACCGGCTGGGGCCGCGAGCGCGGGCGCTTGCTGTCGCGCCGGAACGCGTCCTCGCCCGCCAGCCGCACGGGGCTGTCGGAGAGACGCCAGCGGCGCTCGTGCAGGATGCCGAATTCGGTGACGTAGCCGTCATGGCGCGCGGCCAGGACCGCGGCCCCGTTCTCTGTGCGCCGCTCGACCGCGACCGGACCGGGGCCGCGCAGGACCACGGGGCCGCGGCGGTAGAGCAGCCACCGGGCGGCGATCCGGCTGATCCACCAATCCTCCGGTTCGTCGAGGAAGCGGCAGGAAGAGGTGTCGGCGACCGTCGCCGTCGAGTGGGCGGCGGTGCTCCGCGCCGCCCGGCGCAGCTCGCCGCCGCTCGCGGGACTGCCGCAATTGACGACGATGCGCTGCGCCCCGCTCGTGAGTTCGAAGGAGAGGCAGCCGGCGGCAGCCTCACGCGACTGGTCCATCGGCGGCGGCGCGCCGACATCGCAGACGAGCACGACCCGCCCCAGTTCGAGCCGGGCGTAACCGGAATGGGACGCGTACATCAGCGGCTCGGTGCCGGCCCCGTCATAGACCAGCAGCGTGGCGAGATGGTCGGCCGCCGTCACACCCATCCCGTTGAAGTGGCTGAGCGAGGCATCGCCGTGCCGCAGGAGCCGCAGCGCCGGCAGCATCCGGTCGACGGCGCGCAGGAGCGCTTCCGGCGGATCGACGCTGCGGCTGAGGAAGCTCTGGCGCAGGGGCAGCAGATCGAGCAGCAGCTCCATGGCAAAGCGCGGATCGCGGGATCGGTGGCCGCCATCCGGCAGGATCTGCGCTTCGAGTTCGCGCACGAGGATGCGGGTGGCCCGGCGCAGGATCGGCTCGATGCCCTCGCAGCACAGCCCGGCATAGGTCAGCGCGACCGCCGCCAGCAGGCGCGATTGCGGCGGTGACGAGCGCCGCAACGAGCGCTCCAGTTCCCGCGCGCCCTTGCCGACGGCTTTGAGGAAGGCCTGATAGAAGGCGTGGTCGGCGCCCTCCAGCACGAGCGGCGACTGGCACAGGAACGAGATCAGCCGGCGTGAGGCGACCGGCACCGGGCTGGCGCGGGCCGCCTCGCCGCGTCCGCTCATGAAGTCCGAGACGAAGGCGCGGGCATTGGCCCGGGCCAAAGCCGTGTCGGCGGCGCGCAGGTGGCGCAGCCAACCGAAGCCGTAGAGCGCGTCCGCCCATTCGGGGGAGGGGGGATCGTAGTCGAAGGGCGAGCGTCCGCTCACCACCAGCGAGCGGCCGGCGAAGACGAAAAGGCCGGAATAGATGTCGTCGGCGAGCGAGGCGTCGCTGGTCCGCAGGTCGTGCGGCGCGATCACGAGGCCGGTCACCCGCGCGCGGGTGAGGATCTCGGGCCGCGCCGTGAGCTGTGCCGTCCGTTCGCGAACCGCGCGGACGATCTCGTGACCGAGCAGGCGGTAGAGCTGCAAGCGTTCGGGGCCCCTGCCCAAGCCGTATCCTCCGAGCCTTCGAGACGGGCCGTACGGGTTGCCGCCCGGAGCCGCCCGATGGGGCACCCGGCAGCCGGCTTCGGCCAAGCTTATGCCCGTCCTCTTAACCGCCCTTTAACGCTGTGTCGTCCTCGCCGGGGCCGGCATCCCCGGAATGCACCGGCCCGACGCGGCGGCGCTTCGCCGCTCAGGCGGGGCCGGTTTCGACCGGGCGGGCGGGATCGGCTCCCCATTCCGACCACGAGCCGTCATAGAGTGCCCGCGGCTCCTTGCCCAACGTCTCGAGTGCCAGCGCGACGATGGCCGCGGTCACGCCCGAGCCGCAGGTTGTGACGACGGGGCGGTCGAGATCGACGCCGGCCTCCGCGATCGCGGCGCGCAGCGAGGCCTCGTCCCGCAGGCGGCCGTTCGCCTGAAGGGCGGCGTAGTGCAGGTTCTTGGCGCCGGGCATGTGGCCGGGGCGCACGCCGGGGCGGGGCTCCGCTTCCTCGCCGCGGAAGCGCGGGCCGGAGCGGGCATCGACCACCTGCGTCGTGCCGCCGGCCAGGGCGCGGGCGATGTCGCCCGCATCCGCCACGGCGCCGTTGTTGAGCCGCGCCGTGAAATGGCGCCGGTCGCGCGGGCGGCCCTCGCCGTCCTCGGTCGGGTAGCCCGCCGCGACCCAAGCGGGCATGCCGCCCTCCAGAATCTTGACCTCGCGCATGCCGAAGGTCTGGAGCATCCAGCGAACCCGCGGCGCCGAGAACAGCCCCATCCCATCGTAGACCACGACCTGCGCCCCGTCGCCGACCCCGAGCGCGCGCATCTTCGAGGAGAACACCTCGGGCCGCGGCAGCATGTGGGGGAGGGCGGATTCGGTGTCGCTCATCGCGTCCAGATCGAAACGGATCGCACCGGGGATGTGGGCCGCCTGATACTCCGCCGCGGCGTCGCGCCCCTGCGCCGGCAGGTACCACGAGGCATCGAGCACGACGACGTCCGGCGCGTTCAGGCGCTGATGCAGCCATTCCACCGTGACGAAGGGCGATGTGGTCATGAATGTCCTCGCTGCGCGGGTCTTCGCGGGGAAGACACCACATCCGGCATCGGCGGGGTTTCGGCAAGTCCAAGGATCGGAAAGCCTCCGCGTCACCGGGTCGGCGGGGGCTGTGACCCTTTCGCCGGACTGTCAGCGAACCGATGTTCGGGTAAGTGCCGATCGGGACCGGCCCCGCGATGGTCGGGATTGTTCGTCGGCGGCCCCTGCGAAAGCCGACCGGTCGGGATCCGTCGGGCACGACATGACAGATCTGAGGATGCGGAAGCGACGTGCGTGAGACCTACCACATCGAAGTGCTCGGCCCCGAGGAGGCCGGCGCGCCGGGAGGCGTGCAGCAGCGCATTTCCGTCCGGATGGACAGCCTTGAGGGGGCGGAGGAGCGGGCACGCCGCCTGTTCGCCCGTGCCCGCGTGCCGCAGCGCTCCCGCACGGCGGCAGAGGCGGTGCGGGTGATCGACGGGGCGGGGATCGAGGTCTTCCGGATGAGCCGGTTCGACGAGGGCTGACCGACCGCTCGGCGGCGCGGCCGCGAGCCTGATGCAGGGCGGCCCCGCGGGCTTGTCGCCCGCGGGGCCGCATCGATTGCCTGGTCGATGTTCCGGCCTTGATGCCGAGATCAGGCGAAGGTGCCGTCGTTGAACGTCGCGCGGCCCTCGACGGCGCCGTATTCGAGGTAGTGAAGCAGAGGATTGAGTCCGGCCGCCGCGACATCGCCGTCGGCTGCGAGGTACTGCTTGGTGTCGAACTGGGCCGAGGGATCGCGGCCTTCCTTCCACCCGTAGGTGAGGTAGCGTTCGGGAGGATTGATGCCGGCCGCCGCCACATCGGCGTAGGCAGCCAGATACCCCTTCGTGTCGAAGAAGGCGTTCGGGTTGCGGCCTTCCTTCCAGCCGTAATCGCTGAAGTGCTGCTCGGCGTCGTTCCCGTTCCGGTAAACGTCGCCGTACTGGCTGAGGTAGAACAGGTCATCCACGGCCTGGTTGCCGTCACCCTGCAGGATCGAGCGGTCGGCGAAGGCGAACACTTCCGTGTTCTTGACCGTGTCGAGCGAGTTCTGTCCGGCGATGGACGATAACGTGCCCGCGGACGTCACGCCAGCTTGAGCAAAATTGAAGTTGAACACCGCCGTGTCGATGCCGAGGGCGCCGTCGAGCGTATTGGTGCCCGTTCCGCCCGACATCCGATCATTGCCGTAATCGCCGAACAGGACGTCGTTGCCGGCGTCGCCGAACAGGACATCGTTGCCGAGATCGCCGTCGACGAGGTCGTTGCCGTCGCCGCCGTAGACGGTGTCGTCGTCCTCGCCGCCCGCGACGAAGTCATTGCCCTCTTCGCCGAAGACGAGGTCAGCGCCCTGCTCGCCAACGAAAAAGTCGTTGCCCCGGCCGCCGTACAGGACGTCGTCGCCGGGATTGCCGGCTGCGTAATCATCGCCGTCCTGACCGTAGATCGTGTCGTTGCCGATCTCGCCAATCAGCTGGTCGGATCCGTTGCCACCGTAAATCGTGTCGTTACCCGGCCCGCCGGCAATGTAATCGACGTTGTTTCCGCCGGTGATCGTGTCGTTTCCGTCCTGACCGTCGATCCGGTTGAATCCGCCCGGGTCCGTAATGACATCGTTTCCGAGGAGACCGAGAATCACGTCGTCTTGAAGGGTGCCGTTGAGAACGTTGTCGCCGTTGGTTCCCGAAATCGTGGCCATTGCAAAACTCCCGCCCTGGTGGTTGCCAAGCAGACCAACGGGCATCACATCTAGATTTGTAATGTTACTGCCGCATGAATAATTTTATTTAGAACTATAAAATTTATAAGATCGGAACTTTACTGTTTGATAATTTCATATAATGGACAGCTTGCCCGCGGATTGAGGCGGATCGGGCGCGGGATCTTCCTTTACTGTACCAATTGATCGAAGCTTATATTAGAGGTGCTGCGTTCTGCGGTGCAAAATCTTGGCGTTACAGGTTGCGAAGGGTTTTGCGAAACCGTCAATTTGCCTGTCCGCTCTCATCAGTTCCGAGGCCCCGCTCACTGGACAGGTTCACACCGCGGGATCTGCACCCGCCCCCTAAGAGGCCGCTCCGTGGCTCGTGCGCCGGGATCGAAGGGATCGGGAGGTCGGGCGCATTGACTTCGCAGGTGCAACGTCGCATATCGCATCTGCAGCGTCAGCGACCGAACGGGGTCGCTTGAGGGGGCTGCGTGACGGTTCGCGCCTTTTCCAAGGTTGTGCCCCGGCCCCTCTCTTCAACGTGTATGCACCCCAGGCCGCTCCATCACGCGGGCAGCCTCCCGGACCGATGGACCCGCCTTTGATCGTCCCGCGCGAATTGATGCGCCGGATTGCGGGTTCCGCTGCCTTGAAAGTAACGACTTGACCCAATTTACCGATTTCGGCCTCGCTCAGCCCGTGCTCCGCGCGCTGGAAGAGGCCGGCTACGTCACGCCGACGCCGATCCAGGCGCAGGCCGTCCCGCCCGCGATGGAAGGCCGTGACCTCTGCGGCATCGCTCAGACCGGCACCGGCAAGACCGCTGCCTTCGCCCTGCCGATCCTGCATCGCCTGTCGCTCGACAGCCGCCGTGCGCCGCGCCGCGGTTGCCGCGTGCTCGTGCTGTCGCCGACCCGCGAGCTCGCAAGCCAGATCGCCGACAGCTTCTCGGATTATGGCCGGCACCTGCCCTACACCAACACCGTCGTCTTCGGCGGTGTGAACATCACCCGCCAGGAGCGGGCGATCGCGCCGGGCGTCGACATCCTCGTCGCCACGCCGGGTCGGCTCATCGACCTCGTCGATCGCCGCGCACTGACGCTGGAGGGCGTCGAGATCCTCGTCCTCGACGAGGCCGACCAGATGCTCGACCTCGGCTTCATCCACGCGCTGAAGCGCATCGTGAAGATGCTGCCGGCCAAGCGCCAGAGCCTGTTCTTCTCGGCCACCATGCCGAAGAACATCGCCGGGCTCGCCGACCAGTATCTCAGCAACCCGGTGCAAGTGGCGGTCACGCCCGTGGCGACCACCGCCGAGCGCGTCGATCAGCAGGTCATCTTCTGTCACACCGGCGCCAAGCAGGCGCTGCTCAACCACGTCCTGCGTGACCCGAAGATCGAGCGCGTGCTCGTCTTCACCCGCACGAAGCACGGTGCGGACCGGGTCGTACGCGGCCTCGACAAGGCCAGCGTCGTCAGCGCGGCGATCCATGGCAACAAGAGCCAGCCGCAGCGCGAGCGGGCGCTCGCCGCCTTCCGCGACGGTTCCTGCCGCGTGCTGGTGGCGACCGACATCGCCGCCCGCGGCATCGATGTCGACGGCGTGACCCACGTCGTGAACTACGATCTGCCGAACGTGCCGGAATCCTACGTCCACCGCATCGGCCGTACGGCCCGCGCGGGTGCGGAAGGTCAGGCGATCTCGTTCTGCAACGACGAAGAGCGCGCTTACCTGCGCGACATCGAGCGCACCACGCGCCAGAAGATTCCCGTCGGCGGGTTCCCCGAGGGCTTTGTGCCGCCGACGCGCCAGGAAGCGCAGGACAACGCCGCCGAGGAGGCGCGCCGTCCGCCGCGTCAGCCGCAGGGCCGCCCGGGCCAGCGCCAGGGTCGTCCGGGCGGCGGTCGCGGCCAGGGCGGCGAGGGACGCGGCGAGCCGCGCGCCCACGAAGCCCGCGGCGGGCGTCCCGGTGGACAGCCGGGTCACCGTCAGGACCAGCGCGCCGCCGGCGCACCGCGTCCCGACGGTCAGCGTCAGGACCAGCGCCGTCCCGAGCGGGCCGGTGAGGCTCGTCCGCAGGGTGCGCGTCCGCAAGGAGCCCGTCCGAGCGACGGCCGTCGCGACGGTCGGCCCGCGCGCTCCGGTGGCGAGGGCGGACGGGCGATTGGCTGGCTCGACCGCGCACCGCGCACCTGAGCCGCGGACGGCCTGACGATCCCGCGTCGAATGCCCGCCTCATCATTGGGCGGGAGGGGACGCAACCGATCGTCGGCGTCTTAACGGGTCACTGACATCGATCTTTTCGGCGCGGGATGCGTTCATCCCGCGCCGTTCTCGTTCGGAGCACGGCCTGTCAGGAGATCAGGCGGAATGCGCTACGAACTCTATCGTGATGCGGGTGGGCAGTGGCGCTGGCGCCTTCGCGTCCAGAACGGCAAAGTCATCGCGGATTCCGGTGAGAGCTATGTTCGCCGCGAGGATTGCGAGCGCGGAATCGAACTGGTGAAGGGCAGCGCCGAGGCGTCCGTCGTCGACATGACGACGAAGATCGCCTGACCCCCTTTTCACAGCCCCTGCGGGCGCGCTTTTGACGAAACCGTTTCGCGGCCTCGTGCGTTCTCGCTCGCGCGGTGCGCCGGGTTCGGCGTGTCCGTTCGCGAATGCCGAAGAGGGAATGCCCACTTGCTCAGAAAACTCCTCCTTGCCGCGCTGATGGTCCTGGGCCTCGCCGCGGTGTCGCCGCAGGGTGCGTCGGCCGCCCCGGTCGGCCCGTCGGCTGCGCTCGTGACCGAGACCGCGCCCGCGACCATCGAGAAGGCGCAGTATTACGGCGGTGGCTGGGGGCCGCGCCGTCATTACGGCCGCCGCTTCTACGGCCCGCGCCCGTTCTACCGTCGCCCGTACTACGGCCCGCGCCGTTTCTACGGCCCGCGTCGCTTCTACGGCCCGCGTCGCTTCTACTACTGAGCCGAACGGATCTCTTGGGATCCCCAACGGACTTCTGAAGACGATCGTTTCCGAATCGAGCCCGGAGTGTCACCGCTCCGGGCTTTTTCGTGTCCGTCTCTTGGACCGACCGATCCCTGCCCGCGCTTTTCGAAAACCCGCGGGGCGATATAGGATGGCGTTCGAGCGAGTATGGTCCGCGTGAGACGGGCCGCTCCGGAGGACGTCCCATGATCGATCTCGTGACGCGGCAGCGGCGCGCGATGGCGCCGCCTCGTACCCTGTCCTGGCAGGACATCCCCCTCGAGCTGTTCGTCTGCGCCGCGGCGATCTTTCTCGCGGCCGGGCTGGAGCTTCTCGGCCTGATGCCCTGACCCGGTTCCGCCTCTGGCGCCGGACCGGCGCCCGTGCTTGGCTGTCGGACAACGCGCGATCGAATCGGCGCGAACGGGGGGATCGATGACGGATGCGATCGATTTGAGCGACGAGCATCCCATCGGCGACCTGACGGTGCGCACGATCGCCATGCCGGCCGACACCAACGCCAACGGCGACATCTTCGGCGGTTGGGTGCTCTCGCAGATGGATCAGGCCGGCGGCATCGCCGGGGTCGAGCGGGCGCAGGGGCGGGTCGTGACCGTGGCCGTCGATGCGATGACCTTCATCCGGCCCGTGCGGGTCGGCGACGTGCTGTGCGTCTACACCCGGATCGGCCGGGTCGGACGCACCTCGATGAAAATCCATTTGGAGGCCTGGGCGCGGCGCTTCCAGACGCAGTTCCGCGAGAAGGTCACCGAGGCGACCTTCACCTTCGTCGCCATCGACGAGGTGGGCCGTCCGCGCCCGATCCCGGTCGAGGGTGACGCGACGTCCGCCTGAGTGAAGCGGCCGGATCAGGCAGCCCGCACAGCGACTGAGCAACGCTCGATCCGAAATTCCGAGGGATCAACCGGATCGGAGATGAGGCGCCTCGCAATTGGCGCTTGCCGGCGCGACGGTCTAGAACTGTACGCAGTATCCTCATCCTCAAACTGCCGAGTCAGTATGCCCGCCACGCCCCGCGCCGCGATCATCCCGGTCACCCCGTTCCAGCAGAACTGCACCTTGATCTGGGACGATGCCACCAAGGTCGGCGCCGTGGTCGATCCCGGCGGAGACCTGGACCGGATCGAGGCGGCGATTCGCGCGCAGGGCGTGACGGTCGAAAAGATCCTGCTCACGCACGGCCATATCGACCATGCCGGCGGTGCCGCGGAGTTGAAGGAGCGCCTTGGCGTTCCCGTCGAGGGCCCGCATGAAGCCGACAAGTTCCTGCTCGATTCCCTGCCCGAGACCGGCGCGAGTTACGGGATCGACGGCGCCCGCGCGATCACGCCGGACCGCTGGCTCAACGAGGGCGAGACCGTCACCGTCGGCGGCCTGACCTTCGACATCTGGCATGCCCCCGGCCACTCGCCCGGCAGCGTCGTCTTCATGAGCCGCGATGCCCGCTTCGCCCTGGTCGGCGACGTGGTGTTCCAGGGGTCGGTAGGCCGGACCGACCTGCCCGGCGGCAGCCACGAGCAGTTGATCCGGATGATCCGCGAGAAGGTGCTGCCGCTCGGCGACGACGTCGCCTTCATCCCGGGCCACGGGCCGACCGGAACGCTCGGACAGGAGCGGATGACGAACCCGTTCCTGCAAGGGTGATCGGCGACGAGAGCAGCCGAGGGGCATTCAGGCCGGACTCGATCGACCGGCCCGCGAGGCCTAACGGAGGATTAACGGAACCACGTCACAAAGCGCAGTGTCGCAGCGCTTTACCGACGCAAAAAGCGATGCAAAATCAGGGGGGAACGCCTATATGAAGACGAGACGGAAATAGCAGGCATGCCCGGCCCGTCCGGGCTCGAAACAAGGCTTCCGAGCCGCCTGCCCGAGGAATTTCATGGCTGACTCCCCGAACACCGAACACGCCGACAGCTACGGCGCGGAATCCATCCGCGTGCTTAAGGGCCTGGATGCCGTGCGCAAGCGGCCCGGCATGTATATCGGCGATACCGACGACGGCTCCGGCCTTCACCACATGATCTACGAGGTGGTGGACAACGCCATCGACGAGGGCGCTCGCGGGCCACGCGGACCTCGTGACGGTGACGCTCAACGCCGATGGCTCCGTCACGGTCTCCGACAACGGGCGCGGCATCCCCACCGACATCCACCGGGAGGAGGGGGTCTCGGCGGCCGAGGTCATCATGACCCAGCTCCATGCCGGCGGAAAGTTCGACCAGAATTCCTACAAGGTCTCGGGCGGCCTGCACGGCGTCGGCGTCTCCGTCGTCAACGCGCTCTCCACCAGCCTGAAGCTGCGGATCTGGCGCGGTGGCAAGGAGCACCGCATGGAGTTCCGCCACGGTGACGCGGTGGCGCCGCTGGAGGTGGTCGGCCCTGCGGGTGATCGGCGCGGCACGGAGGTGACCTTCCTGCCCTCGACCGAAACCTTCACGATGACGGAGTTCGACTACCCGACGCTGGAGAAGCGTCTGCGCGAACTCGCCTTTCTCAATTCGGGCGTGCGCATCGTCGTCACCGATGCACGCCATGCCGAGCACAAGCGCGAGGAGCTTTGCTACGAGGGCGGCGTCGAGGCCTTCGTGCGCTATCTCGATCGGTCCCGGAAGCCGGTCGACGGCATGACCAAGCCCGTCACCGTGCTGGGCGAGCGCGACGGTATCCGCGTCGAGGTGGCGTTGTGGTGGAACGACTCGTTCAACGAGACCGTCCTGCCGTTCACCAACAACATCCCGCAGCGCGACGGCGGCACCCACATGGCGGGCTTCCGCGCCGCCCTGACGCGCCAGCTCACCGGCTACGCCGAATCCTCGGGTATCGCCAAGCGCGAGAAAGTCTCGCTCACCGGCGACGATTGCCGCGAGGGGCTGACCGCGGTCATCTCCGTTCAGGTGCCGGATCCGAAATTCTCGTCGCAGACCAAGGACAAGCTCGTCTCCTCCGAGGTCCGCCCGGCGGTCGAGAACATCCTCAACGAGGGCCTCTCGACCTGGCTCGAGGAGAACCCGGCCCAGGCGAAATCGGTGATGGGCAAGGTCGTGCTCGCGGCCGCTGCCCGCGAGGCGGCGCGTAAGGCGCGCGAGACCATCACCCGCAAGGGTGCGCTCGACATCGCCTCGCTGCCCGGCAAGCTCGCCGACTGCCAGGAGCGCGATCCGAGCAAGTGCGAGTTGCTGCTGGTGGAGGGCGATTCCGCCGGCGGATCGGCCAAGCAGGGCCGTGACCGCACCTTCCAGGCGGTGCTTCCGCTGCGCGGAAAGATCCTCAACGTCGAGAGGGTGCGCGCCGACCGGATGCTGTCCTCGGCCGAGATCGGCACGCTGATCACGGCGCTCGGCGCCGGCATCGGCCGGTCGAGCACCGACCGCGAAGGCTTCAACCCGGACAAGCTGCGCTATCACCGCATCATCATCATGACCGATGCGGACGTGGACGGCTCGCATATCCGGACATTGCTGCTGACGTTCTTCTTCCGGCAGATGCCGGAGCTCATCGAGCGCGGGCACCTCTACATCGCCCAGCCACCGCTCTACAAAGCCGAGCGTGGCCGGCGCGTCCTCTACCTCAAGGACGAGCGGGCCTTGGAGGATTACCTGATCGATCAGGGCGTCGAGGGTGCCGTACTCCGGCTGGCCTCGGGCACCGAGTTCGGGGGTGCCCAGCTCAAGACGCTGGTCGAGGAAGCGCGCGCCTTCCGCGGCATCCTGCACGGACTCCACACCCGCTACGACCGCTCGGTGGTCGAGCAATCGGTTCTGGCCGGCGCCTTCGCCAAGGATGTGGCCGAGAATCTCGGCGAGGCGGAAGTGCTGGCCGACCGCACGGCCAAGCGCCTCGACCGGATCGCCGACGAGATCGAGAAGGGGTGGACCGGGGCGGCCTCAGAGGGCGGCTACGTCTTCAGCCGGACGCTTCGCAGCGTGACGCAGGTCGCCAATCTCGATGCGACCCTGCTCGCCTCGCAGGAAGCCCGCCGACTTGCCGAGCGGGCGGAGACTTTGCGCGAGATCTACGAGGAGCCGGTGACGCTCGCCCGCAAGGGGGACGAAACCCGAACTCTATGGCCCGGTGGGCCTGTTCGAGGCGGTGATGGCGTTCGGCCGGAAGGGTCTCCAGCTTCAGCGCTACAAGGGCCTCGGCGAGATGACCGCCCAGCAGCTTTGGGAAACGACGCTCGATCGCGACGTGCGCTCCCTGCTGCAGGTGAAGGTCAAGGATACGACCGACGCCGACGATCTGTTCGTCAAGCTGATGGGCGACGTGGTGGAGCCGCGCCGCGAGTTCATTCAAGAGAACGCGCTCAGCGTCGCCAATCTCGACGTGTGATGCGCCACCCCGAGGGCCGGTGACGGCCTCTCGGGGCAAGGCGGGTGCCCAGAGCGGCGCGGGTCAGGCCCGTGCCGCCGATAATCCGTTCGGCAGACCCTCGAAGGAATCGACGAGGAAGGCCCGCGCGCGGCTGACGCGGCTCTTGACCGTGCCGACCTGGCAGCCGAGCTGCTCGGCCGCTTCCTCGTACGTGAAGCCCTCGGCACCGACCAGCAGAAGCGCCTGCCGTTGCGGCAGCGGCAGAGTGCCGATCAAGTTCATCACCATCCGCAGGCCCGCTGCGTGTTCCTGATCGGGGTGAGCGGTCAGCGTCCCGGCGTGGACGCCGTCGGCATCCTCGACTTCGCGGCGCCCCTTGCGGATCTCGGTGTAGAACTGGTTGCGCAGGATGGTGAACAGCCACGCCGTGAAGTTCGTGCCCGGCGTGAACCGCTCCCGGTTGGCCCAAGCCTTCACCATCGTCTCCTGAACGAGATCGTCGGCACGGGTCGGGTTGGCGGTGAGCGAGATCGCGAAGGTGCGCAGCATCGGCAGCGCCTTCACCAGATCGTCGCGGAAGATGGTTTCGACCGCTCCGCCATGGGCGGCGAGCGCCGTCTCGAACTGTCGCAACAGTGCCGCGAGCGGGCTCGGCAACGGAGCCTGCTCCGCCAGGTCGAAGTAGTCCCGCAAGGCAAGCGCCAACTGGCGCGGAACGGCTTTTACCGCTTCGACCCGTACGGAGCCGGGATCATCCGGCAATTCACTGCGAATCAGTTCGTCGGGCATCCGAAAGGGCACCTCGGGATAGGGCAGGGCGTTTGAAGTAGTCACCCCTCGGTAGCAATTGAAAAATGAACTGATGCTAAACGGCGATGGAAAAAGCCCCAATCCTCCTAAGCCGGCAGAGCAGATCGCCCGCACAACCCTTAAGATATGTTTCGAAGTTTTTCTGAAGGATTGCCGGACCGGGGCATGAGGCCGGCCGAAGATTGCGGCACTCGGCGATCTGTTTCCAGCTTGGCCGTTTGAATTGCGCCAGGCCGGCTCGCTATGCGCACAAGTGCACGGAAGCGGAAAACCGGTCGCCCTCTCCCACCGTAAGTCGGCGATCGGCGCAGCTCCTCTTGGCGGCTCCCCTTTGGCAGCTCCCCTTGGCGACCACCGCTTGCGGCATAGCTTTGCACGCAACGGCCTGCAGCGGAGCCGGCGGTTCAAGGAGCCCGAGTATGTTGGAAGAGTTCAAGAAGTTCGCGTTGCGCGGCAATGTGGTCGATCTCGCCGTCGGCGTGATCATCGGCGCGGCGTTCGGCGCCATCGTCAATTCGCTGGTTCAGGATGTCATCATGCCGATCATCGGCGCGGTGACCGGCGGGCTCGATTTTTCGAACTACTACATCCCGCTGTCATCCAAGGTGCAGGACGGCATGCCCTATGCCGAGGCGAAGAAGGTCGGGGCGGTGATCGGCTACGGTCAGTTCCTGACGCTCGCCGTCAACTTCACCATCATCGCCTTCGTGCTGTTCATGGTAATCCGCGCCATGAACGTCCTGAAATCCAGGGAGGAGGCCAAGCCGAAGCCAGTGGCCGAGGTGCCGGCCGATGTGAAGCTGCTGGGTGAAATCCGCGATCTGCTGGCGGCGCGACGGGTGTGAACCGTCCTACTTCTTCGGATCGCCCGCATCGGGCGTGACGCCGAAGGCATCGAGAATCCGGTCGAGCGCCTGTTCGACGGCTTCGGTGCCTTCCTCATGCGTCTTCAGCCGCGTCTCGAGCCGGCGAAGCTGCGGCTCGAATTCCTGCGGCACGCTCGGTTCGTCGCCGAGGAAGCGTGGCTCGGGGGTCGGCTCGGTATAGACGCTCCGAAGCTCATGACCGAGATGGTCGCGTACCGATTCCGGCAGCGGCGGGTTCTCAGGAAGGTTTTCGGCGGATGTGTCGGAGCCGGTCATCGTCAGTCCTGTCCAGGCGCAAACATCGTCTCGAATGGATAAACGAACGGAACACCGGGAGCGTTGCGTCCGACATTCTCGCCTGCCTTCGACAGCACCACAGCAACCGATCGAACACTGATCTTCCAGGAGATGAGCCGTCGCGCTTAGGCGATGTGTAGTAGACGAGATAGCGCGCCGGACCGCCTCCCCGCGAACCTTTTGGAGCAGGTCAGAACATGAAAAAGGCCCCGGCAATGGTTGCCGGGGCCGGATGGTGCCGCCCTTGCGGGCGGCCCATGCGCTGCGTGGTTAGTCGAGCACTTCGATGATCCGGTGGCGACCATCCACCAGCACCGGACGGTCGTTGACCACGGTGTAGCGGGTTCCACGGGTCACGTTGTAGTCGTTCGGGACGTCGTAATACGTCACGCCCGAGGACGGCAGCGTGGAGCCGACGACGACGCGACCGTCGTAGTCGTAGGAGCGGACGTTGCGCTCGCGAACATAGGAGCGGAAGCGCGGACGATCCTCGACACCGAGAATGCCACCGATCGTACCGGTCGCCGCACCGACCGCGCCGCCGACGATGCCACCGATCGGACCAGCCGCATCGGCGCCTTCCTGAGCGCCGCGCTCCGCGCCACGCAGCGTGCCTTGAGCCTGGGCGGCCATGGGCAGAGCAAGCGCGATAGCCGAAGCAGCGAGAAGGGTCTTGATCTTCATTACAGCATCTCCGTCGTTGTGAGGTTCGCCGCGATCAGGCACAGCGAAGCATGGCCGGATAACGCCGCAGCCTCGAATTCGGATGCATGGAAAATCGAGAAAGGCCGAGATTATCGCCCGGTGCCCGAAACGGAGGCCGATCTCGCGAAAGCTGTCACACAGGCGAATGACATCTTTCGATCTCAGCCCGGCGCGTGGTCCGAGAGGAACCGATTCATCCGCTCCAGCGCCCGGGTGATGTTCTCGGCGGAGTTGGCGTAGGACAGCCGGAGGTAGCCCTCGCCGTATACGCCGAAATCCGGGCCGCCGATCACCGCGACCCCCGCCTCGTCAAGGAGTGCGGTGGCCAAGGCCTTCGCCTTCCAGCCCGTGTGCGCGATGTTCGGAAAGGCGTAGAAGGCGCCCTTGGGAGTGATGCAGGAGACGTTCGGCAGGCCGTTCAACCCGTCTACGACGAGGCTTCGACGCTGATCGAACGCGGCGACCATTGCGGTGACGCAGTCCTGCGGGCCATCGAGGGCGGCGACCCCGGCCCATTGCGTGGCGGCGTTCACGCAGGAGAAGGAGTTCACGGCGAGCTTGCGGGCGGCGTCGTAGAGCGGCTTCGGCCAGACCGACCAGCCGAGCCGCCACCCCGTCATCGCGTAGGTCTTCGAGGCGCCGTCGAGCGCGATCAGCCGGTCGCGGATCTCGGGATAGGCGAGGAGCGAGACATGCGCCTCCCCGTCATAGGTCATGGAGCCGTAGATCTCGTCGGACAGCACGGCGATGCCCGGATGGTCGGCGAGACCCTGCACCAGGGCGTCGATCTCGGCCTTCGGCGTGACGCCGCCAGTCGGGTTGGCCGGCGAATTGACGATCAGAAGGCGTGTGCGCTCGGTGATCAGCGAGAGCGTCTCCTCGGCCGAGAAGGCGAAGCCGTTGGCCTCGCGGATCGGCACCGGCACCGGGGTGGCCCCGGTGAACGCGATCATCGAGCGGTAGATCGGGAAGCCGGGATCCGGATAAAGGATCTCGGCGCCGGGCTCGCCGAACATCAGGATCGCCATAAACATGGTGACCTTGCCGCCCGGCACGATCATCACCGCATCCGGCGAGACCTCGACCCCATGGCGGCGATGGAGGTCCCGCGCCACCGCCTCACGGAGCGGTGGAATGCCGATCGCCGGTGTGTAGCCGTGATGGCCGTCGCGCAGGGC
Organism: Methylorubrum pseudosasae; assembly: GCF_029504475.1. NCBI lineage: Bacteria > Pseudomonadati > Pseudomonadota > Alphaproteobacteria > Hyphomicrobiales > Methylobacteriaceae > Methylorubrum > Methylorubrum pseudosasae. The sequence goes on along the minus strand of NZ_JAQGDU010000002.1, from coordinate 4,127,407 downwards.
CTTGATGCCTGCCTCGACGATATGGGCCGGCGTCGCGAAGTCCGGTTGGCCGATGCCGAGATTGACGATGTCGCGGCCCTGCGCCGCGAGCGCGCTGGCGCGGGCGAGAACGGCGAAGGCGTTCTCCTCGCCGATCCGATCGAAGGAGGGCACGACACGCAGCATGGCCTCGACCTTCCGTCAGACGCCGGCCGGTGCCGGGATTCGGCCGTGCCTCATGAAACACCCGCTCACTGAACGGGCCTCAGGGGGCACGGCAGAGCGGCGAGCGTTTCGTGGGAGAGGCTCAGCCGTGGGTGCGCGCAGCGAGGCGGCTGGCGGCGAAGGAGATCGCGCCGCCGACGACGAACAGGATCGCGAAGGTCTTGACCGCGGCGTAGAACAGGGCCGGCTCGATCCCGGAATCCGTGAACAGAACGGCGCAGACGGCTGCGATCGGGAGGAGCAGCACGATGGAAAGCGGCACCAGCGGGTTCATTCGACGTCACTCGCGTTCGTTGAGGGACCGCAGCGCGGCCCGAAGAATAATGCGAAGCGGTCTTAGCATCGCCGTTCCGCCGGAGGAAACTCCCGCCGCTTCAGAATCTCCGATCGATCCGCCGGGGTTTCGGTCAGGCAGGTGTTTCGGCCCGGTGAGCGTTTCGATCAGGCGGGGATGCGCACCGTCGCCCGCAAGCCGCCGAGCGGGCTGTCGTGCAGGCCGACATCGCCGCCATGCGCCCGAGCGATATCGCGGGCGATGGCGAGACCGAGCCCGGAGCCGCCGGCATCCTGGCGCGCATCGTCGAGGCGCACGAACGGCTTGAACACGTCCTCGCGGCTCTCGGGCGGGATGCCGGGCCCGTCGTCGTCGATCGCGATGAGGAAGGCGCGGTGCTCGCGTTTGCCCGAGATCGCAACGGTGTCTGCGTAGCGCGCGGCGTTGGCGGCGAGGTTGAACAGGCAGCGGCGCATCGCATCCGGCCGCACGGTGACGAGCGGGCTGCCCTCGATCTCGACCGCCTCGACATGGGCGCCGAGGCGCTCCACGTCGCTGCGCAGATCCTCCAGCAGGGTCCGCATGTCGGTCTCGGCGGCGGTCTCGGCGGAGTCACCCCGGGCGAAGGCGAGATAGCCCTCGAGCATCCGGCTCATCTCGTCCACGTCGCGCTGGAGATCTTCCACCTCCGGCGTCTGCTCGACCAGGGCGAGCGAGAGCTTGAACCGGGTGATGATGGTGCGAAGGTCGTGGCTCACCCCGTTGAGCATCGCCGTGCGCTGCTCCATCGCGCGCTCGATGCGCCGCTTCATCTCGATGAAGGCGTGCCCCGCCTGCCGGACCTCGCGGGCGCCGCGAGGCTTGAACTCGATCTCGCGGCCCTTGCCGAACCCCTCGGCCACCGCCGAGAGCCGGAGGATCGGCTTGATCTGGTTGCGCAGGAACAGGATCGCCACGCCGAGCAGCACCAGCGAGGAGCCGGTCATCCAGAGCAGGAAGATGTGCGAGTTCGAGGCGTAGGCCTGGTTGCGCCGGGCCGTGACCCGCATCACGCCTTCGGGGATCGCCACCCGGATCTCGATGAGGTTGGAGCGCCCCACCGTATCGATCCAGAACGGGCGCCGGATCTGGCGGCGGATTTCTTCCGACAAGACCTCGTCGAGAATCGAGAAGAACGGGCGCGGCCCCGGATTCGGCAGCTTGGCGCCCTTCAGGATGTCGATGTCGAGGTTCAGCCGCTCCCCGGCGATGCGCGAGAGCGTCTCCGCGTTCCGGTCCTGCGGGTAGGATTCGTAGATGTCCATCAGCGCGGCGACGTCGGCGGTCACCGCCGCCGAGAGCCGGCGGGTCACGAGCTGCCAGTGCCGCTCCATGAAGGTGTAGGCGATCACCGATTGCAGCAGCACCATCGGCGCGATGATGATGATCAGCGAGCGGGCGTAGAGGCCCTTCGGCAAAGCGTCGCCGATGGCGCGGCTGAGGCGCCGCCAGATCTTCCGAACGCGACCGAGCGCCCCGGCGAGGGTGCCGGTTCGAGACGGTGCGGTCGCGGAGGGGCGGGCGGGGGCCGCCATGAAGGCCTCAATCGATGGCGAGGCGGTAGCCGACGCCGCGGACGGTGTGCAGGAAGCTCGGATTGGCCGGGTCCGGCTCGATCTTACGGCGCAGACGGTTGATCTGCACGTCGATGGTCCGCTCGGCCGCCAATCCGCCATTGCCCGCAAGCGTCTCGCGCTCGACATTGCCGCCGCGGGTCTGGGCCAGCATGGTCAGGATTTCGCGCTCGCGCTCGGTGATCTTCACCGGCTCGTTCTCCCGGCGCAACTCGCCCCGGTCGATGCGAAAGCTGAACGGGCCGAAACTGACCGCATCCTCTCCTGAGAAGCGGGCTTCCGGTACGGCGGCGTGGCGGCGGATGATGTTGTTCAGCCGCAGGATCAGCTCGCGCGGCTCGAAGGGCTTGGGCAGATAGTCGTCGGCGCCGATCTCCAAACCCGTGACCCGGTCGTTGGGGTTGGAGCGCGCCGTCAGCATCAGGATCGGTACGCGCGAGGTCTCGCGCACCGAGCGGGCATAGTCGAAACCGCTTTCGCCGGGCATCATCACGTCGAGCACGAGGGCGTCGAACACGAAGCACTGGCCGCGCAGGCGCGCCTCGGCCGCGTTTGCCGCCGCCGTGACCCGGAAACCCTGCTCCGAGAGGAAGCGGGACAGGAGTTCGCGCACCCGCCGGTCGTCATCGACGAGCAGGATATGGGGCGCGTGGTCGGGAAGCTCGGGGCGCACCTTGAGGGCGCTTTCGGCCGACATCAGGCGCGCCCCGTCGTGCGGCGTGCCATCAGCCGGCGGATCGCGGCGCGCTCGGCCGGCTCGATCATCGCGAGCAGGAAATCCTGGGCGGAGGCCGCGCGGGCCTCGCGCCCGCTCTCGGCCTCGTCATCCTCGAACGGCGCATCGAGCGCCCGCACGATCCGCCGGACCTGCACCCGCGTCAGGTCGGCCGTCAGCGCCCGGCCGGACGGGGTGCAGAACAGGAGCCGCTGGCGCCGGTCGCTCGTGCCGGTCTGCTGCTCGACATAGCCCTGGTCGATCAAATCCTTGAGTACCCGGTTGAGGCTCTGTTTGGTGATGCGCAGGATATCGAGGAGTTCGGCGATGGTGAGGCCGGGATAGCGATCGACGAAGTGCAGCACCCGGTGATGCGCCCGGCCGAAGCCGTATTGCGCCAAAATCCGGTCGGGATCGCCGACGAAATCGCGATAGGCGAAGAACAAGAGCTCGATCAGGTCGTCGCTGTCGCCGCCCGCGGCAGGACAGCTCGGGAGGGACGCCTCACCGGGAGCCTGTACCGCCATGTCGGCATCTGGCGTCATCACACGATTCACGTCGTGAAAACCTCGGTCGGCGGCGGATCGCGGGGCTCCGGATAGCCCGGGAAGATAAGTCAGTGTTGTTGACATATCTCAGCCCCGTTGTTACCCGTCAACCCTGCCGGTCCAGCCGCTCGCTGCATCGTTCTGCGTCCGCGCGCCGGCATTTGCCCCACCCGACGACCCCGCGCTTCGCCGAGGCCGCGCAGAGGAACTTCGAGAGATGTCCGTGATTCCCTTCGATGAGCGCGAAGGCACGATCTGGTTCGACGGCGCCATGGTGCCGTGGCGCGAGGCGAAGATCCATGTGCTCAGCCACGGCCTCCACTACGGTTCGTCGGTGTTCGAAGGCGAGCGGGCCTATGGCGGCCGGATCTTCAAGAGCCGCCAGCATTCCGAGCGACTGCACCAGTCGGCCCAGCTCCTCGATTTCGAGATCCCGTACTCGGTCGATCAGATCGAGGCGGCCAAAGCCCAGGTGCTCGCGACAAGCGGCCTGCAGGACGCCTATCTGCGCCCCGTGGCGTGGCGCGGCTCGGAGATGATGGGCGTCGCGGCGCAGAAGAACACCATCCATCTCGCCATCGCCGCCTGGGAATGGCCGAGCTACTTCGATCCGGAGACCAAGATGAAGGGCATCCGGCTCGACATCGCCGATTACCGCCGCCCCGATCCGCGCACCGCGCCTTCCACATCGAAGGCGGCGGGTCTCTACATGATCTGCACGATCTCCAAGCATCGGGCCGAGAACAAGGGCTATGCCGACGCGCTGATGCTCGATTGGGAGGACAACGTCGCCGAATGCACCGGCGCCAACGTCTTCTTCATCGCCGACGGCGTGATCCACACGCCCCAGGCCGACCGCTTTCTCAACGGCATCACCCGCCAGACGGTGATCGAGCTGGCCAAGCGCCGCGGGATCGAGGTGATCGAGCGGCGCATCCGCCCCGAGGAGATGACGGGCTTCTCCGAGTGCTTCATCACCGGCTCGGCTGCCGAGGTGACCCCGGTCTCCGAGATCGGTCCCTACCGCTTCACCCCGGCGGCGCTGACCAAGACGCTGATGGACGACTACCTCGCCGAGGTGCAGCCGCGGGCGGCCGCCGCCTGAGGATTGCAAGATCACCGGTTCCGGGCGCGACTCACCGTGCCCGGAACTTAGCGGAGAGCCCCGCGTTTTTTGGAACAATCCATGAACGAAGGGGTGCCCCGATGACCGGCAAGACGACCAGCAAAACCACCAAGGACCAGGCTGCGGCCGAGAATCCGAAAGTCGACCCGACCGACGAGTCGAACCGGATCAAGGATCCCGATGAGTGGACGACCGGCGCCGAGCCGATGACGGGCGCGCAGGCCTCCTACCTCAAGACCCTGTCCGAGCAGGCCAAGGCACCGGAGGCCTTCGAGGCCGACCTCGACAAGGCGGAGGCCTCCAAGCGCATCGACGCCCTGCGCAAGGACACCGGCAAGGCCTGAATCGGCCAAGAGCATCATCCCGGAAGGCGTTGGCCGACTGTCGGGATGATGCTCGACCGTTTCGCGGGGTGAGGCGGCCCCGAGGCGAGCGGGCGATGGGAGTGGGACACAGGTTCGGCGATCCATCGCCCGTCGCCCCGTTCGCGAACGCAGTGGCCGTCGAATGAGACGTGTCGGCGGGTAATGCCGCCGTTTTCTTCAATTCCCTTAAGCTCGCTGCAAGTTCAGGCTGGCAGAATCAGGTCATTGCCACACCTCCGGGACGATGCGCCGTGTCTCTACTTCCTCCATCCGCGCCCGTCCCGAAATCCGCCTGGCCTTTGTACCGGTCTCTCGTCCGCTTCGCGCGTAATGAATCGGGGGCGACTGCCATCGAGTATGGATTGGTCAGCACCTTCATCGGGATCGCAGTCATCGGCGCCTTCCGCGCGTACGGAACCGCCCTTGGAAGTTTCTTTCCCAAAATCTTCGAACTGTTTGTGTTCGAGTAGTCAGATGCGGGTGGATCAGGCCGGCTTGATCCGGCGGCGCCGGCCCGTTGATCCCTCGATCGAGACAGCGAGATGAATTGTCGTCCGGCGCCGCGACCGGACGAAGCCGAGCGTTGCCAGCCTGGTAAAACCAGCCGTCCGACGTTCCCTATTTCGGCCCGACCGGCTTGCGCCTTGCGGAAGCTGCGTCCCTTCCGGCGGTCGGAGCAGCTCCGGCTCTGGGCTTCGGATCTTCCGGCTTTGGCTGACTCCAGAACGCGTCGAACGCGTCCTTCATTGCCTTGACGTTCTGCTCCTGAACCTCGGCTCCGGTCTGGAGCATCTGCTGGATCACTTCCATCGAGGCCTTGGTCGCATCCGGTGCCGGCGCCGCCTCTGCCTTACGCATGGCCGGGCGCGGCTCGGGCTTGCGCGCCGCAGGCGGGGGAGGGGAGGCCATCTGTCCCGCCGCGGCGGTGAGGCCGTTGAGCCAGTCCGTCCAGAGCGTGCCGACCGGGTAGGTGGGGGGCGCGGGCTCGGCGGCCGGTGTCCCGGCGGGCGGGTTAAGGAGCAGATGGACGATGCCGGCCACGATCATGCCGGCCATGATCGGCAGCATCTGCCTGAGGGCCTGGCTCCCGACGCCGCTCGCCGCCGACGCTTGCTGGATCACCGCCTGAGCGATTATGGGTGAGCCGAACAGGCCTGAAAATAGATCCGCACCGGCCTGTGGCGGCGCTTTTCCCGGCTGGCCGAACCCGAACATGCGCCCGAACCCCATCGGATCGGCCGCAGCGTTGCGTTGCATGCCCATCGACAGCGCCGGCAGCAGCGCCTCCATGGCGCGGCGGGTCTGCTCTGGCGAGAGACCGAATTGCTGCCCGAAGGCCCGCACGCTTGCGTCGCCCTGGCTCTGCAGGATGTCGAACATCGTGTACATGGCCGGGCGCCTCAGCGAGCAGCAACGGTCCGGGTGCCGAACGCCTCCGGGCCTCACCATGACAACGTGTCCATGATGCGAGCCCATCCGCATTCCGGACGCGCACCGGTGATGACTGCCGACACTCACGTCCGAAGGCTCGCCGGAACGGCCTCGGTCGAGAGTGTGTCGCAACCGGGCGAGGCTGGCCAGCGATAACCCCGATTCCGCGGCGATTTCCCTTGGAATAGCCGACAATCAGCCCGTGCCGGCTTCTACGTTCGCTTTTCCGACTGCAGCGATCATTCCGCTGGCGGAAGCGGCCTGCACCGCCGCGTCGGCGGAGGGTGGCTCGGGTGCGGGGCCTGTCGCGAGGCTCATGCCGCGTTCGAGCCGGCCCACGGTGCGGAAGGCGAGGGCGAGGCCGGCCACTCCGAAGGCGATCGAACCGAGGCCGGTGCCGGCGATCACGCCCTCTGGTCCGTACCACGCCGCCCCCACGAGAGCGGGCGGGACGGTGCCCACCGTCGCCCGGCCCCAATTCAGCAGGGTCGAGAGGAAGGGGAAGCCGAGATTGTTGAACGCAGCGTTGGCGAGAAACAGCAGCCCGTTGAAGAACCAGACCGGCCCGCTCACCAGACAGAAAAAGGCGAACAGATCGGCCGCGACGCCCTGAAGCTCGAAGGCGCCGGCCAGCAGCGCCCGCGCGAGGGCGAGGAGCAGCCAGACGACGACGACGTAGAGTGCGGTCACCGCCGCACCGACCCGGAGCACGCCCCGCATCCGGTCGAAGCGCCCGGCGCCCCAGTTCTGGCCGAGGATCGGACCGATCGAGCCCGACATCGCGAACAGCCCGCAGAAGGCGACCGGGGCGAGGCGCTCGATCACCACGTTCCCGGCGATCGCCGGAGGCCCGAAGCCGGACAAGGCGTGCGCCACGAAGGCGCTGGCGATCGAGGGGGCGAGGTTGGTGAGCACCGCCGGCCCGGCGATGCGCGTCACCAGCGGCAGATCGCCGATGACGGCCGTAAGGCGGGGCGGTTCGAGCAACCGGTAGCGCCGGACGCCCGCCCAGCCGACGGCGACGAAGGTGACGCGGGCCACACAGACCGCGAGCGCGGCTCCGTCCACGCCGAGCCCGAGGCCGAAGATCAACAGCGGATCGACGAAGACGGTGATGACGGCGCCGCCGAGGGTGACGTACATCGCCTCCCGCGCCGCGCCGACCGCGCGCAGGAGGCCGGTGAACAGCATGCCCGGCCCAAGCAGCAGGTTCGACGGCAGGCTGATCCAGAGATAGCGCCGGGCGACGTCGAGGGTGTGCCCCTCCGCGCCGATGGCCGAGAGCAGCGGGTCGAGCACCGCGAGCAGGAAGGCGGCCAGCAGAGCCGAGGCGATCACGCAATGGACGGTGACCGAGGTCGCGATCCGCCGCGCGTCGGCCGGATCGTTCGCTCCGATCGCCCGCGAGACCAGGGCGCCGGCCGCGATCATCAGGCCGATATTGAAGGCGATGGCGAAGAACTGGACGATTGAGGCGAAGCCGACCGCGGCGGTGAGCGCCGGGTCGCCGAGCTTCGAGACGTAGAACAGCGACAGCAGATCGACAGCGAAGATCGCCATCAGGCCGACGGAGCCGGTCGCGCTCATCACCACGACGTGTCGCAGGATCGAGGCCCGAGACGAAGCGCGCTGCGCCCTCGTCTCGGTCCGGCACGGCGCCTGTGCCCGCCTCAGGCATTCGGCTCGGCATCCTCGGGTTCGAGCGCGCGGGCGGCGGATTCGTGCGGCTGCTGCTCGATCAGGCCGCGGGTCTCGGCACTCAGCGCCCGTGAGGGGCTTTTCGGCGCGGTGAGCGGCTCGGGCCGCAGTTCCGGCGTGCCGCGCAGCCAGCCGGAGCCGTCCGGCATCGCCCCCGCCTGCTGGAGCACGAGGCGGGCGACGTCGCGCTTTCGCACGTCCTCGACGCGCCGCGCGGCGGCTTCGGCGGGCAATCCCAGGCTCTCAAGGGTGGCGCGGCCGAAGCCGAGGGCGGATTCGACGGTCTCGCGAAGCTGGAAATCGACGTCGCGATTCATCAGCTCGATGGCGTGCGTACGGTCATAGGCCCGCACGTAGGTGCGCACATTCGGGAATTCCTCGTGGACGATGTCGACGATCTTCAAGGCGGCCGGCGCGTCGTCGATGCAGACGCAGATCAGGTCCGCCTTGGCGAGGCCGGAGGCGCGCAGCACGTCGAGCCGGGTGCCGTCGCCGTAATAGATCCGGAAGCCGAAGCTCGTCGCGTTGCGGATCTGCTCGACGTCCTTGTCGATGACGGTGATGTTGATGCCCTCCGCCAGCAGCACCTGCGCCAGGATCTGGCCGAAGCGGCCGAAGCCCACCACCAGCACCCGGGTATCGCCGGATTCCTGCGCCTCTCCGACGTCGGAGGGCGGCTCGGCCTCCTTCGGGCGGCGGGCGATGAGGGCGTCGAGCCCCTTCGCGGCGATGGGCCCGACCAGCATGGTGAGGGCGGCGAGCGCGACGCAGAAGCGGGTCACGTCCGAGGCGAGGATGCGCAGGTCACCCGCCGCCGGCAGGATCACGAAGGCGAACTCGCCGGCCGGCGCCAGCACCGCCGCGCCGCGCAGGGCGTCGAGCCAGGGCGAGCCGAACAGGCGGAACAGCCCGGCGACCAGGGCGATCTTCACCGCGATCGCGGCCATGGTCGCGGCGAGCAGCGCCAGCCAATGGTTGGTGAGCAGGCCGCCGTCGATCGACATGCCGACGCTCATGAAGAACAGACCGAGCAGCATACCGCGGAACGGCTCGATATCGGCCTCGAGCTGATGGCGGAAGTTCGACTCGGCGAGCATCACGCCCGCGAGGAAGGCGCCCATCGCCATGGAGAGGCCGGCCTTCTCCATCACCAGCGCGGTCCCGAGCACCACGAGAAGCGCGGCCGCCGTCATCACCTCGCGTCCGCCCGCCGCCGCGAGCAGGCGGAAGAACGGGTTCAGGCCGTAGCGCCCGACGAGCACCACGCCCGCGACCGCGACCGCGGCGCGGCCGGTGGAGCGCAGGCCCTCGTCGAGCCAGCCGTCCTTCGGCGTGGCGCCGGCCGAGGCGAGCAGCGGCAGCAGCGCCAGGATCGCCACCACCGAGATGTCCTGGAACAAGAGCACCGCGAAGGAGCGCCCGCCATAGGGCGAGCCGAGATCGCCGCGCTCCTCCAGCAATTGCAGCGCGACCGCGGTGGCCGAGAGCGCGATCGCGATGCCGACGACGCTCGCTGCGGCCGGTGTGAGGCCGTAGGCGAGAGCCGCGCCCGCGATGACGAGCGAACACAGGGCCAATTGCGCGGCGCCGAGCCCGAAGATGTCGCGCCGCATCGAGACGAGCCGCGAGATCTCGAGTTCGAGCCCGACGATGAAGAGCAGCAGCACCACGCCGATCTCGGCGACGCTCGCTGCCGTCTCGGGCTCCGCGATCAGGGAAAAGCCGGCCGGGCCGATCACCACGCCGGCGACGAGGTAGCCCAGCACCGCGCTCTGGCCGAGCAGGCGCACGAGCGGCACGCCGATCACCGCCGCCGACAGGAAGGTCAGCACCGGCGGCAGGAAGCTGGCGTGGTCCGTGGCGCTCGCCATGAAAGCCCGTTGCCTCGCTGGTTCCAGATGGGAGAAGGGCTTCCCTTAGGACATCGTCCCGAAAGCTGGCCACCGGCTTTCGGAAAAAGACGATGTCAAAACAAGAGCCGTGCGCATCGCGAGGGCGATTCGCGTGTCGTTCGTCACATGCCCGGCCCCACCGGTACCGGTGGGGCCGGGCCGGCACCGTTACCACAGGAGCGTCGATGCAGGCCCCCTGGGCGGAGGGTGGGGGTCACGGATCGCGTCGTGTGTGCTAAGCAAATGATGACGGACAGGCGCAGGCCTGTCGCGGCTTTCGGGCTGGCCGCAGTTGACAGACCCGGCCACCCCTCTCCACATCCGTCGGATCATGAGCGCTGACACCATCAACCTCACCGCCGACCCGAACAGGGTCCCGCATCCGGCCGTGACGGGCGACAAGCCGCCACTGGAGATCCTCCTGTGCGCCCCCCGCGGCTTCTGCGCCGGCGTGGTGCGCGCCATCGACGTGGTCGAGCGGGCGCTGGCGATCTACGGAGCGCCGGTCTACGTCCGCCACGAGATCGTCCACAACAAATACGTGGTCGAGACCCTGAAGCGGAAGGGCGCCGTGTTCGTGCGGGAGCTGGACGAGGTGCCCGATAGCGGCGCCCCCGTCATCTTCTCCGCCCATGGCGTCGCCAAGACCGTGCCGCAGAACGCCGATGCGCGCGGCCTCACCACCATCGACGCGACCTGCCCGCTGGTGACCAAGGTCCACCGCGAGGCCGAGATCCATCACAAGCGCGGGCGCCACGTCCTGCTCGTGGGCCATTCCGGCCACCCGGAAGTCGTCGGCACCATGGGTCAGTTGCCCAAGGGGTCGATCACCCTGGTCGAGGACATCGACCAGATTGATGCGCTGAACCCGCCGGCCGACCAGGCGCTGGCCTGGGTGACGCAGACGACCCTGTCGATCGACGACACCAAGCATATCGTCGAGGCGCTGAAGGCCAAGTTCACCGGCATCCACGGCCCGCACAAGGACGACATCTGCTACGCCACCACCAACCGCCAGGAAGCGGTCAAGGAAGTCGCGCCGCGGGTCGATGCCCTGATCGTGGTGGGTTCGTCGAACTCTTCGAACTCGCAGCGCCTGCGCGAGGTCGCCGAGCGGGCCGGCTGTCCCATCACCCGCCTCGTCCTGCGTGCCGAGGAGATCGATTGGGATGCCTTCAAGGATATCCGCCGCCTCGGCCTCACCGCCGGCGCGTCTGCGCCGGAGGTTCTGGTCGAAGAGATCATCGACGCCTTCGCCGCGCGCTTCGACGTGACGGTGGATCAGGTGTCGGTCACCGTCGAGGACATGTCCTTCCCGCTGCCGCGCGAGCTGCGCAGCGAAGCCGCCGAATAGGGCGGACGACACGCCGGCCCCCGAGCGGAGGCCGGCCGAACGACCTCCAGGGGCGCCCATGGCGCCCCTTTCTCTTGTCTGAAACCGGCAGCGGCACCGTGGCGGTCTACACCGACGTATCCGACGAGGCGCTGCGCGCCTTCCTCAGAGAGTACGAACTCGGCGATTTGCTCTCCTACAAGGGCATCGCGGAAGGCGTCGAGAACTCGAACTTCTTCCTGCATACGAGCACGGGCAACTACATCCTCACCCTCTACGAGAAGCGGGTGAACGCGGCGGATCTGCCCTTCTTCATCAACCTGATGGGCCATCTGGCACGGGCCGGCCTCGCCTGTCCGCAACCGGTCCGCAACCGCGCCGGTACTGCCCTCGGGCATCTCTGCGGCCGGCCTGCGGCGATCGTCACCTTCCTCGAAGGCGTGTCGTTGAGCCGCCCGAACGCCGAGCATTGCCGGGCGCTCGGCGCTGCGCTGGCGGGGCTTCACGCCGCCGGCCGCGATTTTCCGATGGTGCGCGCGAACAATCTGTCGGTGGAAGCGTGGCGCCCGCTCTTCGTGCAGGCTGAAGCGCAGGCCGATACCGTGGCGCCCGGCCTCGCGGCCCGCACCCGCGCCGACCTCGATTGGCTCGAGGCGTCGTGGCCGCAAGGGCTGCCGGCCGGCGTCATCCACGCCGACCTTTTCACCGACAACGTGTTCTTCATCGGCGACGCCGTGTCGGGCCTGATCGACTTCTACTTCGCCTGCACCGACGCCTTCGCCTACGATCTGGCGATCAGCCTCAACGCGTGGTGCTTCGACGCCGACGGCACCTTCCACCGCGACAAGGCGGGTGCGATGATCGCGGGCTACGATGCGGTGCGGGCGCTCGAACCGGCCGAAATCGCGGCGCTGCCGATCCTGGCGCGGGGCGCGGCCATGCGGTTCATGCTGACCCGCCTCGTGGACTGGCTCAATGTGCCGCCCGGCGCCCTGGTGCAGCCCAAGGACCCGCTGGAATACGACCGCCGTCTCGCCTTCCACCGCACCGCGACCGACGCGCGGGATTACGGCTGGGAGAAGTAAGACGGATCGAACCCTCCCCGGTGCCGGGGAGGGCTCATGTCGGGTGGCTCAGAGCACCTTCAGCAGGGCTTCGGCGCCCGAGACCTCGGCCTTGGACGGGGTGTCCTCGACGTTGAGGATCCGCACCACGCCGTCATCGACGAGCATCGCGTAGCGCTGGGAGCGCGGGCCGAGGCCGAAGCCCGAGCCGTCCATTTCCAGGCCGATCGCCTTGGCGAATTCGGCATTGCCGTCGGCCAGGAACTCGATGCCCTCGGCGCCGCTCTGCTGCTGCCACGCGTTGAGCACGAAGATGTCGTTGACCGAGGTCACGGCGATCGCATCGATGCCGCGGGCCAGGATCTCCTCGCGCTTGGCGACGAAGCCCGGCAGGTGGTTGCGGTGGCAGGCCGGGGTGAAGGCGCCCGGCACGCCGACCAGCACGACGCGGCGCCCCTTGAACACGTCGTCGGTCGTCTTGGCCTGCGGACCGTCCGGCCCGTTCACCCGGAAGGTGGCCTGGGGCAGGTGATCGCCAACCTGAATCGTCATCCGTGCTCTCCTCGCAAAAGCCGCGAACCGTTAGACGCGCTTCGCGCGACTGTCGAGGCACGGCCGCGCCGCGTGCGCGTTTGCCTTATGGATCAATGACGGCCAGCGCAGTAGCATAGTCCCATGCAGACGCCCGATCCCTCGCTCAAAGACACGGCCTATCTCGACGGCCAGTTCCTCGTGGCCATGCCGGGGATCGGCGACGAGCGCTTCGCGCGCTCGGTGATCTATCTCTGCGCGCACTCGGCGGACGGGGCGATGGGCATCATTGTCAACAAGCCGGTCGCGGATCTGAGCATGCCGGATCTCCTGATCCAGCTCGACATTGCCAGCGAGTCCGACGCGATCCGCCTGCGCGAGCGCGTCGGTCACATGCCGGTGCTGATGGGAGGACCGGTCGATGCCAAGCGCGGCTTCGTGCTCCACACCGCCGACTTCCACATCGATCAATCGACGCTGCAGATCGACGAGGGCGTGTGCCTCACAGCGACGGTGGAGATCCTGCGCGCCATCGCCGACGGACGCGGACCCTCGAACGCCGTGCTGGCGCTCGGCTATGCCGGCTGGCAGGCGGGCCAGTTGGAGAACGAGATCCTGGCCAATGGCTGGCTGAACTGCCCGGCCGATCCGGACCTGATCTTCGATCCGGGGCTCGGTACCAAGTACGATCAGGTCCTCAAGGCGATCGGCATCGATCCCGCCATGCTCTCGGCGGAAGCCGGACGGGCCTGAGGCGAGGCCCGTCCGTCGGCGAACGTTGCGAGGTTTTCTACACCCGACCGTGCACGAGGTTGTGGATGAAGCCGAGCTTCGTCACCACCGCCGGGCCGAGCACGAACGGATAGAGGTCGCCCTCGCCCATGGTGCGGCTGACGCTGTTCATCGCGAAGACGAAGGGCAGCCACGCATCGATGATCTGCTCGACTGTCTCGGCCGCGTAGGGGTCGAAATCCACCCGTGTGGCGAGTTCGCCCTCGACATCGGCCTTGGGCTTCACCTGCATGCCGAAGGCGCTCGCCATCTCCAGCGTATCGACGATGTGGAGATAGTGGGCCCAGGTCTCGGCGAAGTCCTCCCACGGATGGGTGGTGGCGTAGGCCGAGACGAAGTTCTCCTGCCAGTTCGGCGGCGGACCCTGATTGTAGTGGCGCTGGAGCGAAGCGCCGTAATCCTGCGAGTCGTCTCCGAACACCGCCCGGCACGGCTCCAGCTTGCCGGCGTCGCGCACGAGGATGTCCCAGTAATGGTGGCCGACCTCGTGGCGGAAATGGCCGAGGAGCGTCCGGTAGGGCTCGCCCATCGAGGTGCGGCGCTTCTCGCGCTCGGCTGGGTCGGCCTCGACCAGGGCGATGGTGATGATGCCGTTCTCGTGGCCGGTCATCACCTTGGGGCCGCTCGAATCCGGCGAGTCGGCCAGGAAGTTGAAGATCAGCCCGTGCTCGGGATCCTCGGCGCGGGTCTTCAGCGGCAGGTTCCAGCGCAGCAGGGTGTAGAACAGCCGGTGCTTGGCATGCTCCATCTCGCGCCAGCGCTCCAGATTCACCGGTTCGTTCACATCCGGCACGGTGCCGTTATGGCGGCAGGCGAGGCAGAAGGCGTCGGTCGTACCCGGCGGCACCATCCAGTTGCAGGCGTCGTGCGCGGCGTTGGTGCAGAAGAAGCCCGGGCGATCCGGCGCAGCGAGCGGCGTCCAGGTGTTGTCACCCGCAGGCTCGAGGGCCGAGATACGGCCGAGCTGCGGCAGGTAGGCGAGCCGATGGCCGCAGCGCTCGCAGGAGCGGTTCTCGAAATAGAGGACGTTGTCGCAGGACTGGCAGCGAAAGAGTTTCATCGGCTCACAGGACATTGACGCCCTGTCCCGAATCCAGTGCGGGCCGGATCGGGAAACGGGACGCGCCGGGCACAAGGCTCGGAGGCGGCGGGGATTGGCCGCCAACCAAGCCGCGAACACGCTCACCGTTCCGCGAGCGACAATGTTTTTCTTCCCCCCGACCGCCGCGTGCGCGGAGGCCGGTCAGCCTGCGGCCAAGGCCTCCGCGATCGCCGCGAGAGCGGCGTCCGCACCGGCGCCGTCCGGGCCGCCGGCCTGGGCCATGTCGCGCCGTCCGCCGCCGCCCTTGCCGCCGAGGTGGCCAGCACCGGCGCGCACCAGTCCGACCGCGTCGTAGCGCTCGGTCAGATCCTCGGTGACGCCGACGACGAGCCCGGCCTTGCCGTCCGCGGAGACGCCAACGAGGGCGACGATGCCCGAGCCGAGGCGGGTCTTGCCCTCGTCGGCGAGACCTTTCAGATCCCGCATCTCGACGCCCTCGACCACCCGGGCCATCAACTTCACGCCGTTGATCTCACGGGCTTCGTCGCCGCCGCCCGAGGCTCCGCCCATGGCGATCTTCTTGCGCGCATCCGCCAGCTCCTTTTCGAGGCGGCGACGCTCCTCGATGAGCGTGGAGAGGCGCTCTGGCACGTCCGAGACCGGCGCCTTGAGCAGGCCGGCGAGCTGGCTCAGTGTGCGGCTCTCGGTGGCGCGGTGGCGACGGGCGGCGGTGCCGGTCATCGCCTCGATCCGGCGCACGCCGGCGCCGACCGCGCTCTCGCCGAGCACGGTGATCTGGCCGATCTCGCCGAGCTGCGAGACATGGGTGCCGCCGCACAATTCGATCGAGAAGTTCGGCAGGCGGCCTTCGACCTCGCGGCCCTCGTCATCCACGGGCCGGCCCATGGAGACGACGCGGACTTCATCGCCGTACTTCTCGCCGAACAGGGCGCGGGCGCCCGACTCGATCGCCTCGTCCACGGCCATCAGCTTCGTGACCACCGGCGCGTTCTGGAGCAGGACCGCGTTGGCGATCTCCTCGACGCGGCTCAGCTCCGCCTCGTCAATGGGCTTGGGGTGGCTGATGTCGAAGCGCAGGCGCTCGGGCGCGACGAGCGAGCCCTTCTGGGCAACGTGGTCACCGAGCACCTGACGCAGGGCTTCGTGGAGGAGGTGGGTCGCCGAGTGGTTGGCGCGGATCGCGGCGCGGCGCGCGTGATCGACCTTCAGCTCCACCGCCGCCCCGACGGCGAGCGTACCCTCCTCGACCGTGACATGGTGCACGAACAGGTCGCCGAGCTTCTTTTCCGTACCGGTGACGCGTGCCTTGAGGCCGGGCCCGGAGATCGTGCCGGTATCGCCGACCTGACCGCCGGATTCGCCGTAGAACGGGGTCTGGTTGGCGACGACGATGCCGTTCTCGCCCGCCTCCAGTGTTTCGACTTCGCTGCCGTCGCGCAGAAGGGCGCCGATGACGGCTTCGGCCGCTTCCGTGTCATATCCCAGATATTCGGTGGCGCCGGTGCGTTCCTTGATGCCGAACCAGACCGTCTCGGTCGCGGCCTCGCCCGAGCCCTGCCACGCGGCCCGCGCCGCCTGCTTCTGGCGCAGCATCGCCGCGTCGAAGGCCTTCGTGTCGACGCCGATGCCACGCGCCTTCAGCGCGTCCTGCGTCAGGTCGAGCGGGAAGCCGTAGGTGTCGTAGAGCGTGAAGGCCGTCTCGCCGGACAGGTTCTGGCCGGCCGCGAGATCGCGGGTCTCGGTGTCGAGGATGGCGAGGCCGCGCTCCAGGGTCTTGCGGAAGCGGCCTTCCTCCAGCCGGAGGGTCTCGGAGATCAGCGCCTCGCTGCGGGCGAGTTCGGGGAAGGCCTGTCCCATCTCGCGCACGAGGGTCGGCACGAGGCGGTACATGACGGGATCGCGGGCGCCGAGCAGTTCGAGATGGCGCATGGCCCGGCGCATGATCCGGCGCAGCACGTAGCCGCGGCCCTCGTTCGACGGCAGCACGCCGTCGGCAATCAGGAACGAGGTCGAGCGCAGGTGGTCGGCGATGACGCGGTAGGAGGCGCGCGTCGACGGCTCCGGTGCTCGCGACACGGCGTGGGCCACCGCATCGATCAGCGCGCGGAACAGGTCGGTGTCGTAATTCGAATGGACGCCCTGGAGGATGGCGGCCATCCGCTCCAGGCCCATGCCGGTATCGATCGAGGGCCGGGGCAGGGAGTTCCGCACCCCCGGCTCGACCTGCTCGTACTGCATGAACACGAGGTTCCAGAATTCGAGGAAGCGGTCGCCATCCTCGTCCGGAGAACCGGGCGGTCCGCCCGCCAGCGTCGGGCCCTGGTCGATGAAGATTTCCGAGCACGGGCCGCAGGGGCCGGTATCGCCCATCTGCCAGAAGTTGTCGGAGGTGCCGATCCGGATGATCTTCTCATCCGAGAAGCCGGCGATCTTCCGCCACAGGCCCGCGGCCTCCTCGTCGTCCGCGTAGACGGTGACGAGGAGCTTTTCCGGCGACAGGCCGAACTCCTTGGTGATCAGCGTCCAAGCGAGCTCGATCGCGTCGGCCTTGAAGTAGTTGCCGAACGAAAAGTTGCCGAGCATCTCGAAGAAGGTGTGATGCCGCGCGGTGTAGCCGACATTGTCGAGGTCGTTGTGCTTGCCCCCGGCGCGGACGCATTTCTGCGAAGAGGTCGCCTTGACGTAGGGACGCTTCTCGACCCCGGTGAAGACGTTCTTGAACTGCACCATGCCGGCGTTCGTGAACATCAGCGTAGGGTCGTTCTTCGGCACGAGCGAGGACGAGGGTACCACCGCGTGCCCGGCATCCCGGAAGTAGTCCAGGAAGGTCGATCGGATCTCGTTGACGCCGCTCATCGGATAGGCTCGAACATCATGTCGCGTCGGGGAGCCGGCTGAGGACAGCACGGCGGTCAGTCTCGCGCCCTCATACGGGCCCAAGCTTTGCGAGTCACGTCGGCTCATTGCGCGGCCCAGCGCGACCCCTCAGTTCGGTGAGGTAGCTGCGCAGCAGCGTGACCCGCCGTGGGCGGAAGCTGGTGCCCGCCATCCGCACGTCTTCGATGCGATCCAGCCGGAACATGCGGAACGCCTCGCGCAGGCAACACCACGCCAGCAGGGTCATCTTGCTGTCGAGATAGACGATGGAGAGCGGCAGGATCTGCCGCTCGGTGACCGCGCCGTCCTTGTCGCTGTAGCGAAGCGCCAGAGCCTCCTCCCGCCAGCACGCGGCCCGGATCGTCTCCATGTCGGGGATCTTGGAGAAGCGGGCCTCGGAGCGGCGGACCTGCGAGACCGCGTGGAGCAGGTGCTGCTCGGCCCGGTCGGGCAGGGTGGCGGCGACCTTGGCCAGCGCCGAAGCGGCGGCCTGGGCCAAGGCCGGGTCGCCCATATGACGGACCTCGGCGAGACCGAGAACCAGCGCCTCGATCTCCGTTCGATCGAAGGTTTGCTGCGGAAGGGCAACGTCCTCGATCAGACGGTAGCCGTAGCCGCGCTCGCCATCGATCCGGGCGCCGGCGGCGCGCAGGCTGTCGATATCGCGATAGAGGGAGCGCAGCGACACGCCGGTTTCCTCGGCCAGCCGCGCGGCGGTGACCGGCGAGGGCAGGACGCGCATCGCGTGCAGTAGACGGAAGAGTCGATCGGTTCGCGCCATCGCCCAACTGACGGAAACTGGCAGGTGCCCTGGACTAAACCCTGGCTTGGCAACCCGCCAGCCAGAGGCCACCGATGATCACGCTGTTCCACGCCCCGCAAAGCCGCTCGACCCGCATCGTCGCGCTCCTCAAGGACCTCGACGCACTCGATGCCGTGCGGATCGAAACCGTCACGATCCCGCGCATGGACGGCTCGGGCGCGCGCGACCCGCGCAACCCGCACCCGGAAGGCAAGGTGCCGCTCCTCGACCACGACGGCGTCCTGGTGCGGGAGTCGAGCGCCATCATCCAGTACTTGGCCGAGCTGTTTCCGAAGACCGGCTTGGGCATCCCCGCCGGCCACCCGCAGCGCGGTACCTATCTCGGCTGGCTCGCTTGGTACGCCGGCGTCGTCGAGCCGGTCCTGACGTTGGAGGCCATCGGGCTCGATCATCCCGCCATCGCGCGCACCTTCCGCACGAGCGCCGACATCAAGGCACGGCTCGCCGAAACGTTGAAGGACAGGCCCTTCCTGCTCGGCGACCACTTCAGTGCCGCCGACCTCCTCCTGCACTCGCCCTACGCCTGGTTCGGCAAGCCCGGCGAGCCGACCATCGACGCCTGGGTCGATCGCTGCACGGACCGGCCCGGCGCGCGGTTCGCGGCCGAGTTCGACGCGAGGCATGCGGCGGCCTGACCGCTCGCCCTCGGCGCAGAACAAAGCCCGCCGCGATCGCTCGCGACGGGCTTCATTTATTCTACCGGTGAAGCGAGGCGCTTTACGCCTCACCCTCATCGAGATCGTCGGCGGTCGGCTTGGCCGTCTCGAGAATCCGGTCGGCGACCAGTCCCGAGTTCTGGCGGATCGAGGCTTCGATCTTGTTGGCGATGTCGGGGTTGTCGCGAAGGAAGCCCTTCGAGTTCTCGCGACCCTGGCCGAGGCGCTGGCTGTCGTAGGAGAACCACGCGCCCGACTTCTCGACGATGCCGGCTTTCACGCCGAGGTCGATCAGCTCGCCGACCTTCGACACGCCCTCGCCGAACATGATGTCGAACTCGACCTGCTTGAAGGGCGGCGCGACCTTGTTCTTGACGACCTTGACGCGCACCGAGTTGCCGATGGCCTCGTCGCGATCCTTCAGCGTCGAGACGCGACGGATATCGAGGCGCACCGAGGCATAGAACTTCAGCGCGTTGCCGCCGGTGGTCGTCTCGGGGCTGCCGTACATCACGCCGATCTTCATGCGGATCTGGTTGATGAAGATCACCATGCAGTTCGAGCGCGAGATCGAGCCGGTGAGCTTGCGCAGGGCCTGGCTCATCAGGCGGGCTTGGAGGCCCGGCTGGCTCTCGCCCATCTCGCCCTCGATCTCGGCGCGCGGCGTCAGCGCGGCGACCGAATCGACCACCAGCACGTCGATGGCACCGGAGCGCACCAGCGTGTCGGTGATTTCGAGCGCCTGTTCGCCGGTATCGGGCTGCGAGATCAGCAGGTCGTCGAGGTTGACGCCGAGCTTGCGCGCATAGACCGGGTCGAGGGCATGCTCCGCATCCACGAAGGCGCAGACGCCGCCCTTCTTCTGAGCCTCGGCAATCGTGTGGAGCGCGAGCGTCGTCTTGCCCGACGATTCGGGCCCGTAGATCTCGACCACCCGGCCGCGCGGCAGGCCGCCGACGCCGAGCGCGATGTCGAGGCCGAGCGAGCCCGTGGAGATGGTCTCGACCTCCTGCACCTTGTCGGACTTGCCGAGGCGCATGATCGAGCCTTTGCCGAAGGCCCGCTCGATCTGCGTCAGCGCAGCCTCGATCGCCTTGGACTTGTCCTTGTCGGCTGCTGCCATTGTCGAGGAATCCACCATCTTCAGCGCAGGCTGGGCCATCGCAAGGCTTCCTTATGCATGGGAGGGGCACGGCGCTCAATCCGCCGGAGCTGATGGATTTCGTACTTGTTTTGTTCTCAATGCGCAAGCCCGTCGTCGCGGCTTACGCACCTAAGAAGAGAACGTGGAAGCGAAGCCGTCGGTCGCAATCGCCCGCGACGACACCGACCGTTGAATGCCCTCCACCCGATGTCGCCTTGAGCGAATTCGGGGGCCGATCGCTTCCCGCGAGAAGTGGAACTTTCCCCGCCGCGATCAGCTCGCCATCGTTTGCTTCACCGTCTCGACGAGCTGCTTAAGGCTGAAGGGCTTGGGCAAGAAGTTGAAGGTCTCGCCCTCGGGCAGGTTCTTGCGGAAGGCGTCCTCGGCGTAGCCGGAGACGAAGATCACCTTGAGGTCGGGCATGTGCTTGCGCAGCTCGCGCAGCAGGGTGGGCCCATCCATCTCCGGCATCACGACATCGGAGACCACCACGTCGATGCCGTCGGCATGCTCCTCGATCAGGCGCAGCGCCTCGATGCCGGAGGCCGCCTCCAGCACGGTGTAGCCGCGGGCGGACAACGCCCGTGAATTGACCGCACGGACTGGGTCCTCGTCCTCGACGAGCAGGACGGTGCCTTGGCCGGTATGGTCCGCCGCGGGCTTTGGCGGCGGCTCCGGGGGACGGGCGGCGGGAGAGCCGGACTCCGTCGCCGATTTCGGTTCGGTGTCATCACCGGTAGCGGGCTTCGGCTCGGAACGCTCGGAGGCGCCGATCATCGTCGATCCGGAGGCCGTTCGCGGCGGCGGCAGCGGCTCGGGCAGGGCCTCGATGCCCGGCTCGTGGCGCGGCAGGTAGATGCGGAAGGTGGTGCCTTCGCCCACCGTCGACTGCACGTCGATCGCCCCGCCGGACTGGTTGACGATGCCGAACACCGTCGAGAGCCCGAGCCCGGTGCCCTTGCCGATCTCCTTGGTCGTGAAGAACGGCTCGAAGATCTTCTGGCGCACCTCCGGCGGGATGCCCTCGCCGGTATCGGTCACCTCGATCATGACGTGATCGCCCGCCGGGATGCCGACCGGCCGCTCGCCATCGACCGGGCAGTTGGCGGTGCGGATCGTCAGGCTGCCGCCGCCCGGCATCGCGTCGCGGGCGTTGACCGCGAGGTTCACGATCACCTGCTCGAACTGGTTCACGTCGGCCTTGATCGGCCAGATCTCGCGGCCGTGGCGGAAATCGAGCTGCACGCGCTCGCCGAGCAGGCGCTTCAACAGGAGCGTCAGATCGGAGAGCGCCTCGCCGACATCCATCACCTCTGGACGCAGGGTCTGGCGGCGGGAGAAGGCCAGCAGCTGGCGCACCAGGGACGCGGCCCGGTTCGCGTTCTGCTTGATCTGCATAATGTCTTGGAAGGCGTGGTCGGTCGGCCGGTGGCTCGCGAGCAGGAGGTCCGAGTAGCCGATGATCGCCTGGAGGACGTTGTTGAAGTCGTGGGCGATGCCGCCGGCGAGCTGGCCCACCGTGTCCATCTTCTGGGTCTGGGCGACCTGCTGTTCGAGCTGGCGCTGGGCCGTCGTGTCGAGGGCGTAGAGAATCACTCGTTCATGGTCGCCATCGCTGCCGGCCCGGGCCTCGGCATCGGGGCTCGGCGTCCCGTCGGAATCCGCCGGGCTCATCCAGACGCGAGCCGAGCGATCACCCGGCCCGGACAGGCCGACCTCGATCGGATCGAGGCCGCCGAAGCCGTTGGCGGCGCGGGCGAGCGCGCCTTCGATGACGCCACGGTCGCGCTCCAGCACCGCGTCGCGCATCATCGGATCGGGCGCGTCGCGGCCACCCTCCGCCGCGGGCTGGCGCGGCATGCCGGCGAACAGGCGCACGAACGAGGTGTTGGCGCGGATTACCCGGCCGTCCCGGTCGAGGGTGGCGATGGCGATCGGGCTGTTGTTGAGGAAGCGGGCGAGCCGAACCTCCGCCGCGCGCTGCGGCTCGTCGGCATCCGATCCGGCGGAGCGGTTGAGCACGAAGGTGCGCGAGGGGCCGGGTGCCCCGTCCTGCCCGTAGGCGACGCGATGGTAGAGCCGCGTCGGCAGCGGCTGTCCGTTGCGGCGGCGCAGGTCGATATCGTAGCGGTCGGTGCGCACTTCGCCGGGCAGGCCCGGCGAGGCGGTGAGCATGTCGGCGCCGGGTGCGATCTCGAGGAGCTTCAGCCCGCCGGAGCCGACGGTGGCGAGATCGTAGCCGAGCCAGGAGGCGAGCGTCGCGTTCATGTAGACGATCGAGCCGGCCGCATCGATCGACAGGAACCCCGCGGGGGCGTGGTCGAGATAGTCGATCGCGTGCTGAAGTTCCTGGAAGACGTTTTCCTGGCGCTCGCGCTCGTGGGTGATGTCGCTCACCGTCCAGAGCGCGGCGGAGCCGCGGTGGCGCGGGATCGGCCGAACCGCGATGCGGTACCACGCGAAGTCGCGGTCCGCCGCGCCGCCGGGCGGCGGCGACATCCGGATCTCTTCGGCATAGGCGCGGTCGTCGCGGGATGCCTGCGCGAGCCGATAGACCGCCTCCGAGACTTCCGGCGCGCCGACGAAGATGCGCTCGATGGAGCGGAGATTCGAAAAGCTGTCGCCGCCGGCAAGGCGCATATAGGCCTCGTTGGCGTAGATCATCCGCCCGTTATCCTCGACGACGAGCTTGCCCTCGGGGGCGGCGTCGACGATGGCGCGGGTGATGTCGTCGCGCGAGGCCGGGCCGGCGAGCTGAAGCGCGCCGATCGCTAGGGCGAACAGGAAGAACACGCCCGCCATCGCGAGCAGCGCCAGCAGGGCGAGGATGAGCGGCTGCGCCTGCTCATTGGCGACGAAGGACAGTCCCACCACCGCGCCGACGAGCAGGCCCGCCAGCATCAGCAGCAGGCCGACCCGGCCGGGCCGTTCCGAACGATCGATCGAACCGGACGCCGGCACCGCTGGTCCGCTGACCTCAGCCATCAGGCCCTACCCATCCCTCGCACACGGACGGCACATGGCTGCTGCGAGCCCTGTGGGTCGTCAAATGCCGCGCCTTTTGCCGGAGCATTGCCGGACAATGGTGCATAAACCGTGGCGCCTGAACGACTTCGCCGTCCCATGCGGAACCGCATCGAGCCTCAGGCGGCTCGGCGAAGGCGAAGCACGAAACCGATGACCTCCGCAACTGCGCGATAGTGCTCGGCGGGAATCTCCTCATCGACCTCGACCGTGGCGTGGAGGGCGCGGGCGAGCGGCGGGTTCTCCATCACCGGCACGTCGTGGTCGGCGGCGACGGCGCGGATGCGCAGCGCCAGCGAGTCGACGCCCTTGGCGACGCAGATCGGAGCGGCCATCCCGGCCTCGTAGCGCAGGGCCACGGCGAAGTGGGTTGGGTTCGTCACCACCACGGTGGCGGTGGGCACGGCGGCCATCATCCGCTTCTTCACGCGCGCTTGGCGCAACTGCCGGATCCGGGCCTTCACCTCGGGGCTGCCCTCGCTCTCCTTGTGCTCCTGCTTCATCTCCTCCTTGGTCATGCGCAGGCGCTTGTGCCAGCGGTTCCGCTGGTAGAGCGCGTCGCCGAGCGCGATCACCGCGTAGACCGCGAGCATGCCGCCCATCATCTTGAGGGCGAGCGTCAGGGTGCCCTGGAGCGCCACACCCGGATCGAGCTGGGCGAAGGATTCCGCCCGGTCGTGCTCGCTCCACAGGATCGTCCCGGCGATGGTGCCCACCACGATGATCTTGGCCAGCCCTTTGCCGAAATTCACCCAGGCATCCATGCCGAGCAGGCGCTTGGCGCCCGCCATCGGCGAGATGCGCGCGAATTTCGGCATCAGGCTCTCGGCGGTGAAGATCGGCCGGTGCTGGATCAGGCCGGCGGCGATGGCCGCGAGCATCGCGATGCCCAGCGGCACGGCGAGCGCCTTGGCACAGACCCAAGCCGCGCGCAGCGCCACGCCGAGATAAGTGCCCGAATCCGAGGGCAGGCCGCCGGCATGTTCGAGGAAGCCGCGCATGTCGCGGGTCAGCCCCTCCGCCACCGGGCGGGCCGACAGCATCAGGGCGAGGGTGAAGGCCGCCAGGATGAAGAAGGTGTTGATTTCAGGTGAGTTGGGGACGTCGCCGCGCTCGATCGCCTGCTCGATGCGCCGTGGCGTCGGGTCTTCGGTCTTGTCCTCGTCGTCGGTCTCGTCGGACACCGGCTCAGGCTCCCCGGTTCCGGATCAGCGCATCGTCCCGAAAGGTGGTCCCCGGCTTTCGGAGAAAGACGATGCGCACACAAGAGGCGAGGGCCTGAAACATCAGCGCCCGAGGAACGCGCCGAGATAGCGGCCGAGATCGTCGAGGAACAGCCCCATGATGAGGCCGAGCGCTCCGACCAGCAGCATCATGCCGATGATCACCGAGGCGGGAACCGCGAGGAAGAACACCTGTAATTGCGGCATCAGCCGGGAGAGCACGCCGAGGCCGAGATTGAACAGGATGCCGAACACGATGAACGGCCCGGAGATCCGCACCGCGAGGGCGAAGCTGCGACTGAAGGCATCGAGCGCGAGCTTGGCCGCATCCGCCATCGCCGGCACGCCGCTCGGCGGCAGCAGGAGGTAGCTGCGCCCGATCGCTTCGAGGGCGACGTGGTGCAGATCCGTCGCCAGGATGAGCGTGACGCCGAGCATCGCCAGGAAGTTGCCGATCGCCGCCTGCTGTCCGCCCATCGTCGGATCGACGGTCATGGCGTAGGACAGGCCGAGCTGCTGCGAGATCACCACGCCCGCCGTCTGGAGCGCGGCGACGATCATGCGTACGCAGAGGCCCAGCATCAGCCCGATCAGGATCTCGCCGATCAGCAGCCCGATCAGGGAGGGCGCTGCCAAGGCCGCATTGCCGGTCGGTAGCATCGGCCGCACGGTCGGGAACAGCACCAGCGTCACGAGCAAAGCGAGGGCGAGCCGCAGGCGGCTGGCGATGAGCTGCTCGCCCAATCCCGGCATCAGCATCATCAACGTGCCGACCCGGGCGAAGGTGATGAGGAAGGCCGCCGCGAGGCCGGGCAGCAGCAGGTCGAGCGGCGTGGTCATGCCGGCTCATCCTACACGCTTGGGCCGGCCGGCGCTGCCGCCGCATCATCCGCCCGCGGCGATCCGGGCGGCAATGCGGGCCATGTAGGCGGCCATGGCGTCGCCGATGAAGGGCAGCATCAGCAGCATCACCCCGAACACCGCGACGATCTTCGGCACATAGATGAGCGTCTGCTCCTGGATCTGCGTCAGCGCCTGGAACAGCGACACGATCAGGCCGACGACGAGGGCGACGATCATCATCGGCCCCGCCACCTTCAGGAAGACGAAGATGCCGTCGCGGGCGATGTCGAGGATGGCGAGGCCGGTCATGGGGCTTTGGACTTTTCGTCTGCTCTGCGGTGCATCGACGGCCTCCCCTCATCCCGCCTGCGGGTCGAGGGGCCAGAAAAACTAGATCGGCATCCGCATGATCTCTTCGTAGGCGGAGATCACGCGGTCGCGCACGGCGACCAGGGTCTGGAGAGCGGTTTCGCTCTCGGCCACCGCCGTCACCACATCCACCACGTTGGCCTTGCCGGTGGCCGCCGAGAGGGCGGCGCGGTCGGCCTGCGCGCCGGACTGGGCGACGTTGTCGAGGCTCTGCTGCAGGAAGCCGGTGAAGCCGCCCGGTGCGTTCAGGCCCTGGGCCATGCCCTGAACGGGTTTGACGGCGCCGGGGCGGGCGAGGCTCTGGGCCGCGCCGTAGGCGCCGGCGGCGAAGGCGGAGGTCGTCATCGGGGCTACGCCTTCAGGATCTCGAGGGTGCGGGAGATCATCCGCCGGGTGGCGGTCACCATGTTGAGGTTGGCCTCGTAGGAGCGCTGGGCCTCGCGCATGTCCATGTTTTCGATCAGCCCGTTGACGTTGGGCAGGCGCACCTCGCCGCGCGCATCCGCAGCCGGGTTGCCGGGATCGTGCTTGGTGCGGAACGGTGTGGGATCGCGCCGAACCCGGCCGGCCTCGACGACGCTGGCGTTCAGTTCGTTGTCGAAGCGGCTGGTGAAGGTCGGGATCTTGCGCCGATAGGGATCGCCGCCCGCGGTCTGGGCGGTGGAATCGGCGTTGGCGATGTTCTCGGCGATGATGCGCATCCGGCCGGACTGCGCCTTCAGGCCGGAGGCGGCGATGCCGAGGCTCTTCAAGAAATCCATGACGGTCCCCGTTCAGCGATGTCAGCGAGCGATGTCAGCGCTTGCCGACGGCGATTTTCAGGGCGTCGAGGCTCTTCTGGTAGAGCGAGGCGACGAGCTGGTAATCGGCTTGGTTGTCACCGGCCTTCATCATCTCTTCCTCCAGGTTCACCCCGTTGCCGGAGGGGCGGACCTCGAAGCCCTTGAAGCGGCGCGGGTCGGCGTTCGGTCCGGCGCTCGCCGTCATCCCGATATGCGTGGAATCGGTGCGGGCGATCCCGTCGCCGCCGATCGAAGCCGCGACCGGCGTCGCAAGTTTCATCGAGGCCGCGGACGGCTCGGCGAGATCGCGCGGGCGAAAACCGGGCATGTCGGCATTGGCGACGTTCTCAGCGAGCAGGGCCTGGCGGGCCTGATGCCAGTGCATCCGGGTGCGCAGCATGCCGAGCAGGGGCAGGTCGGTGAGCGACATGGTGCCTCGGGGTCGGCGCGGCCGGTGATGGATTTCGGAAAGCCACAGGTCCGAACCCGGCAGAATCTGCCGCTGACATGGTTAAGGAGCCGTTAACCCGGCAAAACCTGCCGGGTCTCCGTGGTGCCGCACATCGCTGCGGATGCTGGAATGGCCGCTGCGGGCTGCACCGAGTTGTTAACGGAGTGTCAACATACGTTGCCGGGGCGTGAAGCGGCGGCGATAATCGGGCCGTGTAATGCGTGGGGCCGAGATTGCGTCTCCGCCGGCTTCGGTCACCGCCGGACGTCGCGCGGCGGCGTCGGAGCCCCGACTTAGAAAGACGCGGGTCTTGCAAGCGTTCTTCAGTTCCGAGGGCTCCTACGCCTTGCAGTTCCTGGTGATCTTCCTCGCCATCCTGGTGCTGTTCCTGATTGCCGCGCTGCTGTTCATGCGGCTGTCCGGGCGCGGGCTCACGCTGTCCGCGAATGCGAGCCAGCGCGGACGCCAGCCGCGGCTCGGCATCGTCGACATCTACGAGCTCGACCGGCAGCGCCAACTTATCCTGCTGCGGCGGGACAACGTGGAGCACCTGCTGCTGGTCGGTGGCCCCAACGATGTGGTGATCGAGCGCCACATCCAGCGCGGCGCCGGCAGCCGCTACGCGCCGGACGGGAGCGCCCGGCCCGGTGGGGAGGCGGGCCTCAGCGACCCGGCGCTGGAGCCGCGGACCGATCCCTTCCTCGACTCTCCGATGCCCCCGACCTTCGCCATGCCGGAGGTGGTGCCCTCGGCGGTGTCCAGCGCCCAGGCCGCCCTCGACCGGGCGCCGCCCCTCGATCCCGGCCTGTTCGAGCCTGAGGCCTTGCCGGCCAACGCTCCGGCGCGGCCGGTCTCGCCGGTCAGCCGCCTGATGCGGCGAACGGCGCCGCCGGTGGTCTCTCCCCGCCCGGAGGTCGCGTCCGAGCGCCCCGCGCGACCGGAACCCGCCTCGGTCGAGCCGGTGCCGGAACCTGTGCCGGAGCCGCCGGTCATAGCCAGCCGTGGGCCGCGCTCGGTCGATCCGGCCGTTCTCTCGGATATGGCCCGGCAGCTTCAGGTGGCACTGAAGCGGCCCTCGTCCGCGGTCACGCCCCCGCCTGCGGACCCTGCCGAGGTGCCCCCTCCGGCACGGAAACCGGCCGAGCCGGCGCCCGCGCCGATCGATCCGGTCGCCGCGGCGATGGCAGCTGAGCCGGCCCCGCCCATGCCCGCCCCGCCGCCGCCGCCAGTTCGGCCGCAGCCGGCTCCCACCCCGGTGGTGGCAGCGCCCCGGCCCGAACCGAAGCCTGCGGCCCCCGCCAAGCCCGTCGCACCCCCGCCGTTCGTGGCGCCGTCCAAGCCGGACGCGATGAAGTCCGAACCTTTCAAGGTTGAGCCCCCCAAGCCCGAGCCGTCCAAGCCGGAGCCGTCGAAGGTCGAGCCGCCGGAGCCCGCCGCTCAGGCGCAGAACCCGTTCTCGGTGGAGGAGATCGAGGCCGAGTTCGCCCGCCTCCTCGGACGCCCGCTCGACAGCAAGAACTGAGGCGAGCACGCTCATCAGCCTCTTGGCCGTAAGGCCTGTTTTTCCGGAGGCCGCCGAACCCGCGTCGCGGTGCGGCGGCCCGAACGTTCGTGAGGCAGACCGGAGGCATGGAGGCACTCGTCGTCGGGGCGGGGGTGGTGGGGCTTGCGATCGCGCGAGCCCTCGCGCTGCGCGGCACCGCGGTGATCGTGGCTGAGGCCGCCGAAGCGATCGGCACTGGCGTGTCCGCCCGCAGTTCGGAGGTGATCCACGGCGGCATGTATTATCCCCCCGGCTCGCTGCGCGCCCGCCACTGCGTCGAGGGGCGCCGCCGTCTCGTCGAATTCTGCGAGAGCCACGGCGTGCCCTACCGGCTGTGCGGCAAGCTGATCGTGGCGACGCACGAGGCGGAGCGCTCGGCGCTCGAAACGATCCTGTCCCGCGGGGGCGAGAACCGGGTCGAGGGCCTGACTTGGTGTGAGCGCGCCGAGGCTGTGGCTCTGGAACCGGCCTTGTCCTGCGTCGCCGCGCTCCATTCCCCCGCCACCGGCATCGTCGACAGCCACGCCCTGATGCTGGCGCTCCTCGGCGATGTCGAAGATGCGGGCGGCGTGCTGGCGTTGAATACCCCGATCGAAGCGGCCGAGCGCCGGGATGGGCGCTGGGAGGTCCGCTTCGGCGGCGCGGCGCCGGACGTGCTGCAGGTCGATTGTCTGATCAACGCGGCGGGCCTCGGCGCACAAGCCCTCGCTCGCCAGATCGAGGGGGCGGCGGACGGCATCCCCCGTCAGGTTCTGGCCAAGGGCAGCTATTTCGGATGCAGCGGCCGGCCGGCCTTCACGCGGCTGATCTACCCGGCCCCGGTCGAGGGAGGCCTCGGCATCCACCTGACTCTGGACCTCGCCGGACGCATGCGGTTCGGGCCCGATGTCGAGTGGGTGGACGCCCCCGATTACGCGGTCGATCCGGGACGCGCCGAGCGCTTCGAGGCGGCAATCCGGCGCTACTGGCCCGGCCTGCCGGACGGGCGCCTGATGCCGGACTATGCGGGCATCCGGCCGAAACTCAGCGGCCCCGGCGAGCCGGCTGCGGATTTTCGCATCGACGGCCCCGGCGAGCACGGATGGCCGGGCCTGGTGCAACTCTTCGGGATCGAAAGTCCGGGCCTCACCTCCGCGCTCTCGCTGGCTGAGGCGGTGGCCGATCAGGTGATCGCTTAAGGCTACGCAGCCCGCACCAGATCGGCCTTCGTCCCATCCGCCACCGCATCGGTGTGAACCGCGAAGCTGACCAGCCGCGCCGCGCCGAAGCTCGTGGAGATCGCGCAATCCGTCGCGTCGCGACCGCGCGCCATGACGATGCGGCCGATCCGCGGCGTGTTGTGGCGGGCGTCGAAGGTGTACCAGCGCCCGCCGAGATAGACCTCGAACCACGCCGAAAAGTCCATCGGATCGGCCACGGGCGGCACGCCGATATCGCCGAGATAGCCGGTGCAGTAGCGCGCCGGAATGTTCATGCAGCGGCAGAACGCGACGGCAAGATGCGCGAAATCGCGGCAGACGCCGACCTGCTGCTGGTAGCCGTCGAAGGCCGAGCGGGTGGCATCCGCCTGCATATAATTGAAGCGGATGCGCTCGTGCACGTAATCGACAATAGCCTGAACCCGCGCCCAACCCTGCGGCGTCTGGCCGAAGAGCGACCACGCAATCCCGGCCAGCTTATCGGTGTCGCAGTAGCGGCTCGCCATCAGGTAGAGCATCACGTCGTCGGGTAGGGCCTCCACCGGAATCTGGGCGGCCTCCGGCGCGACTGCGTCGGGCAGGCCTGAATCGGCGACCAGGAAGTCCGCCGAGATCGAGAGGCGGCCCGGCGGCGCGACGATGCGGGTGCAGACGTTGCCGAAGGAATCGAGCGTCTGCCGCTGCGGAATCGGCGGATCGAAGACGATGTCTTGCGGGCTGCGCAGGTCGCCCTCGCGGGAGGGGTGAAGGCTGAGGAGCAGCGAGATCGGCGTTGCAGCATCAGTCTCGAAGGTGATGTCGTAACCGGCCTTGATCAGCATGCGGCAGCTCGTGACTTCGATTTTCAATCCCCGAAAATAGAGACTGAGGGGGACCAAGCGTTAATTCTTATGATTACCACGCGTTCCGTTATCGCGTTGCACAAATGTTTCGCAGTCCGCCCATACAAAAAGCGGACGCCGGACGGGGCGTTGGCGCGCATTGCTGCTGCAGCGCACTCGGCGGTATGGAGGCGTCCATGTGGACCGCTCTCTGGAACCGCCTCGCCCATCCGGGCCAATTCCTGCGCTGGTCGGGTGCGGCCTTGCCCTGGCTCGCGTCGGCGTCGGCCCTGCTCGTTGCCGCCGGGCTGTACCTGACCTTCTTCGTCGTGCCGCCCGACTACCAGCAGGGCGACACCGTGCGGATCATGTATGTCCATGTCCCTGCCGCGATTCTCGGCATGGGCTTCTATGGCGCGATGACGCTCTCGGCGATCGGCACGATGGTCTGGCGCCACCCGCTCGCCGACGTGTCGCAGCGCGCCGCCGCGCCGATCGGCGCGGCCTTCACTCTGATCTGCCTCGTCACCGGCTCGCTCTGGGGCAAGCCGATGTGGGGGACCTACTGGGTCTGGGACGCGCGGCTGACCTCGATGCTGGTGCTGTTCCTGATCTATTGCGGCATCATCGCCCTGTGGCGGACCATCGAGGATCCGAGCCGGGCGGCGCGCGCGGTCTCGATCCTGACATTGGTCGGCGCGGTGAACCTGCCGATCATCAAATTCTCGGTGAACTGGTGGTCGACGCTGCACCAGCCGGCCTCGATCCTGCGCATGGGCGGCTCGTCCATCGATTCCTCGATGCTCTACCCGCTGCTCGAGATGGTGCTGGCGATGACCCTGCTCGGCGTCACGCTGCATCTTCAGGCGATGCGCACCGAGATCTACCGCCGCCGGGTGCGCACGCTGCTGATCCGGCAGGCGGAGCGGCTCGATGCCGGCGTGCAGGAGGCCGCACCGATGACCCGCGCGGCGGCGACCCTTCCCGTGGGCCAAGCGATCTAGAGCGCTTTCCGACGAAGTGGACGCCGGTTCGGCGGAAGAAAGCGCGTTGACACTAAGACCTAGAGACGCCGGCCTGATGCAATCAGGTCGGATGCGGCTCTAGGACGATCGATGGGACGAGCACTCTGAGACCCGCCATGGAATTCGGACCTTACGCCCCCTTCATCGTCGGCTCCTATGGCTTCGCAGCCCTGGTGCTCGGCGCCCTGGCCCTCAACGGCTGGTGGGATGGGCGGACGCAGCGCCGCGCGCTCGCCGAGCTGCAGGACGAGCGGGGAGGTCGCCCGTGAACGCGCAGGCCCCGCAAGCGACCCCGCCCGGCACCGGGGAGCGCCCCCGCCGCTCGCTGCTCGCGCTGCTGCCGGTGCTCGTCTTCGCCATCTTGGCCGTCGCCTTCCTGGTCCGGCTGCGCTCGGGCGCCGATCCTGCGGCTTTGCCCTCGGCGTTGATCGGCAAACCGGTTCCCGCATTCGCGTTGGAGCCGGTGCCGGGCCTCCAGGCCGCCGGCCGGCCGGTGCCCGGTTTGTCGAGTGCGGACCTCAAGGGGCAGGTGACCGTCCTCAACATCTTCGCCTCGTGGTGCGCCCCGTGCCAGATCGAGCATCCGATGCTGATGCGGCTCGCGCAGGAGCCCGGCATCCGCCTCGTCGGCATCGACTACAAGGATCCCGGCGATGCCGGGCGGCGCTGGCTGGAGCGCAATGGCCTGCCGTTCGCGGCGGTCGGCGCTGACGCGAGCGGCCGGGCCGGAATCGACCTCGGCGTCTATGGCGTGCCGGAGACCTTCATCATCGGTCCCGACGGCCGCATCCGCGACAAGCTCGTCGGAATCCTGACGCCGGAAAATTACACAAGCGTGCTGGAGCGTATTCGCGCCGCCGGACGGACCGCCCCCGTGACCAACTGACCGGGATCAGGCGGCACGCTTGGAAACCGGGGATCGGAGGCGTATGCAGCCCCTGTCCGCTTGAAGCCGTTCCAAGGTGGAGGCGCGGGCCAACCGTCTCAAATCACGATCAGAAGAGCGCCATGCGGATCGGACTGTTCGTCCCCTGCTACGTCGATGCCTTCGAGCCCGAGGTCGGCATCGCCACGCTGGAACTGCTGGAGCGCTTCGGCCTCACCGTCGAATACCCTTACGATCAGACCTGCTGCGGCCAGCCGATGACCAATACCGGCTGCCATCAAGAGGCCGCCGCGACCGAGGCGCTGTTCGTCAAGAATTTTTCCGGGTTCGACTACATCGTCGCCCCGTCCGGCTCCTGCGTGCATCAGGTGCGCGAGCACCTCACCGCCATCCCGCAGACCGATGCGGTCAAGCATGTGCGAACCAGGACGTTCGAACTCGTCGAATTCCTCCACGACGTGCTCAAGATCGAGGATCTTCCCTGGGCGGCGTTCCCGCACAAGGTCGCCTATCACTCGAACTGCAACGCGCTGCGCGGCATCGGCCATGCTCGGCCGACCGAACTGAACCAGCCGTTCTTCTCGAAGCCGCTCAACCTTCTGAAGAAGGTGAAGGGGGTGGAGATCGTCGATCTGACCCGGCCCGACGAGTGCTGCGGTTTTGGAGGCACCTTCTCGGTGTTCGAGCCCGCGGTCTCGGCCAAGATGGGCTACGACAAGGTGACCGATCAGGCCCGCGCGGGCGCCGAATACGTGGTCTCGGCCGATTCCTCCTGCCTGATGCATCAGAAGGGCTGTGCCGAGCGTCTCGGCGTCGGCCTCAAATACATTCACATCGCCCAGGTGCTGAACGGAGCCGCCGCATGAGCGCCGACGACCTGACCCCGCGCCAGACCGAGGACGTGCTCCACCCCGAGGTGCGTGCGCCCTCCGACGAGAGCGAGCGCGGCCCTGGCGGCGAACGGCTCCAGCACGCCGAAGCCGCCTCGAAGCCGATCCGCGCTGACGCGCCGCGCGAGCCGCAGCCCCGCGGCGCCAAGGTGCGCGGCAACCGCCCGATCGACCAGGCGGAGGCCGCCGAGCGCTTCCTTGCCGCGCCGATGCATCAGAAGGCCCATGACGAGCGCCTTTGGGACGTGCGCCGCAAGCGCGATGTCGCCGCCCACGGCATCCCCGAATGGGAAGAGCTTCGCGAGATTGCCTCGCAGATCAAGACGCACACGCTCACCCATCTCGACCATTACCTCGAACAGTTCGAGGCGGCCGCAAAGGCCAACGGCGTCCATGTCCACTGGGCCGAGGATGGAGCGGACCACAACCGCATCGTCCTCGACATCCTGCGCAAGCACGGCGCCAAGTCGCTGGTAAAGTCGAAGTCGATGCTGACCGAGGAGTGCGGCTTCCGCCACTTCATGGCGGCCCACGACATCGACGTGATCGAGACCGATCTCGGCGAGCGCATCCAGCAGCTCGACGACGAGGAGCCGAGCCACGTGGTGATGCCGGCGGTCCACAAGACCCGCCTCGACGTCGCCGAGGTGTTCGCCCGGACGCTCGGTACCGACCCCGACAACGACGACGCCCACTACCTCGCCGAGAGCCAGCGCGAGACCACGCGCCCGCTGATCCTCAAGGCCGATGCCGGCCTCACCGGCTGCAACTTCGCCATCGCCGAGACCGGCACGGTGGTCACCTGCACCAACGAGGGCAATGCCGACCTCTCCGGCAACGTGCCGCCGCTGCAGATCCATTCGATCGGCATCGAGAAAATCATCCCGCGGGTCGAGCATCTCGGCGTGTTCATCCGCCTGCTGTCGCGCTCGGCGCTCGGTTCGCCGATCACCCAGTACACCTCGCATTTCCGTGGGCCGCGGCCCGGCACCGAGATGCACATGGTGCTGGTCGATAACGGCCGCTCCGAGCGGCTGGGGATGGAGGAGTTCTGGACCTCGCTCAAATGCATCCGCTGCGGCGCCTGCATGAACACCTGCCCGGTCTACCGGCGCTCGGGCGGCCTCTCCTATGGCGCGACCTATTCCGGGCCGATCGGGCTCATCATCGATCCGACCTTCAACAAGCGGAAATACTCGACCCTGCCGTTCTCCTCGACGATGAACGGCTCCTGCACCAATGTCTGCCCGGTCAAGATCAACATCCACGAGCAGATCTTCGCGTGGCGCAAGGTGCTGGCCGAGGAGCACCAGATCCCGCTCCTGAAGCAGGGCATGATGAAGGCCGCCGGCGCCGTGCTGAGCCGCCCGGCCGCGTATCGCGCCGCGATCCAGACCGCCGACTCGGCCCTGCGCGTCCTGCCGCGCTTTGCCGTCTACAACCCGGCCAACACCTGGGGGAAGAAGCGCGAGATGCCCCACGCCCCGCGCCAGAGCTTCCACGCGTGGTACCGCCAGAACCGGATGAAGAAGGGGAGCGACGCGTGAGCGCCCGCGAGGCCATCCTCGGCCGGCTCAAGGCCAACCGCCCGGCCGGCGACTTTCCGCTGCCGGAGGTGCCGACCTTCGCGCCGCTGGTGGGGGACGATCTCGTCGCCGAATTCGCCGAGCGTCTGGGCAAGATGGGCGGGCGCGTCGAGCGTGCGGGCGGCCCGTCCGATCCCTTCGCCCCGGTGCGGGCGCGTCTGGACGGGGCGGCGGTGATCGCCTCCGCCGTGCCCGAATTCTCGGGGAATCGTGACCTCGCCGCTGTCGCCAAGCCGACCGAGGTCAATGATGTCGACGTGGCGGTGGTGCGCGCGCGCTTCGGCGTCGCCGAGACCGGCTCGGTGCTGTTCACACAAGACGACCTGATCGTGAACGCGGTCGCCTATCTCGCCCAGCACCTGATCGTGCTGCTCGACCCGGCCGACATCCTAGTGAACATTCAGGCTGCCTACAAGCGTCCGGACTTCGGACAGGCGGCCTATGCCGTGCTCCATACGGGTCCGTCCGCCACGGCCGACATCGAGGGCGTGCTGATCCACGGGGCGCAGGGCGTGCGCTCGCTGACCGTGCTTCTGCTGCAGCGCAAAAAACAAGCAGCCTGAAAGCGGAGCCGAACGGATCTCTGCGCGTTTGCGGCAAAACGCCTCGCTCGAACGGGGCGTCTTCCCGCAAAATTCGGAGCCGTCCCCGTGCGATTCAAGCTCGGTTGCAGTCTTGCCTATCAGGTCAAGGCGCCCACCACCTTCATCTTCAATGTCGAGGTCGCGAAATTGCGAAGCCTCGACATCGCCCGCGAAAGCCTGACCCTCGCGCCGGACCTGGCGCGGCGCGTGTACGTCACGCCGGACCTCAAGAACCGCTATCTCGGCGTGAACGTGCAGCCCGGCCCGTTCTCGCTCGAATACAATGCCGAGGTGGATCTGGCCGTCGTGCGGGCCGATCCGGCGACGATTTCCGAGACGCCCGTCTCCGAACTCCCCCTCGACATCCTCCCCTTCCTGCTGCCGAGCCGTTTCGTCTCGTCGGACCGGCTCGCCGCCTTCGCCCAAGCCGAGTTCGGCGACCTTCCGAAGGGCCATCAGCGCGTCAATGCGATCTGCAACTGGATCCATGACAACATCGCCTATCGGCGTGGTTCGAGCGACGGCGAGACGACGGCCGACGAGAGCCTGCTGATGCGTGCCGGCGTGTGCCGCGACTTCGCCCATCTCGGCGCCGCCTTCTGCCGCGGGCTCGGCATCCCCGCCCGGTTCGTGAGCTGCTACGCCTACGGCCTCGTGCCCAGCGACTTCCACGCCGTGTTCGAAGCCTATCTCGATGGGCGCTGGTGGCTGTTCGACGCGACGCGCCAAGCCCATCTCGACGGTCTCGTGCGCATCGGCATCGGGCGGGATGCCGCCGAAATCGCCTTTTCGACGCCCTACGGCGAGATGCAGCCGACCGGTATGGAGATCCGTATCGATCGCGCCGACGGAGGCCCGGAGCCGATGGAGCGCACGGTCGATGCGATCTCAACGGAGGAGCCGGCTCCGCATGCCGGCGCGGCCTGACCAAGGCGCCTCACGATCGACGCCCTACCCGGCGAATCCGGTGGCCCGAGCGCGCTATGAAGTTTTTTTCGCACCGGGCGGATTAAAACGGCATTTTAGCCCGTCAATCTTATGTTCCAGGTAAGCCTGGACGAATCTCCAAACTCCGCCCGCCCGGCTCCGTCCGTGGCGGGCTTTTTCGTTCGCGCTCGTCGCAATCCCATTGGAACAACGGACGCCGAGACGGCAAACCACATGCGGTATCTAATTACCGCATCCGCAAAAGCCTTCCACGGATTGCGCTTTTCTCTTCGAGGCGTTCTTCGTCTGCCTTGACGAAGACACAGAATCCCCCTAGTGACCCAGCCGTACGCCGCTGCGTCCTCACCCGACGCGGCGGCGCCTTGTTTCCAACGTCACCGGCACGGGAATCGGCCATGAAGACCACTTCGCTGAAGCCTGCCGACGTCGACAAGAAGTGGGTCGTGATCGACGCCGAGGGCCTCGTCGTGGGCCGTCTCGCTTCGATCGTGGCGATGCGTCTGCGCGGCAAGCACAAGCCCGCCTACACGCCCCACGTCGATTGCGGCGACCACGTCATCGTCATCAATGCGGACAAGGTGAAGTTCACCGGCCGCAAGTACGACCAGAAGGTCTACTACCACCACACGGGCTATCCGGGCGGCATCAAGGAGCGCTCGGCCAAGTTCATCCTCGAGGGTCGGTTCCCCGAGCGCGTGGTCGAGAAGGCCGTGGAGCGCATGCTGCCGCGCGGCCCGCTCTTCCGCCAGATCCTCGGCCACCTGCGCGTCTACAAGGGTGCCGCGCATCCCCACGAGGCCCAGCAGCCGCAGGCGCTCGACGTCGGCTCCCTCAACCGTAAGAACGTGAGCGCTTGATTATGGCGACCCTTCAGTCCCTCGCCGACCTCAATCGGGCGAACACCCAGACGAGCAACCCCGAGAACGAGGCGCCCGTCCACGTCCAGAAGCTGGACGCCCAGGGCCGCGCCTACGCGACCGGCAAGCGTAAGGACGCGGTCGCCCGCGTCTGGATCAAGCCCGGCAACGGCACCGTGGTCGTCAACGGCCGCCCGGTCGAGACCTACTTCGCCCGTCCGGTGCTGCGCATGATCCTGCGCCAGCCGCTGGAGATCGTGTCTCGCGTCGATCAGTACGACATCACCGTCACGGTGAAGGGTGGTGGTCTCTCCGGTCAGGCCGGCGCCGTGCGCCACGGCCTGTCCAAGGCGCTGACCTACTATGAGCCGGAGCTGCGCTCCTCGCTCAAGCGCGAAGGCTTCCTGACCCGCGACCCGCGCGTCGTCGAGCGCAAGAAGTACGGCCGCAAGAAGGCTCGCCGCAGCTTCCAGTTCTCGAAGCGCTAAGGCGTTTCATTTTCGCTGGTGCAAAGGGCGGGGCCGCAAGGCTCCGCCTTTTTCGTATCTTGGATCGAGGCGAGACCGTCGCATGAAGAGGGCAGGGAGCCCGGACCGTCCGAGCCATGCCGCGCCGCCGACGGACCGCCGCGCGGTTCTGGCCGAGGCGTTGGCCCGTCTCGCGCCGCGCCTTCCGGATTTCGAGGCGGAAGCGGTGCTGGACCGGGCGTTGCGCAGTCCCGGCCTGCGCGGCGCGGTGCCGGAGACCGCGGTTTGGCTCGCCCTGACGGCGTTCACCCGGCACAGCTTCACCGAGTACGACGACCTCCTCGACGAGGGTTACGACCGTGACAGCGCCCGCCACTTCGTTCTCGACGAGATGAACGCGCGGCTCGCCGAATGGGGCTGCCGCCGCCGCGTTTCCGAAGAGGCTGATCCCGACGAGGACGACTTCCCCGAAGCGTGAGGGGACAGCATTTCGTCTTCGCTTGCCGGCCTGCTGCCGCTGGGGCAGGGAGGGCCATCTCAACAGCGGAGACACCCGTCGATGAAGCTCAGCGCGCGCAACGTCCTCAAGGGCAAGGTGGTTTCGGTCGAGAAGGGCTCGACCACGGCCCATGTGAAGATCGAGATCGCCAACGGTCAGATCGTCACCTCGGCCATCACCAACGAATCGGTCGATTCGCTGGGGCTGAAGGTCGGCGGCGAAGCCTATGCCGTGATCAAGAGCTCCGACGTCATCATCGCCGTCGATTAAGTACGCTCAGGCTCACCCCTCGATCGCCAGCGCGATCCCGTGCCGGGCGCTCGCGCCCGGCGCCAGTAGGCGCTGCGAATCGCGATTCTCCAAAGCGCCTTCGAAGCCGGCCCAGTCGGCGTGTCCGGTCCAGGCTTCCAGCGACAGGAATGGCGCCGTCGGCTTGGTCCAGACCGCGAGATGGGGAAAGTCCTCCATCCGCATGGCGATGGCTCGGCCGCTCGGCGACACGAAACGCATCGCCCGGCTCCGCGCGTTCAGGAAGACCAGGGCCTCGCTGAAGAGGTCGGGATCGAGGTCGAGGCGCGCGCCGTCGAGGATCAGTTCCCGCTCGCTGCGCACCAGCAGCCCACCCGCGCCGACCTCCGGGACGAACGGCCGTTCCGCTTCCTCGAACAGAACCGCGTAGCCGCCATCGGCGCGACGCTCCCCCCCGGCAAACGGCCAGGGAAAGGCCGGGTGGAAACCGAGGGCGTAGGGCAGGGCAGCCTCGCCCGGATTCTCGACCCGGATCTCGAAGGCGAGGGACTTCGCTGCGATGCGGGCGTCGATCGTCAACTGGAACGGGAAGGGGTAGTGCGCCCGCGTCGCCGCGCTGTCGGTTAGCTGCAGGGAAACCGCGTCCGCGCTTTGGCTGACAACCGCGAAAGGCAAATCGCGGGCAAAGCCGTGCTGGGCCATCGGGTAGCGCCGGCCATCCACCAGTACGCTGCCGCCCGACGAGGCGCCGACGACGGGGAAGAGCCAGGGCGCATGGCGGTTCCAGTGCTCCGGATCGCCGCTCCAGAGATATTCGTGGTCTTCGACCTGCCAGGAGACCGGCTCGGCGCCGTGCAGCGCGATCCGCGCCGTGCTGCCGTCATCCGCACGGATCTCGACCGTCCCGTCCATTGCCCTCGCCCCCCAAGCGTCTGCTTCGCTTCGAAGCGATAGCCGGGCCGGGGCGGAACCGCTACCGGGCCGGGGCCACGACGACGTCCGCAGGCGGGGACGAGACAGCGGGATCCGCGATCACCTGCGATAGCGGCCCCGAGGCGACGATCCGTCCGTCCTCGACGACGTGGACCGTATCGGCCCGGCGCAGCGAGGTGAGGCGGTGGGCGATCATGATGATCGTGCGCGTGCCGCCCAGCGCGCCGAGCGCCTCCATCACCGAAGCCTCGGTCTCGCCATCGAGCGCACTGGTCGCCTCATCGAACACGATGACATCGGGGTCGTGATACAGCGCGCGGGCGATGCCGATACGCTGGCGCTGGCCGCCGCTGAGCCGGGCACCGCGCTCGCCCACGCCGGTGTCGTAGCCCGCGGAGAGGGCTGCGACGAAATCGTGCGCGCCCGCGAGCCGCGCGGCGCGCTCCACGGCTGCCCGGTCGAGGCTGTCCGGCGGGATGCCGAGAGCGATGTTCTGCGCGATGCTGCCGTCGATCAGGAAGACGTCCTGGGGCACGTAACCGATCCGGTTCTGCCAAGCCGGCAGGCTGTCGGCATCGAGCGGATGGCCGTCGACCAGAATGCGTCCCCGCGTCGGCGTGAGAATGCCGAGGATCAGGCCCACCAGCGTCGACTTGCCCGAGCCGGTGCGGCCGACGAGGCCGACGGTGGTATGAGCGGTGATCGTCAGGTCGATGCCGCGCAGGGTCGGACGACCGGGCTCGTAGTCGAACGCGACGCCCTCCAGACGGATTGCCTGCGAGAAGGGCAAGCGCTCGGCCGTGCGGAGCGTGGGCTCCCGCTCCCCCGCCAAGGCATCGACGATCAAGCGCACGCCGGGCAGGTGGAAGCGCAACTGCGAGACGGAGGTGAAGATGTTCTGGAAGGCCGGCAGCATGCGGTAGCCAGCGAAGGCGAACAGGCCGAGCAGCGGCAGCATGCCGGCGGTGTCGATCCCTTGCGTCAGCGCGAACAGCACCACGGCGATCACGCCGCCGAAGGCAAGCGATTCGATGACGAAGCGCGGCAACTGCCCGGTGACCAGACTCGAGGCGAGGGCGTGGGCGTAGGAGCGCGCCGGCGCATCGAAGCTGCTCGTGAACGTCTCGGCCCGACCGTAGAGCTTGAGTTCGGTCAGCGCGCCGAAGGTCTCCTGCACCACACGGTAGCGGCCCTCGTTGCCCGCCACCGCGCGGGTGCCGAGCCGCGAGAGGCGGGCCCGCATCACGACATAGATCGCGACGTAGAGCCCGCCGAAGCCGCCGCCGAGGATCAGTGCGAGCCGGGGCTGATAGGCGATCAGGAAGATCACCACCGCCAGTGCCGAGGCACCGCGCGAGGCGATCACCATGGCAGGGGTGAGCACGCCGACGACGAGGCGGTCGGTCTCGCTCAGCACGTTCTTGGCGAGTTCGGCGCTGTTGGCATGCGCGAAGAACAGGCGCTCGCGATCGACGTAGCGGGCGAGCAGGCGCCGGGCAAAACCATAGCCGACCATGTGGGCGAACAGGAGTTGCGCATAGGCGAAGGCGGCATTCACTGCGCTGGTCAGCAGGATCGCGGCGAGCGCGGCAAACCCGGTTGCGAGCAGGAACGTGCGGTCGTCGGCGAGACCGAAGGTATCGCGGAGGTTGGCGAGATAGGGGATTCGCGCGGCCGCGCCGGGATCGCCGACCAGAGTGAGGAACGGCAGCACCGAGGCGACGCCGACCACTTCGAGCAGGGCGGCGAGCCCGAGCCCGAGCCCCAGCAGCAGGAGCTGCCGTCGGTCGTGTCGCCGCATCACCCGCAGGAGATCGAGGAGGGTCCTCAAACAGTCACCGGGGCGAGAGGGGCTGCGATCCGAACGAGCGACGCGAAAGCGCGACGACGCCCGGACAGTGCGCTCCGGGCCGGATGCTGTCGGAGCGCTGCTTAAGTGGTTGATGACAAACGGACCCTGGGCCCCTTTGCGTCGAGCGCGGTCTCTAGCATGGCGGGCGGAGGGGGCGTCAAGCGCCTGCAGGCCGAGGCGCCGGATCGAAACCGCGGCACGACGGCCGGGTTGGCGAGAGCGGTTCGGAACGTTCCTCTGAGGCCCCTTCAGGCTCCGGGGCACGCGGCAGGTGGATGATTCGAATCTCGCGATGACAGATTCGAAGCGCCGGAACCAGAACCTTGGCGGTACGTTTCGCAAGCATGGAACACTATAGATCCGTCTTCGCGACCACCGCCGTCATGGTGTTCGGTCTTCTCGCGACCTCGCCTCTGGTGAGAACGCAGAATTCGGCGCCGACATCGTCGCGCGCCGGGAGCTTGATCGTCAGCAGCGCCGAGGCGGCCGAAGGTTCCACCTGGGCCGATCCGCCTCGATACAGCGCAGGCGTGCCGGCGCCGAAGTCCGCGACCTTCACGCTGCTGTCACCGGAGATGGTCGCGCTCCTGGCGGCCGACGACCTCGCCGGGGCCGACACGACCCAGCGGGTGCAAGCCGTGCGGCGTCACCGCGCTGCAAAGGTCGCGACGCGGGTACGGCCGGCCCTGGCTGCCGAGACTTCCACCGCATTGCCGGCCTCAGGCACGGCGACGACCGCGACGCAGCCGCAGCAGGCCGCTCGGATCGATCCGATCGGTGATCTTCTGCGGGGGTTGGGGATCGGCCGGGATAGCTGAGACCGACGTTCCAGCCGGGTTCCGGTCCAAACTCTTTCCGAGCACGCCAATCTGCCGCACGGCACACGCCATCGTTCCCACTCGTTGGTTCAGAAGACGTCCCTGAATCTGCGTCGTGGAGTAACTGTTATGATTCTCGCTGCCTCTATCATGCTGATCGGCGCCCTTGGCGCGATCGCACTCACCGTTGCCGCACGGCCGAGCGCCGACCGCTTCCTGAAGTGGTGACGGCCCTCTGAACTCCCCTCGCGTGCCATGTCCAGACGGTGAAACTTCCCAAGCCCTTTCCGCGTTATGGCTGCGAAGAGATGACGCGGGGGTCCGATGGTGGCGGCGATAGTGATGATGGCAGGCGTGATCGGCGCGGCAGGAACACTGATCTGCCTGATGCCGCGGCTGGACTCGTTTTTTGAGTGGTAACGTCGTCCAGCTGGACTTTTTTCTATAAATTAGATCTTTAGATTTAAGAATCGCACGTTATCTAATTATATAGGACCTTACCCGACTCAATCCATCATTTTATAGTATACTTGTGAATTCTTAAATCAAATTTCT
The DNA here is from genome assembly GCF_029504475.1 of Methylorubrum pseudosasae. Lineage (NCBI taxonomy): Bacteria > Pseudomonadati > Pseudomonadota > Alphaproteobacteria > Hyphomicrobiales > Methylobacteriaceae > Methylorubrum > Methylorubrum pseudosasae. Next base: position 4,084,854 of record NZ_JAQGDU010000002.1, on the reverse strand, counting down.
TTGCTTTCGATTAGATTGCTCCGATATCCCTGCGCAGTTTCTCTTTCACACAACGTCTGCGCACAGCTGCATCTTATTGGCACCGTCAATCGCCAGTGAGCGAACTCTTGTTTCGGCTCAACACCGATACATCGCTCAAACCTATGCTTAACCTTCGGTATGTCATTTCGATGCTGAGGATTGGTAAAATTGCCATCCTGCATTCCGCCGGTGCAAACAGGCATAGGGGCGAACTTGAATGTTAGCCGATACGATCCGACCATGACGCGGCTTGCGACGGAGCGAGGTGGGTCATGTCAGGTAGTCCGACTTGGTACTCGTGGTTCACGTTTCCGTTTTTCGCGCCGCTGAGCGGCGGGGTGAGCCAGGACATCTCGGCGGGACCCTACCAGGGCGTCCCGGAGATCGAAGTCGCGGTCATCAAGGAAGTCGGAAGTTTCGGCCAGCAACTCGGGATAATTTCCGAGGCCGTCCGTGAACTCGCCGAGAAGGTCGGCGCGATGCCGCCCGCAAAATCAGCCCACGAGCTGGCAAGATCGAGCGAGGCATCTCGTGAACTGACACCACTCGAAAAGCTCGACGTTCTCATCGAACGCGTGGACCGGGTGAAATCGGCCTATCGTGAATCGGTCGAGCGGGACGCGATCCGCGCGCTGGAGCGGCTACACCGCGTCGATCCCGGAGCTTCGAGCAAGCTCGCGGCACGCTTCCGGTGATGGGGGCTCGCCGCGGTCCTGATGGATCACGCGGACCGGCGAGGTGCCCATCCCCGCAGGTCTCATTGACAGTCTGGAGATCGCGTCCCGAAGAAGCCGACCGATGAGCGAACAAGCGACGGGGCCGTTTGTCAGCAGCGTGCAGTACTCAGGGAACTGATAAGGACGGCAACCGGCGGCGCCCCTACACTGAGACAGCAGAACGGCGGGCGCCGGATAAGCGTAAGGTGATCTGAGACAAGGGGCAGGGACATGACCCCTTCGGCGGGTCAGCGATACACGGCGCAAAGCGAATAGAGAGAAGGCCGCGGAACAGTCGGCTCAACTCTACGGATCAGAAAACACAGACTTTCTGAGGCTCTAGGGCTCTTCAGAAAGATGGTGCCCAGGGACGGAATCGAACCGCCGACACTGCGATTTTCAGTCGCATGCTCTACCAACTGAGCTACCTGGGCATCCGCCGCGTCGCGCTGCGTCGTCGGCTGGCGGGGGTATAGTGAAGGGTTTTGGGCCTGTCCAGCCTTCCCGCAATCGAAGGCGAAGCTTTTTTGCCGGGTGCGGATCTCGCTCTCAGCGGGAGCGGTTTTCGTCGTCCGAACGGGGTGGGTAGGACATCTCCTACCTCCTCCGGCCCCGGAATGACGTAGCGCTCGCCGAGCCAGCGTCCGAGGTCGATGTCGGCGCAGCGGGGCGAGCAGAACGGCTTGGTCTCGGTCCGAGCCGGCTTGCCGCAGATCGGACAGGGCGCCAGCGGCTTGTCCGCCGCCGTCCTCTTCACCGACTGGCTCATGTCGCGGCCCCCCAGGCGCCCCGCACGGGAAAACCCTCACCTTCGAGCAGGCTCATCGTCTCGTACAAGGGAAGGCCGACCACCGCGCTGTGCGAGCCGACGAGCTTCACCGCAAAGGCTGCTGCCAGACCCTGGATGGCGTAGCCGCCGGCTTTGCCGCGCCACTCGCCGGAGGAAAGATAGCCCTCGATCTCGCGGTTCGACAGGCGCTTGAAGCGTACGCGAGTCTCGACCATGCGCTCGCGGCGCCGATCCTTCGGGGACAGGATGCAGACGGCCGTGTAGACGCGGTGCGCCCGCCCCGAAAGCAGCCGCAGGCAGTCGGCGGCCTCGTCGATCAGCTCGGCCTTGGGCAGCACGCGGCGGCCCACGGCGACCACCGTGTCGGCGGAGACGAGATAGGCGTCGCGCAGGTCGTCCCGACGCCGCGCCGCAGCCTGAGCCGCCTCCAGCTTTTCCCGGGCGAGGCGGCGGGCGAGATCACGAGGCGATTCGGATTTGCGCGGGGTCTCGTCGATATCGGCGGGCAGCAATGCGTCCGGCTCAATTCCGACCTGTTGCAGCAGCGCCAGCCGGCGCGGAGAGGCCGAGGCGAGCACGAGAGGCGGTCGCGCAGGACCCCCGGAAACCTGCGGCTTCAGGGAGTCGGAGGTGAGAAGCTCGTTCATTGGCGAGGTCTTACGCCCAAGCCCCGTGGCACCGCAACGCGGTCTCGGCCATCAGACAGCATCCAAGAGCTTGCCAAGGACAAGGCGGCCGTCTAAGACCCGGCACATTCCATCGGGCGTCAACGCGACGAGCCGGATGCGACGCCGCAATAGCTCAGCTGGTAGAGCACCTCATTCGTAATGAGGGGGTCGGGGGTTCGAATCCCTCTTGCGGCACCACTCTCCCACGCTTCGAATTATCTGCGCGCTCAAGCGATTTCGGATCGGGAAACTTCCTCGATTCGCGTGCGAACGCATTCTCACTAGCTGGCGCCGGATCGACTGCCCTGCAGCGAGACGCAGGTTCGCACCATGTCGCTGAGTGTGAGATCCTTGGTGTCGCCGATATTGGCGACCTCTTCCAGGCATCGCATGAAATAGCCGCTGTCGAGCCCTGGCGAGAGCGTGCTCATCGATTTGCCGACGCGGTTGGTGAAGTCGATCTTCTCGCTGGCTCCAGCGCGTGGCCATAGCGACGCCTTGTCGTCCATTTTCAGTCGGGCTGCCGCTAGCGACGAGCTGAAAAGAGTCAGCGCCGTCAGAATACCTATCGCTGCCGCCCGGCCCATCGTCGCGCTCCCTGTCGTGGCGTCGGACGTGTTGCCGACCGACCGCGGGGCCAACGCGGGGGCGTCCGGCGACGATGCATTGGGAGCCGCTTGCGCAACGAAATTAAGTGATTTCTCAGAGACTTATCCGCATCAAGAACCGGCTCGGCGCGTCCGGGTGATCCCCAGCGCCGAGCCGGCGTTCTCGGCTATGCCGTTCCTAGCGCGAGCTGCCGCCCCCGCTTCCGCCGCCCGCGCTGCCCTGCGGGATGGCACGCTCCGGCTGGCCGGCATTACCGCCGGCCGCCGAGTTGGTGGTGATGGTGTCGGCGCCCGTGGCGCCCGGGGCGATGATGTAATCGACGGTGTTGCCGGTGGTGTTGGTCTGGCGCTGGATGATCGTGCCCGGCGGGAACGGGCCCGCGGGGAGGCCCGGGGGGCCGGCCTGAGCGACGGCCGCGCCAGAGCCGAGGCAACTCAGAACGGTGACGGTGAAGGCAATGCGGTGCATCGGAGGACTCCTGAACGTAATGGCGCCTTTGCACGTCCCGAAGGCGTGCGAAGGATGAGCTATCCGCCAGGCAAGTCCCCCGACGGCCGCGGGGTTTCCCGGGGGCCCTGCGGCGTGGTGACGACAGGTGCAGCTGTCCGTGTTCAAGCCTCACGGTGCATCGTTCACCATGCGATCGTGTAGGCGACCTCCAACGAGCGCGGGCGCCCGAGAACCCAGGCCGTGCCGACACCGTTCACGGCGCTGCCATCGACCGCGTAGATCGTGTCGAACAAGTTGAAGACCCGCAGCGACAGGCGGGAGCCGGCGGTGACCTGATGGTCGAGTCCGAGATTGACCAGCGTGTAGGCCGGCCGCCGCGCGGTGTTGCCGAAATCGGAAAAGACTCCGCCGACATGCTGGAGACCGACACGCCCCTCCCAATCGCGGGCGAAGGCCCAATTGACCCAGAGATTGGCCACCTGCTCCGGCACGTTGATCGGCTGATTGCCGGCATAGGAGACGGCAACCCCGCCGACATTTTGAGTGAAGTCGTCGTACTGGGCGTGAAGCACAGCGAGGTTGGCATCGATGCGCCAGCCGGGGGCGGGGAGCCAGGAGAGCGCGGCCTCCGCACCGAGAGAGGATTGCTGGCCGATTTGCGTCGAGACCGTCGGCTGGCCCGGAACCGCCGAGATCAGGTTGTCCTTGACGATGCGGTAGCCGGCCAAAGTCCACTCGACGGCGCCGCCGAAGACGAGGCCCTTGGCGCCGACCTCGACCTGACGGCCGGTCGAGAGTTCGAAGCCGGCCAGCGATTGCGAGAGGGTGATCAGGCTGTTCACCGGATCCGTCGCGGTGGCGTATTGCGCGTAGAGCGAGGTGTCCGGCGTCGGCTCGTAGAGCAGCGCGAAGCGGTAGCCGAGGGCGCGGAACGAGCGCTCGAAGGTCGCGCCGCTGCGCAGATCTTCCCGGTAGAGACGCGGCGCGTCGAGGCGCACCCCGGTAAGGAACGATAACCGGTCGGTCAGGAACAGCCGATCCTCGGCGAAGACCGATGCTTGGTTCGTGCGCGTGGCGTAGGCCGGGCTCGCCCGCCCGTCCGGCGGGAAGAAGCCGGGATCGTATCCGATCAGGGGCACGCTCGTCGGCGTCTCGGAGAAGGTGAAGTTGTTGGCGTGGCGGAAGCTGACATGGTTCACGTCGAAGCCGGCCGAGAACGTGTTGGCCAGCCCGAAGAGGGCGCCGCGGAACGTTGCGTCGAACCGATTCCCGACCTGTTCCTGGCTGTGGCCGATTTCGAGATAGTCGGAGCGATCGACGAGCCCCGTTGCCGGGTTGAAGCGGTACTGCTCGACGTCGCGCCAATGCCGGCGGCTTTGAAGACGGTAGGCGGTGTTGCGCACCGTCACGTCGGCCGAAGGGGTCCACTCCGTCCGGAACTGCGTCCAGTTATCGGTCCAGGCGATCTTCGAATCGCGGACGTTGTAGTTGTTGAAGCGGATGGTGTCGGGCACACGCCCGTTCACCAGCGGCGTGCCCCAGTAGCGGGTGGGTTCCTGGTAGCCGAAATCGTGGCTGAGCGTGAAGGCGAGTTCCGGATTCGCTTGGAGCGTCAGCGCGCCCGAGACCGCGAGATTGCGGAATTCGCCCTCCGGCGTGATCCAGCCACCGGCACGGTTGCCGCTGACATTGAGACGATAGGCCAGGGATTCGCCGATGGGCCCGGTCGAATCGACCGCCGCGCGGGCGATGCCGTCCTCGCCGAGCCCGAAGCGGGCGACGTTGAGCGGCGTGAACAGCGGCTTCTTCGAGACGACGTTGACGATACCGCCGATGGCTCCGTCCCCGTAGAGAACGGAGGCCGGCCCGCGCAGCACCTCGATCCGCTCCACGTTCCACGTATCGAACGGGAAGGTGACGGTGTTGGCGCCGACATAGAGCCGGGTTCCGTCGAACAAAGTCTGGATCGAGTTCTGCCCGGCAAAGCCGCGAGCGGTGAAGAAACCGAGTCCGTTGCCCGGCGAGCCGAAGGTCGTGATGCCGGTGCCGTTCTGCGACACGGCCTCTAACACGCTGGTCTGGCCGCGCAGGCGGATGGTCTCGCCCGAGATGATGTCGAGACTTGCGGGCGTTTCCAGCGGCGTGAGACCGAGCCGGCTCGCCGAGCGCGACGGCGTGCGCAGGTTGAGGCCGACCGGTGAGGACTGCGTCAGACTCGGCGTCCGCAGGGCTGCGGCGGCGTCCGTGCCGACGGCGTCGGCCGGCACATTGGCGGGCAGGCCGATCCGGGCACCGCCTTGCACCGCGATCTCATCGAGTTGTGTCAGGAGTGCTCGGGCCCGAACCGGACCGGACGTCGTGAGGGGCAGGGCGGCGACGGCGGACAGGAGGGACCGGCCGCAGAAGCGGCGGTGAAAGGGGAACATGATGGAAACGATGCCTCGGCAGCGACGGTGGCACGTCACCGCGACCGAGGCCGATCCACTGCCGGCCATGGGCCTTCAGCGTCTCGACACCTGCTGGGACACCCCGCCCGGCATGGCTCGCGTGTGACCACGGCTGACGGCAGGTCTCCTGGCTCGCGGGTCGTCGCCCTCCATCGTCTTCCCAGGCGAGGCATGCCCAGTGACGTGGTGATGAAGGACTCTCCGCTCACAGTTGCGGGGGCAGCCGCGGGATCGAGCTCGAAAGCCCTCCACCGCGTTCCCTTTTGATCCCTTGCGGGAACCGTCAACGGTCAAGCTACGGTCAAGGCGGCGCTCTGGTCAATGCGCGCGGCGCTGTTGGGGATGCCAGCGTGAGGGGCGATCCACAAACACGGACCCTGCCGCGAGCAAAGCCGCACGGCAGCCAAAAAGAAAAAAGGCCGCCCCGAAGGACGGCCCGAAGTCTAGGGAGGAAACGCCCAAGAAGGGCTGCAGGACCGCGACGCCATCGCGATCCGGCATGGCCATGATTTCTCAGGTTGCAGTGCACAAAGCAATCGCCGGCGCGTCGGATCGGGCATGCATTCATTGCATATGTTCGGTTCCGAACTCATCCGCTCCGGCGGAGCCATTCGGCCCCCCGGGGGTTTCGGTCGTCCGAATGCTGCCTCATGGATGCCAGACATGCCCCGTTGGATGTTCGCTTTTCCCGTCGTGCTGATGATCCTTGCAGGGCTCGTCGTTTTCGCCTTCACGCGGACCGGCCCGACCGACAACCAGAACACCCACGCTCCGCAGACCGGCCAGACCCGCTGACGCCGCCGAATCCCAGAGCGCACCGGCCCCTGAGCCATTCCGGCCCACAAATTGCGAAGTTTGCACGGTCGGAATCGTTCGGTGGGGTCCTCCATGCGGATCGGATGCGTTTTCTTCTTAAGCGCCCTCCTGCTTCCATCCGGGGCTCACGCAGTCGATGCGCATGCGGACGCGGCGGCCTTCGCGGCGGCGGCCCGTCACCATGTCGGTGAGCGCGTCACGCTCGATCATTGCCACCTCGTCTACGCGACCGACGACGAGATCACCTGCATCGGCCTGTTGCCGGAGGATGCGGCAGGCAATGTCCGCTTGGCCGGCAGGCTTCTGATCCGGGTCGCGGCCGCGGAGATGCAGGGCCGCACCCGTGCCCTCGCGCTCTGTGCCGGTGGCGCTCTCGACGAAGCCTGCGAGGTGAGCGTGGCGGGAGAGGTGTTCGACGCCTCCCCTTCGTTCGGGCTCGGCGCGGCCCAGTTGATGGGCTTGCGCGAAGCAACGATCTGCTGGCCGGACTGAGCTTCGCGAAGCGCTGCCGAGCCTGATCCTGCGAGAGCGATACGCGCAACCGATGTGAGGCCGATCTCCGGCGATGGACCCGCGTGAACCCTCAAGGGTCTAGTGCGTTCGAACTCCAAGGGAGTTTGCCGATGATCACCCGTCTGTCGTTTGCCGCGGTTCTGGTCGCGGCCCTCGCCACATCCGCTGCCGCCCAAAGGCCAGCGCAGACCGGGACCGGCGGTGGTCCGGCTTCGACCATCTACGCGCCGAACACCTCTGCCGTCGGCCAGACCATGCCGCCGGCCGGGGCGGGCGGTGTGCGGCGCGACCCGGGCAATCCCGACCGCGAGACCGCCATGGAGAAGAAGGACGACAAGATCGACACAGGGATCTGCATCGGCTGCGATAAGTAGATCCGGCGAACCGAGGCGCGACCTCCCGAGCGCCGCGCCCGGTTCATTCCGACCAGCGCAAAGCCGCGGCGGCGGCCAGGGTACCGACCACCGCCGCGATCAGGCTCAGGGCGGCCAGCACCGTCAGCGGGGTCGTGAACGGCACCGTGCCGCCCAAGGCAGCCTCCGCGGCCGAGACCCCGAAGATCAGGGTCGGGACCATCAGCGGCAGCACGATGATGGCCAGGATCAGGCCGCCCCGACGGATGGTAGCGGTCAGCGCCGCGCCGACCGCGCCGATGAAGGCCAAAGCCGGCGTGCCCAGGGCCAGCGTCAAGGCCGTGGCACCCATGGCTTTCGGGGAGAGTGCCACCAGCAAGCCGAACAGCGGCGAAGCGAGCGCCAGGGGCAGGCCGGTCGTGAGCCAGGAGGCCAGAACCTTGGCCAGCACCACCAGTTCCAACGGCACGGCCGCGCCCGTCATCAGGTCGAGAGAGCCGTCCTCCTCGTCCGACTGAAACAGCCGGTCGAGACCGATCAGGGTGGCCAGCACCGCCGAGAGCCAGAGGATCGCGGGGCCGATCCGCGACAGCAGGTTCATGTCGGGCCCGAGCGCGAAGGGCACCAGCACCACGATCATCAGGAAGAAGACGAGCGAGAGGGCGCCCGAGCCGCCAACCCGGGCGGCCAATTTCAGATCGCGGGCGAGGAGGGCGGAGAAGGCGCGCATCATAGACAATCCTCCGCCTCGAACGCCGCTTCAGAGACGGCCTCGGGTGCCGCCGGTCCGATGCGCAGCTCGCGGGCATCCTCCAGGCCAAGGGCTTGGTGCGTTGCAGCAACCACGAGCCCTCCTTCGGCCCGATGGCGTCCCATCAGCCCCGCGAGAACCCCTTGCGAGGCGAGGTCCAGAGCGGCGGTCGGCTCGTCGAGCAGCCAGAGCGGGCGGCGGCAGACGAGGAGGCGCGCCAGTGCCACCCGGCGCCGCTGCCCCGCCGAGAGATAGCCGACCGGCAACCGTGCGACATGCGGCAGGCCCATCGCCTCCAGGGCCGCCTTGGGGGAGGCGGCGGGATTGCCGAGAAGATCGCGGGCGAATTCGAGATTTTCGGCGGCGGTCAGCGCCGATTTCAATCCGTCCCGGTGCCCGACCACGTGAAGGCATTCCGGCAGGTTCGCCTCGCCGATGCCCTCGGCGCGGATCGTGCCGGCATCGGGCTTGAGGCGGCCGGACAGCATCGTGAGCAGGCTCGATTTGCCCGCGCCGTTGCGCCCGGTGACCATCAGGCCTTCGCCGGGTCCGAGCACGAAGGAAAGGCCGGAAAAGATGCGGCGTCCGGAGCGGCGGCAGGCCAGATTCTCGACGATCAACCGCACGGATCGGCCTTCGATGAGGGAGAGGTCCGCACGCTTCGTCCCGGTCCTGGCTGTCGGATCTCCTCGCTTAGCGCGAGGGGAAACCGGGACATCTCGCGGGCGGAGAGGCCGGTCTCGTGCGGCCTATAGCGGATCGTTCGGCGGCGCGCGAACCGCTCGGGCCGCTGGCGCATTGATTCGGTGATGCCACATGGCAGTTTCGCAGGATGGGCGACCATGGATGCCGAGACGGCCCCGCAGGCCCCGCTCCACCCGTCCGAAGCGGCTATGGCCCGCGATCCCGCCGCGATCGCCGGGCGCACGCAAGTGGAAGCCCGACTCGCAAGCCTGACGCCGGACCAACGCGCAGCGTTCTGGGACGCAGTGCGCCACTGCTACGTCTTGGGCGCGGACAGCCGCCGGACGCGTCGGTAGGGCGGGACCGCAATATCAGTCGCGCGCCTGTGTCATCGGGCCAGTAGCGGCCAATTTCGAAACGTTCTATAGACCGGCTCAGGCTGCGCCGCGCGATCATTCCAGGGCGTCCAAATCGCCCCTCGCGCACCATCCTGAGTGTCATTCGCGGGCCTCCCGGCCGCCGGGAGTTCCCCGAGGGCACTCGCTACCCGGGCACCCCCGGGGCGGCGCGCGCTCCTTGGAGCGTCTCCGGCCGAACACCTCTCGTGGCGCAGGTTATGCCTGCTCCGTGTTCGCTAACGCCAGCTCAGGACCCGACTCGCCGTGGCATTCCTCGACAGCTTCAAAGCTCGCCAGACGCTTCAAGCAGGCGGCAAGACCTACACCTACTACTCGATTCCCGAGGCGGAGAAGAACGGCTTGGCCGATTCGACCGCCCTTCCGTTCTCGATGAAGGTCATCCTCGAGAACCTCCTGCGCTTCGAGGACGACCGCTCGGTGAAGCGGGCCGATATCGAGGCCGCCGTCGCGTGGCTCGGCAACCAGGGCAGGGCCGAGACCGAGATCGCCTTCCGCCCTTCCCGCGTCCTGATGCAGGACTTCACCGGCGTTCCGGCCGTCGTCGATCTCGCCGCGATGCGTGACGCCATGGTCGCGCTCGGTGGCGACCCCCAAAAAATCAATCCGCTGGTCCCGGTCGATCTCGTCATCGACCATTCGGTGATCGTGGACGAGTTCGGCACCCCGAAGGCGCTCGGCGACAACGTCGCCCTCGAATACGCCCGCAACGGCGAGCGCTACACCTTCCTGAAATGGGGCCAGTCGGCCTTCGATAACTTCTCCGTGGTCCCGCCGGGCACGGGTATCTGCCACCAGGTGAACCTCGAATACCTGTCTCAGACGGTCTGGACCCGGACCGAGGACGGCGCCGAGATCGCCTATCCCGACAGCCTCGTCGGCACCGATTCGCACACCACCATGGTCAACGGTCTGGCCGTGCTCGGCTGGGGCGTCGGCGGCATCGAGGCCGAGGCGGCGATGCTCGGCCAGCCGCTGTCGATGCTGATCCCCGAGGTTATCGGCTTCAAACTGTCCGGCAAGCTGCCCGAGGGCACCACTGCGACCGACCTCGTGCTCACCGTCACGCAGATGCTGCGCAAGAAGGGCGTGGTCGGCAAGTTCGTGGAGTTCTACGGCCCCGGCCTCGACGACATGCCGGTCGCCGACCGCGCCACCATCTCCAACATGGCGCCGGAATACGGCGCGACCTGCGGCTTTTTCCCGATCGATCAGAAGACCATCGACTTCCTGAAGGTCACCGGCCGGCAGGACGACCGCATCGCGCTGGTCGAGGCTTATGCCAAGGCGCAGGGCATGTGGCGCGACGCCAAGACCCCCGATCCGGTCTTCACCGACACGCTCGAACTCGACATGAGCACCGTGCGTCCTTCGCTCGCCGGCCCGAAGCGCCCGCAGGACCGGGTGCTGCTCGACAGCGCCAAGGCCGGCTTCGCCGACTCAATGGAAAAGGAGTTCAGACGAGCGGCCGACATCGCCCGGCGCTACCCGGTCGAGGGCACGAACTTCGACATCGGCCACGGTGACGTGGTGATCGCCGCGATCACGAGCTGCACCAACACCTCGAACCCGAGCGTGATGATCGGCGCCGGCCTGCTCGCCCGCAACGCGGTCGCCAAGGGCCTGACCTCGAAGCCGTGGGTGAAGACCTCGCTCGCCCCCGGCAGCCAGGTCGTCGGCGAGTATCTCGACAAGTCCGGCCTCCAGGCGAGCCTCGACGCGCTGGGTTTCAACCTCGTCGGCTTCGGCTGCACCACCTGCATCGGCAATTCGGGCCCGCTCCCGGCGCCGATCTCGAAGGCAATCAACGACAACGACGTCGTCGCCGCCGCCGTGCTCTCCGGCAACCGCAACTTCGAGGGCCGCGTGAACCCGGACGTGCGGGCGAACTACCTCGCCTCGCCGCCGCTGGTGGTCGCCTACGCGCTCGCCGGCTCGCTCCAGATCGATATCACCACGGAGCCGCTGGGCCAGGGTTCGGACGGCAAGCCGGTCTACCTGAAGGACATCTGGCCGTCCTCGGAGGAGGTGAACCGCTTCATCGAGGAGAACATCACCTCGGAGCTGTTCAAGAGCCGCTACGCCGACGTGTTCGGCGGCGACGAGAACTGGAAGGGCGTCGAGGTCACCGAGGCCGAGACCTTCGCCTGGGATGGGGGCTCCACCTACGTGCAGAACCCGCCTTATTTCGAGGGCATGACCAAGACGCCCGACCCGATCACCGACATCGAGGGCGCGCGCATCCTCGGCTTGTTCCTCGATTCGATCACCACCGACCACATCTCGCCGGCCGGCAACATCCGCGCGGCTTCGCCTGCCGGTGCGTACCTGCAGGAGCATCAGGTGCGGGTGCAGGACTTCAACCAGTACGGCACCCGGCGCGGCAACCACGAGGTGATGATGCGGGGCACGTTTGCCAACATCCGCATCAAGAACCAGATGGTGCGGGACGAGGCCGGCAACGTCGTCGAGGGTGGGTGGACGCTGCACCAGCCCGACGGCGAGCGGATGTACATCTACGACGCCGCGATGCGCTACGCGGAGGAGGGCACGCCGCTGGTCGTCTTCGCCGGCAAGGAATACGGCACCGGCTCGTCCCGCGACTGGGCGGCCAAGGGCACCAAGCTCCTCGGCGTGCGCGCCGTGATCGCCGAGAGCTTCGAGCGCATCCACCGCTCGAACCTCGTCGGCATGGGCGTGGTCCCGCTGGTCTTCCAGGGCGAGGAATCCTGGGAATCGCTCGGCCTCAAGGGCGACGAGACCGTGACGATCAAGGGGCTGTCCGGTGAGCTGAAGCCGCGCCAGACGCTGACCGCCGAAATTACCTCCGCCGACGGCTCGAAGCGGGAGGTCCCGCTGACCTGCCGGATCGATACGCTCGATGAGCTGGAATACTTCCGCAACGGCGGTATCCTGCCCTACGTGCTGCGGTCTCTGGCGGCTTAAGCGCCTCCTCCGTTCGCGCTGCCTGAAAGCCTCTCCCGCAAGGGAGGGGCTTTTTTGTTGAGCAAGTGGTTCCGGCAACCGTACCGAAGCAAACAAGACGAAGAGGGGCCAAGGCGTCGGCCGTAGCTCGACGCTTTGTCAGTGCATCCGCTATTCCCTCACCATCGAACGCTCCGCCCCAATCGACGCGGCGGGCCGGCTGGGAAATGACGCTCTATGATCCTCGAAATCGCACAGATCGACGTAAAGCCCGGTTCGGAAGCCGAATTCGAAGCCGGCATCACGAAGGCCGCCGGGATTTTCCGGGCCGCTGCCGGGTGCCGCAGCTTCGCGGTGCGCCGCTCGATCGAGAAGCCGCAGCGCTACCGCCTGCTGATCGAGTGGGATACGCTCGAGGCACACACCAAGGATTTCACCGGATCGCAGGCCTGGAAGGACTACCGGGCGATGGTCTCTCCCTATTTCGAGGCTCCGCCCCAGGTGGAGCACACCGAACTGACGCTTCAGGCCTTCTGAGTGTCTCGCTCCGACCGCCCGCCGCACCGTCGTGCCCAAGGCGAGACGGTCGGAGGCCGGGCGTTCTGTGAAGCATCCTAAACGGCCGCTAAGGGCTGGACGACAAAAGGGGGAGACGGCCTCGTGAAGATGTACGGCAACTGGCGCTCAGCCGCGGCTTTCCGCGTGCGCATCGCCCTCAACCTCAAGGGCATCGCCTACGAGGAGGTGTTCCTCGACCTCGATGCCGGCGACCAGCACAAGCCCGACTTCCTCGCGATCAATCCGCAGGGCGCGGTGCCGGCGCTGTTCGATGGTGACGGACCGCCGCTGACGCAGTCGCTCGCGATCCTCGACTATCTGGAGGAGACCCGGCCCGGCGTTCCGCTGCTGCCCGACGAGCCGCGGGCGCGGGCCCGTGCCCGTTCGCTGGCCCAGGTCGTCGCCTGCGACACCCATCCCCTCTACGTGCCGCGGGTGCGCACCTTCCTGATGGAGAATTACGGCCTGCCGCGGGAGCGGATGCTGGAATTCCTGCGCAACGCCTTCAACACCGGATTGAAGACGCTGGAAACCCGGCTCTCGAAGGAGGCCGGTACGGGCCGATTCTGCCAGGGCGACGCGGTGAGCCACGCCGACCTGTGCCTTATCAGCCTGTGGGTCGGCACCGGCATCTTCGGGATCGACACGGCAGCCTATCCGACGGTGAAGCGCATCAGCGAGGAAGTGCTGGCGCTCGATGCCGTCGCCCGCGCCCATCCCCTGCGGCAGCCCGGCGCGCCTGCTTCTTGATGGAAAGAAAATTTTACGAAACCGTCCGTTCAGTAATGCTGGATTTGCGTTCCAGACACGCTGCGAACGTGTGGGTCCTTTCACAGTTACCGATGTAAGATCATTCCAAACTGAAAGGCTGCCGAGCGAGGCGGCCTGCGACGCGAGTGGGGCGAGGATGGTTCCGAGCGAATCGGTCACGGATCAGCACAAGATCGTCGTGGTGGGGGGAGGGGCCGCCGGGCTCGAACTGGTGACCAAGCTCGGCAACAAGTACGGCAAGCGCGGCAAGGCCCACATTACCCTGGTGGACCGGGCGCGCACCCATATCTGGAAGCCGCTGCTGCACGAGGTCGCCGCCGGCTCGCTCGATGTCGGCCATCATGCGATCGATTACCTGCACCACGCCCACGCCAACCACTTCCGCTACCGCATCGGCGAGATGACCGGGCTCGACCGTGAGAAGCGGGTGATCCATCTCGCCGCCAGCCGCGACAGCGAGGGGCGCGAGGTCACGCCCGTGCGCACCATCCCCTACGACACGCTGATCATAGCGGTGGGCTCGACCACCAACGATTTCGGCACGCCGGGCGTCGCCGAGCACGCCATCGCCCTCGACACCAAGGAGCAGGCGCTGCGCTTCCACCAGCGCCTCGTCAACGGCATGCTGCGCGCCCACACCCAGGAAGGTCCGGTGCGCCCTGGCCAGCTCCACGTGGCGGTGATCGGTGCGGGCGCGACCGGCACCGAGCTGGCAGCGGAACTGCACCGCACCACCCGCGAGGTGGCACGCACCGGCCTCGACCGCATCGATCCCGCCAAGGATCTGAAGATCACCCTGATCGAGGCCGCCGACCGCATCCTGCCCGCAGTGCCGCAGCGGCTGGCGGGGTGAGGTGATGGGCCAACTTGCCAAGATCGGCGTTGAGGTTCGAGTCCAGGCCCGCGTCACCGAGGTGCGGGCCGACGGCGTCCAACTCGCCGATGGCGGTTTCATCCCCTCCGAACTCGTGGTCTGGGCCGCGGGCGTGAAGGGGCCGGCCTTCCTGAAGGATCTCGGTGGGCTCGAGAGCACCCGCAACAATCAGCTCGTCGTCACGGCGACGCTGCAGACCTCCCGCGACCCGGACATCTTCGCCATGGGCGATTGTGCCTACCTCGTCGAGGAGGGCTCCCAGACGCCGATCCCGCCGCGCGCCCAGGCGGCTCACCAGCAGGCCTCGCACCTCTACGGGCAGATGGCCAACCGTCTTGCCGGCCGGCCGCTGAAGCCGTTCAAGTATCGCGACTTCGGCTCGCTCGTCTCGCTCGGCGAGTACACCGCCGTCGGCAACCTGATGGGCTTCATCCAGGGGAAGAACATGTTCATCGCCGGGCTGTTCGCCCGGCTGATGTACCGTTCGCTCTACAAGATGCACGAGACGGCCGTGAACGGCTGGTGGAAGACGAGCCTCGATGCCCTGGCCCGGGCGCTCACCCGGCGCACCGAGCCGCGGGTGAAGCTGCACTGACGAAGCCCGAGACTTGATCCGGCGGGCGGGCGCGACATGTTCCCGATCCGCCGGCTCGATGAAGAAGCCGGTGGAAGGAGACCCCATGATCCTCGTCAGCGTGATGTATCCAAGCGGCGCCGGCACCCGCTTCGACATGGACTACTACTTAAAGAAGCACATGCCGCTGGTCAGCGAACGCTGGACCGCGAAGGGTCTGCATGACTACACGGTCGTGACGGGCACCGGCACGCCGGATGGCGGCGCGCCGCCCTATCAGGTCGTGGCGCTGCTGCGCTTCGAATCCGCCGACGCGTTCAAGTCCGCGGCCGCTGCGGATGGGCCGGAGATCTTCGGGGACATCCCGAACTTCACCGACACGCAGCCGACGGTGCAGCTCAGCGAATTTGCGGCATCTGAAGTGAGAGGGTGATGATCGACATCATCAAGCAGATCCAGGCTTCCAATCCGGGGCTCGGCACGACGATCATCGTGCTGCGTGCCGATTCGCGGGCGCTGGCCGATCCGGCCACGCTGACGCCCGAGGCGAAGGCGTGGATCGATGCGAACGCGCCCGACGCGCGCCTCTCGCAGGAGACGGTGCTTCTCGCGCCCTATCCCGGCGGCATGCCGACGGAGCGTACGGTCACGGTGCTCGCCTTCTCCGATGCGCGCCACTTGGCCGCCTTTGCGACGGCCTGGACCGGCGATCCGACGCTTGATGACGACGAGGAAGCCGCCTGATCGCGGCCGGGGCCGCGCCCGCCTGAAGGGCAGGGGCGGCCCGCTTGTAAGAGTACCCGGGCGACAACGCCGCGCAGCGTTCAGGCCGCCTCGATGATCCGGGCGGCGGCCGTCATCATGTCCTTCATCGCCGCGTTCGCAGCCTGATAGGCCGGGGTGCCGACGTCCCAGTTGTTCTGGGCCAGGGCCTTCACCATCCGCTCGGCCTCGGCGTGGGCGGTCGCCTCGGCCTTCAGGAAGGCCTCCGCCGCATTCCGGCGGGCCGGATCGGAGGTCAGACCTTCCACCGCCTGCCGGGCGGCCCTGCCTCGCAGGATCGCTGCGGCCGGATCGGCAGGGGCCGCACCGAGCAGGATCGTCGCGAGCCCGCGCTTCCACAGGCCGAGATCGGCCGGCAGACGCACCAGTTCGTAGAGATCGAGCCCGCTCGAATCCGCCAGAGCAGTCTGCGCCAGCGTCTCGGCCTTCACGAGGCGCTTTGTGATGGCCTCGATCTCGGTGCGGGTCTTGGCTGCCTTGGCGGCGATGCTTTGCACGCTGCTCGAAATTTCCGCCGTCGCGCTGCTCTGCTGCGTGATGGCCGCCGCGAGGGCCGCATTCATCTCGCTCGTGCGGGCGATCCGCTCGGCCGCGCTCTCGACGCGGGTGCCGAGGCTGTCGACCACGCTGCTGCCGGTCGAGACCGCGCCGCGGCTCTCCTCGACGGCACGGGCGATCTGGCTCATCTCGCCCTGGAGGGTGTTGAGCCACGTACGGATCTGCTCGGTCGAGCGCGCGGTCTGGCCCGAGAGCGACTTCACTTCGGCGGCCACCACCGAGAAACCGCGCCCTGCCTCACCGGCGCGCGCCGCCTCGATCGTGGCGTTGAGTGCGAGCAGATTGGTCTGGCTCGAGATCGTGGCGATGGTGCCCGCCATGGTGCCGATCTCAGCGATGGCGTTCTGGAGAAGCTGAAGGCGCTCGTCGATCTGGTGGGTGCGGTCGCGGATCGCGTCCATGGCCGAACGGGCGTTGCCGACATCGGACATGCAGGCCGTCATCGCTTGGCGCGCCTCGGCGGCGCTGGAGCCGGCGGCCTCCGAGGTTTCGGCGACCTCGGCAATCGAGGCACCCATCTCTTCGATCGCGCTCGCGATGGTCTGCGTTGATTGCGCGACTTCGCCCACGTCGTAGGTCGTCCAGCCGATATTGATCGCCCCTTCCGAGGCCTCCCTGGCGACGGCGGCGACGTTGGCCCGTTCGGCACGCAGGTCGTTGCGCCGTACCCGCTCGAGGTCGCTCAAAGCGGCACCCACGGCGTTACCCGGCACGGCGGTCTCGTCGAAGCCGGCACGATTGGCGAGGCGCTGAATCGCCGCGATCAGACGCGCGTCGTCGGAAGGGCCGGCGGTCGGGATCTCGGATGAAACAGATGCGGACGATGCGGCAGTACGGCCGAGCTTGAGAGACAGCATGGCGTCAAAGGCCCCCGATTACTTTTCTTGCCACTTATTATGGAAAGACTTGCCCAGATCGGTTTCGCTCGTCGGCAGCCGCACATCTACCGGTTGAGCGAGGTTGGGCGCAGCACTCTCTACGATGACGGTGCTGATGATTACCGATAGCTAGTTAACGTTGGATTTAAGTGATCAAGCGCGCGCCTATAAGGTGTTGATAAGAAGCATCAAATGATGAATTGCGTCCGTTTAGGCTCCACGGGGGTTGCGATTTCTTGCATCTGATGCCGGCGCGCTCGTGTGCAGATGCAGCAAAATTTTGCATCGCAAAATCGTTATGCTCAGTCTCAGCATATCTGGACAATGGCAGGGGTGGCGCCTAACTTAGGCGGCACAATGCTCATTTTGAGCATAAAGGAGACCGCGATGTCCGAGGCAGGATCCGCCCTTCGCGAGCCGGCCGAACGGGCCTTCCCGCTGCCCCTCATCTACGAGCGCGTCAGCCGTCATGTGCCCGCGATCGAGTGGCCGGCGCTGGCTCCCGACGTCGAAGCCATCCTGCGCTTGAAACGCGAGCGCAACGCGGTGGTTCTGGCGCACAATTACCAAGCGCCTGAGATCTTCCACACCGTGGCGGACATCGTCGGCGACAGTCTCGCGCTGGCGCGTGAGGCGGCGCGGGTCGATGCGGACGTCATCGTGCTGGCCGGTGTCCACTTCATGGCCGAGACCGCCAAGCTCCTGAACCCCGGCAAGACCGTGCTGATGCCGGATATGGCTGCCGGCTGCTCGCTCGCCGATTCGATCACCGCGGCCGACGTGCGGGCCCTGCGCGCCAAGTATCCGGGCGTGCCGGTCGTGACCTACGTCAACACCTCCGCCGCGGTGAAGGCGGAGTCGGACGTGTGCTGCACCTCCGGCAACGCCGCCGACGTGGTGCGCGCCCTCGGGGTGCCGCGGGTTCTGATGATCCCGGACGAGTTCCTGGCCCAAAACGTCCAGAAGCAGGTGCCGGAGGTCGAGCTGCTGACCTGGGCCGGACATTGCGAGGTGCATGAGCGCTTCACCCCGGCCGACATCGCCGATGTGCGCGAAAGTTATCCCGGCATCACCGTGATCGCCCATCCGGAATGCCCGCCAGACGTGGTCGAGGCCTCGGACTTCTCCGGCTCGACGGCGATGATGATGAACTACGTCACCGAGAAGCGACCGTCCCAGGTCGTGCTCGTGACCGAGTGCTCGATGGCCGACAACATTGCGGTGGCCAACCCCGACATCGAGTTCATCAAGCCCTGCAACCTCTGCCCGCACATGAAGCGGATCACTTTGCGCAACATCCGTGAGGCGCTGGAGACGATGACGCACGAGATTACCGTCGAGGAAGGGCTGGCCGAGCGGGCGCGCCTCGCCGTCGAGCGGATGCTTGCGGTGAAGCCGACCCAGACCGTCTCACCGCGGCAGGCCGCCTGATGAGCGTCTTCGCCCGGAGTCCTGCCGACCGGGTGGTCGTGGTCGGCGCCGGGGTGGCCGGGCTCGCCACGGCCCTGCGGCTCGCGCCCCGCCCCGTCACCCTCATCACGGCCTCACCCCTCGGGGCCGGCACCGCCACGGGTTGGGCACAGGGCGGCATCGCCGCCGCGATGGGCGCGGACGATGCGCCCTCGCTCCACGCGGACGACACGCTCGCCGCGGGTGCCGGCCTGACCGAGCCGGCGGTCGCCCTACGCGTCGCCGAGGCGGGACCGGGCCTGATCGATTGGCTCGTTGCCCTCGGCACCGGCTTCGACCGGGAGGCGGACGGCGCCCTGGCGCTCGGGCTGGAGGCTGCCCATAGCCGCCGCCGGATCGTGCGGGCGCGGGGCGACTCCACCGGCCGTAGCGTGCTCGATGCGCTGGTCCGCACCGTCCAGGCGACACCCTCGATCGAAATTCTCGTCGCCGGCCTGCACAGCCTGATGCAGGATGCCGACGGCCGCGTTTGCGGTGTCGTGTGTGAGCGCGACGGCGCGGCTTTCCGCTTGCCCGCCCGCGCCGTGGTGCTGGCGACCGGCGGCACCGGTGCGCTCTATGCCTCGACCACGAACCCGCGGGGCGCCCTCGGGCGGGGGCTGCTCGTCGCCGCGCATGCGGGAGCCGCTTTGCGCGACCTCGAATTCGTTCAGTTCCACCCGACGGCCATCGCCGCCGGCCGCGATCCGATGCCGCTCGCGACCGAGGCTCTCCGCGGTGAAGGGGCGGTGCTAATCGACGAGAACGGCGCGCCCGTGATGGCTGGGATCGAAGGTGGCGACCTCGCCCCCCGCGACGTGGTGGCCCGAGGCATCTTCCAGGCGCTCGGCCGTGGCCGCACGGTCTATCTCGATACCCGCGGCCCGCTCGGCGCCCGCATGCCGCAGCGCTTCCCGACGGTTTTCGCCCTCTGCGCCGAGGCCGGCATCGATCCGGCGGTCCAACCGATCCCGGTTCGGCCGGCCGCGCACTACCACATGGGCGGCATCCTCGTGGACGCCGCCGGCCGCAGCACGGTGCCAGGCCTCTGGGCATGCGGCGAGGTGTCCTCGACCGGTTTGCACGGCGCCAATCGGCTTGCCAGCAACTCGCTTCTCGAAGCGCTGGCCTTCGCGCCGCGCATCGCCGAATCGATCGATGCCGCCTGGGCTCCGGTCAGCACGGATCGCCCGGCGCCGCTGCCGGCGATCCCACCGCAGGATGCTGCGGCGCTCGCCGAGGTTCGCGGCATCATGGAACGCTGCGTCGGCGTGGTGCGCGACGACGCCGGCCTGTCGCAGGCCATCGCCTGTCTCGCCGATCTGTCCGAGCGCGGCAGCGACGCGGCCGCCACGGGCCTGATGATCGCTCGCTCCGCCCTCGATCGGTGCGAAAGCCGCGGTGCCCACTGGCGCAGCGATCATCCCGGCCAGCTCCCGGCCCGGCACTCCGTGTTCACGCCCGCCGCAGCCGACGCCTCGTGCGCGCTTCAGGAACTCACCGATGCCTGACGACGTCCTGCTGCCGCTGCCGCGCCTTCTCGTGGAGCCCGTGGTGCGGGCCGCCCTTCTCGAAGATCTCGGTCGGGCGGGCGACATCACCACGGATGCCATCGTGCCCGCGGGCGAGCGCATGGAGGCGGTCATCGCCTCCCGTCAGGACGGGGTGATCGCCGGCACCGACGCGGCCGCCATCGCGTTCGAGTTGATCGATCCGAACCTGGCGGTTTCGGTCGAGCGGCCCGACGGATCCCGCGTCGCGCCGGGCGATACCGTGATCCGTCTCTCCGGCCCGGCGCGCGCCGTGCTGACCGCCGAGCGCGTCGCCCTCAACCTGCTCTGTCGGTTGAGCGGGGTCGCCACGGCGACAGCCTCGCTGGTCGAGGCGGCGCGGCCGCACGGCAAGGCGCGGATCGTCTGCACCCGTAAGACCACGCCGGGTTTGCGAGCGCTGGAGAAGCACGCGGTGCGCGCCGGCGGCGGCTCGAACCACCGCTTCGGCCTCGACGACGCCGTGCTGATCAAGGACAACCACGTCGCCGTCGCGGGTGGCATCATTCCCGCCATCGAGCGGGCACGCGCGCGGACCGGTCACCTCGTCAAGATCGAGGTCGAGGTCGACACATTGGCCCAGCTCGAAGAGGCGCTCTCTGTCGGCGCCGACGCGGTGCTTCTCGACAACATGAGCCCCGATACGTTGCGGCAGGCGGTGGCGATGGTCGACGGACGCGCGGTGACCGAGGCCTCGGGCCGGATCAATCGGGAGACCGTCGGCGCCGTGGCCGCCTCGGGCGTCGATCTGATCTCGGTCGGCTGGATCACCCACAGCTCGGCGATCATCGATTTGGGGCTCGACGCGGCGTAGCCCCGAGCACGCCGGGACCATCCCTCCGCATGCGGTGCCGCCAGAACGTCTGACCGTTGCGCGTCACCGATGCCGCTTCGACAGTTCGAAGGAGCGCTCGCGCAAGGTTCCGGCTACCAACGATAATCCTTGCCCGCACGGCCGAGCTGCCACAGTGTGGCCACACGGTCACGAGGCTGGCCGAAGCGGTGCTGCACTGCAAATCAAGCTTGGCTTTAAACCGGGAGCGTTTACGCCTTGGCGAGGGTCCGCACGGCATCGTGCGGCGGTTCTTCCACCGCGTCCCCTGTTCTTCGCCTGCCCCGAGAGGCCCTGATGCGCCGTTTCGTCGTTGCCCTGGGCGGGCTTGCCTGCGCGACGTTCGCGCTGGCAAGCCCTGCCGCAGCCTATGAGATTGACCCGCTCACGCGTCAGCCGCTGACCGAGGTTCTGACGGTGCGCGTGCGCCCGCAGAACACGTTGCCGACCGCCAACGCGGCTCTGCCGGCGGATATCCCAGGCGCGCCCGCCGACCCGCTCGCGTCGACCGTGCCGCAGATGACCGCGATTCCGCGCGATACGGTTCCCTATTCCGGACCCTACGCCCCCGGCACTATCGTCGTCTCGACCACCGAGCGCCGGCTCTACCTCATTCAGCCCGGCGGCGAGGCCCTGCGCTACGGCGTCGGCGTCGGCCGTCCCGGCTTCACCTGGGGTGGCACGCAGACCGTCACGATGAAGCGCGAATGGCCGGATTGGCGCCCGCCGTCGGAGATGCTGCGCCGCCGTCCCGACCTACCGCGCTACATGAAGGGCGGCATCGAGAATCCGCTCGGCGCGCGCGCCATGTATCTCGGCAACACGATCTACCGCATCCACGGCTCCAACGAGCCTGAGACGATCGGCACGGCGGTGTCCTCCGGCTGTATTCGCATGACCAACGAGGACGTGACGGATCTCTACAGCCGCGTGAAGGTCGGCGCCCGGGTCGTCGTCCAGCGCTGATCGTTCATCCGAAATGTAAATGAAAAAGGGCCGGCAGCGATGCCGGCCCTTTTCGTTTGGGCGTGGTCCAAGTCGGTCTTGGTCCGAGGGAGCGAGGCGTCAGCCGATCAGCAGCAGATCCAGCACGACCGCCGCGATGCCGCCTGCCACGGCCAAGCCGAGGATAACGACGCTGCTGAGCTGATCGACGGAATTCACGTCCTGACCGACGCGGTGTTGGAACTCATTCGCTGACACAAGCGACCTCCGTTGAAATATCGCACGCCAACGGGTGGGGCGGGGGATGGTTCAATGCCGGACCGTCGCAGGCGGCTCCGAAGCCGCGTGGGTCGCCGGCGCGGAACCTCCCCCCGTAATGCCGGTTGGCTCCCCTCAACAGGGAGGCCCCAACCATGGTCGATGCCAGCCAGATACGCGAGCACGCCACCGTCGTCGGTTCCGATGGCGGACATGTCGGCACGGTGGATCACGTCGGAAAAGGTGAGATCAAGCTGACGAAGAGCGACGCCGACGCGGGCGGGCTCCATCACTACATCCCCCTCGATTTCGTGATCGCCGTCGAGGGCGATCAGGTCCGGCTCAATCGGAGTGCGGACGAGGTGAAGAAAGAGTGGAGCACGTCGGGCGCCGCGTAAGCGAACGTCATGCGCCCCGGTCGCGGTTCGAGCGTCCGAATCGATCGACCGCCTCGTCTCGGCACCGAGTTCGGCCTCATCATACGCCGATGGCCGACGCCGCGTTCATGGAGAGAACTTTGACTGCACAGAATGATCGGCCGAAATCAGAATCCGAGCCGAAGCCGATCGGTGATCCGCCTCCCGCTCCGCAGCCGCCGGCCGGAGATCCCCCGCCGCATCGGCCGGATGCGATCCCCGACGAGGATCTCGACCAGGTCGAGGAGCAGCCGAGCTGATGCGTTTCGCGGGCCACCTTCAGGCGTGGCCCGCGTCACGTTCCACGATCTGATCGCGTTCTCAGTGGCAGCCGCAACCGGCGCTTCCGCAGCCCCCGCTGCCATGGCTCGTTTTCGCGGGTGCGCTAGTCACGCGGTCCCTGGTGAGGCCACGCTCCTCCAGCTCGCGCAGATAGGTCGACCAGCGATTTCGGTACTCGCGGCCGAGATCGAACAGGTAGTCCCACCCGTAAATACCCGTATCGTGCATATCGTCGAAGAACAGCTTCACGGCGTAGTTGCCGATGGGCTCGACGGAGAGGATTGCGACATCGCGCTTGCCGCCCAGCACCTTGCGTTCGGCCGGAGAATGGCCTTGAACCTCCGCTGAGGGACTCGACACGCGCAAGTATTCGGCGGGCAGCTCGAAGCGGCCGCCGCCATCGAACGCGACGGTCAGAATGCGCTTGTCTCCGGACAGGCGGATCTCGGTGGGGCCAGCGCTCACTCATGACGGTCGGTTCCACGCTCTCATGCCGGCGTGCGCTCCCGCGCTTGCCGGATAATGCCACCGCCCTCATATGGATGGCGATGTTGGATCTGTCAGCCGACAAAACCACCCATGCCGGCACCGAGTCGAGTTCAGAGGCGCGTATGTGGGGCCCCGCCGACGATATCCTCGCGCCGGTCCGGCCGGCGCCGCTGATCGACCCGTTCCAGCGGGCGATCACCTATCTCCGCATCTCGGTGACGGATCGCTGCGACTTCCGATGTGCCTATTGCATGTCGGAAGACATGCAGTTCCTGCCCAAGCGCGATCTGTTGACGCTGGAAGAACTCGATCGGCTCTGCGGCGTGTTCATCGATCGCGGTGTGCGCAAGCTGCGGATCACCGGCGGCGAGCCGCTGGTGCGCCGTGACATCATGCATCTGTTCCGCCGGCTCTCCCGCCACCTGAAGAGCGGCACCCTCGACGAGCTGACGCTGACGACCAACGGCTCCCAGCTTGCCCGCTTCGCGCCCGAACTGGCCGAACTCGGCGTGCGCCGGATCAACGTGTCGCTCGACACGCTGGACCCGGACAAATTCCGTGCGATCACCCGGCGCGGCGACCTGTCGGTGGTGCTGGCGGGGATCGAGGCGGCGCGGGCCGCCGGAATCAAGGTCAAGATCAACGCTGTGGCGCTCAAGGGCGTCAACGAGGACGAGATCGCCGACATGATCACCTGGGCTCACGGGCTCGGCATGGACATGACGCTGATCGAGGTCATGCCGCTCGGCGAGATCGAAGGCGACCGCACCGACCAATTCTTGCCGCTGTCGGTCGCCCGCCAGCGCCTGGAGCAGCGCTTCACGCTGACCCCGCTGCCCGACCGCACCGGCGGCCCGGCGCGTTACGTGCGGATCGAGGAGACCGGCGGGCGGCTCGGTTTCATCACGCCGCTGACGCATAATTTTTGTGAGAGCTGCAACCGGGTCCGTCTCACCTGCACTGGCAAGCTCTACATGTGCCTCGGCCAGGAGGACGCGGCCGATCTCCGCGCGGCCCTGCGCGCCTCACCCGACGACGTGCTCGTGACGCAGGCCGTCGTGGAGGCGATCTCCCGCAAGCCCAAGGGCCACGACTTCGTCATCGAGCGCGCCCGCCCGGCGGCCGTGCCGCGGCACATGAGCGTGACCGGGGGCTGACGCTCTTCAGCCCGCGACCGGGACCAGCGTGTCTCGAATCTCCCGGTTCGCGAGCCAGTTCTGGACGCGTTCGCAATGCGTGGCGATCTTCGGCGTGTGCGCGTAGATCGCCAGCGATCCCTCGACCATCGCCCGCAACTCGATGCAGCGGGCGGCATCCACGAGGAAGTTCAGGCCGCCGAGCGGCGGCTTGAAGGTCGTGCTGCCGGCGACGCCGAGCCGTGCCGCGATCTCCGGATAGACCGGCCAGATGCTGCCGCTGAGCGGATCGGGCAGATAATCCTCGCAAGCCGCCGTTCGCGCCGGAATCTCAGCACGGTGAAGCGCGTCGCGGGCTAGATCCGCCAGGACGAACAGCTTTGGATGATTGATCGTGTGCATGAAGCAGCCGCGGCGCATCCACCCGGCGAACAGGCGGTCGAGGTTGCAGCCGTGGGCGTGGCTCATCGCCAGCAAGGCGTCGCGATTGGGAAACCAACCGTCGAGATAGCCGACGCGCGAAAAGACCTCGGCCCGGAACAGCGAGACGATCTCATCGGCCGAGAAGCCGCGGGAGAAGCCGTAGACGATCAGCGCCGAGTGGTAATCGCCCATCGGCGAGCCGAACAGGCCGCCCTTATGGGCGATGTAGACGATATCCGGGTGGAACGCCGGGAAGACGATCGTCGGCACGGGCACGACGAGCCGGGCGATCTCGAAGATCCGCGCGGGCGTCACCTCGCCGAACGGGCCGGCCTCGAACGGGAAGCATACGGTCAGGTCGGCGTCCCGCACTGCGTCGAGCAACCGCGCGGGGCTTGAATCGAACTGCGCGAAGGTTGCCGGCTCTACCGACGCGATCTCAGCATCCGGCGCAAAGAACCCCAGGCATCCCGCAAGGACGGCGACTTGGCAGTTGTTGCCGACGACGACGATTCGCCTAGCCACGGCCGCGTGCCTCCGGCTGCCAGCAATTCCTCGTCGCAGACCACAGCGGCCTGCCGGGCGAACTCATGGCGCGCCTCGTGCAGGCTGCGGCTGGAGGCGGGCAGGGCGTCTTGGTCCCCGCCCTCAGTGAGATGGCGGAAGAAGACCCGCATGACATGATCGACACCGTCCTTGCTGACGGACCTGAGATCGCTCTCGAGATAGCGGAAGGCGCCCTCGGGCGAGGTGATGATCTCGTAGGAGGGGAAGTACAGCGTATCGTCGCGCGTGTCGGCGAGACGCTGGGCGGCGACCCGGAGCACCGCCTTGCTGTGCACGGTCGATAGCAGCACGTGGCGCCCTTCATAGGTCGCGACAAGCGGCACCGGCGAGACCGTCAGGATCAAGCGCGCCCGCGGATTGACCGCCTTCAGGGCATCGGCAAAGGCGGCGAGATCCGCAATCACCTCCTCGACCGGCTGGTTCCTGAAGGCGTAGGCCTCCGAATCGAAGGTGCCGGCGGCCACGCCCGGACAGAGCGGAAAGGCCGCCCCGTCGGCCGTCGCTTGCCAGCCCTCGGTGAGGCCGAGGGTGAAGACGAAGACGTCGAGGCTTTCGAAGAGCCGGCGCACCTGGGCGAAGTGCTCTTGCCGCTCCGCCTCTATCGCTTCGGGGCTGACGAAGCCCGCGGGCTCGATGCGCGGCCGGAACGGATCGGCGAAGCGCCCGTCTGCTCGTTCCCAGGCTGCATCGGCGGGGGTGAAGCGGCCATAGGCCCGCTCGATGAGCTGCAGCAGCTGGCGCGCGGTGTAGACGTTGCCGTAGCGCGCCGAGAACAGGCGGTAGCCGCGGGCGCGAGCCTCGTCCGGCGTGACGCCTTCGGGCGCGTCTTCCGTGACGAGATAATGGTAGCCGCTCGCCTGAAGCCTGTCGGCGATGTGCTGGGCAAAGCAGCTACCCGCCGTGGCGATTCGGGTCTGCCGCGTCAGCCGGAACCCATCCGGTACCGGCGGGCCGGCCATCGGGTCGAGGGCGAATAGCGGCAGCGAGCCGACGGAGCGATCCCAGAAGGCGTGGTCGGCAAGACCGGAATAGGGGTTTCGGGCGCGGTCTTGCATCGGCGGGCGGACCCTAGCCGACCGGCTCCGCAGCGGCAACGCCATCACTCGAGCCGAATCCGTTCGGATTGCCTTAGGCCGGCGTCCACTTCGTCGAAAAGCGCTCTGCCACTGCTGCGCTTTGCATTTTGAATGTCGTGCGCGCGGGGCTAGAGCACGCCTTTGGACGATCGGATACCGGAGACACCAATCCCATGGCGAAAGTCGCGTTCCTGGGCCTCGGCGTGATGGGCTCGCCGATGGCGGGGCACCTTGCGAAGAAGGGCCACGACGTCACCGTCTTCAACCGCACCGGTGCCAAGGCCGAGGCATGGGTCGCCGCCAATGGAGGCCACGCCGCGGCAACACCCCGCGAGGCGGCAGCCGGATGCGCCATCGTCTTCGCCTGCGTCGGCAATGACGACGATTTGCGCTCGGTGGTGCTCGGCGCGGACGGTGCTTTTGCCGGCATGGAGAAGGGCGCGATCTTCGTCGATCACACCACTGCCTCGGCCGAGGTCGCCCGCGAATTGTCCGCGGCGGCGGACGCGGCCGGGCTTCGCTTCATCGACGCCCCGGTCTCCGGCGGTCAGGCCGGCGCGGAGAACGGCGTGCTCACCGTCATGTGCGGCGGCGAGGAGGCGACCTACGCCGAGGCCGAGCCGGTCATCATGGCCTACGCCAAGTCCTGCCGCCTGCTCGGGCCTTCCGGTTCGGGCCAGCTCACCAAGATGGTCAACCAGATCGCCATTGCCGGGGCGGTGCAGGGGCTCTCGGAGGCGATCCACTTCGGCAAGCGCGCCGGCCTCGACATTGATGCCGTGCTCGACGTGATCTCCAAGGGCGCGGCCGGCTCCTGGCAGATGGAGAATCGCGGCCGGACCATGAACGCGGACAAATTCGACTTCGGCTTCGCCGTCGAGTGGATGCGCAAGGATCTCGGCATCCTGCTCGCCGAGTCGCGCCGCAACGGCGCCCGCCTGCCGGTGACGGCGCTGGTCGACCAGTTCTACGCCGAGGTTGAGGCCATGGGCGGTAAGCGCTGGGACACCTCGTCCCTCATCGCCCGGCTGGAGCGCTGAGCCGGGCCTCGACCTGGGACCACGCTGCCTCCGGCGTGGTCCAATGCCAATCCTCCCCCATCTGGTGGCGGAACCATGTGAACTGGCGCTTGGCGTAGCGGCGGGTATCGCCCTGGCCGCGCTGGATCGCTTCCTGGCGGGAGATCGTCCCATCGAGATAGGCGATCAGCCCCGGCACGCCGTGGGCGCGCATCACCGGTAGCAGCGGATCGAGATGCCGCTCCCGGAGCGCAACGACCTCGTCGAGCGCGCCTTGCTCCATCATCGTCACGAATCGCGCGTCGATGCGCTGGCGCAGGGCCTCGCGCTCGGTGGCGAGGAAGAGCTTCAGCAGCGGCTTCCCGGCGAGCGGGCCCGGCACACGCGCCTCGTGAAACGAGCCGATGGAGCGGCCGGTCGCCGCGTGGATTTCAAGCGCCCGCATCACGCGCATCCGGTCCGAGGGCCGCAGCCGCTGGGCGCTCTCGGGATCACGCAAAGCGAGCGCGGCGTGAAGCGTTTCGGTCGGCTGTCCGTCCGCCTCCGCTCGGATCTGCTGCCGGATGGCGTCGGGCACCTCCGGCAGATCCGAGATGCCCTCGTCGAGGCTACGGAAATAGAGGCCGGTGCCGCCAACGAAGACCGGCAGACTGCCCGCATCTATTTCCGAAAGGAGCGCGGCCGCCTGCCGTTGGAAGTGCCCGACGGAGAAATTCACCGCCCCGTCGATGCTGCCGTAAAGGCGATGGGGGGCCAGTCCTTCCTCCTCGGCGGTGGGTCGCGCCGAGAGCACGCAAAGGTCGGCGTAGACCTGCATCGAATCGGTGTTGATCACCGTGCCGCCGAAGGCGCGCGCGATTCGTGACCCCAGCGCCGACTTGCCCGAGGCGGTGGGCCCTGCAATGAGGATGGCGGCCGGGCGCCCTGTTTCCTGCCCGTCCGGACTTTGCACGGCATATCTCCATGACCCTCGTCGCGACGCTGATAGCAAACCCGGCACGGCCCGCCATCACCGATGCGGTGCTCGCCGAGGCGCGCCGCGTGGCGCGGACGGAGCATCAACCGCGAACGCTCCACGGTGAGGTCGCGGCCGAGCTTCTGGTGCCGGGCGCGCCCGACGAAGCGCCGGCCCTCACGGAGGCCCTGCGCGCGGCGTTCGGCTCCGAGCCGATTGACGTGGCCGTGCTCCCCCACGATCAGCACCGCCGCAAGCGGCTGTTCCTCGCCGACATGGATTCGACCATGATCGAGCAGGAATGCATCGACGAACTCGCCGATGTCGTCGGCATCAAGGATCAGGTGGCGGCGATCACCGAGCGGGCCATGCGCGGCGAGGTCGCCTTCGAGCCGGCCCTGCGCGAGCGGGTGGGACTGTTGAAAGGCCTATCCGTCGGCGTAATCGATGGTCTGATCCGCGACGCCATCCGCCTCACGCCGGGCGGCGGCACCCTCGTTGCGACGATGCGGGCGCACGGCGCCTTCACCTGCCTCGTCTCGGGCGGATTCACCCTGTTCACCGGCCCCATCGGCACCTGTCTCGGGTTCGATGAAACCCGCGCCAACCGCCTCGATGTGGCGGACGGCCACCTGACGGGAAGGGTGATCGAGCCGATCGTCGGCGCGGAGGCCAAGCGTGCGAGCCTCATCGAACTGCGCGAGCGGCTGGGCCTGAGCCCTGCGGAGACGATCGCCGTGGGTGATGGGGCGAATGACCTGCCGATGCTCGGTGAGGCCGGGCTCGGTGTCGCCTTCCGCGCCAAACCGAAGCTGGCGCAGGCGGCGCAGGTGAGAATCGAACACGGCGACCTGACCGCGCTGCTCTACCTGCAGGGTTTCTCGGCGGCGGAGTTCGTCGCTTAGT
Source organism: Methylorubrum pseudosasae (assembly GCF_029504475.1). Taxonomy (NCBI): domain Bacteria; kingdom Pseudomonadati; phylum Pseudomonadota; class Alphaproteobacteria; order Hyphomicrobiales; family Methylobacteriaceae; genus Methylorubrum; species Methylorubrum pseudosasae. The sequence goes on along the minus strand of NZ_JAQGDU010000002.1, from coordinate 4,055,396 downwards.
CTTTTCCGGCCACGGCCCGAAGCTTTGGGACGCAAACCGACTGCGTGCCATCCCTTCTGCCCCGGTTCGGGAAGAGGGGATGGCAACACTGTCGATTGGGTCGCCGTTTACTCCAACCCGATCGCCACGAAGCGCACGTCGCCGCTGGTGCTGGCCACCAGCAGCAGGACCGACTTGCGGCCCTCCTTCTTGAGAGCCTCGACGCGCTTCGTCACGTCGGCCGGGTTCGAGATCGCCTCCTGGCCGACCTCGACGATGACCTCGCCCGGCTGGATGCGCTTGTCGGCCGCGGTCGAGTTGGGATCGACCTTGGTGACGACCACGCCGGTCTTGACGCTCTCCTTGATGCCGTAGCGCCGCCGCACCTCGTCGTTGAGGCCGGAGAGGTTGAGGCCGAGGACCTGGCGATTGACCGATTCCGCCTCCGGCTGCTTGAGGTTGGCGACCTGAGCTTTCTCGCCGTCCTCGAGGCGACCGAGCACGACGGATTTCGTCTGCTCCTCGCCCTTGCGCACGACCTGAACGTCCACGGACTTGCCCACCGGGGTCGCGGCGACGATGCGCGGCAGCTCGCTGGAGGATTTCACCGGCACACCGTTGAACTTGACGATGACGTCGCCGACCTCGAGCCCCGCGGTCTTGGCCGGGCCCTTCTCATCGACGCCAGCCACCAGCGCACCCTTGGCGCCGCCCTTCAGACTGAGCGCCTCGGCGGTGGCCTCATCGACGTTCTGGATGCGCACGCCGATCCAGCCGCGGCGGACCTCGCCGAACTGGCGGAGCTGATCGACGACCTGACCGGCAGTTGCCGACGGCACCGCGAAGCCGATGCCGACCGAGCCTCCGGAGGGCGAAAGGATCGCGGTGTTGATGCCGATCACCTCGCCATCCATGTTGAACAGCGGACCGCCGGAATTGCCCTTATTGATGGCCGCGTCGGTCTGGATGTAGTTGTCGTAGGGACCGGACTCGATGTTGCGGCCCCGCGCCGAGACGATGCCGGCGGAGACCGAGCCGCCGAGGCCGAACGGGTTGCCGATCGCCATCACCCAGTCGCCCGGGCGCATCTTGTCGGAATCGCCGAAGGGCACGGCCTTGAGCGGGCGCTCGGCGGTCGGCTTCACCCGAAGCAGGGCAAGGTCGATCTTCGAATCCTTGCCGATGATCTCCGCCTTGAGCTTGGTGCCGTCGCTCAGGATGACCTGAATGTCGTTGGCGTCGCCGATGACGTGGTTGTTCGTCACCACGATGCCCGAGGCGTCGATGATGAAGCCGGAGCCGAGCGAGTTCGACTTGCGCGTCGGTCCGCGCGGGCTTTCGTCGTCACCCTTCGGCACGCCCTGGCCGCGCCGCTTGAAGAACTCCTCGAAGAGATCCTCGAACGGGGTGCCCTGAGGCAGTTGCGGCATGGTCCGGCCGCCGCGGTTGCTGGCTTCGACCGTCGTCGAGGCCGAAATGTTCACCACCGCATCCGTCACCTTGTCAGCAAGGTCGGCGAGCGATTCCGGGCCACGGGCGAAGGCGGGGAGCGGCAGGGCGGTGACCGTGACGGTGACGCCCAGCACCGCAGCGGCCAGGGCCGATGAGGCGCGCCGGGCAAACGACGGCGTTCGACCCCGGACGGCGTTCGCGGCGAGTCTCATGGACGATTCCTCAAGCTCAAAGAGTGCCTGTTTCAGGCCGACTTATAGATTCAGCGGCCGGCACCCCGATCAAGGGTGCCGGCCGCGATGGTCGTATCGGTCGCAGATCGCTCAGCGTGCGGTGCCCGAAGCCGTCGGCTCGGCGTCGTTGCGGGCACCCTGCGGACGGCGTCCCTGCGGATCGTTGAAGAAGCGGAAGAAGTCCGAGTTCGGACTCACCACGAGCCGGGTGTCCTGCCCCTTCAGCGCCTGCTCGTAAGCCTGCATCGAGCGATAGAAGGCGAAGAAGTTGGCATCCTGGCTGAACGCCTCGGCGAGGATGCGGTTTCTCTCCGCATCGCCCTCACCGCGCAGCTCTTCCTGCTTCTGATTGGCCTCGGCCAGGATCACGACGACGTCGCGGTCCGCCTTGGCGCGGATCAGCGTCGCCGCCTGATCGCCGTTGGCGCGAATGTCGGTCGCTTCCTTCTTCCGCTCCGACGTCATGCGGTCGTAGACCGCTTGGCTGTTCTTGGCGGGAAGGTCGACACGGGTCATGCGCAGATCGACGATCTCGATGCCGAGACTCTTGGCCTGCTTGTTCACGTCCTCCTGGATTGTGTTCATCAGGTCGGCACGCTCGGTCCGCACGATGGCGTCGCGGCTGGTACGAGCCAGAACGTTGCGGAGGGCCGAGTTGGTGAAGCTCGCCAGACGCTGGTTGGCCAGGGCGATCGTCCCCGCCGCCTGGTAGAACTTCAGCGGATCGATGATCCGGTAGCGGGCGAAGGCATCCACTTCGAGGTTCTGCCGGTCGGCGGTGAGCAGGGTCTGAACCGGAAGGTCGAGGTCCAGCACTCGCTTGTCGAACAGCACGACGCTGTCGGTGAACGGCACCTTGAAGTAGAGGCCGGGCTTGTTCTGGCCCACGGGGTTCAGCACGTCGCGCACGCGGCCGAGCTGAAGCACGAGCGCCTGCTGCATCTGCCCTACGGTGAAGACGGAGGCGTAGAGGCCGATCGCGGCGACCGCCGCGAGGATGACCAGGCCGGTCCGAATGGCTGGATTGTTCATCGGCCCGTCGCTCCGTTCGTCTGCGTCCGCCCATTCTCCATCAGAGGCAGCACCGGCAGCACGCCCGCGGCGTTGGCACCGGCCACGCCACCGTTCTGATCGATGATCACCTTGTTCACGGAGCCGAGCACGCGCTCCATCGTCTCGAGGAAGATCCGCTCGCGGATGACCTCGGGCGCGACCTTGTAGGAGTCGTAGACCTGACGGAAGCGGGACGCCTGACCGGTCGCCTCGGAGGTGGCCTGGGACTTGTAGGCCTCGGCTGCCTGCATGACCTTGCTGGCATTGCCTCGGGCTTCCGGCGTCACGCGGCTCGCATAGGTCTCGGCCTCGTTACGCACCTGCTGGGCGTATTGCTGCGCCGCGTTCACGTCGATGAAGGCGGGCCGCACCTCCGGGGGAGGGGTGACGCTGGTGAGCTGCACGACCTCGATCCGCACGCCCGCGCCATACTCGTCCAGAGCGCTCTGAACGATCTCCTTGACCTCCTGAGAGATGCTGGATTGCTCGTTGGTCAGGATCGCCTGGATGTTGCGGCGGCCGATCACCTCACGCATCGCGCTCTCGGCGATGGCCTTGATCGTCCCGTCCGGGTTGGCGAGGTTGAAGACGTAGTCCTCCGCCTTGAGCGGGTTGACGCGCCACTGCACCTCGAAATCGATATCGACGATGTTCTCGTCGCCGGTGAGCATCAGGCTCTCTTCCGGCACGTCGCGCTGACGCGTCGTGTTGCCGGCAGCCATGTAGCCGATCGGAATCGAGTTCACGATGCCGACGTTGGGCTTCTGCACCGAGCCGATCGGGTAGGGGAAGTTGTAGCGCAGGCCTTCACCGGACTGGCCGGTATAGCGCCCGAAGATCGTGTTGATGCCGACCTCGTTCGGCTTCACGATGTAGAATCCGGTCAGCAGCCACGCGCCGAGCACGAGGCCCGCTGCCAGGAGGAGTCCCTTGCCGCCGCCGAAGCCTCCGCCGGGCATGACGCCGCGGAGACGATCCTGGCCGCGCCGGAGCAGATCCTCGAGATCGGGGGGCGTCTTGCCGCCGCCCCCGCCACCCCAGGGACCGCCGCCGTTACCGCCGCCGCCGCCGCCGGGACGGCCCCAGGGGCCACCTCCGCCGCCGCTCTGATTGCTCCAAGGCATTCTCGACGTGAACTCCTGCTGAAGCCGGTCCCCGCGAATGCGGACGACCCTTGCCCTAAAACCCTGGCCCTAAACGCGATCCGTCGCCCCGCCAGGGGGCGGGAAAAGCCGGTTTTCCCAATTTTCCCAAGCGCCAGAACGCGTTTGCAGTGCCGCACGGACGCTGCGCACCTGAGTGGCGCCGCGCAGTCCTGTCAAGGCTGGCAGGTGGGTCCACACCGCGTCAACCGCAACGGCCGTTCGTGCCACGAAACTCTTTCGGCCCCTGCGGCCAAAGCGCCGGATGCCCGGTCAACGGCTGCCCAACCGCTCCAAGTCCACGAATTGAAACGCGAACTCGTCGCGCTCGCCGGGGCCGTGCGCCTCGCGCAACGTCTCACGGAAGAGAGCCCGGTCGAAGGGCGGAAAGTACGCATCGCCCTCGGGCGCCGCATCGACTTCGGTGAGATGCAGCCGGTCGGCATGGGGTAGGGCGAGCCGGTAGATCTCGGCGCCACCGACCACCATCAGTTCGTCGTCCCCGGCGGCCGCAAGCGCTTCGTTCCCAATCATGCACGACGGTCACGTCGGGGAGGGTGAGGCTGCGGTCGCGGGTGATGACCAGACTGCGCCGTCCGGGCAGGGGGCGGCCGATCGAATCCCAGGTCTTGCGCCCCATCAGGATCGGCTTGCCCATGGTGAGCGCCTTGAAGCGCTTCAGGTCGCTGGAGAGCCGCCACGCGAGGCTGTTGTCGCGGCCGATCACGCCGTTGCGGGCGATGGCTGCGACCAGAGAGATGCGGGGTCGATCCATCAGACCGCCACCGGTGCCTTGATCGCGGGATGCGGTTCATAGCCTTCGATCACGATGTCCTCGAAGCGGAAGTCGAACAGCGAGCGCACCTCCGGGTTCAATCGCAGCCGGGGCAGGGGCCGCGGCTCGCGCGAAAGCTGGAGGTGGGTCTGCTCCAGATGGTTGGCGTAGAGATGCGCGTCGCCGAAGGTGTGGACGAAGTCGCCGGCCTTGAGCCCAGTCACCTGCGCCATCATCGCGGTGAGCAGAGCGTAGCTGGCGATGTTGAACGGTACGCCGAGGAAGGCATCGGCCGAGCGCTGGTAGAGCTGGCAGGACAGGCGCCCGTTCGCCACGTAGAACTGGAACAAGCAGTGGCAGGGGGCGAGCGCCATCCGATCGAGGTCGGCCGGGTTCCAGGCCGAGACGATGAGGCGGCGCGATTCCGGGTTGCGGGCGATCTCGTCGAGGATCCAGGCGATCTGATCGACGGTGCCGCCGTCGGGCTTTGCCCAGGAGCGCCACTGCTTCCCGTAGACGGGGCCGAGATCGCCGTTCGCGTCGGCCCACTCGTCCCAAATCGTAACGCCGTTCTCCTTGAGATAGGCGACGTTGGTGTCGCCCTTCAGGAACCACAGCAGCTCGTGGATGATCGAGCGCAGGTGGAGCTGCTTCGTCGTCACCAGGGGAAAGCCGTCCGCCAGATCGAACCGCATCTGGTGGCCGAACACCGAGAGCGTGCCCGTACCGGTTCGGTCCTCCTTGCGGACGCCCTCGGACAGGATGCGGGTGAGCAGATCGTGATAGGCGCGCATGGCCCCTCAGGTCTGGCAATTGCCCCGGCGGATGTCGAGTCGGGCCTTGCTGCCGTCCCGGCTTTCCCCCGGTCTTGGTTACGCGGGCTACCGAAGCAGGCTCGGACCGAGCTGGTAGGCCAGCAAACAGAAATTGCTCCAGCCGTGCAGCAGGATGCAGGGCCAGAGCCGGCCGGTGCGCCAGCGCAGCCAGCCGAGGGTGAGTGCGAGCGGCAACAGGGTCAGCGGCCGTGCGAGTGCGCTCTTGGCGCCCGGATCGAGGGAGACGTGGGCGAGGCAGAACAGGAGCGCCGTCGCCACGATCGTTCCCGCCGGCCCGAGGAAGGCGCTGGCCCGGGCGAAGGTCTCACCCCGCAGCAGCAATTCCTCCGCAACCGGGGCCAGCACCACGACGAAGGCGAACCACAGGCCGAGCATCGTCGGGTTCAGGAAGGGCGACAGGCGAACCCCGCTGCCGAAATTCATGTGGAGTGCTGCCGCCGTCGTCGTCACCCATGCGATGTGGATCATCGGCCAGAGCGGGAGCAGCAGCCAGAGCCTCCGCATGGGCAAGCGGGGTTCGAGGGGGCGGGCCAGTCCGAGCCGCTGGCGCCAGGCGCCGCCGCCGGCCCAGGCGGCGAGCCCGATCACGAGCCCTGCCATCAGCACTTGCCGCAGGGCGTCCATCATGACGCCGCGCCCCGTTACCTCCGACAGGGGCAGCCGCGGGCGCGCGGAGGCGTTCGTGAACGGATCGATGCCGAGCCGCAGATCGCCACCGACACGCACGATGAGGATGGCGAGGCCGCTCGCCAGAAGCAGGATCGCGAGCGGGACCGCGATGAGCAGCAGCACCCGGCCGAACCATGACAAACCCGCTGCGAGCGGGGGTTTCGACGGGCGTGCGTCGGCGGCGGCGGGCGGCATATCGGCCACGCTCGCAACGCGGAGCGGGTCTGAGCGCAGATCGCTCTTCAAAACCGCCGTCGGCCTCTCTATATTCGCTTTGCCGGTCGCAAGGCCGGCTATGGCGATAAACGTTCTTCGAAATAAACCTATCGGACCCGGGGGCGGTACCCGGCGCCTCCACCCGAACCCAGGACCGATGGCCGCACGGCCTCACGTGTTGGGTTCCGGCGGGGGCGAAATAGGATCGACGAGGGCGTAAAGGGTGAACTTTCGCTCGGCATGGTTCCGCCGTTATCGGGCCTTTGCAATAGTTGCCAACGACAACTTTGCTCCGGTGGCTGTCGCCGCGTAAGCGGTGCCAAAAACCGACCTAAAGTCCTAGCGGGTAGCACCGCATAGGCGGGGTTCGGAGGTACCTGGCAACAGAAACCTCCACTCAATTTCCACGACCCGGCGCAGCCCAATCCCGGCCGTGACCGGTGAAGCGAGCGCCGATGGCCGAAGATCTGATCCGTTACGATCTCCTGGTTCAGGACGCCCTGCGCGGTGTCGTGCGCAAGGTGCTGACCGACGCCGCGCGTGAAGGGCTGTCGGGCGAGCATCACTTCTACATCTCGTTCCGCACCGAGGCGCCGGGTGTGCGCATGTCGCAGCGCCTGCGCGAGAAATACCCGCAGGACATGACGATTGTCCTGCAGCACCAGTTCTGGGATCTTGGGGTGACTGAGCACAGCTTCGAGGTCGGGCTGTCCTTCTCGGGCGTGCCGGAGCGGCTGCTGATCCCGTTTGACGCGCTGTCCGGCTTCTTCGATCCGTCGGTGCAGTTCGGCCTCAAGTTCGATCTGAACGAGGGTGCCGAGGGTGAGCAGGCGGAGGAGACGCAGCCGAGTGCGCCGGCCAAGACCGGCCCGCGCGGAGCCGGCTCCGAGCCTGCCGAGATCAAGCCGAAAAGCACGGGTCTCGCCACGGTGCAGAACGGCCCGAAGATCGTTCCGGCCCTTCCCGCCTCGGGTAAGGCGAAGACGGACAACAAGCCCGAGGACGGCAGCGAGGCCAAGCCTGAAGCCGCCGAGAAGACGGATCGCGACGGCACTGCCGAAGTCGTGAGCCTCGACGCTTTCCGTAAGAAGAACTGATTCTTTTTCTCCCGCGACCGCTCCTCCTCCGGGGGGAGCGGTCGCGTGCATTAGGCGCGCCGCTGCGCCAGCATCCGCAGGCCGTCCTTCGGCCGCAGCGTCACGCGGTGGAGCGGCGTGACCGGAGGATGATCCGCCGTCAAGGTAAGCCGCACCGCGCGCGCCACGTGGGCGAGCACCAGCGTCGCTTCCTGCACCGAAAAGCTTTGGCCGATGCAAACCCGCGGACCCGCCCCGAACGGCAGGTAGGCGAAGCGTTCGACGCGGTCGCGCCGCTCCCCGAGGAAGCGCTCGGGGATGAAGGCGTCCGGCTCATCCCACAGCTTGCGGTGCCGGTGCATCACCCAGGGTGCGATGATGACGGTCGAGTTGCGCGGGATCTTCACCCGCCCGATCCGATCCTCGCGGAGCGCTTGGCGGCTGAGGAACGGCACCGGCGGGAACAGCCGCATCGTCTCCTCCATCACCGCCTTGGTGAAGGGCAGCCGGTCGAGTTGCAGCGCGCCGCCCTCGCCTGCGGCGGCATCGACCTCCGCTTCCACACGCGCCCGCGCCGCCTCGTCCTGCGACAGGCAGTAAAGCGCCCAGGTCAGCGCGTTGGCCGTGGTCTCGTGGCCGGCGGCGATGAAGGTGACGATGTTGGCCTTCACCTCAAGGTCGGAGAGGCCGCGACCGGTCTCCGGGTCCTGGGCGGCCAGTAGCAGTGTCATCAGATCGTGTGGCGCCTCGCCGCGGGCGAGCGCTGCCTTGCGCTCGTCGAGGAGCGTGTCGACCACCTCGGCGAAGAACCGCAAAGCCGGCCGGGCCCGCAGCCGGCCGAGCCGCGGCACGAAGGCGGGGAAGCCGAACACGTCGAGGGGGTCGATCGGTCCGATCGATTCGAGCAGGCGGGTGATGGCGCGTCCGAGCGCATCGGGATCGCCGGGCAGGCCTTGCGTGAAGATCGTCCGCTCCAGCACGTCGAGGGTGGCGCGGGTCATCTCCAGGGCGACATCGACTGTGGCACCGTCGCGCCGGGCCAGCCGCCGGCCGAGCCGCGCGCCGGCGGCATCCATCTGCGCGACGAAGCCCGCCACATGGCGAGCGGAAAAAATCGGTGCCAGCGTGCGGCGCTGAAGCCGCCACTCGTCGCCCTCCGCCGTGAGCAGGCCGTCGCCGAGGCCCGGCGCCAGCACGCGCTTCTGCAGATCGTCCTTGCGGTAGTGGGCGGCGCGCTCCACCAGCAGGTAGCGCACCAGGGCCGGGTCGCTCACGACGGTGATGCGCCCCATCGCCGTCTCGCCCGCGACGACGAATTCCTCGAAATGCGCGTCCATCCACGTCGCGATCGGGTTCTCGCGCACCTTTTTCAGGAAGGCGAAGAGACCGAGCGGCTGCGTGAGCGGCGGCGGCACCTTCGGCCGGAAAAGCGGTGTGGTCGTCGGAGGCGCGAGGGGCAGCGTATCCAGCATCGGCAGGCGAACAACCTCGGCGGTAACGGAGTGCGCGATGCGTCATCCCCCGTTCCGGGCTGGCATCGCGCTTGTCATCGTGCTTCGTTAAGTAGGGCCGCATCAGAGCCAACGAAGAGGCCACGATGTCGCCGCACGAGAACCCTTCCGTCGAGACGCGCACCGAGTCCGACACCTTCGGCCCGATCGAAGTGCCCGCCCACCGCTATTGGGGCGCCCAGACGCAGCGCTCGATCCAGAACTTCAAGATCGGCACCGAGCGCCAGCCGGCGCCGCTCGTCCACGCGCTCGGCATCGTCAAGCAGGCGGCCGCGCTGGTGAACAAGGATCTCGGCGGCCTCGATCCGAAGATCGCCGACGCGATCGCCGAATCCGCCGCCGAAGTGGTCGCCGGAAAGCACGACGACGAGTTCCCGCTGGTGGTGTGGCAGACGGGCTCGGGCACGCAGTCCAACATGAACGCCAACGAGGTGATCGCGAGCCTCGCCAACGAGCGGCTCGGGGGCAAGCGCGGCGGCAAGTCGCCGGTCCACCCCAACGATCATTGCAACCGCGGCCAGTCCTCGAACGACACCTTCCCCACCGCCATGCACATCGCGGTTGCCCGCGAGGTTCAGGAGCGGCTTCTGCCGGCGCTCTCTCACCTGCACACCGCGCTCGACGCCAAGGCGAAGGAGTTCGAGAGCATCGTCAAGATCGGCCGCACCCACTTGCAGGATGCGACGCCGGTCTCGCTCGGCCAGGAATTCTCCGGCTACGCCGCGCAGGTCGCGCTCGGTGGCGCGCGCATCGCCGCCACGCTCCCCGGCGTGCTGGCGCTGGCGCAGGGCGGCACCGCCGTCGGCACCGGCCTCAACGCGCATCCCGAATTCGCGGAGCGGTTCGCGGCCAAGGTCGCAGAGCTGACCGGGCTGCCCTTCACCTCGGCCGAGAACAAGTTCGAAGCGCTCGCCACCCACGACGCCCTCGTGTTCCTCCAGGGCGCCCTGACGGCTTTGGCCTCGGGCCTGTTCAAGATCGCCAACGACATCCGCCTGCTCGGCTCCGGCCCGCGCTCGGGCCTCGGCGAATTGTCGCTGCCGGAGAACGAGCCCGGCTCCTCGATCATGCCGGGCAAGGTCAACCCGACCCAGTGCGAGGCGCTGACGATGGTCTGCGCCCAGGTGGTCGGCAACGGCACCACGGTGAGCTTTGCCGGCTCACAGGGTCATTTCGAGCTCAACGTGTTCAAGCCCGTGATCGCCAACGCGGTGCTGCAATCGGTGCGGATTCTGGCCGACGCCTCGGTCAGCTTCACCGACAACTGCGTTGTGGGCATCAAGGCCAACACCGACCGGATCAGCGACCTGATGAGCCGCTCGCTCATGCTGGTGACGGCGCTCGCGCCCTCGATCGGCTACGACAAGGCCGCCGAGATCGCCAAGACCGCGCACAAGAACGGCACCACCCTGAAGGAAGAGGCGCTGCGGCTCGGCTACGTCACCGACGAGGAATTCGAGCGGGTCGTGCGCCCCGAAACCATGCTGGCGCCCAGCGCGGAATAAGCGCTAGTTTCGCTTCCCGGCGCGGACCCTCCGCGCCGGGTCGTCCGGAGGGCTGACACGGTGGCCGAGATCATCAACCTGCGCCAGGTGCGCAAGGACCGTGAGAAGGCAGCGAAAGAGGCCAAGGCCGCGGAGAACCGCATCCTGTTCGGCCGGCCGAAGAAGGCGAAGACGCTGGCCGAGACGCGCAAGGCGATCGAGCAGTCCCGCCACGAGGGTCACCGCCTCGCCGATCCCGACAAGGAATGACGCGCGCCCCGCTGCGGGAGAACGCGAAACGCTCGGTGATGATCGCGGGCCACCGCACCAGCGTCTCGCTGGAGGCGGAGTTCTGGACTGCGCTTCAAGAGATCGCGCAGGCGCGCGGACAATCGGTGCAGGCGCTGATCGGAGCGATCGATTCCGAGCGCGGCGCGCGCAACCTCTCCTCGGCGATCCGGGTGTTCGTGCTCGGCGCGTTTCGCGACGAACGCGCGCCGTCAGAGCGCCCCCTCCCTGATCGCGCCGGGATCGGCCAGGGCGTGCAGGAGGCCGGCGGCGGAATGGGCGAAGCGTAGGGTGACCGACTTGCGCCGGGCCGGGCTCAGCGGATGGTCCGGCGGCTCACGCAGGATCGCTGCGCCGAAGGAATCGGCGACGATGAGGCCGCATTCCTCCGGGATCAGCGATTCCGGCACCGTTTCGGGGATCGCGAAGAAGAAGCGGTCGCAATAGTCGCGGTAATCCGGCCATTTCCGGTCGGCGCGGAAGTCAGCGACGCTCGATTTGATCTCGATGATGGTGAGCCGTCCGGCGCCGCAGAGCGCGATCACGTCGGCGCGGCGTCCGTTGGCGAGCGAGAATTCCGGCAGGCTCACGCAGCCCATTTCGGCGAGCAGGCGTCGGACCCCGCGCTGAATGTTGAGCGCGGTCGGTGACTGGCGCCGGTCCGGCGGCAGGACGATGTGGGCGAGGGCTGTGGACATGCCGGGGCGTTGGCTTGCGGATGAGGCCGAATCGAGTCCGCGCATCCTGCCAGCGCGATTACCTCAGTGTCACCCGCCGCTTTGCCGCACGGCCAAAGCCGCCCGGATCGCCGCGAACCCGTCCGTGAGGGCGGCCGGGCCCGGCTGGAGGATCAGCGGCGACTTGATTTCGTGGATGCGCCCCGCCGCCACGGCGGGAATCGCGTCCCATCCGGGCCGGGCGCGGATGCGCTCGACGTTGACGCGCTTGCCGCACCAGGAGGCGAGGATCACGTCGGGTGCGGCCGCGATCACCTGCTCCGCCGTGACGATACGGTCCTTCGCCGCCTGTGCGCGGCTGAGGTCCGGAAACACGTCTTGCCCGCCGGCATAGCCGATCAGGTCGGAGACCCAACCGATGCCGGAGATCATCGGCTCGTCCCACTCCTCGAAATAGACCTTCGGCCGGACGTGTCCCGCACTCTCAGCGGCGGCCTCGGCGAGGTGCGCCTCGTAGGACCGGGCCAGTACCTCGGCCCGCTCCGCCGCCCCGACGAGGGCGCCGACGGTGCGGATCATCGCGAGGCAGCCTTCTACATCGCGCTGGTTGAACAGGTGGACCGCCACGCCGGCGCGAGCGAGGCTGGCGACGATCTCGGCCTGAAGATCCGAGAAGGCGAGGACGAGGTCCGGTTCGAGGGCGAGAATCTTCGGCAGATCGGCGCTGGTGAAGGCCGAGACCCGCGGCTTCTCCCGGCGCACCTGCGGCGGGCGCACGGCGTAGCCCGAAACGCCGACGATGCGGCGATCCTCGCCCAGCAGATAGAGCGTCTCGACGGTCTCCTCGGTGAGGCAGACAATGCGTTCGGGCGGAAAGCGTCGCATGGCGCGTCAGTAATGCAGCCACGTCAGCAGGCCCGCACCGGGGGCGAGCAGGACGAAGGCCCAGACGAAGGCCGAACTCCAATTTGCGAGCTGGAACGGGATGCGGGCGAGGCCGAAGCTGCCGGCGACCAGCGGCACCACCGCCCGTGCCGGACCGATGAAGCGGCCGATGAGAATCGCCCCGGCACCCCAGCGCCGCAGGAAGGCTTCGGCCTTCGCCGTCATCTCCGGGTGCCGGCTCATTGGCCAGAGGCGCTTGACGCCGTCCTTGTAGTAGTGCCCGACCTCGTAGGAGACCCAATCCCCGAGCCCCGCGCCGATGCCCGCCCCGATCACCATGGGCCAGAACGGCAGGCCGCTGCTGCCGATCAGCGCGCCGACGCCGAGCAGGATCGCCGTGGCCGGCACCAGCAGCGACAGGACCGCCAGCGATTCGCAGAAAGCGATCACGCCCGTCACCAACGGGGCCCACGCCTTGTAGGTCTCGATGAAGGTGAGGACGGATTGGCGGGCGGCGTCGAAATCCATACTCACTCCGGAAGATTGGCCGAGAGCCGTATCCACCCTGATGGCATCAGGCCGGCGTCTCTAGGTCTTTGTTTTGATGTGCATTCTTTCGACGAACCGGTGATCGCTTCGTCGGGATGCGGTCAAGGTCGGCCGAGCCCTAACGCGCCGTTGCACCGATCGGATGCGCGCGGGGGCCCGCCGGGTTATCACGATGCAGGAGCGGATACCGGAGCACCATGAAGGTCCTGTCGATCCAGTCGCATGTCGCCTACGGCCATGTGGGCAATTCGTCCGCCGTGTTCCCGATGCAGCGGCTCGGGGTCGAGGTCTGGCCGGTGCACACGGTGCAGTTCTCCAACCATACCGGCTACGGGCAGTGGCGCGGGCGCGTCTTCGACGGGCCGGCGGTGGAGGAGGTGGTGCAGGGCGTGGCCGAGCGCGGCGCGCTCAAGGAATGCAACGCCGTCCTCTCCGGCTATATGGGCTCGGCCGATATCGGCACCGCGATCCTGCGGACGGTCGCCGCCGTGCGCGCGGCCAACCGTGAGGCGCTCTATTGCTGCGATCCGGTGATCGGCGACACCTATTCCGGCGTCTATGTCCGCCCCGGCATCGCCGATTTCATGCGGTCGCAGGCCGTTCCGGCGGCCGACATCCTCACTCCGAACCAGTTCGAACTCGACCTCATCTCGGATGCGCCGAGCGACACGCTGGAGGCGGCCAAGGCGGCGGCCGCTTCGGTTCAGGCGCTCGGCCCCCGCGTCCTGCTCGTCACCTCGCTCGTCACGGCGGAGACGCCGCCGGATGCGATCGACATGCTGGCGGCCGAGGGTGGCTCGTTCTGGCGGGTGCGCACGCCCCGGCTCGACCTGAAAGCGGTCTCGGGCGCGGGCGATGCGGTCGCCGCGCTCTATCTCGTGCATTACCTGCGCACCGGCTCGGCGGCCCTGGCGCTCGGCATGGCGGCGGCCTCGATCCACGGCCTGCTGCGCCGGACCGCGGAAGCTGGTTCGGACGAGTTGCTGACCGTCGCCGCGCAGGAAGAGTTCGTCGCGCCGAGCGCGGCCTTTCCCGTCGAGATCGTTTGAACCTTCTCAAGGAGTCATGATGCCGGAACGCCGCTTCGCCACCCTCGACGTGTTCACCGACACGCCGCTGGCCGGAAACCCGCTCGCGGTGGTGCTCGATGCCGACGGGCTCAGCGCCGAGGCGATGCAGGCGATCGCCGGCGAGTTCAACCTGTCGGAGACGGTGTTCGTCCTGCCGCCGGCCGAGCCGCGTCACCGGGCCCGCCTGCGCATCTTTACACCGACCCGCGAACTGCCCTTCGCCGGCCACCCGACGGTTGGAACGGCGGTGCTGCTCGCCCTCCGCGACCGGGCCGAGCGGCAGGCGGTGGCGCTGGCGGATGCCGCCGCCTTCGGCCTCGAGGAAGAGATCGGCATCGTCTCCTGCGTCGTCGAGGCGGCGGAGGATGGCCACAACGGTCGTGCCCGTTTCAAGCTGCCGGTTCTGCCGACCTATCTCGGCGAGGCCCCCGCCAACGAAGCCCTGGCCACGGCTTTAGGACTGAAGCCCGGCGATCTCGGCTTCAACCGCCATCAGCCGAGCCGGCACGGCGCCGGCCCTGCCTTCACCTTCGTGCCGCTCGCCTCCGGCGAGGCGCTGGCGCAGGCCCGGCTCGATCCCGCCCGGTTCGAGCGCCTGTTCCGACATGCCGAGCCGGACGCGCTCTACCTCTATGCTCTCGACGCGGAGGGCCTCGGGCAAAGCTACCAGGCACGGATGTTCGCGCCCCATCTCGGCGTTGCGGAAGACCCGGCGACGGGCAGCGCCGCGGCGGCCTTCGCCGGCGTGCTGATGCAGTTCGAGCCGCTGGGCGAGGGCACCCACGACGTGGTGATCCGCCAGGGCGTCGCCATGGGGCGGCCGAGCACGATCGACCTTCAGGTCGTCATCGCCGAGGGCACCCTGCGCTCCGTCGAGATCGGCGGACAGGCCGTGGTGGTGAGCGAGGGCGTGCTGCGTGTCGATTGAGATCGCGGGCGACGCCGCACCCGGTTTCAGCCTCACGCCGTTGGATCGGATCTCCGCGCGCGCGCGTCGAGCACGATTGGACCTGGGCGCGGGACAACGCCGAGGCGATCGACCGCAACTGGGAGCGCCGCCTGGCCGAGACGCCGGGCCTGTTCGACGGGCCGGTCTACCTCGCCAGCGGCTGCACCTTGGCGGACGGCGCCTGCGAAGCGAGCCTGTTCGAGGTGCGCTACTCGCGCTTCCTCGCCTTCCGCGATGCGGGCGTGCCCGACGCGCTGGTGGCCAACGCCTTCGCGGCGATCGTCCCGCACAGCCGCGACGGGGCGGTTCTGCTCGGCGTGATGGGCGCCCAGACCGCCAATGCCGGCCAGATCTACTTCCCCTGCGGAACGCCCGATCCCGGCGACCTGCGCGATGACGGCACGGTCGATCTCGCCGGCAGCGCCGCGCGCGAACTCTTGGAGGAGACCGGCCTGACGCTCCCCGAGGGGGCGGAGGAGGACTGGGTGCTGCTGCGCGGCGACGGCCAACTCGCCTTCCTGCGCCCGGTCCGCTTCGACTGCACGGCCGAGATGCTGAAGGCTCGCATCGAATCGCATCGCGGCCACGAGGACGAGCCGGAACTCGCCCACAGCATCATCGCCCGCTCGCGCTCCGATATCGACGCCGCCCGGATGCCGGGCTTCGTGCAGGCCTATCTTGCGAGCGTCTTCCCGGCCTGAAAGCCCGGCGGTTACCGGTAGCCGTAGCGCGCCTTGGCCGCCGCGAGCAGGCTCGTCGCCTCGCCCTCGCGGCCGGCGGCGCAGGCGCTCGCCGCCTTTTCGAGGTCGGCGCTGAAGCGCGTGCCGACGGCCGCGGAGAGATCGCCGGTCTTCACGTCGCCCGCGACGATGGCCTGGGTCCGGGCGATGGTCGGGCCGCAACCGGTGCCTGTCGGCAGGGCGGTGACAACCGGTGCTGCGGCCACGGCCGCGACCGGAGGCGGCGCGCTCGACTGGCAGGCGCTCAAGGCGCAGCCGAGGACGAGGAGGGAGACGGCACGGGGAAGCGGCGCGGGCACGACGGGTCTCTCCGGTTGCGAGACGAGGTTCGCTGCAGCCAAGCTTGGCCGGCGGTTTGTGCCTCCCGCAAGTGGGCGGGTCAATCATCGGAGAGACGCGGCACAGCCATGTGCTTGTCACGATCCCCGCCAATCGGTACATACCGCCACCCTGGTCTCGTAACGGTCTTCCGGCGAGTCAGCCTCTTGAGGAGAATCGAGCGTGGCCCCTGGCCGCCCTGCGCAGACGAACGATGGCGCCGCTCTCGCGGCCGCTTCGTCGTGCGCACTCATTCTCGTAGGCCTGCTTCTTAGCCGCCCCTGAGGGCCGTCCGGGCGCGATCGCCTGGGCTCTCAGGGGATGCCGCCCATCGACCGGAAGACAGGCTTTTCCGGCACCGCTCCCAACGTGTCGAGCGCGCCGGCTGCGAGGAACGAAGACCCATGGCGAACACGACTCAGGGCGCGAAGGACCGCGTCGTCATCTTCGACACGACGTTGCGCGACGGCGAGCAATGTCCCGGCGCCACCATGACGCTCGACGAGAAGCTGGCGGTGGCCGAACTGCTCGACGGGATGGGCGTCGACATCATCGAGGCGGGCTTCCCCATCGCCTCCAACGGTGACTTCGAGGCCGTCTCCGAGATCGCGCGGCGCACCAAGCGGGCGACCGTGGCGGGCCTCGCCCGCGCGATTCCCGCGGACATCGCTCGGGCGGGCGAGGCGGTGCGGCACGCCGAGCGCGGCCGTATCCACACCTTCGTCTCGACCTCGGCGATCCACCTCGCCCACCAGATGCGCAAGACGCAGGACGAGGTGATCGAGATCATCCTCAAGACCGTGGCCCAGGCCCGCGACCTCGTCGAGGACGTGGAATGGTCGGCCATGGACGCGACCCGGACCGACATCGACTATCTCTGCCGCTGCGTCGAGGCGGCGATCCGCTCGGGCGCCACCACCATCAACCTGCCCGACACCGTGGGCTACGCCACGCCGCAGGAATACGGCGCGATGTTCCGCCAAGTCCGCGAGCGTGTACCGAATGCCGACAAGGCGATCTTCTCCGTGCATTGCCACAACGATCTCGGGCTGGCGGTGGCGAACTCGCTGGCCGGCCTGGAGGGTGGTGCTCGGCAGATCGAGTGCACGGTCAACGGCATCGGCGAGCGCGCCGGCAACGCGGCGCTCGAAGAGATCGTCATGGCGATCCGCACCCGCGCCGACGTGATGCCCTACGACACCGGCATCGACTCGACGATGCTGACCCGCGCCTCGAAGCTTGTCAGCCACGCGGCGAACTTCCCCGTGCAGTACAACAAGGCCATCGTCGGCCGGAACGCCTTCGCCCACGAGAGCGGCATCCACCAGGACGGCATGCTCAAGCATTCCGAGACCTATGAGATCATGACCCCGGCCTCGGTCGGGCTCGCCAAGACCTCGCTGGTGATGGGCAAGCATTCCGGCCGGGCGGCGTTCAAGTCGAAGCTCGGCGAGCTCGGCATCTCGCTGTCCGACAACCAGTTCCAGGACGTGTTCGAGCGGTTCAAGGCCTTGGCCGACCGCAAGAAGCACGTCTACGACGAGGATATCGAGGCGCTGGTGGATGAGAAGCGCGCCACCGCCCACGACCGCATCAAGCTCGTCTCCCTGTCGGTGATCGCCGGCACGCGGGGCCCGCAGCGCGCGACGATGAAGATCGAGATGGACGGCCGCATCTTTACCGCGGAGGCCGATGGCAACGGCCCGGTGGACGCGGTCTTCAACGCGATCCACGAGATCGTGCCGCACGACGCGGTGCTGGAACTCTACCAGGTCCACGCCGTGACCGAGGGCACCGACGCTCAGGCCGAAGTCTCGGTCCGGCTGAAGGCCGGAGAGCGCTCGGTCACGGCGCGCGGTGCCGACCCGGACACGCTGGTGGCCTCGGCCAAGGCGTATCTCTCGGCGCTCAACAAACTCTCGGCGGCCTCCGTACGGCTGCACGCGCAGCACGCTGCGGTGGTTTGAGCCGCAGTTCGATCCCACCCCACTCCCTCATCCGGAGGTGCCGCGGTCGCGGCCTCGAAGGAGAGCTCTAGGGATCGCGAGGCCGGCTGGAGCCCTCCTTCGAGGCTCCGCTTCGCTTCGCACCTCAGGATGAGGGCGCGTTTTTGGACGATCGGCCGGTTAGTCGATCAGCTTCGAAAAGTCCCGAAAAAATGCCCGCCTATCGCTCCCGCACCACCACCCATGGCCGCAACATGGCCGGCGCCCGCGGCTTGTGGCGCGCCACCGGCATGAAGGATTCGGATTTCGGCAAGCCGATCATCGCGGTGGTGAACTCGTTCACGCAGTTCGTGCCCGGCCACGTCCACCTGAAGGATCTCGGCCAGCTCGTGGCCCGCGAGATCGAGCAGGCGGGCGGTGTGGCCAAGGAGTTCAACACCATCGCGGTCGATGACGGCATCGCCATGGGCCATGACGGGATGCTCTACTCGCTGCCGTCCCGCGAGCTGATCGCCGACAGCGTCGAGTACATGGTCAACGCGCATTGCGCCGACGCCATGGTCTGCATCTCGAATTGCGACAAGATCACCCCCGGCATGCTGATGGCGGCGCTGCGCCTCAACATCCCGGCGGTGTTCGTCTCCGGCGGGCCGATGGAGGCGGGCAAGGTCGTGATGAACGGCGTCACCCGCAAGTTCGACCTCGTCGATGCGATGGTGGCCGCGGCCGATGATCGGGTCTCGGACGAGGACGTCGCCGTCATCGAGCGCTCGGCCTGCCCGACGTGCGGTTCGTGCTCGGGCATGTTCACGGCGAACTCCATGAACTGTCTCACCGAGGCGCTCGGCCTCTCTTTGCCCGGCAACGGCTCGACGCTCGCGACCCATGCCGACCGCAAGCGCCTGTTCGTCGAGGCCGGTCACCTCATCGTCGATCTGGCGCGCCGCCACTACGAGCAGGACGACGCCAGCGTCCTGCCGCGCTCGATCGCGACGATGGCCGCCTTTGAGAACGCGATGACCCTCGACATTGCCATGGGCGGCTCGACCAACACGGTCCTGCACCTGCTCGCCGCCGCCCACGAGGGTGAGGTGCCCTTCACCATGGCCGACATCGACCGGCTGTCACGCCGGGTGCCGGTTCTGTGCAAGGTCGCCCCGGCCGTCGCCAACGTCCACATGGAGGACGTGCACCGGGCCGGCGGCATCATGGGCATCCTCGGCGAACTCGACCGCGCCGGGCTGATCGACCGGTCCGTCGGCAATGTCGGCTCGGGCACGCTCGGCGCGGCGCTCGACCGCTGGGACGTCAAGAAGACCCAGAGCGAGTCGGTTCAGACCTTCTTCCGCGCCGCGCCCGGCGGCGTGCCGACCCAGGTCGCCTTCAGCCAGGCCTCGCGCTGGGACGAGCTCGACCTCGACCGCAAGGCCGGCGTCATCCGCTCGGCCGAGCACGCCTACTCGAACGATGGCGGATTGGCCGTGCTCTACGGCAACCTCGCGGAAGACGGCTGCATCGTGAAGACGGCGGGCGTCGATGCCTCGATCCTGACCTTCACCGGCACCGCCCACGTCTTCGAGAGCCAGGATGCGTCGGTGGACGCCATCCTCAACGGCCGCGTGAAGGCCGGCGAGGTGGTGCTGATCCGCTACGAGGGCCCCCGCGGCGGCCCCGGCATGCAGGAGATGCTCTATCCCACGAGCTACCTGAAATCGAAGGGCCTCGGCAAAGCCTGCGCCCTGGTCACGGACGGCCGATTCTCCGGCGGGTCCTCGGGCCTCTCCATCGGCCACGTCTCGCCGGAAGCCGCCGACGGCGGTCTGATCGGCCTCGTCGAGCAGGGTGACCGGATCGAGATCGACATCCCGAACCGGCGCATCCACCTCGCCGTGGACGAGGCCGTGCTGGCCGAGCGCCGCGCCGCCCGCGACGCGGAGGGCTGGCGTCCGGCCACGTCCCGTAAGCGCAAGGTCAGCACGGCGCTCCGCGCCTACGCGATGCTCGCCACCAGCGCCGCCAAGGGGGCGGTGAGACGAATCGAGCCGTAGGGCATTCTTGTATCGCACCGGTTCTGGCTTCCACCCCGCACCTCATGCTGAGGCGCCCGCGCAGCGGGCCTCGAAGCACGGCGCAAGGTTGATCCAGGCCCGGCGCGCTGCTCCCAGCGAAGGCAGAGCCGCCGCGGCGTGCTTCGAGGCCGAGCTTCCACCCCGCACCTCAGCCTAAGGGATCGCAGCGGCGTTACAGCAATGCCGAGGTCATCCCTCGCGCATCGGGCACGGATCACGCATAGACGCGTTCTCAGGCGGAGCTTCGCTCCGGACGGGACCATCGCCTATGCAGATCGCCACGCCCTATCTGATGTTTCTCGGCGACGTGCCGGACCGGCTCGCCGCCAAGACCGCCTACGGCATCAATGACTGGCGCCCCGAATGGTGCGTCGGCCAATTCCGGATGGAGGGCTGCGCCGCCGATCTCGGCATTCCTGACCTGACGTTGGAGGAGGCCGTCGCCAAGGGCTGCAAGACCATGGTCGTCGGCGTCGTCAATGCCGGTGGCGTGCTGCCCGACCACTGGGTCGCGGAGATCGTGGCGGCATTGGATGCCGGGCTCGACGTGGCGAGCGGACTGCATGTGCGGCTCGGCTCGATCCCGCAGATTGCCGAGGCAGCCAAGCGCAATGGGCGCGCCCTGCACGACGTCCGCCACACCACCGAGACCTTCCCCACCGGCAAGGGCACCAAGCGTGCGGGCCGGCGCCTGCTCACCGTCGGCACCGATTGCTCCGTCGGCAAGAAGTACACGGCACTCGCCCTGGAGCGTGGCATGCGCGAGCGCGGCTTCGACGCCGATTTTCGTGCCACCGGCCAGACCGGCGTGTTCATTTCCGGCCGGGGCGTGGCCATCGACGCAGTCGTGGCCGATTTCATCTCCGGTGCCGTCGAATGGGTTTCCCCGGCGGCCGGGCCGAATCACTGGGACCTGATCGAGGGGCAGGGCTCGCTGTTCCACCCGTCCTTTGCCGGCGTCAGCCTGCGGCCTGCTGCACGGCGCGCAGGCCGACGCCTTCGTGATCTGCCACGAGCCGACCCGCACCCGCATGCGCGGCGTCGAAGCGACCCTGCCGACGATCCAGGAGGTCATCGACCTGACCATCCGCTGCGGCTCGCTTACCAATCCGGGCATCCGCCCCGTTGGCATCGCCGTGAACACGCAGGCCCTGCCCGAGGCGCAGGCGCGCGCGCTGCTGAGCGAGGCGGAATCCGTCCACGGCCTGCCCGCCACCGATCCCGTGCGCTTCGGCGTCGAGGGCATCGTGGAGCGGATCGCCGCCGAGTTTCCGGCCTGAGGGAGAAGAGCCGATGCCGCGTCTGACCGTTGCCGTCGAGCGCTTCCCCATTGCCGGATCGTTCACGATCTCCCGCGGCAGCCGCACCGAGGCGGTCGTCGTCGTCGCGACCGTGGAGGACGGTTCGTTTCGCGGCCGGGGCGAGTGCGTGCCCTATGCCCGCTACGGCGAGACGGTCGAGAATGTCGCCGCCTTCCTCGATGAGCAGGCGGCATGGATTGCCGATGGGGGAGGACGGTTCGACCTCGCCGGGCGGATGAAGCCGGGTGCCGCCCGCAACGCCCTGGACTGTGCGCTGTGGGATCTCGAAGCGAAGCGCACCGGCAGGCCCGCCTACGAACTCGCGGGGGTCGCCGCACCGGGGCCGGTCACCACCGCCTACACGCTGAGCCTCGGCGATCCGAACGCGATGGAGGAAGCAGCCCGTGGGGCGGCGCACCGGCCGCTGCTGAAGGTGAAGCTCGGCGGCGAGGGCGACCCCGAGCGGATTGCCGCCGTGCGCCGCGGCGCGCCGGATTCGCGCCTCATCGTCGATGCCAACGAGGCGTGGCGGCCCGAGACGATACGCGACAACCTCGCGGCCTGCGCGGCGGCGGGCGTCGGCCTGATCGAGCAACCGCTGCCGGCGGGCGAGGACGGCTTGCTCGCCGAGATCGACCGCACGATTCCGATCTGCGCCGACGAGAGCCTGCACGACCGCGCCGGGCTCGATGCCCTGGCCAAGCGCTACGACGCGATCAACATCAAGCTCGACAAGGCGGGCGGTCTCACGGAAGCGCTGAAGCTCGCCCACGAGGCGCGGGCGCGCGGCTTCGAGATCATGATCGGCTGCATGGTCGGCTCGTCGCTCGCCATGGCACCGGCCCTGCTGCTCGCCCACCACGCGGCTTACGTCGATCTCGACGGGCCGCTGCTGCTCGCCCAGGACCGGGCGCCGGCCCTACGCTACGAGGGCAGCACGGTCTATCCGCCGCAGCCCGAGCTGTGGGGTTGAGCGCGGTCCCTAC
This sequence comes from Methylorubrum pseudosasae, assembly GCF_029504475.1. NCBI lineage: Bacteria > Pseudomonadati > Pseudomonadota > Alphaproteobacteria > Hyphomicrobiales > Methylobacteriaceae > Methylorubrum > Methylorubrum pseudosasae. The sequence continues at coordinate 4,033,192 of NZ_JAQGDU010000002.1, read as the reverse complement.
TGAACCGAACGGATCGCCAGCGACGGCACCACGTCCTCACTGAGGCGCAGGCGGGCGTCGAGGATCGGTGCGGCCGGCTCCTCCGCCTGCTGCTGCGCGAGGTCGGCGATGGCCTGATACTGGCTCAGGCGCCGGTCGATCATGCCGTCGAGCTTCTCGTGGACTTCGGCCACGGTGAGGCTGCGGCGCTTGCCCCCGTCCTTGGCGGTGAAGATGGCGCGGTTGGCCCGCGCAGCCCGGCCGAAGGCGGCCTTGGCGACCTTGTCCGGATCCTCGGCGCTGAGCGACAGGAATTTGCCGGCGCTCGCAGTGCCGAGGAAATGCGCGAGATAGAGTTCGGTGGTCTTCAACTCGCGGCCGATCCGCGCCTCGATCCGGCTACGGTCCCGCTTGATCAACTCGCCGGCCATCAGGCCCGACACGTAGGGGTCGTTGCGCAGGTCGAGCACCCGCTTGCGCGTCGCTGCGTCGGCGATGGTGATGCCGGCGCCATGGCCCTTCACCGCGGCGGCGTCATCGGCCATCCCGTGCTTGGCGCCGTACTGGCGGATCATCTCCAGCCAGGTGCCGGTGACGAACTGGAACAGACCCTGCGCCGAGGAGGCGGAGGACTTCACGTTGGTATCGAAGCTCGATTCCTTGTCGGCGAGCGCCATCATGTAGACGGGATCGACGCCGGTCACCTCGGAGGCCTTCAGGATCGTCTCCACCAGCGGACGCGACACGCTCATCTCGCCGAAGCGGAGGATCTCGTCGTCGGTGTCCGAACGGGGATTGGCCAGCGACGCCTGCATGCGGTCGATCGAGGCGGTCAGCCCGCCAGCCTGGCCAAGCAGCGCGGTGCCGCCCCATTCCGCCTCGGCCCCGGCCGGGCGGAGATCGGCCCGCACCATCATCGGGATCGAAATCGCGACATGTGCGTTCTCGTAGGCGGACACGGCCTGCGGCCCGGCCAGCAGCAGGGTCACGCTGGCGGTCAAGGCGGCAAGGCTGCGCACGAGCGGCGAACGAACGCGCGACGGCTGCGAAGCAGCACCGTTGCCGGCATTCGACCCGCAAGGCACGAGTCGGCTTACGTCGTCGGCGCAGCGCGCCGGCTCCGGGTAAACCCCCATCGGTCTTCCTTGTTGGTGCCTCGGCGTTCTTTTGTGCCGGGCTTCGTTTGACCGGCGGAGGTTTCGCCGCCGGGTGTGACCACAATGGGACCACCCCGTGATCCAAACGTGATCCCGTTAATCCAGCGTTAAGCCATTGTGTTTACGATATTTTAACCAAACGATGCAGTCCCGGCGAAAGCGGACCTGCGGCAAAGATGGCAGGGTCGGCACCGGAACGGACCGGGTTGGTCACAGTTGTCATGGGCCGCGCGGCCTCCCGTTAGGGCTCATCCTAAGGCGTCAGCGCCACCACAACAGAAAGATCGAGTTCCCATGGGCATTCAGACCGGTCGACGCGTCGGAGTGGCGTTCGTTGGCATGGGCGGTGCAGTCGCGACGACAGCCATCGCCGGCATCGAAACCATAAAATCGGGTTCGAACCGTCTGGATGGCCTTCCGCTCGCGGGTGTCTCCGTCGCCGGGATGGCCGACTATAAGGATCTCGTCTTCGGCGGCTGGGACCTGAACGGCGATGACCTCGCCTCGGCCGCCACCGGTCACGGTGTGTTGAGCCGCGAGGACATCGAGAACGGCGCCCAGGCGCTCAAGGGCATCACGCCCTGGCCGGCGGTCGGCTCGGCCAAGTTCTGCAAGAACATCGACGGCGGCAACCGCATCGTCGCCAAGGACCATCGCGAGACCGTCTCGGTCATCGCCAACGACCTCAACCGCTTCCGCAAGGAGAGCAACCTCGACGACGTCGTGGTGATCAACCTCGCCTCGACCGAGCGCTGGCCCGATCTCTCCGTCCCGGTTCTCAACTCGGCCGAAGCCTTCGAGAAGGGGCTCGATTCGAGCGACGAATCGATCTCGCCGGCGATGCTCTATGCCTATGCGGCGATCAAGAGCGGCGTTCCCTATGCGAACTTCACCCCCTCCATCGCCGCCGACGTTCCGGCCCTGATGGAACTCTCGCGCGAACTCAACGTCCCGGTCGCCGGCAAGGACGGCAAGACCGGCCAGACCATGATGAAGACGGTGCTGGCGCCGGCGCTGAAGGCCCGCCAGCTTCACGTCGATGGCTGGTTCTCGACCAACATCCTCGGCAACCGCGACGGCCTCGCCCTCAACGATCCGAACTCGCTGCAATCGAAGCTCAACACCAAGGGCACTGTGCTCGATTCGATCCTCGGCTACCCGGTCGAAGACCACCTCGTGCACATCCACTATTACCGCCCGCGCGGCGACGACAAGGAAGCCTGGGACAACATCGACGTCACCGGCTTCATGGGTCAGCGCATGCAGATCAAGGTCAACTTCCTCTGCAAAGACTCGATCCTGGCGGCACCGCTGGTGATCGAAATCGCCCGCGTGCTGGATCTCGCCAAGTCCCGCGGTGACGGCGGCGTGCAGGAGCAACTCTCGACCTTCTTCAAGGCGCCGATGGTGAAGAACGGCCACGGTCCGGAGCACGATTTCGGCAAGCAGCAGCGGATGCTGTTCGACTGGCTCGGCGCGCAGCAGTAAGGCCCCACGCCCGTGACGGGTTTTTCGCAAACCGGGCCGGCAGCTCCCGTCGCGGTGCGGGAACTGCTGGTCGAACTCGGCGATCTCAAGCGCGTCCGCTCGGCGGGGCGCGCGGGCTCGATCGCCGAGCGTCTATTCGCTCAAGGGTGGTCGGCGCTCACCGGCGGCGCCCCGCCGGAGACTGTTGCCCTCGACATCACGGCCAAGGCGCTGGCCGCCGCGCGGCTCTGCGACCTCGACGCGGCGTTCCTCTCCGCCGCCGGGCTCGATGAGGCGCAGGCCTCCACCGTACTGGTCGCGGGGCTCGATGCAGTTTCGGAATCGGTCGATCCCGAGTTGCGGGATCGGCTTCGGGCCTGTCTGCGCGAGCCCGCCGCTCTGCCGGCCGGGCCCGTGCCGGGCTTCGTCGGCGCCCTGGCGCAGCAGCCCAGAGCAGGGGTGACCTGCCCCGGCAAGCCGCGCATCCTACTCGAACCGCCCGAAAACCATGCCGAGCATTGCCTTGTCGTGGCGGTCTACGGCGTGCTGCTCAGCCCGTTCTACCGGGCCGATCCGACGAGCGTGTTCCTGGCGGCGATGGCGCACCACTTCCACAACGCGGCGATGCCGGACGCCGGCTTCACCGGCGAGATGCTGCTCGGCGACCATCTCTGGCCGATCGTGGGGCGCTGCTCCGAATGGGCCCTGGAAGAACTGGAGCCGCCGCTGCGGGAGACGGTCCGTGCCGCTCGCCTCGTCCTGCCGGATGATGCCACGGCGGAGGGCCGCGCCTTCCACGCTGCCGATTCAATCGACCGCGTCCTGCAGATCGCCCAGCACCTTCGGGCCGCTTCGCTGACGATGGATACGGTGCTCGGCGAGATGGAACTGGTCCATGCCGGGCCGGTCAAGGCTTTCCAGGATCGCGTTCTGACCGATATGCGCATCCCGTGACGTCCCGCGCTGTCCGGCAGAATCCAGGCTCATGATCCCCTTCGATCTCCTTTCGCCGGAGACCGGCCACAGGCTTAAGGCCGACGGCGCGCATGCCCTGCGCGACGCCGAAACCGGAGCCCGCTGGCCGGTCATCGACGGCATTCCCTATCTTCGCACCGGCCGCGACAGCCTCGTCGCGGCGGTGCTCGATCATCTCGAAGCCGATCGGCGAGAGGACGCGCTCGTCCTCCTGCTGGCCGATCAGGACGATTGGTGGACCGGTCCGCCGGCCGACCCGGAGTCGTTGCGCCGGCTGGTTCGGGAGCGCGCGAGCGCCACCCTGCGGCAGGCCGTGGACTGGCTCGGCTGGGGCCGCGTCGGCGACTACTTCGTCAACCGCTGGACCGACCCGACCTTCCTGGCGGGCCTGAGCCTGCTGGAGGCGCACTGGAACGACCCGGTCTGTGCGTTCGAGCTTGCCTGCGGCATCGGCCATTACCTGCGCGAATTGAAGCGCCGGGGCGTGAAGGTCGCGGGTGCGGACGTGGTCTTCGCCAAGCTCTGGGTGGCCCGGCACTGGGTGGTCGGCGAAAAGGCGCAGCTCGTCTGTTTCGACGCGTCGTCGCCGCATTGGCCGATTCCCGAGGCGCCGGTCGATCTCGTGATCTGCAACGACGCCTTCTACTTCCTCGACGACAAGCCCGGCATCCTCTCTTGCCTGCGGCAGACCGCCGGGGAAGAGGGCTGGCTCGCCCTCAGCCACATCCACAACAGTGGGCGGCCCGGCTTCTCGGCCGGCAAGGCGATCTCGTCGGCCGAAATCGAGGAGCTGTTCCCGGACGGGCTCGTCTATGACGACGCCGAACTGACCCGCGCCCTGGTTGAGGCCCGCGCACCGCAGCCCCGCGAGCCGCGCGACCTCCGAGGCTGCGAGGCGTTCTCGGTGGTGGCCGGGCCCGGTATGCGGCCGGCGCCGCGGGCGATCGTGGACGGCATCACGCTGCCGCCGGCGGATGCGGCGCTTCACCTCAATCCACTCTACGTGCCCGAGGACGGCGGCTTCGCCATTCGCTGGCCGTCGGAGCGCTACGAGGCTGAGTACGCCTCGCAGGCGACCTATCCGCTGCATTCGGATGGCCCGGAGGCCATCGACTGGAACGGCAAGCCCAACACGTCGGACGCGGCGCGGGTGCGCCGCCGCGAATATGTCGATCTGCCGGAGCGCTGGTGATGGTGGGAAGCGTCGGCTGGGGCATCGTCGGCTATGGCTGGGTCGCCCGCGACTACATGGCGCCCGGCATCCGCGCCGCGGGGCATCGCCTGATCGCCGTTGCCGATCCCGGCGCGGCGTCGCGCGCGGCGGCGGAAGCCGAGGGCGCGCGGGCGCATGCCGACCTCGCCGGGTTGATCGCCGAGCCCGAGGTCGAGGCGGTCTATGTCGCCACGCCGAATCATCTCCATCGCGGCGCGGTCGAAGCGCTCTGTGCCGCCGGCAAGGCGGTCCTGTGCGAGAAGCCGATGGCCGCCTCTCTCGCCGATGCGGAAGCGATGGCGGCGGCGGTGCGCAAGTCCGGCGCATTCTACGGCACCGCCTTCGACCAGCGCCACCATCCCGGTCACCGTGCCATGCGCGACCTCATCCGCGCGGGCCGGCTCGGCATGGTGACGGCGGTGCGCATCGTCTATGCCTGCTGGCTCGATCGGGCCTGGGCGTCGTTCCGGGGCCAGGACAATTGGCGCATCGATCCGGCCCAGGCGGGCGGCGGCGCGCTGATCGACCTCGCGCCCCACGGGATCGACCTCGTGGATTTCCTGCTCGGCGAGCCGATCGACGAGATCGCGGCCATGACCCAGGCCCGCGCGCAGGATTACGCCGTCGATGACGGCGCCCTGCTGATCGGCCGAACCGGCTCAGGCGCGCTCGCCCAACTCAACGTCGCCTACAACTGCCCCGACGCCTTGCCGCGCCGCCGGCTGGAGGTGATCGGCACCAGCGGGATGCTCACCGCGACCGACACGATGGGCCAGACCGCGGGCGGCAGCGTCACCTTCACGAATGGTGCGGATGGCCGGGTCGAGGACATCGCCTTCGACACGACGGCTTCGCCCTTCCTCGAACAGGTGCGCGCCTTCGGCCGCGCCTTGCGCGAACGGGGCGAGCGCGCCGCCTGGGACGCCGAGCGCGACCTGCACACCATGCGCCTGATCGCCCGCGCCTACGCGGCGGCAGGCAAACCGGCCGGCCGCGACGCGGCCTGACGACGATTGTTAGGAGCAGACCGTACGATCCCACCCACGCCCTCATCCTGAGGTGCGGAGCGAAGCGCAGCCTCGAAGGATCGTCCAGATCCCACGCGATCCCTGGAGGATCCTTCGAGGCCGCTTCGCGGCACCTCAGGATGAGGTTCGGGGTTGGAGACAGGACGGTCAGCCGCTGCTGATGGAACGGACATGACAGCGACCGACGCCCTCGACCGGGACGACCGCGCCCACCACCCGAATCTGGCGGCGCCGCGCTCCTATCGCCGCGGCTCACCGCGCAAGATCGAGGGGCTGCCCACGCGGCTGCCCGATGTCGTGAAGGCCTATCTCGACGTTCTGCCGGAGGGCCGGGTCGTCGGCTTCAATCTCGCGGGGCTCGACCGCACCGGCATCCCGGTCTGGTTCGTGGCGCTCTTTCTCGATGATCCGTTCTATGTCGGCGCCATGCCCTCCGGCATCGGCTACGGCGCCACTGACGACGAAGCGCTGATCGGTGCCGTGGCCGAGATCGCCGAGAACCTGATGCCGTCCGTCGCCCTGCTGCCGCGCAAGGGCGACAACCAAGCGGCCGTCTCCTACGCCGACCTCGTGCGCGTCTACGGCGCATCCTCCGTCACCGATCCGCTGACGCTGTGCTTGCCCGCTGGTTCGTCCGTCGGCCGCGATACCCCGCTCGACTGGACTAAGGCGGTCCGGGCCCGCACCGGCGAGTCGGTGTGGATGCCGCTCGATATCGCCGCGACCGACTACTTCGAGCTGCGCGAGGGCTATCAGCCCTTCACCAACCTCATCACCAACGGCCTCGGCGCCGGGCCGGACGTGAACTTTGCGCTCGGCCACGGTCTGCTCGAACTGCTCCAGCGCGACGGCAACGGCCTGTTGTTCCGGGCCCTCGATCAGGGCGTGATGCTCGATCTCGACGGGATCGGCCCCGAGACGCGCGGCATGCTCGACCGGCTGGAAAGCCTCGGCATCCGGGCGCTGCCGAAATTCGCCACCGATCAGTTCGGTCTCACCAACCTCTACGTCGTCGGCTACGACGAGGACCCGGCCCGGACGCCCGCGCCGATCGCGCTCTCGGCCTGCGGCGAGGCCTGCGATCCGGACCGCGAGCGGGCTTTGCGCAAGGCGCTTCTCGAATTCCAGGCGGCGCGCGTCCGAAAAACCTTCGGCCACGGGCCGCTGGCGCTCGCCGACACGGTGGCCCCGCCCGGCTATGTCGAATCCTTCATCCAGAAGGCATTGCCGAGCCTCGATCTGGAGGAGAGCCGCGCGCTTCAGGCCATGCTCGCATGGCTCGACCTGTCTTCGGCCGAGCTGCGTGGGGTTCTGAGCAACACAGTCTATTCCGAGCGCAGCACCAAGGCTTTTTCCGACCTGCCGACGACACCGGCCCCGGACGGTCACGCCCGCGGAAAGATCGCCCGCGACCGGCTGGAGGAGGCAGGCTTCGATGTGCTCTACGTCGATTGCACGCCGCCCGGCGGCGGGATCGGCGTGGTCAAGGCGATCGTGCCGGGGCTCGAAGTCGAGACCATGAGCTACTACCGGATCGGCGAGCGCAACGCGAAGAAGCTGATCGAGCGCGATCATCCGCTGATCCGCTTCGGCACGCCAACCGACACGCTGCTGCCGGTCCGCCTGACGCCGGAGGCGATCGAGCGCCTCGGCGGCCAGCCGCTCTTCGACGTGGCCTTGGCTGAGCAGATCGTCGGCTCGCATTATCCGCTCTACCGCGAGCCGGAATCGCACCACGCGCCGTTCCGCTATGAGCGCCAGGGCCGCCGGGCCGAGCGGAGGCCTGCATGAGCCTACGCTTCGCCTACAACACCAACGGCACCGCCAATCACCGCATCGAGGATGCGATCCGCCTCATCAAGGATGCGGGCTATGACGGCGTCGCGCTCACCCTCGACATCCACCATCTCGACCCCTTCGCCGAGAATTGGGTGATCGAGGCCGATCGCATCGCCAGTCTCCTGAACCGGCTCGAACTCGGTTCGGTGATCGAGACCGGCGCCCGTTTCCTGCTCGACCCGACCGCCAAGCACGAGCCGACCCTCGTCACCGCCGACGCTTCAGGCCGTGCGCGGCGCGTCGGCTTCCTCAAGCGGGCGATCGAGATCGGAAAGATCCTGAACTCCGAAGCCGTCTCGTTCTGGGCCGGCGTGCCGAAGCCGGGCGTGGACCACGGCGAGGCGCGGGGATGGCTGATCGAGGGGCTGCGCGAAGTCGCCGACTTCGCCGCCGAGAAGGGCGTCGTCGCGGCCCTCGAACCCGAGCCCGGCATGCTGATCGAGACGCTCGACGACTTTGCCGCGATCGACCTGCCGGGCCTGTCGCTCGCTCTCGATACCGGTCACTGCCTCGTGACGGGGGAGCGCGATCCAGCCGCGGCCGTGCACGAATTCGCCCCGCGCCTCGGTACTGTGGCGATCGAAGACATGAAGCGGGGCGAGCACATCCACCTGCCCTTCGGCGAGGGTGACATGGATGTCCCTGCCGTTCTGGACGCGCTCGACGCGATCGGGTTCAGCAAACTCGTCTGCGTGGAGCTTTCGCGCGAGTCGCACCGCGCCGACGTGATGGTCGTCCAATCCCTCGATTATCTCCGCACCTGCCGCCGTCCCGGCCCCGGACTTCCGATGCCGGACACCACACCGCGCGAAGCCGCGATGCCCGGGCTGCCCACGTCATGAGAATCTGTTTCGTCAGCCGCCGCTACTTCCCGGCGATCTCCGGCATGAGCGTCTATGCGCAGAACCTCCTGCGCGAGGTGGCGGGGGCCGGCCACGACGTGACGATGATCTCGCAATATCGCGGCGACGAATTCGGCACGCGCGTCTATGGCGGCGGCCCGCCGCCCGCCGTGCCTGGCGTCCATGTCATCGGCCTCGAACAGCAGGGCGAGCAGGAGGGCGGGGATTTCGAGCGCGACATCGATACGATCGTCGCGACGATCTGCGCCGAGCACGCCAAGAAGCCGTTCGACGTGCTGCACGCGCAGTATGGCTACCCGACCGGCTGGGCGGTGTTGCTCGCGGGCAAGCGGCTCGGCGTGCCGACGGTGGTCTCGATCCAGGGCGGCGACGGCCACTGGGTCGGCTCCTGCTGCGAGACGCATCGCCGCGCGATGGTCGAGGTGCTGGCCCATGCCAACGCGCTGCTGATCGGCGGGCAATCCTTCCTGAAGGAGGTCTGTGACCGGCTCGGCTCCGATCCCACTCGCTTCACCATCGTCCCCGGCGCCGTCGATACCGCCCGCTTCACCCCAGGAGAACGCTTCCAGGCCGAGCGTGAGGACGAGGAACCGGTGCGGCTGCTCTACCATGGCCGGGTCGACCGCCGGAAAGGCGTGCTCGACTTCCTCGATGCCCTGGAGCGGCTTTGGGAGGCCGGCGTGCCGTTCGACGCGACGATCTCCGGCATCGGACCGGATGTCGAGTCCGCCCGCGCGAAAGCGGACGCCATCGGCTTCACCTCGGCCCAGGTCCGCTTCACCGGTTACGCCGACTACGACACCGTGCCGGACCTCTACCGCGAGGCCGACGTCTTCGTTTCGCCGACCTACGCGGAGGGCTTCTCGAACACGATTCTGGAGGCCATGGCCGCCGGGCTTGCCGTAGTCTCGACCCACTCGGTCGGCGTCTCGGATTGCCTACGGGACGAAGAGAACGGCCTGCTGGTGAATCCCGGTGACGTGCGGGCGCTCACCGCCGCCCTTCGTCGGGTTCTGGAGGACGACGATCTGCGCCAGCGTCTCGCCGAGGCCGGATTGGAGGAGTGCCGCCGGGTCTATTCCTGGACCGCCGTCGGCCGGCAGATCATGGATGTCTATGCGCAGGTCGCCGGGGAGCGCCCGCACACGGATGTCCCGGACACACTGCCGATCGATGCCGATTGCCGCTTCCGCAAGGAGCCGCACCTGCTGTGACGCGTACCGCACTCGCCATCTCGCCGCATCTCGATGATGCGGTTTTCTCGGCCGGCGGCACGCTGGCGCGGCTTGCCGCGCAGGGCTGGCAGGTCGTCATGGCGACGATCTTCACAGCATCGGTGCGGGACCCGCGCGGCTTCGCCCTCGCGTGCCAGCTCGACAAGGGGCTGGGGCCGGAGGTCGATTACATGGCCCTGCGCCGCGAGGAGGATCGCGCGGCGGCCCGTGCGCTCGGCATCGACGAGCCGGTCCACCTGCCGTTCCGGGAGGCGCCGCATCGCGGCTACGCGTCGGCGCCGGAATTGTTTGCCGAACTTCGCCCCGACGACCGGATCGGCGCTAACCTCGCCGACGCCTTCGAGCGGCTGGTGGCGGATACCGGGCCGGACCTGATCCTCGCGCCGCAGGCCGTCGGCGGCCATGTCGATCACGTGCAGGTCGTGCGCGCCTTCCGCGCCGCGCAGCCGCCCCTGCCGGTATTGTGGTGGCGCGACTTCCCATACACCGTGCGCAGCACCGAGCCGAAAGAACCGCTGCGGGCGATTTTCGAGCATTGGCCCGAGCAGGTCGTGCACCTCGATTCGGAGGCCGAGCACCGCAAGGCGGAAGCCTGCGCCGCCTACGCGTCGCAGGTCGGCTTCCAGTTCGGCGGGCCGGAGGGATTGCGCACGCGTCTTTCCGCCGAGAACGGCGTCGAGCGCTTCCGCTTGCAGGGCCGGGTGCCGCCGGGTCTGCGCGATGCCGGCTTCGCCTGACGTCCCAAAGAGCCTGCGCGATCCCGCCCTTCTCGAGGCGCGCCGGGCGGTGGCCGACGCGCCGCATGTCCGGCCGCTGCGCGCCTTCGCCCGGATGATTTCCGCCGAGCGGGGCGCGGCCGTCCCCGATCCCGATCCGCTCGATGGCGGCGTGGAGGCGCGGCTGCTCCTGCTGCTCGAGACGCCGGGCCCCTCGATCGGCCGCACCGGCTTCGTCTCCCGCGACAATCCGACCGGCACTGCCGCCAACCTGTTCCGCTTCCTGGCCGAGGCCGGGATCGCCCGGCGGGACACGCTGATCTGGAACGCCGTGCCCTGGGTGATCCACGCGCCCGGCGCCCTCAACCGGGCGCCCCGCCGAGCGGAAGCGAGCGCCGCCGCGCCATACTTCGCGCCGCTGCTCGCTTTGCTGCCGCGGCTCGCCGTGGTCGTCCCGGCCGGGCGCTTCGCGCGCGAGGCGTCGGCGCCGCTCTCCGCCTTGCGGCCGGAACTGCCGGTGGTGGCGATACCCCATCCGAGCCCGACCTATGTCTGCACCGCGCCCGCCGTACGCGAGCGCATCCTGGCGGGTCTGGCAGAGGCGGCCGCGCATCTCGCTGCGACGCCGTGACGGTCAGGATACCGTGATTTCGGCCGCATTCCCGGTGCAGGGCATCCCCGTGCCGGTGGCCCTTCGCTGGCCTTTGCCGGTCGAAGCCCCTAAATGCCGCGGGGGCGGTTCGGGATCGATACCGCTCGGGACGACCTGCGCCGAATACACCCTGCGGTCGACCAGCGGAGGCGGATACCGTTCTCACATGAAACCTGCCGGGAAGCACAGGATGGTCACGGAGGCCGAGCCGGCCGACGCGGACCGCGAGGCTGATGCCGGATCGAAGAAGGCATCGAAACGCGGGCGCTATGCCTGGATCGGCACGATCGCCAGCCTCATCCTCATCGTCGCCTCGCTCGGCGTTCTGTGGAAGCTCTCGGAAGAGATCAGTTGGGCCGAGCTACGGGCGGCCTTCACTGCGGTGGCCGCGACTCAGCTTACCGAAGCCTTCCTGTTCGTGGCGGTCAGCTACCTGTTCCTGACCTGCTACGACGCGCTCGCCCTGCGCCAGCTTCGGATCAAGCTGCCCTACCGCATCACCGCGCTCGCCTCCTTCACGAGCTACGCCGTGAGCTTCACCCTCGGCTTTCCGCTCATCACCGCAGCGACGATCCGCTATTGGATCTACTCGAAGCGCGGGCTGTCGGCGGCCAAGATCGCCGCGCTGACGGTGATCGCCGGCTTCACCTTCTGGCTCGGCATGGGGGTGGTGCTCGGCTTCAGCCTCATCATCGAGGCAGGCCAGCTCGCGAGCCTCACTTTCAAGAGCATCGGCGTCAACACCACCGCGCGCCTCAATCAGATCCTCGGCTTCGGCACGCTCGGGCTCGTGCTCGGCTATCTCGCCTGGGTCTCGGTGAAGCGGCGCTACATCAAGGTGCGCCACTGGCACCTCGAATTGCCGGGCGCCACGGTGTCGTTCAGCCAAATGGTGGTCGGCATCGGCGACGTCTGCGCCGCGGCCGCCGTGCTCTACATGCTGATGCCAGAGGGCCTGAACCTCCCCTTCACGACCTTCCTGGCGATCTACGTGCTGGCCGCCATGCTCGGCATCGCCTCCAACGCGCCGGGCGGCATCGGCGTGTTCGAAGCCACGATCCTGCTCGCCCTGTCCTACCTGCCGCGCGAGTCGGTGCTCGGCTCGCTGCTGCTGTTCCGGGTCTGCTACTACCTCGTTCCCTTCGCTCTCGCCTTGGTGATGCTCGGCATCTACGAAGGGATGCAGCGTCTGCGGCGCCGGGCGGCCGCGAACGACCCGTGATCCGGCCGGTTCTCTAGCCCGGCATGTTGAGCAACCCGGCCCGTCCTCTCTGGCTCGGCGTCACCCTGGCCGTGGCCGTGATTGTTTTCGCGGAAGCGATCGGCGGCACGGTCGATGCCGCCCTGATCGTCTCCGCCAGCCTTGCCCTTTTCATCGGCGGGCTCATCGGGCGCCGCGGGCAGGGGCCGGTTCTCCAGCAGTCCGAGGCGGGTCCACCGCGCCGCCACACCATCGCCGAGGCGCTGCTGGCGAACATCCCCGATCCCGTCATCCTGGTCGATCGTCGGGTGGTGGTGATGGAGGCCAACCCGGCCGCCCGGCGGCTCCTCCCGGGGCTGAAGCTCCGCCACCCGCTTTCCTTCTCCCTGCGCGCGCCCGACGTGCTCGATGGCATCGAGGAAGTGCTGCGCACCGGATCGGCCGTGCGGACCGAATACGCGACCCGCGTGCCGACCGAGCGCGCCTTCGAGGTGCAGATCGGCGCCCTGCCGATGTCCGACATGCCCGGCGGCGGCGAGGCCAATGTCGTGCTGTTCCTACGCGACCTTACCGAGGCGCGGCGCCTCGAGGCGATGCGGGTCGATTTCGTCGCCAATGCCAGCCACGAACTGCGCACGCCGCTCGCCGCCCTTCTCGGCTTCATCGAAACCCTTCAGGGCCCCGCCCGCGACGATGCCCGCGCCCGCGAGCAGTTCCTTGGCATCATGCGCACCCAGGCCCAGCGCATGACCGGGCTGATCGACGACCTGCTCTCGCTCTCGCGCATCGAGCTGCACGAGCACGTCGTGCCGACCCGGACGGTCGATCTCGGCCGCATCGCCCGCCAGATGGTCGATATGCAGGCGCCGCTTGCCCTCAAGCGTGGCATCGCGTTGAGCGTCGAGCGGCCCGATATCCCGCTCCCGGTGCTGGGGGATCGCGACGAGCTGCTGCGCGTCATCGAGAATCTCGTCGAGAACGCGATGAAGTATGGCGGCAGCGGCGGCGTGGTCGTCGTGTCGCTCCACCGCGTCGAGGGGGTGGACGGGCGCGGATCCCGGATCGAACTCAGGGTGCGCGACGAGGGGCCGGGCATCGCAGCCGAGCATATCCCGCGGCTGACCGAGCGCTTCTACCGCGTCGATACGGCATCGAGCCGCCAGCAGGGCGGAACCGGTCTCGGGCTCGCCATCGTCAAGCACACGCTCAATCGCCACCGGGGCAAGCTCATCATCGAGAGCGAGCCGGGGCGTGGCACCACGGTGCGCGTGAGCCTGCCGGAGCATCGGCCCGACACCGTGGGACCGATGCCGGACGAGGTGCCCGCACGGGATTAGCGGATGACCCCGGGGGAACGGTGTGCAGTCGGCCCCGTTTGCCGGGAAGAGCCAGTCGATGCCGCCGCGGCAGCGCGGACATCGAACGACGCGCGACACGTGCCGAAAGATGCGGGGGCAAAGGTGCTTTCCTAGCCTGAAAGCCTCGAACGCCCCGCCCCTTGACCTTCCCATGATGGGAAGGCCCATCTGAGGTGGCATGGAAACGATCCTTGAATCCCACACCACGCCGCCCGCGCCTGTTGAGGCCGCGCGGCCGTCCCGCCTGACCCTGCCGGTGGAGGGCATGAGCTGCGCCTCCTGCGTCGGACGCGTCGAGCGGTCGCTCCGCGCGCTGCCCGGCGTGAGCGACGTCGCCGTCAACCTCGCCACCGGCCGCGCCAGCCTCGCCCTGCCGGATGGCATGCCACCCTCGCGGGCGGTCGAGGCGATCCGCGAAGCCGGCTACGACGTGCCGGAATCCGTCACCGCCGTCTCCGTCGAGGGGATGAGCTGCGCCTCCTGTGTCGGACGCGTGGAGCGCGCCCTCATGGCGCTTCCCGGTGCTGTCTCGGCGAGCGTGAATCTCGCCACCGGCCGGGCGGAATTGCACCACGCCGCCGGCACCGTCTCCCTGAGCGATGTCGAGGCGGCCGTGCGGCAGGCCGGCTACGAGCCGCGTGCGCTCGGTGCCGCAGCGGACGCCTCACACGCGGATCGGCAGGAGCGGGAGACGGCCGCACTCCGCCGCGACCTGATCGTCGCCGCCGTGCTGTCGGCCCCGGTCGTCGTCCTCGACATGGGGAGCCACCTGCTGCCGGGCTTCCACCATGCGGTGACGGGCGTGCTCGGCGCCGGCGGCTTCGCCTGGATGCAGGTGGTGCTCGCGACCCTGGTGCTGGCCGGGCCCGGCCGGCGCTTCTTCCGGATCGGCGTGCCGAACCTGCTGCGCGGCCATCCCGACATGAACGCTCTCGTCGCCCTCGGCGCCGGCGCGGCCTACCTCTTCTCCCTGGTCTCGACCGCCGCGCCGTGGTGGCTGCCGGACGGGTCGGCGCATCTCTACTTTGAGGCGAGCGTCCTGATCGTCACGCTGATCCTGCTCGGGCGAACCCTGGAGGCCCGCGCCAAGGGCCGGGCCGGCGCGGCGATCGCGCGGCTGATCGACCTCTCGCCCAAGACGGCGCGGCGGGTCGAGGGCGCGACCGAGCGCGAGGTGCCGGCGGCCGACCTCAGGATCGGCGACCGGGTGCGCGTGCGGCCCGGCGAGCGCGTGCCGGCGGACGGCCTCGTCGCATCGGGCGCATCCTTCGTCGATGAGAGCATGATCACCGGCGAGCCGGTGCCGGTGGAGAAGGGCAGGGGCGCCCGCGTCGTCGGCGGCACCCTCAACACTACCGGCAGCTTCGACTTCACAGTGGACCGCACCGGTGCCGACACCGCGCTGGCGCGGATCGTGCGTATGGTTGAGGAGGCGCAAGGCGGTAAGCTGCCGATCCAGGCGCTGGTGGACCGGGTCACTCTGTGGTTCGTGCCCGCCGTCATCGCCATCGCCTTGCTGACCTTCCTCGCTTGGCTCGTCCTCGGTCCTTCGCCGGCGCTCGGACATGCCTTGGTTGCGGGAATCTCCGTGCTCATCATCGCCTGCCCCTGCGCCATGGGGCTGGCGACGCCGGTCTCGATCATGGTCGGTACCGGCCGGGCGGCGGAACGGGGCGTGCTGTTCCGTCAGGGCGCCGCGCTGCAGGCGCTGCGGGACGCCCGCGTCATCGCCCTCGACAAGACCGGCACGCTGACCGAGGGCCGTCCGCGCCTGACCGATCTCGTCACCGCGCCAGGCTTCTCCCGGGAGAATGTGCTGGCGCTGGCAGGCGCCGTCGAGGCGCGCTCCGAGCATCCGGTCGCCCGCGCCATCGCCGCCGCGGCGCGCGACGCCGGGGCACTCCCTGACGCCGAAGCGTTCGAGGCGGTGCCGGGCCACGGCGTCTCGGCGCGAGTCGAGGGGCGGGCGGTGGCGCTCGGCAACCGCCGCTTCATGGAACGGCTCGGCGTGACGACCGCTGCGCTCGAAAGCGAGGCGAGCCGTCTCGCTCAGGAGGGGAAGAGCCCGATCTTCGCCGCCGTGGATGGCCGGCTCGCGGCCCTCGTCGCGGTGGCCGATCCGGTCAAGCCGGAGGCGCGCGCGGCTCTCGATGCGCTGCGTGCCCGTGGCCTCACCGTGGCGATGCTGACGGGGGATGCTCGAGCCACGGCCGAGGCGGTCGCCCGGTCGCTCGGCATTACCGAAATCGAGGCCGAGGTGCTGCCCGAGGGCAAGGTCGCGGCCCTGCGCCGCTTGCGCGAGGCGCACGGCCCGATCGCTTTCGTCGGCGACGGTATCAACGACGCGCCCGCTCTGGCCGAAGCCGATATCGGCATCGCCATCGGTACCGGCACCGACATCGCGGTGGAGAGCGCCGACGTGGTGCTGATGTCCGGTGCGCTTACCGGGCTGGTCGAGGCCGTGATCCTGTCGCGGGCAACGCTCGCGAACATCCGCCAGAACCTGTTCTGGGCGTTTGCCTACAACGCGGCGCTGATCCCCGTCGCCGCCGGAGGGCTCGCGGCCTTCGGCGGCCCGCAGCTTTCGCCAGTCCTGGCGGCCGGGGCGATGGCGCTCTCCAGCGTCTTCGTCGTCGGCAACGCGCTGCGCCTCAAGCGGGCGGGGGGCACCGCATGAGCGCGCCCTCCGTCACCATCGGCGAGGCGGCCCGTGCGACCGGCGTCTCGGCCAAGATGATCCGCTACTACGAGGAGACGGGCCTGCTCGGTCCCGCGGGACGGACGGCCGCTGGCTATCGCGTGTATAACGAGGCCGACCTGCACGCGCTCCGCTTCGTCCGCCGCGCCCGCGACCTCGGCTTCTCGATGCGGGAGATCGCCGACCTGCTGGCCCTCTGGCACGACCGCTCCCGCGCCAGCGGTGCGGTCAAGGCCGTGGCGCTCGGCCATGTCGCCGACCTGCGCCGCCGCATCGGCGAGTTGGAGGCGATGGCCCGCACCCTCGAACATCTGGCCGAACGCTGCTGCGGCGACGACCGGCCGGACTGCCCGATTCTCGACGATCTGGCGGGAGGAGAGGCGCTTGAGCCCGCGGAGACGGGCGCGGCACGATTGCGGCGAGGAAGAAAGCAGGGGTGATCGCTTATCGGGCGCTCGCCCCGAGGCTTGGCCGTTGACCCGGTGTTGGCCTTCTGCTTGCTGGGACCTTCCGGAAAGGTTGGATCCATGCCCGTCATCGACCGCATCGCCGATCTCTCGGAGGAGATCACCGCCTGGCGGCACGATCTCCATGCCCATCCGGAGCTTCAGTACGACGTTCACCGCACCGCCGGTTTCGTGGCGGACAAGCTGCGCGCCTTCGGCTGCGACGAGGTCGTTACCGGCATCGGCCGCACCGGCGTCGTCGGGGTGATCCACGGGCGGGCGCACGGCTCCAACCGCGCGATCGGCCTGCGCGCCGACATGGACGCCTTGCCGATCCAGGAGATCCGCGACCTTCCCTACCGCTCGATCACGCCGGGCAAGATGCACGCCTGCGGCCATGATGGGCACACCGCCATGCTGCTGGGTGCCGCGAAATACCTCGCCGAGACCCGCGACTTCGATGGCCGCGCGGTGCTGATTTTCCAGCCGGCCGAGGAGGGCGGCGGCGGCGGCGAGGCAATGGTGCAGGACGGGATGATGGAGCGCTTCGGCGTCGAGTCGGTCTACGGCCTGCACAACGTCCCCGGCCAACCGCTCGGCACCTTCGCGATCCGTCCCGGCCCGATCATGGCGTCCACCGACCGCTTCACGATCTGGATCGAGGGGAGGGGCGGGCACGCGGCCCTGCCGCAGGCGGCGGTCGATACGGTGCTGGTCGGGAGCCACATCGTCGTCGCCCTGCAATCCATCGTCGCCCGCAACATCGATCCGCTCGATTCGGCGGTGGTCTCCGTCTGCGCGGTCGACGCGGGCGAGGCGTTCAACGTGTTGCCGCAGACGGCGGAACTGCGCGGCACCATGCGGGCGCTGACGCCGGCCGTGCGCGACCTGATGCGCGAGCGGCTCGCGGCGATTGCAGAGAATGTTGCCGTGGCCTTCGGCGCGCGGGCGAACGTCGATTTCGCCAGCGGCTATCCGGCGACTGAGAACCACCCGGCCGAGACCGACTTCATGGCTGATGTCGCCGCGCAGGTCGTCGGCGAGGATCGTGTCGAGCGGGACGTGGCGCCGATGATGGCGGCCGAGGATTTCTCCTACATGCTGGCCCACCGGCCCGGCGCCTACATCTTCATAGGCAATGGCCCCTCCGCCGGCCTCCACCACCCGGAATACGACTTCAACGACGCCGCCATCCCCTACGGCGCCTCGCTCTGGGCGCGGATCATCGAGACCGGGCTGCCGGCCTGAGAGCGGCGGTTTCCGCGATCGATGGGGCCGCCGCTCGTCCCATGATCGCGCATCCTGGGGCTCGCGACGGAGCGGACGCCTCGTGCGGCATGGACCCGCTCCAGGAACGTCCCGGCCGCGACTTGCAGCGCGGCGCTGCCATTCCCTACCCGCTTGGCACCGGAGCGGACTTCGTCGGAACGCTCCTCGTTTGAAGCGGCGGCGGCGCGGACCCCCGCGATGCTCAGCGACAGCGTGCGGGCGTCCGCTGCGGCCCCTGCAATGGCACAGGCGATCTCGTGGCTGGCCTGCCCCTGCTCGGCCGCCGTCGCAACCTCGGCGGCAATGAGGTTGAGCTGCGCGATCGTATGCCCGATCTCGCCGATGGCACCGCTCGTGCCGCCCGCCGCCTGCTGGATCGCCGCGATCGGTGCGCGTCTGCCGTTGCGGGCCGACCTCTCACGCTGCCTCAATGCGTGGAGGTTGCCGCCAATTCGAGCGCGCTTCTCGGGTGCGGTCGAGCGAGCCGGTTGAGCATACGACCGACTGGACGCTCGAAGCCATAATAGGTCAGGAACGCCAGCGCGAGGCAGGCTGGCACCGCCATCGCGTTGGCGGTGATGGTCGTGCCGACCTTGCGATGCACGAGCGCGATCACGAACCCATGGGTTAGGTAGAGTGAATAGGAGGCATCTCCGATCCGCTCCAGGGCGGCGAGGGCGCGCCGGGGCCAGCGCCCGGCCCGCTCGATCGCCAGCGCGCCGCAAACGATGAGGAAGGCCGGGCCGCCCCATACGAGCGGCCGTAGGGTTTCTGTGTAGTGCCAAGCGAGCTCGGCCGCGACGAGGCCGGTTGCGCCGACGGCAATGAGGCTCAGCCCGCGTCCGAGACCGGCAAGGCGGATCGGCCCGGCAAGGGCAAGGCCGGCAATGAATTCGAGCATGATCGCCGAGGTCCAAAATCGCAGCGGGGCGTTCTCGGGCGCGAAAATCGCGCCCGCGATCACGAGCCCGGCCAGGGCTGCCGCGCAGAACGTCCGAGGCGCGCCGATCCAGAGACCAGCGGCGAACAGGACGTAGAACAGCATCTCAGCATTGAGCGTCCAACCCGAGATCGCCAACGGCCAGATCTGACCTTCGGCGTTGTAATAGGGCACGAAAAGTAGGGATTTCGCCAGGGTGGCCCCATCGAAGCTGAAGCGGGCGAACAGCCCTGCTATCGCGCCTGCGCAAAGCACAAGAGTTGTTGCCCAATAAAGCGGCGCGATACGTATCGCACGTTTTAAAAGGAATTGGCCCGGCGGAACTTTGGTATCTGCACTTCCCATAACAAATCCGGAAACGACGAAGAATATATCAACGCCAGCGGCGCCGGTTACGAAACGGTGGTCCGATAAGTGGTGAGCTACAACGAGCAGCGCGGCCGTAGCCCTAAGTGCCTGGATCGAAGCGAAACGCATCTCCAACACCTCGCCAAATCGTCGTATCACTCTATGCAAATCATCACCTGATAAAGCAAAAATATGACCAATTGAGAATGGCTAGGTTCAAAGTAGACCTAACAATCGTGGCCCTCTGTTCAGTCCTCTCTGTCCGAGCCTAGCGGTCTCATCAGCCAGGGTGACGGAACGTTGGTCCGCGGCGATCCCTCGATGGCCGGCAACGCCGCGCCGAACGGCACCGTCTCGTCGAGCCGATCGTCGGCGAGCGCCTGCATGGTGGCTTTCACCCTTGTTCAGACGGCGTGCTCGATGGATTGGGCCAGACCTCGGGCCTGGAGCCCGGCATTCCAGAACGATTCGTTGAGCGCGGCGCGGGCCTGCTCCTGCGACGACCATCGCCAGCTTGAGGCCCAGAGACACGCGCATGAAAAAGCCCGCCGATCTGTAAAATCGACGGGCTTCTATGGAGAGTGTTTTTGCTCGAAGGTTAGACTGAGCCGGCTATTCTCGACTGCGTTCGATGAAGTGGCTGCGAGCACTTCTTTTCTTGTGAATCACTCGATCGACCGCGCGAGAGAACCGATCCTTCAGTTTCTCGGTGCCGCCGTTCCGCCGAGGTGAAACACGCGATGCGGCACCAGTTCGCCGCGCTCGACATCGCCGACGGCGACGAGCACGCCGCCGCAGGTCGCGTAGGCCTTGCCGCCGATCGGCGCATCCTGCCCGCGCAGAATCACCGGCTGACCGCGCATCAGGCGAAGCCCCATGTCGCGGCTGACCGCGACCGAGGGCACCTCGTCCAGAGCCGTTTCGACCGCGTGGAGATGCATCTCGGTGCTCTCTTCGAGGGTGGCGACGCTGCAGGCGGCCGCCTCCTCGAACGGGCCCACGCGCGTGCGCCGCAGGGCCGAGACGTGACCGTAGCAGCCGAGCACCCGGCCGAGATCGCGGGCCAGCGCACGAACGTAGGTGCCCTTGCCGCATTCCGCAGCGATAACGGTGCGGTCGCCGTGGTGCTCGATCACCGAGAGGTGGTCGATGCGCACGGAGCGGGCCACCAGTTCCACCACCTCGCCGTCACGCGCGAGGTCGTAGGCGCGCTCGCCCTGAATCTTGATGGCGGAGTAGCGCGGCGGCACCTGTTCGATCTCGCCGACGAAGGCGGGCAGAGCCGCCTCGAGCGCCTCGCGGGTCGGACGGACATCGGAGGTCTCGACCGGGCGACCCTCGGCATCGTCGGTGTCGGTCTCGACACCCCAGGTCACCTCGAAGCGGTAGGCCTTGCGCCCGTCCATGACGAACGGCACCGTCTTCGTTGCCTCGCCGAGTGCGATCGGCAGGATGCCCGATGCCAGCGGATCGAGCGTGCCGGCATGGCCCGCCTTCTTGGCGTTGAACAGCCGCTTCACCACCGCCACGGCCTGGGTCGAGGTGATGCCGACGCCCTTGTCGAGCACCACCCAGCCGCTCACGTCGTTCTTCTTCGGCCGGTCATGGCGCGGACGGCCGCGCTGAGGGCGGCGTCCGCCCCGCGGCGGTCCGTCCCGGCGCAGGTCGCCCCGCGGCTCCTGCGGCGCTTCACCGGCGCGTTCGGAAGAAATGTCGTCTTGCATCCTGTCCTCGATCGACGGGTTCTCTAAAGCATCGTCCCGAAAGGTGGCCACCGGCTCTCGGCAAACGACGATGCAAAAACAAAAGCGGAGAGCATCGGCCTGGAATGGACATCCAAGACGAGGCTCTTGAGCGGCTCAGCCCATCAAGGGGCCATCACGCGGCCCGTTGGGCGAAGGGGCGGCGCAACGGCAGCCGCCCGGATGGAGATCAATCGCGCGAGGACGAATCCGGTTCGCCCTCGTCGTCCTCGCGAGGCGCACTTTCCAGATCCCGCTGGACCTTCTCGCTCCGCAGGAGCTGGTCGATCCGGGCCGCCTCGTCGAAGGTCTCGTCGCGCCGGAAACGCAGGTCGGGCGCGAATTTCAGGTTCACCCGCCGGGCCACTTCCTGGCGGAGGATCTTCTTGTGACGCTCGAGCGCGGCGATCACCGGGGCCTCGTCCTGGCCGCCGAGCGGCATGACGTAGGCGGTCGCCAATTTGAGGTCCGGCGACATCCGAACCTCGGGAACGGTGACGACATGCGAGCCGAGCACCGGATCCTGAATGTCACCACGCTGCAGCACTTCGGCCAGAGCGTGGCGGATGAGTTCGGCCACGCGCTGCTGACGCTGCGTGGGACCGGAGGGAGTCTGCTTTTGGGCCATCGGCTGATCGACGTCGCTGAACCATCAGGCGGGTGCCTGGAAACAAAGGGGGCCGCAGCTTTCGCCGCGGCCCCGTAAGGAAGAGCGGTAGGGGAGGGCCGCTCAGAGCGTGCGCTTGATTTCCTCGACGTTGAAGCACTCGATGAAATCGCCGACGCGCATGTCCTGGTAGTTCTGGAAGGACATACCGCACTCGTAGCCGGCAGTGACTTCCTTCGCGTCGTCCTTGAGGCGCTTGAGCTGAGACAGCTTGCCCTCGTGGATCACCACGTCGTTGCGCAGCAGGCGGACGTGGGCGCCGCGCTGGACCACACCCTCCATGACCCGGCAACCGGCGATCTTGCCGACCTTCGACACGTCGAAAATCTGCAAGATCTGCGCCTCGCCGAGACGCTCCTCGCGAAGCGTCGGCGGCAGCATGCCCGACAGCGTGGCTTTGATGTCGTCCACGAGGTCGTAGATGATGCTGTAGTAGCGGATCTCGGTGCCGTCGCGCTCGGCCGCGTTGCGTGCTTCCTTGTGGGCGCGCACGTTGAAGCCGATCACCACTGCCTTCGAGGCGTTGGCGAGCGTGATGTCCGACTCGGTGATGCCGCCCACGCCCGAGAGCAGGATGCGAACGCCGACCTCGTCGTTGCCGAGTGCCGTGAGTGCGCCGTTGATGGCCTCGACCGAACCCTGCACGTCACCCTTGATGATGATCGGCAGTTCCTTGCGGTTCGCGCCTTCCTTGGCCTCGCGCATCATGTCGACGAGCGAGCGGTTGGCGCCGCCGGTGCGGGCGTTCAGACGCTCGCGCTTGATGCGGGCCCGGTACTCGGTGACCTCGCGGGCGCGGGCCTCGTTCGGCACCACGATCACGCGATCGCCGGCATCCGGCGTACCGTTGAAGCCAAGCACCTCGACCGGGACCGAAGGGCCGGCATAGGGCACGTGCTTTCCGGTGTCGTCGATGAGGGCGCGGATGCGGC
This sequence comes from Methylorubrum pseudosasae, assembly GCF_029504475.1. Taxonomy (NCBI): domain Bacteria; kingdom Pseudomonadati; phylum Pseudomonadota; class Alphaproteobacteria; order Hyphomicrobiales; family Methylobacteriaceae; genus Methylorubrum; species Methylorubrum pseudosasae. The sequence goes on along the minus strand of NZ_JAQGDU010000002.1, from coordinate 4,010,467 downwards.
CCCACTCGGCGCCAGCGACGACGATGTCGCCGGTGAACAGGGTGCCGCGCTGCACGAGCACGGTGGCGACAGGGCCGCGACCACGGTCAAGCTGAGCTTCGATCACGGTGCCTTCGCCGTCGCGCTTCTCGTTGGCGCGCAGGTTCAGGATCTCGGCCTGGAGCTGAAGGCCCTCGAGAAGCTCGGGCAGACCCTCACCGGTCTTGGCGGAGACCTCGAACTCGAGGGTCTCACCGCCCATCGATTCCACTTGGATGTCGTGCTGCAGCAGCTCGGTGCGCACCCGCTGCGGGTTCGCATCGGGCTTGTCGATCTTGTTGATGGCGATGATCATCGGGACGCCCGCCGCCTTGGCGTGCTGAATCGCCTCGACAGTCTGGGGCATCACGCCGTCATCGGCCGCCACCACGATCACGACAATGTCCGTCACCTTGGCGCCACGGGCGCGCATGGAGGTGAAGGCCGCGTGGCCGGGGGTGTCGATGAAGGTCACGAGATCGCCCGAGGGCGCCGCCACCTGATAGGCACCGATATGCTGGGTGATGCCACCGGCCTCACCCTCGACCACGTTGGCCGCACGGATCGCGTCGAGCAGCGAGGTCTTGCCGTGATCGACGTGACCCATGATCGTGACGACCGGCGGACGCGGATCCAGATCCTCCTCCAGATCCGGCTCGTCCGAGGTCAGACCTTCCTCGACGTCCGACTCGGCGACGCGGCGGACCGTGTGGCCCATCTCCTCGGCGATGAGCTGAGCCGTATCCGAATCGATCACGTCGGTGATCTTGTGGATCTGGCCCTGCTTCATCAGCAGACGGATGACGTCCACCGCACGTTCGGACATGCGGTTGGCGAGTTCTTGGATGGTGATCGTCTCTGGAATTGTCACGTCGCGGACGATTTTCTCCTTGGGCTCCTCGTGCCGATGCCCGCTCATCCGCTGCTGGCGGCGGCGGAAGGAGGCCACGGAACGAGTGCGCTCTTCCTCGCCCGCAGTTGCGTTGGCGATGGTGAGGCGGCCACGGTTACGGTCACCGCCCGGCGACTTCGGCGTCTTGGGCGGCGTAATGATCTTGAGCGGCATACCGGGGCGACGAATCACCCGCTTGGTATCCGACTCCTCCTCGGCCGCGGCGGCGCCGGGACGACCGGCGGGACGCGCAGCGGCGCCCGCACCCGCGGGGCGGGCGGCGGTGGTCGGGGTCGGCGCCTTCTCAGGCTCCGGCGCCGGGGCCGGGCGCGCCATGAAGTTCAGGTCGCGCGGCTTCTTGATATCCGCCGTGATGGTACGGCGCGGCTCGGCCGGCGGCTGCGGCGCAGCCGGACGGGCAGCCGACGGTGCCGGACGGACACCGGGGCGGGCGCCGGACGCGGCCGGACGCTGGGCCGCACCACTCGGACGCGCGGCCGACGGAGCGGCAGCGGGACGTGCGGTGGCCGCGGGGGCCGGACGCGCAACCGGGGCTGCGGTCGGGGCCGGCGCAGAAGCTGCAACCGGCTCTGGTGCCGCGGCAGCGGCAGCAGCGGGCGGGGCCTCAGCGGCGGGCAGGGCGGCGACGCGCGCAGCCTCTTCCTCGGCGCGGCGACGCGAATCCTCGGCGGCCTTGCGGCGGAGTTCGTCTTCCTGACGGCGCCGCTCATCCTCTTCGCGACGGCGTGCCTCGGCAGCCTCACGCTCACGGCGCTCGGCTTCCTCACGGTCGCGGCGGGCCTGGATCTCAGCCTCGGCACGGGCGCGGGCCTCGGCCTCGCGACGCTGCGCATCGGCCAGGGCGGCAGCGCGGGCATCCCGCTCCTGCTCGCTCAGGGTACGCAGCACGACGCCAGAGGCGCTTCGGCCGGCCGGACGCGCGGCCGGCGTCGGCGCGGGCGCCACGGAGGCAGGACGCGGCGGAGGCGCGGTGACGGGCTCACGGGGCGCGACCGCTCCGGGCGCGGCGCCGATCGTACGCCGCTTCACCGTCTCGACCACGACGGACTTCGACCGCCCGTGGGAGAAGCTCTGACGGACCGTTCCCTGCTCGACCGGACGCTTGACCGTCAACGGCTTCGAGGGGGCTCTGGTCTGCGTCTTGTCACCCGGATTGTTCGTATCGCTCATTCAGTCTGAACCCTGAGGGTTTCCATCGTCCCATCGGCCGGCGGCGGGCATGCCCGGCCGAGTGTCATGTCAATTCGTCGTCGTGCGAATCGAAGGCGGTCGCGCCAGCAGCAAGCGGGGCGTCCTCTTCAGACGCCGACGCCATACCCTCGAAGGTGCGGAACCGACGCCAACGCGCGAGATAGCCGGTAGTGCCGGCTCCCGCGATAAGGGCAGCGTGTATCACATGATCCCGGCCCAATGCCATGTCCAATTCGGTGTTGGACAGGTCATCGACAACGGGAATAACCGATATGGCATCGCCGTAGCGCCGCCGCAAGGCAGCTGCGAGCTTGCGCCGACCGTCCGGAGCGGCATCGCTGGCGTGAATCACGGCCGCGACGCCGACCGCTCCGAGAATCGCCGACTCGACCTTGCCGAAGCCGGTCACGACACAGCCGGCCTTGTTGGCCATGGCCAAGGCCTGACGCAGATCGGTGCGGAGACCCTCGGCGACCTGATCGGCGAGATCGGGCGGGACCTTCGCCTCGTTGGACTTGAAGGCGCGGTTGAAGGCACGGCGCTTGACCGCAGCTTCGATCGTCGCGCGGGTGGCAGTCACCCACGCACCGCGACCCGGCAGGCGTGCGCGCAGATCCGGCACCACCGTGGCGTCGGGCCCCAGCACGAAGCGGATCATCGCCGAGGGCGACTGAGCCTTACGGGTGACGATGCAGGTGCGCACAGGCTCCCGGCCGCGGCCCGGGCCACGGTCGAGATCCGGGCCGGTCTCGGCCGATTCGCCGTCCGTGCCCCCCTGCGCGATCATATCCTGCACCGTATCTCCGTATGTGTCCCCGCGCCTCCGGCTCAAGCCTGCTGCGGCTCGGCCGTTGCTTCCTCGGTTGCCTTGCCGTCCTGGGCGTCGCCCTCAGCGGCCTCACCTTCCGGCTCCGGCAGCGCGTCGATCCAGCCGGCCTTCAGACGGGCGGCCATGATCAGCGCCTCGGCCTCGGCCCGCGACAGCTCGAAACCGTCGAGATAGCCGGCATGGCGCACGGCCTCGGGGCCGCGGCCTTCGGTGTAGCCGACGAGATCGTCGGTGGCGCAGCCGGCGAGGTCTTCGACGGTCTTCACCTCGTTCTCGCCCAGCGCCACCATCATCGCGGTGGTGATGCCGTCGATCTCGCGCAGTTCGTCCTCGACGCCGAGTTCGCGGCGGCGGTCGTCCTGCTCCTGCTCGATGCGGGCAAGGTAATCCTGGGCGCGGGCCTGGATCTCGGCGCCGGTCTCCTCGTCGAGACCCTGGATGTTGGAGAGTTCGGCGACATCGACGAAGGCGATTTCCTCGACGTTGCGGAAGCCTTCGGCGGCCAGCAACTGGCCAACCGTCTCGTCCACGTCGAGCGCTTCCATGAACGCCTGCGTGCGCTCCGCGAATTCCTTCTGGCGCCGCTCGGATTCCTCGGCCTCGGTCAGGATGTCGATGTCCCAGCCGGTGAGCTGCGAGGCCAGCCGCACGTTCTGGCCGCGGCGGCCGATCGCCAGCGAGAGCTGGTCGTCGGGCACCACCACCTCGATGCGGTCGGCCTCCTCATCGAGCACCACCTTGACGACCTCAGCCGGCTGCAGCGCGTTGACGATGAAGGTCGCCTGATCTTCCGACCACGGAATGATGTCGATCTTCTCGCCCTGAAGCTCGCCGACCACCGCCTGGACGCGGGAGCCGCGCATACCGACGCAGGCGCCGACCGGGTCGATCGAAGAATCGCGGGAGATGACGGCGATCTTGGCGCGCGAGCCGGGATCGCGGGCGACCGCCTTCACCTCGACGATGCCGTCGTAGATCTCCGGCACTTCCTGGCCGAACAGCTTGGCCATGAATTGCGGGTGCGAGCGCGACAGGAAGATCTGCGGCCCGCGCACCTCAGAGCGCACGTCGAACAGGTAGGCGCGGATGCGGTCGCCGGGGCGGAAGGTCTCGCGCGGGATCATCTCGTCGCGGCGGACGATGCCCTCGCCGCGGCCAAGATCGACGATGACGTTGCCGTACTCGACGCGCTTCACCACGCCGTTGAGGATCTCGCCGATCCGGTCCTTGTACTCGTCGTACTGGCGGGCGCGCTCGGCGTCGCGCACCTTCTGGACGATGACCTGCTTGGCCGACTGCGCCGCGACGCGGCCGAAATCGAACGGCGGCAGGGTATCGGAGATCACGTCGCCAATGAGGGCGCCGGGATTGTAGCGGCGGGCCTGATCGAGGGTGATCTCACGGGCGTCGTTCTCGACCTGATCGACCACAAGCAGGTGGCGGGACAGGCGCAGCGCGCCGCTCTTCGTGTCGATCTCGGCGTGAACGTCGGTCTCGGCGCCGTAGCGGGAGCGGGCCGCCTTCGCGATCGCCTCTTCCATCGCCTCGATGACGATCTGGCGGTCGATCACCTTCTCGCGGGCGACCGCCTCGGCGATCTGCAGGAGTTCGAGCCGATTGGCGCTGACGACAGCCATGGGGTCTGGTCCTTCCTTCGGTCGTGTCTTCCGCTGCGAGAGCGGACTTATTCTCAAGGTCTTCTTGCATCGCGACGGCGCCGGTACCGGCCGCTCGAAGCGATGCCGCGGAATCAGTGAAGCGTGTCGCGGTTCTTGAGGCGGGCGGCCTTCGTGACGATGCCGCCGCCGGGCTTGGGCTTCTTCGCCTTCACCGGCTTGTCGGACTTCTTGTCCACCTTGGGCTTGGGCCGCTTCGGCTGCGGGATGAAGCGGACCTGCGGCGCCTCGTGCTCGGCTTCCGCGCCCTCTTCCTCGTCGCCCTCTTCGCCGTCCTGCGGCGGGGCAGAGCCACGGCGGAGCGATTCGCGAATCAGCTCGTCCGTCAGAACGAGATGCGCCTCGCCGAGATCACGAAGCGGCACATCGATGCGGCTCGGAAGGCCCGGCTTCACGTCGGGCAGATCGATCGGCACCGTGGTGCCGTCCGCGCTCGGAACCCCAATGATGCCGCGGAATCGCTTGCGCCCGTCCATCGGCACGGCAAGCTCGACCTTCGCCTCGTAACCGGCCCAGCGCTCGAAATCGGAAACGCGCACCAGGGGCCGGTCGATGCCGGGCGACGAGACTTCGAGATAGTAGGCGTCGCCGACCGGGTCCTCGAGATCAAGGATCGGCGAGATCGCGCGGCTCACCGCCTCGCACTCGTCGACGCCCATCGTGCCGTCGGGCCGTTCGGCCATGATCTGCACGGTGCGGCCGTTGGTGTTCGAGATCTTCACCCGGACCAGTCGGAAGCCGAGGCCCTCGATCGGTCCCTCGACGATCTGGGCGACGCGCGCGGCGACGCCGGTCTCGCTGACAAGACGTTTCTCGGTAGGCTCCGCCATGCTGTGATTTTCCGAAAGTCTCGATCGGGGTTGAGCTTGGCAAATCCAGCGCTGGAGGTGCTCGCGAAAATAAAAAAGAGCGGACCCCGGGGGGCCCACTCCCGCAAGCAGCCTATCGACTGCACCAGAAATGTTGAGCCGTGACTTAACCCCGCTGCGTGGCGAATTCAAGCGTTTCGAAGCGCGATCCCCGGCCTCCCATGCCGCGATCCGGCCATCTCCGGCTGCAAACACCGCCTCGTCCGCACGCGAGAGGGGAGGGAGCATGCAGCCACCGAGGATCGGACCGGATCCGGATGCTCTGCACCCGATGGCCGGGCACAGCCGCGTGACCTTCATCCGCAGCCTCGACCTGCCGGAGAATGTCGAGGTGGGAGCCTATACGTATTACGACGATCCGGCGGGCCCACAGGCCTTTCTCGACGCGATCCTCTACCACTTTCCCTTCCTCGGCGACCGGCTCGTGATCGGGAAGTTCTGCGCCCTCGCCGCGGGCACGCGCTTCCTGATGAACGGCGGCAACCACCGCCTCGACGGGCTTTCGACCTACCCCTTCCCGATCTTCGGCGGCGACTGGATCGGCCGCTTCGCGGGCGAGCTGAACTTCCCGAATCGCGGCGACACGCGCATCGGCAACGATGTCTGGCTTGGATATCGGAGCACCGTGATGCCGGGCATCACGATCGGCGACGGCGCGGTGGTCGCGGCGCATTCGGTGGTAGCGGCGGACGTCCCGCCCTACGCGATCGTTGCCGGCAACCCCGCAAAGGTTGTCCGCCGCCGCTTCTCGGAACAGGACGCCGCACGACTGCAGGCGGTGGCGTGGTGGGATTGGCCGATCGAGCGGATCACGGCTCACCTGCCGCTGATCGGCGGCGGCGACATCGCCGCACTCGAAGCGGTGGCGCGGGACGGCTGATCGGTGGTGCCGTAGGGGACCAGGGGCGGCGTCAGCTTTATCGGCCCGTGCTCGGTGGCCAGAACCGCCGCGATCCAAGCGAGCAGCAGGACGAAGAGCACGACCTCCCGCAATGAGAGACGCATCGGGCGCTTTGTCGGACGGTTGGCCATTTGGCAGAGGTCGGAAGCGGGTATGGGCCGCCTTTAACATCCGATTGTTTCTTACATATGTTAGAAAAACACGCGCTCGACGTCGTGGATCGTGCTCCCGCTTCGGACGATCGCCCAAACGAAAACGCCGCCCCGGTCAGGGACGGCGTTTCGAAATGGTCAGGGCCGTGAAAGGCTAGGCGGCCTGCTTGGCCTTGTTCAGCAGCTTGCGGTTCACCAGCACCTCGGCGATCTGCACGGCGTTGAGCGCCGCGCCCTTGCGCAGGTTGTCCGAGACGCACCAGAAGTTCAGGCCGTTCTCGATCGTGGCGTCCTCGCGGATGCGGGAGATGTAGGTGGCATCCTCGCCCGCCGCCTCGTGCGGAGTCATGTAGCCGCCGTTCTCGCGCTTATCGATCACGAGCACGCCCGGCGCCGCACGCAGGATCTCAGTCGCCTGCTCCGGCGAGATCGGGCGCTCGAACTCGACATTGACCGACTCGGCATGGCCGATGAAGACCGGCACCCGCACCGCGGTCGCCGTGAGCTTGATCTTGGGATCGAGCATCTTCTTGGTCTCGGCGACCATCTTCCACTCTTCCTTCGTGTAGCCATCCTCCATGAACACATCGATGTGGGGGATGACGTTGAAGGCGATCCGCTTGGTGAACTTCTTCGTCACCACCTCGCCGGCGGTGAAGACGGCGCGGGTCTGGCTGAACAGCTCGTCCATCGCCTCCTTCCCGGCGCCGGAAACGGACTGATAGGTCGAGACCACGACGCGCTTGATGGTGGCCACCTCGTGGAGCGGCTTGAGCGCGACGACGAGCTGTGCGGTCGAGCAGTTCGGGTTGGCGATGATGTTGCGCTTGGAGAAGCCCACGACCGCGTCGGCATTCACCTCCGGCACGATCAGCGGCACATCGGCGTCGTAGCGGAACGCCGACGAGTTATCGATCACCACGCAGCCTTGGCTACCGATGCGCGGGCTCCACTCCTTCGACGTCTCGCCACCGGCCGACATCAGGCAGATGTCGGTGTCGGAGAAGTCGTAGGTGTCGAGCGTTTTGACCTTGAGAATCTTGTCGCCGAAAGAGACTTCCTGGCCCAGGCTCCGGCTGGAGGCCAGCGCCACGACCTCGTCGGCCGGGAAGGCGCGCTCGGCCAGGATGTCGAGAATCTCGCGGCCCACATTGCCCGTGGCTCCGACGACGGCGACCTTGTAACCCATCTCACCAAACTCCGCTGCGCGGGCCGGATGTCACCGGACCGCCTCTTCCCGTAGCCGGCGGACGCACCGCTCGGGCCTAGGTTCGGGAAGATTCCATAGGCTGAAGAACCCGCCCCGGTTCGTCGAGGTGGGCTCTCAAAGCACCCGGAGCAAGATGCCCGGAGTGCTCCCCTGTCAAGGGGCAGCTGCCGGCCGTGGCTGCGCAGACGTGACAGGATGGTCCGCGCGGCAACCCGGCATTCACCATCGGACGAGGAATCCGAGGACAGGCCGTGTTTCCTCAACCCGCTGGTGGCGGGCGCCGGGGCAGAGATCGGGCAACGGCGAGGGCCTTTGCGGCCCCGCGGACCCGATTAAGGCCTGCGCATGCTCCCCCATCCGGACGACGCCTTCGACAGATCCGACGATTTCCAGGATCTGCCCCGTCCCCGTCCCCTCGGCCACCTGCGGCTGGCGGCCAAGCTCGCGGCCAGCGCGGCCCTGATCGCCGGGCTTTCCCTGGTCGCCCGCGATCGGGCCGTGGCGCCCGAGCCGCCGCAGTCTTGGAGCGAACCGCCGCGGGCCGCCGAGGGCGCGCGCCGGGCGATGGCCGCGACGGAACCGCTGCTGACGTTGCGGGACGACGCGGCCGAGTTGCCGCCCCAGCCCGGACCGACGCGGTGGAATTCCGGCAACGGACAGCGTGAGGACAGCGTGAGCCAGGGCGCGTTCGACATGATTGAGGCGCCCTACCTCCTCCTCACGGCCACCGATGCGGGCGGCCGAGCTGAGCCCGGTACCAGCCTATTCGTGACGCTGGTGCGCCGGGCGGCCGACGGGCGCGGCCTCTCCGTCATCCGCACCGGAGAGCGCGGCATCGTCGCGACCAGCCTCGGCAGTTTCGAGACCGTCGAGGCGACGCTGTCGGCGGCGGGCAAGCGCAGTTGCACCGGCTTTCGCAGCCTCGACCTGAAAGCGGTGGCGATCGACGGCTGGCTGTGCGGCATCCTCGGCCAGGCGCCGGAACCCCGCTCCGTCGCCTGCGCCATCGACCGAATCACGCTGGCCGGTCGTGTGACTGCTGCGCTCGGCGCGGATGCCCTGACCGGTGCGAGCGCCTGCCGGATCGAAGAGGCCGCAGCGGTGCCGGGCGACAGCACCGGCTCAATCGCCGTCGCCGAGGCGCCGACGAAAAACAATACGGCAAAAACGCGGCGAAAATGATGAAGCGCGGCCATATTCGCGGAACAACGGCCACGCCAGAACGTCTACTCTGCAACAAGCGGGATTCTTAACGAACGGCCCGTACCGTAGGCTCTCACACGACAAGGTACGCCATGCGCTTTTCCAAGCTCGCCCTGTTGGGCGCCATGACCCTCACCGCGATCGGCTTCGGAACCAGTGCTGAGGCCCAGGGCCCCTACGGTAACCCCGGCTATGTGCGTGTGAGCCAGCCGCTTCCGATCCGCATCCGTCCGCGCTCCTGGCTCGATGCCGGCAATGTGGTTGAGCCCGGCAACGGCTCGGTGGCGAACCCGGCGACCAACCCGGCTTTCATCGCTGCCTCGAACGCACTGTTGCCGCCCTACGGCCCGACCGACCGTTACGGTCGTGGTGTGCTGCCCGATCCGATCACCAACGGCCCGTTCATCGGCGCGCGCTCGACGGCGATCCGCAATGTCGATTTCTCGGCCGTCGACGCGATCGACCCGACCTCCTACGTGGCGCGCTACGGCAACCCGTACCGGTAAGAATTACTCGTCTCAGCGACGGATGGAGCGGGCCCTTCGGGGCCCGTTTTCGTTTCGAGGGCGTCAGGTCTTGAGCACCGGCTCGGCGACGTCGCCCGCGCCGCGCTCGGCCAGATAATGGGGCTGGAACAGGCACATGCGCACCGCGTCGCGGTAGCGGCCGTTGACGAAGAACTCGTCCCTGAGAATGCCCTCGGGGCGGAAGCCGCAGCTCTCATAGATGCCGGCCGCGCGTTTGTTGTCCTTGTCCACATGCAGGTAGAGCTTGTGGATGTTGAGCACCTTGAACGCGTAGTCGATGGCGATGCGGGTCGCGCGTTTGGCGTAGCCCTTCCCCTGATGGTCGGGGTGGATCGCGATCTGGAACTCGCAGCGGCGGTGCAGATGGTTGATCTCCACCAACTCCACCATGCCCGCGGGCTCGCCACGCTCCGTCGCGATGATGAAGCGCCGCTCGGTCTGATTGTGAATGTTGCGCTCGTAGAGCTGCGCCAGTTCGGCGAAGGACTCGTAAGCCTCCTCGAACCAGTAGCGCATGATGCTGTCATTGTTGTTGAGCTGATGCACGAAGAGGAGGTCTTCGCGCTCCAGCGGTCGTAGCTTGATAGTCATGTCCGGACTCGGGCCAGGGCGGAATCGGTTTTGGCCCCTGGCCTACTCCCACGCCGACCAAGACGGAATGATGAAAGCCGGCTTTACAGCGCGCGAAGCCCGGCTTCCTCCGAAGCTAAGACGCGGGCGGCGGCCTCGTCCAGGTCATCGAGCGGGCCCCGGAAGCGCAAGGCCCGCGTCGGCTCGCCGGCCCGCATCACCAGAACCACCGTCTCGACATCGGGGCAGCCGGGATCGGGGCAGGCGATCTCGTTGACCGACAGGGCATCCGCCTCGCTCAGGCCGAAGGCCGGGTGAAGCACTGTCTTGGCGCGCGAGGCCGCCTGCGCCAGCCCGGCCGAGCGGGCACGCCAATCCTTCAGGCTGATGAAGCCCATCCCGCGCTCCTCCGCTTAGAGCGCTTTCCGCCGAAATGGACGCCGGTTCGGCGAAAGAAAGCGCGTCACAACAATGGCCTAGAGACACCGGCCTGATGCAATCAGGTCGGATACGGCTCTAGGCCGCCGCCCTGCGCCAGGCCGGGAAAGGATCGGGCAGGTCGCGATAGGCCTCCGCATCGAAGCGCCGGACCTCCGCCGGACCGACGAGGCAGGCATCGAGCGCATCGGTGATCGCGTCCCGGTCCATGCCCCGGCCGATGAAGACGAGTTCCTGGCGGCGGTCCCCCCAGACCTCGCACCAGACCGTGTGAAGGCGCTCGCGGAAAACCTCTTCGTCGGGCCAGCGCTGGCGCGGCACCGCCGCCCACCAGAACCCCATCGCGCCGATATGCGCGACGGCACCGGCCAGCGAAAATTCACCGACCCATTCCGGCCGGGTCACGAGCCAGAAATGGCCTTTCGCCCGGATCAGGCCCGGCCAAGTCGTGTTGGCGAACGCCTGGAACTTTTGCGGATCGAGCGGTCGGCGCGCCCGGTACACGAAGGAGTGGATGCCGTACTCCTCGGTCTCCGGCACATGCTCGTGCGCGCCGTAGAGTTCCTTGAACCAGAGCGGGTGCTCTTGCGCCTTTTCCTCGTCGAACAGCCCGGTATCGAGGATGGCGTCCGGCGGCACTTGGCCGTGGGACGCCTCAATGATGCGCGCATCCGCGTTGAGCCCCCGCACCACCGAGCGCACGAGGTCGAGATGATCCGGCGAGACGTCGCGCGCCTTATTGATCACGACGACGTCGGCAAACTCGATCTGCTCCACCAGCAGATCGACCAGGGTGCGGGTGTCGTCAGCGCCCGCGGTCTCGCCGCGCTGGCGCAGGAAGTCGTTCGAGCCGTAATCCTTCAGGAGGTTCACCGCATCGACCACGGTCACCATCGTGTCGAGTCGCGCCACGTCGCTGAGCGCTTCGCCGGCCTCGTCGCGGGAGGAGAAGGTGCTCGCCACCGGCAGCGGCTCGGCGATGCCCGTGCCCTCGATCAGCAGGTAATCGAAGCGGCCCTCGGCGGCGAGGCGGCGAACCTCGGCCAGCAGGTCGTCGCGCAGGGTGCAGCAGATGCAGCCGTTGGTCATTTCCACGAGCCGCTCGTCCATGCGCGACAGATCCGCTCCACCGCCACGGACAAGGTCGGCATCGATGTTCACCTCGCTCATGTCGTTGACGATCACCGCGACGCGCCGACCCTCGCGATTGTTGAGAACGTGATTGAGCAAACTCGTCTTGCCGGCACCGAGGAAGCCCGACAGCACGGTGACGGGGAGGCGAGAGGGGGTCTCAGACATGATTCATCCGCGAAGGCGAGGCTTAAAATGTTACTTTATAACATTGCAAACGCGTCGAGCCGTCAAGTCGGATGAGCGGAAAAGACGGTCGACTCATGGACCGTCTCGGGAGAAAAGGCCGGGGCGGCACCGAGGCGGACGCACCGCGCTCGCGCCGCGGGACCAATGCGGTGTTTCATCGGTTGCAACCGCACGCATTCGGTTTGCACGAAGGAGGGTGAACGGGTGCGACCCTGGCGCGAGGGACCGGGCGACCGGCGCAGCTACCATCACGGCAACCTCAAAGAGGCGTTGATTGAGGCTGCGCGCCGCTTCATCGCCGAGCGGGGCATCGGTGGCTTCACGCTGGTCGATGCCGCCCGCTTGGTCGGGGTAACGCCCGCGGCGCTCTATCGCCATTTCCGCGGGCGCGAGGCTCTGTTGGAGGAAGTGGCGGGCCGCGGCTTCGCCGACCTCGCCGACCGACTGGCGCGGGCGCTAGCGGGCCGTGGCACGCCGCTGGAGCGGTTCACCCGCATGGGTGAAGCCTATCTCGCCTTTGCCGAGGAGGAGCCGGGCTACTACGCGGCGATCTTCGAAGTGCGCGGTCAGGCAGCGCCGGCACCCGCCCCTGAGCGGCCGAATCCATTCGACCTTCTGGTCGAAGCCCTCCGCACGACCTTCCCCGACGGTTTCGACGGCGTTGACCCGCGCTTCCTCGCATTTGAGGTTTGGGCGCTCTCGCACGGCATCGCCACGCTGTCGGCTGCCGGCCAGCTGCCGAAGCCCGGGCCGGACAAGTACGAATTGCTGCGCGCGGGCGTTCTCGCGCTGGTCCACGGCGCCGGCGGGCGGGCGAAGGACAGAGTTTAGGGCCGAGCTTTCGCGCCGCCAAAGCAGGGCCGACGCCCGAGGCCGGCAAAATCTGGGCTGATCGCTCTCGCTCGATGGCCGTGCTGTTTACTGGCCGCACCCTTGAAACGGTCGAGGCGGGTCCGCATGTAAATGTTGTTCACATTCACACCCCGGAGTCCTCAGCCGTGAACACGTCCTCCACCTCTCCCTGGTCCTGCGGCGCGTCTCACCGCAGCGGTCCTTTTCCCAGACGTTCCCTCGAAATCGGGGCGATCGTCGTCGCGTTCATCTACTGGTGGCCGGTCGCCGCCGCTTACGTTGCCTGGAAGATCGCGGGCTATCCCGCCTTCAGCCAGATGAAGGAGTTCGCCAACAGCGGCAGCTTCAACTTCGCGGGCGGCGAGGGCCGGTCGCGCTTCGGCCGCGCTTTCGCGGCGGCGAAGGGGTATTCCGGCACCAGCGCCACATCCGGCAACTGGGCCTTCGAGGAGTATCGTCGGGCCGAACTTGAGCGCCTGGAAGCACGTCGCCGTGCGCTTCAGGAAGAGAGCCGCGCCTTCACCGACTTCGTCGAGGAGCTGAAGCGGGCGAAAGACCGCGAGCAGTTCGACGCCTTCATGGCCAAGCGCCGCTCCGAGGGCGGTGGCCCGACCATCGAAGCCTGATCTTTCCGCTTCTCGACCGATCGCTGCTCCAGTGAAGGGCCCCCCGCCGGCAGGCGGGGGGCCCTTTGTGCGTTGGACAACAAAGAGCGTGCGCTGCAGCAAATCCGTCACACCGGGCGGTTGTCGCCGCTCGAACCCGCCATAACTGCGACGAGGGGGAACAAGCGTTGGCTGGGCGCCTTGTGAGACACAGGAAACGCCCGCCAGCCAGAACGACGATCGATTCCTTTTCCCAGCGGAGACCGGTGGCCTGATGCGGCGTGCCCATACGATGCGATTCGGCAGCGAGTTTGCCGAGGACGGTGTGCGGTTCGCCCTCTGGGCACCGACCGCCAAGGACGTGACCCTCGTTGTCGACGGGACGGACCATCCGATCCTCGATGTCGGCGAGGGCTGGCGCCGCACGACGCTGCCGGGGGTGAAGGCCGGCGCGCGCTACGGCTTCCGCATCGATGGCGACCTCGTGGTGCCGGACCCGGCCTCCCGTTTCCAACCCGAAGATGTCTCAGCACCGTCCGAGGTGATCGACCCCAACGCCTATGCGTGGTCCGACCAAGAGTGGACGGGACGGCCCTGGGAAGAGGCGATCGTCTACGAGGTGCATGTCGGCACGGCGACGCCCGAGGGGACCTATGCCGGGCTGGAGAAGCGCCTCGACGATCTGGTCGATCTTGGCGTCACGGCGATCGAGTTGTTGCCGCTCGCCGACTTCAAGGGAACGCGCAACTGGGGCTATGACGGCGTGCTGCCCTACGCCCCGGACTCGGCCTATGGCCGCCCGGATGACCTTAAGCGCCTGATCGACACCGCCCATTCCAAGGGCCTGATGGTGCTGATCGATTGCGTCTACAATCACTTCGGTCCGGCCGGGAACTACCTGCACGCCTACGCCAAGACCTTCTTCACCGAGCGTCACCAGACGCCGTGGGGCGCCGGAATCAATTTCGACGGCAAGGAGTCGGGCCCGGTTGTGCGCGACTACTTCATCGAGAACGCGCTCTACTGGCTGAAGGAATACCATTTCGACGGCATCCGCTTCGACGCGGTGCACGCGATCCTCGATGATTCCGAGAAGCATTTCCTGACGGAACTTGGCGAGACGATCCGCAAGACCTTACCGGATCGGCACGTCCATCTGATCCTGGAGAACGAGGCCAATCAGGCCCGCTGGCTGGAGCGCGACGACAGCGCGTCTCCGGTGCTTCACACGGCGCAGTGGGCGGACGACCTGCACCATTGCTGGCACGTGCTTCTGACCGGCGAGGATGCCGGCTACTATGAGAGTTTCGCCGACAAGCCGTTGGAGCATCTGGCCCGCTGCCTGGCAGAGGGTTTCGCCTACCAGGGCGAGCCCTTCCCGACCCTCGACAACCATCCGCGCGGCGAGCCCTCGGCGCATCTGCCGCCTTCGGCCTTCGTCACCTTCCTTCAGAACCACGATCAGGTCGGCAACCGGGCGCTCGGTGAACGCCTGAACCATCTCGCCGACCCCAAGAAGCTGGCGCTCGCCCGCGCCGGGCTGCTGCTCGCGCCGCAGATTCCGATGCTTTGGATGGGCGAGGAATGGTCGGCTTCCGCGCCCTTCCTGTTCTTCGTGGATTTCGCGCCCGATGAGGAATTGAACAAGGCGGTGCGTGAGGGCCGTCGCCGCGAGTTCAAGAGCTTTGCCGCCTTTGCCGACGACACCTCGGTGATCCCCGATCCGACGGAGGCGCGAACCTTCGAGGATTCGAAGATTGATTGGGACGAGGCCGAGACCGAGCCGCATCGCGCCATCTGGGCCGATACGCGCAACATCCTCCAGATCCGCCGGCAGAGCGTGGTGCCCCTCACCAAGAGCCGCTACCTCGGGGCCGATGCCAAGATCCCGGCGCCGGGTGTCGTGGATTGTACCTGGCGTTACGCCGACGGCTGGCTGCGCTTCATCGCGAATGTCGGTGACGCGGAATTCTCGGCGAGTGCCGATGGCGGCCAGGTGATCTGGTCGAGCGGAGCTGTCCGACAGGCGATGGAGCTGCCGTCCTGGACCGGCGTCTTCCTGATCGGTGGCACCAAGTGAATCTCTCAGACGTGAGTGCCTCGAACGTGAGTGATCTCGAACGCCTCGCCGACCTCGTCGGCATCGCCGACGGCTTCACCGATGCTTTCGGGAAGCGGGTCGATACGCCCCTCGATGTACGCCGCGGCATGCTCGAAGCCCTCGGATTCGCGGCGGGGGACGACGAAGCGATCCGCCGCAGCCTGGCCGCCGTCGAGGCGGTGCGCGCCAACGTGATTCCGCCGCTGCTGGCGGCCGAGGCACGGCGCGGCGTGCGCGTGCCGGTGCGGATGGGCGTGACCTCCGGCGCCGTCGCGTGGCGGCTGGTGGATGAGCACGAGCGCTCCCGTGAGGGACGGGCCACCCTCACTGCGTCGGAGGATGGCACCGGGTTCGACCTGCCGCCGCTGACGCCGGGCTATCACCGGCTCACCGTCACGGTCGGCGACAGCCGGGCCCAGGCCTGGATCGTCGCCGCACCGCAGCGCTGCTGGCGCCCGCGTGCCTATGCCGAAGACGGCGCCCGCGATTGGGGGCTTGCCGCCCAGCTCTACGGTCTGCGCTCGCCGAGCAATCTCGGCATCGGCACCTATGCGGATGCCGGCCGTGCCGCCCGCGATGCGGCTTTGCGCGGCGCCTCGTTCCTCGGGCTCAGCCCGGCCCACGCCCTGTTCCCCACCGACCGGGCGAAGATCTCCCCCTATTCGCCGTCCTCGCGCCTCTTCCTCGAAACCCTCTACATCGAACCGGGCGCGCTGCCGGGCTTCGCCGGGAGCCGCGCCGCCGAGATCTTGGAAAGCCACCGCGCCCGCATCGAGACGCTGCGCGACATCTCCCTCGTCGATCATGCCGGCGTCTGGGAGGTGCTCTCGCCCATCCTCGAAGCCTATTGGGAGGATTCCGACGCCCGAGCCGGCAAGGATACCGGCTTCGCGGCGTTCCGTGAGGAAGGCGGCGAGAACCTCACGTCGCACGCCACCTTCGACGCGCTCTCCGAACATTTCCGGACCAAGGGCGCGCACTGGCTCGGCGACTGGCCGGAAGAGTATCGCCGCGCCGGTACCGACGCCGTGCGGACCTTCTCCGAGACGCATGCGGACCGCATCCGCTATCACATCTTCCTGCAATACCTCGCCGACACCCAGCTCAAGGCCTCCTCCGAGATGGCGCTGGCCGCCGGCATGCGGCTCGGCCTCTATCGCGATCTGGCGGTCGGCGCAGACCGGGGCGGCTCGGAGATCTGGTCGCATCCCGAGCGCTTCGCCAACGGCGTCTCCATCGGCGCGCCGCCGGATCTGCTCGCCCCCAAGGGCCAGGATTGGGGCCTGCCGGCCTTCGATCCGCTGGAGATGGAGCGCGACGGCCTGAAAGCCTTCCGGGCGCTGGTGAGAGCGAACATGCGCCATGCCGGCGCGATCCGCATCGACCACGCGTTTCAGCTCGCGCGCCTGTTCCTGATCCCGCTCGGGCGGTCGGCCCGCGAGGGTGCGTATGTCGCGATGCCGTTCGAGCCGATGCTCGCCGTGCTGCGGCTCGAGAGCCACCGTGCCAAGTGCCTCGTCATCGCCGAGGATCTCGGCACCGCGCCGGAGGGCTTCTCCGATGCGCTGATGCAGTCCGGCATCCTCAGCTACCGCATCCTCGCCTTCGAACGGGAGCAGGGCGGTGCCTTCAAGGCGCCCGAGGCCTATCCGAAGGATGCGCTGACCGCGATCACAACCCATGACCTGCCGACCTTCGTCGGCTGGTGGCGCGGCGTCGATACCGACACCCGGCAATCTTTGGGTCTCTACGACGCCGAGCGCGCCGAGGCCGAACGCACCGAGCGCGTCGCCGAGCGTTGGCGTCTGTCGGAGGCGCTGGCAGCCCAGCAGCTCCTGCCGAGCTCCGAGCCCCCCGAACACGCCCCGCTCGAGGCGGCCGCCCGCTATCTCGCCCGTGCTCCGTCGATCCTAACCGCCGTGCAGTACGAAGACGTCGTCGGCGAGCTGTCGCAGGCCAACGTCCCTGGCTCGACCGAGGGCTACCCGAACTGGCGGCGCAAGCTCGACCGCAACCTCGAAGCCATCGCCGCCCCCGGCGGGCCGCTCGCCAAGCTCGCCGCCGCGCTGTCGGCGGAGGAGCGGGGACCGCGCTCGGGCGCCGCTCGCCTCGCCTCGGCCCCGCCGCGGGCGACCTACCGGCTCCAGTTCCACGAAGGCTTCACCTTCGCGGATGCGGAGAAGACGGTCCCTTATCTGCAGAAGCTCGGCATCAGCCACGTCTATGCGTCGCCGCTGCAGCGGGCACGGCCGGGCTCGACCCACGGCTACGACATCGTCGATCACTCTCAGATCAATCCGGAGATCGGCGGCGAGGAGGGCTTCCGCAGCTTCACCGACGCGCTCCACGCCCATGGCCTGAAGCTGCTCCTCGACATCGTGCCCAACCACATGGGTGTGGGCGGCGCCGACAATCCGTGGTGGCTCTCGGTGCTCGAATGGGGCGGTCTCTCGCCCGCGGCCAATGCCTTCGACATCGATTGGGAGCGGCTCGGCGCCAACGGCAAGCTCGTCATCCCCTTCCTCGGCGAGCGTTACGGCGAGGCTCTGGAGAAGGGCACGCTGGAGCTGAAGTTCGACGAGGCGGCCGGCGCCTTCAGCGTCTGGCACTACGAGCATCAGTTCCCGATATGCCCTCTGCAATACCCGACGATCCTCAACCGGGCGCTCGCGGCGCTCGGCGAGATCGGCGACGACATGTCGGCGGAGGTTCTGGCGATCACCGAGCGCCTGCGGGCCATGGGTGAGGAGACCAATCTCGAACGCCGCCGCGCCATGCCGGAGGCCGCCGAGGAACTGAAGCGTCAGCTTGCGGGCACCGTGCGGGCCTCGCCGCAGATCGCCGCCTCGATCTACCGGGCCCTGCATCTCCTCAACGGCAACCGGGATTATCCCGACAGTTTCGGGCCGCTCCACCGGCTGCTCGAACAGCAATCCTACCGGCTCGCCCATTGGCGCATCGCGTCGAGCGACATCAACTACCGCCGCTTCTTCGACGTGAACTCACTGGCCGGCCTGCGCGTCGAGCTGTCGGACGTGTTCGTCCGTTCGCACGATCTGCTGTTCCGCCTCATCGGCGAGGGTCGGATCGACGGTTTGCGCATCGACCATATCGACGGGCTGGCCGATCCGCTGGGTTACGCCCGTGCGCTCCAAGCCGCGGTCGGCCCCGGGTTCTACATCGTCGTCGAGAAGATCCTGGAGCCGGGCGAGAAGCTGCGCGACTGGCCGGTCGCCGGCACCACCGGCTACGACGTGCTGAATCAGCTCGACGGCATCCTGGTCGATCGCGCCCTGAAGCCGCGTATCGAGAAGTTCTATCGGTGGGCCACCGATATGGACACGCCCTACGGGTTCCAGTTCCGCGCGGCCAAGGCGGAGATTCTTGAGATCAGCTTCGCCTCGGAACTCGAGGTGATGACCGGCGACCTCAAGCAGATCGCCGATTCCGATCGGCGCACTCGCGACTTCTCCACCAATGCGATCCGTCGGGCGCTGATCGAGATCGTGGCGCGCTTCCCCGTCTATCGCTCCTACCTGCCCGGTGATCTCGACGAGACCGAGATTGAGGCCGAGGATGTGCGGTTGATCGAGGGCGCCGTACGCAAGGCCAAGCGCTGGAGCGCGCTTCCGGATCGCTCGGTGCACGACTTCGCCGCAGATGCCCTGCTCGGGCGTACCGATCTCGGCTCTGCCGGTCACCCGGACCAGCAGGTGGTCCTGCGCTTCCGCCGGCGGTTCCAGCAGCTCACCGGCCCGGTGATGGCCAAGAGCCTGGAAGACACGTTGTTCTATCGCTTCGTCGAACTGCTCGGCCTTAACGAGGTCGGCGGCGATCCCGGCGAGTACGGCCTCGACGCGGAGCACTTCCACGCGCTTCAGGCGGCGCGCGCCCGCGACTGGCCGAACGCGATGATCACCACGGCCACCCACGACACCAAGCGCGGCGAGGATGCCCGCACGCGCCAGCTCGCTCTCTCCGAACTTCCGGAGGAATGGGCCCGCGCCTGGGACACGTGGCGTCGCGCCTCCGAGCCGCTCATCAAGCAGGTCGAAGGCGAGCCGGCACCGGACCCGAACGACCAGTGGATGTTCCTCCAGGCGATTCTCGGCGCGTGGCCGCTCGAGCTTCTGGACGGTGACGACGCGGGCGCGATCGAGGATTTCCGCAAGCGCCTCGACGCCTATGCCGAGAAGGCTCTGCGCGAGAGCAAGCGCCGGTCGAGCTGGGTCAATGTGGACGAGGGTTACGAGAGCGCCGTCCACGCGCTCTTCGCGGCCCTGGTCGTGCCCGGCTCGGATTGCCTCGATCGGCTCCGGCCGCTCGTCCGTCGCCTTGCCTTCCTCGGCATGATCGCGGGCCTCGGGCGCACGGTGCTCAAATGCACCCTTCCCGGCATTCCGGACACGTACCAGGGCACCGAGTTCTGGGACTTCTCGTTCGTCGATCCCGACAACCGCCGGCCTGTTGATTACGTGGAACGGGCCCGGGCGCTGGAGGCCGGCGGCACGCCGGACGCGTTGATCGGTTCCTGGCAGGACGGGCGCGTGAAGCAGGCGACGTTGGCGCGGTTGCTCGCCGACCGGGCGGCGCGCCCGGCTTTCTACGCCGACGCGGATTATCGTCCGCTTCCGGCCGAAGGCGCGCGTGCGGATCATGTCATCGCGTTTACCCGCTCGGCCGTCACTTCGGGTGAGGATGATCTGTTGGTCGCCGTGCCGCGGCTCGTCGCACGCATGACGCCCGAATCAGGTTGGTCCAGCGAAGCCTTCGCCGGAACCGTCCTCCCCGTACCGGCCGGCAGCCGGTGGGTGGACGTGGTCGGAGGCGGCGAGATCACGGCGGAGGGCGACGGGCTCGACCTCGGTCGGCACTTCGCGAAACTGCCCTATCTGGTCTTGCGGCGGGCTGCCTGAGGCGGCCGCACGAAACATCGGCTCACCGTCCCTCGGGCGGTGAGCAAGCTTGGTCGGTCGGCGTTTCGTCAATGCCGGACCACGGTCTCGATTCATCAGAACGCGCTTGGCGAGAAGCGACAAGACGGAGGCGATCCATGAACGCACCGAACACCGCGATGACGCCCGCGACCCGGACCGGCTCGGAGACGGTGGCCCTTCCGGCCGCCTTCGCCCCCCGCGCGGAGGGACCGCGCATCTACAACCTGTTCCCGCTCCTCGTCGGGACAGTCTCGGCTTGGACGGCGGAACTGCCGCGCATCGCCGAGCTCGGCTTCAATTGGGTCTATCTCAACCCCTTCCACCAGACCGGCGGCTCGCGCAGCCTCTATGCGGTGGCCGATCTCGACGCGCTCGACGAGCGGTTTCGCGACGGTGACGGCACGTCGGACGACGAGCAGATCACGCGGTTCTGCCGGGCCGCCGAGTCGCACGGCGTGTCGGTGATGAGCGACCTCGTCATCAATCACACCGCCGACAACGCCCGCCTGTTCCACGACCGGCCGGACCTGTTCGTGCGCGACGCCGAGGGTAAGCCGGTGAGCCCGGCGGCGATCGATCCCGACGATCCGTCGAAGCGCACGGTCTGGGGTGACCTGATCGAACTCGACTACCATTCCGATCACGCTCGGGGTGAGCTGATCCGCATCTTCGATGCCTACATCGCCCGGCTGCAACGGCTCGGCGTGCGCGGCTTCCGCTGCGACGCGGCCTACAAGGTGCCGCCGGATGTCTGGCGCGCGCTGATCCAGGCCGCCAAGCAGCGCGAGGCCGACACGCTGTTCGCCGCCGAGACGCTGGGCTGCACTTTCGAGGAGGCGCAGGCGACAGCTGGCGCCGGCTTCGACTACCTGTTCAACTCGTTCGCGTGGTGGAACCTCAAGGCGCCCTGGGCCCTGGAGCAGTACGAGCGGCTGCGGGTGGTCGCGCCCTCCATCGCCTTCCCCGAGAACCACGACATGAGCCGGCTCGCCGCCGACATCCCCGGCGGAGCGGAGGCGGTCGCCCAGCGGCTGAAGACCCGCTACGCGCTCTCCGCCTTCTTCTCGGCCGGCGTGCTGATGCCGATCGGCTACGAGTGGGGGTATCGCCGCGCGCTGCACGTGGTCGAGACCACGCCGGGTTCACGCGAGCACGATACGGGGATCGACATCTCCGGTTACGTGACGGCGATCAACGCGCTGAAGGCTGCGATTCCGGCTGCCAATGTCGAGGGCGCGCAGATGCGGCTCTCGGCGCCCGATGCGCCCTTCACCGCCCTGTTCCGCACCGATACCGGCCACCCGGCCTCGGCGCATTCGGCGACGCTCCTCCTGTTCAATCCCGGCGACGTTCCGGTCCCGGTCGATGCCGGCCGCCTGATCGAGCGCACCGGCGGCCAGCTCGGCCCGTTCGACGACCGCACGCCCGACGCCGAGCCGATCGCCTTCCATCCGGGCGCCAGCATCGATCTGCTGCCGGGCGAGTTGCGCATTCTCGTGGCCGAGCGTGCCAAGGTGGCCGCACCGCCGCCCGCGACCGTACCGCAGGGCAAGGGCCGCGTCGTCATTGAGGCGGTGACGCCGGAGATCGATGGCGGTCGCTCGCCGGTGAAGCGCGTCGTCGGCGAGCAGGTGCGCGTCGAGGCCGACATCTTTTCCGACGGTCACGAGATCATCAACGCAGCGATTCTTTCACGCGTCGTCGGCGAGGAGACGTGGCGGCGCGACCCGATGGTGTTCGTGGACAACGACCGCTGGGCCGGTCACTTCCCGCTCGAGCGCAATGCCCGCTACGAGTTCACGATCGAAGCGTGGCGCGACGGGTTCTCGTCCTGGGTGCGCGACACCCTGAAGAAGCGCGATGCCGGCGTGGATGTGCGGCTGGAGACGATCGAGGGCGTCGAGCTGATCCAGATCGCCGAGGATCTGGCGAGCGGGGCCGACAAGCAGCGGCTCGACGGGCTGATCCGCTCGCTCGCCGCCGAGCCGGAAGGCTCGCCGGTGATCCTGGAGAAGATCCTGGCGCCGGAGACGATGTCGCTGGTCCGGCGCAACGCCGAGCGGGTGAATCTCTCGCGCTATCCCGTGAACATCCCCGTCATCGCCGACCGGCTCGCGGCCCGGTTCTCGGCTTGGTACGAGATCTTCCCGCGCTCGCAATCGGGCGACCCGAACCGCCATGGCACCTTCGCGGACGTGATCCGGCGCCTGCCCGAGATCCGCGAACTCGGCTTCGACGTGCTCTACTTCACGCCGATCCATCCGATCGGGAAGACCAACCGCAAGGGCAAGAACAACACGCTGAAGGCGCAGCCCGGCGATGTCGGCTCGGTCTACGCGGTGGGTTCCGAGGAGGGCGGGCACGAGGCCGTGCATCCCGAACTCGGCACGCTGGAGGATTTCCGCCAGCTCGTTGCCGCCAGCCACGCCCATGGCATGGAGGTCGCGATCGACTTTGCGATTCAGTGCTCGCCCGACCACCCCTGGATCAAGCAGCATCCCGAGTGGTTCGAGTGGCGGCCCGACGGCACGCTCAAATTCGCCGAAAATCCGCCCAAGAAGTACGAGGACATCTCTAACGTCCACTTCTATGGCGGGGCGCTGCCCTCGCTCTGGATCGAGCTGCGCGACATCGTCCTCGGCTGGTGCGCCCAAGGTGCGCGCATCTTCCGGGTCGACAACCCGCACACCAAGCCGATCCCGTTCTGGGAGTGGATGCTGGGCGAGGTGAACACGCAGTATCCCGACGCGATCTTTCTCGCCGAGGCCTTCACCCGGCCGAAGATGATGAAGAAGCTCGCCAAGGCCGGCTACCAGCAGAGCTACACCTACTTCACGTGGCGCAACACGAAGCAGGAGCTGACCGAGTACGCGTTGGAACTGGCTGGCGAGATGGGCGAGTACTACCGCCCGAATTTCTTCGCCAACACGCCCGACATCAACCCGTACTATCTCCAGACCAGCGGGCGGCCGGGCTTCATCGTCCGCGCGACGCTCGCGGCGACGCTCTCCTCAATCTACGGCATCTATAACGGCTTCGAACTATGCGAGGCCGCGCCGTATCCGGGTAAGGAAGAGTATCTCGACTCCGAAAAATACGAGCTGAAGGCGTGGGACTATCATCGCCCCGGCAATATCCGCGACCACATCATCAAGCTCAATCAGGCGCGCCGGGACAATCCGGCGCTGTGGGACTTCCGGAACATCCACTTCACGGGTGCCTGGAACGACAACATCATTGCCTACGCGAAGGTGACGCCGGAGCGCGACAACTGCGTGTTCGTGATGGTCAACCTCGACCCCAAGAACCGCCAGGAATGCACCTACGAGGTGCCGCTGCATCTGCTCGGCCTGCCCGACGATGCGGCGGTCGAGGTCGAGGATCTGCTGTTGGGCTACAAGTTCGAGCTCTACGGCAAGAACCACCGAATCGCCCTCGATCCGGCGGACCGCTCGGCGATCGTATGGCGGATTCGGCCTCGGCGCGCCTGACGACCCGCGCCCGGCATCGAACCGGCCTCCACTTTCGGTGCGGGGCGCTCTAGATCCGGCGGAATACGGCGTCACCGTCGTGTTCTCGCCAAGAAGCGGGCCGAGGAGGCTCGCAGCCCGGTGCCACACGGCCCGGTTCCGCTCTCGAAAGTGACGTGAGGCAGCGACGGGATGATCGATCGCAGCGATCCGCAGTGGTACCGTGACGCCATCATCTACCAGATCCACGTCAAGTCGTTCTTCGACTCGTCGAATGACGGGATCGGCGATTTCGAGGGGCTGACGCAGAAGCTCGATTATGTCCGCGACCTCGGGGTCACGGCGATCTGGCTGATGCCGTTCTATCCCTCGCCGCTGCGCGACGACGGCTACGACATCGCCGACTACCGCGATGTGAACCCGTCCTACGGGACGATGGAAGATTTCCGTCGCTTCGTGGCTGCCGCCCATGAGCGGGGGCTGCGCGTCATCACCGAGCTAGTCATCAACCACACCAGCGATCAGCACCCCTGGTTCCAGCGCGCCCGCGAGGCGCCGGCCGGGTCGCCTGAGCGCGATTTCTACGTGTGGTCGGATACCGACGAGAAGTATTCCGATACGCGCATCATCTTCCTCGACACGGAAGTGTCGAACTGGACCTGGGACCCGGTCGCCAAGCAGTACTTCTGGCACCGCTTCTACAGCCACCAGCCCGACCTGAACTTCGACAACCCGGCCGTGCTGGAGGCCGTGATCGAGGTCATGCGCTACTGGCTCGACATGGGCGTCGACGGGCTGCGGCTCGACGCGATCCCCTACCTGATCGAGCGCGACGGCACGAACTGCGAGAACCTCTCCGAGACGCACGACGTCATCAAGGCGATCCGTGCGGCGCTCGACGCCGAGTATCCCGACCGGATGCTGCTGGCCGAGGCCAACCAGTGGCCGGAGGAGACCGCGCAGTATTTCGGCGACGGCGACGAATGCCACATGGCATTCCACTTCCCGCTGATGCCGCGGATGTACATGGCGATCGCCCGGGAGGACCGGCACCCGATCACCGACATCATGCGCCAGACGCCCGAGATTCCCGAGGGCTGCCAGTGGGCGATCTTCCTTCGCAACCATGACGAGCTGACGCTCGAAATGGTGACCGCGGAGGAGCGTGACTACCTCTGGTCGTTCTACGCCGCCGAGCGGCGCGCCCGCATCAATCTCGGCATCCGCCGCCGCCTCGCGCCGCTGCTGGAGAACGACCGGCGCAAGATCGAGCTGATGAAGTCCCTCGTCCTGTCGATGCCCGGCACGCCGGTGCTCTACTACGGCGACGAGATCGGCATGGGCGACAACATCTATCTCGGCGATCGCGATGGCGTGCGCACGCCGATGCAGTGGTCGCCGGACCGCAACGGCGGCTTCTCGCGGGCCACCCCGCAGAAGCTGTTCCTGCCCTCGATCCAGGACCCGATCTACGGCTACGACGCGATCAACGTCGAGGCGCAAATCCAGGCGCAGACCTCGCTGCTGAACTGGACGCGGCGCATGATCGCGATCCGCAACAACTCGGTCGCGCTGGGGCGCGGCGCCATCCAGTTCCTGTATCCGGCGAACCGCAAGGTGCTCGCCTGGATTCGCGAGCATGAGAACGAGCGCATCCTCTGCGTCGCCAACCTTTCGCGGGCACCGCAGGCGGTGCAGCTCGATTTGTCGGACCTGCGCGGTGCGATCCCGATCGAGCTGACCGGCGGCACGGCCTTCCCGGCGATCGGCGAACTGCCCTACCTGCTGACCCTGCCGGCCTACGGTTTCTACTGGTTCGCCCTCTCGGTCGCGAATACCGGTGAGATCGGCCCGCAGCCGCAGAGCCCGGAGCTGTTCACCCTGGTGCTCACCGGCGGCATCGAGACCCTGATCAAGGGCCGCGAGCGCACAGCCTTCGAGCGCACCGTGGCGCCGCCCTTCATCGCCTCGCGCCGCTGGTTCGGCGCCAAGGGCACGCGCATCAAGTCGGTGCAGGTCGATGACAGCGCCATCGTCAAGGACGGCTCCGGCGAAGGCAAGTTCCTGCTGCCGCGGGTGGCCGTGACCCTCGCCAACGGCGAGCGCCAGGACTACTTCGTGCCGCTCGCCGTCGAGGAGGGCCGCGAGGACGAGACTCTGCTGGATCACGCGGTCGCCCGCGTGCGCCGCGGTCCCCGCACCGGCCTGCTCTACGAGGCGGCCGCCGCCGCGCCGTTCGCCGTCGCTCTGATCGAGGCGATGCGTGACGGGATCACGATCCCGTCCGAGCGTGGGAGCCTCGTCTTCTCGACGACCTCGGCTTACGATCCGGAGGTGCCGTTCGAGGCCGCCGACGTGCGCCGCCTCTCGGCCGAGCAGAGCAACACCTCGATCGCCATCGGCGCGCGGATGATGCTCAAGCTGCTGCGCCGCCTCCAGCCCGGCACGCATCCCGAGATCGAGATCGGCCGGTTCCTCACCGAGCAGGCCCATTTCGCCAACACGCCAGCGTTGCTCGGCGTGGTGGAGCATGTGGCTGCGGACGGCACCCGCACCGCCCTGGCTCTGCTCCAGAAGTTCGTCCTCAACCAGGGCGACGCCTGGACGCTGATGCTGGAAGGCCTGCGGCGCGACTTCGAGACCGTGGTGCTCGCACCCGAGAGCGAGGCACCGGCGCCGGAGGATGCCTTCAACGCCCATCTGCGCTGGGCGGAGCTGCTCGGCCAGCGGACGGCCGAACTGCACCGGGCCTTCGCCATCGACACCGACGATCCGGCCTTCGCGGTCGAGCCCTTCGATGAGGCGGATCTCGCTTCGCTTGCGGATGATGCCCGCCATCAGGCCGCGCGTGCGTTCAAGGGGCTCGACGCGATCACTGCTTGGTCGCCGGGCTCGGCTAGCGAGGCGCTCGCGTCCCGCCGTAGCGAGGTCGAGGCGCTCATCACCGATCTGGCCTCCGGTCCGCTGCGGGGTGCCACGAAGACCCGCATCCACGGCGATTACCATCTCGGTCAGGTGCTCGCCTCCGAGGGTGATCTCATCATCGTCGATTTCGAGGGCGAGCCCTCACGTCCGGTGGAGCAGCGCCGGGCCAAATCGACGCCGATGCGCGACGTGGCGGGCATGCTCCGCTCCTTCGCCTACGGCGCCGAAACGGTGGTGCGGGAGATCACGGCCCGGTTCGGCGACAGCGAGGAACGGGCGCGCAACGCGGCGATCGCGTGGCGCGGCATGATCGATGCAGCGTTCCTTGACGGCTACGGGCAAGCCGTGGCCGGCAGCCGGGCTGCGGTGGAGGATGCGGAGACGCAATCCCGTCTGCTGCGTCTGAGCCTGCTGACCAAGGCGCTCTACGAGGTCGATTACGAAGTGAACAACCGCCCCGACTGGATCGAAATCCCAGCACGTGGTGTTCTCAACATACTGGATGAAGCCAAGCGCGACCGCGCTTCGGTGTGACCTGCGCGCTCCCGCGCGCCACCCTTGATGGCCCGGGAGCGCTTCCGAGAGAGGTGATTGGATGACGGCTCTGGACGAGAAGGCCGCGGCTCGTAACGAGGGGCAGGCGGCCGCCAACGTCCCGAACAGGTCAGGCTCGACCGAGGCGCCGCGCGCGCCCCGGTCGTCGGATGCGCTTGGCGGCGAGGGGGCTCCCCGTGTGGGCCGCTCCGCCTCGCAAGCGCGCGATGGCCACCTCCATCCCGATGCCATTGCGGCCGTGATGGCGGCCGATCACGGCGACGCGTTCGGCGTCCTCGGGCCGCATCAGGTTGCGCCGGGTTCCTGGGAGGTCCGTGCGATCCTGCCCGAGGCGAAGGCAGCCCGCCTCGTCACGGGCGGGCAGAGCATCGCGTTCGAGCGCGTTCATCCCGACGGGTTCTACGTCGCGAGCGTGAAGAGCGAAGGTCGACCCCTCTACGAAATCGAGGTCGAGGCCTGGGACGGCACCAGCACCCGCCGTCACGATCCCTACGGTTTCGGCCCCTCGCTCGAACAGAGCGAGATCGACGGCCTGCGCCTGATCGGCAGCAACCTCGTCTACCGCGTGCTCGGCGCGCATGCGGGTGAGCTCGACGGCATCGCCGGGTTCCGCTTCGCGGTCTGGGCGCCGAATGCTCGCCGCGTCAGCGTCGTCGGCGATTTCAACGATTGGGACGGCCGGCGTCACCCGCATGCGGCTGTGGCTCAATGGCGGCGTCTGGGAGCTGTTCGTGCCCGGTCTCAAGGCCGGCCAGAACTACAAGTTCGAGATCCGTGGCCCCGACGGCTCCGTGCTGCCGTTGAAGGCCGATCCGGTCGCCTTCCGCGCCCAGCATCCGCCGCAGACGGCCTCGGTGCTCCAGGGTCTCAACGAGCCGCAGTGGAACGATGCGGCTTGGATGGACACGCGCGGTGAGAAGGATCCGCGCCATGCCGCCATGTCGGTCTACGAGGTCCATCTCGGATCTTGGGCGCGGGTGCCGGACGAGGGCAACCGCTATCTGACCTACAAGGAGCTGTCCGACCGGCTGATCCCGTACGTGAAGGACCTCGGCTTCACGCATATCGAGCTTCTGCCAATCACCGAGTACCCGTTCGACGGCTCCTGGGGCTACCAGCCGGTCTCGCTGTTCGCGCCGACCAGCCGCTTCGGCACGCCCGACGATTTCGTCGATTTCGTCAATGCGGCGCACGCAGCCGGCATCGGCGTGATGCTCGACTGGGTGCCGGGGCACTTCCCCCTCGACGCCCACGGCCTCGGCCTGTTCGACGGCACGCATCTCTACGAGCATGCCGACCCGCGCCAGGGCTTCCACCAGGATTGGGGCACCTACATCTACAATTTCGGCCGGGTCGAGGTGTCCGCCTTCCTCACGGCCAATGCCCGCTTCTGGCTCGAGCACTACCATCTCGACGGCCTGCGCGTGGATGCGGTGGCCTCGATGCTCTACCTCGACTACTCGCGCCGCGCGGGTGAGTGGATTCCGAACCAGTACGGCGGCAACGAGAATCTCGACGCCATCAACTTCCTGCGCAAGACCAACGAGGCCACCTACAGCCACGCGCCGGGCACCATCACGGTTGCCGAGGAATCGACCTCGTGGCCGGGCGTGTCGCACCCGACCTACACGGGCGGTCTCGGCTTCGGCTTCAAGTGGAACATGGGGTGGATGCACGACACCCTGAAATACATGTCGGAGGATCCGATCCACCGGCGTTACCACCACCACAACCTGACCTTCGGCCTGCTCTACGCCTTCTCGGAAAACTTCGTGCTGCCGCTCTCCCACGACGAGGTGGTGCACGGGAAGGGCTCGCTGCTCGGCAAGATGCCGGGCGACCGCTGGCAGAAGTTTGCCAATCTGCGCGCCTATTTCGGCTTCATGTGGGGGCATCCCGGCAAGAAGCTGCTCTTCATGGGCGGCGAGTTCGGCCAGGAGCGCGAGTGGAACCACAACCAGTCGCTCGACTGGCACCTGCTCGACGATCCCCTGCACGGCGGCGTGAAGGATTTGATCCGCGACCTCAACCACGTCTACACCTCGACCCCGGCGCTCTATTCGCGCGACGTCGAGGCCAGCGGCTTCCAGTGGCTGGTGGCGGACGATTCCGACAACTCGGTCATCGCCTGGGCGCGCAAGGGCAAAGCGGACGGCGAGGTTGCTATCGTCGTCTCGAACTTCACGCCGGTGCCGCGTGAGGGCTACCGCGTCGGCGTGCCGACGGCCGGTTTCTACCGCGAGGCGATCAACTCGGACGCCGAGCGCTATGGCGGCTCGAATGTCGGCAATATGGGCGGCGTGCAGAGCCAGGCCGAGCAGAGCCACGGCCAGCCGCACTCGCTGAGCCTGACGCTGCCGCCGCTCTCGACCCTGATCCTGATTCGCGAGGGCTGATCTCCTCGACCCCGGAGCGGCTCAGCCGCTCCGGGGGCCGAACAGGATCACCGCCGTGCCGGCGAGGCAGATCGCCCCGCCAGCAAGATCCCAGCGGTCGGGGCGATGTCCCTCGACGCCCCAGAGCCAGAGGATCGAGGCGGCAATGTAGATGCCGCCATATGCGGCGTAAGTCCGCCCGGCCGCCTCGCTCTCGACGAGGGTGAGCAGCCAAGCGAACAGGGCGAGCGAAACGAGCCCCGGCGTAACCCACCAGACCGACCGATCGAGCCGCAGCCACGCCCAGAAGGCGAAGCAGCCGGCGATCTCAGCCAACGCGGCTCCGGAATAAGCGAGAAGGGTCTTGGTCATCGGCGACGCTTGGCGCGGGCCGAGCCCGTTGCCAAGTCATCGCGACCAGTCATTCGGCCTAGTTCTCCGACGCATCACGGCGCCGGATCTTCCGTCAGGCGTCGTCCTCCGGCGCGAACACCTCGCCCTTCTCGGCAAGCTGCACATTGTTGCGGTCGGCGGGGAGATCGCGAAGGTCGCGGTACGATCTGAGCAGACGGTGCAGGTCGGCCCTAGCCGGATCGGACGGCTCCGGTGCTCCCGGATCGAATCCGTCCACCACGGCATCGACCCGCCGGTCGAGATCCCCAGCGTTTCGCGGATCGAGGCCTTCGATCCGGGCGAGAAGGTCGGCAATCGCGGCGCGTTTCGTCTCCAGCTCCGACATCGACACCTCACAAGATCTTCGCGCGAAAACAGCGCCCGAGGCCTTCCAGGGTTCCGAAAGGACGCATCCCCGGACCTTCGGCACAGGCCGAGGGTTGGTGAGGCATGACCCTTCTTTCGACCGAGGAGGCCGATGCCCGGCCCGTGGCGCGGCCCCGCTCCGCGCGTCTCTGGCATCCGCGCCGGGTGCTGGTAACGCCAGCCGCCCTCGAACACGCTCACGGCCGGCAGATGGTCGCGCAGGCGGAAGACCTCGGTCTCCCAGTCGAGCGCCTGAAGAGTAACCGGCTCACCGGCTTGCGCGACGATGAGAACCCGCGCCGGGCCTACGCGCAGGCCAAGGCCACGCTCGCCATCGTCACCGCACCGCCGACGAAGTTGAAGCTCCAACCGATTCCGCCGAGCGCCGACTGGCGCTTCGATCTCGCGGAAGGCTGTCCGGCGCATTGCCAGTACTGCTATCTCGCCGGCTCGCTCTCGGGGCCGCCGGTGACGCGCGTCTACGCCAACCTCGACGCGATCCTCGGCAATCTCGAAAGCTATCTGGGGCAGGGCGGCGTCACCAGCGTCTCGAAGGCGCGGGCGGCCGAGGGCACGACCTTCGAGGCGTCCTGCTACACCGATCCGCTTGGGATCGAGCATCTCACCGGTTCGCTCTCGGCGGCGATCTGTCATTTCGGCGCCTGGGACGCGCCGGTGCAACTGCGCTTCACGACGAAGTTCGCCGCGGTCGAACCGCTCCTCGACCTGCCGCATCACGGCCGCACGCGCATCCGCTTCTCGGTCAACGCGGCCGCGGCGGCGCATTACGAGGGTGGCACCGCTCCGCTCAGCGAGCGGCTCGCCGCCATGGGTGCCGTCGCCCGGGCCGGCTATCCCGTGGGCCTCACGATCGCGCCGATACTACCCGTCGAGGGATGGCCGGACGCCTACGACGCCCTGCTGCGCGACGCGGCCGCGGCTTTGTCCGGTGTGGCCGCACCCGATCTGACGGTCGAACTCATCACCCACCGCTTCACACCGGGTTCGAAGACGGTGCTCGAGGGATGGTATCCGGGCTCGGATCTGCCGATGCGCGAAGCGGAGCGCACCCGCAAGCTTACCAAGTTCGGCTCGGTGAAATACGTGTTTCCAAACGATCTCATGAAGGCGATGCGCGCTCATCTCACCGGGCGGATTGCCGAGCGCCTGCCGACGGCGCGCATCCTCTATTGGACGTGAGAGAGGCTGACACGCGCGACCGGATAAAGCGTCAGCCCACGGCCTTCCTCGCCTGACCCGTCGGGCAGATGTCGAGCAGCACGCAGCGTCCGCAGGCCGGCGAGCGATGGAAGCAGACGCGCTGACCGTGCAGCATCAGCACCTCGTGATTGTCGTAGAGCTTCTGCGCCGGCCAGTCGTCCGGAAGCTGTGCCCGCAGCACCGCGTGGCTCGGCCCAACATCGACCTTGGCACCGATCAGCCCCGTGCGCTGGGCGACGCGGTGATGGTGGCTGTCCACCGGCAGGGCCGGCATCCGCAGCGTCGAGAACGACAGCACCGCGGCGCTCGTCTTCGGCCCGATGCCCGGGATCGCTTCGAGCCAGCCGCGCGCCTCATCGACGCTCATATCCCCCAGGAAATCGAGGGAGAGTGCACCGACCCGCTCCTGTACCGCGGCGAGCACCGCCTTGATGCGCGGCGCCTTCAGCTCCGGCCAGGTGACGCCATGGATCGTTGCCTCGATCTCCTCGACCGACGCCGCCTCGATCTCCGCCCATTCGGGCCAGCGCGCCCGCAGCGCCTTGAAGGCACGCCCTGAATCGGCGTTGCGGGTTCGGTGCGAGAGCAGCGAGGAGATCAGTTCCGACAGCGGGTCGAGGCTGTGGAAATACGGGATCGGGCATTCGTAGACGCCGCAGAGGCGGCGGTGAATCTCCAGCGCCTTGTCCTTCAGGGCCTCGGACGCGGCGGCCGGTGCCTCGCGGCGGCGATGGCGGGCTGCCGCCGGGAGAGCTGTATCGGGGAAAAGCGTCATGGAAGCCGAATCCGCGAAGGGATTCGGCGGTTCCCGGCCCGCGACAACCCTACTTCGCAGGCTCCTTCGGCAGCGCGTAGATGTTGATGTCGAGTTTGTCGTCCGCACCCTCGCCGAGGTCGGTGACGTATTCTTCGAGGAAGCGGTCCTGAACCGCTATTTCCTTGGCGTCGAGATAGGCGATCAGCGTCTCGTAGGTGCCGTCGATCTCCTCGTAACTGCCGCTATGCTTGAACCGCAGCGCCTTGCCGCTCGGGTTCGAGCCGAACTTGACGTCGCCGCCCTCCGCGCCCTGCGCGGGTGCAGCCTCGATCGGGATCATCGCCTCGTACTGGAAGCCGTCATCCTCGGTCTTGGTGAACAGGGCGATCGGCCGGCCCGCTTGCTTGAGGTTCAGCTTGGCCAGCGTCTCGCCGATGGTCTTGTAGGCTTTGCGCAGGTTGGCCCGCGCCTCCTCCCACTTGGTCTCACCGGCAAGGATCGCCACGGGTTTGGCCGGAAGCGTCACCTCATCGACGTCGTTCGGTTCGCCCGGAACCGTCACGAGAGTCGGCAGCGCCGAAGGCGGGGGCGTGACCGCCTGGGCCGCTCCGGCTTGGGCGGGGCGCGGGATCGGGACCTGCTGAGGCGAGGGCGCTGCCGGGTCGGGGCCGGATTTCGTGGTGTCCGGCACGGTCGTGGTCGGCAGTGGGTTCGCCTCGGCAGGGGAGGGCGCGTTGGTGGGGGGCGGCGCGTTCTGGGCGAGCGACGCAGTCGTCAACGAAGGGACGAGAGCGAGGAGGCCCGCGGCGAGGGTGGCGAGACGGGTCAAGGTGGTGACGCTCCGATTGGCCGGTTCGAACAGGGTAGGGCCGAAACACGCCCCGCGCGAGACCGTTGCGGCGCGACGTTGCGGCTCTTCGTTCCCGACTCGCAGGCTGGCGGCTTTTGCCATATACGCCGCGCCACCCCCGCATTCCCGCAGACAAGGTCGTCAGAGGTCCAATGAGCCCTCTTGGAGCCCTCTCGTGAGCCCTCTCGCAAATCGCCGCTTCCTGAAGATGCACGGCGCCGGCAACGCCATCGTCGTGCTCGACCTGCGCGGCACCGCGGTTCGGGTGACGCCGGCCGAGGCCCGCGCCATCGCGGCCGACGTGCATTCGCGCTTCGACCAGCTCATGGTCGTGCACGATCCCGTGACGCCCGGCACCGATGCCTTCATGCGCATCTACAACACCGACGGCTCGGAATCCGGCGCTTGCGGCAACGGCACTCGATGCGTCGGCTACGCGCTGCTCGACGATCCGGCCATGGCGCGGCCTGCCGAGAACGGTGCGCTGACGCTGGAGACGAAGGCCGGACTGGTCGCGGTCAAGCGGATCACCGAGCGCTCCTTTACCGTCGATATGGGTCAGCCGCGCCTGCGCTGGGACGAGATCCCGCTCGCCGAACCGTTTCTCGATACCCGCCGCATCGAGCTTCAGGTCGGGCCGATCGACGATCCGATCCTGCATTCGCCGGCCGCCGTGAGCATGGGCAACCCGCACGCGATCTTCTTCGTCGAGCGCGATCCCGACAGCTACGATCTCGGCCGCATCGGCCCGCTGCTCGAAGCCCACCCGATCTTCCCCGAGCGCGCCAACATTTCCATCGCCGAGGTGACGGGTCGCGACACGATCAAGCTGCGCGTCTGGGAGCGCGGCGCGGGGCTGACGCTGGCCTGCGGCACGGCCGCCTGCGCCACGGTGGTGGCCGCCTCGCGCCTGCGCATGATCGGCCGGGCCGCCCGCGTGGCGCTTCCCGGCGGAGAACTCTCGATCGAGTGGCGCGCCGACGACCACGTGCTGATGACCGGCCCCGTCTATCTCGAAGGCGAGGGCACGTTCTCGCCCGACCTGTTCGCCGGGATCGACGGGTGAGCGTCGAGACGCTCACTTTCGGCTGCCGGCTCAACACCGTCGAATCCGAGGTGCTGCGCGGCCATGCCGAGCCCGGCGCCGAGGGGCGCGACCTCGTCGTGGTCAACACCTGCGCTGTCACGGCTGAGGCCGGGCGACAGGCGCGCAAGGCGATCCGCCGGCTTTCCCGCGAGCGGCCCGGCGCCGAGATCGTCGTGACCGGCTGCGGCGCCGAGGTCGAGCGCGCGAGCTACGCCGCGATGCCGGAGGTGGCGCGCCTTGTCGGCAACGCGGCCAAGCTCAGGCCGGCGAGCTGGCAGAGCGGCACCGCGCCAGCGCCTGAAGACATCATGGCTGTGCGCACGGCCGAGCCGACGCACATCACCACCATGAGCGGGCATACCCGCGCCTTCGTGCCGGTGCAGAACGGCTGCGACCACCGTTGCACCTTCTGTGTCATTCCGTTCGGGCGCGGCAATTCCCGCTCCGTGCCGCTCGCCGAGGCGGTGGCGCAGGTGCGCCGCATCGTCGAGCATGGCGGGTGCGAGGTGGTGCTGACCGGCGTCGATCTCACGGCCTATGGTCGCGACCTCGATTCCGAGTTGAGCCTCGGGCGCCTCGTTCGCACGATTCTCGCCGAGGTGCCGGATCTCGTGCGGCTGCGCCTCTCTTCGATCGATTCGGTGGAGGCCGATGCCGAGCTGATCGCTGCCTTCGCCGAGGAGCCGCGGCTGATGCCGCATGTCCACCTCTCGCTCCAGGCGGGCGACGACCTGATCCTCAAGCGGATGAAGCGGCGCCATTCGCGTGCCGACGCGATCCGCCTGTGCGAAACCCTGCGCGACCTGCGGCCCGGCCTCGTCTTCGGCGCCGACCTGATCGCCGGGTTTCCCACCGAGACCGAGGCGCAGTTCGCCCGCTCCCTCGACCTCGTGGTCGAATGCGGGCTGACGCATCTGCACGTCTTCCCCTACTCGCCGCGCCCCGACACGCCCGCCGCGCGGATGCCGGCGGTGCCGAGCGACGTGGTCCGCGCGCGGGCCGCCCGGCTGCGCGAAGCCGGTGCGGCGGCCCTCGCCTGCCATCTCGATGGCGAAGTCGGCGCCCGCCGCCGGGTTCTGACCGAACGGGGCGATACCGGCCGGACGGAAGCGTTTTCGCTCGTGCGTTTTTCCGGGCCGGTGCCCGCCGGAGAGATTCGAGACGTCACGGTTGCCGGGCATGACGGGCAGGCTCTGCTCGCGGCCTGAGCGAGACCCGCCCGTCTGTGTTCCCCGGGCGGAGCGGGATCTACGGGGCGGAAGCGGTCATTCCGCACGCTTCAAGCCCCGCCCGCATATGCGCCGGCGCCGGCGCCTCCACGGCAATCGCCTCACGCTTCGGATAGAGCGGCAGGCTCAAACCCCGCGCATGGAGCTGCAAGCCCGGCCCATCCCGTCCCGCGCTCCCGTAGATCGCGTCGCCGCGGATCGGCCAACCCATCGCCGCGCAGTGGACCCGCAATTGGTGGGTTCGGCCCGTGACCGGCTTCAGTTCCAGCCAGGTCAGACCCTCGATCCGCCCGAGAACCCGGTAGAGCGTCAGCGAGGGCGCGCCGGCCGGGTCGGTCTTCATCCACCAACTGCGCGGATCGTCCGAACGCTTGGCCAGCGGGAGGTCGATGCGCCCTTCCATCGCTTCGGGGCCGCCTTCGACCAGCGCCCAATAGGTCTTATCGACCTTGCCGTCGGCGAACAGGCGGTTCAAACGCGCCAAGGCCTTGGCGTGTCGGCCGAGCACGAGGCAGCCCGACGTGTCGCGATCGAGCCGGTGCGCGGCCTCCGGCCGGCGCGGCAGGCCGAAGCGCAGGGCGTCGAGATGGTCGGTCAGCGTCGGCCCGCCCTTCGGGCCCGGATGCACCGGCAAACCCGCCGGCTTGTCGATGACGAGCATCAAGGCATCGCGGTAGAGGAGCGGAGGCCCTATCTCCGGTCCGACGGTGCGATCCGACACTGAAACACGCGCGTTCATGCTCCACGGGCTAGAATGTCGGATCGTCGCGGGCAAGGTTTGAGCAGGGCAAGATTTTGAACAAGGGACGCGGATGAGCGACGACGAGAAGCCCGGCTGGTTCGGACGCCTGTTCGGGCGAAAGGGCGCGCCCGAATCCAAGTCCCCCGAGCCAGTGCCGGCCGAGG
Source organism: Methylorubrum pseudosasae (assembly GCF_029504475.1). Taxonomy (NCBI): domain Bacteria; kingdom Pseudomonadati; phylum Pseudomonadota; class Alphaproteobacteria; order Hyphomicrobiales; family Methylobacteriaceae; genus Methylorubrum; species Methylorubrum pseudosasae. The sequence goes on along the minus strand of NZ_JAQGDU010000002.1, from coordinate 3,974,021 downwards.
ATGCAGCGGCCGAAGAAACCCCGGCCGAGGAAACGGTCACGCCGGATCCCCTGTCGCCCGCCTCCGAATCCGAGGGGCAGCCGGTCTTCACCACAGCGGCGGACGACGTCGCCCACGTGCCGCCGGCGGTGAGCGAGCCCGCGCCGGACGATCCCGACAAAAATCGCATCCCCGATGAACTGGAGGGCGCCGACCTCCAGCCCGAGCCGCAGCCGCCATCCGGCGAAGCACCGCAGCCCGACGAGATTTCGGCCGAGAGCGAACCCGCGCCCGCCCCCACCGTGACGGCGGAGAAGCGGAACTGGTGGTCGCGCCTGACCGGCGGCGAGGAGGAGACGCCTGCGCCCGCGGCCGAATCCGAACCGCCAGCCGAGGTCGATATCCAGCCGGTCGATTCCGCGGCGGCGCTCGCCAGCGATGCGGTGTCCGGCGCGGTCGAGGGCAGCGAGAAGCAGGGCTGGTGGTCGCGCCTGACCGCCGGAATGCGGCGCACCTCCTCCGCACTGTCGGACCGGGTGACGGGCCTGTTCACCAAGCGCAAGCTCGATGCGACCACCCTGGAGGATCTGGAAGACGCGCTGATCCAGGCCGATTTCGGCGTGGAGACCGCGACGCGCATGTCGGAAGCGGTCGGCAAGGGCCGCTACGAGAAGGGCATCTCGCCCGACGAGGTGCGTGCCATCCTCGCCACCGAGATCGAGCGGGCACTGGAGCCGGTGGCACTGCCGATCGAGATCGATTCGGCCAAGAAGCCCTACGTGATCCTGACCGTCGGCGTGAACGGCGCCGGCAAGACGACGACGATCGGCAAGCTCTCGCTCAAGTTCAAGGCGGAAGGGCGCAGCGTCATGCTGGCGGCCGGCGACACGTTCCGCGCAGCCGCGATCGAGCAGTTGCGGGTGTGGGGCGACCGCACCGGCACGCCGGTCATCAGCCGGCCGCAGGGCTCGGATGCGGCCGGGCTCGCCTTCGACGCGTTCAAGGAAGCGCGGGAGAACGGCACCGACGTGCTCCTGATCGACACCGCCGGCCGCCTGCAGAACAAGGCCGGGCTGATGGCGGAGCTGGAAAAGATCGTCCGGGTCATCCGCAAGCTCGATCCGGAGGCACCGCACGCCACCCTGCTGGTGCTCGACGCCACCGTCGGGCAGAACGCGTTGAGCCAAGTCGAGTTGTTCTCGCAGGCCGCACCCGTGTCGGGCCTCGTGATGACCAAGCTCGACGGAACCGCGCGGGGCGGTATTCTGGTGGCGCTCGCCACGAAGTTCGGCCTGCCCGTGCACTTCATTGGGGTCGGCGAGGGCGTGGAAGACTTGGAGCCGTTCGCCGCGCGGGACTTTGCCCGGGCGATCACCGGCCTTCCCAAGGAGTAGCCGATTGCCTGCCCCTTGGAGCATCGTGAGAGTATCCGCATGAAGGTCGAGAGCGTTCCGCCGCGCCGGCACCTGCCGCCGCTCCTCAAGCTGGCGCTGGAAGTGGGCCCGCTGACGGTCTTCTTCCTCGGCAACGCCTATGCCGAGCGCTTCGGCGTGGCGGCGGAAAGCAAGCTGTTCGTGGCGACCGGCGTGTTCATCGTCGCCACGATGATCGCGCTCGCCGTGCACTTCGCCCTGTTGCGGCGGCTGCCGATCATGCCGCTCGTTTCCGGTGTCGTCGTGCTCGTGTTCGGCGGCCTGACGCTGGTGCTGCAGGACAAGACCTTCATCATGATGAAGCCGACCATCGTGAACACGCTGTTCGGCCTTGTCCTGCTCGGCGGTCTCGCCTTCAACAAGTCGCTGCTCTCGGTCGTGCTCGACAGCATGTTCGCGCTCACCGACGTTGGCTGGCGCAAGCTCACCTTCCGCTGGGGCCTGTTCTTCCTCGCGCTTGCGGTCGTCAACGAGGTCGTCTGGCGCACGCAGACCGAGGATTTCTGGGTCAGCTTCAAGGTGTTCGGCATCATGCCGCTCACGGTCGCCTTCGCCCTGGCCCAGACGCCGCTGCTGCTGCGCTACGAGCGCAAGGACGAGGCCGAGGCGAACGCCGGCTGATCGATCTCATACCAAATCCGATTGATCCCTTCGGGATGGCGGATTTCGGCTTCGCTCAAGCGCCGCGCGGGCTGAGCGATATGGTCCCCGCTTTGATCAAGCGAGGACCATATCAGCCGATCCGCCGCGGCATTCGGAACGGCAGCATCAGCCGCACCAGCGGGTTGCGGAAGCGCGTGAGCGACAGGCTCTCGTGCACGGGCTGCACCGCCTCGCCATCGAGCGTCGAGGCGAGCAGCGAGCGGGCATAGAACGGTGTGTTCTCGAAGGTGCGGATCACCTGGGCGCAGCCGTCGTCGCTGCGGCTCGTGCGAGGCATCCTCCACAGTCCGGTGGGCGGCAGGCCGGCGGCGAGCGGTGGGCGCATCTCGCGGCGGGTGCCGTCGGCATCGAAGCGCAGCGTCAGGTTCTGTCCGCTGCCATCCCTCCGGCGCACGTCGTAGAGGATGGCCGAGCCGCGCTTGAGCGTTGCGCGGCACCAGGTCCAGTCCGTGAACGCGTCTTCGAGGGCGCTGTCGCCGTCATTGGTGTCGTGATAGCCGCTGCCGCGCCAGGAGAGGGCGGGCGCGGTAAACGCGGCCTCGACCTCGCAATCGGGCGCCATCGGCCACCAGCGGTGCAGGCCGTGCGCGTCGAGGGTGAAGGGCTGCGCCGTCAGCGCCCGCGGCCGCACCCGCACCGTGCCCCGCACCGCCCGCGGGATCGGCGAAGACCGTTCGTCGAGGCGGATCGTCAGCACGCTGCCGTCCCATTCGAGGGACGAGGGCCCGAGGCTGAAGCTCCCGGCATCCCGCGCCAGCGACCGGGCGTTGCGCTCGGTCATGGCGAAGCGGTTGCCGCGCTCGCCGTAGAGAACGACGTTGACGGCGCAGTGGGCGAATGGGTCGCGCGCCGCATCCCAGGCATAGTAGGGCGAGAACACGCTGCCGATGAAGGCGATGACGGTCAGCCCCTGGCGCCCGTCCGCGCTCACGGCATCGACGTACCACCAGACGTAGCCGCCGCGCGTCACTGCCCCGTCGAAGCGAGGTCCGCGCGCAGTGCCGCCGCCGCGAGCCGGCCCGATTGCGCCGCCATCGGCACCCCCGGCCCCGGATGCACGCTGCCCCCCGCCAGATAGAGCCCCGGCACCCGCGTCCGCGCCCCCGGCCGCTTGAACGTCGCCGTCCAGCCGTGCGAGGCCCGGCCGTAGAGGGCTCCGCCCGTCCCCGGAAACAGGCCCGCGAAGTCCTGCGGGGTCGTGATCGTCCCCGGTCCCGTCGGCTCCAACGTGAGCCCGCAGGCCGAAAGCTTGCGATGGATGGTCGTCTCGCATGCGGCGATCTCCGTGGGGCTGAAGCGGCGCTCCCCGCCATCGGCGGGGGCGTTGACGAGGAGGAGCAGGCGTTCCGGCCCGTCGGAGGCCCTGCCGCCATCCCCGTCCCGGTCCTGCGCGCAGACGTAGACGGTCGGGTCCGGCGGCAGGCGGCGGCCGCGCAGGATGGCGTCGAACTCCGCCCGGTAATCAGCCGAGAAGAACACGCTGTGATGCGCGAGGTCGAAGCCCGTTGCCCACGCCGTCATGCAGATGGTGAGCGCCGAGAGCGAGCGTTCGCGGGGCGGCACCCGGTCGCCGGCCGCTGCCGCATCGCGCCCGAGCAGGCCGCCGCCGAGCGCCGCCACGTCGGCATTGGCAATCACCGCGTCGGCGGCGATGCGCTCGCCGCCGACGAGTTCGACCCCCGCGACGCGGCCGCGCTCGGTCAGGATGCGCGCCACATCCGCACCGGTGCGCAGCTTCGCGCCGCGGCGTTCGGCCAGATCCGCGACCGTGCGCGCGAGCCGGCTCAAGCCGCCCTCGACGGTCCAGACGCCCGCCTGTTCCACATGGGCGACCAGCATCAGCGTGGCCGGCGCCTCGAACGGCGAGGCGCCGCAATAGGTGGCGTAGCGCCCGAAGAGTTGGTGCAGGCGCGGATCACGAAAATACTCGCCGAGCGCCGACCACAGGGTCGCGAAGGGCTGGATACGCCAGAGACTGCCGATCCCCGAAAGGCCGACGCGCTGGGCGAGATCGACGGGGCTCGGCCGGTCGGCGCGGATGAACGGCCCTTCCAGCGTGCGGTAGACCTCGGCCGCACGGGTGCAGAACCGCCGATAGCCCTCCGCCTCGCGCGCGCCGGCGAAGGCGCCGATCGCCGCTGCCGACGTCTCAATGTCCGCGAACAGGTCGAGCCGCTCGTGCGCGTTCCAGGCATGGCGGGCCAGCAGGGTGGCCGGCCGCAGCCGCATCTCCGATTCGAGGTCGGCGCCGGCCTCGGCGAACAGCTCCTCGAACACCCAGCGCATGGTGAAGACGGTGGGGCCCGCCTCGACCGGCACCCCACCCACGGCGAGCGAGCGCATCTTGCCGCCGACTCGCGCTGCCCGCTCCAGGACGGTGACGTCATGGCCGGAAGCGGCGAGGCTCAGCGCCGCCGCGAGCCCGCCAATCCGCGGCTCCGATCACGATGACGCTTTTTTCTGCCACCGAAAATGCGCTCCGCCTCGCATCACCGTTGATCCGCGCCGTCAACAGTGTCAAGTATAGTTGACATAAATGCAAGGCAAGTCAGCCTGACAACGGGAGGACGGCATGGACGTCGGCCGGCGGATCGAGACGGTGCTCGACAATGCGGTTTCGCATGCGGAGGCGCCGGGTGCGCCGCCGTTGCTGGCGGAGGCGATCCGCTACGCAGTCTTCCCCGGCGGCCACCGCATCCGCCCGCGGCTCTGCCTCGCCGTCGCGCTCGCCTGCGGCGACGATGACCCCGCCACCTCCGAGGCGGCCGCCGCGGCGATCGAACTTCTGCACTGCGCCTCTCTCGTCCACGACGACCTGCCGTGCTTCGACGACGCGCCAATGCGCCGCCAGAAGCCCTCGGTCCATGCGGCCTTCGGCGTGCCGCTCGCGGTGCTCACAGGCGACGCGCTGATCGTCGCCGCCTTCGAGACGCTGGCGCGGGGCGTGACCCGCTCGCCCACGCGCCTCGCCTGTCTCGTCGGGCTGATCGCCCGCGCCGCCGGCTCGCCCGCCGGCATCGTCGCCGGGCAGGCCTGGGAATCCGAGCCTTACGTGGATCTGGTCGAGTACCAGCAGGCCAAAACCGGCGCGCTGTTCGCCGCGGCCACGGTGGCCGGTGCCGCCGCCGCGGGAGCGCCGCCGCTCCCCTGGCGCCTGCTCGGCGAATGCCTCGGGGCGGCTTATCAGGTCGCCGACGATCTGCGCGACGTCGCCTGCCGCCAGGAGGAGATCGGCAAGCCCGCCGGTCGCGACGCCACGCTCGGGCGTCCGAACGCGGCGGCCCTGCTCGGGATGGGCGGCGCCCTGGAGCGCCTGAAGCACCTCACACAGGAGGCGATCGACGTAATTCCCCCCTGCCGCGGGCAGGACGCCATGCGCACCGAAATCGAGGCGCAGACCCGGCTGTTCATGCCCGCTTCCCTTCGTGCGATGGCGTGAGGGCCGGCCTTGCCCGCCGCGATGACCGAGGCCGGACCCGCGCCGGAGAAGCGCGGCGGCTGGCGCGAGCGCTGGCTCGCCTTCCGCAACCGCACGGTCGCCAGCCCCGGCTTCCATCGCTGGGCGGCGGGGTTTCCGCTCACCCGCAGGATCGCGCGGCGTAACACCAGGGCGTTGTTCGATCTGTGCGCCGGCTTCGTCTACGCGCAGGTGCTGTTCGCCTGCGTCCGGCTCGACCTGTTCACACTGCTGCGCAACGGCCCGCTGGCCCCCGATGCTCTCGCTCGGCAGCTCGATCTGTCCACGGATCGCGCGCTGACCCTGCTCAAGGCCGCCGCCTCGCTCGACCTGATCACTTGGCTGCCGGACGGGCGCTTCGCCCTGGCCGATCTCGGAGCGGCGCTGATCGGCAATCCCTCGGTCGCGGCGATGATCGAGCACCACGCGATGCTCTACGCCGATCTGGCCGATCCCGTCGCCCTGTTGCGCGGGGGAGCGGGGCCGACGCGGCTCGGAGGCTACTGGCCCTATGCCGAAGCCAGCGAGGCGGCGCAGCTCGGCACGGATTCGGTCGCGGCCTATAGCGGGTTGATGGCGGCCACGCAGGCACTGATCGCCGACGACGTGCTCGACGCCCTGCCGCTCGGCGATCGTGCGTGCCTCATGGATGTCGGGGGCGGGGAGGGTGTGTTCCTCGCCCAGGCCGCCCGCCGCCATCCGGAGCTGGCCCTGCGCCTGCTCGATCTCCCGCCGGTCGCGGAACGGGCGGGCGCCCGACTCACCGCCGAGGGCCTCGGGAACCGCGTCACCTGTCTCGGGCGGAGCTTTCTTGGTGCCGCCCTGCCGGAGGGTGCCGACGCGATCACCCTGGTGCGGGTCGTCCACGATCATGACGATGCGGTCGCCCTGGCGCTCCTGCGCGCGGCCCACGCGGCGCTGCCGCCGGGCGGCCTTCTGGCGATCGCCGAGCCGATGGCCGGCACGCCCGGCGCTGAGCCGGTGGGGGACGCGTATTTCGGCTTCTACCTCCTGGCCATGGGCAGCGGCCGGCCCCGCACGGCCGAGGAACTATCGGCCATGCTGACCCAGGCCGGCTTTAGTGAAATCCGCGAGTGCCCCACGCGGCGCCCCCTGCTGGCGCGGTTGATCACCGCAAAGCGACGCTAGAAGTGTAAAGTTTACTTGACGCAAATTTACGTCCATCTAGGATGACATCAAGCGGTTCAGCCTTTCGCGGAGTCGCAAGCAGCAACGGGGAGGCAGGGAGATGGAAGCGTTGGCCGTCGTCCTTGAACGACCGGAGCACTTGGCGCTCAACCGTCTCGCGCTCACCCCCGCGACCGAGGGCGACGCGACCGTTGCCGTCTTCTGGAGCGGCATCAGCACGGGGACCGAGCGCCTGCTCTGGTCCGGCCGGATGCCGCCCTTTCCCGGCATGGGGTATCCGCTGGTGCCCGGCTACGAGTCGGTCGGCACGGTGGTCGAGACCGAGGCCGGCAGTGGCCTGCGCGTCGGACAAACCGTGTTCGTGCCCGGCGCCCGTTGCTTCGGCGCGGTCAACGGGTTGTTCGGCGGCGCGGCCTCGCACCTGATCGCGCCCGCCTCGCGCCTCGTCCCCGTCGATGCCGCGCTCGGCGACCGCGCCTGCCTCATCGCCTTGGCGGCGACCGCCTACCACGCCCTCTCCGGCATCGTGCCCGGCAAGCGCAGCCTGATCGTCGGCCACGGCGTGCTCGGTCGGCTGCTCGCGCGGCTGACGGTGCTGGCCGGCGGCGAGCCCGTGGTGTGGGAGCGCGAGACGCTGCGGGCCGAGGGCAGCTTCGGTTATTCCGTGCTCGCGCCCGACGACGATCCGGCGCGTGACTATTCCACCATCACCGATGTCAGCGGCGATTCGAGCCTGCTCGACACGCTGATCGGCCGCCTCGCGCCCGGCGGAGAGATCGTGCTGGCCGGCTTCTACGAAGCGCCTCTCGCCTTCGCCTTCCCACCCGCCCTTCCTGCGCGAGGCCCGCATCCGGGTCTCGGCGGAGTGGCGGCCGGGCGATCTCGCGGCGGTCCGGGCCCTGATCGAAGCCGGACGCCTGTCGCTCGACGGACTCATCACCCACCGGGTGCCCGCCACGGAAGCGGGGGAGGCCTACCGCAAAGCGTTCGCCGATCCGGCCTGCCTGAAGATGATCCTCGATTGGAGGGCCTGCTCATGAACCTACAGCTCAGCAAGGCGGCGCTGGACGCCGCGACGACGCTGCGGGCCGAGGCCGCCATCGAGCCCGATCCGGTCGCGACCGGCGAAGTGAAGCGCGAGACGCAGATCATCGCGATCTACGGCAAGGGCGGCATCGGCAAGTCGTTCACCCTGGCCAATCTCAGCTACATGATGGCCCAGCAGGGCAAGAAGGTGCTGCTGATCGGCTGTGACCCGAAGAGTGACACGACCTCGCTCCTGTTCGGCGGGCGCGCCTGCCCGACCATCATCGAAACCTCGACGAAGAAGAAGCTCGCAGGCGAGGCGGTCGCCATCGGCGACGTCTGCTTCAAGCGCGACGGCGTCTACGCGATGGAACTCGGCGGGCCGGAGGTCGGCCGCGGCTGCGGCGGGCGCGGGATCATCCACGGCTTCGAGCTGCTGGAGAAGCTCGGCTTCCACGAATGGGGCTTCGACTACGTCCTGCTCGACTTCCTCGGCGACGTGGTCTGTGGCGGCTTCGGCCTGCCGATCGCCCGGGACATGTGCCAGAAGGTCATCGTCGTCGGCTCCAACGACCTGCAATCGCTCTACGTCGCCAACAACGTCTGCTCGGCGGTCGAATATTTCCGCAAGATGGGCGGCAATGTCGGCGTCGGCGGTCTCGTCATCAACAAGGACGACGGCACGGGCGAGGCGCAGGCCTTCGCGGACGCGGCGGGCATTCCGGTGCTGGCCTCGATCCCGGCCGATGACGACATCCGCCGCAAGAGCGCGAATTACGAGATCATCGGCAAGCCCGACGGGCGCTGGGGCTCGCTCTTCGCCGACCTCTCGCAGAACGTGGCGGAAGCCGCGCCGCACCAGCCGACGCCGCTGAGCCAGGACGCGCTGCTCGGCCTGTTCTCCAGCGAAGCCACCGGACGCAACGTGGTGCTAGAGCCGGCCACCATCGAGGACATGTGCGGGCGAACCAGCCTCACCAAGCCGTCCCTCGAAGTCGTCTACGACGAGGTCTGAGCCATGGCGGTCAGCCTCGACATCACCGCGCTCCGCGCCCGCCGCCCCGAGGGCATCGATCTCGGCGCGACGCAGGGCGACGGGCTCGGCTGCCATGCCGGCAAGAACGCGATGCGCGCCGCCGCCGAGGCCGCCGGCCTATCCGGAACGCTGGAGCAGTACCGCAAGGACTACCCGGCCGGTCCGCACGATCAGCCGCAGAGCATGTGCCCGGCCTTCGGCTCCCTGCGCGTCGGCCTGCGCATGCGGCGCACGATGACGATCCTGTCGGGCTCAGCCTGCTGCGTCTACGGGCTGACCTTCACCTCGCATTTCTACGGGGCTCGCCGGAGCGTCGGCTACGTGCCGTTCAATTCCGAGACGCTCGTCACCGGCAAGCTGTTCGAGGACATTCGCGAGGCGGTCTACGCCTCGGCCAATCCGCAAGACTACGACGCGATCGTCGTCATCAACCTGTGCGTCCCGACCGCGTCGGGCGTGCCGCTGCGGCTGCTGCCGAAGCAGATCGACGGGGTGCGTGTCATCGGCATCGACGTGCCGGGTTTCGGCGTGCCGACCCATGCCGAGGCCAAGGACGTGCTGGCCGGCGCGATGCTCAAATTCGCCCGAAGCGAGGTGGAGAGCGGCCCGGTCCAGGCGCCGCGCGGTGGCCGCTCGGAGCGTCCCTCCGTCGCGCTTCTGGGCGAGATGTTCCCGGCCGATCCCGTGGTCATCGGCGCGCTCCTCGAACCGCTCGGCCTCAGCGCCGGCCCGGTCGTGCCGACGCGCGAATGGCGCGAACTTTACGGCGCTCTCGATGCGGCGGCGGTGGCAGCGATCCATCCGTTCTACACCGCGAGCGTGCGCGAGTTCGAGGCGGCCGGGCGGCCGGTGGTCGGCTCCGCCCCCGTCGGGCATGACGGCACCGCCGACTGGCTGGCGGCCATCGGCAATGCCTGCGACGTCCCGCGGGACAGAACCGCGGCGGCGCAGAACCGGCTCCTGCCGGCGATCCGGGGGGCGCTGGCTGCGGCGCCGATCCGCGGGCGCATCACGCTCTCGGGTTACGAGGGCTCGGAACTCCTGGTCGCCCGCCTCCTCGTCGAGAGCGGCGCCGAGGTGCCCTATGTCGGCACCGCCTGCCCGCGCACGCCCTGGTCCGAGCCGGACCGGGTCTGGCTGGAAGAGCGCGGCGTCAGCGTTCGCTACCGCGCCTCGCTGGAAGACGACCTTGCCGCGTTCGAAGCGTTCCGGCCGGATCTCGCCATCGGCACGACGCCGGTGGTGCAGAAGGCGAAGGAGGCCGGCACGCCGGCGCTGTACTTCACGAACTTGATCTCGGCGCGCCCGCTGATGGGCGCGGCCGGAGCCGGCTCGCTGGCGAAGGTCGTCAACGCCGCCCTCGCCAACCGGCCGCGCTTCGACGTCATGCGCGCCTTCTTCGAGGGTGTCGGCACCGGCCACGCCACCGGCATCTGGCAGGAGGTGCCGGTGCTCAAGACGGCACCGAAGGCGGCGGCTCCCCTGAAGCCGATCGGGGAGATGGTCTGATGCTGGTCATCGATCACGACCGCGCCGGCGGCTATTGGGGGGCGGTCTACGTCTTCACGGCGATCAAGGGCCTTCAGGTGGTCATCGACGGCCCCGTGGGCTGCGAGAACCTGCCGGTCACCTCGGTGCTGCACTACACCGACGCCCTGCCGCCGCACGAGCTGCCGATCGTCGTCACCGGCTTGGCCGAAGAAGAACTCGGCCGCCACGGGACCGAGGGCGCGATGAAGCGGGCGCACGCCACGCTCGATCCCGGCCAGCCCAGCGTCGTGGTGACGGGCTCAATTGCCGAGATGATCGGCGGCGGCGTCACTCCGGAGGGCACCGGGCTCCAGCGCTTCCTGCCGCGCACCATCGACGAGGACCAGTGGCAATCCGCCGACCGGGCGATGAGCTGGCTCTGGCAGGAATACGGCGCCCGGCGCTTCGCCAAGAAGGGGATTCCGGCCCGGCCCGAGCGCAAGGCTGGGGAGAAGCCGCGGGTCAACATCATCGGCCCGGCCTACGGCACCTTCAACATGGCCTCGGACCTCGCCGAGATCCGCCGCCTCGTGGAGGGGATCGGGGCCGAGGTGAACCTCACCTTCCCGCTCGGCTCGCACCTCGCCGACGTGCCCAAGCTCGTCAACGCGGATGCCAATATCTGCCTCTACCGCGAGTTCGGCCGCCTGCTCTGCGAGAGCCTGGAGCGCCCCTATCTCCAGGCACCGATCGGGGTGCTCTCGACCACCAAGTTCCTGCGCACGCTCGGCGAGATCCTGGGGCTCGACCCCGAACCCTTTATCGAGCGTGAGCGCCACACCACGATCAAGCCGGTCTGGGACCTGTGGCGCTCGGTGACGCAGGACTTCTTCGGCACCGCGAGTTTCGGCATCGTCGCGACCGAGACCTACGCCCGCGGCGTGCGCCACTTCCTCGAAGGGGAGATGGGTCTGCCCTGCCACTTCGCCGTCAGCCGCAGCGCGGGCACGAAGCCCGACAACGCGGCGGTGCGCGAGGCGATCAAGACCAACCCGCCGCTCGTCCTGTTCGGCTCCTTCAACGAGCGCATGTACCTCGCCGAGGCCGGTGGGCGGGCGATCTACGTGCCCGCCTCGTTCCCCGGCGCGATCATCCGACGGCACACCGGCACGCCGTTCATGGGCTATGCCGGCGCGACCTACCTCGTCCAGGAAGTCTGCAACGCCCTGTTCGACATGCTCTTCCACATCCTGCCGCTCGCCCGCGACATGGATGCGGTGGAGGCGACGCCCGCCCGGACGCATCGCGAACTGCCCTGGGACGAAGCGGCCCGCGCCCGGCTCGACGCGCTGGTCGAGGCCCATCCCGTTCTCACCCGGATCTCCGCCGCCAAACGCCTGCGCGACGCCGCAGAGCGGGCCGCGCGCCGGGTGGCCGCCGAGCGCGTCGCCGCGGCCCATGTCGAGCGGGCGCAGAGCGACCTCGTCTTGGGGAGCGCCGCATGAGCGCGGGTCTCCTTCATCCCCTTCACCCTCCGGCCCCTCGCGGAGCCGGACAGATTGCGGAGCACCAAGTCATGGGAGTGGTCATGCAACGATCGATGCCCGCGTCGTCGCGGCTGCACAGCGAGGCGGTCCAGTTCCGGATCATCCTCGCCACAACCTACCCGTTCTTCCTCGCCGCCGCCCTGGTGCAGCGTTTCCGGCCGGGTACCGCGCCGCGGCGCAGTCTGCCGCCGATGCGCCGCTCCGTCTTCGGCGAGGCCAAGGCCATGGCCGTCTCGGCGATCCCGTTTGCCTTCATGGGCTAGGGGCCCGGCGCGTCGCTTCGCGAACCGGCAACTGCCTTCGCGACGATGCGCCAGCGCCTCAGAACTTCCGTGCGGTGACACGGGGGATCCCTGCGCCGTGATGTCATCGGGTCACGGCGACACCCGCCACGCCTGTCAACGCGCGGCATAACCAGCGGAGGTTCGATCGATGGCGAACGGTATCATGGAAAGACCGAGCAGCCTGTCCGGGCTGACGGAACCCGAAGCCAAGGAATTTCACGCGATCTTCCTGACGAGCTTCATCATCTTCACGGCCATCGCTGTGGTCGCCCACATTCTCGTCTGGCTGTGGCGCCCCTGGTTGCCTGGGCCGAAGGGCTACGCCCTGCTCGACGGCGTGACCAACGCCGCCCACGGCCTTGCGTCGATGATCGGCTGAGGAGACGCGCGATGCACAAGATCTGGCTTCTGTTCGATCCCCGGCGCACCCTCGTCGCGCTCTTCACCTTCCTGTTCGTCCTGGCGCTGCTGATCCACTTCATCCTGCTCAGCACCGACCGGTTCAACTGGCTGGAAGGCCCGAAGGACGCGAAGGCGGCCGCCGCCCACAGCCTCGTCCTCCCGACGATGCCGGCCTGACCGCCGGTTCTGCCGCGGGCAGGCTCTTTCGGGTCCGCCCCGGCATCCTTCGTCCTCACCGCGGGGATTTCCGCCATGGCGATGCTGAGCTTCGAGCGCAAATACCGGGTCCGCGGCGGCACTCTGCTGGGCGGAGACCTGTTCGACTTCTGGGTGGGGCCGTTCTACGTCGGCTTCTTCGGTGTCACGACGATCTTCTTCTCGGTGCTCGGCACCGCACTGATCCTCTACGGCGCGGCCATCGGCCCGACCTGGAACATCTGGCAGATCAACATCGCGCCGCCCGACCTAAAATACGGGCTGGCGCTGGCGCCCCTGAAGGAAGGGGGCCTGTGGCAGATCATTACCTTCTGCGCGATCGGGTCGTTCGTCTCCTGGGCGCTGCGTGAGGTCGAGATCTGCCGCAAGCTCGGCATCGGCTACCACGTGCCGTTCGCCTTCGCGGTGGCGATCTTCGCCTACGTCTCGCTGGTGGTGATCCGCCCGTTCCTGATGGGCGCCTGGGGTTACGGCTTCCCCTACGGCATCCTCTCCCATCTCGATTGGGTGTCGAACACCGGCTACCAGTATCTGCACTTCCACTACAATCCCGCGCACATGCTCGCCGTGACGTTCTTCTTCACGACGACCTTCGCGCTGGCGCTGCACGGCTCGCTGATCCTGTCCTCGACCAATCCGGCCAAGGGCGAGACGGTGAAGACGCCCGAGCACGAGGACACCTATTTCCGCGACACGATCGGCTACTCGATTGGCACGCTGGGCATCCACCGGCTCGGCCTGTTCCTCGCGCTCTCCGCCGGATTCTGGAGCGCGGTCTGCATCGTCATTTCGGGGCCCTTCTGGACGCAAGGGTGGCCGGAATGGTGGGGCTGGTGGCTCAACCTGCCCGTGTGGCGGTGAACCGGATCGCCGCCCGGCATCCGCGCCGGCCGGCCTGAAGCGCAGGTTCGATCTTCGGGGCTCGGGGGCTTCGCCGACGGCGTGAGCCTCGAACGACCGCGGGTCCAGGGAGGAAGCCGCCGTGGCCTATTATCAGAACATCTTCACGCAGGTGCAGGTCCGCCCGGTCGAGCCGGAACACGGCATCCCGATTTCGTCCGACGCCCGCATCGGCCGACCGTTCAACAGCTACCTGTTCGGGCTGATCGGCAACAGCCAGGTCGGGCCGATCTACGGCGGCTATCTCGGCGCTTTGTCCTTCGCCTGCGGCCTGATCGCCTTCGAAATCATCGGCCTCAACATGTGGGCCAGCGTGAACTGGGATCCGATCCAGTTCGTGCGCCAGCTCCCCTGGCTCGCACTCGAGCCGCCGCTGCCGAAATACGGGCTCAAGGTGCTGCCACCGCTCAACGAGGGCGGCTGGTGGCTGATCGCGGGCTTCTTCCTCACCGCCTCGATCCTGCTGTGGTGGGTGCGGATGTACCGCCGCGCCCGGGCGCTCGGCATGGGCACGCATGTGCCCTGGGCCTTCGCCTCGGCGATCTGGCTCTACCTCGTGCTCGGCTTCATCCGCCCGCTTCTGATGGGCTCGTGGAGCGAGGCGGTGCCCTTCGGCATCTTCCCCCACCTCGATTGGACCGCCGCGTTCTCGCTGCGCTACGGCAACCTGTTCTACAACCCGTTCCACATGCTCTCGATCGTCTTCCTCTACGGGTCGACGCTGCTCTTCGCCATGCACGGGGGCACGATCCTCGCCACCAGCCGCTACGGCGCTGAGCGCGAGATCGACCAGATCGTGGACCGCGGCACCGCCACCGAGCGTGCCGCCCTGTTCTGGCGCTGGACCATGGGCTTCAACGCCACGATGGAATCGGTTCACCGTTGGGCGTGGTGGTTCGCGGTGCTGACGACGATCACCGGCGGCATCGGCATCCTGCTCACCGGCACCGTGGTCGACAACTGGTACCTCTGGGCGGTCAAGCACGGCGTCGCGCCGTCCTACCCGCAGATCTACGGGCCGATCACCGACCCGCTCGCGACGCCGGGGGGGGCGCCATGAAGACTCTGCTCGTCGTCGCGGGCGCGGTCGTCGCCCTGTTTCTCACCATCGCCCAGTTCGGCACGGCGGGCTGGACCAGGCCGCCGATCCTCGCCCAGCAGCACGGCTTCCGCGGCACGGGCATGGATCAGATCCAGACCAAGGCCGGCGCGGCGGCACTGAAGGCCGCCAACATTTCGCCAGCCCCGGCCGAGCCGGTCGAGGCCGGCACCGAGAAGGCCGGCGCGGTCTACGAGAACGTGAAGGTTCTCAAAGATCTCAGCGTCGAGGAATTCAACCGCCTGATGGTCTCGATGACGGAGTGGGTCAGCCCGGAGCAGGGCTGCACCTACTGCCACAATACCGAGAACATGGCCGACGACAGCCTCTATCAGAAGCAGGTCGCCCGGCGGATGATCCAGATGGTGCAGCACATCAACACCACCTGGAAGGAGAAGCATGTCGGCGAGGCGGGGGTGAACTGCTACACCTGCCACCGCGGAAAACCCGTGCCGGCACAGATCTGGTTCCAGAATCCGGGGCCGAACTACAAGACCGGCTTCATCGCCCGCAACAACGGGCAGAACATGGCCTCGCCCTCCGTCGGCCTCGCCTCGCTGCCCTACGACACGCTGAGCGAGTTCTTCGGCAAGAAGGACGCCGACGAGAACCTCATTCGCGTCAACGCGACGACGGCGCTTCCGGAGAGCAAGGGCAAGCCGATCCAGGCCGCCGAGCGGACCTACGGCCTGATGATGCACATGTCGTCGTCGCTGGGCGTGAACTGCACCTATTGCCACAACACCCGGGCGGTCTCGAACTGGTCGCAGAGCACGCCGCAGCGCACGCTGGCCTGGCACGCGATTCGGATGGTGCGCGATCTCAACGGCAACTACATCGAGCCGCTGACGATGACCTTCCCGGCCAACCGCCTCGGTCCGACCGGAGACGCACCGAAGCTGAACTGCGCCACATGCCACAATGGCCAGAGCAAGCCGCTGGCGGGTGCGCACGTTATCGACAGCTATCCGGAACTGGCACGGACGACCGCCGAGATGGCGGCCGTGCCGCCGAATCCGGAAACGCCCGAGCCAACACCGGAGGCACCCGCGTCACCACCGCAATAGCAAGTTGCCGCTCCGTTCAAAGTTTAGCGTATCGGGAAACGAAACGCCGCCGGTCCATCGAACCGGCGGTTTTTTCGTTCCGTGGACCTTGCCGGATATCCGCTCCAGGACGAGTTACGCTATTTGAATTCGCTTTCGAGCGCGGCAAATATTGAGCCGGAACATGATCTGACCTTGCGGAATATTAATGCCGGCCGCATTTGGTCGATCTCTCGGAGATGGTGAGATTTAAGAATGTATTCAATATGCCCGTAGGCCCAAAGGTGTAATCCGTTCTGATGAGAGCACCTATGCTGAAATTTGGTCGCATTTTTAACTTTCAAGACGCTCACTTGGCACGGGTCGCGCAGCGGTCGGAATGGCGGCAAATCCAGACCGCGGGCAATCAAGGGGTACGATGGTGAACGTTAGGCACGAAAAGAACGAAATCGCCGCCGCTTTGGCGCGATGCAAGACGGCCTTCATCGGCGTGGCCGTGATGAGCGGGCTGGTGAACATTCTCTATCTCACCGGTTCGTTCTTCATGCTCGAAGTCTACGACCGGGTGATCCCGAGCCGTTCGGTGCCGACCCTGATCGGCCTCGCGGCCCTCGCCCTCGTGCTCTATGCGTTCCAGGGCGTGCTCGAAGCCCTCCGCGGCCGGATCCTCGCCCGTGTCGGCGCTGCCCTCGACGAGGCCCTGAGCGGGCGGGTGTTCGATCTCGTGGTGCGCGCGCCGCTCAAAGGCACGACCCAGGGCGATGGCCTTCTGCCCCTGCGCGACCTCGATCAGCTCCGCGCGTTCCTGTCCGGTTCCGGTCCTTCCGCCTTCTTCGATCTGCCCTGGATGCCGGTCTATCTGCTGATCTGCTTCCTGTTTCACCCGCTGATCGGTGTCGCCGCCCTCGTTGGCATGGGCATTCTCGCCGCCCTGACCTTCATGACCGACCGCGCCAGCAAGGGCCCGACGCGGGCCGCGACCGGCCACGGTATGCGCCGCAACGGTCTGGCCGAAGCCGGCCGCCGCAACGCCGAGGTGCTGGCCGCCATGGGCATGCAGGAGCGGCTCGCCGCCCGCTGGGCCGGGGCCAACCGCGAATATATGGAGGCGCATCAGGCCGTGTCGGATGCCGGCAGCGGCTACGGTGCCGGTTCCAAGGTGTTCCGCATGGCCCTGCAATCGGGCGTGCTCGCGCTCGGCGCCTGGCTCGTCATCCATAACGAGGCCAGCGCCGGCGTCATTATCGCGAGCTCGATCCTCGTCTCCCGTGCGCTCGCGCCCGCGGAACTCACCATCGCCAACTGGAAGGGCTTCGTCGCCGCGCGGCAGAGCTGGCATCGGCTGTCGGAGCTGCTGGCCCGGCTGCCGCAGACCGAGCGTCCGCACGCCCTGCCGGCGCCGAGCGAGACCATCTCCGTCGAGGGCGCCAGCATCGCCCCGCCCGGCACCCCGCGGCTCGTGGTGCAAGATGTGAGCTTCGGCCTCAGAGCGGGGCAGGGGCTCGGCATCATCGGCCCGTCGGCCTCCGGCAAGTCTTCCCTCGTGCGAGCCCTTGTCGGCGTCTGGCCGCCGATCCGCGGAAAGGTCCGGTTCGACGGTGCCGCCCTGGATCAATGGACGAGCGGCGACCTCGGCCCGCATATCGGCTTCCTGCCGCAAGAGGTCGAGCTCTTCGCCGGCAGCGTGGCCGAGAACATCGCCCGGTTCGAGCCGGGCGCGCCGGCCGAGGCCATCATCGCGGCGGCCAAGGCCGCCGAGGTCCACGAGCTGATCCTGCGGCTGCCGGAAGGCTACGACACCCCGCATCGGCGAGGGCGGCGCGGGTCTGTCCGCCGGGCAGCGCCAGCGCGTCGGGCTGGCGCGAGCTCTCTACCGCGAGCCCTTCCTCGTGGTGCTCGACGAGCCCAACGCCAATCTCGATGCCGAGGGTGAGAACGCCCTGACCCAGGCGATCCTCGGCGTGCGGCAGCGCGGCGGCATCTGCGTTGTCGTCGCCCACCGGCCGAGCGCGCTCGCCGGTCTCGACCTGATCCTGATGATGGCCGATGGCCGCGTCCAGGCCTTCGGGCCCAAGGACGAGATCCTCAAGCGCGTGCTGCGCCCGGCGCCGGCCCCCATTCCGGCCGCGGCCGAGCCCGCCGTGCCCTCGATCCGTGAGAGTGCCTGATGTCCACGACCCTGGCCCCCCTCGACGTTCTCCCCCCGGCGCTGCCGCGTCCCGTCGCCCACGGCTCAATCCGCAGCCACCTCACCGTCGCGATCGGCCTCTCCGCCGCCCTCGTCCTCGGCGTCGGCGGCTGGGCCACCTTCACCGAGATCTCGGCCGCGGTGATCGCGCCGGGCCAGCTCGTGGTCGAGACCGACGTGAAGAAGGTGCAGCACCCCACCGGCGGTGTCGTCGGCCAGCTCCTCGCGCGCGAGGGCCAGCGGGTTGCGGCTGGCGACGTGCTGATCCGCCTCGATGAAACCCAGACCCGGGCCAACCTCGACATCGTGCTGAAGGCCATGGACGAGCTGGCAGCGCGGGGCGCCCGCGACGAAGCCGAGCGCGACGGGCTCAAGACGATCACCTTCCCGCCGGACCTCGTCGCCCGCATCAACGACGATCCGAGCGTCGCCCGGCTGATCGACGGCGAATCGCGCCTGTTCGCTTCTCGCGTTTCCGGCCGCGAGGGTCAGAGGGCGCAGTTGCGCGAGCGCGTCGAGCAACTCCGCCAGGAGATTGCCGGGCTCACCAAGCAGGCCGCAGCCAAGGACCGCGAGATCAACCTGATCGGCCACGAACTCGGCGGCGTGCGCGACCTCTACGCCAAGAACCTCGTGCCGCTCTCGCGCGTCACCGCCCTGGAGCGCGACGCCGCTCGGCTCGAAGGCGAGCGCGGCCAGCTCGTCGCCTCGACGGCCTCGGCGCGCGGCAAGATCGCCGAGACCGAGCTGCAGATCATCCAGATCGACAGCGAGATGCGCACCGAAGTCGGAAAGGACCTCGCCGAGATCCGCGGCAAGTGGTCGGAATTGCGCGAGAAGCGCGTGGCGGCGGAAGACCAGCTCAAGCGGGTCGAGCTGCGCGCGCCGCAGGACGGCTTCGTGCACCAGATGAGCGTGCACACGGTGGGCGGGCTCGTGACTCCGAGCGAGCCGGCGATGCTGATCGTGCCGGCCTCCGACCAGCTCCTCGTCGAGGTGCGGGTGCAGCCTCAGGACATCGACAACGTGCGGGTGGGACAGAAGGCGGTGTTGCGCTTTGCTGCCTTCAACACGCGCACGACGCCGGAGATCGACGGCGAGGTGGTCCGCGTTTCGGCCGACGTGACCCAGGACGTGAAGACCGGGCAGAGCTACTACACGGCGCGAATCCGCATCCGCGAGGATCAGAAGGAGCGTCTGAAGGGCCTGCGCCTCGTGCCGGGCATGCCGGTCGAGTCGTTCACCCAGATCGGCGAGCGCTCCGTCCTGTCCTATCTCACCAAGCCGCTCACCGATCAGATTGCAAAAGCGTGGCGGGAGCGCTGACAATCTTGCCTCACGGGCGGGTTGTCTGATAAGGCGACCGCCTCCCCGCGATGTCGCTGATGTCATCGCCGGAGCGTCCCCGTGGCGCTCCGTTCCTTCGAGACACATGAACAACAGGCGGCCGGTCTCGAATCCGTGCCGATGTGAGACCGATGAAGATTCGCAACTCGCTCAAGTCGCTGCGCGGCCGTCACCGCGATAACCAGCTCGTGCGCCGCAAGGGCCGCGTCTACGTCATCAACAAGACCCAGAAGCGCTTCAAGGCCCGCCAGGGCTGAGTCTTCGGTGCCGCGATTCGCACGCGGCACTGAAGCGCGTTGACGGGAGCCGGGTTCGGGGTGGAAGCTCCGGACCTATGGACGCTCGCCGCACCCCACTCCTGACCGCCCTTTGCCTTGGCCTCGCGCTCGCAGGCAGCACGGCCACCGCCAGCCTCGCGGCAGCCGACAAGGCGCGGCCGGAGAAGGAGCGCAAGGCGCATCCGCCGGTCAGTCTTGACGATCTCTACACCCGCCTCAAGCAGGCCGAGGACGAGACCGAGGCCAAGGCCGTCGCCACCTTGATCGAGCGCCGTCTCGGCCGCTCCGGCAGCGCGACAGCCGACCTGCTTTCCGATCGTGCCCGGCAGGCGATGGGCGGCAACGACCTGCCGCTCGCTGTCGAACTGATGGACCGCTCGGTCGCCCTGGAGCCGAACTGGTCCGAAGGCTGGAGCCGGCGCGCGACCCTGTTCTGGCGCCTGTCCGACACCGCGACCGCCATCGCCGACCTGCAGCGCGCACTTGTGCTGGAGCCCCGCCATTTCGAGGCCTGGGCCGCGCTCGGCAAGCTCTACCTCGCCCAGGACGACAAGGGCCGGGCCCTCGACGCCTTCCGCCGGGCGGAGGCGCTCTACCCGCAATGGGACGTGCTCAAGAAGGCGATCGAGCGGCTGACACCCGAGGTGCAGGGTCGCGACCTCTGATTCGCGTCCCGTGAGCCTCGCTGAACCTCTCCGCCTCGCCGTAGGCCTGCTGGCAACGGCCATCGGCCTCATCGCGCTGCTGCTGCTTTGCACGGCGGTGGCAACGCGGCTGATCGCGTGGCGCGTCGAGGCACGCTATCCCGCCGCCGACCGAAGCGTCGAGATCGAGGGCGGCCGGATCGCCTATCTGGAGGACGGGCCCGAGACGGGGGCGCGAGGCACGGTCGTCCTGCTCCACGGCGCCTCGGCGAACGCCTACGACCCAATGGAGGGCGTTGGCCGGCAGCTCGCCCGATCCGGCTTTCGCGTCATCGCCTTCGATCGGCCGGGCTACGGCAACAGCGACCGAATCAGCGGCGCGGACGCCGCCTCACCGGCCTTCCAGGGGCGGGCGCTGGGACAGGCCCTCGACCGACTCGGCACCGGGCCGGCCATCCTGCTCGGTCATTCCTGGTCCGGCGCGCTTGCCCTGCGGATGGCCCTCGACCGGCCCGAACAGGTGGCGGGCCTCGTCCTCGTGGCGCCCGTTGCCATGCCGCTTCCGTCGCACCCGCTGCCTTGGTGGGCGCGGATCGCTTTGACCCCGCCTGTGACGTGGCTGCTCACGCAGACCATCGCGGTCCCGGTCGGCCTCTCCTACCTTCCTTCGGTCGCGCGAAGCGTGTTCAAACCGGAATCACCGGTCGAGAACTACCTCGCGGCGAGCCGGGCACCGCTGATTCTCCGACCGGGTCCGGCGCTGGCCAACATCCGGGATCTCGCCGGACTTCCCGCCGCGCTTGCTGAGCAGGCGCCGCGCTACGAAACCATCGCCGTGCCCACCGTGATCGTGGCCGGCGAGGCCGATCCCGTCGTCCAAACCCGCTTGCAGACCGATCCGCTGAGCCGGGCGATGCCGCACGCCCGGCGCGTGGTGCTGCCGGGCGCCGGGCATATGCTGACCTACACCGCCCCGGACACGCTCGTGCGCGAGGTCGAGGCGTTGACGGCAGCGATCGCGCGGTAGAGCTTCCGCGCGATCGAGCGTCCACCCGGATCCGATATACGGAGCGACGTGTCAGGCCCGCTCGGCGTGCTCGCGGGTGACGAAGGCGATGCGCACCATGTTGGTCGCCCCCGGAATGCCGAACGGCACGCCGGCCACGATGATCACCCGGTCGCCGATCTCGGCGAAGCGCTCGCGCACCGCGAACTTCGCGGCGCGGAAGGCCATGTCGTCCACGTCGCTGGCATCCTTGGTGACGATCGGGTGCACGCCCCAGGCCATGGTGAGGCGCCGCGCCGTCTCGCGCTTCGGCGTCAGCGCGATGACGCTGGCATTGGGCCGGGCGCGCGCCAGCCGCAGCACCGTTGAACCGGAATGGGTCCAGGCCATGATCGAGCGCAGGCTCAGCGCCTCGACGATCTGGTGGGCAGCGGCCGCGATGGCGTCGGAGGCCGTCGGCTCCGGCTCGGAACGCTGCGCCATCAGGATCGACCAGTAGAGCGCGTCGCGCTCCACCTGCTCGGCGATGCGGTTCATGGTGCCAATCGCCTCGACCGGAAAGTCGCCGGCGGCGCTTTCGGCCGAGAGCATCACCGCATCCGCGCCCTCGTAGACGGCGGTGGCCACGTCCGACACCTCGGCGCGGGTCGGCACCGGTGAGGTGATCATCGATTCGAGCATCTGCGTCGCGACGACGACCGGCTTGCCGAGCCGGCGGGCGACGCGGGTGATGCGCTTCTGCACGCCCGGCACCTGTTCGAGCGGCATCTCGACGCCGAGGTCGCCGCGGGCGACCATGATGCCGTCGGAGATCTCGATGATCTCATCGAGGCGGGTGAGCGCCTGCGGCTTCTCGATCTTGGCCATCACCAGGGCGCGCCCGGCGGCGACCTTCTTGACCTCCGCCACGTCTTCCGGGCGCTGCACGAAGGACACCGCGATCCAGTCGGCGCCGGCCGCGAGGCCCGCTTCCAGATCACCGCGATCCTTCTCGGTCATCGCCGGCACCGGCAGCACGGTGTGGGGCAGCGACACGCCCTTGCGATTCGAGATGCGACCGCCGACCTCGACGCGGGTGACGGCACGCCCCTCGCTCACCTCCGTGACGATGAGGCGAAGCTTGCCATCGTCGATCAGGATGCCGTGGCTGGGCTCCAGCGCCGAAAGAATCTCGGGATGGGGAAGGAAGACGCGGTCGGTATCGCCCGGTGTCGGATCCGAATCGAGCACGAAGGTCTGGCCGTTCTCCAGCACGGCCGCGTCGCCCACGAAGGTGCCGAGCCGCAGCTTCGGGCCCTGAAGGTCCACGAGGATGCCGATGGGGCGCTTGGCCTCGCGCTCGATGGTGCGAATCACCTCGATGCGTTCGGGCAGTTTCTCGCGAGCCAGATGGCTCATGTTGATGCGGAACACGTCCGCACCGGCGTGGAACAGCTTCTCGATCATCTCCGGCGTGTCGGATGCCGGGCCGAGGGTGGCGACGATCTTGGTGCGGCGCGAGCGCTTCAAAGGGGCCTCCATCATACCCGCTGGACCCGCGAGGCGCGGCAATCGCGTGCGGGAACGGCCCGGCGGATGGGTGGCGCGCGGGCGGGCGCCGATGGCCGGACGGGGGCTTGGCGGCCAGAAGCATCCCCCGGCCCGCGAGGTCAAGGCCGGAGCATCGACGCATTTCAACCCGAAGGCTGATACGGGAACTTTTTCTTTGCCTCGCCACTGTCTGTTGTTCAACTTTCCGAGATCTAAGCGTTTACGCGCCGCACAACGCAACTCTGGCGTTATCGACGCTGCGTGTTGCTGGAAAGTCATAGGCAGCTTGGCCGTCCCGCTGATAGCTTAGCCCTCGAAATCAGCATTCTTCGAAGGCGGACCCATCGTGATCAGAGCTCTCCTCCTGGGCGGCACCGCGGCACTCGTGAGCACCGCCGCGCTCGCCGCCGATCTGCCGCGCCGTGAGGCTCCGCCGATCGCTTTCGCGCCCGTCCCGGTCTTCACCTGGACCGGCTTCTACGCCGGCCTGCACACGGGTTACGCGTTCACCGACAACCCGAACATCCAGACCCGCGGCAACGACCCCTTCACCGCCAGCAACGTGACGCTCGCCCGTCGCCCCGCCTCCCTCAAGAGCGAGGTCGATGGCTTCTCCCGCATCGGCGGCGGCTTCGGCTACAACCATCAGTTCACGCCGGGCGGCGGCTTCGTGGCCGGTCTGGCCTTCGACGCCACCTGGCTCGACCTCGACAAGCGCACGGGCTTCTACGGCGCGCCGAACCCCACCATCGGCAACGCCAGCGTCTACACGCAGAGCCTGGACTTCCTCGGCACCGTCAACGGCAAGCTCGGCTACGCCTTCGACCGGTTCTTCGTCTACGGCACCGGCGGTCTCGCGTTCGGTCACGTCAGCTACGGCGCGGACTTCTTCAACCCGGGCGCCACCGTCCTCCAGTACACCGGCGGCGGTCGCAAGATCTTCGAGACCGGCTACAACTACGGCGGCGGCATCGAGTACGCGATCCCGGTCGACAGCTTCCTGAACTACTTCTCGGTCGGTCGCTGGCTCGGCATCAAGTCCGACGTGACGATCAAGGCGGAGTACATTCGCTACGATCTCGGCAGCCGCAACGTGCTGATCAACCAGACCGCGCCGGTCCCGGCCGGCTCCTACACCGCGCGCTTTGCGACCGAGGGCAGCCTGATCCGCGCCGGCTTCAACTACAAGTTCAGCGGCCTCTAAGCCTCGAACCTCACAGACCAACGACGTTCAACGGGCGCCTCCGCGAGGCGCCCGTTTTCGTTTGGGCAGCTCTGATCGGATGTGGTTGCGGAGGACGGCGCTCTTCATTCGTCCAGATCGGCGTGGCGCGATTGCACCGCCGACGTCGCTGATGGCGGGGCGCCCGTTCCATTCCTCGCGTGAAGTTCGATGCCGGCATGCGAACCACGGCCCGAGGGGACCTCGCTCCCGCATGGCGCGATGCCTCAATGGCCGCGTTCGGCAGCACCGATACAAATCGAAGTGGTCTGCCCGGTCGCGCTACGAATCGCGGCGAGCGGGCGTCTCTACGGGCCGCCGGCCAGAGGTTGGCCCGGATCGGAGAGCTGGATCGTCCAGTTCCGCTGCTGGCCGGTATCGACCTCGATGAAGCCGTTGCGGTCGAAGCCGCGGGCAAGACAATCCTCGACACCGCGGATGGTGAAGGCGGTGTCGCGGGTGCACATCATGGCGCGCCCACTCCACTCGCCGCCGCGACTGTAATCGACGGCGTAGAGATAATAGAACTGCGCCGCCAGCGAGCCCTTGAGCAGGGTCTCGCAATTACGCGGCTTCAGATCCCACCAACCTTCCGTTACCCAACCCTGCGCATCCCGGTAGCCCAGGGTCACGCCGACCTTGCTGGCGGTCTGGTTGCACAGGCGCAGATCGGCCGAAGCGGGGAGGGGGAGGAGCGCGGAGGCGCCGAGGCAGAGCCCGAGGACGGCCCTGCGCCGCGAGCGCGCTCTCGCTTGTTTCTGCATCGTCTTCTTCCAAAAGCCGGTGGCCGCCTTTTGGGACGATGCTGTCAGGAACTCAACCGACGAGGATGACGCGGCAATCGTTGACATTGGTCCGAGTGGGGCCCGGCTGAACGAGATCGCCGATTGTCGCGAAGAATCGCGTCGAATCGTTGTCGAGCAGCATCGCTTTCGGATCGAGTCCTGCAGCCTGGGCGCGTGACAGCGTCGTGGCATCGACCAAGCCGCCCGCAGGGTCCGTCGCCGCGCCGCGCCCACCATCGGTGCCGTCGGTATCGGCGGCGATGCCGGCGATGCCATCGGCCCCGTCGAGCGCGATGGCGAGCGCCAGCGCATATTCCTGATTGGGGCCGCCATCACCCTCGCCGCGAATGGTGACGGTGAGTTCGCCGCCGGAGATCAGGGCGACGCGACGCCCCGCCTGCCGCGCCTCGAGCGCCAGCCGGCCATGTTCGGCCGCGACCTCGCGGGCCTCGCCCTCGAGATCGGAGCCCAGCATCACCGGCTCGTAGCCGGCCCGCCGGGCAGCCTCGGCCGCCGCTTCGAGCGCGTCGATCGGCCGGGCGATGATACGGTACTCGGCCCGGGCAAAAGCCGGATCGCCCGCCTTCGGCGTTTCGTTGGCCGGATCGTTCAGCAGGGCGAGCGCGGATTCGGGCAGGCTGATGCCGCGGCGTTCGCAGATCGCGCGGGCATCGGCCAGGGTGGAGGGGTCGGGCACGGTCGGGCCGGAGGCGATCACGGACGGGTCGTCATGCGGCACGTCGGAGATGGCAAGCGTCAGAATCGACTTCGCGTTGCGTGCCGCCATCGCAAGCCGCCCGCCCTTGATGCGCGAGAGGTGCTTGCGGACGGCGTTGATCTCGTTGATCGGCGCACCCGAGCGCAGCAAAGCCTTGGTGATCGCCTGCTTCTCCGTGAGCGTCAGGTTGCCGGCAGGCGCGATCCAGTTCGCCGAGCCGCCGCCGGAGAGCAGCACCAGAACCTCGTCCTCCGGGCCCGCGCTCGCGGCGATGGCGAGGGCTTCCTTGGTTGCCTCGATGCCGGCCGCATCGGGAACCGGGTGGCCGGCCTCGACCATGCGAATGCCGGGAGCCTCCTCGCCGTAACCGTGCCGGGCCACGGCGAGACCGACGATCCGGTCCTCCGGCACTCCGTGCTCCTGGCGGTAAAACTTGCTCGCCACCGCGGCCATGCTGCCGCCGGCCTTGCCCGCACCGAGAATGATCAGCCGCCCCGGCGTCGGGGCCGGCAGGTGCCCGACGAGGCACTTGCGCGGATGGGCGGCGGCGATCGCCTCATCGAGGATCGACGAGAGGAGGGCGCGACGCTCCGCGTGGGCCGGATCGGTCGGGGCAGGGGCGGTCATGGGCGTCCTCGCGCGGGTCTTGACGGTTCTTGTTTGTGCGTTTGCTTGCCCGAGCGCTGCCGTGTCGGCAAGCCTTCGCGGTTTCACAAAACTTTCGGGCGCCGGAGCATTCTTTTTGACCCCGGCACCATCCTTGCTCGTCGTTTTATGGAGCGCCCTGCGCATGGCGGGTCGGCGGCGAGAGCCGCGCCCCTTTCGATCTCGCCGCGGCGGCCCAGATAAGCGCCATGCTCTCCCTTGAACCCGAGACCAAAACCCGCCCCGAACACCCGATCGAGCGCATTGAGGGCGATGCGTCCCTGGGCCTCCTGCTCGTCTGCGAACACGCCTCGAACGCGGTACCGGAGGATCTCGGCCGGCTCGGCGTGCCGGAAGCCGAATTCTCCCGTCACATCGCCTACGACATCGGGGCCGCCGAGGTGACGCGCCGGCTCGCCGCCCGGCTCGGGGTTCCGGCGGTGCTGACGCAGTTCTCGCGACTCATCATCGATCCGAACCGGGGCCGGCGCGATCCGACCCTGGTGATGCGGCTCTCCGACGGGGCGATCGTGCCCGGCAACGCCCGGATCGATGCGGCCGGCATCGCAGAACGGATTCGGCGCTTCTACGTGCCGTTCGACCGCGCCGTGGACGAGGCGGTCGGCCGGTCGGAAGCCGCAGGCGTGCGTCCGATGTTCGTGACGATCCACAGCTTCACGCCGTTCTGGCGCACCATCGCCCGACCCTGGCAGGTCGGCATCCTCTACGATCAGGACGCGGGGCTGAGCCGCCTGCTGATCGAGGCGCTCAAGGCCGATCCGGCCGGCCTCTGCGTCGGCGACAACCAGCCCTACGATGGCGGCCTGCCCGGCGACACGATCGACCGGCACGCCACCGTCCGCGGCCTGCCCAACGCCCTGATCGAGATCCGCCAGGATCTGATCGGCGGGCCCGAGGGCCAGGAGGAATGGGCGCAGCGCTTCGCCCGCATCCTGAGGCCGATGCTGCGTCCGCCCGCTTGACGGGAGAGGATCGCAGGGCGACCTCTGCGTGATCCCCTCGACAGCGAAAGCCGCCCCCATGACCGAGCCCATGACCGGAATCGATCCCGCCACGCAGACCGAGCTGGAAGCGGCCGTGTTCCGCCGCCTCGTGTCGCATCTGCGCAACCGCACCGATGTGCAGAACATCGACCTGATGAATCTCGCCGGGTTCTGCCGCAACTGCCTGTCGAACTGGCTGAAAGACGCGGCCGACGAGCGCGGCCTCGCTGTCTCGAAGGATCAGAGCCGGGAGCACGTCTACGGCATGCCCTACGAGGAGTGGAAGCAGAAGCACCAGACCGAGGCGGGCCCCGAGCAGCAGGCACGCTTCTCGGCGGCTCAGACGAGCGGTCACTGAGGGGGCGCGGGCATCAACGAGCAGGTAAGGTTGATGCCGTAATCCCCAGGCATCCGGCGTGGGTCTTCGGACGCACGCCATCCCTCGCGTGAAGGAGCGCTGCCATGGCCGCCTCGCCTGCCCCCGCCGTCGACCCGTCCTCGGTCGCCGCCGACCAGCTCAAGAGCATCATCGAGCGCATCGAGCGTCTCGAAGAGGAGAAGGCCGGCATCGCGGGCGACATCAAGGATGTCTACGCCGAAGCCAAGGCCAACGGCTTCGATGTGAAGGTGCTGCGCAAGATCATCTCCCTGCGCAAGCGCGACCACGACGAGCGTCAGGAGGAGGAGGCGATCCTCGAGCTCTACCTCCAGGCACTCGGCATGGCCTAGCGCCACCGAAGCCACATCAGAAACCCAGTCCAGACCTCATCCTGAGATGCCGCGCAGCGGCCTCGAAGGATCCTCCAGCTTTCGCACGATCCCTGGAAGATCCTTCGAGGCCCGCTGACGCGCGCATCTCAGGATGAGGGGCGTGAATGGAAAGCGGGTGCTCGTCGAGCAGCATCGGCGCCCACGGCTGAATGCCCCCGAAGGGAGCGCGGGCGCCTCAGGCGTCAACGGCCCTGGACCGGACCCTGCGTCGCGGACCCGGTGAAGCGGGTGGCGGACAGCGTGAGTGGTTCGGCTGAGAAACGCCCGTTCAGAGCCTCGACCGAGGGGATGTGCAGGGCCTCCGCGGGCAGCGCCTCGTCGGGACGCGGACGCGCCAGTGCCACGCGAACGAGAGCGGTCGGCGCGGCCGGCTCCGACACGCCCTGAACCGCGGCGAAGAACAGGCTGCGGACTTGCTCGCGCGGTTCGGCATCCGCCGGCACCAGACGCGCCTCGACAATGGCCGGTTCAGGCGCTTCGGTGGCCGTCTCGCTCCCCGCCTGCGCCACGTGAACCATGCCGCCCAGGCCCTCGCCATTGAGAGAGGCGAGCTGTACCGGGCGTTGCGGCGGCAGCGGAATGGTCAGGGCGGTGGCCACGACGGCGAATTCCAAGGGACGCCGCGGCGGCAGCGGTGCGACCACCGCCTGATCCGCTTCGCCCGTCAGCAATTCCTTCGCCGAGGCGCCGTCCCGGCGCAGGGTCGTCGCGCGCAAGGCTTCGGAGGCCGCGGGCGCGGCATAGGCCATCGCCCCGGTTCCGTCGGCCGGATCGGCGCTGGCGACCGCGATGCTCGGCTTAGTCCGAGCCTTGGACGGCATGGCGGCGCCGGCGAGCGCGGCCGGCGGCGCGTCGGTCCCGCCGTTTCCGCCAAAGAGCGAGGCGAAGAAGCCCTTGAGCCCCGGCCCCTCGCCGACCTCGTCGGCGCTGGCGAGTGCGGTGTAGCCCAGCACCGTGCCGCCGCGGGACAGGATCTCGGCGCGAGCCTCCTCGTAGCGGGCGAGCGGCTTGCCGTTGGCGGGAAGGTGGACGGTCTTTCCGTCCGGGAACAGGCGGGCAAGCTGGTCGTGGCTCATGCGCGGCCAGGAGCGCACCGAGCCGACATCGAGATGCACGAAGGGTGACCCGGAGCGGGGATACCAGCCGACGCCGCCGCGCTGCATCCGCATGCCGACCGCGCGGATCTGGTCGATCGAGGCGTCGGTCATGAAGAAATCCATGGCCTTGCCGAGCATGTGCTGGCTGGTGTCGGCGACGCCCGAGGAGCGGCGACGCAGCATGCCGTTGGTCTTCGGGCTGCGGTAGCCGCAGACGATGCGCAGCGGCGCGGTCGAGCCGACGGAGCGCTGCGCCTCCCACACCACGTCGAATAGGCGCGGGTCCATTTTGATCGATTCGTTCTCGCGCCAGTCGCGCATCAGCCAGTTGATCTGGTCGAGGGCGGCGCGGTCGTAGCGTCCATCGCGCTTGAAGGTGACGTTCAGCGTCTCCCCCGTGTGCTCGTGCACCATGGAGAGGCTGCGGGTGTCGCCGTTGGCGACGGCGTCCTGGGTCTCGACCGTGCCGGCGACGAGCAGGGCGGCCATCGCGCCTGCAGCGGAGGCGAGGCGCTTCAGGCGCGGGGAGGGCGAAGTGCGGTTCGAGGACAGGCGGTCCCGGATCGTGCGCAGCATGGTCCTCACCCCACGAAACGGCGCGGCATCGGCGATGCCGCGAGGCGCAAGGATGACCGAGGACCGGAAAGGCGGATCGTCGGGGCCCGTGCTGCTCACCGTCTTTCAGAGATGGCTACGGACCAACCGTGGCAAAAAAGTGCCTCGCAAGATTCAAGCGTGATCTCGGCCCCGCGCTGTTCCGCGCAGAACGATGCCGTCGATGGCTCATCCGGAGTGAAACGCGACTGCCGGCCTACCAGTAGCTGCGCGGCGGATAAGCGTAGGTGGGGGCGCTCTCCGGCTCGCTGAACATGTCCGACGAACGGCGGGGCGGGGCGCGGCGCTCGCTGCGCACCGCCTCGCGCGCCACGGCTTGGCGCGGGGCCGAACGGGCGGCCTCGGCACTTGCGCGCCTCTCCTTCGCGGGCGCTTTCGCCACGGCCTCCGAGCGGGCGGCGAGCCCCAGCGCGACCTTCATCGGCCCATCGTAGCCATAGAGGTCCGGCAGAGTGCGGTAGGAGCCGAGATCGTCCACCTCCGCCGTGAAGTAGGCGAGGTGCACCGGCAGCTTCTCGGGCAGGCGCAGCGTCCGCTCGCCCTTGCCGATCAGCTTCTTGAGGCGCTCCTGCGTCCAGCTCGGCAGCACCGCGTCGGCGAAGCGGAACGGGTCGTCCACGCGCACGCAGCCGTGGCTGAAGGCTCGGGTCGAGGCGGAGAACAGCGAGCGGTTCGGCGTGTCGTGCAGGTAGACCGCGTGCTGGTTGGGGAACATGAACTTGATGAAGCCAAGCGCGTTCCGCTCGCCCGGCGGCTGACGCAGGGAGATGTTGCCGCCCCGGCGCACCACCTCGAACCCGGCGGTGCGGCCCGAGGCCAGCATCTGCTTCAGGATCGAGGGCGGCACGTACCAGGACGGGTTGACGACGGCGTATTCCATCATCCCCGAGAAGGTCGGCGTCGGGCTCGTCGGCTTGCCGACGATCACCCGGGTTTCGTCGCGCACCTGCCCGTCGCGAAACACCTTCAGCTTGAATTCGGGCACGTTCACGAAGACGTAGTTCGGTCCGAGTTCGGGCGGCAGCCAGCGCCAGCGCTCCATGTTGACGAGGATGTCGGCCTCGCTCGCGCTCGTCTTCGGCACGCTCGAACTGGCGAGCGCCGCGACGGTGGCGCGGGTGAGCGTTCCGTTCGCCGGCAGGCCACGGCTGCGCTGGAAGTTCTTGACGGCATCGGCAACGGCGCGGTCGTAGGCATCCGCCTCGCCGGGCGCCGAATCGAGGGTGCCGGCGGCGCTCGCGTCGAGACCGAAGCGGCTGCGCAGCAACGGCACCCGGGGGTCGCTCATCCCAAGCTTGAGCACCGGCCCGTCGGGAAGCTTGACGCTCGGCGCCCCTTGCGTCCGGCCGGCACGCAGGCCGGCGAGGCGCTTCTTCAGGGCGAGGTAGCCGGGCTGGCGCGGATTGTAGCCTTGCAGTACGTCGCCGGCCCCCGCGCCCGAAGCGGCGAGACGGGTCAGCACTGTGTCGGCCGGCGGCAGGTCGAGGGTGGGCGTGATGAGCCTCGAGATCGCGGCCGGATTCACCCGGCCGCCGCGGGCGTCGCGGGCGTAGAGGGCGAGCGCGGCCGAGAGCTTGAGGTCGGCCTCGGCGATTTCCGCATCCGTGTCCGGACGGCTGAGCTTGCCCACCACCGGAACGGGATAGGCGTTCGGATCGAGCCCATCCTCGCCCGCTTCTCTCAGGCGGGCGATGGCCGCGTTGGCGGCGGCGGTGAAGGCCCGGTTCTCGATCCAGACCGGCTTGAAGTTGCCGAGCGCATAGAAGGCCTGGATCGCCTCGCGGTCCTTGCCGGTCAGGCGTTGCAGGAGCGGCGCGGTGTCGTTGAGCCGCGCATAGACCGCCGCGGGAAGCGGCTCGCTCGGCGCGACCGGGGCCGGTGGCCCCTCGGCCGCGGGCGCGGGCGTCGGCTCTGCGGGGGGCGCAGGCGCATCGACGGTCGGTGCCGCGCCGTTGGAGGCGTCGGGCGTGACCACCGGCTCGTTGGCAACGTCGACAGCGGCCTTACGGATAACGACGCCGGACTCCGTCGCGGCAGGCGCTTCCTCGGCACGGGCCGGGGCTTGGCTGAAAGCGAGGAGGGCCGCCAGCGCAACGGACAGGGTCCGCGCGATGCCCGTTCCGGCTTCCGATGCAGCGCGCATGTCGGCAACTCCCTGGATACGGCCGAGACTGCCGCAGCTCTGCTTAAAGATCATCGACCGAAGCACGGCCGTGCGCAACCACACGACCACATGTCGCGGCCAGGCCGGAACCTGAAGGCGAATAGCCGAGGCACGCCCATCGTCCTTGATATCGGATCAAGGACGATGCGTTTGCCTCTTGTTTTCGCATCGTCCCGAAAGCCGGCGGCTGCCTTTCGGGACGATGCTTTGAACGACTGTCCGGCCTCAGGCGGCGTCCTCGGAACGCTCCTCGTCGTCGAGGCCGAGCTCCTTGAGTTTGCGGTAGAGGGTCGATCGGCCGATTCCGAGGCGGCGGGAGACTTCGGACATTCGGCCGCGGTAAAATTGCAGGGCGAAGCGGATCACCTCCGCCTCGACGGCTTCCATCGTCTTCATGTCGCCGGTGTCCTCGACGACGAGCGACATGGCGTGGGGATCGCGCACCTCGACGCGGACGATCTCCCGCACCGGCTCAAGACCGCCCGCAGGCAGGGCGGCCTGTGTCGGCAGCGGCGGGATACGCACGTCGAAGCCCTCGACCTGCGCCGCGATCTGCGGAAACTCGGCAACCGTCAGTTCGTCGCCGTCGGCGAGCACGACCGCACGGAACAGCGCGTTCTCGAGCTGGCGCACGTTGCCGGGCCAGGGATAGCGCGAGAGCAACGCCATCGCCTCGGCCGTGATGCCGCGCAGGCGTTTGCCCTCTTCCGCCGCGAACCGCGCGCAGAACGAGCGCACGAGGTCCGGAATGTCCTCGCGCCGCGCCCGCAGCGGCGGCAGCGTCATGGGGAAGACGTTGAGGCGGTAATAGAGATCCTCGCGGAACTTGCCCTGTTTCACGAGGTCGAGCAGCGAGCGGTTGGTGGCCGAGATCAGGCGGATATCGACGCGCACGGCGCGCTTGCCGCCGACGGGATCGACCTCGCCCTCCTGCAGCGCCCGCAGGAGCTTCACCTGTGCGTCGAGGGGCAGCTCGCCGATCTCGTCGAGGAACAGCGTGCCCCCCGACGCCTCGACGAACTTACCGACATGCTTCTCCGTGGCGCCGGTGAAGGCGCCCTTCTCGTGACCGAACAGGGTCGATTCGACGAGGTTCTCGGGGATCGCCCCGCAATTGACGGTGACGAAGGCCTTGCCGCGCCGGTCGCCCGAGCCCTGGATCGCGCGCGCCAGCACTTCCTTGCCAACGCCTGATTCGCCCTCGATCAGGACGGGAATGTTCGATTTCGCCGACCGCTCCGCCAGCCGAATCACCCGCTCCATGTCCGGGCTCTTCGAGGCGAGATCCTTGAAGCCCAGCGCGCCCGAAGCGCGACGGCGCATCCGGCGCACCTCCTCCTCGAGTTGATCGACCCGCAGCGCGTTCTTGATCGAGACCTGGAGCCGTTCGGCACCGGCCGGCTTGACCACGAAATCGACGGCGCCCGCCCGCATGGCGTTCACCACCGCGTCGATGGAGCCGTTCGACGTCTGCACGATGACGGGGGTATCGATGCCGCTCTTGCGCATCTCGGCCAGCACGCTCAGCCCGTCCATGCCGCCGGGCATGACGAGATCGAGCAGCACGACATCGACGCTCTCGCCGCTGCGCAGGAGGTTCAACCCGTCATGGCCGTTCTCCGCAATCTGTGCCTGGAAACCGAGGCGGCGCACCATTGCCTCGGCGAGGCGACGCTGCACGGGATCGTCGTCGATGATGAGAACGGTGGTCGACATGCGGGGCGCCTCGCTTTCCGCTCAAACCGGCCGCGGGCCGACCCGGCCTCCCAGCGGAGACCGGCGGCGCATGGCGGCGGCTGTTTCGTTTCGAGGCACAGGGTCGCCCAAGACCGTAAAGCGCCGCTTAACGACGCTCGAATTTAGCCCGCACGGCGTTCCAATCGACGTGACAGCGCGTCCAGGGGCACCTTCCGTAGGCGCTCACGCGACCCAGATTGCGGAGCGCAGTTGATCGCGACGGTCCTGCGCTCGATATCTGCCCCTGGTCGCGCTGGCGCGCCCAATGCCGAAGCGGCGGTCCCCCACGTCGAGGAAACAGCACATCATGTCGAGCCGAGCCGTTTTCGCCGCCCTGTCGCCGGACCTGCCGAGAGAGGCTGAGGAACTCGCGGCGGTGCGCGGCGCGATCCAGGCGGCCGATCTCGGCGTGCTGCCGGAATGGGACCTCACCGACCTCTATCCGAGCATGGACGCGCCGGCCTTCCGCGAGGATCTCGATCGGGCCGAGGCCGAGAGCCGGGCCTTCGCCGAACGTTATGCGGGCCGGATTGCCGAGATCGCGGCCGGGCCGGATGCCTCGTCCGTCCTCGGCGAGGCGGTGCAGACCTTCGAGCGGATCGAGGATCTGATGGGGCGGCTGATGTCCTATGCCGGTCTCGTCTATTCCGGCGATACGACGGACGAGACCCGCGCCAAGTTCTACGGCGACACCCGCGAGCGGCTGACCACGGCCTCGGGCGACCTGCTGTTCTTCGGCCTGGAGCTGAACCGCGTCGAGGATGCGGTGCTCGACGCGGCGATGGCGGACGGGCCGCTCGCCCATTACCGTCCCTGGATCGAGGATCTGCGGCGCGAGAAGCCGCACCAGCTCGACGACCGGACGGAGAAGCTGTTCCTCGACAAGTCGGTGACCTCGAACGCCGCCTGGGACCGGCTGTTCAATGAGACGATCGCCTCGCTGCGCTTCTCGGTTCAGGGCGAGCGCCTGACGCTGGAGCCGACGCTCAACAAGCTCGTCGATTCGGACGGGGCGGTGCGCCAGGAGGCGGCGCAGGCACTCGGCGAGACCCTGCGAGCGAATCTGCGCATCTTCACGCTGATCACCAACACGCTGGCCAAGGACAAGGAGATCTCCGACCGCTGGCGCGGCTTCAAGGACGTGGCCAGTGCCCGCCACCTCTCGAATCGCGTCGAGCCGGAGGTCGTGGCCGCCATGGTCGAGGCCGTGCGCGCGG
Organism: Methylorubrum pseudosasae; assembly: GCF_029504475.1. Lineage (NCBI taxonomy): Bacteria > Pseudomonadati > Pseudomonadota > Alphaproteobacteria > Hyphomicrobiales > Methylobacteriaceae > Methylorubrum > Methylorubrum pseudosasae. The sequence goes on along the minus strand of NZ_JAQGDU010000002.1, from coordinate 3,939,346 downwards.
CCTATCCGCGGCTGTCACACCGCTACTACCGGCTCAAGGCCAAGTGGTTCGGTGTCGAGGCGCTGCCCTACTGGGACCGTAACGCGCCGCTGCCGAAGGTCGAGCAGCGCACGATTCCCTGGGCCCAGGCCCGTGACACGGTGCTGGAGGCCTACGACGCCTTCTCACCAGATATGGCCGGCATCGCCAAAAAGTTCTTCGACGGTGGCTGGATCGATGCGCCGACCCGAGCGGGCAAGGCACCCGGCGCCTTCGCGCATCCGACCGTCCCCTCGGCTCACCCCTACGTTCTGGTGAATTACCAGGGCAAGCCGCGCGACGTGATGACCCTCGCGCACGAACTCGGCCACGGCGTGCATCAGGTGCTCGCCGCACCCAACGGCGCGCTGATGGCGCCGACCCCGCTGACGCTGGCCGAGACCGCGAGCGTGTTCGGCGAGATGCTGACCTTCCAGCGGCTGCTGAGCCAGACCACGGACCCGACCCAGCGCCGGGCGATGCTCGCGGCCAAGGTCGAGGACATGATCAACACGGTGGTGCGCCAGATCGCGTTCTACTCGTTCGAGCGGAAGGTCCACCTCGCCCGCGCCAAGGGCGAGCTGACGGCCGAGCAGATCAACGAGCTCTGGATGTCGGTGCAGTCCGAGAGCCTCGGGCCGGCGATCACCCTGGATAAGGGTTACGAGCCGTTCTGGGCCTACATCCCGCACTTCATCCACTCGCCGTTCTACGTCTACGCCTACGCGTTCGGCGATTGTCTCGTGAACTCGCTTTACGGCGTCTACGCCCGCGCCGAGCCCGGCTTCGTCGAGCGCTACTTCGCCCTGCTCTCGGCCGGCGGCTCGAAGCCCTACGGCGAGTTGCTGAAGCCGTTCGGGCTCGATGCCAGCGATCCGGGCTTCTGGCAGATCGGGCTGGGGATGATCGAGGGGATGATCGCGGAGCTGGAGGCGATGGAACACAATTGACCGAGCTACGTGGCACAGCGCAACGTTGACTAAATATAGCGTTGCGGGCTACATGTGTGCCTTCATCGGGAGGTTCACATGAATGCCAGTCACGCTGCATTTTTCGAGCGGCCGGATGCCCGTCCCATCAAGGACGTTCTGAGCCGTGCGGAGATGCTCCCACAATATGAGTTGCTCAGCAGGCTTGAGATCCCAGCGGTCCAGGCGGCCGTTTGGGAGATCGAGCCGATCATCGAAAAGCTCGACCCCGGCATTCGGAATTATGCGATTCAGTCGGCTGGGGCGCTGATCGGTGATCTTCTGACGGCCCGCGGGTTTCGGATTGCCCGGGATGCCCGTGGCGAGAAGCGCCGTGGACGCGTGCGGAAAGCACGGTTCGTGAAATCAGGTACGATTTGGGAGCTTCCTGCGGAGCCGGATGGCGGTCATCGGGACAAGGTCGCCAAGATCATGGAAGATGTCATGGTCCGCTACCGGTCAACGCTGACCGAGTTGGCGAAGTGAGCGCAGATCTTGAGGTATCGGACGGTACTGAGCCCAAATGGCTGACGGTCGAGGACGTGGAGGACGCCCACGCCCGTCAGCTTCGGATCTTCGGCGGAGCGGTGGGTCTTCGTGATCGGGGTGCTCTCGAGTCGGCCGTCGGGCGGCCGATCAACCGTTGGCGATACGAGCATGCAGAACTTGCCGAACTAGCGGCTGCCTACGCCTTCGGCGTCGTCCGTAATCACCCCTTCATGGACGGCAACAAGCGGGCTGGTTTCATGGCGATGATGGGGTTCCTGTTGCTGAACGACATCCCTTTCGAGCCGGACCCGGCTGAGGCGACGGCCATCATCCTCGGCCTAGCCGCCGGCGAGATCGATGAATCCGGCCTGACCCGCTGGATTCGCGATAACTGGCCGAAAGCGTAGCGCGGCCCGCGGCGCGCCGTCCCAGCGCCCTGGGCGCGAGACCGGGCAGCGCCTATCTCCGGTCGAATCCCGATAGGAATCGATCCGAATCCATGGCCGAGACCGACCGCGAAGCCAACCGCTTCACCGCCCGCGCGAGCCGCTATGCCAGCGTCGGCGCCAATGTCGGAGGGGTGGCCGCGCGGATGGCGGCGGCGCGCCTGTTCGGTGGCAAGGACGGCGCGAGCCTCAACAACGCGGCGGCTCTGGCCCAGGCGCTCGGCGGCCTCAAGGGGCCGATCATGAAGGTGGCACAGCTGCTCGCCACCGTGCCGGACCTGCTGCCTCCGGAATACGCGGCCGAATTGCAGAAGCTTCAGGCCGACGCGCCGCCGATGGGCGCGGCCTTCGTCAAGCGTCGGATGATGGCCGAACTCGGTGCCGACTGGCAGAGCCGCTTCGGCAGCTTCGATCTCAAGCCGGCCGCCGCCGCCTCGCTGGGTCAGGTCCACCGCGCTCAGTCACGCGATGACGCGCCGCTCGCCTGCAAGCTCCAGTATCCCGACATGCAGTCGGCGGTCGAGGCGGACCTCAAGCAGCTTCAGGTCGCCTTCGCGCTCCACCGGCGCATGAATTCCTGGCTCGACACCTCCGAGATCGCCAAGGAGATCGGCGCGCGGGTGCGCGAGGAGCTCGATTACGGCCGCGAGGCCAAGCACGCTGCGCTTTATGGCGACGTGCTCAAGGACATCGATTCCGTGCGGGTGCCTGCGGTGCATTCCGATCTGTCGACGAAGCGGCTTCTCACACTCGGCTGGCTCGACGGCGAGAAGATCCTGAACTTCACGCAGAGCCCGATCGAGATCCGCAACCGACTCGCTCAAGCGATGTTCCGGGCTTGGTGGCATCCCTTCAGCCGCGCCGCGGTGATCCACGGCGATCCTCATCTCGGCAATTACACCGTCTTCTCCGAGGGCGGCGAAGCGCAGGGCATCAACCTGCTCGATTATGGCTGCGTGCGCATCTTCCATCCCCGCTTCGTCGGCGGTGTGGTCGATCTCTACCGCGGCCTGCTGGAGGAGGACCGCGCGCGGGTTGTCCACGCCTACGAAGTCTGGGGCTTCAAGAAGCTCGACAACGAAACCATCGACATCCTCAACATCTGGGCCCGCTTCATCTACGGCCCGCTGCTAGAGGATCGCACCCGCACCGTCGCCGACGGGATCGATCCCGGCGCCTACGGACGGCGCGAGGCGTTTTCCGTGCATCAGGCGCTGAAGGAGAAGGGCCCGGTCACCGTTCCGCAGGAATTCGTGTTCATGGATCGGGCCGCGGTCGGGCTCGGCGCGGTCTTCCTACACCTGCGCTCCGAACTGAATTACCACCAACTGTTCGAAGCCGAGATCGAACGCTTCTCGCTCGACACGCTTTCCGAGCGGCAGGGGGCGGCGCTGGCCGCGGTCGGATTGCCCGATCCGGTGTGACAAAAGCCGGCTCACGACATGTGTACCTGAGCGTCAAGCTGATTGCTCGCGGATAAGCGTTGCGCTAAATCCGCGCGTGACAAGCAAAACGATACCAGGGAACGGGCGCGCTATGGCGGACACGAAGACCCTCACCGGCCTGCACTACAGCCCGGCGATGGACGAGAAGACCCACGAGCAGACCTATCGGGGCTTCGTCCGCTTCGTCGAAATCGGTACCGTCACGGTGTTGTGCTGGGTGACGGCTCTCGCCATCGGCGGCGTGCACGAAGCGTGGGTGACCGCGATCATCGGCGTGCTGGTCTCCTGGGTGGCCGCGGCCGTCGGTGCCTTCGTCCCCGCCATCGGCTGGAAGGCCCAGGCCTTCGTTTTCGCCGCACTCCTCGCGATTCTCTTCCTCAGCTGAGGATCGAGACTTCCGGGCCGACCCCTCGGGTCGGCCCTTTCCAGATCTGAACTTCCCAGCAAGCTCGGATACCGGCACGCCGAAAGGCGGCTGTAAGAACGGGAGCAACTGATGCGTATTGCCGTCTTGACGGAGACGGACCCGATAGAACCACGGGTCGCGGCCGTCCCAGAAACGGTCAAGAAGTTCATAAGTCTGGGGTCCGATGTCGTCGTGCAATCGGGGGCCGGCGCCAAGGCCGGCGTTCCCGATGGCGAGTACGAAGCCGCCGGCGCCAAGATCGCCGGGAGCGCCGATGAGGCTCTCTCCGGCGCCGACCTTGTCCTGAAGGTCCGCCGTCCCAACGCCGAGGAACTGGGCAAGATCCAGAAGGGCGCCACGGTCATCGCGATCATGGACCCCTACGGGCACGAGGACGAGTTGAAGGCCGCCGCCGAGGCGGGCGTCAACACCTTCGCCATGGAGCTGATGCCCCGCATCACCCGCGCGCAGGTGATGGACGTCCTCTCGTCCCAGGCGAACCTCGCCGGCTACCGCGCCGTTGTCGATGGCGCCGCCGAGTACGGCCGCTCCCTGCCGATGATGATGACCGCCGCCGGCACCGTTCCGGCCGCGCGCATCTTCATCATGGGCGTCGGCGTCGCCGGCCTCCAGGCTATCGCCACCGCCCGCCGCATGGGTGCCGTGGTGACCGCCACCGACGTGCGGCCCGCCACCAAGGAACAGGTCGAATCGCTGGGCGCCAAGTTCGTCGCTGTCGAGGACGACGAGTTCAAGCAGGCCGAGACCTCCGGCGGCTACGCCAAGGAGATGTCGGCCGAGTACCAGAAGAAGCAGGCGGAGCTGGTCAAGGGCCACATCGCCAAGCAGGACATCGTCATCACCACGGCGCTGATCCCCGGCCGGCCGGCGCCAAAGCTCGTCTCCGAGGAGATGGTCGCTTCGATGAAACCCGGTTCGGTGCTCGTCGACCTCGCGGTCGAGCGCGGCGGCAACGTCGCCGGTGCCAAGGCGGGTGAGATCGTCACCGTCGGCAACGGCGTGAAGATCGTCGGCCACGTCAACGTGCCGGGCCGCCTCGCGGCCACGGCGTCGAGCCTCTATGCCCGCAACCTCTACGCCTTCGTCGAGACCCTGATCGACAAGGAGTCGAAGGCGCTGGCGGTGCAGTGGGACGACGAACTCGTCAAGGCCACCAATCTGACCCGCGACGGTCAGGTGGTCCACCCCAACTTTCAGCCCAAAGCCTGATCGGTCGCGGAGGATCTCACCATGGCAACCCCCCTTCCGCCCGTCTCACCTGCAGAGCAGGCCCAGGCCGCTGCCTCGGCCGCGCGCGCCGCGGCTGACATCGCCCATCAGAACGCCGCTCAGGCGCAGTCGATCGCCGACTCGCTCGGGCACGGCATCGCTGCCGCCACCCATGGCGCCGTCGATCCCACGGTGTTCCAGCTCGCGATCTTCGTGCTCGCGATCTTCGTCGGCTACTACGTCGTCTGGTCGGTGACCCCGGCCCTGCATACGCCGCTGATGTCGGTGACCAACGCGATCTCGTCGGTCATCATCGTCGGCGCGCTCCTGGCGGCTGGCGTGCCGCTCATTGAGAAGGGCACCGGCTGGGCCCGCTTCTTCGGCTTCATCGGTATCGTCCTCGCCTCCGTGAACATCTTCGGCGGCTTCCTCGTGACCCAGCGCATGCTCGGCATGTACAAGAAGAAGGCCTGAGGCGATGTCGGAAAACGTCTCATCCCTTCTCTACATCGTCGCCGGCGTCCTGTTCATCATGGCGCTGCGGGGGCTCTCGCACCCCACCACGTCGCGACAGGGTAACCTGTACGGCATGATCGGCATGGCGCTGGCCGTGCTCACGACCCTGGTCGGCCATCCGCCGGCGGGACTCGGCGCCTGGATCCTGGTGCTGCTCGGCCTCGGAATCGGTGGCGGCGCCGGCGCAGTGATCGCCAAGCGGGTGCCGATGACGGCCATGCCGCAGCTCGTCGCGGCCTTCCACTCGCTCGTCGGCCTGGCCGCCGTGGCGGGTGCGGCAGCGACGCTCTACGCCCCCCAGGCAGTCGGCATCCTCGAGAACGGCCACATCCACAAGGAGTCGCTGTTCGAGATGGCGCTGGGCGCGGCGATCGGCGCGATCACCTTTACCGGTTCGGTCATCGCCTTCGCCAAGCTCGACGGGCGCATGTCCGGCAAGCCGATCATGCTGCCGCAGCGGCACGCCATCAACATCGCGCTGGGCATCGCCCTGGTGGTGCTGATCGCCGTGTTCATCGGCAACGAGAGCAAGCTGGTCTTCTGGCTGATCGTGCTCCTGTCGTTCACCCTCGGCGGGCTGCTCATCATCCCGATCGGCGGCGCGGACATGCCCGTCGTCGTCTCGATGCTGAACTCCTACTCGGGCTGGGCGGCGGCCGGCATCGGCTTCACGCTGGGCAACCTCGCGCTCATCATCACGGGTTCGCTGGTCGGCTCCTCGGGTGCGATCCTGTCCTACATCATGTGCAAGGCGATGAACCGGTCGTTCATCTCGGTCATCCTCGGCGGCTTCGGCGGTGATTCCGCTGCGGCGGCCGGTGGTGGCCAGGTCGAGACGCGCCCCGTCAAGCAGGGCTCGGCCGACGACGCGGCCTACATCATGAAGAACGCAGAGCGCGTCATCATCGTGCCGGGCTACGGCATGGCGGTCGCCCAGGCTCAGCACAGCCTTCGCGAGATGGTGGACCTGCTGAAGAAGGAAGGCGTGGAGGTGAAGTACGCCATCCACCCGGTGGCGGGTCGCATGCCGGGGCACATGAACGTGCTCCTGGCCGAAGCCAACGTGCCCTACGACGAGGTGTTCGAGCTGGAAGACATCAACGGCGAGTTCCCGCAGGCCGACGTGGCCTTCGTGATCGGCGCCAACGACGTCACCAACCCGGCCGCCAAGACCGACAAGGCCTCGCCGATCTACGGCATGCCGATCCTCGACGTGGAGAAGGCCAAGACCGTCCTCTTCATCAAGCGCGGCATGGGCTCGGGCTATGCCGGCGTCGAGAACGAGGTGTTCTTCCGCGACAACACGATGATGCTGTTCGGAGACGCCAAAAAGGTCGTGGACTCGATCGTAAAGAACCTCTGACCGGTCCAAACGACGAGCGGCGCGGCGGGGCGGGCGAGCAATCGTCCGTCCCGCTGTCGTTTGCGGGGCGCAGTCTTCGGCCGCGGAAACGACTATGGTCGCCCGCGTGACCGCCGCCATGCTCATCGATCCGTCCTCGGACCTCCCGCGTCCGTTCCTCGACGTCACCGCCTCCGCGCTCGGGCGGCCGTGGCGCGAGCGCTGCGGCGATCCCGGCCTCCAAGCGCTCGCCGTGACGATGACGCAGGCCTATGGCCTGCCCGATCTGCTCGCGCGCGTGCTCGTCGGGCGCGGTGTGCGGCCGGCGGAAGCGGACGCCTATCTCGCCCCGCGCCTGCGCGACCTGATGCCGGACCCGTCGGTGCTCGTAGATATGGAAGCGGCGGTCGAGCGGCTGGCCCATGCCGTGCGCGCCCGCGAGGCGGTGGCGATCTTCGGCGATTACGACGTGGACGGCGCGTCGAGCGCGGCCCTGCTCGCTGACTATCTCCGGGCGCTCGGCGTGCCGGTGCGCATCCATATCCCCGACCGCATCACGGAAGGGTACGGCCCCAATGTCGGCGCCGTCACGATGCTGCGGGAGGAGGGCGCAGGCCTGCTCGTCTGCGTCGATTGCGGCACCGCCGGCCACGAGCCGCTGGCCGCGGCCGCGGCGCTGGGCCTCGACGTGATCGTGCTCGACCACCACGGCGCGCCGGAGGAGCTTCCGCAGACGCGGGCCCTGGTCAATCCGAACCGTCTCGACGACCTGTCCGGCCTCGGTCATCTCTGCGCGGCGGGCGTGGTCTTCATGACCCTCGTCGCGCTGGCCCGTCGGCTGCGGCGGGACGGCGTCTTCGCAACATCCGCCGAGCCGCGCCTCACCGACTTCCTCGATCTCGTGGCGCTTGCCACCGTCGCCGACGTGGTGCCGCTCACCGGTCTCAACCGGGCCTTCGTCGTCCAGGGACTCGCGGTGATGCGCGGGCGCGGGCGTCCGGGAATAGCCGCGCTGCTCGACGCGGCCGGGCTGAGCGAACCGCCGGAAGCGTGGCATCTCGGCTTTCTCGTCGGGCCGCGCATCAATGCCGGCGGGCGGATCGGCGATGCCGGTCTCGGCGCGCGGCTGCTCACCACCACCGACCCGATGGAGGCCCGTCGCATCGCCGACGAACTCGATCGGCTCAACCGTGAGCGGCAGGCCATCGAGGCGCAGGCGGTCGCCGAGGCCGAGGCGGAGATGGATGCCCACTTGACCCGCGATCCGGACCGTCCGGTCCTGATCGCCGCCTCGCCGGAATGGCATCCCGGCATCGTCGGCCTCATCGCCGCCCGGCTCAAGGAGCGGTTCGGCCGGCCGGCCTTCGCCTTCGCGGTCAAGCCCGATGGCAGCGCCGTCGGCTCCGGCCGTTCGGTCGTCGGTGCGGATCTCGGCGGTGCCGTGCGCGGCGCGGTCGAGGCGGGGCTCGCGATCAAAGGCGGTGGGCATGCCATGGCCGCGGGCGTGACCCTTCCGCCCGGAGGCCTCGCCGCCTTCGGGGAGAGCCTCACCCACGATCTCGTCGACGCCGTCGGTCGGGCCCGTGCCGCCGAGGCGCTGCTGATCGACGGCACCGTGAGTGCCGGAGGCGCGACTGCCGAACTGGTGCGCCTGATCCAGCGGGCCGGCCCGTTCGGGCAGGGGGCGCCCGAGCCGGTGATGGCCTTGCCCCGCCACCGCATCGTCGATGCCGGCATCGTCGGCAACGGGCATGTCCGCGCCCGCCTCGTCAGCGGTGACGGGCAAGCGGTCGGCGCGATCGCCTTCCGTGCCGCGCAGGGTCCGTTGGGCGTCGCCCTGCTCGGCGGGATCGGGCGGAGCTTCCACGTCGCGGGAACCCTGTCGTGCGACCGCTGGCGCGGGGCGGAGCGGGCCCAGGTCCGAATCTGCGACGTGGCGCCCTGTGGATAGAAATTGGGCCGGGCAGATCGGTTGACACCCGATCGCGCCCTAATCATAAGGGCCTCGCCCACCGCGAACGACACGCGGTGACCCGGTTTGGGGGAATGTCCCGAGCGGCAAAGGGGGCGGACTGTAAATCCGCTGCGTAAGCTTCGTAGGTTCGAGTCCTACTTCCCCCACCAAACTCCACGTTGCACGATTGCAGCCGTTTATGTCGTCTGGTGCCGAGTTTTTCGGCCTGCGGCGCTTGCTAAACATTGCATCTGTTTCGGCTGATCGTGGCGGCTGCAAGCGACCTGAGCGCCTCCTTCGAAGCAAGCTGAAGCGCGGGCATACTGACCTTTCGCCTTAGCCATACGCCATGATTCTGTTCACAGCTTAACGCTTTCCCGCGCAAAATTAACGTGCGTTAGTTCCGCCGGATTTTCAGAGCGCTAGGTTGTGGCGATTAGGCCAAGGAAACCCAGTGGCAAACCCGCTCGTCCGTAAGCTGGAAAACTTCATCCGCCTCACTTCCGAAGAGAAGCAGGCGTTGGAGAAGATTGCTCAGCCGACACGAAGACTCGGACCGCGTGAGGACGTGGTCCGTGATGGCGACTGGCCGCGTCACGTCAACGTCGTGCTCGAAGGCTGGGCCTGCCGCTACAAGCAGCTTGAGGACGGGCGCCGTCAGGTCATCTCGATCTTCCTGCCCGGCGATCTCTGCGATCCGCATGTCTTCGTTCTGCGGAAGATGGACCACTCGCTGGGCACGCTGACCTCGGTGGTGCTCGCCGAGATTTCGGAAACCGCCATACGGGAGCTCGCCCAGCAATTCCCGCGCGTGGCGGAGGCGTTGTGGTGGGAAATGCTCGTGACGGCGGCGATTCAGCGCGAATGGACCGTCAGCCTCGGTCAGCGGCTGGCGACCGAGCGGCTCGGGCATCTGTTCTGCGAACTGTTCCTGCGTCTGCGCGCCGTCGGATTGACGAACGACACGAGTTGCGAATTCCCGATCACCCAGGCCGATCTCGGGGATGCGATGGGGCTTTCGACCGTCCACATCAATCGCACCCTCAAAGAATTGCGGGCGGCGGGTTTGATCCGCCTGCGTGGTCGACAATTGACGATACCAGACTTTTCGGCACTCCAGGCCACTTCGCTCTTTGACCCGGCTTATCTGCATTACGAGCGCAATCCATTGAATACGGATGAGGATTAAAGATCGGCCGTTGGCCGATTCATCTCAACGAGGTCAGCGAACGGCTAAGTCATGAACCAGGATCCGCGCGACGCACGTATTGAGGAGCTGGAGGCCGAGAATCGGCGCCTGCGCCGCTTCCTCGATGAGACGGGCTTGCCCGCGGAGCTGCGCCACAAGGTGCGCAACACGCTGTCCATGCTGCGGGCGATCATCCGTCGCTCCGCCGAGACCAGCGACTCAGTGGAGACCTATGTCGCCCATCTCGATGGACGGCTCGACGCGCTCGCCCACGTGCTCAATGCGCTGATGCGCAGCGTACCCGAAGGGATCACCCTGCATTCCCTCGTCGCGGACGAGCTGCTGGTCCATCTCGCGCGCGAGGGTGAGCAGGTCGCAATTTCCGGTCCGAGCCTCCTTCTGCGCCCAGGCGCGGCGGAAGTGCTTGCCATGGCCATCCACGAACTGGCCGTGAATGCCGTCGAGCACGGCGCCCTGACCGTGCCGCACGGCCGCATCCACGTGAGCTGGACGCTGTCGCCGCCGACCGAGCCGTCCGGAACTCGCCCGCAACTGACCTTTGTCTGGGAAGAAAGCGGTCTCGCGAACCTCCCACCGGTGCCGTCTCACTGTGGCTTCGGCACCGAAGTGCTCACACGCAGCCTTCGTTATGAGTTGAAGGCCGAGACGACCCTCTCGTTCGAGCCGCAGGGACTGCGCTGCACGATCAGCCTGCCGCTGCCCACTCAGATCACTGTCGTCGAAGACGAAGAGTAGCACCGCGTCCGCGAACGCGTTGCGGATCAAGGCGACCGGCCCGAACTGCGGCCCGCCGGGTACACCGGTGCGTTGTCCGCTCACCATTCCTCGATCATGCACTGTGCCAAGCAGGGCCGGGGTAGCGGCGCAAGGGATCGACGGGTACTTAACATCTGGATGCTTTTTGGAGGCATCGCCCGTCACGAGCCACGGACCCCGCCCAGCGAATGCATGTCCGGATGAACTGCCTTCTGCGTTCGCCGGTCTTTGGTGGCGTTCTTCTGAGTGTCGCGACCCTGGTCCTTCTGCCGCGGCCGGCGGCCGCCTTCGACCTGTTCGGCTTGTTCGGCTCGGAAGAGGAGCCGCCGGCTCCGAGCGCGACGGCACTGCCCTATAGCCTGCGATTCACCGGCACCGACGATTCGGACATCCTGCGGGCCCTGCAGGACACCTCGACCCTGTACCGCCTGCGCCAGGAGGCGCCGCCGGACGGCGAGGGGCTGGTGCGGCGCGCCGAAGCGGATCTGCGCCGCCTGACCGATGTGCTCTCCGGTTACGGCTATTATCAGGGCACCGTTTCGGTCCGCATCGACGGAGTGCCGGTCGGCGGCGAGGCCTCGCTCGTTGCCGCAGCACGGGTCGCCGAGAACTCGCGCGCGCGCACACTGGTGCCGGTCAAGATCGCGGTCGATCTCGGCCCCGCCTACACCCTGCGCACGGTCACCGTCCTCGACCCCCGCGGCCGTCCGTTCTCGGAGGAGGTGCTGCCCGAGCGCTACACCCGGACCGGCGACGACGTTCCGGCCCGCTCGGCGACCGTGCTCGCCCGCGAGGCGAAGATCGTTGATCGCTTCCGCGCCCTCGGCCACCCCTTCGCCAAGGCCGTGACGCGCGATCCCGTCGTGGACGATGCGGCGCACGTCATGCACGTGACCTTCACCATCGATCCCGGACCGATGGCGGGCCTCGGCGAGGTATCGGTGAAGGCGACCGAGGGCATCGACCCGGCGGTGATCCGCTCGTTCATCTATTCCGAGCCCGGCGATCCCTACTCGCCGAAGGCGGTCTCCGACATCCGTCGCTCGGTCGCCCGCATCGAGGGCCTCGGCGCGGTCCGCGTGCGCGAGGGCGAGAGCCTCGATGCGCAGGGCAACCTGCCGATCTTCGTCGAAGTGAGCGAGCGCGAGCGCAACCTCATCGGTGTCTCGGCGCGCTACTCCACCGTCGATGGGCCGGGCGTGCGCGCCTACTATGCCAACCGCAACCTCTGGGGCGGCGGCGAGACGCTGCGGCTCGATGCCGACATCTACTATCTCGGCCTCGGCTACGATCCGTTCGCGACCCAGCGCAAGCTCGCCGGCATCGACACGACCGGCCTCGGCGGGCGCCTTTCGGCGACCTTCGTGAAGCCGGCACTCGGCGGCACCCGCAACGACCTGCTGGCGAACCTCTTCGTCACCCGCGAGGTGCAGCAGAGCTACTTCGTGGACGCGGCCGGGGCCTCGGTCGCGGTCCGCCACCGCTTCTCCGACACGTTCTCGGCCCAGATCGGCCTCGACGGACAGGTCGGCCGCTCGAAGGATGCCATCGGCACCGTCGATTACCGGCTGATCGGCGTGCCGCTCTCGGTGACCTACGACTCGACCGACAGCCTGCTCGACCCCACCGAGGGTTTCCGGGTGATCGCCTCGGCCGCGCCCTATCCCGGCTTCCTCGGCTCGGATCCCGGCATCTTCGTCGCGAAGGCCCAGGGCTCGACCTACTACGCGCTCGATGACGAGGCGAAATACGTGCTCGCCGGGCGCGTCGGCTTCGGCTCGGTTTCGGGCGCGCGGCTCGACGAAATCCCCGACAATTTCCGCTTCTTCGCCGGTGGCGGCGGCTCGGTCCGCGGTTTTGCCTTCCGTACGCTGGGCCCCCGAGGACCGTTCAATCTGCCGATCGGCGGGCGCAGCTTGCTGGAGGCTTCGATCGAGGCCCGCATCAAGATCACCGACACGATCGGCATCGTGCCCTTCTTCGACGCGGGCACGGCCTTCGCCTCGACGCTGCCGGATTTCGATGAGCGTATCCGAAAGGCGGCGGGCATCGGCCTGCGCTACTACACCGGCATCGGTCCGATCCGCGCCGACCTCGCTTTCCCGCTCGACCGGATCAAGGGAAACCGCGAGCTGCCGGCCGCCCTGTATATCAGCCTCGGACAGGCGTTCTGAATGGCGTTTTCTGCTCGCGGACGACACCGTCGCAGCCTGCCCGCCACGGCCGGCGAGGGGCGGAGCCGAGCCAACGGCCGAGCGGCGGTTGCGGCCGCGTTCCTGTCGATCGCACTGCTTTTCGCCGCCTTCATCACAACCGACGACACCCGCGCCGCCGATGGCGAGAAGACGGTGCTCGGCGGCCTCCTGTCGAAGGCGCTCTCAACGCCCTCGTCGCAGGTCACGATCGGCGCCGTCGATGGCGCCCTGTCCTCGGACGCCACGATCCGCGACGTGGTCATCAGCGATTCCGACGGCCCGTGGCTGAAGCTCGACCGCGCCCGCTTGGTCTGGCGGCGCCTCGCCCTGCTGTCCGGCCGGCTCGAAGTCGACACCCTTGGAGGTCGGCCGTCTCGAAGTGCTGCGCAAGCCGGTGCCCGGCCCGACGCCGGCCGAGGCCGAGCCCGATGGCAGCCTGCTACCGGATCTGCCGGTGAAGGTCGAGATCAAGAGCTTCGCGCTGGCCGAACTGGTGCTGGGCGAGAGCGTCGCGGGCCAGCCGGCACGGCTCGCGGGTGAGGGCAAGGCTACGCTCGGCAACCCTTCCGAAGGTCTCGATGTCAGCGCGGATTTCCGCCGCCTCGATGCGGCCGGGCGCTTCATCGCCCGCCTTCTGTTCGTGCCCAAGGGCGAGCGCCTGGAGGTGAAGGCAAGCCTCGTCGAACCGGAGGGCGGGCTGCTCTCGAAGGCGGCAAATCTCCCCGGCACGCCGCCGATCAACTTCGACCTCGACGGTCGCGGCACCCTCGATTCTTTCAACGCCCGACTCGACTTCGACGCCGGCCCGGAGATTGGCGCGAAGGGCGGCGCGCGCCTCTCGCGCATCGGCACCGACCGGCGCCTGAGCCTCGACCTGACCTCGCGCATCGAGGGCGTCGTGCCGGGCCCAGCCGCGGCGATCTTCTCCGGCGAGACCAAGCTCGACGGCGGCATGGCCTTCTCCGATACGGGGTTGTTCCGCATCGACCGGCTCGACCTCGCCTCGCGCACCGCACGGCTCGCGATCGGCGGCACCCTCACCGCCGACCGGGTCGCGGATTTCACAATCTCGGCCCGCGCGGTCCCGACCGAGGGCGGCGTCACCAAGGCGGCGGATGCCGAGTTGGACACCCTTGTCTTCGATGGCAGCCTGAAGGGGCCGCTCTCAGCGCCGCGGGTGAAGGGCAATCTCAAGGCGGCCGGCCTGCGCACCAGCGAATCGAGCCTGGAGCGGGGCGATGCCGTTCTGAACGTCGAGCCGACCGGCGCCGATAAGGCGCAGCGCTTCACCATCACCGCCGATGCGGCCGTGGAGGGCCTGCGCCTCGCTGATCCGGCCCTGCGCCGCGCTGTCGGCAGCCAGGCCAAGCTGACCCTGCGCGCCGCCGCCGGCTCGGACGGCGTCCTGGACGTCACGACCCTGACCGTCGAGTCCGATACGGCCCGCGCCGCCTATGCCGGACGCATCGGACAGAACACGCTGGCCGGCACGCTCGAGGCGGCTTTGTCCGATGTCGGCGCCTTTTCGGCCATCGCGGGCCGGACCCTCGCCGGCCGTCTCGATGCCAAGGCGATCCTGAGCGGAGATCCCGCCCGCAAGGCGCTCTCCGCCGACCTCGACCTGCGCGGTGGCGGTCTCGTGCTCGGCGAGGCGACCGCCGACCGGCTCGTCGGCCGTGCTCCGACGCTGACGGGACGCGTCTCGCAGACCTATGATGGCTACGGTTTCGAGCGCCTGCGCTTCCAGGGCGCGGGGCTCGTCGCCACACTCCAGGGACAGGCGAACGCGAAGACCGCAGACGTCGCCGCCCGCGTCGATCTCAAGAACCTCTCTGCCTTCGATGAGCGTCTGTCCGCCGGCCGGCGAGCGCCGATGCGCGGCTGACGGGCTCCCTGCTCAAGCCGGCGGTCACCGCCGCGCTCCGCGCACCGGAGGTGACTGCCAACGGGCGTCCGATCCGGGATCTGCGCCTCGACGCGGCGCTGAACGACCTGCGCGATGCCCTCGACGGCACCCTGCGCATGACCGGCGACATCGCCGGCAAGCCGCTGCGGGCCGAGGCCCACATCGTCCGGCCGAACCGGAGCGACTACGCCCTCGACCGGCTCGCCTTCGCTCTCGGCTCCGTCGCGGCGGATGGACAGGCGGTCGTGAACGCCGACAGCCTCCTCGCCGAGGGCGCCCTGACGGTCCGTGCCGGCGATCTCGGCGACCTGTCGCCGCTGGCGCTTGCGCCCATGGGCGGCAGCCTCGATGCTGCGGTGAGCCTTTCCCGCGCGGGCGGGCGCCAAGACGCGACGGTCCGCGCCACCGGTTCGAGCCTGCGCTACGACACGTTCGGGCTTGCCAAGCTCGACGCGGATCTCACCGGCCGCGACCTGCGGGCCCATCCGGTCATCGACGGCCATGCCGACGCCGCGCGGCTCGTAGCAGTTGGCCAGAGCATTGATACGGTGCGGCTCACCGCCAACGGCACCGCGGCGGCAAGCGACATCACCCTCACCGCCCAGGCCCGCGGTTTCGCCCTCGACGGTGCCGCGCGGCTAATCCCGGCCGAGCGCACGCGGATCGAGATTGCCCGGTTCTCGGCGCAGCGCGGCGGCGACCGTCTGGCGCTGGCCGGCCCCGCCGCGATCACCCTTGATGATGGCTCGGCGCTGATCGAGAATCTGGTGGTCGCCGCCGGCTCCGGCCGGGTCAGCGTGCAGGGGCGGGCGGGGTCCGATCTCGATCTCAAGCTCGGCATCCGTGCCCTGCCGCTGTCGCTTGCGCGGATCGCGAGCCCGAACCTCGCACTCTCCGGCACGCTGGAGGGCGAGGCCGACTTGCATGGACCCGCCGCGCGGCCGGAGGGGCGTTACGCCCTCACCGTCGCAGGCCTTGTGACGCCTGAAACCCGCAAGGCCGGCCTGCCGCCGATCACCGCGCGGGCGAGCGGCCGCCTCACTGATGGCGCGGCCAGCATCGACGGGCGGGTCTCCGCCGGGCGCGGCGCCGACGTGACCGTGACGGGCACCGTGCCGGTCGAGGCCGGCGGCGGGCTGAATCTCCGCGCCCGCGGCAACCTCGACGCGGCGCTCGCCAACTCGATGTTGAGCGCGAGCGGGCAGCGGGTTGCCGGCCGTATCGTGCTCGATGCGGGCGTGACCGGCACGGTCGCGGCACCGAAGGTGGAAGGCTCGGCGACGCTTTCGGGCGGCAGCCTCACCGATCCGATCAACGGCATCCGCATCACCGACATCCAGGGCCGCGTGACGGGCCGCGGCGACACCATCGTCATCGAGCGGCTGACCGCGGCGACCCGCAATGGTGGGCGCCTCTCCGTGGACGGGCGCGTCGCCGTCGAGCCGGCCTCCGGCTTTCCCGGCACGCTTCGCATCACCGCCGACCGGGCCGAACTGGTCTCAAGCCCGCTGATGACGGCGGTGTCGAGCCTCAACCTCGCCCTGTCGGGACCGCTCGCCCGCAAGCCGACCATCAAGGGCCGGGTCGATGTCGTCTCCATCGACGTCTCGGTGCCCGACCGCCTACCCGCCACGGTGCAGCCGCTGCCGGGCATCCGCCGGGTCAACGTGACGCCTGAGGTGCGCGAGCGTCTCGCCAAGCGGGCCGAGCGCAAGGCGCAGATCGAGGCGGCCGGCCGACGGAAGAAGGCGGCCCCGCCCTTCGACGCCGGTCTCGACGTCATCGTGAGCGCGCCGAGCCGCATCTTCGTGCGCGGGCGCGGCATCGACGCGGAACTCGGCGGCGAGTTGCACGTCACCGGTTCCTCGCGCGACCCGCAGGCGAACGGCGACTTCTCCCTGCGCCGCGGCGTGTTCAGCCTCGGCGGCCAGCGACTCGACTTCACCCGCGGCCGGGTGTTCTTCGCGGGCGACATCGCCCAGCCCGACCTCGACTTCGCGGCCGAGACCAAGGCCGCCGACGTCACCGCCCGCGTCGCGGTCACCGGCCCCGCGGCACAGCCCGTCTTCGCGCTTTCCTCCGATCCTAGCCTGCCGCAGGACGAGATCCTCTCGCGCATCCTGTTCAAGAAGGCGGCGGCCGGGCTCTCGGCGTTCCAGGCGCTGCAACTGGCCCAGGCCGTGGCGCAGCTCTCCGGCGGGGCAGGGGGGCCCGACGTATTCGAGGCGGCTCGCAAGGGCCTCGGCCTCGACAGCCTCGATGTCTCGACAGGCGCGAGCGGCGGCCCGGCGGTCGGCGCCTCGCGCTACATCAACGACCGCATCAGCGTCGGCGTGAAGGCCGGCGCCAAACCCGCCGACACTGCCGCGTCGATCAACTACGACCTAACGCGGCGGATCAAGCTGAACGGCGAGGCCGGCAGCGACGGCCGCACTTCGGTCGGCGTCGGCGCCGAGTGGGAATGGTGACGCGCTAACAGGCGCCGAGCCCGTCGCCCTCGCACCCGTCCGGATCATGATGCAGCAGGGCAAGCTGCCCGAAGAAGTCGGCGGCTGGCCTCGCCTCTGTCTCGCCCGGCCATGACCTGCCTGGATCGCAGCACGGTCCGCTCAACCCCATGAGCAGCGGTGAGGGGCGGTACGCAGCCGTTCGCGGCCGACTGGAAACCGCCGGATGTGCCCCGAAGCGTTCTTTCGGGGCGGGCCGGTGACCAAGCCATATCGGATGGTTGGGACCGTATTGTCCGGCGAACTGTCTGCCGTTGTTCGTGCAGTACGTTTAAGTAATAGATTTATTCCCGATTAAAATTTCGGCTCTGTGCAAATTTATTGCAGTATCACAGATGTGTTCTTACGCATTTGGCTTCCACTATCAGATTATATTTAAGAAATGCGCCTCTTGTTTGGGCCGTTCTCTGCAAGACAGGAGAAATTTGTTGTTTCGTGGATTAAAACCGCGTACTGGTTCTGCTTGTTGCCGTTACGCTTGTCTTCCTGCCGACGTCGGCGCTGGCTCGGCGCACGATGGATCTCCAAGGCCCCGGCGATCCCAATCGGATGTACTGCGACATCGTCGTGAAACGTCCCGGCGGAAACCCGACGCAGGACATGACCGGCTCGATCGGTCACGCAAAGAGCTATCAGAGCGGCGGCCGTCGAGCGAACCCGCTAATCTGTTATCTCCCCGGAACACGCTGAACACATCGCGATGCGACGTGCTGGGAGGGCGCGCGGCAGGTCTCCGAGAATAGATCCGATCGTGACGGATTAATTCCAGTCAAAGACCGGTCAGATGCGGCGTGCGGCTGCGCATATTCGGAATAGACGCCCCGACATAAGACGGATCCACAAAATACGAGAAGGATTCGCAATCGAACAGGGAGATGAAGCGTGACTGGAACGACATCTTTGAGAATCGCGTTCGTCGGCGTGACCTGCCTGCTCGCGTCCACGGCCGCGAACGCGATGAATCATCCGGCGCAGACCGGGACGGGCGGCGGCCCGGAGACGACGATCACAGCCCCGCATGTCGCGCCGACCGGAAGAGTCATCCCTCGCCCGCAGGTCCTGGGCTCGCCGACAAGCGGCGAGGCCGGGCAGAAGCCTGAACCTCAGTTCAAGGACAGCTTCCTCATGAAGGACATTTGTGTCGGCTGCTGAGACGGATCAGGCGAGGGCGGTATCGATCCAACAGCAGCCCTGTGAGCCGAAGAGAAGCCCGGCGCCGTCAATGGCACCGGGCTTTTCTGAGCCGGAGGGCTCCTACGGCTCCTTGAAGCCGTATTCCGGCACGCCGTCTTCGTTGCCGTAATACTTGTAGGGCAGGAACTTGCCCGAGAGGTTCATCTTCACTCGGTCGCCCTTGTTGTTGGGCTCGCGCTCCATGGTCATGTTGAAGTCGATCGCCGACATGATGCCGTCGCCGAACTCCTCCTGGATCAGCTCCTTCCACGTGGTGCCGTAGACCATCACCAGCTCGTAGAAGCGGTAGATTAGCGGATCGGTCGGCGGCATCTGCGGGATCGAGCCGCGATAGGGCGCCTCGTTCAGCATCCGCTCCTCGGCCTGGCTCAGCCCGAACAGCTCGGCGGCCTTCTTGGCCTGCGCCTTCGGCAGCTTCATCTGGCCCATGCAGGCGGCGGTGATGAGGATCGGCGAGATGCCGCCGATCTCGTCCTGGATGTACTTCCAGGTCCAACCCTTCTCGCGCTTGATGTCGAGAAGCTTCTCGGTGAGGTCTTCGCGCTTCATGCTTGTCTCCCTTCCGGCCGAGGGCCGGCTGCGATGGGGTGGCCGTTCGGATGCCTGGGGGCGCAGCGTCCGAACGGCCAGACCGTCTCGACCCGCTTGAGCGGACCTGGCGGCACTCCGATGACGGGCCCAAATCCGAGCCGCGCCATTGCGGACATCATCCGCAAGCGGTGTGCCAAGCCAATTCGGTGCTGAAAGTCATGATTTTGCAAAGATTTGCGCCCACATCGCAAATCTACGAAATTTCGCCTATGACAAGATATCGTAGAAACACTGCGAGATTTCGTCGTGTCCGCATCAGCGCTGGAAGCGCCCTCGGTTTATGGCCCCGCCTTCGATGAGAATCGCGAGGCGATGCTCGTGTTCGAGCCCCTGACAGACCGCATCGATGACGCCAACGCGGCGGCCGCCCGGTTGCTCGGCCACGACCGCGCGGCTCTGCGGGCGATGCCCGTGAGCGCCCTGCATCCCGAACAGCGGCCCGCGCTCGTGGTGTTCACCCAGGCCGTCCTCGCCGAGGGGCAATGGTGGACACAAGGCCTCACGCCGCGCCACGGTGCCGGCAAGGCGCTGCGCCTCGAATATGCCGGCTGCGTGCTTTCGGGCGAGCCGACGCGGCTCCTCGTCACCCTCTTCGATCTCGATGAGCGCGAGCGCCGCCGCATCGACCGGGAGGCCGAGGCGCACATGCGCGCCGGCCTGCCCGAATGGCAGCGCATGGAGCGCATCTTTCGCGACATCGAGCGCGGCAACCGGCTGATCCTGCGCGCGGCGGGGGAGGGGATCTACGGCGTCAACGCGGACGGGATCACCACCTTCGTCAACCCGGCCGCGGAGCGGATGCTGGGATGGGCCTCGGCCGATCTCGTCGGCAAGGACATGCACGCCACCGTCCACCATACCCACGCGGGCGGTGCGCATTACCCGCATCACGACTGTCCGATCTACGCGGCCTTCCGCGACGGGGCCGTGCATCAGGTCGATGGCGAGGTGTTCTGGCGCAAGGATGGCACCTGTTTCCCCGTCGAGTACACCTCGACGCCGATCCGCGAGGGCGGGCAATTGCTCGGCGCGGTGATCGTGTTTCGCGATGTCAGCCAGCGCCGTGAGGACGAGGACCGGTTGCGGGCCGCACTCGCCGAAGTCGATTCCCTGCGCGAGCGCCTGGAGCAGGAGAACGCCTACCTGAAGGAGGAAATTCGCGCCGAGAGCCACCATCAGGGCATCATCGGGCGTAGCCCGGTCATGGAGGCGTTGCTGCGCCAGATCGACGTGGTGGCGGGCACCGATGCCACCGTCCTCGTTACCGGCGAATCCGGCACCGGGAAGGAGTTGATTGCCCGGGCCATCCACGAGGCGAGCCGCCGCCGCGAGCGGCCGCTGATCCGCGTGAACTGCGCTGCGATCCCGCGCGACCTGTTCGAGAGCGAGTTCTTCGGCCACGCCAAGGGCGCCTTCACCGGGGCGCTGCGCGACCGGATCGGGCGGTTCGAACTCGCCGACGGTGGCACGCTGTTCCTCGACGAGGTCGGGGAGATCCCGCTCGACCTCCAGGGCAAGCTGCTGCGCGTCCTGCAAGAGCGCCAGTTCGAACGGGTCGGCGAGGAGCGCACCCGCGCGGTCGATATCCGGCTGATCGCCGCGACCAACCGCGACCTCAAGGAGGAGGTGCGCCGCGGGCGTTTTCGCGAGGATCTCTACTTCCGCCTCAACGTCTTTCCCCTGACCTCCGCGCCCCTGCGGGAGCGCCGCGAGGACGTGCCGCTGATCGCGCAGCACGTCCTGAAGGCCGCCGCGCGGCGCCTCAACCGGACGGATCTGCGCCTGACCGAGGCCGATGCCCGCCGCCTGTCCCGCTACGATTGGCCGGGCAACGTGCGCGAGTTGGAGAACGTGATCGAGCGCGCCGCGATTCTCGCCGAACGCGGGCGCCTGCGCTTCGATCTGCCGGAAACCCGCAGCACCGGCCCCGTCACGCCCGCGCCGGAGCGCCCGGTGGATCTCGGCCGGCCGCTATCCGAAGAGGAGCGCCGCGCCCGTGCTCGCAGCGAGATCGAGGCGGCGCTGTACATCAGCGGCGGAAAGGTCTTCGGTGCCGGCGGCGCGGCCGAGTTGCTCGGCCTCAAGCCGACGACGTTGCGCTCGCGGATGAAGGTGCTGGGGATCGAACCGCTCTGACGGGCGGCGATCCCTATCGAACGACCCCGGCGAGGGCGGCGCTTCGCAGAGCTGTCATTTGCGCCTGCTTAGCTATCATCCGATATGGCCCGACCCGGCCGCCCCTCGACGGGGGATCGCCGCCTGACGGAAACACGCCGTGTGTCGAGCCGAGCAATGACGTGAGAGCGGAAACGACACGCCGCCGCGCGGCCCAAACGCGCCGGCTCCTCGCGAGCGGCGTCGCGGTCCTCGCCCTGTCCGCTCCGCTCTGCCTCGCCTCGGTCCCGGCGGGCGCCCAATCGCTGCCGTCGCTCGCCTTACCCATGCCGCTCGGCCTTCCGCTGACGGGCGCAGGCGGCGACCCGCAGACCGCGATCGCGCAATCGCGGACCTCGGATCAGGTGTCGGTGACGAACGAGGGCTCGATCCAGGACGTGCTCGGCCCCTACGGCGACCCGTTCGGCCTGCGCGCTGCGCTGGCGGCGCGGGGTGTCACCTACGTCCTCACCTATATCGGCGAGGGATTTTCCAGCGCCTCCGGCGGATTGCGGCGCGGGACGACCTTCGGCGGTCGCCTCGACGCCTCGCTCGACATCGATCTCGATCAGCTCGCCGGCTGGAGCGGCGCGCGGTTTCACACCGACTTCTTCCAAATCCACGGTCACGGCCTGTCGCGGCGCTTCGTCAACAACCTCACGACGGTCAGCGGCATCGAGGCTTTGCCCTCGACGAGGCTGTTCGAGTTGTGGATCGAGCAGCGTTTCTTCGGCGACCGGCTCTCGGTGAAGATCGGCCAAGTCTCGGCCGATACGGAGTTCGCCATCGCGCAATCGGTGGTGGTGTTCATCAATGCCGGATTCGGCTGGCCGAATGTCGGCGCGGTCGTGTTGCCGAGCGGCGGGCCGATCTATCCGCTGGCCACGCCCGCCATCCGCCTGAAATACGAGCCGACCGCCGAACTCTCGCTGCAGGGCGGGCTGTTCAACGGCGACCCGGCGGGAACACCGGCCGGCGACGAGACCGATCTGGAGCGGCGCAACCGCACCGGCACGAGTTTCCGCGTCAACGATCCGGCGCTGCTGATCGGCGAGGTGGCCTATGCCTATCCCAGTCTGCCCGGTGCCGAGCGGCTGCCCGGCACCGCGACCCTGGGCGGCTGGTACCATTTCGGCCGGTTCGACAGCCCCCGCCTCGACGAGGTCCGGGGGCGACTGCTGGCCGATCCCGAGGCGAGCGGTATCGCCCGGCGCTTTCGCGGCAATGCGGGGCTCTACGCGATGCTCGACCAGACGATCTATCGCGAACCCGGCACGGTGAACGAGGGTGCCTCGGCGTTCCTGCGGGTCTCCGCCGTGCCGACGAACCGCAACCTGATCGATCTCTACGTCGATGCCGGCGTGGCCTATCGAGGCCTGTTCGAGGGCCGCCCCAACGATACGCTCGGCCTCGGAGTGATCCATTCCCGCATCAGTCCGGCCGCCCGCGCCTTCGACCGCGACCAGCGCGTTTTCGGGGCCGGACCGGGTCCGCTGCGCAGCAGCGAGACCGTGTTCGAGGCGACCTATCAAGCGGAGCTGGTGTCCGGCTTCACCCTTCAGCCGGATCTCCAATATGTCATGCGGCCCGGCGGCGGCGTGGCCGACGAGCGCGGACGCCGCCTGCGCAACGCCATGGTTCTGGGGCTGCGCGCAACCATCAACTACTGACGGACGCGCCGGCCCCGGTATCCCTTACGGCCGCGCTGGCTCGGTTCCGATCGGCTGGTAGGCGGGCCCTTCGGCGCCGTCGTCGTTGAGGGTTTCCAGGAAGGCGATGAGGTCGGCCTTCTCCTGCGCCGTCAGATGAAGCGGACGGATATCGCGGGACCGGCTCGGCCGATCGATGCCGCCGCGGTCATAGAGGTCGATCACCTCGGACAACGTCGCCAGCGAGCCGTCATGCATGTAGGGCGGACGCCGCGCGACGTTGCGCAGGGTCGGCGTCTTGAAGGCGTGGCGCAGGGCCGTCGAGGTCGGGAAGAACCGCCCCCGGCCGATCGCACCGTCCGTGGCGACGCCGATGTCGTGGAACGAGCCGTCTGTGAAGTTCCAGCCGGAATGGCAGGCGGCGCAGTTGGCTCTGTCGTTGAACAGATCGAAGCCGCGCTTGGCGGCTGAACCGAGCGCGCGTGCATCACCCTCGACCCAGCGGTCGAAGGGTGCGCGACCGGAGACGATCAGGCGCTGGAACGTCGCGAGTGCCTGTTCGATCCGCTCCTGAGTGATCGGCCCACCGTTCGGGGTCGGTCCAGGGAACGCATCAGCGAAGGCGACGACATATTTCGGATCCGCCGAGAGGCGACGGACCATCTCCTCGGGCGGCATGTTCATGTTGCCCGGCGCGGTCAGCGGCGTGCGGGCCACCGCTTCGAGTCCGCGGAACTTCCCATCCCAACCGTAGATCGTTTCGGTCCAGGCGACGTTGAGCAGCGTCGGCGTCCGGAAATCCATGAAGCCGCCGTCGCTGCGCGGGGCACGCGGCGTCGTGTCGGTCCAATCCTGCCCTGGGACGTGACAGGTGGCGCAGGTGCGGTCGCTGTCCCGTGAGAGAGCAGGCTCGAAGAACAGCGCGCGGCCGAGTTCGGCCTTTGCGGCCCGATACGGGTTGTCGTCGGGGAAGGGAATCTCGGCCGGACGGCGGTATTCAGCGAGCACAGCCGAACGATCGGGCTCGCCGTTCGTCGCGATCGCCAAGCTTCCCATCAGGATCGTTAGGAGGGCTGCGACGCCCCCCACGAATTTCCAAGCCATTCGAACCTCGACAGGTTTGACCTTCGGGGCTTTGGCTTTAATTTCAGTTAAGGCATTGGCTTAATATTGGCGTGAATGGCGCCTGCCTGCTTAGATCCTGAGATGATGAGGATCGATAGCCAGTCAAACATCTCGGCCTCATACAACCATAAGACGAGATGAGCTTCTTTACTTCACGGAGACCGCGAGCTTCATTTTCGGATGGATGCCGCACAGGATCGTGAACTGCCCTGGCTTCGGGAAGAAGACGACGGTTTTGCTTCCCGGAATCTGCTCTCCGGTGTCGAAGCTGAAGTCAGGATTTTCGAGATAGGCGTGATGGACGAGTTCACCGTCGTCGTTCACGATCGCCAGGCCTTCGCCGGCCCGCAGGGAGATCGCCCCCGGGGCGAAGGACCGGCCCTTCTGCGTCACGCGGTGGGACGCTGTATCGCCCGCCAGCGCAAGCGCCGTTCCGGATGCGATGAGGGATGTGAGCAACAGGACTGAACCTGTACGCCGCGGCGTGGGCGCAGTTCTCATCCGGCACGCATCCATCATGCCCGTCTCCTCTACTTCGAGGACGCCCCCGCGCACTCGTTCGTTTCAGATGAGCATCCATGAAGTTGCGTTCGCCTTAACGGCATCACCGAATTCGAGGGATACACTACCGAAATCGCTGACGTCGCAGATTACCTTAACGATTGTCGGACATGCTGGCTGCGAGAAGCGAGCGTTTGCCCGATGAGTCTTCCACGCCGACCCTTTGGCTTTTCGCTCGGGCGCACCGCCGTCGGGGCCGTGCTGCGCGGTGGTCGCACGATTCGCGGCCGCATCTTCCTCGCCTTCCTGATGCTGAGCGCGATCACGGCGGCACTCGGCGGGTACGCCGCCTTCGGCATCATGACGACGGGTGCACTGGTCGACAAAACCTACGATCGCTCTCTGATGGCGATCAATTACGCCCGGGCTGCCGCGACCGACCTCGCGATGCTCCAGGCTGCGGTGGCCCGGGCCCGCCTCGCAGGCGATAGCGCCGAGCGGCGCACGCTCGAAGCGCGGATCGAGGCGCTGACGCAGTCGTTCGAGGAAGATCTAGAGATCGCAGCGGACCGGGCCCAGTCGGAGCGTGCGACGCGGGAGGCCGCCGCCGCTAAGGACGCCGTCGCACATTGGCTCGCCGCACGGAGGGAGTTCGGCCCCGATCAACAGACGTCGGATGTCTGGCAGGCGCTCGATGCCCACGCGGCGGTGGCCGAGCAGCATATCGACCTGCTGATCAACTTCACCGCCGGGGACGGCTTCTCCTATCGGCAGACGGCCCGCGCGGATGTAGCCCGCGACGTGCGGCTCAGCATCTTCGCGACCTCGCTCGCGATCGTTCTCTCGGGCATCGTCGCCTTGCTCCTGTTGCGGCAGATCGTTCGGCCGGTGGCCGACGCCTCGACGGTCGCGAGCCGCATCGCCGCCGGCGAGTTGACCGTGCGCGTGCCCGAGGGCGGGGACGACGAGTTCGGCGCTTTGCTTCGCGCCATGGCAGTCATGCGCGATAACATCGCGGCGATGATGCAGGAGGAGGTCGCGCAGCGCCGCTCCGCCCAAGGTCTGCTCGCCGACGCGGTGCAGGGGTCGATCGAAGGCATCGTCGTCGTCGATGCCGCGGGCCGCATCGTGCTCGCGAACGCGCGGGCGGCCGCTTTGCTCGGGATCGATCAGGCCGAGCCCGGCCATCGCCCGCTCTCCGACGCGCGCGGTTCGGCCGTCGCCGATGCCCTGCTCGCCATGCCCGGCCACGCCACCCTGACCGCCGAGACGCACACCGCCGACGGGCGCTGGTTGCGCATCAGCCGCAGTCCCACACGCGAGGGCGGCTTCGTTGCCGTCTGCAGTGACGTCTCCCTGCTGAAGGAGCAGGAGGATCAGCTCAAGCGCAGCAATGCACAGCTCGACGCGGCTCTCAGCAACATGCTCCAGGGGCTCTGCCTTTACGACGCGGAGGGCGGCCTTCTCGTCTACAATCGCCGCTTCTGCGACATGTTCGGCGTCGATGCCGCCGCGTTGCGGCCCGGCATGAGCATCCGCGACGTCGCCCGTCTCGTCGAAGCCTCGTCCGATAACGGTCGCGCGATCGATCTCCTCGTCGAACAGGAGGCCTTGCTCCAACGTGGGTTGAGCGCCTCGCTCTGTTGCCCGATCCGGACGGATTGCATCGTCGCGCTCAAGCAGCAGCCGACGGCGGAGGGTGGTTGGATCGCCACCTACGAGGATGTCACCCAGCGCTACGAGGCGGAAGCGCGGATCATCACCATGGCGCGCAAGGACGCGCTGACGGGGCTCGCCAACCGCATGGTGTTCGGCGAGCGCCTGGAAGAGGCCGCCGCGCGTCTCGACGAAGGGGCCGGTGCCGGGTTCGCCACGCTCTGCCTCGATCTCGACCGGTTCAAGGAAGTCAACGATACGCTCGGCCATCCCATCGGCGACGGGCTGCTGCGCAGCGTTGCGGAACGGCTGCAAGGCTGTCTGCGCGACACCGATCTCGTGGCGCGTCTCGGCGGCGACGAGTTCGCCATCGTCCAAGCCGGCGTCCAGGCCGGCACGCATGCGCGGCGGGATGCAAGCGCCCTGGCCAAGCGCCTGATCGCGGCCTTCCAGCAGCCCTTCCTGCTCGACGGGCACACCGTGACGGTCGGGCTCAGCATCGGCATCTCGCTCGCACCGGAACACGGAACGAGCCCGGAGAAGCTGCTGAAGAGCGCCGATCTCGCGCTCTACCCGCGCCAAGGCGACCGGACGGGGCTGCTGGGCGTTCTTCGACGAGGAAATGGACGTCGAACTGCGCAAGCGCCGGGCTCTCGAAAGCGATCTCAAGAAGGCTGTCGGCAACGGCGAGTTCGAGCTCGTGTTCCAGCCGATCGTCAAGCTCGACCGGCAGCGCATCGCCAGTTGCGAGGCGCTGCTGCGCTGGCGCCATCCCGAGCGCGGCTATGTCTCTCCCGCGGATTTCATTCCCCTGGCGGAGGAGACGGGCACCATCGGCGAGATCGGCGAATGGGTGCTGCGGAAGGCTTGCAGCGAGGCCGCGACTTGGCCCTCGAACATCCGCGTCGCCGTTAATGTCTCCGCCGCGCAATTCAAGAACGCGGCGGTCGTCCGGGCGGTGATGGATGCGCTCGCCGCGAGCGGGTTGCCGGCGCACCGGCTGGAACTGGAAATCACCGAGTCGGTCCTGCTCAACGACAGCGTGACGACGCTGGCGACGCTCCACACCTTGAAGCGCCTCGGTGTGCGGGTGGCGATGGACGATTTCGGCACTGGCTTCTCGTCGTTGAGCTACCTGCAGAGCTTCCCCTTCGACAAGATCAAGATCGACCAGTCCTTCGTGCGTAACCTCGCCGCGCCGGGCAACTCGCGCCTGATCGTGCGCTCCGTGGTCGGCCTCGGCCGCAGCCTCGGCATCACGACCACGGCGGAGGGCATCGAGACCGAGGCGCAACTCGAGCAGCTTCGGCTCGAAGGATGCGACGAGGGTCAGGGCTACCTGTTCAGCCGCCCCGTCCCCTCGGCCACGATCCGTGAATTGGTCACGGCACTCGGCCGCAACGCGGCCTGACCGGCGACGCGACCGGTCGCGGGTCCCGTCGACCTCACGAGGCTATAGGCCACCTCATTGCGATTATGCATTGTGCTATATCAGCACAACATATGAGTGTGACACGATCGGCGCGAGTTTCCGCTGAACAAAGCGCGGAGTTGGCGATTTCCCCGACACAAAAGCCGAAGCGCAGCCAGTCGAAAGACTTGGCCGTGTACGGCTGTGTGATCTGTGTGCCGAGGAAGTTAGCCGATGTACTATTTCGACAAGAAGCTTCAATACCCGGTGCGGGTCGATAGCCCGGATCCGATCTATGCCCGGATGCTACAGCAGGCGATCGGTGGCGTCGAAGGCGAGATCCGCGTCTGTATGCAGTACTTCTTCCAGGCCTGGGGCAATCGCGCGCCCAACACCAAGTACCGTGACATGCTGCTCCACACCGCGACGGAGGAGATCGGCCATATCGAGATGCTGGCAACAGCCGTCGCAATGAATCTCGAAAACGCACCGACCAAGGTTCAGGAAGCCGGGGCGGCCGACGCCATCGTCGGCGCCGTGATGGGTGGCGAAAACCCGCGCCACATCGCCGAGGGGATGCTGCACAAGCACCTGCTCTCCTCAGGCATGGCCGCCTTCCCCGGCAATTCCGACGGCGTGCCGTTCGACATGAACCACATCTATGCCAGCGGAAACATCGCTGCCGACATGTATTGCAACGTCGCCGCCGAGGCGACCGGCCGGACCTTGGCGGTGCGCCTGTCCAACGCGACCAACGATCCCGGCATGAAGGACATGTGGAGTTTCCTCATCGCCCGCGACACGATGCACCAGCAGCAATGGCTCGCGGTCATCGAGGAGCTTGGCGGCACCGAGGGAGCCCTGCCGATCCCGAATAGCTTCCCGCAATCGGAAGAGAACCAGAAGTTCAACTACAGCTTCTTCGCCACAAATCGCGACGGTGCTCCGCCGCCGGAAGGCCGGTGGACGGCCGGCCCCTCGATCGACGGCAAGGGCAATTTCAGCGTGTTCCAGAACGAGCCCATGGGTCAGGAGCCCGTGCTCGGCCCCGCTCGCCCCGATAGCGGCGCCGAGACGCAACAGATCGGCTGACCCATCGCCCGGCTGCCTCTGCGGCCGGGCGATCTTTTTGCGCTTCACCCCGCACCCTTCGAACAGGAGACGCCGACGATGGCCCTCGACACGCGCGAAATCTATGTCACCGCACTCAAGAACACCCACGCTCTCGAAATGCAGGCCCTGCAGATCATGGAGCGTCAGGTGGAACGGCTCACCCGCTACCCTGAGATGGAGGAGGCTCTGCGCCGCCACATCGAGGAGACGCACGGCCAGCGCACGCGCCTGGAGGAGGCTCTCCAATCGCTCGGCGACAGCCCCTCGGCGATCAAGGAAGGCATCCTCGGCTTCGTCGGCAACATGATGGCGCTGGGTCACACGCCGGCACAGGACGAGATCCTGAAGAACACCTACGCCAACCACGCTTTCGAGAACTTCGAGATCGCAGCCTACGAATCGTTGCTGACCATCGGCGAGGCGGCCGGGCAGGGCGGTAGCCTGACGGGCTTCCGCCAATCCCTGCAGGAGGAAGAGGCGATGGCGCGCCGGGTGCGTGAACTGATCGGCCCGACGACGAAGCGTTACGTCGATCTCACCATCGCGGGCGAGAAGGCGGACCGCTGATTCGCAGGCGAACTCGACATTCGCATCGTCGAGCGACACGACATCGCGCATCGGGCCGAACGTTTCCGGCCCGATGCGCGACTCTCACGGGTCCAGAATCCGTGCGAAATCGAACAGTTGGGACACGCTCGCAGCGAGGCGAGCTGAAGCGCGTGTCCCAGCCGTTCCGCGCCAACAGCGCACCGAACCGTCAGGGCTGCGTTGCGAGCCAGATGACATGGCGGGGACCGCTCGAACCGCTGGCCGGCCGGCGAACCTCCTCGACGGTGAAACCAAGCCGCTGAAGCCGCGCCTTGAACTTCCGGTCCGGCGTCCCTGACCAGACCCCGAGCGTGCCGCCGGGCTTGAGCGCCCATTGCGCTCGCTTCAGGCCCCACTCGTCGTAGAGCCGGTTGTTGGCGCGCCGCAGCAGACCCTCCGGGCCGTTATCCACATCCAAGAGGATCGCATCCCACCCGGCGGCTTCGGACTGGATCAGGCGCGTCACGTCCGTCTCGCGCAGCTCGACGCGTGGATCGTCAAGGCAGCCAGCGAAGATGGAAGCGAGCGGTCCCCGTGCCCAGGCGGCCACCGCCGGTACGAGTTCGGCGACGACGATGCGCGCGTCCGGTCCCAACTCCCGCAAAGCGGCGCGAAGGGTGAAGCCCATGCCGAGACCGCCGATCAGGATGCGCGGCGCCGGCCGGCCCGTCAGCCGGGCGCAGGTCAGCGAGGCCAGCGCCTCCTCCGAGGTGCCACGCGTGCTGTTCATCAATTCGATGTTGCCGACGACGATGGAGAATTCACCGCCGCGCTGCATCAAGGCGAGGCTCTTACCGCCGCCGGGCACGTCGCTGGTTTCGAGGTGCACCCACTCGTTCATCGCTGCCTTTCCCGGCCGGGCGCCGGGTGCGACCCCGCATGCGTCCGTCGCCATTGCTCTTTCCGCTGAAGGCCGCCTATCAGCGGGCATGTCTAAACGCACCAAATCTCTGCCGCAGCAGCGCGGCTTCGTTCTCTTCGACGTTGTCTTTGAGGACGGCACACGCGCCTCGAACCGGCGTGTCCCGATGGAAATCCTCGGCGGGCTCGACGGCGACGAGCCGGCGCGTCAACTCATCGCCGAGCAGGAAGCGGAAATCGCGCAGAAGGCTGGCCGGGCACCGCGCGAAATCCAGCAGCTCACGCGCTCGCCGATCGCGAAGCCGGTGATCGCCACCTGATGCTATGGCGCTGCCCCTGCGCGCTGGCTCGTAGCGGCAGGGGAAGCCTGGCTTGTCTCGCAAGAGGATCCGACCGGCTCGCAAGCGCCGGCCGATCGGTCGGGCCCAAACGAAGAAGGGGCTGGCTCAGCGCCAACCCCTTCCCAACCATACCAAATTCGATGGTACCACCGCCCCGGCTCGAACGGGGGACCCCTAGATCCACAATCTAGTGCTCTAACCAACTGAGCTACGGCGGCACGTGAGGGGGGACTTATCCCGAGGCTCGCGGCATTTCAAGCGTCTTGAATGTGCCTCTTCGCGGTTCGCACCATCGATCCACCGATGCTAGACGGCGGGCGCATGGCCGCTATGGCCTGCGATCCGGACCCAGCCTCCGCGAGTGCGATGAGCCCGTCTCCGTCTCCGCCCACCACCGCCCCGCTCGTCCAGGCACCGGTGCGGCTTCGGGCCTGGGTGCGGGGGAACGAGATCGCCCTGGTGGGGCTCGCGGCTGTCACGGGATGTGTCGGGGGGCTCGTTGTCGTCGCCATGAGCGGCGCCAGCCAATTCCTGCGCGAGATCCTCTATCGGCTTCCCGCGGGCCAGCGCCTCAGCAGCCTGACGGATCTTCCGACCGAGGGGCTGATGGGGGCCCCGTTCCTGGCTCCGGCGCTCGGCGGCGCGATCCTCGGCCTGCTGCTCCTGATCGCGACGAGGGGGCGCGGCAAGGCCAAGCGCGCATTGGTCGATCCAATCGAGGCCAATGCCCTGCACGGCGGGCGGATGTCGCTGCGCGGCTCCCTCGACGTGGCGGCACAGAACGTCGTCTCGAACGGCTGCGGCGCCTCGGTTGGGCTAGAGGCGGGCTACACCCAGGTCGCGTCGGGGATCGCCTCGCGGCTGGGCATCGCCTTCGAGATGCGGCGTTCGGATCTGCGCACCCTGGTCGGCTGCGGCTCGGCGGCCGCCATTGCCGCCGCGTTCGGCTCGCCGCTGACCGGCGCCTTCTACGCATTCGAACTCATCATCGGCACCTACACCATCGCGACGCTCGCCCCCGTCGTCGTTGCGGCCCTGTGCGGCAGCCTCGTGGCGCGGGCGCTCGCGCCCCAGCCGGCCTTGGTCGATGTCGGCGCTCTGGCGCTGGCCAAGAACACGGCTTTGGGGGCGGGCGACACGCTTCCCTGCCTCGCCCTTGGCCTCGTCTGCGCCGGCCTCGCCGTGCTGCTGATGCGGGGCGTAACGCTGGTGGAGCACGGCTTTCGCGCCTCGCGCCTGCCCGCGCCACTGCGGCCCGTCCTCGGTGGTCTGTGCGTCGGTGGGCTCGCGCTCGGGACGACCCCCCAGGTGCTCTCGGCCGGGCATGGCGCACTCCACATCACCCTCGCACCCGAGGCGGCGGCGGGGCTCGGTGCGCTTGCCGGCCTCATCGTCGCCAAAGCGGCAGCCTCCGCGATGTCGATCGGATCGGGCTTCCGCGGCGGCCTGTTCTTCGCCTCGTTGTTCCTCGGCGCGCTGGTCGGCCGGCTGTTCGCCGGGCTGGCGCCGCTGGTCTGGCCCGGCTTCGAGGGGTTCGGCCTCGCGCCGGTCGGCTATGCCGTAATCGGCATGAGCGCCTTCGCCGTCGCCATCGTCGGCGGCCCGCTCACCATGACCTTCCTCGCTCTTGAGATGACGGGCAGCTTCCCCGTGACCGGGCTCGTGCTCGCCTCCGTGATTGCCTCCTCGCTCACGGTGCGGAAGACCTTCGGCTACTCCTTCGCCACATGGCGCTTCCACCTGCGCGGCGAAAGCATCCGCAGCGCCCACGATGTCGGCTGGATGCGCTCCCTGACGGTCGGGCGGATGATGCGCAAGGACATCCGGCCGGTACCCCTCGACACGCCGATGGTGACATTCTTGCGCGCGCATCCCCTCGGCTCGCCGTCGCGCGTGGTGGTGGTGGACGCGCACGATCGGTATGCCGGGATCGTCCTCGTGCCGGAGGCCCATGCGCGTGCGGCCGAGAATGGTGGCGAGACGCCGCACCTCGCCGATGTCGTGCGTTACCCGGGATCGTTTCTGCTCGCCGACATGACCGTCAAACAGGCCGCCGAAGCGTTCGATGAGGCCGAGAGCGAAGAACTCGCCGTGCTCAGCGATCGGCAAAGCCGCCGCGTGATCGGGTTGCTGACCGAAAGCCACACGCTGAAGCGCTACAGCGAAGAGCTGGACCGGCAACGACGCGCCATGCTCGGTGAAGCGGCTTGACCGACGCGCCCGTGCTATGGATCGCGGCATGACCCTGCGCGCCCTCTTCGCCGGCCTTGCCCTCGTTTTCGCCCTCGGCACGGCGGCGCAGGCGGATTCCTGCGATGGGCTGACTGTGCGGTTGATTCGGGGAACGGGCGTCGCCCTGGCCGGACGTAGCGGCGCCACCGTCGTGTTCCGCGCCGCCGACGCCGACCGGATGAGCCTCGATTGCGACACGCCGCGGCGGCTCGCGTTCCGTTCGAATCTCCGCGAGCCGCCGCGCGGGTTCTTCGTGCTGATCGGGCTCGCCGCGCGGACCCTGGCCGGAGCATCGGCCGATTCCGTCGAGACGCTTGCCCAGCGCCTGCATCAGGACAGCCTGCTCACCGGTGCGCCGCAGATCGGCCGCGTCGGCGGCGCGGTGGTCCGCTGCGATCCCGGCGACCGGCCGGACGGCTTCGGTGTCGGCAGCTTGTGCCGCCTGGCGGCGGACCGGCCCCGCCGCGGTCTTTCCCGCGCGGCCTCGCCGGGCTAGAGCGGGCGCCATGCCCGAGACCGCACAGACTTCCGGTTCCGTCGTCCAGACCGGCGGCGTCGCCTTCGCCAACCATCTGCCGCTGGCGCTGATCGCCGGCCCGTGCCAGCTCGAAGGGCGAAATCACGCCCTCGAAATCGCTGCCGCTCTCAAGGAGATGGCGGCCAAGCTCGGCATCGGCCTCGTGTTCAAGTCGTCCTTCGACAAGGCCAACCGGACCTCCGGCCGTACCGCCCGGGGCGTCGGCCTCGATGAAGCGCTTCCGGTCTTCGCCGAGATCCGCGAGAGCCTCGGGCTTCCCGTGCTCACCGACGTGCACGAGGCCGAGCATTGTGCGCGGGCGGCGCAAGCCGTCGACATCCTGCAGATCCCGGCCTTCCTCTGCCGCCAGACCGACCTCCTGCTCGCCGCCGCCGCCACCGGGCGGGCGGTCAACGTCAAGAAGGGGCAGTTCCTCGCACCCTGGGATATGGCCCATGTCGCGGCCAAGGTGACCGAGGCCGGCAACCCCAACGTCATCGTCACCGAGCGCGGCGCCTCCTTCGGCTACAACACGCTCGTCTCCGACATGCGCTCGCTGCCGATCATGGCCCGCGTCACCGGCGGCGCACCGGTGGTGTTCGACGCGACGCACTCGGTGCAGCAGCCGGGCGGGCAGGGCGCCACCTCCGGCGGGCAGAGGGAGTTCGTCGCGGTGCTCGCCCGCGCCGCGGTGGCGGTCGGCGTGGCGGGCGTGTTCATCGAGACCCATCCCGATCCCGACCGCGCGCCCTCCGACGGGCCGAACATGGTGGCCTTGACCGATCTGCCCGCTTTGATCGAGACCCTCATGGCGTTCGACCGTCTCGCCAAGGCGTAAGGCCGGCGCGAGCGCACCGGCTTCAGATTCCATTCAGGCAACCTGGGCGATATTCGACTGCAATCGAGAACAACGCGGCTCCGCGTGAGGCTTCGATCCTGATCGAAGCCCGCGGGAACTTCCGGCAAAGCTCGGGTGTTTGACCGCAAAGATGCTTCTGGATTGGAAAGGACGCTATGCGTAAGCTTGCCCTTGTGACCGCCGCCCTGATCTCCGTCGGCACGCTCACCGCCACATCCGCCGATGCGCGCCCCTACGGCCGCGGCTACGGCCACCATTACGGTCATTATCATGGCGGCGGCTACGGCCCGCGCGCCTATTACGGCGGTCGCCGCCGTGGCATCGGCACCGGCGCGGCCGTGGGCCTCGGCATTGCTGGTCTCGCAGCCGGCGCGATCGCTGCTGGCGCGGCGCGCGACGCCTATGCACGCGACAGCTACTACGGCCGTCCGGCCTACGGCGGTGGCTACTACGACTACGGCTACTGAGGCCTGAGCCTCATCCGATGCGACGAGGCGGCCGGGCAACCGGCCGCCTTTTTCGTGCGCGAGCATGCCTGAGATCGCGCGAGAAGCCGCAGCGAACGAGAATCAAAAGAGACGCCGGGATTGCACTCCCGCCGGCGACGCCTATACGGCCATCGATCACCTCGCGCCGCTTCTGCGGGACAAGCTCGACGTCTCAGAGCGCGATGATCTGCAGCGGATGCCGGAAGGTCGCCGTCATCCATGGCGGGCCGACCGAGGCCCAGGAGCGCTTCATCGCGCGCACCGTCCGCGTGCTGGCCGAGCAGCACTGACAGCGGAGGCGCGGTGGCTCAGCCCCGGCCGCGATAGGGCGCGACACCCTGGTCCGGCAGCCAGACCGATTTCAGGGGCTCACCCGTCTGCCAGAACACGTCGATCGGAATGCCGCCGCGCGGATACCAGTAGCCGCCGATGCGCAGCCAGCGCGGTTCGAGCAATGCGACGAGCCGCCGCCCGATGCCGACGGTGCAATCCTCGTGGAAGGCGCCGTGGTTGCGGAAAGCGCCGAGGTAGAGTTTCAGCGATTTCGACTCCACGAGCCAGCGATCCGGCACGTAGTCGATGACGAGCGTCGCGAAATCCGGCTGGCCCGTCACCGGGCAGAGCGAGGTGAATTCCGGCGCGGTGAAGCGGGCGAGGTAGTCGGTGTCGGCATGAGGGTTGGGCACGCGGTCGAGCTGCGCAGCCTCGGGCGAGGCCGGCAGCGGCGTCTGCTGTCCGAGTTGCTTGGCGTGGGTCTCGATCGAATCCATGGGGGCCTATACCCGGCAACACCCGTTGCGCCTATGGCGCCGGGAGAATGCCAGGGATTCTCCCCGATCAACCGATCTGGACCAAGGACTGGTCCCGGAAACCGTGCCGGCCAAAAAAATTGTTGCGCCGGACGGATTTTGTGAAATCTGTTTGACCCTTGGAGCCGGCCGGGTGCTTGCCCGTATCCCGAGGTTGGCGGATAAGCCCGCAACGCAGAGCGTCGCAGGACGCGCGGGCCTCGACGGCATCCGCGAGACGACCCCGCCGCGACGCGCCGCCAAGGAGCGCTCATGACCGCGATCACCAATATCGCCGCCCGCGAGATTCTCGACAGCCGTGGCAACCCCACCGTCGAGGTCGATGTCCTTCTGGAGGACGGCTCTTTCGGCCGCGCCGCCGTCCCCTCCGGCGCCTCCACCGGTGCCCACGAGGCGGTCGAGCTGCGGGACGGCGACAAGAGCCGCTACAACGGCAAGGGCGTGCTCAAGGCCGTCGATGCGGTGCAGAGCGAAATTCTCGACGCGATCGGCGGCATGGATGCCGAGGATCAGGTCGCGGTCGATGAAGCGATGATCGCGCTCGACGGCACCCCCAACAAGGCACGGCTCGGCGCCAACGCCATCCTCGGCGTCTCGCTCGCGGTGGCCAAGGCGGCGGCCGAGACCGCCGGCTTGCCGCTCTACCGCTATGTCGGCGGCGTGCAGGGCCGGGTGCTCCCGGTGCCGATGATGAACATCGTCAATGGCGGGGCCCACGCCGACAACCCGATCGACTTCCAGGAATTCATGGTGATGCCGGTCGGCGCCACCTCGCTTTCCGACGCGGTGCGGATGGGCGCCGAGATCTTCCACACCCTCAAGAGCGCCCTGAAGAAGGCCGGCCACAACACGAATGTCGGCGATGAGGGCGGCTTCGCCCCGAACCTGCCGTCCGCCGAGGCCGCGCTCGATTTCGTCATGGAATCGATCAACGCCGCCGGGTTCAAGCCCGGCAGCGACGTTGTGCTGGCGCTCGACTGCGCCGCGACCGAGTTCTTCAAGGACGGCGCCTACCGCTACGAGGGCGAGGGCCAGACCCGCTCGATCGAGCAACAGGTCGATTACCTCGCCAAGCTGACCGAGGCCTATCCGATTCTCTCCATCGAGGACGGCATGTCCGAGGATGATTGGGAGGGCTGGAAGCTCCTCACCGACCGGATCGGCAGCCGCGTGCAGCTCGTCGGCGACGACCTGTTCGTCACCAATGTCGAGCGGCTCGCCCGCGGCATCGAGACGGGGACGGCCAACTCGATTCTCGTGAAGGTCAACCAGATCGGCTCGCTCACCGAGACCCTGGCCGCCGTCGATATGGCCCAGCGCGCCGGCTACACCGCGGTGATGTCGCACCGCTCCGGCGAGACCGAGGATTCGACCATCGCCGACCTCGCGGTCGCGACGAATTGCGGGCAGATCAAGACCGGCTCGCTCGCCCGCTCGGACAGACTGGCCAAGTACAACCAGCTCATCCGCATCGAGGAGGGCCTCGGCGCCCAGGCGCTCTACGCCGGCCGCAGCGCGATCCGCCAGCTCGCCGGGCGCTGATAGCACCTGAAGCATCGACGCGCGGCAGGCCCGAAAGGTCCGCCGCGCGTTTTTCGTTTGTGGAGACCAAGGGCGCGCGATCTGCGCCGCGCGGAAACGCTTTCTTCACCTTGTTCGGGCGAAGCTCCGAGTTGCCATGGTCATTCGTCGCCGCGTCCGCGCCATCGTCGTCCCCGCCGTCCTCTGGACGGTCTCGGCTCTCGTCGTGGGCTACTTCGTGCATCAAGCCGAGAGCGGCAGCCGCGGCCTCGAAGCCAAACGCGTCCTCAAGGTCGAGGCCTACGGGCTCACTCAGGAATTGAACGCCGCCAAGGCCGAGCGGGCGACCTGGGAGCACCGCGTCTCGCTGCTGCGGAGCGAACAGATCGACCGCGACCTCCTGGAAGAGCGGGCCCGCGTCGTGCTCGGCCGCGTCCACGCGAATGACCTCGTTATCATCGGTCCATAAATTTTTATTTCCGCAAGACTAAACGCGATAAATATTCATTTGCACTGTCCTTCCGATTTATCCTCCGTTGCAACCGTGACGGTAACAGCATTTGATGGCTGTCAGCCCGCCCCTCGATTTCCGTAATTCGCTGCCCTAGAACCCTCTGCAACAACGCGATTGCGGGAGGACACCGATGGGTGCGGGCAGCGAGGCGGTGAAACCTGCGGCGGAAACAGACGCGCCGCAACATCGGCCGGCACCGAATATTCCGCAGTTCACGAAGGACGAAGACCTTCACGCCTACCGCGAGATGCTGAGTATCCGTCGCTTCGAGGAGAAGGCGGGCCAGCTCTACGGCATGGGTCTCATCGGAGGCTTCTGTCACCTCTATATCGGCCAGGAAGCCGTGGTCGTCGGCATGCAGATGGCCGGCGAGGACGGTGACCAGAACATCACCGGCTATCGCGACCACGGCCACATGCTCGCCTGCGGCATGGACCCCAAGGGCGTGATGGCCGAGTTGACCGGACGCCGCGGAGGCTATTCCCGCGGTAAGGGCGGCTCGATGCACATGTTCAGCCGCGAGAAGCAGTTCTTCGGCGGCCACGGCATCGTCGGCGCGCAGGTCGCGCTCGGCACCGGCCTCGCCTTCGCCGACGCCTATCTCAAGAATGGCAAGGTCAGCTTCACCTATATGGGCGACGGCGCGGCCAACCAGGGCCAGGTCTACGAGAGCTTCAACATGGCGGCTCTGTGGAAGCTGCCGGTGGTCTACGTGATCGAGAACAACCGCTACGCCATGGGCACTTCGGTGGCCCGCGCCTCGGCGCAGACGGACTTCTCGAAGCGCGGCCTCTCGTTCGGCATCCCCGGCGAGCAGGTGGACGGCATGGATGTGCGCACGGTTCGCGAGGCCGCGGCGCGAGCCATCAACCACGCCCGTTCGGGCGAGGGCCCCTACATCCTCGAGATGCAGACCTACCGCTATCGCGGTCACTCGATGTCCGATCCGGCCAAGTACCGGACCAAGGACGAGGTCTCGAAGATGCGCGACGAGCACGATCCGATCGAGATGGTGCGCAAGCGCCTGCTCGAGGCGCACGGCGTGCCCGAGGCGGAGCTGAAGAGCATCGACGCCAAGGTCCGCGAAATCGTCAACGAGTCGGCGGATTTCGCGACCCACGATCCCGAGCCCGATCCGTCGGAACTCTGGACCGACATCCTTCTCGAAGCCCGCGCCTGAATGTGTCCCTGCCCTCCGCGCCGTCTCGGCCCGGGGGGTTCTCAGCGACGCATTCGACAAAAACACGCCCGACCGTCGACGCACCCGGATCGATAGAGCAGCGCATATGGCGACCGACATCCTGATGCCCGCCCTTTCTCCGACCATGGAGGAGGGAAAGCTCGCCAAATGGCTGAAAAAGGAGGGCGATCCGGTCAAGGCCGGCGACATCCTGGCCGAGATCGAAACCGATAAGGCGACGATGGAGGTCGAGGCGATCGACGAGGGCGTCCTCGCCAAGATCCTCGTTGCCGACGGCACCGAGAACGTCGCCGTCAACACCCCGATCGCGATCATCGCCGAAGAGGGCGAGGACGTGGCCGCCGCTGCCGCGAGCGGCGGCAAGGGCAAGCCGGACGGCGCCGCTGGCGGTGCGCCCGCTCCGACCCCCGACATGCAGGCCGAAGGCATGGCCGACACCTCGGCCGCCACCGCGAAGACCGGTGACGATGCGCAAAAGGCCCCGGCCTCGCCCGCCATCATCACCAACAAGGCGCCGGACCCGGTGATGGAGGAGTTCCCGGCCGACTCGCCTATGAAGACCACGACCGTGCGCGAAGCCCTGCGCGACGCCATGGCCGAGGAGATGCGCAAGGACGACAAGGTCCTCGTGATGGGTGAGGAGGTCGCCGAGTACCAGGGCGCCTACAAGATCACGCAAGGCTTGCTTCAGGAGTTCGGCGCGCGCCGCGTGGTCGATACGCCGATCACCGAGCACGGCTTTGCCGGCATCGGCGTCGGTGCGGCCTTCATGGGCCTCAAGCCCATCGTCGAGTTCATGACCTTCAACTTCGCCATGCAGGCGATCGATCACATCATCAACTCGGCGGCCAAGACGCTCTACATGTCCGGTGGCCAGCTCGGTTGCCCGATCGTGTTCCGCGGCCCCAACGGCGCGGCGGCTCGCGTCGGCGCTCAGCACAGCCACGACTACGCCGCGTGGTACTCGAACGTGCCAGGCCTCAAGGTGATCGCGCCCTACACCGCTTCCGACGCCAAAGGCCTGCTCAAAGCGGCGATCCGCGACCCCAACCCGGTGATCTTCCTCGAGAACGAGATTCTCTACGGTCAGTCCTTCCCGGTGCCGGAGATCGAGGATTTCGTCCTGCCGATCGGCAAGGCGCGCGTCCACCGTCCGGGCAAGGACGTCACCATCGTCTCCTTCTCGATCGGCATGACCTACGCCCTCAAGGCGGCCCAGGCGCTGGCTGAGGAGGGCATCGAGGCGGAGGTGATCGACCTGCGCACGATCCGCCCGATGGACAGCGCCACGGTTGTCGAATCGGTCAAGAAGACCGGCCGCTGCGTCTGCGTGGAAGAAGGCTTCCCGCAATCGGGCGTCGGCGCCGAGATCGTCGCTCGCCTGATGGTCGATGCCTTCGACTATCTCGATGCGCCCGTCCTGCGGGTCACCGGCAAGGACGTGCCAATGCCCTACGCGGCCAATCTCGAGAAGCTCGCCCTGCCCAGCGTGGCTGATGTCATCGAGGCGGTCAAAAGCGTCTGCTACAAATAAATATAGGTAAATGTCGGAAACATTTGAAGAACTTGAGATCCCGCCCGACGCCCTGGAACAGGGCGGGATCGAGATCGTGCGCGCCTCCATCGTCGATGGCGCTGTGAGCGTGGCGCTCCGGCGGGCCTTCGATGACCCGGCGACCTGGGGCCGCCTGCTCATCGACCTCGCGCGGCAAGCCGCCCGCGCCTACGCGATGGAAACGGACATCTCGGAGGAGGAAGCCTT
The DNA here is from genome assembly GCF_029504475.1 of Methylorubrum pseudosasae. Classification (NCBI taxonomy): domain Bacteria; kingdom Pseudomonadati; phylum Pseudomonadota; class Alphaproteobacteria; order Hyphomicrobiales; family Methylobacteriaceae; genus Methylorubrum; species Methylorubrum pseudosasae. The sequence continues at coordinate 3,898,871 of NZ_JAQGDU010000002.1, read as the reverse complement.
CGAGCGCATCCGTGCCGGGTGGGAGGCGGAAAGCCTCGATCCCAACAATGCCCTCAACTGACCCTTCCTCTCAAGGCCGCTCGGGAACGATACGATGCCGATCAACGTCCTGATGCCCGCGCTCTCCCCGACCATGGAGAAGGGCAACCTCGCCAAGTGGCTCAAGAAGGAGGGCGACGCCATCAAGTCCGGCGACGTCATTGCCGAGATCGAGACCGACAAGGCGACCATGGAGGTCGAGGCGGTCGATGAGGGCGTGCTCGCCAAGATTCTCGTGGCCGAAGGCACCGCCGACGTTCCGGTCAACGAGTTGATCGCGCTGATCGCCGAGGAGGGTGAGGATCCGGGCAGCGTCCAGGCTCCGAAGGGTGGTGCCGAGGCGAAGAGCGCCCCCGTTGAGCCGAAGGGCACGCCCGACCAGAACGCCGCGCCCGATGGCTCCCACGCCTCTTACGCGCGCGTCGATCAGGTGCCCGACGGTGCCAAGCCAAACGGCGCCGCGCAGCCGGCAGGCTCCGGCGATCGCGTCTTCGCCTCGCCGCTCGCGCGCCGTATCGCGAAGCAGGAAGGCGTCGATCTCTCGGCGGTGAAGGGCTCGGGTCCGCATGGCCGCGTGATCCAGCGCGACGTGCAGGCAGCGATCGAGAACGGCACGGCGAAGGCCGGTGCGGCGGCCAAGCCCGAAGCCAAGTCGGAGGCCAAAAGTGCTCCGGCGCCCGAGAAAACCGCGCCGAAGGCGGCCGCCGCGGGCGGCGTCCCGGCCGGGCTCAGCCTCGATCAGGTCAAGGGCTTCTACGAGAAGGGCAGCTTCGAGGAAGTGCCGCTCGACGGCATGCGCAAGACGATCGCCAAGCGCCTCACCGAGGCCATGCAGGTCGCGCCGCACTTCTACCTCACCGTCGATTGCGAACTCGATGCGCTGATGAAGCTGCGCGAGACGCTCAACGGCTCGGCCGGCAAGGACAAGGACGGCAAGCCGCTGTTCAAGCTCTCGGTGAACGACTTCGTCATCAAGGCGATGGGCCTCGCGCTCACCCGCGTTCCCGCCGCCAACGCCGTCTGGGCGGAGGACCGCATCCTGCGCTTCAAGCACGCCGAGGTCGGTGTCGCGGTGGCGATCGATGGCGGCCTGTTCACCCCGGTGATCCGCAAGGCGGACCAGAAGACGCTCTCAACCATCTCCAACGAGATGAAGGATTTCGCAGGCCGCGCGCGCGCCAAGAAGCTGAAGCCCGAGGAGTACCAGGGCGGCGTCACCTCGGTGTCGAACCTCGGCATGTTCGGCATCAAGCACTTCACGGCGGTGATCAACCCGCCGCAATCGAGCATCCTCGCGGTCGGCGCGGGTGAGAAGCGCGTCGTGGTGAAGGACGGGCAGCCGACCGTTGCCCAGGTGATGACGGCGACCCTCTCCTGCGATCACCGCGTCCTCGACGGCGCGCTCGGCGCCGAGCTGATCGCCGCGTTCAAGGGGCTGATCGAGAACCCGATGGGGATGCTCGTCTAAGGGCCGTCGATACGAACCTTCGCTCCCGATGCGCGGGGCGAGCAGGATGGCGAATCGGCGCGAGCCGACTGCTCTCGTGATCCCGTCCGTCACCGCCGGCCGAGCCGCCCGACCCTCACTCTCACCCCCTCCCCACAAGCGGGAGGGGAGCAGGAGGTCTTGATGTCCGAAACCTATGACGTCCTCATCATCGGCGCGGGGCCCGGCGGCTACGTGGCCGCGATCCGCTCGGCACAGCTCGGTTTCAAGACCGCCGTGGTCGATCGCGAGCATCTCGGCGGCATCTGTCTGAACTGGGGCTGCATTCCCACCAAGGCCCTGCTGCGCTCGGCCGAGATCTACCACTACATGCAGCACGCCTCCGATTACGGTCTCTCCGCCAAGGAGGTCAGCTTCGACGCGGCGGCGATCGTCAAGCGCTCGCGTGGAGTGTCGGGCCGGCTCAATGGCGGCGTCGGCATGCTGCTGAAGAAGAACAAGGTCGATGTGATCTGGGGCGAGGCCTCGATTGAGTCCGGCGCCAAGGGCAACGAGCCCGGCAAGGTCACGGTCAAGGAGACCAAGCGCGCCGAGCCGCCGAAGGGCGCCAAGGGCGCAGGCACCTACGCGGCCAAGCACATCATTGTCGCCACCGGCGCCCGCCCGCGCGTGCTGCCCGGCATCGAGCCCGACAAGAAGCAGATCTGGACCTATTACGAGGCAATGGTCCCGGAGAAGATGCCCAAGAGCCTGCTGGTGATGGGCTCGGGCGCGATCGGCATCGAGTTCGCCTCGTTCTACCGCACGATGGGCGCCGACGTGACGGTCATCGAGCTGCTACCGCAGATCCTGCCGGTCGAGGATGCGGAGATCGCCGGTCTTGCCCGCAAGCGTTTCGAGAAGCAGGGTATCAAGATCCTCACCAGCGCCAAGGTGACGAAGGTCGAGAAGGGCGCCGACTCGGTCACTGCAACGGTCGAGGACGACAAGGGCAAGACGCAGCAGCTCACCGCCGAGAAGCTGATCTCGGCGGTCGGCGTCGTCGGTAACATCGAGAATCTGGGTCTCGAGAAGGTTGGGGTGAAGATCGAGCGCGGCGTCGTCGTGACCGACGGGCTCGGGCGCACCAATGTGCCGGGCGTCTACGCCATCGGCGATGTGGCCGGCCCACCGATGCTGGCCCACAAGGCCGAGCACGAAGGCGTCATCTGCGTCGAGACCATCAAGGGCCTGCACACCCATCCGATGGACAAGGCCAAGATCCCGGGCTGCACCTATTGCCAGCCGCAGATCGCCAGCGTGGGCGTCACCGAGGGGAAGGCGAAGGAGCTCGGTCTCTCGATCAAGGTCGGCCGCTTCCCGTTCGCAGGCAACGGCAAGGCGATCGCGCTCGGCGAGCCGGACGGTCTCGTCAAGACGATCTTCGATGCCAAGACCGGCCAGTTGCTTGGCGCCCACATGGTCGGCGCGGAAGTCACCGAGCTGATCCAGGGCTACGTCGTCGCGATGACTCTCGAATCGACCGAAGAAGAGCTGATGCACACGGTGTTCCCGCATCCGACGCTCTCCGAGATGATGCACGAGAGCGTGCTCGATGCGTATGGCCGCGTGATCCACACCTGACCCGGAGCGATCGCTCCCACGAGGCTAAGAACATCGATGGGCGTGCAGGATCGGGCTTGATGCCCCGGTCCTGCGCGCCCACTTCGTTTTCCACGGGCCTCCACGCGCGTTCGGCCTAGCAGCGTGCGGCGCGTGCGCAAAGAATTTCCCGGTGGAATTCGGTAAGGATGCCGGAGGAATTCGTTCGGTTGAACTTCTGATGCAGAGGCGTGCCGTATACCAGAGATCCTGCACCCTGGATGCGGAAGCTCACCCCCGTCATGATACTACGAGTTCTTCTGCTCGGCCTCGGACTTGGAGCCATCTACGCTGCGCTGACCACGCTGCGCGTCCACCTCTACGTCACTCTGCTGCTCCTGTTTTTGAGTGCAGGGCCGTTGAGCTACCTCGTGTTCCGGGAAGAGCACGAATAGGCGTCGCCATGCGCGCCGGAGCCCCTCCCATAGAAAAAGGGCGTGACCGCCTCAGCGCTCACGCCCTTTCGCGTGGATCGGACTAGACCGTTCGCTCAGCGCGGGCCGCCGCCGCGGCGCATGGCGATTTCCTGACCTTCCTGATTCACCGCACCCGAGGGGGCATTCCGCTCGTTCGGGACCGGATTCATGCCCTCGTTTGCGGTGCGGGAAGACGGTCGGCCGTCGGCCGGGTTTCCGGCCGCGCGTTTCAGAGCGAGGGCACGGCGGGCCCCGGAGACCGTCCGGCCGCGGGCGTCGGCGATGCGGCGGCGCTCATGCTCCTTGCTGACGCGCTTCACGGCCGAGGCGAGCAAAGCCGCCTTCTCGCGGGTGCCGGAATTGTCGGAGGCCGGCTTCACTCCGGACGGGGCGGCCTTGCCACGCAGCTCGCGCCTCTGGCGGCGAGACACATCGCGGGCGCGGTCGCGGCGTTCGCGGAGCAGGCGGATCAAGTCGGGCAGGGCCTTGTCGTCTTCCGCACCCAACTCGGGGTGATGCGAGCGCTTCACCAACTCGGTCTCACTGGCATCCAGTAGCCGCTCCTCACGGCGTCGCGATACGGACATGGTTTCCCCCGGTTCCTTCAGACGGCCTGTGGCACGAGCGGACCAGCGCGAGGCGCCAGCGCTCGAACGCCAACACCTCCGTTCCGCGAAGGTTGCCTCGGCCTACACCCAAGGATCGCGTCGGCGTCATCTTGGCGTCCCTGGCACGACCTCCGCTTCGCGCCCCGTGATCGGTGAGCCGGCGGTGTTGGTTCCGTAGGGCTCGCAACGCGCGGCAACCGTGACACCCAGGCGGCGTTGGTTGCGCACGCGGACGAGGGCCGGCGCGAAAGCGGAAATCCACCATGACCATGATGCGCACCGTCTGGGTTGGCCTCGTGGCTTCGGGCGTCGGACTTGGCGCCATACCGGCTCTTGCCCAGACATCCGGCGGCGCTGGATTGCCCTCCGGCTTCACCGCGCCCGGCCTTCCCTTCGGCCCGACTTCGTCGGTCGCCACGGTCGCGTCACCGAGTCCGACCATGGCGCTTGCCAATCCCGGCGGCTTGAGTTTCGGCGGCGCCTCCCGTGCGTCGGGCCTCGGCGCATCCACACCGTCCGGCGGCAACGCCGGAGGTTTGAGCTTCGGCGGCGCAGCCTCGACCGCTGTCGGTGGCTCCGAATTGCGTTCGACCGGCGGCGGGGCGGGAGCCCTCGGACGCCGCCCCCTCGACGATGTGACCGCCAATCCCGGATCGGGCGGGGGAGGGGGTGCGCCCGCGGGTGCCGGCATCGCCGGTGGCGGAGGCTTCTCCCGCAGACCGACTGATGCTTATTTCGACCCGCTCTCCGGCTCCGGCCTGCGCTGACGGCATGGAGGGTGGGACCCGGCCGGGATGTCCACAGTCCGCACCGGTCCCAGTAAGGTCTCGTTAACCAATTCGGTATGTTCTATCTTCGTTCTCATGCCGAGTCGGAGAAAGATGATGCCCAAGCCTCAGACTGCCGAGCGGAGCCGAAGCACGTTCACACCCGCAGCCGATCTCGGACAGGAGCGAGCCGCCTCCTGCCCCGTGGAGGAGATTGTCCAGGCCTATCTCAGCAGCACGGACGGTGACGCGGGCATCGCGTTGCGCTGTGCGATCACCGACGCCTTGTCCGATTTGATGGAGGCCGCGCGGCAGGACCGTGAGAACAGCCGCCTCATCTCGCGTGGTTTTGTCCGTAACAGACGGCCACATGGGTAGCGATTTGAGGCGTGGCGGTAAGACGCACCGCTTGAAGCGGGGGCGGTGGGGCGCATCTTCGAAGGAACTTTGTCCGGGATGACCGATATGCGCCTGTCTTTCCTCACGATTCTCGCGGGTCTCGCCTGCGTCGCCGCGTCCCCGCCGGCGCGGGCCGACCTTCTCATCGCCATCGACAAGGATGCCCAGCGGATGAGCGTGGTGGTCGATGGCTCACCGCGCTACGATTGGCCGGTCTCGACCGGGGTCGCGGGCCACGATACGCCGAACGGCAGCCACCGCCCGTTCCGCATGGAGAAGACGCATTTCTCCCGTGAGTGGGACAATGCGCCGATGCCGCACGCGATCTTCTTCACGCAGGTTGGCCACGCGATCCACGGCACCACGCACACCCGCCGCCTTGGCCGCGCCGCCTCGCATGGCTGCGTCCGCCTCTCGCAACGCAACGCCGCGACGCTCTTCTCGCTGGTGAAGCAGCAGAAGATGGCCAACACCCGCGTCGTCATCGAGGGTAGTGTCGGCGACGCCCCGGTCGCCGAGATCCAACGCCCCGGCAGAGCGCGTTCGGCCGGCCGCGACTATGACGGCGGCGAGGGTGTGGTCGCCGTGCGCTCCCGGGGCCGGACCTGGGAGGATGAGGCCTACGCGCCCGTGCGGCGCCGCTACCCGGATGTGTTCGACGAGGGATATGGTTCGGGCGTCGGGTACGGCGATCTGTATTGAGGGCCAGAAAACCTAAGCCGCCGACGGCCGGATGATCCCGCCACACGCCGTTGCGTGAGGTCGACGATCTCGGCCCGTCGGTGTTGCCCCACCGACGTCTCGCGATGACGAGCGGATGAAGCGCGTCGTCGCGGGTCGGTCAGGCCGGAAGGTCCCGGCCGTAGATCAATTCGAGGCCGCCGCGCCGGTCACCCGCCACACGGCATTGCCGACATCGTCCGTCACGAGAAGCGCGCCGGCCTTGTCGATGGCCACGCCCACGGGCCGCCCCTGGGCCTTCTCGTCGGCGTTGAGGAAGCCGGTCAGCACATCGGCCGGGGCGCCGGCTGGCTGGCCATCCTTGAAGGGCACGTAGATCAGCTTGTAGCCGCTCTTCGGCCGACGGTTCCAGGAACCGTGCTGAGCGACGAAGAGACCGCTCTTCCAGGCATCCGGCAGACTCGACCCGGTTGCGAAAGCGATGCCCAGCGAGGCGGTGTGGGTGCCGACGGCGTAGTCGGGCGCGATCGCCTGCTTCACCTTCTCCGGCTGCGGCGGCTGCACCCGTTCGTCCACGTGCTGACCCCAGTAGCTCCAGGGCCAGCCATAGAAGGCACCCTCCTTCACCCGGGTGATGTAGTCCGGCACGAGATCGCTGCCGATCTCGTCGCGCTCGTTCACCGCGGTCCACAGGGCGCCCGTCCCCGGCTCGAAGGCGAGACCGTTGGGGTTGCGCAGGCCGGTGGCGTATTCGCGCATCGCCTTGGTGGCGATCGTGTATTCCCAGATCGCGGCCCGGCCCTTCTCGATGTCGAGGCCGTTCTCGCCGACATTGCTATTCGAACCGACGGTGATGAAGAGCTTTTGTCCGTCCGGGCTCGCGACCACGTTCTTGGTCCAGTGGTGGTTGATGCCGGCGGGCAGGTCGACGACCTTTTCGAGGGTCGCCGTGATCTCGGTCTGGCCCTCGGCGTAGGGCACGCGGACCAGCGCGTCGGCATTGGCCACGTAGAGATCAGAGCCAACCAGCGCCATGCCGAAGGGCGAGGTAAGCCCTTTGAGGAAGACGTGGCGCTCCTCGGCGACGCCGTCCCCGTCCCGATCGCGCAGGAGCACGATGCGGTCCGGACTCGCACCGCCGGCTCCGGCGAGGCTCTTCACCTTGTCGGCCACCCAATCGGTAACGCTGGTCGAGTGATCGCCGGATTTCGGTGCCTGGCTCTCGGCGACGAGTACGTCGCCATTGGGCAGCACCACGGGCCAGCGCGGATGGTCGAGCCCGGTCGCGAAGGCGGCGACGCTCAGGCCCTCTGCGGCTTTCGGCTTGGCGCCCTCCGCCCAGCGCGCCACGCGGGCGATGTTGACGGTCGGCATCAGCGTCGGGTTCGGCGCCGGCAGGGCCGGACTCGCCCCGCTGCTCGCCGCCACATCGAGCGCAGCGGATTCCGGATAGACGACGAAACGCAGGAAGGCCGCCCCACCGAGCAACACGACGGCGAGTGCGGCTAGGCCGACCTTGGCAGGAGTGCGCATCGAAAACTCCCCGAGACCCGATCAGGCAGCCGTGGCAGCCGGCGGCACGGCCGCCGCGTCGGCGCCCGGATGGCGACGGCTCGAATAGTAGAGCCCGATCGCGTTCCAGAAGGCGTCGCGCTGCTCCTGGGTGAAGCGTTGGAGCGAGGCCTCAAGTGCGGTGCGTCCGGCCGCAGCCGCCTCCGCGCGCATGCGCTCTTCGAAAGCGGCGGGCGTTTCCGAACGCATTTCCATCATGGCCCGGCCCTTCGCTGACGCTGATCCAACGCTGTCAACGCCCAAGGTCGCGACTCCGTTCAATGCCGGTCGCGTGTGAGCGCTGAAGGGTGAGCGTGTGCCAAACGACACACCACCCCGGTTTCGATGCCCAGGCTTAACAGTTTCTTTGCACCTGTGGGCGGAATGGTCCAGCTTGGTTACCAACGTCGTCAGCCTTCAGGAGCCTGCATGCGAGCCGACCGGACCCTCCGTCTCCTCTGCCTTTCTGGGCTAGCGCTGACCGGTTCGGGTCTTGGGGGATGCGGTCTGCTTCCGCATCAGGCTGAGCTGACCACCGGCTCCATCGCGATGAACGCCAAGGTCGTGCAGCCGCCGACCCCTGCCGACAAGGAATGCCTCGCCCGGGCAATGTATTTCGAGTCGAACCGCAGCGACGAGGAAGGGCTGCTCGCCGTCGGCACGGTGGTGATGAACCGCCTCGACGCGCCGGCCTATCCCGGCCGGATCTGCGAAGTCGTCGGTCAGAAGCGGCAATTCGCCAACGGCGTGCTGACGAAGCCCGTCCGTGACCAGGACCGGCCGCGACTGGAGCGGGTCGCCGACGCGCTGCTCTCGGGCAAGCGCCACGACGGGGTGGGGCCGGCGCTGCACTTCCACACCGCGGGCTACAAGTTCCCCTACAACAACATGCACTACGTCGTCGCGGCCGGCGGCAACGTCTTCTACGAGAAGAGCGACCGCGAAGGTTACCTCCCGGCGGTCCAGCCCCGCGCCGTGGTGCAGACGGCCACCGGCCGCCTGATGCCGCTTCAGGTCGCTGCCGCGAATTCCGGCATGATCGGCCTTCCGCTCACCGGCCGCGTCCAGCCGACGCTGACCGCCGAGTACACCGCCCCGACGACCCCCGAGCTGCGCATCCCCGGCCCGGCCCGCTACGCCTCGGCGCCTGCCCGCGACAAGCATTAGAACGGTTCGTCGACGGGGTTACGGCCGGGGCGGGTTGTCGCCCCCGCCCTATGCGCAGGCACCGCAAGGCCTTAAGTCAGGGATGCGGCCGGGTTGCCCGGTCCGGCTCCCGTGAGGCTCACCCCGCATCGCCATGGCCGTTGTCCTCGATCTCCTGAACAAAGACACCCGGCCGAAGCTGGATGCGCCCGCGCGTCCGCGCCATCCCGAGAAGGCGCACCGGCCGGACACCGCCATCCAGCGCAAGCCGGACTGGATCCGGGTGAAGGCACCGGGTTCGAAGCTCTGGGCCGAGACCAAGGACATCGTCCGCGCCAACAACCTCGTCACGGTCTGTGAGGAGGCGGGCTGCCCCAATATCGGTGAGTGCTGGGAAAAGCGGCACGCCACCTTCATGATCATGGGGGACACCTGCACCCGCGCCTGCTCGTTCTGCAATGTGCGTACGGGTCTGCCGGCGGCGCTCGACGAGGCCGAGCCGGAGAAGGTCGCCGAGGCGGTGGCCAAGCTCGGCCTGCACCACGTCGTCGTCACCTCGGTCGATCGCGACGACCTCAAGGATGGCGGCGCCGAGCATTTCTCGCGCACCATCGCCGCGATCCGCCGAGCGAGCCCCGGCACCACCGTCGAGATCCTGACGCCCGACTTCCTGCGCAAGCCCGGCGCCCTGGAAGTGGTGGTCGCGGCCAAGCCCGACGTGTTCAACCACAATATGGAGACCGTGCCCGGCAAGTACGTGACCGTGCGGCCCGGTGCCCGCTACTTCCACTCGGTGCGCCTGCTGCAACGGGTCAAGGAACTCGATCCGACGATCTTCACCAAGTCCGGCATCATGGTCGGGCTGGGCGAGGAACGGAACGAGGTCGTGCAACTCATGGACGATCTGCGTTCGGCGGAGGTCGACTTCCTCACCATCGGCCAATATCTGCAACCGACCCGCAAGCACCATGAGGTCGTGCGCTTCGTGCCGCCGGACGAGTTCAAAGCCTACGAGACCACGGCCTATGCCAAGGGCTTCCTGCTGGTCTCGGCGACGCCGCTCACGCGCTCGTCGCATCACGCCGGCGAGGATTTCGCCCGGCTGAAGGCGGCTCGTCTGGCCAAGCTCGGACCCGCGCCGGTGGCTGCCAGCATCCGCGCCGTCAACGCCTGAGCCCGAATGCCATCCTTCCGCATCACGAGGAAAGTGCGTCACTCAGCGACGCAGATGTATGACCTCGTCGCCGATATCGAGCGCTATCCCGAGTTTTTGCCGCTCTGCGAATCGCTGCGGGTGCTGCGCGACGCGGAGGGGCCGAACGGCACGACGGTCCGGGTCGCCGAGATGGGTGTCGGCTACAAGGCGATCCGCGAGCGCTTCACGACCCGCGTGAGTCTCGACCGCGAGAACCGCAAGATCGTCGCCGAGTACATCGACGGTCCGTTCAGGCATCTGGAGAACCGCTGGTCCTTCCGTGATGCGGAAGGCGGCGGCTGCGAAGTCGATTTCTTCATCACCTATGAGTTCAAGAGCCGAACCCTGGGTCTCCTCATGGGCACGATGTTCGACCGTGCCTTCCGCAAGTTCACCGATGCGTTCGAGGGCCGCGCCACCGCGATCTACGGCGTGCCGGCTTAAGCGGCACTGGCAGCGTTCCCGCCGCGCTTTCGTCGCCGGACCGAGAACGATGCATGATCGAGCGTCACACGAGGTGCCCCTGGCTCATCCGCCCTTCCGGGCCGCGAGCAGGATGCTGGTCTCGGAATTGGCGATTCCCTCGAACTGACGAATCGTGCGCAGCAGCGCGTCGAAATCGCCGAGCGTCGGCACCTCGATCTCGGCGACGATATCCCAGCGGCCATTGGTGGTGTGAAGCGCCCGGATCTCCGGCAGGCCGGACAGGCGGCGGATCACGCTCTCGGCATGGCGCCCATCCACCTCGATCAGCGTCACCGCCCGCACGCCTCCGGGCTCCACGTCCCGCACCGTGACGGTGAAGCCGGTGATGATTCCGGAGGTCACCAGACGGTCGAGCCGGGCCCGCACCGTCGCCCGCGTGACGCCGAGCGCCGCCGCGAGCTTGGCCACCGGCATCCGCGCCTCGGTGCGCAGCAGGGCGATGAGCTGACGATCGGTCGCGTCGAGCATGGCCTTCCCACTTCGAGCAGCCGAGCTTAGCAGATCGGTCGATTGTCTGCCCCGATCGCGCATTTCAGCGGCTGTCGATTGTCCGCTCGTCTCAGCCATGCTTGCGCCACGCAAGATTCGGGAGACGGACGTGACGCGTTATATTGGTAGTGGTGAAATGGCGGCTCTGCTACGCCGGGAGGGACCGGAGCCGATCCTGCGTCGCCTCATCGACGAATTGCGCGCCGATTTCCTGCGCTGGCCCGAGTTCGATCTCGCCCCGCGCCTCGCGAGCCACTCGGCCGGTGGGGTGATCGAGCTGATGCCGATCGCGGACGCGCAGCTCTACAGCTTCAAGTTCGTCAACGGTCATCCCGGCAATACCCGTCTCGGCAAGCAGACGGTCGTCGCCTTCGGCATGCTCGCCGACGTAGCGACGGGTTATCCGCTGCTGATCTGCGAGATGAGCCTGCTGACGGCGTTGCGCACGGCGGCGACCTCGGCACTCGCGGCCTCCCGTCTCGCTCGGGCCCGAGAGCCGCTCCATGGCACTGATCGGCACCGGCGCGCAGGCCGAGTTCCAGGCCCTCGCTTTCAAGCTGGCACTCGGCATCAGCGAGATCCGGCTGTTCGACGTCGATCCAGCGGCGATGGTGAAGGCGCGGGCCAACCTCGAGGGCCATGGATTGCGGCTCGTCTGTGCCCATTCCATCGGTGAGGCGGTGGCCGGCGCCGACATCGTGACCACGGCGACCGCCGATAAGACCCGCGCCACGATCCTCACCCCCGACCTCGTCGAGCCGGGCCAGCATCTCAACGCCATCGGCGGCGATTGCCCCGGCAAGACCGAGTTGCACGCCGACATCGTGGCACGTGCCCGCACGATCGTGGAATACGAGCCGCAATCGCGCATCGAGGGCGAGATCCAGCAGATGCCCGCGGACTATCCCGTCACCGAATTGTGGCGCGTGCTGCGCGGCGACGCGCCGGGCCGCGTCGGCCGGGACGAGATCACCCTGTTCGACTCGGTCGGCTTCGCGCTGGAAGACTTTTCGGCCCTGCGCTGCCTGCGGGCCATCGCCGGCTCCGGACCAGGCTTGGACCTCATCCCCGAGCCGAAGGACCCGAAGGATCTGTTCGGGTCGGTCTTTTCACCGGGCATCGGGTTCGAGAAAGCAGCGTAACAGACGCGTGCAGAGAGTCGGTGGCGCGTCGGACGGGAAGCCGTCCGACGCTCTGGCGACAGAATTCAGCGGCCTAAGACGCTGTGCTGATCGGCCTCCACGCTGTGGTCCAAGGGTAAAGTTAGTGCGCGGTAGGCCGCTCCACCACGAGTAGCTTGGCCGGTGGAGTTGGTCGGGCGAGCGCAGCCGGCCAAGCGGAGAACGCTGGCACGAACACCTCTGGTGCCGGCGGCCGGTATCCCAGCGATGCATGTGGGCGCACGCCGTTGTAGTGACGCCTCCAGCCTTCGATCACGATCTGCGCCTCCTTGAGTGTGTAGAAGATCTCGCCATTCAGGAATTCGTCGCGTAGACGAGCGTTGAAGCTCTCGACGTACCCATTCTCCCAGGGTGAGCCTGGCGTGATGTAGGCGGTTTTGCTGCCGACCGCGGCGATCCATTTGCGCACCGCCTTGGCGATGAACTCCGGACCGTTGTCGGAACGGATGTGGCCCGGCAAGCCGCGCAGGATGAAGAGGTCCGACAGAACGTCGATGACGTCCGAGGATCTCAGCTTCCGGTCGACGCGGATACAAAGGCACTCGCGGGTGAACTCGTCGATCACGTTCAGCATGCGGAACTTGCGGCCGTTGTGGGTGCGATCCTCCACGAAGTCGTAGGACCAGACATGGTTGGGCCGCTCAGGCAGAAGCCGAACGCACGAACCATCGTTCAGCCAGAGCCGACCTCGCTTGGGCTGCTTGGCCGGCACCTTCAGACCTTCCTGCCGCCAGATGCGCTCCACCCGCTTCACGTTGACGAGCCAGCCAGCCTCGCGAAGCAAGGCCGTGATCCGACGCCTCTCGGCGATTGCGAGCAATCGCCTGCCGGCCAAGGGGATATTCATAGCGTCCATACTGCGTCGCCAGCTCGATGATGTCGGCCGTCGGCGCCGCATCGTCGGCTCGCCCCTTGGGCGCCTTGCGCTGTGTTGACCGGTGCTGCCCCAGGACCCGGCACGCCAAACGCTCCTTTACGCCATGCTTCTTCATGACGTGCTCGATGCATTGGCGACGGCGGGCGGGGCTCACCAGTTTCCCGAGGCGGCCTCTTTAAGGATCAGCTTCTCGAGCGTCAGATCGGAGACCGCCTTGCGCAGCCGCTCGTTCTCCTTCTCCAACTCCTTCAGCCGCTTCACCTGGTCGAACTTCAGCCCCCAGACTCCTTGCGCCAGCGATATTAGGTGAAGCTCGTCACGCCGATCGTGCGCACCGCTTCAGCAACAGGGCGACTTTGCGACACGAGAACGTCCACCTGCCGCAGCTTGGCGACGATCTCTTCCGGGCTCGGCTTCTTCCTCGGCATTCTCTGCATCCTCCAATGGCTCGGGAGCCTACTTCAGGGAGGACCACTTTTCAGGGGGCAGACCAGCTCCGAATGAGACTTGGGGACGGCTTTCAATGGCGCCGCTCAAGCGCTGGTCAACAAAATCATCCACGCAAAAGACTCGAGACCGCACCGGGCTCACGCGGAGCGGTGCGTCTTGAGCCAGCCTTTCCACATGGAGCGGAAAGCGTCGCCCACGTCCCGCGCGAAGCGCGCATGGTCCATGACCGGACCGGCGAACATGCGCTCGCGCAGGTTCGAGCGGATGGCGCGGAGGCGATCCGGATCGCGTGCGAGTTCCAGCGCGTGGGTCGCATAATCCTCGGGCGTGTCGCCCACGAGTTCTTCCAGTCCGATCGCCTCCAGTAGCGATGAACCGACCCGCGAGACCGCGTAGCTGCCCCGCAGCGCGATGAAGGGGACGCCCATACAAAGCGTATCGCAACTCGTTGTCCCACCGTTGTAGGGGAACGAATCAAGGGCGATGTCGAACTCGTAGTAAAGGTTGAAGTATGTCGCCGTAACGCGGGGATGCAGCCGCACCCGGTCGAGCGGTATCCCGGCCATCGACAGGCGTGCATTGACCTGTTCCCGAATGATGGCCGTCTCCACATCGGCCACGACCATGAACAGACGCGCGTTGGGAAGCGCCTGCAGAATGGCAGCCCAGGTCTTGAACGCGCCGTCGCTGATTTTCTCGAAGCGGTTCATGACACCGAAGGTGATGAAGCCGTTGTCTTCAAAGGGCGGTCGCTCCCGCACGGGCGGGATGTCGTGATGTGCCTCGTAAGTGGCGGAGACACCCGGCAGCCGCCATACCGTCTCCGTGTGCAGGCTCTCGGTCTGGCCGGGCACGTCGAGACGGGCATCGGTCAGGCGGTAATCCATGGTGCGCAGGCCCGTGGTCGCCGGGTGCCCTATCCACGTGACCTGAACTGGCGCCGGCTTGCGGGCGAAAACGAGCAGCCGGTGGCCGGCGCTGTGGCCGGACAGATCGACAAGGATGTCGATGTTTTCCGACTCGATGAGGTCGGCGGCCTCGTCGTCGTTGAGGCCGGTGATGTTGTGCCAACCATCGAACAGAGTCCGCAGGTGGGCCGAAACGGCGTCTTCCGCTGCCTGGGTCATGTAGGCGCGCGCCTCGAACTGCGTCCGATCTAGGTGGCGCAGGAACGGCTCGATGAAGCGGGCGACGGCGTGGGTGCAGAGGTCGCCCGAAACGAATCCAATCCGTAGACGGCGTTCGGGATCACGATCGTTGGCGAAGGGGCGCCTGCGCAGCAGCGGGTCGGCGAAGCGTGCGCCGAAGCTGCGCGCGTCGGCCGCGTAGTCGGCGTGCGGAACGCCCTCGGCATAGAGCTTGGTGAACAGCCGGTTGGAATGGGCGGTGATGTGCGTCGGATCGGTCGTGAGCGCCCTGTCGAAACTCGCGAGCGCCTCGGGCAAGTGGCCGAGACTCTTCAGGCTGCAACCGAGATTGTTGTGTGCATTGGAGAGACCGGGATCGAGCACGACGGCACGCCGCGCATGGGTCACGGCCGCGCTGTGATGGCTGACGCGCTGATAGACACCGGACAGGTTCGAATGCGCGATCGCGAGGTTGGGATTGAGGGCGACTGCCCGCTCCAGAGCCGAGACGGCGCCGGTGTAGTCGCCCATCGCGATCAGGACGGCGCCGAGGCTGCTGAAATAGCCGGCGTTGTCGGGCTCGCGGTAGATCGCGATGCTGAACAGGTCGAACGCCTGCTGGTGTCGGCCCTTCCCCGCGGCGATGGCGCCCGCGAGATGGGTTGCGTTGGCGTGGGTTTCGTCCAGGCCGATAACGAGGTCAGCCAGAGTTTCTGCGGCGGCGAGGTCGCCCGCGCTGTAGCGCTCCTGTCCGCGCGCGAAGGCATGGTCGGCGAAATCCTTGAGGATCGCGCGCGATGCATCGTCGGCGATGTCGCGGCTGCGGAATTGCACCATCAGGGCACGCGCCTCGTCGAGCCGGTTCAGCACGAGGAGCGTCACCGCCAGAGCGAGCCAATAGCGCGGCTGCTCGGGCTCAGCCCTCAGGGCGGCGACGAAATGCGGGACCGCCGGTCCGGGTCCGTCCGCTTTGCTGGTGAGGAGGCCGAGTTCGTGGTGCGTGCCCGCGTGATGCGGCGCCACGTCCAGCGCGCGCTGAAGGTTGCGGCGGGCTTTATCATAACGTCCGGCGGTACGGTGGGCGATGGCCTTGGCGAGGGTGCGCTCGACCGAATCCGCGGCGTGAGCGTGCTCGATCGTCCGCGATTTGCGATGTTCGCGCATGCCCGACGCTCCTTGAGAAGGCAGAAGGGTAGGGACTTTATGCTCAACAAATTGTTAACATCGGCTCTCATTCACGCCGCCGCGAGACCGACCCAGGCCCTGGGCCTCCGCGCCTCATGTTCGCGCTCCGGCGACGAAAGCGCGGCGCGGGTTCGGTGGGCGAGTCTCAACCGGGCTTACTTCCGGGCGGCAGGAATCGCCCCGCCCGCGCTTCGAGCAGGCGCACCAGCGCCGGCTCCATGACGGCGTAGTCGTCGCGCACATCGAGGCAGACGATCCGGGCGTGCCGGAGCGCCGGCCCGAAGCGGCGCATCAGCTTGAGACGATGCGCGCGCTCCATCACCACGATGGTCTCGGCCCAGGCGAGGTGATCGGCCTCCAGGGGCTCGTCCGCGTCGTCCGAGACACCCGCCGAAGCCGTCTCCAGGCCGGGCCATCGCGAAAACACCTGCTCGGCGGTCGGGCTGCGGGCGCGGGCCCGGCCGCAGACGAACAGGATCCTCACGCGTTCTCCGCCAGCTCCGATTGCCGCTCGAACAGGGTGCGGTAGGCCCCGTTCGGGCGCCGCATCAGCGCGGCATGCGCCCCGTCCTCAACGATGCGGCCCCGGTCGAACACGAGGATGCGGTCGAGGGCGCGCACCGTCGAGAGACGGTGGGCGATGACGATGGCGGTGCGCCCGCGCATCACGCCGCTCCATCGCCTCCTGCACCAGCGCCTCCGATTCCGAATCGAGGCTGGACGTCGCCTCGTCCAGGATCAGGATCGGCGCATCCGCGAGGAAGGCACGGGCCAGGGCCACCCGCTGCCGCTCGCCCCCGGAGAGCTTGACGCCGCGCTCGCCCACCAGCGTGGCGTAACCCTTCGGCAGCCGCGCGATGAAGTCGTGCGCGTTGGCGAGCCGCGCCGCCCGCTCGATCTCTTCGGGCGAGGCCCCGGGCCGGGCATAGGCGATGTTCTCGGCGAGCGAGCGGTGGAACAGCACCGGCTCCTGCGGGACGATGGCGACCTGCGCCCGCAGGCTCGCCTGCGTGGCTCTCGCCACATCCTGCCCGTCGATGAGCACCTGCCCGCCGCTCACGTCGTAGAGCCGCTGGATCAGCTTGACGAAGGTCGTCTTGCCCGATCCGGAACGCCCGACGAGGCCGACGCGCTGGCCGGCGGGAATCGTCACCGACAGCCCGTCATAGAGTGGCGTGCCGTGGGTGCCGTAGTGGAAGCGCACGGCGTCGAAGCGGATCGCGCCGCCGCTCACAGCGAGCGGCACCGCGCCCGGACGGTCGGCGACGCCGACTGGCTCGGCTTCGAGGGCGACCAGTTCCTCCATCTCGTTGACCGAGCGTTGCAGGTGGTTGATGTGCCCGCCGATGTCGCGGAGATAGCCGTGCACCACGAAGTAGGTGGTGAGCACGTAGGCGACTTCGCCGGGGCTCGCCTGACCCTGCCACCACAGCCACAGGGCCGTGGCGACGATGGCGCTGCGGAAGGCCAGCAGCAGCCCGAGCTGAAGGGTGCCGCTCCACGTCACGATCATCCAGGTGCGCCGGGTGCGCCGCCGCCACTTCGACAGGACGCGCGCGAGCCGCTCGTCCTCTCGCGCTTCGGCGCCGAACGCCTTCACCACCGCGTTGTTGCCGATCGTATCACTGAGCGCGCCGCCGAGCCGCGTGTCGAGGGCATTCGAGAGCGTCGCCGCGGGGGCGATCACCCGCGTCGCCAGGAACACGGCGGTGCCGACATAGGCGAGCGTGCCGAGCCCGATCACCGCGCCCATTGCTGGCCAATGCAAGCCGAGCACCACGGTCGTGCCCGCGAGCACGACGACGGAGGGCAGGATCGAGAGCAGCAGAACGTCGTTGAGCCCGTCGAGCGCCCACATCCCGCGCGAGATCTTGCGCACGGTCGAGCCGGAGAAAGAGTTGGCGTGCCACTCGGTCGAGAAGCGCTGGACGCGTGCGAAGCTCTGGCTCGCGATGTCGGACATCGTGCCGAGCGTCAGCGGCACCACGAGGCTCCAGGCGACGTGGCGCAACAGCACCGTCGCGAGGCTCAGCGCGGTCATGACGGCGAAAGCCGGCAGTGCGGCCTGGAGTGCGGCGCGGCGCTCGGCACCGGCGAGGGCATCGACGAGGCGCCCGGCATAGAGCGGCAGCATCACGTCGGCCAAAGTGGCGAGCGTGATCGCGGCCACGAGGGCGGAGACGAGGCCGAGGCGCCGACGCCAGCCACGGACAACGAAGGCAAGGACGCGGCGGACAACGTCCGCGCGCCGGGGAGAAGACAGGGACATGGCAGTGCCCGACGACGAAGCGTCGGCTCCGAAAGACGCGGGCGCCGCGGATTAGATCGCGCGGTCCGGCGAGGTCAGATCGGGGAGGGTGCGTGAGCTGCGAGGGCCGTCAGGCCGAGCGGCGGGGGAATGCGCCTAAGCGATTCCGGCAGGCGCTACAGCGATTCCTGCACCACGGAAGACGATGCCGACAACCATGCTGCGTCTCCCTGTTCGAACGCGACCGGTTCGACCGATACCGAACGGGGTTCCGATTCGCAACGTCTGATACAGGTCCGCCCCAGTGTATGACTTGGCTGAGAGCGGCACCGGCGAAGTCCGTGAAGGCGCGCACCGCTGGTCTGTTGTCCCGACAACTTCGCGCTTTGCGACTCCACCTGTCTCACGGCATTCTCGGGCCGGAATGGCACAGCAGATCCCGTCGGTGCCAAAGTCGATACGAAGACAGCGCGCAGCAAGCAGGCCGACAGCAGCGCCAAAGGCGATTCGTCATCACCGAGGGCACCGCTCGAGATGACGAGTTGGAGTGACGATGACGCTATCCGCAGGTCTCTCGTCGAACCTGACCTGATAGCCGCTGCAACCGCGTGAGAGACGTTCGGCGCAAATGGGACGGTGGCCGGCCATCGCGTGGATGATGGGTCTATCGGCGCCGGCCAATCGACCATCGCCGATGCGGTCGACTGCGCACTGACGGAAGCAGGCCTGAGCACCATTCGGCCCCCTACGAGGCACCGACCGAACCGGACCTCGCCCTCCAGACCCGTGACCACGCTGACGCAGACTCCGCCCAGCCGCTCATTGCCGCGCTGTTCCGCCTGAGCGCCCATGCGCTGGGCAGGCTGGCCTAGGCCGCTCGCTGCTGCGGCCCCCCAAGATGAGTGGCATCGAGTTTGCTGAGGCGAGCGTGACGGTCGGTTCCGTCGCATCCCCTGGTCGCGCGTAACGGCCGGGCTAATTGAAACGCTTCCAGACAGGATGCGAGCCCCGGGAGCCGTCTCCGCATGACGTTTCGTCTGACGCTGACCGTCAACGGTGAACCGCGCGCGATCGAACTCGACGATCCGCGCGTCACCCTCCTCGATCTCCTTCGTGAACGGCTCGGCCTCACCGGCTCGAAGAAGGGCTGCGACCGGGGCCAATGCGGCGCCTGTACCGTTCTGCTGAACGGGCGGCGGATCAATTCCTGCCTCGCGCTCGCCGTGAGCCTGGACGGGGCCGAGGTTCTGACCATCGAAGGCTTGGCGGTGGGCGAGCAGCTTCACCCGGTGCAGGCCGCCTTCATCGAGCATGACGGCTTCCAGTGCGGCTTCTGCACGCCGGGGCAGATCATGAGCGCCGTCGGGCTGATCCGCGAGGGCCATGCCGGCGATGATCCTGAGCGGGTGCGCGAGGGGATGAGCGGCAATCTCTGCCGTTGCGGCGCCTATATCGGCATCACCGAGGCCGTGCTCGACGCCCAGGCCCGCAGTGCCGGCGTCGATCAGGGAGAGGCTGCGTGAACCGCTTCGACTATGTCCGCCCCGGCAGCGTCGCCGAAGCCGTCGCCGCAGCCGCCGAACCGGGCGCGGCCTATCTCGCGGCCGGTACCAATCTACTCGACCTCATGAAGGGCGGCATCACCCGTCCCGGCCGCCTCGTGGATGTCACACATCTGCCCGGCCTCGACCGGATCGAGCACTTGCCGGATGCGGGCGTCCGCATCGGTGCGCTCGTGCGCAACAGCGACCTCGCCTACGATCCGCACGTCTCGAAAGCGCACCCCGCCGTGGCGGAAGCCCTTCTCTCGGGGGCCTCGGCGCAACTGCGCAATGCGGCGACCGTGGCTGGTAACCTGCTGCAGCGGACCCGCTGCCCCTACTTCTATGACCCGGCCAGCGCCTGCAACAAACGCGATCCCGGCGCCGGCTGTGAGGCGCGCGGCGGCGAGACGCGGCTCCACGCCGTGCTCGGCTGGAGCGAGCACTGCATCGCCACCCACCCCTCCGACTTCTGCGTACCCCTGGTCTCACTCGACGCCACCGTCGAGATCGAGGGCAGAGCCGGCGCCCGCGAGGTGCCGCTCGACGCGCTCTACCGTTTGCCGGACGACCGGCCGGACCGGGAGACAGTGCTCGAACCCGGCGACCTCATCGTCGCCCTGCGCCTGCCGGCGGACGCCGCGGGTTTTGCCGGGCATTCCCGCTACCTCAAGGTCCGCGACCGCACCTCCTACGCCTTCGCTGTGGTCTCGGCAGCAGCCTCGCTGCGGCTTGAGGGCGGGCGGATCGACGAGGCGCGGATCGCGCTGGGCGGCGTCGCGCTCAAGCCCTGGCGCGCCCGCGCCGCCGAGGCGGTGCTGGCCGGCGCGGAACTGAGCGAGCGGCGTTTTCGTGAGGCGGCGGATGCGGCCCTGGCCGAGGCTCTGCCGTCCGGCGACAACGCCTACAAGATCGAGCTGGCCCGCCGACTGATCGTACGGGCGCTGACCCTTGCCGCCGCCGGCACCCCGGAGCGCATGCCGGCGCTTCCGGCCTCCGCCTTCTCGGGAGACGCGCTCCATGCCTGACATCGCCTACGAGCAGGCCCGGCACGGGTCGAGCATCGGCCAGCCGCTCACCCGCCGCGACGGTCTTCTGAAGGTCACCGGGCAGGCGACCTACGCCGCCGACAACCGGCCGGAGGGCTTGCTCCACGCGGTGGTGGCGGTGAGCCGCATCGCCCGCGGCCGGGTGGCCCATCTCGACGTTGCGGCGGCCAAGGCCCATCCCGGCGTGGTCGAGGTGATGACGGGCGCCAACGCGCCGCGGCTCGCCCAGGACCCGGACGCGAAGGACAACCCCTTCATGTTCCGGCTCGATCTGCTGCAGAACGACCGCGTCCGCTACGCGCACCAGCCGATCGCGGTGGTGATCGCCGAGACGCTGGAGGCTGCGACCGAGGGTGCCGAGCTGCTGGCCCCGCGCTACGAGGTGGATTCGCCGCGTATCGGGCTCGACGCCGAGGATCCGCAGGAGCCCGAGGGCGTCGGTGCCGGCGACAAGGCGATCGTGTCGCGCGGCGATGTCGAGGCCGGGCTGGGACAGGCCGAGCGCCGGGTCGAGGCGACCTACGAGACACCGGCGCAGTATCACAACGCGCTCGAACCCCACGCCATCGTGGCGCAGTGGGACGGTGACCGGCTGATCGTCGACACGCCGAGCCAAGGGCTCGCCATGGCCAAGATGCGGCTCGCCGGCCTGTTCGGGCTCAACCCGAAGAACATCCTCGTCCGCTCTCCCTTTCTCGGCGGCGGCTTCGGCTCGAAGGGTTTTCTCTCCGGGCCGCAGATACTCGGCGTGATGGCGGCCAAACTCGTCGGACAGCCGGTGAAGCTCGTGCTGCGTCGGGAGCAGATGTTCGGCCCTGTCGGCCACCGCGCCGAGACGCGCCAGACGCTGCGCCTCGGCACCGATGCGTCGGGCGCGCTCACCGCCCTCGACCACCACACGCTGACGGCGACGAGCCGGTTCGACGACTTCTACGAGCCGGCCAGCGCCATCTCCCGCTACCTCTACGCCGCGCCCGCGGTCTCGACGCGCCATTCCGGCGTGCGGGTCGACACCGGCACGCCGCTCTTCATGCGCGCGCCCGGCGAGGCTTCGGGCAGCGTCGCCCTGGAGGGCGCGATCGATGAGATGGCGGAAGCCTGCGGTCTCGACCCGCTCGAATTTCGCCTGAGGAACTACGCCGAGGACGAGCCGATCTCGGGCCGGCCGTTTTCCTCGAAGGCCCTGCGCGAATGCTATGCCCAAGGTGCCGCCCGCTTCGGCTGGGACAAGCGCGCTCCGGCGCCTCGATTGATGCGCGATTCCGCCGGGCGCCTCGTCGGCTACGGCATGGGCACGGCCCTGTTCCCGGCCCTGATGATGCAGGCGGAGGGCGCGGGCCGAGATTCGCGCCGACGGCACCGGCACAGTCGCGCTCGGCGCCCACGACATGGGGCAGGGCGCCTGGACCGCGCTGGCGCAGATCGCCGCCGACGGTCTCGGGATCGACCTTTCGCAGCTCGATTTCCAGAGCGGCACGTCGGACCTGCCGAATGCCGGCATTGCCGGCGGCTCGGCCCACACCGCCACCGCCGGCACTGCGATCCATTCCGCCGCTGCCGCGGTGCTGGCGCAACTTGCCGACCTCGCGACCAACGACGAGCGCTCGGCCCTCTATGGCGCCGGCAATGCCGGCGTCTACGCTCGCGGCGGCCGGCTGGTGCGACGGGACGACGAGGGACGCAGCGAGTCGTTCACCGAGATCTTGAACCGGGCCGGCCGCGCCTCGATCTCGGCGCAAGGGCAGGGCGCCCCCGATCCGGCGGCGCGCGAGGCCTACGCGATGCACGCCCACGGCGCGGTCTTCGCCGAGGTCAGTGTCGACCCCGATCTCGGCCAGATCCGCGTCACCCGCCTCGTCGGCGCCTTCGCCGCCGGCCGAATCGTCAATCCGCGCCTCGTCACGAGCCAGTATTACGGCGGCATGATCTGGGGCGTGTCCTTCGCGCTCCACGAAAACGCCGTGGTCGATCCCCGCTCGGGCCGGGTGATGAACGCCAATCTCGGCGAGTACCACGTGCCCGTGAACGCCGACGTGCCGTCGATCAAGGCGATCCTCGTCGACGAGCACGACCCGCACGTGAACCCGCTCGGCATCAAGGGTGTCGGCGAGATCGGCATCACCGGGACGGCGGGCGCCATCGCCAACGCGGTCTATCATGCGACGGGGATCAGGGTGCGCAAGACGCCGATCACGCTGGACCGGCTGTTGGGATGATCGGCGCTTCCAAGACACCGCCCTCATCCTGAGGTGCCGCGAAGCGGCCTCGAAGGATCCTCCAGATCCCGCGCGATCCCTGGATGATCCTTCGAGGCTCCGCTTCGCGGCGCACCTCAGGATGAGGGTCAGGATGGGAGAAGTGGGATCAGATGGTTTCGCCTGATGGCGTGCCGGGGCGATGCAAATCGACGGATTCCAGAAGCGTCAGCGCCTCCGCCACCGCCAGCCGCCGGATCTCGGCCCGGCCCGGATCGCCGAAACGCCGCTCGGCGTGGCGGGTGGGACCGTCCTTCACGGCGAGTCCGAAATGCACGAGGCCGACCGGCTTGGCGTCGCTGCCGCCGCCCGGCCCGGCAATGCCGGTGACGGAGACCGCCACGTCCGCGTGTGCCGCTGCGAGCGCGCCGTCCGCCATGGCGCGGGCCACCGGCTCGCTCACTGCGCCATGCGCCGCGATGAGGTCCATCGGCACGCCGATCGCCTCAGCCTTTGCCTCGTTGGAATAGGTGACGAAGCCGCGCTCCACCACCGCCGAGGAACCGGGCACCGCCGTGAGCAGCCCGGCGACGAGACCGCCGGTGCAGGACTCGGCGGTCGCGATGCGTTTGCCCGCCGCCGCATAGGCCCGCACCAGCGCCTCGGCGCGGGCCAGCAACGCGGCGTCTTCGATCACGAACGGCGCTCGTTGGTCTCCGCCTCGGTCTCCAGCTCCGCACAGACCTCGGGCAGCCGCACCGTCGCGGCGGCTTGGGCGGCGAGGCCCTCGGCGCGGCCGACGAAGCCGAGCTTCTCGGTTGTGGTCGCCTTGATCGACACCGAGGAGAGCGGCACGCCCGCGATCTCGGCGATGCGGGCGCGGATCGCCTCGCGGTGCTGGCCGATACGCGGGGCTTCCGCCAAAACCGTGATGTCGAGATGGTCAATCTTGCCGCCGCGCGCCCGCACCAGCTCGCAGGCATGGGCCAGGAACTGATCGGAGGCCGCGCCGCGCCACTTCTCGTCCGAGGGCGGGAAGTGCGTGCCGATGTCGCCGTCGGCGATGGCGCCGAGCAGCGCGTCGGTGAGGGCGTGCAGCGCCACGTCGCCATCGGAGTGGGCGAGCACGCCGCGGTCGGCGGGGATCTTGACGCCGCCGAGCCAGACATGGTCGCCCTCCGTGAAGGCGTGGACGTCGAAGCCGGTGCCGAGGCGGGTTACGTAAGTGGTCATGGTGTCATCCGATATCGCGGCCGCAGGTTCAGAGAAAGCCCGTCCGGAGAATGCCCGGTCGGCCTCGATCAGGTCCGCGGCCTGGGTGATCTTGCGGTTGCGGGCGTCGCCTTCGAACACCACGACCGGCAGCCCGGCCCATTCAGCGAGCGCCCCGTCATCGGTGAAGCCGTCGCGGCCCTCGGTCACCGCCCGGCGATGCGCGTCGAGAAGCAGACCGAAACGGAAGCTCTGCGGCGTCTGCACCGCGCGGAGATTTTCGCGCGCCGGGGTTTCGTGGACACGGCCGATACCCGGCGCGATCTCTTCCACGAGCTTGATCGTGTCGGAGACCGCAATTCCCGGCACCGATGCGCCGTGCTCGGAGCCGGCCGCGACCGCGCGGGCAATCAGCGCCTCGTCCACGAAGGGCCGCGCCGCGTCGTGAACGAGCACGAGGTCGGGCGCGCCCGAGCGGGCGAGCCCTTCGAGCCCGGCCGCCACCGATTGCTGGCGCGTCGCCCCGCCCGGCACTGGCTCGGCGAGCTTTTCACGATGGGCCGGCTCGAGATCGGCGAGGCATTCGCGATAGAAGTCCTGCGCATCCGGCGCGATCACCGGCTGGATGCGGGTGATGCGAGGCGATTGCGCGAGCGCCGCAAGCGTCCGCGTCAGGACGGCCCGGCCGCCGACGCGGCGATATTGCTTGGGTAAGTCGCCGCCGACGCGCAGCCCCTTGCCGGCCGCGACCACGACCGCCGCCACCGATTTATTCCCCGACTCTTGCCCAGGCGGCCGCGCGGCTTGGTCGGACATGCTGGGCCTCGAATGGAAATCATCTGGGGATGGATGGGGATCGCCGCGTCCTTATGCGGCAAGATGCGCGAAGGCAAACGCCGCAGGCGCTTGCGTCTGCCAGCCGTTTGGCTACTTATTGGGCACAATGACACGTGACCATTATTTGAGCGCGCTACGCGGGGCTGACGATCGGGGGGCAACCAGCCCGCCGGTCCTGCTGGCACCGCTATCGGGCGTCACCGATCTCCATATGCGGCGCCTCGCCCAGCGGCTTGGTGCCAGTGCCGTGGTCTCCGAGATGGTCGCGGCGGCCGAGCTGGCGAAGGGTGACGCCGAATCGCAGGTCCGAGCGGAAGGTGCGGGGGTGGACCCGCATGTGGTGCAGCTCGCCGGCTGCGCGCCCGAACCGATGGCCGAGGCGGCCCGTATCGCCGTGGCGAACGGCGCGGATGCCATCGACATCAACATGGGCTGCCCGGCCAAGACCGTGACCGGCGGCGAATCGGGTTCGGCCCTGATGCGCGACCTCGATCACGCCGCGCGGCTCCTTGCGGCGGTGCGCGGCGCGGTCGATGTGCCCGTCACCGTGAAGATGCGGCTCGGCTGGGATCACGCCAGCCTCAACGCCGCCGAACTGGCACGGCGCGCCGAAGCCCTCGGGCTCGACGGCGTGACGGTTCACGGCCGAACCCGGCAGCAATTCTACAAGGGCCGGGCCGATTGGTTGGCGATCCGTCCCGTGGTCGAGGCGGTGCGCATCCCCGTCATCGCCAACGGCGACATCACCGGCCTGGAGGAGGCCCGCGCCTGCCTCAGCCAATCCGGTGCGGCGGGCGTGATGGTCGGGCGCGCGGCGGTCGGGCGTCCCTGGCTCGTCGGCGAGATCGCCGCCGGGCTCGCCGGGCGCGTGGCCCCGCCGCTCTCGGCCGAGCAGCGGGCGGCGGTCGCGGCCGAGCATTACCAGGGGCTGATCGCGCTCTACGGCGCGGCGATGGGCGTGCGCCACGCCCGCAAGCATCTCGCGGCCTATGCCGACGCGGCTGGCGGACTGACCCCGGACGACCGGCGCCGCCTCGTCACCACACACGATCCGGCGGAGGCGCTCCGCCTCCTGCAACGCGCGTTCCTCGAACCGGCCGGGACGGCGACCACGCCCCTCGGCGAGGCAGCCTGATGCCCTTTTCCGACGAGCCCGCCCCCGAATCCCTGCCGCCGGCCGAGGCGGTGCTGAACTCACTGCCACTGCCGGTCCTCACCATCGGGCCGGATGAGCGGATCCTGCGGGTCAACCACGCCGCCGAGCTGTTCTTCGACGCCTCGGCCCGGCTGATGCTGCGGGGACGGCTGCGCGACATCATCCCGTTCTCCTCGCCGATCATCGCGCTGGTCACCGAGGTGCGCCGCCGCCGCTCCTCGGTGTCGGAATACCGGGTCGAGCTGGTCCAGCCCCGCTCCGGGACCGAGCGCAGCGTCGATGTCTTCGCCACGCCCCTGCGCGACGAGGACGATTCGGTGGTGCTGATGCTCCAAGAGCGCACCATCGCCGACAAGATGAACCGGCAGCTCACCCATCGCGGCGCCGCGCGCTCGATGGTGGCGCTCGGCGCGATGCTCGCTCACGAGATCAAGAACCCGCTCGCCGGCATCCGCGGCGCGGCGCAGCTCCTCGAACAGGAGAGCGACGAGGAGGACCGGCTTCTGACCCGCCTGATCTGCGACGAGTCGGACCGGATCGTGCGCATCGTCGAGCGGATGGAGCTGTTCGGCGACGAGCGGCCGGTGGAGCGCGGCCCCGTCAACGTCCACGGCGTGCTCGATCAGGTGAAGCGCTCGGCCCAGTCCGGCTTTGCCCGTCACATCCGCTTCGTCGAGAACTACGATCCCTCGCTGCCGCCCGTCCTCGGCAACAGGGACCAGTTGATCCAGGTGATCCTGAACCTCGTGAAGAACGCGGCCGAGGCGATCGGCACGGACACGGTCGAGGGCGAGATCACCCTCTCCACGGCCTTCCGCACCGGCCTGCGCCTCCAGATCCCCGGTTCGCGCGAGCGCGTCAGCCTGCCGATCGAAGTGGCGGTGCGCGACAACGGGCCGGGCATCCCGCCCGACATGCTGTCGGACCTGTTCGACCCCTTCGTCACCACCAAGGTGCAGGGCTCCGGCCTCGGACTTGCATTGGTGGCCAAGATCGTCGGCGATCATGGGGGCATCGTCGAATGCGATCCCGTACCCCGCCGCACCGCCTTCCGGATCCTCCTTCCCATGTCGAGCGCCCGCGACGGGCGTGAATCGGCCGCGGAGCGCTGAGTCGAGAGCCATGCCCAACGGCCACATTATCGTCGCGGACGACGACGCCGCAATCCGCACCGTGCTCAACCAGGCCCTGTCCCGGGCCGGCTACGAGGTTCGCACCACCTCGAACTGCTCGACGCTCTGGCGCTGGGTCGCCCAGGGCGAGGGCGACCTCGTCATCACCGACGTGATGATGCCGGACGAGAACGTGTTCGACCTGCTGCCGCGCATCAAGCGCGTCCGGCCGGAACTGCCGATCATCGTGATGAGCGCGCAGAACACCTTCATGACCGCGATCCGCGCCTCCGAGCGCGGCGCCTACGAGTACCTGCCCAAAGCCCTTCGACCTGAAGGAGCTGATCGCGATCGTCGGCCGGGCACTGTCACGCCCCCGCGGGACGCCTGCGCCCGGCGCCGGACCGGAGAACGAGGACATCCCGCTGGTCGGCCGCTCGCCGGCTATGCAGGAGATCTACCGGGCGCTCGCCCGCCTGATGCCGACCGACCTCACCGTGATGATCACGGGCGAGTCCGGCACCGGCAAGGAGTTGGTCGCCCGCGCGCTGCACGATTACGGCCGCCGCCGCACCGGGCCGTTCGTGCCCGTGAACATGGCGGCGATTCCCCGCGATCTGATCGAATCGGAGCTGTTCGGCCACGAGAAGGGCGCCTTCACCGGCGCGCTCTCGCGCTCGGCCGGCCGGTTCGAGCAGGCGGAGGGCGGCACGCTGTTCCTCGACGAGATCGGCGACATGCCGATGGAGGCGCAGACTCGGCTGCTGCGCGTGCTTCAGCAGGGCGAGTACACCACCGTCGGCGGGCGCGTGCCGATCAAGACCAACGTCCGCATCATCGCCGCGACCAACAAGGATCTGCGCGTCTCGATCCAGCAGGGAATCTTCCGGGAGGACCTGTTCTTCCGCCTCAACGTCGTGCCCTTGCGCCTGCCGGCGCTGCGCGAGCGCTCGGAAGACGTGCCGGACCTGATCCGCCACTTCTTCGTCCTGGTGGAGCGCGAGGGCCTGACCCGAAAGACCCTCGACGCGGACGCAATGGAGCGGCTGAAGCGCTATCGCTGGCCCGGCAACGTGCGCGAGCTGGAAAACCTCGTCCGGCGGCTGGCCGCGCTCTACCCGCAGGAGACCATCACCGGCCCGGTCATCGAGGCGGAACTCGACACCCTGCCGCTCGCCCAGCCCGCGGCCAACGGCAACGGCGCAGCCCGCAAGAACGCGAACGGAGCCTCCGATAGCGAGACGCTCTCCGGTGCGGTCGAACGGCACCTCGCCGACTACTTCTCGGGGTATCGCGATACGCTTCCCCCGCCCGGCCTCTACCACCGCATCCTGCGCGAGATCGAAGGTCCGCTGATCGGCGCGGCGCTGGCGGCCACCCGCGGCAACCAGATCCGTGCGGCCGAGCTGCTGGGCGTCAACCGCAACACCCTGCGCAAGAAGGTGCGCGATCTCGATCTGCAGGTGTTTCGCACCTCGCGGTGACGCGCTCCATCTGGGGACGTCGCTTGGATCGCTTCACCTGACGCTCGCGATCCAGCGGCGCACGCCGAACAAGACTGTCGCGTTTCTCCTCTGTTCTCCACGGCCGCGCTTCGCTAAAGGCGCGCCATGCTGCGCCTTCGCGAGTACCAGCGCGCCGCCCTCGACGCGCTCGATTGTCATTGGGACCAGGGCGGCGGGCCCGGCCTCGTCGTGCTGCCGACCGGAGCCGGCAAGGCGCTCGTCATCGCCGCGCTGATCCGCGAATGGCTGGATCGGGCGCCGGGGGCGCGGATCTGCGTCCTCACCCATGTCCGCGAACTCGTGGTGCAGAACCACGGCGAGTTGCTGGCGTACTGGCCCGAGGCGCCCGCCGGCATCTTCTCCGCCGGCGTCGGCCGGCGCGAGGCGCACACGCAAGTCACCTTCTGCTCGATCCAATCCGTGCGTGACCGGGCCGAGCTGTTCGGCTCCATCGACCTCATCGTGATCGACGAGGCCCATCTCGTGGCCCGCGCGAGCGAGACCGGCTACGGCCGCTTCCTCGCGGCGGCGCGGGCCGGCAACCCGGATCTCAAGGTCGCGGGCTTCACCGCCACGCCCTACCGGCTCGATACCGGCCGGCTCGACGAGGGTGAGGGCCGGGTGTTCGAGCGGATCGTCTACGAATCGCTGGTCGGCGACCTGATCCACCAGGGCTTTCTGGCGGCCCTGATCTGCAAGGCGACCGCGCTCGCCCTCGACGTGTCGGGGGTGCCGAAGCGCGGCGGCGACTACATCCCCTCGGCGCTGGAGGCGGCGGTCAACCGCGAATGGATCACCCGCGCGGCGGTCGAGGAGATGGTTGGCTATGGCCGCGAACGGCGGGCGTGGCTCGCCTTCTGCGCTGGGCTCGCGCACGCGGCGTCCGTGCGCGACGCGATCCGGGCGGAAGGGATCTCCTGCGAGACCGTCACGGCCGAGACCGGCAAGCGCGAGCGAGACCGGATGGTGCGCGATTTCCGCGCCGGAAAGATCCGCTGCCTCGTCTCGGTCGGCGTGCTCTCCACCGGCTTCAACGTGCCGGAGGTCGATCTCATCGCCCTGCTGCGCCCGACCCAATCAGCCGGGCTCTATGTGCAGCAGGTCGGCCGGGCCCTGCGCCGGGCGCCGGGCAAGTCGGATGCGATCGTGCTCGATTATGCCGGACTGGTGCGGATGCACGGCCCCGTGGACGCGGTGACCGCCCGCAGCGTCGCGCTCGGGCCGGCGGCGTTGGGAATGGCGCGGGCCAAACCCTGCCCCGGCTGCGGCGCGCTGATCGCGCTCAACGCCAGCACCTGCGAAGCCTGCTGGGTGGAGCCCGAACCGGAGGACGAGGAGGCACCCCACGCTGCGAGCGCGGAGGACGCCATGCCGATCCTGTCCGAATCGATCTGCCCCTGGCGCGAGGTCGTGGGCTGGCGCCTCGACCGCGGCCCCGGCGGCTCCGGCCCGGACCGGCTCGAAGTCGCGCTGCGCTGGCGAGGCGGCGGCTGCCGGGTCGAGGTCTGCCTCGAACATTCCGGCCATGCCCGCGAGAAGGCGGTGCAATGGTGGCGCGCATTCGGTGGCGCCGATCCGGTGCCGATGTCGGTCGCCGCAGCCCTGGAACGGGCCGACGAATTGGAACGGCCGGAGACCCTCCGGGTCGAAGCCGCCGGCCGGCTTTCCGAGAGCGTGACGGTGCGTTTTTCGGACGGGCGGCGGTTCCGCGACCTGCGCCGCTGGGGCACCCTGGCCGCCTGATCGGATCCTCATCCGGGCTGATTCGTATTAATTTCGCCACACTGATGTGGCCCCGCATCAGTGATGCCGCTGCTGTCGCGACGTTCTGAAAACGTGCCGTCCGATGCCCCGTCCCCCGAGGACGGTGCCGAGGCGGTCGCGCGCCGGTTCGACTCGCCCCCGCGCGGGCCGGGCTGGATCGGCGCGGCAGTGGTGCTCACGGCGCTGATCTCGGCCTCGGTCACCTTCCTCATCCTCGCCGGCATCATCCAGATCACGCGGACGCCGACGACTGGCGTAGCCTTGCTCTCGGTCAACGCCGCGCTGGTTCTCGCGCTGGTCGTCGTGATCGCCTGGGAGGCGCGGGTCTTCCTGCATGCCCGGCGCACGCACGCCTCGGTGGCGCGGCTGCACACCCGCATCGTCGGCCTGTTCAGCCTAATCGCGATCCTGCCGACCATCCTGCTCGCCATCGTCGCCTCGGTGACGATCGATGTCGGCCTGTCGCTCGGCTTCACCGACCGCGTCCGTGACGTGGTGCTGAAATCGGTGCAGGTCGCGGACGCCTATCAGGAGAATCACTGCCAATCGCTCGCCCGCGAAATCCGCATCTTCGCCGACGACCTGACGCGGGCGCGGCCGAATTTCGATGTGAACCGCGAGTGGTTCGAGGGCTTCATGACCACCCGCGCCCAGGCGCTCGGCCTGCCGATCGTCAAGATCATGCGCGGGCCGAACGAGGTGGTGGCGCGCGCCAATATCGACGTGCTCAAGCAGACGCGGCTGCCCTCGGCCGCGGCCTTCGAGGACGCGGCGAAATCGAGCGACCCGATCTGCCTGCTGCCGAATGAGGGGCGGGTCTTCGCCGCCCTGATGCGGATGCCGGCCTACGACAACGCCGTGCTGCTGGTGCAGCGTGAGGTGAGCCAGCTCGCCATCGACTTTCCCGGTGTCGCCCGTGCCGCGGCGGCCGAATACCTGACCTTCGACGAACTGCGCCGCTACGTGCAGATCGCCTTCGCCTCGGTCTTCATCCTGATCGCCCTGATCACGCTGCTCTCGGCGGTCTGGTTCGGGCTGAACTTCGCCAACCGTTTCGTCGCCCCCATCCGGCGGCTCATCAACGCCGCCGACGAGGTCGCCGCCGGCAATTTCTACGCCCGGGTGCCGGCGCGGAAATCCGACGGCGATCTCGCCCATCTCGGCGAGAGCTTCAACACGATGACGCAGGAGCTGCGCCGCCAGCACGATGGCTTGCGCGCGGCCAACGACCTGATCGACCGCCGCCGCCGCTTCACCGAGGCCGTGCTGTCGGGCGTCTCACCCGGCGTGCTCGGCGTCGATGCCGACGGCGTCATCACCATCGCCAATCCGGGCGCGGAGCGGACGCTGGGCCTCACGGCCAAGGAGCTCGTCGGGCAGCCGCTGACGAATGTCGTGCCGGAGATCGCCGCACTGTTTCCGGAAGCCGAGGGGCGCCACCGCGCGCTGCAGCAGCAGATCCAGCTCGTACGCGGCGGCCGCGAGCGCACGATTGCCGTCCGCGTCACCAGCGAGCAGGCGCAGGGCGAGGCGCGCGGCTACGTCGTGACGCTCGACGACATCACCGATCTCGTCACGGCGCAGCGCACCTCGGCCTGGGCCGACGTCGCCCGCCGCATCGCCCACGAGATCAAGAACCCGCTGACCCCGATCCAGCTCTCGGCCGAGCGCATCCGGCGCAAGTACGGAAAAGTGATCACGACCGACAAGGACGTGTTCGAGCAGTGTACCGCCACGATCGTGCGGCAGGTGGACGAGATCAAGCGGATGGTGGACGAGTTCTCCTCCTTCGCCCGGATGCCGAAGCCCGCGATTACGCAGCAGGATCTGGCTGAGATCGCGCGCCAGAACCTATTCATGCTGCGCATGGCGCATCCCGACCTCGATTTCCCCTTCGACACGGTCGGTGCCGACGAGAAGGGCCGCGTCGTCGCCGCCTTCGACGTGCGGCTGTTCTCCCAGGCGCTCACCAACATCCTCAAGAACGCCGTCGAGGCGGTTCAGGCGGTGCCGGAGGACGTGCTGACGGCCGATGGCGGCAAGGGCCGGGTCGCCCTGACGCTGGTGGTCGAAGAGGCGTTCGTGGTGATCGAAGTCACCGATAACGGAAAAGGCTTTCCGGCAGAGGGGCGCCAGCGCTTGCTCGAACCCTATATGACGACCCGCGAGGGCGGGACCGGCCTCGGACTCGCGATCGTTTCCAAGGTGCTCGAAGAGCATGGCGGGGGGATCGAGCTGAACGACAACCCGGAGGGGCGCGGCGGACAGGTCCGCATGCGGCTGCCGCGGGAAGTCGGACGGCCGGACGAACGGAATTCCGGGACCGGTGCGGGACAGGAGCGGGATCGCTCCGCGGCACCGGGCGCGCGTGACAGGACAACGATGGATAAGAATACGGAGGACGCCATGGAAGCGCGACGCGTCGCGGAGGTGCAGCCATGAGCGCCGACATCCTGATCGTCGACGACGAGGCCGACATCCGCGATCTGGTCGCGGGTATCCTGGACGACGAGGGGCATCGCACCCGAACCGCGGCCGGGTCCGACGAGGCGCTGGCCGCGATCGAATCGCGCCGGCCCCACCTCGTCTTCCTCGACATCTGGCTCCAGGGCTCGCGCCTCGACGGCTTGCAGGTGCTCGACCTCATCAAGGCGGGCCACCCGGACCTGCCGGTGGTGATGATCTCGGGCCACGGCAACATCGAGACCGCGGTGGCGGCGATCAAATCCGGCGCCTACGACTTCATCGAGAAGCCGTTCAAGGCAGACCGCCTGATCCTCGTCGCCGAGCGGGCGCTGGAGGCCTCGCGCCTCAAGCGCGAGGTACGCGACCTCAAGGTCCGCTCGGGCCAAGCCAGCCGCATCGTCGGCGGCTCGGTTGCGGTCAACCAGCTCCGCCAGACCATCGAGCGCGTGGCGCCGACCAACGCCCGCGTGATGATCTCGGGCGCGCCGGGCGCCGGCAAGGAACTCTCGGCGCGCACCCTGCACGCCGCCTCCTCGCGGGCGAGCGGGCCCTTCGTCGTCATCAACGCGGCGACGATCACGCCGGAAACGATGGAAGCCGAGCTGTTCGGCGTCGAGGGCGGCGAAGGCCGGGTGCGGCGCGTCGGTGCCCTGGAGGAGGCGCATGGCGGCTCGCTCTACATCGACGAAGTCGCCGACATGCCGAAGGAAACGCAGAGCCGGATTCTGCGTGTCCTCGTGGATCAGAACTTCCAGCGCGTCGGCGGCACGGCCCGCGTCCATGTCGATGTGCGCATCATCTCCTCCTCGTCCCGCGACCTGACGGAGGAGATCGCCGCCGGGCGCTTCCGCGAGGACCTGTTCCACCGCCTCTCGGTGGTGCCGATCCGCATTCCCTCGCTGGCCGAGCGGCGTGAGGACGTGCCGGAGCTCATCACCTTCTTTATGGAGCAGATCTCGGCCGCCACCGGCCTGCCGCGGCGGCGCATCGCCGAGGACGCGATGGCGGTGCTCCAGTCGCACGACTGGCCCGGCAACGTCCGCCAGCTGCGCAACAACGTCGAGCGGCTGATGATCCTGACCCAGAGCGATCCGGATCAGGACGTCACCTCCGAGATGCTGCCGACCGAGATCGGCGCGCTGGTGCCGACGACGCCGACGGGTGCGGGCGGCGAGAAGCTGATGAGCCTGGCCCTGCGCGAGGCCCGCGAGATCTTCGAGCGGGAATATCTCATCGCGCAGATCGCACGCTTCTCCGGCAACATCTCCCGCACGGCCGAATTCATCGGCATGGAGCGCTCGGCGCTCCACCGGAAGCTGAAGTCGCTCGGCATCGGCCCGTAAGACATCCCTCGCGAACCGCGCGCTCGTCGATCGCCTGCCCCCGGGCACGGCGGCGCGGCGGGCGTGTCGTGACGGACGCTCAATCGGCCGCCGCAGGCTCGGTGGGCGAATGAGCGGTGGGAGCAGTTGCAAGGGGTGGATATTGACGCTTTGCGCTGCGGGGGGCCTCTTGCATCGCGGCAAGCTTCGCCCTGTAATAGAAATGGCCCGGCAAAGCGGTCCCAACACGTGAGAGCGCCGCCCCGCGCTTCAGCCACGGGATCGTGCTGATCCGTGGCGCGGGTCTCGAAACTAAGGATAAAAAGAAATGGCGGGCGAGCGCGCTCAGAACCTCCAGGACACGTTCCTGAATCATGTCCGCAAGAACAAGATCCCGCTGACGATCTTCCTCGTCAATGGCGTCAAGCTTCAAGGTGTCGTGACGTGGTTCGACAACTTCTGCGTTCTTCTTCGCAGGGACGGGCACTCGCAGCTCGTGTACAAGCACGCAATCTCGACGATCATGCCGGGCCATCCGGTGCAACTGTTCGAGCCCGACGAAACGGCTCCTGAAAAGGCCTGAACGCGCGAAGCGGGCCGGTTCCCGTCATTTGCGGAAGCCAGCGGATGTAAAATGGCGTCATCGTTCCGACATAAGGGAACGATGACACGGAGACGCCATGACTGAAATCCTTCCGCCCGGCGAAGCACGCCTGCAGGCGAAGGCCGCCCCCGAGGGCGAGATCGCCGCCGCGACCCGCACGCTGGTTCTCGGCCCCTATCTCACACGCGCCGCTCAGCGGCTGGCCCCCGGACAGACGGAGACCGTGCGCTCGGACGAAGCGCGGCTCGACGAAGCCGTCGGATTGGCGGCCGCCATCGAACTCGACGTCACCCGGGCGATCTCGGTGCATATCCAGCGCCCGCGTCCCTCGACCTATCTCGGCAAGGGCTGGGTCGAGGAGATCGCCGGGCTCATCAAGGCCGAGGAGATCGGCCTCGTGGTGATGGATTGCGCGCTCTCGCCGGTGCAGCAGCGCAACCTCGAAAAGGCTTGGGGCGCCAAGGTCATCGACCGCACCGGCCTGATCCTCGAGATCTTCGGCCGGCGCGCCTCGACCCGCGAGGGCACGCTCCAGGTCGAGCACGCCCATCTCGCCTATCAGAAGTCTCGCCTCGTGCGGTCATGGACCCACTTGGAGCGGCAGCGCGGCGGCTTCGGCTTCCTCGGCGGCCCCGGTGAGACCCAGATCGAGGCCGATCGGCGGATGATCCAGGAGCGGATGACCCGGATCGAGCGCGACCTCGAAGCCGTGACCCGCACCCGCGGCCTCCACCGCAAGAGCCGCGCGCGGGTGCCGTATCCGATCGTGGCGCTGGTCGGCTACACCAATGCCGGCAAGTCGACCCTGTTCAATGCCCTGACCAAGGCCGAGGTGCGGGCGCAGGACATGCTGTTCGCCACCCTCGACCCGACCGCGCGGGCGACCAAGCTGCCGCACGGCGAGACGGTGATTCTCTCCGACACGGTGGGCTTCATCTCCGACCTGCCGACCTCCCTGATCGCCGCCTTCCGCGCCACGCTGGAAGACGTGATCGAGGCGGACATCCTGCTCCACGTGCGCGACGTCTCGCATGGCGACACCCAGGCCCAGGCCGAGGATGTCGAGGGCGTGCTGCGCGAACTCGGGATCGAGGCGGATGCGGAGCGGATCATCGAGGTGTGGAACAAGGCCGACCTCCTCGACGAGGGCGAGCGCACCCGTCTGCTTAATCTCAGCGCCGCGCATCTCGGGGCCGGGCCGGCACCGATTCTCGTCTCGGCGCTGACGGGGGAAGGTCTTCCGGAACTCACCGAGCGGATCGAGGGGCAGGTGGCGCGGGCGCGCTCGACCTTCGCCGTGACGCTTCCGCCCGAGGACGGCGCTGCGCTCAACTGGCTCTACGAGAACGCCGAGGTTCTCGATCGCCAATCCGAGACCGGCGGCGCGATCGCGCTGACGATCCGCATCGCCCCGGAGAAGGAGCCCCGCTTCCTCAACCGGTTCGAAGCGGCCCAGCGCGTCGGCGGTCCGCAGAGTTCGCCGGCCGCGTAGGGCTTTGCCCGCTTGCGGGTGCCAACGCTGCGAAGAGAAGACTCAGCAAACGAAAAGGCCGGTACCGCGATGAGCGGCACCGGCCTTTTCTCGTTCCGGATCTTCGACCCGAAAGCCGGGTGGCGGCGTTCGGGTCGACGCCTTTGTGCTTGCCGTCAGTCCTTCGGCGCGGCGTGGGCGACCATCGCGAGGCTGTGGTGCAGGCCGCTCGCGCCGCCGCCGACCACCTCGACCCTGGACCCGGTTTTGGCCCGCCGCGTCGCCCATTCCCGCATCATCTCCAGGCAGGTGTGATCGACGTGGCGCAGATCCTGCGCTGCGAGACGGATCGGCGAACCTTCCGGCGTCCGCTCCAGCGCCGCATTGAGATGCGGCAGTTGGAGGAAGGTCGCCGAACCCGAGAGCCGCAGTTCCGGCACGCCCTGAACCGCTCCGCCTTGCACCGTCTGCGACGCGCCGCCCTCGATCTTGAGCGGACCACGCAGGTAGTGCGGGATCACCTGGAGCAGGCTGAGCGCAAGGCCCGTGAGAACGCCGGTCAACAGGTCGGTCGCGACGACCATCACCATGGTCGCCAACCAGATCGCGGCGGTGGGCAGGCCGTAACGCTCGTGCAGGTGGAAGGCGTGGGCGGGGCTCACGAGGCGCCAGCCCGTCACCACGAGGATGCCGGCGAGGGAGGCGGTCGGCACGACCTTCAGCACCATCGGTAGGACCAGAAGGAAGGCGAGGATCCAACTCCCGTGCAGGATGGTGGAGGCGCGCGTCGCCGCACCCGCCTGGACGTTGGCCGAGGACCGGACGATGACACCGGTCATCGGCAGGCCGCCCGCGAGGCCGCAGAGGATGTTGCCGATGCCCTGGGCCCCGAGTTCGCGGTTGTACTGCGTGCGCGGGCCGTCATGCATCCGGTCCACCGCCGCCGCCGAGAGCAGACTCTCCGCGCTGGCGATGACTGCGAGGGTGACCGCCATCAGGATCATCGCCGGCTCGGCCAAGCGGCTCCAGTCGCCCATTCCCGGCATGGTCACGGCGGAGAAGATGTTCTCCGGCACCTCGACGCGCTTGACGTCCATGCTGCCGACGACGGCCACGACGGTGCCGGCCAGCACGCCCATGAGCGCACCGGGAATCAGCTTGAGCTTGGCCGGACGGATCTTCTCCCAGCCGATCATCGCAACGATGGTGGCAAGGCCGATGATCACGGCCCCGGGGCGGTTGCCGTCCGGACCGGAGACGAAGTTGAAGAACGCGGCGGGGATGGCGACGAGGTTATCGAGACCGCTGGCCTTGGGCAGGGCGTCGGTCAACACGTGGATCTGGGCCAGCACGATCAGAATGCCGATGCCGGCGAGCATGCCGTGCACGACCGCTGGCGAGATCGCCCTGAACCAGCCGCCGACCCGGAGCGCCCCGGCGAGAAGCTGGATGGCGCCCGCCGCGACGAGGACCGGCCCGAGCGCGTCGATGCCGTGCTCACGCACGAACTCGAAGACGATGACGGCAAGGCCCGCGGCTGGGCCGCTGACCTGAAGCGGCGAGCCGGCGAGGAAGCCGACGACGATACCGCCGATGATGCCGGTGATGAGGCCGCGCTCGGCGGGCACACCGGAGGCCATGGCGATGCCCATGCAGAGGGGCATCGCCACGAGGAAGACGACGAAGGAGGCCGGAAGGTCCCGGCCGATGGTCGATGGCATCAGCCGGGCGAGGGAGGCGCGCATAGCAAAAATCTACTCCGCTGCGATAGCGTGGGGGATGGGTTCGGGCCCGGCATGGGGGCTGGCATGGGGACCAGCATGAGGGCCGGCGAATTCCGGTGTGGCGATCCGCGACGCCGAAGCCTGGGCGACGGGGACACCCGTGGCTTCGTCGATGGGGATGAAGCGGCTGCGCTCGCCGCAATAGGCGAGCACCTGGCCGCTCTCGATTTCGAAGAACCAGCCGTGCAGGCGCAGCTTGCCGCGAGCCAGAGCCGTCGCCACGCTCGGGTGGGTGCGCAGATGGTTGAGTTGCACCACGACGTTCTCCAGGGCGACGGCGCGGTGGCGCTCCTTCGGGTCCATGCCCTCGGGATAGGCCTCGCAGACGATCTGTTTCGCCGCATGGCTGTGGCGCAGCCACGCCGCCACGTTGGGCATGTTGCCCAGCGCCTCGGGATTCATGAGGCCCTTCATGGCGCCGCAATCGGAATGACCGCAGATCACGATGTCCAGCACGCCGAGGGCGACGACCGCGTACTCGATCGCGGAGGACACGCCGCCGTTCTGCTGCGAGAAGGGCGGGACGATGTTGCCGGCATTCCGGCATACGAACAGATCGCCCGGACCGGACTGCGTGATGTGCTCGGGCGAGACGCGGGAATCGGCGCAGGCGATCATGAGCGCCTTGGGCTGCTGACCGTCGCGCACCAGCCGCTGATACATCTGCTGCTGGCCCGGAAAGACCGTTCCCCGGAAGTTCGACAGACCTTGGATGATGCCGTCCACGTCAAACCCCGCTGTCACCACGCGTGAGCCGACACGCCGGGACGCATGAGATGCTGGCTGGATGACACGCGCATCACGCCTGTCGATCCGCGAAGTCTGATTGGGCGAGACGCGGTGATGCCGGCGCCTCCGGCAGGCACAAGGCTGCCTGCGCTGTCGCAAAGGCTGCGACGAGGTGTGAGCCGGTACGGTGTCGTCCGGGAGATCCGGGCGGCCCGAGTCGGGGCGGCCGGATATCGGGTGGTGAGGACGTGGCCGGCAGCGCGGTTCGAGCGCCGCCGGCGGACAAGCCTTGGTTAGCGCACGCGGCGCGGCGCGGTGCCGGCGGACCAATGCGTCTGCACGGTGCCCAGACGGGCGGCGGGGCGAATGTCGCCACCCTTGGCGCCGGCGTTCTCGCTCAGCATCGGCGCGCCGAGGATCTGGCCCGAGCCTGCACGCTGCGAGTGGAGCGAACGGGGGTCGTGGTAGGGATCGTCCACGTAGCTGCTCATGAAGCCGCCGCCGGCCTGCTGGCGGCTGCCGTTTCCACCATCCTGCGCCTGCGCCGTGAGCGGCAAAGCAACGGCCGCAGCCGCCAGGAGACCGAGTGTCACAATCCGCTTCATATTGAACATCCTCTCGTAATCCCTGAGTGGCGAATTTTTTTTCGTCTTCTTCAGGTGTCGCAAGAAGACAGTAATTCCGTGAATTATATTTTGAAAGTGCGTTTTATCACGACGATATACTTTTGATTTAATCCTGGCAGATCGATTGCTTGGTGCGCAACGGCACCTTCCGCCGATAAACTAGACGTGATTGAGGGATGAAAATCGATTGCGATTGGTGAGGATTAAATTGGACTGCACTTCACTGAACGACCCTGATCGTACATCGACGACAAGAGCAGCAGGTGATCATCAATGTCAGCGAACCTGCGGGACGGCGTGGCGCCCGAACGAGGGCCGCGATCTCCATTGCGAACGGACCCAGCAGCCGTCGGACAGCCGGATCGGAATGGCGGACTTGGAGCGACCTGCCTTCCATTGGAGCAGGGCGGTGAGCGGCAAATAGCAGACGTGCTGGCGACGATCATTTTCGAAGGGTGGACGGGGATTTCAGCATATGCACTTGATTGATCGCCCGTCGATCGAAATGTCTTCAAACAAGACAGGCGCTTTCAAATCAGACCAATACACCTCAATTTTTATTGAGAGCGATCGCTCGGCCTTAATACAGGCGCTGCTTCTCCAAGCACCGCTCCCGCTCCGGCGATCGTTGCGCCACAATGATTCAGTGCTTTCGTTGGCCCTCACATTGAGGTCCCGCGCGAAAGCTCGGCCTCGAAGCATCCCGCACGGTCGATGCCGTGGCATCGGTCGAGCGGGGAAGCGCTGCGCCGTGCTTCGAAGCCGAGCGGTTCAACTGGTAGAAACGTCATGATCTCCGGAGGGGATCAGCAACAGCCTCTTAGCGGTGATCGGTGGCCTGCTTGCGCTTAAGGAAGGCTTCCATCTGCGCGATTTCCGTATCCTGCGCCTTCACGATGTCTTCGGCGAGCTTGCGGATCTCGGGATCCTTCGAGTGTTCGAGGGCGATCTTCGCCATCTCGACTGCGCCGCGATGGTGCGGGATCATCCCGCGCACGAAATCGAGATCGACGTCGTTGGTGTAACGGATGTCCATCTCACGATGCATGCGGGCATCGGCATCGCGATACGCCTTAGTTGCTGCACTATCCTTCGCCGCGGCCTTCGGGTCCGGTTGAGCCTGCCCGTGATGGTGGTGCGGGTCCTGGGCGAGGGCCGTGCCGGCCAAAATGCAGGCGACGAGAACCGCGGGGATTGTTTTCGACATCGAGAAGGCTCCTGGATCGCGGACGAAAATCAGTCGAAGCGGGCGCTGGCGGTGACGCCGCCCGGTCCGGTGATGCGCACCGCGCCGCTGGGACTGTCCCCCAGGGCCGCCTCGGCCTTGCCGGCCAGCCGGTTGCCCTCGGGGCTGAGCAAGATGCGGGCGGCCTTGGCGTTGGATTTGAGGATGGCGACTGCCTTGAACCCCTCGGCCGGCAGGGGCTTGCCGTCGCCATCGGTGAGGTAGACCGAGACAGTCTCGGCTCGCGTCACGAGTTCGGCGTGCCACGGGCCCGCATCCTCGACCCGGCCGCCATGGGGCCCAGCCGGATGGTCATGGTCGCGCTGAGCGCTCGCGGGTGCGGCCAGCAGGGTCAGTGCCAGCACGGCGCAGGACATCGCGCGGTTCATCGATCGTCTCCTTGAATGCGGTTGGTTCAAAAGGCTTCACGCACGGGTGCGTGCAGCGCGTCGGCTCCGGCCGGGGCATGAAGCCGCGCGAAGGCGCCCCGCCCGAACATCAGGACGAGGACGGGGGTG
This sequence comes from Methylorubrum pseudosasae, assembly GCF_029504475.1. Classification (NCBI taxonomy): domain Bacteria; kingdom Pseudomonadati; phylum Pseudomonadota; class Alphaproteobacteria; order Hyphomicrobiales; family Methylobacteriaceae; genus Methylorubrum; species Methylorubrum pseudosasae. The sequence goes on along the minus strand of NZ_JAQGDU010000002.1, from coordinate 3,857,822 downwards.
AGCACGGCGTCGAGCAGGGTCGCGCTCATCAGGCCGCCGAAGATCGTCACGGCGACGGGGTGCAGGATCTCCTTGCCCGGCGCCGTCCCGTCGATCAGGAGCGGCACCAGGGCGATGCCGGCCGACAGAGCCGTCATCAGCACCGGCGTCATCCGCTCCAGGCTCGCCCGGGTGACGAGGGCAGGGCCGAGGGCCAGGCCTTCGTCGCGGGCGAGGTTCAGCATGTGGCTGATCTTGAGGATGCCGTTGCGGGCGACGATGCCGGTGAGCGTGACGAAGCCGATCATCGAGGCGACCGACAGCGGCAGGTCGGCGATCCACAGGGCGAGCACGCTGCCGATCAGCGCGAGCGGTACGTTGCCCATCACGATCAGGGCCAGCGGCACCGAGCGGTAGCGCCCGTGCAGCAGGGCGAAGACGAGGGCGAGCGACACGAGGCTGAGCCCGCCGATGGTGCGCGCGGCCTCGCCTTGCGCCTCGTAGCTGCCCTCCAGCCGGGCGCTCACGCCCTCGGGCAGGCGCGTCTCGTCGAGCACGCGGCGGATGCCGGCGATGATGGCCGCCATATCGGTGCGGCCGTCGGAATTGGCCTGCACCACGATGCGCCGCCGCCCGTTCTCGCGCAGGATCTGGTTCGGCCCGTCGGTCTCGCGGATGTCGGCGATCTCGCGGGCCGGCACCCAGCCCGACGGCGTCTCGATCAGGAGGTCGCCGAGCGCCTGCGGGCTGCGCTGGGCCTCGGGCAGGCGCAGGGTGACGTCGAAGCGGCGCGGCCCGTCGGCAATGGTCGAGAGCGTGCGACCGTTTGGCGAGCCGGGCGATGGTCTCGACCACAGTCGAGGGCGAGACGCCGTAGAGCGCGGCGCGGCCGTAATCGACCCGGATGTCGAGCTGCGGGATGCGCACCTGCCGCTCGACCTGAAGATCGGTGACGCCGGGCACCGACGCTGCAATCCGCTCGCGGACGCCCTCGGCCGCGGCGCGCAGGCTGTCGAGGTCGTCGCCGAACAGCTTCAGAGCGATCTCGGCGCGCACGCCCGAGAGCATATGGTCGAGCCGGTGCGAGATCGGCTGGCCGACATTGACCGTCACCGGCAGAACCGCGAGCCGCTCGCGGATCTCGGCGATCACCGCTTCGCGGGGGCGGCCGGCCTTCAGCCGCACTTCGAGATCGGAGGAGTGGACGCCTTCCGCGTGCTCGTCGAGTTCGGCGCGGCCGGTGCGGCGCCCGACGGTGGCGACCTCCGGCACGTCCAGCACCAACCGCTCGGCGATGGCGCCGACGCGGCTGCTCTCGGCGAGCGAGATGCCGGGTCGGAACGTCACGTTGATGGTGAGCGAGCCCTCGTTGAAGGTCGGCAGGAAGGCGCGCGGCAGATGCGCGGCCGCGATACCCGCCGCGACGACGCAGAGGGCGATGCTGGTCATCAGCACCCGCGGATGAGCCAGCGCGACCTTGAGCAAAGCCGCGTTGCCGGCCTTGAGCCGCCGCACCAGGAGCGGTTCGCGCTCGGTCAGGCTCTTCATGCCCGGCAGCAGCCAGGAGGCGAGAACCGGCGTCAGGGTGACGGAGACGAGCAGGCTCGCCAGTATCGCGACGATATAGGCTTGGCCGAGCGGCGCGAAGAGCCGGCCCTCGATACCGGAGAGCGCGAACAGCGGCACGAAGACGAGCACGATGATCGCAGTGGCGTAGACGATACCGGAGCGAACCTCACTGGAGGCGGCCACCACCACGTCGAACACGCTGCGGGGCGAGCCCTCGGCCCGGTTCTCGCGCAGCCGGCGGAAGATGTTCTCGACATCGACCACCGCGTCATCGACCAGTTCGCCGATGGCGATGGCGAGCCCGCCGAGCGTCATGGTGTTGATCGAGAAGCCCAGGAGCCAGAACACCAGCGCCGTGGCCAGGATCGAGACCGGAATCGCGGTGAGCGAGATCAGCGTCGTGCGCGCGTTCATCAGGAAGGCGAACAACACCACGGCCACCACCGCGACCGCCTCCATCAGCACCCGCTCGACATTCGCGAGCGATGTCTCGATGAAGTCCGCCTGCCGGAACAGGATTTTCTGAGCATCCATGCCTTTCGGCAGGGTGGGGGCGACCTCCTTGAGCGCCGCCTCGACGTCACGCGTCAGGCGCACGGTATCGATGCCGGGCTGCTTCTCGACCGAGAGGATCACCGCCGGTTCGCCGCGATAACCGCCATCGCCGCGCTTGGGCCGCGCCGCGAACGCGACTTCGGCGATCTGGCGCAGATAGACCCGACCCTCGATCGCCGGGTTGCCGGTGCCGGGTAGGTCGGCTGCCGCGGTCGCGCCCTGCGGGCCGGTCGGGATCACGAGGTTGCGTAGGTCCTCCAGGCTCAGTGTGCGGCCGATATTGCGAATCAGGATCTCGCGGGCGTTGGCGTCGGCAAACCCGCCGCCGGCATTGGTACCGAAGCCGGACAAAGCGGTGACGAGCGCCTCGTTGCTCACGCCGAGCGCCCGCATCGCCGCCGGATTGGGGCTGACGCGGAACTGGCGCACCTCGCCGCCGATGGGGATCACCTGCGCGACGCCGGGAATCGACAGCAGGCGCGGGCGCAGGATGAAGTCGGCCGTCTCACGGACCTGCATCGGGTCCGATGTCTCACTCGTGACGGCAACGAGCAGGATGCCGCCCATGATCGAGGCGACCGGGCCCATCTGTGGGACGACGCCCGCCGGCAGCTCGGAGCGCACCAGGGCGAGGCGTTCGGCCACGAACTGGCGGTCGCGGTAGAGGTCGGTGTCCCAGCCGAATTCGACGGTGACGATGGAGAGCCCGGCACTCGACACCGAGCGGACTCGGGTGACGCCGGGCAGGCCGTTCATCCGCGTCTCGATGGGATAGGTGACGAGCTGCTCCACCTCCGGCGGGGCATAGCCCTCGGCTTCCGTCATCACCGTGACGGTGGGGCGGTTGAGATCGGGCAGCACATCGACGGGCAGGCGCGTGAGCGCGAGGCCGCCGGCCAGCACCAGGCCGAGACAGAGCGCCAGGACCAGCACCCGGTTGAGCAGGGCGCCGCGGACGAGAAGGGCGAACATGGCGCGTCTTCCCTCAGCGGACCTGATCGAGCAGTTCGGCGCCCTGCACCACGACGCGCCGGCCGGCGCCGAGGCCGCCGGCCACGATCACCTGATCGGCATCCAGCGGCTCGACCCGCACGGGCCGCGGCTCGAACCGCTCGGCGGAGACGTGCTCGTAGACCACCGCGCCGCTCTCGGTGCGGACGACCCCCGCCCGAGGTACTGCCAATCCGCCGATAGTCTCGCCGGTCGGCGCCATCACGGTCACGAACTGACCGAGCCGGACACCCTCAGCGTTTCCGGTGATCGCGAACTGCACCGGCACCGCTTGGTTGCGGTCGGCGAGGCCGGCGCCGCGGGATGCCAGCGCCAGCGTGCGCCCGTCGGGCAGCCGTGCGGTCGCGGCGGCGCCGGGCTCCAGGCTGACGAAGCTCAGCGCCTCGACGTAGAGTTTGTCCGGATCGACGATGCGGAACACCATTGTGCCCGCCGCCGCCATCTGACCGGCCACCGCCGCCCGCTCGGCGACCACGCCGTCCACCGGGGCGATCAGCTCTTCGGGCGCGCGGCGAATCGTGTCGAGGGCGGCGCGGCGGTCCTTCAAGCCGGTGAGCTCGGCGCGGGCGTCTTCCAGAGCCGTCTGCGCCACCGCGCCGGTCGTGGCGAGGCGCTCGTAGCGGGCGACCTTGCGGGTGGTGATCGCGATCTGCTGGTCGAGATCGCCTTGGGTCTGGCGCATGTCGGAGAGATCGACCGCCTGGACCGGCGGCGTGACGGTGGCGAGCACCTCACCCTTGCGGACCCGTGTGCCGAGATTCGGGAAGCCGCCGGGCGGGGGAGCGAGGCGGCCGCCGACCGACGATTGCACGACGCCGCTGGCATTCGGATCGGCGATGACGCGCCCCGGCAATTCAATGGTGCGGCGATGGTCGGCAATGCCGGTGAGGCCGGTGCGCAAAGCGAGCAGGCGCTGCGTCGATTTCGGGACGAACACCGCGCCGCCCGGCAGGCGCCGGGCGCGCTCGACGGACACAGCCGTGGGCGCGGTGAGGACCACGCCCTGGACCGAAGCGGCCTCTCCTTCGCCGGGCCCATTTTTCTCGTGATCATGTCCCTCATGGGCGAGGGCGGCGGTGCCGAGGAGAAGCGTCAGGGTCAGGGCCAGGACCGCGAAGGCGGGGAGGGCCCGGCGCGAGCGCACGAGCATGATGACGGCGAGCCCGAGCAGGAATCCGCCGGCGGCCGCACCGATCGGACCTTGATGGGTGAGATGACGGCGGAGATTGGCGAGCCACGCCGACGCCTCGGCCTGGACCGGCATCGCTGCCGCCGCCGGCTCGGGCAGTTGCAGGTCGAGGGCCAGCACATCCGTCGTACCGTCGGCGGTCACGGTGGCGAGCAGATCGTATCGCTGACCGCGGGCGAGCCACGGGGACGCGATCTCGTAGACGCCGTCGCCGACGGACCGCGTTTCGGCCGGACCGTCCGGCGTCTCGATTGTGATTTCGGCACCGTTGACCGGCTCGTTGCTGGTGAAGCGATCGAGATAGAATCGTATCCGGTCGCCAGCCGCCACCGCCACGAGTTCGAAGCTGGCCGACGCCGCTTCGGCCCGCGGCGTGGTCTGTGCGGGGAGGGCCGGCGCCTCGACACCGTGGCTGTGACCCTCATGGGCCAGGGCGACACTGCCCGCTGCCGATGCGGCAGCAAGCGCGAGCAAGACAGCCAGCGCCCGAAGCGCCGCCGCGAGACGGATAGTCATGGGGAACGAAACCTTCGCCAGATGAGCAACGACATCACCCGGCACGGAGCGTACCGGATGGGGATCGGGCGTCAGGCGAGGGTTCGGGGGGGTTCGATCTGCGCCTCGGGCACGATGCCCGACAGACGCGGTCCGTCCCGCGCAGGGGCACAGGCCTGCGCGCCGGCCGGCGGAAGATCCGGGACCGGTGACGGGGCGAGCCCGGTGGCGCAGCAGGACGACGGCGCATGGCCGCAAACACCGCCGGCTGCGCAAGCCGGGCAGGCGCAGGCCATCCGGGATTGCTCGATCACCGGTATCGCGTCCGCTCGAACGATCGACGCTGGACCGGCGAGCCGGAGGTCCGATCCGGCCATCGCGAGGTCAGGCGCCTGAGCGACGTGCTCGTGCACGCCTTGCTCACGCACGCCTTGCTCACGCACGTCTTGCTCACCCACGACTTGCCCATGGGCACCGTGCGCGCGGGCGCCGGACGGCATCAGCGCCGCGGCGATCATGACGATCACCGCCGCCAGCCAGAGCGCTATGGGACGAGCGGACTTCATTGTGCTTGACCCGTAGCATGGACGCGCCGCCGTCAACAGAGGCCGGCGGGCGAAGAGAGCAGCGACCGCCATGTTCACAAGAACGGCATCCCCCGCCTGAAACCGCTGACTTCAATGGACTTCGCGATACAAATCGAGGCTTGATGACGGCGCGACGGATCGTCTCGCATAGGTTGTATAGCGAAGAATATGAGTGCTTAAGGCGCCGACGCGTCACTCGTTTCCTGTCCAGCGTCTCGCGGGTTGGTTTGGGGTGCGAGTGCGGTGCGGCATCGTCCTTCCGCTCCGTTGTGCGTAGTGCGGACGTCGCGCCGAAACTCTCGATCCGTCCGTCGCTTATAGGACGTTCCGGCTGCCGTAACGCTCCGGGTCGGGGCCGGAAAAGTTGAGCTATGACACACCACGGGACCGTGCGAGCCCGCCTTCCATTTAACGTTCTACGCTTCAATGGCAACGCTGGACTTGAGTGTGCCGTCCTTAATACCCACAAGCCTGGCGTAGTTTTTTGAATTCTTCTCTTGCATCGGTGCGCATCACGTATGATTTTGGCGCCCGGGGGCCTACGGAACGGACAAGCAGAATGACAGAAGAAAACCAGAAATCGTTCAACGATTTCGTCGAACTGGCGAGCGACATCGTCTCGTCTTATGTGTCGAACAACTCAGTCCCCGCTTCCGAGCTTCCGGGCCTGATCATCAGCGTGCATACGGCGCTGACGACCCTCAGCAGCCCTGAGGCCGTGGCCGCTCCCGCCGAGGAAGTGATCGAGAAGCCGTCCTCCGGGCAGGTCCGCAAGTCGGTCACGCCGGATGCGATCATCAGCTTCATCGATGGCAAGCCGTACAAGACGCTGAAGCGCCATCTCGGCACCCACGGCCTCGATCCGTACTCGTATCGCCAGCGCTACGGCCTGCCGAACGACTATCCGATGGTCGCGCCGAACTATGCCGCGCAGCGCTCCGCCCTCGCGAAGTCGATCGGTCTCGGCCGGCCGGGTGGTCGAATCGAGGAAGAGGCCCCCGCGCCCGAGCCGGCGACGAAGTCGCGTTCGCGCCAGAAGGTCGCCTGATACGACGCTCGCCGCAGGAACGAACGGCCGGACCGGTCGTTCGTGAAACCTTTGCGTTCGGCGAGCGTCAACCGCATGATCGAGGTGACGAGCGGTCCCGTCGTCCGCAACCGCGGCGAACCGCCCAAGGACATGCGATGGCGCGTTTGCCCACCCTACTGCTCGACATCGCCGGGACGACCTGTGCGTTGCCGCAGGCCGAGATCCGCGAGATCCTCCCGCTGCCGCGCTTGCACGCGCCGCCGGCCGCGGGCGGTCCGCTCGCGGGCTTTCTCAATCTGGCCGGCGAGCCGGTACCCGTGATCGATCTCGCCGCCCTGTTCGCGCTTCGCGACGCGGGCGGCGGTCGTGATCCCTACCGGCACGTCTTGCTGGCCCGCGGCGGCGGCATCGCCTTTCTCGTCGATCGCGCGCTCGATCTCGTTCAGGTCGATGAGGAATCCCTGCGGCCGGTCGAATCCGCCCGCAGCCTCAACGGCTGCGTCGTCGGCGAATTCGCGATGGGCGACAAACTCGTGCACCTCCTCGCCCTCGACCGCATCCTGACCCTCGAAGAGCGGACCCGTCTCGACGCGCTGACCCGGCAAGCGACGACGCGACTTGCCCGGTTCGAGCCCGAGGGGGCGCGAGCCGTCTGAGGACAAAGGTCGTGACGGCCCCCGTCGAGCGGTCCCGACGCGTCGCGAGCGCGACGGTGGATCCCGGATTTCCGGCTCTGAAGGATCGGGTGATCGCCCGGACCGGGCACAACTATTACGAAGACAAGGACGACCTGCTCTACGACCGTCTGCGCAAGCGGATGCGCAGTCGTGGGGTCGCCGACTGCGCCGCCTACTCATCCCTGCTCGACGGCGCGGCCGGCCGAGAAGAATGGGGCCGCGCTCGAGGCCGAGATCACCATCGGCGAGACCTTCTTCTTTCGCTACGCCGAGCAATTTGCGGCCCTGCGCAAGACGATTCTTCCGGAATTGATCGAGGCGCGCAGCGAGATCCGCCGTCTGCGGATCTGGAGTGCCGGCTGCTCCACGGGCGCCGAGCCGTATTCCCTCGCCATCCTCGTGCACGACCTTCTCGGCGAAGCCCTTGCCGACTGGTCCGTGACGATCCTCGGCACCGATCTCAGCGCCGGGGCGCTCGCCGTCGCGCGCGAGGCGGAGTTCGGCCCCTGGGCTCTGCGCACCTTGGACACCGAGGAGCGCGCACGCTGGTTTCGCCGTACCCCCGCCCGGCCGGGCTTGCCGCATGGCGGCTACGCTTTGCGGCCGGCGTTTCGCCGCATGGTCCGCTTCGAACGGCAGAATCTCCTGACCCTGATCGACGGGAGCGACCGGACACAGGGGGGCTTCGACCTGATCCTGTGCCGCAACGTCCTGATCTATTTCAGCACCGACCATGTCACCCGTATCGTGCGGGCGCTCGGCGAGCGGCTCAACCCGCAGGGCTGGCTGCTGATCGGGCATGCCGAGCCCAATCCCACCTTCTCGCAGTGGCTGCAGCCCGTGGCCTTGCCGGGAACGGTCGCCTACCGCCCGATCGACACGCCGGTGCCCCCGCCGCCCCCTGTCCTCGTGTCCGCGCTTCCGGATCTGGCGCCGATCCTGGTCGCGCCGCCGCCGGAACCCGCTCCCGCTCCCGCCGCCGCGGCGCCGGCCCTGCCGGTGCCGGTGCCGAGACCGGCACCGCCCGCGATCGCGCATCCGCTGTCGCCGGGCGATCTCCTGGCCGAGATCCGCGTGCTGGCCGATGCGGGCGAGACCGCGCGGGCCTGGCGCCGATTGCACGAAGAGATCGACGGCTACGCCACCGATTCACCCTTGCGCTACTACGAAGGCCTGCTCGCCCTCGATCTCGGGCGGGAGCGGGAGGCCGAGCGGGCCCTGCGGGGGGCGCTGTTCCTCGACCGCGGCTTCGTCATGGCCCATTTTCAGCTCGGATTGCTGCTTGCCCGCGTCGGACGCCGGGGCGAGGCCGCCCGCGCCCTCGACAACGCCCTGCGCCTCGCGCAAGGACTGCCGCCCGAAACGATCCTGCCGGAGGGAGACGGAGTGAGCGCCGCACGCTTGGCCGAGAGCGCACGCCGTGCCCTGGCCGGAATCACGGGCCGAGACGCATGAAGATCGGCGTGACCGCCGGGGCGGATGCCGAAGCGCGCGCCGCCGCGTTGCTCGATGCCCGCGCCGCCGCGCTCGCTGCCCGAACGGTAGGGCAGGAGCGGACGATCGAGACCGCGTCCTATCTCGTCTGCGCCTGCGGGGCGGAGCGCTACGGCCTGCCGCTCACCGCGGTCGCGGGCGTCACGCCCGAGCGGCCCTGCACGGCACTGCCGGGTGCACCGCCGGCGCTCCGAGGCATCACCGCGGTGTCGGGGGTGATCGTCAGTGTCCTCGACCTCGCCGCCTGCCTCGGGCTCGACCGCGCAGAGACGGATGAAGGCGGACACGTGGTGCGCCTGCGCGCGCAGGAGCCGCCGGTCGCACTCGCCGTCGATCGCGTGCTCGGTATCGCGCAGATCGAAACCACGCTGACCCGCCCGACGACGGAGTCGGAAAGTCTGGGACGCGGGCCGCTTTCGGGCTATGCACCGCCCGGCTCGGACAGGACGGGCGGAATCCCCGAGGACTTCTCCCTCATCGATATCCCGGCCCTGCTCGCCCGCTTCACGACCTGATCGTCGCGAGCGCTCTTACGCCGAACCGGACGCCGCTTCGGTGGGGCGCGCGTCAAAACACAAGCTTGGAGCCGCCCGCGATGGGGGGCGGCCCCGAGAACCCGAACCCTCTCCCCGCGCCGCCTGCCGGAGTCATGTCGCCCGTGTCGATCTCGATCGGAAAACGCATCCTCCTCGGCTTCGTGGCGGCGAGCCTGATCGTGGCGCTTCTGGGCGCCTACGCGCTGCGCCAGATCGGCAGCGTGCGCGACATGACCGACCTCATCGTGACGCGCGACGTCGGCGTGCTGCGTCAGCTCGACGACCTCGGCAACGTCGCGCGCAATATGGGTCTGGTGCGCCGCAACGCCGTGATCGCCGTTCTGACGCAGGCGCAGGGAAACACCGCGCCGACCTCGGGCCGCTCGGACGATTTCCTGGGAAGCTGGCGCCAGAACGTGGCGGAGCTGGAACGGCTCCTCAACACCATCACCGGCGAGGTGAAGGAGTACCAATCCGCCGCGCTCTCGGCGGATCGCGTCGTGGCGTGGAGCCGCCTCGGAGCCGTCTTCACCGAGACAAGCGAGGCGTTCCGCCAAGTCCGCAACGCCAGCGAGCAGCAGCTCCGCGCGGTGGATGCCCGCGACATCGCCACGGTCGAGGCGAGAAACGAGGACGTCAACCGGCTGCACGATGGCTTGCTGCGCAGCATCTCCAACGCCCGCCACCGCCCTCGATGGCGTCATCAGTGCCGGCCAGCGCAGCGTCAGCGACATCTATCGCAACAGCGTGATCTCCGTCGCGATCACGGTCGCCGCCTCGATCCTGCTCTCCATCCTGGTGACGGTTCTGATCAGCCGAGCGGTGGTCCGCCCGCTGGAGGACGTGATGCGCTTCGTCGCGCAGATCGGTGACGGCGACCTGACGGGGCGCTTGAACCGCTCCGGCAACGACGAGATCGGGCGGCTCGGCGACACCTTGAACCGGATGGTGGCCGGATTGTCCGACCTTGCGCGGACCAACCGCGCCGCCACCGCCGACCTCAACGCCGCGGCGGCCGAGATCCGCGCCTCCGCCCAGGAGCAGGCGGCCAGCGTCGAGGAGCAGTTCGCCGCCGTCCAGGAGACCGCGGCGACCGTGGACGAGATCACCCATTCGGGGGCGCAGATCTCGAAGCGCGCCACCGAAGTCATCGCCACCGCCCAGGCCGCGGCGCAGACCGCGCGCTCGGGCCTGCGCGCCGCCACCGACACCGCCAAGGCGATGGATTCGATCCGCGAGCAGGGTGAGGCGGTCGCCGGCAACATCGTCGCTCTCAGCGAGAAGACCCAGGCCATCGGCGAGATCATCGTCACGGTGAACGACATCTCGGAGCGCACCCACCTGCTCGCCCTCAATGCCGCCATCGAGGCGGCGGCGGCGGGCGAGAGCGGGCGCAGCTTCGCCATCGTCGCCTCCGAGATGAAGCTGCTGGCCGATCAGGCAAAGGGCGCGACCGCGCAGGTGCGCGGCATCCTCGGGGAGATCCAGCGCGGCATCAACGCCTCGGTCATGCTCACCGAGGAGGCGGTCAAGCGCGCCGCCGCCGGTAAGAACCGCACCGATTCGACCGTCCGCACCATCGAGGAGATGGCGGCGCGCGTGGAGGAGGGCGTGCAGACCTTCCAGCAGATCGTGGCCTCGACCAACCAGCAGCAGCTCGGCATCGAGCAGGTGATGGGCGCGTTGCAGAACATCCGGCAGGCGAGCCAGCAGACGGCCGCCGGCACCCGCGAGGTCGAAACCGCCTCGGCCAACCTGACCGAGCTGGCACAGGGGCTGATGGCTCTGGCCGAGCGCTACCGGCTTTAGCGGTCCGGCCGAGCGTCCCGCCGCATGGACATCCGCCAGCAGCTTCTCGCCGCCTTCGAGATCGAGCACCGCGAGCATCTCGACGCGATCCGCGCCGCCCTCGCGGCGGAGGGGCCGGTCGATTGGCACGACGTGTTCCGTCGCGCCCACAGCCTGAAGGGCGCCGCCCGCGCCGTCGACCTGCCTCCCGTGGAGGCGGTCTCGCACCAGCTTGAAGCTCTGTTCGAGCGCATCAGCGCCGGACAGCGCCCGCTCGACCGCGCGGCACGGGCTGCAACCCATCTCGCCCTTGATCGGATCGAGGCCTACGTCGCCGCGACCGCGACGGGGCAGGCAAGCATGCCCGAGGATGCGCTGGCCGCGCTGAACGCCTGCCTCGACCCTAGGGCCGCCACTTCGGAGCCGGCTCGGCCCGAGCCGGATTCGCCGCCGGTCACACCGACGGCCGCATCACCAGCCGCTCCGGATGCCGCACCCGAGCCGGCCGCCGAGCCTTCGCAAGCCGTTCTTCGCGTGCCGGCCTCGGCGGTCGAAGCCCTGACGCGGGCGAGCTACGGGCTTTGGGCCGCGTTGCCGGGCCAGGGCGCCGTCGCCGAGCGCATCATGCGGCTCTCGGCGAATGCCGGGGCCCTGCGCCGCCGCACGGAGGCCGCCCGCCGCGTTCCGGATACCGTCCCCGGCGGGGCCGACGAAACGGAGGTTGCGGCTTTGCGCCGGGCGCTCGCCGAGATCGAAACCGGGCTGGCCGCCTTGTCGCGCGAAGCCTCCGACCTCGCGCAAGGGCACAAATCCGTCATCCTGTCCGTCGAGACCGCCGCGCGCCGCCTGCGCGAGGAAACCGAGCGCCTCGCGCTGGTGCCGGCCGAGACGGTGTTCGGCGGCCTTGCCCGCGCGGTGCGCGACATGGCCCGCTCCGACGGACAGGAGGTCGAGGTCACGACGCGCGGGCTCGACCTGCCGGTCGACCGGGCGATGCTTCAGGCGCTCAAGGATCCGGTTCTGCATGCCCTGCGCAACGCGCTGAGCCACGGGGCGGAGAGTCCGGAGAGCCGGCAGCGCCAGGGCAAGCCCGCCTCCCTGTCGATTGGGCTCACCGTCGAGGCACAGGGCGGCCGGCTCGTCCTCGGCATTCACGACGATGGCCGTGGGCCCGACCTCGCAGCGATCGAGACGACGGGTCGCGCCCGCGGGTTGATCGCGCCGGGCGAAAGGCTCGATCCGGATATGCTGCTCGCGCTGCCGTTCGAGCCGGGCTTCTCCACCGCCAGCGCGGTCGATGCCCTGTCGGGCCGCGGCATGGGCCTGTCGGTCGTGGCCGAGGTCGCCCGCTCCCTGCACGGACAGGTGCAGCTCGTCCGTCGTCATCCGCACGGCACGTCGCTGATCCTCACCCTGCCGCTCTCGGCCGCGCGGCGGCCGGTCCTGATCGTCACGGCCGGCGGTACGCGCTTCGCCCTGCCGAGCGGTGCCGCGGAAGCGCTCTCGCGGCTCGATGCCTCGGCCCTGTCCACGGTGGCGGGCCGACCGGTGGCGCAGGTGGCGGGGGAGGGCGGCGAGACCCTGACGCTGCCGCTCGCCGAACTCGGCGATCTGCTCGGCCTCGGCATCGCCCGTCCGGAGGGCGCGACGATCCCGATCGTGCGTCTGCGCGGCACGCGGGGGCGCTGCCTGCTCGCGGTCGATCGCCTGGAGGAGGTGCGCACACTCCTCGTCCTGCCCGCGCCGCCGATCGGCAGCGATCCCGCCCTCGTCACCGGCACGGTGATCCTCGGCACGGATACGCCCGCCCTCGTCCTCGATCCCGACGGACTCATCGACCGACTCGGCCGTGCCGGTCCGCGCGCCGCCCGGTCCCCGTCCAAAGGACTTGGGGACGGCAGCGGAACGATCCCGGAAACGCGACGTTCGACGATTCTTGTCGTGGACGACTCGATCACCACCCGCACCTTGGAGAAGAGCATCTTGGAAGCGGCGGGCTACCGCGTGATCGTCTGCGTCGACGGGCAGGAGGCGCTCGACCGTCTGCGCGCGCGCATCGAGCCGGTCGATCTCGTGGTCGCCGATGTCGAGATGCCGCGCCTCACCGGTTTCGGCCTCGTCGAGGCTTTGCGGGCCGAGGAAGATTTCGCGCGTCTCCCCATCGTGCTGATGACGTCGCGCGGCGACGAGGAAGACGTCGCCCGGGGATTGGAACTCGGCGCCGACGCCTACCTCACCAAGCAGAAATTCGATCAGCGCGAACTTTTGGACACCATCGGTCAGTTGCTGTGAACAGAGGGGCTGCGAATCCGCGCGTGCGCGTGCTGGTTGTCGAGGATTCGCTCGTGGTGCGGATTCTCCTCACCCACATCATCGCCCGCGATCCGCGGCTGGAACTGGCCGGCGCGGTGGAATCCGGCGAGGCGGCGCTCGCAGCGATCGAGACCGTGCGCCCGGACGTCATCTCCATGGATATCCGCCTGCCGGGCATCGACGGGCTGGAGACGACCCGCCGGATCATGGCGAGCCGGCCGACGCCAATCGTGGTGATTGCCGATTCGGTCGAGGATTCCTCGCTCAAGATTTCGATGAATGCCTTGAGGGCCGGCGCGCTCTCGGTGGTCGAGAAGCCGGTGGCCACGACCAATGACGGCTACGAGGCGGTCGCCGGCCAGATCTGCACGCAGCTGCGCATCATGGCCGCGGTCCCGGTCATCCGCCGCCGTCCGATCGGGGCGGAGTGGAACGCGCGCAAGACCGCTCCCATGCCCGAACTGGGTGTCCCCTCGGAGTCGGAGGCCGCACCGAACGTACTGGCCGTGGCCGCCTCGACCGGCGGCCCGCCGGCGCTCGCCAAGGTGATCGGCGGCCTGTCGGCGGATTTCCCGCTCCCGATCCTGCTGGTTCAGCACATGGGCGCCGCCTTCATGGACGGCTTTGCGAGCTGGCTCGACGGCGTCGTGCCGCTCGCCGTCGGGGTGGCGCGGGACGGTCAGACGATGCAGGCCGGCCATGTCTACGTCGCCCCCGGCGACCGTCATCTCGAACTCGGAACGAACGGCACGCTGCGGGTAAGCGACGGCGCCCCCGTCGGCGGCCAGCGCCCGGCCGCGACCGTGCTGTTCCGCTCCGTCGCCCGGCAGGCCGGCGCGCAGGGCATCGGCGTTCTCCTCACCGGCATGGGCGAGGACGGGGCGCAGGGCCTTCTCGACATGCGCAAGGCCGGCGCCGCCACGGTGGCCGAGCACGAGAGCAGCGCCGTCGTCTACGGCATGCCCGCGGCGGCGGTGCGCCTCAACGCGGCGTCCCGCGTGCTCCCCGTCGATCAAGTGGCGCCCCATCTCGTGCGGCTCGCGCAGAGGAAGCCAGCATGACCGCGAGCGCATCGCCCTCCGGCGCGCCGTCCGCCCCACCCGGCCACCGCTTGCTGCTGGTCGAGGATTCGGAGACCCAGGCGCTCGAATTGCGGCTTCAGCTCGAAGGGCAGGGCTTTTCGGTGCAGCGCTGCGCCACGGCCGAGGCCGCCCTCGACCTGCTCAACACCGACCTTCCCGATCTCGTCGTCGCCGACCACCACCTTCCCGGCATGAACGGCGACGAGTTCACCCGGCAGATGCGGCTGTCGCTGCGCACGCGGGCGCTGCCGGTGGTGATGCTCACCAGCGCCCGCAACGGCGAGCGCCACGGCTTCGAGAGCGGCGCCGACGCCTATGTCGAGAAATCGGCCGATCGCGACCTGCTGGTGCTGCGCATCCGCGCCCTCCTGCGCGAGCGCAAGAGCTCCGCGACGGAGGGGCCCTCCGGCGCCGCCTTCCGCCGCGGCCGGGTGCTGATCGTCGACGGCAGCGCCACCTACCGCGCCTTCTTCACCGGCCTGCTGACCCAGGAAGGCCACACTGTCGTCGCCGCGGCCGACCGCTCGGGGGCACTCGCCGCCCTCGACGAGCCCGGCGCCGGGTTCGACTGCGTGACCCTCGACCTCGTCGGCAGCGCCTATGACGGCATCGCGCTCTGCACCGAGATCGCCGAGCGCCGCATGAAGGCGCCGGAGGGCGGCGGCAACGCCTTCCCCCTCGTCGGCATGGCCGGCGACAAGCCTGACAAGAGCCTTCTGGTCGCCGCCTTCGCCGCGGGCGCCGACGATGTGGTCTCGAAGGCCGACGGCGAAGTGCTGGCGATGCGCGTGCGCGGCCTCGTCCGCCGCCGCCTGCTGGAAGAGGACAATCGCCGCATCTCCGGCGAGTTCGGCGACCGCGAGCGGGCGGTGGAACGCGCCCGCGCCGAGGCCGAGGCGGCTGCCGCCCGCGCCGCCCTCGCCGACGCCCTCGGACAGGCCAACCGGGATCTCGAGGACGCCAACCGCAAGCTGACGGAGGCGCAGGCCAAGCTGGTTCAGGCCGCAAAAATGGCCTCGCTCGGCGAGCTGGTCGCCGGCATCGCCCACGAGATCAACAACCCGCTCGCCTTCATCCTCGCTCACCAGGGCACGGTGGAACGCCTGCTCGGTGATTTGCCTCCGCCCGACGCACCGGAGGGGCAGCGGGCGCTGATGAAGGCGCGCGACCGGGTCGGCTCGATGCGTCTCGGCCTGACCCGAATCCAGGATCTCGTTCTCAATCTGCGGAAGTTCTCGCGGCTCGACGAGGGTGAGCGCGGCCTCGTCAACGTGCCGGAAGCGATCGAGACGGTACTGGCCCTGATCCAGCATAAGCTCGGCACCCGAATCACGGTGACCCGCGACTTCTCGGGACGGGCCGAGATTTCCTGCACGCCCGCCTTGTTGAATCAGGTCGTCATGAACATCCTCGGCAATGCAGCGGATGCAATCCACGGCGATGGGACGATCACGGTGGCGACCTATTCGGATGCCGAGACCGATATGATCCGCATCAGCGACACCGGTCCCGGTATTCCCGAAGAATTACGCGAAAAGATCTTTGAGCCTTTCTTCACGACGAAGCCGGTCGGATCAGGCACCGGGCTCGGCTTGGCGATTGCCTACAGCGTCGTTCAGGCGCATAGCGGCTCGCTGATCGTCGAGACGGCGCCGGGCGGCGGCGCGAGCTTCGTCATCGGAATTCCGAGGCAACCGGCACCGGTATGAGCAAAGGCACGATTCTGGCCGTCGATGACGAGCCGGACATCCTGATCGCTCTGGAGGACCTGTTCGAGGACGAGTACCGGGTGCTCACCTCGGCCAAGCCCGAAGAGGCGCTCGACATCCTCCGCGCCGACCCGGACATCGCGGTCGTCGTCTCCGACCAGCGCATGCCTGGCATGACCGGCGACGCGCTGCTGGCCGAGGCGCGCAGTTTCCACGAGGCGCAGGCCATCCTGCTCACCGGCTACGCCGACATCTCGGCGGTGATCGCGGCGCTCAATCGCGGCGGCATCATCGGCTACGTCGCCAAGCCCTGGGACCCGACGCTGCTGCGCGCCACGGTGCGCAACGCCTATGAGCGCCACCGCCTCGGCCGTGATCTCGCCACCGAGCGGGCCTTGTTGCGCGGCCTCCTGGATCACGCCGAGGAGGCAATCTCCTTCAAGGACGCGTCGGGCCGCTTCGTGCGCCTGAACGCGCGCAAGGCGAGCCTCGTCGGCGGCACGGTCGAGGCCTGCCTCGGCCGCACCGAGGTCGAGATCGCCGATACGCCTCAGGCCCACGAGGCGGAGGCCGCCGACCGCCGTGCGGTCGCGGCCGGGGAAGCGGGCTCGACGGTGATCGCCCGCGGCGCGCTCGGCGCCGAGCGCTGGTCGCACGTCATCCGGGTGCCGATCCGCGGCGGCGCCGGCGAGGTCACGCATCTCGCCACGATCGAGCGGGACGTGACCGAGCAGAAGAGCCTGGAGGCGCGGCTTCGCCAATCCGACAAGATGCAGGCGCTTGGCACGCTGGCCGGCGGCATCGCCCACGACTTTAACAACCTGCTCACCGCGATCCTCGGCAGCCTCGAACTCGTCGGCCCCAAGATCGCCGACCAGCCCCGGGTCAAGCGCCTCGTGGACAACGCCACCGGTGCGGCGCAACGCGGCTCGGCGCTGACCAAGCGGCTCCTGAGCTTCAGCCGCTCCAACGATGCCCATGCGCGGCCCGTGGACCCGAACGCGCTGATCGAGGGGATGAGCGCGCTGTTCGGCTCCAGCCTCGGCAGCCATGTGAGCGTCGTGCGGGATCTCGAGCCCGACATGCCCTTCGCCCTGGTCGATCCCGACCAGCTCGAACTCGCGGTGCTCAACCTCTGCATCAACGCCCGCGACGCGATGCCGGACGGCGGCACCGTCACCATCTCGACCCGCCGCGCCGAGATTTCCGACGATCCCGATCTCAAGCCCGGCACCTACGCGGTCGTCTCGGTCGCCGACGAGGGCACGGGCATCCCGCCGGAAATTCTGGAACGGGTCTGCGAGCCGTTCTTCACCACCAAGGCGGTCGGGCAGGGCACGGGCCTCGGCCTCGCCATGGTGTTCGGCCTCGCCCAGCAGGCGGGCGGGCGGCTTCGCATCACCAGCGAGGTTGGCCAGGGCACCCGGATCGAACTCGCGCTCCCGCGCGCCGAGAGCGCCGCCCAGGGCATCGAAGAGCCGGCGACCCCGGCGGTGGTGACGGCGGCCAGTCCGGCCCGCATCCTCGTGGTCGACGACGACGAGGAGGTGAGGCACGTCACCGCCTCCTTCCTCAGCGATTTCGGCTACAGCGAAACCGAGGCCGCGGACGGGCACACGGCTTTGGACTTGATGGAGAAGGGCGAGCGCTTCGATCTCGTGGTGGCCGACCTCGCCATGCCCGGCATGACCGGGGTCGAACTCGCCGCCGCGATCCGCGAGCGTTTCTCCGGCGTGCCGGTCCTTCTGCTGACGGGCCATGCGGAAGCCGTGCAGATCCCCGAGGATCTGCCGGTGATGACGAAGCCCTTCGCCTCGGCCGAACTCGCGGCGCGGGTCTCGCAGCTCCTCGACACCACCGCCTGATCGGGCTTCCGGCCTGCGACACCTGACACATTGGCGCCACATCCGCCGATCCCGTGCGCGCAAGGATTGCGCTCCGCATCCGCCCGCAGGAAGATGATTGTGCGCCACGCTGCTTCGGGGCGCGGAAAGAATCGTCTCGAAAAGGATGACCCCGATGGCGAGCGTCGATGTCGATATGGTGAAGTGTGCCTGCCCGGACTGCGTGTGCGTGGTCTCGGTCACCAAGGCGGTGAAGCGCGACGAGAAGGCCTTCTGCTGCGACGAGTGCGCCGAAGGTCATCCCGATCATGCCGGCTGCGACCACGCCGGCTGCAGCTGCCACGGCTGATCCGTCGAAGGCCCGACCGGGCGCCGCTCAGTTCGGCCCGGTCGGCTGTTTCTCCGTTGCCTTGGCGAGGAAGCGCATCAGCGCGTCGCGATCCTCGGCGCTGTTGATGGTCTGCTCCGGCATCCGGGTGCCGGGGGTGAAGCGTGCCGGCCCGACTTCGAACAAGCGGGCGACCGTCTCTGGCGTCCAGACGATGTCCATGCCCTTCAGAGCCTCCGAGTAGCGGTAGCCCGAAACCGTCGCGATGCGCCGGCCGAACAGGCCGGCGAGCGTCGGGCCGGCACGGGGCGCGTCGTCGGGCGCCAAGGTGTGGCAGGCGACGCAGGCGCGGAACACCTCCGCGCCCCGCTCGCCGTGAAACGCGGCGAGTGCGTCCGTGGGCCGGGGCATGGCGAGGGGGCCGATCGGCTCGCCGGTCGCCGCGTTCCAGCGCCGCACGAGGCGGTCGCCGCCGCCGGTGACGAGTTCGCTTCCATCCGGCCGCCACGCCACCGACCAGACCGGCAGGCCCGGCCCGACCAGCGTGAACAGGGTCTTTCCGCTCGCCCGCTCGATCATCGCGACGGTGCCGCCCGCGCTCGCGGCGGCGATCCGGGTGCCATCGGGCGCGGGCGCCAGCGCGATCACCGGGGCAGGGCCGAGTTCGACCTCTGACCGCACCTGCCCGTCGGGCGCCAGGAACCGCACCGTGGCATCCGCCCCCGCTGCCGCGATCTCGCCATCAGCGGTCACCGCCAGTGCGCTGAGCGCGCTCGGCAGCGTCGCTGTTACGGCCGTCTCCCCTTGCGGCGTCCAGATCCGCACGCTCGCATCGGCGCCGGCCGTGACGAGGCGCCCGTCGGGCAAGAAGGCGACCGCGTTGACGTTGCCCTTGTGTCCTTCGAGAATCCGCGCCGGCCCGCCCGCCAGCGGCCAGATCCGCGCGGTGGCGTCCCAGGCGGCGGAGGCCAGCATGGTCCCATCGGGCGAGACGGCGAGCCCGGCAACGGGGCCGGCATGCCCGGCGAGCACGCAGTCCGGCTCGGCCCGTCCCAACCGCCACAGGGCGATGCGCCCATCCTCCGAGGCGCTGGCAAAGCGCCCGTCGGGAAGGGCCGCCACGGCGTTCACCGCGCCGTCGTGGAAGCGCAGGACGCTCAAAGCCGCGCCGGTGTCGAGACCCCAGACGATCGCCGCCTGATCGAACCCGCCGGAGACCGCGAGGCGGCCGTCGCCCGTCACGGCGAGCGCACGAACCGGCCCGCCATGGCCGCGCATCTGCGCCCCCGCGGGCAAGGCGAGCAGGAGGGCCGCGATCAGACCGAGAATCCGCGTCGCCCGCATCGGCATCGTCATCCAACTCCGTTTCGCCGGCGGACCATACGCGACGGGTCGGGACGCCGTCCGCCCACCGAAGGTGAGGGTTTGTGTCTCAGGCGCCGGAGGGGCGAGATGCCGAACCTTGATCCGCGCCCGGCGATGGCGCATCGCTCGCGGTGATGAGACAGGACGGAGCCTCACGCATTCTTGCCGCTCTGCCCGCCGCATTGCCGGCGCGCGCGGACGCTTGAATGATGCGCGCAGCCTCCGCCGCCCTGACACCGCTCGCCGACGCGCTCGCCCTGCTGCTGCGTTGCGCAAAGCCGGTCGCGCCGGGATCGGTGCCGCTGGTTCGAGCGGCCGGGCACATCGCCGCGACATCGCTCACGGTTCCCCATGACATCCCAGCCGGGCTGACCGCCCTGCGCGACGGCTTCGCGGTGGAAGCCGCGCAGATCGGCGGTGCCTCGCCCTACGCACCGGTAATGCTGCCTCGCGCCCCCGCCTGGGTCGAAGCCGGCGAGCGCCTGCCGCCCGGCACCGACGCGATCCTGGCCGCGGAGGGGTTGGAGCACCGCAGTGCCGTGGCGGAAGTCGGTCCGGGCGAGGGCACCCGCGCCACGGGCGAGGATTTTTCCGAAGGCGACGCTCTCCTGACGGCGGGCGAGCGGATCGAGCCGCGCCACCTTCTCGGCCTCGCGGCCGCGGGGTTCATCGAAGTCGCGATCCGCGAAGCCCGTATTCGCCTCGTGGTGACGGGGGCGCCGGACCTCCTGTCGCCGACGCTCAGCGCCGTCATCGCGCGGGCGGGCGGCCTCACCGAGACGGTGGCGGTGCCGGATGACCCCGAAAGGATCGCCCACGCCATCGCGGCCGACGGAGCGGATGCGGTGTTCGTCCTCGGCGGCACCGGTTTCGGGCGCAGCGATTGCAGCGCCGAGGGGCTGGCGCAGGCCGGCCGTGTGGTCGCTCACGGCCTCGCCCTGCGGCCCGGCGAGACGGCGGGGATCGGCGAGGCCGGGGACCGCCCGGTCCTGCTCCTGCCCGGCCGGCCCGATGCGGCGCTGGCGGCCGTCCTGGCGCTCGGCCGGCCGCTGATCGCCGCGCTGACCGGCTCCGTCGAACCGGCGCCGCGGATGGGGCCGATCTCGCGCAAGATCACCTCGACCGTCGGGCTTGCCGAGATCGTCTTCGTTCGGTCCGAGGGGACGGACATCGAACCCCTCGGCGGAGCCGATCTCGCCCTGCGCCGGTTGATCGAAGCGGACGGATTCGTGCTGGTGCCGCCGGAGCGGGAGGGCTACCCGGTCGGCAGCGTGGTCGAGGTGGTGCCGCTATGAGCGCGGATCGCGAGACGGATTTTACCCAGCGCCTCGCCGCGGCCGCCCGGCAGGAGCAGTTCCTGACGGTGATGAGCCGCGAGGACGCGCATGCGGCCTTCCGCGCGGCACTCCCCCACGCGGCGCTTCCACCGGAGACCGTGCCGCTGGCTCAGGCGCTCGGGCGGGTGCTCGCCGGCGACATCGCCTCGCCGATCGACGTGCCACCCTTCGACCGCGCCCTGGTGGACGGTTTTGCGCTGCGCGCCGCCGACACCGAGGGCGCCAACGCTGCGCGGCCCCGCCGGCTCGCCCTCAACCGCGAGATCCTGGCCTGCGGCGTCGCCCCGACGGGTTCGGTCGCCACCGGCACCGCGACGCCGATCGCCACCGGCGGGATGATCCCGCGCGGGGCCGACGCCGTGGTGATGGTCGAGCAGACCGAGTTCTTCGAAGACGCCCTCGCCATCGACGTGACGGGTCCGGTCCGGCCGGGGCAATTCGTCGGCTATGCCGGCGCCGATATGGCCTCCGGCGAAACCGTCTTGCGCAAGGGGGCGGTGGTGACCGCCCGCGAGATCGGCATGCTCGCCGCCTGCGGGCTCGCCGAGATCGCGGTGGTGCGCCGGCCCCGCGTCGCCGTGCTCTCGACGGGCGACGAGCTGGTCGCGCCGGGTGGCGAACTACGACCGGGCGCCATCTACGATTCGAACGGCGCCATCGTTGCGGCCTCGGTCGCCGAGAACGGCGGCGAGCCCGTGCCGCTCGGCATCGTCCGTGACGACGAAGCGGCGCTCGACGTCGCCTTGCGCGATGCGCTGCCCCGGAGCGACCTCGTCGTGCTCTCCGGCGGCACCTCGAAGGGTGCCGGCGATGTCTCGCACCGCATCCTGTCGCGGCTGGGCCCGCCCGGCATCCTCGTCCACGGCGTCGCGCTGAAACCCGGCAAGCCGCTCTGCCTCGCCGTCGCCGAAGGCAAGGCGGTGGTGGTGCTGCCGGGCTTCCCGACCTCGGCGATGTTCACCTTCCACGAATTCGTGGTGCCGCTGGTGCGCGCGCTGGCCGGCCTGCCGCCGCGGGAGGAGGAGGCGGTGTCGGCGCGCCTGCCGCAGCGGCTGACCTCCGAACTCGGCCGCACCGAATTCGTGATGGCCTCGCTCGCTCAGGCAGCGGACGGCTTGGTCGCCCTGCCGCTTCCGAAAGGCTCCGGCTCCGTCACCGCCTTCTCGCAGGCCGACGGCTTCTTTGCCGTGCCCGCCGCGCGCTCGGGCGTCGAGGCGGGCGAGACGGTCTCGGTGGTGCGCCTCGGGGCGGGCGTGCGGCCGCCGGACCTCACCATCATCGGCAGCCACTGCATCGGGCTCGACCGGGTGGTCGGGCTGCTGGCGGAGCGGGGCTTTCGCGCCCGCACGGTATGGGTCGGCTCGGCCGGGGGGCTCGCGGCCCTGCGCCGGGGCGAATGCGACCTGGCCGCCATGCACCTGCTCGACCCCGAGACCGGCCGCTACAACGCGCCCTTCCTCGAAGCGGGCATGCAACTCGCCCTCGGCTGGCGCCGGCTCCAGGGTGTGGTGTTTCGCGCCGGCGATCCCCGCTTCGAGGGCCGCAGCGCTGCCGACGCGGTGAACGCGGCGCTGGCTGATCCCGACGCGGTGATGGTCAACCGCAATGCCGGTTCCGGCACCCGCCTCCTCGTCGATGGCCTGATCGGCGCGGCCCGCCCGGCCGGCTTCTGGAACCAGCCGCGCTCGCACAACGCCGTCGCGGCAGCGGTGGCGCAGGGCCGGGCCGATTGGGGCGTTGCGATCGCGAGCGTCGCAACGGCCTACGGCCTCGGCTTCTTGCCGCTGGCGCAGGAGCATTACGACTTCGCCTATCGCGAGGCGGACCGCGAGAAACCCGCGCTCGCCGCCTTCCTGGCGCTGCTCGGCACACGCGCAGCGGATGCAGCTCTGAACGAACTCGGGTTCGAACCCGGCGGAGGCGAATCGTGAGCGACCTGCGCGTCATCGGCCTCGCGGGTTGGAGCGGAGCGGGCAAGACCACGCTGCTCGCCCGCCTCATCCCCGTGCTCGTCGTCCGCGGAATGCGGGTTGCGACCCTCAAACACGCCCACCACGCCTTCGACATCGATCAGCCGGGCAAGGATTCCTTCGTCCACCGGCAGGCCGGGGCGAGCGAAGTGATCGTGTCCTCCGCCCGGCGATGGGCGCAGATCCGCGAGGTCGAAGAGGGCGCGGAGGCGACCCTGCCCGAATTGCTGCGCCGGCTGACGCCGACCGGTCTCGCCTTGGTCGAGGGCTTCAAGCGCGAGGCGCATCCCAAGCTCGAAGTGTTCCGCGCGGCCAACGGCCGTCCACCCCTGCACGGAGACGACCCGCGCATCGTCGGCATCGCCAGCGACGTTCCCTTCCCGCAGGCGGCCGTGCCGGTGGTCGGGCTCGACGACGTCGAGGCCATCGCCGATCTCGTGACCGCGCGCGCCGAGGCTCTTGAAACTGTGCTCGCCCGGCTGGAAAGACCCTGAGCCATGGCACAGCTCACCGACGATTGCTTCGCCTTCGGGGGCAAGCCGATGCGGATCGAGGAGGCGGTGGCGATGATCGCCGAGCGCTTCCCCGTGGTCGCCGGCACGGAGACCGTACCGCTCGGCTTCGCCGACGGGCGGATCGCCGCCGAGGATGTCTTTGCAGGTCACGACCTGCCGCCCTTCGCCAACGCCGCGGTCGATGGTTACGCCGTGCGCTTCGCGGACCTTGAGGCAGAGACCGAGACCGTCCTGCCGGTCAGCGGCCGGCTCGCGGCCGGCGCGGCTGCCGGAGATCTGCCCTCGGGCACCACGATCCGCATCTTCACCGGCGCGCCGATGCCGCCCGGCGCCGACACCGTGTTCATGCAGGAGGATGTGCGCCGCGAGGGCGACCGGGTCGTCCTGCCGGCGGGGCTGAAGCCCGGCGCCAACGCCCGGCCGGCGGGCGAGGATCTGGCGGCGGGCGGGCTCGCGATCCCCGCCGGGCGGCGCCTGCGCCCGCAGGATCTGGCGCTGGCCGCCGCGACCGGCCATGCGCAGATTGCCGTGCGGCGCCGGTTGCGGGTCGCCGTGTTCTCGACCGGCGACGAGCTGACCGAGCCGGGCGCGCCCCTTCGCCCCGGCGCGATCCACGATTCCAACCGCGTGCTGCTCGTGACCCTGCTGACTCGGCTCGGCGTCGCGGTGGACGACCTCGGCATCCTGCGCGACGATCCCGTCACCCTGCCGGCCCGCCTCGCCGAGGCGGCGCGGGACCACGACCTGATCCTCACCTCCGGCGGCGTCTCGACCGGCGAGGAGGACCATGTGAAGACCGCCGTCGATGCCCAGGGCCGGCTGATGCTCTGGCGGCTGGCGATCAAGCCCGGCCGTCCGGTCGCGGTGGGGCTGGTTGCCGGGACGCCCTTCGTTGGGCTGCCGGGCAATCCGGTCGCGGTCTACATCACGCTGCTCTTCGTGGTGCGGCCGCTGCTCGCCCGGCTCGGCGGCGCACGCTACGAGCCGCCGCTGTCCTGGCCGGTGCGGGCGGGCTTCAGCTACCGCAAGAAGGCAGGCCGCCGCGAATTCGTCCGCGTCAGTCTCGTCCGCAGCGGCGAGGGCGACCTGGAAGCGCAAAAATTCCCGCGCGACGGGGCGGGCGTGCTGACCTCGCTCACCGAGAGCGACGGCCTCGTGGAGTTGCCCGACGACGCGACCGGCGTGAGCCCCGGCGACCTGCTGGCGTATTATCCGCACGTCTTGCTGTGGTGAGGGCTCGCCTTTCGACCTGATCGGCGAGGCTGAGCCGCCGATCGCGAGCACGTGTCACCCGAGGGGTGGCGCGTAGCCGGGCGTCCGTCCGGCGCGGCTGCAGAGATCCTCGCGGAGCGCCCCAAGGCGTTCCGTATCGATCCCCGCGCGGATCGCGAGGAAATACGTTTCCCAACCCACGGGCTGGAAATCCAGGGCGAAGCGCTCGGCGACCACGCGGGTGCCCATGCCGACATCGGCCGCGCCGGTGGCGATCAGGGCCGCGACCGCCTGATGCGTGAATTCCTCGGTCTGATGGCCGACGATGTGCGTGAGGTCGATGCCCGCCTCGGCGCAGAGCCGTTCGAACCAGATGCGGGTCCCGGCGCCCCGTTGCCGGTTGACGAAGCGCGCCCGCCGCGCGGCGATGTCGGCGACGCTGCCCAAGTCGAGCGGGTTGCCGGCCGCCCGCATCAGGCCCTGTTCCCGGCGGAACAGGGGGATGACGACGAGGTCGCGACGGTCGAACACGGCGCCGAAGGGCGCTGGCGGCGGGCCGTCCGAGCCGTAATGGAACCCCGCGGCATCGACGGACTCGTCATGCAGCCGCGCCAGGGCGTCGAGGCTGCCGGCGACCATCAGGTCGATCTCGCGCTGCGCCTCGATCGCCTCCAGCAGCAGAGGGTCGTGGCTCGCCGCGAGACGGATACGCGCATCGGACGGCTCCAGAAGTCGCCGCAGGCCGTCCGTCAGCGCCATCTCCTCCGCTGTGAGAGCCGGGGCGAGGCGCGTCTGCGACGCCTGAAGCAACGTCAGCAGCGCCACCCCGAGAGGCGTGAGGCTGCTGCCGTGCCCTTTGGTCTTCACCACGACGGGCTGGCCGAGAGCCTGTTCCAGCGCGTCGAGTTGCCCCCAAGCCGAGCGGTAGGAGATCGAGAGCGCCTCGGCCGCTCCCTGGAGCGAGCCGGTCCGCCCGAGCGCTTCGAGAAGCTGGTACGCGCCGCGCAGTGCGAAGTCGGATGCACCTTCGCAGCGGCCCTCGACATGCAGGCGTACGCGGAGCCCGTCCCACCCGGAGCTGACCGAAGCCACGGACCGCCGATCCTCGACACCCATATGCAAGGCCTTTCCTATTGATCTTGCGTCAGCTGGCGTATCATCCCGGCTTGCGCTGCGCAGCCCCGGAGGCACCTCAGGTGCGCTCCGAGTGCGGATGCGATGATCTCTTCGAGCCGAGCCCCTTGAGCCAAACCCTTCAGGAGACGTTCTCGCGCCTGTGGACGCTCGACCGGGATGTCCTGGCGATCGCGTGGCTGTCCCTGCGCGTCAGCGTCACCGCAGTGGGAATCGGACTCGTGCTCGGCATTCCGCTCGGAGCGCTGATCGCGGTGGCGCGATTTCCGGGGCGCGGCGCCGTGGTCGGGCTTCTCAACACGTTCATGGGCCTGCCGCCGGTGATCGTCGGGCTGATCCTCTATCTCGCCCTTTCCCGTTCGGGCCCCTTCGGGGCGTTCGGCCTGCTCTTCACCCCCGCTGCGATGGTGGCAGCGCAGGCGGTGCTGGCGACGCCGCTCGTCGCGGCGCTGACGCGTCAGGTCATCGCCGACGCCGAGGCCCATCTGGGCGAGCAACTGCGCTCCCTTCACCTCTCCGCACCGCAGCGAGCGGGGGTGCTGATCTACGACGCACGCTTCTCGCTGGTCACGGCGGCGCTGGCCGCCTTTGGCCGAGCGATCTCGGAAATCGGCGCGGTGCTCGTCGTCGGCGGCAATATCGACGGGCATACCCGCACCATGACGACGGCGATCTCGCTGGAGACGCAGAAGGGCGACCTCAGCCTCGCCTTGGCGCTCGGCCTCGTGCTGATGAGCCTCGTGCTGGCGGTTAATGCCGCCGCCGCGCTCCTGCGCAGCCATGTCGCGAGGGCCTACGGATGAGCGCCGTGCCCGCCATCCATCTCGACGGCGTCAGCCTGGCGCTCGGCGGCCGGGTGATCCTCGACCGTCTCGACCTCGATGTCGCCGCGCACGGCATCACCGCCCTGATCGGCCCCAACGGGGCGGGCAAGAGCGTGACCCTACGGGTGATCGACGGCCTGTTGCGGCCGGATACCGGCACGGTGCGCCTCACGCCCGGCCGCCGCGCCTTCGTGTTCCAGCGTCCCGCTCTGGTGCGGGCGAGTGCGGCCGCCAACGTCGCCCTCGGGCTGGTCGCGCTGAAGCTGTCCCGCCGGGAGCGCGCCGAGCGGATCGCGGCGGCGCTCGCCCGGGTCGGCCTGTCAGAGCGGGCCAACGACGCGGCGACGCGCTTCTCGGGCGGCGAGCAGCAGCGCCTCGCGCTCGCCCGCGCCTGGGCGATGCGGCCCGACCTCCTGCTCCTCGATGAGCCGACCGCGAGCCTCGATCCGGCCGCGACCGAGACCATCGAGAGCCTGATCACCGAGATGGCGCGGGCCGGCACCACCGTGCTCCTCGTCTCGCACAATCTCGGGCAGGTCGCCCGGCTCGCCGACGAGACCGTGGTGCTCGCCGCCGGCCGCGCCGTGGAGCGGGGCCCGACCCGATCCGTCCTCTTCTCACCCCGCACACCCGAAGCGCGGGCCTACCTCACCGGAGAACTGCCTTGGACCGCCTTCGCCGCAGCTTCCTGACCCTCTCGCTCCTGGCCGCCCTCGGCACGGCCTCGCCGCTGCGGGCGGAGCCCGCCACGATCGTCGTCGCCTCCACGACCTCGACCGAGCAATCGGGCCTGTTCAAGCACATCCTGCCGCTGTTCAAGCAGAAGAGCGGGATCGAGGTGAAGGTGGTGGCGCTCGGCACCGGCCAAGCCCTCGACGCGGCGCGCCGGGGCGACGCCGACGTCGTGCTCGTCCACGACCGCCCGGCCGAGGACAAGTTCGTCGCCGAGGGCTTCGCCAAGGGGCGGCAGGACGTGATGTACAACGACTTCGTGCTGATCGGCCCGAAGGCCGACCCGGCCGGCATCCGCGGCAAGGGGGTGGACGAGGCCTTCAAGGCCATCGCGGCGAGACAAGCGCCCTTCGTCTCGCGCGGCGACCGTTCCGGCACCCACAGCGCCGAGTTGCGGAGCTGGAAGGACGCCGGTGTCGATCTCCCGGCGGTCCGCGGCGACTGGTATCGCGACGTCGGACAGGGGATGGGCCTGGCGCTCAACACCGCCTCGTCGCTCGGTGCCTACATCCTGGCCGATCGCGGTACGTGGCTGTCGTTCAAGAACCGGGGCGACCTGACCATCCTCGTCGAGGGCGACAAGCGCCTGTTCAACCCCTACGGCGTGATGCTGGTGAATCCGGAGAAGCACCCGACCGTGAAGGTGAAGGAGGGCCAAGCCTTCATCGATTGGCTGGTCTCGCCCGAGGGACAGCGGGCAATCGCCGATTACAAGATCAACGGCGAGCCGCTGTTTTTCCCGAGCGCGAAGAAGGTCTGACGACCGCCCACAACCCGTACACTGCCTCATCCAGAGGTGCCGCGCAGGGGCCTCGAAGGATCCTCCCGCTCCCGTGCGGCGATGGGACGACCCTTCGAGGGCGACGCTTCGCGCCACCTCAGGGTGAGGAAGAGAGCTGAAAGAAGGTCGCGGCGGTCCCGCTTCTACCGCGGCGGGCCGGACTGACGCTTGCGGGCGAACATCCACAGGGCCAGCACCGCGAGCGCGATCAGCACGCTCACCCAGACCCAGTTGAAATCGGTGGCCGCGGACGTCGCCGCGCCCGAACTGGAGCCGGACGGCCCCGATTCCGGAATCGGCGGCGCGGGGTTGGTTGCCTGGGCGAGGGCCGCATGAAGTCCGGCGAACCAGACCGTCAGGGCGAGGGCGGCGTGTCTCATGATACGCAAACTCCAAGGATTCAGGCCGCCCGGGCGGGGGCGGTTACTGCTTCGCCTTCTCGAACTGGAAGGCCGGCGCGTCGTTGAGCTGTGCCTTGGTCAGGCGCACTTCGGCGTGGATCAGGTCGTGGCCCACGAGTACCGTCGCGGGCGTGGAACTCGGCCGCTTCGGCTCGACCGAACCGGTCGACTCGGTGACGCGGCCGCTATGCTGGTTCTGCACCGCGCCCAGCACCTCGGGCGACACGTTCGAGCCCGGCATCGTCTCCGCACTGGCCTTGTCGGCGGCCTTCTCGCTCGGTGCGTTGTCCGGCGTCACCACCGAAGACGTCCCGCTGGTGAGCGACACGTCCTCGAAATTCCAGGCGAGCTGATCGAAGGGCACCGCGACGTATTTTTCGCCAACGCCGAGGAAGCCGCCGACGCCGATCACCACCGCTTGGATGCGGCCGGTGCCGTCCACGAGCACGTCCTCGATCTTGCCGACCCGGACATGGTCCGCGCCGACCACGGCGACGCCGATCACCTTCGAGCCGCGCATCGTGCCCACCTCGGGTCGCTCGATGAAGCGGCCCGCCGCCGGCCCGGTGGGCGCCGCCTCCGCGAGAGCGGGAAGTGGGGCAACCGCGAGTGAGAGGGCAAGGGCGGCGAGCGCGGATCGCGGGACGCTGGAAAAGTTGGGACGCATCCCTGACTCCGGGTTCGGACGTGCTGGTGCCCCGTTAACAGCCGGCGACCCTGCCCAGTTCATCCGCGTCAGGCGACGCCGTCCCACGTCTCGGTGATGACGCGTCCCGCATGAGAGAGGCGGGCACGCAGCACCACGTCCCCCGCGGGCCACGGATCGGGCGGCCGGAACTCGGCATAGAGGCGCCAGCCGCCAGTCTGCGGCACCCGCTCGGCATAGGGCTCGACCAGCGCGCCCGCACTCGCCGAGAGCGCCACGTCGATGGCCGCCTTCGGGTCGTCGGGCAGGCCCGGCCCCTCGAAGTCGATGGCGTAGAGGCGCCGCTGCGGCGAGGGCGGATCGGTCGGCCTCAGGCGCTCGGCCGAGCCGACGCGGGTCGAGACGACACGGGCGAGCGGCGGCGCGAGGGCCGGCGCCGGCTCGGCGCCGACCGTGACGAGGGAATAGGCGAGCCGCAGCGTCTTGCCCGCCGCAACAGGCGCCTCTGGTACGAAGGCGGCGACGATGTTGTCGGTCGCCTCCGTGCGCGAGGGGATCTCGAACAGCCGCACCGCGCCCGCGCCGAAGCCGTCCTGCGGCGTCACCCACAGGCCCGGCCGGTCCTCGTGCTGCGCCTGCACGTCGAGATAGGCGGCGAAGTGCCGTTCCCGCTGCAGCAGCCCGAAGCCTCCGAGCGGGGCGGCGCGGAACGACGAGATCTGCGGCGCGGGTCGGCCGTTGACGAGGGGCCGCCACAACCGGTCGCCGGGCGTCTGCACCACGAGCCCGTCCGAATCGTGCACCTGCGGGCGAAAATCGTCGAACGGCTCGGCGCCGCGCAGGCCCGGCCCGTTCTCGCCGAACAGGAACATGCTGGTGAGCGGCGCGAGGCCAAGCGCCGCGATCGGCCGGCGGGGAAACAGCGCAGCTTCGACCGCGACATGGGACGGATCGCCCGGCGTGACGGCGAAGCGGTAGGCGCCCGTCAGGCTCGGCCCGTCGAGCAGCGCGAAAATCGTGATCGACGTCGCGTCGCCCTGCGGCGCCTCGATCCAGAAGCTGGTGAAATCGGGAAACTCCTCGCCCTGCGGCAATCCCGTATTCACGGCGATGCCGCGGGCCGAGAGGCCGTAGATCTGCCCCCGGCCGCGGATGCGGAAGTAGGAGGCACCGAGGAAGACCAGGAATTCCTCGTGGGCCTGCGGCTGCCCCGCATCGAACCCGTGGGCGATGCGAAAGCCGGCATAGCCGAGCGAGGCGGGATAGCGGCGGCCCTGCAACGTCGGTCCGAGATCGAACAGGTCCGGATCGTAGCCGAAGGGGCGCACGCCCTCGGACGATTGCAGAAAGATCTCCACCCGCTTGGCGTGCAGGTTGCCGCGGTGGAACGGCTGCAGCGAGAAGCGGGGCCCGAGCGGGACCGTCGCCTCGGATCGGAAGCGGATCGCCTGGAATGCGTCGTAGTCGAGCGCGGCCAGTTCCGGCGGCAGGGGGGTGTTCTGCGGCGCGTAAACCTGCGCCGCCAGCCGCTCGGCCCGTGCCGCCACCGCTTCGACGGTGACCGGACGCGCATCAAGGGGCGCTGGGGATGAGGCGTTTGGCACCGTTTGAGCCATCGTTCTGGCGGCATTCATGTCGAAGAGGCCAGGAATGCTCAAGCCGGCCGTACCGGCAAGAGCACCTCGAAAAGCGCCACGGACGATGGCGCGCCGCGAAATGTCGATTTCTTCGGGCGCCTCGTTGTTCGCGTCCGACGGTCCTGCCATCCGTTCATCCCTCCCGCGAGTGTCGACGCCGATCATGTCCAGCCCAGACTTGCCGCAGGCTGAACGCTCCGTCGAGGCGGGGGCCGGGGGTGGAACCCGGCCGAGGGGCGCGGGCCCTGCGCCGCGGCCGGCCTCGTTCCGCCTGCGCCGCCTCGCGCTGGCGGGGCCGACGCTGGCCATCGCCGCGACCATCGCCGCCCTGGCGCTCGCGGCCTACGGTGTACCGGAGACGTGGCTCGGGCGCGCCGTGCTCGGGCTCTTCGTCGTGCTGATGGCGTGGCAGAGCTTCACCGCGTGGCAGTATCTCTACGGGCTCATCGCCGCACTGATGGGCGACCGCGCCCTGTCCGCGCTGGAGCGCCGCGCCGCGGCGATTTCGACCCGTCCCACGGGCTTGAGCCGCACGGCGGGGGTGGTGGCGATCCATGCCGAGGACCCGCTAGCGGTGTTCTCCGCCATCCGGGTCATGGCCCGCTCGCTCCAGCGCGAGGGCGGCGACGGTTCGGACATCGACATCTTCGTCCTCTCCGATACCCGCGAAGGTGCGATCAGCGCGGTCGAGGAGCACGAATTCGCCCGCATCCAGGCCTGGAGCCAGCGCGAAGGCCGCGGCATGCCGCGCATCCGCTACCGCCGCCGCGCCGACAATTCCGGGCGGAAGGCGGGCAACATCGCCGAGTTCTGCGCCACCTACGGGCACGAATACGACTTCATGATCGTGCTCGACGCTGACAGCCTGATGACCGGCGCCGCCATGCGCCGGCTCGCCCGGCTGATGGAGGAGAACCCGCGCACCGGGCTGATCCAGACCGTTTCCTACGCCGCCGGCCGCGACACCCTGTTCGCGCGTATCCAGCAATTCGCCGTGCGCCTCTACGCGCCGCTCTCCTTGCGCTGCCTTGAGACGTGGCAGGGGCCGGACGGCTCCTACTGGGGTCACAACGCGATCCTGCGCATCGAGGCGTTCGCGAACAACGCCGAGCTTCCGGTCCTCTCCGGCAAGCCGCCTTTGGGCGGCGAGATCCTCTGCCACGACATCGTCGAGGGGGCGCTACTGCGCCGCGCCGGCTGGGACGTGCGCCTGCTGCCGGAGATGGGCGGCACCTGGGAGGAGATGCCGACCAACCTCATCGACCTGCTTGGGCGCGAGCGGCGCTGGTGCCAGGGCAACCTGCAGCATCTCCGCGTGCTGCCGATGAAGGGGCTGCTCGGCGCCAGCCGCTGGCATCTCGGCGTGGGTATCCTCGGCTACTGCGTCTATCCGCTCTGGATCGCCTTCCTCGCGCTCGGCACATGGCAGGCGGTGCGCTCCGGCGAACCTGGGCTCATCGGCTACGGCCTCGACGGCGGCAACGCGGCGGCCTGGGCGCTCGCCGCCCTCGTCATCGCGGTGATGGCGCTGCCGAAGCTCCTGAGCCTCGGCTACGTCCTCGCCTCGGCCCGGCGCCGGGCGGATTTCGGCGGCACCCGCTCGCTGCTGGTCAGCGCGGCGCTCGAACAGGCGATCTGGGTCTTGCTCTGGCCGGTGATGGCGCTGTTCGCGGCAGGCGCCGTGGTGACGACCCTGTTCGGGCGGGTGGTTCGCTGGGACGCGCAGTCCCGCGACGATCGTAGCGTGCCATGGCGTGAGGCGTTCCGCCTTCAAAGCGACGCGGTCGCGGCGGGCGGGGCGCTCGCGGTGCTGCTCGCCTTCGGCAATTCCTGGCTCGCCCTGTGGATGGCGCCGGTCGCCCTCGCTTTGCTGACGAGCCCGTTCCAGAGCGTGCTCACCAGCAGCACCCGCCTCGGCCTCGGGTCGAAGGCGCGCGGCCTCTTCCTCACCGAGGACGACACGCGCCCGGCTCCGGAACTGCTCGAACTGCACCAGAGCCGCACCGCCGGTGCCGAGCCGGCAGCGATCACCGCCGCGCCGTCCCCGTGGCTCCCGGTGACCATCGACGAGGCGAGCGCGCCGACCCTGCGCTGAGCCTTCGTCGAAGTGGATTACGGTTCGGCGTGAGGGCGAAGTCCCCGGTGCTCATAAGCCCCGAGGATCGGCGCGGATAAGCCGTCGGGCTACTTGCCCTCGAGCACTTCGATCGGGTTCGTGCGCTGGGTGGGCGCGGGCTCGCGGGTGAGGGTGCTCCCACCCTTCCTGTCGCCGCGGCTGGCTGCACCGCTGCCATCGGACTTCCCGGCGGAGTCGAGAGCGGGCTGTGTCGGGACCGCGCCGCTTGCCAGTTCGAGGCAGGTCAGCAGTTCGACATAGGACGGGAAGCCACCGGCCTGGAATTGCTGCGTGCATTGCGTCCTGGCCGCGGCCGGAAACTCGCTCCAGCGCTTCTTCAGATCCCGCTCGGCGCCGCGCTCGGAATTGAGGCAGGCATCCGCGCTGACATTGTCGCTGAGCGTCTTCTGCACCCGCTGTGCGGATTGGCAGGTCGCCGCGACGTCGAGCTTCGGCGGTCCATCCTCAGCCCACGCTGCGCCGCAGACAAGGCCGAGGGACAGCGCGGCAAGGAGGAGGGGCGTACGGTTCATCATGGCGGTTTTCGTCCCGTTGGGGGCTCGTAGACCCGACAACGCACGGAGCCCCGCAACAGCCACGCGCCTTCGCACAATTCGGAACTGCGTCACTCGGTCGGCCGATGCGCGCCCGTCAGAGCGGCGTCGAGATCGCGAAGCAGGTCGTCCGGATCTTCGATGCCGGTGGAGAGGCGCAACAGGTCGGGCGGGCAGGGGGTGCCCGGCCCCTCGACAGAGGCGCGGTGCTCGATGAGGCTCTCCACGCCGCCGAGCGAGGTGGCCCGCTTCCACAGAGCCACCCGCGCGGCGGTCTCGATCGCCGCCGCCTCGCCGCCGGCCACGCGGATCGAGAGCATGTAGCCGAACCCGCCCGTCATCTGCCGCGCGGCAACCGCGTGGCCGGGATGGTCGGGCAGCCCCGGATAGAGCACCGCACTCACGAGCGGATGCGCGGAGAGACGCTGCGCGAGGTGGAGCGCCCCGGTGCTCTGGGCGGCGGCGCGCAAGGGCAGCGTGCGCAAGCCCCGCATCAGCAGGTAAGCTTCGAAGGGACCGAGGATCGCGCCCCAGCCGCCGCGGATCGCCACGAGACGATCCCAGAACGCATCCTTGCGCGCCCCGGCCAGGACGCCGGCCACCACGTCGGAATGGCCGTTCAGGATCTTGGTGGCCGAATGCATCACGATGTCGGCCCCGAGCGTCAGCGGCCGGGTCAGGATCGGGCTCGCGGCGGTCGAGTCCACGGCGACCCGCGCCCCGGCGGCATGGGCGATCTCGGCGATGCGGGCGATGTCGGCGACCGTGCAGAGCGGGTTGCCGGGCGTCTCGATCCAGACGAGTCGGGTCTTGCCGGGCCGGATCGCGGCACGCACGGCCTCGGGGTCGTCCATCGGCACGAAATCGACCGCGAGGTCGAGGCGCGGCGCCTCCTGCCGCAGCCAGCGACGCAGCCCCCAATACATGACTTCAGGCGCGATCACGTGGTCGCCGCGCTCCAGCGCGCAGAACACGGCCGACGCCGCCGCCATGCCGGAGCCGAACAGGAGGGCGCCCGCCTCCGCCCGTTCGAGCGCGGCGATCACGTCCTCCGCCTCGCGCGTCGTGGCGTTGTCGGGCCGGGCGTAGACGAAGCCGGAGCGGTAGGCGTTGTCGGGGTCGCGCAGATAGGTGGTCGAGAGATGAAGCGGCGGCACCACCGCCCGCGTCACCGGATCGATCCGGCCGAGCGCCTGCGCGGCCAGCGTCGCCGGCTGCCATTCCGCGGGCGACAGCGCCTCCGAGGGGGCTGCATCGGAAGTGCCGTGAGGCGCGTTGGACCGGCTCATGGGTTTCCTCGCTCGAGGTCGGATCGCAATGCCGGCTTGAGCGAATCCGCCGGACCGGGCAAGGCGAAGAAATGAGCGACGGAGCATTGCACAGCGCATGAGCGCACTGGACATCCCCGAGCGGCCGGCCCTGCCGCCGATCCCGCGGCTTGCTGCCGCGATCCTCCCCGTCCTCCTGGTAACGGCGGTGGGGTCGCTCTCGACCGGCGCCAATATCGAGGAGTGGTACACGACGATCCGCAAGCCGGCCTTCAACCCGCCGAACTGGGTGTTTCCGCTGGCTTGGACCGTCCTCTACACCCTGATCGCCGTCTCGCTCTGGCGGCTGCTCGGCGCGCGCCCGGTGCCGGGGCCGGCCCGGAAGGCATGGTGGCTGGCGCTCGCCGCCTTCGGCGCCCAACTCGTCCTCAATGCCGCCTGGACACCGGTCTTCTTCGCCGCCCACCAACTCGGCCTCGCGCTGATCGTCGCGCTCGCCATGCTCGTGATGATCCTGTGGACGATCCGCCTCTCCTGGCGCTTCGATCGGGCCGCGGCGTGGCTGCTCGTGCCCTACGCCGCCTGGGTGGCGTTTGCCTGCCTGCTCAACGGAACGATCTGGCAGATGAACTGAGGCTCGAGGGCGCATCCCGACGAAGGGCGCGCCGGCTCGTCGAAACGCGGTGCCTCAAACCCAGGATCGAGAGTTGCCGGTCCGATGCAATCGGGTCGGATACGGTTCGCTTGCATCGTCTCGAAAGGGCGTGGCTGGCTTTCGGCCGAGAGAAGATGCGTTAAGCCGCCAGCGCCCGCGTCACCGTGGAGCGCAGGTCGGCCAGGGAGAAGGGCTTGGTCAGCACGTCGGTGACGATGGCATCGAGGCCGCGGGCGCGTTCGCGCTGGTCGGCAAAGCCCGTCATCAGCAGGATTGTGAGATCGGGATAGTCGCGCTTGGCCGCGAGCGATAGCGCGATGCCGTCCATCAGCGGCATGCGGATATCGGTCAACATCAGGTCGAATCCGCCGCCGGCCTCCGACAGGCGATCGAGGCCGTCGCTGCCGTCGATGGCCGTGACGACGGTGTGACCGTCCAACTCCAGCCCGCGCTTGAGGAAGCCGCGAACCGTATCCTCGTCATCCACGAGCAGGATGCGCGCCATGGTCGGGCGTCCTCTACCGTTCCTTCGATGTGGATCGTCGCGCCCGAGTGACCGCTGGGAAGCGCGGCCTGTCAAGCCTCATGCGCCGACAGAGTTCCATCGGCGGTCGATTTCAAGCAAGTCTCGCGTTCTTATCAGGAATTTGCCTGACCGGGATTGATGGTCAGGTGCCGCCGAACAGGTCGGCGTCGCTGCTGTCGTAGTCTACCAGGCCGACAAAGGGGAGTTGGCGGAAGGCGTGGGCGGCGTCCATGCCGTAGCCGACGACGAACACGTCCGGGCAGGTGAAACCGACGAAATCCGCGTCGATCGTCACGGCACGCTTGCCCGGCTTCTCCAAGAGCACCGCGGTCAGCACGCGCTTGGCGCCGCGGGCCATCAACAGATCCTTGGCGAAGACGACGGTGCGGCCGGATTCGAGGATGTCATCGACCAGCAGCACGTCACGCCCGCGCACCTCGCTCTGAACGTCGCGCAGGATCTCGACCTGGCCCGAGGAGACGGTGGAGTTGCGGTAGCTGGAGAGATGCACGAACTCGACCTGCGGCGAGAGCCCAGCCCGGTGGAGCGACCGCAGCAGGTCGGCGGCGAACATGAAGCTGCCCTTGAGCACCGCGACGACGAGCAGGTTCTCGGGCTTGGCCGCGACGATCTCGTCGGCCAACTCGTCGTTGCGCTTGGCGATCGCCGCCTCGTCGAACAGGACGCGGACGCGTTTCGATGCGTTGCTCATGCGGCTCGTGATGGTTTCGCGGAATGTTCCAACGGCACGAACCGCCCTCGGCCATGCCACGCCGCACCATACCATGCGCAGCGGGCTCCGCCAGCGCTACGGACCTGCGCAACCGACGCGCCCGCGGCCGGATCGGCGCAATCCACAGCTGTGAACCGGAATGCGACGGGGGCATTCACGAGCTTGCTCTAATGGGTCTCACCGGCGCCCGCGCCGACGGCGGCATCATCCGAGAAGCGCACCTCGACCTGTCGGCCCTTCTCCGGGGGAGCCGAGAGGCTCGCCTTAAACCGCGCCCGCTCGCCGGGCTCCAGGGCCGCGCGCGGTCCCGGAACGGTCCAGCGGTAGAGCGACTGCCCCCCGGCGTCGCGGACCTCGACCTCGATCGCCGGCACGGCGACGCGGTCCCGGGCAACCGCCACGAGGTCCCCCTCCACAACGAGCCGGGCGGGGTTGCTGCCGTCGGCAGCGACCTGAAACGCCGCGAAGTCTGTAAGATCGATGCCGCGCAAATTCACCGGCAGGCCGACGCGGGCGAACAGCCCCGCCGTCTGCGGCATCGCCCGCACGACGCTGGCGCGCCCGAGGAGCGCCAGCGGTAGGGCGGCGGCAAGGACGAGGCAGGCGGCAAGCGCCGGGGAGAGGCGCCGGGCCTTGCGTTTCGGCTTGCTCCGTTTGGAGGCCTTCCCGGTGCTCGGACGCGGACGCGGCACGGGTTCGTCGGCCGGTGCTTCGGCTGGCGGCGACTCCGGGGATGGCGGAGCGGCGCTGGTCTCGGGCTCCTCGGCCGCCGACATCTCGTCGAACATCGCGGCCACCACCTCGTCGGACGAGATGAACCATGTCTCGCGGCAGGCCGCGCAGCGCACCGAGCGCCCGCTGGTGCCGACGCGGTCGGCATCGATGCGATACTCGCTGGCGCAGGCCGGGCAGACGATCAGCATGGGATGGGGTAAGCCGCGTCGGTGTCGGGTCCCGGCAGCGGGTTGCCGCGCTCTCGAAAAGGACACAAACGTTCTCACCGAGTAGGGTTAACCGGCGGTGAAGCTGGGTATGGCACAGCGGTCCTGTGTCGCGTGCGAAGCGTGGAGTGAGCGGGCCTTGTCGGCTGGGATGAAAACGGGCAGCCTCCTGTCCGGCGCGGAGGAGCCCGTCGTCCGGTTCGAGAGCGTCGGCATGCGCTACGGCCTCGGGCCGGAGGTGCTGTCCGATGTGAGCTTCGAGATCGCACCGCATTCCTTTCAGTTCCTCACCGGCCCGTCCGGGGCGGGCAAGACGACGCTGCTGCGCCTAATCCTGCTCTCGGTGCGCCCGACCCGCGGCATCGTCTCGGTGTTCGGCCGGGAGGTGAGCGGGATCTCCAACGACGCGCTCACGGGCCTGCGCCGCCGCATGGGCGTGGTGTTCCAGGATTTCCGCCTGCTCGATCACCTGACGACCTACGAGAACGTGGCC
Organism: Methylorubrum pseudosasae; assembly: GCF_029504475.1. Classification (NCBI taxonomy): domain Bacteria; kingdom Pseudomonadati; phylum Pseudomonadota; class Alphaproteobacteria; order Hyphomicrobiales; family Methylobacteriaceae; genus Methylorubrum; species Methylorubrum pseudosasae. The sequence goes on along the minus strand of NZ_JAQGDU010000002.1, from coordinate 3,819,796 downwards.
CTGCCCCTGCGCGTGCAGGAGCGGGCGGAGGCGAGCTACCGGGCGGAGGTCGTCGAATTGCTGCGTTGGGTGGGCCTGGGCGAGCGCATGCACGTTCTGCCGCCGCTGCTGTCGGGCGGCGAGAAGCAGCGCGCGGCGATCGCACGGGCCCTGATCGCGCGGCCGGAACTGCTGCTGGCCGACGAGCCCACCGGCAACGTCGATCCGAGCCTCGCCCGGCGCCTGCTGCGGCTGTTCATGGAATTGAACCGGCTCGGCACGTCCGTGGTGATCGCCACCCACGATTATGGCTTGATGGATCTCGTCGAGGCGCGCCGGATGGTGCTCGCCGACGGCCGGCTGCGGGTGGAAGGGCCATGAACGACGTGCGCTCCCCCACCCGGAGCAACGCGGCCGCGGCGAAAGCGGCGGCCTCCGCGTCCGAGGCGCCGCTTCCGGCCAACCTGCGCCGCAATGCGCCCCTGGTGCCGACTGATTCCGCCGCGAGCCGGGCGCTTGCGGCGGTCATCGCGATCCTTACTTTCCTCGCGGCACTCTGCGCGGGTGCGGCGGAGATCGCCGTCTCCAGCGCCAGCCAGTGGCAGGGCAGCGTCGCGCAGGAGGTGACGGTGCAGATCCGGCCCGGAGCCGGGCGCGACATCGAGGCGGACGTGAAGCGGGCCGAAAGCCTCTCACGCGCCGCGCCGGGCATCGTCGGAGCGCGCATCTTCTCCAAGGCGGAATCCGAGCGGCTGCTCGAACCCTGGCTCGGAAGTGGTCTCGACATGTCGGACCTGCCGGTTCCACGCCTGATCGCGCTGACGCTCGCGAGCGACCGGAGCCCCGACCTGACCGCTTTACGCGCCGCACTCACCGAGGCGCTTCCGGGCGTGGCGAGCCTTGACGACCACGCGCTCTGGCTTCAGCGCCTCTCGACCATGGCCAACACCTTCGCCGGCATCGGCATCGGCATCGTCCTGCTCGTCCTGTTCGCCACCGGGCTCGCCGTAGTCTTCGCCACCCGCGGCGCCATGGCCGGCAATCGCGAGGTGGTCGAGGTGCTGCACTTCGTAGGCGCCGACGACGACTACATCGCCAAGGCCTTCCAGAGCCGCTTCTTCCGCTTAGGTTTGAGGGGAGGGGCGCTGGGTGCGGGCGCCGCGCTGCTCACCTGCGCACTCGCCGGCCTGTTCGCGCGGATGTGGCGCTCGGGACCAGCGGGCGAGGAGATCGAGGCGCTGTTCGGGACGTTCCAGATCGGCTGGCAGGGTTACGCGATCATCGTGCTCATCGGCGTGATCGCGTCCCTCGTCACGGCGGCCGTGTCGCGCTTCACCGTGCGCCGGTTCCTCCGATAGAGTCAGGTCGATCGAACCCGTTAACGTTTCGACAACCATTGGGAACCGAGAGTCCCGGCATCGACATCGTTCATGAGCCCCTGTTCCGTCCGTCATGCTTCCGCGAGTGCCCCGCCGACAGGCGGCCGGCCCGGGCCGGCTCCCAAACGAATCTCCCTCGGAGTCCCACCGCGAGGCGCTCGGATGGTCCTGGGTAGCGGACCTGTCGGCCTACGCCTCGTCGCAGCCCTCCGCCGCTCGAATGATTGAGGCCCCTGCGCGGCCGGGGCGCGGCATCCGGCTCCTTCGGGCCTTCGTCGGCCTTTCCCTCCTCGGCCTACTCGCGCTGGCAGGCGGCTTCCTCGCCTTCGTTGCGGTGGTCGAGCGGACCGACCGGCCGGGCCTGGACGGCGTCGACGGCATCGTCGCCATGACCGGGGGCTCGCAACGGGTCGGCGATGCCATCGATCTGCTGGCGGAGGGCCATGGCAGGCGGCTGCTGATCTCCGGCGTCAACGAGCGCACCACCCGCGACGAGATCGTGCGCCTCAACCCGTCACAGGAGCACTGGATCACCTGCTGCGTCGATCTCGATTACCGGGCGCGCAACACCATCGGCAACGCCATCGAGACCCGGCGCTGGATGCGGCGCCACAGCTTCGGCACCGTCGTGGTCGTGACGTCGAACTACCACATGCCGCGCACCCTGGTGGAGTTGCGCCACGCCCTGAAGGACGGCGAGACGCTGATCCCCTATCCCGTCGTCTCCGATGGGCTCGATGTCAGCCGCTGGTGGGCGGATCCGGCGGTCACCCGGCTGCTCGGGGCCGAATATCTCAAGTTCCTGGTCGCCTGGGGACGGACCCGCTTCGAGTCCGACCCGGAGCAGTCACGCTTCGCCGTGCTGATCGGGCGACGCCAACCGGTGAAGGTCGTGGCCGAACGGTTGCTGCGCGAGGCGAACTGACGGGCGCGGCAGCCCCACCCATGATCGGCAAAGCGTGTCGACGCTTCAGGCCCGCCATGCCGCTGCCAAAGGCAAGAAGCCGGAAGGGTCAGGCGGGCGGCATCAGCGCGCTCAACGCCCTCAGGATCGTATCGAACGTCACCGGCTTCTCGAACCGTGGTACGGCGGCGTACGCCTCTGGAATGGCGCCAGCGTCGTAGCCCGTCACGAACACGAAGGGTGTGCGCCGGGCGATCAGCCGCTCGGCAACGTCGTAGGCGCGCGCGCCCCTGAGCCCGAGGTCGAGAATCGCCCCGTCCACGACGATGGCGGGGTCGAGGATGTCCAGGGCCGCTTCGACGCTGGCGACCGGACCGTGGACGACGGCCCCGGCCTTTTCCAAGCCATGGCGCAGCTCATCGGCCCAGAAATAATCGTCCTCGACGACCAGAATGCGTCGGTTCAGGAGGGCACTGACCGGCACGGGGGCACTTCCTCCAATTTTTTAGCGCGTCGAGATGCACGCGGGCTTCGCGTGAGGCCACCCCTCGGCACCATCATTCCAGACCACATGATTAACATGGGCTAGTTTGCGTGGCGTATCACTCGTTCGCGAAAAATCATCTAGAAATTGTGCAGGCCCGAATTCGGCGGACGGCTGATCTGCAGCAAGGATCTGGCCAGGACCGGACGTTTGATGCACAGGAACCGTCTTCGACACCGGCACTCGCCAGGCTCCCCGTAACGACTGTCGCATGACCGCGCTCCTCCCCCCCGCTCTCGAAGATTTCCGCCGCGTCGTCGTGAAGGTCGGCTCGGCCCTCCTCGTGGATCGCGCGCGGGGACGCCTGCGTCACGCGTGGCTCGCCGCCCTCGCCGAGGACATCGCCGACCTGCATGGTCGCGGCGTCGATGTCGTCGTCGTCTCCTCCGGCGCGATCGCGCTCGGGCGCACGGTGCTGGGCCTTCCGCCCGGTGCGCTGCGCCTGGAGGAGAGCCAAGCCTCGGCGGCGGTGGGCCAGATCGCGCTCGCCCGGTACTGGACCGAGGCGCTCGGTCACCACGACATCGTCGCGGGACAGGTGCTGGTGACGCCCAAGGACACCGAGGAGCGCCGCCGCTACCTCAATGCCCGCGCGACCGTGCAGAAACTCCTCGAAGTGCGCGCGGTCCCGGTCGTCAACGAGAACGACACGGTAGCGACCGCCGAGATCCGCTACGGCGACAACGACCGGCTGGCAGCGCGGGTTGCCACCATGATCGGCGCCGACGTGCTGGTGCTGTTCTCCGACATCGACGGCCTCTACACCGCGCCGCCCCACACCGACCCGCAGGCGCGCCACCTTCCCGTGATCGAGCGGGTGACCCCGGAGATCGAGGCGATGGCCGGAGGGCCCGCTTCCGATCTGTCGCGCGGCGGCATGCGCACCAAGGTCGAGGCGGCCAAGATCGCCGCCAGCGGCGGCACCCACATGGTCATCGCCGACGGGCGCGGAAAAAACCCGCTCCGCGTGGTCCGCGAGGGCGGGCGCTGCTCGTGGTTCCTGTCGGGCTCGACCCCCACCGCCGCGCGCAAGACCTGGATCGCAGGCTCGCTGGACGCCTCCGGCACCCTTGTCGTCGATGCCGGCGCCGCCCGCGCGCTTCAGGGCGGGGCGAGCCTGCTGCCGGTGGGCGTCACCGCCATCGAGGGGAGCTTCGCCAAGGGCGACACGGTGCTGATCCGCGGACCCGAGGGGCGCATCCTCGGGCGGGGGCTCGTGGCCTATGACAGCGCGGACGCCGCCGCCATCATCGGCCGCTCCAGCCGCGAGATCGCCGCCGCCTCGGTCCAGGCCGGACGCACGGAGATGATCCACCGCGACGACCTTGCAATGATCGGGGCCTGACGCGGCAACTTAACATCGACGCTTGTTCAACCCCAAGGCGATGTGCAAAGGGGCGCGGGAGGATGCATATGCATTCAAATGCGAAATCGCGCCGCCCCAGCGGTGCCAGACGGGAAGCACGAGCGTGCCTGTCCTGAATCTCAAGTCCGATCTCGCGGACGCCGACGACCTCGAGACGCTGATGGCCGGCATCGGCCGGCGCGCCCGCGCCGCCGGCCGGGCCATGGCGCTCGCGCCGGCGCAGACCAAGGATCTCGGCCTGCGGGCCATCGCCGAGCAGATCCGCGCCAGCGCCCCGGCGATCCTGCGCGAGAACGCGCGGGACGTCTCCGCCGCGCAGGCCGCGGGCCTCACAAACGCGATCATCGACCGCCTGACCCTGGACGAGGGCCGGGTCGCGGCGATCGCCGAAGCCGTGGAGAAGGTCGCGGGTCTCGCTGATCCGGTCGGACGCCAGCTCGCCGCCTTCGAGCGGCCGAACGGCCTCTTGATCGAGCGCATCTCGGTGCCGCTCGGCGTCGTCGGCGTCATCTTCGAGAGCCGCCCCAACGTGACGGCGGATGCGGGTGCGCTCTGCCTCAAGGCCGGCAACGCCGCGATCCTGCGCGCGGGCTCGGATTCACACCGCACCGCGACCGCCATCGCGGCGGCGATGAGCGAGGGCCTCGCCCGCGCCGGCCTGCCTGCGGATGCGATCCAGCTCGTCCCGACCCGCGACCGGGCCGCGGTCGGCCTGATGCTCACCGGCCTCGGCGGCTGCGTCGACGTGATCGTGCCCCGCGGCGGCCGCAGCCTCGTGGAGCGCGTCCAGGCCGAAGCCAAGGTGCCGGTCTTCGCCCATCTCGACGGCATCTGCCACGTCTACGTGGCCGAAGGCGCCGACCTCGGCATGGCGCGCAGCCTGCTCCTCAACAGCAAGATGCGGCGCACCGGCATCTGCGGCGCCGCCGAGACGCTGCTCGTCGATGCGGCGGTCGCCGAGACCCACCTCAAGCCGCTGGTCGAGGCGCTGCTCGAATCCGGTTGTGCCGTGCGCGGCGACGCGGCGACGCAAGCCGCCGACCCGCGGGTGAGTGCGGCGACTGACGCGGACTGGCGCACCGAGTATCTCGACGCGATCATCTCCGCGAAGGTGGTCGAGGGGCTCGATGCGGCGATCGCTCATATCGAGGCCAACGGCTCGCACCACACCGACGCGATCATCACCGACGACACCGACGCCGCCGCGCGCTTCCTCAACGAAGTCGATTCGGCGATCGTGACCCATAACGCCTCGACGCAGTTCGCCGATGGCGGCGAGTTCGGCTTCGGCGCCGAGATCGGCATCGCCACCGGGCGGATGCATGCCCGCGGCCCGGTCGGCGTCGAGCAGCTCACCACCTTCAAGTACCGCGTCCACGGCAGCGGCCAGACGCGGCCGTGACGCGCTGACGGCGGTTCTTCTGCGCGATCACAGGCTACCGCCGGCCGCGCCCGGCATGCGGATCGGCCTCTACGGCGGTTCGTTCAACCCGGCGCATGCGGGGCACCTACATGTCAGCCGCACCGCCCTGCGGCGCCTTCGGCTCGACCGGGTCTGGTGGCTCGTCACGCCCGGCAACCCGCTCAAGGACCATGGCGTGCTCGCCCCGCTGGATGACCGGGTGGCGCAGGCGCGGGCGCTCGCCACCGATCCGCGCATCGCGGTCACCGGCTTCGAAGGGGGGATCGGCAGCCGCTACACCGCCGATACGCTGCGCTGGCTGGTCCGGCGCCAACCCGCTCTTCACTTCGTGTGGATCATGGGTGCGGATTCGCTCGGTACCTTCCATCGCTGGCGCCGTTTCGACGAGATCCTGTCGCTGATGCCGGTCGCGGTGATCGACCGTCCCGGCTACACCCTCACGGCGCCTTCGGCGAGGGCGGCGCAGGCTTTCGCGTCGGCCCGAATTCCGGAGGCGGACGCTCCCACCCTGGCGATCCGCCCCACGCCGGCCTGGACCTTCCTCCACGGCCCGCGCTCCGCCTTGTCCTCCACCGCTCTGCGCACGCGGTAACGGGGCCCCCTGCCGACGGATCTCCTGCCAGCGATATGATGTCGAGGCGCGCCGACGCCGCGGTCTACGACACGAAGAAAGAGACGGTCGCATCCGTTTGAAAGCCACCGGTTACGGTGCCGAGCCGGGCCGCATCCGCGCTCGCCGCACGGCGCCCGCTCGCAGCGTGGCCGTCCTCCGATCGGTGGCAAAAGCGTCTATGAGATAGGCGCGCGACGCCGCGTTTTGCCTCCCCAATCGCGGCACAGGAGGCTTAGGGCGCTTCTTCCGCTTGAAAAGTGGGCCGAAAGCGGCCAATTTCAGCCCGTGGCGGGATCGCCGCGAATTGATCTTCAGGAACCGAGACCCTGTCCGCACACATTCCACACGTCGGTGTCAGCTCCGATGCCGAGCCTGCCTCCTCCGACGCGCTGAAGGCCCTGGCCCTCGGATGCCTCGATGAGATGAAGGCCGAGGAGACCGTCGAGATCGACCTCGCGGGCAAGACCTCGCTCGCCGATACGATGATCATCGCGTCCGGCCGCTCGCAGCGCCATGTCGGCTCGATCGCCGACAAGATCATCCAAGAGATGAAGGCCAAGGGATTCGGCAACGCCCGCGTCGAGGGCATGCCGGCCTGCGACTGGGTGCTGATCGATGCGGGCGATATCCTCGTCCACATCTTCCGCCCCGAAGTCCGCGGCTTCTACAACCTCGAGAAGATCTGGGGCGCCGACCGGCCGTCGGGCGCACTTCTGGCGGGCTAAAACCCTGATCAGGGCAGCGCGGCGGTCACCTCGTCGCGCGAATCGACTTGGTCGGAGAACTCCGCCTCCTGGCGTAGCAGCCGGCCGAGCCAAGCGTGACGGATTTCCAGAACGAAGCGGAAAGCGTGGGCGCCGGTGGCGTCGTGGCTGACCGTCAGGGTGCCCGGCGTCAGCCATTGCGGCAGGATGAGCCGGAAGCCCGGAAGATCGATGACGTAGCGCTCGCTGCGAAACACGAGCGCCCGATCCTCCACCAGAACCCGCAGACTCATGCCGAGCCCGGCGCCGACCCGCTCCTCAAGCCCCGTCGGTCCCCGGAAGCGCTTGGCCGAGTGGATCGCCTGCGGGAAGCCTGAGCCGCGGGCGTAGAGTCGCGTCCAGATCTGGCTGTTGCCGGCGCCGTCCTGGGTGACGGCGACCACGCTCGGCACGTTGGCGATCCGAGCTGTCGGCAGTGGGGCGCCGACGAGGCGCAAGACCTGGGCGAGCAGCCAGCCGAGCCGGGTCAGTTCGGTCTCGACCACCCGCCCGGCATAGACCGCACTTTCGCCCTCGCCGAGCCGCTTGGAGAAGCGCCGCCGCACGGCAGGCGGCAGCCGCGCCCAATCCGCCTCCGGCACCAGCGCGCGAAAACGCAGGTCGAGCAGTTCCGCCGGGCGGACCGGGGCTGCGTTCGAAATGGCGGCTTTGCCGGCAGCGCGCATTAAGGGCCTCCTCAGACACTCCCCCGGACGCCGGACGCCCGGCCGGCAGGGGATCAGGCCTCGGACTTCACGGGCAGGTAGCGGACGATGCGTCCGCCGAGCCGGATCAGCTTGGCCAGGGTGTTGTGAGGCACGTTCAGCATTTGCGCGTACCAGCCGTCGAGCGTCTGGGTGAAGTCGAGCATCGCCTTGAGCCGCCGCGCGGCCACGGCCCCGACCCGCGGATCGCCCTCCGCCTCGGCCACGCATTCCCGCAGGGCCTTAAGCGCTGGGTCGATCTCCCGCTCCTTGCGGCCGGCGGCGATGCGGGTGACCATCTCCCACAGGTCCGTCTCGGCGACGAAGAAATCCCGCCGCTCGCCCAGCACCGGCACCCGCCGGATCAGGCTCCAGCCCGCCAGTTCCTTCAGCGAGTTCGAGACGTTCGAGCGGGCAATGCCGAGCGTCCCCGCAATGTCCTCCGCCGCGAGCGGCTTGTCGGAAAGGTAGAGCAGGGCGTGGATCTGAGCGACGGAGCGGTTCACGCCCCATTGCCCGCCGAGATCCCCCCAATGGAGGATGAATCGCTCGACCGCGAGCGCGAGGGTTTGCGGCTGGTCTGAAGTTTCTGTCATGACAGAAACTTCAGACCAAACGAGACGGATGTCAAGCTCCCTGGTTCAGGCTCGTCTCGGCCCTTGCTTTGTGACGGGCTCGTCCGCTCAGCCGACCGAGAATCGGTAGGTGCTGATCGAGGTAAAAACCTCGCCCGGCCTCAGGACCGTGCTCGGAAAGTTCGGGTGGTTCGGCGCATCGGGAAACCCCTGCGTCTCGAAGCAGACGCCGTCGCCCGGGCGGTAGGTCCGGCCGGACGGGCCGACCAGCGAGCCGTCGAGATTGTTGCCGCTATAGAGCTGCAGCGCCGGCTGGGTCGTCGCGATGTCGAGGCGCCGCCCGCTGGCCGGGCAGAAGCAGGAGGCTGCCGGGCGCAGCGTGCCGGCGGGATCTCGCAGAGCGAAGGTATGGTCGTAGCCGCTCGCGATCACGATCTGCTCGTCGCCCAGCCGAATGCGCGCACCGAGCGGCGTGGGCTCGCGGAAATCGAAGGGCGTGCCGGCAACGGGTGCGATGATTCCGGTCGGGATCTGCGTTGCGTCGGTCGGAGCGTAGGCGTCGGCGTCGATCTGCACGACATGATCCATCACATCGCCCGTGCCCTCGCCGGCGAGGTTGAAGTAGCTGTGATTGGTCAGGTTCAGCACCGTCGGCCGGTCGGTCTCGGCGCGGTAATCGATGCGCAGCGTTCCGGGCTCGGGCAGGCTGTAGACGACCTCCACGTCGAGATTGCCGGGAAAGCCCTCCTCGCCGTCGGGGCTGCGCCGCCTCAGCACGACCCGTGTTTCGTCCGCCTCCGTCATCTGCCAGAGGCGCTTGGCGAAACCCTCGGGGCCGCCATGCATGGAATTGGGCGGCTCGTTGATCGGCAGTTCGAAGGGGGTCCCGTCGAGGGTGAAGCGCCCCTTGGCGATGCGGTTGGCGTAACGCCCGGCAATCGCCCCGAAATGCGGGCTCACGGTCTCGTAGCCCTCCACCGTATCGAGGGCGAGGACGACGTTGGCGTAGCGGCCCTCCCGGTCCGGCACCTCAATGGCGGTGACGACCGCGCCGTAATCGATCACTTGAACCCGCAGATCGTCGCGCACGAGGGTGTACCGCGTGACGCGCTCACCCGCCCGCGTCGTTCCGAATGGCTCTGACCGCATCTCTGGCTCCCGTCGTGACCGGGAACTACGCGCGAGAGGCCGCGCGGGTGGCATGAGGCCGGTCGTTTCGCGCCAGCCGATTTCTTGCTGGCACCGTCAGACCGGGGCCGCCTGCGCTTTCGATACGCCCGAATCGTCCGACAATTGCAGCCGGTGCAGGCGCGCATAGGTCCCGCTCGCGGCCACCAGCTCGTCGTGGCGCCCGAGTTCGATCACCCGACCCGCCTCCAGCACCGCAATGCGGTTCGCCTCGCGAACGGTCGAGAGGCGGTGGGCGATCACCAGCGTCGTGCGCCCGCACATCAGCCGCTCCAGCGCTTCCTGCACGAGGTGCTCGGATTCGGAATCGAGGGCGGAGGTCGCCTCGTCGAGCAGCAGGATCGGCGCATTCTTGAGGAAGGCACGGGCCAGCGAGATGCGCTGGCGCTCACCGCCCGAGAGCCGGCCGCCGCCCGGCCCGACCCGAAATGCGTAGCCCTCGCCCAGACGGCTAATGAACCCGTGGGCCGCTGCGGCCCTTGCGGCCGCCTCGATCTCGTCCTGCGTCGCGCCGGGCCGGCCGAAGCCGATATTGGCGGCGACGGTGTCGTCGAACAGCACGACTTCCTGCGACACCACCGCGATCGCCGCGCGCAGGGAGGCGATGGTCACGTCGCGCACATCGGTGCCGTCGATCAGAACCCGGCCCGCCGTCACGTCCTGAAGCCGGGGGACGAGGTTGAGCAGCGAGGATTTGCCGGAGCCGGAGCGCCCGACGAGTGCCGTGGTCGAGCCTGCGGGCACCACGAGGTCGATCCCCTCGAGGGCCGGCGCGTCGGCCCGGTAGCGGAAATGCACGTTCTCGAAGCGGATCTCGCCCCGTGACACCCTGAGCGGACGGGCCGATGCGGATTCGCGGATCGTCGGCTGCTCGTCCATCAGGGCGAAGTAGCGCGTCAGCGCCGCCGCCGCCTCCTGCAGGATGGCGTTGAGGGTGCCGAGCGCCCGGGCCGGCTGCGCGGCGAGGAGGAGCGCGGCGACGTAGCCGGTGAAGTCGCCGACGGTGCGGTCGCCCGACATCACCCGCTGGCCCACCAGCACCAGCACGCCGGCCACCGCGAGACCGCCGCCGATTTCCATCAGCGGGTCGAGCCGTCCGCGCGCGTTGGCCGCCTTCATCTTGAGGCGGCGCACCTCGTCCAGAGCCTGCGCCGCGCGGTCCTTGAGGTAACCTTCGAGGGCGTAGGTCTTGGCGACGCGGGCGCCCTGGAGGCTCTCGGTGATGAGGCTCGCGGTGGCGCCCATCTGCTCCTGGGTCGTGGTCGAGACCTGGCGCAACCGCTTGCCGATCCGGTTGACCGGGCCGGCGACAAGAGGCGCCGTCACCGCGGCGGCGAGCGTCAGCAGCGGGTCCATCCAGACCAGCGCGATCACCAGGGCGGCCAGCATCGCCACATCGCGCAGCAGCACCGTCGAGATGCGGGTCAGCGCCTCCTTGATGAAGGCGAAATCGGTGGTGAAGCGCTGGGTGAAGGCCGCCGGGCTCTCGCGGCCGAGCTGGGCGAGGTCGGCATCGATCAGGTGGGCATAGAGCGCGGCCTGCATGTCGGCCTCGACGCGGGTGACGACCCGGTTGGTCAGCACCGTCTGCCCGAACAGGGCGAAGCCGCGTGCGGAGGTGACCGCGATGACGATGAGCGGGCCATAGGCGAGGGAGCTCATGTCTTTGCGGTCGAACGCGTCGAAGGCGGCCTTGATGAGGGCGGGGTAGAGCCCCGTCGCCACGCCGACGACGGTGATGAGCACGAGCACCACCGCGAGCGTGGCGCGGTGCGGGGCGAGCCACTCCCGCCAGAGCCGCCCGAGCAGGGGAAGGGTGTCGCCTCTCAGGAGCGGCCGGCGCGCCATCATGTACCGTGTCTGTGCTGACCCCGGCGGAACGCCGGGGCCCGCGGTGTTTGCAGCGGTAAGGGCCGTGGATCAAGCGCAGGCGGTTACCCGCCGCGAACCCGGCCGCCGCGCAATACTCGCCCTAGTGCCGGTGGCGGTGCGCAACCGGTCTGCTCCAGGGAAGGTTCTCCCTATTGGCTGCCCGGCCCGTTCTCCGCTGAACAATCGCAACCCAGCCCTTGGCGATGTGATAATGTTACATTATCACCGCGACCGAGCGGAGGAGTTTCGGCATGGGTTTGGGCGTAGGGCGCGGCGTCGCCATTTTTGTTATGCTGTGGCTCGGCCTTGCACCGTCGATGGCCGCGGCGGACGGCGCGCGGCTGAAGGCGGTGGCGACCTTCTCGATCCTGGCCGACCTCGTGGCGCAGGTCGGCGGCGAGCAGGTCGCCGTAACGAGCCTCGTCGGGCCGGATGCCGACGCTCACGGCTACTCCCCCACGCCGGGCGACGCCCGCAAGCTGGCCGAGGCGAATCTCGTCGTCGTCAACGGCCTCGGCTTCGAGGGCTGGATGGAGCGGCTGATCAAGGCTTCGGGCACCAAGGCGCCGGTCACCGTCGCCTCCAAGGGGGTGAAGACGGTCGCGGGCAGCCACGACCACGATCACGCCGAGGATCACGGACACGATCACGGCGACCACCCCGATCCGCATGCCTGGCAGAACGTGGCGAATGCCAAGCTCTACGTCGCCAACATCCGCGACGGCCTCAGCGCCGCCGACCCGGATCACGCCTCGCTCTATGCCGCGAACGCCGCCGCCTACACGCAGAAGCTCGACGCGCTGGACGCGGAGATCCGCGCGGCTCTGGGCGCCATCCCGGAAGAGCGGCGGCGCATCATCACCACGCACGATTCCTTCGGTTATTTCAGCGCGGCCTACGGCATGCGCTTCCTGGCGCCGCAGGGCATCTCCACGGATAGCGAGGCCGGTCCGAAGGATGTCGCCCGCATCATCCGCCAGATCCGCCGGGACAAGGTGCCGGCGGTGTTCGTGGAGAGCATCGCCGACCCGCGGCTGATGCAGCAGATCGCCCGCGAGAGCGGCGCCAAGGTCGGCGGGCGGATCTACTCCGACGCACTGAGCGCGCCGGGCGGGCCGGCCCCCGGCTATCTGGAGATGATGCGCGCCAATCTCAGCGCGTTCCGGGACGCGCTGAGCTGACGGGGGATCGCGTCCGTCCGGGGATCAGGCCGGCGCCAGAATCGGCCGGCCGCTCGCCCATCTTGACCCGGCGTCCCAGAGATTGGTCGAACCGTCCCCTCGGGGCCGCGGCCCTGTCTCAGCCGCCGGTCATCGGCGGGAAGAACGCGATCTCCTGCGCTCCGGCGATGGTGCTGCCGGGCTTGGCGTGGACCCGGTCGATCGCCGCACGCACCACGCCTTCATTCTCGAAGGCGTAGGCGTATTCCTCGCCCCGCGTCTTCAGCCAGCCGATCAGGTCGGCGACGGTGGCGATGCCATCGGGCGGGCTCACCGTCTCTTCGGGCTTGCCCACGCGCTCGCGAACCCAGGCGAAGTAGACGAGCTTCATCGCATTCATCCCCGGCGGCGCCTCGCAGTGCCGCGTCAAAGAATCCCAAATCAATCAGCGCGGGTCGTCGATCACGTGCCGGATCCCGGCCCTCATGTAGTCCCAGCCGGTGTAGAGCGTGAGGGCCGCGGCGAGCCAGAGCAGGACGATGCCGGCAGTGAGGCTGCCGGGAAGGACGGCCTCGCCGGCCGGGCCGGCGACAAGAAAGCCGAGGGCGATGAGCTGGACTGTCGTCTTCCACTTGGCGATCCGGCTGACCGGCAGGCCGACCTTCAGCTCCGCCAGATACTCGCGCAGGCCGGAGACCAGCACCTCGCGGCACAGGATGACGATCGCCGCCCAGAGCGACATGCCGGCGATGGTGCGGTCGGCCGCCAGCATCAGGAGGAGGGCGGCAACGAGGAGCTTGTCGGCGATCGGATCGAGCATCCGCCCGAGCGCCGAACTCTGCGCCCAGGCGCGGGCGACGTAGCCGTCGAGATAGTCGGTGATCGCGGCGGCCACGAACACGCCGAAGGCGGTCCAGCGCGCGGCGAACTCGTCCGGCCAGAACAGCAGGACGACGACGACCGGCACCGCGACGAGGCGGCCGTAGGTGAGGCAGTTCGCGAGCGTCCAGGCCTGCGACCGGCGTCGGGGGAGGACGGCGTTCATCGCCGGGGTGAAATCACGGGCGGCGGGGGGCGTCAACCGCGGCGTCGCTGCATCGGGTACGGGCTCTCTCGGCACGGGGCTCGGCTCAAGCATTGGCATGGAAGAAGTCGTAGACCGCCCGCGCGGTGGCGGCGTTTACGCCCGGCGCCTTGGCGAGATCCTCCAAGGCGGCGCGTTCGATGGCTTTCACCGTGCCGAAATGGTGCAGCAGCGCGCGCTTGCGAGTGGGGCCGATCCCGGCAATCTCGTCGAGCGGGTTTTTCGTCATCTCGCGCTTGCGCCGGGCCCGGTGGGTGCCGATGGCGAAACGGTGGGCCTCGTCGCGCAGGCGCTGCACGAAATAGAGCACGGGATCGCGCGGCGGCAACTTGAACGGGCTGCGGCCGGGCACGAAGAACGTCTCGCGGCCGGCATCGCGGTCACGGCCCTTGGCGATGCCGACCAGCGGCACGCCGGTCACGCCGATCTCGGCGAGCGAGGCGCGGGCGGCCTCCAGCTGTCCGGCGCCGCCGTCGATCAGAACGAGGTCGGGCCAGGCGGGGAAAGCGTCGGGATCGTCTTGCACTTCGGCCACCGCCGGAACGGCCTGGTCCGCAGTCTGCGGTTCGCCGGCCTCGCCCTCCCGCGGCGTGCGCGGCGCCTCCTTGGCCAGCCGCTTGAAACGGCGGGTCAGCACCTCACGCATCATCCCGAAATCGTCGCCGGGGCTCAGCTCCTCCGACTTGATGTTGAAGGTGCGGTAATGCGTCTTCATGAAGCCGGTCGGTCCGGCGACGATCATGCCGCCAACCGCGGCCGTGCCGGAAATGTGCGAGTTGTCGTAGACCTCGACGCGGCGCGGCGGCTTGTCGAGGCCGAAGGCTTGGCCCAAAGCCGTCAGCAACTTGCCCTGCGAGGCGGTGTCGGCGAGCCGGCGTCCGAGCGCCTCCTTGGCGTTGCGCTGCGCGTAATCGACGAGGTTCTTGCGCTCGCCCCGCTGCGGCTGGTGAACCTCGACGCGGTGCTCGACCCGGCTCGACAGGGCAGCGGCCACGAGTTCGGCATCCTCGATCGTGTGGCTGACGAGGACGAGTTTCGGGGCGGGCTTGTCGTCGTAGAACTGCGAGATGAACGAGGCCAGCACCTCGTCCGCGCTCATGGAGCGATCGGCCTTCGGGAAGTAGGCGCGATTGCCCCAGTTCTGGAAGTTGCGGAAGAAGAACACCTCGATGCAGAACTGGCCCGCCTGCTCGTCGATGGCGAACACGTCGGCCTCCTCGACCCCTTGGGTGTTCACCCCCTGCACGCCCTGGATCGCCGAGAGCGCGGCGATACGGTCGCGGAAGCGCGCGGCACGCTCGAATTCGAGCGCCTCGGAGGCGCGCTGCATCTCCTCGCGCATCCGGTCCTTCACTGCGTTCGACTTGCCCGAGAGGAAAGCGCGGGCGCTGTCGGCGAGCGCGCTATAGTCCTCGAGGGCGATCTCGCCGGTGCAGGGGCCGGAGCAGCGCTTGATTTGGTAGAGCAGGCAGGGCCGGGTGCGGTTCTCGTAATAGCTGTCCGAGCAGGTCCGCATCAGGAAGGCGCGCTGGAGCGCGTTCACCGTGCGGTTGACCGCCCAGACATTGGCGAAGGGGCCGTAGTAGTTGCCCTTGCGGCGGCGCGCGCCGCGATGCTTGACGATCTGCGGCGCCGGCCCGTCGCTGGTCAGCAGGATGTAGGGGAACGACTTGTCGTCGCGCATCAGCACGTTGAAGCGCGGCTTCAACTGCTTGATGAGGTTGGCTTCCAGCAGCAGCGCTTCCGTCTCGGTCGCCGTGGTGACGAACTCCATCGCCGCCGTCTGGGCGATCATGCGGGCGATACGGTTGGAATGCGCCTGGCCGCGGGCGTAGGAGCCGACGCGGGCCTTTAGGTTCTTGGCCTTGCCGACGTAGAGCACGTCGCCCTTGGCGTCGAACATCCGGTACACGCCCGGCGAGTTCGGCAGGGTCGACCAGAACCGGCGGATGATCTCAGTGCCCGCCTGGACGGCACCGGGCTCGAAATCGAAGTCGATCTCGGGCGCCTCGTCGAGGGAGGCAGCCTCGGTCTCGTCCTCGTCGAACCCGTCGGGCGGGACGTCGTCGAAGGCGGATCGGGTCGCGCGGCTCATGGCCCCGATGTAAGCCGCGGCGATTCCGGTTGAAAGGGCCGCGGCGGCCTGAGCCAGGACAATCGCTTCGCGCGATCGCCCTGCGACGCGGAGCGTCAGTCGAACAGGGCGTCGATGTCCGACTGATCGACGTGGCCGGGATCGTCCTGAAGCTTCGGCCCGTTGAGGAGCGAGCTCTCGTCGTTCTCGTCGACCGCGGCCGTCTCGACCGCGAGCAGGTCGCGGAAGCCTTCGAGCCCGCTCCAGGCCTCAATGACGCGGTCGAGATGCTCCTCGACGAATTTCAGCACGTTGACGATCTTGCTGATGCGCTGACCGGTGAGATCCTGGAAGTTGCAGGCCTCATAGGCCGAGATGACGTTGTCGAGGATGCCGTCGACATTCTCCTGCGCCGCCTTGGTCAGACGCAAGCCGCGCATCATGTTGGCGTTGGTTTCGATCCGTTCGATGCTGCCGAGGATCGTCGAGGTGGCTTGCTCGGTCGATTCGACCACCGCATCGAGTTCGCCGGCGACGCGGCGCATGCCCTTGCCCGTGGTCTCGGAGCGGTGAAGGCTCGCGATCTCGCCCTTGGTGCGGGTGATCGCTTCCTTCATCACCTCGAGTTCGTGGCGCATGGCGAACGCTTCGCCGAGCTCGCGGCGGCAGGCTTCGATGGTCTCGCCGGCACTGGCCTGCGTGATGCGACGCAGGTCGTTGATCGCCGTCAGGATTTCGTCGAGCCGCGGATTCGGAGCTGACTCCGCCGGAGCCGCAGAGATACCGGCCGCCGGAACGGGCAAGCCCAGGCTTTCCTCGATGCGGTAGCGCTTGGTGATCATCGGTCGGACAGGCCTTCGAGGTAAAAACTTGCCTGACACAATCCCGTGCAGTCGTTTCGATTTGCTGAAAGTTTTCAGGGGAACGGCGGCATTTACGGCTCGTTGACGACGACTTGGACTTAGCGGGGGCGCAAGCCCTGGAGCGGATGATTCACCACGTCCGTTCATCGCCCGCAGGCACAACCCGGAAAAGACTTGCCGCATCACGTGGGCAGGGCGGGAGTCGGGGATGCGGGCGAAGTGGGGCGTGGCGCTGGCGGCGCTGGCGCTGATGGGTTCGAGCGCGGTGGCGCAGGCGGAGCCGGGCCGCTACGGCGGCGGCTTCATCGAGTTCCTGATGACGGGGGACGGGCGCGGCCCGGCCCGGCGCCCCGCCGTCGACGGCTACGGCGCTCTCGGCGAGCCGCGCCCGGTGGCGGTCGCTCAGCCGCGCGCCCGGTTCGCGGCGCTGCCGACGGGGCCGGCACCCGAGGAAGGTATGATCGCGCGGGCGGTCGATCCGCGCTTTGCCCGGCAGGTCGTCGCCTATGACGGGCCGGGACGGGCCGGACAGATCGTGATCGATACGAATGCGAAGTATCTCTACCTGATCCAGCCGGCCGGGCAGGCGATCCGCTACGGCATCGGCGTCGGGCGGCCGGGCTTCGTCTGGACCGGGGCGAAGACGATCTCGGCCAAGCGGGAATGGCCGGATTGGACGCCGCCGGCCGAGATGCTGCGGCGCCGCCCCGACCTTCCGCGGCACATGGTGGGCGGCCCGGAAAACCCGCTCGGTGCGCGCGCGATGTATCTCGGCACCTCGCTCTACCGCATCCACGGCACCAACGAGCCGCACACGATCGGGCAGAACGTGTCCTCGGGCTGCATCCGCATGATGAACGAGGACGTGATCGACCTCTACGAGCGCACGCCGGTCGGCACCCGCGTCGAGGTCATCTGACGTCAACTTACAAAAGCAGAAGCCCGGCGCCGTGGGAACGGCGCCGGGCTTTGCAAACATTCAGGACGTGCGGGCGAGATCAGGCCCAGTCGTCGTCGCCGCCATCGCCGAGGTCGCCGCCGAAATCATCGCCGCCACCGCTGCCGAACGAAGCGTCCTGGAAGCCGCCATCGCTGCCGCCGAGCGCCGACCCGAGATCCTGATCGCCGCCGCCGCCACCGAACATGCCGCCGCCCGTCTCACCGCCGGTCAAGCCCGCCGCCGAGGCGCTGCCGAGCTGAGAGTGGCCGCCGGCAAAGGCATTGGAGAGCGCGCTGCCGAGCAGCATGCCGCCCGCTGCGCCCGCCGCCATCGGCAGGGCCGTGGCCAAGAAGCCGCCGCCGCGTGCGGGCTGCTGAGGCTGGCCGCCCCAGGGTCCGCCCTGCGGAGCGCCACCATAGCCCTGCTGCGGACCGCCCTGCGGACCACCATACCCACCTTGCTGGCCGTAGCCGCCCTGCTGACCCCAAGCCTGTCCGCCGGGACGCTGCGGCTCGGAACGCTGTCCGCCGCCGAAGATGCTCGACAGGAACCCACCGCCGCCGGCCGGCTGAGACTGAGCCTGCTCGCGGGCCTGTTCGAGCTGCTGGTTGAGGCTCTTGATCGCCTCTTCCTGCACGTAGATGAGCTGCGCCATGGCGTAGGGCGCGTAAGGCTGGTTGCGAAGCTTCTCGGCGATGAAGCGCTCCGCATCGGCGTCGCGGGCCTGTCCGGACGCCTGTTCGAGCCGCTGGAAGATGCCGTTGATGATGTCGCGTTCTTCGCTGTTCATGGAGCCGTCTCCCTGAGGCGCCGACGGCATCGTGACCGCGCGGCGGCTAGAGCCGTATCCGACCTGATCGCATCAGGCCGTCGTCTCTAGGTCTTCGTTTCGACGCGCATTCGTTCGACGAACCGGTGACCACTTCGTCCGAATGCGCTCTAGGAGATGGGGACCAGCCGAGCTTTTGTCAGGGGTCTCGCGTCGATTACCCGCGCGCGGACGGCCGACCGGCATCCGCAACGGTGCGCCGAACGGCCATAAAAAAAGCCCGGCGCGAAGCCGGGCTTTTTCACAGGAGGTCCGGCGCTCCGGTGAGGGACCGCCGGAGATCCGGGTCCTAGTACGAGCCGAACTTGTAGTTCAGGCCGGCGCGGACGACGGCGAACTCGGTGTCGCGGACCTGCTGGCCACCGCTGACGAGCACGGTGCCCGGGCTGCCAATGGAGACCGTGCGGCCCTGGTTGTCGGTCGCGAAGGCGCCACGGCCGCCGGTGCCGCGGTCGAGGTTCACGTACAGACCTTCGACCTTCAGCGTCACGGCCGACGACTTGAAGAAGTTCAGGAACGAGTCGGTCGGGAGAGCGTACTCGATACCACCACCGGCGGCCCAGCCGGTCTGGAAGTCGTTGCTCGACACGCCGGTGCCGAACTCACGACCGCCGCCGGAGCCGTAGGCGAAGCCGCCGGTGCCGTACACGAGGGTGCGGTCGAAGGCGTAGCCGAGGCGACCGCGGACGGTGCCGAAGAAGTCGAGGCCGGACAGACCACCCGGATTGAACACCTGCTGGGCGGCCAGCGGGCTGGTCGAGAGGAAGCGGTTCCGGTCACGGCCGAAATCGGCGTACTGGGCGTCGGCCTCGACACCGATCACGACACCGGAGCCCGGGGTGAACTGGTAGTTGTAGCCGATCTGACCGCCGCCGACGAAGCCTTCGTTGGACTCGCGGTTGCTGAAGGCGACCACGGCGGTGGTGCCCGGGGGCACGAGCAGGGAGGCCGGGCCGACGCCGATCACGGTCGGGACGCGGTCGTCCTGGGTGCCGAAGCCGTAACCGGCGTTGAAACCGGCGTAGAAGCCCGTCCAGGTGAACACCGGCACCGGCTGGAACACCGGCGGCGGAGCCGCGCGGCGCGGGAGGTCGGCGGCGAGCGCCGAACCGGCGAAGGCGATGCCGGCGATGGCCGTGCCGGCGCGAAGGAAGGATTTCATTACTCTGGTCCTCTCTGACTGTACCGATGCTTCCGAAGAAGCGAGGCGGCACGGTGCCCCGTATCTATGCCAGCATCTCGGAAGATGCTGTTGCGGCTTGACCACGCCGACCGTCTCGAAGGCGGCCCCTTTGTGGCGGTGGTCTTCGTCCGCCGTCGTTCCATTCGGGAAACGCTGCCGAACGGCCAAGGTTCACATACGGCCGAGCTTTTTTTGGCTACGCTTCCGGACAGATTGTCGCAGGGATGCAACCACGGCGTTCCGCGACGGGAAAAGGCTTACGATAGATGCAGTGCGGGATGCGAGTGCTTCCGCGCACAAAAGCCCGAACGTAGGCACCTGCACAACCAGCGTTGCACGGATGCAACGACTTTTGTGAGATCCCGAGGAAAACCCTCATGGCGTCAAGGCGATCGCCGAGATGAGGCGCCCGTAATCTGGTTCGTTACGGTGCGTGGTGCGACGAAAACTGTAGAACCGCTCGGGATCGGCATAGGTGCACAAGCCGAGCGCGGTCGCCTCGCCGATACCGGCCTGGGCCAACCGCTCGAGTATGAAGCCCGGTAGATCGAACTGCGCGTGGCCCGGCCGCCCTTCCTCGAAGAACGTCTCGCAATCGGGCACCTCGGCCCGGAAGCGCTCCATGAAGTCCAGGCCGACCTCGTAGGAGGCTTGGGCGATCGTCGGCCCGAGGACGGCGACGATGCTGCGGCGTTCGGCGCCGAGCGCTTCCATGGCTGCGACCGTCGCCTCGACGACACCGCCGAGCGCGCCCTTCCAGCCGGCATGGGCCGCGCCGACGACGCGATTCTCCGGATCGGCGAACAGGATCGGACCGCAATCGGCCGTGGCGATGCCGAGCGCGAGGCCGGGCACCCGCGTGACCATGGCGTCCGCCTTCGGACGCTCGGCCAGAGGGAAGGGCGCTTCGACGGTCACGACCTCGGCCGAATGCACTTGGTAGAGGCTGGCAAGGTTCTCGCACGGGAGCCCGAGTTGCGCACACATCCGCGCCCGGTTCTCAGCGACCCGTGCCGGATCGTCGTTCGAGCCGATCCCGCCATTCAGCGAGGCGTAGAGCCCTTCCGAGACGCCGCCCTGCCGGGTGAAGAAAGCGTGCCGAATGTAAGAGTGCGAGCTGAGCTCGGGCGCTTCGATGAACATGGTCTCGCAGGCTCTTTCAGGAGGGCTCAGGCAGGAGGGTTCAGGACGGGGTGGGAGCGCCGGAAGCGGTCCGAGCGCGGGGTGGCTGGCGCACAGCACCTTGAACAGGGCGCCCATGCCGCGCGGGTCCGGGTCGGTCAGGCGGAGGACGGCGGCGTCGACCGCCTGCGCCTGATCCGGCGTCGCGCGCGCCTTCAGCCGCTCGGCGCGCATCGCGAGGCCGAGCCCCAGCAGGAAATCGCGCTGCGTCACGGGGCCGTGCAGGGCGGCGCCTTCCGCGGCCGCCGCGCGGGCCAGCGCGCCGAAATCGACGTGCAGCGTCAGGTCGGCCTCGCCGGGCCGGACGAGCGGGTCGGCGAAGCGGTGGCCGGCCACCGCCTGGAACGTGTCGCCGAAGCCGGGCCGGTCGTGTCCGTAATCGATCGCGAGGAGGGCGCCGCCCCGCGCGACGAGACGGCGGGCGAGATCGCGCATCACGGCGAGCCCCTGGCTCGGCAGGGTCAGCACCGCGCCCGCCGTCGCTTCCGCGGTGAGACGCGGATCGGGCTCCGGGTCGAGGCCGAAGGCCAGGGCGTCGCCGTCCGGCGTGAGGCCGACGCGGCGCTCGCACCATCCAAGCTCCGTCCGGACGAACTGACGGGCGGGAAGAGCGTCGAAGAACTCGTTGGCGATGACGAGGAGCGGCGCGTCGGGCAGGCTCGCCACCGAGTCGTGGAAGGTCGGCGCGGCGTCGGCGAGCCGTTCCGCCTGGAGCCGGCGCAAGACCGGGCTGGTCTCCACGAGGTGCAGTTCGAAGTCGCTGCCGGCCG
This sequence comes from Methylorubrum pseudosasae, assembly GCF_029504475.1. Taxonomy (NCBI): domain Bacteria; kingdom Pseudomonadati; phylum Pseudomonadota; class Alphaproteobacteria; order Hyphomicrobiales; family Methylobacteriaceae; genus Methylorubrum; species Methylorubrum pseudosasae. The sequence goes on along the minus strand of NZ_JAQGDU010000002.1, from coordinate 3,798,421 downwards.
CGCGCAGGGCCCGCAACGCGTCGGCCATCAGCGTGCCGCGACCGGGCCCAAGTTCGACGAGGCAGGGACGCACGCCCGTCGCCGGCATCATCGCCAGCACCGCCGCGGCCCAGGCGCCGACCAGCTCGCCGAACATCTGGCTGATCTCCGGCGCGGTGACGAAATCGCCGCCCCGGCCGAAGGGATCGCGCGTGGCGTAGTAGCCGTGAAGCGGATGCCCGAGGCAGAGCGCCATGTAACGGTCGAGGCCGAGCGGCCCGCTCGCGCGGATCTCCCGCGCCAGGATCGCCAGCAGCGGCGTCGCCTCGGGGCTCACGCTCAGATCTGTCCCGCTTCGGCCTGGATCTCCGGCCCGCTCTTCCGGGGCCGCGTCACCCCGCGGGCGGCGAGGACGATGTAGACGAGCCCGACCAGCGCCATCGGCACGCAGAGCAGCATCCCCATCGTCACGCCGCCGCCGAGGGCGTTGACGTCCTGCCCGAACAGAAAGCCGAGCTGCCGGTCCGGCTCGCGGAAGAACTCACAGAAGGTCCGCGCCAGCGCGTAGCCGAGGACGAAGATGCCGCCGAGCAGCCCCGGCTTGCGGAAGCCGAAGCGGCGCACGGCGAGCGCCATGACCACGAACAGCAGCAAGCCTTCCGTGGCGGCCTCGAAGAGCTGGCTCGGGTAGCGCGGCACGTCGCCCCCGGTGGGGAAGACGACGGCGTAGGGGAAATCCGGCGCGGCCCGGCCCCACAATTCGCCGTTCACGAAGTTGGCGATGCGCCCGAAGAACAGGCCCACCGGCACTACCACCGCGGCGATGTCGAGCATGGTGTAGCCGTTGAGGCCGCGTGACCGCGCAAAGAGCAGCAGCGCCAGGATCGCCCCGAGGAACCCACCGTGGAACGACATGCCGCCGTTGCGGATCGCCAGGATCTCCATCGGTTGATCGAGATAGAGCGGCAGGTTGTAGAACAGCACGTAGCCGATCCGCCCGCCGAGCACGACGCCGAGCGCGACCCAGACGATCAGGTCGTCGATGTCGGCGAGCGTCGGGCGCTTGACCACGCCCCAGAGCGAATCCGCCGCGACCAGCCGGCGCGCATAGAACCATCCGCCGACGAGCCCCGCGATGTAGGACAGGGCGTACCACTTGATCTCGACCGGTCCGATCGAGACCGCGACCGGATCGATGGCCGGGAAGGGGAGGGCGAGAAGCGGCGGCATCGACGGCCCACGAGCGGCTGACGGTTCTGGAATGCGCGCCGCATTGGACCCGCGCCCGGCGGGGCGTCAAGGCAGGGGCTCGCGTTGCGTGACGAGAGCACCGGGCGCAATCTCCGTGGCACGCCTGAATCGGGAGGAGCGATGCTCGGCAACGCAGAGATGGTGGCGCGCCTCGTGCTCGCAGGCGCCATGGGCAGCGTGATCGGCTTCGAGCGGGAGCGGCTGCTCTGGGCTGCGGGCCTGCGCACGCACATGCTGGTCTGCGTCGGCGCCTGCCTCTTCATGATCGTCTCGGCCTTCGGCTTCTCCGACGTGCTCGGACAGAAGAACGTGACCCTCGACCCCTCGCGCATCGCCGCGCAGGTCGTCTCCGGCATCGGCTTTCTCGGCGCGGGCACGATCCTCCTGCGCGGCGAGGTGGTGAAGGGGCTGACCACCGCCGCGAGCCTGTGGGCAGTGGCAGCGATCGGCCTCGCGGTCGGCGGCGGCCTCTACGTGGCGGGCATCGCGGCGACGATCCTCGTCGTCGGCATCCTCGCCGGCGTGAAGCCGATCGAGGAAAGCTGGCGCGACCGGATGCGCACCCACACGCTCCAACTCACGGTGAAAGCCGGCAGCCTCTCGATCGACACGCTGCAGGACGCCACCGGCGAGCGGGCCTCACGGGTGCGACAGTTCGTGGTGCGCCCCGGCGCGGAGGAGGGGTTGGAGGAGGTGACGATCGCCTTCGTCCGGCTCTCGCAGACGAGCGTCGCGGCCATCGCCGACCGCCTGCGGGAAAATCCGGCCGTGGTAAAGGTCCGCCTCGGCTCCGACGGCTGATCGCCGCGTCCGCCGATACTGAAATCGGCACCGCAACCCTATACGAACCGGCAAACCGCGCTACGACGTGCGCAGTGTGTCTTCCACGAGAATCGAGCGAACCATGGCGTCGAAGCGGGTTCCCACCAGCCCCTATCCGGACCAGAAGCCCGGCACCTCGGGCCTACGCAAGAAGGTGCCCGTCTTCCGGCAGCCGCACTACGTCCAGAACTTCGTCCAGGCGATCATCGACTGCATCCCCGACCGGAAGGGCGCGACCCTGGTGATCGGCGGCGACGGGCGCTTCTTCAACGAACAGGTCGTCCAGATCGCCCTCAAGATCGCCGCCGCCAACGGCTTCGGGCGGGTGCTGGTGGGGCAGAACGGCCTGCTTTCGACCCCGGCCGCCTCCTGCGTCATCCGCAAGCACGGCGCGGTTGGCGGTATCGTCCTTTCGGCGAGCCACAATCCCGGCGGGCCGGAGGGCGATTTCGGCATCAAGTTCAACGGCAGCAACGGCGGCCCGGCGCCGGAAAGCGTCACCGAAGCGATCTTCGCCCGCACCAAGGCGATCGGCGATTACCGCATCTCCGACGCGCCCGATCTCGACCTCGGCCGGATCGGTACCAGCGAAATCGACGGAATGAGGGTGGAGGTGATCGATCCGGTCGCCGACTACGCCGAGTTGATGCGCACGCTGTTCGACTTCGACGCTTTGTCGAAGATGTTCGCTTCGGGCTTCCGGATGCGCTTCGACGCGCTCTCGGCGGTGACCGGCCCCTACGCCAAGGCGATCCTGGAAGGGGCGCTGGGCGCGGCGCCGGGCACGGTCGTCAACGGTGAGCCCAAGCCTGATTTCGGCGGGCACCATCCCGATCCGAACCCGGTCCACGCCCACGAACTGTTCGAGCTGATGCACGGGCCGGACGCGCCGGATTTCGGGGCGGCCTCCGACGGTGACGGCGATCGCAACATGATCGTGGCACCTGGCCTGTTCGTGACGCCGAGCGACAGCCTCGCCATCCTGGCCGCACACGCCCACCGCGCACCGGGCTATGCCGCGGGCCTCGCGGGCGTCGCCCGCTCGATGCCGACGAGCCGCGCCGTCGACCGCGTTGCCGCCGCGCTCAAGATCGAAGCGTTCGAGACGCCGACCGGCTGGAAGTTCTTCGGCAACCTGCTGGATGCCGGCCGCATCACCTTATGCGGCGAGGAGAGCGCCGGCACCGGCTCGAACCACGTGCGCGAGAAGGACGGGCTATGGGCGGTGCTGCTCTGGCTCAACATCCTGGCCGCGACCGGTAAGCCGGCGCAGGAGCTGGTGCAGGCGCACTGGGCCGAGTTCGGCCGCGACTACTACACCCGCCACGACTACGAAGAGATCGATTCCGGCGCCGCCAACCGTCTGATGGACGGGCTTCGCGCCAAGATCGGCTCGCTGCCGGGCACCCGGATCGGCGGCCTGACCGTGAAGGCGGCGGACGATTTCCGCTACGTCGATCTGGTCGACGGCTCGGTGACGGAGGCGCAGGGCGTTCGTGTCACCTTCGCGGAGGATGCGCGCATCGTCTACCGCCTCTCGGGCACCGGCACCGCCGGGGCGACCCTGCGCGTCTATATCGAGCGCTACGAAGCCGCCCCCGACCGGCTTGAGCTGCCGGTGGCCGATGTGCTCGGACCCGTCGTCGCGGTGGCGCGGGAACTGGCTGATATCGAGGCGATCACCGGCCGGGCGGAGCCGAGCGTCGTGACGTGACGCGACGCGGCCACTGAGGCGGGGCGTTCTCTCGCACCAAGGATGGTCTGACCATCGGTGGCGGCACCTCCGTCGTGGTGCCGCCCCTCGCCGACGGGCACCGCTTCAATGGTAGATGGAACCACGGCTTCGGATCGACCGGCGCGATGGGCGGCGGCACCGTAGCCGCCCGCCACAGCCGAAGGCCGGAGCGCAGCGGCCGCTACGCGGTCTCGGCTTACCGGCGGACTCTGACGGAGGATGCCGGGACCAGGGAAACGCTCAGCTTGTTCGCGTCCGACCGAAATTCGAACAAGCTGCTGGTGATCGGCGTCGTCAACGCTCTGAGGCAGGGGCGGTGACGGGATACGCCAGCGCCGAGCGACATCAGGTCTGGTTCGGCTTCAGCTGATAAAAAATATGCCGACCGATCATGTCCTTGCGCTTGAGCCGGCGCGACCAGCCGGGGCGGACGTAATCGGCGTGATAGTGGGTCGCGCCGCCGACCTCGCTGACATAGGTGCGGCCGTCGATCACCGCGCTGGCGACGCGGGTCGCGCTGCGCCAGGATTCGGCGTCGGTGATGCGCAAAGCCTTGCCCTCGCAGGCGAAGGAGAACTGGCACCCCATGAAGCGGTGGCGGTTCTGGTAGACGACGCCGCAGACCGAGGACGGGTAGAGCCCGCTCTTGACGCGGTTCAAGATCACCTGCGCGACGGCGGCCTGCCCCTCCTCGGGCTCGCTGCGCGCCTCGAAGTAGACGGCTTCGGCGAGGCAGCGCTGCTCGCGGTCCATCGCATTCGGATCGATCAGGTCGGCATAATGGGACTTGGCCTCCGGCGCCGTCATCTGCGGATCGAGCGCGGAGGGGCCGCGATCGAGACGAGCTGAGAAGCCGGATAGGGCGAGGTTCGCCGCGGCGACCTCGATCGGGGTCGCGTCGGCGGGCGCGGGCGTGACCGAGGACAGGGCGACGGCGCGGGGCGTGGCGGGGGTGGCGCCATCCGAGTCGGCGAGCGCGGGGAAGCCGTCTTCTCCGGGCTCGGATTCATGGGAGGCGCCGGGCGCCACGAGACCCGCATCGATGACGTCCGGGCTCCAGGCGGTGGACGCCACGAGCGCGCCAGTCGTCGTAACATCCCGATCCGAGAGCTGGGCGGGCCGAAGCGTGGCATCGGTGCCCGCGGTGGCGGTGAAGGAAACCAGCAGGCCGCTGGCTAGCATCCACGGCACCACGGCCGAGACGATCCAGCGGGGGCCGATCCCCAGGCCTCGAACGCGCCTCGTACGCACCGCCGATACTCCACACTCACGAGCGGCCGGAGGCCTCAGCTTAGACCAAGCCGAAGCGACCGTTCCTCATGAGGAGAGTTTAATCGCGAACGTGGTTGCCGGACGGTTAAGGGGTCGGACGGCCGTGACGCTGGGCCATGCCGTGGACGAGGATCGCGGCGTAGCTGCTGCCATTCTGCGCGGCGACGATCATCCGGCCCGCCTCGCGGCCGTTACGGTCGGCCTCAAGGTAAACAAGCCCTGTGACACCCGCCGCTGCGGTCAACGTCGCGATGATCCAGAGATAGGCCGCCTGCATCGCCCGATGACCGGGAACGATGGCGCGATGATCGAGGAGGGCTGAGGGAGAGTCGGGATGCGACATAGCTTGAAGTCCCGCGGGTGCCCTGGCCGGAAGACCGAGGCGCTCTCCGCGCTATGGACTCCCGCTAGCAGGTAACGTGCCCGCACGACACGGGTTCAGCGGGCTGTCCGCAAAATTATTGCGAAGCTTCCCCGCCGCCCGGAAAGGCCCCGCGGGTCATGCCCGCGGGGTCGTCATGCGTCGTCTTAGGCGTCCTTGCCGAGGGCCGCCTGCGCCGCGGCGAGGCGGGCGATCGGCACGCGGAAGGGCGAGCAGGAGACGTAATCGAGCCCGACCTCCTGGCAGAAGGCGATCGAGGCCGGATCACCGCCGTGCTCGCCGCAGATGCCGAGCTTGAGCCCTTCGCGGGTCTTGCGACCGCGCTCGGCGCCGATCTTCACCAGTTCGCCCACGCCCTCCTGATCGATCGACACGAACGGATCGACCGAGAGGATGCCCTTCTGGGTGTAGGGGCCGAGGAAGGTCGCGGCGTCGTCGCGGGAGATGCCGAGCGCGGTCTGGGTGAGATCGTTGGTGCCGAAGGAGAAGAACTCCGCGGTCTCGGCGATCTCGCCGGCCATCAGCGCCGCGCGCGGCAGCTCGATCATCGTGCCGACCTGATATTCGAGCGTCGCGCCGGTCTCCTCCGTCACGGCCTTGGCCATGGCGTCGATGCGGGCCTTGACGATGTCGAACTCCATCCGCGTGAACACCAGCGGCACCATCACTTCGGAGGTCACCGGAGCGCCGGTATCCTTGGCGGCCTGCACCGCAGCCTCGAAGATCGCGCGGGCCTGCATCTCGGCGATTTCGGGGAAGGCGATGGCGAGGCGGCAGCCGCGGAAGCCGAGCATCGGGTTGTGCTCGGAGAGTTCGCGGATGCGGTTGCGGATCTTGTCCTCGCTGATGCCGGTGGCCGACATCACCTCGCGGATTTCCTCGTCGGTGTGCGGCAGGAACTCGTGCAGCGGCGGGTCGAGCAAGCGGATCGTGACGGGCAGGCCCGACATGATCGTGAACAGCTCGACGAAGTCCTGGCGCTGGTAGGGCAGGATCTTGGCGAGTGCCGCGCGACGGCCTTCGGTGTCGTCGGCGAGGATCATCTCGCGCACCGCCACGATCCGGTCGCCCTCGAAGAACATGTGCTCGGTCCGGCACAGGCCGATCCCTTCCGCGCCGAACTTGCGGGCGGCGCGGGCGTCGGCCGGGGTGTCGGCGTTGGTGCGCACCTTCATGGTCCGCACCGCATCCGCCCACTCCATCAGGGCGGCGAAGTCGCCCGACAGCTCCGGCTGGAGCATCTTGACCTCGCCCTGGATCACCTGGCCGGTCGAGCCGTCGACGGTGATGACGTCACCCGCCTTCAAGGTCACGCCGCCGACAGTTAAGGTCTTGGCCTTGTAGTCGATCCGGATCGAGCCGACGCCGGAAACGCAGGGCTTGCCCATGCCGCGGGCGACCACCGCCGCGTGGCTGGTCATGCCGCCGCGCGTCGTGAGAATGCCCTCGGCTGCGTGCATGCCGTGGATGTCCTCAGGGGAGGTCTCGATGCGCACGAGGATACACTTGCGCTCGGCCTTCTTGGCGGCCTCCGCCTCCTCCGAGTTGAAGACGATCTCGCCGACCGCCGCGCCCGGCGAGGCGGGCAGGCCGGTGGCGATCACCGTCCGCTCGGCATCCGGGTCGATGGTGGGGTGCAGGAGTTGATCGAGCGCGCCGGGTTCGATGCGCTTGATCGCCTCTTCCTTCGAAATCAGGCCCTCGCCCGCGAGTTCGACGGCGATGCGCAGGGCCGCCTTGGCGGTGCGCTTGCCGTTGCGGGTCTGAAGCATCCAGAGCTTACCCCGCTCGATGGTGAACTCCATGTCCTGCATGTCGCGGTAGTGCTTCTCGAGGATCCCGTAGATCCGCGTCAGCTCGGCGAAGCTCTCGGGCATCGCCTTTTCCATCGACGGCTTGTCAGACTTAGCCTCGATGCGGGCCTTCTCGGTGATGTCCTGCGGGGTGCGGATACCCGCGCACCACATCCTCGCCCTGGGCATTGATGAGGAACTCGCCGTAGAGCGCGCTCTCGCCGGTCGAGGGGTTGCGGGTGAAGGCGACGCCGGTGGCCGAGGTGTCGCCCATGTTGCCGAACACCATGGCCTGGACGTTGACCGCCGTGCCCCAGCTCTCGGGGATCTGGTTCAGCTCGCGATACTTCTTGGCCCGCGGGATCATCCAGGAATCGAACACCGCGCCGATCGCGCCCCAGAGTTGGTCCTCCGCTCCTTGCGGGAACTCGGAGCCGTGCTCGTCGCGGACGATCTTCTTGTAGACGCCGATCAGGTGCTTCCAGTCGTCGGCCTTCAGGTCGGTGTCGAGGGTGAGGCCCTTCTGCTCCTTGTAGTGCTCCAGCGCCTCCTCGAAGGCGTGGTGCTCCACGCCGAGCACGACGTTCGAGTACATCGTGATGAAACGGCGGTAGGAATCGTAGGCGAAGCGCTCGTCGTCGGCGTCCTTGGCCAGGGCTTCGACGGTGGCGTCGTTGAGGCCGAGATTGAGCACCGTGTCCATCATGCCCGGCATCGAGGCCCGCGCGCCGGAGCGGACCGAGACGAGCAGCGGCTTTTCCGCATCGCCGAAGCGGCGGCCGGTGAGCGTGCCGACCTTCTCCAGGGCTTCCTTCACCGCGTCGGTGAGCTCGGCCGGGTAGGTCTCGCCATGCTGGTAATAGTAGGTGCAGACCTCGGTCGTGATGGTGAAGCCGGGGGGAACCGGAAGGCCGAGATTGGACATCTCGGCGAGGTTCGCGCCCTTGCCGCCGAGGAGGTTGCGCATCGCTGCCTCACCTTCGGCCTTGCCGTCACCGAAGGAATAGACCCATTTCGTCATCAGGCTCTCCGCTGGACGGATTTGGCGACCCTAGCGCCGTTCACGCGGGCGTGGCGCATCTCATGTCGCAGTGCAAGGATTAGCTTCGCGTCGCCCCGCGGCGGGGAGTGACGATGTGCGGGCGCTGTCAGGAACGAAACGACGCGCGTCACAGGACGGTGCCCCAGCGCAAGCGCGCCCAGCGCTGCGTATCGCGCTGCGTCGGAGTCACGTCGGTTCAGGAAAAATGACGCAGCACGCCCAGGCCGATCAACCCGACGACAATCAGGTAGACCGCCACGATGTAGTTGAGGAGCCGCGGTGCGATCAGGATGAGGATGCCCGCCAGGATCGCGATGATCGGCTGCAGGTTCGACACGGTGATGGTCATGAGAACACTCCACGGCCAAGCTTGACCGCACCGGAAAGACGCTTCGGCCCCGGTTCGAGTTCCTTGACCGGGGATCGCGCTGGGCGGTCCTCGATGGTTCGCACCGCGGCCGGTGCCACGGATGAACCACCGGGCTTACCGTCGGCCGTTCTGATCCCGCACCCGGCCACGCCCCACAAGAGGCCGACCGGCTCGGGCAGGATGCGCGCGTCGGCTCTTCGACGCGAGGGCGTCCTCAGGCGCGATACTTGCTGCTGCGCTTCACCACCACACGTGGGCGCCGACGGGGACGCGCTCGAAGAGATCGACGATGTCCTCGTTGAGCATGCGCACGCAGCCCGAGGACATCTGCTCGCCGATGCTCCACGGTTCGTTGGTGCCGTGGATGCGGAACATCGTGTCGCGGTTGCCCTGGTAGAGGTAGAGCGCGCGCGCGCCGAGCGGATTGTCGATACCGCCCTTGCGCGAGCGCTCGATGCCCGGATTGAGCGAGACCATCGTCGTGGTCGGGCTCCAATCCGGCCAGACGCCCTTGCGGCCGATGCGGGCGTCGCCCTTCCAGGAGAAGCCGGCCTTGCCGACGCCGACGCCGTATTGGAGGGCCGTGCCGCCCTCCTGCACCAGGGCGAGATGACGCTTGTCGATATCGACGACGATCGTGCCCGGCGCCTCGGAACCGCTATAGGCCACTTCCTGACGGCGGTACTTCGGATCGATGCGCGACCGGTCGACCAGCGGCACGTCGAACGGCTTGTCGGGCATCGTGCCGATGTACCCAGGCCGCGTCGTCGTCGCCGCCGGCCATCGGGCCCGGCTTCGAGGATTGGCAGGCTGCCAGCGGAATGAGGCAGAGCGCGGCAAGCACAACCCGGCGGGTGCTGCGCGCCGTCCTATCGGCGGTTCGGGGGGCTGCCATGGCGGCTCCTGTCGCCGCCGGCGGGGGCGGGTTGGCGTTACAGATCATGCGCCATGACTACCCGCCCTTGAGCGGATCGGGTGTGACTTCGAGGCCGCATCGGCGGAGGAACGTTGCCGTGAGCTCGTCTCGCCTCGGGCCCAGACCGCGTTATCTGCCGCGCAAGATCGCGTGAGGAGGTGCACGATGCCCGAGACCGAGACCGAACTCGTTGCGGAAGCGGGCACCGACGTCACGACGCTCGCGCCGGCGATCCATCTCGACCATTGCGTCATCCACGTCTCCGACTGGGAGCGCTCGACGGCCTTCTACCGGGATGTGTTGCGGGCCGAAGTGATCCCGTTCGGCCAAGGCGTGGTGTTCCGGTTCGGCGGCGTGCAGCTCAACGTGCACGGACCCGGTCAAATCGGCACGCCGCGAGCGCGCGAGCCGGTGATGCCCGGCGGCAGCGACCTCTGTTTCCGCTGGTCGGGCTCGATCGAGGACGCGATGGCGCATCTCGCGACTCACGGCGTTGCGGTCGAACTCGGACCGGTGGAGCGCAACGGCGCGGCGGGGCAGGGGGTGAGCGTCTATTTCCGTGATCCCGATGGCTCGCTCATGGAGTTCATCACCTATCCGACGCCGTGAATGCAGCATCGATGGCGCAACCGGCGATGACGGCCGATCGTTGATCCGTCGTGAGGGGCGCAGAACGACGATGGAGCGAGCGATGCGACGCCTGACGATCACGACGCTGGCCCTGTCCGCGTCGATCCTCTCGGCCGGTCCGGCCTTCGCCTTCGGCCCTGGCGGCGGGTCATCGGGCGAGGGCGACGGCTACCTCCGGCAGGAACTCCAGAATCCCGACTACATCGAGCCGAGCCCCTACGCCTATCGCAACGGGTATCGTCCGAACGATCCGGGCGCTGAATACGAGGCGCGCCGACGGGGTCATCCGATCTACGGCCAATGGGGCTGGAAGTATCGCTGAGCGTCCACGCCGCTCAGTCTCGAAAGCTCGCGTCTTCGATTGCCTCAGGCGTTGCCGACGCGCTCGGCCAGCCGCTGATTGGTCTGCTCCAGACGCAGGGCGAGTTCGCGCATGACGGCGATGCTGATCTGCGGAAACTGCGCGAGCAACTCGATGAAGACGTCGCGGTCGATCCGCAAAGCCGTCGTCGCCATATCCGCCGTGACGGTCGCCGAGCGCGGCTGATCGGCCAGAATCCCCATCTCGCCGACGAGAGCGTTGGGGCCGAGCAGGGCGAGACGGACCGGGCCGAACGGGCCGTCGATCGACACCGCCGCCGACCCTTCCAGGATGAGATAGGCCGCGTCCGCCGCCTCGCCGCGCGCGAAGAAGGCCTGTCCCGCCTCGAAATGGACCCGCTCGCTGGTGAAAGCGAGGAGCTTGAGGCGGGACGTCTCCACCTCGCGGAACAACGGCACCTGCCGTAGGGACATCACCTCGGTGTCGAGGGTCATGGACTCACTCCGATGCGCCCCCTGGGCGGCAGGCGGAAAGGGCCGCGGGTAGACGCACCTGCGAACCGTGTCAAAGTCGCGGTCTGCCTGCCTTTCTGAAGACCCTGAAAACGAGATCCGACACAGCCTCGTCATCGTCCTTGCGACCGGCATCATAATGCCGCAGGCACCGATCAGCGTTTCGTGGAAAGACCGATCTCACTGGGCCCCGGCGCCTCCCGCTTCACGCTCGCATTGGGCTGCGGCGAATCCACCGGCTCCTCACGCGTCGTCGGCGTTGGACTGTCCTCGGGCGCCGGCATGGCCGGCATCGGCGTCCTGTTCGGCTGAGGGTCGCCCTTGCTTCCCGAAGCCGCAGCAGACTTGGCTGCAAGTGAAGGCTTTACCATATATCGGTTCGTCATCCGGGTTCCTCTCGGCTGTGGATGGCCTGTGGAAACGCGCTCGCAAGTCAGCGCGAGCTGCTGGCGTGAGCCCAGCTAACGTCTGGACGAAACAGGGGTTTCCCCGGACCCGGCCGTCGATACAGCCAAGGAACAATCGAGTGGGATGATGGTTGAGAGGGGTGTGAAGAGTTAGCCTGAGGAGGCGCTGATGGCATCTGGTAATTCCACCTCGAAGCGAGGTTTCGCTTCCATGAATATCGAACGGCAGCGCGAGATCGCCAGTAAGGGCGGTCGTTCCGTCCCGGCGGACAAGCGGTCGTTCTCGCAAGATCGTGAACTGGCCTCTTCGGCCGGTCGCAAGGGTGGTCAATCGACCGGTCGTACCGGCGAGGCTTAACCCGGCTGAGGCGGTGACGGGCGCGGGGTCCGCGTCCGACCGCCCAGCCTTCTCAGAATAAGAACTATATTTCTATTCGACAGGCGCTGAGGGCGTCTGTTTTTTTGAGCGGTTTCGGACCTTCAAGGCGCTGCGTCTGCGCGTGCCAATTCACGCCATTTGACGACGAGATCCTCGAACGCGCGAAGATCGGTTTCGTTGAGCTGGCCCAGGGTGCGTGCGACATAGTCAGCCTGCGCCGCGATCCCGCGGTCAGCAACCTCAGCGCCGGCCTCGGTGAGGTGAAGGGCGTGGGAACGGCGATCACCGGGGATCGGGCGGCGCTCGACGAGGCCGGCCTCGACAAGACGATCGATAAGGCCGGAGACGTTGCCCTTCGTGACGTAGAGCCGGGCGGCTAACTCCTGCTGCGTCAGCCCCTCCCGCTCGCTCAACGTCGACAACACGTCGAATTGCGGGATCGACAGGCCGAGTTCCCGCAACTCCGTAGCGACCGCGGCGGTGACCCGCCGGCTGAGACGGATGAAGCGAAACCAGACCCGAAGCGGATCGACGGGTTCGGCGTTCGATGCGGGGCGGTCTTGACGCTCGGACATGTCCGTCCAGCTTGTAGCAGAGGGATGCACCCCCGACAGCCGAGTGGCGCGCCCCACCCCCAGCCTGTAGACTGCCGGACAGGTTATCCTCGTCTTCTTCTCCAACTCATTCGTCTCCGGGGCCATGCGCCGTCAGCTTCTCGATGAACCGGTGACCCGGGCCGGCCGCTACGCGCGAACGCTCGCGCTGTTCTCCCTGATCGTGACCGGTATGGCGGTGCTGATCGTGCGCAGCCCTTCGGCGGAGCCGTCAGCGGCCCTTGCCGTTCTGGGAAGCGGGGTCGCGCTGTCCGTCATCGCGGTGGCGCTGGCGCTGTTCGCGATGGCACGGGTCTGGCAGGAAGGTGCGGGCGGGCTCGGCGCCGCCGTCGGCGGCCTGTTCGTAGCGAGCCTGGTCCTGGCTTATCCGGCCTATGCCGCCCTCAAAGGCGTTCGCCTGCCGGCGCTCACCGATGTGACGACGGATACCGAGCGCCCGCCCGCCTTCTCACGCTCGCGCCTTGCCTTCGCCGCCCGCGAAGGCCGCTACCCGACCGAACCCGGCCCGGCGGCCCGAGAGGCACAGCGGGCGGCCTATCCACAGATCGCGCCCCTCACCCTCGACGTCGAGGCCGACGAAGCCTTCGAACTCGCTCGCAAGGCGGCGGTGAACCGCAAGTGGCAGATCGTCGAGGCGATCCGGCCTGGCGGGCGGATCGGCAACGGCCGCATCGAGGCTGTGGCTCGCACCCGGATTCTGAACCTGCCCGCCGACATCACCGTGCGGGTGCATCCGCGGGCAGACGGCGCGCGCATCGACGTGCGTTCGGCCTCCCGGATCGGCGATCGCGACTTCGGCGACAATGCCGACCGCATCCGCTCCTATCTCGACGAGGTCGCCAACCTCGCCATCGCCCTGAAATAGCGTTTCGAAGAAGCGGGGCTCAGGCGGGGCGGAACGCTCCATCGAGCAGGGGCGGGCCGTCGGTGAACGCGAGGCCCCGCTCCACCAGATCTTCGAGATGGGCGAAGACCGAGAGGGCGGCGGCACCCCGCAGATGTGGTGCGAGCCCCTGGTAGACGGTGCCGACGATGGTTGCGATGTCGCGATCGCCCGCGGCCAGCCGGGCGCGGATCGCTGCCTCACGCTGGCGGCGGTGGGCGGCGAGGCCGCGCACGAAACGGCGCGGATCGCGCACGGGCCCGCCATGTCCCGGCCAGTACAGCGTCTCGTCCCGCTCCCGCAGCCGCTCCAGCGATTCCATGTAGGCCCGCATCGAACCGTCGGGCGGCGCGACGATCGAGGTCGACCACGCCATGACGTGATCGCCGGAGAACAGCACGTTCTCCTCGGGCAGGGCGAAGGCGAGGTGGTTCATGGTGTGGCCGGGCGTCGCGACGGCGGTCAGCGTCCAATCCTCGCCGGTCAGGCTCTCCCCATCAGCCAATTCCCGGTCGGGCCGATGCTCACGGTCGGCGCTGGCATCGAGGATGGGTAGCTCGTTCTCGGCGAGTTGCCGTGCGGCCCGATGCGGGCCGCAGCCGACGATCGGTGCGCCGGTCCGCGCTTGCAGGAGACGCGCACCCGGAGAATGGTCGCGGTGGGTGTGGGTGACGACGATCGCCGCCACCTCCTCGCCGTCGAGCGAGGCGAGCAAGCCCTCGACATGCCCGGCATCCGCCGGCCCCGGATCGATCACGGCAACACGGCCGCGCCCGACGATGTAGGAGCAGGTTCCGCTCGCAGTGAACGGACCGCCATTGGGGCAGATTCGCCGCCGCACGAGGGGGCTGAGAGCCTCCGTCCGCCCCGAGACAGGCAACGTGCTCTCGAAACCGGGGGAGGGGGCCTGCGCGTCCGCGGACGATTCACTCATAGACGACGGCTTCGATACGACGAGGATGCCGCCCGCCTACGACAGCCCGGCACTTTCGCCAACTCGTCGAGCCCAGCGATCAATGCCCGAACGGTGACGGTGACACCACGCGGACCGCCATGAACCCTTCGCCACGCGAAACGACCGGCGCGAAACCAGCGGAAGCCCCGTCCGCCGAAAGCGTTGGGATTTGCGCTTCGGCGACCCGTAGGCGCCGCGAGCCGTTCCCCTTCGCGTCTAAGGCCTCACGGAACGCCGCTTTCGCCGCATCGCGGCGCAGAGCGCCGACGCGATCCTCGATGGCGTTGCGATACTGCCGGCTCAAGGTGGCGACGCGGTAATCGACGAGTGCCGGCCCTACGCGGGAGAGGCCCGCGACGAGATCCGCTCCCTCCTCCGACGCGACGACGTCGCCGGGGCGCAGCGTTCGGTCCTCGGCCAACGGCATCAACAGCGCCGCGGCGCCCGGCGGCTGACAGGAGCAGTTCTCGACGCGGGTGCGGCGATAGAGGTTGGCCGTGGCGACACGCAGATAGGGTCGGCCATTGAGGGCGACGGACCGCTCGAGTTCGGCCCGCCCTGGCGCCAGGGTGAGCACTTCTGTCGGGGCATTCGGACAGGCTGCGGCGCAGGCCGCCGCATGAACGGGGAGGTCGGCCCGCGCCTGAAGGCGGCCGAGGGGGAAGACGTAGCCGTCGCAACGGCGCATGCAGACGGTCCGCGTCCCCGCCGCGAAGGAGGCCAGAGAGGCTGCCCTCGTTCGGGTGCGAATGGGCGTCGAACGCGCATCCAGGCGCGGCGTCCGCTGCACGAAGCGATGTCCGGCGATGCGCCGTGGATCGTGGAGCGACGCGTAGCGCCTGGGTGCCTTCGGCGCCGGCTTTGCGATCGTCGCCGGCGCGGGGCTCGCCGCTCCGAAGATCGTCTCGAACAGCCCGTCGAGCAGACCGCGCTCCGACGCACGCACCACCGTCGTCGCGCTGATCGTCCCAAAGCCGATCAGCAGGCCTACCAGCGCGGTGGCGATGAGACTGCGGCGCGGCCGCACTCGTGCTGTGCCGGCACTGCTCTTGTCCACCCATGCGCCGGGCGCACGCTTGCCGAACCCCATCGTTGCCGCCCCCGTCGATCTGGCGCGTTCGCCACGAAGACGAGACCGGCCGGGCGTTTCGCCCGAGATCCAGCTAGTCGGCCGTTTGCGGGGAGGACAATGTCGGCAAACCACGCAGGAACGGCCGCGTTGGCCACCTGAAAATCCTCCGGACCGCAAAGCCTTGCGGCGCCACCCTCTTTCGATCCGTATGGCGAACGACGCCGCCCATCGGCCGGCACCGCCTCTGTGGACAGCCTAATGGTATGAAAAAAGCGCCGCCCGGCGGGACGGCGCTTGGATCGACAGCATTCGGGTCGATGAAAACCAGCCGTTCAGCGGCGGTGAACAGACTTCACGCGAACGGGAATGGGTTGGAGAACCGGCTGCGGTGAGAGCGCCGAAACGAGCCGTGCAGCGGCCTCCAGAACGGCTTTCGCTTGAGCGATACCGGGGACGAGGGTCTTTTTCTGTGCGGGCACGCTGGGGGCCTCCTTCACATCATCAAGTCTGATTGTCGTCTGATCGACTAGGGGTGAGATGGTGACGAACTGCCGAATTTGCCAGTCGGTTCCAGGGGCGTAGCACGGTCGCAGGCACCCGGTAAAAAAGTGTTCACAGCCTTGGAAACGCAAAAGGAACCTGCGGCGAAAACTTGGCGTTATTGCTTCCAAGAGGCCGCGGCACGGGCCGCGCCAGTTCTTTGGAAGGAAGTTCGACATGCTCGGTTGGGCTGTTACGTTCCTGGTGGTTGCCCTCGTCGCGGCCCTGCTGGGCTTCGGCGGCATCGCCGGTACGGCCATGGAGGCCGCAAAGCTCGTCTTCTTCGTTGCGATCGTCCTGTTCGCGATCTCGGCCGTGATCGGCCTGATGCGCGGTCGTTCGCCGACCTTGTAGCCGTCCGCGACTACGACAAACGAGCCGCACCCGGCAGCGGGAGCGGCTCGCACCACTGACGAAAACAAAGATGACCGATCAGGCGCTCGCCGGATCGTCCGGATTGGCGGGTTCGTCCTCAAGCCGTGCGATGAGATCGCGAAAGCGATCCGGAATCGGCTGCTGCACGACGGAATCGTAGAGGGTGCGCAGATGGCTTCCGATGCGCCTCTGCGTCTGGTCATTCAAACCATTGTCGCCACGCCCTCGAGTGGGCCGGTCCCCGGAAGGGAACGCGCCGGCCGGCTCGTTCTCATTCATGCGTTCAAGATCCCCTTGGCGCCACATCTGCCGCGATTGTCTTGCAGCTTGACATGAGTCATGGCTGCAGCAGCAACGCCGACATGCGGTTAGGGTTCCGCATGGGCCAGGAACGGACGTCGAGCCCCCGCGTTAGGGGCGCAGCGACAAACGAAGAGCGAAGAGGCTCAGGGGAACTCATGTCCACAGCACAACTGGTCGTGCAGCACCTTCCGTATCTGCGCCGTTATGCGCGCGCGCTCACGGGCAGTCAGGTGGCGGGCGATGCCTACGTCGCGGCCACCCTCGAGACGCTGGTCAACGAGCCCGAGACCCTCGGCCGCAGCACGAACGTCAAGGCCGACCTCTTCCGCGTCTTCACGCGGATCTGGAATTCGCTGTCCGTGAACGGCCACAGCGATCAGGTGCAGCACGATCTGCCGGCCGAAGTTCGGCTCGGCCAGATCACGCCGCTTCCCCGGCAGGCGTTCCTGCTCTCGTGCCTCGAAGGCTTTTCGGAGGAGGATGCGGGCGTGATCCTCGATGTAGACGTGTCCAAGGTGCGCGATCTCGTGGACGAGGCGGGCCGCGAACTCGCCGCCGACATGGCCACCGAGATCCTCATCATCGAGGACGAGCCGCTGATCGCCATGGATCTCGAAGCCCTGGTCGAAGGCCTCGGCCACAACGTCATCGGCGTGGCGCGCACCCGCACCGAGGCGGTCAAGATCGCCTCCGAGAGCAAGCGCCCCGGCCTGATCCTCGCCGACATTCAGCTCGCCGACGGCTCGTCGGGCCTGGATGCGGTCAATGACCTGCTGAAGACCTTCGAGGTGCCGGTGATCTTCATCACGGCCTATCCCGAGCGCTTCCTCACAGGCGAGCGCCCCGAGCCGGCCTTCCTCATCGCCAAGCCGTTCCAGCCCGCCAACGTGTCGGCCGTCATCAGCCAGGCTTTGTTCTTCCAGCAGAGCGCGCGCCGTCGCGAGGCGCACAACGCCTGAGTTCAAACTTCAGAACAGCAACCGAGGGCGCCGGCCGAGAGGCTGGCGCCTTTTTTCATGCGCGATGAGCGCCGTGGGGAGCTTCACCCGCGGGCAGCTGGCTCGATGCAAATGCGCAAGAAAAAACGGGCCGGACCATTGTCCGACCCGTGAAAAGGTTCCGGCCGATGCACAAGGGGAATGCGGGGAGGACCAGAGTGGCCGGGTGATTCTCTAACGAATGACCATCGGCCCGGTTCCGAATTTGGCTCCGGACCCCGCAGATTTTTCATCCACAGGTGCTTTTTTACCACGACCTTCCGGCGCTCGCCCTCTCCACCCAGCCGCTGCATTGCGGGAGCGGACGCGCCGATGAAGATGAAAATACTGATGTGGTCCGAAGCGGGACAGTGAAGGAACCGAAGATCTGAAAGCAGCGTTGTGATGACAACCTGTCAAGCTCCCATCGGAGATCGCAAAGATGCTTCGGACCGGCTTCGCCCTCGGTGTGAGTGTTCCCGCTGCGATCATGACCCTGCTGCTTCTGCCGGTGGTCCGGCAGGAAGCCGATGCGATGGGAGCCCCGACGGCTCCGCGCGTCGCCTACGAGGCGCCGGCCACGCCGCTTCCGGGCATGCGTCCCTACTCTACCGCTCTGACCCCGATCCATGTGGCGACGGCGCCCCGCCCGTCCACGCGTTCGGAGTCGATGCCGACCCGCTCCGCTCAGGAAGAGTTGCCGGCCAAGCCCCGTCGCCTGACGCGGGAGGGCTGCGAGGCCCCGCTCAGCTCGCTCGTCGGGCCGGAGGCGCGCCGCATGGTGCCCGGCCGCTGCATGACCTGACACGTCCGCGCCGAACGGACATGCCGGACCGGTCCAGGCCACGACGGCATCGAGATTCCGGGCGGCTGTAAAATCGCGTGCTTGAGCGACGGCCTGCTTCAAGCCAGCTGCGAGACTTTCTCCACGTCGGCGGTCATCCCCGCCGGCGTCATGCGTTCGCGGCCAACCAACCGGTCGCCGGGCCCGAAGGTGCCGAGGGCTACATCTCGATCCGGCAGGACGACTGTCGTCACCTTGTTGACGTGGACGAGCACGTAGCGCTTCAGCGGCAGCGAGGCTGCAGCCCAGCGCCGCAATTGGTCGTGATACGGCGCGCGCTTCCACGCTCCCGCTTGACCGGGATCGACCTGCACGTTGAGGAAGCGAGTCACGGGGTCGAGACTGAGCACCATCTTGGCCCGGTCCGGACGCCATTCCGGGCCGATCCAGGTTTCCGTCATCCAGAGGCAGTGGAAGGCCCGGCAATGGTCGGGCCGCTCGGCATGGATGCCGCAGCCTCCGCCGGAGCGGACATGCCGGCACCACCGCCCTGCCGGGCTCTCGACGGCGGGCACGTCGTAGACCTTGCAGCACAGGGTGCAGGGGCCGCAGGCGCGGCCCGGGGCGGGCACGGCGACGATGGTGGCCGGATCGAGCATCGCGAGCGGGTCGGTTGTGTCAATCGATGAGGCGAACGGCGCCTTCCTGAGGGAGATTGCGGCCGTTAGTGTGGCGAGGTTGCCGGCGCGCCCCGTCGGCGAAGACTTCCGGCTGCCGCATCATGCTGTCGAACATCGCCGCCCGCGACGTCGAGACCCTGATCCACCCCTATACCAATCTTTCCACCTTCCGGGAGACGGGCCCGCTGGTGCTGGAGCGCGGCCACGGCGTCTGGGTCTACGACACGGACGGACGCCCGTATCTTGAGGGCATGGCCGGGCTATGGTGCACGGCCCTGGGCTACGGCAACGAGGAATTGGTCGAGGCCGCCGCCGAGCAGATGGGCCGGCTGCCCTTCGCCCACCTGTTCTCGGGCCGCAGCCACGATCCGGCGATCGAGCTGGCCGAGACGCTCAAGGAGCTGATGCCGGTCCCGACCTCGAAGATCTTCTTCACGTCTTCGGGCTCCGAGGCCAACGACGCGCAGGTCAAGCTTCTCTGGTACATGAACAACGCGCTGGGACGCCCGCGCAAGAAGAAGATCATCGCCCGCAGGAAGGGCTATCACGGCGTCACCGTGGCGACCGCTTCGCTCACCGGCCTTCCCGCCAACCATGCCGACTGGGACCTGCCGATCGACGGCTTCCTCCACACCGCCTGCCCGCACCATTACCGCGGCGCCGAGGCGGGCGAAACCGAAGAAGCCTATTCGCAGCGTCTCGCGGCGGAACTCGAAGCGCAGATCCTGGCCGAGGATCCGGACACCGTGGCCGCCTTCTTCGCAGAGCCGGTGATGGGGGCGGGCGGGGCCATCGTGCCGCCGGCCGGCTATTTCGCGGCGATCCAGGCGGTGCTCGACCGCTACGACATACGCCTCGTCGCCGACGAGGTCATCTGCGGCTTCGGCCGGCTCGGCACGTGGTTCGGCAGCGAGGCGCTCGGCATGCGCCCGAACACCCTCTCCTTCGCCAAGGCGCTGACCTCCGGCTACCTCCCGCTCGGCGGCATCAGCATCGACGAGCCGCTCTACCGGGCGATGCTCGACGAGAGCGTCAAGCTCGGCGGCTTCGGCCACGGCACCACCTATTCCGGGCATCCCGTCGCCTGCGCCGTGGCCAACCGCGCGCTGCACATCTACCGGCGCGACCGTATCGTCGAGCGTGCCGGAGAGCGTGCGCCGCATTTCCAGGCGGCGCTGGCTCGGCTGGCCGACCATCCGCTGGTCGGCGAGGCGCGGGGCATGGGGCTGATCGGCGGCATCGAGATCGTGGCCGACAAGCCCTCGAAGCGTCAATTTGAGCCGAAGGCGGCGGTGGCGGCGCGCTGCGTCGCCTTCGCGCAGGACGAGGGGCTGATCGTGCGCTTCCTGGCCGGCGACCGCATCGCCGTCTGCCCGCCGCTGGTGATCGAGCCCGACGAAATCGACACCTTGTTCGAACGCCTGACCCGCGCCCTGGATCGGACCGCAGCCTGGATCGCGCAGGAGGGCTTGGAACCGATGCCGGCCCCATGAACCGCATATCATGAGCGGCGTATCGGGACGGCGGTCCAAGTCACCGGCTCTTCCGGTGTAAATCCACGGAGGGCGTTGCAAGATGAGCCTCGTTGCAATGCACTATCGCGTTGCCGAAAAGCGACCATAGGCCGTGCCCGATTTGTCGCCGTGCGCGAAATTCAGGCTGAGCCGAAGTCTTAAGCTGCCGTTCATGTAGTTGGGTCGATCAAAGGGAGGACGGCATCTTCGCAATCTCGCCACGAGCGCGGTGTTGAAGGGTCGTCCTCGCCATGTTCGCGAGGCCAACGATCGAGCCGACGCGGTCGCCAACCGGCCGTCCCGATGCGCAAACAGGACAGGATCCATGTACGCCCCCAGCCGAACCCCGACCTTCGCGGCCGAGCCGGGCATCGCCCGCCCGGTAACCGTGGCCGGGGATCGCGAGAATTTCCGTCCCGTCGCTTTGCCGGCGCTTGCCGCCGCGGTTCATGTCAGCAGCGCTGCCATGAAAGCGGCCCGCGCCAAGGCTGAGGCCCGGAACGCCGTACGCGTCGTTCACGAGGACGAGCCCGTCGATTGAGGCTTGACGCTGCCGTCACGCCATCGGCTCTGGCGGCATGCTCATTCTCCCGACCCGCAGGCAGGTTCTCGGCGGATTCGGCGCCTCGGCGCTGACGCTCGGCTCCGGGGGCGCCTACGCCTTCATCGTCGAACCGCGGCTCCGGCTCGCGCTGACCCGCTACGGCCTGACGCCGCCGGGCTGGGCCCCCGGACACCGATTGCGCATCGCGGTGCTCGCCGACATCCATGTCTGCGAGCCCTACATGCCGCTCGACCGGGTGGCGGAAATCGTGGCGGCGACGAACGCGCTCGCCCCCGACCTGATCCTCCTGCTCGGCGATTACCCCGCCGGCCGAAAGGTGACGTGGCACCGAGTGCCGTTGTCCGATTTTGCGCGGTTGGCCGAGGGTCTACGCGCACCGCTCGGCACCTACGCCGTCCTCGGCAACCACGATTGGTGGGACGATCCCGAGGCGATGCGTGCGGGCAAGGGCCCCGTCGAGATCCGGAGGCTGCTCGAAGCACGCGGCATCCCGGTGCTGGAGAACGACGCGATTCGTCTGACACATGACGGCCGGCCGTTCTGGGTCGCCGGGCTCGCGGATCAGGAGCCGTTCCGCCCGCTCGGCAGCCGTCAGAGCCTCGCCGACCTTCCCGCCACGCTGGCACAGGTGACGGATGCGGCGCCGGTGATCCTGATGGCGCACGAGCCCGACATCTTCGTGAAAGTGCCCTCGCGCGTCTCCCTCACGCTCTCGGGCCACACCCATGGCGGCCAGATCCGCGTGTTAGGCTACTCGCCGGTGCTGCCCTCCCGCTACGGCCAGCGCTTCGCCTACGGCCATGTGGTCGAGGACGGGCGCCACCTCATCATCTCCGGCGGCCTCGGCGTCAGCCAGGTCGGCATCCGCGTCGGGGTGCCGCCGGAAATCGTCCTGATCGAACTGGGTGGCGAACCACCCGCGGCCTGAGGGCTTGCGCGCCTCAGCCCTTCCGACGCGGCGCCGCGCCGACATGCAGGAAGCTGCGCTCCCCGGTCGCGGCTTCCGCGACGTGCTGGATGGTGTCGAGAAGCTGGGCGATCGGCCGAGGCCCGGCATGGGGCGCCAGCGCGTCCGGTGCGACTCGGCGGGCGACGGTGCGCCCGGCGACAAGCTGCGCCTCGCTGAGGACATCGAAAGTACGGCCGACTCGTCGGTTCATCGCTCTCTCCGCTGAGCCCAACCGTGACGCGATCATGGTAAACGCGGCGTTAACACCTAAAGGACGAGGCGGTAGCGGCAGAAGTGGTCGGCCGCGACAAAGCGCTCGTAGAGCCGCCGGGCCTGCGCGTTCCCGGCCCGCGTGTGCCAGTAGAGCCGCGACCAGCCCCGCGCCTTGCCCCGCTCGACGAGGTCGGCGATCAGCGCCTGGCCGATCCCGCCGCCGCGCGCCTCGGGCGCGACGAACAGATCCTCCAGGTAGCAGACCGGCGTCGTACTCCACGTCCCCTCGTGCAGGACGTTGACCGTCATGCCGACCAGCGACCCGTCCCGCTCCGCCAGCCGTGCGAAGACCGGCGAGGCCGGATCGAGCATGCGCGCCCAGGTCGCGGCGGTGACTGCCTCCGGCAGAGTCTCACCGTAGAAGGCGAGATAGCCGGCCCAGAGCCGGCGCCATCCGGCCTCGTCGGCGGCGGCGGGATCACGGATCGTCATGGCATCCTCCGCGCGGCATCCTCGGCCCAGAGATGGATCGCGGCATAGGCTCGCCAGGGCCGCCAAGCCGCCGCACGGTCGAGAAGTGCCAGCCGGCTCGGCCGCCCGTCGCCAACATCGAGGGCCCGCATCAGCCCGACATCCCCCGCCGGAAAGGCGTCGGCTTGGGCCAGAGCGCGCATGGCGACGTAATGCGCGGTCCAATCCCCGATGCCGGGCAGGGCCTTCAGCCGGGCAACTGTCGCGTCGAGTTCACCGCCGGGCGCGAACAGGTCCGGCGTCGCAAGCATCGCCGCGGCAAGCCCCTGGATCGCCCGGCCGCGGGCGCGGGGCATGTTGAGCACGAGCGAGATCTCGGCGTCCACCAACTGCTCCGGCGTCGGAAACAGGTGGGTGAGACCCGGCTCGTTCTCGCACGTCTCCGCGTCGAGGGGCGTGCCGAAACCCGCAACGAGGCGGCCGGCGAGACGCGTCGCGGCCGCGACCGAGACCTGCTGGCCGAGGATCGCCCGGACCGCCAGTTCGAACCCATCGAAGGCGCCCGGCATCCGCAGACCCGGCCTGCGCCCCACGAGGCCGGCGGTAAACGGATCGCGGCCGAGCCCGGTGGCGATCGCCCGCGGGTCGGCGTCGAGATCGAACATCGCCCGCACCCGCGCGAGGATGTTCTCGTGGTCGTCGTCCGAGCCGAGGCCGCGGATACGAACCGACAAAGTGCTCGCCTCAGTCGTGACGGCGAGGGTGCCGCGGTGCCCGTCGAGGGCGAAGGTGCGGGCATAGCGCCCGGGCGTCACGGCTTCGACGCCGGGGCTCGCATGGTCGGCGAAGAAGCGTTCGAGATGCAGCCAATCGTAGGGCTGGGGGCAGGCCAGCGTGAAGCGGGCCCCGTCCTCTCGGGTCGCAGGCGAAGGGGTGCACGTCATGGATCAGTGGGGAGCGTGGCAGGAAATCGGCCCCACTGTTGGGCCGGCGTCAGCCCGGCGCAACCGGCTCGGTGCTCTCGAACTCCGCGGTATCGCCGACGAGATCCGTGAGGGACACGGCCAGGCGCCGGGAATCCTTCAAGTGAAGCGTCGCATCCGGCGTGATCCAGAGCGGGTGCAGGGCCGCGTGCCGGCCGGTGAGGCTGCCATGGGCGACGACGATGCCGCTACGGCGCTCGATGACGACCTTGTAGCGGACCGCGACCGGCTCGATCCCCTGAGCGGACACGGCACCGCGTCCGCTCAGAACCTGGAGGACTTCGTTCGGCTCGAACATGGGGTGGGGTCAGCAGCCGGGAATGAGAGGCAAAACGATTTGCCACTTAATCCCGAACTACGGCACCCTCGTTCCAACGCCAAGATGCTGCGATGACAGTTCCCCGCTTCTCCCAGCCTGCATCGGGACATTGGGGCGCCGTCCGCCGCGACGGTGAACGGCTACGGCAGTTCGCGCACGGTGACCCGGCCGCGCTCGACCGAGAGCGCCATGCGCCCGTGCTTGAGCGCCAGGGCCTTGTCGCCGAACAGGGAGCGGCGCCAGCCCTGGAGCACGGCCACATCCGCGGCGTCGTCCTCGGCGAGCGCTTCGAGGTCATCGACGGTGGCGATGATCTTGGGCGCCACGCCTTCGGCTTCGGCCACCGCCTTGAGCAGCACCTTGAGAAGGTCGATGAGCGCGCCGTTGCCGCCACCGCGGGAGCGGCTGCGCTCGGGCACGGCGATCTGCGAGGGGTCGCGGGCAAAACCCCGCTCGACCGCGGCGAGGATTTCGGTGCCGGTGCGCGAGCGCTCGAAGCCGGCCGGGATGGTGCGCAGGCGCCCCAGGGCCTCGACGCTGCGGGGCCCAGCGGTGGCGATGTCGATCACCGCCTCGTCCTTGAGGATGCGCCCGCGGGGGACGTTGCGGCTCTGGGCCTCCGCCTCGCGCCACGCGGCCACTTCCATCAGCACGGCGATCTCGCGCGGCTTGCGCATCCGCCCCGAGAGCCGGCGCCACGCCTGGGCGGGCTCGGCCTGATAGGTCTCCGGCGAGGTAAGGACCGCCATCTCCTCGTCGAGCCAGAGGCCGCGGTCGGTGCTCAGCAGTTCGGCCGCGAGCACCTGATAGATCGTCACGAGATGGGTGACGTCCGACAGGGCGTAGGCGAGCTGCGCCTCGGACAGGGGGCGCCGCGACCAGTCGGTGAAGCGCGGAGGACTTGTCGATGCGCGCCTTGGCGACATCGTTGACCAGCTGCTCGTAGGAGACCGAGTCGCCGTAGCCGCAGA
Source organism: Methylorubrum pseudosasae (assembly GCF_029504475.1). Classification (NCBI taxonomy): domain Bacteria; kingdom Pseudomonadati; phylum Pseudomonadota; class Alphaproteobacteria; order Hyphomicrobiales; family Methylobacteriaceae; genus Methylorubrum; species Methylorubrum pseudosasae. The sequence goes on along the minus strand of NZ_JAQGDU010000002.1, from coordinate 3,773,441 downwards.
CCATGGCCGCGACCTGCGTGTCGAAGAACGGCTGAGGCAGCAGCCCGCCGAGCAGCCAGATGATCTCCAGATCCTGCCGGGCCGAATGGAACACCTTCACGGTGCTCTCATCGGCCATCAGGTCGAAGAACGGCTTGAGATCGAGATCTTTCGCGAGCGGATCGACGAGGCAGGCGAATCCGTCGGGCCCGGCCATCTGAATCAGGCAGAGCTTCGGATAGTAGGTCGTCTCGCGCATGAACTCCGTATCGACGGTCACGAACGGCTGCGCGGCGAATTGGGTGCAGGCGTCGGACAGAGCCTGCGTTGCGGAGATCAGTTCCATAGAACCGGCTATACCGAAGGAAGCGCGTTACCGCGAGACGACGAGGGGCCTCTTGTCCCCACGCGATTGCGCTTCACGACGAAAACTTCGCTCCTTCACGCCGCCCGGCGGGGGATGCGCGCGCTCCGAGCCTTCCGCTGCGCCTCGGCGCGGGCGAGCAGCCAATCCAGGATACCGGTTTCGATCCGCGTGCCCGAGGCGGGCTCGGTGAGCCGTCGGATGCGGTCGGCGCGCAGGCCGCGATAGAGCCCATGCGCCCGGTCGGTGCCGCCGAGCAGGGTGCGGCCGGGCCCGAGCTTCAGCTCGCGCGCGTCGAGCGTGCGGGTCGTCCAGGCGCCGCGGGCGTCCTCGTAGACGACCTCGAAGCGGCCTTCGAGCGGCAGCGTGCGCCACGCGCCCTGCACCCCGTCGTCCGACGCCGGCGCGCGACGGGAGCGGGAGGAGGGCGCGTCACTGGGGTGAAAGCGTCGAAATTCCATGGACTTGATATGGGATTTCCTCTGGTTTTCCACAAGGATGTGCACGGCCATTCGGCGCGCTCATGACGCGTTACGGAATCGAACTTTGCCTTCGAAATCGAATTGTATCCGGGCTAAGGTCACGCTTGATCTGGGGCGGGCGGCGAACGGGATCGTGGGAGAGGCCAGGATGTGTGAGAGACGGTTCCGAGCGGCGCGCTGGGCGCTCGCGGGAATGCTGGCCGCAATCGTCAGTGCGTTCCTTCATCCGGCGCCCGCGCGCGCCCAGACGTTCCAGACGGCGGCCGCGCACGCGATCCTGATCGATGCCGATTCCGGCTCGGTGCTGTTCGAGAAGGCGGCCGACGAACCGTTCTCCCCGGCGAGCATGGCCAAGCTGATGACGGCGGAAATCGTGTTCCGCGCCATCAAGGAGGGGCGCCTCTCCATGGACACCGAATTCACGGTGACCGAGGACGCGTGGCGCCGCGGCGGGGCCGGGGGCGGCGGCTCGTCGATGTTCGCGCAGGTCAACAGCCGCATCAAGCTCTCCGACCTGCTGCGCGGGCTGATCGTGCAGTCGGGCAACGACGCGGCGATCACCATCGCCGAGAACATGGCGGGCACCGAGGACGCCTTCGCCGGGATGATGAACCAGCGTGCCAAGGAGATCGGGCTGACGCGCTCGACCTTCCGCAACGCGACCGGCTACTCGGCCCCCGACCAGAAGGTGACCGCCCGCGACATGGCGCGGATCGCCCAACACCTCATCGACACCTACCCCGAATTCTACAAGATCTATTCCGAGCGTGAATTCACCTGGAACAAGATCAAGCAGCAGAACCGCAACCCGCTCCTGACCCTCGATATCGGCGCCGACGGGTTGAAGACCGGCTACCTCGAAGAATCAGGCTACGCGCTCACCGGCTCGGCGGTGCAGAACGGCCAGCGGCTGATCATGGTGGTCTCGGGCCTCAAGACCGCGCGTGACCGGGCGGCGGAAGCCCGCAAGATGATGGAATGGGGGTTCCGCGCCTTCGAGCCGCGGCAGGTCTTCGCCGCGAACGAGACGGTTGCCGAAGTTTCGGTCTTCGGCGGCGAGAAGGGCTCCGTGCCGGTGGTGGCCAACAAGCCGGTGCGCCTGCTGCTGCCGCGCGGCACCTCGGATCGGGTGACCGCCAAGGTGGTCTACCAGGGGCCGCTCGTCGCGCCCGTGGCGCAGGGCCGCGAGGTTGGCCGCCTGCGCGTCACCCGCGGCGACAGCCTCGCCCTGGAGCAGCCGGTTTATGCCGGGGAGACGGTGGAGGCCGGCACCCTGTCGCAGCGGGCCCTCGACGCGGCGATGGAAGTCGGCACCGACCTCGTCCGCCGCGCCTTCGAGAAGGCTAAGGGCGGCAACGGCTCCGGCAGCACGTCCACGGCCGGCACGGCCAGCGGCAACTCCTGAGATCGTCTCCCTGACACCCGGACCTCAGCGGTCCGGACGTCAGGGCCCCGTCGCCGGCACGTAGGCGCGGATGCCGAGGGGCAGATCGGCGCCGGGCCGCTGGAAGGAATCGGGGGCGGCACGCTGGCGTGCCTCGTCCCCGGCGGGACGCGGCCCGGCGCTGGCCCGAACGCTCACGGCATCCCAGGGACCGGCGATCTCGAACAGCGTGGCGGGGGGTGACGCCCCGTCGGCGGAGGCGGTTGACCGCGACAGGATCTCGGCCCGCGCCTGGAAGCGGCGGTCGGCCAGGGCGACGCGCCCGTTCAGGGACGCGCCGAGGGTGCGGGAGGCGAGCCTTCCCTCGACGATCTCGCCGACGCCGTCGGCGAACAGCAGGGTCACGGCGGCATGCTCGAAGGGCGTCCGGCCGTTGCGCCGGGCCAACGCCCCCGGCGCCACCGCGCCGCCGCGATGAACCACGTCGGCGAGGTCGAGCCCGGACAGGGCACCGTCCGCGCTCTCCAGCGCGACCCGGCCCGATACGGAACGGGCCAGGGCATCGACATCGTGGCCGGCTCCCTCCAGCGCGAGACTGCCCCGCGTCGCCCCGAGCACCCAGCGGGACTGGCCGAGATCGTCGAGCAGGGCTCCGAGATCGAGCCCGTCGAAACTGCCCTGCGCCTTCACGCGGGTGGCGGCCGCCTCGCCCCCGTCGGCGGCGAAGGAAACCCGGCCTTTGACCATACCGCCGCGCACATTGGCACGGCCGAGCGACGCCTCGATGCCGTCCTCGCGCACGAGAACACTGGAGGCGAGGTCCGTCAGCTGCACCGGCCCGATCCGGGCATTGCCGGCGGAAATCCGCAGATCGAGGTCGCCCCCGGTGAAGGGACGCAGGTCGAGGGACCGGCTGTGCCTGGCCGCGTCGTCGGCGGCACGATCGAAGCCCGTCAGCCGCAGGAGGCTGGCAAGCAGCGGCGAGAGGTTGAGGTTTTCGGCCGCGAGCGTGGCTTGCACCGCGTTGCGCTTCGGGCCGAAGGTGGCCGAGCCTGCCCCCTCGAGCACGTTCCCGTCGCTTCGCACGGTGACGCTCGGAAACTGGATCTGACCGGCGGCCGCCTCGAAGCTGCCCTCCACGGCGAAATCCTCGACGAAGGGCGACAGGGCGAGCCCCCCGCCGGTCAGGGCCAGCGTCTTGTGCAGGGATCGGGTCTGGAGGCTGCCGGTGCCAGACGCCCTGAGGCCGTCGCGCAGGCTGCCGTTGCCTTGGGCGTTCAGGGAACCCGTCGGCCATGTCAGGGCGGCGGTGAACGGGCTCTCGCCCCCGGAGAAGAGCGCGTAGGGCCGCAGATCCGTCAGCGTGATCCGGGCGCTGCCGTCGCTCCAGCGAAATCCCCCGTTCACCGCGAGGCTCTCGCTCCAGGCCGGCCAGGAGATCGTGAGATCGACGTCGCGGGCCGTCTGCAGCGTCCCGTCCCGCGGGTCGCGACCCTTGAGCGCGCAGCGGGCGAGAATGATCCGCCGGGGCCGGTCACCGTCCGCGCCGGCGATGCTGTGGGTCAGGCGCTCGGCCGCCGCGGACCAGCGGGGATCCCCCGCTTCCTGCGGCAGCACCAGTTCCGACCCGTCGAGCGTCAGGGAATCGACCTCGACTCGGCCGGTGAGCAGCGCGGCGAGGCCGAGCTGAAGCGACAGGTTTCCGCCCGCGGCCAGCACCGGCCCGGCGGCATCGCCCTCGGTCAGGCGGATATCCTCGAACACGATCCGGGGGAGGGGGAGCAGCACGACCTCCGTGCGCCCCCGCGCCGCCAGCGCCACGCCCCAGCCCTGCTGCAAACCCCGGCTGACGAAGCGGGCGGTGCCGGGAGCCTCGATCGACCACGGCAGGCAGGCAGCCACCAACCCCGCAGCGACGAGTCCGAGTGCGAGGGCGGAAAGGGTGCGGCGCAGCGACATTGCACTCCGTGGGCGGGCGACGCGGATCGGTTCGGCCGAACCGCGTCGGCGTGGCGAGCCGTGCGATCCGACTCCTTAGCCGTTTCCCGTTCTCCTGTCCCGCGAACGGGGTCAGACCGGCCCGCAATGCAGTGGATGGGGCGGGCCGGGCTTCGATGAGGATCGGGCGCAGCCTCGCCCACCGGGCAAGCGGTTACGGCGCGGGGCTTTTGCATTGCGCGCAAATGCGTCGCCGGTTTGACGGGGGCCGCTTCGCGTTGCACACCCGATCGCCATCGATCGGGAGCGCGGCCGGCGCCGAATCTCGGACCGAATCTCGGACATTGTATCGTGGCCAACGAATCATGGCCCGCCCTGGCGGAAGACTAAGGAAGGGACGCTGTCGATGAAGAAGGTCTATCCGGATCCGAAGGCGGCGCTCGCCGGCCTCCTGCGCGACGGCATGACGATCATGGCCGGCGGCTTCGGCCTGTGCGGCATCCCGGACGAGCTGATCGACGCGATCCAGGCCTCGGGCGTGAAGGACCTCACCGTCATCTCCAACAATGCCGGCATCGACGGCGTCGGCTTGGGCAAGCTGCTCGACACCCGTCAGGTGAAGAAGATGATCTCGTCCTATGTCGGCGAGAACAAGGAATTCGCCCGCCAGTATCTCGGCGGCGAACTCGAGATCGAGTTCAACCCGCAGGGCACGCTGGCCGAGCGCATCCGCGCAGGCGGCGCGGGCATCCCAGCCTTCTTCACCAAGACCGGCGTCGGCACCAAGGTCGCCGAGGGCAAGGAAGTGCGCGAGTTCGACGGCGAGAGCTACGTGATGGAGCGCGGGCTGTTCGCGGATCTGGCCATCGTCCACGCCTGGAAGGGCGATACCGAGGGCAACCTCGTCTACCGGAAGACGGCGCGCAACTTCAATCCGATGATGGCCACCGCTGCAGAGGTGACGGTCGCGCAGGTCGAACACCTCGTCGAGCCGGGTGAGATCGACCCCGACCACATCCACACGCCGGGCATCTTCATCGGCCGCATCCTCCACGTGCCCGTGCGCGAGAAGCGCATCGAGCAGCGCACCGTGCGCAAGCGCAAGGAGCCGGAAGCGGCGGCGGCCGGCGGCGGCCAGATCTGATTCGACCATCGGCCGAGAGGCCACGAGCGCGACGGCGCGTCGCCGCCCCTTTTTGGCGGACGGCGGATCGTCGCTCCGAGGATGCGCCAAACGAGGGAACGTCAAGACTATGGCCTGGACCCGTGAGCAGATGGCGGAGCGCGCCGCCCGGGAGCTGGAAGACGGCTTCTACGTGAATCTCGGCATCGGCATTCCGACGCTGGTGTCGAACTACATCCCCGAGGGCATGTCGGTGCAGTTGCAATCCGAGAACGGCATGCTCGGCATGGGGCCGTTCCCCTACGAGGGCGAGGAGGATCCCGACCTCATCAACGCCGGCAAGCAGACCATCACCGCGCTGCCGACCACGAGCTACTTCTCCTCGGCCGACTCGTTCGGAATGATCCGCGGCGGGCATATCGACCTGTCCATCCTCGGCGCGATGCAGGTGGCGCAGAACGGCGACCTCGCCAATTGGATGATCCCCGGCAAGATGGTGAAGGGGATGGGCGGGGCGATGGATCTCGTTGCCGGCGTCAAGAAGGTCGTCGTGGTGATGGAGCACGTCGCCAAGGGCAAGGACGGCTCGGAAAGCGCAAAGCTCCTGAAGGCCTGCGACCTGCCGCTGACCGGCACCGCCGTGGTCGACATGGTCATCACCGATCTCGGCGTCTTCACCATCGACAAGAAGGGCGATGGCTGCATGACCCTGGTCGAACTCGCCGACGGCGTCACCGAGGACGAGATCCGCGCCAAGACCGAAGGCGCGTTCACCGTCGCCCTGAACTGAGACGCGAGGGCCGGCAGGGGAGGCGGCCCGTTTCGGGACGCCTTCCGCGCTCCTCGGCCGGGCATGGCTAAGCAGGCATTAATCGGGATCGTCGAAAGCTTCGCATCGACCGGACGGCGCCGTGAGAGCGCGCCGGTCGGGGAGCTTTCCGCGATACGAAGGTACCTGTGTATGCGTAGCGTTCCGGGAACGGACAACGTCATCCCCTTCCGTCGGCCTGCGGCCGCGCGGCAGGGCGCCATCAACGCGGCATTCGGAGCGGGCGAGCCTCCCCGCAGCCGCTCGAGGAGCGACCAGCGCAACCTGATGGATGCGGTCTATGCCACGGGCAGCCTACGGGTTCCGGCGGGCGACCGCGAGACCAAGCTCATCGCCTCGCGCCTACAGGTCTACGGCTTCCTGACGATCGAGGAGATGGACGAGGACGGCGCGCTGCGCCGCCTGCGTCCCTCCGAGGCGATCCGCGCCCGCGCCGAGCGGCCTTGGCGCCTGTCGAAGGCGAGCTACGGTGCGAGCCTCGCGGTGACGATCCCTTCCGTCGATGACTTCCTGTTCGAGCCGGCCGGCATGCCGGTCTGATTCCGCCGCCGCAGGACGCGCGTCACCCGCGCGCGTCCACGTTGACCGGGTGCACCGGGCTCTTGTTTTGCATCATCTACTTCCGAAAGCTGGTAGCCACCTTTCGGGATGATGCTCTAGAAGCATGGCCATGCGCCAGCGCCCGCACCGATCCGTGCACGGCCGCGCGATCATCGGGGTGATCGCGCTCTACGCGCTTGTCTTCCAGGCTTTCCTCGCGGCTCTCGCGCCCGCCCTGCCGCGCCTCGACGGCGGCATTCTCTGCGCGGAGCATCTTACCGCCTCTGGCACGCCGGCCGACGACGAGCAGCCCTGCGGCCACCACGCCTGCTGCACGCAGGTCCAGGCGGCCCATTTCTTCCCGCCGGCACAGGTCGCGTCCGCAACCGCCCTCTGGCCGCCGCGCGCCGCCCCCGTGCCGTGGCGCGCTGCGGCGATGATCCGCGCCCGCGCACCGCCCGATCAGGGCACCAGTCCCCGAGGTCCGCCCGCCGCCTGAGACGATCGCTCCGATCCCTCAGACGCGGATTTCGAACCCATGCCTCCCACCCTGTCGGGCACCGCCGGTTTCACCGCCGCGGCGGCTTTGCGCGTCTCGCGCGATGCGGTCTATCGTGCCTTATGGCGCTGGCACTTCTATGCTGGCCTGCTCTGCCTGCCCTTCCTGATCCTGCTCTCGGCCACCGGCGCGCTCTACCTGTTCAAGGCCGAGATCAACGCGACCGTCTTCGCCCACCGCACGGTGGTCGCATCCTCGGGCCGAGCCCCGCTCGGGCCCGACCGCCTGATCTTCAACGCCATGCAGGCGGTGCCGGAGGGCAACCCGCTCTCCTACACCGAGCCCGCCGGCCCCACGGCCTCGGCCCTCGTCACCCTCGCCGAGGGTGGGGGCAAGATCCTCGTCTATCTCGACCCCTATAGCGGCGACGTGCTCGATCGCGTCGCCGCGGATCGCGAGTTCTTCGGGATCGTGCGCGGCCTGCACAGCCTCACCCTGTTCGGAACGGCGGCAAACGCCCTGATCGAGATCGTGGCCGGGTTCGCGATCATCCTCGTCGTGACCGGCGCCTATCTGTGGTGGCCGCAAGGGGAGGGACAGCGCCGGGGACGTGCCGTGAGCCTGCGCGAGACGCCGCGACGCCGGGTCTGGTGGCGCGATCTTCACACCGCCACCGGCCTATTCGCCGGGGCGGGACTGCTGTTTCTCGCGCTCACTGGTCTGCCCTGGTCGGTCTGGTGGGGGCAGGAATTGCGGGCGTGGTCGAACCGGGCCGGGCTCGGCCAACCGACCCAGCTCTGGGCCGGCAAGGCTGTCTCCACCGTCCCGCTGGGCGCGCGCCTGGAGAGCGCCGGCTGGGCGCTCGAAGACGCCTTGATGCCGCAATCGGCCCCCTCCGGAGCGCCGTCCCTCGGCATCGACCGCGCGGTCGCGACCCTTCGCGACATGGCTCTGCCTGGGGGCTTCGAACTGGCGCTGCCGCTGGGCGAGACTGGCGTCTACGCCGCCTCCGCCTATCCGCGCGAGGTCACGGGTCAGCGCATGGTCTCCCTGGACCGCTACAGCGGACAGCCGATCATCGACGTGCACTTTTCCGATCTCGGTCCCGTGGCGCGGGCGATCCAGTACGGCATCGGCATCCACAAGGGTGAGTTCTGGGGGCGGGCGAACCAGTTCGCCATGCTCGCCTTCTGCCTCGGCACGATCCTGCTCTCGGTCACCGCTGCGGTGATGTGGTGGAAGCGCCGCCCGGCCGGACGAATCGGCACGCCGCCCTGGCCGCGGGACCGGCGCGTCGTCGCCACCGTCACCGGCCTGATGCTTGGCCTCGGCGCCCTGTTCCCGCTGACCGGCCTCGCGATCCTGGCCCTGCTCGGCCTCGACCTTGCTGCCCAAGGCCTGCGCCTCGCCGCGCGGACCTGACGCCTATCATTCGCGGGCCCCTGCAGCCCGCCCCGATCTCACGTCGCCACGAGCCGTCCCATGCGTTCCCACCCCGCCGCGCGCCGTGCCGCCTGGCTCCTCGCCGCTTCGCCGCTGGCCCTATCGGGTTTGGCCGCGGCCCAGACCGCCGGCGAGTCCGTCACCCTGGAGGAACTTGCCGTCACCGGCGAGGGAACGCCGCAAGGCCAAGCGGCGGCTGGGTCCGGTGCGCCGGGCTTCGGGGTCTCCGGCCCGCCGGGCGCGGCCGCCCTCGGCATCGAGCGCCCGACCGGGCAGGTCGTCACCGCAATCGGGCGCGAGGGGACGATCGCCAACCGCCCCGCCACCTCCATCGGGACGGTGCTGCTCGACAGCCCCGGCGTGACCCTGCGCCAGGGCAATGGCGGGCGCGACGTGGTGATTTCGATCCGCGGCAACAACGCCCGCGCCACCGGCGTCACCCGCAACATGGTGGTGCTGGAGGACGGCTTCCCCGTCACCCAGCCCGACGGCGCCTCACGCTTCGATCTGGTCGATCCCCGCGCCTATTCACGCATCGACGTGTTCCGCGGGCCGCAATCGGCCCTGTTCGGCAATTTCGCCACCGGCGGGGCGCTGGCCTTCCGCACCCGCACCGGCCGCGAGATCGACGGCTACGAGATCGGCGTCGATGCCGGGAGCTTCGGCTATCTCAGCAACTACTTCAGCGTCGGCGGCGTGAGCGGTCCGTTCGAGATCAGCCTGTTTGCCAGCGACGTGCGCGCCAACGGCTATCAGGACCATTCCTCCTACGACACCCAGACGATCAACCTGCTCGCGAGCTACACGCCGAGCCCCGACAACCGCTTCACCCTCAAGGTCATCAACAACGAGGTCACGGCCAACATCCCCGCCCGGTCCTCGCTCGACCAGTTCCGCACCAACCCGTACCAGCGCGGCTGCGACGCGGCGGCGACGGCAGCCCCCGGCTGCACCACCTTCGCCCTCCTGGCGAACGGCGCCTTCGGCCCGCGGGTGCCGGTGACGGCGAGCGAAGGGGCGTTCCGCCGCGACGACCGGCGCACGATCATCGCAGGCCGCTGGGAACACGACCTCGATGCCCAGACCGCGTGGCGGGTGCAGGTCGGCTTCGACGAGCGCAACTACAACCAGCCGTTCTACACGACCTCGGGACGCGGCAGCCTGCCCTCCTATTTCGTGCAGACAGACCTGACCCGCCGCGGCGAGCTGTTCGGCCTGCCGGCCGTCGGCAGCGTGACGCTCGCCTACAGCGCGGTCGATATCGCGGCATCCGTCTACAACCGCGCGCCCTATGGCGGCGCCCGCCTCGGCACGCTGATCGGGTTGCAGGAGGCGCTGCAATCGAATCTCGGCGGCCGGGCCCGGCTCGAACTCGAACTCGCGCCGCAATGGACGGCCGTGGCCGGCCTCGGCGCGGAGGAATCGAGCATCATCGGGCGCAACCGCACCTTCGCGACGACGGCCGCCGGCACCGTATCGACCCTGGCGCAGGCCGACCGCCGCTTCCTCAACGTCGCGCCGGAACTCGCCCTGGTCTACCGGCCGGATCCGGACTGGGCCCTGCGCGGCCGGGTGGCCACCGGCTACGCGACGCCGTCCTTCTCCAGCATGTTCGTGAACGCGACCGGCCTGCCCGGCAACAACACCGACCTGAAGACGCAGGAGAATCTCGGCTTCGATCTCGGCACCGACTTCATGCCCCTGCCGGGACTACGGCTCAGCCTCACCGGCTTCTACGAGTTCTTCCACAACGAGTTCGTCACGCAGTCGCCGGGGGCAGGCCTGCTGAACTACACCTTCAACGCGCCGGCCTCCGAGCATCGCGGCATCGAGGTTGGGGTAGATTGGACCTTCGCTCCGGGCTGGCGCGGGGTGCTGGCCTACACGTTCGACGATCAGGTCTACACCGATTACGTCGAGCAACTCAGTGCCGCCGCGCTCACCGCCCGCTTCGACCGGGCCGGCAACCGCATTCCCGGCGTACCGGCCCATCAGCTCCTGGCACGGATCGGCTACGACGTGCCGGCCGGCGCCTTGGCCGGGCTTGGCGGTTTCGCCGAGGTGGTGGCGCAGGACGGCTACTTCATCGACAACGCCAATTTCCTGAAGGTGCCGGGCTTCGCGATCCTGAACCTCAACATCCACTACGCGGCCCCGCTGCCGAACGGCTACGCCCGGCGGATCGACCTGTACGGCGAGGTCCGCAACGTTCTCGACACGACCTATGTCGGCTCGGCCAACCCGCTGGCGAACACGCTCAACGCGGCGACCGGTGCCCAGAACGGCCGCGCCGCGCTCGCCGGCACAACGGGCTCGATCTTTGCCGGGCCCCCGCGCACGTTCGTAGCGGGGATGAAGCTGTCGTTCTGACGGTCCGCCGGCCGGCGCGGGACCGCCCCGGCGCGGGCTTCTCCCGCGCCCCGCCTTCGGGTGCCTGAAGCGAGGGCCGGGTCAGACCTGTGCGTCGGCCCCCTCGTCCGCGTCGCCCGCCCGCGCCTCGACATCGTCACCGCGCAGAGTCACCGCGCAGAAAGTGCGCCTGGAGATCGGCGACGCGGCGGACCGATCGCGCGTGTTTGGGCGAGACGGGTTCCAGAGGAGCCAGTCCCCGCTTGATCGCCAGGAGGTCAGGGTCGCCCCAGCGTTCGAGCAGCGCCTGGAAGGCGGCATGGCGGGCGGGGTCGAAGGCGATGCGGCGGCCCATCCCGTCCTTGTAGGGGTGGGGTGGGTAAAGCCCGCCGCAGGGCACGAAGCCGCCGGGGATCGGCGTCGTCGCCGCATGGGTGCGCCCGGCCCGCAGGAGCTTCGGCAGAACGTGCGTGTGCGGTCCCTCGGGGCTTGTGCCGCCGGGACCGGGGATCGGCGCGTAGACCTCGATCCGCCCGATGCGGGTGCAGAAGATCCGGTGCGGGCTCATCGCTGCGAGGTGCGGGCCGATTGGGTTGTCGGTGGCGAAGACCGGCTTCCCGACCCCCACGCGCAGGCGGGCGATGGTGTCAGGGTCGCTCGCGCGTACACAGGCATCGACGGCCCGCAGCCCGAGCCCGAGATCGAACAGGATCGCCGCGCGGTCCTGCTCCCGCACCGCCTCCCGGTCGGGACCGAGTTCAGTGACGACCGTTCGCCCGCTCATGGCGCAGGCGGAGTCGGGCAGGCACAGGGCCACGGCGTGGTTGTAGCCGCCGGAGAATCCGGTCTCGTAGGCGACCGGCCTGAGGCCGGGGCTGAGCGTCAGCGCGATCGCGCCGCGATCGGTGGCGAGGCCCATTCGCGCGTCCGGCAGGGGCCGCACCGGCTCGTCGTCGTCGCGCATGAACTCGGCGATGGAACCGAAGCTGCCGAGGCTCCAGGCGGTGCCGGCATCGTGGAGCGCAGCGCGCAGCAGGCCTTCGACCTCAGACGGGTCGGGGGTCGGCGGCATCAGTTGTCTCCTTGGCTGTCGCGCGGGCCCAGGGCAGGATGTAGGGCGTGCCGTCGGCTGCCTGTCCGCGCCAGACCGTGACACCGAAGGTCGCGGCCAGACGCGCATCGGTGAGCGCGTCCTCGGGCCGCCCGTCGGCGACGATGCGCCCGGCCTCCATCACCACGATCCGGTCGCAGCAGCGAGCGGCCAGCGTGAGATCGTGCAGCACCGCCACCACGCCCGTCCCACCGCGGGCGATGTCGCGGAGCAGGGCCATGGCGTCGAGCTGGTGGGCCGGGTCGAGGGCGGTGATCGGCTCGTCGGCGAGCAACCACGCGGCCTCCACCGCGAGCGCGCGGGCGAGCAGCACCCGCATCCGCTCGCCGGAGGACAGCGTCGGCTCGAAGCGCTCGGCGAGGTCGGTGATACCGGTCGCCGCCATGGCGCGGGCGATGGCGGCCGCATCGGCATCCGAGAGGCCGGCAAAGGCGCGGCGGTGGGGCAGGCGGCCGAGCGCCACGATCTCGCGGACCCGCATCGGCCAGCCGACCCCCGCCCCCTGGAACAGGGCGGCGATCCGGCGGGCGCGGGCCTCGCGGGAAAGGCGGTCGAGCGGCACGCCGTCGAGGGTCACGCCACCCTTCACCGGGGGAAGGAGGCCGGCCAGAACCCGCAGCAGCGTCGTCTTGCCGGCCCCATTCGGCCCGACGAGGCCGACGAGGCGGCCGGGTTCGAGCGCGAGGCCGACGCCGGACAGGAGGGCGCGACCATCGATGGTGAGATCGACGGCGTGGGCGCACAGGCTCATGCGGGCCGCCCCCGGTTCCGCAGCAGCAGGACGACCAGGAACGGCGCGCCGACGAGGGCGGTGACGACGCCGAGCTTCAGCTCGGGCCGGGTGGCGAGCAGCCGGACGCCGAGATCGGCCGCGAGCACCAGCACGGCTCCGGCGAAGCCGCTCGGCCACAGGCTCGCCCCTGGCCGGCCGCCGACCCACGGCCGCACGAGGTGCGGGACCACGAGCCCGACGAAACCGATGGCGCCGCTCACCGCAACCCCGCTGCCGACGGCGAGCGCCGCCCCCGCGATCATCCGCAATCGGACCGAGGTGAGATCGAAGCCGAGGCTTGCGGCGGTGTCCTCGCCGAGCGCCAGGGCATCGAGCGCGGCGGCCGTCGAGAGCATCAGCGCCCAGCCCAAAGCCATCAGCGGCAGGCACAGCAGAACGTGATCGAGGCTGCGGTCGGCCAGCGATCCCATCAGCCAGAACACGATCTCCAGGGCCGCATAGGGGTTGGGCGACAGGTTGAGGGCGAGCGCAGTGAGCGCGCCCGCGAAGCTGGAAAGCCCGACGCCCGCCAGGATCAGGCCGAGCGTGCCGCTGCCGCGTGCGGCGAGGCCAATCAGCAGAACCGCGGCGCAGGCCGCCCCGGCAATGCCGCCGAGGGGCAGGGCGAGGCCCACGCTGCCGGCAAGGCCGCCGTAGAACACGATCACCGCGCCGAGGGCCGCTGCCGAGGAGATGCCGAGGATGCCGGGATCGGCCAGCGGATTGCGCAGGAAACCCTGCATCACCGCCCCGGTCAGGCCGAGGCTGAAGCCGACGAGCCCGCCGAGCAGGGCGCGGGGAAGTCGCAGCTCCCACAGAACCAGCGCAGCCAGGGTCTCCCGGCCGGCGATCCGGTCGCCCACCGCCGCGACAAGATCGAAGGGTGCGTAGCCGACCGCCACCGAGGCCAGCGTGAGGAACACCGAGGCGAGTGCGAGGGCAAGCGTGAGTGGGGCCGGGCGCGCCGGTCGGAACCGCCGCGTCGGGCGCTCGGTGCGGAGAAGAGGGGCGTTCACGGCCGCTCTGCCCTTTGCCGAGCCGCCTCGGCGAGGCGCATCACTACCTCGGCGACCTGCGGGCCGGGGCAGGTCCACAACCGGTTCGGGATCGAGACGACGCGGCCCCGTTGCCGGAGCGCGACGAGGACCGGATGGTGCAGCAGCGTGTCGGCGAGCGAGGGAGTGCCGGGCTCGGCTTGGTCCAGCACGATGACATCCGCATTCGCCAGGGCTGCGGCCTCCAGCGGCACCTGCCCCAGACGGTCGCGGCCGATTTCGGCGGCGACGTTGACAAGCCCGGCAGCGCGGATCAGCGCATCGCCGAGGCTGCCGGGCGCCATGGTGAAGGCGTTCGGGTGCATCACCAGGGCGCGCAGCGGCTTTTCCGACGGCGTGACCGCGGCGAGGCGTGCATCGAGATCTGCGACCATCGCCTCGCCGCGCTCCGCATGGCCCAGAGCGGCGGCTACGGTGCGGATCTGCGCGCGCACGCCGTCGAGATCAGCCGGCACGCCGAGTTCGAGCACGGGGAAACCGGCGCGCTTGAGCAGGGCTACGGTGGTCCGCGTGGTGAACGCGCCCACCACGACGAGGCCGGGCCGCAAAGCCACGATCTCCTCCGAGAGGCCGCGGATCACCGGCAGGCCCTCGGCCCTGTCCGCCACGAGCGAGCCGCGGGGATCGCGGGCGAACCCGGTGATTCCTGCCACCTGCGCCCGGTCGGCGAGGCGCAGGACCAGTTCGTCCGCGCACAGGTTCATCGAGACGACGCGCGTCGGCATCGCCGCGGCGAAAGATGCGTGCGGCAGGAAGGTCAGCAGCAGGGTGAGGGCATGGCGCAGCCGCATCACGGGCTCAGAACGAGGTCAGTCGAGCCCCGCAATAGACCTCGGGCCCCGGCCCGAGGAAGCGGAATAGGTTCTGGTAGCCTTCGTCGATCAGCACACACTCGATCGCCGCCTCGCCGAAGCCGGCCCGGTTCTCGGCGTCCCAACGCAGTTGCTGGCATAAAGCCGCCTGCGCCGACCAACTCGAGACCGAGCCTCTCAGCGATCCGTTCTCACTCCCACTCGATCGTGCCCGGCGGCTTCGAGGTGATGTCGTAGGTCACCCGGTTGATGCCCTTCACCTCGTTGATGATCCGCGTCGCGACGCGGCCGAGGAAGGCCATGTCGAAGGGGTAGAAGTCGGCGGTCATGCCATCGACCGAGGTGACGGCGCGCAGCGCGCAGACGTGGTCGTAGGTGCGCCCGTCGCCCATCACGCCCACCGTCTTCACCGGCAGGATCACCGCGAAGGCCTGCCAGATCGTGTCGTAGAGGCCGGCCTGCCGGATCTCGTCGAGATAGATCGCGTCGGCCTTGCGCAGCGCCTCCAGCTTCTCGCGCGTGATCATCCCCGGGCAGCGAATGGCGAGGCCCGGTCCGGGGAAGGGGTGGCGGCCGACGAAGCTCTCGGGCAGGCCGAGCTCCTTGCCGAGCAGGCGAACCTCGTCCTTGAACAGCTCGCGCAGGGGCTCCACGAGCTTCATGTTCATCCGCTCGGGCAGGCCGCCGACATTGTGGTGGCTCTTGATCGTCACGGAGGGACCGCCGGAGAACGAGACGCTCTCGATCACGTCCGGATAGAGCGTGCCCTGGGCGAGGAAGGCGGCGCCGCCGATCTTGCCGGCCTCAGCCTCGAACACGTCGATGAACAGCCGGCCGATCGTCTTGCGCTTCACCTCGGGGTCATCGACGCCCTCGAGCGCGCCGATGAACAGATCCTGCGCCTGCACGTGGACGAGGGGGATGTTGTAGTGGTCGCGGAACAGGCGGACGACTTCGTCGCCCTCGCCGAGGCGCATCAGGCCGTGATCGACGAAGACGCAGGTGAGCTGATCGCCGATCGCCTCGTGGATCAGCACCGCCGCGACCGAGGAATCGACGCCGCCGGAGAGGCCGCAGATCACCTTTTCCTTGCCGACCTGCTCGCGGATCTTGGCGATCGCCTCCTCGCGGTAGGTGCCCATGGTCCAGTCGCCGGAGCAGCCGGCGATGTCGCGCACGAAGTTGCGGATCAGCAGGGCGCCGTGCGGGGTGTGGTGCACCTCCGGATGGAACTGGACGGCGTAGTAATGGCGGGCCTCGTCCGCCACCGCGGCGAAGGGCGCGTTGCGCGACATCGCGATGGTGGCAAAGCCGTCCGGCAGCTTCGTCACCCGGTCGCCGTGGCTCATCCAGACCGGGTATTTCTCACCCGCGTGCCAGACCCCCCGGAACAGCGGCGAGTCCGAGACGATCTCGACCTCGGCGCGGCCGAACTCGGCATGGTGGCCGCCCTCGACCTCGCCGCCGAGCTGGGCCGCCATGGTCTGCTGGCCGTAGCAGATGCCGAAGACCGGCACGCCGGATTCGAAGATTTTTTGCGGGGCGCGCGGCGACAGATCCGTCGTCACCGATTCCGGGCCGCCGGAGAGGATCACGCCCTTGGGCCGGTGCGCCTCGAAGGCGGCCTCGGCCTTCGTGAACGGCACGATCTCGCAATAGACGCCCTCCTCGCGCACGCGGCGGGCGATGAGCTGCGTCACCTGGGAGCCGAAATCGACGATCAGGATCTTGTCGTGGTGGGAGGTATCGATGGTCATGCTGCCTCGGGCCTTCTGCGATACCGGTTAGACGAGGCCTCGGAACGGCGCAACGCGCCTGGGGTCAGGAGGCACATGCGGCAGCCCTCAAGTCGGTGCCGTTAATCTTACGTTCACGGTTTCGGGGCGACACGGCACGCCCCTCGAAACGGACAGGAGCCATCCGACCATGAGAGCAGCCCTCTTCGGAATCGCCGTCACGATCGCAGGTTTCGGCGCCGCCGCGCCGGCCCAGGCCCTTCCCCTTTCCGGCGCCGCCCCGCTGACGGACGGACTGTTCCAGCAGGCTCAGTACAGCCGCCGCGTCGTCCGCGGCCCGCGCTGCCGTACCGTCGTCACCAAGCGCCGTGGCCGGTTCGGCCGCGTGGTCATCACGCGCGAGCGCCGCTGCTTCTAATCACGACGCCTGATTCAAAACGATGAGCGGCCCCCGGAGACGGGGGCCGTTTTCATTTGGCGGACCCGCCATCGCGCGGAGACGATATCCGGGGATCGTCCGCGTCGGACGGGGAGTCGCGATCCCGACCCTTGAGCCTGATCACAGCTGCGGAGCGGGGCTTTGCCTCGACGAACCGTGGTCGATTCAGCCGTGTCGCCGGGCCTCATCCGTGAAGGGGCAGTGACTGACGGCTTCGGCCGCGACACCGATCACGGCTCCGGCCAGGACATCGACGGGAAAATGCGCGCCGCGTATGACCTGGACGGCCGCGATGGCGGCCGCAGCGCCATAGGCCGAGGCCGCGGCGTTGGGATAGGCGCGCGCCACCGATCGCGCCACGGCCACGCTCAAGGCGGCGTGCCCCGAGGGGAAGGATTGCCAGGGGCCGTTGCTGGTCCCAGGCCGACCGCGGGCGTAGTGCCCCTCGTCCATGAACACGTTGGGACGGGTGCGGTGGACCGTCCGCTTGATCGTCGTCTTCACGAGGCTCGCCACAAGGCCCGCCGTGAGCATGTTGCGTCCCGCATGCGCGAGTCGGCGGTCACGGGCGACTAGGCCGAGGGCCAGGGCCGTCGCCGATAACGCGAACAGAGCCTGCCAACTGCCGATTTCGCTGGCCGATCCCATGGCTTGGATAGCCGGACGATCCTTCCCCCGCGCGAGCGAGAGGCCGGAAGCGACGTCGGCCGCCTCGATGCCAACGGCCAATTGCGTGGCTCGGGCGCGGATCGAATGTCTCGGTGTCTTCGCAAGCATGGCCCTAAACGCCCGGGATCGGCAATCGTTCGCGGCACGAGACGCGCCCGCGAGAGAGCTTTCGCACCGTGGCCGATCGGTGTCCGCGTGGGAGCGATCGCAGCGGCGCTACGACTTCAGCAGGCCATGGCCGCGCATCCAGGCCATGAACAGGGCGGGCCAGGCCGCCGCGGGACTGCCGGGCACGCCGAGCCCGAAGCCGTGGCCGCCACGCTCGAACAGGTGCATCTCGGCGGGCACCTTCGCCGCCCGCAGCGCCGCGTACATCAGGAGCGGATGGTCGGTCACCGCGATCCGGTCGTCGGAGGCTTGGACCATGAAGACCGGCGGGGTGCGCTCGTTGACCTGCACCTCAACCGAGTAGGCCCGTCGCCGCGCATCGGGCGGGTCGTCGCCGACGAGCACCCGGCGACTCGACATGGTCCGGTCGAACGGCGCCCGCATCGTGACGATCGGGTAGATCAGCCCGGCGAAGGAGGGGCGGGCGCTCAGGCCGTCGGCCTCATCGGTATCGTCGTAGAGATCCTGCTCGGCATCGGTCGCGGTCACGCCCATCAGGTGGCCGCCGGCGGAGAAGCCGAGCACGCCGATCCGGTCGGGATCGAGGCCGTATTCCTCCGCCCGCCAGCGCACGAGGCGCATGGCCCGCTGCGCGTCCTGGCGCGGCGCGTCGGGGCCGTCGCGCCATTCCTCGCTCGGCAGGCGGTAGACCAGCACGAAGGCGGTGATGCCGGCGCGGGCCAGCCATTGCCCGACCGGCAGGCCCTCGTTGCCGATGTCGATGCGCAGATAGCCGCCGCCCGCCGCGATCACGATCCCGGCTCCGTTCGGGCGCTGGGGGCGGATCACGAGAAGACAGGGCCGCACCACGCCGGTGATGACGCCAGTCAGGGTCTCGTCGAACCGGTATTCCGACCGGAACGGCCCGCCGCCGCCCGGCGGCAGGTCCGGCCACAGATCGATGATTTCGAGGTCGGAGCCGGGCGCGGATTTCGGCAGGGGCTGGACGACTTCACCGGTCTGCGGACGCACCGGAAGACGCACGGCCGGGGGTACGTCCGCCCCCTGCGCCCGCGCCTCGGCCCCGGTCAGCACCGCCGCCGTCCCCGCGAGCAGGGCTCGCCGGTGCAACGTCATGGTCTCGGCCTCGCCGTCATCGAAACTCCCGCCGCGGCAATGCGCAGGAATCTCGTCCGTGGCGGCTGCCCCGGCATGTCCCCCGCGCGGTCCCGGTGAACAACGGGATACGCGCGCAACTGATCCGGCCTCGGATCAGCTTTTGCGTGTCATTGTCGCGACATAGAAACCGTCGGTGCCGGTGAGTGCCGGGCTCATCTGGATGCCGCGGGCCGTCTTACGGACCTTCTCGTCGAGACCGGGCACGGGCGCGAGATCGGTGGCCACGGGCCGGATCGCCCCGCTGCGCTGGAGCAATCCGTCGACGGCGGCGTCGTTCTCCTCGGGCAGGAGCGAGCAGGTGACGTAGACGAGGGTTCCACCGGGGCGCAGCAGACGGGCCGCCCGGTCGAGCACCTCGGCCTGCTCGGCGAGCCGGCCGGCGAGGCTGCCCGGCCGCAGGCGCCACTTGGCATCCGGGTTGCGGCGCCACGTGCCGGTGCCGGTGCAGGGCGCATCGACCAGAACCCGATCGACGGTGCCGTCGAGATCGGCCAGCACGTCGGCGCGCGCCTTGCCGGTGCGCGGCGTGCGCACCTCGACCTGCGCACCCGAGCGGCGCAGGCGCTCGTGGATCGGGGCGAGCCGGCGCGGATCGGCATCGGTGGCGATGATGTGGGCGGCGTTGCCGGTGATCGCGGCGAGCGCCAGCGACTTGCCGCCCCCGCCCGCGCAGAGATCGACGATGGTCTCGCCCGGCTTCGCCCCGGCGAGCAGGCTCGCGATCTGCGAACCCTCGTCCTGAATCTCGAACCCGCCCTCCAGAAACAGCGGATCGACATGGAGCGCCGGGCCGCGCCCGTCCTCGCCGAGCGGGATGCGCAGGCCGAGGGCGGAGAGCGGCGTCGTCTCGGGCGAGAGGTCGACGAGCGCCGCGAAGGCCTCTTCGCGGCTCTGTTTCAGGGTGTTGACGCGGATATCGAGCGGGGCCCGGCGGCCGAGCGCCCGCAATTCCGGCAGCAGCGCATCGCCGAGCAACGCGGTCAGCGACGGCAGCACGAAGGCCGGCGCATCGCCCGCGACCTCGGGCGGCGCGTCGGCAAGGCTTCCCTCCGCCAGTCGCTTGCGCTCGTCCTCGGTGAGGGGAGGGGGCGCGAAGCGCGCGCCGTCGAACAGCGAGGCGATGCTGGGCTCGGCCAGACCGCGCTGAAGGCGCAGCATGCCGATCACGATGGCCCGGCCGGTCTGCGCGCCCATCACCCAGGCAGCGGAGGCCCGGCGCCGCAGCCCATCATAGACGAGGCTGGCGATGGCCGCGCGGTCGCCGGACCCGGCGTAGCGGTGGGCGAGCCCCCAATCCTTGAGGGCGTCGGCGGCCGGACGGCGGCGATCGGCGATGTCGTCGAGGATCTCGATGGCGGCGGAGAGGCGGGCGGAGGGGGTCAGGATCGGCTCCGGAAACGTTTCGTTAAACTTGCCGTCTTGCGGCCACGCTTGGACCCGCAACCCGACACGATAAGGCCGAGCTTCCGGCACTTTGGACGTTCAGAACGGCACGATGGCCCTGTCCGTCAAGGACAAGTGAGGAAAGGACCCTTGCGATGCCGTCCGTAAGCCTGAGTTTGAAGCCCTTTGTGTGCGCGAGCCTGCTTGCGCTCACGCTTGCCGCCTGCTCCACCGCGCCGGCCGCGCCCAGCCTCGATCCGGTGCCGCCGCCCGCCCGCCGGCCCGACGCCAAGACGCAGCTCGAATACGGCAGCCCGCCCACGCCGCCGCCCGGCCGCTACTGACGAACGGCGCGAGCGGGGCGGCTCGAGTGCCTCACAAAACTCCCGATCTCTGACCGTTCGCGCCTCGGCGAGGACGGCGCAGCGGGAATTTCGTGAGAGACAGTTAGGCCGCCTCGCGGGCGCGCCGGTGCTCGTAGGCCTTGAGGTGGGTCAGCACCCGGGCGAGCACCGGCGTCTCGACGCCCTTAGCCTGCCCGCGCGCGATCAGGTCGCCGATGATGTGGTCGGCCTCGATGCGGGCGCCACCCTCGATGTCGCGCAGCATCGAGGCGGTCATCGCCGAGCCCTCCGCCGTCAGCATCTTGCGGGCGCCGGCAAAGACCTTCTCGCGGGCGGCGTTCCCGTTGGCGCCGGCCACCGCCTGGCACTCGTCGTGGAGCGCCTCGATGAAGGCCCGGCCGCCGGGCGCCGCGACGATGTCGCCGAGCGCCGAGCGCATCAGGGTCGTCGATCCGGCGAGCGTCGCGAGGAAGACCCACTTCTCCCACATCTCCAGCAGGATCTTGTCGCTGGCCCGCGGCTGGAACCGCACGCCCTCCATCTGCGCCTCGATGCGTGCGATCCGCTCGGAGCGCGTCCCGTCGCGCTCACCATAGGTGAGCGTGTGCAGATCGGTCATCTGCCGGATCTCGCCGTCACCCGTCAGCGTCGCGACGATGGCGCAGCTTCCCCCCAACACGTGGTCGGCGCCGAACGCCTGATCCAGCACGTCGAGATGGCGCAGGCCGTTGAGGATCGGAAGCACCGCCGTGCCGGGCCCGACGGCCGGCGCCACGTCCGCGACCACCGAGTCGAGGTCGTAGGCCTTGGCCGAGAGGAGGACGAGGTCGAACGGCCCGGCCCCGGCGAGCGCGTCCGCCGTCACGGTCTTGGGCGCGTCGATGCGGATGTCGCCGAGCGGGCTACGGACCGAGAGGCCCCGCGCCGCCAGCTTTTCCGCGCGCGCCGGCCGCACCAGAAACGTCACGTCCCGCCCGGCCTCTACGAGCCGCGCCCCGAAATAGCCGCCCGTCGCGCCGGCTCCGACCACGAGAATCCGCATCGTCCTCCCTTTCCTGTTGCGTCCTCACATACGCCGAAGCCTCGCCGCCCGCACCCCGCCGAAAAGAGGATGCGGCTGGTGATTTTCGAGACGTCGGCGTGCCGCGCGCCACGAAGGAATCGTAACGATCCCGCGGCAAAGCTTGAGTCCACCAGACGGCCCCTGCATTCCGCACCGGCGATTGCTGGCTTTTGCGGATTTCACTCATGCGCACCCTGCCGACCCTCGCCGTTCTGGCGGCCGGACTACTTCCCGGCCTGTTCGCACAACCCGTCTCGGCCGCGGAACGCCAGCCTTTCGAAGTGGTGAAGGGTTGGGAAGTCGAGCGGACGGTCGGCGATACCAGTGCCAATCCTTGCATCATGACCCACGCCTACGAGGACAAGGACGACAACAACGCTGCCAATGCGGTCGTCTTCGCTCTTCGGGATTCCACGGCCGTGATGGTGCTGGTCTATCAGGGCTGGGACTTCGACAAGGAGCAGTCGGTCAAGGTGCCGCTGTTCCTCGACAAGAAGCCGATCAAGGTGAAGACGACCTGGATCGGCGACGGGAAGACCCTGCGCACCCAGCTGCCGGACAGCGTCGTTCCCGATCTGCTCGCGGCTAAAACCGTGATCCTGCGCTTCGAGGACAGCGACGCCGATTTCCGGATCCCGGATTTCGCGGCGGGCTACGAGGCTCTGCGGCGCTGCGATGCCACGCCGGCCAAACCCGCCGCGGTTGCGGCACCGCAGGCTGCCCCCGTCGGGCCCCCCGCGCCGTCGCAGCAGCGAATCGCGGCTTACGTGATCGGGGTGTCCGTGCAGCGCGTGCTGAAGGATTGCGACGTCCCCTCCACCGGCAAGCAGCGCGCCGGGGTGGAAGCGAGGATGGCCGCGCTCCAGCCGGAGATGGCACCGCTCGAAGCGCAGGTGCGCAGCGAATTGAAGCGCAACGGCGAGTCCTGCCCCGCGGCGGACAAGCAGGCGGACTTCCAGGAGATCCTGCGGAAGTTCGTCGAGCTGAGCCCCGAAGAGTTGGTCGCCGCCCTGGAAAAGCAGCCCGCGCCGGAGAAGAGCCCGAATACCCCGTCCGATTCGAAGCTGTAAGTCGGTTGCCACTCGATCGAAGCGGGACTGTATCACTCAGTCTGCGCAGCAGATGTGCCAAGCCAAATCCGCGCTCCCGAAAGGATCGACCGGATTTGGCATGAGGTTTCGCGACCGCAAATACCGTCCGGGGTTCGGCGCGACGGCGTGCCGAGCCCGCGGGTCGGACGAAGACCGTCTTCGCCTCTGCCCATAAAACGCTGTGAGAGACGCCGGCTTCGAGGCTGGTTGCGCCGGCGGGCTGCGGCTAGGCTTCCCCGGCCGGCTGGCCATCCCGCATTCCGCGGGCGGCGGGGGCCGGCCGTCCCCGCGGGAGTGTTCGCGTGCGCCTCTCACCCGTCACGGCAGCGATGCTGGCGACGCTCCTCGGCGGCCCGCTCGCCGCCGCGGACCGCGCGCCGTTCGAGACCGTGCGCGGCTGGACGGTGGAGCGCCGCGGCAGCGAAACCGGTTCCCCCGCCTGCCGGATGACCCACACCGAGAAGGATGCGCAGGGCGAACTCGCTGGCGTCGTGATCGTCTCAATCGATCGGGGCGGTCTCGCCCTGGCGGTCGCCGACCGGAACTGGGATTTCTCGGCGGGCGACCGGTTCAGCGTGCCGATACTGCTTGATGGAAAGCCGGCCGGCGCGACGCTGATCTGGACCGGCGATGGTCAGATCCTGCGCACGGCGTTTCCGGAGACGATCGTGCCGGCTCTGCTGGACGCGCGGACGCTGTCCCTGCGGTTCGCGGATGGCGATAAGCCGCTCGTGGCTCCCGATCTCGCCGCCGCTGTCGCCGCCCTGCGACGCTGCGCCGCGGCCCCTTCGAACGGGCCAGCGGTCGCCGCCGCACCGCCGCTGCCGCCGCGGGCACGGATGGCCACCTATACGGTCGGGCTGGCCCTGCAGGGGGTACTGCGGTCTTGCAGCGTAACGGCAACCGATGCGCAGCGCGCCGCCGTCGATACGAAGATGTCCGCGCTCCAGCCCGAAATGGCACCCTACGAGGCGGCGATGCGGGCGCAGGTCACGCAGTCCCGCGGCTTTGCCTGCCCCACCGCCGACAAGGATGCGGAGTTTCAGGAGGCTTTGCGCCGATTCATCACCTTGAGTCCGGACGAGTTCGCGACGGTGATCGACCAGCAAGCGGAAGCCGCCCCGGCGGTCTCGACCGTGAAACCGTAGCGTGTTGTCGAAGCGACTTCGCGCGGTTTGATCTACATCATTGAGCGTGCAGATACGGTTGTGAGAGGCTTCGGTTGCACCAGCCGAAGTCGCCGCTCGAGTTCCGGAGCGTCGGCGGACCCTCGCGGCTCGATGCATTCCTCCCAAGACTTCTCTCCGCGGCCACCCCCAGGCCTGCGGAGACTTTTTGCGGCCCGCGAGACTTTCACGGCCGAGATTGATCTTTATTAAAACGCCAAACCCTGGATTGCCCTACGCTTGTTGTCTCGCGGAGACCGACCATGGGGCGCATCCGTTCTCCGGACCCGACGGCAGCACAGGACCGCGCCGTCGCCGCCACGCTCTGCGTGCTGGTCTTCCTGGAATGTCTAACCCTGGTCGCGAGCCTGATCTGGCTCTAAGTGCCTCTTACGAGACGCCCGATGCGCCGCCGTGCCCGGAACGGAGACGATCGCTGATCGGGCGTTTCGTAAGGCACGCTGAATGCAGCGCCGCGCGATTCCCGAACGGAACCGCGCGGCTCCATCATCAGCGGCTGGGATAGTTCGGGCTCTCGCGGGTGATCGTCACGTCGTGGACGTGGCTCTCGCGCAGGCCGGCATTGGTGATGCGCACGAACTGCGCCCGCTCCTGGAACTCCGGCACCGTCGGGGCGCCGACATAGCCCATCGCCGCGCGCAGGCCCCCGGCGAGCTGGTGCAGCACCGCCGCGACCGGACCCTTATAGGGCACCTGCCCCTCGATCCCCTCGGGCACGAGCTTGTGGGTGTCGTTGACCTCGGCCTGGAAGTAGCGGTCAGCCGAGCCGCGCGCCATTGCGCCGACCGAGCCCATGCCGCGGTAGCTTTTGTAGGAGCGACCCTGGTAGAGGAACACCTCGCCCGGCGCCTCGTCGGTGCCCGCCAGCAGCGAGCCCAGCATCGCCACCGAGGCACCCGCCGCGATCGCCTTGGCGAGATCGCCCGAGAACTTGATGCCGCCATCGGCGATCACCGGCACGTCGGCGCCGTGCGCCGCCTCGACCGCTTCCATGAGCGCCGTGAGCTGGGGCACGCCGACGCCGGCGACGATGCGGGTGGTGCAGATCGAGCCCGGTCCGATGCCGACCTTGATCGCGTCGGCACCTGCATCGATCAGGGCGCGGGCGCCCTCGGCGGTGGCGACGTTGCCGGCGATGATCTGCACGGCGTTGGAGAGCTGCTTCACCCGGGCGACGCTGTCGAGCACCTTGCGGGAATGGCCGTGGGCGGTATCGACCACCACCACGTCGCAGCCCGCATCGATCAGGCGCTCGGCCCGCTCGAAGCCGGCATCGCCCGTAGTGGTCGCCGCCGCGACCCGCAGCCGGCCCTGCTCGTCCTTGACGGCGTTGGGATAGGTGACCTGCTTCTCGATGTCCTTGACGGTGATGAGGCCGATGCAGCGGTAGTGGTCATCGACCACGAGCAGCTTCTCGATGCGGAATTGGTGCAGCAGCCGCTTGGCCTCGTCCTGCGTCACGCCCTCGCGCACGGTGATGAGCCGGTCGCGCGTCATGAGCTCGGCCACGGGCTGGCCGGCATTGGTTGCGAAGCGTACGTCGCGGTTGGTCAGGATGCCGACGAGCTTGCCGCGCGAGCCGTTGGGACCGCGCTCGACCACCGGGATGCCGGAGATCCGGTTCCGTTTCATCACCTCGAAGGCGTCGGCAAGGGTCTCGTCGGGGTGGATGGTGATCGGGTTGAGCACCATGCCCGACTCGTACTTCTTGACGAGACGGACCTGCTCGGCCTGCTCGGCCGGCTCGAGATTGCGGTGGATGACGCCGAGACCGCCGTTCTGCGCCATGGCGATGGCCATCGGCGCCTCGGTCACGGTGTCCATCGCCGAGGCGATGATCGGCATGTTGAGCCGGATCGTGCGGGTGAGGCGGCTGGCGATATCGACCTCGCCCGGCATCACCGAAGAGGCGG
Organism: Methylorubrum pseudosasae; assembly: GCF_029504475.1. Lineage (NCBI taxonomy): Bacteria > Pseudomonadati > Pseudomonadota > Alphaproteobacteria > Hyphomicrobiales > Methylobacteriaceae > Methylorubrum > Methylorubrum pseudosasae. The sequence goes on along the minus strand of NZ_JAQGDU010000002.1, from coordinate 3,747,649 downwards.
CGGGGCGCAGCAGCACGTCGTCGAAGGTCAGGCCCTCGATGATCGAGTCAGCGCTGATACGGGCCATGGAAACCAACTCCGGAGACGAGTGTTGCGCCGGGCCGGAAGGTCGCGGCCAGCGGGATCGGGTTGGCAGGGGCCAGTATCATGGGCGCCCCGCGCACGCAAAGCCGCCGCATCCATTCGCGGTGCATGGCTGACCGGCAATCGGCAACGCCCGGCCGATCTCGTCGCGAACCGCAAGACACCATTAACCCTTACGTTCCACCATCCGGGCTGGCCATCCGCGTCTCTTCGCGGGACCGGCCGGCTGGAGACGAGCCCCTCGCCATGATGTCGCGCGCCGAACGCAGCCCCCTCGCGGATTGGTGGTGGACGGTCGATCGCGGCCTGCTTGCGGGCCTCGGCTGCCTGATGGTGGCCGGTCTCGTCTTCCTGATGGGCGGCGGACCGCCGGTGGCCGAACGCATCGGCCTGCCGACCTTCTACTTCCTCAACCGGCAGGCGATGTATCTCGCCCCCACCGTCCTGCTCATCATCGCCGTGTCGTTCCTGTCGGTGCGCCACATCCGGCGCTTCGCCCTGGTGACGTGGCTGCTCGGCGTGGTGCTCTGCATCCTGGCCGGCAAGTTCGGCCCCGAGATCAAGGGTGCGCACCGCTGGATCCAGTTCGGCTCCTTCGGCCTCCAGCCGTCGGAGTTCGTGAAGCCCGCCTTCGTGGTCGTCACCGCCTGGGCCTTCTCGGAGGGCGCCAACCGCCGCGACATGCCCGGCGTCATCTTCGCGTTCATGCTGCTGCCGATGACCATCGTGCCGCTGATCCTCCAGCCGGATTTCGGCCAGACCATGCTGATCACGATGGTGTGGTGCACCCTGTTCTTCGTCGCCGGGCTGCACTGGTTCTGGGTGGCGGGTCTCGGATTTGCCGGCATCGTCGGCGTCTTCACCGCCTACACCTTCCTCCACCACGTCCGCGAGCGCATCAACCGCTTCATGGATCCCGAATCGGGCGACAGCTTCCAGGAGGTCTGGTCGCGCGAATCGTTCAATTCCGGCGGCTGGTTCGGCACCGGCCCCGGCGAGGGCGTGGCCAAGCGCCACCTGCCCGACGCGCATACCGATTTCATCATTCTCGGTGACCGGTGAGGAATTCGGCGTGCTGGTCTGTCTGGGCCTCGTGGCACTCTTCGCCTACATCGTCATCCGCGGGCTGAAACTCGCGCGCCGCACCGACGACACCTTCACGAGGCTCGCCATTACCGGTCTGACGACGCTCTTCGGCCTGCAGGCCTGCATCAACATGGCGGTGAACACGCAGCTCATGCCGGCCAAGGGCATGACTCTGCCGTTCGTCTCCTACGGCGGCTCCTCGCTGATCTCGCTGGCGCTCGGCATGGGCTTCCTCGTGGCGCTCACCCGCAAGCGTCCCCGCACCACGGCGGTCAACCAGCGCCCGCCCGGCACCATGCCCTCGGCCGTTCCGGGACTGATGCAGTGACCGTCTTCACCCCCCTGGTTCTCGTCTGCGCGGGTGGCACCGGCGGTCACCTGTTCCCGGCCCAGAGTCTCGCCTACGCCCTGAAAGATCGCGGGATTCGCGTCGCGCTCGCCACCGATGCCCGCGTCGATTCGATCGCGGGCGATTTCCCGGCGGAAGAGATCATCACCATCGCCTCGGCCACGCCCTCGGGCCGCTCGGTGCTGCGCCGGGCCGGTGCCGTCGTCACGCTCGGGCGCGGCTTCGGTCAGGCCGCCCGCGCCGTGCGGCGGCTCAACCCGGCGGCGGTCGTCGGCTTTGGCGGCTACCCGACCGTGCCGCCGATGCTGGCGGCGCAGCTGCTGCGGGTGCCGACCATCCTGCACGAGCAGAACGCGGTGATGGGCCGGGCGAACGCTTTCCTCGCCAAGGGCGCGCGCGTTATCGCCACCGGTTTCAAGGAAGTGCGCGGCGTGCCCGAGAAGGCGACCGCGCGCCGCGTCCATACCGGCAACCCGATCCGCCCCGCGGTGCTGGCCGTGGCCGAGACGCCCTATCCGTCCCTCGATGCGGACGCGCCGCTCCGGCTCCTCGTGTTCGGCGGCAGCCAGGGCGCCCGCGTGATGAGCGAGGTGGTGCCGGCAGCGATTGAAAAGTTGCCGCAAGACCTTCGCGCCCGCCTCCACCTCGTGCAGCAGGCGCGGCCCGAGGATCTGACCGCGACGCAGAACCGCTACCTTGCCATGGGGCTCGGCGGGATCGAGGCGGCCCCCTTCTTCAAGGATCTGCCCGGCCGCATGGCGAGCGCCCATCTCGTGGTGGCGCGCTCCGGCGCCTCGACGGTCTCCGAACTCGCCGCCATCGGCCGGCCCGCCATCCTCGTGCCGCTGCCCGGAGCGCTCGATCAGGATCAGGCGGCCAACGCCGCGACACTGTCCCAGATCGGCGCCGCGCTCTCGATTCCGCAGAGCGCCTTCACTCCCGATCGGCTCGCCGCCGAGTTGGTGGATCTGTTCGAAGCGCCGCGGAAATTGACCCAGGCCGCCGCTGCAGCCAAAACCGCCCGCATCCTCGACGCGGCCGACCGCCTCGCCGCGCTCGTCGCCGAGACGGCGGCCGCGACCTGAAATCAGCGGCAAGCCCGAACGGCTTGCCGCGTCCGGCCGACGGTCGCCCCGCACGCGCGGAGTTCGACGATCTGTGATCGTCGGATTCCGGAACGAGACGGCCGGGGCTCGTCAGCGCCCCGGACTCAAAAGGTTTTCGATATGAAGTTGCCCGAAAAGCTCGGCCCCATCCACTTCATCGGCATCGGCGGCATCGGCATGTCCGGCATCGCCGAGGTCATGGCCAATCTCGGCTATACGGTGCAGGGCTCGGACGCGAACGACAACGCCAATGTCCGCCGGCTGGCCGAGAACGGCATCCGCACCTTCGTCGGCCACCGGGCCGAGAACGTCGAGAACGCGGCCCTCGTCGTGGTCTCCACCGCGATCCGTCGCGACAACCCGGAGCTGATCGAAGCCCGCGAGCGCCGCCTGCCGGTGGTCCGCCGCGCCGAGATGCTGGCCGAGCTGATGCGGTTCAAGTCCTGCGTCGCGGTGGCCGGCACCCACGGCAAGACCACGACGACCTCGCTGGTCGCCACCCTGCTCGACGCCGGCAACCTCGACCCCACCGTCATCAACGGCGGCATCATCAACGCCTACGGCACCAATGCCCGCATGGGCGCCGGCGACTGGATGGTGGTCGAGGCCGACGAATCCGACGGCACCTTCCTCAAGCTGCCGGCGGATGTCGCCATCGTCACCAACATCGACCCCGAGCATCTCGACCATTTCGGCTCGTTCGAGGCGATCAAGGATGCCTTCCGGCGCTTCATCGACAACATCCCGTTCTACGGCTTTGCCGTGATGTGCATCGACCACCCGATCGTGCAGGATCTGGTCGGCCATATCGAGGACCGGCGCATCATCACCTACGGCGAGAACCCGCAGGCCGACGTGCGCCTCATCGACATCGACCTGAAGGGCGGCCAGAGCCGCTTCCGGGTGATGATCCGCGACCGCCGCCCCGGCTTCCGCATGGAGATCGAGGATCTCGTCCTGCCGATGCCCGGCCGTCACAACGCGCTCAACGCCACCGCGGCTTTGGCGGTGGCCCACGAACTCGGCGTGCCGTCGGATGCGATCCGCAAGGCGCTCGCCGGCTTCGGCGGCGTCAAGCGCCGCTTCACCCGCACCGGCGAGTGGAACGGCGCGACGATCTTCGACGATTACGGCCACCACCCGGTGGAGATCCAGGCGGTGCTGCGCGCGGCCCGCGCCTCGACCGACGGCCGGGTCATCGCCATCGTGCAGCCCCACCGTTACACCCGGCTTCAGTCGCTGTTCGAGGATTTCTGCACCTGCTTCAACGACGCCGACACGGTGATCGTCGCCCCCGTCTACGCGGCGGGCGAGGCGCCGATCGAAGGCATCGACCGCGATTCGCTGATTGCCGGCCTCAAGGCCCGCGGCCACCGCGACGCCGTCGCCCTGGAGCGCCCGGAGGATCTGGCCCGCCTCGTCGCCGGACGCGCCGGCTCGAACGACTACGTCGTGTGCCTCGGCGCCGGCACGATCACCCAGTGGGCCTACGCGCTGCCGGGAGAGCTGGCGGCTTTGCAGGGGTGAGATGTGCGCTCCGCGGACGACGAGCGGAGACAGTTTCGCACACGGCTTCGGCACGACCAGACCGAGGCCGAACGCCGCCTCTGGCTTCGTCTCCGCGACCGCCGTCTCGCCGGCTTCAAGTTCGTCCGGCAGGAGAGCATCGGCTCCGACGTGGCGGATGTCTGCTGCCGCGAGGCGAGGCTGATCGTCGAGCTCGACGGCAGCCAGCATGCAGACAGTGCCTATGACGCCGCAAGAGATGCGTGGTTGATCGAGCGCGGCTACCGAGTCTTGCGCTTCTGGAATGCCGAGGTCATGAGCAATACCCTTGGTGTGCTCGACACGATCCTCGCCGCGCTTCCCCCCTCTCCCCGCACACGGGGAGGGGGTCGCGACGACCTCGTCGTCGGCGCGACGAGCCCGCAGGGCGATGGTGAGGGGGCTTCTCAAGCGGAGCCTCCTCCTGATCCGCCCCCTCACCCTCGGCTGCCGCCTCGCTTTGCCGACGACGAGGTCGGCAAAGCCCTCTCCCCGCCTGCGGGGAGAGGGGGGAAACGGATATGACCGAGCACTCCCTCATCGACGCGATCCGCGCCGCCGCGCCCGATCTTCGCGGCCGCCTCCTCGAAAATCAGTCGCTCGCCGACCTGACGTGGTTCCGCGTCGGCGGGCCGGCGCAGGTGCTGTTCAGCCCAGCCGACGAGGCGGATCTGTCCGCCTTCCTCGCCGCCCTCGGTCCGTCCGTGCCGGTCACGGTGATCGGGCTTGGCTCGAACCTGATCGTGCGCGACGGCGGCATTCCCGGCGTGACGATCCGGCTCGGCGGAAAGGCCTTCGGCTCGGTCGAGATCGACGGCGAGACGATCCGCTCCGGCACCGCAGTACCCGACATGCGGCTCGCCAAGGCGGCGGCGGAAGCCAGCCTCGACGGGCTCGCCTTCTTCCGCGGCATCCCCGGCTCCGTCGGCGGCGCGCTGCGCATGAACGCCGGAGCGCATGGCGGCGAGACCACCGACGTGCTGGTCGAGGTCCGCGGCATCGACCGGAAGGGCGAGGTCCGCCGCTTCACCCATGCCGAGATGGGGTTCCGCTATCGCCACTCCTCGGCGCCGGACGACGTGATCTTCACGGGCGCGACCTTCCAGGGCCGCCCCGGCAACCGCGAGGCGATCGAGGCGGAGATGGAGCGGGTGACCGCCGCCCGCGAGGCCGCCCAGCCGATCCGCGAGCGCACCGGCGGCTCGACCTTCAAGAACCCGGAGGGCGGCAAGGCCTGGCAGCTCATCGACGCCGCCGGCTGCCGCGGATTGATCCGGGGCGGGGCCCAGGTCTCCGAGATGCACTGCAACTTCCTGATCAACCGCGGCGGCGCCACCGCCGCCGACATCGAAGGGCTCGGCGAGGAGGTGCGCCGCCGGGTGCGCGAGCATTCGGGCTTCGAGCTGCACTGGGAGATCAAGCGCATCGGCGTCGAGGCCTCGCCCGCCTGATCGCTCTGCCCCCGGAATCGACCTTCGCCTACGGAGCCCCACCATGTCCAAGCACGTCGCCGTCCTGATGGGCGGCTGGTCTTCCGAGCGGGAAATCTCGCTCCGCTCCGGCAATGCCTGCGCCGAGGCGCTGGAAGGGGAGGGGTATCGCGTCACCCGCGTCGATGTCGGGCCTGACATCGCGACGGTGCTGACCGAGCTGCGGCCCGACGCGGCGCTCAACGCGCTCCACGGCCCGGCCGGCGAGGACGGCACGATCCAGGGCCTCCTGGAGATCCTGAAGATCCCCTACACCCATTCCGGCGTGCTGGCCTCGGCGCTCGCCATGCACAAGGAACGTGCCAAAACGGTCATGCGCGCGGCCGGTGTGAGCGTTCCGGAGGGCCGGGTCGTTAACCGTCATGATGCGGCGAAGTCACACCCGTTAACCCCTCCCTATGTCGTGAAGCCGATCGCCGAGGGCTCCTCCATGGGGGTCATCATCGTGCGTGACGAGCGCTCGCATCCGCCCCAGATTCTCGCCTCCGACGAGTGGGTCTACGGCGAGGAAGTCCTTGCAGAGACTTACGTTGCGGGCCGCGAGCTGACCTGCGCGGTGCTGGGCGACAGGGCCCTCGGAGTGACCGAGATCAAGCCCGTCTCGGGGGAGTGGTACGACTTCGATGCGAAGTACGCCGGAGGGGGGTCGATCCACGTCCTCCCCGCGGATCTTAAACTAAATATTTACCAGCGTGTCCAAGAGTTGGCGTTAACGGCGCATCAAGCACTGGGATGTCGTGGCGTCAGCCGTGCCGACCTTCGTTACGACGACACGCCGGGTGGAACCGGCGCTCTCGTCGTCCTCGAGGTCAACACGCAGCCAGGGATGACCCAGACGAGCCTTGTGCCGGAGATCGCGGCCCACGCAGGCCAGAGTTTCGGTGAACTCGTCCGATGGATGGTGGAGGACGCTTCTCTCAACCGCTGAACGCAGCCGGTAACCCCGGCAGCGGCGGGATCCTTGCGGGGCTGCGGCTCCCGAAGATCCTCAGGCGGTTCTCGTCGGCACGTCGGCTCCGGCCGGCGGTACCGATCGAGGCACGCGTGCCGCGGCTCGCGGGCACGGCGCTGGTCGCCGGGCTTGCCGGCACCGTCGCGCTGACCGGCTTCGTCATGAGCGGGCGCTATGATAGCTTCGTCGCCGAGAATGGCCGGCCGCTCGACATCCTCGCGCGGATCGCCGGCTTCGGCGTCGAGCGGGTGACCATCACCGGCCTGTCGCGGATGTACGAGCGCGAGGTGCTGAGCACCGCCGGTATCGACTGGCGCTCCTCCGTGCCGTTCGTCGACGTCGACGGGGTGCGTGATCGCCTGCTTGCCGAGAAGCTGATCGCCAGCGCCTCCGTGCGGAAGCTCTACCCCAACGAGATCGTCATCAATCAGGTCGAGCGCGAGCCCGCCGCGCTCTGGCAGCAGAACGGCGAGATCCAGGTGATCGCCGCCGACGGCAAAGTGATCGATGACCTGCGCGACGAGCGCTACGTCAACCTGCCGCTCGTCGTCGGCGCGGGCGCCAACGAGCGCCTCAAGGAATATCTCGCGCTGATCGAGGCGGCCGGTCCGCTCGGATCGCGCATCCGCGCCGGCACCTACGTCTCCAGCCGGCGCTGGACGCTCAAGCTCGACGGCGTCGACATCCGCCTGCCCGAGGCCGACCCCGCCGAGGCGCTCGCTCGGCTGGTGCGGCTCGAGCGGGAGAGCAAGATTCTGGAGAAGGACATCATCGCGGTGGACCTGCGCATGGCCGACCGCGTCGTGGTGCGCCTGACCGAGGAGGCTGCGGCCGCCCGGGCGGAGAGCCGCAAGAAGCCGAAAAAGGGGACCGCGACATGAGCGCGTTCCGCCCCGCCGCACTCTCTTCCGTGCCCTGTCGCGTATCCGCCGAGTAGCGTCCGATGCAGACCCATCACGGCCTCACGCCGCGCCTGAAACCGCTTTCCGCCCGCCGGAGCGCGACGATGTCGGTCCTCGACATCGGCACCAGCAAGGTCGTCTGCCTCATCGCCGAGCTGCAGCCGGCCGAGGCGATGTCGACGCTGCGCGGGCGCACCCATCTCGCCCGCATCATCGGCATCGGCCACCAGCGCTCGCTCGGGCTCAAGGGCGGCGCCATCGTCGATCTGGAGGCCGCCGAGGGCGCGATCCGTCAGGCGGTCCACGCCGCCGAGCGGATGGCCAAGGCCGAGGTCCAGTCGGTCATCGTCAACATTTCCGGCGGGCGCATCGCCTCGCAGCATTTCGAGGCGCGGGTGAACGTCCGCTCCGGCACCGTCACCGGCTCCGACGTCGAGCGGGTTCTGGAGACCGCGAGCGCCCACGGCGTCAGCCCCGGCCGGGCGGTGCTGCACGCTCTGCCGACCGGCTACGCGCTGGACGGGCAGGGCGCGGTGATCGACCCGTCCGGAATGATCGGCAACGCGCTCGGCGTCGATCTCCACGTCGTCACCGCCGAGGCGGCCGCCGCGCGCAACCTGATGCTGGCGGTCGAGCACTGCCATCTCGGCGTTGATGCGGTGATCGCCACGCCCTACGCCGCCGGCCTCTCGGCGCTGGTGGACGACGAAGCCGAACTCGGCTGCGCCGTCGTGGACATGGGCGGCGGCACCACCAGCGTCGGCGTCTTCATGGGCGGCCACCTCGTCCATTGCGACGCGGTCGCGGTCGGCGGCCACCACGTCACCATGGACATCGCCCGCGGGCTCTCGACCCGTGTCTCCGTCGCCGAGCGGCTGAAGACCCTCTACGGCTCGGCCATCGCCACGGCCTCCGACGAGCGGGACATGATCGCCGTGCACGGCGTCGGCGAGGACGAGGGCGAGGCGCCCGGCCACGTGCCGCGCTCGCAGCTCGTGCGCATCGTCAAGCCGCGGGTCGAGGAGGTTCTCGAACTGGTGCGCGACCGCCTGCGCAATGCGGGCTTCGGCGCTCAGGCCGGTCGCCGGGTGGTGCTCACGGGCGGCGCGAGCCAGCTCGTCGGCATGCCGGAGACGGCCCGCCGCATCCTTCAGGGACAGGTCCGGATCGGGCGCCCGCTCGGCATCCGCGGCCTGCCGGAAGCCGCCAAGGGGCCCGCCTTCTCGGCCTCGGTCGGCCTGCTGGTCTACCCGCAGGTGGCGCATGCGGAGCATTTCGAGCCGCGGGGGCAGGGCGCCTTCGCCGGCACGGGAACGGACGGCTACTTCTCGCGGGTCGGTCGCTGGATCCGGGAAAGTTTCTAGAGCGATGTCGCGCGGCGGGTTTCCGCTTCGCGTGAAGACATCGCGCTAAAACAACGACTTGGAGGCGTCCCCGACCTGACGGGACGGGGAACGGCTCCAACAGAACGACCCCGCGCCGCCGCGAGGCCAGCGCGGGACAAGCAAGACAGGGCAGGCGTCACAAGGCGTCGTTCAGGCAATCGAAAGTCACGAAGGGTTCGACCACATGGCCATCTCTCTTCAGGCTCCGGACATCCGGGAACTCAAGCCCCGCATCACGGTGTTCGGCGTCGGCGGCGCGGGCGGTAACGCCGTCAACAACATGATCGAGTCGGGGCTGCTCGGCTGCGAGTTCGTCGTGGCCAACACCGACGCCCAGGCGCTCACCTCCTCGAAGGCCGAGCGCGTGATCCAGATGGGCATCGGCGTGACGCAGGGCCTCGGCGCCGGCTCGCACCCCGAGGTCGGCTCGGCCGCCGCCGAGGAGGTGATCGACGAGATCCGCGATCAGCTCTCGGGCGCGCATATGGCCTTCATCACCGCCGGCATGGGCGGCGGCACCGGCACCGGCGCGGCCCCGGTCATCGCCCGCGCGGCGCGTGACATGGGCATCCTGACGGTCGGCGTCGTGACCAAGCCCTTCCAGTTCGAGGGCATGCGCCGGATGCGGACGGCCGAGGCCGGCATCCAGGAGCTTCAGGCGGCGGTCGATACCCTGATCGTCATCCCGAACCAGAACCTGTTCCGGGTCGCCAACGAGAAGACCACCTTCGCCGACGCCTTCGCGATGGCCGACCAGGTGCTCTACTCGGGCGTCGCCTGCATCACCGACCTGATGGTCAAGGAAGGCCTGATCAACCTCGACTTCGCCGACGTGCGCGCGATCATGCGCGGCATGGGCAAGGCGATGATGGGAACCGGCGAGGCGTCCGGCGAGAACCGCGCCAACCGCGCGGCGGAAGCGGCCATCGCCAACCCGCTCCTCGACGACGTGTCGATGAAGGGCGCCCGCGGCCTGCTGATCTCGATCACCGGCGGCTCCGACCTCACCCTTTACGAACTCGATGAAGCCGCCACCCGCATCCGCGAGGAGGTCGATTCGGATGCCAACATCATCCTCGGCGCCACCTTTGACGAGAGCCTCGACGGCATCATCCGCGTCTCGGTGGTCGCCACCGGCATCGAGCCGGCGCTGATCTCGGCCGATTCCCCGAACAACCCGGAAATCGCCCAGACCGAGCAGCGCATCGCCGAGGTCGCCGAGCGTCTGCGCTCCGAGGCCCGCGCCCGTGCCTCCGCCGCCCTGAGCCCCGCCTCGACGCATCAGGCGGCGCAGCAGAACGGCCATCAGCCGTCGCACCGCCCCGGCCCCGAGCCGCTGCTCGCCCCGAACGCCGGCCCGCGGGCCATGCTGTCGGAGCCGGTGGCGCCGGAGCCGATGCGTGCCGAGCCCGCCCCGGCGATGCACCACCACGATGTCGTGCTGACCCAGGCCCCGGCCCGCGCCGCCGTCCCGGCTTACGAGCAGCCGGCCCCGGCCCAGGCCCAGGAGCCCGCCCAGGCCGCGAACGGCCCCTACGTGCCGCCGCGTCCGCAGCTCGCCCGCCCGCCGCGCATGCCGCAGATCTCGGACCTGCCGCCCCACACCCAGGCGCAGATCCTCAAGAGCCGCGGCGAGGAGCCCCAGCCGGAGCCGAACCAGGATTCCAAGCGCATGACCCTGCTGCGCCGGCTCGCCACGGTCGGTTTCGGCGGTCGCCGCGAGGAAGCCGAGGCCGCTCCGGTGCCGGCGCCCCGCGCCGCCGCTCCGGCTCCAGTCGCCGCGCCCCGCGTCGAGCCGGCCCTGCGGGCGCCCGCGCCCCAGGCGCCGCAGTACCGCCCCGCTCAGGGCAATCTGGACGCGCAGGGCCGTGCCCTGCCGCCGCGGATGATGGAAGACGACCAGCTCGAGATCCCGGCCTTCCTTCGCCGTCAGGCGAACTAAAACCTGGATTGCCTGTGGATCGATGGGGGCAACTCGGCCTCCATCGACCCTCATTGGGGTATTTCGGCCACAGACCCGGAACCGCAAGGTTCCGGGTTTAGCTACTTGTTAAGACCCTGATCAGAAAATGCTTTTCAAAGATCGTGGCGAAACCGTGGCTGTAACAGATCGTAAGAATCCGTGATTTGGCCGGCCTGATTGCCACAGCTATACACGCTTCCGGAACGACAGAAGGCGCGGCCGGTCGATGACTGCCAGCGCTCGCAGGGGCTTCAAGCAGCGGACGGACTTTCTCATACCGCCCCCCGAAACGGGGTGCGCGGGAAGGATCCTGGCCGAGGGCTAAGGTATGCGGACGAACCAACAGACAACACTCAAAACGTCCGTGACGCTGACCGGAATCGGAGTCCACTCCGGCAACCCGGCGGAGATCACGCTCCACCCCGCCAAAGCCAACCACGGTATCGCCTTCCTCCGGACGGGCACGACCACCGGCAACGACCGGATCATCAAGGCCCACTTCGCCTGCGTCTCCGCCACCGAGCTGTGCACCGTCATCGGTGACGTCGAGACCGGCGCCGTCGCCACCATCGAGCACCTGATGTCGGCCCTCTACGGGCTCGGTGTCGACAACGCTCTGGTCGAGATCGACGGCCCCGAGATGCCGATCCTCGACGGCAGCGCCCGCCTCTTCGTCCAAGCCATCGACAGCGTCGGCCTGGCCCTCTGCGGCGCCCCGCGCCGCTGGATCAAGGTGCTCCAGCCCGTCCGCATCGAGGCCGGCCGCGCCTTCGCCGAACTCCGCCCGATCGACCGCGGCTTCCGCCTCGACGTGGAGATCGACTTCGAATCCCCGGTGATCGGCCGCTCGCGCAAGGCGATGGACCTGACCCCGGCCGCCTACCGCCGTGAGATCGCCCCCGCCCGCACCTTCGGCATGATGAAGGACGTGGAGCGCTACTGGAAAGCGGGCTTCGCGCTCGGCGCCTCCCTCGACAACACGGTCGCCGTCGGCGAGACCGCCATCGTCAACCCGGAAGGCCTGCGCTTCGCGGACGAGTTCGTCCGTCACAAGTTCCTCGATGCGGTCGGCGATCTCGCGCTGGCCGGTCTGCCGCTCCAGGGTGCCTACCGCTCCTATTGCGGCGGCCACCGCATGAATGTCGGCATCCTCGAAGCCCTGTTCGCCGACCGCGCGAACTACGCCATCGTCGAGGGCCAGGGCACCCGCCGGGAGACCGCCCGCGCCGACTTCGGTGCCGGCCTGGGGCTCGCCGCCTTCGCCGCCGAACTGTAACCCGGACGCCACATCGGCCCTCGATCCACGTCGCAGGCGGAATACCTTAAAGGTTCCCTACGTCCTGCCGTTTTGACGCCCGAATCGACCGCCAACCGTAAAAGCCTGCGCGTAGGTCGCGCGCCGCTCCTCAAGCGGCCGGGCCTGACAGGGAAATTGACCGCGATGCCTGTGACCTTCCCGACCCGTGGCGCGATGGCGGCCGTGCTCCTCAGCCTGGGCATCGGGCTCGGCGGCTGCGATGCCCTCGATCCGACCAACCTCTTCGCCGAAAAGTACAAGCCCGAGGCGATCCCGGATACGCCCGCGGACAAGCTCTACAGCGAGGGCTTGGCGAAGATGGAAGACAGGGATTACGAGAACGCCGCCAAGCAGTTCGACCAGCTCGACAAGCAGTACACCTATTCCGACTGGTCGCGGAAAGGCCTGCTGATGACGGCCTACGCGAACTACGAGGGCGCGAAGTACGACGACGCCATCAACGCCTCGAAGCGCTACCTCCAGCGCCACCCGGCGAGCAAGGACGCGGCCTACGCCCAGTACCTGATGGCGATGTCGCAATATAAGCAGATCCCGGACGTGACCCGCGATCAGGAGCGCTCCGAGCGCGCCCTCATCGCCCTCCAGGAGCTGGTGCAGAAGTACCCGACCTCCGAATACGCCGCCGACGCCAAGGCCAAGATCCAGATCACCCGCGACCAGCTCGCCGGCAAGGAGATGGAAGTCGGCCGCTTCTACCTCGAGAAGCGCGCCTTCCCGGCGGCGATCAACCGCTTCCGCGACGTGGTCAGCAAGTACCAGACGACCCGCCACGCCGAAGAGGCGCTGGAGCGTCTGGTCGAGGCCTACATGGCGCTCGGCCTCACCGGCGAGGCGCAGACCGCCGCGGCCGTGCTCGGCCACAACTTCCCCGACAGCCCCTGGTACCAGGATGCCTACAAGCTCCTGCAGACCGGCGGCCTGGAGCCGCGGGAGGAGAAGTCCTCCTGGATCAGCAAGATCTACCGCGGCGTGATCGGGCGGACCGCTGCTGCGGAGTAGGACCTCCTCACAGCGCTTGCGCGAAACAGGCGAAGCCTTCGAACAGCGTCCCGGATCTGAGATCCGGGACGCTGTTTTCGTTTCCGTCCCTCCGCCGTCTCCGCGACGCGGAGTTGACTGCGAACCGTTCGGAGATGGTGCGCCGCAGATCGCTTGGCGGACGCTCGCGATGGCGGCGGACGAACCTCGGCGTCCGAGACGGAGCCAGCGCCATCACGCCGGACGGATCGGGCTTGGCCTCGGCCTTGGGCCGGGCGAGCACGCTTCAAATGAGCCGGTTGATCCGCCGCTCGATTCGCTCGGAATAGGCCCTTGCCACGGGCAACGCATCGGTAAGTTCGCCGTAGCGGGTGCACACCTCCGAGAGGAATCCGACGAGCGCCCGGACCGACTGCATCTCCGGATCGTTCGGGGGCGTATACCGAAGGGGACCGCCGCGGTAATCCATCGGGTCGTGGATGGCGCTTCTTTCCTCGTTCTTTCTCTCGAGGAACCCGTCGGACCTCAGCAGCGTCTCGGGATGGTCTCTGAGAAGCTCGAACGGTCCGCGGTAATGGGCCGAGAAGCCCCGATCCTGGCAGGCCTGCCCGGCGGTGAGGATCTTCGCCCACCCTCTCACGAATTTGGTGACGTACTGCGCCGCGTTGCGCTCGGAGAAATGTGCGATCCAGAGACGCCGCTCAGCGACCACCGTGCCGCGGCTGCCCTCCGGCAGATGCACGTCATGCTGTCCCTCCAGCACGAGGCCCTTCTCCTTCGCCAACCGCCAGCTCGCGATGATCTTGCCGTCGCTGGCGATCTCCGTGCGATGGGTGATGCGGCGCGGGACGAGGTTTTCTCCTGCATCATCTCGGGTCGTATAGTTGTAATGAGCCCAGGGAACCCGGACGGCGACGACGTTCCCGCCGGCGTTTTCCAGCTCTTGGAGGTAGTTCCGCAATCCTCCCGGCAGCTGACGCTCGTCGTAGAACTCGTCGCTGTCGAGACAGGCGACCCAATCCGCGTCGTGCCGGTCGACCGCCTCGTTGTAGAGCCAGTTGTTCATGTCCCGCTCGGAGAAGCAGATCGACGGCGACTGATAGACCGTGAGCGGAAGCCCCTCTTCGGCGAGTTTTCGGATGATTTCGACCGTCCCGTCCCGGCTGCCGTTGTCGAGAATGATGTGATGATCGACGAAGGCCGTCGCGTGCCGAATGAACGCCTCGATGACATCGACCTCATCGAGCACCCGGCTCACCGCGACCACACGCATGCAATGGCTCTCCAGACGCCTTCAGCCGGATGAACGAAGCGGCCTGCCGCGGGGCCGCCGCGCGGCCGATCGTCGGTCGCGGGTCCCACAGCACTTTCCGGATGAAGTCCTCTCCGCTTACGGCTAAACCCGCGCACAATCCAATAAGGGGCTCTGGCGCCGCTTCATGCTCGTCCAGCTCGCGATCCGCGACATCGTTCTGATCGACAAGCTCGAATTGACCTTCTCCGGGGGGCTCACCGTTCTGACGGGCGAGACCGGTGCGGGCAAGTCGATCCTGCTTGACGCGTTCGCCCTGGCGCTCGGGGGGCGCGGCGATGGCGGTCTCGTGCGGCAGGGGGAGGCGCAGGGCGGCGTCACCGCCGTGTTCGACGTGGCCCTCGACCATCCCGCCCGCGCCGTCGCGGCGGCGGCCGAGATCGACACCGACGGCGACCTGATCCTGCGTCGCACGCAATTCGCCGACGGGCGCACCCGCGCCTTCGTCAACGACCAGCCGGTCGGCGTGCAGACCATGCGGGCGATCGGCACGGCGCTCGTCGAGATCCACGGTCAGCACGACGACCGGGCCTTGGCCGACCCTACCACCCATCGCAGCATCCTCGACGCGTTCGGCGGGCTTCAGGGTCCGCTCGCGCAGGTAGCCTCGGCCGCCAAACGCGTGCGCGCCGCCCGCTCGACGCTCGCCGAGCAGCGCGAACGCGTCGAGGCCGCGCAGAAGGAAGCCGACTTTCTCCGCCACGCGGTGGAGGAACTGGGCGTCCTCGATCCGCAGGCCGGCGAGGAGGCCAAGCTCGCCGAGCGCCGCACGTTGATGCAACAGGGCGAGAAGGTCGCCCGCGAGTTGAACGAAGCGCTCGACCTCGTCGGCGGCTCCGGCTCGCTCGTGCCGCATCTCTCCTCCGCCGTGCGCCGCCTGGAGCGGCGTAGCGCCACGGTGCCGACCCTGGTCGATCCGAGCATCGCCGCCCTCGATGCGGCCCTCGTCGCGCTGGACGAGGCACGCGCCGCCCTCGATGCCGCGGTGCTCGCCGCCGAGTTCGATCCGCGCGAGCTGGAGCGTGTCGAGGAACGGCTATTCGCCCTGCGCGCCGCCTCGCGAAAATATTCGGTCCCGGCCGACGACCTCGCCGACCTGCGCAGCCGCTACGATGCGGACGTGGCCGCCCTCGATGCCGGCGAGCAGGCGCTTGCCGGGCTCGAAGCCGAACTCACGGCGGCGGAGGCGGCCTATGCCCAGGCCGCCAAGCGGCTCGGCGATGGGCGCCGCAAGGCGGCCAAGGCGCTCGATGCCGCAGTGCAGGCCGAGTTGCCGCCGCTGAAGCTGGAGGGCGCCCGCTTCATCACGCAGATCACTGTGGACGAAGCCTCGCGCGACGCCGCCGGCACCGAGCGGGTCGAGTTCTGGGCGCAGACCAATCCCGGCACCCGTGCCGGCCCGATGATGAAGGTTGCCTCCGGCGGCGAGCTGTCCCGCTTCATGCTGGCGCTCAAGGTTGTGCTCGCCGGCAAGGGCTCGGCGCCGACGCTGATCTTCGACGAGATCGATACCGGTCTCGGCGGCGCGGTGGCCGACGCCATCGGCGCGCGGCTCGGCCGTCTCTCGGAGCAGGTTCAGGTCGTGGCCGTGACCCACGCGCCGCAGGTCGCCGCCCGCGCGGTGACGCATTTCCGCATCGCCAAGGACAGTGTGAAGGGAAAGGCGGCCAAGGGCGCGGAGAAGAGCGCCGAGCGGGTGACGACCCGCGTGGTCGGGCTCGCGGCGGAAGCGCGCCGGGAAGAGATCGCCCGGATGCTGGCCGGCGCCACCGTCACCGACGAGGCGCGCGCGGCGGCGGCACGACTGCTCCTGGGAGCCGAAGGCTGAGCCTTCGACGCATCGTCTCGTCCCAAAAGCCGGCGACCACCCTTTGGGACGGTGCCTAATCGCCCTCGTCGAGTTCGATCCCGTATTCCGCCAGCACCCAGAAGATCGCTTCCAGATCGTCGGCGGTCACGTCGCGCGGCGGCAACGCCTCTTCGAGGTCGTCGTAGGTCAGCGAGCGGCGGCGCTCAGCGTCCGCCTTGGCGAGCAGGCGATCGACCGTCATGCGGATGTCGGCCGGCAGGGCATCGTGGCTCGGCAGCACGATCCCGCCGGCCGGGCGCAGGGCGTCGCTGAGCAAGCGATCGATGATCGCCTGCCGTCGCGCGTGAGCTCCGTCCGAACTGTCCATGCCACGGAATATGGACCGTCGCGGGCGCGCGTCGAGTCTCCCGAGGCCGCCGTCTTAAATGACTCCTTGCATGGCTCCTTGCGTCACTCCTTGCCGACCGACATCAGCAGGCGCTCGGTGCGGGCATCCTCCAGGCGATTGACCATGCGGCGGCCCTCATGGACGTCGCGGAGCGTCTTGGTGGCAGTGATGCAGGACTGGACCAGCATCACCGTGCCCATGGCAAGATAGCCCTTCATCCAGAAGTCGAGGGGCATGAAAAGGATGCCGAAACCGACGAGTGCGGCGGAGGCGACGAAGGAGGCTTGGGTGAACACGACCCAGGCGCCGGTATGCTGTGCAGTCTCTTGGGACATGGCTGAATTCCTTGGAACGCGGGAGGGCGGATCAGACGGAAGCGGTGCGGGCGGCCTCGGCGCGGCTTCGCAGGCGGGCGAGCACGTCGTCGGAGGAGGGGCGCGTCCGGGGCCCGAAGCCCTCCCGTTCGAGGCGCTCGGCAAGGGTCTCCTCGGGCGTCTCGATCGCGGCCAGCGCGTCGTCGGTATCCGTTGCCTCGGCCTGGATCCGCTGAAGCCGGGCCAGCGTCGCCTCGGCCTCCCGCAACGTCGCGCGATCGCGCACGCCCTCCGTCCGGCGCAGACGCCGGACCGCTTCGGACGCCGCCGCGACCCGCCGCCCGCGCTCCAGGGCCGCCTGTCGCCGGGTCGCGTCGGCGAGCACCGCGCGCATCCGGACCACCTCGGCCGCGAAGGTCGCCCGTGCGGCGCGCAGAGCGTCCCGCTCAGCCTCAAGGCTCGTGATCGCCTCGGCCGCCTCACGGGCCAGATCCTCGCGGCCCGCCGCAAGCGCGGCCACGGCGCGGGTCTCCAAGTCGGCGGCGCGGGCCTCGACCTGCGTGAGACGCCGCGCCTCCGCGCTGTCCCCGGCCATGGCCGCGGCCAGCATGCGCCGGCCGCGCTCCAGATCGGCGGCGGTCTCGCGGATCTGCTGATCGAGCACGAGGAGGGCGTGGCGGTCGTGGACCTCCTCGCAGGCTTGGGCGGCAGCGCCGCGGGCGAGGGTTCGCAACAGCGTCAACATGGCAGCACTCCGAGGGCGTGACCGCGTCGTCACGCCCCTAGGGATGAGCCTGTTTTGCACAGCGTACAAGTGATGATTTGCACGTCGTACAATCTTGATCGCCGTCGGGCGCCGAGCCGGCGGAGCCGGACGAGCCCCTGCTCAGTCCCTCACGGCCAATGGCGCCGCCTTGGCGATCCGCACGGGAATCGCCTTGGCCGCCGGCACCTTGGCCTGGGCATCATGGTGCCAGAGCGGGATCAGCACGTTCAGCTCCGGGTAGTAGCCGGCGCAATTGCCGGCGGGGATGTCGTATTTGACGATCCTCAGGCCCTTCACCTCGCGGGCGAACTCGTCGGCAGCCTCGGTCACGACATCGACGGTCTCACCATCGGCGAGTTGCAGCCGCTCGATGTCGTTCTCGTTCATGAACAGCACTTGGCGGGTGCCTTTCACCCCGCGGAAGCGGTCGTGATAGCCGTAGATCGTGGTGTTGAACTGGTCGTTCGAGCGCAGCGTGATGAGGTCGAGCACGTCGCGCCGGTCGCTCTTCATGTCCGGGTCCATGTCGAGCCCGTCCGGTGGCACGATGAAGTTCGCCTTGCCGGTGGGCGTCTCCCATTTGCGCTCGCGCGCGGCGATCGGCTTGTGCTGCCCGCCGGGCTCGAACAGGCGCGCGTTGAAGTCCTTGAACTTCTCCGGATAGGTCGCCTCGATGGCGTCGCGCACCCGCGCGTAATCGCCGACCCAGGCGTTCCAATCGACCTTGGGGTTGGCCGGCAGCGTCGCCTTGGCCAGTTGCGCCACGATCCAGGGCTCCGAGCGCACATGGTCGCTCACCGGCCGGGCGACGCCGCGCGAGCCGTGGAAGCAGGAGGTCGAGTCCTCCATCGACACGGCCTGCGGCCCGCTCGCCTGTTCGTCCGTCCACCTCGATCCGGCCGAGGCAGGGCAGGATGTAGGCGACCTCACCATGCACGAGGTGGGAGCGGTTGAGCTTGGTCGAGACCTGGACGGTGAGGCGCAGCGAGCGCCACGCCTCCTCCATCCGCTTCGTGTCGGGCACCGCGCGGATGAAATTTCCGCCGAGCCCAACGAAGGCTTTCACCTTGCCGGAGAGAACGCCTTCGCAGGTCTCGACCGTGTTCATCCCCTTCTCGCGGGGCGGCTCGAAGTCGTACATCTCCTTGAGTTTATCGAGCGGCACCAGCGACGGCTCGTCGGCGATGCCGACGGTGCGCTGGCCCTGCACGTTCGAGTGGCCGCGCACGGGGCAGATGCCGGCGCCGGGCCGCCCGATATTGCCGCGCAGGAGCAGCAGGTTGACGAACATCTGCACCGTCTCGGTGCCGCGGCGGTGCTGGGTCAGGCCCATCCCGTAGATGCCGATCACCGCCCGCGCGCGGGCGTAGACGGCGGCGGCCGCCTCCATCCCCTCGCGCCTCAGCCCGGACTTGGTCTCCAGCGCCGGCCATTCGAGCCGGTCGCAGAACTTCTCGAACTTTTCGAAGCCGTGGGTGTGCTCGGCGATGAAATCGATATCGAAAACGCGCGGGCGCCCTTCCGCCTGCGCCTCTCGATCCATGGCGAAGAGCGCCTTGCAGATGCCGCCGAGCGCCGCGATGTCGCCGCCGGCCTTCACCTGATGGTACTGAGTCGAAATCTGCGTCGAGGAATGGGTCAGCATCTCGACGGGCGATTGCGGGTTGGTGAACCGCTCCAACCCGCGCTCCCGCAGCGGGTTGAAGGTGATGATGGGCACGCCCCGGCGGCGGGCGTCCTGCAGCGGGTGGAGCATCCGCGGCGAATTCGAACCGACATTCTGTCCGAAGAACAGGATCAGGTCGGTGGTCTCGAAATCCTCCAGCACCGTCGTGCCGACGGGGACGCCGATCGATTGCGGCAGCGCCTTCGAGGTCGATTCGTGGCACATGTTGGAGGAGTCGGGCAGGTTGTTGTTGCCGTACATGCGCGCGAACAGCGCGTACATGTAGCTCGTCTCCAGCGAAGCCCGACCCGACGAGTAGAACACGGCCGAGGTCGGGTCCGTCTCACGCAGAGCCTTCAGCTCGCGTCCGATCTCCGCGAAGGCCTCCTCCCAGGAGACGGACACGTAGCGGTCGCGCTGCGGATCGTAGCGCAGGGGGTGCGTGAGCCGACCCTTCTCCTCGAGGTCGTAGTCCGGCCACGTCAGCAAGTCGGT
Source organism: Methylorubrum pseudosasae (assembly GCF_029504475.1). Classification (NCBI taxonomy): domain Bacteria; kingdom Pseudomonadati; phylum Pseudomonadota; class Alphaproteobacteria; order Hyphomicrobiales; family Methylobacteriaceae; genus Methylorubrum; species Methylorubrum pseudosasae. The sequence continues at coordinate 3,727,740 of NZ_JAQGDU010000002.1, read as the reverse complement.
GACCGAGTGGCGCTCGAAGAAGTCGGGGCCGATCCGCTTGCGGGTCTGTTCCCAGGCGGTCGCCTTGGCGCCGTTCTCGCAATACTCGAACGTGGACGGCTTGGCCGGCTTCGACCATGCACAGGACACGCACATGAAGCCGCCCGGCTTGTTCTGCTTCATCAGCATCGCCGCGCCGGAAGCCGGGATCTCCTCGCGGGTCAGGATGTCGATGAGCGAGCGGGCCGACCCCCATCCGCCGGCCGGGTCGGTATAGGCTTCGATCTTCTCGTCGGGCATGGCCAGGCTCGCTTCGCGTGAACCTCCGGCCAACATCCGCGCCAAACGCAGAGTTCCGCCCGTGCGACGATGCCTACGGCCCTGTGAGAAGCGCCACGCGGCCTATTGGTCGGCGAACGGTTCCGCCCCCTGGGCGTCGGGGTTCATCCCCTCCACCGGCGCACGGCTGCGGCGGGGTCGTGCCGGAGCGTTCGCCGCCGTCGGCGTCGTGGTGTTGGCGCCGAGCCGGGTTGCGAGCGCGATCGCCCGCGCCTCGGTGAAGCGCAGGTGACAATAGCCGTGCGCGCCCTCGCGGGCATAGGTCCGGCAGGCCTGCTCGCGGTCGGAGGAGAACGCCGCCTGCTCCTGCACGATCGGGCGGACGTCGCCGCCCCGGGCCCGCTGCGTCATGATCTTGTAATTGTCCCGCACCGCCTTGTCGGCGACGCCGCGGGCGGTGTCGAACTCGCCCGCCTGCGAGAGCAGCGCGGCGGCGTTCGGTCCCCACAGGCCTGACGGCGTCGTCTCGCAATCCGCCGCCGTGAAGGTGCAGGCCGACCCCGAGCCGAGCGGCGTGGCGAGCACGCTGCCATCGAGAATCTCGAAGCGCAGCGGGCATTCGGCGCTTGCCGTCGAGAAGCGGGAGACGCCCTGCGCGCGGCCCTCGGCGCTCAGCGGCATCGGCCTGCCGCCGTCGAGCTTGACCGTGCAGTTCTCGGTCGGCTGCGAGATCTTGGTACCCGGCAGCGTCATCTGGGCGGTAAAGGCCGAGCCGCTCCGCTCGATCTTCAGTGATCCGTTCAGCCCGTTCAGCAGCAGGTCCTGACCCGCGACGTTGTCCTCGGCCGGCACCCGCAGCACCACGGGCTGGCGGGGCTGGGCCGGCGCGCTCGGCCGCGTCTCGGCGCCTTCGCCCGGTACCGGAGCGCCCGGCTCCATAGGCTGCGGCGGCGGCTGGACGGGCACGTTGCGCGGCGGCTGCGGGGGACGGGCCGCCCGCCCGATGCCGAACAGCTCCTCGAAGAAGTTCTGCGCCCGCGCCGGGGTGGCCGGGACCACGGCCAGGCCGGCGAGCACGAGCAACGCCCCCGTCGCGACGCGCCACGGGCGAGGCTTCTTCGCGAAAACCCTTTCGGACACGGGCAGGAACATCAGGCGGTCGGCCTCCCGGTTTGCCGCCACTTCACGGGCGGTATGCATGAGCCATATGCCGGTGTCCTAGCACGTCACCCGTGGCGCGGACGTGGCAGCCTGGCAACAAACAAGCCTTCCTCTCGGTGTCGCGCCTCGAAAAGCGGCCCCGGCGCGGCGAAGGATGACGTCCGCCCCTCAACCGTTGGGCGCCGTTCTTGCGGCCGTTCTTGCGGCGGCGTAGCCGTCTTCTTATATGCGGCGGGACACGGGACGAGGCCTGGGAAGCACAGCCCGCCAGGGCGATGCGCTTCGGACCATCCCGTTCTCAAACCAGACGTTTTCAACCGCCATGGGTCGAGCTGCTTCGGGGCTCGGCGGTCTGCTTGAAAAATCCAACAGAGGGATCCCACCATGGGTAAAGTGATCGGTATCGACCTCGGCACCACCAATTCCTGCGTGGCCGTCATGGAAGGCACGCAGCCGCGGGTCATCGAGAATGCGGAAGGCGCCCGCACCACCCCGTCCATCGTCGCCTTCACGGACGACGGGGAGCGCCTCGTCGGCCAGCCCGCCAAGCGGCAGGCCGTGACCAATCCTGAGCGCACCTTCTTTGCGATCAAGCGTCTGATCGGCCGGACCTACGACGATCCGCTGACGCAGAAGGACAAGGGCCTCGTGCCCTACAAGATCGCCCGCGGCGACAACGGCGACGCCTGGGTCGAGGCCGACGGCAAGAAGTATTCGCCCTCGCAGATTTCCGCCTTCACCCTTCAGAAGATGAAGGAGACGGCCGAGTCGCATCTCGGCCAGCCGGTGACCCAGGCCGTCATCACGGTGCCCGCCTACTTCAACGACGCCCAGCGTCAGGCCACCAAGGATGCCGGCAAGATCGCCGGCCTCGAAGTGCTGCGCATCATCAACGAGCCGACGGCGGCGGCGCTCGCCTACGGCCTCGACAAGAAGAAGGCCGGTACCATCGCGGTCTACGACCTCGGCGGCGGCACCTTCGACGTGTCGATCCTTGAGATCGGCGACGGCGTGTTCGAGGTGAAGTCAACGAACGGCGACACCTTCCTCGGCGGCGAGGACTTCGACAACCGCGTGGTCGAGTATCTGACCGCCGAGTTCAAGAAGGAGCAGGGCATCGACCTGACCAAGGACAAGCTCGCCCTCCAGCGCCTCAAGGAGGCCGCCGAGAAGGCCAAGATCGAGCTGTCCTCGGCGACCCAGACCGAGATCAATCTGCCCTACATCACCGCCGACGCCTCCGGGCCGAAGCACCTCGCGCTCAAGCTCAGCCGCGCGAAGTTCGAGTCGCTGGTCGATGACCTCGTCCAGCGCACGATCGAGCCGTGCCGCAAGGCGCTCAAGGATGCCGGCGTCTCGGCCTCCGAGATCGACGAGGTCGTGCTCGTCGGCGGCCAGACCCGCATGCCCAAGGTGCAGGAGGTCGTGAAAGCGTTCTTCGGCAAGGAGCCCCACAAGGGCGTCAACCCGGACGAGGTCGTCGCCATCGGCGCCGCGGTCCAGGCCGGCGTGCTCCAGGGCGACGTGAAGGACGTGCTGCTGCTCGACGTGACCCCGCTCTCGCTCGGCATCGAGACGCTGGGCGGCGTGTTCACGCGGCTCATCGACCGCAACACCACGATCCCGACCAAGAAGTCCCAGGTCTTCTCCACGGCCGAGGACAACCAGAACGCGGTCACCATCCGGGTCTTCCAGGGTGAGCGCGAGATGGCGGCGGACAACAAGCTGCTCGGCCAGTTCGATCTCGTCGGCATCCCGCCGGCGCCCCGCGGCATGCCGCAGATCGAGGTGACCTTCGACATCGACGCCAACGGCATCGTCAACGTGACGGCCAAGGACAAAGCGACGAACAAGGAGCACCAGATCCGCATCCAGGCCTCGGGTGGCCTGTCGGACGCCGACATCGAGAAGATGGTCAAGGACGCCGAGGCCAATGCCGAGGCGGACAAGAAGCGGCGCGAGCTGGTCGAGGTGAAGAACCAGGGCGAGAGCCTGATCCACGCCACCGAGAAGTCGGTGTCGGAATACGGCGACAAGGTCTCGGCCGCCGACAAGGGTGCAATCGAGTCCGCCATCACCGCTCTGCGCTCCGCGCTCGAGGGTGAGGACGCCGAGGGCATCAAGGCCAAGACCAACGACCTGATGCAGGCCTCGATGAAGCTCGGCGAGGCGATGTACGCCGCCTCCCAGACCGAGGGTGCACCCGGCGCCGACGGTGCCGCGTCCACGGACGAGAAGAAGGACGACGTCATCGACGCCGACTTCCAGGAAGTGGACGAGAACGAGCGCAAGAAGCGCGCGTAAGTCCGCAAGGACGGTTCGGGAGCGGTGCGCCAGCGCCGCTCCCGATATTATTTTCATCGTCATCGGCGCGGACGGCTTGATCCTCGGGCAAGGCTCGGGGATCAACCATGCCGGGCATCCGATAGAAGCGAAGGTCGATCCGGCCTGTCCCGTTCGAGTCGGGAGGCGGATCGCGGCGCGGCCACAATCCGGCAGGAATGCCGGTCAGCGAGCCGGCAGCCGACGCGAACGAGAGGCTCCAGGGGCCGGGAATGTCGAAGCGGGACTATTACGAGGTCTTGGGCGTCGCGAAGACGGCCTCGGAGAGCGAGCTGAAGGTCGCCTTCCGCAAGCTGGCCATGGTGCATCACCCAGACCGCAATCCCGGCGACAAGGAAGCCGAGATCAAGTTCAAGGAAGTCAACGAGGCCTATCAGTGCCTCTCCGACGGCCAGAAGCGCGCCGCCTATGACCGGTTCGGTCACGCCGCCTTCAGCCAGGGCGGTGCGGGCGGCCCCGGATTCGGCAACGAGTTCGGCGACTTCATGTCGGACATCTTCGAGAATTTCTTCGGGGACGGGCGCGCGGCACCTGGCGGCGGGGCGGGGCGCGGGCGCGGCGGCGCACCGGGCCGTGAGCGTGGCTCGGACCTGCGCTACAACCTCGAAATCAGCCTCGAAGAGGCCTTCGCGGGCAAGACCGAAACCATCCGCATCCCGACCTCAATCGCCTGCGAGACCTGCTCGGGGACGGGGGCCAAGGCGGGCTCGAAGCCGCGCACCTGCTCGACCTGCGGCGGCTACGGCCGGGTGCGGGCGGCGCAGGGCTTCTTCGCCATCGAGCGGACCTGCCCGAACTGCCACGGCCGCGGCGAGGTGGTGGACGATCCCTGTACGGCCTGCTCCGGCGCGGGTCGGGTCAACCGCGAGCGCACGCTGTCGATCAACGTGCCGGCGGGCGTCGATGACGGGCTGCGCATCCGTCTCGCGGGCGAGGGCGAGAGCGGCATGCGCGGCGGGCCGGCGGGCGACCTCTACGTCTTCCTCTCGATCAAGCCGCACCCGTTCTTCCAGCGCGACGGAGCCGACCTGTTTTGCCGTGTGCCGATCTCGATGGTGACGGCCGCTCTGTCGGGCGAAATCACCGTGCCGGTGATCGACGGCTCGCAGACGCAAGTGCGCATCCCGGCCGGCACGCAGACGGGCAAGCAGTTCCGCATCAAGAGCAAGGGCATGCCGGTGCTGCGCTCGCGGGAGGTCGGCGACCTCTACATCCAGGTCTCGGTGGAGACGCCGCAGAACCTCACCAAGCGCCAGCGCGAACTGTTGCAGGAGTTCGACCAGAGCGCCTCGGACGAGAACCACCCGGAGAGTGCCGGGTTTTTCTCGAAAGTGCGTGACTTCTTCGTGAGCGGCGCGACGCGGGCGTGATCGCTCACGGCGGATGGGATCAAACCCCGCCTTCCACCGGTTATGACCGCGGCCCGCCGCCTCGGTCCCACGCCCAGCCCATTACGGCGAAGCTTGACTGCTTACGGGTTTTCGTCGTCTAGCCTGTTCGATCCATGATGAGCCGAGGACCTTCGGACGTGCCGCCGCTTCGCCGTTCCAGTGCCCGCGCCGTCTCCGCCGCACGCACTGTCCGTGAGCGCAAAGATCCCTTGGAGGACGAGGCGCGCTTTCTGCGCTCCTGGTTCGAGCGTCCGCTCGTCACGGGCGCGGTGACACCCTCGGGACGGATGCTCGCGCGCACCATGGCCGCCTATGCCGACCCGAATGTCAGCGGCCCCGTGATCGAGCTTGGACCGGGCACCGGCCCCGTGACCGAGGCCCTGATCCGCCGCGGCTTTGATCAGGACCGGCTCGTCCTCGTCGAGTTCAATCCTGATTTCTGCACGCTGCTGCGCCGCCGCTTCCCCGGCGTGACCGTGATCTGCGGCGATGCCTACCGGATCCGCGAGACTTTGCGCGACCGGCTCGGCAGCCTCTGCGCCGCCACGATCTCCAGCCTGCCCCTGTTCACCAAGCCGCTGGAGCAGCGGTTCGAATTGCTGCAAGGCGCCCACGACCTGATGCATCCCGGTGCGCCCTTCGTGCAGTTCACCTACGCCGTCGTGCCGCCGATCCCGGCGAAGTGCGAGGCGGGCAGCTACACGGCGAGCCGCTCCAACCGCGTCTGGCTCAACCTGCCCCCGGCCCGCGTCTGGGTTTATCGGCGTCCGGAGCCGAAGGCCGGCACGGTCTGATTCTGGTCACTTCGCGAGGCCGAGCCGGGAAGAGCCGGCTTCACCGCACCAGAACATCTTTGAAAAGCCGCTGACCTTATCCGGATGTTCTCGGGCGCATGTCCGGTGCAATCCGGACGATTCGGCCTAGCTTTCCAAGTGTGTCCGCTGGGCTCGAACGGACTTGTTTCCGATTGTTCGGATCGTGCTCAGTGCGCGTTCATCCGCTGGCTCCTAGCTTCGTCATCAAGGCTGTTGGGACAGCCCGATGAACGGAGGTCACACGATGTCGGACACATCCTTGGGGCGTCGAACCCGCTTCGCCTTCGCTGCACTGGCCCTGATGGCCGGTGGCCTGTTCGGCGCGAGCGCCGCCAACGCTGCTCCGCTCGCGCCGGCTCCGGAAGCGGCTCTCGCCTCGGAGGCGACGGTCGAGACGGTGCAATGGCAGCACCACCATTTCGGCCACCGTCACCATCCCCGCCACTGGGGTCACCGCCACCACCATCACGGCCATTGGGGGCATCACCGCCGTCACTGGGGCCACCGCCATCACCATCACGGCCACTGGGGCCACCACCGACGGCACTGGGGCCACCGCCATCACTGGTAGGGCGTGAAGCGGGTGAAGCCGCTCTTTCAGCCCAAGCGCTCCCCTACGGCCTTGCGCGGCTCCGGTGGCGTTGCGCCGATCCGATAGGCCGCCCGGAGCGATGCCGCCGCCCACTCGGCGGCGGCCTCGTCCGCGGCGTGGACGAGGCCGATCGGATCGTTCGGTGACAGTTGGTCGCCCGGCCGCGCGAGGCCGGTGAAACCGACGCGGGCGTCGATGGCGTCCTGCGGCCGGGTGCGCCCGCCGCCGAGGCCGATCACCGCGAGCCCGATGGCGCGGGTCTCCACCGCCTCCACCACGCCCGCTTCCTGCGCCGGCACCGGCCGCACGACCGGCGCCCGGGGCAGGTGCCGGTCCGCCGCCTCGACGAAACCGCCGGGGCCGCCCAGCGCCGCCACCATCCGCGCGAAGGCCTCGCAGGCCCGGCCCGATTCGAGCGCCGCCGTCAGCCGCCCCTCCGCCTCCGCGATGTTTGCAGCCAGCCCCCCGATCACCAGCATCTCGGCAGCCAGCGCCATCGTCACGGCGTGGAAGCGCGGTTCGCGGGCGCGACCGGTGAGGTAATCGACGGCATAGGCCACCTCGACCGCGTTGCCGGCGCAGGAAGCCAGCGGGGCATCCATGTCGGTGATGAGCGCGCGCGTGCGCAGGCCCGCCGCGTTGGCAACCGTCACGATGCTCTCGGCGAGCGCCCGCGCATCCTCGCGACGGGCCATGAAGGCGCCGGAGCCGGTCTTCACATCCATGACGAGGCCCTGGAGCCCCGCCGCGAGCTTCTTCGACAGGATCGATGCGGTGATGAGATCGAGCGATTCCACCGTCCCGGTGACGTCGCGGATCGCGTAGAGGCGCCGGTCGGCCGGCGCGAGCTCGGCGGTCTGGCCGATGATGGCGCAGCCGGCCTCGGCCGTGACCTTGCGGAACCGGTCGAGGCCCGGCGTCACGTCGTAGCCGGGAATGCTCGCAAGCTTGTCCAGCGTGCCGCCGGTATGCCCCAGGCCGCGGCCGGAGATCATCGGCACGTAGCCGCCACAGGCCGCGACCATCGCGGCGAGCGGAAGGCTTACGGTGTCACCGACGCCGCCGGTGGAGTGCTTGTCGAGGACGGGGCCGGGCAGATCCCACGCGAGTACCGTCCCCGAATGCGTCATGGCGCGGGTCAGCGCCACGCGCTCGTCGAGCGAGAGGCCGCGGAAGAACACCGCCATGGCAAACGCCGCGGCCTGCCCCTCGGTGACCTGATCCTGCGTCAGCCCCTCGATGAAGCCGGTGATGTCGGCCTCCGACAGGGCATGTCCGTCGCGCTTGTCGCGGATAATCTCCTGGGGGAGCCTCATCGGGCAGCCTCTCCGGCGCGCGGGAGTTCGACGCGGACAAGTTCGGCGTGGAGCGCGCTGGCGCCGAGGCGGAAGGTGTTCGGGCTCGCCCAATCCGGCCCCATGATCCGGTCGGCGAGCGCGAGATACGCGGCGGCGTCCTCGACCCGGCGCAGGCCGCCCGAGACCTTGAGCCCCACAGGCCGGTCGCCACCGTGTGCGCGGATTGCCTCCAGCATGATCTCGGCCGCCGGCAGCGTCGCCGAGACCGCGGTCTTGCCGGTGGAGGTCTTGATGAAATTGGCCCCGGCTTCGAGCGACAGGCGGCTCGCCTGCGCGATCAGGCCCGGGTCTTCGAGTTCGCCGGTCTCCAGGATCACCTTGAGAAGCCGGTCCGCGCAGGCCGCGCGCACGGCCTCCACCATGGCGCGGGCGCTCTCCGCGTCGCCCCGCATCAACGCGCGATAGGGCAGGACGAGGTCGATCTCGTCGGCGCCGTCCGCGAGCGTGGCCTCGGTCTCCGCGACCGTGCGCGCCACCGCCTCGCCGCCCTCCGGAAAGTTGACGACGGTGGCGACCCGAACGCTACTTCCGCGAAGCCCACGGACGGCATCGGCGACGAAACGCGGCCAGACGCAGACCGCCGCGACCCCGCTCGCGCGGGCCTTGCCGCACAGCTCTTCGACGGCGGCGGCGGTGCAGGCGTCGCTCAGATCGGTGAGATCGAGCAGCGACAGGGCGCGTCGCGCCAGATCCGCCCTGACTCGGGCCGCATCCTGCGGGGTGAGGGGGGCTGAAGCGGTCATCCGTGTTCCCTATGCTTCGGGCAGCCGGCCGACGAAGCCGGCAGCCAGCCGGGCGAGATCCGGCCCCGGCGCGGGCGGCGACCGCCTTGGTTTCGGCATGGTGCGGGTCTCCGCCCGCGATCCCCGCCGCGAGGTTCGTCACCACCGAGATCGCCGCCACCGGCATGCCGAGGAACCGGGCGATGATCGTCTCCGGCACGGTGGACATGCCGACGAGGTCGGCGCCGAGAATCGCGGCCATGCGCACCTCGGCCGGTGTTTCGAAACTCGGGCCCGAGAACCATGCGTAGACGCCCGTAGGCAGCGGCAGCCCGATCGCCTCGGCCGCCGCACTCAGGTGAGCGCGCAGGCCCGGATCGTAGGCCTCCGTCATCGGCACGAAGCGGGCGTCGCTCGGCTCCCCGATCAGGGGATTGAGGCCGGACAAGTTGATGTGGTCGGCCAGCATCACGAGGCGGCCAGGGCCGATCTCCGGGCGCAGCGAACCGGCGGCGTTGGTGAGCAGCAGACGCGCAGCGCCGAGCGCCCGCGCGGCGGCGAGCGGCACCCGCATGGCGGCCGCGTTGCCGGTCTCGTAGGCGTGGGTCCGTCCCTCGAACACGAGCACCGGCCGCCCCGACAGGCGCCCGCGATGCAGCCGGCCGCCATGGCCGCTCACGCCGGGGGCGGGAAAGCCGGGAATCGCCGCGTAATCGAGGCTGACGCGATCCGCGACCGCCTCGACCAGGGCGCCGAGCCCGGTCCCCGTCACGATCGCCAGGGCATAGGGCCCGGAGAAGCCTGCCGCGCGCAGATGGGCGATGGCCGCGTTTTCAGGTGTCATGGACGAAATGCTCCGGGCCGAAGGAGGCGGGCAGCAATTGCTCCAGCGTGTGGCGCGCCCGCGCGCCGTCGGGACCGGCCGAGACGATCGGCGTATCGGGACCCGCGAATTCCCGGATGCGCTGGCGGCAGGCGCCGCAGGGCGTCACCGGGGCGGGACTGTCGGCCAGGACGAGGATCGCCCGGATCTGCCGGCCGCCGGCCGCGATCATCGCGGCGATGGCGCCAGCCTCGGCGCAGGTGCCGACGGGGTAGGCGGCGTTCTCGACGTTGCAGCCGGCATGGACGCCGCCGGCGTCATCCACCAAGGCGGCGCCGACGGCGAAGCCCGAATAGGGAGCATGGGCCCGTGCGCGCACGGCGGTGGCCGCCGCGAACAGGGCGTCGAAATCGGGCTCGGTCACGGATGAGGCCTGAGCGGTTCGCGGTGCATCCTGCGGTTTGGCCCGAGGAAAGGGGCCGTGTCGAGGGGGCAACGGTCGACAGAGGCGCGCACGGCTTCTAAGGCAGGCCGAGCGCGCGCGGGCGCGGCACCGGGAGCCCACACAATGCTCGGACGCTACGATCGGGGATCGACCGGCGGCGAAGCCAAGGTCGAGTACGGCGACGGCACCATGCGGGTGGTCAAGCCCGGCACCTACGTGCGCTGCGCCGTGACCGGCGAGCCGATCGCCCTCGACGCCCTGCGCTACTGGAACGTCGATCGCCAGGAGGCCTATGCCACCCCCGAGGCGGCGATGCAGCGCCTCAAGGAGACCGGCGCGGCGCGTTGACGGCAGGACGGGCCGTCCGCCGCCCGACCTCGACCGACGGGGTCGGACCGCCTTCGGTTCCTGCCGGTGAACGGCGCCCGCGTCAGGCGTGCGGGAAGGCCGCTGCGAGCTGTTGGCGAAGACGGGTTTCGTCGGCAAAAGCGAGGGCGACCCGCAGCACCGCCACCGCCGCACGCGCCTCGGCCGGCAGGCGCACCGCATCCTTCTCCGTCGTGACGAGGCTTGCGCCCTCGCGCGCAGCAAGCGCCGACAACGCCACCCAATCCCCCAGCCGATAGGGATGATGGTCGGCGAAGGCCCGTTCCGCCACGATCTGGGAGCCCAGGCCCCGCAGCGTCTCGAAGAACTTCTGCGGACGGCCGATCCCGGCAAAGGCGACGACGCGGCGACCGGCCCAGTCCGACCCGGCTTCGGGAACGAGACGGGCACGGTGGACCGGCAGGCCGTGGCTTTCCGCCTCGGCCGCCGCCGCCTCGCCGGGGCCGCCCTCGCCGACCAGCACGAGGCCGGCGACGTGGGACCATTGCCGGGCCAGCGGCGCGCGCAGCGGTCCGGCGGGGAAGGGCAGGCCGTTGCCGAGGCCAGCGCCCGCATCGATCACCGCGAGCGCGAGCGTCTTGGTCAGGCTCGGATTCTGCAGGCCGTCATCCATGACGATCACGTCGGCACCGGAGGCGGCGCAGAGGCGGGCGCCGGCCGGGCGGTCGCGGGCGACGATGGTGGTCGCCACCTGCGCCAGAAGCAGCGGCTCGTCGCCGACTTCCGCCGCCGCGTGCCGCGCGGGATCGACGATCAGCGGACCGGCGAGCCGGCCGCCATAGCCCCGGCTCAGCAGGGCGGGCGTCCGGCCGAGATCGCGCAGCAGGCGGACGAGAGCGAGGGCCGTCGGCGTTTTGCCGGCGCCGCCGAGGGTGAAGTTGCCGACGCACAGGACGGGGCAGGGCGGTGCCGCGCCGGGCCGGTCCATCGCGGTTGGCGGTCAGGCCGCCATAGACCCGGCCGGCGGGGGCCAGCAGCCGGGCGAGCGGATGCGTGGGCGGCCGGGACCAGAAGCCGGGCGGACGCATCGCGGCCTCAGTCGCGCTCGCGCGCGGAGAGCTTCATCTGCGCGACGTAGGGTTCGAGCACCGCGAAAGTGCGCGCCACTGCGCCCTCGAAGGGCAGGAGCGCGGCCTGGCCCTTGGCCCACATCGCCGCCAGCGCGCGCGGGTCGGCGACCAGTTCGCCGACGGCTTTCTGAAGCTCCGCCTCGTCCGCGACCCTGCGCGCGCCGCCCGTGGTGTCGAGCGCGCCGTAGGGTTCGTGGAAGTTGTGAACATGCGGCCCATGCAGGATCGCGCTGTCCAGGCGCACCGGCTCGATCGGGTTCTGGCCCCCGTGCGGCACCAGCGAGCCGCCGAGGAAGACCAGGGGGCAGAGCCGGTAGAACAGGCCGAGTTCACCGATCGTATCGGCGACGTAGAGGTCGATCGAGGGCAGCGGGCGCCCGCCCTTGGCGCGTCGGCTCACCCGTAGGCCGGCGGCGGTGGCAATCCGCGCCGCCTCCTCGCCCCGGCGCGGATGGCGCGGCACGATCACCGTCAGCAGGCGCGGGAACCGCGCCTTCAGGCCGGCATGGACACGGGCGACGACCTCGTCCTCGCCGGCATGGGTGCTGGCCGCGACCCAGACGGGCCGATCGCCGATCATGTCGCCGAGATAGGAGAGTTGCTGCGAATCGGCGGGCGGCACGGCCGAATCGTATTTGAGATTGCCGACGACGTTGATGCGCGGCGCGCCGAGCCGGGCGAAGCGCTCGCCGTCCTCGCGGGTCTGGACGAGGCAGACCGCGATCCGCGCTAGCAGCGCCCGAGCGGTGTCGGGCGAGCGCGTCCAGGCCTTGAACGAACGCTCCGACATCCGGCCGTTGACGAGCACCAGTGGGATGCCCCGGCGGTGCAGCGACACGATGGTGTTGGGCCAGATCTCGCGATTCGGCGACGATGGCGAGATCGGGCTGCCAATGCGCGAGGAAGCGCTCGATCCAGCGCGGCGCGTCGAGCGGCATGTATTGATGCACGGCGCCGGGGGGCAGGCGCTTGCTCAGCAGATCGGCGGCGCTGCGCGTGCCGGTGGTGACGAGAACCGAGCAGCCGCGGGCGATCATGCCCTCGATCAACCCGACGAGGGAAAGCGCCTCGCCGATGCTCGCCCCGTGCATCCAGACGAGATGGCCCACCGGCCGCGCCCGGCCGGGCAGGCCGCGACGCTCGGACAGCCGGACCGGATCCTCCTTGCCCCGGCGCGAGCGCCACGCCAGCAGCCCGGCCACGGCGGGTTCGCCGAGATAGAGGCCGTAGCGGTAGGCGCGCAGGGCGACGGGAAGCTTCGGGACCCTCACGCCGGACTGCCCTGCGATGCGGGAGCGGACATGCCGCCGACCCGGTCCGGCCGGCCGACGAGGGTGTAGGCCCGGTCGTGGACGCGGTTCAGCTCTTCTTGCACCCGCTGCCGCAGGGCATCGACCTCCTCGGGCGTGACCTCGCGGGGGACGAAGGTCGCCTCGCCGAACACCATGGCGCCGCGGCCGAAGGGCAGGCCGAGGCAGGCCCGATCCCAGGAATTGAAACGGATGTGTCGGCTCGTCACCACCGCCACCGGAACGATGGGCGCGCCGGAGAAGCGCGCGAGCAGGATGATACCGGCGTCGCACACGCGGGAGACCTTGGGCACGTCGGCCGAAAACGCGACGGTCTCGCCGCCCTTCAGCGCCTTGACCATGGCCCGCAGACCCTCGGCGCCGCCCTTGGCGCGGGCGTCCTTGACCGCGCGACCGCGGGCGCCGGAGGCGCGCATCACCCGCACCCCCATCCGCGTCAGGGCCATGGTGTTGATGTTGCCGTCGGGCGAGCGGGAGATGATCGTGGCGACCCGGTCCTGCGGACGGCTCATGAACGAGATCATGATGTGCTGGCCGTGCCACATGGCCGCGATGAACGGGCCGAACGCATCGAGCCGCGCATAGGCGTCTGCCGGCTCCAGGGTGAAGCGGTTGGTGCGCCGGACGAGCCGGAGATAGCCCGAGGCCAGATGGCTGAGCGCCCACTGGACACTCGGCTTGCGGCCGATGGTCTTGATCAGGCCCATGGGTTCTGACCGCTCTGTCCCGATTCGCTTTTCGACCGACCGTCGGCCTCCCGCGCCGACATGCGGGGTCGGCGGCTGTCTAGACCCGACCGTACGGTGGACGCAACGGAGCCGCTCTCAGATATTAACTTGTGTTATACGAAGCCAGCAACGCAAAGCCAAGTCGGCATCGGGGTTGATGCCGCAGGATGCCGGATATTGACGCCGGCCCGCGTTGCCGCGATGCGGGGTCGCGTATGTTCCGTCTTGCTCATCTCACCGATCCCCATGTCGGACCGCTGCCGCGGCCGCGTCTGCGCCAGCTTCTCAGCAAGCGGGCGGCCGGCTACGTGAACTGGCGTCGGGGCCGCAGCCGCCACCACGACATGGACCTGCTCGGCGCCCTCATCGCCGACCTGCACGGCCAGGGCGTCGACCATGTCGCCTGCACCGGTGACCTGTGCAATCTCGGCCTTCCGGACGAATGGGAGAGCGCGCGGGTGTTTCTCGAAGCGCTGGGTCCGGCGGACCGCGTGAGCTTCGTGCCGGGCAACCACGACGCCTATGTCCGCGGCTCGCTGGAGGGGCTGCTCGCCGCCTGCGGCGGCTGGACCGAGGCCGACGACGGGCAGATCCGCCTCTTTCCCTATCTGCGGCGGCGGGGGCCGCTCGCCCTGGTGGGCCTGTCCTCGGCGATCCCGACCAAGCCGTTCGTCGCGAGCGGCCGGCTCGGGCCGGTGCAGATCGAGGCGGCCGAGCGCGTGCTGCGCGACCTCGCCACAGCGCCGGATCGGCCCTGCCGCGTGGTGATGATCCACCACCCGCCCCATCCGGGCGGGGCGGCCTCGGGACGCGAATTGAAGGATGCGGCCGCCTTCGCCGCGATGATCGGCCGGGCCGGGGCGGACCTGATCCTGCACGGGCACAACCATGTCGGCACCGTGGCGCGGATCACCGGTCCCGACGGGCGTCCGGTGCCGGTGGTCGGCGCGCCCTCGGCCTCGGCGCGCACGCTGCTGACCAACCGGCGCGCCTCCTACTACCTCTACACGGTCACGCCGGGTGAGAACGGCTTCCGGATCGCGGTGACCGAGCGCGGTCTCGACGAGGCCGGCGGCATCGGCGAGCTATCGGGCTTCGACATCGAGACACCGCCCGCGGACCGGATCGGACTGGTCCATCGGCGGCGCCAGCGCCATACCTGAGCCGACCCGGTCGGGTCAGAGCGCACCCATCTTCGACAGGCCGTTGGCCCGGGGCAGGGGACGCAGCAGGCTCTTCACCTGGGAGAACGGCCGCGGCCGGTTGATCACCTCGTCGAGGCGCGACCACAGGGTCTTGGGCGAGAACGGCTTGGAGATGATCTCATTGACGCCCAGCGCGATCGCCCGATCGACCACGTTGCGGCGCGGCTGGGCCAGCATGAGGATGATCGGCACGGTCGGCGAGGGCGAGGTGGCCGGGGTTCTGGCGAGCCGGATAAACTCCTCGCCCGACAGGATCGCCAAATCCCAATCGATGATCGTGAGGTCGGGCTTGCTCTCGGCTAGCACACCGAGCGCTTCGGCCCCGTCAGGCGCCTCCAGCACGCGCTTGATGCCGACGCGCATCAGCATGTCGCGCACGATGCGGCGGATGTAGAGGCTCTCGTCCACGACGAGGGCGGAGAGATCCGGAAAGGTCGGAGTTGCGATCATCGGCAGCCGGCGCCCGGCTCGAATCCGGGCCGTTTCGCGGCGAAACTAACCCCGTTGGGTTTGCGTTTTCCTAAAGCGCGGCCGAGTGCGCGGGAATCAGAAGCGAGAATCGTCCCCCTCTGCCTCCCCTGCGTGCAAGCGTGATTCGGAACGGACGGGATCCCAAAGGGGGGTACGTACGCAGTTTCACCGCGAAAATGCGGAGCCTACAGCACGGATCGGTTAGAAGAACCTTGCGGTATGGGCGGGATTGCGTCAGACCTGAGGCATCGCTCCCGGTAGCCGCAGCCGGGGGGATGATAGTGCGGCGCGTCGGCTGTCTCGAGATAGCGCGCACGCGGTATTCGAGACTTGGCGGGCGGACGGTTTTTGCGAGCTTTCAATGGGACGTGGTCGTGATTTCAGGGGGCCGCAGAAGCGCGGCTTCGACGAGGGTGGTTCCGAGCCGCGTTGGCCCGATGAACTGCCCCCGAGCGGTGGTGACCGCTTCGGCGGCGGCGGTAGCGCCGGCGGCAACCGCTTCGGCGGCGGTGGTGGTGGTTACGGCGGCGGCGGCGGTGGCGGCTTCGACCGCGGCCCGGCGCGCGCAGCGGCTGCACCGACGGGACCGGAGCGTGATGCGACGGTCAAGTGGTTCAACAAGGAGAAGGGCTTCGGCTTCGTGGAGCTCGGCGACGGCTCCGGCGATGCCTTCCTCCACATCCGCGCGGTCGAGGCCGCCGGTCACGACGACCTCCTTCCCGGCACACGCCTGACGGTCCAGACCGCCCAGGGCCAGAAGGGCCCGCAGGTCACCGCAGTGAACAGCGTCGACACCTCCACGGCCGAGGCGGCTCCGCCCCGGCGCGAGGCCCCGCGCTTCGGCGGCGGCGGTGATCGCTTCGGTGGTGGCGGCGGTGGCGACCGCTTCGGCGGCGGCGGCGGCGACCGTTTCGGTGGTGGCAGCCGTGATCGCTTCGGCGGCGCGGGTGCTGGCGGCGGTGGCGGTGGACGCTTCGCTTCCGGCCCGTCGGTCGAGATGACCGGCACCGTGAAGTGGTACGACCCGGCCAAGGGCTTCGGTTTCGTCTCGGTGAACGACGGCGGCAAGGACGTATTCGTGCACCGTTCGGCGCTCTCCCGCGCCGGCCTCGACTCGCTGGCCGAAGGCCAGCAGGTCACCCTCGGCGTGGTCGAGGGCCAGAAGGGCCGCGAGGCCTCGAGCATCACCGTCGAATACTAATCGACGCGGGCCGCCCGGCGGCCCGAACGGAAGCTTACGAAACGGCGGCCTCAGGGCCGCCGTTTTCGTTTGTCGGGTTGGCCATCTCGGCTGGCTTCGGCCGGCAACGACGATGAGGGGAAACGCGATGCGTCGGACCGTCAGTGCGCTCGGCCTGCTCCTCCTGGGCACGGCACCCGCCGCGGCGGAGGATTTCTCCGGCTTCTACGCGGGGGTGAATGCGGGCTGGACGTTCGAACGTGGTGGTGACTGGGATCTGTCCGTACCGGGGGCACCGGGGGCGACCAAGCCGGAGGAGGGGCTTCCGCCGAGTGTCGCACGGGTTCAGGAGCGGCAGTTGCCGGCTCCCGCGCATCCGGCCGGGCGCCGCTGAACAGCGAGCGCCGGCCCCTTGAAGGCCGTCAGACGTCGCGGCCGTACCGCTCGGCCACCAGGGCATAGGCGAGGCGGGCGGTCTGGACCTCCCCGCCCTCCGGCCGGCCCGGCTTGGTCGAGGGATTCCAGCCGTAGAGGTCGAAATGTACGTGCGCCTGGGTCCGGCGCACGAAGCGGCGCAGGAACAGAGCGGCGGTGATCGCCCCGGCAAAGCCACCGCCCGGCGCGTTGTTGAGGTCGGCGATCTTCGAATCGAGCAGGCTCGCATAGGGCAGGTGCAGGGGCAGGCGCCAGACCGGATCGTTGACGCGCAGGCCCGCTTCCGCGACCGCATTCGCCAACCCCTCGTCCTCGGTGAAGAAGGCCGGCAGATCGGGACCCAGCGCCACGCGGGCGGCGCCGGTCAGCGTCGCGAAATCGAGGATGAGGTCGGGCGCCTCGGCATCGGCCAGCGCCAGCGCGTCGGCAAGGATCAAGCGCCCCTCCGCGTCGGTGTTGCCGATCTCGACGGTGAGCCCGGCGCGGGAGCGGATCACGTCGCCGGGCCGGAAGGCATCGCCGGCAATGGCGTTCTCGACGCTCGGCACGATCAGCCGCAGCCGCACGGGCAGGCCGGCGCCCATGATCATCTCGGCCGCCGCCAGGGCCGCGGCAGCGCCGCCCATATCCTTCTTCATCAGCAGCATGTTCGAGGCCGGCTTGATGTCGAGCCCGCCGGTGTCGAACACGACGCCCTTGCCGACCAGCGTCACGCCAGGCGCGTCCTCGGCCCCCCAGGTGAGATCGATGAGGCGGGGCGCCCGCGGCGAGGCGGCGCCGACGGCGTGGACGAGAGGAAACTCTTTCTCGAGATCCGCGCCGACGGTCACGGAGACCGTCGCCTCGAACCGCTCGCCCAGCGCCCGCACGGCGGCCTCGACTTCGGCCGGTCCGAGATCGTTCGCCGGGGTGTTGACGAGGTCGCGTCCAGCCGCGACCGCAGCCGCGAGCCGTTCGATCGCCGCCACGTCGATTCCGTCCGGGGCGACGAGGCGTGGGCGTGGCTCGCCCGGCTTGCGGTAGCGCTCGAACCGGTAGCTGCCGAGCAGCCACGCCAGCGCCGCCTCGCTCTCATCGAAACCGTCGGAAGGCTCGAACCGGTAATCGCCCGGGGGCAGGGCGCCCGGCAGCTTTCCGGCGAGAAAGCGGTCGCGACCGCCCGCCTTCGCGTCACCCAGGCCGAACAGAACGCGGCCGAGCCCGCCGTCGTCGCCGGGTAGGAGGGCGACGCGACCGGCCTTGGGGGCAAAGCCGGTGGCGTCGGCAAAGCTGCGCTGGAGCGGGGGCAATCCGGCGGCGACGGCGCCCCATCCTTCCTGCGTCACGCAGCGGATCGGGACGGCATCCGCGCCTGCATCGAGAAGGGAGGGGCCGTGCTGCGAGAGAGGTGCGGACATGGAAAATAAGCTTAACCGGCCATTAGGGTTAACGCTCTATCACCCCGCCATCGGTACGGCGCAAGCGCCGGCCGTGGCATTGGGGGGAGAGGACACCATGACCGGCATTTGCAGCGCGGCTCCGAGCCAGCCTGGAATGGTCCGGACACGCCGTCTGCTCGCCCTGGCCCTCGTCGGCCTCGGGCTGGCCGGCTGCCAGAGCCGCTCGCCCGAGACGACCGGCTCGATCGGCGGCCTCAACCTGCTCGGCACGAACCGTGCCGAACGCTCGCCCCGCGCCGAAATCGATGCCCTGGCAGCGCGCTACAACGCGGACCCGAACGACGTGCGCGCCGCCATGCGCTACGCCGCGGCCCTGCGCGCGACCGACCAGAAATCACAGGCCGTGGCGGTGCTGCAGCAGGTCGCCCTGCGCAACCCGAAGGACAAGGTGGTGCTCGCCGCCTACGGCAAGAGCCTCGCCGATGCCGGCCGCTACCAGGAGGCTAACGAAGTCCTTCAGAACGCCCACAGCCCGGCCCAGCCCGATTGGCGCGTGCTCTCGGCGCAGGGGATGGTGGCCGACGAAATCGGCGACCACGCCAGGGCACAGAACCTTTACGACACCGCCCTCAAGATCGCGCCGAACGAGCCGCGGATCCTGTCGAATCTCGGCCTGTCCTACGCGCTCTCCCGCCGCCTCGACGAGGCCGAGACGACCCTGCGCCTCGCCGTGGCCCAGCCGAAGGCCGATGCCCGCGTGCGCCAGAACCTCGCCCTGGTGCTCGGCCTCAAGGGCCGCTACGACGAGGCGGAGCAAGTGCTGGCCCAGGATCTCGGCCCGGCGGAAGCGGCGGCCAACATGCGCGAGATGCGCGCCATGGCGGCCCGCCGCGCGGCACCGAAGACGGCCCAGGCCGCCGCTGCGACGCCGGGGCGGCAGCTCGCACGGTCGGCGATCCAGTAAAGCCGGGATCTTGGCCCGCCGACCTTGACGAAACCGGCGCATCTCCCCTATAGGCTCGCCACTTCCATCGGACTCCGCCGGTATCGATTGTCGCGAGGGTTCGACGCCCTCGGCGCGAGAGCCGTGTGGCATTGCCGAAACGCTTCAGCGCCGAGACCCGGCCTAACGTTGACAGGACTGTAACGATGTCGCGTCGCTGCGAACTCACGGGCAAGGCCGTTCAGGTCGGTCACCTCGTGAGCCACTCGAACCGGAAGACCAAGTGCCGGTTCCTGCCGAACCTCTGCAACGTCACGCTGCAGTCGGACACCCTCAACCGCCGCGTCCGCCTGCGGGTGACCGCCCACGCGCTCCGCTCGGTCGAGCACCGCGGCGGCCTCGACGCCTTCCTCGTGAAGGCTCGTGAGATCGAGCTGTCGCAGACGGCCCGCCTGCTCAAGCGCGAGATCGAGAAGAAGATCGCCGAGCCGGCCACGCCCGCCGCCGCGTAAGTCTTGTCGGGCCGGCTCGCGGCCCGAACGATCGTCCAACCGAATCAGAGAGGCCACCGGATGCGCGAATCGCGCCCGGTGGCCTTTTCCGTTCGACAGGGTCCCCCCGGCCGATGACGGCGCTCACCCTCATCATCCCGATCTTCGGCCTCGTGCTGGTCGGCTGGCTCGCCTCGCTCACCAAGATCATCTCGGAGCGGGTCGGCGACGGGCTGTCCGAATACGTCTTCTCGCTCGCGGTGCCGGCGCTCATCGTCTCGACGCTGACGCGGCCGGGCCTGTCGGGCGAGATCGCCTGGGGCTACTGGGCGAGCTATTTCGGCGGGGCCGCCATCGCCTGGGCCACCGGCTCGCTGATCGGGCGCCGGACCGAGGGCGTGGATCGGCGCGGCGCCGTGCTGCACGGCTTTGCCGCGAGCCAGTCGAACACCGTCTTCGTCGGCGTGCCGATGATTCTCCAGGCCTACGGCGAATCGGGCGCCTTCCCGCTCTTCATGCTGCTCGCCGTCCACCTGCCCTTGATGATGGGCGCGGCGACCTTCCTGATCGAATCGGAGGGCGGGCGCCCCATGGGCCAGCGGCTGAAGGCGCTCGGCCTCGCGCTCGGCAAGAACCCGATCTTCCTGGCGCTTGCCGTCGGCATGGCGATGAAGGCCGCCGGCCTCTCCTTTTCGGGCATCCCGAAGGCCCTGGTCGATTCGCTGGCCGGCACCGCCTCGACCTGCGCGCTGATCGCGCTGGGAGCCGGCCTCACCCGCTACAAGGTGCTGCACGACCTGCGCGGCGCGAGCATCGTCGCGGCCTTGAAGCTCGGCCTGCACCCGCTCGCGGTCTATCTCCTCGCCTTCCACGTCTTCACCATGCCGCCGGCCTATGCCGGCGTCGCCGTGCTGTTCGCGGCGATGCCGGTGGGCATCAACGCCTACCTGCTGGCCGTGCGCTACAAAAGCGAGCAGGGCTTGGTTGCCGCCGCCGTACTGGTCTCGACGCTGGCCGCGACCGCCACGACGGTGGGCTGGCTGATGCTGCTCGGGCGCGGATAGTTTTTCGGACTTCGCTCTCAAGCGGGATCTCGGGTCGTCGCATAGGATGGCTGCGTTGACCCCGGCCCCCTCGCTCCATAGGTTGCCCGCTCTTGCGCCCCGGCCCGAATGGCCGGCGCGGCACTTGTCCAGACCCCGAAAAGCTTGCTTGTGATGTCCGCGCCCCTCCGCCTCGACCCCGACATTCTGGAGGCCGCTGCCTCCGCCGCCGCCTGGCCGTTCGAGGAGGCGCGCAAGCTCGTGGCGCGGCTGGAGCGCAAGCCCAAGAGCGAAGTTCTGTTCGAGACCGGCTACGGCCCCTCGGGCCTGCCGCATATCGGCACCTTCGGCGAAGTGGCCCGCACCTCGATGGTGCGCCACGCCTTCCGCGTGCTGACCAAGGACGCTGTGCCGACCCGGCTAATCGCCTTCTCCGACGACATGGACGGGCTGCGCAAAGTCCCGGACAACGTACCGAACCGCGAGCGGCTGGCCGAGGCGTTGAACCTCCCGCTGACCCAGGTCCCCGACCCGTTCGGCACGCATGACAGCTTCGGCGCGCACAACAACGCCGAGCTGCGCCGCTTCCTCGACGCCTTCGGCTTCGACTACGAGTTCCGCTCGGCCACCGAGTGCTACAAGGCCGGCATCTTCGACGACACGCTGCGCCTCGTCTTGGAGCGCTACGAGGCGGTGATGGCGATCATGCTGCCCTCGCTGCGGGCCGAGCGCTCGGCGAGCTACTCGCCGTTCCTGCCGATCCACCCCGTCACCGGCCATGTCATGCAGGTGTCGATCGACGAGGTGCGCCCGAGCGCCGGCACCATCGTCTGGCGCGATCCGGCGACGAACGAGGTCTACGAGACGCCGGTCACCGGCGGCCACGTCAAGCTGCAATGGAAGCCCGACTGGGCGATGCGCTGGGTCGCGCTCGGCGTCGATTACGAGATGGCCGGCAAGGATCTGATCGATTCGGTCAAGCTCTCGGGCCAGATTGCGCGCGCCCTCGGCGCCGAGCCGCCGGAGGGGTTCAATTACGAGCTCTTCCTCGACGAGAAGGGCCAGAAGATCTCGAAGTCGAAGGGCAACGGCCTGACCATCGACGAGTGGCTGACCTACGCCACGCCCGAGTCGCTCGCGCTGTTCATGTACAACAAGCCGCGCGAGGCCAAGCGCCTGTTCTTCGACGTGATTCCGCGCAACGTCGATGAGTACGACAACTTCCTCGGTCG
Source organism: Methylorubrum pseudosasae (assembly GCF_029504475.1). NCBI lineage: Bacteria > Pseudomonadati > Pseudomonadota > Alphaproteobacteria > Hyphomicrobiales > Methylobacteriaceae > Methylorubrum > Methylorubrum pseudosasae. The sequence goes on along the minus strand of NZ_JAQGDU010000002.1, from coordinate 3,705,958 downwards.
GTTTGCCGGCCAGGAAGCCAAGCACCGGCTCGGCAACCCAGTGTGGCATCTGCATGCAGGCGCGCCGCCGGCCGTCGAGACCATCGACGAGGCCGGCACCACGCTCTCCTTCGGCATGCTCTTGAACCTCGTGGCGGTGGCCAATGCCGAGGACGAGGCGGTTTTGTGGGGCTTCATTCGCCGCTACGCCCCGAATGTCGGGCCGGAGACGCATCCGCGGCTGGCCGGCCTCGTGACGCGGGCGCTCGCCTATTACCGGGACTTCGTGCGGCCGCAGAAGCAGTACCGCGCCCCGACCGAGGAGGAGGCCGCGGCCCTGCGCGACCTGTCCGAGACGCTCAAGGAGCACGAGGCCTCGACCGACCCGGAGGCGCTGCAGGCGATCGTCTACGAAGTCGGCCGGCGCCACTTCCCCGACCTGTCGGGCAAGGCCAAGAGCCCGGACGGGCGGCCCGGCGTCTCGAAGACGTGGTTCGCCTCGATCTACAACGTGCTGTTCGGCGAGGCGCAGGGGCCGCGCTTCGGCTCGTTCATCGCGCTCTACGGCGTGGCGGGCACCCGGGCGCTGATCGAGAAGGCGCTGAGCGGCGCGCTGGTGGCCGAGCACGCGGCCTTCCTCGAGAGCCGCAAGGCCGCCGCGGCCTAAGCAGGGGTGGGGCCGATGCGGAGGATGCGGGCGTTGGCTGGCATCCTCCGCACCCTCGCTGCCCTGATCGCGCCGAACCGGGCGGTGGTGCGGGCCGTGTCGGGAGGCTAAAGCCATGCCGATCGGCTCGTCGCCGGCCACCTCACATCACGAAAAATCAGCCGGTCGGCGAGAGATCTTCGCGCGAGGCGGCTCGAAATCGATCTCCGCGACGCCCGGCATCGCCAGCGCATCGGCAACGTTCTGCCGCCCGTCGAGCCGCCGTGCGCTCCAATCAAGCACCGACGCCAGCCCGATGCCGACGGCATAGGCCGCGACGTTCCACGGTGAGAAGACGCGGCCGAGCAGCAACTGCCCCGCCAGCGTCAAGCGGAACGTGTCGAGCCCCGGGGTGTGGACGAGGCGGAACAGCTCGACCAGCACGGCAACGATCAGGGCGATCGCCGCCAGCCGCGCGACCGGGGCGGCGGGCCGGGCAAGGGCGACGAGCCCGTAGACCATCGCGCCCCACAGGACGGAGCCCGCATACTTCACGACCTCCTTCGGTAGGCCGAGCGGTAGATAGCGCACGCCTACGCCTGCCGCGATCACGGCGAGGATGGCGGCGAGCAGGCGCAAGCGGCGGGATCGTAGGCTGGGCATCGCGGTGCGGCGGTTTACAGGGCGGGAGGCGCCCGGTATCACCCCGGACCACACCGACATACGAGTTTCACACCAGATGCGCGCCGAGATCGAACAGGCCTCGGATGCCGCCAAGCAGTCTATAGGGCTGCTGAGGAGGCATCTTTGACTGGGACACCGTCGATAAACGTCTCGCGGAGCTGAACGCGGCTTCCGAGAACCCCGACCTCTGGAACGATCCGGAGGCCGCACAGAAGGTCATGCGCGAGCGCCAGGAGCTCGACGAGGCCGTCACCGCGATCAAGAAGCTCGAACGCGATCTCGAGGATGGCGCGACGCTGATCGAACTCGGCGAGATGGAGGGTGACCAAGCCTCCATCAGCGAGGGCGAGGCCACGATCAAGGCGGTCGAGAAGGAAGCCGCGAGCCGGCAGGTCGAGACCCTGCTCTCGGGCGAGGCCGACGGCTTCGACACCTATCTCGAAGTCCATGCCGGCGCGGGCGGCACCGAGAGCCAGGATTGGGCCAACATGCTTCAGCGCATGTATGCCCGGTGGGCCGAGCGCCGGAAGTTCAAGGTCGAGATCGTCGAGATGACCGACGGCGAAGAGGCCGGGATCAAGGGCGCCACGCTCCTGATCAAGGGCCACAACGCCTATGGCTGGCTCAAGACCGAGTCGGGCGTACATCGGCTCGTGCGGATCTCGCCCTACGATTCCAACGCGCGGCGGCACACCAGCTTTGCCAGCGTCTGGGTCTACCCGGTCGTCGATGACCGGATCGAGATCGAGATCAAGGAATCGGACTGCCGCATCGACACCTACCGGTCGTCGGGCGCAGGCGGCCAGCACGTCAACACGACCGATTCGGCGGTGCGCATCACGCACAACCCGACCGGCATCGTCGTGGCCTGTCAGCAGGAGCGCTCGCAGCACAAGAACCGGGCCACCGCCTGGAACATGCTGCGCGCCCGCCTCTACGAGGCCGAGCTGAAGAAGCGCGAGGAAAAGGCCAACGCCGAGGCGGCTTCGAAGACCGACATCGGCTGGGGCCACCAGATCCGATCCTATGTGCTTCAGCCGTACCAACTCGTGAAGGACCTGCGCACCGGCACGCAATCGACCGATCCGGACGAGGTGCTCGACGGCGACCTCGACCCGTTCATGGAAGCCTCGCTGGCGCAACGCGTGTTCGGCGGCAGCGAAGACGTCGCCGACATCGACTGACGCCCCTTAGAGCATCGTCCTGGACATCAGATCCAGGACGATGCTCTAAGCACTTGCTTTTGCATCATCTTTTCCGAAAGCCGGCAACCACCTTTCGGGACGACGCTCTAGTCTCCTCCCCTCACGGGGAGGGGACAGCCGGCCTCAATCGGCGAAGACGAGCTGCGCCCCGGCCCGCAGGAACCGCTGCGGATCGACCGGCTCGCCGTCGATGCGGGTCTCGTAATGCAGGTGGCTGCCGGTCGAGCGGCCGGTCGAGCCGGCAAACCCGACCACACTTCCCGCCTCGACCCGCTGGCCGACCGCGACCGCGGTGCCGGAGAGGTGCGCGTAGCGCGTGACGAGGCCGCGCCCGTGATCGACCTCGACCATGTTGCCGTAGCCGCCGGCATACTCGGCCGCCGTGATCCGCCCGGCGGCGGTGGCCCGAACCGGGGCGCCGGTCTCGGCGCGCATATCGACGCCCGTATGGAGCGCGTAGCCGCGGGTGAACGGATCGAGCCGGGCGCCGAAGCTGCTGGTGAAAGCGAGCTCGCCCGGAAGCGGCTGGCGGAAGGGGAGGGCGGCGGTCACCCGGCGCAGATGCGTCTCCTCCTCGACCTGGCGCCGGGCCTCGGCCAACGCCTGCTCGAAGGCGTCGGGCCCGAGCGGAACGAGGGGGCCGCCGACGCCGCCCGCAGGCGGATCGAACCGGGCTGGTGACAGACCCGTGCGAGCGATCAGATCGCGGAACCGTTCGGCGCTGCGCCCAGCCTGCTGGGCGATACCGGCCGCAGCGCGCGACTGCGCCTCGGCGACACGATGGAGCGCATCCTCCAGGTGCGACAGGCGCGCGGACGCGGCGCGGCCGGCGGCCTCGGCCCGGTCCTCGCCGCCCATGCGCAGTTCCGGCGTCGGGAACGGCTTCTGGACACGCGCTGCCGGCTCCGCGACCGGGATCGGGGCAGGGCGGCGTCACATCATCGATCGGCGCGGCGGCCCCACCCAGACCGGAGAGCAACCCCTGGCGCTTCTCGATCAGGGCCTGCCGCTCAGTCAGGGCGGAAAGCCGGTTCTCGACGCTGCCGCGCTCCGCGTTGCGCTCGGCCGCCGCGCGGTCGAGGGCGCGTTGAAGGGTGCCGATCCGCTCCTCGTAGGTAAACTGCATCGCGCTCTGGCGCGAAACGAAGCGGGCCAGCATCTCGTCGTGGAAGACGAGGTAGTAGCTCGCGGCCGCCGCCCAGAACGTCGAGACGGCGAGCCCGAGGCCGAGCGCCCGGACGAGACGGCTTTGGGAGAGAGGGGAAAGGCCGGCTTTGCGGCGGGCCTGAGCAGTCGATGGCATGGCACGTCGGACGTTCGAAGACGGGCCCGATCACAGACGATTAAGGTTAAGGAAGCCTAGCGTTTGTTAGTGATCCGCGGCCCGCATCGAAACACGAGGCGCCGGTTCAACAGTTCACGTCATCCCGAAAGCCAAGGGCCGTCTCTCGGAATGACGCCGGCGTGCGATCCGTTGTCAGGCCAGGGCTTTGACGGCTTCCAGAACTTCCTCGACATGGCCCGGCACTTTCACCTTGTGCCAGACCCGCGCGATCTGTCCCTCACGGTCGATCAGCACGGTCGTGCGCTCCACGCCCATGTATTTTCGGCCGTACATGCTCTTCTCGACCCAGACGCCGTAAGCTTCCAGCATCGATTTCGCCTCGTCGGAAGCGAGCGGGAAGGTCAGGCCGTACTTCGCCCTGAACTTATCGTGGCTCTTGACCGAATCCGGCGACACACCGACCACCTTCGCCCCGGCTGCCGCGAAGGCCTCGCTCTGGGCGTTGAAGTTCTGCGCCTCGAGGGTGCAACCGCTCGTATCGTCCTTGGGGTAGAAATAAAGCACGATCTTGTGACCGCGCAGGCTCTCGAGAGAGATGGTCTCGCCGCCCGCTCCGGGTAACGAGAACAGGGGCGCGGCATTGCCGGTCTCTAGCGGCATTTCGCCTTCCTTTCGGCCGATTGATGGTGTGCCTGATCCCATGCACGCAGACCTCCGGGGACGCCATGCCGGAGTGGCTTGAATCCTGAGGAAAGCCGCCGCGGCAAACGGACCTTCGCCCGAACCTACGGGTGTAGCAGCGAACGAGTGATGGATCAGGAAACGGCCAGGACCCTGCTCCAGCAGGCGGTCGAGGCGCCTGCAGCTGCGCCGCGCAAAGCGCGTCGCCGTCGGCGGCGGCCGGTGCTCTGGTGCGCGCTGCTCGTCGTCTTCCTGCTCGGTCTCGGCGGCGGGCTCGTCGCCCTGCGGCTGTCCCAGGGGCCGCTGCGCATCGACGGACTGACGCATCAGGTCGCCGAGGCGGTGGCGGGCCGCTTCGGGCCGGGCTGGCGCGTAGCGCTGCGCGACTCTGCGCTCGAACTCGACAGCGAATCCTCGCTGGCACTCCGGGTCGGCGGGCTCGACATCTTCAACCCAGAGGGCGCGCTGGTGGTGCGCGCCCCGCTCGCGGTGGTCAGCCTCGATACGTGGAGCCTGCTGCGCCTCTCGGTCCAGCCGCGCTCCATCGAATTCCGCGACATCGAGATGACCGCCCTCGTCCACGACGACGGGTCCATCGCCTTCGCCGCCTCGTCACCGACGCAGGGGGATGGAGCAGGGGAGGCGGCCAAGCCCCATACCCTGCCGAGCGTGGACGCCGCCCGCGGCACCGTCTCGCCGGTCTCGGCGGCGGTCGCCTCGATCTTCGGCGTGGTGCTCGATCCGGCCGGTGTCATCGGCGCCCTCGACCGGGCGCGGATCACCAACGGACGCCTGACCCTCGTCGACGACGCCCGGCACCAAGCCACCTTCGAACGGGTGAACGGCCTGTTCCGCCGCGGCACCAGCGACGATTCGCGGGTGTTCGAGCTGCGCATCGACGGGCCCCACGGCGAGTGGCGCTTCGGCGGGCGCGTCCACGAGGCGGGGGAGGGGCGGCGCGCGGGCGTCATCACCCTGGACGACCTGCCCATCACCGATCTGCTGCTGCTGTCCGGCCATTCGAAGATGCCGGTGGAGACCGACCTCAAGCTCTCGGCCCGAGCCGACGTGGCGCTGTCGGGCGGCCGCATCGAGACGATGAAGGCCGAGGTGAAGACCGGCGGCGGCACGCTCCTCATCGACGAGAAGGACTTCAACCCGGTCGTCATCGACGAGCTGCGCGCCGAGGCGAGCTGGGACGAGGCGCGGCGCGCGCTCGCCATCTCCGCCATCGACTACAAGGGCGGCGGCAACGACGCCCACCTGACCGGCGCCTTCGCCATCGGTCCGCCTGATGCCGTGGACGCCTGGACGCTCGATTTCGCCGGCAAGGATGCGCTGCTGCGCGGCGCCGCCCGCAGCGACCCGTCCTTCCGCATCGGCGAGATCAGCGGGCGGATCACCGGCCGGGCGGGGGGCGTGAACATCGAGTCGATCGCGCTGGCGGGCGACGGCCTGCACGCGCCGCCTAAGCGGGACGGTCGGCACGCGGGCCGACGACGAGGGCATCACCCTGCACATCGTCGCCAGCAACACCGACGGCCGCAAGGCCATGCGGCTCTGGCCCGAGAACATCGCGCCGGGCGTGCGCAACTACCTCGTGGACGAGCTGCGCGGCGGACGCCTCGATCAAGCCGACATCCAGATCGACATGAGCGGACCGGAACTCGCTGCGGCGACCCGTGGCGACCCGATGCCGGATGCCGCGCTCAACGTGACCTTCGCGGTCTCGGATGCCGGCCTGACCATCTCTCAGGACGCGCCGCCCCTGAGCCACGGCCGGGTCACCGGCACGATCACCGGCCGCACCACGACGATCCAGAACGCCACCGCCGAGATCCGCCTCTCCGACACGCGGGCCCTGACGATCTCGGACGCGTCCTTCCTGATCCGCGATCCGCAGCCGGACAAGATCATCGCCCAGCTCGGCCTGCGGCTGTCCGGCTCCGTCGATTCGCTGGCCGCGCTCCTCGAAACCCCGATGTTCAAGGGAATCACGGGCGCCGACATCGATCCGGCCACGCTGAAGGGCAAGGCGGATCTGCGCATCGACGTGCCGATCAACCTCAAGCACGTGCCCGATCTCGCCGAGATGCCGGTGACGCTCACCGGCTCGATCACCGAGTTCAGCATGGACAGGGCGGTCGGCAAGGACCGCTTCGAGGCGGGCCGCTTCACCCTCTCCTTCGACCGCAGCGGCTTCGCTCTCAAGGGCGATGGGCGGCTGCTCGGCGCCGCCGTGGCCATCGACCTGAAGCAGCCCAAGCCCGGCGCCCCCGGCGAGGCGGTGGTGAGCCTGAACCTCGACGACGCCTTCCGGGCCAAGCGCGGCCTGCCGACCGCGCCACAGCTCGGCGGCGTCATCCCGGCCCGCGTCGTGTTGCCGGTGGGGCGCCCCGCCTCCGCCGGCAAGCCGCCGGCCCGGGTCGAAGCGGACCTGACCCGCGCCTCGATCAACGGTCTGATGCCCGGCTGGAGCAAGCCCGCGGGTAAGGCCGGGCGCCTCGGCTTCACCCTGGTGGAGGCGGCGGGCGGCGGCATAGAGCTGCGCGACATCACCCTCGACGCCGCCCCCGCGCTCGCCCGCGGCAGCGCCACGATCTCGGCCGAAGGCAATCTCGAACGGGCGGACCTGACCGCGCTCAAGCTCTCGCCGGGCGACGACATGCGCGTCAGCCTCGACCGGGCCGGCTCGACCTACAAGGTCGCAGTGAAGGGCGCCGTCGTCGATGCGCGGCCCTTCCTCAAGGGCATGACGAGCGGCGACGACAAGGGCGGCAAAGAGCCTGGCAAGGACATCGAGGCGGATGTCGCCGCCAACATCGTCTCCGGCTTCAATGGCGAGTCGCTCACCAACGCGACGCTGAAGGCGAGCTTCAAGGGCGGTGATCTGCGCGCCGCCCAGTTCAAGGGCCGTTTCGGCGGTTCCCCGCTCAGCGCCGTTGTCCGAAGCGAGCGCGGCGCACCGCTGCTCACCCTTGATTCCGCCGATTCCGGCGCGACGCTGCGCTTCCTCGACATCTACAAGCGGATGTATGGCGGGCGGCTCGCGCTCAACGTCTACCTCAACGACGGCCCGCAGGCCGGCGTGGTCCAGATCAAGGACTTTGCCCTGCGCAACGAGCCGGCCCTGTCGAGCATCGTCGCCCAGGCCCCGCCGCCCTCGGACGGACGGCGCGCCGCCCCGAACGCCAACGATGTCGGCTTCGACAAGATGCGCGCGAACTTCACCCGCAGCGGCCCGCGGGTGAGCTTTTCCGACGCGGCGATCTCGAACGCGGCGATGGGCTTCACCGCAACCGGCTGGCTCGACACGGCCAAGGAGCGCACGCAGATCGACGGCACCTTCGTGCCGCTCTACGGGCTCAACAACGTGGTGGCGCAGGTGCCATTGTTCGGGCCGCTGCTGGCGGGCGGCAGCAACGAAGGCCTGTTCGCGGTGAACTTCAACGTCTCGGGACCGATCGCCAAACCGACCGTCAACGTGAACCCGCTCTCGGCGGTCGCCCCCGGCTTCCTGCGAAAACTGTTCGGCGCCGGAAGCGGCGACACGTTCGCCAACGGCGCCGGGCCGGGCGGGCCCGAGCGGTAGGGTTCGGAAACTCCGCCGTCCTGACCGTAGGGAGAGGCCGGCCGGGCTTGGGAGCGGATGATCGAGCGGACGATATCCGAACTGCGCCGAGAGCCGGCTTTGATCGGGCCCGCTGCGGCACAACAGCGCTCGGCGGCGTCGCACCCTCAGTGAGAGCGTTGAGCCGGATGACGCACGCGACAGAGCCCACGAAGAGCCCGTATCGAAAATCCGCGCGGGGCGGATCGGCGGTGGGACGGTGCTTCAAGTCGCGCCTTTTCAAGGATCGGCCTTTCGCATACGGCCTTGAGGCCAACCGGTTCGAACGGCCTGACCGGTGACGGCTCCCGCGTCCAAGTCCTCCATCCACGTCCGGCGCTCATCGCAGCGTCCTTCGAAGGGCGGGGAAAGTCATCCTTCCGTCCCAATCCCCGTGAGATCACGGCGCAGGGCCGAGCGGGTCGCACCCTCGGACCGGCTTGGCCGGAACCTCAATCAAGACCCGTTCGGACCGTGGAAGCGGGACCGACCGCAGCGGCCCGGTCGCATCACGCGATCGGCTCCTTTTCACGCCTATCCCGCCTCGCAAGGCGCTCGACGAACAGGATTGCCGGTCGCTGTGATCGCCGCACCATTGAACCCGACCGCGCAAGGCCCGCTCGCGGACGAGGACGCCCGAACCGAGGACGCGAAGCTCGCGCGGGAGGTGGCCCGACACTGCGCCGCGTTCCGCGAACCGATACCCCGGATGGCTTTTCGGCAGGTGGCCGATACGCTGCTGCCCTACCTGATCCTCTGCGCGGTAATGCTCGTCGCGGCGGCGAACGGCTACGCCCTTCTCGCCCTGCCGCTGGCGGTGCCCGCGGGCGGCCTCCTGGTGAGGCTCTTCATCATCCAGCACGATTGTGGGCACGGCTCGTTCCTGCCGTCACGCCGGGGCAATGATTGGCTCGGCCGCGCCCTCAGCCTGCTGACGGTGACGCCCTACGACAGCTGGAAGCGCGCGCATGCCCTGCATCATGCCACGACCGGCGATCTCAGCCGCCGCGGCACGGGCGACGTCCACACCTTGACCGTGCGCGAATACCTCGCGCTGCCGCGCTGGGGCCGGCTGCGCTACCGCCTCTACCGCAATCCGCTCATCCTGATCGTGCTTGGCTCTCCGATCAACTTTCTCATCTTGCAGCGCCTGCCCACCGGCGTCGGGCTCCCGTGGCGGACGGCATGGCGCGATGTGCTGGCGCTCGACGCCGTGCTCCTTGCGGCCTTTGCGGTACTGGCGCTGGCCGTCGGCGGCATCGGGCCGGTGCTCTGGGTGTTCCTGCCGGTGATCGCCGTCGCCGCCTGGGTCGGCGGCTGGCTGTTCTATGTCCAGCACCAGTACGAGGAGACCGTCTGGGAAGAGGCCGACGCCTGGGACTTCCATCGCGTGGCGCTCGGCGGCAGTTCCTACTACGCGCTGCCGCGGGTTCTTCAGTGGTTCACCGGCAATGTCGGCCTGCACCACGTCCACCACCTCAACAGCCGCATCCCGAATTACCGGCTGCAGGAATGCCTCGACGGCCACGAGGTTCTCGGTCGGGTGGGCCGCCTGACCCTGCGCGACAGCCTGCGCTGCCTGAAGCTGGCGCTCTGGGACGAAGAGGCACGCAAGATGGTCGGCTTCGCCCGTGTGCGCGGGCTTCAGGCCGCCTGAGGCGCGGGACGCGGAAGCGATCAGGGGCCCGTGGTACGGGCCCCTAGCTGGGCGAATCAGCTATTCCGGCCGCAGCAGCACGTGCTTCTTGCGCCCGAACGAGAGCTTGACCACGCCCTCCGCCGTCAGGTCTTCAGTTCGCAGCACCGCCTTCTCGTCGCTCACCTGCACGTCGTTGATCCGCAGGCCGCCGCCCTTGATCTGGCGGCGCGCCTCGCTGGTCGAAGGGACGAGCTTGGCGTAGTCCGGCCCGAAGGCGGTGAGAACGCCGAGGCCCGCCTCAAGCACCGCGGGCGGCACGGGAATCGTCGGCAGCGACTGCGCCAGCGTGCCTTCGACGAAGGTTTTCCGGGCGGTTTCGGCGGCGGCGGCGGCGGCGTCCGGGCCATGCATCAGCGCCGTCGCTTCCGTGGCGAGGACCGTCTTGGCCTCGTTGATCTCGGCGCCCTGGAGCGCGGCGAGGCGCTCGATCTCGGGGAGCGGCAGCAGCGTGAACAGCTTGAGGAAGCGGCCGACATCGGCATCCTCCGTGTTCCGCCAGAACTGCCAGTAATCGTAAGGGCTGAGCATCCCGGCATCGAGCCAGACGGCACCGGCCGCGGTCTTGCCCATCTTGGCGCCCGACGACGTGGTCAGGAGCGGGCAGGTCAGGGCGTAGAGCTGCGGCGTGCCCATGCGGCGGCCGAGATCGATGCCGTTGACGATGTTGCCCCATTGGTCGGACCCGCCCATCTGCAGGCGGGTGCCGAAGCGGCGGTTCAGCTCCACGAAGTCGTAGGACTGCAGGATCATGTAGTTGAATTCGAGGAACGACAGCTCCTGGTCGCGCTCCAGGCGCATCCGCACGCTGTCCATCGACATCATGCGGTTGACCGAGAAGTGCCGGCCGATGTCGCGCAGCATCTCGATGTAGTTGAGCTTCGTCAGCCACTCGGCATTGTCGACCATGACCGCGCCGTTTCCGCTCTCACCGAAGGAGAGGAAGCGCGAAAAGGTCTGCTTGATGCCTTCCTTGTTGGCCTCGATCTGCTCCAGCGTCAGGATCTTGCGCGTCTCGTCGCGCCCCGAAGGATCGCCGACGCGGGTGGTGCCCCCGCCCATCAGCACGACCGGCTTGCCACCGGTCTTCTGCAGCCAGTGCAGCATCATGATCGAGAGCAGGTGGCCGACATGGAGCGAGGCCGCCGTGCAGTCGTAGCCGGTATAGGTCGTCAGCCCCCCTTCCGCCGCCAGGGCGTCGATGCCGGCAAGGTCCGAGGCCTGATGGATGTAGCCGCGCTCCTGCAGCACCCGGATGAAGTCGGATTTCGGCGCGAAGCTCTCGGCGGTCATGGTGATCGGTCTCGGATGGTTTGGCGGCGCGACAGGGGCGCGGCCGCAATGCTATCCCGCGAGGGGAAGCGCTCGCGCGCGCTCTTAGCAGGGCAGGCCGCGAAAGGCACGAGCCCGGATTTTGGGGAACAGGGGCGGCCATGGCGATGAAGCGCGCGATCGGCTTGATGAGCGGCACGTCTCTCGACGGGATCGACGTGGCGCTGATCGAGAGCGATGGTGCGCGCATCCGCCTCGTCAAATCCGCCAACGGTCTCGTCGCGCCGCTCGGGCCGACGGGCTATCGCGGCTACGCGGAGGCCGAGAAGGTGCTGCTGCGGGAGGCGACCCGTGACGCGGAAGGGCTGCGGGCACGCACCGACCGGCCGGGACGCCTTGCGGAGGCGGAAGATTTCGTCACCCGCGCCCATGCCGAGGCGATCGAAGCGTTCCTGGCGCAGAACGACCTTCGGCCCGCGGATATCGACGTCGTCGGCTTCCACGGTCAGACCGTGATTCACCGGCCGAAGCTCGGCCTCACGGTCCAGATCGGCGACGGCGCGACTTTGGCCAAGCGTCTCGGCATCCGCGTCGTGTCCGACATGCGCGCCAACGACGTGGCGCAGGGCGGCCAGGGCGCGCCGCTGGTGCCGGTGTTCCACAAGGCGCTGGCCGAGGCCGCGGGCTTCACCGGCCCGCTCGGCATCCTCAATATCGGCGGCCTCGCCAACGCCACCCTGATCGATTCCGGCGGCAACATGCTCGCCTTCGATACCGGGCCGGGCAACGGGCCGATCAACGACTGGATGAAGGAGCGCACGGGCCAGGATTTCGACGAGGACGGCGCCACCGCCGCCCGCGGCACGGTGGATGAAGACCTGCTCGAAAACCTGCTCGGCCATCCGCTGATCCTGCGCGCGCCGCCAAAATCGCTGGACCGCAACTGGTTCTCGCATCGGCTCGCCGGCTATCTCACGGTCGAGGACGGCGCGGCGACGCTCACCGCCTTCACCGCCCACGCCGTCGCCCGCAGTCTCGCCTTCGCCAGCGAGCGCCCGACCCGCTGGATCGTCGGGGGCGGGGGCGCGAGGAACCGCACGCTGATGGTGATGCTGGAACGGCTCCTCGCGGCGGAAGTCCTGAACGCCGACGCGATCGGCTGGTCGTCGGATTTTCTGGAGGCCCAGGCCTTCGCCTACCTCGCGCTGCGCTCGTTGGAAGGCCTGCCGCTAACCTACCCGACGACCACGGGCGTCGCTGCGCCGGTCACGGGTGGGATCGTCTCCGAGCCCTGAGTTCTTCTCGTGAGCCTTGGCCACGCCTTGCGCCGCATCGTCGAGGAATACCCGCTCGCGCGTACCGACCCGCCGGCCGGACATCCGCTCGCGCACGTGATCCGAAAAGGCGCGCCGGACGAGCTGCGCCGGGTCCTCGCGCCTCTCGACGGGCCGTTCCTCGTCAAGGGTAGCCCCGGCCGCGGCAGCCATTGGGCCGCGGTGCCGTGGCTTGCGGTGTTCGACCCCGCCGTTACGACGAGCGCCACCCGTGGCTACTACCTCGTCTACCTATTCCCCGCGCACCGGGAGGCGGTGCATCTCTCGCTGGCGCAAGGAACCGTGGCAGCGATCCGCGAGCACGGGCCGCGCTCGGGCGATCACCTGCGCGCCTGCGGGGCGCGGCTGCGGGAACGGCTCTCCGATTTTTCAGATGTCCTGCCGGCCTCGGCGATCACCCTCGGCAGCGCGGGTGAATTGCCCGAGGGCTACGAGGCCGCCCACATCCTCGGCCTGACCTACGATCTCGCTGACCTCGGCGATGAGCGGCGCCTGCGCGCCGACCTCGCCACCGGCCTCGCCGCCTATCGGGCACTGAAGGCACGGGGCGGGGCTCGACGGCAACGTCTCGGCGCAATGCCGAGCCGATCAGTGAGGAGAGGTGACCGATGCCGTCAGGCGGACGTTCAAGGCATTGAGGACGCGCAGAGCCGTGTCGAGGCTCGGGTTGCCGTCGTCCGACAACGCCCGATAGAGGCTTTCCCGCGATAAACCTGTCTCGCGAGCGATCTGGGTCATGCCACGCGCGCGGGCCGCGACACCGAGCGCCCGGCGAAACAGCGCAGCGTCTCCTTCTTCGATGGCCGCAGCCAGATACTCGGCAACCGCCTCATCGCTTTCCAGGAATTCGGCCGAGTCGTAGGGGCTGGTTTCCGTCATCATTCCGTTCCGTCCAGCATCGTCGCCAAGGTCTTCGCTCGGGAAATGTCGCGCTTCTGGCTCGCCTTGTCCCCGCCGCACAGAAGGACGACCAGGGTCTTGCCACGATACGTGAAGTAGATCCGGTAGCCCGGTCCGTAGTCGATCCGCAATTCGCTGACACCACCGCCGACAGCTTTCGAATCACCCTCATGGCCGAGTGCGAGACGATCGATCCGCAACGCGATCCGTGCCTTTGCGCGATCGTCCCGAAGCCCCTTGAGCCAATCCGCGAACGTTCGGGTGCGGATGATGTCCGGCATATCGAAATGTAGTCCATAGGCTACGAACCAGCAACACCGCGATACGCAGGTGGCTTCTCGGTGGCTCGGCAATCGGCCGAAATTTGTGCCGCCCCGCAACCCGCGCTAAGGCACGCGCGCCATGTCGCACAACACCTTCGGCCACCTGTTCCGCGTCACCACCTTCGGCGAGAGCCACGGGGTGGCGCTCGGCTGCGTGGTGGACGGGTGCCCGCCCGGCCTCGCGCTGGAAGCCGAGGACATCCAGGCGGAGCTCGACCGGCGCAAGCCCGGCCAGTCGCGCTTCACCACGCAGCGGCGCGAGCCCGATCAGGTGAAGATCCTGTCCGGCGTGTTCAGCGACGACCGCACCGGCGGGCGGCAGCTCACCACCGGCACGCCGATCGCGCTGATGATCGAGAACACCGATCAGCGCTCAAAAGACTATTCCGAGATCCGCGACAGCTACCGCCCCGGCCACGCCGACTTCACCTACGACGCCAAGTACGGCATCCGCGACTATCGCGGCGGCGGACGCTCCTCCGCCCGCGAGACCGCCGCGCGGGTCGCGGCCGGCGCGGTGGCGCGCAAGGTCATCCCCGGCATCACCATCCGCGCTGCCCTGGTGCAGATGGGGCCGCACGCCATCGACCGCGCGAACTGGGACTGGGAGCAGGTCGGCCAAAATCCGTTCTTCTGCCCTGACGCGAAGGCGGCGGCGCTCTACGAGACCTATCTCGACGCAATCCGAAAGGACGGCTCCTCGGTCGGCGCGGTGATCGAGGTGGTGGCCGAAGGCGTGCCGCCCGGGCTCGGGGCACCGATCTACGGCAAGCTCGACGCGGATCTGGCGGCGGCGATGATGTCGATCAACGCGGTCAAGGGCGTCGAGATCGGCGATGGCTTCGCGGCCGCAGCCCTCCGCGGCGAGGAGAATGCCGACGAGATGCGCGTCGGCAATGATGGCCGCCCGCGCTTCCTCGCCAACCATGCCGGCGGCATCCTGGGCGGCATCTCGTCGGGCGAGCCGGTGGTGGTGCGCTTTGCCGTGAAGCCGACCTCCTCGATTCTGACGCCGCGCCAGAGCGTGAACCGCGACGGGGCTGAGATCGATCTCATCACCAAGGGCCGCCACGACCCCTGCGTCGGCATCCGCGCCGTCCCCGTCGCCGAGGCGATGATGGCCTGCGTGCTGGCCGACCACACTCTTCGCCATCGCGGGCAGAACGGCGAGCGCCCGTGAGAACGCACGATCTCCCATCGATCCCCTCACCCTGAGGTGCCGCGAAGCGGCCTCAGGGTGAGGCGGTGGATGGGGGATCGTCGATTGGTGTAACGACTCTTTTCGAACCGCTGAACGAGACGAAGCCCGTGCCCCATTGCAGCGTCACCGAGGCCATCGAAGCCTTCGCCCGCGGCGAGATCGTCGTCGTCACCGACGACGACGATCGTGAGAACGAGGGCGACCTCGTCGTCGCCGCCTCGCTCTGCACGCCGGAGAAAATGGCGTTCATCATCCGCAACACCTGCGGCATCGTCTGCGCGCCGATCACCCTGGACGAGGCACGCCGTCTCCATCTCGACCCGATGGTGGCCTCGAACGACGCGCCGCTCGGCACCGCCTTCACCGTCACGGTGGATGTCCGCCACGGTCTCACCACCGGCATCTCGGCCGAGCAGCGCTGCAACACGGTGCGCGCGCTCGCCAACGGCAATATGGGCGCGGGCGACTTCGTGCGGCCGGGCCACGTCTTCCCGCTCATCGCCCGCGACGGCGGCGTGCTGATGCGCTCCGGGCATACGGAAGCCGCGGTCGATCTGTGCAAGCTCGCGGGTCTGCCGCCGGTCGGCGTGATCTGCGAACTCGCCAACGACGACGGCACCGTGATGAAGGGGCCGCAGATCGACGCCTTTTCCGAGCAGCACAGCCTCAAGCGGGTCTCGGTGGCCGATCTCATCGCCTACCGCCAGGCCCGCGACCGGCTGGTCGAGCGGGTCGGCACCTTCCCGGTAAAGACCGAGTTCGGGGCGATGACCGGCTACGCCTATGTCACGCCGTTCGAGCCGATCCAGCAATTCGCCTTCGTCCACGGCGCCATCGGCGACGGCCGCAACATGCCGGTGCGCCTGCACCGCTCCAACGTCGTCGCCGACGTGATCGAGGGCGGGGGGCAGATCGAGAGCGTGATGCGCCGCTTCGCCAAGGAGGGCCGCGGCATCCTCGTCTATCTGCGCGACGGCACCGCGGGCGTGCCGCTCAACCGCTACGCGGAGGAAGAGGGCGCCGAGGCGCAGCGCGTGCGCCAGTGGCGCGAAGTGGGCTTAGGCGCGCAGATCCTGCGCGATCTCGGCGTCGTCTCGATCCGCAACCTGTCCTCGTCGGCGCGCTCCTATGTCGGCCTGTCGGGCTTCGGCATCGAGCTGGTCAGCGACGAGCCGCTGGAGGGCTGAGGGCCGGCGCTGAGCCGCGTCGCCGGAACTTTCTGTCCGCCAACGCCGTGCTCATCACCCTGATCCCGGTGCACGGGGTAGGCTATCCGGCCGGGGCGGTGCCCGTCACCGCCCCATCAACGCATCCATGTGCGCGGCAACCGAGCGGGCGAGGCCGTCGAGGCTGTAGCCGCCCTCGAGGATCGACACGACGCGACCGCCGGCATGGCGGTCGGCGACCTCCATCAGCCGCCGCGTCGCCCAGCCGAAATCCGCCTCGTCGAGCTGGATGTTGGCCAGTGGATCGAGCTTGTGCGCGTCGAACCCCGCCGAGATCACGATCAGGTCGGGTGCGAAGGCATCGAGCCGCGGCAGGATGCGCGCCTCGAAGGCTTCGCGAAACAACTCGCTGCCGTCGAACGCCTTGAGCGGCGCGTTGACGATGGTGTCGTGGTCGCCCCGCTCACCCGTGGCGCCGGAGCCCGGAAACAGCGGCATCTGGTGGGTCGAGGCGTACATCACCGTCTTGTCGGCCCAGAAGATGTCCTGCGAGCCGTTGCCGTGGTGGACGTCGAAATCCACCAGGGCGACGCGGGTGGCGCCGAACGCCTTCTGGGCGTGGCGCACGGCGATCGCCGCGTGGTTGAACAGGCAGAAGCCCATGGCGCGGTCGCGCTCGGCGTGGTGGCCGGGCGGGCGCATGGCGACGAAGGCGTTGGCGCACTCGCCCTTCATCACCGCATCGACGGCGTGGTTCGACCCGCCGATGGCGTGCAGGCAGGTGTTGAGCGAGCCCGGCGACATCAGCGTGTCGCCATCGATCTGAAAGAAGCCCTCGTCGGGCGAGGCCGCGACGATGGTCTCGACGTAGGACGCCGGATGGACGAGTTCGGCGACCGCAGCCTCCGCCCTCGGGGCGTGGCAGCGTACCAGGGCGGCGAAGCGCTCGTCCTCGAGGGCGCGCTCGACCGCCTGCATGCGGGCCGGTCGCTCTGGATGGCCGGTCGGGACCACGTGTTCGACCGCGCTCGGATGGGTGACGTAGAGGGTGCTCAGGGCCGTTTCTCCCGGTGCCCAAGACGGTGATGCCTTTTGGGCGTCCCGCCTCGTCACGTGCCGCCCTGCGAAAGCGGGGCGAGCGTGTTGTTGCCGATGCGGTGCGCCCGATCTTGCGCCGGACCTGCCACCGCTCTTGTTTTCTCGAACTTGTCGATCTTGGCGCCCGCGCGCAACAACGCAAACCGGGACAGGGACTCGGATCGATCTCGTCCACAACCGGCCGTATCGCGGTCCAAGCTTGGCCACAAACGCGCCTTCAACCTGCGGTGGCTTTCTTCGAACGACCGGCCACCCGTCATGCGCCCTTCGCCCGCCCTCGCGCTTCTCGTGGGCCTCATGCCCCTGGCGGCCTGCCAGTCACAGACGGCACAGGTCGCACAACCCGTCCCCATCGTCGCCGAACTGCCCGCCGTTCCACCGCTTCCGCCGGGGCCGGAGCGGGATGCCGCCTGGATGAAGCTCGCGCCGAAAGCGCCCCTCGATCCGGCGCTGACCCGCACCACCGTCGATTTCGCGACCCGGGAGCCTGTGGGCACCCTCGTCGTCGAAACGGCCGAGCGGTGGCTCTACCTCGTGCAGCCCGACGGCAAGGCGATGCGCTACCCCGTCTCGGTGGGGCGGGCGGGTCTCGCATGGACCGGCCGGGCCGAGATCGACCGCAAACTCGAATGGCCGGACTGGAACCCCGCCCCGGACATGATCGGCCGCCACCCCGATCTGCCGTCGCGCCTGGAGGGCGGCCCGTTCAGCCCGATCGGCGCCCGCGCGCTCTATCTCGCGCAGAATCGCAAGGACACGCTCTACCGCATCCACGGCACCAACGAGCCGGAGACGATCGGGCAGGCGGTCTCCTCGGGCTGCATCCGCATGCTCAACGAGGACGTGATGGACCTCTACGAGCGCGTGCCGGTCGGGACGAAGGTCGTGGTTCGCTGAAGAGAGTCTTACTTCGGTCCAGCAAGCTTTTCGAAAGGCTTAATCGTGAGCAGCCGTTTACCTGAACACGGGTTCAGATTTGGCCATTAACCTCTTCGAGCGTTGTCGGTCCGTAATGTCAGCACAGACACGGACGAACACCGGCGACAACCAGCTCGAAAGGCACCAGACCATGACCAACACTGCGCTTGAACTGTTCTGCACCCGCATCGTCGACGCCGGCAGCCTGAACCAGGACGACGTTCGCGAACTCGCCCGCGACATCCTCCCCGACGGCATCATGGGCCGCGAAGAGGCCGACCTGCTGCTGGCGCTCGACCGCGCCGTCGCCGACACCCACGAGGGCTTCTCCACCTTCGTCACGGTGGAAGTCGTGAACTTCGCCGTCTACGGCGAGCGCCCCACCGGCATCATCACCCGCGAGATGTCCGCCTGGCTCTCCGCCTCCATCGCCGGCCGCAAGGGCCCGACTGCGCTGGGCAGCCGCATCGCCATGGAGATCGTGCGCGAGGCCGAGACCAGCGACGAGACGCTGATCGCCTTCGCCCTCAAGGCCAAGAGCGCGACGACGAAGAGCGCAACCGCCAAGGCCTCCGCGTGCAGCACCGGTCGCATGCCCTGCGCTGCATGATGAATTCAGTTTTGAGCCCAGATGCGCCAACGGCATCGGCCCCACGGCTAGCATCCGAGCCCCATCGAAATTCGAATTGACGGCCCTTCAATCGGATTTCACCGAAGCTGGCCTTTTGGGGAGTGCAGCACAGCTTCCGTCTCTCGCATAAGTGCTTTATCGGGATGCGTTCGGGCTTGCCTTCGGGAGGGGCAGGCCGGGACAGTCACCCTCAAGAAGCGGCTGCGATGTTCGATAAGATCCTGATTGCCAACCGGGGCGAAATCGCCTGCCGTATCATCAAGACGGCCCAGAAAATGGGCATCAAGACGGTGGCGGTCTATTCGGACGCCGACCGTGATGCGGTCCACGTCGCGATGGCCGACGAGGCGGTGCATATCGGCCCGGCACCCGCCGCGCAGTCCTACCTTCTGATCGAAAAGATCATCGACGCCTGCAAGCAGACCGGCGCCCAGGCGGTCCATCCGGGCTACGGCTTCCTCTCCGAACGCGAGTCCTTCCCCAAGGCGCTGGCGGAAGCGGGCATCGTCTTCATCGGCCCCAATCCGGGTGCCATCGCCGCCATGGGCGACAAGATCGAATCGAAGAAGGCCGCGGCTGCGGCCGAGGTCTCGACGGTGCCCGGCTTCCTCGGCGTGATCGAGAGCCCCGAGCACGCCGTGACGATCGCCAATGAGATCGGCTATCCGGTGATGATCAAGGCGTCGGCGGGCGGCGGCGGCAAGGGTATGCGCATCGCCGAATCGGCCGGCGAGGTCGCCGAGGGCTTCGCCCGCGCCAAGTCCGAGGCCTCGTCCTCCTTCGGCGACGACCGCGTCTTCGTGGAAAAGTTCATCACCGACCCACGCCACATCGAGATCCAGGTGATCGGCGACAAGCACGGCAACGTGATCTATCTCGGCGAGCGCGAGTGCTCGATCCAGCGCCGGAACCAGAAGGTCATCGAGGAGGCGCCGTCGCCGCTTCTCGACGAAGAGACACGCCGCAAGATGGGCGAGCAGGCGGTCGCGCTGGCCAAGGCCGTGAATTACGACTCCGCCGGCACCGTCGAGTTCGTCGCCGGCCAGGACAAGTCGTTCTACTTCCTCGAAATGAACACCCGCCTGCAGGTGGAGCACCCGGTCACCGAGATGATCACCGGGCTCGACCTCGTCGAGCTGATGATCCGGGTGGCCGCCGGCGAGAAGCTGCCGCTGACGCAGGATCAGGTGAAGCTCGACGGTTGGGCGGTCGAGAGCCGCGTCTATGCCGAGGATCCGACCCGCAACTTCCTGCCCTCGATCGGCCGGCTAACCACCTACCAGCCGCCGGAGGAAGGTCCGCTCGGCGGGGCGATCGTACGCAACGATACCGGCGTGGAGGAAGGCGGCGAGATCGCGATCCACTACGATCCGATGATCGCCAAGCTCGTAACCTGGGCGCCGACCCGGTTGGAGGCCATCGACGCGCAGGCGACCGCGCTCGACGCCTTCGCAATCGAGGGCATCCGCCACAACATCCCCTTCCTCGCCACCCTGATGGCCCATCCCCGCTGGCGCGACGGCCGGCTCTCGACGGGCTTCATCAAGGAAGAGTTCCCGGAAGGCTTCATCGCGCCCGAGCCCGAGGGGCCGGTGGCCCATCGGCTCGCGGCGGTGGCGGCGGCGATCGACCACAAGCTCAACATCCGCAAGCGCGGCATCTCCGGCCAGATGCGCGACCCGAGCCTGCTGACCTTCCAGCGCGAGCGCGTGGTGGTGCTCTCCGGCCAGCGCTTCAACGTCACCGTCGATCCTGACGGCGACGACCTCCTCGTCACCTTTGACGACGGCACGACAGCCCCCGTGCGCAGCGCGTGGCGCCCCGGTGCGCCGGTCTGGAGCGGCACGGTCGGCGATCAGTCGGTCGCGATCCAGGTGCGTCCGCTCCTCAACGGCGTGTTCCTGCAGCATGCGGGCGCGGCGGCGGAAGCGCGGGTCTTCACCCGCCGCGAGGCCGAACTCGCCGACCTGATGCCGGTCAAGGAGAATGCCGGCTCCGGCAAGCAGCTCCTTTGCCCGATGCCCGGCCTGGTCAAGCAGATCATGGTCAGCGAGGGCCAGGAGGTGAAGAACGGCGAGCCACTGGCTATCGTCGAGGCGATGAAGATGGAGAACGTGCTGCGCGCCGAACGCGACGGCACCATCTCCAAGATCGCCGCCAAGGAAGGCGACAGCCTCGCGGTCGATGCCGTGATCCTGGAATTCGCCTGATCGCAGGACGCGCCTGCCGGCGTGAGCCAAGCGGTCGGGCAGCGCGACGATTTCGCGATCTGCACGACCGCTCCCCCTCCGCCGAACGTCCGGGCTGGAAACGCACGACAAGGATCGGGGGTGGAGCACCTCGGTCTTCGACCGCATCCGCCGGAGCGCGGGCACGCCACTCCATCCGCCCCGAAGACATGCCGCTCTACTTCGCCTACGGCGCCAACATGGACGCCGCCGCCATGGCCCAGCGCTGCCCGGCCTCGCAGCTGATCGGGCGCGGTCGCCTGCCGCGGCACCGCTTCATCATCATGCGGGAGGGCTGGGCTTCCGTGATGCGCGCGCCGGGCGCCACGGTGTGGGGCGTGCTGTGGGAACTGGCGCTCTCCGACGTGCCGGCCCTCGACCGCTACGAGGGCGTGGCCGGCGGCCTCTACGTGAAGGCCTATCAGCCGATCGTCACCGATGGCGGCACGAAGCGCGCCCTGATCTATCTCGGCCGCAGCGGAGCCGGTGGCCTGCCGCGGCCGGGCTATCTCGAAGCCGTGCTCGCGGCGGGGCAGGCGGCCCAACTGCCGGGGCCCTACCTCCAGGAAATCCGCGGTTGGCAGCGCCGCACTCCGGCTTGACCTGCGCGACGCGCACGGCCGAAGCGCCCCCTGGCACTTGAACTGCGCAGATTTCGGCTGGAACCTCCTCGGCGGCCCGCTCTCCGCCGTGCTGCTTCGGCAACGTCGGCGGCGACGTGCTCTTCATCTCGCCGGCGTGGTATCTCACCGACCATCCGCAGGCGGCAGCCGCGCGCCGCACCGAGGCCGCGCCGGACTTCGCCGCCATAGCCACCCACTAGCCGGAAGCGCGAGGCTCCCGGCTCCGGCACGGAATCGGGAGTCCCCTCCATCGTGAGCACCGACGACAAGACCATCCGCATCGTGATCCGCGGCCGCGTGCAGGGCGTGTCCTACCGCGCCTGGACCAAGAAGCAGGCGGACCGGCACGGCGTCGCGGGCTGGGTCCGCAACTTGCCCGACCGCACCGTCGAGGCTTTGTTCTCGGGCCCCGCCGAGGCCGTCGATGCGCTGCTCGCCGCCTGCCGGCGCGGTCCGTTCGCGGCGCGCGTCGACGGCATCGCGGTGAGCGAGGAGGCCGAGCCTGCTCCGGGCGCGGGTTTCAACATCCGCGCCTAGACAGGTCGAGGGCTTGCTCGCCGGGCCGCCGGCCTGTAGCCGCCGGGGCAGCACGCCCACCCGGACCGGCGAGACGACACCGCGATGACGACGCCCTGACCATGTGGGACCTTCACGCCTTTTCCCCGCTCGACTTCGCGGCGCTCCTCTTCTTCGTGGCGTCCTGGGCCAGCTACAGCTTTGCCGTGCAGCGGCGACGGGGCGACCGGCTGAGCCTCAGCCAGATCATGAATCGGCAGCGGCACAAATGGGCCGTCCAGATGATCACCCGCGACAACCGCGTGGTGGACACAACGATCAACGCCTCGCTTCAGAACGGCACCGCCTTCTTCGCCTCGACCTCGCTGATCGCACTTGGTTCGGTGCTGACGCTCTCGCGCTCGGGCGACGACGTGCTCAACCTGTTCTCCGCGCTGCCCTTCGGCGCGGGGACGACCCGCCAGACCTGGGAGATCAAGGTCGCCGGGCTCGCCGTGGTGTTCGTCTACGCCTTCTTCAAATTCGCCTGGGCCTACCGGCTGTTCAATTACGGCGCGATCCTGATTGGTGCGGTCCCGCCCAAGGGCTCGGGCGCCTCCGAGGCGGTGATGCTCCGCGCCGCCGAGCGGGCCGGCGCGATGAACGTGGCGGCGGGCTCGCATTTCGCCAAAGGCCAGCGTGCTTTCCTGTTCGCGCTGGCCTATCTCGGCTGGTTCGTGAGCGCGCCGGTGATGATGCTCGCCACCGCCAGCGTGGTCTGGGTGATGTGGCGGCGCCAGTTCTCCTCGCGGATTCGCGCCTTTCTGCTCGCCGAGGAAGACCCAAATGGCCGATGAAGCCGCAATCGAAGAGACGATGCTGCGGCTCGTGAGCGAGCGCGGGGCGGACAAGACCTGCTGCCCCTCCGAGATCGCCCGCGCGCTCGGCGGCCCGCATCCGGATGGCTGGAGCCCGCTGATGCAGCCGGTCCGCCGCGTCGCCGTGCGGCTGACGAAGGCGGGCCGGGTGCAGATCCTGCGCAAGGGCAAGCCGGTGGAGGATCCGGACGATTTCCGCGGGATCTATCGCCTGAGCCTGCCGCGGGCGTGACGGCGGTTCACGGCGCCGGCAGCACCGCGTCGGTGTAGCCGGTGAGCCGGTAGGCGATCATCCCGATCCACTCCTTCACGCCGATATCGAGCTCCCCCAGACCGGTGGAGGCGAAGCTGGCGAGGCGGTAGGCGTCGCGCGGCCAGTTGGTGCGGTAATCGACCGGATAGGCGGTGACGTCGAACCCGGCCTTGCGGAAGCAGCCCATCGAGCGCGGCATGTGCCAGGCGGAGGTGACAAGGAGCCAGCGCTCGCCCGGCTTCGGCTGCACCATCCGCGCGGTAAACACCGCGTTCTCGTGGGTGTTGCGCGATTGCTGTTCCAGGATCAGGCGGTTGCGCGGCACGCCGAGCGTGTCGGCGTAACGGCTGACGATCTCGGCCTCCGAGACCGCGTCCTCGCGCGTGCTGCCGGCGCCGCCGGAGAAGACGAGACGCGCCTGCGGGTAACGCCGGGCGAGGTCGGCCAGCGCGATGGCCCGCTCGCCCGCCTCGTTGACGGTGATCTGGTCACGGCCGATCGAGGTATCGGCCTCGACCGTCCCGCCGAGCACGACGATGCCGGTGACGGGCGTGCCGTCATCAGTGAAGCTCGGAAACCGGTTCTCCAGCGGCGCCAGCGTCCAGGCCGAGAGCGGCGAGAGCCCGGCGACGAGGAGCCCGACGAAGCTAGCGACCGTGAGCACCCGTCCGATCCCGCGGCCGGCCTCGGTGAAGAGCAAGAGGCAACCGAGGAGCCCGAGCAGGATCAGGAAGTTCGACGGCGTGAGGACGAAGAAGATCAGCTTCGAGAGCGGGAAGAACATCGTCTTCTTTCGTCCGGGGTTCGACACGGCATCCGTCACGGGCTGAGCTTCGCCGGGGAAAAATCAGGTGAGCGGCAGCGACAGAACGGCCGAGGCGGCGGGCCGTTGCGCGAGTGTGCCCAACCAGCGGCGGATGTTCGGGCGCTCCTCCCGCTCCAGCGGCAGTTGGAACCAGCGATTCGCGGCAAGCCCCACGGCGATGTCAGCGATGGAGAAGTGCTCGCCCGCCACGTGGGCCGTGTCCGCGAGATGCTGATCGAGCAGGGCGGCACAGCGCTCGGAAGCCGCCCGCGAGGCCTCGATCACCCCCGCGTCCCGCTTGTCGGGGGCGACGCGCACGAGTTGGAGAAAGGCGTCGCGCATCGCCGGGGTGAAGGTGGTGGCCTGCCAATCGAGCCACTGGTCGATGAGCGCGCGGGCGCGCGGCGCCTCCGGCAGGGCCAGCGGGCCGCCATGGGCATGGGCGAGGTAGCGCAGGATCGCGTTCGACTCCCAGAGGACGAAGCCATCCTCTTCCAGCGTCGGCACGAGGCCGTTGGGATTCATCGCGCGGTAGCGGGCATCATTGACGATGCCGTGCGCACCGCCCGCCTCGATATGTTCGTAGGCCAGACCGAGTTCGTCGAGCGCCCAGAGCGCCTTCTGCACGTTTCCGGAGCTGGCCCGCCCCCACAGCTTCAGCGTCATCCTCGGTCCTCGTCGTCGCTCTCGGGGGGATAGGCGTGAACGGCCCCGCTCGGATCGGTTACCCGCCAGGACTCGTACGCCGCGTCAAGATAGCCCGGCCCGACCGGCACTTTGCCGTGGCCGCCGGGAATGTCGAGCACGTAGAGCGGCTGGGCGAGGCCGGAGAGGCGACCGCGCAAGGTTCGCATCAGCGCCTGCCCCTCCGGCAGCTCCGTGCGCAGATGCCCGGTGCCCGGCGCGAGGTCGCCGTGGTGGAGGTAGTAGGGCTTGATCCGGTTCTCGACGAAGCCGCGCATCAGGGCTTCGAGCGTTTCCGCATCGTCGTTGACGCCGCGCAGGAGCACGCTCTGGCTCACCATCGGGATGCCGGCATCGACCAGCCGGGCGATCGCCCCGCGCGCGGCCGGCGTGAATTCGCGCGGATGGTTGGCGTGGAGCGCCACGAACACCGCGCCGGAAAACCCCTTGAGGGCGGCAACCAGGGCCGCGTCGACGCGAGCGGGCTCGACCACCGGTACGCGGGTATGGAAGCGCAGCACCCGCACATGCGGGATCGCGCCGAGCGCCTCGGTGATCGCCGCGAGCCGCCGGGGCGAGAGGGCGAAGGGGTCGCCCCCGGTCACCACCACCTCCCAGATCTCCGGATGCGCGGCGATGTAGCGGTAGGCCACCGCCAACTCCGCCTCGCTGAGCGAACCCTGGCCGGCGGGCCCGACGCGCTCGCGGCGGAAGCAGAAGCGGCAATAGACCGGGCAGATGTGCAGCGGCTTCAGCAGCACCCGGTCGGGATAGCGGTGGACGATGCCGGGCACCGCCTCATGCGCGTCGTCGCCGATCGGGTCGGCGCGCTCTTCCGGACGCGTCTCGATCTCTTCCGCGCGGGGGATGAACTGTCGGGCGATCGGGTCGGCGGGATCGCTGGCGTCGATCAGCTCGGCCATGTCGGCGGTCACCGAGACCGCGTAGCGCGCCGCGACCCGCTCAAGGGTGGGGAGGGCAGCTGCGTCCACCAGCCCGGCGCGGGCCAGCGCCGTGGCACTCTTCAGGGCGTGGCTCACCGCGACCGGTTCCGGGGGACCGGTGTCCAGATCACGTCGTCGATGCGGGGTGCGCCGGTGGCGAGCATCACCAGCCGGTCGAAGCCGAGCGCGATGCCGCTCGCCTCGGGCATGATCGCCAGCGCGTCCAGGAACTCCTCGTCGATGGGATAGCGCTCGCCGTAGATGCGGGCCTTCTCCGCCATCTCCGCCTCGAAGCGGCGGCGCTGCTCGGCCGGATCGGTGAGTTCGCCGAAGGCGTTGGCGAGTTCGACGCCGCAGGCATAGAGCTCGAAGCGTTCGGCGACGCGCGGGTCGCGCGGGCTCGGCCGGGCGAGCGCTGCCTCGCTCACCGGATACTCGCACAGGATGGTCGGGCGCCCCTGGCCGAGATGCGGCTCGATCAGCCCGACGAGGACGCGGCTGAACAGGTCGGCCCAGGTGTCGTCCGGGGCGACCCGCAGGCCGCGGGTCATCACTGCGTCGGCCAGTGTATCCCGGTCGGTGCCGCCATCGGGCGAGACCGTGGCGAGGAGATCGATGGCGGCATAGCGCTGGAACGCCTCCGCCAGGGTCAGCCGCTCGAAGGGTGCGAACGGATCGGCCTCGCGCCCACGAAAGGTCAGGCGTCGCACGCCCGCCGTCTCGGCGGCGAGCGCGAGTAGCGCGGCGCCGTCCTGCATCAGCGCGTCGTAACCCTCACCCGCCCGGTACCATTCGAGCATCGTGAATTCGGGATGGTGCAGCGCGCCGCGCTCGCGATTGCGGAAAACGTGAGCGAGGCTGAACAGGCGCGGCTCGCCCGCCGCCAGCAGCTTCTTGCAGGCGAATTCCGGCGAGGTGTGGAGGTAGAGCGGCTCGCGGCCGCCATCGGGCAGAATCGCCTCCGTGGCGAACGCCGAGAGATGCGCCTCGTTGCCGGGAGAGACCTGCAGCGCGGCGGCTTCGACCTCGACGAAATCGCGCTCGGCAAACCACGCGCGAAAACCCGCGAGGATGCGGTTGCGGGTGAGCAGCAGCGGCCGGCGATCCGCATGGAGGCCGGGATGCCACCAGGGCGAAGACTCGTGACTCACGCGAAAACAGCCTCCGGCTGGCAACCGAGCCGCGGATAGGGTAGGGCCTCGCGGATGATTCCGCTCATCCGGCCGAGACGCCGGTGAAGAGCCGCCGTTCTCGTCAAGCCAAGGTCCACGCTCGTGAAAGTGATCGCCAGTACCCTTCGTAAGGGCAACGTCGTCGATAAGGACGGCAAGCTCTACGTCATCCTGACGGCGGAGAACATCCACCCCGGCAAGGGCACTCCGGTGACGCAGCTCGATATGCGCCGCATCACCGACGGCGTGAAGATCTCCGAGCGCTACCGCACCACCGAGCAGGTCGAGCGCGCCTTCGTCGAGGATCGCGACCACACCTTCCTGTACCAGGACGGCGAGGGGTATCACTTCATGAACCCCGAGAGCTACGAGCAGATCGCCGTCCCCGCGGACGTGGTCGGCGACGCCGCCCCCTACCTGCAGGAGGGCATGACCGTCACCCTCTCGACCCATAACGGCGTGCCGCTGACCATCGAGCTGCCGCAGCGCATGACCTTCGAGATCGTCGAGACCGAGCCGGTCACCAAGGGCCAGACCGCCTCCTCGTCCTACAAGCCGGCGCTGCTCTCGAACGGCGTGAAGACCTCGGTGCCGCCGCATGTCAGCACCGGCACCCGCGTCGTCATCATGACGGCGGACGGCTCCTACGTGGAGCGCGCCAAGGACTGATTGTCTCTCGGTCGGCGGCTCCCCCATCCACTCCTCATCCTGAGGTGCCCGCGATAGCGGGCCTCGAAGGGTGCTCCAGATCCCGCGCGGCTTCTGGAACACCCTTCGAGGCCTCCGCTTCGCGCCGGCACCTCAGGATGAGGGAGAGGCTTGGGGTTTCGGATCGAAAAATCCGCTCACGGCGGGGCCGCGGTGCCTTCCGCGGCCTCGTAGCAAAGCTGCGAGAGACCCTGCGCCTTGGCCCGCTCCTCCGCGGAATAGGGCTTGCCCGAGCCCCAGAGCCCGTCGCGCCGCAGGGCATCGGCCGTGCAGCGGGCGGCGATCCGGCAGGCCTGCGCCTCGCCGCCGGTGCGGGTGCAATTGCCCACGTAATCCTTGCGGAAGCTCGCGAGCCCGGCCTTGGGATGCGGCCCGGTCAGCGTGACGAGGCCGGTGAACAGGGCGAGCAAAGCCGGCTGGTGAACGAGATAGACGGCGAGGCTGTGCCGCCCGGCAAAGGCTGCCCCGCGCGCCACGGCGTTCCGGGTCCGCCAGCGGGCGAGCCACGACGCGGCCAAAGCCGGCCGCGCGATCCGGGCGAGCGCGATCCCGGCCAGCACCATCCCGAACCAGGGAAACAGCGGCACCCAATCGTTGGTGTCCGGCAGCCCCCGACCGAGGCCGAGGAAGTAGAGTTCCGGCGCGTCGAGCAGGGGATGGCCCACGACGTGCGGCGCCGCCAGCACGAGGGCGGCCGCGAGCGCCGTGACCGGGACCGGCAGGAACACGAAGGGCAAGCCGAGCACGCTCGAGACGGCGATGCAGTGCAGGATGCCGAAGAAGATGTAGCTCTGCGGAAACGCGATCCAGGTCGCCAGGGTGATGAGGAGCGCCGCCCCGCCGATCCGCGCCAGCCGCAGGGCGAAGGGCCGCCAGCGCACGCCGTCGCCGTTGGCGAGAACGAGGCCGACACCCACCAGCAGCAGGAACGCCCCGGCGATGCCGTGGGCCGCCAGCCGCCCCGCAGGGGTCAGCGCGAAGTTCTGCGGCGTGAGCTGCAGGAATCCGAGATCCCACAGCCCATGATAGGCCGCCATCGCCGCGAGCGCCGCGCCGCGGGCGAGGTCGAGAGCATCGATCCGCCGGCTCGAACGAGGGGGCGTGGGCGCGGGGGAGGCAGGCATGGCCGCGCCCTATCACCGTTCCCCGGTCGAGGCGAAGGGCAGGCGCAACGAGACACGACCGGTCGCTCGGACGGCCTTGCGGCCAATCGAATCAGCCCGGCATGAGACCTAAAAGGCACTGAAATCGGTACGGATGATCCTAACCCGTTGTCCGGCCACGCTCTCGCGTCCCGGAACGGCATTCAAATCAATTGAGAGGACGGGCAACCCGGCGCATGCGAGATGCGACATTGTCGCCATGCTTCTGAAAAATGATCATTTGAAGTGTCCCGTTGCCGACCAAACGGGCTTTCCGCGTAATGTGACTTTGTTAACGTAGCTCCGGGATTGCGCCGCGCGATTCGGCACGGGTTGCTTACATGTCGAACGAACACGAACTAAGTGCCGTCGGGCTTCGTATGACCGGAGACGCGAGACCGCGCGATGGAGCGGGAGACCGAGGAGGAACGTCCGGCCGAACTCTTGGAGGTCGCCGGGCGCATCAAGTGGTTCGACGTCTCGAAGGGCTTCGGCTTCATCGTGCCGGATGACGGCTCGGCGGACGTGCTGCTGCACATCACCTGCCTGCGCCGGGACGGGCACCAGGCCGCGAGCGAAGGCGCGCGGATCGTGGTCGAGGCAGTGCAGCGCGCCCGCGGCTGGCAGGCCTTCCGGGTGCTCTCGCTCGATCAGTCCACCGCGCTCCACCCCTCCGAACTGCCGATGGCGCGCACCCACGAAGTCGTCACGCCGACGAGCGGCCTCGAGCGTGCGGTGGTGAAGTGGTTCAACCGCCTGCGCGGCTTCGGCTTCCTCAGCCGCGGCGACGACACGCCGGACATCTTCGTCCACATGGAGACCCTACGCCGCTACGGCATCGCCGAGCTGAAGCCCGGCGAGGAGGTGATGGTGCGCTACGGCGACGGCTCGAAGGGTGCTATGGCGGCGGAAGTCCGCCTCGTCGACGGGGCGCTTCCGGCTTCCCATTGACGGTGATCCGCGTGCCCGTGTTTCCCTCCGCGACAAAGCTGCTTCCCTTCGCGACAAAGTTCTTGCGCCTCGCCGCCTGCCTCGCCGCGCTGGCGGCCTTGCCGGCGCTTCCGCTCCGCGCGCAGGAGGCAGCGCCCGCCGCCCAGGCCGCGACCGAGCCGCTCGGCATCGTCGCCAAGAACGGCCGCCATGCCTTCCAGGTCGAGGTGATGCGCACCGACGCGCAGCGCGCCAAGGGACTGATGTACCGCCGCTCCATGGCCGCCGACCACGGCATGCTGTTCGACTTCGAGCGGCCGGCGCCGGCCACGATGTGGATGAAGAACACCTATCTCTCGCTCGATATGGTGTTCATCCGCTCCGATGGCTCGATCGCCCGGATCGCCCCGGATACTGAGCCGCTCTCGACCAAGGTGATCCCGTCGGGCGAGCCGGTTCTCGCGGTGCTCGAACTTAACGCGGGCACCGCCGCCAAGCTCGGCATCCGAGCGGGTGACCGGGTCGAGCACCCGATGTTCAAGCGCTAGCGGTGATGGCCCCGGAGCCCGACGATCCGGCCGGGGTCTGGAACGATGCGCTGCGTGCCGCCGACCTGTTCGCCGCCGACTCGCACGGTCTCGGCGGGATCGTGCTGCGCGCCGGGGCCGGTCCGGTGCGCGACCTCTGGCTCGATCATCTCCGCGACAGGCTGACGGGCCCGGTGCGGCGGATGCCGCCAGGCATCGCCGACGACCGTCTGATCGGTGGGCTCGACCTGCCCGCCACCCTGCGGGCCGGCCGCCCGGTGATCCAGCGCGGCCTGCTGGCGGAGGCCGATGGCGGTGTCGTCGTGGTGCCCATGGCCGAACGCCTGGAGCGCGGCACCGTGGCCCGGCTCGCCGGCGCCCTCGACACCGGCATGCTCGCGCTGGAACGCGACGGCCTCGCCGCACGGCTCCCGGCCTGCTTCGGCCTCGTGCTGCTCGACGAGGGGCAAGAGGACGAGACCGTCGCCGAGGCGCTGGCCGACCGCCTGGCACTCCGCATCGACCTGTCCGGCGTGAGCCTGCGAGACGCGAGAACCGCCTCCTCCCATACCGCTCGCGGAGCGGACGCAGCGGCAGGCCCACCCGCGCCCGACGCGACCGCCACCCTCTGCGCCGTGGCGGAGGCCTTCGGCATCGCCTCGCTGCGGGCGCCGCTTCTCGCCCTGCGGATCGCCCGGCTCATCGCGGGGGAGGCCGGGCGCGACGAACCGAGCGAGACCGACCTGATCGAAGCTGCGCGTCTCGTCCTGGCGCCGCGGGCGACGCGCCTGCCCGCTCCGCCGCAACCGGCCGAGCCGGAACCGGCGGACCCGCCGCCGCCGGAGCCGCAGCCCCCACAGGACGCCGATCGCCCCCCCGAGGACGCGGCCGAGCGGGCGGATGCTACGCCGAGAGAAGCCGACGAGACGGTGCTCGACGCAGTCCGTGCCGCCCTCCCGAAGGACCTGCTCGCCCGGCTGCTGGCCGGTGGCCCGCCGCTGCGCGCCGGCGCGGCCGGACGGATGGGGGTAGCCTCCGCCTCGCCGCTCGCGGGCCGCCCGGTCGGCAGCCGTCCCGGCGATCCGCACCGGGGCCGGCTCGACCTGATCGCGACCCTGCGCGCCGCCGCCCCGTGGCAGCGCCTGCGCCGGGGCGAGGCCGATCCGCGCCGCGTCCTCGTCACCTCGGAGGATTTCCGGATTCGCCGGTTGAAGCGGCGCAGCGAGACGACGACGATCTTCTGCGTCGATGCCTCCGGTTCGGCGGCGCTC
This sequence comes from Methylorubrum pseudosasae, assembly GCF_029504475.1. Classification (NCBI taxonomy): domain Bacteria; kingdom Pseudomonadati; phylum Pseudomonadota; class Alphaproteobacteria; order Hyphomicrobiales; family Methylobacteriaceae; genus Methylorubrum; species Methylorubrum pseudosasae. The sequence goes on along the minus strand of NZ_JAQGDU010000002.1, from coordinate 3,674,669 downwards.
GAACGGCTGGCGGAGGCGAAGGGCGCCGTCGAACTGCTCCTCGCCGAGGCTTACGTCCGGCGCGACCGCATCGCCCTCGTCGCCTTCCGCGGCGCGCGGGCCGAGACGGTGCTGCCGCCGACGCGCTCCCTGGTCAGGGCCAAGCGCGCGCTCGCGGGCCTACCCGGTGGAGGCGGCACGCCGCTCGCCGCCGGGCTCGACACCGCCGCCGCCCTGGCCCTCGGCATCCGTCGCGCGGGCGGAAGCCCCGTCATTGTCCTGCTCACCGACGGGCGCGCCAACGTCGCCCGCTCCGGCCTCGGCGGCCGGGCGCTGGCCGGCGAAGAGGCTTTGGCGGCCGCCCGCGTGCTTCAGACGCAGGCACTCCCGATCCTCGTGATCGACACCGGCGCCCGGCCCGACGGGGCGCGCAGCCTCGCCGAGGCGGCGCAAGGGCGTTACTGTCCGCTGCCCCATGCCGATGCGGGCAGCGTCAGCGCGGCGGTGCGCGCTGCCACAGCCTGAGGCCTCCTTTGCCCTTGCCCTCCAAAGACGACCGGCCGGATTGGGAGCGCGACGGCCGCGATTGGCCGCATCGGGCGGCGAGTCGCTTCGTGGAGGCCGCAGGCCTGCGCTGGCACGTCCAGGAATTCGGCGAGCCGGATGCGCCCGGCCTGCTGCTCCTGCACGGCACCGGCGCCGCGACCCATTCCTGGCGCGGGCTGGCACCGCTCCTCGCCGAACGGTTCAGGATCGTCGCGCCCGATCTACCGGGCCACGGCTTCACCGATCCGCTGCCCCCCCGCCGGCTCTCCCTACCGGGAATGGCCGAGGCGGTGGGCGGCCTCGTCACCGCTCTCGGCCTGAACCCGCGGCTCGCGATCGGCCATTCGGCCGGTGCGGCGGTACTCGCGCGGATGTGCCTCGACCGGCGCATCGATCCCGACCTGCTGGTGGCGCTCAACGGCGCGCTGACCCCGTTTCCGGGCGTTGCCAGCTTCCTCTTCCCCGGCATCGCCCGGATGCTGTTCCTGAACCCCGTGACCCCAAAAGTCTTCGCCTGGAGCGCCGACCGGGCGGCGGTGCGCCGCCTCATCGACGGCACCGGCTCGCGCCTCGACCCCCAGGGGCTCGACCTCTACCGGCGGTTGTTCACCCGCCCCGGCCATGTCTCGGGCGCCCTCGGCATGATGGCGAACTGGGATCTTCCGGCGCTCGCCCGCGACCTGCCGCAGCTCGAAACCCGCACGTTGCTGGTCGTCGGCGGGGACGACAAGGCGATCAAGCCGGACGATTCCTTCGCCTTGCGCGAGCGGCTGCGAAGCGCCCGCGTCGAGTTGCTGCGCGGGCTCGGCCACCTTGCTCACGAGGAGGCGCCGGAGCGGGTGGCGGAAATCATTCTGGCGGAAGCGGACGCCCTTCGCGCCTCGGCAATCTGAGACGCCTCTTGCGCTGACGAAAATCCCAGCCATAGTGTCAACCTATGTTGACACTGGCCGTCAAACCGACTGTCACGTCCGACCCCGATGCCCGGCCGCATGCGGTCGTGATCGGGGCCGGCTTCGGCGGGCTGGCCGCGGCGGTTCGGCTCGGCGCCCGCGGCTATCGCGTCACCGTGTTAGAACGGCTCGACCAACCGGGCGGCCGCGCCCGCGTCCACCGCCAGGACGGTTTCACCTTCGATGCGGGGCCCACCATCGTCACCGCGCCGTTCCTATTCGAGGAGCTGTGGCGGCTGTGCGGGCGGGAGATGCGCGAGGACGTGACCCTCGTGCCGATGCAGCCGTTCTACCGCATCCGCTTCGAGGATGGGCAGAGCTTCGCCTATAGCGGCGACCGCGCGGCGATGCGGGCCGAGGTCGCCCGCTTCTCGCCGGACGACGTGCCGGGCTACGAGCGCTTCATGGCCCATAGCGAGGCCGTGTGCCGGATGGGCTTCGAGGAACTCGGCCACGTCCCGTTCGGCAGCCTCGGCTCGATGCTGCGCATCGCGCCCGATCTGCTGCGCTTGTCGGGCCACCGCAGCGTCTACGACGTGGTGTCCCGCTTCATCCGCGACGAGCGGCTGCGCACCATCTTCAGCTTCCATCCCCTGCTCATCGGCGGCAACCCGTTTCGCGCCAGCGGCATCTACTGCCTGATCGCCCATCTGGAGCGGCAATGGGGCGTCCACTTCGCCATGGGCGGCACCGGGCGGCTGGTGGACGGGCTCTGCGGGCTGATTCGGGGGCAGGGCGGCCGCGTCCGCTGCGGCGAGGAGGTTTCGCGCATCCGCGTCGAGGACGCGCGGGCGACGGGTGTGGTGCTGTCGGGCGGCGAGGTCATCCCCGCCGACATCGTCGTCTCGAACGCCGATTCCGCCTTCACCTACGGCACGCTGCTCGGCGGCCGAACCCGGCGCTGGAGCGCGCGGCGTCTGGCGCGCGCCTCGTCCTCCATGGGGCTGTTCGTCTGGTATTTCGGCACCCGGAAGAAGTACCCGGAGGTCGATCACCACATGATCCTGATGGGCCCGCGCTATCGCGGCCTGCTGCAGGACATCTTCGACCGCAAGCACTTGGCGGACGATTTCAGCCTCTACCTCCACCGCCCGACCGCGACCGACCCGCTGCTCGCCCCGCCGGGACACGACGCGTTCTACGTGCTCGCCCCGGTGCCGAACCTCGACGGCGGCCAGGATTGGGCACAGCTTGCCGAGCCCTACCGCCAGCGGATTGCGCGCTTCCTCGAAGGCTCGGTACTGCCGGGGCTGTCGGACGCCCTCGTCACCTCGCGGGTGACGACGCCGCAGGACTTTTCCGACGACTTCCTGAGCTTCCGCGGCTCCGGGTTCGGGCTGGAGCCGGTGCTGACGCAATCGGCGTGGTTCCGTCCGCACAACCGCTCGGAAGACGTGGCCAACCTCTTCCTCGTCGGCGCGGGGACGCATCCCGGCGCCGGTCTGCCGGGCGTGCTGTCCTCGGCGCGTGTCCTCGATTCCGTGGTGCCGGATGCCCGTGTTTGCGCCTGACCCTTTCGCCGCCAGTGCGGCGGACCGCTCTGCCTGCCGGGCCGCGATCCGCGCCGGCTCCAAGAGCTTCTTCGCGGCCTCGCTACTGTTGCCGCCCTCGGTGCGGGTCTCGGCCTACGGCCTCTACGCCTTCTGCCGCCTCTCCGACGACGCGGTGGACGAGGCAGGGGGCAACCGCGCCGCGGCCCTCGCCCGCCTGGAGCGACGGCTGACGGCGGCCTGTGCCGGCCGGCCCGACAACCACCCGGCCGACCGGGCGCTCGCCGAGGTGCTCGCCCGCCACGCCATCCCCGAAGCGCTACCGCGGGCGCTGCTCGAAGGGCTGGCCTGGGACACGCAAGGCCGGCGCTACGACACCCTGTCGGAGCTGGCCGCCTATGCCGCCCGGGTCGCGGGCGCGGTCGGGGCGATGATGACGCTGGTGATGGGGGGGCGCGACGGCCCCGCGCTCGCCCGCGCCTGCGATCTCGGCGTCGCCATGCAATTCACCAACATCGCCCGCGACGTCGGCGAGGATGCCCGCGCCGGGCGCCTCTACCTGCCTCGTGAGTGGCTCGACGCGGCCGGCATCGACGCGAACGCCTTCCTCTCCGAGCCTCGGCTCGGTCCCGGCCTGCAACGGGTGGTGGCCGATCTGCTGGCCGCGGCCGACGAACTCTACGCCCGCGCCGAACCCGGTATCGCCGCGCTCCCGTTGAGCTGCCGCCCGGCGATCCGCGCCGCCGGCCTGATCTACGCGGAGATCGGCCGTGCCGTGGAGGCGAACGGGCTCGATTCGGTGACGCGCCGCGCGCGCGTGACCGGCGCGCGCAAGGCCGGGCTTCTGGCCACCGCCATCCTGCCCGCGGGCGGCGGCCAGGGGCTATCGGCGCCGCCTTTGCCCGAGACCGCCTTCCTCGTGGAAGCCGTGACGCACCATCCGGTCCCGGCCGCGCGCCGCCTGCCACCGTGGTGGAACGTGTCGGGACAGGTCGTGCGGGTGCTCGACCTGATCGAGGTGCTGGAGGAGCGCGACGCCTTCCGCCGCTCGGCCGCGTCGTAAGGAAAACGAGCGGGTTCCCCTCTCCCTGCGCGGGGAGAGGGCATGCACTGACTTGATCAGGTTTTCCGAAGCACCCTCAGCCCAGCCCCCCGGCCTCCACGATGAAGCGGGCGACCGTGTCCGCTCCGTGCCCTTCGCGCAGGGAGGCGAACACGTAGGGCCGCGTGCCGCGCATCCGCTGGGTGTCGGCCTCCATCACCGAGAGGTCGGCGCCGACGAGCGGGGCGAGGTCGGTCTTGTTGACGATGAGCAGGTCGGAGCGGGTGATGCCGGGGCCGCCCTTCCGCGGGATCTTCTCCCCGCCCGCCACGTCGATGACGTAGAGGGTGAGGTCGGCCAGTTCCGGCGAGAAGGTCGCCGCGAGGTTGTCGCCGCCGGATTCGATCAGCACGAGGTCGAGCTTCGGGAAGCGGCGGCGCATCTCGGCCACCGCCGCGAGGTTGATCGAGGCATCCTCGCGGATCGCCGTATGCGGGCAGCCACCGGTCTCGACGCCGAGGATGCGCTCCTCCGGCAGGGCACCGGCCACCGTGAGGATGCGGGCATCCTCCTTGGTGTAGATGTCGTTGGTGATCGCGCAGATCTCGTAGGAATCGCGGAAGCGGCGGCAGAGCTGCTCCATCAGCGCGGTCTTGCCGGAGCCGACGGGTCCGCCGATGCCGACGCGCAGGGGTCCGTTCACGGATGCCATGACTTCCAAAAATCCTTAGGAGCGGAAGATGCGGGAATACTGCGTCTCGTGCCGGAAGGAGCCAAGATCGAGCCGCAGGGTTGCGCTGCCGAGCGCGTCGAGTCCGGCCTCATGCAGCGCCTCGGCCAGTCCGGCGACGCGAGGGGTCAGCGCGGCGAGAATCGTCGTGCCCGCACTCTGGCCGACCGGCGCCACCCGCAGCGCGGCCGAGACGAGGTTCTGGAGGAAGGCGAGGCCGTAGGCCGCCACCGTCGCCTCCCGCGCGACGCCGTGCGCCCCCGCCGCCGCACCGACGGCGACGGGATAGGCGACCTCGGCATTCAGCCGGTCGGAGACCGTCGCGAGGGCAGGGCAAGGCCAGGCTCGCAGCGTCGCATCCAGGAAGCTGCGCCCCTGCTGGCTCGTCTCCAGATGAAGCTCGCGGGAGGGGGCGAGCGCCAAGGCGAGGTCGTTGATCTCGGCCAATCCCGTATCGTCTCCGGCCTCGGTGGCGCGATGCGCGGCGGCGCAGAGGATCATGTCGTTGCGCCCCGCGCCCCGCTCCAGCACGTCGGCGAGCCAATCGCCGAGGGTGGCGGCGTCGCGGACGTCGCCGCACTCCACCGCCCATTCGAGCCCGTGCGAATAGGCGAAGGCGCCGACCGGATAGGTCGGCGAGAGCCACGCCATCAGCCGCAGGGCGTCAATCATGGGCGTGCGGGTGATCGTGCGAATGTCCGTGACCGTGGGCATGGGCATGACCGCCGGCATAGGCGCCGCCCTCGGGCCGGAACGGCCGCGTCACCGGCTCGGCGCTGCCGCCCAAACCCCGCACCATCTCGGCGAGCACGTGGTCGTGACCGATCCACACCGCCGCCTCGCCGATCTCGGCGGGGATGTGCCGGTTGCCGATATGCCAGATCAGCCGCTTGAGGGCGTGCGGAGTGGGCGCGCGGATTTCCAGCAGCGCCTCGGGCGCCGCCTCGACCCAGACGAGCCGGCCGTCCTCCAGCGCGAGGGCGTCGCCGTCATCGAGCACGGTGGCCTCGGTGAGGTCGAGCAGGAACGCGGTGCCGCCGACGCCGCGCATCGCCATGCGGCGGCGATGCCGTTCGTTCGAGTCGAGCACGATGCGATCGACGATCTCGCCGGAGCCGAGATGGTCGCGGCGGATGACACGGGTGGCGCGGATCATGGTTCAGAACAGGAAGTAGCGCTGCGCCATCGGCAAGACCTCTGCCGGCTCGCAGACCAGCAATTCGCCGTCGGCGCGCACGTCGTAGGTCTCCGGGTCGATCTCGATGTTCGGGGTCGCGTTGTTGAGGATCATGCTCTTCTTCGAGATGCCGCCGCGCACGTTCTCCACTGCCACCAGCTCCTTGGAGACGCGCAGCTTCTCCTTCACGCCGTCCTCGAGCGCCGCCCGCGAGACGAAGGTGAGCGCGGTGGCATAGGGCGCCCGGCCGTAGGCGCCGAACATCGGCCGGTAATGCACCGGCTGCGGCGTGGGGATCGAGGCGTTGGGGTCGCCCATCGGCGCGGTGGCGATCATGCCGCCCTTGAGCACGAGGTCCGGCTTCACGCCGAAGAAGGCGGGCGTCCACAGCACGAGGTCGGCGAGCTTGCCCGGCTCGATCGAGCCGATATGGCGCGAGACGCCATGCGCGATGGCCGGGTTGATCGTGTATTTCGCCACGTAGCGCCGCGCGCGCAGGTTGTCGTTGCCCGACGCGTCTCCGGGCAGGGCGCCGCGCTGGCGCTTCATCTTGTCGGCGGTCTGCCATGTGCGGATCACGACTTCGCCGACCCGGCCCATCGCCTGGCTGTCGGACGACATCATCGAGAGCGCGCCGATGTCGTGCAGGATGTCCTCGGCCGCGATGGTTTCCTTGCGGATGCGGCTCTCGGCGAAGGCGAGGTCTTCAGGGATCGACGGGTCGAGGTGGTGGCACACCATCAGCATGTCGAGATGCTCGTCGATGGTATTTTTTGTGTATGGGCGCGTCGGGTTCGTGGACGACGGGAGCACATTCGCGAGGCCGGCGACCCGCATGATGTCCGGCGCGTGACCGCCGCCGGCGCCCTCGGTGTGGAAGGCGTGGATGGTGCGGCCCTTGAAGGCGGCGATGGTGTCCTCGACGAAGCCCGACTCGTTGAGCGTGTCGGTGTGGATCATGACCTGCACGTCGAAGGCATCCGCCACCGAGAGGCAGGTATCGATTGCGGCGGGCGTGGTGCCCCAATCCTCGTGCAGTTTCATCGCGCAGGCGCCGGCGCGGATCATCTCCTCCAGCGCGCCGGGCACCGAGGCGTTGCCCTTGCCGGCGAAGGCAAGGTTCATCGGGAAGGAATCTGCCGCCTCGATCATCCGCGCAATGTGCCAGGGGCCGGGGGTGCAGGTGGTGGCGAAGGTGCCGTGCGCCGGCCCGGTGCCGCCGCCGAGCATCGTCGTCACACCGGAGCAGAGCGCCTCCTCGATCTGCTGCGGGCAGATGAAGTGGATATGGCTGTCGAAGCCGCCGGCCGTGAGGATCTTGCCCTCGCCCGCAATCACCTCGGTGCCGGGGCCGACGACGATGTCGACATTGGCCTGAACGTCCGGGTTGCCGGCCTTTCCGAGCTTGAAGATCCGACCGGCGCGGATGCCGACATCGCATTTCACGATGCCCCAATGGTCGAGCACCACCGCGTTGGTGATGACGGTATCGACGGCGCCCTCGGCGTTGGTTGCCTGCGACTGGCCCATCCCGTCGCGGATCACCTTGCCGCCGCCGAACTTCACCTCCTCGCCGTAGGTCGTGAGATCGCGCTCGACCTCGATCTCGAGGCTGGTGTCGGCCAGCCGGATACGGTCGCCGGTAGTGGGCCCGAACATGGCGGCGTAGGCGGCGCGGGGCAGGCGGGCGGACATGGCAGAGACTCGAATCGTGGGTCGGTCGATGGGAGAAGCAGGGTTGGTGCCGGAAGCGGCGTGCGGCCGTCCCGATCAGCCAGCCGGTCCGGGTGGCGGCGCACCGGGGGCCGGCGCGGCGTCCGCGGAAGGAGCGGGATCCGAGGCTGATCGCGCCGTCGCCTTCGGGCGCTTCTTGCGCATCACCTTCTTCACCTTGACGACAGGCTTGCGCGTCACGCGGGCGCGCATCTCCTGAAGCATCTCGAGCTGGATCTGCTGGATCTCGGCGAGCCGCTGCCACTGCTTGGTGACGAGGTGATCCATCTTCTCGTGCAGATGCCGGATCTCGAGTTCCGCCTTCAGGTTGACGCGGTAGTCGTTGTTCGAGCGAAGGCGGTCCTTCTTGTCCTGCCGGCTCTGGCTCATCATGATGATCGGCGCCTGGATCGCCGCGAGGCAGGACAGCACGAGGTTGAGCAGGATGAACGGGTAGGGATCGAACGCCTTCAGCTGGCCCATGGTGACGTTCACCACCATCCAGGCGACCAGCACCAGCGCGAAGCTGATCAAGAAGCCCCAGGATCCGCCGAAGGCGGCGAGCCCGTCCGAGACCCGCTCGCCGAAGCTGCGGTGCTCGTCGTAATCCTCCTCGATGTTCTCGGCGATCGTGTCCTGCGCGGCGATGCTCTCGGCCACCTGCCGGTCGAGGTCGGAATACTCGCCGTGCTCCTCCGCCAGTAGCTCGGCGACGAAGCGCGTCCGGTAGCCGGCGAGCGCCTTGTTGCTGATGAGCGCATCCTCGCTCAAATCGGGATAATCGACCCGGATGTGCTCGGCCAGCGCCGGCCGCAGGCTCGCCACCGAAACTAGGTTCCGGCGGTTCATCTCGACACCGGTGATCGCACAGACGGCCCGCTTTTTCGCGGACGCCGGATGCGCCTTCGCGTCGAGCGCCATCGGCGCCGGATCGTGCTCGTGCACCTCGTCGGTCAGGCTCACAGGCTACCCACGCCATCGCTGCGGAAGCGGCTGCCCGTGCGCCTACCCGAGAGTGCGAGCGGCGTCACGTCCCCGTCGACCATCAGAGCGTCCCTCGCGCCTCGGCGACGGCGCGGTCGAAGCGATCTTCCAGGGCGGCGTTGGTGCCGCGGCAGCCCGCCACGACCTCTTGCGCCCAGGCGATGTAGTCGGCGATCCGCTGCCGCTCCCAGCCTTCCGGCGGGCTCGCCGTCAGCGAACGGAGATTGCTGGTCTTGTCGGCGAGCTTGATCGCCTTGGCGCCCGCCGACTTGTGCGGCGCCGCCTCGACCTGCCGCCGCTTGCGCTCCGCTTTCGGGAGAGACTTGTCGTCCGTCACCTCCGCGACGAGACTGGCGACGCGCGGGCCGAACAGGCGCTCCAGCTCTTCGCGGTCGGTCTGCGTGTCTTCGACCGTGTCGTGTAGCCAGCCGGCGGCCACGAGGGCGGCATCGGGCTCCCCCATCGTCTCCGCGAGAAGGCTCGCGACTTCCGCCAGATGGTTGACGTAGGGCTCGTGCGCGGCGCCCTTCCTCTTCTGGTCCGCGTGCCGGCGGGCGGCGAAATCGGCCGCGCGCGACACGAGCGCGACGTCCCCCTGACGATCCAGATCGAGCCCGCTCACAGCGGCCCCATCACGTCGCCGCGGAAGCCGTAGACCTTCCGGTCGCCCGAGAGCGGCACCAGCGCGACCTCGCGGGTCGAGCCGGGCTCGAAGCGCACCGCCGTGCCCGGTGCGATGTCGAGGCGCTGGCCGCGGGCCTTCTCGCGGTCGAACACGAGGCCGGGATTCGCCTCGAAGAAATGGTAGTGCGAGCCGACCTGGATCGGGCGGTCCCCGGTATTGGCGACCTCGATCACCGTGCGCGGCGCGCCGGCGTTGAAGACGATCTCGCCGGGCAATGTCGTCACCGTGCCCGGCACGTCCGCCGAGGGTGCGCCGCGGATCGGGTGGTGGACCGTGACGAGCTTGGTGCCGTCGGGGAAGGTCGCCTCGACCTGAATGTCGTGGATCATCTCGGGCACCCCCTCCATCACCTGGGAGGCATCGAGGACGCGGGCGCCGGCCTGCATCAACTCAGCGACCGAACGCCCGTCGCGGGCGCCCTCGACCACGAAGTCGGTAATGAGGGCGATCGCCTCCGGATGGTTGAGCTTCACCCCCCGCGCCAGCCGGTTGCGGGCGACCTGCGCGGCCATGGCGACGAGGAGCTTGTCTTTCTCGCGGGGCGTAAGGAGCAAGGCGTGCGTCCTGAGGTGAGAGTCGGGCGGGCCTGAAGGTGGGCCGAGCAAGGATCATGCTCGGCTCAAGGTCAAGCTGGTCAGGTCTGCCACACGCGCGGCATGGGCTGCCCGCGCCATGCGGCGAGGAAGCGGGCGGCGGCGGCGCGTAACGGAGCGACGGTGGGGGCCAGCATCCGCACGGCGAGGTGGCCGTTCCAGGCGCTCGCCCCGGCCTCGACCTGCACCGGCAGGGCGTCGAGGAGGGCACGGGCCTCGTCGAGCCGGCCTTCCGCACGCGGCGAAAGGTCGAGGATCGTCGCCAGCGCGTGGGCCCCGCCGCCGATCGCCCAGCGGTCCATGAGGGCCGTGACCGCGCCGTCGAGGCGCAAGCTGTCGGCATAGACGAGGCGGCCGTCGCGGCGGATGCGCCAGCGATCCTCGAACAGGGCCTCTTCCAGGTTTTCGCCGCGGGCGGCACGGCCGAGCACCGCGATCTCGGCGACAAGCAGCGACGCGTCGGGGGCAAGATCCGCCTCGAAGCGGCGCACCAGCCGGGCGCGATCGAACAGGATCGTCTCCTGCGGCAGCCAATCGAGCCGCCCGCCCGCGCCGACGCTCACCCGGTTGACGATCTCCGCGCAGGGTCCGTCCGAGCGGTAAATCTTCTCCGCCGCGGTGGTGGTCAGCACGCAGGCCCCACCCGGCTCGACCGTCACCGACACCGTGAACACATCGCCGCAGGCGATGCCGCCGCCGGTATTGACCAGCACGCCCTCCAGCATCCGCTCGGCCCCCTGGCGGGGACAGCGCAGGCGCAAGGGGCCGCTCTCGGCGAGATCGACGATCCGCGTCGGCGCATCCGCGGCTGTTCCGGCCGGGGCGACGCGCAGATGCACCGCGCCCTGCGAGCGCTGGCGGGACAAGGCGGGGCGGAGCGGTTCGGCGGCAGGGATCGGACGGCCTCCGGCGGAGCGGGTGCCGGCTTCATCGGCCACCGGAGCCCCGTTCCGCAAGGTGGTGGGCCCCATCGGTCGGGTGCCATCCCGCACCGATCTTTGGCAGCGATGGCACAGGATGCGGGCAGCGACGGCTGTTCTTGACCGTGAGGTGGTCACTCTTCCCCTTGACCGCAGCGGCCGGAACGCCCACCGCGTCATCGTTTCAAGGGCGTTCAACCGAGCCTTGCGACGTCCTGCTCAACGATCGGGACCTCATCCGGCCCCGAGAGGCGATCGTCATGATTTCATCCGACCCCGAGGCCGTCTCCGCCTCGGCCTACCGCGAAGCGATGGCTCAGCTCGCGAGTGCGGTGCATCTCGTGACCACGGACGGGCCCGGCGGCCGTGCGGGTCTGACGGCGACGTCGGTGTGCAGCGTCAGCGACGGCCCGCCGACGCTGCTGGTCTGCCTCAACCGCAATTCATCGGCCTATCCGGCTTTCCTGCGCAACGGCGTGCTCTGCATCAACACGCTCACGGCGGCGCATGAAAGCCTCGCCACCGACTTCGCCGGCCGCGTATCGCAGGCCGAGCGCTTCGCGGGACCGGACTGGGGCCGGTTGCAGACCGGCGCTCCGGTGCTGGCGGGTGCCCTCGTCGCCTTCGATTGCCGGATCGTCGATCGCCACGAGGTCGGCACGCATGACGTGCTGATCTGCGCGGTCGAAGCGCTCGCCGAGATCAGCGGCGCCGAGAGCCTGCTCTATGCCGGGCGGCATTATCGCGTCCTGCCGCGTCCGGATTCCAAGGGCGATTGATCACCCCCGCAGAGGCGGAAAGCCAGCCGCGGCGCTGAGGGCCGAACCGGCTTGTTTCGCAACGGCCCTCGATCGAGGCGCTGCGCCCGCAGCCTCGAAGCCCGGCCGCTCGGTAGGGAGCGGCCGGATGCACCGAAGCAATGTCGCCTGATAGGCGCTCAGCGCTCGTAGTGGCGCGCGCGGGCGGTGTTGGCGTTGAAGGTGCTGCGGGTCTGACGCTCAGGCGCGACCAGGCGGGGATCGCGCTCCGGGACGCCGAACAGGTTCAGCGGCTCGGCCGAGCGGGAAACGCTGCCGGTCGCCTCCGGCTGCGGCGCCCCGGCCATCCGGCCCCGGTCTCCCGCGAAAGCGCCACCCGAAGAGACCGCGAGCGCGACGAGTGCGGCGGAGAAGATGCGTACGGACATGTTCTTGTCTCCCGAACGAGGTGTTTCGGTCAGGGAGATAAGCACGGCGCGGGCACGATGCTCACAGAATTTGTGCATCGAAGCCCTCAGAATAGCCATCGAGTGCATACGATGCGGGCACATACAGAACGCTTCAAAGACTCCAAGCGGCAGACCGCAGCCTCGCTGTATAATATTTTCTATGTTTTTCAGCAATTTAGATGTTTTCAGAAGAAATGTGCCTGCTCGCATAGCATGTGGCATGATCCTTTCCCGACATGTGCGCGTGGACACGGCGCGCGTTTCTGCCGGGACTAAACGAGCGGCATCCCTTGAAGGAGTACCGCGACCGCCTCTCCCAGCCGATCGTCGAGGGCGAATCGGTGACGGTCGCCCGGGCCGTGACCAATGCGGACGGGCGCACTGATGCCCCGCTGATCGGCGGTTGCCCGGTACCGGCGACCTACGGACTTCGCTTCCGCACCGGCGAGCATTTCCGCCGCGCGGGGTCGACGCTGCCGGAGTACGCTTTCCTCGACGTGGTGCAGATCCGCTTCGGCGTGGCCGAGCCGGAGGGGCCGTATCACGCCCCCTCGTCCCCAGCCCCTGGAGCGACCAAACCGATCGCGGACGCTAAGTGTCGCCGAAGAGGTGCCGAGCGAGCCGCGAATGCTCGTCGCGCAGGCGGCCGGTCTCGATGCCGAGCGGCTGCCCGTCGATCACCCGCCACGTGCCCGCGACCATCACCCGGTCCGCCCGGTGAGCGCCGCACAGGACGAGCGCCGCGAGCGGGTCGTGGGCGCCGGAGAAGCGAAGTTCGTCGAGGGTGAACAGCGCCAGATCCGCCTCGCGGCCGGGCTCGATCCGGCCGATGTCCTTGCGGTTGAGGCAGGCGGCGGAGCCCTCCGTCGCCCAGCGCAGGGCGTCGAGATGGGTCACGGCTTCCGCGCCGCAAGTCAGGCGATTGATCATCAGGGCGTGGCGCACGCCCTCCATCAGGTTCGAGCTGTCGTTGGAGGCCGAGCCGTCGACGCCAAGGCCGACGGGGGAGCCCGCCGCCTCCAACTCGCAGGTCCGGCAATGGCCCGAGGCCAGCACCATGTTCGAGGTCGGGCAGTGGCACACGCCGACGCCGGCCGCGCCGAGGCGGCGTACCTCGTCGTCGTTGAAGTGGATGCCGGTGGGCGAGCCAAGCCCGCCGCGTCATCCAGCCGACCTCTTCGAGGTAATCGACCGGGCGCTGGCCGAACGCCTCCAGGCAGAAGGCGTTCTCGTCGCGAGTTTCGCCGAGATGGGTGTGAAGCGGGCAATCGTAGCGCTCGGCCAGCACGGCGCTCTCGCGCATCAGCCGCTTGGTGACGGCGAAGGGGGAGCAGGGGGCCAGCCCGATCCGCACCATCGCGCCGGGCTCGGGATCATGGAACAGGCGCAGCACCCGCTCGCTGTCGGCGAGGATCGTGTCGTCGTCCTGCACCAGCGCCTTTGGCGGAAGGCCGCCTCCCTCCTGCGACAGGCTCATCGAGCCACGGGTGACGACGGCGCGGATACCGAGGCTGCGCGCCTCCTCGACCTGAATGTCGACGGCGTTCTCCAGCCCCTGCGGGAACAGGTAGTGGTGGTCGCCCGCCGTGGTGCAGCCGGACAAGAGCAGCTCGGTATAGGCGAGCCGCGTCGCGAGCCGGAACGCCTCCGGCGTCAGCCGACCCCAGATCCCGTAGAGCGCCTGCAGCCAAGGAAAAAGCGGCTTGTTGATCGCCGCCGGATGGGCCCGCGTCAGCGTCTGGAAGAAGTGGTGATGCGTGTTGATGAGCCCGGGGATGACGACGTGCCGCGAGGCGTCGAACGTCTCGTCCACCGGCGCGGCGGGCTGCCCGCCGGCCGGCACCCGCTCGGCGATGCGGCTGCCCTCGACGACGACGCCCCCGGCGGCTCCCTCCGCCAGGATCGCGAGAGGATCGCGTATCCAGAGCCGCCGCGCGACCGTGCCATCCGCTGCCATGCCGACTCCTGAGATCGATCGAAGGTGAGACCGGACCCGTGACCGCTCCGGTTGTATCGGACAGCGAAACGAGAGCGCATTCGGACGAAGTGGTCACCGGTTCATCGATCGAATGCGTGTCGAAACGAAGACCTGGAGAAGACGGCCTGATGCGATCAGGTCGGATACGGCTTTAGGGGTGGAGCCGCCGAGGCGAAAGCGTCTTGCCTGAGACTTGTGGTGGAAGCTTCGCAGAACTTCGCGTTTTGATACATGGATCTATGGACGCCGTGCGGAGGCGCCCCTATCTTTGCTGAAAGCTTCCGCAGCGGGTGCCGATGCACGCGATGCGAAAGCCCACGGCCGGCGTTGTCCTTCTCCGACCCCGAGAGGATTTTCCATGTCGCGCGGCAGCCGCTTTCCGACCTTTCTCCTCCTGCTCGGCACGATCCTGGCGGCGCCCTCTGCAGGCGCCGAGGAGAAGGCCGCAGGCCAGTGGACTGATCCGCCGGCCAAGGTGAACACCCCGGCGATGAACGCCGCCGCGGCAAAACCGGCCGCCGCTCCTGCGAAAATTGAAGAGCCCAAGGTCTCGGCCCGCGCCGAAGCCCGGCCGACCCGACGCGCGGCCAAGGCTCGCCCGGAGCGGGTTCGAACGGCCACGAGCCGCGCCCGGCCGATCCGCCAAGTACGGGTGGAAGTGTCACGGAAGGTAGAGAGTCGACCGAGCCGGCGGGTCGTGGCCCGGATGATGCCGCCAACAAGGACGGTCAGGGCAACGGGACGGAGCCTGAGCCCGGTCTACGGGTACATCGCACCCGATGCCCCGGCCGAGGCCTATTACGAACAGCGCCGGATTGGGACCGTCGGGAACAGACCGGGCGAGCTCGGCCTCCCGTCGGACGGCGGACCGGCTTATCGCACCGTCGGGATGCGTGGGGATGGCCACCTCGTCATGCGCTGGCGAGGCCCAGGCGTGCCGACCGGCCTCGTGAGCAGCCAGCCATCACCGTTCGACTGATTCGACGCGGCATAGGTGATCGACTCCGCCTTTCGACAGAGGCGGGGCCGTCAGATACCGGAGACGTGAGAGGTGTTCAGCGAGCGCGGCCGGGACGAGCCGGCTCGAACACGATGCGGCGGTGATAGGCGCACCAGCTCTTGCCATCGGCGACCGGAGCCCCGCAGCACACGGCCTGGTCGCTCGGCTCACCGATGATGAACTTGCAGACGAAAGTGCCGGATTGCGCGAAGGGGACACGAAGATCGGCGGACGGTTCGGCAATCGCATCGGCCTCACCGACTTGCGGCAGGCGGAAAAGTTGGTTCATCGTGCGGACACTCGGTGTTCGGACTCGCTGGACCCAAGCGAGGGGCGGCACAGCGCCCTGGGCCTGGACGGATGTTTCGGCCGGCCCGCGCGTCTCACGCGATCCGTACGACGACGGTCAGTCCCGACGGAATGCGGGACCGGCGTCGCGAGCGGGCGCGAGACGAAGGTCGGCTGATAGTCTGGTGTAAGTATACCTGATTCCCCGACAAACAACCCCTGAGCCGGCGCGACAGCTGCGCGCTGGAAGCAGGGTTAGCTCGTTCACCGGGCGAAAGGCGGACGGACACCTGCCTGAAAAACCCTGTGAAATCGATAATCGAAGTTGAGACACAACGTTCCCGATCCGCCCGGCGACCGGCCTCCTGACGGCTGATTGCGTTCCTTGCGACGCGGGCGTGCGGACGCTATCCCGTTTCAGAGTGCGTCATGAAAATGCCGGCTACTGATCACCGCTCCAATCGCCTCTCCTCTTGGCACGGCTCTTGGCACGGCGGCGCAGCGGGAGTTGAGTGAGAGACACGGATTCTCTGGAAGACGGCGCACCGGGCCTCGCATGCATGCTCTCGTCACGGGCTCGGCCGGCTTCATCGGCCACGCGCTGAGTCGCCGCCTGCTGGCGGCGGGCTTCGGCGTGACGGGGTTTGACGGCCTCTCGCCCTATTACGATGTTGGGCTGAAGCGCGCCCGGCACGCGGATCTCGCCCAATCTCCCGGCTTCGAGGCGGTGGAGGCCCGGCTCGAAACGCCCGGCGCGCTCCTCGACGTGATGGCGCGGGTCAAGCCGGACCTCGTCTTCCATCTCGCGGCGCAGGCGGGCGTTCGCTACAGCCTCATCGACCCCGGCGCCTATGTCGAGGCGAACCTCGTCGGCTTCGCCAACCTGCTGGAGGCGGTGCGCGCCCACCCCGTCAAGCACCTGCTCGTCGCCTCGACCAGTTCGGCCTATGGCGGCAATGCGAGCGTCCCGTTCCGCGAGACCGACCGTGCGGTCTCGCCGCTCACGCTCTACGCCGCCTCGAAGCTCGCCAACGAGGCGATGGCGCATTCCTACGCCCACCTGTTCCGCGTGCCGACGACGGCGTTCCGCTTCTTCACGGTCTACGGACCGTGGGGGCGGCCGGACATGGCCCTGTTCCTGTTCACCCGGAAGATCCTGGCGGGCGAACCGATCGAGGTGTTCGGCGAGGGCGCGGCGGAGCGCGACTTCACCTTCATCGACGATCTCATCGACGCGATCGTCGCGCTGTCGGAGCGCCCGCCGCCGATGCCGTCCGAGGGCGGCCCGGTCTCGGCGGACGACACCCTGAGCGCGGTCGCGCCCTATCGTCTGGTCAATATCGGCGGCGGCCGCCCGGTTCGGCTCGATGCCATGATCGGCGCCCTGGAGGCGGCCCTGGGACGCAAGGCCGAGCGCGTGCTGAAGCCGCTCCCGCCCGGCGACGTGATCCGGACCCATGCGAGTCCCGACCTGCTGCGCGACCTCGTCGGCCGGTTGCCCGAGACGCCGCTGGAGACCGGCATCCCCGCCTTCGTGCGGTGGTATCTCGACTATTACGGGGACCAGTAGAGCCCTTGCGGGCCAGCGTCTTGGGGGCAGAGGCCCTGGACGGCGCGTCGCTCGATCCTCGTTCCCGAAAACGGATCACAGCCTTTCGGGACCTCACCTTCCCCCGGATGCGCCCGCGCCGGCCACGCTGAGCGAATTGCCTGCATCGGAAAATATGCCGACCCTCGTGGCGGGCGGTCTCCTCGACAGTTCTTGAGGATCAGGGTCCGCCACTGCAGGGAGACGGACCACCGATGCGCATCGCGATGATTGGCTCGGGCTATGTCGGCCTCGTGTCGGGCGCCTGCCTCGCCGATTTCGGCCACGAGGTCGTCTGCATCGACAAAGATCCCGGCAAAATCGCCGCCCTCAACGAGGGCCGCATGCCGATCTACGAGCCCGGCCTCGACACTCTCGTCGCCGAGAATGTGCGGGCCAAACGCCTCTCCTTCTCCACCGACCTCAAGCCCGCCGTGGCGCAGGCGCAAGCCGTGTTCATCGCCGTCGGCACCCCGTCCCGCCGCGGCGACGGCTTTGCCGACCTGTCCTACGTCTATGCCGCAGCCCGCGAGATCGCCGAGGCGCTGACCGGCTACACCGTGGTCGTCACCAAATCGACCGTGCCCGTCGGCACCGGCGACGAGGTCGAGCGCATCATTCGCGAGGCCCGCCCCGACATCGATGTCGGCATCGCCTCGAACCCCGAATTTCTGCGCGAGGGCGCCGCCATCGGCGATTTCAAGCGGCCGGACCGCATCGTCATCGGCGCCGAGGACAACCGCGCCGCCGCCGTGATGCAGGAGGTCTATCGACCGCTCTACCTGCAACCAGGCGCCGATCCTGTTCACCGGACGACGCACGGCCGAGCTGACCAAGTATGCCGCCAATGCGTTCCTGGCCACCAAGATCACCTTCATCAACGAGATCGCGGATCTGTGCGAGCAGGTCGGGGCCAACGTGCAGGAGGTCGCCCGCGGCATCGGGCTCGACAACCGCATCGGCGGCAAGTTCCTGCATGCGGGGCCGGGCTATGGCGGCTCATGCTTCCCGAAGGACACGCTGGCGCTGGTGAAGACGGCGCAGGATTACGGCACGCCGGTGCGGATCGTCGAGACGGTGGTGGCGGTCAACGATCAGAGGAAGCGCGCGATGGCGCGCAAGGTGATCGCGGCCTGCGGCGGGTCGGTGCGGGGCAAGCGCGTGGCTTTGCTCGGCCTGACGTTCAAGCCGAACACCGACGACATGCGCGACGCGCCCTCGCTGTCGATCATCGCCGGCCTGCAGGATGCGGGGGCACAGATCGTGGCTTACGATCCGGAGGGGAGATGGAGCAGGCGCGGCCGCTGCTTCAGGGGGTCGCTTACGCCGAGGATGCCTATGCCTGCGCGGAAGGGGCCGACGCTCTGGTGATCGTGACGGAGTGGAACGCGTTCCGGGCGCTGGATCTCGCCCGGCTCAAGGGGCTGATGCGCGCGCCCGTCCTCGTCGATCTCCGCAACGTCTACGCGCCGGAAGAGGCCCGCCGCCAAGGCCTGCGCCATGTCGGCGTCGGCGCCCTGGCCCGCTACGACTGATCCGACCGTCAGCTCGTCGGTCTCGAGAGACTCGTCCCGAGAGCCGGCGGATGGCCTAACGCACCGCGCGGCGGGTGAGCAGGAGATGCATCCCCTGCGCGGCGAGCCCTCCGGCCAGAGCCGCGCCGCCTTTCACCAGAAAATCGATGAGTCGGCCATGCCGGCTCACGGTCAGGCCCTGTGCCGCCTCGAGCCCCCCGGCGAGGGCGACGGCCACGAGAAGCGCCCATCCCCAACGCCGCGGATACGAGAGCACGAGCAGGAAGCCGAACAGCGCGTAGGCGCCGGCCCGCTCAAGGGTCGGGGGCGCCAGGACCGGACGCGCCTCGAGCGGCGAAAGCGTCACGGCGACGAGGCCGATGGCCACGACCCATGCCATCAGGCGAACAAGCGTCAGCATAAGATCTCGTGCGCGCAAGCCGGCACCGAGGTCAAGCGCGCCGGTCGAGCACGCCGCCCGAAGCCCCGGCGCCAGCCATCAGGCTCGCTCCACCGACGCGGCGATCAGTGAGAAGACCAGCCCGAGGGCGAGGTTGCAGGCGAGCAGGATCGCAAACAGGGTCATGGCCGCATCACGCCGTGCAGGTCAGGACGATCGCGGCGACGCGGGCGGCGGCGACGATCTTCGGCATCATTCCCCTCGCGGAATCTCACATTTCGCAAGAAGCGGGCTAGCGTTGGCGGTTTGCCGGCATGTTGCGTCGATTGTTGCGTTGAATGCACGGCCGGCCGGATGCGGTGACGGAAGGTGCGTCATGCGCTGTGAGGCTTAAAAATATCTTTGAGGATGCCTGAGACTACTTAAGTGCAAATGATGCCGGATATCCCTAATTTGGAGGATGCAATTGTCCCGAAATCATTGCCTGCTACGACCCGAGGGGGCCCAGGCCGCAGTGAGACCGGGGCGTGCCAAGGGGGCGCTGGCTGCGGCGCGGCGCCCCCCCGAGGGGGACGGGTCATGGTGAGGAATGGGGCGGTTCATCCGCGCTGGGTCTTGCGCAGGGACGAGCGGCGGACCGGGCGATACAACGGCGACAAGGTGGTGCGGTGGATCGCACGCCCGACGCTGATGAAGGGGCGCAAGAAGGGATCGGCCGATGCCGATGCCGAGGACGGCACGGGAAGCTACGCGCCGCCGTCCCGCCCGAACGGATACGGGGGCCTGCGGCTCGTCTCCGACACGTGATGTGACGGGAGAGGTCGGGGGCATCGCCGGGGCCATCGGGCACACGCTCGATTCCCTCGCACGAGGCCCCCGGCGCACGATCACGCCACCGCCTTGCGGTCGCTTCGCAACCAAGGTCGGCGTGCGATGCTCATGTCGGCGCTGGCAGCAGACCGGGCTGGTTCTTGCGCAGGTTCCGAGAGAGTTTGCGCAAGATCCGTGAGGATTGAGGCTGCTCTCGACCCGGGGATCCCTTGGCAACGTCTTCGGCGCGGTACATGCTCGCTGTCGAAAGCCGCCGGACAACGCGGCGGCATCGGAGGGTCGTCCCATGCTCGCCGCCAACCGCTTGGTCAAATCGGCCTGGATCGCCGTCGATGTCACTAAGGAGCGCACCGAACGGGTGCTCGTGGTCGAGGCCTATATCGCCGTCAGTCCGCTCGAGAAAAATTTCGACGCCCACCGCTACGACAAGGTCGTGGAGGATGTGCGCCGCGTTCTCGCCGAGCATCCCGAGATCGATCGTGCCTCGATCCTGAGCATGCATCGGGATGCCGGCTGCACCGCCCTGTTCCGCAGCCAGCCCGCTCACGCCACGGCGTGACGCGATCCGGTCCGCGCCGGAGGACCGGCAGAGGCCCGCGTGACGGAGGCGAGCCGGGCGCGACGGTGCGTCAGTGGTCGGTCGCTCCGATGCCGTTGTCGAGAAACAGCCGGTAGGCCGGGTTGTCGGTCTCGTCGACATAGGGATAGGCGAGCGCTTCGAGGGCGGCGTCGAAGCGGTCGCGCTCCGCTGCCGGCACCTCGATCCCCGCGAGCACACGGCCATAATCGGCGCCGTGATTGCGGTAGTGGAACAGGCTGATGTTGAAGCCGTCGCCGAGCGCTTCGAGGAACTTCATCAGCGCGCCCGGCCGCTCGGGGAACTGGAAGCGGTAGAGCCGCTCGTCGGCGAGCCCCGCCGCGCGCCCGCCCACCATGTAGCGGACATGCACCTTGGCCATCTCGTTGTCGCTCATATCGGCGACGCGATAGCCGGCGCTCTCCAGGGCGGAGATCAAATCGCGCTTCTCGGGCTTGCCGCCGGGCAGGTTGATGCCGACGAAGATGCGCGCGTCGCTGCCTTGCGCGTAGCGGTAGTTGAATTCGGTGATCGCGCGGGGCCCGAGCGCGCCGATGAAGGCACGGTAGGCGCCCGGCCGTTCGGGGATGGTGACGCCGAGCAGCACCTCGCGTTCCTCGCCGATCTCCGCCCGCTCGGCGATGTGGCGCAGGCGGTCGAAGTTGAGGTTGGCACCCGACGAGATGGCCACCAGCAGCCCGGCACCGGGATTCTTCGCCGACCAAGCCTTGGCCCCGGCCAGACTCAGCGCGCCCGACGGCTCGGAGATCGCGCGGGTATCGTCGAAGATGTCCTTGACGGCGGCGCACATCGCGTCGGTATCGACGGTGATGACCGCGTCGAGATGCTCGCGGCAGAGCCGGAAGGTCTCCTCGCCGGCCTGCCGCACCGCGACGCCGTCGGCGAACAGCCCGACGCTCGGCAGCATCACCCGGTCGCCCGCCCGGAGCGCCTCGGACATGGTGGCGGCGTCGTCCGGCTCGACGCCGATCACCTTGGTCTCGGGGCGCAGATATTTCACGAAGGTGGCGATGCCGGCGGCCAAGCCACCGCCGCCGATCGGCACGAAGATCGCCTCGATCGGTCCGGTATGCTGATGCAGGATCTCCATGCCGATCGTACCCTGCCCGGCGATCACCTCGGGATCGTCGAACGGGTGCAGGAAGGTCAGGCCCCACTGCGCTTCGAGGCGCCGAGCCTCCGCCAGAGCCTCGTCGAAGGCGTCGCCGTGCAGCACGACCTCGGCACCGCGGGCTCGGCAGGCATCGACCTTGATCGCCGGGGTCGTGCGCGGCATCACGATCACTGCCCGCACGCCGAGCTTGGCCGCCGCCAGGGCCACGCCTTGCGCGTGGTTGCCGGCCGAGGCGCAGATCACGCCGCTCTCGAGCCGCTCTTGGGGCAGCGAGGCCATCTTGTTGTAGGCGCCGCGCAGCTTGAACGAGAAGACCGGCTGCAGATCCTCGCGCTTGAGCAGCACGGGACGGCCGAGCCGCTTCGTCAGGCGGGGCATCGGATCGAGGGGGCTCTCGATCGCCACGTCGTAGACGCGGGCGGAGAGGATCTTCTTGATGTAGTCGGTCACGGGCAGGCTTTCGGCCGCGGCATCGGGCAGGGCACGCCCGGGACTTAGTCCTTCCGCGGCCGGGATGCGAGGGCGGGATGCAAGGGGAAGGGCCGCACCGTCAGAGCCGGATCCCGGCATGGACCTGCCCGGGATCGAGAGGAAAGGCGAAGGCCGCGCCGATGCCGTCGCGGAAGACGCGCACCACCTTCGCTGCCGTGTCGCCGATTGTGATGCTCGCCCCGTGCGAAAGCGTGTGGTCGATCGCGAGCGCCGCGCCGGACGACGAGACGTTGATCAGCCGACCGGGCAGGACGCGACCGTCTTCGAGGGTCACGAGCACGTCCTTGCGCGCCGGGTTGATCCGCGGATGCGCCCGCGCCGACTCGAAGGTCCGCCCCTGCTCGCGGGCCAGCGCCAGCATGGTGCGGGCGACCTCGGCCGCCCGCTGCCGGGATGCCATCAGGCGCACGACGAACTGGTTGTCGCCGCTGCTGACGACGCGGGCCTCGACCTGGCCGATGTAGCGGATGCTGCAGGTGAGCGGCTCATTGACCGCCGGATCGGAGGCCGACCGGAAGGTGATGCCGGTGCGGGAAAGATCCTGCGTCACCGCGTAGAAATCGGGCTGCCGCCGGCTCCAACACAGCGCAGGGAGGAACACCGTATGGAGGTTGGAGGCTGGGCGCTCGATCATGGTGCCGCGTGTCATCGTTGCGCGACACTGGCCTTGCACCCCTGAAGGGAAAACGCCGAAAATCCCTCGATTTTTCCGAAATTTTTCGCGGGCGAGCCGCCGGACCAAACGCCCGAATGTGACGACGACCGCCTCGCCTCACCGCCAACCCAATCCTGGTCTCGCCCCTGTCGAACAGGTTCGAATTCAGAGGACGTCTCTCGGCTCCCTAGCTTGGAACCGACAAAGATTTTTACATGACATTTCTCTCGGCGAACGAAAGCGCCGGCGCCAATACGAAACGGAGTTCGACAGCGCGCCTTCAGGCCGGATGAATTCCGAACCCAGCCGATCGCCATTCCAGGGGAGCATATCGCTCATGCTCAGATACGATGGCAAACGGGGAGTGTTGATCACAGCCGGTTGTCAGGAAGCGGCCGCTCCGGGCATGGTCGGGCGATGAGCGACCTGCCGCCCGACACCGATCGCCTTGCACGCCTCGAGATTCGGCTGACCGAGCAGGAGGCCGTGATCGAGGATCTGAACGCGGCCATCACCGCGCAGTGGAAGGTGATCGACCGGCTCACCCGGCAGCTCGGCCGGTTGCAGGAGCAGGTCGAGGACAGCGCCTTCCGGAGCGCCAGCGGCGCGCCGGAGCCGCCGCCACCGCATTACTGAGGCGCGTTGGTCTCGTGAGGGCAGGGGAGAGTGTAATGCGGAGCGTGATGCGCTGCCTCGGCCTGTGCCTCGCACTGGTGCCGTTCTCCGTGGGCGCGTTCGAGCGCGCACCGCATCCTTCCGAGGCGCCGATGGAACCCTGCCCGAGCCAGGGGGCGGGCTTCTTCCGGATTCCGGGCACGGCGAGCTGCATCCGACTGTCGGGCCGGGTGACGGCCGGTGCCGATGTCGGCCAGCGCCATCGTGCCGCCCCTGTCCAGGGCCGCATCGCGGTCGATACACGAACCGATTCCGCCCTGGGGCCCGTCCGCAGCTTCGTCCGGATCGAGGCGGGACAACGCTGAGGAACGCCGAAGCGGCCCGGGTCAGTCGTCGCGATAGACGCGCTCGCGGCGCTCGTGGCGTTCCTGCGCTTCCAGCGACAGGGTCGCGATCGGCCGCGCATCGAGCCGCTTAAGCGAGATCGGCTCGCCGGTCTCTTCGCAGAAACCGTAGGAGCCGTCCTCCAGCCGGGCCAGGGCCGCGTCGATCTTGCTCGTCAGCTTGCGCTGACGGTCGCGGGCGCGCAGCTCAATCGCCCGGTCCGTCTCCGAGGAGGCGCGGTCGGCGATATCCGGATGGTTCTCGTTCTCGCTCTGAAGCGCGGTGAGAGTCCCCTGCGCCTCGCGCAGGATCTCGCTCTTCCAATTGAGCAGCTTGCGCCGAAAGTACTCGCGCTGCCGCTCATTCATGAAGGGCTCGTCGTCGGAGGGCCTGTAGCCGTCCTCGATCGTGACCTTCGCCATCGTCTTATCCTCGCGCTCCCTGCCGGTCAGCGGCGATCGTCGGCGAGGCTATAATCGAGCCGGGCAAGCTCTACAACGCGCGGATGCCGCCTTGCACCGTCTCGCGTGAAAAGCTCTCGCGATGCGGCATAGACGACACGCTCAAGTGGCCCCCGACCCGACATCAGGTTGAGCCGGTGGGTCCGCTGCCACAGGCGCGCGATGGAGGCCGCCCACGGAGGCAGGGACTGCTCCTCCATGAGACCATCCCGGTTCAGGGCGTACCGCGCAGCCGGACGAGGGCGGCGGCGATCTCGTCGGCCAGGGGGCGGGCGAGGGCGTGCCGGTAATGGGTCTGGTCGAAGAACAGGCCGGGATCGTGCAGGGCCGGCCGCTCACGCCGCGCATCGATGAGCGCGCTGCGCCTGTGCCGTTGCAACGCCGCCGCCGCCGCGTTCCGGCAGGCGGCCTCGGCCTGGGCCCGCGGCGTGCCGGGCCGGGGGAGGCCGGCGGCGTAGACCGGCGGGAAGACCAGGACCACAGCCGTCTCGGCCGGCAGCGCGGCGAGGGCGGTGCCGAGACGGTCCGCGGCGGGAAAGTCCGGCCCTGCTTTGCCCGGAGCCGCCGCGTCGGGGACCGGTGTTTCGCGCATGACGCGGAGGCGTTCGTCGTCGAGCGTGCCGCGCTTCAGGAAATCTAGCTCATAGTCCGACCAGCCGTCGGCGACCGCCCGCTTGCGGCGCGCGCCGACGAGCCAGCCGATGCGGCCGACGACTTCCTGCGCCACGGAAAAGCGTAGGAGACCGCGCAAATAGGCAAGCGGATCGGGGCTGTAGAGCCAGAGCGGGAACGGCTTGTCGTTGGGCAGCGCCGGATCGTCGGTGCACCAGAAATCGTCCACCGAGAGGATCACGGCCTGCGGCGCCGGATGGTGGCGTAGGAACCAACCGAGCAGCGCGAGCTGCTCTCCGGGGCCGGTCCCGGGCACGGAGAGCTGCACGAAGGGAATACCGGTCGCCGCCGTGAGCCGCGCGGGCTCGATCAGTTGGATGTGCGAATTGCCGAACACCGCCCCGGCGAAAGCCGGGTCGCGCCCGCGTAACGCGGCGGCGGTGCGCGGGCCCTGCGGGCGCACGGCGCCGGCCGAGAACAGCGTCGAGCGCCCGCTGTCGTAGGGATCGATCAGGACCGCGAGCGTGAGATATCCGGCCAGCAGGCCGATGGTGGTCCCCAGGAACCGGCGCGCGAAGGCCGCCCAGTCCTGCCGCGCAACGCTGCCGGAGGCGGGTCCCATCTCAGAACTGGAAGTAGATGAATTCGTAGTTCGCATCGTCCCCGATCTTGAGGAGCACGACGACGAACAACAGGGCGCAGGCGGCCGCGAGCCAACGGTTCGGCGGCAGGCGGTGCACGGCGGCCCAGGCGGTCGGGCCGATCATCGCGACGGCGGCGGCGATTGCAATGGTGCGCCACTTGAAGCCCGCCCCCGTGGGCGCCAACCCGAACAACCCCTTGTAGATCGCCAATGCCGCCTCGAACGAGGAGGCGCGGAACAGGACCCAGGTCAGGATCACGAATCCGGCCGTCAGCGCCCAGCCGAGGAGATGCGGCAGCCGTCCGCCCGCCCGGCGCCAGAGCACGCCCGCCCCGAGGCCCACGCCGTGGGCGGCGCCCCAGGCGACGAAGGTCAGCCCCGCCCCGTGCCAGAGGCCACCGAGCGTCATGGTCGCGAACAACGCGCCGACCTGGAGCGCGAGACCGCGGCGGTTTCCGCCCATGGCGATGTAGAGGTAGTCGCGCAGGAAGCGCGACAGCGTCATGTGCCAGCGCCGCCAGAAGTCGCGCAGCGAGGTGGCGCGGTAGGGCACGTCGAAATTCTGCGGCAGCACGATCCCGAACAGCAGCGCGAGGCCGAGCGCCATGTCGGTGTAGCCGGAAAAGTCGAAATAGATCTGGAAGGTGAAGCCGAGCGTCGCCTGCCACGCCTCGGCCATCGTCACCGCCTTGCCCGCGGCCGCCGCCTGGAACACCGGGTTGACGTAGACCGATAGCGGATCGCCGAGGAACACCTTCTTGGAAAGCCCGACGGTCAGCAGCATCAGTCCGCGCCCGATCCGCTCGGCCGCGTCGGGACGCGCATAGGGGCGCTCCTCGAACTGGTGCATGATCTCGCTCCAGCGCACGAGCGGGCCGGCGAGAACCTGCGGGAAGAAGGCGATGTAGAGGGCGTAACGGGTCAGCCCGAATGCCGGCGCGCGCCCGGCCCTCAGGTCCGTCAGGTACATGATGTGATGGAAGGTGAAGAACGAGATCCCGAGCGGCAGGGCGAGGTCGATCCGCGGAAGGTCGATGCCGGGGATCATGTCGGCGAGATCGGTGAGGAATCCGAGATACTTAAAGGCGCCCAGCACCGCGAGGTTGCCGGCGAGTGCCACCGGAAACAGCCAGCCGGTGCGATCCCGCGTCAGGGCGCGGGCCACGAGCCAGTTCACGCCGATGGAGGCGAGAAGCAGCGGCAGGAAGCGCCAGTCCCACCACGCGTAGAAGACGAAGGACAGCCCGACGAGAAGCGGCAGCCGCGCCTGCGGCCGATAGCGTTCGGCGGCGGCGTGCAGCAGCAGCGCGGCCGGCAGGAAGGCGAGCAGGAAGACGAAGGAGTTGAACAGCATCGCGGCGCGGACGATTCCCCTGGCGATCCGGTCTCTTGGCGATCCGGTCTCTCGGCGATCCGGCTCCGCTGGCGATCCGGTGAGACCGGCGCGCGCCCGCTCACGCGGCCAGCCTTGTCGAGGATCGAAGCGGAACCGTCAATCGCGCCGAAGCGGCCCGGCGCGCGGCGGAATCATCCTCGCCCCTGGGGATACCGTGAGGGGGCAGACGGAAATACCGGCAAGCAACCAGGGTCCGGACTACGGATGACCTGGATATGTGCAAGGCTCACCGGCAGTGGTCGTGCAGCATCGCGAAGGAGACGCCTCAGTCAGCTTCGGTTCATCGAGGCAGACCTAGCTTCCGGCATCGGCCGTATGGTCCGGCCGCAACGGAGAAATCGTACGATGACGCACGCGAAGGCGTTCGCATTGGCTGCGGTAATCGCCGGCAGCCTTGGTGTTGCGGGCAGCGCCCAGGCGGCGCCCTTCAGCCCCGCTCCCCTCGCGACCGCGACGGACAACGCGCTCGTGGAGCGCACCGCCGGCGGCTGCGGGCCGGGCTTCCACCCTAATCCCTGGGGCATCTGCCGCCCGAACTGGGGTCCGCGGCGCTACTGGGGCGGCCCGCCCCCCGGCTATTATCGCCCGCGGCCGCTCTACCGGCCCTACGGCTATTACCGCCCACGGCCCTATTACTGGTGATCGTACGGGCCGGACCTCGCAAAGGGGTCCGGCCCTTTTCGTGTTCAGGCGCCGCGCGCCGCTTCGAGCTTGGCGAGTTCCACCGCCGCGCGCAGCTCGATCTCGGCCACCAGCCCGTCGAGACGGGGGTCGCCACTCTCCGCGTTCCGCTCGGCGAGACGGCCGGCGATGGCCTGAAGGTCGCGCGTCGCCACCCGCCCGCCGATCAGCGCGGCTTTCAGGCGGTCGAGCCCGTCGAGCAGGTCGTGCCCGCGCTGCACCGAACGGCGGCGGCGCTCCTTCTGCGCGTCGGCCCCGTCCTGTCCCTGGAGCGTGAGGAGGGCGTCGAGCCCGGTGAGCATGCCGGTCTGGCTCGCGCCCGCGGTCGCCGCCCGGGGCGTCTCTTCCGCTCCCGACGTCGGGGCGAAGGCGCCCGGCGCGGCGGCGCGGCGGGTGGCGTTGAGCGCACCCGCGGCGGCCGCGGCAAAGCGTGTGTCGACGCGCATGATCGTCCGAAACCTTTTCGCACCCGACGATGCACGGCGGGTGCCGATCTCCGAAGACATCGGCCGACAGGGTTAAGCGCGAGTAAACAGCCCGGCAGAAGCTGCCGGGGCGGCAGGAAACGCTCTCATTCCCCAGGCCACTCCGGCGGTACCGAAAAAGAGAAACGGTCTCATCTTCAGTGGGTTAGTGTTTGGCACGGCCCTGGCAGAGATCGAACCGGCGTAAAGTCGCCTGGTCCGGCTGCCGAGTTCCGATGCCCCTGCCTCGTCCCCTGTCTCCTGCCCTGTTCGCCCGCCGTCTCGTCGCGGTGCTCGCCTGCCTCGCGGTCCTGCTGCCGCCGGCCCCGGCCAGCGCCCTGTCGCGGGTCAAGGATCTCGCCGCCGTCGAGGGCGTGCGCTCCAACCAGCTCGTCGGCTACGGCATCGTGGTCGGCCTCAACGGCACCGGCGACACGCTCAACAACATCCCGTTCACCAAGCAGTCCCTGCAGGCGATGCTGGAGCGGCTCGGCATCAACACCCGCGGCGCGACCATGCGCACCCAGAACCTCGCGGCGGTGATGGTGACGGCCAACCTGCCCCCCTTCGCGACCCAGGGAACGCATATCGACGTGACCGTCTCCTCGCTCGGCGACGCCAAGTCGCTTCAGGGCGGCACCCTGGTGGCGACCTCCCTGCTCGGCGCCGACGGTGAGATCTATGCCCTGGCGCAGGGCTCGGTGGCGATCGCCGGCTTTTCGGCGGAGGGCGAGGCCGCCAAGATTACCCGCGGCGTGCCGACCAACGGGCGCATCTCCAACGGCGCGCTGGTCGAGCGCGAGATGGCGTTCAAGCTCAACGAGGCGCGGTCCCTGCGGCTGTCGCTGCGCAACCCCGACTTCACCACCGCCAAGCGGATCGCCTCGGCGATCAACGACTTCATGGGTGCCGACACCGCCGAGCCGACCGACCCGGCGACGATCACCCTCCAGATCCCGGCCAAGTACCGCGGCAACATGATCCGCCTCATCACCGAGGTCGAGCAGCTCAAGGTCGAGCCCGACCAGACCGCGCGAGTCGTGGTGGACGAGCGATCCGGCATCATCGTGATGGGCCGCGACGTGCGGGTCTCCACGGTCGCGATCGCGCAGGGCAACCTCACGGTGACGATCACCGAGCAGCCGATGGTGAGCCAGCCCGCGCCGCTGTCGAACGGCCAGACTGCGGTGGTGCCGCGCACCGGCGTGAAGGTGGATACCGGTGACGGCAACAAGCTCGCCCTGGTGAAGGAGGGCGTGAGCCTGCGCGAACTCGTCGACGGCCTCAACGCGCTCGGGGTCGGCCCGCGCGACCTGATCTCGATCCTTCAGGCGATCAAGACGGCCGGCGCGCTCCAGGCCGATATCGAGCTGATGTAATTTCTTTCCCATCGGGAGACCGCACCATGCTGCCCCTCGCAACCTTCGCGGCCTCCGCCGCCGTCGGCGTCGGCAAGAACCTGCTCAACACGCTCGCGAAAACCGATGCGGACACGATGGACACGGCCAAGTCCACCGCCTCGGTCAAGGCGCGCAAGACCGCCGACGACTTCGAGAAGATGTTCCTCGAGGACAGCTTGGAGAAGCTGACGCAGAGCAAGGGCACGGAAGGGCCGATGGGCGAGAACGGCATTGGCGGCGGCGTCTGGCGCTCGATGATGACCAAGGAATACGCCAACGCCATCGTGAAGACCGGTGGCGTCGGCATCAGCAATCAGGTCTATTCCGAGATGATGCGGATGCAGGAGGCGGGCAATGGCCGCTGATCGGACCCTCGCCCTACGCCTCACCGACCGCCCCTCGGCCCAGACTTTCGTGCGCGGGCTGCTCGCCACCATGATCGAGCTGGAAGCGGTGCTCACCCGCGAGAGCGACGGCGTGCGGGCCGGGCGGATCGCCCAGGCGCTGACGGACTCCGCATCGAAACCCGAACTCGCCTCCGCCTACATGAACGGCCTGGAGGCCGCCAAGGCCAACGCGATCGCGCTCGCCCGCTTCGCGCCGGAGGGGCTCGAAGCCTTGAAGGCGGCCCAGCATCGCTTCGCCGCCGTGGTGGAGACCAACCAGCAGGTGCTCGCCACCGCCCGCGCCGTCTCCGAAGGGCTGATCAAGGCGCTGGCCGAGGAAGTCGCCAAGGCGCGCACACCCACGGTCTACGGCCGTCCCTCCGTCTCGCCCTCGCCCTACGGCCGGGGTGCCCAGGGTGGGCCGCTGGTGTTCTCGCGCAGCCTTTAAACATCGGCGACACGATCCGGGGCTACGGCGCCCCGGCGGCCCCGTGACATCGGGCGCCACCGGCCTCGCATGGCCGTGCATCGATGGCGCGCGAGAAAAGCCGCGAGCGAACCACGCTGCCTCGACCGCGCCGGGCCATGAGCGCGCCTTCCCGAAGCGCTACGGCCGGCTCACGAACGCTTTCCGCTCGCGAAGCCGTGAAGTCGCACCGTTGCGAATCCCATCAAAGACTTGCGAAAACTGGCCGCACCGCAGCGGAATAGCCAAGCACGATCTGCCGGAACCTTTTCATCCGCGCGCCGCTTGCCCCCGAACACAATCATCGGAGGAAATGGCGATGTCGAACGACGTGCTCATTCCGCTGCTCGCCATCGTCACCATTGTCCTCGTCGCGGCCTTCGCGATCTGGCAGCGGGCCCGGGTGGCGCAATCGAAGAACGACCCGCACCGCTCGGCCTTCACCCAGGCCCACGGCGAAGCGCCTCGCCCGAACCGGCCCGGCACCGAGCACTGACGCCTCCGGAGCGGCGCCCCGATAGGGGGTCCCGGCTTTCGGAAGAAGCTGATGCAGAACAACAGGCAAAAGCCTCGTCCGGGACCCGACACCCAGGACGAGGCTTTTGCTGTTTGCCGGGTGAGAGCGCCTGCGCCGTCCGGTTTGGAAGTAACTCACCGAACGCTCCGTCACCGCTCGTTTCCCCTTCGGGCACGGGCGGTGGAGCGGGCGTTTCGCGGGAGCCGTTAGAACGGCAGCAGGATGTCCACGAGTTGCTGGCCGTAGCGGGGCTGCTGCACGTCGGTGATCTGGCCGCGGCCGCCATAGGCGATGCGGGCCTGGGCGATCTTGCTCGAATCGATGGTGTTGTCGGACTCGATGTCCTCGGGCCGCACCACGCCGGCCACGATCAACTCGCGCACCTCGAAATTGATGCGGATCTCCTGCTTACCCTCGACCACGAGGTTGCCGTTGGGCAGCACCTGCGTGACGACCGCGGCGACGTTGGTGGTCACCGTCTCGGCCCGCTGCACCGAGCCCGCTCCGTCGCTCGACGAAGTCGAGGTGCCGTTGATGAGCTTGTCGGGGGCGATGCCGGCCGCGGCCACGCCCGCGCTGTTCTCTAGGCCGAAGGCGTTGGGCAGGCCGAAGCCTTCCGCATTGGTCCGCGAGCGCTTGGTCTCGTTGTTGAGGTTGGCCCGGTCGGTCACGTTGACCTTGATGGTGAGCAGGTCGCCGATCCGCGCGGCGCGCTGGTCCTTGAAGAAGGCCCGCGAGCCCGTGCGCCAGAGGGAGTTCGGCGCGTAGGAGACGGGGCTCGTGTCGGGCATCGCCATGCGCACCGGCCGGTAGCCGGGCTGGGCGGTCGGATCCTCGATCGCCGAGAGCGTCGGCGTGGCGCCGACCTGAGAGAGGCGGTCCACGGTGTTGCAGGCGCCGAGCGGCGCGAGTGCCAGGATCACGGCAAGGCGGGAGAGGCGGGGACGGCGAGCGGTCATCGGATGGGTCCGGCGCTAGCGGGAAGGGGAGAAAGACGGAAGGGACGCGGCGCGGCTTACGGGGCGGCGCTGGCCTGAAGGATCGGCTGAGGCTGCGGAGCCGGGCCGACCGAGACCCGCCCCGGGGCGATCACCACGGCTTGCAGCACCTTCTTCGAGGCGGCGTTCGTCACCGAGACGCTGGCGCCGAGGCGGCCGCTCTCGTTGGCGATGCCGCGCAGCGACAGCGACACGCCGGGGGTCTCGAACACGATGGCGACGCTGTCGCCGCGGGCGACGAGATCGGGCGGCGCCACGTCGCCCGAGCGCAGGACGGCGCCGGCGCTGAGGGGACGCTGCGCCACCTGTCCGACGACCGGGGTCGGCGCGCCCTGCACGTCGTTGGGCACGCCGTCGCGCGGGCGGCGCTCGACGGTGAGGTCGGCACTGGCGATCGCCTCGCCGCGATTGAGGCTGCGGGTCAGCACCGCCACCTCGCGGGTCTCGACCGCCACACCGGCCACCCGCAGCGAGGCCTGACGCTCGCCGAGCACCACGAGGCCGGCGACCCGGCGCGTGCGCGGATCGTAGGTGATGTCGACCGCCGCCGCCTGCCCGTCGAGGTCGAGCGGGGCGAGCAGCATCGGCGCATCGCCGTCGAGGCGCACCGAGAGGGATTTCGGATCGAGGCCGTAGCCGGTCTCCAGCGCGCGCTTCAGCGCCGCCTCGATCTCCGTCGCCCCGACCCGGCGGGCGGCGCGCTGCACCGTCACCTGGAGCCGCCCGCCGGTCTCGATCCCGGTCAGACCGAGGGAGGCCGCCGCCTCGATGATGCGGCGGGCCTGGATCGTGCCGACCGCACCGAGGGCCGGGGCGCGGAACAGCGCGCGGGCGGCGAGATCGGCGGGGGCGCCTTCCACGAGGTCGCCGAAGCTGAGCGTGTCGCCGCGGGCGGTGACGTCGCCCCGCAGGCGCAGCGTCGTGCCGGCGGCCATCAGCGGCAGGGTGAACAACGTCACCGTGAGGAAGGCGGCCAGCGCGAGGACGGTCCGGCCGATCATGCCGCGCGAGAGCGGGGTGACGGCGAGCGGGACGGGACGACGGATCGGCCGGAGGGCGTGCATCACGGGTCGAATCCTCAACCGCGGAACATCTGCGAGGTGGTGGAGAGCATCTGGTCGGCGGCGGTGACGACCTTGGAGTTCATCTCGTAGGCGCGCTGCGCCGCGATCAGCGACGAGATCTCGGTGACCGCGTTGACGTTGGCCTCTTCGAGGTAGCGCTGCTGCAGATTGCCGAAGCCTTCCGAGCCCGGCAGGCCGGTGATGGCGGGGCCCGAGGCGGCGGTCTCGACGAACAGGTTGTCGCCGATCGATTCGAGGCCGACCTTGTTGACGAAGCGGGCGAGCTGGAACTGGCCGAGCGCCTGGGGCGCGGTCTGGCCCGGCATGGTCGCCTGCACCGCGCCGGTGGCCGAGATCGTCACCGAGGTCGCGGTGTTCGGCACCGTCACGCCGGGATCGAGCAGGTAGCCGTCGCGGGTGACCATCTGCCCTTGCGCGTCGAGGTCGAACGAGCCGTCGCGGCTGTAGGCGGTGCGCCCGTCCGGCAGGCGGACCCGAAACAGGCCCTCGCCACGGATCGCGACGTCGTAGTCCTTCTCGGTCTGCGCCAGCGGCCCCTGACTCATCGCACGGGCGGTCGAGGTGGTCTTCACGCCCGAGCCCAGCGCGAGGCCGGCGGGCAGCATCGTGTTCTGGTCCGAGGTCGAGGAGCCGGAGCGGCGCAGGTTCTGGTAGAGCAGATCCTGAAAATGCACCTGCTGGCGCTTGTAGCCAGTGGTGCGCAGGTTCGCGATGTTGTTCGAGATGACCTGAACGTTGAGTTCCTGGGCGGCCATGCCCGTGGCGGCGGCGTAGAGGGCGCGCATCGGCGTCGGTCCTTAGAGCCGGGGTGTCAGGCGACGTCGGCGAGACGGCGGATCGCCGTGCCGCGCAGGTCGTCGAGGCGCGAGATCACGCTCGAGACCATCGAGTAGGTGCGGTTCACGTCCATCAGCCGGGTCATTTCGACCACCGGCTTCACGTTGGAGCGCTCCAGCGCGCCGGGCTCCAGATGGGCACCGGGGCCCGCGGGCCGGGCGGGCGCCTCGGACGAGAACAGGTTGGCACCCTCCGACTTCAGCGCCTGAGCGTTGGCGAAGGTGACGAGGCGCAGCCCGGCCGCGGATACCGAGATTGGTCGAGATCGTGCCGTCGGGGGCGATGGCGAGCCCCGTCTCCTGCTGGCCGATGGTGATCGGGCCGCCGTCGCCCTGCACCGCGTGGCCGTCCGAGGTGACGAGGTTGCCCGTGGCGTCGAGTTCGAAGGCGCCGTTGCGGGTGTAGCGCAGGCCCTGCGGCGTCTGGACGGCGAGGAAGGCGTCGCCGCGCAGGGCCACGTGCATCGGGTTGCTGTCGGGCTCCACCGGCCCCTGCGTCAGATCGAGCGGGGTGCCCTGGTCGATGACGTAGGAGAGGCGGCGGTCGGTCCGCTGGAAGCTGTCGGCGGAGGCCACCGGCATCAGATATTCCTGGAAGCGGGCCGAGCGCGCCTTGAAGCCGGTGGTCGAGACGTTGGCCATGTTGTTGGCGATGACGTCGAGTTCGCGAGCCAGGGCGGTCTGGGCGGAGACTCCGACGAAGAGCGCGTTCTGCATGGTGTGCCTCGGATGGCGACGGGTTCGCTCCCTCCACCGCAGGGGCCGTGCCAAACCCGGAAACTTCTCTTTTACCCTAATATTCAGTAGTTTGACTGAAGCGGAGCCTTACGTCGGCACCGGCCCGCCGAGGGACGGCGGCAAGTCCGACCCGGCAAGTTCTGCCGCCTTAACCGAGGGTTAACCACGTCGGCCGAGAACGGAAGGCAAGGGGAGCGCGTCACGCGCGAGCCCCGATCCGGTTTGCCGACGAGCAGCACATGGCCAAGAAGCCGAAGAAGGCGCCCGCGGCCGAGGGCGAGGAGGGCGCGGCGGAAGCGCCGAAGTCCAAGAAGAAGCTCATCATCATCGCCGCCGCGGTGCTGCTGCTCGGGGGCGGCGGGGGCGGGTTCTTCTTCATGAAGAGCCGGGCGGCGCATGCCGATGCCCACGGCGAGCACGGGGCCGAGAAGCTCGACCCGAAGGCGCAGGCCGTGTTCCTCGACATGCGCGACATGCTGGTGAACCTCAGCCCCGATCCGGGGGCGACCAAGTCCAACGTGCTCAAGCTGCGCGTCGCGCTGGAGCTGAAGGACGCCAAGGTTGAGGCGACGGTCAAGCCGCTGATGCCGCGGGTCGAGGACGCCTTCCAGACCTACCTGCGCGAGATCCGGGCGAGCGATCTTGCTGGTTCCGCCGGTCTCTACCGCCTGCGCGAGGAATTGCTGCGGCGGGTCAACATCGCGCTGCACCCGGCCAAGGCCGAGGCGGTGCTGTTCAAGGACGTGATCGTCCAGTGAATCGCGCGGCCGCCCCGTCCCGAAACCCAAATCTCTCCGAATCCCCCTTTCGTAAGACAACCGCGAGCGCGCGACAGGCATGATCGGCCCCGAAGACGAGTTGGAGGACGATTGGGCGGCCGCCTTTGCCGAGCAGGGCGGGGAGGGCGGTGGCGGCGACGCGTCGCTGGCCGAGGAATGGGGCGCGGCGCTCGCCGAGCAGGGCACGACCAAGAGCGCAGGCGACGTCGCCGCCGAATGGGCGACGATGATCGAGGACGGGGAGACCGAGAATCTCCCCGAACTCGCCGGCAACGACCGCATCCTGAACCAGGACGAGATCGACGGCGTCCTCGGCTTTTCCCTGCGCGAGCTCTCCGCCTCCGGGGCAGGGGGCGTGCGCGCCATCGTCGATTCGGGCGTCGTTCAGTACGAACGCCTGCCGATGCTGGAAATCGTCTTCGACCGGATGATCCGGTTGCTGTCGACGAGCCTGCGCAACTTCTTCCAGGATAACGTCGAGGTGACCCTCGACAACATCACCTCGGTCCGGTTCGGCGACTATCTCAACGCGATCCCGCTCCCGACCCTGCTCGGCGTGTTCAAGGCCGATGCCTGGGAGGGCTCGGGCCTCGTCACCGTGGAGCAGACGCTCGCCTACTCGACCATGGATCTCCTGCTGGGAGGCAAGCGCGGCGGCTCGTCGAGCCGGCTCGACGGGCGGCCCTTCACCACGATCGAGATGAGCCTCGTGCGCCGCCTGGTCGAGATCATCCTCACCGACCTCGAACTGTCGTTCCAGCCGCTCTCGCCGGTGCGCTTCGGCATCGACCGCATCGAGACCAACCCACGCTTCGCCACCATCACCCGGCCCGGCAACGCCGCGATCCTGATCACGCTCAAGCTCGACATGGACGGGCGCGGCGGCGGGATGCAGATCCTGTTCCCCTACGCGACGGTCGAGCCGATCCGTGACCTGCTGATGCAGAGCTTCATGGGCGAGCGGCTCGGGCGCGATCAGGTCTGGGAAAGCCACCTCGCCACCGAGATCTGGCAGGCGGATGTGGACATGGAGGCGGTGCTGCACGAGGTGACGCTGCCCCTGAA
Source organism: Methylorubrum pseudosasae (assembly GCF_029504475.1). Lineage (NCBI taxonomy): Bacteria > Pseudomonadati > Pseudomonadota > Alphaproteobacteria > Hyphomicrobiales > Methylobacteriaceae > Methylorubrum > Methylorubrum pseudosasae. Next base: position 3,638,666 of record NZ_JAQGDU010000002.1, on the reverse strand, counting down.
GCGGGTGCTCAACCTCAAGGTCGGCGACACGCTGATGTTCGACCGCAAGCCCTCTGATCTCATCACCGTGCGCTGTGGCGACTGGGCGCTGACGCAAGGACGGATCGGCCGGATCGACGATGCGATCGCGGTGCAGATCGCCCGGCCGCTGCGGCAGTCCCGCACAACGCTGCAGGCCTACGAGATCTCGATGCAGAACCGTAACGACGGGTAGCGGCAGGAAGACCATGATGACCTTCTTCGTCTCGATGGCCGCCGACGTGCTCGTCGCCGTTCTTCTGGTCGCCACCATCGCCTCCTCGGTGAAGCTGTCGGGGCGCATCAACCGGCTCAAGGCGGACGAGGCGGCCCTGCGCTCCACCATCGGCGACCTCGTGGTGGCGAGCGCCACCGCCGAGCGGGCCATCGCCGGCCTGCGCGCCACCCTCGACGAGTGCGACCGGACGCTGACCGAGCGTCTCGCCGGCGCCGAGCGCACCAGCACCGATCTCGCCGCACATGTGCAGGCGGGGGAGAGCGTGATCAGCCGCATCGCGGCCATCGTCGGCCAGGCGCGGACCACGGCGGCGCCTGCCGCCGCCCCCGCCGCGCCGCGTCCGGTGGCCATCGAGGCCGTGCCCGCCATCGGCAACGGCGAGCGCGTCGGCGCGGCGCTCGCCGCGGCCCAGGCCCTGTCCGAACGCGCCCTCGATCGCCTCCGGGCCAGGGCCGCATGACCCTTCCCGCGCGCCGACTCGCACGTCTCGCGAGCCTTCCGGCGCGCCCTTTCCGGCTGCGCCTGATCGACGCCGTGACCCTGGCGGCGATCGGGCTTCTCGTGCTCAAGCTCACCGCGCTGGTGGCCGCGGACGAGCCGGCGCCCGGCGCGCCGCTGCCGGAATTCGCCCGCGTGCTGGCCAAGGCGCGCACCAATTACGAGCCGACCGACCCGACGACCACGGGCTCCGTCTCGGCGCCGCCGAAGACGGCGGAACCCGCTCCGCCGCCGGTCTACCAGCCGCAGGTGCCCGAACCGGTCTCGGATAGCGAGCGGGCGATCCTGGAAAAGCTCGCGGCCCGCCGCGACACGCTCAAGCAGCGCCGGGACGAACTCGACCTGCGCGAGCAGATGCTCAAGGATGCCGAGCGCAAGCTCGAAACCGGCGTGGCCGACCTGAAGGGCGCCGAGGACAAGGTCGGGTCCGAGGGGACCAAGCGGGCCGAGGCCGAGAAGGCCGGGATGAAGGGCATCGTCCTCATGTACGAGACGATGAAGCCGAAGGACGCGGCCCGGGTCTTCGACCGCCTGAACCTCGAGACGCTGGTGCCGATCGTGACGGCGATGAACCCGCGCAAGATGGCCGAGGTGCTCGCCCTCATGGGCTCGGAGCCGGCCGAGAAGCTGACCGTGGCACTCGCCAACCGCGCCCGTGGCCTCGAAGCGCCCCAGGCATCCGCCGCGATCCCCGGCCTGCCCCCCGGCGAGTTGCCGGCGATCGATCCGGGGCCGACGTCACGGGTGGGACGGTAAGGGCTACCCGGTCGGCTCGGCCAGGGCCCGCTCGATCGCACCGTCCAGGGCCTCGGGCTTCGTGGATGGGGAGAAGCGGCCGATCACCCGGCCGTCCCGGCCGATCAGGAATTTCGTGAAATTCCACTTGATGGCCTGCGTGCCGAACAGACCGGGCTTCTCGCGCTTGAGATCGACATAGAGCGGGTCGGCGCCCGGGCCGTTGACCTCCACCTTGGCGAGGACCGGAAAGGTCACGTCGTAGGTCAGCGAGCAGAACTGCTCGATGGCGGCGGCATCGCCCGGCTCCTGTGCTCCGAACTGGTTGCAGGGCAGGCCGAGCACCACGAGGCCGCGGGCACGATGGCGCCGCCATAGGGTCTCCAAGCCCTGATACTGCGGCGTGAACCCGCATTTCGAAGCGGTGTTGACCACCAGAAGCACCTTGCCGCGATACTGCGACAGGGAATGCGGTCCGCCGCGCGCGTCGCGCGGAGCGTGATCGTAGAGGTTGCTCATGACCCCTCCCAACGCCGTCGATTGCTCAATAGTCCCACCTCCAAGGGTGATATTGTCCTGAATTTCATGGAACGATTCCAGGCTCGATTGGAAATTCCATTGTCCCGTGCCGTGCGGCGTCCCTGCAATTGCATCCTTGATCAAGCGGGGCTAGAGCGCTCTCGGCTGGGCCGGATACCGGCCTGGCGCAAGAGAGCACGTTAAAACAAGGGCTTAGTGTCTCCTACACAACTCCTGCCGCGCCAACGGGCCCGGAAGGGAGACGATCGGTGATCGGGCGTTGTGTGAGACAGTCTCAGAGCCCCGGACGACACTCGCAGGAGCTCCACCATGCCGTCCCTGTCCCGCGGAACCGCGTCCTCCACGGCGCTTCTGCTCGCCGGATTGATGGCCCTGGTCGGGCCGACCATCGCCTCCGCTCAGGATGCCGCGCCCGAGGCCGCCCCCGCGGAGCCGGCCGCGCGACCGAAGCCGCGCCCGCGCAAGCCGGCACCGAAGAAGGAAGAGGCGAAAGAGCCGGCGAGCGCCGCGCCCTCCGGCACGGTGCTGGAACCCGCAGCCGCCTCCGGATCGGCCCAGTGGCCGCCCGGCGCCACCTCGGTCAGCGAGAGCTACGGCGATTGGACGATGAACTGCAACCGCGCCGAGGCGCGCACCGATTGCGTGATCATCCAGTCGCAGGGCGACCGACGCACGGGCAAGCGGCTGTTCAGCGTCGAGTTGCGGCCGCCCAAGGACGGGAAGAGCGAGGGCCTGATCCTGATGCCGTTCGGCCTTCAGATCGAACCCGGCGTCTCATTCAAGCTCGACGACCGGCAACTCGGAAAGGGCGCGCCCTTCTCGTTCTGCGTCAGCGACGGCTGCCTCGTGCCGGTCAGCCTGCCGACGCTGGCCACCGACACGATGAAGACGGCGACCAGCCTCACCGTCTCGGCGACGAAGCCGGACGCCAAGGAGCCGACGATCATCACCGTGCCGCTCTCCGGCTTCGCCGCCGCCTTCGCCCGGGCGAGCGCCTTCGGAAGCTGACGCGCCCGGTCGCGCGATCGGCCGGAGAAATGGTAAGGCTGCGCCCATGCAGCCCTCTGCCAAAGCGCTCCTTCTCGCCACCGCGATCCTCGCCGGGCCGATCCCGGCGCGGGCCGAGGCACCGACCGACCCGGCGCCGCCGGATTTCGCGCGCTGCCTCGGTGAATTGAAGACGCTCGCCGAGGAGCGAGGGGTTCCGCGAACAGTGGCCGAGACGGCCCTGTCGGGGATCGCGCCCGATCCGTCGGTGGTGCCGGCAACCCAGTCGCAGGCCGAGTTCGTGAAGCCGGTCTGGGAGTATATCGAGGCGAGCGTCACGCCGGAGCGGATCGCGACGGGCCAAGCCAAGCTCGCCCAATGGTCCGAGGTGCTGGGGCGGATCGAGGCGGCCTATGGCGTCGATCGGCACATTCTGGTCGCCTTCTGGGGCGTCGAGTCGAATTACGGGGCCGCCCTCGAAGGCGCCGGCATCCGTCCGGTCGTGCCGGCGCTGGCGACGCTGGCCTGCGGCGATCCCGCCCGGCCCGGCCTGTGGCGTGACGAACTCGTCGCGGCCCTGAAGATCCTCGCCGACGGCGATGCCGACGCGGAACGGATGCGCGGATCCTGGGCCGGTGCCATGGGCCACACCCAGTTCATGCCGACCGCCTTCCTGCGCCACGCGGTCGATTTCGATGGCGACGGCCGGCGCGACATCTGGCACTCGGTGCCCGACGCGCTCGCCTCGACAGCCAACTTCCTGAAACAGTCCGGCTGGCGCGCGGGCGAGGGCTGGGGCCTCGAGGTGCTGCTGCCGGACGGGTTCGATTACCGGGTCGCCGACGAAACCACCGAGCGGCCCTTCGCCGAATGGCAAAGGCTGGGCCTCAAGCCAGCCAACGGCGCCTTTCCTGATGGTGCGGAGCGCCGCGCCGCCCTGCTGCTGCCGACGGGCGCGAAGGGCCCGGCCTTCCTGCTGGAACCGAACTTCCGGGTGATCCTGCGCTACAACACGGCGCTCGCCTACGCGCTCACCGTGGCGCATCTCTCCGACCGGCTGCGCGGCGCACCCGGCTTCACCCGCGACTGGCCGCGGACCGACCGCATGCTCACGACCGAGGAGCGCACCGACCTGCAGACCCGGCTCGCGGCGCTGGGTCATCCGGTCGGCGGCGCCGACGGCAAGATCGGCCCGAAGACCCGTGCCGCGATCCGCGCCTTCCAGGAAGCCAAGGGCCTCGTCCCCGACGGCTCTGCCGATGCCGCCCTGCTCGATCGGGTGCGGGCGGCGAACGCGCCGGCACCGTAGCCGCCGATGCGCGTCCTGCTGGTCCATTGCCATCCCCGCCGCGATAGCTTCAACGCGGCCCTGCGCGACACCGCCGCCGCCGCGCTTGAAGCGGCGGGCCATGTGATCGAACGGCTCGATCTCTACGAAGAGGGTTTCGATCCGCGGCTGAGTGCGGGGGAACGGGGCGCCTATTACGACGAGGGTGCCGGGCGGCCGGACCTTGCCGGCCACATCGCCGCCCTGCGCCGGGCCGAGGCACTGGTCCTCGTCTACCCGACATGGTGGTTCGGGCCGCCGGCCATGCTGAAAGGCTGGTTCGACCGAGTCTGGCTGCCGGGCGTGGCCTTCGCGCTGGGCGGGGCGAAGGTGCTGCAACCACGCCTCACCAACATCCGACGGATTGCCGTGGTGACGACCTACGGCTCGCCGCGCTGGCTGCTCTGGCTCGTCGGCTGGCCCGATTGGCGGCTGTTCCGCTTCGGCATCCGCCCGCTTTGTGCCCCGCGCTGCCGGCTCGACTGGATCGCGCTCACCGGCATGGATGGGGCCACGCAGCCAATGCGCGCGCGTTTCATCGAGCGGGTTCGCCGACGGCTGTCGGCGTTCTGATGTTCTTGCGCGAGCGCTCTCACGCTCGGCGCAAAATCCTTACGCGCGTAGCGCAGCAACCATCGGCGGCGGATCAAGATCCAACGATGGGACGGGTGCATAATGGCTGAATGCCATTGAAAAGCAGGCTTCGTCGCCGGCCACGGATTGCAGGCGCGAACCAAAACCAAGCATTTCAGCGAGCGGCACCGTCGCGGTGATGATGGTCGCGTCGCTGCGCACGCTCCTGTCCCGGATCAGGCCACGGCGACCTTGCAAGTCGCTGATCACCCGTGCGGCGGATCGCTCCGGTACGGCGATTTCGACTGCCATGATCGGCTCGGCGAGCACGGCGCTGCCGTGAAGCGCCTCACGGAAAGCTGCGCGGGCTGCGATTTCGAAGGCGAGGGGCGAAGAATCGATCTCGTGATAAGCGCCGTCGATCAGTTCAGCGGTGACCTCGATAACGGGACAGCCGGCCACGACACCGGCGCTCAGCACCGAAGCGAAGCCCCTCTCGATACCATCGACGTACTCGCTCGGCAGAATCCCTTCGGTCATCGTCGCGTTGAAGACGTTGCCGACACCGGGCTCGCTCGGTTCGAACCGGAGCTTCACGCGCGCGAACTGGCTTTCGTTGCCTTTGATCACACGCTTGTGCAGGAAGTCGATCTCACGTCGCCGGGTCAGTCTCTCGCGATAAGCGACCTGCAGCCGCCCGGTCTCGAAGGCGATCGGACCGGCTCGGAGACGCTCGAGTGCGGCGCCGAGAGAACTCTCGGTCCCGGCTTTGAAGATGAATTGGCCGGTCGTCGAATCGGTCGAGAAATCAAGGCCCGGAGTCTCGGCCACCAATTCCAGCAATGCGCTGCGCAGGCTGCTCCGGTCATCGTCGGACACCGCCGCGACGGAGATCTCGATCAGCGGCCACGGCGCACTGGGCATGACGGGCTCTCGGCAGGCGACGGACCGGCTATCCGCACGTTCTGCTTCGCAGGCGCATCAGGTAAATGCAACATAGGGTAGAATACAAAGCCCCACGCATGTCCCGGAGGATACCTCGTACAATCGACGACGATGAGGACTCATCGCCGATTGCTCACGCGGCGGCGTGGCGAGCTTCCGCCGAACGCCTGGAAACCGAGCATCGGTCGGGATCCATACAGCTTGGTATCAAGCGCCCGGAAATCGCTCGAAGCTCGGCAACCGGTGCGCCTCCTCCATCCAGGCGACGCGTTCGGCCACCTGGATATGCGCCTGCGGCGGCAGGGCTTCGGGCGTATCGAGGGTGCCGGTCTGCACGTCGATCATACCCGGCAGGGTCTGCTCGTTGACGTAGAACAGGCCCGTGCCGCAACGCCCGCAGAAATGCCGCCGTCCGTGCTCGGAAGAGGCATAGACCGAGGGCTCGCCGGAGATTGTCACGCGCTCGGCCGGCACCGTCGCCCAGCCGACCATCGGCGCGCCGGAATGGCGCCGGCAATCCGAGCAGTGGCAGAGCGTGTTATGGGCCACCTCGCTCGGCATCTCGTAGGTGATGGCCCCGCAATGGCAGCGTCCCTTGAGCATGAAACCTCCTCGAATCGCCAAGCAGCGATGCGCCGGAGGATAGAGCATCGTCTCCAAGGACCGGTAAGAACAGACGCTGCGAAAATGCGCTCCGAGAGGCCTCAGAAAGCGAGAAACCGCGGCAGCCCTTTTCCGGCTGCCGCGGCTCCCATACCGGACGAAGGACGCAGGACGGTGCGCCCTCCTGACCGGATCACTCAGCCGGCTGAAGGACCGGGGCAGGGGTCGCCTCGGCGACCGGCTTGCCACCCAGCGCGGCGTGAAGCTTGGCCTCGTCGACCTCACCTTCCCAGCGGGCGACGACGATGCAGGCCACCGCGTTGCCGATGAAGTTGGTGAGGGCGCGGCACTCCGACATGAAGCGGTCAATGCCGAGGATCAGCGCCATGCCGACGACCGGCACGGAGGGGACGACGGCGAGCGTCGCGGCCAAGGTGATGAAGCCCGAGCCGGTCACGCCCGCAGCGCCCTTCGAGGAGAGCATGGCCACCAGCAGCAGCAGGATCTGCTCGCCATAGGTGATTGGGGTGTCGGTGGCCTGGGCGATGAAGAGCGCCGCCATCGTCATGTAGATGTTGGTGCCGTCGAGGTTGAACGAGTAGCCGGTCGGGACCACGAGGCCGACGACGGGGCGCGAGCAGCCGGCCTTCTCCATCTTGTCGATGAGCGAGGGCAGGGCCGACTCCGAGGAGGAGGTGCCGAGCACCAGCATCAGCTCTTCCTTGATGTAGCGGATGAGCTTGAGGATGGAGAAGCCGTTGTAGCGGGCGACCGCGCCGAGCACGCCGAGCACGAAGATCGCCGAGGTCAGGTAGAAGGCGCCGACGAGGTAGGCGAGGTTGGCGAGCGAGGAGATGCCGTACTTGCCGATGGTGAAGGCCATCGCGCCGAAGGCACCGATGGGGGCGACCTTCATGATGATGTTGACGACGCCGAAGATCGCCTCCGACATCACCTTGATGATGTCGAGAACCGGCTTGCCGCGCTCGCCGAGGAAGGCGAGGCCGAAGCCGAACAGCACCGAGAAGAACAGCACCTGGAGGATTTCACCGCCCGCGAACGCACCGACGGCCGTCGTCGGGATGATGTTCATCAGGAAGTCGGCGATGTTCTGCTCCTTGGCCTTGCCGGCATAGGTCGCGACCGCCTTCGGATCGAGCGAGTTCGGGTCGATATGCAGGCCGTGGCCGGGCTGGAGCACGTTGGCGACGACGAGGCCGACGATCAGGGCCAGCGTCGAGAAGGTGATGAAGTAGATGAGCGCCTTGCCGCCGACGCGGCCGACCTTCTCGAGATTGGTCATGCCGGCGATGCCGGAGACGACGGTGAGGAAGATCACCGGCGCGATGATCATCTTGACGAGCTTGATGAAGGCGTCGCCGAGCGGCTTCATGTCGGCGCCGAGCTTCGGGTAGAAATGCCCGAGGGCAATGCCGATGGCGACGGCGACCAGCACCTGGAAGTACAGCGTGCGATAGAGCCGCTTGGGTGCGGGCGGCGCGTGGGGCGCGGTCAAAGGGGACGGCACGGTGGCCATGGGCGTTTCTCCCTGTCGGACGGTGGGCGGTCCGTCGGATCGGTTCGCCGGACGCCTCCCGAGGAGGATTCCGGTACCGTCCGCTCTTGCTTTTGGCCTCGCGGCACACAGCTCTGCAGTTCAGTCATGGCTGCGTTACGATCAGGGAATGGCAACCAGCATGCCAATCCGAAGGCGCCGATAACTTTTTGTTAAAGCACTGAAATGAATGATATTTCACGTTCGCAGGTGCAAGGCGCTGGAATGCCTGGTGCGGTGATCCGCACGCAGGGTTCCGGATCGTTCCGGAATTTCGCACTGGACTGGCCGCGGTGATCGTCGCCGCTCCGCTTTCCGCGAAAGATTACCGGCGGGCGCTCGTGGTGCTGGCGGGGCTCGCGGCTCTGCTGCTGTCGGGCTGGCTCGGCGGGCGGGTGGCGGAACGGTGGGCGCTGACCGATCTGCGGCGTTCGGCCTCCTCGACGCTTGGACTCCAGGTCGCGGCGCTTCGGGCCGAGATGCAGGCGCAGAGTTCGCTGCCGCTCGCGCTCGCCGCGGACCCCGAGATCGCTCGCATCGTGGCACCCGCGCCCGACCCCGAACTCGTCGAGGGTGTGAACGGTCGCCTCGCTCAGATCGCTGAGGCGACCGGGGCCGCGGTGATCTACGTGATGGGCACCGATGGCGTGACGGTCGCCGCGAGCAACGCGACCTCGGAAAAGAGCTTCCTCGGCCGGGACTACGGCTTTCGCCCCTATTTCAGGGAATCGATGGCGACCGGCTCCGGCTCGCAATTCGCGCTCGGCACGGTCAGCGGCCGGCCGGGCTACTATCTCGCTCGCCGGCTGCCCCGCGCGGCCGGCGTCGTCGTCGTGAAGATCGAGTTCGACGCGATCGAGGCGGCATGGCGCACGAGCCGCGAGAGCGTGTTCGTTACCGATGCCCGCGGTATCGTGCTGGTGGCGAGCGACCCGGCCTGGCGCTTCAAGGCTCTGCGCGCCATCGACGAGGCGGAGCGCAGGCGCATCCGCGAGGCGCTCGAATTCGGCGAAGCGACGCTCTTGCCCCTGCCACTCTACGCCGATCTCGGCGCGAATGATCTCGTCCGGGTCGGCGGCAGCGCCAAGCCCGCTTGGCCGGCGCTGATGCTCGACGCCCCGATCCCCGGCACCGAATGGCGCCTCCACACCCTGACCCCGATCGCCGCCGCGGTTCAGCGCGAGCGGGCGCAGGGCCGGGTGATCGCCCTGCTGACGACGAGTCTTGCCTGGGCCGGGCTCGCCATGCTGATGGGCCGGCGGCGGCGGATGCGGACCCGGCTCGCAGAGGCCGCCGCCCGGCGCGAGGACCTGGAGGCGCGGGTGGCCGAGCGCACGCACGCGCTCAGCGACGCCAACCGGCAGCTTCTCGGCGAGATCGAGGAGCGCCGCCGCGCCGAGGCCGAGCGCGAGCGCCTCGGCCGCGAACTGGCCCAGGCCGGGCGGCTCGCGGCTTTGGGCCAATTCGCGGCCAGCATGGCCCACGAGATCAACCAGCCGCTCGCCGCGATCCGCTCCTATGCCGACAACACCGCGATTCTCGTGCGCCGCGGACGCGTCGAGGATGCGGCGGAGAACGTCTCGGCGATCGGTCGGCTGACCGAGCGCATCGGCACCCTGACCCGCCAGCTCAAGGGCTTCGCCCGCCGCGCCTCGGGCCGGCGCGAGCCGGTGCGCTTGGCCGACATCGTCCGCGGGAGCCTCGAAGTCGTCTCCTGGCGCGCCGCCCAAGCCGGCATCGCCCTCAATGCGCCGCTTCCCGCGCCCGATCTCGCCGTGCTCGGTGACGGGCCGCGCCTGGAACAGGTCGTCGTCAACCTGATGCAGAATGCCCTCGACGCCGTGACCGGCCGCCCGGAGCCGCGGATCGCCCTGCGGGTCGAGGCGAGCGAGGAGCGGATCGCGGTCGAGGTCGCCGACAACGGACCGGGCATCCCGGAAGCTGTGCGGGCGCAGGTGTTCGACCCGTTCTTCACCACGAAATCCGAAGGCCTCGGGCTCGGTCTGGCGATCTGCCGCGGTATCGTCGAGGAATGCGGCGGAACGCTCGGGCTGCACTCGGGCGCCGACGGCACGACCTTCCGGATGGAGTTGACCCGCGCCCCCGCTCCGGCGGACGCGGGGCAGGACAAGCGGAACGCGAAGCCGGTCGGGAGCCTGGAGGCCATATGAGCAGCGAGCCGGACGGCGCGTCCGAGCGGATCGTCTTCATCGACGACGAGGAGGACGTGCGGCGCGCCAACCGCCAGAGCCTCGAACTCGACGGCTTCCAGGTCGAGACCTTCGAGGCGGGGGAACCCGCGCTCGCAGCGATCCGGGCCGAGCCACCGGGGGTCGTCGTCACCGACGTGCGTCTGCCGGGTCTCGACGGGCGCGCCCTGCTGGAGCGGATCCAGGCCGAGGACCCGGACCTGCCCGTGATCCTCATCACCGGGCACGGCGATATCTCGATGGCGGTCGCGGCGATGCGCTCGGGCGCCTATGATTTCCTGGCCAAACCCTATCCGGCCGAAGCGCTGATGGGGTCGGTGCGCCGCGCCCTCGACCGCCGCCGGCTCGTTCTGGAGAACCGCCGGCTCATCGCCCGGCTCGACGCGGCGATCGAGGAGGATCCCGCCTTCCTCGGCATCTCGCCGGAAATCGTGCGCCTACGCCGCCTCGTGCGCGACGTGGCTGGCGCCGATGTCGACGTGCTCGTGCTCGGCGAGACGGGCTCCGGCAAGGAGGTGGTGGCCAACGCCCTCCACCGCTGGAGCCGGCGCGCCTCGAAGAACTTCGTCGCGATGAATTGCGGCGCGCTGCCCGACAGCGTGGTGGAAAGCGAACTCTTCGGCCACGAGGCCGGCGCCTTCACCGGGGCGCTCAAGCGCCGGGTCGGGCGCATCGAGCACGCGCAAGGGGGCACGCTGTTCCTCGACGAGATCGAAAGCATGCCGCTGGCGCTTCAGGTGAAGCTGCTGCGGGTGCTGCAGGAGCGGGTGGTCGAGCCGCTGGGCACCAACGAGCGGCGGCCGATCGATATGCGGGTCGTCTCGGCCACGAAGGTCGATCTCGGCCAGGAGGCCGCCGCCGGCACGTTCCGCGACGACCTCTACCACCGGCTCAACGTCGTCACGGTCGTCATCCCGCCCTTGCGCGAGCGGCGTGAGGACATCCTGATGCTGTTCCAGCACTTCCTGGCCCGCGCCGCCGCCCGGTTCGGCCGCGAGGCGCCCCCCGTGACGGCGGCGATGCGCGATCACCTCCTGCGCCATTCCTGGCCGGGCAACGTGCGCGAACTCGATCATTTCGCCGAACGCTGCGCCTTGGGCCTCGCCGGTCAGGCCGCCCCGGAGGCGGCGCCGACGACAGCGCTCAGCCTGTCCGACCAGGTCGAGCGGTTCGAGCGCGGGGTGATCCGCGAGGAGCTGATCATGGCCGGCGGCGACGTGCGGCTGGCAGCCGAGTCCCTCGGCGTGCCGCGCAAGACCCTCTACGACAAGATCGCCCGCTACGGTCTCGCGCCGACCGATTTCCGTTGATCGCCGCGCGACCTCACGCGACCGCGGCCCGCGGCGTCGGGCAGACACGGTCGCGGCCGGTCCGCTTGGCCTCGTAGAGCGCGCGGTCGGCCCGCTCGATCACGTCGCGGGCGGCTTCGCCCGGCCGGTACTGCGCGACGCCGGCCGAGATGGTGACCTGTGCCACGACATCGCCGGTGCCGCGCTTGACCAGCCGCTGACCCCGCAGCCGGCCGCAGATCTCCTGGGCGAGCGCGACGCCGGCGCCGATGCCGGCCTCGCCGAGCACGATCGCGAATTCCTCGCCGCCGTAGCGCGCGGCGAGGTCGCGATCCGTCGTCTTCGCGCTGAGCAGCCGTCCGACGAGGCGCAGCACCTGATCGCCGAAGCGGTGGCCGTGCCGGTCGTTGAGACCCTTGAAGTGGTCGATGTCGAGCATGAGCAGGGAGAAAGTGCTGCCGGAATCGCTCCGGGTGCGGGCGATCGAGTCGCGCAGGAACCCGTCGAAGGTCTTGCGGTTGGCAAGCCCCGTCAGGGCATCGGTCGCCGCCGCGCGCTGCGTCTCGACGAGATCCTTGTGCAGCTTGGCGATGTGGGCGGCGGAGACCGAGAGCTGCTCCTCGAGCAGGTGATTGCGGGTCTGCGCCTGCTCGGTCTCACCGATCAGGGCGACGAGCGCCGTCATCAGCTCATCGGCGGTCGGCCGTGCATTCAGGCGGCCGGACCAATGGGTCAGGGCATCACCATAGCCGGCGAGCGCCTTCCGACTGCCCGCGACGCGCTCCGCCAGGGTACCGGCCGCCTCCGCCAGCCGGCCCGCCCCATCGAGCACGGAGGCCTCTGTCGCGGTCCCAGCGATGCAGGCGTCGTAGAGCGCGCTCGCCTGCTCCTCGGTCAGCGTTCCACCGGGTGCCAGACAGGCCGCGAGGCGTTCGCTCAGCGGCGGATTGGCGCCGGCGAAGAAGGTGTGCAGCAATTCGTAGTTCCGCGGGGAGGGCGGCAGCGCATATTGCCGCAGCGCCTCCCAGGCGCGGTGCGCGGGAGCCAGAGCGCGGTCGAGGTCCGGATCCGCCTGCTGCATCTGTCCCTGCATCACCGCCCCTCGAGCGCTTTCCGACGAAGCGGGTTCCGGTTCATCGAAAGAAAGCGCCGCAAACAAGAGGATAGAGCGGTGCCCGACCCAACGGGGTCGGACACCGCTCTCGCCATCGACGTCACGGCCGAAGCGATAGCCGATTACTCTTAAATTTCAGTCTTTCCGATCGACGCGCCGGCTCGCCCTCCGCTCAGGACTTCCGCCGATCCGTCTTCGACAGGTGCCACCATCCACCGTCCTCGTGCACCGGCTCAGGCTGCCACCCGCCCCGCGACGAGGGTCATGGCCTCCGCGGCGGGCAACGGGCGGCCGAGCAGGAAGCCCTGCACCTCGGTGCAGCCCTTGCGCCGCACCTGCACCAATTGCTCCTCCGTCTCCACGCCCTCGGCGGTGATGGCCATGCCGAGGCGCTCGCCCAAACCCACCACCGCGCGCACCACCGCCGCCGCCACGGGCTCGTCGATGTCGCGGATGAAGGCGCGATCGATCTTGATCTTGTCGAAGGGGAACCGGCACAGGTAGCTCAGGGACGAGTAGCCCGTGCCGAAATCGTCGAGCGCGATCCGCACGCCCATGGCGCGCAGGCGGTGCAGAGAACCGATCACGGCGTCCGAATCCTGCATCAGCACGCTTTCGGTGATCTCCAGTTCGAGCCGCCCGGCCGGTAGGCCCGAGGCCGCGAGCGCGCGCATGACGCTCTGCTCCAGCCCGGTCTTGCGGAACTGCACCGCCGAGACGTTGACGGCGACCCGCAGATCGCCCGGCCAGGACGCCGCCTCGCGGCAGGCCTCGTGCAGCGCCCAGGCGCCGAGTTGGGTAATGAGGCCGCTCTCCTCCGCCAGCGGGATGAAGGCCCCCGGCGAGATCGGCCCGCGCAACGGATGATTCCAGCGCAACAGAGCCTCGAAGCCCTGCGGTGCACCGTCCGCGAGGGCGAAGATCGGTTGGTAATGCAGCGCGAACCCGCCGGAGCGGATCGACTCGCGCATCTCGATTTCCAGGAGGTTGCGGGTCACGACCGCGAGAGCCATCCCGCTCTCGTAGAAACGGAAGGTGTTCCGCCCGGAATCCTTGGCCCGGTAGAGTGCGATGTCGGCGTTCTTGAACAGGGTGTCGGCGCTGTCGCCGTGCTTGGGCCAAACCGCCACGCCGATGCTGACGCCGACGGTGGTGGCGCGGCCGCCGAGATCGACCGGCCGCCCGGCGGCCTGGATCAGCCGGCGGGCGAAGGCGGCGATGCGGCGCTGCTTCCCCCGGCTTGGCAAGATGATCGCGAACTCGTCCCCGCCGAGCCGGGCCACCACGTCGCCCTCGCGCAGGGTCGTGCGGAGGCGGCCCGCGACGACGCGGAGCAGGGCGTCGCCCGCGGGATGGCCGAAGGTGTCGTTGACCGCTTTGAAGCGGTCGAGGTCGCAGCACAGCACCACCACCGAGCCGCCGTCGCGCCGGGCCCCGTCGATCTCCCGGGCCAGGGTCTCCTGGAACAGCCGGCGATTGGGCAGCCCGGTCAGCGCGTCGTGGCGGGCCATGTGCTCGATCAGCGCCTGGGCGCGCTTGCGCTCCGTCGCATCCGCGACGGTGCCCTCGAACCAGATCGGCCGGCCCGCCGCGTCGCGCACCACCCAGGCGGTCTCGGAGACCCAGATGCGTTCCCCGCCCGCGTGGCGGCGCACCTCGGATACGAAGTCCTCGACGTGGCCCTCCCGCTCCAGGCAGGCCAGGAAGGCCTCGTGCCGGCCCGGCTCGATGTACCAGTCATGGCTGAAGCCGCCCTCCGGCAGGGACAGGCCCGCATCGCCGTAGCCGTGCAGCCGGGCCAGCGCCCGGTTGGCTTGGACGATGCCGCCGTCGAGCCGGGCCCGATAGACGCCGATCACCGCATTCTGAAACAACGACTGGTAATCGGCCTCGGCCGAGCGCAAGGCCGCCTCGCTCTGCCGCGACGCCGTCAGGTCGGTGAAGGTGCAGATGTGGCCGCCGGAGGCCATCGGAGCGTGCCGTACCCCCAGAATCGTGCCGTTGGGCCGCATCCCCTCGTAGCATTGGACGCCGGGCGGGAAGTCACCGTGCTCCAGCCATTCCTGGGCTTCGGGCGGCGCATGCACGAACTCGCCGCGCCGGCCGAGAAAGCGCCGCACCGCCCTGTAGGACACACCCTCGTGCAGAACATCCTCCGGCAGTTCGAGGAGATCGCGGACGCGCTGGTTGTGGACCTGAACCCGGTCGTCGGGGCCGATCATGACGAGGCCCTGATCCATCGCCTCGAGAGCGGCCCGCATCGCCTCGCCGGTCTCGCGCAGGCGCTGCTCGGAGCGGGCCATGCCGGTGACATCGAGGCAGACGCCGAAGATCGAGACGAGGCGGCCCGCCTCATCGTGTTCGCCGATCCCGTGAACGGCCACCACCCGGATCTCGCCGTCGGGACGAAGGATGCGAGAGCGGTGCTCGTAGCCACCCCCCAGAGTCCGGCTGCGGCCCGCGAGCGCCTCGTCCATGGCGGCCCAGACGCGTTCGCGGTCATCCGGATGATAGAAGCCGATATGGGTTTCGAGCGGCAGCGTCGCGCGTTCGGCGTTGCGCCCGAAGATGCGGGCGATCCCGTCCGACCACGCGATGGTGCGGGTGGCCGCATCGATCCGCCAATGGCCGAAGGCGGCGATTTGTTCGGCCATGGCATGGGCCGCCTCGAGCGCCCTCTGGCGCGCCTCCCATTCCAAGAGATGCGCCTCCGCCCGCCGGCGTTCCGCGGCCTCGCTCGCGCGGTGGGCTTCGTCGAGCTCAAGATGCGCCTCGGCGACGAGCGCCAATTCTTGAAGGACGCGCACTCGGTCGGACGAGACATCGTCCCGCGGCACACAATCCATCAGGCACAGCGTGCCGACGACCCGGCCCGCTCCCGAGCGGATCGCCAGACCCGCGTAGAAGCGGGCATGCGGCGCGCCGAGGACGAGGGGAGAATGGACGAAACGCTCGTCGCGGATCAGGTCCGGCACCACGAGGGCGTGACCGCGCGGCTGGCGGATCGTGTGTTGGCAGCAGGCGTCTTCGCGGTCGATGACGGCCTCCGCGAGCCCGTAGCGGGCGCGGAAACGGATGCGATCCGCGTCGATGAGCGCGATCGCCGCCATGGGGACGGCGAAGATTTCGGCGACGGAGCGGCACAGAGCGTCGAGGCGGCTTTCCAACCCGTCCTCCCGCGGCGCGTTCTGGACGGGTGCAGCGGCTCCACGATCGCTGTGTGGCACCGGACGGGACGCGGACATCGCTTGGCTCCCCCGAAAGCGTCGACCGAGGCCGGCGCCCGAGGCTGGTGGGGAGAGCGAAGCTTCTCAGCTCGAAGTTAAAGGAGATTGGATGCTGAGAGACAATTCCTGAAAATATTTCCCCGCCCGCGACCCTCGCGACGCGAAATGCGAATTGACTTAACGTTGGCCCGAGGGTCGCCCGGCGACCGTCGGGCCAACATCTGCGGTAACGGCTCGAATCCTGATCTGGCTAGAGTTGTATCCGATCGGATTGCATCGAGCCGACGTCTCCAGGTCTCTGTTTCAATGCGCTTTCTTTCGCCGAACCGGCATCCGCTTCGCTGAAAAAGCGATCGAGGTCATCGCGTTGCCGCGCGTTCTTCCGACGAACCGGTGGCCAATTGATCGGAACGCACTCTAGATGCGACCACAGGGCCTACTCGATACCGAGTTTGTCCTTCAGCAGCGCGTTGA
Source organism: Methylorubrum pseudosasae (assembly GCF_029504475.1). Taxonomy (NCBI): domain Bacteria; kingdom Pseudomonadati; phylum Pseudomonadota; class Alphaproteobacteria; order Hyphomicrobiales; family Methylobacteriaceae; genus Methylorubrum; species Methylorubrum pseudosasae. Next base: position 3,622,333 of record NZ_JAQGDU010000002.1, on the reverse strand, counting down.
CCGCGGCCGGATTGGCCTTGCCGCCCGTCGCCTTCATGGTCTGGCCGACGAACCAGCCGAGCAGGGTCGGCTTGGCCTTGGCCTGCTCGACCTTGTCGGGGTTGGCGGCGATGATCGCGTCCACCGCCGCCTCGATGGCGCCGGTATCGGTGACCTGCTTCATGCCGCGGGCCTCGACGATCGCGCGCGGGTCGCCGCCCTCGGACCAGACGATCTCGAACAGGTCCTTGGCGATCTTGCCTGAGATCACGCCGTCGCCGATCAGATCGACGATGGTGCCGAGCTGCTCGGCGGAGACCGGTGTGTCCTCGATGCTGCGCCCCTCCTTGTTGAGGCGGCCGAACAGCTCGTTGATGACCCAGTTCGCGGCGGCCTTGCCGTCGCGCCCGCGGGCGACCGCCTCGAAGTAGTCGGCCGAGGCCCGCTCGGCGACGAGCACGCCGGCATCATAGGCGCTAAGGCCGAAATCCTTGATGAAGCGCGCCTTCTTGGCGTCCGGCAGTTCCGGCAGGCCCGAGGCCAGCGCATCGACGTAGGCCTGATCGAATTCGAGCGGCAACAGGTCGGGATCGGGGAAGTAGCGATAATCGTGCGCCTCTTCCTTCGAGCGCATCGAGCGGGTCTCGCCCTTGCCCGGGTCGTAGAGGCGCGTCTCCTGATCGATCTTGCCGCCGTCCTCCAGGATCGCGATCTGGCGGCGCGCCTCGGTCTCGATGGCCTGACCGATGAAGCGGATCGAGTTGACGTTCTTGATCTCGCAGCGCGTGCCGAGCGGCTCGCCGGGGCGGCGCACGGAGACGTTCACGTCGGCGCGAAGGCTCCCCTTCTCCATGTCGCCGTCGCAGGTGCCGAGATAGCGCAGGATCGTGCGCAGCTTCGTCACGTAGGCTCTGGCCTCCTCGGAGGAGCGCAGATCGGGCCGGGAGACGATCTCCATCAGCGCCACGCCGGAGCGGTTGAGATCGACGAAGCTCTTGGTCGGATCCTGATCGTGCAGCGACTTGCCGGCATCCTGTTCGAGGTGCAGGCGCTCGATGCCCACCGTGATCGACTCGCCCTCGGGCAGATCGACCAGCACCTCGCCCTCGCCGACGATCGGGTCCTTGTACTGCGAGATCTGGTAGCCCTGCGGCAGGTCCGGATAGAAGTAGTTCTTCCGGTCGAACACCGAGCGAAGGTTGATCTGGGCCTTCAGCCCGAGACCGGTACGCACGGCCTGGGCGACGCATTCCTCGTTGATGACCGGCAGCATGCCGGGCATGGCCGCATCGACCAGCGAAACGTGGTCGTTGGGCTCGCCGCCGAATTCGGTCGAGGCGCCGGAGAACAGCTTGGAGCGGCTCGTGACCTGGGCGTGGATCTCCATGCCGATCACGACCTCCCAGTCGTGGAGGCCGCCCTTGATGAGCTTCTTCGGATCGACGCGCTCGGTCATTCTCTTCGACTTCAGTGCCGGCGCCGCCGGATCGGCGCCTGTCCGAGTGTGTAGGGAGCCCGTGCCGGACGGGTCAAGCGGGTGAAGCCGCGCTTGGCCGCGGCGCGGCGAGCGTCACGGCCGGGCCGCTCCCGAAGTCGGGGCCGTCGTCTCGGTCAGCCCGTGATGGCCGAGCACCCGGATCAGGTCGGGCACGAGTTGGCTGAGATCGCTCGCCCAGCATCCGTCGAACGGGTCGTAGGCGTTCCGGTCGCTCGGCGTGGAAGACCCGCTTCAATGCAAGCCGCCTTATCGCGCCCCAAGCCGGCTTCAAATCACGGGCACGCCGCGCAGCTTGGCCTGATCGCCGGGCTCGACATGGATCACCACGACCGCGCCCTCGATCCCCGCTTCGATCACACCCTCCAGCCGGTCGCAGATCGCGTGGGATTCGAACACGGTCATCTCGCCCGGCACGACGAGGTGGAAGTCGATGAAGGTGGCGCTGCCGGCATGGCGGGTGCGCACGTCGTGGGCCTCTAGGGCGCCCTCGCTGTGAGCCGAGATCAGGGCGCGGATGCGCGTGACCATTTCGGGCGAGGCCGCCTGATCCATCAGGCCGTTGATTGAATCGCGCACCATCGTCCAGCCCGACCACAGGATGTTGAGGGCCACCAAGCCTGCCACGACCGGATCGAGCACCGGCGTTCCGGTAGCGAGGACAAAGCCGAGGCCGAGGAGCACGCCGCCCGACGTCACCACGTCGGCGAGGATGTGGCGGGCATCGGCCAACAGGGCGGGCGAGCGCAGCCGCCGGCCGCGCCGGAACAGCAGCGTCGCCCAGACCGCGTTGATGATGGTGGCGACGCCGTTGACAGCCAGACCGAGCGCGGGCGCGTCGAGGGGCTTCGGGTCGAGAATGCCGAAATACGCCTCGCGCAGGATCAGCAGGGCGGCGACGATGACCAGCGCGCCCTCGATCACCGCGGAGAAATACTCCGCCTTGTGGTGGCCGTAGGGGTGATCCTCGTCGGCCGGCTGCGCGGCGACGCGCACGGCCAGGAACGCGCAGGCCGCGGCCACGACGTTGATGATGCTCTCCAGCGCGTCGGAATAGAGCGCGAGGCTGCCGGTGAGCCAATAGGCGGTGAATTTCAGCGCCGTGACGAGCACGCCGACGGCGGCGCTCGCCAGGGCAGCCTTTTCGGTTCCTGTCATGCGGCTCAAGGGGGCGGGGAGGGGACGGCCCCGCCCTTACGATCCGTGGCCCCGGAAGGCCACGGCAAAGGTTTTAGCTCGGGCTATCGCCGTCCCGATCGGCCGCCTGCGCGGATGCGGGCAGGCGTCCGCGGGCGACCTCCTTGGCACGGCTGCGTTCGGCCTTTTCGCGGGCACGCTGCGCCCTGCGGGCATAGTTGCGGCTGATCCAGCCGAAGCTCGCCCGCGCCGACAATTCGTCGAAGCGAGTGGCCTCCCGCTCCCAGTAGCGCACGAGCTGCGCGTCGAGGGTCTCGTGCGGGGGGCGTTTGCCGGTTTCGGTCGTGGTTTCGGTCATGGCGCGAAGATTCCTGTGGCCGGCGGCACGGCTCAAGCGTCCGGCGCGGGTGGCGTGTCGGTCTCCTCGACCAGCAGCGCCTCCGCGTCGCCCCGGAAACTGCCGGGTCGGACATCGCCTGTGGGATGGCCCGGCGTGCCGAAGGGCTCGCTTGGATAGGCTTCCTCGAAACGGCGGCGGGCGTCGTTCGCGTTCTCGGCCTTGAGGGTGATCCGCGGCGTTTCCGGAAGCGGCCAGCGCGGGTCGGCTGGATCCCGCGGGCTGATTGCAAACCATTTCATTGTGGGCGGCGTTCTCCGGCGAATCGCTACCTCAACGCGCGAACAGGCGCCTCGGCTGCACCGCGTTCAGGCCGGTCTGCATTCTTTCAGGTAGTGCGCCGCGGCGTCCCAGTCGGCGGCGCCGGCTGCGAGGCCGACATACCCGTCGGGGCGCACCAGATGCAGGCGCTCCGGCTCGGGGTTCGCTCGTGGTGCGGGCTGAACCAGACCGGGGAAGCGGGCGGCCAGCGCCGTCCCGCGCTCGGCATCGGCCGCGTAGAGGACGAAGCGCGGGTCGGTGCCCGCGCCCGGCGGCGGACCGGCCGCATCTTCCGGCCGCCAGCGCCGGCCGGCGCCGGGCCCGACCGAGAGCGGAGAGGCGGGATAGCCGATCGCGATTTCGCTCATCGTCGCCGCCATCCGGCGCCGCACGGCGTGAAAGCCGAGGAACAGACGCAGGGCGCGGTTGCGGACGGCCTGGGCGAGGGGGTGGGTGAGCGTCGCCATGGCGGTGAGCCATCCGGCATTGCGCAGGACCATCTCGCCGACGGCGTTGCGCTCCGAACTGTAGCTGTCGAGGAGCGATGGGGCGGCCGCGCCGCGCCGCACCAGAGCGAGCTTCCAGGCCAGGTTCACCGCGTCCTGCATGCCGGTATTCATGCCCTGGCCGCCGGCCGGGCTGTGGATATGCGCGGCATCGCCCGCCAGGAACACGCGGCCCCGGCCATACTCCGACACCTTCCGCTCATGGATGCGGAAGCGGCTGAGCCAGACCGGATCGAAGACGCGGAGGCCGGGCCCGGCCCGAGCGGCGACCAGGGCCTGGACCTCTTCCAGCGTCGGATCGGGTCGCGGCCGGCCGTCCGCGCGTCCGACCGTGGCGACCACCCGCGCCCGGCCGCCGGGGATCGGGAAGATCACGAACGGTCCGTCCCGGTGGAAATAGACCGCGATCGCGTCGCCGGGCGGGACCCCCTCGCCGTCGAGGCGGATGTCGGCGAGCAGCCACTCGTCGCCCTGCGCCGTGCCGCGGAAGGGCAGACCGAGCCCGTGCCGCACGGCGCTGTGGGCGCCGTCGCAGCCGATCAGGAAGCCTGTCGCCACCCGTTCCTCGCGCCCGTCGGCGTGGGAGAGCCGTGCCTCCACCCCGTCGGGCGTCTGTGAGAAGCGCGTGAGTTCGACTGCGCGCTCGACCGCGACCCCGAAGCTGCGTAGGTGTTCGGCCAGCAGCCGCTCGGTGTCGCTCTGCGGAATCATCAGCCCGAAGGCGTAGGGGCTGGCGATGTCGGAGAAGTCCGGGCCGCCGAGCACCCGGCCGCCACCGCGCAGCGTCGCGCCGCGGGCGCGCAGGCCCGCCGCGAGGAAGGCCTCGGTGCAGCCCATCCGGTCCATCAATTCGAGGGTGCGCGACCAGACGACGAGCGCCTTCGAGGTCTGCGTCGCCTGAGGCGCGCGGTCGATCAGCCGGATGCTGACGCCGTAGCGCGCCAGCTCGCAGGCGAGCGTCAGGCCGACCGGCCCGGCGCCGACGATCAGCACGTCTGCCATTGCGATGCCTCCGGTGTCATGCTGCTCCGGCCGGCTTCTGCGATCAATCCGCCATTTGCGTCGGACGCCCATCCGTGCTGATGGCCCTGAGATGCGTGTGGACCTGTTCGATTTCGAGTTGCCGGAGGCGGCGATCGCCCTGCGGCCGGCGAGCCCGCGCGACGCGAGCCGCCTGCTCGTGGTGCGCCCCGGCGACCCCTTGGCGGATCGCGGCGTGCGCGATCTGCCCGCCCTGCTCAGCCCCGGCGACGCCCTCGTCTTCAACGACACGCGGGTGATCCCCGCCCGGCTCTCCGGCATCCGCCATCGGGCCGGTGGCTCGGGACAGCGCTGCGAGGCGATGCTGCACCTGCGCGAGGCGCCCGATCGCTGGCGCGCCTTCGCCCGCCCGGCCAAGCGCCTCGCCCCCGGCGACCGCATCCGCTTCGGCAGCGAGGGCGCCAGTGAAGTCTGCGCCCTGTCGGGGCTTGATGCCACGGTTGAGGAGCGGGGGGAGGGCGGCGAGATCCTGCTGCGCTTCGACCTGTCCGGGCCGGCGCTCGACGAGGCCATCGCCGGGCTCGGCGCCCTGCCGCTGCCCCCCTACATCGCGGGCAAGCGGCCCACCGACGCGCAGGACACGACCGACTACCAGACCGTCTATGCCCGCGAGCCCGGCGCGGTCGCCGCCCCCACCGCCGGCCTGCATTTCTCGGACGCGCTGCTCGCGGGCATCGACGCGGCGGGGATCGAGCGGGTCCACGTCACCCTGCATGTCGGGGCCGGCACGTTCCTGCCCGTGAAGGCGGACGATACCGACGCCCACCGGATGCACGCCGAGATCGGCATCCTCGATGCCGCCACCGCCGCGCGGCTCAACGCCGTGCGGGCGAGGGGCAACCGGGTTGTCGCCGTCGGCACCACCGCCCTGCGCCTGCTGGAGAGCGCGGCCGACCCGGACGGCACGATCCGCCCGTTCTCCGGGGCTACCGACATCTTCATCACGCCGGGCTACCGCTTCCGCGCGGTCGATGCCCTGGTGACGAACTTCCACCTGCCACGCTCGACCCTGTTCATGCTGGTCTCGGCCTTTGCCGGCCTCGATACCATGCGCGCGGCCTATGCCCACGCGATCCAATCCGGCTATCGCTTCTACTCCTACGGGGATGCCAGCCTGCTGTTTCCGGAGGGTGCCCCGGTTTCGGAGTCCATCACATGAGCAGCCGGCGCCCACCGCTCCGGGTCGATGTCGCCCGCACCGTCGATCGCTTCCTCGGCCTGATGGCGAGCGAGGGCGGCCCGAAACTGCGCGGCCTCTATCTCGTCGGCTCGGTGGCGCTCGGTGATTTCCGACCGGGCCGCAGCAACATCGATTTTGTCGCCCTCCTCGACGGCCCCCTCAGTGCGGCAGAGACGGACGCGCTGGCGCGGGTTCACGCCGCCCTGGCGCGGGCCGGCGGGCCGCATTTCGATGGCTTCTACCTGCCGATCGAGGCCCTGCGTCACCCGCCGGAGCCCGGCGCCGTCGTGCCCTTCAGCGTGGACGGGCAGCTTCGCAGCGGCGAGCCCTGCCGTGGGGTGAACCCGGCCACTTGGCGGTGCCTTGCCCGGTCCAGCCGTCCGATCCTCGGGGCGACGCCGGCGGCGCTGAACATCGCCGACGACGACGCGACGCTGCACGCCTACGGCCTCGCCCACCTCGAAGCCCATTGGCGCCCCTGGCTCGTGCATCACGAGACCGCGCTGGCCGGCAAGGCGCCCGACGACGCCTGCGATGCGGGGGCCCTGGAATGGGGCGTGCTGGGGGTGGGCCGCATCATCGAGACCCTCGCCAGCGGCCGGATCGTCTCGAAGACCGAGGCCGGACGCCGCCTGACGGCCCTGCTTCCGAAAATCTATCACGAAGCGGTCGAGGACGCCCTCGCGGCCCGTTTCGGCGACTTGGAGGCGGTGTCGCAAGCGACGATGCGGGCCGGCCTCGATGCGATGCGTTTCCTGATCGACGCCGCGCCGGGCTATCACGCCCGCCCCGAGCCTCCCACATCCCCGGACCGATGACCGAACCGCTCGATCCCCCGACCGACTTCTCTTTCACGGTCTCCGCCACCGACGGACAGGCCCGCACCGGCCACATCGCCATGCCGCGCGGAAACATCCGCACGCCGGCCTTCATGCCGGTGGGCACGGCCGCGACCGTGAAGGCGATGTATCCGGAGCAGGTGCGCGATCTGGGCGCCGACGTGGTGCTCGGCAACACCTACCACCTGATGCTGCGCCCCGGCGCCGAGCGGATGGCGCGGCTCGGCGGCCTCCACCGCTTCATGCGCTGGGACGGCCCGATCCTCACCGATTCCGGCGGCTTCCAGGTGATGTCGCTGTCGGCCCTGCGAAAGATCGACGAAGAGGGCGTGACCTTCCGTTCGCATATCGACGGCACCGCCCACCGGATGAGCCCGGAGCGCTCGATCGAGATCCAGGGCCTGCTCGGCTCCGACATCCAGATGCAGCTCGACGAATGCGTGCGCCTGCCGGCCGAGCGGCCGGAGATCGAGAAGGCGATGCACCTCTCCCTGCGCTGGGCCGAGCGCTGCCGCGTCGCCTTCGGCGAGCAGCCCGGCAAGGCACTCTTCGGCATCGTCCAGGGCGGCGACGTGCCGGAATTACGCGTCGAGAGCGCGCGGGCGCTGACCGATCTTGGCCTCAAGGGCTACGCCATCGGCGGGCTTGCCGTTGGCGAGCCGCAGGCGGTGATGCTGGCGATGATCGAGACGGTGGAGCCGCATCTGCCGGCCGGCAAGCCGCGCTACCTCATGGGCGTCGGCACCCCCGACGACCTGATGCAGTCGGTGATGCGCGGCATCGACATGTTCGATTGCGTGATGCCGACCCGCGCCGGCCGCCACGGCCTCGCCTATACAAGGCACGGCCGGATCAACCTGCGCAACGCCCGCCACGCCGAGGACACGCGGCCGCTGGACGAGGCCTCGGACTGCCCGGCGGCGCGGGACTATTCGCGCGCCTATCTCCACCACCTCGTTCGGTCCGACGAGATCCTGGGGATGATGCTGCTGACCTGGAACAACCTCGCCTATTATCAGGCCCTGATGGCCGGCATGCGCGCGGCGATCGCGGCCGGGCGGCTCGCGGATTTCGTGGCCGAGACCAAGGACGGCTGGGCGCGGGCCGAGGCCGCCGCGAAGGGCTGACGGCCAGCCGGCCTGAGCTGGCCTCAGCGCAGGTCGGCGCGCTTCTGGGCCTTGTTGTAGCTGGTGATGGCCGCCTGGCAGCCCGGCGAGAGCTTGGCCTTGTTCTGCTTGAAGCAGGCGCGCACCTCGGTGCTGTCCGGCGCGAACTCGCCGCAATAGCTGAGGTAATCCCCGGTGCAGTACTGCCGCAGGGCGTCGCGGTCCCCCGCCGGTGCCGCCGCCGGGCCGGCCAGAGCCGCGCTCGTGGTGATCATCAGGGCGATGGCTGTGCGTGCGATCATGGGACTCTCTGCAACTCCGATATGACGGCCCCCGTCCGCCCCTGCCTTCGAGGCAGGCGCAGCGGGAGGGGCCGCGGGGTGTAGAGCCTGCCGATCGGGCGAGAGTACGGCCGGCTCGTGGCAGTCCAAGCCACACGGACCAAGCCACTCATGCGCCACGGAGAACCCCCGTTCCGCGGCGCGGTTCATCGAATTTTCGGCCTAAGGCGCGTGCGCCAGAACCCGGTAGGTGCCCTCAGGATCGTCGCGCCCGCTCGCCTGCGCCGCCTTCAGACCGGCCACGATCCGGCCTGCGATCGGCAGCCGGTAATGCAGCGGATCCCAGTAGTTCGCGTCCTGCGTCGTGATCGGCGACGGGATGCGGAAATCGACCACGGTCGCCCCATGGGCCGCGCCGATCCGCGTCACCTGCGCCTTGCAGGCGGCCTCCCGCGCCGCGGCGGGCGAACCGGGCGCCGCCTGCTGCGAGACGTGGACGGGCGGGAAGACCAGAAGCGTCCGGGTCTCGGGCGGGGCCTGCGCCAGGAGCGCGTCGAGCCAGCCAAGCGCCGGCATCGGCGCGTCGGGGGGCGTCGGCCGGTAGCCCGGCACGGCCTCGGCGGCAGCCTGGATCGCCTCAGCGCTGCGGATATGCGCCTGCGCGCGGGCCGCGTCGTACAGCGCCTCGGGCGGGGTGAAGACCGCGTAGCCGTTCCCGGCGAGCCGCGCGCGCACGAGCCCGAGCCGGTACAGCGCGGCCTCGAATGCGGTGCCGAGGCTCTGCCAGTTCACCTGCCGCAGCGCGTCCCACAGGGTGATGCGTCCGTAGAGCCAAGCGGGAAAGGCGCGGAAGGTCAGGCGGCGCTCGGCCGCATCCGGCTCGCACCAGGTCGGGTCGATGCCGAACAGCAGCGTTTTCGGCCGCTCGTGGCGCAGGTAGAGCCGGGCCAATTCGCTCTGCTCGTAGGGGGTCGCCGCATTCATCGACAGGTTGGCGAAGCGGCCCCCGAAGGCGCGGCCGAGATCCGCCGGGTCGAGCAGGCGCAGGGTCGAGGTGCCGAACACCGCCGCATCGTAGGCGCCGCTGCGCGCGATCTGCGGGTACATGAAGCGCTGGTTGCCATCCATCAGCGGCCCCTGCGCCCGCCCCGGCCCGGCCCGCAACCCGTAGGGGTCGAGGGCGGCCACGAAGCCGATGCAGACGGCGCCGAGAACCGCCGCCACAGCCAGGAACAGCTGGACGAAGCGCCGCCATTCCGGCGGCGCGCCCGCCGGGTTCGCTCTCGTCATCGGGTTTCGTATCGACTCAGCAGTTGGCACCATGCGGAAGCCGTGTTGACCCTCCCGGCCCGACCCCCTATTGCGAGCCCCACGTCCCGAGCGCAACCGGCCCGCCCCACGGCGGCCCCGCGCGAACCGGGTGCGAGCGCGTAGCTCAGTTGGTAGAGCAACGGACTTTTAATCTGTAGGTCCTGGGTTCGAGTCCCAGCGCGCTCACCACTCTTTCAATGACTTAGCCATCGAGGCGATAAGCCGCCAGCGCCCTCGGGTAACATTAAGGGTAACGGCGGCCATCCGTTTGCCTGTTGAAATCACCTCTCATGCTCGGAGTGCAATCGACGGCTCCGATTCCAGCAAGTCGCAACCCGGCTTAGGTTGGTCCGTGAAGCACGGATTGAACATGTCGACCGCTAATCCCACACCTGAAAAAGATCAGCCGGTGAACCCGCAGAACGGTATGGCGGCAGCCGATAGGCTGTGGCCCTGGTACGTTGTCACCGCCATCTATATCATCGGCTGCAGCATCATTCTTTTCGATCGTGCGACGGAGTTCGGCGATTTTTTCGAGCCGGCGGACGGTGCTCCTGGTCGCCTGCGGCTCAACGAGATTGGTGACATTGCCGCTGGCATTTTTGCACCTTTGGCCTTTCTTTGGCTATTCATCGCCACTCAGTTGCAGCGCAAGGAACTCCGTCTTCAACATGCCGAGCTGGCCGAAACACGGAATGTACTAGCCGGCCAGCAGTTGGAGCTGGAGAAAGCCGCCGAAGAAAGCAATCGGCAAACGGCAATTATGCGTGATACACTCAAATCCGCAACGACAAGGAGTTCCTACGAGTCGTTTAGCTATATATTGTACTTGATTTGTCGTCGCGCATATTTAGCAAACGATTGGTACTTTAAGACCCGATCAGGCAGTATCCAATTACTTAAGTTTCAACCGGACCTTTACCTCTCAGAGAACGACAATTCTGTCTTGGATACTTTCATTGAAAAACTACACAAAAATATATCCTATTTTCGCAATCGCCATATGACCGATGAAGATACCCCCGTTTTTGAAGACCGAGACACACGAAAAACAATCGCAACGCTGAGATTTCTTTCGGAGTCATTGTCTAATATTACACAAGAATCTGAGTTCAAGCAAAACGATCTCGTGAGATTGCGCATTGAGGGAATTCCATTTGCCTCCCTGATAGACGAAATAAAGTTTTTTGTAGAATGGTGCGATAAATTCGATCCAGATATATTCACGGAAGAGGAATAATCTCGTTAGATGGATGTAGCGCTCCACATCCGGTCTGGGTAGCCGCGGGGAAATGACCGATCCCGCCCGCCTCAACACCCTGATCGAGCGCGTCGCCGATGCCACGGCGCCGGAGCGGAGCCTGTTCGCTGAGGTCTTCGTCGCCTGCGCCGGAAAGCAGCACCCAGACATCAAGGCGCACTTCGCGATGCGGATGGAGGCTCAGGCGTGGATCGAGGCTGCGCTGATCCTGACGACCTGCGCCCTGCCAGGGTGGCGAGTTCAGACGAACACCGGCCGCGGGCCCGGCGAGGTGATTCTGCTTGCTCCGCAGACCGATGATCCACCGGGCTCGGAGCCGAGCGAGCCGGCGCACCATACCGGGGGCGTGGCACTCGCCATACTGGTGGCCGTACTAAAGAAATTATCGATCAGAGATCAGATGCCTTACCGCCCGCGGTGATGCACCAGTCTGGGTCCGGGCTGTTTATCAAGCCGCGGTAGAATGTCAGTGTTATCGTCTTACCGCCGAAAACTCATAAACTGAAAATTAGGCTTTATATCTGCGCTTCTATTGGTCACGGCCGAACCCCAATTCCAGTAATAAATCAGCAGAACGAACAGGCCAATTATAATGGCTATAATTATTCGCTTGGTCCAGACGAAAGTTGCCTCACCCCGCTTGACGCGCTTCCATTCGAATTTGAGAAGCTTCTTAGCCGAGGTGATGAACTCTCCCTCGATAGCTTTAATTTTGTCAGGGGTAAGGTTTGAGTTGTTCCCGGCTATTCCCTCAAAATTCGCCATTGCCCTAATAAGTCGTTTGGCTGGTTTCTCCTTCGGATTAATTCGGAATGTAATGCCATGGCTAGCTTCATTCAGCAGCTTGTAGCTGGAAGAAAGACTGGAGGCATCAACAGTCTGCCCAGACTTCTGCAATCGAACTAAATCCGATATGGCGTTAATTTGCACTAAATAGGCGATAAGGCATTTACGGAGTTCATCAATCCAAGCTTGACGAAACTCTGATACTTTTTGTTCTTTTCCTATTATGAGGCCAAAGAGAGATACAAGACCGGCAATTAAGGCTGCGCCAACCGCACCTACGCTGATGTCGTTCATCGCACCCATTCGAGAAATGCCGTTTCAGTCGGCTCGGATCCATCTCTGTGGCTAAGTCGGATGGAGCTTCCATTAGACGTTGCAGCTGCTCGGTAGGCTTCGCAAGCATGTGCGGCGATTCGGGTGGGGATACGTAGCGTGACCGAGAGATTGGCCTTTCATTTCGATGGTGCATTAGCTGATTCACATAGGATGAATTTCTATGAGTCCGCCCGTTTCCAATATGCAGCGGCCCGTCTCCTAGTTAAGCTCGCCCAATTTCGGAGCAAAGGCAGGTTCGTCAAGAACATTACCAACAAATCAAACTTTGATGTTCAGCTAGTTAGTCAGACAGATGGGTCATTCAACATCAACATAGAAGGGCCAACGCAAAGCTCAACGGAAGAATCTTTCGTAAAAATTCCTCTGGCAGATCTGCTCGCGTTTGTAAGTGAGCGTATTGTCGAGAAGGTAGACGACTCTGCTCTTCAAGGTGTGTCACTTCCTAGCCGTCGGCCGATTGCTGATGCGGCGGCGGATGCTCAGGATCAAGCGACAGCGGTCGATGAATTAGTAGAGGCGGCGATGGAAGATAATTCCATTATCGCCAGCCTACAGCCTCAGACGCGGGAACTGATACGGCGGCGCGTTGCCGAGGTGTATCGGGAAAAAAGGTTGTCAGTCAGTCAGGCGCCCATCTCATTGATCGATTTTGCAAGAAGCCAGAAGCTTATTGCTATGTCTGCCCCCCTAATCAGCGAGATGGCAACGGCTCTTCGTAAAAGCGCCAACACTCTCGAAATCACATCTACAGTCGGGGGGGCAATCTCAACCTGTTCTTTTTTTAGACAGAAAGATGGCTCAAGAGATAGAAACGGCTGTTGTTGATCAAGAAATCACGCCGATCCTCGGAAATATTACACAGTTTAACAAAAAGCATGGCTGGGGCAAACTGGAAGTCGAAGGAAAAATAATCAGCTTCAGCATTCCTTCTAACATACTGCGAACAATCAAACCAAAGCTTATCGACAGCATGAAGAGTGATGTTGTTTTTCTCCAGACATATCAAGTGAAGGATAGGTCCGGAGAGGTAGTCCGCCTTATAGCAGTAGGCATACTGCCAACTCCTGCAGCCTAGCAACATGCGACGTTTATTCGACATCCCCGGACTTATGCGCACCCACAAGGCTAGCGAGCGCTTTCTTCGCCTCGCCGTCCGCGGCCGCGATCTGCTCGTCGAGAACAGGGGTGATGACCTCGCCGCCGGCCGCGTGGAAGGCTCGGGACCAAGTCTCGACCTCCTGCCGGCTTCAGCCTGCCTGTGCGTAGAACCGGGCGCGTCGGAGCATGGCGTCCCAGGTATCCTGAGGTAGGGCCTTCAGCCGTTCAGCATCGTCGCCGGCCTGCTTCACCAGCTTTTCGGCAGATTGTCTGCCGTCGCGGGCCCCGAAGCTCCGAGCCTTCTCGATTCGGCTCGGCAATCTCGTCGTGACCGCACCGACCTAGCGTGGTCTTCCAAGGGCTCGGCGATGCTACCAGTTCCATCCAAGCTGAAGGCGCTTGATCGCCGCCCGCCGGGCGGTCATCCCGGCGGGAGCCCCCCGTGAGACCCCCATGGACACTTCACCGCCCCCCACGCTGCAAGCCCTCCGCCGCGGCGACCTCGCCGGAGCGCGGGAGCTGCGACTGAGCGGAACCCTAAAAGAAGTCCCGCCCGAAATTTTTGGTCTCGCCGATACCCTGGAGCTGCTGGATCTCAGCGATTGCGGCCTCACCGCGCTCCCGGATGACATCGGCCGGCTCAAGCGGCTGCGGGTCCTGTTCTGCTCGGGCAATCGCTTCGAGCGTCTGCCGCCCGCGCTCGGGGATTGTCCGGCGCTGAGCCAGGTCGGGTTCCGCGCCACCGGCTTGCGGGAGGTGCCGGGCGAGGCGCTGCCGCCGGCCCTGCGTTGGCTCACGCTGACCGACAACCGGATCGCGCACCTGCCGGACGCCCTCGGCCGGCGCCCGCACCTGCAGAAGCTGATGCTGGCGGGAAACCGGCTGGCGGCGCTGCCACCCTCGCTCGAAGGCGCGCCAAGCCTCGAACTGCTGCGCCTCTCCGCCAACCGCTTCGACGCGCTGCCCGCTTGGCTGACGGCTTTGCCGCGGCTCGCCTGGATCGCCTGGGCCGGCAATCCCCTCGGCGGCGAGCCGGCGCCGGCCCGCGTGCCGCAGGTGCCCTGGGCGGCGCTGGCGCTCGGCCCGTGCCTCGGCGAGGGCGCCTCGGGGCGGATCCACCGGGCTTTGTGGCGTCGGCCGGATGGGGAGGCGGCGGTCGCGGTGAAACTGTTCAAGGGCCGCATGACCAGCGACGGGCTGCCCGAACAGGAGATGGCGGCCTGCCTCGCCGCCGGCCGGCATCCCCACCTCACCGGCGCGCTCGGGCGGATCGAGGGGCATCCGGACGGGGTGCAGGGGCTGCTGATGCCGCTGATCCCGGAGGGCTGGCGGGTTCTGGCCGGATCGCCGAGCCTGGAAAGCTGCAGCCGCGACGTCTACGCGCCGGATCTCGCCCTGGCGCCGGAAACGGCGTTGCGCATCGCGGCCGGCGTGGCGCGGGCGGCGGCCCATCTTCACGGCTGCGGCGTGCTCCACGGCGACCTCTACGGCCACAACACTTTGTGGGACGGGGGCGCGGGCGAGGCGGTGCTAAGCGATTTCGGAGCCGCCTCCGTGCTGCCGCGCGGCGAGGCCGGCGCCGCCTGGCAGCGCATCGAGACCCGCGCCTGGGGCATCCTGCTCGGCGAATTGCTCGACCATTGTGCGACCGAACCCGCCTGCATCGCGGATTGGCGCGCGCTGGAGCAGGCCTGTCGGGGGGCCGATCCCCGGGCGCGGCCGTCGATGGCGGAGGTTGTGCGCACCATATCCCCGCTTCTGTCGCTGGATCGTCACGCGGATGCGTGATCCATCACGGGTTCAGCCGCGTTGTGCCTGTCCCGGACGATGCGGCAGGATGTAGGCTCACATCCGCCACAACCCTCACGAGGAGCAGGACGAAACCGCATGAGCGACCCGCGCGAGATCGAGCTGAAGCTGGAATGCGAGCCCTCCGACCTCGCCGTCCTGCAGGATCATCCGCTCCTGCGGGAGGCGGCGGTCCAGGGGGAAGCCGAGCTCGCCTCCGTCTATTTCGACACGCCGGACCGGCAGCTGCACGCGGCCGGCCTCGGGCTGCGGGTGCGCGAGAGCGAGGGGCGCTTCGTCCAGACCCTCAAGGCCGAGGGCGATGGCCTGTTCGACCGGCCGGAATGGGAGCAGCCGGTCGAGGGCGCCGAGCCGGACCGGGCCGCGCTCGCCGACACGCCCTTCGCGCGCCGCGTCGCGGACGATGCCGCGCTGGAGCCGCTCTTCACCACCCGCGTCACCCGGCGGACCTACCTCGTCGAACAGGGCGAGTCCCGCATCGAGGTCGCCCTCGATCTCGGCCGGATCGAGTCGCCGGCCGCGGGCGACGACATCCTGTCGATCTGCGAGATCGAGCTCGAACTGAAGGAGGGGACCGCGAGCGACGTGTTCGCGCTCGCCTACGCCATCGCCGCCCTCGTGCCCGTGCGGCTCGGCGTGCGCAGCAAGGCCGAGCGCGGCTACGCCCTGGCCGCCGGCAAGATCGACCGGGTGCGCAAGTCGGAGCCGGTGCCGCTGCATGACGACATGAGCGCGGCGGAGGCGTTCCGCGCCGTCGCCCATGCCTGCTTGCGCCACATGCGCATCAACGAGGACATCCTGCTCAAGAGCCGCGACGCCGATGCGCTGCACCAGATGCGCGTCGCAATCCGGCGCCTGCGCTCGGCCTTCTCGCTGTTCGGCGACCTCGTGGACGATCCGCTCGGCGTTCGCATCCGCGCGGAGCTGAAGGCGGCGACCGAGCCGCTGGGCCGGGCGCGCAACCTCGATGTCTTCCTCGCCACCATCCTGCCGGCCGAGCGCGAGCGCCATCCCGACGAGGTCGGCCTGCTCGGCCTCGAGCGGCAGCTCGAAGACGAGCGTGCGAAGGCCTATCGCGACCTCGCCGCGCTGCTGCGCTCCGATGCGTGGCGGATGCTGCTGCTCGACCTGATCGGCTGGATCAATGCCGGCCCCTGGCTGCGGGACGACAGCCCCGGCCGCGTCTCCCTGCGCGAGGAGCCGGCCCGCGTCTTCGCCGCCCGCGAACTCGACCGGCGGCGGCGGCAGGTGAAGCGGCGCGGGCGCCATCTCGATGACCTCGACCCCGAGGAGCGCCACCGGGTGCGCATCGCCGCCAAGAAGCTGCGCTACGGCGCGGAATTCTTCGCGCCGTTGTTCCCCGGCAAGAAGGCGGGCAAGCGCCACGGCGCTTTCGGCAAGGCGCTTTCCGACCTGCAGGACCATCTCGGCGCGCTCAACGACATCGCGACCGGCCACGAATTGATGCGGGACCTGACGGTCGAGCCAGCCGGCGCGACGACCCTGTTCGCCGCCGGGATGACGGCGGCCGATATCGAGGCGCGCAGCCGCAAGCTCCTGGAGGCGGCGGCCGAGGCGCACGAGGATCTCGTCGACACCAAGCCGTTCTGGCGTTGAGGTTATCCCGACCCGCGAGAGGGCGTTGCGCGGGAGACGATGGCGCGCAACCTGTGAGTACCGTAAGGCGGAGCGGCTGAAGGGGGCGGGAATAATCCCGCCGCCAGGGTCCTTTTGTGCCGATGCGTTTCGAGGTCGAGCGGAAATTCCTCGTGGCCGATGACGGCTGGAAGGCGGGCGTCGTCCGCCGGCACCGGCTCACCGACGGGCTGATCGGGCAGTTCGACACCGGCAAGGTGCGGGTTCGGCTCGACGAGGACCGGGCCTGGCTCACCATCAAGGGCGCGCGCGTCGGCCTCGGCCGGCCGGAATTCGAGTACGAGATTCCGCGGGCGGACGCGGAAGCGATGATGCGCCTCGTCTGTGACACCTGTTTCATCGAGAAGACCCGCCACTGCGTGCCGCATGCTGGGCTCGTCTGGGAGATCGATGTCTACGGTGGGACGCTGGCCGGGATGATCCTGGCCGAGGTGGAGCTGGAGCACGAGGACCAGGCTTTCGAGCGCCCGGCCTGGCTCGGCCTCGAGGTGACCGGAGATCCGCGCTTCCGCCAATCGGCGCTGCTGCGCCGCTTCGAGGAGGCCGGGCGCCGCGTCACCCTGGAAGAGGTGCTGGCCGCGCCGCTGTGAGGGCTGCGCTCAGCGCACGTCCGGCATCGCCACAGCTTCGGCCACGCGGCGCAGCTTGTCCGGGTTGCGGGTGATGTAGATGCCCGCGATCCGCCCGTCGCGGATGTCCAGTGCCGTCACTTGGAGGACGCCGCCGCGTTCCAGGCTGATGAAGCCCGGCAGGCCATCCACCCGCATGGCGCGGAGAAGGGTGGCGGGCGACCCGGCATATTTGCGGGCGAGCCCCGCGAACAGCCGCAGGACGCGATCGATTCCGCGAATCGGGTTGAGGAAGGCGATAACCTTGCCGCCACCGTCCGCCCGCATCGTCACGGTCTCGGACAGCAGGCCGCGCAGGGCGGCGACGTCGCCGCTGCGCGAGGCGTCGAAGAAGGCGCGCGCAATCCGCTCGCCCTCCTCGGGCGGCAGAGGGTAGCGCGGGCGCTCGGCGCGGACATGCTGGCGGGCCCGCACGGCGAGCTGGCGCACCGCCGGAGCCGCTCGCCCCAGCGTCGCCGCCACCTCGTCGAGGGGCACGCCGAACACGTCGTGCAGGAGGAAGGCCGCCCGTTCCAGGGGCGAGAGACGCTCCAGCGCCATCATCAGCGTGAGGGTGAGGTCGTCGCCGTCGATCGCCTCTTCCGTGTCGAGAGAGGGTTCCGGCAGCCACGGCCCGACATAGACCTCCCGGCGGGCGCGGGCCGATTTCATCGTGTCGAGGCAGAGCCGGGTGACGATGCGCGACAGGAAAGCACCCGGCACCGCGACGGCGGCGCGGTCCGCCGCCTGCCAGCGCAGCCACGCGCTCTGAACCACATCCTCCGCTTCGGCGAAGGAGCCGAGCATCCGGTAGGCAAGGCGGGTCAGCCGCGCCCGCTCCGCCTCGAACGGATCGGACGCTTCAGGCCGCATCACGGGACGGGTCGGGATGGTGGACGCCGCGCAGGCCGACCTGCAACCGGTTCCACAGGTTGATCGCGCCGATCTGAAGCGTGAGCTGCACCTGTTCGGCCTCCGTGAAGGACGTCCGCAGGTCGGCATAGAGCGCGTCGGGCGCACCCGTCTCCGACAGGCGGGTCAGCGCCTCGGTCCAGGCCAAGGCCGCGCGCTCGCGCGGGCTGTAGAGCGCCGCCTCTCGCCACGCGTTGAGCAGAACGATCCGCATCTCGCTCTCGCCATGCCGGCGGGCCTCGGTGGTGTGCAGGCCGATGCAGTAGGCGCAGCCGTTGATCTGCGAGGCGCGCAGCTTCACGAGATCGATCAGGCTCCGCTCGAGGCCACCGGTCCGCAGGCTCGTCTCCACCGCGAGCATCGCCTTGATGGCGGCGGGTGCGTGATCGTAAGGGTTTTCGACACGCGGTGTCATGGGCTTCTTCCTTCTCGTTGCAGAGGGTGAGGTTCAGCGGATTGGCGTGGTCAGGCTGGTCTCGTCGCTGTCGAGGACGAAGACGGCGAGCAGGCGGGCCGGCTCGGTGGCGCTCGCGTTAGCGCTGACGGCGTGGCGGTCGCCGGGCATCTCCGTGAAGCTCTCACCGGCCCGGCAGACCCGCTCGGGCCCGTCGTTCACCCGGCTGCGGATCGCCCCTTCCAGCACCGTCGCGGTGATGAAGGCGCTCTTGGCATGCGTATGCGCGGGCGAGGCACCGCCCGGCCCGTAGGTGACGAGCACGGCGCGCAGGCTCTTGCCCGGCACGTTGGGCAGGGCATGGTCGAAGACGAGGGCGGCCGTGGCGTCCCCGCCTGTCCCGGCGGCCTCTCCCCCCTTCATCTCGTGAGCGGCAGCGCTCGTCAGCAGCGCCGCGAAGGCGGCGGCACGCAGACACGATCGGATCATCATCCTTCTCCATCGAAGCGGCGATGGGGAGGGCGGCAAGCCGGCCCGTTCCATCGTCATGCCCCCATGACGAGGCGGAAGGCGGCGCCGTGACATGGGACGCACGAATTTTTCCCGCGCGGCAGACAGTTTCGTCGGAGCGCCGCCGCGCGCTATGAGAGGCTGAAGCGGTTTTCGAAGAAGGAGCGGGGGCGGTGGGGCAGGCGGCGCGTCCGGGCTTCGGCCGCACCCTTGGCTTGCGCTGGCCCGCCCGGCCCACCCTGCGTCAGCTTCGCCTCGGCAGCGGCCTCGTGCTGTTCGCCTACGTGCTCACGCACCTGCTCTGCCACGCACTGGGCAACATCTCGCTCGATGCGCTGGAGACCGGGCTCACGGTGAAGGTTGCGCTCTGGCGCACGCCGCCGGCACTCGTGGTCCTCTACGGCGCGCTTCTCATCCACCTCGCCCTCGGGCTCCAGGCTTTCTACGAGCGGCGCTTCTACCGGGTGCGGCCGGCCGAGACCGCGCAGCTCCTGCTCGGCCTCGCGGTTCCCCTGCTCCTCCTCAGTCATGTCGTCGGCACGCGTCTGGCTTGGAGCGTGGAAGAGCTCGACCGGGGCTATGCCCAGGTTCTCTACGCCGCCTGGGTCGCCGCGCCGGGCCACGGCCTGATGCTGGCGGCGGGTCTGGTCGTCGCGTGGCTGCACGGCTGCTTCGGCCTCTATTTTTGGCTCCGGCTCAAGCGCGGCTTTGCCCGCGCCGCGCCCTGGCTGCTCGCGGGCGCGGTGCTGGTGCCGGTGCTGGCCCTCCTCGGCGTGGTGCAGGGCGGCCGCAGCGTCGCGGCGCTCGCCGCCGATCCAGCGTGGCGGGCACAGGAACTCGGGCCGAACCATCTCGGGCTGGCCGAGCAGACCGAACGGCTCGGCGCGATCCGGCGCGGGCTGTTCCTGGCCTATCTGGCGTTGCTCGCCCTCGTCCTGCTCGCGCGCGGCGCCCGCACCCTCGCCGAGACGCGGGGCGGCTTCGTGCGCATCGGCTATCCCGATGGGCGCACCGTGCGCATGCCGCGGGGGAGCAGCGTGCTGGAAGCGAGCCGGCGCGGCCGCATCCCGCATGCGAGCGTGTGCGGCGGGCGCGGCCGCTGCTCGACCTGCCGCATCCGGGTCGTCGATACGGAGCGCAGCCGCCTCTTGCCGGAGCCGGAACGGGCCGAGCGTCTCGTCCTCGACCGCATCGGCGCGAGCCCCGGCATCAGGCTCGCCTGCCAGCTCCGGCCCGACGGCGACCTCACCGTCGCGCCGCTGTTCACACCGCAGGCCCGCGCCGCCTCCGTGCGTGATCCGGAGCGGGCCGCGACCGGCGAGGAGCGGTTCGTCGTCGTGCTGTTCGCCGACTTGCGCGGCTCGACCCGGTTCGCGGAGGAACACCTGCCCTACGACACCGTCTTCGTCATCGGCCGCTTCCTCGGCGCCGTCGGCCGGGCGGTGCGCGAGTCGGGCGGAACCGTGAACCAGCATCTCGGCGACGGGCTGATGGCGATCTTCGGCCTCGATCGCGATCCCAAGCACGCGGCCCGCGACGCCCTCAAGGCGGTCGATGGCATCGCGCGCCATGTGGAGCAGCTCAACCGCATGCTCGCCGCCGATCTCGGCGAGCGCCTGCGCTACGGCGTCGGCCTGCATGCGGGCATGGCCATCGTCGGCGAGTTCGGCGACGAGACCGAATCCCGCTTCACGGTGCTCGGCGACACGGTCAACGTCGCCGCCCGACTGGAGGGGCTGACCGGGCCGATGCGGCAAGTCGCGATCGTCTCGGAGGCCGTCTACGAGGCCGCTGGCCTCTCCCCCGGCGCGCTGCAGGAGCTGACGCTGACGGGGCGCGCCCAGCCGCTCCGGGCGCGCCTGATTGGTGCCGACGCGTCGGCAGCACTTCAGGACGGCTGACCGGCCCCTTACGCGCGCAGGAAGGCCAGGAGATCCTCGGTCAGCCGGTCCTTGTGGGTGAAGGGGATGGCGTGCGGTGCGCCCTCGTAGATCGCGAGACGGGCGCCGGGAATGGCCTGCGCCGCGGCCTTGCCGCTGATGTCGAAGGGTACGGTCTGGTCAGCGTCGCCGTGGATCACCAGGGTCGGCACCCGGAATGCCGCCATGTCGACCCGGAAATCCGTCCCGCCGAACGCGCGCACGCAATCGACCGTCGCCTTGGGCGAGGCCCGCATCGCCAGCATCCCGGTCCAGGCCATCAGCTCCGACGAGGCCGGCGAGGAAGGCAGGCCGGCGCCGAAGAAGCTCTTGACGAAATTCGACCAAAAATGCGGCCGGTCCCTTTCGATCCCCTCGATCATCCCCTCGAACACGCTGGCATCGACGCCCTCGGGGTGATCGGGCGTCTTGGCGAGCATCGGCGTCACCGCCGAGACCAGCACCGCGCGCGCCACCCGTGCGCCGCCATGGCGCGCGAGGTAGCGGGCGATCTCGCCGCCGCCCATGGAGAAGCCGACGAGGGTCACGTCCTGAAGGTCGAGGCTGTCGAGCACGGCCTTCAGGTCGTCGGCGAAGGTATCGTAATCGTAGCCGCTCCAGGGCTGGTCCGAGCGCCCGAACCCCCGCCGGTCGAAAGCGATGGTGCGAAAGCCCGCACCTGTCAGAGCCGGCTGCTGATACTCCCACATGTCGGCATCGAGCGGCCAGCCGTGGATCAGCACGACCGGAGGGCCGCTGCCCCAATCCTTGTAGAAGAGGCGCGTCGCGTCCCTGGTCTCGATGAAGGGCATGCGGGGCTCCTTGAGCGGAGCGCGCCGATGCGCGCCCCATGGGTCCGTTGGGTCGTCAGAGGGCCGGCTCAGCGGGCCGGAGCGGTCTGGGTCGAGCCGGTGGCGTCGAAGGCGGGCGGCTTGATCGCCCACAGCTCTGTCGGCAGGCTGAGCGGCGCGCCGGGCTTGTAGTCGGCCGAATCCTGGATGTGCGAGGTGGTGACGTAGATCGTCCCGTCCGGCCCCTCGCCGAAGGTGTCCGGCCAGCGCAGGCTTGGGTCCTGCACCAGCGTGGCGAGCCCGTCCTTGCCGCCCGCGAGGTCGCGCACCTTCACCGCGTTGTCCTGCGGCGAGGTCACGTACATGCGCCCGTCCCGGCGGGCGATCAGCAGGCCGTCGGCGACGCCGTTCTCGCCGACCTTCACGACCTTGCTTGAAAGGCTCTTGTCGGTGAGCGTGTCGGGCACGACCGAGGCGGCGGCCCAGCCGGTGAGCGCATCGGTCGGCAGGCTGTAGAGCGTCTTGCCCTTGATCGCCTGCCAATAGAGCGTCTTGCCGTCGTTCGAGAGTGCGATGCCGTCGGCGGCGAATTCCACGCCGCGCCCGTCGGGCCGGCGCAGCGGCTGGCCGTCGTAGCTCACGGTCACCGACTTGTCGGGCATGGTCGAGGGATCGCCCGACAGGATGCGCTTGGCCGATCCGCTGTCGAGATCGACGACGATCAGCGCGCCCTCGGCACCGGAATCGGTGAGGTAGGCGGTCTTGCCGTCCGGCGAGATCCGCACGTCGTTGAGGTAGGAGGCTTGGAGAACCGTTGTGGTGTCGAACGGAATCGTCTTGATGACCTTGTTGGTTTTCAGGTCGATCCCGACGAGCTTCGGCCCGTCCTTGATCACATGCGCCATGGCGGGGGCGGCGGCGTCGACCACCCAGAGCCGGTCCTGCCCGTCGGCGACGACGCTCTGCACGCAGACGAAATGGTCCTTCGGCGAGAGTTCATCCGCCCGCGCGTTGCGCCACGCGTTCCACTGGTCGTCGGGGAAAGGCACGGGCTTGCCGTCCTTCAGTTCGGCCACCGAGACCGGCGCGTCCTCGCTCCAGCGCGGGAAGTTGACGAAGATGCGCCCGTCGCGAGCCACCGTGATGCCGGTCACCTGATGCTCAAAGCTGGCGACTTTGGTGAGCGCGGCCTTTCCCTCCTGCGCTCGGGCGGGGAGGGGGTTCACCATCGTGCCCGTGAGGAGTGCCACGGCGAGGGCGGTCAGGGATCTGGTCATGGTCGGACAACCTCGGGCCGATGATCGGCGGGATTGCCAGCGCAACCCCGGCGCATGCGGCCGGGGTCCTTCACGAAAGCGTTGTCCCCGTCAGGCCGGCACGTCGTCGATCGAGGCCGGCTCCGCCTCCGGCACGCCGTTGCGCGCGTGGCGAAAGCGGGAGAGCGCCTGATAGGTCTTCAGCCGCGCCCGCATCAGCGAGCCCAGCGGCCGGTGCGCCACGAGGCTGTGAGCGGGACGGAAGGAGAGCACGTCGTCGGCGTAGTTCCGCCGGGCCTCGCTGAGCGCGTCCTGCGCCGGCAGAACGAGGCGGGCAACGGTGCGATAGGGGCTCTGCGCCTCGTCCCAGCGCTTCAAGGCGTCCTCGACCGGCATCGCTTCGAGGTTCAGGCAGAGCTGGACGCGAATCTCGAACACCGCCTCGCTTCCCGCGAGATAGCTCAGCACCGCGTGGCGGAAGACGTTTCCGTCCTCGCGGCCGGTGTCGAGCCGCGCGTCGGCGAGCGCCGCCTGCGCCGGTGAGGCGGGAAAGGCGCCAAGCTTGGCGACGTGGTCGCCGTAGCGGAGCGCGGCCTGGGAGTAGTACGGCTCGACCAGCGGATGGTGCGGCACATGGCCGAAGAAGTCGAGGAGCGGCGAACTCTCGCCCGTCATCGATTTCACCACCCCGTCGAGCGCCCGCGCGCTCCGGGAGACCGCGGCCTTCACCGCTTCCGGGGCGGAGGTGCCGGCCTCCAGCTGCTTCATGCTGCCCAGGAAACCCTTGGCGTCGGGATTGGGGAAGACCGGCCCAGTGGCGAAGACGAAGTCCTGGGTCGGCGCCTCGTGGCCGGGCAGCTTGTCGCCCTCGACGCCGAGCACCTTGATCGCCATGCCGCGATGGGTCGAGACGCGGTCCTTCAGGAGTTCGCCGGGCCCCTGCGCGAAGCGCACGATGACGGAATGCGTGCCCGGCGTCGCGAACAGGCCCTGCGCCAGTTCGGGCGGAAGGTTCGGGAGGATTTCCATCGTACCGACGGCAACGCCGCTGATCTTGGCATGCGAGGCCCGCACCGCATGCCCGTAGCGCTTCGCGGTGATCTCGCTCTCGTGGGTCATCGCGGCGATGATCCGATCGATGGTCTCGTTCTCGTCGGGGCTCAGCGTCTCGATACCGTCGTGGTAGCGAATCGGTGCGGCAGTCATGAAAAGTCTCGCCTCTCAGCAAATCTGAGGGAGCGAACCGGGAGAACGCGTGAAAGTTCGGGCCGCGCCCCGGCCTACAACTTCTCATCGCGTATCTTTGAGGAGCCGGGCGTCGACGCGAATTCCGACCTGAAGTTCGCTGGAACGGTTCAGGTTCGCTCGCCGTTACAGGCGCAGATTTATCCCAATCGGAGGATTGTCATGCGCAAATCCCTTCTCGCCGCCGCCGCGGTTCTGACGCTCGCCGGGGCCTCGGGCGCCATGGCCCAGACCACCGTGATCGAGCGCGACGCGCCGGATCGGGTCGTGGTGGATCGCTCGCCCAGCAGCTCCTCGACCACCGTCGAGCGGCGAGAGCATTCGGACGGATGCTCCAGCAAGACGGTGACGAAGGAAAACGATGTGGGCGACCGCAAGACGGTCACCAAGGAGAACTGCGACTGATTTTCTTGGAATTTCAGTCCTGAAAAAAAAGAACCCGCCGCGGATGACCGCGGCGGGTTCTTTTTTTGCGATGTCCGGGCTCAGGCGTGGGCGAGCACGGCGAGCAGCAACAGGGCGATGATGTTGGTGATCTTGATCGCCGGGTTCACGGCGGGGCCCGCCGTGTCCTTGTAGGGGTCGCCGACGGTGTCGCCGGTCACGGCCGCCTTGTGCGCGTCCGAGCCCTTGCCGCCGTGGTGGCCGTCCTCGATGTACTTCTTGGCGTTGTCCCAGGCGCCGCCGCCCGAGGTCATCGAGATCGCGACGTAGAGGCCGGTCAGGATCACGCCGAGCAGCGAGGCGCCGACCGTGGCGAAAGCCTGCGACTTGCCCGCAATCGCCTGGATCACGAAGAAGATCACGATCGGCGACAGCACCGGCAGCAGCGAGGGGATGATCATCTCCTTGATCGCCGCCCGGGTCAGCATGTCCACCGCTCGGCCGTAATCCGGCCGGTCGGTCCCCTGCATGATGCCGGGCTTGGCGCGGAACTGGCGCCGCACCTCCTCGACCACCGCACCGGCTGCGCGGCCCACCGCCGTCATGGCGATGCCCGCGAACAGGAACGGGATCAGGCCGCCGAGCAGGAGGCCCACCACGACGTAGGGGTTGGAGAGGGAGAAATCGACGCTCACGCCTTGGAAGAAGCGGTACTGCGTCGGGCTGGCATTGGCGATGAAGTAGTTCAGGTCCGAGGTGTAGGCGGCAAACAGCACCAGGGCGCCGAGGCCAGCCGAGCCGATGGCGTAGCCCTTGGTGACGGCCTTGGTGGTGTTGCCGACCGCATCGAGCGCGTCGGTCGCCTTGCGCACCTCGGCGGGGAGGCCTGCCATCTCGGCGATGCCGCCGGCATTGTCGGTGACCGGGCCGAAGGCATCGAGGGCGACGATGAAGCCCGCGAGCGCCAGCATCGCCGTGACCGCGATGGCGATGCCGAACAGCCCGGCCAGCGCGTAGGTGGAGATGATGCCCGCCACGATGACGAGGGCCGGCAGCGCCGTCGATTCGAGCGAGATCGCGAGCCCCTGGATCACGTTGGTGCCGTGGCCGGTGACGGAGGCGGTGGCGATCGACTTCACCGGGCGGAAGTTCGTGCCGGTGTAGTACTCGGTGATGACGACGATCAGCGCGGTGATGACGAGGCCGAGCACCGCGCATCCGAACAGGGCGCCCGAGGAGAAGGTCAGGCCGGTATTCGTCGTGAAGGTGGTCGAGAACCCGCCGAACAGCGCGAGATTCACGCCGGCGATGGCCACGATCGAGAGCACGCCCGCCGCGATCAGGCCCTTGTAGAGTGCGCCCATGATCGACTGGTTGGCACCGAGCTTCACCGCGTAGGTGCCGATGATCGAGGTGACGATGCAGGCCGCCCCGATGGCGAGCGGGTAGATCATCATGGCTTCGAGCACGGGCGCGTTGCCCGCAAAGAAGATCGCGGCGAGCACCATGGTGGCGACCACGGTCACCGCGTAGGTCTCGAACAGGTCCGCGGCCATGCCGGCGCAGTCGCCGACGTTGTCGCCCACGTTGTCGGCGATGGTGGCGGGGTTGCGCGGATCATCCTCGGGAATACCGGCCTCGACCTTGCCGACGAGATCGCCGCCGACATCGGCGCCCTTGGTGAAGATGCCACCGCCCAGCCGCGCGAAGATCGAGATCAGCGAGGCGCCGAAGCCGAGCGCCACCAGCGAGTCGATGACTTCGCGGCTTCCCGGCGCCAGCCCGGCGCCGCGGGTGAGGAAGAGGTAGTAGAGGGCTACGCCGAGCAGCGCGAGGCCCGCCACCAGCATGCCGGTGACCGCGCCGGACTTGAAGGCGACCTCCAGCCCGCCGCCGAGCGACTGCGTGGCGGCCTGCGCCGTGCGGACATTGGCACGAACCGAGACGTTCATGCCGATGAAGCCGGCCGCGCCCGAGAGCACCGCGCCGATCAGGAAGCCGATGGCGACCTTGATCCCGAGAAAGTAGGCCAGAAGGACGAAGAGGACGACGCCGACGATCCCGATCGTGGCGTATTGGCGCCTGAGATAAGCCTGCGCGCCCTCGGCGATGGCGCCTGCGATCTCCTGCATGCGCTGGGTGCCGGCATCGCGTCGCATTACGTCACGGATAGTCACGACACCGTAGGCAACGGCGCAGAGCCCGCCCACGATGATCAGCAAAAGTGCGGTCATGCGTGCGTCCTTGATTTTTGATTGTGGTATGCCGAGCCCGGCCGGAATGGCCGTCGAACGTTGCTGCGACGTTGCTCGGCTTCAGGCGCCCTCCCTTGAGAAGCTGAACTTAATTGCCAAACTTCGGCGTCAAGCGCAAATGCCTCGTGCCGTTGAGAACCTTTCGAAACGGCCAATACGCAGAATACTGACAAGTTTCGCGTTATTGCAGTGCAATCGCTGCGGCGCCAGACATTCGGAGAAGCTGCCTTCGCTCCCCGTCCGGACAATCTCGAGGCAGCCCATTTTTGGCGTCGGCGCAGAAGATCGGAGGGCCGGGAGCACCTCGGATCGCGCGCCGCCTCGGCTCAGCCCGTAAAGCCGTCGGCCTCGATGGCCGCCGGGCTTTGCTTCGGGTTCCACAGACGCCAGGCGGAAGGGCTCATCGCCGCCGATGAGATGGTTGCTGCCGCGAGCAACGCCTTTGCCGGCATCGCCGATCTTCGGTTCGCTGCAAGGAAGCGAAGAAGCGGACCCGATACGATCAGGGGGCGTTGATCGGGCGTTCGGAAATCATCATCGATGTCCGGCCCCCAGACGGGCCGAAACGGTATCGAACTTGGCGCATCGAAGTTGGGGCGGGGCGCTCTCGGGACACGCGCCCCGGATTCAGGCCGCAATCACGCTGTCAGAGCAGTGCGGCCGGACGAATGCCGGACGCACGAGCGCGTTTACCGGCGGCGGCCGGCTCGGGAGAAAACGTCTCGATCCGAGACCGGGCGCAACCCTGGCCCATGCGCAGAAAACCGAGCGCCCGGCATGCCGACCGCGCGCCCCGAGGCCGGCGCCTCAACGCAACGGCGGAGCCCGGTAGGCGGGGGCCAGGACGTAGCCGTCCGAGGCACGGCGCGGGCCCTGCGGCGTCGCGACGACCACATTGCCGTAATAGTCGTTGCCGGTGGGGCCGAAACCGCCGCCATTCATCACGGTCGGCACCGGCACGGCACCGATGGCGCGCAGATCCTGACCGTCGGTGCTGATCGGCGGGCCACGGAAGCGGCCGCTCTCGGGATCGACCTCGTACACCGTCGGCCCGCGCGCATCGCCGTAGGGGCGATCCTGCAAGTTCTGGGCGGAAGCCCCCTGGGCGGCGAGCCCGAAGAGGGAGGCGGCAAGGAGGAGGCGGGCACGGGCCACGGGTTGCTCCGTCGTCGGCGCTCTTCCGACCGAAGCGATGGCCGCTCCGACCCGTGAGAACGCATCAAGATAGGACATGAGCCGATCGGGATCGCAGCGCAATCGGGATCGGCTCGGGCTGACGTCTCGAGGCTGCGATCAGACCCCGGAACGTGACAAGGAAACGTTGACGTGGAAAGGCCCGGCGTTCCCGGCCTTCCGCAACCGTCGCCTCACCCCTTCGATTGCAGGACGGTGCGCGGTTCGCGCACCACGGGGCTGCAATCGGACTTGTAGGCGTTCAGCGGGAGCGGCGTCGAGCTACAGGAATAGGCCTCCTCGGGCGAGGGGGCGGGTACGGGATCGCGCGCCAGGATCGGGTGGGGCGCGCAGGCTCCGGCGGCAGCGCCGGCGAGCGCCAGGGCGGCGAAGAGCTTCAGGCGGCGCATGCGGAACCTCGAAACGCGTCCGTCCGCCGGGACGACCCGGCGGCAAAACCGGACATGACCCTGCGGATACGGATGCCCGCTGACAAGCTTCCCCGGTCCGATGCCCGCCCGGACAGGGCCGATTGCGCGGGCCCTGTCGCCCCGCCGCAACAACGTCCGGCGCGGTTCATCCAGCCGCGCCGATCCCGCCATCAGCCGGGATCGGCGCTACGCGATACTAGACCGCCTTCTGCAACGGCACGACGTTGTGGAGCGTGCGGTCGGCGTTGTCGAAGAAGCGGCGGACGTTGCGGGCCGCCTGCCGGATGCGCTGCTCGTTCTCGACGAGCGCGATGCGGACATAGTCGTCCCCGTGCTCGCCAAAGCCGATCCCCGGCGCCACGGCGACATCCGATTTTTCCAGAAGCAGCTTGGAGAATTCCAGGCTGCCGAGCTCCCGGAATTTTTCCGGGATCGGCACCCAGGCGAACATCGAGGCTTCGGGCGTCGGCAGCTTCCAGCCGGCCTTGCCGAAGGACTCGACCAGGGCGTCGCGGCGCTTCTTGTAGGTCGCGCGCATCTCCTTGATGCAGTCGTCCGGTCCGTTGAGCGCAGCGGTGGCCGCCACTTGGATCGGCGTGAAGGCACCGTAATCGAGGTAGGACTTCACCCGCGTCAGCGCCGCGAGCAGGCGCTCGTTGCCGACGGCGAAGCCCATGCGCCAGCCCGCCATCGAGAAGGTCTTCGACAGCGAGGTGAACTCCACGGTGCAATCGATCGCGCCCGGCACCTGCAGCACGGAGGGCGGCGGGTTGTTGTCGTCGAAATAAACCTCGGCATAGGCGAGATCCGAGAGCAGGATCAGTTCGTGCTTCTTCGCGAAGGCGACGAGATCCCGGTAGAAGTCGAGGCTCGCGACGTAGGCCGTCGGGTTCGAGGGGTAGCAGACGACGAGCGCCACCGGCTTCGGGATCGAGTGGACGACCGCCTTTTCCAGGGCCGGGAAGCATCGCCGGGGTCGGCTCGGCGGGCACGGAGCGGATCACGCCGCCCGCCATCAGGAAGCCGAAGGCGTGGATCGGGTAGCTCGGGTTCGGCACCAGCACCACGTCGCCGGGCGCGGTGATCGCCTGGGCCATGTTGGCGAAGCCCTCCTTCGAGCCGAGCGTCGCCACCACCTGCGTGTCCGGGTTGAGGCTCACCCCGAAGCGGCGCTGGTAGTAGCCGGCCTGGGCGCGGCGCAGGCCGGCAATGCCCTTGGAGGCGGAGTAGCGGTCGGTGCGCGGCTTGCCGGCGGTCTCGACGAGCTTCTCGATGACGTGGCGCGGCGCGTCGAGATCGGGATTGCCCATGCCGAGATCGATGATGTCGGCGCCGCGGGCTCGGGCGGCGGCCTTGATCCGGTTCACCTGCTCGAAGACGTAAGGCGGAAGGCGCTTGATGCGGTGGAAATCGGTCATGGCGTTGGTCTGTCCGGTGTCGCGGAACTGATCCTCCCGCGAGGATGCGTCGGCGGTGAGGAGCCTGCCTGTTTACCATCGACGCGTTCGCGCGCCGACTTAAAAATCAACATCGCGAGGCCCCGCCGCGATCGGGGTGGAACGATCACTCCACCGGGTTGGGCGCGAGCCCCTGCGCGGCATTCTTGGCCGCCCCTTCCGCCGCGCGCCCTTTGGACTCGTTGCGGTTGCGTGCGCCTTCCAGCTCGGCCTGCAGGGCGCTCTGTCCGGCCGAATTGCGGGCGCGGATGACACGCCGGGGCGCCGATTCGCCCACCGGCATGTAGCTCGCATCGCTCTTGCGGGATTGCGCCACGAAATCGGGCGCCTCCACCGGCTTGATGCCGGAGCCCGCACCGACCATCGCCGCCTTCAGCGGATTCACGTCGCCGGAGCAGCCGCCGGTCGACGCCGCGGCGGCGAAAACCGGCAAGGCGATGGCGATGGCGCGGACGGTGCGGCGCACGTTCATGACAACGGTCTGAAAATGGAGTCTGGGATGGGCGACTTCTGCTGGGTGGAGCGTTAATTTGTCGGAAACGAGGCTCGGGCCGTCCCATGGGGCGGGATGCGGGCGGACCTTTGGGAGGACGTGTCGCGTGGGCACCGAGCGGACGAACCCGGCAGCGCCGGATTTCGAGACCATCGCGCGCAACGCGAATCAGCTCGCGGAGGTGTTCCGGCAATCGGCCGCCGCCTCGCTGAAGCCGTTCGAGCCCGCGGGCCAGGGAGCCCTGCTCCCGGGCGCGCAGCTCCAGGGCGCCAGCGAGATCGACGAGATGACTCGCACCCTCACGCGGGTCGCGGAGACGTGGCTGAAGGATCCCGAGAAGGCGCTCCAGGCCCAGACCAAGCTCGGCCAGTCCTTCGCCGCGCTCTGGGCCTCGACCCTGACCCGGATGCAGGGGGCCGTCGCCGAGCCGGTCGTCCAGCCCCCGCCGACGGACAAGCGCTTCGCCCATGCCGATTGGAGCGCGAACCCGGTCTTCGACCTGATCAAGCAGAGCTACCTGCTCCTTGGCCGCTGGGCCGAGGAGATGGTCGAGACGGCCGAAGGCATCGATGAGCACACCCGCCACAAGGCGGAGTTCTACCTGCGCCAGCTCCTCTCGGCCTACTCGCCCTCGAACTTCGTGATGACGAACCCCGAACTCTTGCGCCAGACGCTGGAGGAGGGGGGCGCCAACCTGATGCGCGGCATGAAGATGCTGCAGGAGGATCTGGAAGCCGGCGGCGGTCAGCTCCGGGTGCGGCAGACGGACCTGTCCGCCTTCACCTTCGGCAAGGACGTGGCGGTGACCCCCGGCGAGGTCATCTTCCGCAACGATCTGATGGAGTTGATCCAGTACGCGCCCACGACTGAGACGGTGCTGAAGCGTCCGCTGCTGATCGTGCCGCCCTGGATCAACAAGTTCTACATCCTCGATCTCAACCCGCAGAAGAGCCTCATCGGCTGGATGGTGTCTCAAGGGATCACGGTGTTCGTGATCTCCTGGGTGAACCCGGACGAGCGCCACCGCGACAAGGACTTCGAGTCCTACATGCGGGAAGGCATCGAGACCGCCATCGACATGATCGGCGTGGCGACCGGCGAGACCGATGTCGCCGCGGCAGGCTACTGCGTGGGCGGCACGCTGCTCGCCGTCACGCTGGCCTACCAGGCGGCGACCGGCAACCGGCGCATCAAGAGCGCGACCTTCCTCACCACGCAGGTCGATTTCACCCATGCGGGCGATCTCAAGGTCTTCGCTGACGAGGGGCAGATCAAGGCGATCGAGGAGCGGATGGCCGAGCACGGCTACCTGGAGGGCGCGCGCATGGCCAACGCCTTCAACATGCTCAGGCCCAACGACCTGATCTGGTCCTACGTCGTCAACAACTACGTGCGCGGCAAGGCGCCGGCCGCCTTCGACCTTCTCTACTGGAACGCGGACGCCACGCGGATGCCCGCGGCCAACCACTCGTTCTACCTGCGCAATTGCTACCTCAACAACACGCTCGCCAAGGGGCAGATGGTGCTCGGCAACGTGCGCCTCGACCTCAAGAAGGTGAAGGTGCCGGTCTTCAACCTCGCGACCCGCGAGGACCATATCGCCCCGGCGCTCTCGGTCTTCGAAGGGTCGACCAAGTTCGGCGGCAAGGTCGATTACGTGCTGGCGGGCTCGGGCCACATCGCCGGCGTCGTCGCCCCGCCGGGCCCCAAGGCCAAATACGGCTTTCGCACCGGCGGCCCGGCCCGAGGCCGGTTCGAGGATTGGGTCGCGGCGGCGACGGAGCATCCGGGCTCGTGGTGGCCCTACTGGTACAAGTGGCTCGAGGAGCAGGCACCCGAGCGCGTGCCCGCCCGCATTCCCGGAACGGGGGCGCTGCCTTCCCTGGCGCCGGCACCGGGCACCTATGTCCGCATGAAGGCGTGAGGGCATGAAGGTGTGAGGGATCGACAGGAACCGTGCACGCACTGCATCGCTGTTGCGGACACGGGACCGTGATTTGCCTTATCTGATCCTGGGGCCGGCTCCTGCCCCAGGAGGATAGAAGCGCGTTGCAACACGCCACCGATCTCATTTCGATCATCGCGCTGGGGCTGGTCTGCGCGTTCATCGGCGGCATGCTGGCCCAGCGGATGCGGCTTCCCCCGCTCGTCGGCTACCTCGTCGCCGGCATCGCCATCGGCCCGTTCACGCCGGGTTTCGTCGGCGATCCGGCTTTGGCGAGCCAGCTCGCCGAACTCGGCGTCATCCTGCTGATGTTCGGCGTTGGGCTCCACTTCTCCATCGGCGACCTGCTCGCGGTCCGCACCATCGCCCTGCCCGGTGCGATCGTGCAGATCACGGTGGCGACCGCCATGGGCGCGGGTCTCGCCTGGGGCTTCGGCTGGGGGGCCGGGGCGGGCCTCGTCTTCGGGCTGGCGCTCTCGGTGGCGAGCACCGTCGTGCTGCTGCGGGCGCTCGAAGGGCAGGGGCTTCTCGACTCGGACAAGGGCCGCATCGCCGTCGGCTGGCTGATCGTCGAGGATCTCGCCATGGTGGTGGCCCTGGTGCTGCTGCCGGCGCTGGCGCCCTCGCTCGGCGGCGAGGCGATGCAGGCCGCCGGCCATCACGGGCCGCCGGAGCACGGCCTGTGGGTGACGCTCGGGCTGACGCTCGCCAAGGTCGGCGTGTTCATCGCCGTGATGCTCGTCGGCGGGCGGCGCCTCATTCCCTACCTGCTGGGTCTGGCGGCCCGCACCGGCTCGCGCGAGCTGTTCACCCTGGCCGTGCTGGCGAGCGCCGTCGGTATTGCCTTCGCCTCGTCCGAGCTGTTCGGCGTGTCCTTCGCCCTCGGCGCGTTCTTCGCCGGGATGGTGCTCGCCGAATCGGACCTCAGCCATCAGGCGGCGGCCGATTCCCTGCCGTTGCAGGACGCCTTCGCGGTGCTGTTCTTCGTCTCGGTCGGCATGCTGTTCGATCCCGGCATCGTCCTGCGCGAGCCGCTCTCGATCCTCGGCGTGGTCGGCGTCATCGTGCTCGGCAAGTCGGTGGCGGCCATCGCCATCGTGCTCGCCTTCGGTCACCCCGTCGGCACGGCGCTGACCATCGCCGCGAGCCTCGCGCAGATCGGCGAGTTCTCCTTCATCCTGGCCGGTCTCGGCATTTCGCTGAAGCTGCTGCCGGAGGAGGGGCGCGACCTGATCCTCGGCGGCGCGCTGCTGTCGATCACCCTCAACCCGCTGTTCTTCGCACTGGCCGGCCGGGTGTCGCGCTGGCTCGGCGAGCGGCCGGAGCTGCGCCGCCGCCTGGAGCGCCGCGCCGCCGCTCCGCTGCCGGTCAACGCATCCGCGCCCGGCATGAGCGGCCACGCGGTGATCATCGGCTACGGCCGTGTCGGCAGCGCCATCGGCAAGGCGTTAGAGGATTGGAACCTGCCCTTCGTGGTGGTGGAGCGCGACCGGCGGCGGGTCGAGGAGTTGCGCGCCCAGGGCGTGCCGGCGGTGTTCGGGGACGCCACGGCGCCCGGCATCCTGGAGGCCGCCGATATCGGCTCCGCCCGCCTCGTCGTCGTCGCGACGCCCGACCCGCATCAGGCGCGCCGGCTGCTCACCAAGGCACGGGCGACCAATCCCAGCATCGACAGCGTGGTGCGAACCCATAGCGACAGCGAGCGCCGCCGGTTGGAGGAGGACGGCGTCGGCCTCGTCCTCATGGCCGAGCGGGAACTGGCGCTCGGCATGATGACCTACGCCCTGCGCAGCCTCGGCGTGCGCGAGGGCGAGGCGCGGCTGTTCGTGGATTCGAGCCGCTCGGAGAGCCAGGGCACGCCGGTCGCCGAACCGGAGCTGCCCGCGCCCGAACTGCGCCTGCGCCGGGACGAGCCGGAATAAGAGATCCGGTGGTCAGAGGCTGTCGAGACGGGTGATGAAGACCGCCAGCTCGCTCTGCCGACGGATCGCCAGCTTGCCGTAGACCGCCTTGAGCTGGCTGCGGACCGTGCTCTCGCCGACGGCGAGTTGCTCGGCCACCTCCCGCGGCGCCGCGCCCCGGCCGACCAGTGCCGCGACCCGCGCCTCGGCCCGGGTGAGGCCGAGCTGTTCCAGCAGCGGCTCGATCGGGCGCGTGCTCGGCGCGAGCAGGTCGCGCAGGAGTAGGACCACGCCGCCGCCGAGCCCGGCGCCGGCCACCGGAAACGGATCGGCGCCGCGCAAGGGGAGCGCCTCGACATAGAGCGGGCGCCCGCCGCCCCGGCGGCGCAGGAGGATCGTCTCCTGTCGCGGCCAACTGCGCTCCGGCAGAACATCCGCCAGGAAGCGGCCGAACCGCGCGCTGTCGATGGGCTCCGCCGCCTCCGGTTCGGCACCGGTGCGCAGGGCGAGGTAGCCCGCCGCCAGCCTTTCCGCCACGGGGCTGACAAGCCGGACACGGCCGCGGACATCGAGGACGACGATGCCGGCGCGCATCCGCTCCAGGGCGGAGGTCAGACCCTCCGCCTCGCGCCGCATCTCGCCGACGAGCGCCGTCAGCCGGAAGGCGCGGATGACGTGCGGGCCGACGAGCCCCATCCGCTCGATCTCGGCGCCCTCGAACGGCCCGTTGCGCACATCGCGCGAGGCGCTGAACGACAGGGTGTGGCGGTCCATCGGATCGGCCCCGACATAGGCGCAGAGATTGGCGAGGCGGTGCCGGTCGATGAAGTGCTGGAAGAACGGATCGGCGCGCTTCTCCTCCGCCGTGAGGTACATCTCGTCGACCGTGACCATGCCCGGCCGCATGATGCCGCGTTCCCGGCCGAGGCGGATGCGCGTGTCATGCTGCCACCAGCCGCCGACGCCGTAATCGAGATTCACGTCGGCGATCCGCTCGGAGGCCAGCGTCTGCGCCGTGCGCGCGGGATCGTGCGAGACGATCACCGCACCGCGGGCCCCGACCGCATCGGCGATCCCGTCGAGCGCGTCAGACCACGTCTCGGGTTCGACGGCCGCCGCGTAACACGCGTCGATCAAGGCGAGAGGATCGAAACCGGGCATCGACCGACATGAGAGATGTCGACCTGATTCCATCGGGTCGGCGCCTCCGGACCCTCATTGTGATGCGCCTTCCTTCGCCGAACCGGCAACCACTTCGACGGAAGGCGCTCCGGGTGGAACGAACCCCAGTCTGAAGCATGTTCCAGGGCAACCGACGATTGCCGCGGAGCCACAGCTCTCGATCTTGAGGGGTCTTTCCCGGATTGCCTCACGGCTTGCGGCGGAAATGTTACGCTCACGCGCGAACGCCGCCGCGAAGCCCGGATCGCCCCGCCGAGCCAGGGAGGCCGGGCCGCCCCGTCAGCCCTCGATGCGGGAGAAGTCGGCCACTTCGCGGGTCGCCGCGCGCAGGGCGTTGAGGAGCAGGAGCCGGTTCTTGCGCAGGGCCGGGTCGTCGGCGTTGACGGTGACCTTTTCGAAGAAGGCGTCCACCGGCGCCCGCAGCCGCGACAGCGCCCGCATCGCCCCGGCGAAATCCTCGGCCGCCACCGCCGCGGAAGCCTCCTGGCGGGCCGCCGCCAGTGCCTCGGCGAGCGCCCGCTCCTCCGGCTGGCCGGAAGCGGCCAGCGCCGCATCGGGAGCCTCGTCGTAGGCGCCGCCGTCCTTCTTCTCCTCGATGCGCAGGATGTTGGCCGCACGCTTGTAGCCGGCGAGCAGGTTTTTTCCGTCATCGGTGGCAAGGAACGCGCCCAGCGCCTCGACCCGCCGGACGACCAACAAAAGATCGTCCTGGCCGGGAAGGGCGAACACCGCGTCGATCAGGTCGTGACGAGCGCCCTGGTCGCGCAGGTAGACCTTGAGACGATCGGCGAAGAAGGCGAGGAGATCCGCCGTGCGCTCGTCGCTTCCGCTTGCGAAACGGCCTTTCAGAAGGGAGGCCAGCGACAGCCGCAGCGACCGTTCGATCACGGCGCGGATCACGCCCAAAGCCGCCCGCCGCAACGCGAACGGATCCTTGCTGCCGGTCGGCTTCTCGTCGATCGACCAGAAGCCTGCGAGCGTATCGAGCTTGTCGGCGAGCGCCACGGCGATGGAGACCGGATCGGTCGGCACGCGGTCGCTCGGACCCACCGGCTTGTAGTGCTCCTCGATCGCCGCGGCGACGCTGTCGTGCTCGCCCTGAAGCGCCGCGTATTTGCGGCCCATCAGGCCCTGCAATTCCGGAAACTCGCCGACCATCTCGGTGACGAGATCGGCCTTGGCGAGCCGGGCCGCGCGCTCGGCCAAAGCCGGGTCGGCCCCGACCAGCGGGGCGATTTCCTTCGCGAGCGCAGCGATGCGGGCGACGCGCTCGCCTTGCGTGCCGAGCTTCTCGTGGAAGACGATCGAATCGAGCTTGGGGAGGCGGTCCTCCAGCTTCGTCGCTTTGTCGGTCTCCCAGAAGAAGCGTGCGTCCGAGAGCCGGGCCCGCACCACGCGCTCGTTGCCGGCGGTGATCGCCGCGCCGCCATCGGAGGCGATGAGGTTCGAGACCAGGACGAAGGCCGGCGCCAGCTCGTCCGAGCCGGATTTGCGCAGCACGAAGCACTTCTGGTTGGCGCGGATCGTCGCCCGGATCGCCTCGGCCGGGATCTCCAGGAAGCGCTCCTCGAACGAGCCCATCAGCACCACGGGCCGTTCCACCAGCCCGGCCACCTCTTCTAGCAGACCTTCGTCCTCCACGAGGTCGAGGCCGCGGGCGAAGGCGAGATCCTTCGCGTCGTGCAGGATGATGTCCTTGCGCCGGTCGGCATCGAGGATCACGTCGGCGCGCTCCAGCGCCTGCACGTAATCGTCGAAGCGGCGCACCTCGAAGGGTTCGGGCGCGAGGAAGCGGTGGCCGCTCGTGACCGTGCCGGCGGTGATGCCATCCACCGAGAACGGCACGACCTCCGGCGTCTCGGTCTCGGGGCCGAAGGTGGCGACGATCGATTGCAGCGGGCGCACCCAGCGCAGGGAGCCGGGCTGGGCCGAGGCCGCGCCCCAGCGCATCGATTTTGGCCAGGGGAAGCTCTTGATGATGCCCGGCAGGATCTCGGCGAGCACGTCGAGCGTCTCGCGGCCGGGCCGCTCGATCACCGCGAGGTAGAACTCCCCCTTCTTCGGATCGGTGACGGTGGTGGCCTGATCGAGGCTCGCGAGCCCCGCGCTCTTCAGGAAGCCTTGCACGGCGGCTTCCGGCGCGCCGACACGGGGGCCGCGCCGCTCCTCGCGCACCGCCTCGCAGCGGGCGGGCAGCCCGGCGACGTGCAGCGCCAGCCGCCGCGGCGTCGCGAAGGCCTTTGCGCCCTCGTAGAGGAAACCGCGCTCGACCAGCGCGTCGGTGACGAGCTTCTTCAGATCCTCGGCCGCACGCCGCTGCATGCGCGCGGGGATCTCTTCGGAGCGGAGTTCGAGCAGAAGGTCAGGCATGCGCGCGGGAATAGCCGCCCGCTCGGGCCGCGTCGAGACGGGAGATGGTCCCCATCTGTCACCGCCGCCCCATCGTCATCGCGCGCGTCGGCGAAGCAGTCCAAGGACGCGGTTTCTCCGGATCGATTCGGCGTCTCCTCGGGATGAAAGTCCCGTCAGCCGATCCGTCCGCCCCCCGTCCGCCGCACCGCCACAACGGAGGGCCGCGGCGGCAGGTCGGGTGAAAAATCCGGCCAGCGGGTCGAGGGCTTCTCGTAGGAGCCGAGGGCGCCCTCCTCGTCGGGCTCGCCGGGATGCTGGACGGCGACGAAGAAGGTCTCGTCGTCGGGGGTGAAGCAGGGGCCGCATATCTCGGCGCCCACCGGCACCCGCAGGAAGTGGCGCGCGGTGCCCCGGCGCGGGCCTTCCGTTTCCACCGCCCAGATGCCATCGGCCCGGCCGGTGGCACGGCGGTTGTTGCCGTCGGTGGCGATCCAGAGGCGGCCGCGCCCGTCGACGGTGCAGTTGTCGGGCATCCCGAACCACCCGTTCTCCGTGGTGAGCGCGGAAAAGCTCGCCTTCACCTCGGGCTTGGCCGGGTCGCCGCAGCGCACCAGCACCTCCCAGCGGAAGATCGCGGCCGCGTGGTCGGTGCCGTCGGGGGTGATCTCGATGACGTGGCCGAAGGCGTTGGGGCCGCGCGGGTTGGCGGGCTCCTCTTGATCGGCGGTGCGCTTCCCGTTGTTGGTCAGCATTACGTAGACGCGGCCGGTGCGCGGGTTCGCCTCGATGTCCTCGGGCCGATCCATCGGTGTGGCGCCGAGGCTCTTGGCGGCGCGGCGGGTCTCGATCAGCACGTCGGCCTGGCCAGCGAAACCGTTGCTCGCATCGAGCCCGTTCGCGCCGTGCACCAACGGCA
Organism: Methylorubrum pseudosasae; assembly: GCF_029504475.1. Lineage (NCBI taxonomy): Bacteria > Pseudomonadati > Pseudomonadota > Alphaproteobacteria > Hyphomicrobiales > Methylobacteriaceae > Methylorubrum > Methylorubrum pseudosasae. Next base: position 3,583,730 of record NZ_JAQGDU010000002.1, on the reverse strand, counting down.
GCCAGCGGCCGGTGCCGTCGGGCTCGAACCGGGCGACGCTGAGCGTGCCGGAATCGAGAAGGTCGGCGTTGGCCGCGCGCTCGGCCTGCACCCGGCCCTCGCTGACGAAGCGGTAGACGTGCTGGAAGCGCTCGTCGTCGCCGAGATAGACGACGTAGCGTCCGTCGAGCGAACGCGCGCCCGCCGCACCTTCATGCTTGAACCGGCCGAGCGCCGTGCGCTTCTTCGGCGTCGAGGCCGGATCGAACGGGTCGATCTCGACCACCCAGCCGAACCGGTTCGGCTCGTTCGGCGCCTGCGCGAGATCGAAGCGCGGATGGAAGCGGCTCCAGGCATATTGCGGGCTGCCCAGGCCGATCGCCTTCGCGTTGCCGGCCTCCGCATGTCCGGCAGGGAGAGCTCCGGAGAAGTAGTAGTTGATGTTCTCCTCGCCCGAGAGCCACGTGCCCCAGGGCGTGACACCGCCCGAGCAGTTATTGATCATGCCGAGCACGCGCCGGCCGCTCGGGTCGGCCTCGGTCATGAGGCGGGGATGACCCGCCGCCGGGCCGGTGAGGGCGATCGGCGTCTCCGCCGTGATGCGCCGCGTGTAGGGCGAGCCGATCACCGGGCGCCAGCCTTCCGTCTCGCGGACGATCTCGACCACCGAGCCGCCATGGGCGGCCATCTCGATCGCAACCTGTTCCGGGCTCAGGGCGGCGATCACGCCCTTGCGGTCGGCGGCCCCGAGGCCGGGAAACATCAGCTCGGCATTGGTGTATTCGTGATTGACCACGAGCAGGCCACGCCGGCCGTCTTTGTCGAGCGGGATGAAGCCGACGAAGTCGTTGTTGTAGCCGAACTGGCGCTCCTGAGCCCGCGCGCTCTGCTTTTGCGGATCGAAGGCCGGCGCCTCGGGAAACAGCGGGTCGCCCCAGCGCATCAAGGGTTTCGCCTCGTAGCCCTCGGCCACGTGCAGGTGCTCATCGATTCCGGCGGCGAGTTCGGGGAAGTCGAAGGCGGAGGCCTCGGCGGGAGCCGCGACGGTCTGCGGTGCGATTCCGGCGGCGAGTGCGGCGGCGAGCGAGCCACGCATCAGGTCGCGCCGGGAGAAGCGCTGCGCGATCACCGCATCGAGGGTCGGGGCGTCGGGCGTGTCGGACATCGGGCGCGTCTCATCCACCTTCGTGAGGCGGCGCGCCTACGCCCGTCCGATGTCGCTTCGATGACGGGACGGTTCGCTGCGCGGCCACGCGCTCAAGCGCTTTCCGACGAAGTGGACACCGGTTCGGCGAAAGAAAGCGTGTTGAAACAGAAACCTAGAGACGCCGGCCTGATGCAATGGGGTCGGATACGGCTCTAGGGCAGCGGCGCCGACAGGATCGCGACGAGATCCCAGGTCTCGCCCTTCAGCGAGCGAACGTTGGCGATCTTCCATGCGCCGGCCTCGCGTACGAGGTTGTAGCGCAGTTCCTGCGGCCCGCCGTTGCGGAAAGTCGCCCGCACCTCGGCCCGCTCGCCGTCGTTCGAGAGCGGGGCGAGCGCCAGCGACTTGGCGAAACCCGGCTCGGTGTCCTGGCCGTTAACGTGAAAGGCGAAACCGAGCCGCCCGACCTCGCCCTTGGCCTCGCGCTGGTCGCGCTCGTAGAGCGCGCGTAGGGATTTGGCGTAGAAGCGCACCGCGTTGATGTCGTCCGCCGCGTAGAAGACCCGCACGGTCTCCACCGGGTCGGTCGCGGATTGCGCGAAGGCGGGGCCGACGAGCAGCCCGAGGGTGAGGGCGAGGACGGCGCGGCGGCGCATCGTTCAGGCGGCTGCGGCGTGGCCGCCGGCCTCTGTCTTCAACCATGCGGCGCCGCAGGCCTTGGCCAGTTCGCGCACGCGCAGAATGTAGCTCTGACGCTCGGTGACCGAGATCACGCCGCGGGCGTCGAGCAGGTTGAAGACGTGGCTCGCCTTGATGCACTGGTCGTAGGCCGGCTGCACGATGCGGTGGCGCGCGCCCTCGCTCTCGGGGGCTCCGGCTTCGAGATAGAGGCGGCAGGTCTTCTCCGCATCGGCGAAGTGGCGGAACAGCATCGCCGTGTCCGCGGCCTCGAAGTTGTGCCGCGAATATTCCTGCTCGGCCTGGAGGAAGACGTCGCCGTAGGTGACCTTCTCGTCACCCTCGCCGCCGTTGAAATTGAGATCGTAGACGTTCTCGACGCCCTGCACGTACATCGCGAGGCGTTCCAGACCGTAGGTCAGCTCGCCGGCCACCGGGGCGCATTCGAATCCGGCGACCTGCTGGAAGTAGGTGAACTGGCTCACCTCCATCCCGTCGCACCAGCACTCCCAGCCCAGGCCCCAGGCGCCGAGCGTCGGGCTCTCCCAATCGTCCTCAACGAAGCGGATGTCGTGGAGCTTGAGATCGACGCCGATCGCCTCCAGCGAGGCGAGGTACAGCTCTTGGAGGTTCGGCGGGTTCGGCTTCAGGATCACCTGAAACTGGTAGTAGTGCTGCAGCCGGTTCGGGTTCTCGCCGTAGCGCCCGTCTTTCGGCCGCCGCGAGGGCTGCACATAGGCCGCTTTCCACGGCTTCGGGCCGAGGGCCCGCAGGGTCGTGGCCGGATGGAAGGTGCCGGCGCCGACCTCCATGTCGTAGGGCTGGAGGATCACGCAGCCCTTGGCCGCCCAGAAGCGCTGCAGGGTGAGGATCAGGCCCTGGAACGAGCGTGTGGGCGAAAGGTCGGCGTCACTCGGCATGGAAGGTCCGACAGGAGGGAAGGTGCCGGACCGTTTAAGAGCGGGGGGCGGGGTGTCAAGCAAACTCGCTGCCGGGGCCGCCCCCTGTCATCGGTCTAGGCCCGGGGCGCGGAGCGGGTGAAGTTCCGCTTGGCCGTCCGGTCCTTCGGCACCGCCTGGATTGCCGGCTTGTCCGCCAGCAACTGCTTCACGCGGTCGTTGAAGTCGGTCGCTGACACGGGGCGTGCGCCGCCCTTATCCGAAGAATAAGCCATATCGGTCTCCGCAAAAACGCCCAAAGCACGGGATTGCGCGGAGGGTCTCCTTCATATGGGGCGCCGGCGGGCATTTGCGAGGCCGAGGGCCGAACGGGGCCGGTGGCGAGGCCCCGGTGCGCCCCGGCACATCTTTTTACCGGACGCGGCCGCATCGCGGGAACGGCAAAGGTTTCTGCCAAGTTAAGACGGCAAATGAACAGCCACGCTCCGGCCCTCTCGGCGAGCGGTTAACACTTTCGGACAGATCATGCGCACGGGTTTGACTGTTTTCGCCGCCCTCGTCGCGGCCTCGCTCGCCACCACGTCGCTCATGATGGGCGCTTCGAACGCTTTCGCCACGCAGGATGGCAGCGGCATCGTCGAGAAGACGGTGGCGGTCACCCCCGTCGAGATCGCGCCGGTCGCCGCCATGCCCGCCGCCGAGACCTGCGCCCGCAAGGTCCGGGTGGTCTATTCCGGTTACAGTGCCCTGGCCGGCTGCGCGCGCTGAGCTGAAACCGCTCAGGGTCGGGCAAGGCACCGCACCCGTAATCCGGCCAGGATCCGCTCGAACACCTCCGGCCGGTCGAGGGCGCGGGTCAGCACCACCGCCCCCTGGATGCCGCCGACGACCTCTTCGGCAAGCTCGCCCGCCGACACCGAGGAATGACCCGCCCGACCCAAAGCCGCGGCGAGGGCTTCGACCCAGCGGGCGAAGTAATCCCGAAGACGGCCCGCGAAACGGTCGCGGGCATCGCTTAGGCTCAGGGCCCCGACGAGGCAGACCCGGCGGCCGGAGCGGAAATAGTCGGCGACCGTCGCAAACATCGCCGCCACGGCCGCCGCCGGGTCTTCCGCCTCCCGCAGGGGGCGGAAGACGTTGGCCTCGAACCAGCCGTCGATCTCGGCGAGCACGGCGCCTGCCATCTCCTCCTTCCCGCCGGGAAAGAAGTGGTAGAGGCTGCCCTTGCCGAGCCCCGTCGCCTTCGAGATCAGCGACAGGCTCGCGCCCTCGTAGCCGTGCTCGCGAAACACCTCCGCGAGCAGCGGCAACACGTCGGAGCGTTCGGCGACGGTACGGGCCACGCCCTACAGCCCCAGATCGCTCAAGGACGGGTGGTCGTCGGGACGGCGGCCGAGCGGCCAGTGATACTTCCGGTCGGCTTCGGCGATCGGCAGATCGTTGATGGAGGCGATCCGGTGGCGCATCAGGCCCGCCTCATCGAACTCCCAGTTCTCGTTACCGTAGGAACGGAACCACTGGCCGCTGTCGTCGCGCCACTCGTAGGCGAAGCGCACGGCGATCCGGTTGCCCTGGTGCGCCCAGACTTCCTTGATCAGCCGGTACTCCAACTCACGCGCCCACTTGCGGCGCAGGAAGGCCGCGATCTCCTCGCGTCCCCGGACGAACTCGGCGCGGTTCCGCCAGACGCTGTCCGGCGTGTAGGCAAGGGCGACGCGCTCCGGGTCGCGGCTGTTCCAGGCGTCCTCCGCCATGCGCGCCTTCTGCGCAGCGGTTTCGTCGGTGAAGGGCGGAAGCGGGGGGCGTGACATGGCGGGACCTCTCTGTACCTATCGGTCAACTGCAAACCGATCGGTACAGAAACTCGTTCAAGCCGGCAAGTGCGATTCTGCCGACAAATTTATGAAAGTCGTCCGTTCGGTGCACAACGTAGGCAAGCCGTTCAGGCTCGCGCAGGAACTTTCTAATTCTCTATACGCAAAACCCGATAAGCATACATCCAACACTAAGGTGAAAAGCAAGAAGTAAAACTAGCGATGTTGGCCCGTAGGCGACAGCAATCAATATCCTTAAGATCACGGATTTGATTGGCAGAATCAGACATCCGACCGTCCCAATGAATACTGGCGTATAAATTAAATCTAATCCGACGGCATCAATAAATCCGTAATTTATAAGAAAATATACGAAAAGTGAAACCCAGATCGGCGATAAAATGATCCCGATCACGTAGATTGATTTAAGAACGGTCCGCCTAGACCCAACGCTCATCCATTCGGCAATCCGGTCAACAGGTGATGCGGGCACTGATTTATTCCTACCCGACGTCCTTTCGGACACGTCGTCGCAATAATTCAATGCAATTCTCAATGCATACTGTCGATCTCTTCTGGAGACCTGGCTGAAACTATATGCACGAAGTGTAAGCAATTCCGAGATTGCTATAGTCCCAATCGCGCCCAGGCGGCCCGCTCCTCCACCGCCGCGATCAGCGCATCGGGGAGTCCGGCCGCAGTCTGGCCCGGACCGGCGCGGCGGAGCAGGCGGGCGAGCCAGGAGCCGCGATTCTCGGCCACGAGCCGCAGATCGACCTTCTCGCCGTAACGGGCGCGCAGGGTGCCGCGCAGGTCGCCGATTGCATCGACGAGGCCGAGCTCGAGCGCCTGCCGCCCGGTCCAGACCGCGCCGGTGAACAGGTCGCGGCTGGCATCGAGCGTCGGCCGGCGCTCGCGCACGAGGCCGGAGAACAGGGCCTGCACGTCGGCCTGGATCTCCTTCAGCCGGGCGATGTCCTGCGGGTTTTCCGGGCGGAACGGGTCGAGCATCGCCTTCGCCTCGCCCTGGGTGTGGACGCGGCGCTCGATGCCGATGCGCTCGATCAGCCGGTCGAAGCCGAAGCCGGCCGAGACCACGCCGATGGAGCCAACGAGCGAGGTGGGATCGGCGACGATCTCGTCGGCGGCGCAGGCGATCATGTAGCCGCCCGAGGCCGCGGCATCCTCGACGAAGGCGAAGACCTTGATCTTCTTTTCCTCCGCCAGCGCCCGGATGCGCTGGTAGATCAGGTGCGACTGCACCGGCGATCCGCCGGGGGAGTTGATCACGAGCGCCACCGCCGACAGGCTCGGCATGGTGAAGGCGCGCTCCAGGCTCGGCGCCACCGTGCCGATGGAAAGGCCCGCCCGGATCGGCGAGACGGCGCCGATCGCCCCGCTCAGGCGCACCACGGCGACCCGCGGCGGGGTCTCACGGAAGCGGCGGGGCAGGAGGCGGCGCATCCAGGTCGGGATGGTCAGCGGCATGGCGGCCTTTTTTTCAGAACGCGCGGGTGCGCGGCTTCCTAGATCGCATCTCGACGAAGCGGTCACCGATTCGTCGAAAGACTGCGCGTCTAAACATGGGGCGGGAGACGCCGACCTGATGCAATGGGGTCGGATACGGCTCCACGAGGCAGGTCCCCTCTCCGTTAACAGGACGCCGCCGGGCGATCCATTGCGGCGGGCGCCCGTTTCGACCGGGATCCGGCTTCACGGCGCCGGCCAGGGGTCGCCCCGATGCAGCGCCTCGGCTTCCCCGGTGAAGCGCCCGGCCTCGTCTTGGAGCACCAGCGGCGGCAGCAGGCGAAACGGCGCGCGGCTGCCCTTCACCGCCGCGACCAGCACGCGGATCGCCGGCCGATCGGCCCGCCCGTGAACCGGGCGGGCGGCGCAATCGCCGAAGCGCCCGCGCAGGGCGTCGAGGCAGGCGGGCAGGGCATCGGCCCGGTGGATCAGGCCGAGCCGGCCGCCGGGGCGCAGCAGGTCGGCGCAGGTTCTCAGCCACAGATCGAGCCCGCCGGCCGCGAATGTGTGTGCCGAAGCTTTCTGCGGAACGGGGGAGGGGCGATGTGCGCCCTCCTCGAAGAAGGGCGGGTTGGTCAGCACGATGTCGGCACTGTCCGGCTCCAGGCCCGCCGCCCGGCGCTGCGCGCCCGGTGCAAGGAGATCCGCTTCGATCACCGCGACACGCGCGTCGAGCCCGTTCGCCGCGGCATTCTCGCGGGCAAGGGCAACGAGGTCGGGGTCGCGCTCGACCAGCACCACACGGCCCACCTCGGTGAGCCGCGCCACGGCCAGCCCGACCGCGCCCGTGGCCGCGCCGAGGTCGTAAAGCGTGGCGCCCGGCTCGGGCGCCAGAAGGCGAGCGAGCAGCACCGCGTCGGTGCCGGCGCGGTGGGCGCCGCGGGGCGGCTGGCGCAGCCTCAGGCGACCGCCGAGGAAGGCATCCGGCTCGGCGCTCACGCGTGGCTCACTCAGGGCTCGTCGCGCAGTTCGGCGGACAGGCCGGCATCGATGAGGATGCGGCGGGCCTGCGGCGCATGGTCGTCGGGCACCAGCAGGCGCCGGCCGAACACACCGATCGACCCTTCCAGCGCGCTCATATGCTCGTCGGCGACGAAGAGCGGCACGCCCGCCTCTTCCAGGAGCGAGCGCGCGAAGCCGATCAGGACGATGTCGTTGCTGCGGATCAGTTCCTTCACGGCATCATCATCCTTCGCCGGCACCCCGTGGCGGGATCGCGCGGCCTCCCGGCTGGTAACATTGTCCACGCTGTTGCGCAGCCGTGCGGCACGACCGCGTGTTGCCCTGCCGCCGGCCCCGTGCGACAGGGGCAGCCGCGGGGCAGGGGTTCCGGCAGGGTGCCGGTCGAGAGTTTTTCCGGAGGCATCGCGCTTTGGGCGTCGTCGTTACCCTCGATGAAGGCCGCTCCGATCCGGAGGCCAGCCTCACCGATCTCGTGAGCCTCGTCGCGGCCGGGATGGAGCGGGTGAACGCGACCATCCTGTCGCGCACGGGCTCCGACGTGGCGATGATCCCCGAGGTCGCCAACCACCTGATCGCGTCGGGCGGCAAGCGCCTGCGCCCGATCCTGACGCTCGCCTGCGCCGATCTCTGTGATTACGGCAGCGGCGACGGCGCGGTGAAGCTCGCCGCCGCGGTCGAGTTCATGCACACCGCGACCCTCCTCCACGACGACGTGGTGGACGAGAGCGACATGCGCCGCGGGCGCGTCGCCGCCCGCATCAAGTGGGGCAACGAGGCGAGCGTGCTCGTCGGCGACTTCCTGCTCGGCCAAGCCTTCCGCATGATGGTCGAGGTCGGGAGCCTGCGCGCCCTCGACATCCTGTCCGCGGCGGCCACCGTGATCGCCGAGGGCGAGGTGATGCAGCTCACCGCCGCCAAGAACATCGAGACGAGCGAGGACGAGTATCTCGCCGTGATCCGCGGCAAGACCGCCGAGCTGTTCGCAGCGGCCTGTGAGGTCGGCCCGGTCCTAGCCGGACGGCCGGAATCCGAGCAGGCAGCCTGCCGCGCCTACGGCATGAATCTCGGCATCGCGTTCCAGCTCATCGACGACGTGCTCGATTACGGCGGCACCAGCGCGGCGCTCGGCAAGAATGTCGGCGACGATTTCCGCGAGGGCAAGATCACCCTGCCGATCGTGCTGGCGCTGCGCCGCGGCTCGGACGAGGAGCGCGCCTTCTGGCGCCGCACCCTCGAACGCGAGGATCGGGCGGAGGGCGATCTTCAGCAGGCCCTCGCCATCCTGAGCCGCCATCGCGCCCTGGACGACACGATCGAGCGGGCGCACCACTACGGCGATCAGGCCCGCGCGGCGCTTGAGCCGTTCCCGCAGGGGCCGATGAAGGCCGCCCTGCTGCAGGTGGTCGATTTCTGCATCGCCCGGGCGCACTGAGCGCCCGCAGCTGACGGGTCAGGCGAGCCGCGTCGGCTCGACCCACCAGCCCGGCTCGGCGGTGCGGATCGCTCCGGCCGCAATCTCCGCCGCCCCGTCGTCGGAAAAAATCGCGAACACGGTGGCCCCGGAGCCCGACATCCGCGCGAGCCGGCACCCGGCCTGAGCCCGCAGCAGCGCCAGCGCTTCGCCGATCACCGGGGCGACGGTGAGAGCAGGCGCCTCGAGATCGTTGCGAGCGGGTGTGATAACGCCGAGCACGGCGTCCGCATCGAGACCAGACCCGACGACCGGATGCTCGGCGCCGTCGAGCCGCTGACCGACCGCGAGACCGAGCGCCCTGAAGACCGGCGCGGTCGAGACCGGCACGCCGGGATTGACCAGCACCGCCGGCAGCGATGCGAGGCCGAGCACCGGCCCAATTTCCTCGCCCGCGCCGCGCATCATCCGCGCCTGCGGATCGAGGCAGACCGGCACGTCGGCGCCGGTCGCCCGCGCAGCGGCGATCACAGCAGGATGGTCGAGGTCGAGCCCGTTCAGCTCGGCCAGCAGCCGCAGGGCGGCGGCCGCATCCGAGGAGCCACCACCGATCCCCGCCGCGACGGGCAGTTGCTTGTGCAGGCGGAAGGCGCCGAGCCTCAGGCCGTCCACGCCTGCGGCGAGGTGGCGGGCGGCGCGCAGGACGAGGTTGTCGTCGAGCGGTCCGGCGGGCCCGGCGGTGGGTCCGGAGATGTCCAGCGTCAGATCAGGGCCCGGCACCAGTTCCAGCGTGTCCGCCACGTCGGCGAAGGCCACGAGGCTCTCCAGCGCATGGTAGCCGTCGCCGGGCCGGCGGCCGAGGATGTGCAGGGTCAGGTTGATCTTGGCCGGAGCGCGGGTGGTGAGGACGGACACGGGAGCTCTCGGCCGATGAGGCGGGGGACGGGCACTGCCATAGGGGGAGCCTTCCCGACGAGCAAGGCGGTTGGCACCGGCCCGCAGCGGCCGACGGGCCGACGATTGCGCGCGCGTCTTTCGGGGCGATGCTCTAGAAATCACACTGGATGCGCATGCGGATCTGACCCGCATCGTGGCGATTGGCCGTCACGAACGGCAGACCGTTCACCAGGATCGGGTAGGTCGCATCCGGAACGCGCCCGCTCTGGACTGCAGTACCGATATACGTACCCTCAATGCCGATATCGAGATCCCTGACCGGCGACCAGATCAGACTCACGCCGGCGATCACCTGATCCGTGTCGCGAAGCACGGGGCTGAGGCCAAAGGCAACGGGATTGGCGAAAGCATTGGGCGGGGCGGAATTGCCAACCAACCCATTCAGCATACTGAAGGTCTCGCGCGTTCCACGCTTGTAGTTGAGCGCACCGTAGCTGCCGTAGAAGGCCGAGCGCCATTCCGGCGTCCAGTAATGGAGAAAGGAGCTGACCACGGTGAAGCTCGTCGACAGTTCGAGCTTACCGGTGATCGGGTTGACCACGGCATCCGAGACGAATTGCTGGACGGAAGCCCCCTGAATCGGCGTCAGATTGCTGGCGTAGCTGCCCGTGAAAAACGTGAAGCCGGTGTAGTTCATGGCGCCCTCGGCATAGGCCGCCTGAAGGTAGATGCCATCGCCCGATGCGATCATCGGCAGGTTCAGCTTGACGCCGGCTTGCACCGCCCAGCCGTAATCCGTCTGCGCGCCGGACGTGACACCCCGCGCCGCCAGAAGTGCGGCCGCCGTGTCATTCGCGATGGTGGTGCCGGCCGGACCGAGCGCCGGGGTGGCAATGAAGCCGCCCACATTGATGTTCGCGACGGCGGAGGAGAGATGGGCGGAGCCCCAACTGTCATCGTAGTGCAGCGCTGCCACGAAGTCCGGCATGCGCGAGCGCTGCACGGCGTCGAGGAAGGCAGCGCCCGTGGCGTTGAAGCCGCCATCGGTCGCCAGGATTACAGGTGTCGGCGCCACCGTCGGCGCGACGAACTGCGAGGGCGCACCGAGCGGGGCGGCACCGGCGGCGACGGAGGCTGCGTAGACCGGTTGCTTCCGGAAGAACGGGTCTTCCATCGACAGGCTCAGGCTCAGGCCGCCGCCGATCCTCGACGTGTAGGCAAGTAGGTTGGTCGAGGAGAGATTGGATCCGGTCGTGAGGCCACTCATCTCATAATCGTGCGCGTAGAAGTCGAAGAAGGATGCGGCGCGGCCAGCGGTGATGCCGGCAAACTGGACGAAGGCCTTTTCGGCAATGAAGAAGTTCTGGACGCGGCCGAACGTATCCTGACCGAGCGCCGGGAAGGCATTGGCGATGCGCTGCTGCGTACCGGTGGACTGGAGGATGCCGGTGCGGCTCGCGGCGTCGATGCGGAGGAAAGCCCGTAAGACGCCGTAATCGGTTTGGCTGCGGGCATCGAGATTGAGACGGATCATCCCGCGCGCCTGGGATTGGTCACCCTGGCTCTGCGAGCGATTGCGGTTCGGAACGAAACCTGCCTCGTAGCGCGCCCGGCCGGAGAAGCGCACGCACGTATCCGTACCGGGAATGAAGAAGAAGCCGGCACCGTAGGCGTTGCAGGCGCGCAAGTCGTCGAACAGTCTGCTGTCCCCCCCGGGGAAATCCGCCGCGTGTCCGGCAGGGCCGGTGGCGAGACTGGCGCAGCAGGCCAGCAGGCCCGATTTCAACCGCGACATCGACACTCCTCTTCCGGCCACACGCGCCGGTTGGTTTGCGGATGCCGAAGCTACTACAAGTCCTGTGCCGCTCAGATCGGTGCCGTCTCGCAAGACTCGACCGGCCGCACAGTCCGCGCGGCGACATGTGTCAGGTGTAGGCCGCCGACCACGACCTCAATTCAGTCGAACGATGACGAGGAGTTAAAACGTATCGCCGGCCTGAACATAGATCGAGATAGGAAACAGAAAATCAAATAATAATAGTATAATTTTACCGGAGCGCTCAGCTTATATAATATTAAACTCCGCCATTAGGAATTTTACACTCGCAATAAGATCACTTCAATCGAAATTCCAGGCCACAGTTTTATCTCTATGCAAAATTAGATGAATTCATAAAGTAATTCATCCGACTTATAACAACAATGGCGGCCAGTTTAGCCGACAAATGTTCTCAGACGCGAATGAATTGCCGAGCGCCTGCTTAGAATACCCGAGTCGTCGAAATACGGCAGGATCAAACCTACACATCCGCCTCGGGCCACATGTTGCGGCGATGCAACAAATGATAAGTTACCGCTTCGGACATGGATTTCGGGCGGCGGAGGCGGGCGCAGAGGCACCCGCGGCCCGGTCGGCGATGCCGACATTTGCAGCAGAACCCGGCCACCGGTTCGGGCAGAGGCACGTCTCGGGGCACCCACCCGAGCGGTGAAGGCCGAGCCTCGAGAACAGACGATGCATCACGAAAGGCCCGCCCGACGTCCCGGACGACGCATGGACATCATGGGGGCGAAGAGCGTCAGCCGATCCGCTCTTGCGCCATCACGGACACGAACGCGCCGAACGAAGCGGCGCCCAGGATGAGCGGCGCCGAGCCTCGCAATCACCGTCAGCGGCCGCGCCACTCAGCCAATTCGAGCGCGACATCGTGCAGGGGAGGAGGGACGAGACGCCCCTCACTTCCCCGGCTTCTTGTCCGCGGCGCCCGGCGGCTCGCTCGGGGCGGGGGCGCCCTTCGGCAATTCCGGGTTCTCCGCGTTGTGCGGCGCCGCCACCGGGGCGGGCACGGTCTGCGCCGGGTCCTGCGCGGGCGGGTTCTCGGCGGTGGCGGTCGGCTTGTCCGGCTCGGGCAAGCCGTCCTTCAGCTTGGCGTTGATCTTGGCGAGTTCCTCGGGCTCGGGGTTCAGGTCCTTAGCGTGTTGCCACTGGAACTTGCCCTCGAGCCGCCGGCCGGTGCGCCAAAAGGCATCGCCGAGGTGGTCGTTGATGGTCGGGTCGCCCGGCTTCAGCTCGACCGCCTTCTCCAACTCGCGCACCGCGTCGTCCCAACGGCCAAGGCGGAAATAGGCCCAGCCGAGGCTGTCGATGATCATGCCGTCGCGGGGAGAGAGATCGACGGCCTGCTTCAGCATGGTGAAGCTGTCGTCAATGTTCATGTTCCGATCGACCCAGGAATAGGCGAGGTAGTTGAGAACCTGCGCCTTGGCGTTCGGCTGGGTCGGCGGAACGAGGTTCAGCGCCTTCTTGAGGTCAGCCTCGGCCTTCTGCCACTCGCCCGCCCGCTCGTAGGCGGTGCCGCGGAAATAGAACAGCGTCCAGTTGTTGGCCTCGCGGCCGGGCTCGATCAGGTTGATCGCGCGGGTATAGGTCTCGGTCGCCTCGGTAAACTTTTTGCGCGCGCGCTGCACGTTACCCAGGGCCGAGATGACATCGACGTTGTCAGGGTTCGCCTTGAGGACCGTGTCGAGGTGCTGGAGCGCCTCGTCACCCCGGCCCAACTGCTCGAGGTTGAGACCGATCTGGATGTCGGCGTTGAGCTTGAGCGGCGAGGAGGCCGGGATCTGCGCATAGGCCTCGTTCGAGCGCTCGACCTGCTTCATGCGGTCGAGGGCGTCGGCGAGCGTCAGCCGTCCCACGGCGTGGTCGGGGGCGAGGTAGAGCGCGAGCCGCAGATAGACCACCGCCGGAAGCTCGTCGCCCTGCGTCGAGCCAGCCGAGCCGAGACCGTACAGCACCTCTGCCGCGCCCTCCTGAGCGGAGGCGATCAAGGGGCTGAGCGGCTTGCCGGCCTTGAGCTTGTCGAGAGCGTCCACCACGAGGGGATGGCGCGGCATCACTTTCTCGAACTCGCTGTAGGCGTCGATGGCGAGATCGGTGCGGCCGATGCCGGCCTCGAAGCGGGCATAGCCGTCGACGATGCGCAGGGTGTTGTGGTCGGCGTCGTAGGCTGCCTTCAGCTTGCGCTCGGCCTCCGCCCGGTCACCGATGACCGAGGCGATCAGCCCGGCATGGTAGTCGCGGAAGACGTTGAAGTAGCGCTCGCCGCGCAGGCGGTTCAGCGTCTCGTAGGCGCGCTTGCCGTCACCCGCGCCGGCATAGGCCCAAGCGGTCAGCAGCGTCCCGGTGAGGTCGGCGGCCGCCCCCCGGCCGCTGCGGCCGAAGCTCTGGCGGGCAGGGCCGTACTGGCCGGCCTTGAGCTGGCGCACGCCGAGGGCGAGCTGGGCGAGGCCGTTCGAGCTTTCGCGGGTGGCGAGCCGCTCGGCGGCGCGGAAGGCATCGGTCATCGCGCCGTCGGCCAGCAGCGACACGAAGGCGCGCTCCAGAAGCTCGGCGTTGCGCGGATCGCCCTTCACCGCCTCGCGGTAGTAGCTCGCGGCGGCGGCCGTGTCCTTCGAGGCGCCGGCGATATAGGCGGAGAGGAAGTTGCCCTCGAGCGATTCCGCCGGCTCGTACTCGGAGAGCGGTGAGGATTCCCGCGGCTGCATGGCCGCCGCCGGCAGGGAGCCGAGACCGGTCGAAGCAAGCAGCAGGGTGAGCGCGGTGGCGCTCCGGCGGGCGGCGTATCCGAACATAGGCACCAGTCACGGCTCCTTCGCGGGCCCGACGGACGGAGCTTCCTCCGGCCGGTTCCGGTTTGGCGGGGGACACTGTACTCTTCCCGCCATGTCCGCAAGGCGAAAGGATGGCGCGGGGGAGGGCGCCGTTCAGGTGCCGTCGGTGCCGTCGCCGAGCTCGGCGCGGGCATCCTCCACGAGCTGCGCGAGGCCGGCATCGACCTCTTCGCCGAGGAGCGCACGCTCCGCCGCCGTCAGATCCTTGGCCCAGGCGCCGCTGCCGAAACCCTCGCGGCATCGCACGCGCTCGGCCTCGATGAAGGCTTGAGTTTCCTCGGGCCGCTCGCGCATGGCGTGCATGAAACCGAACCATGCCGTGCGCTCGACCACCGCGAGGCGCGCCCGCAGGCCCACCGCGACGGCGCGCTCCGGATCGACCGTTTCATCCTCTGTCATCGGTGCCTCCCAAAGCCTTGCCCACAGGGTCGTTGCCATCCTTCGGAAGAAGCCGGCGCGACACCGAAACCTATCGCGGCTTCCGCTGTTCGCAGCGCGTCTTCACGTAGGTGTCGGCGCCCGAGCCATGGCCCGCGCTCGCGGCCAGGACCGGACCCTGGATCAGGCATTCCTGAAGTGTGTGGGCCGGACCGATGATCACGTCCAGAGCGGTTTCCCGCGAGCAATCGGGCATCTGAACGTTGGACGCACAGATCAAGGCGACGACGAGGATGGAATTCATAGGGCCGGCCTCCCTGCCGGGGATGTTCTTCGCGTGGTCGGAACGCGCGACGCTCCGGCGGACCCTTGGGCGGCCCCTTGGGCGGACCTTTGAGACCGGCGGGCCAGCGTCGAACGCGGGGCCCGTTGGTCGAAACCGGAGAACACCTCGAAAAGCTGCGCCGAGCCGATGCGTCACAGCAGCCCGGCCGGGTTCGGCCAGGCGCGATGTCCGCGCTCCGATCCGGCCGGCGGCCCGTCCCAGGTCGTTCCGGGCGATAGGCCGCGATCGGCTGCGCGAATGCAGGTCTCTGCCAAGCCGTTGATCGCGCTCGCGTTTCCCGCGCCGTAAAAAGGCTGCCCCAAAAAAGTCGCAAGAGGGGCCTGTCTTCGCGGGGATCGAACAAGTCGTAACCGGCGTCGTAACAGGGAGGCGGCAATGTCTTTCGATATCGTTTTGACGCAATCCGCGCAGGAAATCGCTGAGAGAAGTGGTGTTCTTCCCGCTCTCGAAGAACGGACGCGGGGCGAAATCGCAGAACTACCCGGCGAAGGGCTCGAAGAACTCGAGCGCCGCCTGTTCCATGCTTTCGCGCTCGACGATGGAACGGAGGTGATCTGTTCGCTGACGGCCGACGGCGCCGTGCGGATCGATGCCTGCGAGGCCGAGGCGGCGTGAGCCTTCTCGCGGAACCGTGAAGGCCAGGCCCGGATTGCTCCTCCCGCTTGGAGTGCCGCACGAAACGCATGCCACCGGCCGTCTTGCGACGGTCCGCGGCGAACGGATCGCGCGCGGCACATCCCCACATTTGTCGAGGAGGAGACATGTCCCAGGAGACCGTCAGCGTCGAAGCCGACTTCACGAGCCGTGAAGCGGCCCACGCCGCCAAGGACCGCCTCGTGCGGGCGGGGTTCGCCCGCAACAGCATCGATATCGACCGTGAGGGCGACACCTACATCGTCCATCTGCCGACGCGGGAGGCGAACCGGCAGCGGGCCGCGCGCATCCTGCGGGGCCGCGCCGTGATCGAGAGCGCCAAGAGCACCGGCTGGGCCGCCGCCGACACGCTCGGCAGCAATCGCCTGCTCACCCTCGGCCTCGCGGCGCTCGTAGGCTTCGCGATCTACGGGATGACGAACCGGCGCTGACCTGCGCTGAAAGACTCCCCGCGGGACCGTCGATGGGTTCGGCGGGGAGCCTATCGCGTCTCGAAGAAGCGGTTGCCCGGCCGCTCCAAGCCGAGATGGTCGCGCAGGGTCGCGCCCTCGTATTCCGTCCGGAACAGGCCGCGCCGCTGGAGTTCGGGCACCACGCCGGCGCAGAAGTCGTCGAGCCCTTCCGGCACGAACGGGAACATCACGTTGAAGCCGTCGCAGGCTTCCCCCTCCAGCCATTCCCCCATCCGATCGGCGATCTGCTCCGGCGTGCCGACAAAGCTGAGCCCGCCATAGCCGCCGACGCGGCGGGCGAGGTCGCGCACTGTTGCCCCCGTGCGTCGGGCATAGTCGACGATCTGCGCCTGCCCGCTCTTGCTAGCATTCGATTCCGGGATTTCGGGGAGCGGCGCGTCGAGGTCGAAGCCGCTGGCATCCGTGCCGAGACGGACCGAGAGGTTGGCGAGCCCGCTCTCGACCGGCACCAGCGCATCGAGCCGCGCCTTCTTCGCCTTTGCCTCCTCCTCCGTGCCGCCGACCACGACGAAGGCGCCGGGCAGGATCTTGAGGGCGTCGCGGGACCGGCCGGCCGCCGCCATCCGGCACTTCACGTCGGCGTAGAATGCCTGGCCCGCCTCCAGCGACGAGGCCGAGCCGAACACCATCTCGGCGGTCTCCGCCGCGATCTGGCGCCCGGCCTCGGAGGCGCCGGCCTGCACGATCACCGGCCAGCCCTGCACCGGCCGCGCGACGTTGAGCGGCCCCTTCACCTTCAGGAATTCGCCCTGGTGGTTCAGGGTGCGGAGTTTTTCGGGGTCGAAGAACAGCCCCTGCTCGACATCGCGGAGGAAGGCGTCGTCGGCCCAGGAATCCCACAGCCCGGTGACGACCTCGAAAAACTCGCGGGCGCGGGCGTAGCGGGTGGCGTGGTCGAGATGCGCGTCGCGGCCGAAGTTCAGCGCCTCGTCCGGGTTGCCGGAGGTGACGAGGTTCCAGCCGGCGCGCCCCTTCGAGATATGATCGAGCGAGGCGAATTTGCGGGCCACATGGTAGGGCTCGTTGTAGGTGGTGGAGGCAGTGGCGATCAGCCCGATCCGCTCCGTCACCATGGCCAGCGCCGGCAGCAGCGTCAGCGGATCGAACGAGGTGACGGTGGCCGAGCGCTTCAGCGCCTCCATCGGCATGTTCATCACCGCCAGATGGTCGGCCATGAAGAAGGCGTCGAACTTGGCGGCCTCCAGGGTGCGGGCGAAGCGCACGAGGTGGTCGAGGTTGAAGTTCGCGTCCGGAAAGCCGCCGGGATAGCGCCACCACGCGGTGTGAATGCCGATCGGGCGCATGAAGGCGCCGAGATGGAGTTGTTTTCGAGGTTCGCTCAACGGGGTCCTCCGTCCGCATCAACCCATCGGTGCCGCCGGATATGGTGCGCCGCCTCGGTCCGGCATCATCGCTCATGAACGCCGGCCGTGAGGAGGCCACCGCCCTAGGATTGCACGCACCGCCTTCGTAAGGTTCGGGTCGCACGGCGATACGAGGGAAGCGAGCATGGCTGGAGCGAGCGTCACGCAGGATGTGCCCTATCGCGCCCTGAACGGCTGGCTGGCGCTCTTCATCGCTATCCCCTGCCTCGTGCTGGCAGCCCTGACCTTCCTCGGTGGCGGCGTGCTGGTGCTCGGCCGCGGCAGCGTCGGCCCCGCCTTCCTGCTGGTCTCGGTGGTGGCGCTGGTCGCCGGGATCGTGCTGCTGGCCGGGCTCATCACCCTCAAGCCGCGGCAGGCCGCGGTGCTGACCCTGTTCGGGCGCTATCACGGCACCATCGCCCGCGACGGCTTCTGGTGGCGCAACCCGCTGACGGCGGTGGCCAAGGTCTCGCTCGCGACCGAGGCGCAGGAGACCAAGATCATCACGGTCAACGACCTGATGGGCAACCCGATCACCATCGCGGCGGCGGCGATCTGGCAGGTACAGGATGCCGCGCGCGCCACCTTCGATGTCGGCAGCTACCACGACTTCGTCTCGCTCCAGGCGGAAGCGGCCCTGCGCAACATCGCCTCGACCCGGCCCTACGACCACGAGGAGGCGGAAAACGTCGGCGACGAGGCGGGCGACGCCAAGCGCCGGCTCGCGGAGAAGGCCACCCGCGTCGCCTCGCTCCGGGCCGACCGCGACGCGATCCATGCCGACCTGATCACCGAACTGGGCCAGCGCGTCGCCGTGGCGGGCGTGGTGGTGGAGGACGTGCGGATCACCCATCTCGCTTACGCGCCGGAAATCGCGGGTGCGATGCTCAAGCGCCAGCAGGCCGGCGCCATCATCGCGGCCCGCCGCCAGATCGTGGAGGGCGCGGTCGCCATCGTGCGCGACACGATCCGCCGCCTGGAACAGCCGGAGGACGGCCATGCCGGCATCCTCTTCGACGATCAGGGCCGCGCCAGCATGGCCCAGAACATGCTCATCATGATCGTGGGCGATCGCGAGGCGACCCCGGTGGTGAGCGTGGGGACGAAGCCGTAGGCCGCCGCAGATCGATTCGGCGTCTGAGACTGAGCGCATCGGCGAATCGGGCCTGCTCTTCAAGTATCTCCGAAGTGAGGATTTGTAAAACCTATTCGCGCGAGGGGTGAGCCGCGCCGGATCGGCATTTCACCTTCACCAGACCTGTCGTTAGTGCAGATGCCCCGGTCGCCGTAGCGGGTGGCGACCTTGCTCGGAGGAATCGGCAGGATGGGGCAGGACGGTGCAATCCTTCGTCATTTCAGGCACGACGCGATTCGGCTGCTCCGGCCGGTCTGGCCGCTGGTGAGCGTCGCCACAGCGCTCGGGGCGGTCGGCGGTCTCGCCACCGCCGCGGCTCTGGCCAAGATCAACGAGGCCTTCTACGGCGAGGGCGCGCTTGCCGACGGCGTGTTGCTGGCGTTTGCCGGGTTCGCCACCTTGAGCGTACTCGGCACGTTTGCGGCCAGTTTCGGCAATAGCTACGCGGGCGGACGCATCCAGGCGGCGCTCAGCCGCGACCTCACCGATAAGATCCTGACCGCTCCGATCGAACGGATCGAGCGCCTCGGCAAGCACAAGCTGCTCGCCTCGCTCCAGGGCGACGTCACCACCATCTTCACGGCCATCGCGTTCCTCTCGCCGATGGTGGTCGCGGGCGGGACGCTCATCGGCTGCGCGGCCTACATGATCCTCCTGTCACCCTCCCTCTCGGCGGTGACGGCGGTGGTCCTGATCCTCGAGAGCCTCGGCGCGAACGCCCTGCGCCGGAACATGCTCCGGTCCTTCGAGGAGGTCCGCAAGAACCGCGAGGCGACCCAGAAGCACTACCTCACCCTGACCGAGGCGGCGAAGGAGCTGCGCATCGGTCGCGAACGCCGGCTCCACCTCCGCGACGTCGCCCTCAGTGCCTGCATCGAGCAGGGGCGCCATCTGATGACGCGGATCGCCGTCATCCAGCAATCGCTGTCGATGCTGAGCCAATCGACCAACTTTCTGCTGTTCGCCGGTCTCATCGCCTACAAGGTCCTGGCCGGCATCAGCGGCGCCGAACTTTCCGGCTTCGTCCTCGTGCTGCTCTACATCCAGGCACCCATCGGCCAGCTCATCCACTTCGTGCCGATGATCGGGCAGGCCCAGGTGGCCTACCGGCGCATCGCCGAGTTCTCGGAAGAGGGAGCGGAGGCGGAAGCCGGCCTGCTCGCCGCCACGCCGTCGGAGGCGGGCCGCCGCATCCGTGAGATCACCCTGCGCGGCGTCAGCCACGGCTTCCCGGCGGCCGGCGACAAGGCCCCTTTCACCCTCGGCCCGCTCGACCTGACGATCCGGGCCGGCCAGATCCTGTTCATCGTCGGCGAGAACGGCTCGGGCAAGACGACGCTGATCAAGCTCCTGCTCGGTCTCTATCCGCCGCAATCGGGTGAGATCCTGCTCGACGGCGTGCCGGTAACGGCAGGGAGCCGCGACGCCTACCGCCAGCACTTCTCGGCGATCTTCTTCGACTACCACCTGTTCGACGAGCTGATCCCCGCCGACGGTGCCGGCCCTGATGCCGCCCGGCCCCTGCTGGAACGGCTCGATCTGGCCCACAAGGTCGGCATCAGCGAGGGCCGCTTCTCCACCACCGATCTCTCGACCGGCCAGCGCAAGCGCCTCGCCCTGGTCCAGGCTGTTCTCGAAGGACGCCCGGTCCTCGTGCTGGACGAGTGGGCCGCGGAACAGGATCCGACCTTCCGGCGCCGCTTCTACGAGGAGCTTCTGCCGGACCTGCGAAGTGGCGGCCGGACGCTCATCGTCATCAGCCACGACGACCGCTACTTCGACGCCGCCGACCGGGTGTTGCACTTGGCGGAAGGGCGGATCGTGGAGATCACGGAGAGGGCGATGGCTGAGCCGGCCTGATGGATCGCTGCGGCGCGAGCATCAGCGACACGACTCGGCACTACAGCGATTCATTGCCCCAGACGGCTTCCGTCGAGGGAAAAGCGGAGCGGATTAGATATCCAGCTCCGTCCCATCCGCGAACGATGCCCGCTCGGTGATGAAGGCGAAGCGCGCCTCGGGCTTGTTGCCCATCAAGCGCTCCACCGTATCGCCGGTCGATTCCCGCGCCTCGTCGAGGATCGCGACCCGCAGCAGCGTGCGCTTCTTCGGGTCCATCGTCGTCTCCTTCAACTGCGCCGGCATCATCTCGCCGAGGCCCTTGAAGCGGCCGATCTCGACCTTGCCGTTCTTGAACACGGTCTTGATGATCCGCTCCTTGTCCGCATCGTCGCGGGCATAGGCCGATTTCGCGCCCTGGCTGATCCGGTAGAGCGGCGGGATCGCGAGGTAGAGATGCCCCTTGTCGATGAGCTTGGGCATCTGCCGGTAGAAGAAGGTGATGAGGAGCGAGGCGATGTGGGCGCCGTCCACATCCGCGTCGGTCATGATGATGACCCGGTCGTAGCGAAGGTCCGCCTCGCGGAAGTTCGCGCCGGTGCCGCAGCCGAGCGCCAGCGTCAGATCCGAGATGAGTTGGTTGGCGCCGAGCTTGTCGCGGCTCGCCGAGGCCACGTTCAGGATCTTTCCGCGTAACGGCAGCACGGCTTGCGTGGCGCGGTCACGGGCCTGCTTGGCGGAGCCGCCGGCCGAGTCGCCCTCGACGATGAAGATCTCCGAGCCCACCGTGCCGGCGGCCGAGCAATCGGCGAGCTTGCCGGGCAGGCGCAGCTTGCGGGTGGCGCTCTTGCGGGCGACCTCCTTTTCCTGGCGGCGGCGCAGGCGCTCCTCCGCCCGGTCGATCACCCAATCGAGCAGCTTGTTGGCCTGGGCGGGCGAGGCCGCGAGCCAGTGGTCGAAAGCATCGCGAATCGCCGTCTCGACGATGCGGGAGGCCTCCACCGTCGCGAGCTTGTCCTTGGTCTGGCCCTGGAATTCCGGCTCGCGGATGAAGACCGAGAGCATCGAGGCGCAGGTCGCCATCACGTCGTCGGTGGTCACCGCCGTCATGCGCTTGGCTTGGTTCACGCGCTCGGCATGCTCGCGGAGCGCCCGCAGCAGCGCGACGCGCAGGCCCGCCTCGTGGGTGCCGCCCTCCGGCGTCGGGATCGTGTTGCAGTACGAGTGCGAGACGCCGTCATCGGCGACCGTCCAGGCGACCGCCCATTCGAGCGAGCCGTGCGAGCCGGGCTTGGTGATCTTGCCTGAGAAGATGGAGTCGAGGACGAGCTCCTTCCCCTCGATGTCGCGGGCGAGATAGTCCGAGAGCCCGCCGGGGAAGCGGTGCACGGCCTCCGCCGGCACATCCTCCAGCCCTTCGAGCAGGGCCGGGGCGCAGCGCCAGCGGATCTCGACGCCGCCGAACAGATAGGCCTTGGAGCGGGCCATCTTGAACAGGCGGCGCGGGTCGAACTTGAGCGAGCCGAAGATCTGCGCGTCGGGATGGAAACGCACCCGCGTGCCGCGCCGGTTCTGCACCCGCCCGATCGTCTCCAGGCTTCCCTGCGCATGACCGCGGGAAAAGCACTGCCGGTAGAGGGTCTGATTGCGCGCGACCTCGACCTCGAGCACGTCCGAGAGCGCGTTGACGACGGAAATGCCGACGCCGTGCAAGCCGCCGGAGGTCTCGTAGACCTTCGAGTCGAACTTACCGCCCGCGTGCAGCGTGGTCATGATGACCTCGAGCGCGGATTTGCCCGGGAATTTCGGGTGCGGATCGACCGGGATGCCACGGCCGTTATCGGTGACGACGAGAGAGCCCGATTCTTCCAGCTCCACCTCGATGAAGCTCGCGTGGCCCGCGACCGCCTCGTCCATGGAGTTGTCAATCACCTCGGCGAAGAGGTGGTGCAACGCCCGCTCGTCGGTGCCGCCGATATACATGCCCGGCCGGCGCCGCACAGGCTCCAGCCCCTCCAGCACCTCGATCGCCGAGGCGTCGTAACCCGCCTCCGCCGTTTCCGGCGCGGGTGCCGGAGACGGTGCTACGGGGGTGAGGCGGCGGCGGCGCTCGGCCTCCGCGGGGGGAGGCTTGGCACCAGGCCCAAACAGGTCGCGTGCCGGATCGCTCACGCGACGGCTCCTCGAATCGGGTCGGAGACGGGCTGCATGGCTCTTCATACCCTCACTGTAGCGGAACAAACAGGAAACAAAAAGTCTCCTGTCCGCTTCCGCCGGTCGCAGTACCACGACGGCCGGCCGCGTTCGAAACCCGACGATCCTGCCGAGCCCGGCGCGTTGTCATCACAGTGATGCTGGCGGATGGTTAAGACGGCCTCACGAAGCCTGTGGTGGGCGGCAATCCTGCGGCTGAAACAAGGCAGCGGAACGTTAAGGCGGCGCGGCCCAGGATGGCGATGGGAACAGAAGATGGTTTCCGGACGTTAACTCAGCACGGTCAGCTTGACCGTAAGGGAGCCACGCCGATGACCCCCGCTGCCGCTCAAGCGCGTCACCTCTCCCTCATGCGCCTGGAACAGGCCGCGGGCCAGGCCTTCGGCTATGCCGACGAGCCCGAGCCGACCGCGCCCCGTTCCGCGATGCTGCTCTCGTCATCCGGTTTCGCCATCGCCACCGTGGCGACGGCTCTGGCAGCCACCATCACCTATCTCGTCTGATCCTGCTGCGAACGAAGCAGCGATTACGCCGCCGCGGGCAGGGCGCAGAGGCGGATGTCCTGCGCCAGCGCATCGACCCGCGCCGGCTCTGAATCCCAGGCGAACATGAAGCGGGACGCCCCGCCGATGAAGCCGTAGAACTGCCAGCCGCGGGCGCGCAGCCCCTCTTGGACCGGCGCGGGCAGGTTCAGGAACACGCCGTTGGCTTCCACCGGTGCCGCGAGCGAGATGCCCGGCACGTCGGCGATCCCCCGCACCAGCCGACGGGCGCATTCATTGGCGTGGCGGGCGTTGTCGAGCCACGCCCCGTTCTCCAGCATGCCGACCCAGGGCGCCGAGAGGTAGCGCATCTTCGAGGCGAGCTGGCCCGCCTGCTTGCAGCGATAGTCGAAATCCTCCGCGAGTTTTCGGTCGAAGAAGATCACCGCCTCGCCTACCGCCATGCCGTTCTTGGTGCCGCCGAAGCAGAGCACGTCGACGCCGGCCTTCCAGGTCAGTTCGGCCGGGGAGGCGTCGAGCGAGGCGCAGGCATTGGCAAAGCGCGCGCCGTCCATGTGCAGGCGCAGGCCCGATGCGCGGCAAACGGCCGAGATGGCCGCGATCTCGTCGAGGCTGTAGACCCGCCCCGTCTCCGTCGCCTGGGTCAGCGTCACCGCCCGCGGTTTCGGGAAATGGATGTCGGAGCGCTTGCCGGCGATCGTCCGCACGACCTCGGGTGTGAGCTTCCCATCATCGGTCGCGGCGGTCAGCAGCTTCGAGCCGTTTGAGAAGAATTCCGGCGCACCGCATTCGTCGGTCTCGATATGCGCCGAGTCCGCACAGATCACGCTGTGATAGGATTGGCAGAGCGAGGCCAGCGCCAGCGAGTTGGCGGCGGTGCCGTTGAAGACGAAGAACACCTCGCAATCGGTTTCGAACAGCCGCCGGAAGCCGTCGGCCGCGGCCTGCGTCCAGGTATCGGCCCCGTAGGCGGGGGCGTGGCCGGCATTGGCCGCCTGCATCGCGGTGAGGGCTTCCGGGCAGATCCCGGCATAGTTGTCGCTGGCGAATTGCTGTTCGGCCACGGCACGCTCCCGCTTCGTATCGGCGTCAAAAAGAAGGCCGGGCGGTGAGGGACCCGCCCGGCCTCATGACACCCATGTCGATCCAAGGGCCGATTTTTGCACCCCTCCCAGCCGATGGGCAGAGATGCAGCCGCTCGAATGTCAGGCCGCGGCGAGCGACATCGACATCGATTCCTTCTTCATCAGCTCGCGGTAGAAGCCGTCGAGATGGGTCAGCTTCTCCGGCGAGCCGTCCTGCACGATGCGCCCGCCCTCCAGCACGACGATCCGGTCGAAGTCCTTCAGCGTCGAGAGGCGGTGCGCGATGGCGATCACCGTGCGGCCCTTCATCAGGTTGGCGAGCGCGGCGCGGATCGCCTCCTCGGACTCGGCGTCGAGCGCCGAGGTCGCCTCGTCGAGAAGCAGGATCGGCGAATCCTTCAGGATGGCGCGGGCAATGGCGATGCGCTGGCGCTGGCCACCGGAGAGCTTCACGCCGCGGTCGCCGACGATGGTGTCGAAGCCTTCCGGCAGCGACTGGATGAAGTCGGTGCAGTGGGCCGCTTCCGCCGCCTTCCAGACCTCCTCGTCGGTCGCGTCGGGCCGGCCGTAGCGAATGTTCTCGCGTAGGGAGCGATGGAACATCGACACGTCCTGCGGCACCACCGTGATCGCCTCGCGCAAGCTATCCTGCGTGACGCGGTTGATGTCCTGTCCATTGATGAGGATGCGCCCGCCCTGCACCTCGTAGAAGCGCTGGATCAGCGAGAACAGGGTCGACTTGCCGCCGCCCGACTTGCCGACCAGCCCCACCGTCTGACCGGCCGGAATCAGCAGGTCGAAATCGGAGAAGACGGTGCGCCCGTCGGGATAGCTGAAGGCGACGTGGTCGAAATGCATCTCGGCGCCGGTCTGGCCGATGAGCTTCTCTGCCTCCGGATGATCGACCAGTTCGTGCGGCTGCAGCAGCGTGTGCAGCGCCTCCGACAGGCGGGCGGTGTGCTGGGTCGCGTCCACCAGCGCGACGGCGAGGTCGCGGGTGGCGGCGAGGATGCGGATGCCCAGCGTGCAGACGAGGACGACCTGACCGGTGGTGGCCTGACCGGCCTCCCACATCTTGATCGACCAGTAGAGCAGGCCGAGGATCGAGATCACGGTGAGGATGGCGTGGGTGATGCGCAGCTTCTCGAGGTAGAGGAGCGAGGAGCGGCGCGCCCGCATCTCGGAGCCGATGGTGCCGTCGAAGCGCACGAACTCGCGGTTGAACGCGGAGAAGGCGCGCACCAGCGGCATGTTGCCGACGAGATCGACCATCTCGCCATCGACGCTCGCGGCCTTCGCGGCGAAGTCATGGTGCAGCGGCTTGCCGGCGGAGGCCATCTTGAACATCAGCAGCACGACCGCGGCGAAGATGCCGGCGAGCACGAGCGCCATCGTGAGGTTCACGGTGCCGATATAGATGATCGAGAGCACGGCCGCGACGCAGGGCGGCATCACGTTGAACGTGAACATGTTCTCGACGGTGAAGATCGCGTTCGACGTCGCGGTGATGCGCGAGGCCAACGTACCGGGCTGGCGATCCGCGAAGAAGGACGGGGCATGGCCCGTCATGTGGCGGAAGAGATCCCGGCGGATGTCGCCGGTCACGCCGACGAAGGTGAAGGCCCCGACCAGAGCCGCGACGCGCCAGAGCAGGTTGTCGGCGGCGATGAAGCCGATCAGCACCGCCAAGGCCGTCCAGACCTGCCCCGCGCTCGGCCCCTTGCCGAGGGCATCGACCACGCCTCCTTCAGCGCGTAGTCGGTCGAGACCGAGAAGGACACCGCACCGAGCACGGAGAAGAGAATCACGAGATGCGGGACGATCCGGCGCCTGAGATAGCGCCCGACAAAGGCCCCCGGTCTGTTGGCGTATTGGCAGAGATCTTCCATCGCGATCGTCAGTCCCGATTCGATCAGACCCGCTGGGCGCCGATTGTGGCTGGAGGGCGCACAGGGCACCCGTTAACCGCAACGCGAAGCGTCGCCTTATGTTTCAAGCGCGCGGGGCTTTCCGCCGGATAGCTCGGCGAAGATGAACCGCGCTTAAGCGGATGTGCGGCGCAAAAACGATTCCAACCCCGTCGGCCGGCGCAGGTCAAGACGGGTCGTGCGCCTCATCCCCGTTCCTGCGCCGGGTCTCCGGCATGATCAGGAGGACGAGGGCGAGGCCGGCGGCGCCGACGATGGCGAGTCCCAGGAACGCGGTCCGGCTGCCGAGTTCGTCGGCCATGAAGCCGGCGAGTGCCGTGGAGAGGGCGGCGCCGATGCCCATGCCGGTCCCGACCGCCCCAAGTGCGGTGTTGAACCGGCCGGTGCCGCGGGTGACGTCGGAGACGATCAGCGGGACCATGACGCCGAGGACGGAGGCCGAGATGCCGTCGAAGACCTGAATCGCCACCATCCAGTAGGGGTCGCTGACGAAGGCGAAGAGCAGGCCGCGGACGGGCAGGGCCGCAAAACCGATCACCAGGAGCGGTTTTCGTCCCCAGCGTTCGGCGAGGCGGCCGACGAAGGGGGCAGTGAGCGCGAGCACCGCCTGCGGGACCATGATGCAGGCAGCCACGAGAGCCGTGGCGGTCTCGCTGGCGCGCAGGGTCATGACGCTGCCGACCAAAGGCAGCATCGCGGCATTGGCCAGAAAGAACAGCACCATGCAGGCGGCAAAGCACAGGAGCGCCCGGTTCTTCAGGAGCGCCGAGATGCCGCCGGCCTCTCGCGGTTCCGGTTCCTGGGCGGCGGGCCGGGGCCTGCCCGCTTCCACGGCGCGCCCCGACGGGATGAACGAGAGGGACACCAGGGCCGGGATCACCAGCACGCCCGCAAGATAGAACACCGCATTGTTCGAGAGATAATAGCCGATCGCGCCCATGCCGGCGGCGCCGAGCGCGTTGCCGACGGCCGAGAAGCTGGCATTGCGCCCCAGCCGCTCGCCGGCCCGGGCATGGCCGACGAGGCCAATGGAGATCGCGGCGATGGCTGGCGTCAGCACGCAGCTCGCCGCCGAGTGGATCGCCATGGCGAGCATCACGACGAGATAGGTCGGAAGTGCAGCCAGCATCACGGCGCTCGCGCCGACCCAGAACGCCGAGAAACCGGCGGCGAAGCGCTTCGAGCGGGAGGCATCGACGAAGGCGCCGCCCGGCATCTGCCCGAGCAGGCTGACGAGGCTGCCCACGGTGAGCGCGAGGCCGATATCCGACTGCGTCCACTTCTGCTGGGTGAAGTAGACGGCGAGGAAGGGCCCGAACCCAGTCTGCAGGTTGGCGATGAAGAACGTGAACGCGTCGAGGCCGTAGGTCGCCCGTCGCGACGGACCGGCGGGGCCGGGCGTGCTCGGTCGGCCCGCGCGCCGCACCGGGCGGGAGCCGCCGCGCTCGCGAAGGTCGGTTCGATGGCTGTCGCGTTCGCGCGCTGGATAGGCGCGCCGTTCCGTCACCGGGCTTGCCGTCATTTGTCCGGCGTCTTCTCCGGTGGCCGGTCCGGGGCCTTGTCGGACGGGGCGGCAGGCTTCTCGGCGGCGGCGGAGGCGTCGCCTTCCGGCGGGACGGCGGCACCGGTGTTCGCGGCGCCCGGGCTGGCGGCACTTGGGCTGGCGGCACTTGGGCTGGAGGGAGCACCCGGGCTCGTGGCCCCGAGCACGACGATCGGGTCGCCGGACTTGTATTCGGGCGAGACGCGGACCTGATTGCGGTTGAGCTGGAGCGTGAGGCGCCCGACCTTGCCCTCGGTGGTGAACTTCAGGACACGCCAATCCACCGCGATCTTGCGGGAGCCGACGCCGAGAAAGCCGCCGAAATCGATCACCGCGGCACGGGGACGTCCGTCGCGGTCAATGATGACGTCAATGATCCGGCCGAGATCGTCGCCGTTCATCGCGCGCACGCTCTTGCCGAGCAGGCTCTCGTAATCCTGGGTATCGAGCACCACCGCCGGGGTGCCGCCCTCCTGGGACGGCGTCACGGCACCGTTCGCGGGTGCAGCCGGCGCCGGCGCTGCGGCCGGAGGCGGAGCGGTCGCGGCGGGAGGCGGAGCGGTCACGACAGGAGGCGAAGCGCCGCCGGGGGCGCCTGACGAGCCGTCGGCGGCCATGGCCGCCGTAGCGAGGAGGGCGATCGCCGGTGTCACGATCGGCCGGATCAGTCTGAGCACCCCTACTACCTCTCGACAGTCGAAAAAGATGAGCGAGCCGGCCTCTGCGAGCCGGCGCTCCCCGGACATCATGGGGCGGGCGGACGCATCGTCCATGCCCGGCAACCACGGCGAAGTTGTGGATGGGCCGGAAACGCCGCTCCAACCGTCCCGCCGGAACCGGGTGGACACGGGCGACGGCCGTCTGGTTTTCGCCCAAACCCTGCCTTAGACGGATGCAGGAAATCTTAATGTTCCCGACCCTTGGCCGTCCCCCGGCCGAGCCGTGGCCGGGAACGGCCGGTACGAGGACAAGACTGCATGTTCGACCCGTCGAGACTCTGCGCCGCGGCGCTTCTTGCGGCGAGCCTTGGCGGCTGCCAGGCGCTCGGTGGCGGCGGCGGCGTGATGCCGGAAACCGATCTCGGCCCGCCGCCCTCCGCCCGCGGCACGCTGCCCGGCCGCCCCCTGCGCAGCGCCCAGACCGACGATGACGGCCGTCCGCTCGCCGCCGCCCCGACCCGCGCCCTGGAGCTGCCGAAGAACTTCCGCGGCGATACCCGCACCGCCGATGACGGCCCGCGCCGCATCCGCCGGGAGGAGATTGACGGCGAGACGACGTCGCGGTCCAGCTCCGGTGGCCTCGCCCCCCAGATGGGCGCGGGCGGCAGTGTCGGCCTCGGCGGCAAGTTCTGAGCCGCGCCTGACTTCGGATTACAGGCGCCGCCGCCTCAGGCGGTCGGCGCCTTGCGGCCGCCCCAGTGATCGTTGAGGCGCCCGCCGAAACCGGGATCGTCGAACGGATTTTCGCCGGGCCCCTGGGTCGGCGCGCCTTCGAGATCGGCAGGGTCGATATCGACCACGTATCCGCCGAGTTCGACCGAGTAGGTCAGCGCGTTCCAGGGCAGGGGATGGTGGTTCTCGCCAAAGCCGAGGAAGCCACCGAAGGACAGCACGGCGTAGGCGACCTGTCCCGACACCTTGTCGACCATGAAATTGTAAACGCTGCCGAGGTGGCGCCCGGTGCTGTCATAGACCGGGGTGCCCTCGACCTTGTCGGAAGCGATCAACCGGGGCGTCTCGTCGGTCGCGACCCCCTCGCCGGAGGTCGGGTCCAGTTCCAGCGTTCCCGGCTTACGATAGGCCCGCTCTTCGGGCAGATCCGTCGGCATCCACGTCTCCAGCATATCCCTGACAGGCCCGCGATCCGGGTGTCTTGGTTGAATGCAAGGCGGCAAACACGGTTCCCGCCTCGACCGGGACGGGCGGCCGGATCGCCTGTGCTCGTCCCGCTCGGCGCGAAAAAATCCCTTGGGCAGTGGATTGAGCTGCGGAAAGGTCCGCTGATCTGTGGATGGACACCGCAGCGGCGCTGTTCTCCACTTGGAACGGGCGCGGCACCGCTTAGTTGTTGCTCCTCAGTGCCCCGATGCCGCTCGGCCTCGTGTCACGAATCGCCGGTCCGCAGGACGGAGGGAAACCATGGCTACCAAGACGACGGAGAAGAAGGCGGCTGCGCCCAAGAGTGCCCCGAAGAAGGAGACCGCCACGAAGGCCGCCTCCGGCACCAAGCCCAACGCGCTTCAGCAGCCCCTGAAGCCGTCTCCCGAACTCGCCGCCATCGTCGGCGACAACCCCCTGCCGCGCGGCGAAGTCGTCAGCAAGGTGTGGGAGCACATCAAGAAGCACAATCTCCAGAACCCGGAGAACAAGCGCGAGATTCTCGCCGACGACAAGCTCAAGAAGATCTTCGGCAAGGACAAGTGCTCGATGTTCGAGATGAACAAGCACCTCGCCGCGCACCTCAAGTCCTGATTTGAAGGAACCGTTCGCGGGCCGTCCCTCGGAGTACGGTGCCGGTCAAGCCGGCCCCGTACGTCCGGTGGGCTCGGGAGCGGTGAGCCTCAGGTGATGCCGCGCAGCACGCCGCCATCGACCCGCAGGGCCGCCCCCGTGGTGGCGCTCGCGGCGGGCGTGCAGAGGTAGGCGACCATGTTGGCCACTTCCTCCGGCTGCGCGAGGCGCTTCAGGAGCGAGGTCGGCCGGTTCTCGGCGATGAAGGCGCGGCCCTTGGCCTCCAGATCGCCTTCGCCCCCGCCCATCGATTCGAGAAAATCCGCGACGCCCTCGGTCATGGTCGGGCCGGGGAGCACGCTGTTGACGGTGACGCCGCTGCCCCCCACCGTCTCGGCGAGACCGCGGGAGACGGCAAGCTGCGCCGTCTTCGTCACGCCGTAATGGACCATCTCGGGCGGGATGTTGACGCCCGACTCGCTGGCGATGAAGACGATCCGTCCCCAGCCGCGCTCGACCATGCCGGGACCGTAGGCCCGCGCCAGACGAATGCCGCTCATGACGTTCATCTCGAAGAAGCGGCGCCACTCGGCATCGGCGATCTCGAAGAAAGGCTTCGGCTCGAAGATGCCGGCATTGTTGATCAGGATGTCGACCCTCGGCAGGGCGGCGAGGAGTTCGGCCGCCCCCTCCTCGGTGCCGACATCGCCGATGCCGGCGATGAACTCGGCGCCCGGCACCTCGCCGCGCAGGCGCGCGATGGCCGCCTCCACCCGCTCACCGGTGCGGCCGTTGACGGCAACGTAGGCGCCGAGCCGGGCGAGTTCGCGGGCCACCGCGTAGCCGATGCCGCCGGTGGAACCGGTGACGAGGGCACTGCGCCCCTTCAGGTCGATATCCATCATCCGCCTCCGTTGGCCGCGGCCATCCCTGTCCCGGCGTCAACGCACGAGCCGGGCCATGGTGCTGAGCGAAGATGCGCGGTCAGGGTCCCGTCCGCCGCAGGCCGCTCGCCAGGGCACCCGCCAGCGCCAGGGCGACGGCGCACCAGAGCGTGACGGCGAAGGCGCCCGCCGGACCACCGGGGACGAGGCCGAACAACACGGCGACCCAAGCCGCACCGAGGGACTGGCCGACGAGCCGGGCGCTTGCCTGCATGCCGCTGGCGCCGCCGCTGCGCTCCCGCGGCGCGCTGGTGATGATGACCTTGTTGTTGGGCGACTGGAACAACCCGAAACCGATCCCCGACAGCGTCAGCCGCCAGACGATGTCGAAGGTCGCCGGCGCCTCCGGCAGGAGCGCCAGCGCCGCCATGCCGACGGCGAGCAGGACGAGGCCGAGGCTGCCGAGCAGCCCCGGCGGGACGCGGTCGGCGAGCCGGCCGGCAAAGGGCGACATCGCCGCGATGGCGAGCGGCCACGGCGTCATCAGGAAGCCGGTTCGGGTCTCCGAGAAGCCGAGGGCATCGTGGAAGTAGAAGGGTAGGGCGACGTAGGCGATCATCTGCGCCGCGAAGGAGCAGATCGAGGCCACCATCGACAGGGCGAAGGCCGGAATCCGCAGAAGGTCTAGCGGCAGCAGCGGCGCCGCGAGCCGGATTTGGGTCCGTACGAAGACGATGCCGACCGCGACCGCGGCGGCGATCGCGGCCACGGCGAGCCCGCGGGTGTCCGGATCCGCAAACGCGTCGAGACCGACGATCAGCAGCCCGACGGTGAGGGCGTTGAGGCTTGCGCTCCGCAGGTCGAAGCGCCGGGCGGAGCGGGGCGTTCGCGGCAGCGTGCGCGCGCCGACCGCCAGCGCGACGAGCCCGACCGGCAGGTTGACGAGGAACAGCCAGGGCCAGGCGGCGACCGAGAGGATCGCGGCGGCGACCGTCGGACCGGCGGCGGAGGCCACCGCCACGATGAGCGCGACGTTGCCGACGCCGCGCCCGATCAACCGGCTCGGATAGATGAAGCGCACCAGAGCGATGTTGACGCTCATGATCCCGGCCGCACCCAGCCCCTGGGCGACCCGCGCGGCGGTGAGGCTTGCAAGGTTCGGCGAGACCGCGCAGGCGAGCGAGGCGACGGTGAAGACGGCAAGCCCCGCGAGATAGACCCGGCGGTAGCCCCAGATCTCGCCCAGCGTGGCGAGCGGCAGCAGGGCGGCGGTGACTGCGATCTGGTAGGCGCTGACGACGAAGATCGCCTCGGAGGCCGGCACGTCGAGGTCGCGGGCGATCACCGGCAGGGCGACGTTGACGATCGCTCCGTCGAGCACCGCCATGGAGATGGCGAGCGCCATGGCGCAGAGCGCCAGGAGCCGCTCGCGCAGCGGCAGCCCGTCGCCGCTCCCGACTCCGGCCTTTTGAGCCGTCACCGTCCATTTTCCGGTGCTTGCAGGCGAGCGATCCGCCCTATCTGTCTCTCACCGGAGGCCGCGCCACGCGTTGTCGGCGCGCCGCCGGGGCAGAGCCCGCGCCGTTCGCGCAACGCCCCTGGAACCCGCGCCGGGGACGATGCACAGGCGTCTTGTATCTGCATCGTCTGTTTTCGAAAGCCGGCCACCACCTTTCGGGACGATGCTCGAGCCGGAGACGAAGTGTCCATGCGTGCCCACCCGATTTTCGCGCCGATCCTGGCGCCTTGCCTCGCGCTTTGTCTCGCGCTCGCGCCGGTGCTGGCGCCCGCCGCCGCCCATGCCGAGGAGCCGTCGCCGCTCGGCATCGGCCTCGAAGGCTTCGCTTATCCGTTTCCGGTGCGCTTCCTGCCGCTGAGCCGCGACGGCGAGGCGCAGCGCCTCGCCTACATGGATGTGCCGGCCGCCGACAACGCCAACGGACGCACGGTGCTGCTGCTGCACGGACGCAATTTCCCGTCGAGCTACTGGGAGCCGGTGATCCGCACCCTGTCGAACGCGGGCTACCGCGTCGTGGTCCCCGATCAGCTCGGCTTCGGCAAGTCCTCGAAACCGATCGGCTCCTACACCTTCGACCGGATGGCCGCCGACACCCTGGCGCTCGCCGACAGCCTCAAGATCCAGCGGTTCGACATCGTCGCGCATTCCATGGGCGGCATGCTCGCGGTGCGGATGGCCCGCAACTATCCGCAGCGGGTCAACAGCCTCGTGCTGGAAGCGCCGATCGGGCTGGAGGATTACCGCTTCACCGTCCCGCCGGTCTCCGACGAGGCCCTGATCGCCCGCGAGGCGGATCTGACCGCGGACGCCTACCGCAAGCAGCTGATGACGAGCTACGCGCTGTCGATCCCCGCCTCGGCCATCGAGCCGTTCGTGTCGATCCGCGAGCGGGTGAAGGGTTCGGGCGAATATCCGCGCTGGCTCAAGTCGTTCGTGAACTCCTACCAGATGATCTGGGGCCAGCCGATCGTCCACGAGATCCCGCTCGTGAAGGCGCCAACCCTGTTCATCATGGGCGCGAACGACCACAACGCCCCCGGCAAGGGTTTTGCGCCGACGGAGATGCGCTCCAGCATGGGCGACAACACGGGCCATGCCCGTGCGCTCGCCGGCCGGATGCCGAACGGAAAGGCCGATGTCCTCAACAATGTCGGCCACCTCGTCCACATGGAGGCGACCGAGATGTTCAACACTCTGACGCTGGAATTCCTCAACACGCACTGATCGCTCGGCCGTTCGCGACCCATGGCCGGCCGGGGCGTTGCACCCGGACGGCGACGTGACAGCAAATCCGGAGTTTCAAACATGGATGTCGGTTTCATCGGGCTCGGCCGCATGGGCCGGGTCATGGCGGCGCGGCTCGTCGCGGCGGGCCACCGGGTGCGGGTGTGGAACCGGTCGCCGGAGGCGGCGAGGGAGATCGAGGGCGCCGAGCCCGTGGCCAACGCCGCGGAGGCCTTTGCGGGCGACGCCGCGATCACCATGCTCGCCGACGACGTGGCCCTGCGCGCCGTCACCATCGAGGGCGGGCTGCTCGATTCCGGGCAGCGGCCCGGCGTCCATGTCGGCATGTCCACGATCTCGGTGGCGCTTGCCAGAGAACTGGCGGCGGTCCACGGCCGCGCGGGCGTGCCTTACGTCTCCGCGCCGGTCTTCGGTCGGCCGGACGCGGCGGAAAAGGGCGCGCTGAACATCATCGCCGCGGGTGACGACGCGGCGATCGCGCGGGTGCAGCCGTTGTTCGACGCCATGGGCAGCAAGACCTGGCGCTTCGGCGCGGAGCCGGAGAAGGCCAACGCCGTCAAGCTCGCGGGCAACTTCATGCTGGTCTCGGCCATCGAGGCGATGGGCGAGGCGGCCGCCTTCGCCGAGGGACACGGCATTGCCGGGGCCGACGTGCTGGAGATGCTCACCAGCACGCTGTTCGCCTCGCCGGTCTACAAGAATTACGGCGCGATGATCATGGAGGGGCGCTACGAGCCGCCGGGCTTTACGATGCGGCTCGGCCTCAAGGATGTCCGCCTCGCTCTGGCCGCGGGCGAGGCGGTCAACGTGCCGATGCCGTTCGCCAGCGTGCTGCGCGACAACCTCCTCGACGCCATCGCCCACGGCGACGGCGACAAGGATTTTGCCGCGCTCGCCACGGTGGCCGCGCGGCGCAGCGGGCGGTAAGCCTCAGCGCTTGGTGTTCGTCGCGGTCTGGCCGAACATCACTTTCTTCGCGTCCTCGCTCATCGGCTGGCCGTGGTTCGGGTTGGCTTCCACCGCCCGCGCATAGGCGGCTTTGGTGGCGGGGCGCTCGGCGATCGCCTCGAACCAGCGCTTCAGGTTGGGGTGGTCGTCGAGGCGCTGGCCCTGCTTCTCCCACGGCACGATCCAGGGATAGGAAGCCATGTCGGCGATGGTGTAATCGGCGCCCGCGACGAAGGCCCGGTCGGCGAGCCGCCGGTCGAGCACGCCGTAGAGCCTGTTCGTCTCCTTGACGTAGCGGTCGATGGCGTAGGGGATCTTCTCCGGCGCGTATTGCGAGAAGTGGTGGTTCTGGCCGAGCATCGGCCCGAGGCCGCCCATCTGCCAGAACAGCCATTGCAGGGTCTCGGCCCGGCCGCGCAGGTCGGCGGGCAGGAAGCGCCCGGTCTTCTCCGCGAGGTAGAGCAGGATCGCGCCCGACTCGAACAGCGAGACCGGCGCACCGCCATCGGCCGGCCCGTGATCGACGATGGCCGGCATCCGGTTGTTCGGGGCGATCTTCAGGAAGGCCGGCTCGAACTGCGCGCCCTTGCCGATATCCACCGGGTGGATCGTGTAGGGGAGGCCGGCCTCCTCCAGAAACATCGTCACCTTGTGACCGTTCGGGGTCGGCCAGTAATGCAGGTCGATCATCGCGACACCTTGTCTTCGCGCCCATGAGGGCGATGCCTCAGGCCTGCGGCGAAGTGGGAATGTGGAGCGATCCGATCAAGCCGCGGCCGATCCCCTTCGACCCATATCCGACCCCATTGCATCGAGCCGGCGTCTCTCGGTCTTTGTTGTGACGCGCCTTCTTTCGACGAGCGGGGGCCACTTCGTCGGAATGCGCTCGCCTTGCGCCAATCCGCTGAGGACGTCCTTTACCTTTCTCGTGCTGAGCTGCCGGGGCGCAGGGAGGGCGGTTCATGGTCTCGGCAGTGTCCACGAGTTCGGCGGGCCTGAGCGCGGCCATGCAGCGCTTCGACGGGGCAGCGTCGCGCGTCGCCTCACCGCAATCCGCCGCCGAGCCGGTCACCTCCGTCACGGAGCTGGCCTCGGCCTCGCTCGGTGTTTCCATCAACACCGCCGTGCTGAAATCCTCGATCGAGAGCGAGAAACGCGTCCTCGACATTCTCGTGTGACGAGCAGCGCCTTGCCGGCCGGGACCCGAGGGGGTATCTCCCTCACAGCGTCGGGGTGTAGCGCAGTCTGGTAGCGCATCTGCTTTGGGAGCAGAGGGTCGTAGGTTCGAATCCTATCGCCCCGACCATACCTTCCCCGGAGACGTCAGCCGTCCGATGCCGAGCGCCCGCATCTACCGTCCCGCCAAGGATCCCACGCAGTCCGGGCTCGCCCGCACGAAGCAATGGGTTCTGGAGTTCGACCAGACCGAACCGCGCGAGACCGACCCGCTGATGGGCTGGACCGGCTCCTCCGACATGCTGCAGCAGGTGCGGCTCGAATTCGACACCTCGGACGAGGCGGTGGCCTACGCCAAGGCCTCGGGCATCGCCTATCGCGTCGAGGAGACGCCGCCGCCGATCGCGCGCAAGGGCCTCTCCTACTCCGACAATTTCAAGTTCAACCGCACGGCGCCCTGGACGCACTGAGTGTCTCTGACGAAGCGCCCGCCGCGCCGGAAGCAGCAGGCGTTTCGTGAGGCTGAATCTCGCGTTCAGCGCCCTTTTCGCTCCGCCCAGGCGCGGTAGGGGCTCGGCTCGTCGGCAAGCGGGAGGTGGCGCACCTGCATCGGCTGCTCTTCAAGCGGCCGGCACAGCTCGGCATAGATCCCGGCACTGAGCAGACCCTCGGCCGCCGCCTCCTCGGCGGTGAAGGCGAAGTAGCCCTGCTTGACCCCGGCCAGCCGCATCGCCGCGTGGCACATCGGGCAGGGCCGCCCGCTGGCGTAGACGATGCAATCGTCGAGCTTGGGCCGGCCGAGCTGCTGGCTCGCCGCGCGGATCGCCACCATCTCGGCGTGGTCGCTCGGATCGTTGGTCGCATGGATGCGGTTGGCCGCCCGCGCGACCACCTCCCCATCCCGCACGATCACCGCGCCGTAGGGTCGGCCGCCCTCGGCGACGTTGGCGAGGGCGAGTTCGGTCGCCTCGCGCAGATAGCTCTCGTGATCCGGCATCGGTTTTCTCCTGAGGACATCGTCCCGAAAGGTGGTCACCGGCTTTCGGAAAAAGAGGATGTCAAAACAAAGATCTAGAGCCGTATCCAACCTGATGCAGTCAGGTCGGATACGGCTCTAGAATGCGTAGCGCACCCGGCAATAGGGCATCCGCTCGGCGAGCAGCGCCTTGAAGCGGGTGAGCCATTTCCCTTTCCAGCCGGTGCGGTAGCGCAGATTTTCGCCGCCGCCTTCCGAGCGCTTGGTCTCCTGAATGTCCGGCCGCCAGAGCAGATCCTCGGCCTTGGGGTGCCAGCCGAGGTTCACCGCGTGCAGCCCGGCATTGTGGGTCAGCATGATGATCTCGCAGGCGAGCTGATTCTTGGCGGCATTCGAGATCGTCCCGTCGATCTCGTCGAACAGGGCCGCCCAATCCGCCTCCCAGCCCTCGTAGAGGATCACGGGCGAGAAATTGACGTGGACCTCGTAGCCGGCCCGCAGGAAGTCGTCGATCGCGGCGATCCGCTCGGGGATCGGCGCGGTGCGCACATCGACAACCCGCGCGATCCGCGCCGGCATCAGCGAGAAGCGGATGCGGGTGCGGCCTTGCGGATCGTAGGCGAGGAGATCGCGATTCACGGCTTTGGTCGCGAACGAGCCCTTGGCGTTGGGAATCCCGCGGAATTGCGTGACGAGATCGCGGACGTTGTCGCAGATCATCGCATCGATCGAGAGGTCGCCGTTCTCGCCGAGATCATAGACCCAGGCTTGCGGGTCGATCTGATCGGGCTCCGGCAGCGGGCCTTGCTTGGCCGCATGGCGCGTGATCGCCGCGCAGACCGCGTCGACATTCACGAACAGCGAGATCGGATTGGAAAAGCCCTTGCGGCGCGGCACGTAGCAATAGGCGCAGGCCATCGCGCAGCCGTTCGAGGTCGAGGGCGCGATGAAGTGGGCGGAACGGCCGTTGGGCCGCATCGCGAGCCCCTTCTTCACGCCGAGCACCAGGGTCGATCGCTTGATCCGCACCCAGTCCTCGACCGAGCCGGCATTGCCGTGCAGCTCCGGGATGTTCCAGTGCGACGGGACCGCGATCCGCTCGGCGTTCGGATAGCGGGCCAGGATCTCGCGTCCGCGCGGGTAATCGGCGACCGCCGGCTCGTGGAAGATGCGGTCGATGTCGATGAGGTCGCGCGGGGCCATGGTCTGGATCTAGGGCGAGCGCGGCCTTCCGGCGGGGCCTGCGGCGACAGGCCGTCCTGTCAGAGCCGCGCCAGCAGCTCCGCCTTCTTGGCGGAGAACTCCCCCTCGGTCAGCACGCCTTTCTTGTGCAGGTCGGCCAGCCGTTCGAGGATCGAGAGGATGTCGGTCGGGCCCGCACTCGAGGGTGCACCGGAGGGGGCCGCTTGCTGCCGGCTGGCGGCAGGCGCGACCGATGACGACGCGAACGCGGCGACACTCGTGTCCGCCGGCGGTTTGGGCGGCGGCGGCGCCACCTCCGCATCCCGCTCGACCGGCGTCAGATCCTCCAGCGAGAAGCTCCCCTGCGGTCCGCTGAAGCGCAGCGACAAGCTGCCGCCCTGCTGCTGGCTCACGCCGGTGACGAGGCGGTCCCCGGTGTCGTAGAGGGCGAGCCGCCCGTCGGTCTCGATGGCGAGGCGCCGGCGCTCGGCGAAGAAGGCGTAGCGCGTCGCGTTCTGCGCACCCGCGCTTGCGGGCAGCCCCAGTTCGTCCGGCCACCAGTTGCCCGAGGCGGCTTCTTCGCGAAAACCGGAGAGCGGCAGAGCCGTGGCGAGTTCGGTGCAAAGGGCATCGACCTGCGCCTTCAGCGCATGGTCGTTCATGCGCCCGACCATCACCATGCCGCCGCGCGACCACTGCCCGAAGCCGCCGAGATCGGGGTGGTCGAACTGGGCCATGTTGCCCTGGCCCGCCTGGAGCGCGCGCAGCAGATGGCGCACCGCCTCCAGGCTGACGCCGTGCCGCTCGGCCAAGGCCTGAAGCCCGGCGGGCCGATGCTCGGGGTCTTCGATCATGGGTGATGGTCCCCCTCGAACCTGTCCGTGTCGATCGATGAGGAGCCTTGCAACGCGAACCCTCACCGTGAGTTTCGTCCAAGGCCTACCACATCCGCGGCGGCGCGCAGCGGATCGACAAAAATTTGCTGCGTCGCGTCAGACGACACGGAGCTTCGCCGTTCCGTGCACGTTCAGAGTCCGGCTGGACCCGCGGGGGCCGCTATAAGTGAGAATGGGACGATCG
Organism: Methylorubrum pseudosasae; assembly: GCF_029504475.1. Lineage (NCBI taxonomy): Bacteria > Pseudomonadati > Pseudomonadota > Alphaproteobacteria > Hyphomicrobiales > Methylobacteriaceae > Methylorubrum > Methylorubrum pseudosasae. Next base: position 3,544,822 of record NZ_JAQGDU010000002.1, on the reverse strand, counting down.
ATGGCCGATACCGACAGGACTGCGACGCCGAGGCCGCGCACATCGCGCACGCGTATCCGCGAAGGCTCGCCGCATCCCCGCGGTGCGACCTGGGACGGCCGCGGCGTAAACTTCGCGCTGTTCTCGGCCCATGCCACGAAGGTCGAGCTGTGCCTGTTCGACGATGCCGGCGAGAACGAAATCGAGCGCATCGAGCTGCCCGAGTACACCGACGAGGTCTGGCACGGCTATCTGCCGGACGCGCGCCCCGGCACGATCTACGGCTACCGCGTCCACGGCCCCTACGAGCCCGAGGCCGGCCACCGCTTCAACCCGAACAAGCTCCTCATCGACCCCTACGCCAAGGGTCTGGTCGGCACGATCCAGTGGAACCCCGCCCTGTTCGGCTACAAGATGGAGACGGGCGACGACCTCACCTTCGATGAGCGCGATTCCGCGCCCTACACCCGCCGCTCGCGTGTGATCGACCCGGCCTTCACCTGGGGCCGGGATGTGAAGCCGCGCGTGCCGTGGGAGCGCACGATCATCTACGAGACCCACGTCAAGGGTTTCACCAAGCTGCACCCGGCGGTGCCGGAGAAGCTGCGCGGCACCTATGCCGGCCTCGGCAACCCGGCGGTGCTCGACTACATCAAGAGCCTCGGCGTCACCTCGGTCGAGCTGCTGCCGGTCCATTCCTTCGTGCAGGACGACTACCTGCAGCAGAAGGATCTCATCAATTACTGGGGCTACAACACCATCTCGTTTTTCACGCCCGCCCGGCGCTACGCGGCGGTGCCGGACTTCGCCTTCTCCGAGTTCAAGGAGATGGTCGCGCGCATGCACGGCGCCGGCCTCGAGGTGATCCTTGACGTGGTCTACAACCACACGGCCGAGGGCAACGAGAAGGGCCCGACCCTCTCGTTCAAGGGCGTCGACAACGCCTCCTACTACCGCCTGCTGCCGAACCAGCCGCGCTACTACATCAACGACACCGGCACTGGGAACACCTTCAACCTCTCGCATCCCCGCGTGCTGCAGCTCGTGACGGACTCGCTCCGTTACTGGGCGACCGAGATGCGGGTGGACGGCTTCCGCTTCGATCTGGCCACCATTCTCGGCCGCGAGCCCTACGGCTTCGACGAGGGCGGCGGCTTCCTCGACACCTGCCGTCAGGATCCCGTCCTCAACGACGTGAAGCTCATCGCCGAGCCGTGGGATTGCGGCCCCGGCGGCTATCAGGTCGGCGGCTTCCCGCCGGGCTGGGCCGAGTGGAACGACCGGTTCCGCGACGACGTGCGCGGCTACTGGAAGGGCGATGCCGGGCTGCTGCCGGGGCTCGCCTCGCGCATCACCGCCTCGGCCGACAAGTTCAACAAGCGCGGGCGCCGCCCCTGGGCCTCGGTGAACTTCATCACCGCACATGACGGCTTCACGCTGAACGACACGGTTTCGTACAACGAGAAGCACAACGAGGCGAACGAGGAGGGCAACCGCGACGGGCACGGTCACAACCTCTCCTACAATTACGGCGTCGAGGGCCCGACCGACGATCCCGAGATCCGCTCGGTTCGTTTGCGCCAGATGCGCAACATGCTGGCGACCCTGTTCCTGTCGAAGGGCACGCCCATGCTGCTCGCCGGCGACGAGTTCGCCCGCACGCAGAAGGGCAACAACAACGCCTATTGCCAGGACAACGAGGTCAGTTGGGTCGATTGGGGCGCCATCGGCGAGGAGGAGCGGGATCTGGCCGAGTTCACGCAGCGCCTGATCCTGCTGCGCAACGCCCTGCCGATGCTCTCGCGCGGACGGTTCGTCACGGGAGCCTACGACGAGGAGTTCGGCGTCAAGGACGTGACCTGGCTCACGCCCACCGGCACCGAGATGAGCCCGGAGAACTGGAACGACGGCAACTCGCGCACCCTCGCCGTGCTGCTCGACGGGCGCGCCCAGGCGAGCGGCATCCACAAGCGCGGCGGCGATGCCACCCTGCTGTTGTTCTACAACGCCTATCACGACGTGGTGGACTTCACCCTCCCCGAGGCGCCGGGCGGCACCTCTTGGACGCGGCTGCTCGATACCAACCTGCCCGACAGCCAGGAGGTGGAGAGCTTCGCCGTCGGCGAAAGCTACTCGGTCACGGGGCGCTCGATGCTGATGTTCGTCCTCAAGCCCGTCGAGAACGAGGACGAGGACGAGGAGCACAGCGACATGGAGCGCTCCTACCAGTACGTGATGCAGGCCTTCGAGCGGGCGAATGTCGAGAGCGTGAGCTTCGGCATCGACGAGGAGGCCTGATGGCACGGGCGAGGGGCCGCTCGCCGCAAGCGGCCCCTGCCGATTTCGATGGGTTCCGGAGCCTCGACGCTCCGGACCCTATGTTCTTCCCGCAGCCCTATCTTACGCTCTGCATCGGGGGTGCGCCGGCCGTGCCGGCAGCCTCACAAGATTTGTCACGCCGCGGGTTCGCATGACCGACATCCCCGAGAAGAGACCCCACGGCGTCCATCCCAGCGTCGAGGCGGGTGCGAAGGGCCACGAATTCGAATCCGGCAGCGGCATCTTCTTCGCCGCCGTCGAGATGACGCGCATGCCGATGGTCGTGGTCGATCCGAACCAGGACGACCACCCGATCGTGTTCGTGAACCAAGCCTTCCTGGAAATGACCGGCTACGCTCGGGACGAGGTGATCGGCCACAACTGCCGCTTTCTCCAGGGCCCCGAGACCGATCCGGCGACGCGGGCGCTGGTGCGCGACGCCGTCGCGGCGCGGCGCGACGTCGCCACCGAGATCCTCAACTACCGCAAGGACGGCTCGTCGTTCTGGAACGCGCTGTTCGTGAGCCCGGTCTACAACGCCGCCGGGGACCTCCTGTACTTCTTCGGCTCGCAGCTCGACATCACCCGCCGCCGGCTGGCGGAAGACTCGCTGCATCAGGCGCAGAAGATGGAGGCGATCGGCCGGCTCACCGGCGGCATCGCCCACGACTTCAACAACCTGCTCCAGGTGATCCTGGGCTATGCCGACTCGCTGGCGACCAACCTGGACCGGCCGGACGCCGACCGGGGCCGCATGGGCCGCGCCGTCGGCAACATCCGCGAGGCGGCCGAGCGGGCCTCGACGCTGACGCAGCAACTGCTCTCGTTTGCCCGCAAGCAGCGCCTCGACGGCCGCACCCTCAACCTCAACGACCTCGTCTCCGAGACGAAGGAGTTGGCCGGGCGCACGCTGGGCGACGCGGTGACGATCGAGACCGATCTCGCCCCCGACCTCTGGCCCTGCCGGATCGACCGGACCCAGGCCGAGGTCGCCCTGCTCAACGTGCTCATCAACGCGCGCGACGCGATGCCGGAGGGCGGGCGCGTCACGATCACGACCCGCAACGAGGAATCCGGCCGGCCCGACGGTTCGGGTCGGCACGTGAGCGTCGCGGTGACCGATACGGGCGCGGGCATCCCCTCGGACATGCTGGCGCGGGTGATGGACCCGTTCTTCACCACCAAGGAGGAGGGGAAGGGCACCGGGCTCGGCCTGTCGATGGTCTACGGCTTCGCCAAGCAGTCCGGCGGCTTCGCGCAGATCGAGTCGGTGATGGGGGAGGGGACGACGGTGCGTCTCTCCTTCCCCGCGAGCGACGAGGCCGGTGCGCCGGAGAGCGCAGAACCGGCCGCCACCGTCGAGGAGCGGCCGGGCACGGAAACGATCCTGATCGTGGACGACCGCGCCGACGTCGCCGAACTCGCCCGGGCGATCCTCCGCGATTACGGCTACGGCACCCTGATGGCCCGCCACGGCCGCGAGGCCCTGGAGATCCTGAACGACCATCCGGAGATCGACCTGCTCTTCTCCGACCTGATCATGCCCGGCGGCATGGACGGCCTGACGCTCGCCCGCGAAGCGCGCCGCCGCCATCCCGATCTCAAGATCCTGCTCACCACCGGCTATGCCGAGGCCAGCCTGGAGCGAACCGGAATCGAGCGTCCGGAGTTCGATATCCTGAACAAGCCGTACCGCCGTGCCGAGCTGATCCGGCGGGTGCGGGCGGCCATCGATGCGCCGAGCCGGAGCTGACCGGCGCGACAGATCGGGAGAGCACCATGGCTCAGGGTGACAAGTCGAAATACACCGACAAGCAGGTCCGCAAGGCGGAGCACATCGCCGAATCCTACGAGTCCCGCGGCGTGCCGGAGAAGGAAGCGGAGGCCCGCGCCTGGGCGACCGTCAACAAGGACGATGGCGGCGGCAAGAAGCCCGGCGGCTCGGGCCGCGGCAAGACGACGGACCATCCCGCCGCGCATAAAGGCGGTCGCACCGGCGGCACCGCCTCGGCTTCGCGCACGAAGGAGCAGCGCTCCGCCTCGGCCAAGAAGGCGGCCGAGACGCGCAAGCGGAATGCGGCGAAGAAAACGGGCTGACGAACGCTGATCCCTCTCCCCTCTGCGGGAGAGGGTGGCCCCCGAAGGGGGTCGGGTGAGGGGAGCGACCTTTCCGGAGAGACCTGAGCCGGCCCCTCTCCCGTCCGCTCCGCGGACACCCTCCCCCGCAGAGGGGGGAGGGTGATTGCTCCCTTATCTCAGACGGCCATCGCCGTTTTCAGGTTCTCATCGACCTTGTCGAGGAAGCCGTTGGTGGTGAGCCACTTCTGGTCCGGTCCGACGAGGAGGGCGAGATCCTTCGTCATGTGGCCGGCCTCGACCGTGTCGACGCAGACCTTCTCCAGGGTCGCGGCGAACTTCGCGAGATCGGCATTGCCGTCGAGCTTGGCCCGGTGCGACAGGCCGCGGGTCCAGGCGAAGATCGAGGCGATCGAGTTGGTCGAGGTCGCCTTGCCCTTCTGGTGCTCGCGGTAGTGGCGCGTCACGGTGCCGTGGGCGGCCTCGGCCTCCACGGTCTGGCCGTCCGGCGTCATCAGCACCGAGGTCATCAGGCCGAGCGAGCCGAAGCCCTGCGCCGCCGTGTCCGACTGCACGTCGCCATCGTAGTTCTTGCAGGCCCAGACATAGCCGCCCGACCACTTGAGGCACGAGGCCACCATGTCGTCGATCAGGCGGTGCTCATAGGTCAAGCCGAGCGACAGGAACTTCGACTTGAACTCCTCGTCGAACACCTTCTGGAACAGGTCCTTGAAGCGGCCGTCATAGGTCTTGAGGATGGTGTTCTTGGTCGAGAGATAGACCGGGTATTTGCGGGCGAGGCCGTAGTTGAACGAGGCCCGGGCGAAGTCGATGATCGACTGGTCGAGGTTGTACATCGACATCGCGACGCCGGCGTCCGGGAACTTGAACACCTCCTTCTCGATGACGGTGCCGTCGTCACCCTCGAACTTGATGGTGAGGCGGCCCTTGCCGGGCACCTTGAAGTCGGTGGCGCGGTACTGGTCGCCGTAGGCGTGGCGGCCGATCACGAAGGGCTGGGTCCAGCCGGGCACGAGGCGCGGCACGTTCTTGCAGATGATCGGCTCGCGGAAGATGACGCCGCCGAGGATGTTGCGGATCGTGCCGTTGGGCGAGCGCCACATCTCCTTGAGCTTGAATTCCTCGACGCGGGCCTCGTCCGGCGTGATCGTGGCGCATTTCACGCCGACGCCGTGGCGCTTGATCGCCTCGGCCGCATCGATCGTCACCTGGTCGTTCGTCGCGTCGCGGTGTTCGACACCGAGATCGTAATAGTCGAGATCGAGATCGAGGTAGGGGTGGATGAGCTTGTTCTTGATCTCCGCCCAGATGATCCGGGTCATCTCGTCGCCGTCGAGCTCGACGACCGGATTGGCCACCTTGATCTTCGCCATGTCGGTCCCTCAGTTGCCCGGTGCCGCGCGCCCGGCCGGCTGCCCTTCGCGCGTCTCTCCGGAACCCTGTCGCCGCCCCTATAACGCAGCGCAGCAAGGCGACAAAGCCGGCCTCGGGCAGCCTGTTTCGGATGCGCGAAACTGTTACCCGCCCCTGCGGAACGGCAGGAGGCCACGCAGGCGAAATCCGAGCCAGATCAGGATGGCGAGGGCGATCAGGTTCAGCGCAACGGTAAAATCCTCGCGCGGGGCCAGCGAGAGGGCGTAGCCGCCCTTGCGCGCCGCATCGAACTGCCAGCCCAGCACGAGCCCACCTTCCGCAGGGGATCGGAGAAACACGTCGGCCAGCAGCCAGCCGCTGGCCGAGATGCGGACGGTGAGGCCCGCGCTCACGAACCAGATCACCTGGGCGAGCTGCACCGGAACGGAGAGGGTGTAGCCCAGGCGCCGGTCCTGCCAGAGCGCGACACCCGCGACGACGCTCGCCGCCAGCACCAGCCCGATGAACAGCACGCCGGGCAGCAAGGTCAGCGGCACCGCGGCACCGGTCTGCATCAGGTCGTGCAAGAAGCCCCATAGGCCCACCAGCCCGCCCTGGATCTCGATCAGCGCCACGGTGTAGCGCAGGCCGTCGCGGTCGTTTCCGGTCTCCGTCATGGGAGGCGGGCATAAACGAGGCCGCACGCCACGGCCACCCGGCGCGGCCACCGGCCAAAGCGAGTGTCGCTCCCGCACAAGAGCGCACGCCACGGCCGCGCTATGTGGCCTGGACAAACCCGGCTGCCGCTGCGACGACCCGCGCGTCAAGAAAAACGGCCGATCACGAGGAAGGACACACCATGAGCGACCGCATCATCCTGCGCGCCGGCGAGGCCCTCGTTGCGGGCGGCCCGCCCAACACGGCCTCCGAGCCCGAGGTCATCATCGGCGAGCTCGACGGGCCGGTCGGCACCGCGCTCGCCACCCTCACCGGCGATCAGGTTGTCGGCCATAGCCGCGTCTTCGCGCTCCTGAACACCGACATCATGGTCCGCCCGGTGACGCTGTGCGTCTCCAAGGTGAGCGTGACCGAGAACAAGTACACCTCGATCCTGATGGGCACGGTGCAGTACGCCATCGCCAACGGCGTGCTCGACGCGGTGCGGGCCGGCTACATCCCCAAGGAGAAGGCCAACGACCTCGGCATCATCTGCTCGGTCTGGCTCAGCCCCGGCGTGATCCAGGCCGAGAGCGTCGATCACAAGGCGCTGTTCGAGATCCAGCGCAAGGGCATGACCGAGGCGATCCGCAAGGCCATGACCAACGAGCCCTCGATCGACTGGCTCCTCGAGAACCAGGACAAGATCGTCCACAAATACTACCAGATGGGTCTCGACGGTAAGATCTGATCTTTTTGGAGGATCGCGTCGTCGGCATTGCCGGCGGCGCGCTTCGATGCGTTTGAGTGTCGAAAAGAATGAGCGCCCCCGTCGTCATCCTGGTCGAGCCGCAACTTGCCGAGAATATCGGCATGACCGCCCGCGCCATGGCGAATTTCGGCCTGTCCGAGTTGCGCCTGGTGGCGCCCAAGAACGGTTGGCCGAAGAAGGGTGTGCGCGAGGCGGCCTCCGGCGCGACTTACGTGCTCGACGGGGCCAAGGTCTACGCCACGCTGCCGGAGGCCATCGCCGACCTGCATTTCCTCCTCGCCACCACCGCCCGCGAGCGCGGGCAGATGAAGCGCGTCTTCGCGCCCGAAGACGCCCTGACGGCCACCGCCGAGCGGATCGGCCGCGGTGAGCGGATCGGGCTGATGTTCGGGCGCGAGCGGGTGGGCTTGAGCAACGACGAGGTGTCGCTGGCCGACGCCATCGTCACCTTCCCGGTGACGGACGAGTTCCCCTCGCTCAACCTCGCTCAGGCGGTGCTGCTGATGGGCTATGAGTGGCGCCGCGCCGCCGGCCTCGCCACCCTGCGCTTCTCCGGCGAAATGCTCTCGCCGCCCGCCACCCGCGAAGCAATGCTCTCGCTGTTCGCGAGTCTGGAGGAGACGTTGGCGGGGGGCCGGCTTCTACCCGCCGGAGAAGCAGGAGATCATCGCCCGCAACATGCGCGACATGCTCCACCGCATGGCGATGACCGAGCAGGACGTGCGCACCTTCCGCGGGGCGCTGCGGGCATTGAACCGGAAGGCTCGCAAGACCGACGAGGCGTAGGGCCTACCGCTGCACCAACCCGAACCGCGTCAGGCAGACATGCTTGGCGAGCGAGGCGGGCGCGATCGGCACCGCAGGCGTGGTCCCGTAGGGATCTCCGGTGGCGGTGTCCTCGGGCGCGCGAAAGGCACCGGGGACGTAGCTGGTCTCGCACTGGTCGAACTTGTTGCACACGGCGAGCTTGGTGCAGATCGTCTGGCCCGCCCGCTCGTAGACGTAATAGGTCGCCCCGGAATAGGGCGGCCGGGGGAAGGACTCGGTCCGCACTGTCGTGACGTCCGTAGCGCTCGCCGCCACCGGCGACACGAGCGCTGCGACAAGTCCCCATCCGACCCCTGCGCGCATCACCCGCCTCTTCGCCCGACGCCCGAGCATCAATCGATCCGGATCACGATCTTGCCGACATGCCCGGCCTCGGCCAGGGCTTTGAGAGCCGCCGGCGCTTCGTCGAAACCATAGACCCGGTCGATCACCGGCTTGATCCCGTGCAGGGCGATCGAGCGGTTCATGTCCTCGAACATCTCCCGCGGGCCGACGGCGACGCCGCGCACGATGCAGCTCGCGCCGAGGATCGCCAGCGGGTCGAACGCCTCGCCCTGAGCCAGCAAGCCGATCAAACCGATATGCCCGCCGGGCCGGGTGGAGGCGATGGAGCGCGGGAGCGTCCCGGTGCCGCCGACCTCGACGACGTGATCGACGCCGGTTCCGCCGGTCAGCCGACGCACCTCGCCCTCCCAATCGGGATGGGTACGGTAGTTGATGGTGTCGTGCGCGCCGAGCGCGCGGGCCTTCTCCAGCTTGGCATCGCTCGACGAGGTGGCGATGACCCGCGCCCCGGCCGCGTGGGCGAGCTGGATCGCGAAGATCGAGACGCCGCCGGTGCCGAGCGTCAGCACCGTCTCGCCGGCCCGCAGGGGCTTGAGTCCGTAGAGCGCGTTCCAGGCGGTCACCGCTGCGCAGGGGAGCGTCGCCCCTTCCTCGAAGCTGAGATGATCGGGCAGCGTGACGAGCCCGTCCTCGTCGAACACCTGATACTCGGTCAGCACCCCGTCGATGGCGCCGCCGAGCGCGGTCTGCCACGTATCGGCCACCTGCGCGCCGCCGAGCCAGCTCTGCGAGAAAATCCCGGCGACCCGCTCACCGCCGGTGAAGCGGCGCACGCCTTCGCCGATCGCTACGATTTCACCCGCCCCGTCCGAGAGCGGGATCAGCCGGTCGAGATTGACCGCGAACGGGTAGTGGCCCTGGCAGATCAGCAGATCGCGGTAGTTGAGGGAGGCGGCGCGCATCCGCACCAGAACCTGCCCGCGGCCCGGTTCGGGCGTCGGGCGCTCGGCACTCTTCCAACTGTCGAGGCCGGCGGCAGCGGACATCTCGTAGGCGCGCATGGCGGTCTCCCGTGGGGTTTCGCGTCTTGGGTTCGACGCGGGCACTCATGGCAGGCGCATATGGGAAGAGGCCGCCCGAAGGCGACCTCTTCCTAACGAATCCCCAATCGGTGTGCTGGTTCGGGCTTCGCTACGCCGCCCGCACGGTCGCGAGGAAGCGGCTCACCTCCGCCGAGAGCTGCTCGGACTGGCGCGACAATTCGGACGCCGCGCCGAGCACTTGGCTCGCCGCCGCGCCGGTCTCTTCGGAGGCGCGGGCGACGCCGGCGATGTTGCTCGTCACCTCGGCCGTGCCGGTCGAGGCCTGGGCGACGTTGCGCACGATCTCCTGCGTCGCTGCGCCCTGCTGCTCGACCGCCGCCGCGATGCCGGCGGCAACGCCGTTGATCTCGCGGATGCGGCCGGAAATGCCGCCGATGGCCGAGACCGCCTGATCGGTCGCGCTCTGGATCGTGCCGATCTGCTGCGCGATTTCACTGGTCGCCCGGGCGGTCTGGTTGGCCAGTTCCTTCACCTCCGCCGCGACCACCGCGAAGCCGCGCCCAGCTTCGCCGGCCCGCGCCGCCTCGATGGTGGCGTTGAGCGCGAGCAGGTTGGTCTGGCCGGCGATCGTCGAGATCATCGACACCACGTCGCCGATCTTGGCGGCCGCGCTCGACAGGTTCTGGACCAAACCGGCGGTCTGGTCGGCTTCACCGACCGCGGCTTGGGCGAGTTCGGACGAAGTGGCCACCTGCCGGCCGATCTCGTGCACGGAGGTGCCGAGTTCTTCCGCCGCGGCCGCAACGGTCCCCACATTGGTCGCCGCCTCCTCGGCGGCGGACGCCACGGTGATCGATTGGGAGGCCGTTTCGGTCGCGGTCCCCGACATGCTCTGGGCCGTGGCCTGCAACTCGGTCGCCGCCGAGGTCACGGTGCCGATGATCCCGCCGATGGCGGCCTCGAAGCTGTCGGCCATCGACCGCATCGCTGCCTTCCGCTGCTCCTCGGCCGAAGCGCGGGCGAGCGCCGTCTCGGCTTCCAGGGCGCGGGTGCGGATCAGGTTATCCTTGAACACCTGGACGGCGGCCGCCATCGCGCCGATTTCGTCCCGGCGCTGACGGTACGGCACCGGCGTCTCGACGTCGCCGGCGGCGAGCGCCCCCATCATGCCGGTGATGCCGGTGATCGGCCGCGAGATCCGCACGAAGCCGAACGCCATCGCAAACAGGGCGACGAGCACGGCGACCGCCATCGTGACACTCGCAACGATCGAAGCGGTCTCGACATTGCCGACCGCGGTCGACGCGTCGCGCGTGGAGCCGTCGCGATTGAGGGTGATCGCGCGGGCGATCAGGTCGCTCGATTGGCTGTACAAGGAGAGCAGGCCGGGCCCGACCAGTTCCGCCATGGCTTCCCGCTGCTCGCCCCGCTCCATCATCGCGATGATACGGCGGCTCGCCTCATCGTAGCGGGACCACAGCTCCGAAAACTGCGTGTAGAGCGCACGTTCTTCCGGGGACGAGATCAGGGGCTCGTAGCGCTTGCGCGCCGCCGCCATGTCGCTCAGCGCCCGTTCGTAGTTGCTCCGGTTCGCCGCCAACGTCTCGGGATCGGTGGAGGTCGTGACGGTCCGATACTGCCGCAGGCGCATCTGGCTTGCAGCCGTCCCCATTTCGTTGACCGCGAGGACGGACGGAAGCCAGTTGGTGGCGACCGCATCGACACCGCGGCGGATCGACGACAGCTCCATCAGGGAGACCACCCCCTGGCCGATCGTAATGAGCGTGAGCCCACCGAACAGGGCGATGAGAGCAGCTTTGAGAGAGAAGCGCATCGGACGGGTAAGGCGCGTAAAATGCTGAAATGTCCGCCGCGCACGGATCACCCAGGTCTGCTGACAAAAAATTGATAAATGAAATGTCTTAACGAGAGGATTAAGAGATCCGCCCCATGATTTGTCGTAATCTGCTTTCAGCCGATCGGAACGGCCACTCGCCAAAACTTCTTCAGCCGGAGGTTGCGATTGGCATTATCCAGTTTTGGAAATCGACCTATAGTGATCTTCGGATTCACATAACTGATTTATTGATTTTGTTATCACGTCGAACTAGCCCATGCACTCTCGCTGTTCGTCTGACTTGAAATCAAGGGATATGGCGATTTTTTCGAAATCAACCGGCCTTACAATGCTTGTCGAGACGGCGCATGTGCGCCGATTAGTGTCAAGCCAAGAATTTTCGAGCGCCGAAACCGGTTCGAATGGGCTCGCTCGACAGACGATCCCCTGCACCGAGCGTCGATCCGTCGTGCCGGCAGCGGACGCGACGACGTTCAAGGCCTGATCTCGATGGGCGTGCCCAGATCGACGCGGGCGTAGATCGCGCGCATCTCGGCGTTGGTGACGCCGACGCAGCCCTGGGTCCAATCCTTCGGCCGGTGCAGACGGCCGAGCCAGGAGAAGCCGTTCATCAGTCCGTGGATCATGATGTCGCCACCGGGCGAATAGCCACCGGCCTGCGCCGCGGCCGCGTCGGCCAGGGAGGGGTAGGACACCTTGAGCGAGAGATGGGCGACGCTGCGCGGATTGCGGAACGCGACTGTGTAGACGCCCTCGGGCGTACGCCCGTCGCCTTCGCGCGCCTTATGGCCCTCCGGCGCGAAGCCGAGGGAGATGGGGTAGATCGCGAGCACACGGCCCTCGCGCAGCAGGGTCAGGCGGCGCGCCGCCTTCTCCACGAGGACGCGGTCGGCGCGCTCGGCCTCGGCCACCAGCGGCGGCTCGGTGCGGCCGACTTGCGAGAAGTCGGCGAGGACGACGGCACCGGCGCCGAGGACGGCGAGGCCGAAGATCACCGCAGCGATGCGCCCGCGCCGTCCCATCGCGGCCTCAGCCGATCTGTGCGCCGACCTTGGCCAGGGCCTGCTCGATATCGGCGATGAGATCCTCGGGATCCTCCAGGCCGATCGAGAGACGCACGGTCTCGGGGCCGACGCAGGCCGCCGCGCGCTCCTCGGGGCGGAGCTGGCGATGGGTCGTGGTGGCCGGGTGGATCACGAGCGACTTGATCTCGCCGATGTTCACGAGGTGCGAGACCAGTTCGAGGTTCGCGATGAACGCCAGGGCCGCCGGCTCGCCGCCCTTCAGGGCGAAGGTGAAGATCGAGCCCGGACCCTGCGGCACGTAGCGGTTGGCCAAAGCCTCACCCTTCTGGCCGGGAAGCGCGGGGTAGCTCACCCAATCCACCGCCGGATGGTCCTTGAGATAGGCCGCAACCGCCTTGGCGTTGGCGCAGTGGCGCTCCATCCGCAGCGGCAGCGTCTCGATGCCGGTGAGCGTCAGGAAGGCGTTCATCGGCGAGAGGCCGGGGCCGAGGTCGCGCAGGCCAAACAGGCGGCAGGCCACGGCGAAGCTGATCTCGGGGAAGCGATCGCTGACGATCAGGCCGTCATAGTCCGGCCAGGGATCGTTGATGAGATTGTAACGCGAGCCCTGCGCCTTCCAATCGAAGGTGCCGGCATCGCAGATCATGCCGCCGATCACCTGGCCCGAGCCGCCGAGGAACTTCGACGTCGAGTGGACGATGATGTCGGCGCCGTACTCGATCGGGCGGATCAGCGCGGGCGAGGCCAGGGTGTTGTCGATGACGAGCGGCAGGCCGTGGCGCTTGGCGACCGCGGCGATGCCCTCGATATCCATCACCGTGGCGCAGGGATTAACGATCGACTCGCAGATGATCGCCTTGGTCTGCGGCGTGATCGCTGCTTCGAAGGCCTCCGGCGTCAGGTCCGCGGCGAATTGCGGAGTCAGGTCGTAGCGCCCTTCGAGGCGGCGCATCAGGCCGAGCGAGCCGCCGAACAGGCGCGGCGAGGCGACGTAGGCGTCGCCCGTCTGCATCAGCGTCATCATCACCAGCAGAACCGCCGACTGCCCGGACGAGACGGCGACCGCCGCCTTGGCGCCCTCCAATGCGGCGACCCGACGCTCCAGCGCGGCGACCGTCGGGTTCGAGCCGCGCGAGTAGGAGAAGCCGGTCTTGCGCATGGCGAAGATGTCGGCGGCCTGCTCCGTCGAGTCGAAGACGAAGCCGTTGGTAAAGTAGATCGGCTGCACCCGCGCACCGGTGGCGGGATCGGGCGCGGCACCCGCATGGACCGCCTGCGTGGCGAAGCGGAGGGTTTTTGGCTCGGCGGTCATGGCGGGACCTGAACTGATCGGTCTGTCGGCGCGCGGGGCAGCGCGCCACTCTCACCCGCCTTCTGCCGCGAAACGGACTGCAGCGAAACCCGCGATTGGCCCTCGCGCGCATCGGCCATGCGCGCAACGTCTGCGGGCGGCCGTCAGGCGGCGCGCTTGAGGCAGGCCTTGAGGGTGCGCACCAGCATGGTCGGCGCGTAGGGCTTCGGAATGAAGCGGGCACCATCAGGCATGTCACCGGGGCCGGGCGTGCCCATGCCGGAGACGATCAGCACCGGGATTTTCCGGCCAGCGGTGGGCGACGAGGCGGGCCAGGGCGAAGCCGTCCATCGAGCCCATCGGCATGTCGACATCGGTCATCACGATCCCGACATCGGGCCGGCCTTCCAGCACGTCGAGCGCCTTGTCGGCATGGTGCGCTTCGAGGACGTTGAACCCGGCCTCGGCCAGGGTATCGGACGCTTCCATCAGCAGCAGACCGTCATCTTCGACGAGGAGGACGACGGGCGACTCTGTCGGGTTCTCTGTCATAAGCCTGCAAACGATCTCGGGCCGACACTGGTTGCGGGCCTAATTCGCACCTGCAGCGAGGTCAAGGAAGAGACGACCCGCAATTGTGCAGAGCGGGAAATTCAATCTTGACCTTAAACGTGCGCCGGAACCGGCGCCGGACGCGCCTTCACATGCGCCAACGCTTCCGGCCGCGGCCCGCCGGTGGCCCAGTCGAGCAGCTCGACCGTGTGCAGGATCGGGATGTCGGTGCCCTTCCCGATCTGGGTGGCGCAGCCGATATTTCCGGTGGCGATGATGTCGGGCCGGACGCGCTCGATATTGGCGACCTTGCGATCCCGCAGGCGGGCGGCGATCTCCGGCTGAAGGATGTTGTAGGTTCCGGCCGAGCCGCAGCAGATATGGCCCTCCGGCACGTCCTTGACCGTGAAGCCGGCCTTCTTGAGCAGGGTTTTGGGCTCGGTGCGGATGGCCTGCCCGTGCTGCATCGAGCAGGCGGAATGGTAGGCGACCACGAGGTCGGTATCCTCGACCGGGGGCAGCAGGCCGATCTCGGCCATGTACTCGGTCACGTCCTTGGCGATGCCTGAGACCCGCGCGGCCTTCTCGGCATAGGCCGGGTCGTCGCGGAACATGAAGCCGTAATCCTTGATCGTCGTGCCGCAGCCCGAGGCGGTGACGACGATGGCATCGAGGCCGGGCCCGTCCATCTCGGCGATCCAAGCGTCGATGGTGCGCTTGGCGTGACCGTGGGCGTTCGCCTCCTTGCCCATGGTGGTGGGTCAGTGCGCCGCAGCAGCCCTCGCCCTTGGGCAGGACCACCTCGACCCCGTGGCGGTTGAGCAGGCGGATCGCCGCCTCGTTGAAGTCCGGCCGCAGCACGCTCTGGGCACAGCCGCGCAGCAGCGCGACCCGGCCGCGGCGCTTGGCCGGTGCCTTGTCCTCACCGGTCTGGAAGAGGTCGCTGATCTCCTGCGCCGAGGGATCGGCGGGGAAGGTGCCCGGCCGGTCGGTGCGGTTGCGGTTCGGCAGTTGCGCCGGGGCGAGGTCGAGCATCGCTGCGAGCCGGTTGCCGACCCGCGGCAGCCGGGCGACCAGCGGCCGGAACGGCGCCCCGATCTTGGCCGCCAGCAGCGCCACCCGGAACCGGTTCGGATAGGGCAGCACCAGGGCCAGCACCGCGCGCAGGAGCCGGTCAGAGAGCGGGCGCGCGTAGGTCTTCTCGATATGGGTGCGGGCATGATCGACGAGGTGCATGTAGTGCACGCCCGACGGACAGGTCGTCATGCAGGACAGGCAGGAGAGGCAGCGGTCGATGTGCTTGACCACTTCGCGGCTCGCCGGCTTGCCGCCCTCCAGCATGTCCTTGATGAGGTAGATGCGTCCGCGCGGTGAATCGAGCTCGTCACCGAGCAGGAGGTAGGTCGGGCAGGTCGCGGTACAGAATCCGCAATGCACGCAGGTGCGCAGGATCTTCTCGGAGGCCGCCATGGCGGGGTCGGCGAGCTGCTCGGGGGCGAAATTGGTCTGCACGACACGCCTCGATGCGGTTTCTTACTTCTCGTGCGAGTCTTAGAACCGTTCGCGCGGGCGAACAATCGGAACAGTTCTAAGCTGTTGCTGTGTCGCACGCCCTCACGACGACGGCCGACGCGTCGGTCCGGAGGGATCGACGCAGCGGTCCGGCGTCACCGCTCCCGCGAAACGGTGAGCAGGCGGGCGATCAGCCAGATCGGCACAACCACCACCGCGCCCGCGAGGATCCAGCGGCCGAAATCGTGGAAGGTGTCGAGGCCGAGATCGATCAGCGAACGGGTGAAGTCGTAGAGCTGCCAGAACAGCAGGCCCGGCGTTAGGCCGAACATCGCCATCACCGCGCCGACGAGCACGGACAGGAACAGCAGCTTCACGAACACCGCTGCGGGCGAGCCGCCGAGGAAGCGGTTGAGGCCGGAGCGGCGGCGGGGCGCACCATGACGCGGATCGGCCGGATAAGCGCCCGAGTCGAGCGGGGCGCGGCGCCGCGAGTCGTGATCGCCGATCATTCTGCCGGTATCCTTGGTGTTCCGTGGCACCCTCGCAACGGCGTTGCAGCCTCGCCACACTCCTGCGAAACCGGGACGCCGCAGCATCATTCGACGCATTCGGGGTAGCAGCCAGATGGCATCCTCGAACGTTCCGCTCAAGATGGCAGGCTGCATCCGGCCCTGCCGGCTCCCGTTGACCCCATAAAGCGCGACCTGATTCAGGCCATGATCGACCACGCTCTGTTCGACCCGGCGACCATTGATGCCGAGACGAAGGCGCTCAATGCCGAGATCGTGGCAGCCCACGCCGCGCAGGCCGACCCATGGTCGCTGCCGATCGAAGAGGTGCGCGCGCGCCGCCGGGCGGGCACGCAGGCATCGCCCGCCATGCCGCGCAGCCCGCGCGCCGAGACCGTGACCATCGAGGGACCCGCCGGACCGCTGGCGCTGCGGGTGATCCGACCGCAGGGCAAGGCACGGGGCGCCTACCTGCACATCCACCGCGGCGGCTGGGTCTGGGGCGCGGCCGACGAGCAGGACCCCTGGCTCGAGCGCATCGCCGACACCTGCGGCTTCGTCTGCCTCTCGGTCGAGTACCGGCTGGCGCCGGAGCATCCCTATCCCGCCGCGCTCGAGGATTGCGAGGCGGCCGCCCTGTGGCTCGCCGGCCCCGGCAAGGCGGAACTCGGCATTCACGCGCTGACCATCGGCGGCGAATCCGTCGGCGCGCATCTCGCGGTGATGACGCTGCTGCGCCTGCGCGACCGGCACAACCTGCCCCGCGCCTTCCGCGGCGCCAACCTCAATGCCGGCTTCTACGATCTCGGCCTGACCCCGAGCGTGCGGCTGTGGGGCGAGGAGCGCCTCGTCATCAACACCACCGACCTCAAGCGCTTCGCCGACGGTTACGTGCGCGAGGGCATCGACCGGCGCCGGCCCGACGTCTCGCCGCTCTACGCCGACCTGAAGGGCCTGCCGCCGGCCCTGTTCACGGTCGGCACCGCCGATCCGCTGCTCGACGACACGCTCTACATGTCGGCCCGCTGGGCGGCGGCCAACAATGGCGGTCACACGGCGGTCTATGCCGGCGGTTGCCACATCTTCGTGCGCTATCCCGGCGCGCTGACCGAGCGCGCCTTGGAGCTGATCGACCGCTTCCTGATGGCGCTGGCGTGACGCGGTGACGCCGCGCCGCGCACGTCGTACCTGAGCCGGGTGCCACCGCCCCCCGACCTCCCGCCGCGCTTCTCCGCGTGGTTCGCCTCCCGCGGCTGGTCACCCCGCCCGCATCAGCTCGAACTGCTCGCGACCGTCCAGGGCGGACGCTCGGCGTTGCTCGTCGCTCCCACGGGAGCGGGCAAGACGCTGGCCGGCTTCCTGCCGAGCCTGGTCGAGCTGAGCGAGCGGCAAGGAAGCGCGAGCAAGGGCGGCAAGGCGAAAGGATTGCACACCCTCTACGTCTCGCCGCTCAAGGCGCTGGCGGTCGACATCGCCCGCAACCTCGACGCGCCGATCGAAGGCATGGATCTGCCGGTCACGGTCGAAACCCGCACCGGCGACACCCCCGCGCACAAGCGCGCACGCCAGATCCAGCGCCCGCCCGATATCCTGCTTACGACGCCCGAACAGCTCTCGCTGCTGCTCGCCCACCGGGAGGCGGAGGCCTTCTTCGCCGGCCTGAAGACGATCGTGCTCGACGAATTGCACGCCCTCGTCACCTCGAAGCGCGGCGATCTCCTCTCCCTCGCGCTCGCCCGCGTTCGCCGGTTGGCGCCGGAGGCTCGCGCCATCGGCCTCTCGGCCACCGTGCGCGAACCGGAGGAACTCCAAAAGTACCTCGTCGGCCAAGTGCCGGGCGAGGACCGCCGGGCCGAGCTCGTCGTGGTGAAGGGCGGTGCCAAGCCCGACCTGCACATGCTCGAAGTGAACCGGACGCTCCCGCTCGCCGGCCACACCGCGTGGCACTCGATGCCGGCGATCTACGACCTGATCCGGGCACACCGGATGGTGCTCGTCTTCGTCAACACCCGCCTCCAGGCCGAGTACACGTTTCAGGAGCTGTGGCGGCTCAACGACGACACGCTGCCGATCGCCCTGCATCACGGCTCGCTCGACGCCACGCAGCGCCGCCGGGTCGAGGCGGCGATGGCGGCGGGGCAGCTGCGCGCCATCGTCTGCACCGCGACGCTCGATCTCGGCATCGATTGGGGCGACGTCGATCTCGTGGTCAATCTCGGCGCGCCGAAGGGCGCGAGCCGGATCATGCAGCGGATCGGCCGGGCCAACCACCGCATGGACGAGCCGTCGAAGGCCTATCTCGTCCCCGGCAACCGCTTCGAGATGCTGGAATGCCGCGCCGCCCTCGACGCGGTGGAGGAGGCGGCCCAGGACACGCCCGACGCCCGCCTCGGCGCCCCCGACGTGCTCGCCCAGCACGTGCTCGGCATGGCCTGCGCCGACGCCTTCGATCCGCTCGAACTCTACGACGAGGTCATCTCGGCGGCACCCTACGCGACCTTGTCGTGGGAGGATTTCGAAGCGGTGGTCGATTACGTCGCCACCGGCGGCTATGCGCTTCGCGCCTACGAGCGCTTCGCCAAAATCCTGCGCGGGCCCGACGGCAAATGGCGGGTGCGCGACGCGCGGGTGGCGCAGCAATACCGCATGAACATCGGCACCATCGTCGAATCGACGCACATCAAGGTGCGGATGGCCCGCAGCCTGCGCTCCAAGCCCGGCACCGTGCTGCCGAAGGGCGGACGGACGCTCGGCGAGATCGAGGAGGATTTCGCCGAGACGCTGACCGTCGGTGATACCTTCCTGTTTGCGGGCGAGGTGCTGCGCTTCGAGGGGCTCGCCGAGGACGAATGCCTCGTCACGCGGGCCGGGCCCGGCACCGATCCGGCGATCCCCTCCTATGCCGGCTCGAAATTCCCGCTCTCGACCTTCCTCGCCGCACGGGTGCGGGCGATCATCGCCGACCCGTTCGAGTGGGACCGCCTGCCGCGCCAGCTCGCGGACTACCTTGCCCAGCAGCGCCGCCACTCCGTGCTGCCGGGCGAGCGCGACCTCTTGGTCGAGACGTTTGCGCGGGCCGGGCGCCACTACCTCACCGCCTTCCCGTTCGAGGGGCGGCTCGCCCACCAGACGCTCGGCATGCTGCTGACCCGCCGCCTGGAGCGCGCCCGCCTGCGCCCGCTCGGATTTGCCGCCAACGATTACGGCATCGCCATCTGGTGCACCAAGGATCTGAGCGAGCGCGCCGCGCTCTCGCCCGGTTTCATGGAGGCCTTGTTCGACGAGGACATGCTCGGCGACGACCTGGAGGCCTGGCTCGACGAGTCGGCGATGATGAAGCGCACCTTCCGGCAATGCGCGGTCATCGCCGGGCTGATCGAGCGGCGCTTTCCCGGCCAGAAGAAGACCGGCCGACAGGTCACGATCTCGACCGATCTGATCTACGACGTGCTGCGCCGCCACCAGCCCGACCACCTGCTCCTGCGCGCCGCGCGGCAGGATGCGGCAACCGGACTCCTCGACGTGACCCGCCTCGGCATGATGCTGAGGCGTATCCGGGGGCGAATCACCCACAGGGCGCTCGACCGGGTCTCGCCGCTCTCCGTGTCCGTCATGCTCGAAATCGGGCGCGAGCGGGTCTACGGGGAGGGGGCCGACGAGATCCTGGCCGAGGCCGAAGCCGAGCTTCTCCAAGAGGCGCTCGGCTGACGCGGCGTGCCGCCTCCTCCGCGAAGCTTGGGACAAAGACGTTGGCACTCGGCCAGAGACTCGAGAAGACCGTGAAGGGCACCGACCTTGCGCTTGCCGGCGAGGCCTTGAGCCTCGACCGCACCGGCGTCCTGTGGCTGCCCGAACACCGCACCCTGGTGGTGTCGGACCTCCATCTGGAGAAGGGCTCGTCGTTCGCCGCCCGCTCCGGCCAATTCCTGCCGCCCTACGACACCCGCGAGACCCTCGCCTGCCTGCACGAGGTGGTTCAGCGGCTCGATCCGGCCTGCGTGGTCGCGCTCGGCGATTCCTTCCACGATGCCCGCGGCCCAGAGCGGATGGAGCCCGGCGACCGGGCGATGATCGCCGCGCTTCAGGAAGGCCGCGACTGGGTCTGGATCGCCGGCAACCACGATGCGGCGGTGAGCGAGGGCGTCGGCGGACGCTACTGCGAGACGGTTTCCATCGGCGGCCTGACGCTGCGCCACGAGCCGCTGGCGGGGGCCGAGGCGGGCGAGATCGCCGGCCATCTCCACCCCTGCGGCAAGGTCAGCATGCGCGGCCGCTCCGTGCGCCGCCGCTGCTTCGTGAGCGACGGCCACCGCCTCGTCATGCCGGCCTTCGGGGCCTATACGGGCGGCCTCAACGTGCGCGACGCCGCCTTCGAGCCGCTCTTCCCCAAGGGGTTCACGGCCTACCTGCTCGGCGACGGGCGCGTCTTTGCGATCGGCCGGACCATGCTCGGGCGGGATTGATACGATCTTTGCTTCGATCGAAGCGGAGATCGTATCACCGAGCCCGCGCGGCATTTGAGCGAAGTCCGAAATCCGCATTGCGAAGCAATCGATCGGATTTCGGTTGAACCGGGTCACGCTGCCACGAGCAGCGCCGCCCCGGCGACCGCCGACAGGGCCAGCCGCAGGCGGCCCATCCAGACCGGGACCATGCCGCGGCGGGGAAGATCCTGATCGACGATGCCCCACAGCAGCACGAGCGCGCCGAGGGTCCGGAGATCCCAGGGGCGGCGGCGCGGCGAGCGCCGCCCAGGCGAGCAGCGAAGGCACGATCGCGAGCCCGTAATCGCGCCAGCCCGCCCCCCGTGCCGCCGCCGCCCCCCAGCGAATGCCGCCGAGGAACGAGGCGATCACCGCGCCGTAGGCCGAGAGGATGGTGCGCGGCGACAAGCCGATGGTGCCGAGCCCGACATCCGTGCCGCTGACCGATAGGGCCGCAAAGCCCACGAACGGAATCAACCCCGCGATGCCGAGAAGGACCGCGCTCGCGGGTACCGTGGTCAGCCGCCCCATGCCGTCTCCCTGGCTGATTGCCGCGTGGCCCGGTTCCCCGGATTCACGCCTCGCCCGCGTCGACCGCCGGCCGTTCGGGACCCGGCATGGGTCACGGCAAGCCGGAGGTGTCATGAAGCATTCTAAACGCGCAGATCCTCATCCATCTCGCAACCGAGACCATTTGTTGCAGCGCCCGGCCTCGCCTTCCACACCGGAAGGGACGTTCGCGCCGGATCATCGCGCCGCGGCGATGGCTCCGCGCCGATTTCACCGCCAGGGTGCAGGCGACACGGCCCATCCCTTGCGTGATCCGCCCCCATGCCGCTGCGACCCACGGACCTGAGACCCGCCCTGTCGCGGCTGCGCGGTGCCTCCGGCGATGCATGGACGACCTGGCGCAGGCGGAGCCTGTTCCTGGTGGGCGGCGTCTGCGTTGGCT
This sequence comes from Methylorubrum pseudosasae, assembly GCF_029504475.1. NCBI lineage: Bacteria > Pseudomonadati > Pseudomonadota > Alphaproteobacteria > Hyphomicrobiales > Methylobacteriaceae > Methylorubrum > Methylorubrum pseudosasae. The sequence continues at coordinate 3,523,303 of NZ_JAQGDU010000002.1, read as the reverse complement.
TGGCGGCCGTGCTGATGGCCAAGGCGGCCGATGCGGCGCAGGAACTCTTCCGGCACGGGCTTCACACCTCGCCGGCCCTGGCGCTTCTGCTGTGCCCGGCCGGCTTCGCGCTTGCCGCGTGGCTCGCCCGCACCGTCTTCCCGAATGCCCAGGGCTCGGGCATCCCGCAGGTGATCGCCGCGCGCGCCCTGGATGCCGGGCCGGCGCGCCGTGCGCTGGTCTCGCTCAAGGTCGCCGCGGGCAAGATCGTCGTGATGTGCCTCGGGCTGCTGTGCGGCGCCTCGATCGGCCGCGAAGGGCCGACCGTGCAGGTCGGCGCGGCGATCATGGCCGCCTTCGGGACTTTGAGCCCGGAGCGGATGCGCGGCCTGCTTCTGGCGGGCGGCGCGGCCGGGGTGGCGGCGGCCTTCAACACGCCGCTGGCCGGCATCGTCTTCGGCATCGAGGAACTCGGCCGGGCCTATGACAGCCGCGGAAGCGCGCTGATCGTCGCCACCATCATTGCCGCCGGCCTGACCTCGCTGGCGATCCTCGGCGACTACACCTATTTCGGCACGTCGGACGCGCGGCTCTCGCTGGCCGCCGGCTGGCTCGCGGTGCCGCTGCTCGGCGTGGCGGGCGGCCTCGCGGGCGGGCTGTTCAGCCGCATCGTCATCGCGTTCGGCCGCGGCCTGCCGGGACGGGTGGGCGGGATGATCGGGCGCCGTCCCGTCCTGTTCGCCGGCCTGTGCGGGCTCGGCGTCGCCCTGTGCGGGCTCGCCTCCGGCGGCACCGTCTACGGCACCGGCTACGAGGAGGCGCGGGCGCTCCTCCACGCCGGCAACGACCCGCGCTGGGATTTCGCCCCGCTCAAGTTCCTAGCGACCGTCCTGTCCTCGATCAGCGGCATCCCCGGCGGCCTGTTCGCGCCGTCGCTGGCCGTCGGCGCCGGGCTGGGCGCGGAGGCGAGCCTGTTCCTCCCGGACGTGCCGGTCGGCGCGCTGGTGCTGATCGGCATGACCGCCTACCTCACCGGCGTGCTCCAGGCGCCGATCACCTCCTTCGTCATCGTCACCGAGATGACCCAGAACCACGCGATGATGATTCCGCTGATGCTCGCAGCGCTGGTCGCGGATGCGGTCTCGAAGCTGGTCTGCCGCGGCGGCCTCTATCACACCTTGGCGGAGGTGCTGGTGCGGCGGGCGGCCGGAGAACGAAGCGCGTAAAGCGCGGACCGCGACGGAACGCCGCCGGGTCGTTGGCCGTTACTGCTCCGCTTTTGTTTCGGAGTGAACTGCCATGACGCTTCTCAAGTGGGCTGCTATCGCCTTCGTTATCTCGCTCGTCGCCGGCGGCCTCGGCTTCACCGGCATCGCCTCCGGCGCGAGTTCGATCGCCCGCATCCTGTTCGGCCTGTTCCTGGTGGTCGCTATCGTCATCGTGGTGATCGCACTGGCCGTCGGTCAGGTGGTGTTCTAGCCGCCGGCTCCAACCGTGCGCCTCGACGGTCGCACCGCCCTCGTCACCGGCGCCTCCTCCGGGATCGGCGCCGAGACGGCCCTCGGGCTGGCCCGCCTCGGAGCGCGCGTCGGCCTCGTCGGGCGCGACCGCGAGCGTACGGAACGCGCCGCCGCGCAACTGCGCCGGGAGACCGGCGGCGCGGCGGACGTCTTTCTTGCCGACCTGTCGAGCCAAGCCGAGATCCGCCGGCTCGCGGGCGAGGTGAGGGCGCGCTACCCCGCCCTCGACCTCCTCGTGAACAATGCCGGCGCGATCTTCTCGGAGCGCCACGTCACGGCCGACGGGATCGAGCGGACCTGGGCCATCGACCATCTCGCCTACGTGCTGCTGACGCACGAGCTGCGTCGCCCGCTCGAAGCCGCGCCCCGTGCCCGCATCGTCAACCTCGCCTCCGCCGCCCATACCCGCGGGCGCATCGACTTCGACGATCTCGGCGGCGAGCGCCGCTACGCGGCGATGAAGGCCTATGCCCAGGCCAAACTCGGCAACGTGCTGTTCACCTACGCGCTCGCCCGGCGGCTGGCCGGAACCGGCATCACCGTCAACGCGGTGCATCCGGGCGTCGTGGCGAGTGACTTCGCCAAGAACACGAGGGGCGGGCTCGGCTTCGCCTGGAGCTTGATCCGCCCGTTCCTGATCTCGACCGAGGCCGGCGCCAGGACCTCGCTCCACGTCGCCACTGCGCCCGAACTCGACGGCGTGAGCGGGCGCTACTTCGCCAAGAGCCGCGAGACCGCCTCGTCCGCCCGCAGCCGGGACGAGGCTTTGCAGGAGCGGGTCTGGGCTCTGAGCCGGCGCCAGACCGGGATCGAGGCCTGAACCGGCTTGCCATTGGTGGCCGTGGTGTCCCTCATGCAACGCCCGCTGCGACGCCGTGATCGGGCGTTTTTTGGGCCGCGATCAGGCTTCAGGCCGCCAAGCGGAGAGGACGCTTCAGAAGTGGCTGAACGAGGCGCGGGCGACGTCCATCGCGCGCCCGTGCGCGTCGTGAAAGCGAGGCGGTGCGTCGCCGGCTTCCACGCTACCGATCTCGGCAACGGGCACCCCGGCGGCCCGGGCCTCGGCCAGGAACGCGCCTACGGAACCGGGCGGCACCGCGCAGAGGATCTCGTAATCGTCCCCGCCGGTGAGAGCCGTATCGAGCCGGCTGGCGTCGCCGGAGATGGCCGCCTGCGCCGCCGGGGAGAGCGGCACCGCCGGCACGTCGATCCGCGCGGTCAGGCCGGTGCCAGCGAACATCTTCGTCAGATCGCCCGCCAGTCCGTCCGAGACGTCCATGGCCGCGCGGGCGTGGGCGCCGCAGCACGGGGGCGAGCGCCAGCCGCGGGCGCGGGTGAAGGTAGCGATCGAGGAGCGCATCACGGTGGACGGGCGCCAGCGCGGGATCGGGCGCGAGCCGCAGGGCCAGGCCCAGAGCCGCGTCACCGATGGTGCCGCTGACGCAGAGCCGGTCGCCGGCCCGCGCCGCCTGCCGCCGCAGGATCGCACCGGCCGGCACCTCGCCGAAGGCGGTCACGCCGATCAGCGCCGGGCCGCCGGAGCGCACGGTGTCACCGCCTAGCAGCGGGCAGCCATGTGCGCGGCTTGCTTCACCAAGACCCTCGGCGAAACCCGCGAGCCACGCCTCGGTCCAGTCGTCCGGCAGTGCGAGGGTGAGGAGGAAGCCGCGCGGAGTGGCGCCCTTGGCGGCGAGATCCGACAGGTTCACGCCGAGCACCTTGCTGGAGATGGAGCCGGGCGGGTCGTCGGGAAAGTAGTGAACGCCGGCCACGATGGCGTCGGCGGTCACCACGAGGTCGTGGCCGGGCGTCGGCGTCAGGCTCGCGGCGTCGTCGCGCAGGCCCTCGGCGCCGGGGCCGCTGAGCGGCGCGAAGTAGCGCGCGATCAGCGCCTCCTCGCCCGCGCGGGCCATTCCGGTCAGCCCTTCTTCGCCGGGCCGGGAGCGGCCGGGATGCCGAACTCGGTGGAGCGCACTTCGCGGCCGACCCGGTCGAGCACGGCATTGACCATGCCCGGCTCGTCGCCGCCGTAGAAGCTGTAGGCGACCTCGACATATTGCGAGATCGCGGCGCGGGCCGGCACGTCGCGGCGGAACATCAACTCATAGGCGCCCGCCCGCAGGATGGCGCGCAGCACCGCTTCCAGCCGGCGCAGCGGCCAGCCCTTCGCCAGCGCCGTATCGAGCTTCGGGTCGATGGCGCGCTGTTCCTCCACGGCACCACGGAGCACGTCGCGGAAGAACGCGATCTCGGCCGGCGGGTGGACGACGCCATCGACCTCCTGACCGATCCAGAAGGCCTCGAACTCGGCGAGCGCCTCGATCACGCCCTTGTCCGAGATCTCCATCTCGTAGAGCGCCTGCACCACGGCGAGGCGGGCGCCGGTGCGGGCGTTCGGCTTCGGTTGGGCCGGTGTCGCGGCGGGGTCTGTCATCGGGCGGGTTCCAGATTGGCGGCGCGCTTGATGGCGAGGAGGCTCAGGGCCGCCTCCGCTGCACCGCCGCCCTTGTTCATGTCGGAGACCCGGGCGCGAGCGAGCGCCTGCTCCATGGTCTCCACGGTGAGGATGCCGTTGCCGAGCGGCAGGTGCTCAGCCACGGAAAGGTCCATCAGCGCGCGGGCGCTCTCGCCGGCGACGATGTCGTAATGGCCGGTCTCGCCGCGGATGACGCAGCCGAGCGCCACCGCCGCATCGTAGGGGCCGCCGGCCTTGCGGCCGGCATCCATCAGGATCGCGATGGCGGCGGGGATCTCGAGGGCACCCGGCACCGTAAAGACCCGCGCCTCGGCGCCGACCGCTTCGATCGCCGCGCGGGCGCCCGCCAGCAATTCGTCGGCGATGTCGTCGTAGTAGCGCGCCTCGACCACGAGCACGCGGGTGCCGGCGAGGCTTTCGAGGATGCTTTTGGGGCTGTCCTTGGGCGCGTCCGCGTCCCGGCGTTGGGAGACCATGCGACTGTCGTTCCGGGGCGAGTTCACGAATGTTCGGGGCGGGCCGGAGGGTTAGCCCAAGTGCCGCGGGCTCCACAAGCGGCACGGGGCGCGGCGGGTGCGCGACCGGGGCGCATGTTCCGGCCCGGAGAAGCTTCGCCTTTCGGTTGGCCCGGGAAGGTTTGATCAATCAAATCAGGCGGAAGTACCGCCGCCACAACCTGCGGTGCCCCTTATTAACCGGACCGAAGTCTGTCCCGGCAATAGACTGTCGAACGCAAGTTTGCGGGCCTTCGACCATCGATCCCGCACTGGAAACGGGGGTTATCCAGCATGGCGACGGCGCATGCGCGAAGGGCGGAGGCGGCCCCCATCCTGATCGAGGACGCGGCCTCGGCGTTGCGGCCGGTGCCGCTGGTGATCGACCTCGACGGCACGCTGCTGCGCACGGACCTGCTTCTGGAAGGGATCATCGCGCTGCTGCGGCGCAACCCGCTGATGCTGCTGGTGATGCTGCTGTGGCTGCCGCGGGGGCGGGCCTTCTTCAAGCGCCGCATCGCGGAAGGCGCCGTGCTCGACGTCGCGACCCTGCCGTCCAACGCGGCTTTGCTCGCCCATATCGAGACGCAAAAGGCGGCGGGCCAGGAGATCGTGCTTGCCACGGCCGCCGACGAGCTGATGGCCCTGCGCGCCCTGCGGCGTTTTCCCGTCTTCGACCGTGTGGTGGCGAGCGACGGGGTGCGGAACCTCAAAGGGGAGGCCAAGGCCGCGCAGCTGCGGGCGCTCTACCCGCAGGGCTTCGATTACGCGGGGGACGCCGCGGCCGACCTCCCGGTCTGGGCCGCAGCCCGGCGGGTGATCGTTGTCGGAGCCTCCGGTTCCGTGCTCCGCGCCGCCCGGCGGCTCGGCAAGCCGGTCGAGGAATTTCCCGCCGCCTCGCGTTCGCGCGCATTGCTCAAGGCCCTGCGCCTGCACCAATGGGCCAAGAACGCCCTGGTCTTCGTGCCGCTCGTTCTCGGCGGCCGGGCCGGGGACGCGCAGGCCTGGGGGAGCGCCGGCCTGGCCTTCCTCGCGCTCGGACTCGTCGCCTCGGCGAGCTACCTGCTGAACGACCTGCTCGACCTCTCCCACGACCGGGCGCACTGGTCGAAGCGCGAGCGCCCCCTTGCGAGCGGCCGGCTTCCCATCGCCACCGGTCTGGCGGCAATCGTGCTCGGCCTCGCGGGCGGGCTGGCGGTTGCGGCCTGGGCCGGGGCGGCGGTGCTCACCGGCGTGCTCGCCTATCTCGCCCTGACGCTGACCTACTCCGCGTGGCTGAAGCGAGTGCCGATGCTCGACGCGCTGACGCTCGGGAGCCTGTTCTCGCTGCGCATCGCGGTCGGCGTCGCGGCGGTCGCGGTGGCGTGGTCGCCCTGGCTCCTGACCTTCTCGATGTTCCTGTTCACTTCGCTGTCCTTCGCCAAGCGCCACACGGAGCTGCGCGGGGCCGCGCGGCGCGGCCAGGCCGGCACCATCGCCGGGCGCGGCTACGAGCCGGCGGACGAGCCGGTGGTGCTCGCCTTCGGCATCGCCTCGGGGCTCGCCAGCGTCGTCATCTTCATCCTGTATCTAGCCAACGAGGCGTTCCGCCACGCGGCGCTCGCCGCGCCGCTGGCCCTGTGGAGCTTCCCGCTGATCCTCGTCCTGTTCATGGGCCGGGTCTGGCTGCTGGCGGGCCGCGACGCGCTCCACGACGACCCAGTCGCCTTCGCGGTCAGGGACCGCCCGAGCCTCGTGCTCGCGGGTGTGGCCGGGCTCGCCTTCGCGGTAGCAGCCTTCGGTTTACCGCCCGGCCTCCTGCCACAAGGGTTCGGGCTGTGATGCGAAGCGAGGTCGTCCGCTTCCTGATCGCCGGCGGCTCGGCGGCGGCGATCAACTGGCTCGCGCGGATCCTGCTTTCGTTGGTGCTGCCGTTCGAGGCCGCCCTGATCGTGGCCTACGGCATCGGCATGGCCGCCGGCTTCTGTCTCTACCGCGCCTTCGTGTTCCGGGCGGCCTCGCACGGGTCGCTCTCCGGGCAGCTCGCCTCGTTCCTCGCGGTCAACGCCGTCGGCGCCGCGGTGGTCCTCGCGGTAAGCACGCTGATGATCGACGGCCTGACCGGCCTGCTGCCGGATCTGAAGCCGGCCGTGGCGCAAGCCCTCGGCCACGGCGTCGGCATCGCCGTCGGCGCCGTGGCAAACTATCTCGGCCACCGGCTTCTCACCTTCGGCGCAACCCTGCGGCCTCAGCCTCAGAGCCGGTAGAGGGCCAGCAGCGTCACCACGGCGAGGTTGGCGACGACGCCCCAGGTGACGAGGATCGGCAGGGCGGCGAAAGCCGGCGGGCGTTCCCCACGCGCCATCAGCACGATCAGGATCGGCAGCCAGTCGAGGGCGTAGCGCTGGGTCGCGATCTGCTCGGCGCCGTTCGAGTGGTAGAACAGGGTGATCCCGGCGATGACCGCGATGGTTGCCGCCCCGGCGGCGAAGACCCGGTCGAGCCGCGCGTAGAAGGCCAGCAGCAGCCACGGGCTCGCCACGAGGAGTGCCGTACCGGCCTTGTCGAAGCCGACGAGTTCCGTCAGCCGGGGGCCGCCGAACTCGAAATGGATCCCCTGCAGGAACAGGTAGAGCGTGTTGAACAGCAGGTAGTCGCGCGAGAACAGGCCGCCCTCGGTGATGCGCCGCCAGATGAAGCTGTCCTGGCCGGGATTGTGGATGAAGGCGTAGCCGGTCTCGAACGGGCTTCCGAAGCGCGCGGCGTTGTAGGCGCAGTAGACGGCGATGGCCGCCGCGACGGACAGGCCCGCCAGCATCGCGGATTTCGCCACCGAAGCCGGATTCGCCAGCAGCGGGCGCCCGCGGGGCAGGGCCAGAACCAGCAGGAACAGCGGATAGAAGATCGCCATCTGCCGGCACAGGAAGGCGAGGCCGACGAACAATCCGGCGAGCGGCAGCGAAGCCCGGCAGATCACCGCCCACAGGCTCAATGTCATAATCAGGAAGCCGACGGTCTGGGAGAAGAACCAGACGCCGTCGGAGCGCAGCGTGACCTGATAGAGCGGGCTCGCGAAGGCGAGCGCGGCAAGCAGCCACAATGCCTGCCCGCGCTCGATTTCCAGCGCGCGGAAGATGCGGCTCCAGGCGAGCAGGCTCAGGGCCGACAGGCCCAGGCCGAGGAGCACGAAGCCCTTGAAGCCGGGAAAGCCGAACAGGGCGACGAACGGCGTCAGCAGCAGTGCCGGCAGCGGCGGAAAGATGATGTAGGTCCGCCCCTCGAACACGGCGCAATCGATCTCGGGGCATCGCTCGACCCAGAGCCGGCCGTGCAGGAATGCGTCGGCCAGCGCCCCGTGCGAGTTGAAGCCAGCATCGCGCAACGCGCCCCGTCCCAGAAGGACGGCGAGGAGGAGGGCACCGCTCAGCGCGGTCAGCGCCGCCAGCACCCGGTCGCGGCGTCCTGTAACCGTCATGGTGGCGACCGCCCTTTCACGAAGCGAATCCGAATCGACGCGGAGGATTCGATGGGAAGGGTTAAGTCTTCCTCACAAATGATCCGGTGACCTTCTCACGAAAACTTGTCGAACCGGAGAGGCATCCTGCGGGCACCCAATGCGGAGACCCAATCGACACGATTTTCGGGGCGCTCGGTCGCGGCGAAAAGGTTTCTGTCGATTTGGGACGGTCGTGCATTGCCGAAAACCGCGACCAACGGCAAGTCTAACGCCGGCTCGTTCACAACGAGGCGGGCCGACAGGGGATATTTATGACAATCGGATCGCCGAAATTCTTGGCCGGCGCGGCACTCGCCTTCTTTCTGCTGGCCGGCAGTGCCGCCCTCGCCAAGAAGGTCACGGTCGTCCCCGGAGATCGACCGATTTCCGTCGAGATCCCGGCCGCGTGGAAGGTGACCACGATCGACCGTGGCGTCCAGGCGCGGACCGCGGACGAGGAAATCTACCTCTGGTTCGAGAGCTACAAGCCGGCCCAGTTCGACACCCTGCTCGGCGAGCACAACGCCTACTTCAAGGAACAAGGTGTCAAGGTAACGGGCGAGGGCCAGTCGAAGGAGGTCGATTTCCCGACCTACGCCCTCAAAGTCACCGAATATCCGGCGACCTATGAAGGCAAGCCGACGGTGCTGCGCTACCTCTCGGTCGTGCCGAAAGCCGAGAGCCATCTGCTGGTGAGCTACTGGGCCTCGCCGGAGGGTGACAAGAAGTACGACGCCGAGACGAACCAGATCATGAACAGTCTCGCCGCCTCCTACGACGGCAAGTAAGCTGGACCGGTCCTTACGCCGGCAACAACCCGCGCGTCTCGGCGAGGCGCGCGGCGTAGCGGGGCGAGCAGATCGACCTCCAGATTGATCCGATCCCCCTCGCGGCGCTCCTCCCAGGTCGTGACCGAGAGGCTGTGCGGGATCAGCAGCACCGAGAAATCGTGGCCCGAGACCGCGTTGACGGTGAGTGAGGTGCCGTCGAGGCAGATCGAGCCCTTCTCGGCGATGAAACCTGCGAGCGCGGCCGGCGCCCGCAGAGTGAAGCGCTCGCTCGCGCCCCAGGGGTTGTCCTCGCCGGTCACCGTCTCGCGGGCGAGGATCTCGGCGACGCCGTCGACATGGCCGGTGACGAGGTGGCCGCCGAGTTCGTCGCCGAGCTTGAGCGAGCGTTCGAGGTTGAGCCGCGTGCCCTCGCGCCACGCGCCCACGGTGGTGCGGGCGAGCGTCTCGGCGGCGGCATCGACCGAAAAGCGGCAGCCCGCCCCTTGCGGCTCCACCGCAACGGCGGTGAGGCAGGGGCCCGAGCAGGCGATCGAAGCGCCGAGCGCGATGCCGGCAGGGTCGTAGGCGCTCTCGATCACGATCCGGCGCAGGCGCTCCGAGCCCTCCACCGAGACGACGCGGCCGACATCGCTGACGAGTCCGGTGAACATGTCAGATCCTCTCGTAGGTGACCGCCGTGTCGGGGCCGTAATCGCGGGTCTCGACCATGCTCAGGGAGCCGTCGGCGAGGCGGCGGGCGAGGTTGGCCCCGAGCGCCGGCAAGCCGCCGGCCTCGCCCAGCGTGACGGAGCCGGTGATGAGCGTGCAGGCATCGATGACATCGTGCGCCGCGAGCGCGTCGGCAAGCGCCGGCCCGCCCTCGCTGCAGATCCGGGTCAGGCCGCGCTCCGCCAGCGCTTTCAGCGCGGCGGGCAGATCGATGCGGCCCTGCGCGTCGGTGGGGACGAAGGCGATCTCGACGCCGAAGGAGGCGAGCATCCGCCGGGCATGGGCCGGGGCGCCGCGCCCGGTGAGAACCAGGGTCGGCAGGTCGCGGGCCCCGCGCACGAGGTGGCTGGCGGGGTTGAGGCGCAACGTCGAGTCGAGCACGATCCGCAGCGGCGAGCGCGCGGCGAGCCCCGGAAGCCGGACGGTCAGCGAGGGGTCGTCGGCGCGAGCCGTCCCGATGCCGACCATGATCGCGTCGGCATGGGCCCGCCACAGATGCACCGCGCCATCCGCGACCGAACCTGTGATCTTCAGCCGCTCGCCAGTCGAGGGCGCGGCGAAGCCGTCGCGGGTCCGGGCGAGCTTGAGGTGCAGGCTCGGGCGCCCGCGCGTCACGCGGGAGAAATGGCCGCGATGATCGCGGGCGGCCTCTTCGCGCAGCAGGCCGGTTTCCACCGTGATCCCGGCGGCGCGCAAACCTGAATGGCCGCGCCCGGCCACCCGCGGATCGGGATCTTCGATCGCGGTGACCACGCGGGCGATCCCGGCGGCGATCGTCGCGTCGGTGCAGGGCGGCGTGCGGCCGTGATGCGAGCAGGGCTCGAGGGTGACGTAGAGCGTGGCCCCGCGCGCGGCCTCGCCGGCCATGGCGAGCGCCAGCGGCTCCGCATGCGGGCGACCGCCGACCGCCGTCACCGCCTGCCCGACGATGCGGCCCTCGGCCACGACGACGGCGCCGACGCTCGGATTCGGCCAGGTCCGGCCGAGATTGCGCCGCCCCAGGGCGAGGGCGAGGCGCATGGCGCGCCGGTCGAGGGCTTGCTGCTCGGACAGGTCCACGGCTCGCCCCGTCACGCCCGCTTCCGGGCCGGACGGCCGCGGCGTGGGGCGGCAACCGCCTCGTCGGGAGGGGTGGGCACAGCGTCCCCCTCTTCGGGCAGGTCGCCTTCGCCCTCCAACCGCTCCCCGAGAGTGCCGAGCAGATCCTGGAAGTCCTGCGCCTCGCGAAAATTCTTGTAGACCGAGGCGAAGCGGACATAGGCGACGTCGTCGAGCCCCTTAAGGCCCTCCATCACCGCCTCGCCGATGGCCTCGCTGGTGACCTCGCCCTCGCCGCCGCTCTCCAGGCGCCGGGTGATGCCGCTGACGAGGCGCTCCACCCGCTCGGGATCGACCGTGCGCTTGCGCAGCGCCACGTCGATCGAGCGCTGGAGCTTGTCGCGATCGAACGGCACGCGCTTGCCCGAGCGCTTGAGCACGACGAGTTCGCGCAACTGCACCCGCTCGAAGGTCGTGAAGCGACCGCCGCAATCCGGGCAGACGCGGCGGCGGCGGATCGCCGAGGAATCCTCGCTCGGCCGCGAATCCTTCACCTGGGTGTCGGGACCTCCGCAGAACGGACACCGCATCGCGCGCTCACCACCTCATCCCGGACGCTCTCAAAAGCCGCCCCTCTCTGCCCCACCCGCCGCTCAATTGCCAGGAGCCGCTCAATTGCTAGGAGTCGGATCGGTCGGAACGGGCGCGGCGGGCGTCGCCCCCCCGTCTCCCGGCTCGGCGCGGAAGAGGGCGCGGAGTGCGGCTGCTGTCGGCCCGGCCACCACGTCGGCGAGGGTGAGGCGGTCGAGTTCGAGGAAGAACGCCTGCTCCGCCGCGTCGAAGGCCCATTTGAGACGGCACCGGCCCAGGAGCGGGCAGGGGTCGCGCCGGCAATCGACCACGGTACCGACCCCCTCCAGATCGGCGACGAGCCGTCCGAGCCGGATCTCGCGCGCGTCCCGTGCGAGACGCACGCCGCCGGAACGACCCTGCCTCGCCTCGACGACACCGGCGCGGACCAGCGTCTGGGCGATCTTCTGGAGGTGGTGCACCGAGATGTCGAAGCGTTGCGCGACGGCCGGGGTCGCGACCCAGACGCCCCGCTCGGCCAGCGTCAGGTGCATGAGCAGACGCAGGCCGTAATCCGTGTGAAGCGAGAGATGCAGGGTCGCCCTCCCGAGCGGTGCCGCGCAACCTTCAGGTGAAGGATGGCTCGACCCACATCATTTCAAGGATGCAACGACGTGTACACTCCCCGGAACGACAAACCTTACGTGGATTAACTTTGAGGCGGCTCCGAAACGACAGCGGCCGCGGATCGGGAGATCCGCGGCCGCACCGGCCCGCGTCACGGGCCGGAGGTGTTTTTCGTCAGGCTCAGGCGTAGATCGGGAACCGATCGGTGAGGGCGTGAACCTTCTCCTTCACCGCCGCCTCGACCGCCGCGTCGCCGCCATCGCCCTTCTCGGCGATGCCATCGAGCACCTGAACGATCAGCGAGCCGACCTGCTTGAACTCGGCGACGCCGAAGCCGCGGGTGGTGCTGGCCGGCGTGCCGAGACGGATGCCGGAGGTGATCGTCGGCTTCTGCGGGTCGAACGGCACGCCGTTCTTGTTGCAGGTGATGTCGGCCCGGGAGAGCGCCGCCTCGGCCGCCTTGCCGGTGAGGCCCTTCTTCTGAAGGTCGACCAGCATCAGGTGGTTGTCGGTGCCGCCCGAGGTGATGTCGTAGCCGCCGGAGATGATGGTGTCGGCCAGCGCGCGGGCGTTGTCGATCACCTGCTTGGCGTAGATCTTGAACTCGGGCTTCAGCGCCTCGCCGAAGGCCACCGCCTTGGCGGCGATGACGTGCATCAGCGGGCCGCCCTGGAGGCCGGGGAAGATCGCCGAGTTGAACTTCTTGGCCAGCGCCTCGTCGTTCGTCAAGATCATGCCGCCGCGCGGGCCGCGCAGGGTCTTGTGCGTCGTCGTGGTGGCGACGTGCGCGTGCGGGAACGGCGAGGGATGCAGGCCCGCGGCGACGAGGCCGGCGAAGTGGGCCATGTCGACGAAGAAGTAGGCGCCGACGGAATCGGCGATCTCACGGAACTTCGCGAAGTCCCAGTGACGCGGGTAGCCCGAGCCGCCGGCGATGATCACCTTCGGCTTGTGCTCCTGGGCGAGGCGCTCGACCTGCTCCATGTCGATGCGCTGGTCCTCGCGGCGCACGGTGTAGGAGACCGGCTTGAACCACTTGCCCGAGACGTTCGGGGGGGCGCCGTGGGTGAGGTGGCCGCCGGCCGCGAGGTCGAGGCCGAGGAAGGTGTCGCCGGGCTGCATCAGGGCCATGAACACGCCCTGGTTCGCCTGGGAGCCGGAATTCGGCTGCACGTTGGCGAAGCCGCAGCCGAACAGGCGCTTGGCCCGGTCGATGGCGAGTTCCTCGGCGATGTCCACGAACTGGCAGCCGCCGTAGTAGCGCCGGCCCGGATAACCCTCGGCGTACTTGTTGGTCAGGACCGAGCCCTGCGCTTCGAGCACGGCGCGCGAGACGATGTTCTCGGACGCGATCAGCTCGATCTCGTGCTGCTGCCGGCCCAGCTCCTGCGAGATGGCCTTGGCGATCTCGGGATCGGTCTCGGCAAGATGAGCCGAGAAGAAGGAGTCGAGGTCGGTGGTGTCGGTCGCAGTTCCGGCGCTCATGAGCGTAGCCTCTTTTCGTTGTTTACGGGCAAACCCACCCGCTCTCCCGTCGGCGTTCACGGGGGTGTTTTTCAGGCACTATTCGTACACGCCGCGGCAGCACAGGCCAAGCACAGGTGATTTTTCGCCTGTCTTCAAAATTTTTAACGGGATCAGCCCCGTTCTGCGGCACCGCAGCGCATTCGGCTACCCCCACACGCGAAAACACCCGGCAGGGCCGGGTGTCGCAGGACCGATCAAGTCGGTAACAGGCCGGCCCGCGAGCACGTCCGCGAACCGTAGCGGCTCCGATCGCTGCCGCTTGCCGATTTGCGCCGTGCCCTTACCGAAACCCGGCAAGGGCACGTTCGATCGGAAGCGTCAGGCTCAGGCCTGAAGGCGGCTCTTCACGTCGCCGAGGCTGGCCCGGAGGAGATCCTGTGCCGCGGCGCCCTGGAGGCGCTCACGCAGCAGGGTCTCGGAGACCTTCACGGCCGCGTCGGCCGCCGCGGCCCGAACCTGGGCGGAGGCCTGCGCCTCGGCCTGGGCGATCTTGGCCTCGGCGCTCTTGGTGCGGCGCGCAACGAAATCGTTGAGGCGGGCATGGCCCTCGGCGGCGATGCGCTCGGCATCCTCACGGGCACCGGCGATGATGGCCTCGGCCTCACGCTCGGCCTCGGTGCGGCGGCGCTTGTAGTCGGCGAGCACGGCCGCGGCTTCTTCACGCAGGCGGCGGGCCTCGTCGAGCTCGTTGCGCACGCGCTTGGCGCGGCTGTCGAGCCCGTTGGTCATCATCGAGAAGCCGCCGACCCGCCAGACGATGACCAGGAACGCCACGAAGGCGACGGCGACCCAGAATTCCGCGGTCAACAACATGTCGGTCTCAAACCCTTGATCGGCCCTCCGCCCGGCGGGCCGGGGCGGGGTCGGATGGGAGGGGCCGGCAACGGGCCGGCCCTCGGATCAGTGTACGGCGGGCGTCGCGTCGAGGGCGCGGTTCAGGCTCGCCTGGTCGGGGGCCTGGCCGGTCAGCCGCTCGACGATCGCCGAGGCGGTCTCGCCGGCAATCGCGCGGACATTGCCCATGGCTTCCGTCGTGCGCGTGCGGATGGTCGCCTCGGAGGCGGCGAGCCGCTGGTTCAGCTCGGCCTCAAGCGTCTTGCGCTTGGCGTCGGCCTCGGCCGAGAGGGAGTTGCGGGTCTCTTGGGCGATGGCCTGTGCCTTCGCTTGGGCCTCGCGCAGAGACTTCTCGTAGGCGGCGCCGGCGGCGTCGGCCTCGGTCTTCATGCGCTGCGCCTCGGTCAGATCGGACGAGAGCCGGCCGGCGCGGTTGCCGAGGATCGCCTCGATGCGCGGCAGCGCAACCTTGGACATCAGGTAGTAGAGCAGGCCGAAGGCCAGCGCGAGCCAGATCAACTGCGAGAGGAAGGTGTGGCTCTCGAAGGGCGGAAAGGCACCGCCATGGCCGCCGGAGGGCTGCTCGGTATGGGTGTGCGGGCTTCCCGCCGGGACAATCGTCGTGTCCGCGTTCGGGGAGGGGGTCGTGAGGGGATTCTTCTGCTCGGCCATGGCCCTGTCCGGTGACGTCGGAAGGCCGGCTCCGCGGGCGGAGCGGCCGGATCGGTGTCTCTCACGAAACCTCCTCTGCGCCGCCGTGACGAAGGACGGACGACAGCGCAGAGGAGGTTTCGCGAGGCACTCTCAACGAGCGGGGGAGCGCGGGGCGGACTCTCTAGCCGGCCCGCGCTCCCCCGAAGAACGACGCGTCAGACGGCGAAGAGGAGCAGCAGCGCGACGAGCAGCGAGAAGATGCCGAGCGCCTCGGTGAGCGCGAAGCCCAGGAGGAGGTTGGTGCGCTGGCTATCGGCGGCCGACGGGTTGCGCAGAGCGCCCGCGTAGAACTGGCCGAACAGGTTGCCGAGGCCGATGCTGGCGCCCGCCATGCCGAGGCAGGCGAGACCGGCGCCGATGTACTTCGCAGCGACGGGATCCATGAAACACTCCTGAAGTTCGAACGGGGTTCGTTGAGGGCGGAAGGGTCCGGCCGGGACGGATCAGTGGCCGGGGTGGAGGGCGTCGGCGAGATAGACCGCCGTCAGCGTCGCGAAGACGTAAGCCTGAAGGGCCGCGACGAGGAACTCGAGAGCCGTCAGCGCAATGGTGAGCGCAAGCGGCAGGGGCGAGAGCACGCCCCAGGCGCCGGCAACCAGCAGCTGGACCACGAAGAAGGCGAAGATCTTCAGCGCGATGTGGCCGGCCAGGATGTTGGCGAAGAGACGAACCGAGAGGCTGATCGGCCGCGACAGGAACGACACGATCTCGATCGGCACCATGATGAGCAGCAGCGGCTTCGGCACGCCCGACGGCACGAACACGCCGAGGAAGTGGGTGCCGTGCTTGGCCACGCCGTAGATCACCACGGTCAGGATCACGACCAGCGCGAGGCCGAAGGTGACGATGAGGTGGCTGGTCACCGCGAAGGCGTAGGGGATCATCCCGAGCAGGTTCAGGATGAGCACGAACATGAACAGGGAGAACACGAGCGGCAGGAAGCGCTTGCCGTCCTCGCCGGTCGCTTGGTGCACCGTATCGGCGATGAATTCGTAGAGCGTCTCGGCCAGCGCCTGGAGACGGCCCGGAACCACGGAACGCCCGGAGGTCGCCACGATGGTCAGCAGCGCGATGATGCCCACCGCGGCGAACATGTACAGAGCCGATTGCGTGAACGCGAGCTGCTGGTTGCCGATGTGACCCAGCGAGACGAGCGGCTGCAGCTCGAACTGGTGGATCGGGTCGATACTGACCGCCATGTGCCCGCTTCCGCCCCTTTGTGTGTCGCGCGAGGAAGCCTTTGCGGCTCCCGTCTGTCGCGCGTCGCCCTTACACGATGCCGGGCGAGTCTCAAGACCCCTGAGGCGTCTTGGAGACCGTTACCGGCGATCTTTCTCAGTTTTCTTGGTGCTGAAGCCGCTGACCCGCATGACGTTGTAGATCCCCGTCACGAAGCCCAGCATCAGCAGCACGATCATGCCCCACGGCTTGGAGCCGAAGAGATGATCGACGATGTAGCCGAGGATTCCCCCGGCGATCACGCCCGCGATGAACTCGGTCGAGAGCCGCATGGCCTGACCGAGCGGGGCAGACCCGCCGGACGTGCCGGTGCGCGCAAGCTTGTCGGGCCCGGCGCTGGGCCGCTTGCCTTCGAGCTGCGTCTCGAGACGCTTGAGCCTCGCGGAGAGATCGCCGTCGGCGGGAGCCTTTTCCGGCCCGCTCCCATCATCTGCCGGGCCGCCACTCACGGGCGACCCCACATGTCGTCGGGAGCGGAGGGAAAGGTTTCACCCCCTCGGCGCGGCGCACCATAGTTTCGCCAACCTTGAGTGTCAAGGCGGCCAAACTGCCTGTTAAGCTGTTGATGAAACAACATAATTCTTCATTTTTCCACGGCTTTCGGAAGCCGGATCAGGCCCCCAGGATCGGCTTGATGATCTTCTCCATTTCCTCGATCGAGAGGGCGCCGGCGCGCTTCTCGCCGTTGATGAAGAAGGTCGGCGTCGATTCGACCTTGAGGGTGTCGAGGCCGCGGGTCTTGACCGCGTTGATGGCGGCGTAGGTCTTCTGGTCCTTCAGGCAGGCCTCGAACTTCTCCTTCGAGAATCCGGCCTGACGCAGGAGCTGCTCCAGGGCATCGACGGGCGATTGCGGCTTGCGCACGAAGGCCCAGTTCTGCTGCTGGTCGAACAGCAGATCGGTGATCGGGTAGTATTTCGCCTCGCCGTCGCAGCGGGCCAGCATGAAGGCGGCGGTGGCGAGCGGATCGAGCGGGAACTCGCGCAGGGTGAAGCGCACTTTGCCGGTGTCGATGTAGCGCTCCTTCAGCACCGGCCACGTCGTCGCGTGGAAGTGCGCGCAGTGCGAGCAGGTCATCGAAGCGTATTCGATGATCGTCACCTTGGCGTCCGCCGGCCCGAGCCAGACATCGCCGAGGGGGCCGGGCTGCATCAGCGCGGCCGTGTCGGCCGATTGCGCCAGCGCCTCGAAGGTCAGGCGGGGGAGCAGGGCGGCGGTGCCGAGGGCAAGGCCGGTCAGTTTCAGGGCGTCGCGCCGGGTGATCATGGCAGGGGCGGGCTCCGTTCGCGGGCCGCATTCGGCCCGATACCGCGCAGGATAGGACGGAACGGCTCCGTCCGGCCGGGGGACGCGTCGCCGCACGGCCTTTCGCGAGCCGCTTATCACGCCGCGCCGCCGCCCGCACGTCCTTGCATTGATGCGCCGTCAAAGCATCGGTCCGAAAGGTGGTGCCGGCTTTCGGCAGAAAGACGGTGCCACAACGAGAGTCCCGAGCCTCGTCCCGGCTCAGGTCCTCCGCACGAGGCTCCGGCCCGCGTCGCTATCGTCGCGCGACCACGGCGATGCCGAGCCGGTCGAGAGCGTCGCGCAGGCGCTCTTCCTCGATGCGCGCCACTGCCAGCGCCACCTCGCCGCGCCGCGCCGGGTCGAGGGTTTTCTGCGGGACGCGGCGTGTGGCCCGATGCACGCGGTCCTGGCGCATGACGATCTTGCCGATGCAGGCCCAGCCGTAATGCGCGTTGACGCGCTGGATCACGATCGGCGCGAGATGCTGGAGTTCGAGGGCGAAGGCACCCTCCACCCGCACCACCAGGGTGCCGGGCTCCGGCCGGCCCTCCGCGTCGCGGCGGGCCCGGCGCGGCCATTCGAGCTTGACCGGCTGGCAGGCCTCGGAGAGCCGTGCGCCGACGATGTCCGGCCACGCGGCGAGGATGTCGGAGGAGGCGAAGCCCTGCGCGGCGAAGGCCGGGCCGATGCAGCCCTCGATCAGTTCGCTCAGCGGTTTGACGCGCGCCATCGGCACTCCGGAACACAAGGGCCGCATAACGGACGCGCCCCATTCACAACCTACCCGAATTGCGGCCGGCACGGGAGTCGGGAGCGCCGCACGAGGGAGCGAGGACGCCGCCGCGTCACATTTCGGCAAGGCGCTGTTTTCGCAGCCGCGCTCCCGCTATGGACGGGCCATGCCCGCCGCCTCGGCCGCCGACCTCCTCACTTGGTACGACCGCCACCGCCGGGCATTGCCTTGGCGGGCGCTGCCGGGTGAGACACCCGACCCTTACCGGGTCTGGCTCTCGGAAGTGATGCTGCAGCAGACCACCGTCACGGCGGTCAAACCCTACTTCGAAAAATTCCTGACGCTGTTTCCCAGCGTCGCGGCGCTCGCGGCCGCGCCGGAAGAGGCGGTGATGGCGGCCTGGGCCGGGCTTGGCTACTATTCCCGCGCCCGCAACCTGCATGCCTGCGCCAAATCGGTCGCGAGCGCCGGCGGGTTTCCCGACACCGAAGACAGCCTGCGCAAGCTGCCCGGCATCGGCGCCTACACGGCCGGCGCCATCGCCGCGATCGCCTTCGACCGGCCGGCGGCGGCGGTCGATGGCAATGTCGAGCGCGTAATGAGCCGTCTCCACGCCATCGAGACGCCGCTTCCCGCCGCCCGCGCCCAGATTCGCCTGTTCACCCAGGCCCTTGTGCCAGACCGCCGGCCGGGCGATTTCGCGCAGGCGCTGATGGATCTCGGCGCGACGCTGTGCACCCCGAAGCGGCCAGCCTGCGCCCTCTGCCCCTGGATGCTGCCCTGCCGCGCCCGCGCCGAGGGTTTGCAGGAGACATTTCCGCGTAAAGTGAAGAAGGAGAAGGGGATTTTGCGAAAGGGCGCGGCCTTCGTCGCGCTGCGGGCCGGCGACGAGGCGGTCCTGCTACGCACGCGGCCGCCGGAAGGCCTGCTCGGCGCCATGGCCGAACCGCCGACAAGCGATTGGCTGCCCGATTACGATCCGGCCAAGGGCCTGCTCGACGCGCCGCTCGATGCCCGCTGGAAGCGCCTGCCCGGCGTGGTGAAGCACGGCTTCACCCATTTTCCGCTCGAACTGACGGTGTTTCTCGCCCGCGTCGCGGCGGACACGAAGCCGCCGGAGGGCATGCGCTTCACCCCCCGCGATGCGCTCGAGACCGAGCCGCTGCCCGGTGCGATGAAGAAGGTGCTCGCCCACGCGCTCACCGGCCCGGTGCCCGTGGTGGCGCCAAAGCCGGTTCCGGTCCGCGAACCCGATCTCGCCACGATCCCGGAGCCCGAGCCGCCGCCGCGGCGTGGGCCGATCCCGAAGCTCGCCTCGTCGCGGCCCTCGGATCTGGCGCGGATCGTGAAGAAGGCACCGAAACCGGTTCGAACACGATAAAAAGATGCAGGGCTCTGCCCTGCACCCGCGAAAGGACTTGTCCTTTCGAAACCGAGACGAGCGCTAAGCCCCGGCTTGGCCCCGCATCTCAGTCCGAAAATCGTCGATGCAGACGAGTTTTCCGCCGCGCTCGGCGTGCCAGAAGGTCCAGCCGTTGCAGGCGGGCAGGCCCTGCACCAGGGCGCCGACCTTGTGGATCGAGCCCATCGCCGGCCCGACGCTGAGCTGGCCGTCCGGCCGCACCGTCGCCCGGAAGCGGCGGCGCTCGTCGGTCAGCGTCTCGCCGGGGCGGACATGGCCCGCTTCGACCACGCTCAGGAACGGGATGCGCGGCTCCGCCCGCTTGGGCGTCGCGAGCGCCAGCGAGGCGGCGGACAGCTTCTCGATGCCGTCGATCCGAGCCCGCGCCGCGGTGGCGTAAGTCGGGTCGCGCTCGCAGCCGATGAAGTGGCGGCCAAGGCGCTTGGCCACCGCGCCGGTCGTGCCGGTGCCGAAGAACGGGTCGAGCACCACGTCGCCGGGATTGGTCGCCGCCAGCAGCGTGCGGGCCAGAAGAGCTTCCGGCTTCTGGGTCGGGTGGACCTTGCGGCCCGCCTCGTCCTTCAGCCGCTCCTCGCCCGTGCAGAGCGGGATGAACCAGTCCGAGCGCATCTGAAGGTCTTCGTTGCCGGCCTTCAGGGCATCGTAATGGAAGGTGTACTTCGCCTGCGGCGAGCGCGAGGCCCAGATCAGGGTCTCATGCGCGTTGGTGAAGCGCTTGCCACGGAAGTTCGGCATCGGGTTGGCTTTGCGCCAGACGATGTCGTTCAGGATCCAGTAACCGAGATCCTGCAACGCGCTGCCGACCCGGAAGATGTTGTGGTACGAACCGATCACCCACAGCGTGGCGTTCGGCTTCATCAGGCGGCGCGCGGCTTTCAGCCAGGCGCGGGTGAAGTCGTCATAGGCGGAAAAGCTGGAGAACTTGTCCCAGTCGTCGTCGACGGCATCGACCACGCTCTGGTCGGGACGGGTCAATCCCGCCTCGCCGAGCTGGAGGTTGTAAGGCGGGTCGGCGAAGACACAGTCGACGCTTTCCGCCGGCAGACGATCCATCGCGGCGATACAGTCGCCGATCAGGATTTCGTCGAGGGGTAAGGTGCTGGGAAGACGCTGAACGGAGGGTGCAAGACCCATCCGCGGCGCCGACGCGATCCGCCCGGTACGCGAGACTTGATTCCGGGCGGTGGCGCCGACGACCGCGGTACGCGGGGAAGCCATGGCAAACACCGGTTACGCGACTGACAACCGGACCATGGCCCGATCACGGTAAAGGTCGCGTTTGCCGTCGCCGTACGGTTGCGTCTCGATATGGGGCGGCAGTTTTTGCCGGGTTTCGCCATGCATCAAACGCAAGGGTGCGCTGCCGCTCGGGCAAGCGCGCCCGAAGCTTTGTCAAGGCTTTCCCGGCCGCGTGCGGAGCGGCGCTGAATTCTTTCGCGACAAGTTTTGTGGATATCGAGAGACCGAGCGCACGCGTCGAGCCAAGTAATCAATTCTTGCCGCGACGGGAAACCCCGAAACCGCGCTCGATAGTCTGATTCAGGGCTCATGCCGCGGCGCAAAATCCCGGTCTTATTTTAGCCGGGATCGGGCTCATTTTCCGCGGCGCTCACAACACGTCGCAAAAACAAGGGAATGCGATCCTCGATGAAGGTTTCTATCCGGACCGCTGCCGTCTGCCTCGCCACCGTCATCGGCGCCCTCTCGGCGCTGCCCGCCCAGGCCCAGGGTGGCCGGGCCTCCTGGTACGGAAGCGGCAAGAAGACGGCCAATGGGGAGCGGTTCAACCCCAACGGCTACACCGCCGCCCACCGTAGCCTGCCCTTCGGCACCCGCGTCCGCGTCACGAACCAGTCCAACGGCCGCTCGGTCGTGGTGCGCATCAACGATCGCGGCCCGTTCATCGGCGGCCGGGTGATCGATCTGGCCCGTGGCTCCGCCCGCGCCATCGGCATGTCGGGCGTCAGCTACGTTTCGCTCAACGTGGTGCGCTGAGGCGAACACCGCCTCCGTTCCATCCGGCGTTGCCGGGGAACCGCCCCCTTCCCATCTTCGTCTCAATCGATGACGCGCAGGCCCGGAACGCATTTCGATCCGGGCTGCAAAGGGATGAGGAGCCGAGATGGCGAAGCCGATGGTGGTCGAGATTCCGCATGAACTCGGCCGCGACGAGGCCCGGCGGCGCATCGACGAGGGCACCGTTCGCGTGCGCGAGGCGCTCGGCAAGAGTGGCATCGCCATCAACACCCTGGCCTGGACCGGCGACCGGCTCGACTACTCGGTCACGGCCATGACCCAGACCGTGGACGGCCAGATCGATGTCGGCCAGGACGTGGTGCGCGTCGAGGTGCGCATGCCGTTGCTGCTCTCCATGTTCGCTCAGAAGATCCAGAAGATCGTCGGCAAGGAGGGCAACAAGCTCCTCCTGACCAAGAAGTAGCCGGAGCCGGGAGGTCGCGGGAACCGAGCCACGGGAACCGGCCCGGCGACGCCTCGTTGGCGTGACACGGCGGCACGGTGCCCGCCGCCAGCGAGGCTTCGACCCCTATGGCCAATCCCGGATCGATCCCGGAGACTCCCGTGCCCGGCCCCGAGACGCCTGGACCGGAAACGCCCGACTCGCCCCAGATCCCCGAGCCCGGTCCCGGCCCTGAAATCCCCGGCGGAACGCCCGCCGAGGCTCCCAGCACCACGCCGACCGAGATTCCCGTCGAGAGCCCCGGCCTGCCGGATTCGATCCCGACCGGCCCGGCCAACCCGACCGCTTGAACGCGTCACCCGAAGCAACGCCGGCCCCGCGCGACGCGAAAGCCTGAATCGGCGGAGGCGGGTGCTGACAACCGGGGCCGGTAAACAGTCAGGGCTATCGCTTTCCGGCGATCGCCCTGAAGGCCCGGCCCACTTGCGTTGTTCCGAAGTGCGGCTGCTGCCATAAGCCCGGCATGGCCGCTCCCCCGCTTCTCACCCTTCAAGACGTTGCGCTCACCTTCGGCGGAACCCCGCTGATCGAACGCGCCGAGCTGACGATCGCGCCCGGCGAGCGCGCCTGCCTCGTCGGCCGCAACGGCTCGGGCAAGTCGACCCTGATGCGCATCGCCGCAGGCTTGGTCGAGCCGGATCGCGCCGTGCGCTTCGTGCAGCCCGGCACCACCATCCGCTACCTCGCGCAGGAGCCGGACTTTTCCGGCTTCGAGACGACGCTGGCCTTCGCGGAATCCGGCCTCGCGCCGGGCGACGACGCGCACCGCGCCCGTTATCTCTTGGAGAGTCTAGGTCTCGACGGCACGGAGAACCCCCAGCGCCTGTCGGGCGGCGAGGCGCGCCGGACCGCACTCGCCCAGGCGCTCGCGCCCGAGCCCGACATCCTGCTGCTCGACGAGCCCACCAACCATCTCGACCTCCCCGCCATCGAGTGGCTGGAATCCGAGCTGAAGCGCACGCGCTCGGCCCTCGTCATCATCAGCCACGACCGCCGCTTTCTTTCGGCCCTGTCGCGCTCCACCATCTGGCTCGACCGCGGCGTGACCCGCCGCATCGAGCAGGGCTTCTCGAGCTTCGAGGCGTGGCGCGACGCCTTCTTCGAGGAGGAGGAGCGCGACAAGCACAAGCTCGACCGCAAGATCGCTGACGAGGAACACTGGCTGCGCTACGGCGTGACCGCCCGGCGCAAGCGCAACGTGCGTCGCCTCTCCGACTTGCAGACCCTGCGCAAGCAGAGCCGCGACCACCGCCGCCCGGTGGGGCAGGCGGTGCTGACGGCGAGCGAGGGCGAAGCCTCCGGCACGCTCATCGCCGAAGCCAGGCACGTCTCGAAGTCCTACGGCGGGCGCCGAATCGTCCACGACCTGTCCCTGCGCGTCCTGCGCGGCGACCGGCTCGGCATCGTCGGCCCGAACGGGGCGGGCAAGACCACGCTGATCAACCTGCTGACCGGTGCCCTCGCGCCCGATTCGGGCGAGATGCGCCTCGGCACCAGCCTCAACATGGTCCATCTCGATCAGGCCCGTGCCGTGCTGGAGGGGAGCGCGACCGTCACGGAGGTGCTGACCGGCGGAAGCGGCGACAGCGTCACGGTAGGCGGGCGCAGCCGCCACGTCATCGGCTACCTCAAGGACTTCCTGTTCGCGCCCGAACAGGCGCGCACGC
The DNA here is from genome assembly GCF_029504475.1 of Methylorubrum pseudosasae. NCBI lineage: Bacteria > Pseudomonadati > Pseudomonadota > Alphaproteobacteria > Hyphomicrobiales > Methylobacteriaceae > Methylorubrum > Methylorubrum pseudosasae. Next base: position 3,499,722 of record NZ_JAQGDU010000002.1, on the reverse strand, counting down.
CCGTGAGCGTGCTCTCGGGCGGCGAGCGCAACCGGCTGCTGATCGCCCGAGCGCTCGCCCAGCCCTCCAACCTCCTCGTGCTCGACGAGCCCACCAACGACCTCGACCTCGAAACCCTGGACCTCCTCCAGGAGATGCTCGGCGACTATGCCGGTACTCTGATTCTGGTGAGCCACGATCGCGACTTCCTCGATCGGGTGGCCGGGACCGTGCTGGTCAGCGAGGGGGAGGGGCGCTGGGTCGAGTATGCCGGCGGCTATTCCGACATGCTGTCCCAGCGCGGGCGCGGCGTGGAGGCCCGCAGCGACGGGCGGGAGAAGCCCGCCCGCGAACGGGCCGAGCCGCGGGAGAAGGCGACGCGGGCGGAGGCTGCTCCGGCGCGCAACAAGCTCGGCTTCAAGGAGCAGCACGAGCTGAAGACCCTGCCCGTCCGCATGGCCGAGTTGGAAACGGGAATCGCCAAACTGCGCGAGGTTCTGTCCGATCCCGGCTTGTATAGCCGCGATCCCGGCCGCTTTCAGAAGGCGACCGCCATGCTCGGTGCGGCCGAAGCCGAACTGGCCGCGGCCGAGGAACGCTGGCTGACTCTGGAGATGCAGCGCGAAGCACAAGGCGGCTGACCATCCCTCGACGGACCTTCTACGATGCCTCGATTCGTGGAAAACTTTTGCTAGCGGACGGGGATTAAGTTGCGATGCTGCAACAGAGTGCAGCGGAAGCAGCTTTGTGTCAGCTCCAAGACAGTCATCTCTGTTGCCCGTAAGGCCACGCTCGCTCATGGTGCCGCTGCGGACGGGATAACCCCGCTGCGGCTTGGCCGATAACCCGGAAGGGAAGGGCCAAGCTCCAAGGGAAAAAGGACAAGCCGGAACGACCACGGAATGGTGGGCGCCCGGCCAAAACAGAAGTCCGATCCCGTGGGTCTCGAAACTTCTGGAGGGTATACCATGAAGCTCGTGAAGAGCCTTCTCCTTGGATCGGCAGCGGGGCTGGCCGTCGTGGGTGGGGCTCAGGCCGCCGACCTGCCGGTGAAGAAGGCCGTTCCGATCGAGTACGTCCGCGTCTGCACCGCTTACGGCGCCGGCTTCTTCTACATTCCCGGCACCGATACCTGCCTGCGTGTCTCCGGCCGCGCCCGCGCCGAGTACGGCTATATCGGCACCGACAATCGCAACGTCCCCGGCGGCGGCGATATCTCGGGCTTCACGGGCCTTGCCCGCTTCAACTTCGATGCCCGCACCCAGACCGGCTACGGCACCCTGCGCGCCTTCCTGCGCCTCGACGCCGCGAGCCGTACCGGCAACACGAAGTATTCCTCCGGCACGAACCTGCGCGGCGCCTACGCCTTCTCCGGCACCGGCCAGGACCAGCTCGGCCGCGTTCAGAACTTCATCAACGTCGACAAGGCGTTCGTGCAGTTCGCCGGCCTGACCGCCGGTCGCGCCTCCTCGTTCTTCGACTTCTACGCCCACGACTTCGAGATCATCGGCTCGTCGCTGGGTTCCGACCTGCCGTCCACCAACCTGCTCGCCTACACCCAAAAGTTCGGTGAGGGCTGGTCGGTGACGCTGTCGATGGAAGACCCGAACTACCGCAAGAACCCGCTCTACTCCGACGCGGCCGGCAGCACGGCCCTCGTTCCCGGTCAGGCTGGTCTGAACAACGTGTTCACCACGGCCCCGACCCCGATCATCCTCGGCACCAACGCCGCCGGTAACGCCACCGCCGTGGCCTTCATCGACGCCGTCCAGCGCTCGCGCCTGCCCGATTTCGTCGGCTCGCTGCGCTACGACGCCGCCTGGGGCTCGGCTCAGCTCTCGGCCGCCGTCAAGGACATCAACACCGGCGGCTTCATCGCTGGCTCGTCGATCGGCGTTCCCGGCACGGGCGCTGCGCTCGCCGGCAACACGGCAGCGGCTCTGGCGGCGCGCGGCATCAACGCCGGCGCGCAGACGGAGTACGGCTGGGCGATCCAGGGCGGCATGAAGTTCAACCTGCCCTTCATCGCCCCCGGCGACGGCCTCTACCTCCAGGGCGCCTACGGCGAGGGTGCTTCGTTCTACACCGGCATCAACCGCTTCACCGCCGGCTACCTGAGCAACGCCTCGGTCTACGCGGGCAACCCGTTCAACCAGTACCTCTCCGACGCGATCGTCAACCCGCTGACCGGCCGCATCGAGCTGTCCAACAGCTTCACGGCGGTGGCGTCCTACCTCCACTACTGGTCGCCGGAATGGCGTTCGGCCTTCTACGCCAGCTACGGTGAGATCTGGTTCTCGCAGGGCGCCCGCCAGGCGGTCAGCCAGGCGAACTCGGTGGTCGGCGCGGCCTCGACCGTGGCACCGCCGTCCTACCTCACCAACGCCGTCGGCTACAGCCTCAGCCCCGCCCTGCGTGACACCTATCAGGTCGTCACCGGCGCGAGCCTGATCTGGTCGCCGGTCAAGGATCTCGATATCGGCGTCGAGGGCCAGTACATCAAAACGGGCGTCAAGAACGGTCGCGTCTCCGACAGCGACAAGGGCGGCTTCGTGAACAACATCCCGACCCGCACGGTCAGCAGCGAAGACGTGTTCCAGGCCCGCTTCCGCGTGCAGCGCGACTTCTAAGCCGAACCGCCCCCCGCCCGCGCGGGAGGCTGGACACGACGAACACCTTCCAGACCCCGGCCTCACGGCCGGGGTTTTTTGTTGGCCCGGGACGAGTCGGACCCACGGGCCGCACGAATCACCGCCCGTCGGCGCGCAATGGGTGCGGCCTTCAAAGCGCCCCGATGGGCCTGTCTTCTGGCCATCATCGCCGGCCGCCGAGGAGGTCGAGCCCATGTCCACGCCTTCGATGCCTTCGCAAGTACCGCCGCACGGCCGCGCGCTCCGGTCTCGCCTGATTCGGGCCGGCTGGATCGTCGGCCTTCCGCTTCTCGCCGTGATCGCCGCAGCGGCTTATTTCGGCATGCTGCGCGTCACGGAACGCCTCGAGCGGGAGGCGACGGCGATCGCCGCCGCGACCGGAGAGGGGCAGCCCGAGCCCTGGCTGCGGGTTTCGGTGGCGGGCCGCGACCTGACCGCGACGGGCGAAGCGCCGGGGGCGTCCCAGCGCGAGGCAGCCGTCGGCCGGCTCGCCGCCATCGATGGCATCCGCCGCCTCACCGACCGGACCGGCGTGGTCGAGGAAGTTTCCCCCTTCGTCTGGTCGGTGGAGCGGCCCGCCGCCGGCCGCGTCGAAGCTACCGGCAGCCGCCCGGCCGAGGTGGGTGCCTTCGAACTGGCCCAGCGCCTGAAGCCGGCCCTGCCGCGTGACGCCACCTTGAGCGACAACGCCCGGGCCGCACGGGGCGCACCGCGCGACTTTCCCGATGCCGCGGCCTTCGCCGTGGAGCGGCTTCAGGATCTCACCACCGGCGCCGTCGCCACGCTCAACGACACCGTCATCTCGATTCGCGGCGAAGCGGCGAGTCTGGCCGCCTACGATGCCCTGCGCACGGCGCTGGCAACCCTGCCGCAGGGCTACACCCTCGGCACGATCGAGATCACGCCGCCCGTCGTCGGCGACTTCCGGTTCGGTGTCTCCCGCCGGCCGGACGGCAGCCTCGAACTGAACGGCCATGTCGCCTCGGAAAGCGCCCGCGAAGAGATCCGGGCCGCCGCCGCGGAGGCCGCGGAAGGGGCGGCCGTCGATGATCGCCTGCGCGACGCCCGCGGCCTGCCGCCGGGCATCGACGGCCCGGCCCTGGCGCGCTTCGTGTTCCAGCTCGCGGGGCTCCTGCACGAGGGGCGCGTCAGCTTCGAGGGCGAGGCGGTCTCGGTCGAGGGCAATGCGCTGGATGCCAGTGCGGTCGCCGAGGCGCAGACGCTGATGCGCGACGCCCGGCCCCCCGGAATCGCCGCGGGCCGTGTGGCCCTCTCCGCCCGTCCCATCGTCCCCTACGTCCTGCGCATCCGCCGCGGCAGCGACAGCGTCACGGTGAGCGGCCATCTGCCGGATCGGGCGACGCGTGAGGCGCTGCTCGCCCGGCTCAACCCGCGTTTCTTCCGCGAATCGATCCACGATCGCACGCGGCTGGCCGAAGGTGCGCCGGCCGCTCTGGGTGCGGCTCTTGCGGCGGCGGTCGATCCGCTCTCGACGCTGGCGAGCGGGGAACTGACGATCACCGGCACCAGCCTGCGCCTGACCGGCACCAGTCTCTATCCCGAGAGCGCCGCCCGCCTCGCTCAATCCCTGCCGAAGGCGATGCCGGCGGGCTGGAGCGCCACGGTCGCCGTCACGTCGGACGCGGCCCCCTCGGCGGCGGCCGATTTGGGCCCGTGCGGACAGCGCCTCGCCGAGCGCACCGCCGGGCATACCCTGCGCTTTGCCCCGGGCAGCACGGCGCTGGCGCCCGAGTTCTATCCGGTGCTCGACGCGGTGGCGGCGCTGGCACGCGCCTGTCCGGCGGAGCGGATCGAGGTCGTGGGTCATCTCGACCCGGCGGGCGTGAAGCCCGAGACCCAGGCCGACCCGGTCGCCGACGAGGCCGCGAAGGAGACGGCCCCCAAGCCTGCCAAGGCGGACACCAAGAAGGACGCGAAGGCCAACAAGGGCAAGGCCAAGGCCGAGACGAAGCAGGAGGCGTCCAAATCCGAACCAAAGCCCGAGGCGAAGCCCGAACCGAAGCCCGAGAAGACAGAGCCCGAGCGGGCGGATGCCGGCGCCGACCTCGCGCGGGCACGAGCGCTCGCGGTGGTGGATTACCTCCAGAAGGCCGGTGTGCCGCTGGAACGCGCGGCCGCACCGACGGGCGTCGCACCGCTCTCCGACCGCCAGGGAATCGGCCTCAGCCTGCGCTCGTGACGCGCCCGTCGTCTCGCTCCGGGCGGGCTCGGGCGCTCCGCCTCACGCCATCCCCTCCGATTCCGGGGCCAAACCCCAGATCCGCTGCTTGCGCCCGACGCCGCGCAGGGCGAACTCGCCAACCGGGACGAGCGAGGCCCCGCAACGCCGGGCGAAGGCATCGGAGAGGAGCAGCGAGCGATCCAAGCCGTCGCAGAGCCGCTCGATCCGGCTCGCCTCGTTGACCGCCCGGCCGATCACCGTGAAGTCGAGGCGCCGGTCGGTGCCGACATTGCCGGAGACGACGCGCCCGTAATGCAGCACGATGTCCGCCTCCAGGGGCGGCAGCCCATCCTGGCGGCGGGACGCGTTCAGCCGGTCGTTGCGCGCGAGCGCCTCGCGCGCCGCATCAAGCGCCCCCGTACAGGCCGGGCAGGTGAGGGCGTCCGGCTCGGCGACGGGGAAGACGGCGAGAAAGCCGTCGCCGAGGAATTTCGAGATCTCGCCGCCATGGCGCTGCACCGGCTCGCCGAGCGCATCGAAATGCTCGTCGAGCCAGCCCACCACCTTCAGCGGATCGTCGCGATCCGCCACCGCCGTGAAGCCGCGCAGGTCGGCGAGCAGGATCGCGGCGTGGACCACCGTGCTCTGTCCGCGCCGCATCTCGCCCGCAAGCACCCGCGCCCCCGTCGCCGGGCCGAGATAGGTGTCGAGCATCTCGCGAATCGCGTGCGACAGGCTGAGCTTGGCCGTGACCAGGGCGATCACCGGCACGAGTCCGGCGACCACCGCCTGCTCCGCTTGCGAGAAGCCGCCGGGCCGGTCGGTGGCAAACGAGATGCCGACGCCCTCCATGGCGCTGCCGGGCGCGAAGGCCGCGGCATGGAGCAGATAATCGGTCCCGCCCGCCTGCCTCAGTGCGTCGAGAAGCGGGAGATCGGGACAGCCGTTCGATTGCTCGAGGCGCCAGCGCACGAAGGAGAGGTCGTTCGCCCGCAGCCAGCCGACGGGGCTGCGCAAGAAGGTGTCCTCGCCCTCCGGCCCATGCACGGTCGGGAACACCGCCATGCCCTGCCCACGCCGCCACGCGACGCTCACCCCGCGGAACAGGGGATCGATCACCGGCACCGCGAGGCTGAGGCGCCAGAGCGGGAGACCGGCCGCGGCCAGCGCCTCGCAGAACTCCGCGATGATGGCCTCCGCCTCGTCCGACGCGGTCGCGCGCGCGATCAGGTGGGCTTCGATCCTGCGGAGGTCAGAGGCTGAGATCGGGTCCGTGATGGCCATGGCGGACCCACTCTATCGGCGCCCCGGCGGCGATCCAAAAGCACCGGGCAGGCGATGTCTGTGGGAAATCGACCGCATAGCCGCCTTGCCCGGGCGTTCCGAACCCTTCAACCGTGCTGGCAGATGCCGGGACCAACGACATGGACGACGTGACCGACGACACTTCCACCCTCGCGCACCGATTCGCGTTTCTCGCCGAGATTGATGGGCTCAAGGCCGTGCTGCGCCAGAACCGGACCATCGGCGAGCGTCGCCGCGAGAACTCGGCCGAGCATTCGTGGCACTTGGCGATGTTCGCGCTCGTTCTCGGCGATCGCGCGCCCGGCCTCGACCTGAACCGCGTCATCGCGATGCTGCTGGTGCATGATATCGTCGAGGTCGATGCCGGCGATGTGCCGATCCACGGCGCCTACGACGCCGCTGCCCTGGCGCTGGTCGAGGAGGCTGCGGCCGCGCGGATCTTCGGGCTCCTGCCGGAGCCGCAGCGGGACCGCTTCATCGCGCTATGGCGGGAATTCGAGGCAAGCGAGACGGCGGAGGCGCGCTTCGCGAAGGCACTCGACCGGCTCCAGCCGCTGCTGCTCAACACGCTGACCGAGGGCGGCACCTGGGTCGAGAACGGCCTCACCGAGGCGCAGGTGATGGCGCGATACCAGCCGGTGATCGAGCGCGGCATCCCTGGTCTCTGGCCTTTCGTGGAGGCGCTGGTTCGCAGTCACTACCAGAGGCACGCCACAACGGCGTGACCGGCACTACCAGGGTCACGCCACTAAGGCGTGACCGGCTGCGCCTCCGCGCTGACGGCGGTGCGGGCACCGCGGGCGAGGTCGCGCTCGATCATCAGCGCGCTCTTGCCATCGAGGCGGTTGCGGTAGACCTGCAGGTTCTCCATCACCCGCTGCACGTAGTTGCGCGTCTCGGTGAAGGGGATGCGCTCGACCCAGTCGATCGGATCGACATCGGGCCGGCGCGGGTCGCCATAGGCATCGACCCATTTCTTCACGTTGCCGCCGCCCGCGTTGTAGGAGGCGAAAGCGAGGATGTAGGAGCCCTTCCAGTCCTCCATCAGCTCGCCGAGATGGGCTTGGCCCAGCCGCGCGTTGTAGGCGGGATCGCTGGTGAGCCGGTCCGTTTCGTAGGAAGTCGAGACGCGCTTGGCGGTGCGCTGGGCGGTGGCCGGCATCATCTGCATCAGCCCCCTGGCGCCGACGCCGGATTGGGCGCGGGGATCGAACTGGCTTTCCTGCCGGGCGATGGCGAAGACCATGGCGCGCTCGACCTGCGGCACCGCGGTGAAGGTCTCGTAATTCGGGATGCCGATGGTCGGGTAGGCATGGGTGTCCAGTGCCAGCCCCCGCTGCGTGGCGAGCTTGCCGATGGAGACCAGCGCCCGCGCATCGCGCATCTCCACCGCGGTCTCGCCGAGCGCGTTGACCTGCGCCTCCTCGGTCAGCGAGCGCGCGGCGTCGATGTAGAGCGGCAGCGCCAAGTCCTTCATCTGGGCGGCGGCCAGAAGCTTCAGGCCGCGCATGAAGAGCCGGTCGTCGAAGGCGGCGCGCGCCGTCGGGCTCAGCTCGGCGGCCCGGCGCAGGGGCAGGCTGTGCTGGCCGAGACGGGCACGGGCGAGCTGCCCGTAATAGGCGATCGGCTGAAGCGCGGCGCGCTCGTAGAAACCCTTCGATTCGATGGTCTTGCCCGCGGCTTCCGCCGCACGGCCCTGCCAATAGGCGGCCCGCGCCAGGGAGATCGGCGTCTCGGCGACACTCGCGGCTTGCGCGAAGTGCCGCTCAGCCGCGGCGGGGTCGGCCATGAAGCGGAGCGCGATCCAGCCGGCATGGAACTCGGCTTCGATCCGCTTCTCGGAGGTGCGGGCGGAATGCGCGGCGGCCACGGCGTAGGCGGTCTTGGTCTCGCCCGCATCCATCAGCTTGCGGGCGACGATCCGGCGCTCGACCCACCACGTGTCACCGTCGGCGAGAACCTCCGGGTTGGTGGGCGCGGCGAGCAGCACCTTGGCCGCCTCCGGCGCCTTGTCGGCGCGGCGGAAATACTGGGCGCGCGAGAGCAGGTAGGACGAATCGTTGCGCAACGACGGCGGCACCGCCGCGAGCGCGGCCGCCCGCCCCGGCCTTGCCCTGCACCGACCGGCGGGCGCGCACGAGGCTGGCATAGGAGCCGCCGGCATAGTCGGCCGCGCGCGCGGCGGTGGCCCAATCCTCCTTCAGGAGGGCGCGCTCCATCCGGTAGCGGTGGTCGATCACCGTGAGCACGCCGGGGAAGGCGTCGGTGACCTTGGCCTCGAGGCTGCGCCCGAAACTTTCCTCGCGCCACAGATCATGCACGAGTTCGGCCGCATCCGCGTCGAGCCCGTCGGCGCGCAGGGCCAGGGCCAGGGCGAACTTGCCCGGCGCGCTCGCCGGCTTGGCGCTCGCGAAATAGGCGCGCACGATCGCAGGGCTCTTCTTCTCCGTGAGCAGCCGCTCCTCGGCCCGGCGGCGCAGCAGGGGGCCCGCCGGCCAATCGGGATTGGCGCGCGAGAAGGCGACGACCCGCTCGAAACTGACGCCGGCGCCCGCACGGATCGCGACCCATTCGAGCAGCGCCCGTGCCGCCGGATCGGAGAAGCCTGCGGCGAGCCGGTCGCCGTCGGAGACCTTGCCCTTGCGATAGAGGTCGATCGTCTCGCGGAGTTGGCCGAGATCGGTCTCGCCGAACGCGACCGGCCGGGCCGGGTCCGGCACTTCAGGGGAGGGGGCGGCCGGCGACACGGCCGCATCGGGCAGCGGGAAAGCGACAGGGCCATCCGATTCGGTGGAAGCGTAGGAGGACGCCGCGGCGGGCAGCGGCTTGTCGGAGGCGGCCTCGCCGGAACTCGGATCGAGGCGCAGCGCGTCCGCCGCGACGGGATCCGAGGCGGGGCCCTGGCCGTCGCTCGGCTGCCCGGCGGGCGCGGTGGCGTCGCTCGCGGGGGCGGCGGGGGCGGAGGCCGGCTGCGGGTTGCGGAGTTCGATGGCCCCGCCGCGCTGTGGCAGCACGGCCGTGCCGGACAGCAACAGGCCGAGGAGCAGGGGCAGGGAGCGTGTGGGCAACGCCATGATCTGAGACACCCCGACCGGAGGCCAAGCCTTAAGCTGGGCCTCGGTCCGTTAAGATGGCATTAACTGCGCAAGCGAAGCGTTTGCGCGCGGACGGGGGAGGGCCTATGTCTCGCGCGTCCCAAGCGCGGCCCGTACGCGGCCGCAGCCACCGGGGCACGCCAGAAAACAGGCAAGAAGAACGGCCGGGAACGCCAGGATGACCGATACCCACGCCCGCCTTCGCGGCTCGATGACCGCGCTCGCGACCCCGTTCCGCGACGGCGAGTTCGACGAGTTGGCCTTCCGGAAATTCGTGAACTGGCAGATCGATCAGGGCACCCACGCCCTGGTGCCGACCGGCACGACGGGCGAGAGCCCGACGCTGAGCCACACCGAGCACGACCGCGTGGTCGAGGTGTGCGTCGCCGAGGCCGCCGGCCGGGTGCCGGTGATCGCGGGCGCCGGATCGAACTCGACGCGGGAGGCCGTCGCGCGGGCGCGTCATGCCGAGAGTGTCGGCGCGGATGCGGTGCTCACCGTCACGCCCTACTACAACAAGCCGACGCAGGAGGGGATGTACGCCCACTTCAAGGCGGTGAACGACGCCGTCGGCATCCCGATCATCATCTACAATATCCCCGGCCGGTCCGTGGTCGACATGAGCGTCGACACCATGAAGCGGCTGTTCGAACTGAAGAACATCGCCGGCGTGAAGGATGCCACGGCCAAGATTGACCGTGTCAGCCTCCAACGACAGGCTTTGGGAGAAGACTTCATCCAGCTTTCTGGCGAAGATGCGACGGCGCTCGGCTTCAATGCCCATGGCGGGGTCGGCTGTATCTCCGTGGTCTCGAATGTCGCACCCCGGCTCTGCGCCGATCTTCAGGAGGCGACGCTGGCGGGCGATTACGCCAAGGCCCTGAAGATCCAGGACCGGCTGATGCCGCTGCACGTGCAGATGTTCTACGAATCGAACCCGGTGCCGGCGAAATACGCTCTCTCGCGCCTCGGGCTGATGTCGGAAGAGGTGCGCCTGCCGCTGGTGCCGGCGACCGAAGGCTGCCGCCGGGCGGTCGATGCCGCGCTCGCCCATGCCGGCCTGATCTGAAGCCGTCGGATTGATCCGAGAAGATCCGGCGGGAAGCCTCGCCGGAGAACGCGGCGGTCCCCATATCGGTGGCAATCCCCACACCGGTGGACTGTCGCCTGACCACGAACCTGAAGACGAATGGCACCCAAACCCGATCCCGGCCGGCGCGTCGTCGCCGACAACCGCTCCGCCCGCTACCACTACGCGATCGAGGACACGCTCGAAGCCGGCATCGCGCTGACCGGCACCGAGGTGAAATCGCTGCGCGGCGGCAAGGCGACGATCGGTGAGTCCTATGCCGGGCCGTCTGGCAACGACCTGATGCTGTTCAACGCCTATATTCCGGAATATCTGGAGGCGAACCGCTTCAACCACGACACCAAGCGGCCCCGCCGCCTGCTGCTGCACCGCCGCCAGATCAACAAGCTGATCGGCGCCACCCAGCGCCAGGGCTACACGGTGATTCCGTTGAAGATCTACTTCAACGACAAGGGCCGGGCGAAGGTCGAGCTGGGCCTCGGCAAGGGCAAGCAGCTCCACGACAAGCGCGAGAGCGTCAAGCAGCGCGACTGGGATCGCGACAAGGCCCGCCTGATGCGTGACAAGGGCTGAGTTCAAGCCCTCGGCGTTTTCGGCACCGGGGCATGCCGTCGCCGTCCGTACGGCGATGCCCTCAACCGAGCCCGACGCGCTCCGCCGTCACCGCAAGACGAAGCGCGTCTTATCTTGATAGGGTAGGGCGCTGGATGATTTCGGCGCAGCCTCGCCATCGACGGCGACGGGCCTTCGCCCGTCACCGCGATCCGAGCATCAAGGCTCCGCTCAGCCTTCCGCTTCCTCGTCGGTCGCACCGGGGCGGATGCCGTAGCGGCTCTCGAGACCGGGATTGGGGCGGGGCGCGCGCTCAGCGAAGTCGCGGCGGGGGCCGTCGCCGGGCGCGCGGGTGGTGCGCTCGCTCGGGTCACGGCCGATCCGGCTCGCGAGATGGGCGAGATCGATGAACTCGTCCGCCTGACGCCGCAGATCGTCAGCGATCATCGCCGGCTGGGTCTGGATGGTGGAGACGACGGAGACGCGAACGCCGCGGCGCTGGATTGCCTCCACGAGCGAGCGGAAATCACCGTCGCCGGAGAACAGCACCATGTGGTCGATGTGCGGGGCCAGTTCGAGCGCGTCGATGGCGAGCTCGATATCCATGTTGCCCTTGATCTTGCGGCGCCCGGCGGAGTCGGTGAACTCCTTCACCGGCTTGGTGACGACCCGGTAGCCATTATAGTCGAGCCAATCGATCAACGGGCGAATCGAGGAATACTCCTGATCCTCAATCATTGCGGTGTAATAGAAAGCGCGAATGAGATTATCGCGGCTCTGAAAATCCTTGAGCAGTCGCTTGTAGTCGATGTCGAAACCGAGCGCCTTCGTGGTCGCATACAGATTTGCGCCGTCGATAAAAAACTGCGGTACGTTGCTTATCACTCATCGATAGGTCCGTGTGCTTGAGATAAAAAAGTTTGTTTCTAGAAATTCAGACATGAATGCAGTACATGAAACCGTGGATTCAATGCGCTGCCGAAGTTCAGCATCCCTGCACTCTCGACGCATAGCAATTCCTGTATGCCGAGACACACTTTCCGTTCGGAAGAGCGTAATCCGGCCAACAAGATTGCGGTGTCTGAAAGGTGCAGGACTCGGAACAGCGTAGCAGAGTCCGGCCCGAATCCCCCTTGTGGTGGCCGAGCCGGCAATCCCTGTCAAGCGCCAGAAAGAGTTAAGGCCGCCCGCGCCAAATCCAAACGAAGATGATTTTGACGCAACCCAGAGCGTATTCTGCGCGATAATTTTCGCACTAGCGGTTGCGACACGGCGTAAACAGGGATCGGCCGCAGTATTTACATACCTGAAGTTGCCGCGGCGAGGGAATTGACATGGGCTGCCGGCGCGGAAACTTCGCAGCCGAACCAGGGCCCGTCCCGCGCCGGCTCAGGGCTTCGGCAAGGCTCGGCTGCCCGGCTTGACCGGGGGGATGGCGGCCAGCTCAGCGGGCAGGGCGTCCGGCGCATAAGTCGGGATGTCGAGCGTGACCAGGGACAGGAGCGGCAGGCCGATCGCGCCGCGTCCGCCCGAACGGTCGATCAGGCAGGCGGCCCCCACCACCTCGCCCTCTTCATCCTTCAGCGAGGCGAGGCATTCCCGGGCCGAGAGGCCCGTCGTCACGATGTCCTCGACGATGACGGCACGGGTGCCGGCGGGGATCGAGAAGCCGCGGCGCAGGGTGAAGGGACCGCCGGGGTCGCGCTCGACGAAGATCGCCTTGGCGCCGAGATGGCGGGCGGTCTCGTAGCCGGGGATGATGCCGCCGATGGCCGGAGAAACCACGATGTCGATCCGGCCGAAGCGGGCCGTGATCACCTCGGCCAGCGCCCGGCACAGCCGCTCGGTGCGCGCGGGATCGGAGAAGATCGTCATCTTCTGCAGGAAAGTGGGCGAGCGCAGGCCGGAGCTGAGGATGAAGTGTCCCTGCAGCAAGGCCCCTGCGGAACGGAACTCTTCGAGAACTTCTTCCGGCGTCATGATCACCTGCTCGCCAAACCGTGTTCCGCTGCTTCTTGCAGCGGCGCAGGCAGCGCGCAAGCCGACGGCCAAACGCATCAACCGGGAGCGCATCGACCGCGATGACGGCTGCCGGTCTTCGGACGATGACGACTCGACGGGCAGGATCGGGCTTCGTCGGACCTCGCCGTACGTCGCCGAACCGCCATTCCCCTCGGTGACGCAGCTCCGAAACGCTAGTTCCGCGCGCGAAGCGGCTCATGGCGCCGATCAGGACGGGTCTCGTAGGCGGGCGGGGGATAGGACGGATCGTAGTCCGGCCCGTCATAGGGATCGTAGGCGCGGGGCAGCAGCGCGCCGAGCTGCACGCCCTCGCTTCCGCCGCGCTGGATCATCGTGCGCATGCCCGGCTGCAGCTTGCTGTCATCCAGATCGTCGGGATGGACGGGGACGAGCGGCAGACCCTCGGCGCCGCCCCGCTGGAGCATCGTCCGCATGCCGGGCTGCAGATCCTGCGCGCCGGCCTCTTCAGCGAGCGGGATGCAAGCTGCGAGGATGACGGCAGTGACCAGGGAAAGCTTCATGGGGGTCGCTCCGGAAAAGCGCGTCGCAGGCCCAGCCGTCCATAGACCGATCCGATGACGGAATGACGTGTCCCGGCATCGGTTCCGGCACGCGGCGCCCACAGGATCGACCGTCAGCCGTTCACCCGCTCGACACGGCTCACCGAGCGCTTGCCGCGCAGGTCCGCAACGATGGCGGTCAAGTGCTTCAAGTCCGGCACTGAGAGATCGATCGAAATATCGGTGAAGTCCTGCGTGCGACGCTTCATCGAAACATTGTCGATGTTGCCGTCATGCTCGGCGATGACCTGGGCGATCTGCGCCAGCGTACCGGGCTCGTTGATCGATTCCAGCGCGAGCTTGGCGGGGAAGCGCTCCTGCGAGCCCTCCACATCCCAGCGCACGTCGAGCCAGCGCTCGGGCTCGTTGTCGAAGGCGGCGAGCGCGGCGGACTGGATCGGGTAGATCGTCACGCCGACGCCGGGCGTGAGGATGCCGACGATGCGATCCCCCGGCAGGGCGCCGCCGTTCGGGGCAAAGCTCACCGGCAGGTCGCCGGCGAGCCCGCGAATCGGGATGCTCGCCAAGGCCGAGGCCGCCTCGGCCTCGCCCGAGAAGGTCAGCCGCATGGTCTGATCCTTGGAACGGGTGAGGCGCCCCGCCGCGCCGTTGGCCGCCGGACCGCCGCTCGCCCCCGCGCGCCGCTCCTCCTTGAAGTCGGGATAGACGGCCTTCACCACATCGCCGGAGAACATCTCGCCGCGCCCGACGGCGGCGAAGACGTCCTCGGTGCTCGCGCGGGCGAGCCGGGGCAGCGCACCACGCAGCTTCTCCTCGGAGAAGCTCTTGCCGGCCCGCTCGAAGGCCCGGTCGAGGATCTGGCGGCCGAGACCGGCATATTGGCGCCGCACGGCGGCGCGGGTCGCCCGCCGGATCGCAGACCGCGCCTTGCCGGTGACGACGAGCGATTCCCACGCGGCCGGCGGCGAGGCGCCGTCGGAGCGGGCGATCTCGACCTCGTCGCCGTTGGCGAGTTCGTGCAGCAGCGGCGCGAGCCGTCCGTTGATCTTGGCGCCGACCGCCGTGTTGCCGACATCGGTATGCACCGCGTAGGCGAAGTCGATTGGCGTGGCGCCCCGCGGCAGGGCGATCAGGCGGCCCTTGGGCGTAAAGCAGAACACCTGATCCTGGAACAGCTCCAGCTTGGTGTGCTCCAAGAACTCTTCCGGCGAATCGCCCTCGGCCAGAAGCTCGATGGTGCGGCGCAGCCATTGGTAGGCACCGCTCTCGGTGGCGAGCCGGGGGTGGACCTCGCCCTCCACGCCCTCCTTGCCGGCTTCCTTTGTAATGGGCGTGGGCGGCGATGCCGTACTCGGCGATCTCGTCCATCTCGGCGGTGCGGATCTGCAGTTCGACGCGCTGGCGCTTCGGCCCGATCACCGTGGTGTGGATCGAGCGATAATCGTTCTGCTTCGGCGTCGAGACGTAGTCCTTGTAGCGGCCCGGCACCATCGGCCAGCTCGTATGCACCACGCCGAGCGCCGCGTAGCACTCGGCCAGGGTGCCGACGATCACGCGGAAGCCGACAATGTCGGAGAGTTGCTCGAAGGCGACCGACTTGCGCTCCATCTTCGACCAGATCGAGAACGGCTTCTTCAGGCGCCCTTTCACGTGAGCGGCGATGCCGCGCGCGGCGAGCCGGGCGGTGAGGTCGTGCTCGATGCTCTCGATCACGCTGCCGGACTTGGCCGAGAGGTCTTCGAGCCGCTTGGTGATGGTGGCGTAGACTTCGGGCTTCAGCGTGCGGAACGAGAGGTCTTCCAGCTCGTCGCGCAGCTCCTGCATGCCCATACGGCCGGCGAGCGGCGCGTAGATGTCGAGGGTCTCCTCGGCAATCCGTGCCCGCTTGTCGTCGCGCATGAAGTGGAGCGTGCGCATGTTGTGCAGGCGGTCGGCAAGCTTCACCAGAAGCACCCGCACGTCCTCGGCCACCGCCAGGAGGAGCTTGCGGAAATTCTCGCCCTGCACCGCCCGCTTCGAGACGAGGTCGAGGCGCTTGAGCTTGGTCAGCCCGTCCACCAGTGCGCCGATCTCAGGCCCGAAGATCTCGCGGATCTCGTCGAGCGTGGCGGCGGTGTCCTCGACGGTGTCGTGCAGGACGGCCGCGACGATGGTCGCATCGTCGAGGCGCAGGTCGGTGAGGATCGCGGCGACTTCGAGGGGATGGGCGAAGAACGGATCGCCGGAGGCGCGCTTCTGCGTGCCGTGCGCCCGCATGGCGTAGACGTAGGCGCGGTTGAGAAGCGCCTCGTTCGCGGCAGGATTGTAGCGCTTGACCCGCTCGACGAGTTCGTACTGGCGCATCATCCGCCGAAGGATCCTGCTCTCGATCTGCTCGGTGTCGCTCGCAAGACGCCCGCTCCGCCGCCGTGCCTCAGAAGGGCGAGGATCGGCGGTCGGGCGTTTCGTGCGGCACTCTCAAGGGGGCCCGGCCCGGACGGACGCGGTCGCTCGTCCGACACCTTCCTGCATCGGCGCGCATTTGCCCAGACCCATGGCGTCGCGGCGAAAGCGCGACGGCTCCGCCTCCCTCGCATGGACGCCAGGATGGGGCTTCACCCCGAAACACGCGAACGCCCGCCACTCGGGGACCGAGGGCGGGCGCGAAGCGTCAGGTGGAGCGCGAAAAGAGCTTACTCGTTCTCGTCGTCGGTCTCGGTCGGCGGTGCGAGGTTCTCGAGACCGCGGAGGAGATCCTCCTCGCTCATGAAGTCGAACTGCACGTTCTTGTCGTCCGAGGAGGACTGGGGCGCCACCGCGGCAGCGGCGGGCGAACTCGACAGGAGCGGCACGGTCTCGGCCTCGGGCTCGTCCACCTCGACGTATTTCTGCATCGAGTGGATGAGCTGCTCCTTGAGATCCTCCGCCGTGATGGTCTCATCGCCGATCTCGCGAAGGGCCACGACGGGGTTCTTGTCGCGGTCGCGCTCCACGGTCAGCGGGGCGCCGGCGGCGAGCAGGCGCGCCCGGTGGCTGGCGAGCAGGACCAGCTCGAAGCGGTTCTCGACCTTCTCGATGCAGTCTTCGACGGTGACGCGAGCCATGCGAGGCGGCTCCTTCCTCAGGCGCGGATACGAACGATATGCGTGATGAACGGGCTTCCTACACCGGTTATCGCTGTCCAACAAGTCGCGGGAGCGGTTGAGAATCCGTCCCTGTCGGTCCACATGGAAAGCGGTGCCGGTCGAACCCGGCACCGATCCCGGCCGGCCTTGAACCGGCGCCAGCGGACCCGAGGATTCTTCACATGTTCATTCAGACCGAAGCCACGCCGAACCCCGCCACGCTCAAGTTCCTGCCCGGCCGGGTCGTGCTCACCGATGGGACCTTCGAGGCCCGCGACACCGCGAGCGCCGAGCGCTCGCCACTCGCCACCGCCCTGTTCGCGGTGCCCGGCGTCTCGGGCGTCTATTTCGGGCACGACTTCATCTCCGTCACCAAGGCCGACGGCGTCAACGAGTGGCCGCAGGTGAAGCCCGCCGTGCTCGGCGCGATCATGGACCACTTCCAGTCCGGCCGCCCGGTGCTGGCCGAGGGCACGGCGCTCGCCGAGGACGAGACGGAGGAGTTTTACGACGAGGCCGACCACGACACCGTGGTGACCATCAAGGATCTGCTGGAGACCCGCGTGCGCCCGGCGGTGGCGGGCGACGGCGGCGACATCACCTTCCGCGGATACCGCGACGGCATCGTCTACCTCGAGATGAAGGGCGCCTGCTCGGGCTGTCCGTCCTCCACCGCGACCCTGCGCCAGGGCGTGCAGAACCTGTTCCGCCACTTCCTCCCCTCTGTGCGGGAAGTGCAGGCGATCTGATCGGCGGCCCCGCCGCGCGTTTTCCCTGACATCGGCGCAACACCGCACCGCTTCCTTGGGGAGTCCGGTCGCGGATGCGCTGACGGGGAGGGCGGTTTCGTCCTAAGAAGAGCCGGAGGGCGGGCGCTCGAGGCCCGCCGCCGGATGGAATCGACGTTTGCGGATCCTTGCCATCGATACGGCGCTCGAAGCCTGCGCTGCCTGCGTGGCCACCGACGACAGCGACGACCTGCTCGCCGAGGAGTCGATGCCGCTCGTGCGCGGCCATGCCGAAGCGCTGCTGCCACTGATCGAGCGGGTCATGGCCCGGGTCGAGGGCGGCTTCGAGGGACTCGACCGGGTCGCGGTCACGGTCGGGCCCGGAAGCTATACGGGCTTGCGCGTCGGGCTTTCCGCCGCCCGCGCCATCGGGCTCGCCGCTGGCCTTCCGGTAGTGGGCGTGACCACCTTGTCCGCCCTGCTCGCGCCGCAACTCGCCCTCAACGGCGACGATACGGTGGTCGCCGCGATCGATGCGCGCCACGGCGCCGTCTACCTCCAGGCCATGAGCGTGACGGAAGGCACGGTGATTCCGCCCCGGCACATCGCTTTGGAAGAAGCGGTGACCCTGCTCGGCAAGCGACGGGCGATCCTCACCGGCTCCGGCGCTCCCGCGCTCGCGGCGGCGGCCGCTTCCGCCGGCATCGCCGTCGAGGTCGCCGAGACCGGCGCGCCGCAGATCGCCTGGGTCGCCTCGCTCGGGCTCGTCGCCGATCCGGACCAGGCGCTGCCGCGCCCCCTCTACCTGCGTGGGCCCGACGCCCAGCCGCAGCATCATGCGAGGCTCGCAAGGGCATGACGCGGACCGTCTCCCCGTTCTGGCCGCTCGATTGGTGGTCCGCATGGTGGGACGCCTGGGGCTCCGTGCCCTACGTCGCGCCACTGCGGGACGCCGGTCAGGCGTCCGACCTGGAAAAGCTGCACGCCACCGCCTTCGCCCGCCCCTGGGCGGCTCACGAGTTCGAGCGGATGCTGTGCGAGCGCTCGATCGAGGCGCATGCCCTGCGCCGGGGCAACGCGCTGCTGGGCTTCGTGTTGTCGCGCAAGGCCGTGGACGAGGCGGAGATCCTCACGATCGTTCTGGCACCCTCCGCCCGCGGCGGCGGCCACAGCCACCGGCTCCTGCGCGAGCACCTGAATGCGCTGACCTATGCCGGCATCCGCACGGTCCATCTCGAAGTGGACGAGGGCAACACGCCGGCCCTGAAGCTCTACACCCGCCATGGCTTCCTCAAGGTCGGCGAGCGCAAGGGTTACTACCCGCTGCCCGACGGCAGCCGGGCCACGGCGCTGACCATGAGCGCGACGCTGTCGTGAGGCTTTGCGAGAGCGCATCCGCCCGATGACGCGCGTCGGCATCGGCCTCCGCCTCTTCGTCCAGGCGCTGGCCTTCCTGATCGTGATCGGGCCGCACTGGCTCAGCCTGCGCTTTGGCCGGGGCTGGGTCGCGGCGCGCATCGCGATGCTGTTCCACCGCCTGTTCTTGCGCCTGTTCTCCGTTCGGGTGACGCAGAGCGGCACGCCGCCGCAGCCGGGCGAGCCGGCGCTCGTGCTCTCGAACCACGTCTCCTGGCTCGACATCGTCGCGCTCGGCTCGCTGCGCCCGCTCTCCTTCGTGGCCAAGTCGGAAATCGCGGGCTGGCCGCTGATCGGCCTGCTGGCCAAGCTCCAACGCACCGTCTTCATCGAGCGGTCCAAGCGGACGGCGACCGCCCGCGTCAACGCCACGGTCGGGCAACGGCTCGCGGATGGCGACCTGATCGTGCTGTTCGCCGAGGGCACCACCGGCGATGGCCTACGCCTGCTGCCGTTCCGCTCCTCGCTGGTCGGCGCCGCCCGGACGGCGCTGACGGCGGAGACCGGCGGACTCGCGCGCATCCGGCTCCAGCCCCTGGCGCTGGGCTACCCGCGCCGCAATGGCCTGCCGGTGACCCGCGCCGAGCGGCCGGAGATCGCGTGGTACGGCGACATGGAACTGCCGCCGCATCTCGCCCTGTTCGCCAGCCGCGGCCCCATCGACGTGCACGTGAACTGGGGCGCACCGATCGCCTTCGAGGCCGCCACCGACCGCAAGGTCGCGACGCTGCAGGCCGAGGCCGCCGTGCGGCAGGGCCTGCGCCAGATCCACCTCGGCGGGGCCGCCCCCCGTCCGGTACCGGCGGCGCCGGAAACGATCGGGGAGGGCGCCGACGTCTCGGCGCCGGGCATCGCCGCGGTGTGACTGGTCAGGCCGGCAGCGGGAAGGTCGCCGCCTGGCCGCGAACGATCCCGCCCTCATCCACGAGTTGCCAGACGATGCCCGCGGTGACCGGGAAGCGCCGCCCATCCTTGGCAACGCGAATGCCTGCATAATCCGAGACGAAACCGTCGCGGGCGACCGCATCGAGCAGGCGCTGGCGCTCGGCCCGCTCCGGCGCCTCGGCCGAGAGCCGAGACGGCATGCCGACGATCTCATCCCAGCCGTAGCCGAAGGCTCGCTGCGCCGCCCGGTTGGCGTAGACGAAGAGCGGGTCGGCGCCCGTATCGTGGGCCAGCACCGCGAAGGGCGCCTGCGCGTAGAGCCAGTCCGGCCCGAGATCCGGCTCAGGCACGAGCGGGCGGCCGACGAGGCGCAGGAAGCTCCCGGTCAGCAGGGCGAAGAAGGCGGGGTCTTCGGCAAGCCTCACGGGCGGACCTTTTCGAAGGGGCGAAAGTTCAGACCGCTGAGAGAATCGTGTCGGCGGCCGAACCGTGATAGAGGGCCTGTCGAGCAAAAAATCGTCAAAAATCGCCGCCCGCCGGCGGCAGGGTTGCGATCTTGAAGAAAGCCTACGTCAAGTCCTACGGCTGCCAGATGAACGCCTACGACGCCGGCCGCATGGCCGACGTCCTGGCGGCCGAGGGCTACAGCGCGACGGACACGGTCGAGGAGGCCGATGTCGTCGTCCTCAACACCTGCCACATCCGCGAGAAGGCCGCCGAGAAGGTCTATTCCGAACTCGGGCGCCTGCGTGTGCTCAAGGGCGAGCGGGCCGAGAGCGGGCAGGAGACGCGCATCGTGGTCGCGGGCTGCGTCGCCCAGGCGGAAGGCCGCGAGATTCTTTCGCGCGCACCGGCGGTCGATGTCGTCGTCGGCCCGCAGAGCTATCACCGCCTGCCGGACCTGCTGCGCCAATCGCGCGAGACCCGCGTCGTCGACACCGAATTTCCGGCTGAGGACAAGTTCGACCACCTGCCCGCCCGGCGCAACCGCGGCGTCACCGGCTTCCTCACCGTGCAGGAAGGCTGCGACAAGTTCTGCGCCTTCTGCGTGGTGCCCTATACCCGCGGTGCGGAGGTCTCGCGCTCGGTGGCGGCGGTGGTGGACGAAGCGCGCCGCCTCGTCGAGGGCGGGGTGCGCGAGATCACCCTCATCGGCCAGAACGTCAACGCCTATCACGGCGACGGGCCGGACGGCGCACCCGCGACGCTCGGCCACCTGATGGACGCGCTCTCCGCGGTGCCGGGCCTCCTGCGCCTGCGCTACACCACGAGCCACCCGAACGATTTCGCCGACGATCTCATTGCTGCCCATGCGACGAACCCGCTGGTGATGCCCTACCTGCACCTGCCGGTGCAGTCAGGCTCGGACCGCATCCTCCAGGCGATGAACCGGCGCCACACGGGTGACGCCTACCGCCGGCTGATCGAACGTATCCGGAATGCGCGGCCCGACATCGCCCTGTCCTCGGACTTCATCGTCGGCTTCCCCGGCGAGACCGATGCCGATTTCGCCGAGACCATGCGGCTCGTCTCCGATATCGGCTTTTCGGCGGCGTTCTCGTTCAAGTACAGCCCGCGGGCCGGCACGCCCGCTGCGGAACGCGAGGATGCGGTGCCGGAGGCGCTGAAGACCGAGCGGCTCGCCGCCCTCCAAGACCTCCTCGACCGCCAGCGCCACGCCTACAACGCGGCGAGCGTCGGCACGCTCACCGAGATCCTGGTCGAGAAGACCGGTCGGCATCCCGGTCAGGTCGCGGGCAAGACACCGCATCTCCAGGCGGTGCAGTTCGATGCGCCGGCCTCGACTATCGGCACAGTCGTGCCGGTGCGGATTACGCGTGCGGGCTCCAACAGCCTGTTCGGCGAAGCGCTGGAGGGTGCGGCGGCGGCCGCGTGACCTATATGAGGCCCATCACCATGCCGGATCTCTCGCGTGCCGATTGACGTTGCGTCCGCCCGTGGCCCTGCCGGCCGCAACAACCGCCCCTCACCGGGGCGTCCGGGTCTCGCCGAGGCCGTAGAGGTCTCGCTCACCTTCGACGACAACCGGCTCGCCAGCCTCGTCTTCGGCCAGTACGACCAGAACGTCGCCCATATCGAGCGGCGCCTCGGCATCACCGGCACGGCGCTCGGCAACCACCTCGTAGTCAAGGGCTCGCCCGAGGCCGCCGAGAAGGCGCGGCGGGTGTTCGAGCGGCTCTACACGCGGGTGCAGAAGGCCGGCACGACCCTGACCCTCGGCGACGTGGACGGGGTGATCCAGGAGGTCACCGTCCAGGGCAACCTGTTCCCCTCCGCCGAGATCGCGACGGATAACGGCCGCGAGCAGTTCGAGCAGATCGCCACCCGCAAGCGCGGCGCCGTGCGCGCCCGCAACGCCGCGCAGAGCGACTACATCAAGCTGCTGCGCGCCAACGAACTCGTCTTCGCCGAAGGGCCCGCCGGCACCGGCAAGACCTGGCTCGCGGTCGGCCACGCCGTCTCGCTGCTGGAGCAGGGCCATGCCGAGCGGCTGATCCTGTCGCGCCCGGCCGTCGAGGCCGGCGAACGGCTCGGCTTCCTGCCCGGCGACATGCGCGAGAAGGTCGATCCGTATCTTCGCCCGATCTACGACGCGCTCTACGATTTCATGGAGGCGCGTCACGTCGATCGCGGCCTCCAGACCGGCATCATCGAGATCGCCCCGCTCGCCTTCATGCGCGGGCGCACGCTGACCAACGCCGTGGTGCTGCTCGATGAGGCGCAGAACACCACCTCCATGCAGATGAAGATGTTCCTGACCCGGTTGGGTGAGAACTCCCGCATGATCATCACCGGCGATCCCAGTCAGATCGACCTGCCGCCGGGCCAGAAGTCCGGCCTCGTCGAGGCGGTCAACGTGCTCGACGGCGTCGAGGGCATAGGCCGCGTGCGCTTCCGCGACGTGGACGTGGTGCGCCACGACCTCGTGCGCCGCATCGTCACCGCCTACGAATCCGCCGCCCACGGCGAGGGCGAGGCCGACCGCAACCCGAACCCGCGGCGGCGACCGCTGGCGTGAGCGACGACATCAATCGCGGCGGCCCACGGGGCACCGCACGGCCGTTGACGGTACCGACCAGAACCCACACATGAGCGACAACGAGATCGACATCGCCGTCGAGGATGCGCGCTGGGAACAGGCGATCCCCGAGCTGGAGGCGTTCACGCTGCGGGCCGTCGAGGCGGGATTGGCGATTCTACCCGATTCGGCCGCCGGCCCCGTCGAAGTGAGCGTCCTGCTCGCCGACGACGCCACCGTCCAGGAGCTCAACCGCACATGGCGGAACAAGGATAAACCCACCAACGTGTTATCGTTTCCGGCCGCGGAGCAACCGTTCCAGCCGGGCGTGGCGCGACCCCTCGGCGATGTGGTTCTTGCGTATGACACGCTCGTGCGCGAGAGTGCGGAGCAGTCGAAGCCCTTCGAGCACCATTTCGCCCACCTCCTCGTCCATGGCACCCTTCACCTTCTCGGACAGGACCATGAGACCGGCGAGGCTGAGGCCGACGCCATGGAGGCGCTCGAGGTCGCCGCGCTCCGCGCACTCGGCGTTCCAAACCCGTACGACGACTGATCTCCGGCACTCCCGCCGAATCCAACCTAGAGACCCATGACCAACGACCGAAGTCGCGGCGCGGCCCTGGCCGCGCCAGCCGCGGACGCCGAACCGCCCCCACGCGAGGCGTGGTACGATCGTCTGCTGAACGTCTTCCAAATGCGTCCGCGCGACTCTCTGCGCACCGACATCGAGGAGGCCCTGGCCGAGCCCGACACGGGTGAGGACGCCTTCTCTCCCCTTGAGCGCGCCATGCTCAAGAACGTGCTCGGGCTGCACAAGGTGCGCGTCGACGATGTGATGCTGCCCCGCGCCGACATCGTGGCGGTGGCCAGTGACACCAGCCTCGGCGATCTCCTGAAGCTGTTCCGCACCGCCGGCCATTCGCGCCTGCCGGTCTACGGCGAAACCCTCGACGATCCCCGCGGCATGGTCCACATCCGCGACTTCGTGGAATACCTCGCCACCCAGGCGGAAGCCGCCCCGCGCCGGGCCGCGCCGCAGCCTGTGGTCGCCACCGGCGCCGAGGCCAAGCCCACGCCGCGCCCGCGCCGCACGGCCTCCGCCCGCGGCGCCCTGCGCAGCCTCGATCTCGGCAAGGTCGATCTCACCGCGACCCTCGCCTCCACCCGCATCCAGCGCCCGGTCCTGTTCGTGCCCCCCTCCATGCCGGCGATCGACCTGCTGGTGCGGATGCAGGCCACGCGCACCCACATGGCGCTGGTCATCGACGAGTATGGCGGCACCGACGGGCTGATCTCGATCGAGGATCTGATCGAGATGGTCGTCGGCGACATCGAGGACGAGCACGACGTGGCCGAGGGCCAGCTCGTGAACCGCATGGAAGGCGAGACGGAGGCCTATATCGCCGACGCCCGCGCCGGGCTCGCGGAAGTGTCGGCGGCCACCGGCCTCGATCTCGCCGCCGCCTTCGGGGAACTCGCCGAAGAGATCGACACGATCGGCGGCCTGATCGTGACGCTGGCCGGCCGGGTTCCGGCGCGCGGCGAGCGGATCCCCGGTCCCGACGACATCGAGTTCGAGGTGCTCGACGCCGATCCCCGGCGGGTGAAGCGGATCAAGCTCCAGCGCGCGCCGGCCAAGATCGGCACCGTCGTGCCGCTCGCCCTGCCGCCGCCCCGCCCGGCGGCGCCGCAGGCACCCGACACGGACGCAGCGCAGGCCGCCGAGGCCGGGCGCTGAAGACACAACGGAATCGAAGCGACACGGCATGACCGCTCCGCTGGGCCGCGCAGCCGGCGCCGGAACAGGCCCGGCTGCGGCGCGGATCGGCCTCTTCGAGGCCATCGCGCACCGGATCATCCTGAGCCAGGGATGGACGCGGGCCGCGATCGCCGTCGCGGCCGGCGCCTTCGGCGCGCTGGCGATGCCGCCCTATGGGCTGTTCCCCGCACTCGTCGTGTCGCTCTCGATCGCCGTCTGGCTGATCGACGGCGCGGCGATCGATGGCTCCGGCCGGCGCACCCTGGGCGTCTGTGCCGGAATCGGCTGGGCCTGGGGATTCGGCTACTTCACCGCCGGTTTGTGGTGGCTCGGCGCCGCCTTCCTCGTCGAGGCCGACCAGTTCGCCTGGGCGCTGCCGCTCGGCGTCGTCGGCCTGCCGGCGGTGCTCGCCCTGTTCTTCGCCGCGGGCTTTGCCCTCGCCCGCCTCGTCTGGTCGCGGGGGGCCGCCCGCATCGCGGCGCTCGCCTTCGGGCTCGCCGCCGCAGAATGGCTGCGCGGGCATATCCTGACGGGCTTTCCCTGGAACACCCTCGGCATGGCGCTCGGGGGCAACCTCTGGACGATGCAAGCCGCCTCGCTCGTCGGCCTCTATGGCCTGACGCTGCTTGCGGTGCTGATCGCCGCCGCGCCCGCGACGCTCGCCACCGGCGCGACACCGCGGGGCCGGTTCGGGCCGGTACTGGCAGCCCTCGTCGCGCTCGCGGGGCTGGCCGCCTACGGCGCCGGGCGCTTGCCTTCCGCGCCCGATCCGACGGTGGCGGGCGTGCGCCTGCGGCTGATCCAGCCCAACATCCCGCAGGACGACAAGTTCGGCTCGGAGAACCGCGAGCGGATCGTCGGCAAGTATCTCGAACTCAGCGACCGCGCGCTCTCGCCCGACCGCACCGGCATCGCCGACGTCACCCACCTGATCTGGCCGGAATCGGCCTTCCCGTTCCTGATCCAGCGCGATCCGCAGGCGCTCGGCCGGATCGGCGCGGCGCTGCCCGAGGGCAAGCAGCTCATCACCGGCGCCGCGCGGGTGCGCGAACTGCCCGATGGCGAGCGGCTGACCCGCGAGAACGCCGTCTTCTTCAATTCAATCCTGACGATCGGCGCGGGCGGGCGCTTCGGCGACCTCTACGACAAGGTCCACCTCGTCCCCTTCGGCGAATACCTGCCGGGGCCGCTCGATGCGCTGCTGCGAGCTCTGGGTCTGCGCCAGTTCGTTTCCATCCCCGGTGGCTTCACCGCCGGAGATCGCGCCGGCCAACGCATCCTCAACGTGCCGGGCCTGCCGCCGGTGGCGGCGACGATCTGCTACGAGGCGATCTTTCCCGGCGCGATCCTGCCGCCCGATCCGGCCGAGGGTGCGCCCGCCGTGCCGGGGCTGATCCTCAACCTCACCAACGATGCGTGGTTCGGCGATACGCCGGGCCCGCGCCAGCACTTCGCGCAGAGCCGGCTCCGGGCGGTGGAAGAGGGGCTGCCGCTGGTGCGCGATGCCAATTCCGGCATCTCGGCGGTGGTCGACGCCCATGGCCGGGTCATCGCGAGCCTTCCGCTCGGGATCGAGGGCGTGCTCGATGCGGGGCTGCCGGCAAGGCTGCCGGGTCGCACCCTCTACGCCGCCTTCGGCGATCTTCCCTTCGGGGCCGGCCTCATCGGCTGCCTCCTGATCGCGCTCGCCGCCCGCCGCCGCCGGACGTAACGGCCAAGGTGAGGCTGCGGAGCTTTCGAGACGACCGCGCGTGAATTGCAACGCATACGCGACATTCGCGCAATCTTGGCCGTAGGATCATCCGTCATCGCCCGGCGTTCTTAAGATAACGGCCCATTTTTCGCCGGTGGAAACCGGTGCAGGCCATTCTCTCGAATTCCAAGGGAATGACGATGAAACAGATTTTCCTGGCCTCGGCCGTCCTTGCGGGCGCCCTGGCCTATCTTCCGGCCAGCGCGGATGCGCGCCCGATCGGTGTCGGCGGCTCCGGCGGCCTCGGCGGCGGCAATTTCCGTAGCGCGCTCGGTGCAGGCGGTGTGAGCGGGTTCGGTCGCGGCGGCGGCTTTGCCGGGGGCGGCTTCCGCGGTGGTGGAGCCGGGCTCGGCGGTGGTGGTTTCCGAGGCGGCGGAGCCGGTCTGGCCGGGGGCGGCTTCCGCGGTGGCGGAGCGGGTCTCGCTGGCGGCGGGTTCCGGGGCGGCAGCGTTGGCCTCGCCGGTGGCGGCTTCCGTGGTGATGGCTTTGGCGGCCGCCCTGGCTTCGGCGCAGGTCGTCCGGGCTTCGGCAACGGCGTGGCGGGCGTGCGACCGGGCTACGGCGGCCAGCGCGGCTGGTACGGCGGCAACCGCTGGCGCAATGCCGGCTACTATCGCCGGGGTTACGGCTACGGTGGTGTTGGCCTCGGGCTGGGACTCGGCGCCGGTCTCGGACTCGCGGCGGGCAGCCTCTACGGCAGCTACGGCTATCCGGGCTACGGCTATGGCGGATACGGCTACGATGACGGTTACTACGCACCGGCTGGCTATTACGGCACCGAGACGGTGACCACCGGTGTCGCGCCCGGCGGTGACGAGGACTTGGTGGCCGAGTGCGCGCGCCGCTTCAAGACCTACGACCCGCAGACGCAGACCTACATCGTCCGCCGCGGCGTGCGTCGCTCCTGCCCGTAAGGCTTTGAGATGATGGGAGCCTCAGCTTGGGGCTCCCGCCCTCTTCCAAAAAGAAACCCCGCCCGACCGGATGGTCGAGCGGGGTTTTTTACGTCGTTCGGCCGTTCGCCTTACTCGGCGGCGACCTTGTGCGCGGCGGTGCTGCCATCGGTGTAGGTCTCAGCCTGGAGGCGCTTATGCGGGGCGGCACGGCCCGGCAGCGGCGGCAGGGCCTTGGCCTTCTCCAGATCGATCCCGGCGCCCTCGGCAACGCGGCGGCCGTAATCCTCGTCGGCGTGCCAGAAGTGCCAGACCATCCGAAGCTGGATCGGCTCGGGGCACTGCTTCATGTCGGCCACGAGGTTGGCGATCAGATCCTCACGCTCCCAATCCTGGAACGAGCGGTAGCGAACGCCGGCCTGGGTGTAGTCGTCCTCGGTCCGCGAGGTCTGGTAGCGGCCGAGATTGCCCTGGACCGGCTGGTGGTAATCCTTGGCCGGCTTGGGCGCCTCGCGCAGGCCCTCGGCGAGCGTCGAGGGCTCGTAGTTGATGTGGCGGTTCGGGCCGGTGCCATCGACGCTGTAGGTCATCTGGCCGTCGCGCTGGTTCGAATAGACCTTCACGCCGGGCTGCGGCGCGTTGATCGGCAGTTGCAGGTAGTTGGCGCCGACGCGGTAACGCTGCGTGTCCGAGTAGGACAGCGTCCGGCCCTGGAGCATCTTGTCGTCCGAGAAGTCGATGCCGTCCACGAGCACGCCCGTGCCGAAGGCCGACTGCTCGACTTCCGCGAAGAAGTTGTCCGGCACGCGGTCCAGCACCATGCGGCCGACCGGCAGCAGCGGGAAATCCTCGACCGGCCAAAGCTTCGTGTCGTCGAGCGGATCGAACGACAGGTGGTCGTTCGGGCCGTCCGGCATGATCTGCACGCAGAATTCCCACTCGGGGAAATTGCCGGCCTTGATGTTGTCGTAGAGGTCACGCGTCGCGTGGCCGACATCCTTGGCCTGGATCTCGGACGCCTGGGCCGAGGTCAGGTTGCGCACGCCCTGCTTGGGCTCCCAGTGGAACTTGCAGAGCACCGCCTCGCCCTGGTCGTTGACCAGCTTGTAGGTGTTGACGCCCGAGCCTTCCATCTCGCGATAGTTGGCCGGAATGCCCCACGGCGACTTCAGGTGGGTGACCATGTGGATCGCTTCGGGGTGCTGGGCCACGAAGTCGAAGAAGCGCCACGCCTCCTGGCGGTTCGTCACCGGGTCCGGCTTGAACGCGTGGATCATGTCGGGGAACTTGATCGCGTCGCGGATGAAAAAAACCTTGAGGTTGTTGCCCACGAGGTCCCAATTGCCGTCGACGGTCTTGAACTTCACCGCGAAGCCGCGCGGGTCGCGCTCGGTCTCAGGGCTTTCCTTGGCACCGGCCACGGTGGAGAAGCGCACGAACATCGGCGTCTTCACGCCGGTCTCGTTCAGCACGCGGGCGCGGGTGTACTTGGACGCGGGCTCGTCGCCGATCTTGCCATAGGCCTCGAACCAGCCATGGGCGCCAGCGCCGCGGGCATGCACCACGCGCTCCGGAATGCGCTCGCGGTCGAAATGGGTGATCTTCTCGATGAACTGGTAGTTCTCGAGCGTCGCCGGGCCCCGCTCGCCGACCGTACGCGTGCTCTGGTTGTCGCGGACCGGATGGCCCTGACGGGTCGTCAGAATCGGACGGTTCTCGCTCATGCGTCACTCTCTCCTTGGGAGGCAGGGGCTTCAGGGTGGATCGCTCGGCGCGTCCGCACAGCCTGGAACCATTCTGTTTCGATGGTATGACCCAGGCATGACCCATTAGCAAATGCATCGTCACAAACGCTGTGATAGATGCAGCCTATGAATCTTTCCGGGTTGTCCCTGCGCGATCTCGAATATGTCGTCGCTGTTGCCGATGAAGGGCATTTCGGCCGGGCTGCCGAGCGCTGCAACGTGAGCCAGCCGACGCTCTCCGTGCAGGTTCGTAAACTGGAAAACGCGCTCGGGCTGACCTTGTTCGAACGATCCAACCGTCGCGTGTTGCTGACGGTGGCGGGGCAGGGGATCGTGCGGCAGGCCCGGGTGGTGCTGGGCGAGGCACAGCGCCTGCTGGCACTCGCCGTCGAGGGGCGCGGCTCGCCGCTGACCGGCCGGCTGGTGCTGGCCGCGATCCAGACGCTGGGGCCCTATTACTTCCCGCTGGTTTTGCGCCTGCTGCGCCAGGAATTTTCCGCTGCTGACGCTGGCGCTCAGCGAGGCGCGCACCGCCGAGATCCTCGACGGCTTGCGCGACGGGCGGATCGATGCGGCCCTGGTTTCCCTGCCGGTGGCCGCCTCCGGGCTCACCATCTCGCCGCTCTTCGTCGAGCCGTTCCGGCTCGCCTGCCCGGTGGACCACGCCTTCGCCCAGGGCGCTCCGCCGCGAGCGGAAAACCTGAACGGGCCGGACCTGCTGCTGCTCGACGAGGGCAATTGCCTGCGCGACCAGACCATTGCCGCCTGTGGCACCCTGCGCGGCGCGGGCCGCCACGCCACCAGCCTCGAGACCCTGCGCTCGATGGTGGCGGCGGGCGCCGGCTATACCTTGATTCCGGCTTTGGCGATTCCCTCCGGCCCCGATCCGACCGGGCTCACGGTGGTGCGCCACTTCGAGGGCGAGGGCCCCGGCCGCACGCTCGCACTGGCATGGCGTTCCAGCGATCCGCGGGCGGCGGGCCTTGCGCATCTCGCGGCCTTCTTCCGGGCGCACGCCCCGCCCGGCACCGCCGCCTGCCGGGAGGATGAAGCCTATGGTGCCCCACCGCCCGGCGAGCGGGAACGGTGGACCGCCTGACGCCCACCCCGGTGGCAGCATCCCGAAGGCCAATCGCTCGAAGCCGCTTGGCGGCTTCCTGCGATCGCCGTGACAGTTCGGGGAAGAGCGTGTAGCGCGAGCCTCGCGCAATTCTTCTTCCTCTTCCTGCGCGCCATCCAGCATCCAGGCCCGTGCCCGAGACCCGCATCCTCCTGCGCTGGGCGGCGCTCGTCGCCGTCTCGGCCGCTCTTGCCTATGGCCTGAGCCGCGCGCAT
The DNA here is from genome assembly GCF_029504475.1 of Methylorubrum pseudosasae. Taxonomy (NCBI): domain Bacteria; kingdom Pseudomonadati; phylum Pseudomonadota; class Alphaproteobacteria; order Hyphomicrobiales; family Methylobacteriaceae; genus Methylorubrum; species Methylorubrum pseudosasae. Next base: position 3,469,664 of record NZ_JAQGDU010000002.1, on the reverse strand, counting down.
TTCCCCGCCGCCTTCCTCCTCGGGCCGATGCTCGCTGCGATCGCCTTCGGGGTTCGCGGCGCCGGGCTCTCGCTCGGCCGGCCGCTCTTCCTGGCGGCGCAGGCGGTGATCGGCTGCCTCGTCGCCCGCTCCGCCACCACCGAGATCGCCGCGACCCTGCGCGAGGACGGCCTCATCATCCTCGCGGTCGTCGGCGTGACGGTCGCGGCCGGCGCGCTCACCGGGCTGGCGCTCACGCGGCTGCGCGTCCTGCCCGGCACGACGGCGGCCTGGGGCTCCTCGCCGGGCGGGGCCGCGGCCATGGTGGCGATGGCGGAGGATTACGGCGCCGACCCGCGCTTGGTGGCGTTCATGCAGTACGTGCGCGTCGCCGCCGTGGTGCTCTCGGCCTCGCTCGCCGCGCGCCTCCTCGCCGACGTCGCCGGCCCGGCCGGCGCGGGCGCGTCCGGCGAGACGTGGAACTGGCCCGGCCTCGCGGCAACCATCGCGGTCGCCGCCGCCGGGTTCGGCCTCGCATCGCTGCTGCGGCTGCCCTCTGCCCCCCTGATCGGGCCGATGCTGCTCGGCGCGGGCCTGCACGCCGCCGGCTTCATCGACATCGCCTTGCCCGCGCCGGTGCTCGACGCGGCCTACGCGGCGATCGGCTGGTATGTTGGGTTGCGCTTCAATCGGCGCACCCTGGACGAGACACTCCACGCGCTGCCGGGCGTGCTGACGGCGACAATCGGGATCATCCTGCTCTGCGGCGTCTGGGCCTGGGTCCTGACGCACTGGCTCCCGATCGATTTCCTCACCGCCTTCCTGGCCACCAGTCCCGGCGGGCTCGATTCGGTGGCGATCATCGCCGTCGGGTCGCGGGCCGACGTGTCCTTCGTGCTGGCGGTGCAGACCCTGCGCCTGTTCGTCGTGCTCGCGACTGGTCCGATCCTCGCCAAGTGGATCGCCCGGGCGGTTCCGGGAGAGCGACCGTGACCGCGCTCTACCTCGCCTTCCTGAATTCCTGGCGCGGTCTCGTCCATGGCGGGCGCACGGAGCGGGCGGTCCGGCTCGAACTCGTCCTGCTGGGGCTCGGCCTACCCGTGGCGCTCGCTCTCGGCGGCCATCTGTGGGTCCGGGTGGCGCTCATCGCCAGCCTGCTGCTGATGCTCGGGGCGGAACTCCTGAACACCGCGATCGAGAAGCTGTGCGACCACCTCCATCCCGGCCGGCACGAGCGGATCGGCATCGTGAAGGATCTGGCCTCGGCGGGGGCGTTCCTGACGCAGGTCATCGCGGCCCTGATCTGGGGCGCGGCGGTGATCGACCGGTTCTAGAACGTCGTTCGAACGTCGGCCGTCAGCCGTCTTCCTGCTCGCTCCAGACGACCCAAGTGCCGCCGAACAGGGTGGCCGCAATCACGAGCCACAGGCCGGTTCGGCCGACCAGATCGAGCAGCCACGCATGGACCATCGAGAAGCTGAGACTCAAGGCGCAATCCAGAACGCCGAGATAGAGGGACAGCGCCAGAAGCGCGACGGCGAGAGGGCGGCTCATCGATCCTCCGTCTCCTTCCAGAGGGCCCAGGCCCCCGCGAACACCATCATCCCGATCAGAAGGCGCATCCCCGTATGGCCGATCCGGTCGAGAAGCCACGCATGGGCGGCGGACAGGCTCAAGTCCAGCATCCATCCCCATGCCGTCAGGATCACGGCAATGGCGACGACAATGAGGATTTTTGTCCAGACCGGCATGCCCGCCGCGCTAGCACGTTTGTACTGGTGCGCCGAGCGACACAGGTGACACTTCGCCACAAGTCCTGTGAAAAATGATGCGCATTTCGACACATCCGCGGTGATTAGCCCGCCAGTTAATTAGCTGCGGCTCGCGGATCGGCATCATTGTACCTTTTGTTATTGTTTGCGATGGAGGCCCGGCTGCGTCAAGCGAGCCGGGATCGTCGCGCCCGCGGATCCGTACACGCCCCGCCGAGCCCTTCGAGTTGTCTCACATCTTCGTGAAGAACGCATGGCAACCCTCTTCATCGCCGACACCCATTTCGGCGACGCCCGGCTCGTCGAGCGGCGACGCACCGGCTTCGCTTCGGTGGAGGCCCATGACGAGGCGCTGATCGCCCGCTGGAACGCGCGCGTCGCGGCCGCGGACGAGATCTGGCATCTCGGCGACTTCGCCGCCCATGCCAGCCGCGAGCATTGCGCCCGCGTCTTCGCCCGGCTCAACGGTATCAAGCGGCTGGTGCGCGGCAACCACGACAGCAACCGCGTGCTCGACCTCCCCTGGGCCGAGCCGCCGGTGGAAAGCGTCCGGATCTCCGTGTCGGACGCGGCGGGCCGGTCCTGGCGCCTGTTCCTCGCGCACTACGCCCACCGGGCCTGGCCCGGCCTGTGGCGCGAGACCCGGCACCTCTACGGCCACACCCATGCGACCCTGCCCGACACCACCCGCTCCTGCGACGTCGGCGTCGATGCCTGGGATTTCGCGCCGGTCGGTCTCGCGGAGATCATCGCCCGGCAGGATCGGGCGACGCTGGTGCCGGAGGAACTGGCGGCGTGGGAGAGGCGCTGACGGCCCGTCTCAGCACAGCGTCAGCGGCATCGCCTCGATCACCGTCTCGGACAGGCCCCGCCGCTCCAGCGAGCGGCCGAGCGCCGGGTTGAGCCCGGCCCCGCCGGTGAACACGGCGCAGGCGGGCGGCGCGTCGAGCGCGTGCGCGGGCATCTCGCCGAGAAGCTGGATCACCCGGCGGGCGATGGCCGGGGCCGGGTCGATCCAGGTGACCGGCCACGGGGCGAGGCGCTCGAAACCGGGCAGCAGCAGCGGGTAGTGGGTGCAGGAGAGGCAGACCACGTCGGTGTACGCGCCGTCCGCCCCCTCGACGAAACAGGGCGCGATCTCGGCCAGGATCGCCGCGTCCGAGACCGGCTCGCCGGCCATCTCGGCCTCGGCGTAGCCCGCGAGGTTCTTGGAGCCCACCAGCGTCACGGCGCAATCGCCCGCGAAGTTCGCCACGAGATCGTGGGTATAGGCCCGCGCCACGGTGCCGGGGGTGGCGAGCAGGGAGATGAGGCGGGTCCGCGTCAGCGCGGCGGCCGGCTTGATCGGAGGGACCACGCCGACGAAGGGCGTGACGAAGCGCTGACGCAGGGCCGGCAGCACCAGGGTCGAGGCGGTGTTGCAGGCGATCACCACGAGGTCGGGGGCGTGACGCAGCAGCAGCCGCTCCATCACCGCGATCACCCGCGCCACGAGCCGGTCCTCGGTCAGGGCGCCGTAGGGGAAGGCCGCGTCGTCGGCCGCGTAGACATAGGCCGCGTCCGGCCGGGCGCGGCGCACCTGCTCCAGCACGGTGAGACCACCGAGGCCGGAATCGAAGACGAGAATGACCGGCTGAGAATTCTGGGCCGGCAATGCCGCCGAAAGGGTCGCCCCTGCCATCAGATCGATCCGCATGACCGCCGCCCGGGCTCGCGCATCCATGGAAACCGTGGGGCAACGAGTGTCCGTCGGCGACGGTTAAGGACACCTCACTGCGGCTGCAAAAAGGCCGCGCTTCGGGCCGGGTGCGACAAGGGGTGCGACGAACAGCTTGGCGGGCCTCCACGTTGTCATTCGACATTCGGCGTCTATTTCCGGCGCGCAACGGAGGAAGAGATTCCAACAATGGCAGCCGGCGCAGCACGTCTCACCCATCCTGAGAGCGGCGCGGCCTTCCCGCCGCCCCCGCTCGACGCCCGCCCGATCGACCGCGATGCCTGGATCGCCGCCTTCCGCACCGTGCGTGAGGAGACCGAGCGCCGGGCCGCACCGCTCTCGCCCGAGGATCAGCAGATCCAGTCGATGGAGGATGCGAGCCCGACCAAGTGGCACCGGGCGCACACGACCTGGTTCTTCGAGCAGTTCCTTCTCGGAGACCATCAGCCGGGCTACCGCCTCTTCGACGAGCGCCTGCACTACCTGTTCAATTCCTACTACGTGCAGGCCGGTCCCCGGCAGCCGCGCTTCATGCGCGGCATGATCACGCGGCCGACGGCCCAGGAGACCGCCGCCTACCGCGCCCATGTCGATCGCGCGGTGTCGGTGTGGCTGCGCGAGGCCTCCGACGAGGCCCTGGCGCGGGCGCTGCCGATCCTGGAGATCGGCCTCTACCACGAGCAGCAGCACCAGGAGTTGATGCTCACCGACATCCTGCACGCCTTCGCGCAGAACCCGCTCGATCCGGTTTATGACGCGCACTGGAGCTTGCCTGCGGCGCAGGCATCCGCCGGCCAGTCTGCCCTGAAAAGAGGCATCACCCAGATCGGCTACGACGGTCATGGCTTCGCCTTCGACAACGAGAGCCCGCGCCACGACGTCCTGATGCTGGAGGCCCGCATCGATCGCGGCCTCGTGACCAACCGCGACTGGCTCGCCTTCATGGAGGACGGCGGCTACGCGCGGCCCGAACTCTGGCTCAACGACGGCTGGGTCGCGCTCCAGCGCGAGGGCTGGGAGGCGCCGGGCTACTGGCGGCGCGAGGCGGATGGCTGGTCGACGATGTCGCTCGCCGGCCGCAAGCCGGTCGATCCGGCGGCCCCCGCCGCCCATATCAGCTACTACGAGGCCGATGCCTATGCCCGCTGGGCCGGGCGCGACCTGCCGACGGAGGCCGAGTGGGAGGTCGCCGCCCGCGACGGCCTGATCGACGACGCTTTCGGCCTCGTCTGGCAATGGACCCGCAGTGCCTACGGCCCCTATCCGGGTTACCGGCCGGTGCCCGGCGCGCTGGGCGAGTACAACGGCAAGTTCATGTCGAACCAGTACGTGCTCCGCGGCTCCTCGGTCGCGACGGCGCAGGGGCATGCGCGGGTCGGCTACCGCAACTTCTTCTACCCCCATCAGCGTTGGCAGTTCACGGGCCTGCGGCTCGCCGATGCCGGGAGCTGAACGCACCCGCTCACCCTATCCGCACACCCGTCTGCCCCGCTGTCCCGGAGAAGGCCTTTGACGATCGATCCCCGCATGACGGATTCCCACCGAGCCGAACCGGTTACGGAAAACGGCGTGTTCCTGGCCGATGTCTGGGACGGCCTGGCGGCGAGCCCGAAGGCGCTGCCGGCCAAGTACTTCTACGACGCCGCCGGCTCGGCCTTGTTCGAGCAGATCACGGCCCTGCCCGAGTACTACCCGACGCGCACTGAGCTGCGCATCCTCGACGAGCGGGGCCCGGCCCTGGCCGCCCTGCTGCCGCAGGGCGCGGCGCTGGTGGAGTTCGGCAGCGGCTCGACCGCCAAGCTGCGGCGCCTGCTGCGGCACCTGCCCGGCCTCTCGGCCTACATCCCCGTCGACGTCTCGGGCGAGTTCCTGACGGAGCAGGCGCAGGCCCTGCGCGGCGATTTCCCCGATCTTGCGGTCGAGGCGGTCGTGGCCGACTTCACCCGGCCCTTCGCCCTGCCGGACGGCATCCGCGATCGGGCGCTGGCTGGCTTCTTTCCCGGCTCGACCATCGGCAATTTCGAGCCCGGCGAGGCGGCGCGCCTCCTCGACGTGTTCGGGCGCATTCTCGGCCCGGGCGCGACGCTGGTGATCGGCGTCGATCTCGTGAAGGACCGCGACGTGCTGGAGGCAGCCTACGACGACGACGCCGGCGTCACCGCCGCGTTCAACCTCAACCTGCTCCACCGCATCAACCGCGAGCTGGACGCGGCGATCGACGTCGAGGGCTTCACACACCGCGCTTTCTTCAACGCGCAGGCTTCGCGGGTCGAGATGCATCTCGTCAGCCGCCGGGCGCAGAGCCTGCGCGTGGCCGGGCGCAGCTTCGCCTTCGCGGAGGGCGACTCGATCCACACCGAGAACAGCTACAAGTACACGCTCGACGGCTTCCGGGCGCTCGCCGCCCGCGCCGGCTGGGCCTCGATCGAGGCCTGGACCGACCGGGACGGATTGTTCTCGGTCCACGCCCTGCGGCGGGACGCCTAAGGCGCCTTTCGACGAATCGGCCACCGGTTCGTCGAAAGAACGCGCGTCACAGCAAAGGTTTGGAGGTGTGACCCGACCCCACGTGGTCGGGCACGGCTCTCGGCTCGGCCGCCGGCCGCCGCGTCCGACGCGGGGTGTGGCCCGCGCGTGACGACCGCAGGCTGCAAAGCGCGATCGATAAAATCCGCAGTATCTAAACTATCAAAAAGCAGTTTTTGCGTGGTGTTTGCGCCCCAGGGTTGCCGCACGATCCGCGGCACGCCAGGGGCAAGACATGGTCAAAATCAGTACCGTCGAGAAGTCCGATAGCAGCTTGGTCAACGCCTTGATCACCCGCTACAAGTGGGGCGAGAACACGCTCAATTACGGCTTCAAAGTTCAGGACATCGACAAAAACAGCGTCTCCGACTTCGACGAAGGGTAGTGGCGCAGCTTCTACAAATCGATTTTCGACAACGTCTCAAGCTTCACGAATCTGGATTTCCGTGAGACCTCGTTCGAGGAATCGACGCTCGGGCAGATCCTGGAGGTCGGTGGCGGCGGGCAATCGTCGAATCCGTATCCGGAACTGCCCAACGGCAACACCTACACCGTCGTCAGATTTTTCGGCTCCGTCGCGTCGGCCTCCGAATCCATCTATCGGGGGCAGTGGTCGAGCGTCTGGTACCACGAAATCGGCCACAGCCTCGGCCTCGCCCACCCGTTCGAACAACCGGGCGTCATCGCGGGCGTCCGATCGGAGGCCGATCTGGGCACCAACTTCATCAACTCGTCGCTCTACACCGTCATGTCGTACAGCTCCTTCGTGTGGGGCGAGGACAATCCGTGGACGAGGGCCCAGGACGCCGGCAGAACCTTCATGAACGCGTCGGCCGGCTCCTACATGCCGATCGACATCGCCGCCCTGCAGCACCTGTACGGAGCCAGGGCGGCCAACACGGGCGACACCGTCTACACGTTCGGTGACGATCTCCGGACGAATGCCGGCTTCAACACTATCTGGGACACCGGCGGCAACGACACCATCCGGTACGTGGGCAGCAGCCGCGCCAAGATCGACCTGCGCGCCGCCACGCTGAAGGACGAGATCGGCGGCGGTGGCTTCGTGTCCACCTCGGACAAGCTGAACGGCGGGTTTCTGATCGCCAACGGCGTCGCGATCGAGACCGCGATCGGCGGATCGAAGGACGACATGCTGCACGGTCACGACGGCGACAACACCCTGATCGGCGGAGCGGGCAACGACACGCTCTTCGGGTATGCCGGAAACGATGTCCTCGAGGGGGGTACGGGAAGCGACCGGCTCGACGGCGGCGAGGGCATCGACGCGGCCCGGTTCGCCGGCCAGAGCCGGGACTACGCGATCGTCTACGACGCCTCGACCACGGCGAGCGCGTTCGCGGTCAAGCACATCGCCACGGGCGCGCTCGATACGCTCGCCTCGATCGAAACGCTGGTCTTCGACGACACCGCGCTGGGTTCCCAGGGCGTGTTCACCCACCTCGAAGCCCGGGTCGGCGCCCTTCCGTCCGGCAGCCAGAAGTTCGAGCTGGCGCTCTCGCCCGAGGCGGACGGCCCGATCGCGACGGACGTCGCCGACATCGACGGCGCGTTCACGGCCAGCGCGACGGTGCTGTTTGCCGATCTCGCCGGCGGTTCCTGGCAGCGCGTCTTCGACTTCGGAAACGGGCCGGCCTCCGACAACATCTTCCTGGGGCAGGTCGGCCGCTCGAGCGACATGGAGTTCACGGTCTTCAACGGCGGCAAGGCGGCCAGCATCGTCGCCAGGGGCGCCATCGTCCAGGGCCAGGAAGCCGAGTGGACCGCCGACGTCGATGCCGGCGGCTGGATGCGCCTGTTCAAGGACGGCGCGCTGCTGGCCCAGGGTCAGGGCGTCGTGCCGCGGGACATCGAGCGGGCCAACGAGTTCGTCGGCAAGTCCAACTGGTCCTGGGACACGCCGCTGATCGGCACGGTGAGCGATCTGACGGTGACGGCGCACAACGTCATCCCGGAGATCGACGGCGCCTTCACGATGTTCGCCGAGGCACGCTTCGACAACCTCGCCGGCGGACACTACCAGCGGCTGTTCGACACCGGCAACGGCCGGGACAGCGACAACATCTGGGTTGGCCAGGTCGGGAACGGCGACGACATGGCGTTCGAGATTCTGACCGGCTCGGTCAAGCACCAGATCACAGCTCACGACGTGATCGTCCAGGGTGAGACCGCGGACTGGCAGGCTAGCGTGACGGATGGCGGCTACATGCGCCTGTTCAAGAACGACCACCTCGTCGCCGAGGGGCAGGGCGCCGCCCCGCTCGACGTGACCCGCGCGGACGACCTGATCGGCCAGTCCAATTGGACCTGGGACACGCCGCTGATCGGCAAGGTAAGCGACCTGTTCTTCGTCTGATCCATCGCTCCCGTCCCGAGAGCCGGCCACCGGCTCTCGGGACCACGCGCTACAGGTGGCAGGCGCCCGACAGGGCCTCGTTCTCGGCGCTCGTGAACAGGCGCGAGCGGATGTGGAAGCGCTTCTCGCGGCCGTTCTCCAGGGAGAACATGCCGCCGCGGCCGGGCACCACGTCGAGCATGATGTGGGTGTGCTTCCAGACCTCGAACTGCGAGCGCGAGATGAAGAAATCCGCGCCGCCGACCTGACCCAGATGCACGTCGCCGTCGCCGGTGATGAAGTCGCCGACGGGGTAGCACATCGGCGAGGAGCCGTCGCAGCAGCCCCCCGACTGGTGGAACATCACCGGGCCATACGCGGCCTTCAGCTCGTCGATCAGTTCGAGCGCGGCCGGCGTCGCCGTCACCCGCAGGGGTGTGCCGGCATTGTCGGCCTGCTCGGCAGTCACGGGCTCGATCCGCTGGGCGGCGGGGATCGCGGACTCGCTCATGGTTTCCTCTCCTGATGGATCTTGTGGGCTATCTGAGGCTGAGGCAGCGGATATCCATGCGGCTTGAAGCGCGCCCGAGGATAGCAGACGAGCCCCGGCCCGAACCGCCTGAGACGGCTAGGCCTTTCGGCCACCTTCAGGTGGTGTGAGAGCGACCGGCCCGACTTTTGCGACCTCTGCCGAAACGTCCGTGTGGCGAAAAAATCCGCCGAGGATTCGCGATGTCTCAGCCCGCCCCCGATCTCGCCGCGCCTGCGGTGAAGACGACCTGCCCCTATTGCGGCGTCGGCTGCGGCGTGCTCGCGACTCCGGACGGGCAGGGCGGCGTGGCGATCGCGGGCGATCCCGAGCATCCGGCGAATTTCGGCCGCCTCTGCTCCAAGGGCTCGGCGCTCGGCGAGACGGTCGATCTCGGCGACCGGCTGCTCGCCCCGACCGTCGATGGCCAGACCGTGAGTTGGGAGGGCGCGCTCGGCACCGTGGCCGGCGGCCTCCGGCGGATCACCGAGCAGCACGGGCCGGATGCAATCGCCTTCTACCTCTCGGGCCAGATCCTGACGGAGGATTATTACGTTGCCAACAAGCTGGCGAAGGGCTTCCTCGGCACGCCGCATGTCGACACCAATTCGCGGCTGTGCATGTCCTCGGCGGTCGCCGCCCACCGCCGCGCCTTCGGCTCCGACACGGTGCCCGGCTGCTACGAGGATCTCGATGAGGCCGACCTGATCGTGCTCGTCGGCTCCAACGCCGCGTGGTGCCACCCGATCCTGTTCCGCCGCATGGTCGATGCGCGGACCAAGCGCGGCACCAAGATCGTCACCGTCGATCCCCGCCGCACGCAGACCGGCGAGGAGGCCGACCTGCATCTCGGCCTCCAGCCCGGCACCGATTCCGCGCTGTTCTCCGGCCTGCTCGCCTATCTCGCCGGGCAGGCCAAGCTCGATGGACGCTTCATCGAGGAGCACACCGCCGGCTTCGAGGGCGCCCTGGAGCGCGCCCGACAGATCGCGCCGGACGCCGCCGCCACCGCCCGCGCCACGGGGCTGGCCGAGGCCGACGTGCAAGCCTTCTTCGAGCTGTTCGCCCGAACGAAGCGCGTCGTCACCGCCTTCAGCCAGGGCGCGAACCAGTCGGCGCAGGGCACCGACAAGGGCAACGCCATCATCAACTGCCATCTCGCCACCGGGCGGATCGGCCAGCCCGGCATGGGGCCGCTCTCGCTCACCGGCCAGCCCAACGCCATGGGCGGGCGTGAGGTCGGCGGCTTGGCCAACATGCTCGCCGCCCACATGCACTTCGCCCCCGAGGAGGTGGACCGGGTCCGCCGCTTCTGGAAGGCGCCCAACATCATCACCGGCGAGGGGATGAAGGCGGTCGCCCTGTTCGAGGCGATCGAGCGCGGGAAGATCAAGGCGCTGTGGGTGATCGGCACCAACCCGCTCGTCTCGATGCCGCGGGCCGACCGCATCCGCGAGGCGATCAAGGGGCTCGACCTCTACGTCGTCTCGGAAGCCGTCGCGACCAGCGACAGCGCCCGCGCGACGGGTCAGAAGACCGTGCTGCTGCCGGCGCTCGCCTGGGGCGAGAAGGATGGCACGGTGACGAATTCCGAGCGGCGCATCTCGCGCCAGCGCGCCTTCCTGAAGGCGCCGGGGCAGGCGCGGGCCGATTGGGCGATCCTCTGCGACGTCGCCCGCCGCCTCGGCCACGGCGAGGCCTTCGCCTACAATTCCGCGGTCGAGATCTTCCGCGAGCACGCCGCGCTCTCGGCCTTCGAGAACGACGGCACTCGCGACTTCGATCTCGGCGGCCTCGCCGAGATCGACCGGCACGCCTACGACGTGCATCTGCCGATGCAGTGGCCGGTGCCGAAGCGCGGCCCGGATGCGAAGAAGGGCCGCGCCCGGCTCTTCGCCGACGGGCGCTTCTACACCTTCGATCAACGCGCCCGCTTCGTCGCGGTGCAGCCGCCGGCTCTGGCGCAGCCCGTGACCGCCGAGCGCCCGCTCGTGCTCAATACCGGCCGCATCCGCGACCACTGGCACACCATGACCCGCACGGGCAAAAGCCAGCGCCTCTCGGCCCACCGCGCCGTGCCCTTCGTCGAGATCCATCCCGACGACGCGGCCCGCTACCGCCTGAGCGACGGGGGCTTCGCCCGCGTCGCAACCGATCTCGGCAGCGCGATCCTCGAAGTCACGGTGACGGACGCCGTTCTGCCGGGCTCGATCTTCGTGCCGATGCACTGGAGCGACATGACCGCTTCGGACGGGCGCGCGGCGGCGCTGGCCCGCGGCATCCCCGATCCGGTCTCGGGCCAACCCGAACTGAAGGCGACGCCGGCTTGCGTCGAGGCCGTGGCCTACCGCTCCCGCGGCTACCTGCTGACGCGGGACGCCCAGGCGGCCCCCGCCGGCTGGTGGTGGGCACGGGCGACCGTCTCCGGCGGCTCGGGCCTGATCTTCGCGACCCAGGAGGGCTCGCGGGAGATGGCTTTGTCCGTGCGCGGGATGTTCCCCGGCCACGAACTGGCCGAGTACGTCGATCACGCCCGCGGACTCTACCGCTGCGTCGTCACGCGCGACGATCACCTCGTGGCGGCGCTCAGTGTGGCGCCGGGGGATCGGCGGCCGGACTGGGAACTCGCCAAGGGGGTGTTTGCCGCCCCCGACATCGAGGCGATCGACCGGCGCACTCTGCTCTCGGGCCGGGCGGCGACGGCCTCGACCGGGCCGGTGGTCTGCGCCTGCCACGGCGTCGGTCTCGACGTCATCACCGCGACCATCGCTGCCGGGGCCGGCTCGGTCGAGGCGGTGGGCGCGGCCTGCAAGGCGGGAACGAATTGCGGCTCATGCATCCCCGAGATCCGCAAGCTGCTGTCGCCGGCGCTTGCGCGCAGCGCCGCATAGGCGCAGTTTTCAGGTTCCCGGTCCCACTCTCGCCCTCATCCTGACGTGCTGCAAAGCAGCCTCTTCGGATGAGCGAGGCGGACCGGAACCTCGAGTCGAGTCGTACACAAAGACCATGAGCACGCCCCGCCAACCCCGCGAAACCCGCGCCGGCCTCGAGCCGCTGGCGGTGCTGCCCGTGTTCGTGCCGCTCCAGGACAAGCGGGCGGTGCTTGCCGGCTCCAACGGCGGCGCACCCTGGAAGGTGAAGCTGCTCGCCGCCGCCGGCGCCCGGGTCGATGTCTATGCCGAGGAGCCGAGCGAGGAACTGCGCGGCGTGCCGGCCGAGATCGCCGCCGGCTCGGTGACGCTGCACGAGCGCCGCTGGACCCCGGAAGATCTGCAGGGCGCGGCCTTCGCCATCGGTGCCATGGAGGACGAGGACGATTGCATTGCCTTCGTCGCGGCGGCGCGCGCAGCCGGGGCCATCGTCAACGCGGTCGACCGGCCGCATCTCTGCGACGTGAAGTTCGGCGCCATCGTCAACCGCTCGCCGCTCGTCGTCGGCATCTCGACCGAGGGCGCCGCCCCGGTCTTCGGGCAGACGGTGCGGGCGCGCATCGAGGCGATGCTGCCGCGCGGCTTCAAGCACTGGGTCGCGGCCGCCCGCGACTGGCGCGAGGTGGTCTCGGCCCGCTTCCACGGCTTCTCCGAGCGGCGCGGCTTCTGGGAGCGCTTCACCGACCGCGCCTTCGCCGAGCCGGACCGCACCCCGACGGAAGCCGACCTCGCCGACCTGATGGGTCAGGCCGAGGCGCTGCCCCTCGGCGGCGCCGTGACCCTGGTCGGGGCCGGGCCGGGCGATGCCGAACTGCTCACCCTCAAAGCGCTGCGGGCGCTGCGCAACGCCGACGTGATCCTCTACGACGACCTCGTCGCCCCGGAAATCCTCGACTATGCCCGCCGCGAGGCCCGGACCATGCTGGTCGGCAAGACCGGCCACGGCCCGTCATGCCGCCAGGACGACATCAACGCGCTGATGGTCTCGCTGGCGAAGTCCGGCAAGCAGGTGGTGCGCCTGAAATCTGGCGACCCGCTCGTCTTCGGCCGGGCCGGCGAGGAGATCGAGGCGTGCGAGGCCGCTGGCATTCCCTGCACCATCGTCCCCGGCGTCAGCGCGGCGCAGGGTGCGGCGGCCGCGCTCGGCGTCTCCCTGACTCATCGCGACGCGGCCCGGCGCCTGCAATTCGTCACCGGCCACGACCGCCGCGGCGCGCTGCCGGAGGATCTGAACTGGAGCGCGCTCGCCGACCGCAGCGTCACCACCGTGGTCTACATGCCCAAGCGCACGCTGCGCGTCCTGCTGGAGCGGGCGGTCGCCGAGGGGCTGGCACCCGAGACGCCGGCCCTCGTCGTGTTCAACGCGACCCGGGCCAAGCAGGCGACGGTGGCCGGCACCGCCGCCGACCTCGCCGATCGGGTCGAAGCCTCGGGACTCGAAGGGCCGGCGCTCCTGATGGTCGGCGAGGCCCTGCGCCAGCACAACGCCCGCAGCGCGCACCAGGACGTCGAGATCCGCGCGGAAGCCTCCTGACCCTGCTGCGAAGGCTCGTGCGACGCTAGAGCATCCTGCTGGATGCTCTAGCGTCTTGTTTTGCATCATCTTTTTCGAAAGCCGGTAACCACCTTTCGGGATGATGCTCTAAGCCTTGCGGCGTCGCGCGGGCTTGCGGCACGCCCCGGCTCTGTGATGTGAGGGGCATTACCCGACACGCTCGGACCGCCGCTTCCCCTTTCGGCGATGCCCTGTGCCGGGCCCTTTCCATACGGCCGCCGCGCCCGTCGGGTCGCCGCCACAGACACGCCTTCGAGGGCTCCCATGCGTTCCCCCATGCGTCCGTCCCGCAGCGTTCTCCTGCCGCTTGCCGCCTTCGTGGCCGGGCTCGTGGCGATCTCCGTCGCACTGGTGATGACGCTGGTGCCGCAGCATCCGCAGAGCGGCCCGAGCGGCATCGGTGGTCCCTTCACCCTGGTGAACCAGGACGGTGCGACGATCAGCGAGCGCGATTTTGCCGGCAAGCCCTACCTGATGTTCTTCGGCTTCACCCATTGTCCCGATGTCTGCCCGACCACGCTCCAGCAGATCAGCGACGTACTCGCGGCGCTCGGCCCCAAGGCGGATAGGCTGAAGGTCGCCTTCGTCAGCGTCGACCCTGAGCGCGACACGCCCGCTTCGCTGAAGACCTACCTGTCGAGCTTCGACCCGCGCATCGTCGGCCTCACCGGCAGCCCGGAGCAGGTGGCGGCGACCGTCAAGACCTTCCGCGCCTACGCCAAGAAAGTGCCGGGTTCGAGCGGCGACTACACGATGGAGCACACCGCACTCGTCTACCTGATGGACGCCCGCAACGGCTTCGTCGGCGCGGTCAACCTCAACCGGCCGGCAACGGAGACGGCGGCGGAGCTGTCGAAGCGGATCTGATCGCCGCCGAGGGGCGCCGCGCGAGCGCTCCCGTGCGGGAGGTGCGGGCCAGCCCGTGCTCGGTCTTGTTCCAGCGGTGCGGGTGCCGCGCCAACTCGAACACGGCGAGCCATGCCGCGAGACTGCCGAGAAGGAAGTAGACCGGCAGCAGCAGCACGAGCGGCACGAGATCGAACCAGCCGCGCCGGAGGCAGCCGACGAGGCCGGGCAGGCACATCGCCGCGAGCGCGCCGAGGAACACCGTCGTGGAGGCCGCCCGCTTGACGATGGCGAGGCTGTCGCCGTCCTCGGCCGGGATGATCAGGTCGGCGAGGCCGCCGAGCAGCATGAACGGATAGAACAGGGCCGAGACCACCGTGCCGGGCAGGAGCGCCAGCGCGCACAGGCTCTCCGCCGCGCCGAGGCGGCGATAGAGGTCGAGCGGGCGGCCGCCCGTGGGTGAAGCTCGTTTGCAGAAAGCCCTTCATCCAGCGCGTGCGCTGGCGCAGCCACTTGCGCGGATGGGCGAGCGCCTCCTCGAAGGTCGCGCTCGGCAGGTCGCCGACATGGTAGCCCGCGAGCGCCATGCGCAGGCCGAGATCGGCATCCTCGGTGACGTTCCAGGCATCCCATCCGTGGAGCTGGCGCAGGACGCGGGTGCGGAAATGCGTTGAGGTGCCGCCGAGCGGCGTCGGCATCCGCCACGCGGCCAGGGCCGGGCCGAGTACGTCGAACAGGGCCGCGTACTCGATGGCGAACAGGCGAGGCAGCCAGCCATCGCCCTGATTGTCGATCACGAGGCGACCCTGGAGGCAGGCGGTCGAGGCCGGCGCGCGGGCAAACAGCGTCGCGGCGAGGCGAAGCTGTTCGGGCGAGATCACATCCTCCGCGTCGTAGACCACGAGGTGCTCGCCGCGGGCGAGCGGCAGAGCCACGTTCAGCGCCCGCGGCTTGGTGCGCGGCATCCCCTCCGGCACGGTGACGATCTCGAAGCGGGCCGGGAGCGGTGTCGCGCGGAAAGCCGCGGCGGTCTCGTGGTCGTCGGCCTCCAGCAGGAACTTGATGTCGAGCTTGGCCGCCGGATAGTCGAGCCGGCGCAACGCTCCCAGAAGACGCGGCACCACCGGCGCCTCCCGGTAGAGGGCGACGAGAACCGTGTAAGTCGGGAGCGCGTCGTCCGTCAGTAGAATCGGTCGCGGCTCGGATGCATCGGCGCGCATGATCTCGGCGGCACCGATCGCCGCCGCGGCGAGGCGGAAGGTCAGCAGCGCCAGCATTAAACCCTGCACCAGCAGCAGCAGGACAAAGCCCGCCGCCGTCGGGAGGCGGGCGAGCAGGACGACGAGGGCGAGCACGCCGCCGGCCAGTGCGAGGTCGATTGCCAGCGGACCGGGCCGGCAGGACCATTCGGGACGAAGACGCCCCAGGGTCTCGGACGCGTCCTCGGCAATGGCGGCGCCGTACCGGGCGAACAGGGCCTGCCTCAGGGCCGTCGGGGTCGTGATGGCCGGAGGCTCCGCCAGCCGGTCCGCCGCCGCGATCAGTCGCGCCACCGCGGCTCCACGCGGTGCCGCGACGAGGGTTTCGCCCCCCTCGCAGCCCGCGAGCGGCGCGGCACCGGAGATGAGACAGCGCGCATAGGGAACGCCTTCGCCGATCGCGAGAGGCCCAACGAGAAATGGAGCGCCGAGCCGGCGGGCGAGCGCACAGTAGAAGACCTCCTCGGAGAGAAGCCCCTCGTTGAGAAGGGCCGTGGCGGCATCGGTGCCGCAGCGACGGGCGATGATCACGGCCCGGCTCAGCGTCTCGAGGGACACGCCCTCGGTGGCGAGGAAGCCGATTTCCAGCGGGAGCGGAGCGGCGCGGCTGCTCCGACGGCGGTCGAGGTCGGACAGGGCAACGGCTTCCCGCGGGCCCGCGCCGTGCTAGGGAGGGGCATGGGCCAGGACCTCTCCATGGACGTGCATTGCTCCACTCCGACAACCGAAGGGTCAATCCGCTACCACAGGATGCGGCGGATACTGGCGGCAACCTTTATCGTTTTGTTAACCAATGTTGCACAGGCACAACAGCCGTCCGACCCAGCGGCCCCGTCGGTCAGCATTCCGAACTTCTGGAATCCCCGTGCTCGCGGCGAGCGGGTCGAGGCGCCTCAGACGGGTCGGGCGGTTCGGTTCATGACCGACGACGAGTTTCCGCCGCTCCATTTCGCAGGCCCCGACGGTGTGCCGACCGGCTTTGCCGTGGAACTCGCCCGCGCGGTCTGCGAGCGGCTAACGGTGACGTGCACGGTGCAGGCGCGCCGCTTCGACACGTTGCTCGATGCGCTGGCCGACAAGCAGGGTGACGTCGTGGCCGCCGCCGTGCCCCTGACGCCGGGCCTGCGGGCGCGGTTCCTGGCGACGCGGCCCTATTTCCGCTGGCCGGCCCGCTTCATCGCCCGCAAGGACCGCAGCCTGCCCGCCCCCTCGACGACTGCACTCGCCGGGCGGAACGTCGGGATCGTCGAGGGCAGCGCTCACGAGGCCTATCTGAAGGCCTTCTTCCCCAACGCCACGAGAAAGACCTTCACCGACCTCTCGGCGGCCCAGAGCGCGCTCAAGCGCGGCGAGGTCGAGTACCTGTTCGCCGACGGCTTGAGCCTCGCGCTCTGGCTGAACGGCCAGGAGGCGGAGGGTTGCTGCACCTATTCCGGCGGCGATTATCTGGAGAATCGCTATTTCGGTGAAGGCATCGGCTTCGTCACCCGCACCGAGGACGCGGCTTTGGCCCGTGCCCTCGACGACGCGTTGCAGCGGGTATGGGACGACGGGAAATACGCCGAGCTGTATCTGCGGTTTTTCCCGATCAGTCCGTTCTGACGCGGTCCGGATCGTGGCACCTGTCGCGAAGCGGTGCCGTTCTCTAGTTTGAGATGCGAATCGAACACGAACGCAGGACCGAAGGGAGCGCGTGAATGCCGAAGCCGTACAGCACACCCCCCGCGAAGGGGCGGCGGCATATCGGGAACGCACATCGTCTCTATCAGGGCAGCGAGTTGACCTCGGAGCGACGACAGCAGCTCGCGCTCAACCGGTTCACCTATAGCGGCGGCTTCGACGGCTTCGAGGGCCGTATGATCCTGAGCCGCATAGAAGCGGACGGCTCGGACCGCAAGAAATAGCCGTCCGCGCGCCAGCGCTCACGTTAGACGCGGCTGAGTTTCACGCGCGACGTCTCTCCCGCCCGTCCAAGTGAGCCGAGATGGGTGTCTTTGAAGCCGCCGACATATTTCAGCCCGTACCCCACGGCGCGGTCGAGCCCGATATGTGCCAGCCAGACGAGAGCCAGCCCGGCTGCCATCGGACGTCCGAGGACCAGTGAGGCCGCCAGCAGCAGGAGCGGGACCGTGGTCGTGTGAGCCGCGTTGTAGCTCGCTGCGCCGATTCGGGGACCGGCCAGATACCCGATCATGCTGAGGTCGGGGAGAAGGATCAGGGCCGCCCACAGCCACCAGGATTGGCCCATCCAGGCATACCCGGCGAGGGCACAGACGAGCAGCGCCGCTCCCTCGATCCTGAGGAGCAGGCGCGGCACGCCACGCACATCACCCGACATCGGAAGGTCCTCGCTGGAGGCAACGCTTCCACACGGTAGGACGGCGAAGACCGCTTGCCAACCGGAGCTTTGCCGCTCCGGAGAACCGCCGGTTCAGCGCCGCCCGGCGACCCGCTTCATCCCACCGCCGCGCGACGCGCCCGTGTTCTCCTCGAACAGCTCGGCGAGCTTTTCCGTCATCGCGCCGCCGAGCTCCTCGGCATCGATGATCGTCACGGCACGGCGGTAGTAGCGCGTCACGTCGTGGCCGATGCCGATGGCGAGCAATTCGACCGGTGAGCGGGTCTCGATCTCCTCGATCATGTAGCGCAGGTGGCGCTCGAGGTAGTTGCCGGGATTGACCGAGAGCGTCGAGTCGTCGACCGGCGCTCCGTCGGAGATTACCATCAGGATCCGGCGCTGCTCCGGCCGCGCCAGCAGGCGCTTGTGGGCCCAATCCAGCGCCTCGCCGTCGATGTTCTCCTTCAGGAGCCCCTCGCGCATCATCAGCCCGAGGTTCTTGCGCGCACGGCGCCACGGCGCGTCGGCGCTCTTGTAGATGATGTGGCGCAGGTCGTTGAGGCGGCCGGGAGCGGGCGGCTTGCCGCCGGCGAGCCACGCCTCGCGGGACTGACCGCCCTTCCAGGCGCGGGTGGTGAAGCCGAGAATCTCGACCTTCACGCCGCAGCGCTCCAGCGTGCGCGCGAGAATGTCGGCGCAGGTCGCGGCCACGGTGATCGGGCGCCCGCGCATCGAGCCGGAATTGTCGAGCAGCAGCGTGACCACCGTGTCGCGGAAGTCGGTGTCCTTCTCCTGCTTGAAGGAGAGCGGCTGGAACGGATCGGTGACGACGCGAACGAGCCGAGCCGGATCGAGCTGGCCCTCTTCAAGATCGAAATCCCAAGCGCGGCTCTGCTGCGCCAGCAGACGGCGCTGGAGACGGTTGGCGAGGCGGCCGACGACGCCTTGAAGGTGGGCGAGCTGCTTGTCGAGATAGCTGCGCAGGCGCGCGAGTTCCTCGGCGTCGCACAGATCCTCGGCCTCGACGGTCTCGTCGAAGCGCGGGTTGTAGACCTTGTAGTCGGGGCCGGTGCGCTCGTTGCCGCGCTGGCTCGGCGGGCGCCAGGATTCGGAAGCCTCCTCCGACTCCGCGTCCTCGGCCTCTTCCGGCAGCTCGCCGGAGGGAGCGTCGGCGGATTCGGTGGCGCCCTCGTCGAGTTCGTCGGTGGCCTCGTCGGTCACCTCGATCTCGGCGCGGTCGCCCTGGCTCTGCTCCTCCGCCTCGCCCTCGCTCGGCTGCTGCTCGTCGTCCTGGGCTTGGTTCTCGTCCTCGTCGCTCTCGTCGTCCTGATCGAGAGGCGTCTCGTCGGCCATGTCGAGGGACG
This sequence comes from Methylorubrum pseudosasae, assembly GCF_029504475.1. Classification (NCBI taxonomy): domain Bacteria; kingdom Pseudomonadati; phylum Pseudomonadota; class Alphaproteobacteria; order Hyphomicrobiales; family Methylobacteriaceae; genus Methylorubrum; species Methylorubrum pseudosasae. Next base: position 3,450,493 of record NZ_JAQGDU010000002.1, on the reverse strand, counting down.
AGAGGAGATCGCGCACGGAGCGGGCGAAGTGGCGCTGGTTCTCGAGCGAGCCGAGCAATCCGTCGAGGTTCTTGCCGGCGCGGGCCTCGATATGTTCGCGCCACAGCTCGACGATCCGGGCGGCGGCGGGCGGCGGCTTCTGGCCGGTCAGGCGCTCGCGCACCATCAGCGCGACGGCATCCTCCATCGGCGCGTCGGCGCGGTCGGTGATGTTCTCGTACTTGCCACCGCGGTGGTAGCGGTCCTCCAGCATCGCGGTGATGTTGGCGGCCACGCCTTCCAGGCGGCGCGAGCCGATCGCCTCGACGCGCGCCTGCTCGACCGCGTCGTAGACCGCGCGGGCGGCTGCGTTGTCGGGGGCGAGGCGGCGGTGGACGCTGGTGTCATGGCAGCCGAGGCGCAGGGCCATGGAATCGGAATGCCCGCGCAGGATCGCCGCGTCCTCGGCGGTGATCCGCCGGGTCGGCTCCGGCAGGCGCGCCTTGTCACCGATCAGCGCCGGCCGATCGCTGGCATAGGTGACCTCGATTTCGGGCCGCTTGGCGATGGCGCGCAGGCAGCCGGCCACCGAGCGCTTCAGCGGCTCGGCGCCGGGCTCCTTGCGGTCGCCGGTCTTGGGGCGGTTGGTCAGGGCCATATCTTCGCGGACGCCACCGGATCGAGTTCGGAGGCCCGGCCGGGGGATCGCCCCCGGTCACGGGGAGAGGGGCGCCGTCCCCGCCGCACGCCGGGCGCGGGCGGGGACGGCGCCGTCAGGTCAGCTCAAGGCGACGTTGAGCGCGCTCTCGGGCAGTTCCTTGCCGAAGGCGCGCTGGTAGAACTCGGCCACCAGGGGCCGTTCCAGCTCGTCGCACTTGTTGAGGAACGTCACCCGGAAGGCGAAGCCGATATCGCGGAAGATGTCGGCATTCTCGGCCCAGGTGATGACCGTGCGCGGGCTCATCACGGTCGAGAGGTCGCCGTTCATGAACGCGTTGCGGGTCAGATCGGCCACGCGCACCATCCGGCTCACGGTGTCGCGCCCGCCCTCGCTCTGGTAGTGCGGCGACTTCGAGAGCACGATGTCGACCTCGCGGTCGTGCGGCAGGTAGTTCAGCGTGGTCACGATCGACCAGCGGTCCATCTGACCCTGGTTGATCTGCTGGGTGCCGTGATAGAGGCCGGACGTGTCGCCGAGGCCGACCGTGTTGGCGGTGGCGAACAGGCGGAAGCCCGGATGCGGGCGGATGACGCGCTTCTGGTCGAGCAGCGTCAGGCGGCCGGAGAGCTCCAGCACGCGCTGGATCACGAACATCACGTCGGGGCGGCCGGCATCGTACTCGTCGAAGACGAGCGCGACATTGTTCTGCAGGGCCCAGGGCAGGATGCCGTCCTGGAAGGCCGTGACCTGCTTGCCGTCCTTCAGGACGATGGCGTCCTTGCCGACGAGGTCGATGCGCGAGACGTGGCTGTCGAGGTTGATCCGGATGCAGGGCCAGTTCAGCCGTGCCGCGACCTGCTCGATATGCGTCGACTTGCCGGTGCCGTGATAGCCGGTGACCATCACGCGGCGGTTCCGGGCAAAGCCCGCCAGGATCGACAGCGTCGTCTCCCGGTCGAAGATGTAGTCCGGATCGAGATCCGGCACGTGCTCCTCGGGCTCGGAATAGGCCGGCACCTTCAGGTCGAGGTCGATGCCGAACACCTCGCGGACGGAAACCTGGCGGTCGGGCAGGGAAGCGGGCGTTTCGTCAGACAGCATACGGAACCTCATCGGGGCGGCCGGGAGCGGGCGTGAACCCGCGCGACCGCGCTTTCAATCGTCACTCACCTGCCGGGCGGCCCACAGGGAAGCGGGCGGATGTCTTCCTTAATCACCGCCCCTCGGCATCGCCAAGGGGGCTCAGCCAGAAAGAGGGCTCGGCGAAACGGAGGAGTCATCCGGGGAAGCCGGCTTCACATAGAAGCGGTATCCGAGAAATATAGGGCGCGCGCGGACATTTGCTGCCCCACCCGCCGCCGGGCGGACCGGCATTCGACGCATTGCCCGTTCGCATCCCCGGCTTCGCACCCGATTGAGTGGCGGCCCAAGCGGCGCGGGTCAGCACAGCCCGGCGGCGCGCAACACGTCGTGGGCACGGATGATGTCGCGCAGGCGCTCCTCGAAGGAGCGGTCGCCGCCATTGGCGTCCGGGTGGAAGCGCTTCACCAGCGTCTTGTACTGCGCCTTGATCGCCGCGGTGTCGGCCGTCTCGTCGAGCCCCATCACGTCGAGCGCCTTGCGCACCGCCGCCGAGTGGCGGGGACGCTGCGGCTCCGGCTCGGCCTGACGCCGGCCGGCCGCCCCGCCGCCGACCCCGTTCGCCCGCAGGATTCCCAGCGGGTCGGCATAGGCCCAGTCACGCTCGGCCTCGGGCTGGGCCCCCTTGGCCTTCCCCTCGGCCGTGGCGGCCGCCGCGTTCATGCCCATCGACCAGGTCGGCCGATGGCCGATGATCGCATCCTTCTGGTAGGCTTCGACCGCGGCATCGTTCATGCCGTCGAAGTAATTGTAGGAGGCGTTGTAGGCGCGCACGTGGTCGATGCAGAAGCGCCAGTACTGCCCCTCCTGCCTGCGGCCCTTGGGGGCGCGGTAGAGGCCGGGATGGGTGCAGCCTTCCGCCTCGCAGGACGCCTCGGCCGTGGCCGCACCGGCCTTCGCGCGCGCGCCGGCCTTCGCCCCCGCCTTCGCTCCCGGCTTGGGATCGTCACAGGTCGGCTTGATACGGATGCGGTCGAACAGCGGCGAGTTGAGATCCATGACGGGCCGATTATGAGGGGCGGACGCGCCGACGAAAAGGCCGTTGGGCCTGATGCCGCATGCATCGATCCGGGGTTGACGCTTTTGTGCCGGGACCGCGCCGGGCAAACGCCTCCGACACACGGCAAATGCACGGCCGTAGCGCTTCCGTTCGCAGCGAGGACATGATGACCGGGACCCTGAAGGACTGGATCGCCGAGCGCCTGGAGGCCGAGTTGGCACCGACCGCGCTCGATGTGACCGACGAGTCGCACCTGCATGCCGGCCATTCCGGCGCCCGGCCGGAGGGCGAGACCCATTTCCGACTGGATGTCGTGTCGGCGGCCTTCGAAGGGAAGAGCCGGGTCGAACGCCACCGGATCGTCAACGGACTTCTCGACGACGCCTTCAAGCGCGGTCTGCACGCCCTGGCGGTGCGTGCCCGAACGCCGGGCGAGGCCGGTTGAGGCCGAACGCTTTTAGGGAAGGGAACCCGCCGTGGCGCTCCAGTGCACGCCGCAGATCGAGATCGACGAGGCCGAACTCGAGGAGGCCTTCGTGCGCGCCTCGGGCCCGGGCGGACAGAACGTCAACAAGCTGTCCACGGCGGTGCAGCTTCGCTTCGACGTGCGCCGCTCCCGCAGCCTGCCCGACGCGGTGGCGGTGCGGCTGATGCGGCTCGCCGGCCGGCGGCTGACGGGGGAGGGCGTGCTCGTCATCAACGCCCAGCGCTTCCGCACGCAGGAGCGCAACCGGGCCGATGCCCGCGAACGGCTCGCGGCGCTGGTGGCGGAAGCGGCGGTGCCGCCGACGCCGCGCCGCGCCACCCGGCCGACACTGGCCTCGAAGAAGCGGCGCCTCGACGAAAAGAGCCGCCGCAGCAGTGTCAAACGGCTGCGCGGCGGCCCCGGGGACGATTGACGGCCGCCGAGCGTCAGGTGGCGGCGGGAACGGTCGCCGTCGGCTTGGCTTCCGGATGCGCGTCGGGCTGCGGAGCAGCGAGGCCGGAAACGTAGGGCGTGTCCTTGAGCAGGACCGTCAGCACCAGCGAGACCACGGCCAGCAGCGCCGCGAGTCCGGCCGGGAACAGGAAGGCCCGCTCGCCGTACCAGCCGTGCAGGAAGCCGCCGATCACGGCGCCCGTGCTGAGCGCGCCCCAGAGCGGCGCCTGCAGCCAGAAAGAGGGGGCCGGCTTGTGCAGGATCAGGTTGGCGATGCCCGCACCGAAGCGCACCACCGTTCCCGTGACGTAGGTGATGGCGAGGCTGCGGCCCGCCTCGTCCTGAAGCGTCGCGTTCTGGATGCCGAGCGCCAGAACGATCGGGTAGGCGTGGAGCGGGAAGGCCGTGGTGCCGAACGGAACGAACAGGCCGATGGCGAACAGCACGGCCTGGATGATCAGCAGGACCGTAAGCCGGAACCGGCCGGACCAGGCCGCGATCAGCGTGCCGATGCAGGCGCCGAAGCAGAACAGCGCGATCACGCTGGCGAACCGGGTGGCGCCGTCCCAGTCGAAGCCGGCGACGGCCACGCCGAACCGCGTGGTGTTGCCGCTCATGAACGACATGAAGAGCTGGGAGAATTCGAGGAAGCCGATCGAGTCGGCGGCACCTGCGGTGCCCGCGAGCATCAGCGCGATTGGTACACGTGTCACTGGACTTGCCGGAAAGGCCTTGTTGGACTCGTCAGCCATCGGTTCCTCTGATGTTGCTCCGCAGCACAACGGTATTACGGCTGTCCGGTTGCGTCCATTGCACCGGCTCCGATCAAGTGTTTGTGTAGGATTAAGATCCGGCCGGGCACGTTAGACTTCCTTTGGCGGCGAATGGCCGCCGGGCGCATCTCGGCGATGACCAGATGAGCCTGCTCGACCGCCTCTCGCAGGTAGGTGTCGGCATGGGCGTAGCGCCCGTCGGCACCGAGCACGACGCCCGATTCCTCCGGTTGCGGGGACTGGACGGTGAAGGCGGCCAGCCCGCCGGGCCGCAGTACGCGGGCTATTCCCGAGAGGGCCGACGTCAAATCCCCCAGATAGATGAAGACGTCGGCAGCCACGATCAGGTCGGCGGAGGCCGCCGGCTCGGCCGCGAGGAACGTGACGAGGTCGGCTTCGACCAAGCGCTCGTAGAGCCCGGTTCGGCCGGCCAGCGCCAGCATGGCAGGGGAGAGGTCGCAACCCGCCAGACGCCCGACCCGGCCCGCAAGCGCCCGCCCCATCAGGCCGGTGCCGCAGCCGAGATCGAGCCCGTTCGGGAAGTGTTGCGGCGCACAAGACGGGTCCGGCCGCGGAAGCGCGTCGAGGGCCGCGACCATCAGCGCCGGCCCGCAATAGCCGAGCTCGTCCACCAGATGCCGTTCGAAGCGCGGGGCGTAGCCGTCGAACAGCGCGCGAATATAGGCCGGCGTGATCGCCGCGAGCGCATCGCCTCCGCCAAGCGCGGCGAGATGCAGGCGGCTGCCCAGCGCATCCTCCGGATCGAGATCGAGCGCCCGCCCGAAGGCCGCGAGCGCCGCTTGCCGGTCGGCCGCGTCGCGGCTGTGCCCGAACACGGTCTCGCGGGCGCGCCCGAGCAGAAACCAAGCGGGTGCGTAGCCGGGCGCGCGTTCGAGTGCCTGCTCCGCCATCTCCGCCGCCCCGGCGGGGTCGTCCTCCGCGAGGCAGGCCTCGGCATAGGCGTAGCGGCGGTCGGCGAGGAGATCGCCGGAGGAGCGCTGTCGGGACATCGTGCGTTTGCGGCCTTGGTAAACCTCCGCCCTATATCCCGGCCGATGTCGCAACGCGCCTCCGATCTCCTCACCCTGACCCGCGAGGGCCTCTATTGTCCGCTCGGGCGCTTCCACGTCGATCCGACGCGGCCGGTCGAGCGGGCGCTGATCACCCACGGTCATGCCGACCACGCCCGCGCCGGCCACGGCACGGTGCTGGCCACGCCCGAGACCCTGCGGATCATGGCCGTGCGCTACGGCGAGGATTTCTGCACGACCCGCCAGGAGGCGCGGCTGGGCGAGCGGATGCGAATCGGCGACGTCACCGTGTTCTTCGCCCCCGCCGGCCATGTGCTCGGATCGGCGCAGATCGCGATCGAGCGCGGGGGCAAACGCATCGTCGTCTCCGGCGACTACAAGCGCGCGCCCGATCCGACCTGCCTGCCGTTCGAAGTGGTGCCCTGCGACGTGTTCATCACCGAGGCCACCTTCGGCCTGCCGGTCTTCCGCCATCCCGACACGCGGGGCGAGGTGCGTAAGCTGATCGACTCGGTGACGCTGTTTCCCGAGCGCGCCCACATCGTCGGCGCCTACGCGCTCGGCAAGGCGCAGCGGGTGATGGCGCTGCTGCGTGAGGAGGGCTGGGACCGGCCGATCCATCTGCACGGCGCGATGGAGAAGCTGACCGAACTCTACAAGCGGGAAGGCGTGCCGCTCGGCGAGACGCCGAAGGTGGTGGCCGCGGACCGGAAGTCCCTGCACGGCGCCATCGTGCTCTGCCCGCCGTCCTCGATTCAGGACGTATGGTCGCGCAAATTCCCCGATCCGGTTACCGCCTTCGCCTCGGGCTGGATGCGGGTGCGCGCCCGCGCCCGGCAGAAGGGCGTCGAGCTGCCGCTCGTCATTTCCGACCATTCCGACTGGCCGGACCTGTGCCGGACGATCCTCGACACGGGGGCCGAGGAGGTCTGGGTGACGCATGGCCAGGAGGACGCGCTGGTGCATTGGTGCGGCACGCGCGGCATCCGCGCCAAGCCGCTGCACCTCTTAGGGTATGGCGACGACGGCGAGGCCGAGCCCGATCCGGGACACGACCCGCGGATGGAGGAGGCCTCGGCGTGAACGACTTCGCCCACCTCCTCGACCGCCTCGCCTACGAGCCGCGCCGTAACGCCAAGCTGCGCCTGCTCCAGGATTTCTTCGCCGGCACCGCCGACCCGGAGCGCGGCTGGGCGCTCGCCGCCATGACCGGCGGCCTCACCTTCCGCGAGGCCAAGCCGGCGCTGATCCGCGGGCTGGTGGAAGAGCGGGTCGATCCGGTGCTGTTTTCGCTCTCGCACAACTATGTCGGCGATCTCGCCGAGACGACGGCGCTGATCTGGCCGGGGCCGGAGGAGAACCCCTCTCCCCGCATGCGGGGAGAGGGGGCCTTGAAGGATGAGGCTCTTTCGGAGTCGCCCCCTCACCGTCGCCTGCCGGCTCGCTCTGCCGACGACGAGGTCGGCAGAGCTCTCTCCCCGCAAGCGGGGAGAGGGGATCCCCCCGGTCCGGGCCACAACAACCCGCCGCCCTCCGTCCCCACCCTCGCCGAGGTCGTCGAAACGCTCGCCTCCACCCCGAAGCGCGAACTGCCGCAGCATCTCGCCCACTGGCTCGACGCCCTCGACGAGACCGGGCGCTGGGCCCTCCTCAAGCTCGTCACCGGCAACCTGCGCGTCGGCGTCTCGGCCCGTCTGGCCAAGACGGCGGTCGGCGCGCTCGGCGGCCACGAGGCGGATGCGGTCGAGGAAGTCTGGCACGGGCTGAAACCGCCCTACACCGAGCTGTTCGCATGGGTGGAGGGCCGGGGCGAGCGGCCGGAGAGCCGAAACCCGGCCCCGTTCCGGCCGCCGATGCTCTCGCACCCGGTGGAAGAGTTCGAAGACCTCGACAAGCTCGAGCCGGAGGCGTTCTCGGCGGAGTGGAAATGGGACGGCATCCGCGTCCAGCTCGCGGGCGGGCGCGACGGCCAGGGCCGGCAGGTCCAAAAAGTCTACTCGCGCACCGGCGAGGACATTTCCGACGCGTTCCCCGACCTCGCCGAAGCGATCACCTTCGACGGCGCGATCGACGGCGAATTGCTGATCCTGCGCGAGGGGCGGGTCCAGAGCTTCAACGTGCTCCAGCAGCGGCTCAACCGGAAGGCGGTGACGGGCAAGCTCCTGGAGGAGTTCCCGGCCCATGTCCGCGCCTACGACGTGCTGGCGGCCGAGGGCGAGGACTTGCGCCCGCTGCCCTTCGCCGAGCGCCGCCCCCGGCTGGAGGCCCTGGTCCGGCGGCTCGACCATGCCCGGATCGACCTGTCGCCGCTCGTCCCCTTCGCCACCTGGGACGAGGTAGCCGCCGCCCGCGCCGACCCGGCCTCGGCGGGCGCCGGCGCGGATGCCGACGCCATCGAGGGCGTGATGCTCAAGCGGCTCAACAGCCCCTACCTGCCGGGCCGCCCCAAGGGCCCGTGGTGGAAGTGGAAGCGCGAGCCCTACGTGGTCGATGCGGTGATGATGTACGCCCAGCGCGGCCACGGGAAGCGCTCGTCGTTCTACTCGGACTACACCTTCGGCTGCTGGCGCGAGGGGGCGGAAGGCGAGGAACTGGTGCCGGTCGGCAAGGCCTATCACGGCTTCACCGATGCCGAGCTGCAGAAGCTCGACCGCTACGTCCGCAACCATACGACCAAGCGCTTCGGCCCGGTGCGCGAGGTCGCCTATGGCCGCGAGGCTGGGCTGGTGCTGGAGATCGCCTTCGAGGGCGTGCAGCGCTCGACGCGGCACAAATCCGGCGTGGCGATGCGCTTCCCCCGCGTCAGCCGCATCCGCTGGGACAAGCCGGCCGCGGAGGCCGACCGGGTCGATGTGCTGGAACGGATTCTGGCGCGCGGCGAGCGCGAGGTCGCGCCGGGCGCCGCGATGGAGGCATCGGAATGAGACAGGCGGGCAGAAGTGCCGGAAAGATCGGGCCGCTCGAAGGGTTTTCGACGGCCGAAGTGACCCGGCAGGCAAGTGCGCGGGTGACGGTCGCCACGCCCGGGCCGGGCTTTACCGATATCACCGAGGCCGTGGCGGATTTCGTCGCGGAGAGCGGCATCCATTCCGGCCTCGTCAGCGTGTTCTGCCGGCACACCTCGGCCTCGCTGACGATCCAGGAGAACGCCGACCCGGATGTGCGCGTCGATCTGATGACCGCGCTCGACGGGTTCGCGCCGCGGCACCGGCAGTATGTCCACGGCATGGAGGGGCCGGACGACATGCCCGCCCATATCCGCACGATGGTGACCGACTCGGGCCTCACCATCCCCGTGCGCGACGGCCGCCTCGCGCTCGGCACGTGGCAGGGGATCTACCTGATCGAGCATCGCGACCGGGCGCATCGGCGGGAGATCGCGCTGCACGCCGTCGGCGCCTGAAGCCGCTTTCAGCGCCGGATCAGGATCACGCCGCCGACGAGCAGGGCGACGCCGATCAGGCGCGGACCGTCGAGGGGGCGCTGGGCGAGGGCCATCCAGCCGAAATGATCGAAGGTGACCGAGGCGAGCATCTGCCCGGCGACGAGAAGCGCGATGAAGGCCGCGGCGCCGAGCTGCGGCACGAGAACGATGGCCAGCCCGATGAAGAGCGCGCCGAACAGGCCGCCGCTCCAGGCCCACCACGGCACCCGCGCCGCCACGCCGGCTGCGGGCAGGGGATCGCGCAGAGCCAGGGCAAGCAGCGCCATGCAGGCGAGGCCGGCGGCGTAGCTCGCGAAACCGGCCCAGGCCGCGGAGCCGAGATCCGCACGCAGGCGGGCATTCAGCACCTGCTGGACGACGATGCTGACGCCCGCGGCGATGGCGAGGAGGGAGGGGAGCAGGAGACGAAGCATCGGCCCTCGGCCTCCGGCAATCCTTCGATCGACCGGCTCGGATATCCGGGTCGCTGAAGCGGCCCGGCTCATGGGATCGTCCGGGAGCCGAGCAGGATGCTCAGCTCCGCTCGATCAGCGGATCAGCGGTCGCTCAGCAGCAGGTAGAGCGCGTGGATCGAGCCCGGTAGGTAGAACAGCAGGCAGAGCAGGATGTTGAAGAGGAATTGAATCCCGAATCCATGCGTCATCAGCACCGAGATCGGCGGCAGGAAGAACGCGATCAGGATCTTGATGAGGGTCGACAACGGGAAACTCCGGTTCACTCAGTGCGGTCGGGCGGTGAACGAAAGCGGAGCTTTTCGGTTCCGCATAGCGGCCCTCCCACTCAGGGAGGGCCGGCCGGATCGTTATGCCGCCTGCTTCAGCGCGTCGTAGAAGCGCCCCCCGGACTCGGCCATCGCCAGGAGGTTGTCCGGCGGGGTGAAGCGGGCGCCGTGCCGGGCTTCGAGCTCACGGGCCAGCGCCACGAAGGCCTTGGCGCCCATGAAGTCGATGTAGGAGAGCGCGCCGCCGGTGAAGGGGGCGAAGCCGAAGCCCAGGATCGAGCCGACATCCGCCTCGCGCGGATCGGTCACAACGCCCTCCTGCATCGTGCGGGCGGCCTCCAGCGCCTGCACCACGAGGAAGCGGTGCTTCAGCTCGTCGATGTCGATGCCGTCCGGGTCGAGCCGGTTCGGCTGGATCTCGGCGAGCCCCGGCCAGAGCGTCTTCTGGCCGCCCTCGGGGTAGTCGTAGAAGCCGCGCTTGTTCTTGCGCCCGAGCCGGCCATGCGTCTCGACCATCGCGACGAGGAGCCGCTTCTGGTCCGGATCGACGGCGCCTTCGCCGAGCTGCGCCTCGGTCGCCCGCATGATCTTGAGGCCGAGATCGAGCGCCACCTCGTCGTTGAGCGAGAGCGGGCCGACCGGCATGCCGGCCATCCGCGCCACGTTCTCGATCATCGCCGGGGGCACGCCCTCGGTGAGCATCTTGTGGCCCTCATGGATGTAGGCGAGCACGCAGCGGTTGGCGAAGAAGCCGCGGGAATCGTTGACGACGATGCCGGTCTTCTTGATCGCGCGCACGTAGTCGAGGGCGGTGGCCACCGCGCGGTCGCCGGTCTGGTTGCCGCGGATGATCTCCACGAGCAGCATCTTCTCCACCGGCGAGAAGAAGTGGATGCCGACGAACTGCTCGGGCCGCTTCGAGGTCTGGGCGAGGCCGGAGATCGGCAGGGTCGAGGTGTTGGATGCGAAGATCGCGTGCGCGGGCAGCGCCGCCTCGACCTTGGCGATCACCTCGGCCTTGACCTTCGGGTCCTCGAACACCGCCTCGATCACGAGGTCGCAATCGGACAGGGCGCCGTAATCGGGCGTGGCGGTGATGCGGGCGAGGAGCGCGTCGCGGTCGGCGGTCTTGGCTTTGCCGCGGTTGATCTGGCCGGTGATGAGCTTGTGGCAATGCGCCTTGCCGGCATCGGCCGCCTCCTGATCGCGGTCGATCAGCACGACCTGCATTCCGGCCTGCGCCGTGACGTAGGCGATGCCCGCACCCATGAAGCCGGCGCCGATGACGCCGACCTTGCCGACCTTGGTCGCCTCGACGTCCTTCGGGCGGCGGGCGCCCTTGTTGATCTCGCCCATGGAGATGAACAGGGTGCGGATCATCGCCTGCGCCTCCTTGGTGCGCAGGATATGGGCGAAGTAGCGGCTCTCGACCCGGAGTCCGAGATCCATCGGCAGTTGCAGGCCCTCGTAGACCGAGGCCAGGATCGCCTTGGCGGCCGGATAATTGTCGTGGGTCTCGCGGCGATAGATCGCGTTGGCCGGCGGCCAGATCATCATGCCGGCGGGGGAGTAGACCTTTCCGGACGGCGCCTTGAACTTCGGCACGTCCCAGGGTGCCACCGCCGAGCCGCCCTCGCGGATCCAGGCCTTGGCCCGCTCGACGATCTCCGCGGCCGGGGCGACAGCGTGGGCCAGCCCCATGTTCTTGGCCATGAGCGCGCGGATCTGCTCGCCCTTAAACAGCATCTGCAGCGCGTCGCCGGTCTGCATCAAACGGGACACGCGCTGCGTGCCGCCGCCGCCGGGGAACAGGCCGACCTTGATCTCGGGCAGGCCGACGCGGGTCTTATCGTCGTCGGCGAGCACCCGGTGGTGGCAGGCCAGCGCCAGCTCGAAGGCGCCGCCGAGGCACAGGCCGTGCACCGCCGCCGCGAACGGCTTGCCGCAGGTCTCGAGCTTGCGGAACACGAGGCTAAGGCGGCGCGACTCCTCGAAGAAGTGGCGCATGGCCACCTCCTCGCCCTCACTCGCCTTCAGCCGCTCGTACTCGACCCCGAGGCCCTGAAGCATGGTGAGGTCGGCGCCGCCGGAGAAGTTGTTCTTCCCCGAGACGATGACGCAGCCCTTGATGGCTTCGTCGGCGACGACCGCGTCGACGATCCGCTCCAGCTCCGCCATCACCTCCATGGTGATGACGTTCATCGAACGGCCCGGCATGTCCCAGGTCGCGAGCGCGATGCCGTCGGCATCGGTCTCGAAGCGGAAATTCTCGGTTGCGGTCATCGCGGAGCCTCGAAGGAAAAGAGCCTGGCCGTATCGGATTCTTAAGGGGAGGGGGCCGTCATGGGGGATGCAACGGGTGCGCGACTGGACCCGGCTCTCCACACCAGCCCCCAGACGGATCATGAAGACGGACGCCACACCGCGAACCGCCTGCCGAGCCTGCCGCGACGGTGCGGATCTCGACTTTTCCTTCACCATGGCCTTCCAGCCCATCGTCGACGTCGCCAACGCGCGCGTCTGGGGCTACGAGGCGCTGGTGCGCGGACTGGACGGCCAGTCGGCCGGCTCGATCCTGTCGCGGGTCACCGACGAGACGCTCTACCGCTTCGATCAGGCGGCGCGGGTCAAGGCGATCGAACTCGCCGGCCGCCTGTTCCCGCCCGGCGGCGACACCAAGCTGTCGATCAACTTTATGCCGAACGCCGTGTACGAGCCGGCGGCCTGCATTCGCGCCTCGCTGGAGGCCGCCCGCCGCGTCGGCTTCGACAACGGACGCCTCAACTTCGAATTCACCGAGAACGAGCGCTTCCACGACATCGCCCATGTCCAGCGCATCGTCACGGAGTATCGGCGGCAGGGCTTCTTCACGGCGCTCGACGATTTCGGTGCGGGCTATGCGGGCCTCGGCCTGCTGGCCAATTTCCGGCCGGACCTGATCAAGATCGACATGGATCTCGTGCGCGGCATCGATGCGGATGCCGGGCGCCGCACCATCGTCGCCGGCATCAACCAGATCGCGCGGGCGCTCGGCGTCGCGGTGATCGCCGAGGGCATTGAGACCGCGGCCGAGGCCGAGGCGCTGCATGGCCTCGGCATCGACCTGCTGCAGGGATACCACTTCGCTCGTCCGGCGCTGGAAGCCCTGCCGCCGGTGGCGGGCTTCGCGGCCGACGGCGCACCGGTGAAGCGCGTCGCCTGACGCCCTTCGCCCGAAGCTGCCCGTCGCACCGCTCATCCCTGCCTCGCCCGCTGACTTTGCTGTCTACTTGCTCGCTTACTTGGCGGGCGTCGGCATGCCGCCGGGCAGGCCGCCCCGGGGCGCCGCCGGTCTGGTCGCTGGCGGCCGCCAGCGTCAGCATGTTCAGGAGCCGGGTCACCACCGCCTGCGAGAGCAGGTTCACCTCCGACTTCGGGTCGGCGTTGACGGCCTGGAACTTCTGGTAGGTCTTGTCCTCGTAGATCTTGTCGAGCTGGTTCAGCTCGTCGAGGCTGAACTTGTCGGCATACTGCTTGGACAGGCCTTCGAGCAGCTCCTTGCGCTGCTTGTCGAACTCGGCCTTGGCCTCTTTGCGCACCTTCTCGGCCTTGTCCTCGGGCATGGTCGAGACGGTCTTCTCGAGCGCGCCGCCGAAGCCGGTATCGAGGTTCTTCAGAACCGTCTTCTCGGTCAGCTTGGTGGCGACGGCGAGCTTGTCCGCGTTGTCGTCGGCCCGCGCCGCGAGCGGCAGGGCCAGCACGAGGGCGAGGCACAGGGCAGCTTTTGTCGACTTCATCGTGGCGTTTCTCCCATGGGTGTTCTGGGGCCGCACCCGATCGAAAAAGGGCGCGGCGTGGGAGGCCCTTAGCAGCGTTTGCGCGGCGATGGCAGGGCAGGGCGGCGGCGTGACGCCGCCCGGCCGATCACACCCGCTCTATGATCGTGGCGGTGCCCATGCCGGCGCCGATGCACAGGGTCACGAGCGCCCGCTCCTTGCCGGTGCGCTCCAGCTCGTCGAGCACGGTGCCGAGGATCATCGCGCCCGTGGCACCCAGCGGATGGCCCATGGCGATGGCGCCGCCGTTGACGTTCACCTTCGCCGGGTCGAGGTCGAAGGCCTGATGGAAGCGCAGGACCACCGAGGCGAAGGCCTCGTTGATCTCGAACAGGTCGATGTCGGACAGGCTCATGCCGGCCCGCGCCAACACCTTCTTCGTGACATCGACCGGGCCCGTCAGCATCAGCGCCGGATCGGAGCCGATATTGGCGAACGCCCGGATGCGGGCGCGGGGCCGCAGGCCCGCGGCGTCGCCGGCCTCGCGCGAGCCGATCAGCACCGCCGCCGCGCCGTCCACGATGCCCGACGAGTTGCCGGCATGGTGGACGTGATGGACCGCCTCGACATCCGGGTGGGCATCGACGGCCACGGCGTCGAAGCCGCCCATCTGGCCCATCTGCACGAAGGACGGTTTCAGGCTCGCCAGCGACTGCATGTCGGTCGTCGGCCGCATGTGCTCGTCACGGTCGAGCAGGGTGATGCCGTTGATGTCCCGCACCGGCACGACGGAGTTCTTGAACAGGCCCTCATTCCAGGATTGGGCCGAGCGCTTCTGCGACTCGACGGCGTAGGCATCGCAATCGTCGCGGCTGAACCCGTACTTGGTGGCGATGAGGTCGGCCGAGACGCCCTGCGGCATGAAGTAGGATTTGACCGCGATCGCCGGATCGACCGGCCAGGCGCCGCCCGAGGCGCCGAGGCCGACGCGGCTCATCGATTCGACGCCGCCGCCGACGGTGAGATCGTGCTGGCCGGCCATGACCTGCGCGGCGGCGAAGTTGATGGCGTCGAGGCCCGAGGCGCAGAAGCGGTTGATCTGCACGCCGGGCACGTGGGTGCCATAATCGGCCACGAGTGCGGCGGCGCGGGCGATGTCACCGCCGGCCTCGCCGACCGGATCGACGCAGCCGAGCACCACGTCGTCCACCTGCCGCGTGTCGAGGCCGTTACGGTCCTTGAGTGCGCGCAACGCCGTCTCGGCGAGGCGCAACGCCGTCACCTCGTGCAGCGAACCATCCGGCTTGCCGCGGCCGCGGGGGGTGCGGACGTGATCGTAGATGTAGGCCTCGGGCATATGCGCTTCCTCGTGTCCTTCATCGCTGCCGCGGCTCCCCCTCTCCCTCGGCGGGAGTGGGTGCCCGCGTGGGCGGGCGGGTGAGGGGCCGGCTCCGGTCGTTCTGGATGCGGCGCTTCCCCTCGCCCCACCCTCCGCCGCCGAGACGGGGGAGGGCTCAGGTCTCGCGCGTGCTTAGAACGCCTCGGCGGGCAGCGCCATGGTCGTCTCGGCGCCGGCCTTGATCCGGGCGAGGCGAAGGCTCGTCTCCGGCAGCATCCGCTCCATGAAGAAACGGCCGAGCACAAGCTTGGCATCCATCCGCTCGACGTCGGCGCCCTCCGCCTTCTTGGCGAGCGCCGCTCGCGCGATCTTGGCCCACATGTAGCCCAGCACGACCTGGCCGAGCAGGTGCATCAGGTCGGTGGCGGCGGCGCCCGCGTTGTCGGGCTTCGAGAAGGCGTTCTGCATCAGCCACATCACCGCGGCCTGGAGGTCGTTCAGGGCCGGCTGGAGCGGCGCCACGAAGGGCTTCATCCCCTCGTCCTCGCCGTGGTCCTTGATGAAGGTCTGCACCTCGGTGAGGAAGGCCATCATCGCCCGGCCGCCATCCTTGGGCAGCTTGCGGCCGATCAGATCCATCGCCTGGATGCCGTTGGCGCCCTCGTAGATCATGGCGATGCGGGCATCGCGCACGAACTGCGACATGCCCCATTCCTCGACATAGCCGTGGCCGCCGAACATCTGCTGCGCCTCGACCGCGTTGGCAAAGCCCCGGTCGGTCAGCACGCCCTTCACCACCGGCGTCATCAGGCCGAGCATGTCCTCGGCCGCCTGCCGCTCGGCCGCGTCCTGCGAGCGGTGGGCGATATCGGAGTTGAGGGCGGTCCAGAGCATGAGCGCGCGCGCGGCCTCGTTGAAGGCGCGGATCTGCATCAGCGTGCGGCGCACGTCCGGGTGGACGATGATCGGGTCGGCGGCCTTGTCCGGCGCCTTCGCGCCGGTGAGCGAGCGGCCCTGGAGACGCTCCTGCGCGTAGGCGACCGCGTTCTGATAGGCGGCCTCGGACTGGCCGAGCCCCTGGACGCCGACGGCGAGGCGGGCCTCGTTCATCATCACGAACATCGCGGCCAGACCGCGGTTCTCCTGGCCGACGAGCCAGCCCTTCGCCCCGTCGTAGTTCATCACGCAGGTGGAGTTGGCGTGGATGCCCATCTTGTGCTCGATCGAGCCGCAGGCCACCGCGTTGCGCTCGCCCACGGAGCCATCCGCGTTCACGAGGTACTTCGGCACCACGAACAGCGAGATGCCCTTGGTGCCCGACGGCGCGCCCTCGATGCGGGCGATGACGAGGTGGACGATGTTCTCCGACAGGTCGTGCTCGCCTGCCGAGATGAAGATCTTGGTGCCGGTGAGGCTGTAGGAGCCGTCGCCGTTGGGAACCGCCTTGGTCTTCAGCAGGCCCAGATCCGTGCCGCAATGCGGCTCGGTGAGGTTCATGGTGCCGGTCCAGGCGCCCTCGACCATCTTGGGCAGGTAGGTCGCCTTCTGCTCGGGCGAGCCGTGGACGAGCAGCGCGGCGATCGCCCCCTGCGTCAGGCCGGGATACATGCTGAGGGCGAGGTTGGCGCCGGAGACGAATTCCTGCATCGCCGTGTTGAGCACGTGCGGCAGGCCCTGGCCGCCGAACTCCTCGGGGATCGACAGCCCCATCCAGCCGCCGGCGGCGTAGGCGTCGTAGGCCGCCTTGAAGCCCTTCGGCGTCACGACGCTGCCATCCTCCCGGCGGGTGCAGCCCTCCCGGTCGCCGGACAGGTTCAGCGGCGCGAACACTTCCCCCGCAAGCCTGCCGCCCTCGCTCAGCACCGCCTGGGCCAGATCGGCGGAGGCGTCGGCGAAGCCGGAAAGATTGTCGTAGCGGTGGATCGCGAGAACGTCGTTGAGGAGGAACAGGGTGTCCTCGACCGGGGCCCGGTAGCTCGGCATCGCGTCAGCCTCCCGCATCCTTTTGAGGTGGTCCGCACCGATTCGGCGGGCTCCGATCCTCGATAGTTTACATGTAAACTATCCCGTGGCGGCTTCGCAAGAGCCCGCCGGGCCGGTCCCCAGCGCGGCCCGCGCGCCACCAATTCGGCCCGTCCCGGAAAAGCGCGGCCCTTCGGTCACGCGCTTAACCAAGCATTTACCAAGAATGGAAAAGGTCGTTTCAGTCCGATCCGCAGTCCGCCGTTTCACGCCTTGCGCGAAACGATGGTCCGCCGGGCACCGGAAGCCGCCGACTTCGGATCTCCGCGAGATGAAACAGACTGCCCCGATCAGCCTCGACAGCTTTGACCCGGAGGTACTCGCGGCTGCCCGCGAGGTCGCCCGGCGAGCGGGGGTGCCGCTGGAGAGCTGGATCGCCTCGGTGGCGACGCCCGACCCGTCGAAGCCGGGCCCGCGGCGGCGGCGCGCGGATGCCGTGCCCCAAGCCAGGGAGGCCGGCGCGGAGACGGCCCGGCACGTCGGAGGCCGGGCACCGGAGAAGGCGCCCGCACCCGCCTCGCGGAAGGACGGGCCGCAGCACAAGCGCCGGGAAGCCACTCAGGGCACTTCGGCCGCCGAGGCTTCCGAAACGACGTCGCTGGAAGCCTCGCTCGGCGCGATGATGCGGCGGCTCGACGCCCTCGACCGCTCGATCAGCGAGGAGCGCGAGGCCTCCAAGGCCGATGCCGCCCGGATGATCGACGAGATCGAGGCGCGGTTGACCACCGCCCGCCAGCCGGTCGCACCGGAAATGATCGCCGGACGCATCGCCGACATCGAACGCAAGATGGGCGAGATCGCTGGCCAGCTCGACACGCCCCGCCCGCTGGGTCGGCGCGGGCGCCCGCTCGCCACCGAGGTCCGCGATGCCGTCGCCGAGGTGCGCCGCCGCCAGCGCGAGCTGGAAGAGGGCATCGCCGAGTGGAACGCCGCCAGCGCGGGAGAATTGAAGGACGGGCCGCAGGATGGCCCGGCCGCACGTGCGGTGACGCCGGCCGAGGAAGGCTCCGGCCAGGAGCCGTCCCCGGCCATCGCCGAACTGCAACGCGAGACGAACCGGCTGCGCGACGCGCTCGGCAGCCTCGCCACCGGCCGCGACGTCAGCGAGCTGGAGCGGACCATGCAGGCCGTCGCCAGCGACCTTCAGCGGGCGCGCGCGCCGCAGGAACTCGCGGCCATCGCCGCACCGGTCGAACTGATGCGCCTCCAAGTGGAGCGGATCGCCGAAGACGTGGCGGACAACGTCCATGCCCGCATCGCGGGTGAGGTGGAGCGCTTGGCCGGGAAGGTCGATGCCGTTCTCTCCGGCGTCTTGTCCGGCCCCGCCGACCAGAGCGCCCTCGACGGCGTGTTCCGCGAACTCGACGAGATCCGCCGCCTCGTGGCGTCCCTGGCAGGGCCGGAGCGCATCCAGAGCCTCGCCCAGGGCGTGCAGGCGATCAGCGCCCAGATCACCCAGCTCCAGCGGGACGAGGATGCGGGCATCGCCACCCTCAAGCCGCTGCTGGAGGAGATCCGCGGCGAGCTGAAGGCGCCCGATTCCTCCCGCGAGCTTCCCGGCGCGCTTCTCGGACGTTTCGAGGCGCTCGCACAGCGGCTCGACGGGGCCGAGTCCGGCTCGGTCGGCGAGCTGATCGAGCGGCTCGAAGGCGTGGCTGAAAAAGTCGACCGCGTCAGCGCGGGCGGCAGCGGGCTCGATGCCCTGGAGCGCCACGTCCTCGCCCTGGCCAGCCGGCTCGAAGCGCCGCGCGACACCGATCCGGCCGTGGCGCGCCTCGAGCGCTCCATGGGCGACCTGCTCGCCCAGGTCACGGCCCTGCGCAACGGAACCGATCTGGAGGCCACCGTCGCGCAGGCGGTCCGTGAGGCCGTGGCGGGCTCGGCCGCCCCGCTCGCGGCCGGCGGCGGTTTCGAGCTGCTGCGGGCCGATCTCGCCGAGATGCGGGCTAACCAGAAGGGCGCGGACCAGCGCCTCCAATCGACGATGGAAGGCGTCCAGTCGGTGCTGATGCGGCTGAGCGAGCAGCTCGACCGCACCATGACCTCGTCCGCGGCCCTCACCGCCGCCGCCCCGCAGGAGCGCGCGCCCGTCGTGCTGTCCTCGGCCGAGCGCGTCTCGCACGAGCGCCCGGCTGCCCCGAAGACGGCGGCCAAGCCGTCATCCGAGCCGTCGTCCCAGAACCTTGCCCGCCCGAACCGCACCGCAACCTCCGACGAGGCCGGCGGGACGGAGGCGAGCCGCCTATCCGACGAGTTGCTGGAGCCCGGTGCCGGCCGGCCCGGATCCGGCCGCCCGACCGCGCCGGAGGCGAGCCCCACCGCGACCGGCGGCGCCGACATCAAGACCAGCTTCATCGCCGCCGCGCGGCGCGCGGCGCAGGCCGCGCAGGCCGAATCGGCCACCGAGGCGCCGCTGACGGCGCGGCTGCGCGACAAGGTCGCTCCGGCCCGCATGCCGGGCGCGGAGACGACGCCCCTCTCGCGGATCCGCGGTGCCCTCGACAGCCGCCGCCGCACGCTCCTGCTCGGCCTCGCGGCCGTGGTGCTGGCGCTCGGCGCCTACCAAGCCTTCGTCGCGGGCAAGGGAAATCCAACGGGAACTCCGACTGGCGACCCGGCCGTGCCGGAGGCCCGTCCGGTGGCGAGCACCGCCCCGGCGGCCTCCACCGACGCCGCCGCGAGCCGTACCGAGACCACGGCCGAGCCCGTTCAGGCAGCGGCGTCGCAGGCCCAGGCTCCGTCCGAGACGTCTCCCCAGACCGGTACATCCGCCCAGACGACGCCCGACCCGGCGACCACCCAATCCATCGCCGAGCCGAAATCCGCGCCGGCCAAGCGCGGGCTGCCCCAGGTCGCGGGCATGAGCACGCTCGGCCCCGACCTTGCCGGCCTGCCGCCGGCCCTGGCCAAGCTCAAGCAGGATGCGCTCGACGGCGACGGGGCCGCGGTCTGGGAGATCGCCTCTCGCGAGGCCGAGGGCCGGGGCGTGACGCGCGACCTCGCGGTCGCCGCCAAGCTCTACGAGCGGCTCGCGAATGCCGGCTACGCGCCGGCTCAGTTCAAGGTCGGCAACGCCTACGAGAAGGGGTCGGGCGTGGTCCGGGACATCGAGAAGGCGAAGGCCTGGTACGGCCGCGCCGCGGATCAGGGCAATATCCGCGCGATGCACAACCTCGCCGTGCTGCATGCCGAGAACCCGGCGGCCAACGGCAAGGCGGATTTCGTGACCGCCGCGAACGCCTTCCGCCGGGCGGCGGAACACGGCGTGCGCGACAGCCAGTACAACCTGGCCGTGCTCTACGCCCGCGGCCTCGGCGTCGGGCAGGATCTCGTCCAGTCCTATCTCTGGTTCTCGGCCGCTGCCACGCAGGGGGACCAGGAAGCGGGCCGCAAGCGGGACGAGGTCGCCGCCAAGCTCTCGCCGAAGGATCTCACCGAAGCCAGGAACCTCGCTGGGAGCTTCAAGGCGAAGGCCGTCGATCCGGCCGCGAACGAGGCCCCGTCCCAGAAGGCCACCGCCGCAGCGGGAATGTCCCTGATGGGCGCGCCGTCGCCGGGCATGCCGATCGCCGCCTCCCCATCGGCGCAGAAGCGCTTCGGGGTCTGAGAGGCACCCAAGCCGACGACGGCCGGCATGGCATTTCGGTTTTGAAAACAGGCCGCGTTCCCGACGGGAACGCGGCTTTTCTCGTCTTCGTCTTCCGGGGATCCCCGGCAACCGCCGCCGTTGAGACGGGACGGCGGAGCGGCACACCATTTCACACGCACGGGCTGCATATCCGGCTCAACGAATGCGGCCCGATTTCGCGCGCCTCCGCCGATGAGGCGCCAGCAGCCATCGCGCCATCGGGCGCGAGCGCGTACGGCCCGCGACACTCGCTGACACCTGTATAGTACGGGCGAGTAATGGTTTTAATCCTTGAAGATTAAAATATATTTCTACGGATTAAAATTTATCGCATTACTGTGCTTTTACACACTTTGATTGCCGGATTTGCATGTTACGTGTGCTCTTGCTTGGAAATTAAGCGGCAATTGAACACGAGAGGAGCACACAATGCTGCGCTTTGCATCATACGCATCCGTCCTCCTGCTTGCGTTCGCGACCACGGTGACGCCGGTCGCGGCGCAGTCGGCCCGGCCGAAGAAGGGAACTTGGACCGCGCTGCCGTCGCAGGCCGTACCGCCGGTGCCCTCCCTCGTCGCCCATGGCGGCTTTGGCGCGCTCCCGCTCGCGGCGGGCAGCCGGTCGGGCTATTGCGACATCGTGGTGAAGCGGGGCGGCGGTAATCCGACCCAGGACATGACCGGCTCGATCGGCCACGCGAAGAGCTACCAGGCCGGCGGCGGCGGCCCGGCCCGCCAGCGGGTCTGCTCGCGCTAAGCGCTTCAATGGTTGAGCAATCGGCGGCGCTCCTCGGTTCGAGGGGCGCCGTTCGCGTCAGACCAGCGGTTCCATCTCCGCCTGACGCGCCGGCTTCTGCATACCCGGCTTCTCGTAGGCCGCGACGTCGAAATCGTCGCTCGGGATGCGGACGAGGAAGCGCTCGGCCATCTCGAACATCAGGATGTCGGGGCGCACGCGCTCGACGTAATCCCAGTCGATGCTGGACGACCAGACGAAGTGCATCTCGCGGAACGTCTCGGCGAGGAAGCTGGTCAGCATGATCGGCGCGAAATGCGCGTAGGAATCCCCGAACAGCACCAGGGTGCGCGGGTCCGCCTGGGGGGAGGGGTTCCGGTAGATGACATGGGCGCCGACATGGAGGTCGCCCGCCCGGCCCTCCGCCTCGTAGGACTCGACGAGCGGGCTCGCATAGGCGCGGGACGCATCGCGATGCACCGCCCAGTTCACCACCGTCTCCCGCGGCCGGTCGGGCAGCTTGTCGCCGAGATCCCACAACCCGTCATGAGGAAAGCGCGGTCGGTCGGCAATGTCGGGCGGCGCCACGGCGCCGCAGGCCCGCAGCAGCGCCCGGCACGCGACCAGGCATCCCTCATAGGTCCAGTGCGAATCGGTGCGGCGGTAGAGCGGCTCCGCCCCGTCGCGGGCGGCGCGCAGGGGTGCGACGAGATCGACGAAACCGCTCATTCGGTCGAGACGCCGGGCGAGCCGCCGGGCCGGCGACAGGCGCGCGTCGTAGTCGAGGTCGAGGGTGCGGTCGTCGTAGACCGAGAGCTTTTCCGGCACGATGGTGTGGATGTAGCGGATGCCGAGCCCCTGGGCGCGGGCCGCACGCGCCTCGATCAGCCGCGCCCAGCGGCGCAGATGCCACCACCCGGCGAGCGAGCGCCGGTACTGCAGGAGCACCCCGTTGGTGCCCCCGATCAGGAACAGCCATCCGTCGCGTCCCCGGTGGATGATCTCTCTGTTCCTGCGGGTCATCGCAGCTACCTAGACGCAGCTCGACCGGCTGAACAGCGCAGCCACACCACAGCCCGCCCGCTGGATACGCGGTCCGGCCGCGCCATCTTGCTCGGACCCGCGCCGGACGCCCCGGCCTCGACCGAAAGTTCAACGCGTTGCCCGAGCCCGCCCCGCTGATCCTGACCCTGCAGATGGACGAGGCGGCCTTCGCCACCTTCGACGGTTTGCGACGGCGGCATTTTCCCGAGGCGCTGAACCACATCCCCGCCCACGCGACGCTGTTCCACCACCTGCCGGGCGAAGATACGGCGGGCGTGACCGAGACGGTGACGGCGCTCGCCCGCGCGCAGGCCGCACCGGAGGTCGCGGTGACGGGCGTACGCTTCACCGGGCGCGGCGTCGCCTACGCACTGGAATCGGACGCGCTGTCCGACTTCCACCAGCGGGTCGCGGCAGCGTTCCGCGACCATCTCACGGCGCAGGACCGGCAGGGCTGGCGCCCGCACGTCACCGTGCAGAACAAGGTCGCCCCCGAGACCGCCCGCGCGCTGCATGCCGCGTTGGCCCAGGACTTCGAGCCTTCGCACTTCCGTGCACCGGGCGTGCTGCTATGGCGTTATCTCGGCGGCCCGTGGGAGCGGGTCGCAACTATCGCATTCGGGGATGCGGCATGAGACTACCCGGTATCGCCCGCACCGGCGGGGGCGCCCTCTGGCGCGGATCGTCCGCCGTCTGGGTGCGACTGCACCTCAACGAAGTCGGGCCAATGGTGTCGCTGCTTCTCGTCAGCACCCTCGGCTACGGCTTCTTCGCGCTCGCCCGCGAGGTCGGCGAAGGATCGACCGCCGCGCTCGACCGCAAGATCCTGCTCGGGTTGCGCAACCCCGCCGACCTCTCCGACCCGCTCGGGCCGGCTTGGCTGGAGGAGGCGATGCGCGACATCACCGGATGGGGCAGCGTCGTCACCATCGTCTTCCTCACGGCGGCGGCGGTGATCTACCTCGCGCTTTCCGGCCGGCGGCGCGTCGCGGTGTTCGTGCTGGCCGCCGTCGGCGGCGGCGAGGCCGTCTCAACGGTGCTCAAGCTGTTCTACCACCGCCCCCGGCCCGATCTCGTGCCGCACGGCATGGACGTGTTCACGGCGAGCTTTCCGTCGGGCCACGCGATGATGTCGGCGATCGCCTACCTCACGCTCGCGACTTTGCTCGCCCGCGTCGAGCGGCGGCACAGCGTCAAGGCGCTGATGCTGGCGCTCGGCATCGGGATGACGGTGCTGGTCGGCGTCAGCCGGGTCTATCTCGGCGTGCACTGGCCGAGCGACGTGGTGGCGGGCTGGTGCGTCGGCGCCGCCTGGGCGGCCCTGTGCTGGTTCGTCGCGCTGCAGCTTCAGCGCCGGGGCGAGGTGGAGGATCCCGATCCGACACCGGCCTCGACCGGCCCGGGCCAGATCAAAGGAACCTCCGCGCCGGGCTGACGCGTTCCGGCCTCGTGCTCGCAAAGCACGTGATCAGCAAGGCCGGAATCCTGTCATGAGCGACGACCCTCAACTGTCTCGGCGCCTCCTCCTCGCGGGCGGTGCCGGCCTGACCGGTGCGGCCCTCGGCCTCGGCGGGGCTGCGCGGGCCGCCTCTGATGCACCGGCTCCATCGGTGCCGGCCGATACCGGCGCGGTTCAGGGCGATCGGATCGTCTTCCCGAACTGGCGCGATGCCGGCGACGTGCCGCCCCCGCCGCCGCCCGCGCCGATGCCGCCCTCCCAGCGGGTCGGCTTCGCCATCGTCGGGCTCGGACGCCTGAGCCTGGAGGAAATCCTTCCGGCCTTCGGCGAGGCGAAGAAAGCGAAGGTCGTCGCGCTGATGTCGGGCTCGCCCGACAAGGCCAGGATTACGGCGGCGCAGTACGGCATCCCCGCCGACGCGATCTATGGTTACGACCAGTGGGACCGGCTCAAAGCCAACCCCGCGGTCAAGGCGGTCTACATCGTCACGCCGAACGGCCTCCACCGGGACAACGTGCTCGCCGCGGCGGGCGCCGGTAAGCACGTGCTATGCGAGAAGCCGATGGCGAATAATTCGGCCGAGGCGCAGGAGATGGTCGAGGCCTGCCGCAAGGCCGGCGTCAAGCTGATGATCGCCTATCGCTGCCAGTACGAGCCATTCAACCGCGAGGTCGTGCGGCTCGCCCGCTCCGGCGAGTTCGGGCGCGTGAAGATGGTCGAGGCCTTCAACGGCCAGACCACGGCGCTGCCCGAGCAGTGGCGCCTGCGCAAGGCGCTCGCGGGCGGTGGGGCGCTGCCCGATATCGGCCTCTACTGCCTCAACGGGGTGCGGGCGCTGCTGGGCGAGGAGCCGGTCTCGATCCAGGCGCAGATCGTCACGCCCGAGAACGATCCGCGCTTCAAGGAGGTCGAGGAGAGCGTCGCCTTTACGCTCCGCTTTCCCTCCGGCGTGATCGCGCAATGCGGCACGAGCTACGGCGTCCACGAGAGCCGATCGCTTCGGGTCCACACGACGGGCGGCTCGCTCGATCTGGCCAACGCCTTCGCCTATCGCGGCCAGCGCCTCACCATCGCCCACCGCGAGGGCAGCCACGTCCAGCGCGACGAGCCGGTGCTGACGCACAAGAACCAGTTCGCGCTCGAACTCGACCACATGGCCGAGTGCATCCTCGCCGATCGCCGTCCCCGCACGCCCGGCGAGGAAGGCCTGCAGGACATGATCCTGATGGAGGCGATCTACGCCGCCGCCCGCTCCGGCCAGCCCGTCACGGTCGGCCCGCTCGCCGGAACGGGGCAGGGGGCCGATGCGACGCGGGGACCGGCGCTGGAGGAGAAGTAACGCCGTTTCCGGTCTGTCGATTCGGTGCGACGCGCACTCCCTCTCCCCGTACGCGGGGAGAGGGGAGCCGCATCGATCTTGAGAGATATCAACGCCTCTGCGGCGGCACCGCTTAGTCCCCCCAGCGCACGAACAGCGC
The DNA here is from genome assembly GCF_029504475.1 of Methylorubrum pseudosasae. Lineage (NCBI taxonomy): Bacteria > Pseudomonadati > Pseudomonadota > Alphaproteobacteria > Hyphomicrobiales > Methylobacteriaceae > Methylorubrum > Methylorubrum pseudosasae. Next base: position 3,425,364 of record NZ_JAQGDU010000002.1, on the reverse strand, counting down.
GATGGCGACGATGGCGAGGACGGCGAGCAGCCACGCCTCGCCCACGGTCAGCGCATAGGCGAGCAGGCCGAAGAAGCCGAGGGCGATGCCGAGCATGGTCGCGACGGCGACGGGGTTCATGGCGGGTGGTTTTTATCGCTGGGATCGGGGCCCAGCGCCCTTCGCAGCGCCGGACTTCACAACTTTGAGGTAGGGCGGCGTCAGGCCGCCTGAAGGGCCGTCGCGACGCGCGCGAGCGAGGGCAAGCCCTTCACCGGGCCGATCGCGGCCAGGGTCGGGGCGCCGCGCAGCAGGGCACGGCCGGCCGCGCGCACATGCTCGACCTCGACCGCATCGACCTTGGCAATCAGCTCCTGCGGCGGGATCACCCGACCCCAGGCGAGAAGCTGGCGGGCGTTGCGCTCGATGCGCCCGCCCGGCGTCTCCAGGGCGGTGAGCAGGGAGACCTTGAGCTGAGCCTTGGCCCGGGCGAGTTCGGCCGCGTCGAGCCGCTCCGCCGCCTCACGGGTGGTGGCGATGGTGACATCGACGAGTTCGGCCAGATCCGCGCCCGAGGTGCCGGCGCCGATACCGAACAGGCCGCAATCGTTGAAGGGCCAGTGGAAGGCCTGGATGTCGTAGGCGAGCCCGCGGGTCTCACGCACCTCGTGCCAGAGCCGCGAGGTCAGCCCGCCGCCGAGCACCTGCGAGAACAGGTGGAGCGCGTAATAGCCGTCATCGCGGAAGGAGAGACCGGGCAGGCCGAGGACGAGGTTGGCCTGTTCGAGCCGCTTCTGCATCCGCCGCTCGCCGCCGCCGTAGACGCCGGCCACGGCCGGGGGGGCCGCGACGGACTTCAAGCCGCCGAAATGGCGCTCGGCTGCCTCGACGATCTCGGCGTGTTCCACCGCCCCGGCGGCAGCGAGCACCATGCGCTCGGGCACGTATTCGCGGGCGATATAGGCTTCGATCGCCGCGCGATCGAAGCTCTGGATCGTCTCTGGCCGGCCCAGGATCGGCCGGCCGATCGGCTGGTCGGGGAAGGCCGTCTCGATGAACGCATCGTAGACGACGTCGTCGGGCGTATCCTCGACCGCCGCGTATTCCTGAAGGATCACGCCCTTCTCGCGGGCGAGTTCGCCCGCGTCGAAGACCGAGCGGGTCAGGATGTCGCCGAGCACGTCGAGGGCCACGCCCGCATCCTCGCCGAGCACCCGCGCAGTGTAGCTCGTGCTCTCGGTGCTGGTGGCGGCATTGATCTCACCGCCGACATTCTCGATGTCCTCGGCGATCTTCCGGGCCGAGCGCGTCGCCGTGCCCTTGAAGGCCATGTGCTCGATCAGGTGGCTGAGCCCGTGCTCGTCCGGCCGTTCGTGCCGCGAGCCCGCCCCGACCCAGACGCCGAGCGTGGCCGTGGCAACGCCGGGGATCGTCTCGGTGGCGACGGTCAGGCCGTTCTCGAGCCGGCTGACGGTGAGGCCGGGCGAGGCGCCGAAGGTCGAGAAATGCTGGTTCATTCGATCTCAGTGCCTGTTCGGCCCAACTCACCACGTATTTCGGAGGTGGACAAACGGTCGGTCGATCCGGTCTCCCACCCTGATCCTCATCCTGAGGTGCGGAGCAAAGCGGAGCCTCGAAGGATCGTCCAGAGATCGCGCGGGATCTGGAGGACCCTTCGAGGCCGCTTCGCGGCACCTCAGGATGAGGGGGTTGGGTTGGATGTCACGCTGTCGGTCCGTCAGTTGCCCCGGGTGATGCGGGCGTGTTCCGTGATGTAGCGCTCGATCGCGGCCTGATCGTTGGCGAGGTTCGCCACCGTCTCGGGCCGGGTCATCAGTTCGGCGAGGTGGGGCGGCAGAACCGGGCGCCCGCCGCCGGTCGCCTGCGAGACCGCATCCGGGAATTTGGCGGGGTGCGCGGTTGCCAGCGCCACGACCGGGGTGGCCGGATCCTTCTCCAGTAGCCGGCGACCGGCGCGCACGCCGATGGCGCTGTGCGGATCGAGCACGAGGCCGGTCTTGCGGAAGGTGCCCGCGATCTCTTCCACGACGTCGGGCTCGCGCACGGCGGTCGCGTCGAACTCGTTGCGCACGGTGCCCAGCACCTCGGGGCTCAGCGAGAACCCGCCCGACTGCTTCAGACCCGCCATCAGGCGGCCGAGCGCCGAGGCGTCGCGGCCCAACGCCTCGAACAGCAGCCGCTCGAAGTTCGAGGAGATCTGGATGTCCATCGAGGGCGAGGTCGTCGGCTGCACGCCGCGGGGCTCGTAGGCCCCATGCTCCAGGGTGCGGGCCAGAATGTCGTTGGCATTGGTGCCGATCATCAGCCGCTCGATCGGCAGGCCCATCCGCTTGGCGACCCAGCCGGCGAGAATGTCGCCGAAATTGCCGGTCGGCACCGCGAACGACACCTTCCGGTGCGGGGCGCCCAAGGCCACGGCGCTCGTGAAGTAGTAGACGGTCTGCGCGGCGACGCGGGCCCAATTGATCGAGTTGACGCCCGAGAGCTTCACCCTGTCGGCGAAGTCGCCGTGCTGGAACATCGCCTTCACGATGTTCTGGCAATCGTCGAAATTGCCGTCGATGGCGAGCGCGTGGACGTTCGGCGCGTTGACCGTGGTCATCTGCCGGCGCTGCACCTCCGAGACCCGGCCGTGCGGAAACAGGATGAACACGTCGACCTGATCGAGGCCCTTGAAGGCCTCGACCGCGGCACTGCCCGTATCGCCCGAGGTGGCGCCGACGATGGTGGCACGGCCGCCCTTCTGGCGCAGCACGTAATCCATCAGCCGCCCGAGGAGCTGCATCGCCACGTCCTTGAACGCGAGCGTCGGCCCGTGAAACAGCTCCATCAGGAACAGGTTGTCGTCGATCTGGGTGAGCGGGCAGATCGCCGGATGGCGGAAGGTGGCGTAGGCCGCCTCGATCATCTCGTCGAGCGCGTCGTCCGGAATCTCGCCGTCGATGAGCGGACGCAGTACGCGCTTGGCGACCTCGGCGTAGCGCATGCCGGCAAAGCCCGCGATCTCCGCACGGCTAATCTGCGGCCAGCTCTCGGGCACGTAGAGACCGCCGTCGCGGGCAAGGCCGGCGAGCAGCGCATCGGAAAAGCTCAAGGGCGCAGCGGCGCCGCGGGTCGAGACGTGCAGCAAAGATGCCTCCGGGAAGGCGCTCCCTCTACACGATCGATTCGGCCGTGTCGAAGCGGGGCCGCATCGGTTTCTCACATCTGCGGCGTCAAACCTTCTCGCCCGGCGCCTTCTTCAAGTGACAGCCGGTGATGCGCCACTGCCCGTCGGCTTGACGTTGGAGCGTGTAGAGCGCGACCCAATCGATGCCGGCCTCGTCCTGAAGGCTCATGCCTTGGGCTAACTCGTCCTCGCCCGACGTCTCGGTCGCCTCGAAGCGGTAGCTGCGTGGGCGCAGGACTGGGGCGTAGCCCTTCGCGACCATGGCGATGAAGGTTTCGGCCGAGGGAAACAGGTTGCGGACCTGCGGCGCGGCCTCGGCATAGGCCGCCGCGGCGTCGCTTCGGCGGAAGGCCTCGATCTGCCGCTCGATGGTGGCGCGGGCGGCATCGCGGGCCGCGTCGTCGGCCCGGACCGCGGCCGATGTCAGGAAAACCAACAGAAAGACGGCGACGGCACGCATCGGGAGCCCTCCGCATCTCAGATCGCGAGGCTTGCCGCGGGGGCTGGTCGTCCCCCCGCGCAGGCTTACGATCGAGGCAACACGCGGGCCAACGCCGTCAACCCGCCTTCGGGTCCGCCGGATCGTAGAACCGTTTCCACGCGAAAACGGAAAAGACGCCGATCAGGCAGGCGGCGATGCCGAACCACGTGAAGGCGTATTGCAGGTGGTTGTTCGGCAGATCGACGCGAAGCTGTCCGCCGCGGGGCCAGCCGCCGGGGTTCGGCGTCGCGTCGGCCTCGATCAGGTAGGGGGCGACGTTCGTGAGATTGCGGGCGGCGCTGATGCCGGGGATGTCGCGGGTGAACCACGCCTCCCGCTTCGGATCGGATTCCGGCACGAACAGCGTGCGTGTCTCGCTCGCGCGCAGCATGCCGGTCACCGTTGCCGCGCCCGAGACCTGACCAGCGGCGCGGTCCTCGGGGCGCTTCAACTCGGTCGGCACGAAGCCGCGGTTGATCAGGATGGTCGTCCCGTCGTCGCGCTTGAGCGGCGTGATGACGTAGAAGCCCTGGAGCGCCCGGCCGGGCTCGCCCGGCGCCAGCCCGTGCACCAGGGCCTCCTGATCGTGCAGGAAGGTGCCGTGCGTCCGCACCCGGCTGAACTCGTCGGCCTTCGCGTCCCATTCCTCGAACGGGGGAGGGCCGGCCGGCGGCTCGGCATGCGAGCGCTCGATGATGCGGGCGATCAGCGCTTCCTTCTCGCTCTTGCGAGCCAACTGCCACGTGCCCAGGCTCAGCAGGATCGCGAGACAGACCAGGGCCGCGAGGCCCGGCGCCCACAGGCTGCGCAGGCGGGCGCTTCGCTCGGTCGAGGACAAAGCGGCCACTAGCGGAAGCGCCCCTGCGCGGCCTTGTTGGCGAACTGGACGGCCGCGAGCAGCCCCTTCAGCGGGCGCACCAGAGCCAAGCTCAGGCCGATGGCGAGGCTGCCGGCGACGAGGGCGTGAACCCAGACCGGCGGCTCGTAGGTGATCTCCATCCACAGGGCCATGCCGACGACGACGAAGCCGGTGATCGACATCACGAAGAAGGCCGGCCCGTCCGCCGAATCGAACGCGGAGAAGTCCTGGCCGCAGACCTCGCAGGCCGGTTTGACGGCGAGGAAGCCCTTGAACAGGTGACCCTCGCCGCAGGCGGGGCAGCGCCCGCGCAGGCCCGTCGCGATCGGGGAGGGGGGCGGATTCGTGGCGGTTCGGCTCAAGGGATGCTCCTCGCTGTCCGCCGGTATGGTGCAACGGACGGCACGCCGCACGTGAAAAAGGGCGGCTCGCGCCGCCCTTCAGGGTTGCCGCCCGAGCAGGGCGGCGGATGCTGTCGGCTCGACCCGTTAGTGGGCCGCGCCGCCGGCGCCTGCGCCCCAGACGTAGATGGCGGCGAACAGGAACAGCCACACCACGTCGACGAAGTGCCAGTACCAAGCGGCGAACTCGAAGCCGAGATGCTGCTTCGGGGTGAAGTCACCCTGGTAGGTGCGCAGCAGGCAGACGGCGAGGAAGATCGTGCCGATGATGACGTGGGCGCCGTGGAAGCCCGTCGCCATGAAGAAGGTCGCCGAGTAGATCGAGCCCGAGAAGCCGAAATGGGCGTGGGCGTACTCGTAGGCCTGGCAGGCGGTGAACAGCACACCGAGGATGATCGTCAGCCACAGGCCGTACTTCAGGCCCTTGCGGTCGCCGTGCAGCAGGGCGTGGTGGGCCCAGGTCACGGTGGTGCCCGAGGTGAGCAGGATCAGGGTGTTGAGGAGCGGCAGGTGCCAGGGGTCGAACGCCTCGATGCCCTTCGGCGGCCACATACCGCCGGTGAACTCGACGCGCTGCGGCTGGATCGGGTCGGCGGTGTAGAGCGCGGCCTCGAAATAGGCCCAGAACCACGCCACGAAGAACATCACCTCGGAGGCGATGAACATGATCATGCCGTAGCGGTGATGGAGCTGGACGACGCGGGTGTGGTCGCCGGAATTCGCCTCGTGGGTGACGTCGCGCCACCACGACAGCATCGTGTAGAGCACGCCGAGCGTGCCGGCGCCGAACACGTAGGGGCCGATGGCGAGGCCGCCCGCGGAGAGACCCTTCATCCAGAAGACGGCGCCGAACGCCATCAGGAACCCGGAGAACGCGCCCAGCAACGGCCACGGGCTCGGGTTGATGATGTGGTAGTCGTGGTTCTTGGCGTGCGCCCCGGCCATCGCAATGGTTCTCCCTCAGCCCTTGCCCGTCACCGCCTGACGGCCGGGCCCTGTTGCCTTGGAGGTCCGGCGGGACCGGACCTCGGTTGAAAACCCTCTACTGCGGCGGTCGCGCCATTGTCACGCTTGGCCCGCCGCTTCACCCCTCAAAAGTTGCGCGTCGCGGCGGGTTTGGCCGCCTCCGCCACCGGCGCCCCGTTCTTCGAAGGGTAGTAGGTGTAGGACAGCGTCATCTCCGAGAGATCGCCGATGTCCGGATCCTTGCGCAGGGCCGGATCGACGTAGAACACCAGCGGAAATTCCGCCGACTCGCCCGGCTGCAGCGTGTGCTCGTCGAAGCAGAAGCACTGCACCTTGACGAAGTAGCTGCCCATCAGATCCGGCTGCACGTTGAACACGGCGATGCCGGCGGACGGCGCCGGGCCGGTATTCGTCACCTTGAAGAACACGGTCGCGGTCTGGCCGGGCACGGCGTCGACCCGAGACTGCTCCGGCTGGAAGCGCCAGGACAGGTTCTTCGAGACGTTGGTATCGAAGCGCACCGAGACCGGAGCCAGAGCCTCGCCGGTCGGAGCGGTGGGCGCGGCGCCGACGAGCGGCGTGCCGTTGAAGCCGGTCGCCTTGCAGAACATGGAGTAGAGCGGCGCCGAGACGGCCGCGAGGCCGCCCATGCCGAGCACGACGCCCGCACAGGCGAGCACGGTCCAGCGCGTACCGCGCGCCGCCTGTTTCTGCCTCTCGCCCATAGTCGTCATCGGGTCACGCCTTCAGAGCGGCCGTTGCAGGATCTGCGGTCCAAGCTTGGCGATCGTCAGCACGAAGAACAGCAGCACCAGGGCGCCGAGCGTCAGGGCGATGGCGACCGAGCGCTTGCGGCGGGTCCTGGCCTCCGCCGGCGTCAGCGGACGGATCCCCTCGGGAAGATCGGACATGGCGGGCCTCACGCTGCGACCGCGCGGAACAATCCGAGTCCCTGCTCGGCGAGCAGCGCCGAGAAGAGCAGGAACAGGTAGAGGATCGAGAAGGCGAACAGGCCCATCGCCGCCTTGCGCTCGGGCTCGCCCTCACGCAGCCGGTAGACCTGCACCGCGCCCGCCAGCATGCCGAGCCCGCCGAGCACGCCGACGACGGCGTAGAGCCAGCCGCCGAATCCGAGCCAGACCGGCAGGAGGGCCAGCGGCGCGAGGACCAGCGAGTACCAGATGATCTGGCGGCGGGTGGAATCCGGGCCGGCGACGTTCGGCATCATCGGGATGCCGGCGCGGGCGTACTCGCCGCTCTTCACGAGCGCCAGCGCCCAGAAATGCGGCGGGGTCCAGATGAAGATGATCGCGAACAGGACCAGAGACTCGATACCGACATGGCCAGTCACGGCGGCCTGGCCCACCACCGGGGGGAGGGCGCCGGCCGCGCCGCCGATGACGATGTTCTGCGCGGTCGCCCGCTTCAGCCACATCGAGTAGATCACGGCGTAGAACACGATGGTGAAGGCGAGCAGCCCGGCCGCGAGCCAGTTCGAGGCCAGCCCGAGGATCAGCACCGAGCCGACCGACAGGACGATGCCGAAGGCCAGCGCCTCATCGGGGCGGATGCGCCCGTCCGGGATCGGACGCTTGGCGGTGCGGGTCATCAGCGCGTCGATATCGGCGTCCCACCACATGTTGAGGCAACCCGAGGCGCCCGCGCCGACGGCGATCATCAGCAGCGAGATCGCCGCGATCACCGGGTTCACGGTTGCGTCCGAGACCACCATGCCGACGAGCGCGGTGAAGATGACGAGCACCATCACCCGCGGCTTCAGCAGGGCGAAGAAGTCGGAAACCTCGCCCCCCGCGGCGGGGGAGAACGACGTGGTGCCGGTGTCGGCACTCAGGCTGTTCGACAGGCTCGTCATGGAAACCGTGCTCTGACGCTTGTTCTGATGTTTTCGTAGGTCTTCGGATCGCGCCGTTCGGGGCGCCGCCCTTTGCGGGAGGCCTCGCCTTAGCGGTGAGAGGCCTCCGGGAAAGAGCGAGGACCGCCGGGGCGGTCCTCGCGATCTTCGGTTTTCGTCCCGCCCTTAGTGGGCCGGCTCGTCGACGATCTTCGGGAGCGTCTCGAACTGGTGGAAGGGCGGGGGCGAGGAGAGGGTCCATTCCAGGGTGGTGGCACCCTCGCCCCACGGATTGTCCGCGGCGCGGGTCTTGGAGCGGAAGGCCAGCACGATGCCGATCACGAAGACGATCATGCTGAGGGCGAAGACGTGACCGCCCAGCGTCGCGACCTTGTGCCAGCCGGCGAAGGCCTCGGGATAGTCGGCGTAGCGACGCGGCATGCCGGCCAGACCCAGGAAGTGCATCGGGAAGAACAGGACGTTCGCACCGATGAAGGCCAGCCAGAAGTGCAGCTTGCCCGCCCATTCCGGGATGACGTGGCCGGTCATCTTCGGGAACCAGTAGTAGATACCGGCGAAGATGATGAACACGGCACCGAGCGAGAGCACGTAGTGGAAGTGCGCCACGACGTAGTAGGTGTCGTGCAGGTACTTATCGACCGAGGAGTTCGCGAGCACGACGCCGGTGACGCCGCCGACCGTAAACAGGAAGATGAAGCCCACCGCCCAGTGCATCGCCGCGGTGAAGCGGATCGAACCGCCCCACATCGTCGCGATCCAGGAGAAGATCTTCACGCCGGTCGGCACCGCGATCACCATGGTCGCGAAGACGAAGTAGGACTGCGTCTGGAGCGACAGGCCGACGGTGTACATGTGGTGGGCCCACACGACGAAGCCGACGACGCCGATGGCGACCATGGCGTAGGCCATGGCGAGGTAGCCGAAGACGGGCTTGCGCGAGAAGGTGGCGATGATGTGCGAGACGATGCCGAAGGCCGGCAGGATCATCACGTACACTTCGGGGTGACCGAAGAACCAGAACAGGTGCTGGTAGAGCACCGGATCGCCGCCGCCCTCGGGGGCGAAGAAGGTGGTGCCGAAGTTACGGTCGGTGAGCAGCATCGTGATCGCGCCGGCCAGAACCGGGAGCGACAGGAGCAGCAGGAAGGCGGTGACGAGCTCGGCCCAGGCGAACAGCGGCATCTTGTGCAGCGTCATGCCGGGGGCGCGCATGTTGAGGATGGTGGTGATGAAGTTGATCGCGCCGAGGATCGAGCCCGCACCGGCGAGGTGGAGCGAGAAGATCGCGAAATCGACCGCCGGGCCGGGATGTCCGGCCGAGGAGGACAGCGGCGGGTAGACGGTCCAGCCGGTGCCCGCGCCGGTGGCGCCGGGCGAACCCTCGACGAACAGCGAGCAGAGGAGGCAGGCGAAGCCCGACACCGTCAGCCAGAACGAGACGTTGTTCATCCGCGGGAAGGCCATGTCCGGCGCGCCGATCATCAGCGGGACGAACCAGTTGCCGAAGCCGCCGATGAGGGCGGGCATCACCATGAAGAACACCATGATGAGGCCGTGGCCGGTGACGAACACGTTGTAGGTCGCCGGATTGGAGAAGTACTGGAGCCCCGGTTCCTCCATCTCCATGCGGATGCCGAAGGACAGGAACGCACCGATGATGCCCGCCATGAAGGCGAAGATCAGGTAAAGCGTGCCGATGTCCTTGTGGTTCGTCGAGAGGAACCAGCGGGAGAAGAAGGAGGGCTTATGGTCGTGGTGGGCGTCATGCCCGGCATGTGCTGTGGCGGTGGCCATCGATCCTTGCCTTAATCAGATGTCTGTCGCCTCTGGCGAAGGGAGATCCGGCCGGCGCGTGCCGGCTCGGAGAAGCGTCAGCGGGCGTCCGCGAGGCGCGCGCCGTTGTCGATCGCGGCGTACTTGGTCTTCGCCTCGGTGAGCCAGTCGGCGTAGGCCTGCTCGCTGACCACGCGCACGGTGATCGGCATGTAGGCGTGACGGGCGCCGCACAGCTCGGAGCACTGGCCGTGATAGGTGCCCTCGCGGTCGGCCTTGAACCACCACTGGTTCAGGCGTCCGGGGATCGCGTCGATCTTGCCGCCGAAGGAGGGGATTGCCCAGGAGTGGATGACGTCGTCGGAGGTGACCTGCACCTTCACGACCTTGCCGACCGGGATGACCATGTCGTTGTCGGTCGCGAGCAGCTTGGGCTGCTGCTCCTCGTCGACGTTCGCGTCGAAGGTGAAGCCGCCCTTGTCGCCCTCGGCCGGGTAGACGTAGGACCAGTACCACGCATGGCCGACGACCTTGACCACGAGGTCGGCCTTCGGGTCCGAGAGCTGCGTGCGCAGGGTGCGGAACGAGGGGATCGCCACCGCCACGAGGATCAGGACCGGGATGATGGTCCAGGCCACCTCGATCGCCGTGTTGTGCGTGGTGCGCGACGGCGTCGGATTCGTCTTCTCGTTGAACTTGAAGATGCAGTAGAGAATGAGAACGAGAACGAAGACCGAGATCGCGAAGGCGATCCAGTGCAGCCCGTGCTCGAAGTTGAGGAGGTCAGCGGCCTCGGCCGTGACCGGTATCTGACGGCTCATCTGCCACGGCTCGGGCTGACCGATACCGGCCGCGAGAGCGGAGGAGGACGAACCGAGGAGAGCGCCGAACGCGGCGAGCCCCCACGATGACCGATGTTGCGCCTGCGTCGTCCGCATGTCCCCGCTTGGCTCCCCTGGTGCCTATGGTTTGTTTGCCCTTGAATTTGCCGACGAGCGTCGCAAATCCCAGAACTGCCCGATCGTATCGCGGGCCTTGCCGGTTCCGGCGTGACCGTGTCGCTGCCGGATGGGCGGTTGCGACGTAGAACCATACTGATCAAAAAACCGCAACCACAACAGCGCCCCCAAGCGTCGCTTGGACGCGGTATCAGGGTTGCGCAGCGGGCAATTTGGCTGCCTCTGGGGATACGGATGCAGGACGTCGGCGCAAAACCTGAGCAAGAAGCCGGAGATGACTTCGGCGCGGTCGGCCCCGCGACGTCGGTCAAGGTCGGAACACTCGTCGTTGCCTATGACGCGCCCGAGGCGCGGCCCGATTCCCGGGCGCTGGCCGTGGAGATGCCGGTCAACGTCGTCTACGGCACCGTGCCCTACGCCGTGATGATGCTGACGCCGGCCGATCTCGAAGATTTCGCCTACGGCTTCAGCCTCACCGAGGGCGTGATCGAGGCGCCCGACGAGATCAGGGGCGTGACGGTAGAGCCCGGCGAGGGCGGCCTGAGGCTGCTGGTCGACCTCGCGCCGGGGCGGCTGCGCGAGCATCTCGCCCGCAAGCGCGCGATCAGCGGGCGCACCGGCTGCGGCGTCTGCGGCATCGAGGATCTCGCCGCCCTGCCGATTGCCCGGCCCCGCTCCGGCAAGGGCCCGCAGGTGACGCTGGCGGCGATCCAGACGGCGCTGACCGCCCTGTCGGACCGTCAGACGCTCAACCGGGAGACGCGGGCGGTTCACGCGGCCGGCTGGGCCGCCCTCGACGGCTCATTGCTGGCGGTGCGCGAGGATGTCGGCCGCCACAATGCTCTGGATAAGTGCATCGGCGCGCTGCTGCGCCAGGGCGTGCGGCCGGACGAGGGTTTTCTCGTCATCACCAGTCGCTGCTCGTTCGAGATGGCGGAGAAGGCGGCCAGCCTGGGCGCCTCGGTGCTGGTGGCGATCTCTGCCCCGACCTCGCTCGCGATCGAGCGGGCGCGCTGCCACGACATGACGCTCTGCGCCATCGCCCGCTCGGACACGCTGACCGTGTTCTCCGGCCGCGAGCGGCTGATCCTGGCCGGGGAGGAGGGCTGAGCCCGCCTTTCCCGGCGCCGAACCCCGTTACTCGGCGCCGCCGGCCTCACCGCTGCCGCCAGGGACGACCGTCGCCCCGCCGATCACCCGCACGTTCTTGCGCGGACCGTCGGCCGGCGGATCCTGCCAGCCCTTGCCTGTGGCCGGCTTCGACTCGGCGGTCTTCGTGGCGTCCTTGGTCGCGTCCTTGGCGGGCTCGGGCTTGGCGGCGTCAGCCTTCGTTTCGGCCTTGCCGGTTTCCTTGCCAGCTTCCTTGCCGGTTTCGGGCCGGGGCTCGCCCAGCTTCGGTTCGACCACCTTGGCTTCCTTCGTCTCCGCCTTGTTCCGCTCGGTTTTGGCGGCGGGCGTCATCGCTGGCGAAGCGGGTGAACCCGACCGGAGCGAGGGCTCCGGACTCGTCGGAGCAATGCGTGCCTGGGACGGCAACTTGGGCGTCGGGGCGGCTCGGGCCGCCGCGCGCCGAGGCGCCTCGGAGCGGGTCGCCGCATCCGGATTGACGCCGAGCGGATTGGCGTCCGGCCGCGCGGCCGGCGGCACGCGCTCGACCCGCACCGCACCCCGCTCGCTGCCGAGCGGAGCGCTGCGCAGACCGGGAACGGAGGGGATGTCGGCGGGCGGCATAATGCGCTCGGCCTCGCGGATCGGACGGCGCGGGCGCATGTCGTCTTCGGTCCAGCCGTAGCCGGGGGCGGCCGGACGGACCCGGTCGGAGGGATAGTAGACGCCTTCGAGCGGCTCGCGCCCGATCACGTCGCCTTCGCGGGCATCGACCACGAGCCGCACCCGCTGGCCGCGCGGGCTCGTCGCCTCCACGCGGTAGTTCCGCCCGTCGTAGCGCGGACGTCCGATCTCGGAGAAGCCGCGGTCCCGCAGCTCATCGACGACCTCGCGGGACGGCAACATGCCGTCATCCTCGCGGTAGACCACCCGCGGCGGCCCATAGATCTCACGATAGAAGCCCTGGGCGGCAGCGCTCTGCAGACCGGCGCCCGACAGCAGTGCGGCAACGAGGCCGAATCCGAGACCGCGACGCAGTGCCGCTCTCGTGACTCCACCAAGGGCATGACGGCTCGAAGCCATAGGACCTCTCGAACCAAGCTGTGCAGAAGAAGAGGAAAGTCCCGGGAGCCCGCTGTTGATCGCGGTTCCCCCGGCGTCACGGCAGACGCATCCCCGCATTCCTTCCGTGCCGGCAAGGTTTTCTAAACGGCTGATTGGGGCGACATTGCGAACCGAGCCGGAACCTGCCAGTGCCATTGTGGTGATGCGGTGCTGCCCGGCACGCGTCCGCCCGCCAAGTTCAGGCCGAGAGACGGGTGCGTTGCGCGTATCCGAGGCATGTTCAAAAGGCCGGCGGCGGTGGTCGTCGGCCCCTTGCTGGAATGAATGAAATCTGGCAACGTCCACCTATAGGACAGCAAGACTGTCCCATTTGTCGTGCTTGGCCGTCGGGCCAGCTTTGGGGATCCATCACGTGATCGACGTGACGTCCGAACGAGCTGAGAAACCGGTGACCGTCGAGGCGATCCGGGCGAGCGCCGGCTGAACAAGCCGGAGCTTCAGCCCGCGGGTTGGCGGGCGATTCCGGCAGGAAGAACCTGACCCCACCCGACTCGGTATAAAGAAGGCGGCAGCCCGGACACCGGCGGTGTACGGGCACGAAACATGCTCGCATGCGGGCAGGGTCGGAGATGTGCGGACGATGCGTGAAATCCCGTCTGAGCTGTCGGTGTCGGTCATGAACGGCGAGAAAGCCGCGCCGTCGCGCGCCGGTGCCACGCCGCTGATCCTGCGCGACCCGGGCCTTCCCGCGGCCGAAGGCGCCTACAACCCCGCCCACGAGCGCGACGCATGCGGCGTCGGCTTCGTCGCGGACATGCACGACCGGCGCAGCCACGCCATCGTCCAGCAGGGTCTCAAGATCCTGGAGAACATCGATCACCGCGGCGCGGTCGGTGCCGACCCCACCATGGGCGACGGCTGCGGCATCCTCACCCAGATCCCGCACGGCTTCTTCTCGGAGGAGTGCTCGCGCCTCGGCTTCGAGCTGCCGCCGGCCGGCCAGTATGCCATCGGCCAGTTCTTCCTGCCGAAGGCGGAGGAGGCCCGTGCCAGCATCGAGGCGATCGTCGAGAAGACGCTGTCCGACGAGGGTCTGCCCTTGCTCGGTTGGCGCGACGTGCCCGTCGACTCGGCCGATCTCGGCAAGGCCGTGAAGGAGACCGAGCCGCATCACCGTCAGGTCTTCATCGGCTGCCCGGCCAGCGTCGCCGATCAGGACGCCTTCGAGCGGCGCGTCTACATCGCCCGCAAGGTGATCTCGAACAAGGTCTACGGCCTCGAAGACGAGCGCGTGAAGGCGTTCTATCCCGTCTCCGTGTCGAGCCGGACCATCGTCTACAAGGGCATGGTGCTCGTGCACCAGCTCGGCCACTACTATCTCGACCTGAAGGATCCGCGCTTCGTCTCGGCGCTGGCGCTCGTCCACCAGCGCTTCGCCACCAACACCTTCCCGACCTGGCGCCTGTCACACCCCTACCGGATGGTCGCGCATAACGGCGAGATCAACACGCTGCGTGGCAACGTGAACTGGATGGCCGCGCGTCAGGCCAGCGTCGATTCCGAGCTGTTCGGCAACGACATCTCGAAGCTCTGGCCGATCTCCTACGAGGGCCAGTCCGACACCGCCTGTTTCGACAACGCCCTCGAATTCCTCGTGGCCGGCGGCTACTCGCTCGCCCACGCGATGATGATGCTGATCCCGGAAGCCTGGGCCGGCAACCCGCTGATGAGCGAGGAGCGGCGCGCCTTCTACGAGTACCACGCCGCCCTGATGGAGCCGTGGGACGGCCCGGCCGCCGTCGCCTTCACCGACGGGCGCCAGATCGGCGCGACCCTCGACCGCAACGGCCTCCGGCCCGCCCGCTACATCGTCACCGATGACGGCCTCGTCGTGCTCGCCTCCGAGATGGGCGTGCTGCCGATCCCCGACGAGAAGATCGTCCAGTCCTGGCGCCTGCAGCCGGGACGGATGCTGCTGATCGATCTGGAGAAGGGCCGCATCGTCTCCGACGAAGAGATCAAGGGCGAGCTGGCCTCCGCGCATCCCTATGCCGAGTGGGTGAAGAACACCCAGATCGTGCTGGAGGATCTGCATCCGATCCAGCCGCGGGCCTCGCGCACGGACGTGCCCCTGCTCGATCGCCAGCAGGCCTTCGGCTACACCCAGGAAGACCTCAAGCTGCTCATGGCCCCTATGGCCGTGACCGGCCAGGAGGCCGTCGGCTCCATGGGCTCGGACACGCCGCTCTCGGCGCTCTCTGACAAGCCGAAGCTGCTCTACACCTACTTCAAGCAGAACTTCGCGCAGGTGACGAACCCGCCGATCGACCCGATCCGCGAGGAGGCCGTGATGAGCCTCGTCTCGTTCATCGGCCCGCGCCCGAACCTGCTGGACATGGAGGGCGCCTCCCGCCGCAAGCGGCTCGAAGTGCGTCAGCCGATCCTGACCAACGGCGACCTCGAGAAGATCCGCTCGATCTCGCACTTCGAGGACCGCTTCGACACCCGCACGCTCGACATCACCTACGCGGCCGAGTCCGGCGCCGGGGCGATGGAGGGTGCGCTCGATCGCCTGTGCGACCGGGCCGAGGTCGCGGTGCGCGGCGGCTACAACATCATTATCCTGTCGGACCGCATGGTCGGGCCGGACCGCATCCCGATCCCGGCGCTGCTCGCGACCGCGGCCGTGCACAACTACCTGATCCGCAAGGGGCTTCGCACCTCGGTCGGCCTCGTGGTCGAGTCGGGCGAGCCGCGCGAGGTGCATCACTTCGCCTGTCTGGCCGGCTACGGCGCGGAGGCGATCAACCCCTATCTCGCCTTCGAGACGCTGATCGCGATGAAGGGCGAGTTCCCGCCGGACCTGACCGACGACGAGATCGTCTACCGCTACATCAAGTCGATCGATAAGGGCCTGCTCAAGGTCATGTCCAAGATGGGCATCTCGACCTACCAGTCCTATTGCGGCGCGCAGATCTTCGACGCGATCGGCCTGAACTCCGACTTCGTGGCCAAGGACTTCTTCGGCACGGCGACGACGGTCGAGGGCATCGGCATGGCCGAGGTCGCGCAGGAGACGACCCTGCGCCACCAGGACGCCTTCGGCGACGCCCCGATCTACCGCAACGCGCTCGATGTCGGCGGCGAGTACGCCTACCGCCTGCGCGGCGAGACCCACACCTGGACGCCCGACACCGTGGCGACGCTGCAGCACGCGGTACGCCTCGGCGCGGCCGAGCGCTACCGCGAATACGCCCGGCTGGTGAACGAGCAGGAGAACCACCTCAAGACCCTGCGCGGCCTGTTCCGGGTCAAGACCGCCGCCGATCTCGGCCGGCAGCCGGTCGATATCTCGGCGGTCGAGCCGGCCTCCGAGATCGTCAAGCGCTTCGCCACGGGCGCGATGTCCTACGGGTCGATCTCGAAGGAGGCGCACGAGACGCTGGCCATCGCGATGAACTCGTTTGGCGGTCGCTCGAACTCGGGTGAGGGCGGCGAGGAGCCGCGCCGGTTCATCACCGGGCCGGACGGGCGCTCGCGCCGCTCGGCGATCAAGCAGGTGGCGTCGGGCCGCTTCGGTGTCACCACCGAGTATCTCGTCAACGCCGACATGATGCAGATCAAGGTCTCGCAGGGCGCCAAGCCCGGCGAGGGCGGCCAGCTGCCCGGTCATAAGGTCGATGCCAAGATCGCCAAGGTCCGCTACGCGACCCCGGGCGTCGGCCTGATCTCGCCGCCGCCGCACCACGACATCTACTCGATCGAGGATCTGGCCCAGCTCATCTTCGACCTGAAGAACGTGAACCCGGCCGCCGACGTCTCGGTGAAGCTGGTCTCCGAGGTCGGCGTCGGCACGGTCGCCGCCGGCGTCGCCAAGGCGCGCGCGGACCACATCACGATCTCGGGCTTCGACGGCGGGACGGGTGCGGCCCCGCTGACCTCGATCAAGCATGCGGGCGGTCCGTGGGAGACGGGTCTGGCCGAGACGCAGCAGACGCTGGTGATGAACGGCCTGCGCGGCCGGGTCGCGCTCCAGGCCGATGGCGGCATCCGCACCGGCAAGGACGTGATGATCGCAGTGCTGCTGGGCGCCGACCAGATCGGCTTCTCGACCGCACCGCTGATCGCGGCCGGCTGCATCATGATGCGCAAGTGCCACCTCAACACCTGCCCCGTGGGTGTCGCCACCCAGGACCCGGTGCTGCGCAAGCGCTTCAAGGGCACCCCTGAGCACGTCATCAACTACTTCTTCTTCGTGGCCGAAGAGCTGCGGGAGCTGATGGCGGCGATGGGCTTCACCAAGCTGGAGGACCTGATCGGCCGCTCCGACCTCCTCGATAAGCGCGACGCCATCGAGCACTGGAAGGCCCGCGGCCTCGACTTCTCGAAGCTGTTCCACCGGCCGAATGTCGGGCCGGAGGTCGCGATCCGTCACGTCGAGACGCAGCACCACCCGATCGACACGGTGCTCGACCGCCGCCTGATCGCGGGCGCCGAGACGGCCATCGAGACCGGCGAGCCGGTCGTGCTCACCGACGTGATCCGCAACTCGGATCGCGCGGCAGGCGCCATGCTCTCCGGCGCGGTGGCCAAGCGCCACGGCCATGACGGGCTTCCCGACGACACCATCGTGGTCAAGCTCAACGGCACCGCCGGGCAGAGCTTCGGCGCGTGGCTCGCCGCGGGCGTCACCCTCGACCTGACCGGCCACGGCAACGACTATGTCGGCAAGGGCCTGTCGGGCGGCAAGCTGATCATCCGTCCGAGCGACGCGCTGAAGGCGCCCCCCGCCCGCACGATCATGGCCGGCAACACCGTGCTCTACGGGGCGATCGCGGGCGAGTGCTACATCCGCGGTGCGGCGGGCGAGCGCTTCGCCGTGCGCAACTCCGGCGCCATCACCGTGGTCGAGGGCATGGGCGACCATGGCTGCGAGTACATGACCGGCGGCGTCGTGGTCTCCATCGGCGTGACGGGGCGCAACTTCGCGGCCGGCATGTCCGGCGGCATCGCCTACGTGCTCGACGAGGACGGTTCGTTCCGCGACCGCTGCAACCTGTCGATGGTCGATCTGGAGCCGGTGGAGGAGGAGGACGACCTCATGCGCCGCTTCCACCAGGACGGCGACCTGGAGACCAAGGGCCGGGTCGACATCCTCGCGGACATGTCGGGCCACGATGAGGAGCGCCTGTCGCAGCTCCTCACCAACCACATGAAGTACACGGGTTCGCCGAAGGCCAAGCAGATCCTCGACGAGTGGGCGGCGTTCCGCACCAAGTTCGTCAAGGTGATGCCGGTCGAGTACCGTCGGGCGCTGCGCGAGATGGAAATGGCGCGCATGCCGGTTGCGGCAGAGTAATCGAGCGTCATCAAGGCGGGCCATACCGGTCGGCGGCAGGAAGCCGCCGACCGGTTCACAGTGATGCCGGGCAGACGGCAAGGCCGCGTGGTCGAGAGATCCGCGCCTGCGAAGGACTGATCGATGGGCAAGGTCACCGGGTTTCTCGAATTCGACCGGCAGGAGCAGAAGTATCAGCTCGCCGCCGACCGCGTGCGGCACTTCCGCGAATTCACGCTGCCGCTCGACGAGCACGACCTGTCCAAACAGGCCGCGCGCTGCATGGATTGCGGCATCCCGTTCTGTCACGGGCCGACCGGCTGTCCGGTCCACAACCAGATCCCGGACTGGAACGACCTCGTCTACCAGTCGGACTGGGAGGAGGCCTCGCGCAACCTCCACTCCACCAACAATTTTCCGGAGTTCACCGGCCGCATCTGCCCCGCGCCCTGCGAGGAGGCCTGCACGCTGAACCTCGAGAACCAGCCGGTCGCCATCAAGACGATCGAGCAGGCGATCGCGGATCGCGCCTGGAACATGGGCTGGGTGAAGCCCGAGCCGTCGGCGAACCGCACCGGCAAGCGCGTGGCGGTGATCGGCTCCGGACCGGCCGGCATGGCGGCGGCCCAGCAGCTCGCCCGCGTCGGCCACGACGTGCACGTCTACGAGCGCGAGCCCAAGGCCGGCGGCCTGCTGCGCTACGGTATCCCCGACTTCAAGATGGAGAAGCGCCATATCGACCGGCGCGTGAAGCAGATGGAAGCCGAGGGCGTGGTCTTCCACTACAAGGCCAATATCGGGGTCAACGTGCCCCTAGAGGACCTGACGAGCCAGTTCGACGCCGTGCTGTTCTGCGGCGGCGCCGAGGATCCGCGCAACCCGCAGCTTCCGGGCCAGGAGCTCGACGGCGTGCACTACGCCATGCCCTTCCTGGTGCAGTCGAACCGCCGGGTCGGCGCCGAGCCGATGCCGGGCAACGGCGAATTGCCGATCCTGGCTGCCGGCAAGAACGTCGTCGTCATCGGCGGCGGCGACACGGCGTCCGACTGCGTCGGCACCTCGTTCCGCCAGGGCGCGCTCTCGGTCACCCAGCTCGACATCCGCCCGCGCCCGCCGGAGCGCGAGGACAAGCTGACGGTGTGGCCCTATTGGCCGACCAAGATGCGCACCTCGTCGAGCCAGGCGGAGGGCGCCGAGCGCGAGTTCCAGGCCGCGACCCTGCGGCTGGAGGGCAACCGCAAGGGCCAGCTCACCGGCGTGGTTTGCGCCCGCGTCGATGAGAAGCGCCAGCCGATCGAGGGCAGCGAGTTCGTGCTGCCGGCCGACCTCGTCTTCATGGCGATCGGCTTTGCCGGTTCGGTGCAGAAGGGTCTCGTCGCGGAATCGGGCGTGGCCGTGGACAAGCGCGGCAACGTCGCTGCCAACGATCAGAACTATCTGACCTCGAACCCAAAGATCTACGTCGCGGGCGACATGCGCCGGGGCCAGTCCCTGGTGGTCTGGGCGATCCGCGAGGGCCGTCAGGCCGCCCGCTCGATCGACGAGGCGTTGATGGGCGCGACCGTCCTGCCGCTGTAAGCGGCGCCCCATCGGACAAGACACGGACAATCGGGGCCATCGCCGCTGGCGGTGGCCCTTTTCGTTTGGCCCGAAGGATCATCGGGAAATGTTGTCGGCGCCCCCACCCTCACGAACTTCCCACCGGTAACCCGCTCCCTCGCGCGTGACCCGGCCCCGGCTCGCCAGGTGCATCCCTGCGACGTCGAGCCCCTCACTGGCAGCCCGGTCGAAGATGCGCCGCCGCGTGGCAATCGCCTCCGCCGGATCGGTATCCCAGATCACGGTCCAGTCCGGATGCGGCACCTGCAGCAGGCGGGAGTGGAGGATGTCGCCCCAGATCAGCAGCCGCTCCGACCCGTCTTCGATCAGCACGCCCGCATGACCAGGGGTGTGCCCCGGCAGCGGCAGGAACGAGACGCCGGGGGCGAGTTCGGCCGCGCCGGAGACGCGGCGCACCCGGCCGGCATAGGCGGCCAGCACGGCCTGCGCGGTGTCGAAGAACAGCCCCATCGCGGCGGGTGCACGGGAACGCGCACCGGCATCCGACCAGTAGGCGGCCTCGCGCTCCTGAAGCACCAGCTCGGCGTGGGCGAAGCGGGCGCGGCCATCGCCCGTGAGCAGGCCGCCCGCGTGGTCGGCGTGCAGGTGAGTCAACCATACGGTCTCGATCTGGTCGGGGCCCAACCCCTCTGCGGCGAGAGCCGCCGTCACCCGGTCGAAGCCCGGCCCGAACACCGTTCCGCAACCCGCATCGAGCAACCCGTGCCATGCGCCGCGCCGGATCAGGAACGCATTGACCGGTTCGGGTGAGGGGCCACTCGGCGGCAAGCCGGCTTGGGCGAGCAAGGCGCGTCCGGCCTCGCTGTCGGCGCCGGGGATCATACTCGGCTCAAGCGGGAAGTGGCCGTCGCGCAGCGGCGTGACGGTGAAGGCGCCGACGCGATCGGCGGGGGCCGCAGCCCGTGCTTCGGGAAAGCGAAGGATCGACAGGCAGGCACCCGCGGCGAGGACGGCTCGACGGGTCGGCAGAGGGAGCATCGGCGGCAATCCGGGCGAGGGGAAGGGCGATCGAAATCCTGCGCCGCCTCGTCACGGTCGCCCAGGGAACGGCTCCCGCTTCCGCGCGGGCATTTTTCCCGACATCCCTCCGTCCCCCTTGCGCCCCGGACGGCGGCCGGTGCCATCTTGGGCGACGCTCCCCTGCACGGTCGCCCCGATGAGCCTGCCTGCGCATCTCGCCCTGCGCCTTCTGATCGTGACCCTGCTCTGTCTGGCGGGCGCCGTCGCCTGGACCCTGTGGGACGGGCGCAGCGCCCTGCGGGTTGAGTCTGCGGTATCGGCGGAGCGGATCGCCGCAGCGCTTGCCCGGCAACCGGGGCTCGGCAGCGTCGGGCCGGCGGCGCTGCCGGTCGGAGAACCCCAGGCCGAGCCGACCGTCCTGATGCTGCTGCCGGGGATCTGCGCCGAGATCCGCCTCGGCAGCGAGGTGCCGCGGCGGCTCTGCGGCGATTGGGATGGGCTCGGCACGGCCCCGTCCTGGCTCGCGGCCCTCCTGTCGGCGAGGACCCTCGGCGATCCGGTCGTCCGAGAGATCGTCTATCGCGGACGCCGGCTCGGCACCGTCGCGGCTTGGCCCGATTCCGGCGCGGCAGCGGGGCGCGCGTGGCGGCAGGTGCGGTTCGCGAGCGGCCTTGCCCTCTCGCTCGCCGGAGCCACGGCGATCCTCGGGTGGCTCGCCGCCGCCGGCCTCGTCGCGCCCGCGGGACGGATCGTGCGCCATCTGGACGGCTTCGATGCTGGCGCATCCCGTCCGCCCCTGCCGCGCTTTAGGGCGGCGGAGTTCGACCGGATCGCCACCGCCTTCGACGCGCTCGCCGGGCGGCTGGCCCGTACCGAGAGCGAGCGGACCGCCTTGATGCAGCGGCTGGTGCACGTGCAGGAAGAAGAGCGGCAGAGCCTCGCCCGCGACCTGCACGACGTGTTTGGCCAATGCCTTGCCGCCGCCGGGGCGCTCGCAGCCGCGATCGAGGCCGGCGCGCCGACGGACCGCGCAGATCTGCGCGCCGATGCGCGCGGCATCGAGGCGGTCGTCGCCGCCATGCGCGAGAGCCTGCGCGGCGCCCTGGCCCGGCTCGAACTCCCCGACTTTGCCGGGATCGGCTTGGGCGACGGCATCCGCGGCCTCGTCTCGGACTGGCGGGCGCGGCTACGGACCGGGCCGAACCTGCACCTCGATATGGAGGGCGACTGGTCGGGCCTGTCCGGCGAGGCGTCCGCGAGCCTCTATCGGATCACGCAGGAATTGCTGACCAACGCCTTGCGGCACGGACGACCGAGCCGGGTCTTCCTGCGGCTGCAGCGCGCCGGCACCGGCGGCGGGACCGTCACGCTGACCGTGGACGACGACGGCGGGGGTGATGCTGCCCGCGCGGCTAGCGCGTCCGGCCGCGGACTTCCCGGAATCCGCGCCCGGCTCGCCGCCCTCGGCGGCCAACTCTCTCTCACCGGGAACGGCAGCGGCATCTGCGCCCGCGTCACCGTTCCGGTTCACGGGTGAGGCGGATGATGACGAACATCCTCCTCGTCGATGACCATCCCGTCGTGCGTGAGGGCTATCGCCGCCTGTTCGAACGGCAGCCGGGTTTCACGGTCGTGGCGGAGGCCGCGACCGCGGCGGAGGCCTACCGCCTCTACAAGGCGCAGAGGCCGAACCTCGTGATCCTCGACCTGTCGCTGCCGGGGCCGAGCGGCATCGAGGCGATCCGGCATATCCGGCAATGGGACGGCGCGGCCCGCATCCTCGTCTTCAGCATGCGCACAGGCGCCGCCATCGCGCGCCAAGCCTTCGCGGCGGGCGCCAGCGGCTATGTCAGCAAGGCGAGCGCCCCCCGCGAGCTGCTTGAGGCGGCCGCGGGCGTCCTGCGCGGCGAGCGGGCCATGAGCGCCGACATCGCCCTGGCGATCGCGCAGGACGAGGTGGCCGGCGGGCGCAGCAGCCTCGACGAACTCAGCCCGCGCGAGGTCGAGATCCTCGGCATGACGGCAGCGGGTGCCACGGCGCAGACCATCGCCGAGGCGCTGTGCCTCAGCCTCAAGACGGTCCAGAACAATCTCTCGCTGATCCGGGCCAAGCTCGGCGCCCGCACGGACGCCCATCTGGTCTGGATCGCCGTCGGCGCCGGGCTCGTGGCAACCCCGCACGGCCCACCCGCCGCCGAGACCTGATCGACCTCGTTCGGCGGGTGAGGGGCCCTATCCCGGCGGCCAGCGGAAATCGTCCGCTCGGCCCGGCTGGGGCAGGGGGGCGGCGCCGCGCTGCAGGCTGCGCTCGCGGGTGCCGGTGGCATCCCCCTCCTGCGGACGCGCGGTGAGGAGCGTCCCGCCCGGCGAGGTCTCGGTGCGGCCGAGCGGCACCACCGGCCCCGCCGCGGGCTTGACCGGCAGGCTCGGGATGCCCGGCGGCTCGGGCAGGCTCGGCAGCATCGCCGTGATCTTGCGATCGATCGCCGCCGTATCGTCAACGCCCAATCCGGCACCACCCTCGCCAGGCGTGGCGGCGATCGCGGCGGCGGGCTGCTCGGAGGGCAGGCCGCCCTTCTCCCCCATCAGGCGCTTCAGCTCCACGTCGGCGAAGTGGGCAACCTTGCGCGAGCCGGCGGCGGTGAAGTGGATCCCGTCCGAGGTGCGCAGCCGCGCCTCCTGGCCGTCCACGTCGGGCCCCGACGCGGTGAAGCGGTTGCGGTCGTCCACGAAGCCCTGCCAGACCTCGGCATAGGATTGGCCGGCCCGCTGCACCCGCTCGCGCACGAGATCGTTGATGGCGGCGAAGTCGCGGCTCAGGCTCTCGCTGCGGACCGGCGGCAGGCCGACCCAGATCAGCGGCACCTTGTGCTCGGCAAACACCTTCGCGACCTCATCGACCCGTGCCGCGTAGATCTCGCGCCACTTGTCGGACAGGGCCTCGACGCTCTGGTCGCCCTCCCGGATGGCCTGTCGGTCGTTCAAGCCGATCATCATCAGGGCGTAGGAGACTTTGGGCGTGGCCTTGAGAAAATCCTCGGCGGTCTTGGCCCAATCGACGAGATCCTTGCGCACGAGGCCACTATCGGCCTTCGAGCGGTCGAGCACGGCGACCTCGGCATTGTCGGAGAAGGCGTCATCGGCGCCCTTGGCGAGGTAGCCCGCGAGCGAGTCGCCGAACACGGCGATCTGCGTCGTCGGCGCCGCCTTCGGCACCTTGGCCTTGGGCTGCGCCACCGCGGGGGCGGGGCTCGGCCTGCGGCGGCGGGCGGCACGCTCCTCGTCCGAGCGGCCCGCGGTGGCGGGGGCGGGGGCAGCGGCAGGCGCACGCGGGCGCGACGGCCGGGCATAGCCGGGCGCGGGCTGGGGCGGCGGGGCCGGCTGGGCGCGCGGCTGGTCCTCCCACGGCCAGTAGAACTGGCGCGGCGCCTCCTGCGGCGGCGCGGCCCGACGGGCAGGGGCCCGGCCGTAGCCGTACTCGTCGGCATAGGCGCCGCGGGCCCGGCGGCGCGGTGGCGGCGCGGCATAGGGATCGGCCGCGGGTGCGTCGTAGCTGTCGCCCCACTGCGCCGCGGCCTGCTGCGGCAGGGCGGACCACGCCGCCGTGAGCCACAGCGCCGCGAGGAGGGGGAGGCCGAGGATCGCAGGAAAGCGCGGGAACGCAGTGCGATCGGTCGGGCGGCGTTGCATGCGCGAAGCCTTGATCGAAGGGGAGGGGCCGGAGCGGGTCCGACCTCACATCCGGTCAGGATAGCGCCTTGAGGGGCGCGCGTCTAAGCGAGCCTCACGACACGTCCGATCACCCATCGGCCCCCTCTGGGCATGGCGGCGCAGCGGGCGTTTTGTGAGAGACATTATGGCCGTCCCTCCAAGCGCTCCAGAAGTGCGGGCCGGGCGTAACCGTCGGCGGGCAGGCCCTCGCGGATCTGGTACTGCCGCACCGCCTCGCGCAGCTTCGGACCGGCGCGTCCATCCTGTTCGCCCGCGTACAGTCCTTTCGCGGCGAGCCCCGCCTGGAGACGCTTGAGGGCTGGCCCGTCGAGGCGGGCGGCGCCGTTCGGCCAGGGCGCGGCGAGTGCCGGGCCGCCGGCCAGCCGGTCGGCGAGGTGGCCGACGGCCAGCGCATAGAAATCGCTGGTGTTGTAGCCGCGGATCACCTCGAAATTGTCGGTGATGAGGAAGACCGGGCTCCCGAGCCCGCCCGGCAGGAACAGGCTGGCCTCGCCGCCTGTCGGCAAGAGTTTGCCGTCGGTGCGGCGCACCCCGCGGGCGGCGAAGTCGGCGAGCGGGCCGCGGTAGCGGGTCAGGTCGAAATCCTTCGGCAGGCTGACCTCGTAGCCCCAGGACAGGCCGGGCTTCCAGCCGAGCGATTGCAGGTAATGCGCGATGGAAGCCAGCGCATCGGCCTCGGAGCGCCAGATGTCGCGCCGCCCGTCGCCGTCGAAATCGACCGCCTCCCGCAGATAGACCGAGGGCAGGAACTGCACCTGCCCCATGGCGCCCGCCCAGGAGCCGACCATCCGCGCCGGCTCGATATCGCCGCTCTCGAGGATCTGGAGGGCGGCCAGCAACTCGTCGCGAAACAGGGTTCCGCGATGCCCGGCGTGAGCCAGACTCGCCAGCGCCCGGATCGTCCGTAAAGAGCCGGCGCTGGCGCCGAAATCCGACTCGACCCCCCAGAAGGCCAGCACGACCGAGCGCGGCACGCCGGTCTTCGCCTCTATGGCGGCGAGGGTGGCCGCGAGCCGCTTGCCCTGCGCCTGCCCCCGGGTGATGCGGGCGCCCGAGACCGCGCCGACGAGGTAGTCCCAGACCGGCCGGCTGAACTCGCTCTGGCGGCGAGTGCGGGCGACGACGTCCGGATCCGGCGCTTGCACGCCGGCAAACGCCGCGTCGAAGGTCTTCTGCGAGATGCCGCGGGCCGTGGCGTCGGGGCGCAGCGACGCGACGAAGCCGGAGAAGTCGCCGTCCTGCGCCCGCGCCGGCCCTGCCAGCAGCGCGAGCGCGAGGATGACGGCGGCGCGGGGTGCTCTCACCGCCGGTTCCGCTTCGCCAGGGTATCCTCCCAGGCAAGCGCCTGGGCGACGATGACGTCGAGGTCGTCGTACTTCGGGGTCCAGCCGAGTTCGTTGCGGATGCGGTCGGCGCCGGCGATGATCTGGGCCGGATCGCCGGGCCGGCGGGGCGACAGCCGCACCTCGAAGTCGCGGCCGGAGATGCGCTTGACCACCTCCACGACCTCCAGAACCGAGTAGCCCCGGCCGTAGCCGCAATTGACGGTCAGGCTGTCGCCGCCGCCGCGCAGATAGTCGAGCACGGTGAGATGTGCCGCGGCCAGATCCGAGACCTGGATGTAGTCGCGCAGGCACGAGCCGTCGCGGGTGGGGTAATCGGTGCCGAACACCTCCAGATGCGTGCGCTGACCGAGTGCTGCTTGCGTCGCGACCTTGATGAGGTGGGTGGCCGCCGGCATCGATTGCCCGGAACGCCCGCGCGGATCGGCCCCGGCCACGTTGAAGTAGCGCAGCACCCCGTAGGTGAAGCTGTGCGCGGCGGCGGCATCCGCGAGCATCCACTCGCTCATCAGCTTCGAGCGGCCGTAGGGGTTGATCGGGTTCGGCGTCAGGGTCTCGGGCACCGGCACGATCTCGGGCTCGCCGTAGACGGCCGCCGTGGAGGAGAAGATGAAGTGCTTGACGTTCGTGCGCACCGCGGTCTCGATCAGCGCGCGCGTCTTCACGGTGTTGGCGAGATAGTAGCCGAGCGGGTCGGCGACCGATTCCGGCACGACGATCTTGGCCGCGAAATGCGCGACCGTGTCGATCTGGTGGCGCAGAATGGTCTCGGTGACGAGGGCTTGGTCGGCCACGTCGCCGACGACGAGACGCACTTCCGGCGGCAGGACCCAATCGTAACCGGTCGAGAGGTCGTCGAGGACCACGACCTCCTCATGCCCGGCATCAACCAATGCGAGCACCATGTGGCTGCCGATATAGCCGGCGCCGCCCGTGACCAGAACCGCCATCGTCCACCCCTGATCCGTCTTCGTCAGCCGTCGGCTGAAGCGCCAGCCGCGTCTTATGACAAAATTCTGCCAATCCTAACCCAAGCGGGGCTGTTAGCGGCGGCCTGCGTGCTATTTGATCCGTTGTCGATCAGGGCTCGCCCCGACACACGCTAAAATGGGGTCCCGCCAGATGAAACGAATTCGCAAGGCCGTCCTTCCCGTCGCGGGTCTCGGCACGCGCTTCCTGCCGGCCACCAAGGCCGTTCCGAAGGAGATGCTCACCGTCGTCGACCGGCCGGTCGTTCAACACGTCGTCGATGAAGCCCGCGAGGCCGGCATCGAACACTTCATCTTCGTGACCGGCCGCGGCAAGGCGGTGATCGAGGATCATTTCGATATCGCGTTCGAATTGGACCACATGCTGCAGGAGCGCGGCAAGCAGGCGGCCTACGAGGAGCTGAAGAAGGACCTGCCCAAGGCCGGCCAGACCAGCTTCACCCGGCAGCAGGCGCCGCTGGGCCTCGGCCACGCCGTCTGGTGCGCCCGCGAGATCGTCGGCGACGAACCCTTCGCCGTGCTGCTGCCCGACATGCTGAGCCGCGGCTGCATGGGCCAGATGCTGAAGGCCTATGAGCAGCATGGCGGCAACGTCATCGCCGTGGAAGAGGTGAAGCCCGAGGAGACCCACCAGTACGGCATCGTCGCCGTCGGCGAGACCTTCGGCCAGACCTTCGAGATCACCGGCATGGTCGAGAAGCCCAAGCAGGGCACCGCGCCCTCGAACTACATCATCTCCGGCCGCTACATCCTCCAGCCCGAGATTTTCTCGATTCTGGAGCGGGGCGAGACCGGCGCGGGCGGCGAGATCCAGCTCACCGACGCGATGATCCGGCTGGCCGAAGAGCAGAAGTTCTACGGCATGCGCTTTGATGGGCGCACCTACGACACCGGGTCCAAGATCGGCTTCCTCACCGCCAACCTCGCCTACGGTCTGGAGCGGCCGGAACTGGCCGATGCCCTGAAAGCGGAGATCCGCGCGCTTCTCGGCGAGGCCTGATCCGGTTCCCTGTGCGCTTGCCGGACAGATATGCGCGGCGCACATGTGGAAACGGTTTCGTCGCCCTTGCGATTTGTGCAGCGCGATGCGATTTGTGCATTGCGAGATCGCGATGGCGTCGCGGTCCCGCAGCCCTTCTTGGGCGTTTCCTCCCTAGACTTCGGGCCGTCCTTCGGGGCGGCCTTTTTTTGTCCGAAGCGTCGAGTCGGGAGGGCTGAAAGCCCCGTTCCGATCCGGGCGGCTACTCTGCTGCGATGCGGTGGGACGGCAGCTCGACCGTCTCGGCAGCGACCCCGGCGATGACCTCGGCGAGATGGTCCGCGAGTGTGACGAAGCCGGCCGTCAGCGCCAACGACTGCTCGTTCATGTAGAGCGCCCGGTTGATCTCGATCTGCAGCGCGTGCCGCCCGAGGCCGGGTTCGCCGTAATGCTCGGTGATGAAGCCGCCGGCATAGGGCTTGTTGCGCACCACCTTGTAACCGAGAGCCCTCAGCCGGCTCTCGAACCCATCGACCAGTGCCGGCAGGCAGGCCGTGCCGAAGCGATCGCCGAGCACGAAATCGGCCTGGGCGCTCTCGTCGCGCCCGAGACTCGAGGACGGCATCGAGTGGCAATCGATCAGGAAGGACCGGCCGAAGGTCCGTGCCGTGCGATGGATCAGGCCGCGCAGGGTTCGGTGATACGGCTTGTAGAGCGTCTCGATGCGCCGCACCGCCTCCTCCACCGGTAGCCGCTCCCGGTAGATCTCCTGTCCGTCGGCGACGATGCGCGGCACCGTGCCCAGCCCTCCGGCCACCCGCATCGAGCGGGTGTTGGCGTAGGACGGAAGGCGGCCGGCGAACATGCGCGGGTCGAGCTCGTAGGGCTCGCGGTTCACGTCGAGATAGGCGCGGGGGAAGTTCGCCCGCATCAAGGGCGCGCCGAGGCCCACGACCGCAGCGAACAGCCGGTCGACATGGGCATCCTCCGAGCGGCGCAGGGCCAGCGCGTCGAGCCGGGAGGCCGCGAGGAAGGAGTCCGGGTAATGCGCGCCGGAATGCGGTGTGTTGAACACGAAGGGGATCGCGTGCTGCGCCGGCTCGTCCACGGCGAAGGGTGGATCGAACGCCTCGGCTCCGTCTGGCTGTGAAGGGCTCATCGAGAAGCGGGGGCCTGACCGTGGCACGGAAGGAACATGGCGCTACTTTGCGGCGCCTCGTCCGCCCTGTCCACCATGCGCCGCACAGAGCCGGGAGAGGAGGGGACAGCGCCCCGCGATTGTCGGGTGCGTCGCGACACCGGGCGCGTTTAACGCTCTGTTTACCAAGCCGACGCTTTATGAAATGAACACCCACCGAGCATCTCTCGCAAAGCGCCGACAGCGCTGTCATGCCCTCAAGCGGCATGGTAGCGACCGGCCTTTCCTGAGACACTCCAAGGCGCATGGGCACCGGGACGCCGTTCGATGAAGATCCTGCTCGCGGAAGACGACAACGACATGCGTCGGTTTCTGGCCAAGGCGCTCCAGAACGCCGGCTACGACGTGCTGTCCTTCGACAACGGCCTTTCCGCCTATAATCGCCTGCGCGAGGAGCCGTTCGAGCTTCTCCTGACCGACATCGTCATGCCGGAGATGGACGGCATCGAGTTGGCGCGCCGCGCCACCGAACTCGATCCCGACATCAAGGTGATGTTCATCACCGGCTTTGCTGCGGTGGCGCTGAACCCGGATTCGAAGGCGCCCAAGGATGCGAAGGTGCTCTCGAAGCCCTTCCACCTGCGCGACCTCGTCAACGAGGTCGAGAAGCTGCTGGCCGCCTAAAGCCGCCTGAGCGGAGAGCCGGCGCAGCGATCGTCCGACTCTGTGACCCGGCCGCAGTAGGAAGATCCGCGCGGCTCGCCTATATCCGTCGCTTCTCCCCCATTCGGGCACGCGACGGACCCATGCAGCCGGTCACGATCTACACCACCGCCTGGTGCCCCTATTGCTCGGCGGCCAAGAGCCTGCTGCGCGAAAAAGGCGTGTCCTTCCACGAGATCGACGTCGAGAAGACGGCGGGCTCCCGCGCGACCATGGTCCAGCGGGCCGGCGGACGCACCTCGGTGCCGCAGATCTTCGTCGGCGACCGGCATGTCGGCGGCTGCGACGACCTCTACGCGCTGGAGCGCGCCGGCGATCTCGATCCGCTGCTCGCGGCATGACGGACCGGTCCGAACACAAGCCCTTCATCGCCGCCTGCGTGCAGATGCGCGGCGGGCGCGATCCGGCCGCCAACCGCGAGGCCGCCGTGCAGGCGGTGCGCGAGGCGGCCCGCCGGGGTGCCGCGTATGTGCAGACGCCCGAGACGACCTCGCTGATCGAACGCGACCGCACCGCCCTGTTCGAAAAGGTGGGGCCGCAGGAGAGCGACGCCACGCTGGCCGCCCTCCGCGAAGTCGCGCGGGCGGAAAAGATCGTTCTGCAAATCGGATCGCTGGCGATCCGCGAGGGCGAGAAGATCGCCAACCGCGCTTTTCTGATCGACGCTGCGGGCGAGATCCAAGCGGCTTACGACAAGCTCCACCTCTACGACGTCGATCTGCCCAACGGTGAGAGCTGGCGCGAATCGGCGACCTATTCGGGCGGCGACTGCGCCGTGGTCGCGCAGACGCCGCTCGCCAGCCTCGGGCTGACGATCTGCTACGACATCCGCTTTCCCGCCCTCTACCGGGCGCTGGCCGAGGCGGGTGCCACGGTGATGACCGCGCCGGCTTGCTTCACCCGCCAGACCGGCGAAGCGCACTGGCATATCCTGCAGCGGGCGCGGGCTATCGAGACCGGCTCGTTCATGATCTCGGCGGCGCAAGGGGGCCGGCACGAGGACGGACGCGAAACCTTCGGCCACTCGCTCATCGTCGATCCCTGGGGCCGCATCCTCGCCGAGGCCGAGGGCGACGTGCCGGGCATCATCTTCGCCGAGATCGACCTCGCGCGGGTCGCGGATGCACGCGCCCGCATTCCCACCCTGTCCCACGCGCGCAGCTTCGGCGTGCGCCGCGTCTGAAGCCATCCCATCTAAGCATCATCCCGAAAGGTGGCTTCCGGCTTTCGGAAGAGATGGTGCAAAAATAAGAGGATAGAGCATCCTTCCGGATCCGGTATCCAGGACGATGCTCTAAGGGTCATGATCCTTTTCACTCTCGCCTGTGATTCGGGCCACCAGTTCGAGAGCTGGTTTCCCTCCAACGCGGCCTACGACGAGCAATCGGCCCGCGGGCTCGTCACCTGTCCGTTCTGTGACTCGGCCAGAGTCGCCAAGGCACCGATGGCCCCGGCCGTGGCGCGCACCGACCGTGGCCGGGCCGAGGCGCCGACGCCGCCGCCCCCGGTTCCGGCGGCGTCAGCCGGGGTGCCGATGCCGATGCTCGCCGCCGAGCCGGAGCGACAGTTGCGCGCCCTGATGCGGGCCGTGCGCGAGCACGTCGTCTCGACCGCCGAGGATGTCGGCGAGCGCTTCGCCGACGAGGCGCGGGCGATCCATTACGGCGATGCGGAGGGGCGCCCGATCTACGGCGAGGCGAGCCCGCAGGAAGCGCGGGCGCTGGTCGAGGAGGGCATCGAGGTCATGCCCCTGCCGCCGGCCCCCGACGACCGGCACTGACGTCTGAGCAGTGGGGGATTAGACCCCAATGCGCTCGGCGGGAAAGCGGAGTTCGACGGCGGTGCCCGCCGGATCGCGCGGCCGGACGCGGATCGTCCCGCCCGACCTGCCGGCTCAGAATATCGATCAGCGTCGCCTCGAAGCTCCCGTCGCCCGTGGCGCTCGAACCGATCCCGTCATCCTCGACCGCCACCGTGACCTCCGCCCCATCGCGGGCGATGCGAACGGTCAGCCGTCCGGCCCGGGACGGGAAGGCGTGGCGCACGGCGTTGGAAACGACCTCGTTGACGATGAGCGCGAGCGGTCCCGCCGCCTCGGGCCGGACGCGGAGCGGCGCGAGATCGAGCGCAAGCGCGATGTCGCGCCGGCCCGAGGCCTCGACCAGGGTCTCGGCGATCTCGCGGACGAGATCGCTAAGATCGTGGCCCGCACTCTCTTCCGGCGGGGCGGACTGGCGGTAGAGCGTGCTGAGCGCATCGATGCGCCCGATCGCCTCGCCAAGCGCCGCACGAACCGCCGGATCGGCGCTGTTGCCGCTCTGAAGCGTCAGCATGGCCGAGATCATCTGGAGATCGTTGCGGGCGCGATGTCCGATCTCGCGCAGCAGCAGGGCGTTCGCGTCGAGGGCGGCACGCGTCCGGTCGCGCTCGGCCGCGAGCGCGTGGCGCTCGCTCACGTCGAACTGCGAGGCGAAGTAGAACAGCAGCGTGCCGTCCTCGTCGTGGACGGGGCTGATATACAGCGCGTTGTGGAAGGTCGAGCCGTCCTTGCGGTAGTTCAGGAGCTCTTCATGCACGTCGCGCTCGGCATCGATCGCCGCACGAATCCGCGCCACCGCGTCGAAATCGGTGCCGGGCCCCTGCAGGAAGCGGCAATTGCGGCCGGTCACCTCCAGCCGCGTGTACCCGGTGAGCCGCAGGAACGCGTCGTTGGCATAGATGATCGGATTGTCGAGCCGGCGCGGGTCCGTGATGATCATCGCCATACGCGTGGCCCGCACGGCTGCCGCGAAGGGATCGCCCTTGCCGGAACGGACGCTGGCGCGAACCCGCTCCGTCAGTTGCCAGTCGTCGCCGGGCTCCATCTGTTCCCGATCGCTCCCCAGGTGCGAATGGCACGGCCGAAGCCGCCGAGGGCGCGGCCTCACCTGACCCTGTCGCCAAAGCAGACGGCGATGACCATATCAAGCGAAATCGAGCGGGATGCACACCGGCGCGCCGACTGCGTGCCCCGCCCCGCGACCACCAGAGGAAACAGCGATGCTTCTGTTCCGCAAGCGGCCCGAGATGCCGGCCCCGTCCGAAGTGCTGCCCGGCCGGCCGAATCCCCTCCCGACCGCCGAGCGCCATTTCGTCAACGGCAATCCCCTGAAGGGGCCCTATCCGGAGGGCGTCGAGACGATCGTGCTCGGGCTCGGCTGTTTCTGGGGCGCCGAGCGCAAGTTCTGGGAATTGCCCCAGGGCGTCCACGTCACCGCCGTGGGCTATGCCGGAGGCACCACCCCCAACCCGACCTACGAGGAGGTCTGCTCCGGACTCACGGGCCACAACGAGGTCGTCCTGGTTGCCTATGACCCCGCCGTGCTGCCGCTGGAGGCCGTGCTCAAGACCTTCTTCGAGAGCCACAACCCGACGCAGGGGTATCGCCAGGGCAACGATGTCGGCACCCAGTACCGGTCCGGCATCTACACGGGCAGCGAGGCCCAGGCTGCGACGGCACGGGCCGTGCGCGATTCCTACGCGCAGGCGCTCGACGCGCGGGGCTACGGGCCGATCACGACGGAGATCGTGCCGCTCGAGACCTTCTACTTCGCGGAAGAGTACCACCAGCAATACCTCGCCAAGAATCCCGGCGGCTATTGCGGGCTCGGCGGCACCGGCGTGTCCTGCCCCGTGGGTGTCGGCGTCGCGGCGGAGTGAGACTCCGCCCGGCCCCGACAAGGCCGATCCAAGCTTGACCGTCTTGCGGGGCCGTTGCACCCATGCCAAATCCCGGCCCCTCGGATGGCCGGGATCGAGAGACAATGCTGGAACGTGGCTTCGAACGCTTTCTCTTTGCCTGCCGGTGGCTGCTGGCGCCGTTCTACGCCGCGCTGACGATCGCGCTCGTCGTCCTGCTGGTCCGGCTGCTGCTGGAACTCGGCCACGTCGTCACGCACGCCTTCGAGTCCACCGAGTCGCAGACCATCCTCGGCGTTCTCGCGCTGGTCGATCTGACCTTCACCGGCTCGCTGCTCATCATCGTGATCTTCTCAGGCTACGAGAATTTCGTCTCGAAGTTCGATCACACCGACCACAAGGACTGGCCCACCTGGATGGGCACCATCGACTTCAGCGGGCTCAAGCTGAAGCTGATCTCCTCCATCGTCGCGATCTCGGCGATCCAGCTGCTGAAATCGTTCCTCGACGTGAAGAACTACAGCGACCGCGACCTCTCCTGGCTGGTCGGCATCCACATGGTGTTCGTGGTGTCCGGCCTGCTGATGGCGCTGACCGACCGGCTCTCGGCCGGACACCATGAGAAATAAGGTTTTTGCCGCACCTGCGACTCAAGCAGCGACACGACTTTTTAAAGTTCGTGCTGCTTCGGAGATCGGGTCTTCTTAAAATCCCTCAGGCGGCTGCCGAGGGCTTGCTCTTGGCGCGCTTGCTTTTGGCGCGCTTACTCTCGGCCTGGCGACGCGGAGCCTCTTCCGAGCCGATCGG
The DNA here is from genome assembly GCF_029504475.1 of Methylorubrum pseudosasae. Classification (NCBI taxonomy): domain Bacteria; kingdom Pseudomonadati; phylum Pseudomonadota; class Alphaproteobacteria; order Hyphomicrobiales; family Methylobacteriaceae; genus Methylorubrum; species Methylorubrum pseudosasae. The sequence continues at coordinate 3,391,404 of NZ_JAQGDU010000002.1, read as the reverse complement.
GTAAGGCTTGGCCAGCGCGGCAATCGGGATCTTCCAAGCCTCGCTGACGGCCCGGATCTGATCCAGCGTCATCCCGCGCTTGCAGCCGAGGATTTCCGAAGCCCGCGAGCGTGACCCGAGCAATTCGGCAAGCTCCGCTTGGCTACGCCCAAGATGCTCGATCGCGTAGTGCAGAAGCTCGATCGGATCGCTTTCCGGGATCGGATAATGACGGCTCTCGTAGGCTTCGATCAGCGTCGTCAGCACGTCGAAGCGCTCCGCCTCCGGCGTGCCGAACGCGGGCTCCCGTGCGAAGTACGGTTCGATCTCCCTGAGAGCCCAAGTCAGATCGTCGTCGTTCCTGATGGCTCTGATATCCATCATCCTACCGTCTCCGGATCGATCCGATCGTACTCGGCGTGGGTGCCGACGAATTTGATGAGCACTCGTCGATAGCGATAGGACACATGCACGATCAGGCGAAATTCGTTGCGGCGAATATCGAAGATGATGCGATTGTCACCGACGAAGTCCACGCCTTTACCGAACGCGGCCTTGATGTCCTCCGGACCCGACCAGTCCGCGGTGCTAACCTTCGTGTACCAGTCAGACAAACCACTCCGCGATCGCGGATGCGCCTCCCAGAAGATGCGGAGCGTTCGTTTAGCGACGATCTGCATGACAACGACTAGCATGTTCCATTTTTGGGAACAAGTGCCTTGTCAGGCACCTGCTGTGTCAAGCCGATGCCTCAAAGAGCGAACAGTACGCTACCGCGCGTGCAGCACCGCCCGGCAGGCGTCGGGCAGGCCGGCGAGCGTCATCGGCGGGCGGGGCTTCGGCGGGGTCTTGGGCTTGGGCGGGTTCAGCACCGCCGCACTGAACCAGTAATCGAGTTCGGAGCCGCAGCCGTCGCCGGAGGGCGGGGGCGCCTGGTCGTCGCAAGCGCCGTCGCCGGCCGGGCAGGCGAGGCGGATATGGTAGTGGTAGTTGTGCCCGTACATCGGGCGCACCTTGGTGAGCCAGCCGCGATCCCCGCCCGCCTCGCGGCACAGCGCCTTCTTGATCGCCGCGTTCACGAAGATCCGCGCCACCTCCGGCTGCTTGGCCGTCATGCGGATCAGCGCGGTATGCTGGCGCGTCCAGACGTCGGGGTCGATGTCGAGCCGGTCCGAGCGCACCATGTCGGTGGCCGAGGTCTCCTCGCGCTCGGCCCGGGTCATGCGGTGGTCCGGCATCGGCGTGAGCCAGACGTCCACGTCGAGGCCGAGCTGGTGCGAGGCGTGGCCGGTGAGCATCGGCCCGCCGCGGGGCTGCGACATGTCGCCGACGAGAAGGCCGGGCCAGCCGGCCTGCGGCGCGCGGGCGGCGAGCCGCTCGATGAAATCCACGAGATGGGGCGTGCCCCACATCCGGTTGCGGGAGGGCCGCATCACCTGCCAGGTCGCGCCATCGAGGGGCAGCGCCTCGCCGCCGGAGAAGCAGCCCTTGGCGTAGGAGCCGAACGGCCGCGCCGGCCCGCTGGCCGGCCCGGTGACGCGGCCGAACAGCGCCTTGGCCGGCGTCGAGGGATCGTTCGGGTTGGCGAGCGGCGGCAGCGGCTTCGGGTTGACGCTGCCGCGGTCCTGCGCCGCGGCCGGGCTCAGCAGCGCCGGGAGGGCAAGCGCGAGGGCAGGGAGTGTCAGGCGGGTCAGCGGCATGCGCGGTGGCTCGTCCGGGATGGCGGGGCAGGATGGGGCAGGGGTGGGTGCCGCACCGGCCGGAACGTGCCCGGCCGCATGGGCGTTTTTTATGGCAAGCTGTAACAACGTTGCAGGATGATCGCCATGGATCCGGTTCGTTCCGAAGCTGCGGCCAATGCGGCGCCCCCGCCCCGCAGCCTGATCGCCAGCGATCGCGTCATCGGCACCGAGGTGCGCCGGACCGACGGGAGCAAGGTCGGCCGCATCGAGCGGCTGATGCTCGACAAGCGCTCGGGCCGCGTTGCCTACGCGGTGATGAGCTTCGGCGGCTTCCTGGGCATGGGCGAGGAATACTACACGCTGCCCTGGGCGGTTTTGCGCTACGACACGGCCCTCGACGCCTACGTCGTCGACATCACCGAGGCGCAGCTGCGCGACGCACCCGCCCGCTCGCCGGAAGGCGGTGACCCGGAGGACGAGCGCGCCTGGGAGGAGCACGTCCACCGCTACTATAACGCGGCGCCGTATTGGGGGATCTGAGGACGCCTTAACCCTCTTCGGGACGACGCTCTACGGCCGGGTCAGGAACCCGATCGGCTCCCGCGGCGGCTGGCCGAGCCAGACCAAGACCGCGCCGAGCCCAAGCCCGAACAGGGCCGCCGGGACGAGGCCGAGCGGGGTCAGCAGAACCGTATCCGCCCAGGGTGCCGCCTGCCGGATCGTGGTTCCGAGGGCAGTGATCCGCTCCTGCGGCAGGGACTGGATCAGTTCGGCGAGGCTCGTCACCCGCAGGCCGTTATTGGCGATGGAGCGGGCGCCGTCGTAGCAGAGCTGTACGAAGCCCGCCGCCATCATCAGGAGCCCGAGCGCCCGGCTGAAGAACGGCAGTCCGAGGAAACGGGAAACGGTTCGCAGCATGTTCGCCCTCGCGCGGGATGACGGGCCGGAAGACGGACCACCTACCACCGCGACGCTTCCGGCCTGAGTAGGCCGAGGCCGGAGGTCAAGGCAAGCGGTCGGGCTCGGCTCCGAGGTCCCGGCGCGGGCTCGCCTCCCGCGCGGTCGCCCGGGCGAGCAGCACGGCACCGAACAGCGCCGAGAGCAGCGAGCCGCCGAGGACGCCGAGCTTGGTCTCGGTCTCGTGCAGGCCATCCGTGAAGGCGAGCGCACCGATGAACAGACTCATGGTGAAGCCGATGCCGCAGAGGAGCGCGACGCCGTAGACTTGAACCCAGGTCGCCCCCGCCGGGCGGGAAACGAGGCCAAGGGCGGCGGCGATCCGCACGCTCGCGAAGATGCCGACCTGCTTGCCGATGAACAGGCCGAGCGCGACGCCGAGGGTCACGGGCTCGATCAGCGCCCGCGCCGGCAAGCCGAGGAGCGTCACCCCGGCATTGGCGAAGCCGAAGATCGGCACGATCAGGAACGAGACCCAGGGCGTCAGCGCGTGCTCCAGACGGTGCAGGGGCGAGGTCGTGTCCTCCGGCCGGCCCGGGCTCGGGCGGATGGGCACGAACAGGGCGAGCAGCACGCCGGCCACCGTGGCGTGAACGCCGGAGCGCAGGACGAACACCCAGAGGACGAGGCCCGCGAGGAGATAGGGCAGGAGCGCGCGCACACCGAGGCGGTTGAGGGCAAACAGCACGGCCAGCATCCCGGCCGAGGCCGCCAGCATCGTGGTATCGAGCTGCCCCGTATAGAACAGCGCGATGATCACCACGGCGCCGAGATCGTCGACGATGGCCACCGCCGACAGGAAGATCTTGAGTGAAACGGGCACGCGCGAGCCCAGGAGCGCGAGGACGCCCAGGGCGAAGGCGATGTCGGTCGCGGCGGGGATCGCCCAGCCCCGAGCAGTGGACTGCCCGGCATTGAAGGCGAGGTAGACCAGGGCCGGCACGGCCATGCCCGCCGCGGCGGCAAGGCCCGGCAGCACCCGGTCGGGCCAGGTGCGCAGGCGCCCGTCCATTCCCTCGCGCTTGATCTCGAGGCCGACCAGCAGGAAGAACACGACCATCAGGCCGTCGTTGATCCAGTGCATCAGGCTCAAGGGCCCGAGATGGATATGCAGGAGGTCGTGATAGGCCTGCGCCAGGGGCGAATTGGCGACCACGAGCGCGGCGCCGGCCGCGGCCATGAGCACGATGCCGCCGGCCGCCTCGTTCGTGAGAAAGCGGCGTGTTGCCGAGTACGAGCGTTGCAGAGGGCGCGGGAGCGCACGGACGGAGGGGGGCGGCGGCTTCATGCCGTGACCCGTTGCCCGCCCTGGGCCGGCACCGCAACCCGCTGGCTTGGAAAATCGGGCCGACCTGGAAAATCGGGCACCTCGGACAATCAGGAGGACTTCGCCAGCGCCGCCCGGATCAGCCGCTTGCCGTCCTCGCTCGACCATTCGGCCGGGCCCTTCATCACGCCGAGCGTGCAACCCTTGGCGTCGATCAGCATCGTCGTCGGCAGCCCCGTGGAGCCGACCGCCGACTGGATCACCGGCAGCACCTTACCCTCGGGGTCGCCGTAATAGGTCAGTTGCGCGATGCCGTTGGCCTTGAACCATGCGGGCGGCTTGTCGAGATTACGCGTCTCGACATTGATCGCCACCACTTGGAAGCTGTCGCCACCGAGTTCCGCCTGAAGGCGATCGAGGGCCGGCATCTCCGCCTTGCAGGGGGCGCACCACGTCGCCCACAGGTTCACCAGGAGCAGTTTTCCGCGCAAGGACGCGAGATCGGTCGGCGCGCCGTCCGGGCCCTTGAAGGCGACGGCGGGTGCCGGCTTCGGGGGAGCGGAGGCGTCGAAAGCGGCGACGTCGCCGCGGGCCAGCGGCGCGAGCCGGGCCGCGACCGGGGCGGCTTCGGCGCAGGGGCCGGAGGCCGCGAGGTTGCCGAGGTTCGAGCCCGTCCCGTATAGGGCGAGGCCGCCGACGAGGACGGCGGCGAGCGCGCCGCCCGCGGCAAGGATTTTCGGGGTCGCCGTCACGGCTGAACCTCGTTTCGCGTGCGGAAGGTGGGATCAGCCATGAGCAACCGGATGTGGGGTGGACGCTTCGCCAGCGGCCCGGCCGAGATCATGGAGGAGATCAACGCCTCCATCGGGTTCGACAGGCGTCTGGCGTCCCAGGACATCCGCGGCTCGCTGGCGCATGTCGCGATGCTGGGGAGCCAAGGCATCCTGCCGGCCGAGGATGTGGCAGCCATCGAAGCCGGGCTCAAGTCCGTCGAGGCGGAGATCGCGCGCGGCGAATTCGTCTTCCGGCGCGAGTTGGAGGACATCCACATGGCGGTGGAGAGCCGCCTGACCGAGATCGTCGGCCCTGCCGCCGGGCGCCTGCACACAGCCCGCTCGCGCAACGATCAGGTTGCCACCGACATGCGGCTATGGGTGCGCGACACACTCGACGCCCTCGACGCGCAGGTCACCGACCTGCAGCGGGCGCTGGCCGAGACGGCGGTGAAACATGCCGGGACGGTGATGCCGGGCTTCACCCACCTGCAATCGGCCCAGCCTGTCACCTTCGGCCATCACTGCCTCGCCTATGTCGAGATGCTGGCGCGCGACCGCGGCCGGTTCCGCGACGCGCGGGCGCGGCTCAACGAATGCCCGCTCGGCGCCGCCGCACTCGCCGGCACCTCCTTCCCGATCGACCGGCACGCCACGGCCGCCGCCCTCGGCTTCGACCGGCCGACCGCGAACTCGCTCGATTCCGTGGCCGACCGCGATTTCGCGCTGGAATCGCTCTCGGCGGCCTCGATCTGCGCGGTGCACCTCTCGCGCTTCGCCGAGGAGCTGGTGGTGTGGACCTCGGCCCAGTTCGGCTTCGTCCGGCTCTCCGACGGCTTCACCACCGGCTCGTCGATCATGCCGCAGAAGCGCAACCCCGACGCCGCCGAACTCGTGCGCGCCAAGGCGGGCCGCATCATCGGCGCGCTCACCGGCCTGCTCATCGTGATGAAGGGGCTGCCGCTCGCCTATTCGAAGGACATGCAGGAGGACAAGGAAGGCACCTTCGACGCCCTGCAATCGCTCTCGCTGTGCCTTGCCGCCATGGCCGGCATGGTGCGCGACCTCGAACCCGTGGCCGAGACGCTCAAGCGCGCGGCGGGCTCCGGCTACGCCACCGCCACCGATCTCGCCGACTGGCTGGTGCGTGAGCTGAACATGCCATTTCGGCAGGCCCACCACGTCACCGGCCGCGTCGTCGCGGTGGCCTCCGAGCGCGGGATCGGGCTGGAGGAACTCTCCCTCCAGGACATGCAGGCGATCGAGCCGGGCATCACGGACGCCGTCTTCGCGGTCCTCGGTGTCGAGAACTCGGTGGCGAGCCGCACCAGCTACGGCGGCACCGCACCGGACAACGTGCGCCGGCAGGCGGCAGCTTGGCTGGAAAAGCTCGGCCCTGTGGAGAAGTAAAAACAGCCCTGCGGGAACGGGCACGGAAAATGCGGCGTTCAGGTTTCAGCTAACTGAGCTTGGCTATCCGACTGTCCGAACCTGCGGAGTGCCGTCATGAACGTTGAGAGTTGGATCACCGTCGAGGAGACGCCTGCCCTGGCGGCGGAGGCCATGGCGGTCATCGACGCTCGCCTCGCACGGCTCACCGATGCGGAGCGGGGCGCCTTCTGGGCCTCGATCCGCAAGGCCTACAACACCCCCTACAACGATCCGGAGAAGCCGGCGCAGCCCAAGCCGGTCGAGCCGTCGGCCGGCACCATTCCGTCGGCGGTCGAGATCCGTCTTCCGGCGATCGATCCGTCGATCGACCTGCCCGCGGCCGCGCTCGCTTCGGCGACGCTCGCCGCGGAGATGCGGGCGGCCTGACACCGCATCCGACCGCTTCAGGCTGCGTCGACGGGTGCGGCCCATGGCCGTTTTCGGTTAATCGGAGCGGTCAGGGGTTTCCTGTTACGCTGCGGCCCGTCATCTTGACGGCGCGTGAAGAGGGCCGACCCGGCCGTCCGTACACCCGAGTAACGATGCAGCGGCACCGCCTTTCGATCTCTCATCCCGCCTTTGGTCGCGGCCGCCCCCTCGCGGCCCTCGCGCTGGCCGCCGCGGTCGCCGCGGCACTGCCCGGCCCGTCGGGGCGTGCGCTCGCACAGGAGGGCATACAGGGAGCGGAGATCATCCTCGCCCGGTCGAGCCGCCGCGAGCCGAAGAGTTCGGCGCTTCCGCCGGGGATGCAACAGGCCGTCCCGCTGGCGGTGTTCGGCGACTGGAACGTCTTCACCAACGGCGCGCAGGGCCGCGACAAGCTCTGCTACGTCATCGCCCAGCCGACGACCCGCAGCCCCAAGACGCTCGCGCGCGACACCGGCTACCTGTTCGTCACCTTCCCCAAGGGCGGCGCCCAGGGGGAGATCGCGGTGATGCTCGGCTTCAAGCCGAAGCCGGCCGCCGCGCAAGCAAAGCCCGGCGCCGCCGCCGCCCCGAGCGACCCCTACCTCACGGTCGGGAGCACCCGCTACGGCCTCGTGGCGAAGGACGAGAACGCCTGGATCCAGAACCAGGCCGACGAGCCGCGCATCGTCACGGAGATGAGCCGGACCCAGACCGCGACGGTCCGCACGACCTCCCAGCGCGGCAAGCCGACTCAGGACGACTACGCGTTGGGCGGCTTCGCCGATGCGCTCAAGCGTGCACGCGAGGAGTGCAAGTAGGTCTTCGCATCGGAGGGCTGCATCGCCGGCCTTCCGCGTGGGCCCACTGATCGGGACCGTCACGAACGGACGGGGCCGTCTCGCGATCGAAGACGCTTCTGAAACGAACCCCGCAAAAACAAGCCGGCGGCCCGAAACGGCGCCGCCGGCTGTGTTCATGCGGTGTGTTGCGGAGGGTTACACCACCGCGCGCAGGCGCGGCTGGCGGCCTTTCTCGCGCGCCGCGCGGGCCGCTTGCTCCACGGTGCGGAACAGCGTGCCGTCGAGTCCGTCGAAGCGGCGCTCGGACGAGAAGAAGCGGACACCGCCGCGCTCGGGTACGGCGATGCCGGCGGTGATGTCGCCGATCTCGATCACGCGGGCGGGGGTCGCATCCGCGGCGGAGAGGTCGAGCGCGTCGTCGTCGAGGTAAGCGGTCTGGGCACGGGTCATGACGGGGTGAACTCCTGCGGCCTTCGTCGGCCGGTTATCGGCAAGGCGTTCGCGGGCGCTGCTCTAGCCCACGGATGTGACTGTCTGCCGACAACATCCCCATGCCCGGCCACCCCATCCGCCAGGCAACCTCGACTTCTTCCAAATAAAGCTACCGTTCACGGCCAGTCCTCCTCTCTCGCGAGGACCACGGCGCAAGTGCGTCGTGATGCATTAGCGTTTGATAACGCGGCGCAAGCTTGCCACTACAAATCACCGCGGCGCGAAGTCGTTCGCACGGTCTTAAGATGAGGTGCCAAACCCCAACCGTCAACGGAATGTTCTTTCGAAGTTCAGCTTGACAGAGAAAGTTCGCGCCGCGATTCGAGCGATCCGCGGCGCGTCCCGTCTGTCGGGGAAGGGCTCACGCCAAATCTAGCAAAGCCCGGGCCGAAACCGGCGTCATGCCCCGGCGATGATGCGCCCGAGATCGGCATGGGCCGAGAAGATGGCGGCGGCCCCGGCATCGAGGAGATCCCGCCCGGCCCGGTCGTGGCCCCAATGCCCGCCGCCGGTGAAGCCGACGACCCGCATTCCGGCCGCCCGCGCCGCCTGCACCCCTGGCACGCTGTCCTCGATCACGAGGCACTGCTCCGGCGCAATGCCCATCCGTTCGGCCGCGAACAGGAACAGGTCCGGGAACGGCTTTCCGCGCGCCACCTGCGCGGAGGAGAAGACGCGCCCCTCGAACAGCGGCAGCAGCCCGGTGAGCGAGAGCGAGCGGCGCAGCCGCACGGGGTCGCTGCTGGAGGCGACGCAAAACGGCAGGTTCAGGAGCCCCAGCGCCTCGGCGATTCCGGCCATGGCGGCCAGCTCCGCCTCGAAGGCGGCGAGCGTCTCCGCCTTCACCCGCTCGACGAAGCCGTCCGGGGCCGTGACTCCGTCCTCGCGGGCGACGCGCTCCATGATCGAGGTCATGGAGGTGCCGGCGAACCGCTCCCGCACGCTGTCGACGCTGATCGCGAGCCCGATCCCGTTGAGCCCGCGCGTCAGGGTCACGAGGCTGATCGGCTCGCTGTCGATCAGCACGCCGTCGCAGTCGAAGATCACGAGGGCGAGGGGAGGCGAGGCGGGGAAGGCGTCCGTCATCGGCGGCTCGTCTCGCACGGCAATCGACGCACTGCAACGCAGCCGGGCCATCGCTCGAAGCGGGGTTGCACCGCATTTCGGGCGCCAAGCGCGCGCCGCGGAGCGGGTTCGAGGACCGGAACGGGCGTTCGAACACAAAAGCGCGGCTAAAGCTGAGGCCGCAGAGGTGGTCGCCGGCGTTCGAGGCCAAGCCAAAACCGGGCGGTCGTCCGCGAGCGATTGCCCGGCGCAACGCGGTTGTCGCCTCGCGTGCCGGCGTGTAGCCCGGCAGCATGCGCACCTATCTCGGCCTCGCCACGACCTTCCACGATCCGGCGCTCGCCCTCGTCGGGCCGGACGGGACCGTGCTGTTCGCCGAGGCCGCCGAGCGCTACCTGCAATACAAGCGCGCGCCGAACTGCGAGCCCGATCCCGGCACCCGCATGGCGGGCCTGCTGAAGCGTCACGTGCCCGAGGGGACGGATCTGGTCATCGCCACCTCCTGGGGCGAGCAGTTCTCGGAGTTTCTCAAAGGGCAGGCCGCGTCGGGCGCCTTCGAGTTGCCGGCCTTGGCCCAGCACCCCTCCACCCTCAATCGCTCCTTCGTGCCGGAGCGGGCCGAGCGCGTCTTCATCGCCGATCTCCACGCCATGCAGGCGCGGGCCGGCAACGGCACGGTGCTGGCGCTCGACAACGAGACGCGCGGTCTCAGCGGCAAGCCGCGGGCGACCATCGCCGGGCGGCGGCGCTACGCCCACCATCTGGCGCATGCCGCCTACGCCCTATGGAGCAGCCCGTTCGAGGAGGCGACCGCGCTCATCGTCGACGGCATGGGCGAGACCGGCGCCGCGGCGATCTACCGCCTGAAGGACGGGCGGATCGAGGAGGTGCGGCGCCACCGCGGGCGCGGCTCGGTCGGCTTCTTCTACGGGCTCGTCACGGATCTGGCCGGCTTCGACCAGATCAAGGGCGAGGAATGGAAGATCATGGGGCTCGCGCCCTACGGCCGGACCGACCCCGACCTGATGGCGCTGCTGCGCCGCCTGTTCTCGGTCGAAGAGGGACGCCTGAAATTCGCCGACGAGACCACGGTGCAGGCGGTCGCCGCCGAGATCCTGTCGCGGCGTCCGGGGGATGTCGGCGAGCAGGGCTGGGCCGACCTCGCCCGCTGCGGCCAGGACATCTTTTCCGAACTCATGGACGTGCTGGTGGCCGAGGCTTGGCGGCTGGCGCCCGGCGAAAACCTCGTCATCGCCGGGGGCTGCGGGCTCAATTCCTCCTATAACGGTCGCGTGCTTGGGCGCTCGGGCTTCCGCCGCCTGCACGTGCCCTCGGCCCCGGCCGATGACGGCAACGCCATCGGCGCCGCGTGGCTGGCGCTGGCCGAGGACGATCCCGACTGGAAGGGGCCGAAGCGCGAGACCCGCCCGCTCACGCCTTATCTGGGTTCGACCGTTTCCACCGAGCCGCTGGAGCGCATGGCCGAGTGGGAGCCCCGCGCCCGCCGCCTCGGCCACGAGGGCGTAACGCGGGAGGCGGCGAAGATACTGGCCGAGGGCGGGCTCGTCGGCTGGGTGCAGGGCAGGGCGGAGTTCGGCCCGCGTTCGCTCGGCAACCGCTCGATCCTCGCCGACCCGCGCCCGGCCCATGCCAAGGAATCGCTGAACGCCAAGGTGAAGTACCGCGAGGCGTTTCGCCCCTTCGCGCCCTCGATCCTGGCCGAGGCCGGGCCCGACTGGTTCGAGGATTATGCCGACAGCCCCTACATGGAGCGCACGCTCGTGTGGCGCGAGGCGGTGCGGGATCAGGTGCCGGCGGTGGTCCATGCGGACGGCACCGGCCGGCTCCAGAGCGTGACGCGCGCGCGCAACCCGGCCTACGCGGCTTTGATCGAAGCGTTCGCCGAGCTGACCGGCGTGCCGATCCTGCTCAACACCAGCTTCAACGTGATGGGCAAGCCGATCCTCCACACGGCGGAGGACGCGATTCTGATGTTCTACACCACCGGCCTCGATGCCATCGTGGTCGAGGACTGGATCCTGACGAAAAAGGCGCCCGCCTGAAGCGGACGCCCGTCATTCTCACGTAGAGCCAAGCCGCGCTCACGTAGAGCCAAGTCGCGAGATTTACTCGCAGACTTCGACCCGACGGTAGGTGAACTCGACCTCGTCGAGCCACACCTTGCGGCGCTCGTAGTGGCAGATCGGGCCCCGGCGCGGCGGGGGCGCGACGTAAACCGGCTCTTCCTCGACATAGACCCGGCGCGCGGGCGGCGGGGGCGGAGGCGCGGCCCCGTTGTTGAGGAGCGCGCCGACGGCGAGGCCGCCGATGACGCCGGCCGCGGCGCCACCGATCAGGGCACCGTTACGGCCGTCGCGAGCGGAGGCCGGAGCGGCGGAGAGAACCGCAGCGCCGAGAAGCGCCGCGCAGATGCCCTTGCGGGCGAGAACGGAGAGGGACAGGGCGGGCACGAGAACCGATCCTTTGGACAACCGGACTAATCAGGCACGTGAGCCCGAATTAATCCGGTCAAGCTTAAGGATTGGCGAACGCGCCGTCGCGGCGGTTCAGATCACCGCGTCGAGGCTCTTCACGACCGCGCGAGGCGGCTGATCCGGGTACTCGTCGGGCTGTCCTTTCCGGTTCACCCACACCGCATCGAAGCCGAAGGCGGTGGCGCCCGCGATGTCCCAGCGGTTCGAGGAGAAGAACAATACGGTGTTCCGCTCGGTGGCGAGCTGGTCGAGAACCATCTGGTAGGCGGCGGGCGCCGTCTTGAAGGTTCGGATGGGATCGACCGAGAGTACCGCGTCGAGCCGCTCGCCCAGGCCGGAAGAGGCCACCGCCCGCTCCAGCATCGCGGCATTGCCGTTGGAGAAGAGCGCGGTCTTCACGCCGCGCTCGCGCAGACGCTCCAGGACACCGGGCACCTCGTCGTAGGCGTCGAGGTCGCGATAGGCATCGAGGAGCTTTTCGCGAAAGTCCCGGTCGATCTCGGGGTGCTTCGCCAGCGCGAAATCGAGGGCGCGCTCGGTCAGGTCCCAGAAGGCGACGTAGCGGCCCATCAGGCCGTGCACCCAGGAATATTCGAGCTGCTTGGTGCGCCAGACCTCGGAGAGACTGTCCGCCTGAGGGCCGAGCGCGCCGGCATGGCGCGCGACCGCCGAATGCACGTCGAACAGCGTGCCGTAGGCGTCAAAAACGGCGTAGCTTTTGCCGGAGCGGAGATCGGGGAGGGTCATACCGGGTGAAATGAGGCGCGCGCCCGATCCGGAAAGGCTACCTGCGGCGCAATCGCACGCCGAACGCGCCCATCACCGCGAGCAGGGTCCCGGCGTAAGCGAGCGCCCCGGCAAAGCCGAGGAGCGCGAGCACCGCGATCTCGCGCAGATGGGGCAGGGCGGGCACGATCCGCTCGGCGAAGGGCAGGCCGTAGACGGCGAGCACCGCCAGCACCGCGCTCGCCACGACGACCGCGGCGACGGTCACCCCGAGCACCCGCCCCGGCGCGGTCCAGCCACGGCGGAGCGCCAGCCCGTAGAGCAGAGCGAGGTTGATCCACTGAGCGATGGCGGTGGCGAGGGCGAGACCCGCGACGCCGTAGGGACCGGTCAGCACGAGCTTCAGCGCGACGTTGACGGCGATCGCCGTGAGCGAGGCGTAGAGCGGCGTCGTCGTGTCCTGCCGGGCGTTGAAGCTCGCCACGGCCGATCGCACCATCACCACGGCGGGAAGGGCCAGCCCGTAGGCCGCGAGCACGGAGGCCGCGCGGGCGGCGTCCTCGGCGGTGAAGGCGCCGCGCTGGAACAGGGCCGCCATGATCAGCCCCGGCAGCGTCAGGAAGGCGATGGTGAACGGGGCCGAGAGCGCCAGCGAGAAGCCCGCGGCCCGGTTCTGCGCCGCGTGCGCCCCGGCCACGTCGCCCGCGGCGATGCGCCGGCTCATCTCGGGCAGGAGCACCGTGCCGGCGGCGATGGCGATGACGCCGAAGGGCAGCTGGTAGAGCCGGTCGGCGTAGTACAGCGCCGAAACCGCACCGGTCGGCAGGAAACTCGCGATGATGGTGTCGGCGAAGGTCGCGATCTGGAACCCGGCCGAGCCGATCACGGCGGGCCCCAGGATCTTGAAGAACCGGGTCATATCGGGATCGCGCAGGGTCGGCTTCGTCAGCCGCGGCGCGTAGGCGCGTCGGCGCGCATCCCACCAGACCAGCGCGAACTGCAGAACGCCGGAGACCGAGACGCCCCAGGCCGCGGCATAGGCCGCGTTCGGGAACAGGAAGGCCAGCGCGAGGGCCACCAGCATCGAAAGGTTGAGCAGCACCGGCGCGCCGGCCGCGGCCGCGAAGCGCCGATGCGCGTTGAGGATGCCGGAGAACAGCGTCACCAGCGTCATGAACAGCAGGTAGGGGAATGTGATCCGCGTCAGGCTTACAGCCAGCGCAAAGCGCGCCCCGTCGTCCGAGAAGCCGGGCGCCAGCGCCCGCACGATCCACGGCATCGCCGGCAGCGCGAGGGCGAGCAAAGCCACCTGCACGATCAGCATCAGGGTGAAGACGCGATCGGCGAAGCGCGCGGCGACGCCCTCGGCGCCCGCCTGTTCCAGATGGGTGTAGGCCGGCACGAAGGCGGTGTTGAACGCCCCCTCGCCGAAAATCGCGCGAAAGTGGTTCGGCAGGCGGAAGGCGACGACGAAGGCATCCGCCATGGGCCCGGCGCCCATCACGGCGGCGGTGACCACGTCGCGGGCAAAGCCGGTGACCCGCGAGACCAGCGTCCAGCCGCCGACGGAGAGGATCGAGCGGATCATGTTTTCGCGGTTGATCCCGTGCGTGACGAGGGGGCAGGCGGCGCCGCATCCCATCCACATCCTCATCCTGAGGTGCCGCGTCAGCGGCCTCGAAGGATCCTCCAGGGATCGCGCGGGAACTGGAGGATCCTTCGAGGCCGACGCGATGCGCCGGCACCTCAGGATGAGGGTGGAGACGAGGAGACTCGAACGGGGAGTAGGCCGCCGCGACACGGCAGGACAATGACCGCACGGGCACGCCGCGCATGAAAAAGCCGCCCCGTCGGTCAACGGGGCGGCGGCATCAAGCCTCGAAGCGGATCAGGCCTTGGCCTCGCCGTACAGCTTCTCGACGTACTCCCAGTTCACGAGGTTCTCGATGAACGCCTTGAGGTAGTCGGGGCGGCGGTTGCGGTAGTCGATGTAGTAGGAGTGCTCCCACACGTCGACGCCGAGGATCGGGGTCGCGCCGTGGACCAGCGGGTTCTCGCCGTTCGGCGTCTTCAGGATGGCGAGCTTGCCGTCCTTGACCGCGAGCCAGGCCCAGCCGGAGCCGAACTGGCCGACGCCGGCCTGGATGAAGTCGGCCTTGAACTTCTCGTAGCCGCCGAGATCCTCGTCGATCTTCTGAGCGAGCGCCGCCGGGGGCTGACCGCCGCCGTTGGGCTTCATCCAGTTCCAGAAGTGGAGGTGGTTGTAGTGCTGGCCGGCGTTGTTGAAGAGCGCCTGATTGGTGTTGTAGCTCGCCTTGACGATCTCCTCGACGCTCTTGCCGGCGAGGTCGGTGCCTTCGAGCAGCTTGTTGCCGGTGTCGACATAGGCCTTGTGGTGCTTGTCGTGGTGAAACTCGAGGGTTTCCTTCGACATGTAGGGCCCCAGCGCGTCGTAGGCGTAGGGCAGCTCGGGCAGGGTGAACGTCATGCGTGTCTCCTAGGTTGTCCGGGTCTCGCGGGAAGCGGAGGCGAAGCGCGCAAGGAGTTCGAAGCGCGCGGCCGGCGAGGTGACGCGCGGGTAGGTAAGTCGGGGGAGCGGGCTCGGCAACGCCAGCGGAGCCGTATCCGTGCGCATGTTACCGATCGGGGCAAGGCATCCACCGTTTTGCGGCGTGCGTCCGCCGCCGCAATCGCCCGATGCCGTGCGTGAGGACACCGCAAGGCGGGCACTCGGCTGTGCATGGAGCGACGGAAAGGCCGGTTTCCGCGCGTGGCGTGACCGTGCGATTTTGCAATGAGCGGGCGGGGGGTTATCCTGTGACCCTCACGCCGCCCGCGACAGTCAGTCGAGAGTACCATGGTCGTCGCGCTGCTCGCGCTCAGTTCTGTCATGATCCTCGGTGGCGTTGCCGCCGTGGTCCAGGGCTTTCCCTATGTCCGGCTGGAAAGCGGGCTGGCGATGGTGATCGGCGGCTCGACCGCGGCCTCGGCCGGCGTTGTCCTGCTCGGCCTGACGGCGATCGTCTACCGCCTGCGCAGGCTCCACACCGCCGTCGAGAGCCTGCGCGAGGTCTCCCCCCAGCCGAGCATCCCGGCCGCAGTACCCGCCGGTGTGGTGCCCTGGGAGGCGTCGGCACAGGAAGCGCCGGCCTTCACCGCTCCCGAGGTCTCGCCGCCGGAGCGGCCCTCGCTCGCCGGCATGGGGCTGGCGGGCGCGGGTGCAGCCGGTCTCGCGGGGCTGTCGATCGGCGCGCTGCGGCCGGGCGCACGCGGTGCCGAGCCGGTTTTCGAGGATCCGGCGCCCTCGGCCGAACCGCAGCCGAGCGCCGCCGAGCCGCTGCTGCCCGACCTGCTGCCGGAGGCCGCGCCGCCGCGTGCGAGCGATGACGACCTGTTCCGCATGCCCGAGCCGGCGCACGAACCCGAGCGAGCGACGGCCTTTCCCGAACCCGAGCCGGTGACGCTCCCGGTCGCCGAGGAGCGGGACGAGGCGCGGATCGCGGCGCAGACGCCCGCGGCCAAACCGATCGGCCTGCGCTCCTTCCTCGACGATCCGGCGCCCGCACCGGTCGCCGAAACGCCGCCCGAGCCGGAGACCGTGACGCCTGCGCCGCAGGAGATCGCGGCTGAGGAAACGAAGGCTCAGGAGCCCGAGCCGGAGGCGAGTGCCCCGGAGGAGCGGCATGCGGTCGGCTCCTACGCGTCGGGCGCCAACACCTACGTGATGTTCTCCGACGGCTCGATCGAGGCGGACACGCCGCGCGGCCGCTTCACCTTCGCCTCGCTCGACGAGCTGAAGACCTTCGTCAATGCCGGGGGCGAAGAGGCGCGCGGCGCGGCCTGAGGGCTGCGCGTCCCGGCCGACTTCAAGACGCGCGCAACGCCACCGGCGCCCGATGGCACGCCGGCCTCTTCACGCCAGGGGGTTGAGCGCCGGATTTCGTGCGGGCAGGGGCGCGGCGAGCGTCAGGTGGAACCCTTCAGGCGCGTAATCGGTGGTGATCTGTGCCTGAACCTGCGCGGTCAGCACCCGCTGCAGCAGGCGTGAGCCGAAGCCCTGGCGGGTCGGCGGGGTGACGCGGGGGCCGCCGCTCTCGCGCCAATCGAGGTGCAGCACGCCGGCCTCGACGCTCCAAGTGATCGTGATCCGGCCGCGCCCCGTCGAGAGCGCACCATACTTGGCGGCGTTGGTGGTCAATTCGTGGATCGCCATGCCGATCGGCACAGCGATCTCGGAGGGCAGGTCCACCGCCGGGCCGTCGAGGACGATGCGCAGGTCCGGCGAGGTCTCGGTCTCGCTCTCGGCATAGGGCATCAGTTCGGAGGCGAGCAGATCGCGCAGGCTCGCCGTCTGCCACGTCGCCTCGGTGAGCACGCTGTGGGTGTGGGCGAGCGACTTGATGCGGCCGACGAAGGCCTCGTGGAAGCTGTCGATGCTGGTGGCGGTGCGCGCCGTCGAGCCGACGATGGCCTGGACCGTGGCGAGCGTGTTCTTCACCCGGTGGTGCAGCTCGCGGATCAGGAGGCTGCGGCGCTCCTCCGAGAGGTGGCGGTCGGTCACGTCGGCGACGACGCCGATCAGGCGCCGCGGCAGCCCGCCCGGCCGGGTCCGCTCGAACCGGCCGGCCATGTCGATGGTGCGCCAGAGGCCGTCGTCGTGGCGGCGGATGCGGCCGGTGGCGTGCAGGATCGTGTCCTCGCGCAGCGCCCGCAGGATCGCCTGCCGGAAGACGGGGCGATCCTCGGGGTGGAGGATTTCCTTGAGGAAGGCGGACTTGCCGATGCTGCCCTCGTCCGGCCGGCGGCCGAAGATCGCGAACATCCGCTCGTTCTCCCAGGTCGCCCGGTCGTCGAGGACGTGCCACTCGAAGATGCCGAGGTCGGCGACCGTGGTGGCGACCCGTAGGCGCTCCTCGCGCTCGGCCAAGGCCTCCCGGGCCTCGACCCGGGTGGTGACGTCCTGCACCACGCCGACGATGCCGATGGGCGCACCGTCGGCGGCGAGAAGCGCCTCGCCGCGGGCGCCGATCCAGATCTCGGCGCCGTCGGTGGCGCGTCGAAAGCGAGTCTGGAACGCATAGGGGCGCCGCTCGGCGATGGCGGCGGCAACCGCGGTCTGAATCCGTTCGGCGTCCTCCGGATCGACCTGGCCGCGCATCCCCTCCCAGGTGACGGAGCGCCCCGGCGCGTAGCCGAGGATCTGCGCCGCGCGGCGGGAAAACACCATCTGTCCGGTGACGAGATCCCAGCGCCACTCGCCGAGCCCCGCCGCCGTCAGGGCGTCGCGGTTCTGCTCGGCCCGGACGAGATCGTCGGCATCGACGAGGTTCACGACCGCGACCGTCTCGCCACCGTCCTCTCCGGACAGGGTCAGGCGCAGATCGAGGCTGCTGCCATCCGCCCGCAGCCAACGGCGGATGCCGGCCTTCAGCCCGGGCGTCTCCCCGTCGAACGCGTCGCGGCCGATCACTTGGTCGATCGGGCGGCCATCGAGGAAGCCCGAGGGGTAGCCGAGCCAGCGGTACAGGCAGGGATTGGCGGTGCGGATCGTGCGCCCATCGGGCGAGAACACGGCGAGCCCCACCGGCGCGCGGTCGAAGGCCGCGCGGTACAAGGCGGGCGAGAGGTCCGCCGGTCGAGAGCCCTTGTCCGCGCTGTCGTACACGATACTCCCCGTTCAGCCGCCCGCCGCGGGTGCAAGCGGGACCGTCCGGAGGGCGGCACCATGACGGAGGTCGCCGCGGACAACAAGATGCCCGGTCGAGGCAAGCCTCATCGACCGCTGCCGGTCAACAGGCGCGGCACGGCCCGTATCAGCATAAGCCCTGCGCGGATCACCGCACCCGCGTCTCCGGCCGAGCCGCGCACCAGCGCCCGGCCGAGGCGGACGGGTAGGTTCACGGCCAGCGCAGCCGCCAGCACGGCGAGGGACACCGCACGGCCGTGATGCTTGCGCGCGTAGAGCGTCTGCGCCCGCAGGAAGTAGAACAGGCGACGGTCTTTCACCGCTTCGGTGGTGCCCTGGCCGCGGTGGCGGATCTCGGCCTCTGCGACGTGACACACCGCAAAGCCGGCGGCGGCGGCTCGGGCACAGAGGTCGGCATCCTCCCAGTAGACGAAGAAGCGCTCGTCGAACCCGCCGAGCCGAGCGAAGAGCGGGCGCCGGATCATCAGGAAAGCGCCCATCACCGCATCGACGGCCCGCGTCTCGGCGTGGTCCCAGTCGAGGAGGAAGTGCGGCGCGACGCGGCCGGGCAGCAGCCGGTCGAGGAACAGGGTATGGGCGATCAGGCGCGCGCCCGTCGGGTGGCGGGCACAGGTGCGGTGCGTCTGCCCGGCCTCATCGACCAGCCGGGCGCCGACGATGCCGGTGCCGGGATCGGCGTCGAGCCGTGCGCGGGCCGCGGCGATACCGTCCCGGCTGACCCCCGTATCGGGGTTGAGAAACAGGATAGCCGCGGCCGAACCCAAAGCCGCGCCCTGGTTGCAGGCACGGGCGAAGCCGCGATTGTCGGCATTGCGCAGCACCGTGAGCGCGAGGCCCGGCTGATCCAGCCCCTCCGCCGAGCCGTCGGAGGAGGCGTTGTCGACGACGACGACGCGCAGATGCTCCGCCCCCTCGCTCGCGGCGAGGCTCGCGAGGCAGGCCCGGAGCTGGTCTCCGGCATTCCAGTTGACGATGACGACGTCGAGGACCGCCGCATAGGCCGAGGCTACGGGAGTGGCGGTCACGGCGGCGCGTCCGCCGGCCGGCCGAGATGCCCGCCCAGCCCCTGAACCAGGGCCGCGAGAAGGCGGGCGAGCACGCGCGGCGAGAACCGGTGACGGCTCCAGTAGAGTGCGATCTGGAGTGGCAGGTAGGCGGCCTGCTTCAGCTTCCACCGAGACGGCACGTGCGGCAGGCGCCAGCTATAGGCGGAGTTGCGCACATAGACGGCCATGCGGAACAGCGGCTGGTCGGGCATCGTCACCGGCAGGAACCGCATCCGGATCGTGCCGCGCCCGACGCTGTGCGGGATGGCGGTGCAGGGGTCCATCCAGCAGCTCCGGCCGCGGGCCCAGGCGCGAAAGCACCATTCGAGATCGACCGCGTCGATGAAGAAGTCCTCGCGGAACGGGCCGACCTGCGTGAAAGCGGCCAGATCCACGAGCGAGCCGGAGGTCGCGAGGAATTCGACCGGTCGAAGGTTTTCGCGGGGCGGCACGCCGGGGCGCAGCGGGTAGGCCGGTGCCTTGTGGCCGGGCTTCGGCGCGGGCGACGGCCCGACGAGAGCCGGGGGCAGGTCTTCGCCTATGGCTCGGTCGAGGGCGTGGCCCAGCGCCTGCGCCGTCTCGACGGTGGCATCGGCATCCTGATCGAGCAGGAACAGGCGGTGAAACCCGGCGGCCGTCGCCGCCTCGGCCAGCACGTTGAGGGCGGCGGCGATGCCTTGGTTGCGGCCCTCGCCGAGCCGGGTGAGCCCTTCCGCATCCCGCAGCTGCCTCAGCGCCTCGGGCGGGATGCCGCCATTGTCGTAGACGAAGACGGGCAGGCGCCCGGCAAAGCGCTCGACGATCCGCGCGACCTGTTCGGGCGAGGGACGGAAGAACACGACCGCGACGGCGGTATCGGTGGGAAGCTCGGAGGGCGTCACGTCGGACCCGTTGCGTCGAGGCATCGGCCTAAGCGCCGGCCCCCGGACGTGCAAGTCCGACGGCCTCGCCCCTCACTCGACGACGAGCTTGTAGCTCAGGCCGGGTTTCACCACCGCGCCGCGCTGCAGGCTGTTGAGCACGAGGAATCGATCGACGGCGCGGTCGGGCACGCTCATGCGGCGGGCCAGACCCTCCACGGTATCGCCCGGAGCGGCGGTGACGATCCGCAGATGCGCCGGCTTGAGCGAGGCGGTCTCCTCCGGCTCGATCGGGCGCAGGCTCTCCAGCCAGCGGCGGAAGGCCGGCTCGGGGTCGGTCGCGCCCTTGGCCGCCATGATCATGCGGTAGGTGGTCTCGCCCATGCGGATCGCCGCGAGGCGGAAGGTCCAGTCCTTGCCCCGCGACAGGGCGGTGGCAACCGAGCGCCCGCCAACGATGCGGTTTTCGACCGAGCCCGCCTCGATGGCATCGTTCCAGGTCGCGCGCAGCACGTCCTCCAGGCTGCGGTCGCCGCTCGCCTCGACCTGATCGAACAGCAAGCGGCGGCTGCCCTCGGGCGTGGTGCCGAGCACGGCGTTGCGGGTGTTCTCGATGGCGAAGGCGTCCGGCACCTCGAAGGCGATGCTCAAGCCCGGATGCAGGAAGCGGCGACCGCGCACGAGCCCCTCGCCGGGATTGTCGCCATAGGCGAGCCCGTCGATCGCCGCGAGATAGCGGGCGCGGTCGTCGGCGCCGAGGCCGGGGGCGCCGATGCGCCGGGCGGCGCGGGTGACCAGCGCGATGCGCTCGGCGGTCGCCGGGTGGGTCGCGAGCATGTCGGGCTCGGCCGCGCTGCCGTTGCCGGCCTTGAGCGCCATGGTGCGCTGAAGCGCATCGAGGAAACGGCCGGCACCGAACGGGTCATAGCCGGCCTGGGCCAGCACGCGCACGCCGTTCGTGTCCGCTTCCAGCTCCTGCTCGCGGGAGAAGCGGGCGAGGGTGAACTTGGACTGGCTCTCGAGCTGCGCCCCCGTGACGGGGTCGTTCAGCACGTCGGCGACGACGCGGCTGACGAGTTGCGAGCGCAGGGCCATCTCGCTGCGGGCGGTGGCATGGCGCAACGTCACGTGGGCGATCTCGTGCGCGAGCACCGCCGCGACCTCCGAGCTGTCGCCGGCGAGCGCCAGCAAACCGCGGGTGACGTAAAGCCGGCCGCTCGGCAGGGCGAAGGCGTTGACGACCGGCGAATCGAGCAGTGTGACCGCGTAGCTTTCCTCCGGCCGGTCGCTGGCGCGCACCAGCCGGTCGGTGATCTCGGTGATGAGCCGGTGGGCAGCGGGCGCGCGGTACTCGCCGCCGAACGAGGCCACGAGCTTGGCGTGGTCCGCCTCGTCGGAGCGTGTGCGTCCCGTGGTCTTCGGCGCCTGCTCGGGCACCGTGATGACCGCCGGCGTCAAGACGCTTCCGGTCTGGTCGGCGGCGCAGGCCGCGAGCAGGCCCGCGAGCGCGGCCAGCGTGCCGAGCCGCGCAAATCTCCGACGACCGCCCCCGCGCACGCGCCGCCCCGATTGATGCTGCCGATCCCCCGTCATGCCGTTCTAGCGCCGCAGCGCCCGCTCTCCCTCGATGACCTCGATGCCTTCGACACCGGCGAGATCGATGAACGGTCCCCGACCGATCTCGACCATGCCGCGGATTCTCACGAGGCGGCCCTTCAGCGTGGCCGCAGACAAACCATGTTCGCTCAGAATCCGCCAAGAGCGTTTCTGCACGGTTACGGTCAAGCCTTGCTCGCCCCGGCGCGCGAAGTCGAGATAGGTTCGGGCCGACCGCTCGCCGACATGCAGGATGCGCCCCTCCACCACCGTGAAGCGCCCGGCGCGCCCGCTCAGCGCCGCCGCATCCGTCGCCGCGAGCGGGCCGCCGGCCCACAGGCCGAGCCCGGCCGCGCGCGGCGCCGCCTCGACGGCGCGCAGCGCCGGGCGGCAGAGCGTGTCGGCCTCGCCGGCATCGGCATAGGCGAGCCCGGCCGCGACCAGTCCTCCGGCGAGATCGACCGGCTCCGCCTCGCCCGCGATCCCGATCGCGTCGGCGCGACGGCGGCCCCAGCGGTCCTCGCCGCCGCGTTCGGTCAGAACCAGGGGTGCGCCGCGAAAGGCGTGCAGCCAGGTTCGCGCGGCCGCGTCGAGCGCCGGCTCGTCGGGCCAGCGCAGCCCGGAGAGCACGGCCCGGCGGCCGGAGGCGAGGCGCAGCTCGCCCCTGGGTCCGATCTCGGCAAGGCGGTCGTCCCGCGAGGCGGAAGGCCGACATGCCTCCTCCACCCGCGGAGCGCTTGAAGCACCACCGGGCGCGCCGCAGGCGGCCGCGAGCAGCCAGACGAGAGCCGGGGCGCCGCCTCGGCTCGTCCTGCTCCCACGCGAGCCGATCTCGTGACCATCACCGGGCAACATCGTCACCGTTCGCGCTCGGCCTTTCGATTCAGGCGAAGATGCCGCGCTAAAAGTGCCCGGATCGCGGCACGCGAGAGCGCCGCGGGCGCACAATCGCGGATTGCCGGCCCGTGCGCCTCCCGGGCAACAGCGCGCCGATCGCGTACTCCGGCTCGCCCCGTACAATCGCCGACGGCCCAGGCCGGAGCGGTTGGCGGCCCCCTGCGATGATGCTAAGCCTGAAGCGACGTCTCCGTAGCTCAGCTGGACAGAGCACAGGTTTCCTAAACTCCACAATTGGGCGCCGTGATGGGAAACCGCACAGCGGATCCACTCAAATTCGGGGAAAGCTTCCGGCGCCGCGGCGCCCTGCCAATCCCGAGCCAAGCCCGAGGTCCGGTCACGGCCCACGGGAAGGTGTAGAGACTAGACGGGTGGCACCTAAAGGCTTCGTTCGAAGCCCACGGTGAAGGGATAGTCCAGACCACGAACGCGCGAACAGCGTGGCGGCGAAAGTCGAAGTGGTATGAAACCTGGGGTCGCAGGTTCGAGCCCTGCCGGGGACGCCAATGGTTTTCGCTGCCTCAGATTGCAGGCGGACAGCCGATACTTCCTGCGATCTGAGTGCGACGTCGCGCCGCAGCTATAACAAATGACATAACGTGTGTGTCGTTGCCATTAGCTCCCGACGCGCCCTTGCAAGCGGAAAGTTTTCGTTCGAAGCATCGCCCGAAAGAGCTTGGGCAGAACGAAGATGGCAGGCCAGAAGACCGATGAGCGCGACGTCCTTCTCGGACGTCGCATTGCCGAGCAGCGCAAACGCTCGAAGCTAACGCAGCGAGCAGTTGCCGACAGCTTCGGGATGTCGGCCGCACAACTCCAGAAGTACGAAAAAGGAGTTAACCGGATCAGCGCGATTCATCTCGCGATCCTCAGCCGGCTCACCAATACTCCGGTTTCCGACTTTCTCGATGGCATTCCGCATCCGGACCCGGAAACGGAGCGCGGCTTTTCAGACAACGACCAGCACGCTTACGCTGTCGAGCCGTGGTCCGATCTTGCCCGCGCTTTCGCGCGCCAGTTCACGGAAACCTTCACCGAGCAACAGCGCCGCGAACTCTCGGCCGCCGTCGAGATCCTGAGCCAGGAACTCAAGGGCTGACGGTCACCGCTCCGTGCCGGTGCCGCCCCAATCCCGATCGGACTCGGAACCGCAGGCTGCGGTTGCATGCAACAGCGTTCGTTAAAACGGACGATTTCGCTATTCCGGCTTGACCGTCCGGAACGGCGATGCGACAAGCCGCCCCTCTGGAGACCAGGGTAAGCGCCGTGACACACGAGGCGCGCCCGACAATCGGGGGTGCAGCCAATGCCTCGTTCCGACTACCTCTTCACCAGTGAATCCGTCTCCGAAGGCCACCCGGACAAGGTGAGCGACCGGATCTCGGACACCGTGGTCGACGCCTATCTCTCGGCGATGCCGGAGGCGCGTCTCGGCGTCGAGACGCTGACGACGACCAACCGCGTCGTGATCGCGGGTGAGGTGCGCGGCCCCGATTCCGTGACTTTCAAGGATCTCGAAGAGCTGACTCGCGAAGCCGTGCGCGACATCGGCTACGAGCAGTCGGGCTTCCACTGGAAGAACAACGACGTCGCCATCCATCTGCACGCGCAGTCGGCCGACATCGCGCAGGGCGTGGACGCCGCCGGCAACAAGGATGAGGGCGCGGGCGACCAGGGCATCATGTTCGGCTACGCCGCCGACGAGACCCCGGCCCTGATGCCGGCCCCGATCTTCTACGCCCACAAGATCCTCAAGGACCTCGCCGACGCGCGCAAGGCCAAGCAGGGCGACGCGGCCAAGCTCGGCCCGGACGCCAAGAGCCAGGTCACCGTGCGCTACGCCAACGGCCGCCCAGTTGAGGTGACCCAGATCGTTCTCTCGACGCAGCATCTCGACGAGTCGCTCGACTCGGCCGACGTGCGCGCCATCGTCGAGCCCTACATCCTCAAGGCTCTGCCGCAGGGCTGGGTCAACGAAGGCACCGTCTGGCACGTCAACCCGACCGGCAAGTTCGTGATCGGCGGCCCCGACGGCGATGCCGGCCTCACCGGCCGCAAGATCATCGTCGACACCTACGGCGGTGCGGCGCCCCATGGCGGCGGCGCCTTCTCCGGCAAGGACCCGACCAAGGTCGATCGCTCGGCCGCCTACGCTGCCCGCTATCTGGCCAAGAACGTCGTCGCCGCCGGCCTCGCCCGCCGCGCCACGATCCAGCTCTCCTACGCCATCGGAGTGGCCAAGCCGCTGTCGATCTACGTCGATCTGCACGGCACCGGCACGGTGGACGAGGCCAAGCTCGAGACGGTCCTGATGGACGCCCTCGACCTCTCGCCCCGCGGCATCCGCACGGCGCTTCAGCTCAACAAGCCGATCTACGCCCGCACCTCAGCCTACGGCCATTTCGGCCGCGAGCCTGATGCCGATGGCGGCTTCTCCTGGGAGAAGACGGATCTGGCCGACAAGCTGAAGTCGGCGTTCTGAGCCCGAACCATGATGGGGAGGGATGACGACATCCCTCCCGAGACGGGCGGGACGGCGGAGACCGAGCGGGCCTTCTACGGGCGCCGCAAGGGTAAGCGCCTGCGCCCGGGCCAAGAGCAGCGCCTCGAAGGGGCGCTGCCTTCTCTTCGCGTCACGCTGCCGGAGCGCGGCGAATTCCTCGATCCGCCGGGCCTGTTTCCGGTGCCGGTCGACGAGGTCTGGCTGGAAATCGGCTTCGGCGGCGGCGAGCATCTCGCTGCCCAGGCCGAGGCCCACCGCCAAGCCGGCATCATCGGCTGCGAACCCTTCGTCAACGGCGTGGTGAAGCTGCTGCGCGCGGTGGATGAGCGCGATTTGCGCAATGTCCGTGTCTGGGACGAGGACGCGACCGCCCTGCTTGCCGCCCTGCCGGATGCGAGCCTCGCCCGCGTCTACTTGCTCTATCCCGATCCCTGGCCGAAGCGCCGCCAGCGCAAGCGCCGCTTCGTGTCGGACGCCTCGCTCGCCGAGATTGCGCGCGTGCTGCGCCCCGGTGGCCATTTCCGCTTCGCCAGCGACATCGACGACTACGTGGGCTGGACCCTGGTCCGCGCCGCCCGCTGCCCGCAGCTGCGCTGGACGGCGCAGACCGCCGACGACTGGCGCAAGCCGTTCGAGGGCTGGCCGGGCACCCGCTACGAGGCGAAGGCCCTCGCCGCCGACCGGCTGCCGAGCTACCTCACGTTCGAGCGGGTCGGCGCGGACTGATCCGGCCGCCGAACACGCCATCATCGCCAAACGAAGCCGAAACGATCCGGAGCGCCGCCTTTCTTTGAAAGGTCGCGTGGCTGGATCGCGCGGTCGCTCGCGATGACGGCCGGCTGAACGAACCTGCCAGAAGAGAACGCGCGGCGCTGTCGTCTGTGCGCCCTCTCATCCCGATTGAAGCGCGGGCCGTCGGCCGGATGTCGAGACGACCCGACATCCGGCGGAAGCGCCCGCTTGCAGCGAGCCCTCAGCCCGCCTTCGTCTTCGCCGTCGCCTTCTTGGCAGCCGCCGGCTTGGCCGCGGCCTTCGTCGCCGGCGCCTTCGCCTTGGCCGCCGTCTTGCGCACGGCCGGCTTCTTCGCCTCGCCGGCCTCCGCCTTCTTCGCCGGCGCGCGGGCGCGGGAAGCCGTCTTGCGGACCGGCTTCTTGCCGCCGCCCGAGGCGCGCTTGGCGTTGACGAGGTCGATTGCCTGCTCCAGCGTCAGGCTCTCGGCGGCCATCGTCTTCGGCAGCGTCGCGTTGACCGAGCCGTCGCTGACATAGGGGCCGTACTTGCCGGCCTTGACCACGAGGGCGGCGCCGTCCGGATGCTGGCCGAGCGTGCGGCCGGGATCGGAGGAGGGGCGGCCGCGTCCGCCACCCTGCTCCTTGGCGACGATGAGGTCGATGGCGCGGTTTGCGCCGATCTCCAGCACGTCGTCGTCTTTGCCGAGATTGGCGTAGGTCTTCCCGTGCTGCACGTAGGGGCCGAAGCGGCCGAGATTGGCCAGGATCGGCTCGCCGGTCTCGGGATGCTTGGCCACCTCGCGCGGCAGCGAGAGCAGGCGCAGCGCGATTTCCAACGTCACGCTGCCCGGCGTCATCCCCTTGGGCAACGAAGAGCGCTTGGGCTTCTCCGCGCCCTTCTCGGCACTCGCCTCGCCGAGCTGCACGAACGGCCCGAAGCGGCCGTCGCGCAGGGTTACGGGCAGGCCGGTGGCCGGATCGTCGCCGAGCACGCGCACGCCGGGCTGGCCGCCCTCGGCCGAGGAGCCGTCACCCTCGCCCTCGACACCCGAGGCCGAAAGCTGGCGGGTATACTTGCATTCCGGGTAATTCGAGCAGCCGATGAAGGCGCCGAACTTGCCGAGCTTGAGCGAGAGCTGTCCCGCTCCGCAGGTCGGGCAGGTGCGCGGATCGCCCCCATCCGCCTTCTCGGGGAAGATGTGGGGCCCGAGCAGGCCGTTGAGCGCCTCGAGAACCTCGGCGACGCGCAATTCCTTGGTGCCGCCGATCGCGGCGGAAAAATCGCGCCAGAAGTCGCGCAGCACGGAGCGCCAGTCGATCTCGGCGTTCGAGACCCGGTCGAGCTGCTCCTCCAGGCTCGCGGTGAAGTCGTACTCGACATAGCGCTTGAAGAAGCTTTCGAGGAAGCCGGTGACGAGCCGCCCCTTGTCCTCCGGCTGGAGGCGCTTCTTCTCGATGCGGACATATTCGCGGTCGCGCAGGGTCTGCAGCACCGCGGCATAGGTCGAGGGCCGGCCGATGCCGAGCTCCTCCATCCGCTTGACGAGGCTGGCCTCGGAGTAGCGCGGCGGCGGCTCGGTGAAGTGCTGGGTCGAGGCGATGCGCTCGCGCTTGAGCGCGTCGCCCGCCTTCATCGCCGGCAGGCGCTTGGCGTCCTCGTCCTCCTCGTCGTCCTTGCCCTCCTGATAGAGCGCAAGGAAGCCGTCGAACTTCACGACCTGACCGGTGGCGCGCAGGTCGATCCGGCGCGGGCCGACATTCGCGCTCACCTCGACGGTGGTGCGCTCCAGCTCGGCCGATTCCATCTGGCTCGCGATGGTGCGGGTCCAGATCAGGTCGTAGAGCTTGGCCTGCTCCGGCTCGAGGTGGCGGGCGACGTGCTTCGGCAACCGGCCCATATCGGTCGGGCGCACGGCCTCGTGGGCCTCCTGCGCGTTCTTGGCCTTGACGGTGTATTTGCGCGGCGCGCCGGGGACGTAAGCGTCGCCGAATTCGCGGCCGATCACCTGGCGCGCGTCCTGGATCGCCTCCGGCGCCATGTCGACGCCGTCGGTTCGCATGTAGGTGATGATGCCGACGGTCTCGCCGCCGACATCGACGCCCTCGTAGAGCCGCTGCGCGACCCGCATGGTCTGCGCCGGGGCCATCCCGAGCTTGCGGGACGCCTCCTGCTGCAGCGTGGAGGTGGTGAAGGGCGGCTGCGGATGGCGCTTGGCGGGTTTGGCCTCGATGCTCGCCACCTGGAAGGTCGCGAGTTCGAGGTCGCGCTTGAAGGCGGCGGCCTCTTCGGCATTGCCGACGTCGAGGCGCTGGATGCGCTTGCCGTCGGCGCCGACGAGCCGGGCCTCGAACACGCCGCCGGCTTCCGTCACCAGCGTCGCAATGATCGACCAGTACTCACGCGGCTTGAAGCGCTCGATCTCCATCTCGCGCTCGACCACGAGGCGGAGCGCCACCGACTGCACACGGCCCGCCGAGCGGGGCGCCGGGCAGCTTGCGCCACAGCACCGGCGAGAGGTTGAAGCCGACGAGGTAATCGAGGGCGCGGCGCGCGAGATAGGCATCGACCAGGGCCTGGTCGATCTGGCGCGGCTTCTTCATCGCCGCGTCGACCGACGCCTTGGTGATGGCATTGAAGGTCACCCGCTCGACGGGGATGCCCTTGAGCGCCTTGCGGGCGGTGAGCGCCTCGATGACGTGCCAGGAGATCGCCTCGCCTTCGCGATCCGGGTCGGTCGCGAGGATGAGCTTCTCGGCTCCCTTCACGGCGCGGGCGATCTCGGACACGCGCTTGGCGCCGCGATCCTCGACCTCCCAGATCATGGCGAAGTCGGCCTCCGGATCAACCGAGCCGTCCTTGGCCGGCAGATCGCGGATATGGCCGAACGAGGCCAGAACCTCGTAATCGCGCCCCAGGTATTTGTTGATCGTCTTGGCCTTGGCCGGCGACTCGACGACGACGACTTTCATGAACCTCTGCCTCTCGCCAGAGCCTCACCGCAGATACGGTTTTGGGAATGGCGCGGATGCGTACCGGTCGGAGGCCGGCTCTCGCGCCGCGCAGAAGTGGGTGAGCCGCGCGGCGTTGTCAAATCGGGTGAACGTGCCGGACCTGCCCTTAAATCCCCGCGTACCACTCGTAGCCGCGGTCCTCCCAGTAGCCGCCCTTGCCGTCGCCGATGCCGGTCAGGCCCTCGGTCAGTTCGATTCGCATGATGTATTTCGCCTGCTTGTAACCGAGCTGGCGCTCAACCCGCAGGCGTAGCGGCGCGCCGTTCGAGACCGGCAGTGCCTTGCCGTTCAGGTCGTAGGCGAGGATCGTCTGCGGGTGGTAGGCGTCGGTGAGATCGATGCTCTCGTAATAGCGAACCGGCGTGCCCTGGCTCGCTTCGTCCTCGGCATTCGGTGCCTCCGCGCCTGCGGCCTGCGAATCGCTCGCCTGATTCTCGGCCCCCTCCGGCCGGGTCTCCATGCTGGGATTGGCGGTCTTTTCCGGTTCCGCCTCGTCCTCCCCGCCGCTCATGGCGTATTCCATCGTGTCGGCGCAGTGGAACACGACGTAGCGGGCATTCGGCTTCAGGCCGGCCCGCTTGAGCACCTCCGCGAGCGGCACGCCGGTCCACTTGCCGATGGCGCTCCAGCCCTCGACGCAGTCGTGCCGCGTCGTCTGGGTGCGGGCGGGCAGGGCCCGCAGATCGGCGAGGCTGAGATCCTGAGGCCGCTCGACGAGCCCGTCGACACGGAGCTTGAACCCGTCGAAGCTCTTGGCGGCGAGCGCCTTGTAGGCCCGGTCCGGTGGCTCGATCGTGCCGTTCGGCTTGAACCAGGGCGAGATCTCCGAATCCGGGAATTCCTTGGCGAGCGAGGCCGGCGTCAGCAGCAGGCGCTGCACGAACAGGTTGGCGTCCTCGCCCGCCCTCAGCGCGCGCTGTCCGGTCGGGCTCGCGGCGAAGCGGTCGCAGCCGCCCAGCGCCGAGACGCCGAGCAGGCCGGCCGCCGCGGTGAGGAAACCGCGGCGGTGGGGGCGGGGGATGTGGAGACGGGGGGTCATGAGACGAGGGGTCATGGGGTCTCTCCCGGGCCGGCGGGAAGTTTCTGGCGCTCGATCACGAACCAGCCGGTGATCATGCTGCGCATGTTGTTGACCACGCCGGAGAGCAGCACGAGCAGGACGTGGACGATCACGAACAGCACCAGCAGGTTTGTGACGATGAAGTGGATCGTGCGGGCCGATTGCCGGCCGCCGAACAGGTCGGGCAGGGGCACCACCGCGTTGACGCCAGGAGACATGGCGAGCCCGGTGAGCACCATCAGCGGCAGCAGCACCGCCACCACGACGAGGTAGGAGAGCTTCTGCAGCACGTTGTAGCGCTTGGCCTCGTCCCCTTCCGGAAAGTGCAGGGTCAGGTGCTCGCGGATCGAGGAGCCGAACCCGCGCAGCTGGTCGCCGTCAGGCACGAGGCGCCGCCGAAGCTGGCCCGTACCGATCCCGTAGAGGAGGTAGATCAGCCCGTTGATGACGAAGGCCCAGGCGAACAGGAAGTGCCAGCGCCGCCCGGTGGCGAGATCCTGATGCGCCGGCAGGGTCGCCCAGGCGGGGAAGGCGCGCCCCGCCTGCTGGCCGTTGAGGTTCGACAGGCCGAGCACGCCCGTCGTCTCGAAGGTGTGGCCGGCCACAAAGACGATGCCGCGCGGCGTGCCGTCGTCCCGCTGGTCGTCGGTGATGGCGACGAACGGCTTATCGAAGGTCGAGGCCGCGCCCCAATAGAGTGCCGGATGGGCGTTGAAGATCTGCAGGCCGCTCATCAGCAGGATGGCGAGGCAGACCACGTTGAGCCAGTGCGCCAGCCGGATCACCAGCGGATGGCGAAACATCCAGCGCCGCCGCACCGTCTCGACGATGTCCGGCCCCGAGAGCGTCGATCCTGCGGCCACGGCGCGGCTGTTCCTTAGTTGCAGCCAACCCGCGCCGGGAGGATGGACCGTTCGGCGCGGGAAGACTCGGAAGGTTTCGTTCGACACGAAAAAGCCCGCCCGGTTTAACCGGGCGGGCCGAGGATCGCCTAGATGGCGATCCGGTCACAGTAGAGTGACGGGTGGATTACATCCCGCCCGCGCCGGACTCCATGCCGGAGCCGGAATTCATGCGCTTCGAGCGCATCATCTTCTTGTTCTTCATCGGCTTTTTCATCTTCTTGGAGCTGCGCTTCATCGGGCGCTGCTCCTGGCCCATGTCGTCGCCCATGGCGCCCTGCTGCATTTGGCCGCCCATCTGGCCACCCATTTGCCCGCCGGGCTGGCCGCCCATGCCGGGCTCCATGCCGCCCCGCTGCATGCCCTGAGCGTAGGCGCCGGACGAGAGGGCGAGGCCGAGCGAGAGCGCACCGGCGGTCAGGAGAAGTCGCGTATTCATCAGCTACCCTTCGTTTCCGGGTCGGCCAGCGAATACCGGGACAGGCATTCGTCGCGCGCAAACCCCAACAGATGTTGGAAAAACGGAAGCGAGGCCGGATCGTTCAAATTTTTCTCGATCACAGGCTCGCGATGATCAAGAAAATCTCTCAACCGCGACCGGGCGAGACCGTTTTTCCTTGCGCCATCGGCTGCGCCGGCCGACCGGACACGCCTGCGCCTTGCCGGGCCCCTCCCGGACACCTATAGCGCGGAGCCAACGCCAGAACCGCCGCATGACCGCTCAGACCGCACCCGCCTTCCCGCACCGGCACCTGCTCGGCATCGAGGGCCTGAGCCGGCCGGACATCGAAGCGCTCTTGGAGCGCGCCGACGCCGCCGTCGCCCTGTCGCGGCAGGTCGAGAAGAAGCGCACCGTCCTGCGCGGTCGCACGCAGATCAACCTGTTCTTCGAGCCTTCGACCCGCACGCAATCCTCGTTCGAACTCGCGGGCAAGCGCCTCGGCGCCGACGTGATGAACATGTCGGTCGCCTCGTCCTCGGTGAAGAAGGGCGAGACGCTCATCGACACGGCCGCGACGCTCAACGCCATGCGGCCCGACATCATCGTGGTGCGCCACCACGCGGCGGGCGCGGTGCATCTGCTCGCCCGCAAGGTCGATTGCGCCGTGGTGAACGCCGGCGACGGCGCTCACGAGCACCCGACCCAGGCGCTGCTCGATGCGCTCACCATCCGCCGCAACAAGGGCGGCATCGAGGGGCTTCAGGTCGCGATCTGCGGCGACGTCCTGCATTCGCGGGTGGCGCGCTCGAACATCATCCTGCTTCAGGCGCTGGGCGCCCGGGTGCGGGTGATCGGCCCCTCGACGCTGCTGCCCACCGGCATCGAGCGCTTCGGCGTCGAGGTGTTCACCGACATGCGTGCGGGGCTGAAAGGCTGCGACATCGTAATGATGCTGCGCCTCCAGCGCGAGCGGATGAACGGCTCCTTCGTGCCGAGCGTGAAGGAGTATTTCCGCTATTACGGCCTCGACGGCGACAAGCTGGCGCTGGCCAAGCCCGGCGCCCTGGTGATGCATCCGGGTCCGATGAACCGCGGCGTCGAGATCGCCTCCGACATCGCCGACGGGACGCAGTCGCTGATCCGCGAGCAGGTCGAGATGGGCGTCGCCGTGCGCATGGCCGTGCTGGAAGCGCTGGCGACCCACTTGCCGAACGGGTGACACTCATGAGCGCGCTCGTCCTCTCCAACGCCCATCTCCTCGATCCGGCCAGCGGCCGCGAGGGTCCCGGCGCCGTGCTCGTGCGCGACGGCCGCCTCGCCGACATCGCCTGGGGTGCCGCACCCGACGCGCCGGAGGGCGCCCAAAAGATCGATTGCGGGGGTCTCACCCTCGCGCCGGGCCTGATCGACCTGCGCGCCTTCGTCGGCGAGCCGGGCGCCGAGCACCGCGAGACCCTGGCCTCGGCGAGTGCCGCCGCGGCGGCCGGCGGCGTGACGACCCTGGTCTGCATGCCCGACACCAACCCTGTCATCGACGGGCCGGCCATCGTCGATTTCGTGCTGCGCCGCGCCCGCGACACCGCGAGCGTCAACGTGCTGCCGGCTGCCGCCATCACCAAGGGCTTGGCCGGCCGGGAGATGACCGAGTTCGGCCTACTGGCGGAAGCCGGCGCGGTCGCCTTCACCGACGGGCTCAAGGCCGTGACCAACGCGCAGGTGATGCGCCGCGCGCTGACCTACGCCCGCGATTTCGGGGCGCTGCTGATGCAGCATGTCGAGGAGCCGGACCTCGTCGGCGAGGGCGTGATGAACGAGGGCGAGATGGCCTCCCGCCTCGGCCTGATCGGCATCCCCCGCGAGGCCGAGACGGTGATGCTGGAGCGCGACATCCGCCTCGTGCGCCTCACCGGCGCGCGCTACCACGCGGCGATGATCTCCTGTGCCGATTCCGTCGAGATCGTGCGGCGGGCCAAGGAGGCGGGGCTGCCCGTCACCTGCGGCGTCTCGGTCAACAACCTCGTGCTCAACGAGGGCGACATCGGCCACTACCGCACCTTCTGCAAGCTCTCGCCGCCCTTGCGCCGCGAGGACGACCGGCAGGCGGTGATCGCCGCGCTGAATGAAGGCGTGATCGACGTCATCGTCTCCGACCACAATCCGCAGGACGTCGAGACCAAGCGCCTGCCCTTCGCCGAAGCCGCGGACGGCGCGCTCGGCATCGAGACCCTGCTCGGCGCGAGCCTTCGCCTGCTCCATACCGGCGACGTGACGCTGGGAACGCTGCTGAAGGCCCTCTCGGCCAACCCCGCCACGCTGCTCGGCCGCGAGGCGGGCCGCCTGGAGAAGGGCGCCCCCGCCGACCTCGTGCTGATCAACCCCGATCTGCCCTACCTGCTCGACAAGCGGCAGTTGAAGTCGCGCTCCAAGAACTCGCCCTTCGACGAGGCCCGGCTCCAGGGCGCCGCGGTGCTGACGCTGGTGGGCGGCCGCATCGTCCACCGCTCCGACCTCTCGGCCCTGGCCGCATGACCACGCTTCTCGCGGCCGGCTGGCCGGTCCTCATCACCGCGCTCGTCCTCGGCTATGCCTGCGGCGCGATCCCCTTCGGGCTGATCCTCACGAAGTTCGCCGGTCTCGGCGACGTGCGGGCGATCGGCTCGGGCAATATCGGCGCGACCAACGTGCTGCGCACCGGCCGCAAGGGCCTGGCTGCCGCGACGCTGCTCTGCGACGCGCTCAAGGGCACGCTGCCGGTGCTGGCCGCGAGCCATTGGGGCGAGGGGCCGGCGCTGGCGGCGGGCCTCGGCGCCTTCCTCGGCCATCTCTTCCCGGTCTGGCTCGGCTTCAAGGGCGGGAAGGGCGTGGCGACCTTCATCGGCGTGCTGCTGGCACTGAGCCCGGTGACGCTGGCCGCCTTCGCCGCGATCTGGCTCGGGCTCGCCTTTGCCCTGAAATACTCGTCGCTCGCCGCGCTCGCGGCGTCGGCCGCCACGCCCCTCATCCTGTGGGTGCTGGGACACGGAACGGTTGCAGCGCTCTTCCTCGTGCTCGCAGCTTTGCTATGGTGGAAGCACGCGCCCAACATCCGCCGACTCGCCGCCGGCACCGAGGGGCGGATCGGGAAGAAGGGGTGAGCGCCGCCCCCTCCCGGACGGAGGGGGACCGAT
Source organism: Methylorubrum pseudosasae (assembly GCF_029504475.1). Lineage (NCBI taxonomy): Bacteria > Pseudomonadati > Pseudomonadota > Alphaproteobacteria > Hyphomicrobiales > Methylobacteriaceae > Methylorubrum > Methylorubrum pseudosasae. The sequence goes on along the minus strand of NZ_JAQGDU010000002.1, from coordinate 3,357,406 downwards.
GCAGCTCACCGACGCGCAACGCCTCGATTGGCTGCGCCTGATCCGCACCGACGGCATCGGCCCGCGCACCTTCCGCGGCCTGATCAACCGCTTCGGCAGCGCGTCGGCCGCGCTCGATGCCCTGCCGGACCTGACGAAGCGGGCGGGCAAACGCGCCGTACCGCCCACGACGGCCGAGGCCGAGCGCGAGATGGCGGCCGCCGCCCGCCTCGGCATCCGCTTCCTCGCCATGGGCGAGGCGGCCTACCCGAAGGCGCTGCACGCCACCGACACCGCCCCGCCGCTGATCGCCGTTCGCGGCGATCCGGCCGCGCTTCTCAAGCCTTCGGTGGCCATCGTCGGCTCGCGCAACGCCTCGACCGCCGGCCTCGCCTTCACCGAGCGGCTCGCCCGCGGCTTCGGCGAAGCCGGTCTCGTCGTCGTCTCGGGGCTCGCCCGCGGCATCGACGCCCGCGCCCACAGGGCGACGCTCACCACCGGCACCGTCGCGGTCCTCGCAGGTGGGCAGGACCGGATCGATCCGGAGAACCATGCCGGCCTCGTCGAGGAGATCGTCGGGGCGGGCGGGGCGGTGGTCGCTGAGATGCCGATGGGCTGGGTGCCGCGCGGGCGCGACTTTCCCCGCCGCAACCGCATCATCTCCGGCCTCAGCCTCGGCACCGTCATCGTGGAGGCCGCGCGCCGCTCCGGCTCGCTTATCACCGCCCGCTTCGCGCTGGAGCAGGGCCGGGAAGTCTTCGCGGTGCCCGGCTCGCCGCTCGATCCGCGGGCGGAGGGCACCAACGACCTGATCCGCCAGGGTGCGACGCTGGTCTCGGAGGTCGAGCACGTCCTGTCGGTGCTCGATCCGCTGATCGCCGGGGACGCGCCGCAAGCGGACGGCCTGAACGATCGCTCCGAGACTTGGCGCACGCCCGATTACTGGGACGAGATTGATTTCGACGGACGAGCCGAGATCGCGCCGCCGCTGCTTTCCGCCGCGGCGGAGCCGATCGAGGCTCCCCCCGAACCCCGCGACGACCGCGCGCGGCTGATCGCATGCTTGAGCCCGACTCCGGTCGGGACCGACGAACTGGCCCGCTCCACCGGCCTATCGGTTCGGATCGTGCAGACGACGCTGCTCGAACTCGAACTCGACGGCCGGATCGAGCGGCACGGCAGCGGGACGGTCTCCCTGGTTTCGCGGGCGTGACGCGGCCGATCCGGCGAGGAAAGGCCCATGACGCCGGGGCAGGACGGCCCAGTTACCGCGCTCGATCGAGGCCCCCGAACCGCATGCCGGCGTCGATCGAGCAGCGTCTATGACCGACAAATCTTTGATCCGAGTCTCGCCCTTAAGACTCCATCAAACACTGCGCATTGCGGCTGTGGCGAATCACGATTATTGGGCCGTAATTCCGGCCTCGGTTCGGTTAGAAGGGTCGATATTAGTCATTCCGCGAAGCCCCCCGGTCGAGGTGGCTCGCGGGCGGGGGCTCGAACGGTGGTGCGGCTTCTTCCTCAGGCTCGGAAGCGGATGGTCCCGACGGGACGTCCGCGGCGGCTTCTCGGCGCGACGGCGCTGATGCTGGCCCTCACCCTCTCCTCGACCGCGGTGCTCGCCTACGCCGACCTGCTGCCGCAACACCTCGATCTCGGCTTCGACCTCGACCTCGGCCTGTTCGAGGATGCGGCCCCGGCCGGCCTTCCGCACGTCGCCCAGAAGATCGCGCTGGGCGGGCCGCTGAGCATCGTCGCCTTCGGCTCCTCCTCGACGGAAGGGATCGGCGCCTCGACGCCCGCCGCCGCCTATCCCGCCCGCCTCGAAGCGGGTCTGCGGCGCGCCCTGCCGCATCTCGGCAGCAAGATCACGGTCGCCAACCGCGGCATCGGCGGCGAGGCGGTGGACGAGATGCTGGCCCGGCTCGACCGGGACGTGATCGCGCCCCGGCCCGATCTCGTGATCTGGCAGACCGGCAGCAACGACGCCCTGCGCGGCGTCTCCCTCGATCACTTCCGCGAGGCGACCGAGGCGGCGCTGGAGCGTATCCGCGCGGCGGGGATCGACGTGGTTCTGATGGAGCCGCAATGGTGCCCGACGCTCGACGCCACGCCCGGCGCCGACCGGTTTCGCGATGCGGTGCGCACCCTCGGCTCCGATCTCGGCGTCCCGGTGATCCGCCGCTCCGACCTGATGCGCGACTGGATCGGGCAGGGGCGGCTGACCCGCACCGAATTGTTCGCCAGCGACGGCCTGCACATGGCCGATGGCGGCTACGCCCTGCTCGCCGAGGCGGCGCAAGACACGGTGCTCGACGGCGCCGAGGCGGCACCGGTCGCGCTCGCCGAGGCGGGGACGGATTGAGGCCATCATCCGGGGCGGCCAACGCCGCCCGCTGTGTCGCAGTCGGCCTTGTGCTCGCGGCAGCGCCCGCCGGGGCGGTCGATCTGCACCTGCTGCCCGAAAACCCGCGCTACGCCCGCAACCCGACCTGCGCCGACGTCACTGTCGTGGCGCCGGCGCGCCGGCCCGGCACGCATCCGCTCGACGATCGGATCAGCCCCAACCCCGCCCTGTCGCCGATGAGCCAGGGCGACAGCGCGATCTGCTTTGCCTACGCCACCGCCGACATGATCTCGCAGCGCGTCGGGGTCACCGTGTCGGCGCTGGATGTCGCCACCCGCTACTACTTCGCCGATCCGGCCGGCCTCGAACGCAGCCGGGATCGCGCTTTGCGGAACTATCTGCGTCGAAATCCCGACCTCGCGGAGGAGATCGCCGAGAGCCGCAACGACACCGAGGCGAGCCGTGAGCGCAACCCCGGACGCAAGCCGTATTTCGACAAGCTGGAGGACGGGCAAGAGGAGGCAGCAACCCTTCTCTACAACCTCGGCGGCCTGTGCACGGACCGGGACCTGCCCTCCTTCGACGGCTACGGCCAGCACGCGCGCACCTTTGGAGCCCTGCGCTGGCGCAGCCGCGTCGCGGCCCCAAAAATCTCGTGGCGCAGCCTCGGCGGGACGGTGCCTCGGCTGCGCGATTCGGCGACCGACGCCTTCAACGCCGGCTGGATCGCCCATGTCGAGCGGCGCTGCCGCCGCAAGCCTCTGCCGGTGCCGCTGATCCCGGTCTCGGAGTCGATCGCCGACAACCAGCTCGACTTCATGGACAAGGCCGCCCGCAGCGAGCCCGGCCTCAAGGCCGGCACCGACCGGCTGATGGCGAGGATCGATTACGCCCTCGACCGGGGCCGCCTGCCGGTGGTGGGCTATTCCTGGTACGTGCTGGAAGAGCGCCTGCCGAAGGATCCGGACATCGCCGCCGACCATTCAAGCCCGATCATCGCCCGGCGCAAGGCGGGCGGGCGCTGCCAGTACCACCTGCAGGACAATACCGGCGAGTACTGCGCCCGGATGCGGCCGGGCATCGCCGAGCGCTGCGACCTCGGCCGGGTCTGGCTCGACGAGGACGAGCTGCGCGCCTCGCTCTACAGCGTGATCTATCTGCGCTAGGTTCTTGTTTTTGCATCGTCTTTTTCCGAAAGCCGGCGGCTACCTTTCGGGACGATGCTTCAGATTCTTCCGAGCGGAGGCTTCGGGACCATGACGATCGAGATCGGATTCCTCGTCTTCCCCAAGGTGCAGCAGCTCGATCTGACCGGCCCCTACGAGGTGCTGGCCATGGTGCCGGGCGCCCGCGTCCATCTCGTCGCGAAGGCGCTGGAACCGGTCACGAGCGCCACCGGCCTCGTGCTGACGCCCACAATCACCTTCGCCGAATGCCCGGCTCTCGACGTGATCTGCGTGCCCGGCGGCGCGGGGGTGAACCCGCTGATGGAGGATGCCGAGACCCTCGACTTCCTGCGCCGTCAGGCGGAGCGCGCCCGCTATGTCACCTCCGTCTGCACCGGGGCCCTGGTGCTCGGCGCGGCGGGACTTCTGCGGGGCAAGCGGGCCACCACGCACTGGGCGGCGCACGATCTCCTCGCCGCCTTCGGGGCGATCCCGACCGAGGGGCGCGTGGTGCGCGACGGCAACCTGATCACCGGTGGCGGCGTGACCGCAGGCATCGATTTCGGCCTGACGCTCGCGGCCGAACTCACCGACGTGGCGACCGCGAAGGCGATCCAGCTCCATCAGGAATACGCTCCGACCCCGCCCTTCGATGCCGGCCGCCCCGAAACCGCGGGTCCAGAGATTCTAGCGGCCGCCCGCGAGCGGCTGTCGGTGACGCGCCAGGAGCGGGAGACGATCGTGGCGCGGGTGACGCGGGGTTAAAACCCGTCCGCCTCCTCGGCCGCGCCGGAGAACATCCCGCCCATCACGTCGAGGCAGCTTTGCAGGATATAGGCGGCGGCGAGCTTGTCCACGAGTTCGCCGCGACGCGCCCGCGAGGCGTCGGCTTCGATCAGCGTGCGGGTGACGGCGGCGGTGGAGAGGCGCTCGTCGAAGAACAGGACCGGCAGCGGCAAGAGCGGCTTGAGGTTGCGGGCAAAGCTCCGGCTCGATTGAGCCCGGGGGCCTTCGGAACCGTCCATGTTGAGCGGCAGGCCGATCACGAGGCCGCCGACCGCGTGCGTCGCGCAGAGCGACACGATCCGCGCCACGTCGGGCGTGAACTTCACCCGCCGGATCGTCTCCAGCGGCGAGGCGATCTGCCGGCCGACATCGGACAGGGCGATCCCGATGGTCTTGGTGCCGAGGTCGAGCCCGATCAGGCGCGGCGCGCCGGCCGAGGCTTCGGCGAAAGCCGCCATCTCCTCCCGGTTCACGAATCCGTCGCTCCGAGCTGTTCCAGAGCCGCCGCGTCGTCGCCCACGAAGGTCGCGGGCAGCGGACCTTCCCCGTCGCCGAGGATGTGCAGGATCTCGAGGCCCTGAAGCCCGCGCAGGAAGGTGGGCAGGTCGGCACCGCCGAAATGCACCGTCTCCAGATCGGCGCACAGCACCCAGATGTCGTATTCGGGAAAGCCGGGCGTCACGTCGAAGAACAGGAAATCGCCCCGCTCGGTCTGCCCGAAGAAGCAGGCCCGCTCCATCAGCCCGGCATCGGCATCACCCTCGATGGTGAAGCGGTGCGGCTCGTCGCTGTCCTCGTCGCGCAGGCCGTCGAGGGCGAGCGCCACGCCGTGCGAGATCAGGTGCGCACGCGAACCGAGATCCGCCGCCTCCACCGGAACCGGGGTGAAGATGCGCAGATGCCCGCCGATCCGCCCGGCGCCGCAGCTCTGCGCGAAGTTGCGGTAGCTCTGGGGGAGGGGGAACCCGAGCTCGGCCTCGGCGCGGGCGAGATCCGCCTCGCTGGAGGTCAGCCCGGGATGCAGTTCCCGGAAGACGCTGTCCCACATGCCCCGTCCTCCCCGTATCCCGATGAGGGAGGGGCTTACGCCCGCCCGCGCGGACTTGTCCACCGCACAGATTAACCATGGCAGGCAGTCGTCCCTCCCGGGATAGACCGGAAGGCGAAAAGCGGTGTTGAGGTTTCATTAACGACGCCGGAACCGCCCCGTGCCCCTCACGCCGACGCCGACCCCTCCCGCCTCCGCCCGATCCGGTCGCCTCATGCGGCGGCACGTGCTGATGCTGGCGCTTGCCGTCGAGATCCTCTGCGTCGGGGCCTACAACGCCGACCGCTACCGCCGCCCCGGAATCACCGTGGACATGCCGGTGACGCGGGGCCACGTCATCGTCTGACCGGCCGGATCGATCGGGGTTTAGGGGCTCTGTGACACTCTCCGCCATCGGCGCGGCCCGGAGCGTTGCCCCTGCGCGAAGGCGGGTGCTATAGCCCGGCTGATCCCGGCGCGAGGTCTTTCACCCGCGCTCACGGCAGGCGAGGCGACACGGGCGGCATGTCGGTCGACGAGACAACGGTACGGCGCATCGCGCATCTGGCCCGCATCGCGGTGACCAACGAGGAAGTCGGCCCGCTGAAGGGGGAGCTCAACGCGATCCTCGCCTTCGTCGAGCAACTCGGCGCGGTCGATGTCGAGGGCGTCGAGCCGATGACCTCCGTCACCCCGATGCGCATGAAGAAGCGCGCCGACGTGGTGAACGACGGCGGCCGGGCGAGCGACATCGTCGCCAACGCCCCCGAGACCGAGGACAACTATTTTCTCGTGCCGAAGGTCGTCGAGTAGTCCTCTGGGACGCGACGGAGCGGCTTTTCTGCCACCCGCGAGACGCCACGCGCCCGCGGACTTGGTGCGGATACCTGGCAGACACTTGGAACGGGCATGACGGCACTCAACGAACTCACCCTGGCCGAGGCTCGCGACGGGCTGAACGCCAAAGACTTCTCAGCCCGCGAGATCGCGCAGGCGCATCTCGACGCCATCGACCGGGCAAAGGCGCTCAACGCCTACATCGTCGCGACGCCCGACCGGGCGCTGAAGATGGCCGAGGTCTCGGACCAGAAGATCGCCAAGGGCGAGGCGCGCCCGCTCGAGGGCCTGCCGCTCGGCATCAAGGACCTGTTCGCGACGCAGGGCGTCGACACCACCGCAGGCTCGAAGATCCTCGAAGGGTTCGAGCCGCATTACGAATCGAACGTCTCGTCCCAGCTCTGGCGCGACGGCGCGGTGATGTTGGGTAAGCTCAACCTCGACGAGTTCGCCATGGGCTCGTCCAACGAGACCAGCGCCTACGGCAAGACGATCTCCCCCTGGCGCCGCCAGGGCTCCGACGCGCCGCTGGTGCCCGGCGGCTCGTCGGGCGGCTCGGCGGCAGCGGTGGCCGCGCATCTCTGCCTCGGCGCCACGGCGACCGATACCGGCGGCTCGATCCGCCAGCCCGCCGCCTTCACCGGCACCGTCGGCATCAAGCCGACCTACGGCCGCTGCTCACGTTGGGGCATCATCGCCTACGCCTCCTCGCTCGATCAGGCCGGCCCGATCGCCCGCACGGTGCAGGATTGCGCGATCCTGCTCGGCTCCATGGCAGGACACGACCCGCGCGACACGACGTCCGTGGACATGCCGGTGCCCGACTTCGAGGCCGCGATCTCGCGGGGCGTGAAGGGCCTCACCATCGGCATCCCGAAGGAATACCGGGTCGAGGGCATGCCCGCCGAGATCCAGCGGCTGTGGGACCAGGGCGCGGACTGGCTGCGGGAGGCCGGCGCGACGATCAAGGAAATCTCGCTGCCACACACGCAATACGCGCTGCCGGCCTACTACATCGTGGCGCCGGCCGAGGCCTCCTCGAACCTCGCCCGCTACGACGGCGTCCGCTACGGCCTGCGGGTGCCGGGCAAAGACATCGCCGGGATGTACGAGAACACCCGCGCCGCCGGCTTCGGTCGCGAGGTGAAGCGCCGCATCATGATCGGCACCTACGTGCTGTCGGCGGGCTACTACGACGCCTACTACGTCCGGGCCCAGAAGATCCGCACGCTGATCAAGCGCGACTTCGAGGCGGCCTACGCCGCCGGCGTCGACGCGATCCTCACCCCCGCAACCCCGTCGGCGGCCTTCGGCATCGGCGAGATGGCCTCGGCCGATCCGGTCGAGATGTATCTCAACGACGTGTTCACGGTGACGGTGAACATGGCCGGCCTGCCCGGCATCTCGGTGCCGGCCGGCCTCGACGCGCAGGGTCTGCCGCTCGGCCTCCAGCTCATCGGTCGTCCCTTCGACGAGGAGACGCTGTTCGCCGCTGCGCAGACCATCGAGAATGCGGCCGGGCGGATCAGCCTGCCGAAGGCGTGGTGGGCGTGAACGCCGCCCCCGTCGTCCCGGTCTATTCGTTCTCGGTCTGGATCCTCGCCGGGTTCGACCCCCTCCTGATCCTGATCGCCGTGTTCCTCGGCTGGAAGGCGGATCAGTTCGGCAAGGTCTTCATCGCGGCCATCGCCGCTTTGGGGGTCTCGGTGCTATTCGCATGGCTCGTGACGCGGATCGGCCTGCCCTGGCCGGCCCCCTGTCGCCGCCGACCTGCCGACGTTCTTTCCGGTGCGAACGGTCTCGGCGTTTCTCTGGGCCGCCGCCGGATATGGCGCGCGGCGGGTGTTCAACCGGCGTCATTGATCGCCGCGCCTGTACTTTACGGTTGCATCGACTGAGCGACTCGGCACTCTTGCGCGCATGCCTGCGACGCCGGTGCCGTGAAGACTATTTTCTACACAGCCGCTGCCCTCAAAAGCCTCACCAAACTCCCCAAGCCCGTTCAGGCTGACATCCTGGCGAAGCTTGAACGCTATGCGGCAACCGGCTCGGGTTCGACAAAGTCCCTGGTCGGCCGGCCCGGTGTGCGGCTGCGGATCGGCGATTACCGCGCGGTCTTCACCGAGACGATAGATACGATCTCGGTCTTTGCGATCGGTGACCGACGTGACATCTACACCTGAGAGGGTGCAGCAGCCATGAAGCCGCAAATCATCAGAACGGAAACGGGCGAGGAACTCGTCGTACTGACGCGCCGAGAGTACGATGCCCTTCTCGCCACCATCGACGGCGAAGAAGCCGAGGATCGCGACACGGCACGACTCACGGACGCGTACCTGATTGAGGAAGCAGCGGGGCAACCTGCTGCGATACCGCACTGGTTCGTGAAGCTCGTGGTCGAACACGGTTCGACGGTCGCGGCCGCCCGCGCTCACAGCGGCGGCACGCAGGCCGACCTCTCGACAGCTACCGGCATCCCGCAAGACGCCATCATCCGGTTCGAGCGAGCGGAAGCCGATCCGGACGACGGGCAACGGCAGCGCATCGCATCCTGCACGGGTGTCGCGCCGGATTGGCTCGGCTGAACCCGATCATGGCGGGCACGGTTCCAACCGCGCCCGTCCCCTGAGCTTGCTACTCCGCCGGCACCGAGTGCCCATGATGAGCCGCCCCAGGCGCCGCCTCCGCGTTTTCGCCCGCGGCGACCTCCTTGCGCTTGAACAGGCGCATCACCACCACGAAGAACACCGGCACGAAGAACACCGCGAGCACGGTGGCCGAGATCATGCCGCCCATCACGCCCGTGCCGATGGCCTGCTGGCTCTTCGAGGAGGCGCCTGTGGCGATCGCCAGCGGCACCACGCCGAAGATGAAGGCGAGCGAGGTCATCACGATCGGGCGGAAGCGGAGCGTCGCCGCCTGGATCGTCGCCTGGACGATGCTGGTGCCGGGCTTCCAGAGGTCGCGGGCGAACTCCACGATCAGGATCGCGTTCTTGGCCGACAGGCCGATGATCGTGATGAGCCCGATCTTGAAGTAGACGTCGTTGGGCATGCCGCGCAGATACACCGCCGCCACGGAGCCGATGACGCCGAGCGGGATCACGAGCAGCACCGAGATCGGGATCGACCAGCTCTCGTAGAGCGCGGCCAGACACAGGAACACGATCAGCACCGACAGCGCCAGCAGCAGCGAGGCCTGGGAGCCCGCCTCCTTCTCCTGGAGCGACTGCCCGGTCCAGGCGTAGCCGAAGCCCTTCGGCAGGAAGGTCATCAGCCGCTCCATCTCCTTGATGGTGTCGCCGGAGGTGTAGCCGGGGGCCGGATCGCCGGTGATGCGCACTGACTGGTAGCCGTTGAAGCCGATGATCTGGGCCGGGCCGACACCCCATTTCAGGTCGGCGAAGGAGGACATCGGCACCATCGTCCCCTGCGCGTTCTTGACCGAGTAGTTCAACAGGTCCGCCGCGTGCAGGCGCTGGAGATCCTCGGACTGCACGATCACGCGCTGCATCTTGCCGCGATTCGGGAAGTCGTTGACGTAGACCGAGCCGAGATTGACCTGGATCGTGTTGTTGATGTCCTCGAAATCGACGCCAAGCGCGGCCGCCTTCTCGCGGTCGATGATGAGTTCGGCCTCGGGCGCGGGCGGCAGGCCCTCGACATAGACCTTCGTCAGCACGGGGCTCTTGCGGGCGAGCGACAGCAGCTGCTCCTGGGCCGCCATCAGCGCCGAGTAGCCCTTCTGCGCCCGGTCCTGCAGGCGGAACGAGAAGCCCGAGGCGTTGCCGAGGTTGTCGATCGGCGGCGGCTCCAGCGCCTGGATCACGGCATCCTTGTAGCCCCCGAGCGCCTTGTTGGTGCCCTCGACCAGCTTGGCGGCGGAGTTCGCCGCGTCGCGCTCGCTCCAGGGCTTGAGCGTGACGAAGGCCTGGCTCGTCATCTGGCCCTGGCCGGAGAAGGAGAAGCCGTTGATGACGGTGACCGTCGCCACGCCCGGCTGGGCCAGGAGATAATCCTCGACCTTCTTCACCGCCGCTTCCGTGCGGTTGAAGGAGGAGCCCGGCGGGGTCTGGATATCGACGGTGAAGAAGCCCTGATCCTCGAGCGGCAGGAAGCCCTCGGGCAGGCGCATGAAGGCGTAGGCCACGCCCGCGACCAGCACGAGGTAGATCAGCATCACTCGGCCGGACTTCCGGATGAACCACGCCACACCGCGGCCGTATCGGGCGGTCTCCCGGTCGACGAACCGGTTGAACCATCCGAACACGCCGCCCTTGGCGTGGCCGTGCCCCTTCTCGATCGGCTTCAGCATCGTGGCGCAGAGCGCCGGGGTCAGCGAGAGGGCGAGCAGGGCCGAGAAGGCGATGGAGGTCACCATCGCGATCGAGAACTGCCGGTAGATGATGCCGACCGAGCCGGGGAAGAACGCCATCGGGATGAACACGGCGATCAGCACCAGGGTGATGCCGATGATCGCCCCCGTGATCTGGCTCATCGCCTTCCGGGTCGCCTCCTTCGGGGGCAGGCCCTCCTCGTTCATGATGCGCTCGACGTTCTCGACGACGACGATGGCGTCGTCGACGAGGATGCCGATGGCCAGCACCATGCCGAACATGGTCAGCACGTTCACGGAGAAGCCCGCGAGCAGCATGACGGTGCAGGTGCCGAACAGGGCGATCGGCACGACGATGGTCGGGATGAGGGTGTAGCGGATGTTCTGGAGGAACACGAACATCACGATGAAGACGAGCACCACCGCCTCGACCAGCGTGTGCAGCACCTTCTCGATCGAGGCATCGACCGCGGGCGTGATGTCGTAGGGGATGTCCCACTTCACTGTGTCGGGGAAGAACTGCGACAGCTCCACCATCTTGGCGCGGATCGCCTTGGCCGTCTCGATGGCGTTGCCGTCGGGCGCCAGCGTCACGGAGATGCCCGCCGCCGGGCCGCCGTTGAGGCGGGTAGTGAACTTGTAGTCGTCGCCGCCGAGTTCGATCCGGGCGACGTCGCGCAGGCGCACGTTGGAGCCGTCGGGGTTCGCCCGCAGCACGATAGCGCCGAACGCCTCCGGCTCGGTCATCTGCCCCTTGACGATGATGGGGAAGTTGACGGCGTGGCGCTCAGGCGAGGGCTGCGCGCCGACGGCACCAGAAGCGATCTGCACGTTCTGCCGGCCGATCGCCTTGGTCACGTCGGCGGCGTTCAGCGAGAGGCCGCGCAGCTTGTCCGGGTCGATCCAGATCCGCAGCGCCCGCTCGGTCGAGTAGAGGGTCGCGCGACCGACGCCGGGGATGCGGCGGATCTCGTTGATGACGTTGCGGATCAGGAAGTCGCCCAGCCCCACCTCGTCGGTCTTCCCATCGGTGGAGACGAGCGTGATGATGTTCAGCGTCGCGGCCGAGGCTTCCTCCACGAGGATACCCTGCTGGCGCACTTCGGCCGGCAGACGCGCCTCGACGCGCTTCAAGCGGTTCTGCACCTCGACGCCGGCGTAGCCGGGATCGGTGCCGGGCTGGAAGCTCGCGGTGATCTCGACCACGCCGAACGAGTCGGAGGCCGATTCGAAGCTCAGGATGTTGGCCGCACCGTTGAGCTCGTCCTCGATGAGGCGCGTCGTGCCGGTGTAGAGGTTCTCCACCGAGGCGCCGGGATACGAGGTCGAGAGCGCGATCGCGGGGGGCGCGATGATCGGATACTGGGCGATCGGCAGTTGCGGGATCGAGAGCGCGCCGCCCAGCAGAATGAAGAGGGCGACGACCCAGGCGAAGACCGGCCGGTCGATGAAGAAGCGAGCCATGAGGCGCGTTGATGTCCTATGCCATCGGGCCGGCGGGGCGTCGGGACGCCCGCCGGCCGCGCGATGCTTGAGAAAGAATCAGTCGGCGAACTGGGCGACGGGCTGGGCGGCCGGCTCGGCCGCGGACGAACTCTTCTCGTTCGTCTCCTTGCCGTCGGTGTCGTGACTGTCGGTGTCGATCGGCTTGCCCTCGTCGGCAGCGGTCTCCGTCTTCCACGGGACGGTCTTCACCTGGATGCCCGCGGAGATCTTCTGGAAGCCTTCGACGACGACCTTCTCGCCGCCCTCCAGGCCCTCGCGGATCAGCCAGTTGCCGCCGACCACGGGGCCGACCTCGACCGGCTGGAGCATGACCTTGCCGTCGGGCTTGACCACCCAGACCTCGGGCTTGCCGTCACTGGTGCGCTGGATCGCCTGCTGCGGCACGGCGATGGCGTCCGAGTCGATGCCCTGCTTGATCCGGGCGCGGACATACATGCCGGGAAACAGCTCGTTGTGCGGGTTGGGGAACTGCACCCGCAGCGTCACCTGGCCCGTGCTTGGGTCGGCGGTGACATCGGAGAACAGCAGGCGCCCGGCCGAGCCGTAGAGCGTCCCGTCGTCCATGATGAGGTGGACGTTGGCGGTGTCGGCGGCGAGCTTGGCGAGTTCGCCCGAGGCGATGTCGCGGCGCAGCTTGTTCAGCTCGCCCACCGACTGGGTGATGTCGACGTAGATCGGGTCGAGCTGCTGGATCGTGGCGAGCACGCCGGTGATGCCGGACTCGATCAGCGTGCCCTCGGTGAGCAACGCCCGGCCGATGCGACCGGAGATCGGCGCGCGTACATCGGTCCAGGACAGGTTGAGCCGCGCCCGATCGCGGGCCGCCTTGGCGCCGGCGACTTCGGCCTCGGCCTGCTTCTTGGCGGCAAACGCCGTGTCGTACTGCGCCTGGCTCGCGGTGTTGCGGGCGAGCAGGGTCTCGAGGCGGTCGGCCTGCTGGTTGGCCAGCACCAGGGCGGCCTCGCGGTTGGCCAAAGTCGCCTCGGCGCTGGCGAGGTCGACCTGATAGGGGGCCGGATCGATCTTGTAGAGGACGTCGCCCTCGTTGACGTGGCTGCCCTGCTCGAACAGGCGCCGGATCACCAGACCCGAGACCCGCGAGCGCACCTCGGCGATGCGCATCGGCGCGACGCGGCCGGGCAGATCGCGGACGTAGGGGATCGGTTGCGGACGGACGCTGACGACGCTGACCTCGGGCGGCGGCAGCGGCACGGGCGCGGCCGCCTTCTGCTCGTTGCAGGCCGAGACGGCGACGAGGACGGCACCGACGAGAAGAGAGGCCGGCAGGGACCAGCGGGAGCGGCGGCTTCCGGCCTTGGCAAGGCCGGGATTGCTGCCGGGCGACTGGGGAGACGGCGTCACGATGGGGTTACTCCTACGATGCTCTCGGCATTTGTTGTCGCATCGACGTCTGTCCGAAGGCCGGTGCTGGCCTTCGAGCCGATGCCGTGACGCGGCCGGCGGTCCCCCGGGAAGGAGAGCGTCACCGCGCGTCACGGATGACGGGGGAGACCGGATCGGCCTCGCGCGCCGTTGCAATCACCGGGCCGCTGCGACGATCGGGGATCGAAGGCCCTGGACGTAAGATGCCGGAGGCATCGGGATCGACTGTGCGGGACAGCCGAATGGGGTCGGGGTACATCCTAGGCGCGAAGTTTGGCAATCCGACGACGGCGCGCATCGGCGCCATGCCATCGCTCAAACCCCTCGCAACGCCCGTACGACCGCGACGACGCGCCTGTCAGGCCCGGGGCGGACGCTCGGGCTGACCGCGCTCGGCGGCAGCGGGGTTTCGATCCGAGAGGGGACGGGGAAGGGACGATGCCCGCGCGCGATCGAGACCCGGAAGGGCCGCGCTCACGCGCCCGAGTTTCGCGACCTCGTCGAGATCGAGCACGGCGTGGCCGATCCGCACGCTGGCGAGCGGGTCCGTGTCGGGGCGTTGCTCGAACGTCACCACGCCATGTGCCTGCGGGATTCCGCTGAGGGCAGAGCCGTCGGTCGGCAGGCCGATGACGACGAGCAGGCTCAGCAGCCCGACCAGCGTGGACAGGACGATGCGGGCCGGTCGGCCGGCATGGGTACGGCCCGTCGATGCAAGGCGAGTCATGATGGTCACGATGACATCATTGTGGTGGATGAAACGTTCCCGCGCAATCGAGTGCGGCATTCTGGCCGGTCCTCCAGGACAGTCACTCGGCTCCTCATCCAGCGGAGCATGCTTCGGCCGTAAGCCGATGTGCCGGGCCGCACGGCGTTCCGGACGCGCCCGACATTTCGGCGCAGGCGTTGCCGAGAACCCACACCCTTGCCTTCCTCCTGCCCTGACGGCCGGCCCTAAAGCGCTCGACTCGCCTGCTGCCGCCACCCGCGCGGCGCGGCCCCTTCGAGGAGGATACACGCCTTGCCGACCAGGTCCTGGCCGAACCGTTCCGCGCTGCCGCGCTTTGCCGCAACGCTTGCCCTCGGCGGTGCTCTTGCGGTGGCCGCCTTCGTGCCGGCCTACGCCAACCCGCTCGACAGCGGACCGCTGGCCGACTTCATCAACGTCTTCAAGACGCAGGCCATCCCGCGTGACACGGTAGCCTATGCCGGCAAGGAGAAGCCCGGCACCATCGTGATCTCCACGAGCCAGCGCCGGCTCTACTACGTGCTCGGCGGCGGCGAGGCGATCCGCTACGGCGTCGGCGTCGGGCGCCAGGGCTTCTCATGGTCGGGCACCAAGACGGTCACGGGCAAGAAGGAATGGCCGGCCTGGCGCCCGCCGGCCCAGATGCTCGCCCGCCGCCCGGACCTGCCGCGCTACATGGCCGGCGGCCAGGACAACCCGCTCGGCGCCCGGGCGATGTATCTCGGCTCCTCGCTCTACCGCATCCACGGCTCGAACGAGCCCGAGACGATGGGCGCCGCCGTGTCGTCAGGCTGCATCCGCATGACCAACAAGGACGTGGTCGATCTCTACGACCGGGTGAAAGTCGGCACGAAGGTGATCGTGAAGAACTGATGTGAGCACACGGGAAGTTTGTCGGCAGGAGAGGGAAGTCTGTCGGTAATTCGCTCCACCGAGGCCGCGCAGGACCTCGTCAAACCGAGGCTTCAGCCTTTGGCGGCGGCAATGGGATCGGCCAGCTGAGGGGTTTCCTTGCCTGTAACTTCGTGTCCCAGTCGGCCTGGACGCACGGCAAGATCACCTTCGCCAGCCTCGGCGCGGCCGGTGTCCTTCCCACCGCAAATGGAAGCCCAGGCTGTAAGCCTTGCCTGGGCGAGCAGGATCTGAGCGGCGACAGTTCGGAGGCGGCAGAGCGTCGATATAGCCGACTTCGACGTGAGTTCGCGACCGTGCCGCAGCGCGAGGTTGAGCCGACATACAACGCGGGCTCCACCCGCCCCTCAGGTGCCGAGCCGGACATCGATGGGCTACGCCGGAATCGGGCTGGAACACGATCCGCATGTCCTACCCGCGTCATGACGGCCCATGAACGCTCCCATGAAGACCGGGACCGAGTCGACCGAAGAGGCTGACATAGCCGGGCCTTGAGACCGCCCATGGGCGATCTGTCTCGATTCCGCTCTCCGCAGGGGCGTTTCCGATTCCTATTTTTGCAAATTTATGCAACGATACGGGATGGCTGGCCGACACAGAAGCAAATTCGATCCCGCCCTCGCAGAGCGCGTCAAGATAGCCTGCTCTAGCCCCGGCAACTCGATTTCGAGGTTGGCGCACGAGATCGGCGTATGGCCATCCACTCTCAGCAGATCGGTCAATAATCAACGCTTCTCTAAGGAGTTGCGGGCAAAGCTGGACAGTCATCTGCCCAAGGAAGCGCAGGGCGGTTTAATCGATCGGAAAGACCATCCCGAATTGCAACGGGTATTGCATTTATTGCAAGAATTGGGTAGGTTGATACCGGACTTGCATCAGCGGCTCCTTGCCGCTCTCGACCCGCAGGCACGGCTGGATCAGAAAGCGGATTAGAGGGGCAGACATGGCAAGCGCGCAGCAGCTCATCGCGATGATCCGTAGCCATGCAGCAGGCGACGATGATCGGTTTCTATCGGTTGCGGAGGAGATCGCCGGTGACGCCGCGAAGGCCGGCAGGAGCCGGATGGCGGCTGACATGACCGCGCTTCTCAAGGATCTGCGGACTGTCAGGCAGGGCGCAGGCGAGCGTGCCAAGCCTGTCGCTCTCGCCGCTCCGCGAGGCGAGCTTGCCGCGCTCATGCGCGCCGCCTACCCCGAAACGAGGCTCTCCGATCTCGTCGTCGGACCCGATCTCGATCGGCGGCTGCGCCGACTCGTGAGAGAACATCGCGAACGGGAGAAGCTTGAGGACAAGGGTCTGGCTCCCCGCAGGAAGTTCCTGTTCTCCGGACCGCCCGGAACAGGCAAGAGCATGACTGCCTCGGCCATTGCCGGGCGAACTCGGCCTGCCCTTGTTCACGATTCAACTCGACGGGGTGATCACGAAGTTCATGGGCGAGACGGCAGCCAAGCTCCGGCTGATCTTCGACGCCATGCACAAGGCACGGGGCGTATACTTCTTCGACGAGGTCGATGCGCTCGCGACGCGTCGCGGCAGCGACAATGACATAGGCGAAGCGCGTCGCATGCTAAACTCTTTCCTCATGCTGCTGGATGAGGACGCCTCGTCCAGCATCGTCGTCGCGGCGACCAACCACCGGACGCTACTTGACCCCGCGATCTTCCGGCGTTTCCACGGCGTCTTCGGCTACGCTTTGCCCTCCGCGCAGGAAGCGCGTCAGGTGCTCAGGAATCACCTGCTGCAATTCGACCGCGATGCCTTGGATTGGACGACGGTCGATGCCGCCGCGCAGGATCTAAGCCATGCCGACCTTACCGCTGCAGCTGACGACGCTGCCCGCGATGCGGTGCTCGATCGCGACGGCCGCCTCGACACGGAACTTCTCGTAGTCGCCCTGAGAGACCGCGCCACGCACCATCGCGATTGACGGAACCTAGGCTGCTCTCCCATAAACCTCACCCCAGGTTGAGGGTAAGACGCCAAGAATGCCTCGGTACAGGCACATCCATATCCGCGCTCTCGGCGAGGCACCGCCGAAATTCCAAGGCAAGGGGGGGGGCAAGACGAACCGCCCGTCCGCAGTCTTGGACCGCGACGCACATGCGCAGGCTCTGAGAGCCGATCTAGAGAGCCTTCGCGACGAGCTGAGGAAGGTCCGGCAGCTTCAGAAGGAAGCCGGCGTGGCGCGCAACCGCAGAGGCCTGCCGATGACTGCGGAAAGCCGCGATACCGAATCCCTTGTCCTGGGCACCATGCGCTCCACCTCGCCGGGACTGAAGCTTCTCGCAGTCCGACGACACGTTCCCTCCTCGGACAAGAAGGTGGAGGAAGCGGGATCGGCGCGGGATCTCGCAACCTTCTTCATCAATCCCGACAGCATCGAATCCCTGCTGAAATCCCTGGACCAGTATGCCGCGTGGTCGGGCGGCAATGTGGATCCTCAGGATCTGATCGACGAAGAGGACGAAAACGAGGGGCCAGTCGGCTCTCCGAAGCGACCGAAGCGGTTCTGGCTGTTCGAAAGCGTCGAACAATTCCGGCTCGCGACAATCGAGGATCTCTGGGCAGACGCGGCTCGACGACTGCCCGAGTCGGGGCAGGTTGCCGAGTGGGAGGTCTGGCTGCGGAAGGGCTTCGAGCAGCTCTTCATCAACGAGGTTCTGCGACGCGAAATCCCGCTCTCAGGGCAGGCGACCGAATTCCTTGAGACGGTTCTCGTCAACGTGTTCGCCACAAGGGAGCAGGTCGCCGACCTGATCCGATCGACCGCGGCGGTCGTGGAACTGCGCGGTGCCTCGAACTTCGCGGCAGACGTTCTCGACCTCGTTCCGGAAGGCCGTCTGGATCTGGTGGGCAGTCTCGCATCGCGACTGCTTCCTCCCGCCGCCACGGCACCTCGGACGACCATCCTCGACACGGGCGTCAACCGCGCTCACCCGCTGCTTGCCCCTGCGCTGCCCAGAATGCGCTGCCACTCCATCGAGCCGAATTGGAGCCTCATAGATCACGACGGACACGGCACGAAGTCCGCCGGCATAGCCCTGTTCGGCGAGGACCTCGAGCGACACCTTCAGGAAGGAGCGGCGGCTGGCCCGATCCAGCTGACGACCGCGCTCGAATCGGTCGCCGTCATCGCACCATCGGGAGGACCGCGCGTTCCTGCGCGAGATGCGATCGTACGGGCGGTGGAGAGCGTCGAAGCGGATCCCCATCCTCGCGTCTTCTGTCTGGCGGGCACCGCGGCAGGAGAAGAAGACAACGGACGACAGACCAGCACGTCCGCAGCCCTCGACAAGCTTGCCTGGGGCGACGGAGAGAAGTCCCGCCTCTTCTGCGTCGCGGCCGGCAATGTGCCGACGAGCCCGTCGATGCCGTACCAGCATGCTCAGTACGAAGGGCGCAACATCGACCATCGCATCCAACCGCCTGGACAGTCGATCAACGCGCTGACGGTAAGCGCCAACACGGACAAAACCGCGGCAGGCCTACGGCTGGTCGCTCCGCGAGGCGATCTCGCCCCTACCGCACGCACCTCGCAAGGCTGGAGTCGCCGCTACGCCTTCAAACCGGATATCGTCATGGAGGGCGGGAACCACGAGAAGGATCCCGATGGGCTCTCGTCGCGATATTCCCACAGCCTGATGGTACTGACGACCAACCGCAACTCGCCACAACAACCCCTCGGTCTGACCTGCGAGACGAGCGCCGCCACGGCCAACGCCGCCGGCCTCGCGACTCGGTTGCTCGCCCGCTACCCGCGATATCGGATGGAGACTCTGCGCGCGTTGATGATTCACGCCGCAGAGTGGACGCCGGCCATGCGCGAACTCCACACCTTCGGCGTAAAGCAGGGCGACAGCGATGCGATGGCTTGGTCGCGGGTCTTCAGCTGCTATGGCTGGGGCGTTCCGAACGAGGAGCGCCTGTTTGAGAGCGCGTCGAACGTGCTCACGCTCGTCGTCGAGGACGAGTTGAAGCCCTACAAGCGTGTCGACGGCCGCATTTCCCTCAACGAGATGAAGTATTTCAAGCTCCCGTGGCCAGCGGACGCTTTGAAGGCCCTCAACCAGGAGGAGGTCGAGATGCGATGCACGCTCTCGTACTTCGCGGATCCGGATCCCCTGGCCGACAGCCGGGATCGCCGCGACCGATACGCCTCCCACGGTCTGCGGTTCGACCTGAAGCGCTTCGGTGAGTCCGACGAAAGAGCCCAGCAGCGCGTGAACGAACTTGCCGAGGTCGAAGCCGCCGACATTCCATCCGTGGCAACCGAGGACGACGGATGGATCGTCGGCTTCCAGAAGCGGCGCCTGGGATCGGTCCATCACGACATCTGGACGGGCAAAGCCTTCCGCTTGGCGGAGCGCGATGGCCTATCCGTCTACCCGGTGAAGGGTTGGTGGAGCGATCGCACCAAGGGCGGCTACGAGGACAAGAGCGTACGGTTCAGCCTCGTCGTCTCGATCAGGACGCCACCGGCAGACGTCGATCTGATGGTCGAGGCCATCGCGAAGGTGCCGGCCGAGCTGCTGGTCGAAAGCCTCGCCACGATCGAGACCTGACAGGTCGTCCTCAAACAACCTGGGCCAGCACGTCGCCGTAGCAGACGTAGGCGAAAGGCGTCGGCGATGCAGCCGCAGCCGCTTCACGGCTCCGACGCATCGCCTCGCCGAGCGTCAGGTTATCCCGGTAGATGCCGGTCATGAAGGTCTGGATCACCCCGGAAGCGTGCCGGTCGGTCACGCGCCAGAGTGGTGCGACGAATCCGCGGAAGCGACGGGCCGCGAGAACCGACGCCCAACCCTCCATGGCGCCGAGCGAGAAGCTTGCGTTGCCCACGTCGCAAGCGTTGAACACCACCACCGTTCCGTCTTTCTCGCCCAAGGTCGTGCCGGAGTGGTCGACATCCATCCGGTTGACCCAGCCGTCGTTCAGCAGGACGCCGCTCGCACCGGGCTCTCCGAAGCTGCCGTGCCCGGCGAAGTGAAGGGCTGCGACCTTCTCCTCAGGCAGGCCCGTCGATAGGACGGCCAGGAACGCGTCCCGTCCGGCCTCGCACGAGATTGCCCCAAACTCGCTGCACATCCAGGCCGACTCCGCGACGGCGAAGGGAAGCTGGTGTGCGGGATTGGTGTACTTCGGTGCGAACGTGGCGATGGCTCCTCGTGGAAGCTGCTGCGTGAGATAGCCTTCAGCCTGCTTCACCCAGCGTGCCACCGGATGGTCGAGCATGAGGTGATCGCCTTCCCGGCGGGTCGCAGAATCGACCGGCTGCATGAGCTCCCAGTGCATGTGGGGTTCGTCGGTGACGATCTGGATCGAGAAGTCCGCACCGAGACGACTTCGGACAGCCCAGTATAGTTCCCGGAACTCCGGTGGCGTGGCGTTCCAGATCTTCTGGCCGTAGCCCTTCAGAGTGGGAGCGTGGCGGCCAGGCTGGAGCAAGACGGCCTGGTTGCGGAGCTCGGCGGCGAACTCCCTGGTCTCCGGGCCAAGGGCGATGCTGCCGGAGCGGTCGGCCGGACCGGCGACCACGTGGGTCAGGGAGGTCCAGGCGTAGCTGTCGTTGACCCGCAGCGACAGGATGCGGATCGTCATGTCAGGCGCTCTGCGGGACTCGACGATCTCGTTCCAGCCCACGGTTGAGCCGACGGGTGTCGGAGCGGCAACCTGGTGCCTTTCGATCTCCACTGAGCGCTCGGCATCGCCGCAATGGCGATTGTTGCGATCGAAGAGCGCGCGGATGTGGATCAGGTCGCGCTCCTCATCGATCGTTCCGACAATCCCCTCGACGGTGACGGGGATCGATGTCTGGTTCCGGCGCACGATGACGGTACCGACGTTGGCACCCTTGGCGAAGG
Organism: Methylorubrum pseudosasae; assembly: GCF_029504475.1. Classification (NCBI taxonomy): domain Bacteria; kingdom Pseudomonadati; phylum Pseudomonadota; class Alphaproteobacteria; order Hyphomicrobiales; family Methylobacteriaceae; genus Methylorubrum; species Methylorubrum pseudosasae. The sequence goes on along the minus strand of NZ_JAQGDU010000002.1, from coordinate 3,336,518 downwards.
TCATGTCGGCGCAGAACACCTCGACGCGGATTGGTACCGAGCTCCAATCCTCGTCCAGATCGGATATGCGGACGCTCTCGCCACGCGTTTCCGCGTCGGGCTCCAGGGCAAGATCGATTCTGATCTTCAGTGGCTGCCCCTCCACGGCAGGCCCCTGCGGCGAAATCGTGGGATGGCGGACGATGCGCGTCCCTTCGTCGGATCGCGGCCCAGCCTCGAGTTGATCCGGCCTCTCCCGCCCCGTGTGGGGAGGTGGCTCGCCAATCGACGGATCCCAGTGAATGGCAGGCTTCAGGGGCGCCGCGACCACCAGAACATCCAGCACGGCACGCACGCCCGGCATCTGTCTCAGCCGCTCGACGATGCGACGTCGGGCATCGCCGCTTGGAACCTCGCCGCCGACGATCAGCCGGCCTTCCTCGGATCGCACGACGATGCGGATGCGGCCGGCATAGTCCGGATAGGCTTCCTCCAACTCGCGAAAGAAGGTGCGCCATGCCTCGTCGGAAAAATCTGGGCCGGATCCGCGTGCCACGTGTCGCTCGGTCGGTGCGTGCAGGGAATGCCGACGGAGCCGGCATACGTGAGGCGGCCGTCCTCAGAAGACGGTGAAGATGTCGGTGACGGGCGATGAACCTTCGCCTGTCAGCTGGATGCGATAGACACCTGGCGGTAGTCGCACCTCCCCGCGGAACTCGTTGTCTCCACCATCCCAGAGCCAACCTTCGGTTGCGACCTTCTCCGTTTCCACTTCGGTGATCGCGAACCGCAGACCCTGCCGGTATGCACCGGCCCAAGCCTTGAGTTCAATGGGTCGATCAGTTGCGTAGGCATCCTCAATATCGAGCCCCAGCGACGCGGCGATCCCTGTGCGGAAGGCCGCGTAGTTGATCTGGGAGCCTTCGAGCCGACCGCACAGATGGACCAGCGCCGCGTCGGCATTCTGCAGCGAAGCATGTGCGTCGGCGACGAAGGAGGCGGTGTCGTCGGTCATCTCGAACGGAAGTGCCGAAACGCGCGGGACCGTTCCGTCTCCACGATAATTCTTCCCATCGTGACGCAGCAGCAATTCAACGCCGTCGCGGGAGGCGCGGGCAAAGGTCGACGTCGCCTGCTCCGTGCCGATGAACGGAAGGACCCGAAAATCCCGGGTGTAGCCCTCGATTAGTGCGTTGGATGCCTGCGCCTCGCGGATGTCGTCGTGGAACCGGTGGGCATCGGCGACGCGGTCGGCTGACAGATTGGGGATGCCAGAGACTTCCCGGAGCCGCGCCGTCGAGAAATCGTTGCGCACAAACACCGGATAGATTGGAAGCAGCTGGTGGACCGACGTCATGCTCCGGACGAGCTTCGAGACATCCGCCACTCCGCCCAGATGCAGCCCGTTGGCGAGGGCACCAAGCGCCTTCGGCGCGCCGCGGAACGGCGTGCCGAACGTGGCCAGGAGAGCCGTATGGCGCCAGCCCTCAAGCACTTCGAGGAAATGCCTGGCCACCAAGCCTCCCATCGAATGGGCAACGATCACGAGGCGGGCCGAAGCGTTGCCGCTACTCTCGCGCCATTCCTCCAGCCACTTCGGCGCCTGACGGGCAAGCGCGCGTGCGGCGACGCGGTTGTCCCGCCGCCAATCGTAGGCCAACTCGAAGAAGTTGCGCCCGGGATCGAGGCCAAACCTGTCGACCAACGTCGCTCGGATCTTCGTGTAACCGTCGATTTTCCAGAGCCCCGGCATCAGGTGAAGGTCGGCGATCGGCCGGGTCGGCCTGATGCCGTCGCCGATATCATCGACCTCAGGATCGTCACCCTGCAGCTCGAGCGCGTCGAGCCGGCTGCCAAGAGTTGCAAGGTTTTTGAAGAGTACGCTCGGTGCAGTGCCCCACAGCTCCCGGCCATCGGGGCCGGCAAGCGCGGACCCGAGTATGCCGGGGATCAGGACAACGACATTTGGATATCTGGCCATGGGCTACTTACGATGCACTGATCCACGGTCACGGTGCAGACCACCGGCTCGACGCGCACATTTTATGCGTAGAACATATTGAGAACAAAAACTAGCACCAGCAGTTTCACTCTCATACCATAGGTTGCTGTCAGGCGGTAAACACCCGGTCTACGCACGTCTTCACAGCGCCCGCCCAGGCCTGCGCGAGCGTTAGTCGATATCGTCGACGAGATAATCCGCTCCGGCGTGTCAATCGGCGTCCAATAGGGGGTCTGGCGCACTCTCGATGCAGTCGACCCCACCCAATGCCGATCAGCCGCGCTTCGAGCAGATCGAGCTTGGCCCAACCGAACATCTGTCGCTTCAAGGTCGTGCGTCATGTGCACGAGGCCTTCGCCTGCCGCGCCTGCGAGCAGGTGGTGCAGGCGCCCGCGCCCCACCACGCCGTTCCCCGCGGACGGGCCGGTCCCGGACCGCTCGCACACATCGCGGTGGCGAAGTTCGACGACCACCTGCCGCTCTACCGCCAGACCGAGATCTACGCCCGTGACGGCATGGACCTAGCCACCTCGACGCTCTCGGGCTGGCTCGGCGCCAACGCGGCCACCTTGACGCCGCTGGTCGACCTCCTGCGCCGGGAGGTGATCGCCGGCTCGGCCGTCCTGCACGGCGACGACACGCCGATCCCGGTGCTGGCGCCGGGCACCGGCAAGACCCGGACCGGCCGGCTCTGGACCTACCTGCGCGACGAGCGCCCCCACGGTGGCGCCCGTCCGCCGGCGGCTGTGTTCTTCGCCTCGCCCGACCGCCGGGGCGAGCGCCCGCTCGCACATCTGGCGGGCTTCTCCGGCGTGCTGGTGGCCGACGACTATGCCGGCTTCAACAGGCTCTACGAGGAGGCCCGGCCGGGCGGCGCGTTGGCGGAGGCCGCCTGCTGGGCTCGTGTCCGGCGCAAGGTCTTCGACGTGCACGCCGCGACGGGTTCGGCCCTCGCGGCTGAGGCGCTGGCGCGGATCGGCGCGCTCTACGGGATCGAGCGTGACCTGCACGGCAAGCCGCCCGACGCCCGCACCCGGGAACGGCAGGCTCGCTCGACGCCGCTGGCGGCGGCACTGAAGGCGTGGGAGCAGACGTGCCTGACCCAGCTGCCGGGTCGGTCCGAACTGGCCGAGGCGTTGCGTTACATGCTGGCGCGCTGGCCGGCACTGACGCGCGCCTTCGAGGATGGGCGCATCGCGCTCGACAACAACGCGGCCGAGCGGGCACTGCGCGGCGTGGCGGTCGGGCGCAAGAACTATCTGTTCGCCGGCTCCGACCTCGGGGCCGAGCGCGCGGCCGCCTTCTACACCCTGATCGAGACGGCCAAGCTGAACCGGCTCGATCCCGAGGCCTACCTGCGCGACGTGCTCACACGCATCGCCGATCACCCGGCCAAGCGGCTGACCGATCTGCTCCCCTGGAACTGGACACCTGCCCAGCCGGCTGCGCACGCCGCCTGACCAAGCGACCCATCACCGAGCGCTTACCCTGTCTCCACCACCGCGTCGGCCAAGATGGCGCTGCGGGCGCTGCCAACCGGTGGCTGATGCTGGATGCCGAGATCAAGGAGCACGAAGCCATTCTCGAGACGCTGGTGCGTGCCCAGGCGCCGGCGCTGATGATTGTACGAGAATCATAGAGACTCTTGCCAAATTCAATGATGAGACGGGCGCATTATAAAGTCTGGAAGTGGTTGGCCGGATGATCCCATTTAGTGAGGATCGCGACTTGTATTAGGCATTGGGGTGACGCCGAGTCGACTCGAGAAGCGCCGGGCGTGTCGACCGGCACCATCGCCGACATGCTCGTCGTCCTCGGCGACAATCCCCAGCGGATCCGCTCGGAAGCCGCGTTCGTCAAGCTCTGCGGTGTGTGGCCGGTACCGGCGTCGAGCGGCAAGACCAGCCGCCATCGCCTCAACCGCGGCGGCAACCGCCGGGCAAACGCGGCCTTTTACCGGGTCGCTCTCGTCCGCATGCGGCATCATCCGCCGACCCGCGAGTACATCCAGCGCCGAACCGCCGAAGGAAAGTCACCCCGCGAGATCCGTCGCTGCCTCAAGCGCTACATTGCCCGCCAAATCTACCGGCACCTCTGCACCGGCAAGCTCATGTGCCCCGACCCAAATGCCGCTTGACCAACATAGGAGCAGCAACGCCCTGGCCGAGACGATCAACGGTCTGTTCAAGGCCGAGGTGATCCATCGCCGTCGGCCGTGGCGATCCTTCGAGGCGGTCGAGTTCGACACCCTCGAATGGGTCGATTGGTTCAACACCCGCCGCCTGCTCGAATCGATCGGCAACGTGCCTCCCGCCGAGGCGGAGGCGCGCTACTTTGCTCAGGCAGAGGTGCAAGCCTTGGCTGCTTGAGCCAAACCAAACGGCCTCCGGGAAAACTGGAGCGGTTCACCTCCAGCCGGTGGACGCCGTCTTTGACTGTGGCGCCATAATGATGGTCCGATCGTTCGCACAGCCTATGTGCAGAGTCCGCTTCCTGGTTAGGGGCGAAGGTCTGGAAGTGGCGCGTAGCCGACCAGTCGGCATGCTAACTCCTGACCCCAAGCGGGCATTCGACGTGCTGCCGCTAAAGGTCCGGATGGGGGCGGCAACCAGACCTTGGCGCTTCGTCCGGCAGCAGACGTTCCGTGTCTGACCCATGTCGATCGCCAATCGAGCTGCTCAGCCTGCTTGGAAGCGGACGCAGATGCGCTCGGCTGGAAGATGATCCGCTTCGAGCGAGAATGTGGCATCGCATGTCACACTCAAGTCGCTTGGCTCGTCATGGCTTTGAGCGTCGATCACTGGCACTCCGAGCACAAGGAAAAGACATGAGCAAGAACAGGCGACTGGTCTGGAACGAGGTAGCCCCGCAGGGTGCAAAAGCGCTGTATGGCATCCACCACTACATAACCACCGGCACCGATCTACCCCATGAGTTGATCCACCTCATCTTCCTGCGGGTGTCACAGATCAATGGCTGTGCGCACTGCATCGACCTGCACACGAGGGACCTTCTCAAGACGATGCCGCTCGAGAAGGTCGTCTTGGTTTCTGTGTGGGCTGAGGTGCCCCACTTGTTTTCCGAACAGTACCGCGCCGCTCTCGCCTGGGCGGAGGAAGTCACGCTGATCAGCGAGACCCACGCCTCCGATGAAGCCTATGCCGCCGCTAACACTGTCTTTACGGCCAAGGATCTCGTCGACCTGACGATCACCATCGCCGCGATGAACGCATTTAACCGCCTCGGCGCACCCTTCCGCCTCCCGGTCCAGGCGAAGGCCTAGTCGGCTCTGCCGCTCCGTAAGGGGCCAGCACCGTTCCGTTCACGCCGATGTCAATCGATTCCTGACCGCAGGTCCACGTGTCACCCCACTGACTTTCCCGGGGCATGTCACATCGGGCTCACCTACCTCGTCCTTTGTTCGACGGGCGCCTGAAAGCGGCGAGGAGCTGCCCCGTCCGTTCTCGAACAAGGAAACGGGTGCCATGAAGATCGTGGTGATTGGCGGAAGTGGCCTCATCGGGCGTCACCTGACGGCCGAACTTTCGCGACAGGAACATGAGGCCATAGCTGCCTCGCCGAGCAGCGGGGTGAACGCGCTGACCGGCGAGGGCTTGGCCGGGGTTCTTGCCGGAGCCGACATCGTGGTCGACGTGTCGAACTCTCCGTCCTTCGAGGACGCGGCAGTGCTCGACTTCTTCGAGCGCTCTGGCCGCAACCTCCTCACCGCGGAGCGCGAGGCGGGTGTGAAGCATCACGTCGCCCTATCCATCGTCGGAACGGACCGCCTGAGGGGGAACGGCTACTTCCGGGCTAAGGTGGCGCAGGAAGGGCTCGTCAAGGCCTCCGGCATCCCCTTCACCATCGTGCGGGCGACGCAATTCTTCGAGTTCGTCGCCACCATAGCCGAAGGATCGGTCGACGGCACCCGCCTCGTCGTGCCCAATGCGGACTTTCAGCCCATCGCCGCCGCCGATGTCGCCGCAGCGCTCGCCGATGTCGCGCTCGCTCCGCCGCGCAACGCGACGCATCGAGATCGCCGGGCCAGACCGCCTTCCGTTCCGCGACTTCGTCGCCCACTGGATTGCATCCACCGGCGACCGTCGGGAGGTGCGGGCCGACAGGGCGGCGCGCTACTTCGGCGCCGAGCTCGATAAGGGGTCGCTTGTTCCCGAGCATGCGGAAGCGGCGCGGCTTGGGCCGACGCGGTTTGAGAGCTGGCTCGCTTCCACCTGAACCGCTGCAATTTTCCCATCCACTAAGAAAGACCCCTGCTATGTTCAGAACATCCCTGCTGGGAGCCCTCTTTGCCGTCTCCGCCGTCTCCGCCGTTCCTGCGGTGGCGGCCGATGTTGCGAGGGGCGAGGCCCGCGTCACGACGATCTTCGACCATCCGCTGCCTTCGGTTCCCGGCAAGAGCCTGCGCGGCGTCCTCGTTGAGTACGGTCCGGGCGGCTCCTCACCGTCCCACACCCACGCCGCATCTGCCTTCATCACGGCAACTGTGATCGAGGGTGCGGTGCGCAGTCAGATCAACGACGGCCCAGAGAAGGTCTTCCGCGTCGGTGAGAGCTTTGTCGAAATGCCCGGTGATCACCACGGTGTCAGCGCCAATGTCAGCGATGTCGAGCTCTCCAAGCTCCTCGCCGTCTTCGTCGTGGACACGGCCGACCGGATATTGACGACGCCGGACCGGCCGTAGCAACGGCGAGACGGGATTGCACCTGTTCAAGGCGGCAAGAATAACCGATGGTCGTCCACATCTGCTCAAGCGACTTTGTTTTCTAGGAAGGACCATGTCGCAGGCCGAAATCGCCACGGTGACCTTCGAGACCCATCGCGCGCGGCTTCTGCGCATCGCCTACCGCATGCTTGGCTCGCGCAGCGAAGCGGAGGATGTCGTGCAGAATGCCTGGCTGCGCTGGGTGGCGGTGGACCAGACGAAGGTCGCTGCTCCTTATCCGTTTCTCGCGCGCATCGTTACGCGCCTCTGCCTCGACGAGATGAAGTCGGCCCGCGCCCGCCGGGAGACCTACGTTGGCGCTTGGCTGCCTGAGCCACTCGTCGAAAAAGATGATGATGGAGTGGACGAAGATGACCTGACGTTGACGCTGATGATGGCGCTGGAGCGCCTGTCGCCGCTTGAGCGGGCGGCATTCCTCCTCCACGACGTCTTTGGGGTGCCGCTCGGCGAGGTGGCGAACACGCTCGACCGGGAGGCGGCGGCTGTGCGCCAACTCGCCGTCCGGGCACGGCGGAACGTGCAGACTGCGCGTCCGCGCTTCCCCGTAGAGCGCGAAGAGGGCGAGCGGATCGCGCGCGCCTTCTTCGCGGCGTCCACCAGCGGCGACACCGCAGCGCTGCGAACCATTCTCGCCAACAACGCGGTGCTGCACTCGGATGGCGGCGGCAAGGTTCTGGCCTTCATCAACCCCATCACTGGATTGGACCGCCTCCTGCGCATGTTCGAGGGTGTGCGGCGCAAATGGGGACAAGGCTGGGCGCAGATGCTCGAACCTGTCTGGATCGACGGCTTGCCCGGCTATGTCAGCCGCGAACGCGGCAATGTTCTCCAAACCACTGCACTCGCCATCGAGGACGGCCGGATCACTGCGATCTACATCACCCGCAATCCCGACAAGCTCCGCCACGTCGCGCAGGCTCTCGCGGTGAGACCGAATCCAACCTCGCGGACGCAGTGATCAGGCAGCGGGCGTCCCCGAGTCGCTCCACTCGACATTCAGCTTCGCACTCTTGGCCCCAAGCGGACTCTGGGGTGACGGCCGCTAAAGGACCGGATGGGGTGGTTTGCGGACAGAAGCGGTGTCAGGATCGGTTGGTGATGCTGCAAGTCGTCAACCGTCCACTATCCGGCCTTGGACAATCCTACGGACCGCCCGGCGATGGCCCGTTCCCTACCGTCATGGTCCTGCACGGCTCGGAGGGAGCGTGGTCAGGCTACAGCTACCTGACGGCTGCCATCCTGGCGGCTCATGGGTTCCTAGCCGTCCCGTTCGGCTACTCTGTCGGCGGCGACGTGTGGAACGCGGGCGACATCCGAGATGTCGCCCTGGACCGGACGGCCGAGGCCCTGGCTGAGCTTCACGCGCTGCCGCTATCGAGCAAGGTCGGCCTCTACGGCATCTCCCGAGGAGCCGAACATGCCCTGCTCATCACCTCTTTGATGGTCCGGGACGGCGTTCCTGGCTTGCCCGATGCCGTGGCTGTGCACGCTGCGCCCGACGTGATCTGCGGTGCTTTCATTGGTGCGAGTTGTCGGGACAGTGGCGATCCTGGGTGGCGGGCCTGGGATCCGGCGGAGCGGGCATGGACGTGGCGCGGCTCGTCCGACGCTCTGCTCCCAACCACTCCGATTGAGATTGAGCGGTATGATGGGCCTCTGTTCCTCAGCCACGGCACACGGGACGCAATGTGGTCGGTGGCGATGACTCAGCGGCTCGAAGCTCGCTTGCTGCAAGCTGGGCGCGCCCCGGAAGTGCATCTGTTGGCGGGCCAGGACCACAGCCCGCATGGCGAGGATGAGAACGAGCACCACCTCAGGCTCATCACATTTCTACGGCGGACGCTGGAGGACGCTTAGGGTAGAAAGCAGCCGGCCCATCGGTATGCTGGCGTGATGACATATACTCTTGTGCGCATTGCCGACGCCGCCGACTGGCAGGTCTACCATGCCATCCGTCGTTCCTCGCTCTGGGAGGAGAGAGGTCTTGATGGCTACGACGATGCTCGCCCGCAGGAGCGCTTTGCTCACCATCACGCTCTGCTTCTGAAGCTGGATGAGGAGGGGATCGGCACCACGCGGCTGGACAACCTGAGGGACGGGACGGGCATCGTAAGGCTGGTCGCCATCACAGCATCCCTGCGGAAACAGGGGCACGGCCGTGTGCTCGACACGATGGTCGAAGACTATGCACGAGAGATTGGGTTGGGCGAACTGTTCGTGAGTGCGGCTTCAGATGCCGAGGGTTTCTACACTGCGACCGGCTGGAGCCGTGTCACAACGCAGGTGCCGGAACTGCTTGGAGACGCCGATGGGTGCGTTCGAATGACCAAGTCCATCATCCGCTAAGGGTGAAAGCGGACGATCAGCATTCCCGACCTCGCCCCCGTCATCGCTATCTCAGGGGCGTGCCAGCACCAGAACCTGCGAGAGATGGTCGATGCTGACCCCCGGATTGGAAGGGGCGTCGGTCGGCCATTCGGCGACCCCGTGAAACCAAGCGGTGCTCATACCAGCGGCGTGAGCGCCAAGAACGTCGGCCAGTGGATTATCGCCAACGAATAAGCAGCGCGAAGGCTCGGTCCTGCAAGCCGTTGCGGCTCGGAGGAACAGTGTCGCGTCCGGCTTCCTCAATCCCTCCCGCTCCGAAATGAGGACGGCATCGACCAACTTGTCCAGTTCAAGCGCCCTGACATGCCTCAACTGAAACTCCGTCTCGCCGTTCGTAACGATGCCGAGGGCGAGCCCCCGCGCTCGTAGTTCTTCCAGAACCGCCCTCATCCCGTCGAAGGGTTGGGCGAAGCGCGCGCAGCACGCGCGGTAGTCCGCGAGCAAGATCTCGGCGTGCTCGGCCCGTCCGCCGAACTCGTCCAGTATGGCCGGGTAGACTACGGACTTATGGACGTGTCCCCGCCGGTCGAGGACGAGGAACCGCGCACACCATTCATCCGACTGAACTTGACCCAGATGATCGGCGTGCCGCTCGAATTGGTCTCTCAGGAACGCCTTGAGGGAGGTAGTGCGATCCAGCAAAGTTTCGTCCAGGTCGAATAGAACAGCATCGATCATAGCCTTGTAACGCTCCCGCTCGTGACAGGCGTCCTCTATAGAATGCTGGACAGCGTGTCCTGGACGGCGGCGTAGGGTGGTTAGTTGCCACGGGGGTTTAAGCGGACCGCTTGGGCAAACTCGGGCGCGCCACCCATCGTCCAGAACGGCTCTTTAGTCAGGTCAAGGAATTGTCTGAATAGTTCGCGCGCTTCCTCTCGACGAACTCCTTGGCGGACCGACAACGGGCGGTCTTGATGCCGCGGGGGAAGAGCAGCGTCCGAGACGTGCGCGCACCCCCCATAGGGATCGTCCATCGCGTAGACCAATCGCGTAATCGGCAAATGTCTGACCGCCCCCCAGCACATGATGCATGGCTCAAGCGTGGTATACAGGCATAGATTGTCGCTTCGCGAAAAGCTGTAATCACCTTGAAACACCTTGCGGAAAACAATCATCTCGGCGTGATCGAGATGGTTTGATCCCATAGCCTTCTGGCCGGTAGTAACAATACGCTCGCCCGCGGCCAGCAGTGCGCCTACCGGGAAATGCGATTTGGCCAGGGCCTGCCGCGCTTCATCAAGCGCATGACCCATCAGCATGTCGTCGAGATCGTCGTTCATGCTGAGTGTTTACGTGTTGCGTCAATGTCCGAGAAGGGTCGGGAGCAACGGTCTAGGCCCGCCGGCTCCAATGTCGGCTTGTGTTGCAGAGAGCTGTCATTCGACATTGGGCGCACTGGCAGCATCGGGTTCCTCATGGCGGGCTCCTGAACCCAGGAGCCTGTCATGCCTGAAGTCGTTACCGTTTCCACAAAACCGCGTGTTCCCTGGAACCGCGGGCGTATCGTCGGACCCAAACCGCCGCTGAAGCCGAAGCACATCTGGGCCCTGCGCACGCGCCTCCAACTCGCCAACCGCACGCGAGACCTCGCCCTGTTTAACCTTGCCGTCGACAGCAAGCTGCGCGGGTGTGATCTCGTCGGCCTGCGCGTGAGCGATATCTACCTGGGCGACGCCGTGCGTCTCCGAGCGACCGTCTGCCAGCGCAAGACCGGCAGGCCGGTTCCATTCGAGATTACCGAACCGACGCGCGAGGCTCTCTCGGCTTGGCTGACGGCACGCAGGTTGAAAGCCGGCGACTGGCTGTTTCCAAGCCGGAGTCGGCTCGGAGAGCATCTCACGACGCGGCACTACAGTCGGCTGGTCGACCGCTGGGTTGCCCTGATCGGCCTGGACCCTTCGGCGTTCGGCACGCACAGCCTGCGCCGCACGAAGGTTGCGCTGGTCTACAAGCGCACCGGCAACATCCGAGCCTGCCAACTGCTCCTTGGCCATACCAAGCTTGAGAGCACGGTTCGCTACCTCGGCATTGAGGTTGACGACGCGCTGATCCTCTCAGAGCAGACCGAGATCTGAAACGGGCGCCGCGGTCGAAATGGCCGCGGCGTGTCAGTAAAATGGTCGCCCCCAGGGTGCCAAATGACCCCTTCCAGACATTCGAAGTGCGGCTGACGAAGGTCCGGAAGATGTAGAGAAGCGGACCTCGGCTGACCTACGAAGCGGACGTCCCGCATGAGACTGGACCTCGCCGTTAAAGCTTACTGAGCTGGCGCGCGAATTCGGTCGTTCGACGCATGGCTGCGGCGGTTTACCTCTTGCGAAGATTGCGTCCTGCACATGCCCGGCATCGTTCGTTTGAAACGCTCCTTCGTCGTCGACCGTGCCCTGCAGGCCATCTACGTCGAAGCGCCAGCCGATGTCGTCACCTAGAGGCTGTTATGGACCTGTCAGCTGTGAGGCTCAGATGATGGGCGATGAGCCTGTCCCGGAAAGCCTACCCGTCTGATGTGTCCGATGATGAGTGGGCATTGGTCGCCCCGTATCTGACGCTGGTCCGCGAGGACGCTGGCCAGCGCGCGCATCCGTTGCGGGAGGTGTTCAACGGGCTGCGCTACGTGGTGAAGACGGGCGCGCCGTGGCGCTGGATGCCCCACGACCTGCCGCCCTGGGCGGCCGTCTACCAGCAGGCGCAACGCTGGCTGCAGGCGGGCTGCTTCGAGCAACTGGCCGAGGACCTTCGCGCCGTGCTGCGCCTGGCGGCCGGGCGCAAGGCGGAGCCGTCGGCGGCCATCCTCGACAGCCGAACGCTGCGGGCGACGCCCGAGAGCGGCGAGCGGGCCGGCTACGATGGGGCCAAGCGCAAGCAGGGCTCGAAGCTGCATATGGCGGTGGACACGCTCGGCCACCTCCTGGCCCTGCATGTCACGCCGGCCAACGCCGATGACCGCGCCCAGGTCGAGCGTCTGACCAAGGCTGTGCAGGCGGCCACCGACGATCACGTCGAGATCGCGTTCGTGGATCAGGGCTACACGGGCGAGAAGCCAGCCACAGCCGCGCGCAGGCACGGCATCGAACTGGAGGTCGTGAAGCTGCCGGAGGCCAAGCGCGGCTTCGTACTGCTGCCCAAGCGCTGGGTCGTGGAACGCTCCTTTGCCTGGGCCACCCGCTTCCGCCGGCTCGTCAAAGACTACGAGCGCTATGCCAGCACGCTGGCTGACCTCCACATCGTCGCCTTCGTCTGCATCATGCTCAAAAAGGCCGCTCTACTCGCAGCCAGTTCATAACAGCCTCTAGGGCACGTGAGCGAGCGAGCGCGAAGAATCCTGACTGAGCGCAGATCGGCACTTCAGGCGCTCACACGAATGCTCGAGGAAAGCGGTTACCTTTCCCGTGACGAGATCGACCTTGCGCTAAGGGTGGGGACGGATCCGGAATCCGACGTGCGTTCCATGACTGCCGCAGAGGTGCTGTGATGTTCGCGCTGATGCCTGATGCCCCAGAATTGGGCGATCTGCAGCCGCTTTCCGACGCGATCGACACGCTCTGCGAGGTCCTCAATGGCGATCGCGAAACCATCATCGCAGGCTTGGCCGAGATCGTGCGCAAACGCGCGGAGTTCGAGGACTTCAGGATGATGTCGGTGGATCGTCGAAGCACCCGACGATAGACCCGTCATCCTAGCGCCTGAACGACCGAGCAGATTCCCGCCACGAAGCTCGAAAAACCACCTTCGGGGCGGGAACAACGACAAAGCAAGTTCGGATCCATCCCTGCACAAGGGCGATCCCTGCCGATAGCACACGCTTCTGGCGCCAGAACTTGTCAATGAGAGGTCAAAAAGGTGAGCTATTTCTTGCCCCGCGGTAGGACGACGGGAGAGACCAGCACCTTGGCCGGGGGGCTTCTTCTCGGTCGCCTCCGTCGAGAGCTTCCGTCTTCTGACCTTTTGAACAACATCAATGGTGTTGGCCGAGGAGGTGCGCGGTGACACGTCTGCGGTGGTTCTGCCTTGGCGCTTTCCCTTGGTCTCAACGGTAACCGTCCGCTGCCTCACACTGCGCGGGAGCTCGTGAGGCTCTTCCTGCAACGGCTCGTCATCGAACCTGTTCTTGAATCCCATGTGCGCGGATCCATCCGACCGTGCTCGCCGACACTCGCTTCGCTCCTATCAGACGGCGCTGTACAAGGCGTTACCATTCCTTCGAGTGCCGACGTTTCAACCCGTTCTGAAGGTACAAATCTGGAATGGGTGCCGACGACAGGAGCACCGATTGGAACCGAAATGGGAGCGCGCCCCCTGATGACGGGCCACCGGCATGACGCCTGACGAATTCAAAGCGGCATTGCGCAGGCTCGGCCGGACACAGATCGGCTTCGCGCTGGAGATCGGCGTCTCTCGTCGCACCGTTCATCTCTGGGCCGAGCGGGGCCCCCCAGCCTATGCGGTCTATCTGCTGACGTTGATCGAGCGGTATGGCGTGTCGTCCACGCAGCATAGCCCACTGCAGCCGATCTCTGCGGACCCTGTTTCCGTGCTGAGCGACATGTACACGCGGGCTGCCTCAATCGGTGCCGGTCCAGGCTTCGTCAGCGCAGTCGAGCTTTGGCTACAAAGTCATAGGAGTGACAGTAGCGGGACCACAAAATAGTTAGCCGCGCTAATACAAATCAAGTCGAGGCAGAAAATTTTTGACGCGGACATACAATGCCAATTCATTGATTCTGCGCACGAAATCCCCAAGGTCGCCCAGCAATGGGACATGTCGATGCCCGTTATCCACCATGTGTAGCCGGCGAAGACGGTCTTCGGCGATTGCCAAAGGGGCAATTTTAGCCCTTTTTGTCGCAACAAGCCGACGCAGAAGTTCGGCCGCTCCCCTTGGTTCGCGAGCGGAACCTTGCAGGAAAAGACTATGACACGGCCAATATCCGTATAGACGGGCAATTACGTTGCACTCCCGTCCGTGCGGAAGCATTTCGGGATGGATGGGTAATGTTGCACGTTGCATCAAAAGCTCGGCAATCAGCTGGCAACCCCGCAGCCGATGCGCGCTATCCTGGATTTCGAGGCGGCGTGTGCCGCTCTCCGATCCGCTATCGGCATCGATGGCATCGTGACCTCCTCATTCAGATAGCGCTCGATCCCGAGATCGACGCGATGGAGCCGGCCGGGATGGAAGTGCCCGGTTGCATCGCACTCGCTGTGCGCCGTGCATCCAGCCGAGTGTTCGTCGTCGGCATCCACGACACCTCATCCCGGCCGGAAGTCTTCGCCCAGGATCCCATCGTCCTCGTCGGCAGGGCCACAGTCATGATGGAGCCGTTGCTGAGCGACGCTCGGTCGGTCTGGGCGACGCGGCACCTTCCTATCGCTGCAAGCGACCGCGTCAGGGTCCTGTCCCACCTCGACCGAGTCGCTGAGGCTGAGCTTCGTGATTTGGCTGCTCTCGTCAGAGAACCCGCCGATGGCGTCGACGTCGTCCTCGCCATGGCTTGTTCGGGAGACGTCGCGATAACGCTTTCGGATGGCATCTGCCCGCAAACGAAGGTGCGAAGAAGGCAATCGCGGTCGGCCGCGTGCGTGAACGGCCGCCTCTGAAACGCCGATCCTACTCCGTAGTTGTCCACAGAAGATCAGCAGATCTCAATGAGCCTCGCCGAATCCCCTCTTGCCATGGGGAATCGGGCCTGGCTGATTGGTATGCGCAGTCGCTCGTTATCACTCCTCGGGTTAGGGAGTGCGCCTTCGGGACGCGAGCGATAGTCGGGGACTGCCACCCCTCGGCGATATGCAGTCGCGCACCGACTCGGTGCCGCGGCCAGTGACCGATTACCTGCGTCGCCAGATGGCCACGCTTCGGTCCGGACCTGGGCTCTTAAATCTTAATCCGTACTCATAGCCTCCGGGCGCAACATATCTCGTAATGATATGTTGCGTACGAGCTATGAAAACTCGCCTTATATGGACAACAGAATGAAAATCTAGATGACGAAAGGGGCGCGGTGTCGCCACCACGCCCCATTTGACCCGGAACGACCGCCTTCGGCCTGGAAAACCCGGCTGCCGTTCCATTCACCAGCAGGATCCTTGGATCCAATGGCCACCTGAACCTCAACCTTAGCGGAAAGAGGCGGGCGGAGTCGTGCCGTCAAGCACGACCTGAACGTGCCATCGTCCAGAGGAGCCTGCAAGCCCCGCCGTCGTCCCGAGTAGTTGCTGTCCACAGCAACTGCGCTGGATCGCGGCTTCATGCTGACAGGAGCCCACATGCGCCCACTGCGCAGAAACAACCGCGACCTCAACAGCAACGGGCAGATTATCCAGCCCTGCTGCGGCGATGCACGATTCCCGAGGCGCACCGCATCGACTGCGGAAGCTGCAGGACCAGCAACCTCCCGGTCCGATGCGGGGCCCACGGTGGAATGCGTGGTGCACGGCCTGATCGTGAACGCAGTTCTGAATTCGGACCTTGCAATCAGCGAAGTCCAAATGTCTGGACCCGGTAGAGCAGTTGCACCTCGCACGCAGAAACCTTCGGGCTAGAGGCTGTTATGAACTGGCTGCGAGTAGAGCGGCCTTTTTGAGCATGATGCAGACGAAGGCGACGATGTGGAGGTCAGCCAGCGTGCTGGCATAGCGCTCGTAGTCTTTGACGAGCCGGCGGAAGCGGGTGGCCCAGGCAAAGGAGCGTTCCACGACCCAGCGCTTGGGCAGCAGTACGAAGCCGCGCTTGGCCTCCGGCAGCTTCACGACCTCCAGTTCGATGCCGTGCCTGCGCGCGGCTGTGGCTGGCTTCTCGCCCGTGTAGCCCTGATCCACGAACGCGATCTCGACGTGATCGTCGGTGGCCGCCTGCACAGCCTTGGTCAGACGCTCGACCTGGGCGCGGTCATCGGCGTTGGCCGGCGTGACATGCAGGGCCAGGAGGTGGCCGAGCGTGTCCACCGCCATATGCAGCTTCGAGCCCTGCTTGCGCTTGGCCCCATCGTAGCCGGCCCGCTCGCCGCTCTCGGGCGTCGCCCGCAGCGTTCGGCTGTCGAGGATGGCCGCCGACGGCTCCGCCTTGCGCCCGGCCGCCAGGCGCAGCACGGCGCGAAGGTCCTCGGCCAGTTGCTCGAAGCAGCCCGCCTGCAGCCAGCGTTGCGCCTGCTGGTAGACGGCCGCCCAGGGCGGCAGGTCGTGGGGCATCCAGCGCCACGGCGCGCCCGTCTTCACCACGTAGCGCAGCCCGTTGAACACCTCCCGCAACGGATGCGCGCGCTGGCCAGCGTCCTCGCGGACCAGCGTCAGATACGGGGCGACCAATGCCCACTCATCATCGGACACATCAGACGGGTAGGCTTTCCGGGACAGGCTCATCGCCCATCATCTGAGCCTCACAGCTGACAGGTCCATAACAGCCTCTAGCCTTCCGTCCTGGTGACGTCGAGAGCGACAGGTGCAGCTTCCGCTCTACGGCTCAGGACCACGCCGGACGGTCTGCCGGTGAGGCATCAACAGGTCGACCAACGGGCACCCAGCCCGAGCGATTGCCGACCCGTGCCAAGTGCGGACGGGATCAGCAGAACACCTCCAAATTCGCTTCTCGACACCGAGTAGGGGCCACGCCGCTCACGGCCGCGGCTTGGGCCGCGTCAATCGACGCCCACGGTTGGTCACGGAGAGTCATGTTGCAGATCGCGCCCGCCCCTCGCTCGGAGGTCCACCTCCCGTCCGAAGCGGATGCAATGACTTGCGTCGATGGACGCGACCCGTCGCTAATCGTTGCTGAAGCCCGCCCCGACGCGCCAGCCCACCGTTGGCGCGAACCGACACGTTCGACAGCAACGCGCAAGCCTTCCGACGTCTCCCACCACTCCGGGCGCCCGGTCATCGTCACCATCGAAGATCACAGGGAGATGTTGTGCGAGAGCGGCTTGGAAGCTAAGGCCGCTTTTGTCCTCATGGCCCGGCCCAACTGCTTGAGGCTTCAGGAGCAGCCCGACCCGGTCGACTATATTGATCGCGAAGGCAAGAAGCGGACGCACACGTTCGATTTTCTCATGACGCTTCGGTCCGGCGCCAGAATCGCTGTGGCGGTAAAACCGTCTAGAATTGTCGTCAAATATGACCTCAAGAGCTTGTTTACGCATATTGCCAGACAGATGGATCCGGCATTTGCCAGCGCGGTACTTCTTCTGACAGACGGCATGATGCCGCGCTACGAGGTGCAGAACGGCAGGCTCATCCACGACGCGCGCCGACACCCGGACCATGATACCGACCGACGCGTGCGCGAGGCGGTGGCAGCCCTGCACGGCACGACGACCATCGACGACATCCTTCGTGCAGCAGGCCTCGATCGCCACGATCACGGCTTCTACGCTGTCGTCCGCGCGATCGGAGAGGGCCTGCTCAAGCCGACCGAACGTGGGCTGATCGACCGCAGCACGCCGATCCGGCGTGCGATCCCAGGAGGGATTGGGGTGTCATGAGCACGGCGCCCCAATGCGATCGCATCGCTTACGGGAAACACGACAGAATCCGCATCGGCACGGTGGTCTACACCTGTGTCCGAACGACCGACGACGGTCACGAACTGGAGCGTGTCGACAAACCCGGGATGTTCGAATTCTTCACGCACGACGCGATGAACCAGATCGAGCACTCTGGTGAATACCGATACGATAAGGATTGGTTCAAGCCCGGCAAGGTCAGCGCGCGCGAGCGCAGTGGTGTCGAAAATTTTGCGGACATTCCCAAGCGTGAGCAATCGAGGCTCCTTTGGAAAAATGAGTGGGTTGACCGCTTCCGTAAAATGGTGGCCCGCGGCGAAACAGATCGCACCAATGATGGCATGACCGCTGCGATCGAGAAGATTGCCGCAGATGTTAATCAACTCGAATGCGCCAAGGTAGTTCGCCGAACTAATGAGAAGCGCGATAAGGGAAAGCCTGTCCCACTACGCAAGGACGGACAGCCACGGAAGATCCGATCAGGGACGGTAATCGCAATCAGGGAAAAGCCGTCGTATCGCACGCTCCAGCGCTGGCTGAGTGTCATGGAGAAATGCGATTGGGCACCCGAAGCCCTGCGCGACAACTATCGCAAGTGCGGCGATCGCACCCCACGCCTTGAGCCAGAAGCTCAGGAATTGATGGTCGAGGCAGCCGAGGGTTACGCTACGCAGGCACGGCCGACACGTGACAACCAATACGTCAAGCTCGCCTCGACAATCATCGAGCGCAACAAGACCCTCGCTCTGGAAGGGGTATCGCCTCTCACGCTTCCGAGCAGGCGCAGATTCTACGCTGAAATCAAAGCACTCGACGCATTCTGGGTGTACGCACGTCGGCACACGCTCGAAGCGGCACGCCGGAAATTCGCTGCCGTCGAAGACGGACCGGGCGCAACCCGGATCGGCGAGCGGGTTGAAATGGACGAGTGGCAGGTCGGCCTTCAGACGCTTCTGGTCCGGTCGAAGGTCTGGCAACATTTGGATCGCGAAACCAAGAAGGCGGTCAGGCGCGCTCGTTGGTACCTGACCGTTGCGATTGACCGGGCGAGTCGTTGCATTCTGGCCATGCGCCTTGCCGAGACGCCGCTTGCCTCCGAGGCAGTGGCCACAATCCAGATGGTTCTCACAGACAAATCCGATCTCTCGGACGGTGCCTGCGCGCTGACACGCTGGTTCATGGCGACCGGTATCGGCATGCTAGTGACGGATTGGGGATCGGCATTCCGTTCGGAGGAGACGCGCCGAGTCGTGCGGGCGCTGGGCGCCACCTTCGACCATCCGCCAGCCGGTCGCCCGCATCTGCGTGGCACGATCGAGAGAGTCTTCTCGACGACCGAAACGCGGTTCCTAAGCCATTTCACCGGTCGAACCTTCTCGAGTGTCGTCGACAAGGGCACCTACAAAGCCGGGCAGGGCGCCAGCATTCCCCTCGATGTCCTCGCCCGTAGCCTCGTCCGCTATGTCGTGGACGATTATCATCATCGCCCGCATGCTGGCCTGGGCGGCGAGACGCCCCACAATGCATGGGTTCGGCTAGTTGGACAAACCGGCCGCTTGCCGGTGCCAGACAAGCACACTCAGCGGGCGATCTTTGGTATCGAAACGTCTTGCAAACTCGACAATGCGGGCGTGACGATCCTCGGCCTCCGGTACCAGAACCGAGAACTATACGAATATTTCACGGGCAAAGGCGTGCATGACGTCACCGTTCGAGTCGATCCGCTGGATGTCGGCTTCGCATCGGTGAAACTGGGCGACGACTGGCTCACCGTCCCCTGCCTGAAAAAGGAGCTTCGCGGCGTTTCCTTGAAGGCCTGGAAGGCCGTGACCGCCGATCTTCGTTCACGCTTCAAGAATGAAGCGTCCATGTCGCGGCACATCGTGCTCGCAACCGTCCGCGATCTCTCGGCCATCGCCCGCGCCTATCAGCGAGAAGCTGGCATCTCCGAAGACCTCGACACGTCCGTATCCCTTCAGCGCGCCCGTAAAGAACTAGGATTCGGCTTCTCCCTGCCCGAGTGGGACGAGCCCCCCGTAGAAGGCGAGGATCTGCTCGACGGGGTCATCCCGGTGCCCGGTCCAGCCGTCCATGTACCTTCCGAAACCGGTCCGCTCGAAACCTCACCCGAACCGCCAACTTGGCGCATGGGCGGCTACAACGAGGATGCACCATGACCTCCGCCTCCCAGTCCGGCGTCGGCGTCCTGCACGAACTTCTCGCCGCGATGTCACCGGAAGAGCGCGAACGGCTCGGCGTTATGGAGCGCGTCAAAAGCCGCATTCTGCGAACTGCAGACCGCGACGACAAAACCGCCGAGACCTTCGGCAAACTTCTCGCCGACCTCGTGACGCGGGTCGATCCTTCACGCCCACTCGGTCCCGGCAACAGGAGCGAAACGCGTGCGCTCGTCCTGACCGGCAGGACCGGTGCGGGCAAGAGCTCGATGCTGTCGCGGATACTGTCGGCCCATCCGGCATTCCCCGGCTTTGGCGTGCCACGCTCGGGTTGTCGGGCGGTTTCGGTTCTGACGCCCTCGCCGTGCAACCCCAAGGCTCTCGGGGTGGAGATCCTCCGTGTGCTCGACTACCCAATGACGGCGGAACGGTCCGTTCAGGCCGTCTGGGCCAAGGTGCGCGACCGCATCGAGTTCCTGGGCAAGCTCGTCCTTCACCTCGATGAGATCCACAACGTGCTTGAAACCGCCAATAAGCGGGAACTCAAGCAGATCCGCACGCTGCTGAAAACCTTCTTGGTCTCTCCGACCTGGCCCGTGGTCCTCGTCCTGTCCGGACTGCCCGAAGTCGTACCGTTCTTCGAGGGCCTCAACGACCCCGACGAGGACGGCAATCCGAACCCGGACACCAAGGGCGAGGTCCGCCGACGGGCTGTGTTCGTGCCGCTGCGATCGCTGGAACTCCCTACGGATGCCGACATGGTCGCTGTGGCCGTCAAGGACATGGCTTCCGTCGCGGGCATGGGCGTCACCGACGACCTGACGACGACCGTCGTGCCACGTCTCGTCCATGCCGGTCTCTACGAACTCGGGACGGCGATGCAGCTCGCGCACGAAGCCATCGGCCAGGGGCTCGACGCCAAGCCACGCTGCCGCATGCTCGAAATCGAGCAGTTCCAACTCGCCTATCGGGAACGGACGAGTTGCGCCGACGCCGTCAACCCGTTCGTCGTCGCAGACTGGAGGAAGCTCGACTGCACCCTGGTACTGAAAGCGACCCGCGACGCGGCGGAAGCGGCGCGCGTGGCGGGAGGAGCCCGATGAGGCTGCACCCCACCGTGCCGTACATGCCAGGAGAAACGCCGACCAGCTTCGCGTCGCGTCTGGCACGCTGCAACAACATCACATCGGCACGCGAACTGCTGAGCGATTTCGGTCTGAGCTTCGGCAAGCTCATCGATGGCGACCACGATACGATCACGTATCTCGCCGAGGTCGCAGGGACCGACCCCGTTCCTTTACTTCGCGAGAGCTGTCGACGGTTGGGAAACGATTTCCTGCTGCGGAGCCAGATCCTGACCAGGGCAAGCCTGGTCCGGCCCAGCCTCCGCATCTGTCCCGTGTGCATTGCGGAAGACCAGCAGTCCGCTGGAGGCGCTCCCGAGGGGACGGCAGCTTATTGCCGGACGGTGTGGTCGATCCAGCACCTCCGTACCTGTGCCCATCACGACGTTGCCCTCGTGGATCTTCCGACGCTATGGCGGGAGGCCGCCCACGACTTCCCGTCAGTCCTCGATGGATGGAGCGCCCGAAGCGACGCCGGAGTGCGGGATGCCTGTCGGAGGCCCGCTTCGCAGTTCGAGCGTTATCTCATCCGACGGCTGGAAGGAGGGGCGGCCCAATGCTGGCTGGACGGATTACCGTTCTATGCTGCCGCGCGGATCTCCGAGATGATGGGCCTCGTTGCGACGCAGGGGCGGAGACCGGTCTCCAAGTCCCTGACCTCCGACGACTGGGCCGAGGCCGGCCGGCAGGGCTTTCTAGTCGCATCGGCTGGCCCGGAGCGGATCGAGAGGTTTCTCCACGACCTCTGGGCAGATTATCCCGGTGGTCGATCGACGCCGGCCGGCCCCAAGGCCTGGTTCGGCCGCTTCTACCAATGGCTGGAATACGAAACGAACGACCCCGTCTACGATCCTGTTCGCGACATCATCGTCCGCTTCGTGGCGGACCGTATCCCTTTCCATGAGAACGAGAGACTGTTCGGCAAGCCCGTCCCGTATCGGAAGGTCCACTCCGTCGGAACCGCGATACATCAGACGGGTATCAGCGAGAAACGTCTTCGGAAGGTTCTGGTGCAGGCAGGTCACATAGATCCGGGACATGAAAGGCGCGTCGCTCACCAAGTCACCTTCGATGCTACGGCAGCCGCAGCCCTCCTCGATCGTCTCGCCACCGCCTTGACCACGGCCGATGTCGCCGCCGCTCTCGGTATCACCTGGGATCAGGTGAAGCCGATCGTCGACGCCGGCTTTCTGAGGGCCATCGACAAACGCGAGAGCGCGACGGTCGCGTCTCTCTTTTCATCCGAAGACTTCGCCGCGTTCATGTCCGCGTTGCGCGACGGAGCCGTGTCCCTGACTTCGATCCCGGACGGCGCATTCGATCTCAGTGCAGCCTGCCGTCGCGCGCAATGCACTCTCGTCAACGTCGTCGGCTTGGTGATCAGGCGCGAGCTGAACTGGGTCGGATGGCTGCCGGAGGCTTCGGGATTCCGGTCGATTCTGGTCGATGCCGCCGAGATCCGGAGCCGCGTCCGTCGGGTGGAACTCGAAGGCTATACCCGCCGTCAGGTCGAGCACGTCACCGGCATCCCCACGGCCTCGATCAACGCGTTAATTAAAGGCGGCTTCCTCCCGGCGACGCGTGAGCGTCACCCGATCGCCTACCACAAGGTGCTCCTCGTTTCGAAAGAAGGACTCGACCGATTTCGTGCGCAATACGTGAAGCTGTCGGAGGCGGCCGGGATCCTGAAACTCTCGATCCCGGCCGCACGCCGTGCGCTCGACGTCGCGGGCATCGGCCCCTCCCTGGCGAAGGCGGACTTCCGCACCGCCTTCTATCTCAGAGGCGATATCGAGACGTTTGCGCTCCGCCAATGCCAAGATTGGGATGCTGCTGCTCGATAGTATTTTTTCCCGACCTGCGCACTCAAGCCACGTAGGCGCGTTGTGCCGCATCTTCTTGATCGTCCGTCTCCTGATTGACAGACTCTAGGGTCTGTCGTCGCCTGAACGTCTTGGGGGTGTGAGCGTTTTCCGTCCTCTGGATGGAGCGGGCTGATGCTGAACGACGCGCAGTGGGCGGCTCTAGAGCCGCTGGTGCATGCCTGCCGGCCGAAGGCGAAGACCCCGCCGCAGGACCTGCAACGCACGCTCTCGGCCATCCTGTGGCGGCACCAGAACGGGGCCAAGTGGCGCGCCATTCCAGACGAGTTCGGGCCGTGGTGGCGGGCGGCGCAGATCTTCATCCGCTGGGCGCGCGCCGGGGTGTGGGAGCGCCTGCTCGCCCTGGTGCAGGAGCGCGGCGTGCAACTCGGCATGGTGTTCCTCGACGGCACCAACATGCGGGCGCACCAGAAGGCGGCAGGTGCGGCCAAAAGGGGGGATCTGCGACCGAGCGAGACGGTCGTGAAGCGCTTGGCCGGTCTCGTGGCGGGTATGGCACCAAGGCTTGCGTGATCGCCGACGGCGCGGGCCGCGCCGTCGCCTTCCGCCTCGCGCCGGGACAGGCGCACGAACTGCCCCACGCCGTGCCGTTGCTCGACCAGTTGCCTGGCGTGCCGCTGTGGGTCGTGGCCGACCGCGGCTACTCCAGTCACGGCTTCCGTCAGCACATCCGCGACGTGGGCGCCAAGCCGGCCGTCCCCACCAAGCGCAACGAAGCACCCACCCGCTGCCCGGACTGGATCTACACCAACCGCAACCGCGTCGAGCGCCTCTGGGCGCGCCTGAAGGAATGGCGGGCGGTGGCCACCCGCTACGAGAAGACCGCCGCCAGCTTCACAGGCGTCCTCTGCCTCGCCGCAGCCTGCGATTGGATCAAGTGACAACAAGCCCTAGCTTCAGAACGAGGGCAATCCAGGAGGCAAGGTCACGCGCGGGTCGTCTGGAGGGGAGTCAATGCTGACCGCGGCACGCCTTCGGTAAACATCCGGTCGGTGTGTTGCCGCAGGATGCGGTGCCCATGTCCAATGCCCAGCGTCGTCGGCGCCCCGATGTATCGGTCCAGCCCGCGCGATCACGTCGGCAGATCGCAGAAGGGGCGCCGGAGAACAGTCGGCGACACGTTCGACCTGGATGAAGGCGGGCGCCGCGTCGTCGAACTCCGCGATCCACATGGCGACGCGAGACTCGACGAGCCTCTCAGCCTCGGGCTTGACCTCGGGCGGCCCCACCCGCGGCGAACGTGTTCCAGCGCCGGCTAGGACGCGAGCAGGGGCAGGCTGCCTTCAATCACAGGGCAGATCGCGTAGCGATCGACCACCACGGCAGAGCCGGGACCGCCGCAGCGGGCCCAGGAAGCCGGGACACTCCATTCCCCGCGCGTAGGCGTTGCGGCTTGAAGCGATGCATCCAGGCCAATCGTGCCTCAGCCTCTTCAGGCGCACTCGTACGCCTCCGGCAATGCGCCTGCGCGACGTGTCTCGGCGCAAACGCCTCAATCTCGCAGCTTCTGCCGCAGGAACTTGGCCAATACCGGCTGGAATGCGCCAGCCGACAAACATCATACTCCCTAGCCGACAAACTCGCTGCTTCATCGAAAATCTGAACCAACTAAATCAATGAGTTAGATAGGATCTCGCCGACAAACTTCCCGCATGCGCACAACTGACTGTGCGCATGCGGGAAGCTTGTCGGCAGCAGGTTGCGACGCCTGCGACGGTCAAGGACTGACAATCTGGTCCAGGGCTTTACCGCCTTTGTCGCGAGCGCCGTCACATCGACGGCGGGTTGAGGCGGGCCCATCGGCGTCGCCGTTCAGGGGGCCGAACCGCGTGCATTTCCAAGAAGGTAAGGGCCGATCGTCCTCGTCGGCCCTTACCTTCTCCGGAATGGTCGTCATTGGAGGCCGGCATCGATCCGACGGTCTCGGCTGCTGTCCTCACCGCGGCCAAGGCGCCGGATGCGAGCGAAGACGACATCGGCCGTTGCGATGAGCATCCATCATCACGTCCGCGGATGCCTGGAGCCGCAGCCGACAGCCTGACCCCTTCCCAATTCGGCAAGCGCAGCAAGCGCGAAGGCCTGCTCGGAGGCGGCCGTTCGGGCGCGGCGGCAGCCCAGGTGACAAGTAGCAAAATTCGCCCGCAACGACGAAGAAAATCACCCAAAACCAATAAACAAAGAAAACAACTTCCGTTTACTTCAATATGGATCGGCTGATCATCTTGGGATCTACTCAAGGGAGCCGCCGATGTCGGACCAGACGCCCGCTTCAGTCTACGCCGAAACGCTCGCGCTCCATGCCGGTTGGCGCGCCGATCCTCAGACCGGGTCGGTCGCAGTGCCGATCCACCAGACCACCTCCTACCAGTTCCGCGACGCCGATCACGCGGAGAGTCTGTTCGCGCTCAAGGAACTCGGCAACATCTACACCCGGGTCACCAATCCCACCGTCGACGTGCTGGAGCAGCGCCTCGCCGCGTTGGAGGGCGGCGCGGCCGCACTTGCTCTTGCCTCCGGTCAGGCGGCCTCCGCACTGAGCGTCCAGAACCTCGCGCGGGCAGGTGACAACATCGTCTCCTCCACCGACCTCTACGGCGGCACATGGAACCTGTTCGCCCACACGCTGGCCGAGCAGGGCATCGAGGTCCGCTTTGTCGATCCCGCCGACCCGGACAATTTCTCGCGCGCGACCGATGGGCGGACGCGGGCCTATTACGCAGAGACCCTGCCGAACCCGAAGCTCACGGTCTTCCCCATCGCCGAGGTGGCGGCGATCGGCCGGCCGCTCGGCATTCCGCTCATCGTTGATAACACCGCGGCGCCCCTGCTGGCACGGCCTCTCGACCATGGCGCGGCGATCGTCGTCTATTCGACTACGAAGTATCTCGGCGGCCACGGCATCGCCATCGGCGGAGCCATCGTCGACGGCGGGCGCTTCGACTGGGCGGCCTATCCCGATCGCCAGCCCGCCCTGAACACGCCGGATCCGAGCTATCATGGCGCGGTCTGGACCGAGGCCGCGCGGCCGATCGGCCCGGTCGCCTATGCCTTGCGAGCCCGGGTGCGGCTCCTGCGCGATCTCGGTCCCGCCGTCTCGCCGCTCAACGCCTTCCTGACGCTCCAGGGGATCGAGACGCTTCCCCTGCGGATCGAGCGCCACAGCCGCAATGCGCAAGCGGTCGCCGACTGGCTCGGGCGTCGGCCGGAGATCGCCCGCGTGATCCATCCCTCCGCTCAAACCGGCGCCGCGCGGGAGCGGGCCGACCGCATCCTGAGGGGAGGCTATGGCGGCCTCGTCGGGTTCGAGCTGGCGGCGGGCCGCGCCGCCGGGCGCCGCTTCATTGACGCGCTCAAGCTGGTCTACCACGTCGCCAATATCGGCGATGTGCGCAGCCTTGCGATCCACCCGGCCTCGACCACCCACTCGCAGCTGACGCCGGACGAGCAGCGCGCCACCGGTGTCACCGACGGCTACGTGCGCCTCTCGGTCGGGCTGGAGCACATCGACGACATCCTGGCCGATCTCGATCAGGCGCTGGCCGCCGCCGGAACGCTGGCGCGGGCGGCCTGAGATGAGCCACATGCTCCCCATCCTCGATCTCGCCCGCCTCGATGCGGGTGGGAGCGAGCGCGACGCCTTCCTCGCGGAACTGCGGACAGCCGCCCGCGAGACCGGTTTCTTTTATCTCGTCGGACACGGCCTTCCGGCCTCGCAGATCGCCGGCGTCCAGGCGCTGGCACGGCACTTCTTTGCCCTGCCGGCGGAGGAGAAGCGGGCGGTCGCGATGGTGAACTCGCCCCATTTCCGAGGCTACACCGAGGCCGGCCAGGAGATCACCCGTGGGCGGGCCGACTGGCGCGAGCAGTTCGATATCGGCGCCGAGCGGGCGGCGCGACCGCGCGAACCCGGCCTCCCGGCCTGGACTCGCCTCCAGGGGCCGAACCAGTGGCCGGCCGCCCTGCCGGGGCTCCGGGTCGGGCTCCTGGCCTGGCAGGAGGCGGTCACAGATATCGGCATCCGCTTGCTGCAGGCCTTCGCCCTGGCGCTTGGGCAGGAGGCCGACGCCTTCGCGCCGATCTACGCAGGCGCACCCAACCAGCACATCAAGATCATCCGCTATCCCGGCCGCGAGGCCACCGGCGACAACCAGGGCGTCGGCGCCCACAAGGACAGCGGCTTCCTCACTCTGTTGGTGCAGGACGGCGTGGGCGGCCTGGAGGTCGAGGATGCCGACGGCCGCTGGATCGCGGTCGCACCGGTCGAGGGGGCCTTCGTGGTCAATGTCGGCGAACTGCTGGAACTCGCCTCGAACGGCTACCTGCGGGCCACAATTCACCGGGTGGTGACGCCGGATGCAGGCCGGGACCGGCTCTCCATCGCCTTCTTCCTCGGCGCGCGACACGACGCCACCGTCCCGTTGCTCGATCTGCCCGCCGCGCTGGCGGAGCAGGCACGGGGCGCGGCGAGCGACCCCGAGAACCCGCTCTTCCGCGAGGTCGGCCGCAATTACCTCAAGGGACGACTGCGCTCGCATCCCGACGTGGCGGCAGCCCACTATGCCGACCTGCTCATCGCCGAGGCGCGGGCCGCATGAGACAGCTTTTCACTTGGCTCGTCACTTGGCTCGGCACGCTCCTGCGGAACGCGGCGCTACCTGCCGAAGCCGGGCCGCTGCCGCTCGCGTCCGGCGCGATGCTGAGCCACGAATGGCTCGCGCCCCACCTCGTCTGCTGGCCGAGCCGGATTTCGGACGCCCGAATGCGCGACGAGGCCTGACGGGGGCAGCGCTCCCCACGCGGAGTATCGCGCACCGCGCAATTGACGAATTTCCGATCGGGGGGAGTAATGATTTTTCCTCAAAACGCGACTGCCAGGCATTGCTATGCTTTGAATTGGCTATCATCAACTGTATATTCCCGCTGAAACATCATTGCGTAAGAGGCAAATAATTGATAAATTTGGCGGCATAACTCCGCTAGATGACCATATATTGGCACAGCAGGGATCGACATGACTGGCAAGCGACGCGGCCTGCTCACGCGCCGGCAAGCCGCCGCCCTCTGCGCGGGTGCTGCGTTGGCTGGATTCGTGGCGGGCCCGGCCTTGGCCGCCGAGGGACAGATGCGTGTCGCCAAGCCGTTCGGCATCGTCTACCTCCTTCGCAACGTGATCGAAGTGTCATCCCTTCTATCCAGCCGCGCGCTCAAGTCAAAGACGACACATTTCGGCTCGAGATCATCACTTTAGAATGCAGTCTTCCTCCGTATAGCCACAGAGGACCATCGGTCTCTGCGCGGATCGATCGGAGCATCATCGTTCCCGCCGTACCGTATGCCCTTCAGTGCAGATGAAACTCGGCCGAGAGCGCCTTGAGTTCGGTCGGCCGGATCAGGCGGGCATGCATCACCCTGACCGAGTGCAGCGGGCCGTCCAACGTCTCCTGCCAGAAGTCGAGGAACCGCTTCAGCTCCGGGAATTGCGGGAACAGGTCGTGGTTCTGCCAGACGAAGGTTTGGAGGAGATGCGGGAAGTCGGGCAGGTGATAGAGGATCTCGGCCGTCGTGAGACTGTAGCCCTCGATCCTGCGGCGGAAGTCCTGCGAAGCAGTCATCGGTCGATCTCTTCGGAGCGGGCCCATCCGGCGGATGGACCGTGACGGAAGGTGCCGGCGGGAGCACCCGGCCGGAATCGCCTTGATCCAATCCTTCGCCCCATCCTCGAGGTACCGATGCACAAGGCAGGCCTCGAAGGGGGCTCTAGAGCGCATTCCGACGAAGTGGCCGCCGGTTCGTCGAAAGAATGCGCGTCACAACAACGACCTAGAGACGCCGGCCTGATGCAATCAGGTCGGATACGGCTCTCGGGACCGCGTGGGATCCTGAGGATCCTTCGGGATCGCCTCGCGGCACCTTAGGATGAGGGAGGGGACATCAATACTGTCGGCAGCCAGAGGCCCGAGGTCCGGCGCCGCCGGACCTCGGGCCTTCAGGCGATCAGAAGTCCGGCCCGCTGGGCGGCAGTGGCGGCGCCTTCTCCTTCGGCCGCTCGGCGATCAACGCCTCCGTCGTCACCAGCAGGCCGGCGACCGAGGCCGCGTCCTGCAGTGCCGTGCGCACAACCTTGGCCGGATCGACGATGCCGGCCTCGATCAGGTCGACGTAGGTCTCGGTCTGGGCGTCGAACCCGAAGGTCTCCGAGCCGTTCTCGATCACCTTCGACACCACGATCGAGCCCTCGACCCCGGCATTGGCCGCGATCTGCCGGATCGGCGCTTCGAGCGCCTTGAGCACGATGTTAATGCCGGCCTTCACATCGGCATTCTCGCTCTTGAGCGCTGATACGGCGGCCTTGGCCCGCAGCAGCGCGGTGCCGCCGCCCGGAACGATGCCTTCCTCGATCGCGGCGCGGGTGGCGTTGAGCGCGTCGTCCACCCGGTCCTTCTTCTCCTTGACCTCGACCTCGGTCGCGCCGCCGACGCGGATCACCGCGACGCCGCCCGCGAGCTTGGCCAAGCGCTCCTGGAGCTTCTCGCGGTCGTAGTCCGAGCTGGTCTCCTCGATCTGCGCCTTAATCTGAGCGACGCGCGCGTCGATCTGCGCCCTGTCACCCGATCCGTCGACAATCGTGGTGCTCTCCTTGTCGATGCGCACCCGCTTGGCCTGACCCAGCAGGGGAAGCGACACGTTCTCAAGCTTGATCCCGAGATCCTCGGAGATGGTCTGGCCGTTGGTGAGGATCGCGATGTCCTCAAGAATCGCCTTGCGACGGTCGCCGAAGCCCGGGGCCTTCACCGCCGCGATCTTGAGGCCGCCGCGCAGCTTGTTCACGACGAGGGTGGCGAGCGCCTCGCCCTCCACATCCTCGGCGATGATGAGCAGGGGACGGCTCGACTGGACGACCGCCTCCAGCACCGGCAGCAGCGGCTGCAGCGAGGAGAGCTTCTTCTCGTGGATCAGGATGTAGGGATCGTCGAGTTCGGCGATCAGCTTTTCCGTATTCGTCACGAAGTACGGCGAGAGATAGCCGCGGTCGAATTGCAGGCCCTCGACGACATCGAGTTCGGTCTCGGCGGTCTTGGCCTCCTCCACCGTGATTACGCCTTCCTTGCCGACCCGCTCGACAGCCTCGGCGATGAGGCGGCCGATCTCGGCGTCGCCGTTGGCGGAGATTGTGCCGACCTGAGCGATGGCGTCGGAGGCGGTGACCTTGCGGGCGCGTCCGGTGATGTCCTTCACGGCGGCGGCGGTGGCGAGGTCGATGCCGCGCTTCAAGTCGAGCGGGTTGAAGTTCGCCGCCACCGCCTTGGCGCCCTCGCGGACGATCGCCTGGGCGAGCACGGTCGCGGTCGTGGTGCCGTCGCCGGCTAGATCGTTGGTTTTCGAGGCGACTTCGCGCAGGAGTTGGGCGCCAAGATTCTCGAAGCGGTCCTCCAACTCGATCTCCTTGGCGACGGTGACGCCGTCCTTGGTGATCCGCGGCGCCCCGAAACTCTTCTCGATCACGACGTTGCGGCCCTTCGGCCCCAGCGTCACCTTCACGGCATCCGCCAGAATATCGACGCCGCGTAACAGGCGCTCGCGCGCGTCGCCCGAGAATTTCACGTCCTTGGCAGCCATTCCGATCTCCTGTTGTCGATGACGTCAGAGCTTGCTCAGGCGGCGATCACGCCGAGAATGTCGGATTCCTTGAGGATCAGGAGATCCTGGCCGTCGACCCTGATCTCCGTGCCGGACCACTTGCCGAACAGCACGCGGTCGCCGGTCTTGACGTCCAGCGCAGTGACGCGGCCCTGGTCGTCGCGGGCACCGGGTCCGACGGCCACGACCTCGCCCTCCTGCGGCTTCTCCTTCGCGGTGTCGGGGATGATGATGCCACCCTTCGTCCGCTCGTCGCTCTCAATGCGGCGCAGCAGCACGCGGTCGTGCAGGGGTTGAAACGCCATCCTTCAGGAACTCCCGTCGTTTGGGCTGCGGCTGGCGCGCCGGCCGGAGCCCCTTGTCCAATACCGACAGGGTGTCCGCCTCCGTTCTTTAAGTCAACGGAATTGTTCTTTTAAAAGAACTGAGCCGTGAGCAGAAATGGGGTGAACCGAACCGCATTCGGGAGAAGATTGGTGTCTTGAGGCTGCGGTCGCTGGTGTCGTGGCCTGTGCCGAGGCGGCGCGAGGCAGCCGATCCGTTCATGCTCGAGGGCATTCCGACGAAGTGGTCACCGGTTCGTCAAAAGAATGCGCGTCACAACAATAACCGAGAGACGCCGGCGTGATGCAATCAGGTCGGATACGGCTCTAGGTCGCGGTCCTCAGGCCGTACCGACGCGGTACTCCCTGGGTGGGCGCGTGCCGTTGACTGCGAAGGCACCGACGCTGCGCTCGCGGTAGATCCGCGGGTTGTGTGAGGCGATGGTGCGGGCGTTGCGCCAGTAGCGATCAAGGCCGTGCTCGGCCTTCACGGCGGACGCACCGAGGGCATCGAACAGCACCGTGGTCGCCTCCAATACGAGGTTGGTCACCACGGTGACGGCTTGGTTGACCTCGACATCGGCGAGGGCAGTGACCGGCTCCGCCGCTTCGCGCCCGCCCAGCTGCACCGCCTCCGCCGCGCGTTGCACCGCCTCGGCCGCCTTCAGCACGAGGGCACCGGCCGCATAGGCATTGCCGCGCACGCGGCCCACCACAGCCAGAATTTGCGGATCGTCCGCCGTGCGGTCGGCATTCCCGTGGCTGTAGACCCGGGTGCGCGCCGCCACCAGCCGCGCCGCGTCCTCGGCCGCCGTCCGAGCGATGCCGGCGAGCGTTGCCAGATGCACGAGTTGGAAGAAGGCCATGGCGTAGGGAAAGCGCACCGTCTCCGGCTTGATCAGCTCCGGCGCCAGCACGACGCCGTCGAAGCGGGCGGTGCCGCTCGCGGTCAGGGCCTGCCCGAAGCCGTCCCAGTCGTCCTCGATCGTGACGCCGCGCGCTCGCGTCGGCACCGCGGCGACCACGGGCGCGCCGTCCTCGTCCTGGGCCGAAAGGTGGATCCAGTCGGCGAAGAGCGCGCCGGTCGTGTAGAATTTCCGGCCATCCACCACCCGCTCGTCGCCGCGTCGGCGCACCACCGTGTCGAACTGCCCGACCTTGGCCGGCCCTGTCTCGGACACGCCGCTGCCGACCGTCTCACCCGCGGCGAGCCGGGCGACCCATCGCGTACGCCATTCCGCCGAGGCGGCGGTCAGCACGTCCTCGGTGAAGCCGAAATGGGCGCGCAACGCATTGGTAACGTTGGAATCGGCCGCCGACAGCTCGATCAGCAGGTTGAAGAGTTCGGGCAGACTCGCGCCGTGCCCGCCCGCCTCGGCAGGCAGACGCAGGGTGGTGAAGCCTGCTTCCTTCAGCCAACCGAGTTCGGCATGCGGCAAGCGCCGCTCGGCGTCCCGCGCGACGGCGGTGGAACGGATCTCGCCGAAGACCGGCCTGAAGCGACCCGCGAGTTCCTCGTAGCGCCCACTCGGGCCGGCACCCCAGCCTGCATCGATCTGCGACATCGTCCAGTCATCCCTCACTGATCGCTGCCGGCCCGGTCTGCGGACCTGGCTCCCGGCGGCAATCCGTGCAGGGAATCGGCAATTCCCACCCCAATCTCAAGGAAATCTGTTCGATTTCCTTCGCGGCGAGCGACTTTGCAAAGACAAACTCTGCATCCGATGCCAAATGGACGGTCATTCTTGATATCCATCCTCGGCGAGAAGGGCGTTTTCCTTCACTTCGCGGTACATCGTCGTGTTCGGATTCCGGACGGTCGCGTCCGTCTCGCCGCCGAGCAGACGCCGACGATCATTTGGGTGAGATGGGCTTCGCCGCGCCCCCGTCCGCGAAGGTGATGAACTGTGCCGAGGACCAGACGCGGCTGCCGTCGCGCTGGCGGCCCGAGAAGTAGACCGGCCGGAAGCCGAACGCGGCGTTGCCCGGCTCCACATGGATATGCCCGGCGACATCCCGCGGCAGCGGCGCTTCCGTCAGGCGCTCCAGCGCCAGGAACAGCCCGGCTCCGCCAAGCTCGCGCTGCAGGGCGCCCGCCGCGATCAATTCGCGGCCGGTGCATTCGAAGCGGAAATCCGGGACATGGACGAAGGGGGCGGGCCGGCGCGGATCGCCGACCTTCACGAAGCCGCCGATCGTCCCCTCGACCAGGATGCGGCATTCCTCGAGACCGCCGATATCGATCTCGATGGCATCGCTATCGCCGTAAGTCTCGGAGCGGAAGGCGATCTCGGTCGGGCCTGAGCGCCACACCGTCTCCTCGGCATGCTCGAAGCCTTGGGGGACGATGCGGCGGATCGTGCCGTTGAGGATGCGGATGCGTCCCTCCCAGGCCGCCCAGCGATAGCGGTCGCGGATGCGCGCGCCGCCGAAGCGCAGGCGCACGAGGCGCTCGGAGAATCCGCATTCGGCGTGGAGGTCGCGCCGCCAGATCTCGCCGGTATGATCGTGGGCGGTCAGTTCTTCCCAGCCGGCCTCGCCGAGGAAGTGATAGTCGAGCCGCGCGGCGCCCTCGTGCGTAAAGGCGTCGCCCTGGCGGTGCGGGCCGCAGCGGACCAGCAGGGCGCTGCGCTCGCCCGTCGTCGCGAAGGTGTGGCGCGCCCGCAAGGCGCGGCCGACCGCGCGGCGATCGAGGCTGTCCGCCAGGATGCCGGTGAGCCCGCCGCGCACGCCGAACACCTGCACGCCCGGCGCGCCGCCGCCCGGCCGTCCGCGGTGCTCGTCACCGTTGGCACAGACGCCGAGCCGGTAGCCGCGGGCGATCACGTCCCGGTAGAGCCAGTCGAACTGTCCCCAGGCGGAGGCGATCTCCACGAGGCGTTCCAGCTCCGGATGGTGCCAGTCCGGGATGTAGCGGCGCCCACCGACATGCGGGATGATGAGGTGGTTCTCCGGATCGTGCGCGTAGGCCGCCCACAGATCTTCGACCGGCCAGCGCCCGACCTCGACGCCGGTGCCGCCCATGCTCTCGTTCCACAGGAAGGTGCGGTTGTGCTCGCCCCGCTCGTTGAAGGGGAAGCCGGGCGGATCGTCGCCGAGGAACAGCACCTGATGGTCGCCGCCCGCGGTCGAGCTGCCGCACCATTCCTGCACGGAATAGGCGACGAAGCGGCCGGGCACGTCGAAGCCGGCCGTCACAGCGACGCCCTCACGCCAGCCTTCGTCGGTGATCTGGAAGTCGTTGGCAGTGTAGCCGTAGACATCGACCCCCGCTACGTCGCGGGCATAGGCCGCGTTGTAGGCCGGACTGTTGGTGCCCACCGTATCGTGGGCGTGGACGTGGAGATCGCCGTAGAGCGCCCGGGGCACGGTTGCGTCGGCGAGCCCGGTGACGAAGGCCACCCCCTCCGCCACGTCCCGGGCGCCGGGGCGCGCGGCACCGATGCGCAGCTCGCCCGAGACGGGCGGCAGATCCTCGACCCGTAGCGTTGCCCAGCCCTGCTCCGGCAGGGCGTGACGGCGGCGATAGACCTCACGCCCCTCCGCGGTAGCGGCGATGTCGAGCGGGCCGCCGAGGTCGCGGGCGACGTTGCCCCAGCGGTCGAGCAGGGCCACGGTCAGGGGCGGCGCGAAGCCCTCCGCCACGAAGCGGGGGGCCCCGAGCTGAATCCGCTCCGGCGGCCCGGCAACGATCGCGATGACCGGGTCACCCGGCACCGCCACGTAGCGCGAGGTGCCGAGCGGATCGACGTAGCAGCGGAAGCGGAAGCCGTCCTCGACGAAGGTCTGGACGCGGGTGCCCGGCCCGCCGGCCCGCCGGTCGCCCAGCCGAATGACGATGCGGTCGCCCGCATTGAGATAGCCGTCGACCACATCGACGATCACGGCCTTCTGGAACGGGCGCTCGTGGCCCTTCTGGTCGAAGCGCACGCTGAGCGACTGCACGGTCGCGGGCGACTGCCCCGGCAGCAGCGGGCCGGCCTCGTATTCCGCGCTGACGTAGTTGGCGGCGGATGGATCCGCGGTCTGGAACAGCGCCCAGTCGGAGTAGAACTTGAACGTCGCCTTGAAGGTCGCCCCGTCGGCGATGCCGCAGGCGCCGACCTCGTAGGTCAGCACGATCTCGTGCCAGCTCCCCGCCACCAGCCGGTCGTGGCTGCAGGCGACGCTGCCGAGGAAGGGGCGCGCCTTGATCGCCGCGTAGAGCCCAGCCGGGGCCACATGCTCGCCCAGCCGCTGCCGACGCTCGCTCTCGTCCTGCATCGCCAAGATCCTCGTCCTCCATCACCGATTTGCTCAGGGCTTTAGCCTTGTCGCCCGAAGATTTCTTGCCTATTGGCATGACTTGTACATAATACAAAAGGATATGAATAGATCTTATCTCGATCTCGCAAATAAAAGAACGATCATGTCATCGCGCTTCATCCGGTGGGCAATTCTTCTCTTCGCGCTGTTCGGTGCCTCGGGCTCCGCCTTGGCGCAAGGCCAGGTTCAGAGCCTGCCGGTGCGGATCGGCGCCATCCCCGTGCTCGGTGCCGCGCCGCTCTTCGTCGCCGAGCGAGAGGGCTGGCTCGGGGCCGGCGGGCTCAAACCCACTGTGACGCTGTTCGATTCCGGGCCGAACGCGGTGCAGGCAGCGGCGAGCGGCACGGTCGATGTCTACGTCGCCGGGATCACGCCGGTGGCGATCGGGCGGACGCGCGGGGTCGATCTGCGGGTGGTGGCGGCGACCGCTATCGGCGAGAACGTGCTCGTGGCGGGCGCCAAGCTCGCCGGACCGCTCACCGACGGCACGGCCCCGGCCGCCGCCTTTCGGCGCTTCCGGGAGGAGACGGGCCGCCCGGCCAAGATCGCCACGCAGCCGCCCGGTTCGATCCCCTACACCAACCTGTCCTACTGGCTGCGCGAGGTCCACAAGGTCGATCCGGCCGACGTGCAGATCCTGACACTCGGCATCGACGCGGCGCAGCAGGCGATCCTCGCCGGCGCGGTCGAGGCCGCGACGGTGCGCGAACCGGGCCTCAGCATCATCCGCGAGCGCAACCCGCAGATCCGCCTCGTCGCTAGCGGCAGCGAGCTGTTTCCCGGCCAGCCCGGCACCGTTGTGGCGGTGCGCGGCGCCTTCCTCGAGCAGAATCCAGCGGCCGTGCGCACCCTCGTCTCGGCGATCGTGCGCGCCGTCGACCTGATCAAGCGCGAGCCCGAGCGAGCGCTTCCCGCGGTGGAGGCCGCGCTCGGCAAGGGCATCGTCACTGCCGCGACCCTGCGCAACGCGCTCGCCTCGCCGGCG
This sequence comes from Methylorubrum pseudosasae, assembly GCF_029504475.1. Taxonomy (NCBI): domain Bacteria; kingdom Pseudomonadati; phylum Pseudomonadota; class Alphaproteobacteria; order Hyphomicrobiales; family Methylobacteriaceae; genus Methylorubrum; species Methylorubrum pseudosasae. The sequence goes on along the minus strand of NZ_JAQGDU010000002.1, from coordinate 3,300,475 downwards.
ACCCAGTATGTCGCCGATCCCCGCACCATCGTGGCGGCGACAGGCGCGATGCTGGCCTTCCAGACCAAGCTCGGCATCAGCGAGCAGACACCGCCGACGGAGGGATTGTTCGACCCCCGCTTCTTCGAGGCGGCCCAGGCCGAGGCGAGCGCGCGATAGGATGGGCGGGGTCATGGAAAACCGCCGCGCCTTCCTGCGCCTGGCCGGCTCGCTTGCCGGGGCGGGCGCGGCCACCGGAGCCCTGGCGGAGGCAGGCCCCCTCGAGGTGCCGCCCTGGACCCGCGAGCAGGGCGCCACCGCTCCGGGCTATGGCCGGCCCGGCCCGCGCGAGACGCTTGCGCGCTATCCCCGGCTGCCGCCGCCCTTTCCCGGGGCGGTGGCCACGGTGACGCCGCTCCAGGGCCTGCACGGCATCCTCACGCCCAACGGCCTACATTACGAGCGCCACCACGCCGGCATCCCGGCGATCGATCCGGACCGGCACCGCCTCGTGGTGCACGGCCTCGTCGCGCGCCCGCTGATCCTCACCATGGACGACATCCTCCGCTTCCCCGCGGTCTCGCGGCTGCATTTCCTCGAATGTTCGGGCAACACGCCCTGGCTCGGGGCGAAGCCCGACTGGACGGTGCAGGACAGCCACGGCCTGATCTCCTGCGCCGAGTGGACCGGCGTCGAACTCTCGACCCTGCTCGCCGAGGTCGGCGTGCAGCCGGGCGCCGCCTGGATCCTGGCGGAGGGGGCGGATGCCTGCGCCATGACCCGCTCGATCCCCCTCGACGCGCTCGACGGGGCGATCCTCGCCTACGCGCAGAACGGCGAGCGGCTGCGGCCGGAGCAGGGCTATCCCCTGCGGCTGTTCCTGCCGGGGCTGGAGGGCAACCTCAGCATCAAGTGGCTGCGCCGCCTGAAGGTCGGCGACCGGCCGTTCCAGACGCGGGAGGAAACCTCGAAATACACCGACCTGATGCCGGACGGCACGGCGCGGCAATTCACCTTCGTGATGGAGGCCAAGTCCGTCATCACCGCGCCGTCGGGCGGCCAGCAGCTTCGGGAGCCCGGCTTTCACGAGATCCGGGGCCTCGCCTGGACCGGGCGCGGGCGCATCGCCGGCGTCGAGGTCTCGACCGATGGCGGCGCCTCCTGGGCGGAGGCGCATCTGGAGGGGCCGGTGCTGCCGCGCTGCTTCACCCGCTTCCGCCTGCCGTGGCGTTGGGAGGGCGGACCGGCCAAACTGCTGAGCCGGGCGCGGGACGAGACCGGCTACGTGCAGCCGAGCCGCGAGGCCTTGGTCGCCGTGCGCGGCACCCGCTCCTTTTACCACAACAACGCGGTGTTCGGCTGGAGCCTCGGCGCGAACGGGGCGGTGACCCATGCGGCCTGAGGCGCTTCTCCCGCTCGTCCTGAGCCTCACCCTCGCCGGCCCGGCCGCGGCGGACCCCCTCGGCATCGGCCGCCCGGCGAGCCCTGAGACCATCGCCGCCTGGGACATCGATGTCCGGCCCGACGGCCAGGGCCTGCCGCCCGGCCACGGCAGCGTGCGCGACGGCGCGGCCCTGTTCGCCGCGCGTTGCGCCGGCTGCCACGGCGCCCGCGGCGAGGGGGCCGCCGCCGAGCCGCTGGCCGGCGGCCGGGGCAGCCTCGCGAGCGCAAAACCCCTGCGCACGGTCGGCAGCTTCTGGCCCTATGCCACGACCCTGTTCGACTACGTGCGCCGGGCGATGCCGTTCGACGCGCCGCAATCGCTCAGCCCGGACGAAACCTACGCGGTCAGCGCCTACGTGCTGCACCTCAACGGCCTGCTGCCGGAGGAGGCGAGTCTCGATGCGGCCTCCCTGCCCAAGGTCGCCATGCCGAACCGCGACGGCTTCACCGCCGATCCGCGCCCCGACATCGCGCCGCCGAATCCCTCCGCTCGCCCTTCCGCCCGGCCCGCCGCGCACACGGAGACCCGATGAGCCTGACCCGCCGCCCACTTCGCCCTTTCATCGAGCGCCGTACTCGCCGCTGGCCTCGTCCTCGGTCGCTCCGGCCCGGCCCGCGCCGGACGGACGGTGAAGCTGAGTTATCAGCGCTCCTCGACGCTCCTCACCGTGCTGAAGGCGCGGGGCACCCTGGAGGAGCGGCTCGGCGCGCAAGGGCTTGGCGTGAGCTGGCACCTGTTCACCAAGGTGCTCGAACCGATGAACACCGGCGCGGTCGATCTCCACGCCGATGTGGCCGACGCGGTGCCGATCTTCACCCAATCGGCAGGAGCCCCGCTAACCTTCTACGCCATGGAGGCCGGTTCGCCGCGGGCCGAGGCGATCATCGTGCCGGACGAGTCGCCGATCCGCACGGTCGCGGATCTGAAAGGCCGCACGGTCGGCGTCTCGAAGGGCTCGGGCTGCCACTTCATCCTCGCGGGGGCGCTGAAGCGGGCGGGCCTGCGGTTCGCCGACATCCGCCCGGCCTATCTGGAGGCGGCGGACGGGCTCGCCGCATTCGAGCGGGGCGGCATCGAGGCGTGGTCGATCTGGGATCCGTTCCTGGCCATCGTGCAGGCCAAGCGCCCGGTGCGGGTGCTGGCCGACGCCACCGGCCTATCGAGCTACAACCGCTACTACACGGTCAACGACCGCTTCGCCGCCGAGCACCCGGAGGTCGTCGCCACGGTCTTTTCCGTCCTGGTCGAGGCGGGACAATGGGTGAAGGCGAACCCGTCGGCGGCCGTCGCGCTACTGGCGCCGATCTGGGGAGACCTGCCGCCGGCGGTGGTCGCCACCGTCAACGAGCGGCGCTCCTACGCGGTCAGGGCGGTCGATCGGGCCGCGCTCTCCGAGCAGCAGGCGATCGCCGACACCTTCCACGAGGCCGGGCTGATCCCGCGCCGGCTCGACGCCACCGCCGTATCGCTCTGGCAGCCGCCGGCAGGACGCGGGTGAGCGCGATGAGCCACCCGCTCCGCTTCGGCGTCTGGGCGCCGGTCCACGGCTCCCGCGCCGCCCGCCACGATCCGGACGAGCCGCACGACGCCTCCTGGACGCGCAACCGCGCCCTCGTGCTCGAGGCCGAGCGCCTCGGCTACGATTCCGTCCTCGTCGCCCAGCACACGATGAACCCCTACGACGAGACCCGCGACCAGCTGGAGGCCTGGACCGCCTCGGCCGCGCTGGCAGCGCTCACCGAGCGCATCGAGATCATCGCGGCGATCAAGCCGGGGCTCTACCACCCGGTGTTGCTCGCCAAGATGGCGCTGCAGATCGAGCAGGTCAGCCGGGGGCGCTTCGCCCTCAACCTCGTCAACGCCTGGAACCGCGCCGAATTCGAGCGGGCCGGCCTGCCGTTCCCGGCCCATGACGAGCGCTACGCCTATGGCCGCGAGTGGATCGCCCTGGTGGACCGGCTGCTGCGGGGCGAGCGCGTCACCCATGAGGGCCGGCACTTCCGCGTCGAGGATTACCAGCTCAAGCCCGCCGGCACTTACCGGGCGCGGCCGGCGATCTATGTCGGCGGCGAGTCCGAGCCGGCCCGCGCGCTGGTGGCCGATCACGGCGACGTCTGGTTCATCAACGGCCAGCCGCTGGCCGCGGTTGCCGATCTCATCGCCGACGTCGCCCGGCGCCCGGCCGCGCAGGGCCGTCTGCGCTACGGGCTTTCGGCCTTCGTGATCGCCCGTGAGACGGAGGCCGAGGCGCAGGACGAATTCGCCCGGCTTCTGAGCTTGAGCCGCCGCGATGAGGCCATCCGCGCCGACACCCGGGCACGCACGGACGCGGCGAGCGTGATGTTCGCCAAGACCGATGCGGCGGCCGCGCACCATGTCGGCACCAACGGCGGCACGGCGGCCGGGCTCGTCGGCAGCTACGACGGGGTGGCCGAGCGCATCCGCGCCTTCCACGCGGCGGGGATCGAGCTGTTCATGCTGCAATTCCAGCCGTTCGAGGCGGAGATGGCCCGCTTCGCCGCGCAGGTGTTTTCGCGAGTGAAGGGATGAGGCCGGTCGATCCCCTTCCCGGCGGCCCGCCGCGCGACGGCATCGATGCAGTGCCGCCCGCGCCGCGCCTGTTCGTGCTCGGTTTGCAGCACGTGCTCGTCATGTACGCCAACGCCATCGCCGTGCCGCTGATCGTCGGCGGGGCGCTGCACCTGCCGAAGGACCAGATCGCGCTCCTCATCAACGCCGACCTGTTCGCCTGCGGCATCGCCACGCTGATCCAGACGGTGGGCATCGGCCCGTTCGGCATCCGGCTTCCCGTCATCATGGGCGTGACCGCGGTGGCGATCCAGCCGCTACTCGCCATCGCGGCGATGCCCGGCGTCGGGCTCACCGGCATCTACGGCGCGGTGATCGTCGGCGGCCTCTACGGGCTCCTCGTCACGCCCTTCATCGGCCGGGTGATGCGGTTCTTCCCGCCGGTCGTGACCGGCACGATCCTCCTGATGATCGGCATCGCGCTCACCCGCGTCGCCGTCGGCTGGGCGGGCGGGGGTGCGGGCAGCGCCGATTTCGGTGCGCCCGGCACGGTCGCGGTGGCGGCGGGCGTGCTCGCCGCGACGCTGCTCATCGCCCGATTCGGTCCGGGCTTCGTCGGCCGCGTCGCCGTGCTCCTCGGGATCGGGCTCGGATACGCCGTCACCCTGGCACTCGGCTGGACGAGCTTCGAGGGCCTGGGCGCCGAACCATGGCTGCGGGCGGTGCTGCCCCTGCAGTTCGGGCTGCCGACCTTCCACCTCGTGCCCTGCCTGATCCTGTGCCTCGTGATGACGATCGTCTTCATCGAGGCGACCGGGATGTTCCTGGCGCTCGGCGTCATGACCGGGCGCAAGATCGGGACGGAAGACATCCGCCGGGGCCTGCGCGCCGACGCACTCGGCACGCTGATCGGCGGCCTGCTCAACACGTTTCCCTACCTGTCCTATTCGCAGAATGTCGGCCTCGTCGGGCTCACCGGCGTGCACAGCCGCTGGGTCTGCGCGGCCGCCGGCGGGATCATGCTGGTGCTCGGCCTCGTGCCCAAGGTCGCCTATCTGGCGGCCTCAATCCCGCAGCCGGTGCTCGGCGGGGCGGCGCTGGTGATGTTCGGCATGGTGGCGGCGACCGGCATCCGCATCCTGGCTCAGGTCGATTACGCCCGCCCGGGCAGCCGCGACGCGCTGATCATCGCCGCCTCATTGGGGATCGGCCTGATTCCGATCGTGCAGCCGCTCTTCTTCCGGGCCGTGCCCGACGCGTTCGGGCCGATCGTCAAGGATCCGATCCTGCTCACCGCGATCGCGGCCATCCTGCTCAACGCCCTGCTCGGGCAGAGCGGGGCTCAGCCGGAAGCGGAGAGGTCCGGCAGCGGGATCGGCGCGTCCGAGCCTGAGATCGCCGCCTCCAGCAGGTCGAGCCGGTCCTGCCCCCAGAACGGCTCGTCGCGGTAGACATAGAACGGCGCCCCGAACACCTGCCGACCGATCGCCTCGCGGGTCAGAGCCGCCTCGGCCTCGCGGAACGCCGGCTCGTCGGCTCGGGCGAGCAGGCGTTTCCCGTCGAGCCCGGCCGCGTCGGCGAGCCGGACGATCGTGCCGGGATCGGCAATGTCGCGTTCGTCCGCCCAGACGGCGCTGAGGCCGGCATGGACGAAGTCGGCGACCGCGCTGCCCTCGTCGAGGGCGGCCAGCAGGACCCGGTGGGCGAGGGAAGGGTCGGCCGGGTAGAATTTCGGGTGCAGCACCAGCGGGATGCCGCGGATGCGGCGCCAGCGCTGCATCTCGACGAGGCGGTAGGCCTGCCGCTGCAGGGGCCTCTCCTTGACGGGCTTGCCGCCACCGGCGGCGAAGACCGCCATCAGATCGACCGGCTTGTAGACGATCCGCGCGCCGTTCCGTTCGGCGAGATCGCGGAAGGCGCGACTGCCGACATAGGACCACAGCGAGAGGAAGCTGAAATAGTACGTGATGGTCGGCGACGAGGGAGCGTTCGAGGTCATGCCGGCACTCCGATCGGGCTCAAGCGGGCGAGCGGCACATGGCCGGGATCGCTGTGAAGGAGCGCGAGGCAGCGCTGCTTGATCGCCGTGAAGCGCGGATCGGTGATCAGGCCGCGCTCCCACGGGCGCCCGAAATCGAGGGGAATGTCGTCGAGGATGCGTCCCGGCCGCGGCGTCATCACGACGAGCCGATCCGCCAGGAACAGGGCCTCGTCGATGTCGTGCGTGACGAACAGAATCGTGGTGCGGTGGCGCGTCCAGATATCGAGCAGCAGTTCCTGCATCGTCAGCCGCGTCTGCGCGTCGAGCGCCCCGAACGGCTCGTCCATCAGCAGGACCCGAGGCCGGTTGATCAGCGCGCGGGCGATCTCCACCCGCTGCTGCATGCCCCCCGACAATTCGGCCGGATAGCGCTCGGCAAAGTCGGACAGCCCGACCTGCGCCAGCAGCGCCCGGGCCCGTTCCCGGCGCTCGCTGCGGCCGACGCCCTTCATCTTCAGGCCGAAGGCGACGTTGTCGATCACGCTGAGCCAGGGGAACAGGGTGTGCTGCTGGAAGACGATGCCGCGGTCGGGATGCGGCCCGGCGATCGCCTGCCCGTCGAGGCTGACGCTGCCGCGCGACAGGGCGAGGTGCCCGGCGACCGCGCCGAGCAGGGTCGATTTCCCGCAGCCCGAGGGCCCGAGGATGCAGACGAACTGGCGGCCTAAGATGTCGAGGCTGATGTTCTCGACCACGTCGAACGCCGCATCGCCCCGACCGAGCCGGATCGCCCCATCCCGGATGGCGACGTGGCCGTCGGCAAAGGGATCGGTGTCGGCAAGAGGATCGGTGCCGGTGAGAGGGCCGGCCTGGACCGGTGCCACGCCCGCGCTCATTGCTGGCCTCCCGCGCCGACCCAGGGTGTCGCCCGGTCGCCGAGCCAGCGCACGACGAGGCTCGATCCCATCCCGAGGAGCCCGATCAGCAGCATGCCGACGACGATGTCGTCGTAGTTCTGCAGCGTATAGGATTCCCAGGTGAAGTAGCCGATCCCGTACTGGCCGGAGATCATCTCGGCGGTCACGAGGCAGAACCACGCCGTGCCCATGCCGATCGCCGCCGCCGTCACGATGCTGGGCGCGGCGCCCGGCAGGATCACCTCGCGCAGGATCGCGGCATCGCCCGCGCCGAGGCTGCGGGCGGCGGCGACAAGCCGGGGATGCACCGATTCCACCCCGTGCACGGTGTTGAGCAGGATCGGGAACAGCGCGCCCGTGAAGGTGATGAAGGCCATCGAGACCTCGGAGGACGGGAACATCAGGATCGCCAGCGGGATCCAGGCCACCGCCGGGATCGGGCGCAGCACTTCGAGCGGCGGCAGCAGCAGGTCGCGGGCGAGCCGTGACCGGCCGATGGCGAGGCCGAGGGCGACGCCCACGCCCAAAGCGGCGAGGAAGCCCGACAGCACCCGCGCGAGACTGGCGCCCAGATGGGTCGGCAGCGCGGGGGCGTGGACCAGCGCCCAGGCCGCCTGCGCGGCGGCCGCCGGGGTCGGCACGTTGCGGAAGGTGACGAGGCCGAGATCGAGCCGGCTGCTCGCCGCGAGATGCCACGCCAGCAGGCTCAGGGCCAGGGCGAGGCCGCGCAGCGCCAAGCGCCTGAGCGTGGATGGTCGCGCAAACCGGACCGGCCGCCCGCGCGGCGCGCGGACCGGGGCGGCCGTCTCGATTCCTGAGGCGCTCACCGACGGGCTCATCGCGGGGCTCATCGGGCCGAGAGCCGCGCGTGGCCGCTCCGCGCGGCGGCGAAGTCGAGCACGTCGCCCCCTTTCGCCGCGGCGTGGGCCTGCGCGTCGCCTTTGAGCAGGAAGGCGCTCAGATGCCCTTGCGCGTCGCGTACGTACCAGGCCTGGGTGGCGAACAGCTTGATCCCGTTGCCCCGATCCTGGGCGTAGACGGCGCGGGCCTCGCGCCCCTGGCCTTCCAGCTCGGCGAGCGCCGCGAACGCCGCTTCCGGCGAGGCGTAGGGGCGAACCTTGGCCTCGCCGCGGATCCAGAGCTGCGCCACGCGGGACGGATCAGTGATCGGCTTGCCCGTTGCGCTGTCCTGCGCGGCGAGCGGCAGCGGCGCCTCGTCCTTGAGCCGCGCCTCGTAGTCGAGACCGGCCTGCGCCGCCGCGGCGCGGATGAAACGGTCATCGACGAAGCGGTCGAGGTCGATGTCGGAATCGGCCTTCTTCAGCAGCTTGAGCGTCTCGAAGGAGGTCTTCACCGCCTGCCGGTAGGCCGGCTTCCAGGTCACGTCGCGGGTCTGGAGGCCGAGCGGTCCGTGGAACAGGTAGGCGACCTCCGCTTCGATCCCCGTCACCCGCTCGATGAGTTCGGAATACTTTTCCGGCTCGGCGGCGATCAGCCGGTCCGCCTCGATCGCCGCGCGCAGGTAGGCGGTGACGATCTCCGGGTACTTCTCGGCATAGTCGGCATCGGCGAGCGCGCCGTGGAAGGTCGGGGCGTCGGCCTGGGCGCCGTCGTAGATCTTGCGGGCGAAGCCGCGCCAGGGGAACAGCTCGGCGAAGGGCACGAAGTCGGCATGCGCCTCGATCTTGTTGGCGAGAAGTGCGGCGCCCGCCACCTCCGGAGCCTGGGTGATGATGGTGACGTCGCGGCCCGGCTCCCATCCCTGCGCCTTCACCGCCCGCAAGAGCAGCCCGTGCGCGGTCGAGGCGAACGGCACCGAGATCGTCTTGCCCTTGAGTTCGGCGAACGACTGCACCGGGGATTCCTTTGGCACGACGACGCCGTTGCCGCTGCCGTGCAGGCTGCCCGAGAGCACCGAGATGAACAGCGAGCGGCGCCCGGCCTTGGCGAAGGCGTAGCCGTTGAGCGAGCCGGGGAAGTCGGCCATCGCCCCGAGATCGAGCTTGCCCGCCACCATCTCGTTGGTGAGCGGCGCGCCGCTGGTGAAGTTGCGCCACTGGATGTCGTAGGTCGCGTCCTTGTAGCGCCCGTCGCGGGGCAGGAACTTTTCCAGGAGCTTCAACTCGCGGATCAGCAGGCCGCCGGTGGCGCAATTGATCGTGGTGTCCTGCGTGCCGACGGCAACTCGGATCGTCTCGGCCCGGGCCGCTCCGGAGCCCGCCGCGCCGAGTACCGTGGCCGTCAGGAGGAGCGCTGCGAGGCGGCGGGTGAGCGGGATGTGCTGTGTCACCGTGAGGCTCCGTGAGGCGAGGCAGGTCCGTCGAGGCGAGTGCGTCGGCCGCTCGCGAGGGCGGCGACCTCGTGGATGTGCCGTTCGGACGGCCGTTGCGGCGAGCAATTAATTTCGTTGGAAAGTTGAGATTCTGGATCATGCGCGACTGTTCTTGGGCCGCAGAAAATCTCTTCTCGCGAAATGTTTGGCAGGAGAAGAATGTGTTCTGTCGACAGCCCGATTTGGAATTGCTCTCAAGCAGGCCGCGCCGATAATCGAGAGCGGGAGATGGGTCATGCTCAGGGCCTCGCACCCGAACGTTTTCCCGAGGCTCCCATGTTCCCGAGGTTCCCATGTCGTCGGCACCGCTCGCCCTGTCCGAACCCCGCCGTCCGGCGCCCCTGATCGCCAGTGCGCTGTTCCTCAGCGAGACGGTCGAGGGGCTCGACGACGGGGCGGGCTTCCTCGACGGGCTCACCCCCGCCGAGAGCGCCCGGGTGCGCGCCGCCGGCCGCACGGTGAGCCTCGCGCCCGGCGAGAGCGTCTTCACCCAAGGGGCGCCGCACGAGGGCATCTTCCTGATCGAGGAGGGGCGGGTCCGGGTGTTCTATTCGGGGCCGTCGGGCCGGCAGGTGACGCTGGCCTACTGGACGCCGGGCCACTTCATCGGCGGCCCGAGCATCTATGGCGGCGGCTGCCATCAATGGTCGGGCGTGGCGATCGAGCCGGTGCGCGTCACCGTGCTGTCGAGCGCGACCCTGCGCGGGCTGATCCGCCAGATGCCGGGCTTCGCGCTCTGCCTCATCGCCGCGCTGGAGGCCAAGGGGCGCTGCTACACCGCTATGGCGCAGATGCTCGGCACACGCTCGGTGATCGAGCGGCTGGCCCAGCTTCTCCTCAATCTCGGTGAGCTCTACGGGACCCCTGAGAACGGCACGGTGATCATCCGCCGCCGCATCACCCACGACGAACTCGCGGCCCTCGTCGGCTCGACCCGGCAATGGGTGACGATGATGCTCAAGCGGTTCCAGCGCGAGGGCATCGTGTCCGTCGATGCGACGCATATCCGCCTGGTACGGCCCGGGCGGCTGCAGGAGATCGTCCTGACCGAGGGGTGAGCCCGGCTCCGGCCCTGCGACCGGAGCGAGGCACTCCCTACGCCGCCAGCCGCGCCAGCGCCCAGCGCGCGGTCTTGCGCACGTCCGGATCGGGATCGTTCGCGATGCCCTCCAGCCCCGCTTGCGCGGCCGGGTCGGCGATCTCGCCGAGCGCGGCGGCCGCCTCCTTGCGCAGGGACGCCATCTCCTCGGACAACGCCGCCAGCACCGTCGGCACGGCGCGGCGGAGCTTGAGCCGCCCGAGGCTGCGCAGGGCCTTCTGGCGAACCTGCCACGTGGCGTCGCCGAGCGCCGCGATCAGCACCTCGCCGCTTGCTTCGGCACCTTCGGCCGTCCCGGCCCGTCCGAGGGCCTCGGCGGCGGTCTCGCGCACGCTCCACTCCGCGTCGTGCAGCGCCGCCGCGATCGCCTCGACGGCGCTGGTGTGGCGGGCGAAGGCGAGGCCGCCGACCGCGGCGCGGCGCACCTCGGCATCCGCGTCGCGGGTCGCGGCGATGAGCGAGGGCAGCGCCTCCTCCCGCTTCAGGTAGGCGATGACGCCGACGCCCTGCGCCCGCACCGCCGGCTCCGGATCGCCGAGCGCCGCAACCGCGGGCCCGAGCGCGGCGGGCAGCCTCAGCCCCCGCAGCGCCCGCAGGGCCGCCGCCCGCACGAAGGCATCGCCGTGCCCGGCAAGCGGCAGCAGCGGATCGCCGGCGCGGGCATCCTTCAACTCCGTCAGGCTCTCGGCCGCCGCCGTCGCGACCGAACGGTCGGGATCGGTGAGCGCGCCCGCCAGCGCGGCTGCCGTCTCGGGACCGTCGAAGCCGCCGAGCGAGAGGGCCGCCTGCCGCCGCACGTCCGGATCGGGATCGGCGGCGGCCCGGGCGAGCGGGGGCACGGCGTCCGGGTCAGCGGTCTCGGCGAGCGCGAGGACCGCGACGCGGCGCACCGCCGGATCAGGATCGTGGAGGCCGCGGGCGATCTCGGCGACGTCGCCGAAATCCTCGAACGGATCGGTGATGGGCATCGGGCTCACCGCAGCAGGTAGGGAATCTGGACGGTGACGGCGCCGGTCGGGCAGTCGGTCTCGCAGGGCATGCAGTACCAGCACTCGTCGTACTTCATGTGGGCCTTGCCGGTGAGGTCGCTGATCCGCAGCACGTCGAGGGGGCAGACATCGACGCAGACCGTGCAGCCCTTGTCGGCGATGCATTTTTCCGGGTCCACGGTGACCGGGACCGCGCTGGGCTGGTGGGCGAGGGGCATGGATGTCTCCGGGCTCAAGCCTGCTTGCGGACACGCTGGCGGTCGTAGGCGCCGCGCTCGTCCGCCTCGATCGGCACGATGTACGGCGTGATCGGCCGCTTCTCGCTGACCATGCGGCCCTCCACCTTCCGCAGAATCGTGTGGCAGAACCACTCCGCGTCGTTCTTCTCGGGGTAGTCGGTGCGGTTGTGGTAGAGGCCCCAGCGGCTCTCGGTGCGGTAGAGCGAGGCGTGGGCGGCCATCTCGGCGCAGTCGAGGATCGAGGACGCCTCCAGCGCCCGCATCAGTTCGTGGCTGTCGCGGGCGACCATCCGCGTCTCCAGATCCTCGCGGATCTCGGCAAAGCGCCGCTGCCCGATCTCCATCTTCGCCGTGACCTTGGGCGGCTGCAGGTAATCGTTGACGAAGCGGCGGGTCTTGTACTCGATCTGGTTCGGGGGAATGCCGTCCTCGCGCTGCGTCGGCGCCAGCACCCGCTCGCGCTCGCGCGCCACCGCTTCGGCATCGATCTCAGGCAGGTCGATCGCGCCCGCATGGTCGATGGCGTGCTCGCCCGCCACCGCCCCGTTGGTGAAGGCGCCGAGCATGTAGTTGTGGGGGACGTTGGCCATGTCGCCGGCCGAGTACAGGCCCGGCACGGTGGTGCGGGCGAATTCGTCGACGAACACGCCCGATGCGCTGTGGCCGGAGCAGAAGCCCACCTCCGAGATGTGCATCTCGACCATGCGGTGGCGGTAATCGGTGCCGCGGTTCTCATGGAAGCGTCCGCGCGAGGGCCGCTCGACCTTGTGCAGGATCGTCTCGATTTCCGAGACCGTGTCGGCGTGGAGATGGTCGAGCTTGAGGAAGACCGGGCCTTTGCCGCTCGAGAGTTCGTTGTAGAATTCCTGCATCATCTGGCCCGACCAGTAGTCGCATTCGATGAAGCGGTTGCCCTCGCTGTTGGCGGTGTAGGCGCCGAACGGCCCGGCGACGTAGGCGCAGGCGGGGCCGTTATAGTCCTTGATCAGCGGGTTGATCTGAAAGCATTCAAGGTTCGCGAGCCCGGCACCCGCGTGGTAGGCCATCGAGTAGCCGTCGCCGGAATTGGCGGCGTTCTCGTAGGTGCCCCACAGATAACCCGAATGCGGCAGGCCGAGCCGCCCGGCCGCCCCGAGGCAGAGGATCACCGCCTTGGCGCGGATCACCAGGAACTCGGCGGTGCGGGTGTTGACCGCCACCGCCCCGGCCACCGCGCCGTCGGGCGCGTTGAGAAGCCGGGTCGCCATGAAGCGGTTCGAGATCAGCACCTGCGCCTTGCGCAATTGCCGGTAGAGCGCCTTCTTGACGGTGTCGCCGTTGGGCATCGGCAGCACGTAGGTGCCGAGATGGTGCACCTTCTTGACGTCGTAATCGCCGTTGCCGTCGCGCTGGAAGCGGATGCCGAAGCGGTCGAGTTCCTGGATGATCTCGAAGCAGTTTTCGGCATACTTGTAGACCGGCGCCTGATCGCAGATGCCGTCGTTCGCGATGGTGATTTCCTTGGTGTACTGCTCCGGCGTGGCGTAGCCGGGGATGACGGCGTTGTTGAGCCCGTCCATGCCCATGCTGATCGCGCCCGAGCGCTTGACGTTGGCTTTCTCCAGCAAGATCACCCGGGCCGCCGGGTTGCGCAGCTTGGCCTTCAGCGCCGCCATCGGCCCGGCGGTGCCGCCGCCGATCACCAGCACGTCGCAGGCGACCTCCGAGGTCGCGTCCTGAATCGCGTCTTGCGCTGCGCTCATCGCCGTCTCCCTCACGCTGCCGCGCGTTCGGCCGCGCACGGGCTCGTGTCGTCGCCGAGCGCGCGCAGGTAGGACCAGGGGAAGATCCCGCGGTCGTGCCCGTCGGAGAAGACGAGGTTCACGGCGTAGGCGCCGACCGGCACGATGTCGGTGATCGCGATGTCGGGCGGCAGCGCGGGGGGGAGCCCGTCGATCCCGGCACGCACGGTCTCGGCGCTGCGGCTGTGGGCACGAAGCGTCGCGGCCGTCAGGCGGGAGGCCATGCCATCCTCCCAGATCACGTCGAGGCGCCGGCGCTCTTCCGTCAGCCTGATCTCGCGCGGGGTCGCCGCCATCTTCGTCCTCCTCGACGCTGCCCAGGCACCGAACAGGCGGGCCCGACCTCCGCGGTTAGACCGTCACAGCGAGGACGATTGAAGAAACTAATTGCCTCCCGTTCGCGGCGGCCGGGTTCAGGATCGGGGCGCGGTTGCGCGCCACATGGGACGGCGCTTGCCCCTGAGGGCAGCTTCGCTGTTTCCACGCACTGCGCTTCGGCCGGCGGAGGATCAGGTGAAAGCCGGCATCAATCGCACCGAGGATTTCTGCCACGGCATGTGAGCGGCGCGCGTGCGAAGGCCTAATCCGAGCGCTGTGACGATGAGAGCGGCGGTCACGGAAGCGATGTGAAGCGACATGGTCGCACCCATTGAGCTGGGCGCGGTCTTTGACCATCAGGGGCCGTGTCAATAACGAACCAGGAGATGGGGATACCGCTCAACAACTGAGGTGCCAATCAGCGCGGCTCGCAGTGTGCCCCTTCCCGCGATCGCACATGACGCGACCGCCGCCCCACGTATCGGCATAGGCCGTAGCAGGTCTTTTAGCCCAATTCAGAACTCTGGATCGTAGTCGTCCGCGATCGGCGGCTGATCCTTCTTGACCACCCACGTATCGGCTAAGGCAGTCGGTGCCGCTCTTGTCTTCGGTGGGCTGATGAGCATCGTTGCCCAGAACGCCCCAGTGGCGAGGGAAAGCGCAAGTAGGAACACGTAGATAGCACGCATGATCATCACTCCCTGATCAGGCAGCTCTATGGTGTCGCAGATTGCACAATACACTCGTGCGGCGGCACACGCGACGCAAAGTTCCGTGAGCTTCTTGCAGGCCGCCCCATCCGAATCTGGACGGGTGACAATCCTCTTCGCATCAATACCTAGGATTGCCTGGGCACCTTGAGGTCAGCCGGTCGCCGGATCGGCATCCAGCTTTGCGCCCTTGCTATCGCCTACGAGCCGGGCGGCACCTCGAAAGCGGATGCCGCACCAGCTAGGATCTTACTGTTGGACGGACCCAGGCCTGAGGCCGCTGAGAATTTCCGGGGCTCCATTTTTCGTGATGAGCGCAGATCCACGAATGCCTTGGCTGAAGTGCGACGCAATCGCAAGTCAAGCACACCAGATAGATGGCAATACACTTAACTACCGTGCTGCAGCTCTAAATTCTTATTTGAAGACAAATACTCAGAAAGCATCAGTTTAAGCTCGCTGCGGGGCATTGGTCTGCCGAGGTGGTAGCCTTGAAAGAGATCCGCGCCGAAGGAGGATACAAGGTCGATCTGCCACGCCTCTTCAACGCCTTCGACGATCGGCCTCTGAGCGCAATTGTTGACCAAATCGATGATGTTTTTAAGCAGCTTTGCCCCACGCGGGGTATCACAGCTCTGCACAAAGAAACGGTCGATCTTCACCATATCAAAACGCAGTTCACTTAGGCAGGTAAGGCCCGCAAAACCCGTCCCGAAATCATCCAGCCAAACGCGGATTCCGATCGTGTTGAGCCGATCCATCAATTGAGCGACTTCTGGATTGCCACTGATCTCCCCACTCTCGGTGATCTCCAGAGCAAGGCGTGACGGAGCGATGCCGGCGGCTCGGACGATGGCTTCGACGGAACTGATGAAGTTCGGTTCGGAAATTTGTCGTGCGGAGATGTTCACGCTGACGATGGGTAGTTCGGGCTCGCTCGCGAGAAGGTCGCAAGCCTGACGCAGGATCCATGCGCCCATCTCAAGAATGGCGCCCGTGCGCTCGGCGACAGGGATGAACGTTTCCGGGGAGATCGCACGGCCTTGCGTGTCCTTGAGCCGCATCAGCGTTTCCGCGGCCCAGATGCGTCCGCTTGAGACATCGACGATGGGCTGAAAGACCGCGGATATGCGCCCGTCCGTGACAGCCGCTCGGAGCATCTCCGCATTCAGATCATCGCTCTCGGTGCTATGGCGCATCCTCGCATTGAAGATTCGCGCGCGGTTGCGGCCTTCTTCCTTCGCGACATAGAGAGCGTCGTCAGCTGCGGAAATCGCACGCTCCGGCTTATCCTCCGCGACATCCGCAGAGAATGCCGCTCCGATGCTCACCGTGACATGGGAGAGCGGATCACGCCGTGCTGCATGGGGGATCTGCAACGCCTCGACGGCCTGACGAACCTCCTCAGCGAATTCGAGAACCTGTTCGGCTGAATCCGCCTGAAACAGCGCCGCGAATTCCTCGCCTCCGAAGCGCCCGATGGCATACCGCCTCTTATCGGCAGCGCCGCGCATCGCCTCACCCAAAGCGGCGAGGCAGCTATCGCCCCGTTGATGCCCGTAGCGGTCGTTGTAGAGCTTGAAGAAATCGACATCGATCAGGATCACGCCGAACGCCTGCCCCGAGTTGATATTGGCGAGCCAGAGTTCCTGCAGGACGCTGTCGATCGCACGGCGGTTGGCCAAGCCCGTCAGGACGTCGGTCGTGGACAGCCGGAACAGCTCCTCGCCGCGTTGGACGACCTCACGCTGCTGCAACTCGGCCCGGCACGCGTTCAAATGCACGCGGTACCGCTCTCGATTGTACTTGAGATTGAGGAACGCCGTGAGCAGAAAGCTCAGTATATATAAGGAACTAAAGCAGATAATGTAGGATAAATTTCCGTTCGAACGGAGGGCCCAGAACAGGAATGTCGCGGTGATCAGACCTGACGAGAGCAGGGCGAACCTAAAACTGAGGTTGAAAAACAGATTTGCGACCAGCATGAAGATCAAGCCGTATCCGGCATAGTAGAGGATCGCTGTTTCATCGGAGCTCTGGGTCGCAAGATAGAGCCAGGCTGCGAAGCCGACATAGATGCCGAGTGAGCACTGAAGTTCGAGGGTCTGCGTATCGGCGCCGCGACGGACCTGCAGCATGATCGAAGTGACGTAGCCCACGCCGAGCACGAGACGCAGCGCGATGAGGTAGGGGAGCATGTCGCGGATGAGGAGCGCATCCATCACGCCGAACGCGACGTAGAGCAGGCCCACCAACTGACACGCGCGACCCATCTCTTCGCGCATCGCCTGTGCGTATTGCGCCCTGAAAGCGGCATTCAGAATCGGCGAACGGCGTTGAAACCAACGCTTGCCGAGCTCCTGATCGAGTAAATCGAGCGTATCGCTGTTCATCGTGGACCGAGCCTCATCCAGCATCGATACCAACGCGGTGTCCCAAAACCCTTAATGCGGGCTCCATCGCTGTGGATCGCACTGCCTGGGTATCAAATCCTTGATGCGTCATCATTCGGGATCTTTGGCTGTGCCGCGCCCTGATCGGCCGGTGCGGCGCGCACGGCACAGGCCCCGGCAGCGCTGAGCAGGCCGCACACCGCCGGATCAGAGCGAAAAACGCTCACATAAGAGCGAAAAAGCGCGTCGAGATACGGACGCGCTGCCTACAGGCACGGATATACGAAGCCCTTGAACAAGCGCGACAAGCCTCTGGACAAAGCTTAACCATTCATTAACCTTAACCATAAGACCCGGATGCGCTCCGGCGTCGGGGCTAAGGGCGGTCGAGCATGTCGAGTGGGCAACTTTCTTTATCTCGTGACCCTGATCGCTTGCGCGATTTCGCTTCGCTCAGGGCGTTTGAACGATCACGACTCGACGGCGGTCGGATCCCCACGGAGCTGCCGGCGGCGCTCTATCCGGTGGTGGCGGATGACGTCAGCCGCGCCTTGACCAGCCTCCTCGGACTTGCGGTTCCGGGAAATTACACGGGGCTGACGGACGCGGTCATCGATCTGCTCAGGGTGCTGAAGGAGACCTTCAGCGACCGGACATGGCGGGAAGCCGTGCTGCCGGCGGCCCGCGCGCATGCCCTGGCCAGCCTCGTTCACGAGTGCCCCTTCACGCGCCACTCGTTCACGAAGCCCCGTGGATACCCCGGAGATGCCGGGCTTCTCGACTTCGTCTATCGCCACCCAACCGCGCGGCCCTCGCAGGAAGCTGCGACGGAGGCCGGGCGCACAGTCATGACGTTCACCGTGGGTGTGACGGCATGCGAAGCGGTGCGCCACCGCCGGTCCATCTTGGCCGGGAAGATCGACGAGGCCGCGGCACGCCGGGAGCGACCCTCGATCTTGTCGGTCGCCAGCGGCCATCTGCGCGAGGCGGAACTCAGCATCGCCCTGACGGACGGACGGGTTGGGCGTCTCCTCGCAACCGATCAAGACGCTTCCAGCCTTGCGGTTGTCGATGGATACCGCAGCTCGATCTCAGATGCGATCGAGACGCGACAGGTCACCGTCCGAAACATTCTCTCGGAAAAGACGGACCTGGGCCGCTTTGACCTCATCTATGCTGCCGGGCTCTACGACTATCTCGATGCAAGGGTCGCGGCGCGCCTGACGCGCATTCTCTTCGAGCACCTCAACGAAGGCGGACGGCTCCTCATTCCGAACTTTCTCTGGGGCGTCCCAGAGGAGGCTTACATGGAAGTCTTCATGGACTGGTACCTGTTGTACCGCTCCCGTGAGGAAATCGAAGGCTTCGCGCAGGACCTCGAGCCAGCCGAGGTCCGGCAGACAACCTACACAGAGGACGCGATGGGCGTGATCGGCTATCTCGAGATTGAACGCGTCTAGTGGCGAATCCGGCCTGATCGTATCGGGCTGGAGCCTCAAGACCTCTGTGCGCGGCGGTGGAGGGGAAAACCTCTGGTATTGATTCCCCTCCACTCGCGCGGCTGTGGCCGGCTTCTCGCCGGTGTAGCCCTGATCGACGAAGGCGATCTCGACGCTGGGCTGGAGCGCATCAAGGCAATCGTCCGACGGCAGAAGAATATGCCGCCGGAAGGCAACGACGATGGCTTCCTCCTCCGGGCTCAGGACGGTGGACTGCGCTTCCTTCGGCCCCATGCGCGCATCCGCCGATGTCTCCCGACCACGCCACTTCTGAAGTGTGGCCGGGCTGACGCCGTCGCGCTGGACGCCGCTCTCACGCTCTCTTGACGAGTTTGGATTGCCAGACGGATCGCCTTAGTCGTTGTGGCGCTGCCGTGGAGAACCTGTCCCATAGCGCGTCTCTCGGTGCGCTCTCAGGCGTACCACCACGCAAAGGGACGGAACATCGAACAGGCCGAAGGGGGAGTGCTCGGTCGCCGGGAAGATCGACGCTGTTGGTACGGATGGCCATCAATATCGATTACTTCAGATTGGCTAACGACAGGCAGGGTCATCGTGTAGGCGATCACGGCATTCGTCCCGTCCCCGACATCACGCAGCGCGAGGTCGGCGCGATCGGCCGGGGGTGTCGTCAATAGCCGGAACAACGGGACGGGCCGGCATCCCCCAGCCGAAAGACATTGCACTCCCCCGCCGACAAACACGCTCCTTCGCCAAAAAAATTCGGTCAACGAAGGCAACGAGTCACGCGGGAGATCACCGATAAACGTCCCGCATGCGCACAGACGGAGAACGCCCTCCGCCCGGTCCGGGTGGAGGGCGCTCGGCCGCGTGATGTGGCGCTTCGGCTCGAGCCGGGTTCAGCGCGGGTCGGGCGGGCCTTCGCCCTTGCCGACGAAGGGGATGCCCTCGATCGGACATTCCTCGGTGCCGACGCTGGAGCGGGTGATGGCGCGCACCGCGTCGCGGGTGCCGTCGGGGTCTTCGATCCAGCGGCGGTAGAAGTCGTAGGGGCATTCCGACATCCCGTGCCGGTTCTCCTTCGAGTTGATCATGCCGGTGTAGCCGCGGTGAAGCAGCTTGAAGAGGTGGTTCTCCGACTGGCCGTGGGCGCGGAAATCGCGGATCAGGAACTTCGAGAGTGCGGCGTACTGGATGCCCATCTCCTCCTCGCCGCACTCGCCCAGCGTCCGACCGTCGAAGCCGATGATCGCCGAGTGGCCGAAATAACTGTAGACGCCGTCGAACCCGGCGGCGTTGGCCACCGCGACGTAGGTGTTGTTGGCGAATGCCATCGCCTTCGAGATCAGAACCTGTTGTTCCTTGGCCGGGTACATGTAGCCCTGGCAGCGGATGATGAGTTCGGCGCCGCGCATCGCGCAGTCGCGCCAGATCTCGGGATAGTTGCCGTCGTCGCAGATGATCAGGCTGATCTTGAGGCCCTTCGGGCCATCCGAGACGTAGGTGCGGTCGCCGGGATACCAGCCCTCGATCGGGGTCCAGGGCATGATCTTGCGGTACTTCTGCACGATCTCGCCCTGGTCGTTCATCAGGATGAGCGTGTTGTAGGGGGCTTTGCGCGGATGCTCCTCGTGGCGCTCGCCGGTGAGCGAGAACACGCCCCAGACCTTGGCCTTGCGGCAGGCGTCGGCGAAGATGTCGGTCTCCGCACCGGGGATGGAGGAGGCGGTCTCGTACATCTCGCCCGCGTCGTACATGATGCCGTGGGTCGAGTATTCGGGGAAGATCACGAGATCGAGGCCCGGCAGACCGGCCTTCATCCCGATGATCATGTCGCCGATCTTCTTGGCGTTTTCCAACACCTCGGCCTTGGTGTGCAGCCGGGGCATCTTGTAGTTCACGACGGCGACGCCGACGCTGTCCTGACTCGACGAGATATCACCGTGCATCATGGCGGTGTTTCCTCCGGTTGGTTTGAGGGGAGGGGCCCGTCGCGCGAGCCCCCTTTCTTGGCTCGGAAAAAGGGCTAGCCCGGAGCGAGGCCGAGCAGGGTGCCGAGCGGGACGACGAGGGTGGCGCCGGCATAGAAGCCGTCCTTGGCGCGCCGCGCGGTGAAGGGGTTCCAGAACGAGTTCGGGTTGACCACGTACTGGACCACCGGCTCGATGATCACCCCCGCGCCGACATCGAAGTGCGCGTTGGCTTCGAACACGAACTTGTCGCGCGAATACGGGGCACCCGAGCCGCCCGAGATGAAGTTCGCGTCAGACAGGAACTGCGTGTAGTTCTCCGACAGGCGCTGCCAGTTCATCTTCAGGCCGTAGCTGTCGTTGGGCCGGCTCTGGTCGGGCGCGTCGAGGCGCACGCCGACGAACGAGTTGAAGCGGATCGGCACCGTCGGGTCGAAGGAATAGCCCGTGCCGGTATAGAGCGAGATCGCGGTCGGGTGCGGGTTGGCGACCAGACCGCCATCGGCGCGCCAGATCGTCTGCGTGCCGGTGAGCACGATGCCGGACGTGCCCGATTTCTGCAGCACCGGGGCGCCGGGGTTCAGGCCCTTCGAGGTGCCGAACACCGTCTTGAAGTTGTCGTCGTGATCGGCCGTGTTGAAGAAGCCGGTGAGCGAGGCGCGGCCGGGATAGGCGGTCATGGTGTAGTCGGTCTTGGTGCCGATCTCGGTCATCACCAGCGCGCCCGAGAGCCGCTCGTAGCCGAAATCGTAGCCCGACAGCGCGTTGGTGCCGGGGTTCACCGAGAAGGCGCCGGCCTGGACGTAGCTCGTCGGCGAGAGCTGGTAGGCGGCGTTCGCGCCCCAGACCGCGTAGAGCGGCGAGGTGAAGCCGGCGTTGATGTAGAACAGGTCCTGGAAGCAGGAATTGATCGAGTTGCACGGCGGCAGGCCGTAGTAGCGATCGGGGTGGGTGCGGCCGACCTCGATGACGAGGCGGTCATCAAGCAGCTTCTGCTGGTAGGTGAGCAGCGACAGGCGGTTGTTGTTGGGGTTGAACGGCGGCTGGTAGCCGACCGTGGTGTCGCCGATATCGGCGGCCATGTTGAGGTTGCGGACGTTGCCGAAGAAGGTCTGGGTGAACTTGATGGTGCCGCCACTGATGTTGGCGATGCGCTGCATGTCGGCGGTCATGGAGAGGACGAAGTAGGTCGAGTTCGACTGCTCTCCCGTGCGCAGGCCGGCGGAGGGGTTGGCTTGGTAGAAGTTGTAGATGTTGATGTCGAAGGTGAGCCCGCGCTCGGCCATGTGGGTGGCCCAGGGTGCCAGCGGGCCGACGCGGACGGGATCGCTGGGTTTCTCGGCGATGCGCGGATCGGTGCGCGGCTGGGTTTGATCGTTGAACTGGCCCACCGGCGAGGGTTGCTGCGCCGAGACGCCGGTCGCCGTGGTCAGGCTTGCCGCCAGCAGGGCTCCGGCCGTTCCGATTCTCACGCCGCGGCGGCGTCTGGCCCGTGTCTGTGTCATTCGCTCAAGCATCGTCAGTCCCCAACCCGTCCTCTGCGCCGGCCTGCCCACAGGGTTCGTCCCGCTTGTCGTGTCGCGGCCGGCGGCTCCCTCGCGGAGCTGTTCTTCGGTTCGATCCATCCTTCCGGATGTGGAGCGGCGGGCACACCGGGCGCCCGCCGCCGAGACGGCCGTTCGATCAGTGGCTGATCATCCAGGGCCGCGCGTTCGGGAAGCTCTTGGCCGCCGCGGGTGCGGCGGACGTCTTCTTCGGCGAGCAGCAGCCGCAACCGGCCCCATGGGCACCGGAGCGCCGCGGCTCGTGGCGGCTGCGCTCGTTGGTGGCGTGGGCCGCCTTGAGGCCTGCATCCATGCCGGAGATCCGCGGGGCGGTGAGGAAGGCGCGCTGGCATTCCCCGCCGCAATCCGGGCAGTCATGCGGGTCCTTGAACTGCGCCATCGGGCGCAGCACCGTGAACGGACCACAACTCTCGCAGGCGTAATCGTAGACCGGCATCTCAAGCACTCTCAGGCAAAGTGTGTGCGGTTTGCCGCCCGGAGAGAGCGGCAAACCAAGAGATTCAGAGATCCGGCGAGAGCGGCATCTGGATCGAGCCGTCGAGGAACTTCGTCGGCCCGGCCTCGGACGGGTTGATGTCGAAGTCGAAGATGCCGGTCGGAATCCAGAGCGTCGCGCAGGCGTTCGGGATATCGACGACGCCGGAGATGTGGCCCTGGACCGGGGCGGTGCCGAGGATCGAGTAGGCCTGGGCGCCCGAGTAGCCGAACTTCTTCAGGTACTCGATCGCGTTGAGGCAGGCTTGGCGGTAGGCGACCGTGACGTCGAGGTAATGCTGCTTGCCATACTCGTCGACCGAGACGCCCTCGAAGATCAGGTGATCGTCGTATTTCGGGGTGATCGGCGACGGCTTGAAGATCGGGTTCTTGATCCCGTACTTGGCCATGCCGTCCTTGATCAGGCTGACCTTGAGATGGACCCAGCCCGCCATCTCGATGGCGCCACAGAAGGTGATCTCGCCGTCGCCCTGGCTGAAATGCAGGTCGCCCATCGAGAGGCCGGCGCCGGGCACGTAGACGGGGAAGTAGATCTTCGAGCCGCGCGACAGATCCTTGATGTCGCAATTGCCGCCATGCTCGCGCCCCGGCACCGTACGGGCGCCCGTGGCCGCGGCGTTGTCCTTCGCGTCACCCTTCAGCCGCCCCATATGCGCGGTCGGGCCGAAGGGGAGGGTGGCCAGCGCCGGCACCCGGCTCGGGTTGGTGTCGTAGAGCGCCTTCTCGCGGGTGTTCCAGGTCTCCAGCATCTTCGGATCGGGCAGACAGCCGATCAGGCCGGGATGGATCAGACCGGGGAAGCGCACGCCGGGCACGTGGCGCGACTTGGTGAACATGCCCTCGAAATCCCAGATCGACTTCTGGGCCTGGGGGAAGTGCTCGTCGAGAAAGCCGCCGCCGTTGTTCTTCGAGAAGAAGCCGTTGAAGCCCCACTGGCTCTCGGGCTTGGCGCCGATATCGAGCAGATCGACCACGAGCAGGTCGCCGGGCTCGGCACCCTCGACGCCGATCGGGCCGGACAGGAAATGCACGATCGACAGATCGATGTCGCGCACGTCGTCGGCGGAATCGTTGTTCTTGATGAAGCCGCCGGTCCAGTCGTAGGTCTCGACGATGAAGTCGTCGCCCGGCTTCACGGTCGCGACCATCGGGATGTCCGGGTGCCAGCGGTTGTGCACCATGTCGTTGTCGTAGGCCGACTGCGTGAGATCGACCTTGATCAGGGTCTCGGGCATTTCCTTTACTCCTTTACTGTCCGGATTTTTGGCAGCCGTCCCCGTTGCGTGTCCGGTGCTGGTCCGGCCGCCCCCGTGGATCGTTGTTGTCGCTCTTCGTTCATCCGGCGCGGGTTCGGCGCCGGATCGGTTCGGGCGGGCCGCCGGGGCGCCCCGCTGATGGCTCAGCTGGCGAGCAGCTCCTTCAGCGCCGCATCCAACACCTTGATGTCCTCCGGGGACGTGCCGGGGCCGCCGGCGAAGTGGCCCCAATAGGTCTCGACCGTGCGTAGCTCCGCGTTCGGCATGTGTTCGACCTCGATGGCGCTGTCTTCGGGTGGGAAATACAGGTCGGTCGAAGCCGGCATCACGAAAGCTTTGGCCTTGATCGCGCCGAGCGCCTTCTTGAGATCACCGCCGTAGAGGTCGTTGTTCGAGATGTCGCCGTTCTGCCAAGTCCAGAGCATGGCGAGCAGGTTGTTGGCGTCCTTTTCGAGCAGCCAGCCTTCCCAGAAGCCGACGAGGAAGTCTTCGAGCGAGGCGTAGCCCATCTGCTTCAGGTCGGCCTCGACCCGGTAGAAGGTCTGCGAGAAGCCCCAGCCGGCGTAGACCCGGGCGGCGGCGCGCAGGCCCTTCTGCGGCTGTTCAGCGTAGAACCCATCGGCAAAGGAGGCATCCGCCTGGAGCGCCGCCTTGACGCCCTCCAGGAAGACGAAGTTGTGCCGCGAGCACTTGGCCGAGCCCTGGAACGGCAGGATGCGCTCGACCATCTCCGGGAAGATCGCGCCCCAGTGGAAGGTCTGGAGCGCGCCCATCGACCAGCCGGTGACGAGCTTGATCCGCTCGATGCCGAAGACTTCCGTCACCAGCCGATGCTGCTGCACCACGTTGTCGTAGGCCGTGACCTTGGGAAAGCGCGGCCCGTTGAAGGGGGCCGGCGTGTTGCTCGGCGAGGACGACAATCCGTTGCCGAACATGTTCGGCACGATGATGAAGTACCGGTCCGGATCGAGCGCCTTGCCCGGCCCGATCAGCCACTCGTTCTCCAGATGCGTGCCGGAATACCAGCACGGATAGACGATGACGTTGTCCTTCGCGGCGTTGAGCGTGCCGTAGGTCTTGTAGGCGAGCCGCGCGCCGCGGATCGTCTGCTTCGACTGCAGGACGACGTCGCCGAGCTCGAAGATCTCGTAATCGGCCATCGCGAAGATCCTCAGACCGAGAGGAAGCGGGCGACCTGCGCCTCGTCGATGTCGGCACGCAGACTCTCGTGGACGATCGAGCCGTTCTCGATCACGAGAACCCGGTCGGCCACGTCCATGGCAAAGCTCAGCACTTGCTCCGAGACGACGATCGACAGACCGCGCTCGTCGCGAATCTTCTTCAGCGTACGCCCCATTTCGCGAATAATCGAGGGTTGAATACCCTCCGTCGGCTCGTCGAGAAGCAGAACCTTCGGCTTGCTGGCGAGCGCCCGGGCGATGGCGAGCTGCTGCTGCTGGCCGCCCGACAGGTTGCCGCCGCGCCGGCCCTTCATCTCCAGCAGCACCGGGAACATCGTGTAGAGATCCTGCGGCACCTTGCGCGAACCGGTGACGGTGAGGCCCGTCTCGATGTTCTCCTGCACCGTCATGGTCGAGAAGATCATCCGGCCCTGCGGCACGTAGGCCAGCCCCTTGGCCACGCGAGCATGGCTCTTCAGGCTGGTGACGTCGGTGCCGTCCACGGTGATCGTGCCGGATTTCGTCGGCACGATGCCCATGAGCGTCTTCATGAGCGTCGACTTGCCCATGCCGTTGCGGCCCATCACGGCGACGATCTCGCCCGGCGCGACGTCGAGATCGATGCCGTGGAGCACCTCGCTCTGGCCGTAGGCCGAGTGGAGGTCGGAGATCGACAGCATGGCTTGGGTGCCGGGCACGACCGGCGGCACGAGCGGGGAGGGGGAAGTCTGGAGCATGATCCGTTCGCCCTCAGTGGCCGAGATAGACTTCGATGACCTTCGGGTCGTTTTTGACCCGCTCCATCGACCCTTCGGAGAGCACCTTGCCCTGGGTGGAGCACGGTGACGCGGTGGGCGATGTCCTCGACGAACTTCATGTCGTGCTCGATGACGAGCACGGAGCGGCCCTTGATGATCTGGTTCAAGAGTTCGGCGGTCTTGATGCGCTCGCCGACGCTCATGCCGGCGACCGGCTCGTCGAGCATCAGCAGCTCCGGGTCCTGGATCAGCAGCATGCCGATCTCCAGCCACTGCTTCTGGCCGTGGCTCAGGAACTCGGCCCGCTCGTCGAGCTGGTCCTTGAGGAAGATGGTCTGGGCGATCTCGTGGATGCGGTCGCGCACCTCGGCGTCGCGCTTGAAGGTCAGCGCCCCGAACACCGAGCGGCCGCGGGGGAACGAGATCTCGAGATTCTCGAACACCGTCAGGTCGTCGTAGATCGAGGGCGTCTGGAACTTGCGCCCGACGCCGGCCTGGACGATCGCGCTCTCGGAGAGCTTGGTCAGCTCCTGGCCCTTGTACTTGATCGAGCCGGCGCTGGCCTTGGTCCGCCCGCAGATCAGGTCGAGCACCGTGGTCTTGCCGGCGCCGTTGGGGCCGATGATGACCCGGATCTCGTCCGGATCGACGTAGAACGACACGTCGTTGACCGCCTTGAACCCGTCGAAGGAGACGGTCAGCGCCTCGACCGCCAGCAGGAAGTCCTTCTCGTCGGCGGGCGTACCGATGGGGGCGGATGAAGGAAGGATGGCCGCGTTCATGGGTTTCGTCCTCACTCGGCCGGGGTGCCGTGGGGCAGGGCGGGGCCGGCGACGGGGGCCAGACCCTTGGCCTTGCGGAACAGGCGGGGTTCGATGTGCTCGCGCCAGATGCCGGCGAGACCGTTGGGGAAGATCAGCACCACGGCGATGAACAGGCCGCCGAGGCCGAACAGCCAGAGGTCGGGGAAGGATTCGGAGAAGCTCGTCTTGGCCCAGTTGACCAGCAGCGTTCCCCAGACCGCGCCGAAGAGCGAGAGGCGCCCGCCGACCGCGGTGTAGATCACCATCTCGACCGAGGGCACGATGCCGACGAAGGAGGGTGACATGAACCCGACTTGGAGGGTGAACATCGCCCCGCCGATCGCGGCGAAGGCAGCCGCGAGGCAGTAGGCGAACACCTTGAAGCCCGCCACCGAGTAGCCCGAGAACCGGACCCGGTCCTCCTTTTCGCGCATGGCGACGAGAATGCGCCCGAGCTTCGACTTCTTCACGTACTGCGCCATCAGGATACAGCCGATCAGCAGGCCGCCATTGACGAAGTAGAGGACGA
The DNA here is from genome assembly GCF_029504475.1 of Methylorubrum pseudosasae. Lineage (NCBI taxonomy): Bacteria > Pseudomonadati > Pseudomonadota > Alphaproteobacteria > Hyphomicrobiales > Methylobacteriaceae > Methylorubrum > Methylorubrum pseudosasae. The sequence goes on along the minus strand of NZ_JAQGDU010000002.1, from coordinate 3,273,747 downwards.
ACTTCGCGCTATCCTGGCGGATGTCCCAGCCGTGGAGGGTGCGCAGATCGGTGATGCCGTTGATGCCGCCGGTGTAGCCCTGCTGGCCGACGATCAGGATCGTCAGGATCGCGGCGATGGCCTGGGTGATGATGGCGAAGTAGGTGCCGCCAACGCGGCGCTTGAACATCGCCACCGAGATGAGGAAGGCGAAGGCCACCGGCACCGCGACGACGAGGAGCAGCGTCAGCGGCAGACTCTGGAACGGGTGCCAGAACCACGGAAGCTCCGTGATCTGGTTCCAGTCCATGAAGTCGGGAATGCCCGGCGTTGACTGGATTTTCGTATTTTCGACGCTCGAAGCCTCCAGCTTCAAGTACATCGCCATGCAGTAGCCGCCGAGGCCGAAGAACACGCCCTGGCCGAGCGAGAGGATGCCGGCATAGCCCCAGCAGATGACGAGGCCGAGGGCGACGAAGGCGTAGGTGAGATACTTGCCGACGAGGTTGAGGCGGAAGCCGTCGAGCACGAGCGGCAGGACCACCAGGATCACGCCGGCCAGCAGCGCGAGGCTGACCCACTCGACCGGCTTCATGAAGGGGTTGTCGTTGACGGTGACCGCCTTCGACAGGGACTGCATGGGACTTGTCTTCTGGTTCGTCATCGGGGCGCGCTCCTCAGCGACGGACCTTGAGGGTGAACAGGCCCTGCGGCCGCAGCATCAGGATTCCCACCACCGCGAGCAGGGTGAGCACCTTGGCCATCGAGCCGGAGAGGAAGAATTCGAGGGTGGATTGGGTCTGCGAGATCGAGAAGGCCGAGGCGATGGTGCCGAGCAGGCTCGCCGCGCCGCCGAAGACCACGATCAGGAAGGTATCGACGATGTAGAGCTGGCCCGAGGTCGGCCCGGTGGAGCCGATCATCGTGAAGGCCGAACCGGCGATGCCGGCGATGCCGCAGCCGAGGCCGAAGGTGGTGCGATCGACCTTCTCGGTATCGATGCCGACGGCACCCGCCATCGGGCGGTTGCTCATCACCGCGCGGATCTGCGCACCGAAGCGCGAGCGGTACATCAGCACCGCGACGCCCACGGTGATGACGGCGGTGACCGCGATCACGAACAGGCCGTTGATCTGCACCTCGATGGAATCGGTGACGGGGATCGAGCCCATCATCCACGAGGGCAGTTCGACGCCGACCTCACGCGGGCCGAAGATCGTACGGTAGGCCTGCTGCAGGATCAGCGAGAGGCCCCAGGTCGCGAGCAGCGTATCGAGCGGGCGCTTGTAGAGGTGGCGGATCAGCGCCCATTCCACCAGCATCCCCATCGCTCCCGAGGCCAGGAAGGCCAATGCCATGGCGACGAAGAAATACGCGCCGAACAGCGAGGGCAGGTAGGTCTGGAAGAAGGTCGAGCAGAGATAGGTGACGTAGGCGCCCAGGATCATGAACTCGCCGTGGGCCATGTTGATGACGCCCATCTGGCCGAAGATGATCGCCAGACCCAACGCCATCAGCACGTAGACGGAAAACAGGATCAGACCTGCGAAGCCCTGCATCACGAAGATCGAGCTGAGGTCTGCGAGCGAATAGTCGCCGAACATGGCTTGTGACTCCGGCGGAATTTTCTGGGAGAGCGCAGCAAGTGTCGGGCCACGCCCGTCATATCGCGGGTGTCCCCTCCCGCGGGGGAGGGGACCGGAGCGTCCGCGACTACTGGTAGCCCTTCGGGAAGGGGTTCGGCTCGATCAGCTCGGGGCTCTCGTAGACCACCTCGAACTGGCCGCTCGGCAGGGCCTTGGCCACGCGGGTCTTCGACCAAAGGTGATGGTTCGGGTGAACCTTCACGTAGCCTTCCGGCGCCTCCTTGAACTCGATGTCGGCGGACGCCGCTGCGACCTTGTCGACATCGAAGGAGCCGGCCTTCTCCACCGCCATCTTCCAAAGGAACGGGCCGAGATAGGCGGCCTGGGTCACGTCGCCGATGACGGTCTTGTCGCCCCACATCTTCTTGAAGGCAGCGACGAACTTCTCGTTGTTCGGGTTCTTCAGCGACTGGAAGTACTTCATGCAGGAATAGGCGCCGGCGATGTTGTCGCCGCCGATGCCGTCGATCTCGTCCTCGGTGACCGAGATCGTCAGCAGGGTCTGCTTGTTGAGGTCGATACCGGCCGCCTTGAGCTGCTTGTAGAACGCCACGTTCGAGCCACCGACCACGTCGGCGAAGATCACGTCCGGCTTCTTGAGCTTGATCTTGTTGATGACCGAATTGAACTGCGTGTGGCCGAGGGGGAAGTACTCCTCGCCGGCGACCGTACCCTTGAGCACGTTCTCGATATGCTTGCGGGCGATCTTGTTCGAGGTGCGCGGCCAGATGTAATCCGAGCCGACCATGAAGAACGACTTGGCGCCCTTCTCCTTGGCGACCCAGTCGAGCGAGGCGAGGATCTGCTGCGTCGCCTCTTGGCCGGTGTAGATCACGTTCTTGGACTGCTCCAGGCCCTCGTAGAAGGTCGGGTAGTAGAGCAGGCCGTTATACTGCTCGAAGACCGGCAGCGCGGCTTTGCGCGAGGCGGAGGTCCAGCAGCCCATCACCGCGGCGCAATGGTCGTTGACGAGGAGCTTCTTGGCCTTCTCGGCAAAGGTCGGCCAATCGGAGGCGCCGTCCTCCTGGATCACCTTGATCTTGCGGCCGAGCACGCCGCCCATCTCGTTGATCTGGGCAATCGCGAGCTTCTCGGCCTGGATCGAGCCGGTCTCGGAGATCGCCATCGTGCCGGTGGCCGAGTGCAGGATGCCGACCGTGACCTCGCTGTCGGTCACCGCGAGCCCGGTCGTGTTGACGGCCGAGGTCGGCGCGGCGGCGAACGCCATCCGCGGCATCATCGCCAGCGCGGGAAGCCCCGCGAGACCCATGAGAAGCTTGCGCCGCAGGGCCGAGTCCAGGCCCTTCTTGTCGTCCGCCATCGTGCCTCAACCCCTGTATCTCGTCTCGGCACGGCTCTGCCGGTCGGCGGCCGTGCTCGAACGAGGGGAAGGCTAGGCTTGATGATGCGGCGCACCCATACGCTGTTTTGCGTATGTCCGCCCGGCAGACCGGACCGTAGCGTACCGCTCTCGATTCCGTGAGCAGCGGGCGTTAGGGATGTCCGTGCCCCGCCGTGACGGACAGTTGGACAGGCTCTTGGCCGGCACGTCCGTTGCAAGCCGGTGATCCGCCCATCGTGAGGACGGCCCCCTGAGCGCCCGGTCCATCATCCCGATCCGTCGGGACTACAACCGCCTCGTCGCCGACGAGACGCTGGAAGACTATGCCCTGCGCTTCACCGCCAAGAAGGCGCGGCGCTGGTCGTCCTTCCGCATCGCGCAGACGGCTTTGGGCTCGCTCTCGTTCCTGGCGCTGGAAGCCATCGGCGGCACGCTGGTGCTCGCCACCGGCTTCACCAACACCTTCGCCGCCGTGCTCGTCGTCGGGCTCATCATCTTCGCCACCGCCGCGCCGATCACGATCTACGCCGCGCGCTACGGGGTCGATATCGACCTGCTCACCCGCGGAGCAGGCTTCGGCTATCTCGGCTCGACGATCACCTCGCTGATCTATGCCGGCTTCACCTTCCTGTTCTTCGCCATCGAAGCCGCGATCATGGCGCTGGCGCTGCAGCTCTGCTTCGGCCTGCCGCTGTGGATCGGCTACATCGTCAGTGCGGGGGCGGTGATCCCGCTGGTGATCTACGGCATCCGCCTCATCAGCCGGTTCCAGCTCTGGACGCAGCCGCTCTGGATCGGCCTCAACCTGCTGCCGCTCCTCTGCATCTGGCTCTCGGGGCCGGTGCCGTTCGAAGCCTTCACCGGCTATCCCGGCCTGGAAGCCGCGGGCGCAGGCTTCGACCTGCGCCTGTTCGGGCTCGCCTCCGGCATCCTGCTGGCGCTGCTGGCCCAGGTCGGCGAGCAGGTCGACTTCTTGCGGTTCATGCCGCCGCCGCAGGGGAGGGGCGATTGGCGCTGGTGGGTCGGGGTACTCTCGGCGGGCGCCGGCTGGATCGTGCCCGGCATGTTCAAGATCCTGCTCGGCGCCTTCCTCACGGTGCTGGCGCTCGGCCATGGCGTTTCACCGGAGCGCGCCGCCGAGCCGACGCAGATGTACGCGGTCGCCTTCGGCTACGTCTCGGGCTCGCCCGGCGTCGCGCTGGCGCTGACCGGCCTGTTCGTGGTGATCTCGCAGCTCAAGATCAACGTGACCAACGCCTATGCCGGCTCGATCGCGTGGTCGAACTTCTTCTCGCGCCTCACGCACAGCCATCCGGGCCGGGTGGTCTGGCTCGTGTTCAACGTCGCCATCGCGCTGCTGCTGATGGAACTCGGCATCGACAAGACCATCGAGAGCACGCTGCCGCTCTATGCCTGCGTGGTCTCGGCCTGGGTCGGAGCGCTCGCCGCGGATCTCGCCGTCAACAAGCCGCTCGGGCTGTCGCCGCCGGGCATCGAGTTCAAGCGCGCGCATCTCTACGCCATCAACCCCGTGGGCACCGGAGCGATGGTGCTCTCGCTGCTCGCCGGCTGCCTGATCCATGCCGGCCTGTTCGGTGACGCGCTGCAGCCCTTCGCGCCGATGCTGGCGCTCGCCACCGCCTTCGCCGCCGCACCCGCCATCGCCTTCGCGACCGGAGGCAAGCGCTACCTCGCCCGCGACCCGCAGACCGCCTGGGATCGGACGGAGATCACCTGCCGGGTCTGCGAGCACCCGTTCGAGGCCGAGGACATGGCCCAGTGCCCGGCCTATTCGGGGCCGATCTGCTCGCTGTGCTGCTCGCTCGATGCCCGCTGCGGCGACCTGTGCAAGCCGCACGGACGGCTGGAGGTGCAAGCCCACGACGCGCTCGCCCGCGTGCTGCCCGCCCGCACCGCCGCCTGGATCGGCGCGCCGCTCGGCCGCTACATCGCGCTGATGCTGACCCTGATCACGGTGATCGGGCTGATCCTCGTCATCGTCCATGCGGGGGCCGCCGCCGCGCATCCGGAGCATGGTGAAACCCTGCGCGCGGCGCTCACCAGCCTGTTCTTCATCCTGATCGTGATTCTCGGCGTGGTCGCATGGCTGTTCGTGCTGGCCCAGGAGAGCCGCCGCGTCGCGCAGGAGGAAACCGCGCGCCAGACCGCCCTCTACGAGGCCGAGATCGCCGCCCACAAGATTACCGACGCCAAGCTGCAGCAGGCCAAGGAAACGGCGGAGGCCGCCAACCTCGCCAAGAGCCGCTACGTCGTCGGCATCAGCCACGAATTGCGCACGCCGCTCAACGCCGTGCTCGGCTACGCGCAGTTGCTGGAGGGCGACCCGAGCATCCCCGAGCCCCGCCGCAACGGCATCCGGGTGATCCGCCGCAGCGCCCAGCATCTCTCGGGCCTGATCGACGGCCTGCTCGACATCTCACGGATGGAGGCGGGCCGGCTCCAGACCCACCGCAACGAGATCCGGCTCGCCGACTTCCTCGCCCAGATCGTCGACATGGTGCGGCTCCAGGCCGAGGGCGCGGGCTTGACCTTCCGCTTCACCCGGCCCGAGATCCTGCCGGCGGTGGTGGCGACCGACGAGAAGCGCCTGCGCCAGATCCTGCTCAACCTGCTGTCCAACGCGATCAAGTTCACGCCCGAGGGCGAGGTGGCGCTGGAGATGACCTATCGCGGGCAGGTCGCCGTCTTCACGATCCGCGACACCGGGCTCGGCATTCCGGAGGCCGATCTCGGCCGAATCTTCGAACCGTTCGAGCGCGGCTCGATGCCCGCCGCCCGCGCGGCGCCCGGCACCGGGCTCGGGCTGACCATCGCGCATCTGCTGTCGCAGGTGATGGGCGGCGAGATCACCGTGGAGAGCCGGGTCGGGGAGGGCACCTGCTTCCGGGTGCGGCTGATGCTGGCCTCGGTGAACCGCCCGGCGCCCGCGGCGATGCCGGCCCCCGCGGCGGTGGTGCGGCCCGCCTTGTCCGAGCCGGGCCGCCTCGTTCTCGTCGCCGACGACGATCCGGCCCACCGCGCGCTGATGCGCGAGATCCTTGAACCCCTCGGCTTCACGGTCGCCGAGGCGCCGGACGGCCCGGCCTGCCTCGCTTTGGCGAAGGCGCGCGAGCCGGCGCTGGTCCTGCTCGACATCGCCATGCCGGGCATGAGCGGCTGGGAGGTGGCGCGAACGCTGCGCGAGACCGGTTTCACCGCCCGGATCGCGATGATGTCGGCCAACGTCCACGAGATCAGCCCGAGCCGCGGGGCGGGATGCGCCGCACGACGACATCATTGCCAAGCCGTTCGACATGCAGGATCTTTTGGAGAGGATCACAGGGCTGCTGGGGACCGCCCGCCCGCTGCCTGACCCCGCCCCGGAAACCCGCCCGATCGTGCGCCCCGAGCGTCCGGCCGAAGCGATGCGGGGAGAAGCGGCGCGCGGCGGAGCCGTGCCGGCCGAGCACGTCGCCGCGCTGCTGCGCCTCGGCCGCATCGGCCATGTGCGCGGCATCGAGGCCAAGCTCACCGAGTTGGAGACCGACGCCACCGTGCCGCCCGCCTTCATCGCGCAGATGCGCGGGCTGGTGACGGCCTACGACATGCGCCGCTATGTCGGCGTTCTGGAGGGGTTGGCCCGCGATGCCTGACACGCGGCGCGACATCGTCCTCGTCGTCGATGATTCTCCCGATACGCTCAGCTTCCTCACCGAGGCGATCGAGCGCTCCGGCGCCACGGTGCTCGTGGCGGTAGGCGGCGACCTCGCCCTCGACCTCGTGGAGGAGATCACCCCCGACATCATCCTGCTCGACGCAGTGATGCCGGGCATGGACGGATTCGAGACCTGCCGCCGGCTCAAGGCCAAGGGCCATCTCGCCCACGTGCCCGTCATCTTCATGACCGGGCTGTCGGAGACCGAGCATATCGTAAAGGGCCTGGGCGCGGGCGGGACCGACTACGTCACCAAGCCCATCGCCCCCGACGAGATCCTGGCGCGCATCCGCGTCCATCTCGCGAGCGCGCGGGCCGCGCAGAGCGCCCGGGCGGCGCTCGACACTGCCGGGCGGACCTTGTTCGCGGTCGATGCCGCGGGCGCGGTCCTGTGGTGCACGCCGCAGGCCGCGCAGGTGCTCGCCGCACTCGGAGCGAGCGAGCCGCTGAGCCTCCCTCCGAGCGGGCGCGACTGGCTGGCCAGGTGCCTCGCCGGCACCGCCACACCCCTCACGCTCACCGACGCGCAGGGGCGCATCCATACCTTGAGCTTCATCGGCCGCACCGGGCCGGAGATCCTGCTGCGCCTCTCAGGCGATCCCGCCGCCGCCGGGTTGGAACGGCTGCGCGAGCGACTGCCCATCACCGGCCGCGAGGCGGAGGTGTTGCTCTGGCTCTCCCGCGGCAAGTCGAGCCGCGACATCGGCGAGATCTTGGGATTGAGCCCCCGCACGGTGACGAAGCACCTGGAAGGCATCTACGCCAAGCTCGGCGTCGAGAACCGCACCGCTGCCTCGGCCGTCGCGGCGCGGCACCTGCGCGATTTGGATTGATCGGCCAAAGCACGCGCGTCATCGCGCGGTGAAGCCGACGCAATCCCGGGCTCGTCCTGCGAAAGTATCGTTCCCGTGTTCGAAAACCGTCCCATGCGGCCTCCCAGGCAGCGAAGGCGAGGCGGCAGGCCGCGCCCAAGGCCCGGTCAACCGCCGCCGCCGAGCCCGGCTCCTGATGACCCGGCGGGGCCCGAACACGACCTCTCGAGGCGAGAAACCGGCCAAACGGCCCTTCTAATCCGCAAGTGGGCCGGGCATGCGACTTGAGGCGGCGGTTGCAGGGGTGTAGGGCGCAGGCGTCATGCCTTCGCCGCATTCCAGGGGAAAGCAGGCCGCCGTCTCGTTCGGGTAGAAATCGTGCCGCGCCCGAGGCTGCCTCTGCCGATCCGGCGCACCGCCAGGAAGGCCGCGCCTCGGACCGATCGGCCGGGCCTGCGGCCATCCCACGAGGCCGCAGCGGACCGAGTGAGCACCGCGTCACGTATCTACGCGCCATCCGTTGAAGGGGTCATAACGCCGATGTTCCTTGCCAAGTTCTCCATGGCCAAGCCTTCCGCGCGCCCACTGCGCGTGGCCGCGATCCTCGCCATGGCGGGCCTGGGCGCCGGCCTGGGCGGAACCGCGTTCGCGCAGAAGAAGCCGGCCGCTCCGACCCCGGCCCCGGCCCCGGCCCCCGCGCAGGCCCAGCCGGCCGCGCCGGCCCAGCAGCAGGGTCAGGCTGCCGGCCCGCAGCTCATCAATGTGAAGTCCGAGCCGAGCCAGGCCGACTGGACCAAGGTCTGCGGTAAGGATCAGGGTTCGGGCACCGACGTCTGCTACACCACCCGCGACTTCGTGTCGGATAACGGCCAGCCGGTGCTCGCCGTCGCGGTCTACGACATGAAGAACGCCGCGACGAAGCAGGAGGTGAAGGTCGTTCGCTTCCTGCTGCCGCTCGGCCTGATGCTGGCGCCCGGCATGCGCTTCGATGTCGACGGCAAGGAAGTGACCGGCGGCAAGTTCGCGGTCTGCTTCCCCAACGGCTGCTTCGCCGAGGCCGGCGGCGTCTCGAACGAGCTGATGACCGGCTTCAAGAAGGGCACGACGCTCAACGTCCGGGTCCAGAACCAGACCCAGCGCGAAGTCGTGTTCGCGGTGCCGCTCACCGGCTTCGGCAAGGCCTTCGACGGCCCGGCCATCGACCCGAAGGTGCTCGAGGAGCAGCAGAAGAAGCTCCAGGCCGAGATGGAGAAGCGCAGCGAAGACATGCGCAAGAAGCTGGAGCAGCAGGGCTCGGCCGGCGCCGCCCCGGCTCCCGCGGCCCCGGCCGCCAGCGCCGCGCCGAAGTAAACCGCGCCGCTCTACGGACTTCGACAAGGAAAGCCCCGCCGTGCTCGCCACGGCGGGGCTTTCTCGTTCCCGGAGCGGCCGGTGCGGAACGCCTGGCCGCCTCAAGCGAAGAGCGAAACGCAACCACGAGGGGCTTCGTGCGTTCGGCATGTCCCAGATCAGCCGGGCGGCAACAGTCAACCGCCAAGTTGTCGTTAAGGATGTTTCGCCGAGCGGCGTCTGGGATAGCGGGAGCAATGGTGACGAAACGCACCGCGCAATCCCACTGCACAAGGTTAGGGGTTATTTAACGATCACGGCGGCCGCGAAGGAGCCGCAACGGAGTTCAGGCAATGAGCCAGCGCATCGACGACATCAAGTTCATGGCGACCATGACCTTCGTCACCCTGTTCGGGACCTGCCTCACGGCGCTGGTGGGCTGAGCCTCAGCTACTCCGAGCGCCGTCCGATCCGGAGGCTCCCTTACTAGCCCGGATCCGTTAAGAAGCCGCTTCCATCTCTCCCCTCGCGGGGATGTCGCCGGGACCAAGCCCGGCCGGAAGCGTGAACCGTGCGACACATCCACGTCATCGGCATCGGAACCGGCAACCCGGAGCACCTGACGATCCAGGGCCTTCAGGCGTTGAAGGCGACCGATGCGGTCTTCGCCCTCGACAAGGGGGACGCCAAAGCCGGCCTGATCGGCGTGCGCCGCCAGATCTGCGACCGCTACATCGAGGGGCGGCCCTACCGCTTCGTCGAGGCCGCCGATCCCGAGCGCGACCGCCGCCCCGTGGATTACGGCGTGGCGGTGGACGATTGGCACGCGGCCCGCGCGGCTCTCTACGAGGATCTCATCGCCGAGCATCTGCGCGAGGACGAGCGGGGTGCTTTCCTCGTCTGGGGCGACCCGTCCCTCTACGACAGCACCCTGCGCATCCTGGAGCGCGTGCTCATCCGTGGCCGCGTCGGCTTCACCTACGACGTGATCCCCGGCATCACCAGCGTGCAGGCGCTCGCTGCCGCCCACCGCATCCCGCTCCACCGCATCGGCGAACCGGTGCGGATCACCACCGGCCGGCGGCTCCGCGACGGTTTGGGCGAGGAGCCCGGCGCTACCGTGGTGATGCTCGATGGCGACCCGCGCTTCGAGGGGCTCGACCCTGATCTGACGATCCACTGGGGCGCCTATCTCGGCACGCCGGACGAGTTGCTCGTCGCCGGTCGGCTCGGTGACGTGGCCGAGGACATCCGCCAAGTGCGCGCCGAGGCCCGTGCCCGCCACGGCTGGATCATGGACATCTATCTGCTGCTCAAACCCGCTCCCTGACGCTGCCGACGCTCCGCCCTCGCGCTGCGACATAGTGTCGAGGCGGGGAAGCCTCTGCCGCAAACGATGCGGCTCGAAACCGATTTCTTCCCCGCCCTCCCATCCCCGGCGACAAGGGTCGCCTCCGGTCGCTTTTTCGCCCTGGCAAAGGCCTTGCGTCGCCGCTCTCGCGATGGACATTTCTCGGGTCGAACGAGAACCCGAACCATCCTGTGGGGGCGAATAATGGCGGCTGGCTCGCGGCGGGCCGTGCGCGGTGTTGCTTGCGTCTCGGTCGGGCTGGCCGGCGCCCTGATGGCGGGGATCCTGCTCTCCGGACCGGGCCGGACGACGAGCCCGCGCGGGGCGATCGATCCGGTCGGCGGGCTCACGACCCGCACCGATCTCCGTGCGACCGCGTCGGAAGCGCCCGCGACCCGCATCGTCCTCGGGCCCGGTGAGCACGATATACGCCTGTCCGGCGAACTGACCGAGGGGGCGGCCGAGCGGCTCGCCGGGCTGCTCGAGACTCACCGCACAGTCGAGCGCATCCATCTCACCAGCGAGGGCGGCCTGGTCGATGAGGGCGCGGCCATTGGCGCGCTGATCGCGGAGCACGGCCTCGTCACCTACGTGCCGGATTACTGCGTCTCCGCCTGCACCCTGGCCTTCGTGCGCGGGCGCGAGCGGCTGGTCCTGGCGGAGGCTCGGCTCGGCTTCCACGCGCCCTACGAAACCGGCCCGCTCGGCGTCGAGATCGCGGCCGACAGCGCGCCCGAACGCGCCGCCTACCTCGCGGCGGGAATCAGCGCCGATTTCGTCGATGCCGCCCTCCAAGTCCGGCCGGACGACTTGATGATCCCCGACACCGACACCCTGGTGAGGGCCGGCGTCGCCACCGGCCGGGTCGATGCCTACCGCTTTCCCGATTCCACCCTCGACGACGGTGCCGACCCGGAGCGGGCCCGCACCATAATCCTGCGCGACGTGCCGCTGCTGGACGCGGTGGAGGCCGACGCACCGGGGACGATCGCGCCGATCGCGGCATGGTACCTCGACGGCTATCGCCGGGGCCGCTCCGAGGGAGACGCCGTCGACGGTGTCCGCCGGATGGCGGCGCAGGCCGTGGCGCGAAGCCTCGCCGAGGCCGACCCGGCCGCCCTGACCGATCTCGGCCGGATGATCCTGCAAACGATGCAGCGTCCGAGTTCGGACCGAAAGCGCATCTGCGCATCGGCCGAGGACGGGGTAGGCGCCGTGCTGACGCGGTCACGCCTCGGCGCGGCACAGCTCGCCGAGGGGCGGGCGATCCTGTCGCGGGCGCTCGGGTTGAGGGCGACGGAGGCGGCGCCCCAGCCCCTCCGGGAGGCTTCGACGGGGCAGGCGGCCATCGCCGTGGCGACGGTGACGGCCTTACCAAAGTCGGCGCGCGGGCGCGGCTGCGCGGCCCTGCGAAAAGCCTTCGCGGTTGCCCTGGCCCGCCCCATGCCCGAGGCAGCGCAGGCCTTGCGCCCGCTGCTCTTCCCCGCGTCGCCGGCACGCTCGCGCCCCGCGCTCGAAGCCTCCGCGCAATCGCGATAAATCCGGGCTGCCGCGCGCGTCAGTGCACCTGCCGTCGGGTGCCGCGGAGATGGCGGGCCAGCTCGTGGCCGACCTCGATGGCGACCTCGTCGACAAGGCGGGCCAGGGGCGGATTGCGCAGGCCCGCGACCAATCCCTTCATCGCCGCGGCATGGTCGGCAAGGCGGTTGGCTTGCCGCTGAGCTTGGTGGACCTCCGAATCGACCGGCCGGCGCCCTTCGGTCAGGTCGAAGGCGAGCCCCTGGGTCGTGAGTGCCCCCGTTTCAGGATCGCGCCCGCTTCGCCCCATTAGGCGCAGCCAGCGCGGACCGTCGGGGCCGGGCCGCGTGCGGAACTCGGCCTCAAAAGGTCGTCCGTCTTCCCCCGCCGCCCGCAGCACGCTTTCCAGCCGGACCGCGTCCTCGGCCTCCAAAGCCGCCAGCGCCAGCGTCAGAGGTGCCCCGGCCGCCGAGGCCGCCGGTACGGCCAGGAGGCGCGCCAGGACCGGGGACAGAGCGAGTCGGTTGGAATCAGGGTCATGGGCCCAGGCCCCAATGCAGGCGGAGCCGGCGAAGGCGGAGGGAAGGTCAGGTTGAAAAGCCGTCATCTCAAGGCACCGGCATCGCTTCTGCAGGCATGTCAGACCGCAGCCTGGACGCTCGGCGAGCTCCCCAGGATCGACCCGACGAAAGCGGTTTCCTCGGCCAAACCGGCCGCAAAACGAAATCTCAGGTAAACTTTCTGCCGTCAAACTTGCCTTAGGTTACGATAGCGGAATGCAACCGTCCTCGTAAAGCGCTCAACCGGCGCAACGGCGAAAACTCAACCTCAAGTCAACAGAGCGCGGACGCGGGCCGGCATCGGCCTTAACGGCCGGTTAACTATGTTAGGTGAAATCCGGGGTCTGGGCGGCCCCGGGATCACAGGACCGGCAGCCCGACGAAACCGAGAGCGGTGGGGTGGCCGGCATGAAAGCAATCACGTTCGTCACGCAGAAGGGAGGCAGCGGCAAGAGCACCCTGTGCATCTCGCTCGCGGTCGCCGCACAGGAAGCCGGGCACGCGGTCTGCATCCTGGAGATGGACCGGCAGGCCACGATCACCGACTGGCTCGATCACCGCACCGCCGACGGCCCCGAAGTGGCCCAGATCGACGCCACGCAGATCGACCTCGTGATGGAGCGGCTGGCGGAATCGTCCTACGACTACGTGTTCATCGATACCCCCGGCATCGATTCCAACGGGACGCTCTCGGCGATCCGCGCGGCGGATCTGTGCATCATCCCCTGCCGGCCGACCCCCGCCGACCTGCGCGCCTTCAAGCCGACGCTCGCCGCCGTCTACCGCCTGGAAAAGAAGTTCGCCTTCGTCCTGAACCAGACCCCGCCACGCTCCTACCGCATCCGCGATGCCGCCGACGGGCTCGCGGTGCTCGGCATCCTGCCCGACGTCAACATCGTGGCGCGCAACGACCATCAGGACGCCATCGGCGTCGGCCAGGGCGTCACCGAATTCAATCCGAAGGGTCAGGCCGCGGGCGAAGTCCGCCGGCTGTGGAGCTGGATCGAGCGCCGCATGCAGGCGACGGGGCAGCGGACCCGCAAGGGAGCGGCCGCAGAGACGGCCAAGGACACGAGAAAGCATGTCAAGGCGGCCTAAGCTCGACCTCGCCTCGATCGTCGCCTCCGCCGGCCCGGCCGGCGGGCCGCGCAAAGGCGGCGCCCGATCGGCTGCAAAGGCGAACAGCCCGGCGGGCGCGGAGATCGTCCGGCTCGATCTGGCGGCCTCGGCGCCTCCGGCACGGGCCGGAACCCTCAAAGAGCGCGCCAAGCAGATGTCGGTCTATCTGGAGCCCCCGGTCTACGACCAGCTCCGGGACTTGGCCTATGCCGAGCGCACCAAGATGCACGCCCTGATGCTCGAAGCCCTCGACCTTCTGTTCAAGCAGCGCGGCGCCCGCTCGATCGAGCAGGTGCTGGGCGAGAACCCGCGCTGAGAAACGGGAGGCCGCCCTTCGCTTCACGGGGCCCGTCATGACGTGCGGCGCAGCCGTCCTCTCGAGTCGTTCAGACCGTCTGCGCACACAACGCCTCGGCTCTCCCACGGCCTGAGCGCCCGTTCAGCCTTCCTTTACCGCGTCCGGACGATCCTCTGGGGACGGCCGGACGTGTGTTCCGGCTCGGCGTAGCGTGATCCCCTTAAGGCCCAGCTTTCCGCGGCCTTGGGGGAATCTGTGGCGTAGGCGGGGAGCGGGCGAGCGACATGACTCATGTCATGCCACGGGATTTGGCATCGATCAGGACGGCCGCGGACGCTCCGACGCGGGGTGCGATGCCGGTCCTGCGATCGGCCCTGCAGCTCCTGGCGGTCTGCGCGGTGGCGCTGACGACCGCCAACTGCGCCAACAATCCGGCCAAGCTCGCGGGCGGCGCCTCCTCGGGCAGCGAGATCGATCCGAAATACGGCGTGAAGGCGAGCCGCCGCCTCTACAACGAGGGCGACGTGATCCCGAAGGGGGGCGGGCGGCGCTTCTCGGGCAAGCCCTACGTGGTGGCGGGCAAGACCTACGTGCCGCGTGAGGATGCCCGCGGCTACGTGCGCGAGGGCCTCGCCTCCTGGTACGGCAGCGCCTTCCACGGCCGGGTCACCGCCAACGGCGAAGTCTTCGACCGCCACTCCATCGCCGCCGCGCACCCCACGCTGCCGCTGCCGAGCTATGTCCGGGTGACCAACCTCGACAACGGCCACTCGATGATCCTGCGCGTCAACGACCGCGGCCCCTACCATGCCAACCGTCTCATGGACGTGTCCGAGGAGGCGGCCCGCGCGCTCGAATTCCACCGCAAGGGCACGGCGCGGGTGCGCGTCGAATATGCCGGCAAGGCCTCCGTCGCCGGCAGCGACGATCGCAAGCTGCTCGCCACCCTGCGCACCGACGGTCGCCCCGCCGCGATCGGGCGCGCGCCGGTGATGATGGCCGATCTCGGCCCCTCCGAGCCCGAGGCTGCACCCGAGCGGCTCGAACGCGCCTCCCGCGCACTCGCCTTCCGCCCGGCGGGCGAGCGCGACGACGACGCGCCGGAGACGGCGGCACCGGTCACGCGCCCGGCCCGGCCCGCGCCGATCGTGCTGGCCAGCGCCGCCGTCGCCGTCCCGGCGGCGTTGCAGCCGACGGCTGCCCGCGCCGCGCCGTTCCGTCCGGCTCCGGTGGCGCTCGCCGCCGCCCCGGCCAAGCCGGCGATCGAGCCGCGCCGCATGATGGCCGAAACCGGCCGCTCCGCTCAGCCGGCACAGGGCCGGCACAAGGATGCGACGGTTCCGGCCCCGACGCGTCTGGCCTCCACTCCGGTGAAGGGCGCCTCCGTGCCCGTCCGTACCGCGCAAGCGGTGCCGATGAAGGCAGCGGCCACCAAGATGCCGGTCCAGCAATTCGCCGCCACCGGCGCCGTCAAAGGCGCGCCCAAGCCCATCGGCAAAGCCGCGGCGCCCGAACCCGTCTCGCGTATGGCGGCGATGCCGCCGACCTCGAAGCAGGCGATCGCCAAGCTCGCCAGCACGGCCCCGGCGCCGGGCACCAAGCCCGCCGCCAAGACGGCTAGCAAGACGGCCGTGGCCCAGGCCCCCGGCCATTCCGGCGCCAAGGCGAAACGCTCGCAGGTGGCGGCGGCGAACTGACGCCAACCGACCGAAAGGGCCATCGCTCAGTGCGATCGGCCCACGGTTTCCGTTGCTTATGGAAAGCCCACGCCGGCCGACGCGGCTGATGGCTGTCGTGCCGCGAAGCCGCCCGAGCGGCTTCGCGCATGGACCCGGCCCCCACCGAGTCGGCGTATGACAAAGACCGGGACGACTACTCGGCCTTGGCATTCACCTCGAGCTTGTCGAGGACCGCCGCCGGGGTCGGGGCGGTGCTGACATCGACCATGCCGAGGCCGTCGCCGCTCTTCGCCTTGGCGCTGATCGAGAGCGTGCCGGGCTTGGCCACGAACTTGCCCATCGCCGCGCCGATCGCCTTGGCGGCCGCCGAGTTGCCGAGGATCACCGGCACGCCGATCACGCTCGCCGTCACGTATTCCTTGCGCAGTTCGTCGGGCTTGAGGCTCAGCACCTTCGCCTGGGCGTCGATGAAGCGCTCGAACAGGCCGCCATTCTCCAGCGTCAGGTCCAGCGCCTTGGCGGTGGCCGAGAGCATGGCGAAGCCCGAAACCGCGGCATCGGGGTCGAACACCTCGGGGCCGATGCCGCCGAGCGTCGCGTTGAGGTGGAGCCGGCCCATATTCTTGCCGGAGAGCGACAGCGCCTTGAAGCTCAGTTCGCGCTTGTCCTCGCTCCAGGCGGTGTCGGCGGTGGCGTCGAGATCGAGGTCGCGGTAGCCGTAGAGGCCGAGCGAACCGAGACCGGGAACGCCCTCCACGGCGGAGGCCGGCATGGTGAGGCCGTTGAGCATGAAACGCGTCTCGGTCGGCACGCCGTCCTTCGGGGGCCCGAAGCTCATGCTGGCGCCGCGCAGGCCGATATGGAGCGGCGGGAGCGGAACAAGCTTCGGCGCCTTGAGCGGATCGCCCGAGGCGGCCGGGGGCGTCACCGCCACCTGCGCGAGATCGAGCCCGAGATCGGACAAGGTCAGGGTGCCGATGACCGGCGTCAGGCGGCGCAGCTCCGCCTCCTGCAGGTCCGGCGCCGGAGCGGCCCCCTTCCCGGGATCGATGCCGGCGGGGAGCGGTGCCTTGGCGAGGCGGCGCAGGGCGGCGATGGTCGGCTCCAGGGAGAAGCCGGTGAGCGAGAGGCGGGCGATCTTGCCCTGCGCCTCCTTGGCGCCGAAGCCGATCTCGGCGAGCGTGATGCCGGCCTCGCCGCCGCCCGCATAGCTCATGCGGCCGATGCTGAAGGAGAGCGGGTCATCGCCCTTCACCTCCTTCACATTCAGGTCCGTCGCCTCGAGGCTGCCGACCGAGACCGCTTCGGCGAGATCCGCGAGCAGGCCGGCCGAGCGGGCACGCTTGGCCCGGTCGTCCTCGGCCAACCCGCCATCGCCCAACGCTTCCACGGCGCCGCGCCAGGTCGCCGGCGTCTGGCGTCCGGCGAGGTCGCGGCCGATCAGGCGGGCGATCGACACCGTGGTGCCGCGCTCGTCGATGAAGGCGATGCTTTCGACGGCGAGCGCCACGTAGAGGCGCTGGAGCGGGCTGCTTGCGTCGCCGGCCTCGCTGTAGAGGCGCGCCAGCGCGGTGAGATCGACCTCCTCGGCGCGGATACGGCCGTAGCTGCCGCTGCCCGCCTGCGGCGCGCCCTCGACGGTGAGCGTCGCGCCGGCCGCGGTCAGTTCGCTGATGCGCCCGGCCCGGATCGTGCGCGCGGCCACGTCGCGGTAGGTCACGACCTGCCGCCGCTCGCCGTCGCGGCGCTCGACGCGCAGCTCCGGCATGGTGAGGCTGCCGGCATCGAGGCGCTGAAGCCGGGCCGGCCAGAGATCCTTGACCGGGTCCTTCGCGTCCTTGGCGTCGGCCTTGAAGATCGCGAGCAGGTCGTCGCGGGAGAGGCGCGTGCCGCTCACTGTCACCTTCGGCGCGGTGACGAGCGTGTCGCCGAAGGCGAGGCTCACGTTGTCGAGGACAAGATCCTGGACCGCGGACGCTGCCTCCTGTGCCATGGCCGGCGCCAGGGGCGCGGGCCCTGTCAGCAGCGCGACCGCGCAAGCCGAGGCAAGCAGTGCCCGCATGAGGACGGGACGGCGCGTCGATGACGTCATGGCTGGATCAGATCGCAGGCTGGCGGGAGATCGGAGAAGGGCCGTGAGACTTCCATCCCTGCCGGTTTTCCACAGGCGTGGCAATTGCGCCGGTGCCACGGCAGGGCAATCGCGCGAAGCCGCTTGGGTGGGCTCATGGCGCTTGAGGCCAGAATGGCGATCGCTTCACCCGATCGCCGGGTCGGGCTCTCCTCAGATCGCGAAGGAGGTGCCGCAGCCGCAGGAGGCGGTGGCGAGCGGGTTCACGATCTTGAAGGACTGGCCGATCAGGTCGTTCACGAAATCGATGGTCGCGCCGCCCATATATTCGAGCGAGACCGGATCGACGAGCACGGTGGCGCCGTCGCGCTCGATCACCACGTCGTCGCCCTCGCGGGCGCGGGTGATGTCGAAGGCATAGGAGAAGCCCGAGCAGCCGCCGCCGTTCACGCTGATGCGCAGCGACGAGCCGGGGGGCTCGGCACCCATGATCTCGTTGATCCGCTTGGCGGCGCGGGCGGTGAGGTTGATGTCGGCCATCGTGGCGCGGCCCCGTTTCTCGAACCGGTGTCGTGAAGGTAAGAGCCCGTGATTGCCGCGGGCTTCTCCCGACCCAAGATATGGGGTGCGAGGGCTGGCCGCAACGCGGCTGCGAAAGGAAGAGCTGTGCAGGTGCGGCAGAACGGCGAGCGCTGGCGGGCGCCCTACGCCACCGATCCGGCGGCGACCCGCGGGCGGCTGATCCCCGAGGCGTTCTCGCCCACCCGCAGCGACTTCCAGCGCGACCGCGACCGGATCATCCACTCCACCGCTTTCCGGCGGCTGAAGCACAAGACGCAGGTCTTCGTGCATCACGAGGGCGACCATTACCGCACGCGGCTCACCCACAGCCTGGAGGTCAGCCAGATCGCCCGGGCGCTCGCCCGCGCACTCGGCCTCGATGAGGATCTCGCCGAGGCGCTGGCGCTGAGTCATGACCTCGGCCACACCTGTTTCGGGCATACCGGCGAGGACGCGCTGCACGCCTGCATGGCCGAGTATGGCGGCTTCGACCACAACGCCCAGGCTTTGCGCATCGTCACCCGGCTGGAGCGGCGCTATGCCGGCTTCGACGGCCTCAACCTGACCTGGGAGACGCTGGAGGGGCTGGTCAAGCATAACGGCCCGCTCCTCGACGCCTCCGGCGCGCCGGTCCGGCGCTACGCCGCCGACGGCATCCCGGCAGCCGTGCTCGAATACAACGCGGCCAACGACCTCGAACTGTCGCGCTTCGCCGGCCCGGAGGCGCAGGGCGCGGCACTCGCCGACGACATCGCCTACGATGCCCACGACCTCGACGACGGCCTGCGGGCCGGGCTGTTCGATCTTGCCGACCTCACGGCCGTGCCGTTCCTGAACGGTCTGCTCGACGAGATCGACATCCTGCATCCCGGCCTGGAGCCGTCGCGAAAGATCCACGAGCTGGCGCGCCGGGTCATCACGCGCTTCGTCGAGGACGTGATCCGCGAGAGCGAGGCGCGCATCGCCGCGCTGGCCCCCCGCAGCGTCGGCGACATCCGCGCCGCGCAGGAGCCGGTCATCGCCTTCTCGCCCGCCATCGCCACGGCGGATGCGGACATCAAGCGCTTCCTGTTCGCGCGGATGTACCGCCACCCGGAAGTGATGGCGGTGCGGGCCAAGGCCGCGACCATCGTCGACGACCTATTCTCGGCCTTCCGCGCCGACCCCGCGCGGATGCCGGCCGAATGGTCGGAGGGTCTGGAGAATGCCAGCGAGGCCCGCCTCGCCCGGCGCATCGCCGACTACATCGCCGGCATGACCGACACCTACGCGGTGCTGGAGCACGGCCGGCTGTTTGCGGCGACGCCCAACTTGCACTGGAGCCCGCCGAGCCGCGGCCTGCCGCTGACGGAGCCGTGAGACACCGCCAGCGGAAGGCTCATGCTCTCATTCGCAGACGCAGCCCGCGCCGTAGCCGGTGTTGTAGATCGGGGCATTGCCGTAGGTGACGGGCGCGTAGCCATAGGCCGGTGCCGCGTAGCCGTAGGCGGGCGCGGCGTAGCCGCCGTAACCACCCCAGCCGTAGCCGCCGCCCAGCGCACCGCCGGCAAGCCCGAGGCCCAGCCCCAATCCGGCACCGGCCAGGCCGATCCCGGCCCCCGCGAGACCGATCCCGGCCCCCCGTCCGTAGCCGTAGCCGCGGCCGTAGACGCCGCGCGCGGTGTATCCGCGATATCCGAAGCCGTGATGGCCATAGCCGCGATGCCCAAAGCCGCCGCGATGGCCGGCGAACCCGCCGCGATACCCACCGAAGCGGCCGGCCTGACCGAAGCGGGCGCCATAGCCGTGATGGCCGTAGCCGCCCTGATGGCGACCGCCGCCGACATACCCGCCATGTCCGCCGAACTCGCGGGCCTCGGCGGTTGCGGGTGCGAGGATCAGGGTGGCGAGGGCCGTGGCGGCGAGGGCGAAAGACTTCATCGAAACAGTCTCCATGCAGGATCTTGCCTCGACAACGCCGCCCTTCGCGCCCTGCGTGCAACGCTGCATTCTACCGAGAGAGCCTCTTGTCCCCGCGCGAAAGGCGGCACGGGAAAAGCATAAGGCCAGATGACGGAGGACCGATTGAGCGCCGACCGCACCACCCCGCGCGACACTCGCGCCGCCTATCCCCGGCTCGTGCCGCTGACGACGCGCTGGGGCGACAACGACGTCTACGGGCACGTCAACAATGTCGTCTACTACGCCTTCTTCGACACGGCGGTGAACGGGATCCTGGTGGAGGCGGGCGCCCTCGACATCGCCCGCTCCCCCGTCATCGGCCTCGTGGTCGAGACGGGCTGCCGCTACTTCGCTTCGGTCGCCTTCCCCGATCGGATCACCGCCGGCGTGCGGGTGTCCCATCTCGGCCGCACCAGCGTGCGCTACGAGATCGCGATCTTTCGCGAGGACGAGGCGGAAGCCGCCGCGCAGGGGCACTTCGTCCACGTCTATGTCGACCGGGAGACGCGCCGGCCGGTGCCGCTGCCCGAGCGGCTGCGGGCCGTGCTGGCGGAACTCGCGGCCGTCCGAGGGGAGGCGCCGTGACACTCCCGCCCGCCATTGCTATGCCGCCCCGGACGGTTCCGGCCGCCCGACGCGCGGGTGGGCCGGCACGCGGTAACGACGAACACTGAGCCTCATGAACATCTTCGCCCTCTTCGAGACGCGCGTGCGCGAGGCGCTCGAATCCCTCACCCGCTCCGGCCGGCTGCCCGAGGGGCTCGACCTGTCGCGCGTCGTGGTCGAGCCGCCGCGCGACGCCTCGCACGGCGATCTCGCCACCAACGCTGCCCTGGTGCTGGCCAAGGAGGCCAAGCAGAACCCGAAGGCGCTCGGCGAGGCGCTGGCCGAAGAACTGCGCGCCGATCCCCGCATCGTCGAGGCGAGCGTGGCGGGCCCCGGCTTCATCAACCTGCGGCTCGCACCGGAGGTTTTTCAGGATGTGATCCGTGCCGCGCTCAGCGAGGGCGAGAATTTCGGGCGCGGACAAATGCCGGGCGGCCCGGTCAACATCGAGTATGTCTCGGCCAACCCCACCGGGCCGATGCATGTCGGCCATGGGCGGGGCGCGGTGTTCGGCGATGCGCTCGCGAACCTGCTCGCCGCCGCCGGCCGGCCGGTGACGCGCGAGTACTACATCAACGATGCCGGCGCGCAGGTCGATGTGCTCGCCCGCTCCGCCTATCTGCGCTACCGCGAGGCGCTGGGCGAGACGATCACCATCCCCGAGGGACTCTATCCCGGCGACTACCTCAAGCCGGTGGGGATGAGGCTGGCGGAAAACGCACGGCCGGGCGCTCCTCGACCGGCCCGAGCACGAATGGCTGCCGCAGGTGCGCCGCTTCGCCATCGACGCGATGATGGCGATGATCCGTGAGGATCTCGCGGCGATCGGCATCCGCCACGACGTGTTCTTCTCGGAAGCCACGCTCCAAGGCGAGAACGGCGGCAAGGTCGCGGAGCTGCTCGACGCGCTGCGGCAGAAGGGCCTCGTCTACGAGGGGCGCCTGCCGCCGCCCAAGGGCCAGTTGCCCGACGATTGGGAGGACCGGGAGCAGACCCTGTTTCGCTCGAGCCAGTTCGGCGACGACGTGGACCGAGCGCTGCTGAAGTCCGACGGCTCCTTCACCTATTTCGCCTCCGACATCGCCTATCACCGCGACAAGTGGCTGCGCGGCGCCAACGAACTCATCGACGTGCTCGGCGCCGACCATGGTGGCTACGTCAAGCGGATGCAGGCGGCGGTGAAGGCGGTCAGCGACGGGCAGGCCCGGCTCGACGTCAAGCTCTGTCAGCTCGTGCGGCTCTTACGCGCAGGCGAGCCGGTGAAGATGTCGAAGCGCGCGGGCGAGTTCGTGACCCTGCGCGACGTCATCGACGAAGTCGGTCGCGACGCGATCCGCTTCATGATGCTCTACCGCAAGAACGACGCGACGCTGGATTTCGACCTCGCCAAGGTGGTGGAGCAGTCGAAGGACAACCCGGTCTTCTACGTGCAGTACGGCCACGCCCGCCGCTTCTCGGTGCTGCGCCAAGCCCGCGAAGCGCTGCCCGGCGAGGATTTTTCGCCCGCGGCGCTGCTGGCCGACGCGGACCTGTCGGTGCTCACCGATCCCGGCGAGATCGAGATGATGCGCCTGATTGCCCAGTATCCGCGGGTGCTCGAATCAGCGGCGGCGGCGCACGAACCGCACCGAATTGCGTTCTACCTCTATGAAACGGCAAGTTCGCTTCATAGTTTCTGGAATAAGGGCAAAGACTTGCCGCAATTACGGATTGTTAATCCAACCGACAGAAACTCCACCCGGGCTCGCTTAGCCCTCGTCGAGGCTTTGGGCGGCGTTCTCGCCTCCGGCCTCGCGGTTTTGGGCGTCTCCGCACCCAACGAGATGCGGTGACCGAGGACGGTTGTTGAGAGGATGAAGCCATGACGGGACACGCTTCGCGCGCGACGGTCGACTTCGATGCCTTCGAGCGCGAGCTGCGTCAGACGTCGCAGGAGGCGATCCGGGCGAAGGCGCCGCAGGCCGCCCCCAAGGGCGCACCCAAGGGCGACCCGCTCGCCGAGCTTGCCCGCATCGTCGGGCAGGACGATCCCTTCCGCGCCCTGCTGGAAGCGCGGGAGAAGGGTGCCGCCCAGGAGGCGGCTCCGGTGACGCGCGCGTCGGAGACGGGCCGTCCGGCCCGCGTCGAGCCGACCTTCGTGGACGAACCCGCCCACGACCCGGCCCGGACTCAGGCGCATGCCGACATGCAGGGTCAGTCCCAGAGCCCAGCGGACGCCTTCGACCAGTATCTCGCCTCCGTCGAGCAGGGCATGTACGCCGACGGCACGACCGATCCGGCGGCCTTCGCCGAGGCCGACGAGACGTACCGGACGCGGTCTGCGGACCGTCCGCGCGGCCGCAACCGCCTCGTCCAGGTCGGCGCCGGCCTCGCCGTGGTCGCCGTCTGCGTCGGCGGTGCCCTGGCGTGGCGCGGCACCCATGGCGGCGGCAGCGGCGGCCCGATCACCGTGCTCGCCGACAAGACCCCGCTGAAGGTGCAGCCGACGGCGACCGACGGCGTCGAGATTCCCGACCAGAACAAGCAGATCTACGACCGCAACGCCAAGGACGGTCAGATCAAGATCGTCAACCGCGAAGAGCAGCCGCTCGACGTCAACCAAGCCGCCCGCACCGCGGCCGCCCGCAGCGATGGCGGCGAGCCGGGGCAGGGCGGGGCGACCCCCGGCGGCACCTTGTCCGACACGTTCGGCGAGCCGCGCCGGGTGCGCACCGTCTCGGTCAAGCCGGACACCCCGGTCCACCAGCCGCCGGCGCCCCCGGCCGAGACTGCCCAGGCGTCTGCCTCGGCGATCCCGACCATGACGATGCCCGACACCGCTGCGAGCACCGCGACCCCGTCGTCGGAGCCCCGTCGCTCCGCGTCGCGCACCCTGGCCACGGCGCCGGCGACCACGCCCGTCGCCGAGGCACCGGCGGAGCCGCCGGCCGCGCGCCCGAAGGCGCCGCAGCGCGTCGCCTCCGTCTCGCCCGAGACCACCGCCAGCACCTCCGAGCCGGCCCCCGCCTCCGCCTCCGCCTCGCTCACGGCGCCAGTCAGCGGCTACTCGGTCCAGCTCGGCGTGCGCGGCAGCGAGAGCGAGGCGCGGGCCGCCTTCCGCGAGATGCAGGGCAAGTACAGCCAGCTCTCCGGCAAGCCCGAGCTGATCCGGCAGGCGGAGGTGAACGGCAAGACGCTGTTCCGCGTCCGCGTCGGGCCGCTCGCCAAGAACGAGGCCCTCCAGCCTGTGCAGCGCGCTGCAGGGCGCGGGCGGCCAGTGCTTCGTCGCCAAAAACTAGGCTGAAACCGCGCTTGCCATTGTCCGGCTCCGGCACGTCTCCGGAGCCGGTTCGATTCCGAGCATCCCATCCGACCCCTCATCCTGAGGTGCCCGCGTCAGCGGCCACCTCAGGATGAGGGCGTGAGGGGGGATCGAATCCGTGCTCGGCCCCCGCGATTGCAGCAATCCCTCGCGCCCGTTTCGCCCCATCCGAGGAACGCCGGCCCCATGACCTCAGCCAGCATGACCTCCGCCAGCACGCCCCGCGCCGTCATCCTCGGCTGTTCCGGCACGTCGCTGACGCCCGAGGAGGCCGCCTTCTTCCGCGATCTGCGGCCCTGGGGCTTCATTCTGTTCAAGCGCAACATCGGCACGCCGGACGAGGTGCGCGCCCTGACCGCCGCCCTGCGCGAGACGGTCGGGCGGACGGATGCGCCGATCCTGATCGATCAAGAGGGCGGGCGGGTGCAGCGCATGGGCCCGCCGCACTGGCCGAAATATCCCGCGGGCGGCCGCTTCGGCGCCCTCGGTGACGACGCCGCGGCGATGGCCCGGCTCGGCGCCCGGCTGATGGCGCACGACCTCGCCTCAGTCGGCATCAACGTCGATTGCGCACCGATGCTCGATGTCCCCGTCGCGGGCTCGGACAACATCATCGGCGACCGGGCCTACGGCGACACGCCGGAGCGGGTGATCGAACTCGGCCGCGCCGTCGCCGAGGGGTTGATGGCGGGCGGCGTGCTTCCGGTCATCAAGCACATTCCCGGTCATGGCCGGGCGACCTGCGACAGCCATCTCGACCTGCCCGTGGTCGAGGCCGACCGCGTGAGTCTGGGCGAGAGCGACTTCCGCCCGTTCCGGGCGCTGGCCGACCTGCCGCTCGCCATGAGCGCGCATGTGGTGTTCACCGCCCTCGATCCCGAGCGGCCCGCCACCCTGTCGGAGCGCGTCATCCGCGAGATCGTGCGCGGCGAGATCGGCTTCGACGGCCTCCTGATGACCGACGACCTGTCGATGCACGCGCTCCAGGGCCCGTTCCGCGAGCGGGCGCAAGCCGCCTACCGCGCTGGCATCGATGTGGTTCTCCATTGCAACGGACGCATGGACGAGATGCGCGCCGTCGCCGAAGCCGCGTCCGATCTGGCGGGGGAGGACGCACGCCGGGCCGAGGCCGCGCTTGCCCGTCTCACGCCTCCGGACGCCATCGATGTGGACGAGGCGCGCGCCCGCTTCGAGGCGGCCTTCGGCACGGTCGCGTAACAGCGGTCACGCCGCCGCTTTTCCAGCCTCGAACGCCGGCCGCCGCCCCGGCATAGCCGAGGCCCGCTCCGCCGGGCGCTCTTCGCGCCCGCTGGTCCTTCGACGCGCCCGGCAACGAGGCGGAGTGCGACAAAGAAGGGCAAGGGCTGCGCAGCCTTTGCCCGCTTGTGCGCCTTGCACTGCTTGTGTTCGCGCCACTCGATCCCTAGGTTCGCCCCAATTCAAGTGGAGGCGCCGCCGGAGTTGGGGCGGTGTAGGAGGTTGCCATGGGCAGCATGAGTGTCTGGCACTGGGTCATCGTGGCGGTCGTCGTCATGCTGCTGTTCGGCCGCGGCAAGGTGTCGGAGCTGATGGGCGACGTCGCCAAGGGCATCAAGGCCTTCAAGAAGGGCATGGCCGACGACGAGACCCAACCGAATACGGCGACGAGCGTGCCGCCGGTGGGCCCGAACGATCCGGTCCGCACGCTGCCGCACCAGGGCGCGCCGGGCACCGCCCCGCAGCCGCCGCATGTTCAGCCACACGTGCCGGCCGGCGACCACAAGGCCGTCTGACCGACGGGCTCGACACGGGGCGTGCAAAGGGGCGCGTAAGGGCTGCAACGGCTTTCGGGCACGGTTGAAGATCGGCTCCGGGCAGGATAGCGCGGGCCGCACGCCCGTCCTCGACAGGCGCGGCCCCGCGGGACGGACGACGCAATGCTGGACATGAGCTGGGGCGAGGTGATGCTGATCGGCGGCGTCGCCCTGATCGTCATCGGGCCGAAGGATCTGCCGAAGGCCCTGCGCACGCTGGGCCAGATCACCACCAAGGTCCGGCGCATGGCCGGCGAGTTCCAGTCGCAGTTCAACGAAGCGATCCGCGAGGCGGAGCTGGAAGAGGTCCGCCGCGACGTCGAGGGCGTCAAGCGCACCGTCGATTCCGCGCGGCCGACCTTCAACCCCGTCGACACCATCCGCAACGAGATCCGCAGCGCGGTCGAGGGCCGTCCCGGCTCCGGCAGCAAGGATGCCGGCGCGAAAGAGACGGGCAGCTTCGACGTGCCGCGCCCGACGCCCGGCCAGCAGGCCGACCAGATGCACGGGGCTCCGGCACACGCCGCCGTCGAGACCTCTTCCACCCCCCCCGGCACCAAGCCCGAGACAGGCCCGACTCCATGAGCGACGAGCGCGATGAGGCCGAGATCGAGGCCTCGCGGGCACCCCTTCTGGAGCACCTGATCGAACTGCGCTCGCGACTGATCAAGTCGCTGATCGCGTTCATCGTGATGTTCTTCGGCTGCTTCTTCTTCTCGAAACAGATCTATAACATCCTCGTCTATCCCTACGTCTCGATCGTGGGGGCGCAGAATGCCGAGCTGATCGCGACCCACTTCCTCGAACAGGTCTTCACCAACATCAAACTCAGCGTGTTCGGCGCGGGCTTCCTGGCCTTCCCCGTCATCGCCACCCAGGTCTACGCCTTCGTCGCGCCGGGCCTCTACCGCAACGAGCGCCAGGCCTTCCTGCCCTATCTCGTCGCGACGCCGATCTTCTTCCTGCTCGGCGCGCTCGTCGTCTTCTTCCTGGCGATGCCGCTGCTGATCCAGTTCTCGGTCTCGCTGCAGCAGATCGGGCAGCCGGGCGAGGCGACGATCAAGCTCCTGCCGAAGGTCGACGAGTATCTCTCGCTGATCATGACGCTGATCTTCGCCTTCGGGCTCGCGTTCCAGATGCCGGTGATCCTCACGCTTCTCGGTCAGATCGGCGTGATCGACGCGGCCTTCCTGCGGGAAAAGCGGCGCTACGCCATCGTGCTGGTCTTCGTAGCCGCCGCCGTGCTGACGCCGCCGGACGTGATCTCGCAGCTCTCGCTCGCGATCCCGATGCTGCTTCTCTACGAGGCCTCGGTGTTCTCGGTCTCGCGCATGGAGAAGATCCGCGCCGCCCGGCGTCGGGCGCAAGGGATTGAGGATTGAGCGAGGACTGATCGCGCGTCGTCCGGACCCGGCAGGCCTCGTGGTCGCGGTCAGCGCCTGAGGAGAAGACCAGCAAGATTGCGCATCACCATTTTGCGCGCAATCTTGAAAGCCTCCGGCCCCGCGCCACTCTTCTCCGATCTCAAACGGAGAAAACCTCATGTTCCAGACGATGCGGACCGCCCTGGCGGTCGCCGCCCTGACGACGCTGGCGGGTGCCGCCCAGGCGGCCGAGCTTCAGCGGGTGCGCGGCACGATCGAGAAAAGCGACGCCGGCACGGTCACGATCAAGACCACCGACGGCACGTCCGAGACGGTGCAGGTCGGCGGCGCCAAGTTCGCCTGGGTGGTGAAGTCGAGCCTGGACCAGATCAAGGACGGCACTTTCATCGGCACCGCCACCAAGGGCGAGAACCCGATGACGGCCCTCGAAGTGGTGCTGTTCCCCGAATCCATGCGCGGCACGGCCGAGGGCCATTACGGCTGGGACGCGATCCCCGACCACACGGCGGGCGGCGGGCCGGTGGTGAAGAGCTCCATGACCAACGGCACCGTGAAGGCCGGCGGCGCCAGCGCGGGCGGCGCGCCGAAGGTCAAGAGCTCGATGACCAACGCCACCGTGGCCAGCAGCAATGCCGGAAGCGGCGGCGAGCGCACGCTGACCGTGACCTACGACAAGGACGGCTCGAAGACGATCGTGGTGCCGCCCAAAGCGCCGATCGTCGCCTTCGACCCCGCCGACAAGTCGATCCTGACGCCGGGCGCCAAGATCTTCGTGGTCGCGGCCAAGGACGGCGGCAAGCTCGAAGGCAAGCTCGTCGCGGTGGGCAAGGACGGCCTCACCCCGCCGATGTGACCTGAGTCACGACCGTCCCTGGCTTGCCGCCAGGGACGGCCACAGGGACCGCGCGGCCCCTGTGGCGGCAAGTCCAAGGCCCAGAAGGGAGACGACGGCCGCCAGGGCCGGCAACTCAGCGTAACCCACGCCCAGCGTCAGCGCCGTACCGCCGAGCCAAGCGCCAAGCGCGTTGCCGAGATTGAACGCCCCCTGGTTCAGGGTCGAGGCGAGGTTCGGGGCGTCGCTGGCCGCCTCCAGCACCCAGACCTGAAGCGGCGAGACCAGGGCGAAGGCGAGCCCGCTCCACAGCACCAGCACCGCCAGCGCCGGCCAGGTGAAGGGCGCGACCAGCGGGAATACGACGAGCACCGCGATGAGGGCGGCAAAGCTGCCGAGCACCGTGCGCATCAGGCTGCGGTCGGCGAGCCAGCCGCCGGCGAGATTGCCGATCGTGAGGCCGACACCGGCCGCGAACAGCGCCCCGGTCACGCCGCCGGGCGTCAGATGCGTCACGGTGAGCAGGAACGGCGCGATGTAGGTGAAGACGGTGAAGAAGCTCACCGAGGACAGGGTCGAGACCAGCATCGGCCGCAGCACCGGCCAGCGCCCGAGCGCCCGGAATTCCCGTCCGAGACCGCCCCGCGTGCCGGGCATTCCGCCGGGCAGGGCGAGCGCGATCGCCGCCCCCGCCACGAGCCCGATGCCGACCACCGCCCAGAAGGTCGAGCGCCAACCGAAGGCCTGTCCGAGCGCGGTTCCGAGCGGCACACCGAGAACGTTGGCGAGCGTCAGTCCGGCGAACATCAGCGAGACGGCCTGCGTGCGCTTCTCCCGCGGCACGAGGTTGCGCGCGACGATGGCGCCGATGCCGAAGAAGGCGCCGTGGGCGAAGGCGGTGGCGACCCGCGCGGCCATCAGCCATGCGTAGCTCGGCGCCAGGGCACAGGCGAGGTTGCCAAGGGTGAACACCGCCATCAGGGCGAGCAGGGCCGCTTTGCGCGGCAGGTGCGCGGTTGCCATCGCCACGAGCGGCGCGCCGATCACCACACCGAGCGCGTAGCCGGACACGAGGTGGCCCGCCTGCGGGATCGTGACGTCGAAGTCGCGCGCCATCTCCGGCAGAAGGCCCATGATGACGAACTCGGTGGTGCCGATGCCGAAGGAGGCGACGGCGAGCGCGAGGATCGGCAGGGATGCCATGCAGAATGCTCCGGGCAGCGCGTGTGTTGCGCTGCAATACGAGCGCCGCAACATGGTCATCTCGGGCGGACGCGACAGGCGCATGACCGGGAGGCAGACCTGCACTCACGTCAGAACGATCGCGCGTGAGGGCTCCGCCCGATGCCCTCTCGGAGCGCCTCAGGCTGCGGACGAGGGCAAAAAGAATCTCTCTGCCTTTCCGCGCGAAGCGAGAGAACTGTCCTCCGCGCCAGAAAAACAACGCAAAAACAATCCGTTGATTTGCCCCACCCCAAGTCTTTAAATTTCAGGACAACAACGTCCCAACAACGCTCCGCTGCCCTTCGAAGATTTGAGGCTTGAGACACTCCTCCAGGAGGTTTCTGGCCCCGTTCTTCCATGGCCGCGGTCCTGCCTCGGATCATTCGCGATGCCCGCACGGATCGTTGCCTTCTCCGGCAACACGCACCGCCCCTCCCGCACCCGCACCCTGGTCGAGGCGGTGGCCGCCGAGTTGTCGCGCCAGCGCCCGATCGACCTGAAGGTCTACGATCTCGTCGATGCCGGCACCGGCATCGCGGTCGCGAGCCGTTCGGCCCTGCCGCTGCCGGCGGCGCGGATCGTGGAGGCGATCGAGACGGCCGACGCGCTGATCATCGGCTCGCCGGTCTACAAGGGCAGCTATGCGGGGCTGTTCAAGCACCTGATCGACTTCGTCGCCCCCGAGGCGCTGATCGGCAAGCCGGTGGTGCTCACCGCGACCGGCGGCGGGCCGCGCCACGCGCTGGTGGTCGAGCACTCCCTGCGCCCGCTCTTCGGTTTCTTCTCGGCGCAGACCACGCCGACCGCCGTCTATGCCGGCGACACCGAAATCGCCGAGGGCCGGGTCGCCGACGAGATCGTCCGTGCCCGCGTGGCGCAGGCCGCCGCGGAACTCGCCCGGCTCCTCGACGTCGCGCAGGCTGCCGCGGCGCCGTTGGCGACGGCCGCGGCGCGCTGAGATGACGACACTCGACCGCCGCCGCCTCCTCGCGGCCGGCCTCGCCTTGGCCGGCACCGCGCTTCCGCTCCGCCTCGCCCGCGCAAGCGAGCCGGGCGTGCTGCGCATCGGCTACCAGAAGAACGGCATCCTCGCGGTCGCCCGCGAGCAGGCCGCGATCGAGGCCGCGCTGAAGCCGCAGGGCGTGAGCGTGCGCTGGGTCGAGTTCTCGTTCGGCCCGCCGCTGCTCGAAGCGCTGAATCTCGGCGCGATCGATTTCGGCCAGACCGGCGACGCGCCGCCGATCTTCGCCCAGGCCGCGGGCGCGAACCTCGTCTACGCGGCGGCCCAGCCCAAAGGCGGCTCAGGCTCGGCGATCCTGCTGCCGAAGGGCTCGTCGGTCGCCACGCTGGCCGACCTCAAGGGCAAGCGCGTCGCCTTCGCCAAGGGCTCGAGCGCGCATAACTTCACCGTCGCGGCGCTGGAGAAGGCGGGCCTGTCCTACCGCGACATCACCCCCGTCCTGCTGGCGCCGGCCGACGGCGCCGCGGCCTTTGCCGGCGGCACGATCGACGCCTGGACGGTGTGGGATCCCTACTTCGCCATCGCCGAGGAAGGGCAGGGCGCACGCATTCTCGTCCAGGCCTCGGACATCACGCCGACCAACAACTTCTTCCTCGCCAACAAGGGCTTCGCCGAGGAGCGGCCCGAGGTGCTGAAGGCAGCCATCGCCGCGCTCGGCGAAGTCGCGGTCTGGTGCGAGGGCAACCGCCCCAGCGTCGCGGCGAGCCTGTCGAAGATCACCGGCGTGCCGCTCGCCGCCACGCGCCGCGCGGTGGACCGCATCCGCTTCGTCATCGCGCCGATGGATGCGGCGGTGATCGCCGAGCAGCAGCGCATCGCCGATCGCTTCCACGCCATCGGCGTGATCCCCCGCTCCGTGCGCGTCTCCGACATCGTCTGGACGCCGCCCGCGACCGCCAACAAGACTCAGAACAACGGATGAGCCGAACCATGGCCGATTCCGCCGCGATCCGATCGCTCCCTGGCCGCGCAAGCCGCGCCAAGGCCGCCGCGCCGCTTCAACGCAAGCCCCTGCGGCTACCGACGGGTAAGCTGCTGCCCTGGCTGCTGCCGACCCTCGTTCTGGCCGGCTGGCAGGCGGCGGCCTCGTTCGGGCTCGTCTCGACGCGCTTCATGCCCGCGCCCCTCGACGTGGCCGCCGCGGGCTGGCGCCTCGCCCAGACCGGCGAACTCTGGGAGAACCTGTGGGTCAGCTTCGCCCGTGCGGCCGCCGGCTTCCTCATCGGCGGCGGCATCGGGCTGAGCTTCGGGCTCGCCAACGGCCTCTCGAACCTCTCGGAAAAGCTCACCGACACCACGCTCCAGATGGTGCGCAACATTCCGCACCTGTCGCTGATCCCGCTGGTGATCCTGTGGTTCGGCATCGACGAGGGGGCCAAGCTCTTCCTCGTGGCGCTCGGCGTGTTCTTCCCCGTCTACGCCAACACCCTGCACGGCATCCGCTCGGTCGATCCGCAGCTCATCGAGATGGGTCGGGTCTACGGCATGAACCGGCGCGAGCTGTTCTGGCGCGTGGTGCTGCCCGGCGCGCTGCCCTCGATCTTCGTCGGCGTGCGCTACGCGCTCGGCATCATGTGGCTGACGCTGATCGTCGCCGAGACAATCTCGGCCAATTCCGGCCTCGGCTACATGGCGATGCAGGCCCGCGAGTTCATGCTGGTCGATGTCGTGGTGCTGGCGATCCTGATCTACGCCGGGCTGGGCAAGATCGCCGACAGCCTGACCCGGGCGCTCGAGCGCACCTGCCTCTCCTGGAACCCGGCCTACCGCAACGCCTGATCATTCTTTCCGCGCGCCTTTCTTCCGCGAGTGAGTTCCATGTCCGCTGCCACTGCCCTGCGCGTCGAGGATGCCGCCGCGCGCCCTCACGACGCCGGCCTCGCCATCACCCTGCGCGGCCTCGCGAAAAGCTTCGACGGGGGCGCCCCGGTCATCCGCGGCCTCGACCTCCACATCCCCGCTGGCCAGTTCGTCGCCGTGGTCGGCCGCTCCGGCTGCGGCAAGAGCACCCTGCTGCGGCTCATCCTCGGTCTTGAGGAGCCGAGCGCCGGCCGCGTCACCGTCAACGGCGGTGCCGGAAACGGCACAGCCCAATCCAAGAAAATCATGTTCCAGGAGCCGCGGCTGCTGCCCTGGGCACGCGTCGCCGACAACGTCGCGGTCGGGCTCGGCCGCGAGATCGGCCGTGCCGAGCGGCGCAAGCGGGCCCTCGCCGTCCTCGACGAGGTCGGGCTGGCGGAGAAAGCCGGCAACTGGCCCGCGACCCTGTCCGGCGGCCAGCGCCAGCGGGTGGCGCTCGCCCGCGCCCTGGTGAGCCGCCCGGCGCTGCTGGCGCTCGACGAGCCGCTGGGCGCGCTCGACGCGCTCACCCGCATCGAGATGCAGGCGATGATCGAGCGGATCTGGGAGGCCCAGGGCTTCACCGCGATCCTCGTCACCCACGATGTCGGCGAGGCGGTGGCGATGGCCGACCGCATCCTCGTGGTCGAGGAGGGCGCCATCGCCCTCGACGTTGCGGTCGATGTGCCGCGCCCGCGCCGCCGCGGCGACCCGGCGCTCGCCGAACTCGAAGGCCGCATCCTCGACCGGCTTCTCGGCCACCGCGCCTGACTTTCTTGCGATATTCGGAGCGTATTCCATGACCATCCAGACCGACGGCAAGACCGACGTTCTCTGGTTCCTGCCCACCCACGGCGACGGCCGCTATCTCGGCGCCTCGGAAGGCGCCCGCGACGTCTCGCTGCCCTATCTCCGTCAGATCGCCCAGGCCGCGGACGACCTCGGCTATTACGGCGTGCTGCTGCCGACCGGGCGCTCCTGCGAGGATTCCTGGGTCGTCGCCTCGGCGCTCGCCCCACTGACGCAGCGCCTGCGCTTCCTCGTCGCCGTGCGCCCCGGCCTGCAGGAGCCGTCGATGGCCGCGCGCATGGCCGCGACGCTGGACCGGATCTCCGACGGGCGCCTGCTCATCAACGTCGTCACCGGGGGTGATCCCGTCGAGCTCAAGGGCGACGGCGTCTTCCTCGACCACGACGAGCGCTACGTCGTCACCGACGAGTTCCTCCACATCTGGCGCGGGCTGATGGCCGGCGAGACGGTGAACTTCGAGGGCAAGCACCTGCGCTCCGAGAACGGCCGGGTGATCTTCCGCCCCGTGCAGGCGCCCTATCCGCCGCTCTATTTCGGCGGCTCCTCGCCCGCCGGCATCGAGGTCGCGGCCGAGCATTGCGAGGTCTACCTCACCTGGGGCGAGCCCCCGGCCGGTGTCGCGGAAAAGATCGCCAAGGCGCGCGAGGCCGCCGAGAAAAAGGGCAAAACCTTCTCTTACGGCATCCGCCTGCACGTCATCGTGCGCGAGACCGAGAGCGAGGCCTGGGAGGCGGCGGACCGGCTGATCTCGCGGCTCGACGACGCCACCATCGCCCAGGCGCAGGCGACCCTGAAGCGCCAGGATTCCGTCGGTCAGAGCCGGATGATGGCGCTGCACGGCGGCGACCGGAACAAGCTCGTGGTCTCGCCCAACCTCTGGGCCGGCGTCGGCCTCGTGCGCGGCGGGGCGGGCACGGCTCTGGTGGGCTCGGCCGATCAGGTCGCCGACCGGATGAAGGAGTACATCGATCTCGGCATCGACCGCTTCATCCTCTCCGGCTACCCGCATCTGGAGGAGGCCTACCGCTTCGCCGAACTGGTCTTCCCCAAGCTCCCCCTGCGCGCCACCACCGGCACGGCGCCGAGCACGGCCCGCAACAACGGTCCGTTCGGCGAGGTCATCGCCAACGACATCGTGCCGACCCGCCGCGTCAGCGCCCACTGATCGGGGAATTTTAGTCCGATGCTTACCCGCACCCGCGCCGTTCCCGCATCCTCGCTACTGCCGCGCCTGTGGCTGGCGCTGGCCGCGTTGATCTTCGTCAGCCTGACGCTGGCGGCACACGCGCAGGAGCGCACGGTGCGGATCGGCTACCAGAAATACGGCACGCTGGTCTTGCTCAAGGGCCGCGGCAGCCTGGAGCCGAAGCTGAAGGCGCTGGGCTACCGGGTGCAGTGGTCGGAGTTTCCCTCTGGCCCGCCGCTGATGGAAGCGCTGAATGCGGGTGCGGTCGATTTCGGTTCGGCGGGCGAGACCCCGCCGATTTTCGCCCAGGCCGCGAGCGACGTGCTCGCTTACGTCGCCCACGAGCCCGCCGCGCCGAAGGGCGAGGCGATCCTGGTTCCGAAATCCAGTGCCGTGCAATCGGTGGCCGATCTGCGCGGAAAAAAGGTCGCGCTGAACAAGGGCTCGAACGTCCACTACCTGCTGGTGCGCGCCATCGAGGCGGCGGGCCTGACGCTCGCCGATATCACCCCGGTCTACCTCGCGCCCGCCGATGCGCGGGCGGCGTTCGAGCGCGGCGCGGTCGATGCCTGGGTGATCTGGGACCCGTACTTCGCGGCGGCCGAAGCCGGCGGCAACGCCCGGGTGCTGGCCGACGGCACCGGCCTCGTGCCGAACCACCAGTTCTATCTCTCCTCCAAGTCCTTCGCCGCCGAGAACGGCCCGGCGCTCGACGCCATCGTCGCGGCGGTGGCCGAGGTCGATGCCTGGGCCAAGGACAACACCGACGCGGTGGCCAAGGAACTGAGCCCCTCCGTCGGCATCCCGGCGCCGATCCTGAGCATCGCCCTCAAACGCCAGACCTACGGCATCCGCCCCCTCGACGAGGCGGTGACGAAGGAGCAGCAGCGCATCGCCGACACCTTCCACGGGCTCAAGCTGGTGCCGAAGACGGTCGACATCGCCGGCGCCGTGCGCAAGCCCGGAAGCTGATTTCTCTTCCCCGACCGGCCCCTCGCCGCAGCTCTGTCCTCCCTCCTTGCGGGGGGAGGCGTCCGTCCCGTTTGCGTCCTCTAAAAAACGAAAAGCCCTCATGAACCGCCGGTCCGCCGCCCGCCTCGTCCTCGCCGGCCTGACGCTGAGTCTCGCCCTCGGTCGCAACCCGGCCGCGGCGGAGGAATCCACCCTGCGCATCGGCTACCAGCGTTCCTCGGCGCTGATCTCGCTGCTGCGCGAGGACGCGACCCTGGAAACGGCCCTGAAGCCGCTCGGCGTCACCGTGTCCTGGCACGAATTCACCAGCGGCCTGCCGATCATGGAGGCGCTGAATGTCGGCCGCATCGACGTCTCGGCGGACGTCGCCGACACCGTGCCGGTCTTCGCGCAGGCGGCGAATGCCAAGATCACCTACATCGCGCAGGAGGCGGCCTCGCCGGAGGCGCAGGCGATCCTGGTGCCGGGCGATTCCCCGCTGAAGACGGTGGCCGACCTCAAGGGCCGCAAGGTCGCGGTCACCAAGGGCGCCGGCAGCCACTACCTGCTGCTCGCCGCGCTGAAGGCGGAGGGACTGCCCTTCAAGAGCATCACTCCGGCCTACCTCACCCCGGCCGACGGGCGCAGCGCGCTTTCCGGCGGCAGCGTCGATGCCTGGGTGGCGTGGGACCCGTTCCTCTCCGCCGCGCAGATCCAGGCGGGTGCACGCATCCTGCGGGACGGCACCGGGCTCTCGGCCTACAAGCGCTACTATCTCGCCTCCGACGCCTACGCCGAAAAGCGCGCCGACGTGCTGACCCTGCTCGTCACCAAGCTGCGCGAGGCCGGGACTTGGGTGAAAGCCAACCCGGACGCCGCCGCCACGCGGCTGGGCGCCCTTTGGAAGATCGAGCCGGAGATCGTCAAACAGGCCAATGCCCGCCGCTCCTACCGGGTCGAGCCGGTGAGCCGCGCGGGATTGGCGGAGCAGCAGACCATCGCCGACGCCTTCCGCGCCGAGGGCCTGTTGCCGCGCGCCGTGGATGCGTCGGCGCTGCCGGTCTGGGAATCGCCGTCACGCTGACCCGAGGGGGTTTCACGCTAAGGGATCGAACACGATGACCCGTCAGGCGAGCCTGCCCCCCATCGCGGTGATCGGCGCGGGGTTCAGCGGCACCATGGCCGCGCTCCAGCTTCTCGAAGCCCTGCCGCCGGAGCAGCCAGTGCTGCTGTGCGAGCGCGGAGGCAGCTTCGCGCGCGGGCTCGCCTACGGCACCGGCAATCCGGCCCACCTCCTCAATGTGCGCGCCGCCAACATGAGTGCCTTTCCCGACCGGCCGGGCCATTTCGAGGAGTGGCTCTCCAGCGCCGATCTCGGCGAGGGCGTCGTGACGACGTCGGCCGGCACCTTCGTGGCGCGGGGCCATTACGGCAGCTATCTCACCGACCTGCTGACCGCGGCCGTCACCGGGCCGGGGGTGCCACGTCTGCGCCTCGTCAACGACGCGGTGGTCGATCTGGAACCGCGGGCGGGCGGCTTCCTGCTGCGCACCGAGGGCGGGCAGACCCACCGGGTCGCCGGCGCCGTGCTCGCCATGGGCAACCTGGCCTCGGCGGCGCCCAAGAGCCGGCATAGCCTCGATCCCTGGGCTCCGGACAGCTTCGGCCGCCTGCACCCGCATGCGCCGGTCCTCATCGTCGGAACCGGCCTTACCATGCTCGACGCGGTGGCGAGCCTGCGGGCGCAGGGCTTTACCGGGGCGATCCTCGCCCTGTCGCGCCGTGGCCTGCTGCCGAACGCCCACGCCCCCGCCGACCTCTGGCCCATGCCGGACCTGAGGCCGGCCGACTTCGCCTCCCTGAGGCGGCTCC
This sequence comes from Methylorubrum pseudosasae, assembly GCF_029504475.1. Taxonomy (NCBI): domain Bacteria; kingdom Pseudomonadati; phylum Pseudomonadota; class Alphaproteobacteria; order Hyphomicrobiales; family Methylobacteriaceae; genus Methylorubrum; species Methylorubrum pseudosasae. The sequence continues at coordinate 3,237,006 of NZ_JAQGDU010000002.1, read as the reverse complement.
TCGCCCGCATCCGCTCGGACGTCGCGCGGGCCGCGGAACGGGGCGTCGGCTGGCACGGCGTCATCGACGCCCTGCGTCCGCTCACCGATACGATCTGGCGCAGCCTGCCGCCGCGGGAGCAGGCCCGGTTCCAGCGCCACCTGCGGCCGTTCTGGGACGTGCACCGCCATCGCACCGCCCCGCCCGCCGCGCAGACTATCGCCGACGAGATCGCCCGCGGCGCCCTCACGGTGCGGGCCGGGCGCCTGATCGCAATCGAGGACGAGGCGTCGCAGGCGGTGGTGACGCTGCGCCTGCGCGGGGCCGAGCGCCCGGAGCGCCTCGCCGTCCAGGCGATGATCGACGCCACCGGCTTCGGCCATCTCCCGCAGAGCCGCGACCCGCTGCTGCGGCGGCTGCTCGATCGGGGCCTCGTGCGTCCCGGCCCGTTCGGGCTCGGTCTCGACGCGGGCGTGGATTACCGGGCGGTCCGCACCGCGGCGGGGGAGGGCGGGGGACCGCTCTGGATCCTCGGGCCGCTCCTGCGCGGCGTCCTATGGGAATGCACCGCGGTGCCCGACATCCGCAACGAGGCGGCGGAACTGGCCGGCCTCGTCGCCGCCACCCTCGACCGCGCCGCTGCGGCGTAGCCCCCCTCATCCCAATCGTCCGGAGCGTCGCCTCGGAGCGGCGGAGAGGCTTGCCTCTCCGCCGCTTCACGCATTCGTGAGGTAGGGCGCAACGCCCGTCCGATTGCCCGGCTTCCCCTCGCTCCGGCCGCAAAGCGTTGGCCAACCTGCGGTTTCATACGGATCGGACGCCACTTTTCGCACGCCGGCTCATAATTCGGAATCGTTCTAAAGAGCTTGATCGAAGTTTGGACTTGTTCTAATCAAGGATGGTGACGGCAGGACGTGCAGGGCCGAACGGCCCCGACGGAAGACCTGCCAACGAGCAACGATCGAACGACAACCGGAGAGAGATCATGGCCACCTCGAGCAACGCCGCCTGCCAGAGCTGCCGCTTCTTCGACGACCACAAGACCAACGGCGCCCAGGCCGCGGGCGACCAGGGCCTGTGCCGCTTCAACCCGCCGGTGAGCCAGCCCGACCCGCAGAGCCAGGGCCTGTGGCCGGTCGTCGCTTCCAAGGATTGGTGCGGCCACTTCACCGCCGATCTCTCTCCGGCCGAGTAAGTCGCGACTCAACCGAAGTAGTTCGAAAGGGCCGGTGCCATGTGCACCGGCCCTTTTCGCATGGGGCGTGGGAAGACCGGCAAATTGCGTCGGAACCGCCCCGCGGCGGTCATGATCCGGTCACCTTCCGATTCGATGGCTGCGGCGAAGGGGCAACGGTCCGTGCGCGGGCGGCCCAATCGTCAGGATGAACGGTGCGGCCCGCACTCGCTGCCGCGCCCGAGTGGGGATGTTTTTGCATGATCTTCGGACCGATCGGTGCGCGCGCGCCTTTCCTCCGCACCGGCCGCGTCGCGGCCCTCGCCGCCGGCCTCGCCGTCCTGGGCGGTCTGTCGGTGGCTCCCGCCTCGGCCGCGGCGCCCCAGCATGACCCCAGCGGCACTTGGCTGACGCAGGACGGCAAGGCGCGCATCCGCGTCGAGAAGTGCGGCCCGCAGGAGAAGAACCTGTGCGGCTACGCGGTGTGGCTGAAGACGCCGCTCAACGACGAGGGCAAGCCGCGGGTCGATTTCCGCAACCCCGATGCGAAGAAGCGCACCCGCGCCTCGCTCGGGCATCAGCTCATCCTCGGCCTCAAGCTGAACGAGGATGCCCATTACGAGGGCAAGATCTACAACGCCGAGGACGGCAAGTTCTACGACGTCACGGTCTGGTCGGACGAGCCGGAGGAACTGACGGTCAAGGGCTGCCTGATCGCCTTCCTGTGCCAGTCGCAGACCTGGAAGAAGGTGACGGACACCCAGCCCGGCCAGCTCACCGGCCCGACCAATGGTCCGAACGGGCCCCGCGCCGACGCCGAATGGGCTCCGAAATCCGCCCCCGGCACGGCCGCCAACGCGCCCGCCGCCACCGGCAGCGCAGGCGCCGCGGCGAAGTCCGCGCCGAAGGCTGCCGCCCCCAAGACCCCGGCGCCGGCCCCGGCGCAGTAACCGGCCCACACGGAACGGGTCACACGACCCCTGCGGCAGGCATGCCGGATGAGGCGAAAGCCTCATCCGGCATGCCACGTAATGACGGATCGCCTTCGGCCCCCGCGAAACCGGCTCAGGTCGTCGGGGTCGCCACCCGCTGGCGCAGACCCGCGATCACCGCCTTCAACATCTCGGCGCTCGCCTCCTCCGTGAAGCCGCTAGGTGCGCGCGCGGCGTAGATCCGCTCATGCACGAAGGCGAGCTTGGCGATCACCGACGGCGTCAGCGTGAACGGATAGAGCGGCGGCTGCCCCATGGAGCGGCTGAGCGAGTTCACCGCATAGGTGAGCGGGATCCACGCCTCGACCACCCGCTCGAAGTCCGGCGTCTCGTAGGGATCGAAATCGATGCAGGTGGCCGGTACCGCCGGCTCCGCCTTGGCCCGCAGCTTCGGCTTCAGGCGGATCTCGAAGGCGCTGCCGGTCTCCAGCGTGTCGATGATGTGCAGGTAGTGGGCGAAGGTCTCGGCGAAATCCTCCCACGGATGGGCGGTCGCGTAGGACGAGACGAACGATTCCTCCCAATGCGGCGGCGGCCCCTCGGCGTGATGGCGCTTGAGCGCGGCCCCGTAATCGGCGCTCTCGTCACCGAACAAGGCGCGGAAGGTCGGCAGGCTCGCGTCGAAGCGCACCATCAGGTTCCAGAAGTAATGCCCGATCTCGTGGCGGAAATGGCCGAGCAGGGTCCGGTAATACTCGCCGAACAGCTTGCGGCGGCGCTCCCGCTCGACGTCGTCGGCCTCGGCGATGGACAGGGTGATGAGCCCGTCGAGATGGCCGGTCATCACCGGCGGTCCGGCGGATTCGGCCAGAAAATCGAAGGCGAGCCCGTCGGAATATTGCTCCCGCGTCACCAGCGGAAGGTCGAGGCGCAGGAGCGAGTAGAACAACCGGTGCTTGGCCGCCTCGATCCGGCGCCAGCGGTCGAGATTGGCCCCGACGCCCAGGTCCGGCACCATCCGGTTGTGGCGGCAGGCGACGCAGAAGGCCTCGTCGGATTCCTCCGGCACCATCCAGTTGCAGGCGTCATGGGCCGCGTTGGCGCAGAGGCGGTACTTGCGGCCGGGATGGGCGTAGGCGCGGAACAGCGGCCCGCGCCCATCTTCGCCGCTGGGCTCCAGCGCCGAGATCTCGTGCCGGTCGCAGACATAGCCGAGCCGCCGCTCGCAGCTCTCGCAGACGGTGCTCTCGAACGACAGCGGCTGGTCGCAGGCTTGGCACTGAAAGATTTTCATGGGAGGCCCCCGCTTCGGCCGTCGCGGGATCCCTACAAGAACCGGGCCGCAGCCTCGCTCCCGCGGCCTTCCGCATCAACCAAGGGTGTGAGCCGGACGAAGTTCCATGCCGGGCAACGGCCACTGCACGGTTCTTGCTATTCCGATTGCTCCTTCCGGCCGCCCGAACTGTAGTAAGGCATGCAACCGGCGGCCGAGCGCACCGCCCGCTCGTTCGAGACAATCGCAGAAGCCTTCGGAGCCTCCGTGTCGATCCAAGCCGCCCTGCACCACGTCACGCATTACCGCTATGACCGGCCGATCGCGCTGGGACCGCAGACGATCCGGCTCCGCCCGGCGCCGCACGCGCGAACCCGGGTGCCGGCCTACGCGCTGAAGGTCAGCCCGGAGAACCACTTCATCAACTGGCAGCAGGATCCAGCCGGTAACTGGCTCGCCCGGCTCGTCTTCCCGGAAAAGACCACGGAACTGCGCATCGAGGTTGATCTCACCGCCGACCTCGCGGTCATCAACCCGTTCGACTTCTTCGTCGAGCCCTACGCCGAGCGCCATCCCTTCGAGTACGAGCCCGATCTGAAGGTCGCGCTCGCGCCCTACCTCGTCCTCGACGACGCGCACGGGCCGGAGATCGACGCCTTCCTCACGCGCATTCCCGAGGAGACCCACACGGTTACCTTCCTCGTGGCGCTCAACGCGCTGCTGCGGGCGGAGGTGAATTACGGCGTGCGCATGGAGCCCGGCGTGCAGACGCCCGCCGAGACGCTCACCCTGCAGAGCGGCTCGTGCCGTGATTCCGCGTGGCTGCTGGTGCAGGTGCTGCGCCGGCTCGGCTTTGCCGCCCGCTTCGTCTCGGGCTACCTGATCCAGCTCGTGCCCGACACCACCGCCGTGGACGGCCCGGCCGGCACCAAGACCGACTTCACCGACCTGCACGCCTGGGCCGAGGTCTACCTGCCCGGCGCCGGCTGGATCGGCTTCGACGCCACTTCCGGCCTGCTCACGGGCGAGGGGCACATCCCGCTCGTGGCCACCGCGCATTACAACGCCGCCGCGCCGATCTCGGGGCTCGCCGAACCGGCCAAGGTCGAGTTCGCCTACGAGATGACGATCAGCCGCGTCGCCGAGGCGCCGCGCATCACCAAGCCGTTCTCGGACGAGGTCTGGACCTCGATGGATGCGCTCGGCGAGCGCATCGACGCGGATCTCGCCGAACAGGACGTGCGCCTGACCATGGGCGGCGAGCCGACCTTCGTCTCGGTGGATGACTTCGAATCCCCCGAATGGAATGTCGCCGCCGTGGGGCCGACCAAGCGGGGCTTGGCCGACCAACTGATCCGGCGCCTGCGGGACCGCTTCGCGCCCGGCGGCATGCTGCATTACGGCCAGGGCAAGTGGTATCCCGGCGAGAGCCTGCCGCGCTGGGCCTTCGCCCTCTACTGGCGCAAGGACGGCGTGCCGATCTGGAAGAACGCCGACCTGATCGCCGTCGAGGACGGCCCGAAGACCGCCACCATCACGGATGCCGAGCGACTGATCGGCACGCTCGCCGAGCGGCTCGAACTCGCCCGCTTCGTCTTCCCCGCCTACGAGGACGTCGACTACTGGCGGATCCGCGAGAGCGAGCTGCCGGTCAACGTCACGACCGCGGAACCGCAAACCGGCAGCCCGGAGACCGATGCCCGGTTCAGGCGCGTGTTCGGGCGCGGCCTCGACAAGCCCGTCGGCTACGTGCTGCCGCTGGCCAACCTCGCGGCGGGGGAGGGCCGTGTCTGGATCTCGGAGACCTGGAAGTTCCGCCGCGGCGGCGCCTACCTGAACCCCGGCGACTCGCCTTTGGGCTTCCGCTTGCCGCTCGGCTCGCTTCCCTATGTGCCGCCGGATTCCTACCCCTATTACCACCCGCAGGACCCGCTCGAGGCGCGCGGCGACCTGCCCGTCGAACCGGGCGGCCCCCGCGACGCTCCCCTGCCGAAGGGCGCCGACCGGGCCAACGGCGCCGGCATGGAGGGCGTGGCCGTGCGCACCGCTTTGTCGGTCGAGCCCCGCGACGGCGTACTCTGCGTGTTCATGCCGCCCGTGGAGCGGGCCGACGACTACATCGACCTCGTCGGACATCTCGAACGCGTCGCCGAGACCATCGGCCAGCCGATCCATATCGAGGGCTACGAGCCGCCCTACGATCCGCGGCTCCCGGTCATCAAGGTCACGCCCGATCCCGGCGTGATCGAGGTCAACGTCCACCCCGCCGCCTCCTGGCGCGAGGCGGTCGATATCACCCGCGGCCTCTACGAGGAGGCGCGGCAGACGCGCCTGGGCGCCGAGAAGTTCATGATCGACGGGCGCCACACCGGCACCGGCGGGGGCAACCACGTCGTGCTCGGCGGCGCGACCCCGTCCGACTCGCCGTTCCTGCGCCGGCCGGACCTCTTGAAGAGCCTCGTGCTGTTCTGGCAGCGGCATCCGTGCCTGTCCTACCTGTTCGCCGGGCTCTATGTCGGCCCGACGAGCCAGGCGCCGCGCATGGACGAGGCGCGCCATGACGGGCTCTACGAATTGGAGATCGCGCTGGCGCAGGTGCCGGAGCCGGATGGGGCCAACATCCCGCATTGGCTGGTGGACCGGCTGTTCCGCAACATCCTCGCCGACGTCACCGGCAACACCCATCGCGCCGAGATCTGCATCGACAAGCTGTTCTCGCCGGACGGCGCCACCGGCCGGCTCGGCCTGCTCGAATTCCGCTCCTTCGAGATGCCGCCGGACGCGCGCATGAGCCTCGCGCAGCAGGTGCTGCTGCGGGCCATCGTGGCGTGGCTCTGGCGCGAGCCGCAGACCGGCGGCTGTGTCCGCTGGGGCACGGCGCTGCACGATCGCTTCATGCTGCCGCATTTCCTCTGGGCGGACTTCCTCTCCGTGCTGGAAGACCTGCGCGGCGGCGGCTACGAGTTCGACCCTCAGGCCTTCGCGGCGCAAGCCGAGTTCCGCTTCCCCGTCTTCGGCCGGGTGGAGCAGGGCGGCGTCGGCCTCGAACTACGCCAAGCGCTGGAGCCGTGGCACGTGCTGGGCGAAGAGGGGTCCGCCGGGGGAACCGTGCGCTTCGTGGACGCATCCGTCGAACGGCTTCAGGTGAAGGTCGAGGGCTTCGTCCCCGGCCGGCATGTGATCGCCTGCAATGGCCGCCGCCTGCCGATGACGCCGACCGGCGCCAGCGGCGAAGCGGTCGCAGGCCTGCGCTTCAAGGCGTGGCAGCCGGCCTCCTCGATGCACCCGACGATCCCGCCGCACGGGCCGCTGACCTTCGACATCTTCGATGCCTGGAGCGGCCGTTCGATCGGCGGATGCCGCTACCATGTCAGCCATCCGGGCGGGCGCAACTACGACAGCTTCCCGGTCAACGCGTACGAAGCGGAGGGGCGCCGCCTCGCCCGGTTCGAGGCCATGGGCCACACCCCCGGCCGCCTCGCGATGCCGGCCGAGGAGCGCACGGGCGACTTCCCCCTGACCCTCGACCTGCGCACGCCCGCACCCCGATGAGCGCATCGGCCGCCCTCGCGGACGGGCCAGCGCCCGACGCCTCCGCCTGGGCGGCCGACGACCCGGCGGCGCGCATGCGCCGCTGGACGGAGGGCTACGCGCCCCGCCCCGGCCTCGCCGACGAGCTGGTCGATGCCGGGGGCAACCTGCGCGGCGGCTGGCCGCGCTTTCTGGAGCGTCTCGCCCGGCTCGACGACCGCGAGGTCGCCGCCCGCTTCCTCTCCGCCGAGCGGCATATCCGCGACGCGGGCATCTCCTACCGGGTCTACGGCGACGGGCGCGAGCATCCCTGGCCGCTGGGCTCGCTACCGCTCGTCATCGACGCCGCCGACTGGGCGGAATTGTCGGCCGGGATCGTCCAGCGCGCCGGCCTGATGGAGCGCATCGTCGCCGACATCTACGGCGCGGGCCGGCTCGTCGCGGACGGGTTTCTGCCCGCGGGCGTGGTCGCGGGGCATCCCGAATATCTCCGGCCGGTCCACGGCATCGCCCCGCCCGGCGGGCGCTGGCTGCCGATTTACGCCGCCGATGTCGGCCGCGGCCCCGACGGGCGCTGGCAGGTTCTGGCCGACCGCACCCAGGCGCCCTCCGGCCTCGGCTACGCGCTGGAGAACCGGATGGTGCTCGCCCGCGCCTTCCCGGACCTGTTCGCCGACCTCCATGTCGAGCGCCTGCCCGGCTTCTTCCAGGCGTTCCGCGCCGGATTGGCCGCCTCCTGCGCCCGCAGCGACCCGCGCATCTGCCTTCTCACCTCGGGGCCCTACAGCAGCACCTATGTCGAGCAGGCCGCGCTCGCCCGCTATCTCGGCTTCCTGCTGGTGGAGGGCGACGACCTCGTGGTGCGGGACGGGCTCCTGCATGTCCGAACCATCGCCGGGCTGAAGCGCACCGACGCGGTCTGGCGCCGGATCGATGCCGACTATCTCGACCCGATGGAGCTGCGCTCGGATTCGCGCCTCGGCGTGCCCGGCATCCTCCAGGTGCTGCGCCGGGGCGGCGCCGTGGTCGGCAACATGCCGGGCTCCGGCGTGCTCGAATCGGCCGCGCTCGGGCCGTACCTGCCGGCCATCGCCCGGCGGCTCACCGGCGAGGAATTGCGGCTCACGGGGCCCCGCACATGGTGGTGCGGCGATCCGGATGGCCTCGACCACGCGCTGGCCAATCTCGACCGCCTGACGCTGCGCGCCGCCGCGACCCCGGTGCGCGGCCCGGAGCGCGACGCGATGCTGGCCGGCCCGGCTCTCGACGCCGCCCGCGCCCGCGCCGTCGCGTCCCTGCGCGAGCGGCCGTTCGACTGGGTGGCGCAGGAGCCCGCGCCGCTCTCGACCATGCCCGCGTGGCAGGACGGGCGGCTCGTCGCACGCCCCTTCGTCATGCGCGTCTTCGCCGCCGCCACGCCCGACGGATGGCGCGTGCTGCCGAGCGCCTTCTGCCGCGTCGCCGAGCACGAGGGCGGCGACCCGAGCGAGATGCGCGCCGGCATCCGCTCCGCCGACGTCTGGGTCCTGTCCGACACGCCCGTCGACACCCCGGGCCTGGTGCACACGAGCGCGCCGCGCATCCGCCGCATCGCCGGCCACCTGCCGTCGCGGGCGGCCGACAACCTGTTCTGGTTCGGGCGCTATCTCGAGCGGGCGGAAGCGGTGATCCGCCTCGTCCAGGCCCATCTCGGCGTGTTCAGCGAGGCGATCGCCGCCGACGCCTCCGGCGAAGAGGGCGCGCCGACGGCGCTCGCCATCCGCGCGCTGCTCAAGGATTGGGGCGCGGTGAGCGCGATCGATCTCCCGCCCGCGGCCGTGGCCGGGGAGGCGCTCTCCGGCAAGACGCTCCACGGCTCGGGCCTCGCCCACGTGCTGGAGGCCCGGCGCATCGCCGCCTCCCTGCGCGAGCGGCTGCCGGCCGAATCCTGGCGGGCTCTGGCCGATTTGCGCGACACCCTAGCCTACACGGAAGCCTGGGCGCCGACCGAGGCGCAGCTCTTCGGCAAGGCCGAGCGTGCGCTCGGCCATCTCGCCGCGCTCACCGGCCTGATCCACGAGAATATGGGCCACGCCGCCGGCTGGCGCTTCGCCGATATGGGCCGGCGCGTCGAGCGGGCGATCAACACCTGCGGCTTCGCGCTCCGCTTCTGCAGCCCGGATGCCGGCGCCGAGGATCTCGGCGTGATGCTCTCGCTCGCCGATTCGCAGATCGCCTACGGGGCGCGCTACCTCGTGGGCGTGAGCCGCGACGCGGTCTGCGACATGGCGGTGCTCGACCCCAACAATCCCCGCTCCGTCGCCTACCAGCTTCAGGCGATGGTCGCCCATCTCGACGCCCTGCCGGCGCTCGCCGCCGACGGGCTGCCCGAGCCGCACCGCCGCCGGGCGCTGGTGCTGGCCAGCACGCTCCAGACGGCGGAGGCCGCCGCGCTCGACGCCGAGACCCTGGAGCGGTTCGAGGCGGACCTGGAAGGCCTCGCCGACGGGATCGCCGGCCGCTACTTCCCCAACGGCCCCGATGCCCTGCGGCCCGAAAAGCTCACGGGTCTCGCTTGATCTACAGCCTGCGTCACCTGACGACCTACCGCTATGCGCGGGCCGTCCGCTTCGCGCGCTGCAACCTGCGCCTGCGCCCCCGCGACGGCGAGGGGCAGCGGGTGCTGGAGAGTGCGCTGCACGTCACGCCCACGCCGACCAGCCGTCTCGCGCGGCGCGACTTCTTCGGTCTCGACACGCTGACCCTGACCCTCGACGAGCCCCATCGCGAATTCACGGTCGAGGCGGTCTCCCGCGTCGCCGTGGAGCGGCCGGCCCCGCCGCCGCCCGAGTCGGGCCTGCCCTGGGAGGCCGTGCGTGCGGCCGCCTTGGCGCTGCCCTCGCTCGGGCCGGACGGGCCGGCGCATTTCCAGTTCCGCAGCCAGCGGGTGCCGCTCGAACCGGCGGTGACGGACTATGCCCGCGCCAGCTTCCCGCCGGGGCGCAGCGCCTATGGCGGCGCGGTCGAGCTGATGCAGCGCATTCGCGACGACTTCCGTTTCGACGCCAAGGCGACCACGGTCTCGACGCCGCTGGCGGAAGCCTTCGCCCTGAGGGCGGGCGTCTGCCAGGACTTCACCCACGTCATGATCGCCGGCCTTCGCGGGCTCGGCCTGCCGGCGGCCTATGTCAGCGGCTACCTGCGCACCCGGCCGCCGGCGGGGCGCCCGCGCCTGCGCGGGGCGGATGCCAGCCACGCCTGGGTCGCCCTCTGGTGCGGGCCCGAGACGGGCGCGGGGGAGGGTGGCTGGATCGGCCTCGACCCGACCAATGCCTGCGTCGTGCGCGACGACCACATCGTCGTGGCGCGTGGACGCGATTACGCCGACGTCGCCCCCATCGATGGCATGGTCGCCTCCGCCGGGGAGCAGAAGCTCACCGTCGAGGTCGATGTGATCCCCGAGGACGAGGCGGCCTGAGGGCCGCGCGCGATCAACCGGCGACCCTGGCGTCCCATCCCGCCATCGTCAGACGGGCGACCGCCTCCAGCTCGGCCCGGCTCGCGCCGTCGCGGGCCTGAAGCGACATCCCGCCCTGCACCGTCATCACGAAGCGGGCGAGGGCGGGGAGATCGACCGCGGCACCGAATTCGCCCTCCGCCGCCGCGCGGCTGAGCCGCGCCACGACGCGCTCGAATCCGAGGGCGCGCGCCGCCCGCACGCAAGCGCCGAGCTCCGCATGGCCCTCGCCGCCGACGGCCGAGAGCGTCACCATGCAGCCGCGCGGCGCCTCGGGCGCGCAGACCTGCGTCAGGGCGGCGGCCGTGTCCATCAGCAGGGATTCGACGGCCGCGCGCGCGGTCGGGGCCGCATCGAAGTTGCCCCAGACATGCGCCCCGTATCGCTCGCGGTAGTGGCGCAGGGCCTCCGTGTAGAGCCCCTCCTTCGAGCCGAACGCCGCGTAGAGGCTCGGCGAGCCGATCCCCATCGCCGCGGTCAGGTCGGAGATGGAGGTGGCCGCAAAGCCCTTGCGCCAGAACAGATGCATTGCCTGGGTCAGCGCCGCGTCCCGGTCGAAGGCACGCGGCCGGCCGCGACCACGGGTTGGGCCGCAGCTCGGTGGTGCGGCGCCGGGGGAGGGACCGGGTTTAGAATTCTGCATCGATCGTTCTATAATTCGCTTGACCGCGATCGGCAACGCTCGTAGCCATTTCTGTGTCGTTCGATACAGAAAGATCAATCGATGAGTGAACTGGCAGGCAAGCGCGCCCTCGTAACCGGCGCCTCCCGCGGGATCGGCGCCGCCATCGCCCTGGCGCTGGCGGAGCGGGGTGCGGACGTCGCGATCACCTACGAGCGCTCGGCCGAGCGAGCGGCGGACGTCGTGCGGGCGATCGAGGGACAAGGCCGGCGCGGCCTCGCCATCCAGGCCGACAGCGCGGATGCCGCGGCGGTGAAGCGCTCGGTCGATGCGGCAGCCGGGGAACTCGGCGGGCTCGACATCCTCGTGAACAATGCCGGCATCGCCCGCGGCGGCCCGGTGACGGAGATGTCTTTGGCCGATATCGACGCGCTGCTGGCCGTGAACATTCGCTCCGTGGTGCTGGCTTCGCAGGCGGCGATCCCGCATCTCGGGGAGGGCGGACGGATCATCTCGATCGGCTCGTGCCTCGGCGAGCGCGTCCCGTTTCCCGGTGTCACGGTCTACTCGATGACGAAGTCCGCCCTGCTGTCGTTCACCCGTGGGCTCGCCCGCGAACTCGGGCCTCAGGGCATCACCGTGAACCTCGTGCAGCCGGGCTCGACCGACACCGACATGAATCCGTCCAACGGCGAACAGTCGGATCTCCAGCGCGCCATGACCGCGCTCGGCCATTACGGCCGGCCGGAGGACATCGCTGCCGCGGTCGCCTTCCTGGCGAGCCCGGCGGCGCGACAGATCACGGGGACCACCCTCACGGTCGATGGCGGCGCCAACGCCTGACCAACCCCGGCGGCCCGGACGCGCTCCGGGCCGCCGATCTCAGCCGGAGACGCCGGCCCGGTAGAGCCGCCCGCGCTCGGTCCAGGCCACGGTGAGCAGAGCGAGCGCGCCGAGCAGGGCGTAGCCATAGGCCACCGGCATCACCGTGCCGTCGAAGGCGTGCCCGATGACGAAGCCGCAGAAGGCGCCCAGGATCGTGGTGTAGAAGCCGAGGAACGACGAGGCCGTGCCGGCGATCGCCCCGAGCGGCTGCAGCGCCAGCGCGTTGAAGTTCGGCAGGGCGAAGCTGATCAGGAACTGGTTCAGCGCCAGCACCGACAGGAACAGCACTAGCGGCGGATGCCCCTGATAGTGCAGGCCGATGCCGACCTGCACGAGGCCGACCGCCGTGAAGGCGGTCACGCCTGCATGCGAAAGGGTCCGCATCCCGAGCCAGCGCACGACGCGGGAATTGATCAGCGTCGCCGCGCCCATGGCGCCGGCCACCACGCCGAAGGCGACGGGGAACAGCCCGCCGAGATGGTAGAGCCCGGTGTCGAACACCTGCTGGGCCGAGCCGACATAGCCCATGATGCAGCCGGTCAGCAGGCCGAGCGCCGTGGCGTAGCCGATCGCCGCGCGGTTGCGCAGCACCGTGGCGAGCGCCTGCCCCGTGGCCCGCAGCGAGAGCGGGCGGCGGTACTCGGGATGTAGCGTCTCCGGCATGCGCAGGGCGAACCACAGCGTGAGGATGCCGCCCAGCGCCAGCATCGACACGAACACCCAGATCCACGAGCCGAGCAGCAGCATGGTCGCGCCGATCGCCGGCCCGAGCATCGGCACGATCAGGAACACCATCATGATGAGCGACATCACGCTCGCCATCTCGCGACCAGAGAAGCGGTCGCGCACGATCGCGGTGGCGAGCACCCGGCCGCCCGCTGCACCCATGCCCTGGATGACGCGGGAGGCGAGCAGCCATTCGTAGCTCGGCGCCAGCATCGAAAGGATGCAGCCGGCGGTGTAGATGCCGAGGCTGATCAGCAGCGTCGGCCGCCGCCCGAGGGCGTCCGATACCGGCCCGTAGACGATTTGCGCCACCCCGAAGCCGACCATGTAGACGTAGACGAGGAGCTGCAGGCTGTTGGGGTCGGCGACCCCGAACCGCTCCTGGATCAGCGGGAAGGCCGGCAGCAGGTTGTCGATCGACATGGCGGTGACCGCCATCATCAGCGCGACGATGCCGACGAACTCGGCAAAGCCCGGCCCGACCCCAGGTGATGGACTCGAGGGGGATGGACCCGAAGGGGACGGGCTCGCCGGCGTGCCCGCGGGCACGCTCCGGACCGCTCCCGGCGAACCGCCCGGCGGGGCCTCGGAGGCCGGGCTTCCGAGGGTGGGCCGAGGGGAAGATATCACGGTCGCGGATGCTCTCAGGGGCAGCATCCGGCTTGGGACCGGGCGCAGCGGGACAGGGGGTTGGCGTGTCGTAACGCGGGGGAAGCCGGCGCTATCCCTCCCCCGTACGGGGAGGAGGGTTGTCTGCGACGCGGCGCCTATTTCGGCGTCCCGTCGCCTTCGGCCATCGCCGCACTGAGCCGGGCGTAGTTCCGGGTCACGAGGGTGATGTTGGCCGGCGACGGCTTTTCGGGCTCGCCCGCCGCGAGCGCCGCCTCGATCTCCTTGACCGCTTCGACCTTCTCCTTGGCGGGCATCGACTTGTCGGCCTGGAGAGCCGCCAGTTGCTTCTTCAGCAACGGCGTTGCGCCGACATAGCGCGTCGTCTCGGGATCGATGCCGCCGAGCACCGCATCAACGGTGTCGCTGGCATCCTGAAACTCTTCGAGGCTGGCAAAGCCGTTCCGCTTCACGATCGCCTCGGCTTCGGCTTGCGCCTGCGCCTCGGCCTTCGGATCGGGCTTGTCGGGCGCGGCGCCGGGCAGCCTCGCGAGTTCGGGCTGGGCGACGAGGAGGCCGTCGATCTGTCCTTGCGTCAGCGCGATCGCCTTGCCCGGCTCCGGCGCTGTAGCCTGGGCAGGGGCTTGGGCAGGGACTTGGGCAGGCGCCTGGGCGAGCGCGATGCCCGGAACCAGGGCGGTTCCGGCGAGGAGGGCGGAGACGGAAGCGGCCAACAGGCTGCGCGATAGGATCGTCATGATCGTCTGCCTCTGGTTGTCGTGTCGGCGGCGCCGAGGAAAACCCCGCAAGCGCGGCGGCTTCCGTCCGCGCCGGGGGCTTGTCGCAGCGGGTCGCGGCGAAAGCGTGATGGCATCCGGGAGCGGCCCGCTCCGTGCGTGACCGCATTCGCCACGCCGCAGCCGCAAAGCCGGCCTCTGTTTCGGCCAAGCTGGCTGCCAAGTTCGCAGTCAAGCCGCCGCCCAGAAGGAGAACCGCAGCCCGTGAGCCGTGCCCTCTTGAGCCGTGCCCCCGTGAGCCCGTGTCGCCCGCAGCCCGCTCGCGCAGTCTGGCTCGCCGTCGCGATCGCGCTGGCGGCCCTGAGCCCGGCTTGCGCTCAAGACGATGATATGGCGCGGGCGCAGGGACTCGTCGCCCCTTACGTCGAGGCGGGCCTGTTCTCCGGCGTCATCCTGGTGGCCCGGGACGGGCGGCCGGTCTTCCGCCAAGCCTACGGCCTCGCCGACCGCGAGTGGGAGATCCCCAATACGCCGCAGACCCATTTCCGCATCGGCTCGCTGACTAAGGCCTTCACCGCGGCGGCCGTGCTGAAGCTCGCCGAGGCCGGCCGGCTCGGGCTCGACGATCCCGTCCGCCGCTGGGTTCCGTCCGTGCCGGAGGCCTGGGCGGGGGTGAGCCTGCGCCACCTGCTCCAGCACCGCTCCGGCATCATCAACTTCACGGCGCTGCCGAACTATTACGACCAGATCGCGCGGGTCGATCACACGCCCGCGCAGATCGTGGCGCTGACGGCGGGCGACCCGCTGCTGTTCCCGCCGGGGACACGCTTCGAGTACAGCAACACCAATTACGTGCTGCTCGGGATGGTGATCGAGGCCGCCTCGGGCCTCTCCTACGAAGGCTATCTGCGCGAAAACATCCTCGCGCCGCTGGGGCTGAAAGAGACCGGCTACGACGACCTCACCGCGATCCTGCCGCGGCGGGCCGCCGGCTACCGGCGGGGGCGGGCGCAATGGCGCAACGCGGTGCCGATGGCGGCGAGTTCGGCCTATGCCGCGGGCGCGCTCTATTCCACGGTTGACGACCTGCTCGCCTGGGACGAGGCGCTCGCCGGCACGCGCTTGCTCTCCGAGGCTTCGCGCGCAGCGATGTTCGACGATCGCGGCACCGGCTACAGCCTCGGCTGGTTCGTCTCCCGCGCATTTGGGAAACCCGGCGACAAGACGAGCGGCCACCGCGTCTTCGGCCATGCCGGGTCGATCCCCGGCTTCCTCTCGATCAACGACGTCTATCCCGACGACCGGCTCACGGTGATCGTGCTCTCGAACACCGAAACCGCGCCGGCCCAGAAGATCGCCCGCGACCTCGCCGCCCTCCATCTCGGCCATTACGCGGCGCCCGAAGAGATCGTGCTGGAGGACGTGATCCTCGACCGCTACCCCGGCACCTACCGCCTCGGCCCCCGCGCCTTCCTCACCGTCGCCCGCGAGGGCCGGGGCCTGACGGCGCGGGCGGAAGGGCCGGGGATGCGCGAGCCCGCCTTCCCCTTCGTGCCCGAGAGCGACCGCACCTTCGTCAGCCCCGTCGCCGACATGCGCCTGACCTTCGAGACGGAGCCCGACGGCACGCCCACCGGGGCGATCCTTCATCGCGACGGCCGCGACCGGACCGGGCCGCGCGTGGCCGCCGAGGAGGCGCGGGCCGTGCTCGCCGAGCCGCCGCAGGCGCATCGCGAAATCGCCATCGACCGCTCCAGCCTGGCGGCGCTCGCCGGCCGCTACGCCCTGGGACCGGGCTCCGAGATCGCGGTGACCGTCGAGGACGGGCGGATCTACGCGCAAACCACGCGGCAGCCGCGCAACGAACTCGTCCCCGAGGGCGAGCGCGCCTTCTTCCTGCGCGCGAGGGATGCGCAGATCCGCTTCACCGCCGACGAGACCGGCCGCGTCACCGGCCTGATCCTGTACCGGAACGGCCTTGAGACCGACGCGCCGCGCCTGCCCGACGAGGGCGCCACGCCCCCGCTCCTTGGACAAAGGGCGGGGTCGCCAGGGGGCCTGAAAGGGTCTAACTGATGGAGCTGCAGCCGCCCCCGGCGGCAGGCAAAAACAATTGCGAAGACAGTCAAGTCGGCGGCCGACAGAAGCCGCGTTGGACAAAAGTCCAGCTTGATCGGACGAGGCGACTGCTCTTGTCTCCCGCCAAGACGCGGCAAGACCGGCGGCAAGAGCGGTCAACGAACAAGCGCAATGGAGGAAACGCGATGAACAAGCCCGAATTCCTGGCGGATGCCAAGACGAAGTCGCCGTTTTCGGCGCGCTACGACAACTTCATCGGCGGCCAGTGGCTCGCGCCGGCGAGCGGCCGCTACTTCGAGAACACCTCCCCCATCACCGGCAAGGTGATCTGCGAGGTCGCCCGCTCCGAGGCGGCGGATATCGAGCGGGCGCTCGACGCCGCGCACGCCGCCAAGGATGCCTGGGGCCGCACCGCGCCGGCCGAGCGCGCCCGCATCCTCAACAAGATCGCCGACCGGATGGAGGACAACCTCGATCTGATCGCGCTGGCCGAGACCTGGGACAACGGCAAGCCGATCCGCGAGACCACCGCCGCGGACATCCCGCTCGCCATCGACCATTGGCGCTACTTCGCCAGCTGCGTCCGCGCCCAGGAAGGCGCGATCTCCGAGATCGACCACGACACGGTGGCCTACCACTTCCACGAGCCGCTCGGCGTCGTCGGCCAGATCATCCCGTGGAACTTCCCGATCCTGATGGCGGTGTGGAAGCTGGCGCCTGCGATCGCCGCCGGCAACTGCGTGGTGCTCAAGCCCGCCGAGCAGACCCCCGCCTCGATCCTCGTGGTGATGGAGCTGATCGGCGACCTGCTGCCGCCGGGCGTCATCAACGTCGTCAACGGCTTCGGCCTGGAGGCCGGCAAGCCGCTCGCCTCGAACCCGCGCATCGCCAAGATCGCCTTCACCGGTGAGACGACCACCGGCCGCCTCATCATGCAGTACGCCTCGCAGAACCTGATCCCGGTGACGCTGGAGCTCGGCGGCAAGTCGCCGAACATCTTCTTCGGGGATGTCGTCAACGAGGACGACGACTTCTTCGACAAGGCGCTCGAAGGCTTCACCATGTTCGCCCTCAACCAGGGCGAAGTCTGCACCTGCCCGAGCCGCGCGCTCGTGCACGAGTCGATCTATGACCGCTTCATCGAGCGCGCGATCAAGCGCGTCGAGGCGATCACCCAGGGCTCGCCGCTCGATCCGGCGACGATGATCGGCGCGCAGGCCTCCTCGGAGCAGCTCGAGAAGATTCTCAGCTACGTCGATATCGGCCGCCAGGAAGGCGCCGAGTGCCTCACGGGCGGCGCCCGCGGCACCCGCGAGGGCGATCTGGCCGACGGCTTCTACATGCAGCCGACGGTGTTCAAGGGCCACAACAAGATGCGGATCTTCCAGGAGGAGATCTTCGGGCCCGTCCTCTCGGTCACGACCTTCAAGGACGACGAGGAGGCGCTCTCCATCGCCAACGACACGCTCTACGGCCTCGGCGCCGGCGTGTGGACCCGCGACGGAACCCGCGCCTACCGCTTCGGCCGCGCCATCCAGGCCGGCCGCGTCTGGACGAACTGCTACCACGCCTATCCGGCGCACGCGGCCTTCGGCGGCTACAAGCAGTCCGGCATCGGCCGTGAGACCCACAAGATGATGCTCGACCACTACCAGCAGACCAAGAACATGCTGGTCAGCTACTCCTCGAAGAAGCTCGGGTTCTTCTAAGCCCTTCGAGAGTTCGAGACCGATTTCAGCCCCGGCCGCAAGGCCGGGGCTTTTTGCATTTCCGGCATACGCCTCACCGGCCGGCCTTCGGGAGCAGCCCCTGTGCGGTCGCGAGGACCCGGCGTCGCCCGGCCTGATGGCATCGGGTCGGTGCCTCTCGGTCCTTGTTGTGGTGCGCATTCCTTCGACGAGCCGGTGACCACTTCGTCGGAATGCGCTCCCGCCGTCGCCGCTCCGGAGCCGAGCCTCGAAGACCGGCGGCTTCAGCCCGTCCCTGTCCCCTCATCAGTTGATGCAACCGATGAACGAACATCGACACAACTCTCAACCTCTGATCAGGACAAACGAAATAAGTCCGCCAATAATCCCAGTCTAAATCATTATATCTCATTGAAACAGCAATAATCGGGCAGGGCGCGCCGCATTGGGATTTAGATTCCATTATCAAACTCATGATAGATTTGAGGAGAAATTAGACTGGGGCGAAAAATGAGAATTAGCATCAAAGCAATACTCGTTGGCATGTTTGCCATCTTGACGATTGTATCCGCCATTCAGGGACTCGTTTCGATCAAAGCCCTCCAAACGAATGGCGAGAGCACGAACGTCATCATCACCAATGCAATTCCGTCCCTCAATCAGGCGAGCCGCATCAATAGGCTCATTCTGCAGGTCAGAACGGCCCAGCTGCGGTTCCTGACCGCACCCAATGATGCGATCAGGAAAGAAGACCTCGCCTTGGCACATGAGTTGATGGAGGCGCGCACCGCGGAGCTCGACAAGTACAAGGTGCTCATCGCCAGTAGCACTGAGCAGGCCGCCTACGACGACCTCATCCAGACGGTCGGCGCGCTGAAGCAGGACTGGTCCAAGCTGCTGCGGATCGCCGAAACAAACGCCGATCAGGCGCTGGTGCTGTTCCGGACGGAGAACCATGCACGGTATCGCGCCGCCGCCGCCGCCGCGACCCGGCTCGTCGATCTGAACTTCGAGGTGAGCAAGGCCGCCGGAGAGGCCGCGCAGATCCAACAGACTCAGGCGATCCATACGGCCATCGCGATGCTGGTCGCGGGCCTCGTCGTCACGATCCTGGCCATGGCGTTCTCCATCTTCGGCGTGGCCCGGCCCATCGAGCAGATGACGCGTGCGATGCGCGACATCGCGAGCGGCGATACCGACCGGGAGGTGCCGTCCAAGGGCCGCCGAAACGAGATCGGCGAGATGGCATCCACCGTCGAGGTGTTCCGCACGAACCTGATCCATACGCGCAAGCTGGAGGAGGACACCGCTCTCGCCCGCGCCTCGGCGGAGGAGCAGCGCAAGGCCGGCATGCGGCAGATGGCCGATCATTTCGAGACGATGGTCAGCGGGATCATCGGCATGGTGACCTCGTCCGCCAGCCAGTTGCAGGCGACGGCCCGGAGCATGTCGGGAACGGCCACCGAGACGGCGTCGCAATCCCTGACCGTGGCGTCCGCGGCTGAGGAGGCGGCGGCGAACGTGCAGACCGTGGCCGCCGCGGCCGAAGAACTGGGCGCCTCGGTGCAGGAGATCGGCCGCCAGGTGGCGAACTCGGCGGACTTGGCCGAGGGCGCGGTCGGCGAGGCCGACCATACGGCGGTGCTGGTGCAGAACCTGTCGAACGCCGCGGCTCAGATCAACAACGTCGTTGCGATGATCTCGACGATCGCCGGTCAGACCAACCTGCTGGCGCTGAACGCGACGATTGAGGCGGCGCGTGCCGGCGAGGCGGGCCGCGGCTTCGCCGTCGTCGCGTCCGAGGTGAAGGAGCTCGCCAACCAGACGTCGCGCGCCACCGATGAAATCGCCTCCCAGATCGGTACGATCCAAGGGGCGACCGGGCAGGCGGTGGCTGCCATCGGCGGCATCGCCAGCCGCATCAGAGAGATCAACGGCGTGGCCTCGAGCATCGCCGCCGCGGTGGAGCAGCAGGGGGCGGCGACTCAGGAAATCGTGCGCAACGTCGCCCAGGCCGCGATCGGCACCGGCGAGGTGACGACGAACATCACCAGCGTGGCCGGCGCCGCCGAGGAGACGGGGGCTGCCGCGAGCCAGGTCCTGAGTGCCGCCGCGGAGCTGTCACGCCAGTCCGAGAACCTCTCGACAGAGGTTCAGCGCTTTCTCACCACGGTGCGGGCCGCCTGATCGACACGCCAAGCCGCGCCACCACATCCCGAACGGCATCCGAGGCCCCCGTCACGCGAGTGCGATGGGGGCTTCCGCAAGCGCCGCGCGGTCTTGCGAACGCGCCAGGATCAAGGCCCCCGTGCCCGGATCTCCCTGGCCTCGCCCCCCTCCACCAGCACCTCGGCCGGGGTCGGGTGGCTGAGGAAGCCCGTCGGGCTCGCGGTGAGCCCGTAGGCCCCCGATTGCAGCACCGCGACGAGATCGCCCTCCGCCAGCGGCGGCAGGGGAGCCGCGCGGGCCAGCATGTCCAGCGGCGTGCAGAGCGGACCAACGACCGCCGTTGCCGCCCGTTCACCGCTCGCATCGGACACCGCCGCGAGGGGAAAGTCGCGCTTGACGATCTGGCCGAGATTGCCGCTGGCGGCGAGATGATGGTGCATGCCGCCATCGGTGATGACGAAGCGGCTGCCGCGCGATTCCTTCACCGCCAGCACCCGCGCCACATAGACGCCCGCCGGCCCGGTGAGGTAGCGGCCGGGCTCCAGCACCACGCGGGCGCGCGCCATCAGCGGGTCCGCCCGCAGGGTGGCGATCAGGTCGGGCAGCCCGGCCCGGATCGTGCCGAGATCGAGGGCGGTGTCGCCGAAGAAGTACGGGATGCCGAGGCCGCCGCCGAGATCGATCGTCTCCAGCGGCCGCCCGATCCGGTTCGCAATCCGCGCCGCAAGCCCGAGCCCGTAGCTCCACTGACCGAGGAGGGTGTCCGCCTTCAGCCCTTGCGTGCCGGCGAACAGGTGGAGCCCGACGAGGTGCAAGCGCGGTGCGGCCTCCACGGTGTCGATGGCGGCCTCGATGTCTTCCTCGTCGAAGCCGAACGGCGAAGGCTTGCCGCCCATCCGCATCGCCCCGCCTTGCGCGGTCGCGCCGGGATTGATCCGCAGTGCCACCCGCACATGCACGCCGTGACGCTCGGCCGCCGCCGCGACGCGAGCAATCTCTTCGCGGTTTTCGAGATGGATTTCGCCGATGCCGCCGCCGATCACCCGGTCGAGGTCGGCCGCCCCCTTGCCTGGGCCGGCGAACAGGATCTTTTCCGGTGGAACACCCGCCCTGATGGCGGCGTCGAACTCGGCGCCGGAGGCGATCTCGGCCCCCGCACCCTCTTGAGAGAAGACGCGGATCACCGCCGGGTTGGGGTTCGCCTTGACCGAAAAATCCACCTCCGCGAAGCCGGCGAGTGCCGCGCACAGCGCCCGGTAGGTCCGGCGCATCGTGTCGGCGTCGTAGACGAAGAGCGGCGTGCCGAAATCCTTTGCGAGCTCGGTCAGCGGCAGGCCGCCCACCTGCAGCACGCCGCCCGCATCACGGATAAAATTCTGGGCGATCAGCGCGGCGGTGAGGTCGGGAGAGACGGCCTGGGTCATGACGACCTCATGCGGGAGACTTGCCCCATCCTCAACCTCATCCTGAGGTGGCGACGCGCAGCGGCGCCCTCGAAGGGTGCTCCAGGGATCGCGCGGGAACGGGATGATCCTTCGAGGCCGCTGCGCGGCGCCTCAGGATGAGGGCAGCGGATGGGAGACCGTCGGCCCGCGCGCATCGGTCCTAGATTTCCACCGCCGCGCGCTCGGCGGTGAGGCGCTTGTAATCGACCTTGCCGTTGGGCGTGGTCGGCAGCGCGGCCACCGCCTCGATGGTGCGGGGCACGAGATGGGGCGCCAGCGCCGCGCGGAGGCGCTGCAGGACGTCCGCCGTGCCCAGCGCGCCCTCGACGGGGACGGTGACGGCGTGGATGCGCTGGCCGAGGCTCGGGTCGGGCAGGCCGATCACGGCGGCGGCGCGGAAGGCGCCCGTCTCCATCAACGCCGCCTCGACCTCGGTCGGGCTCACGCGAAACCCTTGCGTCTTGATCATCGTGTCCTCGCGGCCGATGAACCGGAAGAAGCCGTCTTCATCCTCCACCACGAGGTCGCCGGAGCGGCAGACGAGGCCCGGCGCGGAACCGGACGGCGGGAACGGATCGGGCACCAGCACGCGGGCGGTGTCCTCGGGCCGCTTCCAGTAGCCCATCGAGACGGTCGGGCCTCGGTGGTGCAGAATGCCGGGCTCGCCGGGTCGCGCCCGGCGTCCTTCCAGGGTGACGGCAAAAATCTCGGTCTCGGGGATGGCGCGGCCGATCGAATCCGGCCGCCGGTCGATCTCCTCCGGCGGCAGGTAGGTCGAACGGAAGGCTTCCGTCAGGCCGTACATCAGCACGACGGCCGTATGCGGCAGCCGCGTGCGCAGGCGCTCGATCGTCGGCAGCGCGAGGCTGCCGCCGGAATTGGTGATCGCCCGCAGGGCTGAAAGGTCCGCCTTGGCCAGATGCGGCGCGGCCCGTGTCAGCAGCGTCCACAGCGTCGGCACGCCCGCCAGCACGGTGATGCGGTGCGCCTCCAGCGCCCGCACCACGTCGTCGCCGAGCCGGGGCGTCAGCAGCACGATGCGCGCGCCCTGCTCGACGGTGGTGAGGAGCTGGTTCAGGCCGTAATCGAACGAGAACGGCAGCACCGAGAGGAGGCGGTCTGTCGGGTTGATGCCGAGATAGGTCCGCACGATGCGGGTGCCGGCGATCAGGTTGGCGTGGGAGAGCATCACGCCCTTGGGCAGGCCGGTCGAGCCCGAGGTGTAGAGGATCGCCGCCAGCCCCTCCGGCGCCGGCTCGCCGGGGATGAGGGCCGCGGCGTCGTCACCCCTCTCCCCATCGAGGATGCGCAGGTCCGAAAGGTCATCGAGCGCGCCTTCGAGCCCGGCCGCGTGGGCAGCATCGGTCAGCAGCACCCGCGCGCCGCTATCGGCGACGATGTGGTGGACCTGACGCGGGCGCAAGGACGGGTGGATCGGCACGAATACGCCGCCGGCCGCGCTGGCGGCAAAAATCGCGACGCATTCGCGGATCGATTTCGGCAGCAGGATCGCGACCCGGTCGCCGGGCCGCAGGCCGAGACGGGCCAAGCGCCCCGCCAAAGCGGCGACGCGGGCCCGGAAGCCGCCATAGGTGAGGGTCTCGCCCCCCTCGACGATCGCGGGGGAATCGTCCGCGCCGGCTCCTTCGAGCAGGTGGTGCAGCAGCGTCGGGGCCATGGGACGGGTCAGGCGCGGATCAGACGTCGGAACGCCGGTCGTCGATGAAATGGGCCAGCGTGTCGACGCTGGCGAAGTTCGCGAGGTCGAAGCTGTCCTCGTCGACCTCGACGCCGAAGCGGTCGCCGAGATGCATCATCAGGTCGAGGATGCCGATCGAATCGAGCGCGTCGCTAGTCACGAGAGAAGTCTCCCCGGTGACGGCGCCGGAGGGAAGGCCCGGGTTGCGGGCCGCGATGAAGGCGAAGATCGCCTCCCGCACGTCGGCCATCGACTGAACCACGGCTTGGATGCCCCTCGATCGGTCCTGTGCTGGTCTCGGGTTGCGGGCTTAAGCCCAACGCAAGGGCAAGTCCATGGTGCGTGCATGGTGAGCGCATGGTTCTTGGACGATCCCCAGGCATCCATCGCTTCGCCCTGCCTCTTTAACCGGCGATTCATGCTGCCCCGCGAGGCTTCCCGGCATTCCTTTTCTCCCGGAGTCCTCGGCCCGTGTTCGGTTCAGCCCAGAACGGCGTCCTTCTCGCCGCCCGTCTCCTCATGGCCTCGGCCCTGCTGCCGACCGGCGTGGCGCGCGCGCTCAACGTTTCCGGCTTCGCGGTGGCGTTGGCCGGCGCCGGTTGTCCCGCCCCCAACGCCGTCGCGACGGCGGCGGTGATCGTGCAGGTGTTCGGGCCGCTGGCGGTCATCCTCGGTGTGATGCCGCGGATCACCGGGCTCGCCATGGCCGGCTTCGTGGCCGGCATGGCCGCCCTGCTGCACCCGTTCTGGCTCCATGCCGGGGCCGCCGCGGTGACCGAGCGCAGCTTCCTCCTCGCCGATCTCGGGCTGGCCGGCGCCTTCCTGATGTACGCGATGACCGGCCCCGGCGCCTGGAGTTGGCGCGGGGTCTTCAGCTCCGGCGAGGCTTCGGCGCCCGCACGAGCCCCCGCCAAGCCGGCGGCCAAGGCGCCCGCGCGGCCTAAATCCGGCAGCGTCAAGCGGGCGGCCGGCCGGGCTCCGGCGCGGGCTGCCGCGTAACAGGGGCAAGGCTCTGGGGCGAACCGTCGGCGGGTCTCGGCACGGCCTCGGCGACCCGTCGCTGACCGGACACCTCCGCGCCCGCATCCGGTGCCAGCCGCCGGAACACGAAGAACGAGCCCACCGAGACCACGGCCACCCCGAGGAAGGCGAGGGAGAAATCCCCCGCCTCGATCCCGGCATGGCCGTGCCAGGCGGCAGCGCCCTCCAGCGCCAGGGCGCCGATGGAAACGCCGAGGCTGAGGGACAATTGCTGCGCGACGCTGGCTAGACTCGTCGCCGCGCTCATCTCCCGCGATTCGAGATCGGCATAGGCGATGGCGTTGACGCAGGTGAATTGCAGCGAGCGCACGCAGCCGCCGAGCAGGAGCACGCCGACGATGATCCAGTGCGGGGTCTGCGCCGTGAACAGCCCGTTGGCGGCGAGAAAGGCGGAGGCGACCAGCGCGTTGACCACCATCACCCGGCGGAACCCGTAGGCGCGCAGGATGCGCGGGCCGACGATCTTGATGAGAAGGGCGCCCGCCGCCGCGGCGAAGGTGATGAGCCCGGAATGCAGCGGATCGAGCCCGAAGCCGATCTGCAGCATCAGCGGCAACAGAAACGGGATGGCGCCGGTGCCGATGCGGAACAGGCTTCCCCCCGTCACCGCCGCGCGGAAGGTGTCATGCTTGAGCAGGTCGAGGCGGATCAGCGGATGCTCGGTGCGTTTGGCATGGCGCAGGTAGAGCCCGACGAGGACGATTCCGCCGGCCATGCAGGCCCAGGACACGCCGTCCGGCAGGAGATGGCGCCCGGTCGCGGCAAAGCCGAGCATCAGCAGGGCGAGCCCGCCGCCTGACAGGACGAAGCCCGTCACGTCGAGCGGCGGGCGCGTTTCCTCGCGGATGTCGCCGAAATACAGGGTCGCGAGGACGATGCCGGCGAGCCCGATCGGAATGTTGATGAAGAAGATCCAGCGCCAGTCGGCATAGGTGGTGATGAAGCCGCCGAGCGGCGGCCCGAGGATCGGACCGATCAGCGCGGGGATGGTGAGGTAGGCCAGCGCCCCAACGAGTTCGGATTTCGGCACCGAGCGCAGGATCACGAGGCGCCCCACCGGCACCATCATCGCCCCGCCGACCCCCTGCACGAAGCGGGCGGCGACGAAGCCGGTGAGCGAATTCGCGGCGGCGCAGGCGAGCGAACCCGCCATGAACACGCACAGGGCGGCGCGGAAGACGTTGCGGGCGCCGTAGCGGTCGGCGGCCCAGCCCGAGACCGGGATGAAGATCGCCAGGCTGACGAGATAGGCGGTGAGCGCGAGCTTGAGGGCGATCGGATCGACACCGAGGCTCGCCGCGATCGCGGGCAGGGCCGTGGCGATCACCGTCGAGTCGGTGTTCTCCATGAACAGAGCGGTGGCGACGACGAGGGGGACGATCTGGGCGGGACGCATCGGCAGGGAGAAGCGCGCGACGCGCCGAAGGTTGCGCAAGGGGCGCGCAAGCCGCGCGCGAGAGGCGCGGCGACGTTGCACGAAGACGATACCGGAACCCAACGTTGCGTGGGCGTGGGATGAAACAACGTGGCGGAACGGTCACAGGCCCGCCGGATACGCGCGCCGTCCCCCGTCCAATCCTTCCGGGACCGCCGGCTTAAGGCTAGGCTTCCGCCCGAAAAGCGATGCTGTCCCGCCGGTCACGGCAGGATACGCGTCCCCGAGCGTCCCCCTGGCGCCGGCCTCCATCCCGCGAAAGAGCCTAATGCCCCTGCGGTCGAACCTTCGTCCCGGCGTTTCCCGTCTCGCGCTCGCCGCCGCCCTGCTCGCCGGGTTGGCCGGCTGCGGCGACGTGGTGCTCACCGACGGCGGCGCCCTCTCGCGCCGCGACCAGTTCGTGGCCAGCGACGCCGTCGCCTCCGAGTCCAAGCTGTTCATCGATCCGACCCTGCCGCAGACGGTGCGCACCGTGCGCATCGTCCCGACCGTGTTTTCCGAGGCGGTCTCCGGCCCCGGCCTGTCGCCGGTGGAACGGCGCCTGATCGCCAACGCCGCCGACCGGGCGCTCTGCTACGACCTCTCGCTGCGCTACGACGTGGTGTCGTCGGGGCGCGCCGACCTCACCGTCCGCTCGGCGATCACTCGGGTCGATCTCACCAACATTCCGGCCTCGGGTGCGACCGTCGCCGCCACGACGGCGATCTCGGTGGCCGGCCAAGTCGGCATCGGCTTCGCCAACACCCTGGGCCGGGTGCCGGTGCCGCGGCTGCCGATCGGGCTCGGCAGCCTGACCATCGAATCCGAGGCGCTCGACGCCCGCAACCGCCAGCGCGCGGCGATGATCTGGGCGGGTGCGGCCAACTCCTTCACCAACCAAGCCCGCTTCTCGGCCGCCAGCGACGCCTACGATCTCGCCGGCGAGTTCGGCCAGGATTTCGGCTCCTACCTCGCCACCGGCAAGGATCCGTTCAAGGGCGAGCTGCAGCTCCCGACCTACGACCGCATCCGCATCACCACTTTGGGCGAGGCGCCCCTCGACCCGGATTGCGAGGCCTTCGGCCGGGCGCCCGGCTTCGACGGCATCCTCGGCGACATGGTCGGCCTGCCGCCGGAATGGACCGACAAGGGGCCGGGCGTCTCCGCCGCACGCTAGCGCGGATTCCAATCGAGCGCGTCGAACCAACCTGCGCCCCTCGCCCCGCTTGCGGGGAGAGGGGCTCGGCGGAGCACTGCGTTCAAGCCGCCTCGAACAGCGGCACCGGGCGCATCTCCGGCACCAGCACCACGCCCTTGTCGGTGATGCGGATCTGCGGGATCACCGCGAGCGGGATCAGGTTGAAGCCCATATAGGGGATGCTGCAGCCGGCCCGCTCCCAGGCGCGCTTGAGCGCCTTCACCTCATCCGCCACCGCGCCCACGCGCTTGTCGGAGAGGAGGCCCGCCACCGGCAGTGCCACCATCGCGACGACGTGGCCGTCCTCGACGACGCAGACACCGCCCTGATGCGCGGCGACGGCGTCGAGGGCCACCCGCATGTCGGCTTCGTTCAGCCCCGCGACGATGAGGTTGTGCGAATCGTGGCCGACGCTGCTCGCCACCGCGCCGCGCTTCAAGCCGAAGGCCGAGAGCAGCCCGTGGGCGACGCCACCGGAGCGGCCGTGCCGCTCGACCACCGCGACATGGCAGAGATCGTGCGCGGCGAGCGTCGCCGCCCAATCCGCGCCGGGGGTGAGCGAGACGCGCTCATGCGTCAGCTCGATGCCCGGCAGCGTGGTGCGGATCGCGTTGACCGTGCAGGGCCCGGCGGGCAGCGCCGGGATCAGGGCGGGAACGGGATTGGGCAGGCGGACCGTGGCGTAGGCGGGGGCCGGGTAGCGGTAGGGTCGGGCCAGGGCCTCTTCGAGACGCGGCGTCGGCCGGCGATCCTCCACCACCTGTTGCCCGCCGTACCACGTCGCCTGCGGCACGAGATCGTCGTTCAGGAGCACGAGATCGGCCCGGCGCCCGCCGCCGAGGCCGCCGACCTCGCCGTCGAGGCCGTAGCGCGTGGCTCCATGCAAAGAGCCCATGGCCCAGGCCGCGGGTTTCGGGATGCCGCGCGCCACCGCCTCGCGCACCACCCAGTCGAGGCCGAACGCCAGCAGGTCGTCGGCGTCGCGGTCGTCGGTGCAGGCGCAGACCCGCTTCCAGGCGGCGCCGTACTCGGTCACGGTGCCGATGGCTTTGGGCAGCGAGTGCCAGGGCGTGGTCGGCGGGCCCCCGCGCAGAAAGATCCAGAGGCCGGCTTCCAGGAGATCGTCGGCGATGTCGGCATCCACGGCCTCGTGGGTGTCGGTGACGCCGCTCGCGGCGTAGGCCGCCACGAAGTCGCGGCCGTAGACATGGCCGGAGACCGGGCGGCCCCGCTCGAGCGCGGCGCGGATGATGGCGTGGGCCCGCTCGTCCCCGCTGGCCACCGCGACGAAATCCATCTTCTCGCCGAGCCCGATCGCCTCGGGCCAGGCATCGAACAGGGCGCCGATCTTCTCCGCCGTCAGGTCGCCGCCCGCCGTCTCAAGATCCGGCGTGGTGGCGGGCACCGTGCTCGGCACGGTCAGGAAGATGTTGAGGGGCGCCGCGCGGGCATCCTCCAGCATCCATTCCACGCCGTTCACGTCCAGCACGTTGCCGATCTCGTGGCTGTCACAGACGATCGTAGTGGTGCCGTTGATCAGCGCGGCCTCGGCGTAGGCGCAGGCCGTCACCATGCTGCTCTCGATGTGCAGATGCGGATCGACCAGCCCCGGCGCGATCAGGCCGCCGCGCGCATCGTAGCGCGGGGCGCCGCCGCGATGGTGGCCCGCCGGCTTCACCGCGGCGATGCGCCCGCCCGCGATCCAGATCTCGCGGTCGGGCAGGATGCGCTCGGAATAGGTCGAGAGAACCCGCGCACCGGTGATCACCAGATCGGGCTCGGCGCGGCCTGCGGCGACATCGGCGAGGCGCCGCGTCATCCGGGCCAGCGGCGCGACGGCGAAGCGGGTGAGGGGTTGGGCAGTCATCGGGGCCTTCCTTACGTGGCTCTCGGGCACGACGCGCAGGCATCGTGCCACGAAAGGAAGGCCGGGCGCAGCCGCCGGTGACGGTTAGTCCTGTTCGTCCGCCGCGTCCTTGGCGCCGGCCTGGGCGCGAAAGCCCGTGGCCAGCACGTAGAGTTCGCTCGAATCCGCCCGGCTCGCCTGCGGCTTGACGTGGCGCACGGTGGCGAAGTCGCGCTTCAGCTCGGTCAGCAGATCGCCCTCGGTGCCGCCCTGGAACACCTTGGCGAGATAGGCGCCGCCCGGCGCCAGGATCTCGCGGGCGAAGACCGCGGCGGTCTCGGCGAGCCCGATGATGCGCAGGTGGTCGGTCTTCTTGTGGCCGGTGGTGTTGGCGGCCATGTCGGACAGGACGAGGTCGGCCCGGCCGCCCAGCAGCTCGGTCAAGCGCTCGGGTGCGGAGGGATCGAGGAAGTCGAGGGTGATGAAGGTCGCGCCCGGCATCGGCTCGATTTCGAGCAGATCGATGCCGACGATGCGGCCGCTCTCGCCGAGGATCCGCGCCGCCACCTGCGACCAGCCACCGGGGGCGGCGCCGAGATCGACGATCCGCTGTCCGGGCTTCAACAGCTTGAAGCGCTCGTCGATTTCGAGAAGCTTGAACGCCGCGCGGGAGCGGTAGCCCTCGCGCTTGGCGCGGGCGACGTAGGGGTCGTTGAGCTGGCGTTCCAGCCAGCGCTTCTGGGAGAGGGTGCGCCCGCGCCCGGTCTTCACCCGCTGCTTCAGGTCGCCGCGCAGGCCGCCCGTTCCGCCTCGCCGGTCGCTCATGGTCCAGTCCTCAAGCATCGGAACGCACCGATGCGCTCACAGCCGCAGGATGGTCCCTATCGCGGCGCGGCGGGTCCGTGAAGACGTTCCGTCCGGGGAGTCGGTCGCCGCGGGCGATGAGACGAGGGCCGGCCCGGCTTTCTCAGCGATACCGCCCGCGGCGCCAGACGCCGTCCTCGCGCATCATGTTCATGAGCAGGCCCTCGCGCAGGCCCCGGTCGGCGATGCGCAGGCGCTCGGACGGGAACACCCGGCGGATCGCCTCCAGGATGGCGCAGCCGGCGAGCACGAGGTCGGCCCGGTCACGGCCGATACAGGGGTTGTCGGCACGCTGTTCGAGGCGGGTGTCGAGCAGATCCTCGATTGCGTCGCCGACCTCGTCGTCGCTCATCCAGAGGCCATCGACCCGACGCCGCTCGTAGCGGGCGAGCCGCAGATGCATGGCCGCGAGCGTGGTCACGGTGCCCGAGGTGCCGAGAAGGTGGAAATAGGGTGCGGTGGCAGCCGCCGCGGCGCGGATTGCGAAGGGAGAGATGAGGTCGCCGACCTCCTCGACCATGCCCTCGAAGGTCCGCCGGGTGACCTCGGTTCCGCCATGGCGCTCGGCCAGCGTCACCACGCCGACGGGGAGCGAATCCCAGGCGCGGATGCGCAAGGTCGGGTCGGTCGAGGGGTTGGCCGCCGCGCCGTCGAGCCATGCGATCTCGGTGGAGCCGCCGCCGATATCGAAGATCACGACCGATTCCGCCCGCGGGTCGGCCAGCGCGGCGCAGCCGGTCACGGCGAGATAAGCTTCCGTCTGCCGGTCGACGATCTCAAGGTCGAGCCCGACCTCGGCGCGCACCCGCGCCACGAACTCGGCGCCGTTGACGGCAAGCCGGCAGGCCTCGGTCGCGATCACCTTGGAGCGGGCCACCGCGCGGGACTTCATCTTGCCCCGGCAGATGCGCAGGGCCTCCACCGTGCGCTCGATCGCCGCCTCGGTGAGGCGATTGGAATTACCCAACCCCTCGCCGAGCCGGACGATGCGGGAGAACGCGTCGATTACCCGGAAGCCGTTGGGCGTCGGCTCGGCGACCAGAAGGCGGCAATTGTTGGTGCCGAGATCGAGCGCGGCATAGGCGTCGCGGCGGCCGTGACGACCGGTTTCGTAGCGGGGAGGGAAGCTCTCGATCGGGCGTCCGCCCGTGACCGTGCGGGAACCCTCCCGCGCTGTCTGCGGGTCGGCGGTGGGGCGGGCCGACACGGCGGCGGCGCTCTCATCCCTCATCGACGCGACCGAACTTCCTGGCGATGCAGCCCGGCAAGACGCCGGGCCGACGTGGCACCAAGGCTACAGGCGTTATTCAGGAACTGCAAAGGCTGGATGGCCGGCCTTACACGATTTGCCGCATGGATTGTTTCGCGAAAAGTCCCTCAACCCGGTTCCTGCCGCGGCTTAGCCGCCCCGCCGACCGTATAGCTGCGGCCCTTCCATACGGCCCGGCCGGCCCGACCGGGGCGCAGCAGCACGTTCCACTGGATCGCCAGCGCCGTGCCGACGGTGGCGGGGTGCAGGAGAATCGTCGCGAGCGGCTCGGCGACCCGCAAAGTGATCGCCGCCCGCGTCGCGAGCGAGACGATGACGGCGGCCGCCGCCAGAACGGCGGCCGTGCCGGCGCCCAGCGCCAGCGCGAAAGCGAGGACGAGCCAGGGCAGGATATGTCCGCCGAACAGCAGCACCGTCCAGACCGGGAGCGAAGCGGGCGTCGCCATGCCCTCATGCGCGTTCTTCGAGAAGCCGGCCCAGCTCTGCGCAAAATCCCGGTACATCCGGCAGGCCGCGAGCGCGTGACCGGCGACGAGATCGGTGTGGAAGCCCTGCTCGCGGAACAGCCGCGGCAGGCGCACGCCGTCATGGAGCGAGGTGCGGATCGCGCCGTGCCCCCCGGTCCGCCGGTAGGCGTCGCGCGCGATCAGGATCATCTGCCCGCAGGCGGCGCCGAGCGAGGGGCGGGGCGAGGCGCGCATCAGGGCGATCGGCAGGTAGCCGAGCATCAGGAAGTCGATCATCGGCACCGTCAGGCGCTCGCCCAGGGTCTCCATCACCTGCCGCGGCACGCCGCTGACGAGATCGGCGCCGCTCCGGACGGCATGCGCGGCGAGCGCCGCCGCACCGTCCGGTGCCAGCGTCACGTCGGCGTCGAGGAACAGGAGGCGCTCGCCCCGTGCCGCCTCGACCAGGGCGATGCAGGCGTGGTTCTTGCCGGTCCAGCCCTCGGGCAGGGCGGGCACAGCGATCAGCCGCAGGCGCGGATCGGTGCGGGCGATGCGCCCGACGATCGCTGCGGTCTCGTCGGCCGAGTGATCGTCGCCGACGATCACCTCGACCGGAACCCCGCGACTCGCGAGCGCCGCCCGGACCGTGCCCTCGATCACCGCTGCCTCGTTGCGGGCGGGGATCAGGATCGAGACGAGGCCGTCGCTCGGCGTGGGCTCGGGGCTGCGCAGGATCGCGAGATTGACCGCGGCCAGCCCCGCCGGAAGCAGGGTCAGCGCGAGGGCGATGATCGCGAGGACGAGGAGGGTGAGTGTCATCGGGTCCGCGTCTCCTCGGAATCGCCGTCCCGGTGGCCCGGCTCGAAGCGGCGGCCGCGGTCAGCACCGCCGCGAGCCGCCGCCAGCCGTCATACACGCCGCCGACCCCGCGCCGACCCGCCAGCAGCGTTTCAAACCGAGCCGGATCGCGGGCGATCACGTCGGCGGAGAGCCGGTCGAGGGTCGCGGTCAGCGCCGTCTCCATCCGGGCGAGGCGCTCCGGACGGGGCAGGGCGAGCAGTTCGGCGGCGGTGAGCGGTTGACCGAAGGCGAGGAAGGCTTCCGCCCCGCGCTCGTCCCAGAAGGCGTATTCCACGGCCAGCGGCAGGAAGGTCGCCTCGGGTGCCATCTCGGCCAGGCGCGCGACGCCGGGCTTCAGCCCGAGCGGGCGGGTTCGCACGTCGGCAAAGCGCCCTTGCGCCGTGATCCAGATCGCGCGGTTCGGCGCAGCCAGGATCGCGCGGGCGGCGGACAGAAATTGCGCACCGCCCCGCACGCTGTCGAGATCGACGGGGAAGGCGCCCAACCTCCGGAAGATGCCATACTTCTCCAGCATCGCCGCATCGATCGGCGCGAAGCTCTCGCGCCCCGGAAACAGGCGGTCGGCCGCCACGATCAGGATCGCCGCATCCCACCACGCCGGATGATTGGCGTAGATGACTAGCGGCGCCGTGCCGGTGATGCCGGCCGGAGCGCCCCAGCGGGCCAGCCGCAGGGCGTTCAGGTGGCGTCGCACGAAGCGGTCGAAATAGGCGGCCATGAACCGCCAGAGCCGGGCCGAGCGCTCGGGCGGAAGCGGTTTGCCCCGCGCCATGTCGAATCAACTCAGGCGGTCTTGCGCAGCTCCGGTTCTGCACGGCCGCGCAGATCCTGGTCGAGGGCGTCGGCCGCGATCCAGCCCGACATCATCACCATCGGCATGCCCGGCCCCGGATGGGCGGCACCGCCCGCGAGGTAGAGGCCGCGCACCTCCCGCGAGCGGTTGCCGGGCTTGAACGCGCCCATCATCCGCCCGTGCGAGGCGAGCCCATAGATCGCGCCGTTGAGCACCTTGTAGCGGTCGTGGATGTCCTGCGGGGTGAGGTGGCGCTCGACGACGATGCGCTCCTCGAGATCCGGCATCCCGCCCGTGCGCTTGAGCTTCTCCAGGATCGTCCGGCGATAGGCCGGGAACATCTTCGACCAGTCGTGGTGCGGCCGAAGATACGGCGTGTGGACAAGGACGTAGAGCGCCTCGCCGCCCTCGGGCGCAACGCTCGGATCGGTGGAGGAGGGGGCCGCGAGGTAGGCGGTCGGGTCGGGGGCCGGCTCGCCCTTGCGGTAGATGAAGTCGAACTCCTCCTCCGGGTCGCGGGAGAAGACGAAATCGTGGTGGTTCAGGTGCTCGTAGCGCTTGTTCAGGCCGAGATAGAGCACCACGCCGGAGCAGGCCGGTTCGAAGGACTTCTTCTCGTAGGACTTGCCGACCTCGCCGCCGACGAGTTCACGGTAGGTGCGCACCGAATCCATGTTGGAGATCACGGCGTCATAAGGCGTGATGCCATCGCGGGTGCGCAGGCCGCGGAGCTGGCCCGCGGCGATATCGAGGCCCAGCACCTCGTCGGCGGGCTTCATCGTGGCGCCGAGTTCGGTGGCGAGCCGCATCAGCCCCTCGGCCACCGCGCGGGTGCCGCCCATCGGGTACCACACGCCTTCGGCCGTCTGCATGTGGGCGATGGCGCAGAGCACCGCCGGCGCGCCGTAGGGCGAGGAGCCGACATATTGCACGAAGTGGTCGAGCATCTGCGCGAGGCGCGCATCCTTCACCTTGCCGCGGATCGTGCTCGCGACGGTGGCGTGCATGCGCAGGCTCAGCACGTCGCGGAGCGTGCCGGGATTCATGTTGGCGCGCAGGTCGATCGTGTCGAACAGATCCTGCACCGCCTTCCAGAAGAAGAACCGCTCGGAGACGCCGTGCAGATGCTCGGAGACCGCGATGAACTTCTTGTAGCCGTCGCCCGCCCCTTGTCCGGGCGCGAACCGGTCCATGGAGGCGGCCATAGCGTCCACGTCCTCGATCAGATCGACGCGCGAGCCGTCATCGAAGAAGCAGCGCCATTGCGGGTCGAGGCGGCGCAGATCCATGTAATCGTGCACCGAGCGCCCGGCCTCGGCGAAGATGCGCTCCAGCACGCGCGGCACGGTGAGGATGGTCGGCCCCATATCGAAGCGGAAGCCGCCCTCGTGCAGCACCGCGGCCTTGCCACCCATCCAGTCGTTCTTGTCGTAGACCGTGACGCGATGGCCGCGCGCGGCCGCCACGCAGGCCGAGGCCAACCCACCGAGCCCGCTTCCGACGACCGCGACCGAAGAACCCTGGCTCATTGGAAACGCGTCTCCCGCGCGGCCTGAAAAAGAAGGCCGTCAAAGCGAAGCTAGATGCGGGACCGGGCGGGTCAACGTGCCACCCGGTCGCGCTCGGTTCATTCCACGCCGCGGGCTGTGGACAGAGACGCGAGAAAATTGCCGATTTCCCGGCGCCGCTGCGCGGATTCAAGCACGTCGGCACCGATCCCGAGGCGCCACGCGCGATGGCGGCGTGTGGCGCCCTCGCTCCCGTCGAGATCCGAAATCTCGCCGGCATAGGCCTCGACCGCAGCGGGATCGGCGGCCAGCCCGGCGGAGACGACCGCATCGGCGCTCAGCCGCAGCATCGCGGCCAGTTCGTCGAGGTCGGTTTCCGGGTGGTACTGCGTGCCCCAGAACAGCCCGCGCCCGTAGCGGATCTCGATCGCCTGCACGTCGAGCATGGCGTTCGCCGCAAGCACCCGCGCGCCGGACGGGGCGCGGACGACGGCATCGAGATGGATCGCGGGCGCATCCCAGGCGGGCGCACGACCGGCCAAGAGCGGGTGGGCGGCCCCGTCACCCGTGGCCGTGAGGCGCCGGGCGAAACCGTATTCCGGCCCGCGCGGGTTCTCGCCGACATCCCCGCCCGCGATCGCCGCGGCGACCTGCATGCCCCAGCACGAGCCGAAGACCGGCAGCCCGGCTTCCAGCGCCGCGCGCATCAGGTCGAGCTGGCGCCGCACCGCCGGACCGTCATCGGCGAGCCGCAGGGTGGAGCCGGTGAGGACCATCCCGTCGAACCCGGCGAGATCGGACCCGATCGCGGCCTCGGCATCGGCCGGGTTCACCAGCGTGCAAGCCACCTCGGGCACGAGATCGGCCACGACGCTGGCGAAGGCCTGCGAGGTGGTTTGGCCGACGGCGGCCTCGCGCTTCGCACGGCCGTCGCGGTCGTTGCCGTCGGCGATCAGCAGGCGCAGCATCGCGTTCGTCATGGGGGTGGGGCGGCTCCGAAGATATCCGGGCGAGAGGACATGCGGGCAAGAGGACTTGCGGGCGAGAGGGCCTGCGGATGCGAACGAAGGCCCTGCCCGATCTGCCCGGCGCCGTCGCGGAGACGGGTCGCCACGGGTCAATCCGCCTCAGACCGTTCTCCGGCCCACCACCCCGACCGCCACCCCCAGACCTAACGCCGCCAGGGCCGCCAGCACGCCCCAGGCCGGTAGCGCCGCCGCCGCGCCCTCACCGAGGGCGGCCTGATAAGCCTCGATCGCCCAGGCGTTGGGCGTGAGCCAGCCGGCCTGCTGCAGCCAGGGGGGCATGAGGAAGCGGGGCACCATGCTGCCGCCCACCGCCGAGAGCAGCAGCACGCCGAAGGTCGCGGCGAGATGCGCCTGCTGACGTGTGGCCGAAAGCGCGCAGGCGGCGAGCGCGAGGCCGGCCGCCATGGCCGAAACGAGGATCGAGGTGACGAGCCAGCCGATCCAGTGGCCGGACACATCAACGCCGTGCAGAAGCGCGGCGGCGGAAAAGATCAGCCCGGCCTGGACCACGCCCTGGCCGAGCAGGAACAGGAATTTGCCCAGCACGATCACCGGTAGCCCGCCGGGGCCGGCGGCGAGGCGATCGGCCAGCCCGCCCTCGCGCTCGTCCACCAGGGAGAGCGCCCCCTGCATCGCCGCGAACAGCAGGAACACGGCGGCGATGGCGCCCGCATAGTAGCTCACCCGCTCGTTGCCGCGCCCGCTCGCGGTGGTGCGGGTCTCGACGAGACGGGTGAAGGAGAACGGCTCCTTCTTCGCCCGCTGCTCGGCGAAGGCCTCGTCGAGGAAGGCGCGCTCGTCCGGCCCGATCTTGCCGGAGCGCTCCACGTCCGCGACGATGCGCGAGAGCACCACGTCGGGCAGCGCGTCGTTGAGGGCACGCTGGAGCTGGCCCAGCGCGATCGGCGTGGCGAGCGCCCGCGACGGACTCTCGATCAGCAGCACCGGCTGGCTCGCCGCCGCGCTCCCCTTGTCCTGGCCTGCCTTGTCGGGGCCAGCGGGTGCTGCGAGGTCGCTGCGCAGCACCAGGGCCACATCGACCTCGCCGCGGCGCACGGCGCGGACGGCCGCCGCCTCGTCCGCCACGTCCAGGCGCGCGATGCGTAAGGACGGCTCGGCCTCCAGCGCCGTGACGAGGCGCTGCGTGGTGGCGGTGCCCGCGAGGTCGGCGAGCCCGAGATGGATGCGGATGCGGTCGCCGATCGCGCCCGAAAAGATCGCCGCGAAGATCGCGAAGATGACGGTGGGCAGCACGAAGGCCATGGTCAGCGCTGCGCGGTCGCGCACGAGCGAGAGCCACATCACCCGGAATGCCGCCGCGATCACGCTGCGCTCTCCAGGCCCGGACGGTCGGCGAGGCTGTCCCGGTAGAGGGTTTCCAGGCCGGGGCGGCGCACGCGGATTTCGGCCACCGGCACACCGGAGATGCGCAGGGCGGCAAGCAGAGCCGCGCCGTCGAGCCCGCCGGCCGCACCATGGTCGGCGCGCCAGAACCGCGCGTCACCCGTGAGCGGTGAGAAGCCGGAGCGCCGCAGGGCCGCCTCGGCGGCGGTGTCCGGGGGGCTCTCCAGCACCGCCTCGTGCTCGGGCGGGGCGGCCTCGAGCGGGCGCATCAGCGCGGCGAGGGCGCCCTCGAGCCGGATCTGTCCGTCGGCGAGGATGGCGACGCGGTCGGCCAGGCGCTCGGCCTCGGAGAAATCGTGGGTGCTGATGACGAGCCCGGCGCCCCCCGCGCGCAGACCCGCCAGCACCGTGTGGATCGACGCCCGCGCGTCGAGATCGACCCCCTGCGTCGGCTCGTCGAGCAGGATCAGGTCGGGCTCGCTGAGCAGACTCACGGCGATGTTGACCCGGCGCTGGTAGCCTCCCGAGAGCGTGGCGACGAGCCGCCCCGCCACCTCGGCCAGCGCGCAGCGCCCGATCGCCGCCGCGACCGCTCCGCGGCGCTCCCCCCGCTTCAGGCCGGCGAGCCGGGCGAACACGTCGAGATTCTCCGCGACGGTGAGGCGGGGATAGAGCGCGATCTCCTGCGGCACGAAGCCGATCCGCTTGCGGGTCGCCCGGTCGGCATGGGGATCGCCGCCGAGGATGCGGACGCTTCCGGCATCGGGCGCGAGCCGCCCGGCCAGCAGGCGGATCAGGCTGGTCTTGCCGGCCCCGTTCGGTCCGAGCAGGGCCAGCGTCGTGCCGCGAACGAGGGTGAGGTCGAGTCCGCGCAGGGCCGGACGGCTGCGATAGGCGAGGGCAGCGCCCTCGACGGAGACGAGGGGCGGGGCATCGCTGCGCATCATCCGCCCGTCAGCGCCGCGGCAGGGGACGGGCGATGCGGATCCGCACGGCGGCGCCGGGTTCGCGCAGGGCGAAGCTCGCGCTGGCAAAGTCCGGCCGGGCCCGACGCGCGACCGCGCCGGAGAAACCGTAGGGCTCCAGCGGCAGGCCGAGCCCAGTCCGGTCGAGCCGGCCGTTGCCGTTCTCGTCCTGGAAGGCGGCGACCGCCCAGACGCCCGCGGGCACGTCGGTGAAGACGAAGCGCTCGGCGCCGCCGCGGACCGGAGCGCTCCGGCCGATCGGACAGGCGGCCTCGCTCAGCCCGCCCTGGCACAGGGTGACGTACACTTCGCCCGGCCCCGGCTCGGCCCCCTCGACGATCACCTCCAGGCCTGCCGCCCGCGCCGGGCCCGTCAGCGCCGCCAGCACGGCAAGGCCCGCGAGAAACGCGGCCCGCATCAACTCGGATCGCCCTGCGTGGCAAGCGGCGAGGTCGTCGGCAGGTCCGCCAGGATCGCGGGCGCCTTCTCCTTGGCGAGATCCTCGATCAGGAGCCGGGCCGAGATGCGCGCACCCTCGTAGATCACCGGTAGGCCCGAGCCCGGATGGGTGCCGCCGCCGACGAGGTAGAGCCCCGGCCCGAAGCGGTTATGGGGGCGGAACCACAGCATCTGCATGAGATCGTGGGCAAGGTTGAAGGTCGCGCCCTCGTGCACCGCGAATTCGTCGCGCCAGTCGCGGGGATCGACCACGCGCTCGTAGCGGATGCGGCTCTCGATGTCGGGAAGGCCGAGGAGCTTCAAGCGCTCCAGAATCAGCTTGCGGTAGGTCGGGCCGACCGTCTCCCAATCGATGCCCGCCTTCAGGTTCGGCACCGGCACCAGCACGTAGAGGGCGGTGTGGCCGGGCGGCGCCATGCCGCCATCGGTGAAGCCGGCATGCTGCACGTAGATCGAAGGCTCCATCGGCAGCGTGCCGCCGGTGATTTCCTTGATGTTGCGCTCGTATTCCTTGGCCAGCAGGATGGTGTGGTGGCCCAGGCTCTCGGGCATTTTGCCCTCGATGCCGAGGTAGAGCATGTAGGTCGAGCAGGAGAGCCGCGCCTTGCCGATCTTGGCGTCGCGCCAGCGCGGGCGCCGCTCCTCCGGCACGAGATCGCGGATCACCTTGGCGAAGTCGCCGTTCACGACCACCGCGTCGGCCTTCAGCGTCTCGCCGCCGACGACCACGCCGGTGGCGCGCTTGCCCTCGAACAGGATCCGCTCGACCGATTGCCCCAGGCGGATGTCGACGCCCATGCGGCGGGCCAGTCCCGCCATCGCCTCCGAGACCGCGCCGCAGCCGCCGACCGGGTGGTAGACCCCGTGCTCGTATTCGAGGAACGAGAGGATCGTGAACAGGCTCGGGCAGCGGAAGGGGCTCATCCCGAGATATTTGGTCTGGAACGAGAAGGCGAGGCGCACCCGCGGGTCGGCGAAGTAGCGCTTGAGATCCCGGTCCACGCTGCGGCCGGGATGGAGATGGGGGAGGGCGGCCAGCATCGCCGGGCTCGCCATCGACAGGATGTTGTCGAAGGGCTGTTCCAGCACCGGCTTGAAGTAGTTCAGCTTGGTCCGGTTCTCTTCGAAGAACTTTTCGACGTTCTCGGCATCGGCGGGGGCGAGGCGGGCGATCTCGGCCTTCAGCCGCGGCACGTCGCCGGTGGCACGGATCTGCCCCGAAATGCCGCCCTCACCCTCGAAGACGAGGTTGTATTGCGGGTCGAGCCGCTCCAGCCGGACATGGTCTTCCAGGCGCTCGCCGCAGGATTCGAAGATGTCGGCGAGGATCTGCGGATAGAGGAAGAAGGTCGGGCCGATGTCGAAGCGGTAGCCGCCCGGCGCCTCCACGGTCTTGGTGCGCCCGCCGACTTGGGCGTCCTTTTCGATCAGCGTGACGTGCAGTCCGGCCTTGGCCAGGAGCAGCGCCGTGGCAAGCCCGCCGGGGCCGGCCCCGACGACGATCGTGCGGCGGCCCGACAGGGTACGCAAACCTTCCCGCGACTGCAGCAACGCCCCAAGACTCCCAACCTGACATCGTCGGCGCAATCTTGGCCGGAAGCGGGCGAGGGGCAAGAGGCACGGATTGTCGCGTGCCGCCGGCCTCACTAGGTTCCGGCCGCGTTCAGGGCCGCCGCCGACGCAGCGGGAGCACGGCAGCGGCGCCGATCTGCGGGCCGGTCTCGGCATCGAGATCGGGCACGGCGATGATCGGCGCGCCGCGCAGATCCCGGCGCATGACGATGGCGCCGCGCTCCTCCAGATAGCCCAGCATGCGCCGGGCACGCCCCGCCGAGGAGGTGCCGTAGGCCTCCGCGAGCGCCGCGTCGGAGGGGCAGGGTGAACCTTCGAGCGCCGTGCGGGCGATGAGCAGGAACAGGCCGGCCAGATCCTCCGGCAGACCGGCAGCGATCTCCTGCGCCCGCTCCCAACCGGGTCCCTCGGCGGTGGCGCCCTGGACGCCGGCCCGCGCCACGGCGAGCCGCCGCTTGAACTCGGGCAGGCCCATCGCCTCGCCGCCGATCCGGCGGATACGGCAGCGGACGGTGAAGTCCTGGTAGAGGGTGGCGGGCGTGCAGGCGGCAGCGTCCGAATCAGCGAGCACCGAGGCGAGGATCTCGGCCATCGCCGCCTCGCGCTCGGCCGGATCCATCGGCTCCTCCTCCGGCAGATCGTCGCGCACCGGCGGGCGGTAATTGGCGAGCTGGACCAGCACGTCGGGGCCGGGCGCGCGCACGGGCTTGGGCCGGGGGGCAGGCAGGGGCCGGGCCTCCTCCTCGGCCGACGCCGTCATGATCAGGGCGCGCGCCTCCTCGCCCATGGTAGGCAGGGGGAGCAGGTCGGGGGCGGCGTTGCGGCTCTCGGTCACCGTCGGACCGATGGCGATCGGCAGCGGGCGCTTCGAGAGCGCCGGGCCGAGACCCACGAAATGGCCACGGGCGAGGTCGCGGAACATCTCGGCCCCGCGGCGGTCGAGGCCGAGCAGGTCGGCGGCGCGCGCCATGTCGATGTCGAGGAAGGTGCGGCCCATCAGGAAGTTCGAGGCTTCCGCCGCGACGTTCTTGGCGAGCTTGGCCAGACGCTGCGTGGCGATGATGCCGGCCAGCCCGCGCTTTCGCCCGCGGCACATCAGGTTGGTCATGGCGCCGAGCGAGAGGCGGCGGGCCTCGTCGGAGACCTCGCCCGCGGCGGCCGGGGCGAAGAGCTGCGCCTCGTCCACCACCACCAGCATCGGGTACCAGAGCGAGCGGTCGGCATCGAACAGCCCGCCGAGGAAGGCGGCGGCGGCGCGCATCTGGTCCTCGGCGTCGAGCCCCTCCAGCGAGAGCACGACGGAGACCCGGTGCTCGCGCACGCGGGCGGCGATGCGCAGGAGTTCCGCCTCGTTGCCGTCCGCCTCGATCACGACGTGGCCGTAGCGCTCGGCCAGCGTGACGAAATCGCCCTCGGGGTCGATGATCGCCTGCTGCACGAGGCCCGCGCTCTGTTCGAGCAGGCGCCGCAGCAGATGCGATTTGCCCGAACCGGAATTGCCCTGGACGAGGAGGCGCGTCGCCAGAAGCTCCGTGAGGTCCATCATCCCGGGCTTGTCGCCGGCCCGACCCAGATCGATCTCGTAGCCCATCCCGTACCCCGCTGGCGCCCGCTGCTTCTAACATGCGCCGGCCGGCCGGGGTCCGCGAGGGCCTGAGCCGTCCACAGGCGGGAGGCCGCAGGCGATCGTCAGACGCGGTAGAAGAGAACCCGACCTGCCGGGCATATCTGAAGCAGGAAATCGAAATCCCTGATGTTCCGCGTCAGAACCGTGGATCCGAGCTTCAGAGCCTGGAGGAACAGCACGCAGTCGTTGAGAGCCCGCCTGCGATCATCCTTGGCATAGTTTTGATTACGGCCCAGCATCCCGGCATAGACCGCCGCCTTGGCCAGCACCTCGGCGTCGGGCGTGAAGAGGCGGTGTCGCGGCACTCCATCGATCATGCGACCGATCTTCTCCACCGCCTCCAGGCTCCGCGGGTCGGCCGGATCGAGAGCCCCGACCGCGTACATGAGTTCCTGCACGGCAACCGCGCTGTGGTTCACGTGTCGGATCGAAATCAGATCCCTGATGGCCGGCGGGGTCTTTCCTTGAAGACCATCGATATAGACGCAGGTATCGAGCAGAAGGTCATATCCGGCCTCAGCCCGAGCGCCGACGAAGGGGAGCAGGTCGTCCGCGCGCCGGAGCAGGGGCGATGATGGCATCTGCCTCCGAAGGCGCTCCGCAACCCTGAAGCTGAAAGCCACGTCGGGCCTGTCAGAGCTCGAGATCCAGGCCCGGATCGACCGTACCGTGCAACTCACGGAAAACTTGCGCAAAATTGTCCTCGACCGCGAGGTTGGCCAGCGCGAACTCGACTAGCTCCGTGTCGGACACCAATCCCGTCCGCGCCTTCGCACGCTCGATCAACTCGGATGAAACCCGGCCGGAGATTCGGGAATCCTTGCCGGCGGTGAGGCCGCTGGCCTGCGCGAGGGCCATCACGGCGACGACCTGCTCGCGCTTGATAGCTCCCTTGCGG
Source organism: Methylorubrum pseudosasae (assembly GCF_029504475.1). Taxonomy (NCBI): domain Bacteria; kingdom Pseudomonadati; phylum Pseudomonadota; class Alphaproteobacteria; order Hyphomicrobiales; family Methylobacteriaceae; genus Methylorubrum; species Methylorubrum pseudosasae. The sequence continues at coordinate 3,194,825 of NZ_JAQGDU010000002.1, read as the reverse complement.
CGGCTTTCCTCGGAGCGCAGCTTACCCAGACTTTCCTTTGGCATTTGCCGAGTACCCCTGCTCATCGCCGCCTCGACTGCCGTTGAACAAATTACATATTTGGGCAACATAGCCAGGGTTTAATCCAGGTTCAAGGCGCCCCCGGGGTCGGATGCGCGCTCCTGATCAGGATGAGAAGCGCCGTCCGGCCAGATGATGCAGCGCGATCGCACCGGCGGTCGCGACGTTGAGCGAATCGAAGCCCGGCGCCATGGCGATGCGCACGCGGCGGGCGCGGGCCATCAGCGATTCAGGCAGGCCGGGCCCCTCGGTGCCGAGCAGCAGCAGCGCGCGGGCCGGTGGCTCCAGGGCGTCGAGCGTCTCGCTCCCGCCGGGGGTCAGCGCCAGCGGCGTCAGGGCGTGGCGTTCGGCGAGGTCGAGCAGCGCCGCCCCGCTCGGCGCGCGGGCGAAGGGCACGGTCAGCGCCGCGCCGGCCGAGACGCGGATCGCCTTGCGGTAGAGCGGATCGCAGGTCTCGGCGTCGAGCCAGACCGCGTCGGCGCCGAAGGCGGCGGCGTTGCGAAACAGGCCGCCGACATTGTCGTGGTTGGTCAGCCCGACGAGCCCGACGACGAGGGCCGGAGCGGGCGCGGGCGGGACCAGGGACTCGGGTGACGGCTCCTCGCCGCGCAGCCCCACCGCCAGCACGCCGCGATGGATCGGAAAGCCGGCCACCGCGCTCATCACGTCCTTGCCGGCGAGATAGACCGGCGGCCCATCCCCACGCAGCAGATCCGCAAAGCCCGGCCAGCGCTCGGGCGCCAGCAGCACCGATTCCGCGGCAAAGCGGGCGCTGCCGGAGAACAGCAGCCGCAGGGTCACCTCGCCCTCGACGATGAAGCGGCCCTGCCGGCCCACGAGGTCGCGCTCGCGCACGTCTCGGTAGGCGGAGAGCCGCGGGTCGTCGGGATCGTCGATGGCGATGGGCTCGGGCAAAAGAGGGTCGACTTTCGCTATCGCATCGTCCTGTCCCGAAAGCCGGCAACCACCTTTCGGGACGATGCTTTAGGCGCGGCCGCCGCCCATGCGCATGGCGAGCGGGTCGGCCTCTTCCTTCTTCGGCACCTTCACCAGGGCCTCGCCGTCGAGCACCACCTCGTCGCCGACGGAGCAGGTGCAGGCCAGCCGGGCGCGGCGGCGCTCGGGGATCAGCTCAGCCACCTCGACCTTCACCTCGACGATGTCGCCGATGCGCACCGGCGCGCGGAAGTTCAGAGTCTGCGAGATGTAGACCGCGCCCGGCCCCGGCAGGCGGGTGCCGAGCACCGCCGAGATCAGGCCCGCGGTGTAGAGGCCGTGGGCGATGCGGGTGCCGAACGGCGTGCGCGCGGCGAAGTGCTCGGAGAGGTGGATCGGGTTGCGGTCGCCGGTGATCTCGGCAAAGCCCACCACGTCGGAGGAGGAGATCTCCTTCTTCAGGATCTCCGTCAGTCCGACTTCGAGATCCTCGAAATAGAGCACGCGCAGTTCGGGCAACATGGTCAACGCCTCCCCGGTCCGGATCGCCGCTCGATAGGCGGCTTGGCTGTCCTTTGGCAGATCTTTCGCCTTGCACAGCCGCGCGTGCAAATCCAGCCGGACAATGGGCCGAGAGGCCCGCCGCCGGGAAGGGCCTCGACAGGGCAGGGCGCCTCGGTCCATCACCGGCCCGCCCGCGTGTCTCTCACAAAACTCCCGCTGCGCCGCCTTGCCCAGAGGGCAGACGATCGGTGATCGGGAGTTTTGCGAGGTACGCTTATCCCACCCTCGGGAACCCGCCGGTGCCTCGTCTGCCGCCCTCGCCGAGCCTGCGCCCGGTCGTCGCCCGTGTGGCGGCGCTGAACCTCGGCTATTTCGGCATCGAGATCGTCGTGGCGCTGGCGATTGGCTCGGTGGCGCTGATCGCCGACAGCCTCGACTTCCTGGAGGATGCCGCGATCAACCTGCTGATCTTTGCAGGGATCGGCTGGAGCGTGCGCAACCGGGCGCGGCTCGGCACCCTGCTTGCCGGCATCCTGCTGGTGCCGGGCCTCGCCACGGCCTGGGCGGCCTACGAGAAGTTTTCGGATTTCACCGCGCCGGCCCCCGTGCCGCTGACGCTGACCGGCCTCGGCGCGCTTCTCGTCAACCTCGCCTGCGCGCTGATGCTGGCCCGCCACCGCGACGGCCATGGCAGCCTCACCCGCGCGGCCTACCTCTCCGCGCGCAACGATGTCGCCGCCAACGTCGCGATCATCATCGCGGGAGCCGCCACCGCGCTGACCCTCTCGCCCTGGCCCGACCTCGTGGCGGCAGGGGGCATCGCCGTCATCAACGCCGATTCCGCCTTCGACGTGCTCAAGGCCGCCCGCCGCGAATGGCGCGCCGCGGCCGAGGAGACGGCGCAGGCCCGCGCCTGACGCCTTGCGACTTCTCTCTCGAACCGACGGACGCCGTGCTGCGCCTCTTTCCCCTCTCCGACCTGCATCTCGAACGCCGCCGCCCGGAGATGATCCCGCCGCCCGCGGCCGCCTTCGACGTGCTCGTCTGCGCCGGCGACCTGCATGAGGGCCAGCCCGAGTCCGGGCTCGCCACGGTGCTGGCGCTGGCGGGCGAGCGGCCGGTGGTGCTGGTGCCGGGCAACCACGAGCACTACGCCCCGACCGGCGACCCGCGCACCGCGCCCGAACTCCTCGCCGCGCTCGAACGCGAAGTCGCCCGGCTGAACGGTCTGGGTCACCGCATCCACCTGCTCCAGGGCGGGCAGGCGGCGGTGATCGGCGGGGTGCGCTTCGTCGGCACGACGCTGTGGAGCGACTGGTCGCTCGCCGGGCGCTGGCTCACCGACGACACGCCCGACCGGCCCGACGACCCGGTCGCCTATGCGGCCGCGCGGATGACCGATCCCGTCACCGGATCGCGCGAGTATCGCGGTTCGATCCGCCGCGCCGACCGCGAGCCCTGGTCGCCGGCCGACGCGATGGAGGCCCATCTGCGCGAGCGGGCGGCTTTCCTCGAAACGCTGGCCCAACCGCACCAGGGCCCCACGGTCGCCGTCACGCACCACCCGCCGAGCCCGCTCGCCGCCGACGCGTTCCGCGACAGCCCCGGCGTGCCGTGGTGGGTGCCGGCCTTCTACGCCACCACCATCCTCGACGACCTGCCCGACGCGGACCGTCCCGATCTCTGGATCTCCGGCCACTTCCACGCCGGGCACGATCTGCGGATCGGGCGCACCCGCTGGCTCGCCAACCCCGTGGAGGGAAAGACGTTTCGCAACGATCTCATCGTCGCGGTGGGATAGCGATCTCACGGACGAAACCCGACGCCGGCTTCGTGCGTAAGGCTCCGGCTCGCCACAGGCGGGAAAAGCCAACAAAAAACGGGAGATTCGCCATGAACGCCTTCATCGCCGTCGTGCTCGTCTGCGCCAACGGCATCCCGCAGCAGGATTGCAACGACGAGCGGGCGAGCGAGGTGCGCAAGGTCCGCGTCGCGAACGAGCTCGGCTGCACCAACGGCTGGCAGGAGATCATCGCCCGCACCGACCTGAGGGACGAAGTCGGCAAGACGAGCTACCTCAAGACCGAGTGCCGCCGGGTGAAGGAACGCGAATAGCTTGGACCGTTGCCTCTCCGGCGTCGCCTCCGCGCCGGAATCTGCTATTCAGGCGCGGTCGAGCCCTGAAATTCACGTGAGCGGAGGGGATCGGCACAGTGTTTCGCCGATCGTCGAGAGATTGATGCGCCCGAAATCCGGACTTGCCGCCCTGCGTTGGCCCGCCCTGGGCATGCTGGCCGCCCTGTCCGTGGCCGGGCCGGTCCTCGCCGCCGCGCCCCCGGCCCAGCCGACGGAGGGACCGGGCGGCGTCGGCGACAAGGCTGCCACCATCACCAAGCGCGCGGTCGGCAAGGCGAGCGCAGCGACCTACGCCTTCTACAAGGCGGGTCCGGCGCCCGAGGGCGGGCGGCCGGTGGCGGTGTTCCTGCATGCCTGGGGCGCGCCGAACCCGCAGGCCTACGGCGCCTGGATCGACCACCTCGCCCGCCATGGCTGGCTCGTGCTGTTTCCCCGCTTCCAGGAGGTGAACCGCACCCGACCCTCCGACGCGCCGGCCATCGCCGCGCGCCTGCTGAAATCCGCGCTGGCGGATCTCGCAGGCGACGCCGATGCGAAGCCGGATACGGGCCGCCTCGCCCTGATCGGGCATCTGGCGGGTGCGCCGCTCGCCGCCCATCTCGCGGCGGAAGCCGCGCAGGAGGGCCTGCCGGTGCCGAAGCTCGTCTACGTCGTGATGCCCGGCGGCATCGCCCGGGACGCCAAGTCCCGCGGCGTCCCGCTCGGCGATCTCGACGGCATCTCGCCCAAGACCCTGTTGGTCACGGTGATCGGCGACCGCGACGCGCGGGCCGCCGATGCCGCCGCCCGGCGCATCCTGCGCGACGCCCATTCCGTACCGCCCGAGCGCAAGCTGTTGGTGCGGGCGCTCTCGGACGACCACGGCTTCCCGGCGCTGACCGCGACGCTTGCCTCGCCCGCCGGGCTCGACGCGGCCTATGACGGCGGCGCGATCAAGCTGCCGCCCGATCCGCCCGGCGAGAAGCCGCCGCCCTTCCGCTGGTCGGCCGACATGGCGCTCTCGGGCGAGCAGACGACCCTGGTCTCGCAGATCAACAATGCCCGCGCCGACAGCCTCGATTTCCTCGCCTTCTGGCGCACCTTCGACATGGCGGCGACGGCTGCCTTCGCCGGCAAGGATGCCCAGAGCCTGAAGAACGATCCCGCTTTCAGCGACATGCGCCGCTGGGGCGACGGCTGGCCGGTCAAGCGCCTCGGCGTCGAGATGCCGAAGGTGCCGGGCACACCTGCCGCCGTGCAGCGCTGACCGCCCGTTTCCCGTCCCGATCCGAAACCTCAAAGGATGCCGACAAGCCGATGAAGCTGTTCCACTCGCACAGCTCGCCCTTCGTGCGGAAGGTGATGGTGGTCGCCCACGAACTCGGCCTCGCCGAGCGGCTGGAGTTGCTGCCGAGCGCCGTCCACCCGGTCAAGCGCGACCGCTCCGTGCTGGCGCAGCATCCGCTGGCGCAAGTGCCGACCCTGATCCTCGACTCCGGCGAGAGTCTCGCCGACAGCCGGGTGATCTGCGAGTATCTCGACGCAGAGGCCGGCGGCCGGCTGTTCCCGGCTGGGGGCGACGCGCGCTGGCGGGCGCTCAACGAGCAATCCACCGCCGACGGCGTGCTCGATGCGGCCCTGCTGATCCGCTACGAGCTGACCGCGCGCCCCGAATCCGAGCGCTCGGCCGCCTGGATCGAGGGGCAGACCGCCAAGATCGAGAGCGCGCTGGCGTGGTTCGAGGAGCAAGCGGAGGCTTCGGGCGAACGCGTCGATATCGGCACCATCGCGCTCGCCTGCGCGCTCGGCTACCTCGACCTGCGCTTCTCCGACATTGCCTGGCGCGACGACGCGCCCCGGCTCGCCGCGTGGTTCGCCCGCTTCGAGGAGCGGCCCTCCATGGTGGCGACGCGCCCGCCCGCCGGATAGAGCGCTTTCCGACGAAGTGGACGCCGGTTCGGCGAAAGAAAGCGCGTTGAACCATAGACCGAGAGACGCCGACCTGATGCCATCAGGTCGGAGACGGCTCTGGCCTCTCCCCGTCTTCAGGCTGGCTCGGCCCTTGCTAAGCTTGGACCGTCCCTGCCGGGAGGCCCACCATGCCCGATTTCGTCGCCGCTTCGCTCGCGTCCGCCGTCTTCTGCCTCGCGATCATCGCGCTCAACGCGCTGACCCGGCTCGCGCTCCAGGCCCCGTTCGCGCCGGACGGGCTCGCCGAGAACGGCTTTCTGCAATACGGCGGCGCGCTGGCGCTCGCCGGGACGACCTACCGGCGGGCAATGCGTCTGCCCGGAAAATTCATCGGCGAGTGAACCGCCTCAGCGGGTAAAACCGTTCCGGCCGAGAGGCTTATCCTGCACCGCTACGTGTCTGGATCACGTCGCCGACGCGCGCGATCCGCGAGCACGACCGCAGCCTGAAACGAAAAGAGCCTGCCGCGAGGCGTTCGCGGCAGGCTCCGGATCGATGAAGGGCCCCGCCCGCTGCCGGGCAGGGCCGTTTCCTAGAAGTACGACTTCAGCACACCGCGGCGGCGCACGTCGAGCGTGGCGCAGTGGAACGAGCCGCCGAACGGGCCGTAGGACAGGAACGGCGCCGGGATCGGGTCGAAGCCCCAATCCTTCAGGGCCTTGATCAGGGTCGGCTGGCTCTGATCGACGACGATCTTCTTCTCGTCGATGGCGAGCACGTTGATCGAGGTCCAGGGCGAGCACATCGAGATCTTGCTCATGAAGCCCTCGACCGGGTCGGGGCGCGGGGCGATCAGCACGTCCCACTTCTTGAGCACCGCCGGCAGCTTCTCGACGTCGATGTAGTCGGGGTTGACCAGCACCTTGCCGGGCGCGAGCGGCATGAACGACGAGTCGATATGCATCGGCTGCGGGCAGCGGCTCTCGATCTCGTGAATGCGGAAGCCCGGTCCGAGGTGGCGGCGCAGCCACTCGATGCCCATCAGGTTCGTCACGTTCGAGCGGGTCACGAACAGGTCGCGGCCGCAGCGCACGAAGTCGGCCGCGTCGAAGACCGGCTCGAACTCGTTGACCGTGAACTGCATCGGTTCGCCGGCCTTCAGGTTCGGCACCCGATAATCGTAGTTGTAGAGATCGTCCGTCAATTGAGGGCGCGGGGCCGACGTCCACCGCGCGCCATTGCGAAAATATTCCTTGAACAGCGAGCGGTAGGCATCGCCCTCGAAGTAGCGCGAGCGCCAGCACATCGGGCTCTCGATGATCTCGTCACCGATCACGAGATACGGGTCGCGCGGGCAGGCGACGCAGAAGCCGCGCGAGGTCCAGCGCGGCGCCTTGAACTTCTTCGAGAAGTCGACCGTATCCGGGCGGCGCACCTTCACGCCCTCGCCGGCCAGGATCGAGATGAAGTTATCGAGCTCGGCTTGCGCGAGCTTCTTCATGAACTTCGGATACTTCCAGCCGGAGGCGAAGCGGTAGAACGGCTGGGCCGCCCGCGGCAGGTTGAAGATCACGGTGAGGTGATGGGTCGGGATCGTGGCGCCGTCGAGCGAGCCGACGATCACCTCCTCCAGCGGATCCCACTCGTTCCAGGCCATCACGGGGCTGCGGGTGGCGGGAGACTGTCCTCCCCGCTCGTCACGACCCTCGTAGCCCTGTGAAAAACCCGTCGACGAGGCGTCGTTGACCAAGGCGGAATCCGCCGTGATCTGCGGCTCGCGATCCATTTGAGGCTCCCTAGAAGCGGCATCTCGCGGTAATCGTCGCCAGCGTCCACCGCGGGCGCCGCTTTGCTCCCCGGTGTGTCAATCGGGTGATAGACAGGGCAGATCAAAGCTGCAACCTGCCGGAACGCTTCCCACCACCGGCTAAGCTTCGATGGTCGCCTCGGGTGGGATTTCGACAACACAAGCCTTCGCCGATGATCGAAAGAGGCTGATGAAGCGTCTCACAACACTGGCATCGATCGTTGGATTGGGCACGGCGCTCGCGCTGTTCCTGTCTTCCGGCGTGTCCGATGTCACCGCCGCGGTCGTCAGCGCGGGTTGGGGGACGCTCGCCGTCGTGCTCGCCCGCTTTGCAGCGGTCGCCTGGGCGGGCCTCGGCTGGTACGCGGTGTTCCCCCGCGGCGCCGGGCCGACCCTGCGTGACTGCATCTCGCTGCGCTTCGTGCGCGAGGGCATCAACACGCTCCTGCCGGTGGCACAGGTCGGCGGCGACCTCATCGGCGCGCGCCTGCTCACCCGAAGCGGTACGCCGGGCGGCATGGCCGGCGCCAGCATGTTCGTCGATCTGATGACCCAGGCGGTCACGCAGCTCATCTTCACCATCGCCGGGCTTCTCCTGCTGATGCAGATCACCGGCGACGGGCCGATGGTGCGCACCGTCGCGGGCGGCGTGCTGATCGCCATTCCGGCGCTGGCCGCCTTCTACGTCATCCAGCGCCGCAGCGGTCACCGCCTGATCGAAGCCGCGCTGAGCCGCTTCGCCGCCGGCCGCGAGTGGCGCGCGCTCGGCGCGATCGACGTGCTCTTCGAGAACCTGCGCCGCCTCTACGGCAACCGCGCCCGCGTCGGCGCGGCGCTTCTGATCCACCTCCTCGGCTGGGTCGCCGGCACCGTCGAGGTGTGGATCGCCCTCAACGCGATGGGCTATTCCATCAGCTTCCTCGATGCGCTGGTGATCGAGAGCCTCGCTCAGGCCGTGCGCGGCGCCGCCTTCGTCGTGCCCGGCGCCATCGGAGCCCAGGAGGGCGGCCTGATCGCTCTGGGCGCCCTGTTCGGCATCCCGGTGGAAGCCGCGCTCGCCCTCTCCCTGGTCAAGCGCGTCGCCGATCTCGCCGTCGGCCTGCCGAGCCTCGCCCTGTGGAACCTGATGGAGCGCAAAGGCGCGGCGCCTGCCGAAACCGACGGCACCGAGACGGTGCGCGAGGGGCTTGGCGCGATCCGGGCACGGCTCGGCCGACGCTCGGGCGCGACCCCGCTCGCCCCGGCCTACGGCTTCTCCGCCGCCCGGAACCCTGCCCCCCTTTCCTCCGACAACGAAGCTGGAGCGCTCCAGAAGTGCGCCTGAACCGCCGCAGCCTCCTTGCCGCCGCCGTGGCGATGCTCGCCCTCACGGCGACACCGCACCCCGTCCGGGCCGCCGACGATCCGGCCGTGGCGCCGATCCGGCGCCTCTACGCCAAGTTCGAAGAGGCGCTGAAGAACGGCGCGGGCGACCTCAAGAGCCGGCGCTGGCGATCGTCGGCGAGACCCTGGCCGAGACCTTCGACACGCCCGCCATGGTGCGCACCGCCGTCGGGCCGAAGTGGAAGACGTTCAAGCCCGAGCAGCAGGACGCGCTGACCGTGACCTTCGGCAAGTACTTCGTCACGCTCTACGCCAACCGCCTCTCGCAGGCGGCGGGCGGCAAGTTCCAGATCGAGCCCAAGAGCGAGGAGCGCGGGCCCAACCGCGTCGTCTCGACCCGCGTCTCGAACAAGGACGGCGACGATTCCGAAGTCGATTACGTCGTCAACGCCGGCAACAAGGTGCAGGACGTGCTGCTCAACGGCAATGTCAGTGAGGTCGCCTCGATGCGGGCGAGTTTCGCCGACCCGCTCAAGGGTGGTGCCGACGGCCTGCTAAAATTTATGCGCGAACGCACCGATGGGATGCTCGCCGCCAAAGTCTCGCCCAGAGAGTAGGGCCAGAGACCAGGGATTGAGAAGCGCTCCGCCGGGCAGAACCAACCATCGATTCGGCAGGAACGAGACCACCGACAACGCCTGGAGCCGACCGCGACCCGTTTGGGGCGGCGTCCAGGCTTCACCGTCTTCAGACCGCCGCCCGCGGCCCCGCCCCAAGACAGCAGCGAGCAACGCCGCGCCATGGATCTGAACGAGCTGCCGGCCTGGATCGCATCTGTGCTACTGCTGATGGCGCTCGCCGGTTGCGTCTATGCCCTGCTCGCGGCCTGGCTCGTCGACCGTTTCGCCGCGCGGCCGTCGCCCGCGCTCGCGGCCGATGCGCCGCGCCCCGGGGTGACGATCCTCAAGCCCCTCTGCGGCCTGGAGCCGGACCTCTTCGAGAACCTCGAAAGCTTCTGCCGCCAGGATTATGCCGGCCCGGTGCAGATCGTCTTCGGCGTCCAGAACGCGGCCGACCCGGCGATTGCCGTAGTGCAGCGCCTGCGTGAAGCCCATCCCGCCCTGCGCCTCGACCTCGTGGTGGATCCGAGCCAGCACGGCTCGAACCGCAAGGTCTCCAACCTCATCAACATCTCGGAGCGGATCGCCCACGCCGTCGTGGTGCTGGCCGACAGCGACATGTCGGTGAAGCCCGATTATCTCGAGCGCGTCGCCGCCGCCCTGTCGCAGCCCGGCGTTTCCGGCGTGACCTGCCTCTACCACGGCGTGCCGGGCGACCGGGGCCTGTGTGCCCAGCTCGCGGCGCTCGCCATCGACGTGCAGTTCGTGCCCAACGTCATCCTCGGCACCACCTTCGATCTCGCCCGGCCCTGCTTCGGCTCGACCATCGCGATGACGGCCGAATCGCTGGCCCGCATCGGCGGCTTCCGCGCGTTCAAGGATGATCTGGCCGACGATTACGCGATCGGCGAAGCCCTGCGCGCCGAGGGCGGCACGGTGGCGATTCCCGCCCTCACCATCGGGCATGCCTGCGTCGATACCGAGCTGTCCGGCCTGTGGCGGCACGAGCTGCGCTGGAACCGCACCATCCGCAACGTCGATCCGAAGGGTTATGCCGGATCGGTCGTGACCCACGCCTTCCCGCTGGCGCTGCTCGCCGCGCTGATGCCCGGCGCCGGCTCCGGCGCGCTCGCGGTCGCGGCCCTGGCCCTTACCTGCCGCATCCTGCTGTGCCTGCGCATCGAGCGGGCCTTCGGGCTGAGCCCCCATGCCTACTGGCTGTTGCCGATACGTGACATGCTGTCCTTCATCAACTTCACCTGGAGCTTCGTCTCGGGTGCGGTGACATGGAAAGGTCACGATTACCGTGTGGTTGCGGACGGTACGCTGATTCCGGAGCACGGCCTCGGTCGCGAGTCGCGCGCGACTTCGGTCTAAGCTTCAAACCATTCGCCCTTTTACAGATCAACGCTCGAGCCTTGAGGCCTTGAACCCCATGCGCACGCTCTTCCTGCAGGCCCCCACCTTCGACGGCTTCGATGGCGGCGCCGGCTCGCGCTACCAGGCTAAGCGCGAGATCAAGTCGTTCTGGTACCCGACCTGGCTGGCCCAGCCGGCGGCTCTGGTGCCGAATTCGAAGCTGATCGACGCGCCGCCGCACAACATCAAGCTCGAAGAGATCGTGGCCCAGGCCAACGACTTCGACCTCGTGGTGCTCCACACCTCGGTCCCGTCCTTCAAGTCCGACGTGAAGACCGTCGAGGCGCTCAAGGCCGCCAACCCGCGGCTGATCGCCGGTCTGATCGGCGCCAAGGTCGCGGTGGATGCCGCCGGCTCCATGGCCCAGGCCCCCTGCATCGATTTCTGCGCCCGCAACGAGTTCGACTTCACCGTCAAGGAAGTCGCCGACGGCGTGCCGATGTCGGAGATCAAGGGTCTGTCCTATCGTGATGCCAACGGCGTCGTGGTCCATAACGAGGACCGCGAGATCATGACGGACATGGACCAGCTCCCCTTCGTCACGAGCGTGTACAAGCGCGACCTCGAGATGGAGAAGTACTTCATCGGGTACCTGAAGCACCCCTACATCTCGTTCTACTCGGGCCGTGGCTGCAAGAGCCGCTGCACCTTCTGCCTCTGGCCGCAGACCGTTGGTGGGCACACCTACCGCACCCGCTCGGTCGCGCACGTCATCGAAGAGATCAAGTATTGCCTGAAGGAGTTCCCTCAGACGAAGGAGTTCTTCTTCGACGACGACACCTTCACCGATAACCTGCCGCGCGCGGAAGAGATCGCCCGCGAGCTGGGCAAGCTCGGCGTGACGTGGTCCTGCAACGCCAAGGCCAACGTGCCCTACGAGACCCTGAAGGTTCTCAAGGACAACGGCCTGCGCCTGCTGCTCGTCGGCTACGAGTCCGGCAACCAGCAGATCCTAAACAACATCAAGAAGGGCATGCGCGTCGAAGTCGCGGAGAAGTTCACCAAGAACTGCCACGAACTCGGCATCGCCATCCATGGCACCTTCATCGTCGGCCTGCCGGGCGAGACGAAGGAGACGATCCAGGAGACGATCGCGTTCGCCAAGCGCATCAACCCGCACACGATCCAGGTCTCGCTGGCGGCGCCCTACCCGGGCACCTTCCTCTACAAGCAGGCGGTGGAGAACGGCTGGCTCGACGTCGAGAACGCCGAGCTCGTCGACGAGAACGGCGTGCAGATCGCGCCGCTGCACTACCCGCACCTGTCGCACTCGGAGATCTTCTCCGCGGTCGAGGAGTTCTACCGGAAGTTCTACTTCCGCGCTCCGAAGATCGCCTCGATCGTCAACGAGATGGTCCGCTCGCCCGAGATGATGAAGCGCCGCCTACGCGAGGGCGTCGAGTTCTGGCACTTCCTCCGGGACCGCAAGGCCGCCGCGTAACGCTGAGCCGCCGGCTCCATTGAGTAAACAGGAAAGGCCGGGCACCCGCCCGGCCTTTCCTGCTTCCAGGGCTCCGCCCTGGACCCGCGAGAGGGCTTGCCCTCTCGACACCCGAGACAGGGGCAGAGCTTGAAGCGACTGGTCGTCACTGCGGACGATTTCGGCCTCAGCCGCGAGGTCAACGAGGCCGTCGAGCAGGCCCATCGCGACGGCATCCTCACCGCCGCGAGCCTGATGGTCTCCGCGCCCGGCGCCGCCGACGCCGTCGCCCGCGCGCGGCGCACGCCGTCCCTGCGGGTCGGGCTGCACCTCGTGCTGGTCGAGGCCTGGCCGACCCTGTCGCCCGCCGAGCTTCCTGACCTGACGGACGCGCAAGGGCTGATGCGGCGCGACATGGAGCGGCTCGGACTCGACCTTGCTCTCAAGGCGAGCGCCCGGCGGCAGCTCGCCGCCGAAATTCGGGCGCAGTTCGAGGCGTTCCGTGCGACCGGCTTGCCGCTCGACCACGTCAACGCGCACAAGCATTTCCACATCCACCCGCTCATCGCCGGAATGGTGCTGCGGATCGGCCGCGATTACGGGATGCGGGCGCTGCGGGTGCCGCGCGAGCCGCGCGATCTGCTGCGGCGCGCGGAGCCCGGTTTCCAGGCCAAGCCCGCTCTCGACACGGCGCCGTGGGCGGCGCTCCTCGCCGTGCGCGCCCGGCAGGCCGGCCTGCTGATCCCGACCCGGACCCTCGGCCTCGCTTGGTCCGGCGCGATGACCCCGGAGCGCGTCACCGCCCTGCTGCGCCACCTGCCGGACGGGCTTACCGAACTCTACACCCACCCGGCGCGTGCAGGCGGCTTCCCCGGCGAGGCCCCGGGCTACCAATATGCCGCGGAGCGGGATGCGCTGATCGCGCCGCAGGCGCGGGAGGCCGCCGAGCAGGGCGGAGCGATCCTGGGCGGCTTCTCAGATTTCCTGCCATAGGCGTCCGCAGCGCGCAGCCGGCCCGGCTCACGGGGACCGACTCAGGCGCGACGGTGCTTCCACGCTGATCGAAATCAACGCCGGTCGCTGTGTTGGAGAGCATCCTCCGACCAGAGCCGAAGCCCGCGGACGGCCCGGCCCCGTCCAAGCGGAGCGGGGCAAAGGCGGCCGCCTCGGCAGGGGCCGGAACCGCGCGGCATGGCCCCGCGAAAACCGCTTCGAAGCCGTGAGGAACGCCGATCCATGAGACGACGCGCCGCCCTCGTTTCCCTTGCCGTCGCAGCGGGCTTGGCGGGCACAGCCGCCTCAGCCGCCGGGCTGGATTGCGGCCCACCGTCAGCGCCGCACCCGGAGGCCGACGCCGTCCTCACCCAAGCGATCGTCTCGCCGCAAACCGAGACGAAGGCGGGCACGGCGCTCGCATCCGCCATACAGCGTCTCAGGGCCCAGGGCGTGCCGCGCACGGTCATCGTCGATCGCGCGGTCGCCGCGTATTGTCCGCTCGTCGCCCGGGACGAGAGCCTGACGCTCGACCGCCAGCGCGAGGCGGTCCGGCGCTTTGCCTCCGCTCTGACGAGCCTCGTCTACGATCCCCCCGGCCCGAACGAGGGCGAGACCGCGTTCATCCTGAGCCTGCCGGTCAAGCCGGCTTTGTCGCTGCAGATCGATGCCGCGGCCGCCAAGGCGGGCAAGACCCGCGAGGCCTGGATCCTGGAGGCGATCCAGGCCCGGTTGGCGGGCGACTGACGCCGAACCGCCAACCGGACGGGTCCGGCTACTTCACCGTCGCGTGCTCGCGGGCGACCGTGCCCGGCGGGCGGCCGGCTTCCTTGCCCTCGGGGCGCTCGGCATCCGGCTGCTTCGGCGGCGGCCCGAGGAAGGCCGGGACCACGAAGAAGGCCGCGATCAGCGTGAAGAACAGCGACAGCGCGAGCAGCTCGCCCATGCTGGCGGTGCCGGGATGGCTCGACAGCATCAGCGAACCGAAGGCGGTGCCCGTGGTCAGCGCGGAGAAGAAGATCGCCCGCGTCAGGCTGGAGGCCAGCATGTCGACGACGCCGGCGCGCCACGCGATCACGTAGTAGATGTGGAAGGCCACACCGACTGCTAGCATCAGCGGCAGGGCGATGATGTTGGCGAAGTTCAGCGGCATGCCGATGACCTTGAGCGCCATCAGCGTCCACAGGGTCGCCAGCACCAGCGGGCCGAGCGTCATCGCCACGTCCCAGGGTTTGCGCAGCGCGACCGAGAGCAGGATGAAGATCAGCGCGAGCGCCGTCAGACCCGCCTGCACGAAGGCGCCGAGGATGGTGTAGCTCGACTCGGTCGTGGCGATCGGCGCGCCCGTGGCGTGGGGATCGACCGTCTGCACCTCCTTGGCGAAGCGGCGCAGCACCTCGTCGTCGTTCGAGTCGCCCTTCGGGTGGACCTCGATGCGGGCGCGGCCGTCGCTCGTCACCCACTCGGCCTTCAGCGGCTTGGGCAGGTTGTCGAGGGTGATCTTCTTCGGATCGAGCAGCCCGGAGAGGCGGCTCATCAGGGTCTTCAGATCGGTGGTCAGCGCGACGCTGGCGGCCTCACGCTTCTCCGCCGGGGCGGCGGCAAGGGTGTCGAGGGTGCCCGACAGACGGTCCGCCGCCTTGGCGCCGGCCGAATCGCCGTTGGCGATGGTCTTCAGAGCCGCGGCCGTCTCCTTGAGCGCCTTGACGTTCTCCGCATCCGTCGGCGGCGGCGGCTTGCGCGCCGGGTTGAGGGCGGGGGCGAGGAGCTGCGCCGTCTCCTGGATCGTGGCGAGCTTCTGGTCCTGATCGCGCGGCACGAAGGTGTCGATCGAGATCACCTTGGCGACCGCGTCGAGCCCCTCCAAGCGCTTGGAGAGGGCAGGGACCGCATCGACGTTCGGGGCCAGCACATCGATCGAGTTCGGGCTGGTGGCCGGGTCCTTGATCAGGTCGAGATAGGTCGCGATCGACTCCACCTTCGGGCTGCGAAGATGCATCGGGTTGGAATCGAAGGGCAGCTTCAAGAGCAGCGGGATGCCGGCGACGGTGATCACGCCGACGAAGATCAGCACCCACTTGCGGTGCTCGATGATCCAGTGGTCGACGCCCGCCATCCAGGTCGTCTCGACCGCCCGCTTCTCGCCGCGCGGGTTGAACACCGCGATCAGGGCCGGGAGCAGGGTGAGCGAGAACAGGTAGGCCACGATCATGCCGACGCCGGCGATGAGGCCGAGTTCGGACACGCCGCGGAACTGCGTGGGCAGGAAGGCGAAGAAGCCGGCGAGCAGCGAGACCGCCGCGAGCGTCAGCGACCAGCCGACGCCGCGCGCCGCACCGCGCAACGCCGCATCGACGCTGCCGAGTTCGTAGCGGTCGGCCCGGTAGCGCACGGCGAACTGGATGCCGAAATCGATGCCGAGCCCCACGAACAGGGCGGCGAAGGCCACCGAGATCGGGTTCAGCTCGCCCACCATGATGAGCCCGAGGGCGGCCGTCACCACGAGACCCGCGAAGGTCGTGATCAGAACCGAGATCACGAGGGGTCCGGAGCGTAAAGCCAGCCACAGGAACAGGACGATGGCGGCGGTCGTCAGCGAGTAGTTGAGGAAGGCGTCGTCCGCGAGCGTGGCGAACTCGTCGTCGGCCACAGCCACCGGCCCGGTCAGTCGGATGCGCAGCCCGTGCGCCGCGTCGATGTTCTGCTCGGCGGCCAGGCGCCGGATCAGCTTGGTCGCCTCGCGGCCCGGCTCCAGCGCGTTGTAGTCGAGCACCGGCTGGATCATCACGAACTTACGGGTGTCCGTGGTCTCGCTGCGCCCGCCCGCGAGCAGGGTCTGCCACGACATGCGGGCGCGCTGCCCGTCGAGCACCTTTCGCAGGGTCCCGTCGATCTGCTCCATCGGCTGGGCGAGGTCTTCGAGCTTGGCGTCGCCGCTCTTCACGCCCTTCACGCCGAGGGAGAGCACCCGCATCACGCCGCGCAGCGACGGGTCGGCCGCCAGCGGCCCGAGAAGGCCCTGCTGCTCGATCAGGCGCTGGGTGGTCTGCTCCAACTCCTCCTGCGACATCAGCAGGAGGCCGTTGCGGTCGAAGAACGGGCCGCCGTCGGGCCGGTACACCGTCTCGATCTCGGAGCGGTGCGCCTTGAGCGCCTCGGCGAAGCGTGCGGCGGCCTCCTCGGCGATCTCCGGCGTCTCGCCGTCGATCACCGCGGCCACGAGATTCGTGCGCTGCGGGAACGCCTTCTCGAAGGCGATCTCGTCCTTGCGCCAGGAGACGCTCGGCTCGATCAGCCGCTCGACATCGGTGTTGATGCGGAACAGGTGCGCGGCCGCGCCCACGCCCGCGACCGTGAGGAGCGCCGCAGCCACCAGTACCAGCCAGCGGCGCCTGACGGAAAACGCGACGAGACGTTCGATCACGTAAAACCCTGTCTGCCTAACGATCCGGCCTGTCCCCGCGTGACGACGGGCCGGGACGCCGAAGTCCCGTCCTCCCCGCGACACAGGACGCGGCGTCCTCAGCAGGCGGCGACGCGCCGAATCGATCCTCGTCTTGGCCCGCGGGACGTGGCCCTCGCGAGCGAGAAACCGGGAGGGGCGCCGACGGCCGGCGGACCCTGCCCGTCGAACACGGACCGCGCGAAGAGCTCGATAAAGACTCCACGCCGATCATTCGTGTCGTTGGCGCGCTACCTACTTGTCCCAGCGGGGGAATGCAACGCGGCCCGGCAAACCGGTCCGATCCGGCGGCGGCGGTGCGATTGCGCACTGCAACCGGATTGCGCGACGATATCGCTTCGCACAAGCATTCCGAACGATGTCGGCTTCATGACGGGGTAGCGGACGCCGCACGGGACATCGTGCGAGAAATCGTGAACGTGTTTCGCCCCGTTTCGCCCCTTGCGGCTTGTCCGTGCAGAGGAACGGTCAAAAATCTGCCGCAGAATGCGGAAATCAGACGATCATTCCCGGTTCGGATCGCGCGACCACCGGCTTCATCTCCGAAGCCGCAGTCCGGCCGCGAGACCGGCACGACACACTCTCTCGAAATCGCGCTCAAAGCGCGCCCTCTCGGAACAGTTCCAGCCTAATGCGCTGGAACTTCTGTCCTTCTCACGCTAAGCAGCCCGGCTAAGTCCGGAACCCGCGCATCCAAGGAGCCGCGTCTTGGGAATCCCCATACGGTACGTCGCGAAGATCGGCGGTTACATCCTCAAGCAGCACATCACGGGGCGGAAGCGCTACCCGCTCGTCATGATGATGGAGCCGCTGTTCCGCTGCAATCTCGCTTGCGCCGGCTGCGGGAAGATCGATTACCCCGACGAGATCCTGAACAAGCGCCTGCCGGTAGACGAGGCGCTCGAATCCGTGCGCGAGTGCGGTGCACCGGTGGTCGTGATCGCCGGCGGCGAGCCGCTTCTCCACAAGGATCTGCCGCAGATCGTGCAGGGCATCATCGCGCAGAAGAAATTCGCGATCGTCTGCACCAACGCGCTGCTCCTTGAGAAGAAGATCAAGGACTACAAGCCGAGCCCCTACTTCACCTGGTCGATCCATCTCGACGGCGACAAGGAGATGCACGACGGCTCGGTGTGCCAGCGCGGCGTCTACGACAAGGCGGTGGCGGCCATCGCGAAGGCCAAGGAGATGGGCTTCCGCGTCACCATCAACTGCACCTTCTTCAACAATTCCTCGCCGGACAAGATCGCCGACTTCTTCGATTCGGTGACCCGCATGGGCATCGACGGCATCACCGTCTCGCCCGGCTACGCCTACGAGCGCGCGCCGGACCAGAAGCACTTCCTCAACCGCAAGGCGACCAAGGACCTGTTCCGCGGCGTGTTCCGGCACGGCAAGGAGAAGGGCCGCGAGAAGTGGACCTTCCAGCAGTCGGGCCTGTTCCTCGACTTCCTCGCCGGCAACCAGACCTACCATTGCACCCCGTGGGGCAACCCGACCCGCACTGTGTTCGGCTGGCAGAAGCCCTGCTACCTGCTCGGCGAGGGCTACGCGGCGACCTTCAAGGAGCTGATGGAAGAGACCGACTGGGACTCCTACGGCACCGGCAACTACGAGAAGTGCGCCGACTGCATGGTCCACTCGGGCTACGAGGCATCCTCGGTGGTCGATTCGGTCAAGAAGCCGTGGAAGCCGCTGATCCACGCGATCCGCGGCATCAAGACCGAGGGCGACATGGCGCCGGAGATCTTCCCTGGAGAACCAGCGCCCGGCCGAGTTCGTTTTCTCCCGCAACGTCGCCCAGAAGCTGTCCGAGATCAAAGCCTCGGGCGTCGACACCAAGCAGGAAGCCCGCAAGCGCACCGCCGCCTGAGCGACGCGCTTCCCCGCTTACCAAGAGAGACCCGCGCGGCACCGGCCGCGCGGGTCTTTTCGTTTCAACGGCGTCGCGCGGAAAAACGCTCGTCTCGCGGAAAGCGGGCGCGCCACAGCCATGGTGGCGGCTGAGCGCCCCTCACGGAACGGCCGTCGCGGAAGAGGGAAGGGCGAGCGGGCGGCTCGCAAGGCGGCCTTACAGCAGCCCGAGACCCGGTCCGAGCCGGGCCCGGCAGCGGGCCAGCGCCGCGAAGGCCGCCGAGGAATCGCGGCCGAGCCGAATCAGCTCGCCGATCCGGGCGCGGCCGCGCAGCAGCGCGCCGAGCACCGCCCGAATGTCCGGTTCGCCCTCCGGCGTCAGGGCCGAGGCGGCGAAGGCGGGCAGGGCACGTCCCGCGGGGTCGCAGACCACCCGGATCGCCGCAAAGGGGAGGGCGTGGCGGGCGGCGTAGGCGGCGGCGACATGCGATTCCATATCGACGGCCAGGGCGCCGGTGCGCGCATGCAAAGCCGCCTTGTCGGCAACGGTCATGACCGCGACCGCGGAGCCCACGAGGCTGCCCGCGACGACGCGATCCGGCGCGCCGGTCAGGCGCTCGGACAGGCGGCGGACAAGCTCAGGATCGGCGGGGAACCGCTGGTCCGCGTCGAGATGCGTGCCGACGACGATGTCGCCCGGCCGCAGGGCAGGATCGAGCCCCCCGGCAATTCCGAAGCTGACGACCGCACGCAGGTCATCGGGAGACCGCCGGTCGAGCGCGGCCCGCAACCGCTCGGAGTTGCCGCCGGCCTGGATCGTCTCGACGCCTGGCCCGGCAGCGATGCGGGCCTCGCGGGCCAATCCCGCGACCGCGAGGATTGCTCCACCCGTCACCGCGCCGGACACCACCGGGTCCTGGATCACCGCGTGACGGTGTAGATCGAGGCGCCCGCCGCGATGGGCGAGGCCACGGTCGAGAACACGCCCAGCACCTTGCCGAGCTCCGCGAACGGCGAACTCGACACGTAGACGAGGTCGCGGTTCCGCATGCGGAAGCTCTGGGTCAGGAACATGCCTTGCGCGTCGCGCAGGTTCACCCGGTACACCACCGGCACCTGCCCTGAGGCCAGCAGCGGCGAGTTCGGCCGCAGCCGCCGCACCACCGCCGCCGGTTCGTAGCGGAAGATGAACACGCCCGCCGGATCGGCCTGGAACTCGCGCAGGCCGGAGGCGCGTGCCAGCGCCTGCGACAGCGTCAGCCCGTCCGCCGTGAACGGCACCTCGGTGGTGTTGCCGAGCGCACCCACGGCCAGGAAGGTCTGCGGATCGCGCACTAGGGTCAGCGTATCGTTCGGCCGCACGAAGATGTTCTCGCGCGGGTTGGCGACCACCGTGGTCATCGGCACGGTGACGGTGCGGTTGCCGCGCGACAGCCGCACGAAGGTCTCGGCCACCGGGGTGCGCACGCCACCGGCCTGGGCGATGACGTCGAGCAGGCGGTCGCCGCGGCCCGACAGCGGCACGCGCATGCCCATGGCCGCCTCGCCGGTGACGGTGGCCGATTGTGAGATCGGTTTGGTGACGGAGACGAGCACCTGCGGCTGGATTGCCTTGCCGGCGAGTTCGGTCTCGATCAGCGCCTGAACGTCCTGGGTGCGGCGTCCGACGACCTTGATGCGGCCGGCATAGGGAACGGTGATGCCGCCGTCGGGCCCAACCACCTGCTCGGGGATCATCGCGGATTTCGAGCCGGCCGAGAAGCGGTCGGAGACGAGCGGGCCGGAGAACAGGCCGCCGGAACCGGCTTCCCAGACCTGCACCGACACGTAGTCGCCGACGCCGATCACCGGCTCGACCGAGGGGCGATGGTCGCCAAAGGTGACGAGGAGGCTGTCGAGGGGGCGGGTGCGCAGGGCCTCGACGAGGGCGGGGGTGATGTCGATGATTTCGTAGCGGGCGAACAGACCTTCGGCGGTGGCGACGTCGGCGCCGCTCTCGATCGCCGAGGTGGTCGGCCCCGCGGCCGGCAGGATGGAGCACCCCGACACCGCCGTGGCGGTGAGGAGAGCAATGGCTAGAGCGCGCATTCAGGCCGCCTGACGGTTTTTCTCATCGGGGTGGTTAGCCGAAACAGGCCAAGCTGTCCGTGGCGAGGCCGCCACACCGGGCTGGGGAGCACCGAACGGGGCCGCCTATCCCCGCAGCCCACACTGATCCCGCCCTCATCGCAGGCGAGGCCCGATCGAATCGGTGGCCAGGGCGGAGAAGGGCCGGAGGATGGTCCTGGCGCTCAGGTCCGCTACCTGTCTGCGTCCGGCCAAGCCGGCGCCGCCCGGTCCACGACGGGGCAGGGGCGTCCGGCGCAGGCCCACATCGCTCCTTCAAGGCGTTGGATGACCGTTCCCCGATCCTCCGCCCCGACCGTCCTCGTGGTGATGGGCGTCTCGGGCTCCGGCAAGAGCACGGTGGCCGCGCTGCTGGCCGAGCGGCTCGGCTGGACCTTCGCCGACGGCGACGATTTCCACACGCCCGAGAGCATTGCCTGGATGCAGGACGGGCACCCGCTCGACGACGCGGCGCGTCAGCCCTGGCTCGGCCGCATCCGCGCCTGGATCGACGCGCGAATCGCGGCCGGAGAGAACGCCGTGGTCGCCTGCTCGGCCCTCAAGCGGGCCTACCGCCGGGCCCTGATCGGCGATCCCCAGCGGGTGCGCATCGTCTTCCTCGAAGGGAGCCGGGCGGTCATCCAGGACCGGATCCGGGCGCGGCACGGCCATTTCATGCCGGCCTCGCTCCTCGACAGCCAGTTCGCCGCCCTAGAACCACCCGGCCCGGAGGAAGATCCGATCACCGTCGGAATCGAGGAGGGGCCCGACGCCATCGTCGCGGCGGTCGCCACCCGTCTCGACATCCCCGCGGGCGACATCTGCGCATAGGAGAAAGCATGGCCATCGCCCTCGTCGTCTCCGACATCGACGGAACGCTCGTCACCGACGACAAGCGGCTCACCCCGGCTGCGATCGAGGCGGTGCGGCGGCTCGGCTCCGCCGGGATCGGCTTCACCCTGGCCTCCAGCCGCCCGCCGGTCGGCCTGCTCCATCTCGCCGAGGCGCTCGACCTGCGGCTGCCGCTGGGCGCCTTCAACGGCAGCACCGTCTGTGCGCCCGACCTCCGGCCGATCTCGGAGCGGCTGATCCCCGAATCGGTTGCCCGCGAGGCGGCCGCGCGCCTCGACGCGGCCGGGATCGACCTCTGGGTGTTCGCGGACGGCGCCTGGAACCTGCGCGACGACCAAGCCCCCTATACCGATCTCGAGCGCCGCACCTTGCAGACCGAGCCGAGCGTCGTGCCGGACCTGTCGCCGCTGCTCGGCCGGGCGGCCAAGATCGTCGGCGTGAGCCGCGACCATGCCGGGCTCGCGCGGTTGGAAGAGGCGCTCGCGGCGGAGCTGGAGGGGCGGGCCGCCGTGCATTGCTCGCAGCCCTACTACCTCGACGTGACGCCGCCCGGCATCGACAAGGGCAGCTTCGTCGCCGATCTCGGCCGGCAGCTCGGCATCCCGCGGCAGCGAATCGCCACGCTGGGCGATGCGGCCAACGACATCGCCCTGTTCCGGGAGAGCGGATTGTCGATCGCCATGGGCAACGCCGCCCCCGCGGTCCGGCAGGCGGCCTCCGCGGTGACTTCAGGCAACAACGAGGACGGTTTCGCCCGCGCGATCAACCGGTTCGTGTTCGGCGACGCCTGAAATCGGCACCTGCCGCCGGGCGGAGGGCTGTGCCCCATCTGCGACAGGGCCGGCGCCACAGTCCTCGGCATCCGCAGGGATTTGCCCGGACTCCACGTTCCCGCCTCATTTGGCCCCGACCCAGGAGAAACAAACTGAGCCGTAACGAGTGACCCTCGCCCGGCTCCCGCGGCACCCGCCCTCTCTCGAGAGCCGGGCGCCGGCCAACGGGAGATGGAGCGCGGCACCGAAAACGACCGGGTCCCCCATGCGTCTTGTCCTCGCCGCCCTTCTTGCCGCCGCCCCGGCGTCGGCCTTCGCCCAGGAGGCGGCACGGGACAACATCGATGCGCTGATCGCCGAGCAGGCGCGGGCCAACAAGGTGCCCGAGGCGTTCGTCCATCGCGTGGTCAAGCGGGAGAGCAACTACAACGCCCGCGCCAAGGGCGGCTCGGCGCTCGGCCTGATGCAGATCAAGCACGCCACCGCCCGCGGCCTCGGCTATACCGGCGATGCGGCCGGGCTCTACAATCCCGAGATCAACCTGAAATACGGCATCGCCTATCTCGCCGGCGCCTACCGCGCCGCCAAGGGCGACCTGGAGCAGGCCTACCGCTACTACAATCGCGGCTACTACTACGCCGCCAAGCGCCTCGGCATCGACGCCACCCCGCCGGATGACGCGGGCACGACGATCGTCGCCACCGCCCCCGCCGGTGCGAATGCCCGGTCTGCGAACGGCTTCGACGGTATGTTCGCCCTGCGCGGCAGCACGCCCGCCGTGGGTGCCCAGCAGGCGCTGGCTTACGCCGCGCCGGGCCCTGGCCCGACCGACGCCGTCGAGGTGCCGCTGCCGCCGCGCCGCCCGACCGCACTCTCCGCCGAGCCCGTGCAGGTGGCGAGCCTCGCGCAGCCCATTGCTCCGCAGCCGCAGGCCGCTCCCCAGCAAGCCGCCGCCCCGCAGGCTGCGGCAGTGCCGACGATGGCCGCCGCGGACGCCGTCGAGGTGCCGCTGCCGCCGCGCCGCCCCTCCGAGACCGTGCTCGCGGCGATCCCGCGTCCGACGATCGCCATCGCGGCGCGCAAGCCCGCCGAGCCCGCCCCGATCCGGGAGGCCTCGGCCGCCCCCGTCACGCCCTGAGGCGATGGCCTGTCCATAGAGAAACCGGCACTCTAGCCAGTCGCCGTTCCTGCGGTTATACAGCCCGCCTCGAATCTCCGTTACTCAACGCGGTGCCATCGGCGATCCTCAGACATGAGGATGCCTTGGGCGCCCTTTTTGCCTGAGGTACACTCCCATGGCCGTTCCGAAGCGAAAGACCTCCCCCTCCCGCCGCGGCATGCGCCGCTCCGCCGACGCCCTCAAGGCCCCGACCTATGTCGAGGACAAGGACTCGGGCGAACTGCGCCGTCCGCACCACATCGACCTGAAGACCGGCATGTACCGCGGCCGTCAGGTTCTGAAGGTGAAGTCCGCCGAGGCGTAAGGCGACCGCCCGAGCGCCGACCGCCCTTCTCGGGCTGCGGCGGCGCAGCGGGTGTCCTGCCAGCGATGTGAAGAACCGGCCGTCAGGCCCGTTTTGCGAAGGCCGCATTCCGCGCGTAGAGCGCGGTTGCGGCCTTCGTGCGTTCGAGGCGTGCGGGCCGCAAGGCTGGGTCGGCGCTGACGATCAGTTGGGTCAGAAAGCCCGCCATCGGGCGGCGCCCCCGGATGCGGGGACCAGCGTCGCTGGGCGTTTCGGCAACGAGGGCGCGCGAGGACGAGTCCGGACGGACGACATGGTCCCGATCGGCACAATCGGTCTCGAAACGGTCCATTCGCGTCAAACCTCCGGCCTCGCACGCGTTCTCGTGCAAAGCTGGGGCCGACGTTAACCGGATCTTAACGATCTGTCTCGCGCTGCCGGAGCATCATCCCGAACGGTGGCTGCCGGCTTTCGGAAAAAGATGATGCCCTGGGCGTAAAAGAGGGCGCGGGTTCGCCCTCTCGCCGACGTCGTCCGGCCGGACGCGCGGCAATCGTCCTTCGGGACGAGGCCCTACTTGCGCGCCAGCGATTCGAGGCGGGCCTGCATCTCGGCCATCTGCTTCTTCAACTCGTCGAGGTCGGCCGGGCCGCTGACGGCGGGCGCGGGAGCAGGGGCGGGGGGTGCAGCGGGTATCGTTCCCGGCGGCGGTCCGCCGGGGCCGAAGCCGCCGGTGAACATCTTCATCGCATCGCCGAAGAAGGTCATGTTGGCCCGCACCTGCTCCTGCAGCGCCTGCTGGAAGGCGGAGGGGCCGAAGCTCTGGGCCATCTTCTCGCGAAGGCCGTCCTGATCCTTGGCGAAGTTGGCCATGGAGAATTCGAGGAAGCTCGGCACCATCGTGCGCATGCTGTCGCCGTAGAAGCGGATCAGCTGCCGCAGGAAGGCCACCGGCAGCAGATTGTCGTCGCCGGCCTTGTTCTCCTGCTCGAAGATGATCTGCGTCAGCACCGAGCGGGTGATGTCGTCGCCCGAGCGTGCGTCGTAGACGATGAAGTCTTCGCCGTTCTGCACCATCGTCGCGAGGTCTTCGAGCGTGACGTAGGTGGAGGTGCCGGTGTGATAGAGCCGGCGATTGGCGTACTTCTTGATGACGGTCTGATGCGCCCTGCCGTTCTCGGCCATCGTTGCGACACCTCCCGCTTCGCTCATGAGTCTGCGCAAAGCTCAACGCTCCGACATGATCGGCTGCCCGCCTGCGCAGGCCGGGCTCTACATTCGTCGGAACCAACCTTAAGGCTTTCGCGGCGCGGCGAAAACAGCAATTTATCCCTGTCCCCGTAGAATCCGGCGCATGCGAGCGCGGTCGTCTATGCGACGTTCCGCCCATGTTGTCCGTAAGCACGCTTGACTTCGCGAGGTGTGCGCTCTTCATCCGGTGAACGGCAGGTCGCGCGCCAGACATTCTGGTCTACCAAATATCGCGCCGCCGAATGAGGAGAACGTCACGATGGCAGCCAGTGAAGATATCGTCATTGTCGGTGCGGCGCGTACGCCCGTCGGATCGTTCGCCGGTGCCTTCGGTTCCGTGCCGGCCCACGAACTCGGCGCCACGGCGATCAAGGCCGCACTGGAGCGCGCGGGCGTTTCGCCGGACGACGTGGACGAGGTGATCTTCGGCCAGGTGCTCACCGCTGCCGCCGGGCAGAACCCGGCCCGTCAGGCCGCCATCGCCGCGGGCATCCCCGAGAAGGCGACCGCCTGGGGCCTCAATCAGGTCTGCGGCTCGGGCCTGCGCACCGTCGCGGTCGGCATGCAGCAGATCGCCAATGGCGACGCCAAGGTGATCGTGGCCGGCGGCCAGGAATCGATGTCGCTCAGCCCGCACGCCCAGTATCTGCGCGGCGGCCAGAAGATGGGCGATCTCAAGCTCGTCGACACCATGATCAAGGACGGCCTGTGGGACGCCTTCAACGGCTACCACATGGGCCAGACCGCCGAGAACGTCGCCCAGGCTTTCCAGCTCACCCGCGAGCAGCAGGACCAGTTCGCGGTCCGCTCGCAGAACAAGGCCGAGGCCGCCCGCAAGGAAGGCCGCTTCAAGGAAGAGATCGTCCCCGTCACCGTGAAGGGCCGCAAGGGCGACACGGTCGTCGACACCGACGAGTACATCCGTGACGGCGCCACCGTCGAGGCGATGGCCAAGCTCAAGCCCGCCTTCGCCAAGGACGGCACCGTGACTGCGGCCAACGCCTCAGGCCTCAACGACGGCGCCGCCGCGCTGGTGCTGATGTCAGCCTCCGAGGCCGAGCGCCGGGGCATCACGCCGCTCGCCCGGATCGTGTCCTGGGCGACCGCGGGCGTCGATCCCAAGGTGATGGGCACGGGCCCGATCCCGGCCTCGCGCAAGGCCCTGGAGAAGGCCGGCTGGAAGCCCGCCGACCTCGACCTGATCGAGGCGAACGAGGCTTTCGCCGCTCAGGCGCTGGCGGTGAACAAGGACATGGGCTGGGACGACGAGAAGGTGAACGTCAATGGCGGCGCCATCGCCATTGGCCACCCGATCGGTGCCTCCGGCGCCCGCGTCCTCATCACCCTGCTGCACGAGCTGAAGCGCCGCGACGCCAAGAAGGGTCTCGCCACGCTCTGCATCGGCGGCGGCATGGGTGTCGCCATGTGTGTCGAGCGGGTCTGAGCGACCGGCTTCGGGAAGGGCGCGCGGAGAAGGGCGCGCGGCGCCCTTCCCACACAGAAACTCAAGTTGAATTTGACGAAATCAGCTTGAGGGTTTGTGAAATTTAAATGCGATGCGGGCGCGCGGTCGCCCGGATACACAGGCGGGGATGACGCGCGGCGCCCCGCTCCCGCGAAGGCGGTGACAGGATCGTTGCCCTGTCCGCCGCACGCCTAGCGGGTATTTCGCGAACCGTCTTAACAACAACCCGATACGGGATCACGGAGGAAACTATGGCTCAGGAACGCGTCGCCCTCGTCACGGGCGGAACGCGCGGCATCGGCGCCGCGATCTCCAAGCGCCTGAAGGACAAGGGCTACAAGGTCGCCGCCAATTACGGCGGAAACGACGAGGCGGCCAACGCCTTCAAGGCCGAGACCGGCATCCCGGTGTTCAAGTTCGACGTCGGCGATCTCGCAAGCTGCGAGGCCGGCATCAAGGCGATCGAGGCCGAAGTCGGCCCGATCGACATCCTCGTGAACAACGCCGGCATCACCCGCGACGGCGCCTTCCACAAGATGACCTTCGAGAAGTGGCAGGCGGTGATCCGCACCAACCTCGACTCGATGTTCACCTGCACCCGTCCGCTGATCGAGGGAATGCGCTCGCGCAATTTCGGGCGCATCATCATCATCTCGTCGATCAACGGCCAGAAGGGCCAGGCCGGCCAGACCAACTACTCGGCCGCCAAGGCCGGCGTGATCGGCTTCGCCAAGGCGCTGGCGCAGGAGAGCGCCTCGAAGGGCGTCACCGTGAACGTGGTGGCCCCCGGCTACATCGCCACCGAAATGGTGATGGCGGTGCCGGAAGACATCCGTAACAAGATCATCTCGACGATCCCGACCGGCCGCCTCGGCGAGGCCGACGAGATCGCGCACGCGGTCGAGTACCTCGCCAGCGACGAGGCCGGCTTCGTCAACGGCTCGACCCTCACCATCAACGGCGGTCAGCACTTCGTCTGATCGAAGGCTCTCGCGCCGCGCCTTCCGGAGGCCGCCGGTCCGCTCGACGGGCCGGCGGCCTTCGCCGTTTCCCGAGCAACCTGCTCGCCTGCCCGAAAAATATACTTTATGCCGCCTTCCGAACCTCCCCCGATCGCTCCTTCGATGAACCGGCTGTGCTGCGCCTTGCGCTGATCCTACGGCGGAACCTGCCTCGGCTGGCCGGCTTCGCGACCATCCCGCTGATCCGAGCGGTGTTCCTGCTCGCGCGGATGCTCGGCACCGACCGGGCGAGTGCGGCCGGCGGCCGGCTCGTTCGCCTCATCGGCCCGTTCCTGCCCTCGCACCGCACGGCGATGGACAACCTCCGCGCGGCCTACCCGAAGGAGGACGAGCGGCGGCTGCGGGCGATCGCGCTGGAGGCATGGGACAATCTCGGGCGCACCGGCGCCGAATACGCCCATCTCGACACGATCTTCGATTACGACCCGGAAAACCTCGCGACCCAGCGCATGGAAGTGCGCGGACTCGAACAGTTCTTCGCGATCCGCGACGATGGCCAGCCGGGGCTGATCTTCTCAGCCCACCTCGCCAACTGGGAACTGCCCGCGATCTGCGCGGAGAAGTTCGGGCTCGAGACCACCGCCGTGTTCCGCCCGCCGAACAATCCGGCCGCCGCCCAACTCGTGCAGGAAGTCCGCCGCAAGACCATGGGAGGGCTCGCCGCCTCCGGCCCCGGCGCCGTCTTCGCGATGCAGGGCGTGGTGGAGCGCGGCGGCCATCTCGGCCAGCTCATCGATCAGCACTTCACCCGCGGTGTCGTGGTGACGTTCTTCGGCCGGCCGGTGCTGGTCAACCCGCTGCTCGGCAAGCTCGCCCGGCACCACGATTGCCCGGTCCACGGCGCGCGGGTGGTGCGCAAGGAGGGCGGGCGCTTCCTGCTCGAACTGACGCCGCCGCTCGATCTGCCCCGCGGCCCGGACGGGCTGATCGAGGTTCAGGGCGCGATGCAGGCGATGACGCGCGTGATCGAGGGATGGGTGCGCGAGCATCCCGGCCAGTGGCTGTGGATGCACCGCCGCTGGCGACCCAAGATGCTGCCAAAGGGAACGCTTCCGGTGCAGCCCGCCGGGGAAGCGCAGAGCACCTGATCCCGGCGGACGGCGGATTCACAAGAAGTCAGTCGGCCCACTCGCCGCGGCGCATCACCGGCAAAGCCTCGCCCGAGGCGGTGATCCCGTCCACGTCGATCTCGGCCGAGCCGATCATCCAGTCGATATGGATCAGGCTGCGATTGGCGCCGCGCTCGGCGAGATCCGACTCGCTCAGACCATCGCCGCCGTTGCGGAAGCATTTCGAGTAGGCCTGCCCCAGGGCGATGTGGCTCGCGGCGTTCTCGTCGTAGAGCGTGTTGTAGAACAACAGGCCCGAGGCCGAGATCGCCGAGGAGGCGGGCACCAGGGCCACCTCGCCGAGGCGGGCGGCGCCTTCGTCGGTGTCGAGCACCTTGGCGAGCACGTCGCTGCCGGTGCGCGCGTTCGCCTCGACGATGCGGCCCTCGGAGAAGCGCACGCGGATGTCGTCGATCAGGGTGCCCTGGTAGGAGAGCGGCTTGGTGCTGGCGACGTAGCCCTCCACCCGCGCCCGGTGCGGTGTGGTGAACACCTCCTCGGTCGGGATGTTGGCGTTGCAGACGATGCCGTTCTTGGCCGTCGTGGCGCCGCCGCACCATTCGTGATCGTCGGCGAGCCCCACGGTTAGGTCGGTGCCGGGGCCGCGGAAGCGCAGGGCGGAGAAGCGGGCGCCGTTGAGCCGCTCGGTCCGGCGGGCGAGATCGCGGTTATGCGCGCTCCAGGCCGCGACGGGATCAGGCCCATCGATGCGCGAGGCGGCAAAGACCGCGTCCCACAGGCGCGCGACCGCCTCGTCCTCGGGCAGATCGGGGAAGACCGTGCGTGCCCAGGGCTTGGTCGCGGCCGAGACGATGGTCCAGTTGGTGGAGAAGCCGGCGATCAGTTCCAGCGCCGGCACGTAGGCCTGCGAGCGCGAACGGTTGGCGCGGGCGACCTTGGACGGGTCCTGACCCGCCAGCAGGGACGGGTCGTCGCCCGAGATGGCGAGCCGGGCCGCTCCGCTCCGGTAGGCGTCCGCCATGCCGGCATAGAGCCAGCCGGCCGCCCGGTCGAACGCCTCGTCGGGCGCGTGGGCGAAGCGGGCGAGCGTCGCGGCGTCGTCCGCGTAGAAGGTGGTGACCAGCGAAGCGCCGGCCTTGTAGGCCTGCTCGGTGATGGCGCGGGCCAGCGGCACCGCTTCAAGCGGCGCCGTCATCACCAGTTCCTGGCCCGCTTTCAGCCCGAGGCCGACCCGCACGGCGACTTCCGCCAGCCGGTCGAGGCGCTCGGTGAAGGGGAGGGCGGCCGTGCCCGGCGTCTGGCTCATGGAAGGGGTTCTCCAGGCTGTCACGCCGCGCGCCGTCTTCCCGGCCCGGATCTGATCCCGTCAGACCGATCCGCGGCTCAGGCCGCGCGCGACCACGTGATGTCACCCAGATTTTCGCGGAAGGCAAAGCGCAGGAGATGGTCGGAGACCACATTCTCCAGCCGTGTCAGGCCGGCCGGGTCGGGCGTGGCCACCTGCATGACCAGGGCGTCGGGGCTCGCCTCGAAGGTGCAGATCCGATCCTCGCCGAACGGAACCCGGCCCTTGTCGCCGCTCTCCTCGACCGGGAACTTATGGCTCCAATGGCGGCAGAGCTGCTTCAGGTAGCGACTGGCTTCCGCGGTCGGCACCCGGGCCTGTGAAACGGGCATCAATGGTCTCCTTCAAAGTCGGTGCGGACGGGACGGCTCGGAACGCGTGCCCCAGGATGCAAGCCGGATGACTCGTCCCATCGCCCGTCGCTGCAGCGCGTCACCTTCCAGGGGAAGCGCACCGCACTGCGGTATGTGGAACGAGCGCCTAAAATCGTCATGCGACGAAACCGAGGCGGATCGCTCCGCCACCGGTGCCGGTAGAGGGCGATTGTCGGGTCGCAAGGGTTAACGATCTCATCATCCGGGCATCATTCCGGTTGCGCGCAAGGCTGATTCCCGGCCCTGTGACCCGGATCATGCAGCCATCTTGTGCGTTGCACAACAACCCGCGGAGGCCGGCGCGCGTTCCCGCGTGCGCCCCATCACACTCGCTTTCAGACCGGGAGAGCCGGCGGCGGATCGTCCGAGAGGGCCACCACCTTGCCCGGATTGAGCCCATCATGCGGGTCGAGGGCGGCCTTCAACCGCCGCATCAAGTCGAGGCCGACGGGGTCGGCGGTGCGGGCGAGTTCGTCGCGCTTGATCAAGCCGATGCCGTGCTCGGCGGCGATCGAGCCGTCCATACGCTCGACGATGCCGTGAACGATGGCGTTGAAGCGGCCCCACTGGCTCAGGAACTCCGCCTTCTCCATGCCGACCGGCTGGGTCAGATTGAAGTGGATGTTGCCGTCGCCGAAATGCCCGAACGGGCAGGGGCGCAGGCCCGGCATCGCCGCCTCGCAGGCGGCACTCGCCTCGTCCAGGAAGTCGGCGAGGCGCGAGAGCGGCAGCGAGACGTCGTGCTTGATCGAGCCGCCCTCCGCCTTCTGCACCTCGGGCAGCAACTCGCGCAGGCGCCACAGGGCGACGTCCTGCGCCGCGCTGCCGCCGATCACCGCATCCTCCACCTCTCCCGCCTCCATCGCCTCGGCGAGCAAGGCTTCCATCTCGGCGCGGCTGTCGGAGCCGGGCCGGGGCGAGGACAGCTCCACCAGGGCGTAGGCGGCATGGGAGCCGGAGAGCGGCGGACGCACGTCGATGCCGTGTCTCAGCACCATCTCAAGCCCGAAGCGGGGCATGTACTCGAAGGCCGTCAGCCCCCGGTCGGCGCCGGCCCGAAGCCGGGCGAACAGGGCGAGCGCTGCCCGCGCCGAGGCGAGGCCGACGAAGCCGACGCAGGTGGAGAGGGGCTTGGGGTACAGCTTGAGGGTCGCGGCGGTGATGATGCCGAGCGTGCCCTCCGAGCCGACGAACAGGTGCTTGAGGTCATAGCCCGCATTGTTCTTGCGCAGCGCCTTGAGCCCGTTCCAGATCCGTCCGTCGGCGAGCACGACTTCGAGGCCGAGCACGAGGTCGCGGGCATTGCCGTAGGCCAGCACCGCCAGGCCCCCGGCATTGGTGGCAAGGCCGCCGCCGATCCGCGCCGTGCCCTCCGCCGCCCAGGAGAGCGGGAACAGCATCCCCGCCGCCTCGGCCGCGGCCTGCACGTCGGCGAGGATCATGCCGGCTTCCACCGTCATGCTGGCGCCGAGGGGATCGATCGCGCGCAGCCGGTCGAGGCGGTTCAAGGACAGCACGATCCCGCCGAAGGGCACGCCGCCGCCGACGAGGCCGGTATTGCCGCCCTGCGCCACCACCGGCACCCGCGCCTCGGCGCAGGTTCGCACGGTGAAGGCGACCTCCTCGGTCGTGCCCGGCGCCACGACGGCCAGCGCATGGCCGCGATAGAGCCCGCGCGACTCGACGAGATGCGGCGCGAGATCGGCCGGATCGGTGCGCACGTGCCGAAGGCCGAGCCGCTCGGAGAGCGTGGCCAGCAGGCGATCGTGGGAGAGGGGAGCGGTCATCAATGGAGGGCGGAGGCGGGGACGAACGAAGCGTCGTCCGTCACAGATAGGCCGGGGGAACGGCATTTGCACCGAGAGCCGAGGATGGCGGAACGGGGATCCCGGGAAATGGCACACACCGGGCGCTTGCGGGTTTTCCCTTTGCAGCGGATCGCCGCCCGATCCGACCGTGTTTTCCGTCCCACCGAAGACGAGGCTTGAGGCGCCATGCTGTCCGTGATCCCGAACCCGCCGCGCACGGCGCTGCCGATCCACGGCAGTTCCGATCTGTTTCCCGTGCGCCGGGTCTATTGCGTGGGCCGCAACTACCGGGCCCATGCCCGCGAGATGGGCGCTGACGAGCGCGACCCGCCCTTCTTCTTCCTCAAGCCGGCCGACACGGTCCAGATCGTGCCCGAGGGCGTGACGGTTGAGCATCCCTATCCGCCCCGCACCGAAAACTACCATTTCGAGGTGGAACTGGTGGCCGCCCTCGGCCGGGGCGGGCGCGACATCCCGGTGGAGACCGCCGGCACCCATGTCTACGGCTACGCGGTCGGCCTCGACATGACCCGGCGCGACCTCCAGGACGAGGCCAAGCGGCAGGCTCGGCCGTGGGAGCTCGGCAAGGCGGCGGATTTCTCCGCCCCCATCGGCGCCCTGCGGCCGGCGGGCGTCATCGGCCATCCTCGCTCCGGCGCGATCACGCTGGCCGTCGATGGCGCCGAGCACCAGCGCGGCGACCTTTCCGAGATGATCTGGTCGGTGCCGGAGCAGGTCGCGCTGCTCTCGACCTATTTCGAGCTGCATCCCGGTGACCTGATCCTCACCGGCACGCCCTCGGGCGTGGGGGCGGTGCAACGCGGCCAGACCATGAGCGCGCGGATCGAGGGCGTCGGCGCGATCGGGCTCAAGGTCGTGTGAGCGAGCCGGGGCGCGACGGGCGAAGCGCCTGCGTCTACAAGGCGGGCATGATCCCGAATCTCGACCGCCCCTGGCTCCACCGCTTGTCCCTGCGGGTCGCATTGTTCACGCGCGGCATGACACTGGGCGTCCGCGGCGTCGCCATCGACGGGCAGGGGCGAGTCTGCCTCGTGCGTCATACCTATGTCGCCGGCTGGCATCTGCCGGGGGGCGGGATCGATCCGGGCGAGAGCGGCCCCGCCGCGATGGCCCGCGAGTTCCGCGAGGAGGCCGAGATCGTGGTGTCGCCGGATGCCCCGCTGCAATTGCACGGCTTCTTCCTGAACCCCGGCGCGCAGCGCCGCGACCACATCGCCGTCTACATCGTCCCGGCCTTCACGGTGACGGGCCCGAAGCGGCCCGACCGCGAGATCGCCGAGGCCGGCTTCTTCCCCCTCGATGCCCTACCGGCCGACACCACCCGCGCCACCCGCGTCCGTCTCGACGAGATCCGCGGCGGCCAGCCTCCGGCCGAGCTTTGGTGAGCCGCGCAAAAAAATCGACCTTGGCGCTTGCATCCCCGGCCGGGATAGTGTTTACCAGCGCCACCGACGGACGCGCCCACGGCGCCGGACGGACGGACAAGAGAGCGGGTGTAGCTCAGGGGTAGAGCACAACCTTGCCAAGGTTGGGGTCGAGGGTTCGAATCCCTTCGCCCGCTCCAGTTTCCTCAAAAGAACTGACCGACCTACGAAAAGCCGCCGCAAGGCGGCTTTCGTCGTTTCAGGCCTGCCGCAATCGCAGCGTTAACGATCTGTTAGCCAAACAATTCCTAACATCCGGCTGGCGCAGGAAGGCCGGGCATGCTCGAACATCGTAGAACGCGCGCGGTCGAGCGTTCCCTCGCCAAGGCCGCGACCCACCGGGCTTCCGGCCGCTTGACCGGAGCGGTCGCTGACGCCTTCCGCGCGATGGGGAGGCGCTGCATCGATGCGAGTTGCGCCGCTTGATCCGACACCCGAGGCAGACAGCCTCCCGTCGCCCGCTGCTCGGGGCGAGCTTCCCGTGCAGGCGACCCTGCGCCGGCTGGAGCAGGAATTTGCACGGGCCCTCGACACCGCCCCGCAGATCATTCCTCAGGCGGCCCCAGAGACAGGGCGCGCGGCCGATCCGATCTACGTCACCCGACCGTTCCTGCCGCCGCTTGAGGAATTCGAGCCGCTGCTGCGGCAGATCTGGCAGACGCGGGTTCTGACCAATGGCGGTCCATTTCACCAGGAGCTGGAAGCCCGCCTGAGCGACCATCTCGGCGTGCCGCAGGTCGCCCTGTTCAACAACGCGACGACCGCGCTGATCATGGCCCTGCGGGCGCTCGACCTCACGGGCGAGGTGATCACGACACCCTATTCCTTCGTCGCGACCTCGCATGCCCTGCTCTGGAGCGGGCTCACCCCCGTCTTCGTCGACATCGACCCGGTGACCCTCAACCTCGATCCCGCCCGGATCGAAGCCGCGATCACCCCGCGGACCAGCGCGATCCTGCCGGTCCATTGCTACGGCCAGCCCTGCGACGTCGAGGCGATCGCGGGCATCGCCGTCCGGCACGGGCTCAAGGTGATCTACGACGCCGCCCACGCCTTCGGCGTGCGCCACCGCGGACAAAGCGTGCTGAACCACGGCGACCTGTCGGTCCTGAGCTTCCACGCCACCAAGGTGTTCAACACCTTCGAGGGCGGCGCCATCGTCTGCGCCGATCCGGCGATGAAGGACCGGATCGATAAGCTCAAAAACTTCGGCTTCGAAGACGAGACGTCGGTGATCGAAACGGGCCTGAACGGGAAGATGAGTGAGCTGAATGCCGCGCTCGGCCTCGTCCAGCTTCGGCACATCGGCACGGTGCTGGCGCGGCGGCAGGCGATCGACGCGGCCTACCGGCAGGGATTGCAGGGCATTCCCGGCATTCGCTGCCTGGACTTCGCCGGGGACGGCGCGGCCAACTACGCCTATTTCCCGATCCTGATCGGCCCCGATTACCCGATCGGCCGCGACGCGCTCTACGACGCGCTCAAGCGCGACGGCATCCACCCGCGGCGCTACTTCCATCCCCTGATCTCCGACCACCCGATGTACCGGGCCCTGCCGAGCGCCCGGCGGGAGGATCTGCCCGTGGCGGCCCTGGCGGCCGACCGGGTGCTGTGCCTGCCGATCTATCCCGACCTCGATCCCGCCATCGTGGCCCGGATCGTCCGGCGGATCGCCCGGCCATGACCACGCCTGCTACCGTCGCGATCATGCAGCCGTACCTCTTCCCCTATATCGGCTACTTCCAGCTCATCGCGGCGGTCGATCAGTTCGTGATCTACGACACGGTGAAGTACACCAAGAAAGGCTGGATCAACCGGAACCGCTTTCTGCGCGACGGCGAGCCGGTGACCTTCACGCTGCCGCTGGAAAAGGACTCGGACCATCTCGACATCCGTGAGCGGCACGTCGCGGCGGGGTTCAAAACCGGACCGACTCTGCGCCCAGATCGCCCAAGCCTATCGCCACGCGCCGCATCGGCGCGAGACCATGTCCCTCGTCGAGGACGTTCTGGACTACGCGAGCGCCGACCTGTTCGACCACCTCCGGCACGGATTGCTGCGAACCTGCGCGCATCTCTCCGTCGCCACGCCGATTCGCACCGCCTCCATGATCGAGGGCGTGACGGACCTGAGACGGCAAGACCGGGTGATCAATCTCTGCGAACGGCTGGGTGCAGCAACCTACGTCAACCCGATCGGCGGCACGACCCTCTACGATCCGGCCGCCTTCGCAAAGCGAGGGATCGGTTTGCGCTTTCTGCGAGCCCGGCCCTTGGAATATGCGCAAGGACCGCACCCGTTCGTGCCATGGCTGTCGATCCTCGACGTGCTGATGTTCAACCCGCGATCCGCGCTCGCCGCCCTGCTGGTCGGCGGCTACGATCTCATCGAGGGGGAGGATGCCCCGTGCCCCGCTGGCACAAGCTCGGCCGCGTCTTCGATCCCGCGAGCGTCGACGGCCGCCCCTGGCTGAAGTCCTTCGCGCAGGCACCGGCCGCCCTGATCTGCGACGAGGTGGTACGGATGTACTTCTCATGCCGTCCGGACGCCGACGCCGACGGCCAGTACGTCAGCTACAGCGCCTACGTGGATCTCGACCGCCAAGACCTGTTCAAGGTTCGCGCGGTCGCCGAGGAGCCGATTCTGCCGCTCGGTGGAACCGGCACTTTCGACGAGTTCGGGGTCTATCCGGTCTCGGTGATCCGCACGGGTGAGACGGTTCGCGCCTACTACGCCGGCTGGACGCGCTGCGTCTCGGTTCCCTTCAACACGGCGATCGGCTGCGCGGTGAGCCGCGATGGCGGGCGCCGCTTCGAGCGGCTGGGACCGGGACCGATCCTGCCCTACTCGCCGGACGAGCCCTTCGTGATGAGCGGCCCCAAGATCCGGCGCTTCGGCGAGACGTGGTATTTGTTCTACATCGCCGGAAGTGCCTGGAAGCGGGTCGAGGGCCGGGCCGAGCCGGTCTACCGCATCCGAATGGCGACCTCGCTCGATGGCCTGACCTGGACCAAAGCGAATCGCGACCTGATCCCGCCGCGGATCGAGGCGGACGAGGCCCAGGCGAGCCCCGACGTGTTCGAGGCCGGCGGGCGCTACCACATGCATTTCTGCTACCGCTACAGCACCGGCTTCCGCAGCCGCGAGCGCGGCTACCGTATCGGCTACGCCTGGAGCACCGACCTCCTGAACTGGACCCGCGACGACGCGCGCTGCGGCATCGATGTTTCGGAGGAGGGCTGGGACGCGCAGATGATCAGCTATCCCCACGTCTTCACTGTCGATGGCCGGACCTATCTCGCCTATCTCGGCAACGAGGTCGGCCGCGGAGGTTTCGGCCTTGCCGCGCTCGACGGCGCCCTCGATTGACGGGCCGGAACGCCATGCGGTGGAACAAGCTCGGCCTAGTTTTCGATCTGCGGGCGCATCCGCTTCCCTTCGGGAGCGGAGACTTCGCGCAATCGCCGCAGGCGCTCGTCCTCGACGACCGGGTGCGGATCTTCTTCTCGACCCGCAGCCGCGAGCCGGACGGACAGTATTTGAGCCATGTCGCCTTCGCGGACATGCGCAAGGATCTGAGCACGGTGCTCGGCGTGGCGCAGCGGCCGGTTATCCCCGCGGGCGCCCTCGGCACCTTCGATGAGCACGGCATCTTTCCAATGAACGTGCTGCGCCATGACGGCGTCGTCTACGGCTATACCACGGGCTGGAGCCGGCGCGTCTCAGTCTCCGTGGAGACCGGCATCGGGCTTGCCGTCAGTCGGGACGAAGGCCTGACCTTCGAGCGGCTCGGAGCGGGCCCGGTCCTCGGTGCCACGCTCAATGAGCCGTTCCTCGTCGCCGACGGCTTCGTGCGCGTGATCGATGGCTTGTTCCACATGTGGTACATTTTCGGCACGGTCTGGAGCACTGCGGAAGCTAGCGCGGCGCCGGAGCGGGTCTACAAGATCGGGCACGCCACCTCGGCGGACGGCATCCAGTGGACGAAGGAGGACGGGCGCCGGATCGTCGCCGACCATCTCGGTCCGGATGAGGCGCAGGCACTTCCCTGCGTGTTCGACTGCGGCACCCATCGGCACATGGTGTTCTGCTATCGGGATCAGGTCGGCTTCCGCACCGATCCCAGCCGCGGCTACCGGATCGGCCACGCTTGGTCCGACGACCTCGTGGACTGGACGCGGGACGATGCGGTGTTGACCGTCGCTGGAACACCCGGCGAATGGGATGCGGACATGCAGTGCTACCCTCACGTGTTCACCTGCGAGGGGGCGACCTACCTTCTCTACAACGGCAACGCCTTTGGCCGCTTCGGCTTCGGCGCAGCGCGGCTCGAACCGTGACCGCACTGTCCTTCACGCAAAACCGCTCCCGGATGGAGGATGTGCACGCTCATCTGACAATCTGCGCACACGCCTTCACACCGCCGCTCGACCGGCGGGTAGCGATTCGAGACTACGCCGCCAAGCTTACCACACGCGCTGAGCGGTTCGAGGCCTGGGAAGGCCCGGCCCTAATCGGTCTGGTGGCGGTCTACTGCAACGATCCGGCGCGCATCGCGGCCTTCGTGACGAGCGTCAGCGTTGTGCCGGAGCGGACCCAGGCCGGCATCGGGCACAGCTTGCTCGCCGCGGCGATCGCTCATGCCCGCGGCCTCGGCTTCAGGCGGATCGCCCTCCATGTGGATCGCGAGGCTTCGGCACGCGCCCTGTATCGCAGGCTCGGCTTTGCCGACGGGGCGCAGGACGACGCAACGCTGCACCTCTCCCTCGATCTGGCGGCACGCCGACCCGGCGCCGGAGAGAACGCGACATCACACGACCGAGACAGGGAGGCCCGATCATGAGCACGGCGCGCGACTTCGACCGTGAGGCGCAGGACGTGGAGGGCCACCGCTACGCCTACGATTTCGACCTCGACGTGATGCACAAGTACATGGTGCGTGCCTTCGAGCCATTCTTCCGCCCCGGTCGCCTGCTCGAACTCGGCAGCTTCCGCGGCGACTTCACGCGGCGCCTGACGCCGTTCTTCGACGACATCACCTGCGTCGAGGCCTCGGGCGAAGCCATCGATGCGGCGCGGGGGCAGTTCGGCGAGAGCGTGGGGTTCGTCCACGCGACCTTCGAGGCGGTCGCGCTGCCCGCCCGCTACGATACGATCGTCCTAACCCACGTGCTCGAACACCTCGACGATCCGGTCGGGGTGCTGAGGCGCATCAATGCGGAATGGCTCTCGGAGGGCGGGCGCCTGTTGCTAGCCTGCCCGAACGCCAACGCGCCGTCCCGGCAGATCGCGGTGAAGATGGGACTGATCTCCCACAACGCCGCCGTCACCGAGGCCGAGCGGCAACACGGCCATCGCTGCACCTACAGCCTCGACACGCTGGAACGGGACGCCCACGCCGCGGGCCTCAGGGTGATCCATCGCTCCGGCGTCTTCTTCAAGGCGCTGGCGAACTTTCAGTGGGATGCCCTGCTGAAGACCGACATCGTCTCGCCGGCTTATCTCGATGGCTGCTATGCCCTGGGGCAACTCTACCCAGATCTCTGTGCAAGCATCTACCTCGTCTGCGAACGGGGCTCACAGAACGGTTAGGGTGCCTCACGACATCTTCCGATCGCCGATCGTCTCCTCACGGGATGCGGCGCCGTAGCACTGTCGTGCGGGGCACGCGGCACCGATCAGCCCACCCCGGCGAGGCGCGTCTCGATCCGCGTCACCTGCATCGGGTACCAGCGGCTTCCCCGTGCCGAGGGAATGCCCAAGGCGTTGAGGGCGTTGGCGACCTGTTCCAGCGTGAGCGCGCCTGCCGCGCGGATCTCGCTGAGGATCGGCGCCACCTCCTCGGCACGCTCCCGGCTCCGCGGCAGGGTCTCGCCCCGCCCCAGATTCTCCGCCAGAGGGCGTGGGGCGGCAAGGGATGGGCCCGGCCCTGTCGGCCGGCGCCCGCGCGCGGCGCTCGGCGGTGAAGCGGGCATAGAACGCGCGGCGGCGGGCTAGCGTCTCGGGGGTGCGACGCACCCCGAGCCG
The DNA here is from genome assembly GCF_029504475.1 of Methylorubrum pseudosasae. NCBI lineage: Bacteria > Pseudomonadati > Pseudomonadota > Alphaproteobacteria > Hyphomicrobiales > Methylobacteriaceae > Methylorubrum > Methylorubrum pseudosasae. Next base: position 3,155,399 of record NZ_JAQGDU010000002.1, on the reverse strand, counting down.
GTCCTCGGCCTCCGCCACCGCGGCCATGATGCCGAGGGTCGCCTCGCTGACCTCCGGGCTGTCGGCGACGGCGAAGTGCAGGTCCAGGCGGCGCAGTTCACGGCTCAGAGCGCGCAGGAAGCCCGAATCCTGCCCGGAAGCCCCGAGTTCCGCCATGAGAAGCGTCGCGCCGTGGCGGCGGCACAGGGCTAGCGCCTCGCGCAGAGCCGGCCGCTCCACACCGGAATCGTCGGGCCCCCGCTCGATGCACTCGGCAGCGAGCCGGCCACGCCCCGCGAGGTGGCGGTCGATCGCGGCGCGCTGCGAGGCCAAGGCGGTCTCCGGCGCCCCCTGTCCCAAGAGGGCGGGACGGAGGTAGGAAACAAAGCGGTCTAAGGACATCTGCGGTCGGCCGGTCGTGCGTCTTGGAGCGAGCACGGAGCCGGTGCAACGCCTCGCGGGTTCGCCCCGGTGGCGGCGCCGTTCCGAAACAAGCCCTGATAAGGTAAACCGGTTGTGGACGACAGCTGTGACGTCATCAATATGAATCAAGATTCCGAACAGGCGGCCGTCTCCGTCGTCCTCGGCCTGGGCGGCACGCTTCGGATCGGCGCGAGCGCGCTCACGGTGTCCGACCTGACGGTGATGTTCGACGCGATCACGCGGACCGGCTCGGTGCAGGGCTTTGCCGACGCCCTCGGCTTGTCCTATCGCGCCGCCTGGGCGCGCCTCCAGGCCTACGAGACGGCGCTCGGCCGGCCCCTGGTACGCAAGACACGTGGGCACGGCACCGCCCTGACGGAGTTCGGGGCCGCCTTGGCGGACGCCTTTACCGCCGCCTCGGCGGCCTTGGAGGCCAGCCTGGGCCGCGAGACCCGCGCCGTCGAGCATCGCCTGCGCCATCTCATGAGCGGCGGGGCCGGAGCACTGACACTGGCCGCGAGCCACGATCCGTTGCTGGTCGAGGTCCTGACCGAGGTCATGAGCGGAGAGCCGGGTGCAGAGGCGGGCATCGAACTCTCCGTGACGGGCAGCAGCGCGGCGGTGCAGCGCCTCCTCGAGGGCGGAGCCGACGCGGCGGGCTTCCATTGCGGGGCTCTCGCGCCGGAAGCGGCGGGCGCTCCATTCTCGGCGATCAATGCCGGCGCCGGCCTCGTGCTGCACCCCCTGTTCGAGCGCGAGCAAGGCCTGCTGCTGGCCCCCGGCAACCCGCGCGGCATCCGCACGCTGGCCGACCTGACCGCGCCCGGCCTGCGCTACGTCAACCGCCAGAAGGGATCGGGCACGCGGGACTGGTTCGACCGCATGCTGGCGCAGGCCGGCCTGCCGGCTGCCGCGATCCACGGCTACACGGTCGAGGAGTTCACCCATCAGGCGGTTGCGGCGGTCATCGCCTGCGGCGCGGCGGATGCGGGTCTCGGCGTACGGGCGGCGGCCGACCGACTCGGCCTCGATTTCCTCTCGGTCGGCTGGGAGACCTATTATCTCGCCGCCAGCCGCTCCCTTGCCAGCCCGGCGCTCGACGCCCTCGTCGCCGCAGCGAGACGGCGCGCGAGCCGCACCCCCGGCTACCGCGCCGCCGCGGATCTTTGACCGGCAACGGGGCGTTCTACAGTCAAGTCATTGGCCTCTGCCCTATCGACGGAAGGTAGATTTCGCCAGCATCCAACGGTGAGATGTAAATTACCATAAGTAAAAATTATTTACATTTACGAAACAGCCTCGCGACGGACACCGCATTGTCGGGAACCGCACCGAAGGCGCCCCCCGGCTTACATGTCGATCGGCTGCCCACTAGTATAACAATTCCAATGATCCCTACGGCTGCCGAGCGCTCCACTTTTCGAGAACGAGCATGAATCGGAATCCCGCTCGAGCAGCGCTCGATCTCGTCACGGCGGACCCTGATTTCTCGCGACGGCTGCGGCCCCTGCGCCGACGCGGCGCGCCGTTCCTCGTCTGCGCCGCGCGGGTGGGACAAGCAGGATGAAGGTCTTAGCGGGCAGTGGAACGGCGGTGAGCGGCCCCTTGCTGCGCAAGCTGCAGGGATTCAGCAAGCTGGAAGAAGCGGACGCGGCCGCCCTGGCGATCATCGAAGCGGGGACACGGCTGATTCCGGCCGGCACGGACCTGATCTCCGAGGGTGACCGGCCCGAGGGCATGATCGCGATCACGGAAGGCTTCGCCTGCCGCTACAAGCTGCGGGCGAACGGGGCACGTCAGATCACGGCCTACCTCATCCCGGGGGATATCTGCGACTTCGAGACCTCGATCCTGAACCGGATCGATCACACCATCGGCACGCTCTCCACCTGCCGCGTCGCGCGGATCGGGCCCGAGACTGGGCGGGAATTGCGTCAACGCCCCGCTCTCGCCCGCGGCCTGCGCACGGTGGCCCTCGTCGATGAGGCGACCCTCCGCGAGTGGATGATGAATATCGGCCGCCGCTCGGCCGTGGAGCGCCTCGCGCACCTGTTGTGCGAATTGCTCGTACGCCTGCGGGCGGTGGGGCTTGCGAGCGGCAACAGCTTCGACCTGCCGATCACGCAAATCGACCTCGCCGACACCACCGGCATGACCAGCGTGCACGTGAACCGCTCGCTCGGCGAACTCAAGCGTGCAGGGCTGATCGAGCGCAAGGGCAAGCGCGTGACGCTCTGCGACCTGCCTCGCCTCGTCGAACTGGCCGAGTTCCGGTCGAATTACCTGAATTGGGAAGCACAAACCGCCGCCTAGGGCCGCATTCGACCTGATTGCATCAGGTCGGCGTCTCTGGTCTCTTGTTGTGACGCGCATTCTTTCGACGAACCGGTGACCGCTTCGTCGGAATGCGCTCAAGGGTCGGATAGAGACCGAGAACCGCTCCCGGCTGCAACACACTCGCGAGCGGTTCTCGGCTTGGCCGGAACGGAGGATGGTCAGCGGTCGCGTGTCTTCGTGGTCCGGGAATCCTGGTTCTTGTTGCCCTCGGCCGCAGGGGACGCCCCCGGCACGCCCGTATTGCCGGAGCCGCCGCCCATCTCCCCCGCCTTCATCGCGTCGCCCTTCTGCATCTCGCCCGCCGTCCCGGCTCGGGATGTGCCGGCGGGCGTCGACGGCTTGGATGCGCCCTGGCCGGACGTCTCCTGCGCGGACGCGGCCCCGAGGCCACCGATCAGCAGAAGCGACGCGAAGCAAGCGATGTGACGTTTCGACATGTATGACCTCCCGATAGAGATGTCGTCGTAAACGTCCACAGAGCATGTTGTTCCGAAGTATTTCACTGTGTTGTTTTAATATTATATTATTCTTAAATACTCCAGATCGACGCCGCGCTTTGCCATACATCATCAGGGCAGAGCACCGCTGCGCGTGGGGCATCGGAAACCCGTTCGGTCGTCTCAGTTGCGAGATGGCGCCAAGCGTTCATCGAGCCGGCCGGCTTGCCAGCCCACGGAACGAGCCGTCGCTTATGACGTTCACCGTCGGACCTTAGCCGAGCATGGATGCCCGGCCGCATGAGACAGGAGACGTTCGATGGTGAAGATCGGAACCCGCACGATGCTGGCTCTGATCGCCTTCTCGGCCGCCGGCACTGCCAGCGCGCGGGCCGGCGAGGAGGAGCAGGCTGCGCTGTGCCGCGACGATGTCATGCGGCTGTGCCTGACATCGATCCCCGATCGCGGCCGCATCGTCAGTTGCATGAAGGCGCAACGGGCGAGCCTGAGCCCCGGATGCCGAGCCGCCTTCGACGAGGGGACCGCTTCCTCGGCCGGCCGGCGCTCGGCGAGCCTCCGCTGAGGATCGGGGAGCGCCGGTGATTACTCGCTCTCCCCATTCAGCTTGGCCGTCATACGCGCATGACGACCGGACGGCGACGGGACCGCTCCCGCGCCTGATTTCGATCCACGACAGGAGATACGGCTCCCGATGAACCGTTCGCTTCTCCCCCTCCTTCTGGTCACCGTCCTGACGGTGCCCGCGTTCAGCCAGACCGCTTCTGCGGTCGAGGGCTCACCGATGCTGCTGCACGGCAATTACTGCGGGCCCGGCAACAATGGGCCGGCGGCGCCCGTCGATGCGCTGGACGCGGCCTGCGCCCGCCACGACGCGTGCACGCCGGACGGGGCGCTGGCCCCGAAGGCCTGCAACCTCCGGCTCCAAGTGGATGCCGAGCGCCTGGCCGACGATCCGCGCCAGCCGCCGGACCTCCGGATGATGGCCGGGCTGGTCGCCTCCGGCGCGGCGATGATGCCCTCCGCCCCAGCCTCCCGCCTGCGCGCTCCCGCCGTTGCCGCTCCCGAAGCCGTCGAGATCGAGAGCCCGGCTGACGCGGACCTGCTCCCGGAATAGGCTTGGCGGGCTTCCCGTCTCGTCGCTCACGAAACGTCCGCTTGGCCGTCGCACTCCGCAGGATGAGCGGTCTTAACGGCGGACGTTGCGTGATGCGTTTTCAGCCGCCCCGCGCGAGCTCCGTCGTGATGTGCTTCACCGACGGCGTGACGATCGCCACGAACTGCGCCTCACGCAGGCGCCGGAACGTCTCCGCGCCCTCTAGATAGCCGCGCGCACCCGCCTGGAGCATGGCGGCTTGCGCCGCTTCCAGGGCCAGCCACGACACGTCGAGGCGCAGACGCAGGGTCTCGAGGAAGGTCGCGCGGTCGGCCTCGGCATGCGCTTGTGCCGCGGCGGCGACGCGCGCGCGCAGAGCATCCGCCCGCGCCTCGATCGCGTCCGGCCCAAGCGGCAGGAACACCGCATTGGCGCGCCCGCGGGCATCCGCGCGCATCAGCGCCGCAACCCCGCGGGCGAGCCCGAGCCCCATCCCGGTCTGGAGCAGAACGAAGCCGTTGCGGATGCGCGGCACGAAGGCGGCGGCATCGTGCGTGATCACGTCTTCGTCGGACAGGAGCGCGTCGCGGATCATCACCGTGTAGGTGCCGGTGCCTTCGAGCGCGATGAAACGGGCATTGGCCGCGATCGTGACAGAATCGGCGCCGGCCTCGAACAGCCCCATCACCCGCCGCCCGTCGGGCAGCGAGAGAATGCCGGCGAAACGCTGGCCCGGGCCGAGGTTCGACACCCAGGGCAGGCGCCCGCGCACGCGGTAGCCGTCGCCCGCGCGCTCGCCCTGGAGCGCCAGCGGTTCGATGCCGGAGAACGCCTTCATCGGGTTCGACAGCCCGGTGCCGCCGAGCGCCGCGCCCGAGGCGATCGCGGCCAGATGGCAGCGCGGGCCGGCTTCGTCGCCCTGGGCGAGGTACCAGACCAGCGCGTCCTGGCACCACATGCAGAAGGCGGTCGAAAGGCAGGCCTGCCCCGCCTCCGTCATCGCGTCGATGGCGGCCAGCAGCCCTGCCGCCGTGCCGTCGGCGTGGTGCCCATAGGCGCCGGCCGCCCCGAGCGCCCGCAGGATGTCGGCGGGATATTCCCCGGCATCGATCGCGCCGAGGCGCGGGCGCAAGGTCTCGCGCACGATCCCGGCGACGTCGAGCGAAGGGGGCTCCGCGATGCGGGCGCTGGCGGCCATCGGCGTCAGGCCCGCGCCAGGGTGACGGAGACGGGGTTCTTGACGGTGTTGAGCACCGGCGACCACTGCCCGGCATGGGCCACGAGTTCGTCGAGTTCAGCAGCAGTCGCGCCCTCGACGTCGAGATGCACCTTGAGCCGCACGGCGGTGAGCCCGACCGGCTTCTCCGACAGGTCGCCGGTGCCCCAGACCGAGGTGATGTTGATGTCGCCCTCCGACTCGACCTCGATGCCCTTCACGGTCCAGCCGCGGGCGATCGCGTTGGCCTGGAGGCCGACCGCGACGCAGGTGCCGAGCGCGGCGAGCAGGGCCTCGGTCGGGTTCGGCGCGGTGTCGTCGCCGAGCAGGGCCGGTGGCTCGTCGACGATGTGGGGGTCGAGGCTGCGGATGTAGTTGAGATGGCGGAAGCGGCGGCCCTCGGCGACGGTGCGGGCGCGCACGGTCTTCACCACGCTCGGATCGGCCCGGCCCTTCTCGGAGAGGGCGTGCAGCTTGTCGCGGTCGATCGGCTCGAACACCTTCTCGAAGGTCTGGACGATTTCTTTCGTGGCGGTCGCGGTCATTGTTGTTTCCTCACGTTGCGGGAATCCAGCGGGCGCGGGCGGCCAGCCGCCCGAGACCGGTGTCGAGGGCGTAGCCGATCCCTCCGATCAGCAGGACGAGGGCGGCGAGCCGGTCGTAGGAGAGGGTGTCGCGGGCGTCGTTGATGGCGTAGCCGAGCCCGCTCGTGACCCCGAGATACTCGGCCGGGACCAGCACGATCCAGGCAACACCCAGCGCGAGCCGCAGGCCGGTGAGGATGTCCTGCAGCACCGCCGGGACGATGACGGCGCGCAGAGCCGCAAGCCGGCCGGCGCCGAGATTGCGCGCCATGGCGAGCCAGACCGGATCGACCCGCTTCACTCCGGCGGCGGTGGCGAACAGGATCGGCCAGATCGCAGCGGCGGCGATCAGGAAGACGATGGCCCCGTCCCAACTCGGAAAGGCGAGCACCGCCACCGGCATCCAGGCCAGCGGCGAGATCATCCGCAGGAGCTGGAACGGCGGCTGCAGGATGCGCTCGGCGAGCGGGACCGAGCCGATCAGCAGCCCGAGCGGCGCACCGAGCCCGAAGGCGACGGCGAGGCCCTGGCCGATCCGGGCCAGACTCGGCGCCGCGGCACGCCACGCCTCGCCGGAGGTCAGGAGTTCGATGAACGAGGCCAGCGCAGGCGCCGGCGCGAAACCGGCAAAGGCGGCGTAGGCCGGCACGCTCTCCAGAACCAGCCCGCCCGCGAACCACAGGGCGAGCAGCCCCGCAAGGCCGAGGAGCGGGGCCAGCCGGTCGAGGGCAGAGGCACCGAACCGGGCACCGATTCCGGCCCGGCGCGGCACCGGGGCCGCGACCTCGCGCTCGACGGCGAGCGCCGCCTCGATCACGCCCCCGCTCACAGGCTCAAGGTCTCCTGGCGGGTGAGCGCGGCGTCATCCGCCGCCCCCGGCCATTCGGGATAGCGCTTGAGCGAGGCCCGCACGAAGCGGTCGTCGACGAGATCGCGCGCGACGAAATCCGGATCGAGCCCTTTGAGGAAGCCGGCATCGCCCTCGACCACGGTGTTGCCCATCGCCTCGACGATCAGCTTCGTGGCGGAGGGGTAGGGCCAGGGCTGGAAGTCGATGCGTTGCGCTGCCCAGTCGCGGTGGCGGATCGCGCCGCTCGCCTCATAGGCCGGGCCGTAATCGGTGGTCGCCTTGATGACGACGTCGGCGGGCATCGGCAGGTAGCCGCGGCCCTCCTTCGAGATCAGCCGGGCGACCTCCTCGCGGTTCTTCACGCAATAGGCCTGCGCCCGCACGATGGCATCGACCGCCTTACCGGCCCATTCGGGCTTGGCCGCGATCTGGCTCTCATGCGCGACCACGACGCAGCAGGGATGGTTCTTCCAGATGTCGCCGGTGAAGCGCAGCATCCGTGCGCCGGCCTTGATCTCGCCGAGCGCATTGAACGGCTCGGCGACGATGTAGCCGTCGATCTTGCCCGCCGCGAGCGCTGCCGGCATCTCGGGCGGCGCCAGGATCTGAAGCGCGCACTCGTTCGGCCCGGCATCCCCGCGGATCACCGGCGTGACGCCGGATTCGCGAAGCGCGTATTGCAGCACGACGTTGTGCATCGAGTACCAGTACGGCACCGCGACGCGCTTGCCCGCCAGTCCCTTGAAGTCCTCGATCCCGCTTTTGCCGCCGACGACGATGCCCGAGCCGTTGGTATGGGCCCAGGCCAGGATCTTGACCGGGAACTTGTTGTTGTAGCGCATCCAGACCGGGATGGGCTTGAGCAGGTGGGCGAGGTTGAACTTGCCCGCGGCGAATCCCTCCACCAGCGCCGACCACGAGCGCACCGGAATCGGCTCGGCGACCTTCAGGCCCGCGCCTCCTCGAAATAGCCCTTGGCATGGGCCACCAGCAGCGCGGTTGCGTCGGTGATCGGCAGGTAGCCGATGCGCACGGTGTCGTCCTCGGCGGCATGGACCGCGTGGCCCGACAGGGCGAGCCCGCCCCCGCCGAGCAGGGCGGCGAGGCCGCCGCGGGCGAGCGCGTCGAGGGTGTTGCGCCGCGTCCAGTCGGCGCGGGCCCATTCGTGCGTCCAGAGGGCGGAGAGGTCGTCGGGGGCGGTCATCTGCGGTCTCGGAGAGGAAGGATCAGGCGGCGCGGCCGGTGATGCCGGACGCGTCGCGGGCAACGGAGTCGCGGGCCACGGAACCGAGACGGCGGCGCAGCTCCGTCTCCGCGTCGTCGCCGAGGAAAAAGTCGGCGGCGATGCGGGCCGGGCGCCCGTCGAGCACCACGGCGCGGGCCGCCAGGGCAGCGACGTCGGCAAGGTCGTGGGTGACGACGATCAGCGTCAGGTCGCGGGCCTGGGCGAGCCGCAGCACGTCGGCGCGCAGGCTCGCGCGCATCTCCGGGTCGAGCGCCGAGAACGGTTCGTCGAGAAGCAGGATCGAGGGTTCGCTCGCCAGCGCCCGGGCAAGCGCCACCCGCTGCTGCTGACCACCCGAGAGCTGGTGCGGCTTGGCGCCCACGCGCTCGCGGAGGCCGAGATCGTCGAGGAGGCGGCGCGCCTCCGCCTCGCGGGCTGCGCGGTCGCGACCGAGACGCCCCGAGAGACGGGCGGGCAGCAGCACGTTGTCGAGCACGCTCGCCCAAGGCAGCAGGGCAGGGCGCTGAAACATCACCGTGCAGCCCGGCACCGGCCCGCGCGAGGGAATGCCATCGAGCCGCACGCTGCCGGCGGAGGGCGCGACGAGCCCGGCCATGATCTGCAAGAGGGTCGATTTCCCGACGCCGGAGCGGCCGAGGATGCCGATGCGCTCGCCCGCCGCGACTTCGAGATCGATGCGGTCGAGCACCGGGCTCGGGCCGTAGCGATAGGCGACGGCCGCGAGGGCGAGGCGGGGAACGGAACGCGACATCGAACCTGAACAAATCGGACAGGACCGCCCCTGAAGGTCGACCGTGTCGTAGAGCGGCAGGCGGCCAAGATGACCGACCAGCCCGCACAAGATCAATGAATGTAATATTCAAATATTTGCACGAATTTGCATGATCTATCTCCAGAAGCTGCCTGTTGTGGGAGGATTATTCTTGCCCGTCAGCCGTCCGTGCCTCGCTCGATCCTACGGCGCGTCCGCGTTGAGCCTTGGCCCGTGAGGTCTGTCAGGGCTGACCTCGTCCGGAGCCCGTCCCCTTCGGCACTCCGCTGCAACGTGGAAGCGTTTTGCTTCGCCGATCAGCGATCCACACGTGCCCTCAACGACACCGATACGCCGACCTCCCTTTTCCGGCGAAAAAGGAAAATCTTGTCCCAGCATCGCGCTGAAAAAGGGCAATCGCTTTCATTGACGCGCCAGTTTCCATTGAGGAATATCAGATCGCAATCGAAGAGCATCAAACGAAGACAAGAAGATCTTCGTCGGGTTCTCGATGACGCGCCGGCAAAGCGGGCGGACCGACATCCTCCCAGACCGGCCACTCCGCCGAGGTCTCGCATCGAGCGAGCCGACGCATCCCCCCGATCCGCCTCACGTGCCTGCGTCCGCGCCGGTCCGATGACCCGTGCGCGACTGCCTGAAGACGAGCCCGATGCCCAACGTCCTGTCCCCGCCGGCCCGCCTCCTGCTGTTCGGCGCCGGCCTCGCCTGTGCCCTGCCGCTCCTCGACACCCCGGCCCTGGCGCAATCGCCGAGCGCGGTCGAGAGTTTCACCGGGGAGGCCGGCCCCCGCACCAACCCCGAAGCGATCGGCGTCGCGCCGGACGGCAAGGTGAAGTGGCACGGGCCGCTCGCACCCTACGCCGCCTCGCTGGCGCTCGCGGGCCTCAGCTTCGACGTCAACGTCTACGACTTCTTCTTTTCGAACCCGAGCGCGGGCCTGCGGCCCGGACAACTCTCGAACTCGGCCTATTACTTGCTGAGCCTCGATGCGGATCTGGACAAACTGGCGGGTGTCCCCGGCGGCTGGTTCCACATTACTCAGACCTTCTTCGGCCTACGCTGGAACAACCGCAACATGGGCGCCGATATCGGCGACACCACGATCGGCTACCAGCCGACCTTCAACCGCGATTTCGCCCGCCTCTCGATCCTCACCTACGAGCAGCGGCTGCTCGACGACCGCCTCGCCATCGAGGTCGGGCGTACCCATCCGAACCGCTACTACGCGCTGCCGCCGTGCCAATCGAGCGTGAGCTGCTTCCAAGACATCCTGCAGATCAATGCGGGCCTATCCTCGCCGCTCTACGGCGTCTGGGGCGCCAACGTCGCCTACAAGACGTTCCCCGACGACTACATCCAGGCCGGCGCCTTCGCGGTGACGGGCCGCGCAAACTTCACCTCGGGCTGGGATTTCGGCCACGAACCACTCAACGGTGTCGTGACGCTGGCCGAGATCGGCCACGCCACGACCTTCGTCACCGATCCCTATCCGAGCCGCGTGGCGCTGACCGGCTTCTACAACACGGCCGACCACGAGGATAACCTCAGGACGGTCTTCGGCACCTCGAAGGGGCTCAATCCCGGCGATCCGGTGCGGCTACGCTCCGGCACCTCCGGCGTGATCCTCACCGGAAGCCAAGTGTTTTGGCGCGCCGATGGCGGGGCGGAGGCGGGCAACCTCAACCCGACCTCGCTCCAGGCCTATACCAGCCTCGCCTACGCCCCCGACCCGACGGTGCCGATCCGCTGGAACGCGTTCGCCGGCCTCACCCTCCAGGCGCCCGACCAGAGCCGGCCGCACGACCGCTACGGCGTCAAGGTCAACTGGCAGCGCATCTCCGCCGACTACGCGCAGTTCCTCGGCGACGCGAACTTCATTTCCGGCGGCAGCGGCGAAATCTATTCCCGCGACAAGCTGGTCTTCGAGGCTAACGCGCATCTGGCGCTCGGCAAGAACATCTTCTTCGAGCCGGTGGTCCAGTACCTCGTCAACGGCAATTCCTTCTGGAACCCCTTCACGCCCAACCGCACCAAGGACGGCTTCTACGTCGGCGCCACCCTGATCGTGCCGCTCGGCCAGTTGCTCGGCCTCGCCCCGGGCTGAGCCCCCGAGCATTCCCGCCGCGCCGCCCGAAGCCCCCTTCAACGGACGAAGCCTCATGACGCGCCAAATCCGCTTCAACGCCTTCGACATGAACTGCGTCGGCCACCAGTCGCCGGGCCTGTGGGCCCATCCGCGCGACCGCTCGTGGCAGTACAAGGATCTCGAATACTGGCAGGATCTCGCCCGCACGCTGGAGCGGGGCATCTTCGACGGGATCTTCATTGCCGACGTCGTCGGCTACTACGATGTCTACAAGGGCTCGAACTGGCACGCCTTGCAGCAGGCGGCGCAGATCCCGGTCAACGATCCGCTCCAACTCGCCGCGCCCATCGCGCTCGCCACCGAGCATCTTGGCATCGGCATCACCGCCTCGACCTCGTTCGAGCACCCCTACACCTTCGCCCGCCGCCTCTCGACCGCCGATCACCACACCAAGGGCCGCGTCGGCTGGAACATCGTCACCTCGTATCTGGAGAGCGGCGCCAAGAACGTCGGCCAGTCGGGGCTCGCGCGCCACGACAACCGCTACGAGGTCGCCGCCGAATACGTCGAGGTGCTCTACAAGCTGTTCGAGGGCAGTTGGGAAGCGGGCGCGGTCCTGCGCGACCGCGAGCGGCGGATCTTCACCGATCCGTCCAAGGTGCACGAGATCGACCATCGCGGCCGGCACTTCACCGTGCCGGGCTACCATCTCTGCGAGCCCTCGCTCCAGCGCACGCCGGTGCTCTATCAGGCCGGCGCCTCCGGCCCCGGCAAGGCGTTCGCCGCGGGCCATGCCGAGTGCGTCTTCGTCGGCGCGCCGCTGAAATCCATGCTCAAAGCCTATGTCGCCGATGTGCGGGCCAAGGCCGTCGCCGCCGGCCGCTCGGCCCGCGACGTGCTGATCTACAACCTCACCACCGTCATAGTCGCCGAGACCGACGAGGCCGCGCAGAAGAAGTTCGAGGAATACCAGTCCTATTACTCGTATGACGGCGCGCTGGTCTTCATGTCGGGCTGGAGCGGGATCGATTTCGGCCAGTACGCGCCGACCGACCTGGTGAAGAAGGTCGAGACCAACGCCATCGTCTCGATGGTCGAGAGCTTCTCCTCGGCCGAGAAGCCGTGGTCGATCGCCGAACTCGCCCGCTGGGGCGGCATCGGCGGGATCGGGCCGGTCTTCGTCGGTTCGGCCGCCACCGTCGCCGATATCCTCCAGGAATGGGTCGAGGAGACCGATGTCGACGGCTTCAACCTCGCCTACGCGGTGACGCCGGAGACCTTCGAGGACACGGTCAACCTGCTGGTGCCCGAACTTCAGCGGCGCGGCGTCTACCCCAAGAGCTACCGCCCCGGAACCTTGCGCGAAAAGCTGTTCGGGCGCGGACCGCTCCTGCCGGAGACGCACCCGGCCCACGGCTACCGCGACATCGAGGCGGTGAAGGCCCGCGAGGCCAACCGCCTCGAAGCGGCGGAGTGAGAGCGATGGCCGATCCGATCCTCGAACTCTCCAACGTCTCGCTCTCGTTCAAGGGCCTCAAGGCGATCAATGCTTTGAGCTTCTCGGTCGAGCGCGGCGAGATCTGCGCCCTCATCGGCCCGAACGGGGCCGGTAAGTCCTCGGCGCTTAACATCCTCAACGGCGTCTACCGGGCCGATGCCGGCCACGTCGCCTTCGAGGGGAAGCGCCTGCGCTCGATCCGGCCGGGCGCTGCGGCGCGGCGCGGCATCGGGCGCACCTTCCAGCACGCCGCCCTGTTCTCGGGCCTCAGCGTTCTCGACAACGTGCTGGCCGGGCTCGCCCGCCACAGCCGCACCACCCTGATCGAGCACGCGCTGGGGCTCCCCCGCGACGCCGCCGAGACGCGCCGCTTCCGGGCAGCCGCGGAGGAGACGCTGAGTTTCCTCGAACTGACCGGCTACCGCGACCGCATCGTCGCGACGCTCCCCTACGGCATCCAGAAGCGGGTCGATCTCGCCCGCGCCCTGGTGGCGCGGCCCACGCTGCTGCTCCTCGACGAGCCGATGGCCGGCATGAACGGCGAGGAGAAGCGCGCCATGGCCCGCTTCATCGCGGCGGCGCGCGATGAGTTCGGCACCACCATCGTGCTGATCGAGCACGATATCGGCGTCGTCATGAGCCTGTCCGACCACGTCGTGGTGCTCGATTACGGCCGCAAGGTCGGCGACGGGCCGCCCGAGGCGATCCGCAACGACCCGGCCGTGATCGCGGCCTATCTCGGCAAGCCGCATTGAGGGCCGATCCATGAGCTTCTTCCTGGAAACGCTCGCGGGCGGTCTGCTCTCCGGCGTGATGTATGCCCTCGTCGCGATCGGCTTCGTGCTGATCTACAAGGCGTCCGGCGTGTTCAACTTCGCGCAAGGGGCGATGGTGCTCTACGCCGCGCTCACCTTCGTGACGCTCACCGAGCGCGACGTGCCGTTCTGGCTCGCCGGCCTGATCACGCTGGCGATCATGGTGACGCTGGCGGTCGCCGTCGAGCGGATCGTGCTGCGGCCCCTCGTGAACCGCTCGCAGATCACGCTGTTCATGGCGACGCTCGGCCTGTCCTACATCATCGAGGGCGGCTCGCAGTTCGTGATGGGCGCCAGCGTCCACGAACTCGACCTCGGCATCAGCGACCTGCCGGTGGCGATCGGCCCGATCCAGCTCAGCTCGTTCGATCTCGTGGCGGCGGCGAGCGCCGGCGCCCTGGTGATCGCCCTGTGGCTGTTCTTCGAGCGCACCCGCGTCGGCGTCTCGCTGCGGGCGGTGGCCGACGATCCGCAGGCGGCGCTCTCCATCGGCATCCGGCTGCCCGTGCTCTGGGCCACGGTCTGGGCGGTGGCGGGTTTCGTGGCGCTGGTGGCGGGCCTGCTCTGGGGCGCGCGCCAGGGGGTGCAGTTCTCCCTCACCTTCGTGGTGCTGAAGGCGCTCCCGGTGCTCATCATCGGCGGCTTCACCTCGATCACCGGCGCCGTCGTCGGCGGCCTCATCGTCGGCGCAGCCGACGCGCTCGCCGAGATCTATCTCGGGCCGCTGCTCGGCGGCTCCGTCTCCACCTGGTTCGCCTACGGGCTCGCCGTCGCCTTCCTGCTGGTGCGCCCGGCCGGACTGTTCGGCGAACGCGCCATCGAGAGAGTCTGACCCGATGCCTCCTGCCCTCGCTGCCGCCCTCGCGCCCGTCCGGCGCCCCGCGCTGCCCGCTCTTCCCGTGCGCGCCGCCGGCCTCGCCCTCCTGCTCGCGGTCGCCTTCGTGGCGATCCCGCTCACCGCCACCGATTACTGGTACAACGCGATCCTGATCCCGTTCCTGATCATGGCTCTGGCCGGACTCGGCCTGAACCTGACCATGGGCTATGCGGGCCAAGCCTCGCTCGGCACCGGCGCCTTCATGGCGGTGGGGGCCTACGCCACCTACAACCTGCTGCTGCGCCTGCCCGAACTGCCGCTGCCGGTCAGCCTCGCGGGCGGGGGCCTCATCGCCGGGGCGGTCGGCCTCGTCGTCGGCCTGCCGAGCCTTCGCATCAAGGGCTTCTACCTGATCGCGCCGACGCTGGCGGCGCAGTTCCTGATCGAGTGGGTCTTCAATCAGGTCGGCTGGTTCTCGAACTACGCCTCGTCCAGCGCGATCTCGGCCCCGCGGCTCGTGTTCCTCGGCTACGACCTATCGAGCCCGGCCGGACGCTACGCCCTGACGCTGACCAGCGTCGCCGTCGTCACGGTCCTGGCGTGGCGCCTCGTCGGAAGCCAGACCGGCCGCAACTGGCGGGCGGTGCGCGACGGCGAGACCGCCGCCGCCGTCATCGGCGTGCCGGTAGCGCGGGCCAAGCTCTCGGCCTTCTTCGTCGGGGCCGCGGTGAGCGGTGTGGCCGGCGCATTGTGGGCGTTTGCCTATCTCGGCACGGTCGATGCCCGCAGCTTCGATCTCGACCGCTCGTTCCAAGCGATGTTCATCATCATCATCGGCGGCTTGAGCAGCCTGTCCGGCAGCTTCATCGGCGCCGCCTTCATCGTGCTGACGCCGATCCTGCTCACCCACCTGTCGAACGCGTTCCTTGGCGGCAGCCTCGACGGCGGCCAGCTCTCGAACCTCCAGCGCATCCTCTTCGGCGCGCTCATCATCGGCTTCCTGATCAAGGAGCCGAACGGGCTGGCCGCGCTGCTCGGCCGCCGGCGCCGCCCCGCCCGCTGACCTTTTTCCCAAAACCGTCCCGGAGAACCGAACGATGCCACGCCTGTCCCGCGCCCTGCGCGCCGTCGCCCTCGCCGCAAGCCTGACCGCCGCTCCAGGCCTCGCGCCCACCGCCTTCGCGCAAGAAGCCGGTGCTCAAGCGGCCAAGCAATACATTCCCCTCGCGACCTACCGGGTCGGCGCCTACGCCTCGTCCGGCACGCCGGTCTGGGGCGGGACCATCGATTATCTCCGCTACCTCAACGAGGTCGAGGGCGGCATCAACGGCGTCAAGCTGACCTGGGAGGAGTGCGAGACCGAGTGGGCGGTCGAGAAGGGCGTCGAGTGCTACGAGCGGCTGAAGGGCGGCCGTGACGGCTCGCCGGTGCCGCTGTTCCTGCCGCATGGCGATCCGATCACGAAGGCGCTCACCGAGAAATCCGCCGCCGACAAGATCCCCCTGCTCACCACCGGCTACGGCCGCACCGAGGCGATCGACGGACGCGTCTTCCCCTACAGCTTCACCGCGCTGTTCAGCTTCTGGAGCGAGGCGTCCTCGGCGGTGAACTACATCGCCGAGCAGGTCGGCGGGAAGGACAAGCTCAAGGGCCTCAAGATCGCGACCGTCTACCACGACTCGCCTTACGGCAAGGAGACACAAGTCCCGCTCGACCTGCTGGCCAAGACCTACGGCTTTGAGAACATCCAGATCGCGGTGCCGCATCCCGGCAACGACCAGTCGGCGCAATGGGCGCGCATCCGCCAGATCAAGCCGGACTGGGTCTTCCTGCGCGGCTGGGGCGTGATGACCCCGGTGGCGATCAAGACCGCGGCCAAGACGGGCTTTCCCGTCGATCACATCATCGGCGGCATCTGGTCAGGCTCCGAAGAAGATGTGCGGCCGGCTGGCAGCGTCGGCAAGGGCTATCTCGCCATCACTCCGTTCCCGGCCGGGGCCGAGTTCGGCATCCTCAAGAAGATCAAGGCGGCGATCATCGATCAGGGCAAGAGCGACCTGAAGGATCTCAAGAGCTTCGGTTCGGTCTACTACAATTCCGGTGTGATCGAGACGATCATCGCCGTCGAGGCGATCCGCACGGCGCAAGCCCGCTTCGGCAAGCGCCCCCTCAACGGCGAGGAGACGCAGTGGGGCCTCGAACATCTCGTGCTCGACGAAGCCCGCCTGAAGGAACTCGGCGCGGACGGCCTCGTCCAGCCGCTGCGCCTCTCGATCAAGGACCACGAGGGCGGCGGCGCCGGCAAGGTGCTGCAATGGGACGGCGCGAAGTGGAACATCGTCAGCAACGGCTGGGTCAAGTCCGACCGTGAGCTGCTCCTGCCGGTGATCTACGAGCGCGCGGCGGCCTATGCCCGCGAGAAGGGCATCACGCCCCGCTCCGAGGACACGGCGGAGGCGGGCGCGAAATGAGCGCTCCCTTCCTCGACGTCGAATCCATCGAGGCGGTCTACGGCGCCTCGATCCTGGGCCTGCGCGACGTCTCGCTCAGCGTGGCCAAGGGCGAGATCGTCGCCCTGATCGGTCCCAACGGCGCGGGCAAGACCACGACCCTGCGGGCGATCTCGAACCTGCTCGGCGCCCAGCGCGGCAGCCTGCGGCGCGGCGCCATCCGCTGGCAGGGTGAGGCGACCGGGCGCCTCGACCCGGCCGACCTCGTCGCCCGCGGCATCGTGCAGGTGCTGGAAGGCCGCCACGTCTTCGGCCAGCTCACGGTGGAGGAGAATTTGCTGACGGGCGGCTATCTCCGCCGCCCGAGCCGGCGCCAGCTCGCGGATGATCTGGAGCGGATCTACGCGTGGTTTCCCCGCCTGAAGCAGCGGCGCGGGGCCAAAGCCGGGCTCACCTCCGGCGGCGAGCAGCAGATGGTGGCGATCGGGCGCGCCCTGATGACCCGCCCGACGCTGCTGCTGCTCGACGAGCCCTCCATGGGGCTCGCGCCGATCATCGTCGCCGAGATCTTCGCGATCGTCGCCCGGCTCAACCGCGAGGAGGGGATGAGCGTCCTCGTCGCCGAGCAGAACGCCAACCTCGTGCTCGAGGTCGCCCACCGCGCCGTCGTGCTCGAGAGCGGGCGCGTGGTGGCCTCCGGCTCCAGCGCGGACCTCGCCGCGAGCGGACGGCTCGGCGCGCTCTACCTCGGCGGCGCCGAGGCCGGGACCCGACACTGAAACCTTTGTCCTTCACCGAACGAGACAGTCGATGAGTGAACCCGACGCCGCCCGGTCGACCGCCCCTTGGACCGCTTGGGGCACGCCCCCGAGCCCGCGCTACGAGGCCCTCGCCGCGCGCTTCCGGCCCGTCTTCGCCCGCATCCGCGAGGGGGCGGTCGCGCGCGAGCGGGACCGCGATCTACCCCACGCGGCGATCGGATGGCTGAAGGAAGCCCGCTTGGGCGCCCTGCGGGTGCCGGAGGACGAGGGCGGCTTCGGCGCGAGCCTGCCCGACCTGTTCGCGTTGCTGGCCGAACTGGGGCAAGCCGATTCCAACCTGCCGCAGGCCCTGCGCAACCATTTCGGCTTTGCCGAGGACACCGTCGGCAGTCCGGCGGGGGAGCGGCGGACGCAGTGGATCGAACGCCTCGCGGCCGGCGACCTGTTCGGTGGCGCGTGGTCCGAGACCGGGGCCGCCGCCGTCGGCACCTTCGAGACCCGCATCCACCGCAGTGGCACGCGCTGGGGGCTGACGGGCAAGAAGTACTACACCACGGGCTCGCTCTTCGCCGACTGGATCGACGTCGTCGGCACCGGCGAGGCGGGGGAGGAAACCTCGGTGGTGGTGCCGGCCAAAGCCGCGGGCGTCGAGATCATCGACGATTGGGACGGGTTCGGCCAGCGGCTCACCGCCAGCGGCACCGCCCTGTTCGAGGACGCCCCCGCCATCGGCGAGCCGCTGCCGACCGCGGAGCGCTTCCCCTACGGCCCTGCCTTCTTCCAGGCGGTGCATCTAGCGACGCTGACCGGCATCGCCCGGGCGGCGGCGGGCGAGGTCGCCCAGGCGGTGCGCGAACGCAACCGCACCTATTCCCACGCCGCCGGGGCGCGTCCCAGCGCCGACCCGCAGGTGCTCCAGGTCGTGGGCCGGGTTCACAGCCTCGCCTACGCGGCGGGTGCGATCACCCTTCAAGCGGCGCAGGCCGTGCAGCGGGCCTACGAGGCGCGGGTCGGCGGCCTGTCCGAAGCGGAAAGCCACGCAATCAACGTGGCGGCGGAGATCGAGCTGGCCCAGGCGCAGAGCGTGCTGACCGGCCTCGTGCTGGATGCCGGCACGATCCTGTTCGACGCGCTCGGCGCCTCGGCGACCAGCCGCCGCCACGCCCTGGATCGGCACTGGCGCAACGCCCGCACGATCGCCTCGCACAATCCGCGCATCTTCAAGGACCGCGTCGTCGGCGATTACGCGGTCAACGGCACCGAGCCGCCCTTCCAGTGGAAGATCGGACAGGTGCAGGCGGCCCGCGGCTGAGTGCGTGAGGAGGCCCTGGCCGAGGGTGGCGCTCGACCGCCGGCCTCGTCCCCCGCGAGAGTGCACGGCGCCATCACCAGGAGGCTGCAAAAGCCGGCACGCTCCCACTAACCCGTTGCGAAGATCGACGATCTCGTCGCTCGCTCCGCCGCCGACGGAAGGCTGCGGCTGCTGCGCCCGACGGATCGACTCCTGGCCTGGGGCCGGGCGGTGCTGTCGTCCTATTACGACGTGTTGCAGGATCTCTATCCGGACCCCGGATACGGTCTCGCCGTGGCGCCCGACCCGGCTTTCCATCTGGCCCGGCGCCGAGTGTCGATCGAGGTGTTCGGCGTCATCGCCTGCTTCCGACACGGGCCGGCGCTCGGAGCGATGCTTTCGATGACAGGGACGAGCCGGCCACCAACATGGCCGCCGCCCGCTTGATCCATCTCAACGCCGAGCCTGCGCCCGGACGGCAGTCTCTCCCGAACGGCCGACCAGCCGCATGACGGGAGATGATCCATGAATCTCAAATCCCTCCTCACCCTCGGCCGCCACACCCACGCGCCCTCGACCGACGCGAGCGCCGCGGCGCCGCCCCTGCAGCGTGTGGCGGAGCAGATGTTCGGCGATCTGCGCTTCGGCCTTCCGTTCTTCCAAGGCGGCGCGGCGCCGCGCATGGATGTCGTCGAGAAGGACGGGCGGGTCGAAATCACAGCAGAATTGCCCGGCCTCGCGCGGGACGACGTCCGGATCGAACTGGCCGACGACACCCTCGTCATCAGCGGCGAGAAGCGGCAGGAGCGGGAGGAGACCGAAGGCGCCCGCAAGGTCACGGAGCGCGCCTACGGCGCCTTCGTGCGTGCCCTGGAACTGCCCGCCGGCATCAAGGCCGAGGACATCCAGGCGAGCATGGACAAGGGGATCCTGACGGTGACGCTGCCCAAGGCGGCCGTGACGCCGCCGGAAGCCAAGCGCATCGACATCAAGTCGCCTTGAGGACGGCTCGGATGCAGTCGATGACCCCATTGGCATGGCTCGTCCGGCGGCTGGACGAAGCCGCCCTGCTCGGCGTGGCGGAGCGTCGGGCTCTCCTCGCCCTCGCGCCGCAGGAACGGCTGGTGCCGGCCCGAACCGACATCCGCGACGGGCAGAAGGCGGGGAGCGCGCACCTGATCGTGGACGGCGTCGCCTGCCGCGCCGCGATGCTGCCCGACGGCACGCGCCGGATCCTCGCCCTGTACTTTCCCGGCGACCTCTGCGGCACGGGCCGCGGCGCGGCGGACCCGTTGCCGGGCACCATCGAAGCGCTGTCCCCCTGCACCGTCGCCGACATCCCTTCCGGCACGATCGACAGCCTGATCCGGAGCCATCCCGGCATCGAGCGGGCGCTGTGGTGGCTGACGCTCGTCGAACTCGGCATCGGGCAGCAATGGCTGATCAATGCCGGCTGGGAGGCGGAGCGGCGGATCGCCCACCTCATCTGCGAGGTGCGGGCACGGTCGCAGGCCTCCGGCAGGGATATGGAGGAGTGCTTCGCGAGCGGCGTCCGGCAGGTGGTGATCGCCGACATCGCGGCGCTCTCCACCGTGCATGTCAGCCGGGTGCTGCATGCCCTCCAGGCCGCGCGGCTGATCACCCTGAACCGAGGCGCGGCGGCCGTTCCCCAGCCCGCCCCCCTCATCGCCTTCGCAGGCTTCGACCCCGGCTACCTGCACCTCCCCGATCACGCCGCGCGGGCCAAGCCGGAGCCCAGCGCGGGGATACGACGCGACCCGGTTCCCTGGGCCGGATCGAACAGGGATCTCGGATACGCGTCGCGAACCTGACCCCACTTGCTCCGAATCCGCTCGGGATTCACTCTCGGCACGACGCCGCGCTCCCGCCCGTCACCCTCGTCCGGCAGGAACTCTCTCATGACCTATGCCAGCATCATGGTGGCCGTCGATCTCGGGGCGGAGGCGCGCGACCGCGTGCGCCTCGCCGGCCATCTCGCCGACGACTTCCGCGCCCGGCTGATCGGCGTGGCGGCGGAAGAGGCCTCCTATGCCGTCCCGCCCATTGGCCCGGTGCCGGCGAGCGCCTACGCGCTGGCCGCCAACAGCGAACTCATCCTGAACGATCTCAAACGGGCCCATGCCGTCTTCGAAGAGGCGGCGGGCACCCGCAGCCGCGTCGAGTGGCGCTCGAATCTCGAATTCCCGCTGCCGTTCCTGATCGGGCAGGCCGCGGCCGCCGATCTCGTCGTGGTCGGCCGCAAGCCGGCATCCGGCCCGCTTCTGTGCTCGGTCGATCCGGGCGATCTCGTGATGCATCTCGGCCGCCCGGTCCTGGTGGTGCCGCCCGGCCTCGACCACCTCGACATCCGGCGGGTTGCGGTCGGGTGGAAGAACACCCGCGAAGCCCGCCGCGCGGTCAGGGACGCGCTGCCGTTCCTGACGCGGGCCTCTCGCGTCGTCGTGGTCTCGATCGACGACGGAGAGAGCGCGGACGACACGGCCGACGTCGTCGGGTTCCTGCAGGCCCATGACATCGAGGCCACCGCGATCCGCAAGGAGACCGGCGGCAGCGCGACCTCTCTGGCCCTGGTGGATGCGGCAGCCGAGCAGGCCGCGGACCTGATCGTCACGGGCGCCTACGGCCATGGCCGCCTGCGCGAATGGGTCTTCGGCGGCGTCACCCGCGACCTCCTGGCCGGCGCACCCGTCTGCTGCCTGATGAGCCACTGAACGCCGCATCCGGCCCGGAATCGCCGGAGCGCTTTCCGACGAAGCGGACACCGGCTCGGCGAAAGAAAGCGTGTTGAAACAACAGCCTAGAGACGCCGGCCCGATACCATCAGGTCGGATACGGCTCTAGGCCGGAGCCGCCCGATGACCGAGACACCCAACCTCAAGATTCCCCACGGGGGATACGTCGTCGTCGGCGACGGCCGCCGGGCCCTGGTGCTGCGCAACGAGGGCCACGCGCTGCACCTCGCCCTTCGCGTGCAGCACGTCTTCGAGGCGCCCCACAACCCGCCGACGCGCGAGCAGGGCACGGACCGGCCGCCCCGCGTCCGGCAGGGGGAGCACCGCAGCGCCATCGAACAGACGGATTGGCACGCGATCGCCGAGGATCGCTTCGCGGACGAGGTCGCGGCTGCGCTGGACCGCATCGCCGACGCGATCCCCGCCTTGATCGTCGTCGCCCCGCCGCGCACGCTCGCATCGTTGCGGCAGGCGCTGTCCGAGCGTCTCAAGCGCGTCGTCATCGCCGAGATCGACAAGGATCTGACCAAGCTTTCGATCGAGGAGATCGGGCGCCGTCTCACCGATGGGTGACGCGGCCGGCCCTTCGATCGCAGGGGATCGGCGGCAGGGTCCGATCAGGCGAATGTCAGCCGATCCTCGACGGCGGACAGGCCGGGAGCCGACCACGCCGCCCGCTCGCACCAGCTGCGGTGATCGGGCGGCGTCGCGTCGCCATTGCGGGACCTGTCCGGGTAGCGGACCTCGATCTGCTCGACCACGGCGCGGACGCCGCGAACCCGCAGCGCGACCCGCTCGGCGATCCCCTTCTCGGCGCAGTTCCGCACATGCCCGCGGAGCGTCACGACACCGCTCTCGACGGTGACGCCGATCTGCGCCGCATCGATCATGGGTGCGAGTCCCAGCGCCGCAAGCACGTGTCGGCGCACGGTGATGTCGTCCATCTCCCGCCTCCTCGCTTCAAGGTTTCAGGCGTTCAGACGGCCAGCCAGAGCAGCGCGATCGTCACCACCGAGGCGGTGGCGGCCAAGCCCAGCGCCTGCAGGCTGCCGATCGTCCGGTAGCGGGCGATGTCCGTGACGACGCCCGCGCTCGCCGGCAGGCCGGCTCCGGCCGCTTCGGCGCGCGACACCGGCCCGGCCGGCGCCCGCACGTAGCGCACCGTATCGATTTCGATGGATCGAAGCACCACACTCATCGCTTGCTCCCGTCTTCGTCCGACGGTTGCCATCCTGCCGCGCCTGCGGCACCACGCCTTGATTCACCTCAAGGCGATCGCGGCCGGCCCCGTCATCATCGCCTCGCGGGAGAGCTGGGCGGGCGCCGGCAAGGCGTGCTCGTCACCCGGAGCGCCGGAATCGGATCCGCCCCGACGGGATCAAACCGGGGTTCTTGCGCTGGATCAAAGCGGATGCGGGTCGGTCCGTCACTCTCCGGGCGGTGTTCGCCACCGGAGCAGACCATGCCGAAACCGCCGCCCGTCGCCCTCACGGGCATCCGTGACATCCTCGTCGGCCTGACCGAGGAGGGCCGCGGGGACGAGACCGCGAGCGCACTCGGCATCGGCCTGTCGCTCGCGGGGATGGCCGGCGCCCATCTCACCGTCCAATCGGCGGCCCGCCGCCTGACCACGGTCGGCGGATCGGGCTGGGGGTTCGTCAACGATCTCGTCGCGCAGGAGAACCGGCGTTTGAGCGCCCGCGCACGCGCCATCGCCGAGCGCGCCGCGACGGATGCCACGCTGGAGGGTGTGAGCTGCTCGATCGAAGCCTCCGCGCTCGCCTATCCCGAACTCGTCGGCCGCCTGACCGCCCGCGCCCGGCTCGCGGATCTCACCATCCTGGACGCCGAAGCGCGGGAGGTCGATCTCGATCGCGACGTGATCGACGGGGTCCTGTTCGGCAGCGGGCGGCCGCTCCTCGTGGTGCCGCCGGGCGGCGACACGTTCTCGGCACGGCGGATCGTCATCGCCTGGGACGGCAGCGCCCAAGCGGCGCGGGCCGCCAACGACGCGCTGCCGTTCCTGCGCGCGGCCGAGGCGGTCGAGATCGTCTCGGTGGTCGGCGAGAAGGATCTCTCGACCTCGGTCGCGGGCGCCGAATTTGCCCCGCACCTCGCGCGCCACGGTGTGAACGTCTCGGTGACGAACGTCCCGGTCGATGGCGACGCCGCCGAGACGCTGAGACGGCAGGCCGGCCTTCTCGGGGCGGAGATGTTGGTGATCGGCGCCTACCGGCATTCACGCCTGAAGGAATGGTTCCTCGGCGGTGTCACGCACGCGCTCCTGACACGCTCTCCGGTGCCGCTGTTCCTCGCACATTGATCGCCGGACCGGTGTTCGAGGCCGTGAGCGGATCGCTCGCGCCCTCGGCGATGCGGCCGTGAACGACGATGCGCGAGCGCGTCATCGCGGCGGTGGCGGACGGCGCATCCCTGTACGCGGCGGCCGGACACGAAAGCGGGCGTGAGGCCGTCTCAGTTCTCGACCACGTGGCGGAGGCGGCCGCGGTGAAGCGTGATCTGTCGGCTTCCGGAGCGCCGCAGCGCCCCGTTCTCCTCAAGCTGCGAGAAGGTGCGTGAGACGGTCTCGATGGTGAGGCCGAGATAGTCGGCGATATCGCGCCGAGTCATCGGCAGGGCGAACGCCCCGGTGCCGCCGAAGCGGCCATCGACCTCGAAGAGAAAGGCGGCGACGCGCTCCTGGGCGGAACGGCGGCCGAGCAGGAGCATGAGATCCTGGGCGTCGCGCAGGCTGGTCGTCGCCATGCCCCAGAGCTGGCAGGCGACCTCGGCGCTGCGGGTGGCGGCCCGCTCGATCTGCCGCCGCTGGAAGATCAGCACCCGGGTGTCCGAGAGCGCCTCCGCCGTGTGCCAGTGGGTGTCGCCCTGCTCGAACCCGAACAGGTTGCCCGCCAAGTGGAAGCCGGTGATCTGGCGCCGGCCGTCGCTCAGAATCTTGTGGGAGCGCACCGCCCCCTCGACGACCCGGTAGACGAACTCGGCGTCCTCGCCCTCGCCGTAGACCTCCTCCTCGCGGGCGTAGGAGAACGGTGTTCCGACGAGATCGGGGCAATCGGCGAAGAGGCCGCATTCGTGGATGCTCCGGCGCGGCGTGCGCGAGCCCGGAGCGACCGGAATGGATCTCGGCGTCGGCTTCGTGCCCATCGGTTCGCTCCTCATCCGTCTCGATGAGACGAGAGTGGTCGCGCCACGGCACCGACGAAATTCCGGATACTCTCTTAAGTAGTCCTGCTTAAGGAAAACTACGTATGGGTGCGGCCTGTCTCGCCGCTTCGCCAGCGGTTGCGCGCATGGGCACGGGTCGGGCCTGAAGCGCGCGATCCCGTCCGCCCGCGGGGAACGTCCCATGAAGTCCCCTGAATCAGGGACGGACGGTGATTGCATGTATCATCGAAGATCGATTGCGCAAGATCAACGCCCTAACGCGCTTGGGCTGTAGCCTCTGCAATCAGCCGGAGCAGGGAAGGCGCACGCCGTGTCCCCTCACGTTGCGCCCTGGGCCGATCCGCGCAAGCCGCCGCGCCCGCAAAATCCCGCGGCGGGCTGTCCCTCTCGCCCCTGGATGCAGGACGGCGGGCCGCTCCCGTCATCCCGGCGACGGAGCCTCGCATTCGGATGGCCGGCTCGGGGTGGTTACGAGGGCAGGAACGCGGCCATTCTGTTGTCGGCCGCGAGCCGGCCTCACACGAAGCCGGCGAGCACGGCCCAGCGCACCAGTTCCTGCAGGCTTCCCGCCCGCGTCTTGGCCATGACCTTGGCCCGGTAGATCTCGACGGTCCGCGGGCTGATCCGGAGCCTTCGCCCGATCTCCTTGCTGGTGCCCCCGGTCACCAGATGATCGAGAACCTGGCGCTCGCGCTCGCTCAGGGTCGCCAACCGCCGCATGAAATCCTGCAGGATCGGGTCGACCGAACCGTTAGGCCCACCCTGCTCCAGGGCGGCCTGCAGCGCCCGGAGGAGCGCCTCGCCATCGAACGGCTTCTCGATGAAGTCGCAGGCCCCGAGCTTCATCGCCTCCACCGCGAGCGGCACGTCGCCATGCCCCGTCATCATCACGATGGGAAGCGTGTGACCGGCCGAGCGGAGGGAGCGGAACAGGGCCAACCCGTCGAGGTCGGGCATGCGGATATCGGTCAGGATGCACCCCCGGAGCGGCCGCGTGAGCCGCGCCAGCAGGGCCGTTCCCGCCTCGTA
The DNA here is from genome assembly GCF_029504475.1 of Methylorubrum pseudosasae. NCBI lineage: Bacteria > Pseudomonadati > Pseudomonadota > Alphaproteobacteria > Hyphomicrobiales > Methylobacteriaceae > Methylorubrum > Methylorubrum pseudosasae. The sequence goes on along the minus strand of NZ_JAQGDU010000002.1, from coordinate 3,129,755 downwards.
GAGCCGCACGTCGAAGCCGGCCGTATCGAGAAGGAAGGCGACCGAGTCGCGCATGGCGGGGTCGTCGTCGATGACATGCACGAGGGCAGGGGCCATGGGTTACCGACCTCTCTCGGGTGCAGTCGGCAGGGTCAGCCGGAAGGTCGCCCCGCCCGCGGCGTTGGGCTCGACCCAGAGGCGGCCGCCATGCGCCTCGATGATGGTGCGGCTGATCGAGAGGCCGACGCCCATCCCGGCCTCCTTGGTGGTGACGAAGGGCTGGAACAGCCGGTCGGCCACCTCCTCGGCGATACCGGGGCCGGTATCCGACACCGCGACCTCGGCCAGATCCGGCGAAACCCGCCGTGTCGCGACGGTCAGCTCGCGCCGGCTGCTGCGCTGCATCGCCTCGCAGGCGTTGCGCATGAGGTTGACCAGAACCTGCTGCACCTGAACCCGGTCGACCAGCACCGATCCGACCCGCGGATCCGGCACGACATGGGCCGTGATGCCCTGCTCACCGGCCGCCGCCAGGGTCAGGGCGCCGGCCTCCTCGATCATCGTCGCAACCGGCTCGACCCGTTTCTCCGTCTCGCCACGGGCGACGAACTCCCGCAGACGGGCGATGATCTGCCGGGCCCGCAGCGCCTGCTCGGCCGCCTTGTCGAGAACCTCCTGTGCCCTCGCGATGGTCTCGGGATCGGGATGGGCGAGGAGGCGGCGGCAGCCGTTGGTGTAGTTGGTGATGGCGCCGAGCGGCTGATTCAGCTCGCTGGGCGAGCGTCGTCGCCATCTCGCCCATGGCGCTCAAGCGGGAGACATGGCCCAGCTCGGACTGGAGTTCCTGAAGCCGCGCCTCGGTCCGCCGCTGCGCGGTGAGGTCGTTGATGAAGCCGGTGAAGAAGGTCCGCTCGCCCGAATGCATCTCGCCGATGGCCAGTTCCATCGGAAAGGTCGAGCCGTCATGCCGTCGGCCCGTCACGCACCGCGTGGTGCCGATGATGTGGCGCTGGCGCGTCTGCCGATAGCGCTCGAGGTCGGCAGCATGTCCATCCTGCATCGCCTCCGGCATCAGGATGCGGACGTCCTGCCCGATCGCCTCGCCGGCCGCGTAGCCGAAGAGGCGTTCGGCCGCCGGGTTGAACGAGTGGATCAGCCCCGCCTCGTCGATGACCACCATCGCCTCCGGCATCGTGTCGAGGATCGAGCGGAGATGGGCCTCGCGGGCGCGCAGCTCCGCCTCCACCTGCTTCTGCTCTTCGATGCTGAAGACGACCCCGCGGTGCCGGTGGGGTCGGCCTTCGGCGTCGAGCTGCACCTGCCCCCGCGAGCGCAGCCAGCCACCCCGCCCATTCGGCAGCACGACACGGTATTCGATCTCGTAACTGCCGCCGTCCCGCAGCACGCTCTCGATGGCGTGAGCGCGGGCTTGGCGGTCGTCCGGGTGGACCAGATCCTGGGTCGCGGCAAAGCTCGTCAGACGTTCGGTTGGAATACCGAAGAGGCAGCCGCAGGTCTGCGAAGCGCTGACACGGCCGGTGGAAATGTCCAGCGACCAGATGCAGACACCGACCTCGTGGAGGGTCTGCCGGAAGTCCTCGGCCGTCAGCGCTTCGCCGCCCCCCTGAATCGCCTCAGCCGCGGCCATGGAAAGCGTCATCGATTCCATCCCGGAAGTCTCTGCGTAGGATGAGGTGATAATTTTTGAATAAATTCTACATAAATTATGTCATTTGATAAATAAAAAGCCAATCACTCAACTCGTAACGGAAGATCTCGATCTATTTCTCATGCGTACCGCAATTTGTGCCTGCATTAATAGGCACAACGAGAAATGAATTCGCTGGTTCCTCAACGCCGAGACGGCCTGACACAACCTCTCGCCTTTGAAATGGCGCTACCGCCGGTGGTCTCCCCCGTTTGATCCGGCGCGGAAAAATCCTTTGCGCTGGATCAAGGCTGGCGGGCGCCCGCCGCTCCAACGATGGAGCGGTTCAGACCGGAGTCCTGCCATGTCCCAACCCGTCTCATCCGCGCTCACTGGCATCCGCGACGTCCTCGTCGGGATCGCCGTCGAGAACGAGAGCGACAGGGATTCGCCGGCCGTCGGGTACGGCCTGTCGCTGGCCCGGGCCGCAGGCGCCCACCTGACGCTTCAGTCGGCGTCCTGGCGGCTCTACGGCGACAATCGCTGGATCAGCGGTTTCGACGACGGGACCGTCGCGGACATCGACCGGCGCCTCGATCGGCTGGCTCGTGCCATCGCGGAGCGCACCGCGGGCGATGCGGCGCAGGCGGGCGTCGTGTGCACGACCGAGACGCCGAGCCTGCACTATCCGGCCATCATCCACCGGCTGGCGGAACAGGCGCGGCTGCACGATCTGGCGATTCTGGATGCATTGGTCTGGACCTGCGACCTCGACCGCGAGGCGATCGAGACGACCCTGTTCAAGAGCGGTCGCCCGGTCATCGCGGTGCCGCCGGGGCACACGGGCTTTGCCGGCAGCCGGATCATCGTCTCTTGGGACGGAAGCGCCCAGGCGGCACGGGCCGCCAACGACGCGATGCCGTTCCTGCGTGCGGCCGAGGCGGTCGAGATCGTCTCGATCGGCGACGCGGCGGAGATCCGCGATTCGGTGCCGGGAGCCGAGTTCGCGCCCCACCTCGCGCGGCACGGAGTGAACGTCACCGTCAACAACCTGCCCGTCTCCGGCTCCATCGGCGAAACCCTGCGGAGCCAAGCCGGCCTGTTCCGGGCCGACCTGATCGTGATGGGCGCCTATCGCCATTCCCGCGCGCGCCAGTTCTTCTTCGGCGGCGTGACGCGCTCGCTGCTGCGAAGCTGCCCCGTTCCGCTGTTCCTGTCCCGCTGAAGGGCCCTTCGCGCGTGCCCCACCCGGCGCCGGTTTCGAGCATTCGACCAAGCTTTCGCTAACGCTCACGCACGCGGCGGCGACCGCATCGGCGGAGAACCGGAGCCGGTTTCACCTTTCAGCAATGGACGGGGGTGTTAGTGGGCCCGTCCACCATAAGGTTGCCGTCGAGCAGCCAGCTGGGCGAGGGGTGCCGTCAGGCCTGGGACAAAACTCGATGCTCGCTCTCGTCCTCGACGATGCCGAGATGAACAACCTGGTGATGGTCGCCTCGTTGCGGCCGCTCGCCGGCTGCACGCCGCAGGCCTTCACCGTGCCGGCCGAGGCGCTCGCCTTCGCGGAGGCGCGGGCGTCCGAGATCGGGGTCGTCATCACCGATTACGAGATGCCGGACATGAACGGCGTCGCGTTCATCCGGGCGGTGCGGCGCATTCCCGGCCTTACCAACGTTCCCACGGTCATGGTGACGAGCCACGACCAGCGGAGCCTGCGCCGCGAGGCGCTGGAGGCGGGAGCGACCGACTTCCTCACCAAGCCCGCCGACGCGGTCGAGATCCGTGCCCGCGTCACGAACCTGCTCGCCCTCTCCGCGGCCCACCGGGCGCAGCGCGACCACGCCGCGCAACTCGCCCGCGAGGTCGCGGCGGCGGTGGCCCTGGTCGAGGAGCGCGAGCGCGAGATCGTCTCGACCCTCATGCGCGCCGCCGAGCACCGCGATTCCGACACCGGCGATCACATCGCACGCGTCTCCGCTTATGTCGGGCTGATCGCCGAGGCGATGCGGATGCCCGCATCCGACGCCCGGCAGCTCTGTCTGGCCGCGACCATGCACGACGTCGGCAAGATCGCCGTACCGGACGCGATCCTGCTCAAGCCGGGCGCTCTCACCCCCGAGGAGCGCCGGGAGATGGAGCAGCACGCCGACCGGGGACGGCGCATCCTGGGCGGCAGCGACTCGCCCGTCATGCGGCTCGCCGCCGAGATCGCGGGAAGCCATCACGAGCGCTGGGACGGGACCGGTTACCCGTATCGCCTGAGGGGCGAGGCCATCCCCCTGTCCGGCCGCATCGTCGCGGTGGCCGACGTCTTCGATGCGCTGACGACGCAGCGTCCCTACAAGCCGGCTTGGTCACCGGAGCATGCGCGGGTCTTTCTGCAGGAGAACGCCGGCTCCCACTTCGACCCGGCCATCGTCGCGGCGTTCCTGAGCCGCTGGGCCGACGTCCAGGCCTTCCTCGATCTCGGCCGCGACCCCGCCTTCGCGGCTGCCTGATCCGGTTTTTCGCGCGCTCGAAGCTTCAGAGCGTCGCGGCGCGCCAGCCCGGCCCGGCAGGGACCGGACACGGCATCGGCGTGTCGCCTCAAGCATCGTCCGTCACAGGCTCATCCACCCCTCAGCCAGCTTTGCGCTACCCGCCGATCGCGTGAGCCATCTCGCTCTGTTCGCCCTCGGCGCTCCCGGTGGGCACGTCGAGACGGAGGTAGAGCGCGCTGACGGTGCGGGTGAGCAGGCCGTCCAGGCCGGACGCCGCGTCGGCGAGGCGGGACAGGTCGCCGTCGCGCGCCGTGCGCTCGATGGCGCCCGCGCGATCCTTCACCTGCGCCGCACCGATATTGGCGCTCATCGACTTGAGGCCGTGGGCGGCGCGGGACACGGCCGGGGCGTCGCCGCGGGCGAGGGCGGCTTCGAGCTCCAGCAGCGCCTGAGGCGCCTGGGCGATGTAGAGCCGGAGGATGCGCGCGAGGAAGTCGCGGTCGCCGAGCTCTTCCAGATTGGCGATCGTCGGTTCGTCGAGCAGCACATCGTCAGAAATCCGCGGCGCCTCCGACGTCACGATGTCAGCCGGATCGCGCAGCGGCGCGGCCCGCAGATGCTGCGCCAGCAGGCTGCCGAGCTGCGCCAGCGTGAACGGCTTGGCGAGCATGCCGTCCATCCCCGCCGCCTGCCAGGATTCGGCGCCGTCGCCGACGACATGCGCGGTCAGGGCCACGATCGGCACGCGGACCACCCCGTCCCGCGCCTCCCGGGCGCGGATGGCGATGGCCGCGCTGAACCCGTCCAGCACCGGCATGCTGCCATCCATCAGAACGAGATCGAACTGGTGCGCGGCGGCCGCCTCCACCGCGGCCGCACCATCCTCGACGCAGACGATGTCGTGGACGCCGAAGCGGCCGAGCGCTTCGGCCGCAACCTCGCGGTTGACGGCGCTGTCGTCGGCGAGCAGCACCCGCGCGCCGGCAAAGGAGGGCAGGGCGGCCGCGGCGCTCTCGTCGGCTGCCGGGGCCTCGACGGCGAGGGCGGTGCCGTCGGCGAGGGCGGCCAGCAGCGGGCGCCACTCGGCCTGGGCGAGGGGACGGCGCAGCACGGCGTCGGCGAAGCCCGCTCGCAGGAGTTCGGGCCCGGAGGTGTCGCCGATCGGCACCAGGGCGATGACCCGGCCCGCACCCTCCGGGCGACGACCGCTCGCCAGAAGCTCCGCCGCCTCGACGATCCAGTGACCCTCCCCGGATTCGACGGAATGGAAGCCCGCGGCCTGAAGATCGGCCGTGAGCGCGGCGCGCGTCGCACCGCCCAGCGCACCGAGGCGGACAGCGGCGGGCAAAGCGGGTGCGCGGCGGATCGAGGGCTCGGCGCCCTCCGCGCCCTCGACAGGGATGCGCGCCCAGAAGATCGAGCCCTCGCCGAGACGGCTCTCGACGCCGACGCGGCCGCCCATGGCGGCGATCAGGCGCTCGGCGATCGACAGCCCGAGCCCGGTGCCGCCGAACCGGCGCGCGATCGACTGGTCGGCCTGGGTGAAGGCGGTGAAGATCCCCGACAGCCGGTCCTGCGGGATGCCGATGCCGGTATCGGACACGGCGATGCGCAGGACCCGACCCGACGACTCGTGCTCCATTTCCATCCGCACCAGGACATGGCCGGTGGCGGTGAACTTGAGCGCGTTCGAGACGAAGTTGCCGAGCACCTGCCCGAGGCGCACGGGATCACCGAGGAGGGAGCGCGGCACGTCGCCATCGATCTGCGCCGCGAGGTCGAGCCCCGCCGACCGGGCGCGTTCGGCGAACAGGGTGACGACGGTGTCGGCGACGTCGCGCGGGCTCAGCGGGATCCGCTCCACCTCCAGGCGGCCGGCTTCCACCTTCGCGAAATCGAGGATGTCGTTGATGATGGCGAGCAGGGATTGGCCAGAGCGGGCGATGACCTTGGCGTAGCGCTGCTGGCGCGGCGGCAGGTCGGCCGAGGCCAGGAGTTCCGCCATCACCAGCATGCCGTTCATCGGCGTGCGGATCTCGTGGCTCATGGTGGCGAGGAACACGGACTTGGCCGCGTTGGCCTCGTCGGCGGATTGCTTGGCCTCGATCAGGTCGTGAGTCCGCAGTCGGATCTCTTCTTCCAGGCCCGCATTGTAGCGCGCGATCGCCCGGTCACGCTCGTTCACGGCCCGCAAGAGGTCGTTGAAGCTCTCGGCCAGCGCGCCGACCTCGCCGCTGCCGGCCTCCGCGCGCCGGGAATAGTCGTGGCCGAGGCGCACCCCATCCATGGTCCGGGCGAGCGCCGCCAGGGGCCGGGTGACGCTGCGCTGCAGGCCCATCGAGACGGCAAGCCCGAGCGCCAGGGCGAGCAGCCCGGCAAACCCCGCCGTCAGGCCGACTTCCGCGACCCGCTCGGCCAAATCGCGGTTATCCGAGACCAGGACGACGCGGCCGATGGGGCGGGCGTTCTCCAGGATCGGAACCGAGACGCGCAGCGTCCGCGTCGTCATGAGATCGAGCGGCGAGACGGCGCCCTGATCGAGATCGATGTCGTTCGAGAGGCGCAATCCGATGCCCTGCTCGGCGAGGATGTCCCCGTCGGCCCGCTCGACCGACGCGTAGACCAGGGCTTCCCCGTGGGCGATCGCCCGCAGGGTGCTCTGCGCCGCCGCCTCGTCGCCCTGGGCGGTCGCTTGCGCGGCGCTCGCGGCCAGGATCTGCGCCGTCATCCGAAGGAGATCCCGCTTGGCCGCGGCGTAGCGCTCGACCTCGCGCCAGGTCGACAGACCGGTCAGGAGGAGCAGGGCGACGGCGACGGCGCTGGCCACCGCCAGGGCCAGCCGCCCGGAGAGCGAGCGGATCGGGTTCGAGAGAGGCGCACGCACGGGTTCTGTCTCGCGGCAAAGGTCTCGCGACGGGGCGGATCGGTGCTCCGGCACGGATCGCGATGGCGAGAGCGTCGTCCTGAATAATCAATCCAGGACGACGCTCTAAGATCATGTTCTTGCATCGTTTTTCCCAAAGGCCGGTGATCACCTTTCGAAACGATGCTCTATTGGCTGATGACGAGCCGCCCCGAGATCGGGCCGACCCCCTTCGGGAGCGGAACGCTCGAACGGTTGTAATCCGCGTTGAGGTAGAGGTTCGGGCCCTCGTAGAGATTGATCTGCTGGGCCACGACGACCGTATAGGCGGAGAGATCCGCCACGGGCCGCTGTGAATCGATCACGAGGCGACCGGCCGGCAGGTAGATGGTCCCGAGCATGGTGCGAGTGTTGTCGCTGATGATGCGGTAGGTCCGCATCGGCTTGCTTGCGTTGAGCGGCAGGGGCGTCGGCGTGACGATGTCGCCAAGAAGCGTATCGACGGCCAGCACCGGATCGGTCGGCAGGGCGACGGACGGGTCCTCCGCCATCAGCAGGCCCGCCATCGCCCCCGTCGTCGGCGCTGTCAGGTCCACGGTCGTCCTCTTGTCGAAGAGAAGGCCGCTGTTGTTTCCGACGAAGTAGAAGCCGACATCCTTGCCCGTCATCGTCGCCCTCTTGTCGACGATGAGCGGGCCGTCCTTCATGACGTAGATGCCCGGCCGCAGGGTGACGACGGCATTCTTCGTGATGTGCAAGCCGCCGCAATAGGTGCCGGGATCGAGGGTGAACGGCGTTGCGATGACGTTGTTGCCCTTGCTCTTGCCGGTCAGCAGATCGGCAAGGCGGAGGATCTCGGGCAGGTTCACGCAGTTCCCGACCGGCGGGGCCGGCCGGTTGCGGAGCGGATCCTCAATGACGGGACAGCTCGTCTGCGGGCTGGGCGTGAAGTTCGCCCGGTCGTCCTTGAAGCCTCCTGCCGAGCAGATCGTCTGCGCCCGGGCGAGCGCGCCGTCGCGACCGACCATCCCCGAGCGGCTGACGGAGTTCGAGTAGAGGGCGCAATCGTAGGCCGTGACCTGCGCGTTGCGCTCCAGGTTGAACGCACCCGCCGCCGCGGGATCGAGCGCCAGCATGCACAGGCGCATCCGCCCCACGACGCTCGCCCGGGCGCGGGCCGAGATCGGGATCGAGGCCATGCCGACGAAGGCCCCGAACGTGAGCTTGATGACCTGTTCGGCGCGCGCCTCGACGCTCGTCTTGTCGGAGGCGACGGTGACTTGGATGGAGACCGGGGCGTCGGCGCCGGCTTTCGCCTCGGCCTGGATCGTCTGGGTCGTCAGGCCGACGATGGACTCGCTGCTCGACACGACCAGCTTGAGGGCGTTGCCGCCGGCCAGCACGCCGGCATCGACCGCGCTTTGCAGATTGGTGCGCGCGGAGGCAAACCGTGCGTAATCGATCGCCCCTCCGACCAGGCCGATCAGGGTGGAGCCCGCCAGCGCGAAGATCACCGCGACCGAGCCGTCATTCTGCCGGCACAGGCGCGCGAAGGGCTGCCTCCACCGAATCGTACGCGTCGACCCTCCGTTTACGTCTCGCGCCACCATCGTGACTGTTGACCTGTTGCTGGCTGCGTCCCTGTCCGAAGGGATAATTCTCCCGCGTTAATAGGGTCTATTGCGCAAGGACCGAGCAGTGTGCGTACGGTTTACGCACCCTTCACGACGAGAAGCCTCTCCTTCAGCGTCACGGACGGAGGGATGGGCCGATCGGGCCAGCAACGCGATCGAGTGATGCGGTCCGGATCAAGGCGGACATGGCTTTCCACCCGGCAAGACAACTTCAGCCTGTCCATTGGTGGCGATCCCCTCGCGCACCGGCCAGGCGGCCTTGCCCGTGAAGGTCAAGGTGTTGAGAACCGGAAAGAAGGAAAACAGCGGCCGGTAGGACAGCCGCGTTTCGGCCATGACGAAGCGGTCGCCTTTCAACGCCGTCCCCGCCGGCGGCGGCCCGATATCCGAGCCGACGATACGCGCCTTGTCCCCCGATTGGACGCTGGAGCAGACCCTGGCCACGAAGTCGTTGCCCACCTGATAGACCCCGCCCGCGGTCAGCACGATGCCGGTTCCGGCCAAGCTGTAGGGAGCGGCCACGACCTGAGCGGCCGCGTACACGTCGTTGATGTCAGCGTAATCGTTCTTGGAGGCCAGGTCGGCCATCGCGATCGTGGCCTGGGCCAGACGGTTATTGGTCGCGATCGCCCGTGGGATCTCGATCGCTGCAATGAACAGGATCACGAGGACCGGTGCGATGAAGGCAAATTCGATGGCGCTCACACCGCCTTCGGCCCGACCGAACGCATGCGTGACCGCTGCGGCGCGCCGTCCAGTCCAGAGGTGATTCCGCGGCCTCATGCACACGGCTTGTCCGCATAATCCTCCGTGCGGAAGACAGCCGTCGCCGTGAGGAGTTGCTTGCCGCCGGGCATGCGTTGACCGGTGAAGTCGAGGAAGCTGAAGGGCCGCAAGATCGGCACGGCGGCACGCAGGACATGGATGCCGCCGCCCGACGGACAGGTGAACTGCGTACCGAACCCGGCGGCCCAGTCGCCGCGGGCGACATCGTAGGCCGGCGCGATCTGCTTGATGGCGAAGGTGGCGGTGCGCACGAGATCGACCCGCATCTCATCGCATTGGTAGAGCCGGATGCCGGTGCCGCAGAGCAAACCACGCAGGGACTGCGCCGGATCGGCGCCGGTCGCCTCTTCTTGGAACGTCCCCCGTTCGGAGGAGGCGTGCCGCCCGCTGAACCGAGAGATCGAATTGCTGCTGGGCGAACACGAAGAGCGAAGCCTCCGCGATCACCATCATCAGGACGAAGAGCGGCAAGATCACGAGCGAGAGCTCGACCGCAGCAATCCCACCCACGTCGCCGATGAACCGCGACCTCAATGTGTCCGGCGCTTGGTGGGTTCGATTGTGCGGGGCAGGCCGGGAGGGTTTCAATCACTTCGTCTTCGCTGACGCCGCCTCTGTACAGCCCCGACACCGTCGTGAAACTTCTGGGCAGAGGTTACGCTCGTCCGACGATGATGGGACGGGACGCGTTTACGCTCCGTGAATGCGGGCAGGAGGATTGCGCAAACCACTGCGACGTCAGACACGCTAAGAGGTCATTCCGCTTGAGGCGTTACCGGAGCGGGTCAAGGCGGAACCAGCCCACCGCCAGAATGCCCGTCAAACGGCCTGAGGGCCTGTCAGCCGCGTGAGGGCGCGCAATCGCTCGGCTGCGCGCCCTCACTCCGCCCGCAGCGGCGGATCAGGGCGTGATCGCGACCTTCAACACGCCGTCGCGCTGGTGCGCGAAGAGGTCGTAGGCCTCCTCGATCGCCTCCAGCCTGAACCGGTGCGTGACGAGTGCGCGGGCATCGATGCGGCCCGAGGCAACGACCGACATCAGGCGGCGCATCCGCTCCTTCCCACCGGGGCAGAGCGTGGTGACGATGGTGTGGTTGCCGAGCCCCGCCACGAAGGGGCCGAGCGGGATGCGCAGATCCTCCGAATAGACACCGAGGGAGGCGAGCGTTCCGCCCGGGCGCAGCACGCGCAGGGCGGCCTCGAAGGTCGATTGCCGCCCCAGCGCCTCGATCGCCACATCGACGCCCCGGCCGTCGGTGATCCGCAGGATCGCATCGACCGGATCTTCCTTGGAGAAATCCACGATTTCGTCCGCACCCATGCTGCGGGCGACCTGCTGGCGCTTAGGCACGCATTCCACGGCGATGATCCGCGTGGCCCCCATCAGCCGCGCCCCGGCCGTGGCGCAGAGGCCGATCGGCCCCTGGGCGAAGACCGCGACCGTGTCGCCGATCCGCACGCCCCCGCTCTCCGCCCCGGAGAAGCCCGTCGACATGATGTCGGGACACATGAGAACCTGCTCGTCGCTCAGATCGTCCGGAACGGGGGCGAGGTTCGTCATGGCGTCGGGCACGAGGAGGTATTCGGCCTGGGAGCCGTCGATGGTGTTGCCGAAGCGCCAGCCGCCCATGGGCTTGAAGCCGTACTTCGTGTCCGGACCGTCCTGCGAGAGGCAGCCGCAGAGGCAGGCGGCGCTGTGCCCGGACGGCGTGATCGCGCCGGCCACCACCCGCTGCCCCTCCTGGAACCCCTGGACGGCGCTGCCGAGCCGCTCGATGATCCCGACCGGCTCGTGGCCGATCGTCAGGCCGCGCGCGACTGGGTACTCGCCCTTGAGGATGTGGATGTCGGTGCCGCAGATCGTGGTCGTCGTGATGCGGATGAGGGCATCGAGCGGCCCGATCTCGGGGACCGGCTTCTCATCCAGCACGATGCGCCCCGGCTCGACGAAGATCGCCGCCTTCATGCGCGCCGTGCGGGCTCGGTTGCGCTCGGTGATACGGGTTTCGGCCTGACCGTTCATGCCCTGTCTCCATTCAGGGCCCCCCGAACCTCAACTCGCGAGACGACGGAAAGTTGTTCGAGCGTCCTCGCGCCACGGTTAATTGTGCGCGCCAGCAATTCTTCCGCCCGGCTGCCGGCCTCCGGCAGGCGAAGCGCGGCGCCGGATCAACGCAGTGCGGATCATCGCCCGCGCGCCGTCGGATTCGGGCGCTGCTGCGCGTCTTGGCGGATACGTTCGGCGCAAGAAGGAGCGTGGTGGGCCCGGCAGGACGGGAACCTGCTTAAAAAATTACGATTTAAATCAATATGTTGTAGGCGCTGTGACTGACATGTGTGTAGCAGCCGCGTGGTACGCTGTGAAGTGCGAACCGCGCGCTGTCTCGCTCGGAGGCCGGCCGAATCCCTGAGTGTGATCGGCATCGGATAATGAGCCTTCTGTAACCGTGACGGCTGTTACGGCGTGGTTACGACGCTGACGATAAGGTGCCCCGAACCCGGCGAGACCGTGAGGGCAGCTGAGTTGCGCAGCCTCGCCATTGGCGCATTAGGTCGCCGGCCAGACGTCTCCACGTCCTACGTGGAACGGCAGAACCTCACTATGTGGATGCAGACGAAGCGCCTCACGCGCCTATCGAATGCCTTCTCGAAAAGGTTCGAGAACCACGCCCATATGGTCGCGCCCGACACCGTTTGGTACAACTTCGTGAAGCTGCACAAGAAGCATCGGACGAGCCCGGTCATGGCGATGGGCGTGTCGGATCGACTGTGGAGCATAGAAGACATGGCGGCATTGATAGAGGCGGCTGCGCCGAAGCCGGGTAAGCGAGGGCCGTATAGGAAGCGTATCAAGGTCGCCAATGAATGGAGACGCTAAAAGAAAATTCGCTGAACGCCGCATAGAGATCAAGGAGAACCAAAAATATATCCTTTCTATTGTAAACGATTAATAGTTCTGATAAGTTTGTCGATTTTTAATTTTTATTGCGGAGCTTGCATTCAAAACAACCTTTTTACTTGAGAAAATAAAAAACGATATTTTTGAGCAAACCATGTCCCTTGAGGACCCCAAGCCCGCCTAAATTCAAACTGAGACACTACCCGAAACTCGATCAGCTTGACCTTGCGGAGGGCTGCTGCAGCTGCCTGGGGCACGGCCCCGTCCCGCACACGCTCGGCCCCCTTCCGCTCGATGTCGGGCACCGCGACGCCCTTACCAGGCCGGACAAAATTGAGGCCGGCGGCGTTCGCTTCCGCCTCGGTCAGGCCGAGCAGGTCGGCCAGCTTCGCGCAGTTGTAGTGGTAAAGCGGGTTCCAGGCCTGCGAGCCGTGTTCGACGGTCTCGCCGGCCTCTTTGCGCTCCTGCCGGCGGCCCAGCGTCCCCAGGCAGTCAAGGGCCTCCGCCACGCTCAGGCCGGCCAGAGGCGCCAGCAAGGACGCCCACGTGCCCGGGTCGCCTCCCTTCGCCCGGGCGTAGGCATTGACGGCCAGGAAAACCCAAATGTGCTGCTGGTCCGTAGCGATGCGACCGCGGCGCTCGCGCAGGCGGAGCAGGTCGCCAAGCTTCCGTTCCCCGCCCCCCGCCTTGCAGGCGTAGGGGGCGGCGCGCGGCGCGCGGGCCGGGCGCTCGGGCCGGGGCGGCAGCGCGGCCCGCTCCTCCATCCGCTGCCAATAGGCGATGTTGGTCAGGGGCAGGACCGCGTCGGCGAGCGCGTCCACCCGGCAGCGCTGTAGGTCCTCAATCAGGGTGGGCCAGAGGCGGCAGCAGACCGTGTTCGACTTCGGGTTCACCGATCCCCAGATGCGCAGCACCCGGGTCGCGTCCTGAGTGCCACGGTCAAGTCCCCCGTTGCGGAACGCACGCCACATCCGGGCGAGGCGCGCCTCCCGGGCGTCAGTCAGGCGAATTCCTGACAAAACGAGTAGGTAGGCAGCGGGTATAAAATCTACAATTTGACAGATATAAAGGAAAAGCTCTTACAACAAACTCCTGATTAATACAACTACAGAATGTGCGCTCGCTTCGTACGTTGAGCCACTAACCGAAGGCGCCTCCAACCACGGAACGATGTCGTCGGGAGACTGCATGGATGTATCTATCCAGCGGCACCAAACAGCGCCATCAGTACTACCTGTCGGAGGCAGCTCAAATACTAAAGGCTCCCAGAATGCGTTTAGCAACAAATAAAATTTGATTTTTTCTCGGCGAAGCTCCGCTTCTAAAGCAAAACTATGCGAACGCGCGCCCCAATCTGGACAATATAGTTTCGTACCATGCCACGTTTTATTAGATTTCTGAATCAGCTGACCGAGGCTGATGCGTTGCATTTCATGGTCAATGCTTCGCAGAACACGCCTTGCAACCAGCAAAGTTGTGAATCGGAGTACGTCAGCGTGCTTGTGCACCAAACTCCAGTTAAACCAGCTCGTCTCGTTGTCTTGGCAATATGCATTGTTATTACCGAACTGCGTGCGACGCACCTCATCGCCCATTGTGATCATTGGAATGCCGAGAGAAACCATGGTTACAGTGAGAAAATTCTTAATCTGCTGATTTCTTAATTTGTCAATCAAGGGATCGGATGTTGGACCTTCAAATCCACAATTCCAGCTACGATTATCGTCAGCGCCATCGCGATTATCCTCTCCGTTCGCCTCATTATGCTTGCCATTAAAGGATACAAGATCGTTCAGAGTGAAGCCATCGTGGCACGTGACAAAGTTCACGCTCTGCTCGGCCTCACGTCCCTTATGCTCGTAGAGTGCAGGACTTCCCACCAGTCGGTCCGCGATCCGCGCTGCAGAACCTACCTCGCAGCGAAAAAATGCGCGAACGTCATCGCGGAATCGCCCATTCCATTCCCTCCAGCTGTCACCAACGAAATTACCAACTTGATAAAGACCTGCCGCATCCCAGGCTTCGGCGATAAGCTTTGTACCTGCGAGTACTGGGTCTGATTCTATGTCCCATAGGACCGGCGGGCTTGAAAGTGGAAGCCCTGTTTCGTCGCGGGCGAGAACTGACGCCAGATCAAACCGAAACCCGTCTACGTGCATTTCTTGCACCCAGTAACGGAGACTGTCCAAAATCAATCTTCTAACGATCGGATGATTAGCATTGAGAGTGTTACCAGTTCCGGTATAGTTAGCGAAACTCCCATCCTCCCCGATAGTGTAGTATACAGAATTATCGAATCCGCGAAAGGACAAGGTTGGCCCATTTTGGTCGCCTTCTGCAGTATGATTAAACACAACATCGAGGATGACCTCGATACCCGCAGCATGCAGCGCTTTGACCATATCGCGGAATTCGTCTATCACTCCTAGACAATCCTCGCGTGAACTGTAGAGTTGATGCAGCGCGAAGAAAGAAACAGGAGAGTATCCCCAGTAGTTTGTCTTGCCCGGCGGGGAGTCTTGCGGATCATACTGGAATACTGGAAGCAGCTCGACTGCCGTAATTCGTAGTTTTTTAAGATATGGAATTTTTTCGCTAAGCCCAGCAAATGTGCCGCGGTTATTTTCACTGACACCAGAGCTGGGGTGGTATGTAAAGTCGCGCACATGTGCCTCATATACAACTGTTTGCGCAGAGGTCCGCCGTAGTGGAGTGTCACTCTCCCAGTCATAGAGGGATGGATCCACAACGACACTCTTCATTGCTTGGGCTGCATTGTCGCCAGGCTGGCATGCCGCGGCACGAATGTAGTTCGTTGGAACGGCTACACAGCGGCCATAGGGGTCGAGGACCACCTTCGTCGGATCGAATCGCAGACCTGAGGAAGGCTCGAATGGACCATAAACGCGGTAGGCGTACAGTTGGCCTGCCATTAAGCCATGAACAAACGTGTGCCAGTAGTGATAAGTGCGGCTCGTGGAAGGATTGAGGTGAATTATATATTTGGCGCTGATATCATCAACGTCGTTAAACAACAATAG
Organism: Methylorubrum pseudosasae; assembly: GCF_029504475.1. Classification (NCBI taxonomy): domain Bacteria; kingdom Pseudomonadati; phylum Pseudomonadota; class Alphaproteobacteria; order Hyphomicrobiales; family Methylobacteriaceae; genus Methylorubrum; species Methylorubrum pseudosasae. Next base: position 3,114,425 of record NZ_JAQGDU010000002.1, on the reverse strand, counting down.
ATCAACACCAGTTGCATGCTTTGAGAAGACACTAAAGTTTACTCCCTCGGGGCAACAGGTTGCACCGAGCGGCGACGGAGCGCCTTTGGTTGTGATGCAGCAGAGCTTATCCTGATTATTCATCAAAGCGATCTTCGTCATCATTGCCGAGCCCTACCGTGCTTGGTGATCTCGCGGCACTGCTTGCAAATCATCAAGCTCAATATCGTAATCTACACGCATCCTCATCGGGCAACTGAAACAGGCGGGGCGCCCCAAATCTCAGAGGCATACTCAGTAATACTTCGATCACCTGAGAAGTGGCATGATCCTGCTATGTTCCAAATAGCCTTCCTTCCCCAATCCTGAATATCTGCGTACGTCTCAAGCATCCGCCTGTCCGCCTCAAGATATGACGTAAAATCTGCTAGAGGCTGTTATGAACTGGCTGCGAGTAGAGCGGCCTTTTTGAGCATGATGCAGACGAAGGCGACGATGTGGAGGTCAGCCAGCGTGCTGGCATAGCGCTCGTAGTCTTTGACGAGCCGGCGGAAGCGGGTGGCCCAGGCAAAGGAGCGTTCCACGACCCAGCGCTTGGGCAGCAGTACGAAGCCGCGCTTGGCCTCCGGCAGCTTCACGACCTCCAGTTCGATGCCGTGCCTGCGCGCGGCTGTGGCTGGCTTCTCGCCCGTGTAGCCCTGATCCACGAACGCGATCTCGACGTGATCGTCGGTGGCCGCCTGCACAGCCTTGGTCAGACGCTCGACCTGGGCGCGGTCATCGGCGTTGGCCGGCGTGACATGCAGGGCCAGGAGGTGGCCGAGCGTGTCCACCGCCATATGCAGCTTCGAGCCCTGCTTGCGCTTGGCCCCATCGTAGCCGGCCCGCTCGCCGCTCTCGGGCGTCGCCCGCAGCGTTCGGCTGTCGAGGATGGCCGCCGACGGCTCCGCCTTGCGCCCGGCCGCCAGGCGCAGCACGGCGCGAAGGTCCTCGGCCAGTTGCTCGAAGCAGCCCGCCTGCAGCCAGCGTTGCGCCTGCTGGTAGACGGCCGCCCAGGGCGGCAGGTCGTGGGGCATCCAGCGCCACGGCGCGCCCGTCTTCACCACGTAGCGCAGCCCGTTGAACACCTCCCGCAACGGATGCGCGCGCTGGCCAGCGTCCTCGCGGACCAGCGTCAGATACGGGGCGACCAATGCCCACTCATCATCGGACACATCAGACGGGTAGGCTTTCCGGGACAGGCTCATCGCCCATCATCTGAGCCTCACAGCTGACAGGTCCATAACAGCCTCTAGGTGTCGGTAGCGATCTCCGCACGTCAGTAAAATGTCACGCAGGGGCTCGAAGAAACCAGGTTCATGGCGGCTGAAATGTTTCGATAATATAAGATCAAGATCTGCGCGCGTTTCATACTCGGTCTCATAATGCCAATTTGGGTTATACCATCCCTGACTTCCTACCACCTGCTCAGCAGTCAATCCGAACAGAAAAAAATGTTCAGCACCAATCGTCTCAGCCATTTCAATGGTTGAGCCGTCGAGCGTCCCGAGCGTCAATGCGCCGTTCATCATGAACTTCATGTTGCTTGTGCCGCTGGCTTCATAGCCGGCGGTCGAGATTTGATTAGAGACGTCGGCAGTTGGAATCAGCCTCTCTGCCATAGAGACGCAATATTCGGGTAGGAAAACGACCTTTAGTCGACCCCTCACTGCCGGGTCACCATCGATGGTGCCAGCTAAGTTGTTGATAAATCTAATGATGAGTTTTGCCGAGCGGTAAGCGGGAGCTGCCTTGCCCGCAAAGAGAAATGTTCGCGGTGCTACAACAAGACCTGGATTTTCACGCAGTCTGTTGTAAAGAACGACAATGCGCAGTCCATTTAGCAGCTGGCGTTTGTACTAATGAATTCGTTTTATATGGACATCAAATATCGTATCTGGATCTATATTAAACCCAGACGTCGTCTTAAGCCAATCCGAGAGTCGTGATTTGGCGGCGTACTTGGCTTGGCGAATGGAAGCACAAAGTGCGGAATCGCTCGCAAGCTGCTTTAGCCTTTCCAATTGGCCAAAATCCGTGATCCATCGGTCGCCGATGGCTTCAGTAATTGTTTTGGCAAGGCCAGGATTGGCAAGCAGTAGCCAACGACGTGGTGTAACTCCATTATTTTTATTATTAAACCGCTCGGGGAACATATCCGAAAGATCTTTAAATGTCTTTTCTCGCAGTAACCGAGAGTGGAGCGAAGCAACCCCATTCACACTATGTGAGCCAACAATTGCCAGGTTTGCCATGCGGATTTTTCGGTCATGGCCCTCTTCAACTAAGCTGATCCGTTCATGACGCTGCTCGTCAATGGGAAATCGCGCCTGTGCTTCATATATAAGTCGGCGGTTGATCTCCAGGATAATCTCAAGTTGTCGAGGCAACAGCAGCTCAAACCATCGGAAAGGCCACTTCTCCAGTGCCTCAGGTAAAAGTGTGTGGTTTGTGTATGCAAGCGTCTCGCGGGTCAAATTCCAGGCTTCGTCCCAGCCGATGTTCGCCTCGTCGAGAAGGATACGCATCAACTCCGCGACAGCTAGGCTGGGATGGGTATCGTTGAGATGGATAGCAACTTTATTTGGAAGCAAACGCCAGTCTGAGTTGTTTTTTTGAAACCGCCTTACGAGATCGCCGAGAGAGCATGCAACTAAAAAGTACTCTTGGACGAAACGTAGCCCCTGTCCCGTACTCGTAGAGTCATCTGGGTAAAGAACTCGCGTCAGAGACTCAGCGGTCAGGCGCTCCGCTAGCGCGCTCACAAAATCTCCGGTGCTGAAGGTTTGAAAACCAAACGCATTGGGCGCTGCAGCGGCCCAGAGCCGAAGCGTGTTGATGGTCTTAGCGCCATAGCCAACGATTGGACGGTCAAACGGAATCCCTAAAAGGATCGATGGCTGTCCAGGAATTGCTGCAAGCGTCCCGCCGCGGATCTCGAATGAGCATCCAAGCTTGATCTCAACCTGTTCAAGTGGCCGAGCCACTTCCCAGGGATCTGTGCGCCTCAGCCAGTGGTCTGCTGTTTCACATTGCCATCCATCACGGATGGACTGCCGGAAAATTCCGTACTTATACCGGAGGCCATAGCCCATGGCCGGAATTTGCATCATCGCCATCGAGTCGAGAAAGCAGGCTGCAAGACGACCAAGGCCGCCATTTCCTAAGCCTGCATCTGATTCCTGCTCAAGCAGAGAAAGCCAGTCAATACCTTTGCTTTCTATGAGATTTTTTACAGCCGGATCAATACGAAGATTCAAGATATTGTTTGCAAGTAAGCGCCCAATTAGAAATTCTATCGAGATATAATAAACGCGCTTACAATCTCTGGCCGAGTAAAATTCATCCGTACGCAGCCAACGTTGAGATAGAATATCGCGCATTGATCGCGCTATTGCTTCGTATCGCTCACGCGGACTGTTCGCTTCCGAGAAGACGACATTGTCAAACTCAAGATGTCTCTTATAGAATTTTTCGTCAAGTTCGGCAGATGAAAACTGATCATAACATGCTCCATCAAGACAGCCGTCATTGCCGACATCTAATCTACCAGAACAATCTTCAGTTCCATCTATAGCCATGTGAGTACTTCCCGATATATGGCTTTATTCCCAACAGAAATCGATCGCAGTAGCATGCGTAATGTTAAGTGCAAATTATAAGATATATTGTTGTGATACGCGATTTTGGACAAATCCTAGGTACTTATTTGTCCGGAACTGCAAACTAATTTGCATCGTTAAACAGGCTCGTCATAATATATGTTGTATCAATATTCTCCACAATGCGGCTATAAATTATAAATGAGTGAGGTGCTTGATTAAATGGGACAGTTATGCGCCGGCTTGTACTGTCAGCGCCATTGCTGTGGTTGTGGCCGGAACGGGTTGGAGGTACAGTTCCGATCGAACGTTCGCTCGGCCAGATTGACCATGACTAAGCACAGCCGAGCTAACCGCCCGCACATGTCACGGCGGGGATATGCCCCTGAGTGTCCTCCTTGATCAAGCAGCAAGCTCGGCATCAGCGCTAGGCTGCGGGCAGCGATGTTAACGAAGCTAAGCGGACCACAGATCTACTCGCTTTGATGAGTACGGGTTCGGCTCGGCGCTGACAACAAACCCTAGCAGGGTGAGACGCTGATGAAAGCGCTTCTGATCGCCTCGACGGCTTTCGCCACCTTAATACTGACTAGCGTAAGGACCGATGCGCGCGGCGTTCGTGGGGGAGGTGGCGGATTTCGAGGTGGCGGCGGCTTCCGCGGGGGCGTGGGGCGTCCGTCGTGGGGTGCGGCGGGGCCGATCGCAGGACGACCGCGGTCGGGCTACGGCCGCTACGGATACCGTGGCTATGGCTGGGCTGGCTATCGTCCGTACGGTCACGGTATAGCCGCAGCCGGGCTCGGTGCGGCCGCAGCGGTCGGCTACTACGGGAACACCTAGGGTGGCTGTGGGCCTTACGCCAATCACGATGCGTACACCGGCGTGTGCATCCCGTACTGAGGCTTCAAAGTTCCTGGGAGAGATCCCGATGTACCAGCACATTCTTGTCCCAACCGATGGAACGGCACTTTCCACCTCGGCCGTGACAAACGCCGTGTCGCTCGCCAAAACTATGGGGGCAAAGGTGACAGTGCTTACGGTAGTTCACCGGCTCCCAGAAATGGCCTTGGGCGGGTCGTACACGTACATGGATGAGTACTGGCGACACGCACAAGCCGACGCCGAGCGCAGGCTCGTTGACGCTGAGCAGAAGGCCAAGCGGGACGGTGTGTCTTGCGACGCCGTGAAAGTCGAGGACCGGCAACCGTTCGAAGCCATCATCGAAACAGCTGAGACCCGCGGTTGTGATCTCATCGTCATGGCCTCGCATGGTCCTCGTGGCATTACCGCCCTCTTGATCGGCAGCGAGACTATGAAGGTTCTCACGCACTCCAAAATACCCGTTTTGGTTTATCGCTGATCGCCGGCCCCAGTTTCGTTTCGAAGTCGTTGCGGGTCCTACCGCCGCTACCGTCGTTCTGGTCACGGCAACGGCCTATGCTACGTTGGCTGGCCTGCCGGTGGCGGTCGGCCTCTACGCCGCCCAGATTCTCTCTGCCATCTATGGCCTACTTGGTTCGTCGCGCCTCATCAGCATGAACTCTATGATGATGCTGGCCGTCCTGACGGGAGCCGAGCTCGGCAGCGTGGCACCAAACGTCGATCCGGAAGGGCGTCTCATCGCGACAGTAACACTGACCGCGCTGGTGGTTGCATTCAGTTCTGGTTGATCCTCTCCATCAGCCAGGCTCAAAGCAAGCCGGTCACGTCACTGTCTCATCGAATCAAGCGCCCTTCGCGGCTTCGCTTTACTGTTTAGGTCACCGGCGTCCAGGGCTCTCGCTAGAGCCGTGCCGTGGAGTAGGACCGGCTCAAGCGGAGCGCGAACAAGTGGGCGCGTGCCGAGCACCGTTTGCGCACGTATTGGCTGGAGTGCCCCATGACGAGACCATCAAGACTGATGACGCTCTTTGCCGTCGCGTTCGTGGCCTTGCTCGGGATAGGCCCGCTCAAGCAGGGCCGGATCGGCATCGGCAGAGCCGAGGCCGCAGGCGGCTGCGGGCTTGGCTTCCACCGCGGTCCGTATGGAGGCTGCCGGCCGAATGGCTACGGCGGCTATTACGGCACGCCCGGCTATGGCTATCGAGGCGGGGCCGTGTACGGTTACCGCGGCGGTGCCTATGGCTATCGGGGGGCGCGCGTCCACGGTGGGCGCGCCGTGTACGGCCGTCGGGGTGGCGGATTCCACGGCGGCCGTGCCATCCATGGAGGGGGTCGTTTCCGCCGCTAAGGACAACGGCTCGATCCTGCTCTGTAATCGGCTGAGCTGTATTCGATTGCTGGCCATCTCTGAGCGCTAACTTTTTGATGCCGGATCGTGGGTCTCGGCGCGGATCATTCCTGGATTTCTTTTCGGTAGAGGCGGCGATGGATGCGATGTGTCCGTGGAAGGCGCTGATCCGCTTCTGGAGGGCACGTAGCCAGATTGCCGGCACATCGATGGCCTTGGGCGACAGACCTTCGGTGAGGAAGTCGGCAAACGTCCTTGCGTGCCATGGCCTGCCCGCAGGCGGCCTTGCCGCGAGTGGGCGTGGCGACGAGCGCGCGCGGCGGTGATGGGGATTGGGTTCGATCCGGACCAGCCCGTCGGCGCGGATGTCGTCGACGACGCGCTGCACCGACTGTAGGACGAGGCCCATGTTGCGGGCGATGTGGGCGACGAGGAGCGGGGCGGGCGATAGCGCGAACGCGATGGCCACGAGCACCTGCCAGCGGGCATTGGTCAGGCCGAGATCCTGCACCAAGGCGTCACCCGCTTCGATCAGGTCGCGGGTTGAGGCACAACACATCGACGACCAGGCCCAACCATGCGCGGCGCGTTCGAAGCGTGTCCGCGGAGGCATCTCCGACTGTGGCAGTCAGGGGTGACTCAGATTTGGCAACCTACTGCGCTCACCACAGCGTGCTGTCGTGAGCGTCATAATGGGTTTGTCGCAGCCGGTTCCAAAGCCGCTGACCGCGCAGCTTCAGGCCACCGGAGCCCACATCATCGCCGTCGCGTGTTCGATCTCGCTCGGTGGCCGCGCGGCGCCTGCGCGTGTGCTCCGCATCTCGTAGCCACGGACGACCGGAGCTTGCTGCGGCCAGCTCAGGCGTGTCCGCCGAAGGGCCTCGCTGGATCGAGCCGCGTCGTCGCGGCGGCGGATATCCACGGATGCGACCGAGGGGAACCATGGACGCCGAGATCGACAGGATGCGACAGCGCGAACGCGAGCTTGAACACCGCCTGGCGATGCTGGAGTCCGAGCGGCAGGACGGCCTGCGTCGGCCAGAGCGCGGGCAGTTCACCTCCGCAGCGTCGGCCGACCTCCTGTTCACGGCTTCGGAGAAAACCCGCATGCCGCAGATCGTGACCGACCCCAACCTGCCGGACAACCCCATTGTCTTCGCCAATCGTGCCTTCCAGAACCTATGCGGCTACGACGCTGCGGAACTGATCGGGCGCAACTGTCGCTTCCTCCAAGGGCCGGGCACCGACCCCGCGGACGTGGCCAAGGTCCGCGATGCCATCGCAGGCCGGCGCGACGTCGTGGTCGAGATCCTGAACTACCACCGCGACGGCACGCCTTTCCGCAACGAGCTCTACGTCGGTCCGGTCTTTGGCCCGGAGGGCGATCTCCGGTACTTCTTCGCGAGTCAGCTCGACGTCACCCGCTTCCGGACCGCCGAGGGCATGCTCGCCGAGAGGGAGGCCCGATACAGCGCCCTGTTTAACACCGTCGGCAGCGGATTCTGCATCATCGAGATGCGCTTCGACGCCAAGGGTTGGGCTGTCGATTACCGCTTCGTCGAGGTGAACCCGGCCTTCGAGGTACAGACGGGCCTGCGCGATGCCGCCGGCCGCTGGATGACCGAGCTCGCGCCCGGCCACGAACGTTCGTGGTTCGACGCCTATGGGGAGGTCGCTCGCACGGGCATTCCCGTCAGGTTCGAGAGCGGCACCGTGGCTCCGGGGCGGTGGTACGACGTCCACGCCCTGCGAGTGGGCGAGCCTGAGCAGCACCGGGTCGCCGTCCTGTTCAACGACATCACGGACCGGCGACGTCTCGAAGGCCACCTTGAGGCCGCTGCGCAGGAACGCGCAGACGAGCGCGACATGGTCTGGCGAGCCAGCCGCGACCTCTTCGCGGTCTGCGGGCTCGACGGCATTTTCCGGAAAGTGAACGCCGCCTGGACCGAGATGCTCGGTTGGAAGCCCGGCGATGTCGTGGGGGCGCGCTTCGACGCCTTCGTGCACCCCGAGGACCTGGGTATGTCCGTCAGGGCTTTCGAGCGGGTCGGGTCAGGCGTCGCCCTGGACGACGTCGACGTGCGCGTCCGCCAGCGGGACGGCGGGTATCGGTGGGTATCCTGGAACGCCATCCCGAGGGGCGACCACTTCTACGCCGCCGGTCGCGACGTCAACGAACGCCGGGCCTTGGAGGAGCAACTGCGGCAGTCGCAGAAGCTGGAGGCCGTGGGGCAATTGACAGGGGGCGTGGCCCATGACTTCAACAACCTGCTGACGGTCATCAAGTCCTCAACCGACCTTCTGAAGCGGCCCGACCTGGCCGAGGAGCGCCGGCAGCGCTATCTCGGCGCCATCTCCGACACGGGGGACCGCGCCGCGAAGCTCACCGCACAGCTCCTGGCGTTCGCCCGTCGGCAGGCGCTCCGGCCAGAGACCTTTGCGGCCGACCGCGCGGTGGCCGCGGTGTCCGACATGGTGTGGACACTCACGGGTGCGCGCGTTCAAATCGAGCTCGACCTACCCCTGGAAGAGCCGCAGTACCTGCATGTTAGCGCCGACCCGAGCCAATTTCGACACCGCGCTGGTCAACCTGGTGGTCAATGCCCGCGATGCAATGGATGGCGAGGGCCACCTGCGCATTCGGCTGGCCCGCGCCGACAAAATACCATCCGTCAGGACGCACTTGGGCCGCCGGGGCGACTTCGTGGCGGTCTCTATCTCCGACACCGGCGCGGGGATCGCGCCCGAGAATTTAGAGCGGATCTTCGAGCCCTTCTTCACGACCAAGATGGTCGGACAGGGCACGGGGCTCGGGCTGAGCCAGGTGTTTGGGTTCGCCAAGCAGACTGGCGGCGAGATTGTTGTCGAGAGCGAGCTCGGCAAGGGCACGACCTTCACTCTCTACCTCCCCCGCGTCTCGGCTGATGTCGCCGATGCAGCGGGGCCGGTCGCGGAACCGGAGGCGCTCACCGAAGGCTACGGCACCCGCGTCCTCGTCGTTGAGGACAACCTCGACGTCGGGGCCTTCGCCCAGCAGGCCTTGCGCGAACTCGGATACTCCACGGTGTGGACGAAGGACGCCGCAGAGGCGCTCCATGAAATCGAGCGCGCGCCCTCAAGGTTCGAGGTAGTGTTATCGGACGTGGTGATACCGGGCATGAACGGGGTCGAGCTCGCGACCGAAATTCGCCGGAGATACCCTGAGATCCCGGTCGTGCTGACCTCCGGGTGCAATGACGTACTCGCCGCCGAGGGCACGCACGGCTTTGACCTGCTTCGCAAGCCGTACTCCGTGATGGATCTGTCACGCGTCCTGCGGCGCGCCGTGCATGTGGCCAGGGCGCACAACCTTTAAGCGTCGCGCTCCGGTGAAGCGGGTGCTATGGGCCATTGGCGAAGCTGACGCCGGCAGTCGCGCGGATGGCCGGCCTGGGCATTGTTCGGCGGGGCCGGCCGCTCCAGGTTCTAGGGGCCGTCGCGCAGGGCGGCCCGTAAGGCTTGAACAAGGCGCTGACGGTGTCCTCGAGCGCCGCCGCGTCGAGGAAGTGCTGGGTGAGCAGGCAGGTCGCCGCGTCGAAGGGGCCGACCGGCGCATCGTCGATGTAGCCCTCGACAAGGGTGACACGGCTCATGAGCGGTCCGAGGGTCCGCTCCGCTTGGCGGAGCATCTCCCCCGCCGGATCGACGCCGACGAAGGTCCATCCCGGGTGTGCCTCGGCCAAGGCACGCAGTTCCAGCCCGCCCCCGGCACCCAGGACCAGGACGCGCGCGTCGGGCGCGGCGTGCTCGGCGAGTAGGATGCCCGTCATCCGGTGCAGCGCCTCGAAGCCCGGCACGAAGCGGCGCGGGCCGTCGGCATACCGTGCGGCGGCCTCCGGGTTGGAGAAGGCCGCCACGAAGTCCATCGGTTCCGGCCGGGCGCTATGTGTCATCTGGATTGGCCTCCGGGCCGCATGATCCGCGCTTCGTCAATCGCGCGTGGAAATCGGCGCTGAGACGGGCCAGCGTGACGTCGCCCAGCCGCGAGAGCAGCAGGGCCTCGGCGTCGCGGAAGGCGCCCGCGAGCGCGGCGTTGACGGCATGCTCGACGAGGCACGTCGGCTCCTCGCTCCGGTGTCCCATCGCGAAGACCTCCGGCGAGCCCAGGGCGACGTAGACGTCGTGCAGGGTCACCCGGTCGAGGTCGCAAGCGATGGTCCAGCCGCCGTACCCCTTCCCGGATACGACGAGCCCCAGGTCGCGCAGCCCCGCCATCGTCCGGCGCACCACGACCGGGTTGGTCCCCATCATCACGGCCAACCGCTCGGACGTGACGGGCCCGTCGGCCTCGGCCATGTGGAGGAGGACGTGCAGCACGCCCGACAACCTGCTATTCCGTATCATGCAACTCATAATGTTGCATGATACGTTGCGCTGTCTATCCGCTCCTAAGGGTGCCAAGAATTCGCAGACCTCCCCATTGGATCCACAAACCGACCATTGGCGTTCCGAGGGCCGAGCTAGTCCCTGTGCTGGCCATCCATGGGTCAGGGTCCCCGCATGTCCGTCTCGCGCGCCTTCAACGCCTTCGCCGCCAAGGTCGCCAAGTGGGCGGGACATCCCCTGGCCTTCGCAATAGGGGCCGCCATCGTCATCGGGTGGGCGGTCAGCGGCCCATTCTTCGGCTACTCGGAGACCTGGCAGCTCGTCATCAACACCGGCACGACCATCGTGACCTTCCTGATGGTGTTCCTGATCCAGAACTCGCAGAACCGGGACGGGGCCGCCATCCAGGCTAAGCTCGACGAACTCATCCGGTCGAGCGCCGCGCAGAACCGCTACATCGGCATCGAGAGCTTGACCGAGGAGGAACTCGACGAGCTCCGGCAACGCTGCGAGACGCGCGCCAGGGCCGAGCGCCTGGACGATGCACGCGAAGCGGCCGATGCCGCCGAGGCGCGTGCCCGCGAGCGGGCCGCGCACGCGGCGGCCAGGGCGGGGGGAGGCTGAGACACCGGGCGGGCGTGGGGAAGCGCCCCGGACGTCGGCGAGCCGCTAGTTGGAACCGGGCAGCGGGACGGCGACGATGACCCTGAGGCCGTCCGGGTCGAACGCGATGTCCACCTTCGCGCCGATCTGCAGGGTCAGCACCCGGTTGAGGAGTTGCGAGCCGAATCCCTCGCGCGTCGGGAGCGCCACGGGTGGCCCGTCGTGCTCGTTCCAGGTCCAGTGCAACGTCCGGGCGTCCGGGCCGTCCTCGACCGTCCAGGTCACCTCCAGGCGTCCGTCCGGGTCGCCTAGCGCGCCGTGGCGGACTGCGTTCGTCGCCAACTCGTGCAGGGCCATGCCGACCGGCACCGCCAATTCGGACGGGAGCATGACCTGGGGGCCTTCGAGCGTGATGCGCCGCTTGCCCGGCTCGTCGTAGGCGCGGACCTCCGCCGATCCCAAGTCTCCGAATGGCACGACCTGCGTCCGGTCCTCGGTGATCAGCGCGTGGGTCTTGGCGAGCGAGGCGATCCGCCCCGTGAACGATTGCCGGAACTCCGTGAGGCCGAGGGAGGAGCGCAGGCTGGCGTTGAGCACGGCCTGGACGGTGGCCAGCGTGTTCTTCACCCGGTGGTGGAGCTCGCGCACGAGCAGGTTCTGACGGTCCTCCGAGGCCCGGCGCTCGGTGACGTCGCGTTGCGCCGAGACCCAGCGCGAGATGCGGCCGTCCGCGTCCCGCACCGGCGTGATCAGCCACTCGACGGTGTAGGTTGTGCCGTCCTTTCGGTAGTTGACCGCCTCGCCCTGGGCCGGCTCGCCCGCTTCGAGGGAGGCGCGCAGGCGATCCAGCACCGCGCGATCCGTGCGTGGGCCCTGCAGGAAGCGTGGCGACCGTCCCAGGACCTCGTCGGCCTCGTAACCGGACATGCGGGTGAAAGCCGGGTTGGCGTACTCGATGCGCGGGCCGGGCTCGTCCAGTTCCGCGGAGGTGATCAGGATGGCCTCGCCCGTCGCCTCGACCGCGGCGAGTAGCACCTGCAGGTCGGGTCCGGGTGGCCTCGCGTCGTAGTGGTACCCCAAGTCCAGCCCCCACCCGGCCCATGCGCGCGAGCCTGCGGATTAACCTGTGACCGCCCCGGCGGTTGCCTGTCTGCATAGCCTTTGGCCGGTTCGGCGCCCGCGCCCCGTCGCCGCAACCCTGCGAGCCATCGCCGACCGCCACCTGGCTGACAGCCGCCTTCCGGAACGCCGGGCGAGCCTTCCCGATGTCGTGCGACCGCCTCCCAACGGGGCCCATCGACAAAAAGGAAATGGAATGAGCATCTTCGGGTCGATCATGTCGAAGATCTTCGGCGGCAGCGCGAGCGCCCAGGCCGCGGCACCGCACGCCTCGGAAACGCCGAGCGTCTCGGCAGCCGCCCAGGGCCCCGACGGGCCGACCGGGTCGGCGAGCGGCGCGGCCGCGCCCTCGATGAGCGGGGCGCCGTCCCCGGTGGTGGGCGGCCCGGCCGGCGCGGGTCAAGCGAACGTCGACGTCGGCCAGGTGCTCTCCGACCTCGCCTCGAAGAACGGTCAGACGCTCGACTACAAGCGTTCCATCGTCGACCTCCTTAAGCTGCTCGACCTCGACAGCAGTCTGCAGGCCCGCAAGCAGCTCGCCGACGAGCTGCATTACACGGGCGACAAGGAGGACTCGGCCACACGCGTCGGCGTCATCTGGCTGTATCGCTGGTTCGCGGGTGACCCGCCCACGTCGATGGCGAGCGCCGACGCCCGCATGCGCCGCATCCTGATGCGCGAGGACGCTGCGGGCTAGGCCCGGCTGGGGCGTGGCCTGGAACGGGACACGGGGGTGGTGGCACGCTAATCCTGTGACGCCCCGAGGGCCGGCCGCGTGCCGGCGTCCGCGTCGCCGACCACCCCGCCGGAGGGCCTCCGAGCGAGGCTTTCGCACGTCATCGGTTCCGGTTTCGGTTCCGGCAGACCCGAACGAGCCTCTCCGGGGGAGGGTGGAAAGCGTGCCGCGCAGAGGGGAAATGATGGTGGGCCCGGTAGGACTCGAACCTACAACCAGACCGTTATGAGCGCGCTGCTTCTATGAGAAAACGCGGTCTTTCCAAGCGCTTCCTGCGCCATTCGAAGGCGCTTTTTGGCCCTTGGCGACCCGGTTTCATTAACGAAACGTTGGTTACGCTCCCGCGGGCCCAGCTGCTTCACGATACCCTGCGGCATGGCTGATCCCAACCCCACCGTCGGCGAACTGTTCAAGGCCAACGTCGTCACCCACGACGATATGAACGCACTGATTGATGCCGTTCTCGCCGGCCGGATGAATGTGCGGGAGGAACTCGCCGAGGGCTACATTCTCGATGTGGCGTCCGCCGTGAAGGCAAACGCCTTCGAAGCCGCTGTTCTGCGTGACAAGACGAGCACGACTGGTGCTAGGCGTACCGCCGCGCGCACCGCGATCCTGCTGGCACGGGCGCAGAAGGCGTGAGCAAGCCAGACCGCAGCGTCGCCGATTGGATCGCCGAGGGCGAGGCGACGATCGCGGTGTTCTGCGTGGCGCTTGGGTGCGGTCATGACCCAACCCAAAAACTAGCCAATCTGCTGCGGCGAACGATACAGAAGAGACGAGACAGCTCTGCGCCCTCTGCTTACGGGGCGATTGCATAGGCTGTTACCCAATCGCATCACCTCGCCGTGTTCAGACGGACAGGCCGCCGCATCGATTGACGTCAAGTTGTAATTTTGATTAATATTTTCGCTAGAGGTGCAATAAAAGGGGCGCGGACGTGCAAATCATAGCAAAAAATGGAAATTACAATGTATTTAGTAGCTTTGGATTGAGCGTTTTAGAAGGCACTGATCCGATCGGAGCAAGCGGGAGGACGATAGAATTTTCTATCAGCCAGAATGCTCCTGTGTACAACAGTTTTTACTGGCAAATCGAGCCTATAACGGGATCGTACGGGGACTTTTGGGACAATTTCTTCAGCAATAAGGTTGGTGGAGAGCCAGCAGACGCATTCGCGGTCAGCGGGTTTACTTCAGGAAACCTAAGTCTGAAAATCAATCCGGATAATCAAATTGAGTCCGACGAGACTTTTCAGATCTCGTTTTATACTTCGGTGCTTGACCCTTCCAAAGGAGTGCGGCCTGTAATAAGCGCGCAGTTTACCATCCTTGACGATGATGCACCCCCGAAGGTTCCTAATAGTAGCTCGGGCGGATTGATCGATTACAGCTACTACCTAGAGCGTTATCCGGATGTTGGCACGGCGGGCCTCAGCCCGGAAAATCACTACAACCAGTTCGGCTGGCTCGAAGGTCGGGATCCGAACGCCTTTTTCTCGACCGGGGGCTACCTCGCAGCCAACTCTGATGTCGCCAAAGCAGGTATCAACCCGCTGGCGCACTTCGATCAGTTCGGTTGGAAGGAAGGTCGTGACCCCTCAGCAGCTTTCGACAACGAGCTGTACCTAGCGCGGAACGCGGATGTGAAAGCGGCCGGCATGGATCCGCTGCTGCACTTCCTTGACAACGGGCAAGCGGAGGGGCGCAAAGCCTACGCTGCTGTCGGCAACGCGAGCGATCTGGCCAAGCACGAAGGCTTCGACGCGGAGTACTACCTGCTGGCCAACGCTGACGTGGCGAAGGCCGCGCTCGCAGCCGGTGGCGACACCTTCCAATTCGCTCACCAGCACTTCGACGCTCATGGCTGGAAGGAAGGTCGCGATCCGAACGCGGTGTTCGACACCAAGGGCTATCTCGACGCCTACAAGGATGTCGCGGCCGCCGGGATCAACCCTCTGGACCACTTCCACGACTCCGGCTGGAAGGAGGGGCGCGACGCTGCCGCTGACTTCGACACGAAGGGCTATCTGGCCGCCAACGCAGACGTGAAGGCCGTCGGTGTCGATCCCATGCTGCATTACCTACAGAACGGTGCCTTGGAAGGCCGCCTCGCCTTCAACGACGGCCACTTCGGCTGAGCCCTACGAACGTAGCTCATCAGCCCCGCCCAGCTCGCTGGCGCGGGGTTCTTCGTTTCCGCCCCCGGCCGGACATCGGCCCGGCGATCGAGCGGTGCCAGCCCTACATCGGCGATTGGTGGCGGACGGGGGCGCTGGGGATGGGCAGAGTCGCTCCGGGGTGACGCGATCGTGTCCTCTAGGCTTCAGCGCAGGGATGGACCCGCCGCCTCCGCACGCCACTGATGCCTCGCGCGCGGTCAGTCCCGCACGCACCTCTCAGCCCCGCCCGGCCCAGCCGCGGCGGGGTTTTTCGTTTCGGGACCGTCGTCGCCGTAAGCATCCGCTTCCGCTCCTCGGCCATGCGGTCGTCAACGCCGATGCCGGCCTCCGCAGCCTCGCACCAAACGACCTCGTAGGTCTCTTGCGCGGACGCCTCAGCTCAGAACGGCCACGGCTCCGACTCTTCCTCAGCGGGAAACCGCTCTCCCGGCGAGATCAGCGGCAGGATCTCATCAAGCGCCTGAGGCACGCGGATCGTTTTGCCCGCCGCGGTGATGAAGGTCTCGTTGTGCATCAGGTCGGTGTCGCTGACCGCCTGGACGCTGGAGACGCGCAGAAGGTGGCGGCAGCCGTCTCCGTCCTGAACCTGCAGGTAGGCCCCGATCCGCCGCACTCTTTCCATGGTCAGGCCGCCTGAAGGCTCTCGGCGAAATCGTCAGGCACATCGCCGTACTGGCTGAGGATCGTCGCGCTCTCGAGTTCGCCTGTCTCGTCGTCGTCCACGATCTGCAGGGCGGCCGTCCCCGGCATGCGCGTCGCCATCCCCTCGGCCAGCTTCATCGCACCGCTGCTCGTCGGCGAGACCTGCCGATCGCCGGGAATGAGCCGCTTTCGCTTCAGCACGAAGGTCTGCACGAGCAAGGTCGTCCGCATCGTCATCGCCGATTTCCTCACCAAGCCCCGAATAGGCGTTGTCCACGTTTTCCACAGGGCGGCACGGTCACGTTTTTGCTCGCGTTGACCCGGAACCTCCAGACTTCTTGTTCTCTTTTCGTTCTATCACGGGAGAGAGCACAGCGTGAGCCTGTTTCGGGTTGATGAGCTACCGGACCAAGGCTTCTCCACCGTGCGCGTACCGCTGATGGGGCCGTCGCTCTGCGCGGGCTTTCCGTCGCCCGCTGACGATTTCGTCGAAAACGCACTGGAGTTGCCGCGCTGGCTGGTGCCGAACCCGCCGGCCACCTTCCTGTGGCGCATCGCGGGCGACAGCATGCGGGATGCCGGGATCTTCGACGGGGATCTCGCCTGCGTCGATCGCAGCCTGAAGCCCCGCCACGGCAGCGTCGTCGTGGCGGCGGTGGACGGCGAGATGTCGATCAAGCGCATGGTGGTCGAGGGCTCTCGCGCGCACCTCTCTTTCGATAATGCTGAGCTGCCCGTCTACGCGCTTGAGGAGCTGGCCGAGGTCAACGTCTGGGGCGTGGTGCACTTCACCATCCGCTGGCATATCGCCCGCGCTGGCTTAGGCCGATGAGTGGCGCTGAGGCGCGCTTACGCGATCGAATCGGAGACGGGCGGGCCCTGGCCCTGATCGACGGCAACAGCTTCTACTGCTCGTGCGAGCGCGTGTTCGACGCGAAGCTCGCCCGAGTGCCGGTGATCGTGCTGAGCAACAACGATGGATGCGCCATCGCCCGCACGCCCGAGGCCAAGGCGCTCGGGATCAAGATGGGCGATCCCTACTTCAAGATCCGTGGGCTCTGCGAGGCGCAGGGCGTGCGCGTGTTCTCGTCGAATTACACGCTCTACGGGGATATGTCGGCCCGCATCAACGCGATCTACCGCGACGCCACGCCAGACGTGGAAATCTACTCGATCGACGAGAGCTTCCTCGACCTGACCGCCTTCGTGCGCCGGGATCGTGTCGCCCTCGCTCGGGACATCCGCGCCACCGTGCGAGCCTGGACCGGCATCCCGACCTGCGTCGGCATCGGCCCGACCAAGACACTCGCCAAGCTCGCCAACCACATCGCCAAGACGATTCCCGAACTCGACGGTGTCTGCGACCTAACCGATCCCACGGCTTACGAGCACTGGCTCTGTCGGATCCACGTCGGTGAACTCTGGGACGTCGGGCGGGCCTCGTTGCCGAAGCTCGAGGCCATGGGCATCGATACTGTGGCGGACCTGCGGGACATCGATCCACGTCCGGTGCGCAAGGCGCTGACGGTCGTGGGCGAGCGCATGATCCACGAGCTGCGTGGCGTATCCTGCCTTGGGCTCGAACTCGTGCCGGCCCGGCGCAAGGGCTGTGCGGTGACGCGCTCTTTCTCCGGTCGGGTGACGGAGCGGGCGGAGCTGGAACAGGCGGTCGCCGCCCACGCGACGCGGCTCGGCGAGAAGCTGCGGCGGGAAGGGCTAGGAACCGACCACATCACCGTCTTCTACCACACGAGCGAGCACGACCGCGGCGAGCCGATGCGCTCGGTCTCGACGGTGGTGACACTGCCGAAGGCAACGAACGACACCCTGGCGCTGATCCCGGCGGCGCTGCACGGCGTAGCGCGCACTTGGCGCGAGCAGGGCAGCCCGCCCTGGCGCTACTCGAAGGCCGGCGTTGTCACGGTCGATCTCGTGCCGCTCGCTGCCTCACAGCGGGCGCTGATCGGCCGGCTCGACCGCGAGCGCTCGACACAGCTCATGGGTGCGATGGACGCCTGCAATGCGCGCTTTGGCCGTGGCAGCGTAGTGCCGGCGCAGGCCGGGCTACTGCAGCAACGGAGGACATGGGCGACCAAGTTCGAGATGCGCACGCCGCGCTACACCACGCAGGTTGAAGATCTACCGGTCGCGCAGGCCTGATCAGGATGTTTCCTGACTGATGGCGGAGATTGCATCATCTCGGCCGATGACGCGGGGCAAAAGCACAGCACTCATCACTCGAAGCCCATGGTGAAAATCGCGATGCCGAGCGCAGAGAGACCTGCCCATACAATGCTGGCGTGACGATCGCTCGAAGCCATCATCGTGGCGCCCGATGCGAATGCAACCATAAGCAATAGTTCGGCCACGGCACCCGACCTGCAACATAATGCTGGGACCAGCTTTGGCATTATTAACATATAATTCATTCACAAATGTAATAACATCGTCGTGTCCGCTGAGGTGCTGCAAGGCGCACCGAACTGTGCGCGAGGTGCGTGGCTAGAGTGTCGCCAGGGGCTTCGGTCATTTCCCTTCGCGACGAGCCGCGAATTCCCAGATCGGCATGCCGGTCGGTGCGCCGGGCGTATTTCGGTAGCCGCTCACATTGCCGAACAGGATCCGGTTCGGCTCGATGCCGATCGCCTTATGCCCACCGGTGATCATCACCCCGCATCAGTCGATGCGCAACGTCCCGTGCTGGGGGTGCACACCGAAGATCTGCGGCGCGGTCCAGCCCAGACGGACGGCTTCGGCGCCAAAGCGCTCGATGAAGTCGGTGCAGGCTTCGTGGATGTTCGCCCAGGCAGTCGCGCCGAGATACCGGCAGGGAGAGGAGTTGGGACGCAGGGCACCGAAGGCTTTGCGCCACTCGGCGGCTTCGAGCGGGAGCGTGTCTGGCGCAAGTTCGGGAAGGAGCATCACGGCTGCCGGCTGATGGCGGGGCCGATGAATTAGGGTAGCCGGGTTGCTCCAAGCTTACCGGCTCGCCTGCCTCACGCCTTCTGCGCTCGTGCCAGCAGGATCGCCGTGCGCGCGGCGGTGCGCCTAGCACCAGTCGTACTCGTCTTGTCACGCAGAACAGCGGTAGCGAAGGCGTTTGCCTTCACGGCGGCCGCCACGTCGAGAGTGTAGCCCTCGGCGAGTTCCTCCCGCTCATTCATCCGGCCGGCGAGAACGGCATCGACCAGCGCGTTCAGATCGTCATGGGTGACGACCTTGGCCTTGAAAAGTTCGCCGACGGTGGGGGAGGAGTCAGGCATGGGCTAGGATAGCGCTCTGAAAAGTCGCGCCACTTGATGAAGGCGCAGTGATTGCAGGCCAGCCTGCGAGCCGGCCTGCTTCACCAAACGCTAGCGCCTTAGCCGAAGTGCCCATCGTTGAACGCGCTGCGGCCCTCAAGAGCGCCGTTCTGTAGGTAGTGCAGCATGGGATCGACGCCGACGGACTTCACGTCCGCATTGGCGGCTAGATAGGCCTTCGTGTCGAAGTCCGCTGCCGCATCGCGCCCCTCCTTCCAACCGGAGTCGTGGAAGTGATCTAGAGGGTTGATCCCAGCGGCCGCGACGTCCTTGTAGGCGTCGAGATAGCCCTTGGTGTCGAAGATCGCGTTCGGATCGCGACCTTCCTTCCAGCCATGAGCGTCGAAGTGCTGGTGAGCGAAGTTGAAGGTGTCGCCGCCGGCTGCGAGCGCGGCCTTCGCCACGTCAGCGTTGGCCAGCAGGTAGTACTCCGCGTCGAAGCCTTCGTGCTTTTCCAGATCAGTCGCGTTGCCGACAGCAGCGTAGGCTTTCCGCCCTTCCGCTTGGCCGAATGCGAGGTAGTGAGTGAGCGGGTCAACACCAGCTGTCCGCACATCGGGGTTGGCGGCGTAGTAGAACTCGTTGTCGAAGTTTGCACCGGGATCGCGGCCCTCCCGGAAGCCGAACTGATCGTAATGGGTGAGCGGGTTGACGCCCATCGCGCGGACATCCGGGTTGGCGGCAAGATAGCCGGTCGTGGAGAAGAAGGCGTTCGGATCGCGGCCTTCGCGGAAGCCAAACTCGGCGTAGTGCGTGTCCGCATCAACGCCCGCCGCCGCCACGTCCGAGTTGCGCGAGAGGTAAAACAGGTCGTCCACAAGCGGTGAGCCATCCGCGTTGTCGATCTTCGTCACGGCAGGCGCGGCGGCATCCGCCGTCGGATCGATCTGCACGCCCATGCCGGCGATGGTGGCAGTGTTGGCACGGCTGTCTGTAACGAGGAGGGTGCTAGTGACGCTCCCATCAAAACCAGACAAGTCGACGCTGTAGGTGCCATTGCCGCCCGTGAGCGCCACGTCACGGGTGCCGCCGCTGCCGATGAAGCGTGCCGTGGAGGTGAGCACATCCGCGTCGACACCCGTCACGGTGAAGGCGACGCTCCGGGCTTCCGTTGCGTTGATCGCGCCGTCGGCCGTTCCGTCGACGGCCAGGCAGGCATCACCGCCAGCATCGGCCGTAGTGTCGATCAGGACGCTGCGGGTCGCCTGGACGGCGGGATTGCCCGCTTGGTCGACCGCGTTCACAGCAATAGTGTAGAGCCCGTCGGGAACCGATTGAAACGCTGTCCCGAAGGCGTTGGTCGAGCGGACGCTTATCGTGGCGATCCCGTCCCCGACAGGGTTATTGGCAAAGACGTTCACGGGTCGCGGGATGGTGACCTCAGTCCCGACAAGGCCGAAGTTGGCGGTCAGCCCGATCCCACCCTCAACGCCGCTGGTGACCACGTTGATGTCGAAACGATCGTTGCGCACGGCAGCGTTTATGATGGTGGCACCCGTGCCCGGGTCGACGGGTAGGTCGACATTGCCCGCATTGCTGAAGCGCACGAGCGGGATTGCCGGCGCAGTGGTGTCGAGCCTGAAGTTCAGGTTTGCCGGCGCCCCGGTGCCGTCCGTCGCGCTCAGGAAGTAGAGGCCGTCGACGAGGTTCTGCCGTGCAAAGCTGAAGGCGCCGGCTTCGTCGGCGGTCACGGTGCCCAGAAGGGTGCCGTCGTTGAAGATGTCGACTTGAGCGTTTGCAGCAGCGCCCGTGCCGTTTAGCGAAGCGCCGCGCGTCACCCTATCCGCGCTGCTCGGTCCGGTGTCGCTGGCAAGCTGCAGGCTGATGGCCATGTCATAGGTCTCGCGGAGAGGCGTGACGGGGCGGAAGCGATCGATGATCGATTGCGCGAGGGGAGGAGTGGTGAGCAACGCGTCGACGATGGACCGACACTGCTTGCACTTTGTTAACATTCTGACTGGAGTCGCTAATGCCTCCTATCGAAGGTGCGACTTAAGGCTGAGACTCAGTTAGCACCAGAAAGCGATGACGGCGGCGAGGGCGACTACCGCGTGAGCGAGTTCTTCGCCTGCGCGGGCGAGATGCGCCGGGTCTCGGGCCCGAACTCGAACTCGTCGGTCCAGGGCTCGGCGTACTGGACCGGGAACATCCATTCCCACGGGTTACACATCCGCACCGTGTAGCTGTAGATCGTGGCCTTGCCGAAGGGCGTCGAAGACGGCGTCGGCACGCTGGCGATATACTTGTCCCGACCGAGCTTGCCGAAGGCGGCCGGCTTGTCGTCGGTCTGCACGCTTCGCTCACCGTCCGGTTTGTTGATGATCCGGTACGTGGTCTGCGGGCAGCGCAGGACGCGGTAGTTGTCCAGTTCGATCTTCACGTCGTCGCCCGGCCGCACCACGGGCGTCAGCACCTTACGGCTGAGGAATTGAACCGGATCCTGCTTGTTCGTGATCCAGCCGCCGAGGACGGCACCGCCGCCCGCGACGAGGAGCAGGCCGGCCCAGCTGAGAGCGCGCGTGATCATCCGCCAATAAGCCCCCGGAGAGCGGAGAGAGTACCCGAGATCATCCCAGGCAGCTTTTGTAAGTTTTCGCCGATGGTCAGCGCGGCAGTAAGCCCGGCAGTAAAGAAGTAGAAGGCGCGCAGGCCCCATTTCACCGCCGAACGCACCCAAGAGCCGAGTTTTACGGCGTACTGGACCGCTTCCACGTCCGCCTGATCCAGGCGGAGGAACCACTGCTGCGCGTGCGTGCCCGCGTGATAGAACTCCGCCCGATCCGACCTCGTCCATGGCCCTAGCTCCCCCGGCAGACTTGAGAGGCCGGGAGAAGGCGTCTCGCCCTCGGCCCCAGGGACTTGCCGTCCGAATGATCTCGCCATGTCACGCGCATCGCTCCGCCTGCTCGACTTAGCGCCGGGTCATCTCGTCCATCTGCCGCAGCTCGGCGGCATCCACCGTGCCGGCCCCGATCTGCTCCTGCGCCGGGACGAGGACGGTTGCCTCGCTGGCATGGTCGTCGAGGTCGAGCTTGCGGAAGATCCGGGCCGCGATGCCGTCGGCGCCGCCGGCCGCTTTGATGACTGCGGGCGGCGCGGTGTCGATGACGTACTGCGTGCCCTTGGCGATGACCGGCACCGCAACGTTGACCGATAGCGTCTTGCCCTTGGCCGCGCCGTTCACCGCGTTGAGGCCGAAGCCGACAGCCGCCTCGAGCATCATCTCGACCCGGCGCTGCGACAGGAACAGGGCGGCCCACGGGTAGACCTTGCGGATGGCCTGGATGACGTAGGCCGCGATGATCGGCAGGAGGATCGTCAGGATCGGCTCGCGCAGAGAGACGGCGAGCGCGACGAGCCAGTCGCCCCACGGGATCAGCACAGGCTTGTCGCCGACGGTGGCGACCTCGGCGGCAGAGACGGGCGATGCCGCCGCCAGGGCGACGAGCACGAAGAGCATGACAGCAAAGCCGAGGCGGGCACCAAGGGGCTCCCGTCGGTCAAGAAGCAAGCTGCCGAGTAGCAGGACGAGCCCGACAGCGAGAGCGCACAGCCCAAGGGCGGTCAGGCCGCCCGCGAGTGAGACGGAAAAGTTGGCGCCGCCGGGCACCGGCAGGGCGGCGCCGGCCATGGCGGGCGACGCGACACAGGCGAGCGCCAGCGCCGCGAGCAGAAGCATGCGGGTCATCATAGTGATCCTGATGGTGGGGATGCGCGGCGGGACCGGCCGGCTCGGGTTCACGAACGGAGTAAGTCTCAGGCGCGGCTTGAGCGCTTTCGCAGTGCGGAGCACGATCTCGTGCTGCCCTGCTGGATCCGACGAGCTTCTGCGCAGGCGGCCGGCGGGTCGGTGCCGGCCCCCCTCTTGCGCGCCGGCCCGCTGCTCTACGCTTCGCTCACGCCCGAGCGCGCCCCGGCGATCGTCGTCGGCAGAGTGTGCGGCGACGGCAGCGGCACGTCAGCCGGCCAGCGGAACGCGGTGAACTCCTTGCGCGGAAACGCGGCCACGGACCATGCATCGCCCTGGTTTCCACCGAGCAGGAAGATCTGGCTCGCGTTGGCACCGACCACGAAGCCGACGTGCCCCTGCCAGGACGAGTTGCCTCGCTTCTTCGTGGCGATGGCGCCGAGCGCCGGCTCTTTCAGCCCGACGCCCCATCCCTCATAGGAGCGCGCCGCGAGGCTGCCCGAAGGCTTGTGGCCGGCCCGCTTCAGCATGGCGCCGACCGCCGCCGCACACCACGCCACCGAGTCCTGCTTGATGCCGGAGAAACCCGCATCGGCGAACAGCTTCACAACGCGCGGGTTGTTGGCCGCACCCGCTCCCTCGCGCACGCCGAGTTCGCCCTCGGCCAGCACCAGCCAGCCGGGCTTCTCGGGCGCCTCGCGCCGCTCGCTGATGTCGGCCTTCTGCAGGGCGGCCTGCGTCCTCGGGCCGGCGATGCCGTCGGCCACGAGGCCAGCCGAGCGCTGGAACGCGGTCACGGCGGCGATGGTGCGCGGCCCGGCATCGCCGTCCGCCTCCGAGGGCCCGAGGTCATACCCACGCGCGAGGAGAGCGCGCTGGATCTCAGCGACGGTCATGGGGGTGTTCTCCGATGTCTTGGGAAAATCTTCGGTTTAGGCGGTAAGATGCCATCGGCTGAGGCGCGTCAGTCGGGGCATGGGTAAGCGGTGTTGGGGCCGTACGAGGCAGTCTTTTTTCTGCTCTGATCTTAGATCAGACGGCGCTCTTCGCCCCGAGGGACGCCATGAAGATCAAACTCGCTCTCGCAGTGTCAGCTTCACTGCTCTGGACTAAGCAGGCCGACGCTCAATTCAGTAGGCCGAACCGGCAGCCGACCGCAGCCTCGACGCAGGGCCTTCGCGAGCAGCCAACACCGGAAGAGAGGGCGCAGGTGCCCGGTGAGCCGGAGCGTGCCGAGGCGCAGGCTCGAATGGAGACGCTCTATCAGCGCGTTGATGCCGGTGCAGATCGAGCCGCACGCTCAATCTGCGATGGCTGCGGGGAGGGACGGACAGCCGGTGCCAAGTCCCGGCGCCATGAAGCCTCAGCCGGAAAGCCGGAAAAGCTCGTCGACGATCCGGCTCAGGCTCCACGATACTAACACTCTGGCGCGGAGCGCGTGGGCTCAAGGCGCGCTTCCCATGTCGAGGGGTCGTCTCAGGCTCGGGCCGGGTGGCGCGGCGAGCGGGTCGTGTCAGGCGAGTTCGAGGTTCGCCGTCTGCACCGGGAACTGGATCGTCATGCCGGAGGCGTTCACGCCCATCAGCGTGGTGAGCGGGCTGAACTCGGGATCGCACAGCATCACCGTGCCGACATCACCCACCATGAACTCAGGCGGGATGCCGTCGCAGCTGGTGATGCGGACGCGGTCGCCCGGCTTGAAGGGTGCCGCCTCGGTGCGCCGCAGGAACTCGGCGTGCACATGCTCGGCGATGGCCTCGGGCGTATCGAGGGTGTGGGTCTCGACGGTGGTCTTGGTCAGGGTCAGCATGGGAGACTCCTCAGAGCGCCGCAGCGCGGGTCCACAGCGCGTCGAGCGCCGCGGCGCCGTAGGGCTCGCCGGTGGCCGGGTTGGTCAGCAGCGCGCCCAACTGTCCAGTGAGCGGGTGGTTGCGCTCGAAGGTAGTCGCCCCGGCGAGCATCATGCGGGCGCCGAAGCGCTGGCCGTCGGCTTCCGGTATGAGCGAGACGGCGGTCTCCATCGCCTCGGGCAACTCGCCCCGCGCGGCCCAGGCCAGCGCCTCGGCTTCCGTAATGGTGCCGGCGAGCGCCAGCGCCTGCGCAAACTGCCGATCCGAGATCACCGAGGGCACGACAGCCGGTGGAGGCAGCGGCTCGTAGGCGACGACGCCGCTGCCATTCCAGCGTCGCGCCCCGGGGTTGCTCAGGAGGTCCTGCCACTGCGCGTCGCTAATCTCGACCGCGTCATCGGGGATCAGCGGGTTGCGCTCCTCTCCGATGACGGGCGCGACCGGCACGGGGTTATCGTCGGTCGGGTCGGGCGCCGGGCCGTACACCGGCCTCATCAGCGCGCCGTGGATGTCCTCGGCGAAAAAGGCGACCGGCAGGCCGGCCTGATCGAATTGTCCGAACTTCATGATCAGATCTCCCAGGCAAGCCAGCGCGAGGTGAGCGCCGGTTCGGCGCGGACGATGCCGCCGTTGACGATGGCGCGATTTCGAATGGCAAAGCCGCTGCGGCCGACCTGATCGACATGCGACGTGTAGGTCGTGTTTGCTGGCGTGTTCGCCTCGATCGTCGACACGGCACCGAGTGCAGCAGCAAGGCGTCAATCTGTGGGAGGCCGCCGGCTATCTTGGGATGACGCCCGAAATGCTTCAGAAGGTCTACGGCCATCACCATCCCGACTTCCAAAACGAGGCCGTGGGCGCGTTCAAGACCCGACGCCGGAAACCTCAATCGTTGGTCAAATCGTTGGCTAAACCGAAGCGGGCTGAGGCCGATGCCTAGGCGTCCTGCTAGGTTTCCTATATGTCGCAGCTAGATAAGAGTGGTGGGCCCGGCAGGACTCGAACCTGCAACCAGACCGTTATGAGCGGTCGGCTCTAACCATTGAGCTACAGGCCCTACAGAGCGAAAACGCCTAGGGAAGCGATACCCGAACCGCCCCGTCTCGTCACCCCAGTTTCCCCTAGATTCCCCCTCATTCCCGTCCATTCTCGTGCCCTAGAACAATTAGGGAACATCGGCGCTTGCTTCACCGTCCGAGCTAAGTCGAGGCTGGAGCGAATGCCTTTGGTCACGGCCATCCTGAGAGCTTTGATCGACCACCGCCATCCATCGGCGTTATGACCCGCCCAAACTGATTGAGTGGATGCTCCGCAAAGGCGTACTAGCAGTCTCGGTGGTGCGACATTATACTGTGCCAAGACGCGATGAAGGCGAGCTCCGACAATGGTAGTGATGAAGGCCGTTGTTAATACCGATCAAATTAATAAGCAAAATATTAAAATAACTCTCAAAGCACTTATCAGTGGACTTGAAGAACATACTCGATTTTCAATCAAGCACGGGCTTCCATTCGGATCTCCTAGCTTTATAGCTCACGATCTAACTCGGCTAGCTGGGTGGAGCGGCAATTATTCTATAAGTCTTTCGAAGGATATGGCGCGACACATTGCTTTCATCCATTATCCGGCAAATTCTTCCGAACAGGAAGAATTGAAACACTATCATGATAAGTATATATTGAAGTGGACCGAAGACCGCGCCAGACCATTTATTGACGAATTACGTGAGCGCATTAACTCTCTTGATGCAGAAGGAGCATCGGTTGGCTTCGACAATTGCGCAGTCATCATTAAGAACGGCTTGGCAGCGGAGATGTATCCAGAGCTATTTGCCCCATCAACTGACTTCGTTGATAAGGACGGCCTGGTTTATGTCGACAAATTGCGCAATCGTTTCGATGAAGTCCAGCCTGGCATATTTAAAGACAATGATAGAAAATTGCTTATTTTTGCACATCCGTATCTTCGAAGGCGTCAGTCACGAAAAAACACACTGAATCAGTATTTTTTGTCAAAGTTCAGCAACATTAAAGGATCTTCGGGCACTATTAGGCGCCTACGTCTCGATCCAGATATGCTTGGGCACCCAGAAAGCCTCCTCCACCATCTGGAGTTTGAATATTGGCATGGACCAAAGTTTTCTGATGACGTATCGTCTATTCCACCAGGAGCATCAGAGCATAAGGCAGATAAGCTTACACGATTTTTCGAAACGGTGGATCGCACTCATTTATGGTGGAAGTCTCCAGAAAGCCGCACTACTGGGGATGGTGAGCTTGTCTACCGTACATTCGAAGCAGAAGAACTTATCGAAGAGCCGAGCGTCGGTCTCGGAGAAGATGTATATGGCTGTCGCTACGTTCACGCAGAGTATAGCACGAAAGACAATGTCATAACACATTTTGACGGAGCCATTCGCGCTTACACTGCCAGTGCGTTCATGGAAAGGATTGACAAAAATATCGACAGGGCCGGAAAGCATGCCATTTACACAAAGCTTTTCAGATTTGATGGTCAAATATCGATTTCCGATTGGAAGTCATTGGTAGTAGATTACTACAGGGGCAATAATCTTTTGCCGGAATATTTTGGGGCTCAGGAAGAAACCGAAATCTCCGCTGTGCTGGAGCAGGTTGCAATCGTACCGCAACTGACTGCTCTAATAAGTTTTGATAGGCCAGAACAGTCTGACAAATTATGCGTTGTTGCTGATGAGGTGTGCCCATTTAAGGACGAGTTGGTTAGCTGCATTGATTACAACAGGGGCAGTTGCGGGGCTTTATTAGAGTCTCTGGTGGATACTACGAATGCATCACTGCTCATCTGCCAAGATCTAAGAATAAATTTCCCACGAATTTTGCTTGGCGTGACCGATGATATAGTCTCTAAAACATCAAAAATAGCCGCCAACCTGTCAAACTCTATATCCGAGGACTACAAAAATGGATTGGTCAAGGAATGCTCGATAGCTATATCTTGGACCACAAACGAAATAATGACAACGTTTTCGGTTGCGGGCCATGCAACTTATGTTGCTCAGTTGCTCGTCGAATTCATCCAAGTAGTCGACATTTCTAAGTCTGCTGCTGAATGGATAGAAGCCCTGAACGAGCGAGTGAAGATAATTGCGCCACATGAGGATGGACAACTTGACCCACTGTCAATTATCACCTTGGATGGACGCTTGCGCTTAATGCATCACGCAGATGAAAATCAACCGGCAGAGCTTCTGGTTCCTCATAGCACAAGCAGTGCGGGGTAATCACGCCGCCCTGGACTTGTGGACGTTGCTGGCGCCAAAGACCGCCGCAACTGGAAACTCTATGACGTTCGGCGCCTGCTTGCCGTCGAGGCGGGCGCGAACTTCGGCTTGGAACGCTGGGTGGTAGTGCCCGTAGCGCTCCTCCAACATCTTCTCGCTCATGCCGAGATACCAGGCAGCCTCGCGGACTTGGCAGCCAAGCAGCATCAGCCACGTCGCCGTCGTGTGTCGCAGGATATGCGGCGTGACGCCGACGTCGAGGGCAGCTTCCTTGGCAGCGCGGGCGAACGCCTTGCTGACCTCCTTCACCGGCCTCCCGTCGTGCTGGACGAGATAGTCATCGGTCCCAAGACGGTGCCAGCGCCGCATGTGGGCGAGGAGCCGTTCCGGAACGGGGATGGTCGGACGCAGCTTATTCGCGATCTCGTCCTCGTCCTCCGGCAGCCGGTGCATCAGGCCGGTGGTGAGGTCGATGTGCGCCCGGTTGGGGCCGGACTTGAAGGAGGCTGAGACCACGACCCCCGAGCGCGAACCGGTGTACAGCGCGATCAACAGGAAGCGGGACAGGTGGCGCCAGATGCGCTTCTTCGTCTCAACTGCCTCGCCCTTCCGAGGGCCACGCGCATGCACTTGGACCTCGCGACGTCGCCACATGGCTAGGAGCAGGCGTGCGGCCTCCCTGCGCCTCAGCCAGCGTTCGCGCTTCTTGCCACGCGGCGGTAGCCAGACCTTGATGATCTCGCGGTGGTGCCCTTCGCCGTGATGGTGCCCGATGGCAGCGGCTAGGTCCTCAAGCTCACGCCGCACGCCAGCGGGCGACATCATCCGCGGCGCGTTACCGGTCTTCTCGGGCTTAGCCGACTTCCAGGGCTGCTTCTCGCGATGCTTGAGGTAGTCCCGGCAAGCTCGGCCCGTGACTTCGGCCAGGCTCTTGCCGGCCCACCACTCAGATAGCTGCCGGATGCGCTGAGCCGACTTGTCGGGGCGCGTTAGCCCCGGGACGATGTCCGTCGCGTAGATGGCGAGGACATCGGTGACGAGAATGGTCTCTAGCGCTTGGTTGAGCCGGCGGGCCGGGTTGTGCTTGACGATGAGCCGCTCGCCTTGGGCTTGCTCAGCCCTTGCACGATCCTCTGCAGGGAATCGAGCGATAACTTCGCCGTCGTCGATAAGCTCGATGACGGCTCGCTTGCGGACCTTACCTGTCTTTCTGTCGATGATTGCGGGTCTGTCGTAGAGATAGACCCCCTTGCTCTTTCGCGACATCCTTCCCTCCACTCCAAGACCCATGCACGCGTCGTGTAAATTTTTCGACCGTTGCTATGTATCTCGGTGCGGAGCTCACCCCGCTCGGCTGCACCGCGCAGTTGCTTGGGCGTAAAGACGTCCTGGAGCTCGGGCAGGTATTGCGCGAAATCCAGTGAAATCAGGCGGTCCTGGGCGACCTGTTCGGCGTCCATCCACGGCGACGCGAGGATCTCCGCATCGTAGTGGAGGAATTCCGTGTCCCAGACGCTGTAGATCCGCATGCTGGCACGGAAGCGCGAAGACCCTTCATAGTCAACGAGGATCCAACGGCAGGCTCAGCGAACCCTTAAGAGGTTGGGGATCCCGGCCACCTTGCGAGCATGGCAGGCGGAACGATGGTCCGGACCTCTGCAGGAAAACGTCAGCGCCCAGGACTGCTTCAGGCGCTCGATGTGGAAGGGCTTCTTCATGCTTCGCGCGCACCATGGCTAGGACCAACCGAGCCTGCCGCATGATCTCCCAACCCATATTTGATGACCTGGCCGACGACCTCGTCGCCGAAGGCACGTTGGGTATCGTACGCATCACTCCAGCGGGCACTCCGCAAGAAATATGGCCGGGGCGCCTCCGACCGAGACCTGCAGGAGCCCTACGCAGATTGGCGACAACGACGGCGCTACAAAGGCCACCTCGCGGCTCTCGACCTGCCGGAAGAGATGGAGAAAGCTATAGCCGCCTTCGCCGACACCTCGATGAAGGTAGCCGAGGCTCGTGCGCTGGCCGCTCAGCCAGTCATAGTCGGGCAGGGAACGACCCTGGGCTTGTTGGAGCAGATGCAGCGCATCGTCACGGGTCTTGAGAAGCAACTCGCCACGCTTGCCGACGAGAACCGCGCACTGAGGGAACAGTTGGCCCCCTTACAGCCATCCCCGGTTCTCCCTGAAATCGAAGAGGAGGCGCCCGAGGCCCAACCCAGCCGAAAACCGGGTGAGCATAAGACCGGCGCGGCCGCGATTGCCGCGCTCGCATTCTGGGACCGCGTCGTCGCCGACTTAGCAGCGTGCATACTTGCCCAGGGACGCCCTATGAGCCCTGACGAGCTGCTTCTTGAAATACCGCAAAGCACCAGAGACTTTGCAGCATTAGCTTTTCAGAGAATGAGCAGGCGAACTGTGGTTCGAAAGCTTGAGGAGCGCGTCAAATACGGAAAGTACGGGCTGTTCCGGACGACTGGCAAACTCTTCAGCGCAACTCCGCTCAATCCTGATTACCGCCCTGCCGCGGAGGAGTCGGCGGCAGCTTGATCAAGGGCGCTGTCGCCTGGGCCACCCACGGCGCCGGTAGAAGGTACAAGGTGCCGTTACCCGCTTCCCTGAAGAAGGCAAAGCGCTGCTTTGGTGTATAGCGGCGGCGACCCCATCCTCCTGACTTCGGTTGGTAGGCGGAAGCCCGCTTGCAGGGCCAACCCGGGCCTGAGCTTGGATGGCACGCGGTGGGTGCCCACCGTCACCACCGGTATCGCAATGCGGTGGCCAACATGCCCGTCACTGACGAAATGCAGCATCTGGAACCGACCGTTGCCGGTCTTTTCCGCGCTTGCCGGGTGAGGCATGAAGAGGAGCGGGGCCTTTCGTGGGCTGCCTTGGCGGCCTTGGCCGGGGCCTGCGCCTATTCAAGTCGGAAGCGCTTGACGGCCGCCGGGCACAGCATCTTGAATTGCGCGATCAAGGGCGGCATGCCCGAGGCGCACGACGTGTCGGCATCTGGCCCGAGCGGGAAGCGAGTCTTTCCGGCTTGTCGCTCACCGCTGCGGTAGCTGATGGTGCCCGTCCGGCAGTTCGCCTCAGCTGTCAGGGCGGTGCGGCTCTCCGTGCGTAGGTAGCGCGCGACGCACTGGGGCTTCGTGAGCTTGCCGCCGAACTCCTTAGTCTCGCCGCCGGGGTCCCGCTCGCAATACTCCTGCAAGTCGGCCTTCGTGACGATGCCCCGCATCAGGGCGCGCGCAGTGTCGATGCCGTCGCGCTCCACCACCGTGCCGTTCCATCCCTTGCACGATGCGAGCGGGAAGTCGCCGGCAGCCCAGGACGGGCCCGAGGCGAGCACGGACGCCGCGACGATTGCGAGATCGATCCAGCGCATGTCGAATTCTCTGACCCTGGACGTGGCGCCGACCGGGCGCCGAAACTTACCGCGACGGCCATTGCCCGGATTGGCAAGACCCAAACCGCGGTATCCACCGCAATCCACAACGACGCGTCGCCGCATGGCGCTACGACTGTACGGAACCCGTCCGACATGTTCTCCTTATGTTCCTATCGGATTCGCGAGGAGCGCATGCAGGTCATCGGCATTAGCTTGGGGCTACCCACACCCGTTCCACTCCTCGCCAAGCCTGTTCGCGCTGGCTTCCCAAGCCCCGCCGACGATTTCGTCGAGGAGGAGATCGACCTTCAGCGCCTGCTGATCGCCAACCGTCCCGCCACCTTCCTGGTAAGGGTGGCCGGCGACAGCATGATCCTGGCGCGCCTGTTCGATGGCGACTTGGCCGTGGTCGACCGCTCCCTGACCCCGCGCAACGGGGACATCGTCGTGGTCGACATCGACGGCGAGCGCTCCTTCAAGGTCTGGCGCCGCCAGGGGCCACGCGTCATGCTCTCTTTCGCCAACCCTCGCTTCCCCGAGTTCCGGCTCGCGCCCGACGCCCTGGTCGAGGTCTGGGGCGTGGTCTCGGGTTCGGTCAATCCGAGGCGCCGGGGCGAGTGAGTGCCCGAGCCTACGCCCTCTCGGACGGCAACAGCTTCTATTGTTCGTGCGAGCGCGTCTTCGACGCCCGGCTCGCGCGGGTGCCGGTGATCGTGCTCTCCAACAACGACGGCTGCGCCATTGCCCGCACCACGGAGGCGAAGGCGCTCGGCATCCGCATGGGCGAGCCGTACTTCAAGATCCGGGAGATGTGCCGGGCTCGGGGGGTGCGTGTCTATTCGTCGAACTATGCCCTCTATGGCGACATGTCGGCCCGGGTGAACGACGTCTACCGGCGCTTCTCGCCGCGCATCGAGGTCTACTCCATCGACGAGAGCTTCCTCGACCTCTCGGACCTGCGGGAACGCGACCGGGTGCCCATGGCCCGCGACATGCGCGAGACGGTGCGGGCCTGGACCGGTATCCCGACCTGCGTCGGCATCGGCGCGACGAAGACGCTGGCGAAGCTCGCCAACCACGTGGCCAAGAAGGTGCCCGAGCTCGGGGGCGTCTGCGACCTGACCGATCCCGTGCAGTACGACCACTGGATGGCCCGCATCCCGCCGAACGAGATTTGGGGCGTCGGGCCAGCCAACGCCCGCAAGCTGGAGGCGCTCGGATGCGAGTGCGTTGCGGACGTACGCGATCTCGACACCCGGGCGGTCCGGAAAGCCATGACCGTGGTGGGTGAGCGGCTGGTGCAGGAGCTGCGCGGAACGCCCTGCCTCGACCTTGAGGAGGTCGCCCCAACCCGGAAGGGCTGCGCCGTGACCCGCAGCTTCTCCGAACGGGTGGAGGATCTCGCCACGATGGAGCAGGCAGTTGCCGCGCACGCCACGCGTTTGGGCGAGAAGCTCCGCAGAGAGGGGCTCGGCACAGACCATGTCACGGTCTTCTTCCACACCTCGGAGCATGACCGCGGCCGGCCGCAGCGCTCAGTCTCAACGGTGGTAACCCTGCCGGAGGCGTCGAACGACACCCGCGTGCTGATAAAGGCTGCCACTCACGGCGTACGGAAGACCTGGCGGGGTGGCTATCGCTACTCCAAGGCCGGTGTGGTCACGACTGACCTCGTGCAACTCGCCGCTTCCCAAAGGGCCATCCCAGGTCTTGGCCAGCTCGACCGGGAGCACGGCGCCGCGCTGATGGCAGCATTGGACGCGTGCAACGCGAGGTTCGGCCGGGGTGCCGTCGTGCCGGGCACGGCTGGGTTCGCGCCCAGGCGGGATTGGTCCACGAGATTCGAGATGCGCTCGCCCCGCTACACGACTAGGCTAGACGAGTTGCCGACGGTGGCAGCGGCCTAGCCCGGCACCCGTAGCTGGCGGTGGATCCTCTTTGAGGCATCCTTGCGGACGGTTCGCCCGGATGCGATTACCACGCCCCCCGCAGGAGTCCCCCTAATGATAGCCATGGCGCCCAAACCTTTCCGCTGAGAGGAGCGCCGTGTCGAGCACTTGGCCTCCACGATATTTTGGAGGCTAAAATGCCGAGGACCTTCTTCACATCCGATACCCATTTCGGCCACCGCGGTCTGCTGAAGCCGACAATGGGTCGGCCTCGGCCGTTCGCCTCCATCGAGGCGCACGACGAAGCCCTGGTCGCGGCCTGGAACGCGGTCGTAAGGCCCGACGACTTGGTCTGGCATCTCGGCGACTTCGCGTACCGGTGCGCGCTCCCCTATGCCGCCTCCATCCGGGCGCGGCTCAACGGCCGCATCCGGCTGGTCCGCGGCAACCACGAGGAACTCGGCGAGCGCCTGGACTGGGAAGGCCCCGTCGTCGACGTCCAGAGGGTCTTCGTGCAGGACCCGGGCATGCCGAACCCGCGTGCTGTCTTCTGTAGCCACTACTCCCACCGAACCTGGCCACATGCCCATCACGGCGACCTGCACCTCTACGGTCACTCGCACGGTAGCCTGCCCGGGACACGTGCCAGCCTGGACGTAGGGGTCGATTGTTGGAACTGGGCTCCGGTCCTCCTGAAGGACATTCTCCAGCGGATGGCGGCGACGCCGGACACCTATGAGGCGGGTTAGACGCGGCGCTCCCAATCACCACACTCGCGTCACCGTCGCTCTCGGGCCTGCGTGTGCTTCTCGCGAACTTACTTGTGATGCCCACACGAAAGCTTGGCCAAAGCTTTTCCCCTGGATCCACCGTTTGTTGCGCAATGCGGACCAGGGAAAGCCATCCAGCTGGTTGATCCCCGGCCGGGCCCAGGTATTGTTCACCATAAGGCGCAGCTCTTCTAAAAGAACCGCGACTTACCCGAATTCCGGACCTGATCGGCCATGGGCCCCTTCCACCGCCTCATACGGACGTACCGCGCGCGACCTTTGCGTCGACGCGACCCCGTTCGTTTCCCGACCCGCAATCCCGGGGCCTGACCGGCTGCTCGAACGAGCCCGGCTGCCCTGGACCAGAGGCAGCCATGATCCACGAACCCGCCCACGCGCCCGATCCCGATAGTTTGCTCGGAATCCTCTTCAGGCGAATTTTCCTGCTTCGGACCGAACTTGGTGAGCCCGCCTACGAGCGGAGCCTGAAGGCGCTTCTCGTCGCCTTGGGCGCATCCGCCCTCGACGAGGCCGAGCGCCGCGCCCGAGCCCTGGAGGGCCGTACCGGTCCCAGGCCGAGTGACGTTCGGGTCACGGCGACGGCGGCGCGGCGTCAGTCCGAACCGCTCGACGTCGACGGCAACCATTAGCCCCAAGCCAGGAGACAACCATGATCCTCGCCTTCCGCCTGATACCGACGCACTCCCTGGCGCCCTCGCGCGGATCGGCCCTCGCACGCGCCAAACGAGCCCAGCGCGCCCTCTCGTCATTCCCATTCCGCATCCCCGAGGCCTAGCCGACGCCCAAGCGCACGGTCGCCTCGCGAAGGAGGCTGCCGTGAAGAACACTGCCAAGAGCCCCAAGCAAACCCTCAAGGCGCAACCTGCGTCCCCCGAGGTCCGCGAGGTCGAGACGACCTCGTTCGACGAGTTCCTCGGGGAGTCTCCCACCCCCGCCGACGATCTTGCCGGTACGCCCGTACGCATGATCCTGGCGATGGCCGTCATCCAGGACGCGCTGTCGGTTCGCGCCCGCGAACGGATCGAGCGTCCGACCGCGACCGCCGTGGTCGTCGGCGTGCCGGGCCCCGATTGGGTCGAACCCGTCGCCCAGGCATTCTCCCGGATCGGACGGTGGGGGGTCACCTATCGCCGCTCCGGCGCGAACAAGGCCTCCGACCGACCTTCGTCGGGGTCGGACGAGGCCGCGCAGGTCCTCTCCGCCGGGCAGAACGTCCTCGGGGTGTCGCAGGCTCCGGAGCGGCTGCTGCCGGCATCACTCATCACCGCGGCGGACATTCGCATCAATCTGCAGCCGCCCGTGCGCAGGGCCCTGCGCACCACCATCTTCCTCGTGACTGGCAAGCGCCCCGGCCGCATCCCTGACGATGCCGTGCGAGGCCTCGGCTTCGACGAGATCGTGGCCTGTGTCAGGCGCGGCAGCCGGCCGGCCGAGTGCGTCCGCCGGCTGGTCGCGGCCTCGCGGTCCAAGCTGCGCGGAGACACCCTACTGGCCGACGTGCCACTTCTGAAGGATACTTGGGGCTACTCGGACGCCGCAGCGTGGGGCGCCACTCTGATCGAGGCCGTCGCCGAGTGGAGGAGGGGCGAACGCAATTGGGCATCTATTCCCGAGAAGTCCGCTGTGGTGGCCGGCCCCGCGGGTACTGGCAAGTCTACATTCGCACGTAGTCTTGCAAAGTCGCTGGGAATGCCTCTGGTGGCAACATCAGTTCCAGCTTGGTTCACGTCTGGCGGCTATCTTGATCAAGTCATCAAGTCCGTAGATGCCGTCATTGCACAAGCAGTCGCCGCAAGTCCCTCCGTCCTACTTCTAGACGAAATTGATGCAATCCCAAATAGAAGCACAATCGACAGCAGGCACGCCGAATACTGGGTTGCTTTAGTGTCACATATTTTGACACAACTTGACTCGGCCGTATCTGGGACAACATCGAATCTAATCATCGTCGGAGCCACGAATTTTCCGGAGAGGCTGGATGAGGCGTTGATCCGGCCTGGCCGCCTGAACCGCATCCTGCACATCCCGCTGCCGGACGCGACCGCCACCGCAGGCATCCTCCGACAGCACCTTGGCGAGGACCTTCCGGGTGTCGACCTCATGCCCCTGGCGATTGTCGGCGCCGGGGCCACCGGCGCCGATATCGCCTCCTGGGCAAAGCAGGCCCGCGAGGCTGCCTGGGTTGAGCGGCGACCGATGGAATGGGCGGACCTCGTCGCAAGGGTCGCTCCGCCGGATACCCGTTCCCCCGCCGAGCAAATCGCCGTGGCGCGCCATGAGGCGGCTCACGCCGTCCATACCGAGCGATATGTGGGCACCGTCGAGAGCGTCTCCATCGTCAGTCGCGGGCGCTATGCCGGCCGCACGAACGCGCGGCTCCGGAGCTCCGACTCGATGTCCGCTGCCGAACTAGATGCCTTCGTCGTCTCGGTCCTCTGCGGCAGGGCGGCGGATGAGCATTGGGGCGTCGCGACATCGGGCGCGGCCGGAGGTCCCGGCAGCGACCTCGCCATCGCCACCGGCCTGATCGCGGGCAAGCACGGTTCCTTCGGCTTGGGGGATGCCCTCACCTATAGGGCGGCGCCCGCGGATGTGACGGCGCTCATCGGCCGAGACGGAAGTTTCTCCGCAATCGTCGAGCGCGACCTGCGGCGGCTTTACATGGCTGCGCAGGTCTTCGTCTCGGAGAACGCGGACCAGATCGATGCCGTCGCGCGACGCCTCGTTAGGTCTCGTATCCTGTCCGGGGCCGAAGTCCGATCCATCGTCGGGCTTCCGCTGGCGAAGGCCGCTCCGGAGGACGGGCAGTTCGTGGACGTGGGAGGTGCCCATGGATGACCAGCTCGACGCCGGGATGGCGGAGGTCATGACCAACCTCATCCGGGCCCGCCGTGCCGTTGACCCAGCCACCTTCCTCCATCTGCTCGGCTCCATCATGGTCGAGATTGACGAGGGAATGGAGGTCGCGCTGGAGGCCGCCTACCGCCGGCCCGAGGGCAACGTCCTTCCATTCCCGGTCCGTCCGGGCTCCAGAGGCGGCGAGGGCATAGACGGCGGTGCTTGACCGCGCGGAGGCGGGGAGCATTGCCGTCAAGTTTGTCTACCCCGAAACTATCCACAGGAAAGGGCGCCGGCGAGAACTCGGCCTCGCCGGGCTGCGAAAGAACCGGAAGGGCTGCCCCAGGTGGCGGTGCCGGCTCCCAGCCGGGGACCGGTCTGCCTCAATTCGGAGAATCCCCGCTTTTTGCCGCTGACCAGGCGACCGCCTCCGGCAAGGCATTGAGCGCAGCTGGAACTCGACCGGAACGGCGTGGAATGGGCGGTGGTCCGCAGGTCCAAGGTGGAGAATGATTTGTCCCCGCAAACAATCGAACAATCACGCGCCGGGTCCCGATGATTAGGTTAACAGAAATCCATCGCATAATACGCGACAGCTTAAGACCCGGAAGCCCTCTCGGCGCAGAACGAAGAGCAGACGGGATTGATGTTCAATCGATCAATTGCGAAACCAGGAGCGTCCGATGAGGACAACGCGAGTTCCGGCAAGGATCGTGGCGAGGCCCGATCCCGAACAATGGAAGGAGGACGAGCTGCTGACCTTGCCTGAGGCGGCGGCACTGTTGTGGCCCGATGGACCTCTGACAGTGTCGTCCCTCAGAACCGCGGTTCGCGACGGCCAGCTTCAGGTCGCCGTGGTCGCCGGCAAGATCCTCACGAACCGGGCCGCCCTTCGTCTGATGGGCACCTGTACGACCTCGACGCCGTCAGGCGTGGGGCGTCGTCAAGCAGGACCGGACCGTGCCTCGCCGAGCGACCTCGAAGCCTTGCAGGACGCGATGCTCTGGAGCCTCCAGGGCGCGTCAGCTGGGCGATGAGGCACAAAAAACCCTGGAAGCCATGCCCGGCGACCAGGGTTTAGCGGCCGAAAGGCCGTGAACGAGCCGGCGTTCGGGACCGTCCCTTTTGCGGAGCGGCGGATCCCGTTCGCTTCTTTCAACCGGTCCCGCACAGGTGCGGGACTAGCGTCTTGCGTAGGTACTCCCATGGCATCCGGAACGCAATCTGGCCCCGGCACGCGGGGCTCCTCGTCCCTGCCTGTCCCGGCCGGGATCCACAGTTACATGCCGCCGTCGACGGCGGCCGCCGACCTGGACCTCGTCCAGCAAGCGGCGCTGCAGACCGCCCTGCTCGCCGCACAGCAGCGGCCGGCGTTCCCGCCGGACGCGGTCCGATTGGAGGTGCGGCCCAGCCGCGGCTCCGACCCGGATGCCCCGGGGACGTGGCGGTTCCGCTATCGGCGCCGCTGGCACACCCTCGGGCTGCCGGGCGACCGTCCCGAGCAGGAGGCTCGTGATGCCGCGCGCCTCGCCATCCTATGCGAGGAGGCCCGCCGGCGAGGAATGATTGCGCCCCAGGAGGTGCCCATTGCGGCCGTCGTCGAGAATGCCCGGCGCGAGTGGAAGCCGGACACCGGGGCCTCGCGTCGCGACTGGGAAACCTACCAGAACTACGACCGCAGCCTCGGGCGGATCGAGCGGCACTACCCCGGCAAGCTGCTCGCGGACATCACCAACGCGAACCATAAGCTCTACCTGCAACTGACCGCGTCGATCAGGGACCGCCGCTTCGCGAAGGACTGCGAGTCCCCGACCATCTCAAGGGCGACCGCCCATCGCGACCTCGTCCATCTCCGGATGGCCCTCAAGCTCTACGCGCAACACGCCCGGCTATCCTGGATGCCGCGGCCGGACCTGCCACCAGCGCCGAGCGCGCGTCACGGCTTCTTCACTCGGGAGGTGGTGGCGCGGATGCTGATGGCGTGCCGCGGGTACGTTATCGATCCGGCGACCGGGGCCTGGAAGACAGTCACGGAGGCTGACCCGGAAACGGGTCTCGCCAGGACGCGGCTCTTCCGGCACGACACCGTGACGGTCGAGCGGCGCGAGATCGTGCGGCGCCTCATCCTCATCGGGGTGTACAGCGGTACGCGCCTCGACGCCGCCACCAACCTCTCCTGGCGCCTGCATCCGAACCGGGGCTGCATCGACGTGGACCGCGGCCTGATCCACCGTGCCGGCTACGCCGAGGACGTGACGCAGGGCAAGCCGCGCCTGACTTCGGCGCTGCGTCCTCAGCTCCTGGTTCATCTACGGGGATGGCGGAAGCGTGACCTCGCGCAAGGCATCCGTCACGTGACCTACCACGCCCGGGGCGACCAACGGGGCCAGCCCTACCGCTACTTCCCCTACTATCTCTGGTGGCAGGTGATGGCCGATGCCGGCCTCGATGAGAATGCAGATCCGCATGTGACCTGCCACACGGCCGTCACCTGGCTCGCGCTTGATGGCTACGACCTGTTTGTGACGGCGGACCTCACCGGTCGTGATCCCCAGACCGTGCGCAAGGTCTACCGGCAGTGGAACCTCACGGGCCAGCGGCGGGCCGTGACGGTCGGGCGGCTGCCAGTGGCAAAGCACGTCGATGTCGAGGACCTGCTGACGGACGACAGGCCGCGCCGCGCCGACCGCTACACGCCACGTGGCCGGGGTGGCAAGCACAAGCCGAGCTTGCCGCGCACTCCGAAGCGCAGGGACCGTAAGTAAGCCTTACCCATTCGCCCGTCAGGCCGCGGGCAGCGCCTCCTCGACCCTGGTGGCCGGTTTCCCGGCCCCTATGGCCGAGGGGGCGCTGAGCCGTTCCCGAAAGCCCTCCCTCCACCGAACCTGCCCGTACTCGATCTCGACGGCGTCCTCATAGGTCGGTCCGTCGAGATGCAGGTCCGCCAAGCGCTTCCGGAAGCCTCGGCGGGCTGCCCAGTCAAGGATGTTCTGGAAGCCGAACTTGGGCTTCTGCCGTAGCTCCTGCACCGTATGGTAGCCCCCGATGAGGGCCATGGCGACGATGGCGCTCCAGATGGCGTATCGGTCCGCGCCGACCCCGAGGGTGCTTCCTCCGAAGGCCACGGCGGCGAGTCCGTACAGGAAGCCAAGCATTGCCCGCTCCAACCTGCGACTTGTACGGCTGACCCGGGAAATGACCTCGTCGACGCGACCGACCTCGCGCTCACGTACGACGATGGCATCCCTGCGGAAGCGTTCCCGCTCGGCTTCGATGTTCGCCAGCCGCTCCGCGCCCTGCCGCAACTCGCGCTCCTTCTCGGCCAGAGCGGCGGCGGTAGCCTCCCGCTCGGCACGCAGGCTCGCCGCGGCGGCTTCACGTTCGGCGCTGAGGTTCGCGGCGGCCTGCTCCTCCATCTCCTTCTTTTGCTTGCCGTGCCGCTGCGCCTGCTGACGGAGCTTGCGCCCGTACTCCTCCTGTACGTCCTCAGCGGTTGCGCGCCGCATCTCGTCGAGAAGCTTCTCGGCGCTGTCCGGGGTGACGAGACGCTCCACGTTCAGGGTCTCGTCCATCAACCTTTGGACGCTGCGCTGGTCGGCAAGCAGCAGTTCGTACTGGACCGTCTTCTCGGGAGCGAACTCCTTCAGCCTGTCGTGCACTGCCCTCACAACCTCCTGTCGGGGTCGGAGAACCCGTTCGCAAGAGGCGATCAGGTGGCTTCGCGGGATCTCCCTGCGCAGCTCGTCCGCGGCTCCTGTCAACCCAGTTCTGAGCCAAGCGGTGGTCGACAACTCGCGCTGGAGCAGGACGGGCGGCACCTGGCGCTCGTTGATCATGCGGTTCTTGCGGCAGAACTCCCGCGCATACCGCACAAACATCGCGTTCGTGGTCACGAAGGCGAACTTCGCGGTCAGCGGATCGGCGCTCCGGACCCCGGAGCGCAGCCGCATGGTCAGCGCCGCGCAGGTCGCGTCGTGCTCGCGGGCATCGATGGAGCCGTGCTTCCACATGATGCCGCCCAGGAAGTCCTCGTAGGTGTCCCGGTCGAAGTGCCGGGCCCCAGAGGGGAAGTTGTGGAGGTCGATGGGGCGCACCGTGACGCCGACCGCCTGCAACGCGCGCTCGGGATTGTTCATGACCGAGCGGACGAAGTCCTCGGCGACCTCGCCCTTGCGCATAGCGTCGTGGGTCGGCCCGTGCCGGTCCGGGGGCGAGTTCGCCAGCATGCTGGCGAGGTTGCGGCTCATCTCCTCGCAACTGACCGGGAACGCGACGAAGGAGCACCCCAGGGCACGCAGGGACTCGACCACGTTGCCGATGTCCCTCTGCGCCTCGGCCCCGGATAGGCCGAGGAGGTTCAGGGCAACGGGGGCATCGAGGACCAGCGTCAAGTCGGAACGCGTGACAGGGGCGGTCGGCTTGATGAAGTCTTCGACGACCTCGGTGAGCAGGGCGATGGAGGCCAGCCGAGCGAGGTGCGGCACGAACTCCGGCTTCTGCTTGACGAGGTGCTTCACGAACCGGGCACAAAGATAGCGGCTCTCGGCGGTCAGCGGCTCGCCACCCTCGTCGAGTTGGTCGAGGAGCGTGCGGTGGCTAAGGTCGAGCTTCATTCGCTCGACCTGCTGGACGAACGCTTCCTCGGTGTAGGCGTCCAGGGACACGAGGAAGCGTATCAGGACCTCCTTGAGCTCCTCCCGACCAAGATCGAACTGGAAGAGGTCCGTGACCTTCGGTGGGAAGCTCTCGAACTCGTCGGTCACCCGTTCGAGGATAGTGGCGATCTCGATCTGCCCGTCACGCGCCTCGGGGCGGGGCTCGAACTGCACGACGAAGACATTCCGAGCGGCGCGCTTGAGATAGCCTTTCGCCAGGAGGCGCCCGGCGAACTGCTCCGCGACGTCGCGATTGAAGCGCCACCCGTAGAGGCGCCGCACGCCCAGGGCGAGCAGGTCTGGATCGAAGACCTTCCCGTGCATAAGCTCAAGGATCGGCTCCATGAACGGGATCAACGCGTCGATGACGTCGCCGCCCTGGTCAGGCTTCAGCCCCGACAGTGTCGCGTAGACGCGCAGGGCGTGCCGGGTGACGATTGTCATGCGGGAAGGCCAAGCTCCGAGCTAACCCTTATGTGGTAGGCGAAACTTAGCTGGCCAGGGTTGGGTGACCAAGCAGCGCGCGTTTGCACAATCCCCGCACAGGAGCGCCGCCAAGTGGGCCAGATCTACACTCGCCACGCACGCGCGAGGTCCGCATAGGGTGCACATCGTGTGAAAACGGGGGTGAACGGACCTTTCCTCTCACCCCGGACGCGGACGTTCCGCATCCGGCCCGCCGGCGGATGTTCACAGAGCCTCTTGGGCGCCGACGCTTTTCTGGCTAGACGAGTGCTATGAGGGACGACTTCACGCAGGCGACAACCCAGCGTTTGGCCAAGCGGGTCGGGTTCAGATGTTCGAACCCAGACTGCCGCAAGCCAACAAGTGGTCCTGGGGCAGACGGCGGAACCGTAAGCCTTGGCGTGGCGGCACACATCACCGCAGCTTCGCATGGCGGTCCTCGTTTCAACGAACACCTGTCAAGCGAAGGCCGGCGAGCGGCCGAGAATGGCATATGGCTTTGCCAACAGTGCAGCCGTCTCGTCGACGCGGATGACTCCGCCTACGACGTCGCCGATCTCATCGACTGGAAGACATTTGCCGAGGCTGCAGCAGCGGTAGAGCTTCGAGGGTACGTCGTTCGAAAGGGCCGGGACTTTGCAGGTCTGGAAGCAAAAATGCCGGAACTCATCGGTGAGATGCGGAGTGACATCCGTTCGAAGCCGTTCACCAGGGAGATCATCGCTCTCTCCAGGCGTGTGAGCTATAACCCTGGCCCGATCCCCTTCTTTTCCTATTTTCACGAAGACCACAATGAACTCCTCGCAAAGCTCCAAATCTGCGAGCACTACGGCGCAATTTATGATGTGAGGCGGAACGACGTGCCTCGATGGAACTTCGACGAGGATTTCGCAGAGTACCTGCTGGGGCAGTAGGCTGGCGACACCGGGAATTGTGTCGCATATTCTTGAACGACAATCCGCTTCTAGACCACACCGGCCATGGGATTTTGCCTATTCAATAGCTTGAAAGCGGGCCCTCCCAAGCCTGTAAGTGGTAGGGGTCCGGCATTCAGTCAGGCAGCTGCAAGAGACGTCGGAACCGGCTCCAATGAGAAAATACAGAGGGGCGAATGCCTGAGAAGGGAAAGCAAGCAAAAGCCACGTTCATGACGGAGGCGGAGCTTTTCGATGCGTTGACGAAAAGCGCATTCGAATTCCTACATCGCTCAATCGACGAATTCGAGAAATCGCATAAGTTCTCGACAATTCATTTTGCGATTGCAATTGAACTATTTTTAAAGGCTAAGCTTATGCGTGAGCATTGGTCTCTGCTTCTCGAAAAACCAGACCATGCAGAGAGAGCCTCCTTCTTCAGCGGAGACGCCAAAACTGTAACAATCGAGCAGACAATTGAGCGGTTGCGGCGCATTGCATCTGTTACTATACCGCAGAATTCGAAAGACATTTTCGGCACGATTATACGCCATCGCAACAAGATGGTTCATTTCGCCCACGTAGTCGAAAATGACGATGAGGACGAGGAGGGGAAAGCTAAGCTCGCCGAGGAGCAATGT
The DNA here is from genome assembly GCF_029504475.1 of Methylorubrum pseudosasae. Taxonomy (NCBI): domain Bacteria; kingdom Pseudomonadati; phylum Pseudomonadota; class Alphaproteobacteria; order Hyphomicrobiales; family Methylobacteriaceae; genus Methylorubrum; species Methylorubrum pseudosasae. The sequence continues at coordinate 3,071,243 of NZ_JAQGDU010000002.1, read as the reverse complement.
GCCGGGTGGCTTGCTCTGAGGACTTTGCTCGCCCAATGGCAGGAATTCGAGAAATTTAGCAATGACGTCGCGCACATCAGCTTCAAGATGGAGCGCTATCAAGTCTATCTGAAGAAGGTATTTGAGTCTCGCGCTCAAGACATTCAAAAGCACATTAATTCGGGAAATAAAATAAGTAAATGCCGAAGCTGCGGGTTTGAGGCCGTCGAGGTGAGCGATCCAATCGGCGCAATAGCTTACGCCAAGTGTTTAGTGTGCCGATATAATGGCTCGGAGATCACCGTCGCATGTCAAAATGAAGACTGCGGCGAGAGCATATGTTTTACATCATACGACGGGCCACCAGACAAATGTCCTAAATGCGAAGAAAATCTCACGAAGGACGAAGTTCGTGACTTTCTCGACACTGGCGAAGGTATCCACAAAGATAACTACTTTGACCATGTGCCAGTTAACTGCCCGCAGTGTTCAGGATACCATACGGTCATAGAGCATGAGAGCATCTATGTGTGCTCAGAATGCTACGAGACAGATGATAGCTATGAAGTTTGTGGATATTGTAGCGAGGGCCAGCTTGGAGGCGTCCCAGAGCACAGTTACCTCGTCGGATGCGAATTCTGCGAGGGGGCAGCCGAGAGATACAGAGACGATTAGTTGCGCGTCAGCCGAGCCCGCAGCAGGAAGGCTACATGACCTGACCGCGCCCCTGAATAACGCGCAGGGGCCAGCGCGGACTGCTGCCGATCAATCCAATGGCGGTGTAATAAAATTTTCGTGAGCAGGAGCCAACTTCGGACCTTTGAGCGGTTCATGCCGCCGGGACTGTGCCTGGCGCAGGAGAACCACGATGACGAACCTCACTTTCCTCCCCTACGTTGGACCCACATTCCACACGAGCCCCGTGAGGCTGCTTCTACTTGGCGAGAGCCACTACCTCGGCAATGGCGACCTGTTCCCAAAAAACCCGCTCGAAGCAACGCGAACGGTCGTCGAGAAATGGAAGCGGCGCGAATGGGCGATCAGGTACCTGACCATCGGCGCCAGGGTCATCACGGGGCAGCAAGCCTGGGAGATCGACCGGACGACGGTGTTCGACGCGATTGCCTTCGCCAACATGGTGCAGACCATCATGCCGACGCTGCGGCACCGCCCGACTGTAGAGCAGGCTCGTGCGTCATGGCCCGCATTCCGAGAGGTGCTCGACCGGTGGGACCCAACCCACGTCGTCGCCACCGGGGCGCCGTTTCTTGTGGGACAACATGCCGGCTTCGGACCGGCGCACGGCCGAGGTTGCCTTCGGTGGGGCGCTGTTGCCCATGCGTGAGTTCAGGACGCCGTCCGGCTATGCCTCGACTGTAGTGATCCCGCATTTGAGCCGGGCATCCGCACCACGCTGGCAGGGACCAATTCGTGAGTTCCTCGCCAGCTAGGTCAGCCTCCCGCGACGCTTGAGCACCAGACGCGCTCCGGCGTCGACGGAGCGCATCCTCGACGCTCGGTAAGTGGTAACGGGTAGGTTCGACCCCTACCCGTTACCAAGGAGTTTGCCGCTGAACGACCCGCGACCGGGGAGCACGTGTTGCTCCCCGGTGGGCTTACTGACGGCGGCCGAGACGTGCCGCCGCGATCCACGGGTGTCTCGGAATGGGTCAAAACCCCGGGGGCACCCTAAAATTCCCAAAAACTAGGCTAAGTCGTTGGTGCCGCCCGGAATCGGGCCTGGGCCCTACCCGCTAACCCGGTTTATGTCTTTGTCATTGTTGATGAAAGTGAATCAAAACGATACAGGTTCGGCTGATCCAAACCGTTCCCGTGCTGTCTCATTCAATTTCGTCAAACACCCTATACGAACCCCATGTTGCTCGACGCAACCTGCGTTGGAGCGGACGTCTTCGACGTAGGGAGGGCGGCAGGATCCGCATCAGCGACCCCGTAGTCGAAGACGTCCGCTACAACGTAGGATCCAGATGCCTACGATCCTGCCAAGGCTCTCTCGCGCCGGCGAGAAGCCAAAGGCTGCGCATCGAGGACTGGCGAGCCGTCCAGGGGCGGCAGCTTCAATCTCCCAATCGCGCGCTTCGCGGCCTCCATCTCCGGGCCCGAACCGTCGCGTCCAAGGATGAGCCCCGACCGCGGGCGACCGACAAGTTTCCCGATTAGGTCGCTATCAACCCCGGCTCGCTCCATCTTGGCGATGAACCAACGCCGGAACGATTGGAAGTTCACCAGGGACCGGCGCTTGTTGCCAACTTGCTCGTCCACCCCGACGGAGCGACGGTAGGCCGTGAAGCGCTTCGAGAAGTAGGCGCTTCTCTCCCGGATCGAACCGTCGGACTTCGTTCCGGGCCATTCTGGGAAAAGGTCATCTTCGAGGTTCTTGCCCTTCGAACGTGCTGCTACAAGCGACTTCAGCTGCGGGTGAATGGGCACGGCTATGGCCCGTGCCCCCTTCCTGTGAGGCTTGAAGGTGAATAAGCCTCCGACACATTCGCCAACCCGTAGGTTTATGATGGCATCGACGCGTGCGCCCGTCAGTGCACCGACAAGCATTGCATCCATCATGCCCGGAGGTGGCGCTCCCATGAGCAGCATCTGCACTTCCGTGTCCCTGAACGCTCTTTCTTCGGTCTCTGCGTCGCCTGCAGGCCGGTCGAGACGCAAGCACAGCCAAGGGCTGACGGGAAGGTGGCCGGCTTCGACGAGGTAGCTCCAATAGAGCCTCAAGCGGCCAAGATACTTGTTTGCAGATGCCCATTGCAAAGTAGCGAATTCTTCAACGGTATCCCTGAACTTGGACGCGATCTTTGCATCGATGCGCTCCAAGTAGGGAGGGACGTCGTGCGCAATGCACCACCTGGTGAATAAATTCAGGGCTCTGACGTCATCTGAGAGGGACCGCTCATTGATGCTTAAGGTCTGTAGAAAGGCATCATGATGCGCACCAAGCGGGGTAGCGGTTCCCCTGGCAATGTCGCCGAACTGCTTTGCAGCTTCAAGCGCGGCAGGCGTCGGGATCTCTATCTCGAAGACATTCCCGTCATCATCGATGAATGTTTCATAACGTTCACCGATAGACAAAATGTCAGCTTCGCGTTCGCGAAGAAGCTGAGAGTAGATCTCATAAGAGAGTTCCCCAGGCCGTCCAGGCCCTGACATTTCCCTCGCCCATGCCGTAGCCTCGATGAGTGCTGAGCGATGGCGACCTCCGATGTTCTCCCAAGCCTTTTCGATGCGTGCCTTGAATTCTTGGACGACGGGTGCCTTTAGTTCGTTCGCTTCAACTTTGCTTTTTACTCCAAGAGCATGCTTCAACCGCCTACCTAGTTGTGGGTGCAGAGGCGCAGGCACTCCTACGGTCACACGATAATACCCGTCGTGTTTTTCCAGATAGGCATTCTTGGGATCAGGCTTCCGAGGCATGTAGTTTCCACCGCTGCAGGAGCGAGCCTTTTCCGACGCGCCCAGCATGCCCCGGGCATTCGTGTCCATAGAAACGGCTGAGGGGTAAAAACCGAGTAGCTGACCGGTTCAGCCAATCCCTCTGCGGTTCGCGGCGAGGCTGTACGACCCGAGCGGCTCATCGCGTACTACCGCAGAGTTTCAGGTCACCCTGACTGATCGGAAGTTGCACCTTGGCCGGCTGTCGGAAAGCGCGGGCCTGATGCCAGTGAGACGCAGGGGACTGCGCTCCGGGAGGCCCGCGGCTTTCGTCGAGTTCTGGCGACGGCGCTTGGTCTCACGCCTGTGGTCAAGTTACACAGACCGCAAGATGCAGGGGACGCGCCCGACCTATGAGAACGACGACTTGGGTGACCCTGACCGCGCTGCTTGCCGCCACGCCCGCCTTCGCCCAGGCGCCCGCGCCGGCGGGCAAGCCTACTTCGGCTAGCGAGAGCCCCGAGCAGGCCACGATCCGCAAGCTGAACGCCTACGTCGGACTCCTGAACCGTACCCTGCGCGCCCAGGAGTCGCTCACCCGCTACCAAAGTTGGGTCAATATGAAGAGCGGCCCTACCGGACGCGAGCGCATCATCTATGGCCTCTACAGCCTCTACGACGTGCGCGGCGAGATCGCGAAGGCCGAGGCGGCCATGTCCCAGTCGCCCGCGATGCCGGAGCTCGACAGCGCCATGAAGGGCTACATCGCCGCCTACCAGGCGCTCGCACCCACTGTCACCGAGGCGGAGGGCTACTACGAGAGGCAGGACTACCGCACCGACAAGATGGAGCAGGGCAAGGCGCTGCACGCCAAGCTCGCGGTCGCGGGGCCGGCCTTCCAAGCAGAGCGTGCCAAGGTCGACGCGCTGTTCCGGGTCGAGAAGGAGAAGAGTGACACGGCGGAGCTTGCCGCCATCGAGGCACGCGAGGGCCGCAAGGCGCGCTGGCACGTGGCGAACGTCATGATCGAGGCGCGCAAGGTCATGGACCTGTTGCCCACCGACGCCAAGCCGGTGGTCGACATGCCAGCCTTCAATGCCGTGCTCGCGCGCTACGGCACCGCCGTGAAGGACATGGACGGCTTTAGTGCCGCCAACCCAAACTCCTTCCACGTATTCGAGAGTCGGCCGCGCTCGCTGCTCGGCAAGCTACGGGAGTTTGACGACAAGCTGGCCAAGGCGAAGGGCGACGCGCGCCGCGGTGCCGGACGCGACGTGACCTGGATCGTGAACGACTACAACACCATGGTCTCGACCGCGCAGACGGCCACGATGTTCTCGCGCTGACGAGGACCTAAGCCCGACATGCTAGAGGACGCCGGCGTCCAGACTGTGCCGGGACTTCCGGTCGGAGACGGAACCACAACCTAAGGCGAGTGTTAAGCCGGACCCTGACTGCGAGAATTTTTGCGTCGAATGACGCGCGTTCGGGGGCCGACAATGAATGTCGTGAGGGCTGCGGGGCGTGAAGATACTCTCCTACAATCCAGGGCACGACGGTGCCGTCGTGCTGTTGCATGATGCGCGCCTGACGTTCTCCATCGAGGCCGAGAAGGACTCGAACTACCGGCACTCCAACGTCACCGTCGCGGACCTCCTAGACGCCGCAGGCGAACTCGAAAACATTCCCGACGTCATCTGCATGGGCGGCTGGTGGCCGCGCGACCATCATGAATACATGTACGGGTCGCGTAAAAACGGTGGATATCACGGCCTCTCGGAAGAGGGCGCCAAACATTCTCGCGTTCGCCTCATGGGAACCGAGGTTGATTACTTTTCCTCGTCTCATGAACGATCACATATATTATGTGCGTTTGGTATGTCTAATCTACCTGCCGGAACGCCATGCTACGCGTTGGTCTGGGAAGGAGATATCGGGACTTTCTATGAGGTCGACCGGCATCTGAACATCGTTCGATTGGGCAACGTTATAGAGCAACCCGGAAATCGGTACGGGTTGGCCTACGGCTTGGCCGATCCGACATTTCCCAAGGACGGGCCCTACCCCCGCGCCTCAGATGCCGGGAAGCTCATGGCTCTAGCTTCGTTCTCGCCTCGGTCCGCGCCCTCCATGGCGGAGAAACAGCTCCTGGCCTTCCTGCTCGAAGGCCCTTACCGGAAACTGAGCGACTACGAGGAGCTCTCGCGCGCGCCACACCTCGACGTGGGCCTGGACGATCCGGGCTTCCGCAACTTCACCGGGCTCTACAGCGATGCCATCTTCGACGCCTTCCATCGGTTCGCGCAGACGAACCTAAGAAAGGGGTTGCCTCTCGTGATCGCGGGTGGGTGCGGGCTGAACTGCGACTGGAACACCAAGTGGAGGGAGACGGGGCTGTTTTCGGAAGTCTTTGTCCCGCCGGTCGCTAACGACTCCGGGTCGGCCATCGGCACCGCGATTGACGCGCAGTTCCGGGCAACCGGCAACCCGAAGATCGCGTGGGATGTCTACTCCGGGCTGAATTTCCGGACAGAGAGTGCTCCTGACCCCGAACGGTACGACGCCTACGGGAAGGACGATGCGCTGGTCGCCGACATGCTGGCGAACGGCCTCATCCTCGGATGGGTGCACGGACGCTGGGAAATCGGCCCCCGCGCCCTCGGCAACAGGTCCATCCTCGCCGCGCCGTTCGACGACGCCACAAGGGTGCGGCTGAACGAGATCAAGCGGCGCGAGCAGTTCCGTCCCATTGCCCCGGTCTGCCTCCTCGACGAGGCCAGGCGATGGTTCGGGTGCGACCATGAGAGCCCGCACATGCTGTACACGTACCGCGCGACCACGAACGCGTTGGCGGCGGTCACGCACGTGAACGGAACCGCCCGTCTCCAGACCGTGACGCCCACGACCAACAAGTCCCTCCACGACCTGCTCGTCGCTTTCAAGGCGCGCACCGGCTACGGCGTCCTCTGCAACACCTCCCTCAACTTTAACGGCAAAGGCTGCATCAACGGCATGGCCGACCTCGACACCTACACCGTCGAGAACGGCTTGGACGGCTTCGTCGTCGAAGGACGGGCATATTTGTCGAAAACGTCCGGTCGCTATCTCGCCTACAAGGCCGAGACGGCCTCACGGGCCGACATCCCATGCTGACGCCGCCCGGAGGCCAAAACGGGACCCTGAAAGTCGACCCTTACCCGCCCGGCTTCGAAGAATCCGAGCCGTTGCGGTCCGCCTTCATCCGGGACGTGACGTTGAGGCAACTCCGGCACCCGGCGGGGCCGAGCGGCCTTCCGTCTCCGACCGCTCGCATCCCCAGGCGTCTGGTCAGGTACTGGCACGACCCGTCGGACCTGCCCGACGACGTCAGGGTCTGCCTCGAAAGCTGGGACCGCCTCGGCGAGCAGGGCTTCGAATTCCACATGTTCGATGATCGGACTGCAGCTTCGTACATCGCACGCAGGTATGGCGCGCGGGAAAGTCAGGCGTTCGCCCGCTGCCGGCATCCGGCGATGCGCTGCGACTACCTGCGCCTGTGCTTCGTCCTCGCGGAGGGTGGCCTCTACGTCGACGCTGACGACGTGCTCCTAGGGGATGACTGGGAGCAACTCTTCCGGGACGACAGGCTCAAGCTGCAGCCGCTCTGTTACGACATCCCGTCCGCCGGGATGGTGAAGGCGGCCGACATCTGGCGGGCCGACCTGCCAGTGGAAGGGCGCATTTTCTACGTCAACAACGACCCCATCGCCGCACCCGCCAACCATCCGGTCCTGAAAGGCGCACTCGACCGCGCCACCGACCGATTGCTCGGCAACGACCCCTTCCCGGAGATCCAATCCACGACTGGTCCGGGCAACCTGGCGGCCGCCCTGTCCGTGCACGTGCGCCGCCTGGACGAGGCCGGGCTCCCCTGGGACTTCGAGCTGCTGCGCGATTGGGAGGCCATCGCCGAAACACGGTGGCACCTGTCCTACCGTAACGACGCCCGCAACTGGCGGAACATGAGCGCCTCCGGAAGCTGACGGGGAGCGCCGCACGTGAGGAGTCTTCCGGACACGACCGGCCGGTTCCGGCGGCACGCTTTCCGCGCACTTCGTGCCGTGGCGAGCGTGCTCCCGGGCGGGCGGATCTCCGCCTTCGGTGCCGGCAAGGAGAGGATCGGGCTTGTCCTCGTCGTGAACCTCGACCGGCAACCGTGCCGCCTGCGGCGCACGATGCGTGAGCTGGGCCGCTTCCGGACGTTCGACGGCGCCTCGCTCGCATCCCTGGCGCGACGGTTCGCGGCCGTGGACGCCCGCGACGGTCGAGCTGTGGCGGCGACCGCCGATGTCGACCCGACGTATCTACTCAGCCATCAGCTCCACGTGCAGCCGAGCGCGCGACTGGAGGAGTGCTTCGGCGCCGATGAGCCGATCCGGATGACGCGCCAGGAGGTTGCCGTCGCTCGTTCGCACATCGAGGTCTGGAAGGCGGTCGCCTCGGGACCGCACGACCACGTGCTGATCCTAGAGGACGACGTCTGGTTCAGGCCCGGCGCGGCTGCGGCGGTCGACCGGGGATGGCGCGCAGCATGGGAACGCCACCGCGCCGACGGCGGCCCACACCTGCTCTATCTCTCCTACGCGGACGCCGGGAAATCGGCCGAGCGCGCGGACCGTTGCGATGCCCTGTTCCGACCGCTGCGCGGGCTGTGGTTCCTCTCGGGCTACGTCCTGTCACGGGAAGGCGCAGAGATGCTCCTGCGGGCAATGCCGGTCGTCGGCCCCGTCGACATGTGGATGAACTTCCAATTCGACACTCTCGGCGCCCTCGCACTAGCCTCGCCCGCAATACTGCAGAGGATGGACGGCGGCTCGGACAACGCTCATTCCATCCTGCCCTACTTGGCCCGAGCGGGCATCGTCGACGCGCACTTGGCGCCCGTGCCGCCCCGGGCCCGCTCGAACCCGGTGCTGGCGTGGACCGCGTGCGGCGAGCGGGAGGGCCTGGCCATGGCCCTGTCGATGCTAGGCCTCCGCGTCCGGGCCTTCGACGGCAACGAGCCCGTGATCCATGCCGCCGAACTGCCGGACCTCCTCGACGCGTTCGATGCCCTTGTCGACGCACCCCTCGCGACCTGCGCCCTTTCGGACGCCATCGGGAGATCGGACGTCAGGTTCGTCCTCGAAGGGCATGCCCCAGCCCGGCATGGGGTCGCGGCAGACCGGCTGCCGCCGGGCAGCACCGCCATCTTACCGCCGCTCGGCTCGGACGCCGGAAGGTGGCGACCGATTTGCGACCTGCTCGGGGTCGAGCCACCTCCCCATATCTTCCCCGTTGGCCCACCTCGATGCTGGAGGCTCTTCAGGGACGACAGGAAGGCGAACGGGCTTCCCGTCTCCGCTCCTCCGCGGGGGGCGCCGCCGGCGGACGAGTCGCCCTGGGCCATGCTCCCGGGAAGCGATTGGCCGCCCTCGGCTCCTCCCGAACGATCTGGCCCCGCCCGGGGTGAGCGCCTCGTTCACGCGCCCATGACGGCCGCCACACCGCAGTTTCCCGGTCGCGTCGAGACCTTTCCCGGCAACCTGGCGACGTTCGAACGAGATGGTCTCGTGCACGGCGCGGATGGCGCCCGGCTTGTGCTCGACGCCGCCGCGGACGGCAACAGGCCGTTCCGCTCCGGTGCCTTCGCGTCCCCCCGCCCGCATGGACACGGTCGCTTCGAGGCGGAGATCAAGGCCGCGCGCGGCCCCGGCCTCGTCACGGGTTTCTTCCTGCATCGGGCGTTCCCGAGGCAGGAAATCGACATCGAAATTACGGGCGACGACACGCGGCGCATGCTGACGAACGTGTACTTCAATCCCGGAGACGACGGGACGGCGATGGACTATGGCTACCGGGGCTCGCCTTGCCGCATCGACCTCGGTTTTGATGCCGCGGCGGATTTCCACCATTTTGCCATCGACTGGAGGCCGGGGCACATCACTTGGCTGGTGGACGGCCGGAACGTCCACCAGCGCGTGAGTTGGGACCCCACCCCGATCCCGCATCTTCCCATGCGGCTGCACGGCAACCTCTGGGCGCCGCGGTCCAGCGACTTGGCCGGGCGGATTGACGAAGGCCTACTTCCTGCGACGGCCATATTCAGGAATGTGTCGATCTGGACCTGAAGGCGTTTGAAAGGCCGCCGAGGGTGCGACGTCTCAATCCCAGTCCATGACCGCGATGTCGACCGTGGTACCGGTAGCCGGGGTCCCCTCGAACTCGCCCGTGTGCCGCCCGGTGAAGCGCAATCGCGCCAGCACCCGGTCACCCTCCGCGATGACCTCGGCAATGTGCATCTCGATGTCCGAGAAGGCCCCGTGCAGCACCTCGCCGAGCCGGGCGACCCCCGCCGGGCCCCTGACCTCGAAGGCAAGGCCAGGGTCGTGGCGCACGAAGTCCGGGGCGATGAAACGCTGCCACCACACCGCGTCCCCGTCGCGGAATGCCGTGAAGTAGGCGCGGACCAAGTCCTTGTTCGCTTCCATCGACATGGCTCACATCCCTCAGCGCGGCTCGACCTTGATGCACGTGAAGGCGACGGGCAGTGGCTTCCCGCCCTCCGTCTTCCTCGTGAAGGATGCCGCGTTCGCGGTCGTCGAGGCGATGGCATGCTCGGCGTCGGGACTGTCGACCGGCAGCACGTAGTCCCGACCGCCCTCGATGCCCTTCGTGGGGTCGAAGACCCGGATGGTGACGTTAAACGGCGTCAGCGGCGTCCGAGCCGGCTCCTCCGCCCAAACCGTGTCTATGCAAGTCATGGTGAGCGCCGCCACAGCGGCGAGCGTCCCGGGGCTTCGCATCACCGTCTCCGTCAGCTACCGGCCGGCTCGTGGATCGGGCAGCCGTTGAAGCGCTGCCGGAACTCGGCCGAGTGCCTGTAGGGTGCGTTGCGGGCACGGTTGATGTTGCCGAGCGGCCGGTGCGCGGCGAGACCGGTCCAGACCGCGAAGCGCATGCGCTCGTTCACGGCATCGACGCGCTCGGCGTCCCAACTGTCCTGCGGCCGGACGATAATGGTGGCGACGCGCTGGAACGGCGCCTCCTTCTCGTCCCACTGCACCGTGGGATCCTCGACCGGCTGTCGTTCGAGGTCGCGGCAGAGCTGCACCCGGAACTCCCAGACACCCTCGATGCTGGCCATCTCCGACCGCACGGTCTCGCGGATGGCATCCGGGCGTCCAGAGGCGTCGATCTCGGTCCTGGTCAAGGCCGTGAGCGCCGGGGCGACGGGAGCGACCGAGAACTTGGCGATGTGGTCGCCGTACCGGAACGGGGTGACGCTGTAGTAGGTCTCCCCGAGCGGGTCGACGTTCGGCGCGCCGCCGAGCGAGCCCAGGGTCGGGCTCTCGATACCGACCGCTGTCAGCGCCTTGTTGACCCCCCGCAGCACGGTGGAGGCGGCGACCTTCACGCCCTCGATCCGGTCGGTGGTCTTGGCCAGCAGCTTGAGGCTGCCGAGGAACTTCTCGGCGTTCGGTGCCTGGAAGACCGGGCCGTTGACCATGACGAAATCCTGCGTCGTCCCTTCCGCGTCTGGCAGGCGCTCTCCGGCGACGTCCAGGACCTTGAGGGCCAGGCCGCGGGGAAGCGAGACCGCGTCCGGCAGGATGTCGCCCGCGTTGGTCGACATGCGCAGGTAGACCTTGTGCTCGCCCGGCGTCGCAAACAGCCCTTGCGCGAGCTCAGGCGGCAACCCTGCGTCGATTGTCAGCGTCCCCTCCAGGATGCCGTGCGACTTGGCGTGGACCGAGCGGACGGCGTGGCCGGAATCGTTCGCGACGGTCTCCAGGATTGTGTCGAAGGTCGCGTTGAGCTGCTCGATGGTCCGGGCCTCGTCGGGCCTCACGACCTCGACGTCGGCGCTGTAGCGGATAGGTGCTTGCAAGGTCTCGCGTCCTTCGTCGTTCATCTCGGGACAGAACATGCCCGACGGATCGGCGTTCCGGATTGCGCGCCGCTCAATTGCCCGTGAACGACCCGTTGGGAACGTCCGAGCCGGCTAGCGTTTGTCAGGGCGACGGTCCGCCTGGACCCGCATTCCCGACCGTGTGGCCTCATGCCTTGAACGGTGCCGCTTTTGAGAGGCGCGCATTCGATGAAGCTCGGCAGCCCCTCTGCCCCTGGCCGGGGGGCGAGGCGGAAAGTGAAAGACGAGCATGACCTACCTGCGTTTCGCGCCCGACGTCGAGCAGCCCGCCCCGAACGAGCAGCAGACCATCGACGGCATCATCCAGGGTATGACCCAGCAGTCGCAGACGGTGGAGAAGCGCGAGCACCATGCCGTGCGCGCTAGCCACGCCAAGAGCTCGGCCTGCGTCACGGGCGAGTTGACGGTTGCCGCCGGCCTGCCGCCGGAACTGGCCCAGGGCCTGTTCGCGACCCCGGGTACGCACAAGGTGGCTGTACGTTTCGCCCAGGGTCCCGGCGAGACCCTCGGCGACCGAGTGTCCACCCACCGGGGCATGTCGATCAAGGTGTTCGGCGTGTCCGGCGAGAAGCTTCCCGGGCACGATGTCGACACCCAGGACTTCGTGCTCGCCACCGGCACGACCTTCCCGTCCGGGACCGCGGCCGGGTTCCTGCGCGACGGAACCGTGATCGGCAAGGCGACCGGGTTGCCCGAGGGCGTGAAGAGTGCGGTCGCCGCCACCGCGCGCAACCTCAACCGGGTGTTGCATGCCTTCGGCACGGAGAGCGCCATGGCCGACTTCTTCGGCCATCCCTACAGCCATCCGCTCGCCGACAGTTACTTCAGCCAGGCCCCGATGCGGTTCGGCGACTATGTCGCCAAGCTCGGAGCGGTGCCCGCGACGCAGGCGCAGCGGGACCTCGCCGAATGGCGCCTCGACCCGCACGGGGACGAGGACGGCTTCCGGCATGCCACGGTCGCGTTCTTTCGGGACGACGACGTGGTGTTCGAGCTCAAGGCGCAGCTCTGGGCCGATGCCGAGCGCCAGCCCATTGAGGATTCCTCGGTCGACTGGCCGGTCTCGATCAGCCCGTACCGCACGGTGGCGACGGTCCGCCTGCCCCGGCAGGACGCCTATTCCCCCGAGCGGGTTCGCTACTTCGACGAGGTGATGACCTTCCGCCCCGCGCATAGCCTCTCGGCGCACCGCCCCCTCGGGTCGATCATGCGGGCACGGCTCCAGGTCTACCGGGCGCTGAGCGACTTCCGCCATCGGAAGAACGGCGTGACCGCCGAGAACACCGCCTCGCCCGAGAGCATCCCGGCCTGAGCTTACCCCTTCCCACATCCCGCAGAGAGGAATGACCCATGACCCTTCAGGGCAAGACCATCGCCATCCTGATCGCCCCCCGTGGGACGGAAGAGCCCGAGTTCACAAAGCCCCGCGAGGCGCTGCTCGCGGCCGGGGCGACGGTCACGGTGGTCGGGCTTGAGGCCGGCGAGGCCGAGACGGTCAACAACGACCTCGACCCCGCCGGGAAGTACCCGGTCGACAAGGCCATCGACGGCGTGTCCGCCTCGGACTTCGACGGTCTCATCATCCCCGGCGGCAGCGTCGGGGCCGACAAGCTCCGCGGCAGCGAAGCCGTGGTCAAGTTCGTGCGGGACTTCTTCGAGCAGGCCAAGCCGGTCGGCGTCATATGCCACGGGCCCTGGACCCTGGTCGAGGCCGACGTCGTGAAGGGACGCAAACTCACCTCATTCCCGACCGTGAAGACCGACATCCGCAACGCGGGCGGGGAATGGGTCGACGCGGAGGTGGTGGTCGACAAGGGCCTCGTCACCAGTCGCAACCCGAAGGACCTGCCGGCCTTCTGCGCCAAGATCGTCGAGGAGTTCGCCGAGGGGCGCCATCCGGACCAAGCCCGCAGCGCCTGAGACCGCCCTTCATCATGGCGTCGGGCGGGTTGCCCGGCGTCCAAATTCAGGAATCGCGATGTCACGTTTCTCGAACAAGGTCGTCCTGGTCACGGGTGCCGCGTCCGGCATCGGCGAGGCCGCCGCACGCCGCTTCGGCGAGGAGGGGGCGAGCCTCGTGCTCGCCGACATGAACGGTGAAGGCCTTGACCGGGTCGCGGCCGGGATCGGGGCGGACAGGACGCTCGCCCGGGTCGCCGACCTCTCGAACGCCGACCGGTGCCGGGAGGTCGTCGCGGCCGCAATCGAGCGCTTCGGCCGCCTCGACGTCCTCGTCAACAATGCCGGAAAGGACCACCTCGGTCGTGTCGACGAAGGCGACATCGGGGACTTCTCGACGATCATCGAGACCGACCTGTACGGCGTCTTCTACATGACGCGGTTCGCCCTGCCGCACCTGCGCGAGAGCCGCGGGTGCATCGTCAACGTCTCGTCCGTGTCCGGGCTCGGCGGCGACTGGAACCACAGCTTCTACTGCGCCGCCAAGGGTGCGGTGACGAACTTCACCCGCGCTGTGGCGATGGACGAGGCGGCCCACGGGGTCCGGGTGAACGCGGTCAACCCGACGCTGGTCTACACGCCGTTCACCGCCGGCATGCAGGATCAGCCCGAGCTCGTGGCCAAGTTCGACGAACGCATCCCGATGGGACGGGGCGCCCAGCCAGACGATATCAGCGGGGTCATCGCCTTCCTAGCGAGCGAGGACGCGCGCTTCGTCACCGGAGTGAACCTGCCGGTGGACGGCGGCCTCTCGGCCTCCAACGGGCAGCCGAAGCTTAGCTAGGTGGGAGGCCAAGCCGGTCGGCAGCGCGCCCTATCGCCGTCGGTGAACCGAGCGTCGGCCAAGCAGACTTGGCCGACACGACGATGGAGCTTCCTCGCTCCTGACTGCCCCTCCGTTGGGTCGAAAACGGAGGGGCAGGTGTTCCTCATTTGCGAGCGTCGCCGTCGCGCATCTGGCCCGTCGGCTCTTGGACGTGGGCTTCAAGGAACCAGAGTTGCTTGTCGACGGCACGGGACACCTCGGTGAACAGGTCCGCCGTGTCAGGGTCGCCCGCTTCGTCCGTCTCGTCGATGTTCTCGCGCACCGCGTTGGCGTAGGCGGCGTAGCTATCGATCAGCGCGGCGATGTGGTCGGCTATAGCGTAGATGCCAGTCGGGTAGGCGGGCAGCTTGGTCGATCCCGCCACGACCTGCGCCGTTCCCAGTGCCGTGCCGCCCAGCTGCACGGCCCGCTCGGCCACCTTGTCGTTGAGGCTGCTGATCTCGGCGCGGAAACCGTCCAGCATCAGGTGGATGCCAATGAACTGCGGTCCCTTGAGGTTCCAGTGAGCCTGCTTGATTGCCAGGGCGAGATCGATGCCGTCGGCCAGCCGTGCGTTCAGGGCCTCGATGGACACTCTCTTGGCATTGGAATTGGTGTTGTTGCGGGTCTGGTGAGTACGCGGGGTGCTGCTCATTGCCATGCTTTTGCTCCACTGTGCCGTGGCAGCAATAGTGGAGCGTTGAAGAGGTTCCCCGAAGCCGAAGCCTTGGCTTCAAAGTTACGTGTCCCCCGAGGGTCCAGGGTCGCACCGGTCCATCGTGGGGTCGTTGTGGCGGATACAGCAGTTCTCCGGAGAGGTGGAACGGAAACGTCGAGCGTGCATCCCTTCAGAATCGCGATACCTGGAACCGCCGTCGGCGGCCGCGGCTTCCCCTCGACCCCGGGACAGGCCCGGGCAAAAAGGAACGCCATGTCCACCGACACCGACAAGCACCGCGGGCTGCTCGATGCCCTTAGGGCGGCCCAGGGCAGAGGCGACGGCTCGTTCGAGCAAGCCGTCACCGCAGCCTTCGAACACGTGTTCGAGCACCTGGACCGCCTGAACGACCACGTCTCGCCCGGCGGCCCGGATGGCGGGGACCGTCATCTAAAGCCCGGCGAGACGCCCACTCTCCGGTAGGCGCGAGATCCGGAAAGACATCGGCCGTTCGCTGACCAATCTTGTTGGTCGGGCTCAAGTGTCCTGTGTCGCAGGCACCCGGGCCGGCAGAACCCAGTTCGGGCGAACGAAGTGGCAGGTATAGCCGTCCGGCCGACGCTCAAGATAGTCTTGGTGCTCCGGCTCGGCCTCCCAGAAGGGTCCTGCCGGCGCCACCTCGGTAACCACCTTTCCCGGCCACAGACCGGATGCGTCGATGTCGGCGATGGTGGCCTCCGCGACCCGACGCTGGTCGTCGTCGACGTAGAAGATTGCCGACCGGTAGCTGAGGCCCCGGTCGTTGCCCTGCCGGTTCGGAGTAGTGGGGTCGTGGATCTGGAAGAAGAACTCCAGGATGCGCCGGTAACTCGTCCTGGCCGGATCGAAGACGATCTCGATGCCCTCGGCATGTGTCCCGTGGTTCCGGTAGGTCGCATCGGGCACGTCGCCCCCCGTGTAGCCGACACGGGTCGCCAGCACACCTTCCTGGCGACGGATCAGGTCCTGCATGCCCCAGAAGCAGCCGCCCGCCAGCACCGCCCTCTCGCTACCCATATCGCTTCTCCGTGAGCCGTCGGTTTCCCGTCAGATGGGGTCCGCGGCGCCGTTTTGCCCTGCGGCCCCGTATCCATTCGCACTGTGGTATGATGGACCAGCGTCGCGGGCCTCCAAGGTTGGCTTAGGGTGGAAGGCCGCTGTTCAGCATCCGTGCGCCGAACGAGACTTCGCGCCATGAGCGGACCTCCGACCGAAGACACTGGAATGGCCGCTTGAAGGCCAACTGCTGCCGTTGAGATCGAATGGTTGGTCCGGCGGCCACAACGTCCTCACGTACCCATCTCGCATCGCGCAGGCACCCTCCCGTGCGCCGAGCGTCTCGCAGACCTTGCCCGGAAGTAGCGGAGAAACGACGTGGCCCGGGCTGCGGTCGGGACAGGGGCGCCTCGCCGGGCTTAAGAGACCTCAACCCTTTTCGAGGATCGAACATGACCAAGCTGACCGCGGCCGTCGACTATTCCGAACGCGACGCGGCCATCGCGATCAACACCTACACGACCGTGTTGAGGCGCCCCCGCGTGCCGCACGAGTTGTTCGCGACCTACTGGCGCGACGTGCACGGCCCTTTGTGTGCGCGCATTCCCGGGCTCGGGTGGTACGTCCAGAGGCATTTCGACCGGGAGCAGGACGCACACCTGTGGCCGGTGGTCGAGGGCATCCCACCGTTCCCAGATTACGAGTTGGACGGGGGCGTCGAGATCGGGTTCCGGACTGCCGCGGACCAGGCGGCCTTCGACGAGGCCTGCCCGATCCTGTTCGCCGATGAGCAGAACATGTTCGCCGCCACAGTGGCCTATGCGTTGCCGCATGGGTCCACGACCCTGTTGGACCGGGTGGGGGAGCCGTCGCCGAACGGCGACGACGGCCTCGACAGGATCGAGGTCCACTTCGGCGCCGCGCACCGTGATGCGGCGGCGTTCGGCGAGCGCATTACCGCGCTGGCGCGTTCGCTAGCAGCCGAGCCCGTCGTCCTGAAGGTCCGGCTTCACCTGCCCAAGCCCTACGACAACGCCGAGCCGGCCCCGCCCGCCCCGAACGTGGATCACGCGGTACCCGATGAGCGGCGTCTGGTGGCGGTCCTGGAGCTCGCGTTCGCCTCGCCCCTGGAGCGGCGGACCTTCTATGCGTCCGACGCCTTCGAGACAGTGAGTTCGGGACTGGCCGAGCATGTCGCCCACACCTCGGCCTTCGCGATCAGCGGCGTGTACACCTACGTCCGCGACGGGCGGCTGACGCTTGCGGGCCTGCGCGGAAGTCGTCCGGCCCAACTCATCGAGCAGATCGGTGCCGTCAACCAAGTTGGCGACGACGTGCGGCACCTTCTCCTGACCGGCAAGATGCCTTGACGCTCAGCCGTCGCTGGCATGGTCCATGATGCGCGACAGCACCGGCTCCGGCACGCACAGACCGGCGTAGTGGGGCAACGCAGTCGTATCTTGGATCTGGACCCAATTGGCTCCCGGTCGGCCGGGAAACCGGCGGTTTCCCGTGCCGTTTCCCGTGCCCTACCGGAAAAAAGCTGAGTCCCGCCCAGGGGATCGAAGGTTTGGACGGACCGTTATGAGCGGTCGGCTCTAACCATTGAGCTACAGGCCCGCGCCTTATACTGCCGATTACTGATGCGCAGCACTGGCTTTCGACGACAGGTTGGGCAACAGAAACGACGACAGAAACGCTGCGTTTGAGTAGCCGGGCAGGGGGCTTCGGGCAAGCCCTCCATGCACGACCGCTGGCCACCGAGACCGAACCGCGGTTCGGTCGAACCGGCCTGATCCGAGCCCCACCGTCGGCGGACCTACGAGGCCAACGCGCGGGGGCGCAAAGCCTGTGAACCCGGTCAGCCGGTAAGCTTGAGGCAACCAGGCGCCCCTATGCCGTCGGCCCCACCATCAGCCGGCAGCCAGGATGCTCCTTCCCGAACTCGCGCCCGACACGCTCCCGCCCCAAGCCGCCGAATGGCGCAAAGCCCTCGGCGCCCTCCGTCCGACTTCACCGCCCTGCCGGTATCTCGGCACCACGGCCTGGGCGAACATCCACGAGGCCTGCACCGACTTCATCGAGCGCTTCGGCGCCGAGGCCGTGCGCTTGGGCTGGACCGCGCCGCAGATCTTCGGCGTCCATCCCGAGCACGGGACGTTGCGCGTGGATTGGTGCGGCGTGATGATCACAGGAGGGCATAAGGCGATCGGCATCGAGCCGAACCGGATCCTGTTCGGCAATGTGAGCGGCTACCGGAACACGCCCGGCGTGCCGGTCGGCCTGCCGATCTGGGAATTCGCGGCCCATCGCGGCGGGAAATGACCGACGACGCACCGGACGCACTCGGTCGAGCGTGACATAGCGACCATGGAGAGCGCCGCCCACCGATGAGCAACCGCCGCTCCACCTCCATGGAGCGGCGGCCGGCTATCGCGTGGCCAATCCGGAGGATCCGTGCGGCTCCGAGGGGCGCTGCTTCGAAAGCACACCCGGCTCGGCCGTATGGGAACAGGCACCGGCCTGTGCCCCGCTTTCGCAGGCCGTCTTCGGCTCGGCGTGACCGAGGCGGGTCGTCGCCGCCGCACTCGACAGCACGAGGACGAGGGCAACGAGCAAGCGGTAGAGAGGAAGACCGATCATCGTCGTGGCTCGGGCGGGGACGAGAATGACGGGATCAGCGCGGCTGCGGGGCGGGTACACGAATCGTGACCATCTGGCCGCTGATCGGATCGAAGACGGTGATGGTCATCGCGGGTGCTCGTGAACGTGGCTGGATCGACGTGTCCGGCTAACGCCTTTGTCCGCGATGGTTTCCGCGCCCTGTTCGGATGTAGTTAGCCATCCGTTAAGGCTGATCCGTCGGGGCGCGCCGCCGCCTCACCAGGGCAGGAAGCGGTCGGAAGCCGGTCGTCCGGCCACCATGAATGCGATTGCGCCGACGACGCCTGCGAGCACGACAAAAACCTCGGTCCCGAACATGCTTTTCCCCTCGGCCCGGCTTGGGCGAGGTGCGTCTGGAGCGAGGTTGAGGCGGCAACACGGCCCACGGAGCGTCCTCGTCGTCGCAGTCGGGGTGGCGGTGGCAAGAACCTCTCGCGTCGCCTGATCCCCGAACGTAGGTTGCGGCATGCCCGCTGCCCGCTGCGTCCACTACATCGGCTTCAAGGACGACCGCTACTGGAACGCCTTCCGGATCTGGGGCGGCCCCACGATGATCCATCGGCGCTGGGACCGCATTGCCAAGCACGACATAGGCCCGAACGATGTGGCGATCTTCGCCGACGGCGACGAGCACCAGCCCTTGGCGGACTACAACGCGACCGACATCGACGAGCGATGGCTATGACGAACATCATCCGCCCCAACTTCGGTGGCCGCGACCGCGAAGCTGAGCCAGCCATCGCGGCCGACGCGCTTGAGGCGTACGAGCCGCTCCACGTCTACGGGACCGCAGCGGGCTATCTCGTGGCCCTGCTGGAGGACGCGAGCGGGCCCGAAGGGCGATGCCTCAAGGTCGTCATCGGCGCCGTCGGCGGAAACGTGTTCGAGGCCGTCGCCGTGATGCCGGCCACGGATGAAGGACGCGTCGATGCCGATATGGCCGCCATGGCGGTTCTGCGCGCGCTGGAGGTTGTCGAGCAAGGCAGCGGGCCGGCCTCTGCCTGAGGACGCTACGGGGGCAACGGGAGCGCCTTGTCGGCCCCTCCGCTTTCTCGAAACAGCCGCCGTGGATGGCCTTGCGCCGGCTATCGCTCCCGACCTCACCGCACCGCCTCGATGGCCTTCTCGGCATCCCGATGGTCCTGCTCGGAGGCTTCGGGTGCAACCTGTTGTGCCGGGGCGTGCGGCGCCCGGCATAAGTCGACCCAGATCGGGAAATGGTCGGACCCGACATCGTTCAGGCGCTGCATGTCGCTCAAGAGAAAATGCTCGCTGAAGAAAATGTGGTCCAGGGGCCAGCGTGCAAACGGATATTGCGCATGGAAGGTCGAGAACAGGCCGCGCCCCTGACGGGGATCGAGAAGGCCGCTGATGTTCTGGAACAATCGATTCGTGTGGGACCAGGCCACGTCGTTGAGGTCACCGGCGACGATGGTCGAATCCTTCGTTTTCGCGACCTCTCGGGCGACCACGACGAGTTCGGCATCGCGCGGTGCGCTGCTATAGCCGGGATGGGGTGGCCGTGGATGAAGCCCGTAGAAGGTGACCGGTTCGCCGCTGGGCAGGACCACCGTGGTGCGTAACGACGGAACGTCCTCCTGCAGCAGAAAGCGGATCGTCGGATCGCGCAAGGGGAGGCGAGAGTAGAACAGCAGGCCGTAGGTGTTGTCCTGCGGATGTTCGACGCGATGCGGATAAGACGCGCGCAGCGGAGCCATCGCGGCGTGCCATCCCGCATCGGTTTCGAGCAGCAACACCAGATCGGGCGCCTTGGCGGCGATGAGATCGAGCGCCGCACCGTAATGACGGTTCGACTGAAGCACGTTGAGGACGAGGAGGCTGATTCGGTCGTCCGGACGACACGACCCTGCTCCCTTTGCCTGAGGCGCCGTCAATCGCGTGAACGGCAGGATATAGCTGGCTTGCAGGGCAAGAGCCGCGATCATGGCAACCGCCAGAGCCAGCGCCGTGCCGTCCCGGGAAATCGCGAGAAGCCCGACACAGTTCGCAGCAAGCGCGACCGCAATCTGCAGCCGGGGAAAATCCAGGCTGCGGATGACGCCAAGGTTCGTTGGAATCAGGGGTAGCAACGTCGCGACGATCAGCAGAAGTGCGACAAGTTCCAGGGCGATCGACAAGTAGGCCAAGTCTATTCCAATCAATCGGAGCCCAGCCCCATCGAGTCTCTGCTCGATATCGACGCGCAGTGTGGCGCTGGCTCCTTCGGCGGTCGGGTGATGTGAGCGCCTGCGATCATGCGCTCTCGCGCCGCGGGCCTTCGGTCCGTCTCATGCGTCGGATCGCTCACCGCGCGCCACAACGATCAGCGCCCGATCCGGGAGAGGGCGCTGCAGCACCGACGCTTCGGCCCACGGCGCGCGCAGCCAGAGATCCCGCTCCTCATCCGTCGTCAGGATCACCGGCATCGCCTTGGGGTGGACCGCGGCGACCTCGACGTTCGGCTCCGTGGTCAGGAAGGCGTAGAGGTCGTCCGTCGTCTCGCCGTCCTTCACCTTGCGCACCGAGGTCCAGCCCTCTGTCTTGATGCCGGCGAAACAGGCGAGCGGACGTTCTTCGGCGAGCGCGAACCACACGGGCGGGTGGGAGCCGTCGGGCAGGGCCTCGTTCTCGGAGAAGCTCGTCAGCGGCACGAGGCAGCGATGCTCCGGCCCGAGCCAGCGCCGCCAGTGCGGCGAGGCGGTGTTGCGCACATTCGTGACGCCCGGATCGGTCTTCTTGCCCTTCAGGGCGAAGGCCGGCGAGGGCATGCCCCATCGATACATCGAGAGGGTGCGTTGCCCCTCTGCGACGTGAACAATCGGCGCGGCATTGTTGGGAAAGATCCCAGGCAGGGGCGGCAGGTTGCCGGTCCGATCGGTTTCCACCTTGAACAGGCGCCGGATCTCGTCCTGGCTCTTGGTAAGGGCGTAGAGATTGCACATCGCCGGATGATAGCCGAGCCGGTCCGCCGCGCGCGACTCACAGCGCCGCGACATACCCGGCGCCGCGTCGCGCGATCCGGCAGCCGCCCTTCGGTTGCGATCGCGTCAGAACCACAGGGCCCTGGAATCACGGCCGAGGCAGGCCGCTATGCCGGAAGGACCACCACCTTCGTCTTGACCGGGGTTCGCGCGTAGAGGTGGATCATATCCTGGCTGAGCAAGCCGACGCAGCCGCTCGTGATGCCACTCCCGATCGATTCGGGGTCGCTGCTGGCGTAGATCGTGTAGAGCGTGTAGGCGCCGCCCTGGTAGAGGTGCAGGGTGCGGGCACCGAGCGGGTTGTCGAGGCCGCCCGGCATCCCACGCGCGTATTGAGCGGCCTCGGGCTGACGCCGGATCATCTCCTTGGGCGGCGTCCAAGTCGCCCATTCGGACTTGCGGCCGACATACGCGTCACCGCTCCACAAGAACCCGTCGCGTCCGACATTGGCGCCGTAGCGGGTGGCGGAACCGTCGCCCTCGACGCGGTAGACGTAGTAGTTGCGCGGATCGACGATGATCGTTCCGGCCGCCTCCTTGGTCTCGTACCGAACCGTCCGGCGATAGTATTTCGGATTGACCTTGCTGATATCGACCGCCGGGATCGGGAATTTCTCGTCCGGCATCGGCCCGTAGACCTTTGCCGCGTCGGCGAGCATCGTGCCGTCGGACGTCACGCAACCACCGAGTCCGAATGCGCCGAGGGTGGCCGCCGAGCCGACCAGAAACGAGCGGCGGCCAAGACGCCGCGCCCGGCATCCGAGCAGCGCGGTCTCGTCCGAACCGCCGGCGTCGGCGTGCCCACCATCCATCGTCATGCTTTCAGGGCTTTCCATATCCTGCAATCCGATGGGGACATGCATCGGCATCAATCCGACCATCGTAAGGCTAAGCTGAGAGTGCGGCGACTTGGCTCGCCTGGCAAGTGCGGCGCTCGCGGCCGATCGATGGCCCCGCGACGATACCGGCTGCTTCGCTCCGAACCGCAAACGGCAGCCGAGCGGATGATTCGCTCGGCTTGATGCTGGCGGGCTGTCACGGGTTGCCTCGGTGGCGAACCTTCACGTTGCGAGCGCTGTCGATCCGGATGTCGCCATGCAGAAGCTTCGCGCTAGCTGTAGGCCGCGGGCCGCTTTGATGGCGGCGCGGACTCTCATGCCTGCCAGGGACGAGAGGCTCGGAGAGCGGTGAGGAAACACCATTGAGCGAACAGACCATTCAAAAAGGTCAGCCGGGCGACGATCCTCGCACCACCGCCGTCCTGATCCTCGTCGCGATCCGCGAGGCCAGCGCTCACCTCGGCAAGCTGCTCCGGCTGGCGCGAACGGAAATCCGCGGCAACCTCCGTATGCTTGCCTTGCTCGTGCTCCTGTTCGGCGGGGCGCTCCTGCTGGTCCTCGCCTCGCTGGTTCTGTTTCTGCTCGCCTTGCGGGACGCATTGGCTGCGCTGATCGGCAACGACGCGCTGGCGGCGGTGATCGTGGCCATGCCGTTCGTCGCCGCCACAGCGATTCTGGCGTTCCTCGGCCGCAAGTGGATGAGCCTACGCGCGCCGGTCGGCTGAGGGGTCCGCCGAGGGCGGTAAACGGACTCGAGCGGTAAACGGACTCGGGCACGCACCAAGTTCGGCAGCACCTTCAGTGTGAGATCAGGCAGAAACCCGGCACCGGCCATCGCGGTTGGCTGAGGCAGTCAGAGCCAATTCGGAGGCGGGAGTGCCGCGCTACTTCTTCGACACGCACGACGGTGAGTTTCATCGTGACGATGAGGGGTCCGAGCAGGCGGATTTTGAGGCGGCACGCAAGGAGGCGATGATCTTCCTGCCTGAAGTGGCGCGCTGGGAGATCCCGAAAGACGGCGATCACCGTTCCTTCAGCGTTTTTGTCCGCGATGAGAGCGGGGCCATCGTCTACACGGGAACGCTGACCTATTCCGGACTCCGGCTCACCAGCGCTGGATAATCTTGGAAGGCAAGGGAATGATCTGACAACTTTGCGGATCATGTGTCATCGCGCGATGGCCGCAACCGTGCAACCCGCCGCGGCACCTGTTGTTCGACCCTGGCGTTAAAGACAACCGGGATCCTGGCCACCTGTATAGACCTGAATCCGCCAGGGTACCCCGGAAGGGGTAGAGAATAACATCCTCATCTAATCCACCCTCGAAGCTGTCCGGGCAAAATTCTCCATCGGCCCGTTGAACAGGTGCCGCAGCCTATCGTTTACGGAATACCAGCCGAATCAGATGATGTCTGGCGCGGCGTCATGCGGTGGGAGGCAAAATCCTCATGCCGGACAAAGCAAAGCGCGCCGATCTCGCCCAAAAGGCCCTCGACGCTTACCTTCACGAACACTCCGGCATCCGACGCTGGTGCTATCCGACCAGATCTGACGATATCGGAGAGAGCGATATCATCGACCTCGTCACCGACCTCCTGCTGTTGGCGGAGGTGAAAGGTCACGATCCTTGCAGTGTCGTCCGCAAGGCCGAAGTGCACCTTCAGGCTGAAGCCGATTTGCACGGCTGAGGCTGCCCCCCGACTCCGGCGCACTCAGTGGCGGGGGTCGGAACGAGATTCTGCTGTCCTTCGACACGCCCACGGTGCCGGGGTTAGCGGGACGTGGCGCGTCTTACGACCTCACCTGTGACGCCCTTGCTCGCGCCGTCTTCTCGCTGGGGTGCTTGGGGCTGAGTGCCCGCCCGTCTTCGTGCCCTGCCCGTCGATTACCCCCCTGAGCCTGCCCCGCACCGGGTCGGCCTGCGGCGTCACGTCCAGGAACAGGCAGCCGGCGTTTGCCTTGCCCCTTCAACTCCCAGGGAGATCGATGTGACACGATACGCCGTAAGCACGCTGGGCACCCTGTGCCTCATGCTGTCCGCCAACCTCGCCCATGCCGAAGGAAAGCCGCTGCCCCCGCCGGCCTCCGACGGACAGCCCGTCATGGAGCTGACGATCGAGAAGAAGGACAGCAAGATCGTCTGCTCGCCCGCCGAGCTCCGCTTGCCCGCGAATACGAATGCCGAGCTACGGGTGATCAACAAGGCCGACCAGCCCGTGACCCTGACCATGGACGGTCAGTTCGAGAACGGCCTCGTGCAGCACGTGGATGGTGACCAGGGCCACTCCGCGAGCGAGAAGGGCTACACCATCAAGCTGAACGGCAAAGCCACGCTCAAATTCAGGACGATGGCGGCTGGCGAACATCCCTACGGATGCACGGGTGTGAACAGCCAGAGCGACCCCTTCGTCGGCAAGTACATTCTTGTTCCGCCAGCCGGCTGAGGCGCAGAGGCGATCGAACAGCCTCGGAACCGAGCCAGCCGCTGAGGTTTGGCTCGGTATCGCATCTCACCCGCAAGCGAGGAATGCCATGTCGAGCGACACGCAACAGCATCACGAACTCCTCAGCGCTGTCAAAGCGGCTCAGGGCACGCAGGACGGGTCCTTCGAAAAGGCTGTGACACGCGCTTTCGAGCACGTTTTCGAGCACCTGGATCGGCTGAACTCTCACGTCTCGACCGGTGGTTCCGAGGGTGAAGAGCGGGCGCTCAAGCCCGACGAGTCTCCCACCCTTCGCTGATTGTGAGGGATCTGCGTCCTCACGCAGATGCGCAGCGTGATCCATCAATATGCGTCCCTGTCGCATTCGCGCCGGGGCGCTTCGGGGGGCCTGAACGAAGCGGGCAACCCCGGCGTTGAACCTGCTCAACGACAAACAGGGATGGAAACGACCATGCAGACTAAGACAATCGCCCTTGCCGCAGCGCTGACACTGGCCCTTTCGGGGGTCGCTCTGGCTCAAACGCCTGCCGGCGGCGGAAGCGCCGAGGGCAACATGAACAACCCGGCCAGCGTGAAGAGCAATTCCGAGAAGAGCATGGAGCGCGCAACGGGTTCAGCGACCGGCAGCACGACCGGGACCGGCATGGCCCCGGCGGCGCCCGGTGCTGCTGGCGGTACGTCCGGCGGCAGCATGGGCACCGGCACCGGTGCAGGCACCAGCGGTGCCGGTGGCGCGGCCGGCGGTCGCTGACCGATCCACAGCGAGATAAGATTGGGGGGTCGGCGTGATGCCGGCCCTCTTTCGTTACGACCCCAGCCTCGCTTGGCCGTCTCGGAACGGCGCTCTGCTCGGCCCGCATTCAGCCTCGACCACGCCCACCGGAAACCGCCTCGGACCCGAAAGCGCGTGTTCCGCACTTAACCTTTCGGCTTGCGGTCCTCCGGCGTCTCCGGCTTGAAGTCCTTCGAGGGATCGGGGTTGTCCTCGGGCTTGAGCGTCGCGCCGGGCGTGCCTTTGCCGGGATGCCCCGTCTGCTCGTCGATGTTCCCGAGCGCACCGCCTTTGTGCGTCTTGCCGGCATCTGCACCCGGCTTCTCCGGCTTCCTCATGATGGTCTCCCGGTTCGCAACGCAGAGCGCTTCAGGCCGTAGAACGCGCAGCAAGCCCCAAGGAGCCGCCCATTCGGCACTATGATGCAGATTTGATCCGCCGGACCGGGTATACCGCTCGCCGGGCAGCGGTGATGCGCCCCGACATCACGGTCGCTGAAGAGGAGAACGTCATGCGCTACACCGTTCACTGGACCTCACCCTCGGGCCCTTCCAAGGAACCGCACGACCTCGGGGCGAGGGCCGCCGAGCGCGCCATGACCTTTGCGAGCATGGGCGCTTCGGAGGTCTACGTGGAGACCAGCGACGGACGGGTGTTCCGGGCGCCGGCACAGATGGCCGCCTTGGTTCAGTACGCGCAGACCGCCGACACCGAGTAGAACCGAAGCGGACGGCGGCAATCCCCGCGGCCTGCCGTCCGAGGGGGCCGATCAGGATCCGACGAGCTGCCATTCGAAGACGAGTTGGCGAAGCCGCGTTTGGGCGGCGCGGCGGGCCTCGTCGAAGGTAGCGTAGCTCTGCGCGCCGTAGCGCCGTGGCTCCCCCTTCTCGACGATGGAGCAGACGAAGCGGCCCGGGCGCCGCCAGCAGGGTCTCACATCGATGGAGTAGGGATGGTGGTTCCGGTCAGCCATGCGGGCATGGTGCCATGCCCCGAGGCAGCGACCAAGGTGCGGCGACACCGCGCGGCGTTCACATTTGTAAGCGCGCGAATCCCAGCACCGGACGGGCGACCTCAGCTCTCGTCCTGATCCTGCGCGGGACGTAAGGAGCGCTCGATCGTCTCCAGAACGGTCGTGGCGAGCACCGCATCCGGATCGTCGCGGAACAGCACGTCGCGCAGCATGGCGAGGTAGCCTTCGAGGCGCTCGTCGTAGTGATCGGAATCGATCGAGCGCAGCACGCTGGCCAGGAAGCCCACTGCCATCTGGTGGGCCACCTGCTTGGCGCCGAGTTCGGCGAGCCCTTCGGCGAGGTTCGTTACCGCCGCGTCGTGCCGGGCGCTGACGGCGGCGAGCGCCGTCAGTTGCTGGGTCTGGTCCATCGGGTCGGGTCCTCAAAAGCACGTCGAGAGGTCGGGCGGGAAGCGCGCCGGGCGGTCAGGATCGGAGCCTACAGCTTCGCGTCGGCGAAGCGGCGGAACGCTTCCAGCGTCTCGGCGCTGACATGGTGCTCGATCCCCTCCGCGTCGCGTCGGGCCGTCTCGGCACTGACGCCCACAGCGCGCAGGAAGCGCTCGACGATGCGGTGGCGTTCCCGCGACTGCTCGGCCAACGCCTGCCCCGCCGGGGTGAGGAACACACCGCGATAGGGCCGCTGCTGCACGAGGCCGTCCTCGGCGAGCCGCTTGAGCATCTTGGCGACCGTCGGCTGGGCCACGCCGAGGCGGGCGGCGATATCGACCTGCCGCGCCTCGCCGCCGTCGCCGATCAGGTCGGCGATCAACTCGACGTAATCCTCCACCAGTTCGAGACGGCGCGCCTCGCGGGCCTGACGGAAGCTCTCGACATGGACCTCCGCATCGACGAGCGGCGCATCCGCGCCCGCCGGGTGCACCTCGGGTGCCGGCTTCTGACCCATCTCTCGCCCCATATCTCGCGACGCATCCTGCATGAGGCGGCGGGCTCCTCCATTTCGGGCGCGGCCTGATTGGCCCACGCCTCATAGGGTCGTCAAACGTCTTCACGAAACACCCGGCGCACAGACCGCGCCTTGGCAAGAGCGATGGCAAGGGCGGCGGCAAATGCGACGGCAAGGGCGATCGATCCGCCCGGTGTTTCGAAGGTACCCTACCGGCATGTTTAACCTAAGCCCCCCACGGCCGGGAACCCGGCTGGAAGCCCCTTGATCTCAGCTTCGGCGCAGCTTTATAGCTAATGCTATAAGGCCTTGCTATGTGCGGGTGCGAATGGAGCGCCCGCTCTCCTGCGCCGGTCCGCTCCATCGGGAGCGACGGGCAGGGACAATCGGCACCTTGATGCGAATGGAAGTGGTGATGGATCAGGTTCGGCCGGCACCGCCCGGGCAAGCCCCAGCGGAACCGAGCCTCGGCGCGCTCAATGGCAGCGTGCCGGTGCGGGCGGGCGGGTCCTGGCTCTGGCGGCTCTTCGCCTTCATCGGGCCGGGATACATGATCTCGGTCGGCTATATGGACCCGGGCAACTGGGCCACTGACATCGCCGGCGGTGCCCAGTTCGGCTACACGCTGCTCTCCGTCATCCTGCTCTCGAACTTGATGGCGATCGTGCTGCAGGCGCTGGCGGCGCGGCTCGGCATTGCCACCGGCCTCGACCTCGCCCAAGCCTGCCGCGAGCGGACCTCGCGGCCCGTGAGCATCGCGCTGTGGCTGATCTGCGAGGCGGCGATCATCGCCTGCGATCTCGCCGAGGTCATCGGCACCGCCATCGCCCTCAAGCTCCTGTTCGGCATCCCGCTGACGCTGGGCGCGATCCTCACGGCGCTCGACGTGTTCGTGGTGCTGCTGCTGCTGCGACGGGGCTTCCGGTCGCTGGAGGCCTTCGTGATCGGCCTCCTGACGATCATCTTCGTCTGCTTCGGCCTGCAGATCGCGATGGCGGCACCGCCGATCCAGGCCGTGCTCGGCGGCTTCGTGCCCTCGCGGGAAATCGTGACCAACCCGGCCGCGCTCTACATCGCCATCGGCATCATCGGCGCGACCGTGATGCCGCACAACCTCTACCTCCACTCCTCGATCGTGCAGACGCGCGCCTATCCCCGCACCGATCAGGGCCGGCGCGAGGCCCTGCGCTTCGCCGTCACCGACTCGACGGTTGCGCTGATGCTGGCGCTGTTCGTCAACGCCGCGATCCTGATCATGGCCGCGTCCGTGTTCCACGCGGGCGGGCGCACCGATGTCGAGGAGATCGAGCAGGCCTACGAGTTGCTCTCGCCCTTGCTCGGCGTCGGCATCGCCTCGACGCTGTTCGCCGTGGCGCTTCTGGCGTCCGGCCTCAACTCGACGGTGACCGCGACGCTCGCGGGCCAGATCGTGATGGAGGGCTTCCTGCGGCTGCGCCTGCCGCCCTTCGCCCGGCGGCTGGTGACGCGGGGCATCGCCATCGTCCCCGTGGTGATCGTCACCGCTCTCTACGGCGAGCAGGGCACGGCCCGGCTCCTCGTGCTGAGCCAGGTCGTGCTCTCGATGCAACTGCCCTTCGCGGTGATCCCGCTGGTGCGCTTCGTCTCCGACCGGCGGCTGATGGGTCCGCTCGTCATCCCCGGCTGGCTGAAGGGGCTGTCCTGGGTCATCGCCGGCATCATCGTCGTGCTGAACGTGAAGCTGCTGGTCGACACGCTCGCCGGCACCTGACCCGACGGCGCCTCATGCGTCGGCCGCACGCAGATGCGCCACGAAATCCTGCGCGAAGGGCGGCAGACCCGCCAGATCCCGCAAGCAGAGCTTGAGGTCGCGCGCCGCCCAGGGATCCTCCAGCGGGACGGGCGCGATGCTCATCGTGCGCTTGGCCCGCCGCGCCGTGGTCTCCGGCACGATGCCGAGGCCGACGCCGCATTCCACGAGGCGGCAGACCGCATCGAAGCTGCGCAACTGCACCCGCAGCCGCATCGGCCGGCCGATACGGGAGGCCTTGGCCGCGAGGAAGCGGGTCAGGGCGCTCGGCCGATCGAGGCCGACGAGATCGTGCTCCAGCACCTCCGCGAAGCCGAGGCTGTCGCGGCCGGCGAGCGGGTGGCCGGCGGCGACCACCACCACGAAGCGGTCGTGGCGGAAGGGGAAGGTCTGGAGCGTGCCGGTATCGACGGTGCCCGCGACGATGCCGAGATCGGCGGCCCCGTCGGCCACCATGCCGACGATCTCGTCGGATGTCCGCTCCTCGATATCGACGCTGACGCCGGTATGCAGGGCGAGGTAGGCGGACAGCGCCTCGGGCAGGAATTCGGTGAGCGCGTTGGTGTTCGACAGAACCCGGATCTGGCCGACCGCGCCGCCCGCGAACACGGAAAGATCGCCTTGCAGCCGCTCGATCTGGCCCATGATCTCGCGGGCATGCGCCAGCAGGGTGCGGCCGGCGGGCGTCACCGTCACACCCTGGCGCCCGCGCACGAGGAGTGCCGCGCCGAGCGAGGCTTCCATCGCCCGCACCCGCGCCGAGGCGGCGGCGAGCGCGAGGTTCGCCCGCTCGGCCCCATGGGTGATCGAACCGGCCTCGACGACGTGGCGGAACAGGTTCAGATCGACGAGATCGAAGCGCATCACAGGTGAATTCGACAAGGCGCTCTCAGCCCCCGCATTCGCGTGGGATGGAGCAAAGATCGGTCGTAACGCCTATCACGAGAGCGTGAGCGAGGCACCAGCCTTCGCCAGTGGCGAAGGCACCCACCACGAAAGCCGAATTGCGAACGGTTCCAATTCGCGTTTGAAGCGCGCCCATGAGCGCTGCAGTCGCCAGCATCTTCGGAGGACAAGGCACGGTCGTCGCGGCCGGGGGCCTGCTCGTGCTGTGCATGGGGCTGTGGGCGAGCGGGCTCGTGGCCGAGATCGTCACGGCGCTGATGTTCTTCGCGCTCGCGATGCTGCTCAAGCTCGCCCCGGCGCAGACGGTGTTTTCCGGCTTTGCCTCCTCCGCCTTCTGGCTGGTGACGAGCGGCATGGTGGTCGGGCTCGCCATGAATCGCACCGGACTGGGCGACCGGCTCGCGCGCCGACTGGCCGCGCGGCTGCCCGCGTCCTATCCGGGGTTCATCGCCGGCCTCGTCGCCTTCTCCTTCGCGCTGGCCTTCGTGATGCCGTCCAATCTCGGCCGCATCGCCCTGATGGTGCCGGTGGTGATCGCGCTGTGCGACGCCTTCGGGCTGGAGGCCGGGCGTCCGGGCCGGACGGGCGCGCTGCTCGCCTTCGGCATCGCCACGCCGATGCTCTCGGCGGCGATCCTGCCGGCCAACGTACCGAACCTCGTCATGGCCGGCACCGCCGAGACGCTGTTCGATATCCATCTCAGCTATCTGCCGTATCTCTTTCTGCACGCTCCGGTTCTCGGCCTCGTCAAGGGCGCGTTGCTCGTCGCCTGCACGATCATGATCTTTCCCGATCGCCTCGACGGGAAGCGGCCCGAACTGCCGCCGCTGCCCCCGTTATCGGACGAAGAGCGGCGCCTCTCGGTGATCCTCGCGGTGATGCTGGCGCTGTGGCTCAGCGACGGCTGGCACGGCATCCCGCCGGCCTGGATTGGGCTCGCCGCCGCAGTGATCTGCCTGTTGCCGGGCGTCGGCGTCCTGTCGTCGGCGAGTTTCAGTGAGATCCCGTTGCGGACCTGCTTCTACGTCGCCGCCCTGTTCGGGCTGACGGCGGTGGTCAACGAGACCGGGCTCGGCGCCGATCTCGGCCACGCGCTCCTCGCGGTCGCCCCGCTGGAGCCGGGCGCGCCCGCCAAGAACTTCGCGACCCTGAACGGTCTGTCGATCGGCTTCCTGTTCACCGCCACCGCCAACGGCGCGCCCGCCCTCTATACGGCGCTGGCGGAAGAGTTCTCGCGGGCCAGCGGCTTCGACCTGATGAGCGTACTGATGGTGCAGGTGGTCGGCTATTCGACGCTGTTCCTGCCTTATCAGGCGCCGCCCATCATCATGACGATGGATCTCGGCCGCCTGTCCCTGGCCGACGCGACCAAACTCACGCTCGCCACGGGCGTCGCGTCGCTGCTGGTGGCGACCCCGCTTGCCTATTTCTGGTTCAGGCTGACCGGGAGACTGGCATGAGACAGATCCGCGCGATCGTCAGCTTGACCAATGCTGCACCGCAGCACCGGCATTGCCGGTCGGAGCCGAGCGCCCTAACCCTTCCCTGGAATTTATCCAGTCTTCGACGCGAGGATCGTGAGCCGCGATGAACCCTACCGTCAGACCTACGGTCGCCCAGCCGCTCTCGCCCCATCTCCAGATCTACCGCTGGACCTGGACCATGGCGATGTCGGTGTTTCACCGCATCACCGGCACGGCGCTCTATGGCGGCACCTTCCTCGTCGCGGTGTGGCTGGTGGCGCTCGCCTCCGGTCCGCGCGCCTACGACACGGTGGCGTGGTTCTTCGGTTCGTGGGCCGGGCGCGCCATCCTGTTCGCCTATACCTGGGTGCTGCTGCATCACATGCTCGGCGGCCTGCGCCACTTCATCTGGGATGCGGGCTACGGCTTCGACCGCGACCGTCGCCTCGGGCTCGCCCGCGCCACGCTGATCGGCTCCGTCACCCTGACCATCGTGATCTGGGCGATCGCCCTGCTCGTGCGCTGAGGCTCGCCATGTCCCAGGTCGACAACCGCCAGAACACCGCGCTCTCGATGCGCACGCCCCGCGCCCGGGTGAAGGGCCTCGGCGCTTCGGGTCACGGCGCCGGCCATTTCTGGCTGCAGCGCCTGACCGGCGCCTCGAACGCACTCTTGATGCTCGCCTTCGTCGTCATCATCGCGCTGATGGCCGGGCGGACCTACCCGCAGGCGGTCGCGCTGGTGTCGCACCCGCTGGTTGCGATCATCCTGATCCTGGCCGTGGTGTCGGTGACGATCCACATGCGTCTCGGCATGCAGACGGTCATCGAGGACTACGTGCACAGCCACGGCCTCAAGTTCGCGGCGCTCATCGCCAACACCTTCTACGCGGTCGCGGTGGCTGCCGCCTGCCTCTACGCGATCCTCCGCGTGAGCCTGGGCGGCCTCGCCTGATCGTCGTCACGGAACCAAGGATTCACGCCATGGCCTCCAACGGAACGAACGGCGGCGCGCCCGCCTACGCCATCATCGACCACACCTTCGACGTGGTGATCGTCGGCGCCGGCGGCGCGGGTCTGCGCGCCACGGTCGGCTGCTCCCAGGCCGGGCTTCGCACCGCCTGCATCACCAAGGTCTTCCCGACCCGCTCGCACACCGTGGCGGCGCAGGGCGGCATCTCCGCCTCGCTCGGCAATATGGGGCCGGACGATTGGCGCTGGCACATGTACGACACCGTGAAGGGGTCGGACTGGCTCGGCGACCAGGACGCGATCGAGTACCTCGTGCGCAACGCCCCCGCCGCCGTCTACGAACTCGAGCACTGGGGCGTGCCGTTCTCCCGCACGGACGAGGGCAAGATCTACCAGCGGCCCTTCGGCGGCATGACCACCGATTACGGCAAGGGCACCGCCCAGCGCACCTGCGCCGCGGCCGACCGCACCGGCCACGCCATGCTCCATACGCTCTACGGGCAGGCGGTGAAGAACAAGACCCAGTTCTTCATCGAGTACTTCGCCCTCGACCTGATCATGGACGAGGACGGCCGCTGCCGCGGCGTGATGGCGATCGACCAGGCCACCGGCGAGATCCACCGCTTCCGCGCCCAGCAGACCATCCTCGCCACCGGCGGCTACGGCCGCGCCTACTTCTCGGCGACCTCGGCCCATACCTGCACCGGTGACGGCAATGCCATGGTGCTGCGCGCCGGCCTGCCGCTGCAGGACATGGAGTTCGTGCAGTTCCACCCCACCGGCATCTACGGCGCCGGCTGCCTCATCACGGAGGGCGCGCGCGGCGAGGGCGGCTACCTCACCAACTCCGAGGGCGAGCGCTTCATGGAGCGCTACGCCCCCTCGGCCAAGGACCTCGCCTCCCGCGACGTGGTCTCCCGCTCGATGACCATGGAGATCCGCGACGGCCGCGGCGTGGGCAAGGAAGGCGACCACATCTTCCTGCACCTCGACCATCTCGACCCGAAGATCCTGCACGAGCGCCTGCCGGGCATCTCGGAATCAGCAAAGATCTTTGCGGGCGTCGACGTGACCAAGGAGCCGATCCCGGTTCTGCCGACGGTCCACTACAACATGGGCGGCATCCCGACGAACTTCCACGGCGAGGTGCTGACCCTGAAGAACGGCAACCCCGACACGGTGGTGCCGGGCCTGATGGCGCTCGGCGAGGCGGCCTGCGTCTCGGTGCACGGCGCCAACCGCCTCGGCTCGAACTCGCTGATCGACCTCGTGGTGTTCGGCCGCGCCGCGGGCCTGCGCTGCGCCGACATCGTCGAGCCCGATGCCCGCCAACCGGAACTGCCGAAGGGCTCAGCCGACAAGGCGCTCTCGCGCCTCGACCGCTTCCGCTACGCCGACGGCGGCACCCCGACCGCGCAGCTGCGCGACCGGATGCAGCGGACGATGCAGAACAACTGCGCCGTCTTCCGCACCGGCGAGGTGCTGGAGGAGGGCAAGGGCCTGATCCACGAGGTTTGGCGCGGCGTCTCCGACATCGCGATCACCGACCGTTCGCTGGTGTGGAACACCGACCTGCTCGAGACCCTGGAATTCGACAACCTGATCGGTCAGGCGGTCGTGACCATGGAATCGGCGGTCAACCGCAAGGAAAGCCGCGGTGCGCATGCCCGCGAGGACTTCCCCGACCGCGACGACAAGGAGTGGGATGAAGCACACGCTCGCGTGGCTCGACCAATCCAAGCACGGCGTCGAGATCGATTACCGCCCGGTCCACACCTACACGATGTCGAACGACATCCAGTACATCGAGCCGAAGGCGCGGGTGTACTGATGCAGCCCGCGGCGCAGTCGGTCGAACGGGGAGGGGCGGGGACGATGATCCCGGCCTCGCGTCGCCTCGTGCGTGCCGTCCTGTCCGCCGCGGCGGGGCTCCTGGTGATCGTGTCGGCAGCGGCGCGGGCACCGGATTTCGACTTCCCGGCCGAAGTCGCGGGCTTCAGTCGCGGCCCCCGCACGGATTACGAGGCCCGGGCACCGGGGCTCGGCTACTCCGTCGTCTACACGAACGGGCGCTGGAAGGCGGACATCTACGTCTACGATGCCGGTGTGGCGAACATCCCCGACGGAGCCTCCTCACCGGTGGTCACCGGACAGCTCGCGCAGGCGGCCGGCGACGTCAGAACGGCGGTGGTGCAGGGCATCTACCGCGGCAGCGAGGATCGCGGCGCGGAGCGCCTGCCGGGGGAGGCGGGCGCCCGGCTCACCTGCCGCGCCTTCACCATCGATCACCCGGCCCTCGGCCCCACCGAGAGCCTGCTCTGCCTCACCGGTCTGCGCGGCCAATTCGTGAAGTTCCGCCTGTCCGGCCCAGCCGCGAAGCAGCCTCCGAAGGCGGAGGCCGAGCGGTTCATGACCGGCTGGCTCGACCGGCAATAGGATCTTCGAAACTCGGAGCGCGCCGCAAGGCCGCCGCACCTCAAAAGGCACCCGACATGGCCCAGTTCAATCTTCCCAAGAACTCCCAGGTCACCGAAGGCCGGACCTGGCCGGCGCCGGACGGCGCCAGGAACCTCCAGACGTTCCGGATCTATCGCTGGAACCCGGATGACGGGAAGAACCCGCGCATCGACACCTATAGGGTCGATCGCGACGATTGCGGCCCGATGGTCCTCGACGCCCTGCTGTGGATCAAGAACAAGGTCGATCCGACGCTGGTCTTCCGCCGCTCCTGCCGCGAGGGCATTTGCGGCTCCTGCGCCATGAACATCGAGGGCCAGAACGCGCTCGCCTGCACCATGGGCATCGACGAGTGCAAGACCCCCGACAACGCGCTGCCGTTCCTGACCCGCAAGGACAAGGACGGGGCGGTGCGGATCTACCCGCTGCCGCACATGCCGGTCCTGAAGGACCTCGTGCCGGATCTGACCAACTTCTACGCGCAGCACGCGTCGATCGAGCCCTGGCTCCAGACCGAGACGCCCGCGCCCGAGAAGGAGTGGAAGCAGACGCCCGAGGACCGCGCCCGGCTCGACGGCCTCTACGAGTGCATCCTGTGCGCCTGCTGCACCACGAGCTGCCCGAGCTACTGGTGGAACGGCGACAAGTTCCTCGGCCCGGCAGCCCTGCTCCAAGCCTATCGCTGGCTGATCGACAGCCGCGACGAGAACACCGGTGAGCGCCTCGACGGGCTGCACGATCCGTTCCGGCTCTACCGCTGCCACACGATCATGAATTGCGCCAACACCTGCCCGAAGAACCTCAATCCGGCCAAGGCGATCGCCGAGATCAAGAAGATGATGGTCGAACGCGAAGTCTGATCGCGTCGCCGCAGGACACCCTTCGAGACGACGTTCGAGAGCCGCGCCCCACCCTGGCGCGGCTCTCCTCGTTCCGGCACCCCACAGGCGGCACTCATCGACTGAGGCAGGGCCGCCACACTGCCGCGAAAACCTGGACGTGTACGGCTTTTCCCCGGCCCGGCGTGCAGCCTGCCTTGCCGCAAGCGCATTTGGCCCTGAGGGCAAGCGCGACCGTTGCGTGTTTGGGGTGAGGGGTCTTTGATGACGCGTGGGTTCCTGTCGAAAGCCGCCTGTCTCGCGCTGGCCGCGAGCGTCGGCGCCTGCGCCTCCAACCGCTTCGAGGGGCCCCGCGAGCGTCCGCGGCCCCAGGCAGCGCTCGAACCTGCCACGCCCGCGCTGCCCGCCGGCACGGTGACGAGCGAGCCGCTCGCGCCCCCGCCGGGCGTCTCCGCCGCGCCGGGCGAGCCGCCGCCCCCGAGCGTCGCCGCGGCCCCCTCGCAGGCGATCGAGCCGCTGCCGCCCGCTCCGCCGCCGGTGGTCGCGACCGGCCGCTCCTCGGTGGTGGGCTCGTGGAACGCCACCGATGCCGCGGGAAGCTGCAAGGTGTCGCTGTCGAGCACGCCCTCGCTCGACCTCTACAAGGCCTCGGCCGCGGGCTGCGGCAACAAGGATCTCGCCAAGGTCTCAGCCTGGGATTTTCGCGATGGCGAGGTCTACCTCTACCAGCCGGGCGGCACCGTCACCGCGCGCCTGCGGCAGGCCGGCGGCGGCCTCGAGGGTGCGCTCTCGAAATCCGGCGCGCAGCTCTCGATGGCGCGCTAAAGCGCTTTCCGACGAAGTGGACGCCGGCTCGGCGAAAGAAAGCGCGTCGAAACAGAGACCGAGAGACGCCGGCCTGATGCCATCAGGTCGGAGACGGCTTTAAGGCGCGCTCCCCTCAGGGGTTCACCCGCACCCCGAGCAGCACCGTATGCGCCTCGTAGGTCGAGAGCGGGACGGTGCTGTTCAGCGTCGAGTAGATGTAGCTGCCGCGGAGAGCCAGCCAGCGGTTGAAGCGGTAGTCGAGCCGGGCGGTGGCGGAATAGCCCCGCTCGCGGATGCGCACGCCGTCGTAGTTGGTGGAGAGGTATGCGCCGCCCAGCGTGATCGAGAGGTTGCGCAAGAGGTCGTGCTGCACTTCGAGGGTGGCAGCGTCGGTGAAGGCGCCGCTGGAGCCCGGCACCGCGGTCTCGATCACGCCGGTCTGCTGGTTGAACCGCACCGTGGTCAGCGGCGAGACCGACCAGACGAGCGCCGCGTTGATGACCGGCGCGTTGATGTCCTGCAGTGTGCGATCGATGTAGGAGCGGTGCTGCAGGCCGCCCGAGATCTCCGCCGTCAGCGTGCTGTTGAGCGCCACCGCCGCGCCCGCGGTGAAGGCGACGCCGTCCGAATCGCGGCGCAGGCCGAACTGGTCCACCGGCGTGTCGTAGACCCGGGTGTCGAGGAACGTCTCGACGAAGGGCGTGATCGCGGGCGAGATCTCGTATCCGGCGCGCAGGCGCAGGCCGTACTGGTTGGCGTCGCGGTCGCTCTGAATGATCGTGGTGCCGTTGCCGAGCTGCGCGTCCTCGAAGACCGAGCGGTCGATCGAGCCGCGCAGCGAGAGCTGCAGCCGGTTGAAGTTTTCCTGCACCCCCGCGGTCGCGCCGTAGGTGGCGAAGAGCGGCCGGGTCGTCGCCCCCCCACCCGCGCCGAGATCCGGGCTGCCGATGCGCTGGCTGTCGAGCAGGAAGCGGGTCTCCAGATCGATCCGGGTGTCGCGGTCGACGTCGATGCGCATCCGCGCGGTGCCCACCGCGTTGGGGCGGCTCGCCTCGGGGTTCTGCGGATATTCGAGGTAGCTGCCGCGCATCTCGGCGGTGAGTTCACTCGCGGACCACTCGCTGCGCAGTGCCAGCTCCGCCTCGCTGCGCAGCGCCAGGGAGGGCCGCAGGCGGGTGCCGCCGATCTGGTCCGGGTTCGAATCGTAGCCGACGCTCTGGGTGAAGGCCGGCAGCAGCGTGAAGGTGCCGAGCCGGATGCCGAGCGGCGCGTAGGCGGTATCGGCGGGGATCGGCCGGCGCAAAGCCGTGCCGAGCAGCAGCCCGGCGGCGTTCGGCAGGCCGAGCCCGAGGATCGGCGCCGGCAGCGGCACGCCGGAGACGGGCGTCTGGATCACCGGGGTGAGGCGCAGATCCGTGATCGTCTGCTGCGTGCGCGTCTGGGTGATCTGGCGGGTCGCCGTGCCGAGCCGGCGCGGGGGCGCCGCACGCAGGCGCAAGATCGAGGGCCGGGCCGGGGTGCCCCGCGTCGCGGCGGAGCCGGGCAGGCTCGTCGCGCTGCGGAAGCGCGGCAGGCGGGCCACACTCGGCTCCTCGCTCTCCTCGGAGGCGGGGGCCGGATTCTGGGGCGTGCCGCTGCCGAGCGGGGCGGGGGCGGAGAAGGCGCCGGAGCCGCGCAAAGCCGTCGGCGCGTCGAAGGCGGAGCGGCGCGGGCGGCCCGCGGTCGCCGGCTCGGAGGGGCTGCGCGCGAGCGGGTTCGACGCCGTGCTCGGGGCGGGCTCGGCCGGCGCCGGGTCGGCCGTCTCCTGCGCCAGCGCGGGGCCCCCGAGCAGGGCGGGGAGCAGCGCCAGAGCGAACGCCCCGCGGCGCCCCCCTCGCTTGTCCCCGTTCGGCCGCTCGCGTGACACCGGCAGCGCTCTTTCCCTGGATACTACGGCCGGCGGCCCGTGGACGGGGCGGCGTTCCGTGTCCGGTCGGCGCCCCATGGTTAACGGGGCTACACCGGGCATGGTTAACGTGCCGTTGCGGGGCGCCCACTCGCCCTGTCCCGCCGTGAGCAGCCGCCGCGTAGCCCCCATGCGGCCACAGTCGCGGTTGAAGAGGGCGGATCAGGAATCGCGAGGGCCCGGCGCCGGGCTTTGAGACGGAAACGACAGCTTCATGGCCCTGGCACAGCGGATCGAGGACCGGAACCGGACGAATGGGGCGGCGCGGGCGCCCGCCATCGCCTCGGCCCTGCGCACCATCGAGACCGAGCGCGAGGGCCTGGCCTGCCTGATGGCCGCGATCGACAACGGCCTCGGCGAGCCCTTCGCGCAGGCCGTCGAGCGGATCGGCGCGGCGCGCGGCCGGGTGATCTGCACCGGCATGGGCAA
Organism: Methylorubrum pseudosasae; assembly: GCF_029504475.1. Lineage (NCBI taxonomy): Bacteria > Pseudomonadati > Pseudomonadota > Alphaproteobacteria > Hyphomicrobiales > Methylobacteriaceae > Methylorubrum > Methylorubrum pseudosasae. The sequence continues at coordinate 3,032,232 of NZ_JAQGDU010000002.1, read as the reverse complement.
GTCCGGCCACGTCGCCCGCAAGATCGCGGCGACCTTCGCCTCCACCGGCACGCCCGCGCTCTACGTCCACCCGGCCGAGGCGAGCCACGGCGATCTCGGCATGATCCAGCCCGACGACGTGGTGCTGGCGCTGTCCTGGTCGGGCGAGACCACGGAACTGGCCGACATCATCGGCTACACCCGGCGCTACCGTGTCGGCCTCGTGGCGATCACCTCCAACGCCGCCTCGACGCTCGGCCGCGAGGCCGACACCTGCCTCGCTTTGCCGAAGGCCAAGGAGGCCTGCCCGAACGGGCTCGCCCCCACCACCTCGACGGCGATGCAGCTCGCGCTCGGCGACGCGCTCGCCGTGGCGCTCTTGGAGGCCCGCGGCTTCTCCGCCCGCGACTTCTCCGTGTTCCATCCCGGCGGCCGGCTCGGCGCCTCGCTGCGGCAGGTGCGCGAGGTCATGCATGGCGGGGCGCATCTGCCCGTGGTGTCCATCGGCACCGCGATGCGGGCCGCCGTGGCCGAGATCGACGCCAAGGGTTTTGGGTCGGTCCTCGTGGTCGATGAAGCGGGCGCGCTCGCCGGCATCCTCACCGACGGCGACGTGCGCCGCGCCGTCTTCTCCCGCGAGGGGCTGGACCGCCTGCCGGTCGAGGCGGTGATGACCGCCAACCCCCGCACGATCACGCCCGAGACCCTGCTCGCCAAGGCGCTGCAGATCCAGGAGGCGATGAAGATCACCGCGCTCGTGGTGGTGGACCAGGGCCGCCCCGTCGGTCTCGTGCACTACCACGACCTGCTGCGCACCGGCGTGGCCTAGAGCATCGTGCTGGATATCGGATCCAGCACGATGCTCTAGGCTTTTGTTATTGCATCATCTTTTTCCGAAAGCCGGTCACCACCTTTCGGGATGATGCTCTCGAGCGCATTCCGACGAAGTGGTGACCGGTTCGTCGAAAGAATGCGCGTTGAAACAAAGAGCGAGAGACGCCGGCCTGATGCCATCAGGTCGGATACGGCTCTCGGCGCCGCGCCCATCCGCCCCGCCACGCCTGCATCCCGAGGTGGCGCGCAAGCGCCCGCGAAGGGGGCTCCGGGGATCGCGCGGGATCGGGGAGATCCTTCGAGGCTCCGCTTCAGCTCTAAGCATATATTGACTTCTTTTCAACTCGATAGTTGGAATACTATAAATAATGGTAGGTCAGCAACTCTTAGCGGCCCTACCTCAGCGGGAAAATCTTATGTTCTTTTACTCAGTTTGGTGGAAAAATTTCGTACTAATCGAATAAAAACTGCTGCTTATGTTGTTCCAACTCGGGCGCTGATCAATCAGGTTTCTGATGATGCAACAGAAGCCTTCAGAGAAGGCGGCCTGACAGGAACGACTATTACGAGTATACCAGTAGACATTTCGTCGGGTAGTTCGGAAAAAATTTTATACGTTGTTACTCAGGAACGACTTGATGCACTTTTAATAGCAAGCCCAGGATTAGATTTTGATTTAATAATTGTAGACGAAGCTCAGATGATTGGTGACGGCAGCCGTGGCGTACTATTAGAATCGGCAATGGATAGAATCAGTGCGCAAACACGTGATCGACAAATTCTTTTTAGTGGTCCCCTAATCGATAATCCTAGTTATTTTGGAGAAATATTTCAGATAAAAAATTTCGGTGCCTGCACATCAAAGAAAACGCCTATTACTCAAAATATCGTTTTCCTAGACTACATCGAGAGCCCCGATCCCTATGCTTCTGTAAAATCTTATTCTGGTGGAGTTAAGTCAGAAGTAGCTCTGGTTCACTTACCTGTCCGTTTGCTTGCACCGCTCGACAAGATAAGTTATATTAGTTATACTTTTGGAAAATCTGGCGCTAGTATTGTCTACGCGGCTGGCAAGGCTGATGCGGAGAAAATCGCTACAAAAATCACAATCGAAATATTAGATAAACCAGAACTTGACGCTGAAGAGCTCGAATTTATAGATTTTGTAAAAAAACATGTCCATAAAGATTATGCCTTGGTGACAACGCTTCGGAAAAGGGTTGGCTTTCACTATGGCTACATGCCGAGTCTTCTTCGGAAACAACTAGAAAATCGATTTCGAGAGCGAAAAATCAATTACCTTGTATGCACTAGCACTTTGCTTCATGGGTTAAATTTGCCTGCAAAGAACATTTTTTTGCTTAATCCAACGACTGGTCGCGGAAATCCTATTTCCGGTCCAGATTTTTGGAATCTGTCTGGCCGAGTAGGTCGGTTGGGTAAAGAACTCGAAGGCAATGTATTTCTAATTGATTATGATGCTTGGGAGTCAAAACCACTGTCAGAAGGGAAAGGTGTTATAGTTAGCTCTGCCCTCAAAGATGTTGTTATGGATCGGTCAAGCGAGTTGATTGAATTCCTCGCTGACGAAAATATTTCGTCAGATATTGATCCAGAGCTTGAGATCACTCTCGGCAAACTAGTGCTCGATCACCGTAACAATCGTCTAGATAAGACTCTGAACAGATACGAATCAGAGTCGGGCAACAAATCGGTAAATCAAATCCGCGACCGAATCTCTCAAATATCAATTATCGTAAATATACCGACAGAGGTATTGAACAACAACATCGGTGTTTCTATTTTTCGCCAAAAAGATTTGTTTGATTATTTCACCAAACGCCTGACGCAGTTACCTCCGGAAGACTTGATCCCCGCTCATCCTCTTGGAACGTTCAATGATGTTTTATCTAATCATAGGAGGTGTTTCAAAAGAATTCATACGTACCTACTACGGTATAAGGGAGCAGATAACCGGCATAATTTTTTTGCTCCGCTAGCACTTAGATGGATGCGCGGAGATCCGCTGCCAGTTCTCATCGATAGCGCAATTCGCTGGCATCAGAGCCGAAAAAGCACAAAGCCTAAAGCATCTATTATCAGAGATACGATGGAAGATGTTGAAAAAGATCTGAGATTCCGATACGTAAAGTATTTTACCTGCTATAACTCTTTGCTGAAAGCCGCGCTCGCAGAGATAAATCTCGAAGAATACATAAAGTTAGTTCCTGATGTACCGCTCTTTTTAGAAGTCGGCGGATCTTCTGGTTCAATGATAAATTTGATGGCTCTGGGTTTATCGAGAACGTCTGCTGAAGCTCTGTCTGATTACATCAATGACAAGGAGATGTCTCTAATTGACCTTAGGTCGTGGCTTCGCCGCCTGAACATTAGGACTTTGGACATCTCGCCGATCTGCATACGCGAAATAGAATCTCTTATGGAGAAAGAGCAAATCTTCGAGCGCCGTCGGACAGATAACTAGCAACCATTGAAGGTGTGCTGGACGGTGATCTCAAAAAACTGCCACCAAACCAACCCCAATCACCATCAACACCGCCCCGGCAACCCGCCAAACGCTGGCTGGGTGCACCTGAAACCCGATCCAGCCAAAGTGGTCGAGCACGAGCGAGGCGAGCACGCCCACGGTGACGATGATGCCCAAAAAGGTCGCCGCGCCGATGGCGGGGGAGGCGTAGAGCTGGGCCAGGATCAGCAGAATACTCAAAAAACCGCCGAGCCATGCCCACCAGGGCACCTGCCCGAGTTGCTGGCCGGTGGGGAGTTCGAGTTTGCCCAGGGCGAGGCCGCCCATGAGCAGGGCGGCGGTGCTGACCAGCAGGGTCAGGAGGGCCGCCGTCACCGGCAGGCCGAGCGACTTCGACAGAGTCGCGTTCTGTCCCGGCTGGATCGCGTTGGCGAGACCGGCGAGGATGGTGAGAGCGTAGAGTGACCACATAGCCCGTCATCCGAGACGCGGACCGCCAAGTTTCGCGGGTGCGACACCGGGACCGCCCCGCAAGAAGGGGCGTCGGGGCCGGCGCGGCCGGGCGACGGGGCTTGGGTTCGGGCCCTGCGCGCGGATCGACCCGGCCGGCCGCGCGCAGGGAGGCTCGGGCCGCCCGTCCCCGCCGCCCTGCGTCCGGGGCGCCGGCCCGCGAACCCGGACGCCGCCCGTGATGCCGCACGGGTCGGCCGCCGCGCGGCCGGGTTGCGCGGCCCCGGACGGACGGGGAGGGGCCGCGAACCCGCTTGCGGGCGCGCGCCCGAACCGCGTCGATGGCCCCTCGACAAAGCGTCGCCGCGGGAAGAAGGGTGGGGCGAAGGGCCGATGCCGTCAGGGCGGCGACGGCGCTCGTGATCGGCGCGTGGGGCGAGGGCGGATGAGCGAAGCCATCACCATCGAGGATGTTTCGGGCGGCGTGCGCCTGATCCGCTGGAACCGCCCGGCCAAGAAGAACGCGCTGACCGGGGCGATGTACGACGCCGCCACGGCGGCGCTGGAAGACGCCGACGCGAACTCCCAAAAAATCGGGGCGGTGGTGTTTGCCGGGCTGCCCGGCGCCTTCACCGCCGGCAACGATCTGGCCGACTTCTTTGCCGCCGGCACGGCGCCGCGCGACGCGTTTTCCGAGATGCCGGCCCTGCGCTTCATCCGGCAGCTCGCCCGCACCCGCACGCCGATGGTCGCGGCGGTGGACGGGCTCGCCATCGGCGTCGGCACGACGCTGACGCTGCATTGCGACCTCGTCTATGTCGGTCCGCAGGCGCGCTTCCGCATGCCGTTCGTGGAACTCGGCGTGGTGCCGGAGGCCGCCGCCAGCCACCTGCTGCCGCGCCGGATCGGGCTCGCCCGCGCCTCGGCGCTGCTGCTGCTCGGCGAGCCGTTCGACGGCGCGGCCGCCGTGGCGCTCGGGCTCGCCAACGCCGAACTGCCCTCCGAGGCGCTGGAGGCGCATGCGCTGGCGCAAGCCGCGCGGTTGGCCGCCCTGCCGCGCCGGGCGGTGCAGGCGACCCGCGCGCTGATGCGCGGCGAGCAGGGGCTGGTCGAGGCGGCGATCGAGGCCGAGGCGCAGGCCTTCGAAGCGGGCCTGCGCGATCCCGAGACGCAAGCGCGGCTCGCCCGCTTCCTCGCCGGCAAGGCGTGAGCGCTTCGGTGACGCCTTCGTTGCGGGGAAAAGTCTGCCTCGTGGCCGGGGCCTCGCGCGGGGTCGGGCGCGGGCTCGCCCGCGGGCTGGGGGAGGCGGGCGCGACGGTGATCGTCACCGCGCGCTCCTCCGAGACCGGGCGGCGCACCGAGACGCGCGCGGAAGCGATCGAGGACACCGCCCGCGAGGTCGATGCGGCCGGCGGCGAGGGGCACCACTACCTGTGCGACCACACCAGCGAGCGGGCGGTGGACGAACTCGTGCACTGGGCGCTGCGCCGGTTCGGGCGGATCGATGTCGCGGCCTCCAGCGTGTGGGGCGGCAACGAGGGCTATGACGGCGAGCGCTACCCCGACGGCGCCGCCTGGGGCACCCCGTTCTGGCGCCGCTCGGCCGAGCCGTTCTCGCAGTTTCTGGGGACGGGGCCCTATCCGGGCTTGCTGCTGGCGCGCGCCGTGGCGCCGGCCATGGTCGCCGCGCGCTCCGGCCTGATCGCCTTCGTCTCCTTCGGCACCGAGGAGGGGTTTTTGGGCGATTTCTACTACGACCTCGCCAAGGCGACGACGAACCGGCTCGCCTTCGCCTGCGCCGCCGAGCTGAGCCCCCACGGCGTCTGCGCGCTCAGCCTCTCGCCGGGCTTCGTCGCCACCGAGCGGGTGCGCGATCTCGGCCAGGAGGCGCTCGCCACCGAGAGCCCGCTCTATGCCGGCCGGGCGCTCGCGGCATTGTCCGCCGACCCCGCCGTGCTGGACCGGGCGGGGCGGACGGTCCATGTCGGGGATCTCGCCCGCGCCTACGGCTTCACCGACGCCGACGGCCGCCAGCCGGAGCGCTTCCGGATCGGAGAGGATGACGCATGAGCCTTGAAGGGAAGAGCCTGAAGGGGAAGACGCTGTTCATCACCGGCGCCTCGCGCGGCATCGGGCTCGCTATCGGCCTGCGCGCCGCCCGCGACGGCGCCAACGTGGCGATCGCCGCCAAGACCGCAGAGGTGCATCCGAAGCTGGAGGGCACGATCTTCACCGCCGCCGAAGCCATCGAGCGGGCAGGGGGCCGGGCGCTGCCGCTCACCGTCGATGTCCGCGACGAGGAGGCGGTGAAGACGGCGCTGGATGAAACCGCAAGAACGTTCGGCGGGATCGACATCGTGGTCAACAACGCGAGCGCGATCTCGCTGTCGAACACGCCCAAGACCGAGATGAAGCGCTTCGATCTGATGCATCAGGTCAACACGCGCGGCACCTACATGGTCAGCAAATACGCGATTCCGCATCTGGAGCGGGCGGAGAACCCGCATATCCTGATGCTCTCGCCGCCGCTCGACATGGCGGAGAAATGGTTCGCGCCGCATCTGGCCTACTCGATGGCCAAGTTCGGCATGTCGCTCTGTGTGCTGGGTCTGGCCGGAGAACTCCGGGGCCGGGGCATCGCCGTCAACGCCCTGTGGCCGCGCACCACCATCGCCACGGCGGCGGTGCAGAACCTGCTCGGCGGCGACGCGCTGATGCAGGCGAGCCGCACGCCGGAGATCATGGCGGACGCGGCGCATGCCGTGTTCCTGCGGGAGGCCAAGAACTTCACCGGGCATTTCCTCATCGACGACACGGTTCTGAGTGAGGAAGGCGTCACGGACTTTTCAAAATACCGCGTCACAGCAGGCGTTCCGCTTGCGCCGGACTTCTTCGTGCCGGACACAAGCGTCGCCCCGCCCGGGGCACTCGACTGAAGCCCCATCCGACAGGTCACATCCGTTGATCTTCACCCACAAGCCCGTCGCGGGCGGCTCCCAGACGGTGCTGGAACGCCGCTACCTCGAATTGCAGGAGCCGATCTCCGAGGACACGGTCTGGCTCGACCTCGTGCGCCCGACCCGGGAGGAGGAGGTGAAGGTCGAATCCTTCCTCGGCATCACCGTGCCGACGCGCGAGGAGATGAAGGACATCGAGCCCTCCGAACTGCTCTACGTTGAGGCCGGCGCCCGCTACATGACGGGCCGCGTGCTGTCCCGCGTCAGCGATTCCGAGGAGCCGGGCCTGGCCGGCATCACCTTCATCCTGCGCGACAACCGGCTCATCACCGTGCGCTACGAGGAGCCGCAGGCGTTCCGGATGTACACCCAGCGCGCCGGCCGGGCGACGGGCAACGGGCCGTCGCGCTCGGTCTCGGGCGAGTCGATCCTGGCCGGGCTGATCGAGGCGGTGATCGACCGCGCCGCCGACGTGCTCCAGCTCCAGGGCGAGCGCATCGACCGCCTCTCGCGCAAGATCTTCGAGGACAAGGGCGACCCGTCCTCGCGCAACAACGCGCTGCAGGACACATTGCGCTCGCTCGGGCGCTACGGCGACCTGATCTCGAAGCAGCGCGAGAGCCTGGTCTCGATGGAGCGCATCCTGCTCTCGCTCTCGGCCACCTACCGCACGGCCAAGGCCCCGCGCGAGCTGCGCGAGGACGTGCGCTCCACGCTGCGCGACCTGCAATCGCTGGAGGAGCACGCGACCTTCATCTCGGCCAAGATCCAGTTCCTGCTCGACGCGACGCTCGGCCTCGTGAACCTGGAGCAGAACAACATCATCAAGCTGTTCTCGGTCATGGCGGTGGTGTTCATGCCCCCCACCCTGATCGCCTCGATCTACGGCATGAACTTCAAGACCATGCCGGAGCTCGACTGGCATTTCGGCTACCCCGCCGCCGTCGGCATGATGGTGGTGGCCGCCGTGCTGCCCTACGTGTTCTTCCGCTGGAAGAAGTGGCTGTAGCCCGCGCCGAACCCCGTGCCGGGGGAGGTGGCCCTGCCTCCGGGCCGATCCCGGAAACCCCGGCGCCACCGGCCGAGGTTCCCGGAATTTTACGGCCTCCCCCAAGAGAATTTTCGGACCCTGTCGCCTGAACTCACGTTCTTAAGGTGTCGGCCGACGGTGAGATCACTCCCCCGGCCCCCTCGTTCAGCAATCAGGAGACGAACTCCCATGGCCACCAAGCAGAAGACCCTGCACGATGCGTTCTACGAGACGTTGAAGGACGTCTATTACGCGGAAAAGCAATCGGTGCGTGCACTGAAGAAGTCGGCCAAGGCGGCCGAACACGACGAACTCCGCCAAGCGTTCGAGACCCATGCCGAGGAGAGCGCCAACCAGGTCGAGCGCCTGCAGCAGGTGTTCGAGATCATCGGCAAGCCGGCCCGCGCCAAGACCTGCGAGGCGATGCAGGGCCTGACCTCCGAGATGGAGGAGGATCTGGAGGATTTCGAGGACAGCCCGGCCGCCGACGCGGTGCTGGCGGCCTGCGCCCAGGCGGTCGAGCATTACGAGATCGCCCGCTACGGCACGCTCAAGACCTGGGCGACCCAGCTCGGCTACGCGGACGCCGCCAAGCTGCTCGACGAGACCCTTCAGGAAGAGAAGAAGACCGACGCGCTGCTCTCGCAGATCGCCGAGCGCATCAACACCGAGGGCTCAGAGGAGGCTGAAGCGGGCGCGGCGAAGGGCAAGGGCGGGCGCAAGAGCGCCTGATTCCGAGTGGCACGCGGCAGGACAGATGATCCTGCCGCGAGACGGGCCGCGCATCGCGGGCAGGCAAGCCAGATCAGGAAAGGGGCGCCCTCAAAGGGCGCCCCTTTTTTCGTTCCGGACGTCTCCCGTCTCCTTCCGACAGGCCGTATCGCGCCGTCACACCCATTCGAAGTGCGAGCGCTCCTCCCCTCGGAGGGCCTTCGAAAGCGTGCTCGCGAGGCCGGGCTGATCTTCGCCGGGCAGATTTCAGCGATCCGCGAGTGGGAAGCCGGCCCTTGAAGGGCGCGTCCGGCGCCGACCTCTGCACCCGCCGCGTGCCCGACCGGCACGGGGTTTTCGGCCGACCCAAGCTTCTGATGTCCCGCCTCTACACTGCTCTCTTTTTGCAAAGGCGGCAGCATCCCAAGGGATCATAATCGATTGAGGGATCTTAACCCGTTATTTAATACTCGCCCCGCTTTTCCAATAGATCCATTAGGCACCGAGCGGGCGGACTGACCTCAAATGAGATATATCAACAACGCGAGCGTCTTGTTGAAGCTATGCGCGCCGCTCGTCCTGATCGCTGCCATGGCCATCGCACTTATTCTGCACGAGCGGGCGACGTTCGAAGGGATCGCTGTCCAGTCCCGCTATGTCGCCGACGTCCTGACGGTGCGACAGGAGTCTTATCTCAAGGCTCAGGCCGGCGTTGCGGAGGCGACCCTGCTCAGCCGCAACCTCATCATCGACCCCAGAAAGGAAAAGATCGACCGATACAAGGCACGATACGACGCCACCGTCAGCGGCGTTTACAAAAACATCGATCGGCTGATCGCCCTGGCGGACACGCCGGCACGCGTCAAATTCGGCAATGATGTTCGCAAACTCGCCGAAGCCTATTTCGCCGTCATCGACCGGACCATCGTTCTCGGCAGCAGGAACGAGACCGATGCCGCGATGACGATCGTGCAGGAGGAAGGGCAGCCCGCGCGGGCCAAGCTCACCGAGCTGGTGGAAGCGCGCACGCAGAAGATCATCGAGGAGATGCAGGCCGGCGCGAGCCAACTCGAGCGGGATGTCGGAACGGCCGTCACCCAGCTGATCGTGATGGCGGTGGTCGGCCTGCTTCTGGCCGCCGTGCTCTCCGGTGCGATCGTCGTGTTCGGCATTACCCGGCCGCTCTCGCAGCTCGTCTCCGTTCTGAATCGGATGGCTCAGGGCGAGATCGACTCCACGATTCGCCAAGCCGCGCGCGGCGATGAGATCGGCGCCGTGGGACGGGCGGTCGAGGGCATCAAGACGATGGTGGCCCGGAAGGCGGCCGAGGACGCCGAGCGACGGCAGATCGCCGAGACCGCCGCGGCGGCCGAGCGCAAGCGCACGATGATGGAGCTCGCCGACGGCTTCGAGGGGGCGGTCGGCGGCATCGTCGGCATGGTCTCCTCCTCGGCGACCGAGCTGCAGGCCACCGCCCAGCAGATGACATCGACGGCTCAGAGGACCGCCACACGATCGACCACCGTCGCCTCGGCCGCGGAGGAGGCAGCCGCGAACGTCAACACGGTCGCCTCCGCCGCCGAGGAACTCGGTGCATCGGTGCAGGAAATCGGCCGGCAGGTCTCCGGCTCGGCCAACCTCGCCCAGCAGGCGGTGGCCGAGGCCGACGAGACCGGTTCCCACGTCACCGAGTTGAGCAGGGCCGTGACCCGGATCGGCGACGTGGTGAACCTCATCGCCAACATCGCGAGCCAAACCAACCTGCTCGCCCTCAACGCCACCATCGAGGCCGCACGGGCCGGCGAAGCCGGTCGCGGCTTCGCCGTCGTCGCCGCGGAGGTGAAGGAGCTGGCAAACCAGACCGCCCGCGCCACCGAGGAAATTTCCGGCCAGATCGGCCAGATCCAGGGGGCGACCGGGCAGGCGGTGGGTGCGATCGGCTCGATCACCACGCGGATCCGGGAGATCAACACGGTGACCGCGACGATCGCGGCGGCGGTCGAGCAGCAGGGCGCGGCGACGCAGGAGATCGTGCGCAACGTCGCCGAAGCTTCGGTGGGAACCAGCGAGGTCACGACCAATATCGGCGGAGTGGCCGAGGCCTCGGAGGAAACGGGAGCTGCCGCGAGCCAGGTGCTGATGTCCGCTTCAGAGCTGTCGCGTCAGTCCGAGCACCTGTCCGCCGAGGTCAAACGCTTCCTCGCGACGATTCGCGCTGCCTAGGGCGCATTCCGACGAAGCGGCTACCGGACATTTCGCGCGGCCCAGGCCGTGTCGGACACTGCCGAAACGAGAAGGGGCGCCGAACGGCGCCCCTTCGTGCATCAATACCGGTAATTCCGGCTCGGATAGGCCTGCCCGCCGCCATAGCCGGCTCCGCGGGGCTGGACCTGGGAGCCGTAATCGACCTCCCGCCGCGCGCGCCGGTTCGCCAGGGCCCGTCCGGCCAGACAGCCGGCCACGGCCCCGACCACGCCGCGCTCGGCCAGATAATGTCCGGCGACACCGCCGATGATCGCGCCCTTGATGCATCCCTTGGCTTCCGCGGTCCCGGCGCCGAGCCCCGTCATGACCGTCAGCGCCAACGCCGTCGCAAGAATTCGCATGCTGTTCCTCCCAGGTGGTGGCGAAAGAAACCACGGCGGCGCGATGGCGTTCCTTCGCGCGCTTCTCGCCGGTGGCCAGGAACGAGCGTTCCCGCAGAGGCGCGGCGCCGATTGGCGCGTCTCTCCCGGCCGAACGGTGCCGCCGGACCGACCGCTCAGGTGGCTTGGAGGCTGAGCTTGTGCTCGCACATTCGGATCGGGCGCAGAGGACCCACCGGATACCTGCCTCGAACCGGCTCCGGGCGAACTCTTCTCGGACTCCGGCCGGACGGCCGCCGCTTTCGACCCCAAGCGGGCCTCTCGCAGTGCAAACATAAATGTCCAAAAAACCAAGGTTTACCTGACGCTCAAACCCGCCGGGAAAGGCTACTTGGAATTCAAAAACGCAGCATCTGGGTCGTAGCGCGGTTAAGATGAAATGGAGCCGTTCGCGCAAATGCAAAATGGACCCACTTGGACCTTTAGAAGAGACAGCGCTTCAGCAAGTCGGCGCGTGCGACGGGGACTTAAAGCTTCATTGGGCAGCTGAGGCGGCGCCCCTCACGGCGCCCGAATGTCCTGTAATGGGTATTCCCAGACCGCATTTGCCCTTGTTCCACGGCTCGGGCGACATCCGGGTTGCAACGCAGGTACTCGTCTTCGTCGAACTTAGCCTCAGGCTCCTCCTGGGACCCGCGATGACGCTTCCGTTCCCGGTCATCAGTGTCGTACCCGCGACCGGGCTGGCGATCCTGATCTTCATCGTATCGGCGACGCCGCTCGTTACCGTAGCCATTATCGTAGCTGCGGCCGCGTTCACGTGGCCGATCATCATCATCGTCATCGTCATCGTACCCGCGACCACGAACGCCGCCGTCGCGCTCGCCATCGCTTCGACGACCATACTCCCGCTCGTCGTAGCCGTCGTCACGCCCCCCTCGCTGGGCTGAGGCTGAGCTTATCACGCTCAAAAAACTCAGGCCCACGAGCGCTGTAACCCACAGTCTTCTCATGCCGGGTTCCTCCAGTCACAACGTCAGACGTGTCGCGTACCCGGCCTTCGACAGCCAAGCCGCGAGCCTCAGCGTATCAGCTTGGACGTCACCCTATTTCGCTTCGGTGGTTCGCGTTCGCTGCTTGTCAGCCGCAGGTGCGGCGATAGCGTCGGCAATTGCCTTGGCCCTCCTCACCGTAGATGTCCTTGTTCTCGCAAGCGTCGCGAAGCTCGCGGCACATCCGGCGGTAGCGGCGCTCCTGCCGATCCTCGCGGTAGCCGCGCCCATCATCGATTTCGACGCCCCCTGGGCCGACCCGAAAGCCCTGCGCGAAGCTGGGAGCCTCCTGGATGATCAGCCCACCGAGGGCGGCCGTCACGAGCAACACCTTACGCATCTGAGCCTCCGAGTTCCTTAGATCGCTAGAGTGAGACAGCAAACGCATGGGCATCGAAAAGGGTTCGTTCCGGCTCGCGACAACCTCGTGATGGCAGCGCTTATCCGCGCGGTCGTGCTTGGACGTCAGTCCGAGCTGACACCCACCATCCTTCGACATGACATTCAGCGGTCGAAAGATGCTATTGCCGGATTTGCAAATAAAACGAACGTTGATGTGACATGAGCCGCTAGCCGCTTTCGACCCATTGCATGTCTTTGCACAAGGGCTTCCAACCTTGGGCAGGAAGCCCTTGTCGATCGCGTTATCCAGGGTTGGCGGCTGCCCAACGGCCATTCTGCGTGCGCCCACCGTAGCCGTAAGCGTCGCCGTCAACGGCATGCACGAAAACGTAGCACTCTTCATGCAAAGGGCCGATCAACGCTTCCATCCCAGCGAAAGCCGCACTGACGAAGGAGGTCGTATCAGCTTTCGTGTTGGTTCCAGCGGTGATCTTGATGTCCAGCCAGAACGCCGACAGCCCCGCATCTGTCGGGCGCTTTCCAGAGATGAACCAGCCCTGTGGATCGGCTTCCTCAACCAACACAGCGGTGACGTTCGGGTCCTTGCCAAGCTGCTCCGCCCCGAGCCGCGTTGCGAGTTGAGCGATATCGGACCTGAGATCGGCGCGCGGGGACGCAGTGACGTAGCGGACGGTGATCATGGGCATGGAAACCTCCTGGGCATTCGTGCGGAGGTCAATTTGGCATTGGAGCAACCAACGCGGAACGCTATGATGTACACTTGTCATCATAGCGATTTAATATCATGCTCGATCTCGCTTCGGTCCGCCTGTTCATCCTCGCGGTGGAGTTTGGCAACCTGACGCGGGCAGCGGAGGCGGCCGGTACGGTGCAGCCGGTGGTCAGCACACGCCTCAAAGGTTTGGAAGCGGCCCTCGGTCGTAAGTTGCTGGAACGCACGCCGCGCTTCGTCCGACCGACAGAGGACGGCGTGGCCTTCCTCGCCAAGGCGCGGGCGCTGATGGCTGCCCACGATAAGGCCGCGTGCTTCGACGATGAGCCAACAATGCGGTTCGCAATCGGGGCGAGCGATCACGCACTGGGAACAGGGCTGGAACACGTCATACGCCACGTTCGCGCGGCACTCCCGTCGAGGAGCGCCCTCGAACTGCGCAGCGGGACCTCTCAGCAGGTCCGCGCGTCGTTCGACGAGGGTGAACTCGACGCCGTCATCATCCGCCGGGAAGCGGGCGGAGCGGATGGGGAAGTGCTGGGCACGGACCCGCTGGGCTGGCGGTCCATGGAAGACAACGTCACAGCGCCAGACCTCCCCGTACCACTCGTGACGCTTGGGCCGCCCTGCGGGGTGAGAGCCGTTGCGATCAGGCGCCTCGATGCAACCAAGACGCCGTGGCGGGAAGCCTTCGTCGGGGGGAGTTGCAGTGCGCTGCTGGCGGCCGTGAGAGCAGGTCTCGGTATTGCTCCAATGGGTGCCGTCGCCTCAGGGCGAATGAGCGATGTTGGACCGCGCTTCGGCCTTCCCGACTTACCGCCATCGGAGATCGTGATGTTTGCCCGAACAAGCTCGCCAACGGCCAGTGCCGCAGCACGGGCACTTGAGGTGGCAGTACAGACGATGCTGCGTGTCACGTGATCGGCAGGGATAGGCCGTGCGGGCCATTTCGCCCCGCTGTCACCTAGACCGGTGCGCCAAGCCGAATGTCTGCAAACCACCCGTTTCGGACGCTCGGGGTGTCCGCTTCTCGGCGACACCGCCTCAGCCCTCTACAGAGCCGGTTTGTGTCTTCGGCAACCTTTGACGGTGCCGCCCAGGCGTGACAGACCGTTGGTATGTCGAACACGCCGACCTGCAACGTCTCCCTCACGGCCGAATTGTTTGCCGACATCCACGTTGAAGTTACTTCAGGTTACTACTCGAACGCGAGTGAAGTGGTATGGGCCGGGCTTCGTCTTCTGATCGAGCGTGACCACGCGCGCTCGGCAGGTTGCCAGCGAACCCGCGCGGATGATTGTTCAGGTCGCTGAGCCGCATGACCGCCTTGAGATCAGCTCCACCATTTCCACAGGGTTTCCTCAACGACGTCGTCGCGGTCGAAAGCATCGCGGCCGTGCCCACGATCCTCGATGTGGTCTGTCGCACCACGGGCATGGGCTTCGCCGCCGTCGCACGTGTCACCGAGGACCGCTGGGTCGCCTGCGCCGTCAAGGACGACATCGCCTTCGGCCTCAAGCCCGGTGGCGAGCTGGATCTTGAGACGACCATCTGCCACGAGATCCCGGCAGAGCGGGGTCCCGGTCATCATCGACCACGTCGCCGATGACCCGACCTTCTGCGAACATCACACACCCGCCAAGTACGGCTTCCAGAGCTACATCTCGATGCCCATCGTGCTGCCGGACGGCACGTTCTTCGGCACGCTCTGCGCCATCGATCCGAAGCCCGCCAAGCTGAACACGCCCGCGGTCGTGGGCATGTTCAAGATGTTCGCCGACCTGATTGGCTTCCACCTCGATGCCAACCAAAGTCTTGCATCGCGCACGGCCGAGCGCGATCTCTACGAGAACATCGTTCAGTCCCACGCAGAGCCAATCTGCGTCTTCGACAAAGCGTACCGGCTGATCGCCTTCAACAAGGCCCACAACGACGAGTTCTTCCGGGTCAACGGCTTCTACACGCAGATCGGCGACGTCTTTCCCGACCTGTTCATTCCGGAGCAGGCCGCCGCGATGCGCGCCAATATGGCCCGCGCGCTGGCGGGCGAGGCGTACACGGTCGAAGCCGTTTTCGGCCGGGCCGAGTTCGGCCAGCCCTGCTGGGAGATCACCTACACACCCCTACGCGATGCAGCAGGAACGATCTTCGGCGCTTTCCACCAAGCGCACGACATCAGCGCGCGGCTCAGGGCCGAGGCTGAGCTTCGGGATGCGCAGGACGTGCTGCGGCAGTCACAGAAGCTGGAGGTGATCGGCCAGCTCACCGGCGGCGTCGCGCACGATTTCAACAACCTTCTCACGGTCATCAAGTCGTCGACCGATCTCCTCAAGCGACCGGATCTCGCCGAGGACAGGCGCACCCGCTACATCGAGGCGATCTCCAACACGGTGGATCGCGCCGCGAAGCTGACCGGCCAGCTCCTCGCCTTCGCACGGCGGCAGACACTCAAACCCAAGGTGTTCGCAGCCTGCGACAGCGTGCGCGCATTGTCCGATATGCTGGGGACGCTCACCGGTTCTCGCATCACGGTCGTGACCGAGTTGCCGGAGAACGCCTGCTTCGTGAATGCTGACCCGAGCCAGTTCGACACGGCGCTGGTGAACATGGCGGTGAACGCCCGCGACGCGATGGAGGGGGAGGGGCAGCTCACCATTCGCGTGGAGCCCGCCGAGCAGATGCCAGCTGTGCGCGCTCACCCCGCGGTACAGGGGCCGTTCGTGGCGGTGTCGATCAGCGACACGGGCAGCGGCATCGCGAAGGACGTGGTCGAACGGATCTTCGAGCCGTTCTTCACCACCAAAGCAGTCGGGCAAGGGACCGGCCTCGGGCTCAGCCAAGTCTTCGGCTTTGCCAAGCAGTCCCATGGCGAGGTCGTGGTGGACAGCGAAGTCGGGCGGGGCACCACCTTCACGCTCTACCTTCCTCGCGTGCTCGGCGAGATCCAGGCGCCGGAGCCAAGCGAGCCGACGCCCGTGCCGAGCGGCCGCGGCACCTCTGTGCTCGTGGTCGAGGACAATGTCGAAGTCGGCACCTTCGCCACGCAGACCTTGGCGGAACTCGGCTTCGGCACGGTCTGGGCGGCAAATGCCGCGGAAGCCCTGGCGGAGTTGGCCAAGGACGCGGATCGCTTCGACGTGGTGTTCACGGACGTGATGATGCCCGGCATGAACGGCGTCGATCTCGCCCGCGAGATCCAGCGGCTTCACCCCGACCTTCCTGTCGTCCTGACCTCCGGCTACAGCCACGTTCTGGCCCGGACCGGCACCAACGGGTTCGAGCTTCTGCAGAAACCCTACTCGGTCGAACAGCTCTCGCGCACCTTGCAGGCGGTTGCCAAGCCTGCTCGCCGCAAGCGCATCGGTGACGTGTAGTGTCTACCGTGGATGCCATCCGATCGGAGACGTCTCTCGTAAGGCGGTGGCGGTGAGCTAGTGACACCCGGATGAACACGGAAATCGATGATTGCCGATAAGCCGCGAAGGGGACGACCACCGGCCGCCGAAGCGGGCGTTGCCGAGGAACGGATGCTGGAAGCGGCCACCGCTCTGTTCCTCGAACAGGGATTCGGTCGCACGACGCTCGATCAGGTGTCGCGGCGCTCGGGGACCGGCAAGTCCGCACTCTACGGTCGCTTCCCGGACAAGGAAGCGCTGTTCGCTGCTGTCGTCCGCCGCTCGATCCACGTCATGTTCGATGAGCTGACCGCGAGCCCAACCGGCGTCGGCGTCCGGGAACGGCTGCGCCATGTCGGGCGCGGTTTGGCGGAAAACCTCCTGGTGCCGCGCTGCATTGCCCTCATGCGGATCACGGCAGCGGAAGCCCCGAATTTCCCGGACCTCGCGCGAATGGCGTACCGGGTCAGCTTCGAGGGCTCTGTGCGCTGTGTTCTCGCCGCCCTCGATCCTGCCGGCGGAGGCGAAGCGTCCCAAGACATGATCCGAATGGCCGAGCGGTTCGTGGAGCTGGCCATCCAGCCGATCTCGTTTCAGGCGGCCTTCGGTACCGACATCGAGCCTCTCCGGCAGCGATGCGCCGACGACGTGGACGATGCCATCCTGCTCCTTGAAGCCAAGGGCTGGCTCAGGCGCGAAACGCCCGGAACTTAGCGCGCCGGCATCCGTTTGCAGGAAATGGACGATATCGTCCAATCGCTCGAGGGCAGTGTACGGCACTGGCGACCGGGCGTTTCAAAACCTCAAACGGGGGCGAAAGCGATCATGGCAGACGACAATTTCACGAAGTGGCATATCGCCGGCCTGCACGCGCTGCGATCGGCGAGCGAGCAGGGCGATGCGGCCGGCAAGGCGTTGGCCGGCAAGGTCCGCAACCCGGACCTCAAGGCCCTTCTCGGAGAGTACAGCGAGACCGCCGGCAAGCAGGAGACCCATTTCGTCGGCTTCCTGAACGAGCTCGGCACCGAGCCGAACGGCTTCAAGGATCGCATCATGGAAGGCGTCGGCAACGGGACGTCCGAGATGGTCAAGGCCGCGCCCGATCAGGACCTGCTCGACCTCAGCGCTGTCGCCGGCACGCAGTCCGGCCTGGACTATTATGCGGGTGCCTTCAAAGGGCAGGGGGCCCTTGCCAAGCAGCTCGGCTACGCGGACCAAGCGGACAGCTTCATGGCCATGAGCAAGGCCTGTGAAGCCCTGCGTGAGCGGTTCACCAAGGTCGGCGACACGATCCGCGCCAAGGCCGCCGGCGAAGCGCGCAAGGCCGCCTGATCCCGCAACCGCACATGGCGCGGCCGGTCCCTCATCGGGGCCGGTTCGACCGCCCGGAGGCTTCGATGCCGGCGACCCCATCCCGCTCGCAGAACACATCCCGCCGCGCCGCCGCACCGGTGACAGCCAAGCGCGACCTCGATGCGATGTACGGCATCCTGAGCAAGACCTACACGACCTTCGATGAAACCGACGATCCGTGGATGACCAACGGCCTGTCCTCGACGCCGTTCAAGAGCCTCGTGTCGGTGTGCCTGTCCACGATGACGATCACCCAGCGCGTCGTGAACGCGGCCGTGCCGCTCTATGAAAAGGTTTCGACCTTCGAGGAGCTGCGCGATCTGCCGGACGACGAATTGCGTCGCATCATCAAGCCGGTCGCGCATTACAACCGCAAGACCAAGAACCTGAAGGAAATGGCCCGCCAGATCATCGAAGACTACGGCGGAAACATACCCGACAACCGGGACGACCTGATAAAGCTGCAAGGGGT
Source organism: Methylorubrum pseudosasae (assembly GCF_029504475.1). Lineage (NCBI taxonomy): Bacteria > Pseudomonadati > Pseudomonadota > Alphaproteobacteria > Hyphomicrobiales > Methylobacteriaceae > Methylorubrum > Methylorubrum pseudosasae. The sequence goes on along the minus strand of NZ_JAQGDU010000002.1, from coordinate 3,013,851 downwards.
CGGCCGCAAATGCGTCGATATCCTGATGAACTTCACCTTCCCGGAAGACAGCATCGCGGTCGATACGCATGTCCTTCGCGTCCTGAACCGTCTCGGTGTCGTGGACACGACTTCGGCCAAGCAAGCGGCCGATCTCATCAATGCGCAAACCCCGGCGCGCCATAAGCGCCATGCGCACGAATGGCTCATCCAGCATGGGATGAAGATCTGTGTCGCCCGAACTCCGAAATGCGCAGACTGCCCGCTGACGAAGCATTGCGACTGGTACGCCGACCATCGCACCGCATAGTCTCGAAGCGGAGCCGTTTCCGTCAGTGCGGTTCTGCGAACATCCCGAAATGAAGAGCGATCGGTTGCGTGACCGGCTTGTCGGCTTCGGGGTACACCGAAGCCTCCCTCACAGCGCGAACCGCACGCCGGTGAGGGTCTCCGAGACCGCCCAGAGCCGCCCGGCTGCCGCGCGGTCGAGGGCTTGAGACGCGATCGCGGCGGGCTTCGGGTAGCCGCGGGCCTCCCAGACGCCGTCCGGTCCGTAATAGCCCCCGCGCTCCGCCTCCGGCGCGGTGGCCGCGTAGAGGATCGGCAGGGCGCCTTGCGCCGCCGGCTGGCCGATCAGCGAGAAGATCGCCCGTCCCGCTCCCTGCTGGAACGCGCCGGCCCGGTCGCCCCGGCGGAACACCTCGGTGCGGGCGAGCCCCGGATGCGCTGCAAGCGAGGCGATGCCCGATCCCGCCGCCTTCAGCCGCCGGTCGAGTTCGAGGGCGAACATCAGCAGCGCGAGCTTGCTCTGCCGGTAGGCGCGTTGCGCCCCGTAGATCTCGCGCCAGTGCAGATCGTCGAACCGGATTCGTCCGCTGCGATGGGCGACGCTCGACACCGACACCACCCGCGCCGAGGGGCTCAGGGCCGGCCGCAGCAGCCCGGTCAGCGCGAAATGCCCGAGATAGTTCGTGGCGAGTTGCCGCTCGAACCCGTCCACGCTCTCCTCGCGCCGGGGCACCGCGGCGATGCCGGCATTGAGCACGAGCCGGTCGATCGCCCACTCCGCCGGCCACTCCGCCGCGAAGGCGCGCACGGAGGCGAGCGAGGCGGTGTCGATCCGGCGCAGCGACAGCGCGGCAGCGGGATGCTCCCGCCGGATCGCCGTCGCGGCGCGCTCCCCCTTCTCGAGATCGCGCACCGCCAGCACCACCGCGGCCCCCGCCCCGGCCAGCGCCCGCGCCGTCTCGAACCCGAGCCCGGCGCTCGCCCCCGTCACCACGGCGCGGCGACCGGCCTGCGAGGGGATGTCGGCGGCGGTCCAGGGATGTCTCGCCATCGAGCGGCGCTCCTCACGCGTCGAGTCGAAAAAAGACCGGTCGCGCGAAACCGATCGCGCGCGGGCTCCGTAATGGGCGGCGTGATCCCCGGACAAGACGGGGCACGGGCACAGGAGGAAACCATGTTCCGTATCCGCAGTTCGGTTACCAAATCGCTGACCCTGGGCGCTGCGCTCGCCCTCAGCCTCGCCGCCGCGCCGACGGCGGCGCTCGCCAAGAACCCGATGGTCGGCGGCGCGCCGATGTACGCCTCGAAGACCATCGTCGAGAACGCGGTGAACTCGAAGGACCACACCACGCTGGTGGCGGCGGTGAAGGCGGCGGGCCTCGTCGACACGCTCTCCGGCCCCGGCCCCTTCACTGTCTTCGCGCCGACCGACGCCGCCTTCGCCAAGCTGCCGCCGGGCACGGTCGATTCCCTGGTGCAGCCGCAGAACAAGGCGACGCTGACGGGAATCCTGACCTACCACGTCGTGCCGGGCACCTACACGGCCAAGGATCTGATGGCTCTGGCCAAGCGGGGCGGCGGGGAAGCCAGCCTGAAGACCGTCCAGGGCGAGCCGCTCACGGTGCAGGCCCGGGGCAAGAAGGTGTTCGTGACGGACGCCAAGGGCAACACCGCCACCGTCACCATCGCCAACGTGATGCAGTCGAACGGCGTGATCCACGTCATCAACGGCGTGCTTCAGCCCTGATTCTCCGCTGAGATGCGTTGACGCGCGAAGCCTCGGCCCGTCTGGGCCGGGGCTTTTTCGTTCGCCCCCGATCTCACGGGCTCGACCGGCGGGCATCGCGATCCCGCGCAAATACCACCTCCGGAAACGATGGGTTTCCGTCGTTTCCCATTTTCAAAACCGCGCCCCGGGACCATCCTCGTACCGTCAAGCCACACCCGGAGCCGAAGGCCGCTCCGGACCACCGCACCGTGAGGAGAGGCGAGCATGGCGACGATCACCACCGGGGACGGCACCGAGATCTTCTACAAGGATTGGGGCCCGAAAGACGCACAGCCGATCATGTTCCATCACGGCTGGCCGCTCTCGTCCGACGACTGGGACGCGCAGATGCTGTTCTTTGCGCACCAAGGCTTTCGCGTCGTGGCGCATGACCGGCGCGGCCATGGCCGCTCGGCGCAGGTCTCCGAGGGCCACGACATGGACCATTACGCCGCCGACGCCGCGGCGGTCGCCGAGCATCTCGATCTCAGGAACGCCGTCCATATCGGCCATTCCACCGGCGGCGGCGAGGCCGCGCGCTACGTCGCCCGGCACGGCGAGCCGCAGGGCCGCGTGGCCAAGGCGGTGCTGGTGAGCGCCGTGCCGCCGCTGATGCTGAAGACCGAGGCCAACCCGGAGGGCCTGCCGATCGAGGTCTTCGACGGGTTCCGCAAGGCGCTGGCCGACAACCGCGCCCAGTTCTTCCTCGATGTCGCCGCCGGCCCGTTCTACGGCTTCAACCGCGACGGTGCGGCGGTTCGAGACGGCGTGATCCGGAACTGGTGGCGGCAGGGCATGATGGGCTCGGCCAAGGCGCATTACGAGGGCATCAAGGCGTTCTCGGAAACCGACCAGACCGAGGATTTGCGGGCGATCTCGGTGCCGACGCTGGTGCTCCACGGCGAGGACGACCAGATCGTGCCGATCGTCGCGGCGGCGCGCAAATCGATCACGCTCCTGCGCAACGGCACGCTGAAGACCTATCCGGGCCTTCCGCACGGCATGCTCACGGTCAACGCGGACCAGCTCAACGCCGACATCCTCGCCTTCATCCGCGGCTGAGCCGGGCGCCGGCTCCGCCTTCAGCGGTTCTGCGCATCGTCGCCGGGGAGCGGTTCACAGCCCCGGCGGCCGACGATTGGGGGCGCGTGCGGGACACCCGCCCCATGCATAGTTGGGCCGGCGAGGGTCGCAAATGGCCTTCGCTGCCGGTCAGCGACAATCAAGTCGAACGGGCTGCGCAGCAAAGCGTGGCAATTCGAAAGTCTCATCCGGCACACTCAAGTCCCGGGACACCGGCCAAGGCGATCCGCTCGCGGATCTTCTCGCGGATCCTCTCGTGGATCTTGGCGTCGAGCGGCAGTTCCGTCGGCGGGACGGCGGCAATCATCATGCTTCGTGTCCCGGTTTTGCCTCCCGCGCGTCGCTCTACGGACGGGCCGCCTGTACGAATCGGCCCAAGCGCCCTACCTTATGGCGATGTTAGATGAGCGCTCCCAGGCCAACCCGCATCTGATGCGGACCGCCGAGCTCATGGCCGCGGCTCAGTCCCTGGAGGACGTCGTCGACGTCCTGGCGCAGACGGCCCGTCGGATCGCCGGCTCCGACGGTATCGCCGTCGTGCTGCGGGAGGAGGACGTCTGCGCCTATGTCGCCGAGGATGCGATCGAGCCCCTGTGGAAGGGGTGCCGCTTCCCGCTCGATATCTGCGTTTCCGGCTGGGCGATGCAGAACCGGGAGACGGCCGTCATCCTGGATGTCGGCAGCGATCCCCGCATCCCGGCCGCCGCCTATGCCTACAAGGCGATCCGAAGTCTCGTGATGGTCCCGATCGGTGCGCCCGAGCCGGTGGCCGCACTCGGCGCCTATTGGTGCGCCATGGTCTGGCTCGACACGACGACGGTGTCCCGCCTCGAAGCGCTGGCCCACCAAGCCACGGTGGCCGTCGCCCGGCTGCGCGCCCCGCAGAGCGCCGAACCGGCCATCCCCTGAGGGCCGGCACGGGTGACCGGCCGCCCGTTCGGGGATAAACCGCGTGGATCAGGAGGATGCATGCCGGTTTTCGTTCTCAGAGGCGCCTGCCGGGCCCCCGACGGCCAGATCGGCCCCCCGCTGTTCGAGGAGACGATCACGGCGGCCAGCCCGAGCGAAGCGGTCCGGCTCGCCAACGCGCACGATCTCTCGACCAAGGACGAGCGGGCGAACGCGCTGTGGCTCGTCGATGCGCAGGGCGTCCTGCACTGGTCCCTGCGGCGCGCGGATCGGGATTGATCGGAGCCGGATCGAGCGGACCGGCCTCTTTCTCACAAACGTTGCGATGAGCGGGGGAAAACCAGCCCTGCCCTGGCTGAATTGGTCATTGCGTGTGCTTTCGTGCTAAGTCTCGAGCAGAAATCCTCGATGGTCCTGCTCGGGGTTCTTTGCCGTCCCGCGCCCGACCTTTCCCGCGTCGGGACGCCGCGCGCCGCCGCCGGGACTTCACGCGGCGCGAGTTCTCGTCGAAAGATCTTTTATGAGCGACGATATCGACGCCAAGACCCGCGCCGCCGAGCGCGCGGAACGGGCCGAGCGTATGGCCCGCGAGGGGCAGCAGGCCATGGCTGAGCATCTGGCCGCGGTCAAAGCGGTGGACGAGCGCACCGTGCGCCTGCGGGCCCTGCGGCTCGCCAAGGAGGCGGAGGAGGCCGCGGAGCGCGCCGCCAACCCGCCCGCGCCCAAGCGCGGCCGCAAGAAAGCGACGGCCTGACCCCCATGGCCATCGACCGTACCCGCCGCCCGAGCGACCCGCGCCAAGCCGCCGAAGCCGCCTTCTCCGCGCGGTGACGACGCGCAAAGCCCCCGAGGAGGCCGCGCCGGCACCGCCCAGGGCACCGCTCATTCCCGGCACCCGCGAGACGGTGTCCCTGCGCATCGACCGGGCCGTGCTGGAGCACTACCAGAAGGACGGCCCCGGCTGGCAGGACCGCATCAACGCCGCCCTCAAGGCCGCCGCAGGTCTTTGAGGACAAGTCTTTGAGGACAGGGTCGTGAGGGCGAGCCTCGGCGGATGACCGCGCCCGGCTTCTGCGCCGCGCGGGGATCGGCGCCGTGAGCGGGCTGGCGGATTGGCCCTCGGCGTGGCTCGGCCTCAGCCCCGACGAGACGACGGCGCTCCTCCTCTCCCTGCGCGTCGCCCTTGTCGCGACGCTGGCGAGCCTACCGCTGGGCCTGCTGCTGGCGTGGCTGCTGGCGAGGCGGCGCTTCCCCGGCCATGCCCTGCTCGACGGGCTCGTCCACCTGCCGCTGATCCTGCCGCCGGTGGTGACGGGCTACCTGCTGCTGCTCGCCTTCGGCCGGCGCGGCGTGTTCGGCGCGTGGCTCGCCGAAATCGGCATCGTGTTCTCGTTCCGCTGGACCGGCGCGGCGCTCGCCTGCGCGGTGATGGGCCTGCCGCTGATGGTGCGGGCGATGCGCCTGTCGATCGAAGCGGTGGACCGCAAGCTGGAACAGGCGGCGGCGACGCTCGGCGCCGCGCCGCCGCTGGTGTTCCTGAGCGTGACCCTGCCGCTCAGCCTGCCCGGCATCCTCGCGGGCGCGGTGCTCGCCTTCGCCAAGGCGATGGGCGAGTTCGGCGCGACCATCACCTTCGTCTCCAACATCCCCGGCGAGACCCAGACCCTACCCTCGGCGATCTACACCCTCACCCAAGTGCCGGGCGGGGAGGCGGGGGCTTTGCGCCTCACCCTGATCTCGGTCGCGGTCTCGATGCTGGCGCTGGTCGCCTCCGAGGGGCTGGCGCGGCGGATGAGCCGGCGGATCGGGGCGGGGCGGTAGGCGCTCATTCCTGGATCTAGGTCGTGCCGCCCGTCACGCAGAGATCTACGGTTGCCATACGCCATGGCTCGGCAATCGTTGCAATCTATAGTATTACTTTGACATGATACAACTTTTGGAGCAGTTTGCTTAAGCTCGGCCGTTCACGCCTATCCAAAGGATAACGACGGTGTCGAGCCGATCGAAGACACTCCGCGACGCGAACGCCCATGCTCACTCCCTCGGCATCGACAAAAGGAATGGCAGTCACCATCATGCTTTTGGCATGGATGATGACCTCACCCGATGCGTCCGCCAAGTCTATCTGCCGCACATGGGACGGTCCTGAAATATCCGAATACAAAGAAAAAATCTATCCAATTGCTGCCAGGCTCGCTCGGTCGAGGATCTACGCCCCTCACATAGACCTCGTGACCGTCATCGCCATAACGATCGACAAGAATGGCCGACTGATCGCCTCCGAAACAGCGCGGCGATCAAGATCGCCCTGGTTCGACCAGGAAGTCCTCCTTGCCTTTCCGGTGGGACTGCGCCTTCCACCCTTGCCAGCCTGCGGACCGGAGTCGATCAAGGCCTTTATTCCAATACGCGTTCGTTGAGCGGTCTGCTTCCCGGACTCTGCCGTCCTCGGGGGCGAACCGATCCCCGCCAAAACGCCGGCGGCTCCCGCGCTGTCCGGCCCCCGATGGCGACGGATGGCCCTGCCGGCATCGGCGAAGCGGCGGCCTCCTTCGGACACCGCGCCCGCCACCCACACCCGCATCGCCCATCTCACGCGTAGGCGTAAGGCCCACCCCGCTCCAGGGCCCGCTTGTAGGCCGGCCGCGCGTGGATGCGGGCGAGCCAGTCCGTCAGAAGCGGGCCCGCCCCGGTCCCGCGGGCGGCAAAGGCTTCGAGGGGAAAACTCATCATGATGTCGGCGGCGGTGAAGTCCGCGCCGCAGAAATACGCGCGCTCGGCCAACTCCGACTCCCAGTAGGCGGCATGGCGGCGCAGCTCCGGATCGACGAACCCGCCGGTGACCTTCCCCGCAATCGCCCGAACCAGAGGGCGCAGCAGGGCGGGGCTGCCGGGCGCGAGCCGCGAAAAGATCAGCTTCAGCAGCAGCGGCGGCATCGCCGAGCCTTCCGCGTAGTGCAGGAAGTAGGTGTAGCACGCGCGCTCCGGCGTGCCGGCCGGCGGCACTAGGGCGCCGTCGGCGCGGGCGGTCAGGAATTCGACGATGGCGCCGGTCTCGGCCACCACATGCCCGTCCGCCGCGATCACCGGCGACTTGCCGAGCGGATGCACGGCGCGAAGTTCGCGCGGCGCCTGCATCGTCGCGGGGTCGCGCTCGTAGCGCTTCACGGTGTAGTCGAGCCCCAGCTCTTCGAGCAGCCACAGCACCCGCTGCGAGCGGCTGTTCTCCAGATGGTGGACGGTGATCATCGCCTGCCTTTTTCGATCCTGCGCCGACAACTCGGCAGCGCGCGCATCGGGCCCCTTGTCGCCGCATCGGTTTTTCTGGGAAGCTCAAGCATCGTCCCGAAAGGTGGGCACCGGCTTTCGGAAAAAGATGATGCAAAACAAAAGGCGAGAGCATCGTGCGAGCCGAGGCCCCATGACCATCGCGCCATGACCATCGCGCCATGACCATCGCCATCGACGTTTCGCTCCGCCGCGACGGCTTCGCGCTCGATGTCGCCTTCAGCGCGGGCGCCGGCCTTACCGCCCTGTTCGGGCGCTCGGGCTCGGGCAAGACCACGGTGATCGACCTGATCGCCGGGCTGGCCCAGCCGCAGCGCGGGCGCATCGCCATCGACGGTACGGTGCTGCTCGACACCGCGCGCGGCATCCGCGTGCCGGTGCATCGGCGGCGGATCGGCTGCGTGTTCCAGGAGGCGCGGCTGATGCCGCATCTCAGCGTGCGGCAGAACCTGCGCTTCGGCCGCCTCTTCTCCCGCGGGGCAGGGGGGCCGAGCCTCGACGCGGTGGCGGACCTGCTCGGCATCGGCCCGCTGCTGGACCGGCGCCCCGCCGGCCTGTCGGGGGGCGAGCGGCAGCGGGTGGCGATCGGCCGGGCGCTGCTGGCGCGCCCGCGGCTGCTGCTGATGGACGAGCCGCTCTCGGCCCTCGACGAGGCCCGCAAGCGCGAGATCCTGCCCTATATCGAGCGCCTGCGCGACGAGGCCGGCCTGCCCATTGTCTATGTCAGCCATTCCGTGGCGGAGGTGGCGCGCCTCGCCTCGACCGTGGTGGTGCTGGAGGCCGGCCGCGTGGCGGCGAGCGGCCCGGTCGATGCCGTGCTGCGCCGGCCCGACCTGATTCCCGACGGCGCGGAGGCCGGCAGCGTGCTCGCCATGCGGGTCGAGCGCCACGATCCGGAGGCCGGCCTGACACGCCTGACCGGCCCGGCCGGCCCGCTCGACCTGCCGCTGATCGACGCTCCGCAAGGCCGCCGCCTCAACCTGCGGGTGCCCGCCCGCGACGTGCTGCTGGCGCTCGCCCGGCCCGAAGCGTTGAGCGCCCGCAACGTCCTGCCGGGCCGTGTCGCCGCCCTTCGGGAGGAGGGGACGGCCTGCCTCGTCGAGGTCGCTTGCGGCGGGGCGACGCTCGCCGCCCGCCTCACCCGCGCCTCCGCCCGCGACCTGGGGCTCACGGTCGGGAGCCCGGTCTTCGCCATCGTGAAGAGCGTGGCGCTCGATGCGGGCGAGGCGCCGGGGGGCGGGCGGATCGAGATTTGAGGGGAGCGCCGGGGCGCGGGTCAGCCCATCGGAACCGGACAACCCGTCGCGCCCAAGCTGAGCGGGGTGTCGACGACGATGCGGAGGTCACTCGGCCGGTTTCGTCTGGTTGTCGTTCAGAGCCGGAAGGTGGGCTTCTGTATTGCGCTGCGCCGACCTTTCTCGCGCCGACAAAATAGCCTTGGCTGTTGCGGGAGAGCGCCGATTGATCCAGGCCTCGTGACGGGCGCGCGGCTCGCGAAGCGAGCGTTGTTGGCGCGTATTCATCCTCAGCCCCCCTTCACCATCCCTTCTGACTTTCTAAGAATGCGCGAAGCGGCGGCAACGACAATTTTTGCGACGATCGTCTCTTCGCCCGGTCCTCTGCCGCCATGGGTGGATCGCACAGCGACGCCCACCTCCCAGCCGCTCCGCACATCGCCTCGGCGATCAGTGAAACCGCGCTATAAGCCCGCCATGGCTTCCGACGACCGACCGCTCGCCCTCGGCGATCCAGAATTCCTGCCCGGATTCCCGGAAGCCGCCGCCGACCGGCTCGGTCTGCCGCTGCCGAGCGGGCCAAGGTGACCGCCCCGCCCGGCGCGCCGGATTCGGCCCATGTCGGCTCGGGGCGCTCCCGAGACGGCAGCGATGGCGTGGTGGCCGCGAGCGGAACCGCCGATAGACGCAACCCCAGCGCACCGCCGGAGAACGACTGGTCGCCCTGGCATCCGGGCGAACTGGCGCGGCGGCTGGAAACGGTGGCGCGGCCCTGGTGCGTCGTCGGCGGCTGGGCCCTCGACCTGTGGCACGGGCACCAGACCCGCGACCACGAAGACCTCGAATTCACGGTGCTGCGCGACGATGTCGGGGTCTTCCGCCAAGCCCTATCGGACATGACGCTCTACACGGTGGCCGACGGTCGCTTCGAGATCCTGCCTGAAGGCGCAGAGCCGCCGCCTCACATTCTCCAGATCTGGTGCTTCGATGCCCGCGCCGCCCGCTGGCGGGTCGATCTGATGATCGAGCCGGGCGAGCCGGACGTCTGGGTCTGCCGGCGCTGCCCGGCCATCCGGCATCCTCGCGCGGAAATGGTGGCGTCGACGCCCGACGGCATCCCCTATCTCGGGCCGGCCGCCGTCCTGCTGTTCAAGGCGAAGCATCGGCGCGACAAGGACGCGGCCGATTTCGAGCGGGCCCTGCCGCATCTCACCCACGCAGAACGGCGCTGGCTGCGCGAGGGTCTCGACCGCTTGCATCCCGGACATGCCTGGGCGCAGGCATTGTAGGCGAAACCTTGTATAGGTCCCCCATGGCCTCCGACGACAGACCGCTCGCCCTCACCCTCGGCGATCCCTCCGGGATCGGGCCGGAGATCGCGCTCGCCGCGTGGCAGCTGCGGAGCGAGCGGGGGGTGCCGCCGTTCCAGCTCATCGGCGATCCCGAATTCCTGGAAGCCATCGCCTACCGGCTCGGCCTGTCGGTGCCCGTGGCCGAGGTCGAGCCCGACGACGCCTGCGAGGTGTTTCCCCGCGCCCTGCCGGTGCTGCCGCTGCCGAGCGGGGCCAAGGTGATCGCGACACCCGGCGCGCCGGATTCGGCCAATGCCGGCGCGATCGTCGAGTCGATCACCGCCGCCGTCGATCTGGTGCGCTCCGGCGCGGCCTCGGCTGTGGTGACCAACCCCATTGCCAAGTTCGTGCTGACGCGGGTCGGCTTCGCCCATCCGGGCCATACCGAGTTTCTGGCCGCACTCGCCGCACGAGAGGGGCGTGAGCCGCCGCTGCCGGTGATGATGATCTGGAGCGACACCCTCGCCGTGGTGCCGGTGACGATCCACGTCGCCCTGCGCCGCGTGCCGGACTTGCTGACGCAAGGTTTGGTCGAGCGCACCGCGCGCATCGTCCACGCCGACCTGCGCGCCCGCTTCGGCCTCGAACATCCCCGCCTCGTCCTGTCGGGCCTCAACCCGCATGCGGGCGAATCCGGCACCATGGGCACCGAGGACCGCGATGTGCTGGCGCCTGCCGTGGCGGTTTTGCGCAGCGAGGGCATCGACATCCGCGGGCCGCTGCCGGCCGACACCCTGTTCCACGAGCGGGCGCGAGCGACCTACGACGTGGCGCTCACCCCCACCCACGATCAGGCGCTGATCCCGGTCAAGACGCTGGCCTTCGACGAGGGCGTGAACGTGACGCTGGGGCTGCCCTTCGTGCGCACCTCGCCCGACCACGGCACCGCCTTCGACATCGCCGGCAAAGGCATCGCCAAGCCGGACAGCCTGATCGCCGCCCTGCGGCTGGCGCATCGCCTCGCGCACCGCCCGGCGGACACCGTCCTGCCCTTCCCCGTCCGCGCCTGAAGCGATCGATGAGCACCGAAGCGTTGAGCACCGACGGCCTGCCGCCCCTGCGCGAGGTCGTGCGGCGGCACGGGCTGGAGCCGAAGAAGGCGCTCGGCCAGAATTTCCTGTTCGACCTCAATCTGACCGGCCGCATCGCCCGCTCGGCGGGGGCGCTCGAGGGCGTGACGGTGGTGGAGGTCGGTCCCGGCCCCGGCGGGCTGACGCGGGCGCTGCTGGCGGCGGGCGCCAAGCGCGTGGTGGCGATCGAGCGCGATCCCCGCGCGCTGCCGGCTTTGGCCGAGATCGCCGCGCATTACCCCGGCCGGCTCGACGTGATCGATGCCGACGCGGTCGGCTTCGACCCGCGCCCGCTGGTCGGCGACGGGCCGGTGCGGATCGTGGCGAACCTGCCCTACAACGTCGCCACCGTGCTGCTCACCGGCTGGCTCGGCGCGGACACGCGCGACGAGGCTTGGCCGCCGTGGTGGGACTCGGCGACGCTGATGTTCCAGCGCGAGGTCGCCGAGCGCATCGTCGCCGACGAGTCGGACCGGGCGAATTACGGCCGGCTCGGCGTACTGTGCGGCTGGCGCACGCAGGCCACCATTCTGTTCGACGTAGCGCCGTCGGCCTTCGTGCCGCCGCCGAAGGTCACCTCCAGCGTCGTCCACCTGCGCCCGCGGCCCGAGCCGCTGCCCTGCCGGATCGCCGACCTCGAACGGGTGACCCGCGCCGCCTTCGGCCAGCGCCGCAAGATGCTGCGCCAGAGCCTGAAGGCCGCCACCCCCGACCCCATCCGCCTGCTCACCGCCGCCGGCCTACCGGAGACGGCGCGGGCGGAGGAGATCCCGGTCGCTGGGTTCGTGGCGATGGCGCGGGCCTTGGCGGCGGGGGGATCGCGTGAAAGCGGCCTGTAACCGAGCTTCCGGGACCGGGCGATGACTTTTGACGGAGTTGGCGGCCAGCCTCCGGCATGGCCATCCGTCACGAACTCGGTGCTGGTCTCTGTCCAAGTCCGCGGCCGCCGATGGGCTCGTCTTTCATCAGGGCCCGCTCATGGGCCGGTCCTTGTGCCGAACACGGATGGAAGCCAGGAGCCCCGTGGGTGCGAAACCATACCTGTGATGCCTGACCGCCGGTCGCGCCTTCAGCGCGACCGGGAAATGCTAACTTTCGACCCATTGCAGAAGGCCGGAAGGTCCGCTTCCAGGCCGTACGGTGGGCTGGCTTTGGCAGATCCTGGCCGGGAGAGGCTGGTCCGCCTCGGCGGAGGTTTGCCGGAATATTGGGCATGCTCTCATTACGGCGAAACGATCATTTCCTTGCCGCATGCGGTGCAACGCGCGCTTACGCCAACAATTTCGCAAGCCATGTCGTCCGACACGATACTGCGTCTGCATTTGGGGCAAGCGTACCCGTTAGGCACTGCAGCAAAATCGTACTGCGGGCCAATATTAAGCGCAAATCATGTGATGTAAAACTGGAGTGATTTCTAAGTGCTCCGCTCCACAGAGCGGGCATGATGATTGGCCTGCCTCGATATTCATTGGGACATCTCGGTGAGAATTTAATAGATAATTCAATCTAGGCCACAAATTTTTATCAGTGAACGGGAGATATCTGTTGAAATTTTGCTGTAATGCATATGAACGCATACTGTAGAGTTAAGGGCTGGCGTTGACGCATCAGAGGTGAAACGTATGCGAGCGATTTGAGTCGCCGGACGATCCCGCAAGGTGAGCTGTTGTGAGCTTCCGAATACGGCAGAAACGGGCAGAATCTCTGTGATCTTTCCGGGAATGCGGCGGTGTCCGAAAAGCACAAATACATCATTTCCAATCCGAGGATCGATTAATCGCTCGTTGGGGATATACCAGTCAACATAGACATCGTTTGGGTTGAGGATGTCAGCGATCGGCGCGCCGGCGACGAGTGACTGGCCGGTCTGGGCCAGTTCCTGTCGAGATGATGCCGCCGACGGGAGCGAATACCCGACCGGATCTGAAGTTTTGCTTCACCTCGTCTAGCTGCTCGTGGATCTGTTTGCTGAACGCATCGAGAGAGACAAGCTGTTTCGTGGCCTCCTCGGCCTCGGCCTGCTGCGAGATGACGTCCTTGTTCGCGAGCGCGCGCTCACGGAGCATTTGGACGCGAAATGTCGTCGTCGTGCTGGCCATCGCAGCGATGCGTTCCAGAGCCGTTTCGGTTTCGCGCTGATACGCCCGCGCCGCTTCGAGCGATTCCGCGGCTACGCGCGCCTTGACGCGCAGTTCGGCGCTGCGGCCGGCGATATCCGACAGCGCGCGCATGTAGGTCGCGACGATGGTCTCCTGCTCGGGCGAGTACACCTGTCCGATTTCATCGCCGGCCTTCACGGTGGAGCCGGGCCTCACGTTCATGCGGTTGACCTGCACGGTGAAGGGAAGCGACAGCACGTGGCGCGGGGAGGAGACGATTCCGGGACCGCTGAGGAAGACGAAGGGTGCGCCGAAATAGACGACGAAGAAACCAAGGACGCCGAAGATGCCCACGGCGTAGGCAATGCGCACGACCCGCCCGGCGGCGCGCCGGCGGCTCTCGACGGGATCCGGCACATTCGGGTCCAGGCGGTTGATACGAACGTTCATGAGACCACCTTTCCAACCTCGTCTGCGAAGAGCGCACGGCGGACGCGCGGCGGCACGTAGTCATCACGCCGCGAGGTGGCGAAGAGGATTTCCGACGAATACGAAAAGAAGCGGGCGCATTTCATGTAAATTCCTTGGTAGAATGGGAATATAAATGCCGCTCCAAGGCTGAAAAAACTCGGCGATCTGCTGAATAGAACGAACGCCAGCGCCATATTGAAAAGCGAAATCCAAAGCAAAAGGAAATATATTGCACCAATAAAGAGGATAGCGTGAGACGGTCCGAACAAAATCACAATGTACATTGAATAAAACGGGAGGCTCATCGTCGGGATCAAATCGAAGACGATGAAGTCCAGTCGCTGGAGGGTGTCCGGAAGCCGCTCCAGTGGATGGAAGAAGCTAAGCTCTCCATACATCATGGAGCGGATGCGCAACGCGTCGCGATCCCAGCGCGCGCGCTGGCGCAGAAGACCGACGGCTGCCACCGGACCGTCCGTTTCAGCCCAGGCATCTGGCACAAAGCGGACCCGATAACCGAGGCGCCGTAACCGCAGGCTGAACTCGAGATCCTCGCCAGGGCCGACATCAAGGCCGCCTTGCCGCGCGAAGACATCGCGCCGGTACATCGAACATGCGCCGGACAGGCAGGCAATCGCGCCGACAACATCGAGAATAGATTTTCCAGCGCTGATCGACATCATATATTCGACGCTCTGCAGCCCCGTCCATAGCGACGCGCTCTCGTTGCGAATCGCGATGTTGCCGCAGGCGCCGGCCACGCGCGGATCGCTGAACGCATGAGCAAGCCGTGCGATCGCGTCGCGCTCAAGAACTGTATCGGCATCGATTGTGAAGATGAGATCGCCGCTCGCGAACCTCGCTGCTGCGTTGATCGCGGCACTGCGGCCGCAGCGCGTCCCGTGGCAAATGACCATGTCCACCAAGCCGTCTTGGCGCGCTCGGTTTGCGACCGCACGCGTATCGTCCGTGGAGCCATCGTCGACGATGATAATCTCAAGTGGTGACAAGGATTGCTGGCGGAGTGAGGCGATCGTCGGAGCAAGCCCCGAACCACCATTGAAGGTCGGGATGATCACGCTCACGGCCGCCTGGACCTGCCTATCGCCAGGTCGCGAATTCCTGAAAATGCCGACCAATGACCAGGAAAGGAGCGAAAACGTGTAGCGGGGCAGATCGAACATAAGGGCGGAAAAAGCAAGCAAAAGCCAATTCGTATCAGCGATCACATACAGCATCGCGAACATCGATCACCTCAAATGTTTGGTCGTCGTTCGTGTTATTCGCTTCGGCTTAGCTATCCAGAGAGCAGCGTGACCTCCGGTAGTATGGGGTAAAAACTCTAGATAAGCGAATATGGGTGGCTGGCCGGCGGCGTAAGCTCAGCAATAGGGCCTTACAGAAACTTTGCCGTACCTTCTGGCGACAGCAGCTGAGCGACATACCTTGCCGGGTCTTCGAGTCCTGAGAGTGGGTCAACTTTTGTAAGTCCGTGATCGATCACGACCATGGCCCAGTCTGCAGGCTCAGCACCACCCCAAGCTCAACCCTGCTCTCATGACACCTGAGTACACTCTACGTCGACAGACCTCAGCTCGCGTGGCGTTATGCCGGCCAGCGCTTGCAGGCGTGGGCGAACGAACGCGCTTGCTTGACGCTTAGCAGCCAAGCAGCATTGGAAATCGGAATGCTCTCTTCGACGCGGTAAAGCTCAGCCCAATTCACCTTCAGCTGCTGAAGGGCTTCGAGAAATGTTGCGTCTTGTTTATGTGAGCTTCATCAGGTCGTCGATCGCGCGCTCGACCTTCAGGCCGCGCGCCGTAATGGATCATGTGGCCGAGGCCGGGCAGGAGCCGGAGCGTGCTGCCGGGGATCGTCGTGTGCAGCCGCACCGAGTGCTCGCTGGCCTTGACGATCGCGTCCGCGTCCCCGGCCAGGATGGAGACCGGCAGCGTCAGGCCGGCGTAGCGACGCTGGAGCCCCGTGACGGCGGCGTTCATCGAGGCGGCGTCCTCGGAGACCGCGCGCAACTGTGTCGCCGCCGCCGCGATCTCGATCGGGAAACGCGCCGTGAAGCGGGCCGGCACGGGTTGGGGCCAGAACACCTGCCGGAACGATTGCCCGGTAAGCGAGGCGCTCACCTTCGCCGGCACCATGGCCCGCATCGCGTCCCCGAGGCCCGGCACGGCCAAGGGGGCGATCAGGGCCGCGTCGGTGCGATGCCCCGGAAAGTAGGAGCCTGAGAGCAGCACGAGTCCGCGCAACGGGCGCCGCCCGTCGGCCGCGAGCGCGAGGGTGACGATGGTGCCCCAGGAATGCCCGACGAGGAGCGGGCGCTCGACGCCGAGCTGTTCCAGCACCCGGTGCAGGAGCACGGCCTGAGCCTGAGCGGTCCAGAGGCGGTGGCGGGGACGGCCCGTGTAGCCGAAGCCGGGCCGGTCGATCGCGATGACCCGGTAGCGCGCCGCCAACCGGTCGATCAGGCCGCAGATCACAAAATCCTCGGCCATGGTGCCGTTGCCGTGGACGAGCACCACCGGCCGGCCGCGTCCGCGCACGATGACGTGCACCGGCATTCCATCGACCGTGACGAACTGGCCGGGCGGCTTGCGGGCGACCTCGGCCCCTTGCGCGGTGAAGGCGGCTACGACCGCCTTTTCGGTGTCGCGGACCGTCCGCTTCACCGATCGGACCGTCGCCTTGCGCGTCTCCCGGATCGCCTGCTCGGTCGAGCGGGTCACGGCCTTCGTGACAGATTTGGCGGCGCTCTCGAGGGAGCGCGTGAGTTGCCCTGTCATTTGCCGCGTCGTGCGGGTGAGGCTGCGGCTCACGCGGCGCCGGCTCTGACGGGAGGGGTCAAAGGGAAACACGGCGCCTCGCAGGACAACGGGCCGGCTCGACCTCAGATTTGGCCATCCTGAGCATCGTCAGGGTGACACCGCATCGCGACGCTCCGGAGGGTCGCACGCCGACACTAGCGAGGTTTGACCGCGGCGCACAACCAGGGCTGGAACGGGAAGGCGGCGACCGGCCCCTCAATGGGCGGGCAGCGACGCCTCCGCCTTGTCGTGCTGGCCGAAGCGCTCGACCAGGGTGGCACTGGCCTCGTTGAGGCCCACGACCTCGACGGTTTTGCCGTTGGCGCGGGCCTTCATCACCACGCGGTCGAGGGCGCCGACCGCCGAGATGTCCCAGAAATGCGCCGCGTGCACGTCGATGACGAGCCGCTCCACCGGCTCGCGGACATCGATCGCCTCGGCGAAGCTGCCGGCGGAGGCGAAGAACACCTGGCCCGCCACCCGGTAGGTGCGCGTGCGCCCGTCCGGCGACAGCTCGGCGGTGATCCGGCTCATCCGCGCGACCTTTCCGGCAAAGAACACGCCCGAGAGCAGAACGCCGACGAGCACGCCGATGGCCAGATCGCGGGTGGCGACCACCACCGCGACAGTGGCGAGCATCACCAGGGAGGAGGGCAGCGGGTTGGTGCGCAGCGCCAGGAGCGAGCGCCAGGAGAAGGTGTTGAGCGAGACCATGATCATCACTGCCGTCAGCGCCGCGACGGGGACGATGGCTAGGAGATCCTGCAACAGGACCAGCAGCGCGAGGAGGAAGCTGCCGGCCACCAGGGTCGAGAGCCGGCCGCGGGCGCCGGACGACACGTTGATGACCGATTGCCCGATCATCGCGCAGCCGCCCATGCCGCCGAACACGGCCGAACTCATGTTGGCGAGCCCCTGGCCCATGCATTCGCGGTTCTTGGAACTGCCGGTATCGGTCATGTCGTCGACGATCTGCGCCGTGAGCAGGCTCTCCAGCAGGCCGACCGCGGCGAGCGTCGCGGAGTAGGGCAGGATGACGCGCAGGGTCTCGAAGGTCAGCGGCACGTCCGGCAGGGCAAAGCTCGGCAGGGTGGTCGGCAGCGCGCCGAGATGGGCGACAGTGCGCACGTCGAGCCCGAGATACGCGGTCAGCGCCGTCAGCACGGCGATGGCGACGAGCGGCGAGGGCACCACGCGGGTGAGCTTGGGAAAGCCGTAGATGATCGCGAGCCCCAGCGCGATCAGCCCGTAGGTCGCCGGTGTCACACCGGTGAGTTCGGGCAGCTGCGCCAAAAAGATCAGGATCGCCAGCGCGTTGACGAAGCCGGTCATCACCGAGCGCGAGACGAAGCGCATCAGCCGCCCGAGCCGGGCGAGCCCCGCCAGGATCTGGAACACGCCCATCAGGATGGTGGCGGCGAACAGATACTGGACGCCGTGGTCGCGCACGAGATCGACCATCACCACCGCCGTGGCGGCGGTCGCGGCCGAGATCATGGCCGGGCGCCCGCCGGCGAAGGCGATGACGCAGGCGATCACGACGGAGGCGTAGAGCCCGACCTTCGGATCGACCCCGGCGATCACCGAGAAGCCGATCGCCTCGGGGATCAGGGCGAGCGCGACGACGATGCCGGAGAGGATGTCGGCCCAAGGGTTGGCGAACCAATTGCCGAACCACGAGGATGCGAACCGCCCGCGGGCAGTGGTGGGAGTCGATGACATCGAGAAAAATATCCGCAGAGGGACGCTAGGCTCCGCCGGCTGGGCGGGCGTGAGGAGCAGCGTCGCGAATGCGTGGTCCGGCGGATCGGCGGCCGGAAGAGCCACCCGGGCTTGCACCGGGTCCGAGCGATTGCGGTGGGGTTTACGGCGTGCTGCGCCGCAGCGCAATGCGGGGGGTCAGCGCAAGAAACTCACCGCCACCGGTACGAGAACCGCGGTCAGGAACGCGTTGAGCCCCATGGCGATGCCGGCGAAGGTGCCGGCGACTTCGCTGACCTGGAAGGCGCGGGCGGTGCCGAGCCCGTGGGCGGCGAGACCCGCCGCGAAGCCGCGGGCGCGCATGTCCTCAATGCGCAGGGTCCGCATCAGCGGCGTGACGATCACCGCGCCGGCCATGCCGGTCAGCATCACCAGCACGGCGGCCAGCGTCGGGTCGCCGCCAAGCGCCTCGACGATGCCCATGGCCACGCCCGTGGTCACGGATTTCGGGGCCATGGCGAGGCGCACGTCGTAGGGGATGCCGACGAGCTTGGCGAAGACCAGCGCCGAGGTCATCGCCGTGACGCAGCCCACGAGAAGGGCGGCGAGCATCGGCAGGAGCGCGCGCATCACCGTCGCCCGCCGCTCGTAGAGCGGCACGGCGAGCGCCACCGTGGCCGGGCCGAGCAGGAAGTGCACGAACTGCGCGCCCTCGAAATAAGCGCGGTAGGGCGTGCCGGTCAGCGTCAGCACGAGGCCGATCATCCAGATCGCGTGGATCACCGGGTTGGCCATCGGGTGGCGCCCGGCCGCCTGAAACAGGCGGTCGGCCACCGCGTAGGCCAGCAGCGTCACGGTGAGCCACAGCAGCGGCGTGTGGCTGAGATAGACCCAAAGCGCGAACTCGCCGGTCATCGGCGGTCCAGAAGCTTGGAGACCGCGACGAAGGTGAGCACCGTCGCCGCCAGGGTCAGGGTCACGGAGAGGGTGAGCACGATGGCGAGCGCCACCCCGTGGCTCGCCAGCACGTCGAGCTTGCCGACGATGCCGACGCCGGCCGGCACGAACAGGATCGAGAGATGCGCGAGCATCCCCTTGGCGGTGCCCTCCAGCCCGCCATCGACCAGCGGCGGCGGCAGCCAGCGGTTCGAGGCCGGCTGCGTGCGGTCGCGCAGCACCAGAAAGATAAGGAGCAGCGCCATGCCGATCACAGGCCCCGGCACCGGCAGGCCGGCGGCGCGGGCGGCGACTTCGCCCACAAGCTGGGCGAGCAGGATCAGGGTCAGGCTGACGATCATCGAAACGTCCGAGATCCCAAAGGGATCATCCCTTTGGCGGGGTCACGGGGCGGCGCCGCGATCTTGTCCCAGGGCTCTGCCCTGGACCCGCGCCTGGACCCGCGAAAAGGCTCGCCTTTTCGAAATCCGGCTTCATCGTCACGCGCCGGCGGGCTCGCGGAAGCTGCGGTCGCGGGCCGCCGTGATCGCCGGCTCGTCGAAGCCGAGCAGCTTGCCGAGACGCCAGACCAGGGCCTCCTCGAACTCGTGCAGATCGCCGTCGGCGCCGGCCACCGACCACGCCATGGCAAGCAGCCGTCCCCGCTCTTCCGAGCTGCTGCCGTCGCTGCCGATCAGCTCGACCAAACTCGTCATGTCGCGGGTCTGCGCCTCGAAGGTGGCGGCGCGCTCGATCAGGCTCGCGGCTTCCGCGTCGCTGGCGGCGTAGCGGCGGCGCACGAGGCGCACCAACCGCTCACCCTCGGCCGGATCGAGCACGCCGTCGGCGCGGGCGACGTGGACGAGAAGCGCGGTCGCCGCGAGATGCTCCTCGCTGCCATCGGGCACCGTCTCGGCCGCGGCCGGCAGGCCGAAGGCCGAGGAGGCGTAGGAGAGAAGCCGCTGAAGGAGGGCCATGTCCGTTCCCGTCCGATTTTGCGCGCCACCGTCGGTGCCGGGCGGGACGGGGTCAAGCACGGAGCGCGCCGAAGCCCGCCCATCACAGGATTTCCGGCCTCGCCGTGGTGCGGCTGCACAGGGTGCGGCCGCGGCGTGGGATGGCAAGCGTACGGGGATGGCAAGCGAGCGCATCGCGCCCGTCGCTGTGCTCCCGATGCCCTTGCGGGCAATCCGTGGGACGATGCCGCCGGCACCCTCAACCCGATGGCGTTTCAGCCTTACCGGCTCGGGGCCGGGTAGCGCGTGCCGTCCACGATGGCGTCGAGGGGGATGCGGGCCCAGTCGAAGCCCGCCGGCTCGGCGCGCTTGCGGCACAGGATTTCGCTGTGGCCGTACATCTCGGTGATCGGCGCGAAGCGAAGACCCGGCCGCGCCCGGTCGGTGAAGTAGCCAACGATCGGGCTGCTCATGCCCTTGTCGATCAGCTCGAAGCCGAGGGCGTCGTTGAACAGGGCACGCAGGCCCATGTCCGAGAACTGGAAGAAATTCCACGGCCGCTCGTGCGAGCGAAACGAGAAGTGCGTCTCGACGAAGACGTGGCCGCCGACCTTCAGGAGTTTGGCGATCTCGACCGCCGCCACCCACGGCATGGCGAGATGCTCGAACACCGCCGAGGAGAAGATCAGGTCGAAGCGCTCGTCGTCCCCGAAATAGTGGGAAAGCCGGTGGGCATCGCCGACCACATCGACGTTCTCGCCCGCGTAGAGGTCGAAACCGACATACTCCGCCTGGGCGAAGCGGTGGCGGAAGTTGGCACCGGTGACGTTGCGCGAACCCACCTCCAGCACGCGCAGGCCCGGCTTGTCGAAGCGCTCCGACAGGGTGTCGATCCAGGCGCCGTGCGCCAGGTCCTTCGGCGGGGCGATGCGGTCCCGGCGGAACCTGAACGGGAGCGTGGCCAGGGCGCCGTAGGCGCGGATCAGCGAATCGGCCGCCTTCAGCATCTTTGTATCCCGGCGCAGACGACCATCTCAGCGCACTGAGGCGATGCCGTCGGCGGTGGTCGAGCTGCTGACATTCTGGCGCAGGTCCGCCTCGCCCAAAGTCTTCAGCTCCAGGCGCAGCAGCACGGTCTGGTTTCGCTCGCGCACGCCGATCGCGGTGGCGATGGGCGAGACGATGTAGTTCAGCGAAACCGTGGTGCACTCGTCCTGGTAGCCGCCGCCGAGGCTCAGGCCGGAGAGGTAGGTCAGGCCGGGGCTGCTGTAGACCGGGGCGAGGCCGACCGGGTTGGTGAGATAGGCGGTGTAAAGGTCGGCGAAAGTGTCGCGGGTGTCGAGGTAGCGGGTGAAGTCGACGAGCGCCGAGCCGGTGACGAACCAGTTCGGGGTGATGCGGTAGGTGGCCGAGGCCGTCACGCCCTCGCGGCGATGGGCGAAGCCGAGCGCCGGCTGCGCCTCGTAGAACGAGTAGAACAGCGAGGTTTCGAGCGGCAGGAACGGCGAGAACCGCGCGGTCACGCCGGTCTCGAACCGGTTCACGGCGAAGTCGCGCTGGTCGAAGCGGGCGCGGCTGATGAAGCTGATGTTCTGGTTGGGCGAGAGCTGGAAGCGGCCGACGAAATCCGAGCGGCGGTTCTCCAGGCCGGAATCGAGGCCGACATTGGCCAGATCCCCGCGGCGGAACGAGTTCACGCCCGCGATCTGGATCGACTCGCCGAACATCAGGTTGGCGTACCAGCCCGACGGGGTCACGACGGAATATTGCGCGCCGAGATTGGCCCGCACGCCGCCCTCGACCCGGTCGTAGCCGGAGAACTTGTCCCACTCGAACAGCGAGGTGTCGTCGAAGACGAGGCTCTGCGCGTCCTCGTTGGGCAGGCGGCCGATCCGGGTCTCGGAGGGCCGGGCGATCACCTGGGCGATCGGCTCCAGGGTGTGCACGCCGAGCCCGCCGAAATCGGCGACGAAGGGATAGCGGTAGTCGAGGCCGATCGCCGGCATGACGCGGCCGGAGAAGCCGTCATCGACGGTGGTGATGTTGTTCACCAGCGCGTTCTGGAAGCCCGAGCGGCTCGGGTTCACGAAGAAGGCGTCGGTGCGCAGATAGGTGAACGGCGTGAAGACCTGGCCGAAATCGTCGATGAAGCTGCGGCGCCAGGAGACCTGGGCCGAGAGCCGCGTGTCGACGCCGCCCAAACCGCGCACGATGCAGCGGTCGCGCACGAAGGTGGTGCAGGTCTCGTAGAGCGGATAGCTGATCCCGTTGACGCTCGGGGCGAACAGGTAGCTGCCGGTGCGCGGGACGCCCTGGAAGTCGGTCGCCTCGCGGCTGAGGCTCGTGACGTTGGCCTCGAACCGCACCTCGCCGCCGAGCTTGCCCGGCCCATTGATGCGCTTGTCGTAGTCGATCACCGGCAGGACGACGGGCTGCTCCTTCTGCCAGTCGAAGCTCGACAGGGCCTTGAAGTAGTAGCCGCGCGCCTCGAACCACGAGCGGTCGCCCTGGCCGATCAGGTAGGCGCTCGACACCGCCTCGCGGAAATAGTCGGTGGTGATGCTCTGGTTGCGGATGCGGTAGTTGTCGAGGAACCACTTGTCGGTCACGCCGACGAGGTCCCAACCCGTGCGCCAGTGCTCGTTGATGAAGAAGCGCCCGCGCGTCTCGACCGAGCCGCGGAACTCGCGGTCGGCGGCCCCCAGCGGCCCCGGCAGGAAGGCCGAGGGCGTCGATTGGAAGATGCCCGACAGGCGCAGATTGTAGCTGCCGTTGTCGAGGCGCTGGCGGAACTCAGCCTGGCCCAGCACACCCTGGCGCGAGACGAAGGCCGGGGTGATCGTCAGGTCGTAGCTCGGATCGAGATTGATGAAGTACGGGGTCGCGACGCCGCTGCCGAGCGGGGTCGAGGTGATGAAGCGCGGCGTCAGGAAGCCGGTCTTGCGCTTCACCGTCGGGTCGGCGGACTCGAAATAGGGCAGGTAGGCGACCGGGATCCCACCGATTTCGAGGCTCGAATCCTCGTAACTGATCGTGTGGGTCTCATTGTTGTGGATGATCTTGGCCGCCTTGATCTGCCAGAGCGGCGGCGTCTCCGGATGGTCCTTGCACGGCTCGCAGGCGGTGTAGGTCGCGTAGTCGAAGCTCGATTGCTCGCCGGCGATTCGCTCCGCCCGCGGGGCGGAGATGCGGGTGCGCACCGTCTCGCCCTTCATCACGACGGTCTGCTGGATGCGCAGCGCCTCGACGAAGCCGTTCTTGAAGTCGTCGGTCAGCTCCATTCGCTCGCCGGTGACCAGCGCCCCGGTCTCGTCGGTGAGGCGGACATTGCCCTCGGCGAAGACCCGGCTCGTGCCGCGGTCGTAGCGCACCCGGTCGGCCTGGAGCGTGCGCGCGCCGTAATGCAGCTCGGCATTGCCGCGCGCGGTCACGGTGTTGCGGTCATTGTCGTAGATCAGCTCGTCGGCCTCGACGAGCAGGCGCTGGCCCTTCTCGCCGGGCTTGGAGCCGGCGAGCTTCTCCAGTCCGGCCTGGGCATGGGCGCGCGGCGCGGCGAGCCCGTAGGCTGCCGTCAGCAGTGCGGCCATGGAGACCGTGATCGCGATGTCGGCGACCTTACGCAACGCGTCCCTCGAACCCTGTGCAGCCCCCTGCACGCCGATCACGATAGTCCCTTGCACGACCGAACCCGTCCCGACCCGGACAACCGTGCATCAGCCGTCCTCCTGGTAGAGAAGCGTGAGCGTACCGAGCAAGCTTCCTACCACGGCCGGGAACCATGCCGCCACTGTCGGCGCGACCATCCCCGACGCGCCGAGGCCCTCCATGACCTGCCGCGCGACGTAGAGCACGAAGCCCGCGCTCACCCCGCCGAGCACCAGTTTTCCGACACCACCAAAGCGGAAGAACCTTAAGGAAACCGTTGCCGCCACAAGGACCATCGCGAGGTAGAGCAGAGGCGTTGCCAGCAGCACATCGTACTGGAGCCGGTAGCGCGTGGCATCCAGCCCGGCCCGCTCGTGGCGTGCGATGGTCTCCGGAAGTTGCCAGAAGGGCACAGATTCCGGAGGGGTGAAGCGCTGGCGGATCTGGCTCGGGTCGAGCGTCGAGGCGACGAGGTAGACCTCGTGGCTCTCGGGTGGTTCATCGCGTGTGAGAACGCGCACATCGCGCAACTCCCACCAGCCGTCGTGCAGGGTCGCCCGCGCCGCCTCGAGCTGTGCGGCGAACGCGCCGGCCTCGTCGAACTGGAAGACGGTGACCCCGGCCAGCGTGGTCGTGCCCTCGACCGCCGTCTCGGCGCGGATGATCGCCTGCCCGTCGATGCTGCGCTGGCGCAGCCACAGGTCCTTGCCGGTGCCGGCCTTGGTGGATTTGGCGAAGATCTTCGCCTCGATCTCGCTGGAGCGCTGCTTGAGCGCCGCGGACAGGGGATTGTAGGCGCCGATGGCGAGCGCGCCGATCGCCAGCGCCACGAAGGCGCCGGGCTGGAGGAACTGCCACGCCGAGATGCCGGCGGCCCGCGCCACCACGAGTTCGAGCTTGCGCGAAAGCTGGAGCAGGGCGGCCATGGAGCCGAACAGCACCGCGAAGGGCAGCACGCTCTCGGCCACGGCGGGCGTGCGGTAGAGCGCGAGCTGCGCCATCAGCCCCGGCGAGGCGCCCTCCGCGTCGCCCGCCCGCCGCAGCAACTCGACGAAGTCGAGGGTGTAGACCAGGGCGAAGACGGTGAGGAACACGCCGAGGATGGTGCGCACGAAGCGCCACGCGAAGTAGCGGCCGAGGGTCGCTCCGATCAGCATGCCGGCGCCCTCAGGCCCGTCCGGCGAGCGGGCGCCGCCGCAGGCTGCCGGCGAGCCTTCGCCCGAGCCGGCCGAACCACTCGTTCATCGCGCGGGGTGCGGGCGCCGCCGAAGATCAGCAGGCAGGAGAGGGCGATCGCCCCGAGCGGCGCGGCGTAGATCGCCACCACCGCGCCGGGGCTGCGCACGGCCGCGCTGCTCGCGGCAAAGCCGGCGATGCGCAGTGCGATCACGCCCACGACCGCGCCGGCCACGGCCAAGCCCCGGCCCTGGCGCGTGGTGCGCGGATCGCCCAGAGCGGCGAAGGCGATGAAGGCGAGCGCCAGTGGGTAGAGCCAGGCGGAGAGCCGGTCGTGGAGTTCGGCCCGGAAGCGGCCCTTCTGCAGGCGGTAATAGCCCTCGCCCGTATCGGGGAAGAGCAGCGCCATGGTCGAGCGCTCGCGCGGCTTGTAGACCGTCTCGGAATCCGGCGGCGTGAAGGCGGCGAGATCGACGGCGTAGCGCTCGTAGCTCACGATCGAGGAATCGCGGCTGTCCTTCTGCTGGCGGTGGATGCTGCCCTTTTCCAGCACGAGGTAGGTCTGCCCATCGACCTCGCTGACGCGCCCACGCTCGGCGAGGTAGACCACCGCCTTGCCGGCCTCGCGCTTGTCCTGGATGAACAGGCCCTGGAGCGAGCCGTCGGCGCCGCGCTCGCGGAAATGGAAGGTGATGCCGTTGTCGAGCGCCGTGAACTGGCCCTCCTTGACGACGTTGGCGACGAAATCCCCCCGCACCCGGGTCAGCACGTCGCGCAGCTCCTGGAAGGAGGAAGGCATCACCTGGATCGTCAGGAAGGCGACCACGACGCTGATCGCGAAGGCCAGGGTCGCGAAGGGCCGCAGCAACTGGCGCGGAGGCATGCCGGCGGCCGACATCACGATCAGCTCGGAATCGCCGTTGAGCTTGTTCAGCGCGTAGACGCAGGCAATGAACAGGGCGACCGGAGCGATCACCGTGATCAGCGTCGGCAGTGATAGGGCGGTGATGAACAGGAAGACGAGGAGCGTCTGCCCCTTGGCCGTGACGAGGTCGAGTTCGCGCAGGGCCTGCGTCACCCAGATCGTGCCGGTGAGGCCGATCAGGCAGGTGAGGAAGGCCCCGAGCGCGATCCTGAATATGTAGCGCTCGATCTGCGTCATCCGCGCCGCCCGAACCGGTCCTTCATTCACTCACCGCGAGCGGCACCTCATGCAAGGGACAAGGCGCCGATACTGCCGGCTTCGGGCGCTTGGAATGAGGCCGTTTCGCGGCGGGGAGGACCGGAAGCAGAACGGCGAGTTCAACCTCCCTCGAGGCACGCGGCCAGCCGGCACGGGTCCTGCGCTCCGCCCCCGCGTTGCGTTCTGCGTTTCAGAGGGTACACAGGTTCGCCGGTTTTCGCGGGGCACGCGGAGGAGCCGGCGGAAGACGGGTTGAGAGCGAAGAGCATCATGGCCGGTGGGATCGAAATCACCTTTGAGCCGCTGTCGTCGCGCGGCACGGGGGGCGACCTCGTGGTGTTCGTGGGCGACGACCTCGCCCTGTCCGGTGCCGCCTCCGAGGCGCTCGGCCAGCCCGGCACCGAGCTGGTCGCCCGGGCCGCCGCGAGCGAGCGCTTCAAGGGCAAGGCGCAGAGCGCACTGGTCCTCCCGGCCCCAGCGGGGGTGGAGGCCGACCGGCTCGTGGTGATCGGGCTGGGATCGGAGAAGGACCGGGCCAAGATCGACTGGACCGTGCTGGGCGGCTTCACCGCCGGCAAGGTTGGGGCCCGCAGCGCCCGCGTCGTGATCGACGGGCCCGGTTTCGCCGCCAGCGCCCGCGATGTCGCCGACTTCACCCTCGGCGCACGCCTGCGCAGCTACCGCTTCGACCAGTACAAGACCAAGAAGAAGGACGAGGACGAGGCCGGCGCCGCGCTGACCCTGCGGGTCGCCGACCCGTCCGGGGCGCAAGCTGCCGCGCGGAGCGCCGAGGCGGTGGCCGAGGGCGTGATCCTCGCCCGCAACCTCGTCAACGAGCCGCCGAACGTCCTCTACCCCGAGGAATATGCCCGGCGCGTCTCCGAGCTGACGCAGCTCGGCGTCGAGGTCGAGATCCTCGACGTGGCGCGGATGAAGGAGATCGGCATGGGTGCCCTGCTCGCGGTGGCGCAGGGCTCGGCCCGGGAGCCGCGGGTGGTGATCATGCGCTGGAACGGGGCTGACGACGCCGCGGAGCCGCCTCTGGCCCTGATCGGCAAGGGCGTGGTGTTCGATTCCGGCGGCGTCTCGATCAAGTCGGCCGGCGGCATGGAGGATATGAAGGGCGACATGGGCGGCTCGGCCGCGGTCGTCGGCACCCTGCACGCCCTGGCCTCGCGCAAGGCCAAGGCGAACGTGATCGGCGCCATCGGCATCGTCGAGAACATGCCCGACGGTGCGGCCTACCGCCCCTCCGACATCGTCACCTCGCTCTCCGGGCAAACCATCGAGGTCATCAACACCGACGCGGAAGGCCGCCTCGTGCTCGCCGACGTGCTCTGGCACGTCCAGGCGACCTACAAGCCCAAGGCGATGATCGATCTGGCCACGCTCACCGGCGCGATCATCGTCGCGCTCGGCCAGGACATCGCCGGCCTGTTCTCCAACGACGACGCGCTCTCAGGCCAGATCACCGCGGCCGGCGAGGCGGCGGGCGAGAAGGTGTGGCGGATGCCGCTGATCCCGGCCTTCGACAAGGCGATCGACTCGAAGTTCGCCGACATGAAGAACACCGGCGGGCGCCACGGCGGCGCGGCCACGGCGGCCGCCTTCCTCAAGCGCTACGTCAACGACGTGCCGTGGGCCCATCTCGACATCGCCGGCGTCGGCATGTCCTCCACCCCCTCCGAGATCAACCGGAGCTGGGGCGCGGGCTGGGGCGTGCGCCTGCTCGACCGGCTCGTGCGCGAACATTACGAGCGGTGAGCCGCACCGGAGCGCTCTCCGCCGGCCCGGAGGCCGGCTCGGCGGAGGCGCGCGCCTCGCGCTCGGAACGGGGCCGCCTGGCCATCGCCGCGGCGCCGCTGCTGGCGGCGCTGACCGCCCTGTTCGTCGTCTTCCTCACCGGCTTCGATCAACGCAGCGCGATGCCGCCGGACGTGGCGGCGCGGTTCTACGGCTTCTTCCTCGGCCGCTACCCGCTCTTCGTCTTCGCGCTGGTCTACGGGCTCACCCGCATCCTGGCCGTCATGCTGGCGCCGGGCTCCGCCTCGCTGGTCCGGCGGGTCGTCGGCGGGGGGATCGGCCTCGCGCTGTTCCTGGCAGCGAGCCTGCACCCGACCTTCGGCGGCCTCGTGCTGCGGGCTGGCTTCGCCACCGGCAGCGGCGCCTTCCTCAACGGCACGCCGATGGTGATCGCCTATGCGATGGGGGCAGGGGCCGCCGCGGGCCTGTTCGGGCTGGCCATGGGGCTCGGCGCGCGTCTGGCCGGCCGGCCGGGTCCGGCGCGCAGTGGGAGCCGCTGGCGCGGGGCCGGGCGGGCGCTGCTGGGATGGATCGCGGGCTTCCTGGCGCTGTGGTTCGCCGCAGCCGTGATCGGGCTCGCCCGCGATGCCGGGTTCGGCCCGTGGCCGCGCCGCCCGCTCGACGCCCGCGACCTCGTCGTCGCCGCCCTGGTGCTGACGCTCGCCGCTCTGCCGCACGGGCTGCTCATGGCCGCCCGCCTGCGGCCGCAGCGGACGACTCGGGTGACACCTCAAGCCGCGCGGGTGGGCGTGGCTTGATCGAACGCGCCGGAAACGCTTAAGCCACGACGGGAAGCGGCGGAGCCGGGCTGAGCCCGGCCCTCATAAGCCGCGTGCCACAGGGCAGGAGGGACAAGGATGGCGCAGGACCGGAGCGCGGAGCGTCCTTGGCTGGCCGCCTATCCCCCCGGCATTCCCGCCGATATCGACGTCGATTCCGTCGGCACGGTGGTCGATCTGTTCGACCGCAGCGTGCTGCGCTTCGCCGAGCGTCCGGCAATCACCTGCTTCGGCGCGAGCCTGCGCTACCGCGAGGTCGGCGCCGCGGCGCAGGCGGTGGCGGCGTGGCTCGCCGCCAACGGCTACGGAAAGGCCGGGAAGGGAAGTGAGACGAGTGTGGACGGCATCGGCGACCGCATCGCGGTGATGATGCCCAACGTCCCGGCCTGTCCCGTCTCGCTCCTCGGCTTGCTGGTGGCGGGCTGCACCGTCGTCAACGTCAACCCGCTCTACACCCCGCGCGAACTCGCCGCGCAGATCAACGATTCCGGTGCCCGCGTCCTCTTCGTGCTGGAGAATTTCTGCCACACGGTCGCGCAGGCGCTGCCGCAGATGCCCAGCCTGGAGCGGATCGTCGTGGCGGGCCCCGGCGACCTGCTCGGGCTGAAGGGACGGATCGTCGATCTCGTCTCGCGGCGGGTGAAGCGGGCGGTGCCGCCCTACACCCTGCCGGCCGGGCGGACCCTGCGGTTCGAGGCGGTGGTGCGGGCGGGCCGCGGCCTCAAGCGCCCCTCGGTCGCGATCGATCCCGGCGACGTCGCCTTCCTGCAATACACCGGCGGCACCACCGGCATCGCCAAGGCGGCGATGCTGACCCACCGCAACATCATGGCCAATGTCGAGCAGAGCCGGGCGTGGTTCCGCGGCCCGGCGGGGGAGGGGGACGGACACGTGGCGGTAACGGCGCTGCCGCTCTACCACATCTTCGCGCTGACGGCCTGCTTCCTGTTCTTCTTCCGGCTCGGCGGCTGCTGCCTGCTGATCCCGAACCCGCGCGATCTCGACGGCTTCGTGAAGACGCTCAGCCGCACCCGCTTCACCAACTTCGCCGGGGTGAACACGCTGTTCAACGCCCTGAACAACCACCCGAAGATCGGCACGGTCGATTTCTCGAACGTGGAGTACGTGGTCGGCGGCGGCATGGCGGTGCAGTCGGCGGTGGCCGCCCGCTGGAAGGCGATCACCGGCCAGACCATCCTCGAAGGCTACGGCCTGTCGGAGACCTCGCCGGTGGTGAGCGTCAACCCGCTCGGGCTCGCTGACTGGACCGGGACGATCGGTTATCCGCTGCCGTCGACCGAGGTGACGATCCGCGCCGAGGACGGCACGGTGCTGCCCTTCGGCGTGCCCGGCGAACTCTGCGTGCGCGGGCCCCAGGTGATGGCCGGCTACTGGAACCGCCCGGAGGAGACGCGGGCGGCAATGACCGCCGACGGCTTCTTCCGCACCGGCGACGTCGCGGTGATGACGCCGGACGGGCAGATCCGCATCGTCGACCGGATGAAGGACATGATCCTCGTCTCCGGCTTCAACGTCTACCCGAACGAGGTCGAGGACGTGCTCGCCACCCATCCGGCGGTGGTCGAATGCGCCGTGGTCGGCGCGCCCTGCGGCGAGAGCGGCGAGATGGTCGTCGCCCACGTGGTCCTGCGCGATCCGTCCGTGGAGCCGGACGCGCTCAGGGCGCATGCCCGCGCGAGCCTCACCGGCTACAAGGTGCCCCGCCGGATCGTGATTCAGGACAGTCTGCCGAAGACCAATGTCGGCAAGGTGCTGCGCCGGGCCCTGCGGGACAGCGGGCCGGCGGCGGGCTGAAGGCTCAGCCCCGGCCGCATGCGCCGGCGATCCGATCGACCCGCAACAGCGGGCTGTCGTCCGCGCCGGGTATCGGGCCCCCGATGAGGGCGAGGCAGCGCCGCACGTCCCAGACCTTCGCGATCGCGGCACGGGCGTCCGGGTCGCCGATCGTCGGCGGCCCGCAGGCCGTGCCGGCGCGGCCTCGTGCAAGGCTCTGGAAGAGCCGTTCGGCCTGTTGCAACGGCTCGTGAAACCTCGCGCCGTCACCCTCGATGCGAAGGCGCTGGCAGGCTTCACGGAGGCTGCTTCAGGCAGAAAACTGCGCCCGGCCGGAGCGGATTTTCGGGCTATTGTGCAGTGCGGAACCGTGTCCGTCAGCGATCATTGCCCCCGGTGTGGTCCTTCCGGCGAAGGGACCTCGGCGACGCGGGGGCCTCGCCCGGCTCCCATCCTTCGCCGGCAGGATCGGCCGCGAGAGGATATAGATGGCGCAAGCCCACGCATTCTTCGATCAGTCGATCGGTTGGATCGTCCAATGGCCCTGGTGGGTGGCGAGCCCGATCCTGGTGGCCGGCTGCTGCGCGCTGGTGCTGCCCCTGCACGGGGTGGCCTATCGCTTCGCGCAGAGGGCGGTGAGCGGGAAGAGCCTGTTCTGGCGCTCGCTGGTGTCACGCACCCGGGGGCCGAGCCGGCTCGCGCTGCTGGTCATGAGCCTCACGCTCGCGGTCTCCACCGCGCCGCTCACATGGCAGATCCGGCTCGTCCTCAATCAGGTGCTGCTCGTCGCCTTCGTGACGCTCGCGGGCTGGACCTGCGCCACGGCGATCCACATCGCCACCGTGATCTACCTGCGCCGGTTCAAGCTCGACGCGGAAGACAACCTGCTCGCCCGCAAGCACTTCACCCAGATGCGCATCCTCGAGCGGGCGGCGCTGACGCTGGTGGCCATCGTCACCATCGCCATCGCGCTGATGACCTTCGAGCCGGTGCGGCAATACGGGGTGAGCCTGCTCGCCTCGGCGGGCGCGGCCGGGCTGATCCTCGGGCTGGCGATGCAGCCGGTGCTCTCCAACCTCGTGGCGGGCATCCAGATCGCCATCACCCAGCCGATCCGGATCGAGGACGCGGTCATCGTCGAGAACGAGTGGGGCTGGGTCGAGGAGATCAACGCGACCTACGTCGTCGTGCGGCTGTGGGACTGGCGCCGCCTCGTCCTGCCGCTGACCTACTTCATCCAGAAGCCGTTCCAGAACTGGACCCGCGAGGGCGCCTCCCTGATCGGCTCGGTGTTCCTCTACGTCGATCACCGGGCGCCGATCGAGGCAATGCGCAAGGAATTGCGGCGGATCGCCGGGGCGTCCCGGCTCTGGGACGGCAACGTGGTCAACCTGCAGGTCTCGGACGCGCGGGAGGGCGTGATCGAGCTGCGGATGCTGGTGAGCGCCCGCAATGCGCCGCAGACCTGGGATCTGCGCTGCGAGGTGCGCGAGAAGATGATCGGCTTCCTGCAGAAGGAGCATCCCAGCGCCCTGCCGCGCCAGCGGGCGGAATGGGTGAACCCCGATCCGCCCTATCCCGGCGGCCAGGCACGGCCCGAGGCCGGCAACGAGACCGGCATCCGCGGCGAGCGCCCGCTCCAAAGCGATCCCCGCGCCGCGGCGGCCTGAACGAAGAAGGGCCCGGTGCGGTCGATCCGCACCGGGCCCTTGTTCTTTCCGTCGAGAGCGGCGGCTCAGCAGCTTGCGTGGCCGCACTGGCGGATGTCGCTGATGGTCTTGCGCATCGGCTCGACGCCGACCGCGCCGGGCAGGATCTCGTCGCCGATGACGAAGGCGGGGGTGCCCGAGAGGCTGAGCTTGTCGCCGAGGCCGACATTCTCGGTGAGTGCGGCCTTCACCTCCGGCCCCTGCGCGTCCTTCTTCAGGCGCTCCACGTCGGCACCGAATTCCTTGGCCACCGCGATCGCCCGCTCGCCGTTGATGCGGCCCTTGGTCTCGAGCAGCTTGGCGTGGAAGTCGAACATCTTCTCCGGCTTGAGCTGGAGCTTGGCCGCGAGCGCAATCCGGCTCGCCTCCAGCGACTCGGCCCCGAGCACGGGGAAGTCCTTGAGCACCACGCGCAGCTTCGGATCGGACTTGATCAGGGTCTGCACGTCGGTGAACGCCTTGCGGCAATAGCCGCAATTGTAGTCGAAGAACTCGACCACGGTGACGTCGCCGTTCGGGTTGCCGGCGACGATGCCGTGGGGCGAGTTCGTCAGCGCCTCGCGCGACTCCTTCAGCGCGGCGGCCTGGGCGAGCTTCTGCGTCTCTTGGGCGCGGCGCTCGCCCTCGGCGATCGCCTCCTGCAGCACGTCCGGGTTCTTGACGAGGTAGTCTTTGACGATCCCCTCGATCGCCTTGCGCTGGGCGTCGGTGAAGGGGGCGGCATCCTCCGCGCGGGCGCCGACGGCCGCACCGAGCGCAAGGCCGCCGGCGAGGGCGAAGACGGAAACGGAGCGGAAGAGCTTCATCGATACCTCGAAATGCATGTCGGGGACGACATCCCGGCCGGGACCAGCAACACGGCGGTCCCACCGGCCCCGCCGACGAAACTATGGCACGGCGCATCCGCCGCGCCGACCCGAATCTGATCCGGACGGGAGCCCCTGAAGGGCCTCGCGCCGTTACCTGCTCCCGGGCTGCGGCGATTTCGCGGCGACCGCTCCGTCCGGCCGCGCAACCGAAAGTCGTTCGATTTTAGCGATTTGCTAAATGATGCACCTCAAGTTCCAGGCAAGCAACGATTCGGCCGGAGCGGGGGAGGGCAGCGTGATCGTCGTGCTGAGCGACCGCCCGGATCGAAGCCAGTCCCTGGTGGATGCCGTGCGCGCGGTCGCCGAGTGCCGGGTCGTGGGCACCGACGAAACCTGGGCCCGGATCGGCCCCTTCCGCGGTGTGATCGCCGACATCACCCTGAGCCGCCCCGAAGCCAAGCGCTGCCTGCGCTTGCTGGCGAGCCGCCCCGCACGCGCGCGCGCGCCCCTGATCTGCCTGACCCGCGGCAACGAGCAATCCGCCTTCACCGAGGCGCGCAACCTCGGGGCCACCCTGTGCCTGTCGGCGCTGGCCGAGCCGCGGATGGTGGTGGGCTCGCTGGTGCGCGAGGTCTGGCCCGAGAAGTCGGTGGCCGACCTCGTGGTGACCCGCGAGGCCGAGCGGGCGGGTACGCTGATGACGCGCCTGTTCGAATCGGCGCAGACCGGCCCGATCGACCTGCCGAGCGTGGAGCGGGGCATCGCCCCGGTGCTCGACGCCATCCACGAGGGCGGCCTGTCGCGCTGGCTCGACGAGGTGTGGGCACACGACGACGTGACCTTCCAGCACTGCCTGCTGGTCTCCGGCGTCGTCGCCGCCTTCGCCCAGAATCTCGGCCTCTCCGCCACGGACAAGCAGCTCATGACCCGCGCCGCGCTGGTGCACGACGTGGGCAAGTCGCGCATCCCGCTCGCCGTGCTCAACAAGCCCGGCCGGCTCGACGACGACGAGCGGGCGGTGATGCAGACCCACGCGCCGATCGGCCACGAGATCCTGATGGCGTCTGGCGGCTGCGACCCGGTCACGCTCGCGGTGACGCGCCATCATCACGAGATGCTCGACGGCTCGGGCTACCCGGACAAGCTCTGCGCCGACGCGATCGGCGACCCCGTGCGGCTGCTGACGATCTGCGACATCTATGCCGCCCTGATCGAGCGGCGCCCCTACAAGGTGCCGATGTCGAGCCGCGACGCGCTCTCGATCCTGTCGAGCATGCAGGGCAAGCTCGAGGGTGGGCTGGTGCAGGCCTTTGGCCGGGCGGTGCAAACGGTGCCCTGACGCGGCCTCCGGCAACGAGCGCACGGTCTCGGCGGTCGAGGGCCGCCTTTTCATCCCAGGCGTCGTACACGGGTCATCAAAACCATCAAAGGTTAAGCATGACCTGCCCCGCCTTGGATGTTCCGATGCCGCCCCGCCGCGCCCTCCGCTGCCTTGCTTCCGCCGCCGCACCGGGCCTCGCCCTGGCCGCGGTTCCGATTCTTGCCTCGGTCCTGACCTGCTCCGCCGGCCCCGCCGCAGCCGACGAGACGTCCGGCAAGAAGGCCGAGGCCAAGCCGCCCGTGACCCTCGACGAGAAGGGCATCACGGTCCGGCTCGACGACGGCAGCACATTCCGCATCGGCGGCCGGCTTCAAGGGGATTTCGGCACGGGGCATGTGCAGCAGCGCGGCTTCGGCACGGTGTTCGAGGAGCCGGCGGCGATCCGCCGGGCCTGGATCGAGACCTATTACAGCCTCAAGGACTTCGAATTCGCCTTCCAGTACGACTTCAACGAACGGCGCGTGCCGGTGAGCGACGCCATCGTCGCCTACAAGGGCTTTCAGGACGTCATCATCACCCAGGGCAACTTCAAGGAGCCGTTCAGCCTCGATCAGCTCATCAGCGACAATGTCAGCCAGTTCACCGAGCGCTCCCAGGCCGACGCCTTCGCCCCGGCGCGCAACTTCGGCTCCGCCATCGGCACCCACGGCGTCAACTGGACCGCGGTGACGGGCGTGTTCGGCGGCAACATCAACACCGGCCTGCAGAACAACGGGATCGCCTCGACCACCCGCTTGACCTACACGCCGTGGCTCTCCGAGAACAAGAACGACGTGCTGCATCTCGGCCTCGCCGGCAGCTATCGGACGCTCGGCGACGACGACAGCAGCCTCAGCCTGTCGAGCCGCTCGGAGGCGTTCCTGTTCGCCCGCCCGCTCGTCAACACCCGGACGATCCGCGACGCCACGGCGATCGGCCGGGTTGGCGTCGAGGCGGCATGGCAGCAGGGCCCGTTCCGGCTCCAGGGCGAGTACATCCTCACCGATATCGAGCGCCGCGACGGACGCCCGCCGCTGCTGTTCCAGGGCGGCTACATCCAGGCCTCGGTGGTGCTCAACGACAAGGGCCGGCCCTACCGGGTCGTGCCGACCTATGGCAGCGAGTACGGCGTCTTCACCGGCGTCACCGTCGAGGAGCGCCAGCGGGTCAGCCGCGGCGGTACGGGCCTGTTCGAACTCGGGGTCCGTTACAGCGCCATCGACCTCGAATCCCGTGAGGTGCGCGGCGGCGTCGAGCACGACTTCACCGCGGGCGCGAACTGGTATCCCGAGCCCAACATCCGCTTCGTCTTCGACTACATCCGCTCGCATGCCGAACCGTCGGCGGAATCGCTGAACTTCGGCCGTCGCACCGTCGACGCCGACCTCTTCATCGGCCGGGCGCAGCTCACCTGGTAGGCGCCTCCCGCGGTTGAGCGGGGCGCCGGCAGGGTCTACCTGACCGGGGTCCCGCCTCTCCCGTGAGGAGCCTCGCCTTTGAGCCCCGATCCCGCCCTCTCGCGCCGCGCCCAGGCCGTGGCGCCCTTCCTGGCGATGGACGTGATGGCTGCCGCCGGCGCCCGGGAGCGGCGCGGGGAGGGCGTCGTGCACATGGAGGTCGGCCAGCCCTCGGCCCCGGCGGCCCCGCGCGGTGATCGCGGCGGCGCAAGGAGCGCTCGCCGACGGGCGCATCCCCTACACCGAAGCGCTCGGGCTTCCGCGCCTGCGCGAGCGCATCGCCCGGCACTACGCCGAGACCTACAGCGTCAGCCTCTCGCCGGAGCGGGTGGTGGTGACGACGGGCTCCTCGGCGGGTTTCGTGCTGGCCTTCCTCGCCCTGTTCGATGCGGGCGCCCGGATCGGCGTGCCGCGCCCCGGCTACCCGGCCTATGACGGCATCCTGCGCGCCCTCGACCTGATCCCGCAGCCGCTGACCCTGCGCGCGGAAGACCGCTACGCCCCGACCCCCGCGCTGGTGCGCGCGGTCCATGCGGCGCAGCCGCTCTCCGGCCTGCTGGTGATGAGCCCGGCCAACCCCTCGGGCACGGTGATCGAGCCGACCCGGCTTGCCGAACTCTGCGCCACGGCGCGGGCGCTCTCGCTGCCCTTCATCTCCGACGAGATCTATCACGGCCTCAGCTACGGCGTGCCGACGGCGACCGCGCTGCAATTCGATGCGAACGCGCTGGTCATCAACTCCTTCTCGAAATTCTACTGCATGACCGGCTGGCGGGTGGGCTGGATGGTGGTGCCCGAGGCGCTGGTCCGCGGAATCGAGCGGCTGGCGCAGAACCTCTACATCTCCGCGCCCTATCTCTCGCAGATCGCGGCGCTCGCCGCCTTCGACACCCTCGACGAGATCGTCGCGGTCCGCGAGGGCTACGCGGCCAACCGCGCCCTGCTCCTCGACGCGCTGCCGTCGCTCGGCTTCAGCGACATCCACCCCGTGGACGGGGCCTTCTATCTCTACGCGGACATCGCCCGGCACACCGACGACGCCAGCGCCTTCTGCCGGCGGATGCTGGAGGAGGCGGGCGTCGCCGCGACGCCGGGCCTCGACTTCGACCCGGAGGAGGGCGGCCACCACATCCGCTTCTCCTTCGCCGGCTCGAACGCCGAATGCGCCGAGGCGGTGTCGCGGCTGAAGGGTTGGCTGGGCTGAGCCGCCGGCTCCGGACTCGTGCAGCATCCGGCCCTCCCGAACGCCTGCGCACCGCAGACCTATCCGTCGGAAGGCCCGTGGAACGCGCCGGATCATACCCCCTGATACGCAAAGCGGGGCCCGGCTGAGCCGGACCCCGCTTCGCAAGCATCAGGACGCATAAGAAGCCGTGCGCGGGATCCGCGATCCCGCGCCGCGCCTCACTCCCCCGACAGCGCCGCCTTGGTGCGCGACCACCAGCCGGCCCGCTTGGGACGGTTCGGGTCCGGCGGGGTCAGCACCACCGCGACGGGCTCCGGCGCGGGCTCGGCGTTGGCCGGGCTGGGCGCTGCCGCTTCGGTCGCGGCCTCGGCGAAGGACTCGACCTGGATCGGCTCGAGCTCCGGCGCGGGGACGACCGGCGGCGGCTCGGCCGCGGCGCCGTTCTCGGCGGCGAGCGAGACGGTGCTCACATCGGCATCGTTGAACGGCTCCTCGGGGCCCACCGGCAGGGTATCGGAGGCGGTCTCCTCGGGATGCGCCTCGGAATCCTCCGCGGCCCGCACCGTGCCTGCCTCGTCCGCATCGGAATCCTGCTCGGAATCCGAACGGCCGTTGCGCTCGGTCCGGCCGCGGCCGCGACCGCCCCGGCGTCCGCGGCGACGGCGGCGTCCGTTGGCGTCCTCGCCGTTGGCGTCGGCGTCCGATGCGGTCTCGTCCGGCTCGGACGCGGCACCGAGAGCCGCCTCGACGGCCTCCGGCTCGGAATCGGGCGCATCGTCGCCGTCCTCCGTGCCGTCCTCGGCCCCGTCCTCGCTGTCGGTCCCGTCCTCGTCCCGCGCGCGGGCCTCGCCCTCACCGGAGGTGCGACCACCGCGACGGCGACGGCGACGGCGGCGACGGCCACCGCCCTCCTCGGACGCATCGGCGGCGGGGCGCTCCTCGGACGCGCCCTCGGCCTCTGCTTCGACCTCGGTCTCGACCTCTTCGGTCTCCTGGCTCTCGACCGCCTCGTCCTCGAACTCCTCGGCCTCGTAGACCGGCGAGATCGCCACGGCGCGCACGCCCGTCACCGGGCCCTCGTGCTTCACCGCCGGCTCACCGCGTTCGAGCTGGAAGGCGGAGGTCGCCACGAGCCGATCGTCGGCGGAAATGGTGATCGTGACCGAGAAGCGCTGCTCGAGATCGAAGAGATGCGCCCGCTTCTGGTTGAGGATGTAGAGCGCCGTCTCGGTGCGGGTGCGCAGCACGACGTTGTGGCTCGCCGACTTGAGCAGCACCTCCTCGATCGAGCGCAGGATGTGCAGCGCCACCGAGGAGGTCGCCCGCACGAAGCCCGAGCCGCCGCAATGGGCGCAGGGGATCGAGGAGGATTCGAGCACGCCGGTGCGGATGCGCTGGCGGCTCATCTCAAGCAGGCCGAAGGGCGAGATCCGCCCGACCTGGATGCGCGCCCGGTCATTCTTGAGCGCCTCGTTCAGGCGCTTCTCCACCGCCCGGTTTGTTGCGCTTCTCCTCCATGTCGATGAAGTCGATCACGACGAGGCCGGCGAGATCGCGCAGGCGCACCTGCCGGGCGACCTCTTCGGCCGCCTCAAGGTTCGTCTTGAGCGCGGTGTCCTCGATGTCGTGCTCGCGGGTCGCGCGGCCGGAGTTCACGTCGATCGAGACCAGCGCCTCGGTCGGGTTGATGACGAGGTAGCCGCCGGAGCGCAGGGCGACGTGGGTCGAGAACATCGCGTCGAGCTGCTGCTCGACGCCGTAGCGGGCGAAGATCGGCGTCGGATCGCGGTAGGGCTTCACGACCTTGGACTGGCCGGGCATCAGCATCCGCATGAAGTCCTTGGCCTCGCGGTAGGCGTCCTCGCCGGAGACCAGAACCTCGTCGAGATCCTTGTTGTAGAGGTCGCGGATCGCCCGCTTGATCAACGAGCCCTCCTCGTAGACGAGCGCCGGGGCGGTCGAGGACAGCGTCAGCTCGCGCACGCTCTCCCAAAGGCGCATCAGGTACTCGAAGTCGCGCTTGATCTCAGGCTTGGTGCGCGAGGCGCCGGCCGTGCGCAGGATGATCCCCATCCCATCCGGCACGTCGAGGTCGGCGACCACTTCCTTGAGGCGCTTGCGGTCGGCGGCCGAGGTGATCTTGCGCGAGATGCCGCCGCCCCGTCCGGTGTTCGGCATCAGCACCGAGTAGCGGCCGGCCAGCGACAGGTAGGTGGTGAGCGCCGCGCCCTTGGTGCCGCGCTCTTCCTTGACGACCTGGACGAGGATGATCTGGCGGCGCTTGATCACCTCCTGGATCTTGTAGTGGCGGCGATAGGCGCGCGGACGCTCGGGGAGCTCGGCGAGCGCATCGCCCGAGCCGCCGACCTGCGCGACGCGCGGCTCGCCGTCCTCGGACTCCTCGTCGTCGTCCTCGTCGTCCGAATCGTCGTCTTCGGAATCGTCGTCCTCATCCTCGTCGTCGGACTCGTCATCCTCCGAGTCCTCGTCGTCCGAATCGTCGGTCTCGGCGTCCTCGTCGGAATCCGCATCGGCTTCCTCGATCTCGGCCTGGGAGACGGGCGCGCTGGCGGCGACGGGCTGCGGCTCGACCGTCTCTGCCTCGGCGGAATCGGCCTCGGCGGGAGCAGCCTCGGACGATTCCGCGGCCTCGACGGGCGGGTTCGGCGCCTCGGAGATCGCGGCGATGTCGGAGGGCTCGACCGCGGCGGCTTCGTCAGCCGGCGCCTCACCGGCGGGGGTGCCGGGCTCCAGCGCCGCCTCGGGCAGGCTCGCGGAAGCATCGCCGCCGGCCTCGACCGGTGCGGACGCCGCGTCGCCCTCGCTCCGCTCGTCGTTCCGTTCTTCGCTCCGCCCTTCGACGAGAGCGGAGCGCACCGCCTCGATCGCCTCCGGCGCGGGCGCGTCGGCGGCCTGGCCCTCACCGGGGATCGCAGCGTCCTCGGAGCCTGCGTCGGACGCTGCCTCTTGCGACTTCACCGTGTCGTCGGGGCGCGAACCGCGGGCCTCGGCCCGGCGCCCGCGCGAGCGGCGGCCCCGCGGCGGACGGCGCTCCTCGCGCTCGCGGTGCTCCTCTTCCTCGCGCGCCTCGGCCTCGATCAGGGCGAGGCGGTCGGCCATCGGGATCTGGTAGTAGTCGGGGTGGATCTCGTTGAAGGCGAGGAAGCCGTGGCGGTTGCCGCCGTACTCGACGAAGGCCGCCTGGAGCGAGGGCTCCACGCGGGTGACCTTGGCGAGATAGATGTTGCCCCTCAGAGGCCGGCGGTTGGCTGCCTCGAAATCAAATTCCTCGACCCGCGAGCCTTGGACTGTGACGACCCGGGTCTCCTCCGGATGCATCGCATCGATGAGCATCTTGTTGTTGGCCATGACGTGCTTTCGACATGGCGGCCGACGTCGTTCTCCTCACGCTCGCGCCGCTTGGTCCCGGCGGCGCCGCCCCCGGCCTGCGGGCCGGAAGGAGATGGGCGCGTGCCGGCCTCGTCGCCGAGGTCGCGGTGGATGCGGGGAGGGGATTGCCGTCAACCGCCTTGACGCGCCGGGCATCGGCGCGGTGGGGGTTGAACAGGGCCGGGGCGACGGAAGGGGCGAGGCGACGCGAAAACCGCGCGCCTTCGGCACGAGCAGCGGCAACCGATGCTGTGCGTCCTCCCATCCTGATCCGGCCTCGCGAAGATGGTGGGCCGGCAAGCGGCCCGTACAGATTTCATGGGCACGACCGACCCGGAATGATCGGGAGGCCGCGAATGCCGTGACACCCGCCCGGATGCCGGGAGGCGCCGACTGACGCTGCTGATTCGAGCGAGGTGGGCGCCGACATGCCCCGGGCGCGCCCGGGGGCCGCCGAAGCGCCAACCCGGGAATGGGGTCGATATCATTACAGAGTGTCGCGGGAGAATTGCAAGGGTTCCGTATGACGGCTCCCGGCACTTCGTCAGGCAAGCGCGCCATCGTCCGCACGTTCCCGTGAACCGGAGGCCGCCCCGCGGGCTTGAACCCGGCGAACCCGTTGGAATGGCAGAAATCCCGTCGGGATAGCAGGGGAGGGCTTCGCGGTGTCGCTTCCGGATCAATCGCTCGCCGCGGTGGCGAAGGAGGGGCGTGAGGCCCGCTACCGGGGCGACCCGGCCACCGCCAACCCGCACCCGGAGGGCTCGGACGCCCACGCCGTCTGGCAGCGGGCCTGGGAGATGCCCGACGGCGAGGCGGCCGAGCGAGAAGCTCCCGACAGCCGCGCCTGACCTGCCGGCCAAGGACATCCCATCCACCGCCCTCATCCTGAAGGGGGAAGGCGGGACAAGAGATGGGACGCCGCAGGCGGTGTCGCTCTCACACAACAGCGGTGACGGGATCGGCGGGGGCGAAGTGAGGAACGGTTAACCATCTCGGCCGTATCTCGTATCGGAGGCTTCCCCGGACCCTTGGCCGCCCGATGCCGCACAGCACCCGCCTGCCCCGCACCGGACTTGTCCGCCCCATCGCCATCCTCGCGCTCGCGGGCGGCTTGGTGCTGGCCGCCGGCCCCGTGCCGGCTCAAGACGGCCCCGGCAACCCGCAGCCCGGCGGCGCGGCGGTGGCGATCGCCGCCGAGACCGCGACCCGGGACGGAACGACCCGGCTCACCCTCACCCTGTCGAAGGCGATCGAGGCCCGCGCCTTCGTGATGGAGCGGCCGGACCGGGCGGTGATCGATCTGCCCGAGGTCAACTTCCAGCTCGATCAGGAGCCGGCCAAGATGAGCGGCCGCAAGCGCGACGGCGCCATCGCCTCGTTCCGCTACGGCTTGTTCGCCCCGGGCCGCTCGCGCATCGTGGTCGATCTCACCGGGCCCGCCGTGGTCGAGGCGATCGAGACGGTCAAGACCCGCGAAGGCGCGGTGCTCGTTTCGATTCCCTTCCGCAAGGTCGATCGCGACACCTTCCGCAAGGCGGCGGTGGCGGGCGATCCGAGCCCGGCCGCCGCGGGCAAGGCCGCGCCCGTGCGCGAGACCGCCGACACGCGCCCGCTCATCGTCATCGATGCCGGCCACGGCGGCACCGATCCCGGCGCCATCGCAGCCACCGGGGTGTTCGAGAAGGACATCGTGTTCGGCTTCGCCCAATCCTTTGCCGAGCGCCTGGAAGCCTCCGGCCGCTACCGCCTGCTGATGACCCGCGACCGCGACGTGTTCGTGCCGCTGGCCGAGCGGGTGCGCATCGCCCGCGACGCCAAGGCCGACCTGTTCGTCTCGATCCACGCCGATTCGATCTCGGCCGCGCCCCAGGTGAAGGGCGCCACGATCTATACCGGCTCGGAGCGGGCGACCGATGGCGAATCCGCCCGGCTCGCCGAGCGCGAGAACCGGGCCGACGCCGCCGCCGGCACCGAATCCGGCGAGGCCCCGGCGGAGATCGCGGACATCCTCCAGGAACTGACCCTGCGCGAAACCCGCGGCTTCTCCTCGGGCTTTGCCGGCCGGCTGATGGGCCAGCTCTCCCCGGTGATGGAGATGAGCACGAAGCCCCACCGCGAGGCCGGCTTCAGGGTTTTGCGCTCGCCCGACGTGCCCTCCGTGCTGATCGAACTCGGCTACCTGTCGAGCAAGAGCGACCTCGAAAAGCTGCAATCGGAAGAATGGCGCATGCGGGTGACGGGTTCGATGGCCAAGGCCGTGGACCTGTTCTTCTCCGGCCGGGCCACCCTCTCGCGTCCGGTGGCGATCGGAGCGCGCTCCGCCGAGAACGGAAAAAGCGCGATCGCGTTCCGCCCCTGAGGAGCCGGACACGGCTCCACGGCGCGAAGAGCGCCGCGCGGAGCGTGCCTCGGCCTTTGCCGAGGCGTCGAGCGGAGCGAAAGCCTGAGCCCGCGGAGGCGGGCGCCGGCGACTAAGGCCGACGAAAGCTTAAGGGGAGCGCTTTCGAGCGGTCCCCTTGCATCGCCCCAGTTTCACCATAGAGCCGGTGTCGATACGGGGCTCGACGAGCCCCCCGTCCGCCTGACAAGAGGCGCGGCCGCGCGGGGGCCTCACCAGAGCCCGCGGCAGGCCCTCGCGCTTGGCCTTCATCGGCGCGCAGCGGACGAGCGACGGAACGGACCCCGGATGCGTTTCATCCTGCGATTCTTCGCCTTCCTGTTCTCGGCCGGTGCGGTGGTGTTCTGCCTCGCCGCCGCGGTCGGCGCGTTCTTCTACTGGAAGTACAGCCAGGACCTGCCGGACCACGCCGCGCTCGCCAATTACGAGCCGCCGGTGATGACCCGCGTCCACGCGGCGGACGGCTCGCTTCTGGCCGAATACGCCCACGAGCGCCGCCTCTACCTGCCGATCCAGGCGATGCCGAAGATCGTCGTCGCCGCCTTCCTCTCGGCCGAGGACAAGAACTTCTACAAGCACGGCGGCATCGACCCCGAGGGCATCGTCCGCGCGATCCTCACCAACGCCCAGTCCGGCAAGAAGCAGGGCGCCTCGACCATCACCCAGCAGGTGGCCAAGAACTTCCTGCTCTCGGCCGAGCAGACCTATGACCGCAAGATCAAGGAAGCGCTGATCGCGCTGCGGATCGAGTCGGCCTATTCGAAGGACAAGATCCTCGAACTCTACCTCAACGAGATTTTCCTCGGCACCATCGTCCCCGGCCGCAACCTGCACGGCGTCGCGGCGGCGGCCCTGGATTACTTCGGCAAGTCAGTCCACGAGCTGACGATCAACGAGGCGGCCTATCTCGCCGCCTTGCCGAAGGGGCCGAACAACTACCACCCCTACCGGCGCACGCAGCAGGCGCTGGCGCGGCGCAACGAGATCATCGGCCTGATGGCCCAGAACGGCTACATCACCGCCGAGGAGGGCACCGAGGCCAAGAAGCAGCCGCTCGGCGTCAACCCGCGCGTCGCCTTCCCGAACGCGGCCAACGCCAACTACTTCACCGAGGAGGTCCGCCGCGAAATCTCCGAGCGCTACGGCCAGAGCAAGCTCTACGAGGGCGGCCTCTCGGTGCGCGCCACCCTCGACCCGAAGATGCAGGCCTGGGCGCGCAAGGCGTTCATCGACGGCCTCGTGCGCTACGATCAGGGCCGCGGCTGGCGCGGCGCCGAGCATAAGGTCGATCTCACCGGCCGCGACTGGGGCCTGGCGGTGGCCGAGATGCCCGCGCTCGGCGACATCGCCCCCTGGCGGCTCGCCGTGGTGCTGAACACCAATGGCGGCGTGGCGCAGATCGGGCTCCAGCCCAAGCGCGAGGCCGGCGGCTCCCTCTCGAAGGAGCGCGAGACCGGCGCGATCACTGCCGAGGGCGTGAAGTGGACCGGCCGCGCCGTCGCCGCCGCGGTGAAGCCCGGCGACGTGGTCTATGTCGAGGCGATCGATCCGGCCAAGGGCACCTACCGCCTGCGCCAGAAGCCCGAGGTGTCGGGCGCCATCGTCGCGATGGACCCCTATACGGGGCGCGTCCACGCCATGGTCGGCGGCTTCTCGTATGAGGAATCCGAGTTCAACCGCGCGACGCAGGCGATGCGCCAGCCCGGCTCCTCGTTCAAGCCGATCGTCTACTCGGCGGCGCTCGACAACGGCTACACCCCGTCCTCGGTGGTGCAGGATGCGCCGATCACCATCGAGGCCGGCCCCGGCCAGGAGGCGTGGTCGCCCTCGAACTATGACGGCAAGTCCGGCGGTCCGCACACTCTGCGCTACGGCATCGAGCACTCGAAGAACCTGATGACGGTGCGGCTGGCCAAGGATATCGGCATGCCGCTGATCGCCGAGTATTCCCGCCGCTTCGGCGTCTACGACGACCTGCTGCCCGTGCTGCCGATGTCGCTCGGCGCCGGCGAGACCACGGTGATGCGCATGGTCACCGCCTACTCGATGCTCGCCAACGGGGGCCGCCGCATCCGCCCGACGCTGATCGACCGCATCCAGGACCGGACCGGCGAGACGATCTACCGCCACGACAACCGCAAATGCGTCGGCTGCGACGCGGAGAAGTGGTCGGGCCAGGACGAGCCCAAGCTCGTGGACCAGTCCGAGCAGGTGCTCGACCCGCTCACCGCCTACCAGATGGTCTCGATCATGGAGGGCGTGGTCCAGCGCGGCACCGCGACCCTGCTCAAGCAGATCGGCAAGCCGCTCGCGG
Organism: Methylorubrum pseudosasae; assembly: GCF_029504475.1. Lineage (NCBI taxonomy): Bacteria > Pseudomonadati > Pseudomonadota > Alphaproteobacteria > Hyphomicrobiales > Methylobacteriaceae > Methylorubrum > Methylorubrum pseudosasae. The sequence goes on along the minus strand of NZ_JAQGDU010000002.1, from coordinate 2,968,891 downwards.
GCAAGACCGGCACGACGAACGACGCCAAGGATGCGTGGTTCGTGGGCTTCTCCCCCGATCTCGCGGTCGGCGTCTATCTCGGCTTCGACAAGCCGCGTTCGCTCGGCGACCGGGCGACCGGTGGCGGGCTCGCCGCCCCCATCGTCCTCGACTTCCTGAAGGTGGCGCTCAAGGACAAGCCGCCGACCCCGTTCCGCGTCCCGGCGGGGATCAAGCTGATCCGCGTCAACGCCTCCTCCGGCACCCGCGCCGGCTCGGGCGAGGGCGGCGGCACCATCCTGGAGGCGTTCAAGCCCGGCACCGCCCCGCCGGACTCCTACGTCGCCCCGTCCGCCCCCGCCGCGGTGCCGCCCGATGCGGGCGCCGCCGCCCAGGCCGGCGGCGTCTACTGAAGACCCGCCGCCACGATCCGCGACCGACCGAGAGCCGCCCCGACCGGGGCGGCTCTTTTCGTTTCAGAGTGGCCTCGATGGCCGATCGTATTCAACGAAAACGTTCTTCGCCCGGATGCCGTACGACGAAGAACGAGCTTTCGCGGTGAGCTGAAAAAACGCTCGATCATTCCTTTGACGACAGGTTGTTCCGAGACGATGATTGGACTCAACGCGATGATGACTCAGATAAAACCATCATCATCTCGAAATGTTTCAGAACAACGCTTCTCAGAGCGAGCGCCGCGCCACCATGTCCGTTCCGAACCCGTCCTCCGCGTCCGAGCCGATCCGCTTCGCCTACTGGGTGCCCAATGTCTCGGGCGGCCTCGTCATCAGCAAGATCGCGCAGCGCACGAGCTGGGACGCGGACTATAACCGCAAGCTCGCGCAGATCGCGGAGGCGGCGGGCTTTGACTACGCCCTGACTCAGATCCGCTTCACCGCCGGCTACGGCGCCGAGTACCAGCACGAATCGGTCGCCTTCAGCCACGCACTGGCCGCCGCCACGACCCGGCTGACGGTGATCGCCGCGATCCTGCCCGGCCCCTGGAACCCGACGCTCGCGGCCAAGCAGATCGCCACGATCTCCCAGCTCACGGAAGGACGGATCGCGGTCAACATCGTCTCGGGCTGGTTCTCGGGCGAGTTCCGGGCGATCGGCGAGCCCTGGCTCGACCACGACGAGCGCTACCGTCGCTCGGAGGAGTTCATCCGGTCCTTGCGCGGGATCTGGACGCAGGACGCCTTCAGCTTCCGCGGCGATTTCTACCGCTACACGAACTACACCTTGAAGCCGAAGCCGGGGCCGAACCTGCCGGAGATCTTCCAGGGCGGCTCCTCGCGCGCCGCCCGCGACATGGCCGCCCGCGTCTCCGATTGGTATTTCACCAACGGCAACACCCCGGAGGGTGTGCGGGCGCAGGTCGAGGATCTGCGCACCAAGGCGCAGGCGAACGGCCATTCCGTGAAGGTCGGCGTCAACGCCTTCGTCATCGCCCGCGAGACGGAGGAGGAGGCCCGCGCCGTCCTTCAGGAGATCATCGAGAATGCCGATCCGGACGCGGTGAAGGCCTTCGGCCACGAGGTGAAGAACGCCGGCGCGGCCTCGCCCGAGGGCGAGGGCAACTGGGCGAAATCGACCTTCGAGGATCTCGTCCAGTACAACGACGGCTTCAAGACCAACCTGATCGGCACGCCCGACCAGATCGCCGAGCGCATCCTCGCCCTCAAGGATGCCGGCGTGGATCTCGCCCTGCTCGCCTTCCTGCACTTCCAGGAGGAGGTGCAGTATTTCGGCGAGCACGTGATCCCGCGGGTCCGCGCGCTGGAAGCCGCCCGCGAGCGCCGGGCCGAGGCGGCCTGACCCTTACGCTCGTACCACCCCCATCCTCATCCTGAGGTGCTGCGCAGCAGCCTCGAAGGATCCTCCAGATCCCGCGCGATCCCTGGAGGATCCTTCGAGGGCGCCGCTTCGCGCCGCCACCTCAGGATGAGGGGGGAGGGTGGGATCGATCCCTTCCGATCCCCTCTCGCTTCGGAGACCGCTCCATGACCATCGCCGTCAATCCCACCACGGCCGAGGCCGGCAGCCGGCCGCAGGGCGTGCCGGGGCCCGCGCGCCCCGCGACCCCGGCCCATGTCATCCGCGACGACGCCGAGGCGATCCGCATCGCCCACGAACTGGCGAAAGAATTCCGCGAGGGCGCCTCGGAGCGCGACCGCACCAACGCGCGCCCGCTCGCCGAGCTCGACGCCTTCTCACAAAGCGGCCTGTGGTCGATCAACGTGCCGCGGGCCTATGGCGGGCCGGAGGTCTCCTACAAGACGCTGGCGCAGGTGATCGCGATCATCGCCGCCGCCGACCCGTCCATCGCGCAGATCGCACAGAACCATCTCGGCATCGTCGCGGCAATCCGCACCGTCTCGGACCCCGAGCAGCAGGCGCTTCTCTTCGGGCAAGTCCTGAAGGGCACCCGTTTCGGCAACGCGTTCTCGGAGCGCGGCACCAAGCGCGCCGCCGAGTTCGAGACCCGCTTCACCGATCACGGCGACCACGTCATCGTGCGCGGCCAGAAGTTCTATTCTTCGGGCGCGCTCCTCGCCCATCTCGTGCCGATCGTCGCCCTCGATGCGGAGGGCCGCGCCTGGTACGCCATCGCCGAGCGCGATGCGCCGGGGCTCACCGTGATCGACGACTGGTCGGCCTTCGGCCAGCGGGGCACGGCGAGCGGCACCGTCATCATCGAGGATGTGCGGGTGGAAAAGAGCCACCTCGTGCCGGGCTACCGCGCCTACGAGGCGCCGCGGGCGGATGGCGCCATCTTCCAGATCATCCAGGCCGCCGTCGATGCCGGGATCGGCCGCGAGGCGCTCGACGACACGATCGCCTTCGTGCGCGAGAAGGCACGCCCCTGGATCGACAGCGGCGGGGAGCGGGCCTCCGACGACCCCTACACCATCCGCACCATCGGCGACTTGACGATCCGCCAGCACGCGGCGGAAGCCCTGCTCGACCGGGCGGGACTGGCCATCGACGCCGCGCTGGCAAACCCGACGGCCGAGAGCGTGGCCGCGGCCCAGATCGCGGTCGCCGAGGCCAAGGTGCTGACCACCGAGACCGCGCTCGCCGCCGCCAACACCCTGTTCGAACTCTCCGGCACCCGCTCGACCCTGGCCGAGCACAACCTCGACCGCCACTGGCGCAACGCCCGCACCCACACGCTTCACGATCCCGTGCGGTGGAAATACGCGATCATCGGCAACCACGCCCTCAACGGGGTGAACCCGCCGCTCCACGCCTGGAGCTGAGGCTTCCGCTCCGCCGAGCACACCGCAAAGCTGCGCCATAGGGGCGCGGCGCCCGGCCGGATCAACTTGGGCCCTGTCGCGTTCGCCTGTCAGATTTCGATCCATTCCAGACTGGCCGCCACCCGCGGCCGGTCCGGATGCGCGGGACGGCAGGCCTGATGAGCGACCATTCGACGAGAGACCGGCGCTTCGATCCATCGCGCCGCACGGTGATGGGCAGCTGCGCCGCCCTGGCGACGCTCGGCGCCTCCCTGCGCGGCCGGGCGGAGGCCGCCCCGGCGGCGGTCGATCCGCAGCCGCAGACCATGCCGGTCTCGCTCGAGATCAACGGGCGGCGGCACGACCTCACCCTCGACACCCGCACCACCCTGCTCGACGCCTTGCGCGAGCATCTCGACCTCAACGGCTCGAAGAAGGGCTGTGATCACGGCCAGTGCGGCGCCTGCACGGTGCTGGTGAACGGCCGGCGCATCAATTCCTGCCTCAGCCTCGCGGTGATGCACGAGGGCGATTCCGTCACCACCATCGAGGGGCTGGCGGACGGGGACAATCTCCACCCGCTCCAGGCCGCCTTCCTGCACCATGACGGCTACCAGTGCGGCTACTGCACGCCGGGCCAGATCTGCTCGGCCGCCGGCATGTTCTCGGAGATCGAGGCAGGCTGGCCGAGCCACGTCACCGACGACCTCACCCAGAAAGCCTCGCTCACGGACGAAGAGATCCGCGAGCGGATGAGCGGCAACATCTGCCGCTGCTCGGCCTATCCCAACATCGTCGCGGCGATCCGCGACGCCAGCACCAAGATCTGAGGAGGCGAACCCCATGAAGGCTTTCGCCTATGAGCGCCCCGCCACGGTTCAGGACGCGGCGCGCCTTGCCGCCGAGCGGCCCGGCGCCCGCTTCATTGCCGGCGGCACCAACCTGCTCGACCTGATGAAGCTTCAGATCGAGACGCCTGCCACCCTGATCGACGTCAACCGCCTGCCGCTGGCCGAGGTCACCGACACGGAGGACGGCGGCCTGCGCATCGGTGCGCTGGTGCGCAATTCCGATCTCGCCGCGCATCCGCGGGTGCGGAAGGATTACGCGGTGCTGGGCAAAGCCCTGCTCGCGGGCGCCTCGGGCCAGTTGCGCAACAAGGCGACCACCGCCGGCAATCTGCTGCAGCGGACGCGCTGCTACTACTTCTACGACACGACCAAACCCTGCAACAAACGCGAGCCGGGCTCGGGCTGCGCGGCCATCGGCGGGTTCAACCGGATCATGGCGGTGCTGGGGGCGAGCGATTCCTGCATCGCCACCAACCCGTCCGACATGAACGTGGCGATGCGCGTCCTCGACGCCACGGTCGAGACGATCGATCCGCAGGGCGGGCGGCGCAGCATCGCCCTGGCGGACTTCCACCGCCTGCCCGGCGACACGCCGCAGATCGAGACCGACTTGAAGGCCGGCGAGCTCATCACCGCCGTGACGCTCCCCAAACCCATTGAGGGCGTACACCTCTACCGCAAGGTCCGCGACCGGGCGTCCTATGCCTTCGCCACGGTCTCGGTTGCCGCGATCATCGCCAAGGGCGAGGGCGACAAGCCGAAGCTGGCCAAGCTCGCCTTCGGTGGGCTGGCCCACAAGCCCTGGCGGGTCGAGGCGGCGGAGGCCGCTTTGGTCGAGACCGGCTCGGCCGATGCCGCCGCGGACCGGGTGCTGGACGGCGCCCGCGGCCAGGGCACCAACGACTTCAAGATCCCGCTCACCCGCCGGACGCTGCGCGCCACCGTCGCCGAAGCCCTGCGAGCCTGAGGAAATCCGCCATGGACATGAACCAGCCGATCGGCGCGACGCCCCTCGACGGCAAGCCGGACGGGCTCGTCGGCCGCCCCATCGACCGCATCGACGGGCGCCTCAAGGTGACGGGCCGCGCGCCCTACGCCTACGAGACCCGCGACCTCAAGAACCCGGCCTACGGCTTCCTCGTCGAGGCCGGCATCGCCAAGGGGCGCATCCGCAGCCTCGACGTCTCCGCGGCCAAGCGCGCGCCGGGCGTGCTCCTCGTGATGACCCACGAGAACGTGCCGGAGCAGGGCGAGAAGAAGGAGCAGGTCTACCCGCAATTGCAGGGCACCGAGATCCGCTTCCACGGTCAGCCCATCGCCTTCGTCGTCGCGCAGAGCTTCGAGCAGGCCCGCGCGGCGGCCGCCCTCGTGCGGGCCGAGTACGATGTACAGACGCCCGAGGCCTCGCTGAAGGCGGCCCGGCCCACGGCTGTCGAGCCGAAGCCGGCGCAGACGCCGCCCGATTCCAAGATCGGCGATTTCGACGGCGCCTTCGCCAGCGCCCCGGTGAAGCTCGACGTGGAATACACCACGCCGGCGCAGATCCACGCGCAGATGGAGCCGCACGCCACCATCGCCTCCTGGGAGGCGGGGCCGGACGGCGAGCGGGTGACGCTCTACACCGCCAACCAGATGCTCAACCGCGGCCAGACCTCGCTCGCCTCGGTCCTGAAGCTCAAGCCCGAGAACGTGCGGCTCGTCTCGCACTATATCGGCGGCGGCTTCGGCTCGAAGCTGCAGCCGCAGCCCGAGGCGATCCTGTCCGCGCTGGCCTCGAAGAGCCTCAAGCGCCCGGTGAAGGTCGCGCTGACCCGCCAGCAGGAATTCCACGTCGCGACCCACCGCACCGACACGATCCAGCGCATTCGGCTCGGCGCCGACGAGAACGGCCGGCTCACCGCGATCGCCCACGAGTCGTGGTCGGCCACCGCGCCGGGCGACGTCTTCTACGAGACCTCCGCCGTCGTCACCCGCTCGCTCTACGCGGCGCAGAACCGCCTGACCCGGCACCGGCTCGCCAACCTCAACGTGCCCATCGCCTCCGCCATGCGGGCACCGGGCGAGGCAGTGGGCCAGCTCGCTTTCGAATGCGCCATGGACGAGCTGGCGGAGCAGCTGAAGATCGACCCGATCGAGCTGCGCATCCGCAACGAGCCGGAGCAGGACCCGGAGAAGAAGGTGCCCTTCTCCACCCGCCAACTCGTCGCCTGCATGCGCGAGGGCGCCCAGCGCTTCGGCTGGGACAAGCGCGGTGCGACCGGCGCGACGCGGGACGGGCAGTGGCTCGTCGGCATGGGCATGGCGGCGGCCTCCCGCCTCAACCCGCTGATGCCTTCGCAGGCCGGCGTGCGCCTCAACCCCGACGGCACGCTGACCGTGCGGATGGCGATGACCGATATCGGCACCGGCACCTACACCATCCTGGCCCAGATCGCGGGCGAGATGATGGGCCTGCCGATCGAGCGCATCCACGTCGAGATCGGCGACACCGCCTACCCGAAGGCGGCCGGCTCCGGCGGTTCGTTCGGCGCGGGCTCGGCCGGCTCGGCGCTGTACGTCGCCTGCGACAACCTCCGGCAATCGCTGCTGCAATCCGCCGGCATGACGCCCGAGGGTGCCGTGTTCTCGGAAGGGCGCGTGACTTCCGGCAACCGCTCGGAGGCGCTGACCGATCTGGCCGGGGCGCAGGGTGTCGAGGCCAAGGGCGAGATCAAGCCCGGCGCGATGAAGGAGAAGTACTCGCAGCACTCCTTCGGGGCGCATTTCGCGGAAGTCGGCGTCGATGCCGACACCGGCGAGATCCGCCTGCGGCGGATGCTCGGCGTGTTCACCGGCGGGCGCATTCTCAACCAGAAGACCGCCCGCTCGCAGGCACTCGGCGGGATGATCTTCGGCATCGGCGCCGCGCTGATGGAAGCGGCCGAGACCGACACCCGCTACGGCTACTTCGTGAACCACGATCTCGCCGAATACCACGTGCCGGCCCATGCCGACGTGCCGGCCATCGATGCGATGTTCCTGCCCGAACTCGACGACAAGGCGAACCCGCTGAAGAGCAAGGGGCTCGGCGAGGTCAGCATCTGCGGCGCCGGGGCGGCGCTCGCCAATGCGGTCTACAACGCCACCGGCCTGCGCATCCGCGACTACCCGCTGACGCTCGACAAGGTGCTCGACGGCTGGAACGAGCGGGAGGGCGCGGCCCAGCGCCGGACCTGATCTTTTGGCTTACTGAGAGCCCGTCCGATAACGTCCGGCAGGGGTTGAGTGGCCGGAATGGCGGTGATTCCAGAAGGGTGCTGAAGCCTCATCTGGACGTGCCATGTGGACCCCGACCACTCGCCGGCAGCATAACCGTGCGCGCCTTCGATACGAAACCGACCTGACGGATACGGAATGGGCGGTGATCGCGCCCATGATGCCAGAGCCCGCCTCGCGTGGTCGTCCGCCTGTCTGGACGATGCGGGAGGTCCTGAACGCGATCTTCTACGTGCTGCGCGGCGGCATCGCATGGCGGTTGATCCCAAAGGATCTCCCTCCGCGCAGCACGACGTTCGGCTACTTCAGCCGCTGGCGGGACGAGGGATTGTTCGGGCGGATCAACCACGCCCTGGTCATGGCCGACCGGGAGCGGGCCGGTCGCGAGGCCTCGCCGACGGCGGCCGTGCTCGACAGCCAGAGCGTGAAGACCACCGAGAGCGGCGGCCCGCGCGGCTACGACGCTGGAAAGAAGGTCAAGGGCCGCAAGCGTCAGGCCCTGGTCGACACGGACGGGCGCGCCCTCGTGCTCGATCCGCAGACCGCCGACATTCAGGATCGCGATGGGGCTGGACCGGTGCTGCGCCTGTCGCGGCGGACCTTCCCGTTCATCGTCAGAGCTTTCGCCGATGCAGGCTATGCCGGCGACAGACCCGCGACCGCCACCGTCATCACCATCGACATCGTGCGCAAACCGAAGGATCAGGTCGGCTTCGCCGTGCATCCACGCCGATGGGTGGTGGAACGCTTCTTCGGATGGATCAGCCGCAACCGACGCCTCTGGAAGGACCCGGAAGCGACCCTCGCCTCGGCCCAGGCCTTCCTCTACGCCGCCGCCGTCATGATCCTCGTCCGAAGGCTCGGGCGAGCATCATGACTTATCGGACGGACTCTGAGACACAGGCGGCACCCAGATTGCAGATCGTGATCCGGGTGCCCACCTCGAACGGAAACGTCCCATCGACCCATCCTCCAGGCCGATTCGGGTTAGAACGAAGTCCTCACCCATGACCCGTTTTCCGATCCTCAGCGCGCTCGTCCTCGGCGGCCTCACCCTTGCCGGCACCGCGACGGCGCAGGCCTTCCCGAACGACGAGGCATCGGTGCGGTACCGGCAGCTGATCCAGCAGCTTCCACCCTCCGAGCGTCCGCGCCCGCACGATCCGCGCTGGACCACGAACGGGCTCAGCCCCAGCGTCGGCCGCTTCGGCCTGCCCCTCTCCGGCCCGGCCGCCCGCGGCGGGATGACGGCCATTCGCTGAGCGCTCAGACAGACACGGGCGCGCTGACGCGCGGCCGGTGACTGGATTGCGTCGCCGACCCTTGCGATGACGGTGCCGAACCGCTCATCCGGGAAGGGGCTGTGAGGCGATGGACACCAAGCAGGACACGGTCGCCGCGCCGCCGAACCTGTTGGAGCGCCTGTTCAAGCTCCGCGCGCACGGCACAACGGTCCGCACCGAACTGCTTGCGGGGCTGACCACCTTCCTCACCATGGCCTACATCGTCTTCGTCAATCCGAGCATCCTCGCCGATGCCGGCATGCCGAAGGGCTCGGTCTTCGTCGCGACCTGCCTCATCGCCGCGCTCGGCTCAGCCGTGATGGCGTTCGTCGCCAACTGGCCGGTCGCGCTGGCGCCGGGGATGGGGCTCAACGCCTACTTCGCCTACGTCGTCGTGCAGGGCATGGGCTATACTTGGCAGGCGGCGCTCGGGGCGGTGTTCATCTCCGGCCTCTGCTTCCTCGCCGTGACGCTGACGGGCCTGCGCGGGATCATCGTCGCGGGCATCCCGCGCTCCATGCGCATCGCACTCACCGTCGGCATCGGCCTGTTCCTGGCGATCATTGCGCTCAAGAACGCGGGCGTGGTGGCCGCCAACCCCGCCACCTTCGTAACGCTGGGCGACCTGCGCCAGCCCGGCACGGTGCTCGCCGTGCTCGGCTTCCTGATGGTGGCGGTGCTCTCGGCGCGGCGGATCAAGGCGGCGCTGCTCCTCACCATCCTGACGGTGACGGGCCTGAGCTTCGTCTTTGCCGGCAACGCCTTCCAGGGCATCGTCTCGGCGCCGCCCTCGCTGAGCCCGACGCTGTTCGCCCTCGACATCCCCGGCGCGCTGACCGGGGGACTCGTCAACGTCATCCTCGTGCTGTTCCTGGTCGAGCTGTTCGATGCCACCGGCACGCTGATGGCGGTGGCCAACCGCGCGGGTCTCCTGCCGGAGACAGGCCGCTCGGCCGCGCTCGACCGGGCGCTGATGGCCGATTCCGCGGCGATCTTCGCCGGCTCGCTGCTCGGCACGTCGAGCACCACCGCCTATCTCGAGAGCGCCGCCGGGGTGGAGGAGGGTGGGCGCACCGGGCTCACCGCCGCGACGGTGGCCGTGCTGTTCCTGGCCTGCCTGTTCTTCGCGCCGCTCGCCGGCTCGGTGCCCGCCTACGCCACGGCGCCGGCCCTGTTCTACGTCGCCTGCCTGATGCTGCGCGACCTCACCGCGCTCGATTGGGACGACCTCACCGAGGTGATCCCGGCCTGCGTCACCGCGCTGCTGATGCCCTTCACCTATTCCATCGCCAACGGCGTCGCCTTCGGCTTCATCACCTACGCTGTCCTCAAAGGCCTGACCGGGCGCGCCCGCGAGGTGAAGCCGGTGGTGTGGGTGATCGCGGCCGTGTTCCTGTTCAAATTCGTCGAGAGCGGCGGCGCGCACTGATCTTTGCGCGCGCCGGACGGCGTTTCTCAAGAGCAGGACGGTATCCGCGCGGCCGGCGGCACGATCCGTCCACCATCCGTCAATGAATCCCCGCCACGATCGGCCCCATCCACGCCCGCCGGGCCCGGCCCTGGATACCGGCCATGATCAAGCACACCGGCATCGCGATCCTTCTGAGCCTCAGCGGTTTCGCCCTGGGCAGCGTCATCGCGCGGGTGACGGAACAGGCAGGCGCGGCCGGGACGACGGCGACGCCGCCGGCCCTGCGCCACATCTCGCAGCTTCCGCCGCCGCCCGCCGGGAAGCCCGCAGCCCGCTCAGGCCGCTGAGCGCGCGGGCAGGGCTTGCGCCGCCAGAGCGCCATGCGCCTCGGCGAGGATCGCGTAGGAGGCGAGCCGCGCCTCGTGGTCGTAGAGGGCCGAGGCCACCATCACCTCGTCGGCGCCGGTCTCGGCCACCAGCGCCTCCAGCCCGGCGCGGACGGTCTCGCGCGAGCCCACCAGCGCACGCGCCAGCATTCGCGAGGCCTGCGCCTTCTCCGCCGGGCGCCAATACGCCTCGATATCGTCGATCGGCGGGGGCAGGAGGCCGCGGGTGCCGCGCACCAGCCGGGTGAATTGCTGCTGCACCGTGGTGAACAGGCGTTGCGCCTCCGCATCGGTCTCCGCCGCGACGACGTTGACGCCGACCATGGCGTAGGGCCGCTGCAACTGCTCGGACGGCTGGAAGCGGGCGCGGTAGGCCGCGAGCGCCGGCAGCAGCGCATCGGGCGCGAAATGCGAGGCAAAGGCGTAGGGCAGGCCGAGCATGCCGGCGAGTTCCGCCCCGAACAGGCTCGAGCCGAGGATCCACAGCGGCACCTTGAGGCCGGTGCCGGGCACTGCCTGAACCGACTGCCCCTCCCGCACCGGGCCGAACAGGGCCTGCAATTCGAGCACATCCTGGGGAAAACGCTCCGCCGACTCGTAGTCGCGGCGCAGCGCCCGCAGCGTCAGCCCGTCCGTGCCCGGCGCCCGGCCGAGCCCGAGATCGATCCGGCCCGGATACAGCGATTCCAGCGTGCCGAACTGCTCGGCGATCACCAGCGGCGCGTGGTTGGGCAGCATGATCCCGCCCGCGCCGACCCGGATGCGATCCGTGCCCGCCGCCACATGGCCGATCACCACCGCCGTGGCGGCGCTGGCGATGCCGACCATGTTGTGGTGCTCGGCGAGCCAGAAGCGGCGGTAGCCGAGCTCCTCCGCGTGCCGGGCGAGGCTGACGCTGTTGGCGAGCGCCTGCCGGGGCGTGGCGCCCTCCGGGATGAAGGCGAGATCGAGGACGGAGAGGGGAGGCAGAGAGGAGGACATCAGCAAGCCGCGCACCTTCGCTTCACGCCCGTGCGGGCGGAAAAAACTGTTTCCCCTCGAAGCGGACAGATCGTGTGCAGGACGCCCCGGCGCAAGGAACGGGACCGCGCAAGGCCGCCGCCGGAGGCTGGCGAGAGGGCGGACCGAGAGGGCGGATAAGGGAAAGAAAGGGGCTTGCGCGCGGCCCGCGAACCGTCCTAGCCTCTCTTCATCGGCGCTGCGGCGCCGCCCTGAGACAAGGAGGTTGGCCATGAAACTTCACGGCATCAACGGCTCCCCCACGCGCACCGCCGACGCGGATCAGGACACGCCACCCAACCAAGATCGGCAGGGATAGTGGCTCCCTAAACGCTGCGACAGGTCGAGTTCCCCCGCCAGTCCGAGGGCGAGGCGGCAGCTCCCATCGCGCGAGAGAGCGTGGCCCCTGCAAAAACCCGTCGGCGAAAGCCGGCGGGTTTTTTTGTGCCTGAACGGAACGCCTGCCCAATCGGCTGGCAGGCAAGCGAAATTTCCACCACATCGCGTTGTCATCCGCATCACGGCTCAAGGCTTGCACGAGTACGCTCCGAACGCTGCTCGGAGACCGGCACCGGATGCCTCTCTTTCATTTCGAGCTATGCCGGAACGGCCAGACGGTCGGCCGGACGGAGACGCGCGACTGCCCGGATTGCGGCATGGCCTTCCGCGCCGCCCGCGACATGATCCGCACGTTGCGCGAGGGCGAGACCCTGCCCGACGGCGCCCGCGAGCACACCCTGCGGGTCAGCTACGTCGATCACTCGACGCTGTTCGACCTGCCGTTCAACCTCGGGATCTGAGCCTATTCGACCGGACGATCAGACATCACCATCGTTTTCACGAGAGGCCACCGACCTCGATCCGATCCAAGCCGCTTGTATCCAAGCGCCCGAGGATGAGGGCGAGGAGGGGGGTGAGGATCAAGACCCAATCAGCTTGACCGTTCGAAGGACGGCTTGCGACCCCAGTCGGACCTTCGAGCAGCCACATCCCAATGTCTGGAGCGGATGGAAATCGGAACCTATGAGTTGAGTTTCGGGCGAGACTTTCGCGCCTTCCAAGTGCCTGATTGGCAACGCCTACCGCGAGCCATCCGGAAATCTTGAATTATGAAGTTTCGCCTAGCTGCGCCGCGCCGCTGGTGCATCAGCTTTGTCGGTCAGATGTGAGTGCTGCGTGCGCGTTGGGACGAGTTTTGACCAATGGCACGCGCAAAAAAGGCCGGGCCGTCGGCCCGGCCTGATTGGGGCACGACGTGGCGCAGCTCAGGTACGCTTGCTCATGTTGCCGCCGCTCATACCCTCGCAGCAGCAACCACCCTTCTTGCCCTTCTGGGCGTGGTTCATCGCCATGCTGCCTTTCCCGCACATCATCGCGCCCTTGCCCTTGCTGCCACCGCAGCAGCTCATGGCGAGAGCAGGGGCAGCGCTTAGCAGTAGCAAGGCTGTCGCGCTCGCAATCAGGTTCTTCATGGCTTGGTGTCCTCCGCAGGATGCAGCTTGATTGTGATCCTTCCCATAGGGGGAAGGTCAAGCGCTTGCCTACCGCTTCACAAAACCAATGTCGGCCGCCACCGCCTTCAGGCTCTCCGGCTCCTGCTCTTTCCGCTCGCTGTAGCGATCCGCTCGGTAGTCCGTTCGCTCGCGGGTCAGCAGCGTGAACTTTATCAGCTCCTCGCAGACATCCACCGCCCGGTCATAGAGCGGCCTCGGCCTCTTGCGGCCGGCTTCGTCGAACTCCTTGTAGGCCATCGTCACCGAAGACTGATTCGGGTCGATGATCATCCGCATCCAGCGCCCGAGCATGCGCAGGCTGTTCACGGCGTTGAAGCTCTGCGAGCCGCCGGACACCTGCATCACGGTGAGGGTGCGCCCTTGCGTCGGGCGCACGCTGCCCTCGCTAAGCGGCAGCCAGTCAATTTGGCTCTTCATCACGCCAGTCAGGTTGCCGTGCCGTTCGGGGCTGACCCGCACCTGCCCCTCGGACCAAATCGAGAGGGCGCGCAGCTCCTGCACCTTCGGGTGGTCGGCAGTTGTGTCGTCGGGCAAGGATAGCCCGTGGGCGTCGCAGATGCGCACCTCTCCGCCCATGGCTTCCAAGAGCCGCGCCGCCTCGTAGGCCAGGAAGCGGCTGAACGACCGCTCCCGCAGCGAGCCGTAGAGGATCAGAAACCGTGGCGCGTGCACGAACTGCTGCGACAGGCCCAAGTGAGCGCTGCTCGGCACCCGCTAGTTATATCTCCATGCTTCGTCCGCTTCGGTTCCTGATCCGGACTTTTCCCCTCACATCCAACCAATTCCTGCTTTCCACCCTCAGCATCCTGTCATGCAGTCAGGCTGATGGGGTTCGACCCCTCGGATCCGGAGAGGTTAAGCGATCACCCCTTCCAGTTCTTGAGCGCGGCGAACGGGCTGCCGGACAGGTCCGGGGGCGGGGGGTTGAGCACCGGCTCGACCTGGGCGACCGCGTCCTCGCGGGAATGCGCGCTGCCCTGGGGCAGCTTGCCGCCGGCCGCGTCGCGGTGGCCGCCGCCGCGGAAGGCGCGGGCGCCGTCGAGCGCCGTGCCGTCGATGGAGCGGAACGAGAGCGTGCCCGCCCGCTGCACGTTGACGACCCGCTTGGCCCGGCCCGCCTCCATCACCTGATCGGAGACCCGCTGGAAGGTGCCGGAATCGAGGCCGAAGGAGAGCAGCGTGCCGTCCGACAGGCGGTGGAACAGCACGTCCGAGCGGGCGAGCGCCCGGGCGAGGCGCTGGCGCGCGGTCAAGGTCGGATCGTCGCCGGCCTCACCGGCAAGGAGGCCATCGACGAGGCGGGCGCGCAATTCGCCCGAGCGGCGCTCCAGCTCCGCCGGGGTGGAGCCCGCCCGCAGCAGGCCGGCCGCCGCCATCAGCAGATCGGAGACGAAGCGGTCGTGCCAGGGGTGGCTCGCCGGCACCAGGGTCGAGACGCTGTCCCAGAACATCTCGTCGAGGGCGAGGCCGCCGGCAAAAGCGGGCTCGCCCTTCTTCCACAGGTCGAGCGCCTCGACCGACTCGATCAGCGCCGCGAGGTCGGCCGCCGCCGTCTCTCCGGGCACCTTCGCCTCGGGCGCGTAGAGGGCGCGCTGGTCGTAGGCCATCCGCGTGGCGCAATGCGCCTCGTCGATGAGCACGAACACCTCCGCGTCGCCGAGATCCGCCCGCAGCAGCCCGGCGCGCTCCGGATCGGGCGCGGTCTCCAGGTTCTGGCGCTTGAGCTGATCGATCGAGGAGGCGTGGTGGTCGAGCACGACGAGGCGGTGATGCGTGCCCTCCGCCCGGCCGCGGTTCATCGCGGCGAAGCGGCGCAGGAAGGCGATGGTCGGCTCCTCCAGCCCGAGATCGGTCATCAGCAGCGTCTCGGCGGCCGTCGCGCCGCGCAGGCGCTTCAGCTCGTCCTCCACCACCGGGCCGACATCGGAATAGCGGGCGACATGCACCACGCGCGCCACGTCCGCGAAGGCGGCGGCCACCGTCGAGGCGCCGTAGCCGTCGAGGTCGTGGTGGGTGATCTGCGTGACAATCATCGGCAGAATCATCGTCTCAAGGCTGGACAGGAGGCTCGCGGGACGCGAGACGGCGGGCGCCGCTGATGCGGCGTGCGAGATCGCAAGCCTCTTACGCCGGCCGGCCCCGGAAGGTCCACGGGCCTTCGTCGAGTCCGGGCTCGGTGCCGTCTTCTCCGCGGCGCATCGCCCGGAAACGGAAATGGCGGCAGACGTGCAGCGAAGACTCGGGCAAAGCCGGCAACCTTAACGCCCGGTTCAGGCGTTGAGATCCTATCTGCGACCGTTCTTCACCCCGAGAACGCTCTGAGACGAACAGTGCCTCACTGAACGCCCGGTCTGCGATCGTCTCCCCTCCGGGCCCGACGGCGCAGCGGGCGTTTCGTGGAAGACGCGATGACTTTGAGACGATGACCGTGAGAGCCGACGAGGGAATGACGCATCCGACCGACCTTTCGACCCGCGATGCGGGTCCGGCGCCGATCGACCGCCGCCGGCTCCTCAGCGGGGTCGCGGCCGGCGCCGCCCTGGCCCTGCTGCCCGGCCGGGTGGAGGCGCAGGCCGCGCCGCCGGCCCTGCCCGCGGCGGGCTCGCCCTTCTCGGATGCCACCGTGCCCGACCTCGCCCGGGCGCTCGGCAACCGGCCCTTCGTGGCCCAGACCGCGAACGACGTCCCCGACGCGCTCAAGAACCTGCCGCGGGAAGCCTACGAGGCGATCCGCATCCGGCCCGAGGCGCTGATCTGGGGCGGCGAGCCGCACGGTTTCGCGGTCGAGCCGCTGCCGCGCGGCTTCTACTTCACTGACCGGGTCGCCCTGTTCCTCGTCGAGGACGGCGTGGTCCGCCCCGTCGTCTACGACCGCACGCATTACGACGCGGGCACGGAGGCGGGTGCGGCGGCCCTGCCGGAATCCGGGCGCGAACCGGGCTTTTCCGGCCTGCGCATCCGCGCGCGCTTCGGCGAGCGGCACCAGGATTTCGCGGTGTTCCAGGGCGCCTGCTTCTACCGGCTGGTAGGGCAGGGCCAGGAATTCGGCGTCGATGGCCGCGCGCTGATGCTGCGCCCGGCTGACCCGCGCGGCGAAGAATTCCCCCGCTGGCGCGCCCTGTTCGTGGAGCGCCCGAAGACGCCCGACGGCCCGCTGGTGATCCACGCCCTGCTCGATTCCGATTCGCTCGCCGCCGCCCTGCGCCTGGAACTGCGCCCCGGCGAGACCTCGACCGCGGCGATCACCGCCACTCTGGTCACCCGCAAGGCCGTCGATCACCTTGGGCTCAGCGGCATGCAGGCACCGTTCCTGTTCGGTCCGCACGACCGGCGCGGCGCGGACGATGCCCGGGCCGCGGTCTATGCCGCGGGCGGCCTGCAGATCCGCAACGGCGGCGGGGAGGCGATCTGGCGCCCGGTGCGCAACCCGGAGACGCTCCAGATCTCGGGCTTCCTCGACAACCGCCCGCAGGGCTTCGGCCTGACGCAACGGGACCGTTCGTTCACGACCTTCGAGGATGACGGCCGCCACTGGGAGCGCTGCCCCTCGCTCTGGGTCGAGCCGGGCGAGGCCACCGGCGCCGCCGAGGCAGGCGCCGAGGGCCTGTGGGGGGAGGGCGCCGTGACGCTCCTCGAAATCCCGAGCGATTCGGAAGTCAACGAGAACGTCATCGCCTATTGGCGGCCGAAGGCGGCCCTGCCCGCGGGCCAGGAGGTCCGCATCGCCTACCGGCAGAACTGGGGCCGCGAGCCAGCCTCGGCATCAGCGCAGGGCAGCCCGCTCGCGCGGGTCACGAGCACCCGCAGCGGCCGCGGCACCGCCAATCCCCGGCGCCTGTTCCTCGTCGACTTTACCGGCGACGGGCTGTTCACCGCCGAGGGCGCCCTCGTGCCCGTCGAGACGGTGCTGATCGCCGGCCCCGGCCGGATCGTCGAGGGTGCGACCCGCTGGATCGCCCATCCGGAGACCCGCACCGTCCGCGTCGCCTTCGAGCTCGATCCGGGCAGCGAGCGGGCCTGCGAGTTGCGCCTTGCCCTCAAGACGGAAGGGCGACAGATCACGGAAACGTGGCTGTACCGCTGGACGCCGTAATCCCTTGCGGGCGCCTTGGCAGCCCGTTGCCGACCCCTAGCCGGAGCGACGATGCCCGACACCGCCGATAGCGCCTCGACCGTGATGGACCGCCCCGTGGCGCACCAGGCCGAGGCGCGGACCGAGCCGGCCTCCATGCCGCCGCGCGCACCCCTGGCGATGCCGGTGCAGGATCTGCGCACCCGGCCCGCGACGCGCCGCGACGGCGGCGGCGGGCCGCTGGCGGCACGCCTGTTCGTGTTCGGCGGGGCTGCGGCCCTCACCGCCTACGGCGCGTGGCAGATGTACGAGGTGATCTCGGTCTCCGGCGGCGCGACCTGGCTTCAGTACGTGCTGCTGGTGCTGTTCGTCCTGAACTTCTCGTGGATCGCGCTGGCCTTCACCGGCGCGCTCCTCGGCTTCGCGACGCTGCTGCTGCGGGACAAGGCGGCGCCGCGTCCGGCGAGCCTTTCCACCCGCACCGCCATCGTCATGCCGGTCTACAACGAGGGCAGCGCCCGGGTCTTCGCCGGGCTCCAGGCGATGCACGAGGAGGTCGAGGCCACCGGCCTCGGACGCCATTTCGACTGGTTCGTGCTCTCCGATTCGACCCAAGCCGACGCCTGGGTCGCCGAGGAGCGCGCGCTCCTCGATCTGCGCGCGGAACTCGGCCCCGAGGCCCGGCTCTACTACCGCCACCGGCAGAAGAACCATCACCGCAAGGCCGGCAATATCGGCGACTTCGTCACCGGCTGGGGTGCCGCCTACGACCACATGCTGGTGCTCGACGCCGACAGCCTGCTCACCGGCGACTGCATCGTGCGGCTCGCCGCCGCGATGGAGGCCGACCCTCAGGCCGGCATCATCCAGAGCCTGCCGCTCATCATCAACCGCAACACCCTGTTCGCCCGGCTCCAGCAATTCGCCGCGCGCATCTACGGCCCCGTCATCGCCACCGGCCTCTCGGTCTGGTCGGGCCGCGACGGCAATTACTGGGGCCACAACGCGATCATCCGGATGCAGGCCTTCGCCGAGGCCGCCGGCCTGCCGGACCTGAAGGGCCGCCCGCCCTTCGGCGGCCACATCCTCAGCCACGATTTCGTCGAGGCGGCGCTGATCCGCCGCGCCGGCTGGGGCGTCACCATGCTGCCGCGGCTGGAGGGCTCCTACGAGGAGAGCCCGCCTTCGCTGATCGATCTCTCCGTGCGCGACCGGCGCTGGGCGCAGGGCAACCTCCAGCATGCCCGCGTCATCGGTGCGGCGGGCCTTGCGCCGGCCTCGCGCCAGCATTTCGCCACGGGCATCGCCGGCTACGTCGCCTCGCCGCTCTGGCTCGCCCAGCTCGTGATCGGCATCATCATCGTGCTGCAGACCGCCTGGGTCCGCCCGGAATACTTCTCCGCCGAATTCGGCCTCTATCCGGTCTGGCCGCGCTTCGACCCGGTGCGCGCGCTTCAGCTCTTCGCCCTAACCATGGGCATCCTGCTCGCCCCGAAGTTTCTGGGACTGATCCTGGCGCTTCTGGACGGCGAGACCCGGCAGGCCAGCGGCGGCGCGGGACGGCTGACCCTGTCCTTCCTGATCGAGATCCTGCTCTCGGCGCTGATCGCGCCGATCGCGATGCTGGTCCAGTCGGGCTCGGTGTTCCAGATCCTGGCCGGGCGCGACACCGGCTGGAACCCGCAGCGCCGCGACGACGGCTCGATCCCCCTCTCGGACATCGTGCGCCGCCACCGCTGGCACACCGGCCTCGGCCTCGTCACCGGCGTCGCGGCCTTTGCCATCGCCACCTCCCTGTTCCTGTGGATGTCACCGACGATCCTCGGCCTCGTGCTGGCGATCCCGCTCTCCTGGGCGAGCGGACAACTGGCGCTCGGGCTCGCGCTGAAGCACCGCGGCCTGCTGGTGACGCCGGAGGAGCAGGTCCAGCCGTCCATCGCCCGCCGCGCCGGTGAACTCGCCCGCCGCAACGAGGCCCGCGGCTTCGACGACACCGACGCGCTCGCCGCGCTCCACGCCGACCCGACCCTCGCCCGCGCCCACGCAATGATGCTGCCCGAAGGCACGCCCCGACCGCGCGGGACCATCGACGCCGACCACACGCTCGCCCGCGCCAAGATCGTGGAGGCCGAAACCCTGGCCGAGGCGCAGGCCTGGCTCACCCCGAAGGAGCGCTTCGCCCTCCTCCACGACCGCGCCCTCCTCGACCAGCTCACCCGCCTGCGGCCAGCCTGAGTCCGGTCACCGCCCCGATCCCGCGCATCGCACATTGACGCTGATCCCCAGGGGGCCATAGACAAGCCTGTGACGCCACGGCGCGCTTGGATCGCGCGCCTACGCGACGGGGAAGGGTGGCCGAGTGGTTTAAGGCAGCGGTCTTGAAAACCGCCGTGGGGGCAACTCCACCGTGGGTTCGAATCCCACCCCTTCCGCCAAACATTTTTGCAAGCATCTGTGATAGCTGATTTTTTGTGAGAGCCCGATTTTATACCCTCAGATCACCCCACATTCTTGAACTACCTGCTCTGGTCTCCATTGCACCCCCTCGGACGGCTGCCCCACTGCTAGCCTCAGAGCCGTAGGTGTAAACCCACTTCAGCACGGGGATCAGGGTGTCGGTGACGTAGGCCCGGAAGCGCTTGCCGTTGGTGGCTCCGTCGAAAAGGGCGGTGGCCATCAGGCCGTTGGCGCGCAGGCCGGCCGTGACGGTGATGGTTTTCCAATGATGGGGTGGGCGCCCCCGATGGCATCGACGTGCCAGGATGGTGGTGTTGAGAACCACCGGAGGGAGGTGTCCGTGACCGGGGTGAACACTATTGGTGTGGATCTGGCCAAGAACGTCTTTCAGGCACACGGCGCCGATGCCACTGGAGCCGTCCTGTTCCGCAGGAAGCTGCGGCGCGATCAGGTGCTCGCCTTCTTCGCCGCCCAGCCCGCTTGCCTTGTCGCCATGGAGGCCCGTCCCGGCGCGCATCACTGGGGCCGGGAAATCGGCAAACCTGGCCACACAGTGAAGCTGATCGCGCCGGCCTACGTAAAGCCTTTCGTCAAACGGCAGAGGAACGATGCGACCGACGCCGAGGCGATCTGCGAGGCCGCACAGCGCCCGACCATGCGCTTCGTGGCCGTGAAGAGCGAGGCCAAGCAGGCGTCCGCGATGATCTTCCAGACCCGCGACGTGCTGGTCGGCCAGCGCACCCAGCTCATCAACGCGATCCGTGGCTATCTGGCTGAGTACGGTCAGATCGCGCCGAAAGGACCCTTCCATGTCGAGCGACTGATTGCACTGATCGAGGATCCCGTCTCGGACATCCCACGAGTCGCTCGCTCTTGTCTGATCGTGCCTGTTGGTGCGCTCCGCCACCTGCAGGAGCAGACCGCAGCCCTCGATACCGAGATCGCCGCGCGTGCAAAGGCCGACGAGACGGCTCGACGGCTGATGAGCGTGCCCGGCATCGGCCCGCTGATTGCCACTGCCATCGAGGCGTTGGCGCCGCCAACCGAGACCTTCCGCTCAGATCGCGACTTCGCTGCCTGGGTTGGGCTAACACCCGTCCAGCGCTCGACCGGTGGTAAGGAACGCCTCGGCCGTACCTCGCGCATGGGCGAGCGGACGCTGCGGCGCCTTCTCATCATCGCCGCCAGCGCGGTGGTGCGCTGGGCCAAACGCAAGGGCGTGCCGGCGGACAAATGGCTTGGCCGGATGCTCGCACGCAAGCCGCCGATGCTGGTCATCGTAGCGGTCGCCAACAGAAATGCGCGCATCGCGTGGGCCCTTCTGACGAAGGGTGGGATCTACCGAGCTCCGGCCGTCACAGCGTAGGCGGGGGCGGGCGCGAGGATGTCGGAGCGCGTGAGGAGATCGACGGACAGGTATGGCGCAACGCCGGTGAGGTGGGGCCGGGAAAACCAGCCTTGCGGGGAGCGCTTCGAGCGCGTTCCAGTGATGTGGTCCTGCCCCTCGCACTCCCATACGGGCCCGCGGCACGTGACCCGCCGCATCAGAAGCCGGACACATGGCAGCACCCGATCACGCGCCGCACCCATCCGGAGATTCTGCTTGCACCCGAAGGGGCGTCCACACATGCCCGTGCGAAACTGTGACCCGGCAGCGCTCGCCAAGCGGCGCATCATGTTGGTGGTGGTCGCCGTCTCGTCGACGAAGACGAGCCTGTTAAGGCCGAGTTCGTCCTGGGCCTCGAACCAGTCCTCGCGCTCGGCCCTCACATCCGGCCGCTGCTGCTCGGCGGCGTGGAGCGTGTTTTTTGTGCGTGACGTTGACCTGACCGGCTGGCTTTGGACCGGGCTGATTTAGAGGATCAGCCAGGACTGAAGGAGTCGGACATGCGGCGAGGTCAGAAGACGAGCGCGAACCAGGTGGTGCTCAAGCTGCGCCAGATCAAGGTGCAGACAGCCCAGGGCAAGAGTTTGGCGCTGGCGTGCAAGAAGGCGGAGATCTCCGCGCAGAGTTACGTGACGAGTGCCTGAGGCAGGAGATCTTATACTTGCTGAAGGAGGCGCAAATCGTGATCGGGCTGTGGCAGAACACCTACAACCGCGTCCGGCCGCATTCGTCGCTGGGCTATCGGCCGCCCACGCCTGTCAGCTTCCCCGATCTGGCCTTCCGGCTACCTATGGCTGCTGCCTTGCGGTAGCCTTTCACTCGGCTCGGTCCAAAATACCGCTCAGGTCAGAGTTACTCTCCAGCAATCTCTGTTTCACACTCATTTTTTTTCAAAGCCCTTAACTCATCATTCAAAACAGCATTTGCGGCTTCGAGTTGCGCTAAACGCTCTCTCGCGAAGTTTAGTTCTATTTGGAGGTTTTCGCTGTGTTGGCGGTAAGCATCATTTTCGATAGACTTCTGCCTTGCGTCAGCGAGAGCACGCATATCCTCGGTTGCCTCTACGCGCTTAGACGTTGAGGCATGGCCCAACTTCGTGACGTTATCACAGCCAACAACATCAGAAATAAAAGCTGGAGCAATGGCGGATGTCTCTTCGCATTTCTGAAATATTGCTACGTAATCGTTCCACAAGTCGCCCTTCCTATGAGCTGTAAAGCTCTCTACCAAGGTGCAATCTAAGCCGCTGCGGACTGACCAGTTCGCCAGTGCCCGACCTGCATCGGGATAAAACCGCCAACAATCCACGGGGTATTGATGAAAAACTCCATTAGAAGGAGCGTTGATATATATATAGCCGCGGGGCTTCGTGATACGTATTAGGGTCTGTCGTCGCCTGAACGTCTTGGGGGTGTGAGCGTTTTCCGTCCTCTGGATGGAGCGGGCTGATGCTGAACGACGCGCAGTGGGCGGCTCTAGAGCCGCTGGTGCATGCCTGCCGGCCGAAGGCGAAGACCCCGCCGCAGGACCTGCAACGCACGCTCTCGGCCATCCTGTGGCGGCACCAGAACGGGGCCAAGTGGCGCGCCATTCCAGACGAGTTCGGGCCGTGGTGGCGGGCGGCGCAGATCTTCATCCGCTGGGCGCGCGCCGGGGTGTGGGAGCGCCTGCTCGCCCTGGTGCAGGAGCGCGGCGTGCAACTCGGCATGGTGTTCCTCGACGGCACCAACATGCGGGCGCACCAGAAGGCGGCAGGTGCGGCCAAAAGGGGGGATCTGCGACCGAGCGAGACGGTCGTGAAGCGCTTGGCCGGTCTCGTGGCGGGTATGGCACCAAGGCTTGCGTGATCGCCGACGGCGCGGGCCGCGCCGTCGCCTTCCGCCTCGCGCCGGGACAGGCGCACGAACTGCCCCACGCCGTGCCGTTGCTCGACCAGTTGCCTGGCGTGCCGCTGTGGGTCGTGGCCGACCGCGGCTACTCCAGTCACGGCTTCCGTCAGCACATCCGCGACGTGGGCGCCAAGCCGGCCGTCCCCACCAAGCGCAACGAAGCACCCACCCGCTGCCCGGACTGGATCTACACCAACCGCAACCGCGTCGAGCGCCTCTGGGCGCGCCTGAAGGAATGGCGGGCGGTGGCCACCCGCTACGAGAAGACCGCCGCCAGCTTCACAGGCGTCCTCTGCCTCGCCGCAGCCTGCGATTGGATCAAGTGACAACAAGCCCTAGCTCTAGAAATGTAAGCCAGAAAAATTGATCATGCTCAAATTGCGAACTTGAGACCACCAAATCCGCAAAACCTGTTCTCAGAGGCAGGGGTTGAGTTGGATCTATAACGAAATCAACACCATTCCCATGCTCAACATCAATACCGATATACGCACTTGATTGGTTCGCACAGCTCCTTAGCGAACCATTGATATCCATGCTACCTATTTCTACGATAGTCTGATTCTCTGCGATTTGGTATGTTTCTATGAATAGTTTTCCGATTTCGAAGGCGGTATCATGCATGATGGTCGTGCTCCCGAGCGTAGGGCTTCAATCGCTGAATGTGAGATATTGCTTCATAGGCTCGATCCTCATCCTCCGTCTATCCTCTGCTCATCGCTCGCTGCGGCTAGATGTTTGGTCCCGGAATTTAGTGGCGCGGATCATGGATGAACCTGGACGGATCGTCTGTCCAGGCTTTGCAGATCGCCTCGTAGGGCGTGAAGCCGCGTAGGGTCTTCAAGCGGCGGGCGAAGTTGTAGGCTGCGACGAAGTCGGCGCGGTGTTGCCGGAGCTGGTCGTGATTGTCGTAGTGGAAGCGCTTGACGGTTGCGTCCTTGATCGTCCGGTTCATTTGCTCGACCTGACCGTTCGTCCAAGGGTGACGCGGCTTGGTGAGGCGATGCTCGATGTCGAGGTCGGCGCAGGCGCCCTCGAAGGAGTGGCACCGAAAGAGAACCTTATCGGCGCGCATCTGCTTGATCTCGGCCGGCGTCCTAGTCTCGCCGGAGGGATCGGTGAAGTGCGTGCCGTTATCGGTCAGCACGGTGTGGATCTTGTAGGGAACAGCGGCAGCAAGGGCCCGGAGGAAGTCGCCGGCAACACGGCGGGCTGCCTTCTCGTGCAGTTCAACGAAGGCGAACTTCGTCGTGCGATTGATGGCTACGAGGAGGTAGAGCTTTCCTTCTTCGGTTCGCACCTCGGCGATATCGATGTGGAAGTAGCCGATTGGGTAACGCTTGAACTTCGAGCGACTGGGTTTGTCACCCTCGACATCGGGCAGGCGCGAGATGCCGTGACGCTGAAGGCACCGGTGCAGCGATGATCGCGTCAGATGTGGGATCGTCGCTTGGAGCGCCTAGAGACAGTCGTCGAGCGGCAGGAGCGTGTGGCGCCGGAAGGCGACGATGGCCGCCTCATCCTCTACGGAAAACACCGTGGAGTGCGGCTCGGTCAGCCCGGTCTTACGATCGGCTGTCGAGGTCCGCTTCTTCCACTTGGCGACCGTCTTGGGATTGATCCCGTAGCGCTTGGCCAGCGCCCTCAGGCTCTCTTAACTATGCTGTATCGCTCGACGGACCGCCGCAGTCGTCATGGCGCTTGCGTGGTGAACCTGGCCCATAGCGCTTCCTTCCAATCCCGTGAGAAGTCTGCACCATCAAAGCCTGGGATCAAACATCTAGCATCCGTTTCCGCACCTTCGGCCGCGTCGATGCCCTTCACACGAGCGAGCGTCAGGAGGTCGGTAAGATCCTTCCCGCCATCAAAGACGGCTGCCGCGCTGTCGTTGGTGATCTCGACGATAGTGCGCATGGTCACGCCTTCCGCTGATCGGCCCCCACGCGGTGGTCCAAGTTCTAAGTTAGTGCAGGGTCGGCCTTTGCTCCACGGGTCGCTTGGCCGGCGGAGCCGACCGAGTGAGCGCAGCCGGCCAAGCGGTGAAGGCCGGCACGAACACCTCCGGGGCCGGTGGTCGGTAGCCGAGCGAGGCGTGCGGGCGCACGCTGTTGTAGTGTAGACGCCAACTCTCGATCACGATCTGCGCCTCCTTGAGCGTGTAGAAGATCTCACCGTTCAAAAGCTCGTCCCGTAGTCGTGCGTTGAAGCTCTCGACGTAACCGTTCTCCCATGGCGAGCCGGGTGCGATGTAGGCTGTTCTGGCGCCGACACCGGTGATCCAGGCCTGCACGGACTTGGCGATGAACTCCGGACCGTTGTCCGAGCGGATATGGCTGGGCACGCCGCGCAGGATGAACAGGTCGGACAGCACGTCGATCACGTCCGCCGCCTTCAGCTTGCGTGCGACGCGGATCGCCAGGCACTCCCGCGTGAACTCATCGACCACGTTCAGCATCCGGAACTTGCGGCCCTCGTGCGTGCGGGCTTCGACAAAGTCGTAGGACCAGACGTGATCGCGACGCTCCGCCCGCAATCGCAGGCAGGAACCATCCCCGTCCCAGATGCGGCCGCGCTTGGGCTGCCGAGACGGGACCTTCAGCCCCTCGCGCCGCCAGATCCGTTCGACCCGCTTGTCGTTGACGAACCAGCCCGCCGCCTTCAGCAATGCACCGATCTTCCGGTAGCCGTAGCGCCCGTACTGGCGAGCCAGTTCCACGAGGTCGGCTGTCAGCGCGGCCTCATCCTCTCTTCCCCGCGGCACCTTGCGCTGCGTCGAGCGATGCTGCCCGAGCGCCCGACAGGCGCGGCGCTCGGAGACGTCTAGGACGTTCATGACATGCGCGATGCAGGCGCGTCGGCGCGCGGGGCTGGTCAGTTTCCCCGAGCGGCCTCCTGCAGGATCAGCTTGTCGAGGGTGAGATCCGCAATCGCCTTGCGCAGCCGCTGGTTCTCAACCTCCAGGTCCTTCATCCGTCGAACCTGATCGCTCTTCAGGCCGCCGTACTCCTTGCGCCAGCGGTAGTAGGTCACTTCCGTCACGCCGATGGCCCGGATCGCCTCCGCCACGCTCTGGCCCTGCGAGACCAGAACATCCACCTGCCGCAGCTTGGCGACCACGTCTTCCGGCTTGTGCCGCTTCGTTCCCATCTGTCCGTCCTCATCTGGCTCAAAAGCCATACCTCAGGGCGGACCACTTCAGTGGGGGCGGATCAGTGGCTCCTCAGCCTGTGGCGACAGCATCCTGACTATGCCCCAGCGAAACGCTGAGAGCACGAGCCCTCCACATCATCAATCGAGGAGGCCTTCGCCAAGCTCAAGGCGCTGCTGCGAAAAGCGGTGGAACGCACCTCGAGTGATTGTGGTCGGCCACTGATGATCTCATCGACACCATCACGCCAAACGATCGCGCCGACTTCTTCGCCGCCGCAGGATACGATCCAGGCTAACCTGGAAACGTTCTGGCTTTTAACACACTGACCCCGCACCGGGCAGCAATTTGACCACAGGACGAGGCTCATGAAACAGCTAAGATAATACGCTCGCGACGATCGACAGACAGGGGTGAAGGCATCGGCGTCGTCCTTCACCCCCTCAACACTTCAACTTCAGAAACGTCGCAATTCGCTTAGGCGCCGCTCTAAAGAGTGACCGAGCGCTGATTTCCAACCAAAAGGAAATCTAGCTTAATTAGCTCGCAGAAGGCCAATAAGGAGGCTTTACCTGATTATAGCCAAACTGCCTACCCTGTACCGTAGCGCGGTTGAACAGCAATCTTTTCTGCAATAATTGGCTTCCGATGGCATTTTTCAGTGCGAAAGCACGATCTCGTTCGTCGAGATCGGAAATAGCAGCATCTGCATTTTCATGAAGCTGTAAACCAAAGTGCTCCGCCCAAAAACGACCTTCTGTGGCCGACACAGAATACTGCTGACGCAGGTCAAAAGCATGAGAATGATAAACAATAGCATCATTAACGTAAGCTTTTTGATAACCGAGTCGTAGAGCTTCTTCTGCCCAGATCTGATCCTCACCCCAATCTACTTCCGGATACGGAAGAACATTCCAGACAGACCTGCTCATCGCAGAATTATTATCAGAGTAGAACCGCATTAGCATACCCCAGTCCCGACTTCCAGGATACATAAAGCTGGGCAAGCCCACTTGGTGGTCGATCACATTGGGAAGTAAAGATAATAGATCGAACATTTGATCAATATCTCTATGTATGAATTGATCGTGATTTGGGTAAGCCTCATGTCGGCCAATAACACCGGCAACTCGCGGCCCATAACCGAAACCTCCAATGAGGTTTGAGAGCCAATAATTATCTTTCGGCAATGCGTCCTGCGTTATGTAAGCAACATATTGGCTATCAGACAACTCAAATCCGAGGTTACGTGTCTTTCCATGCTGAAATTGCGACTGATCAATCGACTCATATCTGATTTTGCTCGAGGCAAACTTTCGGGCTAAATCAATCGTCCCATCCACAGAACCGCTGTCGACAATTAATATTTCATACTCAAAGTCACAAATCTGAGATGAAAGCACACTTAGGACATTCTTGAATTCAGGCCCCGCATTGAATGTTGGGATAAATACTGTCGCAGTCCTATTTGTTGATTTCATGGGTTTAGTAATTGCGGCCGGCACTAAGGATCTATAACCCTTCTCATCCAATCTTTCTTTTAGTGCTGCCTCAAGTGAGCGCGCACTTCTTTCCCAGGACGTCTTTTTGGTGAAATCCAATCCAGCCTGCCGTTGTTCCAATCTCAGCGTCGAACTCGAAGATAGGGTACGAACAGCGTCAGCAATACTATACGGTGCCGGAAGTGCAAAATAAACCTCTCCGTTCTTAAAAATCGCACGTGTACTCTCTGTATCAACTTCGACAACTGGAAGTCCACAAGCCATCATTTCGAGCGGTATCAGCGAATAATTGGTCGACGAAAAAACAACTCCAATATCACACGACCTATAAATCTCACTTAGTTTATCCGGAGACAGAATCCCATGCTGAGTGTAGGGGAACGAGTAATTTATTCCGATATCTTCTTCTCCAAACAGATCTACATGCAATTTAAATCCTTGCTTGTGCAATAGTTCAAATGCAGCAAACCCGAGCGTAACAGCCCGCCTAGGCGTATACTGGCGGGAATAAAAGGCGATTCGAACAGTTCCGGAAAGCTCCTGTTTAAAAACACCCGGAAAATAAACTTCATGGTCGGCACACAATTCCCAACCACGAGCCCATGCCCCACGAGCCTGCATAAGGCTTAGAAGCCAGTTCCCAGCACATAGCTTAGAAAATCCAAATTTATATGTCATCTCGGCAAGCAGATACAGCTCACCTACGGGATGAAACATCGGTTCAAAATCTTGAACGAGATAAAATCGTTCTTTTACATTCGTTACCTGTGCCGCAGGAAACGCAGTCCAACAGTCAGTCGCAATCAATACATCTGCCGAAATTTGCCTAATATCGTCAGGAAGGAACCGAACGCGAACCCGATCACTGATGGGACGATACCAGCTCTGTATCCGACGTTTTGTTTCCGCCTGATCTGCAAGATGGGCAGCATTTTGAAACCAAATTGTTTGGTTATGACCAAAAAGTTCCAGAAATTCTACCATCCGAAAAATTGTCATATGCCCGCCAGCTCCCGCTTGAGAGAACGCTGGAAGAATCCAATGAATATCGAGCTGCTCCGGATTAAAAGTGCAATTTATTGGCTTGATGGCTGCGGGGGGATTTTGCGCAATCTTAGGCGTATCACGCGGCCAAAGAGAGCTGTTCTTCTCCGCGCTATTTTCACGGACAGGCAATCCTTCTATAGGCGCTAGTCTTTTTCTAGTCTGAGTTATGTAGTTTCTAACGTCAAAGCCAGCTCCTCGGGTGACTAGCGTCAAAATTCGTTCGAGAGCATGTGCGAAAGTTAGATCTACTTGGCCCGACTCTTCCTCAAACCGGTCAATATCACGAGGGTTTTCCAATATACCTGATATCGCTTTGGTGCGATACCAAGCCATGGATCCAGCCGGATAATCAGGCTGGACCGTCGGACCGTTTCCACAATTGACGGATTCGAGGAAATCTTTAATGCGACTTATATTGTTTTCAACATCGACAAACTCTTTAATTCTATAAAAATTACGAGGATACAGGCATCCGAGGGTGTTGTTTTGCTCAAAACACGAAATCACATTGTCTACGAGTTGAGGTGAACCGAGAATCTGATCGTACAGGTATCTACGCCACTCATCTCCCCAGCATACATGAGTACTTCTCTTAGTATGAAGGTGCAAAACGATATCATATTTTTCCCATATATCTCGGGATCCAATCAGAAACGGAGCAATATCTCGCCCGCGATTGGGCACGACACGAACATGCAGATCGTATCCTTCTTTGAAATTAGCTAGACAGTTCTGAATAAAATCCTTATCAGCTTGTTTTGTGACAGTTATGACTACCGCCGAACCGATCGGCAGGTTGTTAAATCCAGGAATCAATTCTGCTATCAGCTCTGGATAGAAACAATGCACGTGCACGCACAGACTCAGATTATGGGCACGCTGCTTGATTGATACTTGACCTTCTTTGATATCCAATAATATGGACTCTGCATTGCAGAGTCTGGCAAGCTGTAATTTTTCAAAATTAGCATGTTCGTTAATGATGTTTTGGCTTGTTTTGCCCGCCTTTTTTAGTTCTTTGCGAACGTAAAAAGTGTCGAAATTGGGTGATGGATCCCTACTTTCGTACTGTCCAAATTCGATATAGTGTAAAAACGGGTCCATCCCATCTTGAGCTACATCTAAGTTATGCGACAGATAGAATTCTTTGTCAAAATAGCGTGAGAAATTATCAGCAGCGCCTGGGAAAGTGTCAGAAACATCAAGATCGCGCCGCCAATTGTAATTCCCATATGTTGCGAGACAATGTTCAGCGGGAGTTTTGCCGGACTCCATTGCCTCTGGGTGTGCAGCGCAGTATGACTGAACATCGAATTTATCGCTTGGTCTTCTCATTTCCTTCCCACCGTGCTTTAGATAGTGCACAAGCGGGTTTACGCTGTTGCTTGCTACATCTTTGTACGACTTAACATAGTAGGATGTGTTAAAATACTGCGAAGGATTGAAGCCCATTTTCCAGCCAATATCACAGAAATGCTTAGCGGCATTTCTGTACCTTTTTACACCATACGTAATTCTATAATATTCGGCGTCGAACAATATCGAGTTGCTCACAATATAGACGTTTCTTTTGTTAGTTTTTTTTGTCGAGAACAGCATTGGCATCCTACCTTTATGGGCCCTGTCGCTAGTTGTAGTCAGGTTGAAAGTTTCCAATAACGTAAGTATGCTATTCATCCAATAAAAAACGATTCAAACTTAGCAAGGCTAAGTAAATTCTGGCCGTAACTTGTCTTAACGAACAGCTCGCCGCGCGCCTGCAGCTGCTCGCGGCCGATGAAGCCCTGCAGGTAGGCGATCTCTTCGAGACAGGCGACTTGAAGCCCCTGCCGGCGCTGCAGCACCCGCACGAACTCGCCCGCCTCCAGCAGGCTGTCATGCGTGCCGGTGTCGAGCCACGCGTAGCCGCGACTCATCCGCTCGACATGGAGCTGGCCGCGTTCGAGATAGGCCTGGTTGACCGATGTGATCTCGAGTTCGCCCCGGTCGGAGGGCTTCACCTCAGCGGCGATGTCGAGAACCTGATTGTCGTAGAAGTACAGCCCCGTCACCGCCCAGGGGCTCTCGGGGGTCTTGGGCTTCTCCACCAGCCGCAAGGGCCGGCCGGACTCGTCGAGGGTGACGACGCCGTAGGCCTCCGGATGATCGACGTGGTAGGCAAACACCGTCGCCCCGCTCTTGCGGGTGCGCGCCTTGGCGAGCAGGTCGCTCATGCCATTGCCGAAGAAGAGGTTGTCGCCGAGCACCAGCGCCACGTCGTCACTGCCGACGAAGTCGCGGCCGATGATGAAGGCCTGCGCCAGCCCTTCAGGCCGCGGCTGCACGGCGTAGGTGAAGGTGACGCCGAACTGCTCACCGGTGCCGAGAAGGCGCTGGTAGTTGCCGAGATGCTCCGGCGAGGAGATGACGAGGATCTCGCGGATGCCCGCGAGCATCAACACCGAGATCGGATAGTAGATCATCGGCTTGTCGTAGACCGGCAGCAGCTGCTTGTTGATCGCCAGCGTGGCCGGATGGAGCCGGGTGCCGGAGCCGCCGGCGAGCACGATGCCCTTCATACGAAACACGTCCTGATCAGTGGGAGCGAACCGGCCCGACCAGCCGGTCGAGGATGTCGTCGAGCGCCGGCTCCCAGGAGCGCGGCGCGAGGCCGTAGGCGTCGGTCAGGCTCTGGGTGGAGAGGCGCGAGTTCACCGGGCGCCGGGCCGGCGTCGGGTAGGCCGAACTCGGGATGCCCTCGATCGGCACCGAGCGCCCGCCGCGCCGGGCCGACCCCGCGACGATCGCACGGGCGAAGTCGCACCACGTCGTCGCGCCGTCGTTGACGCAGTGAAAGGTACCGGTGGGCGCGGCCTCGTCGCCCGCCAGCCGCAGGGCGATCGCGGCGAGCGCGCGCGCGAGATCGGCCGCGGAGGTCGGGCAGCCGTGCTGGTCCTCGACAACGGTGAGCCGATCCCGCTCGCCCGCGAGCCGCAGCATCGTCTTGACGAAGTTGCCCCGGTGCGGGCTCACCACCCAGGCGGTGCGCACGATCGCGTGGCGCGGATTGCCGGAGCGCACCGCCATCTCGCCGGCCGCCTTGCTGGCGCCGTAGACGCTCTGCGGGTTCACCGGCGCATCGGGGGCGTAGAAGCCTTCGCCCGACCCATCGAACACGTAGTCGGTCGAGACATGGACGAGCGGGATGGCCCGCCGCATCGTCTCGGTGGCGAGGATGGCCGGGGCCAGCGCGTTGAGGCGCCATGCGGCGACGGCCTCGCTCTCGGCCTTATCGACAGCGGTGTAGGCCGCCGTGTTGATCACCGCCGCGTAGGCGCGCGCATCGAGCGCGGCGGCCAATGCGGCCTCGTCGGTGATGTCGAGGCTCTGGCGGTCGGGCGCGTGGACCCGCACACCCTCGGGCCAGGACAAGGCCTGAAGCTCCGTGCCGACCTGACCGGCGCCGCCGAGGATCAGGATGTCCATGCTCAAGCGCTCTTGGGCGCGAGACCGAGGCGCTCGCCGGAATAGCGGCCCTCGCGGATCGGGCGCCACCACGCCTCGTTGTCGAGATACCAGCGCACGGTCTCCGTCAGCGCCGCCTCGAACACCTTGGTCGGCCGCCAGCCGACCTCGGCTTCCGCCTTCGACGGGTCGATGGCGTAGCGCCGGTCATGGCCGGGCCGGTCGGCGACGAAGCTGATCAGGCGCTCGTGCGGGCCGTTCTCGGGCTTGAGCTGGTCGAAGGCGGCGCAGAGCGCCTTCACCACGGCGAGGTTGTTGCGCACCGAGCGCCCGCCCAGCAGGTAGGTCTCGCCGAGCCGGCCGCGCTCCAGCACCGCGACGAGGCCGCGGGCATGGTCCTCGACATGGATCCAGTCGCGCTCGTTCAGGCCGTCGCCGTAGACCGGGAGCGGCTTGCCCTCCAGCGCGGCCAAGATCATCAGCGGGATCAGCTTCTCGGGGAAGTGACGCGGGCCGTAATTGTTCGAGCAGTTCGTCACCAGCACCGGCAGGCCGTAGGTCTCGTGCCAGGCGCGGGCGAGATGGTCGGAGGCCGCCTTTGACGCCGAGTAGGGCGAGCGCGGATCGTAGCGGCTCTCCTCAGTGAAGAACGCGTCCGGCGGCAGCGAGCCGTAGACCTCGTCGGTCGAGACGTGGAGGAAGCGGAACGTCGCCTTGGCCTCGCGGTCGAGGCTTTCCCAATGGGTGCGGGCGCCGTCGAGCATGACCTGGGTGCCGATGACGTTGGTGCGCACGAAGGCGCCCGGATCGGTGATCGAGCGATCGACATGGCTCTCGGCGGCCAGATGCATCACCGCCTCGGGCCTGAACTCGGCGTAGAGGGCGTGGACGCGCGCCGGATCACAGATGTCGGCCTGTTCCAGGCGGTGGCGCGGGTCGTCCGCCAGCGGCTGCAGCGAGATCGGGTTGGCGGCGTAGGTCATGGCATCGAGGGTCAGCACCTCGTGGCCGAGATCCTGCACCAGATGCAGCACGAGGGCAGAGCCGATGAAGCCGCAGCCGCCCGTCACAAGAATGCGCATCACGTCTCCAACAATCGCCGCTGTCCACCTTTGGGGACGATGCTCTAGGCAGCCACCATAGGCAACCACGTGATTTACGAAGCTAGCCAAGGATTATAGCTTCATCGCCGCCAACCCTGCGTTGGTCCGGCATGGGCTTTTATACGCATTGACCGGACAGACAACCGCGGCGTCAAGGCAGGGCAATCAGAATGAATTTTTCATTTTGTCACGATGGCTTCGAGGCAGTCATCGTCCCAGGGCGCGACTTTTCGTTTGAGGGAGAGGGCGTCGTTTTCCTGGGTCGGCTCGGGTGAGGCTGAGAGCGGTGCAGGTCATCGCCGTTCGCTGCGAACTTGATCGAGGCCGTGTAGCATGAACTATCGGAAGCCCTAGGCGTGTTTGATCTGCCCAAACACCGGTTCGACGAACTGATTCCTGAGACGGTAGCACCTGCGCCAGTTAGCCCGCTTCAGCTAAGCGGCCATCACGCGCACCAGGGGCGTCTTGTCTTCGGGCAGCAGCCCGGTTCGGGGTCAGCGTGTCCAGCGCCAACCACTGGTCGGAACAGTTCCGCCAGGAAGGGCAGCTCGCGCCCAAGCCGTCGGGTGGCAATCACGCCTCGCACCGGATCAAGGCGCAGGCCGACCTGATCCTGACGATCTACGAAGCGCGGCCCGCGATCTTCCTGCACGAGTTGCGCGACGCCTTGGCCCCCTGACCTGACCGGTATTTTGGACCGAGCCGAGTGAGAGGCTACTGCATGGCCGCTGCCATGGGTAGCCGGAAGGCCCGATCGGGGAAGCTGACAGGCGCGGGCGGCCGGTAGCCCAGGGACGAGTGCGGCCGGACGCGGTTGTAGGTGTTCTGCCACAGGGCGATTACGGCCTGGGCTTCCTTGAGCGAGTAGAAGATCTCTTGGCGCAGGCACTCGTCGCGCAGCTTACCGTTGAAGCTCTCACAGTACCCTTTCTCCCACGGCGAGCCCGGCGCGATGTACTGGATCCGCGAGCCAGCTTTGGCGACCCACTTGCGCAACGCCTTCGAGATCATCTCAGGGCCATTGTCGCAGCGGATGTGCTCTGAGATGCCATGCAGGCACATGGCGTCGGCCAGCGCCTCGATCACGCCGAGACTGTTGATCCGCCGCGCCACCTTCAGCGCGAGGCAGGCTCGGCTGGGCTCGTCGATCAGCGTCAGGATGCGCAGGCTTCGCCCGTCATGGGTCTGTGCCTGCATGAAGTCGAAGCTCCAGACGTGGTTGCGGCGAAGCGGCCGTAGTCGCACGCACGAGCCGTCGTTCAGCCAGAGGCGGCTGCGGGGTCTATGTCGGTTGGGGACCTTCAGCCCCTCGCGACGCCAGATGCGCTGAACCCGATCCTTGCCCACCTGCCAGCCGGCTGCCTGCAGCAGCGCGGTGACGCGGCGGTAGCCATAGCGTCCGTACTCGGACGCCAGGGCAACGATGGCTCGGGTCAGCCCATCCTCGTCGGCCAGCACGGTCGGCACGTAGCGTTGCGTACCCCGATGCTGGCCGACGATCTGGCAAGCGTGACGTTCCGAGAGGCCGTACTTCTCCTGAATGGCGTCCACCGCCTGCCGGCGTCGCTCGGGGGCTACAAGTTTCCCGAGGCGACGTCCGCCAACACCTGCTTCTCCAGGGATAGGTCAGCCACGAGCCGGCGCAACCGAGCGTTCTCGCGCTCAAGATCTTTCATCTTCCTGGCTTGATCGACCTGCAGGCCGCCGT
The DNA here is from genome assembly GCF_029504475.1 of Methylorubrum pseudosasae. Classification (NCBI taxonomy): domain Bacteria; kingdom Pseudomonadati; phylum Pseudomonadota; class Alphaproteobacteria; order Hyphomicrobiales; family Methylobacteriaceae; genus Methylorubrum; species Methylorubrum pseudosasae. Next base: position 2,934,214 of record NZ_JAQGDU010000002.1, on the reverse strand, counting down.
ACTCCTTGCACCAGCGGTAATAGCTCTGCTCGGAGATCTCCGCCTCCTTGCACGCCAAAGCCAAACTCTTGCCCTGGGCGGTCTGCACCTCGATCTGGCGCAGCTTCAGCACGACCTGCTCCGCGCTCGTCTTCTGTCCTCGTCGCATGTCCAACTCCTTCGGTCCTAGCTGATCCTCTCAGTCAGCCCAGTCCAAAGCCAGCCGGTCAGGTCACAGGGCGTCGAAGAGGAAGGCGAGGCAGGAGCCGCGCTGCTCGTCCGGGTGGATCTCGGAGTAAGCAAGTCGGGAGTGGTCGTCGACGGCCAGGTGCAGGGCCTCCCAGCCGATGCCGCGGCCCGAACTCTGTCGGGTGCGGTCGCCGGTGATGCGATGCCCGACGCGCTCGAAGCGGCCGAGTTTCTCGATGTCGATGTGGATCAGTTCGCCCGGCTTGTCGCGCTCGTAGCGACGCACGGGCTCGGGCGGTTCGAGGTCGCGCATGCGGCTCAGGCCGTACCGGTGCAGCACCCGGCTGACGGCTGACGGCGGCCGGCGAGACGGCAAGATCACGGGCGATCTGCGCGCCGCTCAGGCGCTGTTGACGCAGGGCCACGATGGCTTCCTGCGTCCGGGGCGGTGTCGGACGGTGCAGGCGGTGCGGCCGCGAGGAGCGATCCTGCAGCCCGACCGCCCCTTCGGCGTCGAAGCGGGCGACCCACTTGCCCACCGTCTTGGGGCGCACGCCCATCGTTGCGGCCACCGCCTTCGCAACGAGCCCGCTCCGGGCCAGCCGCACAAGGCGCTCTCGATCCAAGGGCGTCAAACACGCATTCTGGTGGATGTTCACTCCGGTCTCTCCGGGATCGCTGAAGCCTCAAACCTCCAGCGTCCTCGGTTAAGACCGGATGGACAACCTCCCGAAAGCTCACATCTATCTCTCACGAGTGAGCTGGCTGCACCATCGGCTCGCGTTCGCTAAGCTGACCCCGAAGCGTTCTGCCGCTTGGTACCGAGACGCGCCGGTCTGAAGGTATGGATTACGCGCTGACGTAGATCGACGGACACGGCTGAGGATATCGGCGCTCTCCTTCGCCGCCTCCCCCCAACCCGGAAGCCGTTCTATCACGCTCGGAAAGCGCTCTGGCGCCCGCAAGCGGCGGATCTGACCGGCATCACGGCTAGTGAGGCCAGACGGCGCAGATCACTGGCATCGACGTCCTGTTGTAGCGGTAAGGCAGCGGACACGGCAAAACCTACCGATTCGCCTCATCACATTATAATCGGCCTTTCAACGCAATCCCCTTGAGTCGTTATCGCCATCGTTTAGCATCAGATAAAACTATTGACATTACAGTTAAGGCAGCAGTCGGAAGGTTTAGAGGGCTGGCATGCTCACGCCGGGAGCCTCCAACCTGAGCCATTCGTTGCAATGTCCTATCCTGCCGGCTCTGCCTGCGATAAAGCTCAGACACAGGGTGCACGCATAATGCTTGCATCTGGGTTTGGTTGCGGAACAGGGGTTGCGGAATGAGTCGACGGATCGCGATCATTGGGGGAGGTTGGTATGGTTGTCATATTGCCTCGTCGATGATGGCTCTTGGTTTTACGGTTCGGTTGTACGAGCAAAATGAAAGGCTTTTGCATGAAGCCTCCGGGAATAACCAGTTCCGGCTTCATCTTGGGTTTCATTATCCTAGGCACGCAGGAACACGCATACAATCGCGTGACGGATTTTCACGCTTTATTGAACGATACGGAGATTTGAGTAAGCCGGTTTTGGAAAATATATATGCCGTACCAAAAGACACATCCCTTATTGATTTCGACACCTACAAACTTATCATGACCGCGACGGGAATACCTTACCGCTCCGTTGATCGGTGCAGCCTCAATCTGACGAATATTGATGGAATGATACGTGCTGAGGAACGCGTTATACTAATTGACAAAGCTCGACATTACTTCCGGCACCATTTGCGACATGTTACAAGCCTCTCAGTCGAAATTAAATCAATCGAGAAGTTCTCGGAGCATATCCTGGTAAACGGCGAGCGGTTTGATTATGTTATTGATGCCACGTGGGGGCATTTTGGCAAAAATATCGTTTCGACTTATTACGAGCCAACGCTGCTTCTGTATTTTGAGGCACCAGCTGGATTGCCTGCAATTACTTTTGTGGATGGGCCGCTCTACTCCATCTATCCAACGGAAGTTGAGACGATCTATACTTTGTCAAGCGTCCCGCACACACCTCTCGGACGATTCAACAGCTCCGAAGAAGCTCGTTCGGTGCGCGATCATGTAAACTCAGAACAAGTAGAGGCCAAGCGCGGCTTGATGACCCGCCAGGCGCAGGAGAATGTCCCGGAATTCCTTGATATTTATAAATTCATGGGGCCGCAGATCTCAATCAAAACTAAGCCTATCGGAAGTAGCGACGATCGAAGCTGTTATGTTGGTCGGGACGGACGAGTTTTGACCGTCATGTCTGGAAAAATTGATACAATTTTCTTCGCAACTGAGCGAATCCTGTCAATGATCGAAGCGGATCAGGACGAGGGTGTTGCAGACGTCCCGTCCTCGCTGCCTGCGTCCATCCGGGCGAAGGTTGAGTCAATCGGATTGAAACTGGATTAGCATATGCGCGCTTTGATTGGGCATACCGGCTTCGTCGGGGGAAACCTCATCCACGCCGGAAGGTATGACGCGCACTTTAACTCTAGCAACAGCGAAGCCATGCGCGGCGGCCGTTTTAGAGAGGTCGTCTGCGCCGGCATTTCCGCTTTGAAATGGAAAGCCAACAAGGAACCAGAGACAGACCAGGCGGCCATCGACGTCCTTGTTGAAAACCTGAAACACGTCACTGCGGACCGCTTCGTGCTGCTGTCGACGACCGACGTGTATCAGGATGCCATAGGCGTGACCGAGCGCGATCCTACACCAAATGAAGGCGCACCGTATGGCGTGCACAGAGCGGCCTTCGAACGGTTTATTGCCAAGACGTTCGCCAACCACCTCATCATCCGGCTCCCAGCGCTCTATGGTCGGGGGCTGAAGAAGAACGCGATCTTCGATCTGCGCTACAACAATATGGTCGATGCGATCGACGCGCGCGGCAGCTTTCAATGGTACGACGTGCGTCGCTTAGAGCGCGATATCGAGACAATCACAGATGCGAACCTAACGCTCGTTAATATCGCGCCTGAGCCTGTCACCATGTCGGCTATCGCCGAGCGATTTTTTCCGGGTAAGTTACGCAAACCAGACCTGAATAACCCCGCTGCATCCTACGACATGCGAACGATCTACGCAGGCGTTCTTGGCGGCGCCAATCAGTACCACTTCGATCGCGAGACCGTTCTTAATGGCATCGGTAGCTACTTGGAGAGCGGCGAATGAACCGCTTGTCTGTCTCTAATATCGCTTGGCCAGCCTCTATCACTGATCGGGTGTATGCTTCGCTTGCAGACGCAAACGTTGCCGGGGTCGAAGTCGCCCCCACGAAACTTGCGCCCTGGCAAAATCTCACTGAGGAGATCGCCCGCGTCGAAGGCCGTCGAATTAGTAGAGCCGGGCTTCAGGTTAGCTCGTATCAAGCGCTCTATTTCGACCGGCCAGACTGCCAACTTCTCGGTGATACCACCTCGTTCGAAGCGATGCGAGAGCATACAGTGCGGGTGGCGATTTTTGCCGAGCATTTGAGTAGGGGCGGTGCGGGTGTCTTTGGAGCCCCTCGGAACCGTCAACGTGGGCAACTTACCGTCGAGAATGCCTTTGAACTTGGCGCGCAGCGCTTCCGGTGCTTAGCGGAGGCTGTCGCTGCAACCGGCTTCATAATTGCCCTTGAGGCTGCCCCTAACGAGTACGGTGGGGACTTTCTGGTAACCACGGCGCAATGCGCCGCGATGGTGAGGGCCGTCAACCATCCATCCTTCAGGCTTCACATCGATAGCGGCTGTTTAGCTTTCACCGAAGAGGATATACAGGACATCATCATAGAGCACCATGATATCATTGCGCACGTGCATCTATCAAAGCCGAAGCTGGCTCCGATCACGCGAGTGGATGCACCGCTGTATGCGCCACTGATATCAGTGCTGACTGACGTTGAATATGCCGGTTGGATTGCTATTGAAATGCGAGAGACTGACGATTCTTTGTCAACTATCAATGAAGCTCTATCCACTTTGCAACTTCAAAGAGGTTAGTTTGATTATTAATTTCTATTATGATCGAGGAGTTGTTATATTTATTAAAACTTCAGGATTAGTATCAATATCGAACTAAATATTAATAAAATTAATAAGTTGAGACCATGCTCGACAGGTTGTTATTCGGCGAACATGGCGAATCGTTGCCCGCCAAGACTGAGGAGGCTCGGGAGCACTTTTCTCTTAATCACCCACCCCTGTGACGGCTAGGATCAAGCGCTGACGGTTTTGAGAATGGCGCCGAAGGGACTTCGACCTGTGAGGGGGCGGATCGATGACGATGTGGATGGCGGCTTCGCCCTCGACGGCCCATATCGAGCGGTAGCTGTTTGTTGTCGTCCGCTGAATCTCAGAGACTGTTTGAGGACTTGCATTCAGGCGGGATTGTTGGAGGGCGTTGGCGACCATGAGGCTAGCGACGCAGGCAAGCCTTCCGGTAGCGACGTCGAGACGCCCGGCGCGCTCACGGTGCAGGCCACCCCAGTGGCTGAGCCAGCCGAAGGTCCGCTCCACGACCCAACGCCGCTCCAGAACAACGAAGCCCTTCTGATCTGGGCCTTTCTCGACGAAATTGTGGCGCAATCCGTGGAGATGACACCACTCCCGGCAGCGCTCGGCGGTGAAGGCGCCGTCGAGGAGGGCCAGACGCAGGCTGGGCCAAGTCTGCTTACCGTCGCCCAGCGCCGGTTGGCGACGACGGAGCTCGCCCAGCCGTGACCGGCGACGGCCGCGGCGAGATTTGGGCAGTAGCCGTCGGCGATCGGGTGGGGGCGGCGGCAGCGGGGTCCGCGAGGTACACCTCGACCTTGGCGTTTACCTCGTAGTCGGCGACGGCCTTGGCCTTGAAGAGATCGGCGACGGTGGGGAGGAGTCGAGCATGGGCTAAGATAGCACACTGAAGAGTTACGCCACTTGATGAAAGGCGCATTGATTACAGGCCAGCCGGCGAGCCGGCCTGCTTCACCACGCGCTAGTCCCCCCCGCTGGAAGCTTGGGCGCCACCGTTGGGTCGAGGAACGCACCCACGCGTGGTTCAACTGCTTCCGCCTCTTGCCCATCCGCTACCAGCGCCGCGCTGACATCTAGGGTCTGTCGTCGCCTGAACGTCTTGGGGGTGTGAGCGTTTTCCGTCCTCTGGATGGAGCGGGCTGATGCTGAACGACGCGCAGTGGGCGGCTCTAGAGCCGCTGGTGCATGCCTGCCGGCCGAAGGCGAAGACCCCGCCGCAGGACCTGCAACGCACGCTCTCGGCCATCCTGTGGCGGCACCAGAACGGGGCCAAGTGGCGCGCCATTCCAGACGAGTTCGGGCCGTGGTGGCGGGCGGCGCAGATCTTCATCCGCTGGGCGCGCGCCGGGGTGTGGGAGCGCCTGCTCGCCCTGGTGCAGGAGCGCGGCGTGCAACTCGGCATGGTGTTCCTCGACGGCACCAACATGCGGGCGCACCAGAAGGCGGCAGGTGCGGCCAAAAGGGGGGATCTGCGACCGAGCGAGACGGTCGTGAAGCGCTTGGCCGGTCTCGTGGCGGGTATGGCACCAAGGCTTGCGTGATCGCCGACGGCGCGGGCCGCGCCGTCGCCTTCCGCCTCGCGCCGGGACAGGCGCACGAACTGCCCCACGCCGTGCCGTTGCTCGACCAGTTGCCTGGCGTGCCGCTGTGGGTCGTGGCCGACCGCGGCTACTCCAGTCACGGCTTCCGTCAGCACATCCGCGACGTGGGCGCCAAGCCGGCCGTCCCCACCAAGCGCAACGAAGCACCCACCCGCTGCCCGGACTGGATCTACACCAACCGCAACCGCGTCGAGCGCCTCTGGGCGCGCCTGAAGGAATGGCGGGCGGTGGCCACCCGCTACGAGAAGACCGCCGCCAGCTTCACAGGCGTCCTCTGCCTCGCCGCAGCCTGCGATTGGATCAAGTGACAACAAGCCCTAGAAGGCCTTCACCAGCCTCGCGGCAAGCTTCATCACCATCAACCAGATCAGGCGGTTCTGTTAGGTGCTCTTAGTCGAGCGGTAGCGAATGCCTGACTGGCCGCCGCCGCGCCGCTCGCTCACCCCGTGCGCTTCCTGAACCTAATGAACGAGGGCACGTCACTAAGTAGATGCCACAGTTTTTTGCGAGCATGTCCTGCAGGATGTGCTTGTCGAGGTTCAGATCAGCTGCGAGCTGCTCCAGCTTGCGGTTCTCCTCCTCAAGAAGCTTCAGCTGGCGCAACACTTCCAGGATCGGCGCCCCGGTCTCTGCCTGCTTCAACGCGAAAACGGCCTGCTTTTCGCCACGTCTCAGCTTCCCCATCAGGGCTCACAAAACTGGAAAACTTGCAATTCAGGCCTAGCCAAAGCGACGGAGGGACGTCAATGGTGGCTGCAGTTCCAACAGCCTGAAACGTTCGCCGCCGTTCAACTGCCTCGGAACATCGGCACCCTCATTTTCGTCGCTATCTTGCGCAATGGCTAAAACCATAAGCGCCCCCGAAGACGGACACCATGGCCGCCGACGTTGAACTGCCCCAAGGCAATCCACAGTCATTGCATCGCAGCGATGTTTATCTCCGCGTCATCAGCGCCTTGATGCTGCGAGACATGCGAAGCCGCTTTGGTGGAAACTACTGGGGCTACTTAGTACAAGTTCTTTGGCCGTGCACTCACATTGCCATCATTGTTGGCGCAATGACTTTCCGCGGCCTCAAATCGCCGATGGGCGACAGCTCAATGGTGTTCGTCGCTACTGGCGCAGTCCCGGCCCTTGCCTTCCAATACATCTCTCGTGAAGTCATGAAGGGCTATCTAATTCATAAACCTCTGACCTATTTTCCGCAAGTAAAAAAATTTGATACAGTCGCTGCTCGCGCCCTTGTCGAGATTGTTGGCAGTTTTTTAGGCGTGATGCTCGTATTTGTAGGGTTAATTTCCTTTGATTGCGATCCCATTCCGGCCGACCTGTTTACCGCCATTACAGGATATCTTGCAGCCATCGCCCTTGGGATTGGGGTAGGTAGTATCAATGTTGGTATCTGCTCTGTATTTCCGGGATATGTAATCGCTTACATATTGATATCCTTCATTGTATATATGACAAGTGGAGTTTATTTCCTGGCATGTTATATGCCAGACGAAATCTACGCAATCATGAAGTACAATCCAATCGCGCAAATTATTGAGTGGATCCGATTGGGGTACGACCCAACACTGCCTATTCAGGTTGACTATTTGTATGTACTGGGCTGGATATTCGGAAGCTTAACAATAGGCCTACTGATGGAACGATATATCGTTCGAGCGCAAGGTTAACAGGATGCCGTCATTCCAAGCGGTGCTATCATCTATCTGCGTAGCTATGTGTCTGTGGTTTCTAAATGCAACTTTTTTATCTGCGCGACGGGGTCAGACGGGGCGCGCCATTTTCTACTTGCTTATCGCAGGCTTACCCTTTGGTGCCTCCGCCATGTGGGCAGATTTGCGGCAAGCACCCGAGGAACTTGGAGCCCAGCGTCGAGCAGATAATGGCCGAGCTATCGAAGGAACGACCGTCGTGCACGAAGATAGCGCGCCACAATAGGCAGTCGATGCATCGGCGGACGCGTGCTTAGAACCTATGTGGTTACGGCTTGTTGAGGGGCGATGTTTCCGCAGCCGAAGTAGACAACTAATTACTAGGTCCTGTCATCGCTTGATCCAGTCGATGGTGGCAGCGGGGGAGAGGACGCTGGCGAAGCTGACAGCGGCCTTCTCGTAGCGGGTAGCGACGGCGCGCCACTCCTTGAGGCGCGCTCAGAGCCGCTCGACGATGTTGCGGTTGTTGTAGATCTAGTCTGGACAGGCGACCGGTGTCTCGTTGCGCTTGGTCAGGATCGCAGGCCGTGCGCCGGTCGTCCAGATGTGGTCGCGGAAGCGGTGGCTGGAATAGCCACGGTCACCCACCACCCACCTAGGCACGCCGGGCAACCGGTCGAGGAGCAGAATGGCGTGAGGGAGTTCGTGTGCCTGCCCAGGCACGATGCGGAAGCCGATGGCGCGCCCTCGTCCGTCGGCGATCACGCGGGCCTTGGTGCCATAGCCTCGCGAGAGCGGCCAAGTGCTTCACGATCATCTCGCTCGGCCGCAGATCCCCCCTTTTTGCGGCACCTGCCGCTTTCTGGTGAGGCCGCATGTTGCTGCCATCGAGGAAGGCCATGCCCAGCGCGACGCCGCGCTCCTGCACGCGGGCGAGCAACCGTTTCCACACCCCAGCGCGTGCCCAGCGAATGAAGATCTGCGCCACCTCCCACCAGGGCCTCAACTTCTCGGGGATGGCCCGCCACTTGGCTCCATTCTGATGCTGCCAGAGGATCGCCGAGATCGTGCATCGAAGCTCCTTGGGCGGCGTCTTCGCCCTCGGGCGGCAGGCCTCGATCAACGGCTTTAACTCACCCCACTGCGCGTCCGACAGCATCACGTCTCCTAACCGGAAAACGAGAAAACGCCAGCACCGACAATCTGTTCAGGCGACGACAGACCCTAGCAGCCAAGCATTGCAGCCTGGATCGACAACTTGGGGCCATCCTCGCCACGCCGAGCGGCTGCGATCTGAGACGCGCCTTGAAGGCCAATATTGGACGGGCCCGTAATCAGCTCCTCGCCTTCCTCGCCCACCCCGGTACAATCGAACCGATCAACAACGGCTCCAAGCGATTGCAGCGCCCAACTGAGATTCAGCGGAAGACAACAAACAGCTACCGTTCGATATGGGCCGTCGAGGGCGAAGCCGCCATCCACATCGTCATCGATCCGCCCCCTCACAGGTTGCAGTCCCTTCGGTGCCATTCTCAAAACCGTCAGCGCTTGATCCTAGCCGTCACAGGGGTGGGTAATTACCACCTTTCGATAAAAATCAGGTGATGGTAGATGGGGGGACGGCTAGGTTGGCCAGCATCAACGTAGAGCGCATTGAGGGGGCGAATTTGGATAATTGCATCGTATTGAGTACCGTTCCCCCAAACTTCAGATCTGGCGACGCGCCTTGTTTTAAAGATTTATCCGATATTATATACTCGTACAAAGATACGTATCATTGTCCTATCAGCGATATTATAGAAAACAGTGCGGATTTTACCCAATATGCCAGAAATAAATATGGTTCAGCTGTAGGCGGAATTGTCGTATTTGAGTCAATGCTTGATGAAAATGCTCGACATCACCTCAAGGATTGTGGGGTCAAAATTTTATTAATTACCGAAGATTTACATCTTACAAGCCTTTCCAATCTGTCGGAAGCCGTTAGGCATTCCGATCTTGTTTTGTCGCGATTCGATATAATTAATGATTTGATCGGAGATCAAGGCACTGAAATCATTCCTTTCTTGTTGCATTGCGCGGATTTCTTGGTTTCTGACCCTGTAGAGCCTGACGCAGAATCAATTGTACATTTCGGACAGCTGCTGTGTAATCCACCTAACATTGACATGTCAAAACTATCAGGAAGAGCAAATCAATACGCGTTCCGAGAAAAATGGCATGGAAAATTCACTGAGTCAGGAATTGGTATATATAACTACCTCAAGACCAGCCCTGATAAATTACTCGACGAAGTTAGGAAACATTCTATTGGATTTGCTTGTACGTACTTTCCGTACAGCTTCAGCCAGCTCTGCAGGGACGAACAGGGGCTAGGTTGGGCACGAGAAAATACGCCAATCAAATTCGATGAAAGTTACATGGTTGCGAAATTGTTTGAAATTCCGGGATCTGGCTTGCTTCTTCTCGCCGATCCAACAGGCTTGAAAAGACACTTAACGAATGCTGGATTCATTGACCGCTCAAATTACATTGCGATTACAGAAGAGACATTTGACGAGGTAATCAGCTTTATTATGGATAAAAATAACAAACAAACTCTATCAACGATTCGGAAAAATGGGAATCAGCTTGTGCGATCCTATCATCTTAAAGCAAATAGAGCCGCGCAATTCGGCACCATAATGGATAAATTTCTTGGGGGAAGCAAATAGCTATTGTTAGTAATTTTTAGACCAACCGATACATAATTATGCTTTTTAGCGCAACCTTGGCAATTTGGGGGAGGTTGTGTGCCTTGATCCTGTCGCGGTGCCGATAGAGGCCAGGAAGTCGAAGTGTCGCCCGGTCGTGATCTCGACGCGGGGCTCGCCCCGTTCCTGGCCGGGATGGGGCGTAAGACGCGCCGGACCTGGCGCCACTGTACCTTCGCGGTCTGCTCGGCCCCGGGGATGGCAAGAACCTGCAACCGATGGCCGCCCGCGTCGGGCTGGCGAGCCACGATCAATTGCAGCATTTCATCGCCAGCCCGGCCTGGGACGATGGCCCGCTCTGTACGGAGTTGGCTCGTCCTGCGGACCGGCTGGTGGGCGGACCCGACGCCGGCCTAGTGATCGATGATACGGCGTTGCCGAAGAAGGGCGTCCGCTCGGTGGGGGTAACGCGCCAGTACTGAGGCGCGCTCGTCAAGTCGGCAAGCAGGCCAACTGCCAGTCGCGGGTCTCGCTCACCGTGGCGCAGGGCGAACGGACGACCCGGCGCGGTCCGCGCTGGCTGGTGTGCCGGAGGCCGCGGCCGTGCCGCAGAACAAGGGCGCGATCACTCTCACCGAACTCGACCGACTGCGGACCGAGGGCCTGCGCTTCGGCGTGGTTTTAGCCGATGCCGGCTACGGCTGTAGCGCTGCGTTCCGTCGGGCCCGCGACGCGCGTAGTCTGATCCGGGCGGTGGGCATCGCCAGGAACCAGAAGATCTACGATCCCGACGTGCGGCTCGTGCCGCCGGGCGGGCGGACGGGCAAAGCCGTACCCAATTAGGAGCCGCGGGGGGCCGAGGCAGTTCTAGCCACGCTGCCGTGGCGGCGCGTGACGTGGCGCTTGGGCACGAAGGCTGCGCTCTCGGTCCAGTCCGCCATGACCCGCGTGCGGGTGGGCGACGGCTCGGTCTGGGCCAACAACCGCCATCTGACTTGCGAAGAGGTCTGGCTGGTGCGCGAGTGGCGCGCCACGGGCGAACGCAAATTCTACCTCTCCAACCTGCCGCGCCGAACGTCGCGCCGCGCCCTGGCCGGCACGATCAAGGCACGCTGGATGTGTGAACCAGCCCACCAGTAGTACAAGGAGGAACTTGGCCTCGACCACTTCGAGGGCGCTCCTTGACTCAGCATCCGCCAGATCGGTTTCATAGCGCAGGCCCGCACGGCTATGCTGCCGTCGGGTGGTCGGGGTCCACACGGCAGGTCCAGGTCAGGTCTCAGCACCCTCCTGGAATCTCTGCCATCCCGGCCACTCAACCCCGTCAACGCCCTCATCGGACAGGCTCTCAGGGAGCGTCGCGGGAGGCTACCGACATCTCCAGATGACCTCGTGTCTGGAGAGCCTTTTCCAACAGTACCATCATATACTTCGTACCTTGAGGCTTTTGGCTATGTTCATCCCCCGGATTGCGTCGGTGCTCTGCCTCCTGCTCATCTCGACCCAGGTCGGAGCGCAGGATGCAAAGCGCTTCGGCTCGCCCAGCTTCAATGCTCCTGTCGTGGATCGACTGTGCATCCTCGGCACTGGGTCGACGGGCGACTTATCGACCACAACCGTCATCCCGACTCCGTCTGCGGCATCGGGTACGCTGTCTCGGCTCATCGCCGATCGTGCGCCCTTGACGAGTCCGAGCTTCAGCGGCACCGCCTCCATGGCAGTACTGAACATCGCTGAGCTAGTCCGGATTAAGAGCGGCGGCAAGGTCGGTGGAGTGCTTCAGGCGGGGGCTGGCCTCACCTTCCTCGCAAGCGTCGATCCTGTCACCGAGCAGCTGGTCAAATCGATCGTCGTCACGACCGATGGGGTCAATCTAAACGGCCCTGTTACCGCCTATGAAGGCGGCACACTCTTGGCGCCCTTCACCTACGGCGGCAACGCGTCGGCGGCGGGCTACACCTTCTCAACCAACGGTCTCGTCTACGGGATCCCGAACTGGCTGGCCCAGCCGGGTCTACTGAGCACTCACGCCTCGCGCGACCATGCCGGAATGACACGGGCGATGAGGGCGCCGAACTCAGTGCCTGTTCTGGCTGCCGATGCGACCTATACCGCAAATACCATCGCCAGTCCGAACCTCTCCATTGATGCCAATATCAAGCTCGGCATGGTGATCGACACTCTCCATGCTCCGAAGTTCAGCGGCGTGGTTACGGCGATCAATGCGTCAAGCAAGACGCTCACCGTCAACGGCTGGTATCGGGTCGATAGATCGTCGGCCACGGGCACGCCGACGAACGGTGTTGGAGCGATCATCAACCCGGCGTCGAAACTCTGGCTCAGCAACGACATTCTGTTCTGTGGGGATCCCGGGAAGAACGACATCGCCTGCGCTGGAACCGAATTGAACGTCAGCGTCAACAACTCGCGCGTGGTCGAGGCCTACGGGAATGATGCCGTGATCTACGGCTCGGCGCAACCGACCGCGGCTTATGCATTTCCCGCCCGCTGGGGGGGACAAACGACCAAGTGGCGTGCCGCTTCGTTCGGCCAGGACAATCTGGGTGGATTGCTCAGCGTCCAGTCTGCCGGCACCGCCTACGCTATGCCGTTGGTGGAAGCGCGGGTTGGTGGAGAAGACACATTTGCCATGGACCACATGGGCAAGATGTCCGCTGTCCGGCTTCGAGCGCTCGCAGTGACGGCAAGCGCGACACTCGATCGCTATGCGGGAGCCAAGGTGATTGGGACGCAGTCGTCCGCCATCACGATCACATTGCCGAGCCCGACGGATGTGAACGACGGACGTGAAATTGAGGTGGTGAATCAGGGTACGGGGGCGATCACGGTGGTGCGCCCAAATGGTTCGACGGTCGGCACCGTGGGCGTGGCGTACAGTCAGCGGTTCTTTGCCTTTCAGAGCAACTGGCTGCCGATCTCGAAAACGCCCCTCAACTGACCGTCAAGGGCCGTTTTGGTGAACCTCATACAGGATTCGACCTGCTGACATTTGAAGCTGAGCGGCCTGCCATAGTGATTTTGCGCGCTAGGATGTACGGTCCCAGGACATGGTGTAACGGATCGAGCCTGAAGCGTTCGGGCTCTTTCGTCCAGGTTTGGAAGATGGACTCGTAGGGCGTGAGACCGCGCAGGGTCTGCAGCCTCCGGGCAAGTGACCTGACCGGCTGGCTTTGGACCGGGCTGACTGAGAGGATCAGCTAGGACCGAAGGAGTTGGACATGCGACGAGGACAGAAGACGAGCGCGGAGCAGGTCGTTTTGAAGCTGCGCCAGATCGAGGTGCAGACCGCCCAGGGCAAGAGTTTGGCTTTGGCGTGCAAGGAGGCGGAGATCTCCGAGCAGAGCTATTACCGCTGGTGCAAGGAGTACGGCGGCCTGCAGGTCGATCAAGCCAGGAAGATGAAAGATCTTGAGCGCGAGAACGCTCGGTTGCGCCGGCTCGTGGCTGACCTATCCCTGGAGAAGCAGGTGTTGGCGGACGTCGCCTCGGGAAACTTGTAGCCCCCGAGCGACGCCGGCAGGCGGTGGACGCCATTCAGGAGAAGTACGGCCTCTCGGAACGTCACGCTTGCCAGATCGTCGGCCAGCACCGCGGCACGCAACGCTACGTGCCGACCGTGCTGGCCGACGAGGATGAGCTGACCCGAGCCATCGTTGCCCTGGCGTCCGAGTACGGACGCTATGGCTACCGCCGCGTCACCGCGCTGCTGCAGGCAGCCGGCTGGCAGGTGGGCAAGGATCGGGTTCAGCGCATCTGGCGTCGCGAGGGGCTGAAGGTCCCCAACCGACATAGACCCCGCAGCCGCCTCTGGCTGAACGACGGCTCGTGCGTGCGACTACGGCCGCTTCGCCGCAACCACGTCTGGAGCTTCGACTTCATGCAGGCACAGACCCATGACGGGCGAAGCCTGCGCATCCTGACGCTGATCGACGAGCCCAGCCGAGCCTGCCTCGCGCTGAAGGTGGCGCGGCGGATCAACAGTCTCGGCGTGATCGAGGCGCTGGCCGACGCCATGTGCCTGCATGGCATCTCAGAGCACATCCGCTGCGACAATGGCCCTGAGATGATCTCGAAGGCGTTGCGCAAGTGGGTCGCCAAAGCTGGCTCGCGGATCCAGTACATCGCGCCGGGCTCGCCGTGGGAGAAAGGGTACTGTGAGAGCTTCAACGGTAAGCTGCGCGACGAGTGCCTGCGCCAAGAGATCTTCTACTCGCTCAAGGAAGCCCAGGCCGTAATCGCCCTGTGGCAGAACACCTACAACCGCGTCCGGCCGCACTCGTCCCTGGGCTACCGGCCGCCCGCGCCTGTCAGCTTCCCCGATCGGGCCTTCCGGCTACCCATGGCAGCGGCCATGCAGTAGCCTCTCACTCGGCTCGGTCCAAAATACCGGTCAGGTCAACGCTGCGGCAGATCAAGGTGCAGAGGGCTGGGATAGGATGTCCGCAAATGGCTGATTTTGCTGAAAAACTCTGAGGCAGTGTGCCAAGTGTCGCCCAGGCCAGGTCGCCGGAGAATGCTCGTCTCTCGACGATGATGCAATGCCACGATATCCGCGCATCATGAGCGATCCGGAAGTAAGATCTTCTCCAGCGGGCGTGGCCTGCGGTGCTGCTTCGGGCCGATCCCGAATATTTCAACGAAATTGGCCACTCTGAGGCCTTAGCCGGAGCCTCATAGATCGTCGGCTTACCCGCTACCAAAGCCTCGAAGCGGATGGGCCGCAAATCGTTGGTCCGAGACGAATCAGATCGCTGGTGAGCAGACCTTCTCGACCCCCGAGAAGGGTTGGAACCAGACGGTCGCTCACCTGAAACTGAATGTCCGCTGCCGGGCGGTGGGCTGATGTCCGCTCATTGCGCATTGCCGACCCTCGACATGCTTCAGATCGACCTGAGTGAGTAAGAAACTGATGCCTTTCAACCGCCTGTGGATTGCGAAGGGACGCCCTTGGCAATGAGCGCAGGATCGTATCCACTGCGCGTGCGCACGAAGATAAAGCGCTTGCAGTTACAATAACTTAGTCGATGCCCTCTGCTGAGGTCATGCTGGGTGAGAATTCTGGCACCCCAGCCATAGCCGGCATTTTCCTATCCACCAAATTATCCAACTGCACGAAAAAAGCGAGAGCAGCCCACTTGGGCAAATGGTTGGGCATAGCCCCAAAGACTGGAAAAACACCCATAAGGTCAGCACCCTGCGTCGGACACCCCTTCCGCCCGACCGCGTTTAATTGCCTGATCCGGCAAGACGCGTTGACCGTCAGAGGGTTGGGAGGCACCGGTGCGACAGGTGCCCTTCCCAATAGGCATCGAAACCCGCCGCGTTCGCCGCTCAACGGGCCCCTGCTCGTTCCGCACTTGGGCGCTTCCCGAGCTGCGTGAGGCAATGCCTGGCGGGCGCGGCGAGCAGAAGGGGATTGCCTTTCGGTATAACTCCGCACGCGCCTTGAGATCCGGGTGGCGTTGCCCACCTCATCCAATCCGACGCCCTCCGACGACCTCACGGGATCATTCATGGCTGGCCTCAAGGACAAGCGCGGTTTCATCGACAAGGACCGTCTCGACCTCAGCGAGCGCAAAGCGGTCGAGTTCTGGATGAAGCGCTGGGGCGTCACCGAGGACCAGCTCACCGCCGCGCACCGAAAGGTCGGCCGCATGACCAAGGACATCGCGGCGGAGCTGGGCAAGAAGCGTTAAAGCGCTTTTCGACGAAGCGGACGCCGGTTCGGCGAAAGAAGGCGGGTCAAAACACAGACCGAGAGACGCCGGCCTGATGCAATGGGGTCGGAGACGACTCTTGGGGCCAGCGAGCGTGATCCCGGCGGGGGCGCTCCTTGGCTCCTGTCGTTGGAGGAAAATTCCCTCGGGTGGGAACCCTGGCCTAGGATAATCACCTATCCACCCTGCCTGGGACGGCCCTAAGCTCCCAAGGAGATGGTGATGAAGAAGACCACGCTCGCGCTGGCAATCCTGCTCGGAGGCTTTACGGCCGGCACCGCATCGGCGGCGCCGATTGCACCCGCTGGCATCCAAGCCGACAGTAGCGTCACGCAGGCCCGCATGTCCCACCACGAGCGGCGGATGATGCACCGGCACATGATGCGCAAGCGGATGATGCATCGGCACCATCACCGGTCGATGCGCCACCGGATGTAACCGGCGCATGTGATGAAGGGGAGGGCACTCAATAGGCCCTCCCGCTCAGCAAGCCGCACGCGACAGTCAAGCGCTTCAGTTTGAGCCATCAGGCCAGATCAAATCATCGATGGATATGATTTTGATGAAGGGCTCGGACTGTCTCGCCCCTTCCGCGAGATCGAAGCCTGCCCGATCGGAACGATGAGACCATCCCCTCCCTCGCCGAGGCACCTCCTCATGAAGGCTTGATGTTCCCCGGCCTCGACAAACACTTCGTGGCACGGCATGTGCGGGCGCAAGGTGTTTCGAACAGAGACCCAAGCTCCCAGCATCAGGATCGGTATGTTGCGCAACCGCGTTCGGCGACCGTTCACCGTCGAAGCCAAGTCGAACGGCCAGGCTCGCTTCGTCTCCATCCCCTCGAAGCTGCCGCGGGAGACGCAAAAGCAGGCGGGACACGCCAAGGCCGCGGCCCTGTGGCCCTCGCTCGAGGCCGCCGCGCCCAGCGTTCCGATGTCGGCTGACGAGGCGCCGTCCGAGCATCGCCGCATCCTGCCGAGCCTCCTCGTCGCGGAGGTTCAGGAGCCCGAAGTGGAACCGGGGATCGAGCCCGAGGTGCTTCCTCGCGTTCGCCGGGTTGCGCTGCCCAGCACCGCGCCGGAGGACGCCCCCCGTCGCCGGGGCAGGCCGCGGAAGGTGCCGATCCCGAATGCCGTCGAGGAGGTCGTCGAACAGGCCGTCCCAGAGCCGCCTCCGCCCGTGACGGAGGCAACCCCCATCGTCGGCCGCCGCCGCCCGGACAGGGCAGGCAGCGAGACGCTGCGCCTGGGCGAGCGGTGGAAGCGGCGCTTGCCGCGGGTGTGCTGGTAACGCGGCCAGCGCCGCGACCGCGTTCCGCCGGACGATCGATCAGCCCGACACGAACGGCTTCACCAGCACGCGTCGACCGCTGAGGTCATGCACGCTGACATGCCACTGCGACCAATCCTCTTGGTCATCAAGGCTGCTCATCACCGCCTGGGCCACCTCGTCGGCACGCCGGACGAGGCGCGCGGGGACCCGGATGTCCTTGCCCTGCGCGTCGAACACGCATGCGTAGCCGTTCGTCGCGTGAAAGCGGTAGCGTGCCATCTGCGCCAAGCCCCTCGTTCCAACTCCGATAAGACGGTTGTTCGCCTTTCGTTCCCATATGGGGACAGACGGTGGAAAAGGGCAATGCGACCCACGGCCTCTCAGAGACTTACACCCCATTTTTGAACAGGCTGCGCCCTGGGGATGAGATCGCCTCAGTGGCCCTCGGACACCGGCTTTGTGGGGCAGGCGGCACGCTCCGCCTGCCCCACGGGACGGCTCAGCCGGCGCCGTAGCCGCCCTTTGCATTGTCCGTCGAACGATCGGGCGATTGCCGATCGTAGCCGCCGGATTGAGGACCGGGTTTTTCGCCCTCGGCCGAGGCCGGGCCCGTCGGTCCGAGATCCGGCTCCGCTTCGGGCTTGCTGCGCTCACCGAGCGGGCGACCGGGCGGCTGTGTCCCGACCGCCTCCCGCTCCGTCTTCGCGTCTGCCATCGTGAACCTCCTCTGCTTCCGACAAGGAAAGGGTTCATCCCCCCGAGAGGTTTCTCTCAGGGGAGGCTGGTCGCAACAATGACCGGGCGACGCCAGCCCGATGCGATCGGGCCGGGCACGGCCCTACGTCGCGGTCCCCGAGGCGAGATAGGCACGCCAGCCGCCGTGATCGCTGATGTCGCGCGCGCCCGTCAGACCGGCCGCTTCCGCCAAAAATCCCTTCGGCGCCGTGCCGTCGGCCAGCGACAGCGTGCCGATCGCGAGCGGCGAGGGAATCCCCGCCACGAAGCAGCCGAAGGCGTCCGGCGCCAGCGCCCAGATTTCGGTCTCGATCGCATGGCCCGAACCGGGCGCGACGCGGATCAGGCCGGGCCGGGCCGGTGGTCCGCCGGGCAGCGCGTGCAGGCGGTAATCCGGCGTCGTGGGGACGGCGCGCAGGAAGCGGGCGCCGCGGGCGGTCAGCTCGCCGTTGAGCGGCAGGCCGGACAGGTGCGCGCCGACCACCGCGATCTCGATCTCGTCCCCTTGCGCGCGATCTCCCCCTTGCGCGCGATCCCCCGGCGATGCGGCCTCCGCCGGAATCGGCACGCCGCTCGCTCCGAGGGTGCCGCCAGCCGCCGCGTGGAGGCGGGCGCCGAGTTCGGCGATGAGACCGTCGGCCCCGCGCGGCGCGATCAGCGTGACGCCGGACGGGAGGCCGTCGGCCCGGAAGCGCCCCGGCACCGCGAGGGCGCAGAGATCGAGCAGGTTGACGAAGTTGGTGTAGGTGCCGAGTTCGCTGTTGGGGCCGACCGGGTCGGCGGCGAGGTCGACGACGCGGCGCGGACGCGGATAAGTCGGCACCACGAGCACGTCGATTCCGCGCCAGACGGCTTCCGTCGCCCGGCGCAGTTCGGCGAGGCGGTAGAGGCCGGCGAAGGCATCCGCCGCCGAGTGACCGGTGGCCGCGCCGATGATCGCCCGCGTCGTCGGGTGCAGGGCCTCCGGGCGCTCCTCGATGAAGCCGCGGATCGCCTGATAGCGCTCGGCCACCCAGGGGCCGGCATAGAGAAGCTGCGCCACCGCGAAGAAGGGCGCGAGATCGACCGTCACCGCCGCGCCACCGATCACCGTGTGCAGGTCGGCGCGTGCCCCGTCGAAGGCGTCCGCCGAGAGCGCGTCGCCGGCAAAGATCAGGCCCGCCGCATCCGGCACGCCGACGCGCAAGCCCGGGGGCAGGGCACCGGGGCGGGGCGGAACGGGCAGGGCGCGCGAATACGGATCCTGCGGATCGTATCCGGCCATGATCCGAAAGACCGCATCGGCCTCCGTCACGGTGCCGGCGAAGACGGAGAGGGTGTCCAGCGTGCGGCAGGCCGGGACCACGCCGCGGCCCGAGACGCTGCCGAGGGAGGGCTTGAGCCCGACGATGTTGTTGAGGCCGGCCGGCACCCGGCCCGAGCCCGCCGTGTCGGTGCCGAGCGCGAAGGTGACGAGGCCGCGCGCCACCGCCACCGCCGAGCCGGACGAGGAGCCGCCCGGCACGATCGCCGGATCGATGGCGTTCTTCGGCACCGGGTAGGGCGTGCGCACACCCACCAGCCCCGTGGCGAACTGGTCGAGATTGGTCTTGCCGACGAGGATCGCGCCGGCCGCGAGCAGGCGCTCGACGGCCGGCGCGGTCGCCTGCGGCGTATAGGCGAAATCCGGGCAGGCGGCGGTGGTGGGCAGGCCCGCCACGTCGACATTGTCCTTCACCGCGAAAGGCACGCCCCAGAGCGGTTTGCTCGCGGGGTCGAAGGGGCCCAGCGCGCGGGCGGCGGCCTGCATCTCCGCCGCCGGCACCCGCGCGAGGAAGATGCCGGGATCGTCGGCGGCTGCGATGCGGCGGTCGATCTCGGCCAGAACCGCCTCGGGCGAGAGCCCGTCGGCATAGGCGGCGTGGAGCGCGCTGAGGCTCGGGAAGGCGGGAACCGGCATCGATCTCTCACGTCGGTGAAGGGGCGGCGGGCCGGCGGCACGCGGCCCGAAATTCAAAGGGGAATGGCTCCGGCGGCCGGAAGGCCTATCGCGGCGTCTCCCGGCCCCGCTCACCCTGCGGCAGCCGCCCGGCGGCCTTGGCCTGGAGGCCGAGCACGACCAGACCGAGGATCGCGGTGAGGGTGCGGTGGATCTGCTGCATCATCGGCCGTCTCCGTGCCTGTGCGAGGAGCGCGCCGGGCGGGCTCCGCCGTCCGGCCGCTTGGGCCTTGCAAGATCCGTCCCACCCTCAGGTCTCGAGGATGGCGACGAGGTCGCCGCCGCGCAGGGTGCGGCCGGGCTGGGCCCGGATCTCGCGGACCCGGCCGCCGACGGGGGCGGTGACCGCCACCTCCATCTTCATCGACTCGAGGATTGCCACCGTCTGCCCGGCGGCCACGGTCTCGCCCGCGCCGACGAGAACCTTCCAGACATTGCCGGGCACGGTGGTCGGCACGCCCTCGCAGCCCGGCGGGATCTCGGCGGCCTCCGCCGCCACCGCCTCGTCGGCGACGAAGCTGTCGAGGCCTTCCGCCTTCCAGCGCTCGCGCTCGGCGGCGAAGGCCGCCCTCTGGCGCGCCCCCGCCTGCTCGATCTCGGCGGCGTTGCCCGCCAGCATGATTCGGTGCTCGGCGTAGGAGAACGTGCCGTCCTCGATCCGGATCGGATAGGCGCCGTGCGGGAAGGCGGCGCGGGCCTCGGTGAGTTCGGCGTGGCTGACCGGAAAGAAGCGGATGCGGTCGAAGGGCCGCAGCAGCCAGGGATGGCCGGGCACGAATTCGCGGGTGGTCCGCCACGTGTTCCAGACCTGGATCGTGCGCCCGAACAGCTGGTACCCGCCCGGCCCCTCCATGCCGTAGATGCACATATAGGCGCCGCCGATCCCGACCGCGTTCTCCGGCGTCCAGGTGCGGGCCGGGTTGTACTTGGTGGTCACGAGGCGGTGGCGCGGATCGACTGGGGTGGCGACCGGCGCGCCGAGATAAACGTCGCCGAGCCCCATCACGAGGTAGCTCGCATCGAAGATGATGCTGCGCACCGCCGCCTCGTCGGGCAGGCCGTTGATGCGGCGGATGAACTCGATGTTCGAGGGGCACCAGGGCGCGTTCGGGCGCACCAACTCCTGGTACTTGCGCATGGCGAGTTCCGCCTGCGGATCGTTCCACGAGAGCGGCAGGTGGACGGTGCGGCTCGGGACGCTCACCGCCTCGGCCGGCGGCAAGCTAGCCTCGATCTCGCGCAAGCTGCCGAGCAGGCGGTGGCGCGGCAGCGCCGTGCCATCGTAGTGGATCTGCAGCGAACGGATGCCCGGCGTCAGGTCGGTCAGACCGGGCAGCCGCGCGGCGCGCACCGCCTCGGCGAGCAGGTGGACCCGCAGCCGCAAGCCGATGTCGAGGGCCATCGGGCCGTACTCGACGAGGAGGTTGTCGTCGCCCTGGCGGCGATAGGCGACGGGGACCGGGCCGGTCTCGTCGCGGGCGAGAATGGGCGAGCCGGCTCCGACGCTCGCGCCGCCGATCAGGGCCGGGGCGGCGAGCGCGTCCTCCGGCCGGGCCAGGGGCCGGAAGCGGACCGTGTCGCCGGGGCGGAGCTGGCCCATCTTCCAGAGTTCGTCGCGAGCGATCACCGCGGGGCAGACGAAGCCGCCGAGGCTCGGGCCGTCGGGGCCGAGCAGGATCGGCATGTCGCCGGTGAAGTCGATGGCGCCGACGGCGTAGGCGTTGTCGTGCAGGTTCGAGGGGTGCAAGCCCGCCTCGCCGCCGTCGGTCCGCGCCCAGCGCGGCGTCGGGCCGATCAGCCGCACGCCCGTGCGGGCCGAGTTGAAATGCACCTCGTAGGACGCCGAGAACAGGTCGGCGATGTCGGCCTCCTGGAAGAAGTCCGGCGCGCCGTGCGGGCCGTAGACGACGCCGATCTCCCAATCCTGCGTCAGCGGTGCGGGCTCGGGCGGGGCGACGCTCACCTCCGGTACGTCGCCGAGATGAAGCACGTCGCCGGCCTTGAGGACGCCGGTGGCGTGGCCGCCGAAGGCGCCCAGCGCGAAGGTGGCGCGCGAGCCGAGCACAACGGGCGCCGCGAGGCCGCCGCGCAGGGCGAGGTAGGCGCGTTGGCCCGGCCCCTCGATCGCGCCGATGGCGAGCGTCTGGCCCGCCCTCACCGGAAACGCCTGCCCGTGCGGGCGCGCCTCCCCGTCGAGGGTGAGCCGCATCGCAGCGCCCGCGAGCGCCACCCGGGCATCCGTGTGGAAGCGCAGCGTCGGACCCGAGACGGTGAGTTCGAGGGCGCAGGTGTCCTGCCCGTTGCCGACGAGGGCGTTGGCCTGGGCGAAGGAGCGGGCATCCATCGGCCCGCTCGGCGGCACGCCGACCTCCCACAGGCCGAGCCGGCCGGGCAGCTCCTGAAGGCTCGACTGGGCGCCCGGCAACAGCACCTCGATGCTTTTTGGAGCATAGGCGAGATCGCGCAGGGCCGTGGTCGCGACGCGCCCGCTCGCCAGCAGGTCGGAGGCGGCGATGGTGCGCAGGTAGTCGAGGTTGGTCTCGATGCCGGAGACGGCAGTGTCGGCCAGCGCTGCCCGGAGTGCGGCCAAAGCCGCCGGACGGTCGGGCCCGGTGACGATGATCTTGGCCAGCATCGGGTCGTAGAACGGGGTGACCTCGGTGCCGGTGGCGATCCAGCCGTCGATGCGGGCGGTCTCGGGGAAGCGCACCTCGGTCAGCAGGCCGGCGCTCGGCGAAAAATTGGCGTGCGGGATCTCGGCGTAGAGCCGGGCCTCGATCGCCGCGCCCCTCGGCACGAGTGGCCCGGCCGCCGTGATCGGATCCTCGCCCGCGGCCTGGCGCACCATCCATTCCACGAGGTCGATGCCGAACACCGCCTCCGTCACCGGATGCTCCACTTGGAGCCGCGTGTTCACTTCGAGGAACGAGAAGTCCTCGCGGTCCGGATCGTAGATGAACTCGACGGTGCCGGCCGAGGCGTAGGCGACGCTCTCCCCCAACGCCACCGCCGCGGCGTGGAGCCGGGCGCGCACGGCGTCGGAGAGGCCGGGGGCCGGCGTCTCCTCGATCACCTTCTGGTTCCGGCGTTGGAGCGAGCAGTCGCGTTCGCCGAGCGCCACGACGCGGCCGCGCCCGTCGCCGAAGATCTGCACCTCGACATGGCGGGCCTGCGCCACGAAGCGCTCGAGATAGACGCGGGCGTCGCCGAAGCTGGCCCGCGCGGTGCGCTCGACCGCGGCGAAGCGCTCGGCCAGCTCTTCGCCCGAATGGCAGAGCTGCATCCCGATGCCGCCGCCGCCCGCCGTGCTCTTGAGCATGACGGGATAGCCGATCGCCTCCGCCGCGCTCAGCGCCGTCTCGCGATCGGGCAAGAGGTCGGTACCGGGCAAGAGCGGGACGCCGCTGGCTTTGGCCAGCTCGCGGGCGGTGTGTTTGAGGCCGAAGGCGCGCAGGTGCTCCGGGCGCGGGCCGATGAAGCGGATGCCCTCCGCCGCCAGCCGCTCGGCGAAGCCGACATTCTCGGACAGGAAGCCGTAGCCGGGATGGACGGCCTCTGCGCCGGTCGCCTTACAGGCGGCGATGACGGCCTCGACGTCGAGATAGCTCTGCGCGGCCGGCGCGGGGCCGAGACGCACGGCCTCGTCGGCGGCGAGTACGCCCGGCGTGAAGCGGTCGGCGTCGGAGTAGACGGCGACCGAGGCGATGCCCATGCGCCGCAATGTGCGCACGACGCGGGCGGCGATCTCGCCGCGATTGGCGACCAGAACCTTGGCGAACATGCGCTCAGGCCTCGCCGCGGACGGTCACGCGGATCGGCGTGGGGTTGAAGCCGTTGCAGGGGTTGTTGATCTGCGGGCAGTTCGAGATCACGCAGATCACGTCCATCTCGGCCCTCAGCTCGACATAGTCGCCGGGCGACGAAACGCCATCGACAATGGCGAGCCCGCCATCCTGCTCGATCGGCACGTTCATGAAGAAGTTGATGTTCGGCACGATGTCGCGCTTCGACAGGCCGTACTTTGCGACTTCCAGCGCGAAATTCTCGCGGCAGGCGTGGAGATACTTGGTGGCGTGGCCGAAGCGGACGGTGTTGCTCTCGCAGGAGCAGGCCCCGGCCGAGGTGTCGTGGCGCCCGCAGGAATCGGCGGTGACGGTGAGCATCACCCGGCCCTCGTTCGACATCACCCGCGTGCCGGTGGTGACGTAGGCCGCGCCCTGCGCGCGCACCGTATCCTGGGACGAGTAGCGCTCGCCCATGTCGTCGGCGCGGTAGAACAGGGTGTCGACGGCCTGGCAGCCCTGGCTGTCCTCGATGCGGATGGTCTGGCCGGCCCGCACGAGGGTGGAGAACGGCGCCTGCGCGGGCACGATGGCGTCGAAGAGCGTGGTCACGGTGTCGGTCATCGGTGTCGCTCCCCTCAGAAGCCGGCGGCGGCGTTGTTCTCGAAGCCGCGCACGGCCTCGATCGTGGCGGTGCGGCAGAGGTCGTCCATTGCCGGGGGCGGGGCGCGGAAACGGGTCACCGTCACCGGGTTCGGCGCGTAATCGGGTGCCGGATCGAGGGGATGGGGGCAGTTCGAGAGGGTGACGATCAGGTCCATCTCGGCGCGCAGGTCCACGAAATCGCCCGTGGTCCGGCCAGCGGCATTCCAGGCAAAGCGGCCCTCAGGCCCGACGACGACGGGGGCGAAGAACGAGACGCACGGAGGGATGTCGCGCCGCTCCAGCCCGCTCTTGAGGGCGGCCAGAACGAGGTTGTCGCGGGTGTTGCGATGCGGCCCACCAGCGTAGCGCTCCGCGTTCGAGGCCGCATTGGAGCCGCCGACGAGCGCGTCGTGCGCCCCGCAGGAATCCTCGACCAGCGAGAGCATCACCCGGCCCATATCGGAGAACAGCACCCGGCCCTTGGCGAGGGCGGCCGTCCACTGCACCTTGACGGTGTCGGCGTAGTTCAGCCGCTCGCTCGGATCGGCGGCCGACCAGGCGACGAGGGCGACGCTCGACGGGCCATGGTCGAGGCCGATGCGGATCGCCTCCCCGGCCTTCAGGGCGGTGGTCCAGTACCAGCCGCCGGGGATGATCTCGCGGTGGAGGATCGCGCCTTCGTCGAGCAGCACGCCGCGCGGGCTCGGGCCGGGCAGGGCGCGCGGGGCGTGGCCCTGGCCGGCCTGCTTCAGCTCCTCGTAGCGGCGGCGGTTTTCCGCAATCACGCTCGCTTCGTCCGACATGGTCGTGTCTCCGATGGGGCCGGGTCGTCCCGGCCGGAGAGCCCTGTCGCGGCCGGGCCGTCCCGGCAGGCCAGAAGAGGTTTGAAAGTCCTGTCCCCCGCTCGCCCTCATCCTGAGGTGCCGCGAAGCGGCCTCGAAGGAGGGCTCCAGACGTCGCGCGATCCCTGGAGCCCTCCTTCGAGGCCCGCTGACGCGGGCACCTCAGGATGAGGGCGAGGATGGGACATTCATGAGCCACCAGGGTTCGAGGGTGACTCGTAGAAAGCGAAGAGCTTGCGGGCGGGCTCGACGATCTCCCAGGTGCCGGTGAAGCCGGCCGGCGAGACGAAGGCGTCGCCGGCCCGGAAGGTGGTCTGCGTTCCGGCCTCGTCGGTGACGACGATCACCCCTTCGAGCAGGTGGCAGAACTCGCTCTCGGTGAAGACGACCCGCCACGTGCCCCGCTCGGCGGCCCAGGTGCCGGCGGAGAAGCGCCCGTCGGCGCTGGTGAAGTGAAGCGTCGCGGTCTGAACGGGGTCTCCGGCCAGGATGCGCTCGGGCGCCGGCCGGTAGGTCGAGGGCTCTGCGGAAGAATTCGCGAAGGCGATGACGGTCTTCATGGGAGCCTCCGCCTAGAACAGGTGGCTGTAGCGCTCGATTTCCCACGGGCTCACCGTGAGATGGTAGGCGTTCCACTCCTCGCGCTTGGTGCGGATGAACTCTTCGCGCAGCCCTGAGCCCAGCGTCGCCTCGACCAGGGGATCGGCGGCGAAGGCATCGACCGCCTCCTGCAGGGTCTGGGGCAGGAACGCGATGCCGCGCGCCCGGCGCTCGCCGTCGCTCAGCGCGTAGAGGTTGTCCTCGTTGGGCTGGCCGGGGTCGATCCGCTCGCGCACGCCCTCCAGGCCGGCCGCTAGCACCAGGGCGGCGGCGAGGTAGGGATTGACCGCGCCGTCCGCGTTGCGGCTCTCGCAGCGCCCGCCGCCGGCCGGCACGCGCACCGAGTTGGTGCGGTTGTTCGAGCCGTAGGAGTTGAACACCGGCGCCCAGGAGAAGCCCGCCATCGCGCCCTGGCGCACGAGGCGCTTGTAGCTGTTCACGGTCGGCGCGAAGGCCGCGCAGAGCGCCCGGCCGTGGCGCAGCACGCCGCCGATGAAGTGGTAGCCGGTCTCGGTGAGGCCGAGGCCGCGGGGATCCTCGCCGGGCGCGCAGGCGAACAGGTTGCGGCCGGTCTCGCGGTCGGAGAGCGACATGTTGAAGTGGGCACCGTTGCCGGTGCGGTCGGCGAAGGGCTTGGGCATCATCGTGGCGATGAGCCCTTCCTCCTTCGCGTAATGCTTGGTCATCATGCGGAAGAAGGTCAGCCGATCGCACATGGTCAGCGCATCGGCGTATTGGAAGTCGAACTCGAACTGCGCGTTCGCATCCTCATGGTCGAACGAGTACAGATCCCAGCCGAGATCGTTGATCGTGGTCGCGACCTTGTCGAGCCAGGAGAAGTTGTCGATGAAGCCGCGCACGTCGTAGCAGGGCTTCACCAGCTTATCGTCCGCCACCGGCGTGTGCAGCGAGCCGTCGGCGGCTTGGCGCAGCAGGAATATTTCGCACTCGATGCCGAGATTGAAGCCGAAGCCCATCGCCTCGGCCTGCGCCAGGACGTTCTTGAGGGCGACGCGGGTCGAGAGCGGGTAGGGCTTGCCCTGGAAGGTGAGGTCGGCCGGCGCCCAGGCGAGCTTGCTCTCCCAGGGGAGCTGGATGACCTGCGAGAAATCCGGGACCGAGGCGAGTTCGTCCTCGTTCGGGGCTTGGCCCAGGCCGTCGAGGGCGTAGCCGGTGTAGCGCTCGGAGCCCGCCGCCATCTGCGGCAGGTGGTCGATCGGCACCACCTTGGCCTTCTGCGCGCCGTGGATGTCGACATAGGCGCCGATGACGTATTTCACGCCCTTCGCGCGCAGATCCTCCTGCACGGCGCGCACCTGCGGATCGATGTCGTTCGCGTGGCCCATTTCAGGCTCCTGGCATGGGGACGGCGGGGCCGTCGTAGGAATGGGGAAGGGGCGGGGTCTCGGTGAGCCCGCGCCGGACGAGGGCGGTCAGGTCCTCGACCATCCAGGCGAACAGTTCGGCGCCCTCCGCCGCATTCGCCTGCGAGGGGAAGCCGGTGACGCCGTTGCGGCTGGTGCGGTTGACCGGGTGGGCGAAGACGAGGTTTTGGGTGCGGTCCGGGTCGTCGGCCCCGGCGATGCGGTCTTCCCGCACCAGGGCGGGGGCCTGCGCCTGCATCAGCGCGGTCTCGGCCCGGTTGGCGTGCCAATCCTCGGCGTCGGCGAAATGGGCCGCGCGTACCCGCTCGCTGACGGTCGCGGTGTTGACGAGCGCCACCATCAGGTCGTCATGCGCCGCCCGCAGCAGTTCCAACGCGCAGCGTAAGGGGGCGGCGTTGGTGACGTGGGCGTTGACGAGAAACAGGCGGCGCACGCCCGAATGGTAGGCCTGTTCTCCGATCTGCCGGACGAGCTCGGTCATCACGACAGGGTCGAGGGCGATGGTGCCGGGCCAGCGCCGGGAATGGCCGAGCGAGCAGCCATAGGGGAGGGCCGGCAGCATCGGCACACGGGTGCGCGCCGAAACCGCGCGGCAGAGGAGGTCGGCCAGCACGAAATCCATGCCGCAGCCGAGATGCGGCCCGTGCTGCTCGGTCGCGCCGATGGGCAGGAGCGCAGCCCCCGCAGCCGCTTCGAGATCACCGGGGATCTCCTCCCAGGTGCGGTCGGACCAGAGCAAGGGGAGGGTGGGGAGGGCGCTCATTCGACCTCGTCCCCCACGCTCGCCATCCGGGTCACCATGTCGAGGCCAGCCAGATCGGCCGGGCCGTCGGCCTCCGCCTCACCGGGGTGGATCAGCGCATCGAGCCGGGCGCGGGTGGCGCGGAATTCCGGCGTCAGGCTCTGGCTCGGATGGCGCGGCCGGGGCACCGGCACCTCGATCAGTTCCTCGACCTCGCCGGGATGCGCCTTCAGCACGAGGATGCGGTCGGCGAGGTAAATAGCCTCGTCGAGATCGTGGGTGATGAAGACGATGGTGATGTCGATCTTGCGCCAGATCTCGATCAGGTAGGCCTGCATCCTGGCCCGCGACTGGGTGTCGAGCGCCGAGAACGGCTCGTCCATCAAGAGGATGCGCGGGCGCATGGCGAGCGCGCGAGCGATGGCCACGCGCTGCTTCATGCCGCCGGAGAGCTGGTGCGGGTAGGCGTCGGCGAAGCGCTCCAGCCCGATCAGCGCCAGCCATTGCAGCGCCTCGCGCTCGGCCACATGCCGGGATTCGCCGTTCTCCTCCAGGCCGAAGGCGACGTTGCGCTTGACCGTGAGCCAGGGGAACAGGGTGTAACCCTGGAACACCATGCCCCGGTCGGCGCCGGGGCCGGAGACCGGCACGCCGCCGACGCTGACGCTGCCCGAACTCTTGGTCTCGAGCCCGGCCAGGATGCGCACGAAGGTGGACTTGCCGCAGCCCGACGGCCCGACCACGCAGAGGAATTCGCGGCGGTGGGTGACGAGGTCGATGCCGCGGAGCGCCACGGTCTCGGCGCCGTCCGCGTTGCGAAACACCTTGCCGAGGCCCTCGACCCGCAGGGCGACGTCGCGGGCCTTCAGCCGGTCGAAGCGGGCGCGGACGGGCTCGCACTGGGTGCGGTAATCACACGGCTCGGCCGTCAGCGGGATGGGAGCGGACGCGCTCATGCCGTCTCTCATGCCTCGGCCCTCGCATAGGGGAACAGGCGGCGGCCGATCAGCGCCAGGGCGATGTCGGTGGCGATGCCGACGAGGCCGATCACGAGGATCGCCGCGTAGACGTTGTCGAAATGCTGGTAGCGGGCCTGCTGCGTGATGAAGAAGGTGATGCCGGAGGAAGTGCCGATCAGCTCGGCGACGATCAGGTAGGTCCAGGCCCAGCCGAGCAGGATGCGCTGGTCGCGGTAGATCTGCGGCAGCACCGCCGGCACGATCACCCGGCGGATCAGGCGCAGGTTGCGCGAGCCCATGGTGAGCGCGGCCTCGATCAGCAGCGGATCGACCCGTCGCGTGGTGTTGGCGATGACGAGCACCTGCTGGAAGAAGGTGCCGATGACGATGATGGCGATCTTCGGCCCGTCGTAGATCCCGAGGA
The DNA here is from genome assembly GCF_029504475.1 of Methylorubrum pseudosasae. NCBI lineage: Bacteria > Pseudomonadati > Pseudomonadota > Alphaproteobacteria > Hyphomicrobiales > Methylobacteriaceae > Methylorubrum > Methylorubrum pseudosasae. The sequence continues at coordinate 2,904,957 of NZ_JAQGDU010000002.1, read as the reverse complement.
TCGCGACCATCAGCGCGCCGAAGGCGGGGGCGGGCAGGTAGCGCACGAACTCGATCACGGGCTCGGTCAGCCGGGCGATCGTCGGTTGCGCCCCGCACAGGATGCCCAGCGGCACGCCGACCAGGGAGGAGAGGGTAAAACCCCAAAAAATGATCTGGATCGAGTGCCAGAGGCTCGCGGGCAGCCAGATCGTGTCGCGCTGCGGCGGCGGCGCCGTGAGCGAGGTCCAGAAGGCCACCGTGACCTCGTGCGGCGCGGGCAGGTAGACCGGGTTGGCCGGGCGCCCCTCGGGCACAGCCATCCCCGCGCCCTGGGTCGCCGCGACCTCTTCGGAAAACGCCGCCCGCGGCACCCGCATGCCGGGCTCCATCCAGGCGACGTCGCCGGGATTCGTGACCTCGACCAGCGGGTGCCAGAGGAAGGGCAGGTAGGAGACCGCCGCCCACAGCCCGAGCGGCAGCAGGAAGGAGAGCAAGGTGAGCGCCACGCGCCGACGCCGGGTCAGCGGGCGCGGCGCGCCGACCCAGGAGAGCCGCACCCGCCCGACGACCGGGGCGGCGCCCGCCACCGGCGGGAGCGGGGCGACCGCGACCGCCGGAACGGCGTCCCTCTCGGGAGGAGGCTGAGGCAGCGGCGCGCGCATCCTCAAGCCCTCACTTGCCGTCGGTGAGGGCGGGGTCGATGGCGGCCTTCACGTCCTGCGGGGTCTTGTAGACCTCGAACTTGACGTTGAAGGCATCGGCATGCCGGCTCGAACCGTAGAGCGAGCCGAACCCGTCGGCATCCTTCATCACCGCGCGGCCCTCGGCCAGCGTCAGCAGCTTGGTGCCCTTTAGGAAGCGGGTGAAGACGGCGGGCTCCACCCCGACCTTGGCCGCCATGATGGCGACCGCGTCGCCTTGCGTCTTCGGGTCCGTGATGTAGCCGACGACCCGGTCCCACAGGCCGACGAGCTTGATCCAGTCGGCACGGCGCGCGGCAAGGCTCGCGGGCGTCACCGTGACCACGTCGTAGATCAGGCCCGGCCGGTCGGCGGAGCTGTAGAGCGGACGGGCACCCGCCGCGCCGCGCATCGCCTGGCCGGCGATCGGCTGCCACGCGCCGATGGCGGCGACGTCGCCGGAGGCGAGGATCTGCGGCGTCTCGTTGGTCTTGGCGTTGACCAGCGTCACGTCGCTCTCCTTGATCCCGGCCTTCTGCAGGCCGTCGATCAGGAGCAGGTGCTCGACGAGGCCGACTTCGAGCCCGACCTTCTTGCCCTTGAGGTCGGCCAGCGACTTCACCCCCGGCTTGCCGACGATGATGTCGTTGCCGTTGGAGTAGTCGGTGAGCAGGATCATGACGTTCCGGGCGCCGTTGCCGCTCATGACGAGGGCGTCGCCGTTGGTGCAGGTCACCGCGTCGAGCTTGCCCGCCGAGAACGCATCCATCGAGGCGGAGTAGTCGAACCACTCGAACTTGGCGTCGATGCCGGCCTCCTTGAGCCAGCCCTTCTCGATGGCGACCTGCCACGCCACCCAGCCCGGCCAATCGCTGTAGCCGATGCGCAGCGGCTCGGCGGCCTGCGCCATCGGCGCGGCGAGGAGGCCGGCAGCGAGGGTCAGCGCGGACAGGCTTCGGCGGAGGCGCGTGAGGCCGCCGGTGATCAGGGTCGGGATGCGCATGTCTCGTCTCCTCGGGATCGTCGCCGGAACCGGATGGCCGACCCTTGCCGTGGGTCGACCGCGGATTTTGCGCGCAGGCCGGCATCGACGGGCTGAGAAGCCCGTCCGTTGGATGCCGGCACTGAGGTTGGAAGGGGGTGAGGCGCTTGGGTCCGCGGACGTTACGTCCGGACCGGGACGAGGCGCGTGCTGCCCCCGAAGCGGCCGCGAAGGCGCGCGATCTCGGCCCGCGCCGTCCTCGGGCGGCGCAAGGCGTGCGACCCGCCGAGGCGACGATCGGGAGATGATGTCAGAGAAACGATCTGGGGGCTGATGCCGGGCATACGTTCCCTCTCAACAGAGAAAGAGATTGTACAAGACCTAACCTTGCCAATCTCTGGCTAGTGAGGTCTCCCGGGCTTTTATCCCGCCGTGCATCCGGGCGGATGTCTCCCGCCGCGGCAACCGCTCTCGGACCGAACACATCAAAGAGATGCTGGAACCCTAGCGATCAACTCGATTATGTTTTTAGGACCGGCGATTTTCTTGGTCAAGCGAAGACCATTCTTGGGCTGCGCAAGTTTTTACCTTTTATGCCCACGTTTTAAGCGCTCTGCAGCCTGGATTCGCATTCGGCGCAAGTGGGCGGGGCGGTGTTCGGCTCCGGATCCGCGGACGCAACCGGCACGCGCGTTCGGCGGAGTGCCGGATGGCGGCACCGACCCGCATGCCGCGCGGTACCGGCGGAGACGCGCATCGGCCAGCCGGGAACCACGGGCCTTCTGCACAAGGCCCGCACATATCTTGCAACTTTATTGAACACGCTTGCTCAGAAACACGGCACGGACCAACATAGATCCGGTGCTGAGGCGTTAAAATTCCGGAACGTCGGTCGCTGCCAATAAAGCGTCGCAATACGACAAGCCCCCTCGAAGGGCCGGAAATACTCTTACATCGTCCAAGATAAGCTTGTCAGAAAATTCTGCCGCGAACAATATCGATCTATAACGAAAGGTGTCATCCCATGGGCCGGATCAATCTTGAAGGTATCAGCAAGATATTCGGCTCTAACCCCTCCAAGGCGCTCGATCTGATCGGCCAGGGGAAGCGCAAGGGCGACATCGCCGCCGCCTGCGGTGCGGTCGTCGGATTGCGCGACATCTCGTTCGACATCGAAGAGGGCGAGATCCTTGTCCTGATGGGTCTGTCCGGCTCCGGCAAGTCGACGCTCCTGCGCTGCATGAACCGTCTGGTCGAGCCGTCCTGCGGCCGGATCGTCGTGGACGGGGTGGACGTGACCCGGCTCGGCCGCAAGGAGCTGCTCGCCTTCCGCCAGAAGACCTTCGGCATGGTCTTCCAGCACTTCGCGCTGCTGCCCAACCGGACCATCCTCGGGAATGTCGGGTTCGGCCTCGAGATCAAGCAGGTCCCGGCCAAGGAACGGATCGAGCGGTCGATGCAGGCCATCGAACTCGTCGGCCTGAAGGGCTGGGAGACGAAGTATCCCAATGAATTGTCGGGCGGCATGCAGCAGCGGGCGGGCCTCGCGCGGGCGCTCGCCGCCGATGCCGACATCCTGCTCATGGACGAGGCCTTCAGCGCCCTCGACCCCCTGATCCGCCGCGACATGCAGGCGGAGCTGCGCGACCTCCAGCGCAAGCTCAAGAAGACCATCGTCTTCGTCTCGCACGACCTCGACGAGGCCATCGCGCTCGGCGGCCGCATCGTCCTGATGAAGGACGGCGAGGTGGTGCAGATCGGGCAGCCCGAGGACATCGTGGCTCGCCCCGCGACCGACTATGTCGAGCGCTTCGTCGAGCATATCGATCTCGCCGCCGTGCTGCGGGCGGAGCAGGTCGCGGATCGCTCCGCCCCCGTGCTCGCCCCCACGCAGACGGTGGCCGAGGCGCGGACCGCACTCGGCGGGGCAGGTGGCCGCACGAGCGGCCGGGCGTGGCTCGTCGCCGACGGGGACGGACGGCTGGTCGGCCGCATCTTCGCCGAGAGGCTCGCCTCCGCCCGGCCGGCCGAGACCCTCTCCAGCCTACTCGATCTCGGACAATCCGTCGTCGAGGCGGACAGCCGGCTGGACACCATCCTCGCGACGGTCGCCGCCGAGGAATCCGTCGCGGTCGTGGGCCGGAACGGACGCCTGATCGGCTCCATCACCAGCCGCGACGTCGTGCAGGCGCTCGCCGCGCGGCCCGGCACGCACGCGCAGCCGCATGCCGGTGCCCCGATCCTCTCAAAGCCGTCAGGAGCCCCGACATGGAGTGGAACGTCCCCAAATTCCCCCTCGACACGCTCAGTGACAACGGCCTCGACTGGCTCACCGAGCATGGCAGTTGGCTGACCCGAGCCGTCAGCCGCACCGTCTCCGACTGGATCGAAACGCTGACCACCGCCCTCGTCGCGATCCCGCCATGGCTCTGCATCGCGGTCGCGGCCTTCGCGGCGTACCGGGCCGGCGGTCGCAAGATCGGGCTCCTGACCCTCGTCGGCCTGCTGTTCCTGTGGAACCTGCGGCTCTGGCAGGCCACGGTCGAGACCCTGGTCCTCGTCACCATCGCCACCGCTGCGGCGCTGGTGATCGGCGTTCCCGTCGGGATCTGGTTCGCGCTCAGCCGACGGGCTTGGCGCACCTTCTCGCCGATCCTCGACATGATGCAGACGCTGCCGAGCTTCGTCTACCTGATCCCGGCGCTCCCCTTCTTCGGGCTCGGCGCCGTCTCGGCCTGCTTTGCGACGATCGTCTTCTCGGTGCCCCCGGTGATCCGGCTGACGGCGCTCGGCATCCGCAACGTGCCGAGCGAACTCGTCGAGGCCTCCGATGCCTTCGGCAGCTCGGCGACCCAGAAGCTGTTCAAGGTGCAGTTGCCGCTCGCGCTGCCGACCATCATGGCCGGCGTCAACCAGACCATGATGCTCGCCCTCTCCATGGTCGTGATCGCGGCGATGATCGGTGCCGGCGGATTGGGCCGCGCGGTCTGGCAGTCGATCCAGCGGCTCGAGGCGGGCGCCGGCTTCGAAGCAGGCATCGGCATCGTGATCGTGGCGGTCATTCTCGACCGCGTGACGCAGGCCCTCGCCGCCCGGGCGCGTCCGCACGGTGTGGCTTAAGGGCTACATGTTCGGCCGGAAAAGCAACTTCTGCTTGCGTTCACCGGCCGTTCGAATAACATAAGTCATACACCATGATCTTCTCTGATTAGCCTCGTTCTCCCCGAGCGAGAGAGGCTTCAGACGAGATCAGCCCTCATATCAAAATCGGCACCATCCTCAAGCCATCCTGAAAGGCTCAATCCATGCGTGCACCGATACTTGGGGTGATCGCCTGCCTCGCGCTGGCTCAGACGCCGGCCGAGGCAGCCGGCAAGCAGGTTCGGCTCGCCTACGTGGAATGGGCCGACGCCGTGGTCGCCACCAACATCCTCAAGCTCGTCCTTGAGGAAAAAGGCTACCAAGTGAAGACGATTCCGCTCGCGGCGGCGGCCATGTGGCAATCCGTGGCGACCGGCGACGCGGATGCGAGCGTCGCGGCCTGGCTCCCCGTCACGCAGGGCGCCTATTATGAAAAACTGAAGAACCGCATCGACCTGATCGGCCCGAACGTCACGGGGGCGCGGATCGGCTGGGCCGTGCCCGCCACCTCGTCCCTCAACTCGATCGAGGATCTGGCGACCAAGGCCTCCGAGGTCGACGGCAAGGTGATCGGCATCGATCCCGGCGCCGGCGTGATGAAGAGTTCCGAGGCGGCCATCAAGGCCTACGGCCTCAAGGTCAAGCTGCTCGACGGCAGCGACGCCACGATGACCAGCGCGCTGAAGGATGCGGTGCGGCAGAAGAAGGACGTGGTCGTCACGGCCTGGACGCCGCACTGGATGTTCGCGCGCTACGACCTGAAATATCTCGACGATCCCAAGAAGAGCTTCGGTGAGGCCGAGAGCGTGAACACGCTGGCCCGCAAGGGGCTCAAGGACGACCTGCCCGAGGTCTACGCGATCCTCCAGAAGTTCAAGCTCACCATCAAGGACGAAGAAGCCGTGATGGCGGAGAACGAGGAAAAGGGCGCCAAGCCCGAGGCGACCGCCGCGAAGTGGATCGCGCAGAATCGCGCGACGGTCGATGGCTGGCTGAAGTGACGGCCCGGTCCGAGACATAAGAAAACGACGGGAAACAGCTCGGAAGGCGACCTGGGTCTTCATTCAAGGGGTTAAGGCAAATGACGGCGAACGGTTTGGCGGCTGCCCTTGTGGCATGTGCCGCGGGGGTCATGCTGTGCCCATCGACAGCCGCTGCGCAGACGCAGGGCCCGGTCGAGGTCAATGCCGAGCCCAGTCAAGCCAACAGCGAGCAGCCGATTGCCGTCCCCGATCCGCGCTACGCGCCCGAATCCCGCAGCAATTTCGATCTGGGGCCGCCGAAGGGCAAGACCGACTCGGGCACCTTCACCTTCGGCGGCGCCATCCGCGCCCGCTACGATTGGCGCTTCGACGATGCCAGCCGCGGCGGCGTGCGCAAGGCGCGGGAGAATTTCGACTTCGATACCCTCGCGTTCAAGGCGACCTACGATTCCGATACGATCTTCGGCTCGGCGCAGTACCGGTTCTACGGCGGCAGCTCGATCTACGGCCCGCGCAGCGGCTATCGCGGCAATCCGGGCGAGGTGAGCTACCCGATGTGGGCCTATGTCGGCTACAAGTTCACGCCGGAAGACAGCATCACCGCCGGCATCAACCAGGCCCCCTTCGGCCTGACCCCGTATTTCGGGACGAGCTTCCTTGAAACCCTCGGCTTCACCATGGGCCTGGAGGAAGTGTACAATCTCGGCGTCAAGTTCTCGCATGTCGAGCCGGACTTCAACTATCAGGTCGGGTTCTATCCGGGCTCCGCGCCCAACGCCTTTGGCCTGAGCCCGGACAGCGCGCGCTACTCCACCGCGATCGTCCGGGCCGACCCCTACGTCACGTTCGGAACCAACAACGCCGAACAGAACATGTTCATCGGCCGGGCGGAGTACTTCGTTGTCAAGAACGATGACGTCTCGCTCGCCTTCGGCGCCTCGATCTGGCACTCAGACATCTACAATTTCGACACGCGCCAGACCGGCACCAAGCAGCTCGAAGGCGTGCACGCCCTCGGCACCTACGGTCCCTGGGGCTTTAAGGCGATCTATGTTCGCCAGGACATCGACCCGCGAAACCCCTTCGGCAATGATCTCGTCACGGTCGGCGGCTTCGACTTCTCGTACAACCTCGCGGCGCGCGGTAACTTCGTCTCGGCGGAAGTGACCTACAAGGTGCCCGATCCGATCGGCCCGTTCACCGTGGTGCCCTTCGCCGGCTTCAGTGCCTTCTACAAGGACAAAGCAAACTTCCGGGCCAGCGAGCGCTTTACGCTGGGCGGCGCCTGGACCCTGACCGCCGATCCGAACCTGATCATCTACACCGAGGCCGCCATCGGCCGGAACGACCCCTATGTCGGCGTCGGCGAGTTCAACAACGGCCTCGCCCAGGGCGGCGAGAACCGCTTCAAGTCGCGGTTCATCATGAACATCGGCTATTATTTCTAGAATTGGTGGTTTCGCGAGCGGCGCGCCGGCTTCCCTGGGAGCCGGCGTTTTCGTTTTCAGGTCCAGCGGCCCTACCGAGATTCAATCTCGCCGAAATCTGCGTCAGCACGCGGCCACGAATGCTTAAGCGTTGATCAGGTGATGGGAATGGGCGTGGCCCGAACGGCCGCGGCGGCTCAGGCGCGCACGCTGCCTTGCGTCTGCACCAGCTTCCGCTCCGCGCTCGGCGGCTGGCCGAAGCAGTCGAGATAGGCCTTCGAGAAGTGCGAGGCCGAGGTGAAGCCACACTCGAACGCCACAGAGAGCAGCGGCATCGCCGTCTGGCGGATCAGGTTGCGGGCGTGTTCCAGGCGGATGCGCAGATAGTGCTTGGCCGGTGAGCGGCCGAGATACTTCAGGAACAGCCGTTCGAGCTGGCGGGTCGAGAGCTGCACCGCGTCGGCGAGTTCCTGGCTGCCGAGCGGCTCGGCGAGCGAGGTTTCCATCAGCCCCACCACTCGCAGCAGCTTCGGGTGCGAGACCCCGAGGCGCATGCGCAGGTCCATCCGCTGGCGCTCGCCGGATTCGCGGATGCGGTGGTGGATGAGCTGGTCGGCGACCTCCGAGGCCACGCTCGGCCCGTGGTCGCGCACGATCAGCGACAGCATCATGTCGGCCGCCGCGGTGCCGCCGGCGCAGGTAAAGCGGTTGCGGTCGATCTCGAACAGGTCCGAGCCGATCTCCAGCCCGTCATGCTCCGAGACCAGGCCCGGCAGGTTCTCCCAGTGGATCGTCGCCCGGTAGCCGTCGAGGAGGCCGGCCTTGGCCAGGACGTAGGTGCCCGTGCAGACCGCGCCGATCGCCGCTCCGCGGGCGCTGCATCGGCGTAGGGCCGAATGGAGGGCGCGGTGATCCGGATGCTGGATGTCGATGCCGCCGCACACGACCAGCATGTCGAAGTCCTGCGCATCGCAGAAGCGGCCCGCGACCTTGACCTCGATCCCGTTCGAGGCGGTGCACTTGGTGCCGTCCTCCGACCACAGCGAGAAGCGGTAGAGATCGCGGCCGACCGCGCGGTTGGCGAGCCGCAGGGGCTCGATCGCCGAGGAGAAGGCGATCATCGAGAAGCGATCGACCAGCATGAAACCGACGGAGATGGCTCTCCCGGTCACGGCCTCGCTCGCCGCAGCAACACCTGCCGGGCATGTGGCCCCGGCCGCGATCGTCATTTCCATCCCGACCACCGTTTGTCGGCCTGTGCCGCGGCTTGGTGGGCAAATCGCGTGCCGCGGCGATCCTTGTGCCGGCGGGGGAGCGATTCGGGGTCGCTCCGGCTGTACCCGGCACGGTCGATCGAACGCAGCACCTCCGCAGAGACGACGCCCACACCGGAACTTAATCTCCGATCGACCGCCGAAGGCAACAGAATAATTCTTGTTTGCCCCTCGGATCACCGCCGCGTGATCGGGCAGGCCATCCGGTTTGTCGGTCGAACGGCCGCGCGAAACAGACCGCCGAACAGCCCGATCGAAGCCGCGCGGCGGCGTTTCGGCGGGACAGGCCGGGAAATCGATCGAAGTCGGGAATCTCAAACTCGCGGTCGCCGTCGATCAAGCCCCGCCGCGGGGCGCGGACCATGATCGCTCAACACCGCGAGGTCGACCGATGCGCCGCTTCTCCCTCACGTCGCTGCTCTCCGAATCCCTGCGGGGTCATACCGGCTGGGGCCGCCAATGGCGTGCCCCCGAGCCCAAGCCCCGCTACGACGTCGTCATCGTCGGCGGCGGCGGCCATGGCCTCGCGACCGCCTATTATCTCGCCACCGTGCACGGCATCACCAACGTGGCAGTGCTGGAGAAGGGCTGGATCGGCGGCGGCAATACCGGCCGCAACACCACGATCATCCGCTCCAACTACCTCTACGACGAGAGCGCGGCGATGTACGAGCACGCGCTCAAGCTCTGGGAGGGACTCAGCCAGGAGCTGAACTACAACATCATGTTCTCCCAGCGCGGCGTGTTGATGCTCGCGCACAACATCCACGACGTTCAGAGCTTCAAGCGCCACGTCTACGCCAACCGCCTCAACGGCATCGACAACGAGTGGCTCTCGAAGGAAGAGTGCAAGGAATTCTGCCCGCCGCTCGATATCTCCGGGAGCCTACGCTACCCCGTGCTCGGCGGCGCGCTCCAGCGCCGGGCCGGCACCGCCCGCCACGACGCCGTAGCCTGGGGCTATGCCCGCGGCGCCGACAACCGCGGCGTCGATATCATCCAGAATTGTGAGGTCACCGGCATCCGCCGCGATGCCTCCGGTGCGGCGGTGGGCGTCGAGACGACCCGCGGCTTCATCGGCGCCGGCCGGATCGGCGTGGTCGCCGCCGGCCACACCTCGACGCTGATGTCGATGGCCGGCGTGTCGATGCCGCTGGAGAGCTACCCGCTCCAGGCTTTGGTCTCCGAGCCGGTCAAGCCGTGCTTCCCCTGCGTGGTGATGTCGAACGCGGTCCACGCCTACCTGTCGCAATCCGACAAGGGCGAACTGGTGATCGGTGCGGGCACCGACCAGTACACCTCCTACAGCCAGCAGGGTGGCCTCCACATCACCACCCACACGCTCGACGCGATCTGCGAACTGTTTCCGCAATTCACCCGGATGCGGATGCTGCGCTCCTGGGGCGGCATCGTCGACGTGACACCGGATCGTTCGCCGATCATCGGCAAGACCCCGGTGCCGAACCTGTTCGTCAATTGCGGCTGGGGCACTGGCGGCTTCAAGGCGACGCCGGGCTCGGGCCACGTCTTCGCCCACACGCTCGCGACGGCTGAGCCGCACGCGATCAACGCGCCCTTCACCCTCGACCGGTTCCGCACCGGGCGCCTCATCGACGAGGCCGCCGCCGCGGCCGTCGCGCACTGATCCGTCGGGAGCCAGACCCATGCTGCTGATCGCCTGTCCCCATTGCGGCAAACGGCCCGAGACCGAGTTCCGGTGCGGCGGCCAAGCCCATATCGCGCGGCCCACCGACCCGATGACCGTCGATGACGGCGCCTGGAGCGAGCACCTGTTCGTGCGCGCCAACCCCAAGGGCGTGCATGCCGAGCGCTGGTGCCACGTCCACGGCTGCGGGCGCTGGTTCAACGCCCTGCGCGACACGATCAGCGACCGCTTCGTCGAGACCTATCCGATGGGGGCGAAGCCCACCCAATCCACCCAGAGCGAGACGAGGGCGTGAGATGGCACAGCCGTTCAGATTGTCACCGCGGCGGACGCGTCGACCGCACCCGCCCCATCGTCTTCGAATTCAACGGCAAGCCGGTCCACGGATTCGCCGGCGACACCGTCGCCTCGGCGCTGCTGGCCAACGGCATCCACCTCGTCGGGCGCTCGTTCAAGTATCACCGCCCCCGCGGCATCCTGAGCCATGGCCCCGACGAGCCGAGCGCGCTGCTCTCGGTCGATCGTGGGCCCGGCCGGATCGACCCGAACAACCGCGCCTCCGTGGTCGAGGCCCGCTCAGGCCTGCGCACGACCTCGCAGAACCATTGGCCGTCGCTCGAATTCGACGTCGGCGCCATCAATGATTTGCTGTCGCCGGTCTTCGTGGCGGGCTTCTACTACAAGACCTTCATGTGGCCCCGGAAGTTCTGGGACCGGGTCTATGAGCCGTTCATCCGCGCCGCCGCCGGTCTCGGCAAGGCGCCGACGGTGGCCGATCCCGACCGCTACGCCAACCGCCACGCCCATTGCGATGTGCTGATCGTCGGCGCCGGCCCGGCGGGTCTGTCCGCCGCGCTCGCCGCGGCGCGCACCGGCAAGCGCGTGATCCTTGCCGACGAGGGCCCCGAGCCCGGCGGCACGCTCCTGCACGACACGACCTCGCAGATCGATGGACGCCCGGCGGCGGACTGGCTTGCCGAGACGCTGGCCGAGCTCGACGCCCGCGAGAACGTCATCCTGCTGCCCCGCACCACCGCCTTCGGCTATTACAACCACAACCACGTGGCGATGACCGAGCGTGTCACCGACCACCTGTCCTCCGCCGCGGGCCAAGCGCCCCGCGAGCGCCTGTGGCAGGTGCGGGCGGAGCAGGTCGTGCTCGCTGGCGGCTCCCACGAGCGCCCCCTCGTCTTCGCCGACAACGACCGGCCGGGCATCCTGCTCGCCGAGAGCGTGCGGGTCTTCCTCAACCGTTACGGCGTGGCGCCGGGCCGCAAGCTCGTCTTCGCCACGAGCGGCGCCTCCGCCTACCAAGCCGCGCTCGATGCGCGTGCGGCGGGCCTCGACGTCACTCTCGTCGATCTGCGTCTGGAAGCGGATTGCGGACCGGAGCTGGCACGCCTGCGCAGCGCCGGAGTCGACGTGTTGACCGGCCACACCGTGGTCGGATCGAAGGGCCGGAAGCGCGTCACGGGTCTCATCGTGGCGCCTGTCGGGAGCGACGGCCGGTGCGGCGGCCGTCGCATTCTCCCTTGCGACTGCGTCGGCATGTCCGGCGGCTGGACGCCCGCCGTCCACCTGTTCTCGCAGTCCCGCGGCAAGCTCGCCTACGACGAGGGCATCGATGCCTTCGTGCCGAGCCGCTCGGCTCAAGACGAGCGCTCGGCGGGTGCGGCCCACGGCAGCTACGACCTCGCCGCCTGCCTCGCGGAGGGCTTCGCCGCCGGTGCCGCCGCGGCGGGTTCCGACGCACGGCAGGACTTCAGGGCGACGGAGACGCTGACCGGTTTCCAGCCGGTGCGGATCATGCCCACCGACGCGAACCCGACCAAGGTCCGCGCCTTCGTCGATTACCAGAACGACGTCACCGCCAAGGACATCAAGCTCGCGGTGCGTGAGGGCTTCCAGTCGATCGAGCACGTCAAACGCTACACCACGACCGGCATGGCGACCGACCAGGGCAAGACCTCGAACATGAACGCGCTCGGCATCGTCGCCGGGCAGCTCGACAAGGCGCTGCCCGCCGTCGGCACCACGACCTTCCGGCCGCCCTACACCCCGGTGACCTTCGGCGCGCTGGTGGGCCCCGCCCGCCACGCCCTGTTCGATCCGATCCGCACCACGCCGATCCACGAATGGGCCGAGGCCCACGGCGCCCTGTTCGAGAACGTCGCCCTGTGGCGGCGCGCCTGGTACTTCCCGAAGGACGGCGAGGACCTGCACGCCGCGGTCGCCCGCGAGTGCAAGGCGGTGCGCGAGGGTGTCGGCATCTTCGACGCCTCGACGCTGGGCAAGATCGAGATCGTCGGCCGGGATGCGGCCGAGTTCATGAACCGCCTCTATATCAACCCCTGGACCAAGCTCGCCCCCGGGCGCTGCCGCTACGGGCTGATGCTCAAGGAGGACGGCTACATCCTCGATGACGGCGTCGTCGCCCGCGTCTCGGACACCTGCTTCCACGTCACCACCACCACCGGCGGTGCTGCCCGCGTGCTCGGCCACATGGAGGACTACCTCCAGACCGAGTGGCCGGAGCTTGAAGTGTTCCTGACCTCGACCACCGAGCAATGGGCGGTGATCGCGCTGCAGGGCCCGAAGGCCCGCGCCGTGATCGCGCCGCTGGTCGACGGCATCGACCTGTCGCCGGACGCTTTTCCGCATATGGCGATGCGCTCAGGCACGATCTGCGGCGTGCCGACCCGGCTGTTCCGGGTGTCGTTCACCGGTGAACTCGGCTTCGAGATCAACGTGCCCGCCGACCACGCCCGCGCGGTCTGGGAGGCGGTGTTCGAGGCGGGCCGGGCCCACGGCATCACGCCCTACGGCACCGAGACGATGCACGTGCTGCGCGCCGAGAAGGGCTACATCATCGTCGGCCAAGAGACCGACGGCACGGTGACCCCGGACGATGTCGGCATGGCCGGGATGATCCCGAAGGCCAAGGGGGACTTCGTCGGCAAGCGCTCGCTGGCGCGCCCCGACGTCGTCGCCACCGGCCGCAAGCAGCTCGTCGGCCTCATGACCGACGATCCGAAGCTCGTCCTCGACGAGGGCGCGCAGATCGTCACGGATACCCATCAGCCGATCCCGATGCGCATGCTCGGCCACGTCACGTCGAGCTACTGGAGCGCCAATTGCGGCCGCTCCATCGCGCTGGCCCTGGTCGAGGGCGGACGCGAGCGGATGAGCGGCCATCTCTTCGTCACCACGCCGGACGGGTTCACCCGCGTCACCGTCTGCGAACCGGTCTTCTTCGACGTCCAGGGGGAGCGCATCAATGCTTGAGACCCGCTACCGCGCCGCCCGCGCCCTGCCGCTCGGCGCTCTGTCCCGCTCGGCCCCCGCCGGTTCGGGCGTCTCGGTCCGGCCCGCGGGCGCCGAAGCGCGCTTCTCCCTGCGGGCGCGGCTCGCCGCCGGCGCCGCCCCGAAGCTCGCCGGGCTTGCGCTCGATGCGCCGATCAACACGGTCGGCACCGACGGCGAGGTCTGGCTCGCCCGCCTCGGGCCCGACGAGTGGCTCGTCGGCGGTCCCGAGGCCGATGCCGACCTGCTTCAGGGCCGCATCCACGAGGCGCTCGCCGGGCTGCCCCACTCGCTGGTCGACGTCTCGCACCGCAATGTCGGCATCGACGTGTCGGGCCGGCAGGCCGCGGCGGTGCTCAATGCCGGCTGCCCGCTCGACCTGTCCGAGGCTGCCTTCCCGCCGGGCAGCGCCACCCGCACGCTGCTCGGCAAGTCCGAGATCGTGCTGATCCGCGCCACCGCCGCCCCGCTCTACCGCGTCGAGTGCTGGCGCTCGTTCTCGACCTACGTCCACGGCTTCCTCAATGAGGCCGTCTTCGGGGTCGAAGGGTCCGCCGCGCATTGATGCAGGATTGATACACGTTGGCGGCGAGCCCATCTCGTCCCTATGGCTCCCGCGCGGCCCCGGCACCCTGCCATGACGCGCATCGCCCCCGAACTTGCATCCATGTCGGGGAGAGCCGCCTTTTGAGAGAGCAACGGACCCGATGATCAGCACCTTCGATCTGTTCAAGATCGGGATCGGTCCGTCGAGCTCCCACACCGTCGGGCCGATGATCGCCGGGCGCCGGTTCCGCGAGACCGTGCTCGCCCGCGCTGGCGTCGCCCGCGTCAGCGCCGAGATCTACGGCTCGCTCGCCTGGACCGGGCGCGGCCACGGCACCGACGTGGCGATCCTGCTCGGGCTCATGGGCCACGCGCCCTCCACCATCGACCCGGATCGGACGGCGCCGCTCGCCGACGAACTGCGCCGGACCGGCGATCTCGGCATTCCGGGCGTCCATTTCGAGCCCGAGCGCGACCTCGTCTTCAACTTCAAGGACATCCTGCCGCTGCACACCAACGGCATGCGCTTTCGCGCCTACGATGCCGGGGATGCGCTGATCGAGGACCAGATCTTCTATTCGGTCGGCGGCGGCTTCGTCGTCACCGCCGCCGAGGCGGAAGCCGCCGCGGCGGGTCATGCGGAGTGCGTGCCACCCCCGCTCGCCTTCGGCAGCGGGCGCGAACTCCTCGACCTGACCCTGCGCACCGGGCTGACGATCCCGCAGATCCAGCTCGCCAACGAGCTGACCCTGCGCCCGCGCGACGAGATCGATGCCGGCCTCGACGCGATCCGCGATGCGATGTTCGCCTGCATCGAGCGCGGCCTGCGCATGGACGGCGAATTGCCCGGCGGCCTGCGGGTGCGGCGGCGGGCCAAGCGGCTCTACGAGTCGCTGGAGGCGACGAAGCTCGCCAACAGCCGCCCGGCCCACGAGATCATGGATTGGATCAGCCTCTACGCGCTGGCCGTCAACGAGGAGAACGCCTCGGGCGGCCGGGTGGTGACGGCACCGACCAACGGCGCGGCCGGCATCGTCCCGGCGGTGCTGCGCTACACCCGCGACTTCTGCCCCGATTGGAGCGACGAGCGCGGGCGCGAGTTCCTGCTCACCGCCGCCGCCATCGGTGGGCTGATCAAGGCCCGCGCCTCGATCTCGGGGGCGGAGGTCGGCTGCCAGGGCGAGGTCGGCTCGGCCGCGGCGATGGCGGCGGCGGGGCTGACCGCGGCGCTCGGCGGCTCGGCCTTCCAGATCGAGAACGCCGCCGAAATCGCCATGGAGCACCATCTCGGCATGACCTGCGATCCGATCGCCGGCCTCGTCCAGGTGCCCTGCATCGAGCGCAACGCTTTTGGCGCCAACAAGGCGGTGGTGGCGGCCTCGCTGTCGCTGCGCGGCGACGGCCAGCATCGGGTGAGCCTCGACGAGGTGATCGAGACCATGCGCCAGACCGGCCACGACATGCAGGCCAAGTACAAGGAAACCTCGCTCGGGGGGCTCGCCGTCAACGTCGCCGCCTGCTGAGGCATCGCGCCCGCCTTCGCGGGTGAGAACGACCGGCGTTGGGGGGCGTGCCGTACGGCACGCCGCAGCAGGGTGCGCGGCGTCCCTCCGCTGCACGAAGCGCCGATCGGACCCGTGTCGGCCCTTTCCCGATCACACCGGCACCGACCGATCCCGCAACCCCTCTTCCGGCCCCGGAGGAGGGGTTTTTGCGTCGATTCCGCTTTTCGGCAGGGCGGCGCGCCGCCGGCAACGCCCGGCCGGACCGGCGGCTTCATGCAAAACAGGTGAGCAATTCGCTAAATTTTGGGCCTTCTTGCTCAATGCATGCGCATGGAGCAAGTCTGCTCCCAAGCTTCCGCGCTCCTCCGAGGACAGAGGAAGGATCATATGAGTTCCGACGCGGGCCGTCCTCGTCTTGATCAACGACGGCGCGATCGAGGCTCATCTCATGTTCGGCAAGGTTTTCGAAAGTGTTCGCGCCCGGCTCCGCGCTCGGGCGGATGAAGAGGCTCTGATGGACCTCAGCGACGCGGCACTGGCCGATATCGGCCTGAGCTGGGCCGCGCTGCCGGGTCTGCGCTCCCGCATCGAGCCGGCCCCGGTCGAGGCGAAGGCCAGCGAGACGCTGTTCCTGTCCTTCGCCTTCCCGATGGCCATCCAGCGCGCCTGAGGGCCGGTTTGACGTGACCGATCGAATGCTCTCACGATGCCCGCCGCGCCGTCAGCGCGGGAGCGGGGGCAATCCGCTAGGCATTGTGTGAGGCACTTTTACGCGATCCCACCCGCGCCCTCATCCTGAGGTGCTCGCGTCAGCGAGACTCGAAGGAGGGCTCCAGGGATCGCGGTGCTCTCTGGAGCCCTCCTTCGAGGCCTCCGCTTTGCTCCGGCACCTCAGGATGAGGTCGCGGATGGGAAGAGAACACGGCCTGCGGTGCTGCCATCGCACATCGAACAGGCTCTGAGGATCGTCAGGCCGCCGCGCTCTCCGGCAGGGCGACCGCCGTGGGCTGGTGCCCCTCGGCCCGCAGAACCTCCACGAGATCGGCCGGGACGAGCGAGAGGGTGCGCGTGCTGACGAGCGGGTGGATGTTGACCCGCGTCTCCGCCAGCAGGCTGTCCTGAAGGAACACCCGCACGCTGCCCGGCGCGGCGTTGAGCGCCGCAAGCGGCGACACGGCCCCGCTCTCGACCCCGAGCTGTTCGCGCAAGGCATCGGGGCTCGCGAAGGACAGGCCGCCGCGGGCGCCGAGCACGGCGCGGAACGCCTTCAGATCGACCTGCGCGTCATGCTGGAGCGTGACGAGGAAGTAGGTCTTCTTCCCGTCGCGCAGGAACAGGTTCTTGGTGTGGGCGCCGGCGATGTCGCCGCAGATCGCCATCATCGCCTCGACGGTGAGCACGGCTTCGTGCTCGTAGAGCTTGTAGGCGATGCCGCGCTCGCGCAGCCGCGTCAGCAGGTCGTCGGGGCTCAGGGGCATCGTTTCGCTTTCCTCAGGTCTTCGGTTCCGCTGGCGGGGCGAGCACGCCGATCTGCCGGAGATAGGCCAGGATCTCGCGCGCGGCGTCCTCGGGATCGGGCTCGACCAAGAGCCGGCCGCTCGCGGCCGAGCCACCCTCGCCGGTGGCCGCCTTCAGCCGCTCCGCCGCCGAGCCGCCCGCGGGCGCGCCCTTCACGATCTTGGGCCGGCGGCGATAGGGCCGCTCCTCTACCGCCAAGGCGAGAGCCGGAAGTGATGCCGGCGCGACGGCCAGCGCCTCGACGCGCCCGCGGCGGGCCCGGCCATAGGCGTAGGCGAGGGGGGCGGGGGCGTCCGGATGGCAGGTGACGACGACCGGTCCCCGCACCACCACCCGGCGCAGGGCGCCCCGCCCGAGGCTCTGATCGAGCCGCAGGTCGCCCTCCACCTCGAGCGCCGCCGCGACCACGTCGGATATGAGGGTAATTGAGAGGGCGCGGGCCAGTGCGTAGGGCACGAGGCCGCTCTCCTCGCCGCCCTGGCTGCGCCGCCCGGCCAGGATCAGGTCTGGGGCAAGTTCGGCGAGCCGCGCGGCGAGCGCGGGCACCGGGTCGTCGCCGGCCGCGATCCTGATATGCTCGATCCGGGGCAGGCCCTGGCCCAGCGCCTCGCCGAGGGCGGCGGCATCCGGCCCGGCATGCAGGCCGAAGGTCTCGGACCCCGCGCCGAGCCCGGCGGCCATCCGGATCGCCTGCGCCTCGACCCGCGGCAGCACGGGCGCCCCGGAGACCGGATGGAGCCCGGCGGAGAGAAGGACCGCGATTCTCATGACGCCTTCCCCGACCCGGCGGCCTCTTCCGCCAGCAGCCGCAGCAGGGCCGGCATTACGGCCTGCGCATCCTGCACGATGGCGAGGCCGGCCCGCTCGATCATCGCCGCGTGGAGATCGGTGTTGACCGCCACCACATGCTCGCAGCCGGCCACCCCCTGGAGATGCTGCGGCGCCCCGGAGATGCCGAGCGCGAAGTAGCAGGTCGCCGCGAGCACCGTGCCCGAGGCGCCGACCTGGGTATGGCGCGGCATCAGCCCGGAATCGCACAGCACGCGGCTGGCGCCGGGTGTCGCGTGCAGCGCGCTCACCACCTGGCGGAAGGTGTCGAGATCGGAGAGGCCGTTGCCGGCCGACACCACGAACTCGGCGAGCGAGAGCGGCACGGTCGCGGGATCGGCCGGGATGCGCGTCGCCGAGACGATGTGTTTCGGGGTTTCCAGCGCAGCCCCTTCGAAGGGCAGGGCGCGCGCCTCCCGCGGCGGGCCGGCATAGTCGGCGACCGCGTCCGGTGCCACGGTGGCGAGGCGGGGCGGGGCGAGGCTCTGCTCGACCCGGCGGCCCCGGGCCGGGCGGACCAGCCCCTTGGCGGCCACCACTTCGGCATTGGTGAACAGCGCCTCGTTCAGGCCCACCGCGACGCGCCGGGCGAGGTCGCCGCCATCGAGGGATTCCGGGAACAGGACGTGGCGGGCCCCGACGCCCGCGAGCGCGGCCTCGATGCGGGCGGCGCGGGCCGCCGGGTCGTAGCCCTCCGCGCGCTCGAGCCGGAGCATCCGGTCGGCGCCCGCTGCACCCAGCCCCTCGCACTCCCCTTCCACGATGACCGCGACGGCGCCCTCGCGCCCGGCGAGCGCGCGCGCCGCACCGATCACCTGCCGGTCATGGCTCGAGAGGCGGCCGCCGGGGGCGTCCGGCACCACCGCGACGAGGAAGGCGGGCGTCTCGACGATGACCGTCTTCGGCACCTCGGCCACGGGCGCAGCGCGAGGTACGGCGGTGACCGCCTCGCCGACAGGGCGGCCGATCTGGCTGAGATCGTAGCGCGCCCGCGCAAGGCCATCGATGCGCTGCGCCGCGCGCTCGGCCCGCGGATCGCGGCGGGGGCGGGCGGAGCCGGTCACCCGACGGGTGCGATCGTAGCGCGGGCGCGGGCCCTCGCCGGCGACGAGGGAGGCCGCCCGCTCGGCCCGCGGGTCGCGCCGCGGGCGGCTCATCGGCCCGCCTCCACCGCCTGGAGCAGGAGTTCGGCCACGTCGCGGATTTCCGCCTTGCGGTCGGTCACGCCCTCCAGCATCGCCGTGCAGGAGGGGCAGGCGACGGCGACGATCCCGGCGCCGGTCTCGGCCGCCTGGGCCATGCGGATATCGGGGATGCGCCGTTCGCCCGGCACGTCGCTCACCGGCGCGCCGCCGCCGCCGCCGCAGCACATCGCCCGGCGCCCGGACCGGGTCATCTCGCGGCGGGTGACGCCGATCGCGTCGAGCACCGCGCGGGGCGCCTCGGTCTCCCCGTTGTAGCGGGCGAGGTAGCAGGGGTCGTGATAGGTGACCGAGAGGTCGGGCAGACGGCCCGGATTGAGCTTGCCCGCCCGGATCAGCTCCAGCAGGAGGGCGGTGTGGTGGGTCACGGTGTAGTGGCCACCGAAGGCCGGGTACTCGTTGCGCAGGGCATGCAGCGCGTGTGGGTCGGCGGTGACGATCCGCTTGAAGCGGTACTTCGCCAGCGTCGCGATGTTCTCCCGCGCCAGCGCCTGGAAGGTCGCCTCGTCGCCGAGCCGCCGGGCGAGGTCGCCGGTGTCGCGCTCCTCCGCACCCAGCACCGCGAAATCGACTTGCGCCTCGCGCAGGAGCCGGACCAGCGCCCGCAAAGAGCGGCCGTAGCGCAGGTCGTAGGCGCCCTCGCCGAGCCAGAGCAGGACATCGACCCGCTCACGCTCTGCGATCCGCGGCAGGTCGAGCCCGGCGGCAAAATCGGTGCGCGAGGCCAGCGGGCGCCCGCCGGGATCGCCGGACTGGCGCAGCTCCGTCACCGGGACGACGGCCTTCTCGGGCAGCGCCCCGCGCTCCAGCGTCTCGTGACGGCGCAGGGAGACCACGGCGTCGACGTGCTCGATCATCATCGGGCATTCCTCGACGCAGGCGCGGCAGGTGGTGCAGGACCACAAAGTGTCGGGATGGATGCGCGCATCCGGCCCGATCAGCCGGGCCAAAGCCCCGCGCGCGCCCTCCGCCGCCCGGCCGCCGGGATAGGGGTTGCCGGCATAGGCGGGCTCGGCCGGCGAGAGGCCGGCGACGAGATCCTGAATCAGCTTCTTCGGATTCAGCGGCTGGCCGGCGGCGAAGGCCGGGCAGGCGGTCTCGCAGCGCCCGCAACTGACGCAGGCGTCGTAGGACAGCAGCCGGTTCCAGGTGAAGTCGGCCGGCATCTCCGAGCCGAGGCGGGGCGCGTCGAGGTCGAGCGGCTGGAGCGCGGTGTCGGGGCGGCCCTCGAACCGGCCGGGCCGGGGATGGGCGACGAGGTGAAGCGCGCCGGCCGCCGCGTGGCGCATCGGGCCGTGGCGCACCTCGAAGGCGAGGCCGAGCCCGCCGGCCGCCGCGAGCGCGAGCGCGACGGAACCGAACAGGCCACCGCCGCCGCCGAGCGCGAGGATGAGGGCGGTGATCGTGCCGCCGACGGCGTAGGCGACGAGGAGGAACGGCAGGATCTGGAAGCGGCCGGCGGAGAGGCGCTTCTGCTTCTGCGGATAGCGCCGGGCGCCGACGAGCAGCGAGCCGACCGCCGTGACCCCGAAGGCGAGCGCCACGAGGAACCAGTAGGGCCGGAAATCGGCCAGCGGCGGCAGGATCGCCAGCGCGGTGAGGATCGAGGCCGCGATCAGGCCGCCGGCCACGACCGCATGCATGCGCGAGGCGTAGGCGTCGCGGGCCACGACGTGGTGGACATCGACGAGGTAGCGCCGGGGCAGCTTGGCGAGCCCGTCGAGCCACGCCACGGGCGCCGCCGCGCCGACGCGCCAGAGGGCGGCACGGCGCAAGCCCTGAACGAGGGCGAGCGCCGCCATCAGCCAGACGAGGCCGGGAAACACCGTGGTCAGGGGCACGAAGCTGGTCATGACGGTGGGCCTACGGGCTGGGCGACAGTTCCGGACGGGGCTTACGAGGACCGTGCATCCCCTCTCCCCGCACGCGGGGAGAGGGTCGCGACGACCCTGTCGTCGGCGCGACGAGGCGGCAGCCGAGGGTGAGGGGGCCTGGCCGGAGGAGGCTCATCCTGAGCCGCCCCCTCACCGCCGCTCCGGCTTCGCCTCCGCTTCCCGCAGGCACGACAGGGTGCCTGCGGGCCTCTCCCCGCGTGCGGGGAGAGGGGGAACCCAATCAAAGATCCTTGCACAGCCGCAGGGCGTCGTAGATCGCCGCGTGGATGTTGCGGCCCGAGACCGCGTCGCCGATGCGGTAGAGGGCGTAGCCCTTCGACAGATCGTAGGGCTGCGGCTCGCCGCGGATCAGCGCGTCCGGGTCGGTTTGGCCCCGGTTGACGGAGGCCTCCTTCAAGCCGTGGTAGAGCCTGTCCACCGGCAGCGTGCCGTGATCGACGACGATGCGATCGACGAGGCGCTCCTCCTCGGTGTCGGTCATGGTGTTGCGCAACGCCGCGACGAAGCGGTTGCCCTCGGGATAGATCTCGATCAGCTCCAGGTTCGGGCTCATCACCACGCCGAGCTTGTAGAGTTCGCGCAGGTGGATCGGCTGGTTGGTGGTGCCGACCTCCTCGGCGACCATCCGGTCGTGGGTGGCGATCTCCACGAGGCATCCGCGCTTGGCCAGTTGCTCGGCCACCGACGCGGCGTTGTGCTGGCCCATCTCGTCGTAGAGCAGGACCGAGCCGGTGGGCTCGACCGCGCCGGCCAGAACCTCGGCGGTGGTCACCGCGTGCTGCGCGGCGCCCTTGGCGTGGCCGCGGAACGGCGTGCCGCCGGTGGCGACGATGACCACGTCGGGCTTCTCGGCGAGCACCGCCGCCTCGGTCGCCTCGGTGTTGAGACGCAGATCGACGCCGAGCTTGGTCACCTGGGCCACCAGCCAGCGGGTGATGCCCGACATCGCCTCGCGCCAGCCGGCCTTGGCCGCGATGCCGATCTGACCGCCGGCCTGCCCGCTCTTCTCGAACAGCACCACCGCGTGGCCGCGCTCGGCGCAGACGCGGGCCGCCTCGAGGCCGCCGGGGCCGGCGCCGATCACCACGACCCGGCGGCGGACATCCGCCTTGCGGATCTCGTGCGGCATCGTCGCCTCGCGGCCGGTGGCGGCGTTCTGGATGCAGAGCGCGTCGCCGCCGACATAGATCCGGTCGATGCAGTAGCCCGCGCCGACGCATTGGCGGATGTCGTCGGCCCGGCCCTCGGAGAGCTTCTTCACGAGATGCGGGTCGGCGATATGGGCGCGCGTCATCGCCACCATGTCGACATGGCCCTCCGCGACCGCGCGGGCGGCGGTGGCGAGATCGGTGACGCGCTGGGCGTGGAAGACCGGCACGTCGACCTCGCGCTTGATCGCGCTCGGCAGAAACAGGAACGGCGCCACGGGGAAGGACATGTTCGGCAGCGAGATCGCGTGGGCGATGTGGTCGCGCGCTTGCCCGCCGAGGATGTTGAGGAAGTCCACGAGCCCGCGCCGGGCATATTCGGAGGCGATGGCGACGCAATCGTCCTGGCTGAGGCCGTCGGCGATCATCTCGTCGCCGGACATGCGGATGCCGATGACGTAGTCGTCGCCCGCTTCCGCGCGCATCGCCTCCAGCACCTCGATGCCGAAGCGCATCCGGTTCTCCAGGCTGCCGCCGTATTGGTCGGTGCGCTGGTTGACCGACGGCGACCAGAACTGGTCGATCAGGTGGCCGTGGGCGGCCGAGACCTCGCAGCCGTCGAGCCCGCCCTCGCGGCAGCGGCGCGCGGCCTGGGCGAAGCTCTTGACGATGCGGGCGATGTCCTCCGCCTCCATCTCCTTCGGGATGGTGCGGGAGGCGGGCTCGCGCCGGGGCGAGGGCGAGACGGTGGGGAGCCAGTGCTCGGTGTCCCACTTGGTGCGCCGGCCCATATGGGTGAGCTGAATCATCAGCTTGCCGCCGTGGGCGTGCACCCGGTCCGAGAACTGCTGGAAGAACGGGATCACCGAATCGTCGGCGACCGAGATCTGGTTCCAGGGCGCGGCGGGGCTGTCGACGGCGACCGAGGACGAGCCTCCGAACATGGTGAGCCCGATGCCGCCCTTGGCCTTCTCGGCGTGGTAGAGCTGATAGCGCTCCTGCGGCTTGCCGTCCCGGCCGTAGCCGGGGGCGTGGCTCGTGGACATCACCCGGTTGCGGATGGTGAGGCCCTTGATGGTGAGGGGCTTCAAGAGCGCGTCGGCATTGGCGATCACGGGACGACTCCCGAAGGCGATGGGGAAAGCGTGGGGTCGCGGGCGGGGCCGAGCCCGCTCGTTCAGCGTTCGACGACGAGGTCGCTGGTCGGCTTCGAGCAGCACAGCAGCGCCATGCCGGCATCGATCTCGCGCTGACGGATGCCGCCGGCATGGGTCATGGCGACGGTGCCGGCGGTGAGCTTCGACTTGCAGGTGCCGCACAGGCCCTTGGCGCAGGAGGAGGGCAGGCGGATGCCGGCCTTGCGGGCGGCGTCGAGCACCGTCTCGTTCTCCGGGCATTCGAGCACGCGGCGGGTCTTGGCGAACTCCACCCGAAAGATGCGCACGCCGCCCGCGGGCGCGGCCTCGGTGTCGAGGGTCTTCTCGGCTTCCGCCGCAGCCTCCTGCTCGGCCTCCGGCAGTTCGCCGAAGTCGAAGCTCTCCTGATGGTGCCGGGCCATGTCGAACCCGGCTTGGCTCAGCATGGCCCGCACCGCATCCATGTAGGGCTTCGGGCCGCAGACGAAGATTTCCCGGTCGAGGAAATCCGGCACCGCATCGCGAAGGATGTCGAGGGAGAGCCGGCCCTTCGGACCCGCCCAGGTCTCGTTGGGGGAATCGGTCTCGCAGACCGCGTGGAAGCGGAAGGCGGGATCGAGCCGGGCCATCGTCTCCAATTCGCCCCGGAACACGATGTCGGCGGGCGAGCGGGCGGAGTGGACGAAGGCGACGTCGCGGGCTTCGCCCAGATCGTGGAAGCTGCGCGCCATCGACATCATCGGCGTCACGCCGCTGCCGCCGGACAGGAGCAGGTATTTTGGGGCCGGGTGGGTGAAGCAGGAGAACTCGCCCATCGGCCCGAGCGCGCGCACGGTGTCGCCGGGCTTGAGAGTGTCGTGCAGCCAGTTCGAGACCGCGCCGCCGGGCACGCGCTTGACCGTGAACGAGACCGCGTGCGGGCGGGTCGGGGCCGAGGAGATCGTGTAGCAGCGGTGGATGGTCTCGCCGCCGATTTCAAATGAGAACGTCAGGAACTGGCCCGGGGCGTAGGCGAAGAGCCGGGGCGCCTTGGGCGCCAGCACGAAGGTCTTCACGTCGTGCGTCTCGTCGCGCACCGCGAGGCACACCAGGGCGTCGTCGACCTCCGCATCCCAGGGCGCGGAGGCCGCCAGCCGCCGGGCGGCCGGTTCGGAGGAGACCGGGGCCATGGCTCAGCGCCCCAGATGCGCGGCCATGCGGCCGACATACCAGTTGCAGAACTTCTCCACGAGCATCTCGGTATGCGGCGAGTAGGGGCCGGGCTCGTAGGCCGGGCTCGCGACACCCTGCTGGCAGATGCCGACGAGTTCGCTGTCCTGGTCGTTTGTGGCTTCCCAGACGCCGGTGAGGTTGGCGAGATCGTAATCGACGCCCTCGACCGCGTCCTTGTGCACGAGCCACTTGGTGCGCAGCAGCGAGCGCTCGGCATCGAGCGGCAGCACCGAGAAGGTGACGATGTGGTCGCCGAGGAAGTGGTGCCAGGAATTCGGCTGCGTCCAGACCGAGAGCCCGCCGAGCTTGGCGCTGGTGAGGTTGCCGAGCAGCCGCTTGCAGGCGGCCTTGGTGTCGAGGGTGTGGGACTCGCCCTCACCGTCGAGCGGCAGCCGCTCGGTGCGGAAGCCCGTGATCATGGTGTCGAGCTCGTCGATCTCCTTCGACGGCAGGCCTTCCGCCTCCCACTCGCCATGGCGGGTCTTGAGCAGGCAGCCGTAGCGCTCGGCATTGGCGCGGTCGTGCTCGTCCATCTCCTCGGGCGCGAAGCCGAAGCCGTAGGCGAAGAGCGGCACGGTCAGCTCGGGATGGTTGGCCCCGCAATGGTAGCACTCGCGGTTGTTCTCCATCGTCAGCTTCCAGTTGCCGGGCTCGATGATGTCCTTCTGGAAGGCGACCTTGGTGTCGCGCACGTTGTGCGGCTCGATATAGGGGCCGAGCTTTGCGGCCATCTCGTCGAAATCGGCCGGGGGCTGGTCGGCGAGGCAGATGAACAGCAGGCCCGCGAGCGAGCGGATATGCACGGGCTTGAGGCCGTGGCAGCTCTTCTTGAAGTCCGGACCCATATGCTCGGCATGGATCAGGTTGCCGGTGAGGTCGTAGGTCCAGGAATGGTAGCGGCAGACGAGGTTGCCGACCGTGGACTTCTCGTCATGGACGAGCCGGGCGCCGCGATGGCGGCAGACATTGTGGAAGGCGCGGATCTCGTTGTCGTCGTCGCGCACGATCGCGACCGAAGTCTTGCCGATCTCGACGACCATGACGTCGCCGGCCTCCGGCACGTCAGGCTCGACGCCGACATAGATCCAGTGGCGGCCGAAGATGATCTCCATGTCGGCCTCGAACACCTCGGGGCTGAGGTAAAACGGGGCCGCGAGGGTGTAGCCGGGGCGACGCTCGCGCAGCAGGCGCTGAAGCGGGGTCGGCGTCACATCGAGCATGGGGACCTCCCGAGCCGTATCTGGCTGTCGGGAATTATTGTTCGGCGGGCCCCCCGTCGCTTCCACCTCAGCGACATCCCCTTGGCAAACCGCGACGCGGGGAAGCCGGCGGTCTCAGGTCCCCCTATCCCCGCAGGATCGCCAAAGCCTCGGCGTGCAGGTCCGGCGTCGCCGCCGCGAGAACCCGCCCGTCGGAGGCGAGGGTGAGATCTTCGCCGCTCCAATCGGTGATGACCCCGCCCGCCGCCCGGATCACCGGCACCAGGGCCATGTAATCGTAGGGTTGCAGGCCGGTCTCGGCGATCAGATCGCAATGGCCGGAGGCCAGCAGGCCGTAGGCGTAGCAATCGCCGCCGAAGCGGCGCAGGGCCGTCTTTGCGCTGAGGCGGCGGTAGCGCGCCTCGTCCGCCCCGGTGAAGCCCTCGGGCGAGGTGGTGAAGAAGCGCGCCGCGGACAGGCTCCGGCAGGTGCTGGTGCGGGCGGGCTCGGCCCCGAACCGCGCCTGCCCCGGCACGCCGGTCCAGCGCTCGCCCAAAGCCGGCATGTCGATCAGCCCGGCGACCGGTACGCCGCCGTCGAGGAAGGCGACCAGGGTGCCGAACAGCGGCAGGCCGGTGACGAAGCTCTTGGTGCCGTCGATCGGGTCGATCACCCAGACCGGGCCGCTGCCAGGCGTGGCTCCGGGCTTCACCCCCATCTCCTCGCCGAAGATGCCGTGATCGGGAAACCGCGCCTCGATCAGGCCGCGCAGGCGCACCTCGATGGCGCGGTCGGCCAACGTCACCGGGCTTTCGTCGGCCTTCGTCACGATGTCGAGCGGGGTGCGGAAATAGGCGAGCGCGATCGGGCGCGCGGCCTCGGCCAGTTCGGCGGCAAAGGCGAGGATGGTTTCCGGGGCGAGAGGGTCGGTCGCGGGCAAAGCCAGATCCATCGCTCAGAGCGCCTTCAGGAAGAGCGGCCAGCGCGGGTCGTTCATGATCGAGCGGGCGCGCATGTGCTTCCAGATCCCGTATTTGTAGAAATCGAAGTCGAGGGTGGAGATGCGGTTCTGCACCATCGCCCAGGTCGACCATTTCACGTCGGCGAGCGCCTTGTGCACCATCAGGCGCGCGAACAGCGCCTCGTCGTAGCGGCCGAAATATTGTTCGATCAGTTCGCGATCGACGCTCTCGGGGAAGAACATCTCCCCGCTCCAAATCGCGATGTCGTAGAGCCGGTCGTTGTTGGAGGCGTACTCGAAGTCGATCAGCAGGATCGAGCCGTCCTCGCCGAGGAGGAAGTTGCCCGGCATCGGATCGTTGAAGCACGGCACGAGGTCGAGGCCCGAGGCTTCGAGCGCCGCCCGCGCCAGCCGGGTCTGGCGGGTGAGCCAGGCCTGATCGGGGGGCAGGAGCGCGCCGAGTTCGGCGGCCTGCCGGTCGTGCTCGTCGATCATGTCGAACACGGTCTTGGTCAGCGGCAGGAGCGGGGCCGCGTGGAAGCGGCGATAGACGCGCATCGCCTCCGCGCGCAGGGCCGGGTCGGCGAAGTCGCGGTTGGTCGAGGGCCGGCGCCCGTCCACGAACTCGGCGATCTCGATGCCGTGGGCGTCGAGATCGTCGAAGGTGCGGGGCCCCAGCCCGATCACCTCCGCCTGCCGGCTGGCGGCGCGGGCGGCGGCGCGGTCGATGAACATCTCGGTGCCGCGGCCCGGCATCTTGACGAAGTAGGGATGCGGCTCGCCCTCGATCTCGACGCGCCAGTTGACGTTGCTGATCCCGCCGAGCACCGGGCGGTAGTGCGTCGGGCGCCCCTGCCAGCGCGGGACGGTGCGCAGGGCCGCTTCGAAGGCGTGCTCGGCCTCGGTGGCGGCATGGCCCAGAGCGATCATGGTCGTCTCCTCACAGCTCGTTCGGTCGGCGCGCCGAAACCGCAGGCCCTCGCGCGCATCAGGCCCGCTGCTCCAAACCCCGTCCTGAGGTGCCGAAGCAAAGCGGAGGCCTCGAAGGGGGCTCCGGGGTTCGCGCGGGAACGGGAGCCCCCTTCGAGGCCGCTTCGCGGCCTCTCAGGATGCGGGGGAAGCAACGGGATGATCGTCGTCGAGCGGGCCATCACAGCGCCCTCAGGGTTTCCTCGAAGCCCGGCCGGCCGACGAGCATCCGGCAGCGCAGGAAGCGCCACGCGGCGTATTTGCGAAATTCGAGCCCGCGGCGCGGCGAGAGCCGGTCCATGGCCAGCGCGCGCAAGGCCCAGTGCAGGTCGTCGGCGGCGGCATAGGCGCGGGCGCGGTTGAACACGTCCGGACGGAAGCGCCCCTCCGCCATCTCGATGCCGGCCTTCATCGGCGCCTCGAAGGTGCAGGCCTCGTTGAGGAACGCGCCGAGCTGGTAATGGGGGTCGGTGTCGCAGGCCATATCGAAATCGACGAGTTGCAGGGCGCCGCCGGGGCCGAACAGCAGGTTGGAGGCGTGCGGGTCGGCATGGGCCGGGCGGGCATCCGTGCCGGCGGCCGTCAGCGCCGCCTCGATCGCCTCGGCCCAGTCGAACAGGAACCACGCATCGGGCGGCAGGGCGTCGGCCTCCGGCCCCAGCAGGGCACAAAGGGTGCGGATCGCGTCGAACACGTTCCAGGGCCGGCCGAGGGCTTCGCCCGCGCCGATCCGGCGGAAGGCCTCGATCACCGTGGCCATGCTGTCCGGCTGCTGAAGCCTGTCGAGGGTGGCCGGGCGCCAATCCGGGCCGAGACACCGGAACAGGATCGCGCCCTGATCCGCCGCGAAATGCAGCGGTTCCGGTGCGAGGCCCAGCGCAGCGACCGTCTGCGCGCCGCGGAAGGCGGCGGCGGGATCGAGCAGCGCGGCGGCGCAGGGCTCGGAGACCTTGAGGAACAGGCTCGGTTCGGCGCCCTCGGTCTCGGTGACATGGAACGTCGTGGATTCGACCCCGTGATAGGAGGGCGAGGCGAGGCCGGACACCGCCACGGCGTAATGCGGCACCTTGCCCCGAAGGTCGGGCCGCGCGGAGAAAGCCTGCGCCAGGGCGGCCTCGGCCAGCCGCTCCGACGCGTCCTCGGGGGTGCCCAGCGCCTTCACCGGTCCCCTCCCGCGGTCTCGAGGGCGGCCATGCCCTCGGTGGCGAGGATCATCAGCATGTCGGCCAGCACCTGTGTGCCGAAGGCCTGATCCTCCGGGCTCGTGAACTCGGTCGGGTGGTGCATCACGCCGCCGCGGCAGGGCACGGCCAGCACCACCGAGGGGCAGACGGCGGAGAGGCTGACCGCGTCGTGGCCGCCGATCGTGTCGAGGTGGCGCGTCGTCGTGCCGTTGGCCGTGCCCGCGCGCTCGGCGAGCCGCACGAGGCCCGGCGCCATCGGGCCGGCGGCGCGCCGGTCGATGGCGCGCACCTCGTGACCCACCTCCGCGCGCGCGGCAGCCAGATCGATGGCCGCCTTCAGCCGGAGTTCGGCCTCCTCCAAGATCGCGGGCGAGCCGGAGCGCAGCTCGATGAACAGAACCGCTTCGCTCGGCACAGTGTTGGGCGAGTTCGGCCGCACTTCGAGCCGGCCGACGGAGGTGTGCAGGTCGAGGCCGTAATCGGCCGTCATGGCCTTGAGGTCGGCGATCAGGTAGGCGGCGCCGAGAAGCGCGTCGCGCCGCTCGGCCATCGGCGTCGGGCCGGTATGGGCTTGGCGCCCGAGGAAGGCGAGGCGGTACTTGGTGGCGCCCCAGTAGCGGGTGAAGGCGCCGAAGCGCAGGCCCTCGCGCTCCAGGATCGGCCCGCCCTCGATATGCAGCTCGATGAAGGCGTCCGGCACCGGCACGGCGTCGCTTCCGGCATAGCCGATCCGCGACAGGGCCTCGCCGACGGTGACGCCGTCGCCGTCGCTGCGGGCCAGCGCCCAGTCGAGCCCGGCGGCACCGGTGAAGACGCTGCTGCCGAGCAGGCTCGGCTGAAAGCGGGCGCCCTCCTCGTTGGTCCAGTTGGCGACCGTGAAGTTGCAGGCCGACCTCCTGCCCGCCACTTCGAGCGCCGCGCGCACGGACAGGATGGCTTCGCAGGCGGCGAGCACGCCGAGCGTGCCGTCGAAGCGCCCACCATTGGGCTGGCTGTCGAGATGCGAGCCGACCATCACCGTGGGCGCGCCGGGTCCGGCCAGTTCCAGACAGCCAAACTGATTGCCGATCGCATCGACCCGCGGGGTGAAGCCGTGCGCGGAAAACCACGCGGCGAGCCAGTCGCGCGCCTGCCCGTCCTCCGGCGAAAGGGTCAGGCGGGTCAGGGCGCCCTCCGGCCCGGCGCCGAAGGCCGAGACCGCCTCCATCATCGCCTGGAGGCGGGCGGGGTCGATCCGCACGGGGGCGAAGGCCATCATGTCGGGCATGGATGTCATCGTTGTCTCGGGAAGGGGCGGCATCAGGCAGCGCCCGCCAGCAGGGCGGCGCCGGCGCCCGGCACGCGGTGGCAGGCGGCGAAGTCGTGCGCGCCGCGCACGGTGAGGAACGGGGGATGCGTGGCACAGGCGTCGAAGGCCTGCGGGCAGCGCGAGCGGAAGGCGCAGCCCTGCGGCAGGTCGATCGGGCTCGGCGGCTCGCCCTCCATCAGGCAATCCTCCGGCCGGTAGCGCCGCGCCTCCAGGGCCGGCATCGCCGAGAGCAGGGCGCGGGTGTAGGGATGGCCGGGATCGAAGAACAGGCGCTCGTTGTCGGCGAGTTCGACGACCTCGCCGAGATACATCACCGCGATGCGGTTGCAGGCTTTGCGCACCATCGCGAGGTCGTGGCTGATGTAGATGTAGGTCAGCCCGTGCGTGCGCTGCAGTTTCTCGAACAACGCCAGCAGCTTGAACTGCTCGGTCTGGTCGAGGGCCGAGAGTGTCTCGTCCATGAGCAGGATCTGAGGCTCGAGCACCATGGCGCGGGCGACGTTGATGCGCTGGCGCTGCCCGGCCGACAGCCCGAGCGGCAGGTCGTCGTAGAGCGCGACCGGCAGCCCCACATCGTCCATCACCGCGCGCACCCGCTCGCGGATCTTTCTCGGGTCGCGCCAGCCATGGGTGCGCAGGGGTGCTTCCAGCATGGCGCCGATGCCGGTGCGCGGCGGCAGCGAGTTGAACGGGTCTTGGAGCACCAGTTGCAGCTTGCGGCGGAAGCCGAGGAGTTCGGCCCCCGACAAACCGGCGATGTCACGGCCCTCGCACAGCACGCTGCCGCCGCTCGGGCGCTCCAGGCGGCTCAGAAGCCGCATCAGGGTGGACTTGCCGCAGCCGGATTCGCCGACGACGGCGAAGCTGTCGCCCTGGGCGATGTCGAAGGTGACGTTGCGGACCGCCCGCAGCGCGCTCGTGCCGGCAAAGCTCCCGCGCTGCTTCACCCGGTAGGTCTGCGACACGTCCCGCAGGCTGATGATCGGCTGGGGCGGTCGCGCGCCGGGGGCCTTCGGGACCGCGGGCAGGCGCGGGCGCTCGCCCCAGATCACCGGGATCTGCGCGACGAGATCGCGGGTATAGGCGTGGCGCGGGGCGGCGATCAGCGCCTCGGTCGGCTGCTCCTCGACCAGACGCCCGGCATCGATCACCAGGGTGCGGCTCGCCGCCTCGCGGGCCACGGGCAGCGAGGAGGAGACGAACAGGATCGCGGTCTCGAAGCGCTCGGTGAGTTCGCGCATCAGGCGGATCACCTGGGCGGCGACCGTCACGTCGAGGGGCTGGGTCACGTTGTCGGCGACCAGCAGGGCCGGGTTCGAGACCATGGCATCGACGATGAGCGCGCGCTGCATCATCCCGCCGGAGAACTGCGAGGGGTAATCGTGGAAGCGCGCGGTGGCCGAGGGAATGCGCACGGCGTCGAGCAGGGCGATCACGCGCGCCTGCGCCTCTTTCCGGCTTACTTCGGGCATGACGGCGCGCAGCTTCTCGACGATCTGGCGCCCGACCGGCAGGGTCGGGTCGAGGGCGCCCATCGGGTCGGCGCCGACATAGGCGATGTCGCGGCGCAAGAGCCGCATCGCCCGCGGCGGCAGCGCCAGCAGATCCTGCCCGCGGAAGGACACGGTGCCGGACCGGATGGCGAGCGGGGCTGTGATCCAGTTGACCACGGCGCGCGACAGCACGGTCTTGCCGGCGCCCGAGGCGCCGACGACGCCGACGATCTCCCGCGGGGCGACGTCGAAGCTGATCCCGTCGAGAATGGTTCGCTCACGCCCGGGGAGGGTGAGGGCGACGGAGAGGTCGCGGACGGAGAGCACCGGGTCCATCAGGCGCCCCCGTGGATCGAGTTGCGGGCACGCTCGAAGGCGGCGCCAATCAGGTTGATGCCGGTGAGCGTGAGGCACAGGAACACGCCCGGCATGGTGGCGATCCACCACGCGTTGAGCAGGTATTTGCGCCCGTCGGCGATGATGCTGCCGAAGGTCGGTGTCGGCGGCTGCACGCCGAGGCCGAGGAAGCCGAGCGTCGATTCGAAGATCATCATCCGCGCGACATCAAGCACCGAGGTGAAGAGCAGCGGCGGCACCAGCAGCGGCACGAGCAGCGTGAGGATGATGCGCGGATGCGTGGCGCCCGAGACCTGCGCGGCGCGCACGTATTCGCGCCCGCGCTCGGCCATCACCACCGAGCGCATGACGCGGGCATAGACCGGCCAGTTCGACAGGCCGAGCACGAGGATGATCGCAGGGATGGTCGGGCGGTCGGCGCCGAGCACGGCGATCGCCAGGATGATCATCGGGATCGAGAGCTGTGCGTCGGTGATCCGCATGATCACCGTGTCGGTGCGCCCGCCGAAATAGCCGGCGACGGTGCCGAGCGCGCAGCCGATGATGACGGTCACGGCGACCGAGGCCACGCCGATCAGCAGCGAGTAGCGCAGGCCCACGAGGCAGCGCACCAGCATGTCGCGGCCGATCTGGTCGGTGCCGAGCGGGTGCACCCAGCTCCACTTGTCGCCGAGGAACAGCGGCGGCAGCAGGCGCGCCCGGATGTCCCGCATCGCCGGGTCGATGCCGCTGAGTTCCGGGTAGAGCGCGGCGGCGAGCACGAGGAGGGCGAGCACGACGAAGCCGACGCGAAAGCCCCCGGAGCGGGCGGCACGCCCGAGGATGCGCCGACCGATGGAGCGCGATGCCGTGACATCGACACGGGGTGGAGCCAGCGCCAGGGAAGAATCCACGGCATCCATCAGTATTCGAGCCTCGGATCGATGGTGGTCGCCGCGAGATCGACGAGGATGTTGATGAGGACGAAAATCGCGCTGGTGACGATCGCGATGCCCTGGATCAGCGGGAAGTCGCGCTGGAGCACGGCGTTGATCGTCAGCAGTCCGAGGCCGGGATAGTCGAAGATGTATTCGACGATGATCACGCCCCCGAGCAGCGAGGAGAACTGCACGCCGAGCAGGTTGAGGAGCGGCACCGAGGCGTTGCGCAGGGCATGCGCGGCGACGATGCGCGGGCGCGACAGGCCGCGGACATGGCCGACGGCGACGTAAGACTCGCCCATCTGCGCCGCCACCGCACTCGACAGCGTCCGGATCAGCACCGGCGACAGCTCGACAGCGAGCACGAGGGCCGGCAGCACCGTATAGGAGAAGCCGCCATAGCCGATCGCCGGCAGCCAGCCGAGCTTCACCGACAGGAGCAGGGCGAGCACGATGCCGAGCCAGAAATTCGGGATCGAGATGAAGACCGAGGAAACCGCGAAGGCGAGCCGATCGAAGAACCCACCGGGGCGCAGGCCGGCCGCGATCCCGAGCAGGGCCGAGAAGACCAGGGCAATGGCGAGCGCCAGGGCGGCGAGCTGCAGGGTCATCGGCAGGGCGTCGAGGATGAGATCGCCGACCCCGGCCCGCTCGCCGCGGGTCATGTCGTCGAAATTCGCGCCCCCCGTCGCCGCGCCGTTGGCCGGCCGCATGAAGCTGCGGCCGAGATCACCCTGGACCACCCCTGCCGCGTAGCGGCCAAACTGCACGATGATCGGATCGCGCAGGCCCATCGTGGTGGCGATCTGCTCCACCAGGGAATCGGGCGCCATCCCGCCCACCATCTGGCGCACGGGGTTGCCCGACATCACCCGCAGCAGGGTGAAGATCAGCAGCGAGACGAGGAAGATGATGACCGCACCCTGCGCGAGGCGCCGGGCGAGGAAACTGAGAACGAACATCGGGGCATCGGGTCCGGTGACGGAATCGGCGGGGCGGGGCCCGGCCGCCCGCGGAGGCGGGCCGGGTCACGCGCCGGGCGCGGACAAGTTCAGTCAGGCGGTCTTGCCGGTCAGGCGGTTTTCGAGGCGTCGATCGACCCGTCCGGATAGATGTAGAGGCCCTTCAGCTCCTGCTGCATCGCGTGGATCATCACCGAGGTGAACAGCGACAGCGCCGGCATCTTGGCGGCCAGCAGCGGCATCGTCTCGTTCTGGAGGATGGCCTTGCGCTCCTCCAGCGTCGGCGCCGCGCGCTCACGATCCAAGCTCGCGTCGATCTGCGCATCCTCGATGCCGGTGATGCGATGCGAGGAGGAATGGAAGTGGGTGCGCAGCACCAGATCCGGCTCGGGCGAGGCGGTGGACCAGCCGCAATCGACCATGTGGCCGGGTCCGCCGCCGGGGCGGTGGTAGAGCCGCTCGTTCCAGGCCGCCGGCTCCAGCACCGTGAGGCTCACCGGAAAGCCCTGCTCGTTGAGCATCGCGGTGATGACCTCGCCGTACTCCTTGGTCTTCGGGTAGAAGCCGACCGAAGTGATGTATTCGAGCGGCGGCAGCCCCTTGCCCTTGGGGAAGCCGGCCTCGGCCAGCAGCGCCTGCGCCTTGGCCGGGTCGTAGGCCGGGTAGTTCTTGAGGTCGACGTAGCCGAACTTCACCGGCGAGATGAAGTTGGCCGAGGCGTGGCCCGCCGCGCCGAGGATCTCCAAGAGCATCGCCCGGTCGATCGAGTGGCAGGCGGCCATGCGCACCCGCACGTCGTTGAAGGGCGGCTTGGAGCAGCGGAACCAGAGATACTTGTTCTCGACCGAGACGACCTCGTTGATCGCGATCTTCGGGTTGTTCTTGACCGTCTCGACCTGCTCGGGTTCGAGCCGCTCGACGATCGAGGCCTGGCCGTTCATCAGCGACAGCATCCGCGTGGTCGAGTCGCCGGTGAAGGTGAAGTTGATGCTGGGAATCCCCGGCTTGCCGCGGAAATAGCCGTCATGGGCCTTGAGCACGGTGTCGTTGCCGCGCTGCTCGACGAAGCGGAACGGGCCGGTGCCGTTCAGGCGCCGGGTGAGGGCGCCGCCCGGCCCCTCGGCCACGTCCTTGGCCGAGAGGATGGGGAGGAACGAGGCCAGGAAAATGAAGAGGTGGGCGGGGTAGCCGCCCTTCGAAGTGTCGACGATCACGGTCTCGTCGTCGGGCGTGGTGATCGTCAGCGTCTCGGTCGGGCCGGGATACCACTGCGCCGGCCGGTCCTTGCCCGCGCCGTACTCGAAGGTCGCCTTGACGTCCTCGGGCCCGAACGGCTTGCCGTCGTGAAACTGCACGCCCTTGCGCAGCTTGATCTGCAGGCGGTGCGGATCGAGCAACCGGATGTCGGTAGCGAGTTCGTAGACGACCTTGCCGGGGTCATCGAGCGTCATCGGCGTGCGGGTCAGGAAGCCCATCACGAAGCCCTCGATGTTCTTCTGCGAGAGCGTGGTGTGGGCGGTCGGGTCCCAGTTGCCGGTGATGTTCTCGGCCGAGAGGAAGACCAGCGGCTTGCCCGATTGGGCGAAGGCCGAGGAGACCAGGAAGTCGGGATTGATCTGGGCAAAACCCACAGCGGCGGCGCTCGCCTGAAGAAACCGTCTGCGGTCCATTGTACCGGCCATGCTGAGGCTCCCGAGTTCCCACGCATCCATCAAAGTGGTCAAAAACCACATTGCAGGACCCGTGCCAGAAGCCACAAATCACACAGACCGGTCAGCTTGGCGGTGATCGCCGCCGGAAGGCAGGAGCGCTGAGGGGGCGACCGGCCGTTCACCGCCGAAGCCTGCTCGTTTCAGCGGCAGATCGCGGGCGGATCGAGCGCGCACATGCGAAAGCCCGCCGAGCGCCCCGCACGTGAGGGGCGATCGACGGGCCAGGCGTGCGCGACCGAGCGGTCCGCCCTTACCCCTTCGCGATGTCGGGGCAGGGCGGAGCTGGAAGCGACGCGTCGGTCTCTCAGAAATCGACGGAGGCGGAGACGATGAAGGTGCGCGGCGCGCCGACGGCGAGGAAGCCGCGGGCGGCGGAGGCCCAGTACGAGTCGTCGAGCAGGTTCTGGACGAGGGCGCGGAACACGACGGGCTTTCCGTTCACGCCCTCTGTCGTGTAGCGCAGGCCGGCATCGAAGCGCGTCCAGTCCGGAACCGACTGGGTGTTGGCCTGATCGTAGAACATGCTGCTGGTGTAGATCGCCCGTCCGGTCAGGGTCAGGCCCGGCGCCAGCCACGGCGGCAGGTCGTACTCGGCGTAGAGGTTGAAGGCCGTGTCGGGCACGCCTGGGGCGGCCTTCCCGTTGGCCAGCGCATTCGTCGCCCGAACCAGTTCCGCGTCGATGAAGGTCACGCCGCCGAGCAGCCGCAGGCCCGGGACGAGCTCGCCGAACACGTTGAGTTCGACGCCGCGGTTCCGCTGACGGGCGCTGACTGAGTAGATGTTGGTCGCGGGATCGGTGAAGGCGCTCGGCAGCTCGATCTCGAACAGAGCGGCCGTGGCGGCAATGGTGCCGAAATCGTACTTTACGCCGATCTCCTTCTGCCGCCCCACCGCGGGCGGGAAGATCTCGTTGGCATTCCTCGCCGTCGAGGGCGGGCCGGCCACCGGGTCGAGCGACTCGATGTAGTTGCCGTAGAAGGACAGGTTCTCGAACGGGCTCAGCACGA
Organism: Methylorubrum pseudosasae; assembly: GCF_029504475.1. Taxonomy (NCBI): domain Bacteria; kingdom Pseudomonadati; phylum Pseudomonadota; class Alphaproteobacteria; order Hyphomicrobiales; family Methylobacteriaceae; genus Methylorubrum; species Methylorubrum pseudosasae. Next base: position 2,868,456 of record NZ_JAQGDU010000002.1, on the reverse strand, counting down.
AGGTGATGGCGGGGCTGAAGCGGCCCTCCTGATAGTTCGAGGTCACCTGCCCCTGCGTCGGCCCCGGACGGGTGGCGAAGCCCTGCTGGTCGATCTCCTGATAGCGACCACCGAGCGTCAGCAGGAAGCGGTCGTCGCCGAAGAACGACAGGGTGTCGGCCACCGCCACGCTGCGCGCGGAAAGCTGGGCGAAGAGCGGCTGCGCGGCGGAGCGGGGAAGCCCGATCGTCGGAATCGATCCGGTCGGCAGGTAGACCGGATTGTAGATGTTGATCGTGTAGGGGGTGAAGACGGGCGGGACGAAGCCGCTGCGGAAGTTCTTGTTGTTCGCCTCGACGGCCGCGATGTTCACCTGATGATTGAGGAAGCCGGTGCTGAAGCGGGTGCGCAGGCCCACCTCGCCGGTGAGCCCCTGAATTTCCTGCGGCTGGATCGCGAGTAGGTTGGTCGCCTGCCCGGTCACGCTCGTCACGCGGTAATTCGAGGTGAGGAAGTCCTCATTGTAGCGGCTGGCGCCGCCGGCGATGTAGAGCGTCGTGTCAGGCAGGACGTCATACTCGGCCCGGCCCGTGATCATGCCGTAGCGGCTGTCGTTGTACTCGAACGGATTCGCGGTGTTGGTCCGGTTGTTCGGGGCACGGGGAATCTGAATACCGGGCGCGACCGCGTTGAACAGCGAGGTCGGCGCCGTGACGTTCTGGGTCGAGTGGGTCATGTCGAGCGAGGCGCGGAACCGGTCGCCGCGGTAGTCGAGGCCCAGCGCCGCCACGCCCACCTCGATCGCGTTGTTGTCGAGCGGCGTGGCACCGGTGCGGTAGGCGCCGTTGAAGCGCACGCCCCATTCCTTGAACTCGCCGAAGCGGCGGCCGAGGTCGGCATGGGTCCAGATCTGCGCGTCGCTGATGTAGGTCGTGGTCAGCCGGGCGAACGGCTCGTCGTAGGCGCGCTTGGGGATGAGGTTGATCGTGCCGCCGACGCGGCCGGTGCCGCCGCTCAGGAGCGCCGTCGGTCCCAGCAGCACTTCGACGCGCTCAAGGCCCTCCGTGAAGGTACGGCGCGGGTTGGCGAGGTAGAACAGCCCGTCGAAGGCGGTGTCGAGATTGGTGACCGAGAAGCCGCGGATGAAATAGGAATCGCGCTCGCTGTAGGGCGGCGCATCGTTGCGCACCGACGAATTGTTCAGCACGACATCGGCGAGCGACACCGCCTGCTGATCCGCGATCAGCTTCTCCGTGTAGCCCGTGATGCTGAAGGGCGTCTTCAGGACGGAGCGGTTGCCGAGCAAGCCGACACGGGCGCCCGAGCCGACCTGACCGCCGGCATAGGGCACGGGCGGCTGCCCGACCGTCCCGGTGGGCGGCGGCAGGCCGGTGGCCGCGGCACGGCCCCGGGCCTGAGCCTGCCCCTCGACGTGCAGTTCATCGAGGGTCACCGCGCCGGCCGGCGCCGCGCCGAGCTGGACGTAGCGCGGGTTGACCAGGGTGATGGTCGAGGCGCCGGCCGGACGATAGGTGAGGCCAGTGCCGTCCAAGAGCTTGGTCAGGGCGTCGAGCGGGGCGAATTCGCCCGCGAGCCCCGGTGTCTCGAGCCGCGCCGTCAGTTCGGTCGGGTAGACCAGCTTGACCCCGGCCTGCTCGGTGAAGGCGACGAGGCCGGCTTCCAGCGAACCCTTCGGGATGGCGAGCCGGACGGGAGCGCCCCCCACCGGCGCTTCTGCCAGGATCGTGGGGCCGCGGGGCCGCTTCGCCTCGCCGGCTTGCGCGGCCGCCTGAGCCATCACCGCGACCGACACGCCGGCCAGCGCGATCCCCGCCATCCGGCCCTGTGAAAACCTGCGTGCGCGCGACGCCATACCAAAGCCCCATCGATCCGTCGGGAGGGGGCGGCACGCTCTGCGTCCTCCGCGCCCTCGACGTTTAAGATCAACGGGGGCGCCATCTCCTGACGTGGGTTAGAGCGATTTTTTTCGCGCGCCCTCATCGCCCCGCTCACAGGGGCGATCCGACCAGCACCAGCAGGGGCGAGAGCCGCCGGATGCGGGTGCCCATGGTCGCGGCGATCACGTCGAGGGCGTCGTCGGTGTTGCGGGCATCGAACGCGCCGGTCACGCGCCGCTCGCCGAGCCCACGGTCGAGCAACACGATGCGCCCGCGGCGGTAGCGGTTCAGTTCCGCCAGGACCGCCGCCAGCGGCTTTCCGGAATAGATCAGCCGGCCGTCGCGCCAGGCCGTTGCGCGCTCCACATCCGCCGCCGCCACGTGCAGGGCGTCGCCGCCGATCCGGACTTCCTCCCCGGCCGAGACGACGACGCGTCCGCTCTCGGCCGACAAATCGACACGCCCCTCCGCGACGCCCACGGGACGGTCCGCCCCGTCCGCGCGCAGGAAGAAGCGGGTTCCGACCGCGCGCACGCTCAGGCCGCCGCCGCGCACGACGAAGGGCCGGCTCCGATCGGGCACGACATCGAAGCTGGCCTCGCCGCGCAGTAGCGCGATCCCGCGCTCCCCCTCGGTGAACCGCACCGCGATCGCCGTGTCCGTGTTGAGATCGACGCGGCTGCCATCGGGCAGCGTCGCGTGCTCGATGGTGCCGACGCCGCTCCACAGATCCGCGCGCAGCCGGTCGAGGAGACCGGTCTCGTAGGCCAAGGCGCCCGCGATCAGGGCGACGGCGGCAAGGCCGGCGAGCGATTTCGGTGTCTTGCTCGATGTCTTGTCCGACGTTTTGCGCGGGCGGGGATCGGGCAGATGCCCGAGCCGGCGCCACAGCGCATCCATCTCGGCATAGACCGCCGCGTGGACGGGATCGGCCTTGCGCCAGGTCTCGAAGGCCCTGTGGTCGGCTTCCGTAGCGTCGGAGGAGGAGAGCCGTGCGACCCAGGCCGCGGCCTCGCGCTCGACCGGATCCTCATCGCCGTCGGCCTCGTCGGCCTCCGTCCCGTCGCTGCCGGCCACGCCAATCCCCCTGGGGCCCACCGCTGCCCGAAATGGCGCAGCGCGGGTGTCCTATCCCCTTAGATCAACGAGGTCGCCGCCTCCTGATGCGACTCGTTCAAAAAAGATCGAGGCGGCTGCGCCGGCAATGCAGCAGGGCCTTGATGATGTGCTTCTCGACCATGTTGCGCGAGATGCCGAGGCGCTGCGCGATCTCGCCGTTCGCGAGGCCGTCGAGGCGGCTGAGCAGGAACACTTCGCGGCAGCGGGGCGGCAAGGCGTCGATCGCCGCGGCGAGGCGCTTCAGCTCCTGGCGGGCGATCATCTGCCGCTCCGGGAGGGCGTAGCCGTCGGCGATCTCGGCGAGTTCCGCCTCGCATTTCGCCGCGAACAGAATCTGCTCCAGCCGGCCGCGGTTGCGCATCCGCAGGGCGACGTTGGTGGCGATGCGGAACAGCAGGGCCGAGGGGTGCTCGATGCTCGTGCGCGAGAGCGCGGCGACCATGCGCAGGTAGGTTTCCCTGGCTCGCATCCGCGGCGTCGGCCGGGTTGTCGAGCAGGCGATGGAGGAAACGCCGGAGCTTCAGCCCCTCGTGACGGTAGAGGGCATCGATCGACACCCCCGCCGCCCCTCCCGCCATGAGGTCGGTCCCGTCGCCCACAGATGATCCCACGCTGATCGATGACTGAGGTCCGACCAGAAGGAGACGCGTGGATTATGCAAGCCCCACAATAGCTTGTATCATTTCCAGTCTAGCGGACGATGCTGTCGCAAGACGTTGCACAGACAGTCGAAATACCAGCCCCAGAAACAAGACGAGAATTATAACAGCTAAAGACTACAAGTCATTTCATGACCTCGTTGCGGATCAGCAACGGATTTTTCCCATCACGGCGCAATGCGCGCTTCACAGGTCGCGATCATCCGGCGGCGCCGCGATCGAAGGCCGGTTCGGACACGGACGGTGGCCCGGCGCGGCGGGATCGCGGGCACAATCAGGGATGGCTCGCTGGGCGCGCTTACGCCGTGCCCGGCGGAGGCATGGAACCGGCCCGCACCCGATAAAGCGACGGACAAATAAAGAATATTTTTGATCGCAACCAACTGTCTCGACAAGGCAACCAGGCAATCACCCTATATCAAGAACAATTCCAATAAATTCATCTTCTCTTGACGCATGCCTGAAGTTTGCGCAACACGCCTTCAGCCTCAAGCGATTCGAGGGAGCCCTCAGTCCGATGAGCAAGTACGACGAAGATCCATTTTCTTATCCTTACGCTTCCATCGACGACCTTTTCTTTCTTTCGAAACCGCACGCTCCCCCACGCCCGCCACCGCAACGGTGAGTTCGCCGCGCACTCGCGGCCCATGACGACGATGGTGACGCACAGGCGGCCCGGCGACCGGACCGCCGCGTCGATCCGATGACGCGGCGCCGGGCCGGGCCGGCGGATCAGATCATTCGGGCGCACGCCCCCCGCCGCGATGCGGCCGGGCCTTCAAGGCTCTCAGGAGGTTTCGAAGATCATGCCACCCTCGTCTCAAGCCGTGGCCGAGGCAGCCGCCTTCCGCAGCTTCGCCAACGGATATCTGCGCGAGATCGACCCCGGCATCCGCATCCGGCATGCGCTGACGGACGGGCCGCCCGCGCCGTGCATCGAGTGGAACCTGCGCAGCCGCCGCCTCGCGATCCGCGCCGAGATCCTGTCGCCCTCGCTATGCGGCGCGCAGGCGTTCGGCCGCCTCTGGACCCGCCACCTGCACGAGCCGCGCTGGCGGCTGGTGGCGCCGATGCGCGCGCTTCAGGAGCTTCTCGGCGAAGCCTATGCGCGCACGGATGAGGGGCGGGGCGACACCGCCCGCGAGCGGGAGCTGGAACTGCTCGGGCGCGTGCTCGACAGCTACCGTGAGACCGCGCGCCTGCTCGACCTCGCGGAACGGGGGGCCGAAGCGGAAACCGGCTTCATCGCCGCCGAGCGCGCCCTCGTCTTCGGCCACTGGCTGCACCCGACGCCCAAGAGCCGGCAGGGCCTCACGACCTGGCAGGCCCGTGCCTACGCGCCGGAGGAGGGGGGCACGTTCCAGCTCGCGGTGTTCGGCGCCGAGGCGAGCCTCGTCCGCCACGATTCGGCGGTGGCCCGCGCCGCGCCCGACCTCGCTCTCGACCTGCTCGGCCCCGACGCTGCCAAGCTGGGCCTGCGCGCCGACGAGATCGCCCTGCCGATGCATCCGCTCCAGGCCGAGGCGCTGATGCTGGAGCCGCACGTCGCCGCATGGGTCGAGGCGGGCCGCCTGCGGCGGCTCGGCACCTTCGGCCCCCGCTTCACCGCGACTTCCTCGCTGCGCACCGTCTACGCCGCCGAGAGCCCGTGGATGGCGAAGTTCTCGCTGCCCGTGACCCTCACCAACTCGCTGCGGGTGAACCGGCTCGCCGAACTCAAGGCCGGCGTCGCCATGGCCCGGCTACTGGCGAAAAGCGGTTTCGGCACCCGCCATCCCAACTTTCAGATCCTCGCCGATCCCGCCTACCTCACCCTTCACAGCCCCGACCGCGAGGAGAGCGGCTTCGAGACGGTCCTGCGCGAGAACCCGTTCCGCGACGGGGCGGAGCAGGGTGTCGCCACGCTGGCAGCTCTCACCGCCGAGCCGCTGCCCGGCCGGCTCTCGCGGCTGGAAGCCCTGCTGCGGCAGGTCTGCCCGGAGGGTTCGGCCGCGCGCGCCCAGGCCGCCCGCACGTGGTTCGCCCGCTATCTCGATTGCATGCTGGAGCCCGTCGTCGCCCTCTACGACGGGCACGGCATCGCGTTGGAGGCCCACCAACAGAACGCGCTGCTCGATGTCGCCTCCGGCTGGCCCGAGCGCGGCTTCTACCGCGACAACCAGGGCTTCTACCTCTCGGAATCCGCACGCCCCCGGCTGCTGCGCGATGCGCCCGAGACCGGCGCCATCGCCTCGCTCTATTTCCCGGACGGCGAGATCCGTCGACGGCTGGCCTATTATCTCGTGGTCAACCAGATCTTCTCGGTCATCGCCCGGATGGGCCATGACGGGGTGGCGCGCGAGGAAACGCTCCTCGACGACCTCGCCCGCCGCCTGGAGGCGATGGCACGCCGCATGACCGGCGCCGGCCGCGCCTTCGCCCGCTCGGTGCTCGACGGTCCGACGCTCTGCACCAAGGCCAACCTGCGGGTGCGCCTGTCCGACCGCGACGAACTCGCCTCGGGCGACGGCACCGGCAACTACATCGACATGCCGAACCCGCTCATGCTTCGGGCGGCTCGGGGCGAGGCCGGCCATGCCCTCGCGTCCTGAGACTATGGAGCAGCCCGAAGGGCGTGTCCTGCGCCAGTTGGCGGAGGCCGTTCTGTTCGAAGGGCTTGCCGAGCGCGAGCCAATCCGCGACGTCACCGGTCGGATCGCATGGCGCCTCGGCTCCCGCCGCTTCCGCGCGGCCGGTACTCTCGGCCCGTTCGGCCGCCCCCGCCTCGATCCCGGTTCGGTCGAGATGGCGGGCGAAGCGGGCACCTGGGCGCCGGCCGACCTCGCCACCCTCGTCGAGGCCCTTCCCGCCGCTCCGGAGCACCGGACGCGGCTGCTGGCCGAGCTTCGGCAGACGGTCGAACTCTGCCACTGGAACGCCCAGAACCTCTCGCCGCCGGAGCGCCGCGCGCTGCCCTTCGCTGCGCTCGATGCGGCTTTGTGGGAGGGCCATCCCTACCATCCGAGCTTCAAGGCGCGCACCGGCTTCACCCTGGAGGATCACCGCCGCTACGGGCCCGAAGCCGCCGCGCCGTTCCGCCTCGAATGGCTGGCTGTCCGCCGGGACACCATCACCCTCGCGCTGCCGGGCCCGGAGGATGCGTTCTGGCGGGCCGAACTCGGCGGGGAGGGGGACGTCCTCGCCAGCCGCCTCGCCGCGGCTGGCCATTCCCTCGACACGCACGCGCTGCTGCCGGTCCATCCCTGGCAGATGCGCCGGCTTGCAGCGGAAGCCTTGCGCCCCTGGCTGGCGGACGGCCGCGCCGTCGCGCTCGGTACCGCCGGCCCGCGCTATGTCGCAAGCCAGTCCCTGCGCACGCTGCACAATCTCGACGACCCGTCCGCCGCGAGCGTGAAGCTGGCACTTGCCGTCGTCTCGACCTCGAGCCTGCGCATCCTCGATCCGCATTTCGTGCTGACCGGCCCGGCCCTGTCCGATTGGCTCGCCGGCCTCGTCACCGCCGATCCCGCGCTGCACAGCCGCGTGACGGTGCTGCGCGAATACGCCGCCGCGCTCGCCGACCGGGACGGGCCGCTCGCCGGGCAGCTCGCCGCGATCTGGCGGGAGAGCCCCCGTCTCGTTCCCGGCGAAGCGGCCGTGCCCTTCAACGCGCTGGCCGTGTGCGAGGCGGACGGGAGCCCCTTCATCGCGCCCTGGCTCGAACGCTACGGCCGCGACGCCTGGCTCGACCGCTTGGTCACGGTCGCGGTGCTGCCGGTCTGGCACCTGCTCGCGGGCCACGGCGTCGCCCTGGAGGCGCACGGCCAGAACATGATTCTGGTCCACCGCGACGGCTGGCCGGATCGGGTGATCCTGCGTGACTTCCACGAGAGCGCGGAATACGCCCCCGACTTCGTGACGAGCCCGGAGCGCGTGCCGGATTTCGGGGCGATCGACCGGGCCCATTCCGGGCCGGCGGACGACCGCTTCCACGCCATGCGCTCGGCCGCGACGCTCGCCGAACTCGTCACCGACAGCCTGTTCGTCTTCAACCTCGGCGAGATCACCGGCCTGCTCCAGCGCCGGCATGGCCTCGACGAGGCAGGGTTCTGGCGCCGCCTCGGCCAGCGTCTGCGGCGCCACGCGGCGGAGCATGGGCTGGAGGCGCGGTTCGCCCGCCTTGGGGTCGAAGCGCCCCGGCTGCGGGTCGAGGCGCTGCTGTCGCGCAAGCTCGGGCTCGGCGAGGCGGGCGGCAGCCTGCTGGCCCCCAACGCCCTGTTCCCTTCCCCTGACGCCCTTTCCGGAGCTTGCATGATCGAGATCGACGGCCGCACCATCCCGGCGGACGCGATGGAGGCCGCCATCCGGCGCGTCGAGGCTGCGGCGGCCCTGCGCGGCGGCAGCGGCGAGCGCGTCGCCGCGCGCTTCCGCGACACCGCCCAGGGTCTCGCCTTCACCCTCGCCGCCCGCCGCAGCGGCGCGAGCCTGCTGCCGATCCATCCGGCCCTGCCGGACGAGGGCGCGCGCCGGCTCGCCCAGCGCGCCGGCTGCCACCGCCTGTTCCTCGACAGCCTGGAGGGCGAGCCCCTGGACGGCGCCGCCCCGCCGGTCCCGGGGGAGGGCGAGCTTCTCCAGATGAGTTCCGGCACCACAGGCGAGCCGAAATGCATCGCCCGCCCCTGGAGCGCGGTGGAGCGCGAGATCGAGAGCTACGTCTCGGCGTTCACCGAGCCGGACGGGATGACACCGGTCATCGCCTGCCCGATCACCCATTCCTACGGGCTGATCTGCGGATTGTTCGTGGGCTTGGCGCGCGGCCGCGTGCCGGTCATCGTGGACACCACCAACCCGAAGTATCTCCTGCGTCGCCTGCGCGAGATCGAGCGGCCGGTGCTCTACACCGCACCCGCCATGCTGCACACGCTGGCCCGGCTGATGCCCGAGGGCGAGACCCTCCACGCGGCGATGGTCTCGGGCACGCTCCTGCCGGCGCCGTGGTTTTCCGCCATCCGCGGGCGCGTCACCCACCTGTTCCAGCAATACGGGTGCTCGGAAGCCGGCTGCATCGCAATCAACCCGGATCTGCGCCGCGCCGACGCCATCGGCCGCCCGCTGCCGCATCACCGCGTCCGGGCGGGGACCGGCGCCGAGGCCCCGGCGGAGATCGTGGTCGAGGGGGAGGGCATGGCGATCCACACCGCCGATCTCGGTTACCTGGCGCCCGACGGCATGCTGATCTTCGTCGCGCGCAAGGACGACACGATCAACGTCTCGGGCCTCAACGTCTATCCCGGCGAGGTCGAGGACGTGGTGATGGCCATGCCCGGCATCACCGACGCCGTGGCCTTCGCCCGGCCCGATCCGTTCGCGGGCGAGCGGGTGACGCTGCTGTTCAGCGCAGACGGTCCGGTGCCGCCCCGGGCGCTTCAGGACTGGTGCCGCCGCTGGCTCGCCGGCCATCAGGTGCCGGTCGAGGCGGTGCAGGTCGGCGCGATCCCGCGCGAGGCCAACGGCAAGATTTCTCGTCGCGCGGTCGCTGCGCAGTACCGGGACGGCGCGCTGGAGGCGGTGGCGTGAGCAACGAGACGCTGATCGCGGCCATCGGCACGGTGCTGCGCGAGGAGATGCAGCATCCCCATCTCGATGGGTTCGGGCCGGACGCACGGCTGAACGAGGATCTCTACCTCGATTCCGTCCAGTTGCTTCAGCTCATCCTGGCGCTGGAACTGACGCACGGCGTGTCGGTGCCGGAAGAAGCGATCAACCGGCAGGACGTCTCCACCGTCGCCGACCTCGCCCGGCTCCTGGCGCCGGGCGCGGAGCCGGTCGCCGCCGAGCCGCAGGCGCCCTCCGAGGGTGTCCACGGCGCGATGTCCTACGACCTGAAGATCCACTGCTTCGTCAGCTGCGTCTGCGACGGGCTGAAGGTGCGGGGCATCGACCATCGCCCGTTCTATGCCCTGATCTGGGACGCCGAGTTCGCCATCACCGACGGCTCGCGGCTCGCCTACCACTCGGACGCGATGGACCACGAGTCGTTCGGCTATTGGTTCGAGCGGCTCTACGGCGTGCCGCTCGTGCCCTGGTACGACCACTCTCGCTCGAAGGACGAGAACGTCGCCACCCTGCTCGACCTCCTGGAGCGGCGGGAGCCGGGCACGCGCATCATGGTGATGCTCGACATGTTCCACCTCCCCGAGCGCGAGAACAAGTTCAACCAGAACCCCTTCCCGCACTACCTGCTCGTTTCGCTCGGGGACGATCCCGACCTCTGGCAAGTGTGCGACCCCGACTTCCGCTGGGAGGGCGTGATCGAGCGCGAGCGGATGCTGAACGCCATCCGCCAGCCGAGCGTCGCCGGCGGCTACCGCTTCGATCCCTCCCTCGCCCATCCGCCCGCGGACACGGATCTGGCAGCCTTTTTTGAGGCTTGCTTCCGCTTCGACGCCAACCCGCTGATCGACGCGGCACGCGCCATCGTGCTCGCCCATGCCGAGGGGCGCGGCGGGCTGAGGCTGACGGATGTCGGTGAGGCCCTGCGCGAACTGCCGGTCATCACCATCCGCAAATGGGCCTACGAGCACGGCTTCGCCTTCTTCTGGCGGGCCCTGCTTTGGCCGGACCCGGAATTCCAGCGGATCTGCGACGAGATCGAGGCCGTGGTGAACGGCCTCACCGCCCTGCACTACGCCGTCCTCAAGCTCGCCCGGACCGGGCAGATGGGGGAGGTCGCCCCCGTCCTCGCGCGGCTCGATGCGCTCGACGCGCAGGAATTCGCGATCAAGCGGCAGCTCGCCTCGGCCTACGCCGCGTGGCGGCAGAAGAGCCCGGATCTCAGCCCGGATTCCGGACGCGCCGCGCCGCCCTCCCGCGAAAGGCTCTCCGCATGAGAATCGCCCTCTGCACCATCAGCTTTCGCCACCATCTCGTGTCGATCGGCGAACTCGCCCGCTTCGCCCGCGGCCACGGCTTCGATGGGATCGAGTTGTGGGGCGTTCACGCCCGCAATCTCGGCCCCGGCGACCACGCCGAATGGCTCGCCGCCTACGGCCTGCGCGTGCCGATGTTGAGCGACTACCTGCCGCTCGACGCGCCGCTGGAGACCCTGACCGAGCGGACGGCCGAACTCGCCCGGCTCGCCGGGAGCTGGGGGGCACCGCGGCTGCGCACCTTCGCCGGCACCAAGGGCAGTGCGGCCGCCTCGGCGGACGAGCGCGCCCATGTCGCCCAGCGCCTGCGGATGGCGGCGGGCCAACTCGCCGACCAGGGCCTGCGGCTCGTGGTGGAGACGCATCCCGGCACGCTCGCCGACACCACCGCCTCGCTCCTCGACCTGCTGGACGCGGTCGATCACCCGAACCTCCGGGTCAATTTCGACACGCTCCACGTCTGGGAAGGCGGTGACGACCCGCTCGCGGCCCACGCCCGGCTCTCCCCGCATATCGACTACTATCACCTCAAGAACGTGCGCAGCCGCGCCGACCTGTCGGTGTTCGAGCCGGCCAACGTCTATGCCGCGGCCGGACGGCGCGAGGGCATGACCGGCCTGTTCGAGGGCGCGCTGGATTACGCTGCTTTCCTGAAGACGCTGCCGCCGCAGGCGGAAGGCTCGCTCGAATGGTTCGGCGAGGCCAGCTTCTCGGTCCTGCCGACCGACCTTTTCCGCCTGCGCAGCGCCATTGCCGGCCGCCGCGGGGCGGGAGCCCTCCACGCCGCGCGCTGAGCCGGCGCCGGAACTTCAGGAGACCGACATGACCGAGAGCCGTGCCGTCGTCGGCACCCCGCATGCCAGCCGCTACCTCCAGCAGCTCTGCAAACACTGGGCCCACCGGTTCGAGACCGAGTTCAGCCCGACCGATGCCCGGATCGCCCTGCCGCTCGGCGAGACGCGGCTGAGTGCCAGCGCCGAGACCCTGACGATCGACCTGACCGCACAGGATGCCGCCAGCCTGCCCGACCTGCGCGACGTGGTCGTGCGCCACATCGAGCGCTTCGCCTTCCGCGAGACGCTGCGCTTCGACTGGACGTGAGCCGCGTCAGGCAAGACGCGCTTCGCATCGAGCGTATCGCTGCAAGACGGCAGGGCGGCGTTGCGTCGGCCAGCACGCCGCCCCTCATGCTGAGGTGCCGCGCGAAAGCGCGGCCTCGAAGCGCGCCGGAACGATCGATCCGACGGCATCGGCGACCGCGATCAACGTCGCGGCGTGCTTCGAGGCTGCTGCCGCAGCACCTCAGCATGAGGATCGTCATCGTTGCCGGAACGGACCGGTCGAACCGGCTCTCGACGAGATCAGACCTTCACACGGAGCGAGGACCAATATGGATGTGACGATAAGGGCCATGCGCGAGGACGACGCGCCGGATCTGTTCGAGATCTACAACCAGCCCGCCTTCCGTTTCGGAACGCTGGCGCTCCCCTACGAATCCTTCGAGGCGGTGAAGAAATGGGCCGAGCCCCGCTCGCCGCGGGATCTGCACCTCGCCGCGCAACAGGGCGAGCGCGTCGTCGGGGCGGCGGCCCTGCGCCCCTTCTACGGGCGGCGGGCGCATGCGGCGGAGTTCTGGATCGCCGTGCATGAGGATTTCGCCGGACACGGCATCGGCTCGCGGCTTCTCGCCGCGGTGATCGATACGGCCGACAACTGGATCAATATTTTGCGAATCGAGATGACGGTCTTCACCGACAACACCCGCGCCATCGCCCTCTACGAAAAGTTCGGCTTCACCATCGAGGGGACGCACAAGGCGGCCTCGTTCCGCAACGGCATCTTCGCCGACGTGCATTGCATGGCCCGTTTGCGTCCCTCGATCGGCCCCTGAATCCCAGCAGCAAACCCGGCCCGGATCCCCCGAGCGTCTTCGTTTGAAGCCGCCCCCGGCACGGCAGGAACATTGCTGATTTTGCGAAGGTTTCGCCCGTCAGACTCCGGCACCGCACAAGCAAACCGGCGCCCGAGCATCGTTTTCAGACCGGGAGACCCGAGACCATGCATCGGCGCGATTTTCTGACGACCCTGCTGACGGCAACGGCGGCCCTGGCCGTCACCCGGACCGCCCTGGCGCAACCGGCGCCGGCCGGTGCCATGCCGGCGCCGGTCTACCTCGCCATGGCGACGAAGGGCGGCCTGTTCCTCGAGAACACGGCGCGCGATGCCCACGCCAAGACCCGCAATCCGCGCATCAAAGCCTTCAGCCGGGCCGAGGTGACCGAGCAGGTCAACCTCGCCCGTAAGCTTGACCCGTATCTGGGTGCGGGCGCGCCGATGGCAGGCGCGCCCGCCGGTCCGGCCGGCCTCGTCGGCGGTCTGGTCGAGGCGCCGCTGGCGGTGGCGGGCGGCGTCGCGGGGGCGACCGTCGGTGCGGTTGGCGGCGTTCTGGGTGGACCCGGTGGGCGCGGTCCCGGCGGCATGACGACCGACGAGCAGAAGGCTCAGATCCTGTCGCAGCTCTCCGGGATGCAGCCCGGTCCCGAATACGATGCGATGTTCGTCAACGCCTCGCTCCAGGGCCATCAGGAGGCCCTCAACATCCACGGCTCCTACGCCCAGGCCGGCGACGACCCGGGCCTGCGCCGCATCGCGGCGGGTGCGATCCCGTTGATCCAGCGGCACATCGCGCAGCTCTCGCGGATGCAGGCGACAATGGGCGGCGGACGGGAGGGATAGGACCGGGACAACGCGGCGCATCGCTCCGGATTCGATTCCTGAGTGATTTCATGGGCGATGCGCCTTCACGACGTTCGGCGAAGGTTCCTCCGGGCACGCGGACTGCGTCTCCCGGAGATCCCCTACGGCCAGAACGGCGTCCGAGGCCGAGGCTGCGCTGGAGGATAGACTGATGCGGGATCCTTGCCCTCTTCTGCCAAAGTGTGAACCGTCTTCCAGTACGATTTCAACCAGTGACGGGCTTCGACCACCCCCACGAAAGTCCCCACCGCTACCCCGACAGAAGTGGTGATGACGATCTTAGACAGGTCCCACCGCAATAAATACTCGCCAGGACCGGGGCCAGAACTGACCATCGAAGCCATACCCGAGCCGAATCCCACAATCGTGAAGAAAAATAACTTGTCCACCACGATTGTAGCGAATTTGCTGTGCTTGAACTGCACGAGCGAGCCCTCCCACCGAAGCACTCGTCTCTAAGAAGCATAATCGCCCATCGAACCCGTTACACGGGCATTCCTCGGCGAGGATTGTCCACACCGAGTTGAGCATCCGCGCCTCGGATCGGCCTTTACCGAACGAGGTCGCCAAACCCGTTCCGACCCCAGCTCGAACAGGGTCGGCGCAGCCTCTCAGATCGCCGCGGCGGGATCGCGATCCTCCCCGTCGCCCGCCGGCGGAGGTGTCCGGTCGCGGCGCGAACGGCGCTCCAGAACGGCACGGCCGAGGGCGCGCAGGGGCGCGGTGAGGCGGCGGGCGTCGTCGGCGCGTTCCATGATCGTCTCGCCGCGGCGGATCTCGCGGTCGAGCTTGGCCATGGTGCGGGCGAGCGCCGGGTCGTCATCGTCGAGCCAGACCTCGACGGTGCGGGCGAAGGCGATCACGGTGCCTTGAAGCTTGAGCCGGCCGAGCGGTCCTTCCGTGTCGATGCCGGCAGCGGCCAGCATGTAGCGGTGGGAGTTCAGGGCGACCCCGTTGAGCGCCAGCATGGACAGGACGTCGCCACGCAGCGCGAAGGCGATGCGGCGCAGGGCCGGCTTGTAGGGCGTCATCGCGTCGAGCCGGCGCATCAGCACGTCGAACAGGCGCTCGCGGGCCGGCTCGTCGGCGAGGTCGGCGGTGTCGACCTCCAGCACCTTGCGATCGATGATCCGCGACAGACCGCCGAGCACGGCGCCCTTCGAGGGGAACAGGTCGCGCAATTCGGCCAGACTTAGTCCCGCCTCGCGGGCGATGTCGCCGACCTCGATGTCGTTCCAGGGCTGCTCCGCCGCGAGGCGCATCAGCGCCTCGACCGCGGCCTCACGCGGGTTGGGCTTGTGCGAGGCCGTGTCGGCGTTCGACGAACCGGATGGCCCACCGGTCTCGGGCTTGCCGCCGGTGTTGGGCTCGGGGGCTGTTTCCATGGTCCGTGCTCCGCATTCGGTTCACGTCTCATGTAGGGTCAGTGTCGCCCGCTTGAAACCGCTGGGCCTCTCAGCCGGACAATTCGCCCGCCCGCCGCCGCGCCGCCTCGACCGCCTCACGCATCAGATCGGGCAGCGCGCCCTCGCGCATGAGCACGGCGAGCGCGGCCGCGGTGGTGCCGCCGGGCGAGGTCACGTCGCGGCGCAATTGCCCGGCCTCGCGAGCATCGGCGTCGAGCAGAGCACCGGCCCCCGCGACGGTGGCGCGGGCGAGCTGCGCCGACAGGTCCGACGGCAGGCCCGCCGCCACGCCGGCTTCCGCGAGCGCTTCCGCCAGCAGGAAGACGTAGGCGGGGCCGGAACCCGAGACCGCGGTCACCGCATCGATCAACGCTTCGTCGTCGAGCCACGCCACGAGGCCGGAACAGGCGAGCAACGCCTCCGCGCCCGCCCGCGCCTGCGGTCCGACCTCCGGGCTGCCGACGGCGCCGGTCGCGCCCCGGCCGATGCTGGCGGGCAGGTTGGGCATGGCGCGCACCACGGCGCGGGCGGTCGGCAGACGGCGCTTGAGGTCGGCGATGGTCTTGCCGGCGAGGATCGAGACGACGAGGGTGTCCGGGCCGATCCATCCGGCCAGCGCCGGTGCCGCCGCGTCGAGAACCTGCGGCTTAATGCCGAGCACCAGCGCTCCGGCCGGGGCGGCGGCCTCGGGGTTGAGGCGCAACGCCCGCTCGGCACAGAGTGTCGCGATCTCCGCGGAGGGCTGCGGATCGACGACGGTTACGGCGGCGGGGTCGAGGCCGCCCGCGAGCCAGCCCCGCAGCAGTGCCGCTCCCATCTTGCCGGCGCCGGCCAGAACCAGGGGCGTGGGAAAGGCGGTCGGATCATCGGGCGCACGCGTCATAGGCCTTCGATCCCACCGCAGCCGCACCGAATCAAGGGCGAGGGCTCGAGGACGGCGGCGCGATCCCGCAGGATCGGCAGCTTACGCCTCGCCCTCGGTCTCGAACAGCACCGCGTCGAGGGCCTCGCGGGCGCTCTTGCCGGCCCAGAGCACGAACTGGAAGGCCTGATAGTAGCGCTCGCAGGCGTCGGCGGCGGTCTTCATCATCATCGCGCATTGCCCCTGCGTCGGCGCGATGCCGTCGGTGAGCAGCAGCGAGTGGCGGAACATCACCACGCTGTCCGACGACCACAGGTCGAAATGGCCGATCCAGAGCTGCTCGTTCACCAGCGCGACGAGGCGCAGCATCTCGGCCCGGCGCCGCTCCGGCACCTTGAGGTCGAAGGCGGCGGCCACGTGCAGCGACTCGACTTCCTCGATCCAGGTGAAGGCGACGTGGTACTCGGCCCAGCGGCCCGAGACGGAAACCGACATCTCGTCGGTCTCGATGCGATCGAAGATCCAGTCGCGCAGCGAGGCGAGGCGCTCGACGACATCGAGCGGGTGCTCCGGCCGGTCGCTGTCTTCGATGAGGCTAAGCTGGGTCATGGCGATCCAAGTTGTCGGCCCGGTCGAGAGGCTCGATCGGGTCGGCGGGCAAAGCAGGGCCGTGACGGGAGTCGAGGCAACCCACGTCGATCTCCGTCCTGCGGAGGGGTTCAATCCAGATTTCGCCGCCCCGGGGTTTGGTTCCACCTTTCCGCCGGGGCGAATCAACTTCGGATCGTTTATAGCCCGCGCGCCCCGCGGGCTTCAAAGCGTCGCCCCGGCATCAGCGGTGGGCAACGCAGCTATCCACCGATGCTTCCTGTGCAAAGAAATCCGGATTCGCGCTTTCCCGCGAGGGTGAGTCCGGACTGCCCGCTCATCCCAAATCCGATTGATCCCTTCGAGATGGCGGATTTGGGTTTCGGTGGGATCCCATCGCGCTGGCGCGATGGGTGCCCTCCTCAAACGCCGCGCGGGCTCGCTGAGACGGTTTCCACTTTGATCAAGCGGAAACCGTATCAGACCGCTTCCGTGCTGCCGGCGCTGCCCGCCTCGGCGCCGAGCCGGGTCTCCAGCGCGCTCACCCGGGCGGCGAGTGCGTCGTTCTGGCTGCGCAGGGCGGCGACGAGGTCGCGCAGCACGTCCACTTCCTCGCGCGTGGCGATATCCATGTCGCGGATCAGGCGCTCGATCTGGCCCTTGACCATCGTTTCCGCCTCGCGGCGCACCCCTTGGGCCGCCCCGGTGGCATCGGTGAACAGGCGGGCGACATCGTCGAAAAGGCGGTTCGAGCCTTGCATGGAAATTCCCTCCGGCGCCCGGACCTGTCGAGCACGTGCCAACGACATAAGAATCGGTGGGCAGCAGGGCAATCGAGCGGCACCGATGAAACGCTTCGGCCATCACGGGGTGCGGAGACCGGAAATCCGTTCTGGATTGTTGCCGCACGTATCGGGACCGGCTGCGGAAACCCGCGGTTACAATCTTCGCCGGCAGCCATACTTCCGGGCAGGAAGCGCGCGGGATTAAGACGGATGCCGTCATGACCACCACCAACCTGCCGACGCCCCACATCCTCGTCGTCGAGGACGACCGCGAGATCAGCGCGCTCGTCGCGCGCTACCTGCGAGCCAACGAGTGCCGCGTGAGCGTCGCGGGCGACGGGCGCGAGATGGACCGGGTGCTGGCCGATGCCCGGGTCGATCTCATCGTCCTCGACCTGATGCTGCCGGGCGAGGACGGCCTGAGCCTGTGCCGGCGCCTCAGGGCCGCGTCGCAGGTGCCGATCCTGATGCTCACGGCCAAATCCGAAGAAATCGACCGGATCGTCGGGCTGGAGATCGGCGCCGACGACTATCTCGGCAAACCGTTCAACCCGCGCGAGTTGCTGGCGCGCATCCGAGCGATCCTGCGGCGCAAGGGCGCCGAGCCGCAGGACGGGGACGGCGCGCGCCGCTTCCATTTCTCGGGCTGGACCCTCGATGTCGGCCTCCGGCAGGTCTTGAGCCCGGAGGGCGCGCGCATCGCCGTCACGGGGGCCGAGTTCGACCTGCTCCACGCGTTGTGCCTGCGGCCGGGGCGCGTCCTCTCCCGCGACCAGCTCCTCGACCTGACGCAGGGGCGGGCGGCAGGGCCGTTCGAGCGCAGCATCGACGTCTTGGTCTCCCGGCTTCGCCAGAAGCTCGAGCGCGATCCGCGCAACCCCGAGATCATCCGCACGATCCGCTCGGGCGGCTACCTGTTCGCGCCGGAGATCGGCCGCTCATGAGTCCCGTGAGAACCACGGCGGAGCCGCCCGCCGCTGCCCCCGCCCCGTCGCAAACTCGACCTCGCTTGCCTTGGCCCCATCTGCCCTGGCCCCGCCCGAAAAAGGCCGCCGGGCAGATCGCGCTCCTCGTCGTCGCGGCCCTGCTCGCCGCGCATGTGCTCGCGGCGGTCATGCTGCTGGCCCTGCGCGAGCCGTGGCGGCCGGACGAGCGGCCCGGCGTCGCCGCGACCCGGCTCTCCACCGTCGCGCGGCTGCTCGATGCCGCCGAGCCGGACGAGCGCGACGGGATCCTCCGGGCGGCGGCGCGCGGCCTGCCGACCCTGCGCATCGCGCCGTGGGACGGCGCCGCGCCGTCGGCGTGGCAGGGGAAGACGGAGGACGAGATCGGCCAGCATCCCCTGATCGAGCGCCTTCGGGACGGCTTCGGGCGGGCGCTGCCGGTGACCGACCTCGCCCCCGGCCACGACCGGGGCAAGACCGGCCTCCTGCAGATCGGGATCACGACGCCGGCCGGCGCCCGGCTGCGGGCCGTGCTACCCGACGATTTTCCGCGCCCGCCGGCGCAAGCGCCGATCATCTTCACCTTCGTCTTCCTCGGGGTCAGCCTCACGCTGCTCTCGTTCTGGGCGACGCGAGCGCTCACCGCGCCGCTTGCCGGCCTGGCCGCGGCGGCGGAGGCCTTCGGCACGGCGGAGGAGCCGCCCCCCTTGCCCAAGCGCGGCCCGGAGGAGGTGCTGGCGCTCGCCCGCGCGCTCGACCGGATGCGCACCCGCCTGCTGCGCCTGCTCGACGACCGCACGCAGATGCTGGCCGCGATCAGCCACGACCTGCGCACACCGATCACCCGCCTGCGGCTGCGCGCCGAGTTCATCGAGGACGAGCGCGCCCGCGAGATGACCCTGCGCGACCTCGACCAGATGAACGGGCTCGTGGAATCCGCGCTCTCCTATGTACGGGACGGGCAGGGGGCGCCGGGCGAGGGCCAGACCACGCTGATCGACCTCGCCTCGGTGGTGCAGACCGTCTGCGACGGGTTCAGCGACATCGGCGCGGCGGTCAGCCTGGAACGGACCCGCCATGTCCTCGTGCGCGGCCGCCCCGACGACCTCCAGCGCGCGATCACCAACCTCGTCGACAACGCCGTGAAGTATGGCGGCGGCACCCGCCTCATCATGGGGCCGGCGGGCTCCAGCGATCACCCCGGCGTGGCGGTGGAGGTGATCGACGACGGCCCCGGCATTCCCGATGCCGAGCGCAGCGCCATGCTCCAGCCCTTCGTGCGTGGCGACCGCGCCCGCAACCTCGATTCTGCGAGCGGCTTCGGCCTCGGCCTGTCGATCGTGCTCGCCATCGTCGAGGGGCATGGCGGGCGCCTGACCTTGGAGAACCGCCCCGGCGGCGGCTTCTGCGCTCGCATCGAGTTGCCGCTCGCCGCCGGCCGGTCCGGGGCGGCGGGCGCCGGCAGCGCGGCCTAACGCCGTCCGCACGGCGTTCGGATGGAAGGCGCCGCCAACGCGGCTTGGCCGCCATGCAGCAGGATCATTCAGTACAGCCGGCAAGGAGCGGGGGCGAACGACCAATCCCGGGATGCCCTCGCCTGAGATGTCCTCGTAAGAACCCAGCAACCCAATTGCTCTAGCGTCGGGGTGACTGGAATGACTTGGCCCTCGCTTTGATGAGTCTCTCCCGAACCGGAACCATCGAGGGCGAGTTCGCCGGCCTCACCCCGTTGCGGTTCTCGCCCCCGGTCGAGGCGCGGTTCGAGACGGAGGGGCTCTCCGAACGCATCAGGCTCGCCCAGGCGACGCTTTTCGCCGCCATTTTCCTCTACGACATCTTCCTCTTAGCCGACTGGATGATCCTGCCGGACGTGCTCGGGCCGCTCGCCGTGATGCGCCTGGGCGTCTTCACGCCGCTGACCCTTCTGATGATCTGGATCCTGCCGCGCCGGACACGGACCTGGCAGGTCGACGGGCTGCTCGTGGGAGGTTGCTTCCTCTCGGTGCTGATGCCGTCCACGATCATCTCGTTCAGCGCATCGCACTACGTCGCGACCTACCAGCTCGGCTCGATGCTCATCATCTTCTACATGGTCCTGGTGCAGCGCGTCCGGTTCCGGATGGCGGTGATCGGGATGGCGCTGATCGTCCTGACCCAGATCTCGACCGTCGCGAGACGGCCCGAGGTCGATGCCCCGACCTTCTGGTACATCGTGGTCTTCTACCTCATCGCGGCCGCCATCATCCTCCTGGGGTCGTTCGTGCTGGAGCGGACGGAGCGCTACGGCTTTCTTCAGCGCCTCCGGGTCGAGTCGATGATCGAGCGCAACGCGGAGATGGCACGGACCGACCAACTCACGGGCCTGTTCAACCGGCACCATCTCGCGACCATCGGCGCCGATCTCATTCCCAAGAGGGACACGCAGTCCCTCGGGGCGCTCCTGATCGACATCGACCACTTCAAGCGGTTCAACGATACCCAGGGCCATCTGGCGGGTGACCGCTGCATCCGCACCGTCAGCGACCTCGTGCGCGAGATGCTGGTCCCGGCCAACGAGAACAAGCCGCCTGTGGGAACGGCCGTGCGCTTCGGGGGCGAAGAGTTCCTCGTGCTGCTGCCGGGCATGGATGCCGCGCGGGCCGCCGCGCTCGGGGAGGTCATCCGCCGCCGCGTGGAAGGGGTCGGGATTCCGCATCCCGGACTCGGGCCGAACGCCGTGGTGACGCTGTCGATCGGCGTCGCAGACTGGAAGAAGGGCCATACGGAGCTGGACACGCTCGTGAACGCCGCCGACGCCGCCCTCTACCAAGCGAAAAATCTCGGCCGCAACCGCGTGGCGGTGGCCTGATCCGCACGGCGCCAGCCGGTCTGCGCTAGAGCCGTCTCCGACCCCCTTGCATCAGGCCGGCGTCTCTCGGTCTCTGCCTTGACGCGCATTCTTTCGACGAACCGGCGTCCCCTTCGTCGAAATGCGCACTAGAACTCCATGTCGAGTTCCTCGATCTCCTCCGGCTCGCTCTCGGCCGACGCCGCCCACTCGCTCATCAGGTCCCAGGCGAGGATCGTGTCGCGGTAGGTGGCCGTCGTGAAGGGGAGGGCGACTTCGTAGGTGCGAAAACGGGTGCAGACGGGCGCGTACATCGCGTCCGCCAGGGTGGCGCGCGCGCCGAACAGGTAGGGCCCGCCCGAGCGCGACAGGCAATCCTCGAAGATCGCGCAGATCCGCTCGATGTCGCCCTTGGCGCCGTTGAAGATCTTGAAGCCGCGATGGAGGCTGCGCAGGTTCATCGGCAGCGCCGAGCGCAGGTTGACGAAGCCGCCATGCATCTCGCCCGAAACCGCGCGGCAGCGCGCGCGCTCGGCGGGCGCTTCGGGCAGAAGGCCGGCTTCCGGACGGATCTCGTTGAGATATTCGGCGATGGCGAGCACGTCCCACACCACGATCGCGCCGTGCTCCAGCCGCGGCACGAGGAAGGACGGCGAGAGGTGGAGCAGTTCGGCCCGCGTCGAGGCGTCCGAGCCGGACAGCACCTCCACCGCGAGATCGAGCCCGGCCATCCGGCACAGCAGCCAGCCGCGCAGGGACCAAGACGAGTAGTTGCGGCTGGAGATCGTGAGCGTCGCCTCGGCCATGGCCCTCTCCCCGGATGCGCGTCGCCCGAGCCTGCTGCCCGGAACCCAGCACTTGACGTTTTTCTAGGGCAAGTCTTGTGCCGGGTCCCGGGCCCTCTGCCCGCCTTTCCGGCAATAGAATTCTTCTCCCACAAACTCCTATGCAAGGTGATGCATCCACACCACAGGGGCGCAATATATACTTTTGATCGGTTGCGCCCAATCCAGAACCGCTTAGCCTGTCCCGTCTGGCATCGTCACGTGGGGCGGCAGTGGCGACCGGAAACGTGAAGCGGGCGAATCCGGGCCGTTCGGGCGTTCGCGAGAGATGGATGCGTGCAGGCACCTTGCGCGCTTGGAGTTTGCGCCCGATGCTCTACCAAGCCCTCGATGTCCAATCGGACATCGCCCGGCAGACCCGCCAATGGGGCCGCCTCCTGCAGGAAGCCTCCGCACCGTGGATGCGGACGCCCTGGCACGACGCCGCGAAATGGTGGTCGGCGGGCGCGCGCATGATGATGCGCGCCGGCCTCACCTTCGCGCGGCCGGCTTACGGCATCCACGCCGTCATGGTCGGCAACCGCGAAGTGCCGGTGATCGAGGAGCCGGTGCTCGCCACGCCCTTCGGCACGCTGCTCCGCTTCCGCAAGGACATCGACACCGTCCAGCCCAAGGTGCTGGTGCTCGCCCCCCTCTCGGGCCACTTCGCCACGCTGCTGCGCAGCACCGTGCGCACGCTGCTGCCCGACCACGACGTCTACATCACCGACTGGCACAACGCCCGCGACGTGCCGCTCTCGGAAGGGCGCTTCGGCTTCGACGACTACGTCGATCACGTGGTGCGCTTTCTGGAGACCATCGGCGAGGGCGCCCACCTCATGGCCGTGTGCCAGCCCGCGGTGCAGGCGCTCGCGGCCACGGCGCTGATGGCGCACACACTAAGAATCCGGCGCAGCCGCGCAGCATGACCCTGATGGCCGGACCGGTCGATTGCCGCGTCAGCCCGACCTCGGTGAACCGGCTCGCCGTCTCGAAGCCGATCGAGTGGTTCGAGAAGAACCTGATCGAGACGGTGACCGGACGCCACAAGGGGGCAGGGCGGCGGGTCTATCCCGGCTTCACGCAGGTCTCCGCCTTCGTCTCGATGAATGCCAAGCGCCACCGGGACGCGCATACGGACCTGTTCTGGCACTATGTCGACGGCAGCGCCGACAAGGCGCAGGCGATCGAGACCTTCTACGACGAGTATTTCGCCGTCCTCGACCTCGCCGCCGAGTTCTACCTCGAGACGGTCAAGATCGTCTTCCAGGACTACACCCTGGCCCGCAACCAGCTCACCTATCGCGGCGAGCCCATCGATATGGGCGCGATCCGGCGCACCGCCCTGATGACGGTGGAGGGCGAGCGCGACGACATCTGCGCCGTGGGCCAGACCATGGCCGCCCACGACCTCTGCTCGAGCCTGCCGCCGCACATGAAGACCCACCACCTCCAAACCGGCGTGGGTCACTACGGCGTGTTCTCCGGCCGCAAGTGGGAGGCGCAGACCTATCCGCTCGTGCGCAACTTCATCGCCTCGCACGCCTGAGTGTCTCTCACGAAACTCCCGCCGCGCTGTCATCGCCAGAACGAGAACAGTCAGAGACCGGGAGTTTTGTGAGGCACTCTGAAACCGTCTCTCTGCCCCTGCACTCTGCCTTGCGGGGCGAAGCCGGCGCCATCCATGGCGCGGCGTTTCCGGATCGGATAACGCCTTGGGTGACCTCGGCTTCGCCGCGCGAGGGCGGGACAGGGAGAAACGGCGCGGTGGCTTTGCAAGAGGCTTTCCTGCACTTCCAACACGAACCTGTTTCGTGTATGCCGCGCGCTCAGGTGCAATTCTTTCGCACCGATTCGGCTGCCGTCACGACGCCTCCTCCGGAATGCAGCCCGGAGACAGGGGCGCCCGACGGCTTTTTCCCGGTTCAGCCGGGATTCCGGGGCCGGTGCGGTTCGAAACGACAAATCTAGGGGTTGATTCCGTTGCAGGTACTCGTTCGCGATAACAACGTCGATCAGGCGCTCCGCGTCCTCAAGAAGAAGATGCAGCGCGAGGGCATCTTCCGCGAGATGAAGCAGCGCAAGGCCTACGAGAAGCCCTCCGTGCGCAAGGCGCGTGAGAAGGCCGAGGCTGTCCGCCGCGCCCGCAAGCAGGCCCGCAAGACCGCGATCCGCGAGGGCCTGATCGCCGCTCCGAAGCCGAAGCCCCGTACCGGCGCTCCGCGCCGTCCCGGCATGCCGAGCTTCTCGCAGCAGCCCGCAGCGGCCCCCGCCGCCGCTCCGGCGCCCGCCGCTTCCTGATCCGCGCCGGCCGCCACGCGCGGCCCGCAGCATCGCGATACGAAAAAGCCCCGCCGGCTCGACCGGCGGGGCTTTTTTCCATTCTCTGAACGTCTGGCGTTAGGCGGCCTTGGCCGTCAGGGTGGCGCGCTCGGCCTGCCGCAGCAGCTCTAGCGGCAGCCAGGGCTTGCGCATGTAGACCGCATGCGGCGGAATCTCGGTCCGGCGCTCCTCGCGGGCCCCGGAGGTCACCACGAGCCGCACCTCCGGCCAGCGATCCTCGACCGCGCGCGCCAACGCCGCCCCGTCCATCTTGCCCGAGAGGCGCGTGTCGGCGATTACCATCGCCACAGTCACGTCCCCGCGTTCGAGAACGGCCAACGCGTCCTCGGCACTCGAACAGGCGATGACGTCGAGGTCGGTCTCCTCGATCAGGACGGTCGCGAGGTCGCGGGCGGCCTCGTCCTCCTCGACGACGAGCGCGACCGGGCTGTCTCCGGAATGAGCCATGATGTCTCCCTGAAGCTGTGCGAGCGGTTCGGAAGCGGCGGCCCATGGGCACGCCGCGGCGGAATCGGCGGCGCCGACGATGCTTGCCCTGCGACAACAAGTTCGGGGACGATCGGTTCAGCGAAATTGCACCAGCCTGAACCCTTCCGATCGACCCCTCCCTTAACGGACTGTTCACCACACAGAACGAATTGTTACAGTCCGGCGACACGCAGCGGTCCAAGCGGACCGATGCTTGCATAGCTCGCTCCGGACCGCAAAGGAGGCTCTTGTCCCGCCATGTGCCGCTTCCTCGCCTATCTCGGTGAGCCGGTCTTTCTGAACGAGCTGGTCTGCGCCCCGACCCATTCGCTGGTCCATCAGTCGCTGCACGCCTCCGAGGCGAAGACCGAGACCAACGGTGACGGGTTCGGGATCGGCTGGTACGGCGAGCACGCCGAGCCCGGCCTCTACCGCGACATCTGCCCGGCCTGGTCGGACGAGAACCTCGTGAACCTGTGCCGGCAGGTGCGGGCGCGGACGTTCTTCGCCCATGTGCGGGCGGCCACCGGCACGGCGACGACGCGGGCCAACTGCCACCCCTTCGCCCATGGCCGCCACCTGTTCATTGCATAACGGCCAGATCGGCGGCTATCACCGGATCAAGCGGCGCCTCGAGGCGATGATCCCCGACGCGCTGTACGACACCCGCCGCGGCTCGACGGATTCGGAGGCGCTGTTCCTGCTGGCGCTCGCCAACGGCCTCGATTCCGATCCTGTCGGCGCCATGGAGGCGACCTGCACCACCGTGCGCGACCTGATGCAGGAGGCGCACATCGCCGAAGCCTTCCGCTTCACCGCCGTGCTCACCGACGGCGAAAGCCTCACCGCCTTCCGCTGGGCCTGCGACGGGCGCCCGCCGAGCCTGTATTACCGCGAGAGCGAGCGCGGCCTCACCGTCGTCTCCGAGCCGATTGACGGCTGCAAGGAGGGCTGGACGATCGTGCCCAAGGGCGGAACGCTGCGGGCGACCCGCGGCAGCCGCGCCGTCGTCAGCCTGCCGCGTACGGAGCGTGCCGCCGCCTGAGGCTTGCCCAGGCGGGACAGCCGTGATCAAGGCTTCGAAAGGACGAGTCCTTGTCAAAGGTGCAGGGCAGGGCCCTGCAAATCGGCTGCGCCGACGTCAGGGCACTGCCCTGACAACCCGCCAAAGGGCTTGAAGCCCTTTGGGATCCCAATGAGCATTGAGTTCGAGACGGTCGCCGGCCTGTTCGGCGTGGCCGTGGTGGCGGGCGCCGTCGACGCCATCGCGGGTGGAGGCGGGCTGATGACCCTGCCGGCCCTGCTGCTCGCCGGGCTCGACCCCGTGAGCGCGATCGCCACCAACAAGCTTCAGGGCAGCGCCGGCTCGGTCTCGGCCACGATCGCCTTCGCCCGGCGCGGGCTGATCCGCTGGCGCGAGGCCGGGCCCGCCGCACTCGGGGCCGGCCTCGCCTCGGTGGGCGGCGCGCTCTGCGTCAGCCTGCTGCCGCGCCCGGTCCTCGACGCATTGGTGCCGCTCATGCTCGTCGGCATCGCGCTCTACTTCGCCACCGCACGGCGGATGAGCAACGAGGACGCGGCGGCGCGGATCACCCCCGGCCTGTTCGCGGTGACGCTGGCGCCGGCGGTCGGCTTCTACGACGGGGTGTTCGGGCCCGGTGCCGGCTCGTTCTACATGATCGGATTTGTCACGCTGCTCGGTCTCGGCGTGGTGCGGGCCACCGCCCACACCAAGCTCTCGAACGCCGCGAGCAACCTCGGCAGCCTCGCCCTGTTCACGCTCCAGGGCGCGGTGATCTGGCCGGTGGGGCTCGCGATGGCCGTCGGCGCCTTTCTCGGCGCCCAGGTCGGCTCGGCGCTCGCCGTGCGCCTCGGCGCCCGGCTGATCCGCCCGCTCCTCGTCGTCATCGCCTGCGCGATGGCGCTGCGCCTGCTATCGAACCCGGCCAACCCGTTGCGTCAGGCCGTGGCCGGGTTCTTTTCGTAGAGGTATCAGCCTCTTGAGGGCCGACGCTTCAGCGCGGGATGAAGGCCCAATAGTCGAGATCGAGGATCACCGACGGGTCGTAGCCCTCGCCCTGCTTGTCCGGATAGGCGCCGCAAGGCTGGTTCTTGGTCGCCACCGTGCGCAGGCGCAGCGCGCCGATATCGCTGCGGCCGGGCAGTTCGGCCGTCTCCAGCACCTCGGACCACGCATAGACCGTGTCACCGGCAAAGAGCGGCGCGACGTGGCGGCCGGCATTGATGCCGCCGATAGCGAACGCGTTGGCGAGCCCGTTGAAGCTGAGCGCGCGGGCGAGCGAGATGACGTGGCCGCCATAAATCAGGCGCTTGCCGAACTTCGTCTCCTTGGTCGCCACCGCGTCGAAATGGACCTTGGCGGTGTTCTGGAACAGGCGCGTGGCGATCTGATGCTCGGCCTCCTCGACGGTCATGCCATCGACGTGGTCGATCTTCTCGCCGACCGCGTAATCCGCAAAGCGGTGCGGGCTGCCGGCCAGCGCATTGTCGTAGGCGGCCGGATCGAGCGGGGGCAGGGCGTGGGCGAGGTCGGCCGGGTTCACGACCTTGGCGAGTTGCGGCACGTGCTCCTCGGCGATCTTGGCCTCCGGGTCGCGCTTGCGCACGAGAACCCAGCGGCAATAGCTCAGCACGGTCCGCCCCGAGGCGTCGGAGCCGGTGGAGCGCACATAGACCACGCCGGTCTGGCGGTTGGAGCTTTCCTTGAGGCCGATCACCTCGGAGACGGTGGAGAGCGTCTCGCCGGGATAGACCGGGCGGTGGAAGCCGCCCTCGGCGTAACCGAGATTGGCCAGCGCGTTGAGCGACACGTCCGGCACGGTCTTGCCGAACACCACGTGGAAGGTGAGCAGGTCGTCGAGCGGGCTCGCCGGATAGCCGATCGCCTTGGCGAAGGCGTCCGAGGACTGCACGGCGAAGCGCGGACCGTAGAGGGCGGTGTAGAGGGCCACGTCGCCCGTGGTGACGGTGCGCGGCGTGGCATGGCGGATGGTCTCCCCGAGGCGGAAATCCTCGAAGAAGCGGCCCGGATTGGTCTTCATGGCGCGCGTCGCTCCCTGTGCGGCTCTTGCTGGCCGAGGGGCACCGTCTTGAATATCGTATTCAGAACGAGGCCCTAAACTTCTGACATTGCACCGGCTTTTCGGCCGAGCCGGTGCGCGACCGCCTTAGCAACGAGCCCGGCGCCCGCGCAATGCCGCGCTTGACGCCGGGGTGGGTCGCGCCGGCGACGCGATCAGAAGGCCAGTTGGACGTAGAGGTCGGTGGCGAGCTTCTGCGCGAACAGCAGCAGCAGGATCAGGATGATCGGCGAGATATCGACGCCGCCAAGATTGGGCAGCAGGTTCCGGATCGGCCGCAGCACCGGCTCGGTGACGCGATAGAGGAATTCGCCGATCTGCGAGACGATCGGATTGCGCACATTGACCACGTTGAAGGCCACGAGCCAGCTCAGCACGGCGCTCGCAACGAGGACGTAGATGTAGAGCTGGATGATGGTGTTGAAGAGCCAGAGCAGGGCGTTCATGCGGGGGGTTTCGGTCCTCATCGCCCCGCACGGAGACCCGGCGTGAGGGACGCGGGTGCGGCGGGAAATTTCCGGAATTGACAGGCCGAAGCGGACAAGCCTACAAGGCCCTCGCCTCGGACGGGGCTGTAGCTCAGATGGGAGAGCGCCGCAATCGCACTGCGGAGGTCAGGGGTTCGATTCCCCTCAGCTCCACCAACTCCCCCTAGGGGAGGGTGGTTTTTATAGTCCGTCACAGGTGTTCTCCCTAGGCAAACGTTCCAGATCGGGCCACACCCTTCCACAGTAAGCGTCGGCTGCTGGTTGGGTGGATGGTGGGGTGGAATGGGACGCGAGGTCAATCGCCTGTCCGCGCGACGGGTCGCAACCCTCACAGAAATAGGTCGCCACGCCGATGGAGGCGGGCTGTATCTCGTTGTTGACGCTGCAGGCGCGAAGCGATGGGTGATGCTCTTCCGCTTCGGAGGCAAGCGCCGCGAGATGGGGCTTGGCCCGCTCGGCTCCGTTCCTCTCGGCAAGGCCAGGGAGATGGCTGCCGCCGCACGCGAGATGATTGCTGGTGGGGTGGACCCGATCGAAGCGCGCCGCACCCAACCAGAGGCCGTCGCCGCTCCCAAGATCGTGACCTTCGGTGAAGTGGCCGAAGGCTACATGGCTGACCACAAAGCATCGTGGAAGAACGAGCAGCACCGCTGGCAGTGGCGGCAGACGCTTGAGGTTCAAGCCGCGCACGTCTGGAAGATGCCAGTCGCGGACGTGACGACCGACGACGTGCTGAAGGTGCTTCGCCCGATCTGGCACGAGAAGCCCGAGACCGCCCGCCGGCTGCGCGGTCGGATCGAACGAGTGCTGAGCGCGGCCAAGGCCAACAAGCTGCGAACGGGCGAAAACCCCGCCATGTGGCGCGGGCACCTCGACATGCTGCTTCCGAAGGCCAAGCGCCTGTCGCGAGGCCACCATGCGGCCCTGTCGTTCCCTGACGTGCCCGCCTTCGTGGCGATGCTGCGCGAGCGGCCGGCGACGACAGCCCGTGCCCTGGAATTTCTGATCCTGACAGCGGCTCGGTCGGGCGAGGTCCGCGGCATACCGACAGCGTTCGGCTCATCGCGGATGACGGCTTGGCCGCCCTTGCCCCGGCGAGTGAGGTTGTCGCCGAACACGAACAGCGCGTCCGGCTCTGCCTGGCACATGGCAGGAGTGAACCACTCGGTTTCGTGGAGCAGCATCTACCCCTCCCTTGCCGTGGCCGCGCGGGCGGCGAGTGCGGTGCGGGCGCGAGCTTGGTCTATGGCGAGCCGGCAGGACGGCAGCTTGTCGTTGCCGCCCTCGCTGTCGTGAAGGTCCACCTTCATGTCGCCGAGCATGAGCCGGTTGACGTTGTGGTTGAGCACGAGCTTCCAGCCGTAGTGCGTGCCATAGGACGCGTTCAGGCGGGCGTTGCAGCCGTCGAGGAAGTCGAGGCGCGCGGCGTCTTCCTTCAGCGCCTCCACCTCGGCCTGTAGCTGGGCGGAGCGGGCCTCGGCGGCTTCAGCCCGTTGCCATTCTGACCGCGACTGCCACTTCACCTTCTCGATTTGCTCGGCGGGGTGCGGGTTCAGGTGGTAGCTGTAGCTGCCGAACGAGTTGTTGCAGCGGGCGACTACCTCCCGCGCCTCGTCCCGCTCGGCCGTGACCCGCTGAAGGTCGGCGAGGAGCGGGGCGAACACCTTGCCTTCGAGCTTCAGCGTGATGCTTCGAAGGACGGCCTCTCGCGCGGTATCGGATAGACCAGGGGCGCCGACCTTTAGCGAGTGCCGGATCAGATCGCGCGCATCCGCCAGCGCATCGGGGTTGGCGGGGGTCATGCCTTCTCTCCGAGCCGATCGTTGGACGAAGGACTGATGCCGAGCGCGCGCCGAGCGATCTCTTGGGCGACCGGCGCATCGACCCAGAACTCGCGACCTTCCGGCAGCTGGTACGAGCCACCGACGCGGGCCGAGACCATCCGCTCGTTCATCAGGTTCTCGGAGACGACGACATTCAGCGTCTCGCGGTAGATTTCGAGGCTGCTGATCGGATCACCGTCCACGTCGCCGGGGCTCTGCCCGACAACTTCGGCTTTGACTTCGATTGCGCGGAGAGCGGCGAGGATCTCGAAGCACAGGGCCGACTTGCCCGAGCCCACCGGCCCGGAAACGATCACGTTGACGACGGCCATAGCTCAACCCTCCGCCTGTCCAGAGGGGGCCGCTTGGCCAGTCTCCGGGGCCGTCGCCTTGCCGCGTGGACTGAGGCGCCAACTGATCGCGCCCGAGCCGGTCTTGGCGAAAAAGTTGGTATTCGGGTCATGTCGCCGAACGAGGCCCTTTCGCTCTAAGCCGCTTAGCAACCGGCCCGATGTCCCGATCTGGTCGGTGTAGAACGACGCTTCACCGTCTATCGGCGTGCGGTCTCTCATCCATTGGAGCACGTCGCGTTCGCGTTTGGTCAGCATTACTTCACTCCAGGCTGATGAAGCGCAGTCAGCAGGGCGTCGCAAATCGCAATTCCACCAGTTGGGCGCGGCATGCTTTGAACGCAGCGTTGAGCCTCCGCACGGATAGATTTTGGACCGGTTATGACCGCAATGCAGCGCCCGCCAAAATCTCGATGCAAGTCAAGATCCCACTCCGGAAGTGCATTGATCAATAGCCGAACGGCATCATCAATACTCCGCGTAACATGCGGCGAAGCCTGATGGGACCGGCTAGATGTCCAGAAAAATCCCTGAAAAGGAGACAGCGGGTCTTCGGGATGGCCGCCGGTTGCGATTGCGACTATTGCCGCATCCAAGCTCCGATCCGGCCCTGTCGCGGCCTCAAGGCGCTGCCTTACCGCCGCAAGTTCACGGCCCATCGCTCAACCCTCCGCCTGTCCAGAGGGGGCCGGGTCGGAAGATTGTTCTTTGCGGTTCAATGTCCATATAAAGTAACACGAAACAAGATAACATGGGATGGCGGGCAGGGGTAATAACGACACAACAAGTGTTGCACCAAGAGCAGAAAAGAACAAAGACAAGATAAACCTATCAAGATTAGTCATGTATTCATACTTCCTGTCCAGAGGGGGCCGGGTCGGACGGCGGGGTGGGGAGACGAGCGGCCCAATCTTCAAGAGCCGCTTCGATAGACTCCGCATCCAATTCCGCGAGGCGCGTGAGATCGAAGTCGCCCTTTCGCCAATCGGCCAAGAACTCCTTCACGGCGATGACGAACCGCTCGGTGGTCAACACCCACCCCGCATCCGAGGGGGCTTCCGGGCGGGCCGCGAGGGCGTCGATGTGCTCGGCGATCCGCTGAAGCATCTCGACCGGTCCAGGAACGTGCCTCTCCGGATCGAACGAAACGCCGTATTCAAGCGTCAGGCCAGCGCGGACGGCTGCGTCGAGGACACCTTCACTGTAGCCATCCTCTTTGCCTCGCTGGTACGCGACATCAGGGCAATCATCCGTCTCTGCCGCCCCCGTGCGGGTGCTGTTGGGGGCGGGGGCGATCCGAGCGGCGAGCGCGGCCCGATACTTCGGCGTAAACTCAAACCACCGGCTCGTGTCTCTGTGTCGCCCACAAGCGTCTCGCTTCGGAGGCGCGCGCATGACCGCGATTGCCCCCAAGCTCGCCACAGCCGGGCGCGATGGCGCGAACGTCGTCGTGTGCGCCGATGGCGCACCGGTCCTAACCCTCACTCCCTCGCAAGCCCTCTGGCTCATCGCCCGGCTCGCGGAAGCACTGGCGGTGCGCGCATGAACCGGCCGGAGCAGAAGATCCAGACGGCAATCGTGGTCGCGCTGCGGCGTCGGTTCGATTGCTTCCCGTTCCATGTGCCGAACGGTGGTGCGCGGACCCGGTTGGAGGCGATTGCCTTCAAGGACGCCGGGACGACCGCGGGCGTTCCAGATCTTCCCGTGCTCGGCCGAGACGGTTCGATCTTCTTCCTAGAAATCAAAGCGAAGGTGCAGGTCCGCGAGCGCAACGTGCCTCCGACCGAACGCATCCACTCCTGCGACCCGGCCCAGAAGCTCGTCATCGCCGACTTTCGTGCCCGCGGTTTCACGGTCGCTATCGTGGACAGCGTTGAGGACGCCGTCGCCGTCGCCGAAGCCTGCGGCCTGACCGAGGTCCGCAAGCCGATCCGCTCCCAAGCCGCCATCAGCACGGGGTTCTGATCATGACGCTGTTTCAGCTTACACACGGACTTAATCGCGAGGGCGCTGACTACGCTTTTGCGTCGGCCGCCTCCGTCACGCATGTCGGGCAGGCGCACCTTGCCGGCACCGGCCCCGCCGGACGGACGTGCCGCGAGTGTGTGCGCTGGCAGCATTGCGGCTCATGGTCGGCTGACGGTGGCCCGCCCAAGCCCTCGAAATGCGCGAAGTACAAAGAGCTGATGCGCGGCTGGGGCAAGCCTGTCCCGCACAATGCTCTCGCCTGCCGTCACTTCGATCTCAGCGCCGATCCGACGCCTCTGACGAAGCCGGAGAAGTCGTGATGTCGAGCGAAGCCATCAACTTCTTCGACATGATTGCCGAGGCGCAGACCCCGGCTCCGGTCAAGCGCAAGCTGGACGCCGCCGAGAAGCGCGCCCGCGCAAAGGCTCAGGCCGAACAAGAGCTGAAAGACGAGCAGCTTCTGTCGAAGCTTTACCAGCGCTGGAAGAAGCAGAAGCGTGACGCCCTGCTGGATGGCCCGCACGGCAAGGATGTCCGCGGCATCGTCAGCTTTCTCGACACCATGTCGCTGTCGTCGGCGCCGGCCCTCATCAAGACGATCGAGCGGGCGCGCTGGATTGAGACGATGGCGGTCAGTGATCGCCACACACTGCTCGGCATCGTCTCGGCCGGCATCGTTCGATGCCGCGAGAAGGCCGGACTGCCCCCCTTCGATGATGAGATCGCTTGGTGCGAGCCGCCGAAGGCCTACTCGCAGATCAAGACGCTGATGAGATTGGACGGGCTATGATCCGCGCCGCCCTCAACGCTTACGCCACGTCATCCGATCGGGTCTGGCAACAGGATCGGTCGCAGACCGTTGGCGCCTCCGAAGTTGGGCAGTGCGCCCGGAAGGTCTGGTTCTCGAAAAACGAGGGCGATGTCGTCCTCGGACTGAAGCGCGACGCCGATCACGTCGATAGCTGGGGCGCTCGCAAGCGCGGCTCGGTATTCGAAGATGCTTTCTGGGCACCAGCCGTTCGCGCTCGGTTCGGGGATCTCGCGCTCTTTGTCGGAGACGATCAGCGCACGTTCGTGGATGGGTTTCTTTCTGGGACACCGGACGGCCTGCTGATCGACCAGCCTTCCGACGCCCTGGCTCCGCTCGGTGTCACGGACATCGGCGGCGACAGTGTGCTCCTCGATGCCAAGACCATTGATCCGCGCACGCGCCTCGATGCGCCGAAGCCCGAGCACGTTTTCCAAATTCAGTGCGGCATGGGCTTGGTCCGGCTGCACACGAACTACCGCCCCGGCGTCGCCGTGCTGTCCTACACGGACGCCTCTTTCTGGGACGAGGGGAAAGAGTTTGCCGTCGCCTATGACCCGGCGGTGTTCGAGGAGGGGCGGAAGCGCGCTCGCGATATCATGCTCGCGACCTCTGCACAGGATCTGCGCCCCGAAGGCGTGATCGCAGGCGGCCAGGAGTGCGAGCGCTGCGCCTTCACCGCCGCCTGCGGACGTGCGCGTGCCGCTCGTGTGCCGGCCGAGGTCGCCCCGGTCGATAGCGTGATGTCCGATACGATCGCCGCGCTGGCCCGGATCGCTCGCGAGCACCGTGACGCGGCCGACGCGAAGATGGACGCGGCCCGCGAGGCAGAAGAGGAGCTTCGCGCCCTTTTGGCCGCCGCTGGCACGCGTCGCCTGGACCATGAGGGCGTCGCCGTCCGCTGGAGCCCCATCAAAGGGCGCCCGTCGTGGGATCACAAAGCCATTCGCGAGGCCGCTGCGGCGGCTGGCGTCGATGTCGAGCGGTTCAGCCGCATCGGCGATCCGACAGACCGCCTCGCCATCACCGTTTCCGAGATCCCGGCTCAGGCCGGGTAACCCCGCGGCGCATGCCGCATTCGTACCCGAGAGACAAAATCATGAACGCGATGACCGAGCACAAGAGTGGAGCGCTGGCCGTTCCGGATCGGAACTTCTTCGAGGCATACGCCGACGCCGCCGATCAGAACCGGATCGTGGGTGACCTCCTGAAGTTCAGCAAGGGCGAGTACCTTGCCGGGCAGAACGGCGATGAAATCGCCGAAGGGACCGAACTCGTCGCCAACATGGGCGAGCTGATGGTCGGCTGGGTTCGCTGGGAAGGCGGCAAGCCCACCGACATGCAGATGGGTCGCGTCGCCGAGGGTTTCGATCCACCGCGCCGCGCTGATCTCGGCGACACCGATGAGGATGCCCGGCAGTCGGAACACCAAGGAAGGTGCGTCGCTCCCGGTCGAAGTGGTGCACATGCACCTTACGGCCCGCTACGAGGTCGGCGACCTCGAAGAGTGGCTGGACCGGGCCGGACCGGCGATCCGACGCAAGGTTGTCGCGAAGGGCGCCGGTCCGGCGCCTGTCGCCGATAATCCCTTCCTGGCGGCAGCTGCGGCGCTCGGCTTCAAGCCGCCGATCGACGTGCGGCAGCGCCTTGCCGCCATGTCCTATCAGGGCGTGGGCGAGGCGTGCATTCACAATACGCAGCTTGCCGTGTCGGCCTCCCTGCTCGCCCGCGGCGAGGATGTCGAGGACGTAGTCGAGCTGCTGTTGGAGGCGACCAAGGCCGCCGCCGGCCAGGATGGTGCGCGCTGGCGCTGGGACCGGGAAGAAAGGACCATCCGCGGGATGTGCGCAGATTGGGTGCGCAAGCATCCGGATACTGCTGCACGGGCCCTGAAGCCGGCTCCGGGCTTGCCGAAGCCGCAAGCGCGGCAATTGGACCGAGACAGCGATG
This sequence comes from Methylorubrum pseudosasae, assembly GCF_029504475.1. NCBI lineage: Bacteria > Pseudomonadati > Pseudomonadota > Alphaproteobacteria > Hyphomicrobiales > Methylobacteriaceae > Methylorubrum > Methylorubrum pseudosasae. The sequence goes on along the minus strand of NZ_JAQGDU010000002.1, from coordinate 2,833,601 downwards.
ATGTGGTTCGCGAGGGCTCAACGGGCGCTGTTGTCCACAATCTGCGGGAAGAGCGCCAGCGCCGGGAGAAGCCCGCCAAGCGGAAGGCGGACGATCGCGCGCCGATCCACGTCGTGCTCGGGGAAGCGGTTCTGGCCGCGATGGCGTCCCGAAATCAGGCCGTCATCTTCATGCGCAAGGCGGCTTGGCTCTATCAGGGCGGGCTCTGGTCGATGGAGGTCGATGGCCTGAAGGGCTGGCTTGACGTTCAGATCGAGATGGCCTGCCGGGCTCTCAGTATCGATGGCAGCAATCGGGTTCGGTCAGAAGCGCGCGGCTACATCCAGTCGAACCCCGACCTCTGGCGTGACGAAGTTCTTTGGGACGAGCACGGAAAGATCCCGACCCGTTCCGGCCTCGTTGATCCGTTGACGCTGACGATCGAGCCGGCGCGACCGGAGCATTATTGCACTTGGCTTGTCGATGCAGAGTACGACCCGACGGCGACATGCCCCCTCTGGGAAGAGATGATCTCGGACACCTTCGGCGATCGGCCGACCGAGATACGAGCTAGCACGGTCGAAACCCTGCGGGAGGTTTTGGGCTGCGCTCTGATCGATGTGAAGCCGCGGGCGCTCTCAAAGGCGCTCTGCCTCGTCGGCGGATCGAACTACGGCAAGTCTGGCGTCTTGGAGGTCTTCTCTGGCCTCTTCGGCCGATCCTCAATCACTGCCGGGCTCGAAAGCCTTGAGGGCACGCATGGCCTGATGGCCTTCGTTCGCCGCGACCCGTGGGTGCTGCACGAGGCGTTCGATCAATCGAAGTGGCACTTCTCATCGACCGTCAAGGCCATCATCACAGGTGAGCCGGTCCCGATCAACATCAAGAACGGGCCGATCATCACCACCCGTGTTCGTAGTCCGATCTTCTGGGGCACGAACCATCCGCCGCAGTTCCGAGAGGCGACGCGAGCGATCGTCAACCGCCTGATCGTCATCGAGTGCCGGCGCGAGTTCCGGGAAGGCGAGTTCGTCGGCGTCGGCGCTGAGGCTCGTCGCCGTGGCATCGACAGCCCCGCCAAGCTGGTGCTGCGCGAAGAGCGGTCCGGGCTCCTGAATTGGGCCGTTGCTGGCCTGCGTGCAGCCCTTGAACGTGGGTCGATCGCCGTCACGCAGGAGATGAAGGCGAGTGCGGACGAGATCCACCGGGACTCAAACCTCGCCGCCGGCTTCCTTGAGGAGTGCTGCGAGTTCGACCGCGACATGCGGGTCGCCGTTCCCGACTTCTGCGCAGCGTTCGCAGTCTGGTGGCTGGAGAACAAGGGCGAGGACCGTCGCACGCCCTCCAACGAGGCGATCAGCAAGGCCGTCATCGCACTGGCCGATCGCCGGCTTGCGTCCCATCCGAAAGAGATGCGGGACGAGCGTCGGCGCTACTACGGCGGTATCATTTTGAACCGCCGAGGCGTCGATCTCTGGAAGCGTGCCTACGAGGCTAAGTTGTTTGAAGGCAAGCTCGCCAGCACAACCCCTGCGGATGAGTCGGTCACCCGCCGTTCCCGAGGTGCCGCACACCAACGTCGGCGAACTTGATGCCGTCGCCAAGGCCACGCGCGATGCCTACGACACGGCAACCGGCCCCGCGATCGGTGAGACCGCCACGCAGCGCCGCGCCTCCAGCCTCACGCGACAGGGCGTGCGCGACATCAACGGCGTGCTCGTGGCCAACAGCGATGACCTCGCGGCCGGCCGCCGGCTCTATGGCGAGATCACCGATCAGGTGGTTCGCCCCGCAGAGCAAGGCCCGCTCGGCACCATCGCCGAGCGCGTTGCCCCTGAAGGTGAGGGCGCATCGGCTGCCATGGGTCGGGCCTTGTCTGGCGCGGGGCAGGGCGACCGGTACGATGCTGTCGTGCAGCAGGCGGCGCGGCGCCTCGTGCGGCAAGATCCGCGAGCCGCGCAGACCATCGCGCGGGACTACATCGCCGACAAGTTCAACACGGCGATGGCCGATATCCAAGCCGGCGGCAATCCGAACGCGGGCGCTGCGGCGAGGAAGGCGTTCTACGGCAACGAGGCTGACCGCAACAACATCAGGGCGATGCTCACGCAGTTGCCCGGCCGGCCAAGCGAGGGCAGACGCTTTCGATCGATTGATGGAGATCTTTGAGGCCACCGGCTACCGGCCGCCGAAGGGTTCCGATACCGCCTTCAACCAAGCCATCCAAGAGGAAGGCCGTTCCGCGGGGGGCGCCGTGGGTCAGATCGCCGGAACGGTGGCGCAGGGCGGCCTCAACCTGAAGCGCGCCATCGGTGATCGGATCGCCCGTTACCGCTTGGGCAACAACATGTCAGAGATTGCCACGATCCTGACCGAACCCTCGGCGCGCCCGTTGCTCGAACGCCTCGCCAGGGCGCCGGCTGGGAGCAATCAGGCGCTCGGCCTTGCGCTTCGCCTCTCGTTTATCGGCCAGCAGGCGGCTAACCGCTCTGGGGCGACGCAGCCGGTCCCACAGGGCCGTTAAGACAGTCGTGCCGAACGCGACCACGATCACGTTCATGATGAAGATGGCGCCAATCCTTGGAGCAAGCCGGGGGTCATACGACATCGCCATCGTTAGCCCAATGACCGCGGCAGCCTGACCAGCCATCCATGCGAGCCGGCGCACCAGCGTTACCGCCCAATCACCCGATACCGGTTCCCATTGTACGGGTTCCCGGCGCCAAACTGGTTGTTGATGCTGTCGGGTGAAAACTGGCTGCCGTAGCGTCCGAATTGATTGCTGACGCTGTTGGGGTCGAACTGATTTCCGTTGGCGTTGCCGTGATAGCGGCCGTGCTGATCGACAATGATCGCGCCATTTGGCGCGCCGTAGTCGTAGCCCTGCCCGAGCGCGGGTGCTGCACCGCTGACGATCGCCGCCGCGAGTGCGAGCCGTCCAACCACCATCGCCGTTCGCATCGCGTCCTCTCCGACTAAGCGCGGCCGGCACCCTATCCCAAGCCGCGACATCCGTCGAATGGCCTACCGGAACGAGAGGCCGACACCGCCTTTCACTAGCGTCTGCGTCGGCCCTCGGGCCACGCCGACATAGGCAAGGGTGCTTTCATCCAAGCGGGCGGGAAAAGGCGACTGATCCAGCCCCGGCCCCATCGTACCCCGCGCCGCCGAACGACACGGCGAACCGATCGCCAGGGTTGGGCGGAAGGACATTGATGGAGCCAGCGAGGGCGATGCCTTCGCGGAACCGATCGGTAAGGCGGTCAAGACGCGCCGCGATGCCAACGAGTGAATAGCTCAAGGCGGGTGATGTGCCGGTGCCTCCCGACGCCGCCAACAAATCGGCGACGGAAACCAGCCCATCGCCGTTTCGCAGGTTCGGGCTCCCGATCACGGTGTTGTTGTACTCGCTCACTCCGACATAGGCGCGGGTCAGGTCCACGGGGCCTGACAATGGCGGCCCACCTGCAAGAGGCCCGGTGCCGGGGGCGATTGTGAACGGCGTGTAGCTCAGCGCCTGCGCCTGCGCAGCGCCGGCCCAGAGCCCCGCAAATACAACCTGAACCAGCAATTTCATGGCGTGCCCTCACAGGCTGGGCAAGTCGCCGTGAGTCGGCCTGCGCCGTCAATGGCGCCGCTGCCACACTGAGAGGCCACCGTCGAATGGCAGAGCCCCTTGCCGCTCTTGGCACGGACCCGAACGCTTTGGCCTACCGTAGCGCGCTCCTGCCGCTCGGGCGCACGAACGCCGGCAATGTGACGTGGGCCGTTCCGCAGGCGGTGCTATCGGCCCTCGGCGCGGCGCAGTTCCCCGGTCAGGTCTACCGCGGCGAGGCGAGCGTCAGCTCCAACACCCGTTCGACAGCCTCAGCCATCTCGACCAGCAGCTTGTCGCGGTTCCACTGGTGCTCTCGCTCGGCATTTGACATCGGGGCTCCTAGAGCGTGCCTTTAGCGGGCGAGCGACGAAGCTTGGATAGGCGAGGGGCACTCCACCGCTCGGGCTGGTTGCCGTTCCAACTGGCGAGTGCGCCCCTCTCATCGACCTCGATAATCCGCACCTCCCAGCAGCCCATGCGGGACATGGTCGTGTTGCCCATCTTCGTGCGGCGGCAGTCGTAGAGCCGATCCCCCGGCTTGATCGTGTGGAAGGCTACCATTCGTCTCGTCTCCGGTTGATGGGGGAGCAGGGCTAGGCAGACGGAGCCTGTTCGGCTCGCCGGTAGCGGGGGGCCTGCCGCACAACAGCGCCGTCTCGGACCAAGCGGCTGAGTTGCGGGGCTAGGCTCGTGCGAGCGATTATCCGACTGAAACGGCGCTCAATTTCACCGCCGATCTCAGAGGCAAGGAGGGGGCCCCTCGCGCAAAGAACTGCGAGCGCCTGTCCTTGTATCGTCTCGTCGCCGGGCGGACGCTGCCGGGGTTTGCCGTAGCTCGTCCCTTTATCCAGTGCGGCAAGCGCTTTGCGCAGATCGGCCAACTCGGCTTGGATCACGGACAACTGAGCCTCTAGCGTTTCAGCCTGAGGCGACAGTTCTGCAATCCGTGCCGAGATGAAATCTCGGATCTCGCTCATCGTTCTCTCCCTTGAGGGGCGGGCGGTCTAGGCGGCGGAAGGCTCGGGCACGAACTCGACGGCCCGCAGGCGCTCGGCGATGCGCCCCATCTGCCCGCACCCGTTCTGGTCCCAATCCCCGCGGCAGGCGATCTCAACGCCGGCAATCGACGCCTTGTGACAGATGAAGTGGCTGTCCTTCTGCCGAAGGCCCCGCAGGATCTCCGCTCGCCGCTTGTTGCTGACGATCTTGTTCTCGCCGAACAGGCACTCGTTGCACCGCTCGGACATCACCTTGAAGGTCATTCGCTCCCTCCGTTCTCTCTGTGGCGGGCTACGGGGCGGGGTTAGACGCGCTGACGCGATACGACGTCAGGTCGATCCGGCGCCCTGGCGCGTACTGCCGTTCCACGATGAGAGCGGTCGCGTCGTTCTGGATGATCTGGAAGCGGTACAGCCGACGCATCGGGTCGATCGCTGGGCGTCGTCGGTTTCGCGCTCGGCCTCGGGCCCTGCGCCGGCGCAGGGCCCGCGCTTACCGCCGCGCCGAGGCAAACCAGTACGGCAGCGGCCGGCAGTCCGAGTTTCACGGTACGCATGTCCATCTCCGTACGTTTGCCGGCGCGGGGAAGGTCGTCGTCTCGCCGAGCTTGAGGGCGGCTCACCGATCCGCGATCGCGAGGGTTCCGTCCGCCTGCTTGAAGAAGCGCCCCGTACTCACGCCCCTGTCGACGCCGTTGATGGCGACGCTCATTTGGCAGACGTGGCCGGGCACTCCTATGGCGGGCTTGCAACCATGGGATTTGAAGGCCGTGAGCATCGGCTCCGGCGGCGGGCGGCTGCCGATCAGGGCCATCCCGGCCACGTGGATCTTGTAGGAGGCCATCATCACGTTCGTGACGGCTTCCCTCATCGCCGATTCCGGCGGCTCGTCGCTGCAGGCCGCGAGCGTCAGACAGAGGCCCGCTGCGAGGAAGGTTGCGCTCTTCATGGGTCGGTCATCCTGATTTGAAGACGCCGCATCCGGACGATCGGACGTGCCGTTGCCGAATAGGGTTACGTGTCGTGGAGCGATCGAGGGCGTAGCTGGCGGGCGATGGGACGAGCCCTGCCCGCCGGGTCCGAAGGCCGAGGTTCAGGGCAGGGCGATGCGGTAGATCCTGCGGCCGGTCGGGCAGCAGTGGCTGTCGCCGCGTCGCGGCACGGCGGCCGCGAAGGTCGCGGTCCGGTCGCCGAAGGCGACCTTGCCCGCCAGCGGGTTCCGGACCTCCGTGAGGGTCCGGACATGCCGCCAGCCGGTCCCGGCGGCTCGAAAGATCGCGGCCCTGGTCTCGGTCGCGTTGCCGGTGGGATCCGGCAGGTAGGTCACGAAGACGATGGCCGTCGATGCGTCCGGCGAGCGCCGGAATTCGACATGCGTGTCGACATCGATCGCGCAGCGACGATCGTTACCGTCCGGATCGACACAGACGATTGATCGGTCGGTACCGAACCAGGTCCGTACGGCCTCCGGCAGCTCGACGGCGGAGGCGGTTCCCGCCTGGAAGAGGAGAAGGACGACGGCAAGGCCGATCCCGCGAGGCTTCAGGGACAACATCGTGGGCAGCCTCACTCGACCATCGTGAGGGTGCCGTCGGCCGCCTTGAAGAAGCGGGCGTTGGCCTTGCCGCCGCGGCTTCCGTCGACCGTCGCCTCGAACTCGCAGCGGTATCCGGCCTCGGGGTGAGCCGAGGCGCAGCCGACCTTTCGAAAATCCTCGATCACGGGCATCGGCTTGGGTTGCCGACCCGATGCCTTCATGAGGGCGGCCTCCTGCCTGGACATGCGGAACATGAAGTCGTTCATGGCCTGCACCATCGCCGCTTCGGACGGCTCGTCGCTGCAGGCGCCGAGAGCCAAGCCGAGCGCGGCCAGCAGGGGAAACACGGGTTTAGGAAGCATGGGAGATGTCCGCCGACGTCGATAAGGGGGCGCGGATGATGGGCGGCGGCTGACGGCCGCCCGTGGTTTCGGCGCTCAGCGCAGGAGCTGGAGGATGCCCTGGTTGGCCTGGTTGGCGAGCGAGAGCGCCGAGATGCCCAGCGACTGCCGGGTCGAGAGGGCCTGCGAGTTGGCCGCCTCCTCGTTCATGTCGGCGTTGGTCAGGTTCGCTGACCCCGTTTCGAGCACGTTGACGAGGTTCTTCGTGAAGTCCTGGCGGGTCTGAACCACCGAGAGGTTCGAGCCGAGGGTCGAGGACAGCGAGTTCAAGGACGTCAGCGCATTGGTCAGCGCGTTGGACGCCTTCGTCAGGTCGGCGTTGTTCTGCACGCCGAAATCCGCGCCCGGCTGCGTCGTCGCGCTGTCGATGAGGCTGCCGATGCCGAGGCCGGAGGCGGTGACGGCGTCGCCCTGCACGTCGAGCTTGGACTGCGCGCCGCCGGTCTTCTCGTTGAAGACGACGGTCAGCTTGTCGCCGGCCAGCAGGTTGGTGCCGTTGAAGCCGGCGTCCTGTGCGGCTTGGTTGATCTGCGTGCGCAGGTTCTTGAACTGATCGACCAGGGCCGAGCGCTGCGCCGAGGTGCCGCCGGCCGGTCACCCCGCTCGTCGTGGCCGTGCCGAACAGGAGGGCGGTGTCCGCCGTCGAGGCCGTGAAGGTGCCGGCGGCCGTGGCGCCGACGCTGACGGTCAGAGCGTCCGATCCGCTGCCGGTGACGCTGAGGAGGCCGTTTGAATCGACCGAGGCGTTCGCGAGGCCGGATTTGTTGATGGCGTTGACGACGTCGCCGAGGGTGTCGGTCGCGGCGACCGTGTAGGTGTAGACGGCGTTGCCGGCCTTGAGCTGCACCTGATTGGCGGCGCTGGCGCTGAGGCCGAGGTTGCCGCCGGCGGAGCTCGTTGCGGGCGCGGCGGTGCCGAGCACGGTCTTGGCCATGGCGACGTCGCGCTGGCTCTTGCCCGTGGTGCTCGCCTCGCCGGAGGTGCCCAGCGCCACCGTGCCGGAGACCTTCGGCAGGTTGGTCGCGGCGTTCGACTGCGCCTGGCTGACCACCGACTGCAACTGCTTCACCAGCGAGGTGACGGTGTCGATGCCCTTGGCGGCGGCCTGGATGGTCTGGATGCCGTTGGAGATGCCGTCGAGCAGGCCGGACAGGGCGGTGGAGCGGTTCGAGAGGTTCTGGGCGGTGAAGAAGTTCACCGGGTTGTCGAGGGCGGAGTTGACCTTCTTGCCGGTGGCGAGCCGGCCCTGGTTCGTCGCGGCTAAGCCGGCGGTGTCCTGCAGGGACAGCAGGTTCTGCCGCGTCGCGGCGGACAGCGTAATGGCGGATGACATCTCGGGATCCTTCTCCGCTCGACGAGGGACGTCGAAACGTGAGCAATCCTCGGGTCAGCAAGTTTATCACCTAAAAACATTTCGGATCGAACCAAGTCAATCTTGTCTACTGGCGTCCTTGTTATGTCTACTTCCGTCCAGATCTGTCTTAAGCGAATTTTGAGGCGGGATTTGCTGGATATCGGCTTGATTTTGTCGGCGCTTTGACGCCTGGGTTGTCTCGTCCACCACGAAGTTCGACGCATGCAGCCGGAAGTCATAGATCCGAACATCCCGCTTCTGGGAGACGAGAAGTTACGCCGGGAGGCGTGGGTCGAGACGGTCGCTCCGATCTGGGTTTCGACCCCCGATCGCGACAAGCCACTTCCCGATAAGGTGCACTTCCGTGCCTGGAAGGTCGGCGGCATCCATCTGTACGGACTGCATGCGTCGGCGCAGACCGTGGAGCGGACGGGTCCGCAGATCGCCTCCCACGCGGTCGATCACGTCTACTTCCAGCACCACCTGAACGGGCGCGCCATGATCGACGCCTCGTCGGGCGAGACGCCGATCGACGGCGGGGACATTCTCGTGGTCGATATGGCGCAGCCCGCATTCGGCCGAGCGTTCACCGGCGTCGATGCGATCAGCCTATGCATCCCGCGGCGCGCCTTCGACGCTCGCGTGGGCGAGGTCGGCGACCTCCACAGGAGCGTCCTCTCGCGACGCGATCGGCCCCTCGTGCGCTTGTTCTCGGACCACATCAGGAATGTCCGGCATTGCCTCGACGGCACGGACGAGGAGCAACGGACCCTGCTCTCGGTGGCGACGGTCGCCCTATGCAACGCTGCCCTGACCCCGGTGTCCGACAGCGGCTACAACCGTCCGGCGGTCGCGGCGATCGAGATCCGGCAGTTCATCGAGGCGAACCTCGATCGGACCGATCTCGGCGTCGAACTGCTCTGCGCCCGGTTCGGGCTGTCTCGCACGCCGATCTACGCGCTGTTCGAGCCGGAAGGCGGCGTGATGACCTACATCCGCAATCGTCGTCTGGCCCGGGCGATGCGCATCCTCTCCGGCGTGGAAGGCGGCGACGCCCGCCGGATATCGAGCGTGGCCTACGCTTGCGGCTACGAGAACCTGAAGAGCTTCAGCAAGGCATTCCATGCGCGCTACGGCGTGAATCCTCGGGATGTCGACGCATCGTTTCGGGTCGGGTCCCGCTGGGAAACCGGGACGGCGCTGCTGTCCTGGATCAAGGAGCTCTGAGGTGTCGTCGGTCAGCCTTCCGGGACGCTACCTCGACGGATCGGGCGCGGAGCGCGACTGTACGCTTCGCGGCGACACACCCGAGGCGCTGGAGATTGCGGGCGACCGCGCCCCCGTCCCAGGCGAGCGGATCGTCTGCCGCATTCCCGGGCTCGGCCTTCTCACGGGACGCGCGGCGAGGCTTTTGGATGGGACGTTCCACCTCGAACTGGAGGCCGGCCCCGTCCAGAGGGACCGTCTTGCCGCGCGTCTCACATGGCACGCGGGCCAAGCGGATGGAGCATTGGACCGACGAGAGGCTGTCCGGATCATACCGATCCGGACCGGGGTAGTCGTTGTTTGGGACGGCGCCGAGGTCCACGGGTCCCTACGTGATGTCTCCGCGAATGGGGCATCCGTCGACTTGACGCCTTGTCCCGGGATCGGGACACCGATCGCCATCAACCGGCGTCGGGGCCATGTCGTCCGTCACACCGAGACCGGCATCGGCGTCCGCTTCGTGCTGCCGTTGAGCCCATACGATGTGACCGAGGGCATCGTCCTATGAACTTCCGGTTGGCCGGTGTGGGTGCGATCGCGTGAGCGTAGCTGTCAACGGAGGGGGAGGCCCCAGATGTCGGTGAGCCCCCATAACCTCCAGGCGCGCTCCTTCTCGTAGGCATTCCGCTCCTCGATCCGGGCGATGGCCGCCCGGGCGCGCTCGGTCGCCGACAAGAAGGTTGCCACGGCCGGATGCAGTCCCGAGAGGCGACGGCGCAGGATCAGGGCCCGGCCTGTGGGAAGGGCGCGCAGGCGTTCGAGCGCAGGGCCCGCACCGCCGCCGTCACCTCGGCCACCGCCTCTGTCAGGTCCGCCAGCACCTCGATCAGGTCCTCGAATCCCGAGCCCTCCGTCTCGCTCGGTTCCGGCGCCAGCATTCCGACGATCGCCCGCAGCAGCCGATCCTGCGCGTCGAACCGGCGCGCGATTTCCATTCCATCCATGTCCCAACGCCTCCAATGTCAGGCTGCCGATCCGTTCCTTCACGGCGGCGGCCAAGATCCGTTTCCCCTCGAAGCGGCGGGCCGCCGCTCCGATCACGCGCGTCGCGAGGTGCGCGCTGCCGCTCCCGTCGACGATGACGGCCCCCTTGCGCCCGTGACGCAGATCGAGGCTGCGAGCCCGGAGAGCCGCCAAGAAGGTCGGCCCGTCGGCACTCTCGCGCCATGCCGCCAGCGCCGCCCGGCGCACGGCGTCGAGAGGCGTATCGGTGCGTTCCTGCTGCAGCCGCTCGGCGGGCGTGAGCGGAGCGATCGGACGCCCCCTCTCCAGGCTTCCGGACCGCGTCAGCCAGTCGGCAACGTCGAGACGTCCCTCGTCGCGGAGGCGCCGTGCGAGGCTCCGTGCGTGTTTTGACGCCACCGGCGCCATACCGAACGCGTGTTCGACGATCCGGCTGACCTTCTCGCGGCGCGGGTAGTCCCAGGCCAGATCGATCACCGAACCGTCGGGCCGGACGAGGCCGTAGACGCGATGCTCGTGGTGGCGCCCGTGCTTCACGTGCTCGACACCGCAGAACGGCTGCCCCTCCATGCCGAACTCGATCTCGAACAGCGCCCACCACCGCGCCCGCGCCCCAACCTCGTCGGCGATGACGGCATCCGGGTCGAGGTGGACGTGGTAGATCGGCCGATCGGTCCGGCCGCCGAGCGACAGCGCAACCAGCTCGCGCACCTGTGCCGTAAGGCCGGTGCTGCCGAGGCCGCGTGCGGGGATGACGACGACCGCCTCGTTCTCCGGGTTCAACAGGTGCCGGGCGAGCGCATCGCCGACGCCTTGGCCGCGCGTGGCCCCGGAGATCATCGCCGGGCATGCCGCATCAGCACCGGGATGAGCAGATCACGTGCCCGGTCGAGCCCGGCGCGGGCGGCCCGTCCGTCCTTTAGGGTGACCGCGGCGTTGACCGAGGCGAGCTCTCGCACCGCCGCCGCGATCGCCATGACTTCTTCCTTGGGCAGGCGCACGGGCCGGCCGCTGTGCGCGTCGACATCGGATTGCAGCGGCGTCCTCTCCAGGATGAGCCGCCGGACCCATGCGCTGGCGCTCAGCCCCTCGCGGCGGGACGCGACGACGATGGCTCGGGCCAGCTCCGGGCTGACCCGGGTGACGAACCGCTGCTGCAGCGTCGGCCGCTTGCCGGACAGCGGGTTGGTGCCCGGTTCCGTTTCGAGCAACGCGGACACCGCGGGATTTTCGGATTTCTCGGACATCGGCACGTCGATTCACGCTGCGGGATGGGGGTTGGATGGGTTCCGAGGAACGGGATGCCGGACCGCCTCGTCGGGCACCGGTTCCGGGCCGCCGCCCTCTCCCTCGCCGCGCCGCCGCCTGCGCTCGGCCCGCTGCAGGGCCGCCTTTTGGCGTTCGGCGAGAATGTCCCGGACCAGGGACGGGACGGCCAAGGGATCGGGCGGCCGATCGCCGTAGCGGCGGGCATGCTCGGCAAGGCGGTCGTGCGTGGCGATCGCCCGTTCCCAGAGTTCGATGTCGGCCGTCATCTGGTCGGCCGCGATCATGCGCTCGCGACGCTCGTCGACGTCCGGGCGAGCCCGCCATGCGGATTGCCCGGTCAGGCGCCGGGCATACTGCCATCCCCAGATCTCAGGTCCCATCGCCGCGATCAGCGGATCCATGTCGGCGGGCCGCGCCGTCTCGAACGTGCCCATGGCGAGACGCTGGGCGTACTCGCGTGTCGCGGTCGCGAGCGAGAGGATGCGGATGGAGCCGAACCCTGGCGGCCGGATCGAGCGAGGAGGCGCAGTCGGCACTCGAACCGGGGCGGGCAGCTCACGGCGGGGACGTAGAACGACCAGTAAAATTTTAGATAAATATCTCAGCATGACAAGTGTGTGCACATTTCTCCAGAACAAAGTTCGAAACAAAATGAAGCACTGGAGTAATGGCCAGGGAAATTGCATGACCATACTGGTGCATCTCGGATTTATCTGACTGCCAAATACAACCTGTGGTAAGCCTCGCTGGGCATGATCCGGCTACCATCGCGCCTGCAATCATCACGGGAAGCTGCGAAGCGCACGAATCGGCCGGGCCGGGTGAATGAGGCCGTATCAGCCACGTAAGGCCCTGGTGAGCCGACCGATTCGCCGATTTTCGGCGCTGAAAAGGCATGGCCGGAGCGAGGATGTTGCAACAGCCATGGCTTGTGTCGCAGCGGCACATCACGGGTTGCCGCCCCGGATTTGGGGATACCGAAGCGAACGCGGACAATCGGAACTCAACCGAAGCGGAGAGAACCGTTGTTTGCACAATTCTTCAAGATACTCGGACTGGGGCAGCCCGCTCGCCTGATGGATCGCGGGCGCAAGTCGGCATCCCGGCCGCGTGAGGGCCTCTCGACCGTCCCTGCGGCAAAGTCAGTGGGTCCCGCACGACCAGCGCATGACAAGTCGCGGCATGCCGACCGGGGCCCCCAGCCGAGGGCGCAGGAAAGAGAGCCAGCCATGGCCGTCGTCACAAGTGACGCCGTCCAGATGCCGCCGCCGCGGGCGGCGTCACCAGGGCTCCCGCCCGTGGACCCGGTGACACGGCTGAGGGCCGCAGGAGATACGAAGGCGGTCGCGATGGCTGCACGGCAAGTGGCGGAACCGGCTGGCGGCGTTCGGCCAGGCCCCGGTCTGGTGAACGCCCGACGGCCCGATTCCGACGATTTTCAGCAAGTCGACGCCAATCTCAGCGGCCGAGCCCAGGCTTGGCATCGCCCAGAGCTGGTCAAAAATGTCGCAGGGGAAAGAGGCTCTGATCCTTGGGGGGATCCTTTGCCAACGATCTCTTTGCCGGCCTGTCAGAAACCCTTCCCTCCCTACGAGCAGCCAGCCGAGACGAACGAGGATGCCGCAGCCAGCGAGGGAGGTCGGATAGAGATTTCCGAAGCATTCGCAGGAACTTGTCGGCATTCCATGGAAGAGAAGGGCAAGGATCGATTGTCCGATCTTTGTTTTGACCCGAACAAAAAGCATTCCCGGCGCGACCCCGTCATGCCCACCGCAAGTCGAGCCCCAATCCCTGGCCCTAGACTCCTCGACGAAAACCGGGTTGGCTTGCGCGAGCCAGCCGGCCGAGCGATCGACCCGGGTTCCCCCGCGGATCGCCGACCGGCCCGGACCGGAGGAGTGGACCGATGACGAACTGCTGACCCTACCCGAGGCCGCCGCGCTGTTCTGGCCGGCAGGCCCGATCACCACGAACACCCTGAGGACAGCCGGCCGTGACGGCAGCCTCGCGATCACCAAGGTCGCGGGCAAGTTCTTCACCACCCCGATGGCGATCCGCCGGATGGGCCTCGACGAGGCCGATGCGGTGAAGCCGGGTGCGGCGGAGACCGTCGAAACGTCTCCCGAGGCGATGTTCCAGATGAAGCTGGCCGAGGCGAAGAGGCTCGGTCGAGAGCGCGCGCGTCCGAGACGTGCGGCGAAGAGATCTGTCTTGCCCGCCGTCAGCGGCAAGGCGGGACAGTAAGTCGGCGAACACGGGGCGAGTAAACTGCCAGGTCGACCGCCCCGCGTCCGCCTCCCAAAGCCCACACCCGTGTGGGCACAACACGAAGAGGCATACGCCTATGGCTGATAGGAAGCAAGCGGGTGCTCACGGGCACGCCGCCGAGGACATTCGTGTCGCGCTGATGACGACGGCGGCTGCGATCCCGGAGCCTGAGCGCCGCCGGGGACCCGCGCCGCAGCAGCCGCGCCTGGTTCTGCGCAGTTCGCGGACCGACGCGACGCGGAAGACGATCTACATCCGCGACGGAAAGATCGAGATCTCGACCCGCCTGCCCGAGGGCAGCGAGAGCGAGGCCCAGACCCTGCTCGACCTGTACAGGCTGCAGAAGGGGGCCAAGGAACGCGGCATCGTCGCTCCGAGGATGGTGCCGGTCGCCGCGGTGCTCGCCCATCTCCTCGAAGCGGCCCGCCCCGGGCGGAACGCCACCGACGCGGAAAAGGCGACCTACTCGGCTTTGACGACCCGCCTCGGAACTCTTGCCCGCTACTTCGGGGCCAAGGTTCTCAAGGACGTCACGACCGCGGAGTGCAAGCTCTACATCGAGTGGCGCACGAGCCTACCGGACGCGAGGTATCGTGAGGGGGCGCCCGACGCTCCCTTGGCGAAGGTGGCCTCGGCACGGGAGGACCTGTTCGAGCTGCGCAAGGCGGTCCGCCTCTACGCCGACGAGCACACACTCACGTGGCACCCGAACGTCCATATCCCGAAGGCAGGCCCCGGCCGGACCCGTTGGCTGCGGCGTTCGGAGGTCGCACGCATCCTCTGGGCGATCCGCGGTCGGGTCTGGGACCCGGCGACAGGCACTTGGATGGTCGAGACCGTGACCGGTCCCGACGGCGTGACGGTCACCCGGCACGTCTTGCGTCCGCGCCACATGGTGCTGAACCGCAGGATGCTCCGGCGGTTCGTGGCGGTCGGCCTCTACACCGGGACCCGCAACACCGCGTCGCGAGAGCTGTCGTGGTTGGCCAGCGAGGACGGCGGCTGCCTCGACCTCGACGGGTGCTTCATCCATCGGCGCGGTTTCGGACGCGATCCGAAGGAAGGTAAGCCCCGCGCGAGTTCGAGGCTGGCGCGGAAGTTCGCCGCGATGGCGATTCCGTGGCGCGACGCCGACCTCGCCGTCGGCATCACTCACGTCATCCACCGGCCGGACGGTTCGCCCTACGCCACCAGCCCGAGCTGCATCTGGGATGCCGTCATCGCCGATGCCGGGCTTGGCGAGGAGGTGGTGCCGCACGTCCTGCGGCACACGGCGGCGACCTGGCTGCGGGTGGGGCGGACCGACGTGCGTGCGGCGGCCGACCTGCTCGGCATGAGCGTCCAGGCCGCGGTCCGGATCTACGGGCAGTGGACCCTGGAGGGGCAGGACACCGCCGCGGACGAACTCGGCTACGGCAAGGGTCTGAAGGCCGACGTCTTCGTGGGCGGTAAGGCCCGCAGGCCCAGACGGGATCCGGCGCGTGAGGCGAGGCCGGTGCCGGTGGTCGAGCCGGTGCCGGTGCCAGTTCCAGCGTTCGTGCCACGCCGACCGCCGATGCCGGCAGCGGCACAGATCGAGGAGGCGCCGCCCATTTTCGCGTCCGAGCTCTTGAAGACCGATCACATGAAGCGGGATCGCCGTCGGCGCGATCGCAGGATCAGTCGCGAGAGGTCGGCCAAGCAACTCGCATACCTGCGGCGTGACGCGCTCACCCTCATCAGCCGCTGAGCCGACCTTCAGTGGACCCCGGCATCGAATCGCCGGGGTCCACTTTTTGATAAATGCCGCGCTCGTATGCGCCGCGTCGCAATCGGCCAGCGAGCTACGAAGCGGACAGGAAGCGGCGGACGGCTTGGTGAAACGGGCCGGGCGCCTCTTCCGCAACGAAGTGCCCGCACGCCTCGACGAGCACCTCGTTCAGGTGCGTTGACTTGCTCCGCAAGGCACTACCGAGCCGGCCAGCGACGCTCTGGCGTCCGGCCACTGCCAGCACGGGCATGGCCAGCTTCCTCCCGGCGAACGAGGCCGCGAGGGCGGCATCCCGGGGCAGGGCCCGGTAGTAGTCGAACCCCGCCGTCATCCCGCCGGGCGCGGCGTAGTGCCGAGCATACTCGATGACGGAAGCCTCCGGGACCGCGTCCTTGCGGTGCGACCATGCCCGGATCTGCGCCCGGATGTAGTCGCGCTCCCGTCCGGCCGTCAGCAGTTCGGGGATGTCGGACGCCATGTGGAAGCCGTAGTGCCACGCGCCTCCCTGCAGCGCATCGGCATTCTCGGTCCCGGGCAACAGGCAATCGACCAGGACGAGGCGGGAGACCCTGTCCGGGTGGAGGTGTGCCAGGACGTAGGCGGCCTTGCCTCCCATGTCGTGACCGATGACGGCGGCACTCCCGCCCGCCTCATGGTCGATCAGAGCCTTGATGTCCTCGGCGACGTTGCGCTTGTCGTAGCCCGACGCGGTGCGCTCCGACAGGCCGAGGCCCCTGAGGTCGGGTGCGATCACCGTGAAGCGATCCGCGAAGGTGCGCATCGTCTCCGACCACGAGAACCACGTCTGCGGCCAGCCGTGCAGCAGCACCAGCGCCGGACCCGATCCGGCGATGACGTAGTGCAGCCGAACCCCGTTCAGCGTCGCGAAGCGGCTCTCCGCGCCGGGCGGCAGGGGGTGTGTTCCGGGCCGCCTCGTCCCCGACCGGGGACAATCCGGGAACGGCCCCCGCACCGCCCGGGGCGACGACCGATCCTGCGAACGGGGCGCCGGCGGCAAGGCGAAGAAGCGTACGGCGATGGATCGGCATCGGGTCTCTCCCAGCGATGGCGCTGAGGACGATTGGCCAGTCCTGACCGAGGGTCTACGTTCGGTTCGCGTACCGATCCCATAACCGGAAGGCATGGATGGATCTCGCCGCCGCCCTGCGCGCCTTCATCCGCACCGCTGAACGGGGTTCCGTCACCGCCGCCGCCCGCGACCTCGGGGTCTCGCAGCCGGCCGTCAGCAAGCTGCTCCGGAACCTGGAGGCGCATGTCGGCGCACGCTTGTTCGAACGGCACTCCCGCGCGCTTCGGCCAACCGTGCCGGGGGCGAGGCTGTACGATGCCGTCCAAGGCCCGCTGTCGGCGATCGACGCGGCCATCGAGAGCGTGCGCGACGACGGAGGCGCCATTCGGGGCGGCCTGCGCCTGCACGGGCCTGTCTGCCTCGGCGAGCGGCGGGTGCACGCGATCGTCATGGCGTTCCAGGAGCGGCACCCCGACGTGTCGGTTCGCCTGACGCTGGAGAACCGGCATGCCGACCTCGTTCACGAGGGCATCGATCTGGCCATTCGCGCAGGTCGACCGACGGGGGAGGACATCGTGATGCGCCGGGTCGGCCTGATCCAGCGCATCCTCGTCGCGACGCCGGCCTACCTAGACCGATGTGGGGCGCCGCGTGAGCCGGAATGCCTGCTCCGCCACGCCATGCTGGCCACCGATACGGTGCTGGGCCGCGACGGCAGCCTCACCCTTTTGCGGGGAGGGGAGGCGACGGAGATCCGCGTGGCCCCCATCCTGACCACCAACAACGCGCAGGTGCTCGTCGATGCGATCCTCGCCGGCCGCGGCGTCGGGACGGCGCAGGTCCAACTGGTGGCGGAGGCCCTGTCGGACGGGCGGCTGGTGCGGGTCCTTCGGGAGCACGAGATCCGATCGACCGAGCTGTACGTGGCCTATCCATCGGCCCGGTTCCTGCGCCCGGCGGTCCGGGCGTTCATCGACTTCGCGATCCCGCGGCTGCAGGCCATTGAGGGGGTGCTGTCCGACCCCGCGGAGGCAGAACGGCCCGACACCTTGGCTTTGGACGAGTGCGAGACGGCATCGCTACCGGCGTGAAACCCCCGAGGCCCTGGCCGAAAAATAGGCAAGTCGTTGCGCCGGCTCAAGGAAACGGCCCTCAGCATCTCCCTGATAGGAAATCGGCTGGTCGCAACCCATTGATTTCCATTGACCGCGGTTCGATCCGATCCGTTCCGATGAGGTCTCGTCCCTTCGAGGAAAAGCTAACCTTCGTGAAACTCGCGGGACGACTTCAGCCCCTTTTCTGCTGGTTTCGGCAGTGGATAGCTCGTTTCCCAAGGCTCAAAACCGATGGCCCGCCGCTCACAGCTGGCCTGGGATAACCACGCGCGTGACGGTATCGGAAATCGATACCTGGTACCATTACCGTCCGGTGGTTGAAACGGTGGATTTACCCGGATCGGCTTTTCTCCCCGTAGCGGGGAGAGAGCGATGGCCGACCGAGACGAGATTTATCGAGCGGCGGACCTGTTGCTCGCGGAAGGTCGTACGGTCTCGCAAGCGAGTGTGCGCGATCGCTTGAAGGACGGCGGTTCGTACCGTGACATCGCGCCGATCCTACGGGACTGGAAGGTCGATCGGAATTACCGGTCGCGGCCGGGGCGCGAGGAGCTTCCTGCATCCGTCGCGAGGCTGCTCGACGCCTTCGCCGTCGAAGCCTGGAAGGCAGCGCGTCTGGATGCACACGCATCGCTGGAAAACGACCGTGCGAAAGTGTCGGAGCAGCAGAGGGTATCGGAAGGCTTGGTGATCGAGCTTGCCGCGGCGGCCGACGCCGCTGAGCGCCGCGCCGCTGATAGCGAGCACGCTGCTTCGGAGGCCAGAGATCGGGCCGGCCGTTTGGAGAGGGAGAGCACGGACCTGCGCCGTCAGGTTGACCTTCTCGAACGACGGGTCCGTAGGCTCAAAGCCGAGGCCTATTGGGATCTCGTCATGCGAACCGTACAGGGATTGCTGACCCCCGAGAACGGCCTGACCGCGGAAGAGATCGTCGCTCGGTTACCTTCACTCCTGGGTGAGCATGCGTGGGGTCAGCACGATCCAATCACGGCACCTATCCTCAAAGAAAAGATGCGGGTACGGGTCGGGGCAAAAAATTATTTTCGCATGGATGGAGACAATCGCTTCTACCGGATAGTCTGATCGCATCTTGCTGCGAGTGGATACGGCCCCCTGCAGCTTTCCGCAGTCCGATCAAGCATGCCGATTCTTGCATCAAGACAACCAGATGCAACCATCAGCGAGCGTTGGGTCCGGGGTAGGGTCCCCTTGAGGCCTAGTGCACTGACACCGACGAACGAGCCACATGGGCGCTCGCCAACCAACTGCAATAACGGACGAATTTTCGTTGCATGGTGTACCTTTTGAAGGCGTCAGCGCACTAGGTCGGCGACGCTCCTCTGGAGTACATCGCGTGGAAAGCCATCGCCGTGATCGCCAAGGCGGCCTTGTCGTGCCTTGCATCGAGTGACGGTATGGGAACAGATGGATGCATTGGGTGATCCATGGGAATTTACGACATCAGCTTCAAGGACATATTTCGCAACGACGGCCGTGCATTTCTCTCCTCCTTGGGCGTGAGGACGCGGATCACGCCACTGGAGACGGATCTATCGAGTGTTAAGGATCGCCGCCGTCGATTTCCTAGCGGAAATTTCTCCGGATCAGCTTCTTCATATCGAGTTCCAGGCCCATCCGCATGGCTCCATGGCCTATCGAATGCTTGGATACTTTGGGAATATTATCGAACGGGTGGCCGATGATCGGAAATTGACCGATGCTGCCATCGAGCGAATGGAAATTCGGGTCAGGCAGATCGTTGTGTATGCGGGCTCCAAATCATGGAAGGGGCCAGACCCCATCGATCTACCGAACCTGAAGTTCAGTTTCGAGTTCATCGATATGCGGGAGCAGGATCCCGAGCCGCTCCTCACAAGGGGTGACGAGGGTGATGCCGTCCTTGCGCTCCTCTGCCGTAACGGCGCTACGCATGGTACGATTCGGGCCATTCTGGCTCGGATCGCTCAAGCACCGAAAGCGAAGAGACCAGACGCCATAGCTCGTTTGGTGGCATTGGCGGACCTTAGGAATGTGCGACCGAAGATCGAGAAGGAGATTAAGGAGATGGGCATGCAATTCAATATCGCCGACAGTAGCATTCTGCGCGAGCCCATCGATCGGGCACGTAAAGAAGGCTACGAGGCTGGCGAAAACAAAGGCTTATCGAAGGGGACCGCAAGGACAATAGTCACCTTGCTCGAAACGAAATTTGACCCGGAGGATATTCCGGAGACACTGGCTGATCATTTGTCGGACCTGCAGCCAGATGTTCTCGCGGCAATGGTCAAACGCCTGGAACGAGCGCAATCTGTTGAAGATGTACTGGGCTCCCACATGCCAGCCCAAACGACTGGGTATGGTCCCTGAGATCACCGTGACTTACAACATGCTTGGCGCGCGTGCCGACTATTCGCATCCTTGGCGTCAACGGGACGCCAAGGATGTCGTCTCCGGTCAGGCGGATCGCCTCGACTCTCGCACCTGCGCCGTGGCGCAGACGGCAGCCATCAGGTGAGGCGGTGTACCACGAGGTTACCCTCCTCTTCCTTCCTCCTCCGGCCAGTCGGCACCCATCAACAGATCGTGGCCTTCCCTCACCGCGCACCTCATCGGGTAACAGCACGAGACCGATGCCGCCGAGGCCGAGATCGATGACGACGGGATCACGCAGTCCGGGAGTGCCGCTCCTGGGTTCGCATGAGTGCTTCCACCAGTCCGAAGCCCATCCAGCGGAATCCTTGGCGTAGCCCTCTCTCGGGCCATCTCTCGTCGAAGTGGGCCCTCAATGTTTCAAGCGGCAGGCTCCATGTCCGCCCGTCCTGCCTGGGCCAGCGACAAGACTGCTGCTCGATTGCTTACAGCTGCGGACAGCACCCCTGCTGTGTATCCCGCTACGGGGCAAACTCCTTGTAGTTGGGGCTGCCGGCTTCGATATCCGCGACCGAGGGACGGATCGGCCCCCTGTCGCCTTTGGGAGCAGGGAGCGCGGCAGGAAGGTCGATGGGGCGAAGACCATGACAGCGCGTCCGCTCGACCATAGAGGTCGCCCAGGCGCGGTGAGTGGCGGGCTCGCACATGGCGCCTCCATGCCGGAAGACGGCCGGAGCGCCGGGAGCGAGGATGAGCTGGGCTGCGTCGAGGTCCTGCTCTCGCACCGCGAAGGCGGCGTGGATCGACGGGATCTGCGAGGGGTGGATGGCGGTCTTGCCGACAAACCCCCAGGCAACGTCCTCCGCAACTTCGCGATCCAGGGTCTCCGGGTCGTCGATGATCTCGTGCACGGGCGCCGTGATGTGGAAGCCCGCCGGGACCATCAGGTTCACCAGGTTGGCGAGCACGCTCCGCAGCGGGCCGTCATAGACAGTCCTACCGCGGCTACGGCGCAGCCCGAGGCAGGCCATGAGGTCGTTCCCCCCCACCCTCAGAGCCAGGATCCGTCCATCGGCGTCCGCAATCAGTTCGTCGCGCAGGTCGCGCACCGCGACGGGGTCGAGGATCTCCGCGGTTTCAAGGGTCGGCATCAGCCGCAGCGCAGTCCCCGAAACCGCGGCTGCCCAAGCCTTGACCTGCCCAGGGCCTGACCTTCGGGCAGACGAAACCGTCCAAGGACTCGATGCCGGATAGCCCGGCGATGGTAGAGGCCATTTCAAGGTTGCGCGGTCGCACGAACACGAGAGGGGTAGCTCCGTGGTCGCGTTCGGAATTCCGAAGGTCCGACAAAAGATTCGAGAGGCGGAGGAGCCCCTCCGGAACGTCCCTGTCCGCAACAGCGTCTTCAAGGCAGAGAACCACCGAGCGAAGCCCCTCCAACTTTCGGCCGAGGGCGACGTCGACCGCGTTTGCATGAATCATCGGTACGTAGAGGGTTGCCCCGAGTGCGTAGGGGTGGACCTGGCGCAAGGCTGGTGCGTCGGGGGCCATGTCAGTCGACCTTCCGGATCAAGGTGATCGCCCTGTAGGGGCCGAGGGCAGAACCAAGCACGTCGAGTGTGACGCCGGATGAGCTCGCGAGGGCCACCAGGGGAGCGAGATCCGGCTCGCCGGGATCGGTGATCAGGACGCGCTCGGGAACGCGCCGCAGGACCGCCCGCGTCGCCTCGGCGATGCCCGGCTTGATCCGGTTGCGGTCCATGACCCCGAACCGGGCGACGACCGAGGCGACGGCTTCCTCGGCGGCGGATCGCGCCGCGAACCGATCTGCATCCGTCCACTCCGCCGGCTCGACCGAGCCCAGGGCAGCCTGGACGTGGGGCCATACCGTATCGACGAAGGTGCGGGAGACATCGTGTTCGGCGAGATGGGATTGCACGGCGCAGGCGTGAAACTGACCGGGCCCCACCAGGGCGTCATTGAGAACGCTTCGGCTGGTCAGACCCGAAACCGTGGCTCCGAGGATGCCGGACGGGATGAGCCAGTCCTCGCCGGAGGCCGACAACCATGCCCGTCCGGCCGCGTCGGCCAGGGTCACGAGCCGCGGGGAGAGGGTGGGATGCCCTGCAAGGCTCGCCGCGAGTTCGCTCGCAATGGCTCCCTTGCCCGTCCACCCGTCGACGAAGACGAGACCATCGGCCGGTCGGCGGGCGAGGACATGGTCGAGGGCGACCGTGTCGATGCCTCTGTCGCGCACGATCGAGATGCCGAAGTGAGCCACGTCGGCTCCGAGTTCGACGAGCGCGCGTCGCAGGAGGACACCGAGGGGGACGCCCGCGCGCACGAGGCTGACCAGCGTCACGGGCTGCCCCGTTCCCTGGAACAAGGCGAGGGCAAGCGCGGCCGTGTCTCGGCCGAAGCGTCGCGCACCGGTATCGAGAGCGGAGTGGTAGAGTGCCGCGTAGGCGGGTGAGGGGGCCGTCTCTGCGCTGAGCATCTCCGAGTAATGCCGCTGCCCGGACTGAATGAGCCGCTCCTTCTCCGCGATGCCGACAGGCGTGATCGCGATCGGTCTGAGCAGAAACTCGACATCGGGTGGGGCGTAGCTGCCGTGAAATCCAGCAGCATGCGCGGCAACGACGTTGCGGGCGTTCATCGCGTCACCGCTTCCTACATCGGGTTATCGAGGGGCGGCCGCCCGGCTTGCCGAGAAGCTCGATCCTGTTCCACGAAGATGCCGGCCAGCAGGTCGGCCAACTGGCCACGAGAAGGCGTCGCCATCAGGTCGCAGAGTGCCATGAACCCGAAATCCGAGATCGAGTCGCCGATCCCGACAATCAACCGCCCTGGATCCAAGCGGCGCGCGTCATCCACGAGGCGTTCGCACGCCGAGCGCTTGGAAATGCAGGCCGGGATGTAGGCCATGTTGTTGCCGTTGCGGTGAAGGGTCCACCCCGCCGGGGCGGCTAGCGCATCGGCGAGTGCGGCGAGCCCATTTCCGTTCTCGTCGGCGTTATCCTTGAAGACGGCGTAGGCGCCGATCCCGTCCTCTTCGACGATCCATGAGCGGAGCCGTAGCCCGGTTTCGAGAGCGATTTGCCGCCCGCGGGCGAGGAGGAAATCCAGGTCACTCCTTGCGGCGGCAAGCCCTCGCGCGACTTCGGCACGCCATGCGGTATCCACCTGCCCGCCCGGCAACAGCACGACAGCGCCATTCGCGAGAACGGCACCATGCGGAAATGGAAGCCTGACCCGCGCGAACGCCTCGCTTCCTCGCGCCGTGACCGGAACGAGCTCGGTCGTCTCGCTGAGCCACATGAAGAGACTGGATTGGGAGCGCGTCGCGTAGGAGTGGCGCCCGTTGGACGCTTCTGCGGTCAACGTAAGATGCCCAGCCTCCGCGGACGGGCATTTCCGTCCCGATTGGAAGAGCGTGTCGTCGAGATCCACGAGAACGAGGGGGCGGATCATGCGGCGGCCTCGGACAGGATGGTGAGGGCAGGGCCGAGAGCGCGCACGAATGCCGGATCGACACAGTCCGCGGCAGTTTCGGTGCAAAGCAAGACGCGGTCGTACGCGGCCGGATCGACGTTGTAGGCGAAGTTCGGGATCCCGATGCCGTACGAGTCCCGAAAGCACAGGGCCGAGCCGATGGCATGGCCAAGGGCAATGGGCGAACGCGTCACGGCCGAGAAACAGACATGACACCCGGCCGCTTCCAGCGCCTCGGCGATGAGGAAGGGGCGCCAGACATGCTCACTCGTTCCCAGTACGAGGATGCGGTCGCCGGACTTCAAGTCGGGGACGGCCGCGATGTCGGCATGACGGTGGATGCCCAACCGCCCCCAATCACGGCTTGGGTTCAAAGGGAAGGTACCGGACGCCGTCACGTTGACGTGGGGCATGCACGGGACGGATGCACCGGCGCATGGCGTCCAGGTAAAGCGTCCCGAAAGCAGGCTCGCGATGTCGACCCGCTCCCCCCAATCCTCACCGGCCCTACCGCCAGACCAGTCCGTGATGGTAGCGAGCACGACCCTGCGAATACCTCCGAGGCCTGCTTCGCCGAGTGACGCGCGCAGGTTGGAGAGCGTCCGGCCGGTGGTGATTTCGTCATCCACAAGGATGAGGGACCGCGCTTTGGCAACCATGTCGCGCAAGGTCGCGGCGATGGGTTGGTGTACGAGGTGGGACGTCGCGTGACTGTGGTCCTCGGAGAACCGGGCGAGGATCGGCCCGCCGAGCGGGTGTCGCGTGCTGGGGAGATAGACCGCATCGTCCCGCCCGGTGAGACGACACCACTCCCTGTGCACGCCAGCACCCAAGCCGATGGCGGTCTCGGCCATCCCCATCACCAACACGGGTCCGGGAAGGTCGAAGGGTACCTTCGCCGCTAGGCTGGCGAAGGTCGACCGCATGACGGCGGGGGCAACTGGGATATGACGGCCCAGTACGCGTGACACGAAGAGGAACGCTCGCTTCGGATTCCGCCGCTGGGCGAAGCCGAAAAGATCCTCGGGTGGGACATCCGAGGCATGGACTTCAACCGCAATACGCCCCGTGGGCAGGTCGGCATGGAGGTCGACGCGGAAATCCGCTGTGAGCGGCTGCTTGAGGGCGGTCTCGATCACTGGGGGATCCTGCGAACGGCTTCCGGCGGCGCGATCCGCAGATGTCGCCAGCGGCGATACAGGTAGGCGAGCCAGACGATCGCGGCGGCGAGGGCGGTAAAAAAGGCGATGTTGAACCACGGAATAGACACGTAGCCACGCGGGACGCGGCGAATAGCCGTAACATTTGGGAACATCGAGAGAAGGTTCACCCTCCAGCCATAAGACGTGACAAGTGCGTAGTTGCCATCCCGCGATGCGTCAGAGGCGATTGACACTGCGGTCGACTGAACATCGGCCGAATTGAATTTAAAATAGAATGGAAAGCCCCAGCCGGTATCCTCGTTGTGGTATACGTGCTGTCGCCGTGTATCCGGATCTTCGGTGAAGATCTGGTAGACCCCCGTCGTTCGATCCTTCTTGCCATGCCCTTGCAGATAAACGTCCGAGTTCAGCACCCGAACGAGGCGATAGGTCGGCAGGTAAAAGTCCAACGCGAGCCCTATGGGGGCCATGACGATCACGGCTGCCGCAGCGAGAGCGATGCGGCGGCTTGCCTTGCTTCGGGGAACTCGAATTCTCATGAAGCGCGCACCCTGTCGTCCGGCCATACGCGAGCAGTAGGCTCCGCTGCTGTCACGTGTGTGCTGCCAAACGGCATCTGGAAGGGCGTTTCCTCGAAAATTGCGGTACGGGTCATGACTGTCACCGTCTCGCCTCCAATCGCCACACGGCACCGCGTGTGATACGGGCGACGCCCGCCACATCAGCCTCCGGCCGGTCGTCGTTCGCCAACAAAGCGCTGCGGCCGGCAGCCTCTACGAGGGCTTGAGCGAGGCTGCCCCGTACAGCGAAGTTCACGTTCTGCACCCCTTGGAGCGAAGCCGTCACCACGCCGATGACGCGGCCTCTGGTATCGAGGACAGGTCCCCCGCTCGATCCACCTTGGATTGGCGTCGTGATCTGTAGGATCCGCGCATCCTCCGATGGACCGAGGAGCCCGGACACCGATCCATTTGCGACCTGGGGGCCCGCCCCCAGGAAACCGGCGAGCGGATAGCCCAGGGTGATCGCCGTCTCGCCAAGAGATGGACCGTGACCGGTCCGGAACGGCAGCGGTGTGCCAGCGACATCGGCCTGCAGGCGCACCAGCGCGAGGTCGCAATTGGCATCGATGATGACAGGCTCTACCGCCGTACGCCCCTCGAACCCCGCAGCCACGAGAGCGCGCGCACCTTCGACGACGTGAGCATTGGTGATCATCAGCCCCGGAGCGACCAGAAAGCCGGTACCGGTCCAGGCGGGGGCTCCGGCAGACCTCTCGTCGGACGGGGGTGGAACGGGTGGAAGCGGCACCGGCTCACCATCGTCGTCGATGATGACGCCATGGAGCCGCCCCAGATGGGCAAGACCGCGCGAGGTGCCTTCGGAGAGTGCTCGCAGCTTCCAACCACCCCCATGCCGATAAAGGCGGGCAAAGACGATCGCGGTAAGGCGCCCGACATCAGCGGCAGGCGTCAAAACGGATCCATCGACGGTGAACCGAGCTTCGGCGGCAGCAGATAAGGTTCGCACACCACGCACCGCGTACACGACAAGAAGAACGCTGTCCGTGCCGGTTCCGAGCGCTTCGAGATCGACCTCGCGACACCCAGCGCCAAAATCCAGCAGATAATGACGTGGTGGCGAGCCAAAATGCCAAGGCAGAGCTGGCGACGGGCCCTGCGGGATCGCTGCCAGAGCGAAGCCTGATGGGAGGCCTATTGCCTCGAACTGGACGCGGGGGGCCGCGATAGGACGGTTCTGGCCGATAATGAGGCTCGTGCCCATGCTACGCCCTCAGGCGACGAAAGTGATCCATCGCCGCGTTTGATGCCCCACGACCAGCAACGCGATGCCATATCGTTACATCAAGAAGCAATGCTCGCGCGTAGCAGCGATCAAATTCATTAAATAGATGCATTTTTGCAATCGGGCTCCTGGTGTCGTTTTGACAATTGGGTCAATGCGCCTATCAAATGATCATTAAAACATCGCAGTGCTTGTGTGAATTTAGAAAAACAACGCCAGTAAGCAGCTTGACAGGACAATACAACCAAGTAGGTTTCGCCCGCAAGCGGCCGTGGGTAGCGATCCCTGAGCCGTATCGGGGTTGGGGCGCGATGGCCGTTTCGTTGACCAAGGGCAGTTCGATCTCGCTCACCAAGCAAGCTCCAAGTCTCGCAAGGATCAGTATGGGCCTCGGGTGGGATCCCGCGAAGAAAGGTGGCGGGTTCCTAGGCAAGCTTTTTGGCGGCGGCGGCAGCGATTCCATCGACTTGGATGCCTCTTGCCTAGCCTTCGCAGGCGGGCGCCATGTCGATACCGCCTATTTTGGCCGCCTCGACATCCTTGGTGGCGCGATCCACCACAATGGCGACAATCTGACGGGCGACGGCGATGGCGACGATGAGGTGATCGATATCGACACCACGCGCCTACCTGCGGAGATCGACGCCCTCGTTCTGACCGTGAACTCCTTTCGCGGCCAGACCTTCGATGAGGTCGACAACGCCTTCTGCCGGGTCGTGGACCAATCCAATGGCAGGGAGCTCGCTCGCTTCACTCTGGCGGAGAAGGGGCGCCACACCGGCGTCGTCATGGCCGTCCTCCGTAGGGCCGGCAGCTCGTGGGACATGCAGGCGATAGGCCGGTCCGCACACGGACGTACGGCGGCCGATCTTGTCGGGCCTGCCCGGGAATGTCTCTGAGCCGGGTCCCCTCAGGAAGAGCGCCGACATGACCACTCTCACGATGGGCGGGAACGCCCCTGTGCCCAGCGGCGACCTCATGGTTGTCGTGGAATGGGCTTCGACACCGGGGCTCGACGAAATCGACGCAGCCGCCTTCCTGCTTGGCGCGGACGGGCGCGTGTCGGGTGACGCGGACATGATTTTCTATGGCCAGAAAGGCGATGGCGCCGTTCGCTTCGAGCGCGTACCCGGCCATGTGCCCGACCGCGACGCTTCCGTCTTCCACATCAAGACGGCGCTACTCCCGGATCGCGTCCAGCGGGTGGCATTCAGCGGGACGATACACGGTGCCCGGGAAACCGGGATGCATTTCGGAAAGATCGCAGGCCTCCGCATCTCCGTTCAATCGGCACAAGGCGATGCTGTCGCATTCATTCCACCTCCGGCCTCCAACGGCGAGACCGCGTTGGTTCTCGGCGAACTCTACCGCCGGGACGCAGGCTGGAAGTTCAAGGCGGTCGGACAGGGTTTTGCCAGCGGCCTTGCCTCTCTTGCGAGTGCCTACGGCGTCGACGTGGAGGATGCCGCAGTTGCATCTCCGCCGCCGGCACCCAAGCCGCAACCTGTCGCCCCTGCACCCGTCTCGCCACCGACACCGAAGCCGATCAATCTTTCCAAGGTCAGCTTGACCAAGGAACGTCCGACCGTTTCGTTGGAGAAGCGGTCGGACTACGGAGATGTGACGGTCAACCTCAATTGGAGCAGGGCAAAGACCGGCGGACTTTCCGGGCTGCTCCAGCGCGGTGGTGGCGGGATCGACCTGGATCTCGGTTGCCTCTACGAGTTGACCGACGGATCGATCGGTTGCGTCCAGGCGCTGGGGAACAGTTTCGGCCGGCTCGACCGGGAGCCATTCGTGGCCCTCGATTCCGACGACCGCTCCGGCGCTTCCGTCGACGGCGAGTGGATGCGGGTGAACGGCCGGTACTTCACCAACATCCAGCGCCTGCTCGTTTTCGCTTTCATCTACGACGGCGTGCCCAACTGGGCTCGCACCGACGGTGTGGTGACCGTGCGGGTCCCGGGCGAAGGCCCCGTCGAAGTTCGTATGGAAGAGGGATCGAACGCCAAACGCATGTGCGCCGTGGCGTTGATCGAGAACGACGCAGGCCGGATGCGGATCTCCCGGGAGGTCGCGTACTTCCGAGGGCACGACGACATGGATACCGCTTATGGCTGGGGGCTACGCTGGAAAGCGGGTTCGAAGAACTGAATTAACTCGCCGCCTGACAAGTTTTCGCGGCGGACACACGCAACGTTTCGAGGGATAGCGGAACGATGAGCGCACTGAATTGGATCAAGGCACAAGGCGAGGCAGCATCGTCTGCGCTCAAGGGCGAAATCGCCCGCTTCAATAATCGAAAGTTCATGCAGGGCGCAGTCGCCATCGGGGTGGCCATCGCCGCGGCGGACGGAACTATCGACCAGGACGAGAAGCGCAAGCTTTATGGCGTGTTCCAGAACCTGGAGGCTTTGAAGGCTTTCAAATGGGACACCGTGCAGCCGCTCTTCGATGAGCTGAAGGGCAAGTATGACTTCGACGCCGAAATCGGTCTCGCAGAGGCGATGAAGTACGTCGGGGCACTTCGCAATGACCCAGCCGCGGCCCGCCAGCTGATCCGTATCGGCATCATGGTCGGCGGTGCGGACGGCACCTTCGACGCCAAGGAGAAGGACGTGGTGCGTAAAGCCTGCCGTGAGCTTGGCCTGTCGCCGGCCGACTTCGAACTTTGAAAGGGTGAAGAGGGGACCCTGGAAGAGGCGTCTCCTCACCAGAGTATCGTTCCGGGTCCAGGGCCACGATCGGGTCCTGTCAACGACGGGCGCTCCGAGGGCGCTCCCAGCAATTCACGAGAAAAGGGGATCAAGATGGCCGTGAGCCTCAGCAAGGGCGGCAATGTCAGCCTGTCCAAGGAAGAACCAAATCTTTCCAAGATCCTAATCGGGCTTGGCTGGGATAATCGCAAGACGGATGGGAAGGATTTCGACCTCGACGCTTCGCTCTTCATGCTCAGCGATGCCGGCCGGTGTTCGAATGACGCAGGGTTCATTTTCTACAACAACAAGGAATCGGCCGACGGGTCGGTGAAGCACCACGGGGACAACCGCACCGGCGAGGGTGACGGGGACGACGAGAAGATCAGCGTCGTTCTCGGCAAGGTCGGCTCCGATGTGCAGAGGCTTGCAGTCACCGTGACGATCCATGAGGCGAGCGAGCGAGGCCAGAATTTCGGTCAGGTCCAGAACGCGTTCATTCGTGTGGTCAACGAGGACACCGGGCGCGAGATTGCCCGCTACGATCTCGGCGAAGACTATTCGACGGAGACCGCGATGGTGTTCGGCGAAATCTATCGCCACGGCGGCGAGTGGAAGTTCAAGGCAATCGGACAAGGCTACGCGGGTGGCCTGAAGGCCATGGCAACCCAGTACGGCATCAACGTCGGCTGATTGCCGGTTTTGCCACCATCGCGCTCTTCTGGAGCGCGCCCCAGTCCGCCCCCGTCCCACCAGTCATCCGACGCACGACCCAAGAAGGGATCGCACCATGCCTGTGAACCTGAGCAAGGGGGGCACCGTCTCGCTCTCCAAGGAAGCCCCCGGCCTCGCTGCCATTCTCACTGGCCTCGGGTGGGATAACCGCGTCTCGGACGGCAAGCCCTTCGACCTGGATGCCTCCGTGTTCCTGCTCGGAGCCGACGGGAAGTGTGCCGGTGACGCGGCGTTCATCTTCTACAACAACAAGAAGTCTGCCGATGGTTCAGTCGAGCATATGGGCGACAACACGACGGGGCAGGGCGACGGCGACGACGAAGTCGTGAAGATCGATCTTGCCAAGGTTCCCGAAGCGATTACGCGCCTCGTGTTTGCCGTGACGATCCATGAAGCGAAAGAGAGAAGCCAAAATTTCGGGCAGGTGCAAAACGCCTACATCCGCGTGGTCAACCAAGCCGGGGGCGCGGAACTCGCCAAGTACGATCTATCGGAAGACGCCTCGACCGAGACCGCGATGGTGTTCGGCGAGGTTTATCGCCACAACGGCGAGTGGAAGTTCAAGGCTGTCGGACAAGGGTTCGCGGGCGGCCTCGGGGACCTTGCCCGGTCCTACGGCATCAACGCCTGAGAGCCGAACGGTGGCCGCGTCTTCTCCAGGAGCGCTGCGTAGCCTCGCGGCGATCGCAGCAGGTTCGGCAGCCGCTGGCTTCGGCTGGAGCGCAGGGCGCGACATCTACCGTAAGGGCAAGGAATGGATCCTGCCGGTCATCGCCTTCGTGGCGGTGGCCGGAGGGTCTGGCTACGCAGCGTGGAATTTATCGAGGGGGCACCACTCGCCATCGGTCCTCCGCGTAATCGGTGCGATGCTCGCTGCGGCGGGAAGCTTGACCCTCTGTGTGATCCTGGTCGCCGTCCTGGGCCAGCCACAGCCGGGA
The DNA here is from genome assembly GCF_029504475.1 of Methylorubrum pseudosasae. Lineage (NCBI taxonomy): Bacteria > Pseudomonadati > Pseudomonadota > Alphaproteobacteria > Hyphomicrobiales > Methylobacteriaceae > Methylorubrum > Methylorubrum pseudosasae. The sequence goes on along the minus strand of NZ_JAQGDU010000002.1, from coordinate 2,802,873 downwards.
CGGCCGAATTCGGGTGCTGGAGGGCTCCTCGGTATCGCCCTCTTGGTCCATGCGGCTTCGGCCGTGATCGGGCTTCTCGTCGGCTTGGCGCAGCGAAGAAGGCGGGTACGCGCGTTCGCCCTCGAACGAGACAACCTTGCTTTCATGGACGCCCATGGCATCCGTGATGTTGGAGGTCGCGAGGAAACGTTCGTCGACGCGGTCGGCAACGAACTCAAGCTCGACGATGTCCGGCGGGATGCCATGGTCTTTCGCGTCCAGGGTCGACGCGGCGCTCGGGCCTATGTCGACCTCGATGCCTCCGGCCGAATGATCGCTTACAGGCCGCCCCCGTAACGGCAGGCGCAAGCGTAACCAAATCGGTGCCGAGTAAAATCTTAAGCTGCCCCGGCATGCGCCGAACCAGTAACATGCGGAGGCCGTCGTGGCCGCGAATTTGAAGTATTTCCGGTACGCCATCGGGCTGTCGGCCCTGATGTTCGTTGCCCTCGCTTTCGCGGAAGGAGGCGTGGCACTCTTACCCTTGGCGATGGTCCTGGCCATCATGGAATTGGCTGTCAGTTTTGATAACGCCATCGTCAACGCCAAGGTGATGGAGCGGATGTCACCGTTCTGGCGGCAGGCTTTCATCACGGTCGGCATCTTCATCGCTGTCTTCGGGATGCGCTTCTATCTACCCATCCAGATCGTCAGCTGGCTCGGTGGCCTTTCCCTGTCAGAGGCCTCGCGCTTGGCCTACGCCGATCCGGGACGGTTCGCGCAGATCCTGATCTCCAGTCACGCGATCGTATCAGGCTTCGGCGGCGCGTTCCTGATGATGATCTTCCTGAAATTCTTCATCGACTCCGAGCGCGAGGGGAATTGGCTCCCAGGGGTCGAGTCCGTGCTGGGCCATCTCGGCCATCTGGAAGGCATTCAGATTCTGATCACGGGCGTGGCGGCCGGCTTCACTGCCTACCTGATGCCCGAGGGGAAGGGGGTCGCGTTCTTCGTTGCCGCGATGGCCGGCATCGGGACACACATCACCGTCGACCTCATCAAGGAAGGCCTTGAGGCAATCGACCTTCGTATGCAGGAGAGGTCGAGTGCCACTGGCGGACAGGCCCTGGCGACAGGCGGCCTCGGCATGTTCCTTTACCTGGAAATTTTCGATGCCAGCATGTCGTTCGATGGCGTGATCGCCGCCTTCGCCATCACGAACAACATTCTCGTCGTGGCTGTGGGGCTTGGCGTCGGTGCGGTTTTCGTACGCTCACTGACGCTTCTGTTCTTCGACACCAAGTCGCTGGCAGAGTACCGCTACTTGGAGCCGGGTGCGTTCTGGGCGATTGGAGGCTTGTCCGCCTTCATGTTCATCGCCGCCGTGACGCACGTGCCGGAGTGGCTGATCTCTGCCTATGGTGGTGCTGTCATCGTGATCGCCTTCATCCACAGCGTCGTTGCCAATCGCGGAGACTCCGCTCGAAATGCCGGTCTGGGCCTATCGGAAGCCGTCGAACGAAAGATCGGATCTCCGGAAGCCAGCCGGGCCTCGGCGTAGTCATGTCCTGAGCAGCAAAGAACAGCGGACGAGGCAGAGGTCCGACTTATGCTGACCGCACTCGCGCGCGGACCGTCTGGATCTCACGGATCGGACTGCCGTCGAGGGGAGGGAGCTTCACTTTGGCGACCGCCCTTCGGGCTCGCTGCATCGTCGTCCCTTCGCTGTACACGTCCAGTGTGATCGAACCGTGCTTGTGGCCGACGATGGCGGAGATCATCGCGGTCGCAACCCCGGCCTGCTCGGCCCGCGAGATGAACCAACGCCGGAAGCTGTGGAAGTTCACGCGGGCGCGTCGCTTCCCTGCCACGACCTCGTCCACGCCGACGAGACGCCTGTAATCGGTGAAATGGTTGGAAGCCTTGAAGGAGCGCTCGCGCATGGAGCCGACCTTCCTCACCGGCGGCCACTCGGGAAACAGGTCGTCCTCGGGAGCCTTGCCCTGGCAACGCTTGGCGATGACAGGTTCCAGAAGAGGGTGGATCGGCACGTAGCGGGCGTGCGTCTCCGTCTTGCGCGCCTGGAACAGGATGACGCGGTTGGCGGTGTCCTGGACCTTGAGGTCTACGATCGCGTCGAGACGCGCCCCGGTCAGTGCACCGATGTACATGAGGTCGAGCATGTGGGGGGAGGCGGGCCCAAGCAGCAACTTGGCGACCTCAGTGTCTGTGAATGGACGCTCTTCCTCGCCGGACTTCGGGCCTGTTTTCCGAAGAGCGACGCCGACCCAGGGATTCGAGGCGGCGACCTCGGTCACGGTTGCCAGGTAAGCCCAGAACGAGGATAGCCGCGACAGGTACTTGTTGCATGTCGCCGGTGCGACGTCGGCGAGCGTGGGCAATCTTTTTGCGAAGGCGTGCGCGCGCAGAGGGGTGATGCGCTCGATCTCTGGGTCAACATTCTCATTCTGGAGCCATTGTAGGAGAAGCCGAAGAGATCGTTCGTCATCGGCCTTCGTCCGGGCCGCGACCTGGGATCCCTTCAAATACTCCTCATGGAACTCGGCGAACGGAGTCCCGGCCTGATAGGCAATGCGCCCGAAGCGCCGGGCCTCCGCGACATCCTCCGGCTTGTTGATCCATCCGAGCCCGGGGCCGTCATCATCGATCGCAGGCAGTTCGACGGGCATGGCGTTCCGTGTCCGGATCTCGACGGTCCGTTCCGAGATGATCTGATGGTACTCGTCCCAGTCCTCCCGCGAGGTGTTGCGCTCCTTGGCCTCCCGGGCCCACTTCGCCAGTTCCATCGCCTCCCGGGTCGTCGACTGCTTCTGACGACCGACCGTGGTGAGGGCCTCTTGGATCTGGGCCTTGAAGCGGGCGATGTAGGGACCTTTCAGAAGATTGGCGGTCCGCAGGGAATCGGTGCCGAGATCGTGTCGAAGCTTCGGTCGCCCGATGATGTCCTTGACTGCGGCAGGCACGTTCACGCTGACACGCCAATGCCTGCCATGCTGCTCAAGGTAGGCTCGATCGACGGAGGCGCGGCGCGGCATAGGGTACTCGCCCAGGGAATAGACCCGGTTAAGACCCATGCCTCGCCCCCAAAACGGACGCAAGGACAATGACTTCGTTGTTGTAGAAGGGGTTAACCGATCCTTGGGTAAGGCTCCCCTCAGCTCCACCAGGTTTTCCTCGCTAGGAAAGCCGAATGGTGGCAATGGGTTATGAGAGCGAAAATTGACCGCTCTCCCCAGCAGTCCCCCTTAGGGGACGGTTTTTTCCCAAGCTTATGGGCTGTGCGCCTTCACTCTCGAAGGTCATTCCTTCGCGGGCGCCTACTCCTGCCCCTTACCGCTCTTCTTCTCAAAGATCCGCTCGCAGCCAGCCTGGGTCAGCGCATCGCGCTGCAAGTCGAGGTTCTATTCTGAGTCGAGACACGTGCGTATCCGGCGAGCATGCCAGGGCAGTCAAACAATGCCCTAATGCGTGCAATAGATCTGCGGATATACTGGTCATCACAAAAACAGCGCTGTGTCGGCAGGCCGTCCGAGCCCCCATATGCGCACGGAAAACGTTCGTTTTATGGATACGCGTGATCGCACAACCAAAAGACGACGCGGGGCGGGAAACGGCATTTGAGCAAGCGGAGACTGGACCGCTGCTTCGCGCCATCAGCGAACCTTCGAGCAAGTGCGCCGGGAAGGCTGCTTGTGCCCCGAAAGCTGCCGTTAACTCGTAATCGACCGCACGAGCTCGATCGCGGCCGGGTGGTGGCCGAAATCGACTACGGGGTCGATTGCGCCGGCGGCGAACTTCAGGGCGGCCCCTCCCTCCCTTGAGCTTCGGCGTGAAGCGCGCGGCCCTCTTCGCGCTGGGCGACGAAACTGTCGCGGCCTTGCGCTGCGCTGAGGTGACCTTCGTCGTCCGAGGTTGAGGCTGGCCTTTCCGGTTTCCGCAACACCTAAGAGTGCCTCACAAAACTCCCGGTCTCTGACCGTTCTCGCTCTGGCGATGACAGCGCGGCGGGAGTTTTGTGAGAGACACTGAGCGCCCAACGCGTCAGCCGACATCAATAGCAACCGGCGTTCTCATGCGATCGGCGGAAGGCGCATCTCCTTGCGAAAGGCCTTGTCAAAGGCGCTTGCCGGGACGAAGCGCCGCAGCAGACTGACCTGCCGTGCCTTGGATCCCGCGGTGTACCGCCGCTTGGGCGTCGCGGTCGTGGCGGCGCTCACGATGACCTTCGCCACGACCTCGGGCGCATCGGCGGTCATCATGACGTCGGCCAGGAAGCGGTTACGCCCGGCGCGCTCCGCCTCGTAAACGTCGAGGGGCGTATCGGATCGAACGAGGTTCCGGTCGAACGCGGTCCGCGTGAAGGCGGGCTCCACGAGCACGATCCGGATGCCCTGGCTACAGACCTCGTGGTCGAGCGACTCCGAGTAGCCCTCGACCGCGTGCTTGCTGGCGCCATACAGGGCCATGTAAGGCGCGGGAGTAAAGCCCAGCACCGAGCTCACGTTGATGATGCGGCCACCCTTCTGGGCACGCATCAGGGGAAGGACCGCACGGGTCGTGCGGATGACGCCGAACAGGTTCACGTCGAACATGGCCTGCGCCTGTGCAATCGAGGTTTCCTCGGCAGGGCCGCTGATGCCGAAGCCGGCATTGTTCACGAGCAGGTCGATGCGGCCGGTCTCGCCGAAGACCGTCTCGACCATCTCGGTGACGGACGCGTCCTCGGTGACGTCGCAGACCAGCATGCTTATCCCGCCCCCGGCGGCGGGCACCGATTTCCGGCTTGTCCCGAACACGCGGTAGCCCGCAGCCCGCAAGGCTTTGGCGGTCGATAACCCGATGCCGGAGGCGGCCCCGGTGACGATTGCGGTCTTGGTGCTGCCCTGGGTCACGGTGACCTCCCATTGTCGCGACAGGCCACTGCCGCAGACCTCAATACATTACGTTCGTAATTCAAATTGGCAAGCTGCATCGATGGCATCGATGCAGCTTGACGGTTTTCCCTGCGGGATCGCGAGGCCGTGGGATCCCGGTGTCGGCGGCTTGTCGGATTGGACCTTGCGTAGGATATGCCCACGTCCCGACTAGCGAGCCGGCCCCTCGATGCGCGCACCCCACACGTTGATGACGTTGGAGGTCGTGGCAGGCGCGAGAACCTCATTCTCGACCACGGTGCCGACCTGGCCCGAAACGTAGGTGCGCTTCGGAGCGATGGCACGGAAGGCATCCCGCTCGGGGGCGGCGACCGTCCCGGAAGCGGCCCGGGCGCCGGGGACGTCGAAGGTATGGCCCCACGCCTCGAAAGTGCGAGCTTCCTGTGCGGCGGCCGAAGCGGTGAAGCCGGCGACGACTGCGGCAGCGGCGAGAATGGAACGAACGGTCATCGGAGTTCTCCTCATCGACGGAGCGGCTGGCCCTGCCGGTTCGCTTCGAACCAGTGGCCTCTCTCTGCGATAACGTTGATATAAACCTATACGGGCTGACGGCTGTGTGGCGGCGCACATGGTTGATATCAACCCTTCAAGGGCCTCTCCGAGCAGCTGTTTCCGACTTTGGACGCATGCCGACCGCACCTATATAGTTGGTATCAACCCTCCAGGGGAGCCGCCATGGCACGAGATCCCGTCCCGACCCCGACGATGGCCGCATCCGTCGAACGGAGCTGCTACAGCTTCGCGGCGCAGAAGGCCGCGCGCGCCATCGGGCGTAGGTACGACGCCGCCCTTCGACCAACTGGGCTCTCGAATTGGCAATTCACGTTGCTAATGATGCTGGTTCGCGAGGAGCCGCCGACCATCAGCGCCCTGGCGCAGCACTTGGCGACGGATCGTACGACCATCACGGCCAACCTGAAGCCCCTGGAGCGCCGCGGCCTCGTGACCGTGCAGGGCGATGCGGAGGATCGTCGTGTCCGGCGGGTCGTACTCAGCGACGAGGGCCGCACGCTCCTCGCCGAAGCGTACCCTCTCTGGCAGCAGGCCCAGGAGACGGTTACCCGACAACTCGGCAAGGTCGATCAGGACGCCTTTCGTGCCGCCGTGATGGCCCTGTCGGCCTGAGTCCAGCCAAAGCGTCCCGGGAACCGAGGCTTGCTCAGGCTTCGAACTATCCGAATCTTCCGACCTCGTTCGGCGTCACGGGGAGGGGAGTTCGTGCCGGTGCGCAACGGCGATACCGCAGAGTAGCGCCATCAGGCCGAGCGCCGGGGCAGATAGCATCGCCGGGTCGCCGACGCGCAGGTGGCTGACCGCACCACCCGCCATCAAGACAGCAAGGAGCAGCGCACCGTACGCGACATATCCCCGGACCCAGAGCAAGACCGCACCCAGCATCTGGGCGAGACCCGCTAGGTACATGAACCATGGCGCGTAGCCGAAGCGTGCGAAGCTCATGGTCTCGAGTTCGGACGCCGCAAGCTTCGTTCCTGCCGCCCCGACGAAGACCGTCGCGAGCAGCATCCGGAGCGCCCGGTCGCCGAGTTGCCGTTTACGCAGCGTGATGGAGATCCCCCCTGTCCCCTATGGTGCGGAAGTCAGCGTCTCACGCCCGCGGCTGGAGCTAGGGTTCCGGAAGTTACGGAGAGTGGGCCGCGGGCGTCGCTCGGGAACATCTTGCCCGTCGCGAAGGCCGCCGCGTTGACGAGCCCCATGGTGACGAACCCGGCCGACATGGCGATGAATGTTCCGGCGAGGCCGAGCCCGAGCGCCAAGGCGAGCCAAGCACCGCCCAATGCGACTCCCATCCGAAGGAGGCTGGCGGCGAGCGGCCAGCCGACACGTCCTGCACCCTGAGCGGCGAAGTACAGGGCCAGCCCGAAGCCGAAAAATCCGTAGAACGGGCCGACGATACGCAGGTAGAGCGAGCCCGTTGCGAGCATCGCCGGATCGTCTCCGAACAGGCCGAGCCACGCGGCCGGATGCAGGGCCGCCGCGAGCCCGATGCACTCCGTCAGGACACCGGCGATGAGGGCACCCGTCAGTGCCGCCTGGCGGGCTCGTGCATGGTCGCCCGCTCCCAGGGCCGTACCGACGATGGCTGCGATGGGAGAGCCGAGACCGAACACGAGGGGGACCAAGAGGTATTCGAGCCGGGCGCCGGTCCCGTAGCCAGCCACGGCCGCCGGCCCCGCCGCCCCGGCGAAGCCGGTCGCCACGATGACTGTGACGTTCGAGGTCATGCTGGCGATGCCTGAAAGAACCCCGATGCGCAGGATCTCCCGTGACGGCCCCCAAGAGAGAGCGGGCAAGCGGCGGCTCGGGCGGAGGACGCTGCGGCCGGACCAGATGTAGGCGGCGAAGACCGCGGACCCCGCGGCGTAGTAGGCTGCGAATGCCACGCCACCGCCCGCGACGCCGAACTCGGGGAACGGCCCCCAACCGAAGATGAGCGCGGGCGAGAGCGGGATCAGCACGACGGCCCCGACGCAGGTGACGATGGCCGGAAGCACCATGTTGCCGGTGCCGCGGATCACGGCCGACAGCGCGTTGAACAGCCAGATCAGGACCGCCCCGCCGAACACGATGGACGCGTAGGTGGTCGCTGCTCGGAGCGAGCCTCCGGTCCCGCCCATCGCCGCGTAGAGGGTCGGCCCGAACGGAAGGGCGACGAGGCTCGTCGCAATGCCGAGCCCCAGGCCGAGCACCATCGCGTGCCACGCCAGAATTCCGGCCTCCGCCTGCCGGTCCGCACCCAGCCTGCGGGAGACCGCCGATTGGATGGCGCCCCCCATCCCGCCGGCGGAGAGCATCTGGACCAGCATCACCACCGGAAAGACGAGGGCCATCCCGGCCAATGCGTCCGTCCCGAGCATCGACACGAAATACGTTTCGATCAGGCCGACGGAGGTCTGGACCGCCATCACCAGGATGTTGGGCACGGCCATCCGGGCCAGGGTCGGCACGATAGGGGCCGTAAGGAGGCGGCGGGTGCGGACGTCCATGAGGGCTCCAGTCTGAGATAGTCCGACGACGCGCTACTAGTCGTCCACGGAACGCAGGTGGACGCTCGGGCCATCCTTGCCGGCCTCGGCTTGCTTGGACATCAGCCCCAACTTCCCTTCGGAGACCCAGATTCGGAACGTCGAACCGGCTCCGAAACGCGCGGACCCGAAACGTCTCAGGGGGTGATGGTCGAGCGCGCTGCCTGGAGGAGTTCGTCAGCCAGCGCCTCGTCGTCGACGCCCCGCGCCAGCACCACGGCCCCGACCATGGTCGACAGCGCCACGAGCGACCGCTGCCTACGACGCTCCTTCGCGCTCTTGGGCAGTCTGTCCGCGATGAGGCTGGCGAGCCCCTTAACCGCGTGGGTGAACCGCGACCGCAAGGCACTTCCGGCAGGCTCGCGCCCGATATCGTTCACCAGGGCCGCGACGGGGCAGCCTCTCCCAGGTGTCCGGACGTGCCCGAGGGAGAGATAGTTCTCGATGAAGGTGTCGAGGTTCGCCCGGTATTCGTTGCCGATCGCGGCGTCGAACGCCTCGGCCGCGAGGGCATCCTTGTTGGCGAACTGGCCGTAGAAGCCGCCATGGGTCAGGCCGGCGGCCGCCATGATGTCCACGACGCCGATGCCGTTCAGGCCGCGCTCCCGGAACAGGGAGGATGCGACCTCCACGACCCGTTGGCGGTTGAGCTTGGCTTGCTCCTGCGAAACTCTCGGCATCGTATCGTCCTCCGCCGTTGCTGGGATCCATATAGATGCGAGCAGTCATGTATTAAAGCTTCGGCTGGGGATGGACACTCTGGGGTGTCCGACCGTCCCATACCTTTCGCAGAGGCTGTCGACCGACCTGCGCGAGGAGGGCAGGAGCGCAGGTCGGTCGATGCACCGCACGTTCGGAGGACAAACGCGCGATCTCGGGATGTCCTATGGACGGGACATCGATGGCGGTCATTCGGGCCTCAGGTCCCGGCCGGCATCGGCACCGCGTCGGCTCCGGCGGCGCTCTCCGCATGGCGCGGCTCCCGCTTCACACGGAACCACAAGGCGTAGAGGGCAGGCAGGAACAGCAGGGTGAGCAGCGTGCCAACACCGACGCCGCCAATCAGCACGTAGGCCAGTGCCCCCCAAAACACCGAGTGGGTGAGCGGGATGAAGGCCAGCATCGCGGCCGCCGCCGTCAAAATGACCGGCCTGGCGCGCCGGACGGTCGATTCGACGATGGCTTCATAATCCCCGAGGCCCGCCGCTTGGTCGTGGTGGATCTGGTCGACGAGGATCAGGGTGTTGCGCATCAGGATGCCCGACAGCGCGATCAGGCCGAGGATCGCGTTGAAGCCGAAGGGCTGGTGGAAGATCAGCAGGGTCGGCGCGGCCCCGACGAGACCGAGCGGGGCGGTCGCGAACACCATGAGCATGGTGGCGAACGAGCGAACCTGGATCATGATGACCGTCAGCGTGACGAACAGCATGACCGGGAACACGGCTGCCAGCGACATCTGCGCCTTCACGCTCTCCTCGACCGAGCCGGCCGTGTCGATGCGGTAACCCGGCGGCAGCTTGGCCTTGATCGGGTCGAGCAGTGGGAAGACCTGGGCGTGAATGTCCGGCGGTTGCTTGCCGTCGAGCACGTCGCCCTGCACGCGGATGTAGCTCTCGCGGTTGTAGCGCTTGAGCACCGCGTCTTCGGTACGGCTCTCCAGCCGCGCGACCTGGGACACCGGGACCTGCCGCCCGTCTTTCGTGGCCAGCGTCAGGTCGCCGATGTCGCCGAGTGAGCGCCGCTCGGGACCGGGGCTGCGCAGGAGGACATCCACGGAGCGCAGGTTCTCGCGGACCTGGGTCGCGGGCGTGCCGTTGAGGTAGTTCTGCAACTGCTGGCCGGCTTCCTTCGGGGTCAGGCCGATCAGACGCAGACGCTCTTGGTCCAGGGCGAGGCGCAGGCTTGGAGTCTTGTCGCCCCAGTCGAGGTGAACCATCCGCATATTCGGGTTGGAGGCCATAACGCCCGCGACTTCCGCCGCGATGCCGCGGATCACGTCGAGGTCAGGCCCGACCACGCGGAAGGCGACGGGGAAGCGGACCGGCGGCCCGAACACGATCTGCAGTACCCGCACGCGGGCTTCGGGAAAGCGGCCTTCCTCGACGAGCTCGCGCACCTTTACGCGCAGTGCGTCCCGAGCATGGGCATCGGCGGTCTGTACGACGATTTGCGCAAAAGCCGGGTCGGGCAGTTCGGGGTCGAAGGAGAGCACGAAGCGCGGCATGCCCTGGCCGATATAGCTGGTGATCTCGCCTGCCTCCGGCAGTTCGCGCACGGCTGCCTCAATCCGCTTCACGCTGGACTCGGTGGTGGCGAAGGCCGAGCCTGCCGGCAGCGTCACCTCGACGATGAGTTCGGGGCGCTCCGAGTTCGGGAAGAACTGCTGCTCGACCTTGCCCATGGCGACCACGGCCAGGCCGAACAGCCCGACCGTGATGCCGGCGGCCCACCATTTGTGGTCGACGGACATCCGCACGACGCGCCGCAGGCGCTCGTAGTTCTTCGTGGCGTAGATGGCGTCGTGACCGCCCTCGACCTTCTTGATGCTCGGCAGGAGCTTGACGCCGAGATAGGGCGTGAAGGTCACGGCCACGATCCACGAGATGATCAACGAGAACGAGACCACCCAGAAGATGTTGCCGGCATACTCGCCGGCCGTCGAGGCGGCGAAGCCCACGGGTAGGAAGCCGGCGATGGTAACGAGCGTGCCCGTCAGCATCGGCGCGGCGGTCGAACTCCAGGCATAGGTCGCCGCCTCGATGCGGTCGTAGCCCTCCTCCATGCGCACCACCATCATCTCGATGGCGATGATGGCGTCGTCGACGAGGAGCCCGAGCGAGATGATCAGGGCGCCCAGCGTGATGCGGTCGAAGTCGCGGCCGGTGAGCATCATCACCAACGAACACCGCCGAGAGCGTCAGCGGCACCGCCAATGCCACCACGATGCCGACGCGGAAGCCCAGCGCGACGAGGGACACGAAAATCACCACGCCGAGCGCGGTGAAGAACTTCACCATGAACTCGTGGATGGCGTCTTCGATGACCTTCGCTTGGTCGGTGATCTTGGTGAAGGTGATGCCGACGGGCGTCTCGTGGTGGATCGCCACCTCTTCTGCGTTGAGCGCCTCGCCGAGCTTGAGGCCGTTGTAGCCAGGCTTCATCACGAGGCCGAGCATCAGCGCGGGCTCACCGTCGTTGCGGATCTCGAAGGTGCGGGGGTCCTCGTAGCCGCGCTTCACCTCGGCGATGTCGCCGAGCTTGAGGCTGCGGTCGCCGGCGGCCACGGGCAGGTTGCGGATCGCGTCGAGCCCGTCGATGGCCCCGTCGAGACGCAGGTAGACGCGCGGACCCTCGGCCTCGACGAAACCTGCGGGCGTCACGTCGTTCTGGTTGGCGAGCGCGGCCAAGACCTGCTGGCCGTTGATCCCGAGGGTGGCGAGGCGCTGGTAGGAGATCTCGACGAAGATCTTCTGAGCCTGCTCGCCGAGGATATTGATCTTCTCGACGCCCGGCACCCGTAGCAGGCGCTGGCGCAGGTCCTCGGCGCGCAGGACCAGTTGCCGGTGCGGCAGGCCCTTGGCCTGCACGGCGTAGAGGGCGAAATAGATGTCCGAGAACTCGTCGTTGAAGAGCGGCCCGAGTACGCCGCGCGGCAGGCCGGAAGCTTGGTCGGAGAGCTTCTTGCGGGTCTGGTAGAACTCCGACTGAAGTTTCGCCGGCGGCATGTTGTCCTTGAAGATGACCTTGGTCACCGTGAGTCCGGGCCGGACCGTGGTCTCGGCACGGTCGTAGTAGACGAGCTCCTGCAGGCGCTTCTCCAAGGGGTCGGCGACCTGGCGCTGCATCTCCTCGGCGGTGGCGCCGGGCCAGGCGGCCGAGACCGTCATGACCTTGACCGTGAACGCCGGGTCCTCGGCGCGTCCGAGCTTCTGGAAAGCGAAGAATCCCGCGCCGGTCAGCGCGATCAGCAGGAACAGGGTGACGGCCCGCTCGCGGACGGCGAGCGCCGAAAGGTTGAAGCCGCTCATCGCACCACCCCCGTCATGCTGGTGGGCGCTCGGCGTACCTTCTGATCGGACTTCAGCAGATGGGCGCCAAGAGCCACGATCCGGTCGCCCGGATTGAGGCCGGCGGCGACTTCGGCGCGCTCCTCGCCCATGCGGGCCACCTGCACGGCCTGCGGCTTCACCGTCTCGCTGGCGGCGTCATAGCGCCAGACCGAGGTGCCGCGCCCCTGGTCGAACAGGGCGGCGAGGGGCACCTCGACTGTCGCGGTGCGGACAGCATCAGGGGATTTGAGCTGCAGGGTGACGGTCGCCCCGAGCGAAGCGTCTTCACCGCCACCCGAAAGGATGTAGCGCGCCCGGTAAGTTCGAGTGGCCGGATCGGCAATGGCGGACAACTCCCGCAAGCGCGCCGGGTAGGTTGCCTCGCCCTCGGCATAGAGCGTTGCCTTGGCTTCGCCCTTGGCCAGACCACGGCTTGCCTCAGGCAAGAAGATCTCCGCCTCCCGAGACCCATCGCGCGCCAGCCTGACCACGGTTTGGCCCGCAGCGACCACTTCCCCGGGATAGGAGGGAACCTCCATCACCACGCCGTCGGCATCGGCCTTGAGCTCGGCGTAACCTGCCTGGTTCTCGATCTGGCCGGCCTGGGCTTCGGCATTGGCGAACTGGGCGATGGCTGCATCGGCCGCACCCTTGTTCTGGTCGTAGGTCTGCTTCGAGGTCCAGCCGTCGGCCACGAGCTTACGGCTACGCTCCTCGTCGGCCTTGGCCTTGATCATCTGGGCGCGGGCAGCCTCGACGGAGGCGCGCGCAGCATTGAGGGCGAGGGTGAAGTCGGTCCGGTCGAGGCGCATCAACGGCTGGCCGAGGTGCACGCGGTCACCCGGATCGACGAGACGCTCGAAGATCTTGCCCCCTACCCGGAAGCCAAGGTTGCTCTCGGTGCGGGCCCTGATCACGCCGGTGTAGCGGGACACGACGCCGGAGCTTGGGGCGACCTCGGTCACTTGGACGAGGGGCGGCTCCGGGTTCACGGCCGTCTCGGCCGGCGAGCAGGCCGCAAGGGCCAAACCGGTCAGACCGATTACCCATCTCGCATCCATAGCCCGTTCCCCCGTGGCCGATTGAGAGCTTAAAATGACAGGCATAATTTATTATGGCCGTCATGTATCGTCAATGGCCTTCGTCTGCCAGCCGGCGGCTCCACGAAAAACGGAGGTTTGGACTTCGAACAGAGAAGCAAGCGAGGCTCACGGCGCCCACATCTGCGGACCAACGCCGATGAGGGATGCGGTCAAGGCAGTCCTGCTCGACTTGGGCGTGCCGGACGGCCAGATACGGACCGAGGTCTTCGGAACGGGCCGGCGCGACCCGACCAGAAGGACCGGAAAGTCCGGCAAATTCGTCGGCAAGGTGAGGATCCTGGACACCGGCAAGACGTCGACGTCATGGGACGGAGCGACGCTGCTCGATGTGGCTGACGAGGCGAAGGTCCGCATCGGCAGCGCCTGTCGCTCCGGGACGTGCGGAAGCTGCAGGGTGAAGCTGAAGAACGGAAAAGTCCGGATGCCAGTGCAGGACGCACTCAGCGACGCCGATCGGGAGGATGGCTACATCCTGGCCTGCCATGCCGAGCCTGAAGGTGACGTGGCGTTGGAAGCCTAACGCCTCGTTCGCGAGGGGCGAGCGCTGCCGCGAGAACTCACTCGACCGCTTCCACGCCGAAAAATCTGAGACCGCGTCATGCGCGAATTAGCCGACATCCCGGCCGAACGCGGCACCCTGCCGTCAGCCGGAATTCTGCCTGAACTCCAAACCTTGACCGTCCGCGGCGTCGCCCTGCACGGATGGCAAAGCGGCGGGTCGGACGGTGTTCCTCGCGAGACAACGTCGGGCATTGAGCTCGATGGATGCAGGGCCGCTAATGTGCCTGAACCTGCTGTTGTCGTGACCGCCTACCGGTCCGCTTCTGCCTTCCAATCGGACATTCGAGCCGGCAGGGCGGAAGGTCTGCAAGGGGCCATTCGAACCCTCGGGGGCGACCATGACATTGGCTCGCCGCAGCCACTGCGACCGCGGCGTCGATTCAGATTTTGGTCTGCTCCGAGAGGATCAGCGCGCCATCAACTTCGATGCCGAGGTAGAGCGATGCGCTCAACGTCACGTCGGTCAGAGCGAGCGCGTCATCGCGTGCGATCTCAGCTTGGGGAGGCGCAAAAGCCCGCCCCTTGTATGACACCATAAGCACACCATCTCAGGACCATCCAACGGGATGGTTTGAGGATGGTCTTGAGATGGCAGATGATGTTCCAGATCTCCGTCCGAGAGCGCCCGACAGTGAAAAGCTGACGATCAACCTCGGCTTTGTCGATCTCGGCCGTATCGATCTGCTGGTTCGAGACGGCTTCTATGCCAATCGCGCCGACTTCATCCGAACGGCCGTGCGCAACCAGCTCGACCGTCAGGGCGATGCCGTCACGCAGTCACTGGCCCGCAAGAAGCTCAGCCTGGGCCTGTCTCACTACACCCGGCAGGACCTCGAAGCGGCAAGAGACGCGGGCGCTCCGCTCCACATCCAGGTTCTCGGCCTCGCCAGCATCGCCTCCGATGTGACGCCGGAACTCGCCCGTGCCGCTATCGCCTCCGTGCAAGTGCTCGGCGCCTTCCACGCCAAACCGGCGGTCAAGGCCGCCCTGGCCGACCGTACGGCCTGATCCCTTCGCCTCACCGCCTTCGCGGCGAAGCCGGACACGCGCCCCGGCCCGTCCACCTCATTCAGGATCGTGATCATGAACGCATTCTCCGGCATCGACATGGGTGAGGTGACCCGTCTCACCCGCGCCGGCCAGCTCACGGAAGCCATGGCCCTCCTTCAGGGACGCCCGGCCTCTGCCCAGCCGCAAGCGGGCACGCCGGAGGGTGCACCCGACAAGGACGCCAGCACCGCACGACCCGCGTCGACGATCGACATGGTCGCGCCTCGGGCCCCGGGTGGGGCGTGGACCGCACTGGGCTTCGGTCAGGGGACAGCTGGCGAAGCGCCCACTGACCGGACAAGTCCCTCGGAACGGCAAGGGCTTGCAGAGACCCTGCGCTCCTTGCGCGAGCGCTTTCCCAAGATGGGCGGGATCTCCGGCCTCGCGGATGGTCTCGGATCGCCTCAGCGAGCTCCGATCCCCGTCCCGGATGGGGCTCGATACGAGGAGCGGACATTCTCGAACGCGGCGGGCAGCCGGACATACAAGGTCTATGTCCCGAGCGGCTATACCGGCCAAGCGCTTCCACTCGTCGTCATGCTGCACGGCTGCACCCAGTCGCCCGACGACTTCGCGGCCGGAACGCGGATGAACGCGTTGGCCGAAGAGCAGACCTTCTTGGTGGCCTATCCCGGCCAGCCGCAATCGGCCAACATGCAGAAGTGCTGGAACTGGTTCAACGCGGCCGATCAGCAGCGCGGCTCGGGCGAGCCTTCGCTGATCGCGGGGATTGCCCAGGACGTCATCCGCGAATTCTCGGCCGATCCCAGACGGGTCTACGTCGCGGGACTGTCGGCCGGCGGAGCGGCCGCAGCGATCATGGCGGCGACCTACCCGGATCTGTTCGCGGCGATCGGCGTCCATTCCGGGCTTCCCTATGGCGCGGCCAAGGATATGCCCTCCGCCTTTGCGGCCATGAACGGCGGCGGGACGGCTCGGCCGCCGGGCGCGCGCGTGTCGGTCCCGACCATCGTCTTCCACGGCGATGCGGACCGCACCGTCAACGCGGCCAACGGCGACCGCATCATCGCTCAGGCCAAGCCGGAGGGAGCCTTGGAGACGGTCGTCACTCACGGGGAGAGCCCGGGCGGCATGCCCTACACCCGCAGCGTTCAGTCCGATCCTTCGGGCCGAGCGGTGTTGGAGCAGTGGGTTCTGCATGGAGCGGGTCATGCGTGGTCCGGCGGAAGCCCGAACGGCACCTACACGGATCCGCGCGGTCCGGACGCCAGCCGCGAGATGGTGCGCTTCTTCATGGCGCACACAGGTGGAAGCGATACAAGACAACAATAAAGCTGCCGCCCAGGCGCTGGATCGTCGAGCGCTCCTTCGCCTGGGCCAGCCGCTTCCGCCGCCTCGTCGAAGACGACGAGCGCTCTGCCGGCGCGCTGGCCGACCTGCATCTCGTCGCCTTCGTCCGCCTCATGCTCCGAAAGGCTGCTCTGCTCGCAGCCGGTTTGTAGCGGCCTCTATCGCGGCAGTCCGGCAAAGGGAAAAGGCTCCGACGCGCGATAGGACCGTGTCGCGTTTCCGGCGAAGACGTTGGCCTGATCGACGCCGAGATCGAGTTTCAGCACTTTCCCCGTTTCCTTGGAGGAATCGATCTGATTCAGGTCGGTCCAGAACGTGTTGGGTGAAAGCGCCGATTCGAAGAAATAGAGGCGGCGCTTGTGATCGAAGACCGTGCGCCAGCGTGTGGAGGATATTTCCGGTTTCTCCGGCGTCGAAAGCCCAAGCGGCACGGAAACATTGCGTATGATGCCGTATACGCTGGCCAAGAGGTGATCCGGGTCTCCATCCTGTGGGATCGATTTGACGTAGAAGGAGGCGCGGGCGAAGCGATCGGACGCGCGGTTCGTACCGGGCAGCATGACCGTTCCGCCGATCTGTGACCAGTAGGATGCAAGGGCAAGCTGCTGTTCGTAGGTCGGAGAGTTCGTCATCACTTGGTATTGGCGGCCGTGATGGATGACCTGCTTGCCGTCGATATATTCGATAATGGCACTGTCCCCGCTGGAATCGGACAGGGACATATGGACATTTGCGATGACCTGAGTGCCGGGAATCACGCTCGTCACGAGCGTGAAGGGTTGCTTCTCAAGGGCGACAACGGCTTCATCGACGGTCGCGAAATTGTCGAGAGCGTATTGCGCCCAGACTGAGATTGCCAATCCAGGCGGGCCCTTGCCGTCGAAAGCCGGGTACTGCGACTCTTCAAGCCAGAGCACATTGGCCGTAAGGCCCTCTTCGTTGGCGCCGTCCGAGGTCGAATTGTCGAACGCTGTCGCGACCAAGGATCCATATTTCGACGTCCACCGGATCGAAGCAGGCCCGACCTCACCATTGCGCGCCATCCCTCGCGGCAGGATGTAGAGGTCGGTTCCGATGGGCTTTTCCCAGTCCATCGACCGGGCCGTGAAAACCTTGCCGTCTCGTCCAAGGTAAACGAAGCGGGAGCAGGCGCCTGCGGGTTCAACAACGACTTGAAGCATGGCCCAAAACGTCGCGATCGACACAAGAATTCTGGTCGCACGAATCCGCATCATTGAAATATATCCCTATTCAAGCATTTTATTGAAATATTGATTTGCCCAAGCATCACCTCGACGTTTATACGTTTCAGAGGTCCGATCGAGAGCCGTACACAAACAATCGGGCCAATCGTCGACATCATGGGAGCATGCCGGCGCTGACAATCATGGGCCGGCGATTTTTCAGCAATGACTTGAATCAAACATCATGTTGACCACGGTTTTGCAGCTTTGCTTCTCCCGGCAGCTTCGGGGTGATTTGGGCCCCCTTCAGGCTTGAAACGCTCGGAGGCATCAAGGATAGTAATGCGTCCCGCTTGCCGACGCCGCCCGCCTTTGGCCTTGACGGACGGCTGGAAGCTGGGCCCTCCGAAACAATCTCTTGAGCCGTTGCGTTTCGCGGGGCTGGTTCTTCTCGGCGCTTCGTTCGAGATCGGCTTTGACTGAAACGGGAAGTTGCGTGCCCCTGCGGTGGATCGTTGTGACGGCTGGCGCAATCCTGGTTCGTCTGGCCCTGGTGAACTCCCTGGCTCGACGGCGTGCCAGGGGGGAGCAAAGCCACCATCTGGGCCGGCTCGCGGCGAGGCACACCCGCGTTAACGGCCGGACGATGCATGCCCGTGTCTCGGTCGATCCCGTACCCGATGACAGCCTGCCCGTGATCCTGGTCCACGGGCTCGGGATGTCGAGCCGCTACATGATCCCGCTCGCGCGGCAACTCGCCCCTTACCGCCGTGTCTACGCGCCTGACCTGCCCGGCTTCGGCTTGAGCGACAAGCCTCCTCACGTGCTCACGGTTCGCGAGTTGGCCGATGCGCTGGCGGCCTGGATGGACGCGATCGGGATCGATCGCGCGGCCTTGATCGGCAATTCGCTCGGCTGCGAGGTGTTGGTCGAATTGGCCCTCGTTCACCCGCAGCGCGTCGACCGCCTTGTTCTGCAGGGGCCGACGCCGGACCCCGAGTCGCGCGGCCTCGTCCGGCAAGTGCTCGGCTTCTTTGCCATTGCACCGTTCGAGCGCTGGTCGCTCGCTTGGGTAGCGCTCGCTGACTATGCCCGTGGTGGGATCAAGCGCTACATCCTGACCTTACGCAGCATGGTCGGTAACCGCATCGGAGAGAAGGTGCTCCGAGTCACGCAGCCGACGCTCGTGGTTTGGGGCACGCGTGACTACATCGTCCCCTATGCATTTGTGACGAGCCTTGCAGCGGCCCTGCCTCGCGGCCGTCTTGCTGTCATCCCGGGCGCCGCCCATGGGATCAACTACTCGCATCCGAAAGCGTTTGTTTCGGTCTTACTTCCATTTCTCCTTGCCACCGGCCATCGCCCTAGGGACATGCGGCGCGAGGCTCGGCATCGAGAGCCTCACCCTTCGGGAACGGCTTGAAGCTCCGCCGTGCTTGCGAGGATCGCCTCCTGTAACGCCGTCGCGGCGGGATGCTGTCGGCCCGAGCCGAGCACCACGAACTCGACCTGGCCGATCGGAGGCAATCCGGCCGTCTCCAGAATCGGAGCCAGTCCGGGTGGCGTCACCTGGGCCGAGTGCGGCGCGATGCCCAGACCGGCTTCGACGGCGGCGCGCAGCCCCATCAGGCTGCCGCTGGTGCAGGCGATCCGCCAGGAACGCCCCGCCGCTTCGAGGGCATCGAGCGCCAGGGTGCGCGTGATCGAGGGCGGCGGATAGAGGACCAAGGGCAGGGGCAATGCCGGATCGGGGACGAAGCCGGGCCGGCCCACCCAGATCAGCTCTTCCGCCCAGGCCAATTCACCGCGCGGATCGCCGCGGCGGCGCTTGCAGAAGATCACGTCCAGTTCGCCCGCATCGTAGCCCTGGTAGAGGGCCCGGCTGAGACCAACGGTCAGCTGCAGATCGACGGAAGGGTGGCCATCCGCGAACCGCGCCAGAACCTGGGCCAGGGCCGACAGCGTGTAGTCCTCGGAGACGCCGAGGCGGATGCGGCCGCGCAGGCCGCCCGGCGAGAAGAAGGCGCGAAGCCGGTCGTGCGCCTCCAGCACGTCGCGCGCAAAGCCGATCATGGCTTGGCCGTCCGGCGTCAGGGCGACCCGATGCGTGTCCCGCATGAGGAGGGAGCGGCCCAGCGCCTGTTCCAGCCGCGCGATATGCCCGCTGACCGTGGATTGCTGCAGGCCGAGGGTCTGCGCAGCGGCCGTGAAGCTGCCGCTTTCAAGGACGGCCAGGAAGGAGCGGATCTGGTCGACATTGAGGTTGCTCATCACGGTTCGTGATAGCCGATATCCTTACCGCTCGGGAGCCCGGCGGGCTTAGGGTCCGGGCCGAACCCGATTCGCAGCACCATCGCCGAGCCTCTCAGTGACCGCTCCCGTTGCCATCGCCATGATCTTCCTCGGCGGCTTCGTCGCAATCCCGGCATCCGGCCGATGGGCGCATCAGGTCACGGAAGCGCTCGCCTTCCTTCTTGCGACCGTCGTGCTGGTCATTGTGGTCATGCTC
The DNA here is from genome assembly GCF_029504475.1 of Methylorubrum pseudosasae. NCBI lineage: Bacteria > Pseudomonadati > Pseudomonadota > Alphaproteobacteria > Hyphomicrobiales > Methylobacteriaceae > Methylorubrum > Methylorubrum pseudosasae. The sequence goes on along the minus strand of NZ_JAQGDU010000002.1, from coordinate 2,783,128 downwards.
CTGTGCAAGACTTGGCCGGACTACTACGCCAGCCCACAGATTCCGGCGGCCATGACGGAAACGCCACTCGACGACTAGAGCGCTTTCCGACGAAGCGGCCGCCGGTTCGGCAAAAGAAAGCGCGTTGAACCAAAGGCCTGGAGGCGCTGGCCTGATGCAAATCAGGTCGAATGCGGCTTGAGCGCAGGGCGCCGCCTCCGCCGCCTACAAACTAGGGAAAGCCTCGTGAAGCCGCAGATCACGGATGGCGGCACATCCGCTGGAACCGCCCTTGCCTTCGTCGCCGGCTTCGTCGATGCCGCGGCTTTCATCGCGCTGACAGGCCTGTTCACGGCCCATGTCACCGGAAATTTCGTCCTGATCGGTGCTGAATTGGTCGCGAGTTCGACCGGCGTGCTGGCGAAGCTTCTGGCTCTGCCCGTCTTCATGGCGGCCGTGGCGGGGGCCCGTGTCCTTGCGCTGCTCCTGCAGCGGCGGGATGCCGATCCGCTGCCTTGGCTGCTCGCCGTTGAGGCCGTTCTCCTCGCGGGTTTCGGCTTGTGCGGGTCCCTATGGGCGCCACTCGATGCGCCGGACGGTGCCCCGGCTCTGATCGTCGGCATGCTCGCTGTCGCGGCCATGGGCGTGCAGAACGCGATCGGTCGTCTCTCCCTCGGCCATCTCGCTCCGACCACGGTGATGACCGTGAGCGTCAGTCAAGCGGTCATCGATGCCATGGATCTTGCCCTGAGAACGTCAGGGAACCCGGCTCAGACGCGCGCGCGGCTGCTGCGGGTGTTACCGGCCATCGTGACCTTCGCCGCGGGCGCTCTGTGCGGCGCCTTCGGGATCGCCCATCTGGCCTTCGGCTGTATCGCGCTGCCGATCATGGTCTTGATCGGCTTGATCGTCCTTGTTGCGATGACGCCCGCCGAAGCGAACGCCACGACGTGAGCGACGCCGGAGTTGGGCTCACGCGATAATGCGGCCACGACGATTGCAGGCTCGAACGCCCAATCTTAAGCGATACGGCTCGAAGACGCGGCGGGCATGACAGGACAATATTTGCATTTTGTGCAATCGATCTTGGCGTTGACCCTTCTGCATCGCTGCCATGCAGCCCCAGGCGTCACTGAGCCAAGACGCTCAACCTACAACGGTCCGCTCTTCATCGGCGTGGGATATCGTTCCCGCGCCGATCAGACTCATTCTCCGTTGTACGTCGCGGCCTTGATACAAAGCCGCCTGTCAGAGCGCTTTCCGACGAAATGGACGCCGGTTCGGCGAAAGAAAGCGCGGTGAAACAAAGACCGAGAGACGCCGGCCTGATGCAATGGGGTCGGCGTCTCTAGAGCGGATCGGCTGTGCAAGCGATGACCAGAACAGCACTGACATGGCCCATGCCGCCGGGCCAGAGCGAGAGCCGGCGGCTTGCCGCCTTGCATCGCTTGCAGCTGCTCGACACACCACCGGATCCAGCCTTCGACCGCATCACTCAGCTGGCCCAGACTCTCTTCGATGTCCCGATCGCGCTGATTTCCCTGCTCGATGAGGACCGACAATGGTTCAAGGCCAAGTGTGGCCTGCACGTCTCGGGCACGCCGCGGGAACAGGCCTTCTGCAACTATACGATCCTGCACGACAGCGTGTTCGTGGTTCCCGATGCGCGCGCCCATGCTGATTTCGCCCTGAATCCGCTCGTGACCGGGGAACCCTTCATCCGCTTCTATGCGGGCGCGCCCCTCATCGTCGCACCAGGGACAAGGATCGGCTCGCTCTGCCTCATCGACAGGAAGTTGCGCGCCTTCGACGAAGAAGACAGCCGGCTGTTAGCCCGATTGGCACAGGTGATTACAGATGAAATCTGGTTGAGAACCCTTGCATCCGGGCAAAACGGGGTCTTCCCACATTTCGCACAGGGTAGGCCGCGTACCGAAACGCCATCCCTGATCACAGGCCTGCAGGTTCGTGCGGCCAGGGCGATGCTCGGCTGGTCCATCGACGAGCTGAGCCTGAAAACCGGCCTCTCACCGAATACCATCAAACGAATGGAGGCGGATGAGCAAAGCCGTCCAAGTAGCCCGTCCACGACAGTAAAAATCAAGGAGGCTCTGGAAGGCGAAGGAATTGTATTTCTCGGGCATGATGCGGCCGATCCCGGCGTACAACTTGTGAGAAAAATCAGTAACAACAAAGATCAATAGGTCGTTTAACGAGTTTTTAGGACCTGATTGCCCATCTTGTCCAACGGCAGACCGCCTGGCGGCAGTGCGGCGCTCCCGTCCTCCAAAGGGGCGCGGTTCAATCGAACAATGCCGCCTCTGGGATGGATGCATGTCGCTGTTCTTTCGCGGCGATCATGCCGTGTTGCACGCTTTCGGTCGTGCGCATGGCATGGTGGAGCTCACGCCGGCTGGCACCGTCTTGAGTGCCAATGCATGCTATCTCGACTGGCTTGGGTATAGCTTCGACGAATTGCAGGGCCACACACTGGATGTCGTCCGGGACCCGTACGAGGCGACCCGCGCGGAGCAGCAGGAACTCTGGGCGGCGGTGACCCGAGGCGAGTCCCGGACCGCGTGCTCTCGGCATCTCACCAAGCAGCGCGACGCGATCTGGCTGCAGGTCAGCTACTGCCCCGTGCTCGACCGTACCGGTCGGGTGAGCAAAATCGTTCTCCTCGCGGTCGATGTCACGGCGCAGCAGCAGAGCAGCGCTGATCACGCGGCGGTCCTTGAGGCCATCAGCTGCTCGCGCGCCACAATCGAGTTTGCCCTGGATGGCACCATCCTCATGGCCAATACCGGCTTCCTCGACACTGTCGGCTACAAGCTGGAAGAGGTGCAGGGCCGGCACCACAGCCTGTTCGTCGCTCCGGCAGAACGCGAAAGCCAAGCCTATCGCGCGTTCTGGGCCGCTCTGGCGCGCGGCGAGTTCCAGCGCGCCGAGTACAAGCGCATCGGCAAGGATGGACGGGAGATTTGGCTGCAGGCCATCTACAATCCGGTTCGCGACAGCCAGGGCAACCCGTACAAGGTCGTGAAGTTTGCGACCGACATCACTCAGGACAAGCTGCGCCGGGCCGACGTGGCGGGGCAGATCGCGGCCATCAACCGGTCGCAGGGCGTCATCCATTTCGACATGGATGGTAACCATCCTCGACGCCAACGAGAACTTCCTGAGCGTTGTCGGCTATCGGCTGGACGAGGTCCGCGGCCAGCACCATCGGACCTTCGTCGAGCCCTCTCAGGCCCGGTCAGCGGAGTACCTGCAGCTGTGGGAGGCCCTGCGGCGGGGTGAGTACCGGGCGGGCGTGTTCAAGCGCCTCGGCAGGGGCGGGCGGGCGGTCTGGATCCAGGCGAGCTATAACCCGATCTTCGATGCGGACGGCAAGCCGTTCAAGGTCGTGAAATACGCCACCGACATCACGGCCAAAACGGCGGCCCAGCACGCAGCGACCGGCGCCTCAAGCCAGACGCTGATGAACGTGCAGACCGTTGCCTCGGCTGCGGAGGAGCTGAGTGCTTCGATCGGTGACATCGCCCGGAGCCTGGCCCGCTCGCGCTCCGAAGTGGACGCCATCCACGATCAGACCGTCGTGGCGGACCGCTCCACAGCGAAGCTGAAGGACGCCGCCGCGGCGATGAACGGCGTCGTCCAACTCATCCAGGGCGTTGGTCAGCAGATCAATCTTCTGGCCCTCAATGCGACGATCGAGGCGGCGCGGGCGGGAGAGGCCGGACGCGGTTTTGCTGTGGTGGCCGGCGAGGTGAAGAACCTGTCGAACCAAGTGACCCAGGCGACGACGCGGATTGCACAGGACATCCATGGGATGCAGGGAATCGCGGAGGAAGCGGTGGGTGCCCTGCTCTCGATCGTGCAGGCGATCGGGTCGGTACGGGAGACGGTGACCGGTATCGCCTCGGCCGTCGATGAGCAAAACGCCATCACTCAGGAGATCTCGTCCAGCATGCAGACGGCCGCACACGGTGTCGGCGAGATCAACACCAGTTTGCAGGCTCTCACGGGCTGAGAGGCTCGTCGCCGCGCGGACGCGATGGGATCCGCCCAGGCGTGGTCCGCCCTGATGTACAGCCTGCGGGCCAATGTGCCGGGCCAGGGTCACTCGCATGGAAAGCGGACCGGCTGGCAGAATTCAAGTCATTCCTCTCGTGCGGCGAGCCAGTTCGCCTCAAATCTTCTGACGACGAATAGCTGATGCCGCACGGGGTCGAGCTGCGACTTGTTTGATCAAATGATCGGAGGGCACAACCTACACTTTCGTTCATTGTCTCATAGTCCGGCGTCCGGTCGCGTTCCGGCGCGATCGGGCGGCAGGCTCCCGTGATTGATGTTCGGAGACTTCCATGCCCCTGACTGTCCGCCGCCGCGCCATCGCCTCTGTCGCCGCAGCCGCCCTCGTCGCAGGCGGCGCGGCCGGGTTCGGCCTGACCGGGCCCATGACCCCGGCTTACGCCCAGGCCCTGCCGAAGACCCCGATCGAGGCACCCGATCAGCCGCCGGGCTCGTTTGCCAACGTCGTCGATAAGGTGAAGCCGGGCGTCGTCGCCGTGAAGGTGAAGCTCGACGACAGCGCCGACGATGACGACGACAGCCCCGGCGGCCCCAACCTGCAGCAGGTGCCGCCGCAATTGCGCGAGTTCTTCAAGCGCTTCGGCCAGGGTGGGCCGGGCGGTCGCGGCATGCGGCCGCGGGGCGGGGTCGGGTCCGGTTTCATCATCTCGGCGGACGGCTACGTCGTCACCAACAACCACGTCGTCGACAAGGCCAAGACCGTGCAGGTCACGCTCGACGACGGCCGCACCCTCGACGCCAAGGTGATCGGCAAGGACTCCAAGACCGACATCGCCCTCCTGAAGATCACCGAGAGCGGCAGCTATCCCTATGTCCAGTTCGGCAAGGGCGCGCCCCGCGTCGGCGACTGGGTCTTGGCCATCGGCAACCCGTTCGGCCTCGGCGGTACGGTGACGGTGGGCATCGTCTCAGCCCGCGGTCGCGACATCGGCGCCGGCCCCTACGACGACTTCCTTCAGATCGACGCGCCGATCAACAAGGGCAATTCCGGCGGCCCGACCTTCAACGTCAATGGTGAGGTCGTGGGCGTGAACACGGCAATCGCCTCGCCGTCCGGCGGCTCGGTCGGCCTCGGCTTCGCGATCCCCGCCGAGACGGTGCAGACGGTGGTTGATCAGCTCCGCACCGACGGCAAGGTGGTGCGTGGTTATCTCGGCGTGCAGGTCCAGCCGGTGACCAAGGACATCGCCGAGGGGCTCGGCCTCGACAAGGCCAAGGGCGCGCTCGTCAATGACGCCGAGAGCGGCACGCCGGCGGCCAAGGCCGGCCTGAAATCGGGCGACGTGATCGAGTCGGTCAACGGCGTGCCCGTGAACAACGCTCGCGACTTGTCGCGGCTGATCGCCGGCCTCAAGCCCGGCACCGAGGTGAAACTCGCCTATCTGCGGGGCGGCAAGAGCGAGGTGGCCACCGTCGAACTCGGCACGTTGCCGGGCGACAGCAAGGTGACGCGGCGCGGCGACGACGCGCCGAGCGGTCAGGCCCGGCTCGGCCTCAGCCTCGCGCCGGCCAGCGAGACCGGCCTCGGCGACGAGGGCGTGGCGGTGATGGATGTCGATCCCGACGGTCCGGCCGCGGCCAGGGGCATCTCCCAGGGCGACGTGATCCTGGATGTCGCCGGCACCAGCGTCTCGAAGCCCTCCGAGGTGCAGGCACAGATCCGCGCGGCGGAATCGAGCGGCCGCAAGGCCGTGCTGATGCGGGTGAAGAGCGCCAGGGGCCAAACCCGCTTCATCGCCGTCCCCCTGACCAAGGAGGGCTGATCCGCTCCGGATCGCCCGCTTCGGCGGTGTCCGCCTCGATGCCGAAAGCATTGCGGGCGATCAGGAGCGTACCGTGCCGGCCCAACCCGTCATCGGGTAAGTATACCGATGCTCACGGGGCGCTCCTGCCGGCAGAGCGAGGCTATCCTGCGCCCAAGCCGGATCGGCGATCGGATCGCTCTTGCCATGCAATCCGGCGCGGTTCGTATCTTTTAAGTTGCAGCCGCCCGGAACCTCGCTGAGCGACGGCCGTTCAAGCTATAGTTGGGACGTCAGATTTCGACGGTATGATCCTCCCGATCAGACCTAACATAAGCGGACCTCCTCATCTTCGTGTTTGGCCCGGCTGACCCTGCCGATTTGGTTTCCTGGCCTCAATCAAACAAACAAGCCGACCTTCAAGCTGCATCAAATCATAAGTCATCATCATTTGACGTTGGCGCGACCGGCGATCGGCCTGTCGCACTGAGATCTGTTGGACGGCCAGAGCCGTATCCGACCTGACGGTATCAGGCCGGCGTCTCTCGGTCTTTGTTTCAACGCGCTTTCTTTCGCCGAGCCGGCGTCCACTTCGTCGGAAAGCGCTCTAGGTCGCCGAACTTCGGCATTCTGAAGTTCGACGAGATGCGGTCGATGGCATCAACCCAAGGCAAAGGAGCTCATCATGCGCACAGGATCTTTGAAGACTTACCTGCTGTCTGCCCTTGCGGTCGTCTTATCCGCCGGTCTCGTTCAGGCCGAAACCACCAGCGGGAAGAGCACCGACAAGAATCAGGAAAAACTGGCGAGCAAGCCCCTCGAGAAAGTCACCTGCGAGGAGTTCAACGGGTTCGAAGACACGTTCAAACCGAAAGTCGTCGCATGGGCCGCAGGCTACAAACAGGGCCAGAAGAAGCCCGATGTGGTGGCGATCGATATCGCCGGGGTCGAGAAGGTCACGCCCCTGGTCGCTGAAGAATGCAGGAAGGCGCCGACCGCTTCCCTATGGTCGAAGATCGATGGTGAGCTGAAGAAGGTGTTCTGATGCAGATCGGACGGCATCATTGAATGCCCTTGCCGAACGCGTGCTTCGACAGCACTCGGCCGTCAATCACTCGGCCGATCGACCAGCCTCATCCCTTCTGCAGCTGGTCGAGCGCTGATTTCAGGGACCGATTTCGGCGCGCTCGAGACTCAGACCTGTCTAGGCCACGGACCGGCAGGCCTCGGGCAGGGCCGATTGAGAGGGTCCACGGGGACCAGAGGAGCCGAGGATGAAGCGCGGTTCGAACGAGCCTCCTTCTGTCGTTTCAGTGTTGTCCGAAGAGCCGCACAGGCCGGCAAGCGCGATGGAGGTTCGCTCATGATGAAGCGATGGATCATCATCACTGCGGCACTTGCGACCAGCACGGTGACGCTCGCGCAGCCCCTCCCGCCACCGCCTCCGCCCGGCCCTCCGCCGCCGCCGTTGGTTTTGCCGCCTCCGCCGCCTCCGCCTCTGCCCCCTCCGCCGCCTCCGCCGGTATTGCCCCTGCCGCCCCCACCACCCCCACCGCCTCCGCCGCCGCCCCCACCCGTGTGACGTTGCGGATGCGAGCCTTCAGCGATCGCCTTGCAGGCCTTGAGGCGGTTCAGTGGGTCGCACGATCCCGATCGGCAGCCAGACCGATATCCGAGCCCTTGGCTGGGACCCTGCCGGCCTGGGCAAGGGCGCGCTCCAACATCTGTCCATAAATCGGACGGCCGCCGAGCCATTGGGCCACGAGGCTGGCCGTGAGGCAGGCCGTCAGCATGGGCAGGACGAGCGCGTAGGCGGGTGGTGAGTTCGAGCACCAACACCACACCCACGGCCGGGGCGTGCACCGTCGCACTGAAGAGCGCGGCCATCGCCACGATGCCGAAGGAGACCGGCGTCACCCCGAGGCCGGACAAGACCTCGGGGAACACCATCTGCGCGAGCAGGCCGAAGGCCAAACCGATGCAGGTCGCCTGCGACAGGATCGGCGCGAAAATACCCCCCGGCGTGCCGACGGAATAACAGACAACCGACGTGAACAGCCGGGCGACCGCCAGGATCAGCAACACGCCCGCACTCGGGGTCAGAACGGCGATCTGTGAAATCACCTGTTCCCCGCCCGTCGCGGTGCGCGGCGCGACGATCAGCAGGGCGCCCACGAGCAGTCCGACCAGGGCAGGCCAGACATAGGGGGCGCGCTTCTGCCATGCGGCGGCGAGGTCCAGCATCGCCAGGATGCATCGATTGAAGAGCACGCCCACCGCACCCAGGATGATGCCCAGCACGGCGAAGGCCGGCAACGAAGCCAGCGCCGCTGCCCCGGCCGACAGCGGCAGGTCCGGCCGCGCGCCTGAGATCATCTGGGTCACCGCGGTTCCGGTGATCGCCGCGGCGAACACCCCCATGTAGTTCCGGAAGCTGTAGGGGAACTGCTTGCGCGTTTCCTCGATGACGAACAGCACGGCCGCCATCGGGGCATTGAAGGCGCAGGCGAGACCCGCCCCCGCGCCGGCCGCCAGCAGAGCCCGCCGGTCGACGTCCTTCACCCGGAACATCTCGGACGCCGCGAGCGCCGCCGAGCCGCCCATGTGAATGGTCGGCCCCTCGCGGCCAAGCACCAGGCCCGAGCCGATCGCCGCGATGCCGGCGATGAACTTCACCGGCAGCACGCGCTCCCAGCGCACATGCCGGATGCCGGCGATGGCCCCCTCAATCTCCGGAACCCCGCTCCCGCTCGCTTCGGGGGCGAAGCGCCGAGTGATGAACACGGCAAAGACCGTGGCCGCCATGGTGATGACGGCGCTCGCCGCGACCAACCGCCAACCGGCGGTCTGGCCGGCGAGCCATGCCGGCCAATCGATGATCGTGTCGATGGCGAGGTGGAAGAGGCCGCCGAACACACCCGTGAGGGCACCGGTGATCAGGGCCACGGCGACGAAGCGTGCCTGCTGCCAGGGCGGAGCGGGTTGATCTTCCGGCTTCATCCTCGCCCCTTCCTCTCGCTGATCGCCGGCAAACCCTGGACTTCACGCGGTCCGTCCCCGGAACGGATGTCTCGGTGGGACTCACCGAAGTCCCACGGAGGCGGTTTCGCGGGCGCCCCGCCCACCGGTCAGGCGGGCTGAGCCTGCCTCGCCTTCCCCTTGCTCACGCGCTCGCGCAGGGTCTGGACCGTGACGTAGAGCATCGGCACGAGGAAGATGCCGATCGAACTGGCCGCGATCATCCCGCCGAAGACCGCGGTGCCGACGTCGCGACGGCTGATCTGGGCCGCGCCGGTCGCGATCACGAGGGGGACCAGGCCGAGGATGAAGGCGATGGAGGTCATCATCACGGCGCGGAACCGCTGTTCGGCGCCGCGGATCGCGGCCTCCCGGATCGGCACGCCGGCCTCCCGCTGGTCCTTCGCGAACTCGACGATCAGGATGCCGTTCTTGGCCGCAAGCGCGATCAGCACCACGAGGCCGATCTCGCTGTAGAGATCGAGCGAAAGGCCGGCGAGCTTGACGGCCAGGTAGGAGCCGAAGGCGCCGACCACGACGGACAGCAGGACCGGAATGGGGATCGTCCAGCTCTCGTAGAGGGCGACGAGGAACAGGTAGGCGAACAGGAAGGCGAGGCCGAGGACGATCCAGGTCTGCCCGGAGGCCTGCTGCTCCTGATAGGCGGTCCCGGTCCACTCGTAGCTGTAGCCTTCCGGCAGGGTCCGGTCCGAGATCTGCTCCATCGCGGCCATCGCGGCGCCGGAGGAGATGCCGGGCGCCGCGCTGCCGTTCACGCTCACGGCGCGGAAATTGTTATAGCGGGTGAGCACCTGCGGTCCGAGCACGATGCGCTCGCTCGCGACCGAACGCACCGGCACCATCTGGCCCGAGGCACCGCGGACATAGATGTTCCAGATGTCGCGAATGTCGCCCCGGTTGTCCGCCTCGCCCTCCACATTCACCTGCCAGGTGCGGCCGTAGAGGTTGAAATTGTTGACGTAGACCCCGCCGAGCGTCGCCTGGAGCGAACTGAAGACGTCGCTCATCGCCAGCCCGAGCACCTGTGCCTTGGTGCGGTCGATGTCGAGGAAGATCGAGGGATTCGACGCCGTGAAGGTGGAGAAGACGCGGGCGAGTTGCGGGTCGCGGTTCGCCGCCGCGACGAGCCCGCGCACGACCGCGTCGGTCGCGGCCGGGTCCTGGCCCTCGCGCGCCTCGAGCACGTATTCGAAGCCGCCGCTCGTGGAGAGTCCGACGATCGGCGGAAGGTTGAAGGGCAGGACCGTTGCCTGCCCGATCGTCGCGGCCGCCGCGTAAGCGCGCCCGATCAGGGCCCCGGCGGATTCCGCCGCGCTTCGGCGATCGGCGAAGGGTTTGAGCTGCGCCACCAGGAACGCGGAATTCGGCTCGGCCGCCCCGTCCAGAAGCGAGAAGCCGACGATCGCAAGCACCTGATTGACGCCGGGCATGTCCTTCAGGAGCCTCTCGACCTCCGCCGCGACCGCACTCGTGCGGGCCACCGAGGCGCCGTCGGGCAGTTGGACCGAGACGAAGAAGGCGCCCTGATCCTCCTCCGGAAGGAAGCCGGCGGGCGTGATCCGCGAGAGGCCGAAGATGCCGCCCGCGAACAGGAGAACCAGCACGAGCGAGAGCGCGGACACGCGGACGAGGCGGCGGACGCCCCCTGCATAGCGGTCCCGCACCCAGTCGATTCCGTTGAGCACCCGGCCCATGATGCCCCGCCGCGCACGCGTGGGACGCAGGAACACCCCGCAGAGCGCGGGCGAAAGGGTCAGCGCGTTGATCGCCGAGATCAGCATCGCAGCGCTGATCGTGACGGCGAATTGCCGGAACAGCGTTCCCGACACGCCCGGGATGAAGGCGATCGGAACGAAGACGGACAGGAGCACGAGCGTGATGGCGATGATGGGGGCCGTGATCTGCGTCATGGCGAGCTTCGTCGCCTCGGCCGGCGACAGCTCCGGATGCTCCTCCATCACCCGCTCGACATTCTCGACGACGACGATGGCGTCGTCGACCACGATGCCGATGGCGAGCACCATCGCCAGGAGCGACACGGTGTTGGCCGAGTAGCCGAGCACGTAGAGCACCGCGAAGGTGCCGATGAGGCTCACCGGCACGGCGATGGCGGGGATCACCGTCGCCCGCAGATTTCCGAGGAACAGAAACACGACGAGGACGACGAGGACGAAGGCCTCGGCCAGCGTCCGCAGCACCTCGGAGATGGTGTCCTTCACGAAGGTCGTGGAATCGTGCACGACCACGTATCGCAAGCCTGCCGGGAAGCGCGCCGAGAGCTTCTCCAGAGTTGCCTTCACGGCGCTCGCGGTCCGCACCGCGTTGGCGCCGGGCACGAGATAGATGGCGACGGGGACGCCGGGGCGGCCGTCGAGCCGGGATTCGCTGTCGAAGCTTTGCGCGCTGAGTTCCACTCGGGCGACATCGCGGATGCGCACCACGGAGCCGTCGGAATTCGTCCGCAAGACGATCGCGCCGAATTGTGCCGGCGTCGACAAGCGACCCTGCGTCTGCACGTTCATCTGGATCTGCTGCTCGCTCGTGATCGGCGGCGCGCCGATGCGGCCGACCGGCGCCTGAACGCTTTGCGCCCGGATGGCATCCACCACGTCCGACGGCGCGAAATTCAGGCTCGTCAGGCGATCCGTGTCGAACCAGATGCGCATCGAGTAGTTCATCCGCGCGAACAGGTTGGCCTGACCGACTCCGGCCGTGCGCGAAATCTCGTCGAGCACGTTGATGATGGCGTAGTTCGTGATGAAGAGCGGGTCCTGCGCGCCCGTCTCGCTGTAGAGGACGGCAAACAGCAGGATCGCGGACGACTTCTTCTGCACCTTGAGCCCCTGCAGCTGCACCTCGGACGGGAGCTGCGACAAGGCCGATTGGACGCGGTTGTTTACGCTGACCGTGTTGATATCCGGGTCGGAGCCGAGGTCGAAACTCACCGCCAGACTGTAGCTGCCGTCATTGGCACTCGTGGACTTCATGTAGATCATGCGGTCGACGCCGATGACCTGCGCCTCAAGCGGCTGGGCGACGCTCGCCTCGACGACCTCGGCGGAGGCCCCCGGATACATCCCCGACACGCTGACCTGCGGCGGCACGATGTCGGGAAACTGCGCGACCGGGATCCGGAGCAGCGCCAGCCCCCCGGCGATCGTGATGATCAGCGCGATGACGATCGCGAGCCGGGGGCGGTCCACGAAGATGGATGAGATCATGACGCGCCTCGGGCTCGGTCGCCTGGGACAAACGAAGTGCGATCCGGGACGAGGGGCCGCGGAGCGGGACAAGGGGGGCGGAACGGGAGGCGGCGTCCCATGCTGCGCTAGCGCCGGCTGTTCGGGCTGCCGCTCGCGCTCGGACCGGCGCCGCTGGCGGCTCCTGTCGGAGCTTGTCCGGCCGGCGCCGAAACGGACGCAGCCGGCCCCGCGCGGTCCGCGTTCGCGGCCGAATTCCGCATCATCCTCTGCAGAATGGCGTCGGCGGGTTTGGGCGAGACCGTCTCGCCCGCGCGGACCCGCTGCAAGCCTTCGGCGATGACCTGCTCTCCGACCTTGAGGCCGCTCGTCACCGCCGCGAGCGTCGTGCTCGACTGGCCAAGCTGAATCCGACGCTCCTCGGCCTTATTCCCCGGCCCGATCACGTAGACGTAGCTGCCCCGCTGGTCGGCCAGGACGGCGGCGCGAGGAATCGCGACCACCTCGACCGGCTCGACGCCCTCAAGGAACACGGTCACGAACTCGCCATCCGTGAGTTCACGAAGGGTGAGCAAGCTGCGGGTTTGACCGAAGATCGGAGGGTTCGGCAGCACGCCGCGAAGCAGGATCGTGTCCGTGTTCGTCGCGATGGTGTTGTTGACGAAATCGAGCGTCCCGGTGTGATCGTAGAAGCGGCCGTCCGGGAGTTGCGCCCGGATCAGGACGGCGCCGAATCCGCCCGTCGGCCCATAGCGCGCTCTCAGATTGATCGCTTCACGGACCGGCACCGGAAACGTCACGAACATCGGGTCCTGGCTGATGATCGTCGTCAGCACCCCGGAGCCCGGCCCGACGACGTTGCCGATCGTCAGGGACGTGCGCCCGATCTGGCCCGCAATCGGCGCGCGGATCTCCGTGTAACCGAGATTGATCTGCGCCGTGTCGAGTTGGGCTTGTGCGCCTTGGAGCTGCGCCTCCAAGGCCCGCTCGTTCGCGAGGGCTGCGTCGTAGGTCGATTGCTGCCCGGCCGGCCCGCCGAGCAGGGTTCGGGCGCGCTGTGTCGTCAGACGCGCGTTCTCCAATTGCGCTTCGACCTGCGCAATCTGCGCCTTCTGCGCGGCCACGACCGCCTGGAACGGGCCCTGCTCGAGGAGGTAGAGGAGCGCGCCTTCCTCGACATCCGTGCCCTCGACGAAGAGCCGCTTCTCGATGAACGCCGTCACCCGGGCGACGATGTCGACGCGCTGCTTCGCCTCGATGCGGCCGATGAACTGCTCCGTCTGGGTGATCGGCTCCTTGCGCGCCGCGATGATGCCAACGACGGGGGGGCCCGTCGGCTCGGCCTGCGCGAACGCCGTCGAAATGGCGGGCGGGCACGCGGCGGAGAGCGTTGCAGCGACCACCCAGACCCGGAGCGTGAACATGCCGGTCATCGTCATGTCCGCCTCCGGGGGTTTGACGCGCTTTCTTTCGACGAACCGGTGACCACTTCGCCGGAATGCGCTCTAGAACGACGGCTTATTGCCGATGCACTTGCATCGCTTCGATTTCAGAACCCGGCAGCGACCGCTGCAGCAATCTCTCGCACCGCGTCCGACCCATCCATTGCCGCGACACTCGATATTCATGTCGCGCGTCGTCATGATCTGGCCCGGCCGGCTCATCGCCGTTGTCGCAGTATAGATATTGACTCCCATCATCATCACCGGAACAGCAACGAGCATTGCAACGCCTCGCATGGCGCATCCTCCATTATGATTGATCGATTGGCGGGCGGTGAATTGGAAAATCTACCAATCAGTGTTTCAACCGGGCCTCTTCGTCAGGATGGGCGACGGTGGCGACGTGGCGATCCAAGTCGGCGCCGGCAAACGGATCGAACTGAGGCATGGCCAATCCCTGCAAGACCGACAGTATAGCCGAGGCGGGCAGGCCAGCACCTTGACGATGATCAATCCAATTCCTGTATGCCTCCACCCGAGACCGTCAGGGATTTGCGGGTTCTTCATCGCAGAGGGCTGTTCCCGACGGGGCGTGCCCGACGCGCGAGCTCGCGCACCGAACCGCCTGTTCGGTCCGCGCCCCTGTTCGAAGCGCCGATCAGGTCGATTTCAGCAGCCACCGAAGCGGGAGGGCGATGAGCGTCAGGCTGACGACACTCATCGTCCAGAGCAGAACGAACCAGCCGATCCGCCGAAGCTTGCCGGTGATCGTCTCGCTGCGAACCCGTGCGGCGTCGGGCCTGAAGGCAGGGTCCGCCGTCGGCTGATGAAGACCCATCAGTGATACCCGGATTCCGGTGTGACCTTGCCGCGGAACAGCCAGTACACGTAGGCCGTGTATCCGAGCACCATCGGGACCAGCACCACCGCACCGGCGAGGAGAAAGGCCTGGCTGCTCGGATGCGTGGCCGCGGCCCAGATCGAGATGTCCGGCGGCACGATCATCGGCCAAAAGCTGATGGCGAGCCCGATGTAAGAGAGCAGGAAGAAGCCGAGTGCACAGAGGAAGGGCATGATCTCCTCCCGCCGCTCCAGCGAGCGCTGGAAGCGCAAAGCCAGCAGCCCGACGAGCACGGGCACCGGCGCACCGACGAGAATGCCGGGGAAGGAGAGCCAGCGCTCGCGGAAAGGGGCGCTGAGGACGAGCATCGTGAGCGAGATGATCGCGATCAGGAGCAAGGTCGCCAGACCCAGAGGGCGGGCGAGGCGGTAAGCGCGGATCTGTAATTCGCCCCCCGTCTTCCAGATGAGCCAGCATGCGCCCAGGAGCGCGTAGCCCACCACCAGCGCCACGCCGGTCAGCAGGGAGAAGGGGGTGAGCCAGTCCCACCAGCCGCCGGCATAGGCCCGCCCCTCGACGCGGATGCCCTGGACGAGGGCGCCGAGCGCGATGCCCTGGCAGAAGGCCGCGACGTAGCTGCCCCAGGAGAAGGCCCGGTCCCACCAGAGCTGCCCCCGAACTGTCACCATGCGGAAGCGCATCTCGAAGGCGACGCCGCGGAAGACGAGGGCGAGCAGCATCAGGATCAGCGGCATGTAGAGCGCCGGCAGGATCGTCACGTAGGCCAGCGGGAAGACCGCGAAGAGGCCGCCGCCGCCGAGGATCAGCCAGGTCTCGTTGCCGTCCCACACGGGGGCGACGGAGTTCACCATCACGTCCCGATCGGTCTTGGCCGACATGGCCGGGAACAGGATGCCGATGCCGAGATCGAACCCGTCCATCGCCACGTAGAGGAACACGGCGGTGGCGATCAGGACGGCCCAGATCAGCGTGAGGTCGAGAGACATCGAAACCGCTTCCTTCACTCAGCGGGCTGGGCATTCGGACCGGCAGCGAGCGCCGGGGCCGGGGTAATGCCGGCGGTGCGCACCGGCTGGCCGGTGGGCAGACCCGCCTCGTGCGGTCGCGGTGGCTGATTGAAGAGGTGCAGAAGGAACCAGATGCCGGCCCCGAACACGACGAAGTAGACCACGGCGAACGCGGCCAGCGAGGTCGCGACCGCGGGGGCGGCGATGGGTGAGACGCTGTCGGCGGTGCGCAGCAGCCCGTACACCGTGAAGGGCTGGCGCCCGGATTCCGTCACCACCCAGCCTGCCGTGACGGCGACGAGGCCGGACGGGCCCATCGCGACCGCGCAGCGGTGCAGCCATCGCGACGTGTAGAGCCGCTCCTTCCAACGCAGATAGAGCGAGGTCACGCCCAAGGCGATCATCAGGAAGCCGAGCCCGACCATGACCCGGAAGGCCCAGAACACCAGGGGCAGGTTGGTCGGCCAGGTGTCGCGGGGCAGGGCCTTCAGCCCGCGCACCTCGGCGTTGAGGTCGTGGGCGAGATACAGGCTCGCGAGCCCCGGGATGCCGATCGCCCAACGCGTCGTCTCGGCCTGCGCGTCCGGCCAGCCGAACAGGATCGAGGGCGCGCGCCGCTCACTGTCGAAATGGCCTTCCATCGCCGCGACCTTGGCGGGCTGATGGTGGTAGGTGTTGGTCCCATGTAGGTCGCCCAGGACGAGTTGGACGGGGGCGACGATGGCCGCCATCCACATCGCCATCGAGAACATCAGGCGGGCGCGCCGGGTTCGAGCGGTCGCGCAGGAGATGCCACGCCCCCACCGCGCCGACGATCATCGCGGTGGTGAGGTAGGCGGCGGTGACGGTGTGGGCGAAACGGAACGGGAAGGACGGGTTGAAGACCACCGCCCACCAATCCTGGGGCGCGAAATGGCCGTTGGCGTCGAGCACGTAGCCCGCCGGCGTCTGCATCCAGGAATTGGCCGACAGGATCCAGAAGGCCGAGGTCAGCGTGCCCACCGCGACGAGGCAGGTGGCCAGGAAGTGGAGGCGCCGGCCCACGCGCTCCAGACCGAACAGCATCACTCCGAGAAAACCCGCCTCCAGGAAGAAGGCTGTCAGAACCTCGTAGCCGAGGAGAGGACCGAGAATCGGAGCCGTCTTGTCGGAGAAGACCGACCAGTTGGTGCCGAACTGGTAGCTCATGACGAGCCCCGAGACGACGCCCATGGCGAACGCGATGGCGAAGATCTTGAGCCAGTACCGGTAAGAATCGAGATAGACCGCGCGTCCGGTGGTGAGCCAGAAGGCTTCGAGCACCGCAAGGAAGCTGGCCAGCCCGATGGTGAAAGCCGGAAACAGGAAATGCCAGACGACCGTAAAGGCGAATTGGCTCCGAGCGAGATCGAGTGCGCTGGGGAGGTAGATGTCCGGCATCTCTGCAACTCGATCGGCGGAAGTGAAGTACGGCTCCCTCAGCGCACATCCTCGACACCTCCTGTATTGGAGACACCGGCAAAGTACGCCCCAGCAGGGAAGCGCATCACGCTGAAGGCCGCATTGATCGAGATCAGCCGGGAGCGGCGCGGCCTCGATGATGGGTCCGCCCCACAGGCGTGGCTCACCCCAATGCAGGGCCTGCGCGCCGGTTTGCTGGGTCAGGGTCGGGCGCACGACGATCGCGGGTGGCGCTGACCGCGAAGCCCGAGCCCACCGGATGCAGGGTTTCGAGGGGTGAGGCTGCTCTGGATGGCAGGGCTGCGAGCCCCTCTCACAAGGGCGGCTCGAGCGACGGCCTGCTCGGTTCTGGCCGGGCCCTGACTGTCGTTACGTCAAGGCCGCGCTTGTCCGGTAGAGCATGTAAGCGGCGACTGTGAAGATCAGGGACGCGAAGATCCGGTCGAGCGCGCCCTTCCGTCCGGCGAGACGGCAGGCGAGGCGCATGCCGACCCAGCCGCCGAGGAGGCCGCCGACGATGTACTGGGCCGCGACCGGCCAATCGATCAGGCCCGAGAGGGCATAGTTCGCCGCCGTCGCAAGGCCGAAGGCGCCGACCGCGAAGAGCGAGGAGCCGATGGCGTTGATCATCGGCATCCCCGTCGCGAACACGAGACCCGGCACGATCAGGAAGCCGCCGCCGATCCCGAAGAACCCGGACGCCCCGCCGACGGCCAGCGCCACCGCGGCCAATCTCGGCGTGAAGGCGGGGGCGGACGGCGCGCCGGCCGCAGCACGCCCGGAGCCGTTGCGCTCGCCGGACCGCAGCATCAGCAGCCCGACGGCGATCATGAGCAGGGCGAACAGGAAGAGCAGACGCTCGCCGTCGAAGGCCTTACCCAGCGTCGAGCCACCGAGGGCGCCGACGACACCGAAGGCCGCGAACACCAGCGCGTTGCCCCAGCGCACGTTGCCCGCCCGCCAATGGCCGGTGAAGTTCGCCATGGCGCTGACCGCCACCGCGAGCGCGCCCGTCCCGATCGCGACATGCGGCTGCCCCACGCCCACCACGTAGAGCAGGAGGGGGGTTGCCAGGATCGACCCCCCACCGCCGATGAGCCCCAGGCTGAACCCGACGAAGCCGCCGGACAGGAGGGCGAGCACGACGCTCATCGCGGGGTTGGCTCCGGATGATCCTGGCTCCGGCCGGTCGCCGCCACCCCCGCCTGGGCGAACATGGCCGCCCCGCCATTCCGGGCCCGTCCGCTCACCTTCCCGCGACGGGGACGGCGCGGCTCCTCCGAACCGAACATCGCGTGCAGGATCTCGACGAGCTCGACCGCACGGGGCGCCGTCAGCGTGTAGAAGACCGTCTTGTGCTCGCGGCGGGTCGAGACCAGCCCGGCCTCGCGCAACTCGCCCAAATGCTGAGAGAGGCTCGGCTGGCGGATGCCGAGTTCGCGCTCCATCTCGGCCACGGAGCACTCGCCTTCGAACAAGCGGCTGAGGAGGCGCAACCGTCCGGGATGGGCGAACACCTTCAGGAGGTCGGACACCTCCCGGGCCTTGTCCTCGGGAAATGAGGCCGCCGGGCTCATTCCCACACCGCCCCTTCCAGGGCGTTGAGCGGAAACTTGAGATAGCGCCTGCCATTCGCCTCGGGCTCCGGCAGCCGGCCGCCGCGGATGTTGACCTGCAACGCGTGCAGGATGAGCTTGGGCATCGGCAGGGTCGCGTCGCGCGCCTCTCGGATGCGCACGAACTCCGCCTCGCTGCGCGCCGCGACCATGTGGGTGTTGGCGGCTTTCTGCTCGGCGACGGTGCTTTCCCAGCGCGGTTCGCGACCGCCCGGCTGGTAATCATGTCCGGTGAAGAGGCGCGTGGCGTCCGGCAGCGCGAGGATGGCCTGGATCGAGCGCCAGAGCGCGACGGCGCTACCGCCGGGGAAGTCGGCCCGCGCGGTGCCCGAATCCGGCATGAACAGGGTGTCGTGCACGAAGGCGGCGTCGCCGATCACGTAGGTGACGGAGGCCAGCGTGTGGCCGGGCGAGAACAGGATGCGGGCCGGCACCTCGCCGACCGAGAAGACATCGCCCGCCGCGAAGGTCCGGTCCCATTGGGCGCCTTCGGTCGGCAGGTCCGTGAAGCCGTAGAGGGCCTTCCAGAGCCTCTGAACCTCGACGACCCGCTCGCCGATGGCGGTCGGGGCCCCGGTGCGCTCCTTCAGGTATTGAGCGGCCGAGAAGTGGTCGGCATGCGGGTGCGTATCTAGGATCCATTCGACCGAGAGCCCGGCCGCGCGCACGTAGTCCAGGATCTCGTCGGCGCAGCGCGTCGCGGTCGCCCCCGACTTCTCGTCGAAGTCGAGCACGGGATCGATGATGGCGCAGCGCTTCGTCCGCGGGCACGAGACCACGTACTGGATGCTGCCCGTGCGCCGCTCGTAGAAGCCCCGGACGATGGGGTGCGGGCCGTCCGTCTCCGTCATGGTCACAAGGTTCCCGTTCGAAAGTACCAGTCGCCGGCCTCGCCCTCCGGACGGGCGGCGGCTCCGTGGAACGTCAGCGGCGGCGCGACGAGGATCGGGTCGCCCGGCCGCCAAGCCTCCGGCGTGACGACGTCCGCCTCGTCGGTGACCTGAAGCGCGGCCACGAGGCGCAGGATCTCCTCGACGCTGCGCCCGACCGTCATCGGGTAGGTGGTGGTGGCCCGGATGATCCCGTCCGGATCGATGACGAAGGTGGTCCTTACGGTCGCGCTCGACACGGCGCCCGGCGGCAGCATGCCGTAGGCGCGGGCGATGGCCATGGAGGGATCCTCCAGCATCGGGAACGGAACGCGGACGCCGAAGCGCTCCTCGATGTTGTGCGCCCAGGCGAGGTGCGACGACAGGCTGTCGACCGAGAGGCCGAGCAGGTCGCAATCCAGCATCTGGAACCGGGGATGGGCGCGCGAGAAGGCGAGGAATTCGCTCGTGCAGACCGGCGTGAAGTCCGCCGGATGGGAGAACAGGACCAGCCAGCGACCGCGGTAATCCTCAAGCGTCCGCTCGCCCATCGTCGTGCGCGCGCGGAAGCCCGGAGCGGGATCGCCCATCACCGGGGGGCAAGCCGGCCGCTCAGTCGCCGGATCGGGCCTTTCAATATGTGAAATCATATATCGATGCTCCAGGCTTTTCGCCGGCACAGAGGCAGGTAGTGCCGGTATTGTACCTCTGTCAATATTCGATATGCTCCGAGTGATTAAGTCAATATGCAATTTTATATAGCGACGGAGCCGTCGGTGGACGTCCATCACATCACGCGCGACTTGGCCGTCGCACCGCAGATCCGGCCTGACGACATCCCGGCGGTCGCGTCCGCCGGGTTCCGGTCGATCCTCTGCAACCGCCCCGACGCCGAGGCCCCCGACCAGCCGAATTTTCGTGAGATCGAGCGGCTGGCCGGGGAGGGCGGCCTCGTCGCCCGCTACCTGCCGGTCACGTTGGGCCGTATCACCGACGCGGACGTCGCGGCCTTCGAGGCGGCGGCGGACACCCTGCCGAAGCCGACCCTTGCCTATTGCGGCACCGGCACGCGCTCGGCGACGCTGTGGTCGCTCGCGGAGGCACGGCGGGGCCGCGCCGTGGCGGAGGTCCTGGCTGCCACGAAGGCCGCGGGCTACGACCTGAGAGGCGCCGCACCCCGGATGGCGGCGCAGGCCGGCGCGGCGCAGGCTGGCGCGGCGCCCTTGGGAACCGAGCAACGGTTCGCGGTTCTCATCGTCGGCGGCGGCGCGGCCGGCCTCGCGGCGGCCTCAAGCCTGAAGGCGCGCAAGCCCGACCTGGAGGTCGCCGTGATCGATCCGGCCGACATCCACTACTATCAGCCCGGCTGGACGCTGGTGGGCGCCGGCGTGTTCGACCCGGCGGTGACCGCCCGGACCATGGCGTCCCTGATCCCGGACGGCGTGACGTGGATCAAGGCCGCCGTTGTCGCCTTCGAGCCCCAGAGGAAGGCCGTGATACTGGAGGACGGCCGGACCATCGGCTACGACCGCCTCGTCGTCGCCCCCGGGCTCAAGCTCGACTGGGGCGGCATCGAGGGGCTGGTCGAAACGCTCGGCCGGAACGGGGTCACCTCGAACTACCGCTTCGACCTCGCGCCCTATACCTGGGAGCTGGTCCGGAACCTCGGCGGAGGTCGGGCCGTGTTCACCCAGCCCCCCATGCCGATCAAGTGCGCGGGCGCCCCGCAGAAGGCGATGTATCTCTCCGCCGACCATTGGCGGCGCGCGGGCCGCCTGAAGCAGATCGGGATCGACCTCTTCACGGCGACCCCGAGCCTGTTCGGCGTGAAGGAATACGTGCCGCCCCTGATGGAGTACGTCCGGCGCTACGACGCGAAGCTGCACTTCCGTCACAACCTCACGCGCATCGACGGCTCGGCCAAGCGCGCGTGGTTCACCCGCACGGCCGAGGACGGGACCCAATCGACGGTCGAGACCGCGTTCGACATGATCCATGTCGTTCCGCCCCAGCAGGCCCCCGATTTCGTCAGGGAATCTCCCCTGGCGGATCCGAACGGTTGGGTCGAGGTGGACCCGGCGAGTCTGCGCCACACGCGCTTCGCCGACGTCTACGGGCTGGGCGACGCTTGCAGCGCGCCGAACGCCAAGACCGCCGCCGCGGCGCGCAAGCAGGCGCCGGTGGTGGCGCACAACCTGCTGCGCGACATGGGCTTCATCGAGGGGCCGGATGCCGTCTACGACGGCTACGGCTCGTGCCCGCTCACCGTCGAGCGCGGCAAGATCCTGCTTGCCGAGTTCGGCTATGGCGGCAAGCTTCTTCCCAGCTTCCCGTCCTGGCTCCTCGACGGCACGAAGCCGAACCGGGCCGCGTGGCTGCTCAAGGAGCGCCTGCTCCCGCCCCTCTACTGGCACGGCATGCTCAAGGGGCGCGAGTGGATGGCCAAACCCAAGCGGGCGGTTTGATCGGGCCACACCAAGAGGTCGATCCAGGTCGTCGCTCGCGTCGATGCGCAGATCGAGCCCGGCTTCAGAGCCAATCGGCGAAGACGCCTCTAGAACACGCAAGACGTCATCCACGCCAAATGGCCAAGCTTGTTCACATAAAGCAATCCACACGCGACCCATCGGACTTTTTCCGATCAGGCATCTTTTCGCAGAACCCTTTTGTCATTTGCGACGTTTCGAGCGTCTAAAGTTTCGGAGGATACGCCATGAAGACGATTGCGATGGGTCTTGCCGCGTTGCTGATGAGCACGTCGGTCTACGCTCAAAGCGCCGCGACCGGTGGGTCCGAGCGCGGCGGCATGCGGGCCGGTGCGGAGCAGTCCGGCGGGCAGACGCGGGATGTCGGGCGGCGAGCGCGGCGGCATGGGCACCAAGGGCAGCGAGGCGCGCTCGGGTGGAAACGCCATGGGCGGTGAGCGCAGCGCCGCCCGGGACGGCCGGGACGGCGGCGAAGCCGGCCGGGGCGGGGCGGATCGCGGTGACATGGCGCGCGGCGAGCGCGGTTCGGAGCGCGGCATGACCGGTCGCGCCGGCCGCGATACGGCCGAGCGCGATGAGCGGAGCGACACGGTCCGCAGCAACGCCCGCGCCGAGCGGAGCGACCGGTTCCAGGATCGCACGCACGACCGGACTCATGTCAGCAGCCGCACCGATGTGCGCTCCACCACCGTCGATGGCGGCTATCGCCGCGAAGGTCGGTACGTGTTCGTCGGCGGCCGACGGATCGTGTACGGTTCGCCCGAGTATCGCCGCCTGATCGTCACCGAGCGCCGCAGCACCGGCCCGCGCCGCTACGTCACCATCCGCGGCCAGCGCGTGATCTACGGCTCGCCGGAATATCGCCGCCTCGTCAGCGTCGGCGAGACGCGCCGCTACGTGACGATCCGCGGCCAGCGCGTCATGTACGGCTCGCCCGAGTACCGCCGCCTCTCCACCACCGTCTCGACCACCGAGCGGCGCGGCGGCACGGTCAATGCGGGCTTCCGCGAGCGCAACGAGGTCCGTGGGTCGGAGACCCGCACCGATCTGCGCAGCCGCAGCAGCGAGACCCGCGACAGCGAGCGCAACGAGATGCGTGCCTCGGATCAGGCGCGTGGGGCCGAGCGCGGGGCTGAACGCGGCGGTCGCTCGATGGAGCAGGGCCGGGGCGGCGAGGGCGCGCGCAATGTCGGCATGCGCGGCGAGGGCAACGAGCGCGGCGGCGTCCGCAACGCCTCCGAGCAGGGCGGCGGCATGGGCAACACCGGCGGCAACCGCGGCAGCGAGCAGCGCGGCGGGATGCAATCCGGCTCGCGCGGCGGCACCGAGGGCGGCGCCGGCATGAGCGGCCGCTGATCAGCGGGATTCCAAAGGGATCATCCCTTTGGCGGAATGCCGGGGCTCTGCCCCGGCATTCTTTTATGGTTGTCTACGACCGTCCCAGAAAGTCGATCAGCGCGGCGTTGACCGCCTCCGGCGCGTCGTGCTGCACCCAGTGGGTCGCCTGCGGAAAACGCTGCAGGCGGCCCCGCTCGCACAGGTCCAGGCTCGCCTCGGCAAGGCCCGTCTGGAGCGCCTGATCGCGCTCGCCCCACAGAATTAGCGTCGGCGCGACGATCTTCGGCGGGTGCCGCTCGCGGGGCAGCTGAGCGAGCGCCCGATACCAGTTCAGCATCGCGGTGACCGCGCCGGGGCGCAGCCATTCGCGCGCGTAGACGTCGAGATCGGCCTCGGTGAAGCTGCCGGGCGCGCTCGACCGGCGCATCAGGGCCCGCAGCAGGCGGCCCTCCCGCGCCGTCAGCAGCCGTTCGGGCAGCAGGGGGAGTTGGAAGAAGCCGGCATAGGCGCTGCGCAAGGCCTGCCCCGGATGGCGCCGGAGATAGGGGCCGAACACGCCGGGATGGCAGGCGTTCAGCGCGGCGAGCCGCTCGACCCGCTCGGGGTGAAAGCTCGCGACCCAGAACGCGACGAGCCCGCCCCAATCGTGCCCGACGAGGTTGAACCGCGCGAGCCCGCAGGCATCGGCGAGCGCGATCACGTCCTGGGCGAGCCGGTCGAGGTGGTAGGCGGCGATGCCTTTGGGGCGGTCGCTCAGGCCGTAGCCGCGCTGATCGGGGATGAGGAGGCGCAGGCCGCTGCCTGCGAGCGGCCCGATCTGATGCCGCCAGCCGAACCAGAATTCCGGAAAGCCGTGCAGCAGGATCGTCGGCACCCCATCCGCCGGCCCCGCCTCGGCGACATGCAGGCGCAGACCGCGGAGGTCGATGTGGCGGTGGCTGACGGCGGGATCGGACATGGGTTCGAGGACACTCGCGCGCGGTCGATGGGCAAGTCGGGACAGATGCCGGTATTTCGGCCAACCCGGCAGGGCCGGCGCGGTTCGGGCGCGGCGCCAACCGGGGCGGAAGCCGCTATAGGTAGCATCCGATCACGGGAGACGCCCTTCCCCGATGCCGCTGCTCCGCTGCCTTCTCGCGCTCGCCTGCCTGTGGCCGGCCCTGCTGTGGTCCTGCCCCGCGGCGGCCCGGCCCTTCACCGACGCCGCGGGGCGCCGGGTCGAGGTGCCGGAGCGGGTGCTCCGGGTGCTCGCCGCCGGCCCGCCCGCGGCGGTGCTGCTCTCCACCCTGGCGCCCGACAAGATGATCGGCTGGCCGCGGGCGCCGAGCCCGGAGGAGCGCGCGTATCTCGCCCCGGCGCTGCGCGATCTGCCCGCCACCGGGCGGCTGACGGGGCGGGGCGGCAGCGCCAATGTCGAGGCCGTGCTGGCGCTCAAGCCGGACCTCATCGTCGATGTCGGCAGCACGGCGGCGACCTACGCCTCCCTCGCCGACCGGGTGCAAGCGCAGACCGGCATCCCCTACGTGCTGCTCGACGGGCGTTTCAGCACGACACCCGAGACCTACCGGACGCTGGGCCAGCTCATCGGCACGCCGGAGGCCGGCGAAGCGCTCGCCGCGGCGTCGGAGACGATCCTGAAGGGGGTGGCCGAGGCGGTGGCCGCGGTGCCGGAGGAGAAGCGCCCGCGCGTCTATTACGGCCGCGGCCCCCGCGGGCTGGAGACGGGCCTGTCCGGCTCGATCAACACCGAGATCATCGAGGCGGCGGGCGGCCGCAACGTGGCCGGAGCGGGTGCCGGCGGGCTCGCGGCCGTCTCGCCCGAGCAGGTGCTGGTCTGGAACCCGGACGTGATCATCGCCCTCGATCCCGATTTCCCGAAGCTCGCCGCCGCCGACCCGCTCTGGAACGGGCTGAAGGCGGTGCGGGAGGGACGCGTCCACGCGGTGCCGACGCTGCCCTTCGGCTGGGTCGATGCCCCGCCGGGGGTCAACCGCCTGATCGGCCTGCGCTGGCTCGCCCGGCCTGTTCTTTCCCGAGCAGTTCCCGCAGACGCTCGGCGACGCCGTGCGCGACTTCTACAAGCGCTTCTACCGGGTCGAACTCACGCCCGAGCAGCTCGACCGCCTCCTGCGCGACGCCGCCGGACCGGGGCCGACCCGGTGAGCGAGGCCGCGAGCGCCGCTCAGGCCCGACCCGCGCGGTGGCGCCTCCTGCCGCTGGCGGTCCTGGCTCCGGTCGCGCTGATCCTCCTCGTCTTGGTTTCACTCGGCATCGGCCGCTACCCCGTGCCGCTCGCCGACGTGTTCGGGGTGCTCGTTGCCAAGCTGTTTGGCCAAGCGCCCGCTCTCGATCCCGCCGCGCAGACCGTGGTGCTGAACGTGCGCCTGCCGCGGGTGTTCGGGGCGCTCGTGGTCGGAGCCGGGCTCGCGGCGGCGGGGGCGACCTATCAAGGGC
The DNA here is from genome assembly GCF_029504475.1 of Methylorubrum pseudosasae. NCBI lineage: Bacteria > Pseudomonadati > Pseudomonadota > Alphaproteobacteria > Hyphomicrobiales > Methylobacteriaceae > Methylorubrum > Methylorubrum pseudosasae. Next base: position 2,757,559 of record NZ_JAQGDU010000002.1, on the reverse strand, counting down.
TGTTTCGCAATCCCCTGGTCTCGCCGGACATCCTCGGGGTTTCGGCGGGCGCGAGCCTCGGCGCGGTGCTCGGCATCGTGCTCGCCCTGCCGGTGGCGGCGATCCAGGGGCTCGCCTTCGCCGGAGGGCTCGCTGCGGTCGGCGCCGTCTACGCCGTCGGGCTGGCAGTGCGCCGACACGACCCGGTGCTGACGCTGGTGCTCGCGGGCGTCGCCGTGGGGGCGCTGCTCGGGGCCGGGATCTCGCTGCTCAAGGTGCTCGCCGACCCCTACAACCAACTCCCCGCCATCACCTTCTGGCTGCTCGGCAGCCTCGCCTCGGTCACTGCGGGCGACATCGCCGCGATCCTGCCGGCGATGGCCCTCGGTCTCGCTCCCCTGGTGCTGCTGCGCTGGCGCGTGAACCTGATGAGCCTCGGCGACGAGGAGGCCCGGGCGCTGGGCGTCGAGACGCGCCGGCTCCGCCCGCTCCTGGTGGCGGGCGCGACGCTGGTGACCGCCGCCGCGGTCTCGGTGACGGGCGTCATCGGCTGGATCGGGCTGATCGTGCCGCATATCGCCCGGCTGCTGGTCGGGCCGGATTTCCGCCGCCTGCTGCCGGCCTCGATGCTGCTCGGGGCGGGCTACCTCACCGCGGTCGATCTCCTGGCCCGCACGGTGGCCACCATCGAGGTGCCGCTCGGCATCCTCACGGCGCTCGTCGGCGCGCCGTTCTTCCTCTGGCTGCTGGCTGCGGGAAAGCGGGGCTGGGCATGATCCTGGAGGTTCAGGATCTCGCCTTCGGCTACGGCACCCGCGTGGTCGGCTCCGGCGTCAGCCTGACGCTTCGGGACAGCGAGGCGCTCTGCCTGCTCGGGCCGAACGGCGGCGGCAAGACCACGCTGTTCAAGACCCTGCTCGGGCTGCTGCGCCCGCTCGCCGGCCGCGTCCTCTTGGACGGCACCGACCTGTCGGCGTTACCACGCCGCGAAGTTGCAAAACGAATCGCCTACGTGCCGCAGGCGCATGCCGCCTTCTTCCCCTTCACCGTGCGGGAGGTGGTGCTGATGGGCCGCGCGAGCCGGCTTTCCGCTTTTGCCAGCCCCGGCCCGGCCGACCGCGCGGCGGCCGAGCGGGCGCTGGCGACGCTGGGCATCGGCCACTTGGCCGAGCGGATCTACACCGAGATCAGCGGCGGCGAGCGCCAACTCGCGCTGATCGCCCGCGCCCTGGCCGGCGAGCCGCGGCTCCTCGTGATGGACGAGCCGACGGCGAGCCTCGATTTCGGCAACCAAGCGCGGGTGCTGACCCAGGTGCGGCGCCTCTCGGCCGCCGGCATCGCCGTGGTGCTCTCGACGCACGATCCCGGCCACGCCTTCCTCTGCGCCGACCGGGTGGCGCTGCTGCATGGCGGGCGCCTCGTCGCTTTGGGCCCTCCGGCGGAGACGGTGACGCCGGAGACCCTGCGGCTGCTCTACGGGGTCGAGGTCGCGGTGGTGCCGCTGCCGGGGCAGGGGCGGGCGGTCTGCACGCCGCTGATCGGCTGAGCCGACCTCTCATACCAAATCCGGTTGATTCCTTCGGGATGGCGGATTTGGGCTTCGGTGGGATCCCATCGCGCTGGCGCGATGGGTGCCCTCCTCAAGCGCCGCGCGGGCTGACCGATACGGTTCCCGCTTTGATCAAGCGGAAACCGCATCAGATCCCCGCGTACCAAGAAAACCCCATCTCCGAGACCATGCTGCCCCGGCCCTGGCCGAGCCCGTCCACCCGGTCGGTGGCCTCGATGCTGGCGAGGTATTTCAGCGACTTGTAGCCGAGTTGGCGCTCGACCCGCAGGCGCACCGGCGCGCCATGGGCCACGGGCAGGTCGCCGCCGTTCATGCCGTAGGCCAGGATCGTCTGCGGGTGCAGGGCGTCGAACAGGTCGTAGCTGTCCCACCAGCCGTCCACCGTGCGGATCACGATGAAGCGCGCCTCGGGTTTGAGCCCGAGGCTCGCCAGAACGTGGGAGAGCGGCACGCCGGTCCAGCCGCCGATGGCCGACCAGCCCTGCTCGCAACTATGCAGCGTCACCTGGGTGCGGGCCGGCATCGCCCTCAGTTCGGCCAACGTGAAGGCGGCGGGCCGCTCGACGAGGCCGCTCACCGGCAGGCGCCAATCGGAGAACCCGGCCGCCTTCGAGCGCCGGTAATCGGGGTTGTCCGGATCGGTGGTGTTGATGGTGGGAAACACCGCCGAGATCGCCTCCGGCCCGAACTCCCGCACCAGTGGCTGGTCGCGCAGGAGGAAGCGCTGGGTAGCCAGCGTCAGGGTGTCGCTCAACCCGTAGAGGCCTGATCGACGCGGTCCGCTCTCGATCAGCTCGCAGCCGCCGAGAAGGCCGCCGATCCCGAGAGCTGAGGAGCCGAGCATCAGCCTGCGGCGGGTGAGATCGCTCATCGCGGGTCCTCCTCTGACGGTGTCGACGGGGATTTCGGCCGGGTGGAGCGCCCGGTGATCATGCCCCGCATCAGGTCGAGCGGCCCGTTGGCGAGCACCTGCCAGATGTGGATGAGGAGGAAGCCGACGAACAAAACCGCCGACAGGAAATGGATTGTGCGCGCCGATTGCCGCCCGCCGAACAGGGTGAACAGCTCCGGGTAGGCCGCCGTGACGCCGGGCGACATGGTGAGGCCCGAGAGCAGCATCACCGGCGCCAGCACGAGGATGACGGCGAGATAGGCGAGTTTTTGCAGCACGTTGTAGCGGTGTGCGCCAGTTGCACCCGAGCCGGTGAGCCGGAGATGCGCGCGGATGTCGGCCGCGATGTGCCGGGGGTGGAGCTGGTCGCGCTCGGGGGTCAGGCGGCGCAAGAAATGCCCGCTCGCCAGGGCGACGAGCCCGTAGAGCGCGCCGTTGAGCACGAAGATCCAGGCGGCGAGGAAGTGGAGATTGCGGCCCCAGCCGGTCTGTTCGAGGTTCACCGGCAGCGGCAGGACGATCCAGGCCGGGGCGTCGTTGGCCCCGGTCTCGCCCCAGAACAGCCGGGGCAGGGCGAGCAGGATAGCGAGTCCGCTGACGAGGAGCGCCAGGAAGGCGCCGGTGTTCACCCAATGGGTCAGGCGCACCCAGAGCGGGTGTCGCGGGACGGCACTTTCTCCACGCGCCGTCATCGCGTTCGTCATAGACCGTCCGCTCGCCGCAGCACATCGAGGCGGTAGGCATCCGTGCGCGTGCCGGACAGCACCCGGCAGAACGGCGCTGCGCCCGCGATGAAGCCCTCCGCCGCCGCGTCGCCGGAGAGGGGATAATCGGTCTCGCCGAGCCAATGCACGAGGACGCAGTCGCCCCCCGGCGCCAGACTCGCCTCCACCCGTGCGACGAGCCGGGCCAGATCGTCCGTGCTGAGGAAGTAGAGCATCTCGCCGAAGACGATGAGGTCGAACCGGCCCTCCGGCCAGACCTCCGGCACCGCGCCGCGGACGAAGCCGACCTGCGGGTATTCCGCGCAACGCCCCTGAGCGGCGTCGAGGGCGGCCTGCGCGACGTCGAGGGCGGTCAGCGCCCCGCAGCGGGGGGCGAGCGCCCGCGTGAAGACGCCGATGGAGCAGCCGACTTCGAGGGCCCGGTCGTAGCGCACCCGCGGCAGGGCCTGCAGCGTCGCGGCGTATTTCTCCGCCTCGTAGGCGCTGGAGGTGAAGCCCCAGGGATCGGGGTCGGAGGCGTAGATCTCCGAAAAGTAGCGCTCCGGCAGCGTCTCCGTCCGACGGCCGCTCATCCCACACGCTCCGCAGCGCGCGGGGCGGCCTCGTCGGGCCACAGGGCGTGGGGCGGCTCGTCGGCCGCCAGGGCGTGCGCGGCCATGCCGGTCAAGGCGAAATCCGGGGCCGGCTGGCGCAGATAGGTGGCGAGGTCGCGCATCAGGCGCTCCAGGGGGTGGCCCTCCAGGAAACCCGCGAGCCCGATCGAACGCTGCGCCAGGGTGATCACGTCGAGGCCGGCCTGTTCGACCGCGGCGCGGGCGAGGTTGACGTAGGCGATGACCCGCTCGGGGTGGTCGGCTTCCGCGGCGGCGAGGCGGGCGGCGCGGGCGACGATCAGGCGGCTCGTCTCGGCCGCGACCATGGCCCGCCCGAACCGCGCCTGCTGGTGCGGGTCATCGGCCCGGCCGGTGGCGGCGAGATGCGCCCGGTGGGTCTCGATCACCGCCTCGATCCCGCCGAGCTGGACCGCCAGGAAGCGCCACGCCCCGGCGAAGAAGAAGGGCTGGCGCCAATAGTCGTCCGGCGAGCCGATCACCTCGCCGTCGCGCAGGCCGAGCCCGGAAAAATCCACCGTACCGGTCGCGGTCGTGCGCATGCCGTGAACGCGCCAGTCCGACAGGTCGGCCCGTTCGCCGGGTTCGAGGCGCAACACCAGCATCAGCCGGCGGCCGTCGGCGATCCGCGCCGTCACGAGCGGGCGGGTGACGAAGCCCGCCCCCGAGGCGTAGGTCTTCACGCCCTCGAGGCCGTCCGCACCGTCGAGGACGAGGCCGCCCTCGGCCGGCTCGGTGTTCCAGACGCCGAAGAGCTGGCCCTCCGCCGCATCGCGGGCGAGCCGCTCGGCGACGGCGGTGTCGGCGTAGCGCAGCACCAGGGCCAGTGCGTTGACGTGCCCCTCAAAGAGACGCCCGACCGCGAGGTCGTCGCGGCCGATCTCCGTCAGCAGCGCCCGCAGGGCATCGACGCGGGCGGGCTCGCACAATCCGGCGCCGCCGAGCGCCTCGGGCAGGGGCGCGGCGAGATGCCCGGCCCGACGCAGCCGGGCGATGGCCTGCGCGGGAAAACCACCCTGCCCATCCGCCGTCTCGTCGCAGGCGCCGGCCCGGGATGCCCCAGGAGACCGCGCGAGAGAGAGGAGCGAATGGGGCGACACAAGCGGCTCGGGGTTCGATGAATCGTACGACATCCCCCGAACGGCTCCGGCACCCCCGCGCGGGCGCACCGGCCCGCGAGCGGGCTGCCGGCCTTACGGGAAAGCCATCCAGGAACAAAACCTAGAGCGGCACAGCGCGTCTTCCCATGCGGCGCAGTGGCGGGGGGTTCGATTATCCCCGGCACTGTCAGGGGCGGAACCGCGGGGCGCCTCATGGGCGTTCAAACCTTCGGCCGGACCGCACAAGCGGCCGGGACGACATCCGGAGGGGAGCGATGGCGGACGACACCGAGCGGCTCGGCCTTCTCATGGGCGTGTTCGAGCTGGCGCTCAGCCGCCTGTTCGAGGCGAGCCCCGGGGGAGGGCAGGCGCGCGACCTGTTCGTGGAGGACGTGCGCCGGCTCCTGGCCGACACCCGCGAGCTACAATCGGACTCCCCGGCGGTGCAGACCTACGAAGCGCTGCTGCGGCGGCTCGGGGCCACCCGACCCGGCGATGCGGACGGGCTCGGTGTAATCCCCACGCCGGAGCAGGGCGTGCCGCCGGCCGGATCGGGCGTGTAGAGAGGGTGCAGACCGTGAGCGAGACCGAACACGAGACCGATCCGGCGCCCGAACCGAAGCTTGCCGGCATCCTGACCTTCCCGCCGGAGGTCGTGGCGGCGCTGGACGAGCATTGCGCGGTCGAGCGCCTGCCGCGGGACCGGGCGATCTGCGAGATCGTCGCCGAGTATCTGCGCTTCAAGGGCTACCTGCGCGCCCGCCCCGTACACCCCCATCGCACGCCCAAGGGCGAAAAGCCGGAGGGGCTCTGACGATGGCGAGTTCGTTCAAGGGCCTGTTCCTCTGCCCGCCGAAGCAGCCGCGCCCGAGCCATGTCCGAGTCCAGGACGGGGAGGGCGGTGAGACCACCCTGCCGCTGGAGGAATACGAGGCCCGCGCCGGCCAGCCGCCCTGGCAGAGCCTGCCCTGGCAGGGCGAGGCCGGGCCGGTGCCGGATGACGGTGACAAGCACGGGCCCGAGATCAGCATGTGAGGCCGTTCACGGCTCACCGGGGCGATGGCGGACGCGTCCCCTCGCCCCGCCTGCGGGGAGAGGGGTTCTTGGCGGACCCGTCCCGCCTCACCAAGCCGTCGGCTTGGGGTTGCGCTCGTCGAAGCCGATCTGGTGCCAATACGGATAGATCGGATTTTCCCGGCTCGCCGCGTCGAGGCGGGCGATCTGGTCGGGCGTGAGCGACCAGCCCACCGCGCCGAGATTCTGCTTCAACTGCTCCTCGTTGCGAGCGCCGATGACGATGTTGCACACGGTCGGGCGGCTGAGCAGCCAGTTCAGCGCCACCTGCGGCACCGTCTTGCCGGTCTCGGCGGCGACCGCGTCGAGGGCATCGACAACATCGTAGAGGTAGTCGTCGGAGACGGTGGGACCGCCCTCCGCGCCGCTCGCCGTGGACAGCCGCCCGCCCGAGGCCGCCTGCCCCCGCCGGATCTTGCCGGTGAGCCGGCCCCAACCCAGCGGACTCCACACCATCAGGCCGACGCCCTGGTCGAGGCCGAGCGGCATCAGCTCCCACTCGTAGTGGCGGCCGATCAGCGAGTAATAGCCCTGATAGACGACGTAGCGGGCGAGCCCCTCCTTCTCCGAGGTCGCCAGCGCCTTCATCAATTGCCAGCCGGAGAAGTTCGAGGCGCCGATATAGCCGATCTTGCCCGAACGGGTGAGGTCGTCGAGCGCCCGCAGGGTCTCCTCGACGGGGGTCAGCGCGTCGAAGCCGTGCATGAAGTAGACGTCGATATGGTCGGTCTGGAGCCGCTTCAGGCTCGCCTCGCAGGCGCGGATCAGGTGGTGGCGCGACGAGCCGACGGCGTTCACATCCTCGCCGACCCGGAAGGTCGCCTTGGTGGAGATCAGGAGCCGGTCGCGGCGGCCCTTGATCGCCTCGCCGAGGATCTTTTCGGAATCGCCGCTCGAATAGAGGTCGGCGGTGTCGAGGAAGTTGACGCCCGCATCGAGGCAGAGATCGATCAGGCGGCTCGCCTCGGCCACGCCGGTGCTGCCCCAGTTCTGGAAGAACGCGTCGGTGCCGCCGAAGGTGGCGGTGCCGAGGCTGAGCACCGGTACCTTGAGGCCCGAGCGTCCGAACTGCCGGTATTCCATGTCCGTCACTCCGCTGTGGCTGTCGGGAAACGGCCCTGAGAGGCCGCCCGCCCCCGTCTTGAGGAGACCGGCGCGCCCCGGCAATGCGGCGGACCGGGCGGGCACCCTGCAGGGCGCGAATGGCGCCGCTGCCATCATACCGCCATCGGGCGCCCGCGGTTCCGCCACCGAAAGGGGCAGTTTCCGCAAAGACTTCGTCAACCAAGAGCCACTATTAAAGCTCAAGTTTTAGGAACCCCGATCGGGGCTGCCTCTTCTTTCATCAGATCCGGCGGCGGCGTCGCCAGCCGGTCTTAACATTGGGAATGTCGCCTCGTGAGTTTCACCGTCAGCGCCGGCACCGCTTCGCGCGTCTATTCCTGGCAGCACGGCTCCCTGCTGAGTGCCCTGGAGCAGGGCCTGTCGCTGACGACCTCCGGCATGAGCGACGTCCGCATCGTCGACTCGGAAGGCCGCAGCCACAGCCCCGCCGCGCTCTACCAGCGCGTGTTCGGGCAGCAGCCGACGGACGCGGACGCGCCCCCTCGCGCCCCGCGCGGCCTGATCGCCCTACCCCCGGATCGCCGCCGCATCCGGCGCCACCACCGCGAACAGGTCGCCGAGCGCCGCGAGGCTTGCGGCCTGTACCGCCGCCGCCGGTACGGTCGCGCCGTCCGGACCCGGCAGGGCGCGGGTGGCGGTGGCCGAGGCCACCACGGTCGGGCGGAAGCCGAGGTTGAAGGCGCTGCGCGCGGTCGAATTCACGCACATATGCGTCATGAAGCCAGCCAGGATCACGTCCTTGACGCCGGCGGCCTCCAACTGCGCCTGCAGGTCGGTGCCGACGAAGGAACTTGGATAGGCCTTGGTGATGACGGGCTCCCCCTCCCGCGGGGCGACCTCGTCGCTGATCTGGCCGATGGCGGCGGTGAGGTCGTAGGGCGAGCCCGGCCCGGCATCGTGGCGCACATGGAAGACCGGGATCCCGGCGTTGCGCGCCCGTTCCAGCAGCGCCTGCGCCTCGCGGATCGCCGGCTCGATGCCCTCCAGGCGCATCACGCCCTCGCGGTAGGTGTTCTGCAGGTCGATCATCACCAGGCCTGAGCCCGACAGGGAAGCGGGCTCCGGCGGCAGGCCGGACAGGCTGCGAAGCGTTTTGAGGTCGGTCATGGCTGGCCCTTCTCGTGGGATGCGTTTCCGGGCGGGATGTGAGCCGAGTGGGGCCGCCCGCGCAACCTGCTGAAAGGTCCAACGGGTGGAAGGCCACCGATCCCACCTACCCCTCATCCTGAGGCGCCCGCGCCAGCGGGCCTCGAAGGATCCTCCAGGGATCGCGCGATTGCTGGAGGATCCTTCGAGGCCTCCGCTTCGCTCCGGCACCTCAGGATGAGGACGAGGATGGGATCAGCGCTGCGCGAAAGTCTTAGCGCTGCGCGAAAGTTTTAGCGCTGCGCGGCTTGCATCGGCTTGTCCGATTTCGGCGCCTGGGGGGCGATGCGGCCGCCGTCCTTGAGATCGGCCGGGGGGCTCAGCACGAGGCGCTCGCCGCCCGAGAGGCCCTTGTCGACCTCGACCACCGTGCCCTTGTCGCGGGCGACATGGACCTCGACCCAACGCACGCGGTCGTCGTCGCCGGCCACCGCCACGCGGGTGCCGGACTGGTTGAACACCAGCGCCTCGGCCGGCACCGCTACCGTGGCGCCGCCGGTGCGGGGGATCGCCAGGGTCACGTAGACGTAGAGGCCCGGCCGCAGGGTGAGGTCGGGGTTCGGCACGTCGACCTGCGTCGTCAGGGTGCGCGAGGAGGCGAGCAAAGCCACCGAGCTGCGCTCGACCACGCCGGCGAAGCTGCGGTCGGGCATCTGCGGCACCTTGATCTGGGCCGCGATGCCGGGCTGCACGCCCACCGCCGCGTTCTGCGGCACGTTGACCGAGATGCGCAGCACGTCGTCCCGGTCCATCGACAGGAGCGGCGAGCCGGAGCCGGCATCGGCCTGGACGAGGTCGCCGACATCGACGTTGCGGGTGGTGATCACGCCGTCGAAGGGGGCGGTGACGATCTCGAAGCCGGTCAGCGCCTTGAGCCGCCCGACGGTCGCCTGCTGCGCCTTGATGTTGGCCTGGGCCACCTTCACGTCGGCCTCCGCCGAGGCGAGGTTCGCCTGCTGCGCCAGCACGCCGGCCTGGGTGTTGTCGGCGTTCTGCTTCGAGGCCCAGCCCTGGCCGGCGAGCGTCGAGGTGCGCGAGTTGGTGGCCTGGGCGAGGTTCGTGTTGGCCTTGGCCTGATCGACCATGGCCCGGGCCCGCAGGAGCTGGGCCTCGAGCTGCCCGAGCTGCGCCTCGGCTTGCGCGAGTTGCTGGTCGAGATCCGGGGCGGCGATGCGCAGGAGCACGTCGCCCTTCTTCACCCGCGAACCGAGATCGACATGGCGCTCGGCGATGTAGCCGGTGGCGCGGGGATAGATCCGTGCGGTGGCGAAGGGCTCGGTCTGGCCCGGCAGGGTCAGCTCGATCGGCCCGTCGAGGCGCTTGGCCTCCTCGGTGCGCACTTTCGGCACGAATTCCATCTGCCGGGCCCGCGTCGACTCGGCCCGGGCCGCCCGCTGCCAGTGGCCGTAGCCGCCATAGGCCAGCAGGCCGAGCGCGATCAGCCCGGCCCACACGAAGCCGCCCTTGCCCGGCGGCGGCGGGATTTTCTTGTCCTCGCCGTCGGTCACGGGCGAATCCTCCGGTCGGATCGGACGGGCGTCATCAGACATAATCCTCGAGCGGCTTGGCCTCGCCCCGCCGCAGCAGGCTGTAGAGGAACGGCACGAACAGCAGGGTCGAGGGCGTGCCGAGCGCGATGCCGCCCATCACGGCCCGCGCCAGGGCCGCGTTCTGCTCGCCGCCCTCGCCGGTGCCGAGCGCCATGGGCACGAGGCCCAAAAACATCGCGCTCGCGGTCATCAGCACCGGCCGCAGCCGCGTCTCGCCCGCGACGATGGCCGCCTCACGGGCCGAACAGCCCGTCGCCTCCCGGTGTTCCTTGGCGAAGGTGACGAGCAGGATCGAGTTGGCCGAGGCGATGCCCACCGACATGATCGCCCCGAATAGCGAGGGGATCGAGAAGGCGGTGCCGGTGATGAACAGGCTCGCGACGATGCCGCAGAAGGCGATCGGCAGGGCGGCCAGCACCACGAAGGGGTCGCCCCAGCTCTGATAGTTCACCGCCATCAGGAGGTAGACCGCGACGACCGCGATGCCGAGGCCGATGCCGAGCCGGAAGAAGGCGGCGCGCATGTTCTCGATCTGCCCGCGCACGGAGATCTTGTCGGGCGCCGGCAGCGTCTTCTGCTCCTCGGCGACGATCCGATCGATATCCCGGGCGACCGCGCCGAGGTCGCGGTCCTGCACCGCGGCGTAGACGTTGAAGGTCGGCTGCGTGTTGACGTGGTTGATCACCGTCTGCGTCGGCTGGCGGGTGATCGTGGCGATGCTCGACAGCAGCGTCAGCGCGCCGGGCCCGCTGCCGGCATTGGCGCGGGCAAAGAGCGGGGTGTTCTGCAGGGCGGTGAGCGAGGCGTTGCGGTATTCCGGCGTCTGGACCCAGAGCTGGTAGGGGATGCCGGTCTTCGGGTCGGTCCAGAAGTTCGGGTTCACCTGGAAGGAGCCCGAGAGCGACACGTTGAGGCTTTGCGCCACCTGCTGCTGGGTCAGGCCGAGTTCGGAGGCGAGCCGCCGGTCGACATCGACGAAGAATTGCGGCTGATCGACGATCTGATGCAGGTGCACGTCGACGAGGCCGGGCGTCTCCTTCAGCCGCGCCTCGATGCGCCGGGCGGCGGCCAGATCCTTCACCGTGTTGCGGCCCGCGACCTGCACGTCGATCTGCGCGATCACCCCGAAATTGAGGATCTGCGTGATGATGTCGGAGGGCTGGAAGTAGACGATCATGTCGGGGAAGCGCTCGCGCAGAATCTCGCGCAGGCGGCGCTGGTACTCGGCGACCGGGCCGTGCTCGTCCTTCAGGTCGATCAGCATCTGCCCGTCGTTGTAGGAGACGAACGAGCCGTCGGAGAAGGCGAAGTTATAGTTGTTCGAGGGCAGGCCGATATTGTCGAGGATCTGGTCGATCTCATCCTCGGGGATCACCTCGCGCACCACCTTCTCGACCTCGGCGAAGGTCTGCTCGGCGGTCTCAATGCGCATGCCCGGCCGGGTGCGCAGGTGCATCGTCATCTGGCTCGATTCGACCTGCGGGAAGTAGTCCTGTCCCGTGAAGACGAAGAGCCCGCCGGTGCCGGCAAACAGCAGGACGACGCCGGTCACCGTCGCGACCGGGTGGCGCAGGACCGCGTGGAGCAGCCCGACATAGCCGCGGAGGAACCGATCGAACCGCGCCTCGAAACCGCGGCGGAAGGCGCCGGCCAGCCGGAAGACGGGGGAGAGCAGCCAGACAAGCGCCCGCTCGATCCGGCCGCGGCGCGGGGCGTTCGCTTCGCCGCCGTGGTGCTGGAGGTATTCGCGCGCCACCAGCACGTCGATCATCACCGGCACGAGCGTGCGAGTGAGGAGGTAGGAGGTCAGCATCGCGAACACGACCGCGAGCGCCTGCGGCGTGAACAGATACTTCGGCGTGTCGGTGAGTGCGAAGACCGAGACGAAGGCGGCGCAGATCGACAGCGTCGAGATCAGCGCCGGCTTGGCGATGCCGGCCGCGCCCTCGACCACGGCGTTGCGGAACGGCTTGCCCTCCTCGAACAGGCGGTAGGTGTTCTCGATCGCCACCGTCACGTCGTCGACGAGGATGCCGACCGCGAGCGCCAGCCCGCCCAGCGTCATCACGTTGATGGTGTGACCGAGCGCGGCCAGCAACGCCAGCGAGGTCATCAGGCAGAGCGGGATCGAGACGAGCACGATCAGGGTCGAGCGCCACGAGCCGAGGAACAGCAGGATGGTCAGGCCCGTCAGCGCGGCGGCGATCACAGCCTCGTGCCAGACGCCCTCGATCGCGTTCGAGACGAAGACCGACTGGTCGAAGAGCGGCTTGATCTCCATGCCCTCGGGGGCCGCCGCGCGGATGTCGGGGAGCGCCGCCTTGACGTTGTTGACCACATCCAGCGTCGAGGCGGTGCCGTTCTTCAACACCCGCATCAGCACCGAGGCGGCGCCGTCGGCGCGCACGACGTTGACCTGCGGCGGGCCACCGTCGCGGACATAGGCGACGTCGCGCACCAGCACCGGCTGGCCGTTGACCACCTTGATCGGGATTTCGTTCAACGCCGCGATCGCGTCCGGCGTCGCGTTCATCTGCACCGGGTATTGCTGCTCGCCGATCTTGGCGAGGCCCGAGGGGATCGTCAGGTTCTGCGAGGTCACCGCGTTGGTGACCTCCAGCGGCGTCATCCCGAGCGCCTGGAGCGCGTGCAGGTCGAGATCGACCATCACTTGGCGCGGGGCGCCGCCGAAGGGGGAGGGCAGGGTCGAGCCCGGCACCTGGGTCAGGCGCTGGCGGATGCGGTACTGGGCGTAGTCGTAGACCTTGTTGAGGCTGTCCTTGGCCGAGGTCAGCGCGAGCTGGATCACCGGCACTGAGGAGGCGGAGAAGCGCACGATCACGGGCGGCTGCACGCCCGGCGGCATCAGCGCGCGGATCGAGTTCGTGGAGGAGACGACCTGGGCGATGGCCAGATCGATGCTGACGCTCTGGTCGAAGTAGATCTTCATCACCGACGTGCCCTGGAGGCTCGTCGATTCCATCCGGGCGATGTTGTTGACGTTGTTGGAGATTCCGAACTCGGAATAGGTCGTGATCCGCTTCTCCATCTCCGGCGCGGACAGGCCCGTATAGGTCCAGACCACGACGACGACGGGGATATCGACCGCCGGCAGCACGTCCTTGGGGGTGACGACGATGGCGCTGACGCCGCCGAGCATCATCAGCACCGCGAGGACGTAGGTCGTGATGCGGAACTTGAGGGCGTACTGGACGAGTCCCATGAATCTCCGGTGAAGTTGGATCTCCGGTGGATGTCCGGTCAGAGTGCCTCACGAAACGCCCGGTCGCCGACGGCCCTTAGCCTGGCCATGCCGACGGGAATTTTGTGAGAGGCACGAAGCCTTGGCCCGAGCCATGGCGCGGGATGATCCCACGAATACCGCACGGCGACTGTTTCTGTTCTATGTCCGATTGTCGCCGACAACATGCGCGCGCTGCGATGCCGCATCGCCGCCTGTCCCCGTTGTCCAGGCGCATCGCATCCGCCCGACAGAGACAGGGTTAAACTGAAAACAACCTTTGCAACAATTGACCTCAGGCCGGGCGCGGTGGCAACGGCGCCGGATTGTCGTCTGCTTGTGCCGCCTGCTGTGCCGCGTCTTGCTGTGCCGCCTCTTGCCGCCGCGCCTGCGCCCGGCCGAGCCAGAGCGCGTTGAGGAGCCACGCGGCCGAGAGCGGCACCGCCACCACCGCCGCAGCATGACCGCCGAAACCGAGCGCGGCCAGCCCCGCATGGGACCACGCGCCGACCTGATCGCCGAGGCGATAGACCACCGTGTCGATGAAGCTTTTCGCTTTGTAGCGGTCCTCGCGCGGCACCACCGTGAACAGCACCTCGCGCACCGGCCGGGCGATGGCGAAGTTGCCGGCCCGGCGCAGCACGTAGATCACCACCACCGAGGCGACGCTCGGCGAGAGCGCGAGCGCGAGCGCGGCGAACCCGACGATGCTCGCCGCCGGCAGCAGCGCCAGCGTCACCCCGACCCCGAGCCAGCGCGTGATGCGCCCGGTGAGGAAGAGCTGCACGCCGAGCGTCAGGGCGTTCACGGCGAGATCGACATTGGCGAAGAAGGCCGTCTGCGCCCCCCGGCTGGGGAAGTTGTTCTTGGCCACCGCCGCCTGCTCGAAATACAGGAAGGTCGCGGTGATCGAGAACAGCGCCAGAAACAGCGCGATGTTCAGGAGGTAGGGCGAAGCGACGGTGCGCCGGATGCCGGCCCAGATGTCGCCGCCGATGACCTCGCCCGCCCGCGAATCCTCCGGCACCTCGTGGAGGCGCCCGATCAGGCGGCGCGAGGCCGCGCATGGCGAAGACCGCCGCCTCCAGGAGCACGGCGGCGGCGATGAGCAGCGCCCAGGTCGGCACGTCGCGCGCGAGCATCGCCGTCACCGCCGAGCCGCAGATCGCGCCGAGCGTCGCGCCGGCCGCGATGAAGCCGAACAGGCGCTTGCCCTGTTCGGTCGAGAACACGTCCACCACCGTGGCCCAGAAGATCGAGACCACGAACAGGTTGAAGATCGAGAGCCAGACGAAGAAGGCTCGGCCCACCCAGACCGCGGTTTCACCGTCCGTAAGCGCGATCAGGGCGGAAAAAATCAGGATGTTGAGGATGAAGAAGCGGTAGGTGAGGGGCACGAAGCGCGCCCGCGGCAGGCGCTTGACCAGCCACGCGAAGGGCAGGTTCAGCGCCAACATGCCGATCAGCGTCGCCAGGAACAGCCAGGGCAGGTTTTCCAGGCCGCCCGCCACGCCCATCTGGTCGCGGATCGGGCGCAGCACGTAGTAGCTCGCGAGCAGCGCGAAGATGTAGGCCCAGGACCAAGCCAGCGCCGGGCCCTCGCCCGGCCTCACATCGACGAGGCGGGCGAGGCGGTCAGAGAGCGAAAAGCCCGACGAAGAGGCCGGGGCCTCGCTCAAGGCTTCACCCCGAGCTTCTGCTTCAGCTCCGGCGCCGAGAGGTCATGGCCGAAGCCGGGCGAGCCCATGGCGAAGGTGTCGGCTGCCTTGAGTTCGCCGACCACGACGGGGTCGAAGCCGGCATCCGAGACCAGGGTGCGGGCGGTCTCCAGTGCCTTCGGGTCGTTGCCGGCGATCGGCACGGCCATGCGCGGCTCGGGCCGGCCGGCATTCTTCTGGAAGATCTTGTAGTTGGCCGCATTGAAGGCGCGCACCACGTGGGCGCCGGCCAGATACTTGGCCGAGACCGCACCGATGCCGTCGCGCTCGACCTCGTCGGCGACGGCCCCGTCGCGGGCCTTCACCGCGTTGCCGGCATCGATCACGACCTTGTTCTTCAGCGCCGCGGCGTTCTCACGCCCCAAGTCCGGATAGGCCTTGTAGGGCACTGCGATCAGCACGGCGTTGCCGAAGGCGATCGCCTCCGCCGGGGTGCCGGCCCGCGCCTTGGGCCCGAGTTCCTCGACGAGCGGCTTCAGCTCCTCGGGGTGGCGGGAGGCGAAGAACACCTCGTAGCCCGCCTTGATCCAGAGACGGCCGAGCGTGCCGCCGATATTGCCCGCCCCGATGATCCCGATTCTTTTGGGATTTTCCGATTGAGCGAGAGCGGGCAGGGCGGGGAGCAGAAGCGTGCCGGCAAGCAGAGCCAGTACCCCACGCCGAACGGAAGAAATCCCAAAAAAGTCAGACCGCATCGATGAAGGCCTCCATCTTGCGCCGCTCGGCGGCGTCCGGCAGCCGCCCGGTCGCGGCGGCGAGGTTGTCCTCGACGTAACTCGCCTTGGCCATGCCCGGGATCGGGCAAGTCACGGCCTCGTTGGCGAGCACGTATTTGAGGAAGAACTGCGCCCAGCTCTTGCAGCCAAATTCGGCGGCGAAGGCGGGCAGGGGCTTGTCCTTCACGGCCTTGAACAGGCGGTCGCGGCCGAAGGGCACGTTGACCATCACCGCCACGCCGCGCTCAACCGCCAGCGGCAGGACGCGTTCGGCCGCCGCCCGGCTGTCGAGGGCGTAGTTCACCTGCACGAAGTCGAGCTTTTCCCGCTTCATCACCGTCTCAAGCTCGGGGAACTGCTCGTCGCGCCAGACCGTGACGCCGACATAACGGATCCGGCCCTGCTCCTTGAGCGTGCGCAGAACCGCGAGGTTCACTTCCGTGTCGACGAGGTTGTGCACGGCGATGAGGTCGATCTTGTCCGTGCGCAGGCGCTGGAACGAGCGCTCGGTCTCCGCCTGCGCCGCCTCCCGGCCGCGGGCCGCGACCTTGGTGGCGAGAAAGATCTTTTCGCGCAAACCGTCGAGGATCAGGCCGAGCACGTCCTCGGCGGTGCCGTAGCTCGGGGCGGTGTCGATCACCCGGCCGCCGAGCGCGACGAAGCGCTCCACCGCCTCGCGCAAGGGCGCGGTCGCCTCGGGCGTCGGCGCCACCTCGTAGCGGCGCGAGGTGCCGATGCCCATGGCCGGCAACCGCTCACCGGAGGAGGGGATCGGCCGGGTGATCAGGGCGTCGGCGGCGCGGGCTGGGCGCAGCAGGGCCGGGGCGAAGCCCGCTCCGGCGGTGAGGGCCGCGCCCTGCAACAGGGTTCGGCGGGAAAGCGGCGGGACGGGCGGCATGGAGGCGGGCTCCCCTCGCGGACGGGCGTGGCCCGAGCGAGATAGGGCGACCTCACGGCGCGGGCGAAGGGCTCAACCCGCAAAGCGACCGAAGGTCACCGTCGTCTCGCCGTAGCTGCGCCGCTCCAGCTCCTCGAAACCCGGTGGCAGGACCGGGCCGGCCTCCGCGGCCTCCTCGACGAGGACCAGCGCGCCGGGGCTGAGCCAGCCGCCCCCGGCGGCCGCCGTGAGAGCCGCGGGTGCAAGGTTCTTCCGGTAGGGCGGATCGCAGAAGGCCAGCGTCGCGGGCCGGTCCAGGGCAGGCCCGAGCCGGGTCGCGTCGCGCGGGATCAGCCGGGCGCGGTCCTCGCAGCCAAGGGCGGCGATTGCGGCGCGGATCAGGGTGCCGGCCTGGCGCCCCTCGTCCACGAAGAGCGCGCGGGCCGCGCCGCGGGACAGCGCCTCGAAGCCGAGGGCGCCGGTGCCCGCGAACAGGTCGAGCACCACCGCATCCTCGACCACGTCGTCGTAGGCGTGGGCGAGCACGTTGAACAGGGCCTCGCGCAGGCGGTCGGAGGTCGGGCGGATGCCCTCCGCCTTCGGTCCGACCAGCCTGCGCCCGCGCCATTCGCCGCCGACGATCCGCACGCGCGAAGCCCCTTAGCCCTCGCCACGCGGCGGACGGCTCGGACGTCCGCCCCCGCGCGGTCCCGGCTTGCCGCCACCACCGGGGCGTCCACCGGGGGCACCGCCGGGCTTGCCGCCGGGACGTCCGCCCAGGCGCCCACCGGGCCGGCCGCCGCCACCGGGCTTGAAGTCGCCCCGCGGGCCACCTTTCGCGCCGCCCTTGAAATCGCCCCTGGCGCCGTCGCGGTCACCGCCCTTGAAGCCAGGCTTGCCGCCGAAGCTCTTGCCTGCACCACCGGGCCCCTTGCCGGGTCCCTTGCGGAAGGCGGGACGATCGGACGCCTCGGCACTGCGCGGGGGGCGGGCCGGCCGCTCGCCCTCGGCGGCACGGGGCCGGTCGCGCGGGGGGCCGCGACGCTCGGGCGGGCGCCCTTCGCTCGGCCGCTCGCGGCGGGGTGCGCCCTCGCCGCGCTCACGGGAGTCACCATTGAAGTCACGCTGGGGCCGGCCCTCGCTCCGCTCGCGCGGCGGACGCCCCTCGAAATCGGACGGACGCTCGCGGGGCGGCCCGCGCCGCTCGGCTGGTGCGGCCTCCCCGGCCTCACGGCGGCGGGGACGGACATCGCCCGCGGGTGCGCCGCGGCGGAACTCGTCCCGGCCCGGCCGCTCGTCGCGGGCGCGGTTCTCGCGCGGTGCCTCGCTGCGCGGCCGGTCTTCACGCGGCCGATCTTGACCTGGCCGATCCTGGCGCGGCCTGTCTTCGCGCGCCCTGTCGCGGGGCGCGGACCGCTCCTCCTCGTTGCGGAAGCGGACCCGGCGATGCGGCTCGGGTGCGGGCTTCTCGGGCGAGGGCTGAAGCCGCTCCACCAGCACCCGGCGCTCGCCGGCCGCCTGGATCGCGCCGACCCGCTCGCGGCCGCGCTCGGCCGCCGCCGCGCGGGCGGTCTTGGGGTCCATGCCCCGGCGGGGCACCTTCGAGGCACGGGGCCGCGTCTCCTCGTCGGCGCGCCACACGGTCGGGGAAGGGGGACGCGGGGCCGGGCGCGCACCGGCGCGGGGGGCGGCAGGGCGGGCGGGATCGCGCGGCGGACGGCCGGCCGAGCCGCCGCGAGACCCCGAGCGGGCTTCCGAGGCGCCTTCGTCGCGCGCGCCTTGACGGCCCCGCCCCGGGGGCGCCGCCTGCGTGGCACGAGTGGCCTTCTTCGGGCTGCCGAAGGGGGCGATCGTCTCGCGCACCGGGCTCTCGAAATCGACGCCGGCCTGCTCGGCGAGGTTCTTTCCGAGCTGGTCCTTCAGAACCTTGGTGCGGATCTCCTCAACGAGGCCGACTTCGAGGTCGCCGAGCTGGAACGGTCCGAACGAGAGCCGGATCAGCCGGTTCACCGACAGGCCGAGATGCTCCAGGATGCGCTTGACCTCGCGGTTCTTGCCCTCGCGCAGGCCGAGCGTCAGCCAGACGTTGTCGCCCTGCGCCCGGTCGAGGGTCGCCTCGATCGGGCCGTACTCCATGCCATCGACGGTCAGGCCCTTCTTGAGTTTGTCGAGATCGGGCTGGGTCACGTCACCGAAGGCGCGCACCCGGTAGCGGCGCAGCCAGCCGGTATCGGGATGGGCGATCACCTTGGCCAGCCCCCCGTCATTAGTGAGGAGCAGCAGCCCTTCGGTGTTGATGTCGAGCCGGCCGATGGCGACGACCCGCGGCAGCTCTTCGGGCAGGCCGTCGAACACCGTCGGGCGGCCCTCCGGGTCGCGGGCGGTGGTGACGACGCCGCGCGGCTTGTGCAGCAGCCACAGCCGGGTCCGCTCGCGGGCGGGCAGGGGCTCGTCGTCCACCGTGATGCGATCGGCATCGGTGACGTTGATCGCCGGCGAGGTCAGGACCTTGCCGTTGAGGGTGACGCGGCCGGCCTCGATCAGGGCCTCCGCGTCGCGGCGGGAAGCGATGCCGGCGCGGGCGATGGCCTTGGCGATGCGCTCGCCCTCGGGCGTGGCGGGTTGGTCCGCGGGCACGGCCGGGGAGGGGTCTGGAATGTCGGTCATCCGCGCCCCTTATCAGAGCAGCGGGTTGCACAAAAGGAAAAGGCGGCCCGCGAGGGCCGCCCTTTCATCGAAACCGTGCGGTTCAGGTCGGTCACAGTCGCGGCGAACGACCGCGCACCGCGCCCATTACCGCCGAGATCAGGAACAGCGCGATCGCGACGAAGAACACGATCTTGGCCGCTTCCACGGCGGTGCCGGCGATGCCGCCGAAGCCGAGCAGCGCAGCGATCAGAGCGACGACGAGAAAGGTAACAGCCCAACCGATCATGGTATCCTCCTGACGTCCGTCTCGGACGATGTCTTGCAGTGTCTTTCGAAGTCTGTCCTGGCTGAGAAATTGCCAAGCTGCCGGAATCGTTCCGTCGATGGCGCTGAAAACGGTCGCCGGGAGCGAAGCGTTCCGGGAAGCGCCCGGCCCCGCCGCGTTCGGCCGGCCTACGATGCCCGCTCGGAGGATGGCGCCCGGACAAAGCCCACATCGGCGGCGACCGCCTTGAGCCGGTCGGGGTCACCCTCCTTGCGCTCGGAGTAGCGGTCGACGAGGTAATCGGCCCGCCCGCGGGTCAGGAGCGTGAACTTCATCAGCTCCTCGCACACGTCCACGACCCGGTCGTAGAGCGGCCCCGGCCTCATGCGGCCAGCCTCGTCGAACTCCTTGTAGGCCATCGGCACCGAGGACTGGTTCGGGATGGTGATCATCCGCATCCAGCGCCCGAGCACCCGCAGGCTGTTCACCGCATTGAAGCTCTGCGAACCGCCCGACACCTGCATCACCGCAAGCGTGCGCCCCTGCGTCGGGCGGACCGAGCCCTCGCTCAGCGGCAGCCAATCGATCTGGCTTTTCATCACCCCGGTCAGGTTGCCGTGCCGCTCGGGGCTCACCCAGACCTGCCCCTCGGACCAGACCGAGAGTTCGCGGAGCTCCCGCACCTTCGGGTGGTCGGCCGTCGCGTCGTCGGGGAGCGGCAGGCCGTGCGCGTGGAAGATTCGCACCTCGCCGCCCATCGCCTCCAGCAGCCGGGCCGCCTCGTAGGCCAGGAACCGGCTGAAGGACCGCTCTCGTAGCGAACCGTAGAGGATCAGGAAGCGCGGCGCGTGCGCGAGCGGCGTCGACGCCTGCACCCGCTCAGCGGTGGGCAGTTCGACATGCGCCTCGGAGAGGTTCGGCAACCCGTCGGCGAACGGCTGATGGGGCTTGTCCACGCGGCAATCTTTCCGTACGATTCAACAAACGTTGAATTGATGGGCCAGACATGGACGAACGGCAAGCCCTCGCCGCCTTCGCCGCACTCGGCCAGGAGCACCGCCTCCGTGTCGTGCGCGCGCTCGTCATCGCCGGGCCCGATGGCCTCGCCGCCGGGGCGCTGGCGGCCGAGGTCGGGGTCGCCAGCACCAACCTGTCCTTCCACCTGAAGGAGCTCTCGCATGCCGGGCTGATCACGTTCCGGCGCGAGGGCAAGTCGGTCATCTACAGCGCCGCATACGCTGGCCTGTCCGCCCTGATCGCCTTTCTGATGCGCGATTGCTGCCAGGGTCGGCCGGAGGTCTGCGCCCCGGCCGTCGCCGCCCTGTCCGCCTGCGACTGCCCCACCGGAGACACCGCCCATGCCTGAGGCGTTCGACGTCGTCATCTACCACAATCCTGCCTGCGGCACGTCCCGCAACACCCTGGCCATGATCCGCAACGCCGGCATCGAGCCGCACGTGGTCGAGTACCTGAAGACTCCGCCGAGCCGGGCGCTCATCACCCGGATGCTCGCCCGCGCCGGCCTCTCGGTTCGAGATGTCCTGCGCGAAAAGGGCACGCCCTACGCCGAGCTCGGCCTCGACGACCCGGCGCTGACCGACGCGCAGCTCCTCGACGCGATCGAGGCCCATCCGGCCCTCCTCAACCGCCCGCTCGTGGTGAGCCCGAAGGGCATACGCCTGTGCCGGCCGTCCGAGGCGGTGCTCGACCTTCTGCCGGCCCAGCAGGGCGCGTTCGTGAAGGAGGACGGCGAGCGCGTGGTGGACGAGCACGGTCGTCGCGTCAGCGCCGCCTGAGGAAGCCCGATGTCCCTGTTCGAACGCTTCCTCACCCTCTGGGTGGCCCTGTGCATCGTGGCCGGCATCGCGCTCGGCCACGTCATGCCCGGCGTCTTCCACGCTGTCGGCGCCGCCGAAGTCGCCAAGGTGAACCTGCCGGTGGCGGTGCTGATCTGGCTCATGGTCATCCCCATGCTGCTCAAGATCGACTTCGTCGCGCTGCGCCAGGTCGGGCGGCACTGGCGCGGCATCGGCGTGACGCTCTTCATCAACTGGGCGGTGAAGCCGTTCTCGATGGCGGCGCTGGGCTGGCTGTTCATCGGCACCCTGTTCCGGCCCTACCTGCCCGCGGAGCAGATCGACAGCTACATCGCCGGGCTCATCATCCTGGCCGCCGCACCCTGCACGGCGATGGTGTTCGTGTGGTCGAACCTGACCCGCGGCGAGCCGCACTTCACGCTGAGCCAAGTGGCGCTCAACGACACCATCATGGTGCTGGCGTTCGCGCCCCTCGTCGGCCTTCTGCTCGGCCTGTCGGCCATCACCGTGCCCTGGGGAACGCTGGTGCTGTCGGTGGTGCTCTACATCGTCATCTCCGTCGTGATCGCGCAGGCGGTCCGCCGAATTCTGCTGGCGTCCGGCGGCCAAGCCGCCCTCGACCGTCTGCTCGGCCGGCTCGGTCCGGTCTCGCTGGTGGCGTTGCTGGCCACCCTGGTGCTGCTGTTCGGCTTCCAGGGCGAGCAGATCCTGGCCCAGCCGGCGGTCATCGGTCTGCTCGCGGTTCCGATCCTCATCCAAGTCTACCTGAACGCGGGGCTGGCCTACCTGCTGAACCGCGCTGCGGGCGAACAGCACTGCGTCGCCGGCCCCTCGGCGTTGATCGGCGCCTCGAACTTCTTCGAGCTCGCGGTGGCGGCCGCCATCAGCCTGTTCGGCTTCAACTCGGGCGCGGCGCTCGCCACCGTGGTCGGCGTCCTCATCGAGGTGCCGGTCATGCTGTCGGTCGTGTGGATCGTGAACCGCTCGAAGGGCTGGTACGAGCGCGGTGCGTCAGCACGAGGAACGGCGCTGCAATCCGTTTCCCCCGAGACCCGAGTCGGGTAGCCGCGCTCGTCTGATCGCGGCCCCCGTCTGGGCCGTGTTAAGGGGCTCATCACAACTCGAGAACCCGCTCCTCCCCTCAGCAACCCCTCACACGGTCGAGCCGATCGGATTTCGAACCCTGGCGGGGCAGGGGGTGCTGCGACGCGTACAGGCGCCCGGAGCCTGTCCCCCGGCGCTCGAAAGCTCGCGAAAAGATCCGTCAGGCCGCCAGCGTCCGCCCGGGCCGGCCCTCGGCCGTGGTCCCGGCTTCGAGCAGGACGGCGATCTCGTGGACCGGGCGGGGCGGGCTGAACAGGTAACCCTGCACCTCCTGCGCCCCCTCCGCCCGGATGGTGGCGAGCTGCGGCTCGGTCTCGACGCCTTCGACCAGGGTGGTGATGCCGAGGCTCGCCCCCAGGCTCACGATGGCGCGGATGATCGCACCGGCCTCCGACTGGGCGGCGCAGTCGCGCACGAAGGAACGGTCGATTTTGATCTTGTCGAAGGGGAAGCGGCGCAGGTAGCTGATCGAGGAATAGCCGGTTCCGAAATCGTCCATGGAGATGCGAACGCCGAGCTTGCGCAGGGTGTGGAGCGTTTCGAGGTTCGCCTCGGTGTCGTCGAGCAGCACGTTCTCGGTGATCTCCAGTTCGAGCCGGCTCGCCTTGAGGCCGCTGGCCGCGAGCGCGCCGAGCACGCTCTGGATGAAGCCGCGGTGGCGCAGTTGCAGCGGCGAGACATTGACGGCCACGCTGATTTCGCCCGGCCAGTCCACCGCGTCCCGGCAGGCTTGGCGCAGCACCCATTCGCCGATCGGCACGATCAGGCCGGTCTCCTCGGCGAGCGGGATGAACACCGCCGGGCTCACGAGCCCGCGCTCGGGATGGTGCCAGCGGATCAACGCCTCCATGCCGGTGATGCGGTTGTCGGACAGGTCCACGAGCGGCTGATAATGCAGTTCGAAGCGGTCCTGCGCGAGCGCCTCGCGCAGCTCGCGTTCGAGGCCGAGCCGCTCGCGCAGGGTCTCGTCCATCTGCGGCTCGAACAGGCGGACGGTGCCGCGCCCCTCGGTCTTCGCCTCGTAGAGGGCGAGGTCGGCCTCCTTGAGGAGGCGCTCGATGTCGTGCGGGACGTCGCCCTCGGCCAGGGCGATGCCGGCGCTCATCCCGATCTCGACGGTGATCCCGTCCAGGGTGTAGGGCGCAGCCACGGTCTCGATCAGGCGCTCGGCCAGGGCCGCGGCCCCGGCGGCATCCTCGACGCGGGAGAGCACCGCAAATTCGTCGCCGCCGAGCCGGGCCACGACGTCGTGGCTGCGCACGTGCCCGCGCAGCCGATCGGCCACCGCCCGCAGCAGGGCATCGCCCACCGCGTGGCCGAAACTGTCGTTGACCGGCTTGAACCGGTCGAGGTCGAGGCAGAGCACCGCGAGCGGCGCCTCCGCGTCGGTGCGCAACGCCGCGAGCCATTCGGCGCCGACCTCGCGCAGGCGGGTGCGGTTCGGCAGGTCGGTGAGCCCGTCGTGGCGGGCCATGTGGATGATGCGCGCCTCGTTGCGCCGACGCTCGGTGATGTCCTCGAAGGTCGCCACCCAGCCGCCGCCATCGGCCATGGGCCGGTGGATCACGGCGATGACCCGCCCGTCGGCGAGTTCGCGCAGAACCGATTTCGACCCGTCTCCGCTGAGGGAGGTGCGGGTGCCCTCGCTGATCGCATCGACCGTGGCGCCGCGCTTGTAGCACCCGCGCGCCACCAGCATCTCGATGATGGCGCGCTGGCCCATGCCGACATGGACCGCGTCGTCGGGCAGGCCGAAGATCTCCAGGTAGCGCCGGTTCCACACCACGAGCCGCTGCTCCGCATCGAACATGCACAGGCCGTGCGTCATGTTCTCCAGGGCCGCGTCGAAGCGCCGGTTCTGCTCGCTGAGTTCGGCATGCGCCTCGACCAGGGCGCACCGGGTCCGGTGCTGCTCGGTGACGTCGCTGCCGACGCCGTGATAGCCCAGGAAATCGCCCTCGGGCGAGAAATGCGGGCGGCCGCTGATCTCGAACCAGCGCGGCGTGCCGTCGGGATGGCGGTAGACGTAGGTCAGGTCGCGGAACGGGCGGCGGGCGGTGATCGTCTCGCGGTAGACGGCAAGGCTCTCACCCTTCCCCTCGCAGACCAGGGCCGACCGCGTGAGCCCGATCAGCTCCGCCGGAGAGCGGCCCAGCACACGCTCGGCGCCTGGGGAGACGTAGCTGAATCGATCCTCGGCATCGGTGGCCCAGAGCCAGTCGAAGGCGATTCGCGCGAGTTCTTCGAGGTCGTTCAGGGGCATGAGATCACCGCGGACGAGCCGGACTTTTACGCCTAAAAGTGAATATTTCCTCATGCCCGCGTCTTGGACATTTCGCCTAAATTTTACCCGTTCCGTGTTGACCCAAGTGAGACTCAAGTGAGCTTCAAGTGGCCTCCAAGTGCAGAAGGGCCCCATGACTGTCGCCTGGATTGCACAGACCTTAGAAAATTCCGCAAGGTTGCATCATCGCAATCTCAGGGCCCCAAACGGCCGTCGGGTCGGGTACGCCGGAGCCTTCGCCCCACCGAGCCGTTATCCGCGATACGGAAGCGGTGGCGTGGGAAGGACGGCGGATGGCAGAGGGCGACGATCTGTTTCCCGGCTTCGCGCCGCTCTGGATCGAGGGGCCGGCGGGCCGCTGGTTCGGCCGGGCCGGCGGCCCCGAATCGGCGCCGCCGCTCCTGCTTCTGCACGGCTTTCCGCAGAGCCACGCGATGTGGCACCGGCTGGCGCCGGCGCTTGCCCAGACGCACCGCGTCATCGCCCTCGACGTGAAGGGCTACGGCTGGTCGGCCGCGCCGGATTCGGGGAGCTGGGAGAACGCCTACGCCAAGCGGCGGCTCGGGGCGGAGATCGTCGCGGTGATGGAGCGGCTCGGCCATATCCGCTTCGCGCTGGCCGGCCATGATCGCGGCGCCCGCATCGGCTACCGGCTCGCCCTCGACGAACCCGGCCGGATCGAGCGCCTCGCGCTGCTCGACATCGTGCCGACCGACGTGCAGTGGGCCCGCATCGAGGCGAATCCTAAGGCGAACCCGCACTGGCCGTTCCTGTCGCGCCCCGCCCCGGAACC
This sequence comes from Methylorubrum pseudosasae, assembly GCF_029504475.1. Classification (NCBI taxonomy): domain Bacteria; kingdom Pseudomonadati; phylum Pseudomonadota; class Alphaproteobacteria; order Hyphomicrobiales; family Methylobacteriaceae; genus Methylorubrum; species Methylorubrum pseudosasae. The sequence goes on along the minus strand of NZ_JAQGDU010000002.1, from coordinate 2,732,323 downwards.
GGCGGCGGTGATCCGCCGCGATCCGGACGGCTATTTCGAGGGGCTGCTGCGCGACTGGACCGCGCGCCACGATCTGACCGCCTTCGACGCCCGTGCGCTCGCTCTCTACCGGCAGGCCTGGGGCGTGCCCGAGCGCATCCACGCGATGTGCGAGGATTACCGAGCCGGTGGCGCCGACGGGCCGGACCGTGCCGCCGACCGCGCCGACCTCGCCGCGGGCCGGACCCTGCCGATGCCGGTTCTGGTGCTCGCGAGCGAGGCCTATCTCGACCGGGACAAGCCCGAGACCGCGCTGGCGGCTTGGCAACGGACCTTTGCGCCACGGGCGCAGGGCGCCTGCATCGCCTCCGGCCACTTCATGGCCGAGGAGGCGCCGGAGCCGACTTTGCGAGCGTTGCAGGCTTTCCTGGCGGCGTGATTCCTCAAAAGCGCTCGACCCACGGCCGCAGGGTGATCTCATCGGTCCAGGCGCTGCGATCCTGGCGCAGGAGGGCGAGGTAGCCCTTCGCGATGGCGTCCGGATCGAGAGTCGCGTCGGGTTGGTCCTGCGGATCGGGCCGGGCGGCGGAGCGGATGGCGCCGTCGATCACGACATGGGCGACGTGGATGCCCTGGGGCTGAAGCTCCCGGGCAAGGCTCTGCGCGAGGCCGCGCAGGGCGAACTTGCCCATGGCGAAGGGGGCCGAGCCCGCAAATCCCTTTACGCTCGCCGAAGCGCCGGTGAACAGGATCGCGCCGTGGCGGTGGGGCAGCATCCGCCGGGCGGCGGCCTGCGCCACGAGGAAGCCGCCATAGGCCGAGACCGAGAGGGCGCGGGCCACCGCCTCCGGATCGAGATCGACGGTGGCCCCGCGCAGCCGGCCGCTGGCGTTGTAGACCACCACGTCCGGCGCACCGCCGAGCGCCGGTTCGAGCCGGGGAAACAGGGCCTCGACCGCGCCCGGATCGGTGGCATCGCAGGCATGGATGACGGCCCCCGTCTCCGCGGCGAGGTCGTTGAGTTTTTCGGTGTTGCGCGCGGCGAGCCCGACCTTCAGCCCCTCGGCCGCGAACAGGCGCGCCAACGAGGCGCTCAGGCCGGGGCCGGCACCGACGATCAGGGCGCGCTGGTAGGTCGGGACCATGGGAGGAGGCTCCGCTGCATTGCGAGGACGACGGGTCGAACGCGCCGCCCGCGGCCGCGGTTCGACGCTCCGTTACGACGCCTCTCCCAGTTCACCCCCGCCGCTCGGCGAAAAACTCTCTGAGGAGCGCCGCCGCCTCGCCCTCGCGAAAGCCCGAATAGACCTCCGGCGCATGGTGGCAGGTCGGCTGGTTGAACACGCGAGGGCCGTGCTCGACGCCGCCGCCCTTGGGGTCGGAGGCGGCGTAGTAGAGCCGGCGGATGCGGGCGAAGGCGATCGCGCCCGCGCACATCGGGCAGGGCTCCAGGGTCACGTAGAGGTCGCAGCCGGTGAGCCGCTCGTCGCGGAGCGCGGCGCAGGCGGCACGGATCGCCAGGATCTCGGCATGGGCCGTGGGGTCGCACAGCGTGCGCGGCCGGTTGCCCGCGACCGCGAGCACGGTCCCGTCCCGCACCACGGCCGCGCCGACCGGCACCTCGCCCAACGCTGCGGCCTCGCGGGCGGCGGCGAAGGCGAGGTCGAAGAAATCGGGCATCAGTCGCCCTTCATCAGTCGCCCTTGGAAGCCGCTTCGCGGGCGACCTCCCGGCCGCCGATATCGCTGCGGAAGAAGCCGTCCGGCCAGTCGATGCGCTTCACCGCCGCGTAGGCGCGGTCTTTCGCCTGCCCCACGCTGGCACCGAGCGCCGTGACTGCGAGCACCCGGCCGCCATCGGCGAGCAGCCGGTCGCCATCGCGGCGGGTGCCGGCCTGGAACACCAGAACCGTCGCGTCGCCCGCCTCGTCCTCGGCTGCCTCGACGCCGCGGATCTCCGTGCCGCGGGTCACCGCGCCGGGATAGCCCTGTGCCGCCATCACCACCGTGAGTGCGGCGCTTGAGGCGTCAAAACCGATGGCGACGCCGGAGAGGTCGCCTTGAGCGGCCGCCAGCAGCGCCGGCACGAGATCGCCGGTCAGGCGCGGCATCAGCACCTGTGCCTCCGGATCGCCGAAGCGGGTGTTGTACTCGATGAGCTTGGGGCCCTCCGCCGTCAGCATCAGCCCGGCATAGAGGATGCCGGAAAACGGCGTGCCGCGGGCGGCCATGCCGGCCAGCGTCGGCGCGATGATCCGCGTCATCACCGTCTCGGTGATCTCCGGCGTGACGATGGAGGCGGGGGAATAGGCGCCCATGCCCCCGGTATTCGGACCGAGGTCGCCGTCATGGACGCGCTTGTGATCCTGCGCCGTCCCGATCGGCACCGCACGGGTGCCGTCGCAGAGCGCGAAGAAGCTCGCTTCCTCGCCGAACAGGCATTCCTCGATGACGAGCGCCCCGCCTTCCGTTCCGTCGAGGATCGCCCGCACGGCGGCCTCGGCCTCGGGCAGCGTCTCGGCCACGGTCACGCCCTTGCCGGCGGCGAGCCCGTCGGCCTTGACCACGATCGGCGCGCCGCGCTCGCGGAGATAGGCCAAAGCCGGCTCGAGGTCGGTGAAGCGGGCGAAGGCCGCGGTCGGGATGTCGTGCTCGGCGCACAGATCCTTGGTGAAGCCCTTCGAGCCTTCGAGCTGCGCCGCGGCCTTCGTCGGCCCGAAGGCGGGGATGCCGGCGGCCTGAAGGTCGTCGACGAGGCCCGCCACCAGCGGCGCCTCCGGCCCCACCACCACCAGCCCGACCCCTTCCGCCCGGCAGAACGCGACGACGGCGGCGTGATCGGACACCGCGAGGTCCGGCCGGTTCTCGCCGTGCTGCGCCGTCCCCGGATTGCCGGGGGCGATGAACAGCCGCGTGCAGAGCGGCGATTTCGCGATGGCCCAGGCCAGCGCGTGCTCGCGCCCGCCGGAGCCGATGAGCAGGATGGAGAAGGGCTCGGTCATGAGAAGAACCCTATCCAAAAAATTTTGGGCCGGGGAAAGGGCGTTTCGCGTTTGCCCCGGCAACGCACGGGAGAAGCCGCCGTATGGCGCCGACAGATCGTCAGCCGGACCGTCACGAGGGGCCGGGCCGAAAGCGCCGCGGGCTCGGCCTGGAAGGCGCCAGCACCCTGGTGCAGACGCTGGCGATCCTCGGGGCAGGGGCCTGGGGCGTCTACACCTTCGTCTACGAGGCGCGGATCAAGCCGGGGCTCGCCCCGCCCTCGGTCTCGGTGAAGACCGACCTCGCCCGGGTCGGCGAGCACGGCGACCGGGTGGCGATCCGCTCCACCGTGACCCGCACGAATGTCGGCCAGGCGGGGGTGCGCGTGCTCGGGCTCACCTACACCGTGGTCGGCATCCGCACCCGCTTCTCCGAACCGGGCGACGACACGGCGGCGCGGGAGGCCGCCTTCCGCGCCTCGCTCTCCGGCACGGCGAACGTCGATGCCGCCCGCGACTACGTGCGCGAGAGCGGCGGGACGCCCATCCTGCGCCAGGGGTTGCTGTTCTCCGGCGCGACGCCGCTCCCGAGCGAGCCCTCCGACCTCAACCCGGGTGAATCCGTCTCCCGCGACGTGATCGTCTATGTCGACCGCAAGACCTTCGACGCGGTGCGCTTCGAGGTGCGGCTCGCCTACGCCAAGGAGGACGACCCGCCGGTGCGCCTGCGCTTCGAGGCGGGGGCGGACGGCGTGCTCGCGACCGTCCCGGCCGAGCCCTGCCCCGCGCCGAAATGCCCGCTACGGACCACGGATTTCGCCACCGAATTCTCGCTGTGGTGAGCGCGTCGGCGCGGCCCTCCCTCGGGCTCGCTTTATCCCGCGCCGGACGGAACGGTTGGCCGGGCTCGCCTGTTGATGTCTGCCATGCCGATCTGTCGCCACTCGATCGCCCCCCCCGCCCGCACGCCCCGCGAGCAACCCGTCGTTCGGCTGTCGCACTACGTGGTGCAGCGCCGCTCGGCGCCACGGGCCGCCAACGACAACCGCCGCTCGCGGCTCGCGCCGGTCTGGCCCTGGGCCATGGCGGCCGCCGCCGCCCCGGCCGTGACGGCGGCACTGATCCTCACGCGCCTGATCTGACGCCGGGCGCGTTCATCGCACCCGCTGTCCTGTTCGCTCGACGCCTTCCCTCGAGAACCCGGCGCAGCCGGCGTTCCAGGCCGTGCGCATGCTCCCTGTGTGGTGGAGCAAGCCGTCAGCAGGGGTGACGACGCGGCTCCGGCGCCACACCCGCACGCCGTTCCCCAGCTGATCGCGCGGTCGGCCTTTACCTCTCCCGGCCCGTTCCCTAGCGTCCGGCCCCATGCCGCTCGTGCCCCCGCCACGTCCTGCGACCTCTGCCGCCGCCGTGCCGCCGCCGGGGGAGCCGGCGCCCTCGGCGCTGCTCCAGGCCAACACCCCCGAATGGTCGGTCGGCGATCTCGCCGCCGCCCTGAAGCGCACCCTGGAGGACGCTTTCGGGCATGTGCGCCTGCGCGGTGAGATCACCGGCTATCGCGGGCCGCACGGCTCGGGCCACGCCTACTTCTCGCTGAAAGACGGCTCGGCGAAGATCGACGCGGTGGTGTGGAAGGGTGTGCTCGGGCGCCTGCGCCAGAAGCCCAAGGAAGGGCTTGAGGTCGTCGCCACCGGCAAGATCACGACTTTTGCCGGAAAATCCTCGTACCAGATCGTCATCGACTCGATGGAGCCCGCCGGCATCGGCGCCTGGATGGCGCTGCTGGAGGAGCGCAAGCGCCAGCTCGCGGCCGAGGGGCTGTTCGAGACTGACCGGAAGCGGCCGATCCCGTTCCTGCCGCGGGTGATCGGCGTCGTCACCTCGCCGACCGGCGCGGTGATCCGCGACATCCTCCACCGGCTGGAGGACCGCTTTCCCCGCCCCGTGCTGGTCTGGCCGGTACGGGTGCAGGGGGAGGGGGCGGCCGAGGAGATCGCCGCGGCGATCCGGGGCTTCAACGCGCTGTCGCCCGATGGCCCGATCCCGCGGCCGGACGTGCTGATCGTCGCCCGCGGCGGCGGCTCGATCGAAGATCTCTGGGCCTTCAACGAGGAGGCGGTGGTGCGCGCCGCCGCCGAGTCCGAGATCCCGCTGATCTCGGCGGTCGGCCACGAGACCGATACGACGCTGATCGACTTCGCCTCGGACCGCCGCGCCCCGACGCCCACGGGCGCGGCCGAGATGGCGGTGCCGGTGCGGGCCGAACTCGCCGCCCAGGTCCACGAGCTCGGCGCCCGGCAGGCCGGCACGATGCTGCGGCGGATCGAGCGCGAGCGGGCGGATTTCCGGGCGCTCGTGCGGGCGATCCCCGGCGCCGACGCCTTCCTCGCCGTCAAGCGCCAGCGCCTCGATCTCGCCGACGCGCGGCTGCGGCCGGCGCTCGCCGCCAATGCCCGCGATTCCCGCGAGCGCCTGAACCGCGTCGCCGACCGCCTCACCCGGCGCTCCCCGGCGATCGCGCTGGCCGAGGCGCGGGCACGGCTCGCCGCCATCGATCACCGCCCGCGCACCGCCATGAGCCGCATCGTCGAGCGCCGCCGCGACCGGCTCGACGCGCTCACCAGCCTGCTCGGGGCGCTCAGCTACAAGGCCGTGCTCGCCCGCGGCTACGCGCTCGTGCGCGACGCCGACGGCCTGCCGGTGCGCTCGGCCGCGGCCGCGGCCCAAGCCGTGCGGTTCCAGCTCCAGTTCGCGGACGGCGCTCTCTTTGCGCGCCCGGAGGAGGCTCCGGACGACCCCGTTGCGCCCCCCCTTGCCGAAGCCCCGCGCTCGGTGCCGCGCCCGAAGCGTGCGCCCCGCCGGGCCGCGCCGGAGCCCGCACCGAAGCCTGAGAAGGCGGCGGTCGAACCGGCAGCGCGGCAAGGATCGCTGTTCTGATCGCACGCGGCCGGACGCCGTCCCGCCCCCGCATCAGCCCCTCCTTGCGCGGCAAGCACCTTGACCGGCACGGCCGCCTCTGCGACCGAGCGGCACGGCTCCTGCCTCACCGGCGGCGGGCCCCGGCATCCCGCAGGAGAGACGCGTGACCACGACGATCGACTCGGACCAGAAGCTCCACCTCGTCTTCGGCGGCGAGCTGGAGGATGTCTCGGGGGTGCGCTTCCGCGACGTGAAGGATCTCGACATCGTCGGCGTCTTTCCCGACTACGCCTCGGCCCAGACCGCATGGCGCTCGAAGGCGCAGGCCACTGTCGACAACGCGCAGACCCGCTACTTCATCGTCCACCTGCACCGCCTGCTCGAGCCGTAAGGGGGCAGGGCGGGGCCCCGCGCAGTGAAGTCCTTCTCACGAAACCATTGTGAGGGCTCGGCCTCGCTGGTATGAGCCGCGCGGCCGGATGCTTGTGCGGTCTCGGACGTAATCGTTTCGCGCGCGTCCCGCGAATGACTTGCAGAGTGAGCCGAGAGACGCCCGGCATGACGTCGTCCATCAAGATCATCGCCGGCAACGCGAGCCGTCCGCTCGCGGAAGCAATCGCCGGCTACCTCGAATTGCCGCTCGCGAACTGCATGGTCCGGCGCTTCGCCGACATGGAGATCTTCGTCGAGCTGCAGGAGAACGTGCGCGGCGAGGACGTGTTCATCGTCCAATCGACCTCGTTCCCCGCCAACGACCACCTGATGGAACTGCTGATCATGATCGACGCGGCGCGTCGGTCGTCGGCGCGGCGCATTACGGCGGTGATCCCCTATTTCGGCTACGCCCGGCAGGACCGGCGCACCTCGGGCCGTACGCCGATCTCGGCCAAGCTCGTCTGCAACCTCATCACCGAGGCCGGCGCCGACCGGGTGCTGACGCTCGATCTCCACGCCGGACAGATCCAGGGCTTCTTCGACATTCCCACCGACAACCTGTTCGCCGCGCCCGTGATGGTGCGCGACATCAAGGAGCGCCTTGCGCCCGGCGAGCGCATGGTGGTCTCGCCCGACGTCGGCGGCGTGGTGCGCGCCCGGGCACTCGCCAAGCGCATCGATGCGTCGCTGGCCATCGTCGACAAGCGCCGCGAGCGGGCGGGCGAGTCGGAGGTGATGAACATCATCGGCGACGTCGAGGGGCAGTCCTGCATCCTCGTCGACGACATCGTCGATTCCGGCGGTACGCTGGTGAACGCGGCGGAAGCCCTGCTCAACGCCGGCGCCAAGGAGGTCTCCGCCTACATCACCCACGGGGTGCTGTCGGGCGGCGCAGTCTCGCGCATCGCCGCCTCGCGGATGAAGGAACTCGTCATCACCGACTCGATCCTGCCGACGCAGGCGGTCAAGCTCGCCCGCAACATCCGCGTGATCTCGATCGCGCCGCTGCTCGGCGAAGCGATCGGGCGAACGGCGACGGAGTCGAGCGTGTCGAGCCTGTTCACCTGAACGAATAGCGGGATTCCAAAGGGATCATCCCTTTGGCGGGGTCTCGGGGCAGCGCCCCGAGCCTCCTTCACCAGGGCTCTGCCCTGGACCCGCGAAAGGACTTGTCCTTTCGAAACGTTCGACTTCAGCGGATCTCGGCGATCTCGAACTCGTGGTCGTTGACCGTCACGGTGTCGCCGACGCCCTTGCCGGTGAGCGCTTGGGCCAGCGGCGCGATGTAGGAGATCGAGCCGGCGGACGGGTCGGCCTCGTCCTCGCCGACGATGCGGAAGGTCTGCCGTGTGTCGTCCTCGCGCAGCACGGTCACCGTCGCGCCGAAACGCACGGTATCGCCCTCGAACGCTTCGACCGGTTCGGCCGAGTTCTTCCGCGCGGTCCAATAGCGCAGATCGCGCGAGACACGGGTGTGGTCGGCCTTATCCTGCTGCGGCGAGAGGCCGGACAGCTCCGCCTCCAAGCGCGCCACCTCGGCCTCGATCTGCGCAAGGCCCTCAGGCGTCACGAAGTTGGTGTGGGAGGAGATGGGCCGATCGGGAAGATCCTCGAAGGCCTCGCCACCTTCCGGCTCACGGACGAATGCTCTGCTCATAAAATACGAAATGCCCAAGCCTAAGCCGCGGTTCCACCGATGGCGACGACGGTCCGGCCCCGCACCTGACCGTCGAGCAGGGTTTCGGCGAGGCCGCCCGCCTCTTCCAGGGAGACCGTCCGCGTCATGGCCTTGAGCCGATCACGGTCGAGGTCGCGCGCGAGCCGGGCCCAGGCCTCGCGGCGGGGCCCTTGCGGCGTCGTCACGCTGTTGATGCCAAGCAGGGAGACCCCGCGCAGGATGAAAGGTGCGACCGAACTCGGCAGGTCCATGCCCCCGGCATTGCCGCAGGCGGCGATGGCACCGCCGCCCTTCGTCATAGACAGGACGTTGGCGAGCACCCGGCCGCCGACCGCGTCGATGCCCGCGGCCCAGCGCTCCTTGGCCAGCGGGCGCGGCTCGCCCGCAAGCGCCTCGCGCTCCAGGATCTCGGCCGCACCGAGACCTTTCAGGTAATCGGCCTCGCCGCTCCGGCCGGTCGCGGCGATGACGTGCCAGCCGGCGCGCTTCAAGAGCGCCACCGCCACCGAGCCGACGCCGCCGGAGGCCCCCGTCACCAGCGCCGGCCCGGCCTCGGGGGTGAGCCCGTGCCGTTCCAGGGCGAGAACCGAGAGCATCGCCGTGTAGCCCGCAGTGCCGATCGCCATCGCCTCGGCCGGGCTCAGACCCTCGGGCAGCGGCACCAGCCAGTCGCCGCGCACCCGGGCGCGCTCGGCGAGACCCCCGAGATGGGTCTCGCCGACGCCCCAGCCGGTGAGCACCACGGCGTCGCCGGCCTTGTAGTCGGGATGCGCCGAGGCCTCGACGGTGCCGGCGAAATCGATGCCGGGGATCATCGGGAAGCGGCGGACCACCGGCATCCGGCCGGTCATGGCGAGCCCGTCCTTGTAGTTCAGACCCGAATGCGAGACCCGCACGGTGACGTCGCCGTCCATCAGGTCGGCCTCGTCGAAGTCGCGCAGGGCGAGGCTCTGGCCGGCTTCGCCCTTCTCGATCACCCAGGCTTTGAACGCCGCCATGGTCCGCTCCTCCCGTCTCGCGTCGGGAGGGGAGCTACGGCGGCCCGGCCCTGAATCAAGGCTGCCGGTCGAGACCGACGCTTGAGACCGACATGGCCGCGGGCCTCAATAGCCGTCGTAGATGCTGCCCCGCGAGAAGCCGAGGCCCACCGCCACGTCCGCGGAGGAGGCGCCGGCGATGCCGAGAGCGTCCGGGATCGACCCGACACCGAGAGGGCCGTAGCCGGGACCAGGACCGAACTCGGGCCCCCCCGCGGGCACCCAGGCGGCGCGGGCGGGCTGCACCAGCACCCGGCGCTGCGTGGTGGTGTAGACCGGCGGCACGGTGTGCGGGATCACCTCCGGCGGCCGCACCAGCACGCGGCGGGTCTGCACCGCGTAGCGCGGCGGCGTGGTCACCCAGCAGCCGACGAGCTGGCCGTAGGCATCGGTGCTGGTCTCCCACCGGCGCGAGCCGGGGGCGACCAGCACCCGCTCGGACACCGTGTCGTAGATCGGCGGCGTGGTGCGGTAGACGGTGCGCTGCGGCTGGACCAGCACCCGCTCCGCGACGGTGTCGTAGACCGGCGGCGTCACGACGCGGCGGTAGCACTCGGCGCTGACACAGCCGCCCCCGGCATGCGCGGGCGCGGCCCAGGCGATCACCGAGACGGCGGCGACGGCAAGGGAGGGGAACAGGCTCGAGCGGGGCAGGGGGGTGGCCATAACAACCTCGGAACGCGACTTCGATACGATTTCGACGCCGCCGCGAGTCCCGCACGGGCCTCAGCGTGGCATAACATTCGACGTACAGAGTGCGGCCAAGGTTGCCTGCCGAACAAGCTCGATTGTCAAAGACAGTAAAATTAACCAACGACTAAGACTACGCAGATCTAAACATTCAGCTTCGACTTCACGTTTCAGCCGCCGGGCGGGATCGCACCGGATCAAAGACGCAGGCGGGGGCGTTGCCGAAAAACCCTTCGCACCGCGCAGGGGAGGGCGGGCGGCAAGGCGCGCTTGTCAGCCCATCGGCCAAGGGCTAGAGCGCTTCCAAATCGGGCGGCGGCGGCGCCCGGGACGCTTGAAACCGCCGCACGAGGGGATCGCATCCGCAAGCGGGCGACGGGCCGGTGAGGAGCGCGCCCGCCCCTGCCCAGGCAAGCCCCCACTCAGGCAAGCGGATTTAAGGACCGAACGGCCCATGACCTACGTCGTCACCGACAACTGCATCAAGTGCAAGTACATGGACTGCGTCGAGGTGTGCCCCGTGGATTGCTTCTACGAGGGCGAGAACATGCTCGTCATCCACCCCGACGAATGCATCGATTGCGGCGTCTGCGAACCAGAATGCCCCGCCGAGGCGATCAAGCCCGACACCGAGGGCGATCTGGAGAGCTGGCTGAAGCTCAACGCCGACTACGCCAAGACCTGGCCCAACATCACCCAGAAGAAGGACGCCCCCTCCGACGCCAAGCAGTGGGATGGCGTGAGCGGCAAGCTGGAGGCCCATTTCTCCCCCAATCCCGGCTCCGGCGACTGAGATCCTCCGCCGCGCGCCCACAGGCAGCACGGCGGGACAGGCCCTGGAACCGCGGCGGCGTCTCGTCGCAGGCGGTTCATCCAGGGTGATACCCCAAACGCACCACGGCCTCCCTCGAAAGATCCACCGGAAGCTCCGGCGACGCTCTTTTCGACCAGCGAAAAACCTTCGATCCTCCCCTGCGGAGACGCGCTCGCGCGCCGGCAATCCTTTGATTCGCCGGCCTGTTCGTGTTACATAAGGGCTCGCCGTCGCTCACGCCCGATGCGCCCCTCCTGATCGCCCTCAAAGCGAGTTCCATCTTCCTGGAAAAGAGGCTGGCTGCAATCGACCGCCGGAAGCATCTCGCTCCCGGTGGGTGCCTTCGTGTGGTGTGAGCAACGCGAGAGCCCGGGAACCGGCCAGCGCCTCGATGGCGCGCCGCCGGACAGAGGCATGCGCCGGGTGTCCCGCCCCGGAGGTGACGAGCGTGCGGGCGTGGACGCGCCCCGCGTGGATGACAGTGGAGGCTCATTCCGCATGACCACAGCCAAGAAGACGACGGTAGCAGGCCGCCAAGGCTTCAAGACCGGCGAGGCGGTCGTGTATCCGGCGCACGGCGTCGGGCGGATCACCGCGATCGAAGAGCAGGAGATCGCGGGCTACAAGCTCGAACTGTTCGTCGTCTCGTTCGAAAAGGACAAGATGGTCCTGCGCGTTCCCACCGCGAAGGCCAACAGCGTCGGCATGCGCAAGCTCGCCGAGCCGGAACTCGTCAAGAAGGCCCTCGACGTGCTGACCGGCCGCGCCCGCATCAAGCGCACGATGTGGTCGCGCCGCGCCCAGGAATACGAGGCCAAGATCAATTCTGGCGACCTGATCTCGGTCACCGAAGTGGTGCGCGACCTCTTCCGCTCCGAGGCCCAGCCCGAGCAGTCCTACAGCGAGCGTCAGCTCTACGAGGCCGCCCTGGACCGCGTCGTGCGCGAGATCTCCTCGGTGAACAAGATCACCGAGACGGAAGCGCTCAAGCTGATCGAGCAGAGCCTCGCGAAATCACCGCGCCGCGCCAAGGCCGATGCGGAAGCCGATGCCGAGGGCGAGGACGACGTGCAGGAAGAGGCCGCCTGAGACGGCTTCCGTTAGCGAATCAGATCGCTGCATGATTCGCATGTGTGAACCAGAGGGCTCGGCGCCACGCCGGGCCCTTTTTTCATGCGCCGCCCGTAAAGCTCTTGACCCATTCGCCTCCGACGCCACGCGCCCGTAGGGAACAAGCGTCGCACGGATGTGTTGTGCCTCTGCCACGGAGGGCTTGCCCCATGGTCCTGTCCGGCATGTCGCCGACCGACGGGACGGAGCGAGCGGATCCGAAACGCTCGAACCAAGAATGCTCGAACGAGAGAGGCGGGGATGGCAGAGATCGCGGGGATGCGGCGTCAGTTCATTCGAACAGCGATGGAGGCGCCGTTCCTTGCGAGGGATGAAGAGCGTGGGTTGGCGGTGGCCTGGAAGGAAGCGCGCGACGAGCGCGCCTTGCACCGTCTGATCTCCGCGCATATGCGCCTCGTGATCGCGCTTGCCGGCCGGTTCCGCCATTACGGCTTGCCGATGGCCGATCTCGTGCAAGAGGGTCATGTCGGCCTGATGGAGGCCGCGGCCCGGTTCGAGCCGGAGCGCGAAGTCCGCTTCTCCACCTACGCCACATGGTGGATCCGCGCCTCAATCCAGGACTACATCCTGCGCAACTGGTCGATCGTGCGCGGCGGAACGAGTTCCGCGCAGAAGGCCCTGTTCTTCAACCTGCGCCGCCTGCGCGCCCGGCTGATGCAATCGACCGAGGAGCAGGTCGGCTCTGAGATCCACGGACGGATCGCCACCGCAATCGGCGTCTCACGCGAGGACGTAGCGCTCATGGATGCGCGCCTGTCGGGGCCCGACATGTCGCTGAACGCCCCCGTCGGCGAGGAGAGCGAGGCGTCCTCCGAGCGCATGGACTTCCTGGTCGACAACGCCGCCCTGCCCGATGAAACGGTCTCGGCCCTGGTCGATGGCGAACGGCGGCTCATCTGGCTGCGGCAGGCCCTGACGGTGCTCTCCGAACGCGAGCTCCGGATCCTGCGGGAACGGCGCCTCGCCGAGGATCAGGCGACGCTGGAAGCGCTGGGCCACCGCCTCGGCATCTCCAAGGAGCGCGTCCGGCAGATCGAGAACCGCGCCCTGGAGAAGCTGCGCCGGGCACTCGCCGAGAAGTTCCCGCAGGCGCCGAGCAGCGTCTACGCCTGATTAATCGAGGCAGGTTTGCTCAAGGGCGGCACAAGCGTGCCGCCCTTTCGCGTTTCAGAATGCGATCAAGAGGCGAGGGCCGACCGCTCGGCGGACCAAGCCGCCCGGTTCCGCCGCCGCACGGATCGCCGGAGATGCCGGCAGGCATGGCTGCGAGCCGCCTTGTCGTGACGAAGGAGACCCGGCGTCGCTGGCGGGCTCCAGTCCGGCCGCACGCGCCGAAGACGGCCCGTGGAGGCGTTGCGACCGACGCCGAGCCCTCGGGCCGCCCTTGCCTGCCGCCGCACAGCGCTGGGCCAGGCTCGGCGATTTGCCAGCATCGACCTGGGCACTTTGGGGTCGGATGGCAGCTGGACGCGCTTGTGGCAGCCGGGGGGACATCGCACGGCGGGACGAGGCCGCCGAACAGTCGGCCGATGATCGCCTGCCGCACAGCGGCATGGCATCGATGGGACGCCAACCGCCGGCCGCCATGCTGGTTGGCACCCGTTAGCCTCAGGCCGAGCGGCGTGCCGCACGCGTCGGTGGCGAGGTGGCGCTTCGTGCCCGCATCGCCCGGTCCGTTGGGTTCGGGCCGCTGGCAGGGCCTCCCTCTTTGGTCGTGACGACGGACACCGTCCAGACGCCCCCCCGGCTCCGGTCGATCTTACCGACCGCCGCCAGTGGCGCAGACGGCGCCAGCAATCGCGCTGCAGGTCGAGACGTGGACGCTGTTCAACCCCTGCCAAGCCGGCGACCCGCCTCAAGCTCGATGCGCCCATCACCGGTCACGGCAGGGCCGCGCAATGGGGTGTCACGCGACCGCGCAGATGCCGGCCGTCCCAACTATGGCGCCCAGGCTCGACAGGGAACCGGCTCGCGAGGAACGCGTCGGGCCACGACCCGGCCTTGGCGTGATGCCGCCGGGCAAAACGGGAATTTTTAAATATTCATGTTTGTCAGCATCTTACTCGGAAATTCGCCGAATCTTGAGCGCGAAAAGCCGTCCTATCTGCGCAATAAGGGCCATGAAGCGCCCCGACCCGCTTGCGACCACGAAAAGTGCCGGCTATAAGCCCGCTCGTCGGCCCTCGGGGGCCGGCATCGGAGTGTAGCGCAGTCTGGTAGCGCACCACGTTCGGGACGTGGGGGTCGCAGGTTCAAATCCTGCCACTCCGACCAAGCAAGAAGAGGAACGCCCCGCAAGGGCGTCAAGAAGTAAAAAAGGCGCCCGTAGCTCAGCTGGATAGAGCACCAGACTACGAATCTGGGGGTCAGAGGTTCGAATCCTTTCGGGCGCGCCATCTACTCTTCTGTTAGATAAGAGTTTTCCCCTTTGATGCCTTCGGCGTCGGGGTTACGGCTTGCAGATGGTTTGCAAGTTCCGTTCGCGGTGAGTTCTCCCAATTGAAGTTTGTTTGGTCCGCTAGCGCTCTCGTGCGAGCGAGGTTGGGGCCCAAAATCACGGTCACCGTCTTGCGCGATTGGCCTGTGATCGTTGCGATTTGCTGCGGGCTGCAGCCGGCCTCCGACAGCATCGTTACGGTCGTTCCGCACAGGTCGCGGACGTGCAGGGCGACGGTCTCGTCGAGCCCTGCAGGGCGATGCTCCCAACAACGGTCTCCGTCGCCTCCTCCCAGAGTCGGGCGAAGTTCCTAAACTGGAAGGCGCGATCAGTCTTCGTCGTCAGGATCAGCAGCGACCTGCGCTCCATACCATCCAGCATGCGCCGGAGCGCTCGCGTGCAGGGATCGTGACCATCGGCGCCAATCGGCCGCCGCGGGCGCTCTTGCCCTGCCTGAGCGTAATTGCGCTGCCATCATAGGCCGACCAGGGCAGGCGAAGGATGTCGGCCTGGCACGGTCCGGTGTGGAGGGCGATGATCGGCGCGCGCTGCAGCTCAATCGGCGCCACACGCATGAAGGCGTCGATCGGCTCGGGCAGCCGGGACGATCCCGGCTCGGTCGGCACGGTACAGCCGCTTGAACCCGCGAATGTGGTTCGCTTCGATCCGGCCGTTCTCCTGCCCCCAAGTCAGCATGGCTGAAATGACGGACAGGCGATTGCCCGCCTCGCGCTCGCCTGACGAGCGCGCCAGTCGAGGCCGTTCTGCTCGACCTGCCGGTGGTGACCTTCCGCGACGCGCATGAGCGGCCCGAGGGCATGGTTGCCGGTACGCTGATCGTCGCGCCGCTCGGCAAGGTCAATCTGGTCGAGGCGGTGGCGAGGGCTACGGTGAGGGCCGCCGCTTCGCGGGCGCCGTGCCGGTCCGTTCTGAGATCCCGGGTTTCCAAAGGGCCTCACGGCCCTTTGGCGGGCGTTCAGGGACGCGCCCTGAAGCCGGCGGAGCCGCTCTCTACTCCGCCGCGTGCGGAAGTCGCTCACCCGTCATCCAGGCAGCGAGGTCTTCCCGCGCCCGGTCGGTCAGCGCGCGCTTCTTGAGCGCCGCCTTCTCGGGCCCGCGCAGGCGCTTGCCGGTCTCGTTGCGCGGCATCTGCGCCAGCGGCGGAAACAGCCCGAAATTCACGTTCATCGGCTGGAACGAGCGCGGCGCGTTGCGCTCCGCCTCCTCGGGCGCCTCGACGTGGCCGCCGGTGATGTGGCCGATGAGCGCCCCGAGCGCGGTCGTCGGGGGCAGGGGGGCGAGCGTCTGCCCCTCCGCTTCGGCCAGCGCATAGCGGCCGGCCATCAGCCCGACCGCGGCGCTCTCGACGTAACCCTCGCATCCGGTGATCTGGCCGGCGAAGCGAAGCTGGGGCCGTGCCTTCAGCCGCAGGGTCGCGTCGAGCAGGCGCGGGCTGTCGAGATAGGTGTTGCGGTGCAGGCCGCCGAGCCGGGCGAACTCGGCATTCTCCAGCCCCGGAATCGTGCGGAAGACGCGGACCTGCTCGGCGTGGCGCAGCTTGGTCTGGAAGCCCACCATGTTGAACAGGGTGCCGAGCGCATTGTCCTGGCGCAGTTGGACGATGGCGTAGGCCTTCACCGTCGGGTTGTGCGGGTTGGTGAGCCCGACCGGCTTCATCGGCCCGTGGCGCAGGGTCTCGGGTCCGCGCTCGGCCATCACCTCGATCGGCAGGCAGCCGTCGAAATAGGGGGTCGAGGCCTCCCATTCCTTAAACGCCGTCTTCTCGCCCGCGATCAGCGCGGCAACGAAGGCCTCGTACTGCTCCCGGTCCATCGGGCAGTTGAGGTAGTCCGCCCCCGTGCCGCCGGGGCCGGCCTTGTCGTAGCGGGACTGGAACCACGCCTTGCCCATGTCGATCGAGTCGCGGTGGACGATCGGGGCGATGGCGTCGAAGAAGGCGAGCGATTCCCGGCCCGTCAGCGTGCCGACGGCCTCAGCCAGCGCCGGGGAGGTGAGGGGGCCGGTGGCGAGGATGGTCGAACCCCAATCCTCGGGGGGAAGGCCGGCGACCTCCTCGCGGACGATGGTGATGTTGGGGTGATCCTCCAGCGCCGCGGTGACGGCCCGCGAAAACCCTTCGCGATCGACGGCGAGCGCCCCGCCCGCGGGCACTTGGTGGGCGTCGGCCGTGCGCATGATCAGCGAGTCGAGGCTGCGCATCTCCTGATGCAGCAGGCCGACGGCGTTGCCGTTGGCGTCGTCCGAGCGGAAGGAATTGGAGCAGACCAGTTCGGCCAGCCCGTCGGTGTGGTGGGCATCGGTGCCGCGAACGGGCCGCATCTCGTGCAGCACGACTGTGCGGCCGCCCTGGGCAACCTGCCAGGCCGCTTCGGAACCGGCGAGGCCACCGCCGACGATATGGATTGGGTTCGTCATCGCAACGGAATAGAACCCCGCGGCCGCGCGATCAATGCGGGCGGGCACCGCAGGCGAGGCGGGGCGCCGCCGGCGCGAAGGACAGGATGCGCTCCATCGCCGCGTCGGCCAAGCGCGCACCGGACGCGCTCAGTGAAGCACGCCCTTCGCGCGAACCGGCGCAACCGCTCCGGAAGACTTAAGCCGCAATTGCTCGCGGGTGCCACATCGCGGCCGAGACAGGCAAACCGCGCCGGCGGTACCGTGAGCCCCCATCCCCGATATCCGGGCCGGACAAGCGGAGCGGACGGCAATGGCGATCTCTCCCGACGGGGCGCTGCCCTACTTCGTGTATGACGGCTACCTCGTCTCGCTCTATCCGTGGCAGGGCCAGCACGTCGCGCTCCTGACATCGGCCAACGATCTCGACGGCGATGTCATGCAGGACATCCTGAACAGGATCGACGCCGCCTACGAGGTCTACCTCGCCATCACCGGGCAGGCTCCGGCCACGTACAGAGCCTATAACGGCCTGCTCACGATCGCCGAGGTGCCCACGGCGCTCGGAGGCGCGGCGAACGCGATCGGCTTTCTCGGAGCCACCGGCATCGAGCTCACGACCGGCGCGTTCGATCAGCTCTACGCCGGCGCGGCCGAAGGTGGCACCTTCGATCAGACGGTCTTCTACGAACTCGGGCGGAACTTCTGGTTCTACGGCCCGCAACTCGGGACCGTGGATGCCTTCGTCACGGGGTTCGCGATCGCCAACCGGTTCGTGTCGATGCAGGAGGCCGGCATCCCCGGCAGCGCGTTCGGTGCCCTGCCCTTCGACGAATTCAAGCAGTCCATCCTCGAAGACCTTGCGCAGACTTTCTTCGGGGAGGCGGGCACCACGCTCGCCAACACCCTCGGCGCGGCGACCGGCGTTCCGAACCCCAACAATTGGGGGGCTGCGGACCTCGCCGCCGCCCTGCTCACCCAAGTCTACGAGGATCTCGGCTTTGATGCCTATGCGCGCTTCTATCAGGAACTCGCCGGCCGTCCCGCCGCGGGCACGCCGGAAGCGGTTTTCGGCAATCTGGTCGCCGCCGCGAGCCAAGCCACCGGGATCGATTACGGCTTCCTGAACAAGCCCGAGGGCGTCGCCTACGTCGTCGGCGGCCGGGGCGACGACCGGCTCGAGGCCGACGGGAGCGGCAATCCGGTCCTGGGCTTTGCCGGCGACGACACGCTCATCGGCACGGCCGGCGCCGACCGGCTGTTCGGCGATGCGGGCGACGACGTCCTGCGCGGCGGAGGCGGCCGCGATCAGCTCGTGGGCGGGGCCGGCGACGACACCTACTTCGTCGACACCCCCGGCGACCAAGTGTTCGAGGGCAGGGGGCAGGGCACCGACCGGATCGTGGCGACGAGCGCCTACACGCTGGCCGCCGGCCAGGAGATCGAGATCCTGCAACTCGCCAAGAGTACCGGATGCGCGCCGCTCTCCCTCACCGGAAACGCCTTCGGCCAGCGGCTGATCGGCAATGCCGGCGACAACGGGCTCGACGGCGGCGGCGGTGACGACAGCCTCGCGGGCGGCCTCGGCGCCGACCGGCTTACGGGCGGAGCCGGCGCCGACACCTTCGTGTTCGATGCCCGGCTCGGCCGCGGCAACGTCGATCACGTCAGGGACTTCACGTCACAGGACGACGTGTTCCACCTCGATCACGCGGTCTTCTCGGGCCTCGATACCGGAGCGCTGGCGCCTGAGCAGTTCAAGACCCTGGGTCCGGCCAAGGCGATCAAGGCGGATGCCGACGACCGTATCCTCTACAAGCAGAAGACGGGCGAGCTGTTCTACGACGCCGACGGCAGCGGCCGGAAAGAGGCCGTCCTGGTCGCGGTGCTGGATAACCACGCCGCCCTCGACCACACGGATTTCCTCATCGTGTGATCCAGGGGTGATCCCGTCTGCCGGGCACGAAGCACGGGTCAGTGCAGCTTCGGTCCGATCAGGAACCGCTCGCGATCGACCGAGGTCAGCGCGAGCCGGGTCAGGCGCCCGTCCCGGTTGACCGTAAGGGGGACGCGCACCCCCGCCTCCCCGAGGGCCCAGACCTGCCGGAAGAAGCCGGCGAGGTCGGCGACCGGCTCACCCGCCACCTCGGTCAGCACGTCGCCCGCGCGCAGGTCGGCGGCCTCGGCCGGGCCCCTGTCCGCGGTCCCCATCACCACGACGCCGTCCTCGGTCTCCGTGGCGTAGAGGCCGAGCCAGGGGCGGGGCGGGCGGTCGGCCCGGCCGCGGGTCTCGAGATCGGTCAGGATCGGCGGCAGGAGTTCGATCGGCACGACCATGTTGATCGCCCGGCCCGCCCCGGTGCCGCCCTGCTGGAGCTGAAGCGAGCCGATGCCGACCAGCGCGCCGTCGGGCCCGATCAGGGCGGTGCCGCCCCAGTGGGGATGGGCAGGGGTGGTGAACAGGGCGTCGTCGAGGACGTACTCCCAGTAGCCGGCGAATTCCTGCCGGGCGACGAGTTCGACGGCGAGGCTGTGCGAGCGTCCGCCCGCCCCCGCGATCACCGCCCGTTCGCCGACCTTCAGCGTATCCGAGCGCCCGAGCCTCAGAGCGGGCAGGCCGAGGCGGCCGAGCGCCTGGACGAGGCCGAAGCCGGTCTCCCCGTCATAGCCGACGACGTGGGCCGGCACCGAGCGCCCGTCATGGGTGGTGAGCCAGACGCTCTCGGCCTCCAGCACGAGGTAGCCGATGGTGAGCACCAGCCCGTCCTCGCGGATCACCACGCCGTTGCCCGCCCGCTCGGTGCCGAGCGTCTCCGCCGTGAAGGCCTCCGCCGGCACCCGCGAGGAGAGGGACACGACCGAGGTCAGCGCCCGCTCCAGATCGTAGGCGTAGTCGCCGGCCTTCGGCTGCAGGGCGGCCGGAATCCTGAATTCGCCGTGCGCGGACATGTTCTGCGATTTCCCTGCGCCCCACTCCGCCGCCGCCCGTGGACCGACTTCCGCGGAAACGGCGACCGCCGGGGCGGCCGCATCCGTCTCCCGTCCGCAAGGTTCGCCGGGCTGCGCTTCCGACACAGATAGGCGGCGCATCTCGCGCCGACACCCGCCCGACGCCGCGTCGAAAGGCACCGGCGCCGGGGCCCGGCACCGCGCCCTCCCGCTTTTGCCCCGAACGAGCGCTCTTGCCGCCGCGAAACCGCCGAAACGGCTTCGCGATTGCCCTGCCGAGGCCGTCACGGCCTGTGGTGCGTCGGCAAAGCCTCCGATAGGGTGCCGCTCCCTGTCCCGCCACGCTGAGCGCCCGGCGGACGCCTCCCATCCAGACGCCCCGGAACCATGCCGCGTCCTCCGACGACCTCCCTCCGCGCCGCGTCCGCCGGGAGCGGGCTGTGACGCCGCACGACGGAGAACTGGCCGGGCTGCTGGACCGCGTCGCCCGCCGGGACGTGGCGGCCCTGCGGGCGCTCTACGACCGGACCGCGCCGAAACTTTTCGGGATCATCCTGCGTATCCAACGAGACCGGAGCCTCGCCGAGGACGTGCTTCAGGATGTCTACCTGAAGCTCTGGCAATCGGCGGGCTCCTACGCGCCCTCGGCCGGGGCCCCGCTTCCGTGGCTGTGTACGATCGCGCGCAACCGGGCCATCGACGGCCTGCGCCGCCGGAGCGAGGTTCCGATGCCGTCTGGTGACAGCGGGGAGGCCTGGATGGAGCGCCTCGTCGCCCCGACCGACGAGGAAGGCGCCTTCCTCGACCGCGAGGCGCTCGTCGCCTGCCTGTCCCGGCTCGATCCGACCCAGCGCGACTGCGTCGTGTTGGCCTATTGCGAGGGCTGGTCCCGCGAGGAACTCGCCGAACGCTTCGAGCGGCCCGTCAACACCGTGAAGACCTGGCTGCACCGGACGCTGGCCGCCCTGAAATCCTGCCTGGAGCATATCGCGTGAGCGGCGGGAGCGGCAGACCGGAACCGGCGGAACGCGACCTGCGGGCGGCCGAGTACGTGCTCGGCACCCTCGATGCGGGGGAGCGCGCCGCGTTCGAATTGGAGCGGGCGGTCGATCCGGCCACCGAGGCGGCCGTCCGCGCTTGGGAGCGGCGTCTCGCCCCGCTCGCGCGCGCCGTGCCCGCAATCGAGCCGCCGGCCCATATCTGGCAGGAGATCGCCCGAGAGATCGCTCAAGAGAGGGAGCGCGGCACCGCCGCTGATGATCCCGCCCCCCGGCCCGACCAGGCCGGCGCCGCCAACGACAACCGCCTGCGCGACCTGCGGCGGCAACTCCGGCTCTGGCGCTTCACCGCGGCAGGGGCGCGGGGCTGGTTGCCGCCGGCCTCGCGCTGGTCGTGCTCACCGGTGCGCCGCGGCCCGGCGGGGAGCGAGCGGGCGGCGCGGGGGAGGGCCGCTACGTCGCCGTGGTCACGAGCGCGGGCGACCTGCCGGCCCTGATCGTCAGCGTCGACACCGAAGCCGGCACCGCCCGGGTGCGGCCGGTGGCGGCGCAGGCGCCGGCCGGCCGCAGCCTGGAACTCTGGTATGTCGGGCCGGGCGCCGCCCCGAAGCCGATCGGCCTCGTCGAAGGCGAGGCCACCCGCATCCGCCTGCCGCCGGAGGCCGGTCGCGGCGGGGACGGCGGGGACGGCGTCATCGCCGTATCGGTCGAGCCGCCGGGCGGCTCACCCACCGGCAAGCCGACCGGGCAGGTGATCTACACCGGCAAGCTGATCCGGGAATAGGACGCGCGGGCCCCCCACCGGGGCCGCGCCTTTCCGGTATCCGGGCGATTCTCACGCTCAAGCATCGTCCCGAAACGGACGAAGCCGCCCAGCCTTGCGGCGGGACGGCTTCGTGACCTTGAACAGACCGGGGACGCGATGGGCGCCCCCGATCGGATCGGTACTTGCGCTCAGTACTTGCGAACGAGCGGGGCCGGAGCCGGGGCCGGAGCGGCCGCCGGGGTGTAGAGCGGGGCCACGATGCGGAACCAGCCATCGGTGCTCTCGCGCACGCCAGCCGTGGTCACGACGTCGCGGGCGACGTAGGCCTGAACCGAGAACGGTCCGAAGTCGTAGCCGATGAGGCCGCCGAGGGCGAACCGGCCACCGCGACCGATGCGGCTGGTCGGGTCGTTCACGAAGGCGAGCAGGTTCGGGTCGAGGTTGACCGTGCCGTAGCCGATGGCGCCGATCTCGAACTTGCCGAACTTCTTGGTCGCGGTCAGGTCGAGGTTGAACGCGTCCGAGATCTGCACCGGGCCGAAGAAGCCGGGGATGCCGTTGCGGCCGTCGAAGCGGCTGGGCGAGTCGTAGAAGTTGTTAGGTCAGGTTGGCGGTCAGGTTCCAGCCGTCGCCGGTGTAGCTGACGGCACCGCCGACACGGTAGGTGTTGGAGGCCAGGATGTTCAGGCCGCCGCCGCGACCGGCGTTGAGCTCGTTGAGGTACGAACCGCCGAGCAAGCTGACGCCGATGTTGCCGCCGAGATCGAACGCCCAGATCGCGCCGACGAAGGTGCCGACGTTGATCGAGGTGTCACGGCCGCCAGCAGCGCGGCTGAAGGTGAACACCGTCGGGGGGGCCACGACGAACTCGAGGCGGCCGCCGAACGGCACGTAGGGGGTCGCCCACACGAGGATCGGGATGTTGACGGCGGTGTCGACCGCGGTCGCGTTCGGGCCATCCGGGCTGCGGTAGGTGAAGGTGTTGATGGCGTAGATGCCCTCGGGGAGCGGCGCGCCAACGGCCAGACCGACCTGCTCACCGGGAACCGTGGTCGTCTGCGCCTGGGCGACGGTCGTCGTCATTCCGGCCGTGAGCGCAATGGCGCCCGCAGCGAGCCAGTTCTTCATCATTTTTCTCGTTCCTTCCCAAGGATTCAGGCGTCCGCCCCGTAGCGCCTGCATCGCCGCTCGCCTCCCTCTCTCCCCGGAGTGGATGGCTGGTGTGATGCCGGTGCCCCCTACGGCCGCACCTCAAGTCTCGACGTCGGGAACTATTCTACAGACCGACCGCGAAAGACAGGGGATTGCCTCCAATCTCGGCAGTTCGGACCCTACCGTTGCGCAAAAGCCGCATTTTTGCTGCGGAGCAACCAAGGGCTTAACGATCTCTTAACGCTGTCCATCTTGGACGAACGCGATCCCGCGAACCGGATTCAGGCGAAATAGTACATTATCGTCAAGTCATTGGCCGCGGCATCCGGCCGGGATTTTCCGGCAGAAGGGGCCGGGCAGTTGCGCAAGTGCGAAGGCGGGTTTCGGGCTCGCCCGGCACCGACGGCACCGTCACCGGGGGCGGACGGCCCGGCTCGGCCGACCGAATCGCCCGCTCGGCCCGGCCCCCTCCGGCCGCGCAGGAATCCGTCGCCATCAGGTTGCGCCGGCCCGCCCGCTTCGGCCGGCGCGCCCTATTCGGCGGCCTGCCGGCCCGCGGCGTTGCTGCGGCGGCCCGATGCGGCGCCCGCCTTCGCCTTGCCCGCATCCTTAGCCGCGTCCTTGACGGCCTTCCCGGCCGGGCGCCGCGCCAGCACCTCGCGCAGGAAGCGCCCGGTATGGCTCGCCGTGCTCGCGGCGATCTCCTCGGGGGTGCCCTGCGCCACGACCCGGCCGCCGCCGTCGCCGCCCTCGGGGCCCATGTCGATCACCCAATCGGCGGTCTTGATGACCTCCAGATTGTGCTCGATCACCACGACGGTGTTGCCCTGATCGACCAGCTCGTGGAGCACCTCCATGAGCTTGGCGACATCGTGGAAGTGCAGGCCGGTGGTCGGCTCGTCGAGGATGTAGAGGGTGCGGCCGGTGGCGCGCTTCGACAGCTCCTTGGAGAGCTTCACCCTTTGCGCCTCGCCGCCCGAGAGCGTGGTCGCCTGCTGGCCGACGCGGACGTAGTGCAGGCCGACGCGGGCCAGCGTCTCCATCTTTTCGCGAATGGACGGCACGGCCTTGAACAGGTCGGCGGCCTCCTCGACGGTCATGTCGAGCACGTCGGCGATGGACTTGTTGCGGTAGCGCACCTCCAGCGTCTCGCGGTCGTAGCGCTTGCCCTTGCACACGTCGCAGGTGACGTAGACGTCGGGCAGGAAGTGCATCTCGATTTTGATGACGCCGTCGCCCGAGCAGGCCTCGCAGCGCCCACCCTTCACGTTGAACGAGAAGCGCCCGGCCTGGTAGCCGCGGGCCTTGGCCTCGGGCAGGCCGGCGAACCAGTCGCGGATCGGGGTGAAGGCGCCGGTATAGGTCGCCGGGTTCGAGCGCGGGGTGCGGCCGATCGGCGACTGGTCGATGTCGATGACCTTGTCGAGATGCTCCAATCCCTCGATCCGCTCGAACGGGGCCGGGTGCTCCAGGGCGCCGTTGAGGCGCTTGGCCGCCGCCTTGTAGAGCGTGTCGATGATCAGCGTGGACTTGCCGCCGCCGGAGACGCCGCTGATGCAGGTGAAGGTGCCGAGCGGGATCTCCGCCGTCACGTTCTTCAGGTTGTGGCCGCGCGCGCCGACCAGCCGCAGCATCCCGCGTCCGGGCTTGCGCCGGGCTTTCGGCGTCCGCACCGAGAGTTCGCCGGTGAGGTACTTCGCGGTGAGCGAAGCCGGATCCTTCAGGAGCTCCTCCGGCGTGCCCTGCGCGACGATCTCGCCGCCATGGATGCCGGCGCCCGGGCCGACATCGACCACGTAGTCGGCCTGGAGGATTGCGTCCTCGTCGTGCTCGACCACGATGACCGAGTTGCCCAGATCCCGCAGGCGCTTGAGCGTGCCGAGCAGGCGCTCGTTGTCGCGCTGGTGCAGGCCGATCGACGGCTCGTCGAGCACGTAGAGCACGCCGGTGAGGCCCGAACCGATCTGCGAGGCGAGCCGGATGCGCTGGCTCTCGCCGCCCGAGAGCGAGCCCGAGCCGCGGGCGAGCGTCAGGTATTCGAGGCCGACATCGACGAGGAAGGTCAGGCGGTCGCGGATCTCCTTGAGGATGCGGACCGCGATCTCGTTCTGCTTGTCCGTCAGCTTGCCCGAGATCTCCGAGAACCAGCGATGCGCCTCGCGGACGGAGAGGGCGGTGACCTGGCCGATGTCCTGCCGGTCGAT
The DNA here is from genome assembly GCF_029504475.1 of Methylorubrum pseudosasae. Lineage (NCBI taxonomy): Bacteria > Pseudomonadati > Pseudomonadota > Alphaproteobacteria > Hyphomicrobiales > Methylobacteriaceae > Methylorubrum > Methylorubrum pseudosasae. Next base: position 2,707,739 of record NZ_JAQGDU010000002.1, on the reverse strand, counting down.
CTTGACCGCAAGCGCCTCGGGCTTGAGCCTTTTGCCGTCGCAGGCGGCGCAAGGGGTGGCGCTCATGAAGCGGCCGATTTCTTCACGAGAGGCGTCGCTGTCGGTCTCCTTGTAGCGCCGCTCCAAGTTCGGGATCACGCCCTCGAACGGCTTGTTGACCGAGTAGGAGCGCAGGCCGTCATTGTAGTCGAAGCGCACCGACTCCTTGCCCGTGCCGAACAGGATCACCGCGCGGGCCTGTTCCGGCAGCGCCGACCACGCCACGGAGGTCTTGAAGCCGAAATGCTTGGCCAGCGCGTCGAGCGTCTGGTCGTAATAGGGCGAGGTCGATTTCGCCCAGGGGCCCACGGCGCCGCGCTTCAGGGTCAGCGCGGAATCGGAGATCACGAGTTCGGGGTCGATCCGCATCTCGTGGCCGATGCCGCCGCAGGTCGGGCAGGCGCCGAACGGGTTGTTGAACGAGAACAGCCGCGGCTCGATCTCGGGGATGGTGAAGCCGGAGACCGGGCAGGCGAAGCGCGACGAGAACGTGATCTTCTTCGGCGCCTCGCCCTCCGGCGCGTCGGCGAACTCGATGTCGGCGATGCCGTCGGCGAGTTCGAGCGCGGTCTCGAAGGAATCGGCCAGCCGCGCGGCGATGTCGTCGCGCACGACGATGCGGTCCACCACCACATCGATGTCGTGCTTGAGCTTCTTGTCGAGCTTCGGCACGTCATCGATCGCGTAGTACTCGCCGTCGACTCGAAGGCGCTGGAAGCCCTTCTTCTGGAACTCGGCGATCTCCTTGCGATACTCGCCCTTCCGCCCGCGGACCACCGGAGCGAGGAGATACAGCCGGGTCTTCTCCGGCAGTTCCAGCACCCGATCGACCATCTGGGAGACGGTCTGGCTCTCGATCGGCTCGCCGGTGGCGGGCGAGTAGGGGATGCCGACCCGCGCCCAAAGCAGGCGCATGTAATCGTAGATCTCGGTCACCGTGCCGACGGTGGAGCGCGGGTTCTTCGAGGTGGTCTTCTGCTCGATGGAGATGGCCGGCGAGAGCCCGTCGATCTGATCGACGTCGGGCTTGCTCATCATCTCCAGGAACTGGCGGGCATAGGCCGAGAGCGATTCGACATAGCGGCGCTGGCCCTCCGCGTAGATCGTGTCGAAGGCGAGCGACGATTTGCCCGAACCCGACAGGCCGGTGAACACCACGAACCGGTCGCGGGGAATCGTCAGATCGACGTTCTTGAGATTGTGCTCGCGGGCGCCGCGCACCGAGATGACGCGGGTGTCGCGCGCGGCCGGGGCCGCCGCGTCGAACAGGGCCGAGAGCTGTGCGTCGGTCCGTTCCTCGGCCCTTCCCTTGGACTTGGCCGCGGTCTCAGGCTTGCGGGCTTTGGCTTTGGCCATGGACGACAAATTCTCTGCGACGATCCGGGCGCCCCGGTTGCGGCGCCCTCGCTCTCTGCTCGGGCGGGCAACGGGTGTGCCGCGCAGGAACAGTATCCGGGGACGGAGATGGGTTCCGGGCGGCGCGAAACCACTAGAACGGAACGGGTACGGCGGCAATGCCGGCCTATTGCGGCCGGTTTGCGGCCGCAACCTCCCCCGCGAACCGGCCGGACCGCCTCCCCTCCGACGGCCGTCGAAGCGCGGGTTCGTCTGCGCACATTCCGATCCGATCGGCGCCCAAAAACACGCCATCCGCCGAAATAAGCATCAAGCAACGCGATCGATACGTTAGGATCAACTTAAGGTGAAGCTCACTAGAGTTCGGCACAGCCTGAACAAAGCAAAGTAGCTCGACCGTAGAGTTCCCCTGAGGGTTGCATGAACGACTTGTCCCTTGCCGACGTCGTCGGTGCGTCGGCGCAGGCCCTGAAGTCCAGGGCCTCTTCCAACCTCGGCGCCATCCAGTTGATTGCCAACCGCATGAAGCTGCTGGCCCTGAATGCGCTCATCGAGGCGGCCCATGCCGGCGAGAAGGGCGCGGGATTCTCGGTCGTCGCGCAGGAAGTCCGAACCGTTTCGACCGAAGTCGAGACGCTGGCCGCAGCCCTGGGGACGGGCCTCAGCACCGGCGTGGACAACCTGACCGAGGCCGTCGCACGGCTCACGGGCGAGGCCCGCGCGGCCCGTTGCGTGGACCTCGCCCTGAACGCCGTCGAGCTGATCGACCGGAACCTCTACGAGCGCACCTGCGACGTGCGCTGGTGGGCGACCGACGCCGCTTTGGTCGCCTGCGGCCGGGATCCTTCGCCGGAGAATGCGGCTTATGCCGGCGAGCGGCTCGGGGTGATCCTGTCGGCCTACACGGTCTATCTCGATCTCTGGCTGTGCGATCTTCAGGGCCGGGTGATCGCCCATGGCCGCCCCGATACCTATCCGGACATCCTCGGCGCGCAGGTCGAGGCCGAGACCTGGTTCCGGGACGCACGCGCCCTGCCGAGCGGCGACGACTACACGGCGGTCGACGTGCGGACCGAGGCGCGCCTGCGCGGCGCACAGGTCGCCACCTACTGCGCGAGCGTGCGGGAGGGCGGTCGCTCGGACGGGGCGCCGTTGGGCATCCTCGCCATCCATTTCGACTGGCAGCCGCAGGCCCGCGCCATCGTTCAGGGCGTCCGGCTGGGCGCGGGCGAGCGGGAGCGCACCCGCGTGATGCTGCTCGATGCCCGCAACCGCGTGATCGCCTGCTCCCGAAACGAGGGGGTGCTGAGCGAGACCTACCGGCTCCGCACCGACGGTCGGTCCCACGGTCACTACCGGGATGGGGACCGCCTCGTGGCCTTTCACGACACCCCCGGCTACGAAACCTATGGGGGGCTGGGCTGGCGCGGCGTGATCGAGCAGCGGAGCGTCGAAGGCGGCACGAATAGCCTTCCATGACGGCATCGAAGCTGTTCGACCCGCAGGATGTGTTCGGGCCACGGGTGAGATGATGAAATCGTAGCGTATATGCCCCAAATTTAGGCAGCATCCCTTCGGCGAAATCTTTACTTTACGTTCGCCTTTTATGGTCCGGCCGCAACTCGTCCGGACCGTCCAATCATGAAGCTGCCCTCTTCCCTGCGCGCCCGTATCGTCACGGTGGCGCTGATCCCCTGCCTCGCCTTCGGCGCGGTCGCGGGGGTGGCGGTCGCGGAGCGGGCGGGGCAGGGCCGGGCGATGGCGCGGATGGAGGAGCAGGTCCGGCTCTCGGTCCGGATCGGCGCCTTCGTCCACGAGGCACAGAAGGAGCGCGGCGCCTCCAGCCTCTATCTCGCCTCGAAGGGCACCCAGTTCGCTCCGGAACTCGCGGCCCAGCGCAAGCTGACGGATGCGGCCCGCGCCGCCCTGATCGCGGATCTCGGGGCCGCCGGAGCGGATGCGGAGTTCGCGCGCAAGGCGGCGGCTCTGCGTGAGAAGCTCGGCGGGATCGAGCGCCACCGCAGCGCGGTGGACCGGTTGGAGGCCAGCGTGCCGGCCAATCTCGCCGTCTATACCGGCCTCATCGCCGAGGCCCTCGGGGCCGTGCGCGGGGTGGCGCAGATCGCGGCGGACCCGGCCATCGGCGCCCGCGTTTCCGCCCTCTCCGCCTTTCTCTCGCTCAAGGAATTCGCCGGCCAGGAGCGGGCGGCGGCCTCCGCCGTGTTCGCCGCGGGCGCGATCGATCTCGCGGGCCTGCGCCGGCTCGCCGGGCTGGCCTCGGATCAGGCGACCTTCGAGGGGCTGTTCCGCGCCGCGGGCCCCACGGAGGAGATCGCCGCGCTCGATGCCGCGAACACCTCGGACGCCGCCCGCGAGGTCGCCCGGCTCCGCGGCCTCGCGCTGGGCACGGCCCCCGGTCAGGCGCTCGCCTTCACCGACGCCAAGGGCTGGTTCGGGCTCGCGACCCAGCGCATCGACGGGCTGAAGGGGATCGAGGACCGGCTGACGGCCGGCCTGGCACGGGCGGCCGGGACGGCCCGGTCGCAGGCCGAGCGCACGGTGCTGCTCTGGGCCGGGGCGGCGCTGGCGACCCTGCTGCTCTCGGTGACGCTCGCCTTCGGCCTCGGCTCGGCGATCGCGCGCCCCTTGAGCCGGATGGCGCGGGCGCTGACCGCGATCGGGCGGGGCGAGACCGAGGTCGAGATCCCGGTGAAGGGTCCGGGCGAGCTGCGCGCCATCGCCGCCGCGGCTCTGGCCTTCCGCGACAGCGTGGCCGAGCGCGCCCGCATCCGCGCGGCGCAGGAGCGCGGCGCCGAGGAGGAGGCCGTCCGGCGCCACGCGGCGATGATGGCGGTGGCCGACGGCTTCGAGGCCCGGGTCGGCGGCATCGTCGAGGCGGTCTCGGCGGCGGCCCATCAACTGGAGGACGCCGCCCGGGCGATGAGCGATGCGGCGGGCCAGACCTCTGCCCTGAGCGCGTCGGCTGCCCAGGCCTCGGCTCAGGCCGCGCGCTCCTCCGACGGCATTGCCGCGGCGACGGAAGAACTCTCGGCCTCGATCCGCGAGATCTCCGCCCAGGTCGGCTCGTCGGCGCTGGCGGCGAACGCCGCCGAGGAGGAGGCGGCCCGCACCGCCGGGGAGGTCGAGCGCCTCGCCGCCGCCGCCAACAATGTCGGCCGGATCGTCGGGCTGATCTCGGAGATCGCCGGCCAGACCAATCTGCTGGCGCTCAACGCCACCATCGAGGCGGCCCGCGCGGGCGAGGCGGGCCGGGGCTTCGCCGTGGTCGCGGCGGAGGTGAAGGGCCTTGCTGCCCAGACCGCCCGCGCCACCGACGAGATCGCCGGGCGGATGGCGGAGATCGAGGCCGCGACCGGCGCCTCGGTCTCGGGGATCACCGGCATCGCCCGCACCATCCGCGACCTGTCGCGGATCTCCAACGACATCGCCGCCGCGGTCGAGGAGCAGGGCGCGGCCACCGCCGAGATCGCCCGCACCACGGTCGAGACCTCGCAGGGCACGCGCCGCGCCTCGGAGGACGTGGCCGGCGTGGCCCACACGGCCGACGACGCCAGCACCGGCTCGGGCCAAGTCCTCGATGCGGCAAGCGACCTCGCCCGTCAGGCCGTGGCGCTGCGCACGGAGGTCGGCGGTTTCCTGGCGCAGGTTCGCGCAGCCTGAAACCGGGTTTCGAAAGGGCAAGCCCTTTCGTGGGTCCAGGGCGAAGCCCTGGTTGAAGGGATGCCGGGGTTCCACCCCAGCGCCCCGCCAAAGGGATGATCCCTTTGGAATCTCGGGGTTCAGTGCCGCGCCTCGCCCTGGGCGGGGGTGTTGCCGACGGCGCTGACCTCGTCGCCGATGCGCGGCTCGACCTTGAGGTTCTGGCGCAGGCTCTGAAGGTGGTCGGTCACGACCAGCGTGTCGGGCTTGAGGCCTTTGAGCACGGCGGTGTTGTCGCCGTAGACGTCGCCGACCTCGATCGCGGTCATGTGGACCGTGCCGGTGTCGTCCACGGTCCAGACCACCTGCTGGTCGAGCTGGGCCGAGAGCGCGACCGTCGGCACCAGGAGCCGATCCTGCCGGCCGACCTCGATGCGGGCGCGCACGAACCGGCCGGGCAGGTAGCGCTCGTCCGCATTGTCGAGCCAGGCCTGGATCAGGCGGCGGCCGGTGCGGGGATCGAACCGGTTGTCGAGGCGGTAGATCGTGGCCTCGCGCACGGGCTCGCGCCCCACGTCGAGGAGCTGGACCTTCACCCGCCCCTCTCCTTGAGCGACCCGCACCGCCTCCGCATCCTCGGAGGAGAGCGCCATCTGCACGTCGATCGGGTTCACCTGCACCACGGAGACGAGGCTGGTCTGATTCTCGATCACCATGTCGCCGATATTGGCCATGGACAGGCTGGAGCGCCCGTCGAAGGGCGCGCGGATCACCGCGTATTCGAGGTTCAGCCGCTGGCGGGCGATGGCGGCCTCCGCCTCTTCGAGCTTGGCGGTGGCGGTGGCGAGGTTCGACTGGTTCTGCTGGGCGCGCTGCTCGGTGGCGAAGCCCTTGTCGGCGAGCTGCTCGGTGCGGTTCACCTCGGCCTGGGCGAACGAGACGGTGGCCTTGGCCTGGTCGCGCAGGGCCTCGGCCGATTTGAGGGCGACCTCGAACGGGCGCGGGTCGATGCGGAACAGCACCTGACCCTTCTTCACGTGGCCGCCGGGCTCGAACGGGCGCTCCATCACGAAGCCGGTCACCCGAGCCTGCAGCGCGGCGTCACGGGGCGAGACGATCGTGCCGGTATATTCGAAGGCGACCGGCACGTCCTGGCGGCTGGCGCGCACCGCCTTCACCGCCAGCCGCGGTTCTTCCTTCTTCTTGGGTCCGGCCCGGCCCGCCACCTTGAGGTGATGGGCGAGAAAGCCGGGGATCGGGTGCCCGGCCCCCCACCACGCCCCTCCGGCGATTCCGAGCGCGCCGACGACGAGGCCGGTGATGACGAAGCCGACGCCTGACCGCACGAAATCCACTCTCCAACAGCAGGACGGGGGCGCCCGCCGGATGTGTTCCGGGCGCGACACGGGAGGGAACACGCGGAGTCCCAACACGTTGCACGCGGGTCCTTCACGGCCACGTTGAATTTCGCACGCTGCATTTCGGGAGCCGGCCCACCGAATGTTCTCCACGTTCGTCGACCGGCCGATCCTCGCGGGCGTGATCTCCGTCATCATCACGGTGATCGGCATCGTCGCCGGGCTGACGCTGCCGGTGGCGCAGTATCCCGAGATCGCGCCGCCGATCATCAACGTCCAGGCGACCTATCCCGGCGCCTCGGCCCAGCAGGCCTACGAGTCGATCGCGATCCCGCTTGAGCAGGAGATCAACGGCGCGCCGAACCTGATCTACATCCAATCGACCTCCTCAACCGACGGCAGCGTCTCGATCGACGCGACCTTCGCCGTCGGCTCGAACCTCGATGCGGCCGCAGCGGAAGTGCTCACCCGGTCGAGCCGCGCCGAGGCGAAGCTGCCCGAGGCGGTGCGCGCGCAGGGGCTGGAGATCCAGAAATCGTCGCGCCAGCGGCTCGGCAACGTCGTGCTCTACGCCGACCCGAGCACCGGCTTCGACGAGCTGTTCCTAGCCAACTACGCCGAGACCCAGGTCATCAAGCCCCTGCGCCGGGTCACCGGCATGGGCCGGATCGTGAACTTCTCCAACATGCGCTACGCCATGCGCATCTGGCTCGATCCGGCCAAGATGGAGGCGCTGGCGCTCTCGACCGAGACCGTGCTCCAGTCGATCCAGGCGCAGAACGCACAGATCACGACCGGCTCCCTCGGCAAGCTGCCGATGGACCGGGCGACACCGTTCGAGCTGCAGCTCGTCACCAAGGGCCGGCTGACGCGGCCCGAGGAGTTCGGCAACATCGTCCTGCGGGCCAATCCCGACGGCTCGGTGGTGCGTGTTTCGGATGTGGGCCGGGTGGAGCTCGGCTCCGAGCAGTACGGGGTCACCTCGAACTTCGACGGCAAGCCCTCGGCGACGCTCGGCATCTTCCAGAACCCCGACGCCAACGCGGTCGAGGTGATGAACGGGACGCGCGCCACGATGGCGGATCTCGCCGAGCGCTTTCCCCCCGGCCTGCACTACTCCATCGCCCTCGATTCCACCGAGTTCGTGAAGGAGGCGATCTACGAGGTGGTGCGGACCCTGTTCGAGGCGATCCTGATCGTCACGGTCGTCACCTACCTCTTCCTGCAAAACTGGCGCGCCACGCTGATTCCGACCATCGCCGTGCCGATCGCGCTGATCGGCACCTTCGGGCCGATGGCGCTGCTCGGCTTCTCCTTCAACACCCTGAGCCTGCTCGGCCTCGTGCTCGCCGTCGGCCTCGTGGTGGACGACGCGATCATCGTCGTGGAGAACACCGAGCGCCTGATGGCCGAGGGCATGGCGCCGAAGCCCGCCTCCCGCGAGGCGGTCAACGAGATCGGCGGCCCCGTCATCGCCACGACGCTGGTGCTCGCCGCGCTGTTCGTGCCGGTGGCCTTCATCCCCGGACTGACGGGTCAGCTCTACAACCAGTTCGCGCTCACTATCGCCATCTCGGTGCTGATCTCGGCGATCGTCTCGCTGACCCTGACGCCGGCCCTGTGCGGCCTGCTGCTGAAGCCCCACGCGAAGGACGGGCCTCGAAAGACGCGCTGGTGGCGCAAGCCGCTGGACTGGTTCAACGTCGCTCTGGAGCGCTCGGCCGACTTCGTGGCCCGCACGATCGGATGGCTCTCCCGCCACATCGTCCTGACGCTGGCCGTGTTCGTGCTGTTCGCCGGCGCCACCGTGCTGCTGCTGATGCAGCGTCCCACCGGCTTCGTGCCGGACGAGGACCAGGGCTATCTCTACGCCGAAGTGGCGATGCCGCTCGGCGCCTCGGTGCAGCGCACGGAGGCGATGAACGCCCGCTTCGGCGAAGTGCTACGCGCCCGCGCTGACGTCGATCACACCATCGGCGTCAGCGGGCGCAGCTTCCTCGCCGACACCGTGGCCCCGTTCTACGGCTTCAACATCCCCGTCATGAAGCCCTGGGACGAGCGCACCACCACGGTCGACGACCTGATCCGCGACATGGAGGAGCGCTTCAAGCACGATCCCGACGGGCAGGTGCGCATCGCCGCACCGTCGCCGCTACCGGGGCTCGGCTCCCGCGGCGGCCTGACGCTGGAGATCCAGGATCGCTCGGGCAATGGCGGCCTCGGTCTGGCGCAGACGGCCAGTACCTTCATCGAGAAGATCCGCGCCCTGCCGGGGGTGGCGAACGCGACGCCAACCACCGATTGGGGCGTGCCGCAGATCCGCCTCGACATCGACCGGGCCAAGGCCGAGCAGCTCGGCGTGCCGCTGGCGCGATTGTTCGAGGCGCTCGGCACTTATGTCGGGTCGAGCTTCGTCAACCTCTTCAACCGCTTCGGCTTCGTCTACCAAGTCTATGTCCAGAGCGACGCGTCCGGGCGGCGCCTGTTCCAGGATCTCGAGGCGCTGACGGTCCTCAACGCGCAGGGCGAGCCGGTGCGCCTCGGATCGCTCGTCCAGGCGAAGTTCAGCACCGGGCCGACGGCGGTCCTGTCCTACAACACCTATCCGGCGATCGAGGTGGCGGTGACGGTCGCCCCCGGCTCCAGTTCCGGCACGGTGATCGAGGCGATCGAGGCCCTAGCCGAGGATCTGCCGCGCAACAGCTCCATCGAGTGGTCCGAGATCGCCTATCAGGAAAAGATCGCCGGCAACGTCGCGCCGCTGATCTTCGGCCTCGGCGTGTTCATGATCTTCTGCTTCCTGGCCGGGCAGTACGAGAGCCTGCGCATGCCGCTGGTGATCCTGCTCGCCACGCCGCTGGCGATCTTCGGGGCGGTCGGGTTCCTGGCCTTGCGCGGCATGCCGCTCGACGTGTTCGGGCAGATCGGCCTGCTGCTTCTCGTCGGCCTGGCGGCCAAGAACGCGATCCTGCTGGTCTCCTTTGCCGAGGATCTGCGCCGACAGGGCAAGGACGCGCTGGAGGCGGCCCAGCACGCCACGCGGATGCGGATGCGCCCGATCCTGATGACCTCGTTCGCCTTCATCCTCGGCTCGGTGCCGCTCGCCATCGCCAGCGGCGCAGGCGCGGGCGCCCGGCTCTCCATGGGCACGGTGGTGATCGGCGGCCTGCTGGTGGCCACGATCCTGACCCTGTTCGTCACCCCGGTCTTCTACGTCGCCGCCGAGCGGCTGCGGGGGGAGGGCGCGACGGCGAGCGAGCCGGGCCAAGGGGAGACAGGCAAGGAGGAGCAGGGCGCGACGGCGTAAAGCCCGACCCTCACGCGCAAAAAAGCTGCGCCAGCGCCTCCCGGGCGAAGGCCAGCGTGAGGGGCTTGGTAGCGAAGCGAACGCCCGCGGGCAGCGTGCCGGCGTCGGGGGAAGGACCGGCCGAGAGGGCGATGAGGGCGAGATCCGGCCGGCGCCGGGCGATCTCGCAGGTCAGGGCGAACCGGTCCTCGGGCAAGGTCAAAGGCAGGTCGGCATCGACGACGACGAGGCGCAGCCCCGCATGGCGCTCGATCTGGAGGAGCGCGCTCTGCGCACTCCAGGCCTCCAGCACCTCGAAGCCCGCCTCCGCCAGACGATCCGCCGTTTCGATACGCGCGGCGGTTTCGCTTTCCACGACGAGTGCCAGCGGCCGCCCGTCACCGTCCGGGGCAGGGGGAACGGGCAGATCCATGAGGCGTCCCGGATGTCGTTGGAGCGCGCCTGGGAGCATGCCTGGGCGTCCTGCCGACAAGCGGCGAGCGGGCGGGTTCGTTGCCCCCTACGTCGCTTTTGGCGCTATTCGTTTTTCGAGAAGCCCCTTCAGGGGCGCCCTGATCCGGCACGTCACCCCTTCTCGGGCGTAGATCATCTGCGTCTCGCCGCCGACCGCCCCGGAGAACCCGCGCTCGATCAGCCGCGAGCCGAAACCCTTGCGGGTGGGCGCGGCGACCGGCGGCCCGCCGGTCTCGGCCCAGGTCATCGTGATGACCGGCTCGGCCTCCCCCGCATCCTCCGCATCCTCCGGCCAACGCGCCCGCGCGACGTGCCAGTTCACCCCGACGCGCCCGCCCGGCACCGAGAAGGCGCCGTACTTGGCGGCATTGGTGGCGAGTTCGTGGATCATCAGCGCCAGCGACAGGGCGGCTTTCGGCCCGACCTCCAGGTCCGGGCCGGACAGGTGGATGCGGCCGGGCTCGCCGTCGTCGTGGATGGTGAGCGCGCCGGCGATCACCGCCTCCAGCGCCGCCCCCTCGCCCTCGCCCGAGAGCAGGATGTCGTGCGCCTTGCCGAGCGCCACCAGCCGGGCCACCAGCGCCTCCTTCACCGAGGCGATGTCGGTCGCGTTGCGCAGCGTCTGCGAGGCGATGGCCTGGGCCATGGTCAGGGTGTTCTTCAGCCGGTGGCTCAGTTCGCGGTTGAGGAAGCGCTGCTGCTCCTCGGCCTGGATGCGAGCGAGCGCCACGGAGATCCGTCCGGCCACCTCGCGGACGAAATCGACCTCGCCCGCGTCCCAGGCCCGGGGTTCGGCGGCGTGGGCATAGACGAGGCCGACGAGGGCGCCCCGCCGGGTCAAGGGCACGCCGATCAGTGCACGGGCGCCGGCCGCCGCGTAGCCGCCCGCATCCGGCGCGAGGTCCGGTTCGGCGGTCAGATCGGGCACGGCCAGGATCTCGCCGCGGCGCAGCCGCGCGAGCATGGCCGGAAACGGCGCGGGGCTCATCGTCCCGTCCGGTCTCGCGCGCCCGGTCGCGAAGCCGCCGACGGTGGCATCGATGGCCGCGTAGCCCGCCTCCGAGAGGTCGAGGCTGCGCCTGAGGATCCGGGCCGCGATCCCACGGATCTCGGCGGGTCCGGCGGCGTCGCGCAAGGTGTCGCCGAGTTCGATCAGCGCCGTCTGGCGTGCCTCGGTCGCCTTCTCCGCGGTGATGTCCTCGATCATCGCCGTGGCCTGGAGCGCCTCGCCGCGGGCCTGCGAGACGAGATTGACCCGGCCCCAGATCAGGCGCCCATCCTTGCGGCGGTAGCGCTTCTCCAGGGTCTCGCGCACGATCTCGCCCGCGGCGAGCCGGCGGTGGAGCTGGTCGCGCTCCGCCGCATCCGCTTCCGGCGTCCACTTGGCAATGGAATGCCCGACGATGTCGGATTCCTCCGCCCCCCAGATCGCGCAGAGCTTCGGGTTGGCCTCCAGCGCGATCATGGTGCGCGGATCGATCTGCACGATGCCGATATTCGCGCCCTCGACCACCGCCCGGAGCTGGGCGGCGACGCGGTTGCGCTCGGTCAGATCCAGCATGGCGCCGATCATGCGCAGCGGCCTGCCGTCGGCCCCGCGCACCATCGAACCGCGATCGAGCACGTCGGCGTAGGCGCCGTCGGCGCGGCAGAAGCGGTATTCGTGGTGCCAATCGTGGCCGCCGCCGCCGATGACGCGGCGGATGCCCGCCTCGACGCGGGGGCGATCCTCGGCGTGGATGTGGTCGAGCCACCACCGGCCGGTCGGCTCGACCGTCTCCGGTGCCCAGCCATAGGCGGCCTGAAGGGCCTCGTTCCACAGCACGTGGTCGGCGGCGAGGTCCCAGTCCCAGATCGCGTCGTTGGTGGCGCGGGTGACGAGGCGGTAGCGCTCCTCGGTGGCGGCGACGGCGACCTGCGCCGTGCGCTCGGCGGTGACGTCGCGCACCGTGCCGACGAAGCGCCGCGCCCGTTTGATCCCCTCATCCGTTTCGACGACGAGGGTGCCGCGGGCCGCGACCCAGGCGATCACCGTGCCGTCCGCCGTCACGGTGCGGTAGGTGGCATCGAACAGGCCGGGCCCGGCCGGGTCGAGGGCCGCCTGCACGGCGGCATCGGTGCGCGCCCGGTCCTCGGGGTGGAGGCGGGCGAGGAACGTGCCGGCATAGCTCACGGCCTCGTCCGGCCCGACCCCGAACAGGGCGCGGGTCCGCCCGTCCCAAGCGAGGGTGCCCGCCACGAGGTCGTAGTCGAAGATGCCGGCACCGGCCGCCTCGATCGCCAGCCGCAGACGGAACTCGCTGTCGGCCAGGGCCGCGGCCTCGGTCTTCCGGGCCGCGATGCCCCGGCGCAGTTCGAGCTGCGTCATCACCGTGCGGGCGAGCGCTTCGAGACCGGCCCCTTGGGCCGCGCTCAGCCCCTCCGGCCGGGGCTTGGTGTCGAGCACGCACAGGGTGCCGATCGCCCGATCCTCAGGCGTCACCAGGGGCGCGCCGGCATAGAAGCGGATGCCGGGCTCCGCCGTGACCAGCGGGTTGGTGCGGGTGCGCGGGTCGGCCGCGAGATCGGGGATGACCAGCAAGCCGCGCCCGGCCAGGGCGTGAACGCAGACCGAGCGGTCGAGCCCGGTCTCGCCGGGGGCGAAGCCGAGCCGCGCCTTGAACCATTGTCGGTCGCCGGTCACCAGGCTGACGAGGGCGGTCGGCGTGGCGCAGAGCTGGGCGGCCAAAGCCACGGCATCGTCGAACGCGGCCTCGGCGGGCGTGTCGAGGATGCCGTAGCAGGTCAGCGCGGCCAGCCTCTCGGCCTCTGCGCCGGCCTCACCGGATGCTGGACAATCGTCGGGCGGTCGGCTCATGGACGGACCCGGCAAGGACGAACCCGGCGCCCTTCTTCCGGAGCCGCCTGAAGCGGCCCGCCATCCGGACGGGCGCGATGGTGCCCCGGTGACGTGTCGGGCACAAGACACCTGCCGGAATCGCCGTGCTCCCGGATGGATAATCCGAGGTGTCCGGCTGGCTCGGGGGCGACCGAGAGCATCGTCTTTGTCCGAAAGCCGGAATTCACCTTGCGGAACGATGCTCTATTCGGGCGGCTCGATGGCGATGAGGCGCCCGCTCGGGCTGTAGACCGCGCCGAGCACGGTCTCGTAATGGCGCTTGACGCAGGCATGGCACTCGCAGGCGACCTCCTCGATCGCCGCCCGGTTGACGACGGTGATGCGCCCGCGCCCGACCTCGATCAGTCCCTGCTGCTGCAGCATCCGCAGGATGCGGGTGAGATAGGTGCGCTGCACGCCGAGCATCGCGGCGAGCGATTCCTGAGTGATCGGCAGAACGTTGTTGTCGAGGCGGTCCTGAAGCGTCAGGAGCCAGCGCAGGCAGCGCTCCTCGATCGGATGGAGGGCGTTGCAGGCGACCGATTGCAGCACCTGCGCGAGCAGGCAGTCGGAGTAGCGGGTGAACAGGTTGCGCAGGGATTCCGAGCGGCGCTTGGCCTCCTGAAGCCGGACCGAGTCCATCCGCAGAACCGGACCGGCGATCTGGATCAGGGCATGGGTCGAGGCGGGCAGGCCGCCATTGCTGACCACGCCTCCCACCGCGCCCTCGCGGCCGATCGTGGCAGTCTCGGCGCTGCGCCCGTCGATCATCGAGATCAGCAGGGTGACCACGGTCTGCTCGAGGGGGAAGGTGATGAAATCCACCTCGCGGCCGGCGGCGAACAGCGTCTCGCCGCGCTGGTATTCCAGCCGCTCCAGATCGGGCAGAAGCAGGCCGCGATCCTCAGGGCTCAGACAGTTCAGGAGCAGATTGCCTTCAAAGCAGCGCTCTGTGGCCGAAGGCATGTACAACTCGAAGTCCGTCTGGTCGCCGAGCCGGCTCCTAGCGCAACGGTTGCCGCTCAGTCTGTCTACAAGTAGACATATCGCAGGTTGAACACAAAAAAAATCAGGCCACGGGCAAGGTCACGGCCACGTCGTATCGCGCGCCTGGAAGCAAGCGCGAAGAACGGTCACACCACAGAGGATGCGTTGATCCGAGGACGGAAGCCGCGACCGGCGGCTCCTTCCGTTCCCCGCCTCGCCCCACTTACTCGCCTGCTTGCCCGCCTACTTGCCGGTGCAGAGGCCCTGGCTCGACAGGCGCCGATGCTCCCGCGGGTCGCAATCGGTGGCGAGGAACGAGGCCCACTCGGTCGGGCTGCCGTAGAAGGCGTTGCGATCGACGTCGCCGCGCACGCCGGGCACGCGCCCGGTCGAGGTGAACTGCCAGAGCATCCACTTGCGGTTGGCGTAGCGCTGCTCGGGCTCGGCCGCCGTGGAGCGGACCCAGTGGGGATAGTCGGGCAGCTCGTCTTCCAGCACGTCCTTGTGGAAGGTGATGTCCGTATAGATGATCGGCCGCTTGCCGGTATAGGCCTCCATCTCGTCCAGCATGTAGCGGATCATCGACAGGGCCTGGGCCTTGGGCAGCTTCTTCGGGCACTTCGCCGAGTGGCCGTTCCATTCCACGTCGAGCACCGGGGGCAGGGCGGTCGGGTCGTTCGGCACGTTGCGCTTGAACCACGCCATCTGGTCCTCGGCCGAGCGGCACCAGAACACGAAGTGGTAGGCGCCCCGCGGCACGCCGGCGCGGCCCGCACCGTCCCAGTTTTCGAGGAAGCGCTCGTCGACGTGGTCGCCGCCCTCCGTCGCCTTGATGTAGGCGAACTGCGTGCCCGCGCTCTTGACCGAGGCCCAGTTGATCGGCCCCTGCCATTTCGAGATGTCGATGCCCTGGATCGGGTGGCCCTTAGCCCGCGCGACGCCGGGATGGGGCTTGGCATCACCCTTGGTGGGGTAGAAGTCGTTCTGCGCGGCGCAGGCCGCGAGCCCGGAGAGCATCAGCGCGGCGAGCCCGCGCTTGAGCCATCCGCGCGGAGCCGGTGCGAGCCTCGAGGAAATTTCGGTGTCCAGCGACATCGACGGCCCGCCACTTCTTGCGTGCGACTTCAATGGGTATTCGATGCCCTTGATCCGGTTAACAGAACTTTGCTGGCATTGCGGCGGATTTCCGGAAGGCGTTGCGCCGCAGGCACATACGCGCCGCCGACGCTGTCCGGCGGGCGGGCTGCCCCCATCTAAAACGTTGTCGATCCTGAATTTTCCCTGAGCCGGCGATGCGCAAGATTCTGTTCACCATCGGATACGAAGGCCTGACGCCGGAGCGCCTGCACGCGGCCCTGAAGGCGGCGGACGTGTCCCTGCTCGCCGACGTGCGGGCGGTGGCCAACTCGCGCAAGCGCGGTTTCTCGAAAGGCGCGCTGAAGGCGGGTCTCACGGAAGCCGGACTCGGCTATGCGCATTTCCGGGGTCTCGGCACGCCGAAATCCGGCCGCGAGGCGGCTCGCGCCGACGATGCCGGGCTGATGCGCCGGATCTATTGCGAGGAAGTGCTCGACACCGCCGATGGCGGGCTCGCCCTCGACGCCCTGGCCGACCTCGCCGCGGAACAACCGATCTGCCTGCTCTGCTTCGAGCGCGATCCGGCCCGCTGCCACCGCCGCTTGCTCGCCGAACGGCTGGCCCCGCGCGGCTTCGAGACGGTCGATCTCTACGGCGATATTTTGTGATTTTTTGGGGCGTTGGGCGCGCGTCCCGCGCTCACCCCGAAACTCCGAAATGAATCAGCGCATCAGGCTCGGCGCGCCGAGCCGCGGCTGCACGCCCTCGCGCATGACGATGCGCCGCAGGGGCGGGATCGCCCCGAGCACCACGAGGCCGAGGCCCCGCAGGGCATCGACGGGCAGGAAATCGGTGAGCAGCGAGCGGTTGAGCATGTCCACCGCCGCACCCCGCAGCCGCGCATCGACGCCCCGGTTGCGTCCGAACCCCGCGAGCGAGGCTGGTGCCCCCGGATCGCGGTTCGCCTCGCGGGCGGTGAACACCGCATCCCGCACGGCCGCCGCATCGCGCAGGCCGAGATTGAGCCCTTGCGCCCCGATCGGCGGGAAGACGTGGGCGGCCTCGCCGATCAGGGCGAGGCGGTCGGCCACCGGCCGCTCCACCGAGAGGCCGCGCATCGGCACGAGGCCGCGCGGGCCATCGATCCGCATGGCGCCGAGCATCGAGCGGGCCTGATGCTCCACCGCCGCGGCGAGATCCCGGTCGTCGAGCCCCGAGAGCCGCTTGGCCGCCGGCTCCGCCGTAACCCAGACGAGGCTGGAGCGGTAGCCGCCGGGGAGCGGCACCAGGGTGAAGGGTCCGTTGCGGGTGTGGAACTCGGTGGAGATGTCGCGGTGGGGCCGCTCGTGGGCGAGCAGGGTGGTGAGCGCCGCCTGCGGGTAGGACCATTCGCGGGTGCGCAAGGCAGACGCCGCCCGAAGCGGCGAGCGGCCCCCATCGGCGCCCACGACGAGTTGCGCCGCGAGGCTGCGCCCATCCTCCAGGTCCAGCACCGCTGCGTCTTGCTCAAGACGCATGCCGGCCGAATCCGCCTCGAACAGGGTGAGGCCCGGCGTGGTGCGGGCCTGACGCCGAAGGGTCTCCACGAGGCGGGCGCTCTCGACGTTCCAGCCGAAGGCGTCGAGGCCGATCTCCGCGGCCGAGAAGCGGGCGGGCGGCGGCCGGAACAGGCTGCCGGTGTCGTCGACGATCTGAAGTTCGGCGAGCGGGCTCGCATGCGGGGCGATCTCGTCCCATGCGCCGAGCACCCTCAGGAACCGCACCGAGCCGTCGAGCAAAGCCACGGTGCGCCCGTCCGCCACCGGCGCGTGACGCCCGACCAGCGCGGTCTCCACCCCGTCGCGGGCGAGCGCCAGGGCAGCGGCAAGGCCTGCCGCCCCGGCACCCACAACCGCCACGGTGAAGCGCGGCGGCGCGGCGGAGGGGCGGGCGGGGGACGTCTGCACCGGGACCGTCACGACGGGAGACTCCTAAAAGGGCTCTCGGAAGGGCCCTCAAAACGAGGATCGAAGACCGACTTCCTACAGAGGTGCGGCCGGCCTGGGGTCAAGTGCGGCCGAGGGTCCGAGCAGCACCTTGCCCGAAGCCGTAGAAGCGGCTTCGCGGCGCGAAGAGCGCCGCACGGAGCGGATGCATCAGCCCGCGGAGCCGGGCGCCAGCGCATGAGGCCTGCAAGAAACCAGGGTCAACGCCTTCAAGCGATGGCCCTGAGGTTCCGGGAGCAGCCGGACGTCCAAGCGTGGCGGGATCAAATTCAAATGAAACCAATTCACGCGCCCGGCATTGCCAACTTATGTTGAGGGAACTGCGCGCTCTCGCCGCACGCTCTCCGGGACAGAACCATCATTGACGTCCGAGGGGGGCGTACCATGAAGCCATTCATCACCTCGCAGCCGGAGTCCGAGCGGACACGGCTCGGCTCGTCCTTGGATCCCGTGCTCTCGGGTGTTGCGCGCGGCCTCGCGCGGCTGTTTCCGCCCGTCGAGGATGTCAGGCCGCAGCGCAGCGGGAGCACCATCCCCGCCACCTCCGGAACGGACGGCACGGCCGGCGGGCGGCGCGGCCGCGTATGATGAGGCCCGACCTGGTCGCGCAGCACATCGCGGCGATGACCACGGCAAGCACCAACCTGCTGCGCCAGATGGAGGATGAGGGCCTGCGCTATCGGGTCATCGTGAGCCCGGAGGATACCGCCACCCTGCACGTCCATGTGCGCGAACTGACGCCCGACCTCACGCAGCGCATCGAGCGCTGCCTCGCGGGCATGGGCATGCAGGTCGCGGTCCGGGAGGAGTGACGGGCGAACCCGCCCACTTGGCTTGTGCCCAATTGGCCGGTGTCCTTCGGGCATAAGCCGCTCGGAACCCCTTGGGGCACTTGTCTGGCTCCGCCGGACCGATATCTCGACCGTAGTTCGAGACGGGAACGCGGGAGACGGCGATGAAAGCGATCCGGGTACACGCCTACGGTGGGCCGGAGGCGATGGTCTACGAGGACGTGCCCTCGCCCGAGCCGGGGCCGGGCCAGATCCGCGTCCGCCAGACCGCCGTCGGCGTCAACTTCATCGACATCTACTTCCGCTCCGGCGCCTACAAGGCGCCCTCGCTCCCCTTCACCCTCGGCAAGGAGGGCGCGGGCGTGGTCGATGCCCTGGGCGAGGGCGTCACCGATTTCCGCGTCGGCGAACGCGTCGCCTATGCCGGCGCCACTGGCACCTATGCCGAGGAAGTGACCGTGGACACCAAGGGCGTCGTCCACGTACCGGATTCGATTTCCGACGAGACCGCCGCGGCGATGATGCTCAAAGGCCTCACCGCGCAATACCTGCTGCGACGGACCTACCGGGTGCAGCCCGGCGACACGATCCTGTTCCACGCCGCCGCCGGCGGCGTCGGGCTCATCGCCACGCAATGGGCCAAGCATCTCGGCGCCACCGTGATCGGCACCGTCGGCTCGGCCGAGAAGGCGGAGCTGGCGCGCGCGCATGGCTGCGACCACGTCATCCTCTACCGCGACGAGGATTTCGCCGCCCGCGTAAAGGAGATCACCGGGGGCAAGGGCGTGCCGGTGGTCTATGACGGCGTCGGCAAGGCGACCTTCCCCGCTTCGCTCGACTGCCTCTCCCCCTTCGGCATCTTCGCGAGCTTCGGTTCGTCCTCCGGGGCGATCGAGGCCTTCGACATCGGCATCCTCGCCGCCAAGGGCTCGCTCTACGCCACCCGCCCGACCCTCTTCACCCACATCGCCACCCGCGAAAGCCTCGACGCCAACGCGGCCGAGCTGTTCGAGGTGGTGGCAAGCGGCGCGGTGAAAATCCCGATCCACGCCCGCGCCAAGCTCGCCGACGCGGCGCAGGTTCACCGCGATCTCGCGGGGCGGCAGACGACCGGGACGACGGTGATGACGCCGTGATCCTCGTATCCTAGGACGAAGGGATTCCGGGCTCTGCCCGGCCCCGCCGAGGGATCGTGAGCATTTTCGAGCGAAGTGGTTGCCGGTTCGCGTGAAGAAAATGCGATCAACCTGGAGAAGGTGATCTTCGCCCGTGATCTCCGGTCACGGGCGAAGGTCGTCCCTCGGAACCCTGGACTTGGCGATGAGACTGACCGAACACGACGTTCTGCTCGTTATCGACGTGCAGAACGATTTTCTGCCCGGCGGGGCGCTCGCCGTGCCCGACGGCGATGCCGTCATCGCCCCGGTCAACCGGCTGGCCGCGTGCGTTCCTCACGTCATCCTGACCCAGGACTGGCACCCGCCCGGGCATGCCTCGTTCCACGGGAGCCATCCGGGCAAGGCACCCTTCGACACCACGGAGCTGCCCTACGGTGAACAGGTGCTCTGGCCGGAGCACTGCGTGCAGGGCACGCACGGCGCCGAGTTGGCCGCGGGCCTCAGGACGGAGCGGGCCGAACTGGTGATCCGCAAGGGCACTCACCCCGGCATCGACAGCTACTCGGCCTTCATGGAAGCCGACCGGCGGACCCGCACCGGGTTGGCCGGCTACCTCGCCGAGCGCGGCCTGACCCGCCTGTTCCTCGCCGGCCTCGCCACCGATTTCTGCGTGCTCTGGACCGCGCTGGATGCCCGCGCCGCCGGATTCGAGGCCTTCGTGATCGAGGATGCCGTGCGCGGCATCGATCTCGACGGCTCGCTGCCGCGGGCCTGGAACCAGATGGAGCGAGCAGGGGTCGGGCGCATCGCCAGCACGGCGCTCGGCTGAGATCCCGGGATTACGGGATTACGGGTCGAGGGCGTCCGCCTCGACGCCGCACTCCGCCGCCACGGTTTCCCGCAAAGCCGCGTAGAGGCTGCGAACCGCCCCGTGCCCGGCGCTGTCATAGGGCTGCGCACCGAGCGCGGTCACGGGGGCGAGCAGGCGCAGCGAGTTGGTGACGAACAGCGCCTCCGCCGCCGCCAGATCCGAGGGCAGGAGAGGGCGCTCTTCGACCGCGATGCCGAGGCTCGGCGCGATCCTGGCAACAAGCTCGGCCCGAACGATACCCGGCAGGACGCCGTCCTCCAGCGGCGGCGTGACGAGCGTCCCCCCGAGAATCGCAAAAACATTGCCGGTGCCGGCGCAGGCCACGCGGCCCCGCGTGTTCAGGAACAGAGCTTCATCGAAGCCTTGCGCCTGCGCCGCGCGGGCGGCGAGCACCGCATCGAGATAGCCGAGGGTCTTGAGGCGCGCGGCCGGCGAGGTCTCGTTGCGGGCGATCTGCGTGAGCGCCAGCCGCAAGGGCGCGAAGAACAGGGCGGCGCGGGCCGGGGCGGCGCTGCCGAACAGGAACGGGTTCGGCTCGGGCGGGGGCGCCAGCCCGCGCGGACCGGGGCCGCGGGTCAACGTGGTGCGGATCGCCGCGAGCGGCGCGGTGCTGGCCAGCGCGCGCATCGCTTCGACGATCCGCTCCCGCGCGATCGCGAAGCCGAGCGCTTCCGCGGCGGCGGCGAGGCGGGCGACATGGGCGGCCTCGAAGGCGACCTGCCCCTGAATCGCCAGGGCGGTGTCGAACACGCCGTCGCCGAGCAGCAGGCCACGGTCCCCCATGGCGAAGGGGAGGGTGCCGCCCTCGACCAGCCGCCCGTTAGACCACAGCATCGGCGAGCCTGTCCGTCCGCTCCGGCGCGCCCGCCGCCCGCCACGCACGGGCCTCCTTCAGGAAGTTGGAAAACAGCGCGTGGCCGTTCTCGGTCAGCACCGATTCCGGGTGGAACTGGATGCCCCAGGTCGGGTGGCTGCGGTGCGACAGCGCCATCACCTCCCCCTCCCCGGAGGCGGCATCGACCGTGAGGTGGCGCTCCATCTCC
Organism: Methylorubrum pseudosasae; assembly: GCF_029504475.1. Classification (NCBI taxonomy): domain Bacteria; kingdom Pseudomonadati; phylum Pseudomonadota; class Alphaproteobacteria; order Hyphomicrobiales; family Methylobacteriaceae; genus Methylorubrum; species Methylorubrum pseudosasae. Next base: position 2,686,816 of record NZ_JAQGDU010000002.1, on the reverse strand, counting down.
GGCGTCGGCGCCACGATCAGCGAATGGTAGCGCCCGACCTGCATCGGCTGCGGCAGCCCTGCGAACAGCCGCTCGCCCCCGTGCCGGATCGGCGTGGCGTGGCCGTGGAGCGGGCGGCCCGCCCGCTCGACCCGGCCGCCGAACGCCGCACCGATCGCCTGATGCCCGAGGCAGACGCCGAGGATCGGCAGCTCGCCGGACAATTCGCGGATGGCCGGCAGGCTCACGCCGGCCTCCGCCGGGGTGCAGGGGCCGGGCGAGATCACCACCGCCTCCGGGTTCCGCGCGCGGATGCCGGCCACATCGAGCGCGTCGTTGCGCACGACCTCGACGGTCTCGCCCAACTCCTCGAAATAGCGCACCACGTTGAAGACGAAGGAATCGTAGTTGTCGACGACGAGGATCATGGCGCCTCCTCCTCGAAGGCCGCGAAGACGCGGGCCGCCTTGGTCAGCGTCTCCTCGTATTCGGGGCCGGGCTCGGAGAGCAGCGTCACGCCCCCGCCCGCCTGGAGCACGGCCTGCCCCTTCGCCATGAACACGGTGCGGATCGCGATCGAGGTGTCGAGCGATCCGTCGAAGCCGAGCGCGCCGATCGCCCCGCAATAGAGCTCGCGCGCATCCGTCTCGATCTCGGTGATGATGTCCATGGCCCTGAGCTTCGGCGCGCCGGTGATCGAGCCCCCGGGAAAGGTTTTTTGGATGAGGTCGAGCGCATCCGAACCCTCGCGCAGCGTACCCGTCACCACCGAGACGAGATGGTGGATGCCGGCATAGGATTCCAGCCCGCACAGGGTCGGCACCCGCACGCTGCCCGGCTCGCACACCCGCGACAGGTCGTTGCGCAGCAGGTCCACGATCATGATGTTCTCGGCCCGCTCCTTCGGATTGGCCTGGAGCGCGGCGGCGATCTCGGCGTCGCGGGCGGGATCGGGATCGCGGGCCACGGTGCCCTTGATCGGCCGCGTCTCGACCGCCCGCCCCTCCAACTTGAGGAAGCGCTCCGGCGAGGAGGAGGCGACGGTGAGCCCGTCGAAATCGAGATAGGCGCCGAAGGTCGCCGGGTTGGTCTCGCGGAGCCGCCGGTAGAAGGCGAACGGGTCGAAACCGGGCGGCAGGTCGGCGGCGAAACGCTGGGCGATGTTGGCCTGATAGATGTCGCCGGCGCGGATATAGTCGCGGACCTTTTCGACTGCGTTCTCATAGCTTTGCCGCGAAAAGTTCGAGCGCCATGTGAGGCGGGCGCCCGTCCATTTCGGCAGCGGCTCGGACGGGGCGGCGAGCCAATCGGCGAAGGCATCAAGCCGCGCCCGCGCCCGTGCCTCGCGGGCCGGTCCATCGGCTTCGGGAAAGCCGGTTGCGATCAGCAGGCAGGTGCCACGGCCATGATCGACGGCGAGCAGGGTGTCGTAGAGGTTGAAGGCGATGTCGTCGGTGAGTCCCGCCCGGCGCGCCGGGGCCGCGACCCGCTCCAGGCTCGCACCGAGATCGTAGGCGAAATAGCCGATCGCTCCCGGAATGGCGGGCAGGTCGGGCCGGGGCGCCAGACGGTAGGGCGCGAGGCAGGCCCGCAACGCCGCGATGGGCGAGCCGGGCACCGCGCGCCCGTCCAGGGTGGCACGACCATCGCTGTAGCGGAACCGCGCGAACGGGCCGGCGGCCAGCACCGAGACGCGGCCGAGCGTATCGTGCCGCATGGCGCTGTCGAGGAAGGCGAGGCCGGGCAACCGGGCGAGCCGCGCCGCGGCCGCGACCGGGTCGATGAAGGGAATCTCGCGGGTCCAGACCATGGGCTCGGCCGTCATGCCTCGTGCGGCGCTCATTGGAATTCACCCAAGGGCGCGCGGCACCCTCCCGTCAATCGCTCCCGCGTTCCGGTCTCGCGGGCGGGGTATGCAGCCGCTCAGCCCGAAGATGAAGTGCTGTCTGAGGCTCGTGTACAAAGCCGCTGTGAAATAATATCTTCTAGCTTTCAACGCCGCAAAGAGAGAAAAAGCTGAGAGGGGCCACCATGGCCTCGCCTCGTAGAGTCGCACCGGACGCGCTTGCAGCGCGTTCCACGCTGCACGACACTGTCAGGCAGCTCAAGGAGCCGCCATGCCGACCAAGTCGCTGATCCAGGCGCGGATCGATGCCGACACCAAGGCAGAGGCCACAGCCGTTCTCAAGGCCATGGGGCTGACCGTCTCCGATGCGGTTCGCATGATGCTCGTGCGCGTCGCGCGCGAGAAGGCGCTTCCCTTCGAGCCTCTGGTTCCCAACGAAACGACCATCGCAGCCATCCGCGAGGCGCGGTCCGGTAACCTTCCGGGCTTCACCGAGCGTCGAGGCGCTGATGGCCGATCTCGATGCGGACGATTGAGCGAACCACGCAGTTCAAGCGTGACTATAAGCGGGAGATGAAGGGCAGGCACCGGGCGAGCCTTCAAGCCGACCTGACGGCGGTGCTGACCGAGTTGGCCGCGGATCGCCCCCTGGCGGCGCGCCTGCGCGACCACGCCCTGACCGGCAACTGGGCCGACCATCGGGACTGCCACGTGAAGCCGGATCTGGTGCTGATCTATCGGCTTGCAGGAACGGAAACGCTCCAATTGGTGCGCCTCGGCTCGCACGCCGAACTGGGCTTCTGACGATCCTACCGGCCACGCTCGCAACAGCGCCCCAATGCCGTTATATCGGCGCATCCACCGCTCTCGATGCAGGATGCGCGGGCCTCCGTTCCGGAGGGCCGCCCCAACGGGCCGTCATGACCGCAACCGCCTCTCCCTCGGACACCAAGGGCGCCGCCGCGCCGCGGATCTCCTTCGTGTCGCTGGGCTGCCCCAAGGCGCTCGTCGATTCCGAGCGCATCCTCACCCATCTGCGCGCCGAGGGCTACGAGCTGTCGCGCCGCCATGACGGGGCGGACGTCGTCATCGTCAACACCTGCGGCTTCCTCGATTCGGCGAAGGCCGAGTCGCTCGCCGCGATCGGCGAGGCCATGGCCGAGAACGGCCGGGTGATCGTGACGGGCTGCATGGGCGCGCAGCCGGAAGAGATCCGCGAGAAGTACCCGAACCTGCTCGCCGTCACCGGCCCCCAGGCCTACGAGTCGGTGGTCGCCGCGGTGCATGAGGCGGTGCCGCCCGCCCACGATCCGTTCCTCGACCTGATCCCGCCGCAGGGGGTCAAGCTCACCCCGCGCCACTACGCCTATCTGAAGATTTCCGAGGGCTGCAACAACCGCTGCACCTTCTGCATCATCCCGAGCTTGCGCGGCGATCTCGTCAGCCGCCCGGCGGGCGACGTGCTGCGCGAGGCGGAAAAGCTCGTCAAAGCGGGCGTGAAGGAGTTGCTGGTCGTCTCGCAGGACACCTCCGCCTACGGCATCGACACCCGCTACGCCACGAGCCCGTGGCGCGATCGGGAGGTGCGCGCCCGGTTCTACGATCTAGCCAAGGAACTCGGCGAGCTCGGGGCGTGGGTGCGGCTGCACTACGTCTACCCCTACCCGCATGTCGACGAGGTCATCCCGCTGATGGCCGAGGGCAAGATCCTTCCCTATCTCGACATGCCGCTCCAGCACGCCAGCCCCTCGGTGCTCAAGCGCATGCGCCGGCCGGGTAACCAGGAGAAGCAGCTGGACCGCATCCGGCGCTGGCGCGAGATCTGCCCGGATCTGGCCATCCGCTCGACCTTCATCGTTGGCTTCCCCGGCGAGACCGATGCCGAGTTCGAGGAACTGCTCGACTGGATTCGCGAGGCGCGGCTCGAGCGCGTCGGCTGCTTTGAGTACGAGCCGGTCAAGGGCGCCACCGCCAACGACCTCGGGCTGCTGGTGCCGCCGGAGGTGAAGGCCGAGCGCAAGCGCCGCTTCATGGAGGCACAGAGCCACGTCTCGCTACGCTTGCAGCGGGCGAAGGTGGGCAAGCGCCTGTCTGTCATCATCGACGAGGCGGGCCCGACGGTTGCGCGGGGCCGCTCCAAGGCCGACGCGCCGGAGATCGACGGCAGCGTCCACGTCACGTCGCGCCGTCCCGTGCGGCCCGGCGACATCGTCACCGTGAAGATCGAGCGGGCCGACGCCTACGATCTGCACGGCATCGCGGTCTAGGGCCGGGCGGCGGAGGAGCGGGGAGGGCGGGACGCGAACCGCCCCGCGCGCCGCACGTTGCCCCGTCACGATTCCACGCGGATGACGAGGCTGAGCATGGCGGACGAACAGCGCGACCAGAGCAGCGGGGCCGCGGTCTCGCCCAAGGACCCGGCGACGGGCAAGCTGAAGTCGCAACCGGGACCGATGGAGCGGGCCGGCACCGAGGCCGAGGAGGCCGCGCGCGGCAACTCACCCTCCGGGGAAAGCAAGACAGGCTCCGAGGACGATCGCTCCGCCTGATCCGAGATGCGCGACGACCGCCGCTGGCTGCGCATCGGCCTGACCGGCCTCTACGGCTTCATCGGCATCGTCCATCTCGCGGCGACCGAGCGCTTCCTGCCGATCATGCCGGGTTGGGTGCCCGCACCCCGCCTCGTGGTGATCGGCACAGGCCTGTGCGAGATCGCGGGTGCGCTGGCGCTGTTCGTGCCGCGGCTGCGGCGGGTCGCCGGGATCATGCTGGCGCTCTACGCGGTCTGCGTGTTCCCGGCCAACATCAAGCAGGCGGTCGAGGGCATCGCCGTGCCGCCGATCCCCGACACGTGGTGGTATCACGGCCCCCGCCTCGCGCTTCAGCCGGTGATGGTGTGGTGGGCCCTCTACGCCGTCCACGCCATCGATTGGCCGTTCGCGGCACGAAGAACGGGCGATACCGGAGCACCTCGTTAAGATTAACCCAGCGGAGCAAAAGGCTTTTCGCTGAGGAAAACGGCACCGAAAGCGTATCCGAGCGGGCTCAACCGGTGGTCTTCGGCTCGTGACCCTGTCTAGGGTCTGTCGTCGCCTGAACGTCTTGGGGGTGTGAGCGTTTTCCGTCCTCTGGATGGAGCGGGCTGATGCTGAACGACGCGCAGTGGGCGGCTCTAGAGCCGCTGGTGCATGCCTGCCGGCCGAAGGCGAAGACCCCGCCGCAGGACCTGCAACGCACGCTCTCGGCCATCCTGTGGCGGCACCAGAACGGGGCCAAGTGGCGCGCCATTCCAGACGAGTTCGGGCCGTGGTGGCGGGCGGCGCAGATCTTCATCCGCTGGGCGCGCGCCGGGGTGTGGGAGCGCCTGCTCGCCCTGGTGCAGGAGCGCGGCGTGCAACTCGGCATGGTGTTCCTCGACGGCACCAACATGCGGGCGCACCAGAAGGCGGCAGGTGCGGCCAAAAGGGGGGATCTGCGACCGAGCGAGACGGTCGTGAAGCGCTTGGCCGGTCTCGTGGCGGGTATGGCACCAAGGCTTGCGTGATCGCCGACGGCGCGGGCCGCGCCGTCGCCTTCCGCCTCGCGCCGGGACAGGCGCACGAACTGCCCCACGCCGTGCCGTTGCTCGACCAGTTGCCTGGCGTGCCGCTGTGGGTCGTGGCCGACCGCGGCTACTCCAGTCACGGCTTCCGTCAGCACATCCGCGACGTGGGCGCCAAGCCGGCCGTCCCCACCAAGCGCAACGAAGCACCCACCCGCTGCCCGGACTGGATCTACACCAACCGCAACCGCGTCGAGCGCCTCTGGGCGCGCCTGAAGGAATGGCGGGCGGTGGCCACCCGCTACGAGAAGACCGCCGCCAGCTTCACAGGCGTCCTCTGCCTCGCCGCAGCCTGCGATTGGATCAAGTGACAACAAGCCCTAGGCTCGCGGTCATGCCGAAGAGCCGCGATTCGAACCGGACGAACCGCCCGCAAGACGGCGCCGCACCGCCGGAGCAGGCGGCGGTCGAGCGCGCCCTGGAGCAGATCGTGGAGCGCCTGAAGCCGAAGGCGCCGGACCCGAAGCCCGCGAAGAAGGGCGACCCGCGGACGAAGGGCTGAGTCCCTCATCGAAGGTTTCGAAAGGACAAGTTCTTTCGCGGGTGCAGGGCGGAGCCCTGCGAAACGGCTCCGCCGACGTCAGGGCACTGCCCTGACAACCCGCCAAAGGGCCTCAGGCCCTTTGGGATCCCCGAACCTCATGTCTTCTCGTCGCGCTTTACCGCCTGCCAGGCCGCTTCCATGGCGGGGAGGGCGGTGTCCTCCAGGGCGTGGCCCTCGGCGGCGAGCCGGGCGGCCATGGCAGCGAAGCGGCGCTCGAACTTGAGGGTGCCGCGCCGCAGGGCCTCCTCCGGATCGACGCCCGCGTGACGGGCGAGGTTGGCGACCGAGAACAGCAGGTCGCCGATCTCCTCGAACACCGCCTCCGGCTCGCCCTTCTCCAAGCTCTCCTCGACCTCGTCGGTCTCCTCGCGCACCTTGGCCAGGACCTGGGCCGCGTCCGGCCAGTCGAAGCCGACGCCGGCCGCCCGCTTCGAGATCCGGTCGGCCCGGGCGAGGGCGGGGAGGGCGCGCGAGACCCCGGCCAATGGTCCCGCCGCTTCCGTTTTGCCCGTCGCCGCCTTCTCCGCGCGCTCCTGCGCCTTGATCGTCTCCCAGGCCGCCTTGATCGCCGCCGGGTCGGTCGGACGCCGCTCAGGCGGCAGGAAGTCTCCGGACGCGTCGAAGACGTGCGGGTGACGCCGGATCAACTTGGCGCAGATCGCCTCGGCGACGTCAGCGAAACGGAAGGCGCCCTCCTCCTCGGCGATCCGCGCCTGGAACACGACCTGGAGCAGAAGGTCGCCGAGTTCGTCGCGCAGGTCGGCCCGGTCGCCGCGCTCGACCGCGTCGGCGACCTCGTAGGCCTCCTCGATCGTGTAGGGGACGATGCTGGCATAGCTCTGCTGCACGTCCCAGGCGCAGCCCCGTTCCGGATCGCGCAACCGCGCCATCAGCGTCAGCAGCCTGTCGATCGGCGCCTCGTCCATCGCTCTTTCGCCCCATCCCGCCGAAAGCCCGGCCTCAGCCAAGCCACGCTCATAGACCGTCCGCCGCTGCCGCGCAGCGCCGCTTCGCGGGCTCTCGATCGGGGAGAGGAGGGGCACAGCCTGTGCAAAATTCCGTGTATTCCTTTTGAAAAGAAGAGAAAAAGCCTCCGTTCGGTTTGGCGAACGCAGCTCCACCCTCCCTAGGAAAGCTATCTGTTAAGGATTCTCAGGGAGTCAGTTCAGCAAGTTATAGGGGAGGCGGAAAAGCCGTGATCCCCCCGTGGCTTGAGCCCCCTTCGCGCATGGAACTCTGCGCGGAACCGCATCGAACTCTGCGCAGCCCCGCATCGGATTCTGCGCAACCGACGGGGCCTGTCGCATCGGATTCTGCGTGGGCGCGTACTGGATTCAGCGTGCAAAACGCGGTTTGGCCGCGGAAGAGCGGGGACAAGTCCGGAGTCGGGAGGCGTATTGAACTCTGCGCAGGCGGATTCGGGCCGGCCGACGGGCGTATGGAACTCTGCGTGCCTGGAATCTGCCCCTCCTCCGACCGAGGACGACGCGCCTGTGCAGGACTCGGCCGTCCAAGCGTGGATTCCCGGGAAAACTCCGAAAGGCCACGGGACTCCGCGGAGCCGAATCGTGACAGATCGGTTGCGGCCCTGAGGGTCCTCCGACGATTCCGTCCGGAGCCCGAGGCTTGGATGAAGGCGAACACGACGTGACATGCAGCGGGAGGCCTTGAGGGCAGGCGATGTCGGGGCTTGAGGCCAAGATCGCCGCGATCCGTGACCCGGATCTGCAGGCGGAGCTGGAGGCGGCGCGGGGCGGGTTCCTGTTCGCGCCGATCGTCGAGCACCTGCTGTTCCGCCAGCGCGAGCGTGACGCCGCCCGGGCCCAGGAGGGGGCGCAGGCCGAGGCCCGCGAGGCCATGGGCCGCGACCGCCGCCGCCGCGACGCCGTGCGCGAGGTGATCGAGAGCGAGCCCACCGGCCCGGAAAACCTTCAGCACCTGCACTCGGTGCTGGCGCTCTGCGGCCTGCCCTACCGCGATCCCGGCGACGCCCGCGACTTCGTGCGCGAATACGGCCGCAACTCGCTCAGCCTCTCGGCGGGGCGCCTCAAGAACCCGATCACCGGCGAGATGGAGCTGCAGGGCCTGCCCTACGGCCCCAAGGCCCGGCTCGTGCTGCTGCACCTCTGCACCGAGGCGGTGCGCCAGCGCAGCCCGACCATCGAGGTCGCCGACAGCCTCTCGGGCTTCATGAAAACGATGGGGTTCGCCGTCACCGGCGGCGAGCGCGGCACCATCGGCGCCTTCAAGGAACAGCTCAACCGGCTCGCCGCCTGCTCGATGCAGCTCGGCCTGTGGGACGGGGAGGGGCAGGCCTCGACCCTTAACGTGCCGCCCTTCCGCCAGCTCGAATTGTGGCGACGCGGCGATGACGGCCTCGTCTGGCAGCGCACCGTCTCGTTCCATCAGGATTTCTACGACAGCCTGATCCGGCACGCCCTGCCGGTCGATATCCGGGCCGCGCGGGCCTTCTCCGGCTCGGCGCGCAAGCTCGACCTCCTGTTCTGGACCGGCTACCGCCTGCGCGCCCTGCAGCGCCCCCTGCGGCTGACCTGGGACAACCTGCACCGCCAGTTCGGCGCCGAGAACGCCAGCCTGCGCAGCTTCCGCCAATCCTTCAAGGCGGATCTCGCCGGCCTGCTCGAGGTGTTTCCGCGGCTGCGGATCGACCTCGACGAGGGCGGCATGCTGCTCCACCCGGCCGATCCCGGCAGCCTGCTGGTGCCGCCCAAGGCCGCCCGCACCGCGCGCTCGGCGGCCTCTGCGGCCCGCGCCTGACAGAATTTTTCGGAGTTTTGGTCTTCGGAATATTCCATGAGCCTGCCCTGGTGGCTTCGGTAACTTGGAATATTCCAGACCTTGGGCAAAGGAAGCCGTCGGCCCTGGGAGAGGGAACAGTTCATTCCCTTTTAGGGGCCCTATGATCCGACTGTTCCGACACCCTGAAATCCTCTCTGGCCGAGGTGGTGCGACAGCCGCCTCGAAGCACGCCGCGCCGCGTCTTCCCCTAGAGAGCTGTTCCGGCCCGCTTCGAGGTCGCGCGTTGGCTCGGCGCCTCGGCGCGCGGAGTGGCGGCCCGTAAGCCGCGCTCAAACAGGCGTCCATCGCGCTGGTTCACCGTGGCCTTCCATTCCGTATTCCGATCAGGGAACACGCCGGCTGGAATAGAAAGAACTCGCATTCCCTTCCATTCCATGGCATCGGTCATTCCGAAAAATTCCCCTCGTTGGGAATGAACGGTGAGGAATGCCAGCATGGTCCTGTCGGAAGCCGAGGCTCTGGCGCGGCTGGAGGCTTTGCGTCGGCAGCGCGACGCGATCGAGCGGCAGATCGCCGATCTCCTCCTCTACCTCGATCTCGGCCGACGCCTCGGCGGCCCGGCCGCTTCCGCTCAGCCCTCGCCGGCCGCGGATGGACGAGCGGACGCCCCCATCCCCATTCCGGAACCCACGCCGCAACCGGCTCGAGCGCCGGCCGCCGCCCCGCCGGCTCCGCCCGCCGCTGCGCCCGAGAGACCTCCGGTGCCGGCCTTTGCCGTGCCGGTCGAGGGGGAGGCCGGCCTGTCGGAGACGGTGCTCGCCCGCCGCTACGGCCGGGCGGTGATCGAGGCGGTGCTGGCCGTCCTGGAGGAAGCGGGCCGCCCGATGCATGCGAGCGAGATCCTGGCGCGCATCAGCGAGCAGGGATTTTCCCTGCCGGGGCAGGACCCGGTGGCGGCGCTCAACACTCGGCTCTGGAAGCGCTCCGGCCCGGGCGGCCCGCTGAAGCGCCTGGGCGAGGCCGTCTACGCCCCGGCCGATGCGGAGGAGGGATAGAAAGAGGGATCGGCGGCGCGCCCTGAAAACACGAAGAGGCGGCCCGCGCGGAGCCGCCTCTGAACCCTGTCCGATGTCGTCTGCGGGCGCGACCGTCCCGTCCGAAGGAGCGCCGCCGATCCGCGCCGTTTCAGCGCGAGGCTGCGACGGAGCCGGTCGATTCCGTTACCGCGCGCCGGTTCAGGTCCGGGCCAAGGTCCGGCCCTTTGGCCGTGGCGGGCGGATGAGCCTGAGCGAAGGCGCTGCCGTCGCGGGCCAGGGCCTCGCCGTGGGCGAACAGCGCCTTCATGTAGGGCTGGTCGAACGGCTTCTCCGAGGTCTTGGCAAAACGCCCGTCGATGAGGGCGATCCTGAGATCCAGGCCGGTGCGCGCGGCATAGCCCTTGGTGAGCGCGAGCACCGCGCGGGTCTGCGCCTTGATCGCCGCCGACATGGTGCGGCCGAGCACCGAGAGCGTGGTGCGCGAGGCCATCTGGAATTCCGGTTCGAGCCGGTTGTTGACGACGAGGTAGACCCGGTTCGTCGGCAGGCGCAGCCGCGCCTCCCCTTCCAGGGCGGCGGCCGGCGCGAGGTAGAACGGGGCCATCGCCCCGCCGTCGTCGTGCAACTCCGCGAAGGGCTTGGCTTTGGCTCCGTCTTTCACTTCGGCGGGGATCGCCACCGGCGGGAAGACGCCGGGCACCGCCGTCGAGGCGAGCACGATCGAGCGGAACAGGGCCAGCGCCCGCGGATCACCGGTCTCGGCGTTGCGCTGGGCGATCGCGCCCATGTCCCACAGCACCGGCCGCTCGCTGTCCACCTGCGTCGTGGCGATCAGCAGACGGCGGCCCTTGGCGTGCTCGGCCGCCACCGCCTTGAGCAAGGCCGGCGTCACCGCGCGCCCGATCCGCTCCTTGAGCGGCCACGTGTCGGTGAGTGAATCCGGCGTGCCGCCGAACTCGAACACGTCGGCGGCCGAAATCTCGGTGTAGTTCTCGCGAAGGGCCGCGTCGGCCTTCTCGCCGAGCGTCGGCGCCGCGAAGGCGAAGGGGGCGATCAGCGCGCCGGTCGAGACGCCGGTGACGACGCCGAACTCGGGGCGGTCGCCGCGCTCCGACCAGCCCGCCAGCAGGCCGGCGGCAAACGCGCCGTTCTCGCCGCCGCCGGAGAGCACCAGCCAGGGATCGGAGGCGCGGGGCGCCCCGTCGATCAGGGACTGGAACGCACGCGTGTCGTCGCCCGCGATCCGCACCGAGGCCGGCAGGCCCTCGGGCTGCGCGGTCGCGGCCTGGGCGGCGGTGTAGTCCGGCCGCGCGTCGGCGGGCTTCTTCGCCGGTCCGGCCATCGCCCCCTGCGACAGCGCGAGCGCGAGCAGCACGCCGGCCAGGACCCCGCCCCCGCGTGGGCCGGACGGAAAAGTCCGCATGATCGGTTCGTTGAACAGTTTTGGCATCGACGTACGTCTCCCGACGATGTTCGACAGCCCGCCTCGGCCGGAAAACACGGGGCGCGGCGGTCCGTTCCGTCCCGACTGCCCGGCGCCGAATGCTGCGCCGGGCAAGCTTTGCCGTTTCGCTCGTCCCGCGCGCACCCTTGCCGCCTGTCCTGGCATCCGGGCGGAAGCGGCGAAAACGAGAAAGACCTTGATGAAGACTTCTGAAATCTTGGGAAGTGTCGGACGATTTGGCTCACCGCGCAATCTTCGCTTTCGGATATTCTACGGGTGGATCGCCATGCGGGAGCGGGTCCGTGCCGTGCGCGGGCGCACGATCCGCCGGATCGGGGATCGCGCGTCTCTTGGTCCGATCACAGGACCAAGGTCGGCTTTACGCCGGGGGGCGCCGTGCTCTAACGCCAAGGGCATAAGCGGAGGGCCGACGCCACGGCCCTTCGCGCAGCCGGAGACCGAGAGCCGATGAAACTGCCGCGCCGCTTCTTCCAGCCCCTCGCTGCGGGTGCGCCCGAGCCGTTCCGCGAACTGCCGATCAAGCTCGAGCGGATGATCCACTTCGTGCCGCCGCACAACGAGAAGGTCCGCGCCCGCGTGCCCGAACTCGCCAAGACGGTCGATGTGGTGCTCGGCAACCTGGAGGACGCGGTCCCCGCCGACCAGAAGGAGGCGGCGCGCAAGGGCTTCGTCGAGATGGCCCGCGCCACCGATTTCGCGGCCTCCGGCACCGGCCTGTGGACGCGCATCAATGCCCTGAACTCACCCTGGATCCTCGACGACCTGTTCACCATCGTCGCCGAGGTCGGCGCGAAGCTCGACGTGGTGATGGTGCCCAAAGTCGAGGGCCCCTGGGACATCCACTACATCGACCAGTTGCTGGCCCAGCTCGAGGCGCGCCACGGCGTGACCAAGCCGATCCTCGTCCACGCCATCCTCGAGACCGCGGAAGGCGTGGCCAACGTCGACGCCATCGCCTCCGCCTCGCCGCGCATGCACGGCATGAGCCTCGGGCCCGCCGATCTCGCGGCGTCCCGCGGCATGAAGACCACCCGCGTCGGCGGCGGTCACCCGGATTACCGCGTCCTGTCCGATCCCAAGGGCGATGCGGAGCGGGCGTCCGCCCAGCAGGACCTGTGGCACTACACCATCGCCAAGATGGTCGATGCCTGCATGGCCAACGGCATCAAGGCGTTCTACGGCCCGTTTGGCGACTTCTCCGACTCGGCCGCCTGCGAGGTGCAGTTCCGCAACGCCTTCCTGATGGGCTGCGCCGGCGCCTGGACCCTGCATCCGAGCCAGGTCGCGCTGGCCAAGACCGTGTTCGCCCCCGATCCGGCCGAGGTGAACTTCGCCTCCCGCATCGTCGAGGCGATGCCCGACGGCACCGGCGCGGTGATGATCGACGGCAAGATGCAGGACGACGCCACCTGGAAGCAGGCCAAGGTCATCGTCGATCTTGCGCGGCTCGTGGCCGAGAAGGATCCGGATCTCGCCAAGGTCTACAATCTGCCCTGATCGTCGCGAATGGTGGCCTTGCGTTGGAACGGAAGGGCCGCGAGGCCTATCTATCGGTCATGACCCAGACCAGCATGAGAACCGCCAAATTCGGCCTCGGGGCGGTGGTCCGGCATCGGATCTACCCGTTCCGGGGCGTCGTGTTCGACGTGGACCCGGAATTCGCCAACACCGAGGAATGGTGGCTCGCGATTCCGGAGGACGTCCGGCCGCGCAAGGACCAGCCCTTCTACCACCTGCTCGCCGAGAATGCGGACAGCGAGTACGTCGCCTATGTCTCCGAGCAGAACCTCGTGCCCGACACCTCCGGCGAGGCCCTGCGCCATGCCGGCATCAGTGAGGTGTTCGAGCGCAGCGCCGACGGGGCCTACCGCATGCGGGTCAGCCACGCGAACTGACCGGCCCCGAAAGCGGACATCCGGCTCTCGGTAAAAGGCGGCGTGAAAACAACAGCCTAGCGTCGTCCGGAAGGGTGTGGCTGGGGCGATGGGCCGAAACGTCAAGCCGGGGAACGCTTTGTTCAACGGCTGTTGCTATCGAAGCGCGTCACCTCACCGTTGCGCGGGTTCGAGATAGCCATGGATGTGGTCACCATGCTGGTCATGAGCCTTGCCGCGGCCGCCGCCGCTGCGGGCTTCCTGGCCGTCGAGTGGCGGATCCTGCGCAATCCCGCGCTGCTGCTGTGGAGCGCGGGCTTCGCCACGATCGTCCTCGGCTGCGCGCTCTCGCCGGTCCGCGCCGCCTCCTTCCTCGTCGGGGTCTGGTTCGCCAACGGCCTGCTCGTCGTCGCCCACCTCCTGTTCCTCTTCGGCACGGCCCGCTTCACCGGGCGCCGGATCGCACCGCTCTGGTGGGGCCTGCTGCTGGCTTGGGCCGGGCTCCTGCTCCTGCCGGCGGGGATCGACCCGACCCCGGCCTTCGCGATGACCAATTCCGGCCTCGTCGCCCTTGCCGCCCTGCGGGCCGCCCATCTCCTGCTGTCGCGGGCCGGCACGCCCTTCCCGGAGCGCACCGCCGCCTCCGACGCGCTCGGCGCCGTCTTCCTCGCCCACGGCACCTTCTACGCCGTCAAGGCGCTGCTCGTGCCCGTGCCCGGCGCCTTCGTCAGCCTCGTCGGCTTCAAGGGCGTGCTGATCCAGGTCTCGCTGTTCGAGGGCATCCTCGTCGAGATGCTGCTCGCGCTGCTGATGGCCGCCGCGGTGCGCCGCCGCCGGGAGGAAGCGATGACGGCGCTCGCCGAGCGCGATCCCCTCACCGGCGCCTTCAACCGCCGCGCCTTCGAGAGTCGCGCCGCGGAGGCGTTGCGGGACATGGCCGCCGGGCGCCAGGCCGGCGCCCTGCTGCTGCTCGACGTGGACCGGTTCAAGACGGTCAACGACAGCTTCGGCCACGCCATCGGCGACCGCATCCTCGTGGCGCTCACCGGCGTGCTGGAGGCCTGCCTGCCGCGCCACGCGATCCTGGCACGGCTCGGCGGGGACGAGTTCGTGATCCTGGTGCCCGGCCTCGACGAGGCGGCGGCATCCGTGCTCGGCGCGGCGATCCGTGACCGCATGGCCCGCGAGAGCGGCCGGGGCCTGCCCACCGGCGCCACGGTCAGCCTCGGCGCCGTCCTGTTCAGCGGCGGCCCGGCCGGGCTCGACACCCTGATGGCGCTCGCCGACACGGCGCTCTACGAGGCCAAGGCCCATGGCCGCGACCGGCTGCAGGCCCGCCGCCTGGAGCCACCGGCGGAGCGGGTCCCGGATCGATCCGGGCCGGGGGCGGCGACGCAAATGTCCGCGCAGGGTGGCTGCTGCGCCTGAGACGGGTTCCATTGGGCCGCTGTGCTGCGATGTCCGAATCGAAAGGGGCGCCCGCATGGCGGACGCCCCTGGTCGCGGATGATGTCGGGGATGCCGGACGGATCTCAGGAGATCAGGTCGAGTCTCGCCGCCTCGAAGCCCGCCGCCCGCACACTGTCGGGGAGGGCGGAGGAATCGGCATAGCCGGCCTCGCGGGCCATGGCGTCGAGGGCGGTGCGCTCGTCCTCGGCACTGCCGGTCCAAAGGATCGCGCCGCTCGTCTTCTGCCGGATCTGGAAGATGCTCAATCGTGAACCGTCCGTCGTCGTGAATCTCTTGACGGGGTAACCCGGCGCAGCCGTCCCGGTTGCACACGAACGCTCCGACGAAACCTTGAGCGAAGCGAGGAGGCGTCCGCCGCGTCTCGGGACCGACGGATCCCGGGGACGGGCCGCCGATCTCATTCGCCTGCGGCAACGCGCACAGGCTTCGACCGGGGATGGGTTTGCTACCCCATTCGCCACGAAATCGCCGGTTGCGTCGCGGAAAGCAGGCTGCGGCGCATCGGCGCGCCCCATGAGGCGATTCGCGATGCCGGCCCGTTTGCCCTTCCGTCCCGCTGCGGCGTGCCTCGCCGCCCTCCTCGTCGCGACCCCGCCGGCCCGCGCCGCCGAGACGCCGCCCGCGGCCGGGGTGCCCGATCCCGCTACGCTCCTGCCCGCGGTGAGCGTGGTCCCGGCCGAGCGCCGGGAGATCGTCGAGCGGGCGGTCGTGACCGGGACGCTGGTCCCCCGCGACGAGATCCTCGTCGCCCCCGAGGTCGAGGGCCTGCGCATCGTCGCGCTGCTCGTCGAGGAGGGCGACCGGGTCGAACGCGGCGCGGTGCTGGCGCGGCTCTCGCTGGAGATGATCGAGACTCAGGAGGCCGCCAACCTCGCAGCCACCGCGAAGGCGGAGGCGGCGATCCTCCAGGCGAAGAGCCAGATCGTCCAGGTGCAGGCGGCCCAGACCGAGGCGCGCCAAGCCCTGGAACGGGCGCAGGCGCTGGTGCGGACCGGCAACGCCACCGCCGTCACCCTGGAACAGCGGGTCTCGGCGGCGCAGGGCGCCGACGGCCGGCTCGAGGCGGCGCGAGCCGGGCTGGCGCTGGCCGAGGCGGATCTGGCCGCCGCACGGGCGCAGGGGCGCGAGATCCGCCTACGCCGGGCCCGCACCGAGATCCGCGCGCCGGAGGCCGGGATCGTCAGCCGCCGCACGGCCCGGGTCGGCGCCACCGCGAGCGCGGTCGGCGAGCCGCTGTTCCGCCTGATCGCCCGCGGCGAGATCGAGCTGGAGGGCGAGGTGCCGGAATCCGCCCTGCCGCGGCTCAAGGCCGACGCCCCGGCGCGGCTCGAATGGGAGGATGGGCGCGTGACGCCCGGCGCCGTGCGGAGGGTCTATCCCGAGGTCGATCGGGCGACGCGCCTCGGCCGGGTCCGCATCCGCCTGGACGCCGACCCGGCGCTGCATATCGGCGCCTTCGCCCGCGGCCGGGTCGAGGTGGCCCGGCGCGAGGGCGTGGCGGTGCCGCTCGCCGCCGTGCTCTACGCCGCGGACGGCTCGGCGAGCGTCCTCGCTGTTGCCGACGGCCGCGTCTCCGCCCGCCGGGTCGAGACCGGCCTCTCGGCCGAGGGCTTCACCGAACTGCGCTCCGGCATCGCGGCGGGGGAGGCGGTGGTCGCCCGCGCCGGCTCGTTCCTGCGCGACGGCGACCGGGTGCGGCCCGTCCCGCCGACGGCCCGGGCGGCCGCGGCCCGCTGAGGATCATCGCATGCGCCTCAACGTCTCGGCCTGGGCGATCCGCAAGCCGATCCCCTCCCTCGTCCTGTTCCTCGTGCTGATGGTGCTCGGCCTCGTCAGCTTCCGCGCCCTGCCGATCACCCGGTTTCCCAATATCGACATCCCGATCGTCTCGGTGACGGTCACGCAGAGCGGCGCCGCCCCGTCCGAGTTGCAGACCCAGGTCACGAAATGGGTCGAGGATTCGGTGGCCGGGGTGAAGGGGGTCAAGCACATCCTCTCGACCATCTCGGAGGGCGCCTCGATCACCACGATCGAGTTCCGCCTGGAGGTGAACCAGGACCGCGCCGTCAACGACGTGAAGGACGCGATCTCGAAGATCCGCATCAACCTGCCGCGCACCATCGACGAGCCGATCATCAGCCGCGTCGAGATCGCCGGCCTGCCGATCATGATCTACGGCGCGTCCGCCCCGGCGATGACGCCCGAAGACCTGTCGTGGTTCGTCGACGACGTGGTGGCGCGCCAGCTCCAGGGGGTGAAGGGGGTGGGCGGCGTCGAGCGCCTCGGCGGCGTGGCCCGCGAGATCCGCGTGACCCTGAAGCCCGACCGCCTGCTCGCGCTCGGCATCACCGCGGCCGACGTGAACCGGCAATTGCGCCTCACCTCCGCCGACATGGCGGGCGGGCGCGGCGAACTCGCGGGCGGCGAGCAGTCGATCCGCACGCTCGGCGCCTCGGCGAGCCTGGAGACGCTGGGGGCCACCTCCATCGTCGTGCCGGGCGGGCGCAAGGTCCGCCTCGACGAGTTAGCGAGCCTGATGGACGCGGCCGAGGAGCCGCGCACCTTCGCCCGCTTCAACGGCGAGCCGGTGGTGGGCTTTGCCATCTCCCGGGCGATGGGAGCGAGCGACGCCGAAGTCGCGGTCGCCGTGGCCAAGCGCATCGAGGATCTGCACGCCGAGAATCCGGGCGTGCGCTTCGACCTGATCGACACCAGCGTCATCAACACCATCGGCAACTACCACTCGGCGATGATGGGCCTGCTGGAGGGCGCTGCCCTGGCCGTGATCGTGGTGTTCCTGTTCCTGAGGGATTGGCGCGCCACCCTGATCGCGGCGGTGGCGCTGCCACTCTCGGTGCTGCCGACCTTCTGGGTGATGAGTGCCCTCGGCTTCTCGCTCAACGCGGTCAGCCTGCTCGCGATCACGCTGGTGACCGGCATCCTCGTCGATGACGCCATCGTCGAGATCGAGAACATCGTCCGCCACATGCGGATGGGCAAATCCGCCTACCGCGCGGCGCTCGAAGCCGCCGACGAGATCGGGCTTGCGGTCATCGCCATCACCGCGACCATCATCGCGATCTTCGCCCCCGTTTCCTTCATGCCCGGCATCGCCGGCCAGTACTTCAAGCAGTTCGGGCTCACCATCGCGGCGGCCGTGTTCGTGTCGCTGCTCGTCGCGCGCCTCATCACGCCGCTGCTGGCCGCCTACTTCCTGCGCGATCACGGCCCGGACCACGAACGCGAGGGTCTGGTGATGCGGGCCTATACCCGCCTCGTCGCGTGGTCGGTGCGGCACAAATACCTGACGCTGATCCTCGGCCTCGCCTGCTTTGCCGGCTCGATCGCCTCGACCCGGCTGCTGCCCGCGGGCTTCATCCCGGCGGAGGACGCGGCGCGCACGATGTTCGTGGTCGAACTGCCCCCCGGTGCCCGGCTCGACGACACCCAGCGCCTCTCCGACGGCCTCGTCGAGACCCTCCGCCGGATGCCCGAGGTCCGCTCCGTCTTCGTCGATGGCGGGCGCCAGTTGCCCGGCAAGAAGGAGGTGCGGCTGGCGAGCCTCACCGTGAACCTCACCCCGAAGAGCGACCGCGCCCTGACCCAGAAGCAGGTCGATCTCAAGATCTCGAGCGTCCTGCGTCAGGTCCCCGACATCCGCTTCTGGTCGCTGCAGGAGGGCGGGCAGCGGGAATTCGCGCTGATCGTCTCGGGCCCCGACAAGGCCGTGGTCGCTGATGTGGCCGCCCGCCTCCAGCGCGAGGCCGCGGGCGTGCCCCACCTCGTCAACGTGATCTCGACCGCGCCGCTGGACCGCACCGAGATCCGCATCACCCCGAAACCGGGCGTCGCCGCCGATCTCGGCGTCTCGACCGACGTCATCGCCGAGACGGTGCGGGTGGGCACCATCGGCGACATCGCCGCCAACCTCGCCAAGTTCAACGCCAAGGACCGGCAGGTCCCGATCCGGGTGATGCTGCCCGAGCGGCTGCGCGGGCAATTGCCCGAGATCGCCAGCCTGAAGGTGCCGGTGAAGGCCGGCGCGGCGGTGCCGCTCGCCACCGTGGCCGACCTGACGCTGGGGCGCGGCCCCACCGCCATCGACCGCTACGACCGCACCGTGCGCGTCGCCGTCGAGGGCGATCTCCAGGGCTCGGACGCGCTCGGCTCGATCATCGAGCAGGTGATGGCCCTGCCCGCCGCCACGAACCTGCCCGAGGGCGTCACCATCCGCCAGACCGGCGGACGCCGAGGTGATGGGCGAGGTGTTCGAGGGCTTCGCGCTGGCCATGGGCGCCGGGCTGATGATGGTGTTCGGCGTCCTCGTGCTGCTGTTCGGCAACTTCCTCCAGCCGCTCACCATCCTGTTCTCGCTGCCGCTCTCCATCGGCGGGGCGATCCTGGGGCTGCTCGTCTTCCACATGCCGATCTCGATGCCGGTGGTGATCGGCATCCTGATGCTGATGGGCGTAGTGACGAAGAACGCGATCATGCTGGTCGATTTCGCCATCGAGGAGATGGCCCGCGGCGTCGATCGCGTCACCGCCATCGTCGATGCCGGGCGCAAGCGGGCGCGCCCCATCGTGATGACCACCATCGCCATGGCCGCCGGCATGGTGCCGTCGGCCCTCGCGCTCGGGATCGGCGGCGAGTTCCGCGCACCGATGGCGGTAGCGGTGATCGGCGGGCTGATCGTCTCGACGGGCCTATCGCTCGTCTTCGTGCCGGCGATCTTCCTCCTCGTCGACGATCTGTCGCGGCTGTTCGTGCGCCTGTTCGGCCGCTTCGTCGGCGGGGCGGACGAGCCGGAGGAAGAGGACGACGCGTATCGCCCAGGTCCGCCCGCCAACGCCGCCGGTCTCGGCCGCGGAGGGGTGGCCGCCGAATGATCCGGGCTCCGCGCGACGAATGGGGGCATCAGGGTGCCGAAGTCGCGCGGCCGAGGCGTCTGTCACGAAACACCCGCCACGCCGCCTCCGGAAGGACAACGGACCCGTGACCGGGGCCGGGGATCACGCCGAGAACCCGAGCAACCTTAAGTAGCGACCTCATGGCGCGGGCCTGACGACCCTTGTGCTCGGGCTCGGCACGCGTCCTGCAAGCGTGATTCCCTGACCCGCCACCGAAATCGCTGCGGAGTGAACGGAGGCTCGGCGGCATCGCCCCGGTGGCGAAGCATGGCACCGTGCGAATACGTCAGGGTTGTACCATCAAGATGGTGCGAAGCATTTCTCAACGCTTTTGATGTAAGCGGCCAAGATACGCTTCGAGTCCGCCACTGGCCTCGCGGCCACGGATGACCGATGCAGGAACCTCGGGACCGACACGAGCGTCAGGGAGTGCAACGCGAGGACGTCGTCGTCCTCGTCTCGGACCGCCGCGAGCGGGCGGAGCGCCTTGCCCGCGGCATCGCCCTGGTTCTGCCCTGCCGGGTCGTCGAGCCCGGTGCGGCCCTGCCCGCCGACCGGCCGATCGCCTTCGTCGTCGATCTCGCCACCGATCTCGCGGCCGATCGGGGAAGTGCCTGGATCATGTGGCTCGCCGAGCGCATTCGCGAGAGCGGGCTGCCGTGTCTCTATCTCGCCCGCGGCAATGCCGTCCAAGACACGGCGGCCGTGCGTCTGCTCGGCACGCCGACGGTGATCGATCCGCGCCAGTCCGCCGGCATCGTCCCGACGCTCATCCGCCTCGTCGCGGAAGGAAAGGCGAGGGGAGGCTCATCCGACAAGGCGCGGAAACCGGGCGGCGTAAGCCCCGAACTGCGGGTGGAGCGGGCCACCACCCTCGTCACCCGCCTGTTCGACAAGGCGGCGACCGGCCGGCCCCCGAGCCCCGAGGAGGCCGAGGAAGGCACGCGGATCGTGCTCGACACGGTCTCCGAGGTCGGCATCCGCACCTGGCTCGACCTCGTCTGGCGCCACGACATCCAGGTCTACCAGCACTCCTTGAGCGTCGCGGGCTTCGCGGCCGCCTTCGCCGCCGAACTCGGCTTCTCCCGGGGCGACCGGCAGCGGCTCGCCAAGGCCGCGCTGTTGCACGATGTCGGCAAGGCGCTGATCCCCCATGCCATCCTCAGCAAGCCGGGCCCCCTCACGCCCGACGAGATGAGGGTGATGCGCACGCATGCCGCGCTCGGCGCCGACCTGCTGGCCCAGGAGGGCGCTTTCGAGCCCGAAATCCTCGACGTGGTGCGCTACCACCACGAGCGCCTCGACGGGTCCGGCTATCCCGAAGGCCTGAAGGGCGCGCGGATCAGCGATCTCGTGCGGCTCGTGGCGATCTGCGACGTCCACTCGGCCCTGACCGAGCGCCGGGTCTACCGCCCGCCGCTGCCCGCCGCCGAGGCCGCCGCGATCATGCAGGCCCAGGCCGGCCAGCTCGATCCCGACCTGCTCAGGGTCTACCGCCCGATCATCTTCCGCGCCGGCGACGCCGCGGGCGGACCGTCCGTGCGGAGCTGATCCCGGGATTCCGAACGGCATCCCTCCAAACCAGGGTCCCGTCTTTCAAGCCGGTCAGTGCCGTGCGGCGACCCGCTCGGCCAGCAGGCACAGGATCTCGAAGGCGATGCCGGCACCCGCCAGCGCCGTGATGCCGGCGGAATCGAGCGGAGGGGCGACCTCCACCACATCCGCCCCGACGAGATCGAGGCCGCGCAGGGCCCGCAGCAGGTGCAGCGCCTCGCGGGTGGTGAAGCCGCCGATCTCCGGCGTGCCGGTGCCGGGGGCGAAGGCGGGATCGAGGGCATCGATGTCGAAGCTGAGATAGGTCGGGCCGTCGCCGGTCACGGCGCGGGCTTCCGCGGCCACCTCCGGCAGGCCGCGGGCGCAGACCTCCTCCATCGTGAGGATGCGCATGCCCTGCGCCAGGGCCCAGTCGCGCTCGTCGGCCGCATCCATGCTGCCGCGGATGCCGATCTGGATGCAGCGCCGCGGGTCGAGCACCCCGTCCTCGACCGCGCGCCGGAACGGCGTGCCGTGGGTGAGCCGCGCCCCGCCATACTGGGTGTCATCGGTGTCGCTGTGGGCGTCGATATGGATCAGCCCGAGCGGCCGGGCGGCCCCGAGCGCCCGCAGCACCGGATAGGTGATGAAATGGTCGCCGCCGACCGTGAGCGGTCACATTCAATAATTTCAATGAGTTAGAGGTCGTCAATTTCCATTGTTCGGCACCATTGTTCGGCAGTCGAAAGTCATCGCCGCTCCCATCCGAGTAACGCCCAGGGGAGGGCGGTGGCGGACAACCGCATAGACGATGCGTAGTCTTTTAAGGCCGGTACGTTTTTCGTTCGACCAAAATCACGATGAGTGGTCCGCGCAGTAACCGTGCGCCGGAAGCTGGTTTGCCTCCCCCCTGGAATCCTGCCATCCTCGCACGCGAGTTTGCCGCCCATGGTGGGCGCGCAGCGATTCGTTTTGGATGGGGGATGGCCGCGACCGACCGATAGGCAGCAGACGCGCAAAAGCCGCCCAACCCCGGCAAGGGTTGAACGGCTCTTTCACCGAAGTTGCGGTGATGCGGTATCGAATGGAGTATTCGCACCCCCATTCATATCGATTTCACCGAGTCCGTCAACCTCTGACGGGTCTCTAGTCGTGCCTTCGCGGCGTCCCGAATGGGGATGACCGATGGTTCAAGATTTGATTGCGGCGCTCGCCGCGCACGCTCTCCCGCCCGACCTGTTCGCCGCGGTCACGTCGGCGTTGGTGCTCGGCGATCAGGCGCTGAGACAGGTCAATCGCACCCGCGAGATGGCGGCGGAGCGCCAGCGCCGGAAGCGCGCAGCGGACGCCGAAGCCCGTCACGTTACGTCACGTGACGTAACGCTGGCAGAGAGGTCCCCCCACACCCCCCTAAGAGATATAAAACAAAATCAAAAAAAAGGGGGAGAAGCCCTCCCTCTGCCGATCGATTGGTCTCCGATCGGAGGCGATCTGGCCTACGCCGAAGCGGCGGGTCTCGATGTCGAGCGGACGGCCACCGACTTCACCCGGTTCTGGCAGGGCGAGGCTGAGGCGGGGCACGATCGGGCTTGGCGGGAGGATTGGTCCGAGGCGTGGCGCTTCCACTGTGACCGGTTCGGACGCCACACACGTCCGGTGACGCTGCGCGTAGAGCGGGCATCCCAGGCCCCGCAGCGGCCGTTCGAGCCCCGGCGCGCCCCGCCTGTCAACCATCGCTCCCGGCAGGCTATCGAGGCGCTTCGCGCCCTCGGTGCCGACTTCGGAATGGGGATCGCCGCATGACCGTCCCCATGCTGCGCCAGACAGGCGCTCCCTCGATCGCGTCGCCCGAAATCGATGACCTGCTCCGCCGGTTCGCCCCCAAGGTCGAGGCCGACCCCGGCGACTTTCGGCGCGGGGTGATCGCGGCGGAGTTCGCCCCATCTCCCGCCGAACGATCCGCCCTGGATGCGCGGCACGCTGAGTTGGTTCGCTCGCTCGACGGCCACGATGCTCAGGCGCGGGCGCACGTCACGATGATGCGCAACGCTTTCCGATCCTACGGGGAGACGGCAGAGGATGCCGAACTCAACCTGATGACGTGGATGCTGGTCGTCGGGGACCAACCGGTCTGGGCGATCCGAGAGACGGTGCGGCGCTTCATTCGCGCAGGGGTACGAGGGGCGGACGACCGGCGCGGCCCCACTCCGGCGGAGTTCTCGCGGGTGTTGAGTACGATCACCGCCCCCGTCCATCGAGAAATCCGCAGCCTCGAAACAGTTCTGCGCGCGAGGGTCGAAGCGCCAATCGATCCGGCCGCCCAGGCGCGCGCACGGGCGAAGGCGGCCGAATTGATTTCCGGGATCGTTGCGGCGCGAGTGGTGGGACGGCCGGAGCCCGCAACCGTGTGATCCCCGCGCACAGCGAGATTCGGCGCTGACGGCGATGATGCGACACAGCGCGACCAGTCTTCCGCCGGCCATGAACAGATGAGTGGTCGCGGAATTAACGATATCCGCAGCGTTATCCCCAGATTCGCGGATGCTGTAGTTGACGAATCCTGAACGAGGGCGCAGCTTTACGGTTAGAGGAGTTTGGGTGATGTCGATCGATACGAGTGCTGAGCCGAAGCCAATCATAGCCTCGATGGAAGCCGAGTGGGTCGCCGCACGCAGTGCCGATTGGGTTCCGGCGCGCGATGATTTTCTCCTACTGTGGCGGCTGTACGTGCCTCAGGACCACATAATCGAAGGAAATCGACCCCATACCCCGGACGGGCTTTCCAAGTGGCTCAAGGAATTCGAGCATGAAGGCTATGCCCTCGACCTTGGGGGCTCCGCTGCAACTTTCGCTACGCTCGGTGGTGGCGAAAGTCATCCGATCCGCAAAGAGTTTCTACAAGACGTTTTGGCGATGACGCGGGCCAAGTTTTGCTTGTTCTACCTGTTCAAAATTTATCCGAACTTGGAAGAAATTCTGAGGCCAGCGTTGGATCGACTGCTCACCACGCAGAAATCCTTCTGGCATCTGGCGGAAAGCTATTACTCTGATGACCCGAAGCTTGGTCCGTTAACGCTGCAAGCCGCAGCCTGAGCCTCCCCCACCCAACGATCCCGCTCACCCTTGGGCGGGATCGATCTGTTTCAGGCGTCGGACGAAGAATCCTTCGGGAGCTTCCAGCGCAGGCTGAACAACATCGCCTCAGCGTTGTTCGGGATTTCGAGCCAGAACCGGCATCGATCGGTCCCACCCTTCCCTTCGACTTGATACCATTCCTTGATGAAGGATGCGCTGGGGATGTTCTCGACCGCCCAGGCCATGAATCCTTGCTCTTCGAACCGTTGCGCGATCGACGGCGTGAAGCCGAGCAACTCATTCCAAAACGAGTCCCCGTCGTCCGATGCGATTGGGATCGGAGCCGACTCGAACGGCTCTGTTCTCTCCCATTCCTCCCGCTCCCAATCGACCGGGTAAGATGCCTGCTCAAGCTTGAGGCGGAAGGGCTTGGCGCTCGGCTCAGCAGGTGGCTCGACGGCGGGCTTCTTACGCTCGCGGCGATCTAACTCCCGCTCGACGGCGACGCGGATGAAGTCGGAGCGCTTCTCCTTCCCCTCCAATGCGGCATCGATCCGCGCGAGCGTGCCATCGGCGAACCGAGCAGGCGTCTGCTCATGATTGATCTGCTTGCGTCCCACCCGGCGGGGTGTGGCGGATATCCCCAACGCGGTCAATTCGCCCTCCAAAGTGATATCTCCTATTGACGGGGATAAGTGATATCACCTAATTAGATGATATCAACTTCGGAGTGCGCAAATGCCCCCACCTTCCGGCCGCAGCGCCGGTATCTCCCCCCTCCTCATCATCCTCATCGGCGTCGGTCTCGGCTGGCTCACCGAGGGGTACATCCCAACGAGCTTCCTCGTCGGTGTCACCCTCACCGCCTTCCTCGCCGCTTATTTGTTCGGTCTCGCGAGGAAGCGGGACGCCGAAGAGCGGAACGACCGCGATGAGTGATCTCATCCGGCTCGCCGCCTACCTCGCGCCGATGGTGTTCATCATCGGCATCCTTCATCTCTTCGGCCGCGCGTTGAGGAGCAAGTAATGCTCGAACTCATCTTCCTCGCAGCGGTCGCGCTGACCGTCGCCGCACTGTCAAAGACCGGTCTATTTCTCGACTAAGACCGCTACCCTCAAGATTCTCCTACAATCTTCTTTTCGGAGCATGAAACAAGTGCATTATTCACTCATGTCCGTAGCATCGCTTGAGGCGATGTTCTTCGACGTATCGTGGGCCGAGCGCGTCGTCGCCCTCGAACTCCGGGCGCGCAATCGCGGCAAGCGCTTCACGTGGATGGAGCGGCCCTCGATCTCCCCGCTGATGTTCGCCGTCTGTCAGGCGGCGGCGGACGATCTGGCGGAGATCGTTGGCGCGGATTCAGCCCTCTGCGGCCGGGCTCTCGACGCGAGCCAAATCCTGAGCGAGGGCATGTTCGCCCCGATGGCGTCAGCCTTGGAAAACAATTCGACCGAGGCGCTCAAGGGCGCGTTCCGCACGATCCTGGAAGAAGAATGGGCTTGGGCCGATCTCGATGAGGCGTGGCGTCTACGGTGCCGGGATATCCTCGTGGGGTTGTACGTCTGTGTCGCGATCCTGCACATCCACAAGCCGCGAGCGACGACCGGGACGGTGATCGCTGCCTGACCCAATCGCCGGAATTGTTTTGCGAAGCGCCGCTCCGAAGGGGGCGGCGTTTTGCGTTCAGCTTGGCCGATCCTTTCACAATCGGAAGGTGCAGGCTATGCTCGTTGACGCGAGGGATTCGGTTCGAGCAAGGGTGCAAATGACGACCTACCAGACCTCTTATGAGCCAACGCTCAATGACGCGCTGGCTTGCAGCCGTCTCTATTTTCGTCACAGTACGTTCTCGAAAAAGTCTCTACTAATCTATTCCGCCGTAATCGCCGCCGTTGTGATTTTCAACGTCACCTCGAACGATCCCGAAACATTTCAGCAGGCAATTGTCGGTGCAGCTTCTTCCTTTGTATTTGGAGCAGTTGTTGCGCTCGTCGTAGCTTTTTCAATCGGTTATGTGTTCCTGCCAATCCAAACGCGAATGATCTGGAAGCGTCATGCGCATCTTCATCATCCTGTCGATGTTGAATGGAACAGCAGTCAAATCACATTCGAGAATAAGCAAGGCCGCATGATGCATGATTGGCGGAACTACAAGCAAATAATCGAAGATAAGGGTGTACTGCTTTTGGTGCAGAGTAAGTATTGCATGCACTATATCCCAAAGCGGGCTCTGACGGAGGAGCAGCGTCGGGATATTCTCTCCAAGCAGGCAGCTTGATCCAGCCAAAAAACTGTTTGGTTAAACGCCGCTCCGAAAGGGCGGCGTTTTGCGTTCACCCCCAGCGTAGCTTGATCGCGACCAGATCGTGCGGCTCGATCGCCGCCTGATGCCCCCAGCGGGTGCGCTGTACGATCGCGTAACCCTGGCGATCAATCCACTCGGCCCATTCGCGTGCCGGCACCCACCCGCGGAGGAGTAGCGTGTTGCGGGAGCCGACGACGCCAAAGCTCGTTCGATCCTCAGGGCAGGCGGGACATTCGAACCACCCCAGGATCATCGTGGCGTCACCTTCACGGTGACCCGTAAGATGTAATCCTTTGGTAGGATTCCGTTCTCCGCAGCCAAAAGCTTCTCGAAGGCTTGTACGGCGAGCCCGGCGATCTCTTTCCGGCCACTACGGCCCGAATGGATCGCGGCGGACTTTGACGCCTTGATCGTCTCAGGGCAGTCGGCCCCGTCGATGAACGCGAACAGGCGGGGAGGCGTCTTCACCGGAACCACCCCCGTACGCGATCCAGCACCCGGCGCAGCAACGATCTGGGGACGGTCGTCGCATACACCTCATTGGGGTTGCTCCAAGGGTGCGTGAACACGGTCACCGAGAGTGCGGTGCGCGCATCGGTCCAGGCGGTCTCGGCGCGCTTGTACGCCTCGAACTCCGCGATCTGCGACGCAGGGGGCGAGGCGTAGGCAATCCTGACCGCCGGGGCGACGGCGGTGGGAACGGTCACCGTCATCCAACCATCGATCTCCGGCCACCCAACCTCGATCTGCCGGATTCCCAGCAGTCCCAGGCCGTGGGCGACTTCGATCATCGCGCCGCCCATCAAATCGGCAAAGGCCGGTGTATGGGAGAGCGTGCGGGGGCCGGGTCGATAACCGTGGCGGGTCAAATCGATGTAGACGGTCACCCGATCGCCCACCGAATTGTTTGCCGGGACGCTCATGGGGTGGCCCCTTTCCCGCTGGTGGTCGATGAGAGCAACGACGTGAGAAGAGGTGTTGCGGTAGGAGTCAAATAGGACTGCCCAGAGAGAATTTGAGCCTCGAAATCGGCCCTCAAGTCTCGAACAGACTCCTCAAGATACTTGATCGGGTTCAACCACCGATCCAAACACTTCTCGATTTCTCGTTCTGGTACGGTTGCGAACCTGTATCGCATCATGCCAGCAGCGGAATTTGTCATCGTGAGGCGATACCAACCCTGCGGAATCCAATCTTCCTCGGTTGGCCGTTCTACGTCGATGCCCTGAAAGCCGATGTACTTTCCGATTTCGAGGATGGCGTCTGCCATCGAAGATGGATTGATCGCGAGGCAATCAAAGTACAAGGTGACCCGATCGTCAGAAGCGGCTACGGTCTCGATGTTGTTCTCACTCATCACATCTGCCCCTTGCCGCGGGCTTCCGCCGCACGCTCGGCCGCGAGACCAGCCTCATGGAGCTTGGCGGCTCGGTCGAGCCCTTCGTTGTAGGCGCGTGATGCCTCGGCCCATGTCGGGGACAAAGCAGGGGAAGGGCGACCGAAGTCACGTTCAGCGTCGCGGCACGTGGCGGCAACCTCACCCGTCCAGGGCTCACCCCGGCCAAGCCACGCGGCAGCGGCGGCATTACCCACCAGAGAGAGCGTCGGCGGCGCGGCTACGGCAGGATTCACCGGCCCCGCAACGGGTGCGCCCAGGTCAGGGCACGCCGCAAGCTCAGCCGCCAACCGGGTGATGTCGGCGACGATCGCGCGCTTCCGGCTCTCCAAATCGTGGAGAGCATCCGCGCTCAGCGATGCGCTCGCGGTGTGGGTGGTCTCCGGCTGAGCGGCGTCGATCGAAAACAGTTCGCCAAAAATCTTCTTAAACACTTCAAAATCCTCCAATGATATACAGCCCAAATTATACCGGGTCAGCGTTGTATTAATCAAATTGATTGTCGAGAAATATTCGACTAAAACGTTCGGCCGATTATCCGAAACGGAGCTTAAACGCGAAGGCGTCATCCTCATTGGCGAACCGCACCGTGTAATTCTGGACCATCGATCCGTTCTCGGTGACGTTCTTTTCGAGCCAGCGATGCACTTCGGGGAGGATCAAGTAGTCGCCGAAGGGTTCGCTCCATACGAGCGCATGATTGCACGTCGTCATGTCGATGACGTGCGGATACTTTGCCTCCCATAGTGCGCGGATTTTCGCTTGAACGCTCGCATTGCGGAGGAGGTGTTGTTTGATCTGGGCGGTTGTTGCCATGGTCAGTACTTCACCGGACCGCTATCCTTGTACCCCTCCGGCAGTACATGGTTTTGCAAGAGTGCCCCAACCATTGAACGCGGCACTCGTGACATAAACAACGAACTGATCCGTTCAGGGATTTGCAACCACTTTCCATCACGGCGCTCAAGCCAAGCGGAACTTTCCAACTTGCATGGCTTGGTCAAACTGATCCGGATGTTGATCTCCCCGTATCCCATGTGACTAGCCGTCACGTGACCTTCGTAACCCGCCTCATTGAGAGACCAATCGGGAATATCGTCGCGACATGAATGCTCTCCCGGCTGGATATCGAGCGAGAACCGCCCATCCCGCAGCCCGGCATTGATCGCCGCAACGTTGATGTTTCGAAATATTTGCTTGCGAACACTCATTATAAAACCCTAAACAAAAAGCCCGAACCATGCGATGACAGGCGCATGATCCGGGCTCTGATGCCGCACAGGAAAGAGAAGGAGCAAAGTCCCCGCGCGGTAAGACTGAAATCTGTTTCGGCGCTGTCATCCGCCATGGATCGGTTATAGCGCGGAGCCGGGTTGTGCGTCGATATTATTTTCGCGCGCGCGCCCACATCCGCGTAACCTTGGCCTTGAGCGCTCCCCGATCTCCGGTCGAGGCATCGGCCGCCGCCCGCATAGTGGCGCGATACTCCGCTTCATCCACGCCCGCCAAAGACAGATCGCAGGCCAGTCGCCACCACCCCTCGTCACGGCGGCCGGGAAGATCGCCCCCGGTCCGCCACCGCTCCAACGCCGCATCAACCCGGCGGTCACGACCCTCGCGGAGCCGAATTTCGTCCCGGCCCAGAAGCGCCGTCTGAAGCGCCTGAAGCTTCGCCGACGCCTTGGGATTCGCCATACGCGGCGGAGGCGGCGGCGGAAGCGCTGGCGGCTCCGGCGGAACCGCGATCTCCCTCATCCATTCGAACACCGGGATCGGCGCACGGCTCCCGCCCGTCATATCGATGAAGAACGCATCCTCCGGGTGCGCGCCCCGCGAGGGTAGGTAGAGGATGTTGCTCGGATTGAGTTTGCTCACGTCGAACCCGTGCGTGCCGGAGGCGGTGCGGGCTAGATCGGGATCACGCTCGAACTCGCGCGCCGCGTACCATCCATGATCGTTGAGCCGCGCGATGATGTGACCGGTCAGCAGTTTGTACCCATCGATGTCAACCAGATGATCGGTTTGGGATAAGGGCGCGCCACTTGAGAAGATCGCGCGAACTGCTCCACGTCGAGTAGAGCACCATCCGCAGGCCGGGGAAGAGCATGGCGAACTGTTCGGGCGTCAGATCGCCCCCATCGTTATCCAGCACCACATGCCGGCAGTAGGCGATGTTGTTGTAGGCGCGGGCGCGACCGCCGACCCGATCCACGAAATGCGCCGGCCCCCAGAGGAGGCAATCACCCTTGGCGGCGTGTCGCTCCTCCGACGACTCGCGGAAGATCGAAACAAGATCGTCAAAGCTGTCGGCGAAGTGGGAGATCGGCGCGGCCACAGTCACGTCGGCGGGGTGAAACGATCCATGAAAACCGTGATCGATCGTCGTCAGCAGCAGGTTGGGCGTCTCGCTCATCGACTCGGTGAGTTCCACCGCGCGGGCCGTGCGCTTGTTAGGAATCTGGTAACCATTGACCAACCGCACCCGCAGATCACGATCCAACAGAATGGGCGCGGCGTACGCCACACGCTTGCGGTACGCCGCCTGTCGCTCCGCGCTGCTGTCGTACATCCGATCGGCCCGGCGCTTGCGAGGATTGCCCGTCTCGAACACCCCCAGGTCATGCACCCGCGAACCGGGGAACATCACCGAAAGCCATTCGGCGGTCGCCCGGTCCGGCACCACCAGCTTCCGCGGCTCACGGCATTCGGGATCACGCAGGGAAATCCGCATCGCCGCCTGATACACACACGCCCGATACATCGCCGATCGAATGTCTTCCGCCTCGATGTCGGCGAAGCGTTGAAGGAAGCCGAAGTGACCCGGCGGAGGGTTGATGGCGATCAACAACACCGCGTTGTGAAGGTGTTGGTACGTGTTGAGCCCGTGGCTGAACGCGGGCAACCTCTCGGCCGTCTCATCCGCGTCGTCCCCCACGTCGTTGTTGACCAAGTAGGCGCACCGCGAGGCATCACCGAGCAACCCACGGGCCGCCGCGCGAATGCCGTCGAACAACTCAACCTCATCCCCGTCGAGCGTCCGAACGGTCTTCCCCCGCGCGGTCTTGCTCCACGATCCGTCGATCGCATAGTAAATGTCGAGGCAATCGCCGTTTACGTGCTCGCTATAGCGCAGCTTAATCATCGACGTGACATCGCGGAACTCGACATCGATCGTCGGCATCCGTGACCATAGCATGTACATCAAGGATTCCTCGAAGCACGCGCTCATGATGATGACGCGGCGAAACCCCGCGAAGATCGTCGGACGAAGAACCGCAGACGCCACCAACTGACGCTTGATCCCCGGAACATCGATCTCCGCCTTGAGCGCCATGTACGACGACGCTTGAACGAACACCTGCCAATCGGGCGACAGCACCCGTCCCGCGAACGCCTGGAAGAAGCGCCCGTACACCTCATCCTGCTTCGAATTCTCCGCGATCATGTCGAGCATGGTCGAGCCGGGGCGCTTGCCAACCTGCCAATATTCGGTGTTCGACGCGTTGATGATATCAAGATGCTGCGTTAGGATTTCGTGGGTGTTGGGAAGATTCATTTGGTGCGCCGCATGAACGTCCAGCACCTCATCGACAACGACCGTCCAATTCTCCCGCCCATGTACGTATTGCTGCGACAACAACACGAACGCCGCGTGCGTGATGACAAGGATTTCGCCGCGGTTGGCATCGGCCGCCCGCATATGGGCGATGATCCGCGCAATCACCCCACCGGGCGGCGTCGTCTGCGCGGTGACCACCGTCACCACCTCAGCCGGGACACCCTGGCGGGGAAAGGTCGTCAACACCGTCTCACCGATCAAAAGGGCAGTCGGTTGAACGAGGATGATCTTGCGGCCCTTGCGCACTTCATCCGCCGCCCATGACGCAATCCCGTAAGTCTTGCCCGAACCAGCAAGGGCATTAATGTAATCGATTCGCACTCTATAGCTCCTTCAAAATCTTAGTTACATACTATCTGAGAATATAAGGAATACCGATAACGATAAAACCTCGCGGTGTCTATTTACTTCCTCACCCCTGGCGGGGTGCAAGCGTTGAGCAACCGTTCATAGAGTGCGGTTTGGGGACGCTCAAGAGGATCGATAGAGTGCGCCATCGTCGGAAACGCTCATGAAGGGCGTCGGAGCGGACGATTGACTAAATAATATTGCGATCCTCGATGGGACCAGCTAAAAAGAGGTCGCACTTCATAATATATACCTCCTCTCGGAAAAGCCTCAGCGCCGCAAGGTTCTGGGGCTTTTTCGTGCGTAAATACTGATATGAAGAGATCAGTTGGAAGTGCCTCGAATGGCTTTGCGGTTCTGGTAGAGCCCACCCACCACCACGCCCATGGCCGCGCCTGCACCTTGCGCGGTGGGCATCGAGACGAAACCCCATCCGACGTAGGCGGCGAGAATCCAGAGCGCCAACCCGACGAAGCTGCCCGCCACAGCGCTCAAGCCGAGAAACCAGTTCGGTCTCCGCATCCTTTGCCCACCCTCTCAATGCAACACGATCACTCCGACGCTTCTACAGCCCGCGGTTGCGGTTCGCACGACCCGATCGCCTATCTCGTTTGTCCCCGCGATGCTCCGGCCACTTTGAGCCGTGCCGGTGCCGACGTGATGCTGACGCTCGACGGTGAGGACGATGCGGCGGACGTGCTCGCATGGTGCTCTGCGAACAATTGCCGGGCTCAGCCTGTCTTCGTGGGTGGGGTCTATCGCCGGGGAACACGATGCTTCGCGATCGTCGCGGGGGACGATGATGCGGCTTTTGCTTTCAGGATTCGATGGGTCTGAGGCGAAGAATAAGCTCAGCCTTAACGCCACCGGGTTTGCACGCTGTAACAATATAACTGTATACTAACATACATTTCCCGGCCGCGCTTGGCCCGCGCCCAATGCCGGCCGCGCCGCCGCCTCACGCCTCCCATCGCCCCAGGGCGGCTTCCGCATCGGCCGGGGATTGAAGGATGCGGTAGACCGTTTGGCGAGACAGTCCCGTCTCGCGGGCGATCTCCGACACGCCCACCAACTCGGACCGATCCCGCACCGTCTGGAACTGCTCCCGCGTGAAGCTCGGCCTCCGCCCACGGTAGGCGTCCGCTCGATCCCTGGCGTGCGCGATGCCGGCCTTTTGTGCCTCGCGCGTCGCCTCGCCCTGAGCCTGAGCGGTGGCCGCCATGAAGCCGATCAGCGCGTCTCTCACGGCCATCTGGACGGGATCGGTGGTCGCGCCGTCGAACGTCATGTTGTTGATGACCGTGCGGACGATCACGCCCCGCCGCATGAACTCGCGGATCGTCTCGGTTACGTCGGCGTAGCTGCGACCCAGGCGATCGACCCACCGCACGACCAGTACGTCACCGCGCCGAAGCATGTCGAACAACCGCTTCCCCTGCGGGCGTTCGGCGAGGATCGTTGAGACGCCCGACACACCATCGTCGGCGATCACCGCGTCAATCTTGAAGCCCGCCGCCTCCGCCTGCGTGCGTTGATGCGCGCTGGTCTGGTCGGCCGTCGAGACACGGGCGTAAAGGATCGTCTGCACAGGATTCACTCTCGCCTGTCCGCAAGGATGCCGTCCGCATAAAGACTTGTCCGTAAGGCGAAGTCAACCCTTACGGACGGTCTTTCCGATCGGCTCGCGTCCGTACGTAGAGGTATACCCTTTCGGACAACACACGGGATGCGCTTGATGCATGACAGGCCCGGTGCACATCCTCAGCCACGCCATGATGCCTCTCAGATCGTCTAGGAAGCCCGTGGAGCGGCATCGGCTGTTTCCCGCACCCTCGCTCCACATCCGGGGCAGGGCGGCTCAGCGGGCCTTCTGCGCGAGGCGAGCGAGCCACCATCTGACTAGTGTTCAGCGCCTTCTTCTTCGACTTTCTCAGTGAAGTCGGGTTGCAATACTCAACGAATCTGGTAGAATGATCTCATTTGGTCGATGAACGGCAGGGTAAGAGTTCGGTATCTGAGATAGTATTATAGGTAATACTTGGATCGTCGCCATGCCGCCCGCCGGGTGGGGAGGCTGAGGGGGGCACATCCCCCTTTTTGGATTTTCACGCGATCGGGATAGTGCGGAAACAATTTTGAGCCGTTTCCAATGACGGGTTTTTGATTTTTCCTCTCAAGCTCCTACCTGAGTCTCCCCCAACCAAGGGAGGTAAGCTTGAGCATTAACCCGGATCACGTCGGCGGAAACTTCGGATGGGTGAGGCCGCCAACCTGCTGCGAACAGTTCAAAGACGCAATTGAAGATCGGAAATTCTTTTTCGTTTCTAATTTCGTCGAGAACGAAAACTCAATGGTCTATATGATCCCAACAGAACCGGACGGCAGTCATGCTACGTCCAAGGGCATCACGATAAGCTACTGCCCATTCTGCGGCACGAAAGCGGCGGTGCGGAAGAAGAAATAAAACCCTGACGATCAGCGCGACGCATCAAATTCGCGATGCGTCGGCTTCCATACCGGCATACCACCATACCGGCCGATTGAATCGTACGATCAAGATTCAGGCGTCACCTTGGGCGGTCGTCCCCGGCGCTTCGGAGCGGGCTGCTCCGCCGTCTCGGCGTTGATGTCCTTCACCGTTTCGATCACCGTCACGTCGATCACCTCCGCCTCGATCACCGGGGGAGCCAGCGCAACGGCCCGCTCCCGCGCCTGAAGCGCATTGAGCGCCGCGGCGAGGCCGCTCGCATCATGGTCAACCTTGATATCGACGCTCTGTTTGGGCCTTCCCCATCCACGATCTAGCAGGGCAACCGCCGCCTGGACGCGCGCCGAACCGTTGGTTCGCTCGTTGGTCATGATCTCGACCAGCGTGTTGACGGCAAGTTCCGTCTGCTCCTTTGCCAGCGCTTGCACCTCACGGATAATCGGCGTGCGACCCTTGGGATTCGAGACCTGACCCTTTTGGAAACCGCGAGCCCGGCATTTCTCCGGGTCGAGGTGCGGGTTGGGCTTGGTCAGGATTCGGCGCGCCATTACACGCCCTCCCCATCGTTCCCCCGAACGATCTGACCGCCGACTTCGGCGAGGAACCGCGCGGCGTGATCCTCGAAGCGGAATGCCACCTCGAACTGTTCCCCGCCCGGCACCAGGGCGATGTCGAATTGATCCGTTGCGAGTTCACGCGCGATCCACCCGCCGTAGCGCTCCTCCGCCCATAGGCGAACCGCTTCCTCGCGGCTCAAGCCGGGGTGTGTTTCAACGTAGCTGTCAAGCGCCGGGCGGTATCCGTTGGCGATGGCGACGCGAATTGTTGTCGTCATATTTCTCCTAATTCTGCAATAGAGTGCTCGACTATTTAAGCGGAAATCGCCCGGATACAGTCAACGGGTAAATACCTGAGAACAAGTTCTTAGGTATCTCTTGGCCTCCCATAATGACTTGGTGCTTCTGCTAGAGAAGTTCCGCGACGATATTCCGTTTTTCTGCGAGCAAGCATTCGGTTCGACCCTCAACCCGAAACAGATTGAGTTCGTTGAGGCTTACCAAAGCAATACGCAGATCACGTTCCGGGGCGGCATTGGTTTCGGCAAAACTTTCTCGATGGCGGTGCTCATCTTTTGGGGGCTGGTCTGCCACAACGACGTACAGGTGACGATCTTCGGCCCGTCTGAAGACCAGATCAAAGCGGGTATTTGGAAGGAAGTCTCGAACCTCTACGCCAAACTGCCGCCGTACCTGAAGGAAGAGTTCGAGCTTACAGCGACGCGGGTTTACCGGCGGGCACAGCCGACTGCGGCCTTCTGCGAATGGCGCTTGGCGAACAAGGATAACGTCGAGACGGCGCGCGGTATTCACCAGATCAACAACTTCGTCTTCGTGGATGAGGCGACGGGCGTTCCCGATCAGGTGTTCGCAGAGTTGCAGAACATCTTCACCGACCCCAACCCCAAGCTTTGCATCATCTCGAACCCCTCGCGTACAAGCGGCTTCTTCTTCGACACGTGGGAGCACCCCGACATTTCGTCCGTCTGGACGAAGGTGCACGGCAAGCTCACGGATAATCCCGGCATCACCTCGGATCGGTTGAAGTCGATCACCGCCAGTTTTGGGGGCGTCGGCTCGAACGAGTACCGGGTGAAGGTGCTCGGCGAATTCCCCCTCGAAGATGAGGATGGGGTGATTCCCCGCGATATCGTCGTTGAGGCGATCGACCGCAAAGTCATTCCGATCCCCGGATTCCCCGTCATCTGGGGCTTCGATCCCAGCGGCACCGGAAAAGATCGCAGCGTTCTGGTGAAGCGCCGCGATAACCTCATGATGGGCGATCCGATCCTGTACGGGAATATGGACCCCGAACAACTCGCCGCGAGGATTCGCGAGGAATACGACCGCACCCCCGCGAAGGACCGCCCGGCAGAGATTTGCATCGACGCACTCGGCGTAGGCCACGGCATCGCGGGTCTGCTCCGGGTGATGGGGTTGCCGGTGAAGGACGTGGTTGTCTCGAACAAGGCCCGTGACCCCGATCGGTACTACAGCTTCCGCGACGAGCTTTGGTTCAAAGGGAAGGAATGGTTTCAGACGGGGAACGTCAGCATTCCGAATAATCCAGCGCTGATCTCAGAGCTTTGTCTGCCGAAGTACGAGTTCGTCGGCGCTAAGCACAAGGTGCAATCGAAGAAGGAAATCCGCAAGGAAGGCCGCAAAAGCCCGGACATCGCGGACGCATTTCTTCTCACGTTTGCAAGTGACGCAAAGA
This sequence comes from Methylorubrum pseudosasae, assembly GCF_029504475.1. Classification (NCBI taxonomy): domain Bacteria; kingdom Pseudomonadati; phylum Pseudomonadota; class Alphaproteobacteria; order Hyphomicrobiales; family Methylobacteriaceae; genus Methylorubrum; species Methylorubrum pseudosasae. Next base: position 2,650,291 of record NZ_JAQGDU010000002.1, on the reverse strand, counting down.
ACCAACACTTCGGGAAGTATGCTTGGAACAAGCCGATTGCGGTCAACCGTAGTTGGAACCTCATCTAAGAGTCCGTCCGATAAGTCATGATGCTCGCCCGAGCCTTCGGACGAGGATCATGACGGCGGCGGCGTAGAGGAAGGCCTGGGCCGAGGCGAGGGTCGCTTCCGGGTCCTTCCAGAGGCGTCGGTTGCGGCTGATCCATCCGAAGAAGCGTTCCACCACCCATCGGCGTGGATGCACGGCGAAGCCGACCTGATCCTTCGGTTTGCGCACGATGTCGATGGTGATGACGGTGGCGGTCGCGGGTCTGTCGCCGGCATAGCCTGCATCGGCGAAAGCTCTGACGATGAACGGGAAGGTCCGCCGCGACAGGCGCAGCACCGGTCCAGCCCCATCGCGATCCTGAATGTCGGCGGTCTGCGGATCGAGCACGAGGGCGCGCCCGTCCGTGTCGACCAGGGCCTGACGCTTGCGGCCCTTGACCTTCTTTCCAGCGTCGTAGCCGCGCGGGCCGCCGCTCTCGGTGGTCTTCACGCTCTGGCTGTCGAGCACGGCCGCCGTCGGCGAGGCCTCGCGACCGGCCCGCTCCCGGTCGGCCATGACCAGGGCGTGGTTGATCCGCCCGAACAATCCCTCGTCCCGCCAGCGGCTGAAGTAGCCGAACGTCGTGCTGCGCGGAGGGAGATCCTTTGGGATCAACCGCCATGCGATGCCGCCGCGCAGCACGTAGAAGATCGCGTTCAGGACCTCCCGCATCGTCCAGACAGGCGGACGACCACGCGAGGCGGGCTCTGGCATCATGGGCGCGATCACCGCCCATTCCGTATCCGTCAGGTCGGTTTCGTATCGAAGGCGCGCACGGTTATGCTGCCGGCGAGTGGTCGGGGTCCACATGGCACGTCCAGATGAGGCTTCAGCACCCTTCTGGAATCACCGCCATTCCGGCCACTCAACCCCTGCCGGACGTTATCGGACGGGCTCTAAATAAACCCGAACAAAGATGCCGGCGAACGGCACGAAGGGCCGAATGGAAGACACTGAAAACGAAAAGAAGAAGCCTGCGAAGAGCGGACTGAGCGAACAGGACATCCTCAATCGCGCGGCAACTGGCTTGAGCAAGAGCTTGAGCTACACCAGCAACGACATCGAGCAGAAGCGTGTTGCCGGCCTGAAGCTGTATAAGCGCTCTCCCTTCGCGGGCGACGACCAGTTGAACGGTCGATCAGGCTACGTCACATCGGACACATTCGATAATGTCGAGTGGCTGACTTCCAATTTGATGAAGTTGTTCGACGGTCAGGATCGCGTCGTACAGTTTTCCCCCAACGGCCCGGAGGATGAACCGCTCGCCGAACAGATGACGGACGTTGTGAATTACATCGTCACGGAAGCGAACAACCACGCGCTGTTGATGCATGACTGGCTAAAGAACGGCCTCATCGGTGGGCTGGGGATCATCACCGCGCAGTACGTGCGGGAAAAGTCCTGGCGTCCCGCCGAACTGAAGCAGGGTGTGGCGCTACCCGAATTGATCCAACTCGCCACCAACCCGGCGGAGACCGAAATCTTGGAGGTGGGGGAACCGTATCCGGCCCCCGGTATGGAAGCGATCCCCGGCATGGAACTGCGCGACCTCCGCGTGAGGAAGGCCCGCATGAGGAGCCGCGTCGAACTGCTCACCCTCGCGCCGGAAGACTTTTTCGTCTCGGCCGATGCGCAGTTCTCGTACTCGACCGGCGGCATCGAGGCGGCCCTACAGGGCTACAAGCGCACGCTCCCCCGCGCGGAATTGCTCGAACTAGGCCACGATCCGGCGAAGGTCGCCAAGATTCCCGCCGCCTCATCCGACCCGGCGGACTACGCGCAGGAGCGGAACCGCGACCAGGGCCACAGCGATGGCACGGGCGACGTTGAGGAAGAGGTTGAGGTGCATGAAGTTTACATGCGCCTCGATGTGAACGGGGACGGCATTCGCGAACTCGTTCACCTCACCATCGGCGGCAAGCCCGCGGCTGGCGCTGTCCTACTGGCGCACGAAGAGGTTGAGTACGCCCCGTTTGCGGCCTTCGTGCCCTACCAGATGCCCAACACGCTGAACGGCATGAGCGTTGGCGATCTGGTTGGGAAAGACCAGCGGCTGAAGTCGCAGTTTCTTCGCGGCATCAACGATAACCTCATGCAGGTTCTTCGACCGCAGAGGATCGTTGAAGGGAATGGCGTCAATATTGACGACCTTCTATCCGCCGGTCCTGACAGCATTCTCCGCGTCGAGAGCAAAGGCGCGCTCGATCACGTCGTCACCCCGTTCGTAGGTGGTCAGGCGGCGGGCGTGCTCTCGATGCTCGACCAGTCGGTTGAGCACCGAACGGGCGTAGGCCCGAACCTCGCGGGCGTCGATCCGTCGTCGCTCCAAAACACAACAGCCACCGCCTCAAGCCAGCGCCAAACGATGTCTCAGCTTCGCGTGGAGTTGATGGCGCGCATGATTGCGGAGACCGGTTACCGGTACTTGTTCCGCATCGTCACAAGCCTGCTGATGGCGAACAGTGAGGATACGAAGGCGCTGACTGTCCGGCTGCGCAACAACTGGATTCCGTACGGAACCGACCAGTGGGACGCCGATCTTGATCTGAAGACCAACATCACCTTCGGCATCACCGACAAACCGCAGAAGTTGGCTGCGGCGAATGCCCTTCTTCAGATGCAGTTTACCGCAATCAAAGAGGGAACCGGACTCGCCGACCTGTCAAAGGTCTACAATACTCTGTCGCTCATCACGGAAAACTCGAACCTCCGCAATGTCGAACGGTTCTGGAACGATCCGAGCAAGCCCGCACCGACCCCACCGGCCCCACCGGAACAACCGCAGCCCAACCCGGAAGTCGAGGCGGCTCAGGCGAAGCTAGAGTTCGAGCGCCAGAAGCTTGAGCTTGAGATGAGGATGAAGCAGCAGGCGCACCAAATGGATATGGCGATGGAACGTGAGCGCCATGACCAGAAGATGCAACTTGAGGCGGCGAAGTTCAGCGCGCAGCTTGAGATGCGTCAGCGAGAAATCGCCGCTGAGACACAGTTGAAGGGCTTGCAGTTGATGACGCAGCAGCCCGCGCAGCCACAAATCCCGAATGACGATTGAGGAGAACGATGACCGACAGCATTCAACGCGCCAACACGCATCGACTTTACCGCGAAGACCCGACTTTCCGCAAACCTTGGGAGGCGGTGCGCGCGGCATTCGTCGCACGGTGGCAGACAACCTCTCCGGCGGAATCCGAAACCCGCGAGACCATCTATCGATACCTTAGTTTGATGTCGAAGCTCGATGCGTTCGTTGCGGAAGTCATTCGTGATGGTGAGATCGATCAAGCGAAGCTCGACAACCTCCTGAAGCTTCGTAACGCGGGCGACAGCAATCATCTTGACTAAATAAAATCACCAACAACAATCGAGGAAATCGATGTCAGAAGAAAGCAACAATCCTACGGGAACTGCCGCTCTGACGCCAGAACAGGCGGACAGCAAGATCGCGGCAATCCTTTTCAACACAGAGGAAAGCGGCGAGCCCGTAACGTCCCCCGACTCGGTTGTCGAACCGTCCAACGACGGCGATGAGACGCGCGAGGAACACCCGGAGAACCCGGATTCCGAGGGCGAGGAACGTTCGAGCGAGGATGCAGGATCGCAGGATTCGAGCGAATTTACGCTTCGTGAAGATGCCGAATATCTGGTGAAGGGCGAGAAGATCAAGGGAAAAGACCTTGAACTCGGCTACATGCGCCAGAGCGATTACACGCGAAAGACTCAGGAACTCGCGCAGCAGCGCGAACAAATCCAGGGCCAACTTCGCAACGAATACGGCAACCATCTGCGCAATATCGAGCAGAATTTGATTGACCACTTTCCGCAGGAACCCAACTGGATGGAACTCGCGCAGGATAACCCTGCCGAATACGCCGTACAGCGGGAACAGTGGAACAAGCGCCTCGCTGACCTCAACGGAGTTCGGCATTTGCGTGCGCAGCAGGAGCATATGGCGAAGGCGGAACTCGCTCAAGCCAAAGCTCAGGCACAGACCAAAGCTTTTGAAGACCTCGTGCAGTTGCACCCGGAGTTCGCGCTTACGTCAGACGGCAAGATGTCACCGGTTTCGGCTGAAGTCATCGGGTTTGCTACTCAAGAGGTAGGACTTCCCGAAGAGCTTCTGAGCGAAGTTGATGACGCTCGCATCTTCAGCATCCTCTATGACGCGATGCGATATCGCCGTCAGGAGGCGCAGAAGTCGAGGACCGTCAACGAACTCGCGAACAAGCCGGGTCTAACCAAGCCGGGCGTCACCCAGAGCAAGACCACCGCTGCACAGGCTGACCTTCAGAAGCAGAGGGCGCTCCTCAAACGTACCGGCGATGCAAAACACGCCGACTCTCTCATCGCAGGCATTCTCTTCAACAACAAATAAGATAAGAGAAGCCCAAAAATAAGGAGCCATAAATTGGCCGTTACTACTTCTCAGGTCGTTCACAATCGTGAGGACCTTGCAAACATCATCAACGACATCACGCCGGAGGATACCTACGTCTATTCGACCATTGAAAAGACGAAGGCCACCGGAACGCGTCACGAAAACCTCACCGAGGAACTGAGCCCGCCGAACTCGAAGAACGCCTTCGCTGAGAACGCGACCTTCGAGGACTCCGTGATGACTGTCCCGGAGCGTCTGGGCAACTACACGCAGATCAGCCGAAAGGTCGTTGGTGCGTCTGGCACGCTTCGCGCGATCAATACGGCCGGTTCTCAGGATGAGTTCGTCCGACAGGTGAAGAAGGCGGGTGTCGAGATTCGTCGCGACATCGAGGCGGGTCTCGTGTCGGAGAACGCCTCGGTTGCCAGCCCGGTTCGTTTCTCCGCCGGTATGGAAGCGTGGATTTCGACCAACGCTCTCCACGGAACCGGTGGCTCTACCCCTGGCTACAACGGCAACGTCACCCCGTCCCCCGTTGATGGCACCACCCGCGTCTTTACCGAAGCGATGTTTCAGGAAGCCGCTCAGAAGGCGTGGGTTGCTGGCGGCAAGGTGACCAAGGTCATCGCTCCGCCCGCTCTGAAGCAGGTGATTTCGACGTTCAGCGGCAACGCCACCAAGTACACCATCGCCAGCGATAAGAAGACCACCGCGGGCGTTGATGTGTACGTCTCGGACTTCGAGACGCATTCGGTCATTCCGCACCGTTACATTCGCTCGACTACGGTCATCATGTTCGACCCCGATCTCTGGGCGCTCGCAACGCTCCGTAACTTCAAGGTCGAAGACGTTGCGAAGGTTGCTGACGGTGATCGCAAGGCCCTCATCACTGAGTGGACGCTTGAATCGAAGAACCAGCGCGGCAACGCCAAGATTGCCGATCTGAAGGCACGCTGATTAGAATACGTGGGGCGGTTCGCCGCCCCACCCGCGTTGCATGATGCAGATCACACGGATTTGTGTGCTGCATAATTAGATTAATTTGGTTGAGGATCATTTTGAACGACCGCGTACTTTTCGAGAAAACGGCCGATCGCGAGGTTTGGTTGATCCGCGACGGCGATAATATGATTATCGAGACGATCACCAAGGTTGACGACATCTTCGACGCGAACCGTTCGAAGCAGGCAGACTTCAGCCGGAATGCCGGTCTCGGCTCGATGCCACAGGTCGCGACCATTCCCGTGGGTATGTTCTTCGAGTGGCAGAAGGAGGGGATCGTTGATGATCCCGCCGCGTACAAGCGCCGCCTGAACGATATCGATTATCAGCACCTCCGCACTAACAGCCTGAAGCTCTAAGATGAACCTCCGCGAACTCAGAGCGGCGGTCGCCTCCTACGCTGTCCGTACGGAAGAGGAACTTCCGCTGGCGCTGCTCATCACGCTCGCGGAGTCGAAGTTCGCGGGCTCGATCCGTCACCGTCTGGCAGAGCGTCAGGTCGAGATTCCGGTCGCCAAGGGCGCGCGATCCTTTCCGCTCCCGGCCGACTTCCGCGAGGCACGCTCGATCAAGATCGCGGGCCGCCCCCTCACGCTCGCCTCGATCGATTCGCTCGACGGCTCCCCCGGATGCACGGACCGTTATGCGATTGTCGGGAATGCCGTGCATCTCCACAGCGCCCCGGCGGAAGCCCTGTCGGTGGCACTGACCTACTATGCCCGCATGCCGGCGCTGACCGAGGCCGCGCCGACGAACTGGCTCCTCACGGCATTCCCGGATGTCTACCTCTATGCGGTGCTCGTTGAGAGCGCGATTTGGGACCAGAACACGGACGCCCAGGCGCGCTACGCGGCGTTGCTCGGCGTGGCTTTGGGCAATCTCGCGGCCGATCACACGCGCTCCGCCTACAGCGGCTCGACCCTCCGGGTGATCCGCCCATGACGACCCTCGCTCTACCGCTGAACGAGTGGTTGCCGGATCAACCCGCGCTCAACAACCCCGGCCTGACGCGCGCTCACAACGTGATCCCCGGCGCTGGCAAATTTTACCGCCCATTTCCCGGCGCTGAGCCGTACGCCGACACTTCGCTTCCCTCCCGGCCGTACGCGGCGATTTCCCTGCTGAACAACAACGGCAACGCCCGCGTGTTCTGCGCGTCCAAGCTCTCCCTATGGTCGCAGCAACCGGATACCCGCGCGTGGGCCGATGCCAGCCGAACCGGAGGTTACACGACTTCCGATCTTGAAGGATGGCGCTTCACGGAAGCATACGGCCTCAACATTGCAACGAATTACTCCGATCATCCGCAGTTCATCAACACCGCGGGCGGAACGAAGTTTGCCAATCTGACATCGTTGGTCAAAGGACGCTACGTTGCGACGCTGCGCGACTTCGTGCTGCTTGGGAACACCTTCGACAGCTTCGACGGCGCGGTTCCCTACCGCGTGCGGTGGTCCGCGATCGGCAACCCAAACGATTGGAATTTCTCCGCCACCACCCAAAGCGACTTCCAAGACATTCTAGGCGGCGGCGCAGTCCAAGCGGTAATCGGTGGCGAGGAAGGCACGATCCTACTCAAGACGCAGATCGTAAAAATGGTCTATGTGGGTTCGCCTGCGATCTTCGAGTTTCGCACGATTTACCAGAACAAGGGCTGCGCGATCCCGCAGAGCGTGATTACAGCGGACGGCAAGATTTTCTTCTACGCAGAAGATGGTTTCTATCAGTTGGAGAACGACCGGCTCACCGCGATCGGGAAGGGCAAGGTCGATCACTGGTTCGCGACCAATTCGAACCAAGCCGCCTACAACCGAATGTCGGTCAGTATCGATCCGTTGAACAAGCTCGTCATTTGGCTGTTTGCCTCTGCCGATGCAACGAATCTGACGCCCGATACACTGCTCATCTATAATTACGATACCGGCGCATGGTCTACCGCAAGTTCTCCGACAACCTTTCTCTTTAACGCGCTCTCGCTCCCGATCACACTGGCGGCCCTCGATCGCCACGGCTCGCTCGCCGCCGTGCCGGCTTCGCTCGACTCACCCGTCTGGACTGGCGGGCGGGCCTTCCTGGCGGGGATGGACGATCGCGGTAAGGTCTTCAGCTTCTCCGCCGCCGCGCTACCGGCGGTGCTAGAGACGGGGGAGTACCAGACGGCGCAACAGATCGCGGCGGTCTCCCCCGATCCGGTCACGGCGGATCGCGCCCTTGTCCGCTCCGTCTCCCCCAAGGTGCACGGGCCGGGTGACGTGTCGGTTGCCGTCGCGGGCCGCGTCACTCCCCAGGCGATGACCATGTACGGCGCAGCCGTGAGCATGAACGCCAACGGCTGGTGCCCGCAGCGAAACGACTCGCGGTATCACCGATACCGCGTCAGCCTCTCCGGCGGATGGTCTCAAGTCATGGGCGTGGAAATCGACGCGGTTCCGACTGGACGACGCTAAATAACCGCATGGCAATCCGTGCGGAAGGCACGCTCAAACAGGTTATCGACCACGCGAACCGGCTAGAGCGTCGAACGAATATCAAGGGAACCGTATCCCTCGCCCCGAATGCGACGCAGACCGTGGTCACGGTTCTTCAGGCGGGATTCGATGCGTGCGCGATCCTCTCTCCGATGACGGCGAATGCCGCGGCGGAACTCGCCTCCGGTGGGTGTTTCGTCTCGACGTATGGCGCGGGCACCTTCACGATTACGCACCGCAACCTAGCGACGACCGATCGAACCTTTCGCTACATGGTGGCGGTCTGATGTCGATTCGGTTTTGCTCCACCAACAGCGTCGAGGTTCTTCAAAACTATTTCCAGTGCCGAGACATTCTGCTTGAAGCGCTCTCCTATGGCGACGGCCGGGTCAATGAAGCGTTGCTGGTCGATCAACTGGTTCGCGGCAACTATCAGCTTTGGCGCACCCCGAATAGCGCGGGCGTAACGCAGATCAACGAGAACCCCTTCTGTAAGTGTCTGTTCATTTTTCTTGCGGGTGGCGATCTCGGTGAGATCGAACACCTTGCCGGCCCGATTGTCGAGCAATGGGCGGCCGATCAAGGTTGCACCAGCGTGATTTTAAGCGGTCGTCGCGGGTGGGAGCGCGCTTTGCGCCCCCTTGGCTACGAATTTCAATCAACGAATTTAATCAAAAGACTTTAGGGGACGCATGGGAACGACCGTACGCGAAGAAAAGACCACCACACAGCAGAAGACCGAACCTTGGGCGGGCGCACAGCCCTACTACGCTGATCTATACGCGAGTGCCGAAGCGGCCCGCAAGAGTGGCGCGCCCGCACCGTATCCAGGCTCTTCGGTCGTCGATTGGTCATCGCAGATGCAAGACGCGTATCGCCAGATGGAGGCGACCGCGCGCAATGGGTCGTCTCTGAACGGCACCGCGCAGAACACCGTCACCGGAGTGATGAACGGCTCCGCTTACGACGGCACGCCGAAGAGCACGTACGAGAACCTACAGGCGGGCCTCAATCCAGGCTCGAACCCGTATTCGGGCATGGTGGGAGCGGTCGCGAATGGTGCGCTCGCCAACGGCTTCGGCGGGCAGGGTGCGCTACAGGCGGGCGCGAACTGGCGCAATCCGGGTGTGGGTGCGACGGCGCTCGCCTCGGGGACGATCAACAACACCGCGGGGAACCAACTCCTCGCCAACGGCACCACCGGCCAGAATGCCGGCATGTCGTGGGCACAGCTTGCGGCGCAGATGGCGGGCTCGAACCCCGCGCTCTCCGGCTACCAGGGCGCGACCGGCTTCACGAACGCGGCTTCCGCAGGGGCGGCCGATCTCGCGCGGACGGCGGGGACGAACCCCGCGGTTAACGGATTCCAGGCGCAGACCGGCTACACCAATTCCGGCCTTGATGCGGCGAAGGCCGCCAACACCCTGGCGAACACCAATCCGGCGCTCGACGCGTTCAAGGGTCAGACCGGCTACACCAACGGGAGCCTCGCCGACGCGCAGCGGATCGCTCAGACCGCCGGGCAGAACTCGGCGATCGGCGGCTTCGCCAACGCCGCGGGCTACCAGAACTCCGCGCTCAATCCGCAGCAGGCATTCGCTCAGTACCTTGCCACCAACGGGAACCCGGCGGCGGCGCAGCTTCAGGCGACGGCCAACGGCGACTTCCTAAACGCCAATCCGTACCTCGATCAGGCGATCAAGAACGCCAATTCGAGCTTTGTCGATCAGTTCAACAACTCGATCGCGCCCGGCATCGACTCGCAGATGGCGGCGGCGGGCCGTTTCGGCTCCGGTGCCTACGCGTCGCTGCGCAACAGCGCGGAGAAGACGACGGCCAATGCCATGGCGACGAACGCCGGCGAACATCATGTACAACAATTATAATAACGAGCGCACGAACCAGTTGAACGCTCAGAACGCGATTGGGAATCTGTACAACCAGAACGTCACGAACACGCAGAACGCGCTCAATTCTGTCTCCGCGACCGATCAGGCGCAGCAGGCGGCACGCCTTAACGCGCTTTCCGGCCTGTCGAGCGCGAACGATGCGGCGACCCGCAACCAGATCAGCGCCAATCAAAACGCCGCCTCGATCGACGCGCAGCAGCAGCAGGCCCGTCTCAACGCGATCACCGGCATGGGCAACACGGCGGACAGCATCGCGCGGAATTCGATCGCCGCATCACAGAACGTAGGTGCTCAGGACATCGCCCAGCAGCAGCAGCGGCTTGCGGCGCTCACGGGTCTGGGGAACTTCTCCGACAGCGCGACGAAGAACGCCATCGCCGCGAACTCGAACCTCGCGAACGTCAGCAACTCTGAGCAGCAGCAGCGCTTGAATGCCCTGGCGGGTGTGGCGAACACCTCGGACAGCATCGCGAAGAACTCGATCAACGCATCGCAGAATATCGCCAATATCGATGCGCAGCAGCAGACGACGAACAATAACGCTTTGTTGAATGCCGGCAACCTGTCGAGCAACGCTTCAAATTTGTGGCTGACCGCTGCGAACCAGTTGGGCAACCAGAGTGCGGCGCAGCAGGCGAGCAACCTGAACTATCTCAACACGGGTGCCGATCTCTATAAGTACGACACGACCAATCGCGTCAACGCAATGAATACCGGTGCGACGCTGGCAAATCAGGATTTCGCCAATCAGTTGTCGAATGCCGGCCTGCAACTCAACGCGGCCAACGGCCAGACGGCTATGAACAACGCCCAGGTCGGTCAGCAGCTTACGGCGGCGGGGATGACGCCCGGACTCCGCGCCCAGGACTACGCGGACGCGCAGGCGTTGCTCGGCGTCGGCACGGCCTACCAGAGCCGCGACGGTGCTTACAAGCAGGACGAAATCAACAAGTGGGACAAGCAGCAGAATGCAGTTTGGACCGGTCTCGTAAATCAGGCCAATATTCTGAACGGCGGCGGATTCAACCAGATGAGCGGCACGCAGACGAAGCCGATTTACACCAACAATACAGCGCAGGCCATGGGCGCGGTCGGATCGATTGCCGGCCTGATGGCGAAGTAATCTAAGGGAAGCGTATGAATCTCCTCGAACTACTCGGAATGGGCGGCGGTGGTGCTGCCCCGAATGGTGGGGCTCCGCAGGTGGGCGCTCCGCAGGCGAACCCCGTGGGTGGCTTCCTGAGCCGCCTTGGTCTGGACGATCCCGATAAGCGTTCGCGCCTCGGTCAGAGCCTTATCGCGCTCGGCGGCTCGATGATGAAGGCGGGCGGCCCCTCGTATACGCCGACGAACTTTCTAGGCGCGGCCGGTGCGGGCATGGAGAGTTTCGCCAAGGTGTACGGGGCGAGCGGTGACGACGCGCTACGCCGCCAGTACCTCCAAGCGCAGATCGGTAATATGGGGGCGAACGCTCGTTTGCACGCTGTGCAAGCGGACGCCGCACAGCAGCAGGCCCGTGCGCGAGCCGAGTTCAACGGTCAGCCGGCTCCGGCCGGATCGGGTGCGATTATCGCAGGTGCACCCGCCCCCACGGCCCCCGGCGCTCCGATGCCGACCCAGGCTCCACAGGCCCCGGCTCCGGCCGCTCTGGGCGGCCCACAGGCGGCGCGACAGGCCCCCGGCGCTCCGCTCGACATTCGCCCGCCGATGGCGGGTCAGCCCGGCCCGCAGAACGCCCCACAGGCCCCGGCTCCGAACGCCCCGGCACCCGCTCCGATCCCCGCACAGGGCGGCTCGGAGGGTAGCGCGGTGATGGCGCGGATCGCCGAACTCAACGGCCTTGCGCAGCGCGCTCGCGCGGCCGGTTATGATGCGCTCTCGAACACCTACGTTGAGCAGGCGCTTGCGCTGGAGAAGCACGCCGCGTCGAAGGGCATGTACATGACCCGCGACGGCTCGCTCGCCAACGTACCGGGCTACGCCGCGGGTCTCGGTGCATCCGCTCAAGCGGAGGCTGCGGGCCGGGCCGGTGGTCAGCTACCCACGGAACTCCTCAAGATGGACCGCGAAAGCGAGCTTCGCCGCGAAGAGCAGGCGTTGACGGACGCGCATTCGGATAAGCGTTTTCAGCAGGAACAGACCATCCGCCGACAGGATGAGGCGGCGAAGGCGCAAGATGCTTCGAAGAAGACTTCCGAGGATCGCGGCAAGGAATTGAATGCCACTTGGAATGCGAACGAGTACAATAAGAAATTCCTCGGTGCGTCGAACATTCGCGCCGGGTTCGAGCGCGCTTACGCCGATAAGAGCGGCCTCGCGACGGCCAACCTTATTCTCGATTGGTATAAGCTCAACGATCCGGGTTCTGTCGTCTCCCAGAACGAAATGCAGACCCTTTCGACCAAGACGCAGAGCTTGAGCGAAGGCTTGATCGCATCAGTCAATGGGGCGCTCGCCGGCAATGGAATGAGCGATGAGAACAAGGCCAAGCTGTTGAAGAACATGGATGGCAAGTATCAGGACCAGCGCAAGACGTACGAGGCCCAGCGCGACAACCAGAGAAAGCTTGCCGGCACCATCAGCGGCCTCGATCCGATGATGGTCATCCCCGATCTCACCGAACTCCACTCGCCTTGGAAGTCGCCGCAGGAGATCGCAGCGGAGCGGGCGGCGTCGGAGACGGCGGGCCGCACCCGCGCGCTCGGCGGCGGTGGCACCCCGGCTCCCGCTCCGACCGCTCTCGGCGGTGGCGCTCCCTCGATCCCGACATTCGCGCCGAACGATCCGAAACTGCGTAGCCTAAAGAAGGGCGACCAGTTCCGCGGCACCGATGGGCAGCTTTATACGGTCAACTAAATTATAAAAACACTTCGAAAGGCCACATCTAAGAATGGCTAAGATCAGTCAAAACGCTCTGCTTCTTTATAACAAGTTCCTCGAACTCGGGATCAAGCCTCAGACGGCGGCCGGAGCCGTGGGTTCGATGATCGGCGAGAGCGGCGAGCGGCTGAACACCGCGGCGCGAAATCCCGGAGATGGTCGAGATGGAAGCGATTCCATTGGCATGGGCCAATGGAATCAGGGCAGAGCAACCGCGCTCAAGCGTACAGCGCAAGAAATGGGCGTGCCTTGGACGGATGTTCGGGCGCAGGTCGCGCACGTTGGCAACGAACTCAACGGATCGCATAGCCACGTTTTGAAGTCATTGCTTGCCGCTGGCGACGATGTACGTGCTGGCAATGACATCTGGACCAAACAGTACGAGATTCCAGCGAATGCGGGTGCGGTCGCACGGGCACGACTCGGCGACGGAATGAACTTCGCGCGTCAGGTCGGCGCGATGAGCCCCGAACAGATTCAGGCGATCACCGCGCAGTCTCAGACCGCCCCGGCGGAGCCGCGTACGCGCAGTGCCGGCCCCGCCCCCTCGGTCCGTGAGATGACTTCCGCAGGCGGGAACTTCGGCATGGGTGGTGACCCGCTCGCCGGAATGATCGCGCTCGGCGGTCTCCCCCGCTCGGAACAGCCTCAGACGCAGTTGGCGTCGGCCGATCCCGCGCAGGCCGATGCAATGACGGTCCGCGCGCTCGGTGGCGGCATGACGCCGGGTGGTGCCATGACACCCGGTGGTGCACTGCCCTCCGGCCCCGCTCCGATGCCCGCGCCGATCCCGGCCGCGCCGATCGAAGTCGCGCAGGCGGCTCCGGCCAATCCCTACGGCTCATTCGCGACACCCGTCATCACGGCGGCTCCGGTGCAGACCGACAACCCTTATGGTTCGTTCGCCTCCCCGATCCTCACTGGTCAGAGCGGTGCCACGCCCTCAGCCACGCAGCAGTACAAATTCGATGACGCGGCGGAAGCGCCGGCTCGCCTCCGCATGGAAGTTGAAGCGCTGAGCAAGCCGGAAGACCAGCTTGCGGCGCTTCGCAAGCACTATCCTACGGCGCAGCCTTACGATGGGGACAACTTCATCTATCAGAATGAGGCCGGCGCTTGGCAGCAGTTCAACCGCAAAGGCTGGATTCCCTCATGGGGTGACATCGCGGGCGCGGCCCCCTCGTTCGCGGAAGCCGTGGGTGGCGGTCTCGGTGCGCTCGGCGGTGGTGCCCTTGGTGCTCTGGCAGGCCCGGCCGCTCCGGCAGCGGTTCCGGCGGGAGCCATGGCGGGCGCAGCAGCGGGCGGCACGGCCGCGCGCGAGGCGGCGCAGCGTGGCATCAACTGGTGGAACGGTAACGGCGACACCCGCACCACGGGGGAACAACTCGGTGATGCCGCCATGACGGCCGGGGCGAATGCCATCGGTGAAGGCGCGGGCCGCCTTGTCGCCAAGGGTCTCGGATCAGCCGCCCGCGGTCTCGGTTGGGGCACTCAGGCGACGATCGGCGCGGGCGCGGATATGCGGGCGATCGGCGTTGAACCGACGCTCGGCATGGTGACGGGTAACGCTCCAACGCAGTACCTCGAACGTGCGGTCGGTGCGGTCCCGGTTGCGGGCTCGCGCGCCGCAGCGGCGGGTGATCGGGCGTTTCAGGCGGTCACCGCAGAGAACGATCGCATCCTGGCGGGCATGGCTTCGGCCTCGAATCCCAACGCCACCCCCGGCACGGCTCAGGAAGTCGGCGCGGCGCTGAAGGGCGCGGCGGGTGAGGCACAGGAACGCTTCCGACAGACCGCCGACGCCAATTACGGCGCGGTGGGTGCCCTGACCGGGGGCGTCCCGGTGCCGGGCAACGCCATGGGCGCGCTTGGCGCGGAACTCACACAGGAACTCGCGGGCATCTCCGCTTTCGGTCAGCGCACCTACGGGTCGCAGTTGAACGAAGCCGTGGGCATGGTCCAAGCGCTCAACACCGACATCGCCAACGGCGCGACCTTCGACAGCATGAAGGCCGCTCGGACCCAAATCGGGGCGATGCTGCGCGAGACGACCAACCGCGCCGAACAGGGCTACCTTGGTCGGATGTACGATGCCCTCTCGACAGAGATGGGACAGGCGGCGGACGCGGCCGGGGGTGGTGCGCGCTCCGCATGGCAAACGGCGGATTCCGCCTATCGCGCGGGCGTCGCCAAGGGCTCGCCCGTCAACGTCAACGAAAACCTCGCGCCGATCCTCGCGGCGAAGGTCGATGAAGACGTGCTGACCAACCTGTTGAAGGGCGCGGAGAAGGGCGGAAGCCGGATCGCGGCGGCCCGTCGCCAGATCGTCACCGGTCAGGGCAACGAGGCATGGGACGCATTCCAGACCGCCACCATCGAACGGCTCGGCTCGACGCCGGAGGGATTCAACTCGAACAAGTTCTTGAAGGGCTGGCAGGGGATGTCGGACGAGGCGAAGAACGCCTTGTTCTCCGGCACGGCCAATGAGGCGTATCGTTCCGATCTCGACCGGCTCGCGCGCGTCGCAGGCCAGTTGAAGCGGTACGGTAGCTCGGCGAACCATTCGAACACCGCCAACATCGGCGGGATGCAATCGGTGCTCGGTAAGGTCGGTCTTCTCGGTGGCGGCGCGATTGCCGGTCAGGTCGCGACAGTCGCCCGCGTCGGCGGCGGTTTGGTCGCGGGTGGTGGTCTGACGAAGACAGCCGATGTCCTTCTGACCTCGCCCACCGTCGTCGGATACCTCGCGGGACTGCCGCGTGCCCAGGTGCAGCGGGGCGGAGTGCAGCGGACCGTTGAAGGTCTGCTCTCCTACGCGGCCTCGCCCGGCCTCGAAGCGGGATTCCGCCAGAGCGTGACCGAACTCGCCCGCTCGATCGAAGAGTCTCAGCTTAAAGCAACGAAGAAGAAATAACATGGCGGTCGGATAAATATCCGAACGCCCAAAACTAATAATAGGAGCCGAATGGCCGACATCACCTCAAATACGTGGCGCGAACTCGACGCCGACAACACCGAACCGTCTCCGAACGGTCTCCCGCCCGGTATTCTCCCCTCGGAGCTTCACGCCCAGGGCCGCGCGGTGATGGGCGCGGTGAAGCGTGCTCACTCGCGATCGAACGTCATGGTGACTTCGACGGGCACCGGGAACACCTACGCCATCGCCTACACCGTGGGGCCGACCGCGTATGTGAAGGGGGAGGTGTTCCGGTTCTTCGCACACCTCACCAACACGGGCGCAGCGACCCTCAACATCAACGCGCTCGGCACACGCGCCCTTCTGCGCGCGGATGGCTCCCCGGTCGCAGCCGGTGAGATCGTCGCGGGACAGGTCGTCTCGGTGGCGTACGACGGGGTGAACTTCCTGGCGATCAGCATCACCGGCAAGGAATTCAAGAGCAACGTCAGCATCGCCCAGAACTCGGACGCGATCCTGACGCTTGAAGATACCGGCGCACCGAGCAACACGTTCCGCCGCAAGATGATCCTCAGCAGCCGCAACGTCAGCGGCGGCAACGATTGGCTGTTCCGTCAGGTGCGCGCCAGCGACGGCGCGAGCGAAGATTTTACGCTCAGAAGCGGCACCGGGGGCACCATTTGGACTACGGGCAACTTCGACCCCAATCTCAAGGCCAATCTTGCGGGCGCGACCTTCACCGGTCCGGTCCGTTTCCCTGGCGCGGGCAACAACGGATTCGAAGTCGGCACGGGCGACGGCGCAAGCTTCACGACCTACAACACGATGCTGCGAAGCCACTACGGCCTTGCGCTCGCGACCCACGATGGGACGGTCAACGGCGTTTGGGACAGCCGCGCGGGCGTGCTCGATGTGAAGGGTGCGCTGAAGGTCAACGGTCAGACCGCGTGGCACAGCGGCAACTTTACGCCGTCGCTGAAGGCGGACCTCAACTCGACGGTTCGCTTCACCGGCTCCTTCCTCGGCAGCGGGCAGGGCTACATCTACGGCGACCCCGGATCGCACAACGTCGTCCTTCGGTCCGGCACGGGCGAGAGCGCCACTCCCTACAAGTATGCGGCGCTTCAGGGCGATGTGTTCCGCACCTACAGCGTCGATATGCTGGCAGACGGAAACCTGCGGGCAACCGGCCGCGTCGTTGTCGGTGAGGGTCAGACCAGTTCCTACATCGAGATGCGTGATACCGATGAGGGTACGCGCTACGTTCACAACAATAGCGGCAACATCGGGTTCCTCGGAAACGATGCGCAATGGAAGTTGCGCGTCAACGATGCGGGACAGGTGTACACCGCACAATTGGGCGATCTCTCAACGCGGATCGATACGGTTGCCACTGCGCAAGGAAATCGCGGTCGCGACGAAGCGAACAACAACACGAACGCAAACTTCTTCAACAAGACGACTGGCACACAGCAGAACGTCAACAACATCCCGTCGTTCAACGCGGCGGCCATCGACATCGTGCGCGGTGGTGTGATGCGCGCTCGCTGGACCGTGGATGGTGGTGGAACCACAATCCTTCAGAACGGCGATAACGGCGACAACTTCTTCTACGTGACCACTGGTGGCGGCGTGTGGACCAAGCAGTTCGGCGATCTCAACAACCGCATCGAAAATCGCGCAGCCGATTGGGCGCGTCAGGAGTCGGTCGCGCGGGCCAATGAGCGCGTCGCCAAGACCGGCGACACGATGACGGGCGACCTGCATATCAACAAGGCATGGCCGACGCTCAACCTGACTTGGGGCGGCGTGCGGTCGGTGGGTTGGCAGGTCCGCGACGACGCGCAGACCTACCTTTGGGACCACACCGCCGGCACGTGGAACATGCGCGTCGATACGGGCGGCAACATCGTCGCGCGCGGCTCGGTCTACACCGGCAACGGCTCCGCGAACCTCGCGACGAACGGCGACGTTTGGGGCGCGGCGTGGGGTAATCGGTGGCTCTCGGCCCGTGTCAATGAGGTCGATGGGAACGCCAACAACCGCGTAGCCAAGACCGGCGACACCATGTCGGGCGACCTTGAAATCGGCAAAGCATACCCGAACCTCAAGCTTCACTATCACGGTGTTCGCATTTGGGACATTCAGGTGCGTGAGGATGGTCGTCTTTACTTTTGGGGTGGCGACGGTCAGGTCACGATGTCGGTTGGAACTGGCGGTGATATCAATACCCGCCAGTTGGGCGACCTGAACAACCGCATTGAAAACCGCGCTCGCGCATGGGCTGAGACCCGTCAGGCCAACCTTGGCTTCACACCGGTTGAGCAAGGTGGCGGTCCGTATCAGAGTGGCAACAAGGTGCGTCTTGGCTGGGATGGTTCTGCTCTTCGCGCCAGTATCGATGGCTACGATCACGAGCGCATCCTGCACCGCTCTTGGGTCAACCCCATCATCGACGTTCGCCTCGCCTATGCCGGCGACCTGTCGAACGACTGGAATAAAGATCAGAGCTACGCCGAACCCTATGGTGGTGGTGTGCTGACTTCGCGCTATGTGCAGTCGAATCAGTTTATCATCGATTCATGGAAGGGCGGACGTTGGAGATACTTGCAGAAGCAGGATAGTTACGGAAATTGGTATACAGTGGGATACGTTTGATATGAGTTATACGATCATCGATCATGGCACGTGGGTGCCCTATACACGCGAAGCCGTTGTCAGCCCGGAAGGTTTCCCGCTGGTGCCGGCCGGCACGATGTTCTGCCGGCGCGAGAGCGATGGCGCAGACTGGTACGACTTCTCTCGGGCGCAGGATTCGTTCGCCGCCGGGAGCATTCTCATCGCCTGTCTCAAGACGGATATCGGTTGGGTTACGCAGGGTGTCTTTGCGGACTTCGGACGAATGTTCCCCCAGAATCAAATGCTCATCGAGTTGCAGGGCTGGGAAGGTGAGAAGCCGCACAACGAATTTGGGATGAAGATTTACGATCCGGTTGCGCAGACCTTCACCGACATTTCGGTGCCGGCTCCCCAGGTCATCGTTTTCAAGAAGGATATTTGGGTGCGGGCGACCGATGCGGAAGCCGATACGATCGAAACGGTTCTGTCGCAGCAGACCACGCGCAAGCAGCGCATCTTCAACGAAGCGACGTATCTCGACCATGCCGACCCGTTCTTCGCAGAGTTGAAGGCAGGATTTATTGAGGCATTCGGCGAGGAACGTGCCGGAGAACTTCTCGCTGAATCGTAAACACCAGATTCGCGGGACTGAAAAGTTCCGGTGTTTCGCTAAATAGTTGATGAAAACCTCAACTGTTGGCAGGAGCCTTATCACCGAGTTCGAGGGTCTTCGTCTCACCGCCTACCGCTGTTCGGCGAACGTCCTTACGATTGGCGTGGGACACACCTCGGCGGCGGGTGCACCGAAGGTTGTCGCGGGGATGACGATCACCCGCGCGGAAGCCGACGCGATCCTCTCGCGCGATCTGGCGAAGTTCGAGCGGGCTGTTGCCGCTGCCGTCAACGTGCCGGTCAACCAGAACCAGTTCGACGCGCTGGTGAGCCTCGCCTTCAACATCGGCGACGGGGCATTCACCCGGAGCACGCTGGTGAAGCGGCTGAACGCTGGGGATTTCCAGGGCGCGGCTGAACAGTTCGCCGCGTGGAACAAGGTCAACCGGAAGGCGGTCGCGGGGCTCACCCGTCGCCGCGCCGCAGAGGCCAAGCTGTTCCGCACGGCCTTCGCCGCTCCCGTGGCGATCACCCCTTCCGTCCCGACCTCCGTCGCGCCCGAGGCGAAGCCTACGGCTCCCGGATTCCTGTCCGCTCTCCTCTCCCTGTTCCGTCGAAAGGCCGTATGAACCCCTTCACCTTCCTCCCCCTGGCGCTCCGCGTCCTCTCGACGCTCCGGCCGACTTCCCCGGCCGATGAGCCCGCACCCGCTCCGACGCCCACCAAGCGCCGTGGGAAGGCCGTAGAGCCGGCTCCGGCGGTGCCGAAGATCGTGCGGAAGAACTTCACCCCGCTCCTCCGCGCGGTGGCGGTGCTCATCGCGATCGGTGCCGGCTACTATCTCGGACAGATGGACGGCACCGCCGCACTCACGATGCTCGGTACGATCGATCTCGCCGGCATTCTCGCGCTGTTCGGTGGCTGAGGTGGGAGAGATCAACCAGAGTTTCGAGACCAAAGTCGAAGTCGCTCTGACCCGCATCGAAGAACGCCAAGTCGCTGCGAAGGATGATCTCGCGGGAATGCGTGAGCAGATGAAGTCGCAGTTTGAGCAAGTCCGATTGGAAGCAACCCATAAGCACAATAATCTGCGCTTCGAAATGGATAAGTACGAGAAAGAGCTTGATAGATTCGTCCCGCGTGCTGAAATCGAGGCGATGCACCGCGAAACGCAGCAGCACTGCGACACGAACCGCGCCGCGGTCGTCGCTCGCGTCGATACACTGACGGAGAAGGTTGACCGGTTCGGCTCTTTGGCCGGCAAACTCTTTTGGGCGCTTGTGAGCCTCGCCGGATCGGCCGCGCTTGGACTGGTCACATGGTTCGTCAAGATGGCGCTGAGCGGCACAACGCTCTGACTAAATAATCACGCAGAACCCATTGCGGCTTCTGTAGCAACCTAGAAGCAAATAATAAACGCATTGTTTGGGTGTCGCACACAACATCCCAACCAACTTTGGCCGGTCCCTCTGGGATCGGCCTTTTTAATTCGACACGCGCAGAGCGCTCCGGTATAAATAACTTCGGAACGGTTTTCTTGCAATTTACCGGTTCTTGATAGCTCAAAATCCAAATCCAGGCATCGGCCCCCAATCGTTTCGCGACGGTTGGGGGCTTTCTTGTTTTTACAAGTTGTTGTCAATGTACTTTACAATAAATGTCATCAATCCTTCTTTGTTCAATTGGTCTGGAAATTTTGGCCTGATAGTAGAGTCGTTGACGCGTTCGGCCAAAACCTCGTAACTATCCTCTCCGTGAACGGTTACTGTCACTTTGCTCAATTCATAAGCAAAAACGGCAACCCGCTTATCGACACGAGAGGATGTGAAAGGATTGATGTCTCTGGCGTAGGCTACAACTTGTTCCTTGAGATCAGTTGCAATCCCACGAAGCTCGGCTTCGCGCTCGCGTTCACTGCGATCTGCGGCTTCGCGTTCAGCGCGAACCTTTTGTTCATGCTCTTTGAAATTGAAATCCATCTCGACAGCCTCCCAACGGTCCGGCGGGAGACAACGCAGGGCGGGTGGGAACGATCCCCCAACAGTGGGCGGCGGGAATGGGCGTCTCAGGCGACAGCATTCCGCCCCGATCTCTGCCGGAGGCTCCGCCACCGTTCGTCTTCGCGCTCGGCGGGCGTCGGCTTCCGTTGGACCACCCGGCGCAGTTCGTCTCCGAGTTCGTCCAACACCGGGGCGGGTTGCAGCATCGCTTGCGCATCCCCCAACCGTTTCGCGGCGATGGCGAAGTGTTTGTCGAGCAATTCGAAGCCGACGAACTCGCGCCCCGTTTCCAGGCACGCCACCCCGGTTGATCCGCTCCCCATCGTTGGGTCGAGCACCACCCCACCGGCATTCGTATACGTCTCGATCAAGTACCGGAGCAGCGCGACGGGCTTTTGGGTGGGTATCAGTTGCACCGGATCGCGTGCGAACTCTAGCAGGTGGTGCGGTTGCACCGTGTCATAGACGCGGTGATCGCCCCCGTTGGGCAGGCGGTTCCACGGGCTAGGCTTATAGATCGACCCGGCGGAGCGCCGATAATAATGCTTGTACGGGCGATCCCGTTTCGTCGTCTGGGCGTTGTAGGTTGCGGATCGTGGAGTTCGCCCAAAAACCAGCACCTCTTCGATGATCCGCATCGGTTGACGGTTCGAAAGAAAGTGCCCGGTGGGGCGATCCTTCTTCCAATACCAGAGGTTTCGATAGAACTTCCGATTCGACGCAATCACATCGGTGGTGAAGGGCTGAGAAGCAAACATCAGGCACACCCCGGCAGGCGTCAAAACGCGCTCGATCTCCGGCCAAAGCGCGGCGAACGGCAACAGCCGGTCCCAGGTGGCGGCAGTAGTGCCGTACGGGGGATCGCAGACGATCAAATCGACCGAATGCGCCGGAACGTCGCGAAACAGGTCGAGACAGTTCCCGCTATGCAGGCGGAGGGCAGGAAGAACGCGGGTCATGGTCAAGCCGCGTCCGCCGGATCAATCTCCGTCGTTTCCTTCAACGATGGGTGAAGCTCCGGGAGCCGCGCCTTCGTGCGGCGGAGATCGATCCGTATCCCATCGAGTTCATCGCGCGTCATCGTGTACAATTCGAAATTGCTGTCGCCGGGGAAGCCTGCGACGTACCGGCCATCGAGCTTGCCGTCGCGCTTGTACAGACCCACCGTGAGCCCGCGCGTCGCGATGAGGTAGCCCAGGGCGTCGAGGGCTCGGCGCTGCTTCAGGCGGAGCCAATCCTGCCCCGCCTCGCGCGCGGCGAGTTCCGCCATCGTCTCATCCGTGTGGATACCCTCGCTCGGATCGATCCCGGCATTCCGGTCGAAGTCATCGATCCCCCAGCGCCGATCGGCGAGCCCGTCGAGGGCGGCGCGGGCCGCTGTCTGGATCAGGTGATCCCGCTCCACGTCCGCCGATTCCTGTTCGAGGAACGCTTCGATCGCCTGTTCCAAGATCGCTTCAACCGTCGTTTCACGGTCGATCGCGAGGTGCTTCAGCCGCTTGTGGAGTTCTTTCGCGATATGCGCTTGAACGAGCGACTTCCCGTCGCGATCGGTGCGTCTGGCGCGGGCCATGGTCGGGGTTTCGGTTGGCATACCATCATACCAACCGGAGAATCCTACCAACCGGTTAGCCCGACCAGCGCTGTCAGTGGATGGTCACGCCCATCATCTCACAAATCCGTTCGAGCAGCGCCAACGCCTCTTCATGCTGGCCTTGGCGAACCATTTCCTCAGCCGCTTTAAGCAGGTGCTCGATGGTGGCGTCGCGGGTCATCGTCAGTAGCCGATCTTATCAATCCAGCGCTTCAAGACGGCGACAGGGTATCCCCGGCCGTAGCTCGCGTGCACGGTCTCCGTCTCATGCCCGACGATCTGATGCTGGACATCGAGCGGGCACCCGGCGGCGCGAAGCCGATCGTGGGCGCGGTGGCGCAGGCTGTAGACGACCTTGCGCGGATCGGTGATGCCGGTTCGCCGCATCGAGTAGAGCAAGTTTTTGGACACGTTCCGAATGTCGTTGTCGAAAAGCGGTCCGGTGATCCGGGCGGGAAGGTGCGGGAGCAGGGCAGTCGGCAGGGGCACCCGCCGCTCCGATGTCTCAGTCTTTTGGCCGATGATGATGTAACGGATGCCGTTTTCCTCAAATTCTTCCGTCGCGGCGAAGCATTCGGAATGTCGCATCCCCGTGGTCGCGCACATGAGCCAGAGAAGGCGTTCATTCGCCTTGAGCCGTGGCAGGAGATTGTTGCGACACAGCTTCATATCGGCCTCCGTCAACGGAAGGCGTTTCAGGTTGTCCTTTTTCTTGTCTACCACATTGAAAAACGGATTTGTCTGAGGGCCGCCATTTTCGGCCCAATGCGTCAGGGGGCCGCGAAGATACATGATCCTCTTCTGGATCGTCGCCGTTTTCCAATTGGTGGTTTCGCGAAGGTGCGTCACGTAGGCCCGGCCATCGGCGCGGGTGCATTCGGCCATGCTCCGCCCATCGACAAATTTTTTGAAGTCGTCCCAGGCGACGCGGGATTCTTTTTCGTAATCCCGCCCACGGGGTTCCAGCGCCAGATACTCTTCCAAGATCGCCCGTTCTTTATCCGCAGGCTTTTTCTCGGCCGGGGGAGGGGAGGGCTTCACCACTCTGGGCATCGGGGGGCGTCCCGCCAGCGCGTCGATGTCCGCCGCCTCCGCGTGGGTGAAGCTCAACTCCACACCGCGTCGCACGGTGTTCGGCTCGATGCGGATGATTTCCCCCGCTGCGTCGAGGAATGTCAGGGATTCGGTCGTCGCCAGCACCCGCCCGTCTGGGGTGTCGTGCATCCGGCCGGGGGCGAACTGGTATCGTTCAACCGCCGACATTCCGCCGCGGCTTTTCATGCGCACCAAGTGGAGGAATACCTTGTGCGCCTTGATCTCCTCCGCCGCCGCGATCTCCGCCAGCGCGCGATCGGTCGTGCCCAACGAGCGCTCAATCTTCCGCGGCTTCGCGCCGTCGCTGGCAGGCATCACCAGCCGGAGGTGCCAAAACGCACTTCCCTGTCGTTTGAACAGATATTTTCCGGGTCGCCCGACCATCGTCCGCCCATTGTCCGGCAGTGTTGTTCGAGGCCATTGTACGGCATATTGTCCGGCAGAAAAAGCATTGGTTTTAAAGCGCTTTTCCCGATTTTCAGGGAATCGTGCCGCTGACCGTGAGCGGCACGATCCCGGCCTCGGCGAGCGGCCGGTAGAACGCCTCGATCCGCCGGGCGGTCTCGGCGGCGTCCACCGGGTTGACCGGCACGTCGCCGAGATCGGCGCAGGCCGCCAGGGCGTAGGGCGCCACCCCCGTGGCGTGGTTGAGCGCCCGCGTACCGGTGGAGGCCTCGCGCACGGCCCGCGGCCCGAGCCGGGCACCGGGGCGGTTGGTGGTGGTGCCGTCGAAGGGGATGCCGATCAGGCCGATCTCGACCAGTCCAGTCCCTTCGCCAGTCCCTTCGCCAGTCCCTTCGCCAGCCCCTTCGCCGGCCCCGTCTCCCACCGCCTCGACGGGATCGAGCACCGGCAGCCGCATAAAGCTCGCCAGCCCCGAGAAGCGTGGTGTCAGCATCCCCGAGGCCGGCTGGAACCGCGCCAGCCGTTCCGCCCGCGCGCCCGCCGATTCGCTCTCATCCGCCATGACGATCCTCCCCGGCGCGGCGTCTTCACAGCCACTTGCAGCGATGGTGCGATCTCACCCGCGCTCCGCATCAAGCCGCCCGTCTCCTCCGGCCGCAAGCCGTTTCATGAAGCCGTTTCATCAACCGGTTTCCTGGCCGCAGCGTCATGCGCCTGTCGCGGCCGGCGCAGACTACGCAAGGGGCTCCGGCGAGCGGATACATTCGCTTGCGATGGCGTTGCGCATCGGAGCACGATACCGCCAAGCCTGATCGCGCAAGCCTGATCGAGACGTCGGGCACGCGCTCGAGAGACGTCGTCCGGCTGGCGGGGAGAGCGAGCGGACAGGAGAGGGCGGTTCATGACAGCTCAGGTCGCGGTCATCGACCGTTCGGGGGCCGAGGATTGGGATGAGATCCTCTGGCAGCAGCCGGCCGCCAACCTCTACGCGTCCCGGAGCTGGGGCCAGTACAAGAGCCGGCTCGGCTGGACCGTCCGGCAGGTCGCCCTGAACGACAACGGCGCGGATCTCGCCTACATCCAGTACCAGGAGCGCCGCACCGGCCCCGTGCGCCGGATCCTCGTGCAGGGGGGGGCGGTCCTCACCGCCCGCGGGCAGTTCCGGGCTGAAGCGGTGCTCGCCGCCTTCATCGGCCATCTCGCCCTGCGCCCGGCGGACCTGCTCGCGGTGAAGAGCTACCGGCCTCAGGATCCGGAGGGGGTCACCGCCCTGCTGTCGCACGGCTTCGTGCCCGTCGTGACGGCGATGGATCACACGATCGAACTCGACCTGACACCGGACACGGACGCGATCCTGGCCGCGGCCGACCGGCGCTGGCGGCGCGAGGTCAACAAGGCGACGGGACAGCCCGATCTCACCGCTGTCTTCCTGACGGACCGGGACGAGCGGCTGCGGGCCTTCGACACCTTCGTGCGGATGTATGCCGCCCTCCAGCAGCGCAAGGGCTTCTCGAGCGGCCTCGACACGGCCGCCTATCGCGACCTCGCGGCGTCCGATCCGCACCTGCTCTTCCTCGAAATCCGCCAGGGCGGAGAACCGATCCTGGTGCGCATCGTCCACACCGCGCGGGCCGTGTGGACCGATTTCTTCACGGCCTCGGACGAGCGGGCACGATCGACCGGTGCCGCCACCCTCGCCGTCTGGCGGATCATCGAGCGCGCCCGGCAGGAGGGCGCCAGCCGCTTCGATTTCGGCGGTGTCGATCCGGCCGGCAACCGCGGCGTCTTCGATTTCAAGCGGGCCTTGAGCCGCAACGTGATCCAGAGCGGTCCGACCTGGATCTACGCACGCAACGCCTTCATCCGCCGCGCCGCCGCGACCGCCCTGTTCCTGCGCGCGATCTGAGCCGCGGCCGCCGGCCAGGGAGGGCCGGGCGCGCTACCCCGCCCTCCCCTCGGTGCAGGGGCTCAGCCCCGCTGCTTTGCGCGTAGGCTGCTGGCGTCGCCCGAGGTGTTCGTCATCGGCCCGGCCGGGCCGCTCGAATTGGCCTCTTCCTCGCCGGTGCGGCCTCCGCCTTGGCGGGCGCCGACATGGTCGTGGTACTGCTCGGTCTGGACGTGGCGGCTGTCGAGGCCGCGCTGGTCGGTGTGCCGGGACTTGTCGCGGTTGCTCAGCACCTCGTTCTCGCCGAGGATGCCCTCGGGCAGATCGGTCATGGCGCCGCTGCCGTCGCCCTTGCCCTGCGCGCCGGGGCCCATGCTGTGCCGGTCGGCCTTGGCCATGATGTCGCTCCTGTCGCTGTGAATGACGTGGAGGGAAGATCTGGGCACGGAGCCGAAGAGGGCAAGCTGAGCAGAAGAAAACTTATAGGTCTTTTGCGCGGGAACATTTCCGCTCGCCGGACGGCCGCGTTTTGCATGCCGGGCAACGGCCGCATAGGCTCCTGCCGAACCGCGAATACGCTCCGAGGGGCCGGAGATGTTCAGGTGGACTTCGCCGCGAGCAATTCCGCAAACCGCGCCACCAGCCGCCGTGCGACCTCCTCCTTGCCGAGCTTCGGCCAAGTCTCGACACGGCTCCCGACGCCGCCGTCGCGGGCGACGAGGTGGACGGTGTTCTCGGTGCCGCCCATGACCCCGCCCTCCGCCGAGACGTCGTTGGCCACGATCCAGTCGCAGCCCTTCCGCGCGATCTTCTTCTGCGCGTTCACGATCACGTCGTCGGTCTCGGCGGCAAAGCCTACGACGAGGGGCGGGCGCCCTTCGCTCCGGCCGGCGATGGTGGCGAGGATGTCCGGATTCTCGACGAGCTGCAGGGGGGCGGGCGTGCTGCCGTCCTTCTTGATCTTGCCCGCCCGGGTCTCGGCCGGGCGCCAGTCGCCGACCGCGGCGGCGAAGATCGCGAGATCGGCGGGCAGGGCCGCCTCGACCGCGGCGAGCATCTCGCGGGCGCTCTCGACCCGCACCACGGTGACGCCCGCCGGATCGGGGATCGCCACCGGCCCCGAGACCAGGGTGACGCGGGCGCCGGCCTCGGCCGCGGCGGCGGCGACCGCGTGGCCCTGCCGCCCCGAGGAGCGGTTGGCGAGGTAGCGCACCGGATCGATCGGCTCGTGGGTCGGCCCCGAGGTGACGAGCACGTGCCGCCCCGCCAGCGGCTTTTTTGGGATTTCATGGCCCGCCAGGAACCCGATGCCGGCGCCCCCCGAGCGTTGCGCCAGCAGGGCTTCGAGCGCGTCGGCGATCTCGTGCGGCGCGGCCAGGCGCCCGGGGCCGAACTCGGCCTCGGCCATGGCGCCCTCATTGGGGCCGATCACCGCGACGCCGTCGGCCTTCAAGGTCGCGAGGTTCCGCTGTGTCGCCGGATGCTGCCACATCCGCACGTTCATGGCCGGGGCGATCAGGATCGGCAGGGTGGTGGCGAGCAGCACCGTCGAGGCGAGGTCCGGCGCGTGGCCGGTCGCCATCCGCGCCATCAGGTTGGCGGTGGCCGGCGCCACCACGATGGCGTCGGCGTCGCGGGCGAGCTTGATATGGCCGATATCGGCCTCGCTCTCCCGGTCGAACAGGTCGGTATGGGTCCGCTCCCCGGCCAGCGCGGCGGCGGCCAGCGGCGTGACGAACTCTTGGGCCGAGTCGGTCAGCAGCGGACGCACCTGCGCCCCGCGCTCGCGAAGGCGCCGGATCAGGTCGAGCGCCTTGTAGGCGGCGATGCCGCCGCCGACGATCAGGAGGATGCGGCGGCCGGCAAGCGGTTTTGGAGACGGAGAAGACATGAGGGCAGAACGGGGAATCGTGGGGCGCGCGTCAAGGTGCGAGAAGGCCTCTTACCGAAAGGCGAGCACCAGCGCTCCCACCGCGATCCCCCACAGGGCCAGGGTCGACCAGATCGCCCGTCGCCGTTCCAAGCGGGCGATCCGCTCCATCACCTGGACGTCGCGCGAGCCCTCCTCGTCGAGGCGGATCATGATGCGGCGGATGCGCTGGGCGATGTCGGGGATGTCGGAGACGACCTCGGCGAGCGTCAGCGCCGCGCGGGCGCCGCCCTCGATCCGGCCGACGGGGCCGAGATGGCGGGTGATCCAGGAGCGCACGACCGGTTCGGCGCCGGTCCACATGTCGAGCTGCGGATCGAGCGAGCGGGCGACGCCCTCCACCACCACCATGGTCTTCTGCAGCATCACCAGCTCGGTGCGGGTGCTCATGTCGAACAGGGCGGTCACGTCGAACAAGAGCGTGAGCACCTTGGCCATCGAGATCTCGTCGGCCCGGCGCTGGTGGATCGGCTCGCCGATCGCCCGGATGGCCTGCGCGAAATCATCCACCGAATGGTGGCGCGGCACGTAGCCCGCCTCGAAATGCACCTGGGCGACGCGGCGATAATCGCGGGTGATGAAGCCGAGCAGGATCTCGGCGAGGAAGCGCCGCTCGGCGTGGCCGAGCCGGCCCATGATGCCGAAATCGACCGCGACGAGCCGCCCCTGCGGATCGACGAACAGGTTCCCCGGATGCATGTCGGCGTGGAAGAAGCCGTCGCGGATCGCCTGTCGTAGGAAGGACTGGATCACCGTGCGGCCGAGCGCCTTCGGGTCGTGGCCCGCCGCGACGATGCCGGGGCGGTCGTTGAGGCGCACGCCGTCGATCCACTCGCTCGTCAGCACGTCCCGCGAGGTCAGGGCCCATTCGGGGCGCGGCGTGCGGAAATCCGCGTCGCCCGCGGTGTTCTGTGCGAGTTCCGACATCGCCGCCGCTTCGAGGCGAAGGTCCATCTCCATGGTGACGGAGCGGGCCAGGATCTCGACCACCTCCCGCGGACGCAGCCGCTCGGCATCGGGCAGGAGCGCGTTGACGATGCGGGCCATGAACCGCATCGCCTGGATGTCGCGCGCGAAGCGCTCGCGCACGCCGGGCCGCATCACCTTGACCGCGAGCGTGCGCTGCGTGCCGTCGGCATCGAGCACCGTCGCCTTGTGGACCTGGGCGATGGACGCCGCGGCGACCGGCTCGCTGAAGGCGGTGAACAGCGCCGGGACCGGCTTGCCGAGTTCCTGCTCGACGACGCGCAGCGCCACCCCCTGCGGGAAGGGCGGAACCCGATCCTGAAGTCGCTCCAGATCGCGCGCGGCGGCCATGCCGACGATGTCGGGGCGGGTCGCCAGGAACTGGCCGAACTTGACGTAGGAGGGACCGAGCCGGGTCAGCGCCCGCTCCAGCGGGCTCGCGCCGGGGGCCTCCGCGATGCCGCGCCGCTCCAGCGAGCGGCCGAGCTTGAGCGCGAGCCGCAGATGCGGCGGCAATTGCGCCGCATCGATCAGCGCCAGCCCGCCCTCACGGGCGAGCACGAAGCCGACATGGGCGCCGCGGGCGAGGTAGAAGACGGCGCCGAGCATCATCGAACCCTGACAGGCATTTGCTCGAAGAGGGATCGCACCGGATCACCGACGCTAGAGCATCGTCCCGAAAGGTGGCCTCCGGCTTTCGGAAAAAGACGATGCAGAAACAGGAGCTTAGAGCATCGTCCCGGATCCGATATCCGGGACGATGCTCTAAGCATGCCCTGCGCCGCGGGGCCCGGCCCTGCCGAGGTGCCCGTCAGCGATCGCGATCGGAAAGAAATCAAGAAATCTTCCAGCCGGAATGGATCGCGACGATTCCACCCGAGAGCCGGCGATGGCTGACATGGCTGAAACCCGCCGTCTCGATCATCCGGGCGAAGCTGTCGGGGGAGGGGAACTTGCGGATCGACTCGACGAGGTACTGGTAGGATTCGCGGTCGCCCGCCACCCGCTCGCCGATGCGCGGGATCACGTGGAAGGAGTAGGCGTCGTAGATCTTCTCCAG
Organism: Methylorubrum pseudosasae; assembly: GCF_029504475.1. Taxonomy (NCBI): domain Bacteria; kingdom Pseudomonadati; phylum Pseudomonadota; class Alphaproteobacteria; order Hyphomicrobiales; family Methylobacteriaceae; genus Methylorubrum; species Methylorubrum pseudosasae. The sequence continues at coordinate 2,620,486 of NZ_JAQGDU010000002.1, read as the reverse complement.
CACCGGCAGGTCGACCCGCGAAAATTCCAGGCAGAGGAAGCGCCCGCCGGGCTTGAGCACCCGGTGCGCCTCGCGCAGGGCCACGTCGATGCGCGGCACGTTCCTGATGCCGAAGGCGATGGTGTAGCTGTCGAAATGGTTCGACGGCAGGGGCAGCGTCTCGGCATTGCCGGTGACGAAATCGATGCGACCGTCGTACTTATGGCCCGCCCGCTCGGCGCCGACCCGCAGCATCGCCTCGTTGATGTCGAGCACGGTGACGTGGGTCTCGGGACCGCCCGCCTTGAGGGTGCGGAAGGCGATGTCGCCGGTGCCGCCGGCGACATCGAGATGCTGGTAGGGCCGGGTGCGCGACGGGCGCAGCATCGAGATCAGGTGCGATTTCCAGACCCGGTGCAGCCCGCCCGACATCAGGTCGTTCATCAGGTCGTAGCGGCGCGCGACCGAGCGGAACACGTCGTCCACCTTGGCCTGCTTCTCGGAAAGCCGCACGCGCTCGTAGCCGAAATCGGCGGTGGCTTCGCTGTCGCCGGCTCCGATGTCCGTTCCGCTCATCCGATCATACCCTGCGCTCGCCCGTCGCCGCTCACGGCGTCGGCCGAGCCTCCTTAGCGAATGCCGGCTGGAACCGCCATGCGGCAGCGCGGATGCAGGCGGTGCCTGCCGCGTGGGTGAAAAATAGGAATCAGCTCCGCAGCGGCCCGCCGACGAGCCAGGCCGGGTCGAACCAGCGGTCGGCCTCGCCGTCATAGGGGAGGCGGGTGACGTCCCAGTGCTGGATGTATTTCGCGTAGACGTTCCAGACCGCGATGCCGCCGCCGACGAAGATGCGCCGGCCGGGATAGCGCTTCAGCACCGCCTCGGGATCCTCGTGCGAGCGGATCACGTCGATGGTGCGGTCCTTGAACGCGAATTCGGGCACGGAGGCCACGGTCTTGGGGCCGGCGATCAGCACGTGGCCCATGGTGAGGGCGAAGAAGCGCGTCACGTCCTCGACGAAGAGCGGATCGGTGTTGCCCTCCCAGGGAAGGTGCCCGTTGAGGCCGAGCTGGCCCCGCTGGCCGATGGCACAGATGCAGCGGACGTCGATCATGGCGCAAAACCTGGAAAACAAAGAAAGCGGGCTCTGCCCGTAAACCCGCCGGGGCCTTGGCCCCGGACCCCGTTACTGGGGGGCGGAGAAGGCGAGAACCCGGTCGCTGGGGAAATCGTAGAGTTTGCCCGTCTCGTTCCATGCGGGGGAGGCGAGGCGCACGAAATGGGGTGCCAGCTCCTCCGGGGTCTTCAGCGTCGCCGGGTCCTCGCCCGGCATCGCTGCGGCGCGCATGCTCGTGCGCAGCGGGCCGGGGTTGAGCAGCATGGCGCGCACCCGCGTGCTCTCGTTCTCGGCGGCGTAGGTGCGCACCATCGCCTCCAGCGCCGCCTTCGAGACGGAATAGGGCCCCCAATAGGCCCGGCATTTCGCGGCCGCGCCCGAGGAGACGAAGATCGCGCGCCCCCCATCCGAGCGCTGCAGCAGCGGATCGAACGAGCGGATCAGGCGCCAGTTGGCGGTGACGTTGATCGCCATCACCTGATTCCAGACCTTCGGCGTGACGTGGCTGACCGGCATCAGGTTGCCGAGGATGCCGGCATTGCCGACCACGATGTCGAGCCGGCCCCAGCGCTCGTTGAGCGCCGCGCCCAGGCGGTCGATGGCGTCGTAATCGGTGAGATCGAGGGGCACGAGCGTCGCGTGGCCGCCGGCGGAGCGGATCGCGTCGTCGAGTTCCTCCAGGCCGCCCTGCGTGCGGGCGACCGCGACGACGTGGGCGCCGGCGCTCGCCAGCGCCAGCGCGGCGGCGCGGCCGATGCCGCGGGAGGCGCCGGTGACGACGGCCACCCGACCGTCGAGGATCTTGTCGGCCATCGACTTTAGTCCGCCTCGGCCAGCATGGCGAAGCGCTTGGGCCCGGCGATCGCCAGATCGGTCAGGCCGGTCGGGTAGTCGCCGGTGAAGCAATGGTCGGTGTATTGCGGGCAGTCGGCGTTGCGCGCCTCCTCCCCCATCGCCCGGTAGAGGCCGGGGATCGACAGGAAGGCCAGGGAATCGGCGCCGATATATTGGCGCATCCCCTCGAGGTCGTGGGTGGCGGCCAAGAGCTTCTCGCGCTCGGGCGTGTCGATGCCGTAGAAGTCAGGGTACGTGATCGGCGGCGAGGCGATGCGGAAATGCACCTCGCGGGCGCCGGCATCGCGCATCATCCGCACGATCTTCACCGAGGTGGTGCCGCGCACGAGGCTGTCGTCGACGAGCACGATGCGCTTGCCCTCGACCGCGGCGCGGTTGGCCGAGTGCTTCATCCGCACCCCGAGTTCGCGCACGGTCTGGGTCGGCTGGATGAAGGTGCGCCCGACATAGTGGTTGCGGATGATGCCCATCTCGAAGGGCAGGCCCGCTTCCTGCGCGAAGCCGAGCGCCGCCGGCACGCCGGAATCCGGCACCGGGATCACCACGTCGGCCTCGGGGGCCGCCTCGCGGGCGAGTTCCTGGCCGATGGCCTTGCGCACCCCGTAGACGCTCTTGCCGTTCACCACCGAGTCGGGGCGGGCGAAGTAGATGTACTCGAAGATGCAGGGGCGCATCGGCTGCTTTTCGGCAAAGCGGATCGACTCGACGCCCTCTTCCGAGATCACCACCACTTCGCCGTTCTCGACATCGCGGATGAAGCGCGCGCCGATGATGTCGAGCGCGCAGGATTCGGAGGCGAGGATGTAGCGGCCGTCGAGTTCGCCGAGCACCAGCGGGCGGATGCCGAGCGGGTCGCGGGCGCCGATGAGCTTCTTGTTGGTCAGCGCGACGATGGCGTAGGCGCCCTGGATCTGCTGCAGCGCGTCGATGAAGCGCTCGACGATGCGCGGTTTGCGCGAGCGGGCGGCGAGATGGAGGATCACCTCGGTGTCCGAGGTCGATTGCGTGATGGCGCCGTCGCGCACGAGGTCGCGGCGGATCGACAGCGCGTTGGTGAGGTTGCCGTTATGCGCCACCGCCAGCCCGCCGCCCGCGAGTTCGGCGAAGAGCGGCTGGACGTTGCGAAGAATAGTGCCGCCGGTGGTCGAGTAGCGCACGTGTCCGATGGCCGAGCGGCCGGCCAGCCGCTCGATCGTGGCGCGGTCGGAGAAAGAATCCCCGACGAGGCCCTGGCGGCGCTCCGAGTGGAACACGCCGTCGTCGTAGGAGACGATGCCGGCCGCCTCCTGGCCGCGATGCTGCAAGGCGTGCAGGCCGAGCGCCGTGATGGCCGAGGCGTCGTCGTGCCCGTAGATGCCGAAGACGCCGCATTCCTCGCGAAGCGTATCCCCGTCGATGTCCAGGTTGCGGACATCGGCGCTCGCGCTGACAACAGACATGTCGATCTCGAATCCTGGAGGCGCGCGGGTCTCGCGGGCCTCGCATCCGGCACGGCGGGAAACGGCCGGAGACGCGCGCCGCCCGCGACCTCGGCCGCGAGGGGTTACGCCAGGACCGTCGTGAAACCGTTACCTAGGCGCGGATCGCGTCGCAACCAAGACCGATTCCAACATATCGCGCGCAATGCGGCTGCATTGCTGGCGCAGGGCAATCGCTTGCAAGCGATCGCCCTGGTTTTTTTGCTGGCCTCAGTCGCCGGCGCCCGTCTCCGCGGACTGCATCGCTTCCTTGGGCTTTCGCTCCGCTCGACGCTTTCCGGGGTTACACCCCGAAAAGCCCGCTACGCGCGGCGCTCTTCGCGCCGCGAAGCCGCTCAAGCGGCTTCGGAAACGGCCCGGATTGCAGGTGCAACGCAGATTTCGGATTTGAGGCGCGGTTCTCCTCAGCGCTTCGGCTCGGGCCCGGCCTCGCTGCGGCGCTGGGCGGGGAGATCGGTCTCCGGCGGCGGCTCCTCCGGCCCGTCGCCCTTCGGCTTACGGAACTGCTTGAGGAAGCCCTCGGGATTGTCGGGTAACTGCGCCACCAGCGCCTCGCCCGAGCTTTCGAGCAGCGACCGGCTCTTGGCTTGCGCCGCCCAGTCCGGAACCTTGCCTTGAACGAGCCAGGCCAGGAACACCCAGCCGATCACGCAGATCAGGAAGCCGCGGCCCGCCCCGAACAGGAAGCCGAGCGAGCGATCGACGGCGCCGATGCGCGAATCGAGCACGAGGTCGGAGATCTTCACCGTCACCAGCGAGACCACAATCAGGGTTGCGAGGAAGATCGTGGCGATGGAGGCGACCAGCGCCACCGTATCGCTGGAGATGTGCTGCTTGACGGTGGGCAGGAGCAGCGGGTGGAGCGACCACGCCACCGCGGCGGCGGCCACCCAGGCAATGATCGCGAGCACCTCGCGGGTCACGCCGCGCACGGCGGCGAGCAGCGCCGAGACGAGCACGATGCCGAGCACCACGAGGTCGAGGACGGAAAACGGCATCGCAGGATATGGTTCGCTGGGGCGGAACGAGGCAGCCTTGCCCGGACGACGACGGCTCCCCCGGGCCGCGCATCCGCTGTGGTCCTTAACCATATACCCCGGCGAACCTCGGCCGTCACCTTCGCGCCGGCGCTCCGTGCGAGCGTCGCCGAGCCGCATGCGCAGCCTTCCGCATTCCCGCGGCGGCAGGGCGCGGGGGTTCCTCCCGGTATCGGACGTCCCGGCCGAAGATCCGATCCGCCAAGGAAGGTGGCTTGGTGAGAGCGAAATCCCTCGCCGCGACGGTGGCGCGCGAAAGATGTTTTGTGATTGTTCCGAAAGAGGAAAACATCTTCCAAGCAATCTTGGCTATAATAGAAGTATTCAAGATCCGGACGGGGTGAGTTTATGGCCGGTACGATCGACAGGCGTGGCTTCCTGCGGGGCTCCGCACTCTTCGCGGCCGGTGCTGCCGCCGGGTTCTCCTGTATCGAGATCGCGAATGCCGCGCCGATCGCGGTGCCGACGGTCGATAAGCTGTCCCTGCGCGTCCTGATCGATTCGGCCCACGACCAGTTCCTGAAGCCCGCGACCGTGCAGGGCGTGCTGCATCAGCCGCCGGGCAACGGGCGCGGGGCCGATTACCGCAAGGTGCTGCACAATCAGTGGGGCCTGTCGCTCTTTGCCGAATCCTGGCGGGCGGAGGAGGCGAGCACGATCCTGCTCGATTTCGGCTACAGCCCCGAGGCCCTGCTCAACAATATCGAGATCCTGAAGGTCGATCCCACCAAGATCGATGCGCTGATCGTCAGCCATGGCCACCACGACCATTACGGCGGCCTGACCGGGTTCCTCGGCAAGTACAGGAGCGCGCTGGCGCCCGACCTGAAGCTCTATGCCGGCGGCGAGGACAATTTCTGCCACCGCCACAGCCCGAGCGGCGTCCCCGGCCAGTTCACCGATTTCGGCCAGCTCGACCGGCGCGAACTGACGGCGCAGAAAATCTCGACCGTGCTCTGCGAGACGCCCACCGTGGTCGCCGGCCACGCCTTCACCACGGGGCAGATCAAGCGCGCCTCCATCGAGCGCATCCTGCCCAACACCTTCGTCGAGCGCGGCATCACCGACGGGCTGGGCTGCGATGCCACCCACTATTCGCCCGCCGAACTCCAGGGAAAGATCATCCCCGACGAGCACGTCCACGAGCACGCCACCTGCTTCAACGTGAAGGGCAAGGGCCTCGTGGTGATCTCGTCCTGCGGCCATGTCGGCATCGTCAACTCCGTGCGTCAGGCGCAGGAGGTCTCCGGCATCGAACGCGTCCACGCCATCGTCGGCGGCTTCCATCTCGGACCGGCGCCGAAGGAGTACCTGACCCAGGTCGTGGCCGAGATCAAAAAACTTCAGCCCGACGTCGTCGTGCCGATGCATTGCAGCGGCCTGAACTTCGCCCTCGAGGCGCAGGCGCAGATGCCGGAGAACGTCATCGTCCCGACCACCGGCAGCCGGCTCGTCTTCAGTGCGTAGACCCTCGTCCCGGATCTCGGATCCAGGCCGATGCTCTCGCCTTTTGTGCTGGCATCGTCTTTTTCCGAAAGCCGGCGGCCACCTTTCGGGACGATGCGTGAGCCGGACATTCGCCGCCGGTCTGCTCTGCGCGCTCGCCGCCGTCCCCGCCTGCGGCGAGACCCCGCCGCGCCGCTCGGCCGCCGAGCTGATGGACGTGCTGATGTGGAACCGCGAGCCGGTCGGCGGCCCGTTCGCGCTGATCGATCAGGCGGGACGGCCCCGGACGGAGGCCGATTTTCGCGGCCGTCTCCTCCTCGTCACTTTCGGCTTCACTGCCTGCCCGGATGTCTGCCCCACAGACCTGATGGAGATCGGCCGGGCCCTCACGCTGCTGGGCGAGGCCGGTGACGCCGTCCAGCCGCTCTTCATCACGCTCGACCCCGAGCACGACACCGCCGCGCTGCTGGCGGAGTACCTGCCGAACTTCCATCCGCGTCTGGTCGGCTTGACCGGCAGCGAGGCGGCGGTTCGCCGGGCCGCCGACGCCTACAAGGTCTATTACGAGACGAGCCCACGCCCCGGGGGCGGCCGGGCCGTCGAACATTCCGCCTTCACCTACCTGATGGATCGCTCGGGCGCCTATCTCGGCTTCTTTCCGCCCGGCACTTCGGCCGAGCGGATGCTGACGATCCTGCGGCCGCATCTCGCCGCACGGCCCGCGCCCGAGTAGGGCCGCGCTACATCTCCTCCTCGAACCGCACCGCCCGCGGGCGGCCCCCGCCCTTCCGCGGTGCGCCCGAGGCGATGCCGGCGACGAGGTCGGCGATGTGGCGCAGCGCATCCGTCGGCAGCGCCCGGTCTCCGGCCTCGCCGCGCCCTTGCGGGGTGATCGCCTTGCCAAAGCCGAGCTTCAACGCCTCCTTCAGCCGGGCCGGCGCCTGCGAGACCGGCCGCACCGCCCCCGACAGGCCGAGTTCGCCGAAATAGACCGAGTCGGAGGGAAGCGCCGCGCCCGAGAGCGACGAGACGAGGGCGGCGGCGACCGCGAGATCCGCGGCGGGCTCGGTGATGCGCAGGCCCCCGGCGACGTTGAGGTAGACGTCGTGGCCGCCGAGCCGGATGCCGCCATGGGCCTCCAGCACGGCGAGCACCATCGACAGGCGGTTGGGGTCCCAGCCGACCACTGCGCGGCGCGGCATGCCGAGCGAGGAGGGGGCGACGAGCGCCTGGATCTCGACCAGCAGCGGGCGCGTGCCCTCCATCCCGGCAAAGACGGCGGTGCCCGGCGCGGCGTGGTCGCGCCCGGCCAGGAACAGGGCGGAGGGGTTCGGGACTTCGGACAGGCCGGCATCGGTCATCTCGAACACACCGATCTCGTCGGTCGGCCCGAACCGGTTTTTGACCGCCCGCAGGATGCGGAAATGGTGGCCCTGGTCGCCCTCGAACGAGGCGACCGCATCGACCATGTGCTCGACCACGCGGGGGCCCGCGATCTGCCCGTCCTTGGTGACGTGGCCGACGAGGATGACGGCCGTGCCCGTGGTCTTGGCAAAACGGATCAGCGCCTGGGCCGATGAGCGCACCTGCGTGACGGTGCCCGGCGCCGATTCCACCGTCTCGGTCCACATGGTCTGGATCGAGTCGATGATGACGAGAGCGGGGGGGTGGCCCTGCGACAGCGTCTCGACGATGTCCTCGACATTCGTTTGCGCCGCCAGCTCCACCGGATACTTGGCCAGCCCGAGGCGCTCGGCGCGCAGGCGCACCTGCCCCACCGCCTCCTCGCCGGAGATGTAGGCGACGCGCTCGCCACTCTTGGCCATGGCGGCGGAGGCCTGCATCAGCAGGGTCGACTTGCCGATGCCGGGATCGCCGCCGAGCAGGATCACCGAGCCGCGCACGAAGCCGCCGCCGGTGACCCGGTCGAGCTCGTTGATGCCCGAGGGCGTACGCGGCGCCTCCTTGGCCTCGCCGGTCAGGCCTTCGAGCGGGAAGACGCGGCCCCGCGCCCGCGAGGGCCGGGTCGCGGCCGGGCCCGATTGCGGCCCGGCGGAGGCGACCTCCTCCTGGATCGTGTTCCAGCCGTTGCAGGCCTCGCAGCGCCCGCGCCAGCGGTTGTAGACCGCCCCGCAGGACTGGCAGACGAAGGTCTGTTGGATTTTTGCCATGGGGAGACGGCTCAGGGCAGGGATCTGTCGAACCTCTCCCACCCAGGCCCCTCATCCTGAGGTGCTGCGAAGCCGCCTCGAAGGAGGGCTCCAGCCGGCCACGCGATCCCTGGAGCCCTCCTTCGAGGGCGCCGTTTCGCGCCGCCGCCTCAGGATGAGGGGAATGGGTGGGAAAGATCGGTCACTCTACATAGTCGCGAACATAACGGGAACCCAGGCTCGTCAGGATCTCGTAGCCGATGGTGCCGGCGGCTTGCCCCACCGTGTCGATGTCGAGGCTGTCGCCGATCAGCGTGGCGGTGCCGCCGCGCCGGGCCTGGGTTGCGTCGGTGACGTCGAGGATGATGAGGTCCATCGAGATCAGGCCGACGATCGGGCAGGGCACGCCGCCGACCAGCGCGTGGCCGCTGTTGCTGGCGGAGCGGGGATAGCCGTCGGCGTAGCCGAGCGAGAGCGTGGCCAGCCGGCGCGGGGCCGGGGCCTGCCAGCGGGCGTTGTAGCCGCAGGTCGCGCCGGCCTCGACGTCACGGACCTGCAGGATCGTCGCCTCCAGCCGCACCACCGGCCGCATCGGATTGGGTTGGCCCGGATCCGGATTGCCGCCGAAGAGCGCATAGCCCGGCCGCAGCAGGTCGTGGCGGGCGTCGTTCGCGAGACAGGTGCCCGAGGAATTGGCAAGCGAGGCGCGCATCTGCGGAAAGGCCGCCCGCACACGGGCGAAATCGGCGGCTTGGCGCGCGTTGAGCGGATCGTCGGGCAATTCCGCGCTGACGAGATGGCTTATCACGAGGTCGATGCCGGCGCGCGCGATCACCGGATCGCCGGCCAGCGCCAGGGCCTCCGCGACGGAGAGGCCGAGCCGGTTCATGCCGGTATCGACGTGGAGCGCGGCCGGTCCCGCGCCTTGCGTGGCCTCGGCCCACTCGGCGAGTTCCTGGGCGTCCCCCAGGACCGGGCGCAGGCGGTGGGCGCGAAACGCCTCCGCGTGGCCGGGCGGCAGACCGTTGAGCACGTAGAGCGCCGCCTCCGGCAGGATCTTCCGTGCGGCGATGCCCTCGGAGAGGTGCGCCACGAAGAACGTCCGGCAGCCCGCCCGCCATAGGGCCGGGGCGACCGCCGCGAGGCCGCAGCCATAGGCGTCCGCCTTCACCACGGCGCCGCACTCGGCCTGCGGCGCGCACGCGCCGAGCGCCCGCCAGTTCGCCACCACGGCCGAGAGATCGACCGTCAGACGAGCGCCGTGGCCGCTGCGGAATGGATCGCCCGTGGTCGGGTTTTCCGGGAAGGATTCTACGGGCGCTATGACAGACTCCTGCGGGGAAAGCCCCGGCGGAGACGGGACCGGACCGTCGATCCGGCCACCGATATCACATCTGCTCGGGCATCCGGTCGCTTTGCGCCAGGTTCGAGAACCGGGTGATGTTGGCGTCGAACTGCAGCTCCACCGTGCCGGTCGGGCCGTGGCGCTGCTTGCCGAGGATGACCTCGGCCTTGCCGTGGACGCGCTGCATCTCTGCCTCCCAGGCGAAGAACTCCTCCGTGCCCTCGCGCGGCTTCTTGTTGCCGACGTAGTATTCCTCGCGGAACACGAACATCACCACGTCGGCGTCCTGCTCGATCGAGCCGGATTCGCGCAGGTCCGAGAGCTGGGGCCGCTTGTCGTCGCGGTTCTCGACCTGACGCGAGAGCTGGGACAGGCCGATGATCGGCACCGCCAGCTCCTTGGCCAAAGCCTTCATGCCGGTGGTGATCTCGGTCATCTCCTGCACGCGGTTGTCGCTCTTCTTGCCGGAGCCTGACAGAAGCTGAAGGTAGTCGATGATGAGCAGGTCGAGGCCCTTCTGGCGCTTGAGGCGGCGGGCGCGGGCGGCGAGCTGGGCGATCGAGATGCCGCCGGTCTGGTCGATGTAGAACGGGATCGTCTGCATGTCCCGGGCGGCGTCTGTGATCTTGTAGAAGTCCTCCGGGCGGATGTCGCCGCGGCGGATCTTGTAGGAGGGCACGCCGGACTGCTCGGCGATGATACGGGTCGCCAATTGCTCGGCCGACATTTCGAGGGAGAAGAAGCCGACGATGCCGCCGTTGACGGTCTGCATGGTGCCGTCGGGCTGCTTCTCGCCGCGATAGGCCTTGGCGATGTTGAAGGCGATGTTGGTCACGAGCGAGGTCTTGCCCATGGCCGGGCGCCCCGCGAGGATGATGAGGTCCGAGGGCTGCAGGCCGCCCATCTTGGCGTCGAGGTCGGTGAGCCCCGTGGAGATGCCCGAGAGCTTGCCGTCGCGCTGGTAGGCTTTCGCCGCCATGTCGATGGCCGCGGTCAGCGCGTCGGAGAATTTCTGGAAGCCGCCGTCGTACTTGCCGGATTCGGCGAGTTCGTAGAGCCGGCGCTCGGTCGCCTCGATCTGGTCGCGCGGCCGGGACTCGACGGGCGCCTCGAAGGCGCCGTTGACCAGATCCTCGCCGATGGTGATGAGCCGGCGGCGGATCGCCAGATCGTAGATGGTGCGGCCGTACTCGCCCGCGTTGATAACGGTGGTCGCCTCGGCCGCGAGACGGGCGAGGTACTGCATCGGCGTGACGCCGCCGAGGTCGATGTCGCCGAGATAGGTCTTCAGCGTGATCGGCGTGGCGAGCTTGCCCGCCTTGATCAGCGAGACCGACACCTCGAAGATCTGGCGGTGCACCGCCTCCATGAAGTGCTCGGGCAGCAGGAAGTCCGAGACGCGGTAATAGGCGTCGTTGTTGACCATGATCGCGCCGAGCAGGGCCTGCTCCGCGTCGATGTTGTGCGGCGGCACCCGGTATTCGGGCTGCACCGTCTCGAGATTGGCCGTGAGGGCGTTGGGCAGGGCCATGGCGCTTGTCCGTCGCTCCGATGCGGGCGGCTTGGCCGCCCCGTTTCATGCCCGCCGGACCTTGCCTCGGGATGGTGAAGCCTTCCTTAGCCGACCCGGCTGGGAACGGCTGCAACACGCACGCCACGGGCCCCGAAACGCGAGACGCCCGCGGCTCCCGGGTCACGGGAATCGCGGGCGTCATGCTGGAACGGATTGAGAACAAGTCAACGCCGGAGGCCGGCGCATCCCCGTTCTCCACCGCTTATGCGGCTATTGGGGGTTTCGAGAGGGCGAGCCCTTTCGCAGGTCCAGGGCGGAGCCCTGGAGAAAACCCGGACTTAGCCGCGGTCGTCGGCGCCCTCGCCGGCATCGGCCAGGGCCTGGCCGACTTCGAGGCCGAGGTCGTCGAGGTTGAACTGCTCGCGCTCGGTCACCGACTCGCCGCGGGCCTGACGCTCGGCCTCTTCCGGCGAACGGGCGATGTTGACGGTCACCTTGACCTCGACCTCGGGGTGCAGGGTCACCGGCACGGTGTGCAGGCCCAGCGTCTTGATCGGCTGGTTGAGCACGAACTGGCCGCGCTCGACGCTGAAGCCCTCCTTGGTGACGACTTCGGCGAGGTCGCGGGTGGAGACCGAGCCGTAGAGCACGCCGGTCTCGCCGGACTGGCGGATCAGCACGAAGCTCTGGCCGTCGAGCTTCTCGGCCACCGTCTGGGCCTCGTTGCGGCGCTCGAGGTTGCGGGCTTCGAGCTGGGCGCGCTGGGCCTCGAAATGCTTCTTGTTGTTCTCGGTGGCGCGCAGGGCCTTGCCGCGGGCGAGCAGGAAGTTGCGGGCGTAGCCGGGACGCACGTTCACGGTCTCGCCCATCTGGCCGAGCTTGGCGACGCGTTCGAGCAGGATGACTTCCATGGGGCTTCTCCTTGAGGTTGCTTGGAAGCGGGTGGGATCAGGCGTCGCCGCGAGCTTTCGGGCGGCGCCGGTCGAGGGCGGTATCGGCAATGCCGAACAGGATCAGGGCGAGCATGGCCACACCCTGGGTGAGGAACAGCAGCACATAGAGGCCGGCGAGCAGGGCGAAGCGCCCCGGCCGGCCGCGGCTGCGGTCGTGGAAGGCGGCCAGCCCCTGGAGCGCGAAGGCCGCGCTGAAGGCGCCGATCAGGGCGATGCCGAGCGCGCCGGGATAGCCGGGCACCATCGCCAGGGTCAGGGCGGCGGCGAAGACCAGCAGCGTGGAGCGCGGCATCATCGTGGAGGGCAGGTCGGGCCAGGGCCGGGGCAGGCGCCCCGAGATCTGCACGATGCGGGCGGCGGCCCAGAGGTAGAAGGTGAACAGGATCGTGAGACCCTGGGCGGCGATCGCAGGCGCGACGGTCGCCAGCGCGTCGGCGACTTCGCTGGCGAGGTCGTCGGACTTTTGCGGCTCGCCGGTCTGAGCATCTCCCGGCGGCTGCGACATAGCCCCGTCGGCGTTCGTCTCGGCGGGCTTCTCGGCGCTGCCGGGGGCTTCGCTCGCTGTCCCGCTCTGCGGCGGGGCGGGAATCCGGCCGCGCTGCACCTGAACCTGCACGATCCGGCGGCTCATCGTGGTGAGCTGCGCGCGGAAGGTGTCGTAGTCGGGCGAGGCGATGACGGCGATGGCGATGAAGGCGAGCGCCGCGGTGCCCGCGACCCAGGCGAGCAGGCGCCCCGTGGGATACCACTCGATCGTGCCGTCCGCGTTCGGCCGGCCGAGCAGGGCGAGATAGGCGAGCCACCAGGCGGGGATGGCGAGGTAGGCCGCAAACGCGAGGCCGAGATAGGGCGAGATGAAGAGCGCGAGCGCCAACCCGCCCGAGACGACGGCGGCGAGCGCCGCACGGTGGCTCCAGCCCAGGCCAACGATGAGGATCGGCAGCGGGGCGAGCAGGTAGAGCAGGATCGAGAGCGTCGTGGCCTTGAGCAGCACGCCGAACAGCAGCGCCGCCACGAGGCCGGCACCGGCGCCGACAGGTATGTCCTTGGTCATGAAATCCGCTGTCCCGCTGTCCCGTCATGGGCAGGGTTAGGGGCTGAAGACGTCGCCCCAACGATCGGGCGGCCCCTTTGCGGGGAGCCGCCCTCGCGATTGATGACCGGCCCCCGCAAGGGCCGGCGGAAGGTCCTACTTGATGACGTAGGGCAGCAGGCCGAGGAAGCGCGAGCGCTTGATCGCCTGGGCGAGCTCGCGCTGCTTCTTGGCCGAGACGGCCGTGATGCGCGAGGGAACGATCTTGCCGCGCTCCGAGACGTAGCGGGAGAGCAGCTTCACGTCCTTGTAGTCGATCTTGGGAGCGTTCTCGCCCGAGAACGGGCAGCTCTTGCGACGACGGAAGAACGGACGACGGCCACCGCCGCCACCACCAGCACCGAATGCCATGATTAGTTCTCCCCGCCGAAGTTGCGCTCGGGACGATCGCCGCGGTCGCCGCGATCACCACGGTCGCCGCCACCGAAGTCGTCGTCGCGGCGGCGCGGACGGTCACCGCGGTCGCGGTCCTTCCGGTCGTCGCGGTCGCGCTTCTGCATCATCGCGGAAGGCTCGGCCTCCAGCTGCTCGACGCGAACGGTCATGAAGCGTAGCACGTCCTCGGAGATCTGCATCTGGCGCTCCATCTCGGCCACGGCGGCCGGGGGGGCGGAGATGTTGAGGAGCGTGAAATGCGCCTTGCGGTTCTTCTTGATACGGTAAGCGAGGGACTTGACGCCCCAGGACTCGATCTTCTCGATCGTGCCGCCGCCCGTCTCGATGACGCCCTTGTAGGTCTCGACCATGGTCTCGACCTGCTGGGCCGTCACGTCCTGGCGCGCCAGGAAGACGTGCTCGTAGAGAGGCATTCTTGGGCCTTTCCTTGCCATAAGGAAGCCCGCCCGCGCGTCGCGGGTGTGTCGGGCCGGTTCGTCTCGCATTCTCTCGGCGCCAAGCCCTTCGAGCCGTGATGATGGCCCGAGCGGTTGATCGAAGGCGGAGACACCGGACGACGGGTTCTGTGAAAAACCCTGTGCCGAGAGAGGTTGTCTCTTGCGGCACCGTCCGTTCAGCCCCCGGCCCGGAGCGAACGCGAAGGCCGGGCCTTTAGAGGGATTCGCTCCCGATGGCAAGGGCAGGGCCCCGACAGGCAGGTCGAAATGCAGGACTTCCTCGCGGGTGCCGAGCCGCTCGTAGAGCGCGAGCGCCGGGCCGTCGCCGGGATCGCCCTGGACGAAGATGACCCAGGCGCCTCGGCCCGCGGCATGGGCCTGCAGCTGCCGGATCAGCGCCGTGGCGATGCCGCGGCGGCGGTGCTCGGCCTCGACGGCGAGATCGTAGAGGTAGATCTCGCGCCGTGCCCGCTCGAACTTGTCGAGCTCGTAGGCGACGAGGCCACCCAGAACGGTGCCGTCACGTTCCGCCACCAGCACCGCGACATGCGCCTTCGCCAGCAGGTCCCCGAGGTAGGCATCGTCCGGCGGGGCGGCGCCGTAGGTGTCGGGCTCGGCGAAGGCGCGTCCGAACAGGGCGTTGAGGGCGCGCATCGACGGGATGTCGCCGGGGCCGAGGCGCCGGACCGTGAAACCCGGCTCGGGCCCACCCTTCGAAGACTCATCCCTCGAAGTCATGGCGGAGGTCTATTTCAAGGAGCCGGCGATGGCCTGCTGAATCCCCAAGATGTCGGCGCCGCGCTTGAGCGTGCGCTGGATCGGGTCGGGCCGCCCCGAGACCCAGATTTTCAGCTCCGAATCCATGTCGAAGCTGCCCGCGGTCTCGACCGAGAACGAGGTGATCGCCCGGTAGGGCACGGTCAGGTACTCGACCTTGCGGCCAGTCATGCCCTGGCGATCGACCAGGATCAGGCGGCGGTCGGTGAAGATCATCAGGTCGCGGATCACCTTGAAGGCGACGCGCACGCTCTCGCCCGGTGCCAGCACTCCGGCGAGCTGCCGGTCCACCTCGTCCGCGGAGAGGTCGCTGCCATGCCCGAGCAGCCCGTCGAGTAAGCCCATCACGCGTCTCCTGCTTTTTCTCCGGCAGGATGTGGGGACGGCCCCGCTCGCGCGCGAGGGCGGTTCTGCGCTCAGCGGTGGCGGCGCTTGCGCGGCTTCTGCCCCTTGCGCGGACGGGCCTTAAGCGAATGGACCTTGCGCTGGGTCCGGTCCATGCAGCTCGCCCAGATGCGGCGGCCGATCTCACGCAGGCCGAGATTGAGCGGGTCCGGGGCGGAGAAGACCTGCGCCCGCGCCTCGCTGCGGCAGAACGCGTCCTCCGCGCTGCGGATCGGCGGCTCGCTCTGTGCGGCGGCGGGAGACGGCCCGAGGCCGGTTCCGAGAAGCGTGGCGAGAAGCAAACCGGCCGCGGTCAGACCGCGCCGGGCCGGCGGACCGAAGTGGTTGCCCAGGATACGCAATGCTCGGCCCTCCCTGTTCGGCCCCGGCGCTCGCCGCCTGCAGCGCGCATCCGCGGCAATCGAAGCATCTCTCACAAAACGCCCGCCGCGCTGATCATCGCCGGGGCGAGAACGACCTGTGACCGGGCGATTTTGTGAGGCACTCTAACGTCGTCGGAGACGGGCTTGCCAAGCGTTGCCGGTCGATCGCAGCCATCAACTGCGTAATCTGCCCACAGGGAATGCTGCCGCTCGTCCGGCCGGGGGCCATTGAGCGGTCTCGCACCGCATCATGACGAGACGGAGGGGCAAAAGAAAACGCGCCGGGCTCGAAGCGTCCGGCGCGTGTGGTCGTGTCGTAAAACAGCCGATCGGTTGGGCGGACCGGCTTTGCGGCGCTCCCGGAGAGCCGGGAGCGTCCGCGGGAGGCTCAGCGACGAATCTTGACGTTGGCCTTGCGGGCGGCATAGCGCGCGTCGCGGGCCGCCTTCTTCTCCGCGGCTTCGGCAGCCTTGCGCTCGGCCAGTGCGGCGGCCTCGGCAGCCTCGCGGGCGAGCTGAGCGGCGAGCTCGGCTTCCTCGCGCAGGCGCTTCTCCTCCGCCGCCTTCCGCTCGGTCTCGATGCGGATCCGCTCGCGCTCGCGGGCGCGCTCGTCGCGGGCGCGGGCAACCTCGGCACGAGCCTGGGCCTTCGCACGCATCTCCGGATCGTCAAGCGGTGTCCGGGCCTTGAACTTCTCGAGCAATGCCGCCTTGGCGGCTTGGGAGCTCTGGCGGCGGTCTTCGAAATTCCTGAAGTCGAATGCGCTCATATGACCTTTCTCATGCATTGACACGGCCGGATGCCGGATCAGTCACAGTCCGGGCAGCCTGGACTCGGATCGAGCCTTTTATAGAACCGGCGCAGTCGATGCACGAGTGCGCCGCAACACGCAACAGATGTCGCCCCCGTTCGGGGCGGCTCCGGTGACATTTTTGGACCTGTTGCGGGATGGAATCAGGTTTTAGGGCAGGGCCCTCAAGCGTCCAGCGTATCCAGCCTCAACTGGCCTGCAGGTTGACCGCGGCCGGCTTGCCACTGCGGCGGTCGTTCTCGACGTCGAAGCTGACCTTCTGCCCCTCGACGAGGCCGCGCAGGCCCGCCTGCTGGACGGCGGAGATATGCACGAACACGTCCTTGCCCCCCGTATCGGGCTGGATGAACCCGTAGCCCTTGACCTCATCGAACCATTTCACGGTACCAGTCTGCATCCGGGTTCCTCCTCCGCTCGCCGCGGCACCCCGTATGAAATGCGTCCCGTCCTCGGCCGAAAAGGCCGTCCCGTTCGTCGAAGCGAGCGAGGAAACAAGCCGGCGCCGCGTCCCTTCCGGGGGCATCGAAGGTCTTGCCAAAGGCAGCCACCGATCGACGGTGCATGGTTAGATTCGATGCGGTAACCGTGCAAGCGGCGCAAAGGTTTCCGCCAAGCACTGCTCTTCGCGCAAAGCGGAAATTCGAGGAAGAAACTTGGCCATTTGGAGCAACTACGCTGGTCTCATGTCGGATGTAGCCGGTTTGGCTCGGCGTAACATTGTTGTGACAACAACATTTGTTGGGGGATTGCCGTAAACGATCGCCGCTGCTGATTCGGGCCGTCGAACCGTACGGCGATCGATGGCGCATCCCGAAGACGCACGGCCGGCATGACGTGATGTCGAGGACTCGAGGAGACGATGGACGGTGTTCTCCGGCCACGAAAAAGGGGCCGGTCACCCGGCCCCGTTCCGCCTCATCATCGCAACCCCACCCTGACCGCGGTCGATCGCGGCAGGGCCCCTGAAGCTGAGGGGCTCGCCCCTGATCAGTAATCGTAGCCGCGACGGTCGTAACCGCGGCGCTCGTACCGGTCGCGATCCCGGAAGCGCTGCTCGCGATAATAATCGCCCCGGTCGCGCCTGCGCATCTCGCGGCTGTCGTCGCGATCGCGCTGCCCCCGGGACCGGAGGTCGAACCCCGGCCGGCCGTCCGGACCAATGGTGATCGATTGCGCGGAAGCCGGCACCGCGGCGATCATGGTCGCCGCGACGAGTGTGCCGGCGAGCAGGGTCGTCAAGGTCTTCATGGGAGATCCCTCCTTTGTTGGTTGGGACGACAATGCATCGTCCCCGAAGCGGTTCCAGTATCGTGCCATCAGCGGGCCCACCGCATCTGGACTGTCCGGATGAGGAGAAGGCGAACGTCGCCGAACATCAATCTTCACGTCCCGGTACCTCCGAAGGCCGATATCGTCCTTCGATAGGCGGCGTTGCGGATTGGGGTGAGGGCGCAACCCTCGGAGCGCGATCCGGGTCCTGTTCCTCCCAATACAGTCATGGGAGCGGGCCCGTCCTGTCGATAACCCGTCTTCGGCCGGGCCGTCCGCTTGCTCCATACGCCGTGGCGCCGAGGTGCCGAGATCCTCGAGGGCACGCTGAGCCGGAGGGTCCCGGCTTGACTCGATCTCCAGGTTGCATCTCAAGACGGCGCGTGCATCGGGCCTGCCGCCCTGTTGCCTGGCCCCGGAACCCGCTCGCATGCCCGTCCGCCCGCTGATCTTCTATCCCGATGCGCGCCTGCACCGGGCGGCCGAGCCCGTCTCCGCGACCGGCGAGGCCTTAACGGGTGAGTCCTTGCGCGCGCTCGCGGCGGACGTGCTCGACACCCTCGGCGCCGTCTCGGCGATGGGGCTGACCGCAATCCATATCGGGCGCCCGGAGCGGGTGGTGGTGATCCGGCTTCAGCCGGACGAGCCGCACGCGGTCTACGTCGATCCGGTCGTCGCCTGGGCCTCGCCCGAGCGGGCCGCGCATCCGGAGGGAAGCGTCTCAATGCCGGGCGTGGTCGAGCCGGTGGAGCGGCCCGCGCGCGTCCGGGTGCGCTACCGCGACCTCGACGGCGCCGAGCACGAGGAGGAGGCCGAGGGCCTGCGCGCCGCCTGCCTGCAGCACGAGATCGACCAGCTCGACGGCATCTTCTGGATCGACCGGCTGACCCGGCTGCGCCGCGAGCGGGTTCTCAAGCGCTACGCCAAGCTGCGGGCGCAGCAGGCGCGCGCGGGATCGTGAGGCCTCACCCCGGACGCGCCAGGCTCGGTCCGGGGCGCCGGGCATGGTATGCCGGGCCTCGGTGTCTCGTCCCGAACAACGGCAACCGCCGTTCGGGATCAGGCTCCGCTGTCCGAGACCGCTCCATGTCCCGCTTGCTGCACGTCGCTCACCGAGCCCTCGCCGCCCCGGCTGTGCTTGTCCTCGCGCTGTCCGCGCCGGGCGCCGTTGCGCAAGGGACAGGGCAAGCGACGGGGCAGGGGACGGGCGGCCGGGCCGGCGATCAGAAGGCCCAGGCTCGGGCCGCTTCCGTGGTCGGCTGCACCTCGCTGGCCAACCTGCGCGGCCTCCTGCGCAGCACGGGCGAGGACCGCGCCGCCGCGCTCGCGGTCGCGAGCGATCCGAAATCCGATCTCGGCTGCAGTCCGGTGGACCGCGCCACGGTCATGGGGCTCGCCGACCACGTCGCCCTGAACGGCCGCGCCTACGACTGCCTCACCCTCAAGGGCACGGCGGTGTGCCACTGGACGGTGGCGGGCGCCGTCACGCCGCCCGAGCGGCCGGCGGCGAAGCCGGCCCGCGGCAAGTAGGGGCGGGCGCGAGGCCCTGCCTCAGAACCGTGCCGTCAGGAACAGGCGGAGGTTGCGGCCCGGCAGCAGGATCTCGTCCTTCTTGAACGAGGCCGAGTTGCGGATGTCGTCGTCGAGCAGGTTGCGGCCTTGCAGCCCCAGCGTCACCTCGGTGGCGCCGTAGACCGTCGGGTCGAGCGCCTGGGTGTAGGCGAGTTCGGCGCGCAGATCGTTCCAGCCCGGCGTCGTGGTCTCGAACGGGGCGATCTCGGTGTGGTCGAAGGCGTGGAGCAGGTTCACCCGCGCGAACCAGCCGTTGGCCCGCACGAAGGCGCCGCCGCCGAGCCGGTGCGGCGGGATGCGCGGGACGTAGGAGCCGTCGTCGAACTGGGCGCGGACGAAGTCGTACTGCGCCTCGAGTCCCGCCCAGCCGTCGCCGACGGCGAAGAGATCGAGCTGCGCGCCGATCTCGGCGCCGTAGAAGCTGGCATTGGCCTGCGAGTAGACGACCTGGCGCAGCTCGTCGCCGGAGCCGCAGGAGCCGAAATCGTCGTCGCAGCGGTTCCCGGTGTCGCGCCGGAAGATGAAGCCGGTGTAGCGCGTGACGTAGCCGGTGGCGTCGAGCCGCAGCGGCCCGTCCGCCCGGCGCAAGGAGATCTCGGCGGTGCGGGCGCGCTCCAGCCGCAGGGTCGGATCGCCGATCTCGAAGGTCGCCGAGGCGTGGTGCGGCCCCTGCGAGAACAGCTCGGCGCCGGTGGGCGCACGCTCGACATAGGAGCCGTTGAGGCTCGCCACGAAGCCGTAGGGCAGATCCTGCAGGGCGCCGAAGCTGAGGCTCTTGGGGGCGAAGCGGCGCGTCAGGGCGTAGCTGAGCGGATCCCCGTCCGTCGGAAGGTAGCTGCCGGGGAACTGCGTCGCGATGCTGTTGAGCCGGTCGCCCTCGATCCGGCCCGCGGCCTGGAACCGGAGCCCCCCGCCGACCGCCAGTTCCTCGAACAGGTAAGCGGCCAGCACCCGCGACTCGGTCGGCGGCAGGAAGCTCTCGAGCTGCGAGTTGAGCACCCGCCGGCTCGTCTGGACGCCGACCGCGCCGGTGAGCGTGCCGAGCGCGGTGAAGACCGGCACGTGCTGCGCCTCGAACCGGGCTTCGACCTCGCGGTTCTTGAAGATCGCCTGCACGCCCTCGCCGGCCGGGCCCTCATGCGCGTGGTCGTCATCGTCCCCGTGATCGTGATGGGCGTGCCCGAAGCCGATCTCCTCGTGGCGGTAGACCGAGCCGCCGGCCCAGAACCGCAGCACCTCGAACGGGCCTTCCAGCGGGCGGTATTCGCCGCGGGCGAGCACGCGGTCCTGGTTCGGGTTGAGCCGGGTGCGCGCTTCCGCCGCCTCGCCGCCGGGGATCTGATAGAGCGCGTTGAAGTGGCTGTAGGAGATGCCGAGGAAGCCGCGGTCGCCGATCGCCGAGATGCCGACCGAGCCCCCTTGCGTCTCGGTCGCCGAGTTGCGCTGGATGCCGCCGGGGATCGCGTAGGAATCGGTCGCGGTCGCGAAGCCGTCGGCGTGGACCGCGATGCCGTTCGCGCCCGCATCGACGCTCGCCGCCCCGAGCCGGCCGTTGTCGACGGTGGTGTAGCCCGTCGTGACCTGCCCCGTGATCCCGCGGGTGGGGATGAAGGTCGGCACTTGGTTGTTCTCGGCCGAGACCACGCCGCCGATCGCCCCTGAGCCGTAGCGCAGGGTCGCGGGGCCGCGGATCACCTCGATCCGGCTGGCATTGAGCGGGTTGACCGGCACCGCGTGATCCTCGCCGAGATCCGACACGCCGCCGTTGACGATGCCGTTCTCCTGGATGCGCACCCGGGCGTTGTCGAGGCCGCGGATGATCGGCCGCGAGGCCGCCCCCGGCGCGTAGGTCGAGGCGGAGATGCCGGGCCGGTCGAACAGCGCGTCGCCGAGCGTCCGCGGCTGGTCGCGGGCGATCCGCTCCTGCGGCACCACCGTGACCGGCGAGAAGGTGTTCGTCACCACCGGCAGCACCTCGGCCGCGCGGGCGAACGGCACGGCGGGGGAGGGAGCCGCCGGAGCGGCGGGCCGACCCTGGATCGGGCTCACCGAGGTCACGCTGATCTCCTCCAGCGTGGCCGCCTCCTGCGCCCGCGCCGAGAGCACGGTACCGGGCACGCCCGTCAGCACCGCCCCCGCCGCCAGCAGCATCCGTCCTGAACGTCCGCCCCGCATGCCCGTCGATCCAGCCTCGTCACGTTACAATGTTTCATCGCGAGAATGTTACAATGTTGCAAGGCTTATCTGCTGCCCGTTCCGTCGGGGACGGCCTGTGTGACCGGCCTGCATCAGACGGCTGTC
Organism: Methylorubrum pseudosasae; assembly: GCF_029504475.1. Taxonomy (NCBI): domain Bacteria; kingdom Pseudomonadati; phylum Pseudomonadota; class Alphaproteobacteria; order Hyphomicrobiales; family Methylobacteriaceae; genus Methylorubrum; species Methylorubrum pseudosasae. The sequence goes on along the minus strand of NZ_JAQGDU010000002.1, from coordinate 2,599,190 downwards.
CGGTGCGCGGCTGCACGGGGCGCGCACTGTCACCCGGCGCGCGGCGTCGCAGGCGCTTGTGCCGAGCGGGGCCGGACGTGACATTGGGGGCCCCCGGAGATGGTGCCGCCTGTCCGGATTGATGTTTTCCGGAACCCGATGCCCACCGACGTGCTCCTGCCCGCTCTCCGCTTCCTCCTTCTAGGCCTCGGCCTCCTCATCCTTCTCTTCCTCGTTCCGCTCGCGACCCACGCCCTGTGGTGGACCGCGAAGGGCGGACGCGCGGAGAACTGGTCGACGGCGGATTGGTCGAGCGCCGGGCTTCTCCCGCCGGCCGCCGCTGTGCCGGGGGCGATGGTGCGGGTCTACGCCGCCCGGGTCGGGCGCTGGCGGGGCATCTTCGCCCATCACAGCTGGGTGGTGATCAAAGAGGCCGGGACGCCTCGCTACACCCGCTACGACGTGGTCGGCTGGGGCCGGCCCGTGCGCACCGACGCCTACGCGCCGGACGGGCGCTGGTTCGGCAACGAGCCGGAAATCGTGCTCGGGCTCGACGGCGAGGCGGCGGCGCGGGCGATCCCCGGCATCCGCGCGGCGGTGGCGGACTATCCCCACCGCAGCCAGGGCTCGTACCAGGCGTGGCCGGGGCCGAACTCGAACACCTTCGCCGCCCACGTCGTCGCGCGCATCCCCGACAACGACGTGCCGCTGCCGCCCACCGCGCTCGGCAAGGACTGGACGCCGCCCGGCCGCATCGCCGAAATCACCCCGAGCGGCACCGGCCTGCGCCTGACCTGGCGCGGCTATGTCGGCCTCACCATCGGCTGGGTCGACGGGCTGGAACTCAACCTGCTCGGCGCGGTGGCCGGCCTCGATTGGCGCCGCCCGGCCCTGAAGCTGCCGGGCTGGGGCCGGATCGCGCTGATCCCCGGCGGCGACGCGGACAAGGCGGTGCCGACGACGGAACCGGAGCGCCGCCCGGCGACCGATTCCGTCTCGGGCTGAGGCGCCGCGTCGCGTTTCAGCGCTTCGACGAGGTTTGGCCCGGCAGCGTCACCTCGCCCTGCCACTGGCCGGCGAACTCGGTCTTCGACGTGTAGGCGAGGGAGAAGCTGCCCTTGCCCTTCGTGCCCGCGAACTCGCCGGTCGCCGCGCTGTCCTGATAGGTGCCCGTCGCCGTGACGCGGCCCTGAGCGTCGGTCGTGACCGTGCCCCGGTAGAGGCTCGAGGTCGAGCCGCCGGGCGTCGTGAAGGTGATGGTGCCCTGCACCGGCCCCTGGCCGTTCTTGAGCGTGAGGGTCTCCACCCACTGCACCCGGGCGCCGTCGAGCGGGGTGCCGGGACCGGTATTGATCCCGGAGGCGGTCTGCTGGAGCTTGACCTCGTTCGGGCCGAGAACCTGCGGTGCCTGGCTCTCGACCCGGCCGGTGAAGCTTCCGCCCATCGGCATCGCGAGGGCGGCCGCCGGAAGGACCGGGGTCAGCGACAGTGCGGCGGCAAAGGCGGCTAGGATCGTCGATCTGCGATACATCGCGTTTGCTCCCTCTGACAGGTCATCGGGCGGCCGCGCGGTGCGACCGCCTCGAAGTCTCAATCTGGAAAAATCCTGCCGTCAACGCCGGGCAGGAGCCGGGCGAGAGGGCTGTTTTTCGAGGTTTTTCCGCGTCTTGAGAGACGTTTCGTCTCCGCGCGGGCAGAGGTTCGTCCGAAAGGGTCAGGCGTCTGCGCCGAAAGATCCCACCGCTCCCAGCCGGGAGCCCGGCGGCGGTCGATTCGTGTTACCAGCGCCGTGACTGTTGCCGGTGACCGGCATCTTTGTAACGGCCGCCTGCACGGACCCTCTGCACGGCCCCCTTGCACCGGACCCTTCCGCGGCCCCGATGACCGACCTCCTGATCCGCCCGGCGCAAAGCCATGACCGCGACGCGATCTGGTCGATCCTGGAGCCGATCCTGCGCGCGGGGGATGTCTACGCCCTGCCGCGGGACTGGGACGGGGAGCGGGCGCTCGCCTACTGGTTCTCCCCGGCCCACCATGTCTTCGTCGCGGAGAGCGCGGGCGCGGTGCTGGGCAGCTACTACGTCCGCGCCAACCAGCTCGGCCCCGGCGACCACGTCGCCAACGGCGCCTACGCCACGCATCCCGAGGCGCGGGGGCGGGGCATCGCCCGCGCCATGGACCTGCACTCCTTCGAGACCGCCCGGGCGCTGGGCATTTTCCGCGATGCAGTTCAATCTGGTCGTCGCCACCAACACCCACGCCGTCGCGCTCTGGACGAGCCTCGGCCTCAGGGAGGTCGGTCGCCTGCCTGGCGTGTTCCGCCATCCCACCCTCGGGCCGGTCGATGCGCTGGTGATGCACCGCCCCCTGTAACCCCGCCTCCATTGAACACGGCCGCGCTTGGGGCAGATTGAGCCTCGCGCACCGTGAGAGGTGCGGGGAGGGCGAGTGCCTTGAGCTTCCTGATCTGCCTCGCGGCGCTCTTCTTCCTGATGGGAATCGCCTATCGCGGCTTCTCGGTGATCCTGTTCGCGCCGGTCGCCGCGATGGGCGCGGTGCTGCTGACCGATCCGACCGCCGTGCCGACGCTGTTCTCCGGGCTGTTCATGGAGAAGCTGGTCGGCTTCCTGAAGCTGTACTTCCCCGTCTTCCTGCTCGGCGCCGTGTTCGGCAAGCTCATTGAAATTTCAGGCTTTGCCCGCTCCATCGTCGGCGCCGTCACCGGGCTCCTCGGGGAGGGAAGGGCGATCGTCGCTATCGTGCTGGTGGGCGCGATCCTCACCTATGGCGGCGTCTCGCTGTTCGTGGCGGTCTTCGCCGTCTACCCCTTCGCTGCCGAGCTTTTTCGCCGCTCAAACATCCCCAAGCGCCTGATCCCCGGCACCATCGCGCTCGGCGCCTTCACCTTCACCATGGACACCCTGCCGGGCACGCCGCAGATCCAGAACATCATCCCGGCCTCCTTCTTCAAGACCGACGCCTACGCCGCCCCGTGGCTCGGCGTCATCGGCGCGCTCTTCGTGTTCGCGGTCGGCGTCGCCTATCTCGAATGGCGCCGCCGCTCCGCCGGGGACGAGGGCTACGGCGAGGGCCACACCAACGAGCCGCAGGCGGTCGAGGACAAGGTCGTCATCCATCCCGCCATGGCGATCCTACCGCTCCTCATCGTCGGGATCGGCAACAAGCTCCTGCTCGCCTGGATCACCGCCGCCTACGGCGAGCAGGCGAGCGCGGCGCTCACCCCGGAGATGGCGGCCCATCCCGTCACCGTACAGGTCAAGACCGTGGCGGCGATCTGGGCGGTGCAGGGCGCGCTGCTTCTCGGCATCCTCGCCACCGTGATCCTCGGCTACCGCAACCTCGCCGAACGTTTTTCCGAGGGCTCGAAGGCGGCCGTCGCCGGCTCCCTGCTCGCCGGTATGAACACCGCCACCGAGTACGGCTTCGGCGCCGTCATCGCCGCGCTCCCCGGCTTCAAGGTGATCTCGGACGCGCTCTCGGCGATCCCCAACCCGCTGATCAACGAGGCGGTGACGGTCAACGTGCTGGCCGGCGTCACCGGCTCGGCCTCGGGCGGGCTCTCGATCGCACTCGGCGCCCTGTCCGGCCGCTTCGTCGAGGCGGCGCAGGCGGCCGGCATCCCCCTCGAAGTGATGCACCGGGTCGCCTCCATGGCGAGCGGCGGCATGGACACCCTGCCCCATAACGGCGCGGTCATCACGCTGCTGGCCGTCACCGGCCTGACCCACCGCCAATCCTACGGCGACATCTTCGCCATCACGATCATAAAGACCGTGGCCGTATTTTTCGTGATCGGGGTCTACTACCTGACCGGATTGGTCTAAGCATATACCCGCCCACGTTGTGCGCGGGGGCGGCTGTGGGGTGCTGTGCCGCCGCTTGCACCGCCCCTTGCGCCGAAATGCTTCCCGCCGACGTGCCTCTCGCCGAAGCGGAAGCCCGTTCGGCGGCGCGCAGGTCGAAATGCTGCGAGGAGCCCGCCCGATGAGCCATGCCGCCACCCTGCCGACCGAGCGGGCGCCGCTCCACAAGTCTCTGTTCGTGCAGGTGATCGCCGGGCTCCTGGCCGGCATCCTCGTCGGCGCTCTGGCGCCCGGCTTCGCCGGGGAGCTGAAGATCCTGAGCGACGCCTTCCTCCGGCTGATCGCGATGATCGTGGCGCCGATCGTGTTCTGCGTCGTCGTGCACGGCATTGCCGGGGCGGGCGACCTCGGGAAGGTCGGGCGGGTCGGCGTGAAGGCGCTGATCTATTTCGAGGTGATGACGAGCCTGGCCCTCCTGCTCGGGCTCGGGCTCGCCTACCTCGTCGGGCCGGGCCACGGCATGAACATCGATGTCGCAAGCCTCGATGCCGGGGCCCTCGGCGGCTACGCCGATTCCGCGCAGAAGCTGCAGGGCGGCGGCATCGCGCATTTCCTCCTCGCCATCATCCCTAAGACCGCCTTCGACGCGTTCGCCCGCAACGACGTGCTGCAGGTGCTGTTCTTCGCCGTGCTGTTCGGGGTGAGCCTCGCCCTGGTCGGCGGCGAGAAGGCCAGGGCGGTCTCGGGCCTGATCGACGCCCTCTCCACGGTGCTGTTCAAGGCCATGGGGCTGATCGTGCGGGTGGCCCCGCTCGGGGTGTTCGGCGCCGTCGCCTACACGGTCGGACGCTACGGCATCGGCTCGCTGGCGCAGCTCCTCTCGCTCGTAGCCCTGTTCTACCTCGCGGTGGCTTTGTTCGTGTTCGTGATCCTCGGCGCGGTGATGCGGCTCGCGGGCCTCAGCCTCGTCAAGCTCCTGATCTATCTGCGCGAGGAGCTGACCATCGTGCTCGGCACCTCCTCCTCCGACGCGGTGCTGCCGCAGATCATGCGCAAGCTCGTGCATCTCGGGGTGAAGGATTCCACCGTCGGCCTCGTGGTGCCCACGGGCTATTCCTTCAACCTCGATGCCTTCTCGATCTACCTGACGCTTGCCGTCGTCTTCATCGCGCAGGCGACCAACACGCCGCTCTCCTTCAGCGACCTGATGCTGGTGCTCGGCGTCTCGCTGGTCACCTCGAAGGGCGCCCACGGCGTGCCCGGCTCGGCCATCGTGATCCTGGCCGCGACCCTGAACGCCGTCCCCTCGATTCCTGCGATCGGCCTCGTGCTGGTGCTCTCGGTCGATTGGTTCGTCGGCATCGCCCGGTCGCTGGGCAACCTGATCGGCAATTGCGTCGCCACCGTCGTCGTCGCCGCCTGGGAGGGCGACCTCGACCGGGAGCGTGCCGTGCGGGTGCTCGACGGCCGGGAGAGCCTGGAACCCACCGCCGTTTAGGGGGAATGCCGGACGCGGCCTCGATTCGGGATCGAACGGATCGCCCCGAGACCGGTTTCCGACCAGGAGGCGCCGCACCGGATGTGACGGGGCCGAGGACGGGACCGGAGTTGGGTATGGCGGGAACGGCATTGATCGCGGGCGTCGGCGGTATCGTCGGCAACAACCTCGCCCGGCACCTCGTGGCGCAGGGCTGGCGCGTCGAGGGGCTCGCCCGGCGCCCGCCGGAGATCGCCGAGGTCACGCCGATCGCCGCCGACCTGCTCGACCCGGCCGCACTCGCCCGGGCGCTGGAGGGCCACGCGCCGAGCCACGTCTTCCTCACCACCTGGCTGCGCCAGCCGACGGAAGCCGAGAACATCCGCGTCAACGCCGCGATGGTCGCCAACCTTCTCGACGCGCTCCGCCCGGCGGCCAGCCTGCGCCACGTGGCGTTGGTGACGGGGCTCAAGCACTATCTCGGGCCGTTCGAGTCCTACGGGAAGGGCAGCCTGCCGCCGACGCCGTTTCGCGAGGACCTGCCGCGCCTGCCCGTCGAGAACTTCTACTACGCGCAGGAGGATGCGGTGTTCGAGGCCGCCGCGCGCGACGGCTTCTCGTGGAGCGTGCATCGCCCGCACACGATCGTCGGCTACGCGCTCGGCAACGCCATGAACATGGGCGTGACGCTGGCCGTCTACGCCACGCTCTGCCGCGAGACCGGACGGCCCTTCCGCTTCCCCGGCTCGGCGGCGCAGTGGAACGGGCTCACCGACGTGACCGACGCGCGGCTGCTCGCCCGCCACCTCGAATGGGCGGCGCTGACGGAGGCCGCGCATAACGAGGCCTTCAACGTCGTCAACGGCGACGTCTTCCGCTGGCAATGGATGTGGGGCCGGCTTGCCCAATGGTTCGGCATCGAGCCCGCACCCTTCGACGGCGCGGTGAACCCGCTGGAAGCACAGATGGCGGGCGCCGCCCCGCTCTGGGCCGAGTTGGCGGAGCGCCACGGCCTGATCGAGCCCGACCTGAACCGCCTGGCCTCGGCGTGGCACACCGATGCCGATCTCGGCCGGCCGATCGAGGTCGTGACCGACATGAGCAAGAGCCGGCGCCTCGGCTTCCTCGATTACCAGCCCTCGGACGACGCATTCTTCGACCTGTTCGCGCGGCTGCGGGCGGAGCGGGTCATCCCCTGACCGCCGCAAGGCTCACCCCCAGAGACTCACACGACCGTCCCGGCCTTCTGCCGCCGGGTCGGGTGGGTCATGGCTTCCAGTTCGAGCAGTCCGTTGAGCTGGGCCTCGGTGAGGAGGCCCTCCTCCAGCACCAGATCCGCCACCGCGCGGTTCTCCTTCAGCGCGCGGCGGGCGATGCGGGAACTGGCCTCGTAGCCCAGCGTCGGCGCGAGCGCCGTGACGAGGCCGATCGAGCCCTGGACGAGGCTGCGGCAGCGCTCGCGGTCCGCCTCGATGCCATCGATGCAGCGCTTGGTCAGGGTGTCGATGGCGGCCGTCAGCATCCGTAGGGAGCTCAGCACGCAGTAGCCGATGGTCGGCTCGAAGGCGTTGAGCTGGAGCTGGCCGCCCTCGGCGCAGAGCGTCACCGTGAGATCGTGGCCGATCACCATGTAGGCGACTTGGTTGACCACTTCCGGGATCACCGGGTTGACCTTGCCCGGCATGATCGAGGAGCCCGCCTGCACCGCCGGCAGCCGGATCTCGCCGAAGCCGGTGCGGGGACCGGACGAGAGCAGGCGCAGATCGTTGCAGATCTTGGACAGCTTGACCGCAACGCGCTTCAGGACGCCGGAGAACAGCACGAAGGCGCCGAGATCCGAGGTCGCCTCGATCAGGTTCGAGGCCAGCACCATCGGCTGGCCCGAGAGCCGCGACAGCTCCTCCACAGCCAGCGCGGCGTAGCGCGGGTCGGCGTTGATCCCGGTGCCGATCGCGGTGGCGCCGAGATTCACCTCGCGGAACAGGCCGACGATCTCGGTCAATCGCGCCACATCCTCCTTGATCGTGGCGTGGAAGCCGTCGAACTCCTGGCCGAGCGTCATCGGCACCGCGTCCTGGAGCTGGGTGCGGCCCATCTTGAGCACGTCGGCGAACTCCACCGCCTTGCTCTTGAAGGCGTAGGCGAGGTCGTCGAGCGCCTTGACCAGCGGTTGCGTGGCGAAGATCACCGCGAGCCGCAGGGCCGTCGGGTAGGCGTCGTTGGTCGATTGCGCCATGTTGACGTCGTCGTTGGGATGCAGCGCGGCGTAGTCGCCCGGCGCCTTGCCCATCAGCCTCAGGCCGACATTGGCGATCACCTCGTTGGCGTTCATGTTGGTCGAGGTGCCAGCCCCGCCCTGGATCGCATCGACCACGAAGGATTCGGCGTAAGTCGGATCGGTCGCGACGAGGGTGGCAGGCCTCCTCGATGATCTTCGCCTTCCCCTTCGGCAGGTAGCCGAGCCGGTGGTTGGACCGCGCCGCGGCCTGTTTCACCAGGGCGAGCGCCCGCACCAGCTCCGGGTAATGGCCCACCGACACGCCGGTGATCGGGAAGTTCGCCACCGCCCGCTTGGTGTGGATGCCCCACAGCGCATCGGCCGGCACCTCGCCGTCCCCGAGCAGGTCGTGTTCCGAACGGGTCTTCGCCCCTTCCATCGCCACCTTGCGCACGGTGGCGACGGCGAGATCTTCCTCCTGGGGCGGATTCTCCGCCGTGGCCCTTGCTGCCGTGGCACTTGCCGCCGTCCCGAGCGCGTCCGGGCGGGCGGCCTTCTCGGCCGCCGCGATGGCCGCGGCCTTCATCTCGGCCCTGGCCGCCTTCTTTCCGGTGCCGCCTTTGCCGCCCGTGCCCTTGGCCTTCCCGGCCGCCGCCTTGGACTTCTTGACCTCACCCTGGCCTCCGGCCGCATCCTTGGCGGCGTGCTTGGCCTTGGTGTCGGATGCCGTCTTCGCCACGGAAGTCTCCCCCGATGCGTCGGACGATCCGGCCGAATCCACGATGTCAGCGGCCGGTGACCGTCGGGTCGGTGTTCAGGTCTCCGCGTGCCGGGCTGTCAACCGTTCGCCGTCCGGTTGATGTGTCAGCATCCCCGCATCGTCAGCTTATGCGCGGGTGCAGCGAGGCCGGCAGAGGATCAGAAGAACAGCGTCGTGTTGAGATAGCCGTAGAAGGTGTCGCCGGTATCGGGCGCGTTGGGGGCGTTGCGCAGGAAGTCGCCCTTGGCGAGATAGGCGAGGCCCGTATCGAGGATCATCTCGTTGGGGATGATCCAGTAGCGCAGGCGCCCCTCGATCTGGTGGCCGGCGAAGGTACCCGAGCGGCCGGTGCGGTCGCGGATCAGGGTCGCGGCGAAGGTGTCGGTGGCGCTCTCCAGCCAGAGCGGGCGGTAGGCGATGAAGGCGTCCCAGACCGGGCTCGGGGTGATCTCGGCGCGGATCGAAGGCGAGATCAGGTTGGCGCGCTGCACCGGGCCGTAAAGGCCGGTCGGGCCGTACTCGAAGCGGCGGGCGCCGAACAGGGTGTCGAAGCGGCTGAACTTGCCGTCATTGGCCCGGTCGCCGCTGGCATGGTCGTAGTGCAGCGACAGCCTCGGCTTCCACTCGTGGTCGAGGGTGTAGCCGACCTCGGCGTGGACGAAGTAGGCCGAGACGGTGAGGTCGCGCTGGTCGGCGGCCGCGGCGGTCTCGCGGGCGAGGCCGGTCTGGTAGATCCCCTCGAAATCGTAGTCGAATTCGCCGACCCGCGGCGCGCGGGCGAGTCGCAGGCCGGGGGTGAACAGGCGCCGGTCGCGGGTCTGGACCGAGCGCAGGCCGGTGCCCGAATCCTGCTCGTAGAGTCCGTAGCCGTAGAGCTCGAACGTGCCGCCGAAGATGTTGGCGAAGGTATAGGAGGCGCCGAAGAGCTGCAGGTTCAGGCTCTCGCGGTCGAACTCGATGCCGTTGTCGAGGATGCCGTTGACGTCGTCGGGCAGCCGCGTGTGCGGCATCACCCACAGCGCCGTGAACTTGTCCTTGCCCACGCCCTGCCAGTCGAAGGTCACGCCGGTATAGGCGTTGATGGTGTTGCGGAACTGCTGGCGCGAGACGAGGCGGCGCGAGCCGATGTTCTTGGTGAAGCGACCGACCGTGAGGCTGCTCTTCGAGCCGTTGTCACCGAGATCGCCGGTGTCGAAGTTGAGATAGGCCTGGCCCGGTTCGAGGGCGTTGATCTCCGTGGTGAAGGCGGACGAGTTGCGCTGCTGGAAGTAGCCGCGGCTGTCGAACAGCTCGACGCCGACGCGCACCGGTCCCTTGATCCCGTACTCCACATGCAGGGTGGTGAGGTACGAGTTCAGGATGTCGTTGGCCGCGAAGGTCGGCACCGGGCGGAACTGGTTGGCGATGCCCTCCACCCGCGGCCGGAACGAGCCGCTGATGCGCCAGTTCTCCGGTTCGCCGAACCCCTTGTAGAGGAAGTTCGGCGGCTTGGACGGCTGGGCCGCGAAGTAGGGGCCGTCCTGCTTCTTGCGGGACGCGGCGATCCCCGTCTGCATCGTGGCGGTCGCGGCCTCCGTGGCCGTGACGGGCCGTGTTTCCAGGGGGCCGGCAAAGGGGCCGCTCTGGGCCAGCACCGGACCGATGAAGAGGGGAATGGAGGCGCCGGCAAGTAACGACGCGCAGAGAACCGACCGCTTCACCACACCGCTCCTGTTCTTTCGCAGAGTTCGCTCGGGGCCGGCTAGAGATCGCCTAGACTGGTATACCAGTGCAAGGACCCCTGCTTTGATCGATGCATTTTGTCGGCGGAGCCGTGAATCCGCCGCTCTTGCGTCGACGGGTTTTCCACATGGCGGCACGGGGCCAAAACGGAGCGAAATCAGGGAGTTGAACTGCGTATTTCAGTCACTGAAATGCCTTCATCCTTTGTCCCCCGACCTGCAACGGCCCGGACGAAACCTCGTGATGACCTGATTTTTCGGGATTAAATCAAATCTTCTTCTTGGCTCGTCCGGCGAGGCAGGCCTCTCAACTCCTCCGTGCAGGGGCGCGTCTCGGCTGAGCCCGCGCGATCGCACGATCCGGCTCCCCTGCGCCGGGCTGCCCCCTCGCCACGATCGGATCCTCCGTTTCATCCCGACCGGCCGCGTCGAGGGGCGGTGTGCGGCTGAAAAGTCACAGGCAGGCGCCGATCTGCGGCAACGTGCGATTGTGCGTGACGGGTCAACTACAGGGTTCTAGTATTTCAGTATTGATTCCTGCTTCTACAAGATGGCCTGAAGATGGGCCATGTCTGCGCAGTCTGCACAAACGTTATGCAAGTCGTGCCCTCGGCCGTCGTCATGTCTCCTCTGGCAGCGGCATGGCGGGCGACTCGGCGCCGTGAGGGGGCGGGGCTGATGGCGGAGGTCCGGTGGATGGGGCGGTTTGCAACCACAGGTCTGGCGGGAGCCGCGATCGCGGTCACGGCCGTGATGGCCGTCGACGCCGCCCGGGCGGCTGATCTGCCCGTCAGGAAGGCGGTCCCGATCGAGTTCGTCCGGGTCTGCAGCGCGAGCGGTGCAGGCTTCTTCTATATCCCCGGTACCGACACCTGCCTGCGCGTTTCGGGCCGCGCCCGCTTCGAGGCCGGGTACATCCCGGTCCAGAACCGCACCAACAGTGCGGGCGACCTGTCGCAGTACCGTGGGCTGATGCGCATGAACGTCGATGCGCGCACCCAGACCGGCTACGGGACCCTGCGCGCTTTCCTGCGCGTGGAGGCCGCGAGCCGTACCGGCGTGACCATGGCGTCGGGCACGCAGCAACGCATCGGCAACGCCTTTCCGGCGACTGGCCAGGACGCGCTCGGCCGGGTCCAGAACTATGTCGTGGCCGACAAGGCCTTCGTTCAATTCGCCGGGCTGACAGCGGGCCGCGCCTCCTCGTTCTTCGACTTCTACGCCCACGATTACGAGCTGATCGGCTCGACGGCGGGGTCGGACATGCCCTCCACCAACCTCCTGGCCTACACGCCCAAGATGGGGGAGGGCTGGTCGGCGACGCTGTCGATGGAGGATCCGAACCTCCGCAAGAACCCGTTCTACGCCGCCTCGGCCGCCCCCACCGGGACCATCCCCGGCCAGAGCGGCGTGAACAACGTCTTCGTCACCGCTCCGAGCCCCGTTATCCTCGGCACCAATGCCAACGGTACCGCCAGCACGGCCGTCTTCGTCGACGCGGTGCAGCGCTCGCGCATGCCGGACTTCGTCGGGGCGCTGCGCTACGATGCGGGCTGGGGCTCGGTCCAGCTCTCGGCCGCCGTCAAGGACGTCAATATCGGCGGCTTCATCGCCAATTCCGGCATCTCCACTCTAACCGCCGCGCCGGGTTCCGCGACGGGGCCGGTGGGTGCCGGCACCGCCGCAGCCCTGCTCGCCACCCGCGGCATCACATCGGGATCACAGACCGATCACGGTTGGGCGGTGCAGGGCGGCCTCAAGCTCAACCTGCCCTGGATCGCCACGGGTGACGGGCTCTACCTGCAGGGCGCCTACGGCGAGGGCGCGCTGATTTATACCGGCTTCTCGTACTTCACCGGCAACTATAGCGGCCAGCTCACCCCGGTGCAGGGCGGCCCCTTCGTACAGGCCCTGGCCGACGCAGTGATCAACCCGCTGACCGGCCGGATCGACCTGTCGAAGAGCTTCACGGCGACCGCCTCCCTCCTGCATTACTGGGCGCCCGAATGGCGCTCCGCCGTCTTCGGGAGCTATGGCGAGGTCGGGTTTCGGCGCGGCACCCGCGAGGCGTTCAGTCTCGTCAACGTCCTCGTCGGCTCCTCCGCGCCGCCGACCGGCGCGGCCTTCGCATCCAACCCGATCCTGCGCGACAACTACCAGATCATCGCCGGCGCGAGCCTGATCTGGTCGCCGGTCAAGGATCTCGATATCGGCATCGAGGGAACCTATATCGGCACCGGCCTGCTCGGCGGGCGCGACGCCGACGCGACCCGCCCCGTCACCGTGAACGGCCTGCCGGCCTATACCGAGAAGCACTACGACACGACGCAGATCCGCATCCGTGTCCAGCGCGACTTCTGATGGTCCGCCCCGGATGCACCCGCCGGCGGGCCCTGGGGGCGTGGCGCTTCGCACTGATGGTATGGGCTTTGCCTCAGCGAGCTTGTCCGGATCGGATGACAAGCGCTTCTCTCAGCATCACTATGCGTTTCAAATCGCGTGCCCGTTCCGCGGTTCGTCCCGGCTGCAACGAGGCGGTCGTCGTCAGAAAAAGGTCCGCCGTATGCACCTGAGTCATGCGCTTTTCCTCGCCGCCCTCGCGATTTCGGCGGCCACGGCACCGGTCGGCGCGCAGGAGTTGAGCGGAACCCTCAAGAAGGTGAAGGACATGGGCTCCATCACCATCGGCTATCGCGACGCCTCGGTGCCGTTCTCCTATCTCGACGGCAATCAGAAGCCGGTGGGCTACGCCTTCGAGATCTGTCTCAAGGTCGCCGACGCGGTCAAAGCGCATCTGAAGCTCGACACGCTGGAGGTGCGGCTCAACCCCGTCACCTCCGCCACCCGCATCCCGCTGATCGCCAACGGAACGATCGACCTCGAATGCGGCTCGACCACCAATAACGCCGACCGGCAGCGGCAGGCGGCCTTCACCAACACCCACTTCCTCACCGCGACACGCTTCGTCGCCAAGCGGGACAAGGGGCTCGACAAGACCGACGACCTCAAGGGCCGCACCGTGGTCTCGACCTCGGGCACCACCAACATCCGCCAGATCAACGAGATCAACACCGCCCGTGGCCTCGGCATGCGGATCCTGCCGGCCAAGGACCATGCCGAGGCCTTCCTGATGGTCGAGACCGGCCGCGCCGACGCCTTCGTGACGGACGACGTGCTGCTCGCCGCCCTCGTCGCCGGATCGAAGACGCCCGACGCCTACGCGATCTCCTCGGAGGCGCAATCGCGCCCCGAGCCCTACGGCATCATGCTGCGCAAGGATGACCCGGCCTTCAAGGCCGTGGTCGATGCCGCCACCGCCGCCCTCTACAAGAGCCCGGAGGGGACGGCGCTCTACGAGAAGTGGTTCACGCAAGCCATCCCGCCGCGGGGCATCAACCTGAAGCTCCCGATGAGCGAGGCGATGCGGAAGGCCTTGGCCAACCCCAGCGACAGCCCTGACCCGGCGGCCTACTGACCGGGCCGGCGCGGATGCGGTTGGGCGAACTGCGATGAACTACACCTGGAACTGGGGCATCTTCCTGGAGCCGTCCCCCGAGGGCGCCGGCACCTATGCCGACATGCTGCTCTCCGGGCTGGCCTGGACGGTGGTCACCGCCCTCTGCTCGTGGGCCATCGCCTTCACCCTCGGCTCGGTGGTCGGCGTGATGCGCACGCTGCCCTCACGGACCGCCAACGCCATCGGCGCGGCCTATGTCGAGGGGTTCCGCAACGTGCCGCTGCTGGTGCAGATGTTCCTCTGGTACTTCGTGCTGCCGGAACTCCTGCCGGCGCGTCTCGGCGCGGCCGTCAAGCAGATGCCGGACGCGCCGTTCTACACGGCGGTTCTGTGCCTGGGCTTCTTCACGGCCGCTCGGGTGGCCGAGCAGGTGCGGGCCGGCATCCGCGCCCTGCCGCGGGGGCAGGCGCAGGCGGGCCTCGCGCTGGGCCTCACCTGGGCGCAGACCTACCGCGCCGTGCTTCTGCCCAACGCCTACCGGATCATCCTGCCGCCGCTCACCTCGGAATTCCTGAACAACCTCAAGAACACCTCCGTCGCGCTGACCATCGGCCTGCTCGAACTCACGGCCCGGGCGCGCTCGATGCAGGAATTCTCGTTCCAGGTGTTCGAGGCCTTCACCGCGGCGACTCTGCTCTACGTCGCCCTCAGCCTCGTGGTGATCGCGGGCGCGACCCTGCTGGAGCGGCGCGTGGCCGTGCCGGGAGGGCGCTGATGTTCGGGCATTTCGACCTCTCCGTCGTCGCCAATTCGCTGCCCTACCTGTTCGGCGAGGGGATGGTGTTCACGCTGACGCTCACCGCGCTCGCGGCGAGCGGCGGCATCGTGCTCGGCACCGGGCTGGCGCTGCTGCGGCTCTCGGGCGTGCCGGGTCTGACGCACGCGGCCAAGTTCTATGTCGAGCTGATGCGGTCCCTGCCGCTCGTGCTGGTGATCTTCTGGTTCTACTTCCTCGTGCCCTATCTCGGCGCCTGGGCGATCGGCGCCGACACGCCGATCCAGGTCGGGGCGTTTGCCAGCGCGCTCGTCACCTTCACCCTGTTCGAGGCGGCCTACTTCTCCGAGATCGTGCGGGCCGGCATCCAGTCGATCCCGAAGGGCCAGAGCGCGGCGGCCCGGGCGCTCGGCATGAGCTACGCGCAGGTCATGCGGCTCGTGGTGCTGCCGCAGGCGTTCCGCAACATGGTGCCGCTGCTGCTGACGCAGACGATCGTGCTCTTTCAGGACACCTCGCTCGTCTACGTGCTCTCGCTGACCGATTTCCTCGGCGCCGCCTCCAAGGTGGCGCAGCGCGACGGGCGGCTGGTGGAGATGTACCTGTTCGCCGCGCTGGTCTACTTCGCCGTCTGCTTCGCAGCCTCGCTGCTGGTGCGCCGGCTCCAGGCCCGCACGGCGATCGCCCGGTGAGGGATAATCAGGATGAGGGTGGGCCGATGACCGCGCCGCTGACATCGCCGCAGCCGCCCGCCGCGGGCGGGACGATGATCGCTATCGAGGCGGTGTCGAAGTGGTACGGCGAGGTCCAGGTCCTGTCCGGCTGCTCCACCGCGGTGACGCGCGGCGAGGTGGTGGTGGTGTGCGGCCCCTCGGGCTCGGGCAAGTCGACGCTGCTGAAATGCGTCAACGCTCTGGAGCCGTTCCAGGAGGGGCAGATCACCGTCGATGGCACGCGGGTGCGGGACAAGGCCACCAATCTGCCGCGGCTGCGCGCGCGGGTCGGCATGGTGTTCCAGCATTTCGAGCTGTTCCCGCATCTGAGCGTCCTCGACAACCTGACGCTCGCCCCGCGCAAGGTGCTCGGGCGTTCGAAGGCAGAAGCGACCCAGCGCGGCCTCGACCTGCTCGCCCGCGTCGGCCTCTCGGCGCATGCACACAAACATCCGGGCCAGCTCTCGGGCGGGCAGCAGCAGCGGGTGGCGATCGCCCGGGCGCTCGCCATGGACCCGGTGGTGATGCTGTTCGACGAGCCGACCTCGGCGCTCGATCCCGAGATGGTCGGCGAGGTGCTCGACGTCATGGTGGAACTGGCCCGCGACGGCATGACCATGATGGTCGTGACCCACGAGATGGGCTTCGCCCGCAAGGTGGCCGACCGGGTGGTGTTCATGGATCGCGGCGAGATCGTCGAGGACGTGGCGAAGGACGCCTTCTTCGACCGGCCCCGCAGCGAGCGCGCCCAGCAGTTTCTGTCGAGGATCCTCGCGCATTGACGCCGACAGGCCGCCCCCGGCTCTGCCCGTGAGGCGCTCCGGCCGTCGGGTGGCGCCGCGTGCGGCGGCACCGGCCTCTGGCCCGGCTGTCAGAACAGCGAGATGAGGACGATGCCGGCCACCATCAGGGCGGCCCCGCCCAGCCGCGAGGCGCCGGCCCGCACCCGCTTCATGCCGACCCAGCCGAAATGGTCGAGCGCCACCGAGGTCAGCAGGTTGGCGGTGATCAGGAGGCCGTTGAAGGCGCCCGCGCCGACCTTGTCGACGAAGAGCAGGCCGGCGAACACGGCCACGGCGCCGGTGAGGCCGGCCAGCGGCATCCACCAGCGCACCCCCTCGATGTCGGCCCGCTGCGGCAGCGGCTTGGGCCGCAGCAGGAAGACCAGCACGAAGACGAACACCACCGGCAGGAACGAGACCAGGGCCGCGAGCCACGGGTTGATCAGGGCTCCGCGCAACTGCGCGTTCCAGACCACGCCGATCGCCTGCAGGGCGCCCGCGACGACGATGAAGGGATAGAGCAGCCGCGGGTTGAGGCCGTGGCCGGTGTTTTCGGTCTCGTCTTGCCCGGCGCCTTGCCCGGCACCTTTGTCGGGCGTGACGCGGGCGATGAACGTTACGCCGATCGCCATGAGCAGGCCGCCGAGCCAGGGCATCGGCTTGAACCCACCGCCTTGCAGCCCGAACAGGCCGAGCGAATCCATCGCCAGCGAGGTCAGGATGTTGGCCGTCAGCGTCAGGCCGTTGAAGGGGCCGGCGCCGACCTTGTCGACGAAGGCGAGGCCGCCGAACACCGCCACGGCACCAGCCACCCCGCCGAGCGGCGCGTACCACGGCATCGCCGCCAGCGAGTCGAGGCTGGGCAGCGGCGTCGTCATCACGAGGAACAGCGTCGCGAAGACGAAGACGATCGGCAGGAAGGAGACCGCCGCAGCGAGGAAAGGGTTGACGAGGTGCCCGCGCAACTGCGCGTTCATGGAGTTGCCGAGCGCCTGGAGCGCGCCCGCCACGATGATGAAGGGATAGAGCAGGGCGGCACTCACGCGGGTCGGCCTCCAGATCGGCGAGGATTATGGGATCAGGCGAGGATCAGGGCCGCGAGGGCCAGCGCCAGCGCCGGGGGCATGACCAGGGCGCCGAGCTTCAGGAACGCCCAGGCGGAGACGTTTTGGCCCTCGCGGCGGATCGCGGTGAGCCAGAGGATCGTGGCGAGCGAGCCCGTGACCGAGAGGTTCGGCCCGAGATCGACGCCGATCAGGATCGCCCCCGCCACCGTCTCCGGCACATGGGCGGCCTGCACCGCGGCGCCCGCCAGGAGGCCCGCCGGCAGGTTATTCACGAGGTTCGATCCGAACGCGACGAGCGCGCCGCCGGCCCAGGCCGTCGCGGCGGGATCGCCCTGCACGGCGCGGCCCAGGAGGTCGGCGAGCCTTGCGAGCAGGCCGGTCTTCTCTAGGGACTCGACGAGGACGAAGAGCCCGGCGACCAGCGGCAGCACGCCCCAGGAGACGTCCCGAGCGACCGCGACCAGCCCGCCCCGATTGATCGCGAGCACGACGAGGGTGGTGGCGAGCCCGGCGATGAAGGTCGGCAGGCCGAGTTCGATCCCGGCGGCCGAGGCGCCGATCAGGGCCGCGCCGGTGGCGACGATGCCCCCAGCCGCGATCGTGCCGCCGAGCCCGAGCCTCGGGATCGCGACGTCGGTCGCGACCGTCTCGGCCTTCAGCCGCGCGTTCTGGGTCAGGCGCAGGACGAGATAGGTCGCGACGATGGCGAGGAGGGAGGGCAGGGTGAAGGTCGCCAGCCACCGGCCGAGCGGCGGCATGTGCTCGGCGAAGACGACGAGGTTGGCCGGGTTCGAGATCGGCAGCACGAAGCTCGCCGCGTTGGCGATGAAGGCGCAGACGAACAGGTAGGGCAGGGGCTGCTTCACCCCGGCGGCCCGCGTCGCGGCGAAGACGGCGGGCGTCAGCACCACCGCGCAGGCATCGTTCGAGAGGAAGACCGTGACCACCGTGCCGACGACGTAGACGAGCGAGAACAGCCGCGTCGGCGACCCCTTCGCGGCCCGCACCGCGTGGGCGGCGAGCCAATCGAACAGGCCCTGCTTTCGGGCGATCTCGGAGAGCAGCATCATCCCGACGAGGAAGAGGTAGACGTCGGTGCCCTTGGCCGCGCCCTCCAGGGCATTCTGCCAGGGGATCAGGCCGAGGAGGACGAGGAGCACCGCGCCGAGCACCGCCCAGATCGCCTCCGGCCAGGAGAACGGGCGCAGGATCACGCCGAGCGTCGCCAGCGCGGCGATACCCCAGGTCGCCGCGTTCGGGTTCGGGATCAGCGCGCCCATCGGCGTCGGGCTTCCTTCTGTCGGGGAGGATCACGGGATTCGGAGCGGCGGGGCACCGCTGCGGGTCGCTCCGGCTTGGAGCAGGATCGCGCATGGCCTCTCCGAGACCAAGCCCCGACGGTCTGTGCATCGCCGCCGATCCGCCGCTCAAGATTTCTCGCGCGCCGCCGTTCCTGTTTCATCCATCACAAGGGCGCGATCTTGGAAGGGGCGGGGGATGGGTGCTCCGGACGGCTTCGGAGGCGCATGATCCCGAGCCATGATCGAGCGATGCGCCGCGATGCGATGAGGTGGGGCGAAGCGGGCAGGGCGGAACAGCGTCCCGGAGCGCCGGTTCTCCCAGGGCCCATCACCTCAACAAACAGGGAGATCCGCCATGAAGGCTCTGACCTTCGCCCTCGCCAGCACCCTCCTGCTCGCGCCCGCGGCCTTCGCCGCCGAAGGCACGGGGGCTTCCGGCACCAGCCGCTCCGGCACGGCCGACAGCACGGGGCCGAACGATGCCGGTTCGGGGGCGTCCCCCGGGGCAGCCGGAAGCGGCCCGACTTCGGGTGACAAGAGCCGCTCCGGCACGGCCAACAGCACGGGCGCCAACGATGCCGGCTCCGGTTCCTCACCCGGCGCCAGCGGCAAGGGCCACGAGGCCCGTTAGACCGCATTCCGACGAAGCGGTTACCGGCTTTCGGGACGACGCTCCAAACAAGAAGGCAGCGCCGCATCCCGGACGCCGAAGGGGCCGGTTTGGCCGGTCATGCGCGGCTAAGGCGCGACAGCGCCATCTGGCGCACCGCCTATGAAAGTATACGCCGGCACCCGTTCCCGGATGCCGGCGGTCACGAAGGTCGGGACGCTCCACCGGGGTGGCCATCCGGGTCCTGCCCCTCCCGAGACGGCGCGTCGGCGGCGGGCCGTCCGGGTTCCGCGCGGTTCCCGGACGACCTTTCGGGATCGCCGCTAGAAAGTCTCCTCGGGAGGAGGGGGCTAAAGCGGGATCAGTCGTTCTTCACCGTGCCGTCCGGGCTGACCTTGACCTCCTGCTCGCGGTCGGTGAGCGCCAGCTTGATCTCGTACTCGACCGCATTGCCCTCGCGCTCGACCTCGGCCTCGTAGGCCTTGCTGCCGGGGCTCTTCTGCTCGGCGAGCTTGATCGCGTCCTTCAGCGAGACCTTAGCGTTCTGAAAGTCGCTCGCCTTCAGCCGGGTGAAGTAGCGCTCGAACGGCTGGTTCTCGCTCTTGTAGAGATCGCCCGTGTCGGCGTTGACGCCGTGCTCGACGAGCTTGCCGCTCGGGTACACGACCTTGATCGAGTAGTGCGCCGGGTTCTTGCTGTCGGCCTTCTCGAAGTCGGCGTCGATCGCCTTGCCGCCCTTCTCCTCGCCTTCGGCCTTGCCCTCGGCGGTAGCGATGGCCTGCGCGAGGCCGACCTTGGCCGACTTGGCGACCTGCCACTCCTTGAGGTCGCTGTTGGACTTGGTCGCTTCCGTGGCGCTCGGGGCGCGGCCGGTGTTCTCCGGGTTCTTGGTCAGGTCGGGGTTCTGGGCCGCGGCGAGGCCGGTCATCAGGGCCAGCAGGCCGGTGGCGGCGGTGAGGCGCAGGAAATTCGTCTTCATGTGGCGGGCTTTCCGTTTCTTGTGTCGGCGCCTGAGGCGCTCGAGCTTGTTGCGGACCCACAGAACGGTCCGAGCCGCCGCTTGGTTGCAGCGCGTTACTGCGTTCGAGGCATGCTGGTGCGCGCCATCGACGATCGACAGGGCCAGAGATCGACAGGGCCGGCGCCGGCGCGCCCGAGTTCGCGCGCCGTGTTGACATATATTCGATACGCGAATAACTAATATCCCAGTCGAATATAAGATGGATCGGGCGTGATCCCATGAGCCAAGCCGAGGCCGCCTTCCTGGCGCGCTACGATCCCGCCGATTACGCCCGGCCCGCCGTGGCCGTCGATCTGGTGCTGCTGGGCCTTTCCGGCGGTCGCCCGACCCTCCTGCTGCTGAAGCGCGACCGGCACCCGCATGCGGGGCGCCATGCGCTGCCCGGCGGCTTCGTCGGGATTGACGAGGCGTTGGATGACGCCGCCGCGCGCGTCCTGCGCGAGAAGGCGGGCGGGGCGCCGGCCCATCTGGAGCAGCTCTACACCTTCGGCGCGGTGGAGCGCGATCCGCGTATGCGCATCATCACGGTCGCCTATCTCGCGCTCCTGACCGAGGCGGCCTTCGCCGAGGCGCGGATGCGGGCCCCGACCCTGATTCCCGGCGCGGTCGCGGCGTCGCCCGCGGCGGAGGGATCCGTGACGGTCCATGCGGCCGACGGCGCGGCTTTGCCGCTCGCCTTCGACCACGCCGAGATCGTCGCGCTGGCGATCCGGCGTCTGCGGGGCAAGCTCGACTATTCGGAGGTCGGCTTCGCCCTGCTGCCCGAGCTGTTCACCCTGCGCCAGCTTCAGGACGTGCACGAGGCGATCCTCGGCACGGGCCTCAACAAGCCCGCCTTCCGCCGCCGGATGCTCGACCGCGGCTGGCTCGACCCCACCGGCCGCTTCGAGACGGGCACCTCCTACCGCCCCGCCGAGCTGTACCGCCTTCGCCAAACCTCTTCCCAAACCTCTTGGCAAACCTCCGCTCAAGGAGACTGACATGGCCACGATCCGCCGTTTCGGCGTTCTCTCCCAGCTCAGGAGCGAGGCGAGCCACTACGTCATCCGCTACCGCAACGGCCGCCCGCGTCAGAGCGGGCGCGGCCTCGTCTTCTGGTTCCGGCCGGAGACCGCGAGCATCAGCGAGTTGCCGATGGACGACCGCGAGATGACGCTGTTCGTCCGCGGCCGCAGCGCGGATTTCCAGGCGGTCGCGGTGCAGGGCAGCATCGGCTGGCACGTCGCCGATCCCGAGCGGCTCGCTGCCCGCGTCGATTTCTCCCTCGACCTGCGCACCGGCCGGCTCCAGGGCGAGCCGGTCGAGCGGATCGAGGCGCGCATCGCCGGGCTGGCCAACCAGAGTGTGCTGCAATTCCTCGGAACCGCGCCGGTGCGCGCCCTGCTCGATGCCGGGCCGGAGGCCCTGCGCGGGCAGGTGCAGGCGACGCTCGCCAACGATCCGTCGCTGGCCGAGATTGGCGTCGCGGTGGTCTCGGTGCGGCTCACCAACCTCGCTCCGTCGAGCGAACTGGAGCGCGCGCTCCAGACGCCGACCTACGAGGCGCTGCAGCAGAAGGCGGACGAGGCCACCTTCGCCCGCCGGGCGCTGGCGGTGGAGAAGGAACGCGCCATCGCCGAGAACGAACTCGCCAC
The DNA here is from genome assembly GCF_029504475.1 of Methylorubrum pseudosasae. Taxonomy (NCBI): domain Bacteria; kingdom Pseudomonadati; phylum Pseudomonadota; class Alphaproteobacteria; order Hyphomicrobiales; family Methylobacteriaceae; genus Methylorubrum; species Methylorubrum pseudosasae. Next base: position 2,577,851 of record NZ_JAQGDU010000002.1, on the reverse strand, counting down.
CAAGACCGAGCTGGCCCGGCGCGAGAGCCTGCTGATCGCCGAGGAAGCGCAGAACGCCCGCAACCGGGCGCAGGCGCGGGCGGAGGCGGAAGGAATCGAGGCCGGCGCCGAGGCCGAACGCATCCGCATGGTCGAGGGGGCGCGGGCCGAGGCCGAGCGGGCGCGCGTCGCGATCTACCGCGACGTGGCGCCGGGCACCCTGCTCGGGCTGGCCGCCCAGGCGCTGGCGGGCAAGCTCGACACGATCGAGCACGTGAACGTCACGCCGGACCTCCTCGCCACCCTGCTCGGCGAGGTCCGCCGGCCGGCCAGCCTCCCGGCCCGCTGAGGGAGGGAGGCATGGCCGCGCTCACCCCCCCGGGCGGTCTTCGTCACCCGCGAGACCGATTACGAGTTGCTGATCGCCCGGCACGCCACGCGGGGACAGGCCCGCTTCTTCCTCGAGAGCCGCGGCCAGGGGCTCGCCGTGGTCGAGGCGCGCCACGAGCGCTTCCACGCGGTGCTGGCACAGGCGCGGGCCGCGGTGCCGGGCGAGTGGCGCCAGGCCCTGGTGCGGCGGGCCGACCTCGACCGCTTCCTGTTCGCCGGGGACGACGTCGTCGTCGCCGTCGGGCAGGACGGGCTGATCGCCAACGTCGCCAAGTATCTGGGCGAACAGCCGGTGATCGGGGTGAACCCGGCGCCGGACCTCTATGACGGCGTGCTGGCGCGCAACCCCGTCGAGCGGCTGGCCCGGCTGCTGCCGGCGAGCGTCGCCGGCGCCGCCGCAATCGAGCGGCGCACCATGGTCCAGGCGGTGATCGACGGCACCGAGCGCCTGTTCGCCCTCAACGAGATTTTTGTGGGCCACCGCAGCCACCAATCCGCGCGCTACCGGATCGAGGCCGGAAGCGAGGCCGAGGAGCATTCCTCCAGCGGCCTTATCGTCGCCTCCGGCACCGGGGCGACCGGCTGGGCCCGCTCGATCAGTGAGGCGACCCGGCTCGACCTGTCACTCGGGCCCGACGAGCGGGCGGTGGGCTACTGGGTGCGCGAGCCGTTCCCCAGCGTCGCCACCGCGACCCGGCTGCGCGCCGGCAAGCTCACCGATGCGCCGCTGGTCGTCACCTCGCGGATGAACGAGGGCGGCGTGATCTTCGCCGACGGCATTGAGCAGGACTTTCTGGGCTTCGGCTGGGGCCGGCAGGTGCGGATCGCGCCGGCCGACCGGGCCCTGCACCTCGTCACCGGTTGAGCCGGGCGGCATTGCAGGTCCGGGCTGTTCGGGAAGACCGGTTTCCTGGCCGCCCATCCCGTATATGGAACGCGTGCGGGACATCCGGGCGGGTCTCTCGACCACAATCATCCGTATGGCGCGATCCTGTCGCAAAACCGCCAAGGGTGCCGAGCATGGGGCGCGGGATCGCGCGCCGCCAGCGTCGGCGCGGGATTCGACCGATCCGGGAATGGGCAGCACGTGGAATCGGCAGCAGAGCATCGGATGAGCGGTCTCGCCGAGGTGGGACGGCACGACGAAGGGCCGGGCGAGCGCCTCGGCGGCCGCGCCGTCCTGCGGGGGGCCGCGCGGCCCGATCTGATCCGCCGGGAGACCCTGGCCGACCTGTTCCGGGCGAGCGCCGCCGCGCGCGCCGACGCGCCCTGCCTGATCGATGCCGCCGAGCCCGGCTCCGGCGGGCGCCGTCCGGTCCTGACCTATGCGGAGGTCGATGCCCGCTCCGACGCCATCGCCGCCGGGCTGTCCACCCGCGGCATCGGTCCGGGGGACGTCGTCGGCCTCTGGATGGCCCGCGGCACCGAACTGCTGATCGCGCAGATCGGCATCACGAAATCCGGCGCCGCCTGGCTGCCCTTCGACGCCGAGGCGCCCGCCGACCGGGTTGCGGTGTGCCTGAACGATGCCGAGGCCAAGGCGCTCCTCGTCTCGGAGGCCCTGCAGCCTCAGGCGCCGGAGGGCACGCCCGCGCTCACGACGGCCGAGGTTCTGGCAGCGGGGCAGGGGGCATCACCGCCCGATCTCGAGGCCGCCAGCCTCACTCCCGCGCACCCGGCCTACCTGATCTACACCTCGGGCTCGACCGGCGTGCCGAAGGGCATCGTCATCAGCCACGCCAACATCTGCCACTTCCTGCGCTCGGGCAACGCGGTCTACGGCCTCTCCGCCGACGACGTGGTGTTCCAGGGCGCCTCCGTCGCCTTCGATCTCTCGATGGAGGAGATCTGGGTTCCCTATCTCGTCGGCGCCTGCCTGTTCGTGGCGAGCCCGGCCATGATGGGCGACGTCGAATCCCTGCCCGCGATCATTGCGGAGGCCGGGATCACCGTGCTCGATACGGTGCCGACCCTGCTCGCCATGATCACCCGGCGACCTGCCGAGTGTCCGGCTCGTGCTGCTCGGCGGCGAGGCCCTGCCCGAGCCGCTGGTGGCGCGCTGGGCGACCGATCGGCGGCGCCTGTTCAACACCTACGGCCCGACCGAAGCCACCGTGGTGGCGACCGCCGCCGAGATGCGGCCGGGTCGGCCCGTCACCATCGGCGGTCCGATCCCGAATTATTCGGTCTACGTCGCGGACGAGGCGCTGAACCTCCTCGCGCCGGGCGAACAAGGCGAGCTGCTGATCGGCGGCCCCGGCGTCGCGGCGGGCTACCTCAAGCGGCCCGAGCTGACGGCGGAAAAGTTCGTCGCCAATCCCTACCCGTCCGACGGGACCGATCCGGTGCTTTACCGCTCGGGCGATGCGGTCTCGATGACGCCGGAGGGCGACATCGTCTTCCACGGCCGCATCGACGATCAGGTCAAGATCCGCGGGTTCCGCGTGGAACTCGGCGAGATCGAGGCGCGCATCCGGGCGCAGGACGGGATCAATCAGGCGGCGGTGGTCCTGCGCCGCGACGACGAGGTCGACCGCCTCGTCGCCTTCCTCGTGCCCGAGCGGAATGCCGCCCTCGACCGCGCGGCGCTGCGAAAGAATCTGGCGGCGCAGATGCCGCCCTACATGGTGCCCGGCCATTTCGAGGCGGTCGAGACCCTGCCGCGGCTCACCTCCGGCAAGGTCGATCGCAAGGCGCTGCGGATCGCGCCGCTGACCGTGGCGGTGGCCGACGGCGAGCAGGAGGCCCCCGACAACGAGACCGAAGCCGCGCTTCTGGCCGCCGCCAAGAAGGTGTTCGGCGACGGTCCGATCGGGCTCGAGGCCGATTTCTTCTCCGAACTCGGCGGCCACTCGCTGCTTGCCGCCCGCTTCGTCGGCGCGGTGCGCGAGACCCCGGCGCTCGCCGGCATCACCCTGCAGGACGTCTATAACGGCCGCACCCTGCGGGTGATGGCCGCGAGTCTGATCGAGCGCACGGGTGGGGCCGGCGCCCAGACCGCGATCCGCGACCTGAGCTTTGCTCCGCCGCCGCTGCTACGCCGGGCGCTGTGCGGGCTGGCGCAGGCGATCACGCTGCCCTTCGTCATCGCGCTGGCCACCGCGCAATGGCTCGGCATCTTCGTCACCTACCTGCTGCTCACCGGCGGCGGGCTCGGCTTCTGGGGCGAACTGGGCGTTCTCCTGCTGGTCTATATCGGCATCAACGCCGTCACCGCGGCGATCGCGATCGCCGCCAAATGGCTGATCCTCGGGCGAACGAAGCCCGGCCGCTATCCGCTCTGGGGCGTCTATTATTACCGCTGGTGGCTGGCGCAGCGCCTGACGCCGCTGGTGCACATCAAGTGGCTCCAGGGCTCCCCCGTCATCGTCACCTATCTGCGCCTGCTCGGCGCGCGGATCGGCGACGACGTGCTGATCTCCGACCTCGATGTCGGCGCACCCGATCTGCTCACCATCGGCCGCGGCGCGTCGCTCGGCGGGCGGCTGGTGATCGCCAACGCGGAGGTCGTCGGCAACGAACTCGTCATCGGCTCCGTCGAGATCGGCGAGGATGTCGCCATCGGCACCTCCTGCGTGATCGGCCCCGGCACGGTGATCGGCGACCATGCCGAGATCGCCGACCTCACCACCGTGCCCGCGGGCACCGAGGTCGGCCCGGCCGAGGCCTGGGACGGCTCGCCCGGCCGCCGGGTCGGCACCGTCGATTTTTCCGCGCTGCCCGAGCCGGCCACCGCCTCGCCCGCCCGCCGGGCGGCCTTCGGGGCGGTCTACGCCTTCCTGCTCGCGGCGGTGCCGGCGGTCGGCCTGCTGCCGATCTTCCCGGCCTTCTACCTCTTCGACCAGATCTCGGATAACCTCTCGGAACTCACCGACGTCGATTACCACGCCTACCTGCCGCTGCTGACCTGGCCCACCGCCATGCTGATGACGGCGGGCACGGTGCTGCTCATCGCCGCCATCCGCTGGGCGGTGCTGCCGCGGGTCACGCACGGCACCTTCTCGATCTGGTCGGGCTTCTACCTGCGCAAATGGCTGGTGGCGCTCGCCTCCGAGGTGACGCTGGAGACGCTCTCCTCGCTGTTCGCCACCGTCTACATGCGGGCGTGGTACCGGCTGATGGGCGCACGGATGGGAAGGGGCGCCGAGATCTCGACCAATCTCGGCTCGCGCCACGACCTCGTCGCGGTCGGCGCCAACAACTTCATCGCCGACGAGGTGGTGGTCGGCGAGGAGGAGATCCGCCGCGGCTGGATGCATCTCCATCCCGTAGAGACCGGCGCCCGCGTCTTCGTCGGCAATGACGGCGTGCTGCCGCCGGGCGCGCACATCCCCGACGACGTGCTGATCGGCATCAAGTCGAAGCCGCCGGCCAACGACAAGATGGGGCCGGGCGAGACTTGGTTCGGCTCGCCGCCGATCCGCCTGCCGGTGCGCCAGAAGGTCGATCTCGGCTCCAACGCCCAGACCTTCGAGCCGAGCGTGTGGGCCAAGCTGCGGCGCGGCCTGTTCGAGGCCTTCGCCACCTCGTTCTCGCCGATGCTCTACATCTCGCTCGCCATCTGCGCGATCGACTGGGTGTTCTACCCCGCTATCCTCGCCGAGGATTGGGGCGGGCTGGCGCTTGCCTTCGTGCTCGTGAGCCTCGCCATCGCGCTGATCCAGACGAGCAGCGTCATCGCGCTCAAATGGCTCCTGATGGGACGCTACCGCCCCGGCATGCGGCCGATGTGGTCGTGGTGGGCGATGCGGACCGAGGCGATCGCCGTCGCCTATTGGGGGCTCGCCGGCAAGGTGCTGCTGGAGCACCTGATGGGCACGCCGTTCCTGCCCTGGATGCTGCGGCTGTTCGGTGTGAAGGTGGGCAAGGGCGCCTGCCTGCTGATGACCGATATCACCGAGTTCGACTGCGTCGAGATCGGCGACTTCGCGGCGATCAACCGCTCGGCCGCGCTCCAGACCCACCTCTACGAGGATCGCATCATGAAGGTCGGCCGCGTCGTGGTCGGGCGCGGCGTCACGGTGGGCGCCTTCTCCACCGTCCTCTACGACAGCCATGTCGGCGACTACGCGCGGCTGCGCCCGCTCACCATCGTCATGAAGGGCGAGTCGATCCCGGCGCATTCGGAATGGGAGGGCGCGCCTGCCGTGCCGGTGGTGCACGCGGCGGGCGAGGCTGTGGCGCGGGCGGCCTGAGCGGCAGGACGGCTCTTGTGAAGTGTACCATTATCGGTACATTCTGCTGATGCCTGCCGCGGCGGCCATCCCTCTCGTCTTCTATCGAAGCGCTGCAGGCCACGAGCCGGTCCGCGAGTGGTTGAGGGAATTGCCACTGGAGGACAAGCGCGTTGTCGGCTTCGACGTTCGTCGCGTTCAACTGGGTTGGCCGATCGGCTTGCCGGTTTGCCGGCCGATGGCAGGTGGATTGTTCGAGGTGCGTTCGACTTTGCCGAGCCGACGCGAAGCGCGCCTGCTGTTCGGGTTCCACGAAGGCCGGTTGGTTGCCCTGCATGCCTTCATCAAGAAGGCGCAGCGGACGCCGGCGGCAGAGCTTGAACTGGCACGGCGGCGCTTGAAGGAAGTGACGAGATGAGTGCGGACAACCCCCATATCGGATCAAGCTTCGAGAGCTGGCTCGAAGCCGAGGGCATTGCCGAGGAGGTGAAGGCCGCAGCAGCCAAGAGCATCATCGCCGAGCAGATTGCATCGGAGATGAAGCGCCAGAAGATCAGCAAGGTTCGGATGGCCGAGCTCATGCAGACGAGCCGCGCTCAGGTCGATCGGCTCCTTGATCCGTCGAATGGCGCCGCGACATTGGAATCCCTGGTCCGCGCCGCTCGCGCGGTCGGACGGGATTTGCGGGTCGAACTCGTATGAATATCGCCCGCTGATCGACTCAGCGGGCTGACGCGACTCACGCTGCCTCGGTCTTCGCCCCGAGGCGCTTGTCGAGATAGGTGTCGACGGTCTGGGTCAGTTCGTCGACCCGGCCGTCGAAGAAGTGGTTGGCGCCCTCGACCATCTGGTGCTCGATGATGACGCCCTTCTGGGTCTTCACCTTCTCGATCACCGGGATCACCTCGCGGGCCGGCGCCACCCGATCCTCCGAGCCGTGCACGAACAGGCCGGAGGAGGGGCAGGGCGCCAGGAAGGTGAAGTCGTAGCGGTTGGCCATGGCGGCGATCGAGATGAAGCCCTCGATCTCCGGGCGGCGCATTAGGAGCTGCATCCCGATCCACGAGCCGAACGAGACGCCCGCGATCCAGCAGGACTTCGCCTCCGGGTTGACCGACTGTACCCAATCGAGGGCGGCCGCGGCGTCGGAGAGTTCACCCGAGCCGTGATCGAAGGCGCCCTGGCTGCGCCCGACCCCACGGAAATTGAAGCGCAGGGCTGCGAATCCGCGATTGGCGAAGGTGTAGAAAAGATTGTACACGATTTGATTGTTCATCGTGCCCCCGAACTGGGGGTGCGGATGAAGCACGATCGCGATCGGTGCGCCCTTTTTCTTGGGGGCTTGGTAGCGGCCTTCCAGGCGGCCGGCGGGGCCGGAAAAGATGACTTCGGGCATGGTGTCCTCGAGATGATCCGACCCTCACCCCTGATGCCCGCGCGAAGGCAGGCAGGCTGAGCCGGTCACGGCTTGACTCGTTGCGCGCGCCACCTACAAGCGCTCTTAGAATAATTCTAGGTCATTAGAATCATTCTAAACAGTTCGTCGGGCCTCGACCTGCGAAGCACACGGCGCGTTTCGCGCGGCTTAGCACGGGGGAGGGGGGCGAAATCAAGAAAATCAGGATCTGGCAGGACGATACGGAGCGAAACGGCAGGATGATGTCCGGCGCGCGCAGCTATCTCGATCACAATGCGACTTCTCCGGTGCGTCCGGAAGTCGCGTCTGCGGTCGCGCGCGCGCTCGCATTGCCCGGCAATCCCTCCTCGATCCATCAAGAGGGCCGCGCCGCGCGCCATGCACTGCAGACGGCGCGGGCGGGACTCGCCGCCCTGCTCGGCGCGACGCTTGAGCGCATCACCTTCACCAGCGGCGGCACGGAAGCCGCCAACACCGTGCTCTCCGGTGCGCTTCGGAAGGCGGGCCTCCCCGCCCCCACCCGGCTGATGATCTCGGCCACAGAGCATCCGTGCGTCGCCGCCGGCCACCGCTTCGCACCGGACGCGGTCGAGGTGCTGCCGGTGGATGGGGCCGGCCTGCTGCGGCTCGACCTGCTCGCGGCCCGGCTCGAAGCCTGCCGCGACGAGGCGGTGCTGATCTCGGTCCATGCCGCCAACAACGAGACCGGGGTGGTGCAGCCGCTGGCCGAGATCGTGCGGCTCGCTCGCGCTCACGGACGGGCTCTGGTCCACAGCGACGCGGTCCAGGCGGTCGGAAAGATCCCGCTCGATTTTTCCGCCCTCGGCCTCGATGCCCTGACCCTGTCGGGCCACAAATTCGCCGCGCCGAAGGGCGTCGGCGCGATGGTGCTGGCCGACGGCGTGAGCCTGGAGACGGCCTTCCTGCGCGGGGGCGGCCAGGAGGCGCGCCTGCGCGGCGGCACCGAGAATCTTTCGGGCATTGTCGGCATGGGCGAGGCGGCGGCGATCGCTCGATCCAGCCTGGAAGCCGAGGTGGTGCGGCTCGCGGGCTTGCGCGACGCGCTCGAAGGGCGGCTCCGGGCCATCGCTCCGGACATGGTGGTGTTCGGGGAGGGCGCGCCGCGCCTGCCCAACACCCTGAGCTTCGCCGTGCCGGGCCTCGCGGCCTCCACGGCGCTGATCGCCCTGGATCTCGCCGGCCTGTCCGTGTCGTCGGGCTCGGCCTGCGCCTCGGGCAAGGTGGCCCGTTCCCCCGTGCTCGCGGCGATGGGCGTGAGCCCTGCGCTCGCCGCGGGGGCGTTGCGCGTGAGTTTCGGCTGGAATTCGCGCCCGGAAGACCTCGAACGCTTCGCGGCGGGGTTCGAACGGGTCGTGTCGTCCCTATATCAGAGGCGAGGGCAGGCAGCCTGAGCGCCGCCCGCCCAAGCCATTCTTTCGGCGGCAAACCCGCCGTGTCGTTGGAAACCCCCGGTCCTTGACGCCGGAGTCGGTAGGAGACGCTGAATGCCTGCAGTGCAGGAGACCATTGATCGGGTCCGCTCGATCGACCTCGACCAGTACAAGTACGGTTTCGAGACCGTGATCGAGATGGAGAAGTCCGAAAAGGGCCTCTCCGAGGACGTCGTTCGCTTCATCTCGGCCAAGAAGAACGAGCCGGAATGGATGCTCGAATGGCGCCTCGACGCTTATAAGCGCTGGCTCACGATGAAGGAGCCGGAATGGGCCCGGGTCGAGTACGACCGGGTCGATTACAACAACATCTACTACTACGCCGCGCCGAAGCGTAAGGGCCCGGAATCGCTCGACGAGATCGATCCCGAGATCCTGAAGACCTACGAGAAGCTCGGTATCCCGCTGCGTGAGGTCGAGGTGCTGGAAGGCATCGCGCCCGAGCGCCGCGTCGCGGTCGATGCGGTGTTCGACTCGGTCTCGGTGGCGACCACCTTCCGGAAGGAGCTCGAGAAGGCCGGCGTGATCTTCATGCCGATCTCCGAGGCCATCCGCGAGTACCCGGACCTCGTGAAGAAGTACCTCGGCTCGGTCGTGCCGGTGACCGACAACTTCTTCGCCACGCTGAACTCGGCCGTCTTCTCCGACGGCTCGTTCGTCTACATCCCGCCGGGCGTGCGCTGCCCGATGGAGCTGTCGACCTATTTCCGCATCAACGAGCGCGACACCGGCCAGTTCGAGCGCACGCTCATCATCGCCGACAAGGGCTCCTACGTCTCGTATCTGGAGGGCTGCACCGCCCCGAAGCGCGACGACAACCAGCTCCACGCCGCGGTGGTCGAGTTGGTCGCCCTGGAGGATGCCGAGATCAAGTACTCGACCGTCCAGAACTGGTACCCCGGCGACAACGAGGGCAAGGGCGGCATCTACAACTTCGTGACCAAGCGCGGCGATTGCCGCGGCGCCCGCTCGAAGATCTCGTGGACGCAGGTCGAGACCGGCTCGGCGATCACCTGGAAGTATCCGTCCTGCATCCTGCGCGGTGACGATTCCCGTGGCGAGTTCTACTCGATCGCGGTGTCGAACGGCATGCAGCAGGTCGATTCCGGCACCAAGATGATCCATCTCGGCAAGAATACGACCAGCCGGATCATCTCGAAGGGCATTTCGGCGGGCCGTTCGCAGAACACCTACCGGGGGCTCGTCTCGGCCCACAAGAAGGCCAAGGGCGCGCGCAACTTCACCAACTGCGACAGCTTGCTGATCGGCGACCAGTGCGGGGCGCACACCGTGCCCTACATCGAGTCGAAGAACGCGTCGGCCGTCTTCGAGCACGAGGCCACCACCTCGAAGATCTCCGAGGACCAGAAGTTCTACTGCCTGCAGCGCGGCCTCTCCGAGGAGGAGGCGACCGCGCTCATCGTCAACGGCTTCGTCCGCGACGTGCTTCAGCAGCTGCCGATGGAGTTCGCGGTGGAGGCCCAGAAGCTGATCTCGATCAGCCTCGAAGGCTCGGTGGGCTGACGCGCTTCGACACGGACAGAACGAATGTCCCTCCCCCACGGATATCGGGTTTGCCCGATATCCGCATTCCTGAATGCCCAAGTCGGGCAAGCCGGACTTGAGAAGCGGGGGAGGGTGCCTGCCAAGCAGGCGGGAGAGGGGCCGCGCGACGCGGCCGGATGGGGCGCCCGGAAGCGACCTCTCCGGAACCGGCGCTCCCGTCTCCCGACCCTCGCCGACGCGAGGGCCACCCTCCCCCGCCGAGGGGGAGGGAAGGTCATCGGAATTGAATTAGGACTATCGAACGATGCTTGAGATCAAAAACCTCGTCGTGCAGATCGAGGACAACCGCATCCTCAACGGCCTGAACCTGACCGTGAACGACGGCGAGGTCGCCGCGATCATGGGCCCGAACGGGTCGGGCAAGTCGACGCTCTCCTACGTCATCGCCGGCAAGGAGGACTACGAGGTCCTCGACGGCGAGATCCTGCTCGACGGGCAGAACGTGCTGGAGATGGCGGCCGACGAGCGCGCCGCCGCCGGCATCTTCCTCGCCTTCCAGTACCCGCTGGAGATCCCGGGCGTGGGGACGATGACCTTCCTCAAGGCCTGCCTCAACGCGCAGCGCAAGGCCCGCGGCGAGGCCGAGCTCTCGACCCCCGACTTCATCCGCGCGGTGAACGCGGCCGCGGACAAGCTCGAGATTAACAAGGAGATGCTCAAGCGCGCCCTCAACGTCGGCTTCTCCGGCGGCGAGAAGAAGCGCATGGAGATCCTCCAGATGGCGCTGCTGCAGCCGAAGTTCTGCGTGCTCGACGAGACCGATTCCGGCCTCGACATCGACGCGCTGCGCATCGTGTCCGAGGGCGTGAACGCGCTGCGCGCGCAGGGTCGCTCGTTCCTCGTCATCACCCACTACCAGCGGCTCCTGAACCACATCGTGCCCGACACCGTGCACGTCATGTCGAAGGGCCAGATCGTGAAGACCGGCGGCAAGGAGCTGGCGCTGGAACTCGAGGCCTCCGGCTACGCCGAGTACCGCACGAGCGAGGCTGCGTGATGGCCGACGTCACCAATCTCCGCTCCCCCGCCGAGGCCGGCCTCTCCAAGCTGTTCGAGTCCGCGCGCAAAGGCTTCGCCAGCGAGCAGGCGATCAGCCGCGAGGAGGCGTTCCGCTTCTTCGAGGCGACCGGCCTGCCGAGCCGCCGGGTCGAGGCGTTCAAGTATACCGACCTGCGCGCCGCCATCACCGAGGCCGCCCCGCCCGCCGAGGCGCCGAGCGAGGACGCGGCCCGGGCCGCCGTCGCCGGGACCACGGGCTTCAACGCGGTCGAGGCCGTCCGCCTCACCTTCGTCAACGGCCATCTCGTCGCGTCCCTGTCGGATCTCGACCGGGTGCCCGAGGGCGTGACGGTCACGCCGCTCAACGAGGCGATGGGCAAGGGCGACGCCCGCCTGAAGCTCCTCGCCCCCGTCGAGCAGGTGCGCGAGAACCCGATCTACCAGCTCAACACCGCCTTCCTGGCGGACGGCGCGCTGATCTCGGTCGCCCCCGGCGCCAAGCCGGCGACGCCGATCCACCTGCGCTTCGTCGGCACGGGTGAGGCCGCCTTCTCGACCGCGACCCGCGTTCTGGTCGATGTCGGCGCCGAGGCGGAGTTCTTCCTGCTGGAGAGTCACGAGGGGCCGGCCGGGCTGACCTACCAGCCCAACGACGCGCTCGACGTGCATATCGGCGCCGAGGCCGCCTTCCGCCACACCCGGCTCAACCGGGAAGGGGACGCGGCCGTCGCCCTCTCGACGCTCTCGGTGCGCCTCGACGCGCGGGCGCAGCTCGAGACCGTCAACCTCGTCACCGGCGCCAAGCTCTCGCGTCACCAGATCTACCTGCACGTCGCGGGCGAGGACGCCAACGCCGTGGTCAACGGCGCGACGCTGCTCGGCCACGGCCAGCTCGCGGACTCGACCCTGCTCGCCGACCACGCGGCGACGGGCGGCGTCGGCCGCGAGATGTTCAAGACGGTGATCGACGGCGATTCCACCGGCGTGTTCCAGGGCAAGATCATCGTCCGCCAGGTCGCGCAGCAGACCGACGGCAAGATGAAGTCCGACTGCCTGCTCCTGACCGACGACGGTCAGATGATGAACAAGCCGGAGCTGGAAATCTTCGCCGACGACGTCGCTTGCGGCCATGGCGCCACCTGCGGCGCGCCGGACGAGGATCTGCTGTTCTACCTCATGGCCCGCGGCCTGCCGCGCGCCACCGCCGAGAGCCTGCTGGTCCAGGCCTTCGTCGGCGAGGCGGTGGAGACGGTCACGCATGAGGGCGCCCGCGCGGTGCTGATCGGCGGGATCGAGGCGTGGCTGGCGTCGAGAGGGTAGGGCGCCGCCCACAACCCGACCCGCGGATCGCCGGCCTGCCGGGGATCCGCAGGTCCCTGCCCAGGTCGGGCACCCCCACCCTGAGCCTCATCCCGAGGGGGCCGCGTCAGCGGGCCTCGAAAGGACGGCTCAGGGGATACCGACGAAATTGGGAGGTCTCCTTCGAGGCCTCCGCTTCGCTCCAGCACCTCAGGATGAGGGGAGTGAAGGGAAAGACGGCTCTATGACGGGCCGCGCCGCTTCGAGGTCGAGACGATGAACGCACCCGTCCGTACCACTGCCCAGGACTCGTCCTACGACGTCGAAGCGATCCGGAAGGAATTCCCGATCCTGTCGGAAAAGGTCTACGGCAAACCGCTGGTCTATCTCGACAACGCCGCCTCGACGCAGAAGCCGCGGGCCGTGATCGACGCGATGGTCTCCTGCATGGAGACCGGCTACGCCAACGTGCACCGTGGCCTGCACTACATGGCCAATGCCGCGACCGAGGGGTTCGAGGGCGCGCGCGAGACCACGCGCCAGTTCCTCAACGCGACCTCGACCGACGAGATCATCTTCACCCGCAACGCGACCGAGGCCTACAACCTCGTGGCCTCCTCCATGGGCTGGGCCGGGCTGATCGGGGAGGGGGACGAGATCATCCTCTCGATCATGGAGCACCACTCCAACATCGTGCCCTGGCATTTCCTGCGCGAGCGGCGCGGCGCCGTCATCAAGTGGGCGCCGGTCGATGACGACGGCAACTTCCTGGTCGAGGAATACGAGAAGCTCTTCACGCCGCGCACCAAGATGGTGGCGATCACCCACATGTCGAACGTGCTCGGCACGGTGACGCCGGCCGAGGAGATCGTGCGCATCGCCCACGCCCACGGCGTGCCGGTGCTGCTCGACGGAGCGCAGAGCGCGGTGCACCGCCCGGTCGATGTGCGCGCGCTCGATTGCGACTTCTTCGTCTTCACCGGCCACAAGGTCTACGGGCCGACCGGCATCGGCGTGCTCTACGGCAAGAAGGAGTGGCTCGACCGTCTGCCGCCCTACCAGGGCGGCGGCGAGATGATCCGCACGGTGAGCCAGGACGCGATCACCTACAACGATCCGCCCCACCGCTTCGAGGCGGGCACGCCGGCGATCATCGAGGCGGTCGGCCTCGGCGCGGCGCTGGAATTCATGATGAAGCTCGGCCGCGACAAGATCGCCGCGCATGAGGCGATGCTGACCGCCTACGCCCAGGAGCGGCTCGGCGCGATGAATTCGATCCGCCAGATCGGCAATTCCCGCGACAAGGGCGGCGTCATCGCCTTCGAGGTGAAGGGCGCGCACGCCCACGACATCGCCACCGTGATCGACCACCAGGGCGTCGCGGTGCGGGCCGGCACCCACTGCGCGATGCCGCTGCTGACGCGCTTCGGTGTCACCTCCACCTGTCGCGCCTCGTTCGGTCTGTATAATACGACGCAGGAAATCGATGTCCTGGCCGCGGCTCTGGCCAAGGCCGAGATGCTGTTCGCCTGATACTTTTGGGAATTTCGGCCGTCGCCCGCGGCGGCCGAGGGAGAGACTCGATGAGCACCGACGCCACCATCACCGGCGGCACCAACACCCCCGCCCTCGCGGCCGCCTCCGCGATCCCGGCCGAGGAAATCGATCGCCTGACCGACGACATCGTCGTGGCGCTCAAGAGCGTCTACGATCCGGAGATCCCCGCCGACATCTACGAGCTCGGCCTGATCTACCGGGTGCAGATCGAGGACGACCGGCGCGTGCTGATCGACATGACGCTGACCGCCCCCGGCTGCCCGGTGGCCGGCGAGATGCCGGGCTGGGTTGAGAACGCGGTCTCGGCGGTTCAGGGCGTCCAGTCCTGCTCTGTCACGATGGTGTTCGACCCGCCGTGGGACCAGAGCCGGATGTCCGACGAGGCCCGCGTCGCGCTGGACATGTGGTAGCAGCGCCTCAGCGGACCGACCGGCCCGGCTCGAAGGCCACGTCCTCGTAGATGTCGGCGAGCGCGAGCCGCGCTCCGATGGCGGGAAGGCCGATCACGGCGTCGAGCGTCTCGAAGCTCTCCCACCGATTCAGCATAGCACGGCTGTAATCGTCCGGTGTGCCGGGTCTCCTGGTGGACCGGCGCCGGGGGAGTGCTTATCTTTGCAGGTGTACGAAAACCCCTCACCCGCCCGGGCCTTGAACCCGGCCGCAGGAGAGAGACCCCAATGTCCAGTTTCAAGGTGATCACGCTGACCGACCGCGCCGCGGACCGGCTCAAGGCGATCATGGCCGATGCGGAGACGCCGATCGCCGGTTTGCGCGTCGGCGTGAAGAACGGCGGCTGCGCCGGCATGTCCTACACGATGGAATATGCCGAGGAGCGGAAAGCCGGCGAGGATGTGATCGAGGACCGGGGCGTAACCGTGTTCATCGATCCCAAGGCGGTGCTGTTCCTGCTCGGCACCGAGATGGATTTCCAGACGACCAAGCTGTCGTCCCAGTTCGTGTTCAACAACCCGAACCAGACGTCGGCCTGCGGCTGCGGCGAATCCGTGGCGATCACGCCGGTCAATCCCGAGCGGCTCACGGCCGGCGCTACGGCCTGATCGGCGCTGCCTCGTCTCGCAGACCGGACGAGGCTTGAGCGCATGGCTCTCGCCTCGTCCCGGAGGCCGCCTTTCGGGACGAGGCTCTCTTCCGTCTCAGGCGACGTCGCGCAGGTTCTCGACTTCGGTCTCGTCGAGGGTGCGGTTGCGGCCGGCGCGCTTGGCGGCGAACAGGCAGGCGTCGGCTCGTTCCAGCAGGGAGACCGCGTTGTCGTCCTCGCGCTGGGTCGCGACGCCGAGCGAGACCGTGACCTTGCCGAGCGATTCGCCGGTGGAGCGCTTCACCAGTTCGCGGCCGGTGACACCGATGCGCACCCGCTCGGCGATGGCGCGCGCCTCGACCCGGTCGGTTTCCGGCAGGACGATGCCGAATTCCTCGCCGCCGAACCGGGCGAGCGTCGCGTTTCTCTGACCGATATGCTCGCGCATCACGATGGCGACGAGGCGCAGCACCTGATCCCCGGTCAGGTGGCCGTAGAGGTCGTTGAAGCGCTTGAACGAATCAATGTCGATCACGATCAGGCTCGCCGGCTTGCCCTGCTGCGCCGAGGCAGACTGCAGATCGACGCTCTTGCGGAGCGACTCCTCGAAACTCTTGCGGTTGCCCAGCCCCGTCAGGGCGTCGGTCAGGCTCTCCAGACGGGCCGCCTCCAGCGTCTCGCGCAAGGCCTCGATCTCGCTGCGGCTCTCGCGCATCCGCGCTTCGAGGGTGCGGTTGTTGGCGGTCACGTCGCGGGTGTTGGCGATGATCGTCGTCACGACCTCGCGCAGACGCGCCCGGCTCGTGGCCGTGTTGGCGATGTCGTGGGACAGGGCCTGAAGCGACTCGCCGTACTGGGCGGTGGAGCGGATCGACACCTCGATCATTTCCATGATGCCCTCGACCTCGGCGATGAGGCTCGAATTCATCCGATCCACCTCCACGGCCATACGGCGGCCGTCGATGTAGGTGTCGTGGAGCCCCTCGATGTCGGCGCTGGTCAGCGTGCCGTTCTGCGTCGTGAGCCGTTTGACCGCATCGTTCATCAGCGGCTGCGTGCCGGAGACGTAGAGATACCACACGGCGTAGGCCCGCGGCGTCGCGCAGGCACAGTAGTCGCGCATCAGCTCGAAGCTGCGCTGCGCGAGCACGAAACTGCGATCACGATCGGGATCGGGGCTCATCCGGTGACGTAGGCTCCTGCGGACGGGGCACGCCGCCCACATCGTCCGCTCCGCCGAAGTGTCGTCTCAGAATCTCGCCAGGACGTTAAGAGCGTCTCACAAAGCGCCCGAGCGCCGACCCTTCGCCGCGCGGGCGTTTCGATCGAAGCAGGGACCGGATCGCCCGATCCGCGCGGCGCTCGAGGAGGGCACCCATCGCGCTAGCGCGATGGGATCAGCGGGATTGGGTCAGGGAGCTACTTGCTCTTCCCGAACCCGGTCGGCTTCAGCAGGAAGGCCGGGACGTGCGAACCGAGGCCGACCGGCGTCTCGCCGTCCTCGTCGCGACGCGGGGGACGACGCTCGCCACGCGCGCGTTCGGGGGCGCTCCGGACAGGCTCGCGGGCCAACTCGCGGGGAGGGGCAGGGGGAGCGGGAGGGGCAACCGCAACCGTTTCCGGCTCACGCACCGGGTCTCGCCGGGGTGCGTCGGCGCGGCTGCGCTCGGCGGCCGGACGGCGACCTCCGCGGGAGCGGTTCTCGCTGCGGGGGCTTTCGCTCGCCGGGGCGGCACTCCGCTCGATGCTGCGCCCGCCGCTCTTGGTTTCCTCGCCCCCCTTGGTTTCCTTGGCCCGGCGGCTGCCGCGGCGGCGGCGCGGCTCGTCGCCCTCCACCTCGTCGGAGACGCTGGCAAGATCGCCGTCGAGCCAGGCGATCGGCTGACCGATCAAGCTTTCGATCGCCGAGAGCGAGCGCTCGTCGCTTCGGCTCGCGAGGGTGAAGGCCTGGCCCGAGCGGCCGGCCCGGCCGGTGCGTCCGATCCCGGTGGACGTAATCCTCCGGGTGGTGCGGCACGTCGAAGTTGAAGACGTGGCTGACGGCGGGGATATCGAGGCCGCGCGCGGCGACGTCCGAGGCCACCAGCAGCGGAACCTCGCCGCTGCGGAAGCCGTCGAGGGCGGCCATGCGGGCGCGCTGGTCCATGTCGCCGTGGAGTGCTGCCGCGTTGAAGCCGTGGCTGGTCAGCGAGCGCTGAAGCTGGGCGACGTCGCGCTTGCGGTTGCAGAAGATGATGCCGTTTTGCAACTCGCTCGCCGAGCGGATGAGGTGGCGCAGCACCTTGCGCTTCTCGTGGCCCTCCGCGCCCGTCGCCACGAGGCGCTGCTCGATGGTCGTGGCGGTGGAGGCGGGACGCGCCACCTCGACCCGCTGCGGGTTGTGCAGGAACATGTCGGCCAGCCGCTCGATCTCCGGCGGCATCGTCGCGGAGAAGAACAGCGTCTGGCGCGTGAAGGGCACCATCTTCACGATGCGCTCGATGTCGGGAATGAACCCCATGTCGAGCATCCGGTCGGCCTCGTCGATGACGAGAAGCTCGACGCCGGTCAGCAGCAGCTTGCCGCGCTCGAAATGGTCGAGCAGGCGCCCCGGCGTCGCGATCAGCACGTCGGTGCCGCGGGTGAGCTTGGCGTCCTGGTCGGCGAAGGAGACGCCGCCGATGATGAGCGCCACGTTGAGCTTGTGGTTGGTGCCGTAACGCTCGAAGTTTTCCTCGACCTGCGCCGCGAGTTCGCGGGTCGGCTCCAGGATGAGCGTGCGCGGCATGCGAGCCCGGGCGCGGCCGGTCTCCAGCATGGTCAGCATCGGCAGGGTGAAGGCGGCGGTCTTGCCGGTGCCGGTCTGGGCGATGCCGAGCACGTCGCGCCGGGCGAGCACATGCGGGATCGCCTGGGCCTGGATCGGCGTCGGCTCGGTGTAGCCGGCCGTGGTGACGGCTTGGAGTACCTTGTCGCTCAGTCCAAGATCGGCGAAAGACATCGGGTAGGGAAAACCATTGTGCGCGTGAAGTGGGCCGATCAGGGGCTCGAAAGCTCGCGCCGGCGGCGGATCGCGAGAGCCGTGCGCGGTACGCCATCACGCGTCCGAACGCGCGCGACACTTAGACCCCTGTGCCTGCTTGTCAATCGACCGAGACAGCGCAGCCTCCTCCCGCGCGGGCGGGGTACGGTTGCGTCGACGGCATCCCGAGACCGTCTCAAACCCGTGCTCGCGTAAGGCCGACGTCTCCGGCCTCGCCTTGCCAGCCTCGCCTTGGCGGTCGTCTCGAGTCCCGCCGCGAAGGTCAGTCGCGCGCGCTCGTGCCGAGGGCGCCGCGGAGCGCGCAGGGGTCGAGCCGCAGCGACTGCGCCTTGACGCCGATCGAGCCCGTCACCTCCGGGTCGCCTCCCCGGTGAACCGGCTTGCCGACCGGTTGGGCAATGTGGTGGGCGAGGGCGGTGGCGCCGAGGCCGACGATCAGCGCGGTCTTGA
The DNA here is from genome assembly GCF_029504475.1 of Methylorubrum pseudosasae. Taxonomy (NCBI): domain Bacteria; kingdom Pseudomonadati; phylum Pseudomonadota; class Alphaproteobacteria; order Hyphomicrobiales; family Methylobacteriaceae; genus Methylorubrum; species Methylorubrum pseudosasae. The sequence goes on along the minus strand of NZ_JAQGDU010000002.1, from coordinate 2,559,508 downwards.
TCGACCATGCGAGGGGGCCGCGCGGTCTGGGCGAGCCGGAATCGAAGGACATGGGCAGCGCAATCCATCGGGCCGGCCGGATCCGGGATCGGGCGCCGGCGCGGGGGAATGATCGCCCGAGCGTGGTTAACGCGGCCTTGCGCGGCGGGAGACACCGACCGTTAACCGTATTGTCTTCAAGCTGTGCTGAATGGTTTGACTGTTGCCGGTTTTCGACAAGACGAAGCAACGATGTGCGCAAAGACACGTCGGGCCTGATCGAGCGCTTACGGCTGGGTAAGCTTCACCTTTCGTTGACGGATTCAGGTGCATTGATCGCTTCATCGCTGGAGGGCGACGGATACCGGGGAGCTCCCCGGGCCACTTCACACCAACACCGGCTCCCGCCAAATCAGGACACGACACGATGAAAATCCTGCTTCTTGCTTCGAGCGCGCTCGTTGCCGCCACCGTCGCCGCCTCGGCCGCCGACCTCCCGCGCCGCGCGGCTCCGCCGCCGGTGTTCCAGCCGGTGCCGGTGTTCACCTGGACGGGCTTCTACGCCGGTTTCAACGCCGGTTACGGCTTCGGCACCCAGGACGACCGCGTCCCGACCGTGATCGGCGTCGGCCCGGCCTCCCTGCTCGTGCCCCCGGGCACCACCGCCGTGGTCGCCTTCAGCAACCGCGAGTCCAACGAAGGCTTCGTCGGCGGCGGTCAGATCGGCTACAACTACCAGTTCACCCCGGGCTCCGGTGTCGTGATCGGTGTCGAGGCCGACGCCCAGTACGCCGATTTCGGCCGTGACCGGAACCGTTTCCTCTCGACCAGCCCGCTGGCCGCCCAGCAGGTGTTCAATCCGGGTGGTCTGTCCGGCCTCGACTTCTTCGGCACCGTCCGCGGTCGCCTCGGCTACGCCTTCGACCGCACCCTCGTGTACGGCACCGGCGGCTTCGCCTACGGCTCCGGCGGCGGTCGTGAGTTCGGCACCGGCGTGTCGAGCAACGACTTCCAGACCGGCTGGGCCGCCGGTGGTGGTATCGAGTACGCTCTCCCGACCGACTCGTTCCTGAACTTCTTCAAGTCTTCGGCCGTGACGCTGAAGGTCGAAGGTCTGTACGTGAACCTCGATCGCGGCACCGGTGGCCGTGGCGCCTTCGCGACGGACAACCAGGGCCGCACGGTCTCCATCGGCAGCCCGGGCACCGTGCTCGTCAGCGGTGGCCAGCAGGTCCGCGACACCGAGTTCGCCGTCGTCCGCGCCGGCCTGAACTACAAGTTCGGCTCGTACTAGGACCCGGATCTCCGGCGGTCCCTCACCGGACCGCCGGACCTCCCCCAGAAGAGCCCGGCCTCGCGCCGGGCTTTTTCGCGTGGGGTGGCTCGCCTCGCATGGATGCCGCGGTTAAGGTCTTGTTGACCATCCCGGCCGATCCTGTTCGGCCCGGAAGCCCGCGATGCGGGAACCGGCGCCCGCAACCGCCATGGCGAGACCCGCGCATCCGCATGACAACCGGCATGACATCGGGCTGCACGGCACGAGGCGCCGCGCGGCGCACGGCATCGGCACGTCCGGGCCGGCTCGCGCTCCTCGGCGCGGCCGTGTACGGGATGGCCCTGTGTGGGTTCCCGTGCGGACCGATCTCCGCTGTCCGGGCGGAGGAGCCGCTCTATCTGCGGATCCGCGCGAACCCGGACACCCGGCTCGCCGGGACTTCAACCTCTGGAACTGCGGCCTCCGGGCCGGCCGCCGCAGCGACGGCGCGCGAATCCGTCTGGGAGCGCAGCGACCGGCGCGCCCGGATCGCGATCGCTTCGGTTTGCACCGGATGCCTTCCCGCGCGTTCCGACCCGATTGCAGTCAGGCCGTCCCCCGTGGCGGAGGCTGCGACCGCCGACATGCCTTCGCCGCTTTCGTCACCCTCTCCATCGCCCTTTGCACCGACAGCAGGTGATCCATGACCCAGGCCCATCCGACCACCGGCGCGACCGTCGATCCGGAATGCCCGGTCTCCCTCGAACGACTCGGCGAGGTCTACCGCGCCGACGACTACGATCTGCCCTACATCCTCGAGGAGATTCCGGCGCTGACCCGCGCCAAGCTCGCCGCCTATCTCTACGGCAAGAGCCACATGCACCAGCTCGGCCTTAAGGTGGCCCGCGCCTGCGAGCGCGACGACCTGGTCCAGGCGGTGGGCGAGATCGGCTCGGTGATCTACGGCCAGTCCCGGTTGAAGCCCGCTCAGGCGGCGCCGGAGGTCGAGGTGCCGGCCGGGCGCGGCAAGGGGGGGCAGGCCGCCCCGCCGAAGAAGGTCAAGATCAGCCTGGGCGGTTCGGCCGCCAAGGGCCGCAGCTTCGATTGAGCCGCAATTCCGTTCCCGGCCGCCAACCCCCGGAGGCGGCCGGGAATGGCGCTCGAACCTGTGTCTCTGCGCCGTTCCCGAGCCCGGCCCTGCGCCGTTGCGGGCCGTCGTGACCTTATCAGATCGATGCCGTGTGACGACGAGAGGGCAGGTTCGATGTATGCGACGTGGTGGAAGCTCGGCCTTGACACGACCCTGCTCGCCTTCGAGGCGCAGTCGGTGATCGCCCTGCGGATGGCCAAACTCGCGGCCGGGGGCAGCGGTGCGCAGGTGGAGGCGCAGCGGATGGTGAGCGAGAAGCTGCTCGCGGCCAGCGAGGCGGCGATGCAGCTCGCGACGGGCGCCTCGCACGGCGCGGTCGTGGCCGGCTACCGCCGCAAGGTGCGCGCGAACCACCGCCGTCTTTCCCGCGCTGCGCAACGCGGTTAACCGCCCCTTAACCATGCGCTTCCATCGTTCGAACTCACGTCGGACGATTTCGGGAGAGCGTTATGGTGCTGTGCGAGAAAAGCGTGCGCGAGCGCGCCTACTACATCTGGGAAGGTGAAGGCCGGGTTTTCGGTCGCGCCGAGGCCCACTGGCTTCAAGCCGAATCCGAGCTGCGTCAGGCCCCGGTTGCGGCGCTGATCGAAGCCGAGGCGTCCGCTGCGCCGGCCAAGGTCGCCAAGCCCCGCGCCGCCCGCGCCAAGGCAGCAGTGCAGGCCCCCGCCGAGGCTCTGGCGAGCGTCGCCAAGGCTGCCAAGGCCAAGGCACCGGCCAAGACGCCTGCTAAGACGCCTGCCAAGACCTCCGCGAAGGCCGCTGAGAAGCCCGCCGCCAAGGCGGTGAAGGCGGCACCCAGGGCCAAATCGGCAGCCAGCCGCGCCGGAGCCGAAGCGGTCGTCCTCCACTGAGCCGCCACTGAACGAGACGCGGTTCGAGAGCCCGCCGCCCTCCGGGGCCGGCGGGCTTCGCTTTTGAGGCCCATTCGGGGAAAGTCGGGGCAAAAGTCGGGGCGAGCGAGCCCAAGGCCCCGGAACGCGGACCAGGCTCGGCCGTTTCCCTTCGCGCTCTGCGGGCGGAGCGCGGCCACGATTGGGGGATGACAAGCGATGCGCACGTTGATCGGACGAGGTGCTGCTGCCGTCTTCCTCGGCACGATGCTGGCGGCCAGCGCCGCCGCGGCGGGGCCCATGCGGCCAGGCGACTCGTTCTACACCGGCCCTGCCGTGCCGGCGGTGAGCGGCCGGGCGCCCTGGAACGCGCCCTGGGAATACGATTCCGGCAGCGGTAACGACCGTCGCCCCGAGCTGCCCTACTACCAGCAAGGCCGCGGTCAGCAGACCGGCGGGCCCGCCCGCAATCTCCTCCCCGATGACGGCCTTCAGCTGTTTCCGCGCTGAGAGGGTCTGATTCGATGTCCGCTCGCATCAAAGCCGTCGTCTTCGACATCGACGGCACGCTGCTCGACAGCGTCGATCTGCACGCCCGCGCCTGGGTTGAGGCCTTTGCGCATTTCGGGATCGAGACGAAGGAGGCCGAGGTCCGCCGCCAGATCGGGAAGGGCGGCGACCAGCTCCTGCCCGTCTTCGTCGACGCGGACCGGCTCGCCCGCGAGGGCGAAGCGATCGAGGCCTACCGCTCCGATCTGTTCAAGCGGTCTTATCTCGCGCAGGCCAAGCCGTTTCCCGCGGTGAAGGCCCTGCTCAGCCATGTGCGGGATGCAGGCCAGACCGTCGCGCTCGCGTCCTCCGGCAAGGCCGACGAGGTGGAAAACTACCAGAAAATCCTGGGCATCACCGACCTCGTCGACGTGGTCACGACCTCCGACGACGCCGACCGATCCAAGCCGCATCCCGACATCTTCGAGGCGGTGCTGAAGAAGCTTCCCGGCCTCCCCAAAGACGCGGTGATGGTGATCGGGGATACTCCCTACGACGCGCAAGCCGCTGCAGGGGCTGGGCTTTCCACGATCGGCGTCCTGTGCGGCGGATTCCCGGAGGCCGAGCTGTCGGCGGCGGGATGCATCGCGATCTACCGCGATCCGCAGGATCTGCTCGACGGCTACGCGCGCTCGCCGCTCGCCTGACGACGTGCCGGCTTCACAAAGCTGTGAAGCGCGGCGCGGGCGCTCGAAGGAACCGCTAACTGCGAGCCGGCAAACCTATGGCCTTGCGATTTGGAACCGTTTAAGAGCCCGCCCCGCGGGGGGCGAGCCCGTTTCCGGATGCGACTCATGCAGACCACGGCCGAGACGTTCATGGCGACCTCGAAATCGATCCAGCAGCAGGTTGCCGAGGCCATTGAGGACCGGGCTCTGCCGATCAGCCGGCTCCTGCGTCTGATGTGGGCCCTCGACGCCGACCGCAGCGCGGCCAACCAGAACCTGCGGGCTCAGCTCCGCGCCCGGATTGGCGCCCCGCTGAGCGCCTGATCCTTCTGTTTGCCGCGCCGCCTGACGCGACGCGCGAGCAGACGGCTTCAACATCCGACACGTGCTTGCCTTTCGGCGCCCGACCGGCACCGGAAGGCATCGTTTTTCCAAGCCCTGTTTACTTAGGCTTCTTGCGCCTCGGCCGGCGCTTCGATCCGGCCGGCGCGTAGGCGTACGGTACGGTCGCACAGCCGGGCGAGGCCGGGATCGTGCGTCACCAGCACCAGGGTCGCGCCGCGGTCGCGCTTGAGCCCGAACAATAGCTCCACGATCTGCCGTCCCGTCGCCTCGTCGAGGTTTCCCGTCGGCTCGTCGGCGACCAGGATCGCCGGATCGGGCGCGAGCGCACGGGCGATCGCCACCCGCTGCTGTTCGCCGCCGGAGAGCTGCGCCGGGTAGTGCCGCAGCCGGTGGCCGAGCCCCACCGCCTCCAGTTCCGCCGCCGCCCGTCCGTGCGGATCGGATGCGTTGGCGAGTTCGAGCGGCAGCGCCACGTTCTCCAGCGCGGTCATGGTCGGGACGAGGTGGAAGGCCTGGAATACGATGCCGATGTTGCGGCCGCGGAAGCGCGCGAGCCCGTCCTCATCGAGCCCGCCGAGATCCGTGCCGGCGATGGTGACTTGGCCGGTATCGGGCCGCTCCAGCCCGGCCATGACGGTGAGCAGGGTCGATTTTCCCGAACCCGACGGGCCGACGAGTCCGACCGCCTCGCCGCGCTCGACATCGAGCGAGATGCCGCGCAGGACATGCACCCGCGCGCGGGGCCGCGGCCGAGGCTCAGCTCGATCTGCGACAGAGAGACGGCCTTGTTCGACATCAGGCACCGACCGATCTTGGCGGGGAATCTTGGCAGGGAAGTTGGCGAGCAGCTTGGCAACCACCCGGACATGTCCGAGCGAAAGGATACGGTCTTGCACCATGCGAACGAAGCGGAAGCCGGACCCGGCAGGCTTGTGTCATGCTTGGGCGCCCGGCGCGAGGCGGCCGCACCCGATGTGGGGCCGCGCCGCCTTCGGCGCAGGGCCGCGCTGATGCTCCTCTTCGCCGCAGCTACGCTCGTCGGCGCCGCGGGCCTGCTGCCCGGCTCGGCCCGTGCCGAGCCGGCGCCGCTCAAGCTCGTGGCCTTCGGCGACAGCCTCACCGCCGGCTACCGCCTGCCGGCCGACGCCGCCTTTCCCGCGGTGCTGGAGCGGGCGTTGAAGGCCAAGGGGTACCGGGTCGAGATCGCCAATGCCGGCGTGTCGGGCGACACCAGCACCGGCGGGCTCGACCGGCTCGACTGGTCGGTGCCGGACGGCACGCAAGCGGTGATCCTCGAACTCGGCGCCAACGACATGCTGCGCGGCACCGATCCGGCGGTGACGCGCAAGGCGCTCGAGACGATCATCGCGCGGCTGAAGGAGCGCAACATTCCGGTGCTGCTCGCCGGCATGCTGGCCGCACCGAACCTCGGCACGGAGTACCGCGCCCGGTTCGACGCGATCTATCCCGACTTGGCCAAGGCGCACGGCCTCGTGCTCTACCCGTTCTTTCTCGACGGCGTGACGGGCCAGCGCGCCAACACCATGGATGACGGGCTGCACCCGACCGCCAAGGGCGTCGAGCGGATCGTCGAGGGCATCCTGCCGAGCGTCGAGACCTTCCTGGGCCGCCTGGGCCAGAATCCGGAGAAGAAGGGGTAGCGAACCATGCCGCGCCTGTTCACCGGGCTCGAGATCCCGCCGGACATCGCCGAGCGGCTGTCGTTTTTCCGCGGCGGCCTGCCCGGCGCGCGCTGGATCGAGCCGAGCGACTACCACGTCACCCTGCGCTTCCTCGGCGAGATCGACGACATGATCGCCGCGGATGTCGATGCCGGCCTACGGGAGGCGCGGGTGCGCGCGCCGCTCACCGTGACGCTGGACGGGCTCGCGAGCTTCGGCGGAGACCGGCCGCGGGCGCTCTACGCCTCGGTCGTCCCCACGCCGGAACTCGTCGACCTGCAGGAAGAGCACGAGCGCATCGCCCGCCGGGCCGGGGCCGCACCTGAGCGGCGCAAGTTCACGCCGCATGTGACGCTGGCCCGCCTCAACCGCGAGGCCTCCCCGGAGGCCGTGGCGCGAAGGCTGACGGAGGCGGGGGTGTTTCCCCGCCTGACCTTTACGGCGCGCCGCGCCGCCCTGTTCTCCGCCCGCACCTCGCGCGGCGGCGGGCCCTACCTCGTCGAGGCGGCCTATCCCTTCGCGGAAGCGGATTTCGAGCTGGACGATGAATAGCGATGACTCTGTTTTTCGCTGGGCCTCAAGTGCCGGCGGCCGCCTCCGCGGCCTCAGGCTTTCGCTCCGCTTTTGTGTTCGAGCGACCGTTCCGGTCCTCGAACTCGCTCCGCGGGGCGCTCTTCGCGCCCGCAAGGCGGCAGATCACCCTTCGGGCGATGACTCTGCTTGCTGACGTCCTGCCCTTGCTTTGGGCCGCAGGTTGCGGCATGACGCGAGCCGCGCCGCGCGCGCCGTAGGAGTGTAGCTCAACTGGTCAGAGCACCGGTCTCCAAAACCGGGGGTTGGGGGTTCGAGTCCCTCCACTCCTGCCACGGCGCCCACCGAGCCCGACGCCGAGACCGACTTGGCATCCGACCCGCGGCACCCCGTCCCGAACCCATCGACAAGCCGGATCACTTGCGCTAGAGCGGGCGCATTCCGAGATCCTCAGATGCTGTCGGTGTGGGACGCGATTGTCCCCGCACCGCGATCGGTGGTTCCCGGAGCCCTGTCCGGTTTCAGTTGCGCCATGGCATCGAACGAAGCGACCAAGAAAGCCGACGCGGCCCGCGGACCCAAACGCGGCACGGCCCCCGTCGCGCCCCAGCGCCCGACCCCGCCCGCGCGCCCCGCGCCGAAGCGGGTGGGCCCGGTGGAGTTCCTGGGCGAGGTGCGCGACGAGGGCCGTAAGGTCACGTGGCCGACCCGCAAGGAAACCACCGTGACCACCATCATGGTGTTCATCATGGTCGTGGTCGCGAGCCTGTTCTTCGTCGCCGTCGATCAGGTGATGCGCTTCGCCGTCAGCCTGGTCCTCGGGATCGGCGCCTGAGTCATCGCAGGCGTCTTACGGACGCCGAGGAGTTGAGAGACCCGTGTCGAAGCGCTGGTACATCGTCCACGCCTACTCGAACTTCGAGAATAAGGTCGCCCAGTCCATCAAGGATCAGGCGGCCCAGCGTGGGCTGACCGAACTGTTCGACGAGGTCATGGTGCCGACCGAGAAGGTCACCGAGGTGCGCCGCGGCCGCAAGGTCGATGCCGAGCGCAAGTTCTTCCCGGGCTACGTGCTCGTGAAGTGCGACCTGACCGACGAGGTCTACCACCTCATCAAGAATACCCCGAAGGTGACCGGCTTCCTGGGCGCCGACAAGGCCAAGCCCGTGCCGATCCCGGACGCCGAGGCCGAGCGCATCAAGGGGCAGGTGCAGGAGGGCGTGGATCGCCCGAAGCACACCGTCTCCTTCGAGATCGGCGAGACCGTGCGCGTCTCCGACGGTCCCTTCGCCTCCTTCAACGGCACCGTCGAGGAAATCGACGACGCCCGCTCGCGCCTCAAGGTGGCGGTGTCGATCTTCGGCCGCGCCACCCCGGTCGAGCTGGAATACGGTCAGGTCGAGAAGGTCTGATTCCTTCGCAATTCGCGATCAGTCGGCACTGACTGATCTTCGATTTTCCCGGCCGGCGGCTCTGCCGCGGCCCGGAAACGGCGATGCTTTCATGAGAGCACCGCCACAACCCCGCGGGGAGATCCGCCCGGCTTCGCCTCCGGGATCCAAGGATCGCACCGCGACCTGCAACCGCCCGTCCGTCCGTGCCTCGGCAGCCCGGCGACGCGCAATTCTTGGGAGCAGTCCCATGGCGAAGAAGATCACGGGCTACGTGAAGCTTCAAGTCCCGGCCGGCGCCGCCAACCCGTCGCCGCCGATCGGTCCCGCGCTCGGTCAGCGCGGCCTCAACATCATGGAATTCTGCAAGGCCTTCAACGCGAAGACCGCGCAGATGGAGAAGGGCACCCCGATCCCGGTGATCATCACCGCGTATCAGGACCGCTCCTTCACCTTCGAGATGAAGCAGCCCCCGGTCACCTTCTTCCTGAAGAAGGCAGTTGGCCTGAAGATCGGCAAGAAGCCGGCCTCCGGCTCCAAGACCCCGGGCAAGGGCCCGACCGTCGGCAAGATCACCGAAGCCCAGCTTCGCGAGATCGCCGAGAAGAAGATGCCCGACCTGAACTGCGACTCCGTCGATGCGGCGGTCGCGATGATCCGTGGCTCCGCGCGAGCCATGGGCCTCGAAGTCGTCGCGTAAGGGAGGGCGATATGGCACGCGAAGGAAAGCGCATCCGCGCCGCCCGCGAGGGTCTGGAGCCGATGAAGCTCTACGCCATCGACGAGGCGATCAAGCTGGTGAAGTCGAAGGCTTCGGCCAAGTTCGACGAAACCGTCGAGATCTCGATGAATCTCGGCGTCGATCCGCGCCACGCCGACCAGATGGTCCGCGGCGTCTGCAACCTGCCGAACGGCTCCGGCCGGACGGTTCGCGTGGCGGTCTTCGCCCGTGGCGCCAAGGCGGACGACGCCCGCGCAGCGGGTGCCGACATCGTCGGCGCCGAGGATCTCCTCGAGATCGTCCAGGGCGGCAAGATCGAGTTCGATCGCTGCATCGCGACCCCGGACCTGATGCCGCTCGTCGGTCGTCTCGGTAAGGTGCTGGGCCCGCGCGGCCTGATGCCGAACCCGAAGGTCGGCACCGTCACCATGGACGTGAAGGGCGCCGTTGCCGCCGCCAAGGGCGGCGCGGTCGAGTTCCGCGTCGAGAAGGCCGGCATCATCCACGCCGGCGTCGGCAAGGTGTCCTTCGACGAGCAGAAGCTCGTCGAGAACATCAAGGCCTTCGCCGACGCGGTCGCCAAGGCGAAGCCCACGGGCGCCAAGGGCACCTACATCCAGCGCATCGCCGTCACCTCGACGATGGGCCCGGGCGTGAAGGTCGAGCCGTCCACGGTTCTCACCGCGTAAGTCGCGTCCGCAGGGACGTTTGGGAGAGCGCCCGGCCGAAAGGTCGGGCGCTTTTCTTTTGGTCGCTATATCTTTTCCGGTGATCCGGTGCGGTGCGAGCGCACCCCCTCTCCCCGCGCGCGGGGAGAGGGCTTTGCCGACCTCGTCGTCGGCAAAGCGAGGCGGCAGCCAAGGGTGAGGGGGGCTTGGCCGAAGGAATTCCGTCGGATGCGCCCCTCACCTTCGCCCTTCGGGCTCACCGCGCCGACGACAGGGTCGTCGCGGCCCTCTCCCCGCGTGCGGGGAGAGGGGATCCCAGCGGCACTCGGGTAGAGGATTAATCCTCCGCCACACCCTCCAGCGCCAGCCTCAGGTGCCGCGGCCCCCGCAGGGAGGCGCCGGGCCGGTAGGGCGGCGGGTCCTCGATCAGGGACACGCCCTTCAGCCGCCGCACGAGGCTGACCAGGGCCACCTCCGCCTCGATCCGCGCGAGCGGGGCGCCGACGCAGTAATGCAGCCCGCCGCCGAAGCCGAGATGGCGGTTGTCGGGCCGGTCGGGATCGAAGCGGTCGGGGTCGGGAAAGCGGATCGGGTCGCGGTTGGCGGCGGCGAGCAGGAAAATCACCGGCGCATCCTTCGGGATGGTGATCCCGGCCACCGGAATGTCGGTGAGCGCTACGCGCGTGCGGTAATGGACCGGCGGCTCGTAGCGCAGCAATTCCTCGATCAGGCGCGGGGCGAGGTCCGGCTCGGCGCGCAGGCGCTCCCCATGCTCGGGGAAGCGCAGCAGCGTCAGCATCCCGTTGGTGATCAGGTTCACCGTGGTCTCGTGGCCCGCCACCAGCAGCAGCACGGCGGTGGCGATCAGGTCGAAATCGTTCATCCCCTCCTTGTCGGTCGCGAGGTCGGAGAGGATGTCCTGCTGCGGGTCCTTGCGCTTCTCCTTGATCAGTCCCTGGAGGTAGTCGGCGATTTCGGTGAAGCAGACCTCGTTCTTGGCCCTCGTCTCCTCGTCGCCGCGCTGGTTCGGCTCCAGCGCGGTCGCGAGCTGCGTCGCCCAGCCGTGAAACTGCGCCTCGTCCTCCGGCGGCACGCCGAGCAACTCGCAGATCACGGTGACGGGGAGCGGATAGGAGAAGTCGTCGACGAGATCGATCTGGGTCTTGCCGCGCATCTTGCCGATCAGGTCGTCGGTGATCTCTTGCGTCTTCGCACGCATGCCGCGCACCCGCTCGGGCGTGAAGCAGCGCATCACCTGCCCCCGCAGGCGGTCGTGATCGGGGGGATCGCGGAAGATGAAGGGGCGGTGCCGCTTGCGGATCTCGGCCCGCACCGGCCGCACCAGCAGGTCGGTGACGGGGTGTCCGGTCCAGCGGAATTTCTGCGGGTCGGGCAGGTCGTCCGAGCTGATGCGCGGATCGGAGATCAGCCGCGCCAGCTCCGCGTGGGTGCTGACGACGTAGGTGCCGTCCTCCTGCCGCGCGACCGGGATTTTTCGCAGCTCGGCGTAGAGCGGGTAGGGGTTCGCCCGGTTGGCGGGATCGAGGATCTGATCGAACAGTGTGCTTCCGCTCACGGGATTAGGGCTCCTGCACACGGATGCGGGGCTGATCGACGGCGTCCTCGATCGGCGGGAATGGGGCGCGCTCGCGGATCGCGGCCTTGTAGGCGGGCAGCCAGCGGGCGCTGTCGATGGCGGCGGCGGCAACGGTGCGGCCCGCCTTGCCGAAGGCGGCCACGAGGCGGCGCTCTTCGAACGAGCCGTGCACCACCGCGAGGGCATCGGCGCCCTCGGTCAGGCCGACGAGCTTGATCGTCAGGCCGAATTGCTGCGACCAGAAATCGGGCAGGTGGTCGTGGCGGCGCATCGCCGAGGCGTCGCCCGCCAGCATGTTGGCGGCGGCGGTCTCGGCTTGCGCCCGGGCGTTGCCCCAATGCTCGACCGCCACGAGGGCGTCGTCGTCGTGCGGGTTCGGCCAGCGCGCCACGTCGCCCGCGCAAAAAACGCCCTCGGCGACGCGGCCGTCATGGAGCAAGGCGCGGCAGAAGGCGTCGCAGCGCAGGCCCCCCGCGTCGGCTTCCAGTCCCGAGCCGTCGAGCCACTCGACATTGCGCAGCGTGCCAATCGCCGCGACGAGACAGTCGGTCTCGATCCGCGTGCCGTCCTTCAGGATCACGGCGGCGAGGCGGCCCGCTTCCCCCTCCATTCGCTCGATCTCGGATTCGAGGCGCAGATCGACGCCCTTCTCGCGGGCGACCTCGCCGATCAGGCCGCCGAGGCTAGGGCCGAGCGCGGCCGCCAGCGGCACGGCATCGCGCACCAGCAGGGTGACGGGGATGTCGAGATCGCGGCAGGTCGAGGCGACCTCGAAGCCGATGAAGCCGCCGCCGACGAGGACGACGCGTTGCGGCTTGGTCCGCAGATGCGCGCCGAGCCGCTCGGCGTCGTCGCGGTCGCGCAGGGTGAAGACACCGGCGAGGGCGGCCTCCTCTGGGTTGGGCCAGGGCCGCGCCCGGGTACCCGTGGCGATCAGCAGGCGGTCGTAGGGCAGGCGGCTGCCGTCTTCGCATTCGACGACGCGCCCGCTCAGGTCGAGCCGGGTCGCCGGCTGCCCGAGGCGGAACTCCGCGCGCAGATCGGGATGGCAGGGCAGGGTGGTGTCGGCGGAGTAGAGCCCGCGCAGCACCTGCTTGGAGAGCGGCGGCCGGTCGTAGGGTCGGTGGGGCTCGGCGCCGACTAGGGTCAGGCGGCCGGCATAGCCTCGTTCACGCAGGGCATGGGCGGCGGCAAGACCCGCTAGCGAGGCGCCGACGACGACGATGCGTTCAGGGGGTGTCGTCACCGCGCCTCTCCGGCCGCCGCGTCGGCGGTGTCGGGGTAGGCCGTGATCGCCCGCACCGGGCAGGCATGGATGGCCCGCTCGATCTCGCCCCGTGCGGTCTCGTCCGGGGAGGGGTCGTAGACCAGCGCTTCCCGGCCGTGCAGGGCGAAATGCCCCGGCGCCGCGTAGATGCACTGCGCGTAGGCTTGGCAGCGGTTGAGATCCACGACGACCTTCATGGTGGGCAGTGATCCAGGCATCCGGGAGAGGAATGGGCCGGGGATACGGACCCGGCACCGTAGCTAGGGCGGGCAGGGCGCCCCATCACGGCGGCGCGTCGACACGCCCTGCGGATCTCAAACGCACGGGCGGTGCGAGAGGATCAAATTCGCTTTAGGGACCGGCCGGTTCGATCGTCCCCAGCGTGCGCCGCCCGAGCGCCCGCGCCTTGAGGCGCAGGGCCGGCTTCTCGACCGCGTACCAGGACGCGGCAGCGACGAGCCCGGCGAGCAGAAGGGCCGGCACCAGCAGGGCCAGGGCGGAGGCCGTGGGCCAGAGCGCGTGCAGGCTCTGCTGGATCGGCCAGCCGTAGAGATAGACCCCGTAGGAGAGGTCGGCGGGCGGATCGAGGGCAGGGCGGGCCAGTGCCGGCAGGAGGCCAAGCCAGATCGCCGCGTAGCTCTCGCCGAGGAAGAGCAGCGTCCGCGCGGGGGCGTGGCCCTGCAGCAGGAAGCCCGCGGCCAGGACGAGCAGCGGCCACGGCGTGAGGCGGATGGAATCGCGCCAGAGGTAGAGGCAGGCCCCGGCGGCGAAGATCAGCGGCAGGCGCAAGGCTGTCTCGGTGCCCTTGGACATCTCGGGCCGGACCACTTCGAGCACCGCCAGCGACAGGGCCAGGGCGGCGGTGAGCGCCGGCACGGCCCAGCGCCGCCGCAGGAGCCCGAGAAGCCCGATGACGAGGACGCCGGCGTAGCAGATCGTCTCGTATTTCAGGGTCCAGACCGTGCCGAGCGGGCTGCGGAACGGGTTGGCCTCGAACAAGCCGGGCAGGCTGGCATTGCTCTTGAAGGAGAGGAGCGTGCCGCGCACGAAGCGCCACAGCTCGGGCGAGGCGTAGTACTCGGCGAGCGGCAGCCGGGTGAGGGCGCCGCCGAGCAGCAGCGAGACCGCCAGGGTCGCGGCGACGAGGCCCGGTCCGATGCGCAAGCTCCGGGCGATGACGTAGTCGCGCCAGCCGCGCCGGTCGTAGCTCATGGTGACGAGGAAGCCCGAGACGGCGAAGAAGCCGTTCACCGCGTGCTCGCCCAGCGAGAAGCCGGTGGTGCGGGCCAGCGGCTCGTCGAGCGCGTGGCCGGAGACGACGCTGAAGGCGTGGGAGACCACCACCATCAGGGCGAGCGCCAGCCGCAGGCCGGAGAAGGCGTTGTGCGGGCGCGCCAGCGCCTCCGCGATCGTCGGACCTGAGAGCAGGCTCACGGTGCCAGCCCCTCGCGGGCCAGCGCGCTCTGCCCGCGCAGGGCGGCGAGTGCGCCGGCCGCCGAGCCGCCGTAGCGCTCCAGCCCCGAGCGGCGGAAGGCGAGGGCGGCGAGCGCCGCCTTCGGCGCGTTGGTGGCGAGCATTCCAGGGCTCGGATCGGGCAGGCCGTATTTCCGCGAGACGTAGGCCCGCGACCACGCCTGATGCCAGCGCGTCCGAAACACCCGGCCCGGCGCCGGGGCCGAGGAGCGCCCTCGCCCGTGCAGGGCCACCGCGCCGTGGACGTGGACCAGCGCACGCCCCGCATCGGCCACCCGGCGGCAGAGGTCGTCGTCCTCGTAGAAAAGGAAAATGTTTTCGTCGAAGCCGCCGAGGTCGAGGAAGAGGGCGCGCTCGATCATCAGGCAGGCGCCCGACAGGAACGGCGCGCAGGCATCGCCCTCGGGAAGATCACGCCGGCCTTTCGGGTTGGTGAGGTAGGGCGCCAGCAGCGAGCGCGGCTGGTAGAAGAAGCGCCCGTCCGGTTCGTGGATGCGCGGCGCCAGGAGGCCGGCGTCAGACCAGGCCTGCGCCGCGGTCAGCAGCGCGGCGGCGGCGCCCGGCTGCAGCACGAGATCGGGGTTGAGGATGAGGACGTGCCGGGCCCCCTCGGCGGCGCGCACGCCGATATTGTTGGCGCGGCCATAGCCCTCGTTGCGGGGATGGGCGATCACCCGTGCGCCGTGGGCTTCCGCCACCGCCACCGAGCCGTCGCGGCTGGCATTGTCGACCACGATGGCCGGAACGCCTTCGCGCGCGAGCGCCGCGAGGCAGGCGGGCAGGGCGTCCGCGCTGTCGTGGCTGACGACGATGGCGGTGAGGGGAGTGGGCTGGGGCGGCATCAGGTCCTGCGCGGCTTCCCTCCCCTTCGGTGGCGGGTGGCCCCGAAGGGGGCGGGCGAGGGGAGCGCCGTTTCCGACAAAGCGGAACCGGCCCCTCACCCGCCTGCTCCGCAGGCACCCTCCCCCGCGGCGGGAGAGGGTTTAGGCGCTACGCCTTCTTCTCGGGCAGGTTGAGCCGGATGTGCAGCTCGCGCAGCTGCTTCGGGGTCGCCTCGGCGGGCGCGCCCATCATCAGATCCTCGGCGCGCTGGTTCATCGGGAACAGCACGACCTCGCGGATGTTCGGCTCCTCGCACAGCAGCATGACGATGCGGTCCACCCCCGGCGCGATGCCGCCGTGCGGCGGGGCGCCGAGGCGCAGGGCGTTCAGCATGCCGCCGAACTTCTCCTCCAGCACGTCCCGGCCGTAGCCGGCGATGGCAAACGCCTTCTCCATCACGTCGGGGCGATGGTTCCGGATCGCGCCTGAGGACAGCTCGATGCCGTTGCAGACGATGTCGTACTGGAACGCCTTGATCCCAAGGATCTTTTCGGAATCCGCCTCGCCCAGGGCGAGGAACTCGTCCCGGTCGAAGTTCGGCATCGAGAACGGGTTGTGGGAGAAGTCGATCTTCTTGTCTTCTTCGTTCCACTCGTACATCGGGAAGTCGACGACCCAGCAGAAGGCGAACTGGTCCGTGTCGGAGAGCTTCAGCTCGTCGCCGATGCGGATGCGCGCCTTGCCTGCGAGCCCGGCCGCCTTCGCCTCGGTGCCGGCGGCGAAGAACACCGCGTCACCCGCCTTGGCGCCGGCCTTCTCGGCAATCCGCGCCTGGATCGCGGCGGGGATGAACTTGGCGATCGGCCCCTTGCCGGTGAGCGCCCCGCCCTCTTCCTCGAACACGATGTAGCCGAGCCCCGGCGCGCCTTCCGAGCGGGCCCAGTCGTTCAGCTTGTCGAAGAACGAGCGCGGCTGGCCGGCGGCGCCGGTGGCGGGGATGGCGCGCACCACGCCGCCCGACTTGATGACGCCCTTGAACGCCTTGAACTCCACCGCGTCGTCGGCGAACTCGTCCGTGACGTCGGCGATGATCAGCGGGTTGCGCAGGTCCGGCTTGTCGACGCCGTATTTCAGCATCGCGTCGGCGTAGGTGATGCGCGGGAATTCCTTGGTCACGCGCTTGCCGCCGGCGAATTCCTCGAACACGCCGCGCAGCACCGGCTCCACCGCCTGGAACACGTCCTCCTGCGTGACGAAGCTCATCTCGATATCGAGCTGGTAGAACTCGCCCGGTGAGCGGTCGGCGCGGGCATCCTCATCGCGGAAGCAGGGCGCGATCTGGAAGTAGCGATCGAAGCCCGCGATCATCGTGAGCTGCTTGAACTGCTGCGGCGCCTGCGGCAGCGCGTAGAACTTGCCCGGATGCACGCGGGACGGCACGAGGTAGTCGCGCGCGCCCTCCGGCGAGGAGGCGGTCAGGATCGGCGTCTGGAACTCGAAGAACCCGCCCTCGCGCATGCGGCGGCGGAGCGAATCCACGATCGCGCCACGCTTCATGATGTTGGCGTGCAGCTTCTCCCGGCGCAGATCGAGGAAGCGGTACTTGAGCCGGGTCTCTTCCGGGTATTCCTGGTCGCCGAAGACGGGCAGCGGCAGCTCGCCCGCGGGCCCGAGCACTTCGAGGTCGTCGATATAGACCTCGACGCTACCGGTCGGCAGCTCCGCGTTCTCGGTGCCGGCGGGCCGGGTGCGCACGCGGCCATCGATGCGGATCACCCACTCGGAGCGGGCGGTCTCGGCCGCCTTGAAGGCCTTCGAGTCGGAATCGATCACGCATTGCGTCAGGCCGTAATGGTCGCGCAGGTCGATGAAGAGCACGCCGCCATGATCGCGGATGCGGTGGCACCAGCCGGACAGGCGGACGGTCTGCCCGACATCGGACGGGCGGATCGCCCCGCAGGTATGGGTACGGTAACGGTGCATGGCGGGCTCTTGAGAATGAGCCGGCACCATTCACGGGAGGCGTTTCAAGTCAAGGTGAGGGCCGGCTTGCCGTGCCCCTTGCCGTGCCCCTACTCCGCGGCGGCCAGCGTTACTTCGGGCACCGGCACGCCGATGTCGCGCAGCAGCTCGGCGTCGGCATCCGCCTCGTTGTTGGCGGTGGTGAGCAGGCGCTCGCCGTAGAAGATCGAGTTGGCGCCGGCCAGGAAGCACAGGATCTGCGCCTCGCGGGTCAGGCTCTTGCGGCCGGCGCTGAGGCGCACGCGGGCCTTGGGCATGACGATGCGGGCGGTGGCGCACATCCGCACGAGGTCGAGCGGATCGATCGGCGGGCGGTCTTCCAGCGGCGTGCCCTCGACGGCGACGAGCGCGTTGATCGGCACGCTTTCCGGGTGAGGGGCGTGGTTGGCGAGCACGAGCAGCATCTCGGCCCGGTCGCGCACCCGCTCGCCCATCCCGACGATGCCGCCGCAGCAGACGCCGATGCCGGCTTGGCGCACATGCTCCAGCGTCTGGAGCCGGTCGTCGTAGGTGCGGGTCGAGATGATGTCGCCGTAGAATTCCGGGCCGGTGTCGAGGTTGTGGTTTGTAGGAGGTGAGCCCCGCTTCCGCGAGGCGCTGCGCCTGGCTCTGCGTCAGCATGCCGAGCGTCACGCAGGCTTCCATGCCCAGCCCGCGCACGCCGCGCACCATCTCCAGCACCGCATCGAAATCCGGCCCATCCTTGGGCTTGCGCCACGCCGCGCCCATGCAGAAGCGGTGCGCCCCGTTGGCCTTGGCGGCGGCGGCCTCCTTCAGCACCGCGTCGACCGGCATCAGCCGCTCGCGGGGGAGGTTGGCGCCCTTGTGGTGGGCCGATTGCGGGCAATAGGCGCAATCCTCGGGGCAGCCGCCGGTCTTGATCGACAGCAGGGCCGCCCGCTGGATGTCGGCGGGGTCGTTATGCGCCCGGTGCACGACGCCCGCCCGATGCACGAGATCGAGCAGCGGCATGTCGTGGATCGCCTGGATCTCGGCCAGGGTCCAATCGTGCCGGATGGCGGCAGAGGAGGCGGTGAGGGAGACTACGGTGTCGCTCATGCGCTTCTTTGAGGGCGAAGGCGCGGAAAAAATCAAGCCTTGCCGCGGGAGAGCCCGGTCGCGAAGCGCCCGGCATGCGTGGCGCTCTGCCCTGATTCAGCAGGCATGCGCGTCGACCACCGCGTAAGCTTGACCGTTGTTGCATCCACAGGCAGCATGATCATGGAGATGCAAACTTTAAGCGAGTGTTCCGATGTTCGCGGCCGATCGTCTGATCCTCGCAACGGCACTCGCGCTGCTCTGTCCGTGGGCGGCGCAGGCCGCGTCGCTCTGCGAGCGCACCGTGCTGCCGTTCCGTGCCATGGTGGCAGCCCTCAAAGCAGAGCCGGGGGCCCAGGTGCTGCGGGACAACGGCTCGGTCATCGAGATCGAGGACCCGAAGCGCTTCATCATCTGGACGCTCTACAAGGCCCACGGCGATCAACCGGACGCCTATATCTGCCGAAGGGTCGTGCAGGAGGACGGGCAGGTGAAGATCTGGATGTCGGCCGAGTGCGTCGGACAGACCCTGAACTGCGACGGCCTGATCGGCCGCCTCCTCTTGGAGCAAAACCGCGCGACGGCCCCGCTGCGCCGGTGACCGGTCCGCCGCCGAGGACGACGACCGGGCCGGTTCTGCGGGGGCAAGCCTCGTCGGCCCCGTTGGAGAAGCCTGTTCGGCGCGTCAGTTCGTCGGCTCGCCGGCGGCGACCTTGGCGGTCCAGTCGTCGAAGGCCACGACGCGCTGGCGCTGCTCGCCGAGGCCGTCGATGCGCAGCACCATCTCGTCGTCGCTCCTGAGGTAGCGCGGCGGCTTCATGCCGAGGCCAACGCCCGGCGGGGTGCCGGTGGTGATGACGTCGCCGGGCTCCAGCATCATGAAATGCGAGACGTAGGCGACGATCTGCGCCACGTCGAAGATCATCGTCGCGGTCGAGCCCGTCTGCATCCGCCGGCCGTTGAGATCGAGGCTCATCGACAGGTTCTTCAGGTCCGGAATCTCGTCGAGGGTGACGAGCCAGGGGCCGAGCGGACCGAAGGTCGGGCAGCCCTTGCCCTTGGTCCAGGTGCCGCCGCGCTCCATCTGGAATTCGCGCTCGGACAGGTCGTTGCAGATGCACACGCCCGCCACGTAGCGCAGCGCCTCGTTGGCATGGACGTAGGAGGCGCGGGCGCCGATCACCACGGCGAGTTCCACCTCCCAGTCGGTCTTGGCCGAGGCTTTGGGCAGGATCACCGTGTCGTTGGGGCCGACGATGCAGGAGGGCGCCTTGTTGAAGATGATCGGCTCGGCCGGGATCGCGGCCCCGGTCTCGGCGGCGTGGTCGGCGTAGTTCAGGCCGATCGCCACGAAGTTGCGGGTGCCGCCGACGCAGGGGCCGAGGCGGGTGCCGGGCGGCAGCAGCGGCAGGCTTTCGGGGTCGATCCGCGCGAGCCGGTCGAGCGATTCCCGTGAGAGGCCCGGTCCGGCAAGATCGCGCAGGGTTCCCGACAGGTCGCGCAAGCCGCCCTTCGCGTCCACGAGGCCCGGCTTCTCGTCACCGCTCGCTCCGTGCCGGATCAACTTCATCGTCGGCGTCTCCGTCCTGCTCGAGGCTCAACTAGAGGTGCGCGAGCATGGCCGCGACCGATCCGGGGTGCAAGCGGCACCGCGCGATCACATTCACCGCACGGACAAGGGGAGGACCCTGGTTCCGTGACATAAATTCCTCAATTGATATATAATTCAGTTTTCGGTTTTCTTCCCCTAGACCGAATGCGCGTGATCCTCTTCCATCCCGGATGGGACTTGGGCCGCTAAGAAAACGCTTCGGAGAAAACGAATGACTGGGGGGACGATCCGCGCGCTCGGGCTCGCGGGGGCTGTCGCGGCCGTTTCGATGGCGGGCGCGGGCGGGGCGCAGGCCGGTGCCTTCGGCCTGCGCGAGCAGAGTGCACAGGGGTTGGGCGTCGCCTTCGCGGGTGCGGCGTCGGGCGGGGCAGGTGTCTCGTCGATCTTCTGGAACCCGGCGACGGTGACGATGCGGCCGGGCTTTGCCAGCGAGCAGAGCCTGAGCTTCATCAACCTGTCGGGGGAGATCACGCCGACGGTGGGGACCGCGCCGGGCCTGCTGCCGTTCGGCGCCTCCGGCGAGGTCGGGCAGGGCGCCGTGGTGCCGTCGGGCGCCACCTCCTACCAGCTCACCGACCGTCTCTGGGTCGGCATCCAGACCGGCGCGCCCTACGGCCTCGTCACCAAGCCGCGCCAGGATTGGGCGGGCGCGGTCTATGCCCGCTCCTCGCGGATCTTCTCGCTGGCCTTCAATCCGGTGGTCGGCTTCAAGGTCAACGACTGGCTGTCCGTCGCCGCCGGCCCGAGCATCGAGTATTTCCGCCTGACCCTGCGCGCGGCCGTGCCGGTGGCCGGCACCTTCCCGGGCCTCTACCCGTCGGGCTTCATCAAGGGCGAGTCCTGGGGCGTGGGCTTCACCGCCGGTGTCCTGATCACCCCCGCCGCCGGTACGGCGATCGGCGTCGGCTATCGCTCCTCGGTCCACCACGACATCGCGGGCTCGATCGGCTTCCCCGACCCGCGGCAGGCCATCGCCCTGGGGCAGGTGCGGGCCAACCTCAACACGCCCGAGAAGGTCAGCGTCGGCCTGACCCAGGCGATCAACCCGGTTACCCGGATCAATCTCGGCTTCGAGTGGGACAACTGGTCGAGGCTCGGCGATGTCGGCATCGTCTCGCGGGCGCTCGGCGTGACGGTCAACCACCTGCCGCTCAACTTCAAGGACTCGTTCTTCTACTCGATCGGTGCCGAGTACGACTGGTCGCCGAACCTGACCCTGCGGGCCGGCTTCGGCTACGACAACGTGCCGATCGACTTCTCGAACCGCTCGGCGCGCCTGCCCGACAGCGACCGCTACGTCGTCTCGATCGGCGGCAGCTATCGCTGGAGCGAGAAGGTGCTGCTGACGGCCAGCTACGCCCACGCCTTCTTCGACCGCGGCCTTCTCCTGGCGGGCCCCGGCCGCGACTACAACATCGGCAACATCCCGCTCGCGGCCTCGACCGATGTCAGCGCCGACGTCGTCTCGGTCGGGTTCCGCTACCAGTGGGACGCCCCCGCCGCCGCCGCCCCGGCCCCGCTGGTGCGCAAGTTCTGATCGCCTGATCGGCCGCGACACGCCCCGCGCCAGCCCGGCGCGGGGCGTTTTGATTCTCGAGCATCGTCCCGAAAGGTGGTTGCCGGCTTTCGGAAAAAGATGATGCAAGATTAAGAGCTTAGAGCATCGTCCTGGATCATGTATCCAGGACGATGCTCTAAGAGGCGAGCCGGACCGGCGCGGCCGGAACCGCCTCGCCGGCCAGCTCGGCATCGAGTTGCCCGGCAAGCGCGAAGAAGCGCTGCCGCACCTGCGCCGCGTGCGGGTTCGCGCGCTCGATGGCGTGGAACACGTCCGGCGCATCGTCCCGCACCATGCCGACCGCTTGCATCAGCAAATCGAAGCTGCGCGTCGTCATCCGCGTCGGCAGCGGCTCCATCGCCACCAGCACCTTGGCGATCAGGTGGGTCAGCCCCTGGACCGAAGCCATCGCCCGGTCATGCGCCTCCGGGGTGGTCAGGATCACGTCGAGCCCGAGCCCGCGCCGCAGGAAGGCTGCCGCCCTGAAGGCGCCCCGCCCGCGGATCGGGCAGACCGCGATCTTGAGGCCGCGGATGCCGTCGCCCGCGCTCTGCGGCCCGAACAGCGGATGGGTCGCGAGGATCTCGACATCGGCGGGCAATCCCGCTGCCAGGATCGCGGCCGGCCCCGTCTTCACCGAGCCGACATCGACCACCAGCGTGCCCGGCCGCAGATGCGGGGCGAGGGCGCGCACCGCCTCGCCGAGGCGCGCCACGGGCGTCGCGAGGATCACCACGGGGCAGGCTGCCACATGCCGCAGGTCGGCTGCGACCGCCCCCGGCCCCGCCTGCGCCGCGACCATCCCGGCCGGCAGGTACGGGTCGTGGATCGTCAGGCGGGCATGCGGCGCGAGATGGCGGGCGATCAGGCGGCCGAAGGCACCGAAGCCGACGAGACCGACCGACGGGGCAGGGGCGGAGGAATGCAGGGCAGACACTTTGTGACCTCGGATAAGGGGCGAGGTCGGCGGTCCGTTGCGGGATGTTCCATGATCCTCAAGCCGCCGACGACGCAGCGGCTGAAGACATGACGAGTCCGATGCCGCTTAAGGGAGCGGCGCGCGATACGACTCGGAGAGGAAGAAGCCCGTCATGATGGCGCGGCTCTAGGGCAGGCGCGAGTCCGCCGTCAAGCGGCGTGCGTCCGGACGGTGGCGTCATGATGTTGTGAGGAAAAGGAATGTTCGGATTCGCAGCGTGGAGGCAGTGCCAGTATATAACCCAAGTTACGATGTGGATTTTCAATGTAAGAACGATAAAATTGAGCGGAATACCAACAGCATCACCTTAATCGGCGCAGCCTAAGCCGGCCTTTGGTTATCAGGCTTGCCGGTCTTCATGCTCAAAATCGTCGCCTGTGTCGCGAGCCAGCACGATTTCGGCCTTGTTGCCGTTTCGGCTGGGATCTGTCTGCTCGGCTGCTTCTCCACCGTCACCCTGATGGCCGAGGCTGCCAGGGCCGAGCGCCGGTCCGTTTCCCCCTGGCTGATCGCGGCGGCGTTCGTGTTCGGCTGCAGCGTCTGGTCGCTGCACTTCGTGGCGATGCTGGCGTTTCAGCCGGGTGCGCAGGCAGCCTACGGCCTTCTTCCCACCGCAGCCTCGATCGGGATTGCGGTCGCCGGGGCGCTGATCGCCTTCCTGATCTGGTGCCGGGCGGACCACGACCCGCTCAAGGTGGCGGCGGCCGGCCTAGTGCTGGCGGCGGCGATTTCGGGCATGCACTACGCGGGTGTGGGCGCGATGGCGGCCAACAGCCTGCTCGCCTTCGAGGAGGCCCTTGTCCACGCTTCGCTCGGGCTCTGCGCGACCCTTGCGGTGATCGCCCTCGCCCGGGCCGGCGATCTCGCCGGGCTCGGCCGCCGCATTGAGGTCAGCCTGTGGCTGGCGCTCGCGATCTGCGGCCTGCACTTCACCGGCATGACGGCGCTCACCGTCGCGCCCGCCACCCCGGTGGAGGGAGGCGGTGCCGTCCTCGGTTCGACGCAGCTCGGCCTCGCGGTAGGGCTCGTCAGCCTCGCCGTCCTCGCTGCCGGGCTCACGGCGCTGCTGATGCAGCAGCATCTCATGCGCCGCCGCATGGACGAGCTGAGCCGCATGCGCCTGCTCGGCAACCTCGCCCACGAGGTGCTGTTCATCCACCGCGAGGGCCGGGTGGTCGAGATCAATCAGGCGGGCCTGCGCCTGTTCGGGGCCCCCGCCTCCGAGATCATCGGCCGGCCGTTGCTCGACCTGTTCGCGGAGGCCGACGCTCCGGTTCTTCTGCGGCGCAGCCGGTGCCATCCGGAGGATCTGTTCCCGGAGGAGTTCGAGGTCCGTACCGCCGCCGGCATCGCCGTGCCGGTGGAACTCACCTGCCGCGCCATCGAGTATCTCGGCCGGCCCGCCACGGCGGTGGCCCTGCGCGACCTCAGCCGGCGCCGCCGCGACGAGGCGCGCATTCGCCACCTCGCCCTGCACGATGCCCTGACCGACCTGCCCAACCGCACCCTGCTGGAGGAGCGCCTGGGGCTCGCCCTGGAGAATGCGGCCGAGAACGGGACGAGCGTGGCCCTGGCCTATCTCGACCTCGACCGGTTCAAGCCCGTCAACGACTTTCACGGCCACGCCGCGGGTGACGCCCTGCTGGTCCAGGCGGCCAAGCGCATGCTGGCCGAGCTGCGCCCGACCGACACCCTCGCCCGGATCGGCGGCGACGAGTTCGTCATCGTGCTGGCCCATACCCGCACCCTCGCGCAGGTCGCCGAAACCGCCGAGCGTCTGGTCGCGGCGCTCGGCCGCCCGTTCCAGATCGAGGGCCAGATCGGAGGCTCGGTCGAGGGCTTGCGCGTCGAGATCGGCGCCTCGGTGGGCATCGCCCTCTATCCCAGCGACGGCAGCACCGCCGAGAGCTTGAAGCGCGCCGCGGACACCGCCCTATACCGGGTCAAGGATGAGGGCCGCGGCGCGGTGCGCTTCTTCGAGGCCGCGATGGACGAGCAGCTCCAGGCACGCCGCCGGATCGAGCACGAGCTGAGCGGGGCGATCGCGCGGGGCGAATTGGCCCTCGATTACCAGCCGATCGTCAACGGGCGGACCGGTGAGATCGAGATCTTCGAGGCGCTGATCCGCTGGCACCACCCGGAGCGCGGCTGCGTGTTCCCGGCGGACTTCATCCCGCTCGCCGAACAGACCGACCAGATCGGGCGGATCGGCGCCTGGGTGCTCGACACCGCCTGCGCCGCCGCCGCAGCCTGGCCGCATCCCTGGCGGGTCTCGGTCAACGTTTCGCCGAAGCAGTTCCGCCAACCGGGCTTCGCCGCGGGCGTGGCGGCGGTCCTCGGCCGCCACGGGCTCTCACCGGGGCGGCTGGTTCTGGAGATCACCGAGAGCGTGTTCATCCACGACGCGGCGACGGCGCTGACGGTGCTCACGGCGCTCCGTACCCTCGGCGTGCGCCTCGCGCTGGACGATTTCGGCACGGGTTATTCGAGCCTGAGCTACCTGCAGCGGTTCCAGTTCGACAAGATCAAGGTCGATCGGTCCTTCGTGCGCGGCCTCGGGCAGCACGCGGACGCCCTGACGATCGTGCGCGCGATCACCCATCTCGGGCACAATCTCGGCCTCACGGTCACGGTCGAGGGGGTGGAGACGCAAGAGCAGCTCACGGTTCTGCGTGAACTCGGCTGCGACCAGATGCAGGGCTACCTGTTCGCCCGGCCCGCTCCGATGACGAACCTGTCGGAGACCGGCCCCTCGGATCGGGCGCGGCTGCGGGCCTTGTTCTCAAACGAGGCCGCCCGGGCCTACGCGTGAGGGATGGGCGGACGCGATGGTCCGCCCAAGGTTGATAGGGGCCTTTTCGATCGGAGCTTTGCCTCAGGGCGCGCGATGACGAGCGCCCTGCCGGGAAACGCTCAGGCCGCTTCCCGCTCCGGCGCCAGGCGACGGCGGGCGTTCTCCCACCAGCTCCGCTCGCGCTGCGCCTCCGCTTCCGCCGCCTTGGCGGCGTAGAAGGACGCGTTGTGCTCGCCGCGCAGCGCCTCGCGGGTGAAGCGGATCAGGTGGTGGGCGACGAAGCCCATGTTGAACACCGCCTCGATCTGCCCGCGCTTCAGCGCGTGGCCCGCCGCCCGCCAGAACGGCCGGCGGTAATCGGAGAACAGCCCCACCCGCGTGATGATGTTGAAGCCGAGGATGAGGCCGCGGCGCAGGTTGGTCTTGGTGAGCTTGCCCTTGGTCGGCGTGACGATGCGGTTGCCGTAGGTCACGTCGCACTGGTGCTTGAAGCGCTCGAACAGGTGCTCGGGGGTGTAGGCGTGGGCGATGGCCCGGCGCCAGGAACTCACCACCGTGTCGTGCGGGCGCTTGAACAGCACGTTTTGATTCGAGGCTCGCATCGTGCAGGAGCCGGCCCTCGCGCTGCAGCCGGTCCCAGAGCGGCGTCTTGGGCAGCGCCTGGAGCAGGTTGATCGTCAGCACCGGGATCGCGGACTTGTCGATGAAGTCGATCAGGTTCTGCTCGGACTTGTCGGAATCCGAGTCGAGGCCGAGGATGATGCCCGAGGTCACTTCCAGCCCGTAGCTGTTGAGCGTCTCGATCGCCTCGTACATCGGCACGGCGGCGTTGTGGGTCTTGTCGATGCCCTTGAGCGCGTCGGCCTCCGGCGTCTCGATGCCGACGAACACCGTCATGAAGTTGGCCTGCCGCATCAGCTCGAGGATCTCGGGCTGCTTGGCCATGTTCAGCGTCGCCTCGCAGGCGAACTGGAGCGGGTAGTTGTTCTTCTTCTGCCATTCCACGAGATGCGGCAGCATCTCGCGGGTCGCCTTGCGGTTGGCGATGAAGTTGTCGTCGACGAAGTAGACCACCGCCGGGTGGCCCGGCTGGCTGATGATCGCGTCGAGTTCGGCGCACATCTGCTCCGGGCTCTTCAGCCGCGGCTGGCGGCCGTAGAGCTGCGGGATGTCGCAGAACTCGCAGCGATACGGGCAACCGGACGAGAACTGGAGCGAGCCGATCAGGTAGCGCTTGAGCGGCGCGGCCTCGTAGGCCGGGGCCGGGAAGTCGGACAGCGCCAGCCGCTCCTTGGTGTCGAGCACGACCTGCGCCGCCGGCCGCGACAGGTCGCGGTCGAGGATCTCGATGAGGCGGTCGGTGGCGTCGCCGATCTCGCCGACATGCAGGTAGTCGAAGTCCGGGTACTTCTCCGGCGCGCCCGACACCGAGGGGCCGCCGAGCGCCGCGACCTTGCCGGCGGCGTGCGCCCGCCGGCCGATGTCGTGGATCTGGCCCTCCTGGATATGCATGCCCGAGACGAACACGGCATCGGCCCAGGCGAAGTCCTTGGCCGAGGCGGGCCGGATGTTCTCGTCAACGAAGCGGCATTCCCAGGTCTCGGGCATGTAGGCCGCGATCAGCAGGAGCCCCTGGGGCGGCATGAACGCCTTCACGCCGCCCATCAATGGGTAGGCGTGGGAGAACGTCCCGAAGGACGGCGTGTAGGCGGGAAAGACGCACAGGATGCGCCGGCGGGACGAGACGGAAAGGGAGCATCGCATGGTCTCCTATCTAGCACAGCCCAGCCCGTTGGCGTCCCCTCTTTCCGCATCGAAGCGCGTTCAAGACCCCGTGCGATGCAACGTCGCCGGGTCCGCGCAGGGAGGCTGAGAACCCTCCCGCGTATCGGGGCCGCCGACCTCTCCGCGTGCCCGCAATGCGTGTTGCGCGAAGGGCACAGTGAGGATCTCGGGGAACACTGGAAACGCCGCCATGCGGTGAGCGCATCGGGCGAGGGTTCCGGCCGGGGGGACGGCGCCGCGCCGGAGGCCGGCGCGAGGATTCTGCGCCCTTCCTCGCCGTTCCCTGAGGGCCGGCAAGGCCTTGCCACCGGACGGAGAGGGGGTGGCGCGGGCGGCCCTGGCCGGACCGATGGCTTCAGAATAATCGACTATATAAAACACAAACTCACGTCACTTTTATGACGAAAAAATAGTGAAAAATATCGGATTAAGTCATTCTAGCAGCCGTAATATAAGTAATGAGTCCGGCAATCCCTCGGGTTTTATTCAAGATAACTTTTAATCCTTCCAGCGGGGTGCTATCGGCCAAGCATGGCTGTGGGGCAGGCCGCCGGGATCGCTAAGCGATTGAGCCGACTAACGACTTCGCCGGGCGCCGCAGATGCTGCGGGCCGGTCGGCGCGGGTGGTTCGATCGGCCGTCCGGGGTTCGCGCTGCGCCAGAAGATCCGCAACCGAGGACTGGGCGCGTTCCAACACAACACGGCGAGCGTGATCACGCCGGCCCGGAACGCGGCAAAGGGGGTTCGAGAGATGAAACGACGTCTTCTGACCGCGCTGCTCTTATCGAGCGCTCTGGTGCTGCCATGCGCTCGGGCACAGGCTCAGACGGTCGCCGAGCTTCAGCGGCAGATCAACGAACTCAAGGCGCTGATCAAGGCGCAGTCGGAGGCGCAGGGCAGAGGTGGGCGGGGGCCGCTACGGCAGGCGAACGCCCGCAACACCGATGCCGGCACCTTCCCGGCGGCGGGGCGCCCGAACGAATCCGCGATCGGGCAGCCGGCCGCACCCGGCCCGGTCCCGCACCGCTTCGCCATCGACGAGCCGGAGACGTGGTACGACGCGCTGGTGCCGCCCGCGCCGCAGCTGCTGGCCGACGACCCCCGTCAAGCCGGCCGGCCGAAGACCTGGTTCGAGCGCCTCTCGCTGCGCGGCTACACCCAGCTGCGCGGCAACGAGTTCCTGTCCGGTGACGATACGGCGCCCTCCGGCGTCTCGCGCCTGCGCTCGGTCCACGACAGCGGCATCACCGACCGCAACAACTTCACCTTCCGCCGGGTGCGCTTGGTCCTGCAGGGCGACATCCACGAGCGGGTGTTCCTCTACATCCAGCCCGACTTCGCGGTCGGCGTGGGCGACCGCCAGCACTTCACGCAGCTGCGCGACGCCTATGCCGACGTGTTCCTCGACGACGAGCGCCGCACCAAACTGCGCTTCGGCCAGCAGAAGGTGCCCTACGGCTGGGAAAACCTGCAATCCTCGCAGAACCGCCTGACACTCGACCGCTCCGACGCGATCAACAGCGGCGTGCCCGGCGAGCGCGATATCGGTATCACGTTCTACTACACCCCTGCGCACGTGCAGCGCATCTGGGATCGTCTGGCCAAGGGCGGCCAGAAGCTGTTCGGCAATTACGGTGCCCTGGGCGTCGGTATCTACAACGGCCAGACCATCAACCGGGTCGAGGGCAACAACGACCTGATGACGGTCATGATGGCGACCTGGCCGTTCGAACTCGACGGGCTCGGCGAGGCGTTCAAGGGGCAGGTGGTGGAAGTCGGCGGCTCGGCCTACCGCAACCGCTTCCGGCCCGAAGCGACCTTCGGTTCCTCCACCGCCCTGGGCAACACCTTCGACGACGAGCGCGTCGGCGTGCACGCGATGCTGTACCCGCAGCCCTTCGGCCTTCAGGGTGAGTGGAACTGGGGACGCGGCCCCGAATTCGATCCCGTGGCCCGGGCGATCCTGACCAAGCCGCTCCAGGGCGGCTACGTCCAGGCGATGTACAAGGTCGACCATTCGCCGGTCGGCCCGTTCATGCCCTACATCCGCTGGCAGACCTATGACGGCGGCTGGAAGGTCGGGACGAACGCGCCGCGCCTCGACACCGACGAAGTGGAACTCGGCGTCGAGTTCCAGCCGATCAAGTCGGTGGAACTCACCCTGGCCTACGCCAACATGAAGCGCCGCGAGGCCAGCAGCAGCCGCTTCGGCCGGGCCGAGGGCGACCTGTTCCGCGGACAGCTCCAGATCAACTACTGATCGCGGAGCGGGGCTCGGTGAGCCATGCCGGGCGATCCGAGGCTCAGGCCTCGGATCGCTTCGACAGCAGCGCGGCGCGGCTCGCGCCCATCCCGCCCTCGCTGTCCGGGTTACGCAACTCGCGCATCCCCGGCAGGTGGCCGTCCACGAGGAACACGAACACCACCAGCGCCAACAACACCTTCGAGGCCATCGCCCGCGAGATCCCCTGCTTTTGTGCGCTGCGGTGTAAGGCCGCCGCCCATGGTCGGGGATGCGCTGGCGCACACGGGCTCCGCGCCGCGGCGGACGCGGCGCGGGCAGAGTCAAGGATCGGTTAAGGCGAGGGCATGCCTCCGGCCGGGGCCCATGCCCGCCCGCGCTCGCTCGGGCCCTCGTCTGCTTCCTTGCCTGCGACGGAAAAGTCGCATTGCGGGACTTGGCAGGCGGCTTGCACGCCGCTATAGACCGCGCTCCACGATTTCAACCATTGAAAGGGATCGGCCAATCGGTCGGTTTCCATTCGAGATGCCGTTCGGGCAACCGGACGGTGATGGCCGGGATGGTCTTGGAGCTTCTGCTCCGAGCGCCGTTTCCGGCTATGTCCTGTCCGAGACTGCAGGCGCCGGGCGACCGGCTTAATCGGCGACAGCCTGCACAGACGGGGAAGACCGAATTTTTCTACGTCTTCCTCCGGGGCCGTCAGGCGCCGGCGGGAGACCTCGGTTTGAACCAATCTCACCCGCGAGGGGCCCCTGGGGCGCTTCAAAGGGACAGGGCCGTGAGACGTCGTCCGCGACGGTTCCGGCTTCTACGCCGAGATCCGTTCCGGGCGGCAAGTGCAACCGGCGGGCCTGTCTCAGGTTCCGCCAACCGGAGAGAGCACAGTGGACCGGACAGCTAAAGCTGATCTCGTCTCGACGCTCAACGGCGTGTTCAATGCGAACGCCGTGGTCGTCGTGGCCCACTACAAAGGCCTCACGGTCGCCGACATGCAGAAGCTGCGCTCGCAGATGAAGCAGGCCGGCGCCACCGTGAAGGTCGCCAAGAACCGGCTCGCCAGCATCGCTCTCGATGGCACGGACGTCGCCTCCATCAAGCCCCTCCTGAAGGGCCCGACCCTGCTCGCTTACTCCAGCGATCCGGTCGCGGCCGCCAAGGTTGCGGTGGACTTCGCCAAGACGAACGACAAGCTCGTGATTCTCGGCGGCGCCATGGGAACGACTGCCCTGAACCCGGACGGCGTGAAGGCGCTCGCCTCGCTCCCGTCCCTCGACGAACTGCGCGCCAAGCTCGTGGGCCTCATCCAGGCTCCCGCGACCAAGGTCGCCCAGGTCGTCAACGCGCCGGCGGCCAAGCTCGCCCGCGTGTTCGGGGCCTATGCCAAGAAGGACGAGGCGGCCTGAGCCGTTTCTCCCCCACAAACCGACCCGTTCAAACCGATACACCAAAGGAACACGCACATGGCTGATCTCGCCAAGATCGTCGAGGACCTCTCCTCGCTGACCGTTCTCGAGGCCGCCGAGCTCGCCAAGCTCCTCGAAGAGAAGTGGGGCGTCTCGGCTGCTGCCGCCGTCGCCGTCGCCGCTGGCCCGGCCGCCGGTGCTGGCGCCGCTGCCGTCGAAGAGCAGACCGAGTTCACGGTCGTGCTCGCTTCGGCCGGCGACAAGAAGATCGAGGTCATCAAGGAGGTCCGCGCGATCACCGGCCTCGGCCTCAAGGAAGCCAAGGACCTCGTCGAGGGCGCGCCCAAGCCCGTCAAGGAAGGCGCGACCAAGGACGAGGCCGAGAAGCTCAAGGCCCAGCTCGAGAAGGCCGGCGCCAAGGTCGAGCTTAAGTAATCCGTCGATGGGCCGAGACCGGCCCATCGCATCCGGCGCGCTCTCCTCGAGGGCGCGCCGGCCAGACGCCCGCGGGCTCCGGCTCGCGGGCTAACGCTGCTTCGGGCGGCCGTCGTTCCTGAAGGCAGGAATGGGCGGCGAACGGAGACAAATTCGGTTCGGGTGGGCTGATCGTCCGGCGGGACGGCCCTTCGGGTCCGGTGATGGGAGGCGGTCCGCCGTTCCCCGGGCACCCTACGCTGAGGTGGTGGAGCGAGGTCTCATGGCCAATACGCTGGTCGGTCGCAAGCGCATTCGCAAGTTCTTCGGTAAGATCCGGGAAGTCGCCGAGATGCCGAACCTCATCGAGGTTCAAAAGGCGTCCTACGACCAGTTCCTGATGGTGGACGAGCCCGAGGGCGGGCGTGCCGACGAGGGCCTGCAGAGCGTCTTCAAGTCGGTCTTCCCGATCTCCGACTTCGCCTCGACGGCGCTGCTCGAGTTCGTGCGGTACACCTTCGAACAGCCGAAATACGACGTCGACGAGTGCCGCCAGCGCGGCATCACCTTCGCGGCCCCGCTCAAGGTGACGCTGCGGCTCATCGTGTTCGATGTGGACCCCGATACCGGCGCCAAGTCGGTCAAGGACATCAAGGAGCAGGATGTCTACATGGGCGACATGCCGCTCATGACGGACAACGGCACCTTCATCGTCAACGGCACCGAGCGCGTCATCGTCTCGCAGATGCACCGCTCGCCGGGCGTGTTCTTCGACCACGACAAGGGCAAGACCCACTCGTCCGGCAAGCTGCTGTTCGCCGCCCGCATCATCCCCTACCGGGGCTCCTGGCTCGACGTCGAGTTCGACGCCAAGGACATCGTGCACGTGCGTATCGACCGCAAGCGCAAGCTGCCGGTCACCTCGCTGCTGTTCGCGCTCGGCCTCGACGGCGAAGAGATCCTCTCGACCTTCTACAACCGCGTCGCCTACCAGCGTGACGGGGCGGATTGGCGCGTGCCGTTCGACGCCGAGCGCCTCAAGGGATTCAAGGCCTCGGTCGATCTCATCGACGCCGATTCCGGCGAGGTCGTGCTGGAGGCGGGCAAGAAGCTCAACGCCCGCAACGCGCGTCTGATCGGCGAGAAGGGCACCAAGTTCCTGCGCGCCGCGGACGAGGATCTGATCGGCCAGTACATCGCCGAAGACCTCGTCAACATGAAGACGGGCGAGATCTGGGCCGAGGCCGGCGACGAGATCTCCGAGAAGCTCCTCAAGAGCCTCGACGATGTCGGCGTCACCGAGCTGCCCGTGCTCGACATCGACCACGTCAATGTCGGCCCCTACATCCGCAACACGCTGGCGGTGGACAAGAACTCGGCCCGCGAGGGCGCGCTGTTCGACATCTACCGCGTCATGCGTCCCGGCGAGCCGCCGACGCTCGACACCGCCGAGGCGATGTTCCACTCGCTGTTCTTCGATTCCGAGCGCTACGACCTCTCGGCGGTCGGCCGCGTGAAGATGAACATGCGCCTCGACCTCGACGCCGCCGACACCGTGCGGACGCTGCGCCGGGAGGACATGCTCGCGGTCGTCAAGGCGCTGGTCGACCTGCGCGACGGCAAGGGCGAGATCGACGACATCGACCACCTCGGCAACCGCCGTGTCCGCTCGGTCGGCGAGCTGATGGAGAACCAGTACCGTCTGGGCCTCCTGCGGATGGAGCGCGCCATCAAGGAGCGCATGTCCTCGGTCGATATCGACACGGTGATGCCGCAGGACCTCATCAACGCGAAGCCCGCCGCGGCGGCGGTGCGCGAGTTCTTCGGCTCGTCGCAGCTCTCGCAGTTCATGGACCAGACCAACCCGCTGTCGGAAGTGACGCACAAGCGCCGCCTCTCGGCGCTTGGCCCGGGCGGTCTGACCCGCGAGCGCGCCGGCTTCGAGGTGCGCGACGTGCACCCGACCCATTACGGCCGCATCTGCCCGATCGAGACCCCGGAAGGCCCGAATATCGGCCTGATCAACTCGCTGGCGACCTTCGCCCGCGTGAACAAGTACGGCTTCATCGAGACGCCGTTCCGCCGGGTGAAGGACGGCGTGGTGACCGACGAGGTCGCCTACCTCTCCGCCATGGAAGAGGCGAAGTACTATGTCGCCCAGGCCAATGCCGGCATGGACGAGGGCCGCAAGCTGACGGACGACCTCGTGGTCTGCCGCCGCGCGGGTGAGGTCATCGTGGTCGCCCCCGACCGCGTCGATCTCATGGACGTGTCGCCGAAGCAGCTCGTCTCGGTCGCCGCGGCGCTGATCCCGTTCCTCGAGAACGACGACGCCAACCGCGCGCTGATGGGCTCGAACATGCAGCGCCAGGCGGTGCCGCTGGTTCGCGCCGACGCGCCCTTCGTCGGCACCGGCATGGAGGCCGTGGTCGCCCGCGACTCCGGTGCCGCCATCGCCGCCCGCCGCTCCGGCATCGTCGATCAGGTGGACGCCACCCGTATCGTCATCCGCGCCTCGGAAGAGACCGACCCGACCAAGCCCGGCGTCGACATCTACCGCCTGCAGAAGTTCCAGCGCTCCAACCAGTCGACCTGCATCACGCAGAAGCCGCTGGTGCGCGTCGGCGAGCCGGTGAAGAAGGGCGAGATCATCGCCGACGGTCCCTCGACCGAGTTCGGTGAGCTCGCGCTCGGCCGCAACGTGCTCGTCGCGTTCATGCCGTGGAACGGCTACAACTTCGAGGACTCGATCCTGCTCTCCGAGCGGATCGTGAAGGATGACGTGTTCACCTCGATCCACATCGAGGAATTCGAGGTGATGGCCCGCGACACCAAGCTGGGTCCGGAGGAAATCACCCGCGACATCCCGAACGTCTCGGAAGAGGCGCTCAAGAACCTCGACGAGGCCGGCATCGTCTATATCGGCGCCGAGGTGCATGCCGGCGACATCCTCGTCGGCAAGATCACGCCGAAGGGCGAGAGCCCGATGACGCCGGAGGAAAAGCTCCTGCGCGCCATCTTCGGCGAGAAGGCCTCGGACGTGCGCGACACCTCGCTCCGGGTTCCCCCGGGCGTGACCGGCACGATCGTCGAGGTGCGGGTGTTCAACCGCCACGGCGTCGACAAGGACGAGCGCGCCCAGGCGATCGAGCGCGAGGAGATCGAGCGTCTCGCCAAGGACCGCGACGACGAGCAGACCATCCTCGACCGCAACACCTATGCCCGCTTGGCCGAGGTGCTGATCGGTCAGTCGCCGATCGCCGGCCCGAAGGGCTTCCGCAAAGACACCACGCTGACCCGCGAGATCATCAGCGAGTATCCCCGCTCGCAATGGTGGCAGTTCGCCGTCGTCGACGACCGTATGATGACGGAAATCGAGGCGATGCAGAAGCAGTACGATGAGTCGAAGAAGCGCCTTGAGCAGCGCTTCCTCGACAAGGTCGAGAAGCTGCAGCGCGGCGACGAGCTTCCGCCCGGCGTCATGAAGATGGTCAAGGTCTTCGTGGCGGTGAAGCGCAAGATCCAGCCCGGCGACAAGATGGCCGGCCGCCACGGCAACAAGGGTGTCGTGTCGCGTATCGTGCCGATCGAGGACATGCCGTTCCTCGAAGACGGCACGCATGCCGACATCGTGCTCAACCCGCTTGGCGTGCCCTCGCGCATGAATGTCGGCCAGATCCTGGAAACCCATCTGGGCTGGGCGGCTGCGGGCTTGGGTCGCAAGGTCTCCAAGGCGGTCGATGCCTATTTGAAGAACCAGGACATCGCGCCGCTGCGGGCTGAGATGGAAGCGATCTACTCGCCGTCCGAACTCGAGGGGCTGTCCGACGAGGCTCTGGCCGAGGCGGGCAACAACGTGCGCCGCGGCGTGCCGATGGCCACCCCGGTGTTCAACGGCGCCAAGGAAGCCGACATCGAGACGATGCTGGAGATGGCCGGGCTCGACCGCTCGGCGCAGTCGACGCTCTACGACGGGCGGACCGGCGAGCCCTTCGACCGCAAGGTCACCATGGGCTACATCTACATGCTGAAGCTGCACCACCTCGTGGACGACAAGATCCACGCGCGCTCGATCGGCCCGTACTCGCTCGTCACCCAGCAGCCGCTGGGCGGTAAGGCGCAGTTCGGCGGTCAGCGCTTCGGTGAGATGGAGGTCTGGGCGCTGGAGGCCTACGGCGCGGCCTACACGCTGCAGGAGATGCTCACGGTGAAGTCGGACGACGTGGCCGGCCGCACCAAGGTCTACGAGGCGATCGTCCGCGGCGACGACACGTTCGAGGCCGGCATCCCCGAATCCTTCAACGTGCTCGTCAAGGAGATGCGCTCGCTCGGCCTCAACGTCGAGCTCACCTCCTCCAAGCAGCAGCAGGCGGCCAACGACCAGATCGAGCCGCCGGCCGACGCCGCCGAGTAACGACAGCCATCACCTCCCGCAGCGGTGCCTTTCCCGAGGCCCCGCCGCGGTCGAGCAGGAAGGGGCGGGGCCTTCCCAAGCACGACGACGGCCAGCGGCGCTCCGGACGAGCGCGGCGCCATGAGGATCAAGCCGTGACTGCCCAGGCGCGGGGCAGCCGGCGAGCAAGGAGCGGATCATGAACCAAGAGGTCATGAACCTTTTCAATCAGCAGGCCCAGCCGCAGAGCTTCGACCAGATCAAGATCTCGATCTCGTCGCCCGAGAAAATTCTGTCTTGGTCCTACGGCGAGATCAAGAAGCCCGAGACGATCAACTACCGTACCTTTAAGCCCGAGCGCGACGGCCTGTTCTGTGCGCGCATCTTCGGGCCGATCAAGGATTACGAGTGCTTGTGCGGCAAGTACAAGCGCATGAAGTACAAGGGCGTCATCTGCGAGAAGTGCGGCGTCGAGGTCACCCTCGCCCGCGTCCGTCGCGACCGCATGGGCCATATCGAGCTGGCCGCCCCCGTCGCCCATATCTGGTTCCTGAAGTCGCTGCCGAGCCGCATCGGCCTGCTGCTCGACATGGCGCTCAAGGACCTTGAGCGGATCCTGTACTTCGAGTCCTACGTCGTCATCGAGCCGGGCCTCACCCCCCTGAAGGAGCGTCAGCTCCTCTCGGAGGAGGAGTACCTGCGCGCGCAGGAGGAGTACGGCGAGGATTCGTTCACGGCGATGATCGGCGCCGAGGCGATCCGGCGCATCCTGATGGAACTCGACCTCGAGGGCATCGCGACGTCGCTCAAGGAGGAGATCGCGACGACGACCTCCGAGCTGAAGCCCAAGAAGCTGATGAAGCGCCTCAAGATCATCGAGGCGTTCCAGCTCTCGGGCAACAAGCCCGAGTGGATGATCCTGACGGTCGTGCCCGTCATCCCGCCGGACCTGCGCCCGCTGGTCCCGCTGGACGGCGGCCGCTTCGCCACGTCCGACCTCAACGACCTCTATCGCCGCGTCATCAACCGCAACAACCGCCTCAAGCGGCTGATCGAGCTGCGCGCGCCGGACATCATCATCCGCAACGAGAAGCGCATGCTTCAGGAAGCGGTCGATGCGCTGTTCGACAACGGCCGCCGCGGCCGCGTCATCACGGGTGCCAACAAGCGTCCGCTGAAGTCGCTCGCCGACATGCTGAAGGGCAAGCAGGGCCGCTTCCGCCAGAACCTGCTCGGCAAGCGCGTCGATTACTCCGGCCGTTCGGTCATCGTGGTCGGTCCCGAGCTGAAGCTGCACCAGTGCGGCCTGCCGAAGAAGATGGCGCTCGAGCTGTTCAAGCCGTTCATCTACGCGCGCCTCGACGCCAAGGGTTTCTCCGCCACCGTCAAGCAGGCGAAGAAGCTCGTCGAGAAGGAGAAGCCCGAGGTTTGGGATATCCTGGATGAGGTCATCCGCGAGCATCCCGTCATGCTCAACCGCGCGCCGACGCTGCACCGCCTCGGCATCCAGGCGTTCGAGCCGAAGCTGATCGAGGGCAAGGCGATCCAGCTTCACCCGCTGGTCTGCGCCGCGTTCAACGCCGACTTCGACGGCGACCAGATGGCCGTGCACGTTCCCCTGAGCCTCGAGGCTCAGCTGGAGGCGCGCGTCCTGATGATGTCGACCAACAACATCCTGCACCCAGCCAATGGTCAGCCGATCATCGTGCCGTCGCAGGACATCGTGCTGGGCCTCTACTACCTCTCGATCGTCGCCGACGGCTCGGTCGGCGAGCACAAGGCCGACGACAAGAACAACCCGATGCAGGGTGTGTTCGGCGATATCGGTCAGCTCGAGCACGCGCTCGCGGCCAAGTCCGTTTCGCTGCACTCGAAGATCAAGTGGCGCTGGCGCGGCCTCGGCCCCGATGGCGAGCCCGTCTCCCGGATCTACGACACCACGCCGGGCCGCGTGATCCTGTCCGGCGTGCTGCCGATGCACCCGAAGGTGCCCTTCGACGTCGTCAACAAGCTGATGACGAAGAAGGAGATCTCGGCGATGATCGACACCGTCTACCGCCACTGCGGTCAGAAGGAGTCGGTGATCTTCTGCGACCGCATCATGGCGCTCGGCTTCAGCCACGCGTTCAAGGCCGGTATCTCGTTCGGCAAGGACGACATGGTCGTGCCGGAGAACAAGTGGTCGATCGTCGAGGACACCCGCACGCTCGTGAAGGATTACGAGCAGCAGTACAACGACGGCCTGATCACCCAGGGCGAGAAGTACAACAAGGTCGTCGATGCCTGGGCCAAGTGCTCGGACAAGCTCGCCGCCGAGATGATGGGCCGGATCTCCGCCGTCCAGAAGGACGAGAACGGGGCCGACAAGCAGGTCAACTCGATCTACATGATGAGCCACTCGGGCGCCCGTGGTTCGCCCGCGCAGATGAAGCAGCTCGCGGCGATGCGCGGCCTCATGGCCAAGCCGTCGGGTGAGATCATCGAGACGCCGATCATCTCGAACTTCAAGGAAGGCCTCGACGTTCTCGAGTACTTCAACTCCACCCACGGCGCCCGTAAGGGTCTCGCGGACACGGCGTTGAAGACCGCGAACTCGGGCTACCTGACGCGTCGTCTGGTGGACGTGGCGCAGGACGCGGTCATCCGCGAGGTCGATTGCGGCACGACCAACGGCATCAAGATGCGCGCCATCATCGATGCCGGCCAGGTCGTCGCCCCGCTCTCCATCCGTATCCTGGGCCGCGCCACGGCCGAGGATCTGGTGGCGCAGGACGGCACCGTCATCGTCAAGACGAACGAGACGATCGAGGAGCGTCACCTGCCGGCGATCAACGCCGCCGGCATCCAGGAGGTGAAGATCCGCTCGGTGCTGGTCTGCCAGACCAAGAGCGGCGTCTGCGCCACCTGCTACGGGCGCGATCTGGCCCGCGGCACGCCCGTCAACATGGGCGAGGCTGTCGGCGTCATCGCGGCGCAGTCGATCGGCGAGCCGGGCACCCAGCTCACCATGCGTACCTTCCACATCGGCGGTGCGGCGCAGATCGCGGATTCGTCCTTCGTCGAGTCGAGCTTCGAGGGCACGATCAAGATCCGCAACCGCTCGCTGGCCAAGAACTCGGATGGCGACCTCATCGCCACCGGCCGTTCGGTCGCCGTGGTGATCGTCGGGCCGGACGGGACCGAGCGGGCGGTGCACCGCCTGCAATACGGTGCCCGTGTGCGCGTCGACGAGGGCGACACGATCAAGCGCGGCCAGCGGATCGCCGAGTGGGACCCCTACACCCGTCCGATCGTCGCCGAGGTGGACGGCATCGTCGGCTACGAGGATCTCTATGATGGCCAGTCCATCACCGAGACCACCGACGAGTCGACCGGCATCGCCAAGCGCGTCGTCATCGACTGGCGCGGTTCATCCCGCACCTCCGACCTGAAGCCGGCCATGCTCGTGCTGGATCAGGACGGCAAGCCGGTGAAGCTGGCCCGCGGTTCGGACGCCCGCTACTACCTGCCGGTCGATGCCATCATCGGTCTCGATCCGGGTGCGAAGGTGCGGGCCGGCGACGTGCTCGCCCGTGTCTCGACGGACTCGGCCAAGACCCGCGACATCACCGGCGGTCTGCCGCGGGTGGCGGAGCTGTTCGAGGCGCGTCGTCCGAAGGATGCGGCGATCATCGCCGAGAAGTCGGGCTCGATCGCCTTCGGCCGCGACTACAAGAACAAGCGTCGTCTGACGCTGACGCCGCACGACGGCTCCGATGCCGTCGAGTACCTGATCCCGAAGGGCAAGCACATCCACTTGCAGGACGGGGACGTGGTGGAACTCGGCGACTACATCGTCGACGGCAACCCGGCGCCGCACGACATCCTGGCGATCAAGGGCGTGGAGGAGCTTGCCGCCTACCTCGTCAACGAGATCCAGGAGGTCTACCGGCTCCAGGGCGTGTCGATCAACGACAAGCACATCGAGGTCATCGTCCGGCAGATGCTGCAGAAGGTGGAAATCACCGACGGCGGCGACTCCGACATCCTCACGGGCGATCAGATCGACCGCACCGAACTGGCCGACTTCAACGAGAAGCTCCTCGCCGAGGGCAAAAAGCCGATCCAGGGCGTGCCCGTCCTGCTCGGCATCACCAAGGCGTCGCTGCAGACCAAGTCGTTCATCTCGGCGGCCTCGTTCCAGGAGACCACCCGCGTCCTCACGGAGGCGGCGGTCAACGGCAAGGTCGATACCTTGGACGGCCTGAAGGAGAACGTCATCGTCGGCTCGCTCATCCCGGCTGGCACCGGCTCGCTCGCGGCGGACATCCGCTCCATCGCGCGCCGCCGTGACAACCTGATCCTTCAGCAGCGCTCCGCCGAGAACGCGGCCAACGCCGCTGAACTCAGCGAGCTGCCCCCGGCGGCGGCCGAGTAATCGGCCGCTCCTTTCCAGACCCACGACATGAGAAAGGCCCCGGCTCGGAAGAGCCGGGGCCTTTCTCGTTAGGCGCTGCCCCGGCACCCCCGCCGAAGGGGTGATTGGGCTCCGAGAGAGGGCGCTCAGCGGCCGGTGCGCACCCGCGTCCAGGCCCGGGTGACGAAGCGCTGGGTCGAGTCGTTCCAGGCAGTGTTGACCGAGAGCCGCTGCATCGTCGTCTCGTCGGGGTAGATGCCGGGATTGTTGAGAAGCTCCGGCTTCACGAGCTTGCGCGCGGCGAGGTTGCCGTTGGCGAAGGAAACGAAGTTGGTGTTGGCCGCCGCCACTTCGGGACGCATCATGTAGTCGATGAAGGCATGCGCCTCGGCCGGGTGGGCGGCATCCTTCGGGACCGCGAAGGCGTCGAACCACATCAGCGCGCCTTCCTTCGGGATGAAGTAGGCGATCTCGATGCCGTTCTTCGATTCCTCGGCGCGCTTCTTCGCCTGCATCACGTCGCCGGAATAGCCGACCGCGAGGCAGACATCGCCGTTGGCGAGCCCGTTGACGTATTCCGAGGAGTGGAATTTCCGCACCGCGCCGCGGACCTTGTAGAGCGCGTCGGTCACCGCGGTGATGTCGTCCCAGCGCTTCGAATCCGACTTGAAGCCGTAGAAGGGCAGGATCGAGGGAATCAGATCCTCGGGGGAGTCGAGAAGCATGACTCCGCAATCCTTCAGCTTCGCGATCGAGCCGGGATTGAGCACGAGGCTCCAGCTATTGAGGGGGGCGTTGGCGCCGAGGCGCTCGCGCACGGCCGAGACGTTCACGCCGATGCCGGTGGTGCCCCACATGTAATCGACGGCGAACGCGTTGCCCGGATCATAGGCCTGGAGCCGGGTGCTGATCTCGGGCCAAGCGTGTTTGAGGTTCGGGATCTTCGCCTTGTCGAGCGGCAGGAACACGCCCGCCTTGATCAGGCGCTGAAGGAAGGGGCCGGAGGGCACGACGATGTCGTAGCCGGACTTGCCGGCCAGGAGCTTCGTCTCGAGGATCTCGTTGTTGTCGTAGGTGTCGTAGACGACCTTGATCCCCGTCTCCTTGGTGAAGTCGTCGAGCACCTTCGGGTCGATGTAGTCCGACCAGTTGTAGATGTTGACGACCCGCTCCTCGGCCCGCACCCCGCCGGCCGCGCAGAGGAGGGGGAGGGCGGCGAGCCCTCCCAGCAGAAGCCGCCGGATCACGATTTGCCCCGGACAGCCGTGACCACGATCTCGACGAGGTATTCCGGCCCGGCGAGCCGCGCCTCGACG
Organism: Methylorubrum pseudosasae; assembly: GCF_029504475.1. NCBI lineage: Bacteria > Pseudomonadati > Pseudomonadota > Alphaproteobacteria > Hyphomicrobiales > Methylobacteriaceae > Methylorubrum > Methylorubrum pseudosasae. Next base: position 2,518,627 of record NZ_JAQGDU010000002.1, on the reverse strand, counting down.
GTAGCGCGGGCGGGCGGGTTCCCCTTGTCGACCCAGGCGTCCCAGGCGGCGTTCATCTCGGCAAAGCTTCCGATATCGGCGAGATAGACGGTCGCCGAGAGGATGCGGGCCTTGTCGCTGCCCGTCGCCATCAGCAGCCGGTCGATCTGTTCCAGGATCTGCTGCGTCTGTGCGGTGACGCCGGTGCCGACCACGTCGGCGGCCACCTGACCCGCCAGGAACACGAGGTCGCCATGGGCGACCGCCTGGGACATGCGCGGGCCGGTCTCGTAGCGTTCGATGGTCATCGTAGGGTCGCCGGTCTCGATTCGTGAAGGAAGCGAACCCTTCTGCCGCCCGGAGCGGTACCCCGTAAAGGGGTTCGAGCGGCGCGTCGGAATGCCGGAGGCGGGGCCGGTCGCGCAGGCCCGGATTTTTTGGACGGTCCCGCATTTCCCAAGGCAACCGGCGTCGTCGCTCGCGCGTTTGTCATCCGAATACGGCCAAGTCTTCCGGCCGGAGCTTCAGATCGACGACGACTTTCGGGGTTGGGACGACATGGAAATTCTCTGGACCATCATCATCGGCTTCGTGGCCGGCATCATCGCCAAGTTCATCATGCCCGGTGACAAGGAGCCGTCCGGCTTCATCCTGACGACGATCCTCGGCATCGTCGGCGCCTTCGTCGCGACCTTCATCGGTCAGGCGGTCGGCTGGTACGGGCCCAACGAGGGCGCGCGCTTCATCGGCTCCATCGTCGGCGCCTGCGTGGTGCTGGCGATCTACGGCTTCATCGCCGGCCGGACCAGCAGCCGCTCGCTCTGACAGGCGGCAGCCCGCTTTGAAGAGAAAAGAGGCGCTCCTCGCGGGGCGCCTCTTTTTCGTTGGGCCCGGAAGCCGAAGCCGCGGCCACCGGCGCGCCGAAAGCGTCAGCCTTGGGCCGCCATCCCGCTGATCGTTCCGGCGATTGTGGTGCGATAAGGGATCGTCGGTCGGCCGATCAGCCCGCTCAACTGGCGGTTCGTATCGTTGAGTCCGCCCTGGGCCGCTGCCGTATCCGAATCGGCGAGCAGCGCCGCGAAGTCCTCCGGCAGGCCGGCAGCGATCAGGGCCGCCTTGAACGCAGCCTCCGTCAGGTTCCGGTAGACGACCGTCTGGCCGGACAGCACGCTCACCGCTGCCGCGAACTCATCCAGGGTGTAGGCGTCATCCCCCGCCAGTTCGTAGACGCGTCCGTCATGGCCGTCTGTCGTCAGCACGACGGCGGCGGCCTCGGCGAAGTCCGCCCGCGCGGCGGAGGCGATCCGGCCCTCGCCCGCACTGCCCAGAAATACCCCATGGGCCAGGGCCGGCGCGATCGAGGCGGCGTAGTTCTCGGTGTACCAGCCATTGCGCAGCACGGCGAAGGACAAGCCGGAAGCCTTCAGCGCATCTTCCGTCCGCCGATGCTCGTCCGCCAGGGCGAGTGGCGAGGTGTCGGCGCGAAGCAGGCTGGTATAGGCGATCAGGCTCACGCCGGATTGCCGGGCGGCTTGGATGACGTTCTGGTGCTGGGCAACGCGCTGGCCGATCTCGCTGGACGAGATGAGCAGCAGGCGGTCGATACCGCGAAAGGCTTCCGCCAATGTCTCAAGACGCGCGTAGTCGGCCACGCGGAGCGTGACGCCTCGCGCGCGCAGGTCCTCCGCCGCAGCACTTTCAAGCGAGCGGACACCCGCCACGATGCTGTCGGCCGACACCCTCTTCAGCAAGGCTTCGATCACCAGCCGGCCGAGCTGGCCGGTGGCACCGGTCACGAAAAGACGTGGTTCGGATGTGCTCATGACGGTGGTCCCACTCGGTTCCCATGCGGTACGTGGTACCTAATTGAGACCGCGTGAGCCGTGAAGGAGGCACTTCTTTGGGACAAGGTGACAGCGACGGAACCGCTCTCCGGCCGGGTCAGATCGAATTGGCACGGAGGTTTGCCGTCTGGCAGTCCAGTTTCGCGGAGATCGCGTCATGTCCGGTCCGCGATGTGCTGGATCGGGTCGGCGACAAGTGGTCGATGCTGATCTTGATCGCATTGGCCGCAGGGCCGGGCCGGTTCAGCGCGGTTGCCCGCATGGTCCCCGACATCTCCAAGCGGATGCTGACGCAGACGTTTCGCGATCTCGAAACGGGACGGCCTCATCGCACGGACGGTGTTCCCGACGAAGCCGCCGAGTGTCGAGTACCGGTTGACGCCGTTGGGAAGCGCGCTCCTTGATCCGCTCGCTCACCTCGTCGGCTGGGCCGAGCAGAACCATGCGGCCATTCAAGAGGCGCGGAGGCGCTTCGAGGCCGGCTCCGTTCCAGACGGGAAACCGGACGCGTCCGCGCCCCGGTCTTCGGCCGACGTCTCGGCCGATTGAGGCTGCGCCTGATCGCGTCGCGACCACGCGCAGCTTCGATCGCGAAACGCCCGAGATCAGCCGGTCAGGTCGCGCCCGCCCGCCGTGACCGCCTTGACCGCGCAATGGCCGGTGGCGCCGCGCACGGCAAGCCCGACGCCAACCACAAGGGCGGCGAGGCTCAGGAGCTTGTTCGGCCGGGGCTGAGCCGCCGCGGCGGCGATGCCGAGCCCCAGCGCGACGGAGACCGCCCGCTCGGTCATGCTCAGGTTCGGCTCGCCCGAAAAAAATGTCCTCGATCATCTCGTTCACGGTCAACGCACTCCTTCTCGACGCTGGTGCGACTTCGCGGGGCGAACGCGGGGCGGGCGGGGCCGTTCCGTCGGTCGGCGACTATGACGCCGCCTGCGCCTCGGCGAGCAAAGCGTCATCGATCGCCCGCGCCCGCGCGGCCGCCTCGCGGGCGAGGTGGCGCCCGGCATAGGCCTCGAAGGCCGGGCGCTTCGGGATCGTGCCGAACTGCATGCCCCAGCCGAGATGCGCGGCGACGTAGAGGTCGGCGGCGCTGAACCGGTCGCCCGCCACGAACTCCACCCCGGAAACGGCGGTTTCGAGCGTGTCGAGGGCCGTCTCCAGGCTGCCATAGCCGACCATGCCCTGCATGCGCGGGTCGTCGGGGACGCTCACCTTGAGCACGCCGTTCGTCACCGCCGCCTCGAGCGGCCCGGCGCAGAAGAACAGCCAGCGGTAATAGGGGCCGCGGTCGTGGTGGCTAGGCTCAGGGGCGAGGCCGGCCTGCGGGAAGGCGTCGGCGAGATAGGCGAGGATTGCGGGGCACTCGGTCACCACCGTCTCGCCGTGGCGCAGCGCCGGCACCTTCCCCATCGGGTTGATCGCCCGGTAGGCAGGCGCCTTCATGGAGGTGCCATAGCCGAGGATCTCGGTGCGGTAGGGGGCGCCGACCTCTTCCAGCATCCAGCGGACGATCCGGCCGCGGGACATCGGGTTGGTGTAGAAGACGAGATCGTCGGACATGAGGGCTCCGGGGCGAGGCACCCGCAGGGCGGGCGTCGCCCCGGTGTTAGGGGAGGGCGCGCGGGCGCGGAAGCCTCGGGCGCCCCCGCTGGTCAGAACCGCGCGATGAGCTGGAAGCGCACGGTCCGGGGCGCGCCGGGCAGGATGTTGTTGTTGTTGTGCGCGGAGATGACGTAGCGCCGGTCGAACAGATTCTCGATGTTGACCTGAGCGCGCATGGTCTCGCTGAAGGCGTAGAACACGCCGGCATCGAAGCGCGAGAAGCTCGGCAGGCGCACCGTGTTGTCCGACGATGCGAAGCTGGCATCCTGGTAGAGGTAGCCGACGCCGACGGAGAAGCGCTCGCCGATGTCGAATTTATTCCACAGGCTGAAGGTGTTGAGCGGAACGCCGCCGACGAGGTTGCCGGCTCGGATCACGTCGCCGTCGTCATCGATGTCGGCGACGATGCGCGGCTCGGTATAGGCGTAGCCGCCGGAGATCTGCCACCAATCGGTCGCGTAGCCGGCAATGCCGATCTCGGCCCCCCTTGTGTTCGTCTTGCCCGGGCCGGCGGAGAAACCCGCTTCGGTGGATGACGGGATCGGCTGGTTGTCGCGATCGAGGTTGAACAGCGCAGCGGTGAGGATCAGGGCCGGCGTGATCTCGTATTTCACGCCGATTTCCGCGTTCTCGAACCGCTCGGGTGCGGACAAAGCGGTCATCGGGTCCAGCACGCGGAACTGATCACCCGCGCTCGGCAGGAAGGACACCGAATAGCTGCCGTAGAAGGCGAGATTCGGCAGCGGTTTCACCACGACGCCGACCCGCGGCGAGATGAGATTGTCGATGCGGCTGTTCGGTTGGGCAGGCAGCCCGGTCGCGGCGTCGGGACGACGGTCGCGCGATTGGAAATCGAAGCGGTCGAAGCGTGCGCCGACGATGAACTGCAGATGCTCGTCGATCTCGATCTGGTCCTGGGCGAAGGCGGAGAACACGCCGAGCCGATAGGTGTTGTTGCGGCCCGACGCGAGATTCCGCAGCGTTGCACCCTCGGTCGTGGTCGGCGCGAAGGGATTGACGGGGAGGTTGCGGGTGCCGGTCGAATTCCAGATGAAGTCGCGCCGGAAGTCGATCCCCTCCTGAAAACCGAGTTCCAGGCCGGCCACCACGGTGTGGGCGAGGGGGCCGGTGTTGAATTTGTAGGTGAAGTCGGTCTGATTGAAATAGTTCGTGCGGTCGGTCTGGCTGCCGTAGCCGCGCATTACGAACGCGGTCTCGTCGGCACTGACCGGGCTGTTGGGGTAGGCGTTCTGATGGTACTTCGCGTAGTCGGCGATCCGCGTCTGGCTGCGCATCACGACGCCGCTCTCGAAGACATGGTCGAGCTGCGCGTTGCCGATATGGGCATCGACGGAGCCGTTCGAGATCAAGGGCGCGCCGAACAGCGTGCTGGTGTTCTCGCGATAGCGCCAGGGGCGCCCGAACTGCGAGGGGATGCCGCGGTCGGCGATGCGGTTGTCGGAGAAGAACTCGTAGGACAGGCGCAGGGTCGTCTGCGGCCCGAGCAGGAAGGTCATCGTCGGGTTCACGCCGTAGCGGCGGATGTCGATGAAGTCGCGATAGGTGCCGGTATCCTCGAACACGCCGTTGAGGCGGAAGAAGGCGCTGTCGGAGACGCGGTCGCCGAGATCGACCGCCATGCGCTTGTTCCCGAACTGGCCGCCCTGCACCAGCACCTCGCGGATCGGCACCCCGTCGGCCTCCTTGAGCACGCGGTTGACCACGCCGCCTCCGCCGCCGCGGCCGAAGATCATCGCGTTGGGGCCCTTCAACACCTCAATGCGCTGGGTGTTGTAGAGGTCGCGGAAGTAGCGCGCGTCGTCGCGGATGCCGTTGACGAAGAAGTCGGCCGTCGTGCGCTGGCCGCGGATCAGGATCTCGTCGCGGTGGCCCTCGCCCTGGGCGATGGCGACGCCGGGGACGTAGCGCAGCGCCTCGCCGATGCTCTGCACGTTCTGGTCGCGGATCTGCGCTTCCGTCACCACCGAGATCGCCTGCGGCGTGTCGATCAGCGGCGTATCGGTCTTGGTCGAAGAGCGCAGGCGCCGGGCGAGGTAGCCGACCTGCGAGCCTGAGCTGTCGACGACGAGGCCGCGCCCGGACCCGGACCCGACGACGCTGATCATATCGAGGGTGACGCCGCCGACCGAGGGGGACGCGGCGAGCGGATGGACCGCCTGAGCGGTCGGCAGGCCGGTGTTGATGTCCGTGACTTGCGCCCGCGCCGGATGGATGAAAGCCGCAACGATGCTTGTACAGGCAACAGAGCCAAGCAGCATCGGCCGCAGCACAGCGCGGCTCTGGCGAGCGGTTCTCATAAGCTTCCCCCTTATTTTATTAGAATAGACGGGGAAGTCTTGGCCCTAATCCGGCTCAGCTTAGCGAGGGTTGAATTATTCCAGATTTACCGATTCTGTATGAAAAATAGGCAATCGATACTTTGCCATTGCGCAAAATGGCCGAGGGTCACAAGCAAAGAGCGCGGTCCCCGGAGGGACCGCGCTCTTCAAACGTCCGGTATGGCGTGCGGGACGGGGCTTACTCGCCCGACGATTCCCGGCGGCGCTCGCCGCGGTCGCGGCGGGGGCCACGGTCGCCACGATCACCGCGGTCGCTGCGCTCCTCGCGCTCCGGCTCGCCGCGCTCAGCCCGCTCGGCCTTCAGCTTCTCGGTGAGGTCCTCGCCGGTCTCCTGATCGACGACCTTCATCGAGAGGCGGATCTTGCCGCGCTCGTCGGCACCCAGGAACTTCACCTTGACCTTCTGGCCCTCCTTCACGACGTCGCCGACCTTGGCAACGCGCTGGGCGGCCAGCTCCGAGATGTGGACGAGGCCGTCCTTGGCGCCGAAGAAGTTCACGAAGGCGCCGAACTCCATGATCTTGACGATCGTGCCGTCGTAGATCGTGCCGGCCTCGGGCTCGGCGACGATGGAGCGGATCCAGTTATAGGCCGCCTTGATCGCCTTGCCGTCGGAGGAGGCGATCTTGACGATGCCGGTATCCTCGATGTTGATCTTGGCGCCGGTCTTCTCGACGATCTCGCGGATGATCTTGCCGCCGGTGCCGATCACGTCACGGATCTTGTCGGTGGGGATCTGCATCGTCTCGATGCGCGGCGCGTACTCGCCGAGCTCCGGACGGGCCGCAGTCAGGGCCTTGGACATCTCGCCCAGGATGTGGGCGCGGCCGTCCTTGGCCTGGGCGAGGGCGATCTTCATGATCTCCTCGGTGATGCCGGCGATCTTGATGTCCATCTGGAGGGAGGTGATGCCCTCCTCCGAACCGGCCACCTTGAAGTCCATGTCGCCGAGGTGATCCTCGTCGCCGAGGATGTCGGACAGCACGGCGAAGCGCTCACCTTCGAGGATGAGGCCCATGGCGATGCCGGCGACCGGACGGCGCAGGGGCACGCCCGCATCCATCAGCGATAGCGAACCGCCGCAGACCGAAGCCATCGAGGAGGAGCCGTTCGACTCGGTGATCTCGGAGACCACGCGGATCGTGTACGGGAACTCGTGGGCCGGCGGCAGAACGGGCCGGATCGCGCGCCAGGCGAGTTTGCCGTGGCCGATCTCGCGGCGGCCGGGCGAACCCATGCGGCCGGTCTCGCCGACGGAGTAGGGAGGGAAGTTGTAGTGGAGCAGGAAGCGCTCCTTGTAGGTCCCCTCCAGCGCGTCGATGAACTGCTCGTCCTCGCCGGTGCCGAGCGTGGCCACGACCAGCGCCTGGGTCTCGCCGCGGGTGAACAGCGACGAACCGTGGGCGCGGGGCAGCACGCCGACCTCGGAGACGATCGAGCGGACCGTCTTGACGTCACGGCCGTCGATGCGGCTTCCGGTGTCGAGGATGTTCCAGCGGACCACCTTCGACTGCGCTTCCTTGAAGGCCGCCTTGACCTTCTCAGGGCTGAACTTCTGCTCGCCCTCGGCCGGGCAGAGCGCGGCCACGACCTTCGCCTTCACGGCGTCGACGGCGGCGTAGCGCTCCTGCTTGACCGTCTTCTTGTAGGCCTCACGCAGTTCGGTCTCGGCGACCGCGAGAACGGCGGCCTCGACGTCGGCGTTCTCCGGCGGGGTGAAGTCGCGCGGCTCCTTGGCGGCCTTCTCGGCCAGACGGATGATCGCCTCGATCACCGGCTGGAAATGCTTGTGGCCGAACATCACGGCCCCGAGCATCACGTCCTCGGAGAGCTCCTTGGCCTCGGACTCGACCATCAGCACCGCGTCCTGAGTGCCGGCGACGACGAGGTCGAGGGTCGATTCGGCGATTTCCGTCACCAGCGGGTTCAGCTTGTAGCCGCCGTTGAGGTAGCCGACGCGAGCCGCGCCGATCGGGCCCATGAAGGGCACGCCCGAGAGGGTGAGGGCAGCGGAGGCCGCGACCATCGCGACGATGTCGGGATCGTTCTCGAGATCGTGGGAGAGAACGGTGACGACGACCTGAGTGTCGTTGCGCCAGCCCTCGACGAAGAGCGGACGGATCGGGCGGTCGATCAGGCGGGAGACCAGCGTCTCCTTCTCGGAGGGACGGCCTTCGCGCTTGAAGTAGCCGCCGGGGATGCGGCCGGCGGCGTAGGCGCGCTCCTGGTAGTTCACGGTGAGCGGCAGGAAGTCGATGCCGGCCTTGGGCTCCTTGCCCGCGACCACGGTGGCGAGCACGGTGGTCTCGCCGTAGGTGGCGACCACGGAGCCGTCCGCCTGGCGGGCGGTCTTGCCGGTCTCGAGGACGAGCTTGCGGTCGCCCCAGATCAGCTCTTCACGTTGTACGTCGAACATATGTCTCTCGCCTTCAAACATGCGGTGGGCTGAGCCCGGCGCCGCCAGAGGCAAGACGGCGAGACGCTTCGTCTTAAGGAAGCGTCTCGCGATCCTGCCCTGGCGCCCTGCGCCTTCAAGCCGCCCGGATCGGACCGGCCGGGCCCCATGCCCGAGCGATCCTTCTTGGTCTGCCGCGCTCTCCGACGCCGAACCGGCGTCCACTTCGTGCGAAGCGCGGCTTGTGAAAACGCGGCCCCGTGGGGGACCGCGCGAAGGTTCGGCAGGCCTTAGCGGCGGATGCCGAGGCGCTCGATGAGGGTGCGGTAGCGCGCCTCTTCCTTGCGCTTCAGGTAGTCGAGCAGCGAGCGGCGCTGCGAGACCAGCTTCAGGAGGCCGCGGCGGGAGTGGTTGTCCTTGCCGTGGGTCTTGAAGTGGGCGGTCAGGTTGGTGATCCGCTCGGTGAGGATGGCGATCTGGACCTCCGGCGAGCCGGTGTCCTTGTTGCCCTTGGCGTAGTCCTTGATGAGCGCGGTCTTGCGCTCTGCCGTGATCGACATCGCAGGCCTTTCAGATGGAGGTTTGGTCGGAGGCGCCGCCCATGGGAGGGAAGGGCACCTTTGAAAAACTCGCGGTCGGGCCGGTGCCGGGATGTCGTCCAGCACGGTCAGCCGCAAGCGGCACAAGCCCCGCCCGGTAACCGGGTCGAGGCGGCGCGGACCATACACGAAATCGCGGGATGTGCCAGTGGCGCCGCCCGTCGAGGCGAAATCCGCCCCATACTGCTTCCCGATCCCGCCCCGCATCCGGCCCGGCTTTCGCTTCGCCGGATGCAGTCCGGTCAGGCACGTGAGACCCTATGCCCCGTTCCGCCCTCGGCGCCCGAAAGCCCATCGCCGCCCTCGTCGCGGACGCCGCCGATTCGGACGGTCCGGCGCTCGCCCGAAACCTCTCCGCCTTCAGCCTCGTCTGCATCGGTGTCGGCGCAACCGTCGGGGCGGGGATCTTCGTGCTCACCGGCACGGCGGCGGCGAATTATGCCGGGCCGGGGCTGATGCTCTCCTTCGTGCTCGGCGCGGTCGCGAGCGGGCTGGTGGCCCTGTGCTACGCCGAACTCGCCGCGATGATCCCCGTGGCCGGCTCGACCTATTCCTACACCTACGTCACGCTGGGCGCCCTGCCGGCCTGGATCATCGGCTGGGATCTGGTTCTCGAATTCGCCATGGCGGCGGCGACCATCGCCGTCGGCTGGTCGGGCTATGCGCAGAGCCTGCTCGCCGATGCGGGCCTGCGGCTGCCGGCATGGCTGGCCGCGGGGCCGGGGGAGGGCGGGATCGTGAACCTTCCGGCGGCGCTGGTCGTGCTGGCGCTCACCGCCCTGCTGATGCGCGACAACCGGGAGGCGGCCCGCACCAATGCCGTGCTGGTGGCGCTGAAGGTCGCGATCATCCTCGACCTTCCTCGGCCTCGGCGTGGGGCATCTGCGGCCCGAACTGTGGCAGCCGCTGGTGCCGCCGAACGAAGGCACGTTCGGCGCCTTCGGCTGGAGCGGCATCTTTCGCGGGGCGGGGGTCGTGTTCTTCGCCTATGTCGGCTTCGAGACCATCTCGACCGCCGCCGGCGAGACCCGCAATCCGCAGCGGGACGCGCCCGTGGGCTTGATCGGTTCGCTCCTCGTTACCGCGGCGCTCTACGTGGCGGTGGCCGCGGTGCTCACCGGCCTCGTGCCCTACCGCGACCTCGACGTGGCCGACCCGATCGCGCGGGCCATGGCGGTGACGGGGCTGACCGGCTTCTCCGCGGCGATCAAGGCGGGCGCGTTGATCGGGCTCACCACCGCGGCGCTCACCGCGCTCTATGGCCAAGCGCGGATCTGCTACGCCATGGCCCGCGACCGCATGCTGCCGGACCTGTTCGCCCGGATCGGGGCGCGGAGCCGGACGCCGTTCGTCGCGCAAGGGGTGATCGGTCTCGCCACGGCCGTGGTGGCGGCTTTGGTGCCGATCGACATCCTCGGCGAACTCGTCAGCATCGGGACGCTGTTCGCGTTCATCCTCGTCTGCGCCAGCGTGCTGATTCTTCGACGGACGGAGCCGGAGCGGGCGCGGCCCTTCCGCGTGCCGGGCGGCGCGATCGTGCCGGTGTTCGGCATCCTCGCCTGCCTCGCCCTGATGGCGAGCCTGCCCGGCGATACATGGCTGCGCCTTCTGGCCTGGCTCGGCCTCGGACTGGCGATCTGGTTCGGCTACAGCCGCCGCCGCGTCGGCCGGAATCCGGGTTTCGAAAGGACAGGTCCTTTCGCGGGTCCAGGGCAGAGCCCTGGTTGAAGGGAGGCCGGGGCTCTGCCCCGGCACCCCGCCAAAGGGATGATCCCTTTGGAAACCCGCACTCAGTACGAGCGGTGAGAGCCTGCGGCGCGACCGCCGCCGAAGCGGCGACGCAGGTAGCCGATGGCCCTTGGGCAGCAGGAAGACGACGACGATCTGGCGCAGGATCGAGCGCATGCGGTGGGACTCCATTGCGAAAGCTCAGATTGGAGACCCAATGCCTGGACGGGCTTCCGCGTTCCCGGCTCAGAGCTCCAACGTCAACGTCACCGGGACGTGATCGGACGGCTTCTCCCAGCCGCGCGCCTCGCGGAACACCGCGACCCGGCGCACAGTGCCGGCGAGATCGGGCGAGACCCAGGCGTGGTCGAGGCGCCGGCCCTTGTTGGCGAGTTCCCAGTTCGGCGAGCGGTAGCTCCACCACGTGTAGATCTTCTCCGGCTCCGGAGTGAGGAGCCGCGCCGCGTCGATCCAGCCGGCCTCGCCCCGCAGCGTCTCGAGCGCTTCGGTCTCGACGGGGGTGTGGCTCACCACATCGAGGAGTTGCTTGTGCGACCAGACGTCGTGCTCCAGCGGCGCAACGTTGAGGTCGCCCACCAGGATCGCCGGCCCGGAAACCCGCCGCCCGCCCCAGACCCGCAATTCGGACAGGAAGTCGAGCTTGTGCGCGAATTTCGGGTTGAGGTCGCGATGGGGCATGTCGCCGCCCGCCGGCACGTAGAAATCGTGCAGCACGATCCCCGCCGCCGGTCCCGCCTCGGGCCCAAGCACTGCCGAGATGTGGCGCGCATCGGGCCGCTCGCAGAAGCTCATCACGTCGCGGGTCAGCAGCGGAAAGCGCGAGATGATCGCGACGCCGTTATAGCCCTTCTGCCCGGCGAAGACGATGTTCTCGTAGCCCGATCCCTTGAACGCCTTGAGCGGGAACTGGTCGTCGGGGCACTTGGTCTCCTGCAGGCACAGCACGTCCGGCTGCGCCTCGCGGAGGAAGCGCAGCACGGACTCGATGCGCAGGCGCACCGAGTTGATGTTCCAGGTCGTGACGGTGAGGCGCACGGGGATTGCCTGAGAAGCGTGGCGTGAAGAGCCGCTCCGATAGCGGAACCTGCGCGCCTCGCAAACCGTCAGGCCTCGGCCGCCTCCTCCTCCAGGGCGAGCCCGTGCAGCATGGCGCAGAGCCGGTCTCCGGTCATCCGCGAGAGGTCGAAGCCGCTCTCGCCGGCCACGTCGCCGTAGCGGGCCGCGTCGTCCGGCGAGGCCCCGACATAGGCCATCGACCAATCGGTGAAGAGGCGCGTCTCCACCGCCTCGAACGCGAGCAGCGAGACCTCGCCGTGGCGCTCGTCCTGCTGGATGCGCTCGAAGGTGGCCTCGACCGCGTCTTCCGGCCCCTCCAGCACCTGCGCGAAGCAGCCGGCGTTGAACATCAGCGCCCCGGTGACGTCGATGCGGGCGTTGTTGGTGCGGCTCGCGGCCAGGATGCCGCGGATCGTCTCGTCCATTGCCGCGGGGGCACCGGCGACCCGGTTGCGGCTGTAGTAGACGAGGCGGCGCAGGTCTTTCGGCTTCATTCGGCGGGCTCCTGGATCAGGCGGGTAAGGTCGAGGGCGAGGGAGCGGGCGAGGCGGACAACAGGGCGGCGGCCTGGGCGGCCGGCATCGGGCGTCCGGTCAGGTAGCCCTGGACCTCGGTGCAGCCCTCGGCGCGGATGGCGTCGAGCTGCGTCGCCGTCTCGACCCCTTCGGCGGTGGTGCGCATGCCGAGGCTGGCGCCGAGCCGGGCGATGGCCCGCACGATCGCTCCGCACTCGGCATTGTCCTCCATGCCGCGGACGAAGGACTGGTCGATCTTGATCTTGTCGAAGGGGAATTTCTGCAGGTAGCTCAGGGACGAGTAGCCGGTGCCGAAATCGTCCATCGAGATCTTCACGCCGAGCGCGCGCAGGCCGTTCAGCACGTCGAGCACGCTGTCGGTGTTCTCGAGGAGCGCGCCTTCGGTGATCTCCAGTTCCAGCCGGGCCGGGTCGAGGCCGGTCTGGGCCAGCACGTTCGTCACCGTCTCGACCAGCCGGCCGCCGCGGAACTGCACGGGCGAGAGGTTCACGGCGATCGATGCGGGGTGCGGCCAGCGCGCCGCCTCGCGGCAGGCGGTGCGCAACACCCACTCGCCGATGCCGACGATGACGCCGATCTCCTCGGCCAACGGAATGAACAGGGCCGGAGAGACCGGTCCGCGCTCGGGGTGGTTCCAGCGCAGCAGCGCCTCGAAGCCTGTGACGTCCCCGCTCTCCAGCTGGATCTGCGGCTGGAAGGCGAGGTCGAACTGCTTGAGGGCCATTGCCCGGCGCAGGTCGATCTCCAGACCGCGGCGCGCCTGCATCTGCGCGTTCATCGCCGGCTCGAAGAAGCGGTAGGTGCCCCGGCCCGCGGCCTTGGCCCGGTAGAGTGCGAGGTCGGCGTGTTTCAGCAGATCGTCGGCGTTCTGGCCGTCGGCGGGGGCGATGGCGACGCCGACGCTGACGCCGACATTGAGCATGTGGCCATCGACGACGTAGGTGCGCCCGACGAGATCGACGAGGCGGCGTGCCAGCGCCTCGGCCGCGTGCGGCTGCTCGACGCCGGCATGGGTACCAACTTGGGGGCCGACTTGGGGATCGACTTGGAGGATGGCGAACTCGTCGCCGCCGAGCCGCGCGACCAGATCCCCGCTGCGGGTGGCCCGGCGCAGGCGCTCGGCGACCTTGCGCAGGAGCGCATCGCCGACCGGATGCCCGAGGGTGTCGTTGACCGTCTTGAACCGATCGAGGTCGAGCATCAGCACCGCGAGTGGTGCCCCCGTCCGGGCCGCCTCGATCAGCGCCGCGTCGAGGCGGTCGTGCAGGCCGACGCGGTTGCACAGGCCGGTGAGTGGCTCCTGCCGGGCCAGGGCCGCGCCGCGGAGTTGCTCGGTCACGTCCTCGAAGGTGAGGGCGAAGCCGCCGGTCGAGAGCGGCGCCAGCGCCGCCTCGACGCGGCGGTCGTCGCCGAGGGTGAGCCGCGCCCGGACAGGGCGGGCGGCGCGCACAGCTTCCAGGATGGGCTCAGCCTCCGGCTCCGCGGCGCCGAAGGGCACCAGCAGGGCGGGGAGGGGGGAAGGCCGACCGGTTCGGTGCAGGCGAGCAAGGCCGCCGCGTGGGCATTGGCGAAGACGACGCTGCCGCCCGCATCGAGCAGGAGCAGGGGCGCGGCCATCTCGGCCAGCGCCGCCTCGAACGGCAGGGCGATCGACAGCGACGGAGCGGCGAGGGCGGACATGCGGCCGGACAGCGTCCCATGGAGGCCGCCCCACCTGGACGGCCCACCTATAGGCCTGCTTTCCTCTCAACGGATGCTTAAAGCCGGGATGCGCCTGAGCGTATCCGGGGAATTATTCAAAGAATTTGAGAGCACTCAACACGAGGTGGGACAACACATTTCGGTGATGCGGAGGGGGAAAGCAATCCATGTTGTTGCCGTCCCTCATCGCGCTCAGCTCAGGGGTTTCGTCCCTCGATCTGCTGCTGCATCGCCTTGTCCTCGGACCGGCCGTAATTGATGAAGAACAGCGACCCATCGACCGTCTTGCCCTTCTGCAGGTTCGAGAGCTGCACGGTGGTGAGGTAGCCCTGCGGGTCGGTGATCCGCCATTGCGACAGGGTCTTCATCTCGGCGTCGAAGAAGAGCTGGATCTTCGAGGTGCCGCCCAGCGTCGAGCGGTCCTCCAGCCCGATGCGTACGCCGCCCGGATCGTTGGTCACCTCGCTCACCGTCAGGTCGCGGGCGAGGTCGATCTTCTCCCGCAGCAGGAATTTCAGCGGCGTCTGCGAGATGAAGTAGAGATCCTGGGTGCCAAGCTTGCGGTCACGCACCGCGACCGAGGTGCCGTCGGCCACCACTTCGAGCGGGGAGGGCTGGTCGTACTCGAAGCGCAGGCGTCCGGGCTTGGCGAGCGTGAGCTTGCCGCCGATGCGCCGCCCGTCGGCGCCGATCTGGATGAAGCCGCCGGTCAGGGTCTGGAAGCCGTTGAAATAGCTGTTGGCCGCCGCCACGACGGTGGCCGGGTCGGCGTCCTGCAGCGAGGCGCCGAGGGACGGCGCTCCGACCGCCGCGACCCGCGTGCTGGGGCTCGCTGCCGGCGTCGCCGAAGCGGGTGCGCCGGGCTTGGCCGCGGCCTTGATGCTGCCGGTCTTCTCAGCGGGTTTCTCCGCAGACTTCTCGGCCGCCTTGTCCGGTCCTTTGCCGGGCTTGGCTGCCGCCTTCTTGGCCGGGGCCGGGGCGGCCTCCGGCTCGGGCGCGCGGGCCGGAGGGGCCGGCGGCTCCTCCTTGCGGCCGAACAGGCCGTCGAGGAAGGAGGAGACCTGGGCCTCCACGGGCTGCGGCTGGAGCGCCAGCGCGGCGACGAGCAGCGGACCGGCAGCGAGGGAGAGGCGTCGGCCAGTCATCGTGTAGGCATCTCCGAAAGCTTGCGGGTGCGCGGGGCACTTGCCGTCCCGGTGGGGCACTTGCCGTCCCGGTGGGGCACTTACCGTCCCGGTGCGGACGCGCGCGATGGCGGCGCGTCCGGATGTCGTGTTCGCGGGTAGACCCGGCCCCTGTGGCGAATATGCGACGGGGGCCGGATCTGCGCGGTCGTGAGAGGTCTCAGTCGTCGTCGTAGCCGCTGGACGGTGCGCTCGCGAGGCCCTCGACCAGGATCTCGCGCTTGCCCGCATGATTGGCCGGCCCGACGATCCCCTCGATCTCCATCCGCTCCATGATCGAGGCGGCGCGGTTGTAGCCGATCTGGAGACGGCGCTGGATGTAGCTCGTCGAGGCCTTGCGGTCGCGCAGCACCACGGCGATGGCCTGCTCGTAGAGCTCACCACCCTCGGCGCCCGCGGTGGCCGCGAAGGCGCCGATGTCGAACACCGGAGCGTCGGACTCTTCGGTTTCGGCAAAATCGTCCTTCTCGGCCTTGGCCGCGGCTCGCCCGCCCTTGGCCGGCTTCTCCGTCTGCTCCGAGGAGCCGTCGTCCGCCGTGACGGCTTCGAGGTAGGACGGCCGGCCCTGGCGCTTGAGGTGGGCGACCACGGTCTCGACTTCCGAGTCCGAGCAGAACGGCCCGTGCACGCGCGTCGTGCGCCCGCCGCCGGCCATGAACAGCATGTCGCCCTGGCCCAGCAACTGCTCGGCGCCCATCTCGCCCAGGATCGTGCGCGAGTCGATCTTGCTCGTCACCTGGAAGGAGATGCGGGTCGGGAAGTTCGCCTTGATCGTGCCGGTGATGACATCGACCGAGGGGCGCTGCGTCGCCATGATCAGGTGGATGCCGGCCGCACGCGCCATCTGCGCGAGCCGCTGGATCGCGCCCTCGATGTCCTTGCCCGCCACCATCATCAGGTCGGCCATCTCGTCGACGACGATCACGATGTAGGGCAGGGCCGAGAGGTCCATCTCCTGCTCTTCGAACACCGCCTCGCCGGTGGTGCGGTCGAAGCCGGTCTGGATCGTGCGGGTGATGATCTCGCCCCGCTCGCGCGCCTCCTTCATCCGGGCATTGTACCCGTCGATGTTGCGCACGCTGATCTTCGACATCTTCTTGTAGCGTTCCTCCATCTCGCGCACGGCCCATTTGAGGGCGATGACCGCCTTCTTCGGGTCGATGACGACGGGGGAGAGCAGGTGCGGGATGCCGTCATAGACCGACAGTTCCAGCATCTTGGGATCGACCATGATGAGGCGGCACTCTTCCGGCTTGAGCCGGTAGAGCAGCGACAGGATCATGGTGTTGATGGCCACCGACTTGCCCGAGCCGGTGGTGCCGGCGACCAGCAGGTGCGGCATGCGGGCGAGGTCGGCGATGATCGGCTCGCCGCCGATGTTCTTGCCGAGGCACAAGGCGAGCTTGTGCTTGGTCTCGACGAAATCGACCGAGGCCAGCAGCTCGCGCAGGTACACGGTCTCGCGCACCGGGTTCGGCAGTTCGATGCCGATCACGTTGCGGCCGGGGACGACGGCGACACGGGCGGAGATGGCGGACATCGAGCGGGCGATGTCGTCCGACAGGCCGATGACGCGGCTCGACTTGGTGCCGGGCGCCGGCTCCAGCTCGTAGAGGGTGACGACGGGGCCGGGGCGCACGGCGAGGATGTCACCGCGCACGCCAAAATCCTGCACGGTCTGCTGGAGGTTGAGCGCGTTCTGCTCCAGCTCGTCCGCATCGACCTCCTCGCCGTCGTTCAGCGGCGGCTCGGCGAGCAGTTCTAGGTCGGGCAGTTCGTAGTCGGCATTGCCGACGAACGACGCCTCCAGGTGGCGGCCGGCGGGGATCAGCATCGGACGCTCGGGCAGGATCGCCCGCGGACGGTTTTCGGGTTCGGGTTCGATGGCCGCCACGGGCTCGGCGGCTTCCGCCTCGAACGCGTCCACGGTGTCGAGGGCAGCCGGCTCTTCCGCGAAGTCCTGGGCAAGATCCTCGGCCAGATCTTCGCTCGGCTCGACCTCGGCACCGGGCTTGGTGCGCAGCAGGACCGGCCGGGCCGGGATGGTCAGCGGCGCCGTCGTCATCCCCTGGGGGGCAGGGGAGGGGGCCTGCGGGGCAGGCTGGACCGGGGCGGGGGCCGGAGCCGGATAAGCCGTGAAAGGCCGCGCGGCGACGGGCGCCGCCGCCACGGCGGAGACCGGGGCCGGGGCGGGCGCTACGGCTTGCGGTGCGACGGCTTGCGGTGCGGCCTCAAAAGCGGGCTGCGGCGCGGCCTCGGCGAAAGCCGAACGGACCGGACGGATCGCAGCGCGGGCGGCCATGGCGTTCAGCACCGGGCGGGGCGCGGCGGGCGCGACCGGCTCGGCGACCTCGACCACCGACTCGGCCGGGCCGAACCAGCCGTGCAGGGCCGACCAGTCCGGCACATCCGACCAGTCGGACGGCTCGGCCGGGACCGGCGGGATGAAGGGCGCGTAGAATGCCGCGAAGAGGGCGGCCTCCGGCGCCTCCGCCGAGGCGGGGAGCGGCGCGACCGGCAGGGACTCGGCGGCGACGGCCTCGAAGCGCATCGCGTCGAACCGGATCTCCTCGATCGCCAGCGCGGGCTGCGATGCGATCTCGGCCTGCGGCAAGACCTCAGCCTGCGGCACGACCTCCGCCTGTTGCGCAGTCTCAGCCTGCGGCGCTTGGACGACGGACTTCTGCCGGCGGTCGGGGGTGCGGAAGAAGCTCACGCCGGGCGGCGGCACGAACGGGCGGCGCCAGCTCGGCACCTCGGAAGCGGCCTGCTCGGCGCGCAGCCGGGCGGCCTCGTCGCTCTCGGCACTGCGCTGCGCCGCGCGCTCGGCCGCTTCGCGCTCCGCTGCCTCGCGGGCCCGCTGCGCCTCCAGCGCCGCGGCCTCGGCGGCGGCCTGGGCGTCGAGCAGGGCCTGGGCCCGAAGCTGCGCCTCGCGCTCGGCCTCCAGGGCTTGGCGACGGCGCTCCATCAGAACGGTGTCGGGGGTGCGGGTGAAGCGCACTGCCTCGGGCAGCGCAGCCTGCGGCACGCCGTAAGACCCATCCTGTGAGGCGGGCAGGGCGTGGGCCGCCGGGATCACGCCGGCCTCGGGCGCGATCGCCGCCGGGCGGCGCGGCGTGCGCACCAGGACGCCGGGACCGGAAGCGCGGGGATCGATGCGGCTCTCGAACGGCATCTCCGGCTGAGCGCCGTAGGGCAGGGCGGGCGTGGGCATCTCGAACAGCCCCTCCTCCGGTTCGGGCGACCAAGCTTCCGAACCCCAGTCCTCCGGCGCGGCCGGCGCGCGGCCGAGCATCGCCCCCGGCGGCACCAGCCAGCTCGGCACGTTGCCGGCGTCGAACCCGTCCGCGCCCGGCTGCGGCAGCGCCGGATGTGGCAACGCGTGCGGGATCGCCCGCGGCGGGGCCGGCGGCGCCCCGGCGATGCGCCGGGCGAGGTTGGAACGCAGGCTCATCAGCCGATGGGCGATACCGCCGATCGACCGGTCCAGGCGGTCGCCGCCGCGGCTCGGCCGCGATGGATCACGATGGGAATGGGGAGGCCGTCCCGATGCGCGCATGATCTGTGAGATGACTCGAAACAAGGTCCGGCTCCTGCGGAGCGGTTCGAGCCCCAAGGTAGGCGGATCGTCGTTAACGAACGCTTGCCTCGACCTTCGCCCCGCTCGTCCCGCAGGCGCCCTCCCCTCTTCCGGGCTGGCCCGACCCGCCGGTGCAAGCGTGACGCGAACCGGATATCATCGAGCGCAGTTGGCTCTTGGCGGTGATGTTTCGAGGCCCGGTGACAGAGGGCGGCCCGGTCGCGGGCATCCCCTGAATCAGGCTTTAAATCGTGCTCTGAGAGGCGCTTGGCAGGGTTTCCTGCCGTATCAGGTGAGCTGCGAGATCCGGTGACGAATCCGAGCCAAGAGACCTTGAGTCCGAAAAACTTCCGCTCCCTCTACCGGCACGGCTTTGCCCGCGTCGCCGCCTGCACCGGCCGCAGCCATCCGGGCGACCCGGCGGCCAATGTCGCCGACATCTCAGGCCTCGCGCGGCAGGCGCATGGGGCCGGGGCGGCGCTCGCGGTCTTTCCCGAGCTCTGCGTCTCCTCCTACGCCATCGAGGACCTGCTGTTGCAGGCGACCCTCCTCGACGCGGTCGAGACGGGCGTGGCGCGGCTGGTCGAAGAGAGCGCCGGGCTCACGCCGCTGCTCGTCGTCGGCGCGCCCCTGCGCTGGCGCAACCGGCTCTACAATTGCGCCGTGGCGATCCGGGGCGGGCGGCTGCTCGGCGTGGTGCCGAAGAGCTACCTGCCGAACTACCGGGAGTTCTACGAGAAGCGCCACTTCGCCTCCGGCGCCGGCATCACGGGCGAGACGATCCGCCTCGGCGGGCTCGAGGCGCCGTTCGGCACCGACCTGATCTTCGCCGCCGACGACCTGCCGGGTTTCCGCCTCGCGATCGAGGTCTGCGAGGATCTCTGGGTGCCGCAGACGCCGGGCATGGACGCGGTGCTCGCCGGTGCCACCGTGATCGCCAACCCCTCGGGCAGCCCGATCACTGTCGGCCGGGCCGATTCCCGCGCCCTGCTGACCCGCGCCGCCTCGATGCGCGGCCTGTGCGCCTACGTCTACGCGGCGGCCGGGACGGGGGAATCCACCACCGACCTGTCCTGGGACGGGCAGACCAGCATCGACGAGAACGGCGTGCGGCTGGCCGAAGGGCAGCGCTTCCCTCAAGCGCCGGTCGTGACGCTGGCCGATATCGACCTCGACCTCATCGCTCAGGAGCGGCTTCAGGCCGGCAGCTTCGACGACAACGCCCGACGGCACGGCACCCCGCCCTGGCGGACGATTCCCTTCCGGCTCGATCCGCCGGAGAGCGATCTCGGGCTCGAGCGCCGGGTCGAGCGCTTCCCCTTCGTGCCGGCCGACCCCGCACGCCTCGCGCAGGATTGCTACGAGGCCTACAACATTCAGGTCGCCGGCCTCGCCCAGCGGCTGGCCGCAACCGGCACGAAGCGGGCGGTGATCGGCGTCTCCGGCGGCCTTGACTCGACGCACGCGCTGATCGTCGTCGCGAAGGCCTTCGATCGGCTCGGGCTGCCGCGAAAGGACATCCTGGCCTACACCCTGCCGGGCTTTGCCACCTCCGACGAGACCAAGACCAACGCCCACGCCCTGATGCGGGCGCTCGGCACCACCTCGGAGGAGATCGACATCCGCCCGGCCGCCCGGCAGATGCTAGCCGATATGGGCCACCCGTTCGGGCGCGGGGAGGCGGTCTACGACGTCACCTTCGAGAACGTGCAGGCGGGCCTGCGCACCGATTACCTGTTCCGGCTGGCCAACCAGCACGGCGGCATCGTGATCGGCACCGGGGATCTCTCGGAGTTGGCGCTCGGCTGGAGCACCTACGGCGTCGGCGACCAGATGAGCCATTACGGCGTCAATGCCGGCGTGCCCAAGACCCTGATCCAGCACCTGATCCGCTGGGTGATCGCGTCCGGGCAGTTCGGCGAGGCGGAGAACCGCACCCTCCGGGCGGTGCTCGACACCGAGATTTCGCCCGAACTGGTGCCGGCCTCGGAAGGCGAGGGGCCGCAGAGCACGGAGGCCAAGATCGGCCCCTACGCCCTGCAGGACTTCAATCTCTGGTTCATTCTGCGCCACGGCTTCCGGCCGTCGAAGATCGCCTTCCTCGCGCTCCATGCCTGGGGCGACGCGGCGGCCGGCGACTGGCCGCCGGATTTCCCGCAAGCCAAGCGCGTCGCCTACGATCTGCCGGAGATCCGGCGCTGGCTCGGCGTCTTCCTCGATCGCTTTTTCCGCTTCAGCCAGTTCAAGCGCTCGGCGCTCCCCAACGGCCCGAAGGTCTCGGCCGGCGGTTCGCTCTCGCCCCGCGGCGACTGGCGCGCGCCGTCGGATGCCAGCGCCCGGGCGTGGCTCGACGAGCTGGAGCGGAACGTGCCGAAGGGGTGAGGGGGGCGGCGCGGCGCCCGTCTCTTACGGCACTCCGCCGGTCCAATCCCCGCCGCCCGCGGCCGGAGCGAGGTGGAAGCCGTCGAGGGTCTCGGCGGAGGGCGGGTGGCCGGCACGGCGCTGAGCGACGTAGTCGAGGGCGCCCGCCACGGCGCGCTCGGAATAGGGCTTTGGCGATCACCCCGAGCGCGCCCGCGAAATCCGGCGGGATGCGCTTGGCGTTGGCGGTCATGAACACCACGGTGACCCGCGGGTCGCGGCTCAACTGGCGCGCCACCTCCACTCCGGTCGGCCCGTCGATGAGGTGGATGTCCACCAGCGCCACGTCCGGCAGGGCGGTGCGGCCCAGCGCGATGGCGTCCGCCGAGGAGCCCGCGACGCCGACGCTGACATGACCGAGGTCTTCCAGCAGGCATTCCAGTTCGAGGGCGATCAGCACCTCGTCCTCGACAACGAGAATGCGCAGGGGCCCCTCCCTCACCTCGGGCATCGCGGTTCTCCCGGCGTCGTTTGTCCCCCGGCCCCGAATCGATCCGCCGGATTGGCGGCGAAGGGAGCGGGCCCGGCCCGCCGCGGGACCGGTTTCCGGTGGAAACGGCCCGGAGTGAAGAAACGCATGTCCGTCACAATGCGTCGGTCCCGACCAGCGGGATCGTGATCGTGATCCGTGTGCCGGGCCCGGCATCCGACCATTCGAGGGTGCCGCGCAACTGGCGCACCACCATCTCGACCAGGGTGCGGCCGAAGCCCGCGGGATTGGACGGCACCGCGGCCATGCCGATGCCGTCGTCCTGAATGACGAGGCGCATCCCCGCCTCGAAACGGTGTGCCTCGATCGCGACCCGGCCGCGGCGCGCCTCCGGGAAGGCGTGGTGCAGGGCGTTCGTCGTCAATTCGTGGATCAGCAGCGCCAGCGGGGCGGCCATGGCGGCGGAGAGCGCCAGCGCCTCGATCTCCGTCTCGATCCGGGTGCGGTCTCCGTCGAGGCCGGCGGCGAGGTCGGCGATAAGGTCGGCGGTGAACTCCCGGAAGTCGAAGCGGGTGACGTCGCCCTCCGAGTACAGCATCCGGTGGGCCGTGGAGAGGGCGCCGATCCGGTCGGCCATGGCC
Organism: Methylorubrum pseudosasae; assembly: GCF_029504475.1. NCBI lineage: Bacteria > Pseudomonadati > Pseudomonadota > Alphaproteobacteria > Hyphomicrobiales > Methylobacteriaceae > Methylorubrum > Methylorubrum pseudosasae. Next base: position 2,496,547 of record NZ_JAQGDU010000002.1, on the reverse strand, counting down.
TGGAGCGCGTTGCGGGCGTCGCCCTCCGGCGTGCGGCGGGCCTTCAGCAGCATCAGCGAGGAGATGACCTGGAGGTTGTTCTTGACCCGGTGATCGACCTCGTGGAGCAGCGCGGTCTTCTGTTCCAGGGCCGAGCGCAGGTCGGCGGTGCGCTCGCTCACCTCCCGCTCCAGCGCGTCGTTGGCGTCGCGCATCGCCAGTTCCAGGCGGTGCTTGTCGGTCATGTCGGCCTGGGCCGAGAAGAAGAACAGGACCTTGCCCGCCTCGTCGCAGACCGGGTTGATCGTCATTCCGTTCCAGAACGACGTGCCGTCCTTGCGGTAATTGAGCAGCTCGCCCTCGAACGGCCGGCCCGTGGCGAGCGCCGACCGCATCGTCTGAAGCACCGCCGCATCGGTGAGGGGACCTTGCAGCATGCGGCAATTCTGGCCGTAGAGTTCCTCGCGGGCATAGCCCGTAAGCCCGAGAAAGGCGCCGTTGGCCCAGACGACCGGGTTGTCGCCCCGCCGCGGATCGGTGACCACCATCGGCGTCGGGCTGGCCTCGAAGGCTGCCGCGAAGACCTCCACCGTGACGCCCGAGGGCAGGCTCGCTCCTTTGGGAAAACCCGTCATCTCTACGCCAACACAGGCATGCCGCTCTCGAGCGCGGCACGCGAACCGGAGTCACCCGACGCATTCCGTAGCGTCCGGCCCCGCGACTCCAACGAGCCGGCCCCTCCCCCGTTCCGTGCGGTGAAGCACGGAGCACCCTGCGGACCTGTCATCGTGCCGGAGCCTGCAATTACGGTTCTATCAACCATGTTGGCTCTATACGGAGCCCAGGATTCCGACTTTGCGCGGGACTCGCAAGGGATGTGACGGGGGCTGCGGGCCGCAAGTCCGTCATGTTTTCTGCGGAGATCGGGATCAAAGATGCGCGAGTGTCCGGGCGCCCGGCTCCGCGCGGCGTCCCAGATCCATGCAACCCTGCCCGACGGGCGGGGGCTCCAGGGAGTTTTACGCGATGGCGGATGCGGCGAACTCCAAGACGCTTCCTAACGACACGGCCCTGAAAGCGCAGCCGCGCAAGCTGCGCCTGCGCGACATCACCGAGGACAAGCGCGTCGCGCAGATGCTGGCGCTCGGCTTCTCCTCCGGCCTGCCGCTCCTGCTCGTGCTCGGCACCTTCACCCTGCGGCTCGCCGATTCCGGCATCGACATCAAGACGATCGGCCTGTTCAGCTACGTCGCGCTGCCCTACTCGCTGAAGTTCCTCTGGGCGCCCTCGATCGACCGGGTCGATGTGCCGTTCCTGGCCCCGCGCCTCGGCCGCAAGCGCGCCTGGATGATCGTGACGCAGATCGCCACCGCCCTGGCGCTGGTCCTGATGGCCTTCGCCGACCCGAAGGACCATCTCGCGCTCATCGGCCTCGGCGCCTTCCTCGTCGCCTTCTGCGCCGCCACCCAGGACGTGGTGATCGACGGCTGGCGCATCGAGGCGGCGGGCACCGATCTGCAGGGCATCATGGCCGCCACCTCGAACCTCGGCTACCGGTTCGGGCTGATCCTGGCGGGGGCCGGCGCGCTCTACGTCGCGGCCTATGGCGGCTGGACGCTCGCCTATCTCTGCATGGCCGCGCTGATGGGCGTCGGCCTGATCGCGGCCCTGCTCGCCACGCCCTATGACCGGCCGCGCGAGGCGGCGACGGGCAAGCGCGACCTGCCCGCCGCCGTGCGCCGCGCCGTGCTGGAGCCGCTGACGGAACTCTACGCCCGGATGGGCAAGGCCCTGTTCGCGGTGCTGGCGCTCGTCGCGCTCTACCGGATGCCGGACTTCGTCTCCGGCGTGATGGCCAACCCGCTCTACATCACGCTCGGCTACGGCAAGGCGGAGATCGCCACCATCGTCAAGCTGTTCGGCATCTGGGTCGGGATCGCCGGGGGCTTTGCGGGCGGCTGGTCGATCGCCCGGCTCGGCATGTTCCCGACCCTGGTGATCGGCGCCTTCATCGCCGCCGCCTCGCACCTGTCGCTGGCGTGGCTGGCGCTGGGCGAGCCGGAGCAATGGCGGCTCGCCATCGCGGTCTCGATTGAGAGCCTGTGCGGCTCCTTCGCCGGCATCGCGCTGATCGCCTACATGTCGAGCCTGACCACGCCGGGCTTTGCGGCCACGCAATACGCCCTGTTCTCCTCGCTCTACGCCCTGCCGGGCAAGCTGGTCGCCGGCACCTCCGGCTTCGTGGTGGCGGCTTACGGCTTCCCGGCCTTCTTCGCGATGACCGCGGCGGTCGGCATCCCCGTCGTCGCCCTGTGCTTTGCCGTGGGACGCATCCCGCAGCGCACGGCGCCCGCGGAAAGCCCGGCCGAGGCCACGCCCGAGGCCGTGCAGGGGAACCCAACCGGCCCCGTCGGTCTTGCCTCAGCCGAAGCGGGCCCCAAGATCCCGTCCAAAGTCGCGAGGGCGCAGACGTGAACGACCTTGCCGTTGTCGGAGAAACCCTGCCGGTTCCGATCGACCCGCCGGCCGGAAAGCCCCTGTCGGAGGAGGACCGCGCCGTCCTGCGGCGCGCGGTGACCGTAATTGGAGAAGCCGGGGCTCGCCTCCCGCCTCTCGGCGGCCGCGGGCGCACCCCTCGACATGATCGGCCGCGCACTGCCGGCGCCCATCACCGAGACGGTGGCCAGCGCCACGGAAGGCGCGATGCGCACGGCCCTTCGGGTCGCGCTCGCGACCCTGCCGGACAAGGACGTGAAGCCCGCCGGCACGGCGCTGGAGCGCATCGAAACCGAGGCCGGCGGGCGCCTGAGCCGCCTGCTCGGGTCGAGCGAAACCCGCCACAAGGCGCTCGCCGCGGTGACCGGCGCGGTCGGCGGCGTGCTCGGCCTCGCGACGCTGGCGGTCGAGCTGCCGGTCTCCACGACGCTCATGCTGCGCTCCATCGCCGAGATCGCCCGGGAAGAGGGCGAGGATCTGAGCGATCCCGAGAGCGCGCTCGCCTGCGTGCAGGTCTTCGCGCTCGGCGGACGGGCTGGCGCCGAGACGACGGTCGCCGATAGCGGCTACTTTGCGGTGCGCGCCGCACTCGCCAAGACCATGTCGGAGGCTGCCCGTTATGCCGCCCACCGCTCGCTGCTCGATGCCGGCGCGCCGCCGCTGGTGCGACTCACCGCGCAGATCGCCGCCCGGTTCGGCCTCGTCGTCTCGCAGAAGGTTGCGGCCCAGGCCGTGCCGGTGATCGGGGCACTCGGGGGCGCTGCCGTCAACGCCGCCTTCATGGACCACTTCCAGTCCATGGCCCGCGCCCACTTCACCGTGCGCCGGCTGGAGCGGGCCTACGGCAAGGACGCGGTGCACGCGGCCTATCTCGAGGAGAAGGCGGCGCTCGGCCTCGGGTGAGGGGGGCGCTCACGGCCAGACCTTGATCGATACCGGCCGGCGCACGAGGTCGCGGTCGGAGGTGATGGTGCAGCCCTCAAGGCGCAGGGTCGCGAAGGTGAGGAGCGCACCCTCGCCGACATCGTCGAAGTTGCGGCCCTTGGCACCCGGATCGAGCAGGGACGGGTAGGCGATCAGCCTACCCTTGGCCCCGCACGGATCGTCATAGAGCGTGGCTCCGGCCAGCAGCAGCCGCGGCACGTCCCAGGTCAGCAGGTCGCGCGACGTGCTCCAGTAGAAGCCCGATTCTGGAAATGCGCCGCCCTTGGCCGCCATGAACACCGCGATCCAGGCCCCCGTGCCGCGGTGGCGCACCACCGCGCCGACGGGGGCGGGAAACGGCCCGACCGGCCGGCAGGTGTCGGCGATCTTGGCCGTCTTGCGGTAGGGGTCGGGGAAGGCGGCAGTGAAACCGGTGCCGGTCCAGGCACGCCAGCTTGTGGGATCCTCCGGCCGCTCCGTGCGAAACAGGCAGACGCCCGCCGCCTGATCGCTGCCGGGCCGGTCCCAGCCCGTGGTCGAGGCGAGGAAGTAGCGGGTTCGCCCCTCGCCGAAGATGTTGGACGGGTTGAAGAAGCCCCGGTGCCGGCCCTGGCCCTCCTCCTGCCGGAACGGCGCGCCCGCCACCACCGCGGGCGGCGCCGTGCGGGTGAAGCTCAAGCCCCCGTCGCGGGAGAAGGCCGCGGTGACCGTGTTGTACCAGCACTCCATGTACACCTTGGAGCGGCAGCGGCCCTCATGCTCGTTGGCCTGGTACTCGTGGTGGAGGAGGGCGGCGACGTTCGTGCCGTCCTCGGTCCAGGTGGCGGTGATCCACGAGCGGTCGTCGTAGAGCGCCGGGTCGGGCTTCTCGCCGGAATCGAGCACCACGCGACAATCGATTGTGAGGCGCTCGAAGTCGGGGCCGCGCAGGGCACGGTTGCGGTAGTGCAGGCCGAAGACCGCGATCTGACCCGACGCGTCGCGAAAGGCGCGGGCGGGCGCATCGGGTACGTCGGCGCCGTCGCAGGCGTCGCGGGTGGCGGAGAACAGCGTCCGCTCCGGCCCCGTCAGGGTCAGCGCCGAGAGCGGCGGCTCCGCGGCGGCGCGGGCCGGCGGCACGGCGCCGCAGGAGAGCGCGAGCGCTGCGACGAGGAGGCGAGTCAGTCTGGACATCGCCAAAAGATTGCGTTTTGAACCGTTACAGGGAGCTTGTCCGCATCCGCCGGAGCGAGCGCCGTCCACAGGCTGCCCCCATGCTGGTTATGATCCTCGGCCTCGTGCTGTTTCTCGGCACGCACGCCTTCTCCATGGCTCGGGCCAAGCGCGGGGTGGTGATCGGCCGGATCGGCGAGGGCCGGTTCAAGCTCGGTTACACCCTGCTCTCGGTGCTCGGCCTGATCCTGACCGTCTATGGCTACGGCCTCTACCGGCAGGAGGGCATGATCCCGGTCTGGTCGCCGCCGCTCTGGACCCGGCATCTCGCGGTGCTGTTGACCCTGTTCGCCTTCATCAGCCTCGCCGCGACCTACCTGCCCGGCCATCTCCGCGCCCGGCTCAAGCACCCGATGCTGCTGGCCGTGAAGATCTGGGCGACCGCCCACCTCCTGGCCAACGGCGATCTCGGCTCGATCCTGCTGTTCGGCTCCTTCCTCGCCTGGGCGGTGGTCGCCCGCATCAGCGCCAAGCGCCGCGCGCTCACGGCGGGCCAAGTGGCGCAGCAGCATGGCGGGCAGGCCGCGCCGGCCGGCTGGCGCAACGACGCCATCGCCGTGGTCGTCGGCGTCGTGGCGTGGTTCGTGTTCGGCAAGTACCTGCACCCGCTGCTCATCGGCGTCGCCGCCTGGCCGGGGCAGGCTTGATAGGGCGATCGCTCGAAGCGATCACCCTGGTTTGACTCCGGCCTCAAGCGCCGGCGGTCGCCTCCGCGACCTCAGGCTTTCGCTCCGCTCGATGCATTCCGAGGCTAAAAGTCCGAAAAGCCCGCTCCGCGCGGCGCTCTTCGCGCCGCGCAACCGCTCAAGCGGCTTCGCGCGATGGCCCTGACAGACTTGAGCCCCTATTCGCCAAAGCGGGGGCGCTGTGCTAGGCGCCCTCGATACGACGACGAGCGAGGCGAGCGCGCTCCGCGAGGAGCGCCCGGATTTGTCATGGCCGAGAACAACGAGTTCATCCGCGAGGTCGACGAGGATTACCGCCGCGACCAGATCGCCAACATCTGGAAGCGCTACAACGCGCTGATCATCACCCTGGCGGTCCTCCTCGTGGCCGGCGTCGGCGGCTACAATTACTGGCGCCATGCCGAGCGCACCCGCGCCGAGGCGGCCTCCGTGCGTTTCGACAAGGCCAACCGCCTCGCCAAGGACGGCAAGGCGGAGGAGGCGGACCGCGACTTCGCCGCGATCCAGGCCGACGGGCCGGGGGGCTATGCCCTGCTCGCCCGCTTCCGCCTCGCCGCCGAGGCGACCAAGCGCGACGCCGCTGCCGGAGCGGACGCCTACGACAAGCTCGCCGCCGATACCGGCATCGGCGATGCCCTGCGCGACCTCGCCCGCCTGCGCGCGGCGCTGCTGCGCCTCGACGGCACCGATCCGAATGCGGCGCTGACCAGCCTCCAGGGGCTTGCCGCCCCGACCAACGCCTTCCGCCACACCGCCCGCGAGATGCTCGGCCTGACGGCGCTCAAGCGCGGCGACATCGAGGGCGCCGGCCGCTGGTTCGACCAGATCAGCGCCGACGGCGAGACGCCCCAGGGCCTGCGTCAGCGGGTCGAGATCTACCAAGCGCTTGTGGCCGGTGGCGCCGTGAGCGTGACGGAAGCCAAGTCCGAGAATGCCGCGCCGCCGCCGATCACCCGCTGACGGCGCGGCCGGAACCGCCTATCTTCGAACTGGATGTTGCGCGTCGGGCTCCCTTGCCCGCGCGCCTGACGAGACTGTTATTTCCCATGGATCTGCCGACCGTCGCGATCGTCGGACGCCCGAATGTCGGCAAGTCGACCCTGTTCAACCGGCTGGTCGGGCGCAAGCTCGCCCTGGTGGATGACCGCCCCGGCGTGACCCGCGACCGCCGCGAGGGCGAGGGCTTCATCGGCGACGTCGCCTTCCGCGTCATCGACACCGCGGGCCTCGAAGAGGCGGACGCCGACTCGCTGCTCGGCCGCATGCGCGCCCAGACCGAGGCCGCCATTCTCGAAGCCGACGCGGTGCTGTTCGTCATCGACGCCCGCGCCGGCGTCCTGCCGTCCGACCGGCCCTTCGCCGAACTGGTGCGCCGCTCCGGTTGCCCCGTCATCCTCATCGCCAACAAGGCCGAGGGCGGCGCCGGCATGGCCGGCGCCTACGACGCGTTCTCGCTGGGGCTCGGCGATCCGATCCCGTTCTCGGCCGAGCACGGCGAGGGCCTGGGCTCGCTGCAGGATGCCCTGCGCGAGGTTCTGCCCGAACCCGACGAGGAGGACGAGGACGGGGAGGGCGGCAAGGGCCTGCGCGTCGCCATCGTCGGGCGCCCGAATGCCGGCAAGTCCACCCTGATCAACCGGATGATCGGCGAGGATCGCCTGCTGGTCGGCCCCGAGGCCGGCATCACCCGCGATTCGATCTCCCTCGACTGGGAGTGGCGCGGGCGCCGGATCAAGCTGCACGATACCGCCGGCATGCGCCGCGCCGGGCGCGCATCGACGACAAGCTCGAAAAGCTCGCGGTCTCGGACGGCCTGCGCGCCGTGCGCTTCGCCGAGGTCGTGGTCGTGCTCCTCGATGCGACGATCCCGTTCGAGAAGCAGGATCTCACCATCGTCGATCTCGTCGAGAGCGAGGGCCGCGCGGTGGTGATCGGCCTCAACAAGTGGGATCTCGTCGCCGACCAGCCGGGCCTGCTCAAGACCCTCCGGGAAGACTGCACCCGCCTGCTGCCGCAGGTGCGCGGCGTCTCGGTGGTGTCGCTCTCGGGGCTCGCCGGCGACGGCATCGACAAGCTGATGCAGGCCGTGGTCGATGCCTCCGAGGTGTGGAGCCGGCGCGTCTCGACGGCGCGGATCAATGCGTGGCTCACCGACGCGCTCCAGCGCAACCCGCCGCCCGCGGTCTCCGGCCGGCGCATCAAGATCCGCTACGCGACCCAGGTGAAGAGCCGCCCGCCGCACTTCGCCCTGTTCGGCAATCAGCTCGACGCTCTGCCGAAATCCTACACTCGCTACCTCGTCAACGGCCTGCGCGAAGCCTTCGACCTGCCCGGAACGCCGATCCGGCTGTCCCTGCGCACCACGAAGAACCCGTTCGAGAAGGGCTAAAAGGCGGGTCCTCCGGGACCGCGCGATCCTGCGGGAAGGACATTCCCCCGCAGGGGAGCGAGGGAGAGCTTCGGCCTTGGCGCGCGTTGAACTTGGGAACTCCGCTCCCTTGCTCGCGCCGCCCGGGTCCTTAGCCTGTCGGCTCCCTCTCGCATGGATCGTTTCCCGATGGCCGGATCGTCCTCCGCCGCCGCGCGGCCGACGAAGCGCGTCGAGCCGCGCACGCTGGCCCTGATCGGGCTCGCGGGCCTCGCTGTCGCCGCCGCAGCGGCCCTGTTCGCGACATTGGCCGATGCCGGCACCGTCCAGGCGGTCCGGGAGGGCCTCAGCAGTCGCGGTTTCTGGACCGCGGCGGCGGTCGGGCTCGCGGCGCAGACCGTCGATGGCGCGCTCGGCATGGCCTACGGCATCACCTCGACCACGTTCCTGCTGTCCACCGGGGTGCCGCCGGCGGCGGCCTCGGCCTCCGTGCATGTGGCCGAGATCTTCACCACCGCCTTCTCCGGCCTCTCGCATTGGCGCCTCGGCAATGTCGACGGGCCGCTGTTCCGGCGCTTGCTGATCCCCGGCGTGATCGGCGCAGTGGCGGGGGCGACCCTTCTCACCTCGGTCGATGGCGAGACCATCAAGCCGTTCGTCTCGGTCTACCTGCTCGGGATGGGGCTCTACGTCCTGTCGAAGGCGTTCCGCACCCTGAAGGCCAACCGCGCGCCGCCCCGTGCCGTGGTGCCGCTGGCGCTCGGCGGCGGCTTCGTCGATGCGGTCGGTGGCGGCGGGTGGGGGCCGGTGGTGACGGCCACGCTGGTCGGCGGCGGTCAGGATCCGCGCACCTCGATCGGCTCGGTCAACGCGGCGGAGTTCTTCGTCGCGGTGGCGAGCGGGTTGTCCTTCACCCTGCTCGGCGGGCTGACCCACTGGACCACCATCGCCGGCCTCGTCGTCGGCGGGCTGTTCGCGGCCCCGATCGCCGCCCTGCTGGTGCGGGTGATCCCGGCACGGGTGCTGATGGTCGTGGTGGGCCTCCTGATCGCGAGCCTCAGCCTCGTGAGCCTCGCGGAGCTGTTCGGTTAGCCGTCACCCGTCCCGCGTGGTCTCGGCGAGCCAGTCCACCACCGCGTCGAGGGCCTGGCGGTTGCTGGTGTCGCCGCCGCGGGTGCCCTCGAACGCGGCGATCTGCCGGTCGGCGCTGGTGCCCTCGCGCAGGATGCGGCGGGCGTCGGCCACTTCTTCGGTGCAGCCCAGAGCCTCGGCATCCTCCGCGATCAGCGAGAGCAGCGTGTCGAGGGCAGCGTCGAAGGGGAAGGCCTGCTCGGACGCCTCGTCGATCAGCTCGGCCTCGATCCCGCTGCGCTGGGCCCGCCACAGGTTCTCCGCCGCGATCGCCCGCGAGACGCCGGTGAGCCCCGCATTGATGTCGGGCCGGCGCTCGATCAGCCGCACGAGGCAGCGGAACAGGGCCGCGACCACGATGGCGTCGGCGAGCCGGGTGCAGGAATCGGCGATGCGCAGTTCGAGCGTCGGGAACTTGATCGAGGGGCGCAGGGACCACCACAGGAAGCTCGCATCCTGGATCGAGCCGGCATTGGTCATGATGCGCACGTAGCGCTCGTAGGCTGCCGCGTCGCCCATCAGGTCGGGCAGGCCGGTGCGCGGCAGCTCGCCGAAGGCGCTGAGGCGGTAGGCGGCGAGCCCCGTCGGCTTGCCCTGCCAGAACGGCGAGGAGACGGAGAGGGCCAACAGCAGCGGCTGGAACGGCAGCAGCCGGTCCATCAGCGCGACGCGCCGGTCGGGGTCGGCGACCTCGACATGGACGTGCATGCCGCAGATCAGGCTGCGCCGCCCGGCGAGGCCGACATCGCGCAGGATGCCGCGGTAGCGGTCGCCCTTGGTCGGCAATTGCCGCGCCCAGTCGGCGATGGGGTGGGTGCCGGCGGCAAAGACCAGAAGCCCGTGCTCGCGGCCCAGCTCCGCCAGCGCCTGCCGCTGCTCCCGCAGCGCGGCATGGGCGGCCGGGAACGCCGTGGAGGGCGGGGTGCAGACCTCGACCTGGCATTGCAGCAGCTCGCGCCCGATCTCGGGCAGCCGCTCCCCGGCCGCCTGATGGAACGGCTTGACCGAGCGGCGCGGCGTGCCGCGGGTCTCGGCATCGGCAAGGAAATACTCTTCCTCGATCCCGAACCGGTAGGGGTGGGCGCTCATGCCGTGCTGACTCCGACGACCGGCTGACGCGCTCTCACCGGAGGGGAGGCCGCTCCAGCCAGAGAGGCGCACCGAAAAGACCTTGGCCGGGAGCAAGCCGTGAGCCCCGATATCGGTTCCCGGGGAGGCCCGGCGGCAAGCGCGACACCGTGGCCGCCCGGTACGGGCCGGCGGGGCTCGCGCCGGGGCCGGGGAGGGCGCTACAGCTCTCTTTCCCGCCGCCGCTTCTCTCCCACGACCATGCCCGAACTGCCCGAAGTCGAGACCGTGCGCCGGGGGCTCGCCCCTGCGATGGTCGGGGCGCGCGTCGCCCGCGTCACCCTGCGTAGGCCAAACCTGCGCTTCCCCTTCCCCGAGCGCTTCGCCGAGCGGCTGGAGGGCACCACGGTGCTGGAACTGGCGCGCCGGGCCAAATACCTCACGGCGCATCTCGATTCCGGCGAGAGCCTGATCCTGCATCTCGGCATGAGCGGGCGCTTCGACGTGCGGCTGCCCGACGGCTCGAACCTCTCGCCGGGCGACTTCTACCTCGAAGGGGCGCTCGGCACGCCCAAGCACGACCACGTGGTGATGGCCTTCGCCAACGGCGCCACCGTCACCTACAACGATGCCCGCCGCTTCGGCTTCATGGACCTCGTGGCCACGCACGATCTCGAGACCTGCCGCCACTTCGCCAGCATGGGCGTCGAGCCGCTCTCCGACGCCCTCGACGCGCCCCTGCTCGCGCGCCTGTTCGCCCGGAAGATCACGCCGTTGAAGGCGGCGCTGCTCGACCAGCGCCTGATCGCGGGCCTGGGCAACATCTATGTCTGCGAGGCGCTGCACCGCTCGGGCCTCCACCCGGCCCTGCCGGCCGGCGCGCTCGCCAAGCCCGACGGTTCGCCGGCACCCAAGGCGAAGACACTCGTCAAGGAGATCAAGGCGGTGCTGGCCGAGGCGGTGGCGGCCGGCGGCTCCACCTTGCGCGACTACGCCCGGCCGGACGGGAAGCGCGGCGCCTTCCAGCACGGCTTCCGCGTCTACGACCGGGTGGGCCATGCCTGCCCGACCAAGGGCTGTACCGGCCAAATCGGCCGGATCGTGCAGGGTGGACGCTCGACCTTCTTCTGCGAAACCTGCCAGGTCTTGCCGGTCCGGTAAGGTCTGAACGGCGGGGCCGCCGGTTTCATCCCGCTTATGTCTCCCTGAAATTCGGCGCTCATCCCCCGTTCTTCGGCTCACCGCCCACGCGAATGTTGAACGGTTCAGGGCCGCAACGCGTTCTCAGCTTTGCCACAGCACGGCAAAGACCGTTTCCGCTCTTCCGATGCGCCGGCCGTCCGCGGCAGCGCTTCAAGAGCTCAACGACACGGAGGAACACATGCGCGCCATCAAGCTGATCCCGGTTCTCGGCCTGCTCGCCCTCGGCCTCGCAGCCTGCAAGGACGAGAAGAAGGACACCACGGGCACGACCACGCCTCCGGCCAACACTACGACCACCGCCCCCGCGACGCCGCCGGCCGCCGGCCAGACCACGGCGCCGACCACCCCGCCCGCGACCAACAAGCCCGCCGGGCAGCCGTAGTTTTCAGGGGATTTATGACGTCGCCCGGTCGGTGGCCGGGCGGCATGAAAAGGAGGAAGGCTCGCCGGGAGGCGGGCCTTCTTGCGTTCGGGGGCGTGCCACTCGACGAGCCTGCCGCCCGACGCGCTTGACAGCCACTGTCTCATGAAACATGTAAAGTTACATGAGACGAGACAGCAAGCTTTCGGGCGTCCTCCACGTGCTCCTGCACATGGCCGAGATCGAGGGGCCGGTGACTTCCGAGTTCCTGGCCGGCGTGATGCAGACCAATCCCGTCGTGGTCCGTCGCATCATGGCGGGCCTGCGCGACCGGGGTTACGTCCGCTCGGAGAAAGGACATGGCGGCGGCTGGCGGATCGCCTGCGATTTCGGGGCCGTCACCCTGCGCGACATCTACGACGCGCTCGGCGCGCCCGAAATCTTCGCCATGGGCAACCGCAGCGAGGCGCCCGGCTGCCTCGTCGAACAGGCGGTCAATGCCGCGATGGACGAGAGCTTCCGCGAGGCGGAGGCGCTTCTGATGGCGCAACTCGGCCGGATCACCCTCGCCGCGCTCAGCGCCGACTTCCATGCCCGCCTCGCGGCGCGCGGCGGCGACTTCAACCTGGAGACGGCCCATGCGGTATGATGCGATCATCGTCGGCGGCAGCTTCGCCGGCCTCTCCGCAGCGCTCTACATCGCCCGAGGGCGCCGGAAGGTTTGCGTCGTCGATGCCGGCGCGCCCCGCAACCGGTTTGCCGCCGCCTCGCACGGTTTCTTCGCGCAGGACGGCGAGAATCCCCTGGCGATGATCGCGACGGCCCGCGCGCAGCTCGCGGGCTACCCGAACGCCACCTTTGTCACGGGGGAGGTGGTGTCGGCGCGAGCCGCAGGCGACGGCTTTGCCGTCTCGCTGGCCGGAGGGCAACGCCTCGCGGCGTCCAAGCTCGTCCTCGCCTTCGGCATCAGCGATATCCTGCCCGATCTTCCCGGGCTGGCGGAGCGCTGGGGCGCGAGCGTGCTGCACTGCCCCTACTGCCACGGCTTCGAGTTTTCCGGGCGCGTCCTCGGCGTGCTGTCGGCCGGCGCCCTATCGGTCCATCAGGCCGAACTGGTCGCGGAATGGGGCCCGACCACGCTCTTCCTGAACGGACACCCGGCGCCCGACGCGGAGGCCTGCGCCCGGCTCGCCGCCCGCAACATCGGAATCGAATCCGGCCCGATCCGGGCGCTTGCGGGCGAGGGGCGGGCCCTCTCGGCACTCGTTATGGCGGACGGTCGGACGCTCCCGCTGGAGGCCCTCTTCGTCGGCCCCCGCTACCGCCTGAACAGCCCGCTCGCCGAACAACTCGGCTGCGCCGTGGATGAGGGCATGCTCGGGCCGGTGATCCGCACCGACGCGATGAAGGAGACGACGGTTCCCGGTGTCTACGCGGCCGGGGACGCGGCGCGGTCTCCGCACAGCGTGGCCTGGGCTTCGGCCGACGGCGTGACCGCCGGCGTGGCCCTGCATCGGACGCTGGTGTTTCCGCGCATGGCGGCGTGAGGGGAGCCGATCGGACGAGCGTCGGGACCGGCGGCTACGGTGTCCCTCCCGACCCTCGTCAGGGGTATGCGGCAAGCCGTTGTTGTTTTTCTCCGAGGCGGCCCGGTCTCGACGCGGCCTCGCCGTGCAGGCCGGCACCGAAAACGAGACGGCCCAAATCCAGTTCGATCCCCCTTCGATCAGAGCGACTGATATCGGCTTGTCAGCGCTAGTCGCGACGATCAGTTTGGGGGCGGCCTTGGCGCGATTCTCTATGCCCGAGCCGTCCTTGATGGGATCGACGATCAGATGCAGCGGCTTCGATCCCATCCGCGCGTCGCGCAGTTCTGTCTCACGCTCGGCGTCATCTCGGGCTGTTCCGGCAGCGCGTTCGGCCAAGCCGTCACCCGTGCGTAGGTCGAGGCGCGTTTGCCGGCCCTCGAAGCGCTGGCGCAGCAGGCCATCGATGCGGGCGACGTGCCGGGTCTCGCGATCGCGGTCGTCTACGGCGACGAGACGCTCTTCCTGAAAGGCTTTGGCCGCAGGGCGATCGGAAAGCCCGACTTGGTCGGGCCGGAGACGGTGTTTCAGGTCGCCTCCCTGTCCAAGCCCGTCACCTCGACCGTGGTGGCCGCCCTCGTGGGCGAGGGGGTCGTCGGCTGGGATTCGCGCGTCGCCGATCTCGACCCCGGCTTCCGGCTTCACGAACCCTATCCGGCCTCGCAGGTCACAGTGCGCGATTTTCTCAATCACCGCAGCGGGTTGCCGGGCAGTGCCGGGGACGACCTCGAAGGGATCGGATACGGCCGCGACGACATCCTCCGCAGGTTGCGCCTCGTGCCGCCGTCCTCCAGCTTCCGTGCGGGCTACGCCTACAGCAATTTCGGGTTCACCGAGGGAGCCGTGGCCGCCGCGAGGCCGACCGGCAAGCCGTGGGATGTGGTGGCTCAAGAAAAGCTCTTCGGCCCGCTGGGGATGACCTCCACGAGCATGCGGCATGACGACTTCCTGACGCGGGCCGACCGGGCCGCACTCCATGTCAGGCGCGACGGCGTCTGGACGGCCGGGACCGAACGCGATCCCGACGCGCAGGCGCCGGCCGGCGGCGTCAGCTCGAATGTCCGCGACCTCGCCCGCTGGGTGCGGCTCGAAATCGGAAACGGCCTGTTCGAGGGCACGCAACGGGTTGCCGGCGCGGCCCTCGCTCAGACGCGTGGGCCGCTCACCGCACGCGGCACCAATCCCGTGACCGGAGGCGCCTCCTTCTACGGCCTGGGCTGGAACATCGAGTACGGCCGCCACGGCCTCGTCTGGGGCCATGCCGGCGCCTTCAGCGTCGGCGCGCAGACCCTCGTCTCGATCCATCCGGAGGCGAAGCTCGGCATCGTCCTGCTGACGAACGCCTTCCCGTCCGGCGTTCCGGAGGGATTGGCCGACAGCTTCGCGGATCTCGTCTTCGACGGCCGGATCCGCAAGGATTGGCTGAAGGATTGGGGCGAAGCCTATACGAGCCTGTTCGGGCCGGGCGCGGCGGCGAACCGCGCCGTCTACAGCCAGCCTCCGGCGAACGCCTCGGCGTCGCTTCCCCTGTCGGCCTATACGGGGCGTTACGCCAACGCGTATGTCGGCAATGCCGAGGTGGCGGAGATCGACGGTCGCCTGACCCTTACGGTCGGGCCCGGCGGGGCGCGGACCTATCCGCTGCGCCACTTCGATCGCGATCTCTTCCTCTGCTTTCCGGATGCGGAGGCGCCGGACAATCCGTCGGCCATCCGTTTCGCGATCGGAAGCGGCGGCAAGGCCGATGCGGTGACGCTCGACGCGTTGAACGCGAACGGTCTCGGCACCCTCGATCGGGCGAGCGAGTGAGCGCCGAGGCGCGAGGCTGCGCCAGCGGCCGGGCGCGGTCCGCTTCGATGGAGCTTCTCGGGATGGATGCCCGCGCGTCCGGCTTCGGCCGTCAGCGCGAGGCCGTCTCCCGCCTCCCCCGCCGCCCCGCCATCTCCCGCAGCACTCGCCCCAGCTCCTGCGCCGAATACGGCTTCCTCAACAGCTCGAACCCGTGCGCGTCGTCCTGCGCCAGGACGTGGCTGTAGCCGGAGGTGAGGACCACCGGCAGATCGGGGTAGCGTTCCCGCAGGATCCGGGCGAGCGCGATGCCGCCCATGCCGGGCATCACGACGTCGGAAAACACCGCCTCGAACGGCGTCTCGGTGCGTTCCAGCTCGACCAGAGCCGCCTCGGCGTTCTCGGCCCAGACCGGCTGGTGGCCGAGTTCCTCCAGGATCTGGGTGCAGAAGCGGCCGACTTCGAGGTTGTCCTCGACCACGAGGATCCGCAGATGCGCCTCGGCATCCGCATCCGGCCTCGGCCGGGCGGGGGCGGGGGCCTCGAGGGGGGCGGCGACCTCGGGCAGGTAGAGGGTGAAGGTGGTGCCCTCGCCCGCGCGGCTCCACACGTCCACGTCCCCGCCGGATTGCTTGGCAAAGCCGATCACCTGGGAGAGGCCGAGCCCCGTGCCCCGTCCGACCTCCTTGGTGGTGAAGAACGGCTCGAAGATGCGGCCCAAATCGGCGCTGGCGATCCCGGTGCCGGTGTCGACGACCGAGACCGCGACGAAGGGCCCGGCCGCACCGGCATGGCCGCGGATCGGCGGCATCGGCACGGCGCCGTCGAGGCGCAGGGTCAGGCGGCCCTCGCCGTCCATGGCATCGCGGGCATTGACCGCCATGTTGACCAGCGCCGTCTCGAACTGGCTCGCATCGGCGCGCACGAAGCAGGGGGCGCCGGGCAGGTCGGTCACCACGCGGATGCGCGCGCCGGTCACCGAATCGAGCATCTCCGAGATGCTGCGCAGCCGCTCGCCGACATCGAAGGTCTCGGGCTTGAGCGCCTGCCGCCGGGCGAAGGCGAGGAGTTGACCCGTCAGCTTCGCCGCCCGGTCCACCGTGTCGGAGACGGCGTCGAGGTAGCGGCGCTTGCGCTCGGGTGCGAGGTCGGGCCGGCGCAGGAACTCGACCGAGGAGCGGATAATGGTGAGCAGGTTGTTGAAGTCGTGGGCCACGCCCCCGGTGAGCTGGCCCACCGCCTCCAGCTTCTGCGACTGGCGCAGGGCCTCCTCGGCGTGGCGCTGCTCGGTGATGTCGCGGCCGAAGCCGTAGAGCAGGCCGTCGGCCGGCACGATGGTCCACAGCACGCGGCAGGTGCCGCCGTCCTTGGTCAGGCAGGTCAGTTCGAGATCGGTCGAGGCGCCGGCCGCGAGCCGTTCCAGCGCCGCTTCGGCGGTCGCGCGCTCCTCGGGCGCGAAGAAGTCGGGCACGTAGCGGCCCACCGTCTCGGCCGGCGACCAGCCCAACGTTCGGCCCCACGAGGGGTTCACCGCCTCGATCCGCCCGTCGGGGGTGGCCACGACCTTGAGGACCGGCGAGAGCGTCCAGACGCGGTCGCGGTCGCGCCGTTGCGCCACCACCTCCGCTTCCAGGTCGGCAGCCTTCGAATGGAGCAGGTGCTCCACGCGCCGCCGGGCCGTGATGTCCTGGAACAGCACCGCGACCTGCCGGCGCGACGGCGGTTCGATGCGGAAGGCGGCGAGTTCGAGGTAGCGCCCGGTGGCGACCAGCTCGCGCTGGAAGCGGATCGGCCGGCCGGTGCGTAGGACGTCGCCGTAGAGCGCGAGCCAGCCCTCGGCCTCCTCGCCGACGATCTCGCGCAGGCGCTTGCCCGCCACGTTCTCGATGCCGGCATGCTGGGCGTAGGCGCGGTTGGCGGTGACGTGGACGTAGTCGCTCAAGGGGCCGTGCGGGCCATCGATGAACTCGATGACGGAGTAGCCCTCGTCCATCTGCTCGAACAGCGTGCGGTAGTGCTGCTCACTCTCGGCCAGCGCCGTGCCCTGGGCCCGCTGCTCGGTCACGTCCCGCACCACGCCCGCCAGCCGCAGGGCCGCGCCGTCCGCATCGCGCTCGATCTCGAGGGTACGGGCAATCCAGCGCGACGCCCCGGTCCGGGAATCGCGGACGCGATAGACCGCCTCCTCGGAGGACGTACCCGAGGGGATCGCCGTATCCTCCGCCGGGAAGCGCTCGGCGAGGGCGGCGAGGGCGTATCGCTCGCGCACCTCCAGGCCGTGCAGGCGGCAGAAGGCGGGGCTCGGATGCAGCACGCCCTCGCGCAAATCGAGGGTGAAGACACCGATCCCGGCGGCATCCTGCACGCGGGCGAGCTGTTCCTGCGCCGCCCGCAACGGCTCCAGGATCCGAAAGCGCGCCGATTCGGCGTCGGATGGCACGGGAGAGGGAAGACTTTCGGGCATGTTCACAAGAGCACATGTAGCACGCCGCCAGCGGGCACAAGCGCGACGGTTTGGACAAAACGGCCTTCGTCGCTCCGCCCCGGTGCCGTGACCGGCACCGGCAGGTTAGCGGGCATCGAGTTCCGGATAATGCCGGAAGATGCCCTCCTCGTTGAAGGGGAGGCAGCGCTCGCTGGCCCGGTAGGCGGCGATGCGCGGCAGCTGCCCGATCCGCTCCGCGTGGGCGACGACATGCGGCGTCTGCGCCAGCGCCCGGGCCGTGGCCCGGGGAAAGGCGTAGCGCAGACCTTCCACGAGCTGGAACAGCGAGGTGTCGGCGTAGCTCACCGCGCCGCCCACCAGATGCTCCGGCCCCGCCGGGTTGCGGGCGAGCACGCGCTCAAACCAGTCCAGGAATTTCGGGATGCGGTTCGCGCAGAAATCCTCGGCGCGGCGGCGCGCCTCCGGCCGCTGGTCCTCGTAGTACAGGCCGACGCCGACCGGATGATGGGTGTCGTGCGCCTCCGCCACCATGTCGGCGATCGTGAGCTGGATCTGGTGCGTCCAGATTCTGTCGGCCTCGTCCGCCCCGACGAGGCCGAGGCGCGGCCCGAGATAGAGCAGGATCGCCGCGGTCTGGCCGATCACGCGATCGCCGTCCTTGAGGAAGGGCGGGGCGAAGGGCGGGCGGATCGGCTCGTCCTCCAGCCCGTCCATCATCGCCGCGATGCCGCCGCCCGCCTCCTCGGGCTGGCGGGCGACATCGACGTAATCCGCCCCGGCCTGTTCGAGGGCGAGCCGCACGAACTCGCCGCGGCCGGGGATCATCGGCCAGTAGTGCAGCTCGTAGGCCATGGCAGAAGCCTTTACTCGGACTACCAGCCGCCGCGCTCCTCGCGGCTCGGTGCCCGGCCCTGGGGCGTCAGCGCGTCGATCACGCCGGGCAGGGCCTGCGCCAGTTGCGCGAGCAGATCCTCGCGCGGCAGGCCGGTCTCGCGGCTCAAGCTGTCGAGGGTGCCCGGGCCCAGAGCGTCGGCGAGACGGTTCGGCGCGATCTCGCGGTTGGGGCCGTGGCCGATCCACGAGCCGATCACGTCGCCGAGACCGCTCCGCTCGAAGCTCTGAATCAAGCCGTCGAGCCCGTGGGAGGCCGCGCCGCTTCCGTCATCCGGCTCACGGTCGAGCCCGGCATAGGGGCCTCCGCCGGGCGAACGGCTGCCGGAGGCACCCCCGCCGGGACCGTCGAGCATGCCGGCAAGGTCGCCGAAATCGCCGCCGAGGTCGTTGCCGGCCTCACTTGCCTGAGACGGCGGCCCGCTGCGGCGGCCCTGGTTGAACCCGCCGAGATCGCCGTCGTCTTCGCCCGGGCCGGGGAAAGATCGGCCGCCGGATTCCGGTGATCCGCGGCCGAGGATGTCGCCGAGGCCGCCGCCGCCCTTGGCGAGCAGCAGCATGAGGAGCGCTTTCACCACCGGCGAGGCCAGCGCCCCGCCGCGTCCGCCCCCCAAAACCTGTCCGACGACTCCGCCGATGACCTGATCGAGCAGCCCCATGCGTTTCCTCCCGCCGGTTCACGCCGCCCTTCACGCCCCGTGTGGCGGCCGTGCCGGTGCAACGGCGAATGCAGGGGTGGGGTTGCGGATCAGTTTTCGTGGTTCGAGCGGAACGGCTTCGAGAGGTGATCGGACGGGTTGGTGCGCACGGTCTTTCCGCTCTTGCCTTCCGGCACCACCGCGGTCGAGGAGCGGATCGCGCTCGGGGGCGAGACCTCGCCGGTCGGCCGCTCGGCGGAGCGGTCGTTGCCGCGCACCGTATCGGTGCCGGAGGGCAGGGTGCCGGCGGTGGGCTGGTCGTTGGGGTTGGCCGCGCTCTGGGCCAGGGCCGGCGCGGACAGGAGCAGGCTGCCGAGGAGGGCGCCCAGGGCGGCCCGGCTGAGGGGGGAGGGGGATCGCATCGGTCGGCTCCATCACGCTTGGCGCCGCCGGCCGGGCTCACGGCGGAGCGGACCGACGGTTGCAGGATCTGAAGAGCCAATCGCAGGCGACGGCCGAGGTTCCGCCGTCGCGCGCCCTCACCCCCGCTTGCGCCCGCCGCCCCCCTTGTAGCGGGGCTTCTGACCGCCGAGTCCTTGCGTCGAGCGCGCCTTGGGCCGCTCCTGCCAGGGCACGGCGTCGGCCGGGAGTTCGCGGTCGGTGCCGGGGCCCATATTGTCGAGGGTGGGCTTCGAGATGCGGCTGCCCTTCTGTCCGTAGCGGCCGGCCTCGCGCTCGATATCGCCCTGCCGGGCCATGGGATCGTCGGAGACCATGAGTTCGGTCGCCTGCAGGCGCTTGAGCTCGTCGCGAAGCCGTGCGGCCTCCTCGAAGTCGAGATCGGCGGCGGCGGCGCGCATGCGCTTTTCGAGGTCGGCCATCACCGCCTTGAGGTTGTGGCCGACGGTGATCGCGTCCTTGGCCAGCCCCGTATCGACGCGAACGTGGTCGCGCTCGTACACGCTCTCGAGGATGTCGCTGATGCCGCGCTTGACCGATTGCGGCGTGATGCCGTGTTCCTCGTTGTAGGCGAGCTGCTTCTGGCGGCGCCGCTCGGTCTCGGCCATCGCCCGCTCCATCGAGCCGGTGATGTTGTCCGCGTAGAGGATGCAGCGGGCATCCGCGTTGCGGGCCGCGCGGCCGATGGTCTGGATCAGCGAGGTCTCGGAGCGCAGAAAGCCTTCCTTGTCGGCATCGAGAATGGCGACCAGCGCGCATTCGGGGATGTCGAGACCTTCGCGCAGGAGGTTGATGCCGATCAGCACGTCGAAGGCGCCGAGGCGCAGGTCGCGAATAATCTCGATGCGCTCCAGGGTGTCGATGTCGGAGTGCATGTAGCGCACCCGCACCGAGTTCTCGTGCAGATACTCGGTGAGATCCTCGGCCATGCGCTTGGTCAGCGTGGTCACCAGGGTGCGGTAGCCGGCCTGGGCGACTTCGCGGACTTCGCCCAGCAGGTCATCGACCTGGGAGCGGGCCGGGCGGATCTCGATCACCGGATCGACGAGGCCGGTGGGGCGGATGACCTGCTCGGCGAAGACGCCGGCCGTGCGCTCCATCTCCCACTTGGCCGGGGTCGCCGAGACGTGGACCGATTGCGGGCGCATCGCGTCCCATTCCTCGAACCGCAGCGGGCGGTTGTCGAGGCAGGAGGGCAGGCGGAAGCCGTACTCGGCCAGCGTCGCCTTGCGGCGGAAGTCGCCCTTGTACATGCCGCCGATCTGCGGAACCGTGACGTGGCTCTCGTCGGTGAAGACGAGGGCGTTGTCGGGCAGGTACTCGAATAGGGTCGGCGGCGGCTCACCGGGTTTGCGGCCGGTGAGGTAGCGCGAATAGTTCTCGATGCCGTTGCAGGCACCGGTCGCCTCGATCATCTCGATGTCGAAGGTGCAGCGCTGCTCCAGCCGCTGCGCCTCGATGAGGCGGCCCATCCGGGTCAGCTCCTCGACGCGGAGCTTGAGCTCGGTCTTGATGCCCTTGATCGCCTGCTGGAGGGTGGGGCGCGGCGTGACGTAGTGCGAGTTCGCGTAGACTTTGACGAACTTCAGCTCGTTGAGCTTCTTGCCCGTCAGCGGATCGAACTCGACGATGGATTCGATCTCGTCGCCGAACAGGCCGATGCGCCAGCCGCGATCCTCCAAGTGGGCCGGCCACAGCTCGATCACGTCGCCGCGCACCCGGAAGGTACCGCGGGCGAAGTCCGACTGGATGCGCTTGTACTGGAGCGCCACGAGGTCGGCGATGAGCTGGCGCTGCTCGATCCGCTCGCCGAGCGACACCGTGAACGACATCGCCGTGTAGGTCTCGACCGAGCCGATACCGTAGATGCACGAGACCGAGGCGACGATGATGACGTCGTCCCGCTCCAACAGGGCGCGGGTGGCCGAGTGGCGCATCCGGTCGATCTGCTCGTTGATGGAGGATTCTTTCTCGATGAAGGTATCGGACCGAGGCACGTAGGCCTCGGGCTGGTAATAGTCGTAATACGAGACGAAGTACTCGACCGCGTTGTCCGGGAAAAAGCTCTTGAACTCGCCGTAGAGCTGCGCCGCCAGCGTCTTATTGGGTGCCAGGATCAGGGCCGGGCGCTGCGTCTCCTCGATGACCTTGGCCATCGTGAAGGTCTTGCCCGAGCCGGTGACGCCGAGCAGCACCTGATCGCGCTCGGCGGTCCGGACGCCCTCGACCAGGGCGGCGATGGCGGTGGGCTGGTCGCCGGCGGGTGTGAACTCGGATTTCAGCGTGAACTTCACGCCGCCCTCCGACTTGGCCGGGCGCTCGGGCCTGTGCGGCACCCAGGCCTCGCCGTTCTTGAACAGCGGGTTGCCCTCGACGAGCAGCCGCTCCAGCGCCTCGACCGTGGCCGACACGCCCTCTGTGGCAAGCGAGGGCGTCTCGCCATCGGGCGCGGTTTCCGGTGCCGGGCCGTCGTCGGGCGGGACGAGGCCGAGCGCCTGCGCCAGCCGCGGATCGACGTCGGCCGCGTCGCCGATGGCGAAGCCCGCCTGCGGCGCCTCGGCGAAGCCGTCTTGCGCGATTTTCTTGTAGGCCTTCGCCTCGCCCTTCGGTCCGCGTCCTTTTCGGGGCGGTTCCGGCACGGGCTCGACCGCCTTCAGGCGGTTGCGGTTGAGGGCCGGGTTGAGCAGCGCGGCAAGATGCTCGTCGAGCGGCATCAGCTCGGGCCGGTCGGCCTTCGCCGTCGTCTTCGAGGTCGCCTTGGCGGGCGCTTTGGCCGTTGCTTTGGCAGGCGCTTTGGCCGGACTCACGCGCGGTGTCTTGGGTGCGGGCATGGCGGCAATATGGGCCCGTCGGGCGGTCTCCGGAAGAGTCCGAACGGCCCAAGATTGTCCCGGCTTGCGGCCGTTTTGGGCCCGGACTAGCTTTAGCGCGTTTTCATATCAGGGAGACCGTCATGAAAACGGTCAGCCTCCGAGAGGCCGAGGCGGATCTGTCGCGGCTGATCGAGGCGGCGTCGCGCGGCGAGCCGTTCGTCATCGCCGAAAACGGCCGGCCCCTGGTCCGGGTCGTGCCCGCGGAAACCGAGCTGCGGCGGACGCGACGCCTCGGTTTCCTCGCCGGGCAGATCTCGGTGCCGGACGATTTCGACACGATGTTTCAGGACGAGATCATCCGGTTGTTCGAGGGCGAAGGGGAGACGTGAGACGCCTCGTCGCTCAGGCGACCGTGGAAGGCATCACGCTCCTGACCTCCGACGCTCTCGTCGCCCGCTATCCCGGCCCGATTCGGCGTATCTGATCGCCCTCACCGCCGCAAAGCCTCCGGCAGATCCCGCTCCCAGGCCGGCTCGCCCGCGAACCGCTGCACCAGGAACTCCACGAAGGCGCGCGTCTTGGCCGGGCGCCGGCCCGGCGGCATCAGGGCGTGGATCGGTAGGACCGGGGAGGGGGTGCCGAAATCGAGGGGGACGAGCGTTCCCGCCCGCAGGGCCTGCGCCACCAGAAAGGTCGGCTGGTAGATCAGCCCGAGGCCGGCCACGGCCGCGGCCGTCAGGGCGGCGCCGTTCGGCGCCCGCAGGTTGCCCGAGACTGGGTAGGCCTGCTCGCCGAAGCGCCAGCCGCTGGAATCCGACAGGGTGTAGCCGAGGCAATTGTGGTTCTTCAGCTCCTCGGGCCGGCGCGGCGTGCCGTGCCGCTCGAAATAGGTGGGCGCGCCGCAGGCCACGAGGCGGCTGGTTGTGAGGCGCCGGGCGATCAGCCCCGAATCGGCGAGGGTCCCGATCCGCACGGCGAGATCCCACCCCTCCTCGATCAGGTCGACCCGCCGATCGTTGAGGCCGAGTTCGATCGTCAGCGCCGGGTGCGCAGCGGAGAACGCCGCGAGCGCCGGGGCGATCTCCCGCACGCCGAAGGAGAGCGGCACGTTGAGCCGCAGGGTGCCGTGGGCCTCGACCCCTTCGGCGCCGACCGCCGCCTCCGCGTCGTCGATCTCGGCGAGAATGCGCTCGCAGGCCTCAAGATAGGTCCGGCCGGTTTCGGTGAGCGTCAGGCGGCGGGTCGTCCGGTGCAGGAGCCGCGTGCCCAGCCGCGCCTCCAGGGCCGCGACATGCTTGGTCACCCCGGTCTGCGAGAGGCCGAGCGCCCGCCCGGCGGCCGAGAAGCTGCCGAGTGCGGCGACGCGGCAGAAGACCTGCATTCCCGTCACGCGGTCGAGCACGATAACCTCACTCTCTCAGAGTGAGGTGAATGGCAGCGAGGGCGAATTATCGCAATCGCCTGAGAAAGGCATGGTCCGGTCACCGTAAACGCCCGCGACCGCGGCACACCTCTTCGAGACGATCATGACCGACCCCCGCACCGCTCCCTACGCCGCCCTGCTGCTGCGGCTCACCCTCGGCGGCCTGTTCCTGGCCCATGCCGGGCTGAAGCTGTTCGTGTTCACGCCCGCGGGCACCGCCGCCTTCTTCGGCTCGCTCGGCCTTCCGCCCGCGTTCGGCTATGGGGTGATCGCCGCGGAAGCCGTCGGCGGCCTCGCCCTGATCCTCGGCCTCTACGCCCGCTTCGTCGCCCTGGCCCTGGTCCCGATCCTGATCGGCGCCATCGTCACCGTGCACGGCGCCAACGGCTTCTTCGCGCAGAATCCGGGCGGCGGCTGGGAGTTCGCCGGCTTCTGGGCGGTGATGCTGCTGGTCCAGGCCGGGCTCGGCGACGGCGCCTACGCCCTGCGGCGGGCATGAGACGGAACCCATCGGGAGAGGGACCATGGGGAGAGGGACCATGAGCGAACCGATCCATCCCGGCACCCGCATCGGCCACGTTCACCTCAAGGTGGCCGATCTCGAACGGGCCCTCGGCTTCTATTGCGGCGTGCTCGGCTTCGCCCTGATGCAGCGCTTCGGTGCCCAAGCCGCCTTCGTCTCGGCCGGCGGCTATCACCACCATATCGGCCTCAACACCTGGGAGAGCGCGGGCGGCCCTCCGCCACCGCCCGGCACGACCGGGCTCTACCACCTCGCGATCCTCTACCCGAGCCGGGCGGCCCTGGCCGACGCCCTGCGACGGGTCGAGGCGGCCGGCCTCTCCCTCGACGGGGCCAGCGACCACGGCGTGTCCGAGGCGCTCTACCTGCGCGATCCCGACGGGAACGGGGTCGAACTCTACCGCGACCGCCCGGAGGCCGAGTGGCCGCGGGACGGGAAGGGCGATCTCACCATGGTCACCCGCCGGCTCGACCTCGCGGGCCTGCGGGCGGAAGCTTGACGCTTCTCCGCTTGACGGCTCTGCACCCGCGTGTACTTTGCAATGCAAAGCACGCTTCGACGCGGGAAGCTGAACCCCATGCGTGAGACCCACGGCGACCTCGACAGGGCCCTGGCCGACATCGTCGCGATCCGGATGCAGATCGCGCGGGACACGGCGTTCCGCGGCCTCGGCTCTGCCACGCTCGCGGCCACCGGCGCTCTGGCCCTCGTCGTCGCGGGGGCCCAGGCCCTGCTGCTCGACGACCCGACGGCGCGGCCGGTCGTCTTCTTCGGCCTATGGGTCGCCGCCGCCGTCACCGCCTGCCTCCTGATCGGGTTCGAGGCGGTGCGCCGCTCGCGCCGGGTCCATTCGGGGCTGGCCGACGCGATGGTGTTCAACGCCATCGAAGGTTTCTTGCCCGCGGGCGGGGCGGGCCTCTGTCTGGGGCTCGTCTTCGCCCGCTTCGCGCCGGACCAGCTCTGGATGCTGCCGGGCCTGTGGCAGGTTCTGGTCGGGCTCGGCCTGTTCGCCTCCGCCCGCATCCTGCCCCGCTCCGTGCCGCTGGCGGGCGCGTGGTACCTGCTCGCCGGACTCACGGTGCTGGCGCTCGCCAGCGAGACGCGCCACCTCTCGCCCTGGCTGATGGGCGTGCCCTTCGCGGTGGGGCAGGGGCTCGTCGCCATCATCATCCACCGCCATTCGGGCCCAAGTGACGGATCAACTGACGGATCGACTGACGGATCTGCCGACGGAGACGCCGATGCCGACCTCTGATCGCAGCGACGCCCGCTTCTCCTACGAGGGGCTCGACCGGATCATCCACGAGCGGGCGCGGCTCTCGGTGCTGACCTCCCTGGTCTCGCATCCCCGCGGCCTCGCCTTCCCCGACCTCAAGCGCCTGTGCGGGCTCACCGACGGCAATCTCAGCCGCCACCTCGCCGTGCTGCAGGAGGCCGACCTCGTCAGCCTGGAGAAGGGCTACGACCAGAACCGGCCGCAGACCCTCTGCCGCCTGACGCCCTCCGGACGCACCCGCTTCCTCGACTATCTCGGGGTGCTGGAGCAGGTGGTGCGCGACGCCGCACAAGCCGCTGGCAGGCCACAGAATGCCGCCGGCAGGCCGCAGAACGCTGCCGGCCGGTCCCAGGCCGCCGACGACCGGCCCGCCGGCCACGATCGTTCCGGCCTCGCCAAACCGGTCTGACGACCGCACTCCGACATCCCACCGAACGCCGCATCCCCGCCTGTCCCGCACCTCGCCCGGAGACTTTACGATGCAAAGCCCTCTCGATCGCAGATCAGGCCTCCATGCGGCGATTATCATGGACGGCAACGGCCGCTGGGCGAGCGCCCGCGGCCTGCCGCGGGGGGCGGGCCACCGGGCGGGCGTCAAGACGATCCAGCGGGTGGCGGAGGCCGCCCCCGCTCTCGGCATCGGCACGCTGACGCTCTACGCCTTCTCCAGCGACAACTGGCGCCGCCCGGCCGAGGAGGTCGGCGGACTGATGCGCCTGTTGCGGGCCTATCTGCGCGGCGAGACCGATCGGCTCGCCCGCAGCGGCACCCGCCTCACGGTGATCGGCCGCCGCGACCGCCTGCCGCCCGGCATCCCGGAGGCGATCGAGCGGGCCGAGGCCGCGACCGCGTCGGGCGACCGGCTGCACCTGCGCATCGCCGTCGATTACTCCTCGCGCGACGCGATCCTCGCCGCCGCCGCCCGGCTCGGGCCGGAGGGGCTCAGCCGCGAGGGCCTGAGCGAGGCCCTGGGGGCGGACGGGGATGTCGATCTCCTGATCCGGACGGGGGGCGAGAAGCGGCTCTCCGACTTTCTCCTCTGGGAGGCGGCCTACGCGGAGCTACACTTCACCGACCGGATGTGGCCCGATTTCGGCGCCACCGACCTCGCCGCGGCGGTCGCCGATTTCACCGCCCGCGACCGGCGGTTCGGCGGCCTGAACCCACCCGCGGTGCCGCAAGCCGCCTGACACGCCCCAACCACGGCCCGGCCGTCCGGCCCCGGTCTCGACGCAGGATTCGTCCGGTTCTGCGAACCCTCGCTCATGTCCGGTGCGCACGATGAAGATCCTGCTCGTCAACGTGCCCCATCCGGCGATCGGCAGCCGGATTCCCGACGACCATCTGCCTCCGCTGGGTCTTCTCGCCATCGGCGGCCCGTTGATCGATGACGGGCATGCCGTCTCGCTCATCGACGCCGAGTTCGGACCCGTGCCGCTGCCGGACCTCGTCCGGGAGATCGTGGCGCAGGCACCCGAGGCGGTCCTGTTCGGTCATTCCGGCTCGACCTCGGGGCACCCGGTCATCGCGGAGGTGTCGTCGAGGGTGGCCGCGGCGATGCCGGGCGTGACGATCGTCTACGGTGGCGTCTTCCCAACCTATCACGGGCGCGAGATTCTCGAGGCCGAGCCCCACGTCGCCGCGATCGTGCGCGGGGAGGGTGAGGAGACCACCCGGCGGCTCATGGCGGCGCTCGCGGCGGGCCGGTCGCTCGGCACCGTGCCCGGCCTCGCCTACCGGGACGGCGACGCGATCCGCGAGACGGCGCCGGCCCCGCTGATCCGCGATCTCGGACGCCTACCGGATCGGCTGGGAGCTGATCGACCATGCCCGTTACAGCTACTGGGGCGGCCTGCGTGCGGTCGTCGTCCAGTTCTCCCGCGGCTGCCCGCATCCCTGCACCTATTGCGGCCAGCGCGGCTTCTGGACCCGCTGGCGCCACCGCGATCCCGTCCGCTTCGCCGCCGAACTCGCCCGGCTTCACCGCGAGCACGGCGTGCGGGTGATCAACTTCGCCGACGAGAATCCGACCGTCTCGAAAAAGATCTGGCGCACCTTCCTGGAAGCGCTGATTGCGGAGAACGTCGATCTCATCCTGGTCGGCTCGACGCGGGCGGACGACATCGTGCGCGATGCCGACATCCTGCCGCTCTACAAGCGGGCGGGATGGGAGCGCTTCCTGCTCGGTCTCGAGAGCACCGATACGGCCACCCTCGACCTGATCCGGAAGGGCGCCACCACGACGACCGACCGCGAGGCGATCCGCCTCCTGCGGGCGAACGGCATCCTCTCCATGGCGACCTGGGTGGTGGGCTTCGAGGAGGAGCGCGACCGCGACTACTGGCGCGGCCTGCGGCAGCTCCTCGCCTACGACCCCGACCAGATCCAGATGCTCTACGTCACGCCGCATCGCTGGACGCCCTATTTCCGGCTTGCCGAGGAGCGCCGCGTGATCCAGCTCGACCGGCAGCGGTGGGACTACAAGCATCAGGTGCTCGCCACCCGCCACATGCCGCCCTGGCGGGTGCTGCTCTGGTTCAAGCTGATCGAGGTGATCCTTCAGGCCCGCCCGAAGGCGCTGGCGCGCATCTACCTGAACCGCGATCCTCGCCTGCGCCACGCCATGCGCTGGTACACGCGGATGGGCCGGCGAGTCTGGCCCCACGAGATCCTGGCTTGGCTGCGCGATCCGCTGACACGGACGGGCCCGACGGTCGCGGCGTTCTGGGGCAGGGGGCAGGAGCGGGAGGAGGCGATGGCCGTGCGCGCCGCGGTCCGATCCCGTCCGGCTGGTCGCGAGGCCGCCTGACTGGACGAAGCCCCCGCAAACGCCACATGCACGGGACCAATCCCATCACGAAGCTTCCAAAAAGATTCCGATGCAGGCCGATCCGAACGCTGCGCCCCCCGCCCTCGACGACGAGACCCTCGCCTTCGCGGCGCGCCTCTTCCAGTACGCCCGGATGGGCCATGCGGAGGAACTGGCCGAGCTGTTCGGCCAGGGGCTGCCGGCGAACCTGCGCAACGACAAGGGCGACAGCCTGCTGATGCTCGCCGCCTATAACGGCCAGGCGGCGACGGCCCGGGTGATACTTGAAGCCGGGGGTGATCCCGAACTCGCCAACGACCGCGGCCAGACCCCGCTCGCCGGCGCCGCGTTCAAGGGCGATGCGGACATCGTCCGGCTGCTGCTGGAGCACGGCGCGCAGGTCGACGGGGCCGGCGACGGCACCCGTACGGCGCTGATGGTGGCGGCGATGTTCGACCGAACCGAGATCGTCGATCTGCTGCTCGCCCAAGGCGCAGACCCGTCCAGGCGCGACGCTTCGGGGATGAGCGCCGCCGACATGGCCCGCCAGATGGGGGCGCAGAACACGCCGGCTCAGTTGGAACGCGCCCAAGGGGACCGAGCGGGCTGACCGGTTTCGGCGCGCCCGGCCTCGTGTAGGATCGGGCGTGAGCCGGGCGAAAGAATCCCGGAGGCGAGACACGCCGGGAGGGACGCCATGCCGGATGCGGTCGGGGCGATCGACCAGGGCACCACGAGCACGCGCTTCATCGTGTTCGACCGCCGGGGCACGATCCTGGCGCAGGCCCAGCGCGAGCACGAGCAGATCTTTCCCCGTCCCGGCTGGGTCGAGCACGATCCGCGGGAGATCTGGCGTAACACCCATGCGGTGATGCGCGAGGGGCTGGCCCGCGCCGGGCTGGCACCGGGGGATCTGGCCGCCATCGGCATCACCAACCAGCGCGAGACCGCCGTGCTCTGGGACCGGCGGACCGGCGAGCCGCTGCACGATGCCATCGTCTGGCAGGACACCCGCACCGACCGGTCCGTCGCCGCGCTCGCCCGCGATGGC
The DNA here is from genome assembly GCF_029504475.1 of Methylorubrum pseudosasae. Taxonomy (NCBI): domain Bacteria; kingdom Pseudomonadati; phylum Pseudomonadota; class Alphaproteobacteria; order Hyphomicrobiales; family Methylobacteriaceae; genus Methylorubrum; species Methylorubrum pseudosasae. Next base: position 2,467,416 of record NZ_JAQGDU010000002.1, on the reverse strand, counting down.
GGTCGCGACCGCTTCCGCGCCGTCACCGGCCTGCCGCTTGCGAGCTACTTCTCCGCCTCCAAGCTCGCTTGGCTGCTCGACCACGTGGAGGGCGCGCGGGCGAAGGCCGAGGACGGCACCGCCCTGTTCGGGACGATCGATTCCTGGCTCGTCTGGAATCTCACCGGCGGCCCCGATGGCGGGCTCCACGTCACCGACGTGACCAATGCCAGCCGCACGCAGCTCATGTCGCTCGCGACCCTCGATTGGGACGAGGCGATGCTCGGCGTGTTCCGCATCCCGCGGGCGGTGCTGCCGACGATCGTCTCCTCCAGCGCCGTGCTCGGCGAAGCCCGTGACCCGTTTCCCGGCGTGCCGCTCGGCGGCATTCTGGGCGATCAGCAGGCGGCGCTGTTCGGGCAGACCTGCTTTTCGGCGGGCGAGGCCAAGAACACCTACGGCACCGGCTGCTTCGCGCTGATGAACACCGGCCCCGCGCCCGTCGCGTCGAGCGCCGGGCTCATCACCACCGTGGCCTACCGGCTCGACGGGTGCCCGCCGGCCTACGCGCTGGAGGGCTCCATCGCCATCACCGGCGCCCTGGTGCAGTGGCTGCGCGACAATCTCGGACTGATCGGCGCCTCGAGCGAGATCGAGGGGCTGGCCCGCAGCGTCGAGGACAATGGCGGCGTCTACGTGGTGCCGGCCTTCTCCGGCCTCTACGCGCCGCATTGGCGCGACGACGCCCGCGGCCTCATCATCGGCCTGACCCGCTACGCCAATCGCGGCCACATCGCCCGCGCCTGCCTGGAGGCCACCGCCTACCAGACCCGCGAGGTGCTGGAGGCGATGGAGCGCGATTCCGGTTGTCCGATCGCCGAACTGCGCTGCGACGGCGGCATGACCGTCAACGATCTGCTGATGCAGTTCCAGGCCGACATCCTCGACCGGCCGACCCTGCGCCCGAAGGTTTCGGAGACGACGGCCCTGGGCGCAGCCTACGCCGCCGGCCTCGCCACAGGGTTTTGGAAAACGCTCGAAGATCTTCGCGACAACTGGGCCGTGGACAAGCGCTGGCATCCGCATATCCAGGCAGAAGAACGTCGGGCACTGTTCGCCGGTTGGAGCCGGGCCGTAGAACGCTCGTTCGGATGGGTCGAGGAGAACGCTTGATGGGTGCTCGGATACGCTCGCTTCGGACCGCTCTACTGGTTTCGGCCTTGGCGCTGACCCCGCTCGCCGCCGGCCTCGCTCCGATCGCGGCCATGGCCGCGCCGGCCGCCGCCTATCCCGGCCAGCAGGAGGGCGACCACGTCGTCGAGAACTTCAAATTCGCGAGCGGCGAGAGCCTGGATCGGGTCAAGCTGCACTACACCACCCTCGGCACGCCGCATCGCGGCGCGGACGGCGAGATCGACAACGCGGTGCTCGTCCTGCACGGCACCACCGGCACGGGCAAGAGCTTCCTGATCCCGACGCTCGGGCCGGAGCTGTTCGGTGAGGGCGCGCCGCTCGACGCGCGGCGCTGGTACGTGATCCTGCCCGACGGGCTCGGCCGCGGCGGCTCCTCGAAACCCTCCGACGGCCTCAAGGCGCATTTCCCCCGCTACGGCTATGGCGACGTCGTGGAGGGCCAGCACCGGGTCGTCACCGAGGCGCTCGGCGTCAAGCATCTGCGCCTCGTGCTCGGCACCTCCATGGGCGGGATGCAGGCCTGGATGTGGGGCGAGCGCTATCCCGGCGAGATGGACCTGCTGATGGCGGTGGCGAGCCAGCCGATCCCGGTGAGCGGGCGCAACGCCCTGTGGCGGCGCCTCCTGATCGAGGGCATCCGCACCGATCCCGACTGGAAGGGGGGCGAGTACACCGCGCAGCCGCGCAGCTTCGGCCGCATCCTGCCGATCTTCAACATCATGACCGAGAGCGTGCTCGGCCTTCAGAAGCAGGCCCCGACCCGCGCGGCGGCCGACACCGCCTACGACAAGATGATCGCCGGCTACGAGAACAAGGCCGACGCCAACGACTGGCTGTACTGGTTCGATTCCTCCTACGATTACGACCCCTCGCCGGACCTCGAAAAGATCACCGCGAAGGTGCTCGCGGTGAACTTCGCCGACGACGAGCTGAACCCGCCCCAGCTCGACGTGATGAACGCAGCGCTGGCGCGGGTGAAGGACGGCCGCTTCGTGCTGGTTCCGACCTCGCCCGAGACGCACGGCCATCAATCCCTGCGCTTCGCGGGCCTGTGGAAGGGCTACCTCGCCGAATTCGTGAGACAGCCCGAGGCGACGACGGAGAAGGAGAGCTCGTCGGAGCGGCCGGAGGGCAGCCGGTAGAGGGGTTGGGCCGCCGGCGGAGCGGAGGCGGCGCCGAAAGCCATCCGTCGGCGCGGGTCACAGGCCGTCGTGATACGGCGGCCAGCCTATCCGAGCCGGTGGCGCCGGCTGCCGCATGCACTTTCTTGCAGAAATCGAGAGAACCTTAAGTATTGCGTTGCAGAGTGGGGCATCTCAAGAGGCCAACCACACCCCCGGATCCATAATGCGCGTTTCCCTCAAGGCTGCCCTGGCGGGCTCGTTCAGCCTTCTGGCCGTGGTTGCTGCGGCTCAAGGCGGGATGAGCGTCATCAAGCTCTCGAACATCGATCACGAAGTCCGCGACATCGCCGACAATTGGCTGCCCTCGGTGGGATTGCTCGGCGACATCAGCACCGCGACGCGGGACGAGCGGGTGAAGACCTACCGCTACGTCGCCGCCTCGCCGACGGACCAGCTGCTCGCCGAGAACGAGAAGAGCGTGCGGGCGAGCCAGGCGGCCCTCGAAGCCCTGCGGCGCGCCTACGAGCCGCTGATCGCCTCGCCCGAGGAGCGGGCCCTGTACGAGCGCTTCGCCTCGACCTGGACGACCTATTCAGGTCGGGTCGAGGCGATCGTCGCCCTGATGCGAGAGGGGCGGCGGGCCGAGGCGCTGGCCCTGCTCACCGGGCCCGAGGCTCTGGGCCTCGCGCAATCCGCGACCAAGGCGCTTCAGGAAAATCTCGTCCTCAACAAGCGGGGCGCCAAGCAGAGCGTCGAGGGCGCCGTCGGCAGCGCGGCCTCCGCCACCGCCTCCGCCTGGATCGCCATGGCCGTGACCCTGCTCTCGGCGCTCGCCGCCGCCCTGTTCGGCTGGTTCGGGATCTCGCGGCCGATCACGCGGATGACCGGGGCGATGGGCGCGCTCGCGGCGGGCGACGCAGCGGTTGCCGTACCGGGACGGGGGCGCGGCGACGAGATCGGCGCCATGGCCGCGGCGGTGCAGGTGTTCAAGGACAACCTGCTCCGCACCCGCGCCCTGGAAGAGGAGACGCAGGCCGCCCGCGCCGGCGCCGAGGCGCAGCGGCGGGCCGCCGCGCGCGCCCTGGCCGACGACTTCCAGCGCGCCGTCGGCGGCATCATCGCGGGCGTGACCGCCGCCGCGACCGAGCTTCAGGCCACCGCCCAGCAATTGACTGCCAATGCCAGCCAGACCGCCGGGCAATCCGGCACGGTGGCCGCCTCCGCCGAGGAGGCCGCCTCCAATGTCGGCACCGTCGCCGCCGCGGCCGAGGAACTCGGCGCCTCGGTGCAGGAGATCGGCCGGCAGGTCGATGGCTCGGCCTCCCTGGCGCAGGCCGCGGTGGCCGAGGCCGGGCAGACGGCGATCCTCGTGCGCGACCTCTCCGAGGCCGCCGCGCGGATCGGCGACGTGGTGGCGATGATCTCAACCATCGCCGGGCAGACCAACCTGCTCGCGCTCAACGCCACGATCGAGGCGGCGCGGGCCGGCGAGGCGGGCCGCGGCTTTGCCGTGGTCGCGGCGGAGGTCAAGGAACTCGCCAACCAGACGGCGCGGGCCACGGACGAGATCACCGGTCAGATCGGGCGCATCCAGGGCGCGACGGGTCAGGCGGTCGCGGCCATCGACAGCATCAGCGGGCGCATCCGCGAGATCAGTGGCGTCGCCACCGGCATCGCCGCCGCGGTCGAGGAGCAGGGCGCGGCAACCCAGGAGATCGTGCGCAACGTCGCCCAGGCCGCGGGCGGCACGGAATCCGTCACCCGCACCATCGCGAGCGTGGCGGGTGCGGCCGAGGAGACCGGGGCGGCCGCCGCCCAGGTGCTGGCCTCGGCGACCGAGCTGTCGCGCCAGTCCGAGCATCTCGGTGCGGAGGTGTCCCGGTTCCTCGATACGGTTCGCGCGGCCTGAGGCGGGAACCGCGTTTCCAGGGCTCTGCTCTGGATCCGCCGAAGGGCTTGCCCTTCGGGAACCCGTTACGGGCGGAAGCCCTCGAAGATCATCTGGTCCGCGTGCTCGCGGGCCAGCGCCCGCTGGGCCTCGGTGCGCACGGTCCAGGTCATCACCGGCATGTTCCCGAGCCGGCGGCAGAGATAGGGCACCGGGCCCGGCAGGTCGCCGACGCGCCAGGACAGGAAATGCGGCCGGCTCACATGGAGGTGGAGCAGGCCCGACAGTTCGGCCCGCGCCGAGGGTGCGAGCAGAGCGTAGTGCGGATCGTCCTGGCTCGCCTCGGCGACGATGCCGCGGGGCAGGCCCGGCACGATCTCGGCCAGCGTCGCGACGATGCCCGGATCGAACGACTTCAGCGCCACCGGGGCGTCGAGCCCGGCGACGATCTCGGCGGCGCGGCGGGTGAGCCGCCGGTCGCCGTCGAAGCGCGACTTGATCTCGATGATGACGGGGACACGGCCCGCGACCCGCGCCAGGAAGTCCGGCAGTGTCGGGATGCGCTCCCCCGTGCCGGCCACGGTCAGCGTGCCGAGTTCAGCGGCCGTCCGCGATTCCACCGGCTCGGACGCTTCGGTGAGGCGCCCGAGCGCCTCGTCGTGGAACACCATCGCCTCGCCGTCGGCGCTGAGCTGCACGTCGCACTCGATGGCGTAGCCGCCCGCCACCGCCGCCTCGGCTGCGGCCAGGGTGTTCTCCGGGATGCCAGCGGCGCGGTCGTGCAGGCCGCGATGGGCGATCGGACGGGCGATGAGCCAGTCCGGCGCCCGGTCCAGGGTCGCGCTCACGCGACCTCGAACATCGCCTCGACCTCGACCGCCGCGTCGAGGGGCAGTTCGGCGACCCCCACGGTCGAGCGGGCATGGCGGCCGCGGTCGCCGAGGATCGCGACCATCAGGTCCGAGGCGCCGTTCATGATCGGGGCGAGACCGGCAAAGCTCGGCACCGCGTTGATGAAGCCGCCGAGCCGCACGCATTGCACGACGCCGTGGTCGAGGTCGCCCACCGCCGCCTGGACCTGGGCCAGCACGTTGAGCGCGCAGAGCCGGGCCGCCGCGATGCCCTGCTCGGCCGAGACCTCGGCGCCGAGCTTGCCCTTGTGCGCCGGGTCGAGGGTGCCGTCCGGCCCGAAGCAGATCTGGCCGGAGATGACGACGAGGTTGCCGGTGCGGATATAGGGCACGTAGTTCGCGACCGGGGCCGCCGCCTTCGGCAGCTTCAGGCCGAGCGCTTCCAAACGTTCCTTGACCGAGTTCATCGCCGTCTCCCGCATGATGCTGCGGGGGTCTGAGCATGGGGGAGGGGCGACTCGCAAGGGGGAAGGGCGAAGCGCCCTCTCAACCGGCGGTCTCCGTCGCCTGAGGCTCGACCCGCGGTGCCTCCGCGGAAAAATCGTAGCGCAGGTCGGCATGGGCCACGGTCGCCGGACGGTGGGCGACGATGACGCGCGTCATCTTCAGGTCGCGCAGCGCGGCGGCGATGACCGCCTCGGTCGGCTCGTCCAGCGCGCTCGTCGCCTCATCCAGAAACAGAATCTCCGGGCGCCGGTAGAGGGCGCGGGCCAGGATCACCCGCTGGCGCTGGCCGCCCGAGAGGGTCGAGCCCATGTCGCCGACCAGGGTCTCGAAGCCCATCGGGGTGCGGGCGATGTCGTCGAGGATCGCCGCGCGGGCGGCGCATTCGCGAATCCAGCCGGGATCGGGCCGCTCGTCGAAACAGGCGATGTTCTCGGCGATCGAGCCGGCGAACAACCCGTCATCCTGCATCACCCCGGCGATGCGGGCGCGGTAGGCCGCCAACCCCCCGGAGCGGATGTCGCGGCCATCGACCAGCACCGCGCCTTCGGAGGGCGGCAGCAGACCCATCAGGATCTTCATCACCGAACTCTTGCCGCAGCCCGAGGGGCCGGTGATGGCGAGGCTTTCGCCCGGCGGCACCGCCAGGCCGAGATTGCGGAACACCCAGGGCTCGTCGTCGCCGTAGCGCAGGGACAGGCCGACGGCGCGCAAGCCCGCGCCGCGCACCGGGGGGCGCTCGCCGGAGGGAAGGAGGGCGGGGGCCGCGATCGGCGCCGCCGCGGCGGGCATGGGTGCGGCGGCCTCCTCCGGCTCGGTCAAGACGATGTCCGAGAGCCGGTCGGTCTGCACGTTGAGCATCCGGAGCTGGAAGCCCGACTGGATCAGGTTGCCGATGCGGGTCGAGAACTGGTCGCGATAGGCGAGGAAGGCGACCAGCATGCCGAGCGTCATCGACTGGTCGATCACGGCCCGCGCCCCGAGCACCAGCAGGATCAGCCGGTCGGCGCCGAACAGGAACTCGTTGCCGCGCCCGAACACGAGGTCGAGCCGCTGCAGCCGCAGCCGGGCGTTCAGCGCCTGGACGAACTGGTTCATCCACGTGCCGCGGCGGCGCTCGCGCAGGTTCAGGAGCTTGACGCTCGCCATGCCGCGCATGGTCTCGATGAAGTGGCTCTGCTGGCGCGCCTCCGCGACGATCGCCTCCTCGGTGCCCTCGCGATAGGCCTTGTAGGCGGCGATCCGTAAGCCGGCGTTGAGCGCGGTGGCGGCGATGGCCACCAGGGCGAGCCAGCCGCCGTAGAGGAACAGCATGATCAGCATGCCGACCGACATCAGCCCGTCGAGCAGGGCCTGGACGAGATCGGTGGTGATGCCCTTCTGGATCGTCGCGAGCGTGCCGAAGCGCGAGATCACGTCGCCGACATGCCGCTTCTGGAAATAGTCGAGCGGCAGCCGCGAGAGGTGGTCGAACAGCGAGCCGGACCATTGGTAGTTCAGCTTCGTGCCCGTCAGCATGATCGCCCAGCTTCGGGCGACGCCGAGGCCGAGTTGCAGCACCAGCAGCAGGGCGAGGCCGAGCGCCACGACGAGCAGCAGGTCGAGATCGCCGTTCACGATCACCTCGTCGATGACGATCTGCGAGGCGATCGGCATCAGGATCGCGACGAGTTCGATCCCGAGTGACAGGGCCAGGATCTGTATCATCGCCGCGCGGATGCCGGCCATGCCCCGGAACAGGTCGGAGAGCGCGAGGCCGCGGGCCGCCCGCTCGCGCACGAAGCTCTGGTTCGGCGTCACCTCCAGGGCGACGCCGGTGAATTCGCGCGAGGCTTCGGTGAGGCTCAACGTACGGCGCCCGCGGGCGGGATCGTGGATCACGATCTCCCGGCGCCCGACCCGCGCCAGCACGACGAAATGGTTGAGCCCCCAATGCAGGATGCAGGGCAGGCGCAGGCGGCCGAGATCGGGCAGTTCCACCCGCAGCGCCCGCGTCGAAAGCCCCAGGGTGCCGGCGAGGTCCATGAGGTTTCGCAGCGTCATGCCCTTCAGCGAGAGGGCGTGGCGGGCGCGCAAGCTTCCGAGATCGACCCGGCGGCCGTGGTAGCCCAGCACCATGGCAAGGCAGGCCATGCCGCATTCGGCGGCCTCTGCCTGGAGCACGACCGGCAGGCGCCGCCGGAAACCGAATTGAAGATCCGACAGCAGGCTCAACGTGTCCCTCCTTCGGTGACGAGATCGACGCTGCGCTTGACGTGGTAGAGGGGGTCGAGGAGCCAGCGGTAGAGCGGGCGCTTCTCGAGCGCGATGTCGGCCTCGACCCGCATTCCGGCCTCCAGCCGGCGTTGCTCGCCATAGGCCGTCACGCTGTCGGCATCCGGCCGCACGATGATGCGGTAGACGCCCCCGTTCCCCGCATTTTTGGCCGTGTCCCGCGCCGCCTCGGGCCGGGCGTCGCCTTCCAAAGGCGCGCGGGTCACCTCCGTCACCGTGCCGCGGTGCAGGCCGAAGCGCTGGAACGGGAAGGCGGCGTAGCGCAGCATCACGCTGGCGCCGGGCTCGATGAAGCCGATCGCCGAGGAATCGACGAACAGGTTGGCCTGCAGCCGGCCTTCGCTCGGCAGCAGGGTGAGCAGGTTTGCCCCCGCCGCCACGGTCTGCCCGGCCTGCGCCCGGATCGAGGTGAGGATGCCGCGCTCCGGCGCGCGCACCTCGATGGCGCGGCGCGCCTCGCTCTCGGCCCGCTGCTGTTCGAGCTGCGCGGCGGTGCGGTCGAGTTCGGCGAGATCCCGGGCCAGGGTCTCGTCGAAGGTGGCGAGCTTGGCGCGCAGATCGCCGAGCTTGCCCTCGACCTGAAGCCCGCCCTGGCGGAACTGCGCGAGTTGCGAGCTGGCCTGGAGATAGAGGTAGTTCTGGCTCTGGAAGTCGGCCGCGCGGGCAAAACCGCGGGTCACGAGGTCGGCGAGTTCGTCGGCGCGGGATTTGAGCGGCGGCACCAGCTTTTCCTGGAGCGCGAGCTGCTCCTCGATCCTGGCGCGCTGCGCCTCCAGGTTGGCGACCTGCTCCCTCAAGCCCTCCTTCTCGGCGGTGGCCATGGCGGCGCGGGCGGCGCGCTGGCGCTCCACGCTCTCGCGCTGACGGCCGAGCTGGGCGATCACCCGCTCCTGGGTCGGGCCGCTCGCCGAGACCGCGTCGAGGTCGATGGTGAAGAGGAGCTGGCCGCGCTCGACCCGGTCCCCCTCCTTGGCGCCCGACGCGCTGACCCGCCCCGCCAGCGGGCTCGCCACGGTGATGAGGCCGATATCGGGCGCGAGCAGGCCGTCGGCATGGACCCGGCGGGTGTAGCTGCCGAGCCAGGCGTAGATGCCGACGAGGACGGCGAAGGCGAGGCACAGGCCGACCACGACGCGGATCGCCAGGGGCTGGATCACCTGGGCCTCGCCGAGCCAGGCGCTTCGCCGTGCCTCCACGACCTCGCGACGGAACAGGGGCGCGTTCACCGGGAAGCCTCCTCCGGGGTAGGGACCGAACGATCAGGTGCGTTGTTCTGACGCATGCAGGCCGTAATCCGCAACAGCTTCAGTTTCTTAGCGGTGATGGCGGCCCGAGCGGCCCGCTCCCCGGCCGGCACGTCAATTTTTGTCCCCCGCGCGGGCGGCGGCCCGTCCCGCCACACCCGTCCCGCGAGGGTCGATCGCGCGGGTCGGCCGAAGGGAAGGGGAGCGGCGCACGCGTAGGGCCGGGGGCGGCGCGCGGAGTCCGGATACGACCGTTGGTCGTGCTGTGAGAGAGCAAGATCTGTCCATCCGAGAGGTCCTGAGCCGATCACCCCGGACCGTATAACGCAGCCCGGGTTGCCTGCCGGAATAATATCCGTACCTTATCCAGCAGAGCGACGCACACCGGCGCTCTTATTCCACAGGAAGACAGAAATACAGAACGTTCTTCCAGTACCATTCGGACAAAGGAGAAAACCATGCAGCAGAACATTGATACGGTCCGCGAGCTGAACGCTGCGGAGCTGGATCAGGTCGGCGGCGGTCTGTCTCTCGGCCTCGATCTCGATCTCAGCAGCGAACTCGGGGCCGTGTCCGGTGTCGTCGATCAAGTCGGCGGCCTCGTCGGCGGCACGCTCGATACCGTCCTCGGCGCGGTGGGCGGCCTGCTCGGCGGCCTGCTTGGAAAGTAATCCGATTTCCTGACACGTCCTCCCACGGAAGCGGCCGCCCCCACCGCTTCCGTGGGCCTCGCGCGGACGCGACGGCCGGGGGCGCCCTCGACGGGCGCTTCCGCCGCCGGCACGATCGACCCCGCGGGCCGAGGGAACAGCAGAGGGAACGACCGCGTAGGCGGGTCGTTCTCATCCGTTCGGATCGAAGCGTCGCCGTGACGGCGTCGTCGCCTCGGCTCCGGCGCAAGGCCGTCAATTGGCGGCCAAAGGGCGGCGAAGACCGCCCAGGCAACAAGAACACGGCAACAAGAATTCGAAGCGCGCCCCGGAGGCGCGTCAGCGAGAGGGAGAACGACGCGGCCGATGAGCGTTCCGTTCGTCAACGCCTCGGTGCAGGGCGATCTCAGCGCCCCGCCGGACCGAATTTTCGGCCAGATCCCCGCCAGCGGCCTCGACGGCATCGCCTTCCTCGATTTCGCCTACGAGACGGCGGGTTTCAGCACGCACCGGGTCGGTGGCCTTCTCGTCGGCACGTGGCATGGCGGCTGGTATGGTCTGAGCCAGACCACACTCACCTTCAGCGACGGCCCGACCGGCAATGAGCCCTGCGATGAGCGCACCGGCGAGGCCTTCGTCCTGCGCGGGCCCGGCTATGCCGGCCGCACGCTCTGGAGCGGGCCATGCCGCGGGCGCTATCTCGCCTTCATGCCCGCCGCGGTGGAGCGGATGATCGAGGCGCCGCTCTCGCATCTCCGGATCGATTCGATCACCTGCGATCTCACCGAGCGGATGACCGTCTCCCATCTCCTGGCCGCCCTGGGGCAGGCGGCCAGCGGCCAAGACAGCGCCGCGGACGCGCTTCTGGTCGACAGCGTGGCGCTTGCGGTGCTGCGCGCCTCCGGCGCCCTGTCGAGCCCACCCTCCCGCAAGAGCGCGGCGCTCACCGCCCGGCAGGCGCGGCGGGTGCGCGACCTCGTCGCCGAGCGGATCGATGCGCCCCTGTCGCTCGGGGAGATGGCGGCGGTGGCAGGCCTCAGCGAGAGCTATTTCGTGCGCGCCTTCAAGGGCACCTTCGGCGTGACGCCCTATCAATATGTGTTGCGCGAACGCGTGACGCTGGCCCAGTCGCTGATCCGCTCCGGCACGGTCTCCTTGAGCGAGGCGGCCCTGCGCGCGGGCTTTCCCGATGCGCGGCGGATGGGGCGGACCTTCCGCAAGATGATCGGGCGCTCGCCGACGGAAGCGACCCGGCTGCAGCGGGCCTGAGCCTCAAAAGCGGGTGCCGGACGGCACCGCGGCGCGCCGATTTCGGGCGGATCGCAGTGGCGTGGGCCGCCCCGGCGCCGTCCTGCGATTGACAGAAGCGCCTCGTTTCTTAGTAATCGCGCCCGTGCCGCCCGTCCCCCGAGGCGGCACTTTCTTTTGGCGACTTCGGGAGCCATTGCGTTCCCTGGATCGAGCCCGAGGAGACGGACCCGCGTGACCTCCGCCCTGCTGCCGACCTATGCCCGCGCCCCGATCGCTTTCGAGCGAGGCGAGGGCGCATGGCTGGTCGCCGAGGACGGCGACCGCTACCTCGATTTCGGTGCCGGCATCGCCGTCAACGCGCTCGGCCACGCCCATCCGCACTTGGTCGAGGCGCTGACCACACAGGCGCAAAAGCTCTGGCACACCTCGAATCTGTTCCAGATCCCGGAAGGGGAGCGGCTGGGCCAAAGGCTCGTGGACGCGACCTTCGCCGACGTGGCCTTCTTCGCCAATTCCGGTGCCGAGGCCAACGAGGCCGCCATCAAGATGGCGCGTAAGTATCATGCGGCAGGCGGCCACCCCGAGCGCTACCGCATCATCACCTTCGAGGGCGCCTTCCACGGCCGCACGCTCGCGACCATCGCGGCGGGCGGCCAGCAGAAGTACATCGAGGGCTTCGGCCCGAAGGTCGAGGGCTTCGATCAGGTGCCGGTCGGCGATTTCGCCGCGCTGGAGGCCGTGATCGGCCCGGAGACCGCCGCCCTGATGATCGAGCCGATCCAGGGCGAGGGCGGCCTGCGGGTGATCCCCGGCGAGACCCTGCGGCGCCTGCGCGCGCTCTGCGAGGCGCACGGCCTGCTCCTGATCATGGACGAGGTGCAGACCGGCGTCGGCCGCACCGGCAAGTTCTTCGCGCATGAATGGTCGGGCGTCACCCCGGACATCATGAGCGCGGCCAAGGGCATCGGCGGCGGCTTCCCGCTCGGCGTCTGCCTCGCCACGGCCGAGGCCGCCCGCGGCATGACGGCCGGCACCCACGGCACCACCTTCGGCGGCAACCCGCTCGCCATGGCAGTCGGTAACGCCGTGCTCGACGTGGTGCTCGGAGACGGCTTCCTGGCCCATGTCGAGCGCATGGACCTGCTGCTGACGCAGAAGCTCGCGGGCCTGATCGACCGGCACCCCCACGTCTTCGCCGAGTTGCGCGGGCAGGGGCTGATGCGGGGCCTGAAGCTCAACCTGCCGAACACCGCGTTCACGGCGGCCGCCCGCGCGCGGCACCTGCTGGTGATCCCGGCCGGTGACAACGTGGTCCGCCTCCTGCCGCCGCTGATCGTCGGCGAGACGGAGGTGGACGAGGCCGTGGCCCGTCTGGAGGCCGCGGCGACCGATTTGGAGGCGCAGATGCGTGGGGCCGCCTGAGGGCGGCACCGCGAGCGTAGATCTTGAGATGACCACGACCCTGAACGGCAGCGGCCCGCATGTCCGCCACTTCCTCGACCTGAAGGATCTCTCCGCCGAGACCCTCCGCGGTGTCCTCGACACCTCCGCCGCGATGAAGCGCGTGCGGGTAAAGGGCCAGCGCGCGGCGGAGCGACCGCTCACCGGCAAGATGCTGGCGATGGTGTTCGACCGGCCCTCGACCCGCACCCGCGTCTCCTTCGACGTGGCGATGCGTGAACTCGGCGGCGACACCCTGATGCTGACCGGCAAGGAGATGCAGCTCGGCCGCGGCGAGACGGTGTCCGACACCGCCCGGGTGCTGTCGCGCTTCGTCGATGCGATCGTGATCCGGACCCTCGACCACGGCTTGGTGATGGAGCTGGCCGAGCATGCCGAGGTGCCGGTCATCAACGCGCTGACCAAGGCCTCGCATCCTTGCCAGATCATGGCCGACCTGCTGACCTTCGAGGAGCATCGCGGGCCGATCCAGGGCCGCACGGTCGCGTGGTCGGGCGACGCCAACAACGTGCTGGCGAGCTGGGTCCACGCCGCCGCCCGCTTCGACTTCACTCTCAACGTCGCCGCGCCGCGGGAACTGGCGATGCCGCCGGCTCTCGTCGATTGGGCCAAGCGCGAGGGCGCGCGGGTCAACGCCACCACCGACGCCTACGCGGCGGTCGAGGGGGCCGATCTCGTGGTGACCGATTGCTGGGTCTCCATGGGCGACGACGACGAGCATTTCCGCCACAACCTGCTCTCGCCCTACCGGGTGGATGCGGCGCTGATGAAGGCTGCGTCCAAGGACGCGCTGTTCATGCACTGCCTGCCCGCGCATCGCGGCGAGGAGGTCACCGCAGAGGTGATCGACGGTCCGCAATCGGTGGTGTTCGACGAGGCCGAGAACCGCCTGCACGCGCAGAAGGGCATCCTGGCGTGGTGCCTGGGCGAAGCGGCCTGAGGCGAGCCATCGATCGATCGTAAGCCGCCGCCCGGCCGTGCCGGGCGGCGGCGGTGCGTCAACGCTGATGGGTCCGCTGCGCGCGGCTGCGCTTCTTGTGCTCGCCCCGCACATGCCCATGGTCATGCACGTGCGAGTGCCCATGCCCGCGGTAGTGTCGGTGACGCTCCGGGTGATGCGCGTGGAAATGATGATCGTGGTGGCGGGTGTTCGGATGCCAATCCACGGCTCCGACCGGACTGCCGGCCAGGACACCGCCGAACACCACGCCGGCTGCTAGCATGAGGACAAAACGCATCGGTCGCTTCCCGCTGTCGCACGGAGGTCGTGCACAGGCTCAAACGCGCGCCCGGATGTCATATTCCGCGCCGATTTCGGTTCGCGGCGCGTGCCCCCTTCAACCCTGGGTTCGGGAGCGGCCGGCCATCACCGTCCGCCGGGTCCTCAGAGGTCGCGGACCAGCTCGGTTAACTGGTCGGCGCAGAGGCCCCAACCCTGCTCGAACCCCATCGCCTCGTGCGCTTGGCGGTCCTCCAGCGTCCAGTGGCGGGCGCGCGCCGTGTAGCGGGTGCCGCCGGCCTCGTCGGCGAAGGTGAGGATCACCGTCAGGAACGGCTTTTCGGACGGCACCCAGGCCGAGCGGTAGGCGTCGGTGACGACGAGGCGGGTATCCGGCACAACCTCCAGATAGACGCCCCGGTTGGGCAGATCCTGCCCGTCGGGACTGCGCATCACGATGAGATTCGACCCACCCGGCCGCAGGTCGAGTTCGACGACCGGCGTCGTGTAGGGTTTCGGGGCGAACCAGCGCTTCACCAGCTCCGGCTCGGTCCAGGCGCGCCACAGCGCCCGGCGGTGCGCCGGGATCAGGCGGGTGAGGACGAGGTCGCGGGGATCGTCGGCGTCGCTCATGCTGTGTCTCTCCGATCGCTCAGGCCGGGCGCTTGGCTTGGTTCATCGCCCAGATCACGCCGAACGGGTCGCGGAGCTGCCCGTAGACGTCGCCCCAGAACATTTCCTGGTAGGGCGTCACCACCTCGGCACCGGCCGCGACCGCCCGGTTCCACCACGCGGCGATGTCCTCGACCGGCAGGAGCAGGCTGAAGGATTGCGGCGCCTGGAGCGGGTGGCCGTATTCGGGAAAGGCATCGGAGAGCATCACCGAAGTCCCGTTGACGACGAGGTGGACGTGCATGGTCCGCCCCTTCTCGTCCGCGGGCACGGAGGCGACGATCTCGGCGCCGAAGGCGTTCCGGTAGAATTCGGCCGCCCGCAGGGCACCGTCGAGGGTGAGATAGGCGACCACGCCGCCCTTCGGGGGCACGGCCGGTGACGCCGCGTCGGTCTCGCTCATCGCTGCTCTCCCTGTGCGCGTCTCGGATGCCGGAGTGCGGAGGGTGCCGTGCGTCGCCGAGTCGCGCAAAGACTTTTTGAAGAGCCGCTTTCCAGGGCCGCCGCGTCGTCGGGTGCGGCCCCGGCCTCGTGGTCGTCCTCTCCGCGCGAGCGGTCGGATCGCCGCAGTCCGGGGCCCGGCTGGAACGATCCCCGACGCCCTCCGTTGGCCCGCGGTTTTAGCAAATGGTCACCGCGCCGAGGTCGCACGGTCGAACCGGACGCCGCCAGGGAAGAGGATCGATTCATGGATCTCGGCATCAGCGGTCGCGTCGCGGTCATCACCGGCGGCGATTCCGGTATGGGCTACGCGAGCGCGGAATATCTGCTGCGCGAAGGCGTCAAAGTCGTCCTCTCCGACCTGAAGGAGAAGGAACTGGGGGAGGCGGCTGCGCGGCTCGCGGCGCTCGGCCCGGTCAAGTTCTGCCAGGCCGACCTCTCGTCGGATGCGGGGGCACGCAAGCTGCGCGACTTCGCCGACCAGGCCTTCGGCGAGACGCCGACCATCCTCGTCAACGCCGCCGGCGTCACCGGCGCCACCGGCGACTTCCTGGAGATCGACGACGAGGGCTGGATGTCGACGATCCAGGCCGACCTAATGGCAGCGGTGCGGATGGCGCGCGCCTTCATCCCCGGGATGCGGACCCAGAAATGGGGGCGGATCGTGTTCTTCACCTCCGAGGACGCGGTGCAGCCCTATGTCGAAGAGCTGCCCTACTGCGCCGCCAAGGCCGGCCTGATGAACCTGACCAAGGGTCTCTCCAAAGCCTACGGGCCGGACGGGGTGCTGGTGAACTCGGTGGCGCCCGCCTTCGTCGCCTCGCCCATGACCGACGCGATGATGGAGAAGCGCGCCGGGGAACTCGGCGTCTCCTTCGACGAGGCGATCGAGAGCTTCCTCGAAGAGAAGCGCCCCGGCATCGTCGTCAAGCGCCGCGGCCGGGTCGAGGAGGTCGCGTCGGCGGTGGCCTTCCTGTGCTCGGAGCAGGCGAGCTTCATCACCGGCGAGAACCTGCGCGTCGATGGTGGTGCCGTCCTCACCATGGCGTCCTGAGTGATGCGGGACCTCTCCTGCGACGTCGCGGTGATCGGGGCCGGCACCGCCGGCATCGCCGCCCACCGCGCCGCCCTCGATGCGGGCGTCCGCTCCGTACTGATCGAGCAGGGCCCCGGCGGCACCACCTGCGCCCGCGTCGGCTGCATGCCCTCGAAGTTGCTGATCACCGCGGCCGAGGCGGCGCAGGAGGCCCGCGCGGCGCACCGGCTCGGCATCCGCGTCGGCGAGGTGCGGGTCGATGGCCCGGCGGTGCTGGCCCGGATGCGGCGCCTGCGCGACCGCTTCGTGGAATCCGTTTTCGAGGGGATCGATGCCTTCCCCGACGAGACGCGCCTCACGGGGCGGGCCGTGTTCGAGGGGCCGGATGCGTTGCGCATCGACGACCACACCCGCCTGCGTTTCAAGGCGGCGGTGCTGGCGACCGGGTCCAGCCCGAGCGTGCCCGAGCCGCTGAAGGGGCTGGGCGACCGGGTTCTCACCACCGACACCGTGTTCGAGATCGAGGATCTGCCGGCCTCGCTCGCCGTGCTCGGCGCCGGCCCGGTCGGGCTGGAACTCGCCCAGGCCATGGCCCGGCTCGGTGTGGCGACCAGCGTGTTCGATCCCGGCGACAGTCTCGGGGGCTTGCGCGATCCCGATCTGAAGCGGGCCGCCCGCGAGATCTTTTCGGAGGCCTTCGATCTGCATCTCGGCGCGAAGGTCGAGAGCGGTGAAACCGCGGGCGAGGGCGCGCGCCTCGGCTGGGACGGAGCCGGCGGCAAGGGAGACAAGACGTTCGATCGGGTGCTCGCCGCCGCCGGCCGTCCGCCGAACGTTTCGGCAATCGGCCTGGAGCACACCGGTGCGACCCTCAACGACAAGGGCGGCCCGGTCCACGACCCCCGCTCGCTGCTCTGCGAGGGCGCGCCGATCCTGATCGCGGGCGACGCCAATGCCGACCGCCCGGTTCTGCACGAGGCGAGCCGTCAGGGCCGCATCGCCGGGCGCAACGCCGCGCGGCTCGCCCGCGGCGAGGGGGCCGAGCGGCCGGAACGCTGGGTCGCGCTCACCATGGTGTTCAGCGATCCGCAAATCGCCGTGATCGGCGGCGGCTTCGACCCGCAAGCGGATCACCGCGTCGGCCGCGCCGATTTCTGCGACCAGGGCCGGGCTCGGGTGATGGACCGGGCGCAGGGCGGCATCCGCCTCTACGCGGAGGCCGACGGGCGCCTTGCCGCCGCCGAGCTGATCGGCCCGGAGGCGGAGCATCTCGGTCATCTCCTGGCCTATGCGGTGCAGGACGGGCTGGACGTGCGGCGTTTGCGCGACCGCCCGTTCTATCATCCGACTCTGGAAGAGGGCCTCGACACGGCGCTCTCGAATCTCGGCGATTACCTGAAGTAACCATCGCGCGCCGGGGCTGCCATCTTGCCTTCGTCGAGACGCGGGGTTGTCGCTTTGCCGCCGCTACGTCCGGCTACCCACTGTGTCGCGGAGGACTGTATGTTATCAGACAAAGCTCGGTCTTCTCAGGCACTTGGTCCGACTTTCGGGGGGACCGAATTGCGTGGCGAAGGCAGACCCGGCATTGCTTAACCGGGGCGTGGCAGGCATACCGGCTGCCGTAATGGTCGATCCGTCGCAGATGCATGCCGTGGGGCCGAACGGTGGTCCGGTCGACCTTCCGGTCGATCTCGATGCCTTGACCGCCGAGCAGCGGGATGAATTCGGCGTGGGCATTCTTGCCCTCGACGCCGCCGGAATCGTGCTCGCCTGCAATCGGGCCGCGGGCGCGCTGTGCGGCCTGCCGCCCAATACGATGATCGGGCGGAGTTTCTTCCGCGAACTCGTGCCGAGTGCCAACGTGCCGAGCTTCTACGGCCGCTTTCTCAGCGGCCAGCGCCGGAGCGTGGCCGATCAGGCCTTCGAGTTCGTGTTCGGCCGTATCCCGGCCCCCCTGCGGGCGCGAATCGGCCTGCGATCCGGGGCGAACGGGCACATCTGGCTGACGATCACCCCCCTGGAGCAGATCGCCGCCGGCCCCTCGCGCGAGGCCGTCCTCGCGGCGATCGCCCAGCGTAGCCGGGCCGAGCCGGTCGATCCGAGCCTGTGCGAGCGTGAGCCGATCCACATTCCCGGCTCGATCCAGCCGAACGCGGTGATGCTCGCCGCCGACGCCGCGAGCCTCGAGATCCTGGCCTTCAGCGCCAACGCCGCCGACGTGCTGGCGCCCGATCTCTTCCCGCCTAACGGCCTCAACCTGGAGGCGGTGCTGCCGGGCGCGATCGTCTCCGCGATCCGCGACGGGCTTGCCGCCCACACCCTGACCGACGGGCGGCTCCTGCGCCGCTCGCTCACGCTTCCGCCGCGGGGAGAGCGCTTCCACCTCGTGGCCCATGCCCATCTCGGCCGGGTGATCGTCGAGCTGGAACTGGCGCCGGAGCGCCCCGAGGACTTCCTCGCCGCGAGCCCGCTCGACGCCGAACTCGCCATGATGCGGCTGCGCGCCGCCGAGTCCCTGACCGAGGCGGCACAGATCGCTGCCCTCGAAATCCGCGCCATGACCGGTTTCGAATCGGTGTTGGTCTACCGGTTCGACACGGATTGGAACGGCGAGGCCATCGCCGAGGACATGGTGCCGGACTGGCAGCGCCCGCTGATCGGCCTGCGCTTTCCCGCCTCCGACATCCCGGCCCAGGCCCGCGCCCTCTACACCAAGGCCAAGAGCCGCTTCGTGATCGACCGCGACTGCGTGCCCGTGCCGCTGGTGGCCGACCGCGCCGCGGGCAACGCGCCGATCGACCTCACTTTCGCGCAGAACCGCACGCTCTCGCCGATCCACCTCGAATACCAGCGCAATCTCGGCGTCGACGGCTCGATGTCGATCTCGATCATGGTCGAGAACCGGCTCTGGGGCCTGATGATCGGCCATCACCGCCGGCCGCACTACGTTGCACCGGAGACCCGCGCCGCGGCCACCGTGCTCACCGACGCCTTCGCCATGCGGGTGCAGGAGATCGAGGGCAAGGCACTCTGGGGCGAGCGGCAGCGCCATCTCGACGTGCAGGGCCGGCTGGTGCGCGGGCTCACCCGTTCCGACGATTTCGTCACCTCCCTGACCCAGGGCCATCCGACCCTGCTCGACCTGTTCGGCGCCACGGGCGCCGGCATCGTCTCGGACGAGGCCGTCTGCCTCGTCGGCGTCACGCCGGAGGCGGCCAAGGTGCGGGCGCTCGCCGATTGGCTGCGAGAGAGCCTGCCGCCCGACGAGACCACCTTCGTCACCGACACGCTGGTGCTGCATCACGCGCCGGCCGCGGATTTCACGGAGATCGCCAGCGGGCTGCTCGCGGCCTTCGTCGGCACCTCGCGCCAGCATCTGCTGTTCTGGGTCAAGCCGGAGGTGCCGAGCACGGTGACCTGGGGCGGCGATCCGCGCAAGCCCGTCCTGCCCGGCAGCGGCCCGGTGGCGGTGCTGCCGCGGCGCTCGTTCGAGCGCTGGATCGAGGAGCGCCGCGGCCATTCCACCTCCTGGGCGACGTGGAAGGTGGCGCTCGCCGCGCAGCTCGCCGACGCCGTGGACGGCGTGGTGCTGCGCCAGCGCCGCAAGATCGACGAGCTGACCGGGCTGCTGGCCGACAAGGAGCGCCTGCTGGAGCAGAAGGATCTGCTCACCCGCGAGATCGACCACCGGGTGAAGAACTCGCTGCAGATCGTGACGGCCTTCCTGCACATGCAGCGCCGGCAGATCGCCGACCCGGAGGCGCGCCAAGCCTTCTCCGAGACCTCGGCCCGCGTCATGAGCGTCGCGCGGGTGCATGACAGCCTGTACCAGGGCGAGAGCATGGAGCAGGTCGATCTCGGCCAGACCATCCAGACCCTGTGCAGCGACCTCGCCGGCATGGCCGGCGACGAGCACAGCGTCGAGCTGACCGCCGAGCCCGGCCTGATGGTGCCCTATCGGCACGCGGTGGCGCTCTCGCTGATCACCACCGAACTCGTCACCAACGCGTTCAAATATGCCGGCAAGCCCGAGAAGGGCGCGCGGATCAGCGTCTCCGTGGCCGGCGGCGAAGGGGCGGCCGTCCGCCTCAGGATCTGCGATGACGGCGAGGGCATGCCGACGGGCTGGGAGAACGCCAAGGCGCGGGGCACCGGGCTCGGCATGAAGCTGATCCGCGCCATGCTCGACCAGATCGGCGCCCGCCTCGACGTCGAGAACGCCGACGGCGCCTGCTTCACCGTTCACGCCTGAGCCCCACTTGATCGACAGCCTGCACGCCCGCCTGCGGGACGCCACGCAAGCGGCGCATGAGGCGCTGGAGCGCGACCTCGATTGGGAGGCGCGCGTGGCGACGCTGCCCGGCTATCGGGCCCTGCTGGTCCGCCTGCGCGGCTTCCACGCCGCCTACGAGCCGGCGATCGCAGCTGCGCTCGCGGATGCAGTCTTCTTCGACCCGCGCCGACGGCTCCCGGCGCTCGATGCGGATCTGCACGCCCTCGATCGCGCGGCACCCGACACCGTGCCGGCGCCCGCCGCGCCCCGTCTCGATGGGGCGGGCGCGGCTTTGGGCGCGCTCTACGTTCTGGAGGGCTCGACGCTGGGTGGCGCCGTCATCGGCCGCCACGTCGCCCGCCTGCACGGGGAGGGCGTGCCGCTGGCCTATTATGCCGGCCGCGGCCGCGCGACCGGGCCGCTCTGGCGGGAATTCCGCGAGCGGCTGGACGGGCTGCCGGAGGCGGAGGCCGCCGCCGCCTTCGCCGCCGGCGTCGCGACGTTCGAGGCGATGCGTGGGTGGCTGACGGTGAGCGAGGGCTGAATCGCCCGCTTCCAGGGCTCTGCCCTGGACCTTATGACAAGGACTCGTCCTTTCGAAACCCGAAACTCAGCGTGGCGGCAGCACCTGCGCCCGCTTGGCTTCCAGGGTCTGCCAGACGATCAGCGAGGGCAGGCCCAGCGCCACGTCGGGGACGCGCTTGGCGAGCGACAGGGCGATGGCGGTGCCCGCATCGAGCCCGAACAGGGCGCCCACCACGACGAAGCCGCCCTCCTGCACGCCGAGCCCGCTCGGGACGGCGAAGGCCGCCGACTTGATCGCCTGCGAGAGCGATTCCAGCACCAACACCTCGGTCAGGCTCACCTCGACCCCGATGCAGGCGAGCACGATCCAGATCTCAGCCGCGCCGAGCCCCCAGGCCACGGCGTGCAGAGCGACCGATTGAGCGATCGACCCGCGGCGCTCGCGGGCCCAGACCACATCGAGGGCCTCCTGCACGGAGAGGATGCCTGCCGCGCTTGCCTCCGGTTTCGCCCCCTCCGGGGCCGCCGAGCGCAGGAAGCGGCGCCCGAGGGCGGCGAGGCGCCGCTCCAGCCCCCGCGCCGCGCCGAGCGTCTGCAGGGCGAAGAAGGCGGCGACCGCCGCCACCGCCACCACGGCGGCCTGCGTCGTCCACCATGCGAGCACGGCGGCGGCCTCCCCCGGCAGCCGCCAGAGCAGGCCGGCGCCGAGCCCGGTGAAGGCCACCTGCGTCGCGACCTGAATCAGCATGTCGGCCAGCAGCGAGGCGGCCGCGAGGCTGCCCGCGACGCCCCAGAAGGTCAGCAGGCGGCCGCCCACGACCTCGCCGCCCACCGAGGCGACCGGCAGGAGCACGTTCACGCCCTCGCGCACGAAGCGCAGGATCACGAAGGCGCCGGTCTCGACCGGGGGCTCGGCGGCCTTCGCGGGATGGGCGTGACGTCCCGACGGCGGGATGCCGCGCAGCACCCGCGCCCAGGCGAGCCCGCACAGCAACACGATGACGGCCCGCACCCCGACGATGGCGGCCAGCCCCGCCGGACCGATCCGCCCGAAGGCCGCACCGATCGCCGCAAGGTCGTTGGTGGCGACGAGCCAGACGCCCAGCCCCAGCCCAACCAGGGTGCCGACGAGCGGCAGCCGACGCAGCAGCCCGCGCAGGAGACGCCCCGGTCGCGCCTGTTCGGCGGGTAGGTCCGAGGAGGGATCTGCGCGCTGATCCCCACGGCGAGCGGGTGCCTCAACCATTGCCGGCTCCATCGGCTGGGGCTGCCGGGCTCGTCTCGGACGCTGTGAACACCACGACAGATGCGGTCGGCGACGGCACCACCGCGGCGAGGGTGAGGGCCGCGGGGCCGATGGCATCGAGCGCCGGATCGACGAGGATGACGCGGCGGCGCGCCAGGGATTCCGGTGTGGCCAGCGTCAGCATCCGCTTGGGGCAGGGCCCGAGACAGCCCGTCTCCAGCACCCGGACCTTGCCGGCGGCGGCGTCGCGCGCGCCCTGCCGGAACGCCCGCTTGACGGCACGGCCGAGCTGCTTGCGGTCCACGCCCTGGCGCTTGGCGCATTTGCGGCAGACCAGCACGAGGTCCGTGAAGCCCGCCTTGGCCGTCTTCACCTTCGTCGTCTCGACCTGGGCCGATTCAACCCGGTCCGATTCGACCCGGTCCTTTCGGGACGCCCCACCCGGATCCTGCCGCCGTCCCACATGTCCCCCCGTCCGGCCCTTCGATTCGGGCCGCACTCCGTTTCGGGGGCGGTATCGCAGTCCCCCGGCCCGGGGCGCAATCCCGGCGGATCGCCGCGCCTTAAAAAGGGCCGAAAAGAACGTGACCTGAACCACCAGACAGGATGCCGCCCCGAGCTTGCCGAAGCGTCTGGTCCGAGCGTATCGCGCGTGGCCGGGCGCGAGGCCCCTCGTGCGGGCGTGCTCCGGCCGCGGATCCGTGAGGACCCCCATTCGATGAGTTCCGACGACGAGGTCAAGCAGGCGACGCGGGTCCGGCCGAGCCCGAGCGTCCAATCGCTCATGGATCTTGCCCGGCGCTCCGTGCCGGACCTGCGGCGCAACGCCGAGACGATCGAGCCGGTCTCCCCGGGCAAGGGCCGCTTCCCCGGTCGGGCGCTGGTCGAGCGGGCACGACGCGGCCTCGAATGGACCCGGCTGCCCGGCCTGCGGCCGCGGCAGGCGCGTCCGCCCGAGCGGATGGCCAAGCGACTGTTCCGCAGTTACTGCCTGTTCGCGCTGGCGCCGACCGCGGTGGTCGGCCTCTACGTCTTCGCGATCGCCAGTCCGCAATACATCGTTGTGTCGCAGTTCGCCGTGCGCGGCAACGTCGAGCCGATGGCCAGCGCCGAACTCGGCCTGCACAGCGACCTCATCCAGAAGCACAACAGCCAGGACAGCTTCATCCTGCGCGACTACATCGGCAGCCGGCCGATGGTGGAGGCCGTCGATGCCAAGCTCGGCCTCGAACGGATGTTCTCGCAGGACGGGATCGATTTCTGGGCCGGCTACGGCGCGGGTCAGCCGATCGAGAAGCTGGTGCGCTACTGGCGCCGGCAGGTGATCCCGCACATCGATGCGATTTCCGGCGTGATCCACCTGAAGGTGCGCGCCTTCAAGCCCGAGGACGCGGTCGCGATCTCGGAGGAGGTGATCGCCCGCTCCGAGACCTTGATCAACAGCATCTCGCGCCGCGCCCAGAGCGACATGATCGCCAACGCGAAGAAGGAGGTCGAGCAGTCGTTCGAGCGGCTCAAGCAGGCGCGGGTCGCGATGCAGGAGTTCCGCAACCGCTGGGGCATCATCGATCCGGTGAAGTCGGCCGAGGCGGCCGTGACCACGATCGAGCTCCTGCGCAAGGACAAGATCAAGGCGGAGAACGACCTGCGCGTGCTGCGCGACTCCAAGCTCGATGAGAAGAGCCGCGGCATCCAGGTGCTCGTGGCCACCCTCGGCGCGCTGGACGGGCAGATCAAGGATCTGCAGGGCCGCCTCACCACCGACGGCATCGTCTCGAATTCCGAGCACAACCTCACCCAGGCCCTGCTCGAATACGAGGGCCTGATGGTGGAGCAGACGGTGGCGGAGAAGCTCAACGCCTCGATGCAGATGATCCTCGACCGCGCTCGGGTCGCGGCGGCCAAGCAGCAGATCTATCTGGCGACCTTCGTGCCGCCCCTGCTGCCGACCTATTCGGAATACCCGGCCCCCTTCTACGCCCTGTTCGCGGCCCTGTTCTGCTTCACCGTCCTGTGGAGTTCGGTCTCTCTTGTGACCGCAGCGGTCAACGACAACCGGCTCTAGAGCCGTATCCGACCCCATTGCATCAGGCCGGCGTCTCCAGGCCTTTGATCGAACCCGCATTCTTTCGACGGACCGGCTTCCCCTCCGTCGGAATGCACTCTAAGCGGCGCCAGACAAACGACTTTCAGCGAACGGCTTTCATCGAACGGTTTCCATGGCGGATTTCACCGATCTCATCGCGCGCGCCGTCAGTCCGTCCATGAGTCGGGAGGAGCGCGATCAGGTCTACACCGTGGTTCGCCAAGCGGTGCAGCGTCTCCAGGACCGCGAGGGCCTGGCCGGTGACGATCCTCGCATCCTGCTCCAGCGCCACCTGATCGAGGAGACGATCCGCGACGTCGAGTTCGACATCGTCCGCTTCCTCACCCTGCGCAAGATCGAGCAGGCGCGCGCGGCGCAGAACGCCGAGTACGAGGCGCAGTTCGCCGAGAAGCCGTGAGGGGGCCGGTTGCTCGCCGGCAGTCGCGTGGAAGACGGCAAGCTACGTCTCCCGCGTGTCACACACGGACACGGCCAAGCGGCCATCCCGAGGAGGGGTGGCCTTCGGAAACGCCATAAACGGTCAGGTTGTCTTCATTTGATGGAAACAGCTCATGCGGGAAGCTTCGGCCTCCTGCGAGCGAGCGTTCCATGCCTTTCCTGCGCACCTTTCCGACCAGGGCGGCGGATGCCGCCGGCCCGTCACCATCGACCTACGGCCTGCTGCTCCTGTCGGTTGCAGCTGCCATGTGCGTTCAGAGTCTGACGGACGTCTGGCTTCACACCTCCGTTGTGCAATGGCTAGCTCCGCTCTCGATGCTTGCTGGAGCTGTCTACTTCAACACCCGCCCGATCTCTCGCCGTCGCTTCGGCGCGGTACTCGCCCTGCTGGCCGTCTTGATCATACAGCTACCCACGACCAGCGCTCTCGCCTACGGCGTTCAAGCCTTCGGCCTGCCGCTGCGCGACGACTGGTTCATCGGAATTGATCGCGCCTTCGGCTTTGATTGGCTGACGTTCCAGACCTCCATGGTCGAGCGACGGGCTTTGATGGAGATCCTGAGTCGAGCCTACGAGACATTCTTCCCGCAACTCGGCCTTACGCCCGTCCTTCTCGCGGCTCTGGGCGAAGTGCGTCGCTCCGATCGTTTCGTAGCGTCCTTCATCCTCTGCGTGACGATGACGACAATCATCAGCGCCGTGTTGCCGGCAGAGGGCGCGGCAGGCCTCCTCGGGCCGGACGAGGCGCATCTGCTCTTCCAGGGCGCGACGCCGCTCGTGGATCTGCATGCGTTGCGTGACGGCACGATGCGCGCCCTGCCTCTGAACGAGGTCGGGCCGCTGATCTCCTTTCCGTCACTTCACTGCGCTGTGGCCTACCTTGTGACGGCTGCGATCTGGCCGTTGCAGCGCTTGCGCTGGGTCGTGCTCCTCTTGAACGCCGTGATGACGGTTTCGGCCGTGACACATGGTGCACACTATGCCTGCGACTGCGTCGCGGGCTTGCTCGTCGCTGCGATTTCCTTCCACCTCGCCGGGCAACTGGGGCCTTGGAGCGAGAGAATGGTCGCGCGGATGCGCTGTGTGGCGGTGCTGCCTGCCGTCACCGCTCCGACCGTGCTGACTCCGTAGAATCGGCCCGGCGTCTTTCGACGCCGCCGAGCTCAGCCATAGGCTGCCATGGCCCGGACGCCGCCGGGCTCGGCCACCTTCACGCCCGCCTCGACATACTCGTTGAGCTTGTTGCGCAGCGTCCGGATCGAGATGCCGAGGATGCGTGCCGCGTGGGTGCGGTTGCCGAGGCAATGGTCGAGGGTGTCGAGGATCAGGTCGCGCTCGACATCCGCCACGGTGCGTCCGACGAGACCGCGGGTGGCCGCTTCCGCCGCGCTCGCCGCCCGCTCGACCGGGCCGGAGGCCGCCGTCGGTGCCGCGAGCGATTCGCCCTCCGGGCTCAGGATCGCCTCCGGACCGATCTCGGCCCCCTGCGCCAGGAGCACCGCGCGGTGGATCGTGTTCTCCAACTCGCGCACGTTGCCGGGCCAGGGGTTGCGGGCGACCAGAGCCTGCGCCTCGCGGGCCAGCGGACGCAGCGGCAGCCCGTTCAGCTCCGCGTATTTGCGGGCGAAATGGGCGGTGAGTTCGAGGATGTCGGCCAGCCGCTCGCGCAAAGCGGGCAGGCGCAGATGCACGACGTTGAGGCGGTAGTACAGATCCTCGCGGAACGTGCCCTTCTTCACCTCGTCGGCGAGGTTGCGGTTGGAGGTGGCGAGCACGCGGATATCCACCTTGACGGGGGCGGCTCCGCCGACCCGGTCGATCACCCGCTCCTGCAGCGCGCGCAGCAGCTTGGATTGCAGCCGCACGTCCATCTCGGAGATTTCGTCGAGGAGCAGCGTGCCGCCATTGGCCTCCTCGAACCGGCCGATGCGCCGGGCGACCGCACCGGTGAAGGCGCCCTTCTCGTGGCCGAACAGCTCGGATTCGAGCAGGGCTTCGGGGATCGCCGCGCAGTTGACCGAGACGAACGGACGGCCCGCCCGGTTCGACGTTGGCGTGGACGTGGCGGGCCAGCACCTCCTTGCCGGTGCCGCTCTCGCCGGTGATGAGCACGGAGGCTTCCGAGCGGGCGACCTGCTCGGCGAGCCGCACCACGCGCTCCATGGACGGATCGCGCCAGATGAAACTGCGGGCGTCCGCCGCCACGGCCTCTAGGACCGCGGCGATCAATTCGGGATCGGGGGGGAGGGGGATGTACTCCTTGGCGCCCGCCTGGATCGCCGCCACCGCGGCGCGGGCGTCGGAGGCGATGCCGCAAGCCACCACCGGCGTGCGGATGCGCTCGTCGGACAGGGCCTGCACCAGCCGGCGGATGTCGAGGCCGACATCGACCATGACGAGGTCGCCGCCCTTGGCGCGCAGGGTCGCGAGCCCTTGGTCGATCCCGTCGGCGTGGGTGACCGAGGCGCCCCGGTTCATGGCGATCTTCGAGGCGGTGACGAGTTCGCTCGAGAGCCGTCCGACGATGAGCAGCCGCATGGCGTGGTGTCTCCGAAAATTCATCCGATTCGGATGGCCGTCCCGGCCCGCGATGATCTCTCACCGCGGGCCGGCCCCCGCGAAGGCGGGGCGGCGGCCGTCCGCCGGACGTGTCGATCCCGACCCGCAGGCCGGGATCGACACACCAAAGGGTCAGTGATCGTTCTTGATGATCTCGGTCATGGTGACGCCGAGGCGCTCCTCGACCAGCACGACCTCGCCGCGGGCGACGAGGCGGTTGTTGACGAAGATGTCGATGGCCTCGCCGACCTTGCGGTCGAGTTCGAGCACGGCGCCGGGGCCGAGCCGCAGGAGGTCGCCGATCGGCATGCGCGAGGAGCCCAGCACCGCCGAGACCACCACCGGCACGTCGAAGACCTGTTCGAGGTCCGCCGCATTCTTCGGGCTCGTCGGCGCGTCGCGGACGGAACCGGGGCCGCCCTCGTCGTAGGGCAGGTCGCCCTCGTTGAGCTGGGGCAGGCTGAAATCGTCGCTCGACATCGGGCTCAGGCCTCTGCGCTGGCGAAATTGGGGGAAAGGGCGGCCTCGACCGCGGCCTCGATGCGGGCGCGCTCGCGCACGACGCCGCCGTCGGCCCATTCGAGCCGGGCATCGCCCGGCGCCATGTCGGGTTCGCCCAGCACCACGAGGCGGCCCTCGAAGCCGTTCTCGCGCGACAGGCGCCGCATCAGCGTCTCCGCGTCATCGACGAGGCCTTCGTTCACCCGCAGCACGAGGTGGGGCACGCCGCGCAGGTGCCGCAGCGCCGAGCGGGCCGCCTCCTCCACCGTCGCCAGCGGGCGCGCATCGAGGGCCTCGCCCGCGATCCGCCGAGCGAGTGCGGCCGCGAAGGCCAGCGCCTGCGCCTCGCGCTCGCCGTCGCGGGCATCGGACTGGTTGAGGAGGCCGGCTGCGGCGAGCCCGACCCGGGTCAGCGCGTCGGCGAGCCGGGCCTGTTCCTGGAGCGCGGCCTCGGCCCGGCCGTCCTGCAGGCCGCGGGCATAGGCGGCCGCCTCGATGGCGGCCCGTTCGGCCTCCGCGCGGGCCGAGGCCTCCGCGTCGGCGGCGGAGGGCCCGCGCGGGCGGCCGAAATCGGTGTCGAACAGGAAGGGGCGGGAGGCGCGCGTGCTCAATAGACCAACTCCTCCTCGCCGCCGTTCTTGGCGATCATGATCTCGCCCTTCTCGGCCAGTTCCTTGGCCAGCTCCGTCATCTTGGCCTGCGCCTCATCGACCTCCTTGAGGCGGATCGGGCCCATCGAGCCCATCTCGTCGGTGAGGTTCTTGGCCGCGCGGGTCGACATCTGGCGCATGAAGAAGGCGCGCACCCGCTCGTCGGCGCCCTTGAGCGCGCGGCACAGGGTGTCGTTGTCGACCTTGCGCATCAGGGTCTGGACCGAGCCCGGATCGAGCTTCAGGAGATCCTCGAAGGTGAACATGAGCTGGCGGATCTTCTTGGCCGAGCCGCGATTGGCCTGGTCGATCGCCGCGAGGAAGCGGGTCTCGGTCTGCCGGTCGAAGGCGTTGAACACCTCGGCCATGAGTTCGTGCGCGTCGCGCCGCGTGGTCTGGGCGATGGTCGAGACGAACTCCGTGCGCAGCGTTTCCTCGATGTGGCGCAGGGCCTCCTTCTGGACGGTCTCCATGCGCAGCATCCGGTTGAGCACGTCGATGGCGAACTCCTCCGGCAGGATGGTGAGCACCTTGGCGGCGTAGTCGGCCCGCACCTTCGACAGTACGACGGCGACCGTCTGCGGGTACTCGTTGCGCAGGAAGTTCGCGAGGATCTCGGGGTCGATCTGGGTCAGGCTCGCCCAGACGCGCTTTCCGGAGGCGCCCTTGATCTCCGCCATGATCGACGAGACCTGCTCGGGCGGGAAGATCTTGAGCAGCAGCGACTCGGTGCGCTCGAAGTTCGAGGTGATGCCGCCGCCCGAGGACAGCCGCGAGACGAAATCGACGATCAGCCGCTCGACGGTGGCGGCCTCCAGCGAGCCGAGCTGCACCATGGCGCTGGCTGACGAGCTTGATCTCGTCCTCGTCGAGGCGCTGCCAGATCGGCGCACCCTCCTCCTCGCCGAGTAGCAGCAGGAGGGCGGCGGCGCGCTGCGGGCCCGGCATCTCGGCGAACGCCTTCGACGCATCGAGGCTCTCCATGGCAGCGTTGAAGTTTACGCCCGCGGACACGAATTCCCTCCTCTCTTCCGGTTCTGCCTGGTGTCAGCGTCCATCAGGAATCGTGGATCCAGTTGCGCAGCACTTCGACCGTCTCGGTCGGGCTCGCCCGCACCATGTCGACCACGCGCTCGACCGTTTCGGCCTGGATCTGGCCGTTGATCTTGGCCGACTCGAGGAACTTGTTGGTACTGTTCTCGCGGACCGCGATCTCGACCGGCGCCTCGCCGCCCGCCGCCCCGGCCAGCGCGAGCGCACCGGCCGGTCCGGCGAGCGCCATCGGCGCATCGGATTCGAGCACGCGGCGCAGGAGCGGACGCACCACCGCCATCAGCACGACCAGGGTGAGCAGGCTCAGCACCGTGAGCTCGACGAGGCGCATCACCTCCTCCTTGGTCGGGCTCAGGAAGGACTGGATCAGGCCGGGCTCGGAAAATTCCGCGGCGGTGGGGGTCTCGGCAAAGCGCAGGTTGACCACCTCGACCTGATCGCCGCGGACCTTGTCGTAGCCGACCGCGGTGCGCACCAGCGCCGTGATGCGCGCGATTTCGGCATCGGAGCGCGGCTGGTAGGCGGGCTTGCCGTCGGCGCCGGGCGCGTAGACGCCATCGACCAGCACCGCCACCGACAGACGCTTGAGACGGCCGCCCTCCAGGGTCTCGACCTTGGTGACGCGGGAGATCTCGTAGTTCGTCGTCTCCTCGTTCTTCTGCGAGGAATCCTTCTGCTGCGGCGCGGGCTGGTTCTGGTTGGCGCCCGGCAATTCGTTGCCGACGGTGACCTGCCCCTCCGCCCCGCCGGTGAGCGAGTTCTCGGAGCGCGTCTGGGTCGAGCGGACGACGCGGCTCTCCGGGTCGAAGCTCTCCGAGCGGCTCTCGACCCGGTTGAGGTCGAGTTCGGCGGTGACCTGCACCCGGGCGCGGCCCTGGCCAACGATGCCGGCCACGATCTCCTCGATCTGCGAGCGCATCCGCCGCTCGATGCCGGCCTGCCGCTCCTCCAGGGCGCCCGCCCCGTCGGCTTCCGCGCCGCGGGCGCCGTCGGCGAGCAGCCGCCCGCGCTCGTCGACGATCGAGACCCGCTCCGGCTTCAGGCCCTCGACCGCGGAGGCGGCGAGATGCCGGATCGCGCGCACCTGGCTGGCGTCGAGGTCGCCCATCAGCTTGACGACGATGGCGGCCGAGGGCGCCTCGCGGTCGCGCTCGAACAGGCGGCGCTCGGGGATGACGAGGTGGACGCGCGCCGCCTGGACCCGGCCGATGGCGCGGATCGAGCGGGCGAGTTCGCCCTCCATCGCCCGCAGGTGGTTCACGTTCTGGACGAAGCTCGTGGAGGAGAAGGCGTCGCCCTTGTCGAAGATCTCGTAGCCGATGCCCCCTTGGGACGGCAGGCCCTTGCCGGCGAAGTCCATGCGCAGCTTGGCGAGGTCGGCGCGGGGAGCGAGCACGGTCTGGCCCATCTCACCCTTGGTCTCGTAGGTGATGCCGCGCGCGTCGAGTTCGCGGATCACGGACGAGGAATCCTGCAGCGACAGGTCGGAGAACAGCACGCCCATATCGGGCCGTGAGACCCGCAGGATCACGAAGGCGAAGAAGCCGACCAGCGTCAGCGTCACGGCCGCCATCGCGGCGATGCGCGCGGGCCCGAGCTTCGTCACCAGATCGAGGATGGGTTTCACGGACGGGCACGCCTGCGCACAGCGGTGCGGCCGCGAGGGATGCGCGGTCGCCCGGCAAGAATTGCCCGGTGCGTGGTTAGCGAGGCGTTAACGCCGGAGCAGTGTCCTTTACCAATGCCGCCGCGGAGGGCGCCGAGGCGAGGGGAGCGGACGCTGCGCGGGGCCCGAAAACGACGAGAGCCGCTCCGGTGCTCCGGAGGCGGCTCCTCATGCGTTGCGCGAACAGGTCATGCGCAACGTACGGGTCGAACTGGTTGATTTCAGTGACGGTAGTGCTGGATGCGCGTGGTGCGCAGGCCGGCGAGTCCGTGCTGGTCGATGGAGTACTGCCAGCTCAAAAATTCTTCCGTGGTCAGGGTGTAGCGTTGGCAGGCCTCCTCCAGGCTGAGCAGGCCGCCGCGCACCGCGGCCACGACCTCGGCCTTTCGGCGGATGACCCAGCGACGGGTGGTGATGGGGGGAAGATCGGCGATCGTCAGGGGGCTGCCGTCGGGCCCAATCACATACTTCACGCGGGGCCGGGGTGTTTCGGTCATGATACGCTCTACACTCGACTGACCTGTCGAGAGGGAAGCTACTTGCACCCGCTTAAAAGTTCTTGAAGTCGGCCGCTCGAATGCGATTCGATTGTTGTGCGCAGATGTGGACAATTCCGGATCCATCGATGCTGCAGCGCATCAAGCGGTTGGCGCAGAAAGGGTTTTCACGCTCGAGGCCGGCACCCGGGCCTTGCCGATCGTCAGCACGGGTTCGGAGCCGCTGAGGTCGACGCCGTCCACGACGCCCGAAACCTTGGTGTCGACGGCCACCTTCGTCCCCGTCGTGTCGAGGGCATCCACGGTGATCGTGTAGCGCCCGTCCTTGGCCGAGAGGCCCGAGGTCCCGGTGCCGTCCCATTCGAAGGGTTGCGCGCCGGCCTTGAGCGTCGTGGTCTTGGTGGCCACCACGGTGCCGTCGCTGGCCTTGAGGGTGATGACGGCCCTGGCGGCGGCCCGGTCCGGGGTCAGCGTCCAGGTCGCCTTGCCGTTCGTCAGATCGGTGGTGGCGCCGTCCGCGGTGATCGTCCGGCCGATCAGGCCGGAGGCGGACGAGGCCGATGCCGCCTTGGAGTTGGTCAGGATCGTGTCGAGCGAGGAATTGGTCTTGAGCTGCTGCTCGACGCCCGCGAATTGCACGAGCTGCTGGGTGAACTGGTTGGTGTCGAGCGGATCGAGCGGATTCTGATTCTTGAGCTGCGTGGTGAGCAGCGTCAGGAACTGTGTGAAGTTGCCCGCGATCGACTTCGTGTCGGTGGTCGAGGCGGCACTCGCGCCGGTGATGCTGGTGCTGCTCGTATTGCTCGTGATGCCGGCGGCCATGGCGTCGTCCTAAATCCGGATGTCGAGATTGCCGACGGCACGGAGCTGCCGCAGGGGAATGGCGTCGAGCGGGGAGGGGCGGGCGTCCCGTCCGCCCGGCCCACCGGGCCCGCCGTCGGAGCGGTCGCGGGACGCGGATTCGCCGTCCCGGCCGCCCTGGGACCCGGTCTCGCCGCGCAGGGACAGGTCGATCCCGCCCCCGCCCGCCTCGGCGCCGACGTCGAAGCCCGCCTGCGCCAGCGCCTGCTGCAGGGAGCCCGCATCGCGCTGGAGCAGGGCCAGGGTCTCGGGACGGTCCACCACGAGATGTGCCCGCGCCTTGCCGCCCGCCTTGTCGAGATCGAGCGACACGTCGATGCGGCCGAGTTCGACCGGGTCGAGGCGGATCGCGAAGCGGTTCATGCCCGAGAGCGAGCGCAGCCCGATCGTCATCGGCACGGCGCCCAGGGGGATCGGCGGCGTCGCCGGCTGGGGCGCCGCCGCGGCGTCCGCGGCCTGGGCTGCCTGCGGGCCCTGCGCGGCGCCGACGCCGCCGGGCGGGGTGAGCGCGGTTGTAGGGCCGGCGGGAGCCGGAACGGGGGAGGCGGTCGGCGCCTGCGCCTCGGTGAGCGCTGCCTCGAAGCCGGTCATGCCCGCGGCGGCGGAGACGGAGGCATCCCCCGTGCCGGCCTTCGCGGCGTGACCGGTTGCCGTCGCCTCGCCGGGCAGGCCCGTGACGGGCTGATTCGCGTCGAGCCCGCCCTCGCCCGCGGACACACCCGCCGCATTCGTCGGCGCTGCCGCCGGAGCGGGGGGCGGGGCAAGGAGGGGGGTGGGAGCGGCGGCCTCCGGCGATGCAGGATCGATCTCGTCCCGCTCCCGTGCCTCGTCCTCGGACACCACTGCGGCACCGGCTTCTTTGGCAGCGACCTCTTCCGCAGCGGCTTCCTGGGCCGGTTCCGCGCCATCGGCGGCCGGGCGTTCCGGCCGCTGCGCGGCGGAATTCGCGGTCTTCGCGGCGCCCGGATTTCGGGCGGAGGCGGCCTCCGCGCCGTCGCGTCCCGTCCTTGCCGCGAGCGGCTTGCTGCGGGCCGAGGCAGCCTGGGCGCGGCTTTCCTGCGAAGCCCCGGACGGCCCGCTCTCGGCCTTGTTGACGTCGGTCCTGTCGCTTTTCGCCCTGTCGCTTTTGGCCGTCCCCGTTCTGGCAGCCCCGATCTTGGCTTTCTCTGTTCTCGCCGCGTCTATCCTATCCGCCCTGATGGCATCGCTGCGGGCGGAGGCGGTGTCGTCGCGGCGGGATGCGGGCCGGGCCGGTGCCGCCGGCCGCTGCTCCGCGGCTTCCAGGCTGAACCGCGCCGTGCCCTCGGCCCCCCGCGCCGCGGACGAGGCGGGCCGCAGGGTCTGCCTGAAAAACGCCTCCGCCAGATCTGCGCGCGAAACCACGATGCCGTCCCTCTCCTTCGTCGCCGAAGCCGGAGGAGACCAGAGCAAGCCGCGCACCATCTCCCGATGACGGGCAAGTTGCTGATAAAGAACAAGAAACATTTTGGCGGTGAAGGCCGCCTCGCGTCGGCCCGGCGGGATCTGCCGGCCTCTCGGCAGGATTTGCCGGCCGCTCGGGGCCACGATCCGGGCTTTGAACCGGCTCTCGTCGTCCCCATCCCTGGAAAGTCGGGGCCGGGATCGCTATAGACACCGGACATGCGCCCGGACCCCACGGTCCGGCGCGCGCCCGAAGGCTCCGCCAACGGCCGGCACCCGGCCCCATCACCGGCCATGAACTCGCTGGATCTCCCGAAGCCCCCGCACGAGACGCGCGTCGTCGTTGCCATGTCGGGCGGCGTCGATTCGTCGGTCGTGGCCGGCCTACTGAAGCGCGAGGGCTACGACGTCGTCGGCGTCACGCTCCAGCTCTACGATCACGGCGCGGCGACCCATCGCAAGGGGGCCTGCTGCGCCGGCCGCGACATCCATGATGCGCGGGCAGTGGCCGAGACGCTCGGCATTCCCCATTACGTCCTCGACTACGAGGACCGCTTCCGGGAATCGGTGATCGACCGCTTCGCCGAGAGCTACCTCTCGGGCGAGACGCCGATCCCCTGCGTCGAGTGCAACCGCTCGGTGAAGTTCCGCGACCTGCTCGGCCTCGCCCGCGAGCTCGGGGCCGAGGCTTTGGCGACGGGCCATTACGTGGCGAGCCGGGCGCGGCCGGAGGGCGGACGCGCACTCTACCGCGCCCTCGATCCGGCCCGCGACCAGAGCTACTTCCTCTACGCCACGACCCCGGAACAGCTCGCCTATCTGCGCTTTCCCCTGGGCGAGCGACCCAAGGACGAGACCCGTGCCTTGGCACGGGAACTGGGCCTCGCCGTCGCCGACAAGGCCGACAGCCAGGACATCTGCTTCGTGCCCCAGGGCGGCTATGCCGACGTGATCGCCAAGCTTCGGCCGGAGGCGACCCGCCCCGGCGAGATCGTCGATCTCGACGGCCGGCGCCTCGGCGAGCACGAGGGCATCATCCATTACACGGTGGGCCAGCGCCGCGGCCTCAAGCTCTCGGCCGGCGAACCGCTCTACGTGGTGCGGCTGGAGCCCGAGACCGCCCGCGTCGTGGTCGGCCCGCGCGCCGCGCTCGCCACCCGCCGCATTCGGCTCACCGATCTCAACTGGCTCGGCGACGGCACGCCGGAGGACATCGTGGAGCGGCCCGTGGCCGTGCGCGTGCGCTCGACCCGCGAGCCGCGGCCCGCGCGCCTGTCGTGGAACGCGGCCGAGGCCTGCGCCGAGGTCGAACTGCTCGTCCCCGAGGACGGGGTCTCACCGGGCCAGGCCTGCGTGATCTACGCCGATGACGACCCGCGCGCGCAGGTGCTCGGCGGCGGCACCATCCGGCGCATCGGCGCGTTGCAGGCAGGCGCCGCCGAGGCCGCCTGATGGGGTTGCTTCGCGCCGGGCGGATTTCGGTTTTCCCAGACCCCGCGATCGCGCTTCGAGCGGTCGCACCGCTCGACAGGCGCGAAGAGCGCCCGCGAAGCGGCCTCGGCCATGCCAAGGGGGCTCAAGCATCGTCCCGAAAGGTGGTTGCCGGCTTTCGGGAAGGGACGATGCGGAACGAAATAGCGAGAGACAAAGCCGCGCAGGCGGCTGCCCGGCGCTTGAGGCCGGACATAATGAAGAGGGTGACAGTGAGATGCTGAGCGAGCGGGCGCCCGAGGCCGGGCCCACCACCGAGCTGATGCGCAAGGCCTATGCCCGCTGGGCGCCGGTCTACGATGTCGTCTACGACAAGCTCACCGAGCCGGCCGCCCGCGCCGCCGTCGAGGCCGCCGTCGCGCACGGGCCGCGGGTGCTGGAGGCCGGCGTCGGCACCGGCCTGTCGCTCGGCTACTATCCCCGCGACAGCTTCGTCTGCGGCGTCGATCTCTCCGAGGACATGCTCAAGCGCGCCCGCGGCAAGGTCCGCCGCAAGGGGCTGACCCATGTGAAGGGCCTCCAGGTCATGGATGTGTGCCGCCTCGGCTACGCCGATGCGAGCTTCGACGCCGTGGTGGCGCAGTTCCTCATCACACTGGTGCCGAACCCGGAAGCCGCGCTCTCCGAGTTCCTGCGCGTGGTGCGCCCCGGCGGCGGCATCGTGCTCGCCAACCATTTCGGCCAGTCGAACGGGCCGGTGGCGCGGGTCGAGGAGATCGTCGCGCCGCTCTGCACCAAGATCGGCTGGTCCTCGGACTTCAAGGCGACCCGGATCGAGGCCTGGGCCCAGCGCAACGGCGTCGAGGTCGTCGGCCTCGCGCCGACCTTCCCCGGCGGCTTCTTCAAGATCCTGCGCATGCGCAAGCGCGGCTGAGGACGGACACGCGACATCCGTCCGGCGGAGGCAGGCCGATGACGCCAGGGGGCGGGGAGGGCGATCGTCCGAAGGACCGGCGCGACGACGCGGCGATCCGGCCGGATCCTGCGGCCGGGCCGCCGGGGCCGCGCAGGCCCTGGCTGCGCTGGCTCCCGCTCCTGGCGCTGGCCCTGCTCTCCGTCGGCATCCTCGCCTCGGGCGGGGCCCGCTTCCTCGATCTCGACCGGCTCTCCGAGTCGCGGGTCTGGCTTCAGGGGCTCATCGCCGAGGACCGGGTGCGGGCGATCGCGCTGGCCTGCCTCGCCTATGTCGGCTCGGTGGTGGTCTCCCTGCCGGCGACGCTGGTGCTGACCGTGCTGGCCGGGCTGCTGTTCGGCCCCGTGACGGGGGCCCTGATCGCCATCGCCTCGTCCACGACGGGGGCGGCGATCGTGTTCTCGGTCGGGCGCTACGCCGCCGGCGACCTGATCCGGCGCAAGGCCGGGCCGCGGGTCGGCCGCTTCGCCGACGGGTTTCGCCGCGACGGCTTCGGCTACATCCTGATCCTGCGGCTCCTGCCGATCTTCCCCTACTGGATCACCAACCTCGCCCCGGCGGCCTTCGGCGTGCCGCTGCGCACCTTCGCGCTCGCCACCCTGCTCGGCCTCACCCCGGGGGCCTTCATCTATGCCGGTCTCGGTGCCGGCCTCGAAGACCTGCTGGCCACCCGCGACGAAGTGAAGGCGGCCTGTCTCGCGGCCGGGGGGGCGGATTGCTCGAAGGGCATCGATCTCCGCGCGCTGGTCACGCCCGGCATGGTGGCCGCGCTGGCGGCCTTGGCTGGATTTGCTCTTTTGACAGTTTATCTCCGTCGATGGCTTGAGCGGCGGACGCTTCGCGCATAAGACTTGCGCACAAGCGAATGGCGCGTCGCCGGATCGTCGTGCAACTTGTGCGACACAGGAGAAGCCGATGGCAGAGGCGCGCCCTTCGAACCGCAATGGGACGATACAACGAAGGGTGATGCTTGAGACGGCCCCGCCTTCCGTTTCCCGGCCGGCAGCCCGAGTCGGCGGACATGGCGCAGAATGATCTGGCGGCGATCGCCGCCCTGCCATGGCACAGCGAGGCAACGGCTACGACCGCGCGGTCGCCCGGCCGGCTCGGCCTGTCCGGCCGCCTGTTCCTGCTGACGGTCGCCTTCGTCGTCCTGGCCGAGATCCTGATCTACGTCCCGGCTGTGGCGACCTACCGGATGTCGCGGCTCTCCGACCGCGTCGCGGCGGCACGGGTCGCCGCCCTCGTGCTGAACGCCGCCCCCGAAGGGCAGGTCCCCGACGAGACCGCCCGGCGCCTGCTCATGGGGGTCGGTGCCCGCGCCATCGCCGTGCGGGTCGGCGAGACGTGGCGCTACCTCACCGACGGACCGGTGCCGTCGGTGGTCGCCGAGACGGTCGATCTGCGCGAGCGACGCCTGACGGGCTCGGTCGCCGGCACCTTCCGGACGCTGTTCCTTTCCACCGAAGCGCCGATCCGGGCGATCGGACCCGGACAGGACGGCTTCGACGCCGTCGAGGTTCTGCTCGACGAGGGGCCCCTGCGGGCGGCCCTGGCCGATTTCTCGCTCCGGCTGCTCGTCGCCTGCCTCATCATCGCGGCCCTGGCCGCCGGGCTCGTGTTCTTCGTGCTCCAGCGGGCGATCGTGCGGCCGGTGGTCCGGCTCGCCCGCGACATCGCCGCCTTCGCCGACGACCCCGAGCGGACCGACCGGGTCGCCCGGCGCACGGCGCGCACCGACGAGATCGGGGAGGCGGAGAACGCGCTTGCCCGGATGCAGGTGGCGCTTGGCGGCGAGCTGCGCCAGCGGCGGCGGCTGGCCGAACTCGGCCTCTCGGTGAGCAAGATCAACCACGAATTACGCAACCTGCTGACCACCGCCCAGCTTCTCGGCGACCGTCTGGAAAGCGTCTCCGATCCCCTGGTGCAGCGCGTCGCGCCGCGCCTCGTCGAGACGCTCGACCGGGCGATCCGCTTCTGCGAGGCGACGCTCGCCTATGGCCGTGCCACGGAGCCGAACCCGCAGCGGCGGATGGTGGCGCTCGGCCCCCTGCTCGAGGAGTTGACCGACCTCGCCGACCTGATGCCGGCCGCCTGCATCCGCGTGGAGGTGCGCGCGACGCCGGATCTCGAGATCGACGTCGATCCCGAACAGCTCCTGCGGGCGCTGACCAACCTCGTGCGCAATGCGGTCCAGGCCCATGCGGCGGCTCGGACCGCGGAGGGCAGCGTGCTGATCGAGGGCGTCCGCAGCGGGGCGCCCGGCGCGGGTTCGGTCACCATCCTCGTGAGCGATAACGGCCCCGGCGTGCCCGAGCGGGCGAAGGCCAACCTGTTCGCCGCCTTTCAGGGCTCGACCCGGGCCGGCGGCACCGGGCTGGGCCTCGCCATCGCCTCGGAGCTGGTGCGCCTCAACGGCGGCACCCTCTGCCTCGACGAGACCGCGGGCGGTGCCCGCTTCCGCATCGTCATCCCGGATCGCGCTGCGCGGGTGAAGGCGGCCTAGAGACGATCGTCTTCATACCCGCGGTGCGAGCCACCGCTCCGGGATGCCGGGTGCGGACGGCGTCTCAGATATTTTCCATCCACTCGACCTGACCGTCGGAGAGGCCGTAGCGGGAACCCACGACCTTCACCTTGCCCTGCTTGAGCGCGTCCTGAATCACCAAGCTCTGCGTCGTGAGCCGTTTCGCGACGCGGCGCGCGTTGCTCCGCACGGACGCTTCGAGGAGGTCGCCGCCCTGGCTCCTGGCCTCCAGCACCGCCGGCACGATGGGCTGCACCATCTCCCCGATGACGCCGGGGAAGGTTGCGTTCTTCTCGACGACATCGACGGCGGCCGCGACGGCGCCACAGGACTGATGGCCGAGCACGACGACGAGGGGGACGCCGAGGACCCCGACGGCATACTCGATGCTGCCCAAAGCCGCCGTATCGACCGTGTTGCCGGCGTTCCGGACGATGAACAGCTCGCCGAGCCCGCGGCCGAACAGGATCTCCGGCGAGACCCTGCTGTCGGAGCAGCCCACCAGAACGCAGAAGGGGGCTTGGCCGCGGGCGAGTTCGAGCCGGCGTTCGCGCCCGTTGGCTGCTAGGGAGGGCGCCTCGTTCCTGAAGTTCTCGTTGCCTTCTTTCATCAGCCGGAGCGCGTCGGCCGGAGACAGCGACGTCTTCGCCATGGGCGCCGCAGCCCGCACGACACCATTCGGCAGAGCGGTCGCAGCGAGGAGGCCCGCTGCTCCGAACAGGAGACGTCGGCGGCCGGCATGCGGCGGACGTGTCTCGGCGCAGCAATCGCAAGTGGCGTGCATGAAGGCGGATCCCCTCGCTCCGAAAGAGTTTCGCCGTCCGCGGCCCGCTTCGACGGCGTTTCGGACGGCCAATGCACCTCATCTATTCTTCGGGCGTGGCGCGGCAATCAGCAGGCGCGAGCGATTGAGTGCGATTTTCGATGAAACAATCCGCCGGAACCTCCCTGATCGCTTCGCCGAACTCTTCTCTCATATGGCCAAAAACGCTTCAGTCCGTGGAGCGGCCACACACGAACCTTTCGACGCCATTCCGAATACCCTCCTTCGCACGGCGAACCCGTCCGGGCGCGCCGTCCCGAAGAAATCCCTCAATGCCCCGCGCCGGCCGGCGCCGCCGTGCGCGGACGCCGGATCAGGGGCGTGCCGCAGGCCATGGCCAGGAACAGCACGGTGAGGACGAGGAACACGTCCTCGAAGCTCATCACCAAGCCCTGAGTCCGCACGGTGTTGTTGAGCGCCTTCAGCGCCATGCCGTTGGCGTCGCCCCCGAACACCTCGAACTGGCGCCGCATCGCATCGAGCCGTTCCAGCGCGGCGCTGTTGACCCAGGTGAAGCGCTCGTGCAGCCGCGCGAGATGGAGGTCCCAGCGCGCGTTGAGCACCGTGTTGATGAGGGCGAGGCCGACCGCGCCGCCGAGGTTGCGCGTGAGGTTGAACAGGCCGGACGCGTTCTTCATCCGCTCCGGCGGCAGGGTGCCGAGCGCGATGTTGTTGATCGGGATCATGCACAGCATCAGGGAGCAGCCGCGCAGCACCTGCGGCCACAGCAGCTCCCAGAAGTCCCAATCCTTGGTCAGCCCGGTGACGATCCAGGTCCCGACGGCAAAGCCGGAGAAGCCCATCGCCATCATGATGCGCGGATCGAGCTTGGCGGAGAGCTTTCCCGCGATCGGCGCGGTGGCGAACATGCACAGGCCTGAGACGAACATCGTCTCGCCGATCTGCAGCGCCGAGTAGCCGCGCACGCGGGCGAGATAGACCGGGTAGAGGTAGGTCAGGCCGTAGAGGCCGATGCCCATCACGAAGCTGAAGACGCAGCCGGCCGCGAAGTTGCGGTCCGAGAAGGCGCGCAGGTCGACGATCGGCTGGCGCGCGGTGAAGACGCGGGCGAAGAAGGCCAAGCCCGACACGACGCAGACGAGTGCGCAGACGAACACCGCCTCGTCCTGGAGCCAGTCGTGGTTCGGGCCCTCTTCCAGCACGTATTCGAGGCAGCCGAGGAAGCCCGCCATGAAGGCGAGCCCGGCCCAGTCGAAGGACTTGAGCAGGTCGAAGTTCGGCCGGTCGAAATCGATCAGGAGGAAGGTCGAGATCGTGACGAAGATGCCCGGCACGATGTTGATGAGGAACAGCCAGTGCCAGGAGAACAGGTCGGTGAGGTAGCCGCCGATGGTCGGGCCGATGGTGGGGGCGAGCGTCGCCACGAGGCCGATCATCGGCGAGACGATCGAGCGCTTGGAGGGCGGGAAGATTGTGAAGGCCGCAGCGAACACGGTCGGGATCATGCCGCCACCGATGAAGCCCTGGAGCGCGCGCCAGACGATCATTTCGCCGATCGACGAGGAGGTGGCGCACATCAGGCTCATCAGCGTGAAGCCGGCCGCCGAGATCGAGAACATCCAGCGTGTCGAGAGCACCCGCGACAGGGTGCCCGAGAGCGGGATCGAGATGACCTCGGCGATGAGGTAGCTCGTCTGCACCCAGGGGATCTCGTCGCCGGAGGCGGAGAGGCCGGCCTGGATCTCGTTGAGCGAGGCCGAGACGATCTGGATGTCGAGGATCGCCATGAACATCCCGAACACCATGCACAGGAACGCCACCATGCGGCGGCGGTCGAGGGGCGGGTCGGCGGCAGGGCTTGCGGCGAGGGTCGCGCTGGCGGCCATGGGGCGCCTCGGTGACGGTTCGAGGGTGAGTTCCACCCGGCGACCTCATCCTGAGGTGCCCGCGAAGCGGGCCTCGAAGGAGGGCTCCAGGGACCGCAGCGCGATCTGAAGGGCTCCTTCGAGGCCTCCGCTTTCGCTCCGGCACCTCAGGATGAGGGCGTGGGTGGGGCGAGCGGTTGCGCCGGCCGGCTCTTGCTGACCGGCCCGAGTCTCAGGGCCGGGCGGCGAGCCGCTGCACCGGTGCGTCGGCACCCTCGCGGGTATCGACCTTCACCACCACGGACAGGCCGGGCCGCAGCAGGCCCTCGCGGGCGACATCCTCAGGCACGTGGACGCGCACGGGCAGGCGCTGCACGATCTTGGTGAAGTTGCCGGTGGCGTTGTCCGGCGGCAGCAGGCTGAAGACCGAGCCGGAGGCGGGCGAGAGCGATTCGACCGTGCCGACGATGTCGCGGTCGGGATAGGCGTCCACGTGGATGTGGACCTCCTGGCCGGGCCGGACGCGGGCGAGCTGCGTCTCCTTGAAGTTCGCATCGACCCGCACGCTCTGCAGCGGCACCAGGGCGGCGATGCGCGAGCCCGGCGAGACATAGGCCCCAGCCTCCACCGCCTTGTTGCCGACGACGCCGTCGAAGGGCGCGCGGATCACCGCGAAATCGAGGTCGCGCCGCGCGCGGTCGGCGGCGGTGCGCAGCTCCGCGGCGAGGTTCTGAGCCTCGCGTGTCTGCGCCTTCAGCACTTCGACATTGGCCCGCGCGGCGACGAGGGCGGCCTCGGCCGACTTCACCGCCGCCTCGGTGCGGTCGCGATCGGCCTTGGCCTGATCAAGCCGGGATTTCGCGACGAAATCGGCCTGCATCCCCGTGGCGCGGGCGTAGTCGGCCCCGGCCCGCACGGCGTCGGCCTTCGCCGCATCGATCTGCGCTGCGCTCTGCAGCACCTGCGCCTGCGCCGCCTCGGCCTGCCGGCCGACACGGGCGATGGTGCTCTCCTGCGTGGCGAGCTTGTCCGCGGCGGCCTTCAGGGCGAGGCGGTAATCGCCGTCGTCGAGCCGGGCGATCACGTCGCCCCGCTTCACCGCCTGCCCGTTCACCACGGGCACCGCCGCCAGATAGCCCGACACCTTGGCGGCGAGCACCGAGATATCCGCCTGCACGTAGGCGTCGTCGGTGCTGACGAAGAAGCGCCCGAGCGTCCACCAGTCCCAGCCGGCATAGGCGCCGCCGCCAAGCGCTGCGCAGAGCACGAGGCCCAGCACCGCGCGCCGCAGCGGCCGGCGCGGCTTGGCGGGGGAGGGCGGCACCGGCTCGGCGACCGGGGCGGGGCGCATGGCCGGCGCCCGGCCGGACTCGGCCCGCGCCTCCTCGGCCGTCTCAGGGGCGGCCTCCGACCGGCCGGAATCCTCACGCAGCGACATCGCTGACATCCCAGACATGCATTGACCGAACCGTTCGGTCATTCGACGGGCCGAGTTGACGCCGCCCTCATTCGAGAGCTAGCTAACACTGACTGAACGGTTCGGTCAATGCGAGCGAGTTGGGGTAAGCGGGTCAGGCCATGGCGGGTGCGGCGACACAGGAGCGGGGGCCGGCGGCCCCGCAAGCAACCCTATCGGGCGAGAGCGACAAGCGCCGGCAGATCCTGGAGGGCGCGCGTCAGGTGTTCATGGCCTCGGGCTTCGACGGGGCCAGCATGGGCGAGATCGCCAAGACCGCGAACGTCTCGAAGGGCACGCTCTACGTCTATTTCGACAGCAAGGAAGCCCTGTTCGAGGCCCTGACCACCGAGGCGAAGGCGGGTTTGGCCGAGAACCTGTTCCGGCTCGACGAGGACGACCCGGATGTCCGCGCCGTGCTGACGCGGCTCGGGACCAGCTACCTCACGATGATGGCGCGGCCGGAGCACGTCTCGATCATCCGCATGGTGATGGGCGCCTGCGAGAAATTCCCCCGGTTCGGGCAGGCCTTCTACGAGGCCGGACCGGCCTGCGGGGTCGGACGGCTGAAAGCCTATATCGACGCCCAGGTCGCCGCCGGGCGCCTGCGCGCCGACGACACCGATCTTGCCGCCAAGCACTTCCTCCAGCTCTGCCAAGCGGGAATGCTGACGCGCCTGCTGTTCAATGTCGGGCAGGCACCCGACGAAGCGGAGATCCGGCACCGGGTCGCGGAGGCGGTGCGGGTGTTTTTCTCGGGGTATGGCCCCGGCGCGGAGCGCTGAGCGGGTTCACCCCGCAAGCGCGAAGGCGGGATCGTCGGCGAAATCGCCGCCCGAGAGAATCGACTGCTCCAGGCCGCCTGCCGCCGGCAGCAGGTTCTCGGCAAAGAAGCGGGCGAGCGCGATGCGCGCGGCGTGGGCCGGATCGGTCTCGCCGGCCTTCACGGCCGCGCTCGAAGCCAACCCCGCCGTCGCGAGGCAGGCCGCGCCCTGCACGAGGCCGAACAGGCGCAGATACGGCGTCGCACCGGGCAAAGCCTCCTGCGGCCGGTTCGAGGCCAGCGCCTTGAGCAGGAAACTCGTCGCCCGGTCGAGGCTGCCGATGCCGTCCCGCAGGCGCGCCGCCGCGTGGCCAAAGCCGGGCGCGCCGTCCTTCAAGAGCCCCTCCGCCACACGCCGCATCGACGCGATCTGCGCGCCGACCGTGGCGCCGCCGTTGAGCGGCAGCTTGCGGGTGACGAGGTCGATCGCCTGGATGCCGTTGGTGCCCTCATAGATGCCGAGGATGCGGGCATCGCGCATGAGCTGAGCCGCCCCCGTCTCCTCGACGAAGCCCATGCCGCCATGGACCTGAACGCCGAGCGAGGTCACCTCGTTGGCGATGTCGGTGGAGAAGGCTTTGGCCACCGGCGTCAGCAGCGAGGCGCGGTCATGCGCCGCCTTTCCCTCGGGTCCATCAGCGGCGTCGAGGCCTTGGGCGGTGAGGTAGCAGATGCCGCGAGACGCCGCCGTGTAGGCCTTCATCGTCAGCAGCGTGCGCTGGATGTCGGCATGCGCCACGATGGCGCTGACCGGCTCGGGCGAGCCCGGCGCCCGGCCCTGGCGGCGCTCGCGGGCGTAATCGAGGGCCTTCTGATACGCGGCTTCCGCCACGCCCACGCCCTGCAGCCCGACATTGAGCCGGGCCGAGTTCATCATCGTGAACATGCAGGCCAGCCCCCGGTTCTCCTCGCCGATCAGCCAGCCAGTCGCGCCGCCAGCGTCACCAAAGGCCATGGAGCAGGTCGGCGAGGCGTGGATGCCGAGCTTGTGCTCGATACCCGAACACCGCAGGTCGTTGCGGCTCCCGTCCGGCAGCACCTTCGGCACGAGGAACAGCGAGATGCCGCGGGTGCCGGCCGGCGCGTCCTTGATGCGGGCGAGCACGAGGTGGCAGATGTTGTCGGCAAGGTCGTGCTCGCCATAGGTGATGTAGATCTTGGCGCCCGTAATCCGGTAGCTGCCGTCGCCGTTGGCCTCGGCGCGGGTGCGCAGAGCCGAAAGGTCCGAGCCCGCCTGCGGCTCGGTCAGGTTCATGGTTGCGGTCCACTCGCCCGAGACGAGCTTTTCGAGGTAGCGCCCCTTCAGCGCGTCGGAGCCGTGGG
Organism: Methylorubrum pseudosasae; assembly: GCF_029504475.1. Classification (NCBI taxonomy): domain Bacteria; kingdom Pseudomonadati; phylum Pseudomonadota; class Alphaproteobacteria; order Hyphomicrobiales; family Methylobacteriaceae; genus Methylorubrum; species Methylorubrum pseudosasae. The sequence continues at coordinate 2,422,645 of NZ_JAQGDU010000002.1, read as the reverse complement.
CGGCCAGCGCCTCGACGCCGCCGGCGGTCAGTAGCGGGCACAGGCCGAAGGCGAGGTTGGCCCCGTTCCACATCTCGGTGCAGGCGGCGGCGATCAGGTGCGGCAGGCCCTGCCCCCCGTAATCGGGCGCGGCGAGCACGCCGTTCCAGCCGCCCTCGACGAAGGCGCGGTAGGCTGACGCCCAGCCCGGTGCGGTGGTGACGCGGCCGTCCGAGAACGGCGTGCCGTGGCGGTCGCCGACCCGGTTGAGCGGAGCGATGACGTTTCCGGCGAGCCGGCCCGCCTCTTCGAGGATGGCGACCGCATCGTCCGGGCCGATCTCGGCCCCGCTCTGCGCCAGCACGGCGTCGAGCCCCGCGACGTGGCGGAGGGTGAAGGCCATCTCCTCGACGGGCGCGCGATAGCTCATGACCGGTACACCGCTCCTCCCGCCGCGCGTCGAGGGGGCGGCGATCCCGTTTGACGGCTTGCGGCTGAAGGGTCTACGGCCGGCCGTTCTTCCTCGCATCCACTCCGATATGGACGCCGTACCGTCAACCATCCCCACGCTGCGCCTGGCGGCCGACGCGGACGGCCTCGCGCGGGCGGCCGCCCTGCTCCGGGCGGGGCGCCTCGTCGCCCTGCCGACCGAGACGGTCTACGGGCTCGGGGCCGACGCCACCGACCCGGAGGCGGTGGCCGCGATCTATGCCGCCAAGGGCCGCCCGCGCTTCAACCCGCTGATCGCCCATGTCGCGACGCCCGAGGCTGCGTTGGCCGAGGGCGTGTTCGACGAAGCCGCCCTCCGCCTCGCGAAAACATTCTGGCCGGGGCCGCTGACCCTGGTGGTGCCGGCGGCACCCGGCGGCTCGGTCTGCGATCTCGCTCGGGCCGGGCTCGACTCCGTGGCGCTCCGCGTGCCGGCCCACGACATCGCCCGCGCGCTGCTGGAACGGGTCGGGCGACCGGTGGCGGCGCCCTCGGCCAACCGTTCCGGACGGGTGAGCCCCACCAGCGCCGACCATGTGCTGACCGATCTCGACGGGCGCATCGCGGCGGTGCTCGACGGGGGCGAATGCCCGGTCGGTGTCGAATCCACCGTGGTCGCCTGTCTCGGCGGCTCGCCCCGGCTGCTGCGCCCCGGCGGGGTGACGCGGGAGGCCCTCGCCGCCGTGCTGGGCTTTGCTCCCGAAGCGGCCGGCGATCCGGGCTCGCGGCCCGTGGGTCCCGGCCTGCTCGCCTCGCACTACGCCCCGCGGGCCGGGGTGCGGCTCGAGGCCAGGACCGTCGAGCCGCGTGAGGCGGTTCTGCTGTTCGGCGCCTTCCGCCCCGCTGGGCTGGACCATGCGGCGGCGGTCGAATCCTTAAGCGAGCGCGGCGATCCGGCGGAGGCCGCCGCCCGGCTGTTCGGGGCCCTGCGCCGGCTCGACGCCTCGGGCGCACCGACCATCGCCGTCGTCCCGGTGCCGGAAGAGGGGCTGGGCGAGGCGATCAACGACCGCCTGCGCCGGGCTGCGGCGCCGCGCTAAAGTCCGCGGCCGTTCATTACAGCAGGGCTCCGCCTTTCAGAGATCATCCGAAGTAGGTGAGAATCAAAAGCCGCAGGCGTGGGATGATCAAGATCTCGCTTTCACGTCCTGTTGTGAAAAACGCGCCCGGCTGACGAGCCGCTTCGGTGACGACATCGGTATCGAACTGGCGGGCGCTCTGTTTCAAACATCCAAGCGCCCCGGCCCATTTGCCATCGCCGATCCAAGTGCTCGGCACGGGCGTCTCCTGCCAGGGCTGATAGGTAAAGTAATGTTCCTCGGGGCTATTCTCGTAGCCGCGTCCGATGCGGGCCGATCCGAGATGCGCCAGACCTTGTGCTGCAATCTGTTCAGCCGCCGAGTCGGAGAGTCGAAAGGCGACCCCACCGCAGGCTTCGCGGGTGATGGGCAGGAACAGACTCAACAGACTCGCATCCGAACCTTCGGCAACCATGGTCGTGATGCCGATCTCCGCCGGAATCGCTCGCCGATAGTGGGACGCGGATTGCTCCGCGAACGGATCGGCAAACGGAACACGGTGCAGCAATGCCCATGCGCCCAGCAGCATCGCTCCGTTCAATGTCAGGAGAAAGCCGAGGCCGCCCAACGTCCGCAGCGTCCAGCGTGTTGCCTTGTTCATCCTGCGGCCCCGACTCGGAACGACCTGCCGCAGCCTACAACCAATCCCCTTCCAAAGGGCTTTGGGAGCCATCGTGCTTCGGCCGTTCCGAAGCGGAAAATCGGCCTCCGAACTTCCTGCATTTTTTGCGGAACCAGACGGCCTTCGGCGCATTGTCCGATCACGAAGGCCAGTTCAGCCCCCAATGGCCTTTTCCCTTCAAGGCTCGGAGCAATCCGAGCCTTTTTTCTTGCCTGCCGCGCAAGCCGCCGCGAGCGAAGGGAAAATCACCGCGCCCGCGTGGCGCGCCGCTGAATCGCCCGGCGCAGGATGCGCGAGAGATCCTCCACCGAGTAGGGCTTGTGCAGCAGCGGGAAGCCGTGGTGTCCGTCCTCGGCCAGCACGTGGCTGTAGCCGGAGGAGAGCACGATCGGCATGCCGGGCGTCCGCCCCAGGATCGTGCGGGCGAGTTCGACGCCGTTCATGCCGGGCATCACCACGTCGGTGAACACCACGTCGAAGCGCTCCGGCGTCCGGTCGAGTTCGGCCAGCGCCTGCTCCGCATCCATCGCCCAGACGGTGCCGTAGCCGAGTTCGGCCAGCGCCTGCGTCGCGAAGGCGCCGACCTCGCGGTTGTCCTCGACGAGGAGCACGCAGGTGCCGTGGCCGGGGGCCAGCGGCTCGGGCTCGTCGGCGGACTCGACCATCGTCGGGGCAACCTTGGCCCGCGGCAGGAACAGGGTGAAGGTCGTGCCCTGTCCCAGCACGCTCTCCACCGCGATGTCGCCGCCCGATTGCTTGGCGAAGCCGAACACCTGGGAGAGCCCGAGCCCGGTGCCCTGGCCGACGCCCTTCGTCGTGAAGAACGGCTCGAAGATCCGCGACAGGTCGGCGGGCGCGATGCCCGTCCCCGTGTCGGAAATCGCCACCGCCACGAAGTCGCCGGGCACGGCCGGATGGGTGCGCAGGGCCGGAATCTGCCCGGCATGGCCGACGCGGATGGTGAGCGTGCCCTCGCCGTCCATGGCGTCGCGGGCGTTGACGACCATGTTGACGAGCGCTGTGTCGAACTGGCTCGGATCGGCCTCCACGAGGCAGGCGAAGGGCTCGCCCGCGGCGTCGAAACAGGGCTCGATCAGGGTCTTCACCTGGATGCGCGCGCCGGTGAGCGTGCCGACCATGTCGGCCACCGACGCGACGCCGCGGCCGGCATCGAACACCTCGGGCTTCAAGGCTTGGCGCCGGGCGAAGGCGAGGAGCTGGCCGGTCAGCTTGGCCGCGCGTGCCACCGTGTCGGAGATGGCATCGACATAGCGGCGGCGGCGCTCCTCGGCGAGATCGGGGCGCTTGAGCAGGTCGGTGGAGGACTTGATGACGGTGAGCAGGTTGTTGAAGTCGTGCGCGACGCCGCCGGTGAGCTGGCCCACCGCCTCCATCTTCTGGCTCTGGCGCAGCGCCTCCTCGATCCGCTCGCGCTCGGCCACCTCGGCACGCAGGCGCTCGTTGGCCTCGGCGAGTTCGTGCAGGCGCAGCCGCTCCGCCGTGAGGTCGGTGATCACGCCGCAAAGGAGCAGGGTGTCGCCGTCGCCGTCGAGGCGGTTCAGCGACAGGTAGGCCGGGCGCTCGACCCCCGCCTCGTCGCACAGGGCGATCTCGCCGCGGGCCGGCATCCGCGCCGCCTGCGTGATCAGGGCGGCGAGCGCCGCGTCCTGGCCCCCGGCGGCGAAGCGCGCGAAGGGCTGGCCGATCAGGCGCTCCTGCGGGGTGCCCAGGGTCTCGGCGAGCCGGCGGTTGCAATAGAGCAGCGTCCCGTCCGGCCCGAGGGTGAAGGCCCCCTCCTGGATCTGCTCGATCAGCACCCGGTAGGGCCGATCGGCATTCTCCAGGGTGTAGACCAGCCGCTCGCCGCCCGGACCCTCGACCACGATCGCATCGAAATCGCCCCGGCGGATCGCCGCCAGGGTGTCCTCGAGCTCCTCCAGCCGCGTTTCCAGCGCGCGGATGCGCGCCTGCGCCTCGTCCAAGGCCGTGGCGTCGGGCTCAGTGCTCATCGGCGGCCCCGCCGAGTCCAAGCGCGCCGAATCCAAGCCCGTCGAGGACATGCCGCTCGTCGCTCAGATCGCCGGTGATGCGCCGGGCGGGGAGGGGGGAGAGCCGCACCAGGGTCGGCGCCGCGACCACGCCGTCGGCGCCCGCGAGCGCCGGTTGCTGGTAGATATCGACCACTTCGAGGTCGCACGCGCCCCCGAGCCGATGCTCGCACAGGCGGCGCACGCTCTCGATGCTGCGGGTCGAGCGCGGCGAGGTGCCGGCGACGTAGAGGCGCAGCCGGGTGCGCCCGGTCTCCCCGTGGCCCGTGATGTCCACGCCGCTCAAATGCCGTCCACCTTCGCTGCGGGATTCTTCTCGGCGAGGTTCTGGGGCCGGATATCGAGGCCGACCAGCACCTTCTCGGTGTTGGACAGGTCGCCGATGATGCGCTTGAGCGGCGCGGGCAGGCGGCGCACCAGGGTCGGGATCGCCAGGATCTGGTCACCGGCCGCGAGCTGCGGATTCTTCATCAGGTCGATGACCTCGATGTCGTAATGGCCGGCGAGGTGCTCCTCGCAGAAACGCTTGAGGTTGGCCATCGCCGTCAGCGACTTGGCGGTCTGCCCGGCGACGTAGAGGCGCAGGTGGTAATGGCCCTCGTCCACCGTACCCTCGTCCACCGTACCCTCGTTCACTTGGCCGGCGGCTTCGGCGTCGAGGCCGTCCTCGGTTGGTTCGGAGCCGCTCATCGCGTGCCTCCCCGGCGGGTGGAGAGGATGCGCCGCTCGCTCGTCAGCATCGCCTCGCGCATCTCGTCCTCGCTCAACAGCACCGCCTCTTCCTCTGCCGCGGCTTCCAGGGTGGCGCGCAGTTCGTCGATCTGGCGCTCCAGCGACTGGCGCCGCCGCTCCGCCTCGCGCCGCCGTCGGCGGCTCTCCTGCTCGCGGCGCAGAACGGCGGCGGCTTCCTCCGCCTCCTGCACGACGCGGGCGGTGCCCGTCAGCACGCCCGCGGGGCCGATATAGGCCTCGACGAGGGCGATGCCGTCGCCCGACATGCTGAACTCGCGCACTTGGTTCGAGTGGCGCATGCCGCGGGCCTTGATGACGTAGAGCGTGCGCGAGCGCTCGCCGTTGGCCTCGATGTTGAGGAGCTTGATCCAGGCATCCATCAGCGAGGAGACGCCGATATTGCTGTCGTGGTCGAGGCTGCCATCCTCGCGCAGGCTCGTGAACACCGCGGTGATGCCGCGGCTCTTCAGCATGTCGACCATGCGCAGCATCGTCGCCTGAAGCTCGGCCGGCGGGCCGCGCAGGGCCGAGAGCGGATCGACCACCACCACGGTGGGCGCGAAGCGGTCGATGTCCCGGTGCATGCGCGCCAAGTGCATTTCCAGGCCGTAGAGGCTCGGACGCGCCGCCTCGAAGCGCAGCAGGCCCGCCTCGACATGGCGGGCGAGGTCGAGGCCGATCGAGCGGGCGTTGCGGATGATCTGGTCGCCGCTCTCCTCGAACACGAAGGACATGCAGCGCTCGCCGCGCGCGCAGGCCGCGGCGATCATGCTCGACGTGATCATGGTCTTGCCGGTGCCGGACTCGCCCGACACGAGGATGCTGGTGCCGCGGTGGAAGCCGCCGGGTTCGAGCATCGCGTCGAGGCCGGGGATGCCGGTGGAGGCCACGCCCTCGGCGATGGTGTAGTCGAGGTCGGCCGCCGTGACCGGCAGGACGCTGATGCCCTCGGCATCGATCAGGAACGGGTACTCGTTGGTGCCGTGGGCCGAGCCGCGATACTTCACCACGCGCAGGCGCCGAGTCGTGATCTGGTCCTCGACGCGGTTGTCGAGCAGCACCACGCAGTCAGAGACGTATTCCTCCATCCCCTGGCGGGTGAGCTGGCCGTCGCCGCGCTCGCCGGTGATGATCGCGGTCAGGCCCCGGTCCTTGATCCAGCCGAACAGGCGGCGGAGTTCGGCCCGCAGCACCGTTTCGTCGGAAAAGCCCGCGAACAGGGTCTCGATCGTGTCGAGCACGATGCGCTTGGCGCCGATCGAATCCACCGCGAAGCCGAGGCGGATGAACAGGCCTTCGAGGTCGTACTCGCCGGTCTCCTCGATCTCGCTGCGCTCCACCCGGACGTGGTCGATGGCGAGCTTGCCCTGCGCCACCAGCCCGTCGAGGTCGTAGCCGAGGGAGGCGACGTTGGCGACGAGATCCTCGGCGCGCTCCTCGAAACTCATGAACACGCCGGGCTCGCCGAAGCGGGTCGCGCCGTTGACGAGGAAGGTGGTGGCGAACAGCGTCTTGCCGCAGCCGGCCGCGCCGCAGACCAGCGAGGGCCGCCCCTTCGGCAGGCCGCCGAAGGTGATGGTATCGAAGCCGTCGATGCCGGTGGCGACCTTCGCGAGCGCGGGAGCGCTCTTCGAAGCGTCCTTGGAAGTGCCTTCGGGCGGGCTCGCGGATTCAGACGCCAAGGCAGGTCTCCAGGACGATTTCTTCCCCGGCCGTCATCGGGGGCAGCCCGTCCGGTCCGCTGTCCAGGCGCAGGATCGTCATGGGGGAGCGCTGCAGCCGGGACACGAGGAAGGGGGCGGGCGCCGGCAGCGGCGCCGGTCGCAGGCGCCGACGGGAGGGGGCGGAGGCGTCGTGAGGCAAGGGCGTCGTCATGAAGGTGTCATGGCGGGCCTCGAGCACCCGATTCCCGGCTCCCGTAATGCAAAGGCCAGGGGGTGGCAATACACGGCCCGGCGAGCGCCCGGCCGACCCGCCGGGCCGTGATTTATGTTCGATATTTCTTCGAATCTTCTGCGGCTCCGCTGAAACCAATCGCCGCGCGGACACTTTGAGGAAAGCCGCTTCCCATCAACCCGCTACAGCTCGCTTGACCCCCATGTCCTGTCTGTCCGAGCCGACCGATCCGTCCTCCGCCCCCCGCATCCTCGTCGTCGAGGATGAGTGTTTCGTGCGCATGGTGGCCGTCGACATGCTGGAGGATGCCGGCCTGCCGGTGGCCGAGGCGCCGGACGCCGACGCGGCCCTGCAACTCTTGGAGGGGAAGGCCCAGGCCTTCGGCGCCCTGTTCACCGACATCGACATGCCGGGCTCGATGGACGGGCTGACGCTGGCGGCGCGGGTGCGGGCGCGCTGGCCGCATATCCGCCTCGTCGTCACCTCGGGCCGGGTCCGGCCGCGCGCCGACGACCTGCCCGATGCGGGTTTCCTGCCGAAGCCCTATGGCCGCTCCGATCTGCTCGGCGCCCTCGGCCGGGCCGCCTGACGGCATCGCTCCGGCGCCGGCCTCAGTCAGGCCGCCGGAACCGGCCAGCGCATCTCCACCCGCAGGCCACCGAGTTCGGAGCGGCTGAGGCGCATCCGCGCGCCGACAGCCTCCGCGAGGTCACGGGCGATGGCGATGCCGAAGCCGGTGCCAGGCCGGCTCTCGTCCCAGCGCCGGCCGCGGGCGATGCCGGCGATCGCCGCCTCGCTCATGCCGGGGCCGTCATCCTCCAGCACCAGACGGTGTTCGCCGCCCTCCGCGCCTCCCGAGACGCGGATGCGGCGGTGGGCCCATTTGCGGGCGTTGTCGAGGAGGTTGCCCAGGATCTCGGTGAGGTCGCCCTCGTCGCCGGGAAAGGCGAGGTTTTCCGGGACTGCAATCTCCCAGCGCAGGGCCTCCCCCTCGGGCAGGCGCTTGAGGGCGCCGACGATGCGCGCCAGTGCCGGTCCGACCGGGCAGGCGCGCCGCCGTAGGCCCCCCGAGGCCGCCCGCGCCCGGGCGAGCGTGCGCTCGACCTGCCGGCCCATGGCGTGCGCCTGCTCGGCGATCTCGGCCGCGAGCGCAGGGTCGGCGGCTTCCGTGCGGCGCGCCAGCGCGTCGAGCACCGCGAGCGGGGTCTTGAGGCCGTGGGCCATGTCCCCGGCGCCCGTGCGCGCTCGCTCCAGATCGCGCTCCTGCGCGTCGAGCAGGCGGTTGAGGTCGGCCACCAGCGGGCGCACCTCCTCGGGAAAAGTGTCGGGCAGCCGCGCCTGCGTCCCGGCATGGATCGCGGCGAGATCCGCCCGCAGGGTCCGGAAGGGCGCCAGCGCCCGGCGCACGAACAGCGACATGGCGAGCGTCAGCGCCGCGAACAGCGCGCCGAGCGAGGGCACCAGCAGGCGCAGGAAGGTCGTGCGGCTCTGGGCGAGGTCGCGGCGGTCCTCGGCCACCGTGACGGCGAGCGCCACCGTGCCGCCGTTGCCCGGGATCGAGACCCGCCGGGTCACGGCGATGAGCCGGCCGCCATCCGGCCCGGCGAGGTCGCCGACCGCCGGCTCCTCGGACGTATCGGGCAACGTGCCGAGGCTCCGGTCCCAGAGCGAGCGCGAGCGCAGGGCGGTGCCGCCGGCGCGCTCGACTTGCCAGTAAAGGCCGCCATAGGGCGTCGAGAAGCGCGAATCCGGCGGCTCGCGCGGCAGGGTCAGGGCCCCGTCCGGCGCCAGGGCGACCTGCCCGGCGATGAGCTTGGCGGTGCGGTCGAGGCCGTCGGCGGTGCGGGCGTCGAGCACCCGGTTGAAGATCAGCGTCAGCCCGATCCCTGCCAGCACGAGCGCCAGGGCGATCAGCCCGGCGGCGGCGAGCCCGAGCCGTAGGCGCAGCGAGCCGCTGTTCACGGCGGATCGGACGGCACGAGGTAGCCGTGGCCGCGGCGGGTCTCGATGATGCCGGGGCCGAGCTTGCGCCGCAGCCGGGTCAGCAGGGCCTCCAGCGCATTGGCCTCGCGGTCGCTGTCGCTGCCGTGGAGATGGTCGAGCAGCTCACCCGCCGCCACGACCTGCCCCTGGCGGTGGAGCAGGAAGGCGAGCAGGCGGTATTCGAGCGCGGTGAGGTCGGTCTCGCGGCCCGAAACCGAGACCGCGCGGGTGCGGGTGTCGAGTTCGACCGCGCCGGCCCGCAGGACGGGGGAGGCGTGGCCGGCGGTGCGGCGCAGGATGGCGCGCAGCCGCGCCACCAGCTCCTCCATCCGGAACGGCTTGACGAGGTAGTCGTCGGCGCCCGCATCGATCCCCTCGACCCGCTCGCGCCAGCCGTCGCGGGCGGTGAGGATCAGCACCGGCAGGGCGACGTCGGCCCCGCGCAGGCGGCGCAGCACGCCCAGCCCGTCGAGGCGCGGCAGGCCGAGGTCGAGCACCATGGCGTCGTAGGTCTCGGTCTCGGCCCGGAACCACGCCGCCTCGCCGTCGCCGACGATCTCGGCGACGTAGCCGGCCCGCTCCAGACCCTCGCTGATATCGGCCGCGATGCGCGGCTCGTCTTCTACGACGAGGATGCGCATGTCGTCCCTGGAAGCGCGTGGGCCTCAATCATCGTCGTCCACGTCGAGGAGCTTGAGGGAGCTGGCATCGATCTTCACGTCGCGGCGGCGCCCGTCGGTGCCGAGGATGCGCAGCTTGTAGAGCCAGCGCCCGTCGTCGCGCTTGAGGTCGAGCGCCACCACGTCCCCCGGCACGGCGGCGCGGGCGGCGGCGAGCACGGCGTCGAGGGGGCGAATCTCGCCCCGCTCCAACGCCCGCCGCGCCCGCTCGCCGTCGTCGTCGGCCCGCGCCGGCACGGCGCCGAGAGGCACGGCACTCAGAGCCGGGATCAGCGCGACGAGCGCGAGGACGAGCGGGCGAAGCGGGAAAGGGGACATCGGGACACGAACCATGGCGCGACGCGAAAGAGCCGGAGTCCGGCTGACGCGAGGCTGACAGGCGGCGTCAGGCTCGCGCGAAGGGGGGCCTGCGAGAAGGCGGCATCGACGGCGCAGCGGCTCTGAGCGGCGCGCCGACCACCCTCTTCCCGCGAGACCCCTTCCGATGTCGCTCACCGCCACCATTCTGCTGATCTACGCTGCCTGCCTCGCCGGTACCATCGCCAGCCCGGCTCGATCCCACAATGATCACCCCCACGACGATCGCGCCTCGGAAGGACCGGGCGCCCGGCGTCTGCTGGCCGCGCTCCTCGTTCCTGCGCTGGCGCTGCTCGCCGGATTGCAGGCCCCGCCGGCCCGGGCGGGCGAGGCCGCGCCCCGGATCGTGAGCGGCCCCGCCACGGTGATCGACGGCGCGACCCTCGACCTCGGCGGCCGGCGCCTGCGGCTCTACGGCATGGATGCGCCCGATCTCGACCAGACCTGTTCCGACGGGCACGAGCGCGACTATTCCTGCGGCCGCGCCGCCGCCGCGGCCCTGACGGCGCGGATCGGCGGGGGAAACGTCACCTGCGAGCTGCGCGAGGCGGATGGCAGCGCGACCGCCCTTTGCCGTCGCGACGGCGAGGACCTCGCCGCCTGGATGGTCGCCAACGGCTACGCCATCGCCGACCGCAGCGCGCCGGCCGCCTACGAGGCTCAGGATCGGCGCGCCTGGGGCCGCCGTGTCGGGTTGTGGTCGGGCGTGTTCGAGATCCCCGCCGACCGGCGCCGGATGCGCCGCGCCAGCGCCTCGCTCTGAGGCGTGATCGCGGCGTCACCCGCGCCGGGCGAGCCCGCCCGCGTAGTCGCGCAGGGCCGCCGCGACCAGGGCGGCGACCTGCGCCTCGGTCTTCGGCGCGCGGATCACGAGGCTCGCCATCACCTCCGGATGGACCCGTCGCTGCTTCGGCGTGCGGGCATGGTTCGACAGGCGCAGGCGCTCTGGCCCATCGCCGCGGGCGAGGTAGCGGCTGTCGCCGCGGTCGTTCCGGGCAGTCTCGTGGAAGCCCTGCGCTTCGAGCAGGCGGCTCGCATGGGCGAGTGCCTCGAGCGGCGGGAGCGGGCGCATCAGGCCGCGACGGCCAAGACCGCCAGCGGCAGGGCCGAAGCGGCCAGCGCTGCGAGCGCGGCGGGGGCGACGTAGCGCGGCCGGTAGGACAGGAGCAGCACCAGCGCGAGCGCCGCCCCGGTCAGTGCGCCGATCCACTGGACGGGACCGAAGGCCCAGCCCTCCCACAGCCCGGCGACGAAGAAGGAGAGGGCGATGGCCCCCCAGCCGAAGGCGCGCAGGCGCAAAACCGCCGCCCGCTCCGCCTTGCGGTCGAAGACCTCCGCATGATGCCGGTTGAGACTCAGGCAGAGCGCGGCGAGCGCGGCGAAGCTCAAGGACAGATTCACGGCGAGAACGAGAGGCGTCATGCGTGGGTCGGCTCGGGGCGCCGCGCGGGCTGGCGGGCGGGGGAGGCGGGAACCGCGGCCGGCTTCGCAGCGCGCTTGGGCGCCTCGTAGCGCAGGATCTTGCGGGCAGCGACGGCGAACAGGGCTGCAAGCAGCAGCATCGCCCCGTCGAACCAGACGAAGAGCGGGTCGCCGCCGCCCAGCCGCAGGGGATGGTCGGGGATCGTCAGGATGTCGGCTGCGACCACCGCGACGCAGAGCACCGACACGGCGGCCAGACCCTCGCACCACGCCCGGCGCTGCGGACGGACGAGCGGCACCAGGGCGGCGACGATCCAGGCGCCGAAGAAGACGCGGATCTCCCAATCCTCGCGCCCGGCGAGGCCGACGGGCAGGAGCCGGTTGGCGATGAAGAAGCAGGCGATGGCCGCCGGCAGGCCGGCGATGCTGCCGACATTCAGCGCCTGGACCAGCCGCAGGCCGAAGAAGGGCCGCTCCCCCGGCTTCGGCAGGCGGGCCAGCGACCAGAGCACGACGCCGGTCGCGACCATGGCGCAGCCCATGACCCCGCACAGGAAGAACACCAGCCGCAGCAGGGTGCCGGCGAAGTGCGCCTCGTGCAGGCCGGTCATCACCGTGAAGGTCTTGGCCGCGGGCTTGAGGCCGCCGTCGCGGACCTCGAGGATTTCGCCGCTCACCCCGTCGAAGGCGATTTGCGGGTGCTCGTGCGAGAGCCCGTGCGGCTCCTCGAACACCGCGACCACGGTGGCGTTGGCGTCGCCCGGATTGACGATCGTGAGCCGCTCCAGCGGCTCCGGCCGGGTCGCGACCGCCCGCTCCACGATCGGCCCGAGCGGGGCCAGCGCGGCGGCCTGCTTCGCGGGCGGACGCGGCGTCGTAATCCAGTTGGCTTCGGTGAAGAAGGTCTGACTGTTGCCCTTGTAGGCGGTGTTCACGCCCCAGGGCATGTAGAACGTCGCGAGGGTGACGATCCCGGTATAGGTGATCATCACGTGGAACGGCAGCGCCAGCACGCCGGTGACGTTGTGGGCGTCGAGCCAGCTGCGCCGGGGCGCCTTGTCGCGGCGGAAGGTGAAGAAGTCGGCAAAGATCCGCTTGTGGGTGACGATGCCGGAGATCAGCGCCACCAGCATGATCATCGCGCAGAGGCCGACGACCCAGCGCCCCCAGAGCGGCGGCATGTGCAGCTCGAAATGGAAGCGGTAGAGGAAGTCGCCCCCTTGCGTGTCGCGCACGGTGGACTCGGTCCCAGTTCGCGGATCGAGCAGGACGTGGCCCGGACGCTCGCCCGGCCGGGTGCGCCAGAACAGGTCGAGCACCGGCTTGTCGGGCTGCGGCAGGCCGACGAACCAGGTTCGCGCCTTGGCCGCGTGCTGGCCGAGATAGGCCACCGCATGCTCGGTCGCCGCTCCGAGGGCGGCCGCCTCCACCGGCTCGACGCGCGTGAATTCGGGGCGCATCCAGCGGGAGATGTCCGGCCGGTAGTAGCTCGCGGTGCCGGTGACGAAGATCGCGAACAGCACCCAGCCGACGATCAGGCCGGACCATGTGTGCAGCCACGCCATCGACTGGCGGAAGCTTCCCTTCATGGCGCGGATCCTCCCATCGCCAGCCAGAGGAGGGCGCCGAGCACCAGGGCCGTGCCGGCCACGGTGAGCAGCGCCCGCAGCAGCGTGCGCGTCGCGAAGACGAGCACGACGATGCCCGCCATCACGGCGAAGCTGAGCAGGGTCGCCGTCGCCACCGCCTCGGAGCGCGCCATCGGCAGGGTCAGCGACAGCAGCGCGGTGGCGAGCGCGGCGATCCCGTAGCCGCCGCCCGCCGCCAGCACGACCCGGCTGGCCACGGAGGCCCGCTCGAGCGCCGTCGTCCTGCCTTGCGCCCTGCCTTGCGAAGCCATGCCGGCCTCCTACCAGCGATAGCGCAGGGTTGCATAGACGGTCGCCGGCAGGCCGTAATAGCAACTGGTGTAGCCGTTGCAGCCGCTGACGTAGCGCTCGTCGAGGAGGTTGTTGGCGTTCAGCTGCATCGAGAAGCCCTGGAGCGTCGCGTCGAGGTACTTCAGGTCATAGTTGAGCGTGGCGTCGACGAGCACGCTGGCCGGCACCTTGAAGGTGTTGGCCGCATCGCCCCAGGACGGCCCGAGGTAGCGCACGCCGCCGCCGACTTCGAGGCCGAGGAGCGGCCCCTCGCTGAAGCGGTAGGTCGCCAGCAGCGAGGCGGTGGAATCCGGCACCAGAACCGGGCTGCGCCCCTGGAGCGGCACCGTCTGACCGGGGGTCAGGTCGTTGGCGGTTCGGCCGTCGTCGCGGACGTTGCGGATATCGAGGAGCGAGAAGCCGCCGACCAGGGTGACGCCCTCGGTCAGGTTCACCCGCGCCTCGAACTCCATGCCCTGCACCCCGACCTGTCCGGTCTGGACGACGAAGGCGCTGCCGTTCACCGGGTCCGCGGTCGTACGGTTCGACTGGCGGATATCGAAGAAGGCCGCGGTGAGCAGGATGTCGGTGCCGGGCGGCTGGTACTTGATGCCGGCCTCGTACTGGTCGCTCGATTGCGGATCGGGCACGCGCCCGACGGTGCCGAAGGCCGGATCGAACACGCGGCCCGCGACGATCGGCTCGAAGGCCTGGCTGTAGGACACGTACGGCGCCACGCCCGAATCGAACAGGTAGAGCAGGCTCGCCCGGCCGGTGAAGGCGTCGGCCGGTGCGTTCTGGAGCGTCAGGGTGCTCGGTCTGCCGGCAGCGAAGGAGCGGGTCGGCCCGGTCTGGCGCGCGACGTCGTAGCGCCCGCCCAGCGTCAGCACGAGACGGTCGAACTTAGCCTGATCCTGGAAGTACACGCCGGTCTGCTGCGCATCGACCCGCGAGACCGTGTTGAAGGCCGGGACCGCGATATTCATGTTGTAGTTCGGCGCCAGCACGTTCAGGTCCGGCGCATCCGGGAACGGGGAGCCGCTCGTCCGGGTGCTGAAGGTGCGGTGATCGACGCCGAGCAGCGCGGTGTGGGCGATGAAGCCGGTGTCGAAGTTGGCGACGAAGTTGCTGTCCATCGTGTAGGCTTCCGCCGCCACGTTGGTGCCGATGACCGCGCGCGGGATCAGCGGGCCGCTGGCGAAGGGGCCGTTGCGGGGATTGAAGGCGCTGTAGACGCTGCGGTAGTCGCCCTGCGTGCGCAGGTAGCGCCCGGCCGAGTGGAAGCGCAGGTTCTCGCTGAAGCGGTGATCGAACAGGTACTCGATCGAGGCCTGGGTCCGGTCCGAGCGCTCGATGCCGCGGTCGCCGTCGTAGAAGTTCACCGGCAGGCGGCCGATGATGCCGTTGCCGAAGTTGCGCGGGAACACCGTGCCCACTGCCGGGAAGCCGCCGTAGAAGCCCGAGAACGGATCGCGCTGGTAGTTGCCGATGATCGTGAGCTGGGTGTCGGCGGAAGGGCGCCACGACAGGCTCGGGTTGATCAGCGCGCGCTCGACCCGGGTCGTGTCCACGGGGCCGTCGCCGTTCCAGCCGAAGCCGACGATGCGGTAGGCGAACTGGTCGGCGAGCCAGGGCACGTCCGATTGGATCGGGCCGCCGACATCGACGCCGCCGCGCACCTCGCTGAATCCGCCGCCCTGGACGAAGACCTCGCCGTGGCGGACGAATTGCGGAACCTTCGACACGAGGTTGACGATGCCGCCCGGGCCCGACTGCCCGTAGAGCACCGAGGCCGGGCCCTTGATGACGTCGATGCGTTCCAGCCGGTAGGGCTCGATCGTGGCGTTGGCGTCGCGTCCGCCGATCAGCGCCATGCCGTCGAGGAAGACCGGCGCGTTGAAGCCGCGGATCAGGAACTGCTCCAGCCGGGTCGAGCCGGCGCCGCCGCGCTGCTCGGTGGTGACGCTCGGGGTGTAGCGCAGCGCTTGGTTGATGCTGAGCGCGTTCTGGTCCTCGATCTGCTTGCGGCCGATGACGGAGATCGACTGGGCCGTCTCCAGGATCGGCGTGTCGGTCTTGGTCGCGACGGTGCTGCGGCTGGCCACATAGCCCGGCACGGCGCCCTGGGCGCCGCCGGGGCCGTACAGTGCGCCGCCGAGCGTGGCGCCGCGGCCTTCGCCGGTCACGCTCAACTCGGACAGCTCGACGGCGCCGGCCGCCTCCTGTGCGAGGCCCGGCACGGCGAGGCCGAACAGGGCCGTTCCCGACAGGAAGGTCGAGGCGAGCAGGCGCGCGATTTGGCCCGCACGCGGAGCCGGCCGAGCAGAAACGGCGCGATCTTCGAACATCTTTTCCGGTACGCTTTTAACTTAGGTTATAAAAACCTAAGAGGACACAACGAGTTGTGCCTGCGTATGACAAACACCGAATGATGCATGCAAGATCTATGTTTTATAACTGTTATAAATACAAATACTTGAACGCTCGATCCTGTTTGCGCGCAACCATTTTTACTATCTGATATTTTCCTGTGCTGTTGCGGTTCTGCATCGGTCACATCGGTTCGGATAACCGTCTCGGGACGACACGCTACAGACCGGTTCGGTCCGCTTCGCCCAAGAGCTGCCGGCGATGGACCGGATCCCAGATCCCCTCGAAGACCGGAGCCGGGCCTTTCAGCGCCTCGGGGGCCGGCATCACCGCGGCCGGAGCGATCGGCTGCTCCAGAATGGGAGCAAGGGACAGCGCGGCCGCAAGGGTGCCGATCACGCACAGGGCCGTGATCGCCCAGCGCGGCGCATTCCAGCTATGAAGAAGCACGGATCCGGCCGCGAGGAGCGCGGCGGTTCCGACGAGTTTGGGAAACATCGACGGCTCATTCGATACGACTCGGCCCCCCGGTGCGAGCGGGATGCCAGCGTGCTCTGTGCCAAATCGGGACGCAGGCCGGATTTCGCGCCCTGTTCCAGCGGGAGGTCGCCGGCCCGACGAGAGCCGCATCCGACCTGATGGCATCACGCTTGCGTCTCTAAGTCATTGCTTGAGACCGCTTTTTCTCAGAACTGGAGTCCGCTGCGCCGGAAAGCGCTTGAGGGCACTCGATCACTGCCGAGACGCGATGTCGCGACGGAGCGCCGGGCATGGCCCGCAAGGCGGCCCACGATCTGGCGCAATAGTGATCGGTCTCACCGGTGTCTTGAACCATATTTCATGTTAGGGGCGCGCAACGGTTCCACGATCCCAGGTGATCGGGAGGCGAACCCATTCGGCGAGGGAGGCCGACCCTAATGACGAGCATGCTGACCGTGATGGCTCTTCTTCTTGCCCCCGTGGGGGCTCTTGCGTTCGGCGCCTGGGCGTTCGGGCGTCTTCGTTCCGCGTCCTGACGCACGGCATCGCCGCCCGCTCGAGCGGGCGGCGGCGCTCCGAGGCGACGTCCTGCCGATTTCTGACACAAAACGGCATCACCGATGGGGCATCGTGGCACGCGTGCCGGCGAAGGGAGATCCTGCGCATGACGATTCTGCTTCGGTTCGCGCGTGGCCTTGCATCCGCAGCGCGCCATGTTGCCCGCCTCTCGCCGAAGGTGATTCCGCTCGCGCTCGTCTCGGTGATCGGCCTCTCGGCCGACCGGACGGCGAAGGCCGACCGCGACGGCGATGGCGACGAGACGACCCGCTCCATCGTCTACCGCCACTACATCTGAGCCCATCCCGGCCGCCGGCCACGCGAAAAAGCGGCCCGCCCACCTTGGGTGCGAGGCTCGGCCGGCGCTCGGCGATCCCGGCTCGCGCAATCCTCTGCCGGTGACGCCTCGGTCCCCCCGACGAAAGCCGCGTCGCGTGCCACGGATCGAGCGGGCCGGAACCAAGCGGAATGCCGACAGGGACGACGCGGGCGGCCCCCCGGCAGACGCCGTGAATCCGAGGCCGTGCCCGAGAACCCGCACGCATCGTCCGGAGCCCATTCGGCGAGACGATGCCCAAATGCTCCGCGCCCGGCATGGTGCAATCGAGAACGCCTCTTACTCCTTGTTCCGAGGCCTGCTCTTTCGCTGAACTGGTATCCACTTCGGTGGAGAGCGCCCTAGCCCGGAAGAGCGCCGCGGAATACCGCTGCGCGCATGAAGCCCGGATCCGGCGCGGATACGGTCGGCCCCAAGTCTGATGTTGATTCTGATGTTGAGCCTGATCTCAAGTCTGGCGCGAGGGGGATGACCATGGCCGACGTCACGTTTTCTCAGTCAACACTTGCCGGTTACTCGGGGCTGGCCTCGGCTCTGCAATGGGGTCCGGACGGACGGCTCTACGTCGCCGAGCGGTTCGGCAGCATCAAGGCCCTGACGGTCGCGCAGCAGGACAACGGCTACGTCGTCACCAACACGGAAACGATCGACCTCATCCTCAACCTGCCCAACCACAACGACGACGGCACGCTGAATGCGAGCCTGAAGGAGCGGCAGGTCACCGGCATCCTCGTCACCGGCACCGCCGACAACCCCGTCCTCTACGTCACCTCGAGCGACCCGCGCATCGGCGCCGGCAATGGCGGCGAGGACACCAATCTCGACACCAATTCCTCGATCATCTCGCGCCTCACCTTCGATTCCGTGACCGATACGTGGAAGAAGGTCGATCTCGTGCGCGGCCTGCCCCGCTCGGAGGAGAACCACTCTGCCAATGGCATGGCGATCTCGCCCGACGGCAAGACGCTCTACGTGGCGGTGGGCGGCAACACCAATGCCGGCGCGCCCTCCAACAACTTCGCCGGCCTGCCGGAATTCGCCTACGCGGCGGCCGTGCTCAAGGTCGATCTCACAGCGCTCGACGCCATGACGCTGAAGAACCCGAACGGGCTCAACCCCTACCTCTACGACCTGCCGACCCTCGACGACCCCTACCGCCCCAATAACGGGACGGCCGGCAACGAGAACCCGGACGGCTCGGATGTCAGCGGCCCGTTCGGCGGGCGCGACGGGTTCAACATGGCCAAGATCACCGCCGACAGCCCGGTGCAGATCTACTCGCCCGGCTACCGCAACGCCTACGACGTGCTGCTGACCTCCGACGGCAAGATGTTCACCTACGACAACGGCGCCAACAATGGCTGGGGCGGGCGCCCGTCGGATGCCGCCGGCAACGTCGTGACCAACCAGAACCAGATCCCGCTCAACACGGCCGACCAGGACGGCGGCACCAAGCGGCTCAACTACGATCAGCTCCACGAGATCACGGGGGAGGGCTATTACGGCGGCCACCCCAACCTCGTGCGGGCGGTGGGCGGCCAAGCCGGCTGGCTGCTGACGCCGGGGGCGGGTGTCACGGGTGCGACCTTCCTGCCCCACGGCAGCGCCGGCCTGCCCGCCGATTTCGACTCGGTGATCCCGGCCGGCACCGCCGACCCGCGCGAGAGCGTGTTCTTCGAGGGCGGCATCAGCGATGGGGCGCTCGATACCGGCCAGGGCTCGCTCAACGGGCTGGCCGAATACACCGCCTCGACCACCTGGGCGACGGCCGACGGCGGCACCACGAGCATCAAGGGCGCGATCCTCGTCACGGATCTGGCGGGCTATCTCCACATCATCCCGCGCAACGCCTCGGGCGGGGTCGACACCGCTGTCGGCGCCGCGGGCCAGATCGTGGCGGCGGACAAGCAGGTCGTGCCGATGGGCGGCGGCGCCCCGCTCGGCATCGACGCGGTCGGCGACGGCAAGCCGTTCGCCGGCACCGTCTGGGTCACGACCCTGGCCGACGGCAACATCAAGGTGCTGACCCCGGGCCCCACCAACCCGCAGAACCTCGATCTCGACGGCGACGGGATCAACAACACGCTCGACCCCTTCGCCCTCGACCCCGACAACGGCACCGCGGGCACCGACGTGATCTCCGGCGGCGAAACGGTCGTGTTCAACTTCGAATCCGGCTCGCTTCCCGGCACCTTCGGCGGCAGCGGGCTCACCGGTGCGATGATCAACGGGCTCGACCCGTTCCTCGACGGCGGCCTCTACACCTCGGCCAACATCATCGCGGGCGGCGCGGGCGGCGTCATCCAGTTGAAGAACGTGCAGGAGGGCGACTTCACGGAAGGCAACAACACCCTCAAGGACGCGTTGCAGGCCGGCGTCACCTTCGATGACAGCGTGGCGACCGCCAACGTCACCATGACGATGGCGAACTGGATTCCGAACGCCACGAGCAACGGCGGCTTCCCCTCGGCGGGCCTGCAGATCGGCACGGGAGACCAGGACAACTTCATCAAGCTGGTGCTCGGCGGGCGCGGCGAGAGTGCGGGGGGCAAGTATACCAGCGCGATCTTCGAGACCTCGATGGAGAATCTCGGCGTTGCCCAGACCAGTGCGGTCACCAACAACGCGCTCCTGAGTGCGACGAGCGCGAGCTGGGTGCAACTGCGCCTCGCGGTCAATCTCGAGACCAACACGGTGACGCCGTACTGGCGCTTCGGCACCGGTGCGGTCTCCTCCGCCACCGATGCGAACGCCGCCTTCACCGCCGGCGCCAGCCTGAGCGTGCCGAGCGGCAGCGCGCTGCTGAAGGCGATCCAGGGCGACTACACCGTCGGCGGCAAGGCGAGCGGGATGGCGGTGGGCCTGCTCGCCACCTCCAACGACGGCGAGGCCTTCACCGCCGATTTCGATGGGGTCACCATCACCACCACCGCCAAATCGGGCACCACGAACCCGGTCGTCGCGGCGATCAACACCGGCGGCGGGGCGCTGACGCAGGACGGGATCGGCTTCTCGGCCGACCAGTACTTCACCGGCGGCGCCACCTTCATCGACAGCACCGGCGGCAACGGCCTGCAATCGGCCTTCACCAACACCGTCTACCAGACCGAGCGCTACGGCAATTTCAGCTACGCGATCCCCGTGGCCAGCACGAGCCAAGCCTACACGGTCGAGCTGCGCTTCGGCGAATTGTGGTGGAGCAATCCGGGCCAGCGCGTCTTCGACGTCACGCTCGAAGGCCAGACCATCCTCAACGACCTCGACATCCTGGCCCAGACCGGCAGCTTCAACACACCCTACACCTACGTCTCGGGCCCAATCACGGCAGGCGCCAACGGCACGCTCGACCTGCAATTCGCCAACGGCATCGACAACGCCAAGCTCAGCGGCATCGTCGTGCGGCAAGTGAGCGGGGGCGGCGGCACCGACATGACCAAGCCGACGGTCGGGCCCTTCACGGTCCAGGCGCCCGTGGCGGGGGACGCGAGTGCCAGCGTCACGGTGGTCTATAACGACGCCTCGGGCATCAACCTCGCCAGCATCACCGAGGCCGACATCGCGGTGACGGGCCCCGGCGCGACCGGGGCGATCACGCTGCAATCCAAGACGAGCACCAGCGCGACCTCGGCCACCGCCACCTACATCGTCGCCGCCCCCACCGGGGGCTGGACCAACGGCCAGTACACCGCCACCGTCAAGACCGGCGAGGTGTCCGATGCGAGCCCGGCGGCCAACACCAACCTCGCGGCCTCCCAGCTCTTCTCGGTCCAGACCAGCAGCGCGGGCGGGATCGTCGCGGCGATCAATGCCGGCGGCGCGGCGCTGATCCAGGACGGGATCAGCTTTTCGGCCGACCAGTACTTCACCGGCGGCGCCACCTTCATCGACAGCACCGGCGGCAATGGCCTGCAATCGGTCTTCACCAACACCGTCTACCAGACCGAACGCTATGGCAATTTCAGCTACGCGATCCCCGTGGCCAGCACGAGCCAGGCCTATACGGTCGAGCTGCGCTTCGGCGAACTCTGGTGGAGCAACCCGGGCCAGCGCGTCTTCGACGTCACGCTCGAAGGCCAGACCGTCCTCAACGACCTCGACATCCTGGCCCAGACCGGCAGCTTCAACACGCCCTACAGCTACGTCTCCGGCCCGATCACGGCGGGCGCCAACGGCACGCTCGACCTGCAATTTGCCAACGGCGTCGACAACGCCAAGCTCAGCGGCATCATCGTGCGGCAGGCGAACGGCGGCGGGAACGTCGACACGACGGGACCGTCGGTGGCCGGCCCCTTCGTGATCCAGGGGCCATCGACCCCGACCGCGAGTGCCAGCGTCACGGTGATCTACAACGACGCCTCGGGGATCAATCTCGACAGCATCGGGGCGAGCGACATCACGATGACGGGTGCCGGTCCGGTCGGGGCGATCACGCTTCAATCGAAGGCGGCTACGAGTGCCACCTCGGCCACCGCCACTTATCTGGTCGCCGCGCCAGCCGGCGGTTGGATTGGTGGGGAGTACATCACCACCGTGAAGGCTGGGGAAATCGCCGATGCAAGTCCCGCCGGGAACACCAACGCCGCCTCCGGCCAAGGCTCGTCGTTCCAACCGAATGTTCCGGTTGGGATCGTCGCGGCGATCAATGCGGGCGGAGGCGCGGTGAGTCAGGACGGGATCAGCTTCTCGGCGGACCAGTACTTCACCGGCGGCGCCACCTTCGCCGACGGCACGGGTGGCAATGGCCTGCAGACGGCCTTCGGCGGCACCGTTTACCAGACCGAGCGCTACGGCAATTTCAGCTACGCCATCCCCGTCGCCAGCACGACGCAGTCCTACACGGTCGAGCTGCGCTTCGCCGAACTCTGGTGGAGCAATCCCGGCCAGCGGGTGTTCGACGTCACGTTCGAAGGCCAGACCATCCTCAACGATCTCGACATCGTGGCCCAGACCGGCAACTTCAACACGCCCTATACCTTCGTCTCGGGCCCGGTCATCGCGGGCGCCAACGGCACGCTCGACCTGCAGTTCATCAACGGCCTGGACAACGCCAAGCTGAGCGGCATCGTCGTGCGGCAGGTGACCGGCGGCGCCGACGCGACGGCGCCGACCATCGGCTCCTTCGATGTCGCGGCGCCCGTCTCCGCCGCGGGCCAAGCGAGCGTGACGGTGGTCTACAACGACACCTCGGGAATCGATCTCGCCAGCATCGGGGCGAGCGATCTCGCGGTGACGGGAGCAGGCGCGGTCGGGGCGATCAGCCTGCAATCGAAGGCGACGTTGAGCGCCACCTCGGCCACCGCCACCTACCTCGTCGCCGCGCCGGCGGGCGGCTGGGCCGACGGGTCGTACACCGCCACGGTGAAAGCCGGGGAGGTCGCCGACGCGAGCCCCTCCCTCAACACCAACGCCGCCACCTCGCACGCCTTCACCATCGACGTGACGCCCGGTGCCGACACCCTCGTCATGGCCATCAATTCCGGCGGGGCAGCCCATACCCGTGCGGACGGGACGGTGTTCGAGGCCGATACGGCGGCCGCCCCCCACCGCTTCTACGTTGCCGGCCAGGACGGGAACGCGACCTATTCCGACGGCGATCCGATCGCCGGCACCACCGACGACGCGCTCTATCAGAACCAGCGCTTCGGCTGGGCCAGCGCCTCGACCACGGATGCCGACGACGGACGCTTCGGCTACGCGATCAAGAACGCGGATGGCAGCGCACTGGCCTCCGGCTCCTACGAGGTGATCCTGCACTTTGCCGAGATCTACAATCAGCCCGACGATCCGGGAGGCCTCAGCGGGGCAGGCCAGCGCCAGTTCAACCTCGGCATCGAGGGCACCACGGTCGCCAACTACGACATCTGGGCGGCGGCAACGGCGGGGGCGACCGCGACGACCCTGACGCGGACGGTCTCGGTCACCGACGGGACGCTCGACCTCGCCTTCTGGCAGGGGGCGGCCGAGAATCCGACCGTGGCGGCGATCGAGGTGTGGAAGGTCAATCCCGCCTCGGTTCAAGACAGCCTCTTGGTCTAAACTCTCAACCGATTTCCAGCTTCTCTTCCGGCGGCGTGCGGCCTCCCGTCCGCCGCCGCCCTCGCGAAAGGTCTGTCATGTCCTTCGATTCCTCCAAGGCCTTTCCCACGCCCGTTCCGAAGCTTGAGCCGAACACCTTCGCCTTCGAGCAGTTGCCGATGGTCAAGCCCACCGGCTTTCGCGAGTACGACGCCCGCTGGCTGTTCCCGCAGGAGATCAACCTGATGGGCGTCCAGGCGCTCGGCCTCGGCCTCGGCACGCTGATCCATGAGCGCGGCGTGCGCCCCGACATCGTCACCGGCCATGACTTTCGCGCCTACTCCGCCTCGATCAAGCTCGCGCTGATCGCCGGGATGCAGGCGGCGGGGCTGCGAGTGAAGGATATCGGGCTCGCGCTCTCGCCGATGGCCTATTTCGGCCAGTTCGCCCTCGATTGCCCCTGCGTGGCCATGGTCACCGCCTCGCATAACGACAACGGCTGGACCGGCGTGAAGATGGGCGCCGAGCGCCCCATGACTTTCGGCCCCGACGAGATGGGCCGCCTCAAGGAGATCGTCACCACGGGCGCGTTCCAGTACCGCGACGGCGGCGCCTACGAATTCGTCTCCGACTTCGCTCAGATCTATCTCGACGACCTCGTCGCGCGCGCCAAACCCGTCTCGCGAAAGCTGAAGGTCGTGGCCGCCTGCGGCAACGGCACGGCCGGCGCCTTCGCCCCTGCGCTCCTGGAGCGACTCGGCGTCGAGGTGATCCCGCTCGATGTCGAGCCGGATCACAGCTTCCCGCGCTACAACCCCAACCCCGAGGACATGGCGATGCTGCACGCCATCGCCGACAAGGTGCGCGAGACCGGCGCCGATGTCGGCCTCGGCTTCGACGGCGACGGCGACCGCTGCGGCGTGGTCGATGACGAGGGCGAGGAGATCTTCGCCGACAAGATCGGCGTCATGCTGGCCCGCGACCTGTCGAAGCTTCACCCGAACGCGACCTTCGTGGTCGACGTGAAATCGACCGGCCTCTACGCCGCCGATCCCGAGTTGCAGGCCCGCGGCGTGCGCACCGATTACTGGAAGACGGGCCATTCCTACATCAAGCGCCGGGTCAACGAACTCTCGGCGCTCGCCGGCTTCGAGAAGTCGGGCCACTTCTTCTTCAACGCGCCGGTCGGTCGCGGCTACGACGACGGACTTCTGACCGCGATGGCGGTGATCGAGATGCTCGACCGCAATCCGGGGCAGACCATGGCCGACCTCTACCGGGCGCTGCCGAAGACCTGGGGCTCACCGACCATGTCGCCGCATTGCGCCGACGAGGTGAAGTACGGCGTGGTCGAGGCGGTGACCGAGCGGTTCCGGGCGCTCGAGGCGGCGGGCGAGCCGGTGGGCGGCCATCCCATCACCAGTCTCGTGACGGTCAACGGCGTGCGCGTGACCACCGCCGACGGCACCTGGGGGCTGGTGCGGGCCTCCTCGAACAAGCCGGAACTCGTCGTGGTGGTCGAGAGCCCGGTCTCCGAAGCGCG
This sequence comes from Methylorubrum pseudosasae, assembly GCF_029504475.1. Classification (NCBI taxonomy): domain Bacteria; kingdom Pseudomonadati; phylum Pseudomonadota; class Alphaproteobacteria; order Hyphomicrobiales; family Methylobacteriaceae; genus Methylorubrum; species Methylorubrum pseudosasae. Next base: position 2,398,136 of record NZ_JAQGDU010000002.1, on the reverse strand, counting down.
GCTTCGCGAGATGTTCGCGGCGGTGGATGGGGTGCTGCGCCAGCACCCGGAAGTGGGCGCCTACAACCAGACGATTTGACCACACCTCTGACCGAAGAGGCGCGTGATAACGGTTCCGGCTGATCACCTCGTTGATGGGTGCGTGTCCCCTCGCCCCGCGTGCGGATAGGGGGGAGCGCCGGCTCGCCGAACCCATCACCCGAAGACCGTAAGAAGGCATGATTCGGGGAGGAGGACCTTTGGCAGCCGGCCTGGCGATACCCAGGCCGGCCGATCAAGCGTGGCCGTTCGGCAACAAACCGTTGTCTGTCAGAAAATTTCTGACAAAGACCCGCGAGAAAACAGCATTAAGCTGAACCGTTTTCGTCGGCCCATACCTCGTGGGGAGTAGTCCTCACGGGGTACGTTGCAGATTTACGCAATCGATCTGCTCGCTAACATTCTTTAGTCCCCCGCTCCGTTGCGATCATCGCATCTCAAGGAGCAATCATGCCTGCGGGCCAAACCTATAGCACCACCCCCATCCGCACGACGTACGACGGACAGGTTATCGAAAATCTGGATCTCTGGGTCTCCGACGGCGACGCCATCCGCGTCGATCACGACAACGTCGTCATCCGCAACGTCACCATTCACCATGCCGACGGCAACGGTATCGTCGTCGAGGACGTCAGCGGCGTCACCGTCCAGAACAGCCTCATCGTCAATTCCGATCCGCCCACGGGCAACGGGGGCGAGACCGATGCGGAGACCACCGGCATCCGGGTCGTCAACGCGTCCGGCTTCACCGCCTCGCACGTGACCCTGCAGGACAGCGGCACCGGCATCTATCTCGGCCAGTCCCCGAACGCGAAGCTCTCCTACATCGAGGGCCACAACTTCCACGGGCCGTTCCCCGGTGGTCAGCTCGTTCAGTTCTACCAGTCGCCGAACGGCAGCCTCTCGGATTTCGCTGTCACCAACGATGCGAGCCACTCGCATGTCGAGGACAACGTCTCGATCATCGACAGCCAGAACGTCTCGATCGCCAACGGCGTGATCGACGGCAACAACTCGCCGAGCGGTGCCGGCGTGATGTTCGAGGGTAATTCGCAGGGTGGCCACGTCCAGAACGTCGACGTGATCCACATGAGTAATGGCGGCTTCTCGTCTTACTCGGACGACGTGTCCTTCGTCGACACCCGCTCCTTCGACAACGATGCCGGCGACCAGGGCCGCGGCGCGTCGCTGTCGAACGGGCTGATCTGGAACGCGACCGGCCACAACGTCACGATCGAGGACTCGACCTACACGGACCCAGGGGTCGCCAACAACATCGTCTGGGGAACCTCCTCGGCCGGCGCGGACGTGTCGGCAGCGCCCTCGGCCACGCCGATGACGCCGATCCACAACGTGTTCGACGGGACGGCGACCGATAGCACGCCGGTTGCGACCCCAGTGCCGACTCCTGCCCCGACTCCTGCCCCGACGCCTGCGCCGACCCCGGCCCCGACTCCGGCGCCGTCCCCGACGGCCCCGACGGCCACGGCCCCGGCCGGCACGGGCATCGACCGGGACGGCACGGCGTCCTCCGAGACGATGACCGGCTCGCGCTTCGCCGACGACCTCGACGGGCGGGGCGGCAACGACACGCTCAACGGGCTCGCCGGCGACGACCGCCTCTACGGCGGGGCCGGCAACGACCGGCTCGACGGCGGCAGCGGCACCGACCACCTCTGGGGCGGCACCGGCGCGGACCACTTCGTGTTCAAGGCCGGCAACGGCACCGACTGGGTCGAGGACTTCCAGCTCAGCGGCACCGCGCAGGACGTCGTCGAAGTGAGCAAGGCGATGTTCGGTTCGTTCAACGCCCTGCTCTCCGCGGCCCATGATGTCGGCTCCGATGTCGCCATCACCTCGGGCGCCGACACGCTGTGGCTCGCCGACGTTCACAAGGCGCAGCTCTCGGCCGGCGACTTCCTGTTCGTCTGAGCATTTCCCGCAAAGCGTCCGGTGCACCGTCGGTCCGAAGGGACGCGGGCGGGTCGCCGGATGCTGCGCGGGGCAGGCTCTAAGCGCCTTGCCGGTCGTGGCCGCGGGATCCTCCGCGGCCCCGGCCGGCGGCGGCGCGCCACCGAATCGCGCTCTACCCGATCAAGCGTGGCCACATGGCCACATCGGTTGTGCGCTGCGAAAAATATCGGGCCGTGGTGGCTTGGCTAAAAGCTTTACGGTTAATGACTTCCCGGGCCGAATAGGCCGCATGGCCTAGCGCAGATTAATTACGTTGCAGATTTGCTAGGTCGATCCACTGATTCTATTCATATAGTTATTGATTTTGTTGTAATATTAACAAATGGAGCAAATATGCCCACGGGTTTGACCACAAGCACCACGCCCATCCGTACGACGCATGACGGACAGGTCATCGAAAATCTGGATCTCTGGGTCTCCGACGGCAACGCCATCCGCGTCGAGCACGACAATGTCGTCATCCGCAACGTCACCATTCATCACGCCGACGGCAACGGGATCGTCGTCGAGGATTCCAGCGGCGTCACCGTCGAGAACAGCCTGATCGTCCATTCCGATCCGCCCAACGGCAACCAGGGCCAGGCCGGCGAGGCCACGGGCATCCGGGTCGTCAATGCGCCTGATTTCACCGCTTCGCACGTGACCCTGCAGGACAGCGGCACCGGCATCTATCTCGGCCAGTCGCCCGGCGCGACGCTCTCCCACATCGAGGGCCACGACTTCCACGGGCTCTATCCGTCGGGCCAGTTCGTCCAGTTCTACCAGTCGCCGAACGGCAGCCTCTCGGATTTCGCTGTCACCAACGATCCGAACGGGTCGCATGTCGAGGACAACGTCTCGATCATCGACAGCCAGAACGTCTCGATTACCAACGGCGTGATCGACGGCAACAACTCGCCGAGCGGCGTCGGAGTGATGTTCGAGGGCAACTCGCAGGGTGGCCAGGTCCAGAACGTCGATGTGATCCACATGGGCAATGGCGGCTTCTCGTCCTATTCGGACGACGTGTCCTTCATCGACACCCGCTCCTTCGACAACATCGCCGCCGACCAGGGCCGGGGTGATCCCCTGTCCAACGCCGTCATCTGGAACGCGACCGGCGACGGCGTGTCGATCGTCGACTCGACCTACACGGACCCGGCGGTGGCCAACAACATCGCCTGGGGCCCGTCCTCGGCCGGCGCGGACGTGTCGGCAGCGCCCTCGGCCACGCCGATGACGCCGATCCACAACGTGTTCGATTGGGTGACGGGTACGGTCGGAACCGTCGTCGGAGTCGTCACGGGCGACAGCCCGGCACCGCCCCCGGTCGCCGCCTCACCCTCCGGCACCAGCCTCAACCGCGACGGCACCGCCGGGGCCGAGACGATGACCGGATCGAACGCCGCCGACGACCTCGACGGGATGGACGGCAACGACACGCTCAACGGGCTGGCCGGCGACGATGCGCTCTATGGCGGGGCCGGCAACGACCGGCTCGACGGCGGCAGCGGCACCGATCATCTCTGGGGCGGGGCCGGGGCCGACCGGTTCGCGTTCAAGGCCGGCAACGGCACCGATTGGGTCGAGGATTTCGAGACCGGCGGTTCCGCGCCCGACGCGATCGAGATCAGCCGGTCGATGTTCGGCTCGTTCGAGGCCGTCCTGGCCGCGGCGCAGGATGTCGGCACCGATGTCGCGATCCGCTCTGGATCGGACACGCTCTGGCTCGCCGACACCCAGAAGGCCGAGTTGAGCGCGGGCCATATCCTGTTCGTCTGACCGCGACACCCGCGCGGTGAGGCGGAAAGCCCATCCCTCCGCCTCATCCTGAGGGGGCCGCGCCGGCGGCCCTCGAAGGATCGTCCAGCCTCGAAGGATCGTCCGGGGATCGCGCGGGATCCGGAGGATCCTTCGAGGTCGCTTCGCAGCACCTCAGGGCGAGGTCGTGGGTGGGAAAGCCTCGACGCCCTGGCCGTGCCCGTGGCGGTGGGTGGCCAGGACCCGCTCGATCCCGGCCCGGAAGGCGGCGAGCGTGCCCAAAGGCCGGGCGCAGCCGCCGCAGGCGATGGCCGCCTCGGCGGTCGGGTCCGCCGGCCAGGTGACGGCGGGGGAGCCGCAGGCCGCGCAGGCGAAGGTCCATTCGCTCACGAGGATCGCCACCCCCGGGCTCGCTGCGGATTGCGCGCCCATCACGCGCTGTTCCGGTAGTAGTGCGAGAAGTCGCGGTAGAGCGTGCCGCGATCCGCGGCGCGGCCCTCGTGGCGCTTCAGATCGACCTTGTTCAGGACGAGCCCGGCGACCGTCAGCCCGAGCCGGCGCATATAGGCGAGACTCGCGGTGACGGCGGCCTTCTGCGTACCGTGCCACGCCACGACATGGACCACGGCGTCGGCGTGCTGGCGCAGGAGTGCGACGTCGCCCAGCAACAGCACCGGGGGCACCTCCACGAGGATGATGTCGTAGCGCTCGCGCGCCTCCCGCACGAGCATGCCGAAGGTCGGCTCGGCGTAGATGTCGTGCCCGTCCTTGAGGCCGGAGACGCGGCGGATGGTCGAGATGCGGCCCTCCGCCTCCTCGTCGTCGGCGGGCGTCTCGTGTCCGAGATTGCCGTGGCGGCCGTCCTCGATCGCCGCGCGGCGGGGCGAGCCGTCGAGGATCAGCACCCGGCGCCCCATCGCGGCGAGCGAGCGCGCCACCGAGCGGGCGACGACGGACTTGCCCTCACCGGGCATCGCCGAGGTGACGAGGACGACCTTGAGCGGCTCGCGCACCGCGACGAGTTCGGCCACCGCCGCCCGCACGGCCTCGCGGAAGAGGAGATCCTGTTCCAGGCGCTCGCCCGATTGCGCACCCACAGGCCGGTTCGGCAGCAGCGCGAGGCAGGGCAGGCCGGTCTCGGCCTCCATCTCGCCCTGGCTGCGATAGCCCCGGTCGCGGCGGTCGAGCCCGAGCGCCAGCACCGAGCCTGCGCCGGCCCCGGCGAACAGGCCGAGGCCGAGCACCAGGCCGAGGCCGGGCCCGGTGGGCAGGGTCGGCACCTTGGCCGGCGCCAGCATCTGCGCCATCACCGGCTTGAGTTCGCTCAGCGCATTGGCGGTCTGGTAGCCCTCGTCGAGGACGCGCAGGCGGTCGCGGGCGGCCGTCGCGTCGGCCTGGAGTGCGCGGAGCTTCGATTCGAGCGCCTTGCTCTCGATGAGCGAGCGACGCACGGTCGCGACCCGCGCCTCGGCCGAGGCTTCGAGCCCGCGGGCGGCGCCGAGATCGACCTCGACCAGTTTCAGCACCTCGGCCATGCGGAGCTGAAGCCGCTGCTGGAGCGCGGCGATCGAGGCCTTGAGCCGCAGCACACTGGGGTGGTTGTCGCCGGAGACGGCGGTGAGCTGCTCCAGTTCCTGGCGCAGCTTGCTGTCATCGGCCAGCATCTGCTGGATCACCGGCGAGATCGTCGTGTCGGAGGCGTTCGGCACGCCGCCAAAGCGCATCACGTCCCCGGCGCGCTGCAGCCGGGCCTCCTCCGCCAGCCGCTTGGCCGAGGCGCTGGAGAGTTCGGTGAGGGCGTCACGCAACTGCTGCTCGCGCAGGTCCACGCCCTCGCGCACCGACTCGACGAAGCCCGTGCGCTTGCGGAAGGCGTCGATCTCGCTGTCCAGCCGGGCGAGTTCGCCGCGCGAGACCTGGATCTGCTCGGCGTACCAGCGGCTCGCTCGCTCGGTGGCGAGCGAGGCCGCCTGCATCTTGCGGGCGAGATACTCGGTGGCGAAGGTGTTGGCGGTCTCTGCCGCCCGCTTCGGATCGCGGTCGCGGTAGCCGATGGTGATCAGATAGGCCTTGGCGTCGTTACCGACGGTGAGCCCGCGCAGGAGCCGCTGCGCCTGGGCGTCTCGCTCGGTCTCCTGCTGCGCGGTTTCTTCCGGACGGGTGCCGGGGAGGGCGGGCAGCGCGGCCTGAACCCGGTTCTCAAGGGCCTGCCGCAGGGAGCCGACCCATCCCGCGGAGGCCTCCTTGGCGGCAGGCCCCGCCTGGGCCGCCTGCTTGGCTTGCCCGGCGTCCTCGAGCCGGCCCGCCACGGATTGCGCGATGGCAAAGGAGCGGATGATGCGCGCCTCGCTCTCGACGACCGAAGCCGGTTCAAGGGCGATCTGCGGGCCGGACTTGCCCGTCCCGCGCACGTCCTGGGTCTGGCCGAAATCGAACTGGAGCAGCACCTCGGCGGTGTAGCTCGGCGGCAGGGCGAGCGTGGCCGCCCCCGCTGCCAGCGCCGACAGCGCGGCGATCGAGGCGATCATGATCCGGCGCCGCCAGAGCACCGCCAGGGCGTGCCCGGTGACCGCCTCGTAATGGGAGGTCAGCGATCGCCCGCCGCCGGGCGGGTCGGCTTCGTGGAACGGATCCATGGGTCACGCCTGCGTCGGGATCGAAAAAGGGGAGCGCGTCGAGGGGAGGAGGGGCCGCCGGGGTCCCTCCTCAGCGGGCGCCCTTGGCGGTGAGCACCGCCGGCACCGTCTCGAGGAGGATGTACAGGTCGGTCCAGATCGACCAGTTGCGGATGTAGAAGCTGTCCTGCTGCTCCTGCACCGCGAGGTCGCCGTCGCTGCGGGCCGAGATCTGCCACAGTCCGGTCAGGCCCGGCGGCACGCTCGCCCGCAGCGCCTGGAAGGCCGGGCCGAACCGCTCGGTGTGGTAGGCGGGGAAGGGGCGGGGCCCGACCACGCTCATGTCGCCGCGCAGCACGTTGAGGAGCTGGGGCAGCTCGTCGAGGCTGGTGCGGCGGATGAAGCCGCCGATGCCGGGCAGGACGCGCGGATCGTTGCGCAGCTTGCAGAACCGGTCCCATTCGCGCCGGGCGGCCTCGTCGGCGGCCAGATGCTCGGCGAGCCGCGCCTCCGCGTCGCGGAACATGCTGCGCAGCTTATACACGCGGATGGTGCGGCCATCGCGCCCGACGCGGGGCTGGACGTAGAAGGCCGGGCCCGGATCGGCGATCTTCACCGCGAGCGCCAGCACACCGATCAGCGGTCCGCAGACGAGAAGGCCCGGCACCGTCACGGCAAGGTCGAGCGCCCGCTTGAGGCGCAGGTTGTGCGGCAGGAAGATCGCCCGGCGCACCACGAGCCCGACCACGGGACCGAGGCAGCGGGTCTTGAGGCGCACGGTCTCCACCTCCGGCGCATGGTGCGCCACGAGCACCTGCCGGAACGGGTGCCGGGTGAGCCAGGCGAAGCGGGTGGGCTCGCGCTCGCCGGGCGTGCAGATGGCGACCTCGGCCGCCTCCAGCAGGCTCGCCATGCGCTCGGCCGCCCGCTCGGTGTCCTCTCCTGGCCCCGGCGACACGACGGTGCGGAAGGGTTCGACCACTTGATCGGCCGCGCGGACGATGCCGATCGGTCGGAGCCCGAGTTCCGGCCGCGCGGCGAGGCTGCGGGCCAGCTCGGTGGCACCTTCGCCGTAGACGATGGTCGCCGCCCCCCACATGCCCCGCCGGACGAGACGCGCACGCACGAACCCCTCCGCGTAGTGCCCGAGCGGGATGGAGAGAAGGGCGGCGATCCCGGTGGCGGCCCAGGACCACGGCCAGGACCAGGGCCCGCCGCCGACCAGGATGGCGGCGGCGAACGCGAGGGCGGCGGCCAGACCGCGGCGGCGGAGCCGCTCGATCGGCTCCGCCTCGATCGGTTCGTAGAGGCCGCACAGGGCCAGTGCGCAGATCTGCAGGGCGCACCAGCCGGTCAGCATGGCCGGCGCGAGGCCGGTGGCCGCTCCGGCCGCCGCCATCACGAGCAGGCTTCCCCCGCAGGCGACCAGCACCGCGACGGTGTCGCCCGCGAGCAGGGCGCCGGTGACGATCCGGCGCCGTGCCTCGGCGATCGTCTCGGCGCGCCCGGACCGGACGGGTCCGAGACGCTCCTTGAGACGCTCTCGAAGTCGTCCCTGCCAGCCGGCTCCGCCGGCCGGCAGGAGATTGGTATTTGCGACATCGACGTCCGGCATGGGCTCGCTCGTGCTGCGTGACGGGCGGGAGGGCGGGCGGAAAGCGCGGGATCGCCGCGCTTACTCGGCGGCCTGCCGGGGGGCGGCGTCCGCCTGGGCCGCCTGTGCCTGCTGGATCTGTTCGTTGATCCAGCGGTAGGTCGGCTGCAGGCCCTCGCGCAGGTGAATGAGGGGCTCCCAGCCCAGAACCTCGCGCAGGCGGGTGTTGTCGCTGTTGCGCCCGCGCACGCCCTGCGGCTTGCTCAGGTCGAACGCCTTGTGGATCGTCTTGCCGGAGACTTCGGCCACGAGATCGACGAGGCCGCTGATGCTGACGAGCTCGTCCGTGCCGAGGTTGAGCGGCCCGTGATGGTCCGACTGCATGATGCGGTAGATGCCCTCGACGCAGTCGTCGACGTACATGAACGAGCGGGTCTGCTGGCCGTCGCCCCAGATGTCGATCGTGCCGCCGTCGGGCGTGCGCGCGATCTTGCGGCAGATCGCGGCGGGCGCCTTCTCCTTGCCGCCGTCATAGGTGCCCAGCGGCCCGTAGACGTTGTGGAAGCGGACGGAGCGGGTCGGGAAGCCGTAATCCTCGGTGAAGTACTGGCAGAGCTTCTCCGTGTAGAGCTTCTCCAGGCCGTAGCCTTCCTCGGGCGCGGCCGGGAAGGCATCCTCCTCCTTCAGCGGGATCACGCTCGGCACATCCTGCAGGTGCTGCGGGTAGACGCAGGCCGAGGAGGAGAACAGGAACCGCTCGACCCGCGCGTCGAAGGCGGCCTTCAGCATCTGCGCGCTGATCATCGTGTTGTTGAACGTGATCGAGGCGTGCGCGCCGGAGATGTAGCCGATCCCGCCCATGTCGGCGGCGAGATTGTAGACTTCGTCAACGCCCTTCACCGCCTCGCGGCATTCCTCGAAGGACCGCAGGTCGGCGAGCATGAACTCGTCCGCGTCGCTGTTCCCGAAATCGGGATATTTAATATCGACGCCGCGGACGTGATAGCCGTGGCGACGCAGGTACGTCACCAGATGTCCACCAATGAAACCGCCGGCCCCGGTAACAACTGCGCTCTTCGACATGGGTGTGACGCCTTTTCTGCTTTGGCGCTTCCATTCTTATTTCGAGGGCCGACTGAGCATATCTTCTCGATGGGCGATCATACTTTCGCGCTACCGTAATCCTTTGGGGCGCTGCGCGGCCAAGAGGGGCCCGGCCCGTCGAAAGAGAGCATGACGGAGCGCGTGCCGGGTGCCCCGCAAGAGCCCCGGCCCCGCGCGATTTCGGCGTCGGGACAGCCTCTGGGCTGAACACGACGGAAGACGTGGCTCGATCGCGTCGGATCGGGCCACGTCTCCAGATCAGGGTCCAAGGCGCCGGTCGCGGGGGGCTCCCCGCCCGAGACAAGTGCCAAGCTATTGATGCGAACTGCTTTTCCGATAAGCCTGGGGATGGCCTCTAGAAGGATCGGCGCGGTCGCGACGGCGCGTTCAGGAGCTGGAACGCGGCGCGCAGCATGAATTCGGGCACGATCCGCCCGTAGCGGCGCGCCAGCCGGCGCGGCTCGGTGCCGAGGCGGAAGGCCCATTCGAGCCCACGCCGCTGCAACCAGGCCGGCGCCTGCCGCTTGGTGCCGGCGAGGAAGTCGAAGGCCGCGCCGACGCCGACCATGACCGGCACCTCGAGCCGGTCGCGGTGGCGCGCCATCCAGTATTCCTGCTTCGGGGTGCTGAGACCCACCCACAGGATGTCGGGCGCCGCCGCGTTGATGCGCGCGACGATCGCCTCGTCCTCCTCCGGCGTGGTCGGGCGGAAGGGGGGCGAGAAGGTGCCGGCGATGGGCAGGTCCGGGAACTGCTCCGTCAGCCGCGCGGCCAGCCGCTCGGGCAGGCCGGAGCCGCCTCCGAAGTAGTATTGCCGGTAGCCCTTGCGGGCGGACAGGGCCGTCAGCGCGCGCATGAGGTCGGGTCCGTAGACCCGCTGCGTGCGCGGGAAGCCGAGCCGGCGCGCCATGAAGACCAGCGGCATCCCGTCCGGCGTGACGAGGCCGGCGCGCTCGTGGATCGCGCGCAAGCTCCCATCGGTCTGGCACTCGATGACGCCGTGGGCGCCGGTGATGCAGACGTAGTGGCGCTGGCGGGCGAGGATCCAGTCCTCGACCGCCATCACCGCCTCGTCCAGCGTGATCGCGCTGACCGGCACCCCCAAGATCGGAACGCGGGGGAGGGGTGCGCTCATGAGCCGGTCTTCGCGAGTTCGGGCAGCGCCGGCTCGAACGGCGTCACGCTCGAGCCGGAGGCCGAGAGCAGCGCCTCGAAATAGGCGATCGTCCGCGTCAGCCCCTCGTCGAGCCCGACCTTCGGGGTCCAGTGCAGCATCGCCTTCGCCCGGGTGATGTCGGGGCAGCGCTGGCGCGGGTCGTCCTGCGGCAGCGGGCGGTAGACGATCTCCGAGCGCGAGCCGGTGAGCGCGATGATCCGATGGGCGATCTCGGCGATGGTCACCTCGGTCGGGTTGCCGAGATTGACCGCGCCGTCGAGCGTGCCCTCGACGTTCATCAGGCGCATCAGCCCCTCGACGAGGTCGTCGACGAAGCAGAAGGCGCGGGTCTGGCGGCCGTCGCCGTAGAGGGTGATCGGCTCGCCCCGCAGCGCCTGCACCACGAAGTTCGAGACGACCCGGCCGTCGTCGCGGTTCATCCGCGGCCCGTAGGTGTTGAAGATGCGTGCCACGCGGATCGGCACGTGGTGCCGGCGCTGATAGTCGAAGAACAGGGTCTCGGCGCAGCGCTTGCCCTCGTCGTAGCAGGCGCGCGGGCCGCTGACGCTGACGAGGCCGCGATAATCCTCCGGCTGCGGGTGCACGTCCGGATCGCCGTAGATCTCGCTGGTGGAGGCCTGGAGGATCGGGATGCCGAGCCGCTTGGCGAGCCCGAGCATGTTGATGGCCCCGATCACGCTCGTCTTCGTGGTCTGCACCGGGTCGCGCTGATAATGGATCGGGGAGGCGGGGCAGGCGAGATTGTAGATCTCGTCCACCTCGACATAGAGCGGGAAGGTCACGTCGTGGCGCATGACCTCGAAGCGCGGATTGCTCAGGTGCTGGGCGAGATTCGACCGGTCGCCCGTGTAGAAATTATCGACCGCGAGCACGTCGTGTCCCTGCGCCACCAGTCGATCGCACAGATGGCTGCCGACAAAACCGGCCCCACCCGTCACGAGGATACGCTTCTTCATCGCTCGACGTCTCCCATTGTCGGTCGATCCCAGCTTAGGAGACCTTGCTCGGGTTCGGCATTGCTGTTTCGAGGAAGACGCGACGTCCTGCGTGCGAAGGCGGTTTACCACGATCGGGAGGTGCGAGCCCTTTCTTGCCGAGGGCCAAGCGGCGCGCGCGGAATCGGTTCCCAACCGCGCCTTCGAGCCGCAACCGGCACGGTCGGACTAACCCGGTCGCGAACCCCGAGGTGACCGAATAGCCAGAGCCAACGGGGAGGGGCTCTGGCATTCAAACAGGGCGTCACGGCAGCCCGGCCGCCTCCCGGTTCTCCCCGGTGCTCCCTCGAGCACGGAGGGCTTCGGGCCGGCATCTCCGGGGTACCGGCCGAGCGGGCAGAGCTCCCGAATGGAGCAGTCTCCCGAGCGGCCGCGTCGCCGGCCGGCGCCCGGCAAGCGGCCTGAGAGGCGAAGGCATGCTCGATTTCAGGACATTTCGGTTTTGGAGCGGCGAGGGGCGCCGCGGCGCCACGCTCGGCGCGATGCTCGGCTCGGGACTTGTGCTCCTTCTCGCGAGCACCCCCCTCGCCGCCGAGGCGCAGGCTCCGGAGGCCTTGCCGGAGCCCTCGGCCGAGACCGCGCTGCTGCTGTCGAGCGGCGACAAGGTGACGATGGTCGTCTTCGGCCAGACGGACCTGACCGGCGAATACGTGGTCGATGCGGTGGGCGACCTGAACCTGCCGATGGTCGGCCGTGTCCGGGTCGCCGGGCTGTCGCCCGAGCAGGCCGAGACCCTGGTGCGCACCCGCCTCAACGACGGCTACCTGCGCTCGGCCACCGTCAGCCTGCGGCTTTCCGAGATGAAGCCGGTCTATGTTCTGGGCGAGGTGCGCTCGCCCGGCAGCTACACCTACCGCTACGGCCTCACCGTGCTCGGCGCGGTGGCGCTGGCCGGCGGCGGGCGGGTCGGCGACCGCTCGATCACCGAACTCAAGGGCGAGATGCTGACCGCGCGCGAGCGTCTGCGGAGCCTGGAACTCGCCCGGCTCGCCCAGCGCGCCCGGCAGCTCCGGCTGGAGGCCCAGCGTGACGGACGGACGAGCTTCGTCTCGGACGAACTGATCGGCCCGGAGGCGACGGCGCTGATGCGCGGCGAGCAGGAGATCTTCTCGCTCCAGCGCGAGACGGAGCGCAGCGAGGTCGGCCTGCTGCGCCAGCAGGTCGAGCGGCTGGAGACCGAGCGGACGTCACTGACCCAGCAGCGGAATCTGATCGAGGAACAGGTGAAGCTGACCGAGGCTCAGGTCCGCAACTACGCGCGGCTGACCGATAACGGCCACGGCCTGCAGACGATCATGGTGGACCGGCAGCGGGAGAACGCCCGGGTCCGGGCGGAACTCGCCCGGATCGACGCGGAACTCGCCCGCAACGGCACCGCCACCGGCGAACTGACCCTGCGCCAGCGCGGACACCGAGAACGGCCATCGCCGCCGGGTCGTGGCCGATCTCCAGGCCACCCGCCAGCAATTGCTGGAGACGGAGGCGAGCCTGCCCATCGCCCGCGACCTCTTGGAGAGCCGCGCCCGGCGGCTCGCCGCCTCCGACGGCGGCACCGAGTCCACCGGCTGGAACGTCGAGGTGACGCGGACCCAGCGCGACCGGGCGGTGACGTTCCGGGCCAGCCTGACCTCCGTGCTGCTGCCGGGCGACGTCGTGCAGGTCTCACCCGCCAAGGCCGGCACCGGCGAGGCGCCGGCCCCGGCTCCCACACGTGGCGGGGCGGCCGCCCCCGGCCCCGTCTCGCAGGCGGCACCCGCCCTGCGCAGCTCGATCGAAACCCGCTGACCTTTCTTCCAAGTTCCATCTTCCAAGTCCCAGCACAAAAGGACGCCCGTCGATGCCTGCACGGATCCAGCCCGTCATCCTTTGCGGCGGCTCGGGAACGCGGCTCTGGCCCACCTCCCGCACCTCATTGCCGAAGCAGTTCGTGCCTTTGCTCGGGCCGCACTCGACCTTCCAGCAGACCCTGCTGCGGCTCCAGGGCCCGCTCTTCGCCCGGCCGATCGTGGTCGCCAACCGCGATCACCGCTGCCTCGTCGAGAAGCAGGCCGCTGCGATCGATGCGGGCGTCACCCTCCTGCTGGAGCCGGAGCGCCGCGATTCCGGCCCGGCGATCCTGGCCGCCTGCACCCTGGTAGCGCGGGAGGATCCCGAGGCGGTGGTGCTGGTGCTGCCCTCCGACCACATCGTCACCGAACCGCGCGCCTTCCGGCGGGCCGTGGCCTCCGCCCTGCCGGCGGCACGGGCCGGGCGGCTCGTCACCTTCGGCATCGAGGCCGATCACGCCAGCACCGAATACGGCTGGATCCGGCCCGGCACCCGCGTCGAGGCGCGCTGCCACGCCGTGCACACCTTCGCCGAGAAGCCGGACGCGGCGCGGGCCGCCACCTACCTCTCGGACCGCTGGCTGTGGAACTCCGGCAACTTCCTGATGCGGGCGGACACCCTGTGCGCCGAATACGCCGCGTTCGATCCCGACACGGCCGCCGCCGCCGCCCTGGCGGTCGAGGCCGCCGCCGACGAGGGCGGGGCGCTCGCCCTCGACGCCGAGGGGTTTGCCGGCACCCACAAGACCTCCCTCGACTTCGCGGTGATGGAGAAGACGAGCCGCGCCGCGGTCGCGCGGATGCGCTGCGGCTGGTCGGATGTCGGCAACTGGAACGCGCTCTGGGCGATCAGCGAGCGGGACGACCTCGGCAATGTCAGCCGCGGCGCGGCCGAGCTGTTCGACACCGAGGGCTGCTTCGTCTCCTCGGACGGGATGGTGACCTCGCTCGTCGGCGTGCGGGATCTCGTCGTGGTGGCCGAGAAGGACGCGATCCTGGTGGCCGACCGCAGCCGCTGCGGCGACGTGCGCAAGATGGTCGAGATCCTGCGCAGCAAGGGCCGGCCCCAGGCCGAGTGGCACGCTTCCTCGCACCGCCCCTGGGGCAGCTACCGGGTGCTGGAGGCCTCCGACGGCTTCCAGGTCAAGCGGATCACCGTGGCGCCCGGCGGCCGGCTCTCACTGCAGAAGCACCGCCACCGGGCCGAGCACTGGGTCGTGGTGCGCGGCTGCGCCCGGGTCACCGTGGACGACACGGTCGCCGATTACCGCGAGAGCGAGCACATCTTCATCCCGCTCGGCGCCATCCACCGCCTCGAGAATCCCGGCAACGACGATGTCGAACTGATCGAGGTGCAACTCGGCAGCTACCTCGGCGAGGACGACATCGTCCGCCTCGAGGATGCCTACCACCGCGCCTGACCAGCCGTCATGACAGCCCCCGAGGAGCGGATAACGGAGACCGGACCGGACGCCGCGGCGTCCGAGCCGGCGGAGCACGGCGCCCTGACCCGGCACTGGGACAGCCTGGACGGGGAGGCCGCCGCGCTGCTCGGCGCGGTCGAGCGGAGTCTCGACCGCAACGCGGACCGGGATCGCGGGCCGGAGGAGGGCCGGCGTCCGGCCCCGCTCGGCGGCGAGCTGCACCGGCCCCGCCTCAACGGTCCGAGCCGCGCGGCGAGCCTGCCCGACCGGCCGAAGCGCTGGATCACCGCCGTGATCGCAGCGGCGGCGCTGACGCTGCCCTTCGCCACGCCCGCGGGCGACGCCAGCCCGCGGGCCCCGTTCGGCGGGCCTGCGCCCGAGCGGGGCGCCAAGTGACGGCCGCGTGACAATCATCCAACCCGCCCCCTCATCCTGAGGTGCCGGCGCGCAGCGTCGGCCTCGAAGGATCTTCCAGGGATCGCGCGCTTCCTGGAGGATCCTTCGAGGTCCGCTGTCGCGGGCACCTCAGGATGAGGGTGAGGATGGGATGACTCTGATCACTTGCCCGCGGACGCCTTCGAACCGGCTCACAGCAGCGCGTTGCGCCGGTTGACCGCGATCTGGACCAGCCCGGCGCGCGACTCGACGCCGAGCTTCTTGCGCATGCTGGAACTGGCATTGATGATCGTGCGGTAGCTCACCGCCATGGCGCTGGCGATGGCGTCGTAGGATTTGCCCTGGCTCAGCAGCGACAGGATCTGCAATTCGCGCGCGCTCAAGGTGGCGAGCGGGGCGGGGCGGGCGCTGCGGTTCAGCATCGCCACGTCGGTGGCAAGCGCGTGCGGCAGGTAGCCCCGCCCGGCATGGACCGCGTCCAGCGCCTCCAGGAAGGCGTCCGATCCGGCATCCTTGAGCGCGAAGCCGAGCGCGCCGCTTTCCAGGGCGCGGGAGACCAGCACCGGGTCGGCATGCATGCTGAAGACGAGGATGCGCGCGGCCGGATCGAGCGCCCGGATGCGGCGGATCAGCGACAGGCCGGACAGGCCGTCGTCGCGAAAGCTCAGATCGGCCACCACGAGGGCCGGCCGGTGCCGGTGGAACAGGCGGTAGCCCGAGACGATGTCGGCGGCCTCGTAGACTTTGGCCACGCCCGCGGCTTCCGCCAGCCGGCGCACCCCCTGCATCACGATCGGGTGGTCGTCGATGACGAGCATCGTCTCCGGCCGCTCCGGCAGGGGCCGGGCGGCGGCGCGTCCGTCGCTCACGGCTGCCCTCCCGGCTGTTTTTCCGATTCCCGGGGCGGACCGGGCGGCATCTCCGGCGCGGCGATATCCGGCCGCTCGCGGGCTTCGAGGTGGGTGAGCGCGGTGGCGTGGTCGGCGCCCTGGGCGCGGGTGTTGTAATAGTGCTGGCACATCTCGCCGTAGAGACTCTTGTTGCGCCCCCGCACCGACGCGATCCCGCCGAGGCCGTCGATCAGGCCGCGATAGGATTCCGTCTTGCCGATCTCGGACAGCATCTGTCCGAGCTGCACCGTGCGGTTGGCGATCATGCGCTTGTCTTCCACGAAGGCGCTGCGCGCCCGGTCGAGGGATTCGCGCAGTTCCCTGACCGCCGCGGCGTCGCCGGGCAAGGGGTGTCCCACCTCGCGGCCCGCGAGCCAGCGCGCCGGGTCGGTTCCATCGGTGGGCGAGAGCCAGTCGGGCAGGTGATCTTCCGAGGTCGAGGCGACGATGGCTCCGTCGTCCCCGCGGTCGGACATCGCGCTCGACGTCTCGCCGGAGGTTTCACCGCGGTCGCAGGCGGAGAGGAGCAGCAGGGCGGCGAGACCGGCCATGAGCGCCCTCATCGCAGGGCGTCCTTCGCCGGTGCGGCAATCGCGAGGCTGCGCGGGCCCTCGGCGACCGGCACTTGGGTGACCTCCCTCAGCGTGGCGAGATCGATGACGGACACGGTGTCGGAGAACCAGTTCGCCACGTAGGCCTTTCCCCCCTCGATCACGATGCCCTCCGGGTAGCGGCCGACGCCGATCGTTGCCGTGGTTGCGAGCGTGCCCGCATCGAGCACGGTGACCGTGCCGGCATGCTGGTTGGTGACGAAGACCCGCGCCCCGTCGGGGCTCACACTGACGCCGTAGGGCATGGCGCCGGCCGGCACGGTGGCGAGGGCTTTGAGCCCCTCCGTGTCGATCACGGTGAGGTCGTTGCTGCGCACGTTGCCGACATAGAGGCGGCGCTCGTCCGGGCTGAGCGCCAGGGCGAAGGGCGCGGTGCCGACGGGAATCGTCGCGAGCCGGGTCATCCGAGCCCCGTCGAACACGCTGACCTGATGGCTCTCCCGGTCGGCGACGTAGAGCCGGCCGGCGCGGTCGAGGGCGATGTGCGCCGGGTCGCGGCCGGTCTCGGCGGAGGCCTCGACCGTTCCGTCCGCGGCCGAGAGCCGGTCGATGCGGTTGCCCGACCAGTCGGCGACGAACAGGGTCCGGCCGTCCGCCGAGGCGGCGAGGCCGAAGCCCTGGCCCTTGTAGGGGAGGCGGCGCAGCACCGCGCCCGTGGCGGCGTCCGCCACGGTGATCGTGTGCCCGTCCGGATGGCTGAGGAACACGGATCCGCCGCCCGTCGCGACCGTGGCGGGCGCTCCCGCCACGGTCGCATGGCCCGCGACCGTTCCCGCCTCGAGGCGCGTCACCTGAGCCCCCTGCTGGCTCGCGACGTAGACCGTCGCGGCCCGCACCGGCAGGCCGGCGAGAGCGGGGGCAAGGAACAGTGCGACGAGGGTGGGGCGGATCATGTCGCGCGCCTCATATGCACCGGCTCATTTGCCCTTGCCGCCCTCCACGGCCGCCTTCAGGCCCTTTAGCCCTTCCGAGAAATACGTGTTCATCGCTGCCTTGCCGGCTTCGTCGCTGAGGTTCTCCGGCGGCTCATTGCCGGTATCGCCGCGATAGAAGCGGCCCATCCACTCGACCTTGGAGCCGTCGCCCTCCGGGCTCACGGTGAAGGTCGCCGAGTAGGACGAGACCGGCAGCGCCGTCAGGTTCGGCTCGCCCATCCGGTAGGAATAGGTGCGACCCTCCGGCTTGTACTCGTCGAGGCTCTCTTCGAGTTTTCCGCCGTTCTTGAAGGTCAGCGTGCGGGTGCCGCCATCCTTCGAGCCGCTGCCCTCGGCCTTCCCGATCGCCGGGTGCCACTTTCCGATGCCGGCGAAGTCGCCCGCCACCTTCCACACCGCGTCCGGGCTCGCCTTGATCGTGATCGACTGGGAGACCTTTTGCGGGGTCGGGCCGTGGGCGAGGGCAGCGGTCGCGGCGAGCGCGAGCGGAAGAACGAGAAGGGACAGACGCATTATGACATCCTGCTGGGGGTGAAGGGTGTGAGGTGGGCGCGGAGCGCGCCCGCGAGGAAGACGGCGAGCACGAGGGCCAGAGCCGCCGCGCCGAGGAAGGGGCGGGGGTCGAGCCGGCTCGGAAGCGGGCGCGGCGTGGCGGCCGCGACAAGGGGCGCGCGCAGGTCCGGCCCGTCGAGATGGGCGTAGGCGAGGCCGGTCTGGGCGGCGAGCGCCTTCAGATGCGGCTCGCGCACGGAGGAGAGATGCTCCTCGCCGCGCGCCGCCGCGCCGCCGAAGGGGGCGTTGCGCGGGTTGTAGCCCTCGCGCGATTCCGCGTCGGCCGGGGGCGGGCCGAAGCGGTTCTCCTGCTGCACGTCGGTCTCGGCGTAGAAGCCGGTCTCGCGGCCGCGATCATTGAATTTCGGGATCGGCGCGAGCGCGTAGCCTCCTGCCCCGACGATCAGGCCGCGCACCGCGCCTGCCTTGCCCTCGAAGGGCGGGATGCCGTTGGCCGGCAGCGGCGGCGTCTCCTGGCCGTCGGTGATGAACAGGAGGTCGGTGTCGAGTTCGCCGGCCATGGTGAGGGCGCGGTGGAGGCCGGACGCGATGCGGCTGTCGCCCTCCCAGGCCATGCGCCAGTCGAGCGCGGCGATCGCCCCGTCGAGCGGCGCGAAATCGGCGCAGACCTCGATCGGCGCGAACAGCAGGAACGGGCGCCGCTCGGTGAACAGGGCGAGCGCGAGGCGCGAGCCGCAGGGCAACTCGGGCAGCAGACCGCGCAGGGCCGCCTTGGCGATGTCGAGCCGGCTCGCCGGGCGCCCGTCGCTGGTATAGTCGCGCACGTTCATGCTGCCGGTGATGTCGACCACCGCCAGCACCGAAACCCCTGAGCGGGTCAGCGGCAGCGACGGCACGACGATCGCCAGACCTGCGAGCAGCAGGGCTGCGGCGAGCGCCTGGAAGCGGCGATCGCGCAGGTTTCTCGCAAAGGGAAGCGCGGCCCACACCCTCATGGCCCGCGGATTCATGGCCCGCCTCTTGGCTGGCCGGGAATGTCGGTCCAGATCTGCTTGGGCTCGGCCTTCAACTCGTCGCCGAATTTGCGGTCGAATTCCGGAAAGTCGCGGATCAGGCGCGAGGCGACGTCGAAGTTGAACTTCGCGTCCCAGAAATCGGGCCGGGCCTGGAGCGCCCGGCGGTAGTCCTGGCGCGCGAGCGTGACCTGTGGGCCAGCCTTGTCGAGTTCGCTGCGCTCGATCAGCCGGAAGGCTTCGCGGATGCGGGCATTGGCGACGATGTAGCGGGCGCGAGCCGCGGCGTCGGCGGACCGCCGATGGTCGAGGGTTTCCAGCAGCGGCTCCGCCTCGCCGAGGCGATCGCGAAAAGCCAGGAATTTCGTCCGCGCGACGAGGAGCGCGTCGGGGGCGTCCGGCGGGACGGCGATGTCGCGCCCCGCTTCCAACTCGGCGATGGCCGTGTTGGTGCGCGCGTCCCGCCAAGCCGAGAGCGCAAGGGCGGCGGCGGCCCCGAGCAGCAGGATCGGCAGCAGCACGAGCAGGGTAGGGCGGAGGCTGCGCCAGCCCTGGCCCAAGCCCGCGCCGAGCCGGGTGCGCAGGGATGGGGAGGGCGCGTGGGTGAGGGCGGAGGGCATCAGGCGGCGGCCCTTCTCGACACGGCGGCGGGCGCGGGGCCGGCCGCAGCGGCACTCCGCTCACGGACGGGCGCGCGCAGAAAGTCGGTCTCCGCCAGCTTGGCGAGGACGAGGAGGAGCAGGCCGAAGGCGGCGAGCGCGTAGGCCCAGCCGGTGAGGTCGCGGCGGGGGCGCTCCTCGGTATAGGGGATCGGATCGCGCTCCAGCGCCTCGATCTGGCGCACGGCGTTGGCCACGGCCTCGGCGCCCTCGGCCTCGAAGGCGCGGTAGGGCACGCCGAGGCTCTTGAAGAACAGGTCGAGATGGCGCTCGGGCGCCGCTTGCGGCGTGTCCTCGCCCGCGGGCTTGTCGGTGATCGAGGGTGAGCCCTTGGTGCGCAGGAACAGCCAGTAGAGGTTCGGCTGCACCTTGGTAAATTCCGCGCGCAACTGTGCCTGGATGCGCGGATCGATCACCGCCGCCCCGTCCGAGACCAGCAGCAGCGCCCGCGACACCCCCGGCGCGCCCGCCCCGAACTGCGACAGCGCCATGCTGAGGCCGCGGGCGACGTTGGTGTAATCGAGGCCCGGCCGGTCGATGGCGGCGATGGCCGCGCGCACGGCATCGTGCCGATCGGTCATCGGCACGACCAGCATCGGGGCGGTAGAGAAGGCGGTCACCGCGAACTGGTCGTGGGCGCGCTCGCCGACAAAGTCGCGCAGGATGCGCCGGGAGGCGGCGGCCTTCGACTCCTCCGCCCCCGAGGGCTGCCGGCCGGCAAAGGTCTCGTTCATGCTGCCGGAGCGGTCGATCAGCATCGAGATCTGGGCGCCGATGCCGGTGCGGGTCACCCGCTCGCCGGCGCGATACGGCCCGGCGAGCGCCAGGACGAGGCCGCCGATGGCCAGCATGCCGGCGGCCGTCAGGGCGATTCGCAGACCCGCGGAGAGCGGATCCTCGGGTGCGGCGGCGACCGAGGAGACCGCGCTGCGCCGGGTGACGGACAGCAGCAGCGGCAGAAGCGCCAGCGGCAGGAGCCAGAGCAGCCAGGGCGTGGCCAGGCCGAGGGAGGGGAGGAGCGTCGTCACCGGGTCACGCGCTCCGCTCGACCGCGCCGAGCCGGCGCAGCAGCGCCTCGGCCTCGGGCAGGGGCAGCGTCGTCCCGGCCCCGGCGGTGTCCCGGCCGAAGAAGGCCAGCCGCGAGGCGGAGAAGAATCGTTCGAGGCCGCTCGCCTGTCCCCGGAAGGCGGGATGGCGGCCGAGGAAGTCGGGCAGGTCGTCGGCGAGCACCCGGCGTCCGTCGGTGGCGTCGAGGCCGCGATGCAGGGCGAGCAGCGCCTCGCGGTACAGGGCTTCTCCCTGCGAGCGCCGCTTCGCCCGGTAAAGGGCCTTTTGAGCGAGCGCGAACGGCCGGCCACGGCGCTTCCGAAAAATCCACCACGCCCGGTCGTAGGCGAGCAGCAGCAGCGCCAGAACGGCGAGCGCGAGGAAGCCGGCCGCCGAGGCGAGCGCCGGCTGCGGATCGAGGCGCGGGGCGCGCCCGTCGGGCCGCAGGTACTCGGCCGGGTCGTCGCGCCGCTCGGGCTGCACCTCGCGTAAGGGAGAGACGCCGATCTTCCAGGCGGGCACCTGTGCCACCGCCGTGGTCGAGCCGTTCGTGCCGGCATTCTCGACAGTGACGGGAAAGCCCGGCACTTCAAGGGTCCGGGCATCCAGCGCGACGTAGAAGTCCTGATAGGTCAGGCGCAGCCGGATCACATGGGCGCCGTCCGCGCCCCGGCTCTCCTCCGTGCGCACGTCGCGCAGATCGAGCCAGTAGGTGACCGGGCCGGGCTTCGGCAGGGAGGATCGCTGCAGGGTGAAGCCGGGATCCGCGCGGATCTCGGCCTGGACCTGCACGAGGTCGCCCTGGAAATAGCCGAAGGCGCGGGGCGTGCGCAGCTCGACGCCGCGCACCTGGGCGGCGGCCGGCAGCGACACCAGCGCGAGGAGGAGGGCGAGGGGCAGCGCGCGCATCGCTCTCACGTCGTCATCAGGTGGCGGCTCAACGCCTCGGCATCGAAGCGGTCGGCGAGCCGGAAGGGCGGACGGGCGAAGGGGGCGCAGATCCGGCGCAAGGCTTCGATGCGCTCGGCCTCGCGGGCGATCCAGCGGCGGCGCAAGGATGGGCGCAGGAAGACGAGGCGGCGCCCGGCGCCCTCCAGATCGTCGAGTTCCACGAGGCCCCAGGCCGGCAGGTCTTCGGCCTCGGCGGAATCGGCGACCAGCACCGGGGTCACGTCGTGCAGCGCCAGCGCCGAGAAGACCGCCTCGATCAGCGCCTCCGGCCAGCGGAAATCGGAGACGAGGAAGATCAGCTTCGGGCGCCCGGCGAGACGGCGCGCCGCCTCCAGCAGCCCCCCGGCGCCGCGTCCGTTGCAGGCCGCCTCGCCGAGGCGCGTGGCGGCGGCCTGGGCGGCGGCCCGGTGGCGGGTCGCGGGGAGGGTGAGGTCCTCGCGTAGGGTGTCGTCGCAGGCGATCAGGCCGAAGCCGTCGCCGATCCGGGTCGCCGAGCGGGCGAGCGTGGTGCAGAACCCGGCCGCCAGTTCGCGCCGGTCGGCCCGGCCGCGGAAGCGCATCGAGGCGGAGAGATCGACCAGGGCGTAGGTCTCGACCGGGCTGCGCGCCTCGAAGCGGCGCACGAACACGCCCTCGAACGGGTCGCGCAGCGACGCGCGCACATCGATGCGCCGCGCATCCGGCAGGCGCAGGAAGCTGACCTGATCGCGAAACGTGCCGAGGCCGCCGGCATCGCGCCCGCGATGGGCGCCGACCCTGTGCCCGCCCGGCCGCCAGCGCGGGAGGTAGATGATGTCGGCCCCGTCGTTGACCCCGTCCTCCGGACCGCTCACGGGGCGGGCACCGTCTCGAACACCGCACGGATCAGGTCGGGCACGATCTGCGTGCGCCGCATCTCGTAGACCGGTTCGAGGAAGACGCGGTGGGCCATCACCTCGGGGAAGACGGCGCGGATATCCTCCGGCACCAGCCAATCCCGGCCTTCCAGCCAAGCGCGGACGCGGGCGGCGCGCACGAGGAAGGCGACGCCGCGGGGCGAGGCGCCACCCTGCACGAGGCGGTCCATGTCGATGCCGGGCAAGCGGATGCCGGCGGGGCCGGGGCGCACCAGCGCCTCCCACAGGCCGACGACGTAGGCCTCGATCGCCGGCTCGGCCGAGATCGCGTGCTGGATCGCGCTGGCGATGGTGCCAATGCGCTCGAAGTCGAGCACACCGGCCTCGACCACTTCGGTGAGCCGGTCGGTGTCGTGGAAGCGGGGATCGAATACGAGGTCGCGGCGGGCCTGCGCGTCGCGCGGCGCCTCCATGCCGATCTCCATGAGGAAGCGGTCGCGGGCGGCGGCCGGCAGCTCGAAGGTCTCGTCGCGCTCGACCCGGTTGCGGTCGGCGAAGACCTGGAGATTGGGGAAGCGGTACTCGCGATTGAAGGCGCTGACGCTGCGCTCGGCCATGATGCGCAGCAGCAGCGCGTGGACCTGGGGCCGGGCGCGGTTGATCTCGTTGAAGAAGAACACCGAGAGGTCTTCGGCGCGCCGCAGCACCGGGCCGGGCTCGACCCGCGGGCGGCCGTCCTCGCCGAGATAGGTGTGGTAGATCAGGTCGGTGGGCATCATGTCGACGGTGCCCTCGACGCGCTCGTAGGCGCCGCCGAGCCCGCGGGCGACCGCGCGCAGCAGCGTGGTCTTGCCGACGCCGACATCGCCTTCGAGCATGACGTGGCCGCGGGCGAAGATCGCGATCGTCAGCAGGCGGATCGCCCGGTCCTGACCGACCACGGCCTTGGCGATCTCGCGCTCGAAACGCGCGGCCGCGTCCCGCCAGTCGGTGAGCATGGCGTCGCCGGGGCGCAAGGTGTTCATTCGGCGGTTGGCCTTTTTCTTGTCGTTGGGAGCGCCCTCACACGGTGTCCGCCCCTCCCGCTCCGGATCGGGCCTGCCCGATCCGGCAGGTCAGGACGGATCCCGGACAGGCCCGAGATCCGAAAGGGAGAGGCGGACCCTCAGCGGATCAGTTCGCCGAGATCTTGGCGACGTCGTATTCGAACTTGCCGGTCTTCTTGAAGTTCTCGACGCGCTTCTTGTTGCGCTCTTCCATCTGCTTGATGGAATCGGCCTGCTTGTTCAGCTCCTTGGGATCGTGCTTGGGATCGTATTTGGAGCCGGCGATCTTCTCGGGGAAGCCGGGCTTCGGCTCCCAGCAATTGCCCGCGGCCTTGCACTTGGTGCCGTCATAGGCGAGCGCCGGGGCGGCGATGCCGGACAGGGCGACGATGGCGGCGGCGATGAGAGTGGTCTTCATGGTTTCCTCCACTTTATGGGACTTGCTCTTGTTGGGACTTGTCGCGAGCGGCGATCCCGCCCCCTCGATCGCGCCGGTTCAAGCCCGGCCCGAAACCCCGAAGGATCACTCGTCCAGCGGCTTGCACTGGCCCTTGGCGTCCTTCGGGATGACTTCGCCCTGCTTGTAGGGCGTGTAGGCCTTCTTCTGCTCGTCGTTGAGCCAGACGGCGTCCTGCTTCGGCCCCGTATAGAGGTGGCGAATCCAGGCGATGGTCTGAAGCATCTCGTCGGGCGTCAGATTCTCGTTGTGCGGGCCCATCATGCCGTTGGCGCCGCCGAAGATTGTGGCGAACAGGCCCACATCCGTGGTGTTGGACGGGTAGGTCCAGTAATTGTCGTTCAGACCCGGCCCGAGCTTGCCCTCGGCGAGGTGGCCGTGGCAGCCCGAGCAGGAGGTCGCGAACAGGCTCTCGCCATTCCGCAGGCAGGACTTGTCGTCAATGTAGAGGTTCTCGCCGGTCTCGAGGAACTTCTTCACGGCGGGCGTGTCGCGGCCGCCCTCCTTGCCTTGCGACACGTCGAGCGCCTCGCCGGTCACGGTGTTGCGGAACACGACGCCGGTCTGCGGCCCGGATTGCGGCTGGGCGAGCGCGGGCAGGGCAATGCCGGCGAGCGCGAAGCCGAGAAGGGCGGTTCCGATCTTTACGCGGTTCATCATCGTCTTGTTCTTGGTCCTCAGCACACGTTTAGAACGCTTTCCGACGAAGTGGACGCCGGCTCGGCGAAAGAAAGCGTGTTAAAACAAAGGTTTAGAGACGGCGGCCTGATGCCATCAGGTCGGATACGGCTCTCGGTCGGGATCAGTTGGAGACGGGCAGCACGGGCACGCCCTCCTCCTTCAGGATCGCTTCGATCTTCGGCTTGGCCTTCTCCAGGGCGGCGTCGATCTCTGCTTTCAGGGCGGTGTCGTCCTTGCGCACGCCCATCGCTTGGTCGAAGCTCTGCGGCATCTTCCGGCCGTCGCTGGCCTGCGTGTCGTCGGGCACGGGGGTCATGCGCAGCTTGGTCGAGGAATCGCGCACGTAGCGGGCGACGTCGGGCCCGAAGGCCACGCCGACCTCGGCCTTGCCGGTGGCGACCTCGCTCACCATCCGGGCCGGATCGATCTGGGTGTATTGATTCCGCGGCGCGCGAAAGTTCACCAGCGAGTAGAGGTAGGCCATGTCCTCCTCGTAGCGGCCGATATCCTTGAGCATCGCCTCGCCGGGCGTGCCGAAGCCGACCACCATGTGGCTGACGTCCTTCAGGCGCGGATCGGACCAGGACTTGATGTCGAGATCCTTGTCGGCGCGGGTGAGGAAGACGTAGCCCGAGCGGTAATAGGGCTTGCTGGTGAGCACCCGGGGATCGTCGGCATCGAGCCCGATCACCACGTCGCAGGTCTTCTTCTCCAGCCCGTCGCGCACGAGGTAGATCGCGGGCTTTCCGAGCCATACGAACTGGGCCTTGCGGCCCATGGCCTCGGCCACCGTCGTCGCGATGCGGTTCTCGAGTCCCGAGCCGTCCTTCATCGAGAGCGGCGGCTGCTCGGCGGCGCAGACGCGCAAGGTCCCGGCATCGGGTTTCGCGGCCTCGGCGGCTTTCGAGGTGGCTTTCGTGTCCTGCGCCTGGGCGGGTGCGCACAGGGCGGCGAAGGCGGTCAGGGCAGCGGTCAGAGCGACGACCGATGCGGCTGTACGGCGCCGTCCGTTCACGAGCGACATAGGTTCGTTTCCTCTGGCTTATTCTTATGAAATCTTGGCGCCGGGCTTTTGCGGCTGAGACCTGCCCTTGGCGCATCTCCCCGTGCGGACGATCGCCTGCGCAACGTCGGCGCGCGGGACGAGGGTCTGCGGAGAGGAACATGAGGTGGCGCGGACCGTCACGAGCCGTTCGTGCCCGCGCCATCTCGGCCCCGTCCCTCCCCCGGGTGAGCGGGGGAGGGACGGTTCGCATCTGCCGTCGGGCAGTTCCGGCTTCAGACCTTACTTGGCGGCCGACTTCCACTCGCCGACGTTCGGATCGTCGTAGGGACCCTTGCCGTCGAGCGAGAACACCACCACGCCGCCACCCATCTGGGTGTAGTTGGCGAGTTTCTTGAAGGCGCCCACCGCGCCGAGACCGGCGGTCGGGTCGGCGAGGTCGAACACGAGGCCGACACCCGGCCAGCCGCCGACGCCGTAGTAGATGGCGACGTACTGCGTGCCCTTGTGGGTGTAGGTCATCGGGTAGCCGATGGCGCCGGACGGGATCTTGAACTTCCAGAGAAGGTCACCCGTGTCGGAGTCGCGCGCCTTCAGGTAGCCGTCGAGCGTGCCGTAGAAGACGAGGTCGCCCGCGGTGGCCATGGTGCCGCCCCACACGGCGAAGCGCTCCATCTTCTCCCACTTATAGTCGCCGGTGATCGCGTTGTACGCCTTGATCTGGCCGAGACCTTCGTAGTTCTGACGGTCGCCCTTCGGGCCCGGATACATGTTCAACGTCGCACCGACGAAGAACTGACCCGCACGATAGGGAAGCATGAAGGGCTCCCAATCCATGCAGATGTGGTTGATGCCCATGAAGAACAGTTCACGCTTCGGATCGTACGAGTCGTGACCCTGGTTGTGGTAGCCCATCGCCGAGGGGCAGATGTCCTTGGCGAGGTGGTCCATCCGGGTGCCGTATTCGGGATCGCGCACCGGCTGGCCGGTCTTGAGATCCACCGACTTGAACACGTTGACCGTGTCGTCGAGCTTGTTCGCCGAGACGAGCGCGCCGTCGGTCCGGTCGAGCGTGTAGACGATGCCGTTGCGGTCCGGGTGGGTCAGCAGCTTGCGGGCCTTGCCGTCCTTGTCCTTCTGCTCGGAGAGCATCATGACGTTGACGCCGGCGTAGTCCCACTCGTCGTGCGGGGTCTTCTGGTAGCCGAACTTGGCTTCACCCGTATCGGCATCGCGGCCGAAGATCGTCATCGTCCACTTGTTGTCGCCCGGACGCATGGTCTCGTTCCACGGCGCCGGGTTGCCGGTGCCGAAGTAGATCAGGTTCGTGCCCGGATCGTAGGCGTACCAGCCCCAGTTGGTGCCGCCGCCGATCTTCCAGGCATCGCCCTCCCAGGTGCCGGTGCCGAGGCCCTTCTGGCCGTAATGGGGGTTCTTGATGTTGAAGTCGGAGGCCAGCAGCAGGTCCTTGTCCGGACCCGTGGCATAGGCGCGCCACACCTGCTCGCCGGTCTTCACGTCGTAGGCGGTCAGGTAGCCGCGCACGCCGAGCTCGGCGCCCGAGGACCCGATGATGACCTTGTCCTTCACGACGTAGGGGGCGATCGTGAGCGTCGAACCGACCTTGATGTCGGAGTTTTCGACCTTCCACACCGTCTCGCCGGTCTCGGCGTTGAGGGCGGCCACGTTGCCGTCGAGCTGGGTCTTGAGGATCAGCGCGGGGGTCTTGCCGTCGCCGGGCCAGTAGGCGAGGCCGCGGTTGACGAGGTCACAGCAGGCGACGGCGCGGGCGGCCGGGTTCTGCTTCGGCTTGTCCTGCCACAGGATCGTGCCCGGATCGTCGAGGCCGAGAGCGAAGGTGTTGTTCGGGAACGAGGTGTGGATGTACATCTTGCCGTCGACGACGAGCGGCGCACCCTCGTGGCCGTTCAGCAGGCCGGTCGAGAACGTCCAAGCCGGCCGAAGCTGCTTCACGTTGCCCTTGTTGATCTGCTTCAGGTCGCTGAAGTTGTTCGAGTCGTAGTTCTTGCCGGGCATCACCCAGTTGTCGTCGCTCTTCGACAGCTCGACCAGCTTATCGTTGGCGTAGGCCCCGCTCGACAGCGCGGCCGGCGCGAGCGCCAGCATCGCCAAGGCCGAGACTGATGTCACAAACCTGCTCATCCTGCGTCTCCTCGCTGAACCGCCTCGCCTTTCGGCCTCGCGGTATCTCTCAGACGTTTTTCTGAGGTTCCAGGCTCGCTCGGAAGTCATCCGAAGTGCCGCATCGTGAATCTAAGGATATTATTAGATTTGCGCGGTCTTATGAAAGACTTATTAGCGTCCCTTCGCCTATATTTTCTAGGCTTTGATTGGACGCGATGTCTTTAGCTGGTCGGACATTTCTTATCAGGACGATAAGGCAATTCTAAAAGTGCCAAGGCGTAGTGTCGCAACGTATTGGCATCGTCTTGACCGGGGCCGGGACCCATCGCACCGTTGTCGTCAACGGGCCCTCGCGAAGCGGCCCGACCAAGCGGGAGGCTTGTCGGCCATGGCGCAGGGGCAGCGCGCGCAGGGGAGGCTGGCGGTGTGCGGGCTCCTCGCCCTCGTGGTTTGGGCCGGGGGCGGCACCGCACTTGGAGACGATGCGCCGCACCCGCCGCCCGATACCGCCGCACCGACCCGAGAGCGCGTACGGGACATCACAGAAACGGCGGCGCTCTATCCCCAGGACGGGCGCCGCGACCTGACGAGTAGCGACCGCGTCCGCTATCCGGGGGCGGGCGTCCTCTGGTGCCGCCGTTCGGACGGCGTGCCGCAAAAGGCGGCCGCCGCGTGGCTGATCGGCACGCCATCGCTCGTGATGCTGAACGCGCACAACTTCCGCAACCGGCAGCTCGAAACGACGCGGCAGGTCGGCGACTGCTACTTCCAGATCGGCGGCCGCAACTACGATTTCGTCGCCGAGAGCCTGCATCTCGGCGTTGCTGCGGACGCGACGCGCCTCCACATCACCGACGATTGGGCGCTGCTCCGCCTCGCGCGACCGGCCGAGGCGCCGCGCCAGCCGGTGCCCGATGCACCCCCCGACCTTTCCACCGGCGACCTGTCGCTCGCCGTGTCCCTGGTCGCCCCCGGCGGTCACCAGAACTACCGGGGCGACAGCAGCCTGGAGACCTGCACCGTGCGCCGGATCGACCCGCCGACGGAAGGCGGCATCCGGCGAGCCCGCCACGATTGCAACGACGGCTACGGCGGCTCCGGCTCGGGCCTGTTCGACGAGGCGGGGCGGCTCGTCGCGATGCAGAGCGCCTCGCTCTCCATGAACTCCCGGCACGCCTTCGACATCGAGTTCCATTACGGCTCCGCCCTGCTCATCGAGGGCGCGTTGCTCGACGCCCTGCGCCGGGCGCAGCGGGAGGACACGACGCCGCAGGCGCCGTGAGCCGCGACCCGCACGAGCGCTCGAGAACGAAGGATTCCCGTGGCCGAGCCCGGTTTCGCTTGCGCGGGTGAGACAGGATGCGCCTGGAACACCCTCCGAGAACCCCGGTTGCCCGGACTCAAACCGAAACACCGGGAGACGACGTTCGCATGTCGAAGCATCTGAAGACGGATACGCCGAGCGATGCCGACCTGAAGGGCAATCCGGGCATCGGGCAGTCGAAGGGGCTGACCGGAACCGACCCGGAGGCGATCGAGGGAGATTCTACCTTCGAGGGTGATGTCGAGAACGAGACCACGCCGGAGGGCGGGGTCGATCCCAATCACCGCGGGCGCACGAACGCCTGAGCGATCGGCAGAGAAGCGCTCGATTCGCCTTAGAGTCCGTCCGATAAGTCATGATGCTCGCCCGAGCCTTCGGACGAGGATCATGACGGCGGCGGCGTAGAGGAAGGCCTGGGCCGAGGCGAGGGTCGCTTCCGGGTCCTTCCAGAGGCGTCGGTTGCGGCTGATCCATCCGAAGAAGCGTTCCACCACCCATCGGCGTGGATGCACGGCGAAGCCGACCTGATCCTTCGGTTTGCGCACGATGTCGATGGTGATGACGGTGGCGGTCGCGGGTCTGTCGCCGGCATAGCCTGCATCGGCGAAAGCTCTGACGATGAACGGGAAGGTCCGCCGCGACAGGCGCAGCACCGGTCCAGCCCCATCGCGATCCTGAATGTCGGCGGTCTGCGGATCGAGCACGAGGGCGCGCCCGTCCGTGTCGACCAGGGCCTGACGCTTGCGGCCCTTGACCTTCTTTCCAGCGTCGTAGCCGCGCGGGCCGCCGCTCTCGGTGGTCTTCACGCTCTGGCTGTCGAGCACGGCCGCCGTCGGCGAGGCCTCGCGACCGGCCCGCTCCCGGTCGGCCATGACCAGGGCGTGGTTGATCCGCCCGAACAATCCCTCGTCCCGCCAGCGGCTGAAGTAGCCGAACGTCGTGCTGCGCGGAGGGAGATCCTTTGGGATCAACCGCCATGCGATGCCGCCGCGCAGCACGTAGAAGATCGCGTTCAGGACCTCCCGCATCGTCCAGACAGGCGGACGACCACGCGAGGCGGGCTCTGGCATCATGGGCGCGATCACCGCCCATTCCGTATCCGTCAGGTCGGTTTCGTATCGAAGGCGCGCACGGTTATGCTGCCGGCGAGTGGTCGGGGTCCACATGGCACGTCCAGATGAGGCTTCAGCACCCTTCTGGAATCACCGCCATTCCGGCCACTCAACCCCTGCCGGACGTTATCGGACGGGCTCTTAGTCGAGCAACCAGCGGAGGGAGCGGCGCAGTTCGGCTGTGCCGTTCCGGTCGAACCAGGCGCCGTGGCTGAACACCACCCGCTCCGGCGACAGGGCGACGAGTTGCGCTGCGGCACGGGCGGCGTCGCGCTTGCGCAGGCGCACCACCAGCCTGAGATAGATCGGCGCCCGTCCATCGGGCGCGGTCGCACCGGCGATCCGCAGGAGCGGGCGCATCAGGGGCGGGAGCTTCTCCGGTTCCAGGTTCAGCACGAGGTCGGTCAGGATCAGCGTCGCCGAGGCGGCATGGAAGAAGGCGACTTCGCGAAAGCCGAAGCCGCCGGGCACCACGACTTGCGACAGGTCGTCGGCCCATTCAGGCGGAGCCGCGTCGCCGAGGTCCCGATCGAGCCGCACGCCCGCCTGACGGACCTGCCGGCGCTCGCGCAGGTTCGGGGCGGCCCAGGTCAGGGCCTGCGGACAATGCCGCTGCCATTCCTTCAGATAGGTCCAGTGCCCGACATTGGGCGCGACGAGGTGGCGGATCGGCCCAAGCGCCTCGATCTCGCGGTGCAGGCGCGCGTCGTAGCGGGTCGGCGAGTGCAGCCATACGCCGCCGTCGGCGAGCCGCACGACGGTCATGCGCACGGGCAGCGGCAGACCGGCGGCGTGGATCGGGCCGCTGTCCACGATCCAGAGACCGAAGGCCACGGGCTTGAGCCTGTCGAGGGGCGGATAGGTGGGATCACTCACGGCAGCGGGTCCGGAATCGAGGGTTTTGCGGAAGGCCGATCATGAAGCCGCCGCTCGGCAGCCGCGTGACAGAAGCATCGAGACGGGGGCACGGGACAGCAACGGCACGGTGACGGACCCTGAGATCGCAAAGGCCGGGTCGCCCTGGCGACCGATAGACTTTCAACCGGAGCGCGCGCGCTCGGTTTCCGAATGAATGCTCCGCGGTCGTCGTTTCTGTCCTGTCGCGGGGCGGGAACAAAGCTTTCGCGCCAGCCTTCCCGTGACGACTCTTCCCGTGACGCCCCGTCCCGCACAGCCGGAACGCTCGCCGGCTCCCGTCCCACCTCGCACAGGAGAAGGCCATGGCGCAGCAGATCCCGATCAGCCGCGAGGCCCGCGCCGACGATCCGCGGGCCGATGCCGAGCGCGACGACGGCACCCACGAGATCGCGCCCGATCTCGCCTACCGCCGCCTCGTTCTGGCCAATGTCGTGTTCGTCGGCTCCCCCGGCGCGGGTGACCGCAACTGGGTCCTCGTCGATGCCGGCATTCCCGGCTCGAAGGCCGCGATCCGCAGCGCTGCCGCCGCCCGCTTCGGCGAGGGTGCGCGCCCGGCGGCCATCGTGCTGACCCACGGCCATTTCGACCATGTCGGCGTGTTGGAGGATCTGGCGGAAGAGTGGGACGCCCCGGTCTACGCCCATGGGCTCGAACGCCCTTATCTCGATGGCAGCGCCGCCTACCCGACGCCGGATCCGAGCGTCGGTGGCGGCCTGATGGCGCGCATCGCGCCGCTCTACCCCACCAAGCCCGTGAACGTGTCGTCGCGCCTGCAAATGCTGCCCGCCGACGGCAGCGTGCCGCCGATGCCGGGCTGGCGCTGGCTCCATACGCCGGGCCACGCGCCGGGCCACGTTTCGTTCTGGCGCGAGGCCGACGGCAGCCTGATCGTGGGTGACGCCTTCGTCACCACCGCCCAGGAATCAGCCTATGCCGTGGCCACCCAGGAGCCGGAGGTGCACGGCCCGCCGATGTATCTGACCATCGACTGGCCGGCCGCGGGCAGCTCGGTGCGCAGCCTCGCGGCGCTCAAGCCCGAACGGGCGGTGACGGGCCACGGACGCGCCCTCCATGGGCCGGAACTGCGCCGCGGCCTCGATGCGCTGGCGCAAGACTTCGAGCGCGTCGCCGTGCCGGATCAGGGCCGCTACGTCGAGACGCCGGCGCGGGCCGAGGACGGCTCCGCCTACCGTTCGCCGTGAGGCCGGCGGTGATGCGTGATCAAGCGAGCGCTCCCGCGCCGACGGAGGGGGCCGACTTCCCGGTCGCGGCGGGCGTGCTCTTCGGGCTCGGCCTCGGCGGCTTCTTCGACGGCATCGTGCTGCATCAGGTGCTGCAATGGCACCACATGCTGAGTTCCTGGTACCCGATCACCTCGATCGAGAACCTCGAACTCAACACGCTCTGGGACGGCATTTTCCACAGCGCGACCTACGTCTTCGTCGTGGTCGGGCTGTTCATCCTGTGGCGCCGGGCGCGGGGGCGGCATCTCAGCTGGTCGAACCGGGCGCTGGCCGGCAGCCTTCTCGTCGGCTGGGGGCTGTTCAACCTCGTCGAAGGTCTGATCGACCACCAGTGGCTCGGCGTGCACCATGTCAATGAGCAGGTGGACCGGGCACACTGGCTGGCCTGGGATCTCGGCTTCCTCGCCTGGGGCCTCGCCATGCTGCTGGGTGGCCTCTGGCTGCTGCGGACGAGACGCCGGCAGGCCGGGGCGGCTCCCGCCGGGCTGCGGCGATGAGGCGGGCGGAAGAGGGCGGCCTGCGGCGGGACACGAAGACCCTACGGCGGGCTTGGCCCTGGCTCGTCCTCGCCGCAGGCCTCGGCCTCGCGACGATGCCGGCTTGGCGCGTTCTGGCGTTCGGTATCCGGGTGAGCGCCGAGGATCTGCTTCAGATCCGCTGCCTGCCGTGGTGAGGCTCTCTCAGGTCGCGGCCTCTGCCTCGCGCCGCTTGCCCCGCTGTACGGGGACCGTTCCGCACACTCTTCGCGCCCGCCGTCCGATCGGCTAAACGGGCCCTCGATTCAGTGTCTTTCACTCCGCTTCCGCTTGCCTCCTCGCGGCTGACAGGGGAGGGCGACCGGGTAACCCCGCGTTTCGTGAAGCACTCCCAGACGGCAGGAAGCAGATTTCGATGACGGCAGGCGCGAACCACGGGACGGAGAGCGGCTTCACCGCGATCGTGCTGGCAGCCGGCAAGGGCACGCGAATGCGCTCCGACCGGCCCAAGGTGCTTCACGCGCTGGCCAACCGCTCGATGCTCGGCCATGTGCTCGCCGCGGTGCAGGAGGCGGGCGCCGCCCGCCTTGCCGTAGTGGTCGAGCCGGGCCGCGAGGACGTTGTCCGCGAGATCGAACGGCTGGCGCCTGGCGCCGGCATCCATCCGCAGGCCGAGCGCCTCGGCACCGCCCACGCGGTGCTCGCCGCCCGCGCATCCCTGGAGGGCGGGCAGGACGTGCTCGTGGCCTTCGGCGACACGCCCCTCGTCACGGCCGAAACCTATGCCCGCCTGCGCGCGCCTCTGCGCGAGGGCGCGGCGGTGGCGGTGCTGGCCTTCGAGGCCGCCGACCCCACCGGCTACGGGCGCGTGCTGACGGAAGGGGGCCGTGTCCTGGCGATCCGCGAGGAGAAGGACGCCTCGCAGGACGAGCGGGCGGTGCGCCTGTCCAATGCCGGGCTGATGGCGCTGTCGGGCGCGCACGCCCTGTCGCTGCTGGAGCGGATCGGCAACGACAACGCCAACCGCGAATACTACCTCACCGACGCGGTGGCGCTCGCCGCTGGCGACGGGTTCTCCGTCGCCGTGGTGCCTGTGGACGAGGCGGAGGCGCAGGGCGTCAACGACCGTGTGCAGCTCAGCCAGGCCGAGGCGACGATCCAGGCACGCCTGCGCCGGGCGGCCCAGCTCGGCGGGGCGACGCTGATCGCGCCCGAGACGGTGTTCTTCAGCGTCGACACGATCCTTGGCCGTGACGTCGTCGTCGAGCCGCACTGCGTGTTCGGCCCCGGCGTCGTCATCGGCGACGGCTGCACCATCCGCGCCTTCTCGCACCTGCACGACGCCCGGCTCATGGAGGGCGCCGATATCGGCCCGCATGTGCGCCTGCGCGGCGGTGCGGTACTGGAGGCGGGCGTCCATCTCGGCAACTTCGTCGAGATCAAGAACGCGACCCTGCATGCAGGCGCCAAGGCCTCGCACCTGACCTATCTCGGTGACGCCGAGATCGGAGCGGGCGCCAATATCGGCGCGGGTACCATCACCTGCAATTACGACGGCGTGTCGAAGCACCGCACGCTCATCGGCGAGGGCGCCTTCATTGGCTCGAACTCGGCGCTGGTGGCGCCGGTCAGCGTTGGCGCGGGCGCGCTGGTCGGGGCCGGCTCGGTTATCACCCGCGACGTGCCGGCGGATGCGCTGGCCGTGGCGCGGGGGCGGCAGATCACCCGCGAGGGGGCGGCCAAGACCCTGCGTCAGACCCTGAAGGCTGCCAAGGCAGCCCGCGAGGCGAAGAAGAGCTGAGCGGCCGAGCCGAACGGCTTCCGACGGCGGGTGCTGGCCTTCCCGCGCTGCGATCCGTACAAGCCTTCCATCCGCGCCAAGCTCAAGGTCGGGCTCCTCTTGCACCGCAGGAAGCCTCGCCTCGGGCGGACATCCCATCACGGGATGTGACGGCGCCTCTGATCAACGGCTTCAGGATCGGCCATGTGCGGAATCGTCGGCATCGTCGGGCGTGAGTCGGTCGCGGACGCGTTGGTCGAGGCGCTGCGGCGGCTCGAGTATCGCGGCTACGATTCGGCCGGCATCGCCACCTTGGATCACGGCCGGCTCGACCGCCGCCGGGCCGAGGGCAAGCTCTCGAACCTGCAGCTCAAGCTGGCCCAGGCGCCGCTTCCGGGCGCGATCGGCATCGGCCATACCCGCTGGGCCACGCACGGACGCCCCAACGAGACCAATGCCCACCCGCACGCCACCGAGCGGCTGGCGGTGGTCCATAACGGCATCATCGAGAATTTCCGCGAGTTGAAGAGCGAACTCGAAGCAGCGGGCGCGCGCTTCGAGAGCGAGACCGACACCGAGGTCGTGGCGCAGCTCGTCAGCCACCTGATGGAGCAGGGGCTCGGGCCTGTGGCTGCCGTCGAGGCGGCGCTGCCGCGCCTGCACGGCGCCTTCGCCCTGGCCTTCCTGTTCGCGGGCGAGGACGATTTCCTGATCGGCGCCCGCCACGGCGCGCCGCTGGCCATCGGCTTCGGGCAGGGCGAGACCTATCTCGGATCGGACGCGCTCGCGCTCGCGCCCTTCACCGATCAGATCACCTATCTCGAAGAGGGTGATTGGGCGATCCTGACCCGCGACGGTGCCGAGATTCACGACATCACCGGTGCCGTGGTGCGCCGGCCGCGCCAACGAATCGCGACGCAGGCTTTCCTCGTCGACAAGGGCAACCACCGCCACTTCATGGCGAAGGAAATCCACGAGCAGCCCGAGGTCGTCGGGCGCACGCTGGCCAACTACGTCGACATGGCGCGCGGTCAGGTCGTCCTACGGGAGGAACTGCCCTTCGATTTCGCCCGGCTCTCGCGCCTCTCGATCACCGCCTGCGGCACCGCGTACTATGCCGGCCCTCGTCGCCAAATACTGGTTCGAGACCCTGGCGCGTCTGCCGGTCGAGATCGACGTCGCCTCCGAGACCCGCTACCGCGAGCCGCCGCTGGAGCGGGACGGGCTGACGCTCGTGATTTCGCAATCGGGCGAGACCGCCGACACGCTCGCCTCGCTTCGCTACGCCAAGGCACAGGGCCAGCACACGCTGGCGGTCGTCAACGTGCCGACCTCGACCATCGCCCGGGAATCCTCGGCGGTGATGCCGACCTTCGCCGGGCCCGAGATCGGGGTCGCCTCGACCAAAGCCTTCTCCTGCCAGCTTACGGTGCTGCTCTGCCTCGCGCTGGCCGCCGGGCGCGCCCGCGGCACCCTGAGCGCGGAGCGCGAGCGCGCCGTCGTCGATGCGCTCATCACCGCTCCCGGCCTGATGGCCGAGGCGGTGAAGATGGAAGCCGAGGTCGAGGGGCTCGCCCGCGAGATCGCGAAGGCCCGCGACGTGCTCTATCTCGGCCGCGGCACGAGCTACCCGATGGCGCTCGAAGGCGCGCTGAAGCTGAAGGAAATCAGCTACATCCACGCCGAGGGCTACGCGGCGGGCGAACTCAAGCACGGGCCGATCGCCCTGATCGACGAGAGTGTGCCGGTGATCGTGATCGCCCCGCACGACGCCATTTTCGAGAAGACCGTCTCGAACATGCAGGAGGTCGCCGCCCGCGGCGGCAAGATCATCCTCGTCGGCGATGCGAAGGGCGCGGCGGCCGCCGGGCTCGACACGCTGGCGACGCTGACCATGCCGGATGTGGACCCGGTGATCGCGCCGATCGTCTACGCGGTGCCGATCCAGCTCATCGCCTACCACACCGCCGTGTTCATGGGGAAAGACGTCGATCAGCCGCGCAACCTGGCCAAGTCCGTCACGGTGGAGTGAGCGGCGGGAGTACCGCTCGGCGCATCGATCCGGCCTTCGGATCGATGCGCCTGCCAACGAATCAGGTGCGCCAGGGGTGGTCGGGCAGCTCGGTGTCGCCGATCGCGCTGGCGCCTGCGAGCGCCACCGCGTCATCGTTCTCCACCGACGAGCCGCTGACGCCGATCGCGCCCGACATTTCGCCATCCGCATCGACGATCGGGATGCCGCCGGGGAAGGTGATGAGGCCCTGATTCGAGTGCTCGATGCCGTAGAGCGAGCCGCCGGGCTGCGACAGGGCACCGATTTGGCCGGTCTTCATGCCGAAGAAGACGGCGGTCTTGGCCTTCTTCTGCGCGATGTCGATCGAGCCGACCCAGGCGCCGTCCATGCGGTGGAAGGCCTTGAGGTTGCCGCCCGAATCGACAATCGCGATGCACATCTGGGTGCCGAGTTCGACCGCCTTGGCGCGGGCCGCTTGAATCGCCTTTTCCGCCTGTTCGATGGTGACGTGCATCGGGTCTTCTCCCTGAAACTTATCGCTGAACCTTGGCCACAGCGGGCTGTTCCGAGGTAAGATTTCTCGGGCCCCGATCAAGTTGCCTCGCGCACCACTCAATCCGCCCACCGGCACCGGTTGCTCTTGAGCCGCCCGTGCGCAGCCGCTACGTCTCTGCCCCGGAGAGCCGGAGGCCGGGATGGATCCGTCCGTCCGCTCGTCCGTCTCTCGAGGTGCATACGTGGCGCCGACCCTCTCGCCGATTCCGGATGCTCCGGAACCCGCCTCGTCCAAGACGCGCGTCAGCGCCCGGGGCCGGCTGCGGACCTACTTCCTCACCGGCGTGATCGTCGCGGGTCCGCTCGCGATCACGATCTACATCACGTGGTGGTTCATCGCCCTCATCGACGGATGGGTGAAGCCGCTGGTGCCGGTCAGCTATCTGCCGGACCACTACCTGCCCTTCTCGATCCCCGGAATCGGCCTCGTCATCGCCTTCGTCGCGGTGACGCTGCTGGGCTTTCTCACCGCCAACCTGGTCGGGCGCTCGGTGGTCGAGTTCGGCGAGGTGCTGCTGGCCCGCACGCCCGTCATCTCCGGGCTCTACCGCGGCCTGCGCCAGATCTTCGAGACGTTGTTCTCGGCCAACGGCACCTCGTTCCGCACCGTCGGACTCGTGGAGTTTCCGGTGAAGGGGACGTGGTCGGTGGTGTTCCTCTCCGCACCCGCGGCCAACGAGGTGCAGGGCGCGCTCCATGCGAAGGAGGGGGGCGAGTCGAAAGATTATGTCGGCGTGTTCCTGCCCTGCGCGCCGAACCCGACCACGGGGTTCTTCTTCTACCTACCGCGCTCGGACATCGTCGAAGTCGGCATCAGCGTGGACGACGCGGCCAAGCTCGTGATGTCGGCGGGCGTGATCCAGCCGGAGGATCCGCGGGCGGGCCTGCAGGCCATGGCCGCGTCCTTGCGGCAGGCGCAGATGCAGGAAGGCGAGGCCGCAGAAACGGAAAAGGCGCGCCGGGAACCGGCGCGCCAGGATCTGTAGAGCGTTCCGAGGCCTGACGGTCTCAGTGCTGGAGCGACGCCTTCTCGACCGGCAGCGTCGGCGGGGTCGCGTCGGCGACCTGATGGGTGGCCGCAGGACGGGCGACCGGCGAGGACCAATCGCTGGCGATCTGAACCGTCACCAGCAGGGCGAGGCCCGCACACAGCGCGTTGGCCGCGATCCAGAGCCGACGCGAGGATTGCCGCACGGCGTTCACCAAAGCGTCCGTCGACGTCTCGTCGCGCGTCTCGCGGTCCGAGATCGGCATGAGCCAGGGTTCGATGGAAAGCGTATCGGCTCCCCAATTCTCGGAGGAACCCGGCAGGCGTTGGAACGGTGCGATCGACATTGCGATCCTCCTTTTTTCCAGTGGCACCCCGGTCTACGAGGCCGTTTGTTCATCTCCAGTTAAGCGGCAATTGGGGCAGATACAAGGTAATTCCGCTTTTTCTGCCCTGTCCGACGCTCGTTCCGAGTGCGAGCGATGCTGTGCAAAGGATTGATTGGAAACAAAAAACGCCCTTTTGCCGCGCAGCGTTGCCGCAGCCGGGAATGTCCGGAGCGGCGGCTTCGGCTTCCTGAACGACCCGTTCAGGATCGTTCGTTTCTGAACGGATTTCTGAACGGGCGATCATATTCGGCGTCCGAGGCGCTCCCTCCGATGGCGGAAACGGGTTTTGCCCGACCGCCGCGCGAACGCTCCGTCAGCCCGCCTCGATCAGCCGGATCGCCGCTTCGCGCTCGAACAGGTAGAGCAGCACCCTGAGCGCCCGGCCGCGCTCGTTCTGGAGGCGCGGGTCGCGCTCCACGATCAGCCGGGCGTCGTCGCGGGCGGCCTCCAACAGGTCGCCGTCGGTCTCGAGCCGGGCGAGGCGGAAGGCGGCGGCGCCGGATTGGCGGGTGCCGAGCACCTCGCCCTCGCCGCGCAGGCGCAGGTCTTCCTCGGCGATGCGAAAGCCGTCCTCGCTCGAGCGCATCATCTCCAGGCGCGCCTTGGCGACCTGGCCGAGGGGCCCGCGATAGAGCAGCAGGCAGGAGGAGGCCTTCGAGCCGCGCCCGACCCGGCCGCGGAGCTGGTGAAGCTGGGCCAGCCCGAAGCGCTCGGCATGCTCGATCACCATGATGGTGGCCTCCGGCACATCGACGCCGACCTCCACGACGGTGGTCGAGACCAGCACGCGGGTGCGGCCGGCGGCGAAGGCCTCCATCGCCGCATCCTTCTCCGGCCCCGGCATCTTGCCGTGGATCAGGCCGACCGCGTCGCCGAAATGCTTCTGCAGATCCTCGAACCGCTCGGCGGCGGCGGCGAGATCGACATATTCCGATTCGGCGACCAGCGGGCAGATCCAGTAGACCCGGTCGCCCGCGGCCAGGGCCCGGTGCAGGCCGCCCACCACCTCGTCGATGCGCTCCACCGGCACGGTGATAGTCTTGATCGGCTGGCGCCCGGCCGGCTTCTCGTCGAGCACCGAGACGTCCATGTCGCCGAAGAAGGTGAGTGCCAGGGTGCGCGGGATCGGGGTGGCGGTCATCACGAGGATGTCCACCGCCTCGCCCTTGGCGCCGAGCGCGAGGCGCTGGTGCACGCCGAAGCGGTGCTGCTCGTCCACCACTGCGAGGCCGAGATCGCGGAACGCGACCGATTCCTGGAACAGGGCGTGGGTACCGACCACGATGTCGATCTCGCCCGCCGCGAGATCCGCCAGCGTCGCCCGCCGCTCGGCGGCCCGGTCGCGGCCGGTGAGCAGGCGCAGGCGCATGGCGCCGGCCAGCGGCACGAGTCGCTCGTAGTGCTGGCGCGCCAGAATCTCGGTCGGCGCCATCAGCGCCGCCTGCCGCCCGGCTTCCACTGCCGAGGCCATGGCGAGCAACGCCACCGCTGTCTTGCCGGAGCCGACATCGCCCTGGAGCAGGCGCAGCATCCGCCGCTCGGCGGCCATGTCGGCGCGGATTTCTTCGACCGCCCGCGCCTGCGCGCCGGTCAGCGCGAAGGGAAGCGCCGCCTCGACCCGCTCTTTCAGATGCCCGTCGCCGGCATTGACCCGGCCGGGCTTCCGCCGCTGTCGGGCGCGCACCAGGGCGAGTGCGAGCTGCGAGGCGAGCAACTCGTCGTAGGCGAGGCGCTTGCGCGCGGGGCTCGCGGGCGGCGCCTGCCCCTCGACCGGGGGAGGGGGCGCCTCCTCCGGCCGGTGCTCGATGCGCAGAGCCTCGGCGAAGGGGGGAAAGCGGTTGCGGGCGAGATAGGACGCATCCTGCCACTCGGGCAGGACGGGAAGCCGGTCGAGCGCGCCGTGCACGATCCGGCTGATGACCCGCGAGGTCAGCCCCTCGGTCGCGCCGTAGATCGGCTCGACGGCGGGCAGGCTGGCCAACCCCTCCTGGTCGAGGATGCGCGAGGGATGCACCATCTGCCGCGTGCCGTCCCACAGGTCGATCCTCCCTGAGACGTAGCGATGGCTGCCGAGCGGCAGCATCTTCTCGATGCGGCCCCGCGGCATGCCGAAGAAGACGAGGCTGATGTCGCCGGTCCCGTCCTCGACCAGCACCCGGAAGGCCCGCTTGCCGAGCATCGGCGGCCGATGGGCCACCACAGTGACGCCGAGCGTGACGGGCTCGCCCGTCGGCGCATCGCGGATCGAGCCGCAGAGCGGCCGGGCGACACCGCTCTGGGGCAGGTGGAACAGCAGGTCCGCGACGCGGGCCG
Source organism: Methylorubrum pseudosasae (assembly GCF_029504475.1). Lineage (NCBI taxonomy): Bacteria > Pseudomonadati > Pseudomonadota > Alphaproteobacteria > Hyphomicrobiales > Methylobacteriaceae > Methylorubrum > Methylorubrum pseudosasae. The sequence goes on along the minus strand of NZ_JAQGDU010000002.1, from coordinate 2,357,352 downwards.
GCCGCTCCTCGGAGCCGAGCAGCTTTTCGATGAGCGGCGCGATCTTCGGCCCGACGCCGGGCAGACCGCGGGCGGGGGCGAAGAGCGGGTCGAGGAGGCTGGGGCGAAGGCCGGGGGCGACGTCCCCGCCGGAGCGGGGAGGGGCCGCATCAGCAGGGTGCCCGAGGGTCTGGCTGGTATCCGAGGTCATGTGACCGGAGGCTTGGGCCTTTGAAACGTGGGCGATGCTCGGGCTCCGTATACCCTGCTTCCTGCCTCCGTCGCATCTGGGCATATGACATCATGCGCGTGCGTCCCGTCGGATCCTTATGCCGGACGCGCCGTTTGCCCGGAGCTGCACGCCCCTCTACATGCGGGGTCAGGATTACCAGGGGACAGCCCATGTCCGGCACCACCCGAACCAGCGCCGACCTCGACCCGCGCCGCCGCCGCACGCTGTTTCGCGCGTGGCACCGCGGCATCCGCGAGATGGACCTGATCATGGGCCGCTTCGCCGATTCCGAGATCGGCGCGCTGTCCGAGGAGGAACTGACGCAGTTCGAGGCGCTGATCGAAGTGCCCGACCGCGACCTGTTCCGCTGGCTCACGGGAGAGGACGCGACCCCGGAGAATTACGACACCGCCGTCTACCGCCGGCTCAAGGCGTTTCATCGGCACGACGCGCCGATCCATAGCTGAAACGAGGATCGGCGCTCCCTATCTTCCACTTGCCCCCTCATCCTGAGGTGCCCGCGTCAGCGGGCCTCGAACGAGGGCTCCAGAGACCGTGCGATCCCTGGAGCCCTCCTTCGAGGCTTATCTTCGCTCTGCACTTCAGGATGAGGGGAATGGTTTGGATCGCGGGTGATCCACGCCCCATCTCGATCCGTTTCCCCTGATACAGCACGCTCGATGGCCAAGCCCCAACCCAAGCCACCCGCTCCGAAGCCGCAGACCGCGCGCTTCGCCCTGCCGAAATCGGCACCGCTCACCAAGGCGCTCGATGCGATCAAGCGCGGCGACAGCCCGACGCTGGCGAGCGTCCCCGACGGCTTCGATGCGCTGGTGGCCGCCGACCTCGCCCGCGCGCTGTCCGGTTCGTTCGAAGGGCCGGCGGTGCTGGTCCACGTCGCCCGCGATTCCGGCCGCTCCAACGCCTTCCAGAACGCGCTGAAGTTCGTTGCCCCCGAGATCGAGGCGATGAGCGTTCCGGCCTGGGATTGCCAGCCCTACGACCGGGTGTCGCCGAACGGTGCTATCGCCGCCCAGCGCATGACCGCGCTGTCGCGGCTGACCCGTTCGCGCTCGTCGGAGGAGAAGCCGCGCATTCTCTGCACCACCATCAACGCTCTGGTGCAGCGGGTGCCGCCGCGGTCGCGCGTGGCCGTCGAGACCTTCTCGGCGGCGATCGGCAACGTGGTGCCGATGGACAAGGTCGTGGCCTGGGTGGAAGCGAACGGCTTCCTGCGCACGGGAACGGTGCGGGATACCGGCGAATACGCCGTGCGCGGCGGTATCCTCGACCTGTCGCCCCCCGGCCTGCCGAACCCGATCCGCCTCGACTTCTTCGGCGACACGCTCGAATCGATCCGCGCCTTCGATCCCGAGACGCAGCGCACGGTGGGGGCCTTGCGCTCCCTCGACCTCGTGCCGATGAGCGAGGTGCAACTCACCACCGAGACGATCCGGCGCTTCCGGCAGGGCTACCTGTCGAGCTTCGGCGCGGCGACCCGCGATGACCGGCTCTACGAGACGGTGAGCGAGGGCCGGCGCTATGCCGGCCTCGAGCACTGGATGCCGCTGTTCTACGACGGCCTCGACACCTTGTTCGACTATCTCGGCGAGGTGCCGATGCTGTTCGACCCGCAGGTGGAGGAGGCGGCCACCGAGCGGCTCGCCCTGATCCAGGACTATTTCCAGGCCCGCGAAGCGGCGCTGAAGAACCCGCAGAGCGGCGTCGCGCCCTACAAGCCGCTGCCGCCGCGCGCGCTCTACCTCACGCCCAACGAATGGAAGAGCAAGGTCGAGTCCGGCACGGTGGTCCGGCTCACCCCCTTCGCGACGCCGGATTCCGACGAGCGCGCGGTGATCGATTGCGGCGCCAGGGCCGGGCGAAGCTTCGCGCCTGAGCGGGCCGACGACGCGGCCAGCGTGTTCGACGCGGCGGTCGCGCATATCCGGGATCTCCAGGCGTCCGGGCATCACGTGATCCTTGGATCCTGGTCCGAAGGCTCGCGCGACCGGCTCTGCGGCGTGCTGACCGACCACGGGCTCAAGAAGCCGACGGTGATCAACACCTTCGCCGCGGTCAACGCGCTCAAGCGCGGCACCGATGTGGCGGTCGCGGTCTGGGGGCTGGAATCCGGCTTCACCCTCGATCGGCTCGCGGTGGTGGCCGAGGGCGACATCCTGGGCGACCGGCTGGTGCGCCAGAAGCGCAAGTCCAAGCGCCCGCAGGACATCATCCTGGAGGTGCAGGCGCTCCAGCCCGGCGATCTCGTGGTCCATGCCGACCACGGCATCGGCCGCTTCGTCACGCTCAAGACCGTCACCGCGGCGGGCGCGCCGCACGATTGCCTCGAACTGCAATATGCCGGCGGCCTGCTGCTGCTGCCGGTGGAGAATATTGAGCTCCTGACCCGCTACGGCTCAGAGGATTCGGAGGTCGCGCTGGACCGCCTGGGCGGTGGCGCCTGGCAGGCCCGCAAGGCCAAGATGAAGCGCCGCATCCTCGAGATGGCTGGCGACCTCATCAAGATCGCCGCTGCGCGGTTCGTGAAGTCCGCCCCCAGCCTCAAGGCGCCGGAGGGGCTCTACGAGGAATTCGCCGCCCGCTTCGCCTTCCAGGAGACCGAGGATCAGGCCAACGCCATCGACGCGGTGCTCGACGACCTCAACGCGGGGCGTCCGATGGACCGCCTCGTCTGCGGCGATGTCGGCTTCGGCAAGACCGAGGTGGCCCTGCGCGCCGCCTTCGCGGCGGCGATCTCCGGCAAGCAGGTGGCGGTGGTGGTGCCCACCACGCTTCTCGCCCGCCAGCATTTTCGCACGTTTGCCGAACGGTTTAAGGGCCTGCCGATCAACGTCGCGCAGCTCTCGCGCTTCGTCTCGGCGGGCGAGCAGCGCCAGAACCGGGCCGGGCTCGCCGACGGGACGGTCGACATCGTCGTCGGCACCCATGCCCTGCTCGCCAAGAACGTCGCGTTCAAGGATCTCGGCCTCATCATCGTCGACGAGGAGCAGCATTTCGGCGTCGCCCACAAGGAGCGGCTCAAGGCGCTCCAGGCCGACGTGCACGTGCTGACGCTCTCGGCCACCCCGATTCCGCGCACGCTGCAACTCGCCATGACGGGTGTGCGCGAACTCTCGATCATCGCCACGCCCCCGATGGACCGGCTGGCGGTGCGCACCTTCGTGACGCCGTTCGATCCGCTGCTGGTCCGCGAGGCGCTGCTGCGCGAACGCTATCGCGGCGGCCAGTCGTTCTACGTCGCCCCGCGCATCGAGGACTTGGCCGAGGTCAAACGCTTCCTCGACACCGAGATGCCCGAGACCACCGTCGCGGTCGCCCACGGCCAGATGGCGGCGGGCCAGCTCGAGGACGTGATGACGGCGTTCTACGAGGGTAAGTACGACGTGCTGCTCTCGACCACGATCGTCGAATCCGGCCTCGACATCCCGACCGCCAACACCCTGATCGTGCACCGGGCCGACATGTTCGGTCTGGCCGCGCTCTACCAGTTGCGCGGGCGTGTCGGTCGCTCGAAGGCGCGGGCCTACGCCCTGTTCACGACGCCGGCCAACCGCCAGCTCACGACCCAGGCCGAACAGCGCCTGAAGGTGCTCCAGAGCCTCGACACGCTGGGCGCCGGCTTCCAGCTCGCGAGCCACGATCTCGACATCCGCGGCGCCGGCAACCTCCTGGGCGATGCCCAGTCCGGCCACATCAAGGAAGTGGGTTACGAGCTCTACCAGCAGATGCTGGAGGATGCGGTCACCGCCCTCAAGGCCGGCATCGAGGAGCCGGTGGAGGAAGCGTGGTCGCCGACCATCGCGCTCGGCGCTCCGGTCACGATCCCCGAGGACTACGTCGAGGATCTGACCGTCCGGCTCGGCCTCTACCGGCGCCTCTCGACCCTCGAGAACGATGCCGAGATGGAGAGCTTCGGTGCCGAGCTGATCGACCGCTTCGGCCCGCTGCCGCCGGAGGTGGAACAGCTCCTGAAGATCGTGACCATCAAGATCCTGTGCCGCGACGCCAATGTCGAGAAGGTCGAGGCCGGGCCGAAGGGCGTGGTGGTCCACTTCCGCAACCGCTCCTTCGCCAACCCGCAAGGGCTTGCCGCCATGGTCGTGGAGCAGGGCTCCTTCGCCAAGGTGCGGCCCGACATGAGCGTCGTGTTCATCCGCGAACTCGACGGCATCCCGCGGCGGCTGAAGGAGACGACGCAGATCCTGCGCGGGCTCGTCACGATCGCCAAGCGGGCCAAGAAGGCTGCCTGACCGGGCCTGCGCGAGACCGCCGGCCCCTTGCCGTTGGAGCGGGAGGGCGGAGCGGGCGTGTCACGCGCGATATAAGCGAGAGATCGCGGTGTGGGAGATCCTTCTCAACTCACGCTGCGCGTTGATGAATCGCTTGAAGCGGCAGGTCATTTCGAATGACCTGCCAACAATTCTTGCATCTCGAAAAATAAAACGAGCCTTGATAAAGCTTCATTCGAGTCGCATATAGATCTTATCGATGCGAGGCCGGATTTTCTGGGCCGTGACGCCTCCGCAGGGCGGTTCTCATTTTCCTTCGTTATCGGTCGAACGACATAGCCTGGCGCTGCATGGCGCAAGGCTCTCTACCTGAATCCTGCGGAGACAAGGACATTCTATGAGCATCGGCACCGTCAAGTGGTTCAACGAGCAGAAGGGCTTCGGCTTCATCCAGCCTGAGGACGGCTCGAAGGACGTTTTCGTCCACATCTCCGCCGTCGAGCGCGCCGGCCTGCGTGGCCTCACCGAAGGCCAGAAGGTTTCCTACGAGATGGAAACCGACCGTCGCTCCGGCAAGCAGTCGGCGGGTCAGCTCCAAGTCGCGTAATTCGCGCCTGAACCCGATATGTCGAAGCCGCTCCGGACTGGAGCGGCTTTGCGCTTTTAAGGCCGTGGTTCATCCCGGACCCGGTACGATCAAGGACACTCTGTGAGCTTCACCAAACAAAACTCCTTCGACGACCGTCGCCAGGATTCGGCTTCCTCCCGGGAGGCCATGCTCGCCCGCTTCCGCGCCCGCCCCTCCAATGATGATCCGGCTGTGCAGGCCCGCCAGGCCGAGCGCCGTGCGATCGCCGTTGCGCGCGACGAGCGGGTCAAGGAGCGCGAGACGCAGCGGCGCCTCGATGCCGAGCGGCTGGCTGCCATCGCCGCCGCCGAGCGCGAGGCCGAAGTGGCGCGCAAGGCCGCCGAAATCGAGGCTGCCGCCGAGCGTGCCCGCGAGGCCCAGGCCAAGCAGAAGGAAGAGCGGGACGCCCGCTACGCCGCCCGCAAGGCCAAGATCAAGCTGCGCCGCTGAGCGCGCTATCGCTTTCCCGTGAGTCGGATCCCCGGCTCGTGGGCTTGCCCCGGCACGGAGCTGGGCCGCTTTCGGTCGGACGTGCGATCGAGACCAGCTCTGACCCGTTGTCTTGAAGGGGCTCTCCTCCGCCGAAGCGGCTTCCCGCTTCGACGGAATGCGTTCGAGGAGACATCGATGTTTCATAAGTTCAAGATCGGTCAGCGGGTTCGCCGCGCTCAATCGTCCCCCACCGACGAGCGGCTGGGCTTCGGCACGATCAGCGAAGTCGTCCGCCTGATGCCCGACGATCCGACCGGTGAGCCCTCCTACCGGATCCGCTCCGGCTCGGCCGAACGCGCCGTTCGCGAGAGCGAGATCATCGCAGCGGCGTAATCGCCCGCTCGCGCATGAAAAAGGCGGGCCCGCGGCCCGCCGTCATTGTCCCGTTACGGGAAAGACCTAAAGCTCGGGCTCAGCGAGCACGTACGGACCGATCCGGCTCTTGAGATCGACGGGTGCGCCGGGGCGGGGTCCCGCGTCGTCCATCTCGATGACCGGAATGCCGCCGGCACGCATCCGGGCGCGCAGCCGATCGGCGAGCGCAGCGAGATGCGGGTTCGTGCTGGACGAGAGCTGAAGGAGAATCGCCGCAGGACGGGCGATCACGGCGAGGACATCGTCCGCCGCTTCGATGGAAGCGGTGACGCTTGCATAACCGAGCCCGGCGAGGTCGGCGGCAAGAGAGCGATCGACGGCGCGGCGGCCATCATCGACGACAAGCACTTGTTGCAGCGCACCCATAGGCTTAAGCGTTACCCCATGTCGCGCCCTGTGTGAAGGGGCACCCCGGATAACCCGCATGGCCACGATTGGTTCGCCGGCCATGGAGCTGGGTGAACATGGAATCGCCGTGCTGAAGGCTGGATGAACTGCGCCGCACAAGTCGGGGACGTGAATCCCTGGCTGCCCCGGTTCTCGCCTAAGTCATTTCCTTCAATCGATTTTTTATCTGTCTGCTTGAGAGGACGGCACCGCGGAACGCACCGGTGGCCGGCCCCATTACGCAGGCGCAAAAATTTTTGGGGAGCCGGCGGAATCGGACGGCTCCGCGACCTCGATCGCGGTGGCGAAGCCCGCGAACAGCACCGGCGCGTAAGGCGTCTCCTGCCACACCCCGCTCGGGATCGCCTGCCGATTTCCGCGCTGCAATGGCGTGACGGTGCAGGCCTGGCCGCGGAAGGCGAGGCAATCGTCCGCGCCGCGCCTCATGGACAGCAGGGCGGCGGGAAGGGCAAGCCGCTCCGGCTTGCCGAGCACCAGCGAGAGGTCGCCCGTCGTCCCGCGCCGGCCGGAGAGGATCGCCGTCTCGTCGAAGGCGACGGTGTCGATCACCGTCTCGAGGCGCAGGCCCTGCGGCCGGTCCACGGCGCGGCTGCGGCTGCGGAAGCGGACCGGCGCCCGGTGCACCAGGGCGACGGAGCGCAGATCCGTCGGCAGGTCGCGGCCGGCGAGGTTCTTTTCGAGGAAGGCGGGGGCGACGAGATGCGTCGGACCCGGCCGGCGCAGGGCCGTCGCGAAGGCGGCTCCGTCAAACAGCGGCAGCGTCTCCAGCGTGGCCCCCGCGACGAGGGCAGCCGCGAGCCCGGTGGCAAGGCCGCGCAGGTCGTGCGGGCCGATCAGGCTGAGGATGCGCTCGGCGGGCGCGACCCGCATCGCCACGAGATGGGCCGCCGCCGCCGCCACCACCGATTCGCCGCTGCGGTAGACCGGTTGCTCGGGGTCGCCGCCGATGAAGCTGACGATGCCGGCCGCGGCGGGGGCCGGTCCGGCCGGCTCTCCGGCAGGGCCGTCGAGGACGAACCGGTCGAGATTGATCACCCCATCCGGCACGTCGGGGCCGAAGGCGGCGAGGTAGCGCAGGCCGAAATAGCGCGCGGCGACGGCGCAGAGGCGCTCGGCGGGCGCGGCGGAGCCGAGGCGGGCCTGGGTCAGCACCGCGCTCAGCGCGACGTTCTGCGCCGCGGCAAGCAGGCGATCTTCATCCCAGGAGACCGGGAGCAGGCAGGCGACGTGGCCGGCGGCCTCGACGGCGAGGATCGCCAGCGCGCTCTCGGCCGAGCCCGGCAGACACAGGCCGATGCGGCTTCCCGGCGGCAGGCGCCAGCTCCGCAGGCCGCGGGCGAGGCGCTCCACGATCTCGGCGGCCGCGGCGTAGGTCCAGGTGATGGCGGGCCGGTCGCTCCAATCCGGCTTGTCGGCGGGGTCGACCACCGCGATCCGGTCGGGGTGGCGCCGCGCCGTGGCGGACAGCAGGCTGCCGAGACTGATGCGCCGCAGGCGCGCGTCGGCCGGCGTCTCATGGGAGGCCGCGTCCGGGGTTCCCTGCGAGGCGCCTTTCAAGGCTCCCTGCACGGCCCTTTGCGAAGCCTCAACCTGCGTGATTGCCCGTTGCGCCGACACTCGCGCCCGCCCTCGAAAGCCACCCCCGGTGATGAGCGAATAGGGTTAAGTAAGACTTAATGTTTGGTCGGCGCCGGTGTCTCGCGTAGAGATTTGGGGTGAGGGCGGGCCGCATTCGCCGGCGCGCCCGATCGTTCATGTCTCGGGCCTCGTCCTGGAAATCGAACCCGGAACGATGCCGCGGATTTTTGTTCGAGCATCGTCGCGAAAGCCTGGGGCCATCTTTCGGGACGATGCTGTGGCATGGGCCTGCGCAGCCTTCGGGATCGTGCGCGGCGGAGCGGGGGACCGGGGTTGATGCTCGAACTTCTGCGGCGGCTGTGGGAGGTCGAAAATCTTTCGCCCCACGGCATCTGTCTGCTGTGGCGCCCGGAGCTGATCTGGACGCATGTCGTCTCCGACAGCTTGATCGCCTTCGCCTATTTCTCGATCCCCGTCGGTCTGGCCTATTTCGTGTCCCGCCGCCGCGACGTGGTGTTCGGCTGGATGTTCTGGTCGTTCGCGGTGTTCATCACCGCCTGCGGCGCGACGCATCTCATGGCGATCTGGACGCTCTGGGTGCCGGATTATGGGCTGGAGGCCGCGGTCAAGCTCATCACCGGCATGGCCTCCATCGGCACGGCGGTCGCGCTCTGGGTCCTGATCCCGAAGGCGCTGACCTTGCCATCTCCGACCCAGCTCCGGCAGGCCAACGAGGCGCTGCAGGCCCGTATCGCTGAGCGCGACGCGGCGCTCGCCGCTCTGGAGGCCGCCAATGCCGAGCGCGCGCGGGCCGAGGAGGCCCTGCGCCAGAGCCAGAAGATGGAGGCGATCGGGCAACTCACCGGCGGCGTGGCCCACGACTTCAACAACCTGCTCAACGTGGTGCTGCTCAACCTCGACCGGGTCGAGCGCGGCCTGCCCGAGGCGAGCCCCCTGCGCACGCGCCTGCGCGATGCGGTGAAGGGCGCTGAGCGGGCGGCGACGATGACGCACAAGCTGCTGGCCTTCGCCCGCCGCCAACCGCTCTCCCCGGTCAGCACCGACGTGAACGCGCAGATCGCCTCCTTTGCCGAGTTCCTGCGCGGCACGATCGGCCCGCGCATCCGGCTGGAGACCGATCTCGCCCCGGACCTGCCGCGGGTGAGGATCGATCCGAACCAGTTCGAGAGCGCGATCCTCAACCTCGCGGTCAATGCCCGCGATGCGATGCCGGAGGGCGGCACGCTCACCCTCGCCACCCGGCCGCTGCCCGAAGGCGATGGGTTCGCCGTCGAAGTGTCCGACACCGGAGCCGGCATGGCGCCGGAGGTCGAGGCGCGGGCCTTCGAGCCGTTCTTCACCACGAAGCCGTTGGGGCAGGGGACCGGCCTGGGCCTGAGCCAAGTGTTCGGCTTCGCGCAGCAATCGGGCGGCAGCGCCGCTTTCGTGCGCGACGGCAGGCCCGGCACGACGGTGCGCCTGTCCTTCCCAGCGCAGGCGCCCGCCATGAGCCGTCCGGCGGCGCGGCCGGCTCCGGTTGCCGAACCGGGCTTTGCGCCGCTGCTGCCGCCGGTGGCGGTCGCGGGCTAAAGCATCATCCCGAAAGCTGGCCGCCGGCTTTCGGAAAAAAGATGATGCGAGAACGAAAGCGAAGAGCATCATCCCGAAAGGTGGTCGCCGGCTTTCGGAAAAAGATGATGCGGGTGGGCCCGCACTCGAAAGGCTTTGCGGCTCTTGCGCCTTCCGGATGCGGGCCTGTCGAATAACAAGAAGACGTGGGAGGGGGGACGTATGGCCGACAAGCGGACAGTTCTCGTCGTCGAGGACGAAGAGATGCTGCTCAGCGCCGTGACCATGGAGTTCGAGGATGCCGGCTTCGCCGTGCTCAGCGCCGGCACCGCGGAAGAGGCCTACGGCCTGCTCCAGGGGGCCGGGCGCGTCGATCTCCTGTTCACCGATATCCGCCTGCCGGGCCAGCTCGACGGCTGGGACCTCGCCGAGCGCGCCCGCGTGCTGCATCCAGCCCTGCCGGTGATCTACGTGACCGGCTACAGTGCCGAGCAACCCCGGCAGGTGAGCGAGAGCGTGCTAGTGATGAAGCCCTACCGCATGACCGCGATCATGAGCGCCGCGCAGCAATTGGGCGTGGAGTGAAGCGCTCGGCCCATACCTCGTCCGGTCGATCCTTTCAGGATCGCGTATTGGGACTTCACTCCTCCCGCGCCTTCTCCCGCAACAAGAATTTCTGCACCTTGCCCGTCGAGGTTTTCGGCAGCTCGCCGAACACCACGTGGCGCGGCAGCTTGTAGGGGGCGAGCCGCTCGCGGCACCACGCGACCAGTTCCTCGGAGGTCGCCTCCCGCCCCTCCTTCAGCTCGATGAAGGCGCAGGGCGTCTCGCCCCATTTCGCATCGGGCTTGGCGACGACGGCGGCGGCCGCGACCGCCGGGTGCTTGAACAGCGCGTCCTCTACCTCGATCGAGGAGATGTTCTCGCCGCCCGAGATGATGATGTCCTTCGAGCGGTCTTTCAGTTGGATGTAGCCGTCGGGATGCTTCACCCCGAGATCGCCGGAGCGGAACCAGCCGCCCTTGAAGGCGGCCTCGGTCGAGGCCGGGTTCTTCAGGTAGCCGCGCATCACCACGTTGCCGCGGAACATCACCTCGCCGAGGCTGGTGCCGTCGGCGGGTAGGGATTCCATCGTCTCGGGGTCGCGCACGTCGAGCCCTTCCAGCACGGGGTAGCGCACGCCCTGGCGGGCCTTCTTCCTGGCCTGCTCGTCGCGGGACAGCGCGTCCCAATCCTCGTGCCATGCGTTCACGACCGCCGGGCCGTACGTCTCGGTCAGGCCGTAGAGATGGGTGACGTCGAAGCCGGCCTCGCCCATGGCGGCGAGCACCGCCTCGGGCGGCGGCGCGGCGGCGGTGAGGAAGTGGACCCTGCGGGGGAGGGGGCGCTTCTGCGCCTCGGGGGCGTTCAGCAGCGTCGACATCACGATCGGCGCGCCCGACAGGTGGGTGACGCCGTGCTCGGCCAGAGCCGCGTACATCGCGGGCGCCCGCACCTGCCGCAGGCAGACATGGGTGCCGGCGACGATCGAGAGCGTCCAGGGGAAGCACCAGCCGTTGCAGTGAAACATCGGCAGGGTCCAGAGATAGACCGCGTGCTGCGGCAGCCCGGCGGTGATGACGTTGCCGAGCGAGAGCAGGGCCGCGCCGCGGTGGTGATAGACCACGCCTTTCGGATCGCCGGTGGTGCCGGAGGTGTAGTTCAGCGAGATCGCGTCCCACTCGTCGCCCGGCATGGCCCAGTCGAAATCGGGATCGCCGGCGGCGAGGAAATCTTCGTAGTCGGTCTCGCCGACGGGGGCGCTGTCTCCGGTGAATTCAGGGTCGTCGTAATCGATGACGAGGGGCGAGACCCCGGCCTTGTCGAGTGCCTCGCGCCCGATCCGCGCAAACTCGCGATCGACGATGAAGACCTTGGCCTCGCCGTGGTCGAGGCAGAAGGCCAGAGCCGCCGCGTCGAGGCGGGTGTTGAGGGTGTTGAGCACCGCCCCCGTCATCGGCACGCCGTAGTGGCACTCGATCATCGCGGGCGTGTTGGCGAGCAGCACCGCCACCGTGTCGCCGCGGCCGATGCCGCGGGCGGCCAAAGCCGCAGCGAGGCGGCGGCAGCGGGCGTAAAGGTCGGCGTAGGAGCGGCGCAGGGGCCCGTGGATCACCGCAACCCGGTCCGGGAAGGTGCGGGCGGCGCGATCGAGATAGGTCAGCGGCGTGAGCGGCTGGAAGTTCGCGGGATTCGGGTCGAGATCGCGGTCGTAGATCGTCGTGCGCGCCATGGTCTCGCCTCCCGTTTCAGGAGGAGATTATCCGAGCCTCGCGGGCGATCAACGGCATAGAAAAGGCCCCGCGGGCGCGAGCCCGGGAGCCTTGTCAGGTCTGAGGGATTTGAGGCGTAAGTCGGTCGAAAAGGCCGATCAACGCTCCCGGCCGCTGAGGAGCTTTTCCAGGGCGGCGAGCCCGCTACGCTCTGCGGCCTCTTCCGTGGTCTGCACGCGATCCGCGCGCTGGAAGAGTTTGCCGTTCCGGCGGATGGCCCAGGTGAAGTGCCCGGCAGGGCGCTCGCAGGCTTCGATTTCGAGGGTGTAGGGATTTGCGCTGTTGTTTGCCATGAGAGGAATATAGGGTCGCCCTTCCGGTCCGGCTACCCACCCAGTGCATGGTCGCGTTGCTTTTTGCTGGTGGCCCCGCACCCGGTGGCGCTGCGGATCTCCGCATTTGACAATCCGAAGCGGATCATCGACACGGCGCCCGGCCGGGGCGCGGGCCGTCCGCCGGCCTTTTTCATCCGCGCCCGAGCCGCCGATGCCCGTTCCTCCCCGCCAGAGCCGGACCGCACCCATCGGGGGCGGGCCCCGCCGATGACGCGCCTTGGCGTCGCGCCGGCCGCGCTGTCACAGGCGGAGGGTGGCTGGCCGCTCGACGGCGCGCTGCGCCTTGGCGATCGGGTGCTGTCCTTCGGGGCCGCGAGCCATCTCCGCGCCTGCCTCCTGCTCCTGCTGATCGGTCTCGCCAGTTTCCTGCCGGGCCTTGCCTCGCTCCAGCCGATGGACCGGGACGAGCCGCGCTTTGCCCAAGCCTCCAAGCAGATGCTGGAGACGGGCGACCTCGTCGATATCCGCTTCCAGGCCGAGGCCCGCCACAAGAAGCCGGTCGGGATCTACTGGACCCAGGCCGCCGCCGTCGCGGCCGGCGAGGCGCTCGGTGTGAAGCAGGCGCGCACGCAGATCGGGCTCTACCGGATCCCCTCGCTTCTCGGCGCGCTGGCGGCGACCCTGCTGACCTACTGGGCAGGCCTCGCCCTGCTCGACCGACGCCGGGCGCTGCTGGCCGCCGCCCTATTTTCCGCCTGCATCATGCTCTCGGCGGAAGCGCGCCTTGCCAAGACCGACGCGCTGCTCACCGCCTGCTCGGTCGCCGCGTTCGGCGCGCTTGCCCGCGCCTGGCTCGGGCGCGCCCGGCTGGAACGGCGCCGCGGCCCGGCCTCGCTCGGGACGGCCTTGGTCTTCTGGCTCGGGCTCGCGCTCGGTATCCTTGTGAAGGGGCCGATGGTGCCGCTCTTTGCCGGGCTCGCCGCCTTCGTGCTGTGTCTGCGCGAGGGCTCGGCCCGCTGGCTGCTCGACCTGCGCCCGCGCCTAGGCCTCCTCATCACGCTCGCCGTCGTGGCGCCCTGGTTCCTGGCGATCGCCTGGAAGAGCGGCGGCGCCTTCTTCGGCGAGGCGGTGGGGCGCGACATGCTCGGCAAGGTCGGCACCGGCGCCGAGAAGCATTGGGGCCCGCCCGGCGCCTACGCGCTGGCCTTCTTCGCCACCTTCTGGCCGGGCGCCGCCTTCGCCGCCCTCAGCCTTCCCTTCGCCTGGGCGCGGCGGGGCGAGGAGGCGGTGGCGCTGCTGCTCGCCTGGATCGTGCCGATGTGGCTGATCTTCGAGGCGGTGCCGACCAAGCTGCCGCATTACGTCCTCCCCCTGATGCCGGCGGTGGCGATCCTCACCGTGCTGGCACTGTCGCGCGGCGCGCTTGACCCGCGACGTCCGGGCGCGCGCTGGGTGGCGGGGCTCGTGGTGCTGATTCCAGTCGGGCTGACGCTGGGCCTCAGCCTCGCCGCGTGGCGTCTCGACCATGTGCTGCCACTGGCCGCCCTGCCGCTGCTGCTCGCCACCTGCCTACTCGCCGGCCTCGCCTGGGCCGCCTTCGCCCGCGGGGCGAGGGAAGGGGCGGGGCAAGGGACACGGCAAGAGGCAGGGGAGGGCGCTCTGGTGCTCGCCGTCGCCGCTTCGGTGGTACTGTCGGGCGCCGTGTTCGGCTTGACCCAGCCGGTGCTGCAAAGCCTCAAGGTCTCGCCGCGGCTCGCTGCGATCCGCGATGCCCTGCCCTGCGAGGCGCCGCGTGTGGCAAGCCTCGGCCTTCGCGAGCCGAGCCTCGTCTTCACCGTCGGCACGGATCTGGCCATGCTGAATTCCGGCGCGGAGGCCATCGCCTTCCTAGGTGAGGGCGGCTGCCGCCTCGTGCTGGTCGAGGACCGGTTCGCCGCCGAATTCGCGACTGCCCAAGGCGGGCAACCGCTTAGCCCCGTCGGCCGGGTCACCGGCTTCAACATCAACGGCGGCAAGCCGGTCGGGGTCTCCGCCTACGCCGCGCTGCCGGGTTCCACGCCATGAGCACGACGACCCAGTCCGTAGATCCTGTCTTTCGGCCGCCGCGCCTCAGCGTGGTGGTGCCGGTGAAGAACGAGGCCGGCAACATCGAGGCCCTGGTAGCCGAGATCAGCCATGCCTGCGAGACGCTGGCACCCTTCGAGGTCATCTACGTCGATGATGGCTCGACCGACGCAACGCTGGCGACCCTCCGCGGCCTGCAGGCCAAGCAGCCGTGGCTCAGGGTGGTGCGCCATGACCGCGGCGGCGGCCAGAGCGGGGCGGTGCGCAGCGGCGTTCTGCGCGCCCACGCGCCCGTCATCGCCACGCTCGACGGCGACGGCCAGAACGATCCGTCCTTCATCCCCGTGCTCTATGCCGCCCTCGAGCAGGCCGGCCCGACGGTCGGGCTCGCGCAGGGGCAGCGGATCGGCCGGAAAGGGGCGTGGAAGCAGTTCCAGTCGCGGATCGCCAACGGCGTGCGCGGAAAGATCCTGAAGGACGCCACCCGCGATACCGGCTGCGGGCTCAAGGTGTTTCGCCGCGAGGTCTACCTCACGCTCCCCTATTTCGACGCGCTCCACCGCTTCATGCCCGCGCTCGTCACCCGCGAGGGGTTCGGCGTGGTCCACCGCGACGTGGTGGACCGGCCCCGCTTCACCGGGCACTCGAATTACGGGATGTTCGACCGGCTCTGGGTCGGCATCCTCGATCTGGCCGGGGTGTGGTGGTTGATCCGGCGGCGCCGCCCGGCCCCCCGGGCCGAGGAAATCCCGCACAGCGAGAGCCGGTGAACCCATGCTGATCCAGCTCGCCGAGGACCTGCCGGCCTATTTCTACGACGTGTTCGTCACCCGCTTCGATTTCTGGCTGGTGTTCGGCATCGGGGCGCAGCTCGTGTTCGGCTCGCGCTTCATCCTGCAATGGATCGCCAGCGAGCGCGCGGGCAAGAGCGTGATGCCGCTCTCGTTCTGGTTCCTGTCGATCATCGGCGGGCTGATGACCCTGGTCTACGGCTTCGTGCGGCGGGAGCCGGTGATCATCATCGGGCAGGGGCTGTCCACCTTCATCTACCTGCGCAACCTCGCCCTCATCTTCCGCGAGCGGCGCCGCGCCCGCCGGGCCTGAGACGAACCCGACGGCATGTTCCAGACCACGACGGGCGATCCCGAGAGCATCGCCCACATCATCCAGGTGGCGCTCGCCCCCGCCTTCCTGCTCTCGGCGCTGGCGACCCTGCTCAACGTGTTCTCGACCCGCCTCGGCCGCGTCGCCGACAAGGTCGACGCGCTCTCGGCCAGCCTGCCCGGTGCGGACGAGGCGGCGCGGGCGACGCTGGCCCGCCGCCTCGCCTACCTGCGCCGGCGCTCGCTTCTGCTCGATCTCGCCGTGGTGCTGGCGAGCCTCGGCGGCGTGATGACGGGTGCGGCCGTGCTGACCCTGTTCGTCGGCGCCCTCAGGGACGCCTCCGCGGCCTCCGTGCTGTTCGCTTGCTTCGGCCTTGCGCTCAGCTGCACCATCCTGGCGATCCTGGCCTTCCTCGCCGAAATCCTCCTGGCCGGCCGGGGAATACGCCTGGAGGTCGAACGCAAACAGGACCGGCCGAGATAATCAGGGTTTCGAAAGGACAAGTCCTTTCGTGGGTCCAGGGCAAAGCCCTGGAGGATCGGTGAGCCTGTAATCCTCCACCCGCATCCGCTCGGTGCCGCGCACGTAATCCCCCACCGTCCCGGGCCAGAGGGTGCGGTTGCGCCCCGCGCGGTCGAGATACCAGCTGCCGCAGCCGCCCTGCGTCCAGATGCTGTCCTGCATCCGCGCATCGACCTCTTCGCGGAAGCGCGCCTGAGCCTCGGGGCGCACCTCCAGCACGCCGCCGGGCTGGTCGCGCAGCCGCTTCAGCGCGCCGAGCACGTGGGCGACCTGCGCCTCGACCATCAGCAGCACCGAGTTGTGGCCGAGCCCGGTATTGGGGCCGAGCAGCAGGAAGAAGTTCGGGAAGCCCGCCACGGAGACGCCGCGGAAGGCGTCCGCTCCCTGCTTCCATGCTTGCAGCAAACTTAACCCGTCGCGCCCGATCACCTCCGTGCGCACAACGCTGCCGCCGGGGGCGAAGCCGGTGGCGAAGATCAGCATGTCGAGCGGGTGTTCGGCGCCGTCGGCCGTGACGATGCCGTGGGGCAGAACCTCACGGATCGGCGCCGTGACGAGGCTCGCGTTGGGCCGGGCCAGCGCCGGGTAATAGTCGTCGGAGAGCAGCACCCGCTTGCAGCCGAGCCGGTAGTCGGGCGTGAGCTGTCGTCTCAGAGCCGGATCGGCGATCGAAGCCGCGAGGTGCCGGCGGGACCACGCTTCGGCCAAAGCGGTCACGCGCGAGACGCGGGTGAAGCCCGCGAGTGCTGCAACCTCGCGGCGCCAGAACAGCGAGGCGCGGTGGAGACGGCGCAGGGGGGCGATCCGCATCAGCCACTGGAATCCGCGCCCGGTCGGGCGGTCGCCGCGGGGCAGGATCCAGGGGGCCGAGCGCTGGAACTGGGTGAGGTGGGCGACGCGGCCGACGATCTCCGGCACGAACTGCACCGCGCTCGCCCCCGTGCCGATCACGCCGACGCGCTTGGCCCTCAGGTCGTAGGAATGATCCCAGGCCGCCGAGTGGAAGGCTTTTCCCGAGAACCGCTCCAGGCCGGGGAGGCGGGGCAGGGCAGGGTGGTGCAGGGCGCCCATGGCACCGACGAGCACGCGGGCGGAGACGACGCCCCTGTCGGTCTCGACCCGCCACAGGCCCGCTGCCGCATCGAAGACGGCGCGCGTCACGCAGGTCTCCAGGCGCAGGAACGGCGCGAGGCCGTGCGCGGCCACGAGCCCTTCGAGATAAGCCTCGATCTCGGGCTGCGGCGCGAAGAGGCGCGACCAATCGGATTTCGGCGCAAAGGAGAGGGAGTAGAGCTGCGAGGGCACGTCGCAGGCGGCCCCCGGATAAGTGTTCTCCCGCCACGTGCCGCCGACGCCCGCGGCCTTCTCCAGCACGAGGAGGCGGTCGAACCTGGCCTGCCGCGCGCGGATCGCCATGGCGAGGCCGGAAAAGCCGGCGCCGACGATGACGAGATCGAGGGGCGCTTCGCTCACGCGGCGACCTCCGCCTCAGGATGGGGGGGCGCTTTCAGGGCGCGGTGCAGGAAGATCGCGGCCTCGTCGAGGGAGCGGCGTGCCTCGGGCAGAAAGCTCTCGGCGAGCTGCCAGGCATGCGCCACCACGGGAAACACCGTGAGTTCGACCGGCACGCCCGCGGCCTTCGCCTTCTCGGCGAGGCGCAGGGAATCGTCGCGCAGGATCTCGCGGACGCCGACATGGATCAGGAGCGGCGGAAACCCGGAAAAATCCGCCTCGATCGGCGAGGCGCGCGGGTCAGCGGGGTCGGCGCCGGCGAGGTAGGCCGGAACCAGCCGCATCAGCGCCTCGGGGCGGAACATCGCGTCGCGCCGCCCATTCGTGCGGAACGAGGCGCTGCGGCCGATCAGGTCGGTGGCCGGCGAGAACAGGGCCGCCGCCACGGGCGGGGTCAGGCCGAGGCGGCGCGCCTCGATGATCGTGGTGAGCGCCAAGCTGCCGCCCGCGGAATCCCCGGCGACGACCGCCGGGCCCGCTTCCGCGAGCGTGGCCCAGACGCCCGTGCAATCCTCGACCGCCGCGGGGAAGGGGTGCTCCGGCGCCAACCGGTAATCCGGCGTGAACACCCGGAACCCGGCTCGAGCGAAGCGGCCCGTAACCGGGCGGTACAATTGCGCCGAGCAGGCGATGAAGCCGCCGCCGTGGCAATAGAGCAGGGTGGGGTGCTCGCCATCTGCGCGAGTCCCTTCCGTCTTCGCCCCTTCGGCCTGCGCCCACTCGCCGGGCACGCCGCCGACCTCGCCGGGGGTGAAGGCGACGCCGGCCGGCGTCGGGAACCGGGCGCCCTCGAAGGCGCGGCGGATCGCGTAGACATCGTGGGTGCCGCCGAGCCGGCCCTTCACTGCGAGGCGGATGGTGAGATCGTAGAGATGGGCGCGCAGGCTGGCCATGGTTACGTGTCTCGAACGGCGCGGCGGATCAGCGACCAGTAGCGCACCGGCATCAGGCGCTGGATCAGCAGGGCGCGGCGGGCGTCGGCGCCGATCACCACGCGGGGCGCCCGCGTCTCGATTCCGCGCAGGATCGCCGCGGCGGCTTTCGCCGGGCTCATCGTCAGGAGGCGCTCGAAGGCGAGATGAGCCTCGGCCGCTTCGTGCGGATCCATGGTGCGGGGCCGGCGGGCGTTGCGGGCGATGGCGGTGGCGACCCCGCCCGGATGCACCAGCGTGACGCCGAGCCCGGTGCCCTCGACTTCATGGCGAAGGGCCTCGGTGAAGCCGCGCACCGCGAACTTGCTCGCCGCGTAGGCTGCCTGCCCCGCGGGCGCGATGATGCCGAACACGCTCGACAGGTTGACGATCTGCGCCTGTGCTTGAGCCCTCAGCAGCGGCAGGCAGGCATGGGTCAGCCGCATCACTGCGTGCAGGTTCACGTCCATCAGCCAGTCGATGTCGGCCGGGTCCGTGTCCTCGAACCGGCCGCCAAGCGCCACGCCGGCATTGTTGACGAGGAGGTGCAGCCCGCCGTGCCGGGCCCGGACCGCCTCCGGCAGTGCGAGGAGCGCCTCCCGGTCGGCGAGGTCGAGCACATGCTCGCTGACCGTGACGCCGGCAGCGCGGGTGGCGCGCGCCGTCTCGGCGAGGCCCTGCGCGTCGCGGTCGGCCAGCGCCAGGGCGCAGCCGCGCCCCGCCAGCGCGAGGCTCAGCGCCGCGCCGATGCCGCTCGCGGCCCCCGTGACGAGGGCGGTCCGCCCCTGCAGAACGAAACGCTGAGCCATCTCCGCCTCAGGCGTCCGGGGGGAGGGTTTGCGTGCCGTAGGCCTCGGCCATGGCCTCGATCTCGGCGAGCTTGGCCTGGAACGCCGACCAGTCATCGGCCTCGGCGATCGGCGCCCAAAGCGCCTCGACCTCGTCGATCAGCATCGTGCAGGGTGTTTCGCGGGCAAAGTAAGGGTGGTCGAGGTTGGTCTTGGCGGCGGGGCGCATCGCCTGGAGCGCGGTGTGGACCGGGCGGAAGGCGTCGCTGGCGTAGTGCTCGCCCGCCGGGCTCCGGGCCGCGCGGGGCTCGCTCGCCAGCCCGCCACGCCAGTCGAAGAAGACCTGCTCGAACGGCGCGCGGCTGGTTTCGAGGAAGGCCCAGAATGCGCCGACCAGCCGGTGGACCGCGCCCTCGCCCTCCCCTTGCGCGGGCGTGACCCCGAGCCGGAACAGGATCGCCTCGGCGAACGCGTCCTGAAGCGCCGGGCCGAAGGTCTTCAGCCCCGCCTCCAGCCGCTCCCTCGGCACGAGACCGAGCAGGCAATCGGCCAGTCGGCTCAGGTTCCAGAACAGGGCCTCGGGCTGGCGGCCGAAGCTGTAGAGGCCCCACTCGTCGAAATAGGCCGCGGTGAAGGCCGGATCATGGGCGGGTGCGAAGCGCCACGGGCCGTAATCGAAGCTCTCGCCGGTGACGTTGATGTTGTCGGTGTTGAGCACGCCGTGGACGAAGCCCGCGGCCATCCACTGGGCGCCCATCCGCGCCACCCGCGCCAGCATCGCCTCGAAGAACAGGGCGGCCCGCTCCGCCGGCTCGGCTTCTTGGATGGCGGGATAGTAGGTTTCGACCACGTAATCGACGAGGCGGGCGATCGCCTCGGGCTGTTCGAGGAACTGGAAGCGCTGGAAGGTGCCGATGCGCAGGTGCGCGTGCGACAGCCGCACCAGCACCGCCGATCGAGCCGGGGAGGGCTCGTCGCCCCGCTCCAGCGCCTCGCCGGTCTCGATCAGGCTGAACGACTTCGAGGTCTCGACACCGAGCGCCTCCAGCATGGCGGTGGCCAGCACCTCGCGTACGCCGCCCTTCAGGGTGAGCCGCCCGTCCGCGCCGCGCGACCAGGGTGTCGTGCCGCTGCCCTTGGTGCCGAAATCGAGCAGGCGCCCGTCGCGCAAGTCGTGGACTTGCGCAAACAGGAAGCCGCGTCCGTCGCCGAGATCCGGGTTGTAGGAGCGGAACTGATGGCCGTGATAACGCAGCGCCAGCGGCCGCTCGAACGAGCCGGGCAGGGGTGTGAAGCGCGCGAAATGCGCGATCCACGCCTCGTCCGACAGATCGTCGAGCCCGACGCGCCGCGCCCACGCTTGGTTGCGGTAGCGCAGGATCGCCGAGGGGAAGTCGGCCGGGACCACGACGTCGTAGAGGTCGGGCCCGAGATCGGCGTGGCGGCGCGAGGGTTTGAAAGCGGGCAGGGGTTCGGCTCCGTCCGGTGTGGCGGGAGGAGTCGGGCAGGCGCGGGGGAACGTCAAGCCGACGAAAGGCTGAACCCGGCGGCGGGGAGGGGCGATCCCTTCACCGAATGGCTGATGAGCCCTCCCCTGGCTATTCCGGGGCCGGCGCGGCATGGCATCGGACCGGAACGAGCCTCGCACACGGATCTTCCAGCGTGACCCAAGGCACCACCGGCACCCGCGCCTCTGCGGCGGCTTACCCGATCCTGACGCTGACCACCCTCCTCTGGGCAGGCAACACGGTGGCCGGCAAGTGGGCGGTCGGGGAGGTCTCGCCGCAGGTGCTGACGACCCTGCGCTGGGCCTTCGCCTTCGCGGTGCTGCTCGTGGTGGCGCGCCGTCAGGTTCTGGCGGACCGGGGCCGGCTGGTGCAGCGCTGGCCCTACCTGTTCCTGATGGGGGCGTGCGGCTTCACCATCTTCGCCAGCCTGTTCTACGCCGCCGGCACCTATACCAGCGCGGTCAACGTCGCCCTGATCCAGGGGGCGGTTCCCGTCTTCGTCATGGCGCTGAACCGCGCCGTGCGCCGCGTGCCGGTGAGGGCAGGGCAGGTGATCGGCGCCGCCGTGACCCTGGTGGGCGTCGCGGTGGCGACCACCCACGGCGATCTCGCGGTGCTGGCGCATCTCGGCCTCAACCGCGGCGACGGGCTGATGCTCGCCGCGAGCCTCGTCTATGCCGGCTACACCGTGGCGCTCGCCGGGCGTCCCGCCGTGTCGGGGCTCGCCTTCTTCACCGCGCTGGCGCTGGCCGCCTTCCTCACCTCGCTGCCGCCGCTCGCCGCCGAATGGGCGCTCGGCCACGCGATCTGGCCCACCACCGCGACGGCCTGGGCCATCGTCGCCTTCGTCGCGCTCGGTCCTTCGTTGCTGGCGCAGCTGTCTTTCATCCGCGGCGTCGAGCTGATCGGCCCGAACCGGGCCGGACTGTTCGTGAACCTCGTGCCGGTCTTCGGCGCGGGACTCGCCGTGCTGCTGGCGGGCGAACCCTTCGGCGGGGCCGAAATGCTGGCGCTGCTCCTCGTGCTCGGCGGCATCCTCATTGCCGAGATCGCGGGGCGGCGGGCGGCACGATCCCCAGGCCGTTGAACCGACGAAGGGAAGGACAGCGGCAAGTACAGCGGGAGGCGAGGGGGAGGGCGCTGCTCCGGTCGCAGCCCATCCCGAAATAGATCGCCCTGCGCCGAAATGGATGCCCGCCGGGCGTGCAAAAGCGCGGAAGTCGAAGAACTTAGAACCGTGTGCGATTGCAGCGTGATCGAGCCTGGCTTTGAGGGTTGTGCCTCATCTCATCCGCCCCGGCCCGAACGACGGGCGGAAAAACCTGCACCGCTGTGGGCGGGACACAGATCGGGCCTGAAAACCGGATAATGTTCTTTCGAATCACATTGCGGACCCTCCCCCTCCAGATGCCGTCCTTCCTCGCCCTTGCCGCCGGACGGCTGCCCGCGCCGCCGTGGTTCGGCGACGTCGCTGCCCTGGGCGCGACGGGGATCGCCATCGCCCTGCGCCACGCGCTCGACGACGTGCTGCCGCCGGGCTTCCCGTTCCTGACCTTCTTTCCGGCGGTGATCCTGACGACGTTCTTCTTCGGCCTGCGGCCGGGGATCGTCTGCGCCGTGCTCTCGGGGCTCGCCGCGTGGTACTTCTTCATCGGCGAGGCGAACGTCTTTCTGTTCGATGCGCAGACCGCGCTGGCACTCGGCTTCTACGCCTTCATCGTCACGGTCGACATCACGCTCATCCACCTGATGCGCGTCGCGGGGGAACGGCTGAATGCGGAGCGGGCGGTGAGCGCCCAACTCTACGAGCAGCAGCGCACCATGTTTCAGGAGCTGCAGCACCGCGTCGCCAACAACATGCAGTTCGTGGCGGCCCTCCTCGCCCTTCAGAAGCGCAAGGTCATCGACAATCCGCAGGAAGCGGCCGACGTCTTCGACGAGGCGCAGGCCCGGCTGCAGACGATCGCGCGCATCCATCGTCGCCTCTACGACCCGGCGCGGGCCGACCAGCCCGTGGGCCAGTACCTGCAGGAGCTCAGCTCCGACCTGCTCGACGCGACGGGCGCGCGCAACATCGTCTGCCTCGTCGATGCGCCGCCGGTGCGCCTCGATCTCGCCCGCCTGACCACCCTGTCGCTCCTCGTGGTCGAGGTGGTGACGAACGCCCTCAAGCACGCCTTCCACGGGACCGAGCGCGGCACCATCACCATCCGGTTCGAAACCCTCGGAGCGGGGCAGGCGTCGCTCAGCATCGCCGATAACGGGCCAGGCATCCCCGCGACCTTCGATCCGGACACGAGCCGCAGTCTCGGCTTCCGGATCGTTCAGGGGCTCGCGGGCCAGCTCGACGGCACGCTGACCTACGCCAACGAGGGCGGCACGGTGGTGCGCCTCGTCTTCGTCACCGGTCCGACGGACGCCTGACGGAGCGTCCGCGAGCCATCGCGGTCGGCCGGGGCAGGGCGCCTTCGCGTGAGGCGCAAGGCCGATGCAGGCTCATGCGTCCGACAGAGTGCCTGCGCGCCGTTTCCGGCCGTGGATCCGGCGCCCGTTCATGTCTCTCGCAGCCCATCAAAGCCGTTCGCATAAGATATATTATGGAACGTTGGGGTGGGTGCGGATGCCCTTTCAGGTATCTGTTAACCATAAATCCCCGGCGCTTTCCCGGTTTTCGTTCCTTCGAGACCGATCCGGCCTGCGGCACGCACGCATTGGAGTGGACCTCTCGCAATCGTCACAATCATCGGGCAACAGTCGGAGACATCGGGAAACAGAATCGGCTGCCAGACGTTTCGCCATGTTCCACCGCCCGCTCTCCGGTCTCATCCTCGCCACCGCCCTCGCCGGCCCGCTCGGCCTGTCCGGCGCCCGCGCGCAGCCCGATGCGCCGCCGGTCGTGGCGCCGCAGATGCCGGCATCTGTCGAGCGCCTGCCGACGAAGCTGGCACGGCTCGCCTCACAGCTCGGGCGTGACGGCGATGTGCGGATCGTCGCGTTTGGCTCCTCCTCGACGGAAGGGGCGGGCGCGTCGTCACCGGCCATGGCCTACCCTGCCCTGCTCGAGCGCGACTTGGAGGAGCGCCTCCAGATCGGCGCATCGAGCCGGCGCTCGATCACCGTGATCAACCGCGGCAAGGGCGGTGACACCGCCGAGGCGATGGCGCGGCGCTTGGAGCGCGATGTGCTGGCCGAGCGCCCGGATCTCGTGGTCTGGCAGACCGGCAGCAACGATCCGCTCGCCGGGGTGCCGCTGGAGCGTTTCGTCGAACTGACCCGCGCAGGCATCCTGGCGATCCGCGCCACCGGGGCTGACGTGGTGCTGATGGACCAGCAATGGTGCAGCAAGCTCTCGGGGCATGGAGGGCGCCGAGCGCTACGGGGAGGCTCTGCACGCGCTCGCCACCGAACTCCGCGTGCCGGTGATCCGCCGCCGCGCCCTGATGCAGTCCTGGGTCTCGCACGGTTTGATGACCCCGGCCCAGATGATCGGCCCCGACGGCCTGCACATGACCGATGCCGGCTACCGCCAGCTCGCCAAGGCGGCCGCCGCCCAGATCCTCGTCGGCGCCGGCCTGATCCAGCCCTCGATCGCCCGGAACTGACCGGGGCAGGGGCGGCTTTCGCAAGCATGAAGCCCCCTCCCCGCGCCGTTACAGCCCGCGCTGTCGCATGAAGCAGGCCGAACTCACCGAAGCGGCTCTGGCCGCCTTCCTCGACGCCTTCTACGCCCGGGTGCGCCGCGATCCGCTGATTGGGCCCGTCTTCGCGGCCAAGATTCCGGACGAGGCGTGGCCGCGCCATCTCGCCACGATCCGCGATTTCTGGTCCTCGGTGCTGCTGAAGACCGGCCGCTACAAGGGCAACCCGTTCGGTCGCCACCTCGGCATCGAGGGGATCAGCCCTGCGCATTTCACGCGCTGGCTCGGCCTGTTCGAGGAGACGGCCAGGGAAGTTTTCGTGCCCGAGATCGCGGGGATCCTCGTCGAGCGGGCACATCGGATCGGCGACAGCCTGAAATCCGGGCTGTTCTTCCGGCCGGAGATGCCGGCCGTAAGACCCTGATCTTCTTTAGAGCATCGTCCTGGATATCGGATCTAGGACGATGCTCTAACCTTTTGTTCTTGCATCATTTTTTCCGAAAGCCGGCAACCACCTTTCGGGATGATGCTCTAGAGATCGACGGTCGCCGTCAGCCCGTCATAGGCCGGCACCACGTGTCCCGGCAGCTTCTTGGCAAGCGTGGCGTAGTCGAGATCGGTGTGGAGGTTCGTCAGGATGGCGCGGCGCGGCGCGACCTCCTCGATCAGGGCGAGCGCGTCCGAGACCGAGTAATGCGACGGGTGAGGGGTCTCGCGCAGGGCATCGATGATGAGCAGGTCGAGGCCGTGCAGGCGGGCCTTGGCCGCCTCGGGCATCAGGCTCACGTCCGGCGCGTAGGCGGCGGGGCCGAAGCGGAAGCCGTGGGCGATCTCGTTGCCGTGCTCCATGCGGAAGGCGTCCGCCACGATCGAACCGCCCGCGCCCGCGATGGTCAGCGGTTCATCCGCCCGCATCTCGTGCAGATCGAGGATCGGCGGGTAGAGGCTGCCCGGCGGCGTCTCGAAGGCGTAGCCGAAGCGCTTCATGAGGAGCGCGTGGGTGAGGGGGTCGGCATGGACCGGGATGCGCCGGTGCATGTGGATGACGAGCGGGCGCACGTCGTCGATGCCGTGGGTGTGGTCGGCATGCGCGTGGGTGTAGAGCAGGGCGTCGAGGCGGGTGACGCCGGCGTCGATGAGCTGTTCGCGCAGGTCAGGCGAGGTATCGACCAGCACCGTCGTGGCGCCCCCTCCCCCGTTTCCGTCCCCTTGGCGCCGCTCCACCAGCAGCGAGCAGCGGCGGCGGCGGTTGCGCGGCTCGGCCGGGTCGCAGGCGCCCCAGCCGTAACCGACCCGCGGCACGCCGCCGGACGAGCCGCAGCCGAGGATGCGCAGGCTCAAGCTCGGCATGCGCCCTCCCCCATCCTCATGCGGCGATTCCCTCGATCGCGGCGGCCTTGGAGAACAGCCGGTAGAAGTTCGCCGTCGTGCGCGCGGAAAACTCCTCGAAGGGCAGGCCGAGCGCCTTGGCCAGCACGCGGGCGGTGTCGGCGGTGTAGGCCGGCTCGCAGCGTCGCCCCCGGTGCGGCTCGGGCGCGAGGAACGGCGCGTCGGTCTCGACCAGGATGCGGTCGAGGGGCACGCTGCGGGCGATGTCGCGCAAAGCGTCCGAGCGGCGGAAGGTGACGATGCCGGAGAACGAGACCGACAGGCCGAGTTCGACCCCGACTTCAGCGAGCCGCGCGCCCGACGAGAAGCAGTGCAGCACCGCCTTGAACGGCCGCCGCGCCATCTCGTCGGTGAGCACCGCTTCCATATGCGCGTCGGCGTCGCGGGAATGGATCACCAGCGGCAGGCCGGAGAGGCGGGCGGCCTCGATATGGGCGCGCAGCACCCGCTCCTGCACCGCCTCCGGCGCGGCGTCCTCGTAATGATAGTCGAGCCCCGCCTCGCCGATGCCGACGCAGCGCGGGGCATCGGCCAGCGCGGCGATGGTGTCGGCCGGCACGTCAGGCTCCTCGGCGGCGCCGTGCGGGTGGGTGCCGACCGTGTACCACACCGCCGCGTGCGCCTCGGCGAGCGCGCGGTAGCTGTCGGCCTTGGCGACCCGCGTCGAGATGGTGAGGAGGCGCGTCACGCCGGCCTCGGCCGCGCGGGCGATCACACCCGGAATGTCCTGCGCGAAGTCCGGGAAATCGAGGTGGCAGTGGCTGTCGACCAGCATGGTCTCTTTGGCGGATTTTCTTGGGGGGAAGGAGCGATGCGGGGAGGCGGCGTCAGGCCGTCGCCTCCGGCTTCTCGAAGCGGGGGAAGATCGGGGCCGGGGCGGGCAGCGCCGTGCCGCCCTGCAGGCGGTGCTCGGCGCCGGTAAAAGCGAAGCTGCGTGCGTTCACCGGCACGGCGAGCAGGTCGAGCAAGGCCGCGCCCGCCGTCGGCACGAAGGGCTGCACCATCAGGCCGACCCGGCGCAGGGTCTCGACCGTGACGTAGAGCACCGTGTTCATGCGCGCCGGATCGGACTTGCGCAGTTTCCACGGCTCTTCGGAGGCGAAGTAGCGATTGGCCTCGCCGACCACGGCCCAGATCTCGGCCAGGATGGCGTGCAGGGCGAGATTCTGCATCAGCCCCCGTGCCTTCTCCGGCAGGGCGGCGGCGGCGGCGAGCAGGCGTTCGTCGGCTTCGGTGAAGGCACCCGGCTCCGGCACCGTGCCCTCACAGTTCTTGGCGATCATCGAGAGCGAGCGCTGGGCGAGGTTGCCGAGGTCGTTGGCGAGGTCCGCGTTGATGCGGTTGATGATCGCCTCGTGGTCGTAATTGCCGTCGCTGCCGAACGGCGCCTCGCGCAGGAGGAAGTAGCGCACCGGATCGACGCCGTAGGTGCCGACGAGATCGAGCGGATCGACCACGTTGCCGAGCGACTTCGACATCTTCTCGCCGCGGCTGAGAAAGAAGCCGTGGCCGAACACGCGCTTGGGCAGCGGTAGCCCGGCCGACATCAGGAAGGCCGGCCAGTAGACCGCGTGGAAGCGGACGATGTCCTTGCCGATGATATGCAGGCTCGCCGGCCAGAACCGGGCGTTGGGCGCCTGCGCATCGGGAAAGCCCGTCACCGTCAGGTAGTTGGTCAGGGCATCGACCCAGACATACATGACGTGGCCCGGCCGGTCCGGCACCGGCACGCCCCAGTCGAAGGTGGTGCGGCTGATCGAGAGATCCTTGAGGCCGGAGCGCACGAAGCTCGCGACCTCGTTCATCCGCGTCTCAGGGCCGAGGAAGTCCGGCTGCTCCGCGTAGAGCTTGAGCAGGGGTTCCTGGTACTTTGATAGACGGAAGAGGTAGTTTTCCTCCTCCATCCACTCGACGGGCGTGTCCGTCTTGATCGAGCGGCGGTTGCCGTCGGGGCCGAGCGCGGTCTCGGCCTCGTCGTAATAGGCCTCGTCGCGCACCGAGTACCAGCCGGCATATTTGGCGAGGTAGATGTCGCCGTTGGCCTCCATCCGCCGCCACAGCTCCTGGGCCGCAGCGTAGTGGTCGGCTTCCGTGGTGCGGATGAAGCGGTCGTAGCTGCAGTCGAGCCGGTCGGCCACGGCCTTGAAGCGCCCGGCCATGTCATCGACGAAGGCGCGCGGCGTCACGCCGGCGCGGGACGCCGTCTGCTGGATCTTGAGGCCGTGCTCGTCGGTGCCGGTGGTGAACAGCACGTCGCGCCCGTCGAGGCGGTGGAAGCGGGCGATGGCGTCGGTGGCGATCACCTCGTAGGCGTGGCCGATATGCGGCGCGCCGTTCGGGTAAGAGATCGCCGTGGTGATGAGGAAGGGCTCGTTCGCCTTCTCGCTCGCGCTCACGTCAGAAGATGTCCCGGATGCGAAGGTCGGACTGTCATGCCTTGTGGCGCGCAACGTCCCGCGACGCAACCGGCCTGCCGGGTGCCGGAGGCCGACGCGCGAAGGAGGGCGCCGCGCCGTCCGCACCCGGCCCGAAACCGCGCTCCTTGTGCAGACGCAAAAGAGCCCTGCCGGGACCCGGCAGGGCTCTTTGAACGTGCAGCACTCGTGTAGGGTCGAGGGCGCTTAGGCGGCGCGCTGGGCGCCGACGGGCAGGACGTTCTCGTTGCCGATCTTGACGACGGCGCGCTTCGCGGAAGCAGGCGCAGCCCCGCCGACGGCCGCGAACTCGCCGGCAGCAGCGGTATCGGCCTTCGGACCGAGACGGTTGGCCACCAGGGTGACCAGAGCGATGTTGGCGACGCCGGCAGTGAGGGCGGCGAGCAGAGCCAGGGAGATCATGGTGGGCATCCCGTGCGGTTTGTTGCGTTGCAGCGTATGTGCCACCAACGGGGCCATTCTGGTATACCAAGCACCAAATGCCAGATATTCGCTGGACGCATGTATCGAGCGTTCCGAGGCCTGAGCCCCGAGCATTTTGCATTATGGTGCTATAATACCCAACATCCTGTTCTATTTTGCATGGACACGGCGGGGATCATCGGGTTAATCCTCGGCGGCGCTGCGAACGACCGGCAAGGTTCCAGTGTGCGTCAAAAGCGTTGGCCCACCCTCGCCGACGACTTCGAGGACAGTTTTCATGTCAATCGCCAAGGTTCGCCAGCCTGAAGAGCAGTGGATCGAGCTCCCGGAGCCGAATCTTGACCGTTACATGCTGCACTCCTGCAGCCGCGCTGCGAACGACAACCGCCGGCCGTCCGGCGAGATCTTTCGCGTCGTGCAAATCGGCGCCTGCGTGGTCCTGATCGGTGCAACCACCCTGATCAGTGCTTTGATCTGACAGGCGCCGTGCGGGCGCGAGGCCGGAAAAAGTCCGGCCTTGCCCACTGACGGCTCGCGCTCGATCCGTCCGGTGCTGTTCTCAGCCTATTAAGACGTTAACGGAATCCGCGTCGCCGCCGCCAATTCACGAAAGGCCGCGAGCACCAGTGGCCGGCGGTCGAGATTGTAGATCGCGGCCTCGCGGGCCGAGGATGCGATGCGCTCGGCGGCCTCCACCAGCGCCAGCAGCCGGGCCGGGCCCTCCCCTTGCCGCCGGTCGATCTCGGCGGCGACGTGGCGCTGGATCGCGTCGAGAACGGTGGCGAGCAGGGGTTCGGCGTCGCGGCCGGCAAGCGTTTCGGCCAGCTTGAGCACGCGCCGCCCGTCCGGCTCGGGCAGGCCGGCGAGAAGGGCCGAGACTTCCGCCTCGACCGCGGCGGTGGCGGGGTCGAGAAGCGCTACCGCGCGGGCGACCGAGCCCTCGCAGAGCGAGACGGCCCGCGCCAGAGCCGCCGCGTCGGGCCGGGCGAAGGGCGCCGGAAATTCTTCGATGATCGCGCGCACGTCCGTCTCCGGCAGCGCACGCAGCGTCAGGGCCCGGCAGCGCGAGCGAATCGTCGGCAGTAGGCGGCCCGGCGCGTGGGAGACGATGAGGAAGATGGCGCGGGGCGGTGGCTCCTCGATCATCTTCAGGAGCGCGTTGGCGCTGTTGGCGTTCAGATCCTCGGCGCTGTCAACGATGCAGACGCGCCAGCCGCCCTCCCCGCCCGCGGTGGCTCCGAACAGCGCAAGCGCCTCGCGGGCGGCATCGACCGAGATGCGGGTCGGCAGCGTCTTGGCGCCCGGCGCCTGGACCCGGCGCAGCGCGACCAGATTCGGGTGCGACAGGGCCGTCACCTGCCGCGCGGCCGGGTGATCCTCCGGTACGTCGAGGGAATCGGGGGAGGGGAGCGTGCGCGGGTCGGCCACGAGCCGGCGCGCGACCCGGTAGGCCAGCGTCGCCTTGCCGATGCCGGCAGGACCGCCGATCAGCCAGGCATGATGGAGCCGGCCCGCGGCCAGCGCCCCCGCGAAGGCCGCTTCCGCGTGACCATGCCCGAAAAGGCGGGTCTGTTCGCGGGGGCGCGGGACGTGGGCGAGGTCGCCCGCCTCGGCCTCGGTGCGGGCGTCGCGGGCGGTCCGGGCGGAATCAGGCCGCATGGCCGTGTCCTTCCCGCGCCTTATCCTCTTGTCCCTGCCCTTCTCCCAGGGCTGGCAGCAGATCCGGCCACCGGGCGGCGATGGCGTTGGCGATGTCGGTCTCGACCGCATCGGGGCCGAGATCTGCGTCGATGACGCGGCAGCGCTCCGGCTCGGCCTCGGCGATGCTGCGGAAGGCCGTCCGCAGCCGCTCGTGGAAACGCATGCCCTCGGCCTCGAAGCGGTCGGCGGGTTCGCCCGCCCCGCGCCGCCGCGCCCGGGCGAGGCCGGCCTCGGGCGGCAGATCGAGGATGAGGGTAAGGTCGGGGTGCAGATCCTCGAGCGTCACCCGCTCCAGGCTGTCGATCAGCGCCGGATCCAGGCCGCCCGCCGCGCCCTGATAGGCGCGGGTCGAGTCGGAGAAACGGTCGCACAGCACGATCGCGCCGCGGTCCAGGGCCGGGCGGATCAAGTTCTCGATGTGGTCGATGCGGGCGGCGGCGAACATCAGCGCCTCGGCGAAGGGCCCGTAGGGCTTGGCCACGCCCCGCAGCAGCGCCGCACGCAGGGCTTCCGCCCGTTCCGTCCCGCCGGGCTCGCGGGTGGTCACCACCTCGCGCCCGCTCACCCTGCGCAAGGTCTCGGCCAGGCGCGCGATCTGGGTGGACTTGCCCGCCCCCTCCCCGCCCTCGAAGGTGATGAAGACGCCCCGTGGCGCATCGCTCGACATGGATTGCGGGCTAGCACAGTAGGCGACGGGGCGCGACCTAATCAGCCGCGCGCCTAGTTGGCCATGGCGCCCTTGCGCCCCGTAAGCCAGGAGGCGCCCAGCACCACGAGGCCGACGGCGGCGATCAGCAGGGTCGAGGCGGCGTTGATCTCCGGGTTCACCCCGAGGCGGACCTGGCTGTAGATCCGCATCGGCAGGGTGGTGGCGCCGGGCCCCGAGACGAAGCTCGCGATCACGAGATCGTCCAGCGACAGGGTGAAGGCGAGCAGGAACCCGGCCGCGACCGAAGGCGCGATCAGCGGCAGGGTGATGCCGAAGAAGACGCGGGCCGGCCCCGCGCCGAGATCGGCGGCGGCCTCCTCCAGCGAGCGGTCGAGGCCCTTCAGGCGCGCACCCACCACCACCGCGACGAAGCCGGTGGCGAAGGTCGCGTGTGCGATGACGAGGGTCGCGATGCCCCGGTCGAGGCCGATGCCGACGAAGAGCAGCAGCAGCGACAGGCCGGTGATGACTTCCGGCATCACCATCGGCGCGTAGAGCAACCCGGTATAGGCACCGCGCCCCCAAAAACGCCCGTGCCGGTCGAGCGCCAGCGCGGCGCAGGTGCCGAGCACCCCGGCGATTGCCGCCGACAGGACGGCAACCTTCAGCGAGACGAGGGCCGAGGCGATCAGCGGCCCGTCCCGGAACAGCACCCCGTACCAGCGGGTCGAGAACCCGCCCCAGACGGTCACGAGCTTCGAATCGTTGAAGGAATAGGCGACCAGCACGAGGATCGGCGCGTAGAGGAAGGCCAGCGCGAGGGTCAGCGCCGTGCGGGCGAAGAGGCTCATCGCTGAGCCCCTTCCTGAGCCCCTTCCACCGCTTCCTCGCGGCGCAACTCGGCCTCGCGGAACAGCACCACGGGCCCGACCACGAGGATCAGCAGCAGCACCGCCACCGCCGAGGCCAGCGGCCAGTCGCGGTTGGAGAAGAACTCGCTCCACAGCACGCGCCCGAGCATCAGCGTGTCGGAGCCGCCGAGCAGATCGGGGATGATGAACTCGCCGACCATCGGGATGAAGCAGAGCAGCGCCCCGGCGGCGAGACCGGGCAGGCTGAGCGGCAGGGTGACGGTGAAGAAGGCCCGCGCCCGCGACGCGCCGAGATCGGCGGCGGCCTCGGTGAGCGCTGGATCGAGCCGGCTCATCACCGCGTAGAGCGGCAGCACCATGAAGGGCAGGTAGGCGTAGGTGAGCCCGATCAGCACGCCATAGGGGCTGTCGAGGATCGGCAGCGGCGCGGCGATCAGGCCGAGTTTCAGCAGGGCCGCGTTGAGCAGCCCCTCGGGCTTGAGGATCGCGATCCAGGCATAGACCCGGATCAAAAAACTCGTCCAGAACGGCACGATGACCAGCGCCACGAGGATCGGCTGCCAGCGCGCCGAGGCGCGGGCCATGGCGTAGGCCGTCGGCGTGCCGATCCCGACGAGGATCGCGGTGGCGAGCGCGGCATAGCCCAGCGAGGAGAGGGCGGCGTCGCGGTAGAGCGCGTCGGCCGCGATCATCTGGTAGTTCTGGAAGTCGAGCGCCTCGAAGAACTCGCGCCAGCCCTCCAGGCCGCCATCCCATTCCAGCAAGGGCAGGTAGGGCGGCTGCGCGGTGGCCGGCGAGGAGAAGCTGATCTTCAGCGTCACCGCGAAGGGCACGAGGAAGAACAGCGCCAGCCACAGCAGCGGCAGGCCGCGGACGAGACCGCGCCCCAGGCGCTGAGACAGCCGCCCCGCATGCCCGGGGGCAACCGGCGACGCGCCGTCATCGCCGGTCGGTCGCGACAGCCCGCTCATGCCGGCAGGATCCAGGCGGCTTCCGCGGGCACCTCGAGGGTGACGGTCTCGCCGGCGGCCGGGATCGGGCCGGGCGCCGGCAGGGCGGCGGAGGCGCGTAAGGTCGTGCCGTTCGCCATCTCGACCCGGTAGCGGATGCGGTCGCCGAGGAAGGTCGCCTCGGTCAGACGGCCGGACAGCCCATGGGTCCCTCCCTCCCCGCTCACGATCAGGCGCTCGGGGCGAACCGCGATCACGACCGCGTTGCCCGCCTCGCCCTCGCCGCTCGCGCGCAGGATGCCGAAAGCCGTCTCGACGCTGCGGCTGCCACCCGGCTCCGCCCGCCCGAGGCGGCCGTCGATCAGGTTCACGTCGCCGAGCAGACCCGCGACGTAGCGGCTCGCCGGCCGCTCATAGAGCGCGCGCGCCGGCCCCACCTGCACGAGGCGCCCGCTTTCCATCACCCCGATCCGGTCGGCGAGCGCCATCGCTTCCTCGGCATCGTGGGTGACGACGATAAAGCTGGTGCCGAGCCGCCGCTGGATCGCCCGCAACTCGCCTTGCGTCTCCTCGCGCAGGGCCCGGTCGAGCGCGCCGAGCGGCTCGTCGAGGAGAAGGAGGCGCGGTTCGCGGGCCAAGGCGCGCGCCAGGGCCACGCGCTGGCGCTGGCCGCCCGAAAGCTTGTCGGGGCGGCGCGCCTCGAAGCCTTCGAGCCGCACGAGCCGGAGGAGGTCCTTCACCCGCCCGGCGATCTGCGCCCGGCTCAGGCCCAGACCTTTCAGGCCGTAGGCGAGGTTGGCCGCCACGCTCATATGCGGGAACAGCGCGTAGGACTGGAACATCATGTTGACCGGCCGCCGGTGCGGCGGCAGCGCCGTCAGGTCGGTCTCGCCGAGACGGATCGTGCCGGAATCCGGCGTCTCGAACCCCGCCACCATCCGCAGCAGGGTGCTCTTGCCGCAGCCGGACGGGCCGAGCAGGCAGAAGAACTCCCCTTCCGCGAGGTCGAGGGAGACCGCATCGACGGCCGTATGCGCGGAAAAGCGCTTGGTGACCCGCTCCAGGCGGAGCCTCTGGTCCGGAAGGGGAGTGCTGGCGTGCAAGATGGATCTTCGGACCAGTGCCGCGACGGATCTTGGCGACGTAGCGTGGGAAATCGGCCCTGAGAAGCGCTGGCATCGGGAGCGTTTTTAGGCGTCCTCCCGCAGCGCCTCCTGCACCCGAGCCTCCAACAGGTCGGGACGGCGGATGACGAGGGCGCCGCGGGTGCGGTCGATCAGGCCTTCGCCCGCCATCACCGTGAACTCGCGGGTCACCTGCTCCCGGCGGCAGCCGATGCGGGCGGCCAGCACGTGGTGGTAGGGCGGCGGCGTCACCACCCGCTCGCCCACGGAATCGTTCCCCTGCCCGGCCCGCGGCACGGAGAGGCGCAGCAATTCGGCGTAGAGACGGTGGCGCAGGTCGAGCAGCGCGTGCTCCATCAGCCGGGTGTTCAGTTCGCGCACGCGCTTGGCGAGCAGGCGGAACAGCCGGTCGGCGATGACCTCGGAAGCGAACACGATCTGGCGGAAGACGGGGGCGGGTACGACACAGACCTCGCCCCGGGTCAGCGCCGTGACGTTGGCCGAGCGGCCGATGCCGTCCAGCGCTGCCAGCTCGCCGAAGAAGGCGCCCACGCGCATCTCGCCGAGGATGACCTCCTTGCCGGATTGCGACCGGTTGAGGATCCGCACCTCCCCCATGGCGAGGAAGTACACGTCGGTGGAGATGTCGTCGTAATCGACGAGCGTCTCGTTCTCGTCGAAGCGCCGCCAATGGCAGCGCGTCTCGAATGGGGAAAGATCGACACCCGGTTCCTTGAAGAACGGGATGCTCGCCAACCGGGCTGTCGCCACGCCTCTTGTACCTTAGTCTACGCGCGTAGACTGAATGGTGAGGCTCCTGCCGGGGCGGGTCAAGTCGCCGGGCGCGGCGGCCGGACGATTGACGTGGACGGCGCGGGCCTCCGGCCGGCACCGATTCCGCCGGAGGCAGGCCCGACGCCCCGAGTACGA
This sequence comes from Methylorubrum pseudosasae, assembly GCF_029504475.1. Lineage (NCBI taxonomy): Bacteria > Pseudomonadati > Pseudomonadota > Alphaproteobacteria > Hyphomicrobiales > Methylobacteriaceae > Methylorubrum > Methylorubrum pseudosasae. The sequence continues at coordinate 2,322,734 of NZ_JAQGDU010000002.1, read as the reverse complement.
CTCAACGGTGGCGCTTCGCGAGGCCGTCAGGGCACCAAAAGATCTGAAAGAGAGGCACTTAGCCGAAGAACGAATAAGGACTCTCTCGTCGGCTTCCATGAACTTGCCCGTCGCGCAACAAGTTTTTTGTACTTCAAGTAATCATTTTCCGCGTGATTTTAGGGGTCATTAACCGTAAAGTTTGGGCACCCATCAGAAGCAATCGCGGAGTTAACCGATGTTGGCTGGTTACCGTGACTTATTTCTGCAGGACGCTTTCAAGGTAGGACTGATTTCATCTTCGGGGATCCGCAATGATATCGGATGCCTCATTTGGGACGAGACACCCGATGGTGTCGATGTCGAAGTTGGCCCAGATGTCGTCGTTCCTGATTCTGTGCGCTTGTTCATCGGCTGCATGAAGATCGATTGTCGTTGCGCCGTCGTCGAACGCGAGGGTTGCCGTCTTCATCTCGCCTTTGTCCGCTGAGGCGGCGCCGCGATGGCGTCCGCTGTGGGCACCTGAACCGCCAAGCATTTGCAAGACCGCGCGATCTGTAGGAGTCGTGACGCCACGATTTCACGAGCGTGTGAGCACCCGCACCCGTAAGGGCCGGACACGAGGCTAGCTTCGCCGCTCCCGAAGCGGACGCTCGGCCTATGGACGATAGTTTTTTCCTGAGCGCGGCACTGATCGTGCTGGCGCTTGCGCTGTCCGGTCCGGTGGGCCTGCTGCTGGCGCTGCGGCAGCGGCAGCATATCCGCGTGCTCGAGCGGCGCCTCGCTCTGGTGGAGGCGCGTCCGGTCGCCGGCTCCGGGCCGATCACGGCCCCGATGACGACCCCGATTCCTGTTCCGGAGCCGGCTCGTCCGGAACCGGCGCCTGCCGCGGTGCCGCCCGTTCCCTCCCCTGCCCTTCCGCCTGTGCCGCCGCGCGGTGCGGTTCCGGCCGTGGCACCGGAGCGGCCGATCTCGGCCCCCGCCCCGTCCATCGAGGAGCGCTTCGGCACTCGCTGGACCGTATGGGTCGGCGGCCTCGCCCTCGCCTTCGGCGCGGTGCTGCTCGTGCGCTACTCGGCCGAGCGCGGCCTGTTCGGGCCGGGCGTGCGCATCGCGGGCGCTCTTGCCCTCGCGCTCAGTCTCGTCGGGCTCGGAGAGTTCCTGCGGCGGCGCCTGCGCGGGTCGGAGCCCGTGCCTCCGATCTGGCCCGACGTGCCGGCCATGGTGACCGCGGCGGGCACGGTCGGCCTGTTCGGTGCGGTCTACGCCGCGCACGCCCTCTACGGCTTCATCGGGCCGGGCCTGGCCTTTGCCGGACTGGCGGCCACGGGCCTTGCCGCCATGGTCGCCGCCCTGCTGCACGGGCCGGCTTTGGCCGGCATCGGCCTCGTCGGTGCGCTCGCCACGCCGCTCCTCGTCGGGGGCGGGGGGACGAGCCTGTGGCCGCTCGCCCTCTACCTGCCGGTGGTGGCGGGCAGCGCCTACGCCTTCGCCTGGCTGAAGGGCTGGCGCGCGCTCGCGGTGGCGGGCGGCCTTGGCGCGGCGGCCTGGGCCCTGTTTCTCACCATCCTGCCCGGTGAGAATGTCGCCGTGCAGGTCCACCTCGTGCTGCAGCAGGTGCTGGCGATCCTCGTCTTCGCCGTCCTGCCGGGGCGCGGCGTGCCGGACACAGAGGCGCGCCTCGATCGCTTCGCCGCGCTCGCCCTCGCGGCGACAGCGGGCGTGGCGCTGGCGGTGCTCGGCCTGACGGCCCATGCCGGCAGCGGCCTGGCTTGGGCGGCCGCGGCCCTGGCGGCGATCGTCCTGCCTGCGCTCGCGGGTTTCGTCGCCGCACCCGCCGCCGCGGGTGGCGCCGTCGCGGCCCTGACGCTCGCCGGCGCCCTCGTGCTCTGGCCGGAGGCGGCCGAGCCCGCGAGCACCCCCTTCTTCCTCCTCTGGTACGGCACGGACCAGCCCGGTCTGCTGCTGGCGCTGGCGGTAGCCGGATCGCTCGCGGTCGCGGGGCTCGGCACGCTGCGGCTCCTGGGCGGCAGCCGCCTGCCCTATGCCACCGCGCTGGCCTTCGCGGCGGGCGCGGCGGTGACGCCCCTCGCGGCCCTCGCCCTGGCCTATCTGCGAATCACGGGCGGCGCCGTGGCGCCGGACTTCGCCGCCGCCGCGGGGGGGCTGGCTGCCGGATTCTGCGGTCTTGCCGTCCTGTGCCGGCGGCAGGGCGACGCCACCCCCTCCCCGGCCCTCACGCTCGGGCTCGGCGGCTTCGCCGCGGCTTCGGTGGCGACCCTGTGCCTCGGCCTCGTCTTCGCCCTCGCGGGCGGCTCGCTGACCCCGGCTTTGGCCGGGGCGGCGCTCGCGACTGGCCTGATCGCCCGGCGCCTCGACATCCCGGCCCTGCGCTGGTGCGTGGCCGGTCTGGCCGTCATCGTCGCGGCGCGGCTCGCCTGGGACCCTGCCCTGATCCGGGGCGGCCTGTCGGACCGGCTCATCCTCAACGGGCTCGTGACCGCCTACGGCCTGCCGGCCCTGTGCTTCGGCCTCGCTGCCTGGGCGATCCGCCGCCCGGACCGCTTGGCTGACATCCCGGAGCAGGTGGCCCAAGCCCTGAGCCTTCTCCTTTCGGGCCTGTTTGTCTTCCTGGAGATCCGTCACGCGCTCCACGGCGGCACTCTGGCCGATCCGGGCACGAGCGTGTTGGAACAGGGGCTGACGACGCTGACCTCCCTCGGCTTCTCCCTGGTGCTGGTGCGATTCTCCGGTCCCGCGGCCTCGCCGGTGATCCGCTTTGCTGGCCTCGCCTTCGCCTGCCTCGCCCTGTTCCAGGGCGCGCTCGGGCTCGGGCTCGCCGCCAACCCGCTCCTGACCGACGAGCCAATCACGGGCGGCCTCATCCTGAACGACGCCGTGCTCGCCTACGCCCTGCCGGCCGCGGCGGCCTTCGCCCTGGCGCGGGCGGCGCGGGGCGTGCGGCCCGTCTGGTTCGTGCGCATGGCCGGCGGTCTGGGGCTGGCCCTGAGCTTCCTCGCCCTGTGCCTCGCCGTGCGCCACGGCTTCCAGGGCGAGCGGCTCGGTCTCGACCGCGAGACGGGACAGGCGGAGTGGTATGCCTACTCGGCGGTGTGGCTCGGCCTGGGCCTCGTCGCCCTCGGCTACGGCATCCTGCGCGGGTCGGCGACCGCGCGGCTGGCCTCCGCCGTGCTGGTGGGGCTGGCGACGCTCAAGGTGTTCCTGTTCGATCTCTCGGGCCTGGAGGGGCCGCTGCGGGCGCTCTCCTTCCTCGGGCTCGGCGGCTGCCTGATCGGCATCGGTCTCGTCTACCAGCGCCTCGTCTTCGCGCCCGCTCCCCGGCCGGCCGCGCCGGATGCGTGAGCTGGTCCCGTTCCGGCACGTCGCCGGTTTACGGCATTGACCGTCGGCTAACCGGTCGCGGTCATTCTAAGGGGGAGCCACGTTGCGTATCGGCTCGGTCGTGCGAACGACACCCCCCGCCGTCCCGCGTGGACGGCGGGGACGCCCGCACCGGCTCGACGGAGCGGTTGCGACGCCGCCGAACGCCCTCTCCCCACCGACACCACCACGGCGCTGAACGGGTGAGCCGGGCCAACCCGCCGGTGACGATCCGTCAATTCGAGGGCGGCCCCGCGCGCTTCCGACCCGTCTCGGGGCTTGGCAGGTCCCGTGCCTGATCCTTTAAAAGGGGGACCGGTCCCTTGTCCCTTCGTCTCGGCAGGGCCATGGGTTCGGAACCGAGCAGACGGGACAGAGAGCGCATGGCGAAGGCGGCGGACGAAGACGAGCAGGCCATCGACCGCCTGACCCTGTACATGCTCAAGGAGACCTACTGCGCCGCCGCGGGCGCCCTGATGCGGATGAGCCCGCAGGCGGCCGGGGTCCTGTTCGAAGCCTTCGAGCGGCAGATTGCCGACGCGCTCCAGCGCATGCACGCGCACCGCTCGGAGGGGCCGGATTCGACCGCGATCGCCCTCGCGGTCGGCGACCGGATCGCTGACATCCTCGATCAGGCCCATCGCCGCCAGTTCGAGCCGGTGACCGCGCCGGGACTCGAGGACCGCAGCCTCAAGGCGGTGCGGGAGACGGGCATCTCGAACGAGGCGGTCGAGATGCTGGCGGACCTCCAGCGCCGCTTTCCCCTGCCCTGAACCGTCGCCGCGCGGAGAGCGCGGCGACGGGGGACGGTTCTACTCCGCCGGCACCACCCGCGGTGTCAGGGGCGCCGGTTCATCCTCGAACGGGCGCTCGGGGTGCATGGTGAAGGCGAGGCCCGCGCCCAGAAGCAGCAGGCCGACCGACCCGGCAAACGGCAGGATCCAGTTGCCGGTGAGATCCACGATCAGGCCGAAAGTGAGCGGCGAGACGATCGCGGCAAAGGCCGAGCCGAAATTCATCAGCCCGCTCGCGGTGCCGGCATATTGCGGGGCGATGTCCATCGGCACCGACCAGATCGGCCCGATCACCAGTTCGAGGAAGAAGAAGCCGCCGCTCAGCAGCAGCGCCACCAGGGTGAGATCCTTGGTGAAAAACACGCCGGCAAGGCAGGCGGCGGCGCCCAGCATGCCGAGGCAGATCACGTTGCGGCGCGCCTTCTGCAGGTCGCCGGTCTTCTTCAGGATGCGGTCGGAGACCACGCCGCCGAGCGTGTCGCCGACCACGCCCGCGAAGAACACGCCCGAGGCGAACAGGGCCGAGTTCTTGATGTCGAGGCCGTAGCCGTCCTTGAAGAAGGAGGGCAGCCAGTTGAGGTAGAGCCACAGCGACCAGCCGTAGCAGAAATAGGTCAGCGTCACGGGGGCCATGCGCGGGATCAGCCGGCGCCACGGCACCGGCGGTTTGGCGGCCGGCTTGGCAGTCCGGTCGCGGATCGCCAGCCGCTCCAGATCCTCGTTCGTGACGCTCTTATGCTCGCGCGGGTCGTCCCGGTAGTAGAACACCCAGATCAGCACCCAGGCGAAGCTGACGATGCCGAGCACGACGAAGGCGCCGCGCCAGCCGACATAGGCCATCATCAGCACGACCAGCGGCGGCGTGATCGCGTTGCCGAAGCGGGCGAACGAGTGGGTGATGCCCTGCGCGAAGCCGCGCTGGTCCTTGGCGACCCAGGACTGCATCGCCCGCGTGGCGGTGGGGAAGGTGGCGCCCTCGCCGAAGCCGAGAGCGAAGCGGGCCAGGAACAGCGAGACCACGCCGCCGACGAAGCCAGTCGCCACCGTCGCCGCCGCCCAGATCAGTCCGCAGATGAACAGCGTGCGCCGCGCGCCCCATTTGTCGGCCATGGCGCCGCCGATGATCTGGAACACCGCGTAGGGGTAGGCGAAGGCCGAGAAGATGAGGCCGAGTTCGGTGTTGCTGAGGCCGAGTTCACCCTTGATCGCCGGGCCGGCGGTGCCGACGTTGACCCGGTCGACATAGGTGATGAAGTACATCAGGCAGAGCAGGAACAGCACCATGCCCGGCGCCGTCACGCGGCGTGGGATCGTGATCATCGGGGCTTCCTCCAGTTTTTATGAGCAATCGCCCCGGGCTCCGCATCTGACGCGCGGCTTGGCCCGAGGCGTGGGCGTTCGGGAAAAGATCAGCCGTCGAGGCCGGAGCGCAGGCTCGCCATGGCGGCAAGCACGCCACCGGGCCGGTGCGGAACGCCGGCAGCCGCCAAGCCCATCTCGACGCCGGACAGGGCGCCCATCAGGGTCAGGTCGTTGGTCTCGCCGAGATGGCCGATGCGGAAGATCTTGTCGGCGAGCTTCGACAGCCCGGCGCCGAGCGACATGTCGAATTTCTCGAGCACCAGGGCGCGGAAGGCGTCAGCCCTCTTGCCGTCCGGCATCATCACCGCGGTGAGCACCGGCGAGTGTTCGTCCGGGTTCTGGCATAGCACTTCGAGGCCCCAGGCCTCGACCGCAGCGCGGGTCGCGGCGGCCAGCCGCTGGTGGCGGGCGAAGACGTTGTCGAGCCCTTCTTCGAGCAGGATCGCCACCGCCTCGCGCAGGCCGTAGAGCAGGTTGGTGGCCGGCGTGTAGGGGAAGTAGCCGTTGGCGTTGGGCTTCAGCATCTCCTCCCAATCCCAGTAGGAGCGGGGGAGGTTGTTGGACTTTCCGGCAGCCCGTGCCTTCTCCGAGATCGCGGTGAAGCCGAGGCCCGGCGGCAGCATCAGGCCCTTCTGCGAGCCGCTGACGGTGACGTCGACACCCCACTCGTCGTGGCGGACATCGACCGAACCGAGCGAGGAGATCGTGTCGACCAGCAGCAGCGATCCGGATGGCCGGCGGCGTCGATCGCTTTGCGGATGGCGGGGATGCGGCTCGTGACGCCGGTGGAGGTCTCGTTGTGGACCACCATCACGGCTTTGAAGGAATGGCTGCGATCCTCGGCGAGCTTCGCCTCGACCAGGGCCGGATCGACGCCGTGGCGCCAGTCGCCGGGCACGAACTCGACCTCGATGCCCCACCGCGCCGCCATCTGCCGCCACAGGGTGGCGAAGTGCCCGGTCTCGAACATCAGCACCCGGTCGCCCGACGAGAGCGTGTTGACGATCGCCGCCTCCCAGGCCCCCGTGCCGGAGCCGGGATAGATCACCACCGGTCCCTTGGTGCGGAAGATCGTGCGGCACCCCTCCAGCACCTCGCGGCCGAGCACGCCGAAGTCCGGCCCGCGATGGTCGATCACCTGCCGGTCCATGGCGCGCAGCACCCGCTCCGGCACCGGGCTCGGGCCCGGAATGTGCAGGAAGTGTCGTCCGGTGCGGTGCGTCATGGTCCCTCCCGTTGGGCCGGATGCCGGGTGCTTCACGTCGGGCCCGGTCGTTTCATCCCGTAGGTTTGCATTCATTTTTGGCCGAGACAAGAAGTATCATGCCTACATTCGTCCCATCGACGGCGGTTGAGCCCGCTGCTACCAATCGGTCATGACTTCCGCCATGACACTCGCCGAACGCGAATCGGAGGGCGCGGACGGCCCGATCCCCCTCCCCGCCCGGCTCCCGGCCGAACTGCCGGCCAAGCCGCGGGAAAACCTCGTGCATTCCCTCCACGACGAGGTGCTGGCGCGGCTGCGGGAATTCATCGTCGAGGGCAATCTCGCGCCGGGCGCCCGTGTCCCCGAACGGCTCCTGTGCGAACGCTTCGGCATCTCGCGCACGCCCCTGCGAGAGGCGCTGAAGGTGCTGGCCTCGGAGGGACTGATCGATCTGCTGCCGAACCGCGGCGCGCGGGTGCGCCGGATCGGCGAGCAGGAGATTGTCGAACTCTTCGACGTGATGGGCGGGTTGGAGGCCCTGGCTGGTCGCCTTGCCTGCGAGCGCATCACGGACGAGGCCTTTGCCGAGATCGAGCGGCTCCACCATGAGATGTACGGCCACTATCTGCGGCGCGACCTGCACGGCTACTTCGCCTGCAATCAGGCGATCCACGACCGGATCGTGGCGGCCGCCGGCAACGGGCCGTTGAGCGCCACCTATGCCGGCTTCGCCGGGCGCCTGCGGCGGGCGCGCTACTCGGCCAATCTCGACGCCAACCGCGACCGCTGGGGCGAGGCGATGCGCGAGCACGAGGAAATCCTCGACGCCCTGCGCCGCCGGGCCGGTGCGGAACTCAGCGACATCCTGTTCCGCCACCTGCGCAACAAGCGGAAAGCCGCCGCCGACCGGGAGGCCGCGCAGCCTTTTTCCAGCGAGCCGACCCCGGCCTCCATCGATTGATGTCGGTACAACCCATCATTTTTGAATGCATTTTGCGCGACCAGACGGCCCGGATATGCCCCGCTTCGCTGCCAATCTGAGCCTGCTGTTCACCGAACGGCCTCTGCTCGACCGGTTCGCCGCGGCGCGCGCCGCCGGATTCGTGGCGGTGGAGATGCAGTTTCCCTATGCCGAGACGAAAGAGGCGTTGGCGCGCCGCCTCGCGGAGACCGGCCTGCCGCTCGTGCTGCACAACCTGCCGCCCGGCGACTGGGCGGCGGGCGAGCGCGGCATCGCCATCCTGCCCGACCGGGTGTCCGAATTTCGCGAGGGCGTCGCGCGGGCGATCGACTATGCCGGGGCGCTCGGATGTCGGCAGATCAACTGTCTTGCCGGGCTCATACCGGCCGGCATCGAGCGGGCGCGCCTTCTAGCAATGCTGACCGAAAATCTCGCCTACGCCGCCGACGCGCTGGAACGCGCGGGCCTTCGCCTGCTGATCGAGCCGATCAACGACCGCGACATGCCGGGCTTCTTCCTGAATCGCCTCGCCGATGCTGCGGCTGTGATCGAGGCGGTCGGCTCCGAAAACCTCTTCATCCAGGCCGACCTCTACCACATGACTATGATGGGCGAGGATCTGGCAGGCAGTCTCACAGCCCACCACGCCCGCATCGCCCATGTCCAGATCGCCGACGCCCCTGGCCGCCACGAGCCCGGCACTGGCCGCATCGATGTCTCCGCCGCGTTCGCGACCCTCGACCGCCTCGGCTACGACGGCTTCATCGGCTGCGAATACCTGCCCGCTTCCGGCACCGAAGCCGGCCTCGGCTGGATGTCCGCCTACAGATAGTCCCGGGATCCCAAAGGGATCATCCCTTTGGCGGGGCGCCGGGGCAGAGCCCCGGCATTCTTCCAGGGCTCTGCCCTAAACCCGCGAAAGGACTCGTCCTTTCGAAACCTCGTCTTCAGAAGATCGGCATGCCGCCCGCGACGGTGATGAGGGCGCCGGAGGTGTAGCTGCTCTCTTCGGCCGCCAGCATCACGTAGGCCGAGGCGAGTTCCGCCGGCTGGCCGGGGCGGTTGAACGGCACTTGGCTGCCGAAGGTCTTCACCGCATCCTCGCTCATCCCGGCGGGAATGAACGGAGTCCAGATCGGGCCGGGCAGCACGCCGTTTACGCGGATGCCCTTTTCGGCGAGCAACTGCGCGAGGCCGAGCACCATGTTGCTGAGCGCGCCCTTGGTGGCGCTGTAGGCGAACAGGGTCGGCACCGGGTGCTTGGAATTGACCGAGGAGGTGAAGATCACCGAGGCGCCGGGCTTGAGATGCGCCAGCGCTGCCTTGGTGGCGTAGAACGGGCCGAAGATGTTGGTCTGGAAGTGTTTTTCGAATAACGCGTCGTCGATGTCGGTGACGCCCTGGTTCGGCTGCTGGAAGGCGGCGTTGTTCACCAGGATATCGAGCCGGCCGAATTCCTTGGCCGTGCGCTCGACGATCTCGCGGGCGTAGGCCGCGTCCTTGATGTCGCCGGGGAGCAGCAGGGCGCGACGGCCCGCCTTCTCGATCCAGTTGCCGACGGCCTCCGCATCCTTCTGCTCGTCGGGCAGGTAGGAGATCGCCACGTCGGCGCCCTCGCGGGCATAGGCGATGGCCACTGCCCGGCCGATGCCGCTGTCGCCGCCCGTCACCAAAGCGGCTTTTCCGGTGAGCTTGCCGGAGCCCTTGTAGCTCTCCTCGCCGTGATCCGGCTCGGGCGCCATCTTCGCCGTCTTGCCGGGGAAACTTTGGGGCGGCGTCTCGAAGGGCGGGCGCGGGTATTTGGTCAGCGGATCGGTCATCACGGCTCCTTTTGAGGGATTGCCGCGTCAACGGGGGCAACCGGCGGGTGTTCCACCCGCCGTTGCAGAGCCGCGCTCAGCGCCCCGGCGTCAGGGCCGCGTCGAGCACGCGGGCGACGTGGATCGCGTCGCGGCCGAGACCGTCGTGGATCTGGTGGCGGCAGCTCGTGCCGTCGGCGACCACGAGGTCGTCGGCGGACGCCTTCCGCAAAGCCGGGAACAGCGACAGCTCGGCCATGGCGAAGGAGACGTTGATCGTATCCTTGCCGTAGCCGAAGGCGCCGGCCATGCCGCAGCAGCTCGATTCGATGACCCGCACATCGAGCCCCGGCACCGCGCGCAGCACCGTCTCCACCGACCCCATCACTCCGAACGACTTCTGGTGGCAATGGCCGTGCAGGTGGGCGACCCGGCCGCCCTGGTCGGCGAGCGGGAGGCTGATGCGGCCGGCGGCGAGATCGGCGGCGAGCAGTTCCTCGAACAGCAGGGCGCTCTGGGCCAACTCGCTCGCCTCCGCCCGCGGCAGCAACGACAAGAATTCGTCGCGGAAGGTGAGGAGGCAGGAGGGCTCCAGGCCGACCACGCGGGCGCCGGCCCGCACGAAGGGCAGGAGCGTGTCGAGCGTGCGCCGAGCCTCCTCCCGCGCCCGGTCGGTCTGGCCGGAGGCGAGATAGGTGCGGCCGCAGCAGAGCGGGCGGCTGCCCTCATGGGCGACGACGCGGTGCAGGCGGTAGCCGGCCGCCCGCAGCACCCGCTCGGCGGCTTCCAGATTCTCGCGCTCGAAGGCGCGGTTGAAGGTGTCGCCGAACAGGACGAGGTCGCGGTGGTCACCCGCCACGTCCTCGGGATGGGCAACCTCGCCGCTCTCCCGCCAGGGCCGGCGCCATTGCGGCAGTGAGCGACGGGCGGAGAAGCCGGTCCATGCCTCACCGAACCGGGCGAGCGCCGGGTAGCGGTTGCGCAGGTTGAGCAGCGGCGCGAGGGCGGCGGCGACACCGGCGTAGCGCGGCATCTCGGCGACCAGCCGCTCCTTCAGCGGCAGGCCGTGCCGAGCGTGGTAGTGGTGCAGGAACTCGACCTTCATCTTCGCCATGTCGACGCCGGTCGGGCATTCCCGCCGGCAGGCCTTGCACGACACGCACAGATCCATCGTGCGCTTCATTTCGGGCGACAGGAACGCGTCCGGCCCGAGCTGGCCCGAGATCGCCAGGCGCAGCGAGTTGGCGCGTCCGCGGGTCAGGTGCTGCTCGTCGCGGGTGGCGCGATAGGAGGGGCACATCGCGCCGCCGGCGAGCTTCCGGCAGGTGCCGTTGTTGTTGCACATCTCGACCGCCGGGCCGAACCCGCCCCAATCCGACCAGTCCAGCGCCGTCTTCTGCGGGGCGCTCACCGCGTAGTCGGGGCCGAAGCGCATCAGCGTGCGGTCGTCCATCTTGAGCGGGCGGACGATCTTGTTCGGGTTCAGGCGGTTGTCGGGGTCGAAGCCGTCCTTCACCGTCTCGAAGGCGCGGGTAAGTTTCGCGCCGAACAGCGGCTCCACGAACTCCGAGCGCGAGATGCCGTCGCCGTGCTCGCCCGAATAGGAGCCCTTGTGGCGGCGCACCAGCTCCGCCGTCTCCTCGGCGATGGCGCGCATCTTTTTGACGTCGCCGCCCTGCTTCATGTCGAGGATCGGGCGCACATGCAGGCAGCCGACAGAGGCGTGGGCGTACCACGTGCCGCGGGTGCCGTGCCGCGTGAACACCTCGGTGACCGCGTCGGTGTAGTCGGCCAGATGCTCCAGGGGGACGGCGCAATCCTCGATGAAGGAGACGGGTTTGGCGTCCCCCTTCATCGACATCATGATGTTGAGGCAGGCCTCGCGCACCTCCCAGACCGCCTTCTGGCGGTTCGGCTCCACCACCTCGACGACCGCGTCGGGAAAGCCGTGATCGGCCATGCATTGGTCGAGACGCTTGAGGTCGCGCTTCAGGGCGGCGAGGTCGTCGCCCGCGAACTCGGCCAGCAGCAGGCAGTTCGGCTGGCCCCGCGTGATGTCGGCCAGGGTCGTGCGGAACAGCGGGATGTCGGCGCCGAGCACGAGCACGTTGTTGTCGACGAGTTCGACCGCCACGGGGTCGAGGGCGACGATCGCCTTCGTCGTCTCCATCGCCGCGCGGAACGAGGGGAAGTGACACACGCCCATGGCCCGGTGGGCCGGCAGACGGGAGAGCTTGAGCGTCACCGCGGTGGTGGCGGGCGAGCGTCCCCTCCGAGCCGACGAGGAGGTGGGCGAGGTTCGGGCGCGGTTCGATCAAGGAATCGAGATTGTAGCCGCCGACCCGCCGCTGCACCTTCGGGTATTTTTCCGCAATCTCGTCACGGTGCGCGTCGGCGAGTGCAAGCATTCGCCGCGCCAGATCCTCCGCCCGCGCGCCGCCGGTCACGGCGCTCGCCGCGTTGCCGGTGAGCCCGAAGCCGAAGGCGGCGCCGTCGTGGAACAGCGCCTCGATGCTGAGCACGTTATCGCTCATCTTGCCGTAGCGCAGCGAGCGGGCGCCGCAGGAATTGTTGCCGGCCATGCCGCCGATGGTGCAGCGGGTCGCGGTCGAGGGCTCGACAGGGAAGAACCAACCGTCGGCTTTCAGCCGTGCGTTGAGGCGCTCCAGCACGTGGCCGGGCTCGACAGTGACCGTGCCTGCTTCCGCGTCGTAGGCGAGCACGCCGTTGAAGTGGCGCGAGCAATCGACCACGAGGCCGGAGCCGATCGGCTGGCCGTTCTGCGAGGTGCCACCGCCGCGCAGGATCACGGGGACGTCGTAGTCGGCCGCGACCTTCAGCGTCGCGGCGATGTCGGTGGCACTTTTGGGGAAGACCACGCCCGCCGGCATGATCTGGTAGATCGAGGCGTCGGTCGCGTAGCGTCCGCGGGTGAAGGCGTCGAAGCGAGCCTCGCCCTGCAGCACCTCCGCAAGCTTGCGCGGCAATCCGGCCGCGTTGCGGGCTTGTGCCCGCGCGCTGGAGGCCAGTGCCTCGAACGCTGCCTCGCCCGGTTTCGCGCTCGCGCCCAAGTGGAACCTCCCTCCCCGCGCCGCAGCCTGTACGGGCGCACGGCTTTTTGAATTCATAATTCCACCGCGGGGACGGGTCAAACGCGGTGGGGTCGCAGCGTTCCTTCCACGGCAAAGCGGCCGCCGAGGGGATCGGCGGCCGCTTCGATGGGCGGATGGTGGAGAACGGTCGGGAGCGGCGGTTACAGGGCGATCCGCTGCGGGATCGCTCCCGGTCGATCGACCAGAGGCTCGGGCCACACGATGGCGCGGGCGGGCGTGGCGCGCGGAGGCTGCATGATGGGGCCGTGGCGCAGGAGGATCGGGTGCGGCTCCGGTGCCGGCACCACCGGGGCCGGGCGCGGCGCAGCCGGCCGAAGGCTGCGTTCCATGAAGCTGCAGACCAAGGGCACGATGTCCTGGCGGAAGCGCGAGCCGTTGAAGATGCCGTAATGCCCGGCGCCCGGCTGCCTGTGGTAGGTCTTGGCCGCCTCGGGCAGGTTCACCGCGAGATCGAGCGCGGCCTTGGTCTGGCCGAGGCCGGTGATGTCGTCCTTCTCGCCTTCCACCGCCATCAGGTGGCAGCGGCGGATCGCGCCGAGATCGACGCGTTCGCCGCGATGGCGCAGGGTGCCGCGGGGCAGGTCGTGACTGATGAAGACCCGCTGGATCGTCTCAAGGTAGAACTCAGCGGTCAGGTCCATGACTGCGAGGTACTCGTCGTAGAAGGCGCGATGGCGGGCGGCCGAGTCGCCATCGCCGCGCACGAGATGGTCGAACATCGCGTGGTGGGCGTCCCGGTGGCGCTCAAGGTTCATCCCCATGAAGCCGGCGAGCTGAAGGAAGCCCGGATAGACCGCGCGGCCCGCTCCCGGATATCCGCCGGGCACCCTGTGGATGCAGTGCCGCTCGAACCACGCGAAGCCCTTCTCCTCGGCCATGAGGTTGACGGCGGTCGGCGAGCGGCGGGTATCGACCGGCCCGCCCATCAGCACGGCCGAGCGCGGCACGAGCGGGTGATCCTCCGCCTCCATGCGGGCGATGGCGGCTAGCACCGGCACCGAGGGCTGACAGACCGCCGCGACGTGGAGGTCCGGCCCGAGTGCTGCGAACAGGGCGATGCAGGTATCGATGTAATCGTCGAGGCCGAAACGGCCGGCGCTCGCCGGCACCTGACGCGCGTCGGACCAATCGGTGATGAAGACCTGATGGCTGGGCAGGAACGCCTCGACCGTGCCGCGCAGCAGCGTGGCGTAGTGGCCCGACATCGGCGCGACGATCAGAAGCTTCGGCTTCGCCTCCAGTTCCGCGGAGGGCTCGCCGAAGGCGACGACGCGGCAGAAGGGGCGCTCCCAGACCACCCGCTCCGGCACGTCGAGCCCGAAGGCCGGCTTGGCGTAGACGCGGGTCGCGCGCTCGAACATCTCGCAGCCCGCAGCCATGGTGCGGCTCTGCGGGGCGTAGGCGAAGGGATTGAACGGGTTTTCGCAGGCAAGCTTGGTGGCTTCCGCCGCCAAGCGCATCGGTGCGAGCATAAGATGGCCGGCCTCGTAAAGAGGATACAGCATGCGAGCGCTTCCCTGGGAGCAGCTCGCTTGAATCAAGCTGTCCTTTTCTTGAGTTCGTGAGGGTTAAAACTCCGAACCCCAAGGAAAGTTTCGTTTGCTCTAGTTGGGTTGTGGATCAGAGCAGTCCCGCTCTCTCGAAAAGGGCGCCGCACCGGCTCGGCGGAGGCCGCGTGTCTCGTAGAACGCCCGCTGCGCTGCCTCGCCGGGAGGAAAGACAGTGGTAACCGGGCGTTCTTTGAGACACGCTTGACCGGTGACGTGGCGATCGGGGTGGCGAGCGAGGGCGCCACCCCGAGCCGGTCAGGCGTTGGCCTGCGTCACGAATTTCGTCGTCAGATAGGCCTCGATCGCCTCCGAGCCGCCCTCGCTGCCGTAGCCGGAATCCTTCACGCCGCCGAAGGGCGTTTCGGGCAGCGCGATGCCGTGGTGGTTGATCGAGATCATGCCGGCCTCGATCCCCGCCCCGATCCGGTTCGCCCGGGTGCCGGAGCGAGTATAGGCGTAGGCTGCGAGCCCGTAGGGCAGACGGTTGGCCTCGGTGAGCGCCTCCGCGTCGTCGGAAAAGCGCCGGATCGCCGCGATCGGCCCGAACGGCTCCTCGTTCATGATCCGGGCCTCCAGCGGCACGTCGGCGAAGACGGTGGGCTCGAAGAAGTGGCCGCGATTGCCGATGCGGCTGCCGCCGGTGAGGAGGCGCGCGCCCTTTGCCTCGGCATCGGCCACGAAGGCCTCCATCGCCTCGACCCGGCGGCCGTGGACGAGCGGGCCCATCTGCGTCTCGGGATCGAGCCCGTCGCCGACCTTGAGCGCCTTCGAGGCGGCCACGAACCCGTCGATGAAGCGGTCGTACACGCTCTCCTGCACGAGGAAGCGGGTCGGGGCGACGCAGACCTGTCCGGCGTTGCGGTACTTGTTGGCGGACAGCACCCGCACGGCGGTGTCGATGTCGGCATCGTCGAACACGATCGCCGGGGCATGGCCGCCGAGTTCCATCGTCGCCCGCTTCATGTGCTGGCCCGCGAGCGCCGCGAGCTGCTTTCCGACGGCCGTCGAGCCGGTGAAGGTGATCTTGCGGATCACCGGGTGCGGGATGAGATAGCCGGAAATCTCGGCCGGATCGCCGTAGACCAGAGCGAGCGCGTCGCCGGGCACGCCCGCATCGAGGAAGGCGCGCACCAGTTCGGCGCAGGAGGCCGGCGTGTCCTCGGGGCCCTTCAGTATGACGGGACAGCCGGTGCAGAGCGCCGCCGAGAGCTTGCGCACCGCCTGATTGATCGGGAAGTTCCAAGGCGTGAAGGCGGCCACCGGCCCGACCGGCTCGCGGGTGACGATCTGCAACACGCCCTCGGCGCGGGCGGGGATGACCCGGCCGTAGGCGCGCCGGCCCTCTTCGGCGAACCACTCGATGATGTCGGCCGCCACCCCGGTCTCGACCCGTGATTCGGCGAGCGGCTTGCCCTGCTCGACGGTCATGGTCCGGGCGATGTCCTCCGCGCGCTCGCGCATCAGCGCGGCGGCCCGGCGCAGCACCTTGGACCGGTCGAAGGCGGAGACCCGCCGCCACGCGGCAAAGCCCCGCTCGGCCGCCTCCAGCGCCTCGTCGAGATCGGCCCGCGTCGCCACCGCGACCCGGCCGATCGCCTCGCCCGTGGCGGGGTTGAGAACGGCCAGGGTCTCGCCGCCGCCACCGGGGCGCCAGCGGCCGGCGATGTGAAGCGAAACGTCGAGGTCCATGGGCCATCTCCGCGGAAAGGGACGGCCTTTCATATAGGCACCGCGGTGCCGGGGCACCCGCCCCGGATCGCATCCGGCCTACCCGGTGGCCGCGGGCAGGCCCAACGCCACGCGCCCCTGCCAGGGTTCGGCAGAGGCGCGCGGTCGGTGACGAGAAGGGCCGTGTTACGCGGCGTGCCACACCGGTGCGTCGGCCCAGGCGCTGTGCCCATCGAGCTCCGCGGCGAAGACGCCGTCGAGCCGCTGCCGCTCACCGTCCACGAGGGCGCCGTCCACCGCCACAGGACGGCAGCGGCCGTGCTCGCCGGCCGGCACGAAGTCCGGATCGGTCAGCATGCCGTCCTCGCCGGCGAACCAGACCCGGCTGCCCATGTCGTAGCCGGATGTTTCCGGTTGCGGCCGCGCAACGGTGCGTCGCCCCTCTGCCAGCCGCTCGAGCGCGACGTCCGTCGGTCCGATATCGCGCCATGACACCCGTCCTCCGAACACCGAGCGCGGCGGAGCCACCCTCACATCCAGAATCGGCTCCTGGGGAACACGACCCACGGACGCACACCCCAATGGCGCAACACGGTGGTTCGCAGTCCCGGTTCGGGATGGGCGCCGGCGGGCACGGTGGACGGCTTCCTGCCCTCCTGGGCCCCCTCCCCCTCGGACCGAGGCCGGATCGTCCCCGGTTGTCCCTGGACGGAGCAATGAAACCGGCGGCTGTATTGCATGACGAGGGCGGTGACCGCTGGATGTCGCGATCGAGTCGCACAGCCGGTGGTACGCTGATGCCGCTTGGGGGGCCGATGCCGGCTTGACGACATGACGACCTACACAGCCACGCGCGGAGCCATTCCGCTCGCCTCCTACGATCGGCCTGCCGCGTCCGCCGGGCAGTCCCCTTCCATCGCGCCCGCGCAACTCCTGGCGATGCTCAAGCGCCGCCGTCGGCTCATCGCCCTCTCGATGATCCTCGGCACGCTGGGCGGCGTGGTCGTCGTCGCGCGGACGGAACCGAACTACGTCGCCACCGCCCAGGTCATCATCGATCCGCGCGCTTTGCGCGTGGTCGAACGGGAGGTGACGCCGAGCATCGACAACGCCGACGCGCAGATCGCATCGGTCGAGAACGAGATGCGCGTCCTGCGGTCGAGCACGGTGCTCAACGCCCTGATCACCCGCGACCGGCTCGATGAGGATCCCGAATTCGCCGGCGAGCCGCCCGGCCTGCTGCGCCGGGCGAAGGCCGCGATCCTCGGCCTCGTTGGCCTGTCGCCGCCCCGCTCGCCCGATCCGCGCCGCGCGGCGCTCCAGACCCTGGAGCGCAAGATCGCCGTCCGCCGGGCCGAGCGCAGCTTCGTCGTCGAGGTGCATGTCGCGACCCGTGATCCCGACAAGTCGGCCCGGATCGCGAACGAACTCGTGACGCTCTACACCGAGCAGGCGAACCGGACCCGGTCCGAGCTCGCGCGCCGCTCCGGCGCCTCTCTCGACGATCGCCTCGCCGAATTGCGCGCCGCCGTGCGCGCCGCGGAGAACCGGGTTGCGACCTTCAGGAGCGAGCACGACCTCGTCAGCGCCGACGGCGCCCTCACCAGAGACCGGCGCCTGCGCGACCTCAACACGCAGCTCGCCGCCGCCCGGGCCCGGTCCACCGAGGCCCTCGTCCGGATGGAGCAGGCGAACGCTCTGCGCGGCCGGCTCGACGGCCTGTCGGAGGCCGTCCAGTCCCAGGCCATGATCCAGTTGCGCTACCAGATTACCGAGGCCCGCCGCCGCCGGGCCAACCTCGCCAACGTGCTGGGACCGCGCCACCCCGAGCTGAACTCGATCGGCCGCGAGATCGATGCCCTTCAGGATCAGCTCGGCCAGGAGCTGCAGCGGATCGGCGACGCGGCACGGAACGATTATCGCAGGGCCAAGCAGACCGAGGAGGAGCTGCGCAGGACGGTGGAGACGATGTCGACGGCCTCGCTCGCCGACGACCGCGCGCTCGCCGAGCTGCGGGCGCGGGAGGCGGAGGCAGAGGCCCAGCGCAAGCTGTTCGCCCAGTATCTCGTGCGCTCCCGCGAGCTCATCGAGCAGACGCAGGTCGATGTGAACAACATCCGCGTGATCGGCGCAGCGATCCCGCCCGAACTGCCGACGAACTTGAGCAAGGCCATCGTCCTCGTGCTCGGAACGCTGATCGGCCTGGCGCTCGGCATCCTGGCGGCGATCGCCCTCGGCGTCCTGCGCGGCGAGGCGGCATCCCTGCCGCGATACCCGGTCGGGTCGGGCGGAGCGGTGATCGCCTGACGCCCCCTGCATCCCTGCGGCCGGAGACCCTCCGCCATCGGCGGCCGCAGGGGCCCTAAACGCCTTTCCCGAGCCTCGCGCCATGACCGCAACCAGCATGACCGCAACCAGCCTGACCGAAACGAGCCTCCCGCCAAACGCCGTCCGGGCCGCGCCGTCGTCGATCGGGTTGTCCGGCGCGCGGTGGCGCGCGGCCTTCGTCGTCTTCGCGGTGCTGATGTGCGCGAACGCCTTCTACGTGCTCTTCCTCGGCAGCAACAACGAGGTCGGCAATACCAAGACGCTGATGCCGTCGAACCGGAACAACCTGCTCTATGTCGGGCTCTGGCTCTGCCTCTACGTCCTGTCCCTCGGCGTGGTGCTGCGGGACATGCGGCGCAACGGGATCGACCTCTGCCTGGTCGCCGTCCTTCCATTCGCCGGCTATATCCTGCTCTCCACCTGCTGGGCGACCGATACCTGGGCGTCGCTGGTTCCGGCGGGGATGCTCGTCCTGAACATCGCCATCGCCGCGGCGCTGGCCTGCATCGTCCATCCGGCGGTGTTCCTGAGCCTGTACGCCTGGACCAACGTCTTCCTGGTGGCGTCCTCCCTGGTGATGGTGGTGGTGATGCCCGATGCGGTGCGCACCGACATCACCCGGCCGGGCCTGCTGATGTCGGGCGAGCTGTTCGGCGCCTATGGCAGCAAGACCCTGCACGGCATGTCCGCCGCGAGCGCGATGCTGATCCTGCTGTTCCTGCCCAGTGCTAGCCCGCGGGGCCTGCGCGGACCGGCGCTCGGCATCCTCGCGCTCGGGCTGATCCTGGCCAACTCGATGTCCTCCGTGAGCGGCATTGCGGTGGCGGGCCTGACGCTCCTGGCCGCCCGGATGCTGCCCGGCTGCGGCCGGGCCATCTTCGCGACGGTGACCGGGTTCGCGATCCTGCTCTCGCTCTTCCTGCCCTTCATCGGGGTCGGCGACATCGCCGTCGCGCTCGGCCGCAGTCCCGATTTTACCGGGCGCAGCAACTTCTGGCCCTACGCCCTCGAAGTTTTTCGCGATCGACCGGTGTTCGGCTACGGCTATCTGAGTTTTTTCAACACCGATCCGTTCTCGAAGGCATGGAATGTGTGGGAGCGAGAGATGTTCTTCTTCACACCCGATTTCCACAACACCTTCCTCGACACTCTGGTCGGCTTGGGCCTCGTCGGCGGCGCGTTCTATCTCGTCCTGCTCTTGGCCTCGTCCTGCATCTTCGCGCATCCGAGCCTTGAGCGGCGCACCGCCTTCCTGCTCTCGGCCCTCCTGATCGCCTTCATCCTCAACAGCGCGACCGGCTATCTTTTCCTCGCACACAACCGGATGTCGACGATCTTCCAGTTCTACTGCTTGTTCGTTCTCTGCCGCTGGTATCGGCCGCACTTCCCGCAGCCGGCCGTCGTCTGAGCGTCACGCCGCCAGACCTGTCTCGGGTGAAGCGGCGTTCACGTGCGCAGGAAGGCGTTCCCGAAGCCGGCGTCGTCTGGACCCTGCCGCTCACGGCAATGGACGGCCGATCCGCCGGGATGATCGCTTCGATCGTGGGGGAGTTCGGCGCACCATCGGTGCCGGGCCGATGCCATGCGCTTCGAGCCAGTCGAGCGGTCACGAAACATCGCCGCCCCGGACGGACAGACCCGCGCCGGGGAAAGCTTCATCAACGCGCCGCGTCGGGAAGTCGTGTGTGAGACCGCTGTGTGAGCGCGGTCATTCTCGCTTTTTGATTTTCGCCCCAACTCCTTCCGATCACTCAGGAAAGAGTTTGGTGCGGCCAAGAGGACTCGAACCTCCACCCCTCGCGGGACTAGCACCTCAAGCTAGCGCGTCTACCAATTCCGCCATGGCCGCCCTTGCCGCCGTGCCGCTTGTGGCGGCCGGTGTCTTGTGTGGGCGGCGCAGCGGATAACAGATGCCCGGGACGTGCACAAGCGCCGGATTCGTTTCTTCGCGTTTTGCCGCCTCGAAAACCGCTCAGGGCATCGTGCCCACGTCGTCGAGGATCGGCACGGCGCCCTCGCCGATGGTCACACCGGGGGTGCGCACCACCTCGGCCTTGCGGATCAGCTCGGTCACCTCCACGGAGATGCGGTTTCCGGTCACCACGATCTGCCCGCGGGCGATCGGGTGATCGTTGGCGAGGATCTCGACCATGTCGGTCTCGGTGGCCTCCAGCTCGATCACCGCGCCGCGGCCCATGCGCAGCAGCATGTGCAGCGGCATGTGGCTGCGCCCCAGCACGACCTTGAGATCGACCTGCAATTCGTCCAGGACCGCCACGCGCGGATGCTCCGTTTGTTAAAAACCCGGAAAACCTTCCGCACGCGATGGTGAAGTCTTGGTAAACAATTCCTTCACGGCACCCGCTTCCCGGCTTTCAATCGCACCCGCGACATTCCTGCCGCGGGCGGACGCGCCGCCGGTGGTCTGGCGCGTGACCGACACCCTCGTCGATTACCAAGAGGCGGAGGCCGAGATGGAGGCGCGCACCACGGCCATCGCCCGCGGCGAGGCGGATGAACTCGTCTGGCTCTTGGAGCATCCGCCGCTCTATACGGCGGGCACTTCGGCCAAGACCGCCGACCTCGTCGAGCCGGACCGCTTCCCCGTCCACCGCACGGGCCGTGGCGGACAATACACCTATCACGGGCCGGGCCAGCGCATCGCCTACGTGATGCTGGACCTCAACCGGCGCCGGCCCGATCTGCGGGCCTACGTGGCGAGCCTGGAGGCGTGGCTGATCGCGACGCTCGGCGCCTACAACATCCGGGCCGAGCGCCGCGAGGACCGGGTCGGGGTCTGGGTGCGCCGACCGGACAAGGGGCCGACCGTCGAGGACAAGATCGCGGCGATCGGCATTCGCGTGCGGCGCTGGGTGAGCCTGCACGGGATCAGCCTCAACGTCGAGCCGGACCTCGCCCACTTCTCCGGTATCGTGCCCTGCGGCGTGCGCGAGCACGGGGTCACGAGCTTGGCCGATCTCGGCCGCATCGTCAGCCTGCCCGAGGTGGACATGGCGCTGCGCGCCGCCTTCGAGCCGATCTTCGGCCCGACGCGCGACGAGGCTCCCTGACCAAGATCAGCGGTTTCGAAAGGGCAAGCCCTTTCGCGGGTCCAGGGCGGAGCCCTGGTGGTGGGTGAGCCGGGACGCTGCCCCGGCGCCCCGCCATAGGGGTGACCCCTTTGGATTCCCAGGACTTACGCGTCGGCGGTGGCCGTTGGGGCGACCGGGCGTGCGGACGGCGTTGCCCGGCGCAGGCGGAGACCCGCGCGCAGCAGCGGCAGCACGAGGCGGGCGAGCCGGATCTGGCCGGGGAGCTGCCGCGGCATCAGCGGGCGGTAGGCGAGGCGCGGGCTGGCGCGATCGACCGCCGCGACGATCTCGCCGACCCGCGGCAGGGCGGCGATGCGGCGGGCTTCCGCCTCGGTGATGCCGAGCCGGCGCGCCCAGCCGAGATCGCGGGTGAGCCGGCCCTCGTCGTAGAGGCGGCGCAGCCGCGCCCGCCAGACGTAGCGGTAAAGCGCGCGGGGCACTGCCTCCATGCGGGCATCGCACAGGGCGTCGGGCTCCTCGCAGCGGGAGCGGATCGTGTCGGCGACGCCCGCCGGCCGCGCGGCCGGTGAGCCGGGCCGAGATCAGCACCAGCACCGCCCGGTCATGGCGCACGCGAAAGCCCCGCTGGAGCAGCGCGCCGACGAAGGCGCCGTCCTCGCCGAGCGGAATCTCCGGCATGCCGCCGACGTCGCGGTAGGCGGGAAGCCGCACGGCGAGCGAGGCACCGATGGTGGTGCGGTGGCAGGGCCAGGGATCGTGCGGATCGGGATCGATGCGCGCCTCCATCTCGGTGATGAGCGCGTCGTAGGTGTCCTCCAGCCGGCCGCGGGCGGGCAGCGAGGGCGGCAGCAGGGCCGCCTCCTCCGGGATCAGCTCGACCCGGCCGGCGACCGCGTCGGCGCCCGCCTCCAGGGCGGCGAGGTTGGCCGCGACCCAATCCGGCGGCACGATGCTGTCGGCGTCGGTCGTCAGGAGCGTCGCCGTCGCGGAGGCCGTCCCCTCCGCTTCGAGCCACGCGACCGCCGCGTCCATCGCCGCGCGGCGCGCCCAGCCCGCATGCGCCCCGGCATGAACGCGCTCGATCACCCGGACGGGAATCGAAAGCGCTGGCACGAGACGGGCGACGATCTCCGCCGTGTCGTCGGTGCAGTTGTTGAGGAACAGCACGAGCCCGAGCCGCCCCGGCGCGAGGCCGGTCTGCCGGTCGATCGCCGTCAGGCAGCGGGCGATCCGCTCGGCCTCGTTGCGCACGGGGATGGCGATGAGGGTGTCGAGGCGCGACGGCGTGGGGGAAACGGGCGGCACGGACAGGCTCCGGGAAAGCCGATGGGAGGCGCCGGAAGGCGGGCTCCACGCGGCGCGTACGCCTCCATAGGCTGCGCTTGATGAACCGCGGCTGATGGTCTCGCGCCACGGAACGGCGCGGGCGGGCCCCGGTTTCCCGCGCACCCCCGTCAGCAGGCAGCCTTCAACGGAGGCTTCGAAGAATCGTCCAGGGATCGCGCGGGATCCGGACCCCTCATCGCGGCGCGCCGCAGGAACCCGAAACGATGATCGTCCTCTACGGCATTGCCCTGCTCGCCGGCATCGCCACGGCCGTGCAGCCCGGCCAAAGCACGCAGCTCGCCAAATCCTTCGGCGAGCAGCCCTTCGCGGCCGGGCTCGTCTCGATGCTGGTCGGCACCGTCACCATGCTCGGCATCGGCCTCGCGACCGGGCGGCTGCACCTGCCGAGCCTTCAGCAAGCCGGTCAGACGCCGATCTGGGCTTGGTTCGGTGGTGCGCTCGGCGCCGGCGTCATCCTGGCCCAGCTCTTCGTCGCGCAGCGGATCGGCGCGGCGGCCTTCCTCGGCCTTCTCGTGACCGCGGGCGTCGTCACCTCGATCACGCTCGACCATTTCGGGCTCGAAGGCTTCACCGTCCATCCCGCGAGCGTCACGCGCCTTCTCGGTGGGGCGCTGATGATCGCGGGCGTCGCCCTGGTGGCCCTGTCCTGACGGGGTTCGCCCGGCTTAGCCCTACTCCGCCGCCTGCCGAAGCCGGGGCGAGGCCGGAGCGGCTGTCCCGGCCCGCGCCCGCGCCAGTGCGGCGTCGAGGGCGTCGCTCAGCGAGGTCACGAGCAGGTCGGCGGAGATCGCCCGGCGCAGGCGGCCGAGGGAGGCCGGGTCGCGCTCGCGCCAGAAGCCGACGAGGATCGTCACTCCCGGCGCGGCCTTGCGGGCGCGACGGATGGTCAGGCGGATCTGCGACAGGCTGATCGGGTCGAGATAGGAGAAGCAGATCATCGCCGGGCGCTCGCCCTCGGGCAGACCGTTCCGCAACGCGTCGCCCGGCGCCACCCGCGCTCCGAGCCCGTGGCGGGAGAGCGTCTGAGCGAGCATCAGCGTCGCGGCCTCGTCGAAGGCGCCCCCGCTCGGCACGCACAGGACCGGCGCCTCGCCGCGCCAGGCCGAAGCCAAGTCGTCCGGGCCGAGCACGATGCCGGCGGTGTGCCGGTCCGGCCCCACCGCGGCGAAGGCGGCCTCGGCCTCGGCCCCGATGGGCTTGCGCGAGCGCCGCGGCATGCCGCGCTTGCGCGCCAGCCCCAGCGCCTCGACCACCGTGCGGAAGCCGGCGCCGACCTCGCCCTGCCGCTCCCGGTCGAGCATGCCGCGCGCCGCATCTTCCTGGGCCATGCGCAGGCCCGGAAGCACGACCTCGTCGTAGTAGGTCACGAGCGCCCGCTCCTTCAGGAACAGCCGCCCCTGATCGACGGCCTCGGCCGGATCGCCCGCCAGCATGCGCTGGTAGAAGATCTCCTGGGGGCCGAGCGCCGGGCGGTCGCCGAGGATCACGTCGAGGAACCACAGCCGCTCGACATGGCGGCCGAGCACTACGAGGCAGACGGTCAGCGGGGTGGCGAGCAGGAGGCCGATCGGCCCCCACAGGAAGGTCCAGATCGTCGCCGCGAGGATCACCGCAATCGGCGAGATGCCGGTCGAGTGCCCGTAGAGCAGCGGTTCGACCACGTGGCCGGCGATCGGCTCGATCACGACGAACAGGATCGCGACTTGGATCGCCATCGACCAGCCGGGATCGACGGCCACGGCGATGGCGAGCGGCAGCGCCGCCGAGAGCACCGCGCCGACATAGGGCACGAAGCGCGAGATGCCGGCGATGACCCCGAACAGGATCGGGCTCGGCACGCCGATGAACCACAGGCCCACGCCGATCACGAGGCCGAAGGCAACGTTGAGGATGAGCTGCGCCACGAAGAACCGGCTGAGCCGGCTCGTGGCGTCGTCGATCGCCGCGGTGGTGCGGCGCAGATCGCTCGATCCCGCCAACCGGATCGCGCGGTTTCGCAGATCCTCGCGCTGGAGCAGGATGAAGATCGTGAACAGCAGGATCAGGCCGAGCGTCGCCAGCGGGTGCAGCACCCCGCCCGCCACGCTGCCAAGCGTCGTCAGCAGCCCGGTGCGGGGAGCGTGGATCTCGACCTGCATCGGCCGCTCCGCCGTGCCGAGCGGCGCGTTGGTCTCGGACTCGGTCTTGGCAGCGGGCGGCTGCAACTCCTTGCCAATCTCCTCGGCCATGTCGAAGAAGCCGGAGAAGGTGTCCGACAGGCTTCCGCGCTCGGCGGTGGCGGCGCGCAGGGCCGTGATCTTGTCGCGCAGGGTCAGCGAGTAGCGCGGCAGATCGGTCGCGAGCTGCGCCGCCTCGCGGGCGATCAGGCTGCCGATCGCGCCGAGCAGGCCGAAGGCGAGCACCACCACCAGCAGCACCGCCGCCACCCGCGGCACGCGGACGCGCCGCAGGGCCCGCACGGCGGGCACGAGGACGAAGCTCAGCAGGATGGCGAGCGCCACCGGCACGAGGATGTCGCGGCCGAAATACAGCGCGCCCGCGAGCGTCACGACCAGCAGCATCGAGGCGAGCGTCGTCACCACCGGCAGCGCCTGCCGCAGGAGCCGCGTGGTGACCGGATCGGTGGTCATGGAAGCCTCATGATGGCGGACTCGTCAGGCGTCGAGAGAAGAAAGCGGCCTGTCCCCGGCAGCCAACAGGTGGTCCCCTTCATCCCCCCTCATCCTGAGGTGCCGCGCAGCGGCCTCGAAGGATCTTCCAGCCAGCCACGCGATCTCTGGACGATCCTTCGAGGCCCGCTGCCGCGGGCACCTCAGGATGAGGATGAGGGTGGGATCAGCGATGGATAGTCCGCTCCCTCAATCCCCCGCCCCGATCGCCGTGCCGATCTGGGTGAGCAGTTTGGGGAAATCGATCGGTTTGGGGTGATAGTCGTCGCAGCCGGCCTGGATCGCCTTGTCGCGGTCGCCCGACATGGCGTGGGCGGTCAGCGCGATGATCGGGATGGCGCGGGTATCGGTCGCGGCCTTCAGGGCGCGGGCGGTCGACCAGCCGTCGAGGATCGGCAGGTTCATGTCGAGCAGGATCACGTCGGGCTGGGCGGCGCGGGCCTGCTGCACGCCCGCCTCGCCGTCATGAGCGAGCACGACCTCGTAGCCGCGGCGCTTGAGCCGGCGGGACAGGAAATCCCAGATCTCCTCGTGATCTTCCACCAGCAGGATTTTGCCCGACACGCCTGAACCCCTTCTCGCGCCGCACGCGCTGTGGCCACACAACGCACGGAAAGCCGTTGCGGTAGCATAGGATCATTTGCAAAACCGCGTCCCTCCCACGGCCCCTCGCCTTGTGTCGCTCGGGCCGGGCCGGCTATGGGGCTTGGCGGCGGGATCATGCGAGGCGTTTGCGGTGCGACAGGGCGATGCGGAGGGCGATGATCCGCGCGTCGCAGCGCTGCTCGCGCGTCTCTCGGACGACGAGGTGCCGTTCTCGATCGCCGGGCGCGACGACCTGGCCGGACTCACCCTGTCGCGCGCCGCGCTGAACGGTCACATCGATCCGACGTCGCCGCCGCGCTGGTGGATGGAGGGCGGGGGCGGGCTCGACCTCGCCGGCGCCGACCTCGCCGACGCCCGGCTGGAGATGACCGACTTTTCCGACGCCAACCTGCGTCGCGCCTCGCTCGCCGGAGCCCTCGCGCGCTCGGCCGGCTTCGCGAATGCCTGCCTGGAGGAAGCGGACTTTGCCGGCGCCGACCTCAGCGGCGCGCGCTTTACCGGAATTGCCGGCGGGCAGGCCTCCTTCCGCGAGGCGATGCTGGAGGATGCCGACTTCTCCGACGCCACCATGCGCTTTGCCCGGCTCGACAAGGCTTTGCTCGACGGCGCCCGCTTCGAGAGGGCCGACCTGTGGGGCACCGACTTCACCGGGGCGGATGCCGACGATTCCGTGTTCCGAAAAGCCCGGCTCGACGAGGCCAACCTCTCCGACTGCAATCTCACCGGCGCGGATTTCGAGGGCGCGAGCCTGAAGAAGGCGCGGCTCGTCGGCTCGCGGCTGCGCGGCGCCAACTTCTCCGGGGCCCACCTCGACGGGGCGGACCTGTCGGGGGCCGACTTCTCCCGCACCAGCCTCGTGCGGCTTGACCTCACGACGTGCAAGCTGCACCGCGCGCGCTTTGCCGGCGCGTGGCTGGAAGGCGTGCGGCTCTCCGTCGAGCAGATCGGCGGGATGGTCGGCGAGGAGGCGGCGGGCGAGTACGAGGCGGCGCAGGCGAGCTATCTCGCGCTCGAGCGCAACCTTCAGAGCATCGGCAGCCCCGAGGGCGCGAGCTGGGCCTACAAGCGCGGGCGCCGCATGGGCCGCCGCCATGCCGGCGTGCGGGCCCGCGAGGCCTTTTTCGCCCGCGATGTGCGGGGAACGCTGAGCTCCGGTTACCGCTGGATCGCCGACCGCTTCGTCGAGTGGCTGTGCGACTACGGCGAGAGCTTGTCGCGGATCGCCCGCGCCTTCCTCGTCGGGATCTTCCTGTTCGCCGGGGCCTATGGGGCGACGGGCGGGCTCTTCCACGAGGGCGAGAACGCGCCGACCTACAACCCGCTCGATCTCGTGAGCTACAGCGCGCTCAACATGATGACCGCCAACCCACCCGAGATTGGGGTGAAGCCGCTGGGCCGCGTCACCAACCTGCTGGTCGGGTTGCAGGGGGCGGCGGGGATCGTGCTGATGGGGTTGTTCGGCTTCGTCCTCGGCAACCGCCTCCGCCGCTGACTTTTGATTTCGCATCCGCGGAAAAGCCGGCCACACCGGGCGGATGCAAACCGTGACGACGCGGCTGCGACGCCGACGAAGCCATGATGCCGACGAAGCTGACGGGAGACATCACCGTGACCGTACAGGACGGGAAGGTGCCGGAAACCGGGCCGACCATGGCCGATTTCCGCAATCTCGCCGACGCCTTGCCGCAACTCGCCTGGATCGCCGAGGCCGACGGCACCCTCGTCTGGTACAATCGCCGCTGGTACGACTACACCGGCACGACGCCCGCCGAGATGGCCGACCATGGCTGGCGCAAGCTGCACCACCCGGACCATCTCGAGCGCGCCGCGGAGCGCTTCGCCAGCTGCATCGCGGCGGGCGAGTCGTGGCAGGACACCTTCCCCCTGCGCGGCAAGGACGGCCGCTACCGCTGGTTCCTGTCGATGGCCGAGCCGGTCCGCAATGCGGAGGGCACCGTCCTGCGCTGGTACGGCACCAACACCGACGTCACCGAGACGCGGCTCGCGCAGGACGCTTTGGGCCATTCCGAGCAGCGCTTCCGCGCGCTGGTGGATGCTTCGGCCGCCGTCATCTGGAGCACGACCGCGCAAGGGGAGCTGATGCCGCCTCAGCCGAGCTGGGCCGCCTATACCGGCCAGAGCGACGAGGCCTATCAGGGCTGGGGCTGGATCGACGCGATCCATCCCGACGACCGGGCGCGGGTCGCCGAGGTCTGGGCCGAATGCGTCGAACGGGTGACCGTGTTCGAGGTCGAGTACCGCCTGCGCCGCCACGACGAGGTCTGGCGCGACATGGAGGTGCGCGGCGTGCCGGTGCTCGCCGAGGACGGCTCCATCCGTGAATGGGTCGGGCTCAACATCGACATCACCGCCCGCAAGGAGGCCGAGGCCGCGATCGAGCACGCCCGCGCCGCGGCGGAGGCTGCCAACCTCGCCAAGAGCCAGTTCCTGGCCAATATGAGCCACGAGTTGCGCACGCCGCTCTCGGCGGTGATCGGCTATTCCGAGATGCTCGGCGAGGAGCTGGAGGATTTGGGCCAGGCCGAGCTGCTGCCGGACCTGCGCAAGATCGAGTCGTCGGCCCGCCACCTGCTCGGCCTCATCAACGACGTGCTCGACATCTCCAAGATCGAGGCCGGTCGCCTGACCCTGGCGGCGGAAACCTTCGATGTCGTGTCCTTGATCGAGGATGTCACGGCGGCCACGCAGAGCCTGATCACGAAGAAGCGCAACCGCTTCCGCCTCGATTTCGAGGGGGATCTGGGCGCCATGCATCAGGACCAGCTGAAGCTGCGCCAGTCGCTGATCAACCTGATCGGCAACGCGGCGAAGTTCTCGGAGGATGGCGAGATCATCCTCGGTGTGCGGCGCCTGCGGGAGGACGGGGCCGACTGGCTGAGCTTTTCCGTCTCGGATACCGGCATCGGCCTGACGCAAGAGCAGATCGGCCGGCTGTTCGAGCGCTTCTCCCAGGCGGATGAATCGACCACGCGCCAGTTCGGCGGAACCGGCCTCGGGCTCGCCATCACCCGCGCCTTCGTCGAGCGGATGGGCGGCACGATCGGCGTCGAGAGCACCTTCGGCGCGGGCGCGACCTTCACGATCCGCCTGCCGGCCGAACTCGCCGCCCACGAGGAAGAGGTCGAGGCGGAAAGCGTCGCCGCCCGCGTTCAGGAGATCACCGAGGGCGAGGCGCATCTGCACGACGTGGTTCTGCTCGTCGATGACGACCCGGCCGCCCGCGATCTGCTCCAGCGCTTCCTCGAACGCGAGGGGTTCCGCGTGCGCACCGCCAATGACGGGCGGGCCGGGCTGACATTGGCCCGGGCGCTGAAGCCGCGGGCGATCCTGCTCGACATCGAGATGCCGCGCATGGACGGCTGGGCGGTGCTGCACGCGATCCGCACCGATCCCGAGATTGCCGAGACGCCGGTCATCATCACCAGCGTGGTCAACGAGTTCAGCCTTGCCCACGTGCTCGGCGCCACCGACTACATGGTCAAGCCGATCGATTGGGGAGCGCTCAAGGATGCGATGGAGCGCTACCGCCCCGTCGACCGCGAGGGCAGCGTGCTCGTGGTCGATGACGACGCCGATGCCCGCGAGCGGGTGCGGCGCACGCTCCAGCGCGACGGCTGGCAGGTGCGCGAGGCCGAGAACGGCGCCGCCGCCCTGGAGAGCCTGGATCAAGTCCGCCCGAGCCTGATCCTGCTCGACCTGATGATGCCGGTGATGGACGGCTTCGCCTTCCTGCGGGCGCTCCGCGGCCGCCCCGACGGCGACAGCATCCCCGTGGTGGTGCTCACCGCCAAGGAGATCACGAGCGAAGAGAAGGAGAGCCTCGGCCGGCAGGCCGACCGGCTCATCGTCAAGGGCACGATGAGCCTCTCCGAGATCGGCCGGCAATTGCGCGACCTCTACAGCCACCAGGACGGCACGCCGCTGCCGGGCAAGATCCAGAGTTTGATCGACAAACTGTCGCCGTAGGTCATCCCAGCCAGCGCCGTCACCCAGAGGTGCCGGAGCCAAGCGCAGGCCTCGAAGGGGCTTCCAGGGATCACACCGGGTACTGGAAGACCGTCTGAGGCCGCTTTGCGGCAACTCAGGGTGAGGATGCGGGTGAGATCTTCGCTGCCTCCATCGCCCGCGCCAGCCCGTTATAGACCCGCGGATCGGTCATCTGCGCCACGTTGAAGCGCATGAAGCTGCCGGCCGTCTGCGAGACGCTGAAGACGTTGCCGGGGGCCAGCACCAGACCCTCCGTCAAGCCGGTGCGGGCGAGAGCCGCCGCGTCCTGCCCGTCGGGCAGGCGGCACCACAGGGTGAAGCCGCCGCGCGGCACGATGCAGGGCGTGATGCCGAGCGAACCGAGCCGGGCGGTGGCCTCCCGGCGCGCCCGCGACAGGCGGCGGCGCAGGGCTTCCAGATGCTTGCGGTAGCTGCCGTCGGCGAGCGTGCCGGCGATCAGCTCGGCGGCAACCGGGCTCGGGCCGCCGAAGCTCGTCGCCACCTGGAGATCGACCAGGGCCTCGATCCAGTCGGGGCGCGCGGCGATGAAGCCGCAGCGGATCGAGGCCGACAGCGTCTTCGAGAAGCTGCCGATACGGATGACGCGGTTCAAGCCGTCGAGGGCGGCGAGCCGGGGTGAGGGTTCGGGCTCCAGGTCGGCGAAGATGTCGTCCTCGACGATGGTGAGGTCATGCGCTGCCGCGAGCGTCAGGAGCCGGTGGGCATTCTGCGGCGAGAGCGTCGCGCCGGTCGGATTGTGGAGTGCCGAATTGGTGACGTAGAGGCGCGGGCGATGCTCGGCGAGCGCCGCGGCGAAGGCCGCGAGGTCGGGCCCCGTCGGCGTGTAGGGCACCCCGATGATCCGGACCGCGTGGACGCGCAGTAGAGCCTGGAAGTTGAAGTAGCAGGGATCGTCCACGATCACCGTGTCGCCGGGCCGCAGGAGGAAGCGGCCGATCAGGTCGATGGCCTGCGTGCCCGAGGCGGTGAGCAGCAGCTGATCCGCGCCGAATTCGATCCCCTCCCCCGCCATCCGGCGCACGAGGTGACGCCGCAGAGACAGCGCGCCGCGGGTGACGCCGTAATCCGTCAGCACCGCATCCCCGGCCTGCGCGAGGCCGCGCACGGCCCGGCGGATCGCCGCGTTCGGCATCCATTCCGCCGGAAGCCAGCCGCAGCCCGGCTTGAGCATCTCCGGTCCGGCATCGAGCGACTGGCGCGAGACCCAGAGCGGATCGATTGCCCGCTCGCGCTGCGGCTCCGCCTCGGTGAGCGCCAGCGGCGAGACCGCCCCCGAGACGAAGAAGCCGGAGCCCGGCCGCGCCCGGATCAGCCCTTCCGCCGCGAGCCGGTCATAGGCTTCGACCACGGTCGAGGGCGAGACGCCCATGGTCGTGGCGAAGCGGCGGATCGAGGGCAGCTTCTCGCCCGGGCTCAGCGCCCGGGCGGCGAGTTTGGTGCGGATCGCCGTCATCACCGCCGCCGTACGGCCCACGGTTTCATCCGTCATGTCGCGGTCGCTCAAGCATACGGGTGCAATATGCCATACAGTTCGGTTTGAACTGTAGGGTACTGTTTCTGTCGCCGCTAGGGTTCAGGCTCTAACCTCGCATCGCCCTTCGAGACGAACGATGCCTGAACATCACACGAACAATTCGGTTGGAAAGACCTGGCACGGGTGGGGCCACGGCCTCCTCGGCGTGCTCATCTTCAGCGGCTCGCTGCCGGCGACGCGGGTGGCGGTAGGCGGTTTCACGCCGCTCTTCCTCACCGCCTCGCGCGCGGTGATCGCCGCCGGGCTCGGAGGCGCGCTCCTGGCTCTGCTGCGGCAGAAGCGGCCGGCGCGGGGCGATCTCATGCCGCTCGCCGTGGTGGCCCTCGGCGTGGTGGTCGGCTTTCCCCTGCTCACGGCGCTGGTGCTCCGGCACATCACCTCGGCCCGCTCCATCGTCTTCATCGGCCTGCTGCCGCTCGCCACCGCCCTGTTCGGTTTGCTGGGGGCCGATGACAGGCCGAACCCCGCCTTCTGGCTGTTCTCGGGCGTGGGCAGCGTGCTGGTGGCGGGCTTCGCCCTGGCGCGCAGCGACGGCGCCGACCTGACGGGCGACGGGCTGATGCTGGGGGCGATCCTGCTCTGCGGTCTCGGCTATGCCGAGGGCGCCCGCCTGTCGCGCCGGCTCGGCGGCTGGCAGGTCATCGCCTGGGCGCTCGTTCTGGCCGCGCCCGCCATGGCCGTTCTGGCGCTCGCCACCCTGCCGGATTCATGGGCCGGGATCGGCCTGCCGGCCTGGGCCGGGCTCGGCTACGTCTCGGTCTTCAGCATGCTGGTCGGCTTCGTGTTCTGGTATCGCGGGCTGGCGCTCGGCGGCATCGCCGGGGTCGGGCAACTGCAACTGCTCCAGCCCTTCTTCGGGCTCGCGCTCGCCGGCCTTCTGCTGGGCGAGCCGGTCGAGGGGGCGATGGTCGCGGTCGCCGCCGGGGTGGTGCTGTGCGTCGTCGCGGCGAAACGGTTCGCCTGAAGGTGATCCCGCTCAGAACCCCCCGCCCGCCTGATCGAAATCGACATAGGCCGTCTCGATCACGATCTGCGTGCGGCTGATGACTTCGAGCTTGCGCAGGATCTCGGAGACGTGGGCCTTCACCGTCGAGTCGCCGACCTGCAGCTCGTAGGCGATCTGCTTGTTGAGTTTGCCCTGGCGGATCATGCCGAGCACCCGCATCTGCTGCGGGGTCAGGCGGGCGACCCGCTCCGCGATCGGCGCCTTATCGCCGCCCCGCGCCGGGGCCGGGGCGGCGGCGAGATCGGGCGGCATGAACAGGGCGCCGCCGAGGACCTCGGAGATCGCCCGGGTCAGGGTTGCCTTGTCGACGGCCTTCGGCACGAAGCCGGCCGCACCGTGCCGCACGGCCTCGTGCATGATGCGCGGATCGGTGACGCCGGAGACGATCAGGATCGGCACGCGGGGAAAGCGCGTGCGGATCGCGGTGAGTCCCTCGAACCCGGTCACGCCCTGCATCGAAAGGTCGAGCAGCGTCAGGTCGATGGCGGGGTTCCGGCCCAGGATCTCGCAGGCCGTGCCGATGCCGTCCGCCTCGTGCAAAACGGCCTCGGGGAAGGCGAGCGCGATGGCGCTCGCGAGCGCCTCGCGGAACAGGGGGTGATCGTCGACGATCAGGAGGCGCAGAGCCTGTCCGCCTGCCAGGGGAGCCGCCTCGTCGGAGTGGCCGCCGATATCCGATTGTGCGCTGGCCGTCATCGCGATCATGTCTTCCGGCGCGCCGGCACTGGCCGGCGAGGGCCCATTCGCGATCTTAAGCCGATTCGAGATCCGCCGCTTCCCGGTCTTTGGTCCATCCCGCCCGACGGGCCCGTGTACGGCTTGCGGGGTCAGACGCCTTCAAGGACGAGCTGGCGGCGGCCGGGGCGGTGCCCCTCTGAGCCGGTCTCGCGGAAGCCGATCTTGTGCAGCAGGCCCCAGGAGGCGACGTTGCCGGGCCGGCATTCGGCCACGATCGCCCGGCGGGGAAAGCGGCGGCGCAGCAGGCTGACGATGGCGGAGACCGCCTCCGTCCCGAAGCCGCGGCCGCGGGCGGCCCCGCCGATCCAGTAGCCGATCTCGACCGCGCCCTCCCCCCGCAGATGGGTGCCGACGACGCCGACGAGCGGGGCGGCGGGCTCGCGGCTCCAGGCGCCGAGGAAGCGGTCGCGCCCATGCCGGCCCGAGGCGATCAACGCCTCGGCGTCCGCCAGGGTGAAGGGGGTGGCGAGAAAATCGACCGCGCCGGTGATCGCCGGATCGTCCGTGAGCGCGTGCACGGCCCGCGCGTCTCCGGCACTGAGCGGCGCGATCGTCAGCCGCCCGGTCTCGAGACCGGGCAGGTCGCTCAGGCTGTCGCGGCGGATCCGGCGGAGGAACATGTTTGCGGCATGCTGTGGCGCGCGTGAGACCATTAACGTTCTGTCGCCGCCATTTAATCCAGGATCGTTGGAAAAATCTCGGCTCGAAAAAATCCATCCGGTCCCGCATGGGTGGCCTGCGGGGCGCTGGCGAACCATCGCAGCGGGCTTTGGTTGCCTCGCCAGGAGACCGTGATGACCGACACCCGTGACGCGATTCCGACCGACACCCGTGACGCGATTCCGACCGAGACCCGGTACGAGCCCCAGGCGCCGCTCTCCGTGGCGGCGCGCAGCGCCTGCCCGCGCTGCGGCCGGGGCCACCTGTTCAAGGGGTTTCTGACCATCGCCCCACGCTGTGATTCCTGCGGCCTCGACTTCTCCTTTGCCGATCCCGCGGACGGACCCGCCTTCTTCGTGATGATGACCACGGCGATCCCCGCCGTCGCCTTCGGCCTGTGGCTGGAACTGACCTACGACCCGCCGGTCTGGCTCCACTTCGCCCTGACCCTGCCCGTGGTGCTGATCGCCTGCACCCTCCCCTTGCGCTTCTTCAAGGGCTGGCTGGTGGCGAGCCAATACGTTCACCGCGCCGAGGAGGGCCGGCTCGCCCGGCCGGCGCCGGTCGAGGTCGCAAAGCCGGATACGCACAGCCCACGCTAGTTCAGACCCACGAAAAAGCCCGCCCCGATCGCTCGGGGCGGGCTTCGTTTGCGTGCCGTCGAACCGGCCGGTCAGTGCGCGGCGGGTGCCGTCGCGGCCGGGTGGATCACCATCTCGGTGAACGGGTAGACGTAGGCCTGGAGCATCACGAGGCCGCCGACGAGGCAGGCCAGCACGATCGAGTGCCAGAACACGAAGCGCAGGATCTTGCTCTCCTGGCCGAAATAGCCCGTCGCCGTCGAGGCCACGACGATCGACTGGGCGTCGATCATCTTGCCCATCACGCCGCCCGACGAGTTCGCCGAGGCCATGAGGATGCCCGACAGTCCGAGTTGCTCGGAGGTGATCCGCTGCAGGCCGCCGAACAGCACGTTCGAGGCCGTGTCCGAACCCGTGAGCGCGACACCGAGCCAGCCCAGCAGCGTGCCGAAGAACGGGTAGAGGATGCCCGTGCCGGCGAAGGCGAGGCCGAGCGTGGCGTCGACGCCGGCGTAGCGGGTGAGCACGCCGAGGGCGAGCATCGCGGCGATGGTGATGAGCGAGTAGCGCAGCACCCAGATCGTTTCGAAATACGCCGTGACGAGGCGGACCGGCGAGAACCGCATGATGATGCCGGAGATGATCGCGGCGAACAGCACGCCCGTGCCGGTGTAGGACATGTAGGTGAAGTTGAAGATCGCGGCCTCGGCCTTCGGCGCGGCCTCCACCGGGGGCACCTTCATGATCATGTTGTGCAGGCCCGGCACCTCGTACTTCCACGAGAAGATCGGGTTGACGATGCCCTTGAACCAGCCGGTGCCCCAGATCGCCACGATGATCGAGAGGATGATCCACGGCACCCAGGCCATGAAGATCTCGCTCGACGAGGCGGTGCGGCCGCCGACATGCACCTTGGGCAGATCACCGGGGACGCCCGCGCCGAGGGAGGCCGGACGCGGCTCACCGTAGCCGACCGACGGGTCGTGGCCGCGCAGGGCGGGCGAGGTCCACAGCTGGGCCGGACGCCACACCTTCAGGAAGGCGACGAGGGCGGCCATCGAGACCAGCGAGGCGCCGATATCGACGATCCAGGGGTTGATGTAGTTCGAGATCAGGAACTGCGCCGCGGCGAACGAGATGCCGCAGACGGCGATCGGCGGCCAGATCGCGATCATGCCGCGGAAGCCCGCGAACACCCAGATCAGCCAGAACGGCACGATCACGGAGAAGAACGGCAGCTGACGGCCGATCATCGCGCCGAGGATGTAGGGGTCGTAGCCCGTCACCGAGGCCAGACCCTGCACCGGCGCGCCGAGTGCGCCGTAGGCGACGGGGGCGGTGTTGGCGATGAGCGAGAGGCCGGAGGCGGCCAGCGGCGAGAAGCCGAGCCCGATCAGGATGGCGCCGGTGACGGCCACCGGGGTGCCGAAGCCGCCCGCGCCCTCGAAGAAGGCGCCGAAGGCGAAGGCGACCAGCAGGAGCTGGATGCGCCGGTCCTCGGTGATGCCGGCCACCGATTGCTGGAGGATCGCGAACCAGCCCTTCTCCACCGTCAGCCGGTAGAGGAAGATGACGTTGAGGATGATCCAGCCGATCGGGAACATGCCCGTGACGACGCCGAGGAGGGTCGCCCGGACGGCGAGGTCGGTTGGCATGCCGAAGGCCACCACCGCCACGAGGAAGGCGACGACGAGGGCGAGGATGGCGGCGATGTGCACCTTGATCTTGCCGCTCGCGATCATGCCGAGCAGGGCGATCACCGGCAGCGACGCCATGAAGGTCGAGAGCCATTGGCTCCCGAATGGATCGTAGACCTGATTCCAGGGTGTCACGGGCCTTGCTCCTCCCAGGCCCCGATCTTCCGCCGGGACCTTCTGGCACAGGGTGCTAGCAGAGCCGCTGGGCCCGCTCAACGCAAGGCATCATGTATTCAATCCCACGATCGACAGATGTTTTCTTGGTGACGCTTTTGCGCACCGCGACGCCGCGGCGCATGGCAGGTCCGGGGGCCGGAGCGGCCCGGCGTTAAACCTGCAACCGATGCGTGGGGCCGGGAACAGAGCCCTTCATCGCGCGGTTCCGACCGCACACCCAGTGCCCGACCGAACCTCCGACCATCGGGCCGATCCTGGCTGTGACGATGCTCGGGGCTTTCTGCGGCGCACGTTCCGGTGGTGACCGGCAGCAGCGAGAGGCTTCCTCCCATGTTCATGCGCGTCGACAAGCTACAAGCCGAGCTTCCCGCACCGAAACGGAAGGACCCCAACGCGGCTGCCGCGCTGCAGGAGTTGCTGGGCGGCAAATACGGCGAGATGTCCACGCTCGGGAACTACATGTTCCAGAGCTTCAATTTCCGCAGCAAGGACAAGCTCAAGCCGTTCTACAGCCTCGTCTCCAGCATCACGGCGGAGGAACTCGGCCATGTGGAACTCGTGAGCAACGGCGTGGCCATGCTCAACAACGGGCCCGACAACGACGGCGACGAGACGGACGGGGGCGACATTTCGGGCGCGCCGTTCGAGGACATGAAGGACATCCGGCTTGCCGCCGCCTTCCTGTCGAACGGGGGTGGTTCGGCGCCGATCAACAGCAACGGCGCCTCGTGGAACAACGACTTCATCACCTCGACGGGCAATGTCGTCGTCGATCTCCTGCACAACTTCCACCTCGAATGCGGCGCACGGCTGCACAAGCTGCGGGTCTACGAGACCCTGTCCGACCCGACCGGCCGTGAGGTCTGCGGCTATCTGCTGGTGCGCGGCTCGGTCCACGCCCACGCCTACGCCCTGGCGCTGAAGCAGATCACCGGCGTCGATCTCGACAAGTTCCTGCCGACCCCGAACATCAACCTCGACAAGATCCCCGAGTGCCAGAAGTACCTGCAGGAAGGGTCGCATCGCCGGCTCTACACCTGGAGCCCGAACGATTACCGCGACATCGCCGGGATCTGGAACAGCAGCGAGCATGCCCTGCCGGGTGACCCGCCGGGCGAGCTGGAGATCGTGGAGGGTATGCCCGACGGCGGCAAGATCCACCAGCTCACCGGCATCCCCTCGGCCTTCGCGCCCGATTATGCGCCCGAGGAGATGTTCGAGATCGCCCAGAAGCTGACGAAGAAGGCGCGTTGACGCCCCGCCCCATCGACCTCCTCCCCTTCGCGGGGAGGAGCCTCCATAAGCGTATGAAACGCGTCTCTATCGCCCCGTGCGCGCCGCGCGCCACAGCCGCCACAGGCGGCGCCAGCGGGGGATCTCGATCACGCTGTTGAGCGGATCGTAGCCGGCCCGCTCCATCGCCGCGAGATAGGGCTCGACCAGCGCGGTCGGCAGGAAGGCGGGACGGGCCGCCGGAGCGATGGTGCCGCGGGCCGCCTCGTAGGCGGCGAGGTGGCGCCGTGCCAGCGCCCGCAATTCGGCGCAGGTGCGCACGAGGCCCGGCCCGCCGCGGCCCGAGACGATGTCCTCGCGCGTGACCCCATTCTGGCGCAGCAGGTCGCCGGGTAGGTAGACCTGGCCCTGACGCGCGTGCCACGGCAAGGCCCGCAACAGGCCGGTGATCCCGTAGGCGACGCCCGCATGGCCGGCGGCCGCCGCGCCACCGGGCTCGGCCCCATCGGCGAGCACCAGCCCGGAAAGGCGGATCAGCGCCGAGGCGGTCTCGCCGCAATAGCCCTCCAGATCGTTCACCCGCGGCATCGGATCGTCGTAGAGGTCGAAGACGCGGGCATCAATCAGGTCGACGAAGGGTTGGCGCCCGAGGCGGCGCGTGACGATCGCATCGTCCAGGGCCGCGGCGACGGGATTGGCCCGGACGTCGCCCCGCGCCTCCCCCTGGAGCGCGTCGCGCCACCATTGCAGGCGGATCTCCCCCGCCATCGGGTTCGAGGCCGCCTCGCGGACGCGGGCGATGGTCAGGCTGAAAGCGGAGAGCGCGAAGAGGTGCGGCCGGAAGGCGGCGGGCGCGAACAGGGCCGCGAAGTAGCGGTCCGGGTCGCTCTCGCGCACCAGTTCCTCGCAATGCCGGAAGGCGAAGGCGAGTCCGCCGTTGCCGGCCTCCGGGCTCGTCTCGGTTCGGGTCTCGGGGCGCGTCATGGAGCGGGGCTCACGCGGCGTTCGGAACTTAAAGCGCTTTCCGACGAAGTGGATGCCGGTTCGTCGAAAGAAAGCGCGACAAAACAAGGAGCTAGAGCCATGCCCGGCCTGATGCAATCAGCCGGGCATGGCTCTAGACGGCGATCAGCGCGGCCGCGACCTTGCGGTTCTCGGCCATCAGGATGTTGTAGGTCCGTGCGGCCGCCCCCGTCTGCATCGTGTCCAGGCCGATGCCTGCGGCCTTGAGGCGCTGGCGCAAGGTTTCGGGCAGAAACACGATCTCGGCGCCGGTGCCGATCAGGAGCAGCTCGATCCCCTCGGCCTCGGCGAGCACCGGGCCGAGGCTCGTCCCGTCGATGCCGGCGGGCTCGTTCACCTCCCAGGCGCGAACGCCGGAGGGCAGCAGCAGGATCGAGCCCCGGTGGGACATCTGCCCGAAGCGAAAGCCGCCATTGCCATAGGCGTCGATGCCGTGGCGGCCGGGCAGGAAACCGTCGTGGATCTGCCCGGGGATTCGTCCCTCGCTCACGCCATGCCTCCGCTCGCCCGCATTCCGTACCGGAGCATGTCGGAAGCGCGGGCGCCCCTCTCAACCGCCGGGGCAGAGAAAGACGTCCCGGACCGGTCTCGCGTCTCCCGCCGCACGCCGCGCCCTACTCGGCCGCCTGCGGCAGGCCCGACTCGCGCTGCGACGCCTTCGCACCGGACAGGCGCAGGCCGATATAGATCAGCGACGGGGTCGAGACGAAGATCGCGGAGTAGGTGCAGATCACCACGCCGCAGAGCATCACCACGGCAAAGCCCTTGATCGCTTCGCCGCCGAACAGCACCAGCGCCACCAGCGACAGGGTGGTGGAGAGCGAGGTCATCACCGTGCGCGACATGGTGGAGTTGATCGAGAGGTTGAGGAGTTCCACCACCGGAATCGTCTTGTAGCGGCGCATCAGCTCGCGGGTCCGGTCGAACACCACCACGGTCTCGTTGAGCGAGTAGCCGACGATGGTGAGGATCGCCGCGATCGAGGTCATGTTGAACTCGATGCGGGTGATGATGAACACGCCGACCGTCAGCACGATGTCGTGCAGGGTGCCGACGATGGCGCCGAGCGCCAGCTCCCGCTCGAAGCGGAACCACAGGTAGAGCAGCACCGCCAGCACCGAGAGCACGACGCCGATCGTGCCGGACTGCACGAGTTCGCCCGAGACGCGCGGCCCCACGGTCTCGGTGCGGCGGAAATCGTAGCTCGCGTCGAAGGCGGCGTGTGCCTTCTGCATCACCGCGGTCTGGCCCTGCTCGCCGGCCTGGAGCGGGAAGCGCACCAGCACCTGACCCTCGCCGCCGAGTTCCTGCACCTCGGTCTCGCCGAAGCCGAAGCCGTTGGCGGTGTGGCGGATCTCGGCGACGTCCGCGGTCCGGCCGGCCTTGGCCTGAAGCTCGACCAGAGTGCCGCCCTTGAAGTCGATGCCGTAATTGAGCCCGACGGTGATGAACAGCACCAGGGTCACGACCGACATCACCGCCGAGAGCGGGAAGGTGACGCGCCGGAACCGCATGAAGTCGAAATGCGATTCGTCGGGCCAGAGGCGAAGCAGGCGCATGGTCGGTCTCGAAGCGAAGGGGGCGCTCCGAGCGCATCCCCTGAGATTTCAGCTTTCGCGCGGCCAGTGGCCGCGCCGGGAACGAGGCGGCGGCGCCCCTAGAACGGCAGGGCCTTGGGCCGGAACCAGTTGTACCACAGCGCGATCATCATGCGCGTCAGCGTCACGGCGGTGATGACGGTGGTGAGGATGCCGAGGATGAACACCACGGCGAAGCCCTTCACCGGGCCCGAGCCCATGAAGAACAGGAGCAGGGCGGCGATCGCCATGGTCGAGTTCGAGTCGATGATGGTGGCGAACGCCCGGTCGAAGCCGGCCTGAAGCGCGGAGACCAGGGAGCGTCCGCCGCGGGCTTCCTCGCGCATGCGCTCGTAGATCAGCACGTTCGAATCGACCGCCGTGCCGATGGTGAGCACGATACCGGCGATGCCCGGCAGCGTCATCGTCGCTTCCAGCACCGACATCAGGCCGAGGATCAGGCCGACGTGGACGATCAGGGCGATGTTGGCGATGAAGCCGAAGGTGCCGTAGGTCGCGAACATGAAGGCGATGACGAGGCCGCCCGCGACCAGGGTTGCCATCTTGCCGGCCTCGATCGAGTCGCGGCCGAGGCCGGGACCGACGACGCGGCGCTCGACCACGGTGAGCTTGGCCGGCAGGGCACCGGCCCGCAGCAGCACCGAGAGGTCGTTGGCGTCCTTGACGGTGAAGTTGCCGGTGATCTGGCCGGTGCCGCCGGTGATCGCCGAGCGGATCACCGGGGCCGACTGGATCACGTTGTCGAGCACGATCGCCATGCGCCGGCCGACATTCTCCGAGGTCGCCTGGCCGAAGCGCTGGGCGCCACGCAGGTTGAACTTGAAGCTCACCATCGGCTCGTGGGTCTGCGGGTCGAAGGCGGGCTGGGCGTCGGTGAGATCGCTGCCGTCGGCCATGACTCGGCGCTCGACCGGCACCTTGGCGCCGCCCTCGTCCTTCGAGGCGAGCATGTCGACGTCGCCGGAGGGCGAATCGGCCAGCATCCGGAATTCGAGCTTGGCGGTCTTGCCGAGCTGGTCCTCTAGCTCCTGCGGGTTCTGCAGGCCCGGCACCTGGACGAGGATGCGGCTGGCGCCCTGCTGCTGGATCGACGGCTCCTTGGTGCCGCCGAAATCGATGCGCTTGCGCACGACCTCGATCGCTTGGCTGACCGCACGGCGCGTGCGGTCGTTGATGCCGGCCTCGGTGAGGACGAGCTGAATCGTGCCGTTCTCGGCCTCGTTGACCGTGAGGGTCTGGCCGCCGGCGGCGAGCGGGTTGTTGATGGGGGCTGCGAGTTCGCGCAGCTTCGGCATCACCTTCGCGCGGGCCGCCGCATCGGGGATGCGCAGTTCGACGCCGCGGTTGATGACGCGGATGCCGCCGTCCGGCGAGACCGCGGCCTCGCGCAGGATGCGGCGCACGTCGTCGCGCAGGCCGGTGACCATCGAGCGGACGAGGTCGGGCTGGTCGATCTCTAAGAGGATCTGCGAGCCGCCCTGGAGGTCGAGGCCGAGCACGATCGCCCGGGTCGGCACCATCCATTGGATCGATTTCGGCAGCGCGTTGACGAAGGCCTCGCGCTGCTCCTTCGAGAAGAAGCTCGGCACTGCGAGGCTCAGACCGATCAGGATGATGGCCAGGGTCGCGAAAATCTTGGTTCTCGAGAAGCGCAACATCCGCCCGGTTCCGACTGGGTTTACCGAAAGGTGCCGGGCCTGTGCGCCGGCACCCTCATGTGACCTCTCAGGAGGCCTTGACCGGGGCGCCCTTGACGCGAACCTCGGAGATCATCGAGCGGACCACCTTCACGCGCACGTTCGGGGCGATCTCGACCTCGATCTCGGTGGCGTCGTCCGCGACCTTCGTGACGCGGCCGACGAGGCCGCCGGTGGTCACGATGGTGTCCTCGCGGCGCACGTTCTTCACCATGTTCTGGTGATCCTTGAGCCGGCGCTGCTGCGGGCGCAGGATCAGGAAATACATGATCACGAAGATCAGGATGAAGGGCACGAACTGCAACGCGACATCCGCGCCGCTTCCGGCACCGACTCCTTGCGCGAAGGCGGGGGTGATCAACGCGAGAAACTCCTGATCGAGGGCAGACGGCCCGTGAGGCCCGGCGGGACCGGTGCCTTGCGACGACGGGCTTGTCAAAACCGGCTTGCCGAAAGCGACTTGCCAAAAAGAGACTTGCCAGGACCGGCGGGCCGGATTGGACCTGCCGGAAAGCGCGCGGACTATAGCGACGGGCGACTCGAAAGCAACGGCGGGTGATGCATCCGCAGGGCAATCGCTTCGAAGCCGCTCGGGCGGCTTCGCGGCGCGAGGAGCGCCGCGCGGAGCGGGCTTTTCGGGGCGTGAGCCCCGGACAGCATCGAGCGGAGCGACAGCCTGGGGCCGCGGAGGCGGCCGTCGGCGCTTGAGGCCGTAGTAAAACCAGGGCGAAGCCCTGGGATGCATCCGGGCCGCCGCCACCGCGGTTCCCCTTTCTTTCGACCTTCGCCTACAAGGCGCCACCTCAACGAGGGCGGCCGCCCTCCTCTGCAACCGGACCCGAGATCATGGCTTCAGAGCCGACGCCTGCCGACCCCATTCCGAATCTCCTGCCGCTTCTGGAGCGGATCGCCGCAGCCCTGGAGCGCGCCGCCCCGCCCACCGTCCCGAAGGTGGATACGAGCGCCGCCGACGCCTTCCTGTGGGGGCCCGAGCGGCGGCTGATCCCGGTGCCGCGGGTCAACCGCGTCGAGATCGGCCTCCTCACCGGCATCGACCGAGCCCGCGACACTCTGGTGGAGAACACCGAGCGCTTCGCCCGCGGCTTGCCGGCCAATAACGCCCTGCTCTGGGGTGCGCGCGGCATGGGCAAGTCCTCGCTGGTCAAGGCGGCCCATGCCGAGATCAACGCCCGCCGGCCGGAGGGCGCGCTGCCGATGAAGCTCGTGGAGATCCACCGCGAGGACATCGAGGCTTTGCCCGAGCTGATGAGCCTGCTCCGGAACGACCCGCACCCCTGGCTGGTGTTCTGCGACGATCTCTCGTTCGATGCCGATGACACCTCGTACAAGTCGCTCAAGACCGCGCTCGACGGCGGCATCGAGGGACGGCCGGGCAACGTGCTGTTCTACGCCACCTCGAACCGGCGCCACCTGC
Source organism: Methylorubrum pseudosasae (assembly GCF_029504475.1). Taxonomy (NCBI): domain Bacteria; kingdom Pseudomonadati; phylum Pseudomonadota; class Alphaproteobacteria; order Hyphomicrobiales; family Methylobacteriaceae; genus Methylorubrum; species Methylorubrum pseudosasae. The sequence goes on along the minus strand of NZ_JAQGDU010000002.1, from coordinate 2,279,509 downwards.
TCGCCCGCGAGATGGTCGAGAACGAGCGCTCCACCGCGATCAATCCCGGCGAGGCGGTGGAGGAGAAGGTCTCCCTCTCCGACCGCTTCGGCCTCTGGCTCGGCTTCCACAAATGCAGCCAGGACGAATATCTGGCGATGATCCGCGCCTATGTGGAGCGCTACGCGCTCGATGTAGAGCCGGACCGGGTGCGGGCCGAGGCGCTCGAATGGGCCACCACCCGCGGCTCACGCTCCGGGCGCACCGCGTTCCAGTTCATCCAGGATCTGGCCGGACGGTTGGGTCAGCGGCTCGACGGGTAGTCATTCCGCATATCCCCTCTCCCCGCACGCGGGGAGAGGGGCATGCCGGCCGCGCTGACGAGACCCAAAACGAAAAGGGCGGCTCCGTGAGGAGCCGCCCTTTGTCTGCGGGGATCGGAAACAATCAGCCGCCGAGATGGGGCATCGGATCGACCGGGGTCGCGCCCTTGCGCAGCTCGAAGTGGAGCTGGGGCGAGGTGACGTTGCCGGTGGCGCCCGACTTGGCGATGGTCTGGCCGCGCTTCACCTTCTCGCCGGGGCGCACGTCCAACTCGCCGTTATGGGCGTAGGCCGAGACGTAGCCGTTGTTGTGCCGCACCAGCACCAGCTTGCCGTAGCCCTTCACGTCGGAGCCGGCATAGGCCACGGTGCCGTCCTCGGCGGCCTTGACCGGCGTGCCCTCGGGCACGGCGATGTTGATGCCCTCGTTGCCGGACGAGCCGTAGGCATTGATGATGCGGCCCTTGGCCGGCCAGCGGAACGACTCGGCCGCGGCCTGCGGAGCGGCAGCCGGGATCGGGGCGGAGGCGTCGGCGCTGGCGACCTTCACGGGGGCAGCCGGTGCCGCTTCCTTCGCGGACGCCTTGGCGGCCTCCTTGCTCTCCTTGGCAGCGGCCTTCGCGGCCGTTTCCGCAGCGCGGGCCTCGGCGAGCTTCTTGGCGGCGTCCGCCTTGGCCAGCTTGGCGTCGGCTTCGGCCTTGCGGGCGGCTTCCGCCTTCGCGGCTTCCTTGGCCGCATCCTTCGGATCGACCTTCGGCTCGGCCTTGGCGACCTTCTCGGCGCCCTTCTGGCCCGGACGCGGATGCTTGGCCGCCTCCGCCGCCTTCTTCGCCTCAGCCGCCTTGGCGTCGGCGAGCTTCTTCGACTGCGCCGCCTTTTCCGCGGCCTTGGCTTCGGCCGCCTTGGCCTCGGCGACCTTGGCGGCGGCAACCTGCCGCTCGGCGTCGCGGCGGGCCTCGGCCGCCTTCGCGGCAGCGGCTTCGGCGGCGCGCTTCTCCGCGGCCTTCTCAGCCGCTTTTTCTGCCGCCTTGTCGACGGGCTTGCCGAACTGGAGCTTGGGCTGCGGCGCCGGGGCGGAGGCACGCGGCGTCATCGCGCGGCCCGCATCCGGGTTCAGGCCGGCCACGTTGCTCGCCATGCCGCCGGAGAACGGCTCGGCCGTCGCGACGCGGGTTACGGTCCGGGGCGCGGCCGGGGCGGCGCTGACCGCGCCGGGGCGCGGCGACAGGGCCGGGCCGGGAGCAGGCAGCGCCTGGGACTGGATGCGCGGCGTGCGGATCGCAGGCGCCGGCGCCATCTCGCCCTCGACGCCGTCGTTCGGCAGGCTGCCGGTGGCCGAGGGCTCACCCGTCAGCGACGCGAACGGGTTGGTGAAGGGATCGCCGAGACGCGAGGCGTCCGACGAACAAGCAGCGGTGCCACCGCCGATCATACCGATGAGGGCGAAGCGCGACAGCGTCCTCAAGCCCAGTATTTTCCCCCGAACCCGCATCGACGCACCCGCTTAAACACTGACGCAACGTGATGAGCTATTCAAACGGGATTCAGGTTAAGCAACCGTTCCCGAGATCGTCGCGGGGATCGGATTCACGCGGGTTCCGTAAAGGTTGAGGGAGTCTGGCAACGGGGCCGGCCGCGTGTTCGAGCGGGCGAGACTGCCCCTCGACGCGGATGCGCCGAACCGTTGTCGAGCCGCTACGGCGCCAGCGCACGCCCCGGCGTCAGGGGGCCGAGGCGCAGCGCCGCCCCTTCCGTCCGTGCGTAGGCGGCCGCGCTGTCGCGGGTCAGCGTCACGAGCCGGCTCCCCCGCCCGGTCCAATGACCGACCACCAGCCGGCCGCCGGATTTGAGCGCGGCGGGGAGGTGCGGCGGCAGCGCGGCGAGACTGCCGTTGACGAGGATGCGGTCGTAGCTTCCGCCCCGCACGACTTCGGGGGCGAGCCCGTCATTGGTCTCGACGGTGACGTCGGAAAGGTCGCGCCCCAGATGCGCCCGTGCCGCGCGGGCGAGCCCCTCGTAGCGCTCCAGGCTGCGCACATGGGCGGCCCCGAGCCGGACCAGCAGGGCGGTGACGTAGCCCGTGCCGGTGCCGACCTCCAGCACGCGCTGGCCGGGGGCGAGGTCGAGGGCGCCGAGCATCTGCGCGACGATGCTCGGCGCGGTCATGGTCTGACCGCAGGCGAGCGGCAGGGCGATGTCGCGCCGCGCATGGGGGCGCAGGGCCGGCGGCGCGAAGCGCTCGCGCGGGACCTGTTCCATCGCCCGCAGCACGGCGGTGTCGCGCACGCCCCGCTCGCGCAGGGCCAGCACGAAGGCGGCGTTGCCGGTCGCCTCCGCCAGCCCCGCGGACAGCCGTTCGGCCCGTTCGTCGGGCTCTCCGGCCTCAGGCGGCATGAGGGCCCGGACGGCCGCCCCCGCTCACGCCCGGAACGCCGCGGCGAAGCGGGTCAGTTCCGGCTCGTCGGTGAGGTCGAGCCGCAGCGGCGTCACCGAGATGCGGTTCTCAGCGATCGCCTTGAGATCGGTGCCGTTGCCGGGCTCGAACCGCGCCTTGGCGAAGGCGAGCCAGAAATAGGGGTTGCCGCGCCCGTCGTGGCGGGCATCGATTTGCAGGAGCGCTTGATTGCGCTGGCCCTGCGCCGAGACCGCCACGCCCTGCACGTCTTCCGGCTCGCAATCGGGGAAGTTGACGTTGACGAGGATGCCGGGCTCGATGCCGATCTCCAGGATCTTCTCGATCACCCGCGGCCCGTGCGTGGCGGCGCAGGCCCATTTCAGGTTGGCCCGCCCGCCCAAACCGTAGGCCTGGCTCAGCGCGATCGAGCGGATGCCGAGGATCGTGCCCTCCATCGCCCCGGCGATGGTGCCGGAATAGGTCACGTCCTCGGCCACGTTCTGGCCGCGGTTGACCCCCGAGAGCACGAGGTCGGGTTTGTGGTCCTTGAGGATGTGGGCCACCCCCATGATGATGCAGTCCGAGGGCGTGCCCTTCACCGCGAAGCGCTTTTCCCCGATCTGGCGCAGGCGCAGCGGATCGTTGAGCGAGAGCGAGTGCGAGACGCCCGATTGATCGGTCTCGGGCGCGACCACCCAGACATCGTCGCTGAGCGCGCGGGCGATGCCTTCCAGCGTCTCCAGGCCCGGCGCGTGGATGCCGTCGTCGTTGGTGACCAGGATGCGCATCAGTTCTTCGGTCCCTCGATCCGGGTGAGGCCGCCCATGTAGGGCTGGAGCGCCGACGGGATCGTGACGCTGCCGTCGGGGTTCTGGTAGTTCTCCATCACGGCGATCAGCGCGCGGCCGACCGCGACGCCCGAGCCGTTCAGGGTGTGGACGAAGCCGACCCCCCTGCCCTCCTTGGCCCGGTAGCGCGCATTCATCCGCCGCGCCTGGAACTCGCCGCAGACCGAGCAGGACGAAATCTCGCGGTATGTCTGCTGGCCCGGCACCCAGACCTCGATGTCGTAGGTTTTCTGGGAGGCAAAGCCCATGTCACCGGTACACAGCGTCATGACGCGATAGGTGAGATCGAGCTTCTGCAGCACGGCTTCCGCACAGGCGAGCATCCGCTCGTGCTCCTCGGCCGATTTTTCTGGAGCGGTGATCGAGACCAGCTCGACCTTGTTGAACTGGTGCTGGCGCAGCATGCCGCGGGTGTCGCGCCCCGCCGCCCCGGCCTCCGCGCGGAAGCAGGGGGTGAGCGCGGTAAAGCGCAAGGGCAGTTCGTCCTCCGCGAGGATGCTTTCGCGCACGAGGTTGGTGAGCGGGACTTCCGCCGTGGGGATCAGCCAGAAATTCTCGCCCGCCGCGAACTGATCATCGCGGAACTTCGGCAATTGCGCCGTGCCGAACATCGCTTCCTCACGCACGAGGACCGGCGGCACCACCTCGGTGTAGCCGTGCTCGCCGGTGTGCAGGTCGAGCATGAACTGGCCGAGCGCCCGCTCCAGCCGGGCGAGCTGGCCCTTCAGCACGACGAAGCGGGAGCCGGAGAGTTTCGCGGCCGCCTCGAAATCCATCAGCCCGGTGGCCTCGCCGAGCTCGAAATGCTGGCGCCCTTGCGTCAGGCGCTCACGAGAGGAATCGAAGCGGCGGTACTCGACATTGCCGTGCTCGTCGGCGCCGGGAGGCACGTCGTCCTTCGGACGGTTCGGGATCGCGGCGAGACGCTCGTCGAGAGCCTTGGCGGCCTCCCCCTGCGCGGCTTCGAGGCCCGGTGCCTCTTCCTTCAGCCGGGCGACCTCGGCCATCAGCTCGGTCGCACGGGCCTCGTCCTTGGCCTTCTTGGCGGCGCCGATCTCCTTGGACAGCGCGTTGCGCCGCTCCTGGGCCGCCTGCGCGGCCGAGACCGCACCCTTGCGCGCGTCGTCGAGGGCGATCAGCTCGGCGCTGAGGGGCGCGAGGCCACGCCGCTCCAGATCGCGGTCGAAGGCCTCCGGGTTCTCGCGGATGGCGCGGATGTCGTGCATTTCGGGGCTCTTGAGGTCTTGTGCGCGCGAGGGCCCCGCTTTGCCGCATCGCCCCCGGCATCACAAGTGCGGGTGCGTCGGCAGGCGCTCGGGCCGAAGGCTGGCCCTTCGCGCGGCGACCCCTGCCCGGAGCGTCGGACTTCCGATAAATTTGATCGGGAGAAACCGGCAAAAGCGCGTGCGCACCGTTCCGCTGGCTGCGCTTGTGGATCGCGGCGATCGGCACCATATCCCTGAAAGACCAGCACTTTTCCGCGCATTCGGCAGAAAGATGCCGCTCTTTGGCGTCAGCTTGGGCGTTTCTGAGAGCAATCTATGAGAAATATAAGTGTAGGGTCCGCTTGAATTGCGCCCAACGGATTGTCTATATCAAGGGCGTCGAACACGAGGGACCCGGTGAACGAGCGGCCCACCTCAGTTCGAGGTCGAGCCGGTCGAAAGACCGATCTTCGTATTCAAAACTTTACCAGGAGACACGCCATGAAGTGGTCTGCCCCCATCGTTGCCGAGATCTGCGTCGGCATGGAAGTCACCTCCTACGAGTCCGCCGAGATCGACACCTTCAACTAAGAAGGCGTCACCAGCCCCAGGCTGGTTCGGTTTCACCAATTTTGTCTATCAGGAGAAACGTCATGAAGTGGTCCGCTCCCGTCGTTGCCGAGATCTGTGTCGGCATGGAAGTCACCTCCTACGAGTCCGCTGAGATCGACACCTTCAACTAAGAAGGCGTCGCCGGACTCGATCCGGTGAGAACGGGGGCGCGGCCTGAGAGGGCGGCGCCCTTTTCGTTTGCTTCTGGCGCGGCGAAAAGCAGGAAGGCCGGAGGGTTCGCGATAGAACCCTCCGGCCTTCCTGCTTTCGATGTCCCGGCGCCTCGCTCAGAGACGGTAGCGGATCTGGTCGGTCCAGAAGCGCTCCAGGCGGGACAGCGCCTGGTTGAGGCGGCCGAAATCGTCCTCGGAGATGCCGCCGATCGGCTGGATCGTGCGGGCGTGCTTGTCGTAGAGGCCCTGGATCAGGTCGTGGATCTCGCGGCCCTTCGGCGTCAGGCTGATGCGCACCGAGCGCCGGTCGGTCTTGGAGCGGGCGTGGTGCAGGAAGCCGGCCTCGACGAGCTTCTTGACGTTGTAGGACACGTTCGAGCCGAGATAGTAGCCCTTCGAGCGCAGCTCGCTCGCGGTCAGTTCCTTGTCGCCGATGTTGTAGAGCAGCAGCGCCTGGACGCTGTTGACGTCCTCGCGGCCGCGCCGGTCGAACTCGTCCTTGATGACGTCGAGGAGGCGGCGGTGCAGCCGCTCCACGAGGTGCAGCGCCTCGAGGTAGGAGCCGGCGGCACCCTGAAGCTCCGGGGCGGCGTCGGTGGTCTTGAGGGCGGTGTTGGCGGCCTTCGTGCTCATCGTGGTGCCTTCCTGTCGGTTCGGTCCGGCTCTTGCTGGCCGGCATCGCTTATGAGGTGAACCTAAGCCGCACCGATGAAAGCCGATTTAAGCGACAGGATGAACTCGCGATTTACTTCTGTCGGTAAATGCAAAATGAAACGATGATGTTGACCTCTTGTTCAGCCTACATCGCGCGCCGCCAGCCAGGATAACACGAAGTAAACAGCGACAATGCTTGCCTGCACTGCGATCACCGGCACCGGCATCGGCAGGAGCTGCGGCGTCAGCAGCGCCAGCGTCAGGGCCGAGGTCGCGGCGAGCAGCCAGACCACGCCGCCCCAGGCGCTCGTCAGCCACAGGCCGACCGCGGCCACGAAGTCGATCACCGCGAAGTAGACGATCGCCGATTGCCGTCCCATCGGCAGTTCGGCGAACGGCGTCCGGCCGGGAATCAGGTCGAGGATCTCGCCCCAGGTCGCGAGTCCCTTGACCAGCCAGACCAGCGCGGTGATGCGCATGAACCAGACCAGCACCACGTCCCAGCGGGTCTGCGCCCGCGGCGCGGTGCCCTCGATGCGGTCGCCGGCTCCGGCGCTCGGGCGTCCGCGCCCGTCGAGGGTCGAGCCGACCTTGGCGAGCGCCCTCACGGTCGGGCCTCCGCGGCGTGCGCCGCTTCAGGCGGGCCCTGGCTGCCGTCGAAGAGCGGCTCGGGGCCGTCGAGCGGGCCGAAGGCGGCCTCGATCGCCCCGGCATCGACCGCATCCAGGGTCGCGGGCTGCCAGGCCGGCCGGTTGTCCTTGTCGATGATCACCGCCCGCACACCCTCGTAGAAATCGTGCCCGCGCATCACCCGCTCGCACAGCCGGTACTCGGCGAGCATCGCTTCGGCAAAGCTCAAGTCGGCCCCGCGGCGCATCTGCGCCAGGGCGATGGTCAGGCTGGTGGGCGAGCGGGTGCGGATCGTCGCCGCGGTCGCGCCGGCAAAAGCGGAGCCGTCCCGCGCTGCCGCGTCGAGCCGGGCGAGCACCTCCGTGACGGTGTCGGCGGAGAAGCAGGTGTCGATCAGCGTTCCCTCGGCGACGAGGGGGCCGGTCTCCGTCCCCGGCGCCTCGAGGCCGTCGAAGGCGCGGGCGATCGCCCCTCCCCCCGCCAGCCGCTCGATGATGGTCTCGAAATCGTCCGCCCGCGCCGCGTGGGTCGCAAGGCCGACGGCGAGCGCGTCGCCCGCACCGATCCGTGCGCCCGTCAGCGCGAGGTAGCGCCCGGTGTAGCCGGGCAGGCGCGGCAGGGCGTAGGTCGCGCCGACATCGGGGAAGAAGCCGATGCCGGTCTCGGGCATGGCGAAGCTGTAGTTCTCGGCCGCGACCCGCACGTCGCCGTGCAGCGAGATGCCGACGCCTCCGCCCATCACGATCCCTTCGATCAGGGCGATATAGGGCTTCGGGTAGGACTTCACGGCGGCGTCGAGCCAGTATTCCCCGCGCCAGAACGCCATCACGTCGGCATGGCGCCCGGCCTTGCCGAGGGCCTGGATCTGGCGGATGTCGCCACCCGCGCAGAAGGCGCGCCCGCCCGAGCCGCGCACCACGACCCGGCTGACCCGCGCATCCCCCGCCCAGGCCCGGAGCTGCCGGTGCATCGTCTCCACCATCGGCAGGGTGAGGGCATTGAGCGCCTTCGGCCGTGTCAGGGTGATCAGCCCGGCCTCGCCGCGGGTCTCGAACACGATCTCGGGCTCGGCCGACGGCTCTCGCACGTCCCGTTGCGCGACCCCTTGCTGCAAGGCCTGTTGCCCACCCGACATTCCGCGCTCCACCGCCGCGCTCTCCTTCGCCGCATCGTCACCCGAGCGGATGCCCGCCGTTTCGAAGCCGGGCTCTATGCCCGGAGGCTTTGCGCCCGGGGGCATTGCGCGGCCCTCTTAGACGAACTCCCGGGTGGGGCGTCAACGCGGAGCGTGCGACGGCGCCGGACCGCAGCGACCGCCTCACGAGGCTCCTCGGGAAACGCGCCCTTCGCCAGGATCTGCACGCGCGGGAGCTTCTCTCGCGGCACCGTTCGGGCGCGCTCCGTCGTCCGGCAGGTGGCCTCGGGACGGAGCCGGTCGCATTCGGCGGCCTGCGGCAACGGCACCTTTCGAGCCCGAATTCGGATGTGCTAGGGCACGGCCCGAAACGGTGGAAACCGGCCTGTCCGAGTGGACGATGCAACGGCAAGAGGCTTGGGCATCGTCGGTGGCCGCGCGTTCAGGGGCGCTTTCCTCACCCCTTCGTCTTGGGGCAACCTCCGGCCGCGGGAGGGTTGCCGGGGGATGCGAATCCGGAATGCCCGCCCCGAGCCATCGCCGCCAGGCTTGCGGTCGGGCCTGGCTTTGACGTCTTTGTCGTGATGCGCTCCGCCGCACCGAACCGGTCTCCCCTTCGGTTCGAGAGCGTCTTGGAGCAACCGGAGTCCTGAGGCTCATGTCTGACGCCACCCCGCGCCCGCTCGCCATCGAGACCGCGCGCGAAGCCGCCCCCGGTGCAGGGCCGCTGAGCCTGACCCAGCGCCCGCGCCGCAACCGCAAGGCGGATTGGTCGCGCCGCCTCGTGCGCGAGCATACCCTTACCGTCGATGACCTGATCTGGCCGCTCTTCGTGATCGAGGGCGAGAAGCGCCGCGAGCCGATCGCCTCCATGCCCGGCGTCGAGCGCCTGAGCGTGGACGAGATCGTGCGCGAGGCCGAGCGCGCCGCGCGGCTCGGCATCCCGGCGATCTCGTTCTTCCCCTACACCGAGCCGTCCCTGCGCGATCCGACTGGGTCCGAGGCGCTGAACCGCGAAAACCTCGTCTGCCGGGCGGTGCGGGCGGTGAAGCGGGCGGTCCCCGAGATCGGCGTGATGACCGATGTCGCGCTCGACCCCTATACCAGCCACGGCCATGACGGCTTGATCGAGGCCGGCGCCATCCTCAACGACGAGACCGTCGCGGTGCTGGTCGAGCAGAGCCTGATCCAGGCCGAGGCCGGCACCGACATCATCGCCCCCTCCGACATGATGGACGGGCGCGTCGGCGCGATCCGTACCGGTCTCGACCGGGCCGGCTTTCGCGATGTTCAGATCATGGCCTACGCCGCGAAATACGCCAGCGCGTTCTACGGGCCGTTCCGCGACGCCATCGGCACCAGCGCGGCGCTGGTCGGCGACAAGCGCACCTACCAGATGGATCCCGGCAACGCGGCCGAGGCCCTGCGCGAGGTGGCTCTCGACCTCGCCGAGGGCGCCGACTCGGTGATGGTCAAGCCCGGCCTGCCCTATCTCGACATCATCACCCGCGTGAAGACGGAGTTCGGCGTGCCGACCTTCGCCTATCAGGTGTCGGGCGAGTACGCGATGATCGAGGCCGCCGCCCGCAACGGCTGGCTCGACGGCGACCGCGCCATGACGGAGAGCCTGCTCGCCTTCAAGCGCGCGGGCGCCGACGGGGTGCTGACCTACTACGCCCCCCGCGTCGCCGAGCGCCTGCGCGCGGGCGCCTGACGGGCCGACCCCAGGCGCGACGATTTCGGGCGCGACGACCTTGGTCCGCATCGAGCGGGCGGCGCTGGCGGGCGCCGTCATCCTCTGGCTCGCGGCCGGATTCGGCTGCGACACGGCGCTCGACGCGCGCCGGGCGACGCTCTGCCGCCGGGCGGTGCCGGCGCTCGCCCCGCCCGGCGCCGAAATCGACCTGTTGCGGGTGGGATCGGGCGCGAGCCGCGGCAGCGTGCGGGTCGATTATCGCCTCGTGGGCGGCACCAGCGCGATCCCGAGGGCCGAGTCGACCCGGCCCCGCTTCCTCGTCTGCCATTTCGATGCCGGCGACGACCTCAGCGCGGTGACGACCGAGCAGGGGCCGGTGAACGGCGCCTCGCTCTACCTGCTCAGGCGCTACTACCTGACGACGCCCGAGGCCGAGGCCGCCGATCCGGGGGCCCGGTGAGGGCGAGGCCGGACATCGAGGCGTCGCTGGGCCTCGCAGCTCGGCTCTTGGCAGCGCCCCGCCGTCTCCCCACTTGTTCGAACGTGCACGCAACGGTCGAGGAAGCGGCGGCCATGACGGATTTTCAGCCCGGTTATCACCCCGGCTACACCAACCCGACGGGCATGCCGGGCCAGGGTGGGTTCCCCGTGCCGTATGTGCGGGCGAGCCTCGGCGGGCGCACGGTCGCCTACCTGCTCGATCTCGCCTTCATCTTCGTGTTCACGGCCGTGCTCGCCACGGCGATCGCGATCCTCGGCGTGCTGACCTTCGGCTTCGCCTGGATGCTGTTCCCGATCCTCGGCGTCAGCGGCATCCTCTACAGCGCGATCACGGTGGGCGGTCCCAAGCAGAGCACGCTCGGGATGCGCATGCTCGGCCTGCGCGTGGTAGCGCCCGAGAGCGGGCGTCCGGTGGATTTCCTGACCGCGGGCATCCACGCGCTGCTGTTCTACGTGGCGATCTCGACCTTCCTGCTCTGGTGCATCGACGTGGTGTTCGGCCTCGTCCGCTCCGACCGGCGTCTCGGCCACGACCTCCTGCTCGGTCTGGCCGTCGTGCGCGACTGATCCCCCGTTCGAGTGAGGGGATGGCGGCGGAAAGCCGCCCTCATGACCCATCAATCCGGTTGAGCCCCGCGGCGATCCCGTTACATTGGCTGCGGGGCCAGCGTTCGATGCCGTGGCCCCGAGGGCGAGCCTACCCAGCGTGACGAGCCATCCGCGCGACACACCGCAGTTCTACCTGACGGCGCCCTCCCCGTGCCCCTACTTGCCGGGCCAGGAGGAGCGGAAGGTGTTCACCCATCTCGTCGGGCGGCGGGCCCGGGACCTCAACGAGATCCTGACCCAGGGCGGCTTCCGCCGTTCGCAGACCATCGCCTACCGCCCGGCCTGCGAGACCTGCCGCGCCTGCGTCTCGGTGCGGGTGGTGGTGGAGGATTTCGCCATCACCGGGAGCCAGCGGCGCATCCTCCAGCGCAATGCCGAACTCATCGGCACGCCGGAGCCCAACCGTCCGGCCTCCGAGCAATACGCCCTGTTCCGCCGCTATCTCGATGCCCGACACGGCGATGGCGGCATGGTCGACATGACGGTGCTCGACTACGCGATGATGATCGAGGACAGCCACGTCGACACACATCTCGTGGTCTACCGCGAGCGCGGCCCCGACAGCGCGATCCACGGCCGCGGCGTCGGCGCACCTGTCGCCGTGTGCCTCACCGACGTTCTCTCCGACGGCCTGTCGATGGTCTACTCGTTCTACGATCCCGACGAGGCGAGCCGCAGCCTCGGCACCTACATGATCCTCGACCATATCCGCCGGGCTCGGGCCCTCGGCCTGCCGTATCTGTATCTCGGCTACTGGGTCGATGGCTCCCGCAAGATGGACTACAAGGCCAAGTTCAAGCCGCAGGAGCGGCTGATGCCTCAGGGCTGGGTGCGGGTGGAGTAGCGCTCCGACACTCCAGGATTGGCATGCGCACGGCGTTTCCGGGCCCTGAATTGTCTTGAATGGTAACTTTTAAGGTACTATTCTGTATGGAGATTCAGGAGTTTCTGGACGGGAGCGGCCGCAGTCCCTTCGCCTCTTGGTTCGACGACCTTGATCCCCAGGCGGCGGCCAAGGTGACCGTTGCGCTGGCGCGCATGGAAGCGGGCAACCTGTCGAATGTGAAGTCGGTCGGCGATGGTGTGCAGGAGTATCGGATTGCCTGGGGGCCCGGTTACCGACTGTATTTCGGGCGCGATGGGGATCTGCTGATCATCCTGCTCTGCGGCGGCACCAAGCGCCGGCAACAGGACGACATCGCCGAGGCACGGGCCCATTGGGCGGACTACAGGCGCCGGAAAAAGGAGACGGGCTGATGGCCCTGACGCGCAGCTTCAAGGACACCGTGAAGGCGAGGGCCGAGCGCGACCCGGCATTCCGTGACGCCCTGCTCACCGAGGCGGTGGACCAACTCCTCGCGGGCGACATCGAGACCGGCAAGGCCGTTCTGCGCGATTACATCAACGCGACGATCGGATTCGAGCGTCTGTCGCAAGAGACCGGCACGTCGTCGAAGAGCCTCATGCGGATGCTCGGTCCGACCGGCAATCCAACAGCGACCAACTTGTTCGGTGTCCTTCGGACGGTGCAAAAGGCCTCGGGCGTGCAGCTCACCGTCGCTATCGGCCGCTGAGCAAGGCCAGCTGGCCGCCAGCCGGCTGCCTGGCTCACTCCTTCGTCCACTTCACGACCTTTGCCGGATTTCCCGCCACGACGGCGTAGGGCGCCACGTCGCGGGTCACCACCGCACCCGCGCCGATCACCGCCCCGTCGCCGACGGTGATGCCGGGCAACACGATCGCGCCGCCGCCGATCCACACGTCGTCGCCGATGGTGATGGGCCGGGCCGATTCCCAGAACGCGGCCCGCGCGGCGCGGTCGAGGGGGTGCTCGGCGGTGTAGAGCTGCACCATCGGGGCGATCTGCGCGCGGTGGCCGATGGTGATCGGGGCGCAGTCGAGGAAGACGCAGTTGAAGTTGCAGAAGAAGTCGTCGCCGACCGTGATGTTGCCGCCGTAATCGCAGGCGAAGCCGGGGCAGATCGTCGGGTTGCGTCCCGCCGATCCGAGAAGCTCGCGGATCACCGCCTCGCGGCCGGCCGCATCCTCGGGCTCCATGGCGTTGAGCCGCAGGAGCCGCCGCTTGGCGGCGTTGCGAAGCGCGATCAGTTCCGGATCGTCGCCGCGATAGGGCTTTCCGGCGAGCATCAGCTCGCGCGCGGTCTCGGCCATATCCGCCTTCCCAAATTCCAAAAAATCAGCCGCGGCTGGCGCGGAAGGTGTCGCAGGACTTGGTCTGGCCGCTCTTGTAGCCGGTCATGAACCAGCGCATCCGCTGCTCGGAGGAGCCGTGGGTGAAGGAATCCGGCACGGCGTAGCCTTGCGACTTTTCCTGCAGCTTGTCGTCGCCGATGGCGCTGGCGGCGTTGAGCGCCTCCTTGATGTCGTTCTGGTCGAGGGCGTTCCAGCGGTCGTTCGAGTTCTTGGCCCAGACGCCGGCGAGACAGTCGGCCATCAGCTCGACGCGCACGGAGAGCTGGTTCGCTTCCGTCTTGCTGCTCGCGTTCTGCTGGCGGCTCTGCACCTTGCCGAGGATGCCGAGCACGTCCTGCACGTGGTGGCCGACCTCGTGGGCGATGACGTAGGCGTAGGCGAAATCGCCCTTCACGCCGAACTTGGTCTGCATCTCCTTGAAGAAGCCGAGGTCGATATAGACCTTCTTGTCGAGCGGGCAGTAGAATGGCCCCATCGCGGCCTGAGCCATGCCGCAGCCCGAACGGGTGCCGCCCTGGTAGAGCACCATCGTCGTCGGCTTGTATGGCCGCCCGGTCTGGTTCGGCAGGATCTCGTTCCACACATCCTCGGTGTTGCCGAGGATCTTCGAGGCGAACTGGCCGGCGCGATCGGTCGGCGCCTCGCCGCGCCGGGCCTGCGTCTCGGGATCGACCCGCTGCTCGCGCTGCTGCCCGCCGCCGGTCATCTGCTGCGCACCGCCGAGCAGGATCGCCGGGTTGATGCCGGTGACCCAGGAGATCAGCAGCACGACGACGATCGTGCCGATGCCGAGGCCGCCCATGCCGCCGCCGGGGAAGCCGCCCCCGCCGCCGCCCTCGCCGCGCCGGTCTTCGACGTTCTCAGAGGCGCGAAAATCGTCCCAGCGCATAAAGTCTCCCGCCGCCCCGCGTCTCGCCCGGCCTCATCGGGATTCCGGACCTGATTTCTAGAATGGCGAGGCGGAGGATACGGTTCCGCTTGAGCCGCCCCCCGCCTACTTGCCCGCGGCGCTCCCGTCGAGGGCGCTCTTCAGCATCCGGAAGTCGCGCCAGGCGAGGCGCTTCTGCACCGGCTGGCGCAGCAGGTAGGCCGGATGGAGGGTGGCGAGCGCCCGGATCTCGCGGCCGTCGCCAAGGCGATACGGGTAGAAGCGTCCGCGCGCCTTGAGGATGCCGTCCTTGGTGCCGGTCAGCGTCTGCGTCGCGGGCGCGCCGAGGCAGACGAGGATGTCGGGGTTGGCGAGTTCGATCTGGCGCTCGACGAAGGGGCGGCAGATCGAGATCTCCTGCGGGGTCGGGTTGCGGTTGCCCGGCGGGCGCCAGGGCACGACGTTGGAGATGTAGGCGCTGGTCCGGTCGAGGCCGATCGCCGCCATCATCCGGTCGAGAAGCTGGCCGGAGCGTCCCATGAACGGCTTGCCGATCCGGTCCTCGTCGGCCCCCGGCGCCTCGCCGACGAACATCACCAGCGCTTGTGGATTGCCGTCGGCGAAGACGAGGTTCTTGGCGGTGAAGCGCAGCCCGCAGCCCTCGAAGCCGCGCAGCAGCTCTTCCAGTTCGTCGAGGGTCTTCATCTGCGCGGCCCGTGCCCGCGCATCGTCCGCCGCCTCGCCGGGCTTGGCGCCGGCCGCGTTGCCATAGGTGCGGGGGGGCTCGCGCGCGGGCGCGTCGCGGCTCGGCAGCTCACGCCGGAACGCCAGGGGCGGCTCTTCCGCGGAGGGAGCGTCACGCTGCGCCGGCTCGCTGCGCGGTTCGAGGGCCTCACGGCGTGGTGGGAGGGGCTCACGGCGTGGTTCAAGGGGCTCGCGGCGTGGCTCAAGGGGCTCGCGGCGCGTGGCCGGCTCGGCCTGCGAGGCGGCGTCAGCTCGAACGGACTCGGCCTCCGCGAAGCGGTCGTGGGGCTGCTCGTCGAGGGCCGCGTCGACGCCTGCCGCGACATGGAAGTCGAGGAAGGAGATCAGGTCGCCTCTGGCGTCGGTATCCGTGTGGTTTGCCGTCATCGTTTCCATGTGGCGTGGGAGCGCCCTGTGGACAACGCCCGGATGCGTCCTGCGGATCGTCGCACACGCGCCCTCCGCATGCCCCTGGCATCCCCCTGCGCCTGCCTGCCGCTACCCGAACGGCCTTGCCTTCTTACCTTGGAATCGCTTGAGAGACATCTTGACAATGAATCGAGCCGGAGCGGCGCCCGATGCCCGAACGGCCGCAGGAGGAATGAGGATGGCGCTGCCCGAACGCGAAGGCATGGATTTCGACGTGGTGATCGTCGGCGCGGGACCCGCCGGCCTCGCCGCCGCGATCCGCCTCAAGCAGCTCTCCGCGGAGAAGGGTGAGGAACTCTCGGTCGTCGTCGTCGAGAAGGGCGGCGAGGTCGGCGCGCACATCCTCTCCGGCGCCGTGGTCGATCCGCTCGGCCTCGACACCCTGCTGCCCGAATGGCGCGACGATCCCGACCGGCCGCTCAAGACGGCGGTGGAGCGCGACGAGTTCCTGTTCCTCACGAAGAACAGCGGCGTCACCATGCCGAACGTGTTCTTCCCCAAGCTGCTGTCGAACCACGGCAATTTCGTCGGTTCGCTCTCGAACACCGTGAAGTGGCTCGGCGCCAAGGCGGAAGGTCTCGGCGTCGAGATCTATCCCGGCTTCCCGGCTTCCGAAGTGCTTTACGACGAGCGCGGCATCGTCACCGGCATCGCCACGGGGGATCTCGGCATCTCCCGCACCGGTGAAGCGCGCGACGACTTCACCCGCGGTATGGAGCTGCGGGCCAAGTACACGGTGTTCGGCGAGGGCGCGCGCGGCTCGCTCACCAAGACGCTGATCGAGCGGTTCGGGCTCAACCGCAACAGCGACCACCAGAAATACGGTCTGGGCGTCAAGGAGCTGTGGCAGCTCGCGCCGAACAAGTTCGAGCCGGGATTGGTGCAGCACACGATGGGCTGGCCGCTGCCGAACAAGGCGGGCGGCGGCTCGTGGCTCTACCATTTCGACGATCATCTGCTCTCGGTCGGCTTCGTGACGCACCTGAACTACGAGAACCCGACCCTGTCGCCGTTCGAGGAGTTCCAGCGCTTCAAGACCCACCCGATGATCGCCGAGACCTTCGAGGGGGCCAAGCGCATCGGCTACGGCGCCCGCGCGATCATGGAGGGCGGCTGGCAATCGGTGCCGAAGCTCGTCTTCCCCGGCGGCTGCCTCGTCGGCGATTCCGCCGGCTTCGTGAACGTGCCGCGCATCAAGGGCTCGCACAACGCGATCCTGTCCGGCATCCAGGCGGCGGACGCGATCTTCGACGCGCTCGTCGCCGGCCGCCAGGGCGATGAGCTGACCGCCTACGAGGAGGGCTGGCGCGACAGCCCGATCGGACGAGACCTCAAGCCGGTGCGCAACGTCAAGCCGCTCTGGTCGAAGTACGGCACGCTCGTCGGCGTGGGGCTCGGCGGGCTCGACATGTGGATGAACACGATCGCCAACGCCTCGCTGTTCGGGACGCTAGGCCACGGCAAGCCGGATCACGCCTGCCTCAAGCCCCTCTCCGAGGTGACGCCGATCACCTACCCGAAGCCGGACGGCAAGCTCACCTTCGACCGGCTCTCCTCGGTGTATCTCTCGAACACCAACCACGAGGAGGATCAGCCGCTCCACCTCAAGGTCAAGGATATGGAGCTGCAGAAGCGGTCCGAGCACGACGTCTACGGCGGCCCGTCGAGCCGCTACTGCCCGGCCGGCGTCTACGAGTGGGTGGAGGACAAGGCCGCCAGCGATGGCGTGCGCTTCCAGATCAACGCGCAGAACTGCGTCCACTGCAAGACGTGCGATATCAAGGACCCGAACCAGAACATCAACTGGGTCACCCCGGAGGGTCCGGGCGGGCCGAACTACACGAACCTGTAATCCGGGGGGCCAGGGCAGAGCCCCGGTGAAGGGAAGGCGGAGCCCTGCCCCGCCGCCCCGCCAAAGGGATAATCCCTTTGGGATCCCGAACCGCTAAAGCTCCCGCCAGGCCGGCAGGTCCAGGCATGGCAGCCGGGTGGCCGCGTGGACGCCGATGGCGATTGCCCGCGCCAGCGTCTCGGCGGCCGCCGCGCCGAGGCGGGCGAGGTCGGCCACCTCATCGCCGAGCGGCACCGCGCCGGTGGCGACCGCGAACACCACGTCGCCGTCGAGCGGCGTGTGCGCCGGGTGGATCGCCCGGGCGAGCCCGTCCTGTGCGGCGATGGCGAGCCGCTTGGCCTGCGCCTTGGTGAGCGCCGCGTCGGTGGCGACGACCGCCAGCGTGGTGTTGGCGCCGGGCATCGGCTCGCGCGGCCACGAGAGGGCGTCGTCGGGCACAAGCGGTGGCAGGCCGAGGCCGCCGAACTCGCCGTCGCGCTCGAACGGTGCGGCCCAGAAATGCGGCCCCTGCCCCATCGTCACCCGGCCGAAGGCGTTGACCGCCACCAGCGCGCCGACCTGCGCGGACAGGCCCGGCACCGCGCTCGAAGCCGAGCCGAGGCCGCCCTTGAGGTTGGCGGTGCGGGCCCCGAGCCCCGCTCCGACCGAGCCGAGGGCGAAGGCGCTGTCCTGCGCGGCGAGCGCCGCCGCGTAGCCGAGCTCGCGATAGGGCGAGAAGCGGCCCCACGCCTTGCCGCCGCCGTTGAGGAGGTCGAACAGGATGGCGCCCGGCACGATCGGCACGCGCACGTCGCCGACCGCGAAGCCGCGCCCCGCCTCCCTGAGATGGGCGACCACGCCGGCGGCGGCGTCGAGCCCGAAGGCCGAGCCGCCCGCCAGCACGAGGGCGTCGACCGCCTGCACCGTAGCGGCGGGATCGAGCAGGTCGGTCTCGCGGGTGCCGGGGCCGCCGCCGCGCACGTCCACCGCGCAGACGAAGGGTTGCTCGAAGACGAGCGCGGTGACGCCGCTCGCGATTCTTTCGTCTTCCGCGTGGCCGACGCGGATTCCCGAGATGTCGGTGATGCGGTTGAGCCGGATCATCGCCCCTCTCCTGCCGGTCCCGTCGTCAACGCGGCGCGGCGCCTGCGTTCATGGCGGATCGCATCGTAGGCGTAGAGCATCAGCGCCAGCCAGATCAGCCCGAACAGCACGAGGCGGTCCGGCGTCAGGGTCTCGCCGTAGACCAGCGTGCTGAGCCCCATCAGGCAGGAGGGCGCGATGTACTGCATCAGCCCGAGGGTCGCCAGCGTCAGCCGGGTCGCCGCGGCGGCGAACCAGATCAGCGGCAGGGCCGTGGTCACGCCCGTGAGCGCCAGCAGCGCCCAGGTGCGGGCGTCGTCGGGCACCGGGGGCGCGACGAAGGCGAGATAGGCCAGAGCCGCGGGCAGGAGCAAAAAAGTCTCGGCGCAGAAGCCGACGGTGCCATCGACGGCGACGAGTTTGCGCACCAGCCCGTAGAGCGCGAAGGTGACCGCGAGCCCGAGCGACAGCAGCGGCAGGCGCCCCGCCATCGCCACCGCGATCACCACGCCGAGCACGACGATGGCCACCGCTGCCACCTGGACCGGGCGCAGGCGCTCGCCGAGGACGAGGGCGCCGAGTGCCACCGAAACCAGCGGGTTGATGAAGTAGCCCAGGCTCGCATCGAGCATGTGCCCGCTCGACACCGCCACGAGGTAGAGCATCCAGTTGATCGCGATCAGACCCGCCGAGACGACGAGCAGGCCATGGCGCGCCCGCAGCGGGAACGGGTTGGCGAGCCGCTTGCGCAGCAGCGCGATCAGGCCGACCACCAGCAGCGCCGACCATGCGATGCGCTGCGCCAGGATCGTGCCCGGCGGGATACCGTCGAGGAGCCGGAAATGCACCGGGACGACGAGGCCCCAGCTCAGATAGGCGGCGAGCGCGTAGATCAGGCCCAAGATTGCACGAGCGGCGGCGTGGCGGGGCGCCGCTTGTAGCCCGGACTGGGCGCGCGGTCAGCGCTTGCGGGCGGGGGCTGCGGGCGTCTCGCCGCGCATCAGGGCGTTGAGGCGCTCCGTGTCGAAGCCGGTGAGCATGCGCTCCTTCTTCGTCTCGGCCGCCGGCCCCTGCGTCACCGTGCCGGTCGTGACGGGATCGGGCAGGATCGGGGCGGCCCGCGCGATCGTCGGGGCCGGCACGGCGGCGACCGCCTGATGCATGAGCCGGTCCGCACTCACGAGAACGACCGAGAGCGTGCCGAGCCCGGTGATGGTGCCGAAGGTGATGACGCGCAGGATGCTCACGATGGGGAACTCGATACGCAGGGTACGCGGGACCGTGAACGGCGGCCCCGGAAACAGGATGCGCGCGGTGTCGTTAATGAACCGGACGGCCGGGCCCGCTGCGGACCGGCCCTATTCAGGACATCCGGAACAGGATCTGGCCATGAACGAGCAGGCGACGGCGAGCGACAGCCCCTTCATCCAGGGGCGCAACGCGCGGCTCTACGGCAAGAGCATCGATGAATGCCCCTATGCGGAGGGCTCCGAGGATCGCGCGGCCTGGATCCAGGCCTACGAGGAAGCGGCGGCCGACGATCCGGCAGCGTGAGGACCACCCGAGGCGAACCGAGACCGCCTTGACGCGTCCGGTCCCGGGAGGCTGAAAGGGCTTCAACGCGAAGCCCCTCTCATCCTCCCGAGGCCGATGTCCAACTCTCCCCCCCGCGACCGTGGTCGCTTCGGTTCTGACACCCGTCTCGTGCTCGCCGGGCGCGACCCGGCGGCCCAGCACGGCTTCGTCAACACGCCGATCTACCGCGGTTCGACTGTCCTCTATCCGACCTACGACGACATCAAGCATCGGCGCGGGCGCTACAATTATGGCACCTCCGGCACGCCGACGATGGACGCCCTGTGCGAGGCGTGGAGCGAGATCGCCGGGGCAGCGGGCACGGTGCTGGCGCCGTCCGGCCTCTCGGCCCTGACGCTGGCGCTGATGACCTGCGTCAGCGCGGGCGACCACCTCCTCGTTACCGATTCCGCCTACCGCCCGACCCGCATCTTCTGCGACGGCGTGCTGAAGCGCTACGGCGTCGAGGTCGAGTACTACGATCCGCTGATCGGCGCCGGCATTGCCGGGCTGATGCGCGACAACACGCGGGCGGTGCTGGTGGAGGCACCAGGCTCGCAGACCTTCGAGATGCAGGACGTGCCGGCCATCGCCGAGGCGATGCATGCCCGCGGCGGCGCGGTGGTGATGGACAACACCTGGGCGACGCCGCTGCTGTTCCCGCCGCACGAGCGCGGCGTCGATCTCGCGGTGGAGGCCGGTACCAAGTATCTCAGCGGTGGCTCCGACCTGCTGCTCGGCCTCGTCTCGGCCAACGCCGCGTACTACCCGGCGCTCAAGCGCACCTACGAGCACTTCGCCAATTGCCCCGGCCCCGAGGACATCTTTTTGGGACTGCGCGGCCTGCGCACCATGGGTCTGCGCCTGCGCGAGCACGGCGCCCGCGGCCTGGCCATGGCCGAGTGGTTCCAGGCCCGCCCGGAGGTGCTGCGGGTGCTGCATCCGGGCCTGCCGGACGATCCCGGCCACGCGATCTGGAAGCGCGACTTCTCCGGCGCCTCGGGCCTGTTCGGGGTGATCCTCAAGCCGGTCTCGGAGGAGGCGCTGGCCGCCTTCCTCGACGGGCTCGAACTGTTCGGGATGGGCTTTTCCTGGGGCGGCTTCGAGAGCCTCGTCATCCCCTTCGACCCGACCGTCTACCGCACCGCCACCCGCTGGCCGCCGGACGGCTCGGCGCTCCGCTTCCATATCGGTCTGGAGGACCCGGAAGATCTGAAGGCGGATCTGGAGGCCGGGTTCGCGCGGATGGCGGCTGTGGGCTGAGGGCGAAACTTGATTGGCTTGGCTGCCTGAAGGACTGGTGACGGTGGGGAGCGGACGCTGGCATCGTGTCTGAAAGCGGCCTTTCCGCTTCCGGTCCATGTTAGCTTTGCCGACAGTGCCCGAGCTGTCCGAAAGCGGCCATTTGTTAGCCCTCGGCCACTTCGGCTCGGGCGGGAAGCGGTTCGCTGTCCGTGCGATGAACGTCTGAAAGGCGGGCAGGCCAGGCGATCCAAGTGTTCGACCGGCAGCTCATAATTCAAAAGCTCTGAACAGAACTGTATGAACAATAATCAATCCCAGGAACAGATCCGGATTGGTGCATGGCCGGCGAAGCGATGCCGTGATAGTCAGTGCTGCCGCCCACACGGCGAGACGTTCGAGCAGAAGGGGCGAAGCCATGACGCTTGTTACCCGGCGCAACCTCGTTACTGGCGCTGCCCTCGCGGTGCCACTGATCGCCAATTCGTCGCTGGTGTCGGCGCAAGTCTCCGAGGCACTGCTAGGAAGCGCATCCGATGCAGAGCGGATCGCCATGGACGCCTATATTTACGGCTACTCGCTGATCACCACGGAGGTGACTCGGGTGCAGATGTCGAACGTGCCTGCGCTCAGCGGCCTGCACGGACCTATGGGGCAGTTCATCAACGTCAAACGCTATCCGCCGGCCGACTACCGCGGCGTATCGGCGCCCAATGCGGACACCCTCTATTCGGCTGCCTGGCTCGATCTCGGCGCTGAGCCGACGGTGTTCTCCCATCCCGATATGGGTGACCGCTATTTCCTATTCCCGATGTACAGCCTTTGGATGCCAGTGGTGGAATGCCCGGGCGCGCGCACGACAGGGGGCCGGGCAGCTAGCTTTCTGATCACTGGCCCTGGTTGGTCGGGCCAGGTGCCGTCGGGTATGAGGGAAATCAAGTCACCGACGCGCTACCTGCTCATCCTCGGTCGTACCTATGCCAACGGTACCGACGCTGACTTTGCAGCGGTCAATGCCCTGCAGGAACAGTACAAACTCGTCCCGCTCTCCTCCTTCGGAAAACCCTTCACCTTCCACGCACCGCCGGTCGACCCGAACCCCGGCTTCAGCATGACCGACAAGCCGCAATCGGTGATCCTCAGCATGTCGGCTGAGGACTACTTCAACCGGCTGGCGCGTCTGATGGGGACGGTGGCCCCGCCCGCGCCAGAGGATGGGCCAATGCTTGCCCGCATGGCACGCATTGGCATCGCTCCCGGTCAGCCCTTCGATGCTGCAAAGCTCAACCCTGCCGTGCGCGAGGCCCTGCGCGACCTTCCGCAGCGGGCGCTGGCCGTGATCGGAGCGGGACGTTCCAGCCTTGGCAACGAGGTGAATGGCTGGACCGTGACGAAGGGCCTCGGCCGCTACGGCACCGATTACATGAAGCGCGGCGTAGTCGCCGCCTTCGGCTGGCCCGCCAATCTTGAGGAGGACGCAGTTTACCCTAATACGACAGTAGACAGTGAGGGCCGCGTGCTGAACGGCGCGAACAAGTACACGCTCACTTTCGCCGCCGGGCAGACGCCACCCGTCAACGGCTTCTGGTCCATCACCATGTACGAGGTCGACCAAGGCTGGTGGTTTGTACCCAATCGCCTCAACAAGTTCACAGTCAGCCTGCGCGATGACCTGAAGCGCAACACCGACGGCTCAATCACGCTCCATTTTCAGAATGAGTCGCCCGGCCCAGAACGGGAGAGCAACTGGCTACCGGCACCGAAGGGAGATTTTATACCCATGCTAAGAATGTACTGGCCAAAGGCCGGAAACCCGTCGC
This sequence comes from Methylorubrum pseudosasae, assembly GCF_029504475.1. Taxonomy (NCBI): domain Bacteria; kingdom Pseudomonadati; phylum Pseudomonadota; class Alphaproteobacteria; order Hyphomicrobiales; family Methylobacteriaceae; genus Methylorubrum; species Methylorubrum pseudosasae. Next base: position 2,256,943 of record NZ_JAQGDU010000002.1, on the reverse strand, counting down.
TGCTGGACGGCAGCTGGGCGCCGCCTTGGGTGCAGCGCGTCATTTGAGGAGAGGGAGCGGGCGGGAAGGCAACGTCCGCTTCGAGGACTTGCTGCTTGAAAGCGCACCGGCGCAGAACCACCCAACTCAGTCGTAGAGTTCTGTCCCATCGATAGCCTGGAAGCAGACGTTTCCAGGGTCAGCAACGGGCCGAAAGCGGCCCCCGCGGGAGCAATCTGACGGGGTTGGGACCCTAAGGTGCCACCCACGTCCCCATCCAGCCCTCGCCCTCCCGGCAAAAAACCGCCCGCCGGTGCCCGCGCCGGTCGAGGTAGAGCAGGTCCAGGCGCTCGGCCGTGAACACCACCGCGCAAAAATTCTCGCGGCCGATGCGCGCGTCCGGGTCCTCGTCGGGCATGGTGTAGGCGTCGCCCGCGGCGAGTGCGGTGCCGGGGGCGGGTTCGACCCCGTAGCAGACCCGGCTCATCGTCAGCGCGGCGGCCCAGGCGGCGTCGGCGAGCGCGTCGTCAAGGTGCAGGCGTACCCGCCCCTCGACGCGGAGCTGGAGCTTGGCTCGGCCGTCGTAGACGTGGAGGGCGGCCAGCCCGTTCTCGGCGATCTCCCGCGCCTTGTCCGAGCGCCGGTCGCAGTGGAAGCGTAAGGCGCCCGCCCCGGCTTCTGCCGCGCGCAGGACCACGGTGCGCAGCCGCGGACGGCCGGCGGCATCGACCGTCGCGAGAGACGGCGTGTGGAACGGGCTGTGCCGGTGTCCCACGCCGTCGGCGAGGCGGCGCCAGCCCTCGGCGCGGAAGCCATCGAGGTCGTCGTAGAAGGAGGGCAGCGCGTCCACGAAAGGCTTTCCTTAGGCGTCATGCCAGGTTGCAGGAAGCCTGATCGGGCGGCTCTTGCCTGCCCCGGATGCTGACGCGGCCGGTGCGCCCGCGCAAGGTGCTTGCAACCGCGCATGCGTCCTCAAAGCCGTCGGAGCGAACCGAAACGAGCAACGGGTCGATCGAACTTCTCGGCCGGCTGCCTTGGCATCGCCACCGGTTCGCGCCATGGCATGGGTCCGGGAGGTTCTCGTTTCAGCTTCCTGCACCCAGCGATGGCACGGCTGGCTGGTTCCCGCGTTGAACGCTGTCGAACATACGGTCCCGCTTTTCCCTTGCCCTATTCCTTGCCCCTGCCCGCCCGCTCGAGACCTCTCCCTTTGTCCGTCCTCCGATCCCTTCCGCGTTCCGGCGGACGGCATCCGTCGTGCCGGGGGCGCACCGCGTGAGCGACAGGCCCTTCTTCCTCGACGGCGGCGGCGAGGCCGGCGCGCTGATCCGCGGGATCGATTGGGCGGTGACGCCGCTCGGGAGCCCGGAGGCGTGGCCGGCGGCGCTCAAGACTCTGGTCGGCGTGATGCTCGGCTCGCAACAGCCCATGCTGATCGTCTGGGGCGAGGCGCATGTCACCCTCTACAACGACGGCTACGCACCGATGTGCGGCGCCCGCCACCCGCGCGCGCTGGGACAGTCGTTCGACGAGGTCTGGCACGACATCTGGGACCAGGTGGGGCCGATCCTGTCGCGGGCCTATGCGGGCGAGGGCACGCATATGGATGACATCGCCCTCACGATGCATCGCAACGGCTACCCGGAGGAGACCCACTTCGCCTTCGGTTATACGCCGGTGCGGATCGAGGACGGCACGGTGGCGGGCATGTTCTGCGCCTGCTCGGAGACCACCGCCTCGGTGCGGGCCGGCCGGCAGATGCATGCCGAGCGCGAGCGCTTCGCGCGGCTGTTCGAGCAATCGCCGAGCTTCGTCGCGGTGCTCGACGGGCCCGACCACGCCTTCGCCTTCGCCAACGCCGCCTATCGCCAACTCATCGCCCACCGCGACGTTCTCGGTCGGCCCGTGCGGGAAGCTCTGCCGGAGGTCGAGGGCCAGGGCTTCTTCGAGCTGCTCGACGAGGTGTTCTCCACCGGCCGCACCCATACGGCGCACGGCGCACCGGTGACGATCCTGCGCGTGCCCGGCGGCATGCCGGAGCGGCGCTTCCTCGATTTCGTCTACCAGCCCATGCGGGACGCGGCCGGGACGATCACCGGCGTGTTCGTCGACGGTTCGGACGTGACCGAGCGGATCACCGGCAACGCGGCTTTGGCCGAGAGCGAAGCGCGCTTCCGCACCATGGCGGACGACGCGCCGGTGATGATGTGGGTGACCGGCCCGGACGGCGCCTGCCAGTATCTCAACCGGCGCTGGTACGACTTCACCGGCCAGAACGAGGCGCAGGCCCTCGGCCTCGGTTGGCTCGAGGCGGTGCATCCGGACGATCGCGGCTGGTCGGGCGAGACCTTCCTGCGGGCGAATGCCCGGCACGAGGGCTTCAGCCTCGAATACCGCCTGCGCCGCCGCGACGGCGTCTACCGGTGGGCGATCGACACCGCGAGCCCGCGCTTTGCCGCCGACGGGAGCTTCCTCGGCTATATCGGCTCGGTGGTCGATATCGAGGAGCGCCGCGCCGCCGAGCTCGCGCTCGCCGAGAGTGAGGAGCGCCTGCGGCTCGCCGTCGAGAGCGGCGAGATCGGCCTGTGGGATTTCGATCCGCGGGCCGGCACCCTGTTCTGGCCGCCGCGGATTAAGGCGATGTTCGGGCTGGCGCCCGACGCGGACGTGACCCTCGACGACTTCGCCGACGGCCTCCACCCGGACGACCGGGCGCGGGTCACCGCCGCCTTCGCCGCCGCGCTCGATCCCGTGGCCCGGGCCTTCTACGACGAGGAGTTCCGCGCGATCGGCCGCGCCGACGGCATGGTCCGTTGGGTCGCGGCCAAGGGGCGCGGCGTGTTCGATGCGGAGGGCCGCTGCCTGCGCGGCGTCGGCAGCGCCATCGACATCACCGCGCGGAAGGCGACCGAGGAGCGTCTCGTCGAGGCCACCCGCCGCCTCGACGCGGTGCTCGACAACGCGACGCAGGCGATCTTCATGATGGATGAGCGCCAGCACTGCGCCTACATGAACCGCGCTGCCGAGCGGCTGACCGGCTACAGCCTCGACGAGACGCACGGCAAGGCGCTGCACGACGTCGTCCACCATACCCGGCCGGACGGCAGCCCCTACCCGCTCCACGAATGCCCGATCGATCAGGCCTTCCCCGAGAACAACCAGGAGCAGGGCCAGGAGATCTTCGTCCACCGCGACGGCTCGTTCTACCCCGTCGCCTTCACCGCGAGCCCGATCCGCGACGAGGCCGGCATGCCGATCGGCACGGTGATCGAGGCGCGCAACATCGAGGGCGAGCTGCGTGCCAAGGCGCAGTTGGAGGCGTTCAACGCGAGCCTGGAGCAGCAGGTCTTGGCCCGCACCGCCGAGCTGATGCGAACCGAGGAGGCCCTGCGCCAGAGCCAGAAGATGGAGGCGGTGGGCCAGCTCACCGGCGGCCTCGCCCATGACTTCAACAACCTGCTCACCGGCATCACCGGCTCGCTCGAACTGCTCCAGACCCGCCTCGCGCAGGGGCGGATCACCGAGATCGACCGCTACGTCAACGCCGCGCAGGGCGCCGCCAAGCGCGCGGCGGCGCTGACCCACCGCCTGCTCGCCTTCTCGCGGCGCCAGACCCTGGACCCGAAGCCCACCGACGTGAACCGGCTGGTGATGGGCATGGAGGATCTGCTCCGCCGCACCATCGGCCCGTCGATCACCCTCGAAGTGGTGGCCGCGGGCGGGCTGTGGTCGGTGCTGGTCGATCCGAGCCAGCTCGAGAACGCGCTGCTGAACCTCTGCATCAACGCCCGCGACGCGATGCCGGATGGCGGGCGCATCACCATTGAGACCGCCAACAAGTGGCTCGACGACCGCGGCGCCAAGGAGCGCGACCTCGATCCCGGCCAGTACCTCTCGCTCTGCGTGACCGATTCCGGCACCGGCATGAGCCCAGACGTCATCGCCAAGGCGTTCGACCCGTTCTTCACGACGAAGCCGATCGGCCAGGGCACGGGCCTCGGCCTGTCGATGATCTACGGCTTCGTGCGCCAGTCGGGCGGGCAGGTGCGGATCTACTCGGAGGTCGGCCAGGGCACGACGATGTGCCTTTACCTGCCGCGCCATTACGGGGCGGCGGAAGAGCCGGAGGCGGCCCCGGATCTGGCCGCCGCGCCCCGCGCCGAGCAGGGCGAAACGGTCCTGATCGTCGATGACGAGCCGACGGTGCGGATGCTGGTCACGGAGGTGCTGGAGGATCTCGGCTACACCGCGATCGAGGCCGCCGACGGCCCGGCCGGCCTCAAGGTGCTGCAATCGGACGTGCGCCTCGACCTACTGGTCACCGATGTCGGGCTTCCCGGCGGCATGAACGGGCGCCAGGTCGCCGATGCGGGCCGCGTCCTGCGGCCGGACCTGAAGGTGCTGTTCATCACCGGCTATGCCGAGAACGCGGCGGTGGGCAACGGCCACCTCGAGCCCGGCATGCAGGTCATCACCAAGCCCTTCGTGATGGAAGTGCTGGCCGCGCGCATCAAGGAGATGATCAACTCGCGGTGAGGGGGGAGCCCGTCCCCCCAATCGGTCGCGACGTCAGAACCGCGCCGGATCGAGCTCGAAGGTCGGCGGCAGCGCCTCGAACCACTCGCTGTAATAGGGGTCGCGCGGGATTGCCTCCGCCCAGCGCGCGCGGAAGCGGGCCTGCTCGTCCGCCGCGACGGTGCGGGCCCGGTTGCGGCTCTCGTAATGGTAGAGCTCGACCTCCGCGCAGTAGACGCTGCGCAGGCCCCGCTCCCACAGCCGCAGGCAGAGATCGACGTCGTTGTAGTTGACAGCGAATCCCTCGTCGAACCCCTGGATCGCCTCGAACTCGGCCCGCCGCACCATCACGCAGGCCCCCGTCACCGCGAGGTAGTTGCGGTTGCCCGCGGTCGAGAAGAAGTGGCCGGGGTCTTCCCGCGGGTAGGAGCGGCGGGGATGGTCGGGCGTCGCGTCGATCACCGTGACGCCGACATGCTGCAACTCGCCGGTGTCGAACAGGAGCTTGGGGCCGACCGCCCCGACGCCAGGGATCTGCAGAAGCGCCAGCATTGCCTCGATCCAGTCGGGGCTGATGATCTCGATGTCGTCGTTGAGGAAGACCAGCACTTCGCCCGTGGCGGCACGGGCCCCCAGATTCATCTTGGCGGCGACATTGAAGACCGGCTGGTCCCAGGTGACGGAGCGGGCATCGTAGCGCTCCAGCGCGTCTTTCGTCGTCGGCCGCAGGTCGCCGTTATCGACCGCCACGATCTCGATCGCCTCGTAGGTGGTCCGCTCGCGGATGCTGGCGAGGCAGGCGGCCAGGAGATCGACGGTGCGGCCGCGGACCTCGCTGTCGCGCCCGGCGGTGGGGATCACGATCGAGACCAGGGGCCGCTCCTTGAGCGGTCGGCGCAGGTGGAAGCTGCCGGCAAAGGCGGTGGGGCGCACGCTCGCGAGCCCGCCGGTGCGCCGCGCCCGGTCTTCGAGCGCCCGGACCGCGGCGGCGACCACGTAGCCCTTGTTGTCCATGGCCAGGGCGGTCGAGCCGGGGATCGCCCGCCAGTGGTAGAGCACCTCGGGCACGTGGTGCACGCAGGCTGCGTGCTCAGTGTAGCGCAGGACGAAATCGTAATCCTGCGCGCCCTCGCATTCCGCCCGGAAGGCGCCGATGCGGGCGACGATATCCATCCGGTAGAGCGCCAGATGGGCCGTGTACATGCAGGCCTCCAGCGTCTCGGGCGACCAATCCGGCTTGAAGAACGGCTCGTAGCGCTCGCCGCCCACCGTGATCTTGTCCTCGTCCGAGTAGAGGAAATCGATCTGCGGATCCGCGTTCAGCGCGGCGATGAAGGCATAGAACGCGTGCGGCGGGATCGCGTCGTCGTGGTCGATCAGGGTGAGCCAGTCGCCGGTGGCCAAGGCGAGCGCGTCGTTGCTCGCCGCGACGATGCCGCCGTTCTTCGATCGCCGATGCAGCCGCACCCGCGGCTCCTCCGCCACCAGCGCGTCCAGCATCGGCGCGATATGGGGCGCGCTCGACGCGTCGTCGCAGAGGCACAGCTCCCAATCGGGATAGGCCTGCGCCCGGATGCTCGCGATCGCCGCCTCCAGATAGGGTTTGGGCGTGTTGTAGACCGGCATGACGATGGAGATGCGCGGCCGCACCCGGAAGCCCGCGATCGCCGCCCGCATCGCCTCCGGGCTCGGCAGGGCCGTGCGCTCGATCGTCTCGATCCAGGCGGCGTAGGAGGCCGCCGCCGGGCGCGGCCGGGCGCTGTCCCAGAATGCCTGCCACAGGGCGGCGGGCGGGCGGCTGACGGCGAGGCGCGCGAGGCGCCCGAGCAGGGCCCCGCCCCCCCTCTCCTCTTCCGGCAGCCGCGCCAGCAACCGGCGGGCGACGGCGAGCGTCGCGGCGGGGCCGTGCAGCGGTTCGAGGGTCGCCCGCGAGAGCCGGAACCGCCCGCTTGCGGCGAGCGGATCGAGCCGCAGGCCCCGCACCCGGCGCGGCAGGAGGACGAGGTCGTCGATGCCCCCGTCCTCCCGTAATTCGAGCCGGACCGCCTCGTCCTCGCGAAAGCCCGAGCCGTCATCGACGTAGAGGAGCGGCACCGGCTTCGTGTGGCCCAGCCCTTCGAGGTCGGCGCGGATGCGCACCCAGCCCCCCGCGAGCCGGAACGGAAACAGCCGTCCGCCGCGGGGATGGGTCAGCCGGAATTGCGGATCGGAGCCGGTGGAGCGCCAGACGCCCTCCCCCTCCGGCTCGATCTGTCCCTTCGGTTCGATGCGGCACGCGATCATGGGGCAACGCGTTAGAGTGCATTCCGACGCAGTGGCAACCGGCTCGCCGCAAGAATACGCGTCGAAACAAAGATCGAGAGCCACCGGCCCGATGCAGTCAGGGTGGTGGCTTCAGCGCGGCGCGCAGTGAACCGCGAGCCAGATCGTCGGATTCTGCGTGCGTTCGACGCGATGCCGGCGATGCGCCGGGATCAGCAGGTGATCGCCCGCCGACAACAGACGCGGCGCGGGCTCGTCGGCGAAGCGGAGTTCGGCGCTGCCCTGAAGCACCGCGACCCACTCGTCCTCGTCCTGATCGTACCAGAAGCCCGGCGGGCTCGCTTGGCCCGTCGAGACGATGCGCTCGACCCGCAGGCCGGGACGCGTGAGCAGGGTCTCGAAGCGTTCTTCATCCGCATGCGCCGGCAAGCCGGCGAACAGGTTGGGACAGGGGATCATGTCGATGTCGCTCTCCCGGCCGACGAGGCGCCGCCGGACCCGGTCGGACACCGCGCGGCGTTCTTGCGCGTTGAAGCAGGGAAGGCCGCGCGTCCCGCGCCGCCGCAGCTTGCGACGGATCGATGCCCGAGACCAAACCCGCCCCGCTCCCCCCGGCCACCGAGGATGCCGGCCTGCCGACACCGCCGAGCCCCGGCCGCCTGCCGCCGCCGAACCTGCCGCCCTCGCCCTCCACGGATGACGGCGCGTCCGATGCCGGGACGGACGGCGCCGACACGGAGTGAGACGGTGCCGGATCGCGCCGAGGCTCGAACCCGGATGGTCGAGACGCAACTGGTCGCCCGCGGCATCCATGACGCGGCCGTCCTCGATGCGATGCGGGCCGTGCCGCGGGAGGCCTTCGTGCCGGACGCTCTGGCGGGGGAGGCCTACGACGACGGGCCGCTGCCGATCGGGGCGGGGCAGACGATCTCCCAGCCCTACATCGTCGCCCTGATGATCGAGGCGCTGTCCCTGCGGCCCGGCGACCGGGTGCTGGAGGTCGGCGCCGGCTGCGGCTACGCGGCGGCGGTGCTGGCGCGGATGGGCGCGCAGGTCTTCGCAATCGAGCGCCACGCGGCGTTGGGCGAGCCCGCCCGCGCGCGCCTCGCCGCACTCGGGCTCACGGTGTCGTTGCGCATCGGCGACGGCCATGCGGGCTGGCCGGAGGCCGCGCCCTTCGACGCGGTCCTCGTCTCTGCGGCGAGCTCCACGATCCCCGAGGCGTTGAAGGCCCAGCTCAAGCCTCGTGGCCGCCTCGTCATCCCGGTCGGCCCGCCCGGCGGGCAGACGCTGCTGCGGCTGACCCGGCGCGGGCGGGACCGGTTCGAGAGCTGCGATTTCGGCCCGGTCTCCTTCGTACCGCTGCTGCGGGGCGTGGGAACGGCGGACCCCGTGTGACGCGCGGCCTCTCCCGCCATGTTTGCACTGCGCGGAGGCGAGCGGGGTTTCCCTTCGAACCCGCGCATCGCGCGCCGATCGAAAACTGCGAAAAAATTCGAAGAAAGGGGAACCGGGGTCAGTTGGCCGCGTTACGCGCGTGCGAGGCCCAAATTGGGCTCGCTTATGGGGCGCCGGATGCAGGTGTCCGGCGGCCCTCGTCATCACGTTGCTCCAAGGAGGATGTGGTCATGAGGACCTTCGACTTTTCTCCCCTCTACCGGTCCACCGTCGGCTTCGACCGGTTGTTCTCCCTGCTCGACCAAGCCGAGACCTCGGCCGCGTGGCCGCCCTACGATATCGAGAAGGTGTCCGAGGATGCCTACCGCATCACCATGGCGGTCGCGGGCTTCGCGCAGGACGAGATCGAACTCACCCAGCACGACACCACGCTCCTCGTCACGGGCCAGAAGAAGGCCCAGGAGGGCGAGCGCCAGTATCTGCACCGGGGCATCGCCGGCCGCACGTTCCGCCAGAGCTTCAACCTGGCTCAGCATGTGCGGGTCACGGGGGCCAGCCTGGATAACGGCCTGCTCACGGTGGAACTGAAGCGTGAGGTGCCGGAGGCGTTCAAGCCGCGCCGGATCGCCATCTGCGGCACAGGGGCCGCGATCGGGCAGGACAACGGGTCGGCGGAGAAGACGCCGGCCCAGAAGGCGCCGGCTCAGGTCGAGGACCTGTCCAAGGCCGCCTGACCCTCGGCGCACACCACACACGAGCCAGCATCCCCGGAGGCTGCGCGCCTTCGGGGACCGCTTCCTTTTCGCACGAAAACCCCGTGCTTTCAGGGAGATGACCCGTGACGACGATGGACACGCATTCCGCCCATTCCGGCCCGATGAACCCGGCCGGCACCCCGGCCGCCTCGTTCGAGGCATGGCAGGCGCTCGTCGCCCCCGGCGACGTGTTCCGCCATCCGCGCGAGGTGCTGGCCCACCCGCTCCTGTCGCGTGCGGACAAGCGCGCGATCCTGGCTGCCTGGGCGTCCGATGCCTGCGCCCTCGAGAATGCGCCCGCTTTGCGCTGCCTTGCCGGCTGCAGGGCCGAGCCGGTGCCGGTCGATACCGTCCTCGCTGCGCTCGGCACGCTCGACCGGGGGCCTCCTTCGGCGAGCACGGCCTCTTCCGGTAGTCCGGCCTGGCCCTGGCGCCCGCGGCGCGCATCGAACCGGCACCGGTTTTTTCGCCCCGGTCGCCGGGACGATGACGACGATCCGCCGCCCTGCCCGGCGGCGGTGATGCCGCGCCCGCGCACACCCCCGAGCGCGGCGGCCCTGGCGGTCGCCATCCCGGCCTGACCGCGGGGCGACGTCCTGCCGGCTTCAAGCCCGAGCCCGGCGTCTTCCTGAGGAGGACGCCGTCACCGCCGCCCGAACAGCCGCTCGATATCGGCGAGTCCGAGGCTCACGAAGGTCGGGCGGCCGTGGTTGCACGAGCCGGAGAGCGGCGTCGCCTCCATCTCGCGCAGCAGGGCGTTCATCTCCTCGGGCTTGAGGCGGCGGCCGGCGCGGATCGAGCCGTGGCAGCTCATCCGCGAGAGGATCGCGTCGAGGCGCCGGCTCACCGGATCGGGATCGCCCGCGCCGGCCGGGCCACCCTCCTCGACGCCGCTGGCCGCCAGCGCGTCGAGCACGTCGAGCACGAGGCCCTTCACCGAGCCGCCCGCCAGCGCCGACGGCACCGAGCGCACCAGCACGGCGCCGGGGCCGAACGCCTCCAGGGTGAGGCCCAGCCGCTCCAGCTCGGGCGCGGCCTCGACGAGGCGGTCGGCCTCCTCGGGCGCCATCTCGACCACGTCGGGGATCAGGAGCCCCTGGGCGAGCACGCCGCCGCCGGCCCGCTCGCGCTTCAGCCGCTCGTAGACGAGCCGTTCGTGGGCGGCGTGCTGATCGACCAGCACGATGCCGTCGCGGGTCTGGGCGACGATGTAGGTCTCGTGGATCTGCGCGCGGGCGGCACCCAGCGGGTGGGTCTCGGGATGGGTCTCGGCCTCCGAGCCCGCCTCCGGATCGGGCCGCAGGTCGGCGCCGGGCGGGGCGAGGTCGGCGGAGAACAAAGCCTGCGGCGTCTCGGCAAAGCCTGGATGGTCCTCGGTGAAGGCCGGGCGCGGCGCCGGGCGGTAGCCTGCGGGCGCGGCCACCGAGGGGCCGGAGAACAGGCGGCTCGCCGGGCGGGGGTTCAGGGCGCTGGCAGTGGAGGCACCCGAATGCACGGCGAACCGGCCCACCCCCGCCGCCATCGGCGGGGCGCCCCCCACGCCGGCGCCGGCCCGCAGCGCGTCGAGGGCGGCCTGGGTGCCGGTGCTGGAAGACCGGGCGCCAGCCCGGCGCAAAGCCTCGTGGATCGCGCTGACGATCAGCGCCCGCACCAGACCCGGCTCGCGGAAACGCAGCTCGGTCTTGGCCGGATGCACGTTCACATCGACGAGGGCGGGATCGCAGGTGAGATGGAGCGCGAGCACCGGGTGGCGGTCGGAGCTCATGGTGTCGGCATAAGCCCCGCGCACGGCCCCGAGCAGGAGCCGGTCGCGCACCGGGCGCCCGTTGACGACGAAGTGGATGTGGCTCGCCGCCCCGCGGTGGAAGGTCGGCAGGCCGACATGGCCGGCAAGCGCGAAGCCCTCGCGCGCCATGTCGACGGGCACGGCATTGCCGGGGAAGTCGGGGCCGAGCACGGCCCCGAGCCGGCGCAGCAGGGCCGCCGGGCCCGGCTCGTTCTCGGCGGGAAACACGGTCGGGCTGCCGCTCTCGGTCCGCAGGGTGAAGCGGATCTGCGGTTGCGCCACCGCGAGCCGGCGCAGGATTTCGGAGACGGCGGCCGTCTCGGCCCGGTCGGTCTTCAGGAATTTCAGCCGGGCCGGGGTCGCGGCGAACAGCTCGGTGACCTCGATGCGGGTGCCGCGCGAGGCGGGCGCCGGGCGCACCGGCCCCTTGACGCCGGAGTCGAGGGTGAGGCTCACCCCCTCGCCGTCCGCGGTGCGCGAGGTGATCGTGAGCCGCGAGACCGCGCCGATCGAGGGCAGCGCCTCGCCGCGAAAGCCGAGCGAGCCGATCCGGGTCAGGTCGCCATCGGGCAGCTTCGAGGTCGCGTGGCGCTCGACCGCGAGCGCGAGGTCGTCGGGCCCCATGCCGATGCCGTCGTCGATGACGCGGATCAGGCGGCGCCCGCCGCCCTCGATCGCCACCTCGATGCTGCGCGCGCCGGCATCGATCGCGTTCTCGACCAGTTCCTTGACCGCCGAGGCCGGCCGCTCGACCACCTCGCCCGCGGCGATGCGATCGACCAGGATCGGGTCGAGGCGGCGCACATGCGCGGGCGGCGGGTCGCGAAGGTCGGGGGCGGCGGACATGGCCCGCGAAATATAGGCGGCCTGCCGCTCGCCCGATAGGCGCGCGGGCCCGGTATCCTCACCCCCTGTTCACCCCCGCGGCAGCATTCGGTCGCTGATGATACGGCGCTGGATCTCGCTGGTGCCCTCGAAGATCGTGGTGAGGCGCGCATCGCGCCAATAGCGCTCGACCCGCCGCTCGGTGGTGTAGCCGTTGCCGCCGTGGAGCTGCATCGCTTGGTTCGTCACCCGCACCGCCATCTCGGTGGCCAGCAGCTTTACCTGAGCCGATTCGCTCTCGGCGGGCAGGCCCTCGTCGAGGAGGTGGGCGACCTGTTGCCAGTAGGCGCGGGCCTGGGCCACCTCGGCGGCCATGTCGGCCAGCGCGAAGCGCAGGGCCTGGAACTGGCCGATCGGCTGGCCGAACTGCTCGCGCTCCTGAAGGTAGGCGGTGCAATCCTCCACCGCGGCGCGGGCCACGCCGACCGCACGGGCGGCGGTGTGGACGCGAGCGATGTTGAGGCCGCGCTGCACCGAGGCGAAGCCGCCGGAATCGGCATCCGCCCCCTCGTCGCCGTAGAGGCCGGTGAGCCGGTCGCGCTCGGGCACCCGCACGCCGTCGAGCTTGAGTTCGAAGGTGAGGAAGCCGTGATAGCCGATCTTGTCGATGACGGTGCCGGTCATGCCCTTCGGGAAGGTGCCGGGCTCCTTGACCACGAGGAAGGGCTCGAGGCCGGCCGAGCGCGGCTCGCCGGGCTCGGGGTCGCGCACGCGGGCCAGCACCTCGATGAAGTCGGCGCCTTGAGCGAAGCCGGCCCAGCGCTTGGTGCCGGTGAGCACCCATTCGTCGCCCTCGCGCACCGCGCGGGTCTGCACGCCGGCCAGATCCGAGCCGGCGGTGGGTTCGGAGAGTGCAATCGAGCCGATCCACTGCCCCTTGGCGGATTTGGCCAGCAGCGCCCGGCGGCTTTCGTCGTCGAGCGTCTGGGTGCCGAGGCCCTGGCCGCGGGCCAGGATCGAGCCGGTGGAGAGCCACGCCCGGGCGAGTTCTTCCGAGATCAGGCAGTACTCGAACACGCCGAGCCCCATCCCGCCATACTCGGCGGGGATGGTGATGCCGAACCAGCCTTTCTGCGCCATCGCGTCGATGAGCGAGCGGGGCATCTCGCCCTTCAGCGGGTCGAGTTCGTCGGCGAGCGGCAGGATCACGTCGCGGGCAAACGCCCGGGCCTCCTCCTGGAGCGCGGCGCGCCGGTCGGTGCGCCAGGGCGAGAGCAGCTCCGGCGGGCGCGGGGCCTTGAAGTCTGGCTTGGCCATGGTTCCTCCGCGTCTTTTTTGCCGTTGTTCGTCCGAGCCGAACGCTCAAGCTGGCAAAACGTTCGCGCGGGCCCCGCGGAAGGCCTGTGCGGGGCCGCCGCTCTTGCGCTGAAGCTCGCCCACCCCCAGAACGCCGCTCATGCTGCGCGTCAACGATCTCACCTACCGCATCGGCGAGCGGGTCATCCTCGATTCGGCGACCTTCGCGATTCCCGACCGGGCGCGGGTCGGGCTCGTGGGCCGCAACGGGGCGGGCAAGACCACCCTGTTCCGGGCGATCCTCGGCGAGTTGCCGACCGATGCCGGCGCGGTCTCGCTGCCCAAGGGCATGCGCATCGGCGCAGTGGCGCAGGAAGCGCCCGCCGGCCCCGAGACCCTGCACGAGGTCGTGCTCGCCGCCGACACCGAGCGCTCTCGGCTGATGCAGGAGGCGGAGCACGCCGACGGGTTGCGCCGGGCCGAGATCGAGACGCGGCTCGTGGATATCGGCGCCCATTCGGCCCCGGCCCGCGCCGCGGCGATCCTGCACGGCCTCGGTTTTGATGCGGCGGCGCAGGGCCGTCCCTGCTCGGACTTCTCCGGCGGTTGGCGGATGCGGGTGGCGCTCGCTGGCGGTGCTGTTCTCCGAGCCCGACCTGCTGCTTCTCGACGAGCCGACCAACTACCTCGATATCGAGGGCACGCTCTGGCTCTACGACTATCTCGAGAAATACCCCCGCACGGCCATCATCATCAGCCACGACCGGGAATTGCTCGACACATCCGTCGATCACATCCTGCATCTCGATCGGGGCAAGCTTACGATCTACCGCGGCGGCTATACCAGCTTTGCCCGCCAGCTCTCCGAGAAGCGGGTGCTTCAGGCGAAGGCGAAGGCCAAGCAGGAGGTCGAGCGGGCGCATCTGCAGAGCTTCATCGACCGCTTCAAGGCCAAGGCGACCAAGGCGCGCCAGGCCCAGTCGCGGATGAAGCGGCTCGCCAAGATGGAGCCCATCGCCGCACTCTTGGAAGACGACGTGCCGGTGATCCACCTGCCGAGCCCGGAAAAGCCGCTCTCGCCGCCGATCGTGGCGATGGAGCGCGTCCAGGCCGGCTACGGCGAGCGCATCGTGCTCTCGGGGCTCAACCTGTCACTGGCCCCCGACGACCGGGTGGCGCTCTTGGGCGCCAACGGCAACGGCAAGTCCACCTTCTGCAAGCTGATCGGCGGGCGGCTGCCCCCGCTCGCGGGCGAGATGCGGCGCTCCTCGAAGATGGAGGTCGCCTATTTCGCGCAGCACCAGCTCGACGAGCTGCGCCCGTCCGAGAGCGCGGTGGCGCATGTGCGCGACCGAATGCCCGACGCGCCCGAGGCCAAGGTGCGCTCGGCCGCCGCGCGGCTGGGCTTCCCGGCCTCGAAAGCCGACACGCCGGTGGAAAAACTCTCCGGCGGCGAGAAGGCACGGCTGCTGATGGGGCTCGCCGCCTTTGACGGGCCGCACCTGCTGATCCTCGACGAGCCGACCAACCACCTCGATATCGAGAGCCGGCAGGCTCTGGTGGAGGCGATCAACGACTACGAGGGGGCGGTGATCCTCGTCTCCCACGACCGCTTCCTGATCGAGGCCTGCGCCGACCGGCTCTGGATCGTCGGCGACGGCTCGGTGAAGTCCTTCGACGGCGACATGGACGATTACCGCCGTCTCGTTCTCGCCGGCCCGGAGCGGGTGGACACGTCCGGCGAGGGCACCGGGGGGCAGAAGGCCGAGGCGCGCCGCTCAGCGGTGGAGCGCCGCGCGGCTCTGGCGCCTCTGCGTAAGCGCCTCGACGGCATCGAGGCGCGCATGGCCAAGCTCTCGGCGGCGATCGAGAAGATCGACGCGGCTTTGGCCGACGGCACCGCCTTCCTCAAGGACGCGGCCAAGGCCGGCGACATCGCCCGCATGCGCGCGGAAGCCGCCGAGGCCCTGGCCAAGGCCGAGGAGGAGTGGCTGGAGGTGAGCGGCGAGATCGAGGCGGCGGCCTGAGGCCAGGCCGCGAACCTGTCCCAAGCCCGCCAGTTCGAGCGCGGCTTATGGGCAGGGCCATCGCTCCTCATGCTGAGATGCCGAGCGATCGCTCGGCCTCGAAGCCCCCCGGAACGGTCGATCCCCAGCGCGGCTCGATCGGGGAAGCGTCGCGGTGTACTTCGAGGCTGCTCGCGCAGCATGAGGAGCATCCAGAATGCCGGAACAAGCGGGGCAAACTGTCTCCCAGACGGGCTCGCGCGGCGCCTTGCGAACCGGCATCCGGTCCCTTCGCTCGGCTGCAAGCTTAACGGGAGGCCGCCGCGGCGTGAGCCGGGGGGGCCGGTGATCGGGGCAACGCCGGCCCCCGCCCCGCGTTGTCCGACGCGAGAGCGGAACGGAGAAATCATGCGCGGCACGAGCCATCCCGTGACACGAAAGAGCGGAAAGGCCCTCGCGCTGCTGCCGCTGGCGGCGGCCGGCGCCTGGATCGCCTGGAGCCATCTCGGGCTGAACCGGGCCGGCCCCCTGCCTCCGGCCCTGCCGGGGCGGCGCAGCACCCTGCGCACGCGGGCGGGCCGGGTGAACCTCTACGCCGCGGATGCGCAGGGCGGGCGGCCGCTGCTCCTGATCCACTCGGTCAACGCGGCGGCCAACGCCTACGAGGTCAAGCCGCTCTACGAGCATTACCGGGGCCACCGCCCGGTCTACGCGCTGGAACTGCCGGGCTTCGGCCACTCCGAGCGGGCCGACCGGATCTACACGCCCCGGCTGATGACCGACGCGATCCTCGATGCCGCTTCCGAGATCGCCGGCCGCCACGGCGGCGTGGCGCTCGACGCGACCGCGCTCTCGCTGCCGTGCGCCTATCTCGCCCGCGCCGCTTTGGAGCGGCCGGACCTGTTTTCGACGCTCGGCCTCATCAGCCCGACCGGCTTCGATGCCCGCCTTTCCGGGTACGGACCGGCGGACACCAACCGCGGCAAGCCGCTGGCCCGAGGGCTCGCCGCCTTCCCGCTCTGGGGCCGCCCGCTCTTCGACGCGCTGGTGAGCCGGCCCAGCATGCGCTTCTTCCTGGAAAAGACCTGGGGCAGCCGCGACATCGACGAGGGCCTGCTCGCCTACGACCAGCTCTCGGCCCACCAGCCGGGCGCCGAGCACGCGCCGTTCTCGTTCCTCTCCGGCTACCTGTTCCCCGACGACACCACGCGGGTCTACGAGGCTTTGCGCCTGCCGGTCTTCATGGTGCACGGGGCGCGGGGCGACTTCGTCGATTACCGCTATGTCGGCGAGGTGGCGGGCCGCCCGAACTGGACGATCCTGCGGCTGCCGACCGGTGCCTTCCCGCATTTCGAGAACCGGGCGGCGGTGACGAACGCCTACGACGCGTTCCTCGCCGCCCACCCTCAGCAGGGTCATACCAAATCCGGTTGATCCCTTCGGGATGGCGGATTTGGACGCCGCTCAGGCGCCGCGCGGGCTTGCTGATACGGTCTTCGCTTTGATCAAGCGAAACCGTATCAGCCCACGGCTTCGATCCGGTAGCGCAGCCAGACGGTGCCGTCGTCGAACGGCGCGCAGGCGGTGCGGGTGAGGCGGCGGCGCGAGCCCATGGAATCACCCTCCCCACCCTCGAAGTCGAACAGGGCCGGCGTGCCGAGCACGCCGTCGACGGCGGGCGCGAGCAGCAGGCTGAGTTCGTCCACGAGCCCGGCCTTCAGCATCGAGCCGTTGATGCGCCCGCCGCCCTCGACCAGCAGGCGCTCGATGCCGAACAGGCGCTTGAGCTTGGCGAGCGCCAGGGCGAAATCGACCTCGCGCTCGCCGGCGATGATGTAGGATTGGCCGCCGGCCTTCAGGCGGCGCAGGCGGTCGTCCGAGGCCTGTCCCGTCGTCAGCACGATGACGTGATCGCCCTCGATGTCGTTGCGTGCGCCCCAATCCATCGCGCCGCGGGCATCGAGCGCCACCGCGTAGCCGGACGCATCGGTGCGAGCGACGTGATCCTCGCGGGAGACAGGCTCCTCGGGCGGAACGGAGGCGAGCGGCTTGGCGCTGTCGGCATAGCCCTGCATCGTGATGCGCCCGCACATCCAGGCGTCTCCCTGCAGCTGCTTGTGGACCTCCTCGTAGTGCGAATCCGCGTCGATGGTGGTCCAGCGCCGGACCTTGATGCGCCCATCGACCGAGGTGGTCATGTGGCACAGGACGTAGGGGCGCTCCGCTAGATCGGCCATGGCGTCAGGGTTCCTGCTCTCGATTGTGGAGGCGGAACTAGACCGGCCGCCTGACTGGGCCAGGGTGCGCTGCCGCGGCGACGCGCCGCCGCCTTGGCCGCGGGCGCCCGCGCCGGATAGGCTGGTGCCGACGGATCGGGAGGCGAGGATGGCGACCTACACCGCGGATGTCCGCTGGGCGCTGGCGGCGGGCGAGGACTTTTCCGCCGGGCGCTACAGCCGCGGCCACACCGTGCGCTTCGACGGTGGCGTCGAACTCGCGGGCTCGGCCTCGCCGCACGTCGTTGGCAAGTGGGCGGTGGCGGCGGCGGTCGATCCCGAGGAGATGCTGGTGGCGGCCCTCTCGACCTGCCACATGCTGAGCTTCCTCCACGTCGCGAGGCTCGCCGGATTCGTCGCGCAGGCCTACCGTGATCACGCTGAGGGCAGCATGGAGGAAATCGCGCCCGGCCGGCAGGCGGTGACGCGGGTGGTGCTGCATCCGCGCATCGAGTGGGCCGGCGAAGCCCCGGATGCGGAGCGGCTCGCCGCGCTCCACCATGAGGCGCACGAGACCTGCTTCATCGCCAATTCCGTGCGGACCGAGGTGACGGTCGCCTGAAGGCGCGCTTGGCGAAACCGGCCCCGCCGGTGCATGTCCTCGACAACGCGATCCTTCGAGGACATCCGGATGACCGACCTGACGCTCGCCGCCGCCCAGACCCTTGTGGCGACCGCCCTGAAGACCGCCCGCGAACGGAATCTCAAGCCGCTGGCGGTGGTCGTCTACGACGCCCGCGGCGCCCTCAAATGTCTTGCGGCCGAGGACGGCACCTCGCTGCGCCGCGCGGAAGTGGCCCGCGGCAAGGCCAACGGCGCGCTGGCGCTCGGCCTGGGCTCCCGGGCGATCGCCAAGCGGGCCGAGGAGCAGCCGCATTTCGTGGCCGCGGTGAGCCACCTCGTCGGCCCGGACGCTCTGGTGCCGGTGCCCGGCGGCGTGCTGATCCGCGATGCCGACGGCCGCCTGCTCGGCGCGGTCGGCGTCTCCGGCGACACCTCCGACAATGACGAGATCTGCGCGCTCGCCGGCATCGAGGCGGCGGGGCTGAAGGGGGAAACGGGGGCTTGAGCGCCTGACGGCCGTGGTTGAAGGCGCGCACCGCTTGTCCCCTCTCCCCGACCGAAGTCGGGCTTGCCCGACTTCGGCGACCGCTGATCGGATCCCGGGCAAGCCCGGGATCAGGCGGGGAGAGGCCCGCAGGCACCTTGACGTGCCTGCGGGAAGCGTAGGCGCAGCCGGAGCGAAGGTGAGGGGGTGTTTCCGGATTAGGCTCCTTCGGCACCGTCCCCTCACCCTCAGCTGCCGCCTCGTCGCGCCGACGACCCAAGTCGGGCCTGCCCGACTTGGGCAACGTGAATCAGAACTCGGGAACACCCGAGTTCTGTGGTCGTCGCGACCCTCTCCCCGCAAGCGGGGCGAGGGGATGGGGCGGAAGCCCTTTCGCTTGTCTGGAGGCCTTCGGCGCCGCGCTCATCGCCGGAGCGTCGGGTGAGCCTATGAGCCTCCCCCGCCGCACCCTCCTCCAGACCGGCGCGGCGCTTGCTGCCGGGCTCGCCCTCCCCGCTCCCGCGCGGGCGGCCTCCCCCGTCTATCGCCGCGGCAACGACGCCGACCCGGAGACGCTCGATCCGCACAAAACCTCGACGGTGGCCGAGGCGCATCTCCTGCGCGACCTGTTCGAGGGACTGCTGACCTACGACAACCGCGGCACGATCATCCCTGGCATGGCCGAGCGTTGGACCGTCTCCGACGACCGCCTGACCTACCGCTTCATCCTGCGGCCCGACGGGCGCTGGTCGAACGGTGATGCCGTGACGGCGGACGATTTCCTGTTCTCCCTGCGCCGCATCCTCGATCCGAAGACGGCGGCGAAATACGCCGAGGTGCTGTTCCCGATCCGGGGAGCGGCCGCCGTCAATGCGGGCGAGCAGCCGCCGGAGACGCTGGGGGTGACGGCCCCCGATCCCCGCACCCTGGAGATCGGGCTCGCCGAGCCGGTGCCCTACCTGCTCGAACTCCTGACCCACCAGACCTCGCTGCCGGTCCACCGCCCCTCGCTGGAGCGCTGGGGCGACGCCTTCGCGCGGCCCGGCAACCTCGTCTCGAACGGCCCCTACGCCCTAGTCGATTGGGTGCCGAACGACCGCATCACCCTGACGAAAAACCCGCATTACCGCGACGCCGCCGCGATCCCGATCGAGCGGGTCGACGTCATCCCGACCCCCGACCTCGCCGCGGCGGTGCGGCGCTATGCGGCCGGCGAGATCGACTCCCTCTCCGACCTGCCCGCCGATCAGATCGCCTCGCTGAAACAGCGCTTCGGCCCCCAGGTGCAGCTCGGGCCGGGGCTCGGCCTGCTCGCCATCGCCTTCAACCTGCGAAAGAAACCCTTCGACGACGCGCGGGTGCGCCGCGCCTTGTCGCTGGCCATCGACCGGGAATTTCTGGCCGAGATCGTGTGGGGGCAGACCATGGCCCCGGCCTATTCGTTCTGCCCGCCGGGCCTCGACAACGCCCTGCCGCCCCCGCTCCTGCCGGGGCGCGAGGATGGGCCGATCGATCGCGAGGAGGAGGCGTTGCGGCTGCTGGCGCAAGCCGGCTACGGGCCGGGCAACCCGCTCACGGTCGAGTATCGCTTCAACGTCACCGACAACAACCGCAACACCGCGATCGCGCTCGCGGATGCGTGGCGCGGCATCGGCGTCGTGACCCGCTTCGTCTCCACCGACGCCAAGACCCACTTCGCCTATCTCCGCGACGGCGGCCCCTTCGACCTCGCCCGGATGTCCTGGGTCGCCGACTATTCCGACCCGCAGAACTTCCTGTTTCTGCTCCGCACCGGCAATGACGGCTTCAATGCCGGGCGCTGGTCGAACGCGCGCTTTGACGAACTGCTGACGCGGGCGGCGCAGGAGCGCGACGTGCCGGCCCGCGCCCGCATGCTGTTCGACGCCGAAACCATCGTGCTCGACGAACTGCCCTGGGTGCCGCTGCTGCATTACCGCTCGAAGGCGCTCGTCTCGCCGCGGCTGCACGGGATGCACCCGAACATCCGCAACGTCGCCCCCACCCGCTATCTCCGGCTCGATCCATGATCCCGCTGATCCTGCGCCGGATCGCCCAGAGCCTGCCGACCCTGTTCCTGGTGGTGGCGGGCAGCTTCTTCCTGATCCGGTTGGCGCCGGGCGGCCCGTTCGATCTGGAGCGGCCGCTGCCGCCGGCGGCGATGGAGAACCTGCGCCGGGTCTACGGCCTCGACCAGCCGCTGATCGTGCAGTTCGGGCGCTATCTCCTGAGCCTCCTGCGAGGCGATCTCGGCCCCTCCTTCACCTTTCGCGATCTCACCGTCACCGACCTGTTCGCCCGCGGCCTGCCCGTCTCCGTGACGCTCGGTGGCCTCGCGCTTGTCCTGGCGCTGGGCCTCGGCCTCGCGCTTGGGAGCCTCGCCGCCTTCAACCGCAATGGGGCCGCCGACCGGCTGGTCGGGCTCGCCGCCTCGCTCGGGCTTGCGGTGCCGAATTTCGTCACGGCCCCCCTGCTCCAGATCGTGTTCGGCCTCGGCCTCGCTTGGCTCCCCGTCGGCGGATGGGCGGACGGCGCGCCGCAAAACCTGGTCCTGCCGGTGCTCACCCTCGCCTTGCCCCACGCGGCCGGCATCGCCCGGCTCACCCGCGCCTCGCTCGGCGAGGTGCTGATCCAGCCGCATATCCGCACGCAGCGCGCCATGGGGCTGTCGCGCGCCCGCATCGCCCGGCACGCGCTGCGCGGAGCGCTGCTTCCGGTCGTGGCCACACTGGGGCCGCTGGCGGCGGGGCTGATGACCGGCTCTGTGGTGGTCGAGACCATCTTCGGCCTGCCCGGCATCGGCCGCTACTTCGTCGAGGGGGCGCTCAACCGCGACTACACCCTGGTGATGGGCACGGTGATTCTGGTGGCGGTGATGGTGATCGTCTTCAACCTGATCGCCGACCTTATCGCCGCCGCCCTCGACCCGCGCGTGAGGCTGTCGGCATGAGCCTGGCGCTCGCTCGCCGCCTCGCCCGCGACCGCCCGGCGCTTGTGGCCCTTGCGAGCCTCGTGCTGATCGCCCTGGCCTGCTTCGTCGGCCCGCAACTCACCGGGCACCCGCCCGAGCGGATCTATCCGGATTTCGTCCGGGTCGCGCCGAGCCTTGCCGCCCACCCGCTTCCCGACGCGGTGCGGCCGGCCCTCACGCGCCTCGCCTTCCGGATGCGGCTGACGCTGGAAGACGTAGCGCAGGACGGCGACGGGGTTCGCATGACGCTGACGGCGCCAAAACCCATCGACGCGCGCTCCCTCCGCCTGCTGCCCCGCTCCGGCCTGTTCGGCGAGGCTCGGGTGCTGGAGCGGTCCGCGGATGGACGCCGGCTCGTGGTCGAGGCGCCGCTCCGACGGCTGACTTTCCTCCTCGGCACCGATGCGCTCGGGCGCGATCTCCTCAGCCGCTGCCTCGCGGCAGGGCAGGTCTCCCTGCTGATCGGGCTGACCGCGGCGCTCGCCGCGCTCCTCATCGGCGTCGCCTACGGCGCGGTCTCCGGCATGGCCGGGGGTACGGTCGATGCGCTGATGATGCGCCTCCTCGACATCCTCTACGCCCTGCCCTTCGTCTTCTTCGTCATCATGCTGCTGGTGTTCTTCCGTGCCGGCCTGTGGCTGGTGCTGGTGGCGGTGGCCGCGGTCGAGTGGCTCGACATGGCCCGCATCGTCCGCACCCAGACCCTGAGCCTGAAGGACCGCGACTTCGTCCGCGCGGCCTCGGCGCTCGGGGCGGGCACGGGTAGGATTCTCGTCCGCCACATCGTGCCGAATACGCTCGGATCGATCATCGCGGCGGCGACCCTGCTGGTGCCGCGGGTGATCCTCCTGGAAAGCTTCCTGTCGTTCCTCGGTCTCGGCGTGCAGGAGCCCGACACCTCCTGGGGCGTGCTGATCGCAGAAGGCGCCCGCGCGCTCGAATCCGCGCCGTGGATGCTGGCCGCGCCCGCTTGCTTCCTCGTGGTCACCCTGGTGGCCCTGAACCGGCTCGGCGACGGCCTCGGCGAAGCGCTCGACCCGCGGCTGTCCGCCGCCGAGGCTCGCTGAACCCGCCTCAGCGAGCCTCGGCCGGCAGATAGCCCTGGTAGACGATGCGCACCGTGCGCCGCTCGCCGGGCATCTCCGAGACGGGAATAGCCTTCGATCCGCGCAAGGTAGGGGCGGGCTCGATCGGGCCGGGCTCTGCCGCAGCCGGAGCGGGCGGCGCCTTGGGGCGCAGCGCCCAGCGCTCGGCTCCGCCGGCGCTCGCCAGCGTGGAGACCGCGAGGACGGCCCCCATGGAGGCCAGCCCGGCGGCCAGCGGCGGAAGCAAGGATTTGACGGAAAGCTGCGCGAAAAAATTCATAGCGGGTGGCCCGGCGAACGGGGACATTCCGCAACCTGAAGCGTTTCCGAACGCCAATATGCCCTGCCCTCGGTCCGCCGCCGGGTAGGACTTGCGAACAATTTTGCCGAGTCAGGGTAAACGGAGGGTCCATGACGAGCCGAGCGGAAGGTCAGGCCGGGGCCGCGGCGCCTGAGCGCGTCGCCACCGGCACGATCGTCGACACCGACATCGCCGCCCGGCTCGACCGCCTGCCCTTCGGCCGCTTCCACACCCTCGTCATCGTCGCGCTCGGCATCACCTGGGTGCTCGACGGGCTCGAAGTGACCTTGGCCGGTGCCCTCGTCGGCGCGCTGCGCAAGGCGCCGATGTCCTTCACCGAGTTCGATGTCGGCTTGGCGGCCAGCTCCTACCTCGTCGGCGCGGTCGTCGGCGCCGTCGGCTTCGGCTGGCTGACCGACCGGATCGGGCGCAAGAAGCTGTTCTTCATCACGCTGTTTCTCTACCTCATCGCCACCGCGGCCACGGGCCTGTCGTGGAATATCTGGAGCTTCTGCCTGTTCCGCTTCCTCACGGGAGCCGGGATCGGCGGCGAGTACACCGCGATCAACTCGACCATCCAAGAGCTGATCCCGGCCCGGGTGCGCGGCTGGACCGACCTCGTCATCAACGGCTCGTTCTGGATCGGCGCCGCGCTCGGCTCGTTCCTGTCGATCGCGCTCCTGCGCCCCGAATGGATCGATCCGTCCTATGGCTGGCGCATCGCCTTCTTCGTCGGCGGCGGCATCGGCCTCGTCATCCTGCTCCTGCGCACCTGGATCCCCGAGAGCCCGCGCTGGCTCGTCACCCATGGCTACGCCGCGGAGGCGGACCGGGTGGTGACGGGTATCGAGAAGCGCTTCACGGATGACGGCATCACCCTGCCCCCGCCCGACCCGTCGCGCCGCCTCAAGCTCAAGGTCCGCAGCCACACCCCGCTCGCGGAGGTCGCCAATGCCCTGTTCGTGACGAACCGGCGCCAGACCATGGTCGGCCTCGCGCTGATGATTGCCCAGGCCTTCTTCTACAACGCGCTGTTCTTCACCTACGCGCTGGTGCTGGAGCGCTTCTACAACGTGCCCGGCGGCGATGTCGGCTGGTATCTCCTGCCCTTCGCGCTCGGCTCCTTCCTCGGCCCGCTGCTGCTCGGCCGGCTGTTCGACACCGTGGGCCGGCGCCCGATGATCGCCTTCACCTACGGCATCTCGGCGGTGCTGCTCGTCGTGGTCGGCCTCGTCTTCCGCGCCGACATGCTCGGCCCCTGGGGTCAGACCGCAGCCTGGATGGCCGTGTTCTTCTTCGCCTCCGCCGCGGCGAGCTCCGCCTACCTCACGGTGGCCGAGACCTTCCCGCTGGAGATTCGCGCGCTCGCGATCGCCGCCTTCTACGCCCTCGGCACCGGAATCGGCGGCGTCTCGGGGCCGCTCCTGTTCGGTGCGCTGGTGGAGACGGGCTCGCGCGACCTCGTGCTGGTCGGCTACTTCATCGGTGCGGCCCTGATGGCGGTGGCCGCCATCGTCGGCTGGATCTGGGGCACGGCGGCCGAGGGCAAGTCGCTGGAGGACGTGTCGAAGCCGCTGGCCGCGGCGTAAGGGATGTTACTGGTCAATCCCGCTCACTGCGCATCCCCTCGCCCCGCTCGCGGGGAGAGGGCTTTACCGACCTCGTCGTCGGTCAAGCGAGGCGGCAGCCGAAGGTGAGGGGGCGGTGCCGGAAGGTGCTCCTTCTGAGCCGCCCCCTCACCGTCGCTCCGGCTTCGCCTCCGCTTCCTGTCCGCACGACAAGGTGCAGACAGGCCTCTCCCCGCGTGCGGGGAGAGGGGGGAGCGCGGCGGGCTACGAGCCGATCGACCCCTTGAGGCTCAGGTCGGCCCGGAGCGTGGTGTCAAACCCTTCCGACGCAGCCAGATCGCCGAGGCCACCGCCAGGGCGTCGAGCGGGAGGGTCACCGCGCCCTGGCGCTTGCCCCACAGTTCCAGCCCGCCGAAGCCGACGCGGCGGATCTCCAGCCACGCACCGAACGGGAACACCGTCTGGTTGCCCTCGCCGGGGCCGAAGCACTCCTCGAAGGCCAGCGGATCGACCATGATCGCGTCGTACTTGGCGAGGTGGCTGGCGATCGCGACCTTCGAGCGGAATGGGCCGCGGTCGCGGCGGAACGAGGCGAAGCAGGGCTCGAACTCGGTGAGCGTCACCCAGAGCTTGCCGCCGATGCGCAGGTAGGGTGGGTTCGGACCCTCAACGCCAAAGTTCTCCGGGCCCCAGCCCGCTTCGCTCATCAGGGATTCGGCGAGCGTCACCGGCTCGGCCGTTGGGGCCGCGGGTGGCCGCTCGTCCAGGACCCCCGAGGGGTCGGCGGGCAGGCCGGTTTCAGTCAGTCCGGCTTCGACCAAGCCGCCAGGGTTCGAGCTGCTCGGGTGAGAGCCGCTCTCGGTCACGCCACCGTGGATCATGCCACGTCCTCGCGCCTGCCGCCGCTCCGTAGGAGCGACCGGCACGCATTATCCCGCATCTGGTGCGGGCGAGCGAGAAATTTTTTTCACAAACAGCACTGCGCGCGTGACGCAGGCGCCCGACCGACGAGCGAATCGATCACGCCTCGTCGTCGTCCTCGTCGATGCGGCTCATGCCCTTGAGCTTGGCGAAGACCGCATCGGCGTTGAGATCTTCTTCCTCTTCCTCGCGCTCCGCGGCGGCCGGGGCGGTCGAGACCTCGGTCGGCAGGAGCTTGGCGCCGCCATCGGTCGGCAGCACGGCGGGACGGTCCTTGGCGGCGCGCTGCACCTCGAAATCGAGGTCGATCTGCGAGCACAGGCCGAGCGTCACCGGGTCCATCGGCTGGAGCGAGGCCGAGTTCCAGTGGGTCCGCTCGCGGATCTGCTGGATCGTCGCCTTGGTGGTGCCCACCAGCCGGATGACCTGCGCGTCCTTCAGCTCCGGGTGGTTGCGGATCAGCCAGAGGATCGCATTCGGCCGGTCCTGACGGCGCGACAGCGGGGTGTAGCGCGGGCCCTTGGTGGTGCGCTTGACCTCGGGCAGCTTCACCTTCGAGACCGCGACCTTGAGCCGGTAATGGGGCGCCTTCTGCGCCTTCTCGATCTCGTCGCGGGTGAGCTGGCCGGTGGTGATCGGGTCGAGGCCCTTGATGCCGGCGGCGACTTCACCGTCGGCGATGCCCTTCACCTCGAGCGGGTGCAGCTTGCAGAAATCGGCGATCTGCTCGAAGGCGAGCGAGGTGTTCTCGACGAGCCACACGGCGGTCGCCTTGGGCATCAGCGGACCTTGGGACATCGGACAAAGCTCCAGACGGTCAGAGTGCGCGGCAGGGAAACGGGCGGGATGCCGGAATGGCTTCCCCGCGGCCTCCGGCCCTGTCAGGCCCGAAGGATCCCATGTCGCGATGAATGAGGGGATCGCCTCTTATACAGGCGGGACCGGTCGTTGCGCAATTGCGTTGAGCGCCCTCGCGCGACGGCGCGTCAGGTCTCTGCGATGCGAACGGCGCCGCGCCGGGCGAGCGTTTCAGGACGGCGTTCCTGGCACAGCCTCGAGCTGGGCGCTCACCCTGCTGCTTGGATCGTCCCCTTGGCGCCCTTCCAGGACCGGGCGCAACGGCGCGACCTCGGCGGCGACATGGTCCATGAAGGCGCGCACCCGCGCCGCGTGGCGCAGGTCCGGGTGGGTCAGGAGCCAGAGCGAACCGGCCAGCTCCGGCTCCGGCCCTGAAAGGCGTCTCAGCGATGCGAGCCGGTCGCCGCGGTAGCAGGGCAGCGGCCCGATGCCGACGCCCTCCACGATCGCCTCGCACAGCCCCTGCACGCTGTTGAGGCGCAGCGCGATCCGCCCCGGCCCGGCGCGGGCGGCGACGAAGCGCGCGAAGAGGCCGCCGGCCACCGCCTCGCTCGGGCTGACCCAGTCGGCGTCGCCGCCATCTGTCTCGCCGTCCGCATCCTCGCGCGCAGGCCCGTAGACCGCCCAGGCGATGGTGCCGAGCCGGCGCCCGACGAGGTTCGGCGGTGGGTCGTGGGTGGCCCGCAACGCCACGTCCGCATCGCGGCGGGACAGGTTCAGCGCCTCTTCGGAGGTGACGAGTTCGATCTGGACTTGTCGGTAGCGCGCCCGGAATCGGCCGAGGATCGGCATCAGGAAATCGGTGACCAGTGTCGCCGCGGCGGTGACGCGCAGAAGCCCCGAGGGCGTCTGCGCCCGGTCGGCGACCTCCCGGTCGAAGCGGGCGACCTCCTCCTCCATCCGCGCGGCCGCCGCGGCCATCGCCTCACCCGCCGGCGTCGGCACGTAGCCCGAGCGGTGACGCTCGAACAGGCGCGCCCCGAGTTCCGCCTCGACTGCTGCGAGGCGGCGGAAGGCGGTGGAAGGGTTGATGCCGAGATGCGCCGCGGCCGGAGCCAACGCGCCCCGGTCGGCGATGGCCTGCACGAGGCGGAATTCGTCCCAGGCCATCGGCACCGCGCCCTCCCCCGTCTCTCGCTTGCAGATCTGCAAGAATGATCTTGCACGTCAGGGCATTTCTGCAAACAGCGCGAACCTTCATAGGAGTCGCGCATTCGACGCTCGGGCCGATACGAGCGCGTCGCCTCCGCCCGAGGGCGGAAAGCCCATTCCGGGGCGATGCGCCGGGCCCGCGAACAGGAGAGACGACGATGGCGAAGGTTCTGGTGCTCTACTACTCGTCGTGGGGCCATGTGGAGCAGATGGCCAAGGCCGTGGCCGAGGGCGCCCGCGAGACCGGGGCCGAGGTCGCGCTCAAGCGCGTGCCGGAACTGGTGCCGGACGAGGTCGCCAAGCAGTTCCACTACAAGCTCGACCAGGAGGCGCCGATCGCCACCGTCGAGGAACTGGCCGATTACGACGCGATCATCTTCGGCACGCCGACCCGCTACGGCAACATGGCGTCGCAGATGAAGCAGTTCATCGACCAGACCGGCGGCCTGTGGGCCAAGGGCGCCCTGGTCGGCAAGGTCGGCTCGGCCTTCACCTCGACCGCCTCGCAGCACGGCGGCCAGGAGACCACGCTGACGAGCTTCCACACGGTGCTGTTCCACCACGGCATGGTGGTGGTGGGCCTGCCCTACAGCTTCGCGGGGCAGAACGGCGTCGAGCAAGTGAAGGGCAATTCCCCCTACGGCGCCACCACGATCGCCGACGGCGACGGCTCGCGCCAGCCCTCCGAGGTCGAACTCGACGGTGCCCGCTTCCAGGGCCGCCACGTGGCCGGGATCGCGGCCAAGCTCGCGGGCTGAGGCGCGGATTTCTCCTCTCCCCGCTTGCGGGGAGAGGGGATGAACGGGACTGCTCGTGAGCCCTACTGCGCCGCCGCGACGTCCTTCTGCCCGATGGCCGCGAGTACGATCCCCTCGGTGAGGATCTGCGGCAGCACCTGCGCCTCGCCCTGGCCGCGATAGACGAGGTAGAGCGGCACGCCGCTGCGGCCGTGGCGCTCCAACAGGCGGGTGATCTCCGGGTTCTGGTTGGTCCAGTCGCCCTTCAGGTACACCACTTGGCCCCCCCGGAACGCTGCCTGCACGCCCTCGCGGGCCAGCACCGTGCGCTCGTTGACCTGGCAGGTGATGCACCACGCCGCCGTCATGTCCACGAACACCGTGCGACCCTCCGCCCTCAGCGCGTCGAGACGGGCCTGCGTGAAGGCCTCCTCGCCCTGTGCCAAAGCGGTGCGCGCCGTGGCTCGGTCGCCATCGAGGACGGCGACGAGGCCGAGCGCCGCCGCGAGCGCCGCGACGGCCGCCACCCGGCCAAAGCCGGTGCCGAGCCGGCCCGCCCCGCGCGCCCGTTCCCAGGCCCAGGCGGCGAGCGCCACGAGGACGAGGCCGGTGAGCCCCGCGAGCAGCCCGTTGGGTCCGACCTGCTGCGCCAGCACCCAGACGAGCCACGCCACCGTGGCGTAGACGGGAAAGGCGAGCGCCCCCTTCAACACGTCCATCCAGGCGCCGGGCCGCGGCAGCAGGCGCAGCGCCTGCGGGACCAGCGTCAGGCCAAGGAACGGCAGGGCGAGCCCGAGGCCGAGGCTCGCGAACACGGTGAGCGCGGCGAGCGGCGACTGCGTCAGCGCGAAGCCCACCGCCGCGCCCATGAACGGCGCGGTGCAGGGCGTCGCGACCAGCGTCGCCAGCACGCCGGTGAAGAACGAGCCCTGGTAGCCCGCCCGCCGGGTCAGCCCGTCGCCGAGCCCGACGATGCCGCCGCCGAGATGCACCGCGCCCGACAGGCTCAGGCCCATGGCGAACAGCCCGTAGGCCAGCAGCGCCACCACCACTGGCGACTGGAGTTGGAAGCCCCAGCCGATCCCGGCGCCGCCCGCCTTCAGCGCGATCAGCAGCCCGGCCAACCCGAGGAAGCTCGCGAGCACGCCCGCCGTGTAGGCGAGCCCGTGCAGCCGCACGCGGGTGGCGGATTCGCCCGCCTGCCGCACGAGGCTCAGCACCTTGATCGAAAGGACCGGGAAGACGCAGGGCATCAGGTTGAGCAGGAGGCCGCCGACGAGCGCCAGGCCCGCGGCGCTCCACAGGGTCAGGCTCTCCTCTTCCGCCGGGGCGGGCGGCGTCTCGGGCGCGGCGGGAACGGTCGCGGCCGCCGTCGGCGCGGGGGCGGGTTCCGGGCCCAGCGCGTAGGCCTTGCGCGTGCCGTCCTCGGTGAGGGCGAGCACGCCGGCGAGCGCTTCGGGCGGCTGCCCCGCATCGCCCGGCGTCAGGGTGAGGCGCAGGCCGGCGGCATCGACGGCGAGATCCTGCGGCGCGGCGTTGTCGAGCGCGCCCTCGGCATAGGGGAAGAAGGCGGCTCCGGTCACACCCGCGAGGCCCGGCCGGTCGAGATGCAGCACGAGCCGGTCGCCCACGCGGGTCGTGCGGACGGAGCCGGGCGCGGCTTCGGCAAGGGCTTCAGGAAGGGCGGCACGGGCGCGGGCGAACAGGGCCGCCTGCCCCGAATCCGGCTCCGCGGAGGCCGCCACGGGCAAGTCGAGGCTCAGCTCCGCCGAGCCCGGAATGCAGATCTCCTGGCAGACGAGGTAGGAGAGCGTGCCGGAGAGCCGCACCGTCTCGCCGGCTCGGGCGCTCTCGGGCACGGCGAGCGGCACGAGCAGGGTGACGGCGCCCTCGTAGCCGAAATTCATCAGGGTCTGGACCGGAATGCGCTCCGGGACCGGCCATTGCACCGGGCCGACCGTGAAGCCCTCGGGCAGACGCCACGCCATCTCCGGCGGCAGCCCGGAATCGCCAGGATTGCGCCAGTAGACGTGCCAGCCCGGCTTCATCGCCATGTGCAGGCCGAGCGTCACCGAGCGGCCGGGCACCAGCGCCTCGCTCTCGGCGACAAGGCGCGCGCGCACGAGATCCTTGGCCTTCACCGCCGTCATCGCCCCCTGCGCGCCGGCAAGGCCCGGAGCGGCAAGCGTCAGGAGGAGGGCGAGGAGGAGACGAAGCATCGATCTGTTTTCCGAGCGGCCCGGTGCCCCTCCCCGCAAGGACGTCCGGCCCCGGGCAAGCCCGCGACCGCGAAGGGGAGAGGCCGGTTGGGCCGGAGCGGGCCGGCTGGCATCAGCGCGGCTTTATAGCAGATCGTCTCCGCCCCGTGAGCCGCGCGAGCCCGCGGCCTCGAACCGCGCCCGCGTCCCCCTTACCCCGCAGCCCGCTCCTTCTTCAGCCGGTAGAGCGCGTCGAGCGCCTCGCGCGGCGTCAGCGCATCGGGATCGATGCGGTCGATCAACTGGCCGAGCCGGTCGTCCGGCTCGGGTTTCACCGGCTCCGGCGGCGGGGGCGGTGCGGCGGCGAGGCTGGCGAAGAGCGGCAGGTCGTCGATCTTGCGGCGGGCGGGGCGCTCGCGCTCGGAGCTTTCCAGACCTTTCAGGATCGCCCCGGCCCGCGCCACCACGCTCGGCGGCAGACCGGCGAGGCGGGCGACCTGGAGGCCGTAGGAGCGCTCGGCCACGCCCGGCACCACCTCGTGCAGGAACACCACGTCGCCGCGGTCCTCGGCCACCTTCAGCGTCGCGTTGTCGAGGCGCGGCAGGCGTTGGCTCAGCGCCGTCAGCTCGTGGAAATGGGTCGCGAACAAAGCCCGGCAGCCGTTCTTCTCGTGCAGGTGCTCCAGGCAGGCCCAGGCGATAGAGAGGCCGTCGAAGGTCGCGGTGCCGCGGCCGATCTCGTCGAGCACCACGAGCGACCGGCGCGTCGCCTGATTGAGGATCGCGGCGGTCTCGACCATCTCGACCATGAAGGTCGAGTGGCCGCGCGCGAGGTCGTCGGCCGCACCGACGCGGGAGAACAGGCGATCGACCACGCCGAGCCGGGCGGCGGCCGCCGGCACGAAGGCGCCCATCTGCGCCAGCACGGCGATCAGCGCGTTTTGGCGCAGGAAGGTCGATTTGCCGCCCATGTTCGGGCCGGTGACAAGGCGGATGCGCCCGGCCTCGTCGCCCGACAGGTCGCAGGCATTGGCGATGAACGCCTCGCCAGCCTTGGTCAGCGCTGCCTCCACCACGGGATGGCGCCCGCCCTCAATCGCGAAGGCGAGGCTGTCGTCGATGAGCGGCCGGGTCCAGGCGAGTTCGACCGCGAGTTCGGCGTGGCTCGCTGCCACGTCGAGGCCCGACAGCGCCTCGGCGATGTCGGCGATCGCCTCCGCCCCCTCGCTCACCCGCGCGCTCAAGGCATCGAACACCGCGGATTCCAGCGCCAGCACCCGGTCGGAGGCGCCCGCGATCTTCGATTCCAGCTCGCCGAGTTCGACGCTGGTGAAGCGCATCGCATCGACCATCGTCTGGCGATGCACGAAATCCTGCATCAGGCCCTTGAGGCAGGCCTCGCCCACCGCCTGCGGCACCTCGATGTAGTAGCCGAGCACGTTGTTGTGCTTAATCCGGAGCGTCCGGCAGCCGCTGGCCTCGGCATAGCGCGCCTGGAGCGCGGCGATGACCTTTCGCGAGTCCTGGCCGAGCAGCCGGGCCTCGTCGATCTCGGCGTGGTAGCCCGCGCGCACGAAATTGCCGTCGCGGCGGTTGAGCGGCAGGTCGTCGGCGAGCGCCCGAGCCAGTTCCTCGGCCAGCGCCCGGTCGGCTTTTTCGAGGCGGCGGGCGAGGCGGGTCAGCCCGTCCGGCAAATTTTCTTCCGCGCGAAGCTGCTCAGCGATCGTCGCAGCGGCGTTGAGCCCGTCGCGCAGGGCGGCGAGGTCGCGCGGGCCGGCCCGATTCAGGCCGATGCGGGACAGTGCGCGGGCGATGTCGGGGGCGGCGTGCAGCGCGTCGCGCAGATGCGCCCGCAGCGCGCCGTCATCGGCCAGGAACGCGACGGCGTCGTGCCGCCGTCCGATCTTGGTCAGGTCCGTCAGGGGCCCGGCCAGGTGCTCGGCGAGCAGCCGGGCGCCGCCGGCCGAGACCGTGCGGTCGATGGCGTCGAGCAGGCTGCCCTTGCGCTCGCCCGAGAGGGTGCGGGTGAGTTCGAGGTTGGCGCGGGTGGCCGCGTCGATGGCAAGCGTCGCTCCCGTCGCCTCCCGGCTCGGCGCCGAGAGCGGCACGCGGGTGCCGAGTTGGGTGCGCTCAAGATAGAGCAAAGCCGCCCCGGCCGCGGCGATCTCCGCCCGGCTGAAATTCCCGAACCCGTCGAGGGTCTTGACGCCGAACTGCTCGCGGATGCGCCGCTCGGCCGAAGCGGGTTCCAACTCGCCCTGGGCGAGCGGCACCACCGCCGCCTTGGTCTCGCGCCACAGCTTGACCAGGGCCGGATCGGCGTGGATGACCTCCGAGAGCACGATCTCCCGCGGCTCGTGCCGGGCGATCGCGGCGGCAAGTTCCGAGCTCTCCACCTCGCTCAGCGAGAATCGGCCGGTCGAGATGTCGAGGGCGGCAAGCCCGTAGGCCTCGCTCGTGTCGGAGACCTTGCGCCGGCCGATGGCGAGCAGCAGGTTGGCCCGCGTCGGGTCGAGCAGGCGGTCCTCGGTCAGCGTGCCCGGCGTGACGAGGCGGATCACCTCGCGCCGCACCACCGATTTGGGGCCCCGCTTCTTGGCTTCCGCGGCGTCCTCGGTCTGCTGGCAGACGGCGACGCGGTGGCCCAGCGCGATCAGCCGGTGCAGATAGTCGTCCGCCCGCTCCAGGGGCACGCCGCACATCGGGATGTCGGCGCCGCCGTGCTTGCCGCGCTTGGTCAGGACGATCCCGAGCGCGCGCGAGGCGATCTCCGCATCCTCGAAGAACAGCTCGTAGAAGTCCCCCATCCGGTAGAACAGCAGGCAGTCCGGATTGGCGGCCTTGATCTCGATGTACTGCGCCATCATCGGCGTGGCGCCGGGGATGTCGAGGGGCGAGGAAATCACCGTATCCGCCGCCTGGGCACGCCGTTCGAGGGGTTGAGAACGCTGGGGTCTGGACATGAAGCCGAGGCTAGCAGCCCCGCTTGCGCCGGGCACCGCCGGGCCACCGTGAAGTCCGTGGACAAGTGGGCGCTCTCCCCAGCCGTCGCAAGCGACGGTGGTGCGGGAGTCGGCGGGCGAATGAAAAGGGCCCGTCCGGCATCGCGCCGGACGGGCCCCTTCCCAAGTCGCGTCAAGGCAAGTCGCGTCGAGGCCGAAGCGCTCAGTAGCGCGGGCCGCCCGTGGTGGTGCCGAGCTGCTGCTGGTAGCCGGGCCGCTCCGGGTTGCGGGCGTTCGGGTCGCCGTGATGGTGGGTGTTCAGGCGGCGGCGATGGCGCTCGGCCTTGGTCGAGTGGTGGTGGCCGAGCACGCTGTGGTGGGGGCGGTGCCAGTGGTCATGGTGCTGGTCGCGCACGGTCTCGGCCGGCTGGCCGGCGATCAGGCCGGGGGCCGGCAAGGCAGGGGCGGCGGAGGCCGACACCACTCCCAGACCGAGGCTGCCGAGCAGCGCGCCGGCTGCGAGTGTCAGGGCTATGCGCATCGTCGTCTCTCCGTTGCGTGCATGGACCGCACGCTGAGCCCACAAGTCGCATCTTGGCCGCTCGTTCCGAAGGAATCCCAAGATATGTTAACAAATTTTCGTGGGCGCCGCGGAAGGCGATGAGCGGTGCGGGGTGGCAGCGATGGTTGCGCCCCGGCCCGAACCGCGGCACCTCGCGGACCATGTCCTCCCCTGTCGCCGCACTCCCGATCGAGGCCGCCCTTCCCGCCCTGCGCGCGGCCCTGTCCGGGCGATCCTCCGCCGTGCTCGTGGCCCCGCCCGGCGCCGGCAAGACCACGCGGGTGCCGCTGGCCCTGCTCGACGAAACTTGGCTCGGCGCCCAAAAAATCATCCTGCTGGAGCCCCGGCGGCTCGCCGCGCGCGGTGCGGCCGAGCGCATGGCCGCCACCCTCGGCGAGCGGGTCGGCGACACGGTGGGTCTGCGCGTGCGGCTCGGCTCCAAGATCTCGGCCCGCACCCGGATCGAGGTCGTCACCGAGGGCGTGTTCACCCGGATGATCCTCGACGATCCGGAACTGACCGGCATCGGCGCGGTGCTGTTCGACGAGTTCCACGAGCGCTCCCTCGATGCCGATCTCGGGCTGGCCTTCGCCCTCGATGCGCAGGGCGCGCTGCGGGAGGATCTGCGCATCCTCGTCATGTCGGCCACCCTCGACGGCGCCCGCGTGGCGGGGCTTCTCGGCGACGCGCCCGTGGTGGAATCGGAAGGACGCGCCTACCCGGTCGAGACGCGCCATCTCGACCGCGACCCGAACCAGCGCATCGAGGACGCGATGGCCGCCGCGATCCTGCGGGCGCTGCGGGCCGATCCCGGCTCGGTGCTCGCCTTCCTGCCGGGGCAGGCAGAGATCCGGCGCACCGCCGAGCGGCTGGAGGGGCGGCTGCCGGACGACACCGACCTCGCGCCCCTCTATGGCGCCCTCACCCAGGGCGAGCAGGATCGGGCGGTGGCCCCTGCACCCCCGGGGCGGCGCAAGGTGGTGCTGGCGACCTCGATTGCCGAGACCTCGCTGACGATCCAGGGCGTGCGCATCGTCGTCGATTCGGGGCTCGCCCGCGTGCCGCTCTACGAGCCCGGCAACGGCATGACCCGGCTCGTCACCGCGCGGGCCTCGCGCGCCTCGGTCGATCAGCGCCGGGGCCGCGCCGGCCGCACCGAGCCGGGTGTCTGCTGGCGGCTCTGGCCCGAGGCGGCGACCGCGGCGCTCGAACCCTTCGCCCGACCCGAGATCCTCTCGGCGGATCTGGCCGGGCTGACCCTCGACTGCGCCGCCTGGGGCGTCACCGACCCCACCGCCCTGTCCTTCCTCGATCCGCCGCCCGCGC
Organism: Methylorubrum pseudosasae; assembly: GCF_029504475.1. NCBI lineage: Bacteria > Pseudomonadati > Pseudomonadota > Alphaproteobacteria > Hyphomicrobiales > Methylobacteriaceae > Methylorubrum > Methylorubrum pseudosasae. The sequence continues at coordinate 2,222,158 of NZ_JAQGDU010000002.1, read as the reverse complement.
CGGCCCTGGCCGAGGCGCGGGCGATGCTGGCCGATCTCGGCGCCCTCGATTCCGACGGACGGCTCACGGAGACCGGCAACACCCTGCGCAGCCTGCCGCTGCCGCCCCGGCTCGCCCGAATGGTCGCCCGCGCCGCCGAATCCGGTCAGGCCCGCATGGCGGCCGATCTCGCCGCCGTGCTGGTCGAGCGCGGCCTCGGCGGCGACGCCGTGGATCTCGCCGAGCGCCTCGACCGCTTCCGCCGCGACCGCGGCGGCCGGGCCGCCGACATGCGCCGCCTCGCCGAAGGCTGGGCGCGGCAGGCGGCCAAAGCGGCGGATGCCGTCGAGCCCGATCCCCTGATGGCCGAGCCCGGCGCCCTGCTGGCGCTGGCCTATCCCGACCGGGTGGCGCGGGCGCGGGGCCGGGAGGGCGCCTTCCTGATGGCGAACGGCCGCGCCGGCCTCGTCGATCCGGTGAGCCCGCTCGCCCGTGAGCCCTTCATCGTCGTGGCCGACCTCACGGGCGCGGCGGCCTCCGCGCGGATCCTGTCCGCCGTGGCCATCGCGTCCGAGGCCATCGACGCCTTGTTCGCTGACCGGATCGGCACGGTGCGCAGCGTCAGCTTCGATAAGGAGGCGCGGGCCCTGCGCGCCCGCGAGGGCCGCCGCCTCGGTGCCGTGACGCTCGACGAGCGCACCCTCCCCGTCCCGGCTGACCTGGAAGCGGCGCGGGTGCTGGCCCGCGGCATCGCCGGGCTCGGCCTCGACCGCCTGCCCTGGACGCCCGCCCTGGCGCAGTGGCGCACCCGTGTCCGTTTCCTTCACGGAGCCCAGGGAGGGGCGGAGGGCGGCGAATGGCCCGACCTCTCCGACGAGGCTCTGGCGGCGAGTGTGGAGGAATGGCTGGCCCCGGCCATCGTCGGGCGGACCTCGCTCGCAGCGATCACCGCCGACGATCTCGGCCAGGCCCTGCAGGTTCTGCTGCCCTGGACGCTGCGCGCCCGCCTCGAGACCGAGGCGCCGAGCCATGTCGAGGTACCGACGGGCTCGCGCATCCCGGTCGATTACGAATCGGGCCCCGAACCGGTGCTCGCGGTGCGGGTGCAGGAGCTGTTCGGCCTCGACCGGCATCCCGCGCTCGGCGGGGGGCGGGTGCCGCTGGTGCTCCACCTGCTCTCGCCGGCCCACCGCCCGATCCAGATCACCCGCGACCTGCCGGGCTTCTGGCGCGGCTCCTGGAGCGCGGTCCGCTCCGAGATGCGGGGCCGCTATCCTCGCCACCCCTGGCCGCAAGACCCGCTCAGCGAGGTCCCGACCCGGCGGGTGAAGCCGAAGGGGACGTGAGGGCGGACGCAACGGGCGATGTGACGGGCAGCGTGACGGGTGCTTGGGGCATCAGCCAGATCAGGAGCCGGTGGGTCGGCCAGGAGATCAGGAGCGGGATGGCGATGACGAGACCCGTGAACCATGCCCAGGCCGGCAGGAATGTCTGCGCGACGGTGTCGCTCATGCCCCAGACATAGTTGATGTTGACCGGCGTCATCCCCGGATCGGGCCGCGGCGGCGGCATCAGGAAGAAGCAGACGAACAGGAGGATGACCGCCAGCGCCGACCACGCGCCCCAGGCACGCCGGTCGTAGCCGAGCCGCCAGACGAGGAACACCAGCAGGAACGGCAGCCAGCCGTGGAACAGCGACAGGCCGCGCAGGAACGGCGAGGTCTCCGCGTTGAACATGTAGGCGGTCATGCCGGTGAGCGGAGTGCCCGCGGCCTGCGCCAGGAAATCGACGGCCCAGAGCAGTTGCGGCGCGAGGATGCCGGCGGCGCAGATCGAGACGAGAAGCGCGCTCTCCGCCCAGATGCCGACGAGGGTCAGGATTAGGGCGATGTCGCAGAAGTACAGGAAGTTCGTCGGCCCGTAATGGGTGAGATAGACCGGGAGCAGCACCGCCATGAAGGCCGAATAGGCGAGCTTGAGGCTCAAGGGGATGCGCGACGGGGCAGGGCCGCGGCCTCGCCCGATCATGCTGGTGTCCGTCGCCGCCGCGCTGCCGGCAGGACCTCCGGAAAGACCCATTGTCGCCCCCTGTCGTTTCCGGCTTGACCGTGGACGAGATTCGCTCCCGAGAGCGTGAGGGAACGCACGCGACCTGTCGCGTTCGGCGCGATCGCCGGATCGGGCGGTATGCGGTGCTATTCTGAAGAGCCGTGAGGGAGAACGATTCGATGCGATCAGGGGCCGCTTCCGTCTTCTTCCCCCTGTTCGGGCTCGTGCTCACGCTCGGCGCGGCCCCTGCGCAGACGCTGCCGGAGGCCGGCGGAGCCCGGCCGTTGGTGATCCCCCAGGTCGAGGGCGAGCGCGAGGGGAAGGTTCTGGGCCGGGCGCTCGCCTGCGGCGCGGAGCGCGAGCGGGTCGATCGTGTGTTGAGAGCCGGCCGCGAGCGCATGATGGCGGCGGTCGGCCGGGCGCTCACGGAGGAGCGCTACGCCCTGGCGCTCGACGACGCGATGCGCCTGGAGACGAGCCTGCCGGCACCCTCTCCGAGTGCGTGCGAGAAGGTGCTGGCCGGGCTCGAGCGCCTGGAGAAGGCGCCGTAAACTCCCCAAAGATCAGGCGAAGCGGCCGCCCTTCTGGATCACCTCGATCTTGTAGCCGTCCGGGTCGGTGGCGAAGAAGAAGGTCGCGAGCGCGGTGTCGCCGTGCTTGAGGGTTTTGACCGGTGTGGCCGGAAGCCCCTCGCGCTCGAAGCGGGCGTGCTCGGCCTCGGCATCCTCCACCACGAAGGCGAGGTGACCGTAGCCGTCGCCGAGATTGTACGGCTCGGCGCGGTCCTTGTTGACCGTCAGTTCAAGTTCGAACGGCGAGGACGGGTCGCGCAGGTAGAGCAGCGTGAAGTCCGGAAAGTCGAACCGGTCGGCCGGCTCCAAGCCGAAGGCGCGGGCATAGTAGTCGCGCGAGCGCGCCTCGTCGCGGACGCGGATCATGGTGTGGACAGGCTTGGCCATCGGCCCTCTCTCCCCGGTACGGATGTTGTGTGGATGAGCGCCCATCTGGCGCAGTCCGGCCGGGCGGAAAGGGTTTTTGCCGTTTACCCTTCGTCAACCTTACCGGGTGCTTGCTGCCGGCAATGATGCGCACCGCGTCCCTCACCGCCGTCGATCCCGAAGCCCCGCTGCCGCCGGGCGACGCCACCCTGCGCGCGGCGATGCGGGGCTGGCGCGAGGCGCTGGCGCGGGAGCGGCGCATGGCCGCCAACACGGTCGAGGCCTACGAGCGCGACCTGCGCCAGTTTCTGATTCATCGCGCCGCTCGCTCCGGCACACCCACCATCGCCGGGCTGATCGCCCTGAAACCCCGCGACCTGCGCGCCTTCATGGCCGCGCGCCGGGCCGAGGGGATCGGCGGGCGCTCCCTGATGCGGATGCTGGCGGGTTTGCGCTCCTTCGCCCGCTTCCTCGAACGGGAGGGGCACGGCAGCGTCGCGGCGCTCGGCGCGGTCCGTTCGCCCAAGGTCGAGCGCCGCCTGCCGCGCCCGCTTCCCATCTCCGCCGCGCTGGCGATGACCGCGCCCGAGACCCGCCCCGACGACGACCGCGCCCCGTGGGTGCTCGCCCGCGACGCGGCGGTGATCGCCCTCCTCTACGGCTCGGGCCTGCGCATCTCGGAGGCGCTGGGGCTCACTGCCCGCGACGCGCCGATGCCGGGCATCGACGAGGTGCGGGTGACGGGCAAGGGCGGCAAGGTTCGCGCCGTGCCGGTGCTGCCGGCGGTCGCCGAGGCGGTGGCCGCCTACCTGTCGCTGTGCCCGCACCCCCTCGATCCGGAGGGGCCGCTCTTCGTCGGCGTGAAGGGCGGGCCGCTCTCGCCGCGGGTGGTCCAGTACGCGGTTTCCGCGCTCCGCGGCGCGCTCGGCCTGCCCGAGAGCGCGACCCCGCACGCCCTGCGACACTCCTTCGCAACCCATCTGCTCGCCCGCCGGGGCGAACTGCGGGCGATCCAGGAATTGCTCGGCCACGCCTCGCTCTCGACCACGCAGATCTACACCAAGGTCGATGCCGCCCGCCTGATGAGCGCCTTCGAGGACGCCCATCCCCGCGCCCGGCGGCTGCCGCCCTCGGAACCGCCGTCACCGCGTTCCGAAACCGTTGATGCAGAGCAAGGCACGAGCGCCCGATCCGGCTATGCTGTCCGGCAGGACAGGCCGGTGGAGCGTAGAAATGCGTGAGTTTGCTCCGTTCACCTTGGTCTTGCCGCGATTGAGTGGCGGATTGTCATCAACCAAGCGGTCGCAAGCCGCCGTTTCAGCAGCCCCAAGGAGTGTCCGATGCGCGTGAGCGGAATCTGTCTCGCGATCCTGCCGGTCCTCGCCGTCCTGGCCGTCACGGCCACGGTGAAGACGCTCCTCCTCCCCGTCACCGCCGTGCGCCTGCTCGCCCGCGGCCGCGCCGCACGGGCCTGACCGGGCTCGGACGACCCCTTCAGGGGAAGCGCTCGACCGGCCCGCACGGCCCCTCGAGCGCTGTCCCCCGAAAGTAATCCCTCAAGCCCAGCGCCAGCCGCCGGGTTCGATGACGAGAATGCTGCCCTGGCGGATGCCAAGCCGCGGGGCGGCGTAGATGTCGAGATGGCCGGCGACGACCAGCAGCGCCCGGGCGACGCCGCCATGGGCGACCATCACGGTCGGGCGCCGTAGCTCGGCCACCACTTCCTCCACCCGCGCCTCGACCATCGCGTAGCTCTCCGCCCCCTCCCCGCGCGGCTGGTAGCCCCAGCGGTCGCGGTCGCGCGCGGCGGCGCCTGCGGGATCGCGCCGCCGGATCTCGGCCCAGGTCCGGCCCTCCCAGGCGCCGAAGCCGATCTCCCGCAGCCGCATATCGGCCCGGTAGCCCCCCGCGGGCAGGCCGATGCCGGTGCGCAGGATCTCCATCGTCCGACGGGTGCGGGTGAGCGGGCTCGCGACGTAGTCGGCGGTGGGCAGTTCCGCTCCGGCGATCCGGCGCAGGCGCGCCGCCGCCTCCGCCGCGTGGGCGAGCCCGTTGGCGTTGAGATCGGTATCGCGGTGGCCCTGAAGGCGCCCCTCCGCATTCCAGTCGGTCTGGCCGTGGCGCACGAACCAGATCGTCGGCACTCCGCTCATGCGGCGGCTCCGACGCGACCGGCGCATCCCCTTAAAGACCTTGGCCCTTGAAGACCCCGACGCGCCGGATCGGGAACGGCGAAGGCGGCGCATCTGTTGGGGCTCCAAGCTTATCCCTTCCTTGCGGGTCCGCGATGGCGGCCTCGCAATCGGTTCGTGAGCAGGTAATCTTCGGCATGGCGCGCAAGAACGGCAAGGACGGCAAGAGCGCCGGGAGTGAAAAAAGCCTCGAGAGCGACAAAACGACGGAAGCACAACCGCAGGCCGCGTGGCCCGACCATCCGCCTTCCTTCGCCGGCTGGGCCCGCGCGGCGATCGCGGGCACGGGCACCGCGCCGAGTCTGTCCCCGCACCTCCACCCGGTCCTGCCGCCGGCCGCGCCCGGCATCGTCACGGTCGAACCCGGCCAGAGCGTCAACCTCGCCGCGATCGATCCCGACGCCACCGGCGGTCTCGAGAAGGCGGCAGCCAAGGCCGAACTCGACGCGCAGCGCGTGCGCATCCGGGCGCTGCAGGAGAAGCTCTACGCCGAGCATCGCCGCTCCCTGCTCGTAGTGTTCCAGGCGATCGATACCGGCGGCAAGGACGGGACCATCCGCAACGTGCTGGAGGGGGTGAACCCGCAGGGCTGCCGGGTCTGGTCGTTCAAGGTGCCGAGCACGGAGGAACTCGATCAGGATTTCCTCTGGCGCTACCACGTGCGCACGCCCGGCCGCGGCCTGATCGGCGTGTTCAATCGCAGCCATTACGAGGACGTGCTCGTGGTGCGGGTGAAGGGCCTTGTGCCGGAGGAGACCTGGCGCGAGCGCTACGGGATCATCAACGATTTCGAGCGGCTGCTGACGCTCTCGGGCACGGTGATCCTCAAGTTCTTCCTGCACATCTCCAAGGACGAGCAGAAGGAGCGCCTGGAGGCCCGCCTCGCCGATCCGGAGAAGCACTGGAAGTTCGACCCGGCCGACCTCGTGGAGCGCAAGAGCTGGGACGCCTACCAGACCGCCTTCAACGACGCGCTCGCCCGCTGCTCGACGCCCTACGCCCCCTGGCACGTGGTGCCGGCCAACCGCAAATGGGCCCGCAACGTCATGGTCGCGCGCACCATCGCCGACACGCTGGAAGCGATGGACCCGCGCTTCCCCGAGCCGCGCAAGGGGCTGGACGGGATCAAGGTGCCGGATTGATTTTTGTGTCCGGGCCGAGACCGTGAGCCAACAGGTCGGGGAGGGAAAAAGCTATCCCGCACGTCGCGGCAAGCCAGCGAAGCTGCCGCACCATTTCAGCCGGGTCGGGGGCGGCACGGGGCATCCGATCGATGCGGCAGGCCATCCGTTCGAGGGAGAACAACCCAGCCCGGACTCCGGACAGGATCCAGCTCTGGTCCTTCTCCCTCCACGCGACGACTTTGGCCAACGCTACGTCCTCGACGTCAGGGACGATCGCGGTCACGCCGGGGCATCCGCTGCCTTGGTAGTGCTGGGCGCGGTCCGCCCAATCGGTCGGCATCACCGATGTGCCGGGCGAGACCCCGTCGGCATAATATCCGTATTGGTTATGGAAAGCGGAGCCCTGGCCGATGTTTGCATCGATCATATCCGACAGCGCTTCGATGTCGCTTGCGTCGGGCACGTAAACGTCCGCCTCCCGCGTCATCAGCATGTCGCCGGGAATGTTCCTGCATCGCACGACGATCACCGAGGAACCGACCAGAACGAAGGTGTTGTGGCCTGTCACCCCCGACGCCGCGCGCAGGATGTGATCGAGCCTATCCCTCCGCATCATGCGCGGCGGTCCGGACTCGCCGCAGACCGGATATGAAGTCCGGTCATCTCGACCATGTCGACCCGGTCCTGCGGGGCAATGACCGTAAAGACGGGCTGCGTATCCCGGAGCAGGTCACCTCTCGGTGAGTCCTCCAGCATCTGGCTCACGATCTGTCTGATGTCCTGGTCCAGAATGGCGGTCCAGAGGGTGTAGGCGTGCGCCTGCGCCGGATCAGGCCGGACCAGACGCTCCAGATAGGATCGGCCGTTGGCCACGAGCCCGGGATCGTCGATCAGGCGCGCCGCGATCCGTCGCGTCAGCTCGTAGGACCGGCGCTTGTTACGATCGTGGAAATCCGCCTTGCGCGGAAGCGATCCGACGAAGCGCTCTCCTTCCGTCATACGGCATCTCCGACAATCGGCAGCGGTTCGCCCCGAATGCTAACCTCTTCCTGCCAGTTGAAAAAGGCGGGTAAAGGGGAGCAACGGCCGGAAGCTGTGTTTCCCTCCCCGAATCGCTCTCCGAACGGTCTAGATTGGCTTCGCTTCAGCGCGGGAGGGCACCGATGCCGGCGGTTCGCGAGATCGAGGCGGCCGGGTACCGGTCGCTGAAGACCATTCGCTTTCCGGTCGGGCCTCTCTCGGTCTTCGTTGGCGGCAACGGCACCGGCAAGACCAACCTCTACCGCGCCCTCGGCCTGCTTCAGACGGCCGCCTCAGGGCGGCTGACGCGGGCGCTCGCCGCCGAGGGCGGGATGGAATCCGTGCTCTGGGCCGGCTCCCGCCCGCAAGGGCGAGCCGGCGCGGGTGCGATTGTCCGCCGAATTGGCCGACGAGACCACCGACCACGCCTACACCTACGCGGTCGAGGTCGGTATCCCGCCGCCGATCAGTAGCGCGGCCTTCGCCCTGGAGCCGCAGGTGAAGCGCGAGCGGCTCACCGTGCAGGCCGGCGCGCGGCCGGTGACGGTGCTCGACCGCGACGGGCCGGCGGGCTTCGTGCGGGATGAAGAGGGGCGCAAGCGCGCCTTCGGCACCAACCTGCTGCCGACCGAGACGGCGCTCGCCGCGCTTCAGGACGCGGTGCGCTTTCCCGAATTGCAGATCGTTCGGCAAGCCATGGAAGCATGGCGCTTCTACCACGACGTGCGCACCGATGCGGGCTCGCCCCTGTGCCGCCCCTGCCTCGCGGTGACGACGCCGACTTTGGCCTCCGACGGCGCCGACCTCGCCGCCGTCTTCGCGACTTTGGCCCATATCCGCGGCGACACCGTCGACCTCGACACAGCGTTCGCCGACGCCTTTCCCGGCGCTCGCCTCGTGGTGCCGCAGCCGGATCGGGAGGCGCGGTTCGGCGTGATCTTCGCCGAGTACCCGAAACGGATCTTCGAGCCGTCCGAACTCTCCGACGGCACGCTGCGCTACCTCGCGCTCGCGGGCGCGCTGCTCGCCTACCGGCTGCCGCCGTTCCTCGCGCTCAACGAGCCCGAAACCAGCCTGCACCCGGATCTGATGGATCCGCTGGCGCGGATGATCGTGCAGGCCTCGAAGCGCACGCAGGTCTGGCTGGTGACGCATTCCGAGCGCCTCGCGGCGGCGGTCACCGAGGCCTGCGGCGTGCGTCCGCGCCTCGTGCTCAAGCGCGACGGGGCGACCTGGATCGACGGTTTGCGGCTCGCCGGCAATTTTTCGCAGGACGAGGAGGACGCGTGAGATGCGGGTCGTACTTCAGGCCGTGCTGACCGGGCGCGTTGCGCCGCTGGGGGAGAAGGGCGCGGTGAGCGCCATCGCCAAGACCCCCGTACAGGGGCCGGTCGCGGTGGGGACGCTCGGTCTCGCGGGCGACGAGCAGGCCGACCGGCGCGTCCGTGGCGGCCCGGAAAAGGCCGTGCACCACTATGCCCTCGACCATGCCGCCGCGTGGCGCGGCGATCTGCCCGGCCTGCCCGATCTGTTGGAGCGGCCCGGTGCCTTCGGCGAGAATTTCTCGACCTACGGCCTTACCGAGCACGACGTCTGCGTCGGCGACCTGTGGCGGGTCGGGAGCGCCCTGCTTCAGGTCTCGCAGGCGCGCCAGCCCTGCTTCAAGCTGAACCTGCGCTTTGGCGTGCCGGACATGGCCCGGCGGGTGCAGGCGAGCGGGCGCACCGGCTGGTACTATCGGGTGATCGAGACAGGCGTCGTCGCGGCCGGCGACGGGCTCGAACGCGTCAAGCGCCCGCATCCGGACTGGCCGCTGTCGCGGCTCCTGCACCACTTTTACGTGGATCGCCTCGACGCGGCGGCCTTGCGGGCGATTGCCGGCCTCGCGCCCCTCACCGAATCCTGGCGGGCGCTCGCCGCCCGCCGGCTCGCGAGCGGCGCCGTGGAGGATTGGCGCCGACGGCTCGGGGAAGAGGGATGAACCCTATTCCCGCTCGCGGGTGATGTCCGGTGCGTCGGGGTTCTTCATGCCGACGACGTGGTAGCCGGCATCGACGTGGAGGATCTCGCCGGTCATGCCGCGGGACATGTCGGAGAACAGGTAGGCCGCCGTCTCGCCGACCTCCTCGATGGTCACGGTCCGGCGCATCGGCGCGTTGTATTCGTTCCACTTGAGGATGTAGCGGAAGTCGCCGATGCCGGAGGCCGCCAGCGTCTTGATCGGCCCGGCCGAGATCGCGTTGACGCGGATCTGCTTCGGCCCGAGATCGGCGGCGAGGTAGCGCACGGAGGCTTCCAGCGCGGCCTTGGCGACACCCATCACGTTGTAGTGGGGCATCCACTTCTCGGCGCCGTAATAGGTCAGGGTCAGCATCGACCCGCCGTTACGCATGATCTTTTCCGCGCGCTGCGCTACCGCCGTGAACGAGTAGCACGAGATCAGCAGCGATTTGGTGAAGTTCGCCTCCGAGGTCTCGAGATAGCGCCCCGTCAGCTCGTCCTTGTCGGAGAAGGCGATGCAGTGGACGACGAAATCGATCCCGTCCGGGAACACCTCGGCGGTCGCGGCGAAGGCGGAATCGATCGAGGCGGGATCGGTGACGTCGCAATGGCCGACGACATGCGCGTTCAACTCGCGCGCCAACGGCTCGACGCGCTTCTTCAGCGCCTCGCCCTGGTAGGTGAACGCCAATTCCGCCCCGTGCGCGGCAGCGCTACGGGCGATACCCCAGGCGATCGAGCGGTTGTTGGCCACTCCCAACACCAGCCCGCGCTTGCCCGCGAGCAGCCCGCCCGGCTTCTGTTCCGACATGCGTCACCTTCGCTTCGGCCGCGCGGGCGCCTCTCGAGGGACGGCCCTGCGCCGGGGGCTTCCTTAGCCGAGGGTTGCCGGAGGGGGAAGCCTCAAGGCGCGCGGGATCACCTCAGGGCGATCCCGGTATCCTCGTTCGGGTTCTCGGGGACCCTCCGCCAACAGTGCGAACCCTTAGGATTCGCTCCGCTCGACGCCTCGGCAGAAGCCGAGGCCTGCCCTCCGGCACAGCGTCCTTTACGCCGTCCCGGCCTTGGCCTCGCGGCGGCGGCGGGCATACTCGGTCAGGGCCACGTCGTCGCTGGCCGGCAGGACGATGGCGGTGGTCGCGAACAGGTCACCGCGGCTGCCGTCCTTCTTCGGCAGGCCCTTTCCGCGCAGGCGGAAAGTGCGGCCGGAACTCGTCATCGTCGGCACCTTCATCTCGACCGCGCCGGTCAGGGTCGGCACGCGCAAGGCACCGCCGAGCACCGCGTCCTCCAGCGGCAGATCGACGGTGGCGCGCAGGTCCGCGCCGTCCACCTTGAACACCGGGTGGGGCTGGATGCGGATCGTCAGCAGCGCGTCGCCGGGCTCGCCGCGGGGACCGCCCGCGCCGCCGAGGCCCCGCAGGCGGATGGTCTGGCCATCGACGACGCCCTTGGGGATCATCACGTCGACATCGCGCCCGCCGGGCAGGCCGATGCGCATCTTGTCCTCGCCCGCGACCTGTTCGAGGGTCACGCTGAGTTCGGCCGCGACATCTTCGCCGCGGATCGGGCCCCCGCGCCCACCCGGCCCGGCGCCGCCCGCGCGGAACGCCTCACCGAAGATGTGGCTGATGAAGTCCTCTCCGACGCCGCCCGGCCCGGCCCCGCCAGCTCCGCCGCGTCGCTGCGTGAAGCCTTCGAAGTCGAAGCCGCCGCCACCGCCGCCGCGTCCGCCGCCGAACCCGGAAAAGCCCTCGAAGCCGGTCGCGCGCGGCTTGCCTTCGGCGTCGATCTCGCCGCGGTCGAACTGCGCGCGCTTCTCCTTGTCGCCGAGGATCTCGTAGGCGGTGTTCGCCTCCGAGAAGCGCTCGGCGGCCTTCGGCTCTTTGTTGCTGTCGGGGTGGTACGCCTTGGCGAGCTTGCGGAAGGCCTTCTTAATTTCGGCCTCGCTCGCGCCCTTGGGGACACCCAGAACGTCGTAGGGGTTTCGCATCGGCATTCTTTTGAGGGGGTCGCAACCGAATAGGGATACGGCCTCTGCCGCACGGGTTCAACGTGGGAAGGGCGTTGCGGCTCTGCAACAGCCGATGAGGCCCCGTTCACCGATCCGCGATCACTTTATCGTCCGGTCGTCCGCGAAAGCCTCAGGAACGGGCCTGGGGGTTGGAGGCGCGCAGCCGCTTCAGCTCCCATTCGCCGCCGGACGGCTTGCAGCCGGTGCCGCGCACGAAGCGGTTGTTGGCGCCGCCCACCACCGTCGCGAGAAAGTCGCGGCAGATCTCGTCGCCAGCGACATAGGGCAGGCCGGTCGGGTTGATGGTGCCGCGCATCGCGGTTTCCGGGTTGTCCCACTTCACCGGGCGCCCATTGCCCTGCGGATCGAGGGCGACGGAGAGCGCGGCGTGGGCTCGGCGCCAATCCTCGCCGTCGAGGTCGCGCCCAAAGCTCGCGGGCCGCTTCGGAATGCTGCCGGTGACGAGCGGCTCGGGCGCGGCCGGCGCCTCCTCCGCCTTGAAGGACAGGATCGGCCCGCTGCACCCGCCGCAGGAGAGGGCGGCGAGGCCGAGGGTCAGCAGACCCGCGATCCGGGCTGCGAGGCCGCGTCGTGGCGCGTGTCCACGCGTCGAACCGGCCCTCCCTTCGGCGGAGAGCACGCTGACGAGGCCTTTACACGGACGCAGACGCATTACACCTGAACTCGAGACAGACGGGGGTCCGACGGCGTTGCTGCCCAACGTCGGTGCCCCCGACCCGGCTGCCACAGGGAAGAAAATGGCCATCGATCGGTTAAGAGAGGGTGATGCGGACGCGCCTTCGGTCCATCCGGAGGACTTCACCTTGTCGTGCGACCCCTGGGCGCTGTTCGCCGCGTGGATGGCGGAGGCGGAGGCCTCCGAGCCCGTCGACGCCAACGCGATGGCGCTCGCCACCGCCGATCCGGACGGCCTGCCCGACGTGCGGGTGGTGCTGCTGAAGGGGTTCGATCCGCGCGGGCTCGTCTTCTACACCAACGCCGAGTCGGCCAAGGGCGGGCAGCTTCTCGCCAACCCGCAGGCGGCGACAGTGCTGTACTGGAAGTCTCTCGGCCGGCAGATCCGCAGCCGCGGGCCCGTCTCCCCCGTGACGCGCGAGGAGGCCGACGCCTATTTCGCGAGCCGCCACCGCGACAGCCGCATCGGCGCCATCGCCAGCCAGCAATCGCGTCCGCTCACCGACCGCCCGACCCTGATGGCCGAGGTCGCCGCCCTGTCGGAGAAATACGAGAACGGCCCGGTGCCGCGTCCCGAGCACTGGCTCGGCTTCCGCATCGCTCCGGTGCAGTTGGAGTTTTGGCAGAACGGCGCCTACCGCCTGCACGACCGGGTGCGCTTCACCCGCGACGGCGACGGCTGGACCCGCGCGCGGCTCTATCCCTGATTCTGATGCCCTGATCTCGATGCCCGGATTGCGGAGGATCGGGGTCGCTCAGGGCATCACCGAGCGGATCGCCGCGACCAGGCACTCCTCCGTGTAGGGCTTGCGGATGAACAGGCCGTCGGTCGGTATGTCGCCGGGCGAGGGCCGCACCTTGCCGGAGGTGATGACGATGCCGATGCGCGGCCAGCGCCGGTCGATGCAGGCGGCGAGCTTGATGCCGTCGATGCCCAGCGGCATGTCGATGTCGGTCACGACGACGCACACCGTCCCGCCCGCCTCCTGCTCTTGGTCGAGCATACGGATCGCCTCGTTGCCGTTGGTGGCCTCGCGCACGGTGAAACCGGCTTCGACGATCAACTCGACCGCGGCACACCGGATCACGGCATCGTCCTCCACGACAAGGACGGTCGGCCTCGCGTCCGCCCCGCTCACGGCTGTCGCATCCCTCGTCCGATCATGCGTCTGATCCCCCGGCACGATCCCTCGAATCCGCGACCCCTCCCCGGGGTTGCATGAAGGCCGGCGCGGAACAAGCGCGCGAGACGAGCGGGGCCGTATGGCACCGGCCCTTCCGGAGGCGCGGGACCGCGTCTCCGGCACCTTTCGCAATGCAGCGCGGCCCTGGATTTCCGGCGGGGCGCGGCTTATCCCTTGGCGAAGACCCAGCTTGGCCCGCTCACCCGCGGTGCGCGGGGCGGGCAGCGAGGAACCGGCTTTGGCCTCATCCAACGATCGTCGACGGGTGCTGCTGCTCACCGGCGCCAGCCGGGGCATCGGGCACGCCACCGTCAAACGCTTCTCCGCCGCGGGCTGGCGGGTCATCACCTGTTCGCGCCACCCCTTCCCCGAGAACTGTCCCTGGGAGATGGGTCCCGAGGACCACCTTCAGGTCGATCTCTCCAACGCGGCGGACACGGTGCGCGGGGTGCGCGAGGTCGCCGAGCGGCTCGCCGCCGAGGGCGGCCTGCTGCACGCGCTCGTCAACAATGCCGGCATCTCGCCGAAGGGCCCGGAGGGCGAGCGGCTCGGCGCGCTCACCACGGAATACGAGGACTGGGCCCGCGTCTTCCAGGTCAATTTCTTCGCGCCGATCCTGCTGGCGCGAGGGCTGTGCGACGAACTGACCCGTGCGCGCGGGTCGATCGTCAACGTCACCTCGATCGCCGGCTCGCGGGTTCACCCCTTCGCGGGCGCCGCCTATGGCACCTCGAAGGCGGCGCTCGCCGGCCTCACCCGCGAGATGGCCGCGGATTTCGGGCCACTCGGCGTGCGCGTCAACGCGATCTCGCCGGGCGAGATCGACACCTCGATCCTCTCGCCCGGCACCGATAAGCTGGTGGAGCAGATTCCGCAGCGCCGGCTCGGCACCCCGGACGAGGTCGCCAAGGCGATCTACTTCCTCTGCATCGAGGCGTCGTCCTACGTGAACGGTGCCGAGCTTCACATCAACGGCGGCCAGCATGTCTGACCGCCGGGCGGTTCTCGCCGCCCTGCTGTCGCTGACCGCCCTCCCGGCCCTCGCGGCGGAGGATGGGAGCCGGGTCGAACCGGTCGCGCTGCCGTTTGCCGTCAAGGCGATGCGCGGCCCCGGCAGCGACGTGGCCCTCTCCGTGGCGACCTCCGGATTGCTGCCGGTCGCCCGCGCGCCCGCGGGCGCCAGCGCCGACCCGAAGGCCACGGGCAACACCGCTCCGCCATCCGTGGTCGTGGTTTGGGGCGAGGGCGGCGGCGCCGTTCTCAGCCTCGACGGCGACCGCTTGCGCACCACGCTGATCGGCGCCGAGGCGATCGAAGGGTTTGCCGCCGCCGAGACGCCGCGCGGGGCCGTGCCGGGCTCGCGCCGTGCCCTCGACGGGCCGCTCAGCGCCTATTTCACCGGCCCGACCCGCGCGCTCGGCGGCGCGCCGGGCCAGGGGACCGTGCTGACCGTGCGTGAGCGCCAGCCGGTCGGCGTTACCGCCGAGCCGAAGGCCGTGCCGGTGACGACTCAGACCCTGGCCCCGGGGGACGGCCGGGTCTTTGCCGGCCGCACGCCCCACATCACCCGTCTCGATGGCCGCCCGGTGGTGGCCGCCGTGACCGCGCAGGGGCCGGCCGTCTCCGGCCTTGCCGTCGCGGCGAAGGGCACGGACGGCGTCTGGACGCTCCGGGCGCAGACGCCGCCGCAGGCCGGCAAGGGTCCGGAAGGCGCGCCGCTGGCGCTCGCCGCTGTTGCCGACTTCACCGGCACCGGCACTGGCCAGCCGCAGATCGCCGCGATCCGCGCGCCCGACGGCGAGGGCGTGCTCCAGCTCTGGCGCATCGCCGACGGGACCTTGAACCTCGTGGGTGAAGCGCCGGGCTATGCCGGCCCGGCGGCGGGCGAGGCGGCGGATCTCGCCGCCCCCGTTCCCCGCGGCGGTGGCGCCCCGCCCGATCTCGCCCTGCCGGTGGCGGGCCGCGGCGCCGTCGCGGTGGTGTCGCTGAAGGGCGGCAGCCCCGTCGAGCGGGCACGCCTGCCCCTGCCCGCCCCGGCCGCCCACGGCGTCGCCGTACTCGACGCCGGCGGAACCGCCAAAACGATCCTCGTCGGCCTCGCCGACGGGCGCCTCGTCGCGGTCTCCGCGCCGTGAGCGATCCGGGACAGGAGGACGGACGGCTGTTTCCGGCGCGCCCGCTGATCGGCGTTTCGGTCGCGGTGATCCGGGACGGCCGCGTGCTGCTCGCCGCCCGCGCCAACGAGCCGATGCGCGGTGTCTGGACCCTGCCCGGCGGCCTCGTGGAGGCCGGCGAATCCCTCGCCGCGGGGGCGTTGCGCGAATTGCAGGAGGAGGTCGGGTCGCTCGCCGAAGTGGTCGGCCCGAGCCTGACGCCGACTGAGATCATCCTGCGGGACGAGGCCGGCCGCATCCGCCACCATTACGTGATCCATCCCCACGCCGCCCTGTGGCGCGCCATCGAGCCGGCACCCGGACCGGAAGCGCTCGCCGTGCGCTGGGCCAGCCTCGACGAGGTCGCGGGCCTGACCACCACGCCGGGGCTGATCGAGACCCTGCGCGAAGCATTCTCCCGCATCCGGTCGGCGGCAGACGGTTCGGCCAAAGGGTCGGCAGAAGGCTTGGCGGAAGGCTTGGCATGAGAACGGGACTTGCCCGCCTGATCCTGGCCACCCTGCTCGCCCTGACTCCGGCGGCGGAGGCGTTCGCGCAGCAGCGCTCCGGCACGGCCCGATCCGCGCCGAAGCCGCCGGAGAAGGAGAAGGAGCCGCCTCCCCCGGCGGAGCCGCCGCCCGCGCCCTACGACCGCGATCTGATGCGGCTCTCCGAGATCGTCGGGGCGCTCGCCTTCCTGCGCACGCTTTGCGCCGCGCCGGATGCCGCCGAATGGCCGGCGCGGATGAAGGCGATCCTCGACAGCGAGGGGATCACGCAGAGCCGCCGTGACCGCCTCGCCGGCGCCTATAATCGCGGTTTCCGCGGCTACAGCCTGACCTATCGGGTCTGCACCCCCGCTGCGAATGAGGCCGCCCGCCGTTTCGTCGCCGAGGGTGAGCGGCTTTCGCACGCCATCGCCGGGCGGTTCGGCGGTTAAGAAAGTATCCGGCCCGATCGCATCGGGCCGGCGTCTCCGGTGCCTCGTCAATCGTCCGAAAGCCGGTGGCCGCTTTTTGGGGCGATGCTCTAGCGCCCTGTTTTGACAGGCATTCTTCTGCCGGGCCGATTTCCGCTTCATCAGAATCCGCTCTGAATTCGGCCGTGCGATCGCGTTTGTGGCGGCTTCGCCACACTCCGGAGGCCTTGCGAAATTCCTTCGCAATTGCGCCTCCGCGTTAACCTCTTCGCAATTCCCTGCTTCCCGGCCCGTGAAGGCTGCCGTATCGTGACGATGTCTTGCCGGCACTGTTCCGGCCGAGAAACGAAGCCGCCCGCCATGATCCACGATGCCGACACCGCAACCTTCGATGCCGACGCGGAGAGCAAGCGCCTTGCGCTCGGCCTCGTGACGGAAGCATTCGCGGAGGGCTGCCTCGACGGGATCGACGGCGACTGCATGGCCCAGGCGGCCCTGTTCGCGGCGTTCCAGGAACTGGTCGCCACCTATGGCGAGGACGCCACCGCCCGCTATGCCGAGACCCTGCCCGAGCGTATCCGCGGCGGCGGGTTCACCACGACGCTTCAGCACTGATCGCTGGCCTGAGGCGGAGGCGTCAGCCGAATTCATTGAACCGCAACGGGAGCGGTCCCTGCGGATCGTGCCGGCGCTCCGGATCGCTTCGGCTTCGCCTCGCGGTGACGACGAGGCGGGCCTCGTACCGGCAAAGCTCCGTTCGATGTGTAGCGTCCCGAAGGCCTGAAACCGGCCTTCGGGACGTTTTCTTGTCGTCTACTTCAATTGATCCCGGCAGGGCTTGAGAGCCTCCAGAGCCTTGTCCGGCGCGGTGATGTCGAACGTGACGGCGTCCTCGCCGTCTCTCTCGACGCTGAGTTTCGACGTCGTTTTGACGAGCTTCAGGATATCCTCCGGATCGTCGGATCGGAGCAGGAGAGATCTGGGATCGAGAACGATCCAGTTCAGGCCGGAATACAGGTAAAATTCCCCCGTCCGGAGCGTGGCCTTGACCTCTTGCTCCTTGGTCCAGTTCCAGCCGGAAAATTTGAGTTCCAGGGTTGTGAGCTTCAGGTTCCTGTCGGGTATCGAGACGAAGGCGACGATCGTCGCGAATCTCTTGCCGTCGGCGCGCGGGGGCTTGTTCTCGTAGTGGATGGCGCAGGAGACGCCGTCCGGTGGGGCAAGCTGGACCGTCCACCCGTCCACGACGGTGGTTTGAGCCGAAGCGGGGGGCGCCGCCGGAGCCGGGTTCGGGGCGGCCGGGCCTGCGCCCGTGGCCTTGTCGGTGGCGGCCGGGGCAATCGTGAACGGCTGCGGCACGTCGAGCGTGCGCCCGCTCAGCTTATCGCGCAGGGTATAGACCAGCACGTAATTGCCCGGCGGGAAGCCGTCGAGGTCGAGGCTGAGGTTGAGGAAGAAGTTCGGCTCGCCCTCCGCGCGTTTCACGGTCACGTCACGGTCGATCATGTTCTTCTGGGTCGCGAGGGCCTTGCCCTCCGGCGTGCGGACCTCGAAATCGACGATCACGCCGAAGCCGATCTGATCGCTTCCGATCGACTGCGTGGCCTCGCCCACCGGCTCGATATAGGTCAGGAGCGGCTCGCCGGGCTTGAAGACGTTCGAGGGCCGGGCCTCGACATCGCCGAAATCGGCGGCCTTGCGGGCGACGTACAGCGCACGCCGGGTGGCGTAGGGCCTCAAGGGCGCGGGCTGGGCGGCCGCCACCGAGGGCGACAAGCCGGCCGCCGCGGGCTCGGACTTCGTCTCGACTTTCGGTTCCGGCTTCGTCTCGGGTTTGGCGGCCGTCTTGCCGCCTGACCAGAAGTTGCTGCTCCCGCCGGTCTCGGCCGGAACCCGGACGCTCTTCATGATGGTGTCCAGCGCCGCTTCGTTGGCTTGGCGCTGATCCTCGGATCCCCAGATCGTCATGAGAAGCGCGCGGTCCCGGCTCGCATCGAGGGTCACGAGATCGACGATCGTCTTCCCGTACTTGTCGGTGGTGCGGTAGCGCTGAACCCGGGCCGGCGTGCCGCCGAAGTCCATCGCCTGCTCGACCGGCTTGATCGAGAGATTGACCTTCTGCTTGCGCAGGAAGCTCACCTTGTCCTTGACGAGGCTGTCGCGGTCCGCCCGCGTTTCGAAGCCTACCTCGAACGAGACGTCGCCATCGGGTGAGGTCGAGACGACCTCGGTGTCGCGCACCTCGGTCTTCCAGTCGTCGGGGATCGTCAGGGTGACGGCCGGATTCTTCTCCGGCAGCACGATCTCCTTCGCCCAGGCCGTGCCCGCGCCCGTCAAGGCGAGGAGGCTCCCCAGCGCGACGCCCCGCATCGCCCATTCCGCATGGCTGTGCCATGACCGCATGGCAACGGTCGACACTTCACCTTTTCCGGACATCCGTCCCCGCAACCCTTGAAAGAAACGCAAGGCATCTTCGCGGCAGCCAGTCACGGATGACTTCGAAGTGATCTTCGTCTGCTCGGCGCGCCTCTTTCAACTATGGTGTCGGCGCGATCACCGGCACAATGACTGAGCGTCCCAAACGGTGCAGAGCAACCGTCCGTAGTGAACGGCTTACAGGCAGGAGGCTCGCGAAAAGCCTGCCGCCGGATAGGATATCCCGGCCCGGCGCTACCCCGTCGGCAACGCTTCCTCGAACACCACCGCCTCGCCGCGTGCGGGGTTGGCCAACTCGCCCTGCCACATCACCGGCGTGCCCCGCACCACCGTGCCCACCGGCCAGCCGGTGACGGTGAGCCCATCATAGGGCGTCCAGCCGCATTTCGAGGCGATCCATTCGTTGCGGATCGTCTCGCGGCGCTTGAGATCCACCACGGTCACGTCGGCATCGTAGCCCACGGCGAGCCGCCCCTTGCGGGCGATGCCGAACAGGCGCTTCGGGCCGGCGCTGGTCAGATCGACGAACCGGGCGAGCGAGAGCCGGCCGGCATTCACATGGTCGAGCATGATCGGCACCAGCGTCTGCACGCCGGTCATGCCGGAGGGCGAGTCCGGATAGGGCTTGGCCTTCTCTTCCAGCGTGTGCGGCGCGTGGTCGGAGCCGAGCACATCGACCACGCCCTGGCTCAGCCCGCGCCAGATGCCATCGCGATGGGCGGCGTCGCGCACCGGCGGGTTCATCTGCACCAGCGTCCCGAGCCGGGCATAGGATTCCGTCCCGTCGATCGTCAGATGGTGCGGCGTCACCTCGACGCTGGCGACATCCTTGGCCTCGGCCAGAATCGGCATCTCGTCCGCGGTCGAGATGTGCAGGATGTGGATGCGCGCACCCGTCTCCCGCGCGAGCGCGATCAGCCGCTGCGTGGCCTTCACCGCCACTTCCGGTGAGCGCCAGACCGGGTGCGAGGCGGCATCGCCCGGCACGCGAAGGCCCTTGCGCTCGCGCAGCATCGGCTCGTCTTCCGAGTGGAAGGCGGCGCGGCGACGGATCTGCTTCAGGATCTCGCGCACGCCGGCATCGTCCTCGACCAGCAGCGAGCCGGTGGAGGAGCCGATGAACACCTTAATCCCGGCAGCAGCAGGCAGCCGCTCCAACGCGGCGACCTCGCCGGCATTCTCATGGGTGCCGCCGACCCAGAAGGCGAAGTCGCAATGCATCCGGTGGTGGGCGCGGGCCACCTTGTCGGCGAGTGCTGCGGCGCTCGTGGTCTGCGGGTTGGTGTTGGGCATCTCGAACACCGCCGTGACGCCGCCCATCACCGCCGCGCGCGAGCCCGTTTCCAGGTCTTCCTTATGGTCGAGGCCGGGCTCGCGGAAATGCACCTGGCTGTCGATCACGCCGGGCAGGAGGTGCAGGCCGCGGCAATCGCGCCGCTCCTGCGTTGCCGCGGCCGAGAGGTCGCCGATGGCCGCCACCCGTCCGCCGCGGATGCCGAGATCGGCACGATGCTCGCCGTCGTGGTTCACCAGCGTGCCGCCGGACAGGACGAGGTCGAAAGGCGCTTCCATCGGGCTCTCCCGGTTCGCATGGTGCGATTGAGACGAGGATAGCGGCGGCTTATGTCAGGCGTCCCACACGTGCAACGCCGCCGTCCTTTCAAGGAGATGCCATGCCGATCGCCCTGCTGCCGGACCGCACCGTCGTTGCCGTCTCGGGTCCGGACGCGCTCCCCTTCCTGCAAGGCATCCTCACCTGCAACGTCGAGACGCTGCCCGAGGGCGAGGCGCGGCTCGGCGCGCTGCTGACGCCCCAGGGCAAGATCCAGTTCGATTTCCTGGTGTCCCGCTCGGACGATGGCTTCCGTCTCGACGTCGCCGCCGAGCGCGTCGCCGACCTCGTCAAGCGGCTCGGGCTCTACCGCCTGCGCGCCAAGGTAACGGTGGCCGCCGACCCGACGCTCGGCGTCGCCGCGGCCTGGGATGGGGCCGAGACCGCGGCCGAGACGGTGCGGGTGCGCGACGGACGTCTCCCCGCCCTCGGCGAGCGGCTGTATTTTGCCGAGGGCGCGTTCTCGGCCGATGCCACGGAAGACGCGTATCACGCCCACCGCATCGGCCTCGGCGTGCCGGAGGGCGGCCGCGATTTCGCCTTCGGCGACGCCTTCCCGCACGAGGCGCTGATGGACCAGCTCGGCGGCGTGGATTTCAAGAAGGGCTGCTATGTCGGGCAGGAAGTCGTCTCGCGGATGCAGCACCGTGGCACCGCCCGCACCCGCATCCTGCCCATCGTCTACCGCGACGGCCCGGCGCCGGCGCCCGGCACGGAGGTGATTGCGGGCGCGCGCAGCCTCGGCTTCACCGGCAGCGCGGCCGGTGACCGGGGGCTCGCCACGATCCGCCTCGACCGCCTCGGCGACGCGCTCGCCATCGGTGAGCCGGTGCGGGCGGGCGGCACGATCGCGGCTGTGGCCAAGCCCGATTTCGCCCGCTTCGCCTTCCCCACCGACACGGCCGTGGCCGGATGAGCGCGGATTCGAGCGGGCTGATCACCACCCATCCCGACGGCTGTCCGCGCTGCTGGTGGCCGGGGACCGATCCGATTTACGTCGCCTATCACGACACCGAGTGGGGCGTGCCGGAAACCAATTCCCGCGCGCTCTACGAAAAGCTGATCCTCGACGGGTTCCAGGCGGGCCTGTCGTGGATCACCATCCTGCGCCGCCGCGACGGCTTCCGCCGCGCTTTCGAGGGCTTCGAGCCGGAGCGGGTCGCCCGCTTCACGGACGACGATGTCGAGCGGCTGATGGGCGACACCGGCATCATTCGCAACCGCGCCAAGATCCGCGGCGCGATCAGCGGCGCGCGGGCGTGGCTCGCGATCGAGGAGGCCGGGCCGGGCTTCTCGCCCTTCCTCTGGGACTTTTGCGACGGCCGGCCGATCCAGACCAACGCGGCCACCCGCGCCGCGATCGCCACCGAAACCGATGTGTCACGAAAGATGGGCAAGGCCCTGAAAGCGAAGGGCTTCACCTTCTGCGGCCCCACCATCGTCCACGCCTTCATGCAGGCGGTCGGCATGGTCAACGACCATCTCACCGGCTGCCATCGTCACGCGCCCTGTGCCGCCCTCGGCGAGGGCCGCCGACCGTGAGCGTGGCCGCGAGCACTTCCAAAAAACCGGTGCGGGCGTGGCAGCGGATGCTGTCGGGTCGGCGGCTCGACCTGCTCGACCCCTCGCCGCTCGATGTCGAGATCACCGACATCGCCCACGGCCTCGCCCGCGTCGCCCGCTGGAACGGGCAGACGGCGGGCCCGCACGTCTTCTCCGTGGCGCAGCACTCGCTGCTGGTGGAGGCGATCGGCGGCGGCCTCGATCCGCGGATCGGCGGCCCGGAGCGGCTCGAATTGCTGCTCCACGACGCGCCGGAATACGTGATCGGCGACATCATCTCGCCGCTCAAGAACGCGATCGGCGATGCCTATCGCAGCGTCGAGCGGCGCCTGCTCGCGGCGATCCGCCAGCGCTTCGGGCTCGCCGCGCCCTCCCCGGCGCTCGCCCGTCTCGTCAAGCGCGCCGACCGCATCGCCGCCGCGATCGAGGCGACCCGGCTCGCCGGATTCTCAAGCGCGGAGGCCGACGGGATCTTCGGGCGCCCCCCGGTTCTGCCCGATCCTGTGAGCGCTGAAATCGAGCTGCTGGTCGCCGGATGGCCGACGGCAGAGGCAGAGGCGTGCTATCTCGCCCGCTTCGCGGCGCTTCAGCGCGGGGCGTGAGACCGAAAAAGAGAATGCCCGTCATCCACGTCTGCCCCCTCTCGCGCCTGCCGGAGACCGTTGCGGCAAGCGGCGCGAGCCATCTCGTCACGCTGGCGACGCTCGGCAGTGCGGTGGAACGTCCGGCCGCGATCCGTGCCGAGCACCATCTGCACGTCGGCTTCAGCGACATCGTCGCGCCGCTGGAGGGGCACCTGCCGCCGGGCGAGGCGCATGTGCGCGCCGTCCTCGATTTCGTGGCGGCGTGGCCCCGCGAAAAGCCGATGGTGATCCACTGCTATGCCGGTATCAGCCGGTCCACCGCAGCGGCCTATGTCGCGGCCTGCGCCCTGCAGCCGGATCGGGATGAGGCGGAACTCGCGCAAGAAGTGCGGCGGCTCGCGCCGAGCGCCACGCCAAATCGCCTGTTCGTCGAGATCGCCGACCGCCTGCTCGGACGCGAGGGGCGGATGAGCGCCGCCGTCAGCGGAATCGGCCGCGGCGCCGAGGCCTTCGAGGGCACGCCGTTCCACCTCACCTTGGCGTGACGGGCACGCCGCGCAGGGCGGAGATCGGTCGCACGCAATCGACCCGGGCTTGTGCGACCGCACGTCGCCCGTCATAACCCGCCCCAAAAGGAATCCGGGATGAACGATCTTACACCCGACGCATCTGCGGCGGCGGCGCCGGACGATCTTCCGTTCGAGCGGGCGCTGGAGCAGCTCGAGGAGATCGTGCGTCGGCTGGAGCGCGGTGACGTGCCCCTCGACGAATCGGTGGCGATCTACGAGCGCGGCGAGGCGCTCAAGCGTCACTGCGAGACCCTGCTGAAGCGGGCCGAGGCACGCATCCAGAAGATCGCCATCGGACCGGACGGTCGGGCTGCCGGCACCGCGCCGCTCGACGTCGAGTAGGTGACGCCGGTGCGATTTCAATCACGACAAAATTCATCGCGCGCAAAGGTTTGCGCGCTGTTCCTTACTTCGGGTATGAGGCTGGTCCGGTGGCACTAGCGGACACGACGATCCTTGAGGGTCTTGAGACGCCGGATCGTCTCCGGCTTCTGCCGGAGAGCGAGCTGCGGCGAGTCGCCGACGCCGTGCGCGCCGAGATGATCGACGCCGTGTCGATCACCGGCGGCCATCTCGGCTCGGGCCTGGGCGTGGTCGAACTGACGGTGGCGCTCCACCACGTCTTCGACACCCCCGACGACCGCATCGTCTGGGACGTCGGACACCAGTGCTACCCGCACAAGATCCTGACAGGCCGCCGCGACCGCATCCGCACGCTGCGCCAGGGCGGTGGTCTGTCCGGCTTCACCAAGCGTTCGGAGAGCGAGTACGACCCCTTCGGCGCGGCCCACTCCTCCACCTCGATCTCCGCCGCGCTCGGCATGGCCGTGGCGCGCGACCTCGAAGAGGCGGACGCCAAGGCCAAGGGCGGCCCGGCGCCGAAGCGCCGCAACATGATCGCGGTGATCGGCGACGGCTCGATGTCGGCGGGCATGGCCTACGAGGCCATGAACAATGCCGGCGCCCTGCACTCGCGCCTGATCGTCATCCTCAACGACAACGACATGTCGATCGCGCCCCCCGTCGGCGCGATGTCGGCCTACCTCGCGCGGCTCGCTTCCGGCGGCACCTATCGCTCACTGCGCGAGACCGCCAAGCAACTGGGCAAGCTGCTGCCGAAGGCGCTCTACCAGCGCGCGGCCGCTGCCGAAGAGTATGCCCGCTCGCTGATCGTCGGCGGCGGCACGATGTTCGAGGAGATGGGCTTCCACTATGTCGGCCCGGTCGATGGGCACAATCTCGACCACCTGCTGCCCGTTCTGAAGAACGTGCGCGACTCGGATCAGGGCCCGATCCTGCTCCACGTCGTCACGCAGAAGGGCAAGGGCTACGCACCGGCGGAAGCCAGCGCCGATCGCTACCACGGCGTGGTCAAGTTCGATGTGGTCTCGGGCGTGCAGGCCAAGGCCAAGGCGAACGCCCCGGCCTATACCCGCGTGTTCGGCGAGAGCCTGATCAAGGCGGCCGATGCCGACCCGAAGGTGGTGGCGATCACCGCGGCGATGCCCGGCGGCACCGGGATCGACCTGTTCGGCAAGGCGCATCCCGACCGGACCTTCGACGTCGGCATCGCCGAGCAGCACGCGGTGACCTTCGCCGGCGGTCTGGCCACCGAGGGCTACAAGCCGTTCGTGGCGATCTACTCGACCTTCCTGCAGCGGGCCTACGATCAGGTTGTGCACGATGTCGCGCTGCAGAACTTAGCCGTGCGGTTCTGCCTCGACCGGGCGGGTCTCGTCGGAGCGGACGGCGCCACGCATGCGGGCGCGTTCGATCTGGCCTATCTCTGCTGCCTGCCGAACATGACGGTGATGGCGGCGGCCGACGAGGCCGAGCTGGTGCACATGGTGGCGACCTGCCACGCGCACGATTCGGGTCCGATCGCGCTGCGCTACCCGCGCGGCGAGGGGGTCGGCATCGAGCTGCCGGAGACGGGCGTGCCGCTGGCGATCGGCCGCGGCCGCGTGGTGCGGCGTCCGGAAGGGGCGCGGGTGGCGCTGCTCTCGCTCGGCACGCGTCTGTCGGAGGCGCTGAAGGCGGCCGACGCGCTGGAGGCCGAGGGTGTTGCAGCTACCGTCGCCGATGCGCGCTTTGCCAAGCCGCTGGACGCCGAGCTGATCGTCGATCTGGCGATGAGCCACGAGGTTCTGGTGACGGTCGAGGAGGGCTCGGTCGGCGGCTTTGGGGCGATGGTGCTGCACCTGCTGGCCGAGCGCGGCGTGCTCGACACCGGCCGGGTCCGGGTCCGCACGCTGACGCTGCCGGACAGCTACCAGGACCACGACAAGCCGGAGAAGATGTACGCCGAGGCCGGGCTCGATGCCGAGGGCATCCTCAAGGTCGTCCGCGCCGCCCTGCCGGAGAAGGCGGCGCAGCGTGAAGGCAGCGTGGTGAGCCTGAAGCGGTAGCCTCCGCCAACGCCCTCCCCCGTAGGGGGAGGGCAAAAGGCGTGTTACTTGATGACCGCGCAGCCGATGCGCGCGCCCGCGCCGCCGATGGGCTGGCTGGTGTGGTCGTCCTCGTTGGCATGGATGATCAGCGCCGAGCCGTCGCCGTCGCGCAGGCCGCCCTCGCCGGTCAGCGGGGTCTCGCTCGACACTTCCGCGTTCACCGAGCCGTCGGCGTTGGCGTAGACGTTGGGCAGGTCGCCCTCGTCCGGGCCGTCGGGGTTGAGCAGGCCGTGCTTGCTCTGGTCGTGGTTCACGTGGGCCTTCGACTTCTCGAACTTCTCCGTGTCCGAGCAGTCGCCGACGGCGTGGAAATGGATGCCGTGCCAGCCCGGAGGCAGGCCGCCGGCCTGAATCGACAGCCGCATGACGAGGGAATTCGCCCCGTCGCGGATCATAATCTTGCCGATGCTGTCACCCTTGCCGTTGGTGATCGCGCTCTCGTAGGTCTGCGGCGCGCCGGCACTCTCCGTCTTGGCGGGGGCCGGCTCCTTCGGAGCCTCCTTGGCATCTTGCGCGAAGGCGGACCCGGCAAGGCCCGCGAGCAGGGCCGCGGCCAAAGGTATGGCGACCGGTATACGGCGGATGGCAGGCGTCGTGGCCCCTCGCATGATGGCACCTCTCATGAACTGACTCACTCCGTTGCTGCGGCCCGGCGGTTCCGCCCGGGATTCCGCCACCGCTTGAGGCGGTGCGCAATCCGGGCTACCCGGCAAAAGCGGATTTCGCATCGCCCTTTTCGGACGAGCCGGCACGCGCCGTCTCAGGCGATGCTGTAGGTAACGCGAAGCGGCGCGTTCCGACAGGGGACGGGCCGATCCGTCTCGATCACGTGAGCATCGTCCCGAAAGGCGGCCACCGGCTTTTGGAAAAGAACGATGCGACATCAAAATCCGAGATCCTCGTCCCGGATCGGATATGCGGGACGAGGTTCTCGGGCGCGGCGGAGCAATTTTCGGAAGGGAGACCGATGACGGGCGAGCGGCTCCGGGCCGATCGGTTCCTGGTCGAGCGCGGGCATTTCCGCAGCCGGGCGCAGGCGCGGGCGGCGATCGAGGCCGGCCTCGTCAGCGCCGACGGCCGCCTCGTCACGCGCCCCGCGGATCTGGTCGAGTCCAGCGCCCGGATCGAGGCCTCGGCCCCCCACCCCTACGTCTCCCGCGGCGGCCTCAAGCTCGCTGCGGCGCTCGATGCCTTCGGCCTCGACCCCGCGGGCCTCCCTTGCCTCGATGTCGGCGCCTCGACCGGCGGCTTCACCGACGTGCTGTTGCGGCGCGGCGCCGCCCATATCCACGCGGTCGATGTCGGCCGCGACCAGCTCGACGCCGCCCTGCGCGCCAACCCACGGGTGACCAGCCTGGAGGGCACCGATATCCGCGCCCTCTCTCCGGGGGCGATTCAGCCCGCGCCGCAGCTGGCCACCATCGATGTGAGCTTCATCGGCCTGCGGCTGGTTCTGCCGGCTGTGGCGGCGCAGCTCGCCGACGAGGCCGCCATCGCCGCGCTGATCAAGCCGCAATTCGAGGCCGGCCGCGAGCGGGTCGGGCGCGGCGGCATCGTGCGCGACGCCGAGGTTCATGCCGAGGTCTGCGAGGGCGTACGCGCCGTGCTCGTCGGCCTCGGATTCACTGTGTCGGGGCCGATCCCCTCCCCCATCGAGGGTGGTGACGGCAACCGCGAGTTCCTGGTCGCCGCGAGGCGTTCCTCTGATGATTGCCTCTGATGATTGATCCCATGTCCGACGTGATCGAAGAGACTCTGACCATCGCCCGGCTCGGCGCCCGCGGCGACGGCCTCACCGAGGGCGGGCTGGCGGTGCCCGGCGCCCTGCCCGGCGAGCGCGTGCGGGTGCAGCGCGGCGACCGCATCGGCACGCTGATCGCCGTAGAGGAGGCGTCGCCGGATCGGATCGCGCCGTTCTGCCCGTATTTCTCGGCCTGCGGCGGCTGCGCCGTGCAGCACCTCGCCCCCGCCCCTTACGCGGAGTGGAAGCGCGGCATCGTTGCCGGGGCGCTGGGGCAGGCGCGCATCGAGACCACGCTGATGCCCCTCCTCGACGCGCAGGGCGAGGGCCGGCGGCGGATCACCCTGCATGTGCGCGAGATCGAGGGCCGGGCGCGGGCCGGGCTGATGGCCGCGCGCAGCCACGCGCTGGTGCCGATCGACCATTGCCCGATCACCCGTGCCGAGCCTGCACCGGGCGCCGGCCGTCGCGGAGACGCTCGCCGCCCCGCTCGGGCACGGCCGCAAGCCGCTCGACATCGCCGCCACCGCCACCGTAACCGGCCTCGACATCGACATCCGCGGCCACGGGCAGGTGAGCGACGGCGTCCGCGGCGTCCTGACTCGGCTCGCCGGCGAACTCGACCTCGCCCGTTTGTCGATCCACGGCGACGTCGTGGTCGAGCGCCGCCCGCCCGCGGTCGGCGAGGGCCCGGCCCGGCGCGTGCCCTCGCCCGGCAGCTTCCTCCAGGCGACGCAGGCCGGCGAGGCGACCCTGACCGCGCTGGTGCTGGAGGCTATGGACGAGGGCAAGGCCAAGGTGCGGCGCGTCGGCGACCTGTTCTGCGGCAGCGGTCCCTTTGCCTTGACGCTCGCTGCGGGGGCCCGCGAGGTCCACGCCGCCGACGGCGAGGCCGCGGCGATCACCGCGCTGACCCGCGCCTACCGGGCCGGAGCCGGCTACGCCCGGATCACGGCGGAGGCACGCGACCTGTTCCGCCGCCCGCTGCTCGGGCCGGAACTCGACGCGCTCGATGCGGTGGTGTTCGACCCGCCGCGCGCCGGGGCCGAGGCGCAGGTGCGCCGGATCGCGGAATCGAAGGTGCCGCTCGTCGTCGGCGTCGCCTGCGATCCCGGCACCTTCGCCCGCGACGCGGCGACCCTGATTGCCGGCGGCTACCGGCTGGAGCGGGTTACGCCGGTCGATCAATTCGCATGGTCGGCCCATGTCGAGCTGGTCGGCGTGTTCCGCAAGCAGGTGAAGGTCACCGGCCGAACGCTGCGTCGCCCGCGCTGAAACCTAGTGGGGAAATCGGGGCGCTGCCCCGAGACCCCGCCAAAGGGGTGACCCCTTTGGGATCCCAGGATCTCAACGCAGACCGGCAGCCGCGAGGGCCTCGCGCAGGGGCTCGGGGTCGATCGTGAAATCCCGAAGATATTCGGGCGCGTCCGACGCAATCCGGGGGCCGAACACCGCCGCATAATCCTGGCCGCAGGCGGTGGCGATCTCGCCGTAGAACCGGTCCTCCCAGCCCTCCGGCACGAGGTGGATGACCGGCGTGCCGGGCCGGCAGAAGACCGTGTTGGTCATCCCCGCCCCGGCGATGCCGACCACGATCTCGGCGGCCGCGAACCGCACCACCTGCTGCCGCACGCTGGTGAGTTCGGGATCGAACGCCTCGAAGCCGAGGCCGCGCAGCAGGCCCAGCACGGCGTCGCGGTTGGCGAGCCCCCGGCCCCGCCCCGGATGCCGGTCCACGAACAGGCGCCGGCCTCGCCCTGTGAACATCCGTAGCGCGAACAGCCCGCGCGGCAGGCGCGTCCGCGCCCGCATCTGCCCGGTGAGATAGCGCAGCGCGTGCGGCGACTTGCCCGTGCTCGGCAGGCTGCACGGCGTGGCGTGATGCAGGCGCGCGAAGCGGTAGGTCTTGTCCCGGTCGAGGAAGCGGATCGAGACCCGATCGCGCAGCAGGAGCTGGATCGAGCGGCGCCGCGCCGCGTCGATATGCGGGAAGTAGGACACCAGCGCGACGGTGATCGGTACCCGCTGATGACGTTTACGCAGCAGCGCGAGCGCGTGCAGCCGGGGCAGGTCGTCGATCAGCCAATGGCCGTAATTGAACGAGCCCGCCGAGTTGAGGAGAAAGATGAGCCCCGCCTCGGCGATGGTCTCGTCCACGTG
Organism: Methylorubrum pseudosasae; assembly: GCF_029504475.1. Lineage (NCBI taxonomy): Bacteria > Pseudomonadati > Pseudomonadota > Alphaproteobacteria > Hyphomicrobiales > Methylobacteriaceae > Methylorubrum > Methylorubrum pseudosasae. The sequence continues at coordinate 2,192,774 of NZ_JAQGDU010000002.1, read as the reverse complement.
CAGGAAGCCGGGGCCGGGGCCGGGCACCACGTGCCGCTCCTGCGGCCGGTAGGTCTCGAACAGCACCTGCGGCCGGCCGTCCGCGACATGGAACAGGGCGTTGCCCGCAAGCCGGACGTCGCGGGTCTCGCAGAGCAGCGTCGGCGGCCCCGGCGGGCGCGGCGCCGCGAGCGCGGCCCCCTGCTTCTCGCGAAAGGCGGCGCTGCCGCCGAACAGGCGCGGCGGCTCGGGGTCATGCGCGGGGAAGCCGGGGAACACCGTGCCGACCACCTCGGTGAGCGGGCTTACCCGCTCGCGCAGCCGCTCGAGCAGGGCGGCATCGCCCGCGAACCCGCCGTCGCGGTAAAGGCGCCCGGCCTCGCAGGTGAGGACGAGGTTGTCCTCGATCAGCCGGGCATGCGCCGCGGCCTCATCCGCTTGCGTGTCGTTCAAGCCTGCTCCTCGCGGGTCCCGCCGTGAAGCTCGTCCATTCAAGGAATTCGCAACACCGCTCGGGCATCGTCATCGTCCCGGAAGCCGGAGGCCACGTTTCGGGACGATGCCCTAGATCCTTGTCTTCGCATCATCTTTTTCCGAAACCCGGAGGCCAGCTTTCGGGATGATGCTCTAGCATATCGCTACGGGCGAAGTCCGACCCATGTCTTCCGCTCCCGGCCGCATTTGCCTCGGAGCGGCCCGCGCCTGTAGAGCCACGGCCCGCCCGCGCGTTCGGCATCGGCGAAGACGGTTGAGGAAGGGCGGGACTTCGTGTCGGACACGGCCACCGATCACATTCATGTCGGCAAGGACGGCTGGCTGTTCGTCGTCGCCGGCAGCAACAACGTCATCGCGCAGTTCAACGAGTCGGGCTTCATGGCCCACCAGACCGAGCTGTGGCGCCAACGCATCGCCGGCCGTGCGGCGCGGGCGCGTGAACTCGGCATCGCCTACCACCACGTCGTCGTCCCGGAAAAGCTCAGCGTCTACGACGGCTTCCTCGACGGGATCGCGGTCGATCACCGTCTCTCCCCCGCCCGCCGGCTGATCCGCGGCCTGCCGCGGCGGCGGTGGTTCTCCCGGTTGAGGGGGCATCTCCGGGAATGGCCGGTCACGCGCATCCTGCGGCGGACCTGCATCGACCTCGTCGCGCCGATGCGGGCGGCCCGCGCGGGTGAAGACCTGTTCTACCGCACCGACAGCCACTGGACCTTCGCCGGCTGCCACCTCGCCTATCGCGAGATCTGCCGCGCGCTAGGGGCCACGCCCTGCCCGGACCTCGCCGAACGCGGATTCCGCGAGACCGAGATTTCCGGCGATCTCGGAGGCCGGTTCGATCCCCCGCGCACCGAACGGACGCGCATCCACGACCTGCAGCGCGATGCCGTGCGCCGCTACGCCAGCCCGATCGTCGAGGCGCGGGAGGCAGCCGGCCGCGCCGATACGCTCCATGTCGGCTCGCACGTGATCTACGCCAACGCCGCCGCCCGCGACCCGCGCCACCTCGTCCTGTTCGGTGATTCCTACTCGCACTTCGCGCCGCTGATGCTGACGATCATGCTCGCCGAGACCTTCGCCGAGGTGCACTTCGTCTGGAGCACGTCGGTCGATTGGTCCTACGTCGAGCAGGTCCGGCCCGACATCCTGCTCACCGAGATCGCCGAGCGGTTCATGTTCCGCGTACCCGACGACGCATTCAACCTTGACGACTATGCCGCCGAACGGTTCGGGGAAGAGGTCGGCGGGGAAAGCGGCGCGGCAGCCTGAGCGGAGAATGCGTCAGAATAGTTCGCCCTGCACGATCGCGGCCTTCGCCGGAGCCCTGCGGCTTGCGGGCGGGGCCATCGGTTCGGGTAGCCCGGCATCGTCGTTCCGCGCGTTGTTGACCCGCTCGCTCACCGGATCGAGCCGCAGCCATTCGTCCGGGCAGGGCCGGCAGAGGCGGGCCGCCTCGGGCGCGTCCACCGCCGCATCGAGCCACGCGCCGATCGATTCCGGAGCCAGGATCGCCGGCATCCGCTCGTGGATCGCGCTCAGGGTGCCGTTGGCCGAGCAGGTGATGATCGCCGCCGTATCGACTTCCGAGCCGTCCGCGCCCATCCACGGCTCCCACAGGCCGGCGAGCGCCATCGGCGCCCCGTCGGTGCGGCGCACCGCGAACGGCGTCTTCGTCGCGGCCTTGCCGGTCCCCTCGCGGCGCCATTCGTAGAAGCCGTCGGCCAGGAACACGCAGCGGCGGTGGCGCAGCGCCCCGCGGAAGGCCGGCTTCTCGGCCGCCGTCTCGATGCGGGCGTTGAACAGGGTCGGAAAGTCCGACGGATCCTTGAGCCAGGTCGGCCAGAGGCCCCAGCGCATCAGCCGGAAATGCCGCTCGCCGCTCTCGCTGATCACGACGGGCACCGGCTGGGTCGGCGCCACGTTGAAGCGGCCGGGGAAATTCGGCTGCTCGGAATAGCCGTAGAAGGCGCGGTAGACCTCCGGCAGCTGGCCGATGAAGAAGCGTCCGCACATGGGCGCGATATGGGCTCTCGGCGGGCGCCGGATCAAGCGCAGCGATTGCCCGAGTCACAGCGATGACGCAGATCCGAGCCTCTGCCGCATCCTGAGGTGCCCGCGCCAGCGGGCCTCGAAGGGGGCTCCAGGGATAACGGGGCTGGCTGGACGATCCTTCGAGGCTCTGCTGCGCTTCGCACCTCAGGATGAGGCCGAGGCGTGGACCGGCCCCGTTTTGTCGCGCCACGCATTCGCCGAACCGGTATCCACATCCGGGCCCAGGCGCTCTAACTTGGGGCCATGACCACCCCCGCGACGGCGAACGCTCCCGAGCCCGTCCTGCAGGTGCGCGCCGTGCCGGGCATGGCCCGGTTCGACGCCGCCGAATGGGACGCCTGCGCCACCTCCCCCGAGACCCTCGGGGCGGGCGACGAGACCTTCAACCCGTTCACCTGCCACGCCTTTCTCTCGGCGCTGGAGGAGGCGGGCTGCGTCTCCCGCCGCACCGGCTGGCTGCCGCTGCATGTCCGCGTCGAGCGCGAGGGCCGGCTGGTCGGTGCCGCACCCTGCTATCTGAAGTCCCACAGCCAGGGCGAATACGTGTTCGACCACGGCTGGGCCGACGCCTACGAGCGGGCCGGCGGCAGCTATTATCCCAAGCTCCAGGTCAGCGTGCCGTTCACGCCGGTCACGGGGCCGCGCTTCCTCATCGCGCCGGGGGAGGATCCCGACACCGCCGCCGCCGCCCTCGTCGCGGGCTTGCGCGCCCTGCGGGCCGAGACCGAGGCCTCCTCGATCCATGTCACCTTCGCCCGTGCGCGCGAGGCCGAGCAGGCGCAAGCCCTCGGGATGCTGCCCCGCATCGATCAGCAGTTCCACTGGGAGAACGAGGGTTATACCGGCTTCGACGATTTTCTCGGGGCGCTCGCCTCGCGCAAGCGCAAGGCGATCAAGCGCGAGCGGCGGGAGGCTCTGAGCCAGGGCATCACGGTCGAGCACAAGACCGGCGCCGACATCACGGAAGCCGATTGGGACGCCTTCTACGAGTTCTATCAGGACACCAGCGCCCGCAAATGGGGCCGGCCCTACCTCAACCGCACCTTCTTCTCGCTGATCGGCGCGCGGATGCCCGAGCGTATCCTGCTGGTGATCGCCAAGAACGCGGGCCGGCCGATCGCCGGCGCCATCAACTTCATCGGCGACACGGCGCTCTACGGCCGCAACTGGGGCTGCATCGAGGATCACCCCTTCCTGCATTTCGAGGTCTGCTACTATCAAGCCATCGACTTCGCGATTGCCCGCGGGCTGAAGCGGGTCGAGGCTGGTGCGCAGGGCGAGCACAAGCTCGCCCGCGGCTACCGCCCGGTGCCGATGCATTCGGCCCACGACATCGCCGACCCGGCGCTGGCCCGCGCCGTCGCCGACTATCTGAAGCGGGAGCGCAGCCACGTGAACGCGGCGATCGCCGAATACGCGGCGATGTCGCCCTTCCGCCGAACCTGCGAGGACGCCAGCGAATGAACACGATCGACCGCATCCGCAGCTACGCCGACGAGCTGACCGCCCTGCGGCGGGATCTCCACGCCCATCCCGAGATCGGCTTCGAGGAGGTCCGCACCTCCGGCATCGTCGCCGAGCATCTCGAAAAGTTCGGCATCGAGGTCCACCGGGGGCTGGGCAAGACCGGCGTGGTCGGCGTGCTGCAGGGCCGGCCGGGTGCGCGCCGGATCGGCCTGCGCGCCGACATGGATGCGCTGCCGATCACCGAGGAGACGAACCTCCCCTACCGCTCCACCGTGCCCGGAAAGATGCATGCCTGCGGGCATGACGGGCACACCACCATGCTGCTCGGCGCCGCCCGCTACCTCGCCGAGACCCGCGATTTCGACGGAACGGCCGTGTTCGTGTTCCAGCCGGCGGAGGAAGGTTTGGGCGGGGCCCGCGCGATGATCGCCGACGGCCTGTTCGAGAAATTCCCAGTCGACGAGATCTACGCGATCCACAACGCGCCGCACGGTCCCCACGGCGTGCTTCAGGTCCGACCCGGCCCAATCATGGCGGCGGCCGATTTCTTCGACATCCGCATCACCGGCCGCGGCGCGCACGCGGCGATGCCGCATCAGGGCATCGACCCGATCGTGATCGCGACGGGGCTGGTGCAGGCGATGCAGTCGATCGTCAGCCGCAACAGCAACCCGCTGAAATCCGCCGTGGTCTCGGTTACGCAGATCCATGCGGGCGCGGCCTACAACGTCATCCCCGAGGGCGCGCATCTCACCGGCACCGTGCGCACTTTCGATGCCGATCTGCGCAAGCTGATCGCCACTCGCATCCGCGAACTCGCGGCGGGCTTCGCCGCGGCCTACGGCGCCACCATCGAGGTGGATCTGCGCGACGTGTTCTCGGTGCTCGACAATCACCCCGAGCAGGCGGCGGCCGCCGCCGAGATCGCCGCCGAGCTGTTCGGCTCCGACAAGGTCGAGGCCAATACCGTGCCGCGCATGGGCAGCGAGGACTTCGCCGACATGGTCGCGGCGGTGCCCGGCGCCTATGCCTGGCTCGGCGCTACGCCGGGCCCGGGCCTGCACAATGCGAGCTTCGATTTCGACGACAGCCTGATCCCGCTCGGCGCGGCCTACCTGGCACGGATGGTGGAGCGGCGCACGGCGGCATAAGCCATCGGCATTCTTCCGACCCTCCCCCTCATCCTGAGGTGCTGGAGCGAAGCGGAAGCCTCGAAGGATCGTCCAGGTCCCGCGCGTTTCCTGGAGCATCCTTCGAGGCCGCTGCGCGGCACCTCAGGATGAGTGTGCGGGCCGGAGATCGGCAGCGAGCGAGCTCGAATAACGATTTGACCGCAAGGGACGGGATGCGCGCCCCATGCGGATCCGTCAGGATCAACGCATCCCTTCTCCCGGAGGAGCCGATGCTCGCCGAGCCCGAAATCGTCACGCCCGACGAGGCGCCCCTCACCGAGGCCGAGATGCGCGCCGCCGTCGCCGCGCGCGATGGCGGCTTCGACGGGCGCTTCGTCTATGCGGTGCGCTCCACAGGGGTCTATTGCCGGCCGAGCTGTCCCTCGCGGGCGGCGCGCCCCGAAAACCTCTCCTTCCATGCTGGATCGGCGGAGGCAGAGGCCGCGGGCTTCCGGCCCTGCCGCCGCTGCCGGCCCGACGAACCCGCTCTGTCCAAGCAGCAAGCCGAAAAAATCACCCGCGCCTGCCGGCTGATCGAGGCGGCAGAGACGCCGCCCTCCCTCGACACGCTCGCCCGCGCTGCGTCGTTGAGCCCGTTCCACTTCCACCGGATCTTCAAGGCGGTCACCGGCGTGACGCCGCGGGCCTACGCCCAAGCCCACCGCGCGGCCCGTGCCGCCGACAGCCTCGCCGAGGGCCGAACCGTGACCGAGAGCGTCTACGCCGCGGGTTACGGCGCGCCGAGCCGGTTCTATGCGGGCGGCGCGGAGCGGCTCGGCATGAGCCCGTCGGCCTACCGCAAGGGCGGCGCGGGCGAGCGGATCTGTTTCGCGACCGACGCCTGTGCGCTCGGGCTCGTGCTGGTGGCAGCGACCGTTCGAGGGGTCTGCGCGATCCTGCTCGGCGACGATGCCGATGCGCTCCGGCACGACCTGACGGCGCGTTTCCCCAAGGCGGCGATCGTGGCCGGCGACGCGGATTTCGCGGCAACGGTGGCCGAAGTCGTGCGCCTCGTCGCGGCGCCGGGGGGCACCTTCGACCTGCCCCTCGACATCGGCGGCACCGCCTTCCAGCAGCGGGTGTGGCAGGCGCTGCGCCGCATCCCGGTCGGCACCACCGCGACCTATGCCGAGATCGCCCGCGCCATCGGCGAGCCGGCGGCGGTGCGGGCGGTGGCCATGGCCTGCGGCGCCAACGCGCTGGCCGTCGCGATCCCCTGCCACCGGGTGGTGCGCTCCGACGGGGCGCTGTCGGGCTACCGCTGGGGCACGGAACGCAAGACGGCCCTGCTCGCCCACGAGGGGGTGAAGCGGTAAGCCCTCAGGCCGGAACGGCCGAGCCGGGCGGAGCCGCGTCGTGACCCGTGGGCGCGGGGCTGGGCGCATCGGTCGGTGCATGCCCGGCGGCATGCGCATTCCGCGACTGGATCTCGATGAAGACGCGGGTGACGTTGCGGCTCTTCGCCTTGATGCGCTGCTCCAGCCGCGCCACCGTCCGCTCGACCTCGCCCGCGGGCACCTCGTCGGCGAAGTCGAGGCTGAGATTCACGAGGATGTCCGAGGGGCCGAGATGCTGGGTCAGCACCGCGTTGACGTGCTGGACCGCGCTCTCCTCGCGCACCGCCGCCTGGATCGTGCGCACCACCGCCGGGTCGGCGGCCTCGCCGATCAGCAGGCCGTGGGTCTCGATCATCAGGAAGATCGACATGCCGATCAGAACGAGGCCGATGCCGATCGAGGCCCAGCCGTCGAGCGCCGGCTTGTCGAGGACATGCGCGAGCACCACGCCGCCGATGGCGATGACGAGGCCGATCAGCGCGGCGACGTCCTCCACGAGGATCGTGTAGAGCGCCGGGTCCTTGCTGCGCTGGATCGCGGTGATGGCGCTGCGCTCGCCCTTCTCCGCCCAGAACGCCTTCACGGCCACGAAGCAGGAATAGCCCTCCGCCAGGATCGCGAAGCCGAGGATCGAGACGTTCACCCAGAAGCCGGAAAGTTGAACGCCGAACAGGGTCGCGTCGGCGGAGGGTTCGGGGTGCTCGATCTTGTGGGCGCCCTCGTAGATCGCGAAGATGCCGCCGCCGAGGAAGATGAACAGGGCAACGATGAAGGCGTAGAAATACACCTCGCGCCCGTAGCCGAAGGGATGCTTGGCGTCCGCCGGCTTCTTCGCCCGCTTCAGACCGACCAGCAGCAGGAGCTGGTTGGCGGTGTCCACCAGCGAGTGCGCGCCTTCGGCCAGCATCGCGGTCGAGCCGGTGAGGAAGGCGCCGACGAACTTCGCCGCCGCGATGGCGAGGTTGGCGCCCGCCGCCGTGTAGATCGCACCCGTGCTTTCGGCCATGTCCCGCTCCTGAGCGGCGCGCGCCGCCGTCACGGGCTCGTCAACGCCGCCGGAGTGGTCAAGGTTGCTGCGATGGGGCAGCCCGTGCAACGTGCCGCCCGTTTCTGCGAGGAACCGTGCGATGACGCCCTACGATCCGGACAACATCTTCGGAAAGATCCTGCGCGGGGAGATCCCCGCGCATAAGGTCTACGAGGACGAGCACAGCCTCGCCTTCATGGATGTGATGCCCCAGGGCGAGGGCCATACCCTCGTCATCCCGAAGGCGCCCTCGCGCGGGCTGCTCGATGCCGAGCCGCAGACGCTCGCGGCCGTGATCGGCACGGTGCAGCGGGTCGGCCGTGCGGTGAAGGCGGCCTTCAAGGCCGACGGGCTGACGCTGTTCCAGTACAACGAGCCGGCCGGCGGGCAGACGGTGTTCCACCTGCACTTCCACCTCGTGCCGCGCCACGACGGTGTGCCGCTGAAGCGCCATGAGGGCGGCATGGCCGACCCTGCGGTGCTCGCCGAGCATGCCGCGCGCATCCGGGCGGCTTTGGACGAGGGCTGAGCCGGCTCCGCGACATCCGTTCGCTCCCCGCTCGGGGGCGCGGATGTCGCCTCCGCTCAGGCGTGCCGTGCTCCGTTCGTCGATCCCGCGCCCATGCCCGCTCCCGTGCCGGCACCCAGGCTGCTTCCCATGGACGCGATCACCGCGCGCAGGCCGGCATTCTCGGCCTCCAACTCGGCGATCCGGCGCAGCAGGACGGCCAGCGACGGATCCGTCGACGGTGCCGGGGACGGCTCGGGGGCAGCCTTCTGCACCTCCGCGAAGGCGACGCCGACCGCGTCGCCGCGGCGCCAGCGCAGATTCGACCGGAGGGTGAGCTCTTTCTGAGGGATGTAGAGGTCGAACGTTTCCGGCAGGGTGTTGGTCTCGCTCAACTCCAGCCGTGCGCCCATCTCCGAGAAATCGCGGACGAGGCAGTCCATGCTGGACGCACCCTTGTTGAAGTGGATCCGTCCCTTGAGAAAGGTTCGCTTGCGAGGCTCCTGGCGCTTCTCGCTGATCATGATCGGTCTCCGGCCCGCCTGACTGCACGCCTGTCTGGCATGCCGGCCGTTAAGGAATGCTCGACATGATGGCGCACCCGCTTACGGTCCGTCGGCCGCCCGCTCCGTCCCACCCTCGTCGAGGCACTGGAACAGGTAGAAGCCGTTGAAGCGCACGGCGGTCACCGCGGCGCGGTCGTCGAAGCCGGGGGGTGGGCTCGCGCTTTCATCGATTCGCCCGCCGAAGGTCCAGCGTCGGCCGCCGACGAAGCGCGGCACGGCACAGCTCTCCGGAACTGCGCAGAAAAGCGCTTCCCTGCCCCGGCGGCGGAACAGGTTGTAGCTTCGCATCGGATCTCCTCCGCATCGCCGCACCCTCGGAATCAAGGTAGCCCGACAATCGGTCCGGTTTGTGTCGGTCAGGGCCATCGCATGAAGGCGATCGCTCTGGTTTCCGGCTGGCCTCAATCGCCGGCGCCCGCCTCCGCGGGCTGCATCGGTTCCTCGGACGTCCGCTCCGCTCGATGCTGTCCGGGGCTCACGTCCCAAAAAGCACGCGCCGCGAAGCCGCTCACGCGGCTTCGCGCGATCGCCGGGTTTTGTTGGTATAGGCCGATCAGGCCGGGACGGCGTCGGCCTCTGCCCGGCAATCCGGCTCCTCGGTCGGCGTCTCGCGGTCGGCCGCGGCGAGGCGGACGGCGTGGTTGATCACCGCCATATGGGTGAAGCCCTGCGGTACGTTTCCGCGCTGCTCGCCCGTTTCCGCATCGATCTCCTCGGCGAACAGGCCGAGATCGTTGCCTCGCGCCAGCAGCCGCTCGAACAGGGCGGTGGCCTCATCGTTGCGGCCGGCCAGCGCCAGACAGCCGACCCGCCAGAAGGAGCAGGCGGTGAAGGTCGCCTCGTCGCCCTCCAACCCGTCGTCCATCCGGTAGCGGTAGATGAGGTCGCCCGCGCCGAGTTCCTCGCCGACCCGCTCCAGGGTTTTCGCGACGCGCGGATCGTGCGGATCAAATGCGCCGAACAGCACGGTGCGCAGCACCGCTGCGTCGAGATCGTCCGATTCGTAGGCCATGGTGTAGGCGCCGCGCGCCGCCTTCCAGCCCCGCGCATGATACTCCGCTCGGATCTCGGCCGCGGCCCGCTCCCACCCGGCGATCGTGTCCGGACTGGCGAGACGGTGTCTCGGGTCGGCGCGGGCGATCTGCACGGCGCGGTCGAGACCGACCCAGAGCATCGCCTTGGTGTGCACGCTTTGGCGCTTCTCCGTCCGCATCTCCCACAGGCCGTGGTCGGCCGCGTGGCGAGCCCGCAGGATGTGGTCGGTGAGATGGCCAAGCGCCTCGGGCAGGTGGTCGTTGACCTTCACCGGCGGGTCGTATTCCACCGCTTCGAGGTAGCCGTGGAGGGCCACCAGGAACTCGCCGTAGATGTCGTACTGCTCCTGATCCGCCGCCGCGTTGCCGATCCCCACCGGGCCGATACCGCGCCAGCCGCGCAGGTGGTCGAGGAATTCTTCCTCCGGCACCGCACCGTCGAGGGCGTACATCAGGTGGAGGTCGCGCCCTCGGCTCGTATCGGCCTCGCGCAGGAAGCGCAGGAACTCGGCGGCTTCGCGCTGGTAGCCGAGATTGACGAAGGCGGTGACGGTGAAGCTCGCATCCCGCATCCAGACGTAGCGGTAATCGTAGTTGCGGTTGCCCGGCACCGCCTCGGGCAGCCCCGCCGTCGCGGCGGCGACGATGCCGCCGGAAGGGCCGTGCGTCAGAAGCTTCAGGGTCAGCGCGCTGCGCAGGACCGTCTCGCGGTAGGGCCCCTCGTAGGTGCAGCGGCCCGACCATTCCTCCCAATAGGCCCGTGTATCGGCAAGCGAATCATCCACCGCGCCGGGTAGCCCTTCTCCGTCCACGCCGTGCTTTTCGCCGTGGGCGATCACGAGGTCGGCGCGTTCGCCCGCCCCAAGCGCGAAGGCGCCCTCGGCCTCCTCGTCACGGAGGGCGAGCGGCACGGCGCAGACGGCCCGGATGGTGTCCCCGCCGCCGCGGAAGCGGATACAGGTCTCGCCCTCCGTCGTCGCCTCGGTCGGGGCGCGGGCGTAGTCGAAGCTCGGGCGCAGCCGCCAGCGGCCGGAGACGCGGCCGGACCGGCAGGCGAGGCGTCGGATTACCTGAGCTTGCGCTTGGCCGTCCGGTCCCTCCTCCGGCACCGATTCGTGCCGGTGAAGCGGCATGAAGTCGGTGAGCACTGCCCGGCCGGTGGCGGTGACGAAGGTGGTCTCGAGGATGTTGGTGTCGGGCAGATACCGGCGGGTGATCTCGGTCAGGCCGTCGAGGACGAGGCGGCAGGCACCGCCCCGCTCGCTGTCGAGCAAGGCCAGAAACACGGCCGGCCCGTCATGCCGGGGCCAGCATAGCCAATCGAGGGAACCGTCTCGGGCGATCAGGGCCGTGGTGCAGGTATCGCCGATCACGGCGTAGTCGGCGATAGCTTTGTCGGTCACGGCCGTTCCCGGTTAAGTTGCGCCGCGCCAACGTCTCCCGGCTCACAAGGTTCGACCCTGCGACATCAGGCAACGCGAAGCGGCGCACCGCTCAGAACCGGGGCGCGCGGCTCCGCATGGACCGCCGCGAATGGCTCCTGGTCGGGCGGTAGGCCCGCCGCGTGCTGTAGCCCCGCCGCGTGCCGTAGCCGCCGGGTCGGCGGTAGTTGCCGTTGTTGACGCCGGCGCTGCGGTCGTTGCCGGTGGCGCTCGCCGACGGCGAGAGCCCGCTGCCCGCATTGCCGCTGCTGCCCTGCGCGGCCACGGGGCCGGCGGCGAGGGTGAGCGTTGCGGCTAGGATGAAGAGGCCGCGCCGAAGCGGAAGTTTCATGGTTCTCGACCCTTTTGGAAAATGCGGCCCCGGACGGGCTCCGTGAGGGAGCGAACCGTGACTTAGACGGCTTGTTCCCCGCCGATCCACGTGCCGAGCACCGCCCTGTCGGCGGAGAGCGCGACGAGATCGGCGGCAAAGCCGGGGGCGATCCGGCCGAGCCTGGCGTCGAGCCCGAGGAAGCGGGCCGGGGTCAGCGAGGCCATCGCCAGGGCCTCCGCGAGGGAGGCGCCGCCGCGCGTGCTCATGTGGCGGACGGCCTCCGCCATGGTGATCGCCGCGCCCGCCAGGGTGCCGTCCTCGCCGGTGAGCCGGTCGCCGGTCCGGACGATCCGGCGTCCGAACAGGGTGAAGGACGCGTCCGCGCGCGGGTGTCGCCGACCGGTGGCATGGCATCGCTCACCAGCATCAGCCGCTCGCTTCCCTTGAGGCGCAGGGCCAGCCGAAGCTGGTCGTCGCCGACATGGTATCCGTCGGCGATGATCCCGGCAAAAGTCCTGGCCTCCGAGAGGGCGACGCCGACCGCGCCGGTCTCGCGCGGGCCGATCTGCGACATGGCGTTGAACAGGTGGGTGAAGCCGGTAAGCCCTTCCGCCATCGCCGCCCGGATCGCGTCCCCGGTATCCGCCGTATGCCCGGCGCAGACGCGGGCGCCGCGGGCGACGAGGTCGGCCACCGCGCCGGCCGGCACCTGCTCGGGGGCCAGCGTCACCAGGGTGAGGCCGTGCTCGCCCAGGCTGGTCAGGAGTTCGGCGTCGCCGGGGCCGAATTCGGCGAGTCGGGATGGGTCGTGAATGCCGATCCGCTGCGGGCTCAGGAACGGCCCTTCGAGGTGGATGCCGAGGATGCCGGGGACGCCCGCCCGGATCGCCGCCGCGACGCCCGCGATGGCCGCCCGGATCGCGGGCCGCGTGTCGGTGATGAGGGTCGGCAGCAGGGCGGTGGTGCCGCCGCGCCGGTGCGCCGCCGCGATCCGGGCGATGCCGGCCACGCTGGAATCGTCGTTGAGGAGCACCCCTCCGCCGCCATTGACCTGACAATCGATGAAGCCCGGCGCCAGCACAGCGCCTGCCGGCAGCCGGACGAGGGGAACATCCTTTGGCGGCTCGGCGGTGACGTCGACGATGTGCCCGCCGCGCAGCACGACGGCGCGGTCGCCGAGCATCCGCTCGCCATCGAAGACGCGGTCCGCGCAGATCGCCTGATCAGAGTGGGTTCCCAAAGGGATCATCCCTTTAGCGGGGTCTCGGGGCAGCGCCCCGATATCGTCCCAGGGCTCTGCCACTGATCCGCGAAAGGGCTCGCCCTTTCGAAACCCGGACTCGTCATCACAGCGTCTCCGTCACCTTGGTGAGGCCGGCCGGCTTGTCCGGGTCGAGGCCGCGGCGGCGGGCCTCGGCCTCGATGGCGCGGTAGGCCGGCACCAGCATGGCGATGGGGTCGCAGGCCGGATGGCCGTCGCCGAGCCATGGCAGGGTGCCGAGGGGACCGCCGCAGGCATGGACCCGCATTCCTTCGCGGGTGAGGTCGCGCACGAGCGCATCCACGCCCTCGGCCAGCGGATCGGCCTGGCGCAGGGCCAGGACCGGCGTTGCGACTGAGACGGAGGCGCGGGGGCCGTGGCGCAACTCCGCCGCCGAGTAGCCGAGCGCGGGTAGGCGCAGGGTCTCCGCGAGCTTGAGGGCGATCTCGCGCAGGGGCCCGAGCCCGTGTCCGCGCCCGGTGACGAAGGCCGCCGGGGCGCCCGCGAGATCGGCACTCCAGGCCGACCAGTCGAGGGCGAGCGCCTGTCTCAGCCGCTCCGGAAGGGCGGCAAGGCCCCGTTCCAGCTCGCTGTCGCCGGCCCAGGCCGAAACCAGCGCCGCGCCCGCGATGGCTGAATTCGTCACCGTCTTGGTGGCGGCGACCGCATGCTCCGGCCCGGCGAGGATCGGCAGGACGAGGTCGCTTGCCCGCGCGGCCGGGGAGTCGGGATCGTTGACGAGGGCGAGCGTCAGGGCGCCGCCGGCCCGCGCCGCTTCCGTCGCCGCGACGAGATCGGGCGAGCGGCCCGATTGTGAGACCACGATGAAGAGCGCGCCCGCCACGTTCGGCGGACGGTCATAGCCCGTCACCACCGAGGGCGCGGCGGCCGAAACCGGCAGGCTGAGCCGCGTCTCGATCAGGTAGCGCAGATGCACGCCGGCATGGCCCGAACTGCCCCGTCCGCACACAACCACGAAGGGGAAGCTCCTGGCCCGCAGCGTCGCGCCGATCCGGGCTGCTTCGCCGGCTACCAGCAGAGAGGCGGCGTCGGGGATCTCGGCGATCTCCCGCGCCATGAAGGTCGTTGCGCTCATGATCGGCCCACCTCACGAAGCGCTCGGCGCAGGTTGCCGTCGTGGCGCAGGAGCAGGTCGTCGGCCCGCATGGCGCTCATTCCCCCCGCGAGCAGCACCGCACGCTTGATGTCGCCCTCGGCTCGCGTCAGGGCGTCGGCGGCAACGTCTGCCGGGCAGCCGGCGAGCTCGGAGACCATGGCGACGCCGCGGGCGCGCAGCTTCCGGTTGGTCGCGCGCATCGCCACCATCCGCCCGCGATAGACCCGGCCGAGCCGGATCATCACCAGGGTCGAGAACAGGTTGAGGATCACCTTCTGGGCCGTGCCCGCCTTCATGCGGGTGGAGCCCGCCAGCACCTCGGCCCCCGTGGCGGCGAGGATGCCATGGGCGGCCTCGCGCAGGATCGGCGCGTCGGGGTTGTTGCTGACGCCGACGGTGACGGCGCCACGGCTGCGGGCGGCCTTCAGCGCCTCGACGGTGAACGGCGTCGAGCCGCTGGCGGCCAGCCCCACCACCACGTCGCGCGGGCCAATCTCGGCGCTTGCGATCCAGGCCGCGCCGTCCGCGGCGGAATCCTCCGCATCCTCCACGGCGCGCAACAAGGCCCCCTCCCCGCCAGCGATGGCGAAACCGAGCTGCGACTCCGGCCAGTCGAAGGTCGGCGGCAGCTCCGCCCCGTCCTGCACGCCGATCCGCGCGGAGGTGCCGGCCCCGACATAGACTAGCCGTCCGCCCTCGCGCAGGCCCGGCTCGGCGGCCCGCGCCGCCGCATCGATCGCTGGCAGGGCCGGCCCCACCGCCGCCACTGCCGCGAGCTGGCCCTCCCAGAGCGCTTGGAGAATGTCGAGCCCGCCCCAGGCGTCGAGATCGACGTAGCGGGCGCTGGCGTCCTCGGTCCTCATACCTTGCGTGCCCTGCTCGTCCGCATCGCGTTTACCTGATTCCGTCTTCGGCACTGCATCACGCGCCTCGCCTGTTCGAAAGAGGTCATCTCCGGTGCGGTTCCGCCGGACGCGGAAAACGGCCGTCGGCGCGGATTGGCTGCATGCGATCCGACGCGATCAGGGATCGGTTGGCCCGTCCCGGCGTTCGGTTGGCGCGCGCCGCTCCGGCTTTTGGCAGGCGGCGCGCTGCAATCCGGCCGGGGGAGAGGGCGTGCAACAGGAGCAGATCGAGGCGCATGCCGAGGAACGATCGGAACTCGCGTCGGATGAGTCGGCATCGGCGGCGTCGCGGCGCTTGCGCCTGCTCACCTACAACGTCCGCCATTGCCGCGGCACCGACGGGCGGGTCGCGCCGGAGCGGGTTGCGCGGGTGATCGCCGCCCTGGCGCCCGACATCGTCGCGCTCCAAGAGGTCGATGTCGGGCGCCCGCGCACCGACGGTTTGGATCAGGCGGAGGAGATCGCCCGGCTGGTCGGAATGTTCTCGCATTTCCACCCGGCCCTGCACATCGAGGAGGAGCGCTACGGCGATGCCGTGCTCACCCACCTGCCGTCGCGGCTCAAGCGCGCCGGCCCCCTGCCCGGCCTGCTGCGGCGCCCCGGCCTGGAGCCAAGGGGGGCACTGTGGGTCGAGGTGACGGCGGGCGCCAGCAAGCTTCAGGTGATCACCACCCATTTCGGATTGCTCGGGGCGGAGCGCGTCGCCCAGGCCAAGGCGTTGCTCGGGCCCGACTGGCTCGGCGATCCAACCTGCCACGCGCCGACGGTGCTGCTCGGCGACTTCAACGCCACCGGCTGGTCGCGCGCCTACCGCCGGCTGAGCGGACGCCTCACCGATGCGCGGCGGCTCACGGGGGACCGGCGCTGGCGGCGCGGCGGCGCGACCTTCCCGAGCCGCTTCCCCCTGCTGCGCGTCGACCATGTCTTCGTCAGCGAACGGGTCGCCGTCGAGCGCATCGCGGTCGTGGACACGCCACTGGCGCGGAAGGCGTCCGACCATCTGCCAGTTCTGGCGGAGATCCGGATCGAGCCGGGTTGAGGGTCTTTCCGCGCGCGAGCATGGTCGTTCCGCGGGCCGGCCCGACGACCGGCCGTGGACGGGAGAGGATGCGCGCACGATGACGAAGATGACCGGACCCCTGACCGCTCTCGGTCTCGCCGCCCTGACCGCATTGTCCGCCGGGCCGGCGCGGGCCGAGCCGCCGCGGATCGCCGTGGTCGCGACCGGTGGCACCATCGCGATGAAGCTCGATCCCACGACCCACGCGCCGGTCCCGGCGCTCTCGGGCGAGGATCTCGTCGCGGCGGTGCCGAAGCTGAAGGACATCGCCACCATCGAGGTGACCGAGTTCAGCAACGTGCCGAGCGACTATATGGGCCCGGACCGCTGGCCGGCGTTGACCGCTAAGCTCGACGCGCTGCTCGCCGATCCCGGCATTCGCGGGGCGATCGTGCTGCACGGGACCGACACCCTCGATCAGACCGCCTACTTCCTCGACCTGACCCTCAAGAGCGACAAGCCGGTGGTGCTGGTGGGCGCCCAGCGCAACGCCTCCGACGCGGATGCCGACGGCCCGCGCAACCTCCTCAACGCCGCCCGCCAGATCCTGGCCGAGGGCGCGGTGGGCCAGGGCGTGACGGTGACGCTCAACCACCGCATCAACGCGGCGCGCGAGGTCCGCAAGACCCACACCAGCAACGTCGAGACCTTCAATTCGGGGGAGGCCGGCATCCTCGGATACGTGGACGAGGACCGTGTCGTGTTCAGCCGCCGCTCCCTGCGCCGCCAGACCCTGCCGCTGCCGGAGCGGATGCCGCGGGTCGATCTCGTGGCGATGTATGCCGGCGCCGACGGTTCGCAGGTCCGGCACGCGGCCGAGAGCGGGGCCGAGGCGATCGTGGTCGAGGCCTATGGCTGGGGCAACGTCAACGCCGAGATGCACGACGCGATCGCCGAAGTCATCGCCAAGGGTGTGCCGGTGATCGTGGCGACCAAGGTCCATGACGGCCGCGCCCTACCAGTCTACGGCTTCAAGGGCGGCGGCAACACCCTGCGCAAGGCCGGCGCGGTGTTTGCGGGCGACCTCACGCCGGACAAGGCCCGCATCCTCACCCTGATCGCCCTGCCCGCGGGCAAGGAGGCGCGGAAGGATCAGGCCGCTTTGCAGGCGGTGTTCGACAAGTAGCCGCGCGCCTTCTGCTCTATGGGACCGCCTCGACTTCGCGCGCATCCCCTCTCCCCGCGTACGGGGAGAGGGGGAGCCGGTTAAAATCCAACCGTCCAACCGTCACGGTAGGGGTCATGAGGCGCCCAGTGCCGCCTTCTCCGGTTGTGAGGCGGTGTCCTCCTCCAAGAAACCTGAGCCGCCAACCCGGCGCAGCGCCTTGCGGCGGCGCCAGGGACGCCACGCGTCGGCGGGGCTCACCGGGTCGCCGAGATGGAAAGCCTCGACGAGGCGGGCCACCGGGCCGCGGCGGGAGGGGACGAGGGGGCAGACCCGCGAGCACGGCATCAAGCGTGGATCGTCGAGCACCGCGCGCAGGGAGCCGCGCGCCGCGAAGGCTTGCCCGAACACGTCGGGCGGGCAGCCGCCGTGATGGGAGAGCAGCCGGACGAGCAGCCGCCGCAAAGCCGCGCGGGCCTCGGCGTCGTCGGCCGGCACCTCCACGGCGAGGTCGCACTCGGTGTCGTAACCGAGGGAGCGGTTGTTGAGGTTGGTCGAGCCGATCCGCAGCAGGCGCTCGTCGACGATCGCGACCTTGGCATGCACCAGGATCGGCCGGCCTTTCTCCGTGTGCGGCGCCACGATCCGCAGCCGGTCGAACCGGTCCGCGCGGCGCAAAGCCCGGATCAGGCCGCGGCGGGCGCTGTCCATGGTCAGGCGGTCGAAGCCGCTCGGGCTGCGCTCGGACAGCACGATCACGATCTCCGGCCCGTCGGGTTCGGCGAGGCGCTCGGCCAGCGCCTCCGCGACGACCGGCGAGGTGAGATACTGGTTCTCCAGATAGATGAAGCGCTCCGCCGCGCGGATCGAGGCGCGATAGAGCGCGGCGCTCTCCGTCACCGCCGGGCGCCCAGCCAGCGGCGGATCGGTGCGGGCGAGCCCCACCGTCACGTCGGTCAGGTGCGGCGCGAGGGTTTCGGGCCAAGGATCCAAGTCCGGGTCCCCGTCCGGATCGCCGTCGACAGACGGAAGGCTCTCGCCGGTGGCGCGGCGCCAGCGCTCGCGGGCCAGATCCGCCAGCGCCCGCGCGGCGTCACGATCGACCAGCATCATCACGTCGTGGCGCGGCGGGTAGTCCTCGCCGGAGGGCAGGCGGCGGCGGGGGTCGCGGTCGCGGTGGGCGGGGGTGTCCCAGCGGTTCACCTCGAAGTCGCTGCCGCCGCTGAACGCGATCGCATCGTCGATCACGAGGATCTTCTGGTGCTGGCAGGCGCCGAGGGGCAGCGTGCCGTCGATGCGGAAGTCGATGTCAGGGCCGAGGCTCTCCCGCACGCTGTCGGGGGTGTGGTCGTTGCCCGCCGAGATCGGCCAGGGCATGTCCCAGATCAGGATGCGGATGGCGAGTTCCGGCCGTGCGGCCTTCAGGCGGCGCAGCAGCTCCGCCAGGGTCTCGCCCGCATCGGGGGAATCCCCCGGCAGCAGGCGCGCGCGCGGATCGAAGCTCCAGCCGATCAGGGTGATGGAGGTGCGCGCCTTCAGCAGCGCCGCATGGGCGGCGGCGAAATAGGCCGCGCCGTCATGCAGCACCGCGATGCGCCCCGCCCGCTCCTGCCGCCAGCAGGTGAGCCCGGGCCGCAGCCAGCTCTCGGACGATCCTTGACCCACCCCGCGTTCCATCCTCATGCGCGCACCGAGCTGCTACGCCGCGACGGCGCGCTCATCCCCTGTTCGAGCGGAACGCTCATCGTGCCCCGGCCTTTCCCAGCTTGAGTTTGCCGGCTTCGAGTTTGGCCCGCACCCGGCGCCGGGTGAGTTCCACCGCCGCGACGGTGGCGAGGAGGCCGAGGCCGAGGGTGATCCAGTGGGTCGGCTCGTCACTGCCGGCATGGCGGCCGATGACACCGAGATAGACGCACACCACCGTGCCCGGCATCATGCCGATCACGGTGGAGACCAGATAGGCGGAGGTGCGGACATCCGTGACCCCGAAGACGTAGTTCTGGGCGTTGAACGGCACGAAGGGGCTGAGCCGCATCAGGGTCATGAGCCGCCAGCCACCGTCGCCGACCGCCTCCACGGTGGCGTTCAGCGCCGGCCGGCGCTCGATCAGTCCCCGCACCCGCTCGCGGAACAGGTGGCGGGCGGCCACGAAGGCGAGCCAGGAGCCGAGCGTCGCCGATAACAGCACCACCGGCATCACCGCCCAGCCGAAGGCGACGGCCCCGGCGATGGTGAGTGGGGTGCCCGGTACGACGAGAAGGGTCGCCAGGAAGAACAGCACGCCGAAGGCGAGGAGGCCGTAGGGACCGAGGCCGTTCGCCCAGTCCGAAAAGGCGCGCAGCCAGTCCTCGACGGGCAGGAGGTACCATGCTCCGACCGCCAGCGCGGCGGCGCCGGCCGTGGCTGCCCAGGTCTGGGCCGAGCGGCTGGGTTTATCCATTCGGTGGCTCGAAAGGGGGAACGGTGCGCCTGTCGCACGCGTCCCCAAACCGTTGGCCGGCGTAACTGTTCCGCCAAGCTCGGCCGTTATCGCGCGGTTCGATGGGCGCCTACGCGGCGCGGCGTCGGTCCCAACCGCTTTGCCGTCACCAGTCGCGGTCGAGCCGCACCGCGATCCGGCTCGGGCGCGCGCCCGCGAGCGTCCGTTCGAGGGAGGTGAGCGCTTGGCGGGCCTTGTTCAGGCGGGGGCTCCGCCAGCGGCGCTCGTAGCCTCGCGGCGCGATCACCGCCTCGCCGAGGCGGTCGCCCGCGAAGACGAGACGGTCCACCGCCCGCCGGATCGTCGGCGTCTCCTGGGTCAACACGCAGAGGTCGGAGAGATAGTTGCGCAGGGCGTGCAACTCGTTGCGGCCCCCGCCCTCCCCTGCCAGCGCGACGAGCGTCCGCTCCATGGCAACGATGAGATCCGCCAGCGGCTCGGGTACGCCACGGGAGACTCCGTCGCCATCCCGGCGATCACGTCCGTCCCGTTCAGGCCCGTGCAGGGCGACTCCCATCCTGGCTCCCAGCTTCATCCGGCGCGGCAGGGGCTGCCGCGAATCGCGATGGTGATTGGTGTACGAAGGGTTAACAACCTCAACTGTTAAATCGATACAGGTCCAGGAAAAAAATGTGAAAAATAGTTTCAACGGTTCCGGGCGCGTCGCCCCACCCGGCGTCATGGCCGGATGCCCCGCGTCATCGCCCCGTCAGACCGACAAAGGGCGGTCCGTCAGCGACGCGGCATCCTGCGAGACCCTCTAAGAGCGTAGATGAGGGCCGCGGCGGTCATCAGCGCGAGGGCGTACCAGGTCAGCGCGTAGACGAGATGGTTGTTGTGGAAAGCCACCACCGTGAGGCCGCCGACCGGTAGGCCGCCGGGATTGGGCGCGGCGTCGGCATCCACGAAATAGGGCGCGACCTCATTCGGCGTGCCGTCGATCCCGCGGGCGGCGGCGATGGCCGCGACGTCGCGGGAGTACCAGCGGTCGGCCGCCGGATCGTTGTGACGCAGGAAGGCGCCGCCGGGCTCGGTCAGGCGCAGCAGGCCCGTGACCGTCACCTCCCCGTCCGGCTCACCCGCAGCACGGGCCGTGCGCTCGCGGGCCTCCGTCGGCACGAAGCCGCGGTT
Organism: Methylorubrum pseudosasae; assembly: GCF_029504475.1. Taxonomy (NCBI): domain Bacteria; kingdom Pseudomonadati; phylum Pseudomonadota; class Alphaproteobacteria; order Hyphomicrobiales; family Methylobacteriaceae; genus Methylorubrum; species Methylorubrum pseudosasae. Next base: position 2,172,324 of record NZ_JAQGDU010000002.1, on the reverse strand, counting down.
GACGAGGACGGTGAAACCGCGGTCGGTCACGAGCGGCACCAGCACCCAGAAACCGGAGCCGCGGGCGGTCACCGCCTGGACCAGCGTGGCACGATCGTAGGCGAAGCGGCCGGTGAGTTGGACCCGCCGGTACTCGGCGGAGGCGGCCGTGAGACCGGCCCAGTCCTCCGGGCCCGGTGCGGGCGCGGGCTCGGCGCGGATGCGGGCCTCGACCCGGTCGATCAGGTCGAGCTTCCAGACCCGGCGCTCGACTTGCCACGTGCCGAGGCCGAGGAAGACGCCCGTCACCACAAGGCCCGCCAGGATCACCGCGAGCCGGACGAGCAATGGGCGCCGCCGACCCGTTGCCGGGGCGGCGGGCGCCGGAGCGTCGGGTTTGCGGGATGCGTCAGGGAGCGTGACGCATCTCCTCGGGCGAGATCGGCATCATGTTGGTGTTGAGGTGGTGCATGACCCAGATCGACCCGCACAGGGTGATGACCACGAGGGTGATCGTGAAGATCAGCGCCATGAAGGTCCAGCCGCCCTCCGACTTCGTGTTCATGTGCAGGAAGTAGATCATGTGGACCACGATCTGCACCGCGCCCAGACCGAGGATGACGACGCCGGTGATGAGCTTGTCGCCCAGCACGTCGCCCATCACCAGCCAGAACGGGATCGCCGTCAGGATGACGGAGAGCACGAAGCCCGTGACGTAGTCTTTGAAGGAGCCGTGGCCGTGGGCATCCTGCCCATGGCCGTGATCGTCGGCGTGCGCTGCCCCGCTCATTGCAGGACTCCCATCAGGTACACGAAGGTGAAGACGCCGATCCAGATGACGTCGAGGAAGTGCCAGAACATCGACAGGCACATCAGCCGGCGCTTGTTCTCCACAACGAGGCCCTTGAGCCGCGTCTGGATCATCAGCGTGACGAGCCAGATCAGGCCGAAGGTGACGTGCAGGCCGTGGGTTCCGACCAGGGTGAAGAACGCGGACAGGAAGCCGCTGCGCTGGGGCGTGGCGCCTTCGTGGATCAGGTGAGCGAACTCGTAGAGTTCGAGCCCGACGAAGGCCGCGCCGAACAGGCCGGTGATCGCAAGCCAGAGCTGGGTTTTGGCGAGGTCGTCCTTCTCCATCGCCAGCATGGCGAAGCCGTAGGTGATGGAGGAGAACAGCAGCATCGACGTGTTCACCGCCACGATCGGCAGGTCGAACAGGTCCTTGGGCGAGGGCCCGGCCGCGTAGCTGCGGCCGAGCACGGCGTAGGTGGCGAACAGGACTGCGAAGATGAGGCAGTCGCTCATCAGGTAGATCCAGAAGCCGAGCATCGTGCCCCCTTCCGGGTGATGCTCGCCCTCGAGATCGAGGAAGTCCGGCACGTCGGCGCCGGACATCCGGTCGCCGACGAGGGTGTGGGTCGCGTGCGTTGCCATGATGCTGCTCAGACCCGCGCCGCGAGCGCTTCGGTCCGCTGCTGCTCGGTCCGGCGGACCGTCTCAGCGGGGATGTAGAAGTCGCGGTTGTAGTTGAAGGTATGGGCGATCGTGATCGCCAGCATCGCCACAAAGGTGAGCGCTGCCAGCCACCAGATGTACCAGATCATCGCGAACGAGAAGACGATGCTGACCACGCCCAGGATCACGCCGGTGGCGGTGTTCTTGGGCATGTGGATCGGCTTGTAGCCCGAGAGCGGACGCTGGAAGCCGCGGGCCTTCATGTCCCACCACGCGTCGAGGCTGTGCACCACGGGCGTGAAGGCGAAGTTGTAGTCCGGCGGCGGCGAGGAGGTCGCCCATTCGAGGGTCCGGCCTTCCCACGGATCGCCGGTCACGTCGCGCAGCGCCTCGCGGTTTTTGATCGAGACCGCGAACTGGACGATCATGGCACCGATGCCCAGCGCGATCAGACCCGCGCCGATGGCGGCGATCACGAACCAGATCTGCAGCGACGGGTCGTCGAAGTGCTGGGCACGGCGGGTCACGCCCATGAGCCCCAGCACGTAGAGCGGCATGAAGGCGACGTAGAAGCCGATGGTCCAGAACCAGAAGCTGACCTTGCCCCAGAACTCGTCGAGCCGGAAGCCGAAGGCCTTCGGGAACCAGTAGTTCACGCCGGCGAACATGCCGAACAGCACGCCGCCGATGATCACGTTGTGGAAGTGCGCGATCAGGAACAGCGAGTTGTGCAGCACGAAGTCGGCCGGGGGCACGGCGAGCAGCACGCCGGTCATGCCACCGATGGTGAAGGTGACCATGAAGCTGACGGTCCACAGCATCGGCACATCGAAGCGGATGCGGCCGCGGTACATCGTGAACAGCCAGTTGAAGATCTTCGCGCCCGTCGGGATCGAGATGATCATCGTCGTCAGGCCGAAGAACGAGTTCACGCTCGCGCCCGAACCCATCGTGAAGAAGTGGTGCAGCCACACGAGGTAGGACAGGATCGTGATGACGACGGTCGCGTAGACCATCGAGGTATAGCCGAACAGGCGCTTGCCGCTGAAGGCCGAGGTGACCTCCGAGAACACGCCGAAGGCCGGCAGGATGAGGATGTAGACCTCCGGATGGCCCCAGATCCAGATGAGGTTGAAGTACATCATCGGGTTGCCGCCGAGGTCGTTCGTGAAGAAGTGCGTGCCGACGTAGCGGTCGAGGCTCAGCAGCGCGAGAACGGCGGCGAGGATCGGGAAGGCGGCCACGATGAGCACGTTCGTGCACAGCGAGGTCCAGGTGAAGATCGGCAGCTTCATCATCGACATGCCGGGCGCGCGCATCTTCACGATGGTCGCGACCAGGTTGATGCCGGACAGCGTCGTGCCGATGCCCGCGATCTGCAGGCCCCAGATGTAGTAGTCGACGCCGACCCCCGGGCTCATGTCCGCGCCCGAGAGCGGCGGGTAGGCGAGCCAGCCGGTGCGGGCGAACTCACCAACGAACAGCGAGATCATGATCGTGGCCGCGCCGGACACCGTCATCCAGAACGAGAAGTTGTTCAGGAACGGGAAGGCGACGTCGCGCGCGCCGATCTGCAGCGGCACGACGTAGTTCATCAGGCCGGTGACGAACGGCATCGCCACGAAGAAGATCATGATCACGCCGTGGGCGGTGAAGATCTGGTCGTAGTGGTGCGGCGGCAGGAAGCCCTCGTTGGAGCCGAACGCGATCGCCTGCTGCGAGCGCATCAGCAACGCGTCGGCAAAGCCGCGCAGCAGCATCACGAGCGCCAGGACGACGTACATGATGCCGATCTTCTTGTGGTCGACCGAGGTCAACCAGTCGCGCCAGAGCGGACCCCAGAAGCGGAAATAGGTAATGGCGGCGATCACCGCGATCCCGGCCACGGCGACGCCTGCGAAGGTCACTTGCAGGATCGGTTCGTGGAACGGGATGTCCTCCAGGGAGAGGCGCCCGAACAGCAGGTGCTGCAGGTCCGTGTTTGCGAACATGGGTTGAAACTCGTCCGTAAATCCTGAGGCGGCGACGGATCAGTTGTTGGTCTGGTCGGGAGCGGAGTGGCCTTGGCCGCTCCCCTCGTGGGTCTTATCGCCGTCGGGCGACTCGCTCTTGGGCGCGCGGTGCGAGGCCGGGGTCGTCGCCCCCGGGGCTTCGTCGCCGCGCTGCACATGGCGGTTGTCGTACTGGAGCCGCTCGGCGTTCTCTTGGCTTTCCTTGCCGGCGCCGCCCTTGGCGTCGATGGTCATCATCTCGTGCATGCACATCTTGCCGGGCACGGCGCACATGCCGAGGATCTTGCCGAAGAGGCCGTCGGCAAACGAGGCGTAGTAGGTGACGGGAACGCGCTCGCTCGGGCGCTCGAGTTCGAGATAGGCATCACGGCTCAATTCCGAACCCTGCTGCTTCACTTTGGCAATCCACTGGTCGAAGCCGTCGCCGTCGAGCCCGTGGAACTTGAACGTCATGCGCGAGAAGCCGGTGCCGCTGTAGTGCGACGACAGCCCGTCATAGGCGCCCGGCTTGTTGATCACGGCGTGGAGCTGCGTCTGCATGCCGGGCATCGCGTAGATCATGCCGGCGAGCGCGGGGATGTAGAAGGCGTTCATCACCGAGGAGGCGGTGATCTTGAAGGTGATCGGACGGTTCACCGGCGCGGCCAGCTCGTTGACCGTCGCGACGTTGTATTCGGGGTAGAAGAACAGCCACTTCCAATCGAGGGCGACGACCTCCACCTCCAGCGGCTTCACCTCCGCCGCGACCGGCTTTCCCGGCTCGATGCGCGAGAGCGGCCGGAACGGGTCGAGGGTATGGGTGCTGATCCAGGTCAGCGCGCCGAGCGCGATGATGATCATCAGCGGCGCGGTCCAGATCACCACTTCGAGCCCGGTCGAATGGTCCCAATCGGGGTCGTGGCGGGCCGCCGTGTTCGATGCGCGGTAGCGCCACGCGAACAGCAGGGTCAGCACGATCACCGGGATGATGATGAGCAGCATCAGCCCCGTCGAGGCGAGGACGAGGTTGCGCTGCTGCATGGCGATGTCGCCGGAGGGCTGCATCACCACGAGGTTGCAGCCGGCGAGCAGGCCGAACAGCGGCAGGAGGACGAGACCCCGCAGGATCCGGCCCGCGGAGCCGGCCCCGGCACGGGCTCTCATTGAACGGTCGGCGGTCATGGCCACGAATCTTCGTTCCATCGCAAGGGCCGCGCGGGTGACTTCCCGCGTGGCGGCGGTTCGTTTCTCTCCGGAGAGGCCGAGCCGACGGTGTCGGCTCGGCCTCTCCGGGACCTTGTTGTGACGCACTTTCTGGCGCCGAACCGGCATCCAGGGTTCGGCGGAAAGCGCTCCCGGTCCCGCGGCGAGATGAGTCTCCGCCCGCGGGGCCAAACTTACATCTGGCGCATCTCGGACCGGTCGAGGGAGAGCGCGAGCAGCGTCGCCAGCGCGCCCGACAGCAGGTACACGCCGACCATCGCGAGCCCGTACTCGGTGGAGAGGTACAGCACCACGAGGGGAGCGAAGCCCGCGCCGAACAGCCAGGCGAGGTCGGAGGTGAGCGCCGCGCCGGTGTAGCGGTAGCGCCCGCCCAGCCGCGAGGTCACGGCACCGGCGGTCTGACCGTAGGACAGGCCGAGCAGCATGAAGCCGATATTGACGTAGATCGTCTGGCCGATGGCGTTCTCGCCGAAGATCAGCGGCGCCAGGATGCTGCCGCAGGCGAACACGGCGATCAGCCCGGCGCTGATGAGCAGCACGTTGCGCCGCCCGATCTGGTCGGCGATCAGGCCCGAGGCGGCGATCGCGCCGGCGCAAACCATGGCGCCGGAGAACTGTACCATCAGGAAGTCGCCGGCGGAGCGCTCGCTCGACAGGGCGAGCCACGCGATCGGGAAGATCGTGACGAGGTGGAACAAGGCAAAGCTCGCCAGCGGCACGAAGGCGCCGATCCACACGTCGAGGGCGTGGTGGCGGGCGAGATCGACGACGCTGACGGGCTCGAGCCGACCCTTGTCGAGAAGCCGGGTGAATTCGGGGGTGGCCACGAGCCGGAGCCGCGCGAACAGGGCCACGACGTTGATGGTGAAGGCGCAGAAGAACGGGAAGCGCCAGCCCCAGTCGGTGAAATCCTCAGGGGTCAGGTTGACGGAGAAGAACGCGAACAGCGCGCTCGCCACCATGAAGCCGAACGGCGCGCCGAGCTGCGGGATCATCGCGTACCAGCCACGGCGCTCCCGCGGCGCGTTGAGGGCGAGCAGCGAGGCCATGCCGTCCCAGGCGCCGCCGAGCGCGAAGCCCTGCGCGACCCGCAGCACCGCGAGCAGCTCGATGGCGACGACGCCGATCGAGTTGTAGCTCGGCAGGAAGCTGATCGCCGCGGTCGAGCCGCCGAGCAGGAACAGGGCGAGGGTGAGCTTCACCCCGCGTCCGTGCCGCTTGTGGACCCACATGAAGAAGACCGACCCGAGCGGGCGGGCGATGAAGGCCAGCGCGAAGATGGCGAACGAGTAGAGCGTGCCCGTGAGGGGGGCGGCGAAGGGGAAGAACACCTTCGGGAACACCAGCACCGAGGCGATGCCGAACACGAAGAAGTCGAAATATTCCGACGCCCGCCCGATCACCACGCCGAGCGCGATGTCGTTGGGGCTGACGTCGTGGTGGCTCATGGCCACTTGCGCGTCGCGCTCGAGCGGGTGGGAATTGGCCGTGGCGTGGTCGGTGGTCATCGCGGGCAGCCGGCTCGCCTGAAGGTGATCGGAGCCGCCGCCTTGGCGCGGCGTTCGGGACGTGCCTAGCGGATGGCTTGACATCCGCAAAGGGGTTTTGGCGACGCGTGTTGCCGCACAGGACGGCTATGCAGCGAAAGCAGAGGTCATGCGCTCAAGCGCAAAAATCTCAGCTCGAAACGCGTGAGATGCATAATACAACTGGTTTCATCTGTGCGTGATCGTCTCGAATCCGCCGGCTGCCGCGGGATGCCACTGGCACCGGCGCGAGGATCGCCCGCGCCGGCCCAGCCTCAACGGCCGGGCGCTGCCGCGTCGCGCGAGGGCGGCCTGATCCTGTACCAGCCGACATAGAGGGCGGGCAGGAACAGCAGCGTCAGGGCGGTCGCGGCCAGGATGCCGCCGATCATCGCGTAGGCCATCGGGCCCCAGAACACCTCGCGGGCGATCGGGACCAGGCCGAGGCTCGCCGCCGCCGCCGTGAGCAGGATCGGCCGCATGCGGTGGCGGGTGGCCTCGACCACCGCGTCCCAGGGCGCCATCCCCTCGGCCTCGCATTCCTCGATCTGGCTGACCAGGATGACGGCGTTGCGCACGATGATACCGATCAACGCCAGAATGCCGAGGATGGCGACGAAGCCCATCGGCTTGTCGAACAGCAACAGCGCCGGGACCACACCGATCAAGCCGAGCGGCGCGACGGAAAAGACCAGGAAGAGCTTCTGGAAGCTCTGGAGCTGGATCATCAGGAACACCGCCATGGCCAGCAGCATCACCGGCACGACGGCGGCGATCGGGCCCTGGCCCTTGGCCGCCTCCTCGACCGCGCCGCCGACCGCCAGCGTGTAGCCCTCCGGCAGCGCCTTCATGTAGGCGTCGATGGCCGGCTGGAGCGCGGCGACGACGGTGGGGGGCTGGGTCGCGTCGTTGATGGTGGCGCGCACGGTGAGCGTCGGCACCCGGTCGCGGCGCCAGACGATCGGCTGCTCCAGGTCGTAATCGATCTTGGCGAAGGCCAGGATCGGCACGACCGAGCCGTTGGAGAGCGCGACCTGAAGGCTCTGGAGCGTGTCGAGCGAGGTGCGCTCCACGGTGCGCGCCCGGCCGACCACGTTCACGAGGTAGATCGAATCGCGCACCTGCGTGATCGCTTGGCCGCCGACGACGGCGTTGAGGATGCCGGCGATGTCCTGGCTGGTCACGCCGAGTTGGCGCGCCTTGTCCTGCAGGATCTCGACGCGCAGCACCTTGCCGGGCTCGTTCCAGTCGAAGGTCGGCACGGCGAGCCGCTTGTCGGTCGCGACCACGTCGGCGAGCTTCAGCCCGAGCCGGCGCACCTCCTGCACGTCGGGGCCGGAGAGCCGGTACTGGATCGGGCGCCCCACCGGCGGGCCGAGGCTGAGCGGCTGCACCAGGACGTCGGTGCCGACGAAATCGTGCCGGCCGAATTTCTGCAGCCGCTCCATGACTGCGTCGCGCACCTCCAGCGACTTCGTGACGATCACGATCTGCCCGAAGAAGGCGTTGGCGAGCTGCTGGTCCAGCGGCAGGTAGAAGCGCACCGCGCCCTGGCCGACATAGGAGCTCCAGCGCTCGATGTCGGGATCGGCCTTCAGCCGGGCCTCGAAGCGGTCCATCTGCGCCCGCGTCTCGGCGATGGTGGCGTTCTGCGGCAGGGTCAGGTCGACGAGAAGCTCGGAGCGGTCGGAGGACGGGAAGAACTGCTGCTGCACGTGGCCCATCCCGACCACCGCCAGCCCCATCAGGGCGACGCAGGCGATCACGGTGATCCAGCGCAGCCGCATCGCGACCCGAAGGACCGCCATGAAGATGCGGGTGAACAGCCCCTGCCGCTCGGCATGGTGCTTCATGGTCTTGGGCAGGATGGTCACGCCGAGCAGCGGCGCGAACAGCACCGCGACCACCCAGGAGACCAGCAGCGAGGCGGCGATCACCACGAACAGCGAGTAGGTGTACTCGCCCGCCGAGGAGCCGTTGAAGCCGATCGGCAGGAAGCCCGCCACCGTCACCAGCGTGCCGGTGAGCATCGGAAAGGCGGTGGAGGTGTAGGCGAAGGTCGCCGCCTTCTTCAGGTTGTCGCCGAGTTCGAGACGGGCCACCATCATCTCGACGGTGATCATCGCGTCGTCCACGAGCAGGCCGAGCGCGATGATGAGGGCGCCCAGCGAGATGCGCTGGAGCGTGACGCCCATGATCTGCATGACGACGAAGACGATGGCGAGCACGAGCGGGATCGAGATCGCGACCACGAGCCCGGCGCGCAGGCCCAGGCTGACGAAGCTCACGACCAGCACGATGACGACCGCCTCGACCAGCGCCTTGGTGAAGCCGCCGACCGCCTCCTCGACGATCTTGGGCTGGTCGGAGACGAGGTGGATGCCGACGCCGATGGGCAGCTTGCCCTCGACGTGGTGCATGCGCTCCTTCAGATCCTCGCCGAACTTGAGCAGGTTGGCGTTGGGGCGCATGGCGATGGCCAGCCCGATCGCCGGCTTGCCGTCGACGCGGAACAGGGCGGCCGGCGGGTCCTCGTAGCCGCGGGAGATCTCGGCCACGTCCGCGAGGCGGAAGAAGCGGTCGTTGAAGCGCAGGTTGACGTTGCGCAGCGATGCCTCGGAGGAGAACTGGCCGCTCACCCGCAGGCTCACCCGCTCCGGCCCCGCCTGGACCACGCCGGAGGCGGCCACCGCGTTCTGCGATTGCAGCGCCTTGATCAAGGCCTGGAGATCAATGCCGTAGCCCGCGAGCTTGCGGGTCGAGAAGTCGAGATAGATCGTCTCGCCCTGCACGCCCATGAGCAGGGTCTTGCCGATATTGGGCACCTTGAGGATCTCGGTGCGCACGCCCTCGACGTAGTCGCGCAGCTGCCGGTGGGTCAGGCCGTCGGCGGTGAAGGCGTAGACGTTGCCGTAGACGTCGCCGAACTCGTCGTTGAACGACGGGCCCTGCACGCCCTGCGGGAAGGTGTGCTGGATGTCGCCCAAGCGCTTGCGCACCTGATAGAAGGCGGGCTGGATCTCCTCCTTCCTCGTCGTGTCGCGGAACTGCACGAACACCGTCGCCTGCCCCGGCGTGGTGTAGCTGCGCACGTAATCCAGCGCGTTGATCTGCTGGAGCTCCTTCTCGATCCGGTCGGTGACCTGATCGAGCGTGTCCTTGATCGTGGCGCCGGGCCAGCTCGCCTGGACCACCATGGTCTTGATGGCGAAGGGCGGGTCCTCCTCCCGGCCGAGGCGCGAATAGGCCATCACGCCCGCCACGAGGCAGACGAGCATCAGGAACCAGACCAGCGAACGGTGGCCGAGCGCCCAATCGGAAAGGTTGAAGTCCTTCACGCGCGGAAACCTTTGCAGAATGTCTTGCCGGGCCGAATCCGTTGCCGGGTTCCGGCTCAGTTCCGGTCGTCGGCCAGTCGGACGGTCTGGCCGTCGCGCAGGGAATGGGCGCCCGCGACCACGACCCGCTCGCCGGGTTTCAGCCCCGTGCGCACGGCGATGCGCCCGTTTCCGTCCGGCCCGTCCCCGTCGAGGGTCACGTCGCGCCGCTCGACGTGCCGGTCGCCCGGCTCATCGCCCTGCACGGCCTCTTGCACGCCCCCTTGCCCGTCCGCCTTATCGTCTTCGCGCTTGTCGGCCGCCGGCACGATCCAGACCGAGCGGCGGCCATCGGCGTCGAGGAGCGCGGTGGCCGGCAGGACGAAGCGGCGCTCGATGCGGCGCTCCAGCGCGACGGTGATGGTGGCGCCGAGCCGGAAGGCGGGGCCGGGCTCTTCCAGGGTCAGGCGGACCCGGCGGGTGCGGGTGCCGGCTTCGGCGAAGGGAGCGACCTCGCGCACCCGGCCGCGGGCGGTGATCTCCGGCGCGCTCTGGAGCACCACGGTGAACAGCCCGTCCTTGGGCATGGCGCCGGCCGGCGTCTCGGGGATGTCGACCACGGCCTCGCGAGTCTCGGGCCGGGCCAGCGTCACGATCCCCTGCCCCGGGCTCACGACCTGCCCGATCTCGGCGAGCCGCTGGGTGACGACGCCGTCGAAATCGGCGCGCAGCTCGGTGTAGCCGATCTGGTCGCGGGCCTTTTGCAGGCTGGCACCGGCCTGGGCGAGGCGGGCCTGGGCGGTGTCGCGCCGGGCCACCGCTGCGTCGAGCTGGGCCTGGGTGACGTTGCCGCCCTCCATCAGGCGCCGCGTGCGCGCCTCGGTGGCCGTCGCGTTCTCGGCCTGGGCCCTGGCGTCGGACAGCTCCGCCTCGGCGCGGCTGAGGTCGAACCGCGAGACGATCGGGTCGAGGGCCGCGAGGCGCTGGCCCTTCTTCACGACGTCGCCGACGGTGACGTCGCGGGCCACCACCCGTCCGCCGATCTGGAAGCCGAGCTGCGACTGGTAGCGCGGCTCGACCGTGCCGGCGAAGGGGCCGAAGATCACGCTGTCGGTGGGCTGTGCCAGGGTGGTCAGAACCGGCCGCACGGGCGGCGGAGCGGGCGCCTCCTGCGACGGCTGACAGGCGGTGAGCGGAGCGGCCCCGGCAACCACGGCGCAGACAAGGAGCGCGTGCCTCATCGTCCGCCCTCCCCCGCCGCGGATTTCGTCGGTTCCGGCGCGGCGTTCTGTGCCGCCAGCGCGACGTGCTGGCCGGGGCGGAGGAACTGGATGCCGGCGACCACGACCGTTTCTCCGGACCTGACGCCGCCCTTCAGGACGATGTTGTCGAAGCCGTAGCGGTCGATCTCGACGCCGCGGATCGAGACCGTGCCCGCGGCGGAATCGTAGATCCACACCGCCGGCCGGTTGTCGAAGCGGTAGAGCGCCGACCAGGGCAGCACCACGGCCTCGCGCGAGGCGAAGCGGCCCCGGCCGATCACCACGGCGCCGAGCGACATCGCGGGCGGGGTCGCTTCCAGCCCGACCTTGACGCGGACCGTGCCACTCGCCGCGTCCACGGTCGGCGAGATTTCGCGCACGTGACCCGTCGCCGCCGCCGCGGGATCGGACTGGAGCGTGACGTGGATCGTCTTGTCGCCGGGCGGGTGGGCCGTCAGCGCCTCGTAGACGTTGAACACCGCGTCGCGCGGGCCGTCCTGGGCCAGCACCATCACGGCTTGGCCCGCCTGCACCACCTGCCCGACCTCGAAGGTGCGACTCAGGACGATGCCGGATACGCCCGCGCGCAGCTCGGTATAGGAGAGCTGTTCCTCGGCGGTGCCGAGCGCTGCCTTGGCCGAATCGACCGCGGCTTGGGAGGTGCGCAGCTGCTGCTCGGCGTTGTCGTAGGACGGGCGCGTGGTGTAGCCGCCGTTGATGAGCTGCTTCTGGCGCTCGAAAGTCACCTTGGCCTGGGTCAGCTGCGCCTCCGCCGAGACCAGGGCGGCGCGGGCGTTGTCGAGATTCGCCCGCTGCGTCAGCGGCTCCAGCACCGCGAGCACCTGATCGGCGGTGACGTGATCGCCGACCTCGACACGGCGTTCGGCGACCTTGCCGTTGGTACGGAAGGCGACGTTGGTCTGGGCCTGGGCCTGGATGTCGCCGGTGAGCACCACATCCGAGGTGACGGGGCCCTCCGTCGCCGTCACGACCCGCACCAGCGCGACGGACGGGTCTTCCGCCTCCGGGAGGGCGGAGGTCGCGGGCGCATCCGCCGGGAAGGCCGCCGTCACGAGGAGGGCCGACAGGGCCGCCGTGAAGGCGGTAGCGGTGAGGACGGGACGGAGCCGTGGGGACATCGGCCGAGTTTCCGGACGGCGGGGACGGGGCATACGGCCGATTCGTGAGAGGACGGCTTTCGCGGCGCAGGCTTATCGCCTATCTTACCGACCGTCCAGACGGTTTTTAAGCGAACTGGCTTGGGGGACGCCCCTGGTTTCTCCCGAAACATCAGCGACAACAGTGATTTAGTGTGGCACGCTGGATGGCGCGTGCAGGGGCGGGGATCGGGGGCGATCATGTCGCAGAAGACGCGCAGCCGGCGCGACGACCGTGCCGAAGTGATTCTCGACGCGGCGGGCGCGGTCCTGCGCCGGGGCGGCGCGCGCGCGCTGACCATCGACGCCGTGGCGACGGAGGCAGGCCTGAGCAAGGGCGGCGTGCTGCACCATTACGCCTCGAAGGATGCTCTGATCCTCGCCCTCGTCGGCCGCAAGCTGGAGGAGCTGCGCACCGGCATCGCCGCCTGCGAGGCTGAGCGGGGTCCGGGCGCGACGGGGCTCGCGCTCGGCATGATCGAGCATCTGCGCCGCAGCTATTGCGACGAGGACGAGTTCAGCCGCGCCCTTCTGCTCGCCTCTGCCGAGAATCCGGATGCCCTCGCCGGCTACCGGGTGTTCGTGGCCGAGCGGCTCGCCCGGTTCGAGGCTGCGGAGGGGCCGGCCGGTGTCGGGGCCGCCCTGTTCTTCTCGCTGCTCGGCGTCGTGATGGGCCGCACCCTCGGCTTCCACGATCTGAGCGCCGCGCAGATCGAACCGCTTCTGGGCGCGCTGGAACGCGCGGCGCAGGAACTGGGCTGAGCAGGCTCGGTGAGAAGGGGCCGGGCTTGTCGCGGGCCGTTCGGCTGCCGAGGCGGTGCAGCGCTTGCGATGAAACGGGCAGCTTTGGCCGGTCGGCCCTGCTACGAGAAGAAGCTCTGACAATATGCAAGAGAGCGCCCGCCCCGGTCATGCGGAGCGGTAGAATCTCGACGATCAATGATCCGTCGGGTGCCTTCCGTCGATGGCCGGATGTCGGTTGTCCGCGTCGTGCCGCATGAAACGCACGAGGTGATCGGGTGCGCCGCTCATGGGATGGTTTCAACTCCTACGCAAACGAAACGCCGGTTCTCGATCAGACTCACATCAGTGATGGTGGCCGCTCCGACGACAAGCGCCTGTTCTCGGTCTCGAGCCAGCCTTGCCCGAGTGCGAAGCGGACGATGCTGGCGCGGGACCGAAGGCCGAGCTTCTTGCAGCCGCGGATCTTGTAGGTATCGACCGAGGCCGCCGAGATCGACATGGCGAGACTGACCTCTTTCATCGTCATGCCCAGCGCGATGAGCCGGAGCACCTCGCGCTCCCGTGCGGTGAGGCCGCCCTCCTGGCCGGGATGCGGAGCGGGCGGGCCGGCTTCCGTACGGTCGGGCGGCGCTGGCGGCGCGCGCATTTCGGCATCGACGTACTGGCCGCCCAAGACGACCGCTTCGATGGCCTCCAGCAGGCTGGTGCCGGCGGAACGCTTCAGGACATAGCCCTGGGCCCCCGCGGTCAGCGCCTCGTCGACGAAGGCGAGGTCTTCGTTGACCGTCAGGAAGACGATGTGCACCGCGGAGCCCACTTCCCGGAGCGCACGCGCCACCGCAAGGCCGCTCATGCCGGTCATGGTGATATCCATGATGACGACGTCGGGCTTGGTCCTGAGGACCAGATCCAGGGCGTGCCGGCCGTCGCTTGCCTCTCCGACGACCTCGATGCCGGCTGTCTCGCCGAGCAGGCCGCGGACCCCGCTTCTGAAGATTGGGTGATCGTCGATCAGGGCGACCCTGACCCGTTCTTTCGCCATTCGCATCTCATCCCCCTGTCAGCGGCAATCGCGCCAGAATCGTCGTCCCGCCGCCGGGAGGCGATTCGATCATGAGCGTTCCTCCGAGCAGGGTCAGCCGCTCGCGCATGCCCGCGAGTCCGAAGCCGCCGCCCGCCCGCCGCGCCTCGGGCGCCTGCTCGCAGGCAAGCCCGGGCCCGTCGTCCTCGATCGCCAGGGTGACGCCCGTGCTGGCGTATTGCAGGGTCACGGAGACGTGGCGCGCCCCCGGCGCGTGCTTGACGACGTTGGTGAGGGCTTCCTGCACCAGCCGAAAGATCGTCACCTCGATCTCCGGCGTGAGGCGGACCGTGGTTCCCGAAAGCTGGAAGTCGATGGGGATCGCGCTTTGGTCGGACCATTCGCGCACGAGGCCGCCCAGGGCGAGGATGAGACCGAGTTCGGTCAGGGTGACCGGGCGCAGCTCGCGAACGACCTGCCGCAGGCTGGCCGAGATCGCATCGACCTGCTTCAGCATCGCCTCGACTTGCGTCGGCGAGGGCGCGCGCCGCAGGCGGTCGAGCTGAAGCTTCAGCCATGCGAGCTGCTGGCCGGCCTCGTCGTGGAGTTCCCGGGCCAGACGCTCCCGCTCGGCTTGATGCGCCCGGTAGAGTGTGGGCGAGGACCGCGTCCCGGTCGCGTTCGGCGCGCAGACGGGCCTGCGCGCTGCTGCGCAAATCGGCCAGCAGGAGGTCACGCTCGCGCAGCAGCGCCTGCTGGCTGCGCTGATGGCGCTCGCGCGCGGCGAGTTCGCGCCGCAGCATCGCCGCCTCGGTCGCCTGAAGATTGAACCGCATCTCCGGCGTCGGCAGGAGCCGCAGGAGAACCAGGGGGTCGATCCCCTCCCGGTTCAGGCGGAAGCCGTGGCAGCGGTAACGGCGTATCCCGCTTCCCCGCTTGATCGCGATCACGCCGGGAAGCGGCGTCCGCGTCGCCCTGGCCCGGGCCAGAAACACCGTCGAGATTTTGCCTGTGAGCGCGTGCTTGTCGGCCGGCGAGGTCTCGCTGTTGCGGGAGGTATGACCGCTCAGATGGGTCCGGGAGGGATCCTCCCGTGTCAGCAGCAGGCGGGCGGGATCGTTGGCGTAGGCGATGCTGCCCGAGCGGGCGACGACTAAGGACAGGGGCATCGACCGCATCGAGGACGCGCGCCGCGTCCGCGGTCAGCGGGCCTGAGCCGGCCGCCGTCGCCACGCTCTGATCCATCGACGAGGCCCCCCCGGACACGTCACCGCCTCCGTGCGGCCACGCGTGTTGTTCCGTGGAGCCGGCGAGGGCGCGATAAGCGTGTCGAGAACGTTCGGCATCGACGCTCGTACATCAGCCGCGTGATCGAGCCGCCATCACCCGCCACGATTACTGACATCGACGGAGTCCCCCCACTACCCACCGTTGCCATGGTGGCATGATCCATCCGGGTTATGATCGAAACACCGGATTAGTTCTACCCAGGCGACCGTAAGGTTGTACGATATGACTCTGCTGCGGCGCGGTATATAACAAAAGTGTTTTGCCGATACCTCATTGTTGATAGCCCGAAAGGCGTATTCAGTTCATAATTGATAGCGCGTCGCGGATTTTCTGGAATGAGCTCCTGATCGAATCGACGATTCTAAATAATATTTGCCAATATCGGGTAGTCTCTTGAGAGAAACTTGCCGATTGCGGTTCGCATGTTAAGCATTGGGCCGGGCAGAGCTCTTCTGCGAGGCAGGAAAGTCTGTCAATTTGTCTATAATTCGGGATTTCGTTTTAATTTGACGTTGTCCTGAGTGCGGTTCGATCGAAAGCTGTGATTTTCAGAGAATAAAAACAGATCGGCGCGCTCGAAGTGAATTTATAGCCGATATATTCATTTTACTCGCGATGATCGGCAATCTAAGGAGTTAACGCTCAGTTATGTTGCGGATCATCATCGCAGATGACCAAAGAAATTTCCGCATCGTCTTGCGGCGAACTCTGGAATTGAATCTGAGTGGAATCATCGTCGTCGATGTTTCGAATTCATCAGAATTGATTAACAGCCTTCGGTCACCGCTGAAGACGGACCTCGTGATCGTCGGATCGCGCCTCCTTCCGGCCGGGGATCCGACCTATCTCGGAGCCCTGAAGCGCGCGGCCGGCACCGCACGCCTCCTGCTCGTCGTCCCCCATGCCTCGGCCGACCTGTTCCAGGATGCCCTGAGCCTCGGCTTTCACGGATTGATCGTTCGGCGCCAGCGCCACGAGGAAATGCTCGAGGCGGTCCGAACCACGCTCGACGGCCGGCTCTACGCACCCACCACCATCCTGGCCGTGAAGCCGCCGGATGCCGGGGCGGGGCTGCGGCAACCGGAGCGCAGCGTGCGAACGTTCGGGTTGACCCTGCGCCAACGTGAAGTTCTGGCGCTGATCGGCAAGGGGTTATCCAATCGAGAGATCGCGATCGCACTGAGTATCGCCGAGGCGACCGTGAAAATTCACGTTTCAGCCGTGATCCGAATGCTCGGCGTCAGAAATCGAACCGAGGCTGCGCTGCTCGCGCCGACCATTCTCAAGGGAAAAGCCTAGTACGAACTGGATACGCCTTGTTGAGATGTCCAAGTTTTTTCTGACATGACAGGACACCTCCCATTCGGTCTAGTTAATTTGTGCCTAACCATTCTGCGACGCACAATATGTGCGTTTGAACGGCCTGAACAGAATCTGGCGGTCAGAGTGATCCGGCGCGGGAGGTTTTCAGGAGATCAGGGGAGTAGCTCCGATGGAACACATCGATACGCTCATCGTCAGTGACAACCGCATGGTCCGGGAAAGCCTGATCGCGCTTCTTTCCGGCACCCGCTTCATGGTGCGGCAGGTCGCGGCCAGCCCGGCGCTTCACCTGTCCGACCTCAAGGCGGCGCATTTGGCGCTCGTCGTCATCGATGAGGAGGCCGCGGGGATCGTCGGGCAGGTCGCCGAGGCGCTGCCCGAGGTCAAGATCGTAGCGCTCGCGCTGCGCGATACCGAAGGGCTGATGCTGCGCAGCCTTCAACTCGGCGCTTCGGCCTATCTGACCGAGGACGTCTCTCCGGCCGACCTGCTCAAGACCCTCGAGGTGGTGATCGCCGATTGCGCGGTGCTGCCGGTGAGCTTCCTCGGGCGTTTGTGCCTGGCCTTCGATCCGGTGCGCGCACCCGGCCCGGTCGCCGCCCTGACCGGGCTGCAGCGGGCGGACGGCACCTCGCTCTCCAGCCTGTCGAGCCGCGAGGTCAACATCCTCGAAGGGCTGGCCTTGGGGGAGTCCAACAAGGTCATCGCCCGCAACCTCGATATCGCGGAGGCGACCGTCAAGGTTCACGTCAAGGCGATCCTGCGCAAGGTCCGGGTGAAGAATCGGACGCAGGCGGCGGTCTGGGCGATGAACAAGGGCATCGTCACCAACGGCTGCGCCCCCGCCGAGCGGTTCGGCGGCCTCGTAGCGCCCCTCCCCCTCGTCGCCGGCCGTGACAGCTTCTCCAGCGCGCTCGCGGCTGTGGCCTGACGATCGTGCGGCGCCGTGAGGGCCCGGCGCCGCCCCTGCCCGAATGCGCGTGGTCCCGCACGCGATCGCAAGCCGAAAGACGAGGAAGCCGGCCATGAAGGTGTCCGTGGTCACCCCGACGCTGAATGGCGTCGAATACTTACGCGAATGCATCGAATCCTCGCGGGCCAGCGCCCGCAACGGCATCGAGGTCGAGCATGTGATCGTCGATGCGGGCAGCACCGACGGTACCGTCGAACTGGCGCAAAGCCTCGGCGCCACCGTGCTCCAGGGCAAGGATCGTGGCATCTTCGACGCGATCAACAAGGGCTCCTTCGCCGCATCGGGCGAATTGCTCGGCTTCCTCGGCGCCGACGACGTGCTGCTCGAAGGCGGCCTGGAGGCCGTGGTCGAGGCCTACAAGGGCAGCCATCGGCGCTGGGTCGTCGGTGGCATCCGCTGGATCGACGGGCGCGGCCGGGGCCTAGGCGGGTTGGCCGCCCCGCCCAACTGGATGACGCCGCGCATGCTCGTGTGCCTCGGCTGGAACCCGGTCATGCACATGGCGACCTACATCGCGCGGGACTTTTACGCCGAGCTCGGCGGGTTCAACTACGCGTTCAGGGATTGCGGCGACTACGAGATGTTCTGCCGTGCCCTGGCGCAGGAGCCCTATGCCCGCGTCGCTAGACCGGTCGCCTGCTTCCGCCGCACCGGGCAGAACAACAGCGCCAACCTCGCCCACAAGGCCCGGGCGCTGGGCGAAGTCGCCCAGGTGAAGGGGGTGCACGGGCCGTCCTCCCGCGCGGAAGAGCTGTTCTGGCGTTACGCGCTGAAGGGGTACTTCAACGCCCGCAATCCGGACTGGCTCGTCAGCAAGCAACTCGATCTCGGCCGCAGCCGGCTGAAGCTTCAGCCCCACGCCCACTTCTGATGTCCGAGGCGAAGCCCTCGCGATCCCGTCGCTATGACGGAGGGCGCCGGCTCGGACATCGCGCCGGCGTCATGAGGCGGAAGCCGCTCCGTTCGAGCGGATCCGGTGGCACGGTCCCGGCGCGGGGCGGGCGCCGCTATGCCGACCCCGAAACCGCCAGGGAGTCGCCATGGAGACGCTGATCGACCGCGCCCGCCACGTGGCGTCGGATGGCCTCCCGGGCCCTCCGCGGATTCTCGAATTCGGGCTGATGCCGCTCGTGACGGCCGCCTTCCCCGAGCGCACGACCTTCCTCGACACGCGGCTGCGCTGGGCCGACGTGCGGACCCGCGCGCCGCGTTCCGGCAGCTTGCCGCTGCGGCTGCTGAAGCTGGCGCGGCGGGTGGCCGGGATCGGCCGGGCCTGCCTCGCCCAGGACTACGACATCGTCGTCGCCCGGTGTGTCGGTCCGGTCAACAGCGCCGGGCACGCCTACCCCGTCCATGCGGCCCTGAGCCTGATCGGGCTCGCCTTCCGCGGCCTCGTCCTGTTCGCCGCCCGCGGCCCCCGCGTCCGGCTCGCGGTCCTCGACGTGACCGACCATCTCACGATCCACCCGCGCGACCGCGCCTTCCTCCGGCGGTGCGACCTGTTCTTCAAGCGCGAGTTGGCCGCCAATCCGTGGAACACCCTCGAAACGGTGCTGCCCCGCGGCGCCTGCGCCGGCCACGCCCGCCAGGATCCCGCCTGCCTGGCGCTCCGAGCCAAGCTGCGCCCCTTCGCCCTCGGGATCGAGGCGACGGCGCTGAAAACCCCGATCCCGGCCTCCGCGCGCAGCTACGATCTCTTCTACGCCGGCTCGGCGCAGGGCATCGCCTTCCGCGAGACCGTCAGCGGCGTCCTGCCGCGATTGGCGGCCCGCGGCTGGCGCATCCACGCGCCGACGCATCGCCTGAGCCCGGAAGCCTTCGCCGAGGCAATCACCCGGAGCCGGTTCTGCCTGTCGCCGGGCGGCGTCGGCTGGGATTGCTACCGGCACTACGAGGTCGCGTCGCTGGGCAGCGTGCCGATTTTCGATACCCGCCCGCTGACCGGCATCGAACCCTTCCTGCACGGCCGCGAGGGGTTCTATCTTGACCCGCAGGAGGATCTGGAACGCGCCCTCGACCAGCTGCTGCGTACGGACGACGCGGGCGTCGACCGGATGACGTCGGCCGCTCAGGCTCTGGTCGAACGGGTCTACACCTTCGACGCGCTAGCCCGCTACGTGATCGCCGAGACGCTGGCGCTGGGCCCGTCCCCTCGAACGGCGTCGCCGCCGAGCGAGGCGCTCGTCGCGGCGAAGGCCGGTCACCGGCAGCCCTCCCTGAACTGAACGGGTGGCTTCCAAGCGCGCGGACACCGCCACCCACCCCGCCCGAGACCCGGCAGCCTCCAGCACCGTGGCCGCTGAGCCTCACCCTCACGATCACGCGTGCATCCATGTTGACGCGACGCCCGTCACAGCCTATCTGACGCCAGCACCGAGCGCGGGATGGCGACCAACGCGATCCTACCTGCTTCCGGCCTCTCTCGACGGGGCCGGTGACGGCTCCGGTGGGGGATAGTTTAACGGTAGAACCGCGGACTCTGACTCCGCTAGTCCTGGTTCGAATCCAGGTCCCCCAGCCATCTAGCGACCTAAGTCACTGCAGGCGCTGACGATTTTGCTGAACCGCCCTGCGGTCTGAGCATTTTGCTACACACCGCTGCTACACAGACCGTCCGCGGGGACGGCGGGAGCGCGGTTTGGGTTTCGTCGCCAACGTCGTCCAGCGCGGACGCACCTTCCACTTCCGACGCCGCATCCCGGCCGACCTTCGGCAGCGTCTCGGCCGCCACGAACTCGTGCGCAGCCTCGGAATGGGCGATATCCGCGCTGCCAAGCTCAGGGCCTGTCGGCTATACGTGGCGGCGGAAGAGCTGTTCTCGACCCTGCGCGCTACGCCGATGCTGACCGACGACCAGATCGCCCGCCTCGTCCGCGACTTCTACGATACGATGCTGACCGACGAGAACGCCGGCCGGCTTACCCGTGGGCCGTTGTCCGAGGGCGTACGGGAGGCCCGAGTCACACAGTACGCGACGATGGCCGCCAAGGGCCGCGAGGCGCTGGCCGGCAACCGCCTCGACGAGGCGGCCTTCGTCGCCGAGATGATGCTGAAGCGTCAGGGGATCGCCATCCGGGACCTTGCGCCTACGGAGGCGGCTAAAGCCAAGCAGGCGATGCTGCGCGCCGGCATCGACCTCTCTGAAGCGCTGAAGGCCCGCTACGAGGGCGACTTTAACTACGAGCCGCGCGACAAGCTTCTGAAGGCTACGCTTGCCGAGCCACAGCCGAAGCAGTGGCCGACGCCGGCAGAGGCCCCGACAGCAGAGACGGCACCATCAGCCACCCCGGCGCCGCCGACTGCCGAGAGGGACGAAGCCGTCCCCGGTGCGGAGCCCACGTTCGTCGAGCGTGGGACCGCCTTCCGCGCCCAGCAAGTCGAAACGAAGCGCTGGGACAATCAGACCGCGGCGCAGGCCAGCGCCACCCACCGCCTGTTCGCCGACGTGTGCGGCGACAAACCCCTCGGCGTCTATACGCGCAAGGATGCCGGGCGCTTCCGCGAGCGCGTCGAACGCCTGCCCGGCGACTATGGCAAGCACCCGCGCCACCGCGGCCTGGGCGTCGAGGCAATTTGATCGGCCCCCACGCGGTGGTCCAAGTTCTAAGTTAGTGCAGGGTCGGCCTTTGCTCCACGGGTCGCTTGGCCGGCGGAGCCGACCGAGTGAGCGCAGCCGGCCAAGCGGTGAAGGCCGGCACGAACACCTCCGGGGCCGGTGGTCGGTAGCCGAGCGAGGCGTGCGGGCGCACGCTGTTGTAGTGTAGACGCCAACTCTCGATCACGATCTGCGCCTCCTTGAGCGTGTAGAAGATCTCACCGTTCAAAAGCTCGTCCCGTAGTCGTGCGTTGAAGCTCTCGACGTAACCGTTCTCCCATGGCGAGCCGGGTGCGATGTAGGCTGTTCTGGCGCCGACACCGGTGATCCAGGCCTGCACGGACTTGGCGATGAACTCCGGACCGTTGTCCGAGCGGATATGGCTGGGCACGCCGCGCAGGATGAACAGGTCGGACAGCACGTCGATCACGTCCGCCGCCTTCAGCTTGCGTGCGACGCGGATCGCCAGGCACTCCCGCGTGAACTCATCGACCACGTTCAGCATCCGGAACTTGCGGCCCTCGTGCGTGCGGGCTTCGACAAAGTCGTAGGACCAGACGTGATCGCGACGCTCCGCCCGCAATCGCAGGCAGGAACCATCCCCGTCCCAGATGCGGCCGCGCTTGGGCTGCCGAGACGGGACCTTCAGCCCCTCGCGCCGCCAGATCCGTTCGACCCGCTTGTCGTTGACGAACCAGCCCGCCGCCTTCAGCAATGCACCGATCTTCCGGTAGCCGTAGCGCCCGTACTGGCGAGCCAGTTCCACGAGGTCGGCTGTCAGCGCGGCCTCATCCTCTCTTCCCCGCGGCACCTTGCGCTGCGTCGAGCGATGCTGCCCGAGCGCCCGACAGGCGCGGCGCTCGGAGACGTCTAGGACGTTCATGACATGCGCGATGCAGGCGCGTCGGCGCGCGGGGCTGGTCAGTTTCCCCGAGCGGCCTCCTGCAGGATCAGCTTGTCGAGGGTGAGATCCGCAATCGCCTTGCGCAGCCGCTGGTTCTCAACCTCCAGGTCCTTCATCCGTCGAACCTGATCGCTCTTCAGGCCGCCGTACTCCTTGCGCCAGCGGTAGTAGGTCACTTCCGTCACGCCGATGGCCCGGATCGCCTCCGCCACGCTCTGGCCCTGCGAGACCAGAACATCCACCTGCCGCAGCTTGGCGACCACGTCTTCCGGCTTGTGCCGCTTCGTTCCCATCTGTCCGTCCTCATCTGGCTCAAAAGCCATACCTCAGGGCGGACCACTTCAGTGGGGGCGGATCAGGTCCGAGCTATCGCGCGCTCCTTGACGAGTTCGAGCGCGTCCTCTCCGTCGTCGGAGTCGGCCCGCTGACGGTGGCTGCTGTACGCGGCGCCAGTCCGCCGCAGGACTTCGACTTCTGCGTGGTCTGTCTCAATCATCTCCTGGACGGCGACGTCCCGGCTGCCGTGGCCTGCCGCAGAGACTGGCCGGCTGAGCCGGCCGCTCAGGCGGAGGCGATGCAGGCCTTCCTGCTCGAGCTCAGTTTCACTGAGGTGCGCGGCGGCCTTGAGGACAGCGCGTTGGCAATCCTGCCGCCGGAAGATCGCCGGGCTCTCGTTGCGCGGCTGGCCGCGTGGCACGCGCGCAGCGGCACGGGCGTGCCGCTATCGACCTTCGTCGAGGACTGCGCACGCCTCCTGGGAGAGTTATGATGACCACGGGAACGGACTTCGAACTCCGCCTCGCAGCCTTCGCTGACCTCGTACAGGGGATGCGGCCGCCGGGTATGAGTGTGGACGAACTTGCTCCACCCGTTGGCGCTTCAGTTCGGCCGCGTCTTCGACTCCAAGTGCAGGCCGCGTCGCTTCCGATCGCCATCCACGCTGCGCCCAACACTACGTCGCAGACAGTACCAAGTCAGTACCTTAACCAATCACAAGCGCGGGCGATCTGCACATCGGCGAGTTTCGTCGGGCAAGCTTACGGACAATGCTTTAACCTGTTCCTCATCTTCCGTCACCTCGGAGACGATCACGTCGCTGGGGCAGATGCGGTCAACGACTTCCATCGCCGGGCTCGTCAGCGCCTGTCCTACCGCGGGCAGGTAGTCTTCCCCTTCATCTACGTCCATGAAGTTGAGCGCGACGGCCGGCTCTCGACGCGCCTTGCCTGTCAGGTCGAGTTCGAGCGGGACGAGAAGTTTCTACCATGGATCGGGACGGGCTTCGCAACGTCGCGCGCCGGTCGGCGGGCGACTGTTGGGGAAGTTAGATACCACGAAGGCCACGCGCGCGCCGGACGCGTCGCGTTCCATCACCGCTGCGTCCGCGAGCTGCTGCGCGGTGTCGATCCGACCCTCGTCACTCGGGACGAAAAGGGCCGCCACGCGCGCCTGATCGACTGCCTCGGCGTGCGGCTCGACGAGCGACGGCCCTTGGGCTCGCTCACCTGCGCGCAGCGATTCGGAACCGCGGACGCGCTAGGTCGAAAGAGCCAGGCAGCGGCCGATGACGCCCTCCCGCTCCTGAACGCCTTCGACGACGGCGCGTGGCCCTGGTTCGGCCGTGGGTGGGAGCTCGCCGAGTACGATGCCCGCCTCGCCGAGATGAATGCGCTGGCCGAGGAGCGCCGCCTTGTCGACGTGCGCTGGCCGGTGAGCACGAACACGCTCGTCAAAGCTGAGCGCGCCACCGCTCTCGCCGCTTTCGAGGCGCGTCGCACGCGCTCGCCTGAATACCGGAAACGGTCCTGGGATTGCTGGCGGCAAGCTGGCAGCTGATCCTGAAGGATCTTCTCTGCGTACACCCGTCGCCCGTCGGTATGGCCGACTTCACGTTAGGAGCATCGAAGCTTCATGCCCCACAGCGTTTTCACGCCCGCCTCCCCGACTCGTCCGATCGAGCCTGAAGCGGCTCGCCCACCGCCCCATGACGCCGATACCTGCGCTGTGAAAGGGGACGAGCCGATAACTATGGCGGAAATTCCGACCCCAATGCCGAATGTGGCAGCGCCCGAGACCACCGCTGCTACGGCTGAGACGACGCCCAATGGATCGCCCCCTGCACCCCCCGGGGGCTCTGGGACCGAACTGCCCTCCATTCCGGAGGCCGAAGGGGGCTTCCGCTTCGTGATCAATCGGGCGCGGTTCAAGTACTTCGACCGCCGGCTGTCGGCACGTGGCGCCAAGTACGCCGACGAACCCGTACGCCTGTCGATCACGCCGGAGGCGTTGCTCTGCGACCTGAGCTCGGCGACGATCCCCGACACCACGTCAGTGCCCTACGCCGAGAGTGGTGCTCCGACCGCGGCGGTATCCTGCGAGGCTCCGGCCAACCTCCTGCGTCACGTCGCAAAGCCCAACAAGAAGGAATCTGGACCGAAGGGCAAATGGTACTTCGAAGGTAGCCTCGTGTTCATCGTTAACATTGAGGAGAAAGTCATCTGCCTGCTTGACGAGCAAAGCATCCTTCGCTTCTCGATAGTTGGCCGGACGCCGGTCCGAGCGGCATTCCCAGAACGGACCGGAACGCCGACGCAGTGCGAGTCAATGGCCCTCCGTAGAGCCCTTCTCGCTGTCAAGCCGGCCGCGTCGCGCGACGACGTGCGCGAGCTCAGCCTGTGTCAGATCAAAATCGAGAACGCGCAGGCGATAGCCGCCAAGCAGCAGCTGTTCGCGCAGTACTGCCATCCGGCCCTTGCCGGCCTGCAGTTCCAAATCGCGGAGAGGGACATTAACGCAGTCGCGAACCTGCTGACTTTGACTGACGCTACCGTGACCGTGTGGGCCGACGACGATGGCGTGCTCGTCGAAGACCAGCGTACACGCTTCGGTTTCCGTCCGCTTCCCGAGCCGATGCCGCACATCCAACGGATCGCGGCGGTGCAACCGACGTACCCCTTCGAGTGTGACCGGGATGAGTTCTACAAGGCGCTCACGCTTGCGAGCCTCGTCGTCTCCGGGGCGGGAACACGCGTCCTGCAGATCGGCTTCCCGTTCGTCGTGCAGGATCGTCACGTGTGCCTGCAGGCGATCACCGAATGGCGACCCAACACATACAAGTGCACCTGCATTCCCATCCGTATGGCTACGGATCGAGAGGTGACACTGCTGCAAGAGATTACCCCCTTCCGGATGACGGGCGAACAGGTCGGAGACTGGGGGGCGGGTTCATTGACTCGGGCGGACACATCGATCCTGCCTAGCGGACCGGCTGAGGACGAAGGTGCCGAGCCTTCGGTAGGAGAGGAGTTGCCGTTGCTCGAGCTCGGTCATTACCTCCACGCCGATGTTCTCAATATCGTGAAGGCTATGTCAGCACCCGTCCTGTCATGTGGTTTCATCCCGGGGCGTGCACTTTTCATCACCGGTAAGACCGACGAGGTCGACGCGATGTACGCGTTCGCGCCCGAGGCCCAGAACCAAGCTCACGGTCTCACACCCCGCAGACGCCGGTAGCCGGGAAAGCCAGCACACACGCATGGGGCGGGATAGCAGGTCCCCGCCCCATGCGTGTGCGCTGAAGCGTGCATTAAAGACAGGCTTGGGATTAATCTGCACGCCGATCCTTCCCCTTATGCACGCAGGATGTCGGCACTCTCAAGTCCGATGCTCGCTATCTAACTGGAATGACAGAGGTTTTTTCCCAAGCTTCCCGGAAATGCCAAAAGCAAGCTAGTTTTCCTCACTTTGTGCCGCCGGGGCTCGGACACAGCTTCTGATGCGAGGACAGAACTCACAGTGTTCTCCGGCGCCCTCCGCGTAACGGAGCAGGTGGAGCCTCGTCCTCAGCTGGCGCGACGAATAGTTCGCCAAGCGGTACGGCCAGCGCCTCGGCGACCTTGTCGAGCAGATCGACCGTCGGATTCTCCGCCTGCCGCTCCAGCCCACCGAGATACGCCCGATCCACGCCCGCGTCTGCCGCCAGCCGCTCTTGGCTCAAGCCCTGCGCCACACGCACCCGGCGCAGGTTCCACGCTACCAATGCCCGACCCTTCATGGGCGAGGATCAGCGTTCAACAGGGGCTATCTAACCACTGGCTATAGCCACACGGTAAGGCTAAGCTCAGCCCGCGGCAGGAAGACCGCACGGGGCACAGGGTCACGATGCGGGTGCGCATCCACCGCGGCACGCGCGAGATCGGCGGCACCTGCGTCGAGCTGGAGCACGATGGGGCCCGGCTGCTGCTCGACCTCGGCCTGCCGCTGGACGGGTCCCCCGACGATACGAGCCGCCACCCGGCGATCGACGGATTGACCGGCGGCGGCGATCTCCTCGCGCTCGTTCTCAGCCACGGCCACCGCGACCACGTAGGACTGAGCCACCTCGCCGGGCCGGACCTACCCGTGGCGATGGGCGCCGCGACCCTGCGTAGCCTCCGGGCCGCCGCCGCCTTCGTCCCGGACAGCTATGTCCCGACAAACACCGTCACCTTCACCGACGGGCAGGCGCTCCGCTTCGGCCCGTTCACCGTCATGCCGATCCTCGTCGACCACTCGGCCTACGACGCCTACGCCCTGCTGGTGGAGGCTGGTCGGCAACGACTGCTGTATTCAGGGGATCTCCGCGCGCACGGCCGCAAGGGTGCACTGTTCGAGCACCTCGTGCGCGACCCGCCGCGCGGGATCGACACCCTGCTGCTGGAGGGATCGAGTCTCGGCCGCCTCGACGACGACCACACCTTTCCGACCGAGACGGACATCGAGAACCGCTTCGTCAGCCTGTTCGCCGACACCGAAGGCACGGCGCTGGTGGCGGCATCGGTTCAGAACATCGACCGCGTCGTCTCCCTCTACCGCGCATGCAAGCGCACAGGCCGCACACTGGTGCTCGACCTCTACGCCGCCGAGGTGCTGGCCGCGACGGGCAAGCCGCGCATACCGCAATCCGACTGGCCGGGCATCAGTGTCTTTGTCCCCCAGCACCAGCGCGTGCGGATCAAGCGCACCGGCCGCTTCGACCTGATCGAGCGGCACGGAGCCAACCGCATCTACGCCGAACAACTCGCGGCGATCGCGCCCCGCGCCGCCCTGCTGTTCCGCCACTCGCTGCTGCCCGACCTCGACCGAGCCGACTATCTGGCCGGCGCACGGTCCATCTGGTCGCAGCGGACAGGCTACCTCGGCCAGCCCCGAGGCCAGGCGCTCGTCACCGATCTGGCTACCCGCGCCGTTCCGCTCAGCCACGCCCACACCTCGGGCCACGCCAGCATCCCGGACCTGAAGCGCCTGGCGGAGGCGATCGCGCCGAGGCAGCTCGTTCCGGTCCACACCTTCGAACCTGAGCGCTTCCCGGCGCTGTTCGGCGCATGCGTCACGATCAGAGAGGACGGACAATGGTGGGAGACGGCGGCATGAGTAGCGTGGAGAACGCCCCTGGAAGCGGTACGGCTGCCGTTCCGTATCGAAGCCTGGGCGAGCCCTTCCTCGCCGCCCTCGAGGCTCTGGCGGACGCGCCGAACGGAGCGTGGTGGGCCGATGTGCTCGCCGACCCAGACCTGCTGCTGGCGGTCCGGAACCGGTCGCTCAACGTCTACTACCGCGGCGCCTCACTCTTCCGGATCACCCCAGCGAGCGAGGGCGTCGGGGCTGAGACGCACGTGAAGTACCTTGTGCGCCAGCGCCAGGCCATGACCCGCCTCGCCGCGGATGGCGGCTTCGGTCTCGATCCAGCTGCAGCGGTCTGGACCCGTTATGAAGGACCGGCGACGCTGGCAGAAATGAAGCGGGCCGCAACGCCGCTCGCCGGTCTGGAGAAGACGGGTGTGCACGCACTGGTGCAGGCCAGTCCGAACGTCGTCGACGTTGAGGTCTCACTCACCGGGGCACCCCTCGACACCGCGGCCGAGCCTGATGGAGCGCAGGCTGAGGTGGATGCTGCGTTCCAGTCCCCTGACGTGAACACGGTACCTTCCTCGACGAAGCAGGATCGGCTCGACGTGGCGAGCTTGGAGGAGCAGGACGTGACCGATGAGGCATGGCTCGTCTTCCATGAGGCCAAGCTCGCGACAAACCCCTGCGCTGCGCTCAAGATCTACCCCAGCCATCGTCGGACAGGTCGAACGCTACCGTGCCACGCTGAAGCACGAGGCCGACCGCCTCGCTACGAGTTACCCCGCCCTGTGCCGCGACCTCGTCCGCCTCGACACCCTGCGCCGCACGGTGCGGCTGGCCCGCGGTCTCGACGCAGCTGCACTGCTGCAGCGCGATCCGCTCGTGGCTGAGGTGGCCTCCGGCGCACGCCAGCTGCGAGTCGACCCCGAACCGCGCCTTGTCTTGTTCGGCTTCGACGCGGACCAGAGGGACGGCGCGGTCGGGACGATCACCGAGAGCCTGAGAAGCCAGCACAACCTGCGGGTCTACGCGGTCGGCCGGCCGGGCAAAGGTACAGCTGCCTTCCGCCGCCCGAAGGATCTGACATCCAGCCCGGTCTGATCAGGGTGCGACCGCCGGCCGCAGCGGGAATCTGCAGCCGGCGGTAAATTCGCGGGGTGGGGAACGGGAATACCTATCCTCGGCTCCGCCGGAGCTTCCGCGAGACCATTCGTCATGTTCCTCTCGGCCCGTCCGCTCAGCTCGACCCGCTGCCCGCCGCACCTTCATTCGTAGCTTCACGCCGACTGCTACCGCGCAGCAACTCGGCCTGTCGTTCTCGTTCGCATCCACCAGCGGCCGCGACGCTTCTCGATCGCCGTTGGGTCCGCCATGCGGGCCCACGCCCCTTCGATCCGCTCCGCCTGTCGATGCCGGTGGACGACTCGGGAAACGTGACCATGCACATTTTATCCGCCGGCATTGCCACCACCTTCTTCGTGTCGGCACTTAGCTGCCTATCGACGTTGGCCGCCGCCAAACCCGCCAAACCCGCCAAACCCGCCAAACCCGCCAAACCGACCTTGCCGCTCGCACCCTACGACGGCTTCTGGGCGCCAAACCTGGAGCAGTGTCGCGGACTCGATCCGCGCCTTCACCAGCGCATTCGTTTCGACGCGGAGGAGAACTCCGTCTACGACGGGCGCGCGCTCGACATCGGCTGCATAGTGGAGAAGGCAAAGGTCTATCCGACCGGTGTGAACCTCGACCTGATCTGCGAGATCGGCCAGGAGTCGCCCTTCAACTTCCGCACGGACATTTCGATACTCAGGACCGGTCCACGTAAGATCACGATCACGAACAGCTTCGTCGACCGTAAGCCAGAGACGCTGGACCTCGTCCGTTGCGGCGAGAGCGACCTACCGAAGCCTGATGCCGCTAGTCCCGTCGCACCCGTGCCCAGCCCGCACTACGTGTTGCCGCCGCTGCGTGAGGGTGAGTTCTACGCCGGCCAAGCCTACCCCGCGGACTACGCCGAGCGCCGCACGGAGCTGCTGGGCGCGAAGGCCACGCCGCTGCCGCGCACCCCGGCGGACACGTGCACCCAGCCGTTCTGCAAGCGCTACCCGGAAATCCGTGCCTGCTACGCCGACTACTGCGTCGGCCGCTGGGAGCGCGCGGACGGTGCGACGGTCGACTACGTCGTCAGGCCGGACGACCTCACCGTGCTGCAGACGGTCTGCCGCGACACCTGCGGCGCGGACGAGATCCGCCCACAAGCCCGCTGACGATACACCCTCTAGAGGGGCGACGCCATGCAACCCGAAACCGAGTACGGATCGGCGCATCGTGACGGCCAGACAGTGACCGAGCCATACGTCGGCATCTTCTGGGGCGTGCCCGACGGCGGGCGCACGGTACTGGTCACGGACCGCACGACCTTGGCGCAGGCGGAACCTTACGGCGACTGCCTTACCCACCCGCGCGGGCACCACGAGGTCTGGGAGGTATGGCGCCACCTCGGGGCGACGGCTCTGCGCCGCCGCGGCCTGCCGCCAGCCATCGCGAGTCACGAATACGAGGCGTTCCCACGCGGGCGGGTGGTCTACATGCGCGGGCCGGCGCTGTTCACCCTCTACGCCGACCGGCGCCTGCAGCGGCCGGAGACGGTCGCCGAACTCGTCAGGCTGTTCGGCCTGACCGGGCAGACACACACGGTGCGCTCGGACGCGCACTACCGCACGCTCGCCTGACCCGGAGGACACGCAGCATGGGCGGCAGCTCGGCCGACATCGAGGCGCTGCTGGTCGACGTCACCGACCCGGACAACCCAACGCCGGGGATGCTGCCGGCGATCTTTCGTGACATCGTCGGACGGCTCGACGCGGCCGGACTCCCCTACGCCGTGGTCGGCCGCATCGCCCTGACCCTGCACGAGCAAGCCCGCTTCGTCGGCGACATCGAGATCGTCGCCGACCTCGACCCAGACAGGTGCGAGCACGCCGCGAAGCTTGTGCAGGCGACGCGGGCTCGGTTCGTGACGCACATGGACCCGCAGCTGTGCCTACGGCCTGTCACCCTGACGCTGCGCCCCTGCATCGGCGCAACCGAGGCGGGGCTGCTGGCCGAGGCGATCACCCGTCCGTGGTTCGGCGTTCCGGCGCGGCTGGCGAGCGCGGAGCACCTGCTCTGGCTGTGGTGCCACACCGAGGCGATCGACCACTCCGCGAACGCCAGCGCGCTGATCACAGGCGGCACGGTTGACCTCCACCGGGTGCAATGGCTGCTGCGCGAGACTGATGATGCCGGGGAGAGTGACCAGCGACGGCTGCGTCTGACGATCGGTGACGCGGTCCTGTCGACGACGTCCTCGCTCAGCCGGTTCATGGCGGAGCGGCGCGCCCGGCTCGACCCGAACCACGTACCGGTCTGGCGCTTGCAACCGAAGGCGACTGGGGACAGCGACGCCCCCTGAGGAGAGGGCCGTCCGACATGCCACAGCCCCGCATCCCTGCGAAGGGCGACTCGGTCAACGCCTGCGTCTCGGCTATCATGACCACTACATTACGCTGAAAATCACCCAAGCCGGTGGCAGACGAGGTAGCCCTGCAGGACCGCTCCCACCGCCTGCGACGCCCCCGCCAGTGGGCGCCGGCGCACTCTCGGCAGGGTAGATAAGGACCGCTTGGCTCCGGCACCCATACCACTGTGCCCATACGGCCCGACGCGCCTGAGCTCGACCGAAGACTGACCCCGACACCAACCACCCGACCCGGACCATCGCCGGTTTTCCGCCGATCTCGACCCCGCTAAGTATTTGGAACTTGGCACTTCGCGACGGCCCAGTTCTGCCGACACGCGGCATCGATAGTAGCCAACGACCTCCAGCTCGGCCCGACGGGTCGATGCCCCAGAGACCCGCTTAACCCCACATCCGCCCCACCTCCGTAGCCGAGCCAACGAGCGCAGCTCATCCGATCGCCGCTTCCTTCCGCCATGGTGCCGGGCCGCGCACGCCACGCCCGGATCGTCACCATCCTGGTGTCCATCAGTCCAGAGGAGAACGAGAGCGAGACGGAAGGGTGGTATCGCGAGGTCGGGTTTGGCCCGTGCGAGGCTGGAGGTCTGCTGTTTGCCTCGCTGTCGGCGGCCGAGATCTGGGTTCGGGAGCGTGTGCTCGAACATGCAACTTTGTCTCCCAACTCATCTGATCCAGCTGGGCCGACAGATCTCCAAGAACTGTCGTCTTGCGAGGCGGAGCCAGGCTCATCCCGTTCCTTCCGGCTTTTGATTGTGGAGGAGGATGGGGTTCTGGCCCTGGAGCTTCAGAGCTGTCTGCAAAGCCTTGGGCATGTGGTGGTGGGCATGGCGGCCACGGCACCGGCTGCAGTCGAAGCTGCGGAGACGCATCGACCCGATCTCGTTTTGGTGGATGTACGGCTGGCCAACGGCACCAATGGGATCGACGCAGCCTCAGAGATCCAGAAGCGCCTCGGCATCCTATCAATTTTCATGACCGCATCTGCCGATGTACAGACGCGGGCGCAGGTCGCGCAGATCCGATCACTCGAGCTTCTATCAAAGCCGGTCACGCTTAATGCCATCGCAGCCGCGCTCAATCGAGCCGCCAAGGGCATACCGGTGGGTGTTCAGCCATCTATGTGCAGGCCTTGTCCGTTGCTGACAAGACTCTCTGACAGTCTGGTCACCCACTTGAATGTTGCCACCGGGCCGTCACCATGCAAAGGCCGAAAATCAATATTGACTGGCAGACGGCATTCAGTGAAATGATTCACATTGGGTTTTGATCCGGAGTGATCATGCCACTAGGCAAACCCCTGCTCGATGCTCTCGACGGCATGGGCTATGGCGGGCTTCTGCTCGATGCGGCTGGTTGTGTGATTCGGATTAACACGACGGCATCAAGGCTGCTGGCGGATACGACATCGTCGAGCCTGCACGGTGACGATCGAGCCTGGAGCTCCGAGGCCGCCGACGCCCTGCTTCGCTCGGGAGCCGCTGCGGGACTCAAGGGGGATCAGGATGGCTGGGTGGCCATCCAGTGGAATGGAACGGGACCAGGCCGCCCGCTGATCCTGCGCACCATGCAGATTGGCAAGGGCGGGACGGCTGGCGTCGACAAGGCGGTGATCCTGATCGACCTTGGTGTGATGCCGCGCCCATCAGCAGACGTTCTACGGAAACTTTTCAGCCTCACGCCATCCGAGGCTCGACTGGCGATCGAGATGGCCTGCGGTAAGAGCGCGGAGGAGATCGCAGCCGCCGCGCAGGTGACCGTGAGCACCGTGCGCAAGCAGCTTGCCACTGTGTTCTCAAAGACCAACACGCATCGACAAGCCGAGCTCGTCGCTCTGCTTACCCGTCTGGCGATCCTCCCCTGACGTGAGCGAAGTTCACTGGTGGAAGGCGTCGCTCGGGCGGGCGACGCTGTCTCGGTGGAGCCCTTCCGCCCGGCCTCGGACCCAAAATCTGACAACCAAGTTAGCTGCCGTCCCTTGGAATATGACTGCAACCGTGTGGTTCCGCAGGGTGCCAACCTCGGGCATCAGTCCTACGGCCTGTGAGCTCTTGAGCCAGTCGAGAGCGGCGGCGAGGGCAAGAACGCCTATAAAACTTGATGCGGTTTTCTCATAGCGTGTTGCGATAGCACGCCATTCTTTCAAACGAGCCCAGAGCCGTTCGACCTGGTTGCGGTTGTTGTAGATCCAGGCGGGGCAGGCGACCGGGGCCTCGTTGCGCTTTGGAGGAATCGCGGGCCGTGCGCCCCGGTTCCAGATCTGCCCGCGGAAGGCGTGGCTGGCATAGCCCTGATCAGCCACCACCCACTTTGGCACGCCGGTGACGCATTCTATCAGCGGGATGGCATGGGGCAGTTGATGCGCCTGGCTGGGAGCCAGGATGAAGGCGACCGCTCGTCCGAGCCCGTCGGCGATCACGCAGGCCTTTGTGCCGAAGCCATCACGCGAGCGGCCCAGCGCCTCACGCTTGTCCCGCTCAGCTTGTGTGCCCCCTTTCGGCGGGCTCCCGCAGCTTTCTGATGCGCGCGGATGTTAGTGCCGTCGACGAAGGTCATCCTGAGTTGCACGCCATCCCGCTGCGCAAGCTGCAACAGTTGCTCCCAGACACCCAGACGCGCCCAGCGGATGAAGGTCTGAGCCACCCGCGGCCACGGACCGAGGTCAGAGGGGATAGCGCGCCACTTGGCTTGTTCTGATGCCGCCAGAGGATGGCCGAGATCGTGCGTCGCAGATCCTGCGGCGGGGTCTTACCCCTCGGCCGACACGCATCGATCAGTGGCTCCAGCTTTCTCCATTCCACGTCGTCCAGCATCACTCCTCCCAGTCAGGAGGAGCAAAACGCCCGCAAACGGAACACGTTCAAGCCCGAACAGGCCCTGGTCGGGATTAGGCAACTACGCCGTCAGTGTCGGTGGTGAGGGTAGGCTCATCCAGTACATCGGCGTTCGCAGCAGGTCGCCGCTGGGCTGCTGCCAGGTATGGGACTCGCCGTAGTAGAGGCCGACCTGAAGCAGGTCCCAGTCCGTATGGAAGACGAGCACGGCTGTGCCGTCCCGGGGAGCCGTCTCGATCGGCTGCCATTCGCAGCGTGGAGGCATGGCTTGATCCACAGCCTAAATGCGTGGCCTGCACGCAGCAGGCTTGAGCCTAAGCTCGCACCACGTCGCTGGATTAGGCAACCCTCAAACGATGTACGTGCGGTTCATAAGATCAGGGCGCCGGCATCCTAGCTCGGCCCAAGTTACCGGCGACCCGCAGCTGGGCGCGAGAGAGCATCGACGGCAGCCTCTGGCACATGCTCCCTAGCTTGTGCGCACGGGTGGCGCAGAAACTTACGAAAACGTTAAAAATATCAGGCCGCATACATCATTTGAGGAATAGCGGCGAATCTACGGGCGATGCTAGGGATATGAGCCTCAGACCATGCCTGCCTCTGCAGCAACTCAGCAGAGACTCGATCTGAGTATTTAGCAAGTTACGACTGTATTATCTAAAGACGGTGCCACTTTACACAAGTGGGCGACCCTTGGCGACTTTTTGTTCAACATAATGCTCAAGGCATGGCTTTGAGCGCGCGGCTCACTATGGCCTGCATCGCCGGAAAGAGGCAACAGACATGCGCTCATCGGTTGCCCAAACCCCGTCCAACTCTGGCTTCGTGGCTGCCGTAAGCGGCTGCCGGGGTGCGTTCTTGGGCCTGCTGCTGTTCAGCGCTCTCATCAATCTGCTCTACCTCACCGGCTCGTTCTACATGCTCCAGGTCTACGACCGGGTCATCCCGAGCCGGAGCGTGCCCACCCTCGTCGCCCTCTCCCTCTTGGCGGCTGTGCTGTTTGCTGGCCAAGCCGCGCTCGACTTCTTTCGCAGCCGCATCCTGACGCGCATGGCGCGGTCGCTGGATGAACGCCTAAGCCCGCGCGTCTTCGCCCTTGTGGCGCAGCTGCCCTTGAATCCGAAAGGCAAGTCACTGGGCCTGCAGCCTCTGCGCGATCTCGACCAGGTCAGAAACTTTCTAGCTGGCAGCGGGCCCTTCGGCTTCTTCGACCTGCCCTGGATGCCGTTCTACCTGGCGATCTGCTTCCTGTTTCATCCACTGATCGGCATCGCCGCCCTGGTCGGGGCTCTGGTCCTCGTGATCCTTACGATTTGCACCGAGGTGTTCACGCGCCGACCCATCCAGGCGGCCTCCCAGCACGGGGCGGTCCGCAACAACCTTGCTGAGGCCAGCCGCCGCAATGCGGAAGTCATTGCTGCGATGGGAATGACCGGACGCCTGGGCACAAGCTGGGGTGAGATCAACCAGAAGCACCTTGATGCGCACGAGCGCACCAGCGACGTCGCGGGCGGGCTTGGCGGCCTGTCCAAGGTCGCGCGCATGGCCGTCCAATCGGGCGTGCTTGGGATCGGCGCCTACTTGGTCATACAGGGCGAGGCCAGTGCCGGCGTCATCATCGCGGGCTCGATCCTCTCCGCCCGCGCCTTGGCTCCCGTCGAGCAGGTGATTGCGCACTGGAAGGGGTTTGCCGGCGCCCGTCAAAGCTGGGCCCGGTTGCGAGCGCTGTTTGTAGCCCTCCCGGAGCAAGCGCAGACTCTGCCCCTTCGCAAGCCAGCCGCGACCTTCTCGGTCGAGGAAGTCAGCTTGGTACCCCCGGGTGCTCAGAGCTTCGTCGTCAACGGGGTGTCGTTTTCTCTCAAGACAGGCAGTGCGCTCGGCATCGTCGGTCCGAGTGCGTCCGGCAAGTCCTCGCTGGCGCGGGCGCTCGTCGGTGTGTGGCAACCGGCGCGGGGCAGCGTGCGGCTCGACGGGGCGACGCTCGACCAGTGGTCGCCGGACACACTCGGCCTGCACATCGGCTACCTGCCCCAGGACATCGAGCTGTTCGAGGGCACGATCAGGCAGAACATCGCGCGCTTCGAGGTCGAGCCCGACCCCGAGGCGATCATTGGAGCTGCCGAGCAGGCTGGCGTGCACGACCTGATCGTGCGGCTGCCGCAAGGGTATGACACACGCATCGGTGAGGGCGGCATAGCTCTCTCAGGCGGCCAACGGCAGCGCATCGCCCTGGCCCGCGCCCTCTACGGCAATCCCTTCCTGGTGGTGCTCGACGAGCCCAATTCGAACCTCGATGGCGAGGGCGAGCAGGCCCTGACCCAGGCCATCGCCAACGTGCGGGCCCGGGGCGGCATTGCCATCGTGATCGCGCATCGGCCGAGCGCGCTCGCCGCCGTGGATCTCGTCCTTGTGATGGCAAACGGCGAAGCCAAGGCCTTCGGGCCGAGGGACGAGATCATGCGGATTAAACCGGCGCCGCGGCCTGTCGCGGTCAGCCAGCCCACCTTTGCCAAAGCGGGGACTGCGTGATGCCAACCTCTCTGCATCGAAGGACCCGCCGCTCGATGCGTCAGGCGCTGATCGGCGGCACCGCAGTCACAGGCCTGCTGACCTTCGGGATCGGCGGCTGGGCTGCCACGACCGAACTGGCCGGTGCGGTCATCGCGCCCGGTTCTCTAGTCGTCGAGACGAACGTGAAGAAGGTGCAGCACCCGACCGGCGGCGTCGTCAGCGAGTTGCGCGTGCGCGACGGCACCGAGGTCCGAGCCGGCGACATCCTGGTGCGTCTCGACGAGACGATCACCCGCGCCAACCTGGTGGTGATCACCAAGAGCCAAGACGAACTCACGGCACGGCAAGCGCGGCTCAAGGCGGAGCAGGACGGGCAGGATGAGGTCAGGTTTCCCGAGGCGCTGACCGGACGCGGGACGGATCCGGCCGTCGTCGGTCTCGTGGGCGATGAGACACGGCTTTTCACGATCCGGCACACGGCTCGTCAGGGCCAGAAGGCGCAGCTGAAGGAGCGTGTGGGCCAGCTTCGGGAGCAGATCCAGGGCATGACCGACCAAGTTACGGCCAAGCAGCGCGAGATCAGCCTCATAGGTGACGAGCTCAAAGGCGTGCGCGAGCTCTGGCATAAGAACCTGATCCCGCTCGCCCGAGTGACAGCGCTGGAGCGGGATGGAGCCCGGCTCGAGGGCGAGCGTGGGTCGTTGGTCTCGTCCATCGCGCAGGCCAAGGGCAAGATGACCGAAACCGATCTACAGATCCTGCAGATCGATCAGGACCTGCGCTCGGAGGTCGGCAAGGAGTTGGCCGAGATCCGCGGTAAGCTCGCGGAGTTGGTCGAGAAGCGGGTGGCCGCCGAGGACGGGCTCAAGCGCGTCGACATCCGTGCACCCCAGGACGGCATGGTGCATCAGCTCGCCGTTCATACGGTAGGCGGCGTCGTCACGCCGGGTGAGCCGATCATGATGATCGTACCGCGGGCCGATGCGCTGATGGTCGAGGCTCGGATCGGGCCTCAGGATATCGATCAGGTCCGGATCAGCCACAAGGCGGTGCTGCGCTTCTCAGCCTTCAACCAGCGCACCACCCCGGAGCTCTCGGGCGAGGTCAGCCGGGTCTCAGCGGACATCACCCAGGACCCTAAGACAGGCGTGAGCTTCTACACGATACGGATCAAGCCGGCAGTCAGTGAGCTGGAGCGCCTCAAAGATCTGAAGCTAGTGGCCGGTATGCCCGTCGAGAGCTTCATTCAGACGGGTGAGCGCAGGGTCATTTCGTACCTGACCAAGCCGCTCGCTGATCAGATCACGAAGGCGTGGCGGGAGAGATAGCACTCAAGTGCCATCACGACCTGCCGCTACCTAGATAAACAAGCAACAGCCGCGGCGGCGGCAATCCGCTCAAAATTACAGGAGGAAGCTATGGCTACGATCAATGGCGACGGCAAGAAAACCAATCTAAATGGCACGAAGTCTGACGACGTTATTAAAGGCTCGGCTATAGGCGAGGATATCCGTGGAGCTGGAGGTAATGACCTAATCACTGGAGCGGGAGGCAATGACACCATCGATGGCGGAGACGGTGTCGATACCGCAGTCTACAGCAATTCGGTCGATCAATATTCCATTACTGTCGGTACTTTTAACGCTGCACCCGCCTTTCAGATTGCCGGCGGCTCTGACGGTTCGGATTACGTCGGCAACGTCGAGTACCTTAAATTTGGCACAACCACCTACAGCGCCAATGGCCCGGTAGCTCGCTCCGATAGCGGTGCTGGTACGGAGAACCAGACAATAACGATCAACGCGCTCGCCAACGATCAATCGTTGCGGTCGGGTATGAACCTCAGCATCCAGAAGTTGACTGGTGGCAACGCTGCGCTTGGCGACGTAGTTGCGCAGATTGCTGTGCCGGAAAGTTCGGCAACCGTCAGAGTTGTTATGGGAGCGAACGGCACCGTGGTAGTTGACCCGGGCACTGCATATGATTTCCTTGCAGCCGGGCAGACCTACACATCACAGTTCAGATACACCGTTGGGAACGGCACGGGAAATTTAGCTACTGCAAACGTGACGCTTACGATCACCGGCATCAACGACGCTCCTGTCGTCACTGGTCCTCTGACGGGCACGGCGACCGAAGACGGCGCGGCCGTATCGCTAAATGCGCTTGCCAACGCCTCGGATGTCGACATTGGCACGACGCTGTCGGTAGTGAACGTTCCGGCGTCCCTGCCGACCGGCGTCACCTACAACCCGGCCACGCGCAACTTCACGCTGGACCCGGCTAACACCGCCTACCAGAGCCTTGCGGCAGGTGCCACACAGACAGTCAGCGTCAACTACGGTGTCTCAGACGGCACCATGACCACCGCCGCATCGGCGTCGTGGATCGTGCAAGGTGCCAACGATGCGCCTATTCTGTCCAACCCGCTGCCCAACTTTTTCGAAGCTATCGAAGGAACCGGAACCAAGACGTTTGACCTAAAACCATTTTTTCTTGATCCTGATGGCGATTCACTGACTTTCGCACCAGCAGAATTTGGCGGCCTCGGATTTTTCCAGTTGAGCGCAGACGGAATACTCTCTGTCAAAACTGATGATCAATTTTTCGACACTCTTAATCCATCGGATAGTGGTGGAGGGAGTGTAAATGGTCTTTCCATGATTGTGACCGACTCGCACGGCGCTCAATCAACGCAGAGCTTGGCTGTCGTTGTGCGCGGTGCAAATGACAGTCCTGTCGTTTCTGGTCCTGTGACGGGCACGGCGACCGAAGATGGCGCGGCGGTGACGCTCAATGCGCTCTCCAAGGCCTCGGACGTGGATACCGGCACGACCCTGTCAGTCGTGAACCTCCCGAACGCCCTACCAGCGGGCGTGACGTACGACGCGGCAAGTCACAGCTTCACACTGGACCCATCCAACGCCGCCTACCAGAGCCTGGCGGCTGGCGTCACGCAGACGGTGAGCGTGAGCTACGGCGTGTCGGATGGTGTCGCTACCACCGACGCATCTGCGTCGTGGGAAATCATCGGCGCGAATGAAGCGCCGCCGACTTTAGGCGTGAGTCCCTCGGGGGGGTGGACGGAAGGACAGGTTCTTCCGTTTGACATCGTTCTATCTTCTGCGTCGTCTGCTCCAGTAACATTTGGTTATCGGACAGTCCCAGGTAGCGCCGAGGCCGATGTCGACTATCACAGCATGAGTGGTAGCTTTACTATTCAGCCTGGTGAGGGCGGAACCCAGATACTCGTACAAACTATTGATGATAATATCGTCGAGGGATGGGAAGAGCTTCATCTAGAGATCTTTGATCCGACAGATGGTGTCACACTTTCAGTTGCCTCAGCGAGGGGTGTGATTCAGGATAACGACACGTACGAGCCTATGTTTTATAGCGCTGATGTCCAAGGAAATATTAGGGATACCGATAGAGACGGGTCTGCTGATTTTCTTTATTCAGATGAATCTGTCAACCCATATGAAGGAACAGGTTTATCGTTTGATTATGAGATACAGGGTGGATTAGAATTTGGTATTGCAACACATCCAGCCAACGTAACCAAAGCGGTACTACATTTTGATCCATATGACGGCTATCTAAATCTCGCAAAAAATGTGAATTACTCTATTTATGCTGGAAATGGAGAAGTAGGCCTGTCAGACTGGAACGCAGGAATCCTCGCGGGCTCCCAAGTGATGACCTTTGAGAATAGCTTGTTGTCTGATTATACTGTCGAGCTGGACGCCAATTTGATAAATGAAGTCCTATCAAGCAGCGAATGGCTTGGTATTAATATCAGCATTGATCCGACTACTCCCGGCGGGGGCATAGCATTTACGCCGCAGTCAGCTAAGCTTGAGTTGTTATATGCATGATTACCTAGGAACTCATTAATAATGTTTATATATCGTAGATAATACCTGATTGCAGCGAAGGCCGGCAGGATGCCGGCCTTCGCATTGGGACCTATTTCACAGTATCAGATGTTTGACTCCAGGGTTGCGGTTGCGTGCGAGCGATACCAGCAGGCGCTGAGGACGGTGCCGCCGCTGCGTCACCGGCCGCTGGCCGAAGGTGA
The DNA here is from genome assembly GCF_029504475.1 of Methylorubrum pseudosasae. Taxonomy (NCBI): domain Bacteria; kingdom Pseudomonadati; phylum Pseudomonadota; class Alphaproteobacteria; order Hyphomicrobiales; family Methylobacteriaceae; genus Methylorubrum; species Methylorubrum pseudosasae. Next base: position 2,132,232 of record NZ_JAQGDU010000002.1, on the reverse strand, counting down.
ATGATGCCGCGATCCCAAAGCAGGCGCTGCACGCCGCGGATGGAGTAGCCGTGCACGGCACGTGCAGCAGCACCCTGATTACGATCATCAGCTCGACGTCCTTGGGCCGGTAGCGGCGTTGCCCACGCATCGTCCGCAGCGACCGCACCTCGGCAATACGGGCTTCCCAGAAGCTAAGAACGTGCTGAGGAACGTCGAGCACCGCCGCAAACTCGCCTATCGTGCGGAATGCCTTCTCGCCCCTTCGTCATGCTCGCGCTTTGGATTCAAGGAAGCGCAATGCCGCCTTGGCGGCGGCAACGTTGAAGGGTCGACCGTCGCCAGTCGCGGAGCGTAAAATCTCAACCCTGATGTTGACGCTGGCCATCGCCCGGCCGGCCTCGATATCGGCAGTATGGAATTCGGTGAGCATCGCAGATGGAATTCCAAGCGCTGCTGCGATTTCCTGGTCCCGAGCGCCGCATGCCGCCAGTCCCCGACGATCCGGGTCTCACTTTTGACGCACGGCAGCGAGTGCACCCCGGCTGTCGGACCCGCTATCTTAGCGAAAACATCAGTCAGACCAGGGACGAGGCGCACGTAGCCGGCAGGGTGGCGGCGGTGCACTACCTGCGCCTACCACCCCTACGCCAACACCGCCGGCATGCCTGCCGTACCGCCGCCGATGTGGATGACGACGGCTGCGACCGACCCCTGGCGGACCGGCGACCACGCCGAAGCATCCACCCGTCCACACCCATGCGCACCGGTGGCCTGGTAGGAAGCCACATCGCGTCAACCCCTTCGTCGTTCATCACGCTGGTCCCTCCGGGAATCCCGGTCCAGTCGCACCCCCGCGGCCGTGACCCAGGACTAGCCCGATGGACACCACCGCCCCTCTGCCGCCCGCCGCCGACGACCCCACCCTCTTCGCGGACGCCGCCCGCGCCATCCTCGACCCCTCCGGCCTCGGCCCGATCGACCGCGTACCCCTCATCTCCGAAGCTGCCCGCCGCCGACATCGCGTCTTCGTCCCCGCCGATCACCGCTTCAAGGCCGCCGCCCGCTTCATGCAGGCGCTCTGGCGCGAGGACCGCGGCCTGGCGATCGGCACGCACATCGATCGCCGCGAACCGCACCGCCCCCGCCGCCTCGGTTCGCGCATCTCGACCGCCGCCGGCGCCCTCGGCAGCAACTTCCTTCATACGGACATCGTCCCGGTGGTCACCCGCGCCTTGGCTTACCGGGAGCCCGGCGCGGCCTACGACGTCGACCGCCTCAGGACCAACCTGCTGTCCTCGCAGCCACTGGCCTTCAACCTGTTCGGCCCGCTCGCCCGCGACCTCGCACTCGCCACCCGCTTCGTCGCCGAGCTGATGCCTGGGACACTGACCTTAGTCACCGACATCCTGTTTGAGCACTCACCGGGCCGCTGCGACCCGCGCTACACCGCCGACCGCACCGCCTACGATGTCGTGCTACGCGGTCGGGACGCGACCGGTGCCCGTGCCATCCTCTGCATCGAGATCAAGTATAGTGAGGCCGGTCACGAACCCGCACCGCCGCCCCACCCGCGATACACGGAGATCGCCCGCACCACCCCCGGACTGTTCGTGTCCCCGGACGACCCAACGCTCACAGGCCCCGCCTGCCAACAGCTTTACCGCCAGCACTGCCTTGCGAGCGCCATGCTCACGGCCGGTCTCGCGGACAAGGCTACGCTGGCCTTCATCGCACCGCCTTCCGACCCGGTCGCAGCGCGAGCGCACGAGCCGATACACCGAGCGACCCATCACGCACACCGTCTGAGCACGCCTCGACGGTTCGACCGAGGCTGGCAAACGACCGGATGCCAGCTTCGGGACGGCGTACCCTCCGGCAAGCCTACCCGAAAGGGAAGCGTGGCCATCGAATGCTTCGTCACCCCGAACCTGTAGCGTCCGCGCCCGAGCTCCGGGACGACGGATGTGTGCTTCCACCTAAACAGCACAACAACTTAGAACGCTGCGAGGGGCGGCCGCAAAATCACCCGACCCCGTGTGCTCACGCGAACAGCCCCTGAATATATCCGGCGAGCAGGCAGAGAACAGACGGCGAGAACGTACAAGAATTTCGTCGGAGATCTGCCCTACGTCAACCGAAGCGCCGGAACCCAGGGGTAAAGCTGTGACAGACACACCACCACCATTGCCGCCGTACGAAGAAGACGGGTACCAGACCGCGCAGCCCGCCATCACCTTCACGATCGAGCGGATCGTGGTCGCCCGCAGGAACGAGATCTACCGAGCCTGGACCGACCCGGAGCTGTTCAAGCGCTGGATCGTGCCCCCCGACCAAGAACTGGTCTCCTTTTCCACCGAGACCGAGCGGGAATATCTCTGGGAAACGAAGGCCCACGCGGACGTTGAGCCCGTCGAGTTCGTCTTCGAGGGCCAGACGTACTTCCCGTACCGTCTCCTCGAGGCTTGGTGTTTCGTCTCCACGGTGCCGGGCATGCTGAACGAGCACCCGCTCCACATACTCCTGACCCTGGAGAAGCACGAGTTCGAGGGTGGAACGACCTCCACCGGCTACAAGCTCGAACTGCGTTACCACCACGCGACGCTGTGGCGGTACACGAGCCGGGTCGACCTGCACACCTTCTGGCTCGAGGCCACGGAGCGCCTCACACGACTTGTCGAGCAGAGTAGCATCCTGCGCGAGACAGCGGCCTGACAGCAGCGGCTCTACAATAGAGCATTCAGGCGCCCCGGGGATGGTGATCGTCTCCGGGGTGCTCGGTGCACGCAGTAGTCGATCCCGCGCAGATCGGCAATGTTCGCAGCTTCAATATTCGGTCCTGAGCGAATAACTCAACGATTAGGGATGACTCCCGTCGACGAACGGCGGCGTACCAAGACCCTGCGTTAGATGCGACTTACCAGCTCGCATTTTTCCCACTGCTCAGGACGCGCACTTCGACGCTTTCGACCCTTGAACGCGGCAGGGCCCACCCGCATGGGCGCATCGCCGAAATTGCCCGCTTCAGCCTCCTGTCAAGTGTTTGAAACTTGGCACGTCTGACCGCGAGAGTCCTGCCGACATACCGCCTCACATGAATCCCGCGAGCTACAGCTCGCCTCCGCCAGTTCGGCATCTTTAGCGGAGCGGCCTCGTCGCTTAGCCCAGGCTGTTTGGGCGACGGCGGGGGGCGCCGGCCAGCCTGCTGTGATGTCGCTAGCGAGTGCAGTGCCAACGGCGGGTGGTGCACGTCGCGGTCGAGGCGGTCGAGGAGCTCACACCGTAGCTGTGGCGAGTCCGCAAGCTCGATCTCGGGCGGCTGCCGACGGGCTGGGCGAGAAGGTGCGGCGCTGGAGCGGCCCCGACCTGAGCGAGCGATCATTCGACCGCACCGGAGCGGTTCGGGCTTCGTGTCCGCCGGGACCAAAGCCCCAAAATATCTTCATCCCCGACCCGAAAAATCGACACGGCCGTGCCCTCGGGTGCGGACGGTGCCACCCCCGCCGTCCGGGTGCGGACGCGCGAGCTTTGCTAAGCTCTCGCTGACGCAGCATCGATGGCCCATTCCGTTCGCCGACCCATGTCCAAACGGCCATAGACAAGCTAGGCCGAAATATCGTTCAAGTTCCCCAACGGAGGAAAAAATGGCGGGAACGGCATCGGCTGTGCAGGACGATAGCTCCGGGTCAGTCTTTCAGTCGGATCTGCCTGTAGACGCCAAGGTCGAGCGCGCGCGCGCCGAACTCCTCGACCTCTCTGCGCGCAACCGCCTGCTCAATATTCCGCGCTCCGCCAAGAGCGTGAAATCCCTCGAGATTGTCGACGAGAAGGCGTCCGAGGTGTTCAGGATGCTCTTGCGCGAGGGCAAGACCTTCACCTTTCTGCCCGGCCGCGTCAGCCGAGCGAAAGCTGGGCACGAAGTTCCCGAAACCGTAGAGCCCGAAGCCGCAGATGCAGAAGCCGAGCCGGAGGAGATCAATGCGCTCCCCCAGCCTGAGGCCGACTCGCTCAACGATCGTGGAGTTTACAGCCGCCACGCCGACACCAAACTCCAGACCCGCCTTACCTCAGAAGGGCTGCAGAAGCGCCTGCTCGACCTCTACGTCGATGCGCGTACGCTCGAGGAGGAGCAGGGCGTTAATGTCCTATACCTCGCGCTCGGCACGCTGAAGTGGATCGACCCCAACAACGCAGCCAACGTCCGGTACGCGCCGCTGACCCTGCTGCCGGTCAGGCTCGAGCGCGGGTCGGCCGCCGAGCGCTTCCGCTTGCGCTGGCGCGGCGAAGAGCAAGCCCCGAACCTCTCGCTCGAAGCCTATCTCGAGCGCGTTCATACGATCCGCCTGCCCGGGATGGAGCTTGGCGAGGAGTTCGACCCAACGGCCTACGCCGCCGACGTGGCGCAGGCCGTCGCTTTGAAGCCTGGCTGGGAAGTCCTGCCCGACGACATCGTGCTCGGGTTCTTCTCCTTCGCGAAGTTCCTGATGTACCGCGACCTCGACCCGGCTAACTGGCCGGCGGGTGCCCGCTTCACGGACCGAGCGACGATCCGCGCGCTGCTGTCCGACGGTTTCCCGCCGGCCGACGACCTCATCGGTGAAGACGCCGCGATCGACCCGCATATCGGGCCGGCCGAGCAACTCCACATCGTCGATTGCGACAGTTCGCAGTCGGTGGCGGTGCACGAGGTGCGGCGCGGTCGCGACCTCGTCATCCAGGGGCCGCCCGGCACCGGCAAGTCTCAGACGATCGCCAACATCATCGCGGCCGCGATCGCCGACGGGCGCAGCGTGCTGTTCGTGGCCGAGAAGATGGCCGCGCTTGAGGTGGTCAAGCGGCGCCTCGACCGTGCGGGGGTGGGCGATGCCTGCCTTGAGCTGCACTCCAACAAGGCTAACAAACGCGCGCTGCTCGACGAGCTGCGCCGCACCTGGGAGCTCGGCGCGCCCCGATCCGGCACCGAGGCGAGTCTCATCGCCCGGCTAACCGAGGCGCGCGACGCGCTGAACGCCCATCCAGCGCGGCTCCATCAGCAGCACGCCCCCTCAGGCCTCACGCCGTACCAAGTTATCGGACACCTCACGCGGCTGCGCCAGGATGGCGAGCGCCCGACGGACCTCGAGCTGCCCGCAGCGCCATCCTGGAACGCGGACGGGGTGCGGCAGCGCGACGATCTGCTGACCGAGCTTGCCCAGCGCGTCGCCGACATCGGCCGGCCAGACGATCACCCCTGGCGCGGTGTGGGGCTTGAGACGATCCTGCCGACCGATGTCGAGCGGCTGAAGCTCCGCCTTGCCGACCTGCAGGTGGCCCTGGGGGCGGTGCAGGCCGAGGCCGAAGCCGTTGGGGATTCACTTGGCCGACCGGGGCTCGCGTCCCTCGGCGACCTCGAACTCGCCGCCGTGCTGGCCGAGCGCTTCGCCGGAGCGCCGACGATTCTTGGCGACGCAGCCCTCGGCTGCGAGGCGTGGGCCTCGCACCGGCCTGAGATCGCCGCGCTGCTCGAGCGTGGCAGCGCCTACGCCGCGCTCGTCGCCGAACTGTCCGGAGCAGTGCGGGCGGAGGCCTATGCGATCGACGTCGCGGGCCTGCGCACCGGGCTCGAGACACTACCGAGAACCTTCCCGGCCGAGGGATTCGCTCGCGCGGCCGCGCTCGAGACGCAGGTCCCGCGTGTGCTGGCCGCTGCACGCGATCTGAGGGGGCGTCTTGGGTCGGCGGCTTCGGTCGAAACCCTGAGTGACGTCGAGCGCCTCGTGACCACCGCGCGGCGTGTCGCGGACGCCCCAGACGCGAGCCCCGAGGCCTTCGCCGCAACTGTGTGGGAGCGCGGGGTCGATCAGGCGGGAGACCTCGCTGAAGCGGCGGCCCGGCTGGCCCAGGCCAGAGCAGCGACCGCGGGCGTCCTGACGGAGGCTGCCTGGACGACGGAGCTCGCGTCGGCGCGTCAAGTCCTGGCAGCGAAGGGCACGAGTTTCACCCGGTTCTTGTCAGGTGAGTGGCGCGCGGCCAACCGCCTCGTAAGGACGGTGCTCGCGGCGCCTGCCACCCCGCTGCCCGCAGTACTCGCCGTCCTCGACGCACTTCAGGCTGGCAAAGCGGCGATCGCTTTCCTGCAAGCCGAGGATGCCTTCGGGCGGGCGGCCTTCGGCACCGACTGGCGGGCTGAGCGCTCCCGGGCTGAGCCACTCCAGGCCCTCGTTGCCTGGATGCGTAGCCTGCGCGGCCTGGGCGCTGAACCGCGCCTGATCGCGAGCCGTCTACCCGATCGCGCCGATCTCGAGGCGCGGGCCTCTGCCCTCGCGCGGCTGTGCGAGGTGCTCGGTCCGATCGCGTCCGTCCACTGGGCGGATCTCGGCGACGCGAATGAAGCAGCTTTCCCCAGCGTAGTGAACGTCAATCAAGTGCCGCTCGCGCGCCTGGCCGATCGTGCGGGGGCCATCGCCTCCCTCGACGCGGGCTGTCGCGCCGTGATGATCGAGACGGACACGCCCGTACCCCAGCGCCTCGCCGTGCTGGTGCGCCTGACCGCCGCACAGGAGGCCGGCGACGCGCTCGAAGCAGCCGACGCACTCGGCCGCACCGCATTCGGTCTGGCTTGGCGCGGCTCTGCCTCCGACTGGCCAGCCCTCATATCCGCTGCAGAATGGATCACGGACAACGCCGATATTCGCGTGCAGTCCGCACGCGTCTCAGACCGGGTGGCGCTGGCCAAGCGAGCGGAGGCAGCCGCGGCTGAGGCCAGACGCTTGACCACTGACCTCGACGCGCTCTTCGCGGATCTGAGGCTCGAGGTCGTTGCTCGGTTCACCCACCCGGGTGCAGTTACGATCCCAACAGAGACCTTACGCTCCGCTGTTGCGCGCTGGGGCACGGAGATCGAGGGGCTCTCGAAGTGGGTAGCCTACCGCGAACGTGCCAACTGGGCCCGGGATCTTGGACTCGGAGAGTTGGTCGACCGGCTGGCGGATGGGCGTCTCGCACCGAACACCGCCCGGCCCGCTTTTGAGATGGCGTACTTCGAGGCGCTGTTTCGTGCACTCACCAAAGCCGACCCCGCGCTCGCCCGCTTCGACGGTGAACTGCATGGACGGCTGGCCACGCAGTTTGCCGACCTCGACCGGCAGCGCATCGCCCTGGCGAGCGTCGAGGTCGCCCGCGCTCACCACCGGCGTATCCCGAAGGTCGCGGGCGGCCTCGGGCCGCTCGGCGTGCTTAGGGCCGAGATGGCGCGCAAGCGCGGCCACATGCCGATCCGCCAACTCATGCAGCGCGCCGCCCCGGCGATCCAGGCACTCAAGCCCGTCCTGATGATGAGCCCACTCTCGGTGGCGCAGTTCCTGCCGCCAGGGGTGATCGAGTTCGACCTCCTCGTGATGGACGAGGCGAGTCAGATCCAGCCGGTCGACGCGCTGGGCGCCATCGCGCGCGCGCGCCAGGTCGTGGTGGTCGGTGACGAGAAGCAGCTGCCGCCCACCCGCTTCTTCGCCAAAATGACCGGCGGGACAAACGACGAGGACGACGATGGCACCGCGCAGGTTGCCGACGTCGAGAGCGTGCTCGGCCTGTTCACCGCGCGCGGCCTGCCGCAGCGTATGCTGCGCTGGCACTATCGCAGTCGGCACCAGTCCTTGATCGCCGTCTCGAATAGCCAGTTCTACGAGAACAAGCTGTTCATCGTGCCGAGCCCCTACACGGGCGAGGCCGGGATGGGCCTGCGCTTCCACGCGGTGGCCGGCGGGGTGTTCGACAGCGGCAACACCGGCACCAACCCGGTCGAGGCGAAAGCTGTGGCCGAGGCCGTGCTTCGGCACGCGCTGACCCACCCGAACCTCAGTCTGGGCGTCGTGGCGTTCTCGGTTAAGCAGCGCCGCGCCATCCAAGACGAGGTCGAGCGTCTGCGCCGGCTCAACCCCGAGACGGAGCCCTTTTTCCAGGACCATCCGAGCGAGCCGTTCTTCGTCAAAAACCTCGAGAACGTGCAGGGCGATGAGCGCGACGTCGTGATGATTTCGGTAGGCTACGGGCGCAACGCGCAAGGATACATGGCGATGCGCTTTGGGCCCTTGAGCGCGGAGGGGGGCGAGCGGCGCCTCAACGTTCTGATCAGCCGGGCCAAGCGCCGCTGCGAGGTCTACGCCTCGATCACCGACGAGGACATCGACCTCGAGCGCGCCAAGGGCAAGGGTGTGCTGGCCTTCAAGCTGTTCCTGCACTTCGCCCGCACAGGGCGGCTCGGCATCGCGCAGACTACAGGGCGCGACCACGACAGCGTGTTTGAGGCACAGGTCGCGCGCGCACTGCAGGCCCGCGGCTATCACGTCCACCCGCAGGTCGGTCTGGCGGGCTTCTTCGTCGACCTTGCCATCGCCGATCCCGAGCGGGCCGGCCGCTACCTGATCGGCATCGAGTGCGATGGGGCGGCCTACCACGCCTCCCGATCGGCGCGCGACCGCGACCGGCTGCGCCAGGCCGTGCTCGAAGACCACGGCTGGATCATCCACCGGATCTGGAGCACCGACTGGTTCCAGCGCCCCGAAGAACAGCTCGAGCGGACAGTCGCGGCGATCGAGGCAGCCAAGGTCGAACTCGACGCGCGGTTAGAGTTCGGCGGGGCCCGTGCGCGAGCCGTTCCGGTCGAGGTCGTGACGATCGAGCGGGCTGACGTCGTCGAGGTCGGCCTGAGCGAGCGCTCGGACGACCAGCCGAGCCGCCTCTACGTCGAGCTGGTGCCCAACGCCCCGCGCGGCCAGCCCGAACTGCACGAGACGCCCACAGGACTGCTCGCCGGCCTCGTCGAGCAGGTCGTGGCAGTCGAGGGACCGGTGCACATCGATGAGGTGACCGCTCGCGTGCGTCAGGCCTGGGGCCTGCAGCGCAGCGGTCCGCGCATCCAGGCAGCGGTCGAGCGCGGTGCCGAGGCGGCTCGCGCGCGTGGGGGGATCGAGCGGGACGGTTCGTTCCTCACACTGCCGGGTCAGACCGTGACCGTGCGCGACCGAAGCCTGGCCGGTTCGGGTACGCTGCGGCGGCCGGAGATGCTACCGCCGACCGAGCTGCGTGCAGCGATCCAGGAAGTCGTGACAGGGAGTTTCGGGGCGAGCGCCGAGGAAATCGTCCCGGCGGTCGCACGGATGCTGGGGTTCAAAGCGACGAGCGCTCAGCTGCGCGACGTCATCGGAGCGCAGATCGAAGGGCTGACGCAGGACTGCACGCTGACTGCGCAAAGATCGCTGCTGACAATGGCGAGCTTGTCGCCAGCGCCACAGGCGGTGTGAGCGCCGATGGCGGTCGGTAATAGGGAAGAGCTTGGAGTGGCGCGCGCCGCTGCACCCCCCTGGCTCCGGCAAGCTCCCCGCCGCCCGTAGCCGGCGTGGCGGCAGCCGACACGCTCGCTGACATAGCAATTCGCGCCGTCGAGCTACTACTTCGCCGTGCGGTCGCTGGCGTGATCACGCAGACGACCTCGCGGCTGGACGGGCTGGCATGTCGACGTCCACGACGCCAAGGGGCGCCGGGCGCTGCTGCGGGCGCTCACTGACGTGCGGGCGTGAGGGAGCTAGCAACGTGGCCATGAGGACGCGCTTCGTGGATCTACTTTCGCCGCCGTGAAGCAACGGCCGCTCGCCCAACAGATGGCTTAGGTCCTGCGGGCTGTGCAGTACCCCCGACCTGCCATAGGCAAGCCACGACCAGCTAGGAGCAGAGCTCCAACACGGGGCTCTCACAACACTCTAGCTTACTGCACCAAAGGGAAGGCGCCGGTGGCGTCTGAAATGCGCCACGAGCCGACATTGGGTTGGCAGGTGCTGAACCGCCGCTCTCGACCCTTCTCGGACTTTCCAAAGGTCTGCATACCGGCAGTCAAATTATCTATGAATGACCGAGCTTAGCCGTTAATCGGAGGGGTAATTTATTACCAAAGCCAAGCCTTCAGGGGTCGAATGCCAGTTCAAAGATATTTTAACCAGCCATTTGCGATCGCTTAGTCGAACGTACAACATCTGACAATTTCGTTCGCTGGTCTGTTCTGCGGCCCTTCCGGCCACTCTCTTCCAAATTCTTGCCATCGGCCATCGCGCCGGGACGTCTAAGGCCGATGGACTTGGCGAGCTCAGAGCGCCGGGCGGCGTAAGCGGCGGCCACCATCGGGTAGTCGTTGGGCAAACCGTAGCGCTGGCAGTAGCTGTAGGGGTCAAGCCCGTGGGCCGAGAGGTGGCGCTTGAGCGTCTTGTAGGGCTTGCCGTCGATGAATGAGATCAGCGCGTCCGGCGTGATCGACTTGCGTACCTGCCCCACCACCGCGGTCGAGACCGCCGTGCCGACGAGCGCAAGGGTCGCCACCGGCCAAGCCCGCTCTCGCAGGGCGTGAAGGTTGAGGTTGAGCGCGCCGGCGAACAGCAGGAAGGCCAGCATGCCGTTCCCGAGGCGACGTCCGCCAGCACCTGCTTCTCCAGGGACAGGTCAGCCACAAGCCGCCGCAGCCGCGCGTTCTCGCGCTCAAGATCCTTCATCTTCCTGGCTTGATCGACCTGCAGGCCGCCGTACTCCTTGCGCCAGCGGTGATAACTCTGCTCGGAGATCTCCGCCTCCTTGCATGCGGGCGCCAAACTCTTGCCCTGGGCGGTCTGCACCTCGATCTGGCGCAGCTTCAGCACGACCTGCTCCGCGCTCGTTTTCTGATCTCGCCGCATGTCCGGCTTCTTTGGTCCTGGCTGATCCTCTCAATCAGCCCGGTCCAAAACCAGCCGGTCAGGTCAGGCGCCAACCATTGCGTCGGTCTGCTGATCGAAATCAGAGTCGCTCTTCCACTCGGAGCCGCGATGCCATGCTAGGAAGAGAGCCGCACAAAATCCGGAAACGCTGCCAACGAGCGGTCCAGCCATAAGAGCCAGAAGCAGGCTGGTAGAGGCCGTGAAGGACATCGCTAGAAGGCCAGCCGGCATCGCCGCAAAAATGATCAGGAACATCGACGACCTCGAGGCCGCTGCGCCTCGGCTGTGCGGCTTGCGTAAGAGTGACGGCAAGAGGAGTTAAGCGTTGGTTATCGCGGAGCTGATAATGCTTAGCGCGCAGCTTGCTTTGCCCTAGATCCCCACCCTTTGGCATGTCTGAGCCTAACTCGGGCCAGTTCCCCACGCTCCGGACCACTCTGACGGGCGAGACGATCGACGCCATGCTGCTGTCCGGTCATCCCTGACGCAGGATCTGGAAAGGGAGGTTCTGCATGGCGCGCTTCATCGTGTTCGAAAGAGCCACAGGTCGCGTCTATGGTGACACGGCTCGGTTCGGCGCGGCAGGTGATGTGGTTCCACCTGCGGACGCATTTTATTTGATCGATCGACATGCTGGCCGTCCCACACGCAGCTTTGGCTACGTCGATGCCGGCAGAGATCAATTCATAAGTGCATGCTTCAATGGATCACTATGATGCTGGAGCACAGGTGGACATGGGCTGAGATCCAGAGTTCGCGCCCACACGAGCACGCGGCGCCGTTCGAGGCGAGCAACTGTTGTTCGATGAAGCATCCGACTAGTCGAGGCAGGAAATTTCCCTGCCAAATCTGTGGTCAGGTTATGGCTGAACTGCCATATTGCACCGCACCATAGTGCCGTCACATTCCAAGGTATTTTGCTGCTCGACCAGTAATCACGAGAGAGCGGAAATGATCTTGGGTGTTCGCCTTGCTGTCCTTGGCCTCGCTGCTGTGAGCTACTTCACGAGCTCTAGTGCCGAAGCCGCGCCGAAGGCGGCGGGGCAGTCCGGTGCCGCCTCTTGGTACGGTCCGGGCTTTCACGGGCGGCTCACCGCCAACGGCGAGCGCTTCAACACACATGCGCTGACGGCTGCCCACCGGACGCTCCCCTTCGGAGCACAGGTTCGGGTGACCAATAAAACCAACGGGCGCTCTGTGGTGGTGCGGATCAACGACCGCGGCCCGTTTGTGGGCGGACGAGTGATTGATTTGTCCAAAGCCTCAGCGCGCGCCATTGGCGTTTCGGGAGTTGCAAAGGTCAGCCTCACGCGAGTGTGAGTGTCTTACTGCTAGCCGCAGCCAATCCCCTTTGTCCCGGCATGAAGAGCGCTTGTTAGGAACCCCTGCTGGCAGGCTGTTGTTTGGCGCCTTGTAGTTCGCCTCATCTCGGGCCGCTCAGGAGGTGTCATGGTGCTGATCGGCCCCCACGCGGTGGTCCAAGTTCTAAGTTAGTGCAGGGTCGGCCTTTGCTCCACGGGTCGCTTGGCCGGCGGAGCCGACCGAGTGAGCGCAGCCGGCCAAGCGGTGAAGGCCGGCACGAACACCTCCGGGGCCGGTGGTCGGTAGCCGAGCGAGGCGTGCGGGCGCACGCTGTTGTAGTGTAGACGCCAACTCTCGATCACGATCTGCGCCTCCTTGAGCGTGTAGAAGATCTCACCGTTCAAAAGCTCGTCCCGTAGTCGTGCGTTGAAGCTCTCGACGTAACCGTTCTCCCATGGCGAGCCGGGTGCGATGTAGGCTGTTCTGGCGCCGACACCGGTGATCCAGGCCTGCACGGACTTGGCGATGAACTCCGGACCGTTGTCCGAGCGGATATGGCTGGGCACGCCGCGCAGGATGAACAGGTCGGACAGCACGTCGATCACGTCCGCCGCCTTCAGCTTGCGTGCGACGCGGATCGCCAGGCACTCCCGCGTGAACTCATCGACCACGTTCAGCATCCGGAACTTGCGGCCCTCGTGCGTGCGGGCTTCGACAAAGTCGTAGGACCAGACGTGATCGCGACGCTCCGCCCGCAATCGCAGGCAGGAACCATCCCCGTCCCAGATGCGGCCGCGCTTGGGCTGCCGAGACGGGACCTTCAGCCCCTCGCGCCGCCAGATCCGTTCGACCCGCTTGTCGTTGACGAACCAGCCCGCCGCCTTCAGCAATGCACCGATCTTCCGGTAGCCGTAGCGCCCGTACTGGCGAGCCAGTTCCACGAGGTCGGCTGTCAGCGCGGCCTCATCCTCTCTTCCCCGCGGCACCTTGCGCTGCGTCGAGCGATGCTGCCCGAGCGCCCGACAGGCGCGGCGCTCGGAGACGTCTAGGACGTTCATGACATGCGCGATGCAGGCGCGTCGGCGCGCGGGGCTGGTCAGTTTCCCCGAGCGGCCTCCTGCAGGATCAGCTTGTCGAGGGTGAGATCCGCAATCGCCTTGCGCAGCCGCTGGTTCTCAACCTCCAGGTCCTTCATCCGTCGAACCTGATCGCTCTTCAGGCCGCCGTACTCCTTGCGCCAGCGGTAGTAGGTCACTTCCGTCACGCCGATGGCCCGGATCGCCTCCGCCACGCTCTGGCCCTGCGAGACCAGAACATCCACCTGCCGCAGCTTGGCGACCACGTCTTCCGGCTTGTGCCGCTTCGTTCCCATCTGTCCGTCCTCATCTGGCTCAAAAGCCATACCTCAGGGCGGACCACTTCAGTGGGGGCGGATCAGTGCCCCACGTACGCACTGCCCGACCCGTAGTGGTTGCAATGATCGCAGGTAGTATTGTGGTCAGTTCCGCCGCACACGTGCGGGCTGCGGAGGAAGGCGGCCTCGGCGGTCTGTTCCAGCAGCTCTTTTCACCTCAGCCTACACCAACTCCGCAGCCGATTACTCCCTCGGCTGACCAGTCGACCTCATCTGAGCAGGCGAACAGTGCCACCGGCTTTGGTAGGCGCACCTACGATCGGCGCGACGGCCGCCAATCAGCGCGCCGCCAGCAGCTAAAGGAGGCGCATGCGCAGGTGAAGCCAAAGGTACGCTACGCATCCTTACCCAAGCTCGCGAAAGTGGCCGCGCCTTCGGACAAAGAGCAGCGCCCCACTGCTGCCCTGGACCTACGGAAGTATGCGGGCAATCCCGATGCCGCGTTCATGCATGATAGCACGCTACGCAAGGGCGACATCGTCATCACTACTTCTGGCCCTAAGGTGTTCAAGGGCAAGACAGGCGAGCGGCACGCAGCAGCCGAGTTCGAGCCGGCGAGCCGCTCGTCCGCTGTTGATCGAAAGACGCGTAAGCTCCTGGCTGCGATGGTAGCCCCATACGGTGCGCTTCCCGCCTATGCGGCGGATAAGCTTCTGGCAAAGCAGCGGCGCCTGTCAGATCCTTCTTCAGCCTCTGTCGGGCAGCAGGTTCAAACCGCTAACTTGCGGGTCGTGTACCCGTCAGGTCTGCAGGGGGCAGCAGTGAGGGTCAGCTTGCAGGGGGACTGATCCAAGCGGGTTTCTCGCAGACCACTGCATAGGAGACCGCCTGCACGATCAGACTAGCCCGCGGCCAAGAGGATCAAGGCGACCGCGGCCAAGCCGATGCTCGATGTTCCGATTGCCCACCCCCGCAGCCTCCGGCGGTGGCCCTTCCCAGCCGACACGTCAGAAGACTGAAGCTTGCGGCTGTTGTCATTCGCGCCTTGGGATCGTGCGGGAGGAAGCAGGCATGCGAAGGCGGGATGGGAGTGGCCGGCCCGGCCGCGATCCGTCCCGAATGTGCGAGCTGTACACATGCGCCTGCTCCCCCATACGCAACCAGGATAGCGTGCTGTCGGCGCGGTCACGATGGAGAGTGTGGACGGCCGGATGACACAGCGTTCGCGGTGTTCCAAGAAGCGGTCATCGCCCCAGGCAGACGGAACGGTCGCCTACCGGCCTCATGCATTTCGCTGCGCGTGAAGATCCCTGGGCCGACGAGGCGAGAGGCAGTGGGGGTAGAACCCTCCCGCCCCGCCGGTATTCCCCGGCGCTTAGGCCGAGGCCGACGCGGTATCTGGAGCGCCGCCACGAACGGTGAAGCTTGCCTTCTAAGATACCTGCACGACGTGTTAGCCTGCAGCTCGACCAATCGCCTGCTGTCCAGTCTCAATCCGGCGTCAAGATTGAACCAGAAGTTATTGATGACGGCGTGCCAAATGGCACGTCGTTCCAGAAAGTTCAGGCTTAACTCAGCGCTACGCAACAAGTCACGGCCAGCCGCCATTCGACGGAGACCGCGCAAGCCTTATAGGGTTGTGCCATGAACACTCGTATTAATTCTGCCGTCGCTGCTTTTGTTTTGGGCATTAGCGCGATCTATTCGACTGCCTTTGCTCAGAGCATTTCGACGGTTCGAGGTGAGAAGCCGTCGAGCTTCTTCACCGATCGCCCGGCTCCGAACGCTTATGACGACCTTACAACCGGCTCAATCAGCACGGGTTGGAACCGCAGCGTCGATCGCTCAGCCAAAGAGGGCAACGCGGAACTCAACGACCGCTATGTGCCCAACTACGGCATGACCTCTGGTGGTCCGAGGCGATAACAGGGGCACGACACGCCCCGCCAGCCCGTGAGCAGATCGGGCGGCGGGGCCTCTTGAAAGCATCGATGCGACTTCTGAAAGTTGCATCCTAGCGTTCATGTAGCGGCTCAAGAGGTCTTTTCGGACTCGCCTGGCCGTATCTGACTCATCCCATTGAGTAGAGCAGCGAGCACCGCCTGCCGTGACGTCCCAGTCTTAGCGAAGACCGCCTTCAGCTGGCTACGAACGGTACCTTCGGTCACGCCGGCCTGAACCGCTGCCTCGGGGACGCCCAGTCCTCGGGCGATGTCGCGGGCGACCCGTGCCTCGGCTGGAGTCAGGTCGAACAGTCCCTGGACGAGCCGAGAGCTCGGCAAGCGCTCTGTGTCGGCCGTTGTGATGACGACGAGGCAGGCCGTACGCGCGAAGATGTCCCGTGCGGAACCGCTGACCGGCACGAGATGGAGGATCGCTGGCCCACGCCCTGGCTCGGCAGAGATTGGGATTGAGGCACCTGAAGCTGTGTCCGGCGCCGAGCGGGTGCGTGCCAGATACGCTTGCACCTGTGCCTGCGCCGTCTGATGAGTCACGATGAGCCCATTGGGGCCATCCTGTACCAGCGCTGGCATTAGAGCTTGGAAGCCGGCATTGCATGCAATCAGGGTACCCCTAAGCGACACCGCAGCTGCAGCGAGGCCGAGAGCTTCAAGGTCGCCGACAGTGGCCTCATAGCGGCTCCGGGTGTAGCGTGCGGCCAGCAGGGCGGCACGGGCCAGATGAGGCCGGTAGAGGTCAAGGTGCTCGGCCTGCTCTCGTAGGAAGGCGCCCTGCGCGTGGCGTCGCTCGATATTGACGACGAGGGTGTCGCCGTTCGGCACGGCAATGGCCGTACCAAGATGCCAGCCGCCTCCGATCCGGCGCATGTACTCGTACATCAGCTCGGCATCGAGTTCGTCATAAGTGAACAGGTCGAGGTCGGTCAAAAAGCCAGCGTGCTCGCGGCGGACACCGCGCTCGACAAGCGGGTTCTTCGCCATCCACCCAGCGGCCAGGAACTGCGCAAAGAAATCGATTGTCTGCGGGGACGCAATCCAGCGTATCGCTTCGGAGGTGGCGGTGAACAGCATCCCACCCCACGCATCAGTCCTTTCAGATAATCGGTCCAGCAGCGTCGGCCATAGCTCTGGAATATGAGCCGCCTCGTAGATGGTATCGATTAGGGACTCGTCGGGGCTGGACATGTACGACAGCTTGAGCGGAAAAGATGCATAGTCCTGTCTCCGAAGGCATGCCGCGACAAGCTGCGCGGACAACGTAGCCCCTTATTCCACTAACCGGATGCAAGCACGTAACAGGGGCTTTTGCGACCCGAGGGCTCAGGCTGATGATTGATTGTTAACCATACCGCTCCCATTTCAGGGACATGCCGATCGCGATCCTTTCGCTCGATCGGACGCGGCCACGATGCCGGGATGGGGGTGACGCCGGATGTACGCGCACCTTCGTTCTGGCTCCCGTGACCGTTCTCTTTCCAGCTCTCAAAGCTCTTTATGTGCAGGTAGGTGGGGTCGAACTCGGCTACCTCGTAGAGACGCTGCCAGTTTTGGATCTCCAATTGACGACGCTCGAAGTTGATAAGGTTGGCGTCGCCTATCTGCTTCAGTACCAGGCTGATATTTACCGTCGTCAGGCCCATCGCATCGGTCAGATCCGTCTGCCGCAACGGCATCGGGCAGCGATAATCGGCAGCATCCGCATCGACACGGTCGTGGGTGAAGGGACCTCGATCAAGGTCTACCTGCCGCGGGACGCGAGCGAGGCCGTGACAGCGCCCGACCGGCCCGACGCCGCCGATTGCGCCACGCGGCACCCGCCCGGCAGCACGCCCGTTCTGCTCGTGGTCGACGATGATGCGGAGGTCCGCGAGGTCACCGCGACGCGTCTCGTCGAAGCCGACTACGAAGTTCGGGAGGCCGGGTCAGGCCTCCAGGCGCTGGCCGCCCTCGAAGCGGATCCTTGCGTCGACCTAATCGTCATCGACTTCGCGATCACACGCCGAAAGTCGCGGCCTTCACCAGAACCAGGGCGTCGTTCGACTCCTCGGGCAGCATCACCACCATCGAGACCGACCGCTGAGGTCGGTCGCGATCGTGTTCCGAGGTGTGGAATGGAGACGCGTGCTGTGTGCAGGAGCCGAACATCAACCACTCGTGATCGCCCGTGTACGGCTCCGTTAATAGCCACGACGGTCGAACCGTGATTCGGTTTGTCATGACCGAATCCCCCACGGTCGGCGAACTGTTCAGGGTCAACGCCGTCACAGACGATCAGGTGAGCGCGGCGGTCGAGGTCTATCTTACGGATCTGTACGCGGGCACCTTTCAAATTGCTGACGGCTATGTTGTCAACCTCGATGCGGCGGTCGCCGAACATCCCTGGGCCAGTCTCGTCGTCGCTAACGAGGAGTCGAGCCCCAGTCTGAAGCGCAGCATCGTCCGCATGGCGATCCTACTCGCCCGGGCGCAGAAGGCTTGAGCGCACCCGACTACACGGTCGAAGAGATCGCTGCCGGCCAGTTCGCGGTGAAGGTCGGCAATGAGCTGGCCGGCTATGTGTCGGAAGACGGCGAGCACCCTGGCATCTGGGTCAACGAAGATCCGAACGGTCGTCTCATGAGTCGGTCGGCCACGCGCGAGCAGGGCGCCGAGTTCCTTGCCGCATGGTTCGCAGCCGTTGACGAGGGTCGGAAATGAGCACGCCCCAGCCCACCGAACGATCCGCCGCCGAGATGCGCGACCTGCTTCGGATCGCGTAGGACCTCGGCCTCGACGAAGCCACACAGCCTTGTGACTCGCGTTTGGCAGCGGCTTCGGCACCTAAGCAGCATGAGAATTCTTGCGGAATATTTTCGAGCACAGGCTGAGCTCTGCCGCGAGATGGCAGACGCGCTGTCCCGTCAGGACCACTCAGTCATATCGAAGCTCCGCGACATGGCTGCCGAGTTCGACCACAACGCCGGTGCGCTCGAGCGGTGGCTTGCAAAAGAGGCCCTAGCCGAACCCCTTCAAGCCGGTCCTCCTAACCTGCACTGATACACGGTCGCGCATAGGAGGCACGTTCTGCCGCCGGAACGTAGGCTGCGGCGGCCGCTATTTAATTTTTAACCTATGATTTATTATCTGAATATATAACTTAGGGTTGCCGGTGGTGATTAGGCCGGAGGCAAGCTGCCCCGCCGCTTCCCAACGCAGAGCGTGAACCCATGGACGACCCAAGTGCATCGCCGAAGCAGGCAACCAAGGAGGACGTTATCGTCGGCCTGCGCATCCAGACCTTGCGAAAGTCCAGGGGCCTCTCATAAACGGCGCTCGGATTCGCCATCGGCGTGTCGTTCCAGCAGATGCAGAAATATGAGAACGGCATCTTCTCATTGGAATCGGCAGCACTTCGTGGCTAAGGCATCAGCGTAGCGTTCAGCATTGCCGTCTGCGGAACAAGCCGCAGGTTCTCGGTTTCCTCACTGATCAAGCGAGGATGCATGCACGACGACAGCGCTCAAGATGTCAGCCCCGCCCGCAACCGCCGGGGCTGGTTAGCTCCTGCCCTGATCGGCTCGGCAGCTGCCCTTGGGATAACGGTGCTCTACTCGGCCGCGAAGGCGCGTGAGGCGGAGGTTCGCTACCCGCCCATCGGCCGCTTCATAACAGTGAACGGTGTGCGCCTGCACTACATCGAGCGTGGGGAAGGCGAACCCTTGGTCCTCATCCACGGCAACGGCACTATGGCCGAGGACTTCCTTGTCAGCGGCATTGTTGACGAGCTCGCCGAGCGTTACCGCGTGATCATCATCGACCGGCCCGGCTACGGCTACAGCGAGCGTCCGCGGGCGCTCTGGACGCCACGCGCTCATGCCAGGCTCTACCAAGCAGCTCTGAACCGTCTTGGCGTGTCACAGGCGGTGGTGCTCGGACACTCGTGGGGCAGCTTGGTCGCGGTGGCCCTTGCGCTCCAGGCTCCGCAGCTCGTGCGGAGCCTCGTGCTGGCCTCCGGCTACTACTACCCAACGCTGCGCGCCGACGTCTTCCTGTTTTCGCCACCGGCAATCCCAGTGGTCGGAGATGTGATGCGCTATACCGTGTCACCAGTGATCTCGCGCCTGATCCTGCCGAGCCTGTTCAAGGCCATGTTTGCGCCGGCCGAGGTACCAGAGCGCTTCGACAAGCTGTTCCCGAAAGCGCTCATGCTCCGGCCTTCACAGCTGCGTGCGGCTGCCGAAGACGCCGCCCTGATGACGCCGGTCGCCGTCGAGCTTCAGCAGCACTACCGCGAGCTGAGATTGCCGGTGGTGATCATCACGGGTGCGGACGATCAGATAGCGGATGTTGGCCGCCAATCTGAGCGGCTGCACAGTGAGGTGGCGAACAGCGAGTTCGTCGCTGTTCCGGGCATGGGTCACATGATCCACCACCTCTCGCCCGAACAGGTGATCAGAGCCATCGATCGAGCGGCAGAGAGGTCACCGGCTAAAACCCCTTGAGGAGCTTCCATCTTAAAGCGCCGTCGCTTGATCGATTTGTAGCCCGATGGCAGCGACCTCCTCAGGCGCGAGGACATCACCGGTCGCTTCCGCCACACAGTCTGCAGCGACACTATGGTGCTGTAATCCGTTACGGCAGCTTCATCGGATGTCTGCTTTCCACCCATTGCAGCTGTTGCGACTGGCCAATTTAACTGTTTGTTCCAGGCCGGATAACGGACATTAACGGTAGCTGTTGATGCTCGCGTGCCAGGATCGGAGTGTTGCGCAGCTGGGTGTTGCTAACGCGCTGCGTGTCACTCAAGCGAGCACGACCAAGCCCGAACCGCTCGAACACCTGCACCATAGCCGAGCACGCAGATAAGCTTGGCATAGTCGGTCATGCGAAGGTCCCCGACAGCACCGCCAAAAGCAACTCGACGGCTATATTCCGTCCGCGCGGCAGACATGGCTGGTCCATGGTTGTGCGAGCGGGGCTGACGCTTGCCCCTTGCCGGTGAGCTCAGGCGTGTTTTCGGTCTTTGGCGATGAACGGAATCGTGCCGTGTGTGTGCTGGGTGAACTGCGTGATGGGCGACGGGCGGCCCACCAGGTAGCCCTGGGCGGCCTGGCACTGCTCGGCGACCAGGAAGCCAAGTTCCGCCTCCGTCTCGACGCCTTCCGCCAGCACCGGCAGACCAAGGCCGCGCCCGAGACCGAGCACCGAACGCACGATGGCCGCCGTCTGTTCGTTGCTGTCGACAGAGCGCACAAACGAGCCGTCGATCTTGATCTTATCGAATGGGAACGAGCGCAAGTTCGACAGGGACGAGTAGCCCGTGCCGAAGTCGTCCATGGCGATGCGCAGGCCGAGCGCCTTCAACTGGCGCAGGGTCAGGAGCGCTCGGTTCGGGTCGCTGATCAGCGCAGTCTCGGTTACCTCGACCTCCAGCCGGTGGGGCGCCAGCCCGGTCCTGAGCAGCACCTCGTGCACGAGGCCTACGAAGTGGGTGCTGTGGATCTGCACCGCCGAGACGTTGACAGCGATGGTGAGGGGCTGCGGCCAGGTTGCGGCCTCGCGGCAGGCCTCGCGGAGTACCCACTCGCCGATCTGCAGGATGACGTCGCTCTCCTCGGCGATGGGGATGAACACCGCCGGCGAGATGTAGCCGCGCTCCGGGGGCTTCCAGCGCAGCAGCGCCTCGAAGCCGATGACGGCGCCGGTGCCGACATCGGTCTGCGGCTGATAGACAAGGTGCATCTCTCCCCGCGCCACGGCGTGGCGCAGGTCATGCTCCAACACGCGGCGCTCGCGCACCTCGATGCCCATCCTGGCCTCGAAGAAGCGGTAGGTGCCGCGCCCCTCCGACTTGGCGCGGTAGAGGGCGGTGTCGGCGTAGCTTAGGAGCGCAGCCTGCTCCAGGGCATCGTCAGGATACAGGGCGACGCCGATGCTGGTGGCGATCTGCGGTCCGCCCGTGTCAGCCCTACCGGAGCGCAGCGCCTCCAGGATGCGCTCGGCGAGCCGGCCGGCCTCCGACGGGCCACCGCACGGCATCAGCACGGCGAACTCATCGCCGCCGAGGCGGGCCATCATCTGAGTATCGTCGAGTTCGCCCGTAACGATGCGGGCGACGCTCTCCAGCATGGCGTCGCCTGCGGCGTGGCCGAACAGGTCGTTGACCTCCTTGAAGCGGTCGAGGTCCAGGCAGAGCACCGCGAGCTTGCGCTCGCCCGCATCGGCGGCACGCATCTCCTGGTCGAGTCGCTTGCCGAAGCTCGCGCGGTTGGCCAATCCGGTGAGCGCGTCATGGTGAGCCAGGAACTGGATCTGGCTCTCGGCCTGGCGCCGGGCTCGCAGGTCGCGCACGGCGACGGCGTAGTGGGGCCGCCCTTCATATTCGACGGGCTGCATGATGACCTCGACCGGCACCATCCCACCGTCGGCTAGCCTAAGCTCCGCCTCGACAGGTCGCTCAAGCTGGCTCGCCAGGGCGAGGCGAGCGGCGTCTCCCGGCAGGTACGCCGAAAGGGTCGTGCCCGCGAGAGCGTTCTGGGGCATGCCGATGAGCTTGGCGAAGCTGCGGTTCGCGCTGACGACGGTGTCCCCAGTGCAGACGATGAGACCCTCGACGGCGGCGTTGGCGAGGCTGCGCAGGCGGTCACTCTCCAGCTTAGCATGCCGTCGGTCACGCACGGCAAGCGCCATGGCTGCACCGGCGAGCAGCAGGATGGCGAAGCTCGCCAGTGCGACCGCGACCGCGAGCCATGCGTTCGGGACCGCGGCCTCGGAGACGGTGAACGTCGGGTCCGGCGTGATGGTGACGGCGCCCATGGCGGTGAAGTGATGGCTGCAGATGGCGAGCAGCAGCAGGAACGCGGCAGGCATTTGGCGGGACAGGCCCCGCGCGCCGACCTGCGCCGCCAGCGCGGCGCCCCCGAGGAGACCGCCGAGTGCGAGCGAGACGGCGACGGTAGCCGGATCCCATGCCTTGTGGCCGGCGACCTCGTAAGCTGCCATGCCGGTGTAGTGCATCGCCGCGATGCCGAACCCTAGGATGGCGCCCCCGGCCCAGGCCGCCCCGCGACCGCCGACCAGTACTGCGAGCGAGAGGCCGGAGCCGACCAGCGCGATGGCGATGATGAGGGAGAGGCCGGTGAGCGCGACCTCGTAGCCGCTTGGTACGCCCGGCGCGAATGCCAGCATGGCAATGAAGTGGGTCGCCCAGATGCCCGAGCCGCCGGCTGCTGCTGCCACGGCGAGCCACCCGGCTTGCGTCCAAGCCCTCGCTCGGCGCGCGTGGCTGACGAGGCACACCGTCGTCAGGGCGGACAGGGTGCAGATGCCGGCTGCCAAGGCAACGAGCTGGAAGTCATGAGCTTCGACGAGGCAACCAACGACGGTAAGCATGGGCGAGCCCCGGGGACGTTCGAATCCCCAGGGTAAGCCACAGCCGTGTAGAACAATGTTAATGGCGGGCAACCGGTTTGCGGATTCACACCAAGGCGCTGGGCGAGTCGGGCGACGAGAGCAACCTCAAGCAGGCGGTCACTGAGATCTACAAGGCCGACAAGTACGCCAGTCAGCTCGCCAAAAGCCTGCAACAGGCGGCGGTCTGACGGAGGCTAAGCCGTAGTGCCAACTTCTGCAGCAAGATGGGGGCTGGCTCCTGGCAGCCGCTGGGGCAGTGCCTCAAGCCTTGCCCTTCTCGAAGAGGCACTTGATTCAGGCGAGGAGCGCGGTCTGCAGAACTGCACGAGGTTGAGGTGTTAACATGCCCTTTGCCCTGGTGTAGGGCCGCGGACGGTTGATCACCTCGTCGAGCCGGGACCACAGCGTCTTGGGTGAAAACGGCTTGGCAATAACTTCGTTGACGCCAAGCCGCATTGCGCGCTCGACCCGATCTTTGCGTGGCTGCGCCATCATCAGGATCATGGGCGTG
Organism: Methylorubrum pseudosasae; assembly: GCF_029504475.1. NCBI lineage: Bacteria > Pseudomonadati > Pseudomonadota > Alphaproteobacteria > Hyphomicrobiales > Methylobacteriaceae > Methylorubrum > Methylorubrum pseudosasae. The sequence goes on along the minus strand of NZ_JAQGDU010000002.1, from coordinate 2,109,018 downwards.
CTCGGAGCCGGCGACGTGCCCACGTCTCGGACAAGTCGGATCACCTCCTCGCCCGTCAGGATGCCGAGATCCCAGTCCAGGATGATGAGGTCCGGTCGGCCCTCCACGAGGACGCTCAGGCCTTCCGCACCATCCGGCGCTTCCTGCACGCGCCGGATACCTGTCCTCATGAGCATATCTCGCACGATGCGGCGGATGTAGAGGCTCTCGTCGATGACAAGAGCTGAAATGTCGGGGAAGACAGGGCTAGCAATCATTGCGTCTGCCTCCGGCCGTACAAGCTGCGTCAGCTGGCGAGCCGTTGACCCTGCCGCTTGGCCTGCTCGAAGGCCTGCAGATCGAGCGCGAGAGCCACGACCTGCGCGCTTTTCAAGGTCGCAGGGTTCATCTCGCTACCGATGCCGTGCTGCAGATAGACTTCCTGCATCTCGGGGGTGCGCATCGCTCCACCCATCGTCCAATTGGGGAACAGGCGGCCCTCGACGTCTCGCACGCTCATGATGGTTGCAGTGGAGTGTCGGGCATCACGGGCGATGCGATTGTAGGTCTCTGTGACCTTGCTCCGGTCGCCTTCCAGGATCTGCACGAACCAAGTCTTGTCGAAGATCAGGAAGCCGGTGATGCCGTTATGGCTGTTGTTGCGCTGAGATGCTGAGACGATCTCGCGGAGGTTCGTCAGCATGGCACGGTCGCCACCGGGCACCGTGTTGCGGCTGTAGTAGACGAGCTGATGGATCACGGGGAGCACACCTTGCTTTGCATATGTTGGGTTGTGATCGACAGCCGGAAGGGCGAGCCAACGTGGCAGGTGTTCACACCCGTTCGTCACATCGACAGAGTGGGCCAGTGGGAGCTAAGACTTTCTGAATTTGAACGTGACAATGCATGAGCACGGTCATGTCAGGCAGGGGAAATGGTTAAGGAAATCTGATTAACATGTCTTGGCACGGAAGGGCCGAATCATGACTGTTGCGGAGCTTGTCAGGTTGTTTGCGGAGCCGCTGGACGTAGCGGTTGTGCTGACGGACTGCGACCTGGAGCGACCGGGACCGACGATCGTGTATGCCAACCCGGCCTTTGCGCGCATGAGCGGCTATGCGACCGCCGAGGTGCTGGGCAGCTCTCCGCGCGTTCTCCAAGGCCCCGGCACCAACCAGCAGGCCACGAAGCTCGTCGCCCGCACCCTACGCGGCGAGGGGCGTTTTCACGGTGTGCTGGAGAACTACCGCAAGGATGGTGAGGCGTACCTGTGCGAGATCGACGTGCGCCCGATCTGCGGAGCTGATGGTCGGCCAGTTGCCTTTATCGCCTTCGAACGCGAGGTCGTGCGTCGGCGTGGGCGCCCTTCGCAGGGTGCAGCAGGCCGCTACCGACCGGTCACAGAGGCTGGTTTTCCCATGCTGACGCGAGATGATGAGCCCGTTCTATTTGCCTGAGCATTCAACTGCGCAGCATGCGTGCTTTGGTTGTGTCTGTTTCCAGACAACATAGGTATAAGCCCGAAGCATGGTTCGTGCCCAACATCTGCGGCAACAAACGGCAAGCCCTAAGCTGCAACAGCCAACTGCACGTTAGGGAGCATGGCGAGGGCAGGCTTGGCCAAGTAGTAGCCTTGGAACGGCCGGATACCGGCGGCCCTTAGCGCCGTCAGCTCGGTCTCACTCTCCACACCCTCCGCCAGAACTGTAATGCCGAGCTCACGCGCCATCGTTGTCACGCAGGCGATGATGATCTGCCGGGTCGGCGAGGTCGCAATGCCGCGGATTAGCTCCATGTCGAGTTTGATCAGGTCGGGCTGGAAGTTCGCCAGCAAGTTGAGCCCCGCATGGCCGGCACCGAAGTCGTCGAGCGCCGTCAGGAAGCCCTGCTTGCGGTATTCGGTGATGATCCGCTGGAGATGCGGGACATCGACCATGCGCTCGTTTTCGGTGAACTCGAACATGATCTGATCGTGCGCGAAGCCAACGCGTTGCGCGGCCTGGAGGGTCGCACGGATGCAAGCGGCTGGCTCGTAGACAGCGTTGGGCATGAAGTTGATGGACAGCCGGGTCTCGGCATCCTGGAACAGCTGACCGGCAAGCTCGATGGCCTTCACACGGCAGGCTTGGTCGAATTTGTAACGGTTTGCCTCGTTCACTTGCCCGAGGACCCAGCCTGCTCCCTGTCCCTCCGTGCCCCGCACCAGGGCCTCATAGCCCCAGATCCGGTTCTGGCCGAGATCAACGATGGGCTGAAAGGCCATGGTGAAGTCGAACGGCAGCAGCGCGCCGTCCCGGCAGCCTTGGCATTGGGCGCGCGTCATCGTCGTTCCTCCACAGGTGATGTAAGGCTACGAACGACATATGAAGCTGCCGTAAATGCACCTTACCTAAAGGTGCTGTTCATCAGCGGCTGCGTAGAGAAGCGCGGTGCTCGCCCAACCAGCATTTCTTGCCGTGCATGGGGGCGCTGATCAAGCCACTCGCCATAGAAGAGTAGATGCCTCGGCATGCTCATTTATGGAGCCCAGCGGAGAGCTGTCGAGGCACCCTGGCGTATCATACCGTCCAGTCAGCGGACGTCCGCATCCAACGGCAATGCAGTCTGCTGCGGTCGTTTGGCTGAATGCCGGCTTCCCACCCCATCCGGACCTTCGGCAGCAGCGCCTCGAGTGTCCGCAAGGGGTCATTCGGCACCCTGGGGGCGACCATCCTACTGGCACGCCGCGGCCATTTCGACCGCGGCGCCCGGTTCAGATCTCGGTCTGCTCTGAGAGGATCAGGGCGTCGTCAACCTCAATGCCGAGGTAGCGAACCGTACTCTCCAGCTTCGTGTGGCCAAGAAGCAGTTGGCAGGCTCGGATATTGCCGGTGCGCTTATAGACCAGCGCGACTTTCGTGCGGCGCAGGCTGTGCGTACCGAACGCCGAAGGGTCCAGGCCGATCAGGGCGACCCAGCGGTCTACCAGTCGACTGTAATGCCGCGTCGTCAGATGCTCTCCAAGTCGGCTGCGGCTCGGGAACAGCCAGTCGCCGGCTTTCAACCTGCGCGCAGTCAGCCAGGCTTTGAGAGCCTCGCGCGTCGGTTCGGTGATCTCGAACGGGACCGGCCTGCCGGTCTTGCGCTGGCAGACAGTTGCTCGGAGACGCACAGCGTCACCCAGATGAATGTCGCTCACGCGCAGGTGGACGAGATCACACCCGCGCAGCTTGCTGTCGACGGCGAGGTTGAAGAGGGGCGAGGTCTCGCGTGCGATTGGCCAGCTGTAGGCGCGTGCGCAGGGCCCAGATGTGTTTCGGCTTCAGCGGCGGTTTAGGTCCGACGATACGGCCGCGGTTCCAGGGAACACGTATGCTGGTGGGAACAGTGACAACTTCGGGCATGACAGGCTCCTGGGTTGAGGAGCTCGTTATGAGGAACCCGATGCTGCCGCTGAGCCCAATGTCGAATGACGGCTCTCTGCGACACAAGCCGACATTGGCGCCGGCGGGCCTGGATCGCTGCTCCCGACCCATAGAAGACGCTTGACACAGAATTTTAGCATCGAGGGCTCATGTATGAGCGGAGTCCAATGCTCAGCATAGCGGTGATCCAGAGTGCGAAATGCAGTGGACGAGCCTCAGAGCGATCTACGTCGTAGTCGGAGACGCCTGCCTCCGCTTGGTAGGCCTACAAGACAGAGACAAGCGAAAAACAGAGCATGTTCGTTTCTTGCTGGCCATGGCCCTCATGTGGCTGGTTGGAGCGGGGCATTTTGCCCAGAAGACATTCCGCGAATTTGAAGACGTGACGGTGCTGCGCACTGGGCAGCGTGTCGACGCGCGCGTGACACGCGTGGAACTGCTGTCGAAAGGTGCCGTCACGGCAACCCTCACCTACGATAGCTCCGGCGCGGGAGGTCCACCCAACTGCTCGCAGTATGTGTCGATGGGTTATCGACCTTCGTGGTTGTCCGACGGGAAGCAGATCACCGTCAGCATCCGCCCTGGTTCGTGCACTCGCCCTGTGATCTGGACGTCCGAGAAATGGCCTTGGATCTTCGCCGGCATCTCGCTCTTCATATTGGCCTGCAGTTTCGTCATGGGAATGGCGTGGATCCGATGCGTCCGGGACGGTTCCAAGTGACCTGACCAGGCGCTCCCGTGACCCTGCCAAACACGTCCGCTTCCCACCCCATCCGGACCTTCGACGGCGGCACCTCGAATGTCGGCAAGGCGTCAGGAGTTCTCACGCCCTTTGTTCAGCTGTGCGCCACGAGCCGACATTGAGTTCGCAGGTGCTGAACCGCCGCTCTCGACCCTCAGCGGTCCTTCGGTTTTAAGCTTGGCTGCGGCCGTGGTGGCCCATACCTGACGGAAGTCGAAGCAGGAGATTGCGCGGTGCCGGAGCAACCCACCATTCCCGTCGCCGTGCGAGCAGACCAAGCTGCGCCGAGAACAAGGCCGTCCAATTATCCTGAGCCGTTTGCTTCGATGATGTCTGGCCGCATCAAGCGGCCACTTAGCGATCTATTCGGGTTGCGGAGCTTCGGCGTGAACCGAAGACCGAAAGGCGGCCGTGAGCGCCTACAAGAAGCGAGAGGTCGAAGGCGGCATCTACGCCGTCCGCTGCGTGGCGTCTGGCGAGGTCTGGGCCGGTAGTTCCCCCGATCTGTCCAAGATTCAGAACCGCCTCTGGTTCACGCTCCGGCAGGGCACGAACACGCATCCTTCGCTCCAGAGCACGTGGAATGTGCATGGAGAGGAGGCGTTCAGCTTCGAAATAATCGAGCGATTGGATGCTGAAGAGATCGGATACGTCCGCGACCGGGTCATGAGGGAGCGTCTTATCCATTGGGCGGAGCACCTCCGGGCCGTTCGCATATGAGCCCGGAATCCAAGTCTACCCGCTTGGCGGCCAACGGCATCACCCTGGCCTATGACAGCTTCGGCGACGAGGCGGCTGAGACGATCCTTCTGATCGCTGGGCTCGGTACGCAGATGATCCGCTGGACCAGCCCCTTCTGCCGCGAGTTGGAGACGCGCGGCTATCGTGTCGTGCGGTTCGACAACCGGGACACAGGATGCTCGACCCACTTCACCCAACAAGGCGCGATGGACTTTGCGGCCTTGGCCGCGGCGCTCGCCGAAGGACGGCGGCCGGAACTCGCCTACACGCTCAACGACATGGTCTCGGATGCGCTCGGCTTGCTCGATGCCTTATCCATCCGTCGAGCCCACATCGTTGGTCGCTCGATGGGCGGCATGATCGCCCAGATCATGGCGAGCGAACACCCGTCTCGTGTGCTCTCGCTCACCTCAATCATGTCGGCCACGGGAAATCCGGGCATGCCATCGGCCAAGCCTGACGCTATGACGTTAATGATGCGTCCGGCCCCCGATCCCGTCTTGGACAAGGCGGGCTTCCTCGATCACGGCGTGGCCTTCGCACGGTGTATTGCGGGCACTGCTCATCCGTTCAACGAAGAGGCTTGCCGCGCTCTCCTCTGGGAGGAAGTTCGGCGAGGCCGTGCGCCGGGCGGGTTCGGACGCCAACTCGCAGCGGTTGGGATGGCTGGTGACCGCCGGTCACGGCTCGCCGCAATAAAGGCGCCGACCCTCGTTGTTCACGGGACAGACGATCCTCTCTTTCCGCCTGCCTGCGGAGAGGACACTGCGGCCTCTATCCAGGGTGCGGAGATGATGTTGATCGCCGGGATGGGCCATGATCTGCCGCCATCCTTGTATCGGGTCATTGCCGATGCAATCGAGCGAACCGCTCGGCGTTCAGCCGTTTCGGCATCAGGAGAATAGAAGGGCACCGTTCCAAGAGTTCGAATGACAGCTTTCCACCCTTTGCGGTCCCTCGAAAAGTCCGCTCACCGGCGGTCTAGTAGCGGACATGTAGGACTGGGTTTGGTGGATTTCTGCCAATCCGCGCTTGAGCGTCAGACTTCGAAAGCCGACGCTCGACGTTCGGCCGGCTCCAACCGAAGGCGGTACCGTTGGTTCGGGTATGGTCCGCCACAGATGCGCATGGTCCTGCAACCGCCCGTGAGCCGTCGGTAGCCTGCAGCTCTGGGCGGACGAGACCTTTTGCAAGGATCGGGACTTATGTGCCGATGACCGATCCAGCCGACCTTTCAATTCCCTATGCCCTCGTCGTCGACGACGGCTTCATCCGCATGGATGCGATGGACATCCTGCAGGAGGCGGAGTTCCGCACCTTCGAGGCCAGCGACGGCGACAAGGCCATAGCGCTGCTGGACCGTGAGCACGCCCTCATCGTCCTGGTGTTCACCGACGTCCAGATACCCTGCTTCTGCGATGGCTTCGCCGTGGCCCGCGAGACCGCGCGGCGATGGCCTTACATCGCCATCGTCGTAGCCTCAGGCCAAGCGCATCCGGGACCCGGCGACATGCCCGGAGGGGCTCGCTTCATCGGCAAGCCGTTCACCGCCGAAATGGTGCACGACCATCTTAAGGAGATCCTGCCAGACGGGCGTAAGCCGGCCCGCTTCGCGACACGGCTTGACCGGCCAGTCGCCGCAGCCTGCCGTATACATTTGATGGCGTTCCGCATTATTTGAGGTCGAAGGTCGAGTGTCGACCGAAATCATCGGGACGACGCAGGGCGCATGGAGGCGAGCACGGAAGACCAGAGGCCGCCGGTCGACCTGTCATCCTGCGACCGCGAGCCGATCCACATTCTCGGCGCGGTGCAGCCGTTCGGCTTCCTCCTTGGCGTATCGCCGGACTGGATCGTGGTGCGCGCCAGCGCCAACGCCCCGGAGTGGCTCGGACGGCCGGCCGAAGACCTGCTCGGGCTTCCGCTCGACATCCTAGTCGATCAGGAGGCCATCCACCTGTTACGCGGCCACCTGCAGACCCTGCGCGGTCCCGACGCCGTGGACAGGGTCTTCGGCGTCCGCCTCGTGCCAGACAAGCCCGTCTTCGACATCGCCCTGCACGTGTCCGGCGGCGCCATCGTCGTGGAGGCCGAGCCGAGCGCACCCGAGCACCTCAGCGCCGGCAACCTCGTGCGCAACATGGTCTCCCGCCTGCAGCATACGGTGGAGTTCGAGCCGCTCTGCCGAGAGGCCGCCCGGCAGATGCGCGCGCTCACGGGCTTCGACCGAGTCATGGTCTACCGCTTCGCGCCGGACGGATCGGGCGAGGTCATCGCCGAGGCCGTGCGCTCGGGACTCGATCGCTACCTCGGCCTGCACTACCCGGCCTCCGACATCCCCAAGCAGGCTCGCGCCCTCTACGAACGGAACTGGCTGCGCATCATCGCCGACATCGATGCCCCGGCCATCCCGGTGCTCCCGGCGCGTGACCCTATGGGCGAGCCCCTCGACCTGTCGCTCTCGACCCTGCGCACGGTGTCGCCGATCCACCTCGAATACCTGCGTAACATGGGCGTCGCTGCCTCCCTGTCGGTCTCCATCCTGCGCGGGGGCCGCCTCTGGGGCCTGTTCGCCTGCCACCACACGGAGCCGCGGCACATCTCCCTGGAGCGCCGGACCGCCGCCGAGCTATTCGGGCAGATGTTCTCCTGGATCCTGGAGAGCCGCGAGCGGGAGGTCCTCGCCGCTCAGGAGGCGCTCGCCCGCGAAACCCACAACCGCCTGATGAGCGCCATGGCCGCGGGCGGCACCAGTTTAGATGGGCTGGCCGACTTCGCCGAAGAGTTGTCGGGCATCGTCGCCTGCGACGGGCTGGGCCTATGGGTCAACGGCGTGATCACGCTGCAAGGCAGGACACCGACGCAGGAGGAGTTTACCGGCCTCGTGCGCTTCCTCAACCGCACGGCGGCGAGCAGGGTCTACGCCACGGATGAGATCGGACGTTTCCACGAGCTTGGCCGCGACTTCACCGAGCGGGCGGCCGGGATGCTGGCCGTGCCCGTGTCACGCACGCCGCGAGACTTCTTGGTGTTCTTCCGCAAGGAGGTGGCGCGGACCGTGACCTGGGCGGGCAATCCGGAAAAGCCCGCGAGCCTCGGCCCGAACGGCGTCCGTCTGACCCCGCGCAAGAGCTTCGAGGCGTGGCGCGAGGTCGTGCACGGCCGGTCGCTCCCCTGGTCGGAGGCGGAAGCCCGCACCGCGGAAGCGCTGAGGGTCACGCTCCTTGAGGTGATCCTCCGGCTCAGCGATACGGCTGAGCGCGAGCGCAAGGAGGCGCAGCAGCGGCAGGAGCTCCTGATTGCCGAGTTAAACCACCGGGTCCGCAATATCCTCAATCTGATCCGGGGCGTGGTCACCCAGAGCCGGGCCAGCGCCGGCGATGGGGAGGACTTCACTGCCGTTGTAGGCGACCGCATCCAGGCGCTCGCTCGGGCCCACGACCAGGTCACCTCGGTCAACTGGGGGCCGGGCTCGCTCACCGAGCTCCTCACCGTCGAGGCCTCGGCCTACCTCGGCGCCAAAGCCGAGCGCGTTGTCCTCGACGGCGTCGACGTACTGCTCGAACCGCAAGCCTTTACGACCATGGCGCTCGTCGTACACGAGTTGGTGACGAACTCGGCTAAGTACGGCGCACTCAGCGACAGCGGCGGCCGGATCGACGTGCGTTGGGAGCGGGACGGCTTCGATAGCCTCATCGTGCACTGGACCGAAACGGGCGGCCCCGCCGTTAAAGCTCCGACCCGGCGCGGGTTCGGCTCGACCATCATCGAGCGCTCCGTGCCCTATGAGCTGAAGGGCGAGGCCGAGGTGCGTTACGCGCTGACCGGCCTGACCGCGCGGTTCTCGATCCCGGCCGCCTTCGTTCGCGCCGCCCCGCCCCGGGCGTTGCAGGTCGTCCAGCCTGAAGCAATCCCGTCCCTTTCGTTCGGCGGGACCGTGCTGGTAGTCGAGGATAACATGATCATCGCCCTGGAAGCCGAGGAGGCGCTCACCGCGCTGGGGGCCGAGTCGGTTGACATGGCGGCCTCAGTCCGGGAGGCGCTCCGGGTGATCGACGCGTCGCCGCCGGACCGGGCGCTCCTCGACGTGAACCTCGGGTCAGAGACGAGCGTCGCCGTTGCCCGGCGCTTGGCGGAACTCGGTATCCCGTTCGCGTTCGCAACCGGCTACGGTGAGAGCTTCCAGGTACCGACCGATCTTGGCGACGTGCCGGTGATCAAGAAGCCCTACGGGGCGGACAGCTTGCGGCAAGCCTTTGGCCGCCCCCGAACCCACTGAATCCGCCATCGAGCAGGCGGAAGCCGCAGCTGATGCCAAGGCTCGCGCGGCGGCGCTCCGGGCTGTCGAGGCGCCGAGCGGTACAAATTCGCTGCTTCGGCGCGGCGCTACGGTACACGACAGCCCTTGGCGGCGAGCGCCTTCATGATGCGCACGACCGCGTGGGAACAACTCTTTGGGTCAGAGGCAGAACGTCTGCTCGCGGACCCAGCGTCAAAGCCCGCTTCCCACCCCATCCGGACCTTCGACGTCACCACCCCGAATGTCCGCAAGGGGTCAGGAGTTCGCCCCCGCCTTGTTCGGCTTCGCGCCACGTCCGGACCTTCTACCACAGTCGCTGAAATGGCCGCTCTTCTGTCGCAAGCGGTCTCTGGACGCATTGGTTGAGCTGGGAGGCTACGAGATCTTCAGACCGAGAATTCGGCGTCGTTCGGACAAAGGCGGCCCGGGACGAGGGACTCCGCATCCTGGGCCGCCTTGCCAAGGTCGAGAACCAACGCGGCCGCTTCCGGGCCGAAGAGTTCTGGGACCGTGTCATGCAGGAGATAGCCGAACTCATCGCAGAGCGTGGCCCCCTCACGCCCGACGAGATTTTTCCCGAGCTCCGCACCTCGACCGTTCGCGGGGCCGCCCTTCACCAGGAGCCGCTCACTGCCGGTGCCCTCAGGAAGAAGATGGACGTCCGGGTGACCCACCGACGCTACTTCGAGGCCCCCGTCGAAGGACGCTATGCCCGGCGCAATGCCTGAGAACCCTGGATCGCTGGGCGTGCTCGCCGTATGGTGGTTCGACGTGCCGGTGATGCTCCGCCTCGTGCCCGACCAGCCGCCGATGGTCGTCCTGACCGCGTTCGCCACGCTCCCGCTGGGTACGGCCGAATTCCGCATACCTCCGGGAAACTCGACAGCTACCTCCTCGGCGAAAGCCGGATGAGACGACCATCGAAATCGTCCGTCACCACCCAAAGTGCTCCATCCGGAGCCTGCTTCACGTCGCGGACTCGCTGGTCGTTACCGCGAAGCAAGCGTTCCTCACCGGTGACCTTCCCATCTTCCAAGACGAGCCGTGCGAGGTGACGTCCACCGAGCGCGGCGACGAAGAGATTGCCCTTCCACTCCGGGACGAGGTCCGCCGTGTAGAATGCGATGCCGGCCGGCGCGATGGCGGGATCCCAGTAGTAGGCCGGTTGTTCGGTGCCGGGGAACTGGGAGCGGCCGCCCCCGAGCAAGCCTCCGTCGTAGCGCTTGCCGTAGGCGACCAGCGGCCAGCCGTAGTTATGTCCGGGCTCGACCCGGTCGATCTCGTCCCCGCCCTGCGGACCGTGGTCACTAATCCAGAGGCCGCCGGTCTTCGGGTCGAGCGCTAGTCCCTCGGGATCGCGATGCCCGATGGACCAGACCCGGGGCTCGGCACCGCTGACGTTGACGTAGGGATTGTCGGCCGGGATAGAGCCGTCGCGGTTGATGCGCAGGATCTTGCCCATGGGCGAGGCTGGCAGCTGGGCGGCGATCCGCGTCTCGTCGGTGATCCACTCGGATGTTCCGACGTAGAGCTTGCCGTCGTGGCCGATGACCATGCCGCCTGCGTAGTGGTTGATGCCGCTGAAGGGCGGCAGCGTGAGGAGCTGCTCGACGTACCCGATGGTCCTGTCGTCGGCCGACAGGCGTCCGCGGACGACCATCAGCGCATGCCCGTTGGGTCGGTACCCGACGAAGGACAGGTAGATGAGCCGGTTGGAGGCGAAATCGGGGTCGACCAGCACCGCGAGCAGGCCGCAATCGCCGGCATGCATGACCGGGGGAACGCCGGATATCGGCCCGGAGACCTCGCCTTGCCGGGATACGACCCGCAGGGCGCCGGACTTCTCCGTCACGAGCATGCGCCCGTCCGGCATGAAGGCGAGCGACCACGGATAGGATAGCCCGCGCGCAACTACCTCTTCCTCGATGGGCGTCTTGGTCCGCACGGCTACGGCGCGTGTCTGTCCGGCAAAGGCCGGCTGCTGTGTGGGGTTCACCGGCGGTCGTCGTTCGAGCACCTGTCCCTCGGAAGGTTGTTCCCTAGGGGCCGGCTGGCGCTGCACCGGAGCGCTTGGGGGCAGGCCGGGAAAGAGCGCCATGTCGTTCGGCTGCACGAACGGGTCGCGCGTCGCCTTCTCGACCAGGATGGCTGGATCGACCGGCGGCCGTTCGGCGTACGGGCGGTGCGGGCGTCCCGGCTCGGGTTCCTGGGCACGAGCCTGCAAGAATGCGGTGCCGGCCAGCAGGGTTGCGGCGAGAAGCAGCGTCGATTTCATCGATGGGTCTCTGTCGGATCTACGTGAACGCCAGCACGGCGGCGGCGAATGCCTCGGCGTTCTCCTCGGGCACCCAGTGGTTCGCCCCGCTCGATGGTCGCGAAGGTCACGTCCTCCGCCACCTCCCGCATCATCGCCTCGGTGAAGGGTGCGAACGCGCTGGCCGAACCGGCCAACGCCAGCACCGGCATGGTCAGCTTCCCGTCCCGCTTCAGGTCGGCGCGGTTACGCTCGGCATCGAGGGGAAAGGCGCGGTAGAGTTCGAAGCCCGCCCGCATCGCGCCGGGACGCGAGAAGGCGCGCACGTAGCGTGAAACCGCGTCGAGACCGATGGCTTCGGTGTCGAAGGCAAGGTCCTGGTAGAAGCGCTCCAGGTAAAGCTGCTCCCGCCCGGCGGTGAGGAGTTCGGGCACGTCCGGGGCGCGATGGAATTGGAAGTGCCAAAGCCTGTCCGTGTCCCCCAGGGCAGTCCGGTAAGCCTCGGTGCCGGGTAAGGGGGCCTCCATCACGACGAGCCGCTCGGTCCGGTCGGGGAAGCGACGGGCGAAGGCGTAGGCGACCATCATGCCGATGTCGTGCCCGACCACCATTACCGGTCCGGTCAGACCGAGATGGTCGTAGAGGAGCGCGTGCAGATCCCCCGCCATGGTGTGCTTGTCGTAGCCGGCCGGCGACTTCGAAGACCCGCCGGCGCCGCGATAGTCCGGGACCACGACGCGCAGGCCCGCCGCGACGAGAAGGGGGACCACCCGGCGCCACGCATAGGCCGTCTCCGGGTAGCCGTGGACGAGCAGCACGGTGCGCTCGCCCCTCCCGGCGACGCCGTGATGGATGCGGATGCCGGGCTCGACCTCGGCCGAGCCCCATTCGATGGTTGTGTCGCCCCAGTTCTCGCGCATGGTTCTCTCCTGATCCGGGGGGGGGGCGCCGGCGCCGACCCGTGGTCGCGCGCCGGTCGCGACGTTCACCAGGCCTGCTTGGTAGGATGGACGACGACGTCGTTCACGGTCACGTTCGCGGGCTGGTCGAGGGCATAGGCTACCGCGTCCGCGACGGCCTCGGGGGGGATGGCGTCCCTGTTCAGCTCAGTCGCTGCCTTGCGCCCCTCGGCGTCCGAGACCTTGTCGGTCCAGCCCGTGTCGATCACGCCGGGGCTCACCATCGACGCCTGGATGCCGTTCGCGACGCCGACCTCCTTGCGCAGGCTCTCGGTGATGGCCCGGACGAAGAACTTGGTCGCGCTGTACACGCCTGCGCCCTCGCCGACGTTGATGCCCGCGACAGAGCTCATGTTCAGGATGCGCCCGGACCTGCGTTCGAGCATCGACGGAAGTACCGCTGCGATGGCGTGGAGGTAGCCGCGCAGGTTGGTGTCGATCATCCGGTCCCAGTCGTCGACCGCCGCGTCCTTCCAGGCGGAGAACAGCATCAGACCGGCGTTGTTCACCAGGATGTCGACCGGGCCGTAGGTCTTCTCGGCGAAAGCGGCGAGCGCCTTGGCGTCAGCCCGGTCGGTGACGTCTGTGACCCTGTACGCCGCCGTTCCCCCAGCCTCCGTGATCTCGGAGACCAGGGCGCGCAGCTTGTCCTCGTTGCGGGCGGCCAGAACGACCTTGGCGCCCGAGGCCGCGAGCCGCTTTGCGGTGGCGGCGCCGATCCCGGAAGAGGCACCGGTGACGACCGTCACCGCGTCCTTGAGGTTGCTCATGGTGCTTCCCCTCAGCCCTTTAGCTTCGTCTTCGCAGCGTGGCGCGCGGCCTTAACCGGTTCGGGCGTGACGCGGTTGTCGACGACCGTCTGCTTGGTCTCCTCGTCGCCACCGACGACGTGGTCGACGTCGTTCATCAGGGCCTCGAAGCCCTGCCGGGCGACCTCGGTCTTGTCGTTCTTCTTGCCCTGGTCGATGGCGCTGGAGGCCATGCCCGCGTTCTTGTGGAACTGGCTGTCGGTGGCGCCAGGCAGCAAGGCCGTCACGGTCACCCCGGTTTCCCGGAGCTCCTCGCGCAGGCTCTCGGCGAACATGAAGCCGAAAGCCTTCGACGGGCCATAGACGGTCTCATAGGGGGTCGGCATCGTCGCCGAGACCGATGAGGTGATCAGGATGCGGCCGCGCCCGTTCGGCACCATATGCTGCACGACGCGCTTGGCGAGGTGCACGGTGCCTGTGATGTTGATCGCGATCAGCCGGAACTCGTCCTCCAGCGTGTTGTCGACGAAGGCGCCGCCCTGGCCGATGCCGACGTTGAGCGCCGCGGCCTCGACCGGCCGGCCCAGGTCGGTCACAAAGGTCCAGAAGCCCTCGACGCCTTCGTAGGTCGCGGCGTCGGCCTTGTGCGGGTAGGCCTCGGCACCGAGCTCGCGCAGGGCGTCGGCCGCAGCGTGCACCTTGTCGCTGGAGCCGGAGATGGCGACGTCGAAGCCGTTCCGGGCAAACTGCTTGGCAAGCTCGAAGCCGATGCCGGACGAGCCGCCGGTGACGAGCGCGAGGGGACGTTGGGTGGTCATGGTCTCAATCCTTGATCTACAGGGTGATGCGGGCATGGGGCATCGTTCGCGGGAGGAGACCTCCCGTGTGGTTCGGCGCCCGGTGCGCCGCTCGGTGTCGATGCGGTGACGAAGACTTAACGAAGTCGAAGGCCGTTGGCTGCCTTTGATACGTTCATCTGAATTGCACGCTGAGTTGAGTGGGGCTCATCTCAGGTCGCACGTTGGATCAGGCCGGCACGTAGGCGACGCGGTACCGGAGCGCGACGGCGCCCGCCGTGCGGACCTCGGTGGAGACGAGGCTCAGCCGGACGCGGTCGGCCAGTCCGTCCTCGCCTGCCTCGAACAGGGTCTGGCTGCCCGAATGCCCGCCGATGGCCGGGAACAGCACCAGGCTGATCTCGTCCACCAGCCCCGCCTTCAGGAACGCGGCGTTGGTCCGGGCGCCGCCCTCCAGGATCAGCCTGCGGACACCGAACTCCGAAGCCAGCACCTCAAGCGTTCGCACGAGGTCGATCTTCGTACCGTCCGACACGACGTAGGAGATGCCGTCGGCGGCGAGCTCGGCGAGGTGCGCGTCGGGGACGTCCCTGCCTAGGACCATGACGAGCGGCGCCCCGTAGGTCTCCGGCCCGGTCCAGTGCAGCTTTCCGTGCTGGTCGATCAGCACCGCGTATTCCTCGGCCCCCGCCCGCGCGACGTGAACCGGACGCTCCACCGGGGGCACCGGCTCCGGCGGGTGCGGGCGTCCCTCTGCGAACTCCTCGCCCACGGCCCGGCCGGCGATCCAGGCGTCGCCCTCCAGCGCCTCGTGCATGCGGTCGTATTCCGCGACCAACGCCTCCGACGAACGCCCCGTCGACGGGCTCCAACGGTCGACGAGCAACTCCCCGTCGAGGGGACCCATCATGTGGCAGATGACGTACGGCCTCATGCGACGGTCTCCTTTGCGGCGAAGGCGTCGAAGCGCCCCTTCCAGTCAGGGTGCCAGCGCGAGAGCGCCGGCCGGTTCTCGGTGATGTCCCGGGCACCCCAGAGGATGCGGGCGGCGTCGAGCTCGGGCGTGACGGCGTTGTCCGGGCACAGGATGTAGAAGTCCCCACGCCGGAAGCGGCCCTCGAAGTGGGCGAGCAACTCCTCGGCCGTCCATGCCTCGTCGGGCATGGTTGTGCCGGCGGGCTTCTGGGCAGCGTTCATCGGCGTCCAGGTGTACCCGGGGACGAGCAGATGGGCCGTCACCTTTTCGCCGGCCGCGGCGCGCAGCTCGTGCGCCAACTGTTCGGTCAGCACCTTCACGCCGGCCTTGGCGACCGAGTAGGCCGCGTTGCCAGGCGGGGTGGTGATGCCCTCCTTGGAGCCGAGGTTGACGACCGCCGCGCGGCCGACCTGGGCCAGCATGCGCGGCACGAAGATCGATTGCGCCGTGACGATGGAGAGCAGGTTCACCTCAAGCTGGCGACGCCAGGCGGACGGATCGGTCCAGGGCCCGGCGCCGGCGATGACGCCGGCGTTGTTCATTAGGACCGCGACCTCGCCGAAGCCGTCGTAGGCCGATGCGCACAGCGCGTTCAGGTCGTCGGCGGACGTGACGTCGCCGACCGTGGTCCGCACGTCCGCCCCCCGGCCCAGATCGCCTGCAAGGTCCTGGAGCGCGTCCTCGTTCCGGTCGAGGAGACAGAGCCTGATGCCGAGCGCGGAGAAGTGCCGAGCGGCAGCGGCGCCGATCCCGAGCGCCGCGCCGGTGATGACCGCGACGCGGCCCGGTGCGAGAAGATCGTCGTTCATCTTCATCGCCCCCTCACTTCAAGCCCGAGCCGGGCTCCGCCCCGCCGGAATGGGCCGCGGCCTTGGCGGTGTCGGGCAAGATGTTGTTGAGCACCCGGCCGATGAACTTCGAGCCGGGCTTGCCGGCGACCACGCGGTCCTTGCCCGCCTTCATCGCCTCGTAGCCCTCCTGGGCGACCTTGGTCGGGGCGGCCTTCTCGCCCAGGCCGAGCTTGGTCGTGTCCATGCCGGCGCGGTGCCAGAACGGGGTGTCGACCTCACCCGGCAGCAGCAGCGTGAAGCTGACGCCGCTGTCCTTCACCTCCTCCTTCACCGCTTCGACGAAGCTGATCAGGAATGCCTTCGTGCCGCCGTAGACGGCCTCGTAGGGGGTCGGCATCGTGCCGGAGATCGAGGCCGTGTAGAGCAGCCGGCCGGCGCCGCGCTCCACCATGGCCGGGAGCAGCCGCTTGGTCAGGTGGACCTGCGAGACGATGTTGAGCTGGATCATCTTGAGCTCGGCCGCGAGGTCGGTTCCGCCGACGAAGTAGCCGCCGACGTCGACGCCGGCGTTGAGCGCCGCAGCCGCAAGCGGTCGGTCCGTGTCTGCGACAGCCCGGGCGAGGGCCTCGACGCCGTCGTACTCGGTGAGGTCAGCCTTCACGACGATGGCCTCGGCGCCGGTTGCGCGAACGGCGTCGGCGGTGCGCTCCAGGCCGTTGTTCTGACCGCTCGCTGTGATGAGGACGTCGTGGCCGTCGGCCGCGAACAGGCGGGCGAGCTCGTAGCCGATGCCGCTGGACGCTCCGGTGACGAGTGCAAGGGGGCGATGGTGATCGGTCATGGCGGGTTTCTCCGGGTTAGGGGCAGCCAAGCGCGTCGGCGGCCTCGATGAGGCTCTCGACTTCGACATCCCACCGCTCGGCGGGGGCGAGGTCGGTGGATTGATTGGGGCCATGCTCGTGCGGTCGACGAACGAACACGGTGCGCAGGCCGCAGGCCCGGGCGGCCTTGAGGTCATCGTTGTGGGCGGCGACCATGCCGACGCGTTCCGGCGGCAGGCCGACCGCCTCGGCCGAGAGCAGGTAGGTCTGTGGCGTCGGCTTGTAGGATCGGGCGATCTCGGCCCCGACGATGACGTCCCAGGGCAGGCTGCCGAAGCGCGCGAGCCGCATCATCCCGGAGAGGTGACCGTTCGAGAGGGGGCCGATGGCAAACCGCCGCTTGAGCCGGGTGAGTCCCTCGACGCTGTCGGGCCAGGGATCGAGGCGTTCCCAGGCCCCGTTGAGCTCCGCCAAGTCCTCCGCCGCGATCCGGGCGACGTCGACCCCATGCCGGGTTCAGGACCGTCCGCAGGTTCTCGCCGTTGAGGATGTCGAGGCGGACCCAGGGGCGGCGGCCAGAGCGGACCTCCTCCATCGCAGGCTGGTAGAGGGACCGCCACTCGTCGGCGAAGGCGAGCGGATCGACGCCGATGCCATGGCGTTCAAGGAAGGGCGCGGCCGAACGGGCGATGCCCGAGCGCCAATCGACCACCGTGCCGAAGGTGTCGAAGCCGAGGAATCCCAGGTGATCTAAACCGGTCATGCCCTTAGACCTCGTCGGTCCAATGGTGAACGGGCCTGAAGCCCAGGACACGCTTGGCCTTCTCGTTCGAGAGGACGACCTCGTTGCCGGTGAAGGCCTTCCGCCGTTCCGCGTTCGGGAAGTGGCGGTCGAGGAGATCTGCCGTCGGCGTGCGCATCACCGTTTCGTCGTTGGTGATGAGGAACTCGTCCTTGCCGCGGGCCTCGTACCGGATCGCGCACTCGATGGCCTGAGCGGCGTCCCGGTTGTCGATGTAGGTCCACATGTTCCAGACGCGCCGGGTCGGGTCGTCCTGCCAGCCCTCAAACCGGGCGTATTCCTGCGGGTCCATGACGTTGGAAAGCCGCAGGCAGGTGATCCGCATCTCCGGGTCGTTGAGGCAGAATTGCCGGGCCATCTCCTCGCCCAGCACCTTGGTCAGCGCGTAAACGTTGTAGCCGCGCATCGGGTAGTCCTCGTCCACCGGGACGTAGGGGGCGTCGGTCTTGTCGAACGGGACGCCGATGCCGACCTCGCTGGCCGCCCACACCACGTCCTTGATGCCGAGCCGGCGGGCCGCCTCGAAGACGTTGTAGGTCGCCATCATGTTGAGCCGGAACTCGTCGCTGTCCGGCAGCATGCGCGGGTGCGGGATGCTTGCGAGGTGCACGACGACATCGAACGCCTTCGGTTCGGCCCGGGCGTAGGTGTCCTCGCCGGCCGACGACAGCGCGTCGAGCGCCTGGCCGAAGTCGGTCAGGTCCGCGACCATCGCCAAATCGTTCGCATCGGAGGGGGCGTCGCGGTCGATGACGAAGACGTCGTAGCCCTTGTCCTTCAAGTACGGGACCAGGGTCTTGCCGACCTTTCCGTGTCCTCCGGACACGGCGATGCGTTTGCTGCCTTCAGCCATGTATTAACCTCGATTGTCGGTGGATGCCGGCGTTCGGCGCTGTGGACATCTAACCCGGTCTACGTGCGCTGGTGCCATCCTAGAATTCACCGTAGCGTTCAGGTGAACTCAACACCGACTATGGAGCCGCAATCGTGGCTGGACTGACCCGGGGCGACCTGGGCGACCTCAACCTGTTCCGCGTGATCGCCCGGGTCGGCGGCTTTAGGCGCGCCGCCCTCGAACTCGACGTCTCGCCGTCGGCGTTGAGCCACGCCCTGCGAGGACTGGAGACCAGGCTCGGCGTGCGGCTGTTCAACCGGACCAACCGAGCAGTCACCTTGACTGAGGCAGGTGCCGATCTGCTGGCGCGTCTGGAGGCCGGGTTTGGCGCCATCGAGGAAGGTCTGGAGGCCTTGAACCGCTACCGGGGAAAGCCGGCCGGCCGGCTCCGGCTCAACGTGCTGACCGATGCGGCCCGACTGGTACTGGGCCCGGCCCTGTCGGGCTTCCTGGCCGAGTATCCCGAGGTGAAGCTGGAGGTCGTGGTCCAGGACGACTTCGTCGACATCGTCGGGGAGGGGTTCGACGCGGGCATCCGCTTCGGTGGGCGCGTCCCCGAGGAGATGATCGCGGTGCCTATCGGCGGCGACATCCGGTGGGTCATGGTGGCCTCGCCGGGCTACCTCGAAGGTGCCCCACCCCTCGAACACCCCTCCGACCTCGCGGCCCACCGCTGCATCGGCCTCAGGATGGGCACCGGCGCGATCTATCACTGGGAGGTGGAGCGGGGGGCGGAGCATCACGTGGTCGATGTGGCGTGGTCCGTCGTGCTGAGCGAGACGGCGCTCGCGCTGGCGATGGCCGAGACGGACGGCGGGATCGCCTACTGCCAGGAGGGCTTGGTCTCACGGCAACTGGTGGCTGGTACCCTGCGGGAGGTCCTGCCTGATTGGGCCTCGCCCGGCCCGGGCTTCCATGTTTACTACTCAAGCCGCAGGCAGGTCCCTGAAGCCCTCAGGGCGCTGATCGCGTACCTGCGTGAACGCGCTACAGCACAGCCGACAAAGTTCAGCACTGCAACTTGAATGAGGCCGCCACCCTACGATGACGGCCTCAACTCACTTCAAGTTAATTCCAGCGGAACTTTGATGCTTAAAGCGGTAATTTGAGCAAGAGATCAATACTTGATTGGATTGGTTGTGTCACAACCATCGTCATGTCCGCTCCGAAACTTAAAACGGACCTTCAAAATGGTTCTGTCGAATGCCTGCAAAGGGTCAGCAGTTCGCCACCAGCTTGTTCGGCTTCGCGCCATTTGCTGACATCCAACGGGTGCGGCTCGAACAGCCGCTCTCGTCCCCATCCGGACCTTCGACGTCACCACCTCGAATGTCCGCAAGGGGTCAGCAGTTCGCCACCAGCTTGTTCGGCTTCGCGCCATTTGCTGACATCCAACGGGTGCGGCTCGAACAGCCGCTCTCGTCCCCATCCGGACCTTCGACGTCACCACCTCGAATGTCCGCAAGGGGTCAGGTGTTTGCATTCGTGGTAAGTATTTGCCGGATCGAATGCGCCGAACACGACGACTAAATCGATCCTCCGCCTGCACAACGTAGAGCAGAGCTTCTTCCTGCATTAGGGAAAGAGCCACGCTCCCTATGAGCCCCGAGCCTCCACCGCTAGCCATGCGGGATGGGGACCGCCGGGTCGCACGCCGAAGGGCATCGGCCGCAAGCGGCTCCGCGTATGCGGGACCGCAGGATGGAGGGAACGGGTCGCCCCAGACCTCCACGACGACCTAAACGCACCGCGGATCGAGCGAGCGGGTCCGTCGGCGCTGGCCGTCCAAGCTGACGGGAAGCGGTGCGTAAAGGCCGACAGCACAGCCCCGGCCTGCCTGTTACAAGGTTGCACTTCGATCCGCCGGTCGACCGATGGCGTGGCTCCAAGATCCACCTGCCTGGTTCGGTACGAGGCTTTGCCAGCGCCCGGCAAAGCCTTGCCTCCAGCAAGCCGGTCTCCCTCAAACGTTCACCAAGATCCAGAACAGGCAGAGAGGAGAGCACCGCTCCTCAGCCAGCAGCAGGCGGGGCCGCAGTGGCACACCCTGCCGCCTCGCCCCATCAGTGACCTGCGAAGTTGTGTTCTAGAACCGATCGCTCCGGTGAACATCGCTCGCCGCTCCGGGAAACACCGACCGAGCCGCTGACGCAACGGCCACCCGGAGCCTCGTTCTTCATGTCTGCCCACGACCTACACGCTCGCGTCGCCACCGCCATCCTCGCACAGCTTGAGGCCGCGGACCCTGCTTCGTGGACGCCGCCCTGGCACGGCGCCGACCCGCTGCCGCGCAACGCTCGCACCAGTCGGCGTTACCGCGGCATCAACGTACTGGCGCTGTGGTGCGCGGCGCAGACCAATGGCTACGCCGACGCGCGCTGGGCGACCTACCTGCAGTGGTCCGCGCTCGGGGCGCAGGTGCGTAAAGCCGAGCGCGGCACACTGGTGCTGTTCTACAAGGACTTGCCGCGCAGCGACCGCTCCGAGACCGGCGAAGCCGACCCAGCTAACGGGGCTCCCTTCGTCGCTCGCGCCGCGCACGTCTTCAATGCCGCCCAGGTAGATACCGCCCTCTCCACCGCCGGCGCCTGCACCGACCCATCTCTACCGGCTCCACTGCCGGCCTTCGATACCTTCGTTGTGAGCACCGGCGCGGTGATCCGCGAGGGCGGCACCCGCGCCTGCTACGTCCCGGCCACCGATATGATCCACCTGCCGCCCCGCGCCGCCTTCCGCACGCCCACGGGCTACGCCGGCACGCTTGCCCACGAACTCGTTCACTGGACCGGTGCCCCGCACCGCCTCGCCCGCGACCTCAGCAGCCGATTCGGCGCCCGCGCCTACGCCGCCGAGGAGCTGGTTGCCGAACTCGGCGCCGCTTTTGTATTGGCCGACCTCGGGCTCGCGCGCACGCCGCACCCCGACCACGCCGCCTACTGCGCATCCTGGGCGCCGCTGCTGCGCGCCGATCCACGCGCACTCAGCCACGCGGCCGCGCAAAGCTCGCGGGCGGCGGACTATCTCACCGCGTCGCAGCCTGCAGCTCTCAATCAGCCTTCATTCGAGTCGTCCGTCTCTGCCGCAGCGCCGACGGATGCCAGGTCGGCCGACGTAGGGGCGGACGTTGTTCCGCGCCAGGCCACCACATGAGCGCGTTCGTCCCACCCCCCTCGCGCCGTGTGCTGACCACACTGCTTGGCGAAGTCGCCTGGAGCGCCGAGATCGAACCGGGCAATGAGACCACCCCTGTCGAACGCGCCCTGCGTGATCTTCTCGATGCGCTCGCCGCGCACGAAGCCGCGCTCGTCGAGCTCGATCGGCTGGAGGACGCAGTCGTCGCGGCCCACGGTTACCCCCGCGTACCACTGCCGGCGGACCTTGCCAGTCCTGGGCTCGCCTACGCGGCCGACCCCAGGACTATCGAACGCCGTCTCGGTCAAGGTTTGCAAGCTCGCCGCCTGAAAGCCGAACTTCGGCGACGCCAAGCTGTCGTGCGGGAGGCCGCGGCGGCGGCCGGCCTCCCGGCGGCGCGGGCCCGCGAAGCTGTCACCGCTCGCGTTCTTGGGGCCGCGGGCGTCGCGCTGATCATCGCGCCGTGCCAGACCCTGCGGGATCTCCAGCTCAAGCTCGCTGTGGTGATCGCGGCAGGCGAGGCAGGACCGGACGACGCAACCGCGTTCCCGTGGTGGTGCCTCCGCGTGCTCGCCGTTGATATGAGCCCCTCGTCGTGCTGGCTGGAACCGCGAGCGTGAGCGCGAGAGGCAGTGCGAGGACACCGACGGCGAGCGGCATGCGAGCGCACTGGAGAAGGTATGTCAGCGCGCTGCAGCGCGGAGGCGGCGCAACCGATCCCGCTTGTCGCCGCCCCACTCGACTGCTACACATCCTTTGGCGATAGCAAAGCCAAGTGCCTGTATTGTCTAAACTTTTCGTGTGGCGGCTTGACGGGTCCGTATCCAGGTCCCCCAGCCATCGGTTTTCGCCCGCCCGGTCCGTGACCTGGCGGGTTTTTTGTTTCTGGCGTCTCATCCGCGGGCCTGCTCGTCCTGCCGCGCGCTTCGTGTTTCGAGGGTGCACGATGCCCGGCATGGATGATCCGCATGACCGGCGCGGAGCGTGGTTCCGAGGCGGTTCGGTGTCGGTCCTGATCCAGAGCCCGCAAGGCAGCAGGGCAAGGCGGCAGGAGTTATGTGCTGTTTGAGGCAGCGCGCGCCGCGGACATCGGCGATCACCGCGCGCCCGGCATGCAGGATCAACCGCATGGTCGGATCGCAGCGCGCGAGATGAGGTCGCATGGACGTCACGATCTTCAGCACCAAGGCCTACGACCGGCGGTTCCTGGACGGGGCCAACGCGGCGGCGGGCGAACCGCACCGGCTGCGCTATCTCGAAGCCCGGTTGACGCATGAGAGCGCGCCGCTGACGCAGGGAGCGCAGGCCGTGTGCGCTTTCGTCAACGACGTGCTCGACCGGCCCGTTCTGGATGTGCTGGCCGCCTCCGGCACGCGGATGGTGGCCCTGCGCAGCGCCGGCTTCAACAATGTCGATCTTCCCGCCGCCGCGGAACTCGGCATCGCGGTCGGCCGCGTCCCGGCCTACTCGCCGGACGCGGTCGCCGAGCATACGGTGGCCCTGATCCTCGCGCTCAATCGCAAGACCCACCGGGCCTATGCCCGCGTCCGCGAGGGAAATTTCGCACTCGAAGGGCTGCTGGGGTTCGACCTTAAGGGACGCACCGTCGGCATCGTCGGAACCGGCAAGATCGGTCGCGCAGTCGCGCGCATCCTCGCCGGCTTCGGCTGCCGCGTGCTGGCTTATGATCCCGTGCCCTCGGCCGAAATCGCCGGCTTCGGCGCGGAGGCGGTGGGCCTCGACCGGCTTCTGGCCGAGGCGGACATCGTCTCCCTGCACTGCCCGCTGACGCCCGACACGCATCACATGATCGACGGTGCCGCGCTGGCGCGGATGAAGCGCGGCGTGATGCTGATCAATACGGGGCGCGGGGCGCTCGTCGATACCGCGGCGCTGATCGAGGGTTTGAAATCAGGGGTGATCGGCGATCTCGGCCTCGACGTCTACGAGGAGGAAGGCGGCCTCTTCTTCGAGGATCTGTCGAACCAGATCATCCGGGACGACGTCTTCTCGCGCCTGCTGACCTTCCCGAACGTGATCGTGACGGGACATCAGGCCTTCTTCACGGCCGAGGCGCTGGCGGCGATTGCCGCGACCACCATCGAGAACCTGTCCTGCTTCGAGAAGCAGGGTGTTCCGCGGCATCCCGTATCGGTTGAGCGCCTCGCCTGATCGCGACCGGTGATTTCGATCACCGATGTCAGCCAGGGCTCTGCCCAGGACCCGCGAAAGGACTTGTCCTTTCGAAACCCGGACTCTCAGCTGCGCCGAGATGCGCGACCAAGTGCTCGGCGAGTTGGCGGGCGTGCGGGGGAAGCGCTGCGAAGCTGCGGGCACAGAGCCTGAGCTGGCGCACGGTCCAGGGCTCGTCGATCGGAATCGCGCGGATCGCCAGCGTCTCAGCCGCGCGCTGCGCCGCCGCCTCGGGGACGATCGCCACGCCGACGCCCCGCTCGACCATGCGGCAGACCGCATCGAGCCCGTTCAGGCGCACCCGCAGCTTGAACGGGCGGCCGGCGCGGGCGGCGTGGGTCGCGAGATGCGCCTGCAGCGCCCGGCCGTGGCTGAGGCCGACCAGGGGCTCGTCCAGCACCTCCCGGAACGCGACGCCGCTCCGCTGCGCCAGGGCATGGCCCGCCGGCACGGCGAGCACGATCCGGTCGAGAAGGAGCGGCCGGGTTTCGAGCGCACCGAGATCGGTCGTGTCGGCGACGATGCCGAGATCGGCAAGCCCGCCCGCCAGGGCATCGACGGTCTCGCGGCTGGTGCGCTCTTCGAGATCGATGTCGACGCTCGGATGGGACGCAAGGAAGCCGGACAGCGCATCGGGCAGGAAGGCGGCGACCGCCGCGGTGATCGACAGGAGCCTCACATGACCGCGCAGGCCCCTCGCGTACTGGCCGAGTTCGCCGCGCATCTGTTCGAGCTGGCCGAGCACGAGCCGGGCGTGATGCACCACGGCGAGGCCCGCCGGCGTCGGGCGCACCCCGCGGGCATGGCGCTCCAGCAGCGGCACGCCGCCATCCGCCTCCATGCCGCGGATGCGCTCGCTCGCCGAGGCGAGCGCCAGCCCGGCCCGCTCGGCGCCACGGGTGATGCTCTCTGCCTCGACGACATGGAGGAACAGGCGCAGGTCGGTCAGATCGAAGCGCATGGAGCATCGTCGCGAAAGGTGGCCGTCAGCTGTTCGGAAGAAGACGATGCAGGGACGAAAAGCCAGGGCCTCGTCGGCAAGGCCGCATCCCGCGGCATGGCCTTCGGCTCAGCCGAAGGCTGACACGGGCCACTTCCGCATTGTCGCACGCCGTCGCGCTGCGAAACTCAAGCTATGCCACGCGACGCACAAACAACGATCCGCTCGGGCGACGCCCGGCTCGAAACGGCGGCCCTTCTGCTCGCGGGGTTCACCGCGCTGATTGCCATCGCCCGCTCCGACGCCGGTCCGCGCGCCTGCACCGGCGCGCCGCCGGTCGCGGTCGCCCGGCCCGTGCCCGCCGCCGCGCCGCTCGCCACGAAGGAGGCCGAGGCGGAAGCCGCGCGGCAGGCGATCCTGCGCGACATGCGGCTCCACGACTGACCCTGACCGACCCCTACTGACCCTTTGCCCCCTCCCCCGATCAGAACTGCTCATGACGTTTTCCATGGACCCCCTTCCCCTCGCCGTGGCGGCGTCGGCCTTCCTCCTTGCGGGCTTCGTCAAGGGTATGGTCGGGCTCGGCCTGCCGCCCGTCGCCATGGGCCTGCTCAGTCTCGTCATGGCGCCGGTCCAGGCCGCGGCCCTGCTCGTGGTGCCCGCCTTCGTCACCAATGTCTGGCAGCTCGCCGCGGGCCCGCGCTTCGGCACGCTGCTGCGCCGGCTCTGGCCGATGCTGGCGGCGAGCGTCGTCGGCACCCTGGTTGCGGCGGGGATCCTTCATGGGAATTACGGCGCGGAGGCCACGGTCTTCCTCGGCCTCGCTTTGATCGCCTACGCCGTGATCGGCCTTGCCGCCCTGCGGCTCCATGTTCCACCGGGCATGGAACGCTGGCTCGGGCCGCTCATCGGCGCGGCGACGGGGCTGGTGACGGCGGCCACCGCCGTGTCCTCGTTCCCCTCCGCGCCCTATCTCGGGGCGCTGGGCCTGACCAAGGACGACCTGATCCAGGCGCTGGGGCTCTCCTTCACCGTCTCCACCGTCGCGCTCGCCATCGCCCTGACCAGTGGCGGCGCCCTCTCGCTCAGCGTCGCGGGCACCTCCCTCATCGCGCTCGTGCCGGCCCTGCTCGGCATGGCGCTCGGCGGCTGGGTGCGGGGGCGCGTCAGCGAGCGCGTGTTCCGCCGCTGCTTCTTCGTCGGCCTGTTGGGCCTCGGGCTCCATCTCGTCCTGCGGCCGCTGTTCTGAAGCGTCGTCCCGAACGGTGGTGGCCGGCTTTCGGGAAAAGACGAGGCGGAAAGCTCAGCGCGCCGCGCCCTACGGCTCGACCTTCCGTAGCACGAGGGGCACGCCGATCTCGGGGTCGCGGCGCCAGCGCCCCTCCCCGATCGCCACGAGGCTCACCGCGTGGCCGCGACGCGCCTTCAGCGTCAGATGGCCGTTGGCGAAGCGCCAGCTCACCGGATCGAACACCGTGATCCCACTGTCGCGGCAATCCGCCAGCACCCGCACGGGGGCGGTGTCCTTCCCGGCTTCGGGGGGCAGCGCAAATTCGAGGCGGCAGACATCCTTCTGCTCGGCGCGGTCGAGGGCGTAGAGGCCCGGAGCCGGGCCCTCCGCCGGCTTCTCCGGCACGACGGCCGAGGCGGGGGCGTCGCTCTCCACCGCATTCGCCGCGGGCGTGACGGTGGCCGCACCGGGGGCGGCGGGCGGCAGCATCGCCGCGATCTGCAGCGGCACGAGGTTGTAGCGCTCGCCGTTCTCGGCGGAGGCCCCGAGGCTCATCCCGTCCGGGTTCTTGGCGAAGGCCAGCACCGGCCGCAGGTTCCGGTCCACGAGGCGCAGGCCCTCCCCCGTGAACAGCCAGCCGCCGATCCCGGCCATGAGCGGCAGGGCCCGGCGGCAGCCGGCGGGAAAGCGCGCCGCGCGCCCGCTCGGGCCGGTCTCCATGGCGAGGGTCAGCACGCAGCGCCGCCGTCCGCCCTCCAGGGACAGATCCCAGGTGCCCGCCGCGCCTGCCAGGGTCTCGGGCAGAGTCGCGAGCCCGGCCGGCGCGCCGCCTCCGCCCTCGGCCGGCATGACCGCGGGCGCGGGCTCCGCAGCGGGTGGGCTCTCCTGCGCCCGGGCCGCGCTCGGCGGCAGGGCCACCAGGGCGGCGGCCAACGCTCCGGCCAAAGCGCCTGCCCAAGCGCGTGACCATGCCATGCGCGTCATCGTCGGGCCCCTCATCGCTGGCCCGTCCAGGGCGTTTCCGGCACCGGCGTCACCGGCCCCTTGCCGTCGAACCACGAAAACAGATTGTCGGTGAGCAACCGGCCCATCGCCGCACGGGTGTGGTGCGAGCCCGAGCCGACATGCGGCAGCAGCACGGTTCGATCGAGATCAATCAGCGCCTGCGGCACCTGCGGCTCGTTCGCGAACACGTCGAGCCCCGCCCCGAGGATCGTCCCCGCTTGCAACGCGGCGATCAGCGCCGCCTCGTCGATGACGCTGCCGCGGGCGATGTTGACGACGATGCCGTCAGGCCCGAGCGCCGCAAGCACCCCGGCATCCACGATCCCGTTCGTGCCCGGTCCGCCGGGTGCGGCCACGATCAGCGTATCGACCGCCTGCGCCAGCCCGAGCAGGCTGTCGTGGTAGGTGTAGGCGACGTCGGCCTGCGGCGTGCGCCCGTGATAGGCGATTGTCACGCCGAACCCCTCGAGCCGCTGGGCGATCGCCCGCCCGATCCGGCCGAGCCCGAGGATGCCGACCCGCCGCTCCCGCAGGCTCGTGGTGAGCGGGAAGCTGCCCTCCCGCCAGCGCCCGGCGCGCAGGTAGCGGTCGGCCTGCGGGATCTGGCGGAGGGTGGCGAGCAGGAGGCCCAGCGCGAGGTCGGCCACCTCGTCGGAGAGCACGTCCGGCGTGTGGGTGACGACGATGCCGCGGCGATGCGCCTCGCCCGCATCGATCGTGTCGTAGCCGACGCCGAAGCTCGCCACGATTTCGAGCTGCGGCAGCCGGTCGAACAGCCTCGCATCGATCGGGCACATCGCGCCGACCGCGAGCCCGCGGATGCGCGGTCCCACGGCGTCGAGGAACGCCTCGCGGTTGGGCGCCTCCTCCAGGCGGTGCAGGCGGAAGCGCTCGGCGAGCCGCCCGGCCACGTCGGGGCGGGTCTGCCGGATCAGGAGGATGTCGGGCGTCTCGGCTGGTGGCACCGGCTCACGGCCTCCCAGAGGTCGGCAAGGAAGAGGTCAACAAAGGATAGGCCGGGAGTATCGCTGCGCCGCGCGCCGGTCCAGCCGGTGGGGCGAGCGGGCTGCAAAAGTGTCATGCGCGCCGCATGTGCGCGGCCGCCCTTCCGAAATCGCCCGAGGAGCATTACACAAGAGGTCTTCCGGATACTCCCCACGATCCGGCCGCATGGTTTCCCGCGGCCCGGTCGAGGCGTTTTCCGCGATGGAGCCTTCAACCCGTCAGAATAGCTGCATCATGACCGCGCCGCGCACCCTCTACGACAAGATCTGGGACGACCACGTCGTCGATGTCGAGCCGGATGGCTCCGCCCTCCTCTACATCGACCGCCACCTGGTGCACGAGGTGACGAGCCCCCAGGCGTTCGAGGGGCTTCGCGTGGCCGGCCGTACGGTGCGCGCGCCGCACAAGACGCTGGCCGTCGTCGATCACAACGTCCAGACCTCGGACCGCTCCAAGGGCATCGAGGATCCCGAGAGCCGCACCCAGCTCGAAGCGCTCGCCGAGAACGTGCGCGACTTCGGCATCGAGTTCTACGATGCCCTCGACCAGCGTCAGGGCATCGTCCACATTATCGGGCCGGAGCAGGGCTTCACCCTGCCGGGTCAGACGATCGTGTGCGGCGATTCCCACACCTCGACCCACGGCGCCTTCGGCGCGCTGGCCCACGGCATCGGCACGTCGGAGGTCGAGCACGTGCTCGCCACGCAGACGCTGATCCAGCGCAAGGCCAAGAACATGCGGGTGACGGTCGACGGCACCCTGCCGCGGGGCGTCAGCGCCAAGGACATCGTGCTCGCCATCATTGGCGAGATCGGCACCGCCGGCGGCACCGGCCACGTCATCGAGTATGCCGGCGAGGCAATCCGCGCCCTCTCGATGGAGGGCCGGATGACGATCTGCAACATGTCGATCGAGGGCGGTGCCCGCGCCGGCATGGTCGCGCCTGACGAGACCACCTACGCCTACGTCAACGGCCGCCCGAAGGCGCCGAAGGGCGCGGCGTTCGACGCGGCCCGCCGCTACTGGGAGAGCCTGGCCACGGACGAGGGCGCGCATTTCGACCGCGAGATCCGTCTCGACGCCGCCAACCTCCCCCCGCTGGTCTCCTGGGGCACGAGCCCTGAGGACATCGTCTCGATCCTCGGCACGGTGCCCGACCCGGCCCAGATCGCGGACGAGAACAAGCGCCAGTCCAAGGAGAAGGCGCTGGCTTATATGGGCCTGACGCCGGGCACGCGGATGACCGACGTCACCCTCGACCGGGTGTTCATCGGCTCCTGCACCAATGGCCGCATCGAGGACCTGCGGATCGTCGCCAAGATGGTCGAGGGCCGCAAGGTGCATGACAGCGTCTCGGCGATGGTGGTGCCGGGCTCCGGCCTCGTGAAGGCGCAGGCGGAAGCCGAGGGGATCGACCGCATCCTGAAGGATGCCGGCTTCGACTGGCGCGAGCCTGGCTGCTCGATGTGCCTCGGCATGAACCCGGACAAGCTGCGGCCGGGCGAGCGCTGCGCCTCGACCTCCAACCGCAACTTCGAGGGCCGCCAGGGCCCGCGCGGCCGCACCCACCTCGTCTCCCCGGCGATGGCGGCGGCGGCGGCGGTGGCCGGCCGCTTCGTCGACATCCGCGAGTGGCGCGGCTGAGCGTTGCTCCGGCGCGGCAGGTTTGTGTTGCCTCCGCGCCGCGAGAAAAGCCCGCTTCGGGATTTTTGACCGGCGGCGGCGAAACAGCGATTGACGCCTTCGCCGCCGCCCCCTAAACGAACCCCATCGCCGACCGGCAACGGTCCGGCGCCCAGGTGGCGGAATTGGTAGACGCGCTGGTTTCAGGTACCAGTCTTGCAAGAGGTGAAGGTTCGAGTCCTTTCCTGGGCACCATCAGCTGGCTAAGCCGCTGAGCCGCAAAAGCAATCAGTCAAAACAGAGACTAAGGACTGCCCGGGTGATACAAACGGGTGGTACGCATGTCGTTGATGACGACGCGTCCCTGGAAGCATCCCAAAACCGGCATCTACTATCTGCGGCGGGCCGTGCCAGCCGACCTTCTCGCGTGCATCGGCAAGCGCGAAGAGAAGATCAGTCTTGGCCGAAGGATCCGGTTCGCGCCAAGAGCCTCCATGCCCGTGCCCTCCTTGAGCTGGACGAGCGGTGGACGAACCTCCGCGCAGGCCCAAAGCTGCTGAACGAGCGCGAGGCACACGAGATGGCCGCCCCGCTCTACGCATGGTGGATCGACTAGTATCGTGATGAGCCGAGTCAGCAGGCCTTCTGGCGAATTGATCTCGGCGAGCCGCTCTGGCCGCGCCGCCCGCCTGGCTGGTCGCTTCAACCGAACCTGAATGCCACGCTCATCAACGAGGCGGCAGATCCAGCGGTCGGTGCTCGGCGAGACATGGAGGAGTGGTGCACCGACCAAGCTGATGCCCTGCTGAAGCACCGCGGCATTGTTGTCGATAAGTCGGACCGTCGGAAACTCGCCTGACTCTCGCGGCGGTGATGTAGCGGGCAAGTCTCGCCCGCAAGGCCGCGGCGCAGGGCAAATCCCTCGACGTCGGCCAACACCCTACTGCGCCTCACACCTTTCCGTCGTCGGCGATGGTTGCTCAGCCCTACGGCACAGCGCCGACCATGTTACCGCCGGAAAAGCTCAGTGCCCTGGTCGAGGCTTGGTGGCTCAAGGCCGAACGGACCAACAAGTCGGTTTCGACCCACGCGGCGTACGCTCACGCCTTCCGCTTATTGATCGCCTTTCTCGGGACCCGGGAAGGCGCTGAGCGAGACACGCGCGACCTCCCGTAAGGCGCCCCGATCGGCTCCGGACGACGCGAGGACGCCCATGCCGGAGGCAACCGTCGAGAGAAACCGCGCCAGTGCCGCGGGATCGGCGGTCTCGGCAAGGTCGCCGTCCCGCTGAGCCTGAACGAAACGCTCGCGCAGTTCCGTCTCGGACAGCGCGCGCCGAGATGCCAACTCGAACGGGATGTTTTCCGAGCCTTCGCCGCAGGCGAGCCCGCCCTGGACCAGCAGGCAGCCGGGCGGGTTGGCCGGATCGGTATGGCTCTCCACGATGCTGAACAGGAAGCGCTCGGCCACGTCGCGCGCGGTGGGGCCCGCAAGCACGTAGCGCATGTGCTCGGACCGGCGCTGGGCATAGCGGTCGAGGGCCGCCTTGAGCAGACCCTCCTTGCTGCCAAAGGCCGCGTAGAGGCTCGGCGGCTTGATACCCATCGCCTTGGTCAGCATCGCGAGGCTCGCGCCGTCGTAGCCATGGCGCCAGAACACCTCCATCGCATCATCAAGGGCCTTGTCCGTGTCGAACGACCGGGGCCGCCCCATCACCATTGTCCGCAAGCTCCAACTTTTGTATCGAGTGGTAGATAAGTCTCTTGACGCGCCGCGTCCATGCCGACATGTGTATCACACGATACAGATGTCGGAGCCGGCCGTGCACCCCCATCGCGACACGTCCCTAGGCCATTTTCTCTTCCGGCGCAGCGCCGGGGTCGGCCTCGCTCTCGCCTTGCTGGCGGGTGCTTCCTATCAGTTCGTCTCGGCACCGCTCTTCAAGGGGGATGCGGCGGTCGCTGCAACGCCGCAAGCCGAGCAGGCCGCACCGGCTTCAGTCGCCACCGTCGAGCCGCGGGACGTCGTCCTCTGGGACGCGTTTTCGGGCCGGCTCGAAGCCGTCGACCGAATCGACGTGCGGGCCCGCGTCGGCGGCGCGATCCAGTCCACGCACTTCGTGGAAGGCGAGCTTGTCGAGGCCGGCGATCTCCTCGTGACCATCGATCCGGCGCCCTACGCGGCGGAGGTCCAGCGTCTGGAGGCCCAGGTGGCCGGCGCCGAGGCGCGCGTCGCCCTGACGTCGAGCGATCTAGAGCGCGGGCGCAGACTCTCCGACCAGCAGATCGTCACGGCGCGCGACCTCGACGTGCGCGCCAACGCCTTCAAGGAAGCGAAGGCGAGCCTCGACGCGGCGAAGGCGGCGCTGGAGGCGGCGCGCCTGAACCTGAGCTATACCCAGGTGCGGGCCGCGGTGGGCGGACGCGTCGGACGCCGGGAGATCACGCCGGGCAACCTCGTGGCGACGGGAGCGGGGGCCGCGGTGCTCACCACCCTCGTCTCGGTCGATCCGGTCTACGCGAGCTTTGACGCGGACGAGACCGTTGTTGTGAAGGCCCTGGCCTCGATCGCCGGCCCCGCGGGCGGGCGCGGCAGGCTCGACCGCATCCCCGTCGAGATGGTGACGGCGGATGGGGTTCGCGCCCGCGGGCATCTGCAGTTCATCGATAACAAGGTCGATGCCCGCAGCGGCACGGTTCGGGTGCGCGCCACCTTCGCCAACGGCGACGGCCACCTCATTCCCGGTCAGTTCGCGCGGATGCGGCTCGGTCAGGCCACGCCCGAGCGCTTGCTCCTCGTCGATGAACGGGCCGTCGGCACCGATCAGGACAAGAAGTTCGTGCTCGTGGTCGGAGCAGACGACCGCGCCGAGTTCCGCGCCGTCACCCTCGGCCGGGCGGTCGAGGGCCTGCGCGTCGTGACCGCGGGCCTCTCCGGCGGCGAGCGCATCGTCGTCAACGGATTGCAGCGCATCCGCCCCGGTACGCTCCTGCGCCCTGAGCCGGTGGCGATGGGCGTGCGTGCGCCCGGTGCCGCCGGAGCGCGCGAGCTCGCCAGCGCCGAGGCCCCGTAGCTTCCAGCCCCTTCGACCATTCCCGACCCGACGCGCGACCGCCCTCTCGGCGGCCGCCTGACGCCTTGCGCCTGATGCCCGGCCCCGGAGGGCGAACATGAACCTGTCCAAGTTCTTCATCGACCGCCCGATCTTCGCGGGCGTGCTCTCGGTGCTCATCTTCATCGGCGGCCTCATCTCGCTCTTCGCGATGCCGATCTCCGAGTATCCGGACGTTGTGCCGCCCTCGGTGGTGGTGCGGGCGACCTTCCCGGGCGCCAACCCCAAGGTCATCGTCGAGACGGTGGCGACACCGATCGAGGAGCAGATCAACGGTGTCGAGGGCATGCTCTACATGTCGAGCCAAGCGACGACGGACGGCGTCATGACCCTGACCGTCACATTCCGTCTCGGCACCGATCCGGACAAGGCGCAGCAGCTCGTTCAGAATCGTGTCTCGCAGGCCGAACCGCGCCTGCCGGCCATCGTGCGCCAGCTCGGCATCGTCACGGTGAAGTCCTCGCCCGACCTGACCATGGTCGTCCACCTCGTCTCGCCCAACGGGCGCTACGACATGACCTATCTGCGCAACTATGCCGTGCTGAACATCAAGGACCGCCTCGCCCGTATCGACGGCGTGGGACAGGTGCAGCTGTTCGGCTCCGGCGACTACGCGATGCGGATCTGGCTCGATCCTCAGAAGGTGGCCGAGCACGGCCTGTCGGCGGGCGACGTGGTGCGGGAGATTCAGGCGCAGAACGTGGAGGCGGCAGCGGGCGTCATTGGCGCTTCACCGGCCGTTCCCGGCCTCGACCTGCAGCTCTCGCTCAACGCGGAAGGGCGCCTCACCAGCGAGGAGCAGTTCGGTGACATCGTCGTGAAGACCGGGGAGAACGGCGAGATCACGCGGCTTCGCGACATCGCCCGGATCGAACTCGGCGCCTCGGACTATGCGCTCCGCTCGCTCCTCGACAACAAGTCGGCGGTGGCGATTCCGATCTCTCAGTCGCCGGGATCGAATGCGATCCAGATCTCGGACGAGGTCCGCCGGACCATGACCGAGATCAAGAAGAATATGCCGGAAGGCGTCGACTACCAGATCGTCTACGATCCGACGCAGTTCGTGCGCGCCTCGATCGAGGCCGTCATTCACACGCTGCTGGAGGCGATCGCCCTCGTCGTTCTCGTGGTGATCCTGTTCCTGCAGACGTGGCGGGCCTCGATCATCCCGCTCTTGGCGGTGCCGGTCTCCATCATCGGCACCTTCGCGGTGATGCATGCCTTCGGCTTCTCGATCAACGCGCTGAGCCTGTTCGGCCTCGTGCTCGCCATCGGCATCGTCGTCGACGACGCCATCGTCGTGGTGGAGAATGTCGAGCGCAACATCGAGGCGGGGCTGTCGCCGCGGGACGCCAGCTACCAAGCGATGCGCGAGGTCTCGGGGCCGATCATCGCCATCGCGCTGGTGCTCGTCGCGGTGTTCGTGCCGCTCGCCTTCATCAGCGGCCTGACGGGCCAGTTCTACAAGCAGTTCGCCCTGACCATCGCGATCTCGACCGTCATCTCGGCAATCAACTCGCTGACCCTGTCGCCAGCCCTCTCGGCGCTCCTACTCCGAGACCATCACGCCCCGAAGGACCGGCTGACCCGCGCGCTCGACACCCTGCTCGGCTGGTTCTTCCGCCGGTTCAACCGCGCCTTCGGGCAGGCCTCCGACGGCTACGGACGCGGCGTCGCCTCCGTCGTGTCGCGAAAAGGCGCGATGATGGTCCTCTACCTCGTGCTCGTCGGCGTGACCGTGGTGCTGTTCCGCCAGATCCCCGGCGGTTTCGTGCCGGGTCAGGACAAGCAGTACCTCGTCGGCTTCGCGCAGCTGCCCGACGGCGCCACCCTCGACCGGACCGAGGAGGTGATCCGCACGATGAGCGAGATCGCCTTGAAGGAGCCGGGCGTCGAGAGTGCCGTCGCCTTCCCAGGGCTCTCGATCAACGGCTTCACCAACAGCTCGAACTCGGGAATCGTATTCTCGACGCTCAAGCCCTTCGCGGAGCGCAAGGATCCCGCGCTGAGCGGGGCCGCCATCGCGCAGTCCTTGAATAAGAAGTTCGCCGCGATCCCGGAAGCTTTCATCGCGATGTTCCCGCCCCCGCCCGTCAATGGCTTGGGCACCATCGGCGGCTTCAAGCTGCAGATCGAGGACCGCGCCGGCCTCGGCTATGAGGCGCTGAACGAAGCGACCAAGGCGTTCATGGCGAAAGCCGCACAGGCGCCCGAACTCACCGGCCTGTTCTCCAGCTTTCAGATGAACGTGCCGCAACTCTTCGCCGATATCGACCGGACCAAGGCGCGCCAGCTCCGTATCCCGGTCACCGACGTGTTCGACACGCTGCAGATCTATCTGGGTTCCTTCTACGTCAACGACTTCAACCGGTTCGGCCGCACCTACTCGGTGCGCGTCCAGGCCGACGCGCCGTTCCGCGCTCGTCAGGACGATGTCGGGCTGCTGAAGGTCCGCGCCGGATCGGGCGAGATGGTGCCGCTCTCGGCCTTGCTGCGTGTCCGCCAGACCGCGGGACCGGAGCGGGCCATGCGCTACAACGGCTTTCTCTCCGCCGATATCAACGCGGGGGCCGCCCCCGGCTTTTCGTCGGGCCAAGCGCAAGCGGCGGCGGCGCGCATCGCCGCCGAGACGCTGCCGCGCGGCTTCGCCTTCGAATGGACCGACCTCACCTACCAGGAATTCATCGCCGGCAATTCCGGGATCTGGGTCTTCCCGCTGGCGCTGCTGCTCGTCTTCCTCGTGCTGGCGGCGCAGTACGAGAGCCTCGCCCTGCCGCTCGCCATCCTGCTGATCGTGCCGATGGGATTGCTCGCGGCCATGTTCGGGGTCTGGCTATCGGCGGGCGACAACAACGTCTTCACGCAGATCGGACTGATCGTCCTGGTCGGACTCTCGGCCAAGAACGCGATCCTGATCGTGGAATTCGCCCGCGAGCTTGAGTTCGCCGGCCGCAGCCCGATCCAAGCGGCGATCGAGGCGAGCCGCCTGCGCCTGCGCCCGATCCTGATGACCTCGATGGCCTTCATCATGGGCGTCCTGCCGCTCGTGATGGCGACCGGGGCCGGAGCGGAGATGCGCAGCGCCATGGGCGTCGCCGTGTTCTCCGGCATGATCGGCGTGACCGCTTTCGGCCTGTTCCTGACGCCGGTCTTCTACGTCCTGCTGCGCAGCCTCTCCGGCAACGCGCGGCTCAAGCAGCACGCTGCAAGCGGGCCGATGACCGGCCAAGACGGCATCGGGCACGCTGCGTAGCGGCTTCGACCTCCTCGTTCGAGCGATCGAGCTCGGCGGTCGACGCCGCTGTGAATGGCCCTTCGAGGGCGTCGCCCGAGTAGGCTGTATGGCGCCAGTGACTACGAAGCCGGAGGTCGACTTTCCAAAGCTAGAGCTGTTGCCGACCGCTGTGAGTCGGTTGGGGTTCCCTGACGAGGCGAGATCTGATTCCCTTTGGTCCTCTCGACAGGAGGATCGATGGGGTCACCGTTGTCATCGGATCTGCGCGAGCGCGTCGTGAAGGCCGTGTCCGAGGGCGCCTCGCGCCGTCAGGCCGCCGAGCGGTTCGGGGTCAGTCCCGCCAGTGCTATCCGCTGGCAGGAGAGCTTCGAGCGGGAAGGCCGGGTGGCGGCCAAGCCGCAGGGTGGCGACCGACGCTCGCAGCACCTCGAAGCGCAAGCCGAACTGATCCTCAAACTGCGCTTGGATCGACCGATGCTCACCCTATCGGAGGTGCGCGCCCTGCTGGCCGAACGCGGGATCGCCACCAGCGAGAGCGGCCTGTCGCGCTTCTTCCAGCGCCACGCCGTCACGCACAAAAAAACACGCTTCACGCCGCCGAGCAGCAGCGACCGGACGTGAAAGCCGAGCGCGAGGACTGGTTCGGGGCTCAGGACGAACTCGACCCGGACAGGCTCGTCTTCCTCGATGAGACGGCGACCACCACCAACATGGTCCGCCGCTACGGCTGGGCCGTGCGCGGTCAGCGCTGCCGTGTCGCTGTCCCGCACGGCCATTGGAAGACCACCACCGTCACCGCGGCCCTGCGCACCAGCGGGGTGGCGGCCACGGTCCTGTTCGACGGAGCCACCAACGGCCAGCGCTTCCGGGCCTACGTCACCGACACCCTGGTGCCCGTGCTGAAGCGGGGTGACACGGTGATCATGGACAACCTCGCCGCTCACAAGGTGGCCGGCGTGCGCGAAGCCATCCAGGCGGCGGGCGCCAAGTTGCTCTATCTTCCGCCCTACTCGCCGGACCTCAACCCGATCGAACAGATCTTCGCCAAGCTCAAAGCCGACCTG
Source organism: Methylorubrum pseudosasae (assembly GCF_029504475.1). Lineage (NCBI taxonomy): Bacteria > Pseudomonadati > Pseudomonadota > Alphaproteobacteria > Hyphomicrobiales > Methylobacteriaceae > Methylorubrum > Methylorubrum pseudosasae. The sequence continues at coordinate 2,072,268 of NZ_JAQGDU010000002.1, read as the reverse complement.
CGCAAAGCCGCCGCGCGGACGCTTCCCGATCTGAAAGCGGCAATCCGATCCGCCCTCGACAGCCTTACACCAAAGGCCTGCCGCAACTGCCTGACAGCGGCAGGATACGACGCATACGATCCAACCTGATCGGCAACAGCTCTAGTCCAAGGATCTCTACTGGCGCACCGTCGAACTATTGGCGTGCGAACTCCTGACCCTCGTGGACATTCAAGACGCTGCCGCCGAAGGCTCGGATGGGCCGGAAACCGGACCTTAGCCTTTCGCCTGGAACTAGACGTTCCGCTTTCGACCGGATTGGGTCGAAGCAGGCGACGCGCCCACTTCCTGAAAGCGGACACCAGCGATAAGATATTCCGCGGTGACGTCCGCAGGCTGCGAAAACGGTTCGGCGAACTTCCGTGGTCCCTCCGACAAAAATGCAAAACGCCTCTAGACGACCGGTCTAATTCGATCTATCTCATCGTCATGGCACGCCTCGCTGCACAGACCGACACCCGACAGGAAATCCTCGATTCAGCCTACGGCCTGGTCGGCGCGAAGGGTTTCTCTGGCGTCGGGCTCAGCGAGATCCTAACCTCGGCTGGTGTACCAAAGGGGTCATTCTACCACTACTTCGGCTCCAAGGAGGCTTTCGGCGAGGCCCTCTTGGCGGACTACTTCGAGAGCTATCTCGCAGATCTCGACACGACACTCGCCGAGCCTGGGCTGAGCCATGCCGAGCGCCTGATGAACTACTGGCGCAAATGGCAGGCCACGCAAGGGAGCATCGACGACCAGCGCAAATGCCTTGCGGTGAAGCTTGCGGCGGAAGTCTCGGATTTATCCGAGCCTATGCGGCTCGCCCTTAAGAGCGGCACCGCCGCGATCATAGAACGGCTGGCGCGATCCATCGCGGCGGGCGTGGCGGAGGACTCGCTCACGGTCGAGAGCGAGCCACATACGACTGCCGAGAATCTGTATCACGTCTGGCTCGGTGCGAGCTTAATGGCCAAGATCGTCCGGACCGACGCCCCATTCGAGGCTGCCATTGGGACAACCCGGCGCATTCTCGGCCTCACGGCACACTGATCCACCGCGGTCCAACGTTGCCAAAAACCCAACTTATCACGGACAGCTTCAAGACGACCGGTCTACTGTCAACGGGAGCCGAGTTTCCAGAGTCGGCGCGAGCGTGGCCCAGGCGAACGGCTCGAAAATCAAGACTGTCCTCTCACCCAAGCGAAAAACCCGGAGAGCAATGATGAAGATCCTGATGGTGCTGACCTCGCACGACCGACTCGGCGACACCGGCCGGAAGACCGGCTTCTGGCTCGAGGAACTCGCGGCCCCCTATTACGTGTTCAAGGATGCAGGTGCGGAGGTGGTTCTGGTGTCACCGGAGGGTGGCCGCCCGCCGCTCGATCCGAAGAGTGCCGAGCCGAGCTTCCAGACTGACACGACGCGCCGCTTCGAAGCCGACGCTGCGGCTATGGCGGTGCTGGCCGAGACGGGCCGGCTCGATGCCGTCGGGCACGAGGGCTTCGACGCCGTCTTCTATCCCGGCGGGCACGGCCCCCTCTGGGACCTCGCCGAGGACCGGGCTTCGATCAGGCTGATCGAGACGACGCTCGGCGCCGGCAAGCCCCTTGCCCTGGTTTGTCACGCCCCCGGCGTCCTCCGCCATGCCAAGGCTCCGAACGGGAAGCCCCTTGTCGAAGGCCGGAAGGTCACCGGCTTCACCAACACCGAGGAGGAGGCCGTGGGCCTGACCGAGGTGGTTCCCTTCCTGGTCGAGGATGAGCTGAAGCGAAACGGAGGCCTCTACGCCAAGGGTGCCGATTGGGAGCCCTTCGTCGTGACGGACGGCCTGCTCATCACCGGCCAGAACCCGGCCTCCTCCGGTCCCGCCGCCGAGCGTCTCGTCGCCCACCTCGCGAACCGCTGAGGACGCAGGCGCCCCCCGGGATCGGGCCGACGTGCCAGAAGCGGCGGGGCGCCCGCGGCCAGATGCCGGTCATTGGCACACGCCTATGGGTGGCCTTCAGTGAGACGATGCCAGTCTGTGCGGCCGGACCGCGCACAGAGATGGCGAGGTCGGTGCCGAGGCCCAGCGGCGACATGCCCGCCGCGATGCCCGCCGCGATGCCCGCCGCGATGGCCGCCGACTCACCGCCGCTCGATCCGCCCGGCGTGCGGGTAAGGTGCGACCGTGCCCCTCAACGTGACCGGCCTTCCCGGCCTGTCGATGCGCTTCGGGACGAGCCGCGAGGGTCTGCCGATCAACGTGCAGCTGGTGGGCAGCTGGCAGGCGGAGGCCGCGATCCTTCACGCGGCCTCGGTGCTGGAGGGTGTGAGCCCGGTCCGCGGCCTGCACGCGAGCCTCTGATAGGAGAGAGCCTGCCGGGGAGCGCCACCCGTGCCCGGCCATGAGCGGACGTCGAACCGCTGAAACGCAGGAAACCACCCATCCAAGACGCTGAGGCGAGCGCTGCGTGTTGGCCGGTTCTGGCCGATCGGAGACGGTCCGCCTGCATTGAGCGCAGCAGGAAATCGGACGCGCGCCTCATCGGTCTCAGAACGGCAGGAGCCGCCGAAAGCGGGCGATGTTCACGAGCGACACGAGGGACGAAGCGACGTAGGTGAGGGCCGCAGCGCGCAGTACGGTGCGGGCGCCAAGCATATCGTCAGCCTCGAGGAAGCGACCTGTTTCCAGGATAGGCAGAGCCCGGCGAAAGCTCGCGTCGAGCTCGACGGGCAGCGTTAAGAGGTGGAACACGAGGCGAGCACCGAGGAGCGCGATGCCGACACCCACCTGCAGGGCTAGCAGGACAGGCGACTTGAGGATGGCGAGCATCAAGGGCGCGGTGATCGTCACCACGGCCGCGGCGAACTCGAAGCCCTGCACGACCGGGGCGAACCTCACCCGCGCCGCGAGCAGCCGGTCCCCCGCCGCGTGCTGGAGTGCGTGGGAGACCTCGTGCGCCGCGACCGCGACCGCCGTGATCGAGCGGCCGTCATGGTTCTGCGGCGACAAGCGCACGACGTTCGCGACCGGGTCAAAGTGGTCGGCCGGCGCAATCTCGACGGGAACGTGCTCGAGTCGTGCTTGGTCGAGCAGATGGCGTGCGAGCTCTCCCCCGGTCCCGGGTAAGTCCGGCCGCTCGGTGGCGTGTTGCTGCATCGCCCGGCGCACCCACCACTGAGGGCCGAATACGAGGCAGAACAGGAGGGCGGCTCCGAGCGCTACGAGGACCGGCATGCCGGGTATGTAGGCGCGTGGCCCGAGTCGGTGAAGCAGGCCAGGACCGGCACCCATGGATACGCCGCCTTGGCGATCTCCGCGATGCGCTTGGCCATCGCGGGATCGTCGAGACAGATCCGGATCGCCCAAGCCGTCGCAGCGCCGGCTGAAACGGCAGGAGCGCGGGCCCGGTCGTCGGTAGATCGAGCCCCCTGGTCGCACGCGGCACGGGAGGCGTGATCTACGTCCGAACGTGCTCCCACACCTTGGAGATGACGACCGAACCCTCGCCGACCGAGGCTGCGACACGCTTGACGGAGTTGGCTCGCACGTCGCCGACCGCGAAGATTCCCGGATGCGACGTCGCATAGGGTGAACGCGCGCCGATCGCATCCCCGGTCAGGACGAAGCCGTGGCCATCGAGTTCGACGAGCCCCGAGAGCCAGCCGGTGTTGGGGGCAGCGCCCACCATGACGAAGACGGCACAGGTCGAGATCGTGCGCATCGTGCCGTCGGCGACGTTGCGGATCGTCACCGCATCGAGGTGATCGTCGCCGTGAAGGGCGGTGACTTCGGCCCCGTACTCGATCGTGATCCCCGGGTCGGCCTCCAGCCGGCTCGACAGGTAGCTCGACATGGACGTCGCAAGCGATTGCCCGCGCACGAGAAGGCGAACGTGTCGGGCTGAGCGGCTGAGATACATCGCCGCCTGGCCGGCTGAGTTGCCGCCGCCGATGATGATCGTCTCGGCATTCCTGCAGTAGCGTGCCTCGATCTCCGTCGCAGCGTAGTAGATGCCTGCACCCTCGAACGCCTCGAGGCGTTCGATCGGCAATCTTCGGTACTGGACGCCGGTCGCGACAACGACGGCCTGTCCCCGAACGCGCCGGCCGTTGTCGAACGTTGCACAGAACGATCCGTCCTCAAGCCGTTCCAGCTTCGCCACGCGCCGCGGCATTGCGAACCGCGTGCCGAACTTCATCGCCTGAACCTCGCCGCGCCAGACGAGGTCGGCGCCCGAGATCCCGGTCGGGAAGCCCATATAGTTCTCGATCCGGCTCGATGTGCCGGCCTGACCGCCGATCGCCACATCCTCGATGACCAGTGCGCGAAGCCCCTCCGCGCCCGCATAGACGCCCGCTGCTACCCCGGCCGGTCCGCCGCCCACGATAAGGACGTCGAAGGCCTCGTCGTCGACGAGGTTGTAGTCGAGGCCGAGCAGCCGCGCGACCTTGGCGGGTGTCGGCTCGGTCACGACGATATCCCGTCCGAAGATCACAGCCGGCCGTTCGGACGAGATCGAGCAACTCCTGGCGACGCTCGCCGCCTCCGGGCTGCCCAGCGGATAAGACCTGTAAGGAAGGCGGTTCCGGCTCGCGAACTCGGCAATCCGCCGGACGCTCCGGTCGTCGTCCTCGCCCAGGAGCACCAGGGTGCCGTCCTGCGAGTCGAGCTGCCGCCGCCGCCGTGCGGCCAGGACCGTGATGATGATGTCCGACATCTCCGGGACTTCGGACATCAGTCGCAGCATCTCCGGGCGCGGCACCTCGGTGACGATGGTATCCGCACTCGCCCGCATGGGCATCGACCAGACCCCGCCGTTCAGGAACGAGATCTCGCCCATGAACTGGGTCGGTCCGAGGGTAGACGGCAGATGGCGCTCATTTGTGAAAGGGTTGACCACCTCGATCTCGCCGGCCTCGACATAGACGAAGCGGTCGGCTGGATCACCGGCATGGACGAGAAAGGTACCGGCCGGGTAGTGCTTCTCGGCTCCGATCGCCCGAAGCGCGGCGACATGCGATTCGGCCAAGGGGATGCGCTGCATCTCGCGCAGATCACGGCCGATCGTTTCCATGGGTCGCCCCCTCGCAGGTCATCCGTTTCGGCGCAGCATCAGTGGCTGAGCTTCGGTAGGCAAGTCCTGCGCGCGAGCGTATGCAGGGTCGAAGCTGCAGGTCTGGGGTGGCGCTCCTAGAACGTGCAACCCGGCCTGAGCCGACCTCTGCTTCGGTGATGCCCGCGACTGTTGCCGAATGACCGAGACGGGCGCAAAGCCAAAGGTCCAATTCTGAATCGAAGGCCAAGGTCCGGGTGTGGTGCACAGCGGAACCATAGGCGTGCGAACTCCTGACCCCTTTCAGACCTTCAAGCCTACCGGCCGAGACGTCCGCTCGGTAGGAAAAAGCGGACCTTTGAGCGGCGGTCACGACATCAGCATATCGTGGTTCATTACGCCCCTGCCGTTCCAAGCAGATGGCTCACCTGTGCAATCTCTTCTCGCTCGGCAGTGTCGGCTCATCCCTCGGTGGATAGCCGAACATCGCCTTGTAAGCACGGCTGAACGCTGCTTCGGACTCATAGCCGACCCGTAGTGCGACCTCGCCGACACGTGCCTCGCGGGCGACGAGCATGTTCCGGGCGAGCGTGAGCCGCCACTCGTTCTGGTAGCGCAGTGGTGAGCGCCCGACGAGCGCGGCGAAACGTTCGCAGAAGCTCGACCGGGACATGCCGGCCGCGTCGGCCAGGGTGTCGACGCTCCAGCGCTGCAATGGTCGCTCGTGTATGACCTTCAACGCTCGGGCGATGCGGGCGTCGGACAACCCTCCCAGCCATCCGGTGGTGTGCCCGCGCTGCACCCAGGTCCGCAAGGTGCGGATGACGATGACGTCGATGATCCGTGAGATCATCAGGGCCGCGCCGGGCTCGTCGTCAGTCACCTCGACCATCAGGAAGGGTACGATGCCGTCAAGCCACCCGGCTCCTTCGGCGCGCCGGATGTGGATGCGCCCGGGCAGGGCCGAGATCATGCCGCGAAGGCTGTGGGGATCGAACGAGAACCGGCAGACGATCACCGATGCGTGCGAGGCGGACGCCACCAGCCTGGACCCTCCGAGCCCGCGGGGTAGAAGCACGAGATCGCCCGTGTCGATCACGACGCGCTCCCCGCCATCGTCCTCGACGTCGAGCGAGCCGTCGGCGACCACCAGAACATGGGCGGCTTCGGCTTCCAGGTCCAAGACCTTCGACCACGCGACTTCGTGTGATCGGACATGGTCCCCGGTGAGCCGGATCTGCGCCAGTACGTGCGAGAGCAGGTCGCCGGAGACGCCCGGTCCGGCGTCCGGAAGAACGGTCAAGTTTTCCAGTGATCCGGTCATGGGTGCCATCAGCGTCCGATTGTAAACGTACCTTCCGAAGCGACGCGTATCTCTCTGAAAAGACGCCGCTTTCACGAAGCCCGGCGTTTCGGTCGCCGAAGCTGCCGCGTGATCGCCCGTCGTCCCGATCCTCCGCTGCGCCGCGCACCCGAAGGGAACGTCAATGACGACCGTCCAACAACCCGGCCGTGACACTTCCGGCTGGCTGAGCTCCTATTACTTCCTCCGTGCCGGAGTGTCCGTCGGTTGGGTTGCGGCCGCCTTCACCATCGGAAAGGCTATGCCGCCGGCCGCGGCGGCGCTCCTGGTCGCCTATCCCGCCTGGGACGCCGTTGCCAACGTTATCGACGCGCGGCGCAGTGGCGGCTTGGCCGCCAATCCCAGCCAGGTCCTCAACGCGGCTGCTAGCACCGTCGTCGCCCTCGCGGTCGCCGTCGCGCTGGGGTGGAGCCAGCACGCGGTGCTGGCGGTGTTCGGGGTCTGGGCTATCCTCTCCGGCCTGCTGCAGCTTGCGACCGGCGTGCGGCGCTGGAATGCAGGTGCTCAGTGGGCGATGGCGCTGAGCGGAGCCCAGTCGGCCCTCGCGGGCGCCCACTTCATCTTCAAGGCGAATGGTGCCTCGACACCCGGGATCACGGACATCGCTCCCTACGCCGCGTTCGGTGCCTTCTACTTCCTGGTTTCGGCCCTGTGGTTGACCGTGGCGCAGGCCCGGAAGGGAGCGACGGAACGGACCGCATGACTCTGCGCGGTGCCGGTGGAACACTCGAACCCCCCGTCGTTGGCCGCCGGCGGCCTCCCACGACCCCGTCGTCGGCGCTGGAAGTGCCCGATCAGCGATTCGGTCCCACGCGCCGCGCGACCAGTTTGGAATCGGCGAGATACCCGGCCCGGATTGCGCAATCGAAACCCTCCGCGACGAGGTCGACGAAGTGGTCGCCGTAGGTCGCGTGGACGCGTTGCGGTACGACGCCCGCCGTTCGCCCGCGTGACGGCTCTCACGAAAGCAGGGCGCGCCGGAAGGCAGGACGTTTCGCCCGAAGCGCGGCCAACGCCTCGTCGGCGGCGCGCACCCCACTATCGTGGGCTCCATGGGCGGTGGTGAAGTCGAACGGGTGCGTCGCCTCGCCGGCGAAGAACAGCCGATCCTCGAACGGCTGGGCCAGCCGCGCCCTCGCGTACGACTGCCCCGGCAGGGCGCAGCTATAGGCGCCGCCGATGAACGCCATACGGCTCCACGACGTGGCCGCGAGCGGGCGAAGGGCCGATGCCACGTCGCTGCCGAACAGGGCGACCAATTCGCTGGACACATGGGCGAAGCCGGCGGCTGGGCCCTCCTCCTCCACAATGCGGGCCCCCTCGCCGCCGAGGAACGCCTCGATGACCGGCCAGCCGTTAGGCCGGATCGAGTACGCGGCCGATCTCACGTCGCGCAGGTTGCCGTAGGCGTGCGAATCCGGCTCGAAAGCGGTATCGCGCCCGATCCCTAGGAAGACCTTCTCGTTGCGCCCGAGCGGCAGGGCTGCGGCCGCTTCGCGCCAGGCTTCGGTCCCGGAGGGTAGGCGGATTGCGTCGCCGGCCAGGACTGCGGTCGAGACTGTGAGGATGGCGATCCCGGCGCGGACAGTGCCGGCCCGCGTTGTAACAGCGACGCCGTCCGCCTTCAGGTCGATCCGCTCAGCAGGGGTCGCTAGGCGCAGCGCCACCGCGGACGGTAGACTGGCGGCAACGAGCGTGCCGTATCCGAGTGGCACGCTCCAGTTCTGACCGGTCGAGGCCGTGTCGTAGGCCATGTAGTCGGCGGCGGATATTCGCTCGGGCGCTACTCCGCTCATGAAGCCGGCGATGGCTCGCACGTAGGCGTTCCACTGACCCTCGGGCTCAAGGGCATCGCTCGCGTGATCGCTGCCCTGCGAGACGTGAGGAAGCCGCTCGTTCCAGTCCCGGAACGCCCTTTGCGCCGCCTCCTGCTCGTCCTGGACGATGCCGGGATGCGCTTTGGCCCATGGCGGCTCGCTTCGGTCGACCGAGAAGCCGGACGCTTCGGCAATGGCGACCCAGGCGTTGCGGTCACCCGAATGGAGCCACTCGCAACCGAGGTCGAGCGGATACCCACCAAGATCCTGCGTGAATGCGCGCCCCCCGAGCCGCGAGGACGCCTCAAGCACCAGCACAGTCAGCCCGTGTGCTGCCAGCCGTCGCGCGGCGCCGATGCCGGCGGCGCCTCCCCCTACGATGATGACGTCGAACGCACTTTCCATGAGAGGGAGGTGAGGTCGGGCATCGGGCGGGACAAGCGTCGTGGCCTTCTCGTCTGAGCACCGGCCGCGATGGCCGCAAGCGCGGCTGTCTCCCGCGTCAACGTTGGCCGTTACGTGACAAGCGGCCATTCCGTTGCCTTGGAACGAAGGTCCCGAAATGGCGCTTTTCGGACGAAGGAACCGCAACTTGAGGGCCGACAGCTGTGGCGAACCGGCGTGAGATCGGGGCGGCTGCGCTGGCCGCTGCTGCCCTCCTGGCGGCTCGACCGTCACAGGCGCTTGATGCTCCCAGGCCATCCGTGAGGGTGCCGCCAGTTCGCATCGCCATGCTGCTCTATCCCGGTATGACGGCCCTCGATGTGGTGGGCCCACAAGGGCTGCTGGCGGGACTTGCACCCGACACCCTCCACCTCGTCGCTCGGTCCGTCGGACCTGTCTTAAGCGACACCGGCCTCAGCCTCGTTGCCACGACGAGCTTTGCCGACTGTCCCACCGAACTGGATGTGCTCTTCGTGCCGGGAGGCGATGGCACAGCCGCTCAAATGCGCGACGCTGCCACGCTGGCCTTTCTGCGGGATCGGGCCAGCCGGGCGCGCTGGGTAACGAGTGTCTGTACCGGATCGCTGATCCTCGGAGCAGCCGGGCTCTTGAAGGGTTATCGCGCGACCTCACACTGGTGTGCTCGCGATACTGTTCTTCCACTCCTCGGGGCGATCCCGGTTGACGATCGGGTCGTCTTCGACGGCAACCGGGTGACCGCCGCCGGCGTCTCGGCTGGGCTCGACTTCGCCCTGGCACTCGCCGCCCGCCTGCGCGGCGAGGATTATGCACGAACGGCACAACTCGTCGCCGTATATGCGCCCAAACCGCCGTTCGAGGCAGGAAGTCCGGCCGCGGCCGGGCCGATCATCACCCAAAGGGCGCAAGCGATCCTCGACGCGCTCGTGACTGAAGCGCGAAAGGCCGCTGCCCCGCTTCAACCGCCAGAACCCGGGCCCGGTGATGCGCCTCCGACTGCTTCCCGCGAGGACTGATCGGTGCTGTTTGCCGCACTCAGCCGCTGCAGCTTCAGATAGACATTGGCGAATGACCAGCGACCCTACCGGCGAATGAATTCTGCGTCGACGGTGGTACAAATGTTGCCGAGGCGCGCAGCATAAGCTTGTGCTTTTGCTAGTTTTTGTTGGGAAATCGGGCAATCATCTCCCAGGCATCAATTGATCTCTGACCCATCGAAATCCCTAGTCTTCTAAGTTTCGATCCCGTACCTTGCTGAAGGGTACGGGATTTTTTCTTGCCTGAAGGGTTCGCTTCGCCCTGGCAGATCGCGCTGTGCCGGCTTCGATAGGCCTACGGAAATCACGCCTTCGAGCGGCCTCGAAAACGAAAGTGGGTGGCGGGAGTTCTCTCCCCCGCCACCCACTTTCTGATGCCGGCGAGGGTGCCGACGTGACCGCTATCGGTCTTCTCAGTCCTTGAGGTCGGCCGGGACCTTACCGCCGTTCTCTTCGAGCTTCTTGATGACCTGCTTGTGCAGCCAGATGTTCATCGAGGCCGAATCGTTCTTGTCGCCGGTGTAGTGCAGCTCGTCGGCGAGCTGCTGGCGGGCGTGCAGGCTCGAATCGAGGTCGAGCAGCTTCATCAGGTCGACGATCGAGCTGCGCCAGTTCAGCTTCTGCGAGTTCTTCGCGGCGAGGTCGTTGAGCACGGCCTCGACATCGACCTGTCCGCCCGACGACGTTCCGCCGCTGGTGGGCGTGGAGGCCGGGGCGCTGCCGCCGCCGGAGGACGGCTGGGCCTGCGTCTCGGAGGGCTTGGCGGACGACTCGCTGGCCTTCGCCTCCGACGAGCCGAACGGGTTGAGGATCTTGCTGACGATGCTGCCGAGGAGGCTCATGGCGTAGGGTGTCCTGTCGTCTGTCCCGCGGCGTGGATGCCGCTTTCGGCTGGGTAAACGGCAGGAGGAACGGGGCCGTTCCGTCGCAGGCCGGCAAAGCTTCGTCGCCCGGCGTGCTGCTACCGCGCGACGCTGGTGTGGAAGCGCGATTGGAAGATCGCGCCCGCTGTGCCATGGGGGACGCCATCCGGCACCCCTGGAACCCGTTTCGATGCGCAATCTGTTCAAGGCCTTCGGCCTGATCGCGGGGCTTCTCGCCCTTCCCGTGCCCTTCGCGGTCCCGCTCGCCGCCCAGACCGTGCCCGTGCGCATCGGCGTCATTCCGGTGATCGGCGCAGCACCCGTCTTCGTGGCCAACGGCGAGGGATGGCTCAAGGAAGCCGGGCTGACGCCGGCCTTCACCACCTTCGAATCCGGCCCCAACATGATCCAGGCGCTGGCGTCCGGCACCATCGACGTCTACGTCGCCGGCATCGCGCCGCTCGCCGTCGCCCGCACCAAGGGCATCGACGTGCGGGTCGTGGCCGCCACCGCCATCGAGGAGATGGTGTTCGTGGCAGCCCCCAAGCTCGCCCCCTACTTCGCGTCCGCCCCGAGCAAGGCCGAGGCCTTCAAGCAGTTCAAGGCCAAGGAGGGCCGCCCCGCCCGGCTCGCCACGCAGCCTCCGGGCTCGGTGCCGAACACCACCCTCCAGCACTGGCTGTGGCAGGTGGTGAAGGCCGACAAGGCCGATGTCGAGATCGTCGCCATGGGCATCGACGCGACCCAGCAGGCGCTGCTGGCCGGCGCCGTCGACGGCGCCTCGATCCGCGAGCCGGCGCTCACCATCGTCCAGGGCCGCAACCCGAAGATCGCGCTGATCGCCACCGGCGGGGAGATGTTCCCCGATCAGCCGGGCACCGTGGTGGCCGTCTACGGCAAGTTCGCCGACGCCAACCCGAAGGCAGTGGAGGGCCTCGTCTCGGCGCTGGTCAAAGCGACTGACCTCTTAAAGACCGATCCGGCGCGCGCCGCCCCGCCGGTCGAGGCGGCACTCGGCAAGGGCATCACCGACGTCGCCACGATCCAGAAGGCGCTCTCCTCGCCGGCTGCGAAGTTCGTCGCCGATCCGCGCACGATCATCGAGGCGACAAAGAAGATGCAGGCCTATCAGGTCTCGATCGGCACCCTCGACAAGGAGGCGCCGACCGACGGCCTGTTCGACGCCAAGCCGTTCGACGCGGTCAAGAAGCCCTGATTTCCACGATTCCGACGCCATGACCTCGTTCCGCTCGGCCGCCCTGGCGGTCGTCGGGCTTGCCGCCTTCCTCGCCCTGTGGGAGGCCGCACCCCGGCTCGACCTCATCAACCCGGCCTTCCTGCCGCCGCCCTCTTCCATCCCGGCGGCCTTCGCCCGGGAGATCGCCAACGGCGCCTGGCTGACCGCGGTCGTCGAGAGCCTGAGCCACTACGTGGTCGGGCTCGGCGCGGGCGCGCTCGCGGGCGTCGCCCTCGGGCTGGCCACGGGCATGTTCGCTTGGTTCGACAGCCTGACCGCGGGGATCGTGCGGCTGCTGCGCCCCATTCCCGGCCTTGCCTGGGTGCCCTTCGCCATCATCTGGTTCGGCGTCCAGCCCTCGGCCGCCGTGTTCATCATCGCCATCGGCGTGTTCTGGATCGTGTTCTTTGCCACCCAAGGCGCCGTGCGCCACGTCGATCGCGACCTGATCGAGGTGGCCCAGGCCTTCGGTTTCCGCGGACCCCTTGCGCGGCTCACCAAGATCCTCCTGCCCGCCGCCACGCCGGGCATCCTCGTCGGCCTGCGCACGGCGCTGGGACAGGCCTGGATGGCCGTGGTCGCCGCCGAGATCTTCGGCGTGCCCGGCATCGGCGCGCGGATGATGCAGGCCTCCTCGCTCCTCTCCACCGACATCGTCGTGGTCTACATGCTCACCATGGCCGGGCTGTACGGCCTGTTCGATACCGGCTTCGTCGCCCTGCAGGGCTGGCTGCTGCGGTGGCGCGCATGAGTGGTCCCATCATCGACATCCGGGGCTTGAGCCTCGCCTACGAGCGCAACGGGCGGCGCACCGAGATCCTGTCCGCCCTCGATCTCGCGGTGCCGCGGGGGCAGTTCCTCGTCATCGTCGGCGAATCGGGCGTCGGCAAATCGACGCTCCTGCGCGTGCTGATCGATCTGGCCAAACCCAGCGGAGGCACGGTCCATCTCGGCACCGATCCCCAGAAAACCCGCACCCCGATGGCGCTGGTGTTCCAGGACGCGCGGCTGCTCCCCTGGCGGCGGTTGATCGACAACGTCGCCTTCGGCCTGGAGCGGCACGGCCTGTCGAAGCCCGAGCGCCGCGAGCGGGCGGCGGCGATGCTCAAGCTCGTCGGGCTGTCCGATTTCGCCGGCCGTTGGCCGCACCAGCTCTCCGGCGGCCAGCGCCAGCGCGTCGCCATCGCCCGCGCCCTCGCGGTCGAGCCCGAGGTGCTGCTGATGGACGAGCCGTTCTCGGCGCTCGACAGCTTCACCCGCGAGGGCCTTCAAGACGAGATCCAGCGCATCAAGGCGCAGACGGGCAAGACGGTGCTGTTCGTGACCCACGACATCGACGAGGCGGTGTACCTCGCCGACCGGGTCATGGTGCTGGCGGGCAGCCCCGGCCGGATCGCGGCGGATGTCACCCTCGCACCGCCCCGCCCGCGCCAGCGCCGGGACGCGGCCCTGGTCGAGGCGGCGCGCCACCTGCGGGCGGAACTATCGCGGCGCTCGGCGGAACTGTGAGGGATCCGTCAAGCTTGCCATCTTGACGGTTCTCTGCCTGCGTTGGAACCATCGGCGCTAGGGTGGCGCGTAGGCTGGTACGTTTGGGGCCGGGCGCCTGGGGGATTGCAAGATGGGGTTTTTTCAGGACGCCCTTATCCGTTTCAACCGGGTGGTGATGTCCTACGCCGGCGATTCCGTTTTCATGCAGGCGGCGGTCTCCGCCGCGGCCAACGTGATCGTCGCCGACGGCGACACCGATGACGAGGAGATCGAGGCGGCTCTCGTCAGTATGCGGGCCAACCCGATCCTTCAGAAATCCTACGACACGCTCACCCTGGAACAGGCGCTGTTCGAAGCGCTCGCCCGCGCGGAGCTGCGCGCCGGGCGCTTGGAGAACAGCCAGCACGTCGCGGCCATCGCTGACCGTCCGCTGGAGCAGCGCCAACACGTCTTCCTGATCGCGGCGGACGTGGCCGACAAGGGCGGCATCACCGAGAGCGAGCACGCCGTGCTCGACGAACTGGCCCGGGCGCTCGACGTGGACAAGGCGGCGCTGCTCGTCTGAGTCGCTGCGCGGGAGCGCCCCGCTCTCAACATCGTCCCGAAAGGTGGTCACCGGCTTTCGGAAAAGACGATGCTCGGACCAACCCCTTCTCTCGGACGGCACTGAGCCTATACTTCACGGCTCGGACAGGAGCGCGGCCATGTACAAAGTAACCGGCACGGATCCCGCCGGCCGCACGCTGGCCTTCGCCTGCGGCACGGACGAGCAGGCTCTCGAGAAGACCTGGGAGCTGGCCGGACGCGGCTTTCGCAACATCTCCGTCGCCGACCCGAAGGGACGCGAGATGAGCGCCATCGCCTTCGAGCGTTCGCTTGATTTCGACTACGACTGAGCTGGTTCTAAGGGCCGATCGAGCTTCAGCACCCAGAGCATTATCCGACCTGATTGCATCAGGCCGGCGTCTTTAGGTCTTTGTTTTGACGCGCTTTCTTTCGCCGAACCGGCGTCCACTTCGTCGGAAAGCGCTCTGGCGCTTCTATCCGACGGCTTGCTCAACCCACTCCCGCATCCCGAAGTGTCGCCCTCGATAAGAGGGCTCCAGGGATCGCGCGACGTCCGGAGCCCTCCTTCGAGGCCGCTCCGCGGCACCTCGGGATAAGGGAAAGAGTGGGATGGCGGGGTCGGGAGACGCCGCTTACGCCGCCCGCTTCTGGTAATCCTTCACATCCGTGAACCGGATCTTCTCCCAGCGCTCCTCCTCGTAGCGGAGTGAGAAGGCGGTGGTGGCCATGAAGACCGGCGCACCGTCGAGGTCGCTCGCCATGGCCGAGCCGTGGGCGTTCACGAACCGATCGATCTCGACCTCCGATTCGGCCTCGATCCAGCGGCAGACCGAGAACCGCGTCGTCTCGTAGTCGATCGGCAGGCCGTATTCCGCCTGGAGCCGCTCCTTCAGCACGTCGAGCTGCAGCGCGCCGACCACGCCGACGATGGCGGGCGAGCCGTCCTGCGGGATGAACACCTGCACGACGCCCTCCTCGCCCATCTGCTGGAGCGCTTCCCGCAGCTTCTTGGCCTTCATCGCGTCGGTGAGCTTGATCCGCCGCATGATCTCGGGGGCGAAGCTCGGCACACCGCGGAAGACGATCTCCTCGCCCTCGGTCAGGGTGTCGCCGATGCGAAGTGTCCCGTGGTTGGGGATGCCGACCACATCGCCGGCATAGGCCTCGTCGGCGATGGCTCGGTCTTGGGCGAAGAAGAATTGCGGCGCCGAGAGCGACATCGGCTTGCCCGTGCGCACCAGCTTGGCCTTCATCCCGCGCCGGAGCTGGCCCGAACAGACCCGCATGAAGGCGATGCGGTCGCGGTGGTTCGGATCCATGTTCGCCTGGATCTTGAACACGAAGCCAGTCATCTTCGGCTCGGACGGCTGCACGGCGCGCTTGTCCGCCTCCTGGCCGCGCGGGGGCGGCGCGAAGCGGGCGAGCCCGTCGATGAGGTCGCGCACGCCGAAATTGCGCAAGGCCGAACCGAAAAAGACCGGGGTCAGGTGCCCCTCGCGAAAAGCTTCGAGATCGAAGGTCTTGAGGCCGCCTTCGGCGAGCTCCACCTCCTCGCGCCACGCATCGGCCGCGCCGTTTTCCGTCAGCAGCGTGTCGAAGAGCGGGTCGCCGAAGCCCGAGACCGGGATCGTGCCGGCATCGTCCGCCGCGTCGAGCCGGCGCACGCGGTTGCCGCCGAGTTCGTAGGTGCCGGCGAAGTTGCGCCCGAGCCCGATCGGCCAGGTCACGGGCGCCACGTCGAGGGCGAGCGTCTTCTCGATCTCGTCGAGCGTCTCGAACGGGTCGCGCGCCTCGCGGTCGAGCTTGTTCACGAAGGTGACGATCGGGATGTCGCGCAGCCGGCACACCTCGAACAGCTTTCGCGTTCTGGCCTCGATGCCCTTGGCGGCGTCGATGACCATCACGGCCGAGTCGACCGCCGTCAGGGTGCGGTAGGTGTCCTCCGAGAAGTCCTCGTGGCCCGGCGTGTCGAGCAGGTTGAAGACGCAGTCGCCGTACTCGAAGGTCATCACCGAGGTGACGACCGAGATGCCGCGCTCCTTCTCGATGCCCATCCAGTCGGACCGGGTGGAGACGCGGTTGCGCTTGGCCTTGACCTCGCCCGCGAGCTGGATCGCGCCGCCGAACAGCAGCAGCTTTTCCGTGAGCGTGGTCTTGCCCGCATCCGGGTGCGAGATGATGGCGAAGGTGCGCCGCCGCGCGACCGGATCGGTCTTCGCGTCAGCGGATTTGGCGTCTGTTTGCATCAGCATGGCGGGCACCGGCCGCCGCGGGGCGGTCGGCCGCTCGTCTCGAAGGGGGACCGGGCGGTGTTCCGCTCTCTACGCGTTCCGCGCCGCCTACGCAAAGCCGCCTTCCCTACCCCCGCCCGACGAAGGGCATGTTCGTCGCCATCACGGTCATGAACAGCACGTTGGCCGAGAGTGGCAGCCCGGCCATGTAGACGACGGCCTCGGCGACATGCGTCGCCTCCATGTAGGGCTCGGGCCGGATCGAGCCGTCGGCCTGCCGCGCGCCCTGCCCGAAGCTTTGCGTCATCTCGGTCTCGGCATTGCCGACATCGATCTGCCCGCAGGCGATGTCGAAGGGGCGCCCGTCCAGCGCGGTGGCGCGGGTGAGGCCGGTGATGGCGTGTTTGGTGGCGCTGTAGGGCGCCGACATCGGCCGTGGCGCGTAGGCCGCGATCGAGCCGTTGTTGATGATGCGCCCTCCCCTGGGGTCCTGCTTGCGCATCATCCCGAAGGCGGCGCGGGTGCAGAGGAAGGTGCCCGTGAGGTTGACGTTGACGCTGGCGAGCCAATCCTCGACCGCGATCTCGTCCACCGTCGCGGCGGGGGTGAAGATCCCGGCATTGTTGAACAGCAGGTCGAGCCGCCCGAAGCGCTCGCCCGCCGCGGCGAACAGGGCCTCGACGGCGCGCGGATCGGACACGTCGGTGGGCACGCACAAAGAAGGGCCCGGCAGTTCTGCCGCGACCCGCTCCAGCGCCTCGCCCCGCCGCCCGGCGAGCACCAGCTGCCACCCGGCCTGCGCCAATCCCAGCGCCACCGCCCGCCCGATGCCGGAGCCCGCCCCGGTCACGACCGCCACCCGATCCCTCATCGCCATTCCTCTGCCGTCCCGCTCCTACCATCCGGCCCCAGAATAAGTAGTCGCATCGAACCGGTGCAGAGGCGCCGTGCACGCTCGGCCAATCGCGGGGGCCCAAGCGATCCCGTCACAAACGCGCGTCGGTGCGAGGCGGAGGCATCCAACCCAGTTGCCAGTCCCGCCGGGCCCGTCTAGAGATCCGGCGGCTTGAAGCCGATGGGGCGTCGCCAAGTGGTAAGGCAGCGGTTTTTGGTACCGCCATTCCCAGGTTCGAATCCTGGCGCCCCAGCCAATTACTCCAAGCGGATCAACGCCTAAGCGACCCCGACATATCGGACAGACTGGAACAAACGGTGTCGGGCCGCCGCACAAGAGTCGGCACAGTCGATGACCAGGCGGTGGCTGTCCGATCTGAGACCTTCGCGGTAGGCTGTCGCATGGCTGATTCCTCCCCCACCGTCGGCGAACTCTTCACCGCCGAAACACTTGACGTCAGAGAACCGATACGCGGTCGAGATGACCTGCAAGACGTATTCAACCGCATGCTTCTCTTCGCGGAAGATGCGGCAGGGACCGCGCTCGCGTTGCGAGCTGCCGGTCTCGATGTGTCACACAAGGACGGCGACCTAGGGCAAGCCCTGACGCAGGCTGACCTCGAAATCAGCAGCATGCTGCGTGAGCGTTTCGGTATGCGTGTCGTCGAGGAAGAGACCGCAGATGACCTGGGTCGACCGGCGGCGGAACGGATGTTGTCCGAGGCGTCTTGGACGTTCGTAGCCGATCCGATTGATGGAACTATGCCTTACGCAGGCGGTCTCAACGGTTGGGGCACTATGATTGCGGCTTGCCGCAACGGACGGCCAGAGATGAGCGTCCTTATCCTGCCTTCGTGGAGCGAGGCTCGGGACAGGCCGAGAACCCTCGCCCCTCCAGCCGAACAGCGAGGCGTCCTCATAGCGGCCTGTGAGGGCATGGCATATTGGGCGCCGACTCTCGGCGGGCGCAGGGCCGAAGGGCTGCGGCAGTTGCCCCCTTCAACAGCACCGACCTACCATGTCGGGTGGCTCTGTAATGCTTCCAAGCGCTACACTTTAGATTTCGAGCAAGGCTTTTTTCCTTGGTGTGAGAGCGGAGCCATTGCCGACGCGGCACTGCTCGCAACCGGTCGACTCGACGCCACGGTCCACAACCACAAGCTCTGGGATCTTGCCCCAGCCCTCCCGATATTCGAGGCGCTCGGCTTCTCTCTGTATCGATGGCCGGATCTCGCCCCCGCGCCAGTTGCGATTATCGACCTCTTTGACAACAACTTCTCGGCGCAGAACAGCCTGTGGCTCGTCTGCCGCGGAAAGGAAGCTGCGGCTAAGTTTGCGAATGCCATCTTGCTCCCGGGGGCGCAGAGGGCGTGATGGCGACTCGGCGGTAAGCCTGGAGCCACCCGGCGTCCCGGTGTCGTCGGCCCCGTCATCGGGTAGCAGCATGAACAGCAACGAGCCCGAACAATCCACCGCCGAGATGTGCAGCCTGCTCCGGTTCGCGCAGGGACTCGGCCTGGACGAGGAGACCGTGCGGGAGATGGCGCGCCCTGCGAGGAACACCCGCAGGGCGCAACAGTAAGGCTCAAGACCCGGTGGGGTCACGTTGTCATCAGGCGAAGGCACCGTCTCCGAAGGTCGAGCGTCCCTCAACGGCGCCGTTTTCGAGGTAATGCTGCAGGGGATTGATGCCGGCTGCCGCGACATCCCCGTAGGCCGCCAGATATTGCTTCGTGTCGAATTGAGCCGAGGGATCGCGTCCTTCCTTCCAGCCGAAAGTGAGGTAGTGTTCAAGGGGATTGACGCCGGCTGCAGCGACATCGGTGTAGGTCGCCAGGTAGCCCTTTGTGTCGAAGTATGCGTTCGGATCCCGGCCTTCCTTCCAGCCATGATCGGCGAAGTGCTGCTCGGCGTCGATGCCATTCCTGTATACGTCATTGTACCGACTAAGGTAGAACAGGTCATCGACTATTGCATTGCCGTCACCCTGGACAATCGACCTATCGATAAACTCAAACACCTCCGTATTTTTGACGGTATCAACTGTGCTCTGACCGGAAATAGAAGACAATGTTCCGGAGGACTCGACGCTGACTTCGGCAAAGCTGAAGGCGAAGACTGCTGTGTCAGCACCCAGTGCTCCGTCGAGGATGTTGACACCCGTGCCACCCGACATCCGGTCGTCACCGTAATCACCGAAGACGGTGTCGTTGCCCGCGCCGCCGATGAGGATGTCATTTCCGAGATCGCCGTCGACGAGATCGTCGCCGTCGCCGCCTAGAACGGTATCCGCATCGTCGCCGCCGGCGAGGAAATCATTTCCTTCGTCACCGACCAAGAAATCGACGCCCGCCTCTCCCACCAGGAAATCGTTGCCCGGCCCGCCGTAGAGAGCGTCGTCACCGGGGTTGCCAGCAGCGTAGTCGTCGCCGTCCTGTCCATAGATAGTGTCGTTACCGGCCTCTCCGATGATCTGGTCGAAGCCGCCTTGGCCGAAGATCGTATCGTTTCCAGCTCCCCCAGCGATATAGTCGAGGTCGTTACCGCCCGTGATCGTATCGTTGCCGTCCTGGCCGTCGATCCGGTTAAAGCCGCCCGGATCGATAATGACATCGTTCCCTAGCAGCCCAAGAATGACATCGTCCTCGGGCGTGCCGTTAAGAACATCGTCTCCGAGCGTTCCTAAGATAATCGCCACTGTGCCTCTCCTACTTTGACGACTGTCGAACAGCCGTTCAGGCATCCGGCGCACATACTGCAATGTTCCCATGTAAGAGAGATTTTCTGCAATCGGCTATGCAATTTATAATAATTGATAGAGTACTATCACTAAATTCCTCATTACTTAAGATTATGCTCCTCAAGCGTTGATTCAAGCAACCTTCACTGTTCGGTGTTCATAGCCTCGTGCATCACGCCGCCTGGTCACAGCCATCGACGATGGAACAAATGGGGAATCTGGTACGAGACAGTGATGCGATCCACCGCCAAACTTCGCGGTCTACTCGGCTTTGCTGGTGGCCTCGGCCTGGACGAGGCGATCGTACGGGAGATCCACGAGACCGTCGGGCAAGAGGCCGCAGCGGCCGGCGCGAGCGATGACGACCGCATGGCTGAGGTGCGGAAGCGAATGCTCGCGGCGCGTGGGGCTGAAACGAAGAGGCGTGCGCCGGCAGAAATGCCCCAAGGGTTAGCGACCCGTACGGGTGGGGGCCGACGCGCCCGGTGAAGCTGGCGCCGACTGCGGCGGAGGAACCGCGATGGTCCACTGGTCGGGCAACCGGCTGGTCCGGGCGTTGTTCAAGGCCGGTCCGAAACTGCACCAAGCCGCTCAACTCGGCGCCGCTCCGCGGAACGGAAGCTCGCCCGTCCGCCATCAGGCGCCGATGTAGGGCCGCGTGCGTTCGATCGCCGGCCCGATTTCCGGCCGGGTGGCGCCAGCAAAAAGCCCCGCGCCAGCGAGCTGGGCGGGGCTGATGAGCTATGCCCGCAGGGCTCAGCCGAAGTGTCCATCGTTGAAGGCAAGGCGGCCCTCAAGAGCGCCGTTCTGTAGGTAGTGCAGCATGGGATCGACACCGACGGCATTCACGTCCGCGTTGGCAGCCAGATAGCCCTTCGTGTCGAAGTCCGCTGCCGCATCGCGACCCTCCTTCCAGCCGTAGTCGTGGAAGTGGTCCAGAGGGTTGATCCCAGCGGCCGCGACATCCTTGTAGGCGTCGAGATAGCCCTTGGTGTCGAAGATCGCGTTCGGATCGCGACCTTCCTTCCAGCCAAACTCGTCGAAGTGCTGATAAGCGAAGTTGAAGGTGTCGCCACCGGCTGCGAGCGCGGCCTTCGCCACGTCAGCGTTGGCCAGCAGGTAGTACTGCGCGTCGAAGCCTTCGTGCTTGGCCAGATCGCTCGCATTGCCGACAGCAGCGTAGGCTTTGCGCCCCTCCGCTTGCCCGTTGTCAAGGAAGTGCAGCAGCGGATCCATGCCGGCCGCTTTCACATCCGCGTTCCGCGCTAGGTACAGCTCGTTGTCGAAAGCTGCTGAGGGGTCACGACCTTCCTTCCAACCGAACTGATCGAAGTGCTCCAGCGGGTTAATGCCTGCTTTGGCAACATCGGGGTTAGCCGCCAAATACGACGTCGTGGAGAAAAACGCATTTGGGTCACGGCCTTCGTGCCAACCGAACTGAGAGTAGTGCGCATCGGCGCTCGATCCGGAGGCATACACATCAAGATTCGAATGGGCGTAATATAAGTTGTCTATCAACCCGCCATTTAAATCGATAGACCCATCATCAAAAATTAGACGCTCTATGTTAACTAAATCAAGAGCTCCAATGTCTGTATTCAGGCTTGCAAAGCCCTTTCCAGAACCCGACAAATTAAAACTAGAAAGGTTGGCTTGAATAATTACTGTATCGTTGCCCGCGCCGCCATTGATTGTTTGCCCAGTAAGCGATGCAATGATTGTATCATTGCCTTGACCCGCGACAACATGAGCGGGAGCTCCATTCATAATTAGAACTGAGCCATTGCTATAAGATGCGCTAGTCCCATATCCTCCTGCATCGATGAATGTACTATCTATTATTTGACTAGCGTCAAGGGTGTCAATATTTGCCGACTGCACGAAATGCGATAGGCCATCGTTTGGAAAATATAAATATGTTACTATATCGCTATTATCTATAATATCGGGGTTTCCAATATAAAACCCGTAGTTTCCATCTCTATCAACATTGTCTAAATAGTAACTGTCTCCTGTTTTTATGGTTGCGATTGTTCCTCCGCTTGCGCTAATAGTTACTTCGCTGTAATCGCTATATTCAAAACCATCATACGTGAAGCTTAGATTAGTTCCATTTTCATCCCCTGCGGCAGTAAAGGAGAAGGAGCCAAATGGCGCCACACTTATTGTGTCCCCTATAGAATATCCGTATGATATTAGGTCTATGTTATATTGGGGCTGGGTCGGGTCGACGCGGACAAATTGTAATGACATGGCCATTCCCTCCTAGAATGATCAATTTTTATTATTCGATTCCAGGGGATTTTGTGAATAATTTCCGAGGTGCCGATGGAATATTTTGGCGTAGCTCCTCGAAGCTAGCTGCATAGCTCTGATGGTTAGCGACGGCTCGGTTGCTTGCCGATCATCTCAAGGTGCATCCGATCGCGTTGCAAAACACCGCGATCGTGATCTCGCCTTGAGTGCCTGTTTGAGGTCTTGATTTCAGGCGGGATTGTTGATGGTGTTGGCGGCCATGAGGCTGGCGACGCAAGCAGGGCGTCCCGTTGCGACGTCGAGGCGCTCCGCGCGTTCACGGTGTAGGCCACCCCAGTGGCTGAGCTAGCCAAAGACGCCGGCATGCCCCATCGGGTCGCGCTGGCCGCGTGGGAGACGTACGAGCGCCCGGCCTACGCCGAGACGGAGGGCCCGGAGGAATTCGGAAGGGATCTGGGCCTGGACGCGATGAAGCCGTGGGAGATCTACCAGGCCGTCTGCCGGGAGATCGAGCCGTCCGAGTCGAACCGGGATGAACGCTTGGCCGAGGTGCGACGGCGGATGGTTGCGCTGGCCGAAAGTGAGCCGGAGCGGACACTCTGCGCGATGCGCAAGCGGATGCTGGCGGCGACTACCCTAGGTAAAAACCACTGAAAATTGCTATGTCGAACGGGGACAAGATGTTTGAGCAAATGCTTTCAGCTGAGGCGTGGAAGTCTGTCGAAACAGGCAGCAAGTGGTTCGGAATTGCTTTTGGTTTCGCTTCTGCGTTTGCGACTTATGTGAATTATCAAGCAGGGCTCAATGCTAAAATTAGATCGGAAGAACCTCGGGGCATACCTTCAGCGAGCACAAATCTACACAGCGTGCAATCCGCAATGCAGCCGCTTTCGGCTTTGGTTGTTTCTCACGGCAGCGCCGAGGCAGACGATTACGCGCAGAAGTTATCTGCGGAGATGCCTTCCGGCAGTCAGGTAGCGCACATGCATTGGGAGAGCCTGCACGGCCTGCCGGCTAAAAGAGCGGATGTTCTATACGAAGCGAACGGTCTGGATCCGGCACCGTTGTTGGAATGGTTTAAATCAAGAGGCATCGAAGCCGCTGAAACAGATTTTGTCTTTATGCCGTGGTCAACCCGGATCAAAAATAAGGATAAGTTTTTTATACTGGTTGGGCCTAAAAAATAGGCTCTGTTGTCTTCTATTACCGATAAACGTAATCTTGTTGCTTTGGCGCTTAATGACAGAAAGAGAGCCCCGCCGCGGCTGAGCCGGGCGGGGCTGGGTAGGCGCTGCGATGTCGGGCGGTGTCATGGACGGTCTCGCTCGTGATGCGCCCGGTTCTCGATCGCCTGCTCTCGCTCGATCAGGCCTAGAAGTTCGGTCTGCCGCTTCGACTCCTCCCGAATGATGCGGACGCATTCGGAGATCCGCCCCGTGTCCTCCGTCTGCCGGCGGGCGAGGTCTCGCAGTTCGCGCATCAGATCGACCGCCTCGCGCGGCCCCTGCATGAAGGGCGGGGGCACGTCGGCGATGCCGGCCGGCGCGGGCGGCGGCAGGTGGTCACGGTCACCCCGCGCCCGGGTGACCATCCAGCCGATCAGCATCATGGTGCAGCCGCCGACGAAGACTTGAAGAAACTGCTGGGTCGCGATTACGTCCTTGAGGAAGGTCAGCCAATCCATCAGCCCCTGACCTCTTCGAGTGCTGCCAGAGCCTTACCGATCCGGCTCTTGCGCGACACGCCGTCCAACACGGCGATGTAGACAGAAATCGCCTCGAACCCGGCCAGCGTGCCGAACACCGGGATGACGAAGCTCGGAGCGTGCGCCACGGTGAAGGCGTCGTAGACCAAGGCCATGGCGAATTGACCCATGATCAGGCAGCCGATGCCGGCACCGACTGCTCGCGCGTAGGCGCCCTTCGGCCCGACGCGGACGTTGTTGATGTAGCCGTTCAGGAACAGCGCCATGACGCGCACGCTGCCGGCGCAGCCGAAGATCAGCGCCATGTTGGCCTCGCTGAACCCCATCTCAGCGATCGGCTTCAGCGCGTTCCGCTCCATCGTGTCGCCCGGCATGGCAAGGGTGAAGGCGATCAGCACCATCATCGTCGCCATGCACCATTCGAACAGGCGATAGGTGCTGTAGGGACCGGCGGAATGCATGGGCAGGAGCGGCCGGCGCGCTCCCCCGTTCGAGCCGGGCATGCGCCCCTCCTGCCTATCGCCGGGTCATCTCGTCCATCTGCCGCAGCTCGGCGGCGTCCACCGGCTGGACCTTGCCGCTGCCTGAAGCATGGGCCAGCGACGCGGAGGCTTTGATGACACCCACACCCGGGAGCTTCGCGGCCTGCGCGACGATGCCGGCCGGGCGGCGGATCCAAATGCCGTAGACCGCGGCCGCGATAGCAGCGACACCGCCGACCACGGCCGTCACAAGCGTGGCGTCGCTCGCGAAATCGACCTGCTCCTGAGTGAGCCAGCCGCGGGCGACGGCGAAGCCGCCGAAGAAGACAATGGCGAGGCGCAGCGCGCTCGCGATCTGAGCTGCGTTCATGGTGTCTCTCGATGTCAAGAGGATGCGCGGCGGGCCCGGCCGGCTCGGGATCACGAATTGGTCAAGCAAGGTCGAGGCGGCTTGAGCGCTGGCGGTCAGTCGCGCATGAGGCGACGCCGCTGGCTCTGCCCGATCAGTCCTGGGTCAGCGGCCGGCGGGCCGGCTCGTACCCCCCTCGCGGCCGGCTCGCTGAACTATGCCTCGCTCACACCCGAGCGCGCCCCGGCGATCGTCGTCGGCAGCGTGTGAGGCGCCGGCAGCGGCACGTCGGCCGGCCAGCGATAGGCGACGATCTCCGAGCGCTTGAACGCTGCCACGTTGACCGCGTCGCTCTGGTTGCCGCCGAGCAGGAACACCTGCGTAGCATTCGCGCCGACCACGAGACCGGTGTGCCCCTGCCAGGTTGAGTTGCCCCGCTTCTTCGTGGCGATGGCGCCGAGCGCGGGTGCCGGCAGTCCGACGCCCCAGGACTCGAACGACCGAGCTGCGAGGCTGCGGGAGCCGCGGTGGCCGGCGCGCTCCAGCACGGCATTCACGAAGGCCGCGCACCAGGCGGTGCTGTCGGTCTTGATGCCGGGGAAGGCCGGTACGCCTGCCCGGCCTCGGCGCGGGCGGCGATCATGGCGGCGGGAGTGGCAGGGCGAACCCGCACGCGGACGCCCGGCAGCAGGTCGAGCCATGACAATTCATCCGCCGGAACTGGCAGTCTGAGCATGCGAAGATCCTTGGTTAATGGCTTGATCGAACGGGGCTCGGCGTGCTGACTGCCGCGATGCCCTACGTGATGCTCTGGCTCTTCATGACGACCACCGGCGGCCTGACCTCCGGCAGCGTCGATTTTCCCACCAAGGAGGCCTGCGAGGCAGCTCGTAAGGAATTTGGCGGAATGCTAGTCAATCTCGCCGAAAGTACTGACCGGCCGCCGGGCCTGATGTTTGCCAACCCGCCGGAGATCCGCTGCATCCAGCGGACCACCGGTAAGCCCTGAGGGGAGATACGTTGGCACGCTATGCCGGCACCGGCTCCGTGCTATCATAGTTTCATGCAGGCACTCGCAACCCACTCGCGCCCCAGGCGCCGCGGCCCACCGCCAACCGGCAAGGGCACACAGGTCGTCGTGCGAATGCAGCCTGACCTCCTGTCCGCGCTGGATGCCTTCGTCACGGGAGACGGGGAAGGCTGCTCGCGACCCGAGGCCGTCCGTCACATCCTCTCCGACTGGCTCACCGGCCACGGCTATCTCCCGCATCGGGATGATCCTGAGGGGGCGAACTGATGAGTCGTGAAGACGACAAGGTCGATGAGCGCAGCAATGTTCAGTCAGAATTCGCATCTGATTTCAGTGTGGATCAGTTTAAGGAGGCGCTTGCGGCGGTAGGCGTCTCTTCAAGTTGCAATCTTTGTAGTGTCGATAATTGGTTTTACTACACCATAAATAATGCCGATGTTATATTGCGATGGTCATACGAATATTTGTCTGAAGATGGCGGCAGCGCAAGAGGATTAAGTTACTATACTAGGGCGTGCCTGAATTGTGGTAATATGCAAAGGTTTGCTAGAGTTAGCATTCAGGGACAGTATCGCAAGTTACAAAATCGGAAAAACTCCGATGGCTAGTCAATTTGAAAAAAGTGCCGACGAACAGTTGGCCGAAGTTCTGACTCATCAACGTTTCTCACCAAGGCCAGAGCACATGTCGCGTGAAGGCGGTGGGGGCGGTGGAGGCGGCTCGATGGAAGACGTGATCAGGCGCGTATCAGCCCTTGAGAAGGGCCTCGAAAAGCTTGACGGCAAGATCGACAAGCTCACCGAGCTTGTGAATGCCTTTGGGCTCAAAACGTCAGAGCGCCTAGGTGGCATTGAAAGCCGTTTGACGGGCATTGAGAAGACGCTCGATAGTAAGGCCTCCTCCGCTGATGTGAAGCTCGTCGAGGGCAAGGTATCCAGTATCCCCACCACGTGGCAGGTCGTGGGCCTTATGGGTGCGCTTGTAGTGGGCACGCTCGGAGGTGTCGCCGGCCTCGCCTTCGCGCTCGCTCGTTACCTTAAGCCGTAACCCGCTCCGCCTCAGTACGTCGTCACGTTGTTGCGCAGGGTAGCGATGACGGTCTTGCCGGACACGCTGTCCTTGGCCGCCTGCCAGTTGAAGGTGGCCTGCACGCCGTTCGGTCCCGTCACCGGGGTCTTCGCGCGCGGCAGGTAGACGGCGGGCACCTCGAACACGAGCGAGCGGCCGGCGTCGGTGACCCAGCCGAAGGTGAGCGCTACGGGATCGCCGGCGGTTGCCTGGTCGAGCAGGGTGGTGTCGCGGAAGCGGGTCGTGATGGAGCCGGACATCATCACCATGCCGGGGTCCGCATCCTCGATCCGACCGTCGCCGCGGATCGTCTCCACCTTCTCCAACTGGTTCGAGTAGGTGAAATCAGCCGAGGTGACGGAGGCGAGCGCCACGCCGCCACGGGTGATCGCACCCTGGAACGGGGAGAACCGCTCGATCGAAGCCTCGGCCGGCGTGCCGGCGGCGGAGGCGGTGAGCTTGTTTTCGCCCTGCGCGATCAGCCCGAGGGTCGCGGTGAGCAGGCCGGAGCGCTGCATCTGCACACGCATCGTGTTGCCGCGGACGCCGAAGTTCTGGCCGTAGCTCGGCACCTCCGGCAGGCCGATCTCGACGGTGCAGGACGGCAGGCTGATCGCGCCGGAGGAGAATACGTGTTCCTGCGCGCCGCCGACGGTCGTGGTGGTGGGCTGGCCCATGAACAGCTTCAGCCAGTTGCCGAAGTTGCGCAGGTCGATCGGCACGACCACGTCGCCGTCGTTGTTGATGACGTCGCGGGAGGGCGGCAAGGCCTCGCGGCCGTAGCCGAGCAGGTCGGACGGGATGAGACCCTGCTCCTCGCCGAGGTTCGACGAGACGAAGGGCAGCTTCCGGTATCCAGTGCTCGGCGGGGTGCCGTAGGTGGTCTCGAACGAAGCCGCCATGATGGCGTTCGCGCCGCGGGCTCTAGCCATGGGTCTCTCTCCTGGCGGGATGGTTCAGTTCAGGGGGTCGGTCGTGCCGTAGACGGCGACGATGGCGACGACGGCGAGGCGGGAGACGGGCGCACCTTCGGCGGTCAGCGGCTCGGTGCCGCGGGCCACGTCGGCGATGAACTGCGCCTCGATGCTGTCGAGGAGCGAGCGGATCTCGGCCGCGCCTTCCTCGCTCTGCGGATCGGGGCGCTTGTTCGGCGCACTCGACGAGACGATCTCGATCGACAGCGTGCCGGAGGCGTCCGGTTCGACCTGCTTCGGCACCGCAGCCACCACGCCGATAGACCCGACGATGCCGGTCTTCTCGACCGCGAGTTCACCCGCGGCCGAGGCGAGCCAGTAGGCGGCGGAGGCGCAGGTGCCGGAGACGTGCGCCAGGACGCGCTTGCGGCCACGCATGGCGTAGATCTGGTCGGCGAGCGCGTTGATGCCGGTCGGCGAGCCGCCGGGCGAATCCACCATCAGCAGAACCGCGCCGACCTCGTCGCTGTCGCGGGCGAGCAGGAGATCGCGCGAGAGCATCGCCGCCGAGGTGCCGGTGCCGGACATCTCGGTCATCAGGTTGGCCCGCGGGAAGATCGGGCCGACCACCGGGATGATCGCCACGCCCTCGCGGGTGAGCATGGCGTAGCGGGCGCCCTCCATGCGCTGTGCAGTCGGGCCCGCCGCGGCGGCGAGGTCGAGGCGGAACCAGTCCTCGCCCTCGGCGGAGCGGCGATCGGCGCGGCCGTCGCGGTCGAGCGCGGCGAGTGAGGCCATGAAGTGCAGATAGTCGGGACGGATCGCCCACGGCTCGGCCGTCAGGGCGCGTAGGGCGCTCGTCATTGCGGCTCCTTCGGGGGGGTGGACCGGGGCGGATCGTCGGGCTGTGCGGCGGCGGCCGGCGCCTTCTCGGCCTTGCGCCCGTCCGAGGTGTAGGAGAGCTTCATCTCGTCGGCCCGAGCGTTGTCGGCGGCGTTCTCGGCATCGACCTGCTCGACGTCGTAGCCGGCGCGAGCGACGACGCGGGTGCGCGTCGAGAAGCCCGCCTGGACCTCCTTCATCTTGCCTTCGACGTCCTGCACCGGGTGGATGTAGGACCACGCCTGCGGCACCCACTCGACCGCGTAGGCCTGCTGCCGGGTCATGCCGGCCGGCAACTTCAGCGCGCCGGAGAGCAGGGCGAGGTCGATCCAGCGGCGCCAGATCGGCCGGCAGAACTGGAACACGACGAGGTGATGCTGCCAACGCTCGACGGAACGGCGGAAGTCGTTGAGCGCCGCGCGGAGCGTGCGGTCGTCCATCTGGCTGTAGTCGCCGCTCAGCACCTCGTAGAGGAGCCCCACCGCAGCGGCGACGCTGCGCTTGGCTTCACGCACGAAGGGCTCGAAGTTCGCCCCGACGTCGGTGGGCTCGCACATCTCGACGTCTTCGCCGTCGGCGAGCACCTGCACCGTGCCTGGCTCCATCTCGACGACGGCCACGCCATCGTCGGTGGCGGGGTCGGAGCCCAGCGGCCCGCCGCCGGGCTCGCCGTCGTCCTCCGCGTCAAGGGTGCGCTTGATGAAGGCGACGAGGCGGGCGGCGTTCTTCTTCCGCACCAACTCGGCGTCGAAATACTGGTCGAGGTCGTAGAGGGTGCGCAGCGCCCGCGCGAGCCAGGGTTCGCCGCGGTCCTGGCCGGGGCGGCGGGCCCGGTAGAGGTGGCAGATGTCACCGGCCGGAACGAGCGTTTCGTCGATCCCGCCCGTGGCCATGAAGGCGTCACCGGGGTGCTCGCGGCGCAGGTAGTACCCGGTCCGCGCGCCGATCGCGTTGAACTGGATGCCTTGGCGGATGCGATTGGTCGCGTCCGTCTTCATGTGGTCGCAGTGATCGCCTTCCAGCACCTGCAATTGCAGCGGCACGGTGAGGCCGTCGGACAGGAGGCGGGTGCGCAGCCGGGTGAAGCTCTCGCCGCCCTCGACCATGCCGGTCACCGCGATGGCCTGCAGTCCGTAGAAGTCGTGCGCTCCGACCGAATCCGCCTCGTCGGTCCAGGCAAGGAACAGGCTCTGCAGGGCGGCGCGGAACGCGGCATCCTCTTTCCGGACCCGCTTCGCCTGTTCCTCGCCCATGCCCTCGACGGAGCGCGCCGCGATCGAACGTGGGACGATGCCGGTGCCGATGATGTTGTCGACGAGCTTGTCGACGGCCGCGCCGGCGAAAGCGTTCTTCCGGCTGAGATCCCGCGACTTCCGGCGCAGTTCGTCGAGCGCATAGGTGATCGCCGCGTTCGGCCCCCAAGATCCGACGCGCCAGGACTTCGAGCGCCGGCCGGTGCCGCCGGCCACCTCGTAAGGCGTGGGCACTGCGGCACCGACGCCCCCGGTGAGATCAAGCGCCATCGGCTCGACGACCTCGCCCGTGCCCTTCACCCGCAGCCGGGTCTGGAACGCTCCGGCCACCGATCAGAACCCGCTGGTGCTGATCAGGGATATGCGGCTCGTGCGCCGCCTCCGCGTGCCGGACAGCTTCGCGGCCTGGGCGTCGATCTCGCGGACGAGTTTCGCGCGCGCCCTCTCCATCTCGGCATAGCTCCGGTAGGTCGTGCGCCCGCCGTTATCGGCCTGCTCGATTGTCAAGGCACCGCTCGCCATGACACGGTCGAGGTTCGCGAGCTGCACGCGCAGCTTCGCGAGATCCTGAGAGGTCGTTTCGGTCATCACCACCTCGCCGGCCCTTTGCGGGCCACGCTGCGCCGCGTGCTGCGCTTCATGTTCCGGTCGGCCAGCGAGCCGGCGACCACGGCCGGGGCCGTCACCTCGCGAACGGGAGCAACCGACTCCCGCCGGATGCCCAAAGCGTCTTCCAGGCTGCGCCACTGCGTTTCGCGCCAGCGGTCCCAGCCGCGCATCGCCGGCGAGCCCGCGGGCATAGTTCGCGCAGTCCAGCCACTCGTTGCGGCGTCCGCCGATCGGCACCCATTCGCGCCGGGTCTTTCCCCGACTGAGGCTCACCACCAGTTCCTCGGCGGTGAGCTGCTGCACGCCGTCCTCGGGCACGTCCCGCGGCAGGTGGACGAAGCCGGCCGGGAACGCCGCGCCGGCAGCGGGGCGCTGCAAGCCGAGGCAGTTCATCAGCTCCTGCTTGGCGAGCGAGACGCCGACCTTGACCGTCTTCAGCCCGCGCCGGAGCTTCTTGCCCCTCTGGTTCGCGTCCTTGTTGCCGACGCCGAGGTAGATATTCGAGTAGCTGTCCTGGCCGTCGATCGCGTGGACGTTGCCGCGGCCGGCCTGTTGCCGGACGAAAGTGTAGACCACGTCGGTGAAGGCGCTCGAATCGATGCCCCAGTCCCGCACTGCAATCTCGGCGCCGCCCTGGTGCTCCCAGGTCTCGTCGAACATCGCCGCGAGTTCGGCCCAGACCGCCGGCCGGATGGTGTCGCCGGTAAGCACCCGGTGCTCGACGAGCCAGCGCTCCCGGTTGCGCCCGAAACCCCAGATCGAGACCTCGAGGCGGTCCTTCTGCACGTCGACCCCGGCGAACAGGATCAGCGCGCCGTGCGAGACCGTGCCGGTGTAGTAGTCGTCGCGCCGGGCGTAGACGTCCTTCCACTCCGGTGCGTCCACGCCCTCTTTCCACGTCCGGGCGAGCTGCGTGTTGAAGAAGGTCCGCAACGCTTCCGGCCCCCGTCGCAGCGCCCGCGCGAACTTCGCGACCGTCTCCTTGATGGTCTGCTTCGGCGCGTAGAGCTTGGACGCTTGCCCGCCCGCGTGCTCGTTCGAGACCGCCATCGTGCCGCAGGTTCGGCACAGCGCCCGCCGCACCCCGTGCGCCAGCGGTGCCCACTGCTCCGGAACCTGCTTCTCGCCGCAGCACGTGAACGGCTTGGTCTGGCGCCACTCGATCTTGCGCAGCGCCGCGAGCCGCTGTGCCGGGCTCCATGGCTTGTCGCAGGTGACGCACTCGTAGCGGGCGCTCGCGGCCAGGATCTTGCCGTCGTCGTCCTTGTCGAACTTGACCTGCTCCCACTCCATTGCCTGCCATGCCGAGCAGTGCGGGCAGGAGACGAAGGGCTTGCGCTGGTCGCTCTCCTCGTAGCTTGCCTCGATCGCGGAGCGGCCGGCGACGGTGGGCGAGCACGCGAGCACGGTCAGGCTGTTGGCCTTGAACTCGGCCTGCCGCTCCTCGGCCAGATCGATCGGCGGGCCCTCGCCGCCGGCCGAGAGCGGGTACTTGTCGATCTCGTCGCAGACCAAGAGCCGGATCGGCCGCATGGCGAGGTTGGTCGGGCTGTTGGCGCCCACGAGCGTGATGTGGCCCCCGGGAAACTGTTTGTGCGTCAGGGTCGCGCCGGCATCCCGCGACTTGGCCTCACCGAACAGTTCGAGGAGCTTCCTCGAATCCCGGATCATCGGCGCCAGCCGATCCTTCGAGAAGGTCTCGGCCGCGTCGTCCTTCGGCAGCACCGCCAGGATCGGGCATGGGTCTAGATGAATGAACCGCCCGAGGATGTTCTCGATCACGGTCGTCTTCAGGAGCTGCGTGCAGGCCATCAGCGTCATCTTGCTGACGCCCGGCTCCGTCGCCCACAGCATGGGCCCGCGCGCCACCTCGACCTTTGCGGTGATGAACTTGCCGCCGTTCGAGCTTTCCTTGCTCAGCTTCCGGAAGTTCTCGGCCCAATCCACCACGTTAAGGTTCGGCGGCGGGGTAAGGCCCTTGCGCCACGAACGCCTAAGGCTGGCTGTGTCGAGACAGGTCGAGGTCGGAAGGCTCGCCGAGTTCGGTGAGGAAGGTGTTGACATAGGCGGCTAAGACCTGGGTCAGCTCGCGGGCGTCGGCCTTGCCGGTGGTCGGATCAATCCGGATCTCCTCGGCCATCTCGATCGACACGCGCGCCGGCCACGCGATCAGTGCGTCACGGATGGCGCGGGCTTCCTCGAAGAACGCGGCCTCGGCGGCGGGGCGGTCAACGAGCAAGCCCTGCTTGACCGCATGATCGAGCTTCCGCAGCAGGCCGAGGTAGTTCTCCTTGCGCTGGAGCGCGAGGTTCGGCGGGAGGTTCGGATCGTCCCAATCGATCTCGACCGGATCGGACCCGGCCTCGTCGTTCACTGGTTGCGGCGCCGGAGCGGCGGGCCGCGGCGGCGGGGCTGGGCGGGCCGGCTTCCCAACCGGCTCATTGTCCTGCGGGACGGCCCGCACCGGCCGGTGCGCGGTGCCGCCGCGATAGGTCGCCGGGCGCTGGTCGAGGTTCCACTCGGTGGCATCGACGTCGACCTTGCCGTCGTCGGTCAACGAGAGGAGGCCTTGCCCCTTCCACTTCGTGACGATCGCCTTCGACACGCCGCGGTGCCGGGCGAACTCGGCTTGGCTCATCACGGTCGGCAAGCGTTCACCCCTGCGTTCACCGTTCACCGTTCACGGGTTTTCAGACCCTGGCGCTAGAAACTGTCGGGGCCCCGACCACCCGTATAGGTTTGGGGGTGCCAGGGTCCCCCGGCGATCCTCGCTCGACGACCGTGTCGTCCCAGCCTGGGTTCGCCCTATCTCCTCGGCGTGCCAGAGACGGCCGATGAGGAGCGTTGCATGGGTAATGAGCAGATCGACATTGGCGCCCGCCTTCAAGAAATCGACGACAAGGTGGACGGCCTCATTGCCTACATCGCGCTTGTCGCGGGCAAGCTGGAGGTGGACCACGATACGGAGGGCTTCCGGAACTTCATCAGGGATCTGTGCAGGCCCGAGCCTCACCGCAATGGATCCGGCCCGGCGCGAGGCTTCGCCGCCGCACAGGCCTTTCACAAGGTTGAGGAAGCTCGCCAAAAGGCCGTCCAAGCTGGGCTGATCAAGGAAGACTAAAAAAAGCCCCGCAGCGGGCTATCCGCTCGGGGCACATCTTTCCAATCGTGAGAAGCGGCAGGGCCTACGGCGGCCTCACGTCCGATCTCGCGCCCAGCCCGTCCATATTGTTCTGCAACTGGCGCAGACGGGACAATAGAGCTGGCCTATCGAAAGTCAACGCTGCGATAGGCGTCATGCCGCCGTGTGCACACGCCTATCGCAGTTGGAAAGCTTAGGCGACTTCGCTCGCTTTTTCGCTCTGAAGCCATCCATTCTCGCGCAACGCCTCAAGCGCGAGCCCGATGTCGCGCTCCGACATGATCTCTCTCTTCCGCGCGTTCCAAGCGTGGACGCCTGCAACAACCGCTGGAAGGTCGGACGGTCTAGGCTCTTCGGTTGCCACCCAGTGGACGGTCGCCAGGAGTTCCATCGCATAGGGCGTTTGGAAGCCCTCAATGAGCCTCGCGACTCGCTCAACCCGCTCGCGCGTTTGAGCCTCCGTTTGATCAAGATGCTCGTTTGCGGCGGACAACGCGTTAGGAAGTACACGGATTTCCGATGGACCGTCTTGGTCCCCCACGCCCGTAATGTACGCTCCGTCCATCCTAGTGAGAACGTGCCTCAGCGTGTCAGAATATGGGCCGTAGGTGTGCCTGACAAATGACAGGCCGAGTGGCTCGCCTGCCCGCTCAAGGAAGTAGGCAAGTTTCTGCACTTCAATCCGTGACATTGGATAGGACAGATCGCGGTAAGCGGACAGAACCGAGACCATTGCCGCCCTGCTGGGAGTCATCCGCAACGGAGATGCTTCTGGGGCTAAGTTGCGGACGATAGGCGCCTCGCCGGGTGCGAACAGCCGAACATCCAGGTCCCGAATGTGGCCCAAGGCATCTTCGATGAGAGGCCGGACATCATCCCAATCAAGGCCACCGTTGCCGCAGCCCAGAGGAGGGACAGCAATCGACTTTATCTCGAGAGCCTCAATCTGCTGCACAAGGTCCTTCAGACCTTCAGCGATAAAGCTGATCTCAGACTTGCCGCGCCAGTGCCGTTTTGTCGGAAAGTTGATGATGTACTGCGGCTTCAGCAAGCCGCCGGCGTCATAGATGAACATGCGACCTGGCACGACATCGCCAGCCTTGCACGCGGCTTCATAGGCACGAAAATTCGCTGGCCACTTCCTTTTGAACTGCAGGGCAATCCCTTTGCCCATCACGCCAACACAGTTCACCGTGTTGACTATTGCATCGACCTTCTGACTGAGAAGGTCGCCATCAGTGATAGTAATCGACACGACCCCCTCCTCTAGAAATACCACAACGGCTGCGCCCGAACATTAACATGCCAGCCAGCATCACGCACTAGTTTCTGCACTGCTGCGGCGGCCGGCTGTGTTCTTACGACAACTTCATCGACAAGATTCAGCGGAAACGCTGTATGAATTAGAAACTCCGCCTGTCTCGTTTCCATGCGAGAGACATATCTCTGGTTTGCGTGAACATTGTTCCAATATTTACAGTAGCCATCAAGTGTGGGTCTCTCGAAGAATAGCTCCCAATCTATTTCGCCAAGATGCGCCAAGTCGTCGAAACACCTAGCATTGAATACTGCTGCATTGATGTCATAGAACACAAACGGCAATTTCGCATCGATCACCTTACGCAGACTTGCCCGAAGGTGCACAATGTCGTCCTGGCGGTAGCTGCAACCTTCGACTCTCCCGCCATCGATGGCTCTGAGCATCGGTGAGCGAGGCGCGAAGTAGAAGGGCACATAATCGTGCAGCACCCCACCCTTGCCGGCTGTTACGGCTTTGTTAGCGCGACGACCCTGCACGCTCTGGTAGGCGATATTCGCGTATCCGAGCCCCTGTCCGGTCATGACGTTCTTCGCCAGAAGGTGCCTCTGCGCAGCCAAGCCGGCCAAATTCGGTATGGCTGTGATGTGAAAGATTGAGAGGTTGTCCGGCGACACAGTTGAGCCTCCAACCTGGCGCCTTAGATCGCAGGGGGCCACTTCAACCCCACCTCACCGCGCCTCACAGCCAAGCTCGACAAGTTCTCTCTCGGGAACTCTACGATATGATTAACGAAGCGTTAGGAACAAAGCAAGAACTAAGCGGCCCATAGCGCATCTCATAGGCGTGGTAAGTTACTGGCCTGTAACACGTTCAGGCGTCAGAAGGACGATATGGCGTTCATGCCACTCTTTGCACATCCTCGATGGGCAGGCGGTAGTCGAAGGGCGCGCCCATCACCTCCAGGGAGATGATCCCGACTGCGCCACCGTCCGACGTGCCGACGAACTTGCCGACGAAGCCGTTGAATAGGCCTGAGCCGGCCCGCACTTCTTCCCCTGCCTGCATGCCCGCGAGCGGCGTGAGGTTCGTGCGGCCTGCCAGTTCGTCCTCACCCCACTGCCGAAGCCAGCGCAGGCCGGCCGAGTTCATGGCGAGCGGGCCGCGGTTGGCCGAACCGAGGATGCCGGACAGGCCGTGCGTGTTGCGGCCGTCGATGTCCCGCTCCCTCAGGGCCGCTAGCGTCTCGTCACAGAGGCCACCGAGCACACCAAGGAACAGGTAGGACCGCATGGCCGGGCGCTGCTGCTCCCGCCGCGGCACCCGCAGGTTCGAGCGCACTGAACGCCGCCACAGGTACTCGCAGGGCACATAGGGGATGAACGGGGTCTCGTCCGCTCTGACGCCGCGAAGCATGGCGCGTCGGATGCTGGCGGCAGCCGACAATTCCCGGCTCGGCGCCGTGGTGCAGATGTACCAGCGGACGGCCGCCGCATAGAGGTTCGGAGTCTTATTCCGACGCTCGGCCGGGATAGGCTCATCCTTGGCAATGACGGCGTTGTGCTGCGGCGTCGCTTTGGCGTCGAAGTGGCGGCCATTTCGGCTTGCAGGCATGGCGGCTGTTCCTCGGTACGCTACGGGAGGGGGTTGGCGGATGCGGGCCATGGCGGCGGCACGTTCCAGGCTCGCATCACCTTGGCAACCGGCTGATTGGTCTCGGCGGCGTGGCGCTTGGCCTCGTATCGGAGGTCGCTCGCCCGGCGCTTCTCCGCCTTCACCTCGGGCGGGTGCTTGGCGCGCCACCGCTCCCGTCGAGCACGGGCGCTGGCCCGGTGCTTCAGCGGGTTCATGGTGCTCTCCCAGGTGTAGAAGCGACGCCCGCAGCCCTCGCATTGGCGTCGGCGCCGGATCACGCCCGGGTCGCTCTCCACCGGTCGGCTGTCGAAAACGCGGGTGTCGCCGTCGCAGCGAGCGCAGATCATGCCGACGTCTCCGGCGCAGGTGCGCCCTCACGCTCGCGGGCCTCACGCCGCTTCCGACGCTCATCCAGATCGGCCATAGCCGCGCGGCGCTCGGCGCTTTCCGCGCCCGCTGGCTCGACGACCGGGCCGTCCGCTGTCTTCGCGATCAGCTCCGTTAGCTTCTCGCTGTTCGCGGCCATTTGGGCGTCGGTGATGCGCTCCTCGGGCTTGGCGTCGAGTACGCGCTGCAGGCGCGCGGCCTGCCCGCGGGCCACCAGCACCAGTCGCTCGGCGATCACTCGCAGGCGCGCGGGCTTCGGGGCAAAGTCGTGCACCTCGGGCGGGAGCCCGGTCTCGCCGCGACGCCAGCGCCGGATCGACGCCCGGATCGCCCAGGCGGGCAGATCCTCGAGGCCGTCGAGGTACGCCTCGGCCTTGATGCTGACGGTTCGGTCGTCCAGCCGGGTCGGCGCGTATTCCTGGATCAGGTCGCCCAGCGCGGCGATCGTCTCTCCCACCGGCCCGGCCTCAGTGGCGGCCTGCAGGTCGGCGATGCGCCGAGCTATCGCCGTCCGCTGCGGTCCAGTCGGCATCCTCGATGCCGGGATCGTCGCGACGCGCGCCGTGATCTGCCTCGTGACCGGATCCACCTCCGTTCGCCCGGCCCCCAGGTCCGAGACCGCGGCGAGCTGCGACGCGAGCCAATCCGGTAGCAACAGCATCGAAGCTGGATCCGCCATATCGATTGCCGGCAGCGCCGCGGCCGAACGTGTCGTGAGATCCTGAGCCATTGCGCTTGGCCTCCCGGGCGATGATCGCCTCGACGTAGGGGATGGGGTTGGCGGTCTCGGCGGCCTCGGTCGTGTCGATGGCGGCCATCACGACCACGGCGCTGTCGCCGGCATCGCGGAGCCACTTGCCGAGCAGGGTCCGGCACCGAGGCTCAGCGCAGCCGGTCATCCGGCGGATGGCGCCGAGGCCGCGGTCGAACAGGTCTTTTCGAGGGTCGATGATCTCGGCCGACCGAGGCTCGCCGCTCGGCGAGGCCGATCCGTCAGGATCGGAATGGGAGGGATTAAGGGAGGGGGTTGGGGTCTGGGGAAGGGGGAGACCATCAAGGGAGGGGCTGTCCCCATGTGTCCCCGGTTGTCCCCGGTCGTCCCCCTGTGTCCCCGGGACATTGGGGGACGCATCGACCTTTACAGCCCTCTGCCGGCGCTTCTTCTCCGCAGCCTTCGCGCGGCGCGCCTCATCGGCCTTCGCGACCCGTGCCTGATCGGCGACGAGTTCAGCCTTGACCACGGTCGCGATCTGCTCGGCTGAGAAGCCGGCCGCGACCATGGCGTCTATCGTTGCGGGATCGAGGGGCACGGCGCGCCTACTCTGCAGGTCGGGAGGAAGCAGCGGCGCCGTGCGCCTGCCGCAGTTGCTCAGCGTTGTCCCTGACCCACTCCAGGGTGCGGACAGCGGCCTCCAGGGGCACCAGCTTTGAGCGGCACGCACCGGTCTCGACGCTGCGGTGCTTCTCAGGCGCGAGCTGCCACGCCTCAACGGCCGAGCGGATGCTGAGCAGGCAGCACAGCACCTCGTCGATCTGTTGCTGAATGGTGGGGCGCTCGTCGCTCATGACCGCGCATCCAGGGTGCGCGACAGCAGGCGTGCGGCGTGCCGCGTATCCTGTATGCGAGCGAGGATCTGACAGACCTGAGGCTCCGTGAGCCCGGTGTCCTCGGCAATGGCTAGGGTGTCCATGCCCGCCGCCCAACGCTCGGCGATCGCCTGGCGATTGCGGATGGTGTCCGGCCACGTATCGGTGCAGCGCGCCTTCATGGCCGGATCTCCGCGAGCACGGTGCGGACGTGGCCCTCGTCGAGGCCGAGCGAGACGGCGATGTGCGCGCAGCTCTGGCCTTCGCGGGTTCGCACCTCGATCTCGGCGCGGTCCTGCTCTTCGACGGAGGGCATGGTGAGGACCATGCGAACCTCGGTGGCGGAGCGGTCGACCTCGACGGTCTTGCGGCGCACGTAGCGCTGGCCGTCGTCAGCGAGCACGCCCGCTGCGACCGCCGCGTCCAGGCACGGCTTCACCCGGTTGTCGATGTCGCCGGAAAAGGGCGGCAGGTAGATCGTGACATCGCAGGGGCCGGCCATCCGGCCGGGGCGCTGCACGTCGATCAGGAGCGCGGCCTGCTGGCGCCATGCTCGATATTTCGTGGTCTTCACGCGACCGCGGCCGACGACGTTGGCGAACAGGCTGTTCGTGCTCGGCGGCAGCGGAAACCGGATCTCAACCGAGGCCACGATCCGGCGATGAGCGTAGACCGGGCGATCCTCGGGTTTGAGGCGCGCGCCCAGCTTTGCGGATGAGAGGGAGGGCGCGCGCATGTCGGCTACGCCATGCCGAGGGCGACGAGGTAGGTTTCGAGGATCGCCTCCTCTTCCTGGCGCTCGTCGTGATCCT
This sequence comes from Methylorubrum pseudosasae, assembly GCF_029504475.1. NCBI lineage: Bacteria > Pseudomonadati > Pseudomonadota > Alphaproteobacteria > Hyphomicrobiales > Methylobacteriaceae > Methylorubrum > Methylorubrum pseudosasae. The sequence continues at coordinate 2,033,176 of NZ_JAQGDU010000002.1, read as the reverse complement.
TCTTCCGCAGGCGGATGATCGCCCGCAGCACGGTCACGTCGAAGCCGTTGGCCTTCGCCTCCGCGTAGACATCCTTGATGTCGCCCGCGATGCCAGCCTTCTCCTCCTCAAGACGCTCGATGCGCTCGATGATGGATTTCAGTTGATCGGCGGCGACAGATGACGGGTCACCTTGCCCGACGGCTGCGGGTGTGCTCATAGACAGTCCTCTCCAGAAAGAGACAGCAGCCGCTCGGGGCCTGCCCTGATCGACAATCAGCAGATCCGAGCGGCTTGCTTGTGTGCTCAGCGCACCTCGTTGAGCGCGTCAGTCACTGCGCGCCCTGATCCACCACCGGAGCCACCAGGGCAGCGGCTTGCCGACCTCTCGTAGCTCGCGAGCCTTCCGCCACATCCAGGCGCGCATTCGAGCCCTGATCCATTGCATCGTCTCCCCCTCCGAGCGCGAAGAACGCGGCCCGATCTTCGTCCGCCTGGGCGTCCCAGCGGTCACAGTTGGCTTGGTAGGTCGCGCGGATGCGCAGGAAGGTGTCGGCGTCGAGCCGGACCGGCTGGTTGCCGACAAACTTGCGCACCCACGACGCGGTGGTGCCGATCGTGCGGCCGACGGCCTCGTAGGCCAGCATCCGCGAGCCCGTGCGGCGCTCGGCATGGCGCACCAGGGCATCGACCAGCGGATTGGCGAGGTTAGCAGCGGTCTGCATTGTCCGTTTCCGGGCAAAAATTGTCCGCATCTGAGCACTCCGACATGCTGAATTGCATCTCGGAGGCGCGAGGCGCTGGACGAAGACTTGAGGCGGAGGACGCAACACTACGGATCGACGCGCGACCGCCGCGGGCTTGGCGGCAGGGGCGGACGAGCGAGGAAGAAAAGGCCGGAGCCCGAAGGCTCCGGCAGTGCTGGGGAGGAATGACCAAGAAAGGTCCGCCCCTCAGCGGGGCCACGGATGCGCCGAAGCGCGAAACGGAGAGCGAGATGAACGAGCACACGCAGGAGACCGACGGCGCCGCGACCATCCTGGCGATGCACGCCATGGTGACGTGGCTGGTGCGACGCGAGGTCGAGCGGGGCGAGGACGCGGGCGCGTCGCTGTCCCGGCACATGATCGAGGCGATGCTCGGCGTGGTGCAGGTAGACCCGGCGCTTGCCGAAGCAGCGCACGAAGCGCGCGACGTCGTCGCCCGCGTCATCGACACCCGGCCGATGCTGGCGGTGCTGAACTGAGGTGCGCCCGATCCAGACGCAGAAAGGTGAGACAGGATCGGGCGCGATCCGGCAGCCGCGGGGAAGTGCGGCTGCAGGAAAGGGGTGCGAGCACGGTCGAGCGTAATCGAGGGGGCAAGAGCCGCCCGACCGTGCTGCCCTACATCGGGAGTTGCGAGACAACCGATGGAGCGGGAATTGTCAGATTTCTCCGAGGAGAAAGACGAGCTTCGAGCACGGCTCGACGGGCTCGAGATCCTGATCGTCGGCCTATACGGCGTCCTCGCGAAACACGCGGCGATTGATCCAGACGCGCTCATCGACGAACTCGCCGAGGGAGAGCATCTGATGCGCCAGAGGAACCTTCACTCTGAGGTTCTGCGGCTTCTTCGCGAGACACGGGAGCACGTGAGCAAGCAGGCTTACGGGCGTCCCGACGTGCAATGACGCGCTCAGCGACAACGGCGATTGAACCGCGCGGTTTGTCGAGCGCGCTCATGCTGCGCTCCGAGGTACTGCAGTGACGGCCGGCAGGAAATCTACAGCCGTCACGGCGCCATCGGTGATGCGCTGGATGGCGGCAGCAACCTCGATCGAGGGCATCGCGTCGCCGTTCTTCACTCGCGTGATGAAAGACGGATCACGGCCGACCTGGCCTGCAAGCCAAGTCGCCGTACGCTCATTTTGTCGGAGCCAATCTGCGAGCCTCATGCCCAAAAGATGCATGTCATACACAATGCATGTCAAGCATATTTATGCATGTAGACCCGTGGCGTTGGGACGTATGGCGGCGAAACTGCCGTATGCCTCCCGTGCCTAAGCCCAAACGAACGCGCCGACCGAACTTCCTGCGTCAGTGGCGCAAATTCCGCGGCCTCACCCTTGCGACCGTCGGCGACGAGGTCGGCATGGATGGCACCAACCTGGGGCGAATTGAGAAAGGCGAGGTGCCTTACTCGCAGGATCTCTTGGAGGCGCTAGCTGATCTCTATGGCTGCGAAATCTCCGATTTGCTGATCCGCGACCCGAGCGACACTCAGGGCATCTGGTCCATATGGGAGCAGGCTCAGCCGGCTCAGCGAGATCAAATCGTACGGGTGGCAAAGGCCCTCGTTGCCGATGCCCCGGCCGTCGACATTACGCCGCGTGATCCTCAATCCCCAGCGCGATCGCCGCGAACTGCGGCAAAGAGCCGGACACGGAAAGCAGGCTGATCCTCCCGGTCTCGCCCGTCTTCATGTCTCCAATCCAGCTGTAAGCCACAACACCCACCCGTCTATCTGCGAGATCGAGCAGTCGTTGCCTCGCCTCATCTGGGCAGTGAAAGCGTAGAGGCTCTTCGGCCACCAAGTCGCCCGCCTCGTCTCTTTGATAAGCTTGCACCATAAAACGCGTAAGCGTGGGCAACGGCGCCTCCCGCAGCGACGACCCGCCGCCTCAACAATGAGAACGTAAGGGGAACAGTTCCAGGCCAGCAACCGCATTTGCTTGGCAAGCCCTGACGGCTGTGGATCTGTGTGGAAAACTGTCGTGCGGCAAAATATGCACGCCATGCATTTTTAGCGTTGACGACGGTTTGTGCATGTGATGCATTATGCCCATCGCCACCCCGCGATGGAGCCGCCGCCGATGTCCAACAAGCCACCCTTGAACTGGGGCCGTGAGAAAGACCGGATGCGCGGCCAGCGCGCGGCGACATCGGAGGTCCGCGAGGAGCGCCTGCGCACGATGGCCGGGCTGCGCGGCACGGCGGCGGTTGCCCTTTCCGCTTGGCGCGGCCGTTCAGCCCAGCGCTACGTCGTCGGCATCCACGATGTCGGTTCGGCCGATGCCCTTGAGGCTGCTCCCGCCGTCGTGATCGCCGTGCGCCGCGACGAGGCCGGCCTCGCTTCTCCCATCGACGTTGCCAGCATCGAGACTGCCGCCGACGCGGTGGCCTGGGTTCGTCTGGCCCAGGCGTCGGGCGCCTCTGAGCTTCACATCCATCGCCTTGCTGAGGCCGCCTCCGAGCGCGCCGCCGTGGTCGCCGATCTCGCGCCAGCGCTGCCGCTGGACGACTGCGCCGCCTGAGCCTGCCGCGCTTCGGCGCGCCCCTTCGCCTTCCCTGCAACACCAGCCCGACGAGGCCCGCCCATGTGCGCACCTGTCAGCCGCGATGATGATCTCGAACAGACCGTCAGCGCCTTCGACCTCGCCGAGGTGCGGAAGGATCTTGTCCGCGCGCTTGAGGCTCACGAAGCGCTCACGGTCCGCGCCGGCATCGATGGCGAGACGAGCGCCCAGCTTAGGGCCGCCGGCATCCACAATCCGAACGCCGTGCGCGCGGCCCTGATGAATGCTTGGTACGCCTACATGGCGACGAGCCGAAACGCGTTCGAGCGGACATCCGGCACCTACGCCAGCGAGTGGGATCTCGCCGCAGCGCAGGATGCATGCCTCGATCGCAACAACCGGGGCACCCTCCGGACCGCGATGCGCCGGGTCGATGCGGTGGAAGCTGCTGAGCGCTCGCTGATCGATCGAGCCCACACGATTGGCGCCGAACTCTCCCGCCTCGACGCCGCCCATCCCTACGGCAAGAGCGCAGCGCCCGCGGCGCACGCCTCTCACGAGGCCGGCTTCGTCTCTCCCGCCGCTGCCTGAACCATGCTTGCCCTGGCCCAGGATCTCCTCGTGGCCGGGATTGCACTGGCCGCCTACGCCTTCGGGGCTTGGCTCGCCTTCGGCCGATACCAGCGCCTGACCCTGCCTTTCGTGCGGCCAGCGCCTCTCCCCAAACCTTCCAACGACAACGAGGCCTGCCGTGTTCGAGCCGCTTCCGGCCGCTGAGCCGTCCGTGGACATCACCCCCGTGTCGATCGCCGCCGGTCTGGGCGTGATCGCCGTTCTATGCGCCGTCGCCGCCGTGGCCTGCGCCCGTGCCTATGGGTGGCTGTGATGAGCCAGACCGATCTCATCACGATCCCGGCGCAGCAGGACGCGCTGCAGGTCTTCACGACGGAGGGCGGCATTGATCCGCTCATCGACCGCATCCGGCGCGAGGTCGACAAATTCACGGCCGACGTCTCGACGGCCAAGGGGCGTGCTGAGGTGAAGGCCTTCGCCTTCAGCATCACCAAGGCCAAGACGTCGCTGGAAGCCGTCGGCAAGGCACTCGCGGCCGAGCAGAAGCTGATCCCCGGCAAGATCGACGCTTGCCGCCGCCGCACATGGTCGATTTTGGAGGCGATGGCCGACGAGGTGCGCAAGCCCCTCACCGAATACGAGGAGGCCGAGAAGGCGCGGATCGCCCGGCATCGCGAGGAGATCGCCCGGATCGACGGATTGCCGGCGACCGCCCGCACCGTGGTGGAGATCGATGCGGCCATCGCGGATCTCGAAGCCTTCGTCATCGGCGTCGACCTTGATGGATTCGCGGCCGAGTACGCCATCGCCAAGGACACCGCGCTCCGTGATTTGCGGAGCAAGCGCGCAGCCCGCGTGCAGGCCGACGCTGAGGAAGCCGAGCGCATCCGCCTTCAGCGAGAGGCTGCCGAGCGCGCCGCCCATGAGCGGGAGGAGCTGATCCGTACCGAGGCCATCGCCGCCGAGCGTGCCCGCGCTGAGCGTGAAGCCGCCGAGAAGCGGGATCGGGTCGAGCGCGCCGCCGCGGCCGAACGCCGGCGCATTGAGGAGGAAGTCGCCCGCGCCGAAGCTGCGGCCCAGGCCGAGCGGGATGCTGCCGCCCGCCGCGAGCAGCAACTGCGCCTCGATGCCGAGGCCGCCGAGCGCCGTGCCGCCGAGACCGAACTGCGTCTGAAGCGTGAGGCGGAGGACCGGGCCCGACAGGAGGCCGAGGAAGCCGCCCGGCGCGAGGCCGACACCCGCCGCCGCAACCGGATCCAGCGTGAAGCCGTGGCCGCCTTGGTGGCCGGCGGCATCACCGAGGACGTCGCCAAGCTCGCCGTGACGATGATCGCCCGCAAGGCGGTCCCGCACGTCGCGATCTCGTACTGAGGAGGGCCGCCGTGACCGCATCCCTCAAGCATCTCCCGCTGCCGGCCGCGTTCGGCGAGCGCCCTGACGGCACGACGTGGATCACATGCGGGCGGGGCGACGACGCTGTCGCCTACATGTTCGAGGGCCCGACGAACCGCGACGCGGCCGCCGACCTCGTGCGGGCGCTCAACGCCTTCCCGGCCATGGGCAAAGCCCTGCTCGCCGTCCGCGACGCCTGCCGCGATCCCGACACCGACACGGCCATGCCGAGCGCCGTTGGCGAACTCGTTGTGGCTGCCCTTGCTGCGATGGGGGAGCGGTCGTGAGGCGCGAGTTCTCGAAGAAGACCCAACGTCAAGCGCTCAAGCGTGCCGACGGCAAGTGCGAGGGCGCCGGCTGCGGCTGCACCCTGACCGTCGGCAAGTTCCAGTACGACCACATCATCCCAGATCGGATGGGCGGCGAGCCTATCCTGTCGAATTGCCAGGTGCTCTGCGACCCCTGCCACAAGGCCAAGACGGCGGTGGATCTCGGCGACCTCGCCAAGGCGCAGCGCCGCGAGGACGCGCACCAGGGGATCCGTACGGCCCCGCATCGGCCGATCCGCAGCGCGCCGATGCCGAAGCGCCCGCCCCAGCGCCGGGCCTCTAGCCCCTCGACCAAGCCCTCGCTTCCTCCCCGCCAACTCTACGTGGAGCGCTGACCCGTGCCCGTCTCCCGTCCCGAAACACCGACCCACGCGGGCGCCATGATCCGCCACTACCGCCAGAAGAAGGGTCTGCACCTCGCCGATGTGGCGAAGGCAATGAGCGTGTCGACCGCGACGGTCTCCCGCTGGGAGCGGGGCCGCGAGCCCATGCCCTTCGAGCGACGTGAGGAAGTCGCCGAAGCGCTCGGCATCGATCCGGCACGCTTGGGCGACCCGGCGCCCGTCGAACTCACCAGCGAAGATCGCCGCGTCCTCGATGGCTACCACAGCCTGCCTCCGAGCGAGCGCGCCGCGATCCGCGATCTGCTGGGCCTGCGCCGGGCCGCCGGGAGGGGCGCGTCATGCTGAACCCCGCCGATCTCGCCGATTGGGACAAGCTCTCCGCCGGGCTGCTGGCACTCTCCGCGCGCCGCGCGCTGGCCTCCCGCCAAGGCGAGCGGATGCTGCAGCAGCAGTTCGCCCCCGTCGGAGTGGACGAGCACCGCATCGCCCCGCACGACTTTCCGGCTGTCGAGGAAGACCTCGGCGAGATGGACCGGGAGTCGGCGCTCCTCGCCCAGACCGCGCACGCCCTGGCGTTGGTCCGGAGGCTCGCCCGCGACGAGCAGAGCGGCCGTCCGGCGCCGGTCGCGGCCGATGCAGAGCCGCGCAGCCCGTCGGCACGCAGCCTCCTTGCTCGCGCCATCACCGCCCTCACCGGCGCGCCCGCCAAAGGTTCTGCAGCATGACCCCCGCCATCACCCCCGAGCTTCGGGAGAGGGCGGGGAGCTTGAACCCGCAGCATGATCTCTTCCTCGCCGAACACGCACTGACGCCGGCTGAACGTCGGCGCCTCAAGGGCGGCCCGCAGGCCAAGGGCTACGCGGCACAGCCCGGCACTGGCCCGGCGGGCGAGACCTGCGGCTCCTGCGACCACCTCGTCCGGAGGAGTCTCGCCAAGGTCTACCGGAAGTGCGGCCTGATGCGCGCGCACTGGACCGGCGGCAAGGGCACCGACGTGCTCGCGACCGCGCCGGCCTGCCGGAACTGGGCCTCCTCTCTCCCGAGCGAGAGCTTGGATGGGGGGCGGCGATGAGCGGGCTCGTCGACGTGCCGAAGGGGAGAGCGCTAGCGCTTCTTCAGGGCTTCGACCTGGGCCGCAAGGCGCGCCTTCTTGAAACGGGTCGCCGCTGCATCGGCGTGGTCCCGCCCTGTCTTCATCCCGAGTATTTCCCGGAAATCCAAGTCTGCTGCGCTGTAGGAGCGCGCGCCCTTCGACCGAAGGGCGGAGTTCGTTGGCGACGCCATACTGTTCTCCCGATGGCCCGCCACACAAGCGGCCCTCACCCAACTATCTCGGGCGGCGGCCGAGCTTTTCTAGTCAGGCTTGCAGGATCGGCCCTCGTTCATCTCACGGCATTCCCACTCGGATGGATGCCGCCCTCATCGCCCAGGCTGAACAGGAGGGCGACCGTCATGGCTGACGCAACCAAGAGCCTCGCCGCCGAGATCGGGGCGGTGATCAACCTTTCCTCACTCGAGGCCGGTGATCGCCCGCACCTCGAAGCCCTCAGGGCCGAACGTGTTGGGAATGGTCGAGAGCCAGTCGACGGCCAGAATGCCGGCCATGAGCATCGCCACTCCGATCAGCACCGGGGTCAGCCGCTCAGCGTGAGCGCGCAGACTGTGGATCGCCATGCAGCCGAGCACGAAGCCGGCAGCTTGGTAGAGGCCGAGAGCGGGGTGGGCCATGGCACCGATCTCCGGACACATCGCGGGCGCGCACCCTACCGCGCGAGACACGCTTCGGTGAAGTCGTTCGCCGCCCCGCCCCCATCCACCAGCACCACCGCACGAGGAAGGGACCATGCCGGCTGAACTCGGAACGGCGGCCGATCTCGTCGCGGAGTTCGGCTTTACGGAGCGGCACTGGATCCGCATGGCGGCGGCCGGCCGTGTTCCTGGCGCTCGACAGCCGTTCGGACCCCGGTCATCGTGGGTTTTCGATATGCGTGCCGTGCGTCAGTGGTGGGATTCGGTGACGAGGGCAGTGCCGGAATGGCCGGGATCTATCTCCGTGGCAAAACGTGGTGGGGCCGGGTCCAGAAGGACGGCCAAGATCTCCGCCAGTCCCTCGAGACGCGATCTGAAAGCGTCGCGCGCAGCCGTCTTAAGGTCTGGCTCGACGAGCTAGAGGCACTGGCCTGGGGCGGGAAGCCCCGGCTCACGGTCAACGCGGTTATGGACGAGTTCCAGAAGGAGCACGGCCCTACCCTGCGCCCCAGCACGCTCCGGCGTTACGGCGTGTCGATCGACCACCTCGATGCATTCTTCGGCGACAAGCTGCTGCTCGCTCTGCGCCCGGCCGACCTGAAGGACTTCGAGTCCCACCGCCGGACCGCGGGCGCGTCGGCGCCGACCGTGCGGCGTGATTTGGCCTGCCTCTCAACGGTGTTCGGCTTCGCGATCGAGAAGGAATGGGCCGACCTTAACCCGGTGATTCCCTTCCTCCGGCAGCGGGCCAAGCGCGGGCTGCGCGAGAGCCCTCCCCGCACGCGCTATCTGACCCGGGCGGAGGAGGCGCGGCTGCTCGAAGGCGCCCTCCCCTACGTCGCCGACGCGGTCCTGTTCGCGATCTACACGGGACTGCGGCAGGAGGAGCAGTTCTCGTTGACATGGGAGCAGGTCGATCTCGCGCGCAAGCACGTCATGATCTCGGCCGAGACGGCGAAGGGCAAGCGCGAGCGGACGGTGATCCTGCTGCCCCCTGCCCTTGCGGTGCTGAAGCGGCTGCCGCGGCACCTCAAGAGCCCGTTCGTCTTCCACCACGGCGCGGCGACAACAACCCGCGGCGCCCGGCGCGTGACGGTCGCGCCGGTCCCGAGGAAGGACAACGACGGCGAGCGCTTCAACCACCTCGACCGTGGGCTCCGGAACGCGGCGAAACGGGCGAAGGTGCCGCTGCTGCGCTGGCACGATCTGAGGCGCACCCACGGTTGCCGCCTGCTGCAGGAGGAGAAGTGGACGCTGGAGATGGTGCGCGATCAGCTCGGGCACCGCAGCGTGGTCCAGACCGAGCGCTCCTACGCGTTCCTTGAAGTCGAGGACCGCAGGACGGCCGCACACGGGCCCGGCACAAATCTCGGCACAGCCCCCGCGCAGGAGATCGACAACGCGACGGGTGAGCCGATCACAGCACAAAAGCCGGCACAGGGGCGGCGGACTGATCTGGAAAAGATAAAGAAATCAATCGCGTAACACATGGGGCGGTTGGCTTTTGGTACCGCCATTCCCAGGTTCGAATCCTGGCGCCCCAGCCAAGCCTCTACAAAGTCGTTCAATGGTAACGACTTATATGCCGGACATCTCTTCCCGCACTCAGGCGTGACCGTCAGCACTCTGCCATGGCCGGACAAGGTGCGTCCTCTAGAAAAGGCGCGCTGGTTGTTCGGTCCCGGCATGGAGTGTGTCGGATTGAGCCTGATCCGGTTGGGCTGTTTTGCCCAGCTCGGGCAGACGAATTCGTAGAGCGTCCGGCCGCGCAGGGACTTGAGCCGGCGCCCGTATCTGTAGGCCTCCACGAACATCGCCGGTGATGGCGCACGCCCCGTGGCTGGCCTCGGGGTGCATGCGCTATCCTGCGCCCGTGAATCAGACCATCTCGGGTTCAGATCGAGCGACGGTGCGACGGCCGAACCCGATGCTGGCGTTCCGCGGAGGCGACCAGAGCCGCAGCAAGGCCGGCGGCCACCAGATCCTCGGCAAGCCCCCGCGCGAGGCCGAAGGGTGCGCCCGTGCCGGGGCCCCGCGCCGCGCGACCGAGCAGCGTGCCGGCGACGGCGCCCGCGACGCCAGCCAGCGCCCCGGCCTCGGGCGAGGCGTGGCGCCCGGCGAACATCCAGCCGCCGACTGCGCCGATCGCGAGCCGGACCGCGAACGAGGGAGGAATGCGCCGGTCGGGCGCGAACGGCATCTTGTCCCCGGCCATCTCGGCAAACGCCGCCGTGGTGGCGACAGTCCGCGCAACGGGGCCGGCGGGGATCGCTGCGCTCCGGGTCCGCCCGTGTGCGGCGGCCCAACTCAGCGCGGCGCAGGCCGACATGGTGCGCAACCCGGCCAAGAGCCCGATCCCGGCCGAGAGCCCATAGTCCTGCATCGCGCCTGCCCTCCGTCGGATGGAATGCCCATACCGAACGGGCAAGACGGCAGCGCCGGCCGGTGTTCCAACGGACATCACCGGACCTGCGCGGGCGCGCGCGGCCTTGTCGGAAATGTTGCGAAAGGCCGCAGGTGGCGTCGGGAGCCCTCGGTTCGGGCGAGCGTTGACCGGGGCCATCATGAATCGCGGTGGTCGAGCCCCCCGGCTCCCAGCCGCGAGCGCGCCGGCCGCTGCGTTCGCCCCGTTCGCCTGCGGCCGGCGCGTCCCCTCATCGCGGGCGCAGCTCATCTCGACCCACTGCGGGATCGGTCCGAGAATTGTGGCGCGGCCGGCATCAATTCTTGGGATTGAACGGGTGCTTCACGCGGCCCGGCATGGTGCGGTTCGCGAAGGGCGAATGCTTCTGCTTCATCGCGCCCGTTCCGTACGAAACGTTCGACGCGATCTGCCCGCGCATCAGAAGCTTCGACGACGACCCCGCGCTGAAGGTCGCCTACGAGGAATGGCGCAGTCGCCGCACGACCTCCCAGGCGCGCATCGCAGCGGGCGAACCGGACGCGGTCCGTGCGAGGCGGCAACGCGACCACATCGCCGAGTGCGATCCGGCTGACCGCGACGGACCGACATTCCACCGCACCAAGCGGAGCTTGCCCAAGCCCGTCCGTTAGGCGCTGGGCGGGGCCGATGTCGCTCCATGGAACATCGCAGCTTTCGTCGCGCCGCCGCGCCTGAAAACGGGTCCTCGCGCCGCCGCCGCGTTCGCCGCGCACATGCCCGGAACATGAGCATCGAGCGCGCGTTCTCTGCGCACTTCCTGAATAATCGCTCGCCAACAAGGCAACTCGATGCGCGACGTCAACAAGTCGAACGGCACGGCTATGCTTGCGACGTGGAAGCGTAGCGGTAGAACCGCCCCTGCGATGAGCAACGCTGGACTGGCAAAGTCGGCACCCATCACCACGACAAGTCACGCCCCCCACGGTCAGCAAGTCTCGCCGGCCAACCGGGTTTCTCGCACAAGCGATTTCGAGGGCTTCGGATCCTTCTCGAGCTGAGTGGCCGGATACGGGATCTCCGGGTTCGGCTGGTCCCTCCAAGAGGCCCACGGCGGGGCCGCCGACACCTGAAAGGTGCGATGCGGGAATCGCGATGGCGCTGAAGCGCTTCTTGCGGCTCACCCTGCTGTTTCGCCTGTGAGATCGGGCTCTCCCGGCAGACGGGGCGGTGCGATGGTCGCCGCGACGCTCGAATAACCCGTGCCGCCGATCAACAGGCCTTTAAGGGCGACGTGACCATCGCCAGCGTCCCCGAAGCCGACGGCATGCATGAAAAAAGGCCGGCTTGGCGCCGGCCCTTTTTATTTCGTCCGATTGAGTTGGGCGCATGAGTGAGACTCATGCGCCCAACTCCGAAAAAAATCAGTCGTTGATGGCGGCGACGACGCCGGCACCGACGGTGCGACCACCCTCGCGGATGGCGAAGCGCAGCTTCTCTTCCATGGCCACCGGCACGATCAGCACCACGTCCATGGTCACGTTGTCGCCCGGCATCACCATCTCGGTGCCCTCGGGCAGCGTGCACACGCCGGTCACGTCCGTCGTGCGGAAGTAGAACTGCGGGCGGTAGTTGGTGAAGAACGGCGTGTGGCGGCCGCCCTCTTCCTTCGTCAGGATGTAGGCCTCGGCCTTGAACTTCGAGTGCGGCTTGACCGAACCTGGCTTGCACACGACCTGGCCGCGCTCCACGTCCTCGCGCTTCGTGCCGCGCAGCAGCACGCCGACGTTGTCGCCCGCCTGGCCCTGGTCGAGCAGCTTGCGGAACATCTCGACGCCAGTCACCGTCGTCGTCGTCGTCGGGCGGATGCCGACGATCTCAACCGACTCACCGACCTTGACGATGCCGCGCTCGACGCGACCCGTCACCACCGTGCCGCGGCCCGAGATCGAGAACACGTCCTCGATCGGCATCAGGAACGGCATGTCGATCGGACGCTCCGGCTGCGGGATGTACTCGTCCACGGTCGCCATCAGCGCCAGAACGGCTTCCTTGCCGATCTTGGGCTCCTTGTCCTCGAGCGCCATCAGGGCCGAGCCCTTGGTGATCGGGATGTCGTCGCCGGGGAAGTCGTACTTGGAGAGGAGCTCGCGCACCTCCAGCTCGACCAGCTCCAGGAGCTCCTCGTCATCGACCATGTCGACCTTGTTGAGGAACACCACCAGCGCCGGCACGCCGACCTGACGGGCGAGCAGGATGTGCTCGCGGGTCTGCGGCATCGGGCCGTCGGCGGCGGACACGACCAGGATCGCGCCGTCCATCTGGGCGGCACCGGTGATCATGTTCTTCACGTAGTCGGCGTGGCCGGGGCAGTCGACGTGCGCGTAGTGGCGGTTGGTCGTCTCGTACTCGACGTGGGCGGTCGAGATCGTGATGCCGCGCGCCTTCTCTTCCGGCGCCTTGTCGATCTGGTCGTAGGCCGTGAAGGTCGCCCCGCCCGACTCCGCCAGAACCTTCGTGATCGCCGCCGTCAGCGACGTCTTGCCGTGATCCACGTGCCCGATCGTGCCGATGTTGCAGTGCGGCTTGGTACGGGAGAACTTTTCCTTGGCCATCGTGCAATCCTACCGCGGGACCGGCCATAAACCGGGCGTAAAGGCGCGGACCGATTAGAGGCTTGTGCGACGATGATCAAGCGGCAGGTTTGCCGGCAGGGCGGATCGCGCCGAATGAGGGGTCAGGACGCCGCCTCGCCGACCGGCTCGTAGAGCCGCTGCGCCTCCGGGGCGCCGCCGCGGCGCTCGCCGAGATCGAGCACCCGCACCAGCATCGTGCCGTGGGGGGCGGCGACGGTGAGCACGTCGCCGCAATGAATGGCCTTGGCCGGCGCGTCGGCACGGGTGCCGTTCACGCGGACATGCCCGTCGCTCACCAGCCGGGCCGCCATCGAGCGGGTCCGCGCGAAGCGCGCGAACCACAGCCATTTGTCGAGGCGCTGGCGCCCCGCGCTCATCCGGCGATCACGATTGCCGGAGCCGTCACGGCGCCCGCTCTCCGGAAAGCCGGCAACCGCTTGTCGCGCGGACGCGTCAGCGCTTGCCCCCGTCCGACTCGAGCTTCGCCTTCAGCGCGGCGAGCGCCGCGAAGGGCGAATCGGGATCGGGCTGGCGCTCGCGGCGCGGCGGGCGCTGCTCGGGGTTGGGGCGGCGGTTCTCGTCGCGGCGGTCGGGGCGGTTGCGGCCGCCCTGATGCTCGCGGCGAGGGCCGCCCTCGCCCTGGCCATCCCGGCGGCTGTCGCCCCTGCCGTCGGCACGGGCCGGACGTCCGCCTTCCGGACGGTCCTCGCGGGGACGGCGCGGGCCGTCGTTACGCCGACCATCCTGGCGGCCGTCCTGTCTGCCCTCTTGCCTTCCGTCCTGGCGCCCCTCCGGCCGTCCCTGGCCGCGGCCGGGCCGCGGACCGGTGTGACGCTGCGGACGGTGCAGATGCCAGACCTCGACGCTCTCGGGCGCAGCCGGCTCAGCGGCGGCGGTATCCGCCTCCGTGGAGGGCTCATCGGCCGGAATCGCCGAATCGGCTGCGTCCACCGCCTCGACCTCTCCGGTCGCCGCAGCCGCCTGCGCGGCGTCGGCGGTCTCGGCCGGCATCGGCGCGGCGGCTTCGGGAGCGGCGTCCGCCGTCTCGGCCTCGTCCGGTGCCGTTTCCTCGATCGGGGCAACGGCTTCGACCGGTGCGGCGGCCGCCTCTTCCGCGGCAGGCTCGGCTTCGGCGGCGACCGTCTCGGCTTCGCTCCCGGCCTCGGACGTCGCCTCGGAAGCCGTCGTCTCGTCGCTCGGCTCGGCCGTGGTACCGACGTCGGTCGCGTCCTGCGACGGGGCCTGAGCCGTCTCCTCGGCTGACGTCTGTTCGCCCGATGTCGCCTCGGTCGCCGTCGCCTCGTCGGCTGTCGCCTCGTTGGCTGTCTCTTCGCCCGCCGTCTCCTGCGGTGCGGCCTCGGCGGTGCGCGCGGCGGGGACGGTCGGTGCCGCCGCGACCAGGGGCACCGTGATGGCCGGGCCCGGACGGTTCTGCGCGACGTAGCCCAGCGACTTCAGGATCGAGGCGAAATCCTCGCCCGAGCAGCCGACGAGCGAGGTCATGTTCACGGTGGCCACGAAGCCGTCGCCGTCCGCAGTGCCGGCCGGCGGCTCGCCCGGGGTCGTGCCGGGGCGGTAGGCGATGGCCGGGCGGATCAGGTCGGCGAGCCGCTCCAGGATATCGACACGCACCGCCCGCTCGCCACAGACCCGGAAGCCGGCGGCGCGGTAGAGGCCCTTGGCGATGTTCTGATCGACCTTGATCGAGGTGCGGCCGGAACTGGCCAGATGCGCGATCTCGTCGAGGCCGGGCTGGTCGAGGCCGCCGTTTTTCAGCGCCCAGAGCTGGGCGGCGAGCGTGCGCGGGGCGGGCTTCAGCAACGCGGGCAGGAAGATATGGTAGGCGCCGAAGCGCACGCCGTGACGGCGCAGATTCGCGCGCCCGTCCTGATCGAGGGTGCGCATCTCATGCGCCACCTTGGCCCGCTCCAGCACGCCGAGCGCCTCGACCACCTGGTAGCCGATGCCGCGGGCGAGTCCGGTGAGGTCGGCCGCCGTCTCGATCTCCATCAGCGGGCCGAGCAGGCGCACGACGTGGGCGCGCAGCCATGCGGCCAACCGCGTCTCGACCTTCTCGCGCGCGGCGCCGGACAGGCTGTCGTCGGCGATGAGGCGGATGCCGGGCTCGAACAGCTTGTCGCCCGGCGTCAGCTTGGCGACGGGATCGCCGGTCCAGCGGATGATGCCGTCATGCGAGAGCACCAGCGAGGCATCGGCGGCCGAGGCGAAGCGGTCGGCCCGCGCCTCGATCTCGCCGGCCAGCGCCTTGTCGGCGGCAGAGCGCAGGGTCTTGGCTTCGTGTCCCTCGGCTTGCGGGTCGGGCACGAATTGGAAGCCGTGAAGACGGCCCACATGTTGACCCTCGACGGTGACGTCACCGCCGGAGGTGATTTCGGCTTCCAGCATCGTCTTCTCTCTCAAGCGCCGCATCAGGACGCTGGTGCGCCTATCGACGAAGCGGCTCGCGAGGCGCTCGTGCAGGGCGTCGGACAATCTGTCCTCTACCCGACGCGTCTCGCCCTGCCAATGCAGAGGATCGAGCAACCAGTCAGGCCTGTTTGCCACGAAGGTCCAGGTCCGCCCTTGCGCGATACGCTGGGACAGGGCGTCGATGTCGCCGTCGGTGCGGTCGATCATCGCCACGTGGCGGGCGAACCAGTCGTTGGGGATGCGTCCCGCCATGCCGCGCATCAGGAAGCGGTAGAGCTGGGCCACGAGGTCGGCATGGGTCTGCGGGTGGACCTTGCGATAGTCCGGCACGCCGCAGGTGTCCCAGAGGCGGCGCACCGCCGCGGGGCCCTTGGCCATGTCGCGGATGTCGTCCTCGCGCATCAGGATCTCAAGCGCCTGCTGGTCCTCGCCCATCGGCGCACGGGTGAGGCCCTGCTCATGCGGATGCTCGTCGAGGCTCGCCTGCAGCCGTTCCAGCGAGGCGAATTCGAGGTCCGGGTTGCGCCATTGCAGCATGCGCACGGGTTCGAAGTCGTGCGTCTCCAGCGCCTCGACCATCTCCGGCTCGAAGGGCGGGCAGCGCCCGGTCGAACCGAACGTGCCGTCGGCGATATGGCGCCCGGCGCGTCCGGCGATCTGGCCCATCTCGGCCGGGGACAGCTTGCGGAAGCGGGTGCCGTCGTATTTCCAGTTCGCGGCGAAGGCGACGTGATCGACGTCGAGGTTGAGCCCCATGCCGACCGCGTCGGTGGCGACGAGGTAATCGACGTCGCCCGATTGATAGAGTTCGACCTGGGCGTTGCGGGTGCGGGGCGAGAGCGCGCCGAGCACCACCGCCGCGCCGCCGCGCTGGCGCCGGATCAGCTCGGCGATGGCGTAGACCTCCTCGGCCGAGAAGGCGACGATCGCCGTGCGGTGCGGCAGCCGCGAGATCTTTTTTTCGCCCGCGAAGGTCAGGCTCGAGAGACGCGGGCGCGTCGTCGTCTGCACGCCGGGGATCAGCGCCTGCACCAGCGGCAGCATGGTCGAGGAGCCGATCAGCAGCGTCTCCTCGCGGCCCCGCCGGTAGAGCAGGCGATCGGTGAAGACGTGGCCGCGGTCCATGTCGGCGGCGAGCTGGATCTCGTCGATCGCGACGAAGGCGACGTCGAGATCGCGCGGCATCGCCTCGATGGTGCAGATCCAGTAGCGCGGCCGGTCCGGCTTGATCTTCTCCTCGCCGGTGATGAGGGCGACGTTCTCGGACCCGACCTTGGCGACCACGCGCAGGTAGACCTCGCGGGCCAGGAGCCTGAGGGGCAGGCCGATCATGCCGGTCGGATGCAGCAGCATCCGCTCGATGGCCATGTGCGTCTTGCCCGTGTTGGTCGGGCCGAGCACCGCCGTGACCCCGCGCGCGCGGGCCTCGCGGTGAAGGGTGCGGAGCGTCATGCGGGGGCGGCGATCCCTACGGCGCTGAGGGCCGTCGGCGGAGCGGAGGGCAGCCGGGCGCTGGGCCCTGCATCGGAAGTCGGCCGCTCGAGCGCTGTCCCAGATGCCTGATCCGGGACGGTGCTCGAGGCTCTTGCTTTTGCATCATCTTTTTTCCGAAAGCCGGCAACCACCTTTCGGGACGATGCTCTAGCGGTACGGGGCGACCCGCGGCGACCGTCCCTCATATGGGATGCCGGGGCCCTCCCCGCCAGCCGGGGCGCCGACGCTCGGATAGGCGTAGATGTCGATCCGGGGTTGCGGCTGCTGCGGCGTGAGGTCCGTGCAGAGGGTGTCGGGCATCGCCGTGAGCGGGCCGCGGCGCGGCGGGCGGTGCTCGATCACCTGGGCGCTGGAGAACGCGTCGGGGCCGCAATCCGGCCCGGTCGTGAGGGGGCCGTCGGCCTGAGCGGCGCCGGAAACAATGAGCGGTAGGACGAGGCAGACGCTCCGCAGAGCGTTCCTGCGGGTCGAAGCGTTTGCGAACCGACGCATGGTTGAGCCTCCTAACCGCATCGGAGCTTCTTCGATCTTCGCTCGGTCCCGCCCGACCCCCTCATTCTGAGGTGCCGACGCGTCGCGGCGGCCTCGAAGGATCTTTCCAGGGACCGCGCGGGACCTGGAGGATTCCTTCGAGGCCCGCTGACGCGGGCACCTCAGGATGAGGGCGCGTCGCGGATGACCGGGTCGAGCGGGATTGCGATTCGCAAAATCTACTGCTGAGACAGGCTCGCATCGGCGACGGCGCCCGGCTGGGCTTCGCCGCCGTTGGCGGTCGCGGTGCCGGTCCGCGTCCAGCGGGTCGCCTCGATGATGTTGGTGCCGAGCGTGGTGCGCACGGCGATCCGCAGCGGCACCAGCACCCGCGTTCCCTCGACGGGCGCGAGCCAGACCGACATGTCGCGGTTGTCTTCCATGAACTTCACCCCCGGCCGGTCGGGCCGGTGGCCGGCGATGGCGACGTAGCGGGCGTTGCAGACCAGCACCGGCCCGCTATAGCCGGGCTTTTCCACCTGCCGGGTCTCGCCGTAGCTCAGGACCACGTTGAAGCGGGTGGCGCCGTCGAAGACGGGCAGCGTGCGGTTGCAGTTCTCGGGATCGGTGAGGTCGGCGCGGGCGCGGGCCGGCATCATCAGCGCGCTCGCGGGATCGATCACGCCGCGCTTGGCCGCGGCGGTGACCGGCACCCGGTCGCCGGTATCGAGCAGCGGCGGGGTCACCTCGGCCTGGGTGACATTGCCGTTGGCCAGCGCCATGCGCACGGCGATGCCCGAACTGCTGGTGCGGGTGGCGATCGAGAAGGCGCTCGGTAGCGGCGCCGCGGCGATGCTGCCCGAGGAGCGGGCCGAGCCCTGGCCGCCGGTGACGGCGCCGACGAGACCCGTCAGAACCGCCGAGACATCCATGCGGTAGCGCGCGCCCTCGAAGGCGCCGGTGAGCTGGGCGTTGCCGATCGGGATACCGGCGAGGTTGACGCTGTAATCGACGGCGACGCCCGCGGGGGCCGCCTTGGCCCTGTGGGCCCGCGGCGCGGCCTGCGTCCCGGCCGGAAGGGCGAGCGCCCCGGCGAGGAGAAGGAGGTGGGCGCGAAGGATGGGCTTGGCGCGCATGGTCTGGACTCTGGGCGGCTCCACGCTCCCGCGCCGCTCGGGACGAGACGGCTGGGACAAGGAAGCTTAGCGCCTGCCATGGTTAACAGACCGTTCGGGCGATGCCAGGGGGCTTTCGGGCGACGATGCTCCCCGGGCGTGCCGACGCACGCTCTACGAGCGCCATGACACCTGCCTGAAAGCAACCGGCCTTTGTATAAAATTTAATGCAATCGTAATGCCTGTAGGCGAGCGTCTTATCATAGATCAGGCGCGGTGGGTTCGTATGAAGGGCGTCGTTTTTACGGAGTTCTTGGACTTCGTGTCCGGGGCGCTCGGTTCCGACGTCGCCGACGACATCATTGATGACGCGGACGTCCCGAACGGCGGGGCTTACACGGCGGTCGGGACCTATCCGTATACCGAGATGCAGGCCCTGGTGACCGCCCTGTCGCGCCGCACCGGCAAGCCCGTGCCCGACCTGCTGACGCTGTTCGGCCGCCATCTCTGCCGACGGTTTGCGGTGCGCTATCCCGAGTTCTTCACGGTCCAGACATCGCTGTTCGACTTCCTGGAAAGCGTCGACGCCTACATCCACCGCGAGGTCCACAAGCTGTACCCCGACGCCGAACTGCCGGTGTTCCGCCTCACCCGCTACGGCTCGGATGCGATCGATCTCGATTACGAGAGCTGCCGGCCCCTCGAAGCGCTGGCCGAGGGCATGATCCACGGCGCGGCCGATCACTTCCGCCAGCCCGTCGCCATCGCCAAGCTGAGGGTCGAGCACCCGGCCGGCCCCTTCGTGCGCTTCTCCATCAAGCACGCGGCCTGACGCCGTGATGCCGGAACCGGACGAAGGCCCGACGGTCACGGCAAGCCCGGAACGCGACGAGCGCATCCGGCGCCTGGAGCGGCGCGTCGCCCGCGAGCGCAGCGCCCGCGCCGAGGCCGAGTCCCTCCTCGAAGCCAAGTCCCGCGAACTCTACGCCCTCAACCAGCAACTCTCCCGCTTCGCCGCGGATCTGGAACTGCGGGTGGACGAACGCACGCGCGAACTGGCCCTGGCGCGCGAGCGCGCAGTGGCGCTGGCCCTGGCGCGCGAGCGCGCAGTGGCGCTGGCCGAGCGCGACCAACTCACCGGTTTGGCCAACCGCACCCGCTTCGCCCGCGTCCTCGGCGCCGCCGTCGGCCGGGCGGGCCGCGGGACGGGCAACGAACGCTTCGCCCTGCTCCTGCTCGACCTCGATCGTTTCAAGGAGATCAACGACAGCCTGGGCCATGAGGCCGGAGACGTGTTCCTCCAGCATGTCGCCCGCCGCCTGAGAGGGACCGTCGGCCAAGGGGCGGTGACGGCGCGCCTGGGTGGCGACGAATTCGCGGCCATCGTTCCGCTCGGCCCTCGCAGCGATCTCGCCCGTCTCGGCGAGGCCGTGGTGGCGGAGATCCGCCGACCGGTCGCCCATCGCGGGCGGATGCTGGAGGCCTCCGCCTCGCTCGGCATCGCCGTCTTCCCCGACGATGCCGCGACAGGCAGCGACCTTCAGCGCTTCGCCGACATCGCCCTCTACCGCTCGAAGGCGACCCGCGCCGCTTGGACCCGGTTCGACCCGCGCATGGGCCGGGAGATCGAGGAGCGGCAGGCCCTGGGGCCGATCTCGGCGCGGCAATCCGCTCCGGCGCGATCGAGCCATGGTTCCAGCCGATCGTCGACGGGGTCACCCGCCGTCCCGTCGGGGCCGAGGCGCTGGCGCGATGGGTTCATCCGCAGCTCGGCTTCCTCGCCCCGGCCGCCTTCCTCGGTCTCGCCGAAGAGCGCGGGCTGATGCGCGACCTGTTCGCAGGGATGATGCGCCGCGCCTGCCCGCCGGCGCGGGACTGGGTCCGGGCGGGGGCGATCCGCACCCTGTCGGTGAACCTCTCGCCGAGCCAGTTCAAGCTCGGCTCGGTCGCCGACGACGTCATCGCGCTTCTCGCCGAACTCGACTTCCCGCCCGAGGCGCTGACCGTCGAGATCACCGAGGAGGTGCTGCTGAACGATCTCGATCGCGCCCGGGTGCAGTTGGAGCGGCTCGCCGCCCACGGCGTGCGGATCGCGCTCGACGATTTCGGGGTCGGCTACTCCAACATCGGCTATCTCCGCCGACTGCCGATCCAGACGCTGAAGCTCGACCGGCTGCTCACCGTGGACGTGGCGCAGGAGCACGAGGCCCGCTGCATCCTCGGCGCGATCGTCCAGATCGCCCGCGCCCTCGACCTGCGATTGGTGGCGGAGGGGGTGGAAGATCCAGGCCAAGCCCTCTGGCTTAGCCATCTCGGCTGCCGCCACCTCCAGGGCTACCTGTTCGGCCGGCCGATGCCGGCGGAGGCCTTCGCCGGCTATCTCGGCTTTGACGGGGCGCGGCGCATCGCCTGAGGTGCTGCCGCGCCTTACTTCTGCGGTGTCCAGGCATGCCCGTGATAGACGAAGCGCTCGCTCTCGCTCGCCAGGGCCGCGAGGCCGCTGAAGGCGGGGTCCTTCACGGTGATGACGCTGGTGGGGATGATGCGCATCTGCTCGGCGAAGGGCGCCTTGCGCTCGAAGGCCTCGCGGAACGCGCCCTCCCGCAGGACGGAGACGATCCGTGGGGCGATGCCGCCGCCGATATAGACGCCGCCGGTGGCAAGGAAGGTCAGCGCCAGATCCCCGCATACCCGGCCGAGCAGCTTGCTGAACAGCGCGAGCGCGGCGTGTGCATGCGGATCCTCGCCCGAGAGGCCGCTGCTCGTGATCTCGGCCGGGTCGCACAGGGAGCCGTCGCCGCCCGCCCGCACCGCGCGGATCGCCGCGCAGATCCGGGCGAGACCGGGACCGGAGAGCAGCGTCTCCACCGTGACCCGTCCCTCGACGCGCTCGACCGCCGGCCAGATCTCGAACTCCTCCGCGTCGGTCGGCCCGAGATCGGTGTGGCCGGCCTCCGTCGAGACGATGGCGAGGCGGTCCTCGTAGGGGATCAGGGCGGCGGCGCCGAAGCCGGTGCCCGGCCCGAGCACGAGGCGCGGCCCGCTTGCGTCACCGCGACTTGGGCCGATCGGCGTGAGGTCGTCGGGCGCGATGCCGGCTGCGCCCGCGGCGACCGGCACGTAATCGTTGACGAGGGCGACCCGCGCGAGCCCGAAATCGCGGGCGATCGCGGCGGCGTCCACTAGCCAGTCCGCGTTGGTGAGCTGGACCGCCGGCGCATCGACCCGGCCCGCGATCGCCAGGATCGCCGAGCGCGGCGCGGGCCCGCCGCCCTGCGCCAGGGAGGCCCGGATCGCCGCGCTCGGATCGGGATGGCCGTGCGTCGCCTCGCGCGAGAGGAGACGGGGCGGCGCCCCCCGCGTTTCGATCAGGCCGAAGCGGGCGTTGGTCCCGCCGATATCGCCGATCAGCACCGGGAATTCGAACATCCGCCTCTGGCCTCTCGTGGTGCTTTGCCGCGACCTTAACAGAGGGTGCGTCGGCCGTTCGGCAAGCCGTGAACGAAGCGGTGAACGATGTCAGGCGGCGGGCAGCGTGTCCGGGTCGATCGGCGCGCCCTCGGCCCAGGCGCTGATCAGCGCGCGCACATCCGCGGGCGTGGCGATGCGGCGGCCGGCCACGGTCTCTCCGTCGCCGATGCGCACGCTAATGCCGCCATCCTCGTTGACGGAGGCGAAGGCGATCTCGTCGGTGCGGTCGTCGCCGAGGAAGATCGCGCGCCGGCCGGCATAGGGGGCGGCCTCCAGGAAGGCGCGGATCGCGTGGCCCTTGGTGGCGTCGGCCGGCACGATCTCGCCGACCGCCTTGCCGAGCTGAAGCCGGTAGGCGGAGCCGAGATCGGCCGCCACCGCCTTCACGATGGTCTCGGCCGCCTGCGCGTCACCCGGCGTGGCGAGTCGCCAATGCACGGCGACCGAGGCGCCCTTGTCCTCGATCAGCACGGATTCATAGCGGGCGGTCTCCGCGTGCAGCCGCTCGACGCCCGCGCGCAGGTCCGGATGATCCTCCGGCCGTCCGCCGCTCAAGGTGCCGTCCACTCGGCGCTCGACGCCGTGCAGCCCGGCCACGTCGAACCGGGCGGGGCTCAGGAAATCGTCGATCACCGCGACCGGCCGTCCGGTGACGATGGCGAGCGCGCCGCCGAGCCGTTCGCGCAACCGCTCAAGCGCGGGCACGAGGGTGGGATCGACCTGCACCGCGTCGGGGCGCGGGGCGATCTCGACCAGGGTGCCGTCGAAATCGAGGAACAGGGCGTAGTCTGCGGTCTCGCTCACGGCGTCGTCCTTCTCTCGAGCTGCCCATGCGCTAGCATGAGGGGCGGTTGCGACAAACCGCTGATGCGACACCAACGGAGGCGCCCGTGCGGCCCATCCCCGTCCGCCCCGGCCCGGGGCAGGAAAGCGTCTGGGACTATCCCCGCCCGCCCCGGCTGGAGCCGGTGCCGGAGCGGCTGACCGTCATCCTCGGCGGCCGGACCATCGCCACGACCACGGCCGGCTTCCGGGTGCTGGAGACGAGCCACCCGCCAACCTACTACGTCCCGCCCGAGGATATCGCGGAGGGGGTGCTCGGACCTCCGCGCCGGGCCGGAATCTGCGAGTGGAAAGGCAGGGCCGTGCTGTTCGACGTGACGGGCGGCGGAGAACGGGCACCGGGGGCGGCCTGGGCCTATCCCGACCCGCCGCCGGGCTTCCGGCCCATCGCCGGCTACGTCGCCTTCTATGCCGGGCCGATGGATGCCTGCCTCGTCGGCGACGTGCGAGCCGAGCCGCAGCCCGGCGGCTTCTATGGCGGCTGGATCACGCCGGGGCTCGTCGGCCCGTTCAAGGGCGGGCCCGGCACGATGGGCTGGTGACGGTTTTCGGGCTAGCGCCCAGGGCAATCGCTTGAAAGCGATCACCCTGATTTTTTCCTGGCCTCAGTCGCCGGCACCCGCCGCTGCGGATCAGTCTCGGTTCCTTGGGCTTCCGCTCCGCTCGACGCTTTCCGAGGCTCACGCCTCGAAAAGCTCGCTCCGCGCGGGGCTCTTGCGGCTTCGACCGATCGCCCAGGGGCTGGCGCCCCTCCGTGCGAGGCCGCTACACGGGCCTCGGACACGAACGCGAGGAGCCGCGCATGCAGGTTGAGACCGATCCCCGAGACGTCGGCCTCTGTCCCGACCGCCTCGAACGGATCGATGCCTGGATGCGGGGCTACGTCGAGAGCGGGCGGCTGGCCGGTCTCTCGGTGAGCGTGCTTCGGGGTGGCCAGACCGCCTTCTTCCGCGCCCACGGCCATGCCGACCTCGCGCGGGACAGGCCGTTCACTTCCGACACCATCACCCGCATCTACTCGATGACGAAGCCGCTGACCTCGCTCGCGGTGCTGATGCTCTACGAGGAGGGCCGCTTCCAGCTCGACGATCCGGTCTCACGCTTCCTGCCCGAATTCGCGGAGATGCGAGTAATGACCGGCGGAAACCGGGCCAAGCTCGAGACCGAGCCGGCGCTCCGCGCCATCACGATCCGCGACCTCCTCACGCATACCAGCGGGCTGACCTACGGCTTCATGGAGGCGACGCTCGTCGACGCGCTCTACCGCCAGAACGAGATCGACTTCCAGACCTCGACCCTGCCGCTCGGCGACCTCGTGGCCAAGCTCGCGGCGCAACCGCTGCTGGCCCAGCCGGGGGTGGAGTGGAACTACTCGGTCGCCACCGACGTGCTCGGCCATCTCGTGGCGGTGGTGTCGGGGATCGACTTCGCCGAGTTCATGTGTGCGCGCATCCTGCACCCGCTCGGCATGGACGACACCGACTTCTTCGTGCCGGAAGAGAAGCAGGCGCGCTTTGCGGCGAACTACTCCTTCGACCGCGCGGGCAAGCTGCGCCTCTACGACGACAGCGTCGGCAGCCGCTTCCTGGCGCCGCCGCCGCTGGCCTCGGGCGGGGGCGGGCTCGTCTCCACGGCCGTCGACTACCTGCGCTTCTGCCGGATGATCCTGAATCTCGGCGAACTCGACGGCGTGCGGCTTCTCGGGCGCAAGACCGTCGAGCTCATGTTGATGAACCACCTGCCCGGCGATCTCGCCGCGATGGGCCAGCCGCGCTTCGCCGAATCGTCCTATGCCGGCATCGGCTTCGGTCTCGGGGTTTCGGTGATGCTCGATCCGGCCCGTGCTCAGATCCTCGGTACGCCGGGGGAGGTGTCCTGGGGCGGGGTGGCGAGCACCTCGTTCTGGATCGATCCGGACGAGGACATGGCGGTGCTGCTGCTCACCCAGCTCGTCCCCTCCTCCGCCCTGCCCCTGCGCCGCGAATTGCGGGTGCTGACCTACGCCGCGATCGAGAGCTGAGGTTCTTCACCGTTCCGGACGGGTCTCGGGAACGGAAGCGCGGCCATTAACATATGTCGATGAGCCTTTTCTCGGCATCGGGGCGGATCGCGTTCGCTCCGATGCCGTGAGCCTGTCTGCATCCGCCGCGACCGGATCGTTCGAAGACACCAAGGGAAGCCCGAGCGGACATGAACGATCTCAACGACCGGAGACCTCTCGGTCGACGCGGCCCGAGGATGCAGGTCAACCCGCCGGTCTTCTTCACCTCGGCCGGGCTGACGCTCGCCTTCGCCGGTCTCAGCGCGCTGTTTCCCGCACAGGCCAAGTCGATCTTCGACAGCCTGCAAGCCACGATCGTGCACGAATTCGGCTGGTTCTACATCGCCGTCGTCGCCGGCTTTCTCGGCTTCGCGATCTTCCTGATGCTGAGCCGGTACGGCGACGTGAAGCTGGGGCCGGACGACAGCGAGCCCGACTACAGCTACCTGTCGTGGTTCGCGATGCTGTTCAGCGCCGGCATGGGCATCGGCCTGATCTTCTTCGGTGTGGCCGAGCCGCTTCAGCACTACGCCACGCCCCCCGTGGGCGAGGGCAAGACCATCGAGGCCGCGCAGCGGGCGATGGTGCTGACCTTCTTCCACTGGGGCGTGCATGCCTGGGCGATCTACATCGTCGTGGGGCTGGCGCTGGCCTATTTCGCGTTCCGTCGCGGGCTGCCGCTGACGGTGCGCTCGGCCCTCCATCCCCTCATCGGCGACCGGATCAACGGTCCGATCGGGCACGCGATCGACATTTTCGCGGTGCTCGGCGCGATCTTCGGCGTCGCGACCTCGCTCGGGCTCGGCGTGCTTCAGGTCAATGCCGGTTTCACCCACCTGTTCGGCGTTCCGAACAACACCTTCGTGCAGATCATCCTGATCGCCGCCATCACCGGCTGCGCCACGCTCTCGGTCGCCTCGGGGCTCGACAAGGGCGTGAAGGTCCTGTCCGAACTGAACATCATCCTGGCCGTTGTGCTGCTCGCCTTCGTGCTGATCACCGGCTCGACGGTGTTCCTGCTCCAGGCCTTCGTTCAGAATCTCGGCGCCTATCTCGGGGCGGTGGTCGAGCGCACGCTCCAGACCTACGCCTACAAGCCCAATGAATGGCTCGGCAGTTGGACGCTGTTCTACTGGGGCTGGTAGATCGCGTGGTCGCCCTTCGTCGGCATGTTCATCGCCCGGATCTCGCGCGGTCGCACCATCCGTGAATTCGTCACCGGCGTGCTGCTGGTGCCGGTGCTGTTCACCTTCTTCTGGATGACCGTGTTCGGCAACACCGCCATCGAGATGGACCGGGCCGGCGCGGTGCCGCTCGCGCAGATCGTCAAGGACAACATGCCGGTCGCCCTGTTCGAGATGCTCGGGCACCTGCCGTTCGGCATGATCGCCTCGGGACTGGCGACGCTGCTGGTGATCTTCTTCTTCGTTACCTCGGCGGATTCCGGAGCGCTGGTGATCGACATGATCACCTCGGGCGCGGCCGACAACCCGCCGCTCTGGCAGCGGGTGTTCTGGGCGGTCAGCAGCGGCGCCATCGCTGCCGTGCTACTCGTGGCGGGCGGGCTTGAGGCGCTCCAGACGGCCGCTATCGCCAGCGCCCTGCCCTTCTCCATCGTGATGATCTTCATCTGCTACGGCCTGCTCCGGGCCCTCCAATTGGAGGGGCGTGCCGGCGGCCTCGACCTGTCCTCGGCCGCCGCCGGGCCGTCGGGGGGCCTGTCCTGGCAAGACCGGCTGGCGGCGATCACCCACTCCTACCGCAGGGAAGACCTCAAGACCTTCCTCGACGAGACGGTCGCGCCCGCCCTCGAAGCGGTGGCCGGGCAGATGCGCGAGAGCGGCTTGTCGCCCGAGGTCGTGCGGTCGGCCGAGCGCATCGATCTGATCGTTCCCTACGGAGACCGCGGCGCCTTCCGCTACGGCATCCGCGTGCGCGGATTGCGGAATCCGAGCTTCGCCTGGGCCGAGAATCCGTCGAAGTCATCGGATGAGCGCCATTATCGCGCCCTCGTCCAGACCTCCGAGGGCGACCGCCCGCACGACGTCACCGGCTACGGCCGGGATCGGGTGATCGACGATCTCCTGAAGCGCTACGCCCAGTTCCGGGCGGTCCGGGGCGCTGCCTGAACTGATTGCGTCGGATAGGCCGAGGCCGGGTTGCCGGTCTCGGCCGGCATCGCTGCGAGGCGCTTCAAGCGCATCGGGAGCGCGGCGGCGTTCGCCGCGCCGGCTTCCGTCCGCAAACCCTGTCGCGCCGTCATCGCAGGCGGCGCTACAGACCTCGGCGATCGTCGCTGCGTGCTGCCGAAGTGATGGATACCCCATCGACGCACAGACACGGACCGCGTGCCCGAGACGGCAGCGGGAGGGCCTAAGCATCCCGCATCTTACGTCCGCGACGATCGCGGAAATACCGCTTTACGTTGTTCCGAACACCTCTAACCCGATGGCTTCGAAGAAAATTTTTCGCCAATTCAAAAAAAGTTTGAACTGCCGTTGATCGGATGATGCACTGCAACTGACTCTTTTTGATCGAAGATTTTTGTCAAACCACGAGACTGCTTGATTGAACTTTAGTGCCAGCCCTGTTTGGGTCCGGCCTTAGAACAAAACCAAGTTGGGCAGGAAACGATGGTCAGTCCCGAGCCTTGGAACGCGACCCGCGCGGCTGCAATCGTCGCTGGGCTGCAATCCCTGGAGGGCGCGACTCTCCCTATATTGCATGCTCTGCAGGAGGCGTTCGGCTACGTCGACGCGCAGGCGGTGCCGATGATCGCCGACGCGCTGAACCTGTCGCGCGCCGAAGTGCATGGCTGCCTGACCTTCTACCACGACTTCCGGCGCGAGCCGCCGGCCGGCCGCCACCATGTCAAGTTGTGCCGGGCCGAGGCCTGCCAGGCGATGGGCTCCGACCGGCTGCACGGCGAGATCCTCTCGCGGATGGGCTGCGATTGGCACGGCACCAGCGCCGACGGCGTGACCGTCGAGCCGGTCTACTGCCTCGGCCTCTGTGCCAACGCGCCTGCCGCCCTGGTCGATGACGAGCCGCTCGCTCGCCTCTCCGCCGAATCCCTCGACGCCGCCCTCAAGGAGGCCCGCGCGTGAGCATCACCGTCTACGTCCCGCAGGACGCCGTCGCCCTCGGGCTCGGCGCCAACCGCGTCGCCCGGGCGATCTTCGCCGGCGCGGAAGCTCGCGGTCTCGACGTGCGCATCGTCCGCACCGGCACCCGCGGCCTGCTCTGGCTCGAACCGATGGTCGAGGTCGCGACCCCTGAGGGCCGCATCGCCTACGGCCCGGTGACCCCGGCCGATGTCGAGGGCCTGCTCGATGCCGGGCTCACTGAAGGTGGGGAGCACGCGCTCCGCCTTGGCAAGCCGGAAGAAATTCCGTTCCTGGCCAAGCAGCACCGGCTCACCTTCCACCGCTGCGGCGTGGTCGATCCAGTCTCGGTCGAGGATTACCGGGCCCATGGTGGTTACCGCGGCCTGGAAGCCGCGCTGAAGCTCGACGCGGAGGGCATCGTCGCCCAGGTGCGCGATTCGGGGCTACGCGGTCGCGGCGGCGCCGGCTTCCCGGCGGGCATCAAGTGGAACACGGTGATGCTGGCCCAATCGGACCAGAAATACGTGGTCTGCAACGCCGACGAGGGCGATTCCGGCACCTTCGCCGACCGGATCATGATGGAGGGCGACCCCTTCAACCTGATCGAGGGCATGACCATCGCCGCCGTCGCGACCGGCGCCACCCGCGGCTACATCTACTGCCGCTCGGAGTACCCGCAGAGCTTCAAGACCCTGCGCGACGCCATCGCCAACGGTGTGCGGGCGGGCGTCCTCGGCGACAACATTCTGGGCAGCGGCAAGAGCTTCCACCTGGAAGTGCGGCTGGGCGCCGGTGCCTATATCTGCGGCGAGGAGACCTCGCTGCTGGAGAGCCTTGAGGGCAAGCGCGGCATCGTTCGGGCCAAGCCCCCGATCCCGGCGCTGAAGGGCTTTCTCGGCAAGCCGACACTGGTCAACAACGTCATGACCTTCACGGCCGTGCCGTACATCCTGGAGCACGGCGCCAAGTCTTACGCCGAGTACGGCATGGGCCGCTCGCTCGGTACCCTGCCGATCCAGCTCGCCGGAAACATCCGGCAGGGCGGCCTGATCGAGTACGCCTTCGGCATCACCATCCGTCAGGTGATCGAGGATTTCGGCGGCGGCACGGCCTCGGGCCGTCCGGTCCGCGCGGTGCAGGTCGGCGGTCCGCTCGGGGCCTACTTCCCCGACGATCTGCTCGACACGCCCCTCGATTACGAGGCGATGGCGGCCAAGAAGGGCCTCGTCGGCCATGGCGGCATCGTCGTGTTCGACGACACCGTGGACATGGCCAAGCAGGCTCGCTTCGCCTTCGAGTTCTGCGCTACCGAATCCTGCGGCAAGTGCACCCCGTGCCGCGTCGGCGCCACCCGCGGCGTCGAGACCATGGACAAGGTCATCTCCGGCATCCGCCCGGAGGCCAATCTCAAGCTCGTCGAAGATCTCTGCGAGATCATGACCGACGGCTCGCTCTGCGCCATGGGCGGCCTGACGCCCATGCCCGTGATGAGCGCGATCACCAACTTCCCCGAGGATTTTCGGCGCGCGGGCGATCTGCCTGTCGCGGCCGAGTGAGGAGGCCGTCGCATGACCCTCATCAAGGAAATCGACTACGGCACGCCGATCCGGCTCAATGAGCAGACGGTGACGCTGACCATCGACGGCGAGAGCGTGACGGTGCCCGCGGGCACCTCGGTCATGGCCGCCGCGATGCATATGGGCACCAAGATCCCGAAGCTCTGCGCCACGGATTCGCTCGAGCCGTTCGGCTCCTGCCGGATGTGCCTCGTGGAGATCGACGGACGCCGCGGCACGCCCGCCTCGTGCACCACCCCGGCCGAGAACGGCATGGTCGTGCACACGCAGACCGACAAGCTGCATCGGCTCCGCAAGGGTGTGATGGAGCTCTACATCTCCGACCATCCGCTCGACTGCCTGACCTGCGCCGCCAACGGCGATTGCGAGCTGCAAGATACTGCAGGTCAGGTTGGCCTGCGCGAGGTTCGCTACGGCTATGACGGCGACAACCACGTCAAGCTGGCCTCCGACCGCTACCTGCCCAAGGACGAGTCGAACCCCTACTTCACCTACGACCCGTCGAAGTGCATCGTCTGCAACCGCTGCGTCCGCGCCTGTGAGGAGACGCAGGGCACCTTCGCGCTGACCATCGAGGGCCGCGGCTTCGACAGCCGCGTGGCGGCGGGCCCGACCAACTTTATGCAGTCCGAATGCGTGTCCTGCGGCGCCTGCGTCCAGGCCTGCCCGACCGCGACGCTGCAGGAGAAAACGATTCACCAATACGGCCAGCCGGACCATTCCGAGGTCACGACCTGCGCCTATTGCGGCGTCGGCTGCGCCTTCAAGGCCGAGATGCAGGGCGACAAGGTCGTCCGCATGGTGCCCTACAAGGGCGGCAAGGCCAACGAGGGCCATAGCTGCGTCAAGGGCCGCTTCGCCTACGGCTACGCCACCCACAAGGACCGCATCACCAAGCCGATGATCCGCGAGAAGATCACGGATCCGTGGCGCGAGGTGTCGTGGGAGGAGGCGATCAATCACGCCGCCTCCGAGTTCAAGCGCATCCAGGCGACCTACGGCCGCGACTCGGTCGGCGGCATCACCTCGTCGCGCTGCACCAACGAGGAAGCCTACCTCGTCCAGAAGCTGGTGCGGGCCGCCTTCGGCAACAACAACGTCGATACCTGCGCCCGCGTCTGCCACTCGCCGACCGGCTACGGCCTGATGTCGACGCTCGGCACCTCCGCCGGCACGCAGGACTTCAAGTCGGTCGAGGAATCCGACGTGATCCTCGTCATCGGCGCCAACCCGACCGACGGCCACCCGGTCTTCGGCTCGCGGATGAAGAAGCGGCTGCGTGAGGGCGCCCGCCTCATCGTCGCCGACCCGCGCAAG
Organism: Methylorubrum pseudosasae; assembly: GCF_029504475.1. Taxonomy (NCBI): domain Bacteria; kingdom Pseudomonadati; phylum Pseudomonadota; class Alphaproteobacteria; order Hyphomicrobiales; family Methylobacteriaceae; genus Methylorubrum; species Methylorubrum pseudosasae. The sequence goes on along the minus strand of NZ_JAQGDU010000002.1, from coordinate 2,002,651 downwards.
ATCGACCTCGTGAAGTCGCCCCACATCCGGGCCGACCATCACCTGCCGCTCAAGCCCGGCTCCAACGTCGCCTTCATCAACGCGTTCGCCCACGTCATCGTCACGGAAGGGCTGATCGCCGAGGACTACGTCCGCGAGCGCTGCGATCTGGCCGAGTTCGAGTCCTGGGCCCGCTTCATCGCCGAGGAGCGCAACTCGCCGGAAGCCGCGCAGGCCATCACCGGCGTCGATCCGCAGGAGATCCGCGCGGCGGCCCGGCTCTACGCCACCGGCGGCAAGGCGGCGATCTACTACGGGCTCGGCGTGACCGAGCACAGCCAGGGCTCGACCATGGTGATGGGCATGGCCAACATCGCCATGGCCACCGGCAATATCGGCATGGTGGGTGCGGGCGTGAACCCGCTGCGCGGCCAGAACAACGTGCAGGGCTCCTGCGACATGGGCTCGTTCCCGCACGAGCTGCCGGGCTACCGCCACGTCTCGGACGACGCCACCCGCGAGAGCTTCGAGGCGATCTGGGGGGCCAAGCTCGACAACGCGCCGGGTCTGCGCATCACCAACATGCTGGACGAGGCCGTCGGCGGCAGCTTCAAGGGCATGTACATCCAGGGCGAGGACATCGCGCAGTCCGACCCCGACACCCATCACGTGACCTCCGGCCTCAAGGCCATGGAGTGCATCGTGATCCAGGACCTGTTCCTGAACGAGACCGCCAAATACGCCCACGTCTTCCTGCCGGGCGCCTCCTTCCTGGAGAAGGACGGCACCTTCACCAACGCCGAGCGCCGCATCTCCCGCGTGCGCAAGGTGATGGCACCGATGGGCGGCTACGGCGACTGGGAGGGCACGGTGCTGCTCGCCAACGCCCTGGGCTACAAGATGGAGTACACGCAACCGTCCGAGATCATGGACGAGATCGCGGCGCTCACCCCGAGCTTCGCCGGCGTCTCCTACGACAAGCTGGAGGAGCTGGGCTCGATCCAGTGGCCGTGCAACGAGAAGGCGCCGCTCGGCACGCCGATGATGCACGTCGACCGGTTCGTGCGCGGCAAGGGCCGCTTCATGATCACGGAATACGTGCCCACCGACGAGCGGACCACGGGCAAGTTCCCGCTGATCCTCACCACGGGCCGCATCCTCTCGCAGTACAATGTCGGCGCGCAGACGCGGCGGACCGAGAACTCCCGCTGGCACGAGGAAGACGTGCTGGAGATCCACCCCTTCGACGCGGAGATGCGCGGCATCGTCGATGGCGACCTCGTCGCCCTGGAGAGCCGCTCGGGCGACATCGCGCTGAAGGCCAAGGTGACCGAGCGGATGCAGCCGGGGATCGTCTACACGACGTTCCACCACGCCAAGACCGGCGCCAACGTCATCACCACCGACTATTCGGACTGGGCGACCAACTGCCCCGAATACAAGGTGACGGCGGTGCAGGTGCGGCGCACGAACCGGCCCTCGGACTGGCAGGCGAAGTTCTACGAGGAGGACTTCTCACTGACGCGCATCGCCGAAGCGGCGGAGTAGTCTTCCAGCGGGGCGGGCTTGCGCCCGCCCCCAGACGTCCGATCCTGTCCCTCAAGATGAGGGAGCGGGGGGCGCGCTTTCCAATCAGACACAGCCGAGTGCGGGCATGAGCGCAACGACCATCAACGACCGACTGGTGCGGATGGCCAACCAGATCGCCCTGTTCTTCCGGTCCTACCCGGAGGAGGAGGCGGTCTCGGGCATCCACAAGCACATCGTGGCGTTCTGGACGCCGAAGATGCGCCGCGACCTCGAAGGCTACGCCGAGGAGGCCGGCGAGCGGCTCGACGCGCTCGTTCACCGGGCGCTTCACGAGGACCCGGCGGTCGAGAGCCCGGTGCGTCCGGCCACCCACAATCCGCAGCTCGTGGGCGAGGGTGCCAGCGACGCGGGGTAAAGGCCGGCGGCCTGCGCTTGAGAAGCCGGCCGCAATCGGCCTACCACGGCGGGAGCCCGCCCTCTCAGCGGGCGCCGGGGCGGTGCATCCGTGATCGACAAGCTCGAATTCCTCCTGGCGCTCGCCCGCGAACAGCATTTCGGGCGTGCGGCGGAGACCTGCGGCGTGACCCAGCAGACCCTCTCGGCGGGGGTGAAGAGCCTGGAGGACCGTTTCGGCGTGCGCCTGGTTCAGCGCGGCTCACGCTTCCAGGGATTCACGCCCGAGGGGGACCGGGTGCTGGCCTGGGGCCGCCGCATCGTCGGCGACGCCCGCGCCATGCAGGACGACGTGGCGGCGCTGCGCAAGGGGCTGACGGGGCACCTGCGGATCGCTGCGGTGCCGACGGCACTGCCGATGGTGGCCGCGCTGACCACGCCCTACCGGGCCCGCTACCCGAACGTGCGCTTCAGCGTCCTGTCCACGACCTCGGAAGAGATCTTCTCACTGATCGACAACCTCGAGGCGGATGCGGGGCTGACCTATCTCGACAACGAGCCGCTCGGGCGCGTGATCGCCGTGCCGCTCTACACCGAGCACTACCAGCTCCTGACCGCGGCCGGCGGCCCCTACGACGACCGGGCCAGCGTCACCTGGGCGGAGCTGGCGAAGATCCCGCTCTGCCTGCTGACCCCCAACATGCAGAACCGCCGCATCATCGATCAGCAGATACGGGCCGCGGGCGGCGAGGCGGCGCCGACGCTCGAATCCAATTCCATGGTCGTGCTGATGACCCATGTGCGCACCCTGCAATGGGCGAGCGTGATGCCGGCCATCCTCGCCGACGCGCTGGGTCCGACCGAGGGCCTGCGGGCGATCCCGATCGTGGAGCCGGACCTGCGCCATGCCATCGGCCTCGTCGCCCCGCGCCGCGACCCGGCGACACCGATGGTGACCGCTCTCGTCAACGTCGCCCGCGCCGTAGCCCGGACCCTGGACGGCGAGGATCAGGTCTCGCCCGTGCCGCACGGATCCGGACCAATTTGAGATATTGAGATCCCAAAGGGATCATCCCTTTGGCGGGGCGCGGGGCAGCGCCCCGCTTCAACGTCTGGCAGCTCAGGCGCCAGGGCGCTGGATCACGGCGCAGAGGGTGAGCGAACCCTGCTCCTTGCGCATGAAGGCGCAGGTGACGCGGGCGCTGTCCACCTCGACCGTGCTGTGGCGCTTGTCCTGCGCGCTCGCGCGGGCCTGCCGGGTGGCGTCCCGCAGCCGATCCGGTGCGATTCCCGTAATGGCATGGCCCGCCTCTACGAACAGCGTGTCGTAGGCCTCGGGCGGGGTCTCGCCCTTGTACTGTGCGCCGACGGAGGACGCGTTGGCGCCCGCGCATGAGAGCGTCAGCGATGTCTGCGGCCCGGCCTCGAACCGGGCGAAGTCGGCGCTCCGCTCGGCGACCGTCGCGCTCGTGGCCCGTTGCACCCGATCGATCAGATCGGTGCAGGAATCCTCCGCCATGGCGGGGGAGGCGGCGAGGGCGAGGAGGAGAGCGAGGGTGCTGCGCATGCATCCGATGTAGGGCAAACCGGCAAATCCCGTCGCCGGTCCGGACTGAGGCGTAGCGCCGCTGCGCTCACGGTTGCCAGGGCTCGGCGGGTTGCGCCTCCGCTTCCTCTGCGCCCTGCGTATCAAGCTGGGCCTGGATCGCGCGCAAAGCCTCCTGCACGCCCTGCCCAGAGGCCGACGAGAGCACCAGCGGCTTGCCGCCCGCCGCCCGCTTCAGCCGGGCGAGCTGCTGCTTGAGGGTGTCGGCATCGAGCGCGTCCGCCTTTGAGAGGGCGACGATCTCGGGCTTGTCGGACAAGCCCTCGCCGTAGGCCTCCAACTCGCGCCGCACCAGCTTGTAGGCCTTGCCGGCATGCTCGCTCGTGCCCTCCACGAGGTGGAGCAGAACCCGGCAGCGCTCGACATGGGCGAGGAAGCGGTCGCCGAGGCCGACGCCCTCATGCGCGCCCTCGATCAGGCCGGGGATGTCGGCGAGCACGAACTCGCGCTCGTCCGAGCGCACCACGCCGAGGCCCGGATGGAGGGTGGTGAAGGGATAGTCGGCAATCTTCGGCTTGGCGGCGGTGACGGTCGCCAGGAAGGTCGATTTGCCCGCATTCGGCAGGCCGACGAGGCCGGCATCGGCGATGAGCTTGAGGCGCAGGATCAGCCACATCTCCTGGCCTTCCAGGCCGGGATTGGCGTGGCGCGGCGCCCGGTTCGTGGAGGTGGTGAAGTAGGCGTTGCCGAAGCCGCCATTGCCGCCCTTGGCGAGCCGCACCCGCTGGCCGACCTCGGTCATGTCGGCGATCAGCGTCTCGCCATCCTCGGCGAAGACCTGCGTGCCCGCCGGCACCTGAAGCACCGCGTCGTCGCCCTTGGCGCCGTGGCAGTTCGAGCCCATGCCGTGCTCGCCCTTCTTCGCCTTGAAGTGCTGCCGGTAGCGGTAGTCGATCAGGGTGTTGAGGCCCTGCACGCACTCGATCCAAACATCGCCGCCCCGTCCGCCGTCGCCGCCGTTCGGCCCGCCGAACTCGATGAACTTTTCCCGTCGGAACGAGACGCAGCCGGGACCGCCGTCGCCGGAGCGGACGTAGACCTTGGCTTCATCGAGGAATTTCACGGTGCTTCGCCTTGGCTTCTGGACCGGGAGGGCCGGTCAGCTTTCTGTGCGACGGCACTGGCCGTCGAGATTGAGGTACTGGATGCTGCGCAGGCCCGCCTCGAACCATCCGCCGGCATCCGGCTGGCGGCCGTTGGCGCCGCCGTCGCCGTAGAGGTTGATCTGGATCGCGCCGTCGGGCGAGCGCAGGGTCGGCGCCTCGCCGTCGCGAGCATAGGTCCAGGTCGGCCGTTCGTCGAACAGGGTCTGCGACCCGTCCGCCTCCCGCTGGAACAGTTGCCCGTATGCGCTCCCGCCACCCGCAGGGCTGGCGAAGTAGAACCCGACCTTCGGGGTGCGGCCGGCGAAATTGTAGAACTCGCAGTAGAGCCGGGTTTCGCCCCGAGGTCTCGGGGCCGCCGCCGCGGCTTCGATCGGCGGCGGCGGCACCTCGCGGGTGATCGCGAAGATCAGGCTGCCGAGGGCGATCGCGGTGAGGCCGGCCGCGAGGCCGGCGACCATCCGTGTCCTCATGCCAGGCGGCCTCCCACGGCCGTCCCGCGCCGGTCGAGCCACTCGGCCCGATCGAGCCGGAAGTTGTGGCTCGGCACGGCACCGCCCCGCGCCTCGAAGACCGGTGCGGATTCGCCGGTCAGGCGGAACCCGCACTTCTCCAGCACGCGGCGCGAGCCAGGATTGCCGATCATCGCCGACGAGGCGAGCGCTCGCTCTCCGGCATAGGCGAAGGTGGCGTCCACCAGCGCCTCGGCCGCCTCGGTCATCAGCCCCTCGCCCCAGAACGGGCGCCCGAGCCAGTAGCCGAGATGCGGCTCGGACGCGTCGGGCCGGTTCTCGACCGAGACGACGCCGATCAGGTTCGCGGGCGCCGCCCGCCGGCACAGGGCCATGATCAGCCCCTCCCCGGCCGTATTCATCGCCCGCGCCTGGATCACGAAGCTTTCGGCCTCCGGCAGCGGAAGCGGGCTCGAAATCCGCGCGGTCATCTCGGCCACGGCCGGATCGCCGGCGAATCGCGAGACGGCCTCGGCGTCGCGGGCCATGGGCCAGCGCAGCCAGAGCCGGCGCGTCTCGATGCGGAAAACGTCGTCGCGGGTGAGATCGGGGAACATCGTGAGCCGGTCATGCGAGGGCGCGCGAAGGCGCCGTCCGGGACGACGAAGGGGGAGGATGGTGCCCCATCCTCCCCCGTGTTCCGATCCGCTTGAAGCTTCGCGTAAAGCCTTCAGCGATCGTCCGCCGGTTCGGTGTGGGACACCGGCGGGACGCTCGCTTCGTCGTCAGCGACAAGCGTCCGCCGTTACTCCGCGGCCTGGGCCAGCGGCACTACGGTTACGAAATCGCGGCCGCGCCGGGTCTCGAACTGCACCTTGCCCGGGACGAGGGCGAACAGGGTGTGGTCCTTGCCCATGCCGACGTTCGTGCCGGGGTGCCACTTCGTGCCGCGCTGGCGCACGATGATGTTGCCCGGAATCACGGCCTCGGAGCCGAACTTCTTGACGCCGAGGCGCCGGCCGGCGGAGTCGCGGCCGTTGCGGGACGAGCCGCCTGCTTTTTTGTGTGCCATGGGATTGCTCCGGAATTCTGCTGGATCTGCGTTCGGACGGGCGGCTGATTACTCAGCGGCGGCCGGGGCGGACTCGGCGGCCGGCTCGGCCTTCCGGGTCTTGCGCGGCTCGGCCTTCGAGGTCTTGCCGCCGGCGCTGATCTCGGTGATGCGCACGACCGTGAAGTCCTGACGGTGACCGCGGCGGCGGCGCGAGTTCTGGCGACGGCGCTTCTTGAAGGCGATGACCTTCCGCGTGCGGCCGTGCTGGACGATCTCGCCGGTGACGCCGATGCCCGACAGGAGCGGGGTGCCGACCTGGGTGGCATCGCCGTCCGTGAACAGCAGCACGTCGCCGAAGGTGACGGCGGCGCCGGCCTCACCCTCGAGGGTGGCCACGGTGATGACGTCGTTGGCGGCAACGCGATATTGCTTGCCGCCTGTCTTGATGACTGCGAACATCGTTGTCTCTCGTGTTCTGTGCCGGCCTCCGGCGCCGTGAGGACCTGGGCCGTCTTCTTGTTCAGGTCATCCGCGCAGATCAGGCTGAGCCGTGAGCGCACGAACGCGAAACGCGCGGACTTCGTCGAGGAAGCCGCGCGGTGCCGGCCGGATAGTCGGGAGCGGGGCTTCTGTCAAGGCGAGACGAAGACCCGCCTACCGCTTCGTCAGCCCACCCAGCACATTCCGCAGGATCGCGTCGCCCACCTCCGTGCCGACCTTGCGCGCCATGGAGCGGGCAGCGTTGCCGATGACCTGCTCGGCCAGACTCGGCGGCGGGCGGCGGGTGCGGCCGGTTCCTTTGCCCGCCCCTTTGCCTTTCGGCGCCTCTTCGCCACTGCCGAAGAGCCCGCCGAGCCAGCCGCCCAGCATGCCCGACAATCCGCCCTCGCTCTGGCCCGCGGCCTCCGCCGGGGCAGAATCGAGGTGCTTGCGCTGGGCCAGCATCTCGTAGGCGCTCTCGTTGTCGACCGCCTCGTCGTACTTTCCGCGCAGGGGGCTCTGCCCGATGATCGCGGCGCGCTCGGCCGGCGTCAGCGGTCCTACCCGTCCCTGGGGCGGGGCGATCAGCGCCCGCTCCACGATCGAGGGCGTGCCCTTCGCCTCCAGAAAACTCACCAACGCCTCGCCGACGGCGAGTTCGGTGATCGCCTTGCCGACATCGAAGCCGGGGTTCTGGCGGAAGGTCTCGGCGGCGGCGCGCACGGCGCGCTGGTCGCGGGGGGTGAAGGCGCGCAGCGCGTGCTGCACCCGGTTGCCGAGCTGGCCGAGCACCGTCTCCGGCACGTCGAGCGGGTTCTGCGTCACGAAGTAGACGCCGACGCCCTTCGAGCGGATCAGGCGCACCACCTGCTCGACCGCGTCGAGAAGGGCCTTCGGCGCGTCGTTGAACAGCAGGTGCGCCTCGTCGAAGAAGAACACGAGCTTGGGCTTGTCGAGGTCGCCGACCTCGGGAAGCTGCTCGAACAGCTCGGAGAGCATCCACAGCAGGAACGAGGCGTAGAGGCGCGGCCGCTGCATCAGCTTGTCGGCGGCCAGGATGTTGACGAAGCCCCTGCCCTCCCGGTCGGTCCGCATGAAGTCTTCGAGGTTGAGCGCCGGCTCGCCGAGGAATTGGTCGGCGCCCTGGTTCTCCAGCACGAGCAGCGCCCGCTGGATCGCGCCGATCGAGGCGCCCGAGACGTTGCCGTAGGTGGCCGACAGCTCCTTGGCGTTCTCCGACAGGAAGGTGAGGAGCGCGCGCAGATCCTTCAGGTCGATCAGCGGCCACTGGTTCTCGTCGGCGACGCGGAAGGCGATGTTGAGCACGCCCTCTTGGATGTCGTTGAGTTCGAGCAGGCGGGCGAGAAGCAGCGGGCCCATCTCGGTGACGGTGCAGCGGATCGGGTGGCCCTGCTCGCCGAACACGTCCCAGAACATCGTCGGGAAGCGGTCGGGCTCATAAGCGATCCCGAGTTCTTCCGCCCGCTTGACGAAATGCGGCTTGGCCTCGCCCTCGGCGGCGAGCCCCGAGAGGTCGCCCTTGATGTCGGCGGCGAAGACCGGGACGCCCGCGTTGGAAAAGCCCTCCGCCAGCACCTGCAGCGTCACGGTCTTGCCGGTGCCGGTGGCGCCCGCCACGAGGCCGTGGCGGTTGGCCAGCCGCAGGCTCAGTACCTCGGGCTTCGGTCGCGGCCCCGTGCTCCGGCCGACCAGAATCGTCCCCTCGCCCGCTGTCATGCCGTCCTCGTCCGATCCGTCGCCGTTGTGCAGGTGTCGTGACGGACAGGGTATGGCGCCCCGCGTGCCCGATCCAGGGCCGGGACATCGGCAACCCTTGATTTCGCCGTCGCCGCATCGGACAGACACGCATCTGCTAAGGAGGAAGCGTTTCATGGAAGAATTGATTGCCCGTGTGACCAACCGGACCGGGCTCGACGCGGGGACCGCCAAGACCGCGATCGGACACATCCTCGCCTTCCTGCAGAAGGAAGGGCCGGCCACCGAGGTGAGCCAGTTGATGGCCGCGCTTCCGGGCTCCGAGACGGCGATCGCCGAGGCCAATGCCAACGAGGGCGGCGGCGGGCTGATGGGCATGCTCGGCGGCATGATGGGCGGCGGCGTGATGGCGCTCGGCCAGAAGCTGATCTCGGCCGGCGTGCCGATGAACCAGATGCAGCCGCTCGGCCAGGAACTCTTCGCCTACGGTCGCGAGAAGGCCGGTGAGGACGTCATGGGTCCGATCGTCGGCTCGATCCCGGGCCTGAACCAGTTCGTCTGAGACGGCAGGGTTGTCCCTTAAACCCCTGTGATCGTTAGCCGGTTTTCATTCGCCGGCTATTACGAGCGCTTCGCGCGGAGCCTGGCAAAGGCTTCGCGCAAGTCTCTGTCAAGGCACGAAGATCTCCGTCATAAAAGCGTGCGGCCTTCGTGATGTTGTCGCCGCGCAAGAGGACGCATCGCGCGGCCTCCCGCGACGGGATCGTGTCGATCATGCTGCCGAATTTTTCCCCGCGCGAGGCCACGGCCGCGTGGAAGGCCGGCTGGGAGACCAAGGTTCAGGCGCCCTTCGCCCGCTTCCGCCAGACCTTCGAGGGCGGCGACCTCGCCCTGCCCGGCGGTGCGCCGATCCTGCTGAAGAACCGGGCCAAGCGCCCGCTGCTCGAACCGGGGCTCGACCCCAGCCTCGGCCGGATCGGGGCGCTCGAAGTGCGGCTCGCCACCACCAAGTCCGAGATCCGCCGGGCGCAGCGACTGCGCTACCGCGTGTTCTACGAGGAGATGTCGGCAGTGCCGACCGGCATGGCCGCGCTCAAGCGCCGCGATGTCGATGCCTACGACGCGATCTGCGACCACCTCCTCGTCATCGACCACGCGGCGACCGACGCGAAGCCCTTCCGCAAGGCCCGGCCGAAGGTGGTCGGCACCTACCGGCTGTTGCGCCAGGACCGGGCGGAGGCGCATTTCGGCTTCTACTCCTCTGGCGAGTACGACCTCGCGCCGCTGCTGGAGCGCCATCCGGGCAAGCGCTTCCTCGAACTCGGCCGCTCCTGCGTGCTGAAGCCCTACCGCACCAAGCGCACCGTCGAACTCTTGTGGCACGGCATCTGGGCCTATGTGCAGCACCACCGCATCGACGCGATGCTGGGCTGCGCCAGCCTAGAGGGCACCGATCCGGAGCGTCTGGCGCTGCCCTTGAGCTTCCTCCACCACCATGCCCGCGCCCCCGAGGCGTGGCGAGCCCGCGCCCTGCCGGAGCGCTACGTCGCAATGGACCGGCTGGCGAAGGAGGCGGTCGATCCGAAGGCGGCGCTGATGGCGCTGCCGCCGCTGGTGAAGGGCTATCTCCGGGTCGGGGCGACCTTCGGCGACGGCGCGGTGGTGGACCGCCAGTTCGGCACCACCGACGTGCTCGTGGTGCTGCCGGTCTCAGGCATCGCCGCGCGCTACATCGGCCATTTCGGCGCGGGTGCGGATCGGCACGCCGCCTGACCGCGCCGGGTTGCGGGGTAGGGTGAAGCCGGTTCAGGCCGAGCGCCCCTCAACCCTCGCGCGTCGTTTGAAGGTCATGCCCGCCGTCTCCGCTCGTCCCTCCGATCGCGACCGCCTCGGCGCGATGACGGCCGCGATCACCTGCGTGGCGGTGGTGGGCACGGGGCTCGGCCTGTCGATCCCGCTCTTGTCGCTGGAAATGGAGCGGATGGGCGCATCGAGCGTCGTCATCGGCCTCAACACGGCGGTGGCGGGGTTCGCGGCGATTCTCACGGTGCCGTTCGTGCCGCGGCTCGCCGCGCGGGTTGGCGTGGTGCGCCTGCTGATCCTGGCGATCGTGCTCGGCGGGCTGTGCCTCTCGGCCTTCAAGCTGTTCCCGAACCTCGTCCTGTGGTTTCCCCTGCGCTTCGTCTTCTCCACGACGATGGGCGTGCTGTTCGTCCTCTCCGAGTACTGGATCAACGACGCGGCGCCGCCCGAGCGGCGCGGGCTGGTGATGGGGATCTACGCGACGATCCTGGCCATCGGCTTCGCCATCGGGCCGACCCTGCTGACGCTGCTCGGCACCGACGGATTCGCGCCGTATCTCGCCGGCTCGGCCCTGTTCTTCCTCGGTCTCACCCCGCTGGTGCTGGCCCGCAACCTCTCGCCCGATCTCGGGCACGACGAGGGGGCTGGCATTCTGGCCTACCTGCGCCTCGCGCCGCTCGCGGTGCTGGCCGCCGCCCTCTACGGGGCGGTGGAGGCGGGCGCCTTTGCCATCCTGCCCCTCTACGGCCTGCGCATCGGCCTCGACGCGACGATCTCCGCCGCCCTGGTCAGCGCGGTGGCGCTCGGCAACGTGCTGTTCCAGATCCCCGTCGGCCTCCTCGCCGACCGGGTGGATCGGCGCCTCGTCCTCCTCGGCGCGAGCCTCGCCGGGGCGCTCGGGGCGGCCCTGATCCCGGCGGCCTCCGCCTCGCTGCCGCTGCTCTCCGCGCTGCTCTTCGTCTGGGGCGGGATCGTCGGCACGCTCTACACGGTGGGGCTCGCCCATCTCGGAGCCACCTTGCGCGGTCCGGATCTGGCTGGCGCCAACGCCGCCTTCGTCATGCTCTACAATGCCGGGCTGATGCTCGGACCCCCGCTCATCGGCGGCGGCATGGACCTCCAGCCGCCCCAGGGCTTCGCCGTCGCCCTCAGCCTGCTCTTCGCGCTCTACGCCGTGCCGGTGGTGCGGAGTCTCGTTCGCGGACGCGCGGGCTGACGATCGGTTGCGACGGGGTACGGAACGCCGCCGCCGCGGTGCTCGTTATCTCGTCGAAGCTGCACCGTTGCCCGTCCTCGCGACGTGAAGGAACCCGACCCATGAGCCTCATCGGACGCCTCGTCACCAAGCTCCTCGGCACCGACGACCGCGTCGTCGCCCGCGACGACCGCAACGCCGGATCGAGCTCCCCGATCGGCCGTCTCGTCACCAAGCTCCTGCGCAAGTAGAGCGCTTTCCGACGAAGTGGACGCCGGTTCGGCGAAAGAAAGCGCGTTGAAACAAAGACCTAGAGACGCCGGCCTCATGCAATGGGGTCGGATACGGCTCTAGGTCGCGCTACGGGGCGCGAGCCAAGGGCCGGCGGCTCGAAAGGGCCGCGCGGCCCTTTTTCATGCCGGTTTCTGGCCGGTTGCCGGGATCGCCGCACGGGATTGCAACCCTGGGGACCGGCCTGTGGGGTGGCCAATGCGGGGTGGGGCCATTATGCCCCTGGCGCTTCCCGGTCTCGAATCCTCACAGGTAAAGGCTCGGGTTCCTGCCCCGGTTCACGTCACCGGGCCGCGCGACCCGATCTGCGATCATGTCCTCATTGTACGAAGGTGCCCCGGCCGCCCCATCCCCGGCGGTCGACGTCGAAGCGAGCCGCGGCTTGCCGACCTACATCGTCGGCCAGGATGGGCAGGGCCATTGGGTCGCTCTGGAAAGCCAAGGCTTCGGCGGCGGCTATTTCCGCAGCCGCGAGGCGGCGTTCCAGTACGCGGTCGGCGAGACCGGACGCCGTGCGGGCGCGGTGCGCCTCAGCGCCGAGCCGCTGCGCATCGCCCTGTGACGCTGGCGGCAGGCGGCGTTCAGCGCGCCGCCACCGCCTCCCGCACCACGTTCTTGACCAGCGGCGCCGCCGGCACGCTCGGCTGCCAGAACTGACCCGTGCGCCCGGCCTCGTAGCCGAACTGGTAGAGGCTGCGCATGTAGGCGGTGTCGAAGCCGCGCGCCGTCGTGGTCTGCGGCGCGCGCTCGTCGATATAGGTCAGGTTGAAGCCCATCCCGTTGCGGCGGGCGAACACGTCGGTGGCCACCAGCGTCGCCCGCGAGCGGGCGCGGCTCGCGGTGGTGAAGGACTTCTCGACGATCGACAGGGTGTTGTTCTTGGTCACCTCGAATTCCGGTTCGAGGCGGCCGTTGATGACCACGTAGATGTCGGCCTTGCCCGCGCTGCGGAAGCGCCCGTCGCGCACCAGGAAGGATTGCGGGAGGGTGAAGACCGGCGTCACCACCGAGCCATCCACGTGCATTTCCTGGAAAGCGCGGCCCTCCGCCTGCACATCGAGAAGCTGGGGCGGGAACACCGCCGGGATGCTCGCCGAGGCGGTGAGCACGTCGGTGAACAAGGACACCGCGTTGGGCGCGCCGCTCGCGGCGATGGCGCCCATGTTCCAGATCACGGCGCGCTGGGTGTCGAGATTCGTCGTCACCACGAGCAGGCGGCGGCCCTTGGCGTGCTCCTCCGCGACGGCCTGCAGCAGCTCGGGCGTGACGTAGCGGGCGATCAGGTTGCGCAGCCGCCCGTCGCCGAACAGGCCGGAGCCGAACAGCACGTTGGCGATGCTCGGGCTCTGCACCAGCGAGTCGGCGATGCCGCTGGTGTAGATATCGGTGAGGTAGGGATCGTAGGCCGGTCCGAGGAAGGCGAAGGGCGCGATCAGGGCGCCGGTCGAGACGCCGGAGACGATGGTGAATTCCGGCCGCTTGCCCGAGGCGGTCCAGCCGTTGAGCACGCCTGCGCCGTAGGCGCCGTCACCCCCGCCGCCCGAGAGCGCGAGATAGGTGAAGGCCTGACGCTTCTTCTGCGGGCCGGCGGCCATCGCCACGAAATCGGCGGCGCCGGCATCGGCATAGGCCCGCACGCCGACCATCCCCGGCACGGTCGCGGCTTCCGCCTCGCTCTGCGTGTAGTTCGTCCGCGGCAAGGAAGAGCAGGCCGCCGCCTGCCCGGCAACCGCCGCGGCAAGGAGAAGGCGCGACCAGCGGAAACCTTTTGGCATCGACATGACCCGAACAAGCCCGATGGAACAGGGCAAGCTTACACGAAACGAGCTTGGCCGTATTGCGTTCCCGCACACGCGTGTTGCGCTCAAACGCCAGCTGATGCCGTGTTGCCACAACGTGAGCGAGCGTAGTCGCGCAGGTTCGCCTCTCCAGGTCCCCTGTTGCACGGGTTCGCTTGCGCCGGACTGTCGCGGCGGGCCGGCTTGGTCTGCCGCAGGGCGGCGTGCCTCAGAGCCGCATTCGACCCCATTGCATCAGTCCGGCCTCTCTCGATCCTTTGCTTTGACGCGCTTTCTTTCGCCGAACCGGCGTCCATTGCGTCGGAAAGCGCTCTAAACTCTCGAATTTGTCATATGTTCGCGCCGTGCCAGCACGTTAGGATCCCACCAATGTCCGGAGCCGAGCACGAGACCCCAACCGCCTCCTGCGCCCGCGTTGCGGGCGGGCGGCGCCCATGCTGAGCGGGTCGGCGATCCTGAGGGTTCTCCTCCTGATCCTGGCGGCGGCGGGCTTGGCCTGGATCATCCAGTCGGTCTGGCTGCACAGCCCGGATTCGGAGGCCGCTGCGCCGGCCGCGGCGACGGTGACACCCGGCCGGCCGTCGGGCGCTGCCTCCGCGCTGCCGCCGCCCGTGCCGGTGCGCGTGGTGAAGCCGGCCGAGCCGTCACCGGAGCCGCCCCGACCGGTCGCCGAGGCGCCGCCTGCGGCCCTACCCGCGTCGCCGCCGGCCGATCCCGCGCCGTCACCCGCCCCCGTCGCGCGGACAGCGCCGCCGGAATCCGATCCGGTGGCCGAGGCGGAGGAGAACGCCCCACCGGCCGCAGTCTCCTTGATCGACCTCAACACCGCCTCGCTCGCCGAGCTGAACAGCCTGAAGGGCGGCGGTGCCATCGGCCGGACGATCGTCCAGCACCGTCCCTACGCCTCCGTCGATCAGCTTCTCAGCAAACGCGTCCTCAACCGCGCCACCTACCAGCGCATCAAGGATCAGGTCTCGGTGCGGTGACCGGGTTGATCGGGTTGCCGTGAGGTCGCCGCCGAAGGGCGCACGCGGTTCGTGAAAAAACCGCCGACCGAGAGACAACCAAGCGACAAGTGCGCTTTGAAGAAACCGGCGGATCGCTTTTCCGACCACCCGACCCTGCATCCAACCCTGGCACAGCGCGCGCCGAGGCCCTAAACAGGGCAGACGATCCCGAAAAAAGGCCGAGGCGGCTCCATGCAAACGACATCCGGCGCACCGATCCTCCGCCAGGATCTGGGCGTCGAGGAGACGGCGGAATCCGACAACATCGTCCGTTGGGATGGTGAGCGGCTCTACGTCGAGCAGGATATCTACCACAACGGCCAGCTCGTGCACCGCAAGTACCGGCGCACCATCACCGAGCCGGTCGCCCGCGCTCTGCAAACGATCCTCAAGCGCTCGCAGCAATGAGGGCGGCGGCGCTGGGCCTGCTCGCGGTGCTGGCCGCCGCGCTGTCCATGCCCCTCGCCGTCTCACCCGCGGCGGCGCAGGTGCGGGTGACCTTCGTCGCACCCGAGCGCTACACCGATGCCCAGAACCGCTTCGGTTCGGGCCTGTCGCCGCGGGTCGTGCTGGCCGAGATGCGCCGCCTGTTCGAGACACTCGGCAATCAAGTTCTGGCGCCGGGCCAGACCCTGGACATCGCGGTGCTCGACATCGACCTCGCCGGGCTCGATCAGCCGAGCTTCGGCGCGGCCCAGGGCGTGCGGGTGGTGACCGACATCACCCCGCCCCGTTTCCGCCTGCGCTACGCCCTGAAGGAGCGCGGCCGCACGCTGCTGGCGGCGGAGGAAGTCGTCAGCGACATCAACTTCCTGCTCCGCGCCAACCGCCTCTCGTCCGGGCAGACCTTCTTCTACGAGCGCGAGGTGCTGCGGGACTGGTTCCAGGCGCGCTTCGTGCAGCGCCGCCCGCCGCCGGGCTGATCCCGGTTTCGTCACACGCCCGACGCCCGAGCCTGTCATCCCCGCGCCATAGGGATGCGGGGGAACGCCGGGAGACATGCGGATCGTCCTCGTCGCCAACGCCGCGTCGGGCGCCTTCGCCGAGGGCCTGACGCCGGATGCGCTTCGCGCGCGGCTGAGGACGTCGGGCCTCGACCTTCTCCCTGAGCCGGACGACAGCCTGCCCCTGCCCGATCGCCTGCGGGCGGCCCTGCGCATGGAGGGCGTCACGGCCGTGGCGGTGGCGGGCGGGGACGGCACGCTCAACTGCGCGGCCGGAATGCTGGCGGGCAGCGGCGTGGCGCTCGGCATCCTGCCCCTCGGCACGATGAACCTGCTGGCCAAGGATCTCGGCATCCCGCTCGACCTCGACGGGGCCATCGCGGTGCTTGCGGTGGGGCAGACCCGCGCCGTCGATGTCGGCCGCGTCAACGAACACGTCTTCCTCATCAACTCGGTGCTCGGCATGCCCGCCCGCATGGTCCGCCACCGCGAGGCCTTTCGCGGGCGGCGTCTCGGCATCCCGGCGCTGCTACGGCTCTCGGCAGCGGTGCTGCGCCATCTCGGACCCTATCCGCGCCTCTCGGCGGTGCTCTCGGCCGGCGGGCGGCGGACACGGTTGCGCGTGCGCCTGCTCGCGGTGGTCAACAACGATTACGCGGAGGGGCCGGGAAAGATTCTGGAACGGAGCCAGGTCGATGGCGGTGAGTTGACGCTTTACATCGCCCGCCGGCTTTCGCCGTGGCGCCTCGCCCGGTTGGCGCTCGGGTTCGGGCTCGGTCGCTGGCGCGATGAGCCGGGCCTGGAGCGCCGTGCCGCGGCCCGCTTCGTCGTCTCCGCCCGGAGGCGCGCGTTACGGGTGATGAATGATGGAGAGGTTCGCTTGATCGCCCCGCCCCTGCGCTACCGCCTGATGCCCCGTGCCCTCACCGTGATCGTGCCGGAGCCGGTCCGGTGAGACGGGTCGCCCACATTTCCGACCTGCATTTCGGACGCACCGATCCGGCGGTGGTCGAGGCGCTCGTGGCCGAGCTGAACCGCGATCCGCCGGATCTGATCGTGGCATCCGGCGACTTCACCATGCGGGCGCGGCGCAAGGAATACGTCGCGGCGCGCGCCTTCCTCGACCGGCTGACCGCGCCCTGGATCGCGGTCCCGGGCAACCACGACATCGCCTATTTCAAGCTCCTGACCCGCTTCTTCCATCCGTTCGGTCGCTACCGCCGCTTCATCGCGAAGGACACCGAACCGACCTTTCTCGACGACGAGATCGCGGTGGTCTGCCTCAACACGGTGCGGACCTGGGCGCCGGAGACGGATTGGTCTCAAGGGAAGATCACCCGGGCGCAGATCGCCCGCACCGAGGAGCGGCTGGCGGCGCTGCCGGATCACGTCTTCCGGATCGTGGTCGGCCACCATCCGTTCATGCCGCCGCCCTGGGACGCGGAGGCCCGCCTCGTCGGGCGCGCCGACGAGGCGCTCGACGCCTTCCGCCGCCACAATGTCGGGCTGACGCTCGCCGGCCATCTCCACCGCCACTATTCCCGCTTCGCCGAGGCGCCGGAGACCGGCACCGAACCCGACTTGGTGAGCGTGGATCGGGGCATGGCGCGGGCGGGCGGTGCGCGGCTGCTCGCCGTGCAGGCGGGCTCGGCCACTTCGACGCGGCTGCGCGGCAACGAGCCCAACGCCTACAACCGCATCGTCATCGAGGACGGGCGGGCCACCGTCACCGTGCGGGTCTGGACCGGGTCGGCCTTCGAGGACGTGCGGGAGGACGGATCCGTGCCTGCCCCGGCGCAGGCGGGCGAAGCGGAGCCGGCCGGGCGCTGACCGCCCGGCCTCCCCGCCCCCAGGGTTTAGGACAAAGCCGTCTGCCGCGTGCGCTTGCCCGCAAGGCTGACGGCGAAGGCCACGGCGAGGTTGAGGGCGAGTGCCACCACGCCGATGTTGAGATCCTGCACCGGCCCCGGCAGGCCGGGGAAGAGCTTGGCCAGCGTGTAGCCGCCGACCACCGTGATCGCCACCGCGGCCACTCCCGCTAGGATGCCGGCCATCGCCCCCGCCCGCGTGAGCGGGTTGTGGGTCCACAGGCTGAAGAAGAAGGCCGGGAAGAGCTGCGTGACGACCGCGTAGCCGATTAGCAGGAGCTGCACGATGGTCTCACCGCCGTAGAGGGTGAAGCCGACGCAGGCGATCGCCAGCAGCGGCGCGATCCCCTTGGCGAGCTTACCGGTGGTGGCGTCGGTCGCGTTGCGCGCCAGCGGCCGGTAGAGGTTCTGCGCGATGAGCGTCGAACCCGCG
This sequence comes from Methylorubrum pseudosasae, assembly GCF_029504475.1. Taxonomy (NCBI): domain Bacteria; kingdom Pseudomonadati; phylum Pseudomonadota; class Alphaproteobacteria; order Hyphomicrobiales; family Methylobacteriaceae; genus Methylorubrum; species Methylorubrum pseudosasae. The sequence goes on along the minus strand of NZ_JAQGDU010000002.1, from coordinate 1,984,998 downwards.
ATCAGGATCATCGAGCCCGGCACCAGGGCGGTCAGCACGCCGGTGGCGCCGATGACGCCGACGAACCACGGTGGGAAGGTCTCGAGCGCGATCCTGAACAGCGAGAGATCGACGTCCGGCCCGGTCAGCCCCGGCACCTGCAGCACGGCCGCGAACCCGGCGAAGAACACGAACAGCAGCATGAGCTGGTAGAGCGGCAGGAACACCGCGTTGCGCCGGAACGTGCGCGCATCGCTCGCGGTGTAGATCGAGGCGAAGATGTGCGGGAACATCCAGCCGCCGAGTGCCGTGAGCAGCGTGGTCGAGGCGAACCACGTCGCGCTCTGGCCCCGGTCCGGCAGCGCCAGGAAGCCGGGCTTGGCCGTATCGATGGCCTCGAACATCGGGCCGATGCCGCCGTAGTAGTGATACGGCAGATAGACGCCTAAGAAGATCACCACGAACAGGATCATGAAATCCTTGAGCACGGCGGTCCAGGCCGAGCCGCGCACGCCGGAGACCATCACGTAGACGGTCAGCACCGCCGCGCCGATCCAGATCGCCAGGGTCTGCGAGATCGCGCCGTAGGAGGCGGTGGCGACGATAATGCCGAGCCCCTTGAGCTGGAGCACCATGTAGGGGACGAGCGCCACGATCCCGACCAGCGCCACGAGGATGCCGAGGCTGCGGCTGTCGTAGCGCGCGGCGAAATAATCGGGCTGCGAGAATAGGTTGCGCTCCTTGGCGAAGCGCCAGGCCGGCGGCAGGATCCAGTAGGAGATGACGTAGATCAGCGTCAGGTAGCACAGGATGTAGTAGGTCGGCCCGCCCTTGCCGTAGGCCCAGCCCGAGCCGCCGAGGAAGGTGAAGGTGGTGTAGATCTCGCCTGCCATCAGCAGGAAGACGAGCAGCGTGCCGAAGCCGCGCTTGCCCACGCTCCACTGCTCCATGTCCATGTCGTGGCCCGACCGCGCCCGCAGGCCCAGGCCGAGCGCCACCACGACGGCGAGCGCGATGATCGCAAGGGCGGCGTTCATGGCCCCTCCTCCGGTTCCCGGTTGGCGGGATCGGTGAGGTAGATCAGCCCCATGATCGCCGAAGTTGCCACGGTGCAGCCGACGAGCCACGCCAGCAGCAGCGGCATGCCGAGCACCATGGGCTCGACCCGGTTGAGGAAGAACGGCCCGGCCAGCATCCCCAGGGCGGGCAAGGCCGCAAGCCATCGAAGCTGCTTCATCGCCGGGCCCTCCCCGGTGATGGCTTGCGGAAATGTCGTCTCGCTCGGGTCATGCGCTCCCCATCCTTGGCCTCGGGAGCATGAGGCAGAATTCGCACCAGCGCGAGAGCTGCCGCGAGGGTCGGCGCCGACTTTCCCCCTTAAGCGGCCCGCAGACCGCCGCTTAAGCGGCCTCCTCCTGGCGGCGGTCCAGCAGAGCCGGCAGGGCGCGCAGGTTTAGCGGCTTGGGCAGGAAGCCGTCGAAGCCGGCCGCGGAGGCCGCGTCGACATCCTCGCGGCCGGTATTGGCGGTGAGCGCCACGAGGTGGAGCGAGGTCGCGCCGGTCTCGGCCTCGCGGGCGCGGATGCGGCGGGCGGTCTCCAGGCCGTCGAGGCCGGGCATGCGGATGTCGATCAGCGCAAGGTCGAACGGCCCCTGCCCTTCCGCCGCCGCCAGAGCCTCGAGCCCGTCGCGGGCGTGGATCACCTGTGCGCCGAGCCGCTCCAGCGCCTTGGTGGCGAGCAGCGCGTTGATCGGGTTGTCCTCCGCCAGCAGCACCCTGCGGCCCCGCGCGGCGGTCTGGTTTGATCCAGTCTTGCCCGGTGTAGTCTTGACCGGAGCGGGCTGGCGCGGGCCGGGTTGGCTCGTGCCAGTCTTGGCTGTCGCGTCGGCCGGGCTGCGGGTCGGGGCGGGCCGCGGCTCCAGCAGGCGGTCGAACAGCGAGCGGGCGCGCACCGGCTTGATCAGGTAGCTGTCGAACCCGGCCGCGTTCGGGGCGCCGAATTCCCGCCGGTCGAAGGGCGAGAGCAGGATCAGGCTGCAGCGCACGCCGCTCCGGGCGGCCTCGGCCGCGAGCCGCCGCACGGCGGCGTCGCCGAGGCTGCGGTCGGCGATGAGCGCGTCGAAGGCCACGCCCGATAGCGCATCGAGGCCGGCTTCCGCGCTGTTCACGACCACCGCCGCCGCCCCGGAGCGGCTGAGCCGCCGGGCCAGGAACGGCGCCTGATACGGCGAGGCCGCCACGATCAGCACCTTTCGCGGCGCGAGGCTCGGTGTCTCGGAGCTCGGTGTCTCGGGGCTCATGGCGCCCTCCGCCGCCGGCAGCGGCAGCATGACCCGGAAGGTCGATCCACGTCCCACCGTCGAGCGCGCCTCGATCGTGCCGTTCATGCGCTCCACGAGGCGGCGGGTGATGGCCAGACCGAGGCCGGTGCCCTCGTGGCTCGCGCTGTCGTCGCCCTGCTCGAACTCTTCGAACAGGATCGGGATGCGCTCCTCGGGGATGCCCGGCCCGGTATCCTCGACCGTGAGGACGAACCCCTCCCCCTGCCCCTCCCCCGACCGGGCGAGGCTGACGCCGACACCGCCGGTCTGCGTGAACTTGATGGCGTTGCCGGCCAGATTCAGGAGGATCTGCCGCACCCGGTCGGCATCGCCCACGCGCAGGGCGGCAAGGTCGTCGGCGATGTCGAGGGCGATTTCCAGGCCCTTGTCTTGCGCACGCGGCGCCAGCAGCTCGACCACGCCCTCGACCAGGCCGGCGACGTCGAACGGCTCGGCGGCCAGATCGAGGCGGCCGGCCTCGATCCTGGAGAAATCGAGGATGCCGTCCACGAGGCCGAGCAACGCCTTGCCGCTGGTGCGGAACGCCTCGACATAGGTGCGCTGTTCGGGATCGAGCCGGGTGTCGAGCAGCAGGTCGGCCATGCCGAGAATACCGTTCAGCGGCGTGCGCAATTCGTGGCTGACGGTGGCGAGGAAGCGGGATTTGGCGACGTTGGCCGCCTCCGCCCGGCTCTTCGCCTCGTCGAGGACACGCGCCGCCTCGACGCGCGCGGTGACGTCCTGGCCGGCCCGCAGCCAGTTCGGACCGTCAACGCTGCCGGAGACCGGCATCTCGATGAAGGAGAACCAGCGCGGCAGGCCGTCCACCGGCACCAGACGCTCCTCGACCACCCGCACGCCGTCGGCGCGCTGCTCGCTCGCGCCGCGCTCGATCACCTGCGGGCTCAGCGTCGAGCCGATCAGGTCCAGCGGCTTCATGCCGAGCAGCGCGGCAAACCCCGCGCTGGCGAAGGTGATCCGCCCCTGCCCGTCCCGTTGAACCACGGCCTCGGTCGTGGCCTCGACCAGCACCCGGTAGCGCTCCTCGCTCTCGGCGATCTGCCAGAGCCGGTCCTGGAGCGCCTCCGTCATGTCGGATTCCGGCACGACGGGCTCGCGGCGGCGGAGCGACACCAGGATCAGCGCCAGCATCGCGGCCGCGATGCTCAGGCCCATCACGCTCACCGCAAGGGTCATCGGTTCCACGTCGGTCCCCCAAGTCCGGCCGAGGCCGGAAGCCGGCTCGTCAGGGGAGCGACAGTGCCAGCCGCGCGTGAAGCGGCGCTTGAGAAAGAAGCTTAAGGGGGGATGAGCGGGACCGGTGATTTTTCGGCGATCCAGTGCCGCAGGGATTCCCCCTCACCCCGCGTACGGGGAGAGGGAATGCTCGGAACCCGGCTCACACCTCCGGAAAACGCCTCAGCAGCGCGTCGCCGTTGAGCCGGAGGGCGGCGCCGACTTCGGCCAGGGCCGCGTGCTCCTCGCGGCCGATGCCCTCGTGGTCGGCCACATCGGCGGCGATGAGAAAGACGTTGCGGCGCTGCTCCTCCGGTCGCTCGGCGATCGCGCCGATCCGCACGAGGTTCTCCGCGCGGCCGGCCCGGGTGCGGGCGCGGCCGAGCCCCTCGTAAAGCGCGTGTTCGAGCATCAGGCTGTCGTAGCCCTTCTCGATGATCGGGTTCGCCCGGATGCCGGCGAGCGCCGTCTCGAATTCCTCGGTCATCAGCTCGCCGTCGGCGACCGCGACGTTGGCGCAGGCCGAGACCGCCGCCTGCATCAGCGTCTCGTCGCCGGCATAGGCCTTGAGGGTGGTGCGGAAGCGCTCGACCGCGTCGTGAAGAAGGCCCATGGCGTGAACGAAACCCTGCCCGATAAACCCTGTCTCAGAGCCCCGACAACGGGGATGCCGGTCAAACGATCCGCGCGCTGTCCCGCACCCGCGCCTCGGCGGCCTCGATCGCCTCCGGCGTGCCGACATGCAGCCACTGTCCGTCGAGGCGCAGGCCCTGGAGCCGGTTGCGTTTGATCGCCCGGTCGAACAGCAGGGTCAGGGAGAACGACCCCTCCGGCGTGTCGGCGAACAGCTCCGGCTTCAGGATCGCCACGCCGGCATAGATGAAGGGCGCGACCTCGCGCTCGCCGCGCCAGCTCAGCCGGCCGTCGGAGTCCATGTAGAAGTCGCCCGCCCCATCGTAGCCGAGGCTCGTCGCGGTCGGGGCGACGAGGAGCAGGATGTCCGTCGTGTCGGGATCCCAGGCTTCGATCAGCCGGCCGAGATTGGGCCGCGGCCCCTCCAGCCAGAACGAATCCGAGTTGAACACCACGAAGGGCTCACCGTTGAAGTGGTCGAGCGCCTTCTTCACGCCGCCGCCGGTCTCCAACAGCGCGTCCCGCTCGTCGGAAACGACGATGGCCGGCGCGCCGGTGCGGTGGGAGAGATGGCCCTCCATCAGGTCGGCGAGCCAGTGGACGTTGACCACCGCCGTCTCGATGCCGCCCGCCGCCGCCCGGTCCAGGGCGTGGTCGATCAGCGCCTTGCCGGCGACCTCGACGAGGGGCTTGGGCACCGTCGCGGTAATCGGGCGCATGCGCTTGCCCAGGCCCGCCGCGAGCACGAAGGCGCGGGTGACGTTTTTGGGGGTGGGTTCAGCGCTCATGCCGCCTCGGCCGGTCCGTTTGAAAAGAAGCGTTCAGGACGCGGCGGGATCGGCGTCCGGCCGCGGGGCGACGAGGCTCGGCAGGTGAGTCTCGTGCCACGCCCGCACCGAGGCCAGCGCCGGGTGGGCGAGGTTGCGCGCGAGATAGCCCTCGATCCGCGGCAGATGGGCGAGGTAGCCCGGCTTGCCGTCGCGCTTGTCGAGCCGGGCGAAGATGCCGAGGATCTTGGTGGCGCGCTGGGCCGCCAGCACCGCGTAGGCGCGGGCGAAGGCTTGCATGTCGAAGCCGATATCCCGGCCGCGGCGCTCCCGGATGTAGAGGCCGAGCAGGCGCAACTCGAAATCGGCGCTGGCATCGACCCGCGCGTCCTGGAGCAGCGAGGCGACGTCGTAGGCCGGATGACCCATCACCGCGTCCTGGAAGTCGATGACCCCGACCCGCTCCAACCCGGTCCGCTCGGGGAGCCAGATCAGGTTGGGCGAGTGGTAGTCGCGCAGGGTCCAGGTGGCCGGCTCGGCGATCAGGTCTTTCAGCGCATCGGTCCACAGCTCGCGGAAGGTGCTGCGCGCCTCCGGTGACAGAGTCGTGCCGCGGATCGCGGGGGCGTACCACTCGGGCAGCAGCTCCGCTTCGAACAGCAGGGCTTCGAGGTCGTAGGGCGGGATGACGTGGTCGATCCCCTCGCTCACCGGCACGGCGCTGGGCAGATCGGTGGCGTGGAGCTTGGCCAGCAGCCGGACGGCTTCCGCGTAGCGCTCGGGGCGCGGCGTGCCGTTCTCGGTCACCGGTTCGGCGCCGAGATCCTCCAGAATCAGCAGGCCGGCCTCGAGGTTCTCGCCCAGGATCTTCGGCGCGGAGAAGCCGATCGCGCGCAGCGCCCGGTCCATGCCGACGAAGGCGTGGACGCTCTCGGCGAGTTTGACCACGGCGCTGTAGGGCTTCCCGTCCTTCACCGGCGGCCCGTCTGGGCGGGGCGGCGAGATCATCAGCACGGCGGTCTCACCACTCGGCTTCACCAGCCGCTCGTAGGCGCGCGACGAGGCATCGCCCTGCATCAGCACCCGGTCGGCCTCGTCCCATCCGCTGCGGGCGAGCAGAGCCCGGACGGCGCGGGCGCGTGCCACCCGCTCGCGCATCTCGGGCGTGCCGTCGATCCGCACGAGGCGGGCCTCCTCGCCGAACTCGGCCCGCAGGGACAGCTCGACGGTCAGCGTCGGGTTGTCGCGCGCGCCCAGGCGCTCGGGCCACTCGACCAGGGTGATCGCGGTCTCGGAGAGTTCGTCGAAGCCGAGTTCCACCAACTCGTCCGGGCCGCGCAGGCGGTAGAGGTCGGCGTGGATCACCGCGCCGCCGGAGCGGGTCTCGTAGGGCTGGATCAGGGTGAAGGTCGGGCTCGGCACTTCGAGCCGCGGATCGCCGGCCAACTCGCGGATCATCGCGCGGGCGAGCGTGGTCTTGCCCGCGCCGAGCCCGCCGGACAGGGCGACGAGGTCGCCGGGCCGGAGGATGCCGGCGAGGAAGGCGGCCATGTCCTCGGTTGCGCCCTCCTCGGGCAGCAACACCTCCCAGGCCGCGCGACGCGGCGCCGCTGGTGTTTGGACCTCGCCCTGCGACGGGCCGGGCTGCGGGCTTCCCGCCATGCCGTCCGGATCCTCGCTCACCGCCCCAATCCTCCGCAACACCGCGAACGGCCACCCCGATCAGGGTGAAGCCTCCGCCCTTCTAGAGCCGTATCCGACCGGATTGCATCAGGCCGGCGTCTCTAGCCCCTTGTTTCGACGCGCCTTCTTTCGACGAACCGGTGGTCACGTCGTGGGAAGGCGCTCTAGCAGGAGATGTTTAACCATTTTCGCCGGCTCCGGTGAGCCCTGCCCCCTCGGCGGCGGCCAACCTGATCCCGATCCCGTGAGCGCCCGGTCCTACTCGGCGGCCTCGGCGAGCCCGCCATTGCCCGGCGGCGGCTCGACCGGGAACAGGCAGGTGACGCGGGTACCCGTGCCGGGTGCCGAGTGGATCTCGACCCGTCCGCCGTGCAGCTCGACGAAGGAGCGCACGATCGAGAGGCCCAGCCCGACACCGCGATGCTTGGTGCCCAAGGTGTTGCTCTCGAACCGGTCGAACACCCGGTCGATGACCTCGGGCGCGATGCCGCGGCCGCGATCGGTCACCGTCAGCCGCAGTTCGCGCCCCTCGCGCCGCGCCTCGACGCGGACCTGCTGGCCGGGCGCGGAGAAGCCGACCGCGTTGGAGAGCAGGTTGAACAGGATCTGACGCACCCGCTTGCCGTCGGCGAACACGCTGCCGACACCCTCCGGCACGTCGAGGTCGAGGCCGATATCGGATTCCGCCAGCCGGTCCTCGATGCCGCGGACCGCGGCTTCCACGGTGGCGCGCACGTCGATCGTCTCGCGCTGGAGTTCGAGCGAGCCGGCATCGATCGAGGCGAGGTCGAGGATGTCGTTGATGATGACGAGCAGCGCGGCCGACGAGCGCATGATGTGCTCGGAATATTCGCGCTGGCGCTCGTTCAGGGCGCCGACGGTCTCGTCGCCGAGAAGCTGAGTGAAGCCGATGATGTTGGTCAGCGGCGAGCGCAGCTCGTAGGAGACGTGGTGGACGAAGGTGTCGCGCAATTGCGAGGCGCGCTCCAGCGCGTCGTTCTTCTCGGTCAGCGCCCGCTCCACGTTGGCGCTCGCGGTGACGTCGATGAAGGTCAGCAGCGTCGCGCCGAGCGGCAGCGGCTGCGAGGAGCAATCGAGCACCGTGCCGTCGTTGATGTCGAGGCGGCAGCCATGGCCGCTGCGGGTCTCGGACAGGCCGGTGACCGACTGGCGGATGCCGGCCCAGGGGCTCTGGTCCGGGGTCAGCGCCCGGCAGGCGGCGATCACCGCATCGACATGCGGCTTGCCCGCCAGCGTCGCCGGGTCGAGGCGCCAGGTCGCGGCGAAGGCCCGGTTGGCCACCGTGAGGCGCCCGTCGGCGCCGAACACCGCCACCGGCTCCTTGAGGGCTTCCAGGGTCTCGGCCTGCTCCTTCATCAGCGCGTCGTAGCGCGATGCGAGCTTCATGCTCTCCGAGACGTCGTGGTAGAGATAGGTCAGGCCGCCCTGCGGGTTGGGGTCGGCGACGACGCGCAGCGTCCGCCCGTCGGGCAGGTACCAGGGCGTGTCGGTGGGCTCGACCGCGCGGTAGGCGGCCAGGACATCGGTCTTCCACGAACGGAAATCGGCCTGCTCGGGCAGCTTGCGCGCGGCGCGCAGGCGGTCGAGGATCTCGCCGTCGAGCGGGCGGCCTTCGAGGAAGGCCGGGTCGAGATCCCACAGGCGCTGGTAGGCGGCGTTGTGGAAGATCAGGCGCTGGCGCGCGTCGAACATCGCCACCGCGGTCGGCAATTGGTCGAGGGTGCGGACGTTGGCATCCATTTGGCGCTGCAGGTCTGCCCGCACGCTCTCCAGCTCCGAGACATCGACGGCGATGCCGACCCGGCCGGCTTCCAGCGTGCTCTCGCTGACATCGAGGGTCCGGCGCGCACCCGCCACCACCGCCGAGAGGCGCAGGGCCTGGGCGGGGAGGCCCGGCCGGCGCGCCTGCCGGACGATCTGTTCGCGGGCGCTCCGGTCGAGCAGTTCGAGCCCGTGGCTGAGGGCGGCCTCGCGGCTCGGGGCCTCCACGGCGGCAGCGTAGGCCGCGTTGACGAAGGCGAGCGCCCCGTCCGGGCTCCGGTGCCAGATCGGCTGCGGCAGCGCGTCGAGCAGGCCCGCCAGCGCGGACAGGCCGCGCTTGGCCTCCTCCAGCGTGTGACGCAGCTCGATCAGCTCGCGGCGCTCGTCGGTGGTCTCGCGCAGGCGCAGCAGCGCCCGCCCGCCGACCGCCTGGCCCTGTGCCTCGATGTAGCGCCCGGCGAGACTGCGCAGGTTCATCCGGAAGCCGGTGCCGCGCTCGCGCAGCGTCGCGACGGCGGAGTCGAGCAGCTGCGCGTCCTGCGGCGCGAGCCACGTGCCGAAGGCGAGCAGATGCCGGGAGCCGCCCTGAAGCCCGCGCGAATCCTGGCCGCGGAGATCCTGATTGCGAAGATCCTGGGCAAAGCCCGCATCGCCGACGATCGACGGCTCGCCGCGCCCGGCCCAGGCGACAAGAACCTGACGTTCGGAGTGGAGCAGCATCTCCGCCCGGTCGTGTGCGCCGCGCAGATGGGCGAGTTCGTCTTGAAGCGCACGCTCCTTGCGCGTCCAGCCGACGCGCTCGCGCAGGTAGACCAGCGACAGGATGGTCGCGAACAGGATCAGGCCAAGGACGACGGCGAGGCCGGCAACGTTGTGCGTCTGCATCGCTCCCAGCATCGGCCTCGCTTCGATGGACGGAGCGCCCTCGGCGAGTGCCGCGACCGGTGCCGCGACGACGAGGACGCCGACGCGCGACAGGGCGCGCGCCGCCCGTTCCAGACCCATGTCCCGCCCCCACCCCAAACCCGGCACACTCCGCAGGCCGTCGGGCCCACGCCTGGAAAGCTCCCGGACCGCACCGGGCAAACACCCGCTGCCGCGACCGGCTTGCCGCCGCCGCGCGGGCACCTGCTTCCGAAGATTCGCGCCACTGTAACGCGGGGTCGATTCCGCCTGGAAGCGCCATTATGGCCCGGAACCCTTCGGCCCTGCATTCCGCCGCCACACAGCACCCAAAAGCCACACCACCGAAATCGGGACTTGACGAATTTCGAAGACTTTCAGGGCGCCGGGCCACGGCCGGAATCTGACTTCGCGCGGCCGCGGCGACCGCCAAAACAGGTTCGCGGCGACACCTGTCGCCCGCCGCCCCAGTGGCGGATGTCGCTCAAACGCAAAGAAGCCCGGCCATGGGCCGGGCTTCCTCGCGAATCTTGACCTGAGCGGCACCGGGCCTCCGACGTCCTGCGCGGAAGCCGAAGGTCCGAAGGCCGATTAGTAGCGGTAATGCTCGGGCTTGAACGGGCCCGTCTGCGACACGCCGATATAGGCGGCCTGATCGGGGCGGAGCTTGGAGAGCTTCACGCCGATCTTCTCGAGGTGGAGCGCCGCGACCTTCTCATCGAGGGCCTTGGGCAGGGTGTAGACCTGACGCTCGTACTTGCCGGGGTTGGTCCAGAGCTCGATCTGGGCGAGCGTCTGGTTGGTGAAGGAGGCCGACATCACGAAGGACGGGTGGCCCGTCGCGTTGCCGAGGTTCACCAGGCGGCCCTCCGAGAGGAGGATGATGCGGTGGCCGTCGGCGAACTCGATCTCGTCGACCTGCGGCTTGATGTTCTGCCACTTGAGGTTCTTCAGGCCGGCGACCTGAATCTCGTTGTCGAAGTGGCCGATGTTGCAGACGATCGCACGGTCCTTCATGGCCCGCATGTGCTCGATCGTGATGATGTCCTTGTTGCCCGTGGCGGTCACGAAGATGTCGGCGCGGGGCGCCGCGTCTTCCATCGTGACGACCTCGTAGCCTTCCATCGCCGCCTGCAGGGCGCAGATCGGATCGATCTCGGAGACGAGCACGCGGCAGCCGGCGTTGCGGAGCGACGCGGCCGAGCCCTTGCCCACGTCGCCGAAGCCCGCGACCATCGCGACCTTGCCGGCCATCATGACGTCGGTGCCGCGGCGGATGCCGTCGACCAACGACTCCTTGCAGCCGTAGAGGTTGTCGAACTTCGACTTGGTGACCGAGTCGTTCACGTTGATCGCCGGGAAGAGCAGCTTGCCCTCCTTGGCGAGGTTGTAGAGGCGGTGCACGCCCGTGGTGGTCTCCTCGGAGACGCCCTTGATCGAGTCGGCCAGACCGGCGAACCAGCCCTTCGGCTTCTCGGCGAGCTTCTTCTTCAGGAGCGCGAAGAAGACCTCCTCCTCCTCGGATTCCGGCTTGTCGAGGAAGGCGGTGTCGCCGTTCTCGGCGCGCAGGCCGAGGTGGACGAACATGGTGGCGTCGCCGCCGTCGTCGAGGATCATGTTCGGCATTCCGCCGTCATGCCAGTCGAACAGCTTCGAGGTGTAGTCCCAGTACTCGGTCAGGGTCTCGCCCTTCACGGCGAAGACCGGGATGCCGGCGGCGGCGATCGCGGCGGCGGCGTGGTCCTGGGTCGAGTAGATGTTGCACGACACCCAGCGGATGTCGGCGCCGAGCGCCTTCAGGGTCTCGATCAGCACCGCCGTCTGGATCGTCATGTGCAGCGAGCCGGCGATCTTGGCGCCCTTGAGCGGCTGCGACGCACCGTACTCGGCGCGGGTCGACATCAGGCCGGGCATCTCGGTCTCGGCGATCGAGATTTCCTTGCGGCCGTAATCGGCCAGCCCGATGTCCTTGACGATGTAATCGTTGGCAACTGCCATCTCGGTATCCCTTTTCAGTCGTGGCCGGCGCGAAACGGCCAATCGTTCCGGCGCATCGGCCGGTTCACCCGGCCGGGTCGGCCATCCCTGTAGCAGGGCTCTCGCTAGGGAGCAATCAAGACATAAAGATGTCTTTATGCGTTTAATTCCAGGCTAGAGCGCGGGTGCCAGCGCGGCCTTTGCGGCGCTCGCGCTGAAACCCGGTCGCGTCGAGCTGGATCGGGCATGAGTGTCTGTTGCCAGCCGGAGCTTCCTCGTTGGGACAGGGTTGGTTCCGGCAGGGAAAATGCCTGCGCGCTCGCGATATTTAGTGTGCTGCCAGATTGCCTGAGTGCCTTCACTCAAGCCGTGGCAGACCGAAAGAGCCGTTCAAAGACAATCAGATGTCGATCAGTTGCGCTCTCGCGATATGATTTTGCTGGATTGTCTGCATATTTGATTCGTAAAAAAAGCAATTTTGTCGCACTTTTAGTTTCATATCGAGGATTTGCCTTTTAATTTCTCAATAAAACGTCTATATTAATACATATTTTTATAATATAAGATGCTAAAAAAATAGTCATTGTGATAATGGCGAATTTGTCAAAAGCGTCGATCTCGAGAGCGATCACGCGGCGAACTGTGTCAAATACGGGCAATGCTACGATTAGCAAAATTACAGAAGTTCGTGGGTCATTGTATTTTTTCAGTACATTACGAAATTTGCTGATTTTGGACGGCGAAGTGCCTTCTGTGGCGCCAATTTTATCGGCCTGTTCTTTCGACCTGATGCTAAAAAGAATTAAAAGAAGTGCTATGCTTGATGCAATAAAGTATGCGTCCGGGATAAATCTACTTAAAATAAACAAAAATATAGCAATAAGAGCACTCAAATCTGAGGTAAAACTGAGTAGTATTTTTCGTCTGCAATTAATCATGAGGCTCGCGTGTCCCTGCCTGAGTTCGTTGGCGGTGTGCTAAATTGCTACCTAAATAAGCCGTAGGGAAATTTCGTAAACTACCGGTTGAAGATTGATTGATAATCCTGCCTAAGACGGCCAGGGCTCTAAGGTGCATCCCGGTATGTCTTAGTATGCTTCAAGTTGACCGAACTCGAATTTAGGCCGGCTCGTCCCGCAACTGCCGCCGGATGATCTTGCCGCTGGTCGTCATTGGCAGGGTGTCGCGAAACGCGAGCGCGCGCGGCACCTCGTGGGCGGAGAGCCGGGCCTTGGCGAAGGCGAGGATTTCGGCGGCCAGCGCGTCGGAGGGCGAGAAGCCCGCGCGCAGGGTGACGAAGGCCTTCACGGTCTCGGTGCGCAGCGGATCGGGCACGCCGACCGCAGCGGCGAGGGCCACCGCCGGATGGGCGCAGAGGCAGGCTTCGATCTCGGCCGGGCCGATTCGGTACGCGGCGGAGGTGATGAGATCGTCCTCGCGGCCGACAAAGCAGATGTAGCCGTCGGCGTCGCGCCGCGCCTGGTCGCCAGTCATCCACCAGCCGTCGCGAAATTTCTTGGCGGTCGCCTCGGGCTGGCGCCAGTAGCCGAGGAACAGCACCGGATCGGGGGCGCGCACGGCGATCTCGCCGGTCTCGTCCGCGTCCGCCTCGGTCCCGTCCTCGCGCAGGACCGCGACGCGGTGGCCGGGCACCGGCTTGCCCGTCGCGCCGGCCCGCGCCACGCCGATCCGAGCGCTGGAGGCGAGAACGAGGTTGCACTCGGTCTGGCCATAGGCCTCGCCGATGGTGAGGCCGAGGGCGTCCCGCGCCCAATCGAAGGTTTCGGCCCCGAGCGCCTCGCCGGCGGAGGCGATGTTGCGCAGGGCCGAGAGGTCGAATCTTTGGCGCGGATCGGCCACCCCGCGCAGCATGCGCAAAGCCGTCGGCGGCAGGAAGGCGTGGGTGACGCCGAGATCCGCCATCAGCCGGAACGCCGCCTCCGGCTCGAACCGGCCCGAGGCCTTCGCGACCACCGGCATGCCGAGCCGGAGGGACGGCACCAGCACGTTGAGCAGGCCCCCGGCCCAGGCCCAGTCGGAGGGCGTCCACATCAGCCCGGTTCCCTCGGGCGGGAAGCCGTGCATCACGCTCCAGCCCGGCAGGTGGCCGAGCAGGACCCGGTGGCCGTGCAGCGCCCCCTTGGCCAGGCCGGTCGTGCCGGAGGTGTAGATCATCAGGGCCGGATCGTCCGGCCCGGTCGCCCGCGTTGCGAACCCGTCCGGGGCGTTCTCCAGAGCCGCGAAGAAATCCTCCGCGGCCTCTCCTGCCCCATCGACCGAGAGGATCGTGACGAGATCCGGCAGGTCGGCGCGCAGCCGCCCCAGCTTGGCCAGCCCGGGCGCGTCGGTGACGACGGCGCAGGCGCCGGAATCGGCGAGGCGATGGCGCAGGGCCGCCTCACTGAACAAGCCGGCGAGCGGAAGTGCGATCGCCCCGAGCCGGTAGGCGGCAAAATGGGTCACCACCACCGCCACCGATTGCGGCAGCAGCACCGCCACCCGGTCGCCCGGCCCGACGCCGCGCGCGGCCAGCGCCGCCGCGAGCCGCAGCGAATCGGAGCGCAGGCGGCCGTAGCTCACCGGCTCGGGCCGGTCGTCGGGGCCGAGCACGAGGAGCGCGGTGCGGTCGGGCTCGCTCAGCGCCCAGCGGTCGCAGACATCGGCCGCGATGTTGTAGCGCTCCGGGATCTCCCAGCGGAAATCCCTGACGAGCGACGCGTAGCGATCGGCCCGCTCCGGCACGGCAGTTTCCTCGAACTTGCGGCGGCGCTCGGCCGGTGCCGCCTCTTCCTCCCGGGCGCGCTGCATCCGAGCGCGTCCGGGTGTCTCTCATCGGTCCCCGTGCAAGCCGGGACAATCCGCGTTCTGCACGCGGTCGCGCGCGCTCAGTCCTGGCGCTGCGGGAAGCCGCCGCGGAAGGCGAAATCGGTGATCGGGCGGCGGCCGTTCGGGCGCTCCTTGGCCCTCTGCTCCTCGCTCAGCTCCGCCCAGGGCGTGGCGCGTCCGATCCCGTAGGCCGCCTCGACCCGGTGATGCTCGGGGACGTTCAGCGCGGCGGGCGCCCGCTCCCGGTCGAAGCCGCCCATGCCGTGGACGTGCCAGCCCTGACGGTTGGCCTGGAGCGCGAAGGCGAGCGAGGCGGCGCCCGCATCGAGCGAGTGGCTGGCGGACGGCTTGAGTTCGTCGCCGACCTTCATCCGCTCGCTGGAGACGAGGAAGACGAGGGCGCCGGTGCCCTCGGCCCATTTCTGGTTGCCGGGCACGAGGAGGTCGAAGAACGTCTGCCATTCGGGGGTGCCACGCAGCGCGTAGAGGAAGCGCCAGGGCTGCGAATTGTAGGATGAGGGCGACCAGCGTGCCGCCTCGAACATCCGCAGCAACTCGGCCTCCGGCACCGCCTCCCCGGTGAAGACGCGCGGCGACCAGCGCTCGGCGAAGATCGGCTCGATGGCGTGGTCGGGCTCGCGGGTGGCGGGGCGGGTGGTCTCGTCGGTCACCGGGGGCGGTCTCCAGGCTGGCAGGGCTTTGGTGCGGCGCACGGTATGGCACCGCACAAGAGCGGGCTAGAGCGCATTCCGACGAAGTGGGAACCGGTTCGTCGAAAGAATGCGCCTCACAACAACGACCGAGAGACGCCGGCTTGATGCAATGGGGTCGGATACGGCTCTCGGGGGCGGCATTGCCGCGCTTGTCATGGCGCGCGAAAACAAGGTGGACCACATCGGCCGTGAACGACATCGGCGCGACGAGGATGCTCATGGGCGAAGCCGGCACGAACCCTCTCCTGCTGCGCGAGGACCGCGACGGCGTCGCCACCCTGACGCTCAACCGGCCGGGCGCCCGCAACGCGCTTTCCTTTGCCCTGCTCGAAGCGCTGCGCGCGACCTTCGCCGACCTTGCGGGGGACGACACGGTGCGGGCCGTGGTGCTGGCGGCGGAGGGCCCCGCCTTCTGCGCCGGCCACGACCTCAAGGAGATGACTGGTTACCGCAGCGACCCGGACCGTGGCGCGAAACGGTTCGAGACGCTGTTCGCGCTGTGCTCAGACGTGATGATGGCGATTCCTGCCCTGCCCCAGCCGGTGACCGCGGCGGTGGAGGGCGTCGCGACCGCGGCCGGTTGCCAGCTCGTCGCCTCCTGCGATCTGGCCATGGCGGGGGCGCAAGCGCGCTTCGCCACGCCGGGCGTGCAGATCGGCCTGTTCTGCTCGACGCCGATGGTGGCGCTCTCGCGCAACCTCTCGCGCAAGGCGGCGATGCGGATGCTGCTGACCGCCGACATGGCGGATGCGGCGGAGGCCCGGCGCCTCGGCCTTGTCAACGACGTGGTGGAGGCGGGCGGCGCTCTGGCCGCCGCGCAGGCGCTCGCCGCAGGGATCGCCGCGCGCAGCCCTGACACGGTGCGGGTCGGCAAGCGGGCCTTCTACGAGCAACTGGAAATGCCGCTGACGCAAGCCTACGCCCATGCCGGCCGGGTGATGACGGAGAACATGCTGGCGCGAGCGGCGGAAGACGGCATCGAGGCTTTCCTCGACCGCAAGAGTCACGGGTAGAATTACGGGAAGGACCTCGGCAAGGCGCAGTGAGGGGCGAACCGATCCGCGCTCCGCGCATTGCCTCCCCGCCGCCCTGAAGCCGTCACGTGACCCGGGCAAACGGACTGCCATGCTCCTCAGACGTCCCCCTCCGATCACCGCCGAGCCCGGTCCGAACACGAAAAAAATCGTGAGCTGGAACCTGCTGCGCCGCACCGGCGCGGCGGTGGATTGCCTCGTGGCGCTGATCGAGCAGGAGCGGCCGGACTTCCTGCTGATGCAGGAGGCGACGAAGGAGATCGCAGCGCTGACCAAGCGCGTCGGCGGGGTCTATGCCTGGGCGCAATTGCCCGGCCGCATCCACGGTCCGGCGATGTGGAGCCCGACGCCGTGGCCCAACCCGCCCGAGATCGTCACCCTGCCGCCGGGGGTGCTGATCGACCGGGTCTGCCAAGTGCTCGATACCGGTGAGTTCGGCGTCGCCAACGTGCATCTCTCGCACGGCCAGGTGCTGAACCGGCGTCAGTTGCGGCGGATCGAGAGCCACCTGCCGCCGCGCGCGGCGGTGCTCGGCGACTACAACATCGTCGGCCCGGCCCTGCTGCCGGGTTTTCGCGATGTCGGCCCCCGGCGGCCGACCCATGCCATGGTCGATGTGCTGCCGCTGCGGCTCGACCGCTGCCTCGTGCGCGGGCTTGTCTGCCATGAGCGCATGGTCCTGCCCCGCGGCCTCTCCGACCATCACCCGATCGTGGTGCACCTCTCGCCCGCGCCGGAGGGGGGCCCCTCGGTCGGCCGGCTCAGAGGTATGGCAGAAGCAGTCGGACGGCTGCGTCGCGCAGGCGCACGGGGAGCGAGCGGGCGTCGAGGTCGGCCAGGCGCAAAGGGGTCTGAAACTTCGTCGCAATGAAGGCTTCGAGCGCCCGGGCCAGCGCCACGTCGTAGACCTCCACGTTGAGCTCGAAGTTCAGGCGGAAGCTGCGCGAATCCCAGTTCGCGCTGCCGATGAAGCACCATTGCCCATCGACGGTCATCGCCTTCGAGTGATCGAAGGGTGGCTCGTCGATCCAGACCCGCACGCCGCTCTTCAGGAGCGGATCGATATGGCCGTGGGTCGCCCAATCGACGAAGCGGTGGTCGCTCTTGCGGGGGATGGCGATATCGACTGCGATCCCCCGCGCCGCCGCGAGGCTCAGCGCGTTCAGCACGAGTTCGTTGGGCAGGAAATAAGGGGTCGTCAGCCGGATCGACTCCTTCGCGCAGGCGATCGCCTGGAGCACCACGGTCGCGATCTTCTCGATGTCGGCGTCCGGGCCGGAGGTGACGACGCGGGCGGTGACCGTGCCAACCGGCGCCAGCCGCGGCAGCCACGCCTCGCCCTCCAGCTCCTCGTCGCTGACGAACAGCCAATCGGCGATGAAGGCCTGGGTCAGGTGCTCGACCACCGGGCCCTCGATCCGGAAATGCGTGTCGCGGATCGGAAAGTCCGGCTTCTCCGAGACCCGGTTGCCGTCGGCGATGTTGACCCCGCCGGTGAAGGCGACCCTCCCGTCGACGATCAGCAGCTTCTTGTGCGTGCGCAGGTTCAGGAACGGCATCCGCCAGGGCAGCACGGAGTGCATGAACAGGCCGGCCGGCACCCCGAGCCGGCGTAGATGCCGCCACGCGGCCGGGAAGAAATAGCCGCTGCCGATGCCGTCGAGGATCACGCGCACCTCGGCGCCGCGATCCTGCGCCGCCTTCAACGCCGCGCAGAACGCCCGGCCGGTGGCGTCGTCGCGAAAGATGTAACTCGACAGGGCGACGCTGCGGCGGGCCTCGCCGATCGCCGCCAGCATCGCCGGATAGGCCTCGTCGCCGTTGCGGAGGAGCTCGAACCGGTTGCCCGCCACCGTCGGCAGGCCGGTCACCGCCTGCACCGCCAAGTCGAGGGCGTGGTAGGCCTCGGGCACGTGAGCGGAGGGCTGCGGCGTCTCGTCGATGGTCTGCGAGGGGCGCCGCTTCAGCCGGCGGGCGCGCCGCTCCACCCGGTTGATGCCGAAGGTGAGGTAGAGCAGCGTGCCGAAGACCGGCGCCAGCCACGCCAGCCCGATCCAGCCGATCGCCGCGCCCACCACCCGCTTGCGCAGCAGCACGTGGACGCTGACGCCGAATGTGAGCACCAGGCCGATGGCCGCGACGATCTCGGTGCGGAGCGAGGCCGTCGTGCCGAGCCATCGAGTGAGGACTTCTTCCACCGGTCCGCCTGCTGCGCTGCCCTGTCCGGGAACGGCGGAGGAGATAAGCCAAGCCTGGTGTGACGAACAGGCAGCCCTCCACAAATCGCCGTTGCATGCTAGAACAAAGGTCGAACGGCGGGCGGAGCGGCCGGGGCCGGCCCCTGCCTCTTTTCGAAAGCCTTCACCATCTTGCCCTCAAGTGGTCGGTCACGACCGCAGAGCGTCAGGTTCAAACCGTCGAGCATGTCCGCCAGCGCCGCCCCCCGCGTCTTCACGATTCCCCCCGGTGCGCCGTTCCTGCCGACGCTGGCGGACGCGCTCGTGTCGGGCCGCCTCGTCGGCGCGGTCGGCGGCGATCCCTTCGCGCTCGCCTCGGTGACGCTCTACCTGCCGACGCAGCGCGCGGTGCGCGCGCTCTCGACCGTGCTGGCGCAACGCCTCGGCGGAGCGGCCCTGCTGCCGCGGATGATCCCGCTAGGCGAGGCCGACGAGGCGGAGCTCGACCTCTCGTCCAACACGCTGCTGGAGACGCCGGAGGACCTGCTCTACCCCTCGATCCCCGCGCTGGAGCGCCGGCTGATCCTGGCCCGGCTCGTCCAGAAATGGGCGGAGACGGTGGACCGCGAACTCCTGCCCATCGACGACGAGGTGCCCTTCCTCGTTCCGTCCTCCCCTGCCGACGCGGTGGCGCTCGCCGCCGACCTCGAAGGGCTGATGGATGCGCTCACCGTCGAGGGCCTGCCCTGGAGCGAGATCGCCGCGGCGGTGGAGGCCGAGCATTCGCGCTATTTCCGCCTCACCCTCGATTTCCTGAAGATCGCCGCCGAGCACTGGCCCGACATCCTCGCCGCCCGTTCGCTCGCCGACCCCACCGCCCGCGCCCGCCGCCTCGTGCTCGCGGAGGCCGACCGGCTGTTCCGCGAGCGGCCGGGCGATCCGGTGATCGTGGCCGGCTCCACCGGCTCGGTGCCGGCCACCGCTCGGCTAATCGCGGCAGTGGCCCGCCTGCCCCGCGGCGCGGTGGTGCTGCCGGGGCTCGACCTGCACCTCGACGCGGAGGGCTGGGAGGCGATCGACGGCGCCGGCGGCAAGCACGACGAGATCGCCCACGGCCATCCGCAGGCGATCCTTCGGGCGCTGACCGGACCGAGGGGCTTTGCCGTCGAGCGCCGGGATGTCGAGACGCTGGGGGATCTCTCACCCGAGGCAGTGGCGCGGGAAAAGCTGCTGTCGCAGGCCCTGCGCCCGGCCGAGACCACCGATGCCTGGGCCGGCCTCGACGCGGCCGAGCGGATGACCCTCGCGCGGGAGGGGATGGCGGGCCTCGCCGTGGTCGAGGCGGCGGACGAGCGCGAGGAGGCGCTGGTCGCCGCGCTCGCCCTGCGCGAGACGCTGGAGACGCCCGGCGCGACCGCGGCCCTCGTCACGCCCGACCGCGGACTGGCGCTACGCGTCTCGGCCGAACTCGCCCGCTGGGGCATCGCGGCCGAAGATTCGGCGGGCTTGAGCCTGGCGCGCTCGCAGGCCGGGCGCTTCGCCCGGCTCGTCGCCGAACTCGCCGCCGAGGTGGCGCCGGCCCGCGTCATCGCGCTTCTCGCCCACCCCTTCGTGCGGCTGGGGCTCACCCGCCGCGAGGTCGTGCGCGCGGCCGCGGCCCTCGAGATCGGCGGCCTGCGCGGCCCCGCCCCGATCCCGAAGAACAGCTTCGACGGAATGCGCGCCGCGGTGGCGCTGCAACGGAACGCCACCGAGCGGGTGCCGCGCGCCAAGAAGCGCCTAAAGCCGGTCGATTGGGATCTCGCCGAAGACATCCTGGACCGGCTGGAGATCGCGCTCGATGCGTTCCGCACCGACCTGCAGCCCGAGATCGGCAACCTCGTGGCGCTCGCCGCCGGGCACCGCGAGGCCTGCGAGCGGATGATGGGCGGGGCCGAAGAGGGTGACGCGGACGAGACCGACGATCCCTCCCTCGACACGCTCGACGGCCTGTTCGACGACCTCGAATCCGCTGAGCAGGAAGAGCTGCCGGGCCGGTTCTCCGACTACGCCGCCTTCTTCACCGCGCTTGCCCGCGACCGCACTGTCGCCTGCGCGCAGCGGAGCGCGCATCCGCGCCTGCGCATCCTCGGGCCGCTCGAAGCGCGCCTGCTCTCCGTCGATCGCATCGTGCTGGGCGGGCTCGACGAGACGGTCTGGCCGGTGCGCCAGACCACCGACGCCTTCCTCAACCGGCCGATGCGCGGAGATGTGGGCCTGAGCCCGCCCGAGCGGCGGATCGGACAGGCGGCCCACGACTTCGTGCAGGGGCTCGGCACCCATGACGCCGTGGTCACCCGCGCGGCCAAGCGCGAGGGCTCGCCGACGGTGCCGTCGCGCTTCCTCCAGCGCCTGCGTGCCTTCGGCGGTGATGCGGTCTGGGCCGACGCCATCGCCCGCGGCCAGCGCCTGCGCGGGCTCGCCGCGCGGCTCGATCGTGGCCAGGAGGCGCCGCCGCCGCGCCTCAAGCGCCCCGCGCCCAAGCCCGACCCGGCTCTGTTCCCGGAGCGCCTCAGCGTCACCGAGATCGAGACGCTGGTGCGCGATCCCTACTCGATCTACGCCCGGCATATCCTGGGCTTGGAGGCGCTGGAGCCGATCGCCGTGGTGCCGGGCGCGGCTGAGCGCGGCAGCCTGATCCACAAGGTCCTCGGCGATTTCTCCCAAGCTCATCCCGGCGCGCTGCCGGCGGACGCGGAAACCCTGCTCTACGCGATCGCCTTCGATGCCTTCGGTCCGCTGCAGGACCAGTACCCGGAACTCTATGCCGAGTGGTTTCCCCGCTACGAGCGCATGGCGGTCGCTTTCCTCGAATGGGAAGCGAGCCAGCGCCAGGGCTTGCACACGATCCACGCCGAGCGCTCGGGCAAGGTGACGATCCCCTTGGGCGAGCGAACCTTCACGCTCTCGGCCCGTGCCGACCGGATCGAGGCCCGCGCCGACGGCAGCTACTGCATCGTCGATTTCAAGACCGGCACGCCGCCGAGCAACCGCACCGTCTTTGCCGGTTTCTCGCCCCAGCTCACCCTGGAGGCGGCGATGCTGATGCACGGCGCCTTCGAGGGGCTGAAGGCCGCCTCCCCGCCGGACCTCCTCTACGTCTACGCCTCGGGTGGGCGCGAGCCGTTCCGGCCGATCCCGGTCAAGCCGCCGCCCGGCGATGCGCGGGCGGTGGAGGCCGTCGTCGAGGAGCATTGGCAGCGCCTGCGCGGATTGATCGCCCGCTACATGACCGGCGAGGCCGCCTACCTCTCGCGCCCCTATCCGCAATACGAGCGCGCTTACAACGAGTACGATCACCTCGCCCGCGTCCTCGAATGGTCGCTGGCCGGGCAAGGAGAAGCCGCGTGAACGCCCCGCTGACCGGCTTCACCGTCGATGACCTGACCAAGGCGGCCCAGCGCCGGGCCGCCGACCCGCGCCTCTCGGCCTGGGTCTCGGCCAATGCCGGCGCGGGCAAGACCAAGGTGCTCACCGACCGGGTGTTGCGCCTGCTCCTCGATGGGGCGCCGCCCGGCCGCATCCTCTGCCTCACCTTCACCAAGGCGGCGGCTGCCAACATGTCGATCCGCGTGTTCCAGCGCCTCGGCCGCTGGGTGACGCTGGACGATGCGGCGCTGACCGCCGAACTCACCGAACTCACCGGCGAGCGACCCGCCCGCGACACCCTGCGGCTGGCCCGCCGCCTGTTCGCCCGCGCCGTCGAGACGCCGGGCGGCCTCAAGATCGAGACGCTGCACGCTTTGTGCGAGCGGCTGCTGCACATGTTCCCGTTCGAGGCCAACGTGCCGGCCCGCTTCGTCGTGCTCGACGACAACCAGTCGCGCGAGGCGTTCGAGATCGAAACCGACAACGTGCTCGCCGACGCGATCCTCGGCGGCAACCAAGCGCTCTCCGATGCGCTCGCCGTGGTCGGCGCGGAGGCCTCTGGCGACACCCTGCGCGACGCGATCCGCTCGGCCATGCGGACGCGGGCCCTGTTCTCCGACCACCGCGCCCTGGAGCCGGCGCTCGCCCGCCTGCCGCGCGCCCTGGCGTTGCCGGACGGCGCCAGCATCGAGACCATCGAGGCGGAGATCCTAGAGGGCAGTAGCCTCGGTGACTGGCGCGAGATCGCGGGCCGGCTGCGCACCGGCAAGGCGACGGACGAGAAACTCGCCGACGGGCTCATGGAGGCGCATGCCGCCCTCGGCGCGGGCAAGGCGCTGGCGCCCTACCGCTCGGTCTTCTTCACCGACAAGGACGAGCCGCGGGCGGCCAAATCCTTCGGCACCAAGGCGGTGCCGGAGGACGTCAAGCAGGCGCTGCTCGATGAGCAGGCCCGGCTGATCCCGCTCTTCGACGCGCTACGGGCCGCCCGCGCGCTCGCCCGGACGCTGGGATTGTTTCGGCTCGCCGCCGAGATCCACCGCCGGGTCGAGGCGCAGAAGACGCGTCTCGGCGCCCTCGATTTCGACGACCTGATTCACAAGACCCTCGACCTGCTCTCGCGGGTCGGCGCCTCCTGGGTCCTGTACAAGCTCGACCGCGGCGTCGATCACGTCCTCGTTGACGAGGCGCAGGACACCAACCCGCAGCAATGGGAGATCCTGCGCACGCTCACCGCCGAGTTCGCGGCGGGCGAAGGCGCGCGCGGCCTCACCCGCACCCGCTTCGCCGTGGGCGATCCGAAGCAGTCGATCTACAGCTTCCAGGGCGCCGACCCGCGGGAATTCGAGCTGACCCGCCGCGCCTGGGGCCGGGCGGCGGAGGGCGCCGGGCACGATTTCGCCGATGTCAGCCTGCGGCTCTCGTTCCGCACCGCGAGCCATGTGCTCGCCGCGGTCGATGCCGTGTTCGGCGTGCCGGATCATTTCGCCGGCCTCTCCTTCGATGCGGGCGCGCCGGGCACCGTCCACGCCTCCGCCCGCGCCGGCGTGCCCGGCGCGGTCGAACTGTGGGGGATCGAGGAGCCCGCCGAAGCCGAGGAGCCCGATGCCTGGGCCGCCCCGGTCGATGCGCCCGAGCCCAACGCGCCGGCCATCGTCGTCGCCCGCCGTATCGCCCGGGCGGTGAAGACCTGGACGACGAAGGGCGATGCCTGCGGCCGGATCTGGCGGCCCGGCGACGTGCTGATCCTCGTGCGCAAGCGCTCGGCCGCGTTCGAGGAGGTGATCCGGGCGATGAAGGGGCTCGGCGTGCCGGTGGCGGGCCAGGACCGGCTGGAGGTCGCGGGCCACATCGCCGTGCTCGATCTCGTCGCGGTCGGCCGCGCCGGCCTGCTGCCCGCCGATGACCTGACGCTCGCCACCGCCCTCAAAACCCCGCTCGTCGGCCTCACCGACGACGACCTCACCCGCATCTGCGCCCGCCGCCCCTTCGCCGAGACGCTGGAAGACGCACTGACCCGCCACGCGGAGGCCGGCGACGGGGCGGCGATCCGCGGCCTTACGGCCCTGCGGCTCTGGATCCAGCTCGCGGCGGAGAACGGCCCGTTCGGCTTCTACGCCGCCCTGCTCGGCCCCCATGGCGGGCGCAGCCGGCTGGTGGCACGGCTCGGCGGCGAGGCGGGCGATGCCATCGACGTGTTCCTGGCCCAGGCTGCCGACGCCGAGAACGGGGGCGACGCTCCCTGCCTCGACGCCTTCCTCGCCGATTACATCGTCCGGCCCGGCCGCGGCCGAAGCGGCCTCTCGGTCAAGCGCGATCTGGAATCGGGCCGCAACGAGGTGCGGGTGATGACGGTTCACGGCGCCAAGGGCCTGGAGGCGCCGGTCGTCGTCGTCATCGACGGCTGCGAGCCGCTCGGCCGCAATGACCCGCCGCTGCTCGGCCTCGACTCCTCCGCCGACGGGCCGCTGCCGCCGGTCTGGACCGGCGGGCGCACGCAGGATTGCGCGGCGACGCTGGCCGCCCGCTCCGCCCTCCAGGCGCGGGCGCGGGAAGAGCATAACCGCCTGCTCTACGTCGCCATGACCCGGGCCGCCGACCACCTCGTCATCGCGCCCTATCGCGGCGCGACCCGGGAGACGCCGGCCTCGTGGTGCGAGATGGTCCGCATCGGCCTGGAGCGGGGGTTGGGGGACGGCGAAGCGGTCGAGACCGAGCACGGGCCGATCACGATCTGGCGCGACGGTTCGGCCGCCTCGCTCGCCGCCGCCGCGGCGGACACGGCCCCGCCGGAACCCGAGACGGTGCCGGACTGGCTGTTCTCGGCTGCCGCGCCGGAGGCTGAGGCCGCGCCGCCGCTGAGCCCCTCGGGCGCGCTCGGCGCGGCGGACGGGCAGCGCCAGCCCCGTCGGCGCCTCGGTGATGCCGAGGCCCGCCGCCGCGGCGCCCTGGTCCACTCGCTTCTCGAACACCTGCCGCGGATCGAGCCGGCCCGGCGGGCCGAAGCCGCCGAGCGCTTCGCCCGTGCCCGCGCGCCCACTCTGGAGGAGGCCAAGCGCAAGGATCTCGTCCGCGCGGTTCTGCGGCTGATCGAGGCGCCGGATCTCGCGCCGCTGTTCTCGGACCAGGCCCGGGCCGAGGTGGCGCTCTCGGGCCGGATCCTCGTCGAGGGGATCGAGCGCGACGTCACCGGCCGGATCGACCGGCTCGTCGTCGAGGACGGCCGGGTGCTCCTCTGCGACTTCAAGACCGGCCGCCCGCCCGCGGACGACGCGCCGCTGCCGGAGCGCGAGGCGGCTCAGGTTAGCCTCTACGCGCGGCTCGCCGCCGCGATCTGGCCCGAACACGCGATCGTGGCGCTGCTGGTCTGGACCTCGGGGCCGGTGGTGCGGCGGGTGGAGGGGGCTCTGCTCGGACAATGAGCGTTGCCCGATGATCGAGCACCATGAGCGGTACATTCCCTCTCCCCGCACAGCGGGGAGAGGGGGGAGCCTCGGCGAGACCCGTTCCGTCTGCCTCAGCTGCCCTTCTTCGGCGTCAGCTTGACGATCTGGCCGTCATCCTC
The DNA here is from genome assembly GCF_029504475.1 of Methylorubrum pseudosasae. Lineage (NCBI taxonomy): Bacteria > Pseudomonadati > Pseudomonadota > Alphaproteobacteria > Hyphomicrobiales > Methylobacteriaceae > Methylorubrum > Methylorubrum pseudosasae. Next base: position 1,959,994 of record NZ_JAQGDU010000002.1, on the reverse strand, counting down.
GGTCACCGCGTAGACGGCGCCGTCGGGGCCGACCCGCACGTCGCGGACGCGGTGTTCCAGCGGGATGCGCTCCTCGGTGACGACCTTGTCGCCGTCGAGCTTGAGCGCAACGATCCCGGTGCTGACGAGGCCGCCGATAAGGAACTGGTTCTTCCAGGCCGGGAACGCGTCCTTGTCGTAGAGCGCCATGCCCGAGGGGCCGATCACCGGATCCCAGTAATAGACCGGCTGCACCGTGCCGCCGGCCTGGGTCTGGCCATCGCCGATCTTCTCGCCGGAATACTCGATGCCGTAGGTGACCACCGGCCAGCCGTAGTTGAGGCCGGGGCGCGGGCGGTTCAGCTCGTCGCCGCCGCGCGGCCCGTGCTCCACGGTCCAGAGACGGCCCTGGTTGTCCAGGGCGGCGGCCTGGACGTTGCGGTGGCCGTAGGACCAGATCTCGGGCTTGGCCTTCTCGCCGCCGGTGAAGGGGTTGTCCTTCGGGGCGTTGCCGTCGGTGTCGATGCGGAAGACCTTGCCGAGCCCGCTCGTCAGATCCTGCGCCTGCCCGCGGGTCTGCTTGTCGGAGCGCTCGCCCACGGTGACGAACAGCTTGCCGTCCGGCGCGAAGACGAGGCGCGAGCCGAAATGCTTGTCGCCGTCATAGGTCGGCATCTGGCGGAAGATGACCTTGACGTCGTCGAGCTTGGCCTTGCCATCGCTCTCGACTAGTTTGGCCTTGGCGACCGTGGTGCCGTTGCCCTTGTCGCGCGGCTCGCTGTAGCTGAAGTAGATCGTGCGATCCGCGGCGAAGCTCGGGCTCAGCGCGACGTCGAGAAGACCGCCCTGCCCCTTCGAATCGACCTTCGGCACGCCCGCCACCGGCTGGCCCACCGTGCCGTCCTTAGCGATCAGGCGGATCTTGCCGGCCTTCTCGGTCACGATCATGCGGCCGTCGGGCAGGAACTCCATCGCCCAGGGGCTTTCCAGGCCCTTGGCCACGACGGCGGTCTCGAACTCGGTCTTCTGCGCGGGCTCCGGCGCACGAGTCTGGTTGGGCAGAAGCGGCTTGTACTCGGTGTTCGGCGCTTCCTTCTCGGCGATCGATGTGCCGGCACTCGGCGCGGCCGGCGCCTGGAAGGACTCACCCTCGATGCGGGGCGAGCGCGACTCCTGTCCGGCCGGTTGCTGAGCGAAGGCTGGGGCATCGAGGCCGAGGGCCGCAACGGTGGCGAGCAAGAGGGAAAGGGTGCGCGTCACGTCGATTGATCCTTGTGCGGGTCGCCGATCTTGCTCGCCAAATGGGGCGCAGGTGGCCCACGGCGAGGGTTGGGCCGCGCGAGGAGACGGACTCGCCATGTGGTTCGTCGGGGGCAAGGTGCTGGACAAGGCCGCCGGCAAGCCGCTTGTGGGGGGATTGCGGGGACGAAGGCAGGCTTATCCATGTGGGTTCGGCGTGCCAGACCCGCGGCCGGGGCGGGATGCCTTGACCGGGCGGTCGGGCGTCGCCAATTCTCGCCTCACCGTGAGGCGCCGAACCCGCTCTCGGTGCCCTCTGCGCAGGGGCCCTCCATGCACCCGCGTGGGACCCGCGTGTCGAAAGGACCTACGATGGCGACCGTGAAAGTGACCGATGCGAGCTTCGAGCAGGACGTTCTGCAGTCCGCCGAGCCCGTCGTAGTGGATTTTTGGGCGGAGTGGTGCGGCCCCTGCCGGCAGATCGGCCCGGCGCTGGAAGAGATCTCCGCCGATCTCCAGGGCAAGGTGAAGATCGTCAAGGTCAATGTCGATGAGAACCCCGGCATCGCCTCGACCTACGGCATCCGCTCGATTCCGACCCTGATGATCTTCAAGGACGGCAAGCTCGCCAGCCAGAAGGTCGGCGCCGCCCCCAAGGGCGATCTCTCCCGCTGGATCCAGGCGAGCGCCTGACCCGACCCGAATTCGGGCCGAACGACCCGAGACAGCCCGGCCGCGAGGCCGGGCTTTTTTCATGCCTTCTTCGCTCGCGACAGGCCCCAAAACGCAAGAAGCCCGGCCTTGCGGCCGGGCTCCCTGGTTTCGAGACCCTGTTATTGAAGGTTCGGCTTAGTAGCTGCCGAACTTGTAGTTCAGGCCGGCGCGGACGACGGCGAACTCGGTGTCGTTGCGGCGCGAGGGGCCGGAAACGACGATCACGCCCGGGCTGGTCGTGCCGATGACGGCGCCGGCATTGTTCACCGCGAAGGCGCCGTTGAGGGCACCGCCGCCGCGATCGAGGTTCACGTACAGACCTTCGACCTTCAGCGTGACGGCCGAAGAGCGGAAGAAGTTCAGGAACGAGTCGGTCGGGAGAGCGTACTCGACACCACCGCCAGCAGCGTAGCCGGTGCGGAAGTCGTCGGAGGAGCTGTTCGGCAGGCCGAACTGACGGCCGCCGCCGGCGCCGTAGGCGAAGCCGCCGGTGCCGTAGAACAGGACGCGGTCGAAGGCGTAGCCGAGGCGACCACGGACGGTGCCGAAGAAGTCGAGGCTGGACAGGCCGTTCGGGTTGAACACCTGCTGAGCGGCGACGCCCGGGAAGGCCGGGTTGCTGTTCGCGACCGCGAACTGGTTCCGGTCACGGCCGAAATCGACGTACTGAGCGTCGGCCTCGATACCGATCACGACACCGGAGCCCGGGGTGAACTGGTAGTTGTAGCCGATCTGACCACCGCCGACGAAGCCGTCGCTGCGGCTGTTGCCGCCGAAGGCGATGACGGCGGTCTGGCCGGGACGCACGAGGCCGGTCAGGCTGTTCACGCCGACGACCGGAGCCGCACCGTTGTCATCGACGCCGAAGCCGTAGCCAGCGTTGAAACCGGCGTAGAAACCGGTCCAGGTGAACACCGGGATGGGCGTGAAGACCGGCGGCGGAGCAGCGCGGCGCGGCAGGTCGGCGGCGGAGGCCGCCGCGGTCAGCGCCGTGAAGGCGGCGAGAGAGGTGAGAAGCTTTTTCACTTGTTGATCCCCAGCAGAAACCCGATCGCCCACAAGCTAGACCATTTCCCTGGCCTGAGATGTAGCGAACAGGCCACACCCGGAGGGCCACAATCGACCCGCCGAGCGGTTACATCCGGTGCGCTGGAGGGCCGAAACCAGTTTTGCGTAAATCAGGCGATCAGGATGGGCCGATCGACGGGACGGCGCGCAGACGCCATCGCGTCGGTTGGATGATTCGACAGGTCACGGGCCGGACGACGGAAGGTCGATGAAGGTCTTTTGCCGCCCGGCGTGACGCGCGAATCGCTTCCGGCTCGTGCGGTTTGCCCAGCGATGGCCTTGCGGCGCGATTCTCTGCCCCTCGCGCCGCGCCCGTCGCATGTCCGCTTCGATCCGGCGGATGCGGTCAGACCGGGATCGTGCCGTTGGCTTCGAGCACGGCGCCCGCGAGATAAAGCGAACCGCAGATGAGGACCCGCGGCGGGCGCTCGAAGACCGTGTCCGACAGGGCCGCCAACGCCGCCTCGACGCTCGGAGCGACCTCGGCCGAGAGACCGACCTCACGGGCGATTTCCGCCACTTCCTCGGCGGGCCGCGCGGCCATCTGGCCGGTGATCGGCACCGCTACCAGCGAGCGGGCAAGGCCGACGAAGTTCTTCAGGAAGCCTTCGGCATCCTTGGTGCCGAGCAGCCCGACGATCAGGACCAGCGGCACGTCGCTGCGCTCGCCGAGATCGGCCATGGCGGCAGCGAGGATGCGCCCGCCATCGGCGTTGTGGCCGCCGTCGAGCCACAGCTCGGCGTCCTTGGGCATCCGCTCGGCGAGCGCCCCGCGCACGAGGCGCTGGAGCCGGCCCGGCCAATCGACGTTGCGCAGGCCGGCTTCGAGGGCGACCGTGCCGATGTCGCCGAAGCCCGCCGCGCGCAGGGCCGCGATGGCGGTGCCGGCATTGGTGAGCTGGTGGCGCCCGGCGAGGCGGGGGCGCGGCAGATCGAACAGGTCGATCTCGTCCTGGTAGACGAAGCGCCCGCTCTCCTCGTGCACGGAGAAATCCTGGTTGCCGATCCGCACCGGCACCGCGCCGATCCGCTCGGCCTGGCGGCAGAGGACGGCATCGGCCCCGGCATAATCCTGGGCGGCGATCACCGCCGGGCAGCCGCGCTTGAAGATGCCGGCCTTCTCCATCGCCACCGCCTCGACGGTGTCGCCGAGATATTCGGCATGGTCGCGCCCGATCGGGGTGACCACGGCGCAGGCCGGGTGGTCGATGACGTTGGTGGCATCGACCCGGCCGCCGAGGCCCACTTCCAGCAGCAGCACGTCGGCGGGGCATTCGGAAAACAGCAGCAGGGCGGCCGCAGTGGTGATCTCGAACACGGTGATCGGATCGCCCTTGTTGGCCGCCTCGCAGCGGGCGAAGGCGTCGGCGAGCCGGTCTTCGGCGACGTAGTGACCACCGCCGATGCCGCCGAGGCGGATGCGCTCATGGAAGCGCACGAGGTGGGGCGAGGTGTAGACGTGGGCGGCCAGGCCCCCTGCCTCCAGGATTGCCCGCATGAAGGCGATGGTCGAGCCCTTGCCGTTGGTGCCGGCGACGTGAATCACCGGCGGCAGCCGCCGCTCGGGATGATTCAAGGCCGCCAGCAGGCGCTGGATGCGCCCGAGCGACAGGTCGATCGTGCGCGGATGCAGGGCGAGGAAGCGCGCCATCAACGCGTCGGAGGATTCCATCTCGCGCGGAGACCTTCTGTCGCGGATTGAGTTCAGGCCGCGTTCGGCAGGGGTTCGGGGGTGGTCGGCTCGGGGGCGGTGCCGGGCTCGGGCGTCCGACGCACGTCCATCAGCAAGCCGCAGAGCCGGCTGATCGTTTCCTTGAGCTGATGCCGGTGGACGACCTGATCGACCATGCCGTGCTCGCGCAGATACTCCGCCCGCTGGAAGCCGTCGGGCAGCTTCTCGCGGATGGTTTGCTCGATGACGCGGGGGCCGGCAAAGCAGATCAGCGCGCCGGGCTCGGCCAGATGCACGTCGCCGAGCATGGCGTAGGAGGCGGTGACGCCGCCGGTGGTCGGGTTGGTCAGCACCACGATATAGGGCAGCCGCGCGGCCCGGAGCCGGCGCACGGCGACCGTGGTGCGGGGCATCTGCATAAGCGAGAGGATCCCCTCCTGCATCCGCGCGCCGCCGGAGGCCGCGAACAGCACGTAGGGGGTGCGCTTCTCGAGCGCGGTCTCGGCGCCGCGGACGAAGGCCTCGCCGCCGGCCATGCCGAGGGAGCCGGCCATGAAGCCGAATTCCTGAGCCGCGATCGTCATCGGCAGGCTGCCGACGCGACCGAAGCCGATCTTGAACGCGTCGGGCATCCCGGTCTTGGCCCGCGCCTCCTTGAGACGGTCGACGTAGCGCTTCTCGTCGCGGAACTTGAGCGGGTCGGCCGGCACCTCGGGCAGCGGCACGTCGATCCAGGTGCCCTCGTCGAACATCATCTTGAGACGCGCCGTGGCCGACATCTTGAGATGGTGTTCGGAGCCGGGAATGACCCAGTGGTTCTGCTCGACTTCCTTATGGAAGACCATCTGGCCCGTGTCGGGGCACTTGACCCAGAGGTTCTCCGGCGTCTCGCGCTTGAACAGCGTCTTGATCCGGGGCCGTACGACCTCCGAGATCCAGTTCATCGGCTCGACCATGGCGTCAGACTCCCTGTCCCAGCGCGTTCACTTGCCGCGTTCCCATGCCACATCGATATCGGATCGCCGCCGCCTCGATCCCAGGGGATCTCCCTGCTGAGCGGCTGCGGTCAGGACCCGGCCGGCGCCTTGGCGGCGCTGCGGACCCCCTGCGCCAGTTCGCGCACCAGGGAGGTGACCGCCTCCACCGTGCCGCTCCCGGCCCGGTCGCCGGGCTCGAGGCTGCGGGCCAGGGCATCGACGAGGGCCGAGCCCACCACCACGCCGTCGGCGCCGCGGGCGATCTCAGCCGCGTGCGCGCCGGTCTTCACGCCGAAGCCGACGACGACGGGCAGGTTCGTATGCGCCGTGATCCGGCTGACCGCCTGCGACACCCGGCCGAAATCGGGGGTCGCCGTGCCGGTCACGCCGGTGATCGACACGTAGTAGACGAAGCCCGCGGTGTTCGCGAGAACCGCCGGCAGGCGGGCCTCGTCCGTGGTCGGGGTCGCGAGGCGGATGAAGGCGAGCCCCTTTTCGAGCGCCGGGAGGCAGAGCTCCTCGTCCTCCTCCGGCGGCAGATCGACGACGATCAGACCGTCGATGCCGGCCGCCTGCGCATCCTCCAGGAAGTGGGGCACGCCGTAGGTATGGATCGGGTTGTAGTAGCCCATCAGAACCACGGGCGTCTGGTCGTCGCCCTCGCGGAAGCGGCGGACGAGCGCGAGGGTGCCGCGCAGATCCTGGCCCGCCTTCAGCGCCCGCAGACCCGCCGCCTGGATCGCCGGCCCGTCGGCCATGGGATCGGTGAAGGGCAGGCCGAACTCGACGATGTCGGCCCCCGCCTTCGGCAGAGCTTCGAGCACCTTGAGCGAGGTCTCCGGATCGGGATCGCCCGCCATCACATAGGTGACGAGGGCGGCACGTCCTTCCGCGCGGCAGCGGGCGAAGGCGGCATCGATGCGGGCGGTCATGGTTCTCGCTCCCGGCGGTAGGTCCGGCCTTGAGGCCCGGGGCACGGTTCCCCCGGAACCGGGCCGCCGCGCAGGGCCCGACTTCCCCGGCCAATTCCTCGGCCGGTTTCCCGGCCAAGTGGGGGCGCCTACACCATCCGCTCGCGTCCGTGAAGCGCGAGCGCGCTCGCCTTACGCCGTCGAGCCCGGCGCAGGACCAATGACACCGTCCAGCCAGTCGCGCAGCAGCAGGTGGGCGATGGCGGTGGCCGGCGGCACGGTCAGGCCCTCCGGGTGGTTGCCGGCGATCATCCGCGCCACGTCCGGGCGCGAGAACCAGCGCGCATCCTCCAGCTCGTCGGGATCGGTGCGGATGTCCTCCGAGACGGCCTCGGCCACGCAGCCGATCATCAGCGAGGCCGGGAACGGCCAGGGCTGCGAGGCGTGATAGGCGACGGCGCCGACCGCGACGCCGGTCTCCTCCCGGGTCTCGCGGCGCACGGCGTTCTCGACCGTCTCGCCGGGCTCGATGAAGCCGGCCAGGCAGGAATACATCCCCGGCTTGAAATGCGGGCCACGCCCCAGCAGGCAGGTCTCGCCCCGCCGCACGAGCATGATCGCCACGGGATCGGTGCGTGGGAAATGGTGCAGCCCGCAAGCCTCGCATTCCCGGCGGAAGCCGCCTGCGGCGATGGTGGTTGGGCTGCCGCAATTGGCGCAGAAGCGGTGCCGGGCATGCCAGGCCAACACCGATTTGGCGGTGGCGATGAGTCCCTGCTCCTCGCGGGCCACCGCGCCCTCGGTCGCGAGCGCCCGCAGGTCGAGGGCGCGGTGGCCGGGCTCGGGGAAGAGGAGGGCCGCCTCCCCCGGGACGGCGCCGGCGAAGACCGGCCGCCCCTCGACCCGTCCGAGGTAGATTTCGACGGCGCGTTCGCCGGCCCGGCCGGCCTCGTTCGGCGTAAGCAGGGCCGTGCCGGTCTCCGCCGGGGCGGCGCGCAGGATCACTGTCTCGCCCGCCATCAGCACGAGGCGGGCATCCGCTCCGGCATCCGTCAGGGCGGGGGCCGGGCCGAATTCGGCGGAGTGCCGTACGAGGCGGCTCGCGGCATAGGCGAGCGCATCCCGGCCGGGCGTGGTGGGCGAGCCTGTCATCCGGGGCGCCTCACGCGGCCATGAACAGGGCGGCGGCCCGTTCGAGCAGGGCGGCGCGGGCATGCGGCGGATAGGGCTTGCGCTCGCCGACGCCCCAGACCGGCCCCGGCCAGGCCGGATCCGAGCGGAACCGGGCCACGACGTGGATGTGAAGCTGCGCCACCACGTTGCCGAGGCTGGCGACGTTGACCTTGTCCGGCTGGGCGAGCGCCTGCATGACCCTGACCGCGATCCGCGTTTCCTCGAAGGCGAGGCTCGCATCCTCCGGCGTGAGGTCGGTGAGTTCGCTCAAGCCCGGCCGCCGCGGCACCAGAATCAGCCACGGGAAGCGTGCATCGTCCATCAGCAGGACGGAGCAGAGGGCGAGATCGCCCACGGCATGGGTGTCGGCGACGAGCCGCGGATCGAGGGGGAAGGCGTCGGTCATGCCGGGAATCTAGCGCGCTGGCCCGAAAAGTGGGGCCCGGTTTCCGCGATCGGCTCGGCCGCGCGAAGGTCGGTCACGCCGTGTCAAATTTCGGTTAACCATATTCTGGCACGCAGGGGGCGGTGATCGGGAGTCGGCGGGCGGCGGGCCGCGCCGGGATCGCCGTGGATGACGCGATGACGGGCGGCGCGCAAGGAAGCGGTGAGCGAGGCCGGGACGCGGTGGTCGCCATCGTGGCGGCGCGGACCCCGGCTCCCCTCGTCCTCGCTTTGCGCGGGCAGCCCTGCAGCGCCCGCATCCTCGCGATCTCGGGCCATGTCATCGACGACCTGATCGCCGAAGCCCCTGAGGTGATCGTGCTGGAGGCCGAGCCCGAGCGCTTCGACGCCCCGGCCCTGATCCGCGCCCTGCGGGAGCAGGAGAGCCTCGTCCGTACGCCGGTCCTGCTCGTGGCCGGCGGCGATGCCCGCACCTTGCGCCGGATCGGCCGCGAGGCCGGCGCCACCGACACGCTGCCCAAGCCCTTCGACGCCCTGGAATTTCAGGACCGGGTCGGCGTCCTGATCGAACTCGCCCTGGCGCGCCGGGAGAGCGACGATCGGGCGCGCGCCATGCGGCGCGACGCGGCGCGGGCGGTGGCCGACGCCTCGGCGCGCGAGCGCGAACTGATCCGCCGCCTGATGCTGGCCGCCGAGTTCCGCGACGACCGGGCCGGCGACCATCTCACCCGCGTGGCCGGCTGCGTCATCGCGGTGGCCGAGGGACTCGGCCTGTCGTCGGCGGAGGCCGACGACGTGGCTCTGGCCTCGACCATGCACGACATCGGCAAGATCGCGGTCCCCGACCACATCCTGATGAAGGCCGGCCCCCTCACCCCCGACGAGTGGGAGGAGATGCGCCAGCACGCCCTGCGCGGCTACCACATGCTGCATGACAGCCCCTCGCGCCTGCTCCAGATCGCCGCCGAGATCGCGCTGACCCACCATGAGCGCTGGGACGGCAGCGGCTATCCTCGCGGTCTGAAGGGCGAGGAGATTCCCCGCTCCGGCCGGATCGTCGCGGTGGCCGACGTGTTCGACGCGCTGATCTCCGTGCGCAGCTACAAGCCCGCCTGGTCCCTGGAACGGGCGCGCGCCCATGTCGAGGCGGAGGCGGGCCGGCATTTCGATCCGGACTGCGTCACTGCCTTCCTCTCGCGCTGGGACGACATCGTCGCCCTGGTGGAGGAGCGGGCGGCGTAGGACGCGCTCGGCCGATCCGCCGTCGTTGTGCGCGGCGATGCCGTCGAGAAGCGCCCGCCCCTGGAGCGACCGGGACTGGTATCGGCGACGACCGGCTCCGGTGCAGGCACAGGGCGGGATATCGTTGCGAACCGTCAACGAGAGGCGATCCTCTCGAAAAGGCCGAGGCATCGCTGCAGGTTCGCCCGCGTAATCCGCACCGTGCAACGCCGCTGCGCAGTGCAGGTAGTGGTCTCCGCGCCCGGTTGGCGTTAGAAACGGCATCCGAATTCCGATCCGGCCGTCTGCCGGTTCGCGTGTACCGGTGCGAATGCGCCGGTTCTTAAGGCGCATCTCCCTTGCCATTTCCGTCTCTGCCCTCCCCCCTGGCGCGGGCGCTCACCGAGCGCAACTATGCCGAGCCGACACCCGTTCAACAGGCGGTGCTCGATGCCGTCCCAGAGCGCGACCTGCTCGTTTCGGCTCAGACCGGATCGGGCAAAACCGTTGCCTTCGGTCTCGCCATCGCCGGTACGCTGCTCGGCGAAGACGAGGCGCTGCCGCCGCCCGGCGCGCCGCTGGCGCTCGTCATCGCTCCGACCCGTGAGCTGGCACTCCAGGTGCAGCGGGAGCTGACCTGGCTCTACGCGCAGACCGGCGCGCGCATCGTCCCTTGCGTCGGCGGCATGGATCCGCGCCGCGAGGCCCGCGCGCTGGAGGCCGGTGTCCACATCGTCGTCGGCACGCCGGGGCGCCTGCGCGACCACATGGAGCGCGGCCGGCTCGTCACCGAAGGTCTTCGCGCCGTCATCCTCGACGAGGCCGACGAAATGCTCGACATGGGCTTTCGCGAGGATCTCGAATTCATCCTGGCATCGACCCCGAAGGACCGGCGCACCCTGCTGTTCTCGGCGACCCTGCCGAAGGCCATCGTCGCGCTCGCCGAGAGCTACCAGCGCGACGCCCTGCGTCTCGCGGTCGCCGGCGAGACCCGCGGCCATGCCGACATCGTCTACCGCGCGGTGCGGGTGATGCCGCGCGAGGTCGAGCACGCCGTCGTCAACATTCTGCGCTACGTCGATGCGCCGGTGGCGATCGTGTTCTGCAACACCCGTGACCGCGTGCGCCATCTTCAGGCCTCGCTGACCGAGCGCGGCTTCTCCGCCGTGGCGCTCTCGGGCGAACTCGGCCAGGGCGAGCGCAACGCCGCGCTCCAGGCCCTGCGCGACGGCCGTGCCCGCGTCTGCGTCGCCACCGACGTCGCCGCCCGCGGCATCGACCTGCCGGGGCTCGACCTCGTCATCCACGCCGACCTTCCGCACGATGCCGAGGTGATGCAGCACCGCTCCGGCCGCACCGGCCGCGCCGGCCGCAAGGGGACGAGCGTCGTGCTCGTGCCGCCGGCCAAGCGGCGGCGGGCCGAGCAGATGTTCGCCATCGCCAAGGTCAGTCCCGATTGGAGCGGCCCGCCGAACGCGGACGAAATCCGCATCCTCGACCGCGAGCGGATGATGTCCGATCCGCTGCTCGCCGAGCCCGAGACGGAAGAGGACCGCGAGTGGGAGCGGGAATGGGCCGAGGCGCTGATGGAGCGCTGCCCGCCCGAGCGTCTCGCCGCGGCCTTCGCCCGGCTCTACCGCTCGCGCATCCCCGTGCCGGAGGAGGTGAGCGATCCGGCCTACGAGACCAGCCGGCGTCCGGATTCCCGCAGCGGTGTGCCGGTCGGCGCGTCGCGGGTCGGTGACGACGAGCCGGCGGCGTGGTTCCGGCTCAATCTCGGCCGCCGCGACCGGGCCGAGCCGCGCCGCCTTCTGCCGATGCTGACCCGCCGTGGGCAGATCGGCCGCGGCGATATCGGCTCCATCCGGATCTTCGACAACGAGACGACCTTCGAGGTCCGCGCCAGCGCGGCGGATGACTTCGCCGCCTCCTTCGCCCGGCGTGGGCCCGCCGATGTCCGCGTCGAGCGGATGCAGGGGGATGGACCGGCCGCCGCCAAGGCACCGAAGAGCCCCCGCGCCCAGCGCCATCGCCGCGAGGCGACCAAAACCGGCCGGGGCGGCTGAGCCGCCTCGCGACGGTGCCGGGGCAAAGAAAGCCGCCCCGGCGACGGTTTCGGGTGTGCAAACGTTAGGGCGGCGTCCGGCTCGTTCGAGCCGGGCCTTACTCGCCGCCGGACTTGCTGCCGAGCAGGCCGCTCACGGCGGCATCCCAGCCGTCGCGGATCTGACGGCCGCCGGGAATCTTGACGCCGAGCAGTTCCGGCTCTTCCGCCGCGTCCTGTGCCGGTCGCGCGGCGGGTGCTTGCGCCGAGGCGGTCTGCGTCGGCCCCGCTTCTGTGGCGCGGTTGCGGACGACGGGCGCGGGCTTCCGGCTGGGATCGGCCTTGGCGATTTCAACCTTGGCGGTTTCAGCCTTGGCTGTGTCAGTTTTGGCCGTCTCGGTCTTGGTTCTGGCCTCGACCTTGGCTTCGGTTTTGGCGATCTCGGGTTTCGTCTTCGCGGGCAGCGACACGAAACGCGCCGGCTGCTCCGTCTTCGCCTGCACCATCTCGCTCCGGCTCGGAGGCAGCGGCACCGTGACTTTGGCGGGGGCGAGCGCGGCCGCCGTGCGGGCCGCGGCCGGAACCGTGGGTGCCGGCTCGATCGGCAGGTTCGCCCGGGCCGGCGGCGCGATCTCCGGCGCTGCAGCCGCCACCGGCGCGGGCGGCGGCGATGCGGCCGGTGCGACGGGTTCCGCGGCCGGCAGGCTGGCCCGGCGCGCTTCCGGCAACCCGTTGGAGGCCGGTGCCAACGCCGGAACGCCGTCCTTCAGGTCGGGCCATTGCGAGGCGACGGGTGCGATCCGCGCCGGCCGGCTCCTGGGATCGGCGAGATCGGAGAAGAACGCGAAAGCCCCCACGGCGAAGACAAGGAGGGCAGCGCTCCCGCCCGCGGCGCCGAGGATGACGGGCAGCCGGCGACGGGCCGGAGCCCTGCTCTCGGCCGGCCGGGTTTGAGATGGGTGAATCGTCACCGACATGCGGTCGGCCTCTTGCACGTTGTAGCCCTGCAACAAGACGGCCTCGGCAATGCGGCGGCAAGATGTCCGGCATCGCCTGTTGAGAATTCAGGCGCCGTCCACCCACACGAATCTGGCGGAAACTCCAGGGCGGCCGGACATGATCGGGACAGGCGCGCCCCGGACAAGTCTCGCCGCGATGAGTTCTCGCGATCGACCTTAGCCGAGCCGGTTTAACGGAGCGTGTAACCGAATCGATGCGGTGCGCGGCCGGCCGTCCGGCGATCATAAGAAAAACATCAGTGTGCCGCGCGACCCTGCGGCGCGGCCCCGGCATGGACAATCATCCGGCGATCGGCCACGGTACCGCCGTGCCGAAAGAGTAGAAATCTGAGCCTTTTAACTGATGGCGGTTTGCCGAATGGTCCCGGATCCGGCCTGCTCGTGTCGGCGTATGGCGGACTGATCGACCGCGAGGGCCCGTGCCGATTCCCGCCGCGACGCAAACTTCCCCGACGCCCCTGATGGCGCAAAGCGTGGCCGATCCCAACCTCGACAAGGCGCAGGATCGGGCCGACGGCACAGGGCTGCCGTTCTGGGCCGGCTGGCCGACGCGCACGCGGCTCATCCTGGTCGTGCTCGCCATCGACATCGTCGCCGCCCTCGCCTCCTGCGGCGTGATCGTGCTGACCGCGCGCAGCGCCGTGCAGGTCGAGACCGCGGCCGGTCTCGCTACCGTCGAGCCCTTGGTCGCCGACACCATCCGCTCCCTGCGCAGCCCGAGCCCCGAGAGCGTGCTCCACACCCTCGACCTGCGCTTTCAGGCCCTGCGCCACGTCCGCGTGACCATCCTCGATGCCGAGGGCAAGCGTGTCGGCTTCGGTCCCTCCGAGCAGGCGCGCGAGCAGCGGACGGCGCCGCGCTGGTTCGTCCGGCTGATCGCCCCCGAGCCGCGCCAGCACGATCTGCCCATCGTCGTGAAGGGCGAGCGGATCGGCACCGCCGCGATCACGACCCAGCCCCTGGACGAGATCGAGGAAGTCTGGGGCTATGCCCGCTCGTTGGCGCTCGCCAGCCTGATCCTGAACCTCGCGGTGCTGGCTGCCCTCACCCTGGCGCTTGGGCGCATCCTGCGGCCGCTCGGGCGCCTCGCGGACGGGCTGAACCGGCTGGAGCGGCACGACTACACCGCCCATCTTGACCCGCCCGCCTCCCGCGAACTCGCGGTGATCGCCGAGCGCTTCAACCGCGTGGCCGGGGCGCTCTCCGACGCGCGGGCCGCCAACGGCCGCCTCAACCGCCAACTGCTGACGGCCCAGGACGACGAGCGCGCCCGCATCGCCCTCGAACTCCACGACGAGTTCGGCCCGTGCCTGTTCGCACTGGAAGCGAATGCGGCCTCCGTCGCCCGGCTCGCCGCCAGCCCCGGCGAGATCGACCGCGGCCGGCTGGCGTCGCGGGCCGGCGACATCGGCAGCATCGTCGGCCAGGTTCAGGTCCTCAACCGCGACCTTCTCAACCGCCTGCGCCCGCACGGGCTCGGCGAGGTGCCGCTGACCGATTGCCTCAACCTGCTGCTCCGCGACTTCCGACGCCGCCATCCCGAGACCGCCTTCGATGGCGCGTTCGAGGGCTTGGCCCGCGGCTACGGCGACATCGTCGATCTCACCGTGTTCCGCTGCATCCAGGAGAGCAGCACCAACGCCGTGCGCCACGGCGCCGCTCGCCACGTCCGGGCCCGCGCGACCGAGGAGACCGACGCCGCCGGCCTGACGGTCCTGCAGGTCAGCGTCGAGGATGACGGCACCGGCATCACGCCCGGCCACCGTGTCGGCCTCGGCCTGTCGGGGATGCGCGAGCGGGTCGAGGCGCTGGGCGGTCATTTCAGTCTCGACACGGCGTCTCTTGACAACAAAGCCTCCGGAACCGTTGTCCGGATCACCCTCCCGATCGATCCCGAGCGCGACGGCAGCGAGGTTCCGCCTCCGCCCGCCGCGCCGCAACCCAAGTGATGCGTGTACGATGAACGCGCCGGTCAGCAGCCCCATGATGAGAGCAGCGTCGAGCAAGGGTGCCGCCACCCCCGTCCTGGTCATCGACGATCACCCGATCGTCCTCCAGGGCTGTCGCCGCGTGCTGGAGGATGCCGGAATCGAGACCGTGGTCGAGGCGACCGGCGTCGTCTCCGGTTACCGCGCCTTCCACCGCCTGCGCCCGCCGGTGGTGATCTGCGATCTCACCTTCCAGGGCAGCGGGCTCGCCGGCCTCGCCCTGATCCGGCGCATGCGCGCCATCGAGCCCGAGACCCGTGTGCTCGTGTTCTCGATGCACAACGATCCCGTCATCGTCTCGCGGGCGCTGGAGGCCGGGGCGCTCGGCTACGTGCTCAAGGATCACGCTTCGAACGAGCTGTTCCAGGCGTTCGAGCGGGTGCGCGCGGGCGAGGTCTATCTCGACCGGCGGCTCGCCACTGAGGTCGCGATGCTGCGCGCCGACCCCCGCCGCACCCCGGAGACGCAGCTCACGCCGCGCGAGCAGCAGATCTTGGCCCGCCTCGCCCAGGGCAAGTCCTACGGCGCCATCGCCGCCGACCTCTCGGTCAGCTACAAGACCGTCACCAATGCCTGCTCGCAGATGCGCCAGAAGCTCAGGGTGCGCACGCTGGCCGAACTGATCCACGTCGCGGTGACCCAGGCCCAGCGGCAGGGTTGATCCTTTTCACAAGACGGAGCGCTGTCCTTGGCCGAAGACCTCTCTGCCGGGCGCTTCTCGCAGGAAGCCTGGGCCCGCAATCTCGCGGCCTATGAGGCGATCCGCACGATGCCGTTCAACGCGGAACTGGCGGACGGCACTTTGAGCCGCGAGCGCTTCCGCCGCTACATCGTGCAGGACGCGCATTACCTCATCGGCTTCGGCCGGGCGCTGGCGCTCGCCGCTGCCAAGGCGCCGCATCCCGACTGGATCGTGCAGTTCGCCCGTGGCGCCGAGACCGCCATCGTGGTCGAGCGCGCGCTGCATGGCGGCTTCTTCCAAGAATACGGCACCGATGCCGGCACATTCGCCGCAACGCCCCTCTCGCCGGCCTGCGACCACTATGTCGCGTGGCTGATCGCGACGGCCTATGCCGAGCCCTACGAAGTCGTGCTCGGCGCGCTTCTGCCCTGTTTCTGGATCTATGCCGAGGTCGGCCGCGACATCTTTGCCCGCGCCAAGCCCGACAATCCCTACCGCGCCTGGATCGACACCTATGCCGGCGAGGAGTTCGGCGAGGCGGTGGCCGCGATGATCGCCGCGACCGACGAGGCGGCCGCCGACGCCTCCCCGGCCCTGCGCGCCCGGATGCACGCGGCCTACACCCACGCGACCCGCCTCGAATTCGGCTTCTGGGACAGCGCCTACCGGGATCTCACCTGGGCGCTGTGAGCTAGGACCCCGGCGCGGCCGCTTCGCGTGACAGCTTGGCCGGGTCCTTGCACTGCAATGTCGCCTGAGGCCGTTGCGCCCGCGTCGGTTTCACGATTCATCTGTGTGAGAATTCGGCCGCTCCGTCAGAGGAGTTCGGCCGGTACGAGGGGGTTGGGGCAGATATGGCGTCAGGCTTGGCGAGTGACCTTTTCCGGATCAAGACGCTCGAACGGCTCAACGCCGACGCCGAATCCGGCGAGAACAAGCTGGAACGCCATCTCGGCCCCTGGAGCCTGATCGGCCTCGGCATCGGCGCGGTGATCGGGGCGGGCCTGTTCTCGCTCACCGGCATCGCCGCGGCGGAGCATGCCGGCCCGGCGGTGACGCTCTCCTTCGCCATCGCCGCGATCGGCTGCGCCCTTGCGGGCATGTGCTACAGCGAGCTCGCCGGCATGATCCCGGTGGCGGGCTCGGCCTACACCTACACCTACGCCACAATGGGCGAGTTCATCGCCTGGATCATCGGCTGGGATCTCGTGCTCGAATACGCGGTCGGGGCGGCCACCGTTTCGGTGAGCTGGTCGCGCTACGTCGCCCGCTTCATGCGCGACACCTTGGGCATCAACCTGCCGGGCTCGCTCGTGCACTCGCCCTTCGAGACCTATCAACTCGCCGACGGCACGCTGGCGCACGGCATCGTCAACGTGCCGGCGATCCTGATCGTGGTGGCGGCCCTCGACCCTGCTGATGATCGGCATCCGCGAATCCGCCCGCGTCAACGGCGCGGTGGTGCTGCTCAAGCTCGCGGTGGTGGCGATCGTGATCGGGGTCGGCCTGTTCTACGTGAAGGCGCAGAACTACGACCCCTTCCTGCCGGCTAACACCGGCACCTTCGGCGAGTATGGCTGGAGCGGCGTGATGCGCGCGGCCGGCGTGGTGTTCTTCGCCTATGTCGGTTTCGACGCGGTCTCGACCGCGGCGCAGGAGGCCAAGAACCCCCAGCGCAACATGATGATCGGCATCCTCGGCTCGCTGGCGATCTGCACGGTGCTCTACATCGCGTTTGCGGGCGTGCTGACCGGCCTCGTCCACTACGAAGCCATGCGCGGCGATGCCGCCCCGGTGAATACCGCGATCGCCGCGACGCCCTTTCCGTGGCTGAAGAGCCTCGTCACCTTCGGCGTGATCTGCGGCTTCTCGACCGTGATCCTCGTGCTGCTGCTCGGCCAGAGCCGGGTGTTCTACTCCATGTCGAAGGACCGGCTGCTGCCGGGCTTCTTCTCGGCGATCCATCCGAAGTGGAAGACGCCCTACCGTTCGAACCTGTTCTTCATGGTGTTCACGAGCGCGCTCGGCGGCTTCCTGCCGATCTCGCAACTCGGCCACATGACGAGCATCGGCACGCTGCTCGCCTTCATCCTCGTCTGCGCCGGCGTCGTCATCCTGCGCCGTACCCAGCCCGACGCGCCGCGCGCCTACCGCACCCCGCTGGTGCCGTTCGTGCCGATCCTCGGCGCGCTGTTCTGCCTCGGTATGATGGTCTCGCTCGATGGCGATACGTGGCTGCGCCTCATCATCTGGCTGGCGATCGGCCTCGTGATCTACTTCGCCTGGAGCCGCAAGCACAGCCGCATC
Organism: Methylorubrum pseudosasae; assembly: GCF_029504475.1. NCBI lineage: Bacteria > Pseudomonadati > Pseudomonadota > Alphaproteobacteria > Hyphomicrobiales > Methylobacteriaceae > Methylorubrum > Methylorubrum pseudosasae. The sequence continues at coordinate 1,942,595 of NZ_JAQGDU010000002.1, read as the reverse complement.
GGCCGCGAGGAAGGGGCGAACGCGACCTCGGCTCTGTAAGGGTATCGAATGCGGTCGCTCTCCCGCCTGGGAGAGGGGCCGCGCCTGCCGGGTAATGGATGCTTCCTTCGGCATGGTGACCCGTCCCCGGAGGTGACAGGGCCGGCGCCGAGATCGGGGGCTGTCGGGCCGCCTCAGGCCCGGCGTGCCAGAGCCACCACCGGCGGTTCGGCGAGGCCGACGAGCGGCCGGCCTACCTCGATCGACTGCCGCTCGCGGGCGATGAAAGCGGTGGGCATCTCGGCCTGCATCTCGGCCTCGACCGAGCGTAACTGTACGTCCGAATGGCAGGGATGCAGGTGGATGATGGCGAGCGCCTTGGCGCCCGCGCCCTTGGCCAGTTCCACGCCCTTCTGCCAGGTCGAGTGGCCCCAGCCCTTGCAGCAGGGATACTCGCCCTCCGTGAACATGCCGTCATAGACGAGGAGGTCGGCCCCCTCGACGAAGCGGCACAGGTCCGGATCGGGCCAGTTCACGCCGTGCTCGATGTCGCTGATGATGCAGAGCCGCTTGCCACCATGGTCGAAGCGGTAGCCGGTCGATCCCTGCGGGTGGTCGAGCAGAATGGTATCGACCCGGATGCCGTCGGCGAAGGTGAGCGGCTCGCCTGCCCGGAAGCCGTGATGCGCGAAGGAACAGGGCAGCACGTCGAGCGTGACGGGAAAGAGCGGCGGCGAGAACAGCCGGCCGAGGGCGTCCTCGGCGCTGGCCCCGTCGAGATTGCCGCAATAGGTGTGGATCGTGCGGGCGCCGTCCAGAACCGCCGGTTTGAAGAACGGCAGACCCGCCGTGTGATCGAGATGCAGGTGGCTGAACAGCAGGTCGATATCCTGCGGCAGGCTCTCGCAGCAGTTGCGCCCGAAGGCGCCGAGGCCCGAGCCGGCATCGATCACGAACAGACGTTCCCCGCAGCGGATCTCCAAGCACGGCGTATTGCCGCCGAACTCGGCGTTCTCCGGGCCACTGACCGGCGTAGAGCCGCGGACGCCCCAGAAACGCAGGACGAGGGAATCGTCCTTGGCTGGATATGGCAGGGTCATGGATCGGTACCAATGCTCGGCCTCGGGCCGGGCTTTCTCTGGTGGTAGTGGTGCCGCCGCACGCATCCGCGCTATGGATCCGCGGCTGTTCTTCGGCCCCTCTTCAGGCTCCGAGTGTACAGTGCGGAGATGGGGGGCCGCCATTCGGGTTTGTGTGCGTGCTCGCACACGCCGTTTTGAGCGGCTCCAAGTCAGCGCTGGGCCAGTTTCTCAATCGGGGGTTGCGAGGGGGCGAGGTCGGGCGGTGACAGCGTACGCTCGATCGCCGCGCGGGCGAAGCTCGGCCACGTCTGCGCATAGCGCGTGACCGGTGCCGTGATGCGGGCGGTCGCGGCGGCGTAGGGCGGCACGAAACCTGCGGTCCGCACGGTCAGCGACGGGCTGGCCGTGCCGATCCAGACCGCCCATACGGCGTCCGGTACGGGCGGCGGTGGCGGCGCCCTGCGGCGGGCGGGGATCAGCACGACCTCCTGGCCGGCATAGGCCAGCGCCTCCGGCCGGCTGATATCGCCCACCGGATGACCCTGAAGGATCCGCGCTGCCCAGAAGGCGTGCTGGCCGCCATCGGAATAGGTCGTGCGCACGGCCGCCGCGCCCTCCTCCACCAGGGCGGCGACGCGGTCGGTCTCGTCCTTGTGCAGGGCGCTGAAGGCCGCTTCCTTGGCCGGATCGCGCGAGGGCGCGAAGGTGTAGCGGCCGCCCGCGACGCTCACGGCCGGCTCCTCGCCGGTCGCCTCGAAGCGGTCCGATCCCTCCTTCAACTGGCGCCAGAAGGCGATGTTCGGGTCGGTCCGGTGCCGGGCCATATTCGCGGCCGTCATCCGGAACGGGAAGGACTGGAACTGAAACGCGCCCTGCCCGCCGGCGAACGCCTCGCGGGCAATCGCGAACAGTTCGCCCGCCACCGCATCCGTCATGGCAAAGCAGCCCATCGACGAGCAGACGCCGTGCACCATCACCGCCGAGCCGGTGGAGCCGTGTGCCCGGTCGTAGGCGTTGGGGTAGCCGACGTCGAAGGAGAGGTAGTAGCGCGAGTTCGGGTTCATCTGGCTTTTCGCCACCGTATAGAACCCCTCCGGCGTCTGCCGGTCGCCGCTCTTGGTCTTCGGCCCGAGCTGCCCCGACCAGCGGCAGATCGGATAAGTCTTGATCGGCACGTAGCGCCCGCTGGCGTTGCGCTTCCAGACCTCGATCTCGGATTCCTTCTTGTAGGCCCGCAGCACGATCGGCGAGGCGGCGTTGGTGCCGCGTGCAGCCATCAGCGCCAGGGTCGTGGCCGGGATCGGCGCATTCGCCTTGTCGGCCTGCGCGAGCGTGTTCGACGCCGTGAGGATCGCCAACCCGACCAGCCCCGGAATCAAGATTCTGAGGAAGGATCTCACAGAGCCTCGAGAGCGGTTCGGGGGAAGCATGCACCGTCTCGATCGAGGCCGACCGGCGGTGCCCGCGGGCGACGGAACCGGATCGTGCACAAGCTTTGGGGCGGTTTTGCGGGAAAGGGAAGCGCTCAGACGGTCACCGCCTCGGTTTCCTGCGGATCGCCGGTCACCACCGTGTTGCGCTCCACCCGCAGCACCGCGTCGAACGGCGCCTGCCGGTTGAGGGTGTCCTCATCGGGCAGGCAGACGATCAGCGCCGCCCCGGCGCGCAGCGCCCGCAGGCGCTCGATCCGGGCGGTGATCTCGTCGGGCTTGCGGTCGTCGAGGGAGAGGCCGACCACGAGGATGTCCGGGCGGCGCACGAGGCAGCGCACGAACTCGATCGCCACCCGCTCGCGCGGGCCGATGGCGCCCTCCCCCAGGATCGCGCGCTGGCCTTGGCCCGCCACCGCGACGCCCGCCTCGATTCGCGCCGCGAGGCCGAGCCGGTAGACGGTGGGCTCCAGCCCCTGCTCGGCGAGCACCCGGCGCACCAGAGCGCGCACCCGCCCCTCGGCGCCCGCCTCACCTTGGGTGATGCGCCCGAACAGCAGGTTCTCCTCCAGGCTCGCGGCGGCGGTGAGCCGGGAGGGATCGTAGAACTCGACCTTCTCGCGGTAGCGCGGCGGCAGCATCGCCGCGAAGGAGTGGCGGGCGGCGACCAGACGCTGTTCCAGCGCCTCGTCGATCAGGCCGAAGCGGTGGCGGGTCTCGCTGTAGCGCAAAGCGAGCCCGATCAGCCGCTCGCGGTCGCGGTGCCCGGCCGGGCCGCGCCGAAAACCGCGGGCCTCGGGCTGGCGCGCGACCAGATCCTCGAAATAGCCCCGCTCGGCCGCCGGAAACAGCGAGAAGGTCTCGAATAGCGGGTGGTCGTCGGGCAGGTCGGCAAAGATCTCGACGGTGGAGCGTGCCACTTGCAGGCCGACATCGACCAGGGTTCGCGTGAGATCCTCCGCCTCCAGCACCGCGCGCAGGTAGGGGTGGGCCGCGAGCCGCGCTTGCGAGAAGGCCGGGCTCACCGCCTCGCCGAACAGGATGTTCTCGCCGATATCGGCCTGATGGTTGTAGCGCGCCGGGTCGAACGGCTCGACGAGCCGGGCCATGCCCTCGCTCGCCAGCGCCTCGCGTACAGCCCAGCGGGCGGCAACGACCGCCGCGGCGGTGGCGGGATCGTCCTCGGGATCGACGGAGGCCTCAAGGCCCCGCTCGTAGACGAAGGCATCGAGCCCGGTGAGCTTGAGGATGGCGATGCGCTCGGCCAGCCCCGAGGCCTCGCGGTCGCCGCTGCGGGCGCCGTAGAGCAGGTTCTGGCGCAGCGTCCCCTCGATCAGGATCGCCTCCGAGCCGGCCAGCGCGATCCGCCGGGCGCGCTCGGCGGAGTCGAAGGCGCGCAGGTCGGTGCCGCCATAGGTGACGGCGCCGGCGGTTGGCTCGATCTGTCCGGCGAGCAGGGCGGCGAGCGCCCGCGATCCGCTGCCGCGATGACCCACGATCGCCACATGCGCCGGCATCGGCAGGGCGAGATCGACGCCCGTCAGCCGCTCGCCGCTGCCGGGATCGTAGGCGCCGACGCCCTTCGCGACGAGGGCGCCCGCCGCCGGGAACGGGACCGCCTTGCGCGATCGGTTCCCTGGCAGGCGGGGGCTCAGGGCGTCGAGCGTCTCGGCGATGGTGCGGAACAGCGGGGCGGCCGCCCGATACTGGCTCCACAGGCGCAGGCTGATCGCGACGAGGGTTGCCGCCAGAGCGAAGGCGCCGGCCGCGGCGACCAGCGCTCCGGGCAGGACGTTGTCGGCCTCCGTGGCGGCCTCGCCCTGCCACAGGGCGGTGGCCACGAGGAGGGCGGGCAGGATCACGACAAGCGCGAGCGCCGGGGCCCGCGCATAGGCGAGCCGGGCCTCGGCCCGCACCAGCGCGCTGCGCGCCGCCCGTGCGCGTAGCCCCAGGCGGCGTCGCTCGAACGCCGCCGCCCCGTGGGCGCGCACCGCAGGCATCCGCCGGATCAGGTCGCGCAGGCCCGCCTCCGTCGCGGCGGTGTCGGCGAGGCGCAGGCTGCGCCGGGCGGCGGTGCGGCTGGCGAGCAGGACCCGCGCCAGCCCGACGGCGGCGAGCAACAGCGCGATCACCGGCACGAGGCGCGGGGCGGCGAGTTCCGCCATGACGAGGGCCAGCAGGATCGCGGCGAGCGTCAGGCCGGGCACGACGATGCCGACCGCCGCGAGCGGGCCCATCCGCGCCAGGGCTTGGCCGACGAGGCCGGGCAGCGCGCGGAGATCCTCGCGGGCACCGGGCGGCGAAGCGAGGATCGCCTCGGTGGCCCGCGCCCGCAGCCGCGCCGTGGCCCGGGCCTGGACGGAAAAGCAGAGATACGCGACCGCAGCCCCGAGGGCGGCCAGCAGCAGGGCTGCGGCGGCGAGCGAGGTCAGCGCGATCAGCGGCAGTTCCGTCGGCGGCAGGCTCCAGCCCGGGAACAGGATCGGCGCTTCGTGTCCGTGATGGCCCGGCAGCGGCAGGGCGATCCGCAGGAAGGGCAGGAAGTCCGGGCTGCTGCGGGTCAGCACCGCGATGAGGTCGCGCAGGCACAGCAGCACGAACAGCGCCAGCGGTCCGCCGAGGCCCACCGCCAGCGCGAGCGCCGCCGCGTGCCGACGCGGCGACGAGGCCCAGGCGAACAGGACGGGATCACGCTCCATCGGCATTCCGGGCGCCCGGCCAAGCCGTGGCCGACGAATTCGCGGCGGTGGGGTGCGGCATCGGAGAACGGTTTCGGCGCTGTGAAGGACGATCCGGCGGGCCGGCGCGTGAGGAGGCCGTCACGGATCGTCCTCTTCGCCAGATCGTCCTCTTCGCATGGAAATGCCGCCGCGCAAGCCCGCGCAGCCGGCGCGTCGCATTGCATTCCCGCCGCGGCATTGCTCTTTGGTGCGGGAGAGCACATGGCGGTCAGCCTGCGTTCGAGTCCGCGGGCGGGGGACCTGCCTTTCCCGCATTTCCCAGCCATCCCGTTCGGCAGCGCCCTTTCCCACCCTCCCTTCGGACGAGACCGGATGGCCGTGCGAGACACACCATCGCCCGCCTTTGTCCTTCAGGATCGAAGCCGCGCGCAGCCCGCGGCCGACCGTTGAGCCGATGACCGAACGCGCGTTTCCACCTGCCGCCGAGACTGTTCCCCTCTACGGCGCGCCGGTGATCGGGCCCGACGAGACGGTCGCCTCGATCGCCGCCGCGCTCGCGGGGAGCGTGCTCGCGCCGGCTGGCCGCCTTTGGTGGCTCGCCGTTGCCGGAACGCTCGTCCCGATCCTCGTCTGGACCGGCCTGCGCTCGGCTGCGCCCGCCGTATTCGGTCCGGCCGCTGCCGCGTGGTGGATCGGGCTCGCCGCGGGGTGCCTGCTGATCTCGGGGCTACTGCTGCTCGCGGGCGTGGCGTGGCGCTGCGGGATCGGCCGCCTGACACAGACCGCTGCCCTGCTCTGCGCGGGGCTCGCCGCGCTCTACCCGGTGCCGGTCCATCCGGTGAGCCTCGGGGCGTTGCTCCTCGCGAGCCTCGGCCTGTGGGCGGCGGCGCTCCTGCCGGATCTGGCGGTGTTGCGCGACGCCGCGGGGCCGGATCGCCGACGCGCCCGTCTCTACCGAATGCTTTCCGCCGGCTGGTGCGGCTCGGCGCTGCAATGGCTCGCCTGGGAGCGGGCCTGCCGGGGGTTCGGCCTGCTCGGCATTCTCGCGGCGGTGGCGGTGCTGATCGACCTCGCGCTGGCGGCCGCCCTTCGCACCGACCGGCACGACACCCTGCTTCCCGTCGCGCTGCTGGTCGAGGCGGTGCTCTCAGGCGCCGGGCTGATCGCGGCGCTCGCCATGATCCTGCGCCGAAGCCGCGGGCTCGACGGCCTCATCACCGGCCGCCACCTCGACATCCTGGGGCGGCTGCTGCTCGCCTTCGGCCTGGCCGCCCTCTATTGCCACGTCACCGAGATCGTCACCGCCCTTCTCTACGGCGACGCGGCCGAGCGGGCGCGCCTGACGCGCCGGCTCCTCGGCGACGAGGCGCCCGCCTTCTGGATACTCATGCTCGCCGGGCTTCTCCCCACGCAATTGTTCTGGATCCCCGCCATCCGCCGCAGCGCCCTCGCGCTCGGCCTGATCGGCGCCCTTGTCGCCATCGGCCTCGGCGCGGATCACGTGCTCGCCACGCGGATCGGGGCGACGGGGGCGGCCCTCGCGGATCTCCTCACCGCGGGGATCGCGACCCTCGGTTCCGCCGGGCTGTTCGTCCTCGGCCTGTTGCTTCTCTTCCGCCTCGTGCCGCCGGTCGGAATTGCCGAGACACGCCAACTCGCCCTCGCCCAGAACGCGCACGCCGCGCCGCGGGTGCCAGAGACCGCGCCGGACGCCCGGCCGGGCCCGTTCGCCGTCCAGACCCTTGCCCAACCGCCTGGCCAGCCCCCTGGCCTCATCGCGATCTTCGCCTCGGAGGCCGGGCTGGCCGAGGCAGCGCGTGGGCTCTCGGGGCCGCGTGCGCCGCGCCTCGACGCCTTCGGCCCGGTGCTGATGCCGGAGGCCGCCGCTGCCCTGCACCGGGAGGAGCGGAGCCTGAACCGCCTCGCGCTGTTCGGTGCCTTTCTCGGATTTGCAGCCTTCCTCGCCGTCCGCATCGCGGGCCTTGCCGGGGACATGCCGGACGGGCCGGCGAGCGTGGCGGCGCTCCTCGCCCGGCCGCTCTCTTGGCCCGATTCCTGGCCCAATTCCTGGTCGACCGCTTGGCCAACGCCTTGGCCGGCCGCGTGGCCGTTATCCTGGGCCCTGGCGGCGGTGCCGGCTCTCTCCGCGGCGGCGGCGGGCGGCGTGCTCGGCCTTGCGGTCGCGCTCCTGTCTGTTGTGAGGGCCGGGCGGGCCGGCCGCCTCCCTCCCTCTGCCCTCGCCGGACATTTCGTCCTGACGATCGAGCCCTCCGGCGCGCCGTTTATTCCGGCGGCCCTCGCCCGGCGCCTCAACGCCCTGCCGACGGATGCGGGACGTCCCCTCGCCCTGTACGGCCTCGCCGCCGGGGAGCCGCAGCGGTGAGCGCGGAGGAGAAGGGCGCCGCCGCCCGCAAGGCGACGGGGGCGAAATCCGCCGGCGCCTATTTCCGCGATCCGGCCCGCCGCCCGGCGGCGGCCTTCGCGGCCGGACTGGCCTGCCTGCTGCTGGCGTTCCACCATGCCGGGCTGCCCCGGCTCGCGCCGTCCTATCTCGCTGCCTGGACCTGCCTCCTGGCGCTGCCGGCGGGTGCTTTGCCCGTCGTCATCATGATCGAGCGGGCTGATGCGTGGCGCCCGCAGCCCGAGACCGCATTGCTGGAGACCCTGCGCGGCCTGCTCGTGCTGATGCCGGTGGCCGCGATCCTCGCTCTGCCGATCCCGATGGCTGCCTTCCTGCTCTACCCGGCGCCGGAAAGCGCCGGGCCGGATGGCCCGCTCGCCCTGCTCGGAGCCGCACCGCCGCTGCTCGCCGCCCGCCTCGCCCTCTACTTCGCGCTCTGGACCGGGCTCGCCCTGCTCTTCGCCCGCCGCGGCGGCGAGCCCTGGGCTAAGGCAGGCCGGATCGACGACGGGCGCGCCGTGCTCGGCCTCGGCCTCCACACCGTGGTCGGCACGCTGGCTGCGGACGACCTCGTCATGTCGGTCGGAACCGATCCCGGCCTGCGCTTCCATGCCAGCGCTTTCGGCCTGCTGGTGCTAGCGGCGTGGTCGAGTCTGGCGCTCGCCGCCGCGATCCTCGTCGCGCCGCCCGATGCCGGGCCCGCCCGGCGCCGCCACGATCGCCTCACGCCGCTCGCCGTGCTGCTGCTCGTCTGGGCCGGCCTGCACGTCGTGCAGTTCCTGATGCTCGGCGCCGCCGCCGATCCGGGGGCCGCCGCGTGGTATCGGCTCCGCGCGGGCTTTTCCGGTCGCGCCCTGGCGCTGTCCGCGGGCGCCGTCGTGGGGCTTGCCGCCATCCTGACCCTGCGTCCCGGCGAGAACCGCACGCGGCTGGTGGCGGCGCTCGCCGTCGCGGTCCATCTCGCCGAACTGTTCTGGTTCGTCACGCCCGCCTTCCGCGGCCACTTCCGCGTCGGCTTCACCGACCTGTTGGCGCTCGCCGGGATGATCGGGCTCGCCCTGGGACTGGCGCCCGCGGTCCGCCGCCTGATTCCGGGTCTCGCTGTCACCCCCGTCTGGCCGGGCCGCGAGCGCGCGCGCGGGCGACCGGGCGCGGCGGCGGGGGACATGCACCGCAAATCGGTTGTTCCGCCCCCCGAAGCTTCCTAGTTTCCCCTCCCCGCCTCTCTCGATCCTACCGCGCGCGACGCAGAAGACCCCGGCCACCATGTGCGAACTGCTCGGAATGAGCGCGAATGTGCCGACCGATATCCGCTTCTCCTTCGCGGCTTTGGCCCGGCGCGGCGGCGAGACCGGCCCGCATGCCGACGGCTGGGGCATCACCTTCTACGAGGGGCGCGGCTGTCGCTCCTTCCACGATCCCGAGCCCAGCGCCCGCTCCGAACTCGCCAAGCTGCTGCGCCGCTATCCGATCAAGAGCCGCATCGTCGTCGCGCATGTCCGCAAGGCCAATCGCGGGCGCGTCAGCCTGGAGAACACCCACCCCTTCTCCCGCGAGCTGTGGGGCCGGCGCTGGACCTTCGCCCATAACGGCCAGCTCAAGGGCGTGAAGCGGCTGCCGCTCGGCCGGTTCGAGCCGGTCGGCACCACTGACAGCGAACACGCCTTCTGCTGGATGCTGTCGCAGCTCCAGGAGCGCTTCCCCAAGCCGCCCCGCGCCGCGACCCTGGAGGCGGCGATTGCGGGTTACGCCCTCATCCTTTCGGAGCGCGGCGTGTTCAACATGCTGCTCTCCGACAGTCGCGTGCTCTACGCCCATTGCGGCAAGCGGCTCTGCTACCTCACCCGCCGGGCGCCGTTCGGCACGGCGACGCTGATCGACGAGGATTGGCGGGTCGATTTTGCTCAGGAGACCACCGAGACCGATATTGTCACCATGATCGCCACGCGGGCGCTGACCCGGGACGAGACCTGGACCGAGCTGGAGCGCGGCGACACTCTCGTTCTCACCGACGGAGTGGTCCGAGTGCGCAAGGGCGCAACGCGGCGGCGCGCGCGTCCGATGCCGGAGATCCACGGCGCAGCCTGAGGGCGATCGATCGGGAAAGGCGGAGGGGCCTGCCGATTTGCCGCATTCAAGCGACAGGATCGGCGAATCATCTCACTCTTCGGGCGACAGACTACCGTCTGGTGTGCAAGCGTGGCAGTATTTCGCGTGGCGCGGGTGTGCGTGATCGGGCTGATGCGCTACAACTATGTTAAGGGCCGTACCGGGGCCTGCCCCGTGTGCGGCACTGCGCCGGCATTGCCGAAAAGTCCCGATCGCGAAGAGCCCGATGCGTAACGATACCGAAGCGACCCTGGATCGTCCCGCGATGACAGACGGCCGTCCCAAACTTTCCGACTCGATCCGCAGCCATCTCGGCGATCATCTGCGCAGCGTGTACGACACGCTCGGCGCGGGCGAGGACACACCGTCCCGCTTCTCCGAGCTGATCGGCAAGCTCGAAGCGGCCCTCAAGGCGCAGGGCGAGCGGATCGATCCTGAATTCCGCAACGGCCTGCTCTCCGCGGTGCCGTCCTTGCGCGCCTTCGCCCTATCGCTGACCTCGAATCCGGCGCGCTCCGACGACCTCGTTCAGGACACCCTGCTCAAGGGTTGGCAGCACCGCGCCCGCTTCCAGCCGGGCACGAACCTCAACGCGTGGCTCTTCACGATCCTGCGCAACATCTTCTACTCGGATCACCGCAAGCGCGTGCGCGAGGTCGAGGATCAGGACGGCTCCTACGCCGCCCGCCTCGCCACCGCGCCGCATCAGGGCGACCGGCTCGATGTCGAGGATCTGCAGACGGCGCTCGCCAAGCTGCCGCCGGACCAGCGCGAGGCCCTCGTGCTGGTGGGCGCCGAGGGCGTCTCCTACGAGGAGGCCGCGACCATCATGGGCTGCAAGGTCGGCACGGTGAAGAGCCGCGTCAGCCGCGCCCGCGGCCGTCTCGCCGAACTCCTCGGGTATGACGAGGAGGACCTGTCCTCCGACCGTCTCATCCAGTCGGCGATGCCCGACGCCTGATTGTTGGCTCGAAGGACGCCGGAACCGTCTCGCCATCGAAACGGTGGCGACGGATGCGGTAAAGGCCGAGCGGTTTGCCCGATGATGGGTAGCCGGGTCCGACTTACGGGACTTGGTGAAACGGCCCGCTTTCCGGTGTCGAACCCGTATCTGCTTCCGTGCAGCGGGTTCCGGTCACGACCGTGGTCGGGATCTCGAATCTCGCAGCGTCGATTGCTGAAAGCCGTCGGACTTCGGGCCGGACGATGCTCTGAATGACGCTTCGGAGGCAGCCCGATCGTATCCGTGGGGCCGACCTCCCGACTCTTGATCATGTCGGGGTCGTTGCGCGAACGCGAACCTCTGGCCGGCCTTGGCGGGGAATTGGAAACCACGCGGGCGTCCCGTCGCGAAAATCCGACGTTGGACGAAGCCCGCCGAGCTGAATGCGACCACCTCGCGGGGCCTGTCTCTGGGGGAACCCGTCTTCGCGAGATGACGCAAGCTGTGTCGGATGCGGCGCCTTGTGAGTGTGTCTGCGGTGAGCGGAGGGCTACACAGGCCGTCAGCGAATAGAGCGCGCGAGCAGCGAAGCGCTGCCGCTGCGTCTGCAAGCCTTCCTGCGACGCATCGAGAGCGGTCGGCCGGCCCGGCGGCTTTGCGATCGGCCCGGGCTTCGACTGCGCCGACCCTATCGACTCGCCGTATCGGAGCCGGCCAGCGGAGTCCGATGACTCCGCCAACGCGGCATCGATCCTTAGGCGGCCTTGCGGCGCCCGCCGGTCTTGCGGCCTTCGCCGGCAGCGGCCTTGCGGCGCGGCTCGGGGGCAGCTTCCGCCACCACCTCATCGACCGGCTCCGCGGCCTTCGCCGAGGATTTGCGGCGCTGCTGGCCGAGGCCGAGATCCTTGGCGAGCGCCGAGCGCGCGGCCGAATAGTTGGACGAGACCGTCGGATAGTCGGCCGGCAGGCCGTAGCGGCGGCGGTAGCCGTCGATGTCGAGGCCGTGCGTGGTCAGGTGCCGCTTGAGCGTCTTGTAAGGCTTGCCGTCGATGAAGGAGATCAAGGCATCCGGCGTGATCGACTTCTTGATCTGGGCCGGTGTCGCCCGCTCGACTTCTTCTTCCTTGGGCGCCTGCGGTGCCGACAGGGCGACCAGGGCCGCATGAACCTGAACAATCAAGCCCGCGAGTTCAGGCGACGGCAGAGAGTTGTTGGAGACATAAGCCGAGACGAGATCGGCTGCGAGTTCGATACGGTCGTGTTGCGTGACCTGATTGGTTTCCGACATTGTACGTGATCCTATTTGCCCCTCGTTCTTGTGAGCTAAAAGGATCTGAAAAAGATTCAAGTCCTGTTCTAGCCATTTTCCTGGAAAACGACTGCAAAATCGAGAAAAAACCACGATCTGGCTGCTATTGCGAACGATCAGTCGGGATCAGACACCAGGTTGCGGTCGCTCCAGGTGGTGCACACAAGCTGAGGTTCGATCAAGCGCACGATGAAGGGCGCTTGATTCGTCCGTTCAACAAACTGTGAGAGGTCAGTCCGAGCTGAGCGCCGGTCTCGGCAGGTCGAACCGGCCGGCTTTCATGGATCACGGCAGGTCCGGGATGGTTCGCCCCGCCATGACGGCGCAACTGTATCGGTCGGAGCCTGCCGTTAGAGGCCCGGCAGCATGGCCTCATCGTCGTCGCGCTGGCTGGCGGGACGGCGTTGCCCGCTCGGCGGCGGCAGAGTGCAGCGATAGACCACCGCGTCGGGCGGTCCGAGCGTGGCGTTGAGCGGAACCGTGACGGTATCGCCGGAGAAGCGCCAGTGTCGGGTGCCGCGATCCCAGTAGAGCCACACGGTGGTTTCGTGGCCCTTCACGTCGAACACGGCGGCCTTCTTCGAGAGCGCCCGGAGCGTTCGCGGCTCGTAGAGGCCCTTGCGGCGATAGGCGGCGCGGGACTCGGCGTCCTGGCGATCGACGAAGGTGTTCTGAACGATCTGCAGGGTCGCTCCGGGCTTGCGGAGGAATTTCTTGAAATCGCTCAGGGATCGCAAGACCACGGGCATGGTGTCCTTCCAGTCGTCAAGTCACGGACGCATCCTGCATTGTGCGACGGCACCTTAGTTCCGCCGAGATGACAGTTATCCCTCACGCACAAAGGTGGCGTCGGGCGATATCCACGGGAAAACGGCGCTGTCCACAGGAGTCGAAGACTCTCAAGCTCGGCTGTTCGACGCCTGCGGCTCGGCCCGAGCCCGCCATCGGCTTGACCTGCGAGCCGGGCTCGGGCGTTTAGGCCTCATGCTGCTCCAATTCTTCACGGGCCTGCGCGAGGCCTGCGTGCCGGTGTCCCTGCGCGAATACCTCACGCTGCTCCAGGCGATGGAGAGCGACCTCGCGGACAAGCGCGTGGAGGAATTCTACTTCCTCGCCCGCACCGTGCTGGTGAAGGACGAGTCGAACCTCGACCGGTTCGACCGGGTGTTCGCATCCGTCTTCAAGGGGCTGGAAACGCTGGGCGAGGCGGTCGAACCCGCCGCCATCCCCGAGGAATGGCTGCGCAAGCTCGCCGAGAAGTATCTGACCGACGAAGAGAAGGCCGAGTTGAAGGCGCTCGGTTGGGACAAGCTGTTCGAGACGCTGAAACAGCGCCTCGCCGAACAGAAGGAGCGTCATCAGGGCGGGTCGAAATGGATCGGAACCGGGGGCACCTCGCCCTTCGGCGCCTACGGCTACAATCCGGAGGGAATCCGCATCGGCCAGGACGGCAACCGCAACTTCCGTGCGGTCAAGGTCTGGGACCGGCGCGAGTTCAAGGATCTCGACGATTCACGCGAACTCGGCACCCGCTCCATGCGGGTGGCGCTCCGCCGCCTGCGCCGCTTCGCCCGCACGGGGGCGGCCGACGAACTCGACCTCGACGGTACCATCCGCGAGAGCGCCCGCAAGGGCTTCATCGATGTGCGGCTGCGCCCGGAGCGGCGCAACGCCGTGAAGGTGCTGCTCTTCCTCGATGTCGGCGGTTCGATGGATTGGCATGTGGAGCTGGCCGAGGAGCTGTTCTCGGCGGCGCGCTCGGAGTTCAAGCACTTCGCGCATTTCTACTTCCACAACTGCCCCTACGAGGCGGTGTGGACGGAAAACCATCGCCGCCACGACGAGCGTATCCCGCTCCTCGACGTAATCCGCACCTATCCCTCCGACTACCGCGTGGTGTTCGTGGGCGACGCCTCCATGAGCCCGTACGAGATCGCCCATCCCGGCGGGTCGGTTGAGCACTGGAACGAGGAGGCGGGCGAGGTCTGGCTCGGCCGCGTACTCGATCATTTCCCGAAGGCGGTCTGGCTCAACCCGATTCCGGCCGAGCACTGGGGCCACACCCACTCGATCGGCATGGTCCGCCGGATCTTCGCGGACCGGATGTTCCCGCTCACGCTCGAAGGGTTGGACGGGGCGATGCGGGCGCTGCTGCGCTAGAGCGCTTTCCGACGACAGGGTCGTGACGAGGACGGCCAGCGGTGGGAGCCCGTAGAGGCTGCCGACCAAGACAGGCTCCGGTTGGAACCGTGCCTCGGTCTGCTCGGCGCCGCAGGGCGAGAGTCCGAGCAACAGCGTATCCTGTACCGGGCGGCGTTCATCAGCAGGACGAGCGCGGCGAGTCGGCCCGGAGCGAGGCAGGCCCTGCGCGGCGTCGCCTCAGCCCTGGCGGGCCGGGGTCGTCACGATGAGGCCGTCGAGTTCAGCCGTCACGCGGATCTGGCAGCACAGGCGCGAGGTCGCGCGCACGTCCGAGGCGAAATCGAGCATGTCCTGCTCCATCGGCTCGGCCGGCCCGACCTTGTCGGCCCATTCCCCGTCCACGTAGACATGGCAGGTGGCGCAGGCGCAGGCTCCGCCGCACTCGGCATCGATCCCCGGAACGTTGTTGCGGATCGCCGTCTCCATGACGGTCGAGCCAACCTCGCCGTCGATCGTGCGGGCCGTGCCGGCGTGATCGACGAAGGTGATCTTGGGCATACCTTGCTCCGGGACGTGTCGGCGTCCGCCTGCGATCCTTCAGGGGGGCGGCGTGGCGCCTGCTTGCGGGCGGCCGAGTGAGAAAGCAAGCGCCAAGCCGGCGCTTTTCCGTCGCGCCGCCGATGCGGATGCCGCGTGCCCGTTCGCCGAGAGGTCGGGCCGGCACGGCGGCGGTCTTACGTCGCGGGCATGAAGCGAGCCTGACAGGCGGCCGCTCACATCTCCAGGCCGAGGGCGGCGAGCGCCGCCAACGTCTCGGCGACGGCGCTCCGCAACGCTTCGAGATCGGCCTCACCGACGGTGCGAAACCCGGTTTCGACGGCCGTGCTCGCCTCGGCCACCTGCATCGCTCCGACGCCGAGCGCCGCACCCTTGAGCGTATGGGCGAGATCGGCCCGTTCCTCCGCCGGACGGCTCGCCTCCGCCATCGCGGGCAGGAGCCGGCGGCACTGATCCTCGAACAGGCTCAAAACCTCCCGGGCGAGGTCGGCATCGCCGAAGGTCTGCGCATCGAGGTGGGCGTGATCCAGCAGAGGGGCGAGCTTGTTCTCGAGGTCCACGTCCGTCCTTATCGTCTGCTTGATCATCGTTGTTCGGAATGAAACGGCCGCTCCATCCGCCCGGTTCTGGGTCAAAGCGCTCGCCGCGGCGACCTGCCTGTGGGTGGCGCCGGCTATCCACAGCGCAGGGCAGTCGGGGGCGTACCCGTTTAAGGCTGCAAGCGTCAGAACTTGGGACGAATGCCGGATCACGGGACCCGGCTTGGTAACCATTCCGTTAAGGTTTCTTGGGTGTGCCGGGCCGATCGGGTATCGGGGGCATCATCCGAGGGACTAAGATCCCGTGAGACGTCGGGTAAATCCGTCTCCATTGCGGAGGGCGCGAGCTCTGCAATGGACGGCGATGCGTACGAGGGTTGCATGGCCACCGAGAAGAAGCTGAAGGATCCGGCAGAGGCGGCCCTCTCCGCGATCGAGCAGGCTTTGAATCTGGACATTCCGGCACCGGGCGACACCGCCCGCGTCGAGCCGCGGCTGCCCGATGTCGGCGACAGCGATCCGCTGGCCGATCCGTTCTCCGAGGCCGGGGGGCGCCGCACCCCGACCCTCGACATCGATCCCGCCGCCTCCGATCTGCCGCTGCCCGAGCGGGGGCGCTCGCGCCGCGAGGGCGGGCTTCTGCCGCCCGACCGCTCGCTGGTCGCCAACGACGACCGCCAGAACATCGGCATCCTTCAGCAGACGCTCCGGGTGCGGCCCTCGCGCAAGCCGTACCTCGTCGCAGCCATCGCCTCGTTCCTGTGGCTCAACGGCCTCGTGGCGCTCGCCTGGAACCAGTCCGGCGGCGATCTGAAGACGTTCATCACCGGGCTCACCGCGCTTCAGGCGGCGGTGGTGGCCACCGCCATCGCCGGGCCGATCGTGCTGTTCCTCATCACGGCGATGCTGGCAGTGCGCGCCCACGAGATGCGCCTCGTCGCCCGCGCCGTCGGCGAGGTGGCGATCCGGCTGGCCGAGCCCGAGAGCTTCTCGACCGACGCGGTACTGACCATGTCGCAGACCGTGCGCCGCGAAGTCGCCGCCGTCGGCGACGGCGTGGAGCGGGCGCTGGCCCGCGCCGGCGAACTCGAGACCCTGGTGCGCGGCGAGATCTCGACCCTGGAGCGCGCCTATTCCGACAACGAAATTCGCATCCGCAGCCTCGTCGATGAGCTGATCGCCCAGCGCGAGTCCATCGTCGGCAGCGCCGACCGGGTGCGCGGCGCGATCGCCGGCTCGCACGAGAACCTGTCGAGCGAGCTGGAGGGCGCGGCCGAGCGTATCGTGGCCGCCATCAACGGCGCGGGCGAGCGCGTGACCGGGGCGCTCGATGCCCGCGGCACCGCGATCACCGAGGCGCTCGGCGAGGTCGGCGAACGGGTGGTCGGCAACGTCTCGACCCGCGGCGACGACCTCGTCCGCCAGCTCACCGCCACCAGCGAAGGCGTGCGCGGCGGCCTGGAAGAGATCGGCACCACCCTCACCAGCGCGCTGCAGCAGCGCGCCGACGAGGTGACGCAGGCGTTCGAGCGCACCGGCGGGGCGCTCACCCGCACGCTCGCCGACAACGCGGGCGCCGTCGCCCAATCCCTGTCCGAGACCGGCACCGGGCTGATCGAAGCGCTCGATCGCCAGGGCGGCGCCGTGCGCGAGACCTTCGAGCGCTCGACGAAGGGCCTGGAAGAGGCCTTCCTGTCGCGCGGGACCGAGCTGACCGAGCGTTTCGCCCAGACCGGCGGCGCGATCACCGCCCGCTTTGCCGAGACCGGCGAGAGCTTGAGCCGCAACTTCGCCGCCACCGGCGCGGCGATCTCCGAGGACATCGCCGTTCGCGGCGCCTCGCTGCGCACCGAGATCGAGGCCGCCGGCACCGGCGTCTCCGAACTGATCGAGGGCCGCGGGCGCGATGCGCAGGCCGCCCTGGCGCTTGCCGCCGGCAGCGTCGCCGACGACTTCTCCACCCGCATCGACCGGGTCCGCGACGCGTTCCTGGCGTCCGCCACCCGCGCGGCCGAGACCATGGACGGTCGCGGTCTCGAACTCGCCGCCCGCATCGAGGCGGCGGCGTCCCGCGTCGATGATGTCATCGCCGTCCAGGGCGGGGCGCTCGCCTCGAACCTCGACACGGCGGGCGAACGGGTCGTCGGTCTGATGACCGAGCGGGCGGCCCAGGCTGCCGCCACCGTCGAGCAGGCTCTGGCCGGGCTCGGCGCCTCCTTCGCCGCGAACGCGAACGGCACCGCCGAGAGCTTGGGCGAGACCGTGGCCCGTCTGGGCCAGGATCTCGATGCCCGCACCGGCGCCGCCCAGGACGGCATCCGCCGCAACGCGGAGACCGCGACCGCGTCCGTCGGCGCGAGCGTCGAGGCGCTGGAGCGCCGTCTGCGCGAGGCCGCCGAGGCCATGAGTGGCCTGCTCGCCGAGCGCGCCGTGGAATCGACCGCGCGGATGCTGCACGTCGCCGAGGAAACCTCGGGGGCCGCGCAGGCGCAAAGCGCCGCCGTCACCACCCGCTTCGCCGAAGCCGCCGAGGCGCTGCGCCGCGCGGCCGACGAGGCCGCCGCCGCCGTCGAGAGCCGTTCGGACGAGGTGGTGGGCCGCTTCCAGGCCGCCGCCGACCGCGTCGGGGGCGAGCTGGGCAGCCGCAGCGAGAGCGCGTCGCAGGCCCTTCACGCCGCGATCCAGCGAATGGCCGACGAGCTGTCGGCCCGCAGCGCCGAGGCGACCGGCGCCCTGGCCCTCGCCGCCGCCCATGCCGGTGGCGAGATCGACAACCGCACCAACCAGTCGATGCACGCGCTTCAGGATCTCTTGCGGCAGGTGGCCGACGAGATCTCCGTGCGCGGCTCGGAGGCCAGCGTCGCCCTGTCGCTGGCGGCGGCTCAGGCCGGCGGCGAGATCGGCAGCCGTGCCGACCAGTCGGCGCAGGGCCTGCGCGACCTGCTGCGGCAGGTGCAGAACGAGATCGACGGCCGCAGCGCCGAGGTGACGGACGCGCTGGCGCGGACCGCCGAGCGGGTCGGCGGCGAAGTCGGTGCGCGCACCGAGGAATCGCTGCGGAGCCTGCGTGAGACGCTGGGCCGGATCGGCGAGGAGCTGTCCGCCCGCGGCGCCGAGACCAGTGCGGCCCTGGCCCGCGCGGCCGAGCAGGCCGGCGGCGAGGTCAACAGCCGCACCGAGGCGTCGCTGCACAGCCTGCGCGACGCCCTGGCCCAGATCGGCGACGAGCTGTCGGCCCGCAGCGCCGAGGCCACCGCTGCCCTCGCCCGTGCGGCCGAACAGGCCGGCGGCGAGGTCGGCGGCCGCACCGAGAGCGCCCTGGAGGCCCTGCGCGAGACGCTGCGCCGGCTCGGCGACGAGGTTGCCGCCCGCGGCGAGGCCACGACGCAGGCGCTGTCGCGCACCGCAGAGGACGTCGGCACCGAGCTGGAGACCCGTCTGGGAACCCTGGAGGACAGCTTCGGCCGCCACGGCCGCGGCGCCGCCGCGCTCATCGCCAGCCAGTCCGACGAGGCCCAGGCCCGCCTCAAAGGCGCCAGCCGCGAGGTCGTGCTCGCCATTGCCGGCCACGTGTCGCAGGTCGGCGACACCCTGCACCGGAGCCACGCCGCCTTCGTCGAGACCGCCGACAGCCGCACCCGCGCGGTGGAGGAGGCTCTGGGCAACCGGCTCGCCGCCCTTCAGGAAACCATCGCCCGCGGCGACATCCTCGCCGACCGGATCGCCGGCAACGCGCAGACACTCGGCGACACCCTGGATTCGCGCCTCACCGAGATCGACCGGATCATCGCCGTGCAGGGCAATGCGCTCGCCGACTCCCTGGCCGAGCGTGCCCGCCTCGCCAGCGAGACCGTCGAGGCCCGCATCGGCGAGATGGAATCCCTCTCGGCCCGTCGCGCCGCCGAGATCGGCGAGAGCTTCGCGGCCCTCGTCGGCCATGTCGACACGCGGCTGGGTGCCCGCGCCAACGCCCTCAACGAGGCGCTGGTCCTGCGCAGCTCCGAGATCGCCCGCACGCTGGATGAGGGCAACCGTATCCTCACTGACGCCCTCGACCGGCGCATCGAAGGCTCCGCGCAGGACATCGCCGACCGCGGACGCTCCGTGGGCGACGTTCTCGCCGCCCGCGCAGCCGAGATCGCCGAGCGGCTCGAGCGCACGACCCAGGATCTCGCCCGCCGCCTCGACGAGGGCGCCGAGCGCCTCGATACCGGCGTGGTCGCGCGCCTCGATGCCCTCAGCGGCACGCTGGAGGAGCGCACCCGCCACCTCGACGAATCCTTCGGCATCCAGGCGCTCGAAGCGGTGCGCCTGATCGAGAGCCGCACCCGCACCATCGACGGCGAGCTGACCGGCCGCATCCGCGACCTCGTCGCCCTGCTGGAGCGTCGCAGCGGCCTCGCCGTCGAGGCGCTGGGCGGCCATGTCGAGGCCATCGCTCGCCTGTTCGACGAGCGCGCCGAGAGCCTCAACCACCTGTTCGACGAGCGCGGCGGCGCGCTCGCCGCCGACCTCGACCAGCGCGGCCGCGTGGCCGTCGAAGGGCTTGAGGGACGCCTCTCCGACATCACTCAGGCCCTGGAACAGGGCGGCGCTTCGCTCGGCGCCCTGCTCGACCGCCGCGGCACCGCCTTGCTCGCGACCCTGCGCGACCTCATGGGACAGGTCGACGGCCTGCTCGGCGAGGGCACCGGCCGCCTCGGCCACGCCTTCGAGACCCAGGCGAGCGAGATCCGCACCCTGCTCGACAGCCGCGCGGACGATCTGCGCGGCCTGATGGAAGGCAGTGCCGGCCGCGTGCGCGGCGAACTCGAAGCCGGCCTCGGCAGCTTCGAGACCGTGCTGGACGAGCGCCTGCGCACGGTGCGCGACCTGCTCGACGCTCGCAGCGCCGAGATCCGCGACACCTTCGATCACCGCACCGATGATCTGCGCGGCCTGCTGGAGGACGTCTCCGGCCGGGTCGGCGGCGCGTTCGAGGCGAGCCTCGGCAGCCTCGATACGACGCTGGAAGAGCGCATCCGCATGGTGCGCGAGCTGCTCGATTCCCGCAGCACCGAGATCCGCAACACCCTCGACAGCCGTACCGGCGAGCTGCGCGGCCTCGTGGACGGCAGCGCCGGCCATGTCCGCGGCGAGTTCGAGACCGGGCTCGGCGCCCTGCGCGCCGCCCTGGAGGAGCCGGCCCGCACGGTGCAGGACCTGCTCGACAGCCGCGCGGGCGAGATCCGCACCATGCTCGATGCCCGCAGCGACGATCTGCGCACGACCCTGGAGGAGCGGGCCCGCACGGTTCAGGACATCCTCGACCACCGCACGGCCGAGATCCGCGGGCTGCTCGACGGCCATGCCGGCCGCCTCGACGAGGGCTTCCAGGGCCGCATCGTGCCGCTCCAGGCGGCGCTGACCGAGGGCGCGCGCCTGTTCGTCGAGACGCTGGAAGGCGGCATCGGCCGCGCGGCCGGCGAGGTCGATGCCCGCACGCGGGGACTCGCCCACCTGTTCGACGAGCGCCTCGGCGTTCTCGGCGACATCGTGGACGGGCGCGGCCAGCAGGTTGCGCAGACCGTCGAGAGGCGGTCGCAGGAGCTGCGCGCTCTGTTCGACGAGATCCACGCCACCCTCGGCGCCCTGGTCGATGAGCGCTCGACGGCGCTGACCGGACGCCTCGAGACCCAGACCCAGGCGCTGGCGACGGTGTTCGACGAGCGGATGCGGAGTCTCGACGGGCTCGTCGAGAGCCGCGGCGGTGAGTTCGCGCGGCTCGTGGAGAACCAGGCGGCCACCCTGTCGCAGACCGTCGAGGCCCGCAGCGAGGACTTCACCGCCCGCATCGACGCCCGCCTGCGCGCCTTCGCCACCGTGGTGGCGAACCGCGCCAACGCGCTGGCCGACGCCTTCGACGAGCGCCAGGACGCCTACACGGCGCAGATCGACGGGGGCACGGCCCGCATGGTCGCGACGCTCGATGAGCGCGCACGCCAGCACGCGGCCCAGTTCGAGACGGTCGAGGAGCGCCAGAAGGCCGTCGCCGCCTTGATCGAAGAGGGGACGGCCCGGATCGCGGCGACGCTGGACGAGCGCGCCCGGCAGCAGACCGCGTTCGCCGAGGCCTTCGACGGCCAGCGGGAATCGTATGCCAGCGTGATCGAGCAGGGCACCGCCCGGATGATCGCCGCGCTCGAGGAGCGGGCGCGCCGCCACGCCGCGCAGGCGGAGACGGTGGAGGAGCGTCAGCGGGCCGTCACGGCGCTGATCGAGGAGGGCACCGCCCGCATGGTTGCGGCTCTCGACGAGCGGGCCCAGCGGCAGGCCGCCTTCGCCGAGACTCTCGATGGGCAGCGGGATGCCTATGCGAGCGTGATCGAGGAGGGCACCGCCCGGATGGTTGCGGCTCTCGACGAGCGGGCCCAGCGGCAGGCCGCGCTCACCGAGGCCTTCGACGGGCAGCGGGACGCCTATGCCTCCCTGATCGAGCAGGGCACCGCCCGCATGGTCGCCGCACTGGAAGAGCGGGCCCGCCGCCACGCGGTGCTGGCCGAGGCGTTCGACCGCCAGAAGGAGGCCTACGCGGCGCTCATCGACGGCGGCACCGCCCGGATGGTCGCGGCCCTGGACGAGCGTGCCGAGCGGCAGGCCGCCCTGGCGGAGACCTTCGACGAGCGCCAGAACGCCTACGCGGCGCTCGTGGACGACGGCATCGCCCAGATGGGCCGGATGCTGGAGGAGCGCGCCCGCCGTCACGCGGCCGAGGTCCAGGCCCGCGCCGACGCGCTGGCCGAGACGATGGATCAGCGCAACGGCGCGCTGGCCCGCATGATCGACGGACCGGCGGCGGCCCTGGCCGACGCCCTGGCCGAGCGGGAGCAGGCCCTCGACCGGCTCATCGCCGACAAGGGTGCACCGCTGGTCGAGGCCCTGCGTGAACGCACCGACGCCATCGTCGTCCGCACCGTCGAGTCGGCCAAGGCCCTGCGCGTCGCGCTGGACGAGGGCGCGGCGGCCTCCGCCGACACCGTCGCCCAGGCGCATGAGCGGGTCCGCCGCGACGTCGCCGGCTTCCTCACCCGGATCGAGAATGCCAATGACGGGTTGAAGGACCTCGTCGGCGGCGCCTCGGAGAACCTCGGTGCTATCGAGCAAGGGCTCGCGGCCCGCGTCGAGCAGATCCAGTCGGCCCTCGACCGGGTCGCCGTCGACACGGCGCAGGCCTCCGACCGGGTCTCGAGCCAGGTCGTGGCGCTGCGCGAAGCCTCGCAGGGAGCAATCGCCCAGGCGTCGAGCCTCGCCGCGACCCTGGATGCCCGCGGCAAGGCGCTGGTTGAGCGCACCGGCACCCATGTCGGCGCGCTCGAAGCGGCCGCCGGCAATCTGGAAGCGGTGGAAGGCCGTCTCGCCGAGAGCCTGTCGAGCCGGCAGGCCGTGGTCGAGGCGGTGCTGTCCCGCCTCGAAGAGCGCAGCCAGGCCATCGAGGCCCAGACCGGCCGCTTCGGCAGCGTGATCGAGGAGACGCTGCGTGCGGCCGAGGCCCGCGCCCGCGAACTCAGCGAGAGCGTCGCCCGCGTGGCCCGCGAGGCCGGGACCGCCGTGGCGGGCGACTTCGAGCGCCTGCGCAGCGGCGCGGATGCCGAGAGCGCCCGCACGGCGGAAGCGGTGCGCAGCGCCATCGAGGAGGCCTCCGCCAAGATGATGCAGAGCTTCGCCGCCGCCTCCGGCCAGTTCGGCGACTCGGTCACGCGGATGAATGCGATGGCCGCCGAGATCCGCCGCGAACTCGACGCCACCCGCGCCGACCTGCAGCGCGGCGTTCTCGACCTGCCCCGCGAGACGCAGGATGCCACGAGCGAGATGCGTCGCGTCGTGGCCGAACAGATCGACGCGCTGAACGAGCTGTCCGCGCTGGTGGCCCGCTCGAACCGCTCGGTCGATGTCGCCCAGCCGGCGGCGCAGGCCCGCGGGGCCGAGCAGCGCCGCACGGCCGAGGCCGGCCGCACCGTGTCGGCGGCCGCGCCCGCTCCGGTCTCCGCGCCGGCGCCGGTCCGCAATGTGGCCCCGGCGGCGGGCCGGCCTCAGCCCGCATCGGCCCCCGTGCGTCCGGCGAACCCGGCCGCTGTCCCCGGCCCGGTCCAGGGGCGGCCCGGTACCCGCGATAACCGCGGCTGGCTGTCCGATCTCCTGACCCGCGCGTCGCTCGACGATGACGGCACCGAGGCGGTCCCCGCCCCGGCTCCGGCCGCCGCGCCCGAGGCGAAGGGTCCGGTGGAGCGGATCTCGCTCGACGCGATCTCGACCGACATCGCCCGGATGGTCGATCATCAGGCCTCGGTCGAGTTCTGGCAGCGCTACCGCCAGGGCGACACCAACCTGTTCGACGGCCGCCTCTACACGGTCCAGGGGCGCCAGACCTTCGAGCAGATCCAGCGCCGCTACCGGGCGGATGCCGAGTTCCGCCGCACGGTCGATCGCTATGTCGGAGAGTTCGAGCGGCTGCTCAGCGAGGTGACGAAGAACGACCGCGACACCAAGCGCGCGGACGCCTACCTCACCTCGGAGACGGGCAAGGTCTACACCATGCTTGCGCATGCCAGCGGCCGGTTCGACGAAGCCTGAGACCGACGATCGGAGGAGGCGGGTTCGGTGTCACCGGGCCCGCCTCAAGTGCCGATCGACCAGGCTGCCCCATGAAAAAGGCCCCCGTCGCTGGCGAGCTGCGGGGGCCTTTTTCGTACGATGTCGCTGCCCCGGGGGAGCGGCGGGCGCCGGATCATTCCATCACGGCGGCCTTCATGATCACGACCATGGTCGCGCGGCCGGGCGCGTCGCCGAGGCAGCGGATGCTGTGGGGGCGGTCGCAGCGGTAGCGCAGGGTCTCGCCGGCATTGGCCCGCTGCACCTCGCCGGCCACATCCACCTCGAAGCTGCCCTCCAGCACCGACAGCGACTCGACCGAGCCGCGCTGGTGCGCGTCGGATTCGAGCACCCCGCCGGCATCGGCGGTCACATCGTACCATTGCAGCCACTCGACGGTCTTGATCCAGCCGATGATGGCCAGCCGCACCTTGCCGTCGTCGGAGACGAGCCGTGGGGTGTCGGCGCGCGAGAAGCGCTCGATGAAGGGTTCTTCGTCGGAGGTGGCGAGAACCCGCTCGATCGACACGTCGAGCGCCTGGCTCAACCGCCAGATCGTCGCCAGCGTCGGATTGGTCTCGTTGCGCTCGATCTGGCTGATGATCGACTTCGCCACGCCCGATTGCTCAGCGAGTTCGGAGAGGGAGAGGTTGTAGGCCTTGCGCAGACGCTGGATCGTCTTGCCGAGCTGACCCGAAAGCACCTGGGCGCCGCTGACGAGATCCTTCGGCCGTCCACGTTCGAGGCTTGCCGCTATGTCCTGCATCACGTCGGTCCGCTGAAAGTGCCCGACAAAATCTTCGCGCGCCGGAAACACCCTCGCGGGCGGATCGGATCACGAAATCGTGTGCGGGACACCGAAAGGCGTTCCGTTATCCGAACGAGCGTTTGGTCTGTCAAACGCAAAAGGCGGAAAGGGGCTGATTTCGCCTAGCCCAGCGCCTATCGCCAGAGCGCGAAAAAGTGGTGGAGCGGGCCGTGGCCATGGCCGACCGGCACCGTGTCCGCTGCGCGGATCGCCGCCGTGACGTAGGTCTTGGCGCCCCCCACCGCCTCGGCGAGGCCCTGGCCGCGGGCGAGCCCCGCCGCCACCGCTGCCGAGAGGGTGCAGCCGGTGCCGTGGCTGTTGCGGGTCTCGATGCGCGGGGCCGCGAACCGGCGCAGGGTCCCGTCCGCGGCGATCAGGTGATCGGCGCTCTCGCTGCCCTCGCCGTGGCCACCCTTGATCAGCACCGCCCGCGCGCCCCGCGCCAGCAACCGCCGCCCCTGCGCCACCGCCTCGTTCTCGTGTCCCGCTTCCCCCTCGTCGAGCAGGGTCGCGGCTTCGGGCAGGTTGGGGGTGATGATGGTGGCGAGCGGCATCAACTCAGTGCGCAGAATCTCGACGGCTTCCTGTGAGATCAGCCGGTCGCCGCTGGTGGCTACCATCACCGGGTCGAGCACCACCGGGATGCCGGGTGCGTGCCGCCGTAGACCCTCGGCCACCGCCCGGATGGTCTCGGGCCGCGAGAGCATGCCGATCTTCACCGCCCCGACCGCGAGGTCGGAGAACACCGACTCGATCTGCGCGGTCACGAAATCGGCGGGCACGTCGTGGATCGCCTGCACCCCGCGGGTGTTCTGGGCCGTAAGCGCCGTGATGACGCTGGCGCCGTAGACGCGCAGGGCCGCGAAGGTCTTGAGGTCGGCCTGGATGCCGGCGCCCCCGCTCGAATCCGAGCCGGCGATGGTCAGGGCGATGGCGGTCATGGGCGTCTTCCCTTGTCTATTTTTTTGATGGTCCGCTTCTTCCGGCCTTAACGCGTGCCCGTGCTCCCGCGCTGGCCCAGCGCCTCATCGACCCGTGCAAGCAGATCCCGCGCCTTGGCCTCGGTCGCACCGCCCTTGAACAGGGCGCCGATCAGCGCCACCCCGTCGGCACCGGCTCGGATGACGGAGGCGGTGTTGCTGGCGTCGATCCCGGCGATCGCGCCGAGCGGCAGGGACTGGCCGCGGGCGAGCCGGG
The DNA here is from genome assembly GCF_029504475.1 of Methylorubrum pseudosasae. Classification (NCBI taxonomy): domain Bacteria; kingdom Pseudomonadati; phylum Pseudomonadota; class Alphaproteobacteria; order Hyphomicrobiales; family Methylobacteriaceae; genus Methylorubrum; species Methylorubrum pseudosasae. The sequence continues at coordinate 1,916,789 of NZ_JAQGDU010000002.1, read as the reverse complement.
CACGGAACACGATCCGCTGCAACCCGTCGAGCCCGACCGGCGGGTCGGGGTTGTCCTTGCTGGTGGTGGCGAACACGCCGCCGATGCAGGCGTAGTCGATGGGAAGCCGGTAGAGTTCGTCGGCCTGGGCGCCGGTCTTCACCGTGAGCCCGATGATGGCGCGCGGGCCGAGCAGGCGGCGCGCGTCCTCCGGGTGGAGATCCGACTGGCCGAGATGCACGCCCTCGACGCCGGCAGCCAGCGCGAGATCGACCCGGTCGTTGACGAGGAGCGGCGCGCGGCCGGCGAGGGCCGCATGAATCGTCCGGATCCGTGCGAGGGCCGCGCGGGCGTCGGTCAGATCCTTGTCGCGGTACTGGAGCAGGGTGGCGCCACCGGCCACCGCCTCCGCCGCTAGGGTGGCAAGCGCGGTGGCATCGCCCCCCAGCACGCCGACATCGAGGATGCCGTAGAGGCGCAGGTCCACGGCGACGCCCGCCGACGGCCGGGACAAACCGAGCCCTGTTCCGCTGCCCATACCCGCTCCCTTCGATGAATTCGCCTTTCGATCTAGCAGGATCGGTCTGCCGCGGCGACTGAGGCCAGCAAAGAACCAGGGTGATCGCGTTCGGGCGATTGCCCTGGATGAGGCCGGAGGCTCCGTTGACGGTGCCGGGGCCAATCCGGCAAGACCGGAATGCGGGCCGGAACCGCTTCCACCGCCGAGGGGATGCCCACGAAGAGGGGCTGAAGGCCGACGAACGCATGAGCACGGCCGAACTGGGAGTGACCGCCGCCGCGGCGGACAAGGGGACGCGCGCCGCCAGCGCTTCGTCGGTGGGACTCGTTGCCGTCATCGTCGCGGCGACGGACGGCGAGCCGCGCGCGCTCACCGTGCAGGTCGAGGGACAAGCCGAGGGTCGCGAGAGCGCCCTGCCCGCCGGGCCGTTGGTGCCCGAGCACGCCACCCTGGAGCGGGGCCTTCGCGCCTGGGTCGAGCAGCAGACGCATCAGCGCCTCGGTTATGTCGAGCAGCTCTACACTTTCGGCGACCGCGACCGGGAGGGCGGCCAGCACGACGTGCACCTGCTCTCGGTGGCCTACCTCGCCCTGGTGCGCGAGCTGCGCCCGGCGGGCCTTGCGGAAGCCGCATGGCGCAACTGGTACCGCTACCTGCCGTGGGAGGATTTCCGCGAGGGCCGGCCTCCGGCGCTCGCCGAGATCGAGCCGCGCCTGATGGCCTGGGTCGCCGCCGCCTCCGACCCAAAGCTCCGGCGCATGCGCGAGGACCGGGTCGGTCTCAGCTTCGGGATCGGCGGCGCCTGGAACGAGGAGCGGGTTCTGGAGCGCTACGAATTGCTGTTCGAGGCCGGGTTGATCCCGGAGGCCAACGGCCAGAACGGCGCCGCGGTGCCCGACGACCTCGCAATCACCGGCCAGCCGATGGCCCATGACCATCGCCGTGTGCTCGCCACGGCGATCGGCCGCCTGCGCGGCAAGATCAAGTATCGCCCGGTGGTGTTCGAGTTGATGCCGCCGGCCTTCACCCTGCTTCAGCTTCAACGCACGGTCGAGGCGCTCTCGGGCATCCGGCTGCACAAGCAGAACTTCCGCCGCCTCGTGGCACAACAGGGCCTCGTCGAGGAGACCGAGACGCTCACCAGCGGCAATGCCGGGCGCCCGGCCCGGCTGGTGCGCTTCCGCCGGGAAGTTCTGCTGGAGCGCCCCGCCCCCGGCGTTCGGCTCACCCCGACGCGTCGTACGGTGTGACGCTCACGACACCGGACCCCCTCCTCCCGGAATGAAGGCCGGAATTCATCGGGGGGGCGGATGGGCTATCCCTGGAAGATGCGACCGAACTGTTCGGGGCAGCCGGCAACGAGGGTCGGTGCCAGAGGCAGGTCGGCCCGGGTGCACAGGCTGAATCCGTAATAGGACGTCAGCATCTCGATCTCCGGAACGCAGACCCAGAGACGAATCATCGACCCGTCCTCGACCACGCTGATGAGAAGCATTTGCCGCGTACGATCGAAGGAGACGGCCTGTTCGCGAAACAGGAGTTCGACCGAACGGATCTTATCGGTCGTGATCCGTGTGTATGCCCAAATCATCGGCAAATGCCCTCCAATTGAGCGTTTGCCGGCGCGGCAGCGGTCGATCAATCGATATGGACGCAGGGCAGTCGCCAATGCTGCCTGCGGATTAAGCGCTTAGCGAGATCGTTCGACGGCCCTGAGGTCTCTTCAGACCAGTTCAAGGCCGGCTCTGGACGTGCAGGCGCGGCGCTGACGGAGCCGAACGCCAACGCGCGTCCCCTCTGAGATCGGCACGCCGTCGGGGCGCTCGGCGCAATCGAACGGAACGCGGGCCCGGCACCGCCGAGCCCGCATTGACCAAGGGGATCTGCGCTCAAGCGAAGCTGCGCTTGGGCTCAAGCGTCCTTCTTGCGGCGCGGAGCGCGGCGCTTCTTCTCCGCAGCGGGTTCCGGCTCGGCGGCCACCGGCTCGGGCGCCGCTTCGACTTCCGCTTCCGGCTCGGCGATCCGGCGGCGCTGCTGACCCAGGCCCAGCGCACGCGCCAGTTCGGAGCGCTGCTCCGAGTAGCTCGCCGAGGTCATGGGGTAATCGTTGGGGAGGCCCCATTTCGCCCGATACTGTTCCGGCGAGAGGCCGCGCAGGGTGAGATGGCGGCGCAGCGTCTTGTAGGGCTTGCCGTCCTCGAAGCTGACCAGAAAGTCGTGGCTGATCGACTTGCGGATTTCCTGCGGCGTCGCCTTGGGCGGCCCGGTTTCGGCGGTGGGACGGCCGCTCAAGCTGACCGAGCGAATCGCCTCATGCACTTCCCCGAGAAGCTTCGGCAACTCGGCGCTCTGTACGTGATTGTTGCTGACATAAGCAGACACGACATCGGCCGTGAGGGTAACGAGGCGGGCTGTCTCCGCGTCCTGTTCACTGGTGTCCATGGCGCAATCTTCTATGAGGGGGCTTTAGCTGGAATACGGTAAGCTCAGGACCGTGCTAGAGCAAGACATCGCGTATAAATTCGAGCGCAGTCAGGTCGAAGAGAACTGAGCGTAGCGTGTGTTTCTATCCAAATCGAATGGAAAAAACGCCGATCGCGGCCTTCGGAAAAAAAGGATTAGGCCCACCTTAAGGGTGACGCTGACGATCTCAACGAAATATTTCAAATGATAGAAAGCTCTTGAACACACGTCGGAAAATGTCGACGTTTCAAAGAGTTGTGATCCCAGATGGTTGCCGGATTTCCCCGTCGGCATGCCAGAGTTGCCGGCTTGGCGTGAGCGCGCCGGTCGCGGAGCGGAAGACACGCCTTGGTTGCGACGTCCTGCCGCAGAATTACGTATTTTCTGTGGATTGCCGGGTGTTGGATCGGTCCGCCTCGAAATATCCGGCGCGCGAGAGCGTCTTGCGGCAGTTCTCGACCGACGCGGCGCCGCCTTCACTGTCCAGTCCCGGAGGGCCGATTGTCAAAAGACGGATGACAGCCGAAGGCCCGCCCAGTCGATTGACGGATGATGGGCGCTCGATTCGGTGGGCACGTGGCTCTACGCCCACCTGACAATATTTGTGAGCTGAAGTGTCTGGCTCATCGCGGATGACGGGCGCGAGACCCTGCCGATCCATTTGGAGAGCGGCTGTCTTCTCATGTGCGGCACGGACGCGTTGCTCGTTCCGGCCAAGCTCTTACGCGATGAACCACGCGGGTGATGGGTGTTGTTATGGCTCCGAGGGGCGGCAGCCGGCTTTCGCGGGGCGTTCGTCGGCCATTCGGTCGGGGATCGCTCTGCACGCACCGTCCCGGCACGCGCGGATGGGGCGTGCCGGGTTTTCAGTGAGCAGATGTCGAGAGCGTATCCGGGCCGAAGCGGTTCTGTCGTCAGTCGAGCCCGAGCATGAGCCCGAGATTCTGCACGGCAGCGCCCGATGCGCCCTTGCCGAGGTTGTCGAGGCGGCCGACCAGCACGGCTTGGCCGTGGCTGTCGGAACCGAACACCCGCAATTCGAGCCGGTCGGTGTCGTTGAGGGCCTCCGGTTCGAGGCGTTCGCGGTGGGCGCCCTCCTCCGCACCGCGCACGACGGTCACCAGCGGCGTGCCCGCGTACCAATCGGCCAGCGCATCCTCGAGATCGCCCGGCTTCGGGCTGCCGGGCAGGGCGCCGAGATGCAGCGGGATACTGACCAGCATGCCCTGCCGGAAGTTGCCGACGGAGGGAATGAAGATCGGCCGCCGGGTGAGCCGGCTATAGGCTTCGATTTCCGGCAGGTGCTTGTGACCGAAGCCGAGCCCGTAGAGCTGGAACGGGGCGCCCTCCCCGCGCTCGTAGCTCTCGATCATGCTGCGGCCGCCGCCGCTATAGCCGCTCACCGCATTGATGCTGACGGGATGATCCGACGGGATCAGGCCGCGCTCCACCAGCGGGCGCAGCAGCGCGATCGCCCCGGTCGGGTAGCAGCCGGGATTGGCGACCCGGCGCGCGGCGCGGATCACCCCGGCCTGATCCGGCGTCATCTCGGCAAATCCGTAGGCCCAGCCCGGCGCGATACGGTGCGCGGTGCTGGCATCGAGCAGCTTCGGGCCGCCTCCAGGCAGGCTGTCGGCGAGCGCCGCAGTCTCGCGGGAGGCGTCGTCGGGCAGGCAGAGCACGGCGAGGTCGACCTCTTCGAGGATCGCCCGCTTCACCCCCGCATCCTTGCGACTCTCCAGCGGAATACTGACGAGGCGCACCCGGCCCTCGCGCTCCAGGCGCTCGCGGATGCCGAGGCCGGTGGTGCCGACCTCTCCGTCGATGAACACCTTCGGGGCGCTGAGGCCGTCGGACATCGCAGATTCCTTAAGCTCGGCCCCGATCCGGGCCGGTCTGACACAGGGTGTACCGAGCCTTCCCGGTCGCGTCGGGCACGCTCGATCAGATGCGTCTTCGGTGGCGCGGAGGTGGAAGCTTCGTCTTCCCCTGTCAACGCCCCTCGGTCGCCGCGCGCAGCCGCGCCCATCCTCCCGTGGATGGGAACGGTGCGGCCGGAACTCACGATGACGCCTCCTGTTGACAGCCAAATGTCGCTCAGGAGGCGAAACCGATGTCAGGCACGGCGAAGAAGACCGATCCAAAGCTTTGGGAGAAGGTGAAAGAGGAGATCACCGAATCCTCCAAGGGCGGCAAGCCCGGCCAATGGTCCGCCCGCAAGGCGCAGATGGCCACCAGCGAATACAAGAAGGAGGGCGGTGGTTACGCCGGCAAGAAGTCCGACGACAACCACCTGAAGCAATGGACCGATGAGGAGTGGGACACCAAGTCGGGCAAGGAAAGCGGCAAGACCGGCGAGCGCTACCTGCCCAAGAAGGCGCGGGAGAAACTGTCCGATAAGGAATACAGCCGCTCGACCGCCAAGAAACGCGCCGATTCCGCCAAGGGCAAGCAGCACTCGAAGCAGCCCGCGGATGTGGCGGAGAAGGCGGCCTCCGCCCGCAAGACCGGCGGCAAGGCCGGCAAGACCTCGGACAAGGGCGGTACCGCCGGCGCGACGAAGTCCGAACTGATGCAGCGGGCGCGCAAGCAGGACATTCCCGGCCGCTCGAAGATGACCAAGGGCGAGTTGGAGCGCGCCCTGACCCCTTGATCGTCTTGGAACGGTGATGGGCGCGGGAGGGGCGAGATCCTCCCCGCCTGTCCTCAGGAGCGCTTCTCGGCGCCGACCACGACGAAGCCCTGACGCTCGAAGAGCGGGCGCGCCGCGGGGCTTCGCAGGAAGCCGAGCAAAGACGCGGCGCGATCCGCGCAGACCGAATCCTTGGTCAGCGCGGCCGGGTAGACGATCGGCGGGTGGCTGTCGGCGGGGAAGGTCGCCACGACCTCGACGCCCGGATCGCTCGCCGCATCCGTCGCGTAGACGATGCCGAGGGGGGCTTCGCCGCGGGAGACGAGCAGCAAGGCCGCGCGCACGTTCTCTGTCTGCGCGAGCTGGCCCTTCACCCGGTCCCAGGCGCCGAGCCTTTCGAGGGCGGCCCTGCCGTACTTGCCCGCGGGCACCGCCTCGACATTGCCTAGGGCGAGCCGTCCACCGGCCAGCGGGGCGGAAAGATCGGTGCCGGGCTCGAGCGTGACCCGCAGGCCCGACCCCTTGGCCGCCACGAGGACGATGGCGTTGCGCAGGAGGTTGACGCGGCTGTCCGCGCGGATCGTGCCGTTCGTCTCGGCATAGTCCATCCAGGCAAGGTCGGCGGAGATGAAGAGGTCGGCCGGCGCGCCGGCCTCGATCTGCTTGGCCAGCGCATTGGAGCCGGCATAGGAGATCCGGGTCGTGCCGCCGGTCTCCTTCGTCCAGGCGGCGGCGGCTTCGTCCAGCGCGTTCTTGAGGCTGGCGGCGGCAAACACCACGACAGGTTCCTCCGCAGCGCGTGCGACGAGGGGTGCGGCAGTGAGTGCGAGCAGCAGGCCGGCCAGCACGGCGCGGCGGGTCCGGACGGGACGAGACGGTATCATGACGGCTCCCAAGGTCGTGCCGGGCCGCCATCGATGCGGCGGGCCCGGCGCCGGCTCGGTCGAGCCGTCACGGTGCCGGACGAGCGCCCGGCACGCACACCATCCGCGTTTAACGCGTCGCGAATACCCCTGTCATTGGCCGGGGATCGCGGAGGTCCCCCTCTCAGGATTCAGTCGTCGGACGGGCCCGCCGCCGAGGGTTCGGGCTCGTCGGCGGTGAAGCCCTCGAGCCAATCCAGGCTCTCCTGCGAGCCCGCCTCGTAGGGGTTAGCGGAATCGGGCCTGCCCATCGCCTTGGCGGCTTTGCCCTCTTCGAAGATCTTGCTCGATACCACGGCCATCGACCGATCCTTTCTCGATGTGGGCCCGGACGGGTCCGGGCCGGGAGATGCGGGACAGCAAGTGGTCGGGCCCGGCCGGAGTTCCCCTCGCCTCAGGCGGTGGGCTCGGTCCCCTGTGCCGGCTTGGTCTCGGCGCGATGGAGCCGGCTCAGCAGCACGAGCAGCGAGCCCGGCAGCGGGGAGTCGAGCGTGTCCGATGCGAGGATGTCGGCGTTCGTGGCGCGGCGACGGTCGGGGCGCGGCTCGCGCCTGACGACGACGGGGGAGCGAAAGCGGACGGATCTGGGTGTCATGACGCGATGAGAACTCGACAAGCGCCTGATGAACGAGACGGAAAGACGCCTCGCGCAACGCCCGGCCACCGGGCATGGCCCCGCCGGCCATCGGGGCCGACAAGGCGCATGCGCGAGACGCTTTGGACGGTGAGAACGCCGCCTCGCCGATCCGGTTCCGGCGCTTTCGGCTAAGAATTAAACATCATGCCTGTGGATTAAGCATCTTTTGTCTTGCTTGTGCTGTTGTGGGTACGTGCTCCCGCTCGATTGCTCATGAACAGCGCGTCGAAGGGGTCGTGAAGCCCGTGGCCCTTGGCGCGCGCGAATGGTAGAGGGCGCCCCATGCTCGAAGGTCTGCCGCCGCACCGACCCACGCACGTCCTGCGCCTGATCACGGACGAGCCCTCCGCTCGCGCCATGACCGAACTGCTGGGCGAGATGTTCGACCCCATGGAGACGGCGGTGGCCGCCTTCGAGGTCGAAGAGACCGGCGCTTGGCGGTTGGAAGCCTATTTTTCCGAGGAGCCCGACGCGGAGATGATCCGCGACCTGATCCGCCCGATGGTCGGCGAGCAGGCCGACGCGGCGGTTTTCGAGACCATCGACCAGCAGGATTGGGTACGCGCCTCGCTCGAGGGGCTGAAGCCGGTGCGGGCGGGCCGCTTCCTCGTCCATGGCGGCCATGACCGTCATCAGGTGCGGGGGAACGACCTCGCCATCGAGATCGAGGCGGCGCTTGCCTTCGGCACCGGCCATCACGGCACCACGCTCGGCTGCCTGCGGGCGTTGGTGGACGAACTGAAGCGGCGGCGGCCGGCCCATGTCCTCGATGTCGGCACCGGCACCGGCATCCTGGGCTTTGCCGCCGCCAAGGTGCTGCGCACGCCCGTGGTGGCCGGCGACCTCGATCCGGAAGCGGTGACGACCGCCCGCGGCAATGCCCGCCTCAACGGCCTCGGGCCGTTCATGCGCTTCTACCATGCGCCGGGCGTGCGCCACGCCCTGGCGAACCGTCCGCGCGGCTTCGACGTGGTGTTCGCCAACATCCTGGCCCGCCCCCTCAAGCGGCTCGCGCCCTCGCTGACCGCCGTGGTTGCCGATGACGGCGTGCTGATCCTCTCCGGCCTGATCGAGCGCGACGTGCCGGGCGTGCTCTCGACCTACCGCCACCGCGGCTTCCATCTCGCCCGCTCCGGCGTGATCGAGGGCTGGGCGACGCTGGTGCTGCGCCGCGGCGGGGCGGCCGCGCGTGCGCGCTAAGGCAGGTGCGGCCATTGCTCGAAGCCGCATGAGCGGCTTGCCGGCGCGAAGAGCGCCGCGCGGAGCGAGAGCCCAAGGAACCGAGACTGCCCGCGGAGGCGGTCGCCGGCGATTGAGGCCGGCAAAGAACCAGGGCGATCGCTTTCGAGGATGGCCCTGGAGGGTGTCGCGCGGGCATCCGACGCGGTAGGTTTCCGCCATGACGACGCCCCTGCCCCGCTTCCAGACCTTCGACGATCCCAGCCACGCCAAGGGGCCTGAGCGGATCGAAGCCCTGCGCGCGGCGCTCCGCGAGATCCGCGCCGATGGGTTCGTTGTACCCCGGGCCGACGAGCATCAGTCGGAATACGTGCCGGCCAACGCCGAGCGGCTCGCTTGGCTCACCGGCTTCACCGGGTCGGCCGGTCTCGCGGTGATCCTGGCCGACGAGGCGGCCCTGTTCGTCGATGGCCGCTACACCCTCCAGGCGCCGGAGCAGGTCGATACCGGGATCATCACCGTCGTGCCCCTTGCCGAGACGACGCCGGAGGCTTGGCTCGGTGCCCACCTGAAGCCCGGCCAAACCCTCGCCTACGATCCCTGGCTTCATACGCCCGACGGCGTGGCCCGCCTGGAGCGCGCCGCCATCAAGGCGGGGGCATCCCTGCGCGCCGTGACCGACAATCTCGTGGACGCGGTCTGGGCCGGGCGGCCCCGGCCGCCGGCGGGCCGTGTCGCCGCCCATCCCGATGATCTTGCGGGCGAGACGCGCAGCGAGAAGCTCGGTCGCATCCACGCCGCGCTGGCGGAAGGCGGGATCGACACCCTGGTGATCTCCGATCCCCACAACCTCGCCTGGACCTTCAACCTGCGTGGGTCCGACATCGCGCACACGCCCCTGGCGCTCGGCTACGCGCTGGTGCCCCGCGAGGGGCAGCCCGCGCTCTACCTCACCTCGCCGCAGATCGACGCCGACCTGCGCGCCGCCCTCGAACCGCTGGCCGACCTTCGCCCGCGCAGCGCCTTCGACGCGGATCTCACCGGCCTGTGCACCGGCGCCGCCCGCGTCCGGATCGATGCGGCGACGGCGGCGGCGGCCCTCAAGGATCGCATTGAGGCCGCCGGCGGCGTCGCGGATGTCGGCGCCGATCCGGTCACCGCGATGAAGGCGGTCAAGAACCCGGCCGAGATGGCCGGCACCCGCGCCGCCCACCACCGCGACGGCCTTGCCGTGACGCGCTTCCTCGCCTGGCTCGACCGGACCGCGTCCGAGGGGGTGAGCGAGATCGCCGCCGTCGAGGCACTGGAGGATTTCCGCAAGGAGGGCGGCCTGCTGCGCGATGTCTCCTTCCCGACCATTTCCGGTTCGGGCCCGAACGGTGCCATCGTCCATTACCGCGTCACCCGCGCCACCGACCGCACGGCGCAGCCCGGCGAACTCTTCCTGATCGATTCCGGCGCGCAATACGCCGACGGCACCACCGACATCACCCGCACCGTCGCCATCGGCACGCCCACGGACGCGATGCGCGATCGCTTCACCCGCGTGCTGAAGGGCCACATCGCCATCGCCCGCGCGGTCTTTCCCGAGGGGACGACGGGCGCGCAGATCGATGCCTTCGCCCGGATGAGCCTGTGGGAGGCCGGGCTCGATTACGACCACGGCACTGGCCACGGCGTCGGTGCCTTCCTCTCGGTCCACGAGGGTCCGCAGCGCATCGCCAAGACCGGTACGGTGGCGTTGAAGCCCGGCATGATCCTCTCGAACGAGCCGGGCTATTACCGGAGCCGTGCCTACGGCATCCGCATCGAGAACCTGATCCTCGTCGAGGCGCGGACGATCCCCGGCGGCGACCGGACGATGCTCGGCTTCGAGACCCTGACGCTGGCCCCGATCGACCGGCGGCTGATCGATCCGGCCGTGCTCGGTGCGCACGACGCGGCCTGGCTCGATGCCTACCACGCGCGAGTGCGTGAGGCCCTGTCGCCGGATCTCGACGGGCCGACGCGGGACTGGCTGGAGGCAGCGACGCGGCCGCTCGGGGCCGTCTAGCCCGGCGTTTTCCGGGTTCGATCGATGAAGGTCGTCTACGGTACGCACGCCCTCGACACGCTCGCTGAGCGTGCGATCGAACGGGCATGGGTGGAGCGCACCCTGTTGTCGCCGGAGAGCGTCGAGCCGGATCCCATCCATCCGGACCGGATGCGGGCTTTTCGGGCGCTGCCCGAACGCGACGGGCGCGTCCTGCGTGTGGTATACGTCCCGATCCCCGGTGGCGCACGCGTCGTGACGATGTTCCTCGATCGCGGCAGGAGGAGGAAAGCGTGAAGAGCCGCTACGATGCCGAGACCGATGCGCTCTATGTCCGCTTCACCGAGACCCCCATCGTCGAGAGCGAGGAGGTACGGCCTGGTATCGTCCTCGACTTCGATGCTGAGGGCCGGATCGTCGCGCTCGAAATCCTGGATGCGACCGACCATCTGGCGCGTGGTGCCGACCTCGCTGCCCTGACGGCCGCTTAAGAGACAACTCCCGACGATGGCCCGGCATCCCGCAATCCTGTTCGTGTGCCTGGGCAACATCTGCCGTTCGCCGCTGGCCGAGGCTGCCTTCCGGCAGGAGGCCGAACGGATCGGGCTCGACGTCACGGTCGATTCCGCCGGCACCGGCGACTGGCACGTTGGCGAACCGCCGGACCCGCGCGCGATCGCGGTGGCGCGGGCGAACGGCGTCGAGATCGCGGGCTATCGCGGACGTCAGGTCGCGCCGGCCGATTTCGAGCGCTTCGATCACGTCGTTGCCCTGGATCTCGCCAACCTCGCGCGGCTGCGGGCCCTGCGGCCGGAGGGGGCGCGGGCCGCGCTGAGCCTGCTCCTCGATAACGTGCCGGGCCGGGCGGGCGAGCCCGTGGCCGACCCCTATTACGGCGCGCAGGAGGGCTTCGACACGACCTGGGCCGATGTGACCGCAGGCGCCCGAGCCCTCGCCCGCCGGATCGCGGAAGCGGAATGAGTGACCTCGCCCGGCACGCGGCGGACCTGCTCGGCGTCCCCCTTGCCGAGGCTCGGCCGATGGCGGGCGGCGACCTGTCCCAATGCGTCCGCCTGAGGCTCGGCGATGGGCGCGAGGCCGTGGCGAAGACCGGGCCGGCGCCGCGGGAAGAGGCCCGGATGCTCGCAGCCATCGCCGCGACCGGCGCCCCGGCGCCCGCCGTGCTGGCCGTGGACGAGACGGTGCTCGTCCTCGAATGCCTACCCGATACCGGTTCGGGGCCGGGCACCGACGCCGATCTTGGCCGGGTGGTGGCCCGCCTGCACGCCGCCGAGGGCGAGCGCTACGGCTGGCATGCCGATTACGCGTTCGGCCCCGTCGCCATCGAGAATGCCTGGGACGACGATTGGCCGGCCTTCTGGGGCAGGCGCCGCCTGCTCTGCCATGCCGGGCACCTTCCTATCCCGCTCGTCCGGCGGATCGAGCGGCTAGCGGACGACCTTGGCAATCGCCTTCCGAAGCGGCCCCGCCCGGCCCTGCTCCACGGCGACCTTTGGAGCGGTAACGTGCTCTATGGAGGCGACCGGGTGTCGGGGCTGATCGATCCGGCCTGCTATCACGGCCATGCCGAGGTCGATCTGGCGATGCTGAGCCTGTTCGGCCGCCCCGGTCCCGGCTTCCGCACGGCCTACGGAGCCCCCGAGCCCGGCGCGGCGGAGCGCGCGCCGATCTACAAGCTCTGGCCGGCCCTGGTGCATTGGCGCCTGTTCGGCGACGGCTACCGGAGCATGGTCGAAGGTTTTTTGGGGGCGGCCGGGGTCTGACGCATCTTTCGCCCGGCGGCTGCTGACGGCGCATGGCCAAGCCTCCACTGCCGAAAGATCGCTCCTGCCCTCAACGCATCATCGCGCGCGGCACGGCCGTAATCAGGCGCCATGCCGTTCCGTCGTCCTCTCGCTGCCAAACGCTGCGGAGCTGCGGGTTGCGGTCATCAGGCGACATCAGCGGCCCCTCGATCACCATGCGCTCAAGGGCACCCTGTGTCGCCGGCACCAGGGTTCCCGGATTCAGGATGAAGTGGCCGAGCAGCGCATCGGCCATGATGCCGGGGCGATCGGGGTCGAACCCGAAACTGAGGAAGAAGCGTGCCTTGGGGCCGCCTTTCGGGTGATCCACGTTCAGAAGGTATTTGACGATCTTGTCGCTCGGCACCCGCAGCGGGCCGTACCCGCCGAATGCGCTTAAGGAACGGGTCGTCCAGCAAAGGCCACGTTGCTCGCCCCGACCGTCGCGAGGGCCCCCATGGGCTCGGGAAACTCGACCTCGTAGGCATCGCCGCCGCGCCAGACCGCGACCACGGTGCCTTCGGTCCCGGCCGGGATGGTATCTCCGTCCATCGTCACCACGTCGGTCAAGACGCGGACATCATCGAGCTCCCGGAGCGCGGCCCCGGGGCAATCTTCAGACCACTGATAAACAACCTCAACGGACATGAGCGGAAGATTGGGACGCCTGCGAGCATCCGTCAACGGAGACGGGTCGTATGCGTCCCGGTCGAGCCCGACGAAGCCCGCCCCTACTCCGCCGGAGCCGGCATCGCCGATAGGCGCGGCTCGAAGCGACCGCCCTCCGTCGGCTTCATCTCGACGCGGCGGTCGTGGTGCTTGTGCAGGGTCGAACGGTGGCCGATCGAGACGATGGTCGTGCCGGGCATCGTCGCGCGCAGCGTCCGGTAGATCGCGGCCTCGGTTTCCTCGTCGAGGGCGGCGGTCGATTCGTCGAGGAACAGCCAGTCGGGCTTGGCCAGGATCGCCCGTGCGATGGCGAGGCGCTGCTGCTCGCCGCCCGACAGGCGGCGGTCCCAGGAATCGACCTCGTCGAGCTTGTCCGCGAGTTGGGGAAGCTGAGCGGCCTTGAGTGCGTCGCGCATCTCTTCGTCGGAGAAGCGGTCGATCGGGTTCGGATAGGCCACCGCGCCGCGTAAGGAGCCGAGCGGGAGATAGGGCCGCTGCGGCAGAACCAGCGCCGACTGTCCGGCCGGCACGTCGACCCGGCCCTTGCCGAACGGCCAGATCCCGGCGATCGCCCGGAACAGGGTCGACTTGCCCGAGCCCGAGGGGCCGGTGACCAGGGTCGCTCCGCCCTTCGGCAGTTCGAGCGCGCCCGCATGCACGATCTCGCGGCCATCGGGCAGCGCCAGCGTCAGGTCGCGGGCGGTCACGCCGCCGGCGGTTTCGTTGCCGTTGGCGAGGCCGTAGCCGGCGCCGGCCAGAGCCTCAGCCTGGGTCATCGCCCGCTTGAACGAGCCGAGACGGATGGTGTTCGCCTTGTAGGCGGCGAGGATGGTGTAGGAATTGATGAAGAAGTTCAGCGAGTTCTGGACGTTGCTGAACGCGTTCGAGGTCTGCTGCAGGGCGCCGAGGGTGATCTTCTTGGCAAAGAAGGACGGCGCGGCGATGACGAGCGGGAAGATCGCGCTCATCTGGCGGTAGCTGAAGGTGAAGGCGATCAACTTGATGCGCCGGAAGATGATGCCGACGTAGTTGTCGACGATGGCGTGGAACAGGGTGGCGAGGCGGGACGCCTCGGCCCGCTCGCCGCGCAGCAGGGCGATCTGCTCGGAATAGATCCGATTGCGCGCCAGAGCGAAGCGGAAATCCGCCTCGACCTGTTCCTGCCGGTAGTCGAGGCCGATGAGCGGCTTGCCGATGAGGTGCGTGAGCCAGGTGCCGACCACGGCGTAGGCGATCACCAGCCACACGAGGAAGCCCGGGATCACGGCGTCGGTGAACGGCAGCACGAAGTCGCGCGAGAGCGTCCACAGGATGACGATGAAGGAAACGAGCTGCGCCGCCTGCGAGAGCAGCCGGGTCGAGAGCGTCGTGGTCTGGGCGATGAAGTTGTTGACGTCCGACTGGATGCGCTGGTCCGGGTTGTCGGCGTGCTCGTCCACGAAGGGGATGCGGTAATGCGTGCCCTCCCCGAGCCAGCGCTCGTAGAGATTGTGGGTGAGCCAGGTGCGCCAGCGGAGCTGCAATCCGGCATCGACGTAGATGTCGAACATGCCGATCACGACATTGAGGATCGCCAGCGGCACGAAGATCCAGCCGAGCTGATACCAGAAGCTCGGCGCGTCGAACTCCTGCAGCGCGTTGTACATGTCGCGGTAGAAGAAGTTGAACCGCAGCGTCAGCGCCACGTCCGCGAAGCTGACGAAGATCGAGAGTGCCACGAGGTTGCGGCCGATCTGGCCCTCGGTGCGGCCGAACCGGCGGAACATGCCGATCTCCCGGCTCGGGGCGTCGTGGCTGGCAAAGTACGGGTCGGCAATCAGGGTGATGTCGCGGATCGGCTTCCAGTGCGAGACGGCGAGCACGATGGCGGCGAACACCACGGAGCCGGTCGCGGCGAAATCCGGTGGCAGCAGCGCCGCGACGACGCCCGGCAGGGCGCCCATCGCCGCCAGGGTCTTGGCGCCCGCCAGCAGCAGGTAGCCGACGCCGTAGACCGAGATGAAAATCTTCAGGTAGGCCGAGAGGCTGTTCGAGGCGATGAGGATGCCTGCCATCGCGAAGCCCGCGAGCGAGACGTAGAGCGGTGGGCTCGGAATCCCCGGCATGGCCAGCAGCAGGAGGGCGGCGAGCGCCGTCAGCACGGCCTGGATGCCGAGCCTGCTCTTCAATGCGGCCACGCGGGTCGTTCCTTCTCGCTGCACCGGCCCTGGCCATCCTTGGATCGGATGGCGCGCCGACGGACGGGTTCAATCGCCGAATGCGGCGGCCCTGGCTATCCGTCGTGGCGAGAACGTGGCGCGCGGCCGCGCCTGTCACGTGAAATTTCGGTCATGTCGAGGAATGGGCTGCCGCCGGCCAGCGCCGGACGCCGCCGGGTGCGACACCGTAGACAAGTTTTCCGACGACTTTTGAGACGTTTGCCGGGACTGCGCCCCGCACCTCTCGGCCCTCAGTTCGCGTCCCAGTTCCAATCGCCGTAATCCGGCTCGCGGCAGCGGTAGCCGATCGGGCATTGCGGGTTGTCGCGGGTCGGGACGAAGCGCAACTCGGCGATTTCTGTGAGTTCGCAGAAGCTGCGGTCGCGCACGAAGCGCTCGGGCGGGCGCCCGCCGAAGCTGAGCGTCGCCGCGCCTTCCGCCTTCACCAGCGCCATCGCCTCCACGCAGGTCGGGCGCGCCGTCTGCGTGCGCGGCTGGGCCATGGCGGGAGCGAGGGCAAAGGGCGACGAGAGCAGAGGCGCCAGTGCCGAGCCGAGAACGGCGAGGGTGACAGGTTTCATTACACGGGTACGGTCGACGGCCGTCGCGGCCGCCAAGCTTGACCATGGCAGGTTCCGCTTGCTGCGGGAAGGGGTTGCCGTGCCTCTGCCGCATTCCCGGCGTCTATCGCGGAATGTGGGCCTCCATGGCCTTGAGTCGTTTTAGGAAAAGCGCCCTGTGTTGCGGGCGGCCTGGGTCGAAGACGCGGCCGGCCGCATGGCGCCGTTTTCTGAAACATCGTCTCGGACGCGAGAATGCTGATATCGGGAGCACAGGCCGAAGAGGCGGTGAGAGGGGCGGCGGAAGAGCCGATGACGGCTGACGGCGCGCAGGAGGCTGGCGGGACCGGTGATGGGGCACGGGAGGTGACGTCCGCGGTTCTATCGCGGCGTCTCGCGATCCCGGTGATCCTGGCCGCGGGCTGGGGCGCCCTGTTCGCTTACACCCTGATCGTGCTCACCGATGACGGGTCCGTGGCGGCGCCCGCCGGTCAGACCCGATTCGCGCCGACCGACAGCATCGACGTCCCGGAGGTGCGGTTGCCCGAGCCGGAGCGGCCGGCGACGCCCGCCGCCAACCCGCCGCGGGTGCTCACGGTCGCCGCGCCCGCACCGCCGCTGGAGACGGTGGTGCCCGTCGCCGAGCCGCGGCCCGCCGCGCCGCTGGTGGAGCGCGCCGCCTTCGTCGGCATCTGGGGGCCGACGCCGGTGGCTTGCGGCCAGCGCCAGCGCCGCCGCGGTTTCCTGCCCGCCACGATCACCGAGGATGGCGCAAAGGCCGGGCGCACCACCTGCCGCTTCCGCAACAACCGCCGCGAGGGCAGCGCCTGGACCATGGCCGCTGATTGCAGCGAGCGCGGCCGCCGCTGGACCTCACAGGTCCGCCTCCTCGTCGAGCATGACCGGCTCACCTGGACGAGCGGCAAGGGCCAGGCGAACTACATCCGCTGCAGTCGGAAATCCGACTGATACGATCCCCGCTTTATGAAAGCGGGGATCGTATCAGCAAGCCCGCGCGGCGCCTGAGCGAAGCCCAAATCCGCCATCCCGAAGGGATCAACTGGATTTGGTATGAGGCGTAACTACGCCGCCCTGTGCTCGACGAAGCGCAGCCCCAGCGCGCGAGGCCGGAACACGACCCGCTCCGGCAAGAACCGCCAGAAGCGCTCGGCGCCGTCGATCCGTTCGTCCTCGTTCGGATCGAGCACGATTTCGGTGCGTCCGCTCATCTGCAGCAGAGCGCCGGTCGCAAAATCCGGAAAGACCAGCCCAGCGCGCGGATTCGCCAGCAGATTGCCCAGCGTGTTGAAGAAGCGGTTGCCGGAATAGTCGGGCACCGTGAGGCCGCCATCGGCGCCGACCCGCACGAAGCCGGGCCGCCCTCCCCGGTGCGAGACATCGGCCTGCCGCCGGCCCCCCGCATCCTCGACGAAGCTCGCCACGAAGAAGGTGTCGGCCGCCGCGACGAGCCTCCGCGCCGCCGGATCGAGCCCGTCCGACAGGACGGGGCGGGGCCGGGCCGCCGACTCTCCGACGCGGGGGCCTTCATGCCGGCTATGGATGTATTGCGGGCAATTCCCGAAACTCTGTTCGACGTGGATCGCGAAGCCCTCCGGCCCCGCGCGCTCGACGGTTCCGTTCAGGCGGTTGCGGCGGCGCGTGGCCAGTTCGATGCCGAGCAGGGCCACGCCGTTGCCGTCCTCCAGCCCCGCCTCGGCGGGATCGTTCGGCTCGCGGCGCCCGTCCACCCGGAGCCGAAACGGGTCCGGCGCGTGCAGGAACCCCGGTTCGCCCTCCCGCAAGGTCGCCCAGGGGCGGCCCTCCCCATCCACGCTTCCGAGGACGGCGAAGGGCAGGAGCGGAAAGAATGCCCGGTGCTGCTCGGTCAGGTGATCGCGGATCACCCGCGGGCCGAGTTCGGCCATCCGGCCGGCCATGCCGACACTCTCTTGGATCGCCACCTCGCCCCGGTGCCAGGGGGAGGCTGCGGCGTGCTCGTTCATGCGGAGGCTCCCGTCGCGTTCAGGCCGACCGGCGAGGCCGGGAGTGACACGAAGCCGGGCAGCGCCTCGATGCGAGCGAGCCAGGCGCGGACGTTTTCGTAAGCCGCGAGATCGACGTTCCCCTCGGGCGCGGCGGCGATGTAGCTGTAGAGCGCCACGTCGGCGATGGTCGGACGGTCGGCGGCGAGCCAGTCGCGGGACGACAGCTCCGCATCGATCAGCGCCAGAATCCTGTGGGCGCGCGCGATCACCTCCCCCGCATCGAAGCTGGCGCCGAACAGCGTGACGAGGCGGGCGGCGCAGGGGCCGAAGGCGATCGGCCCGGCCGCGACGGAGAGCCAACGCTGCACCCGCGCGGCTCCGGCCGCATCCTCGGGCAGCCAGTCGCTGCGCCCGAGCTTCTTCGCGAGGTAGACGAGGATGGCGTTGGAATCCGGCACGATCGTCCCGTCATCGTCGAGGACGGGAACCTGCCCGAACGGGTTGATCGCGAGAAAATCCGGCGAGCGGTTCTGCCCCCCGGCGAAATCGACCTCGACGGTTTCATAGGGCTGGCCGACCAGCGACAGGAACAGGCGTGCCCGGTGGGCATGGCCCGAGAGCGTCAGGCTGTAGAGCTTCACGGCGTCGTCTCCTCCCGGCCGCGGGATCGGCCGTGGGGTGGATCACACTCCTTCTCCGCCGCGAGGTGAACCGGCATTGTCGGCAAGCGACTGTTGCGTGCGGCGGAATAATCGCCACTCTGCCCCAGACAGGGAGGGGCCGCGATGGACCGGCTGCAAGGGATGCGGGTGTTCGTGCGGGTTGCCGAGAGCGGCGGCTTTGCCGGGGCGGCCCGTGCGCTGTCCATGAGCCCGGCCGCCGTCACGCGCGCCGTGGCGGCCCTCGAAGCGATGATCGGGGCGCGGCTGTTCATCCGCACCACGCGCTCGGTGAAGCTCACCGAAGCGGGCGGGCGCTATCTGGAGGATTGCCGCCGGATCCTCGCCGAGATCGCGGAAGCGGAGGCCACCGCCGCAGGCTCGACCGCGACGCCGACCGGTGTCCTGACGCTGACGGCTCCGGTGCAGTTCGGGCGGCTCTACGTGCTGCCGGTGGTGACCGACTATCTCGCGCGCCACCCGGCGGTGGCGGTCCGCGCGCTGTTCCTCGACCGGATCGTCAACCTGATCGAGGAGGGCATCGATGTCGGCGTGCGGATCGGGCATCTGGCCGATTCCGGGCTCACGGCGACCCGCGTCGGCAGCGTGCGCCGGGTCGTCTGCGCCGCACCGAGCTATCTGGAGCGGCACGGCGTGCCCGAAACACCACGCGACCTGCGCGATCACGCGGTGATCGGCGCGTCAAACCCCGGTGCCCTGCCGGAATGGCGGTTCGGACCCGAGGGGCGCAGCACGGTGGGCGTCCATGCTCGGCTCGTCTGCAACACGGTCGATGCGTCGCTGGCGGCGGCCCTCGACGGTTGGGGGATCGCGCGTCTGCTGTCCTATCAGGTCGCGCCGGCGGTGGCGGAAGGGCGCCTGCGCATCCTGCTCAGCGAGGACGAGGAGGCGCCGGTTCCGATCCACGTCGTCAGTCCCGAGGGACGGCGGGCGCCGGCCAAAACCCGCGCCTTCGTCGATCTCGCCGCGGCGCGGCTGCGCGCCGATCCGCGGGTCAACCCGGCGGCCTGAGGTGGTGGGAGGGGAAACCCCCTCCCCCTCAGTACACGTCGGCCTGATAGCGCCCGCTCTTCTTCAGGGCGGCGAGGTAGGCCACGGCCTCGTCGGGGTTCTTGCCGCCGAACTGGGCGGCGACGTCGATGATCGCCCGCTCCACGTCCTTGGCCATGCGCTTGGCATCGCCGCAAACGTAGAAATGAGCGCCGCCCTCCAGCCATTTCCACAGCTCGGCGCCGTTCTCGCGCATGCGGTCCTGCACGTAGGTCTTTTCCGTGCCGTCGCGCGACCAAGCGAGCGAGAGGCGGGTCAGCACCTTGTCTTCCTTGAGGCCGTTCAACTCGTCCTTGTAGAAGAAGTCGGTCGCCTGCCGCTGGTGGCCGTAGAACAGCCAGTTGCGGCCGGGGGCCTTCGTGGCCGCGCGCTCACGCAGGAAGGAGCGGAACGGGGCGACGCCGGTGCCGGGGCCGCACATGATGACGTCCTTGGCCGCATCCGCCGGCAGGCCGAAGCCGTGCGCCTTCTGCAGATAGATCCTGACCTTCGTCTGCTCCGGGAGACGCTCGCCCAGATGCGTGGAGGCGACGCCGAGGCGCAGGCGCGAGCGATGGTTGTAGCGCACCGCATCGACGGTGAGCGAAACCCGGCCCTCATCCATCTTCGGCGAGGAGGAGATCGAGTAGAGCCGCGGCTGCAACTCGTCGAGCGCCTCGAGGAACACCTCGGCATCGGGGCGCGCACCGGGGAATTTGTGGAGCGCGCCGAGCACGTCGAGATGCTGCGCATCGCCGTCCGGATCCTCGCCGGCTGCGAGCGCCTGCGCCTTCTTCCGGGCGGCACCCGAGGTCAGGAGCGAGAGGAGCTGGTAGAGGTTGTCCGGTGCGGCACCCAGGGAATACTCGGTCAGCAGCCGGTCGCGCAGGGTCTTGCCCGCGATCATCCGCTCGGGCCGCGTGCCGAGTTCGGCGATCACCGCATCGACCAGGGCCGGGGCGTTGGCGGGGAACAGGCCGAGGGAATCGCCCGCCTCGTAGGTGATCGGCGTGTCCCGCAGGTCGATCTCGATGTGCCAGGTCTCCTTCTCGCCGCCCGGCGCGTTGAGGCGCGTGCGGGAGAGGAAGGTCGCCTCCACCGGGTTCTCGCGGCAATAGCCGAGCGGCCCGAGTTCCGGCTCCTTCTTCGGAGCGTCGCCCGCCTCCGCCTTCGGAGCGGCCGTGCCCCCCGCGGCGCCGAACTCCTCGTCGAGCTTCTTGAGCATCCGAAGCGTTTCTTTGCCGCCGGGCTGGCAAAGGTTCAGCCGCTCCTCGCTCTTGAGGAAGATCGCGTTGGCATAGTCGGCGCAGTTATAGCCGCACTGTCCGCAATCCTGCTGGGCCATGGCGGCCATCAGCTTCTGCGGCTCGGAGCGGTCCTTGGCGATCGCCATGCGGTCGTTGATCGGCATCGACGGGTCGTGCCAGGGCGCGTCGTCGTTGTCGGCCAGCTTCGGACCCGTGGACGGCGCCTCGCCGGGGGCGAGCGCGGTGGCGCCTTCCACGGCGGGGCCCAGCAGCGCGGCGAAGTAGCCGGACAGCCAGGAGCGCTGGTCGGCGTTGAAGGGGGCGCTCTCGGGGATGAGAACGAGCGGGGGCGCGACGTGCTGGGTCATGCGGCGGCCTTGAGGGCAGGTTGTTCTTCGGCGGCGTCGCGCAGGGCTTCGGGGCCGGTGCGCGCGGTGAAGGCCTGGAAGCTCTCCTCCGGGCCCTGGCGGCGGGCGAGATAGGCGTTGAGCAGGGCCTCGACGCGCGAGGGCGCGTCCTCGGCCTTCACCGCCTTCCAGATCTCGGTGCCGATCTTCGGGTTCTCGGCGAATCCGCCGCCGACCACGACATCGTAGCCCTCGACGGTGTCGCCCTCCTCCGAGACGACGACCTTGGCGCCGATCAGGCCGATATCGCCGATGTAGTGCTGGGCGCAGGAATGGTGGCAGCCGGTGAGGTGTACGTTCACCGGCACGTCGAGGTTCGGCACGGTCCGCTCGACATGGTCGGCGATGATCATCGCGTGGCCCTTGGTGTCGGAGGCGGCGAACTTGCAGCCGCGCGAGCCGGTGCAGGCGACGAGGCCCGAGCGGATGCCGGCGGCCTTCACGGTGAGCCCGAGCGCGAGCACCCGTTCCTCGACCTCGGCCACCTTCGCGTCCGGCACGCCGGAGAAGATGAAGTTCTGCCAGACCGTCATGCGGATCTGACCGTCGCCGCATTCCGCGGCGATCTTTGCCAGCCCGCGCATCTGGTCGGTGGTCATCTTGCCGACGGGGAGCACCACGCCGACCCAGTTCAGGCCGGGCTGGGCCTGGGCATGGACGCCGACATGGCTGTAGCGGTCGGTCGGCCGTCGCGGGGCGACATGGGCGGCGTCGACCCGGTCGAGCTTGCGCCCGAGCTTCTCCTCGACGGCGGCGATGTACTTGTCGAAGCCCCAGGCGTCGAGAACGTACTTCATCCGGGCCTTGTTGCGGTTGGTCCGGTCGCCGTTCTCGATGAAGACCCGGATGATCGCGTCGGCCACAAGGTTGCAGTCCTCGGGCCTGAGGACGATCCCGGTGTCGCGGGCCAGGTCCTTGTGGCCCGAGATGCCGCCGAGCACGAGGCGCATCCAGACGCCCGGCGCGACCGGGGCGCCCTCCAGCACCTGGATCGCCTGGAAGCCGATGTCGTTCGTCTCTTCGAGCGCCGGCATCACGCCGCCGCCGTCGAAGGAGACGTTGAACTTGCGCGGCAGACCGTAGAGCGAGCGGTCGTTCAGGATCCAGTTGTGCCAGGACTTGGTGAGCGGCCGGGTGTCCAGCAGTTCCTGCGCGTCGATGCCGGCTGCGGGCGAGCCGGTGACATTGCGGATGTTGTCGGCGCCCGCGCCCTGCGCAGTCAGGCCGAGATCGATCAGCCCGTCGAGGAAGGGCTGGGCGTGCTCGGGCGCGATCTCGCGCACCTGCAGGCCCGCGCGGGTGGTGACGTGGCTGTAGGCGCCGCCATGGGCGTCGGCGAGGTCGGCGAGGCCGGCGAACTGCCAGTGGTTCAGGATGCCGTTCGGAACCCGGATCCGGCACATGTAGGAGGTCTGGGTCGGCGCGACCCAGAACATGCCATGGTAGCGCCAGCGGAAATTGTCCTCGGGCTTCGGAGCCTTGCCCGTGGCGGCCTCCGCCTTCAGCCGGTTATGGCCGTCGAACGGGTTCTCGGCGCGCTTCCACTTCTCCTGGTCGCAGAGCTTGCCGCCCTCCTTCACGGTGCGGATCTGCGCCTTGATGTGGATCGCGTCCGGGCCCGTGGGCTCGGCCGGCGCGCTCGCTGGGGCTTGGCCCGCGGCGAGGCCGCCGGTCATGCGGGCCGCGGCGATGCCGGAGGCGAAGCCCTCCAGGTAGCGCTTCTGCTCGGCGTTGAATTCGTCTGCCATCGCTGCCTCACTCACGCTGCGAGGGTTTTCGGGGCCGGGCCGAACATCAAGTCGTCCCGGTCGTCAGGGGAGAGCGGCGCGCCGGAGCGGATCAGCTCCTTGCAGCGCGCCTGCTCCGCGATATCGCCGACGAAGACCGCCCCCGCGAGGCGGCCGTCGGCGATGATCAGCTTGCGGTAGAGGCCGGCGGCGGCATCGTGCATCACGACCGCCTCGGCACCCTCGGGCGTATCGACCAATCCGGCCGAGAAGACCGGCAGGCCCGACACCTTGAGGCTGGTGGCAAGGGATGTGCCGGGATAGGTCGCCGCCTCGCCGAGAAGCGCCCGCGACAGCACCTCGGCCTGCTCGTAGGCGGGCTCGACGAGGCCGTAAACGACGCCCCTGTGCTCGGCGCATTCGCCGAGCGCATGGATCGCCGGATCGGAGGTGGTCATCCGGTCGTCCACCGTGATGCCGCGCCCGCAGGCGAGCCCGCAGGACTGCGCCAGGGCGGTCGAGGCGCGGATGCCGACCGACATCACCACGAGGTCGGCCGGGATCACGCTGCCGTCCTTCATCCGCAGGCGCTCGACGCGTCCGTCGCCCTCGATCGCGGCGGTATCGGCGGACAGCATTACCTTGACGCCGCGCGCTTCCATCGCCGTGCGCACGAGGCGGGCGGCCGCGTGGTCGAGCTGGCGCTCCATCACCCGGTCCATGACGTGGATCAGGGTGGTATCGACTCCGAGCCGGGCGAGCCCGACCGCGGCCTCCAGGCCCAGAAGCCCGCCGCCGATCACCACCGCCTTGGCATGCTCGACGGCGGCTTTCCGGATCGCCGCCACATCGGCGAAATCGCGGAAGGTGAGGACGCCGGGCAGGTCGATGCCGGGCAGCGGCAGCCGGATCGGCAGCGAGCCCACCGCCAGCACCAGCTTGTCGTAGGGCAGCACATGGGCGGAGCCGACGAGCGCGATGCGGTTCGCCCGGTCGATCTCCGTCACCGGTGCGCCGGTGACGAGACGGATGCCGTGCTCCTCGTACCAAGAGAGCGGACGGAAGCCGCAGGCCGCCTCGTCCACCTCGCCGCCGAGAAGCGAGGAGAGCAGCACCCGGTTGTAGGCCGCCACCGGCTCGGCGCCGACCACCGTCACGTCGTAGCGGCCCGGCGCGCGCTCCGTCAGCCGCTCGAGGAAGCGTAGTGAGGCCATGCCGTTGCCGACAACGACGAGTCTGTCCTTCACGCTCATGAACCCGTGATCCCCCTTCACGAACTCAGGCAGCGAGAGCAGGCTTGGCGTGGCGGGCGTAGAGGAATTCCAGCACCGCGGCGCG
The DNA here is from genome assembly GCF_029504475.1 of Methylorubrum pseudosasae. Lineage (NCBI taxonomy): Bacteria > Pseudomonadati > Pseudomonadota > Alphaproteobacteria > Hyphomicrobiales > Methylobacteriaceae > Methylorubrum > Methylorubrum pseudosasae. Next base: position 1,892,779 of record NZ_JAQGDU010000002.1, on the reverse strand, counting down.
GGCGTGGACGTAGGTGGCATCCTCCACGAGGTCGAGCCGGCGGCGGGGCCGCGCCAGCGGCACGGGCAGGATCTCGCCGATGGTGGCCGACGGCCCGTTCGTCATCATCACGATGCGGTCGGAAAGCAGCACCGCCTCGTCCACATCGTGGGTGATCATGATGACGGTGTTCTTCAGCCGCTGCTGGATCTCCATGGTCTGGTCCTGAAGGTGGGCGCGGGTCAGCGCGTCGAGCGCGCCGAACGGCTCGTCCATGAGCAGCACGGTCGGCTCCATGGCGAGCGCGCGGGCGATGCCGACGCGTTGTTTCATGCCGCCCGAAATCTCGTTCGGGCGCTTGTCGGCGGCGTGCACCATGTTCACGAGCGCGAGGTTGTGCTCGATCCACTGCGTCCGCTCGGCGCGGGTCTTCTTGCCCTTCGAGACCTTGTCGACGGCGAGCGCCACGTTCTCGCGCACGGTGAGCCAGGGCAGCAGCGAGTGGTTCTGGAACACCACCGCGCGATCGGGGCCGGGGGCGTTCACCTCGCGCCCGTCCAGCAGCACGCCGCCGGTCGAGGCCTTGAGCAGGCCGGCGACGATGTTGAGCACCGTCGACTTGCCGCAGCCGGAATGCCCGATGATCGAGACGAACTCGCCCTTGGCGATGTCGAGGTTCACGTCGCGTAGCACTTCCGATGCCTTGCCGCCGCGATGAAACGTGATGCCGACCTGGGAGAGGGAGAGATGAGCCATGTTCTTAATCCCTCACGCTGCGCTGGTGCCGCGGGTCACGAGCACGCCGAGCCCGGCGACCATCCGGTCGAGGACGAAGCCGATGAGCCCGACATAGACGAGGGCGACGATGATCTCGGAGATGTGCGACGAGTTCCACGCATCCCAGATGAAGAAGCCGATCCCGACGCCGCCGATCAGCATTTCGGCCGCGACGATGGCGAGCCAGGACAGGCCGACGCCGATGCGAAGACCGGTGAAGATGTAGGGGGCCGCCGAGGGCAGCATGATCTTCACGAAGAACTCGATCGGGTTCAGCCGGATGACCGCGGCGACGTTGCGGTAGTCTTGCGGAATGTTGCGGATGCCGACCGCGGTGTTGATGATGATCGGCCAGATCGAGGTGATGAAGATCACGAAGATCGCGCTCGGTTGACCGTCGCGGAAGGCGGCCAGCGAGAGCGGGAGCCACGCCAGCGGCGGGATTGTACGCAGGATCTGGAAGATCGGGTCGAGCCCGCGCATCGCCCAGTCGGACTGGCCGACCAGCGTGCCGAGCATCACGCCCGCCACCACCGCCAGCGAGAAGCCCAGCGCCACGCGCTTCAGGCTCGCGGCGATATGCCAGAACAGGCCCTTGTCGGTGCCGCCGTTGTCGTAGAACGGATCGATGATGATGTCCCAGGCTTCCGTCACCACCCGCGAGGGCGGCGGCAGGCCGGCGGTGGGGGAGGAGCACAGCACCTCCCACAGGAGCAGGAAGCCCGCCAGAACGACGAGCGGCGGCAGGACGCGGGCGGCGACGCCGCGCAGGCCGGCCAGGGTGATGAAGGGCGTGCGGGCCTTGGCGGCGCGCTCGCGGGTTGCGGTGAGCGTTGCTCCGGTAGCCATCACGCGACCTTCTTGATGCCGAGGCTGTTGAGGTAGGCGGCGGGGTTTTCCGGATCGAAGACCTTGCCGTCGAACAGCGTCTCGACGCCGCGCGAGGTGGAGGTCGGGATCGCCGCGACGCCGAGCGCCTTGGCGGCCTCGCGCCAGAGATCCTCACGGTTGACCTTGGCGATCAGCGCCTTGGTGTCGGTCTGGGCGTCGAACTTGCCCCAGCGGATGTCCTCGGTGAGGAACCAGAGGTCGTGCGACTGGTACGGGTACGAGGCGTTGTCGCCCCAGAACTTCATGATGTGCGGGCTGTTCTCGACGACCCGGCCGGTGCCGTAGTCGAACTTGCCCTTCATGCGATCGACGACGTCGGCGACCGGCACATTGATCCACTGGCGCTTGGCCACGATCGCCGCCATCTCGTCGCGGTTCTCGGGCTTATCGCACCATTGCTGGGCCTCCATCACCGCCATCAGCAGCGCCTTGGCGGCGTTGGGGTATTTGTCGACCCAGGCCGCGCGCATAGCGAAGGCCTTCTCCGGGTGGTCCTTCCAGAGTTCGCCCGTGGTGATGGCGGTGTAGCCGATGCCCTGGTGGATGAGCTGCTCGTTCCACGGCTCGCAGACGCAGAAGCAGTCCATCGTGCCGACCTTCATGTTCGCCACCATCTGGGGCGGCGGCACGACGATGGTCTCGATGTCCTTGTCGGGGTCGATGCCGCCGGCGGCGAGCCAGTAGCGGATCCAGAGGTCGTGGGTGCCGCCGGGGAAGGTCATGGCCGCCTTCACCGCCTTGCCCGACGCCTTCTTGGCTTCCAGCGCGGCTTTGAACGGCTTGGTGTCGAGCCCGATCTTGTGGTCGATATGCTCCTTGGCGATCGAGATGCACTGACCGTTCAGGTTGAGCCGGGCCATGATGTACATCGGCACCGGCACGTTGTTCTGGGTCACCCGGCCGGCGGAGATCAGGTAGGGCATCGGGGTGAGGATGTGAGCGCCGTCGATGCCGTTGCCCTCGGAGCCGAGCACGAGGTTGTCGCGGGTGGTGCCCCAACTCGCCTGCTTCAGCACCTCGGTCTCGGGCAGGCCGTACTTGGCGAAGATGCCCTTCTCCTTGGCGACAAAGAGCGGCGCCGCATCGGTGAGCGCGATGAAGCCGAGCTTGGCGCCCTTCACCTCCGGCCCCGCGCCCTGCGCGAAGGCACCGGCCGGCAAGGCGGCACGAGCCGCACCCGCGAGGGCGAGGGCAGCCGCCGCCCCCTTGAGGACGCCGCGGCGGGTCGTGTTGCCGTGATCGATGCTCATCCGCTCTTCGCTCCGGTGCGCTGTCTGCACATGGAAAAGGCCGCCGTCCGGGATCGCCTGCGCGATCGACCTTCGTCGCGTGCGGGCAGTCCGGATCAGCGGCCTTGCTGACGTTTGGGGCGCGTCGTCGTTGACGAGCCCGTGCGAACATCTCTGCAGGAGCCGTGCCAATTGCGTGGAAGAGCGTGCCGCCCCTCTCGGAGCGTCGGCATCACGGGTTTGCTGCGCTGCCCGTGCTCAGCGGCGCCAGGATTTCATGCGGTGCACAAAAAATGGGCTGATGCTGCTGCGCGATGCAGCCCGGGCCGGTCCCAGGCCGCTGAAAAACGCTCAGCCGCCGATGGCCGCGGCGAAGATTTCGGGCCGGTAGAGCGCCGCTGCCCGGTCCGCCGCGTCGTCGCCGGACCCCACCTGCCCGCAGGCGGCCATCTGCGCCACCAGCCACCGGGCATGCTCCGGGTTCGGCCGGTGGGTCGCCGCGTCGAGGCGCAGATAGGCCGGGTTCGCCCGCTCGGTTCCGTCCCGATCCACGATCAGCGCGCCACTGAGCGTGCGCGCGAGAAGCGCGGCATCCGCGTCGAGTTCTGCCCGTTCGGCGAGCAGACGGCTCAGGGCCTCGTGGTTCTCGGGGGCGGCGCACCAAAGTCCGGCGCGGTGAACGGCCCTGACCAAGGGTGCCGTGAAGTCGGCCCCCTCCGCGGGCAGCGCCAGCACCTTCTCCGGGCAGTCGGGCGCGATCTCGCAGCCGAGTGCCGCGATCCGGCCGAGGCCGGCGGCGACCGCGACGCTGTTCCAGGGGGCGCCGACGCAGAAGCCGTCGATCCGCCCGCGCCGGAGCGCATCCACCGTCTCCGGCGGCGGCACCACGACCAGCCGCACCGTCGCGTCGAGGTCGAGCCCGCTCAGGCCGGCGAACAGGCGGAGCTGGTAGGAATGGCTGGAGAAGGGATGCACGGTGCCGATGACGAGCGGACGCCCCTCCCCGGCCCGCGCGCGGGCGACCGCCGAGAAAGCCGCGGCCACGTCACCGAGCCCGTCGCTCTCCGGGTCCATCGCCGCCCAGAGCGCGTTCGAGACGGTCACGGCGTTGCCGTTGAGGCCGAGCGCCATCGGCACGCTCAGACGGGCCTGCGGCCCCGAGAGCCCGAGCGCGCTGGCGATGGCGAGCGGCCCGAGCATGTGCGCGGCGTCGAGATGGCCGAGCGCCAGCCGGTCGCGCAGGGTCGCCCAGGAGGGCTCGCGCGCGAGCTCGATCTCGAGCCCCTCTGCGCGGGCGAAGCCCAGTTCCGCCGCCGCGATCACGGGGGCGGCGTCGGTAAGGGGGACGTATCCGAGTCTGATCCTCATCCGAGTAGATCCGCCGCGGTGACGATGGCGCGGGCGATGTCGACGATCTTGCGTTTCTCGTTCATCGCCTGCCGCCGCAGGAGCTTGTAGGCCTCGTCCTCGCTCATGCCCTTGCGCGTCATTAGGATGCCCTTGGCGCGCTCGATCAGTTTGCGGTCGGCAAGTTCCGAGCGGGCCTCGTCGAGTTCGCGCTGGAGCCGGGCGAAGGCATTGAAGCGCAGGATCGCGATGTCGAGGATCGGCCGGATCCGTTCTGAGCGCAGCCCGTCCACCACATAGGCCGAGATGCCCGCATCGACCGCCGCCTGCATCATGGTCTGGTCCGAGCGGTCCACGAACATCGCCACCGGCCGCTCGGCCTGCCGGGACAGGCCCGACATCTGCTCCAGCACGTCCCGGCTCGGGCTCTCCAGATGGACCACGATCACGTCGGGCTTCAGGCTCGCCACCCGCGCCTGGAGGTCCGGCCCGTCCGCAAGCACGACGACGTTGCCGACGCCGGAGGCGCGAAGACCCTCCTCCAGGATCGCTGCGCGGGCGCGGCTCGGATCGATCACGGCGACGGTGAGGCTGGTCTCGGTCATCGAGGGCCGGAGTGGTTCGATCCGTTCGAGGAAGGCATAGGCGAGGAAGGCACGGGGTAAAGAAGGCGGTCCGTCTACATGGAGGCACGTGCGGAAGCACCTGCCTCGTGAGGGGCGGACGCATCGCAGGCAAGCCGTATGCCCGCCCGGTCCATAACGACAGTTACAAACCGACATCGGCCGGCCCCGCTTCTGCCGCAAACCGGGGCGCACACTCAAGCCGCTCGCGAATCTATCAGGAGGGGCCGGTTCATGCGCGTCGTCGATCCGCTGCGAAAGCCGGACGTGTCCGCGACCCCTCGCGCCGTGCTTCCTCCCCTGCTGCCGACCCTCGGCCTCGCCGTGGCCGCCGCCCTGCTGTCGCTCGTCTGCCGCGAGCCGGCCAAGGGGCCGACGTTGCCGCCGGTCGAATCGGCGCGGCCCGTGCCGGCCATGGCTGCGGCGCCCGGCTTCACGGTGTTCGATCCGGGCAAGGCCCTGCTCGCTGATGTCGAGGCGGGGCCGGCCAGCGAGGCCTTCGCCCGCCTCGTGCCCCTCGTCGCCGCAAACGAGGCCGCGCCGCCTCAGGCCCGCCCCCCGCGCCTCGCCACCCGAACCGAGCGCCGCCGCGCCACCGCGAGCCGGATGGCGACGACGCAGCCCGCGAGCCCGGCGAAAGCCGCATCCGAGCCGGTTATTCCTGCGCCGGCCGCTATGGCGCGTGTGGAGGACGAGAGTGATCGCGTCCTGCCCGCAGGCGCCCTCCCCTTCGCCGCCGTCGACGCGGTCTGGGATGCGGCCCGTACGGCCGGCTCCGGCGCGGCGACCAAGGTCACGACCAGCGTCACGAACCTGAGCGGCTCGGTCGTCAGCCTCGTCTCGGATCTGCGCTGAGACGGAGCGCGCTGCGCCGCCAAGCGCACGGTCTTCACAATCGTTAGCCCCGAAACCTTGCGAAGCGCGGCCGCTGCGCCACTTCGCGCGGAGCAGAACCGCGATCACGTCCACCGCGTCGCCGACGCGGCGGCTTTTTCGCGCGTGATGCTCTGCGAGTAAGGCCGAAGCCCGCGTTTCCCCCGCGTCGTTCGGCTCAGGGTACGGCGACGGAGACCGGGATGGCGGGACGGATCGAGGATTACGCCCTGATCGGCGACGGGCGCACCGCGGCCCTGGTCGGCCGCGACGGCAGCATCGACTGGCTGTGCATGCCGCGCTTCGATGCCTCGGCCCTGTTCGCGAGCCTTCTCGGAACGGAGGAGCACGGCTTCTGGAAGCTCGCTCCGGCGGCGGAGGGGGCGCAGCATTCCTGGCGCTACCGCGGCGGTTCGCTGGTGCTGGAGACCACGCACAAGACCCATGAGGGCGAGGTCCGCGTCACCGATTTCATGCCCGTCGGCGACGGCAGCCACGTCATCCGCCTCGTCGAGGGCGTACGGGGCCGGATGGCGATGCGGATGGAACTGGCCGTGCGCTTCGATTACGGCTCGGCGGTGCCCTGGGTCTCACGCAGCGAACTCGGGGATCTGCGCGCCATCTCCGGCCCGCACAAGGTGGTCCTGCGCACCAACGCGCCGATGCGCGGCTCCGCCCACCAGACCACGGTCTCGGAATTCACGGTCTACAAGGGCGACGCAGTCCGCTTCGTGCTGAGCTACGGCGCCTCGCACGAGGACGATCCTGCACCGATCGAGCCGCGCCGCTGGCTCGACGACACCAACCGCTTCTGGCGCGAATGGTCGAGCCGCTGCACGCTCCAGACACCTTGGGACGCCATCCTGCGCCGCTCGCTGCTGACGCTGAAGGCGCTGATCTATCAACCGACCGGCGGGATCGTCGCCGCGCCCACCACGTCGCTGCCGGAAGAACTCGGCGGGGTGCGCAACTGGGACTACCGCTTCTGCTGGCTGCGCGACTCCACCTTCACGCTGCTGGCGCTGATGGACTCAGGCTACATTGAGGAGGCCCGCGCGTGGCGCGACTGGCTGACCCGGGCGGTGGCCGGCAACCCGGAGCAGGCGCACATCCTCTACGGCATCGCCGGCGAGCGGCTGCTGCCGGAGATCGAACTCGACTGGCTGCCCGGCTACGAGGGTTCGCGGCCCGTGCGCGTCGGCAACGCGGCGATCGCGCAGTTCCAGCTCGACGTCTACGGGGAGCTGTTCGACGCCCTGTTCCAGGCCCGTGCCCGCGGCATGGGGCAGAACAAGGACGGCCTGCGCGTCGGCCAAGCGATCATCAAGCACCTTGAGACGGCGTGGCGCCAGCCCGATGAGGGCATCTGGGAGGTGCGCGGCGGGCGGCGCCACTTCGTCCATTCCAAGGTGATGGCCTGGGTGGCCTTCGACCGGGCGATCCGCAGCATCGAGCTGATGGGCGACGACGATCCGCACACCGTCGAAGCGCCACTCGCGCACTGGCGGGCGATCCGCGACGAGATACACGCCGAGGTCTGCGCCAAGGGGTTCGACCCGGAGCTGAACAGCTTCGTCCAATCCTACGGAAGCAAGGCGCTCGATGCGAGCCTCTTGCTGATCGCGCATATGGGCTTCCTGCCCCAGGACGATCCCCGCGTCGTCGGCACGGTGGCGGCGGTCGAATCGCATCTGATGCGCGAGGGGTTCATCCTGCGCTACGAAACCGAAGGCCAGACCACCGACGGCCTGCCCGGCAACGAGGGTGCCTTCCTGCCCTGCAGCTTCTGGTACGCCGACAATCTGATCGGCCTCGGCCGCTGCGACGAGGCCCGCGAGCTGATCGAGCGCCTGATCGGTGTCTGCACCGACCTCGGATTGGTCTCCGAAGAGTACGACGTGCACGCGAAACGGCTGGTGGGGAACTTCCCTCAGGCGTTCACGCATGTTGCGCTCGTCAACACGATCCTCAATTACAGCCGCGCGACCGGTCCTGCGAAGGAACGGGGCAGCGGCGCGGACGTATCCGAGTCGAGGGTAGGCGAATCCATCGCGGCGCAGTAGTCGCACTCCGTCAGACGGCGGGCGATGGAAGCGAGAAAGACGGTAACTCCATGAGCGGTGCAGACACGAGCCCGAAGGCGGCCCTGAGCCAGGGCGACAAGCTCGCGATCGACACGATCCGGACGCTCGCGATCGACGCGGTGCAGAAGGCCAATTCCGGACATGCCGGCGCGCCGATGGCGCTGGCGCCCGTCGCCTACACCCTGTGGAACCGGTATCTGCGCTACGATCCGGCCCATCCGCACTGGCCGAACCGCGACCGCTTCGTGCTCTCGGCCGGCCACGCCTCGATGCTGCTCTACGGGCTGCTGCACTTGGCCCGCGTGGCCGAGAAGGACGGCGGCAATTCCCCCGCCATCTCGCTGGACGACATCAAGAAATTCCGGCAGCTCGACAGCCGCACGCCGGGCCACCCGGAATATCACTTCACCACCGGCGTCGAGACCACCACCGGGCCGCTGGGCCAGGGCGTGGCGAACTCCGTCGGCATGGCGATGGGCGGCCGCTTCAAGGGCGAGCGCCTGAATCGGCCCGACCTGCCGCTGTTCGACTACAACGTCTACGCCATCTGCTCGGACGGCGACCTGATGGAGGGCGTCAGCCAGGAGGCCGCCTCGATCGCCGGGCACCTGCGCCTGTCGAACCTCTGCTGGATCTACGACAACAACACTATCACCATCGAGGGCCACACCGAACTCGCCTTCTCGGAAGAGGTCGCCGCCCGCTTCCTCGCCTATGGCTGGCAGGTGCTGCGGGTGGCCGATGCCAACGACACCCACGCCATCGCCTCGGCGCTCGAGACCTTCCTGCAATCGAGCGACCGCCCGACCCTGATCATCGTCAACTCGATCATCGGCTACGGCGCGCCGACCAAGCAGAACACGTCGAAGGCCCATTCCGACGCGCTCGGCCCCGACGAGGTGAAGGGCGCCAAGCGCGCCTATGGCTGGCCGGAGGAGTCCGAGTTCCTCGTGCCCGACGGCGTCTACGACACCTTCGCCGACGGCATCGGCAAGCGCGGTGCTGCGCTCTACAGTCAGTGGCAGGGCTTCTTCGAGGCCGCCAAGGCGGCGGATGCGGAGCATGCTGAAGAACTGTCAGCCTTCCTCGAAGGCCGCCTGCCGGAGGGCTGGGACCGCGACATCCCGGTCTTCGAGGCCGACGCCAAGGGGCTCGCGACGCGCGAATCCTCGGGCAAGGTGCTCAACGCCATCGCCCAGCACGTGCCGTTCCTGCTCGGCGGCTCGGCCGATCTGGCGCCGTCCAACAAGTCGAACCTCACCTTCGAGGGCGCGGGCTCGCTGACCCCGTTCGAGCCGGGCGGGCGCAACATCCATTTCGGCGTGCGCGAGCACGCCATGGGCTCGATCGTGAACGGGCTCGGGCTCGTGGGTCTGCGCGCCTACGGCGCGACCTTCCTCGTCTTCGCCGACTACATGCGCCCGCCGATCCGGCTCGCCTCGCTGATGGAGCTGCCGGTCTTCCATATCTTCACCCACGACTCGATCGGCGTGGGCGAGGACGGGCCGACCCACCAGCCGGTGGAGCAGATCCTCTCGCTGCGCTGCATCCCCGGCCTCCTGACTCTGCGCCCGGCCGACGCCAACGAGGTGGCCGAGGCCTACCGGGTGATCTTCTCGCTGAAAGATCAGCCGGCGGTGCTGGCCCTGTCGCGCCAGCCGCTGCCGACCTTCGACCGCTCGAAATACGCCCCCGCCTCGGGCACCGCGAAGGGTGCCTACGTGCTCGCCGATAGCGAGGGCACGCCGGACGTGATCCTGATCGGCACGGGCTCCGAGGTGCAGCTCTGCGTCGGCGCCTACGAGACCCTGAAGGGCGAGGGCGTGAAGGCGCGCGTCGTCTCGATGCCGTCCTGGGAGCTGTTCGAGCGCCAGGACGAGGCCTACCGCAACAGCGTCCTGCCGCCGGAGGTTCTGGCGCGCGTGGCGGTGGAGCAGGGCAGCGTGATCGGCTGGGACCGCTACGCCGGCTCCTCGGGCTCGATCGTCGGCATGCATACCTTCGGCGCCTCGGCCCCGATCAAGGACCTGCTCGGCAAGTTCGGCTTCACCGCCGAGAAGGTCATCGAGGCGGCCCGCGCGCAGGCGGCCAAGCACAAGAAGTAAGGGCGCAGACGTTGAGCCCTCTCTCCTTAAGCGGGAGAGGGTGGCCCGCGAAGCGGGTCGGGTGAGGGGAGCGCCGGCTCTAGAAAGATTGGAGCCGGCCCCTCTCCCGCCCTGCATCCGCAGGGCACCCTCCCCCGCAGAGGGGGAGGGTTAAGGCGCCCGCGACCGCCCTATCTACTGGGCACGGGGACGCACAAGAATTACGCGAGGACGCTAGAGATGAACGCGCTGAACGCCCTCTTCGCCGAGCACGAGCAGGCGGTCTGGCTCGATTTCGTGGCCCGCGGCTTCATCGCCAAGGGCGAACTCCAAGCGCTGGTGGAGAAGGACGACCTGCGCGGCGTCACCTCCAACCCGGCCATTTTCGAGAAGGCGATCGGCCACTCGGCCGAGTACGACGACAGCCTCAAGGCCGTGCTGAGCCAGGGCGATGCCCGCGTCATCGATCTCTACGAGGGGCTCGCCATCGCCGACATCCAGGCGGCGGCCGACGTCCTGCGCCGGGTCTACGACACCAGCGACGGCGCCGACGGCTATGTCAGTCTCGAAGTCTCCCCCTATCTCGCCCTCGACACCGAGGAGACCCTGAACGAGGCCCTCCGCCTGCACGCGGCGGTCGGGCGCGACAACCTCATGGTCAAGGTGCCGGCCACCCCCGCCGGCCTGCCGGCGATCCGCCAGCTCACGGCGGAGGGCATCTCGGTCAACATCACGCTGCTGTTCTCGCAGAGCGTCTACGAGGAGGTCGCCAACGCCTTCATCGACGGGCTGACCGAGTTCGGCGCCAAGGGTGGTGACGTCTCGAAGGTCGCGAGCGTGGCGAGCTTCTTCATCAGCCGCATCGACAGCCTCGTCGACAAGAAGCTGGATGAGGTCGGCGGCTACGAGGATCTCAAGGGCAAGGTGGCGATCGCCAACGCCAAGCTCGCCTACCAGCGCTACAAGCGCATCTTCGCCGGGCCGAAATGGGCGGCGCTGGAGGCCAAGGGGGCGAAGGCGCAGCGTCTGCTCTGGGCCTCCACGGGCACCAAGAACAAGGCCTATTCCGACGTGCTCTACGTCGAGGAGCTGATCGGCAAGAACACCGTCAACACCATGCCGCCCGCCACCATGGACGCGTTCCGCGACCACGGCCGGGTGCGCGCGACGCTGGAGGAGAATATCGGCGAGGCCGAGACCGTGATGGCACGGTTGGCCGAGGCCGGCATCGACATCGAGGCGGTGGCGCGCCAGCTCGTCGAGGAGGGCGTGCAGCTCTTTGTCGATGCCGCCGACGCCCTGCTCGGCGCAGTCGCAGGTAAGCGGGCGGCGCTGCTCGACCACAGGCTCGACGCGCAGACCTTCAAGTTCGACGAGCCGCTTCAGGCGGCGACCGACAAGGCGGTCGAGTCCTGGCGCGCGAGCGGCGCGATCCGCCGGCTCTGGGCGCACGACGCCACGGTCTGGACCGGCCGTGACGAGGGCAAGTGGCTCGGCTGGCTTCGCATCGTCGAGGACGAGCTGGAGCGGGTCGATCTCTACGAGAGCTTTGCCGAAGAGGTCCGTGCCGAGGGCTTCACCGACGCGGTGGTGCTCGGCATGGGCGGCTCCAGCCTCGGCCCGGAGGTGATCTCCGCCACCTACGGCCATCGCGAGGGCTTCCCGAAGCTGCGCATCCTCGACTCGACCGACCCGGACGAAGTCCGCGCCGTCGAGGCCGCGGTGAACCTCGAGACGACCCTCTTCATCGTCGCCTCGAAGTCCGGCTCGACGCTCGAGCCCAACGTGTTCCGCGACTACTTCCTCGGCCGGATGAAGGACGTCGTCGGCGCCGACAAGGCGGGCCGGCATTTCGTCGCCGTGACCGATCCCGGCTCCGCGATGGAGAAGGCCGCCAGGGACGATGGCTTCCGCAAGATTTTCCTGGGCGTGCCGCAGATCGGCGGGCGCTACTCCGTGCTCTCGGCCTTCGGCCTCGTTCCCGCGGCGGCGGCCGGTGTCGAGATCCGGGAATTCCTCGACAGCGCCCGGATGATGGTCCGCTCCTGCGGGCCGGCGGTGCCGCCCGCCGTGAATCCCGGTGTGCGCCTCGGCGCGGCGATGGGTGTCGCGGCCAAGGATTTCGGGCGTGACAAGATCACGATCATCGCCTCACCCGGCATCGGCACCTTCGGCACCTGGGCCGAGCAGCTCATCGCCGAGTCGACCGGCAAGGAAGGCGTCGGCATCATCCCCGTCGAGGGCGAGCCCGTCGGCGTACCGGCCGTCTACGGCGAGGACCGCCTGTTCGTGTATCTGCGGCTGACCAGCCAGGCCGATGCGCGCCAGGACGAGGCGGTGAAGATCCTGGAGAGCGAGGCGCAGCCGGTGGTGCGCATCGATCTCGACAAGGTGGGAACAGCTCCCGCAGGAATTCTTCCGCTTCGAGATCGCGACCGCCGTGGCCGGGGCGGTGCTCGGCATCAACCCGTTCGACCAGCCCGATGTCGAGGCGAGCAAGATCGAGACGAAGAAGCTGTTCGCCAGCGCCGAGGAGACCGGCGCCCTGCCGGCCGAGACGCCGATCTTCGAGGACGAGACGGTCGCGCTCTACGCCGATGCGGCCAACGCCGAGGCCCTGCGCTCCGGCGAGGGCGTCGAGGCGATCGTGGCCGCGCATCTGGCGCGGGTGAAGCCGTGCGACTACGTCGCCGTGCTCGCCTATGTGGAGCGCAACGAGGCGCATCACGCGGCGTTGCAGGAAGCCCGGCTGACGGTGCGCGACGCGCGTCAGGTCGCGACTTGCCTGGAATTCGGCCCGCGCTTCCTCCACTCGACCGGGCAGGCTTACAAGGGCGGTCCCGCTTCCGGCGTGTTCCTCCAGATCACTGCCGACCCCTCGGCCGATCTGCCGATCCCCGGGCGCAAGCTCGGGTTCAAGACGGTGATCGCGGCGCAGGCGCGGGGCGATTTCGCCGTGCTGTCCGAGCGCAAGCGCCGGGCGCTGAGAATCCACGTCAAGGGCGGTGATGTCTCCGGCGGCGTGAAGCGCGTCGCCGCGGCGATCAAGGCAGCGGTCGCCGGATAAGGCTTCCCCTCTCCCCGCGCGCGGGGAGAGGCCCGCAAGCACCCTGTCGTGCCTGCATGAAGCGGAGGCTTAGGCGAAGCGAAGGTGAGGGGGCGGTTCAGGACGAGGCATATCCGTCCGTGCCCCCTCGCCTTCGGCTGCGGCCTCGCCGCGCCGACGACTCAAGTCGGGCCTGCCCGACTTGGGCATCTTGGATCAAAGCTCGGAAATACCCGAGTTCTGAGGTCGCCGAAGCCCTCTCCCCGCGTGCGGGGCGAGGGGCTCGCATCGATTGCCGTCTTGATCTGTCTTCGAAAAAGATCAGTGCGTCAGCGGGCCGGGGATCGCAGCTTCCGCCTTCAGCAGCAGGCGCTCCTCGTGGCGCTTCATGAACAGCCAGAGCGCCAGTCCGCCGAAGACCACGAAGGCCAGCAGCGCGAGGCCGACGGGGCCGACGATGTGCTCGATCGAGCGGCCGCAGGCATAGGCGCCGAAGCCCATGATGCCGGCCCAGGCGACGCCACCGAGGCCGTTGAACAGCATGAAGCGGCGCGCATCGAGCCGGTTCACGCCCGCCAGCACCGCCGCGTAGGCGCGCAGCATCGCGGTGAAGCGGCCGAAGAACACGATCTTCCCGCCATGCTCCCGGAACAGGTATTGCCCGAGCTTCAGCCGGCCGTGGTCGAGGGCGATGAGGTGGCCGTAGCGCAGCAGCAGCGGCATGCCCCAGCGGCGCCCGACCCAGTAGCCGACATTGTCGCCGAGGATTGCGGCTGCGGCCGCGGCGGCGACGATGAGGACCACGTTGAGGCTGCCGGTGCTGCCGGCATAGACGGCCGACGAGATCAGGATGGTCTCGCCCGGCATCGGCACCCCCGCGCTCTCCAGCGCGACGACGACGAAGACGGCGAGGTAGCCGTAATGGGCGATGAGGTCGGCGATCGGAAGTCCCTGAAGGAAGGACATGAAAGAGGGCGTCTCCGCGGATCGTTGCGCGGTGCAGTCTGGCCAGGAACGTGGCCGCAGGAGGGCGGCCCTTCTCCCTCCCCTTCAGCCCGCCGGGTCCGCCTCCGCCGAGGGCTCGACCGAGGCGAGCGTGAGGACGGCGCCCTCCCCGCCCGTGCCGGTCTGGCAAAGGGCGGCGAAGTCGTCGTCCGGCAACGGCAGCAGTCGTGCGAGCCCCTCCGACACGCCGAACAGGACGGGATCCGTCGAAAGGCCGAAGCCGGGCGGGAGGAGGCGTGTGCTGTCGATCATGACGGGCTCGGACCGCCGAAGGGCGGAAGTGGTGATAAGCCCTTCGGCGGCGCCCGGTTGCATGGCACGACCGATTGTCGTGACATGCGGCACATCGGCCTTGCGTGGTTCTTCCCGTCCGCGGCCTAGCCTCAGCTCGCCTTGAGGAACTTCTCGACGCTCGCGCCCAAGCCGGCGGAATGCGTCGCGAGATCCTCGGCGATGGTGCGGACCGAGTCGACATGGCTGCCGGTGGCGTCCGCCGCCGAGGACACGCCGACGATGTTGCCGGACATCTCGTGCGTCGAGGCCGCCTGCTCCTCGACCGCGCTCGCCATGGCAAGGGTGAGCCCCGAGAGGTCGGTCACCGCCGCGGTGATCGTGCCGATGGCCTCGACCGCCTCGCCGGTGGCGCTCTGGATCGCGGCGATCTGTCCGGAGATTTCGCCGGTCGCCTTCGCCGTCTGCTCGGCCAGCGCCTTCACTTCGGCGGCGACCACGGCGAAGCCGCGGCCGGCCGCGCCCGCGCGGGCCGCTTCGATGGTGGCGTTGAGGGCGAGCAGGTTGGTCTGATCGGCGATCGAGCGGATCATCGCCACCACCGCGTCGACCTTGCGCGCGTTCTCGGCGAGCTGGCGCACCGTCAGATCGGTCGTCTCGGCCTGGGCCGCGATCCGCTGGGCGCGCTCGGACACGCTGCCGACCTGCCCCGAAATCTCCTGGATCGACGCCGTCATCTGCGCCGAGCCCGCCGCCACCGAGGCCGCGCGCTGCCGGGCGTCCTCGGCCGAGCGCGACAGTTCCTCCGCCGAGGACCCCATCCGCTCCACCGCCGACCGCACCGCCTCGACCACCCGCGAGACGTCCGCCGACATCTGAACCTGCGCCGTAATCACCGACCACGTCACCATCGGGCCGACATACTCGCCCTCAGGCCCGTGGATCGCCGAGACGCGCAGATCGAGGGTCTCGGGGCCGACCCGGATCTTGGCCCGGTGCGGCAGGCGGCTGCTGTCGGCCAGCATCGTCCGCTGATGCTGCGGGTGCTTGTGGAAGACGTCGAAGGAGCGGCCCATCATCTCCGAGACCTTGATCGGCAGATGCTCCTCGATGGTGGAGAGCGTCGTCACCGAGGTCTTGTTCAGATAGTTGATCTTGAACTCGTCCTTCGGGTCCACCGTCATGACGGCGACGGGCATGCCGTCGATCATCGTCAGCAGCCGGCTCGTCTCGTTCTTCTTGGCGGTGATGTCGGTGGCGAACTTCATCACCCGCTCCGGCTTGCCGTCCGCCCCGAGCACCGGGTTGTAGGTGGCTTCTAGCCAGATCTTGCGTCCGGACTTGCCGAGACGGGGGAATTCGCCCGAGGCGTACTTGCCGCCGCGCAGCGTCTCCCAGAAGGCGCGATAATCGGCGCTCTCGGCATAGGCGGGCTCGACGAAGATGCGGTGATGCCGGCCCTTGATCTCGTCGAGCTCGTAGCCGATCGCGTCGAGAAAGTTCCGGTTCGCGTCGAGAACCGTCCCATCCATCGCGAACTCAATGGTCGCGAGCGATCGATCGAGTGCATCGAGCTTCGCTTGGGCGTCACTTTGCTTGGGCTTACGGAACATCACAGAACCCCCGTGACGCAATCTTTCTCCGGCAGCCACGTCGCCAGAGCGATGTCGTCATTGATCGAGGGCGGATCTCGGCGATTTCGCTCGATGTCTTTCATCCGCCCCTTATGACGAATGTTCATTTTCTGAGTAAATTATGGATTAAAATCCGTGGTGTAGAACGTTGCAATCGTCTGTAGGCTGCAATCTTGTTTCGACATGCGTCGCACAGACCGCAACTACGCTAGTAACATATGATATAAACGCGCCATTGCGCTGGCGATCTCTTCTTGCGCGTCCGCGTCGGGCTCGGAGATCGGTCGGCTTCGCTGCCCCTTCGCTGATAGCGGGAAGGGAGCGGCCGTCAGACCGCTCGCCCTCCCTCCCCTACGAACGTGATGGGACGCGTGTCTTCCGTCCGGTTCGCAGGGGAGCGATGTCGTGAGCGGCGCTCAGGTGCTGCGGCGGAGA
Organism: Methylorubrum pseudosasae; assembly: GCF_029504475.1. Lineage (NCBI taxonomy): Bacteria > Pseudomonadati > Pseudomonadota > Alphaproteobacteria > Hyphomicrobiales > Methylobacteriaceae > Methylorubrum > Methylorubrum pseudosasae. The sequence continues at coordinate 1,876,541 of NZ_JAQGDU010000002.1, read as the reverse complement.
TGGTCCAGCGGCACCGGCGCGGCGTGGGGCCGGCTGCCGAGCATCGCATCGATCAGCGCCACGACCTCGGCCCGGCCGACATTGGCGGCGGGCTCGAACGGGGTCCAGGTCTGGGTGAAATCGAGGCGTTCGAACACGTCGCGATAGCGGCGCAGCTCGTTCACCGTGAGCGGCACGCCGCGCACGAAGGCCTTATGGGCCGAGATCGTCAGCGCCTTGCGGAAGTCGTTCGGGTCGAGCTCGAACTTGAGCGCGTCGCCGCAGAAACAGATCTTGCGCTTGCGGTCGAACAGCACGGCGTGGCCGTCGAAATGGCCGGCGGTGCGGTGCAGTTCCAAGCCGGGAAGGGGTTCGAGGAAGTCGTCGTAGGGCCAGGAGACCTGAAGCGCGGCGCTCCAGGTGAAGTCGGCCGCTGGCAGACACAGTTCCGGGTCGAAGCGGTCCTGAAGCTGCACCAGCGCCCCGTAGGAATGCGGGTGCGAGGCCGAGAGCACCTGCATCCCGCCAAGCCGCTCGATCTGGTCGAGCGCCGCCTCGCTGAAGACGGGGCAGGCCTCGAAGCCCATATTCCCGTCCTCGGTCCGGATCAGGTAGGCGCTCGGGCCGATGCCGGAAACCGGATCGTTCCAGAAGCGCCAGATTCCGGGCTCCAGCTCTTCCCAGTGGCAGGGAAAGGCGTCTTGCGCCTCGCGCGTGGTGCGGAAGCGCCAGCCGTCCTGCGGCACGACGTGGCGGGCGTCGAGACACATCGGGCAATGCGGCGGCGCCTCGAAGTGGCGCTGCCAGAACCCGCAATTGTCGCAAGTGTAGGCGGGCAGCTTCAGGGCGCCGGCGAAGGGCAGGTAACCGGGCACGGGCAAGTCCTCATGGGTGCCCGCGGGCGGGCCGGAGATCGGACGGTCCTATCCGTCCGCTGCGGGTGAAGAAAGGCCCAGGGCCGTATCCGACCTGACTGCATCAGGCCGGCGCTCTAGGTCTTTAGTTTTGACGTGCATTCTCTCGACGAACCGGTGACCCCTTCGTGGGAATGCGCTTTCGCTCAGAGCCGTTCGAGCAGACGCAGCGGCCGGCGCAGAGCGCGCGCCGCCAGGGCGGTGCCGAGCAGGGCGGCGCCCAAGGCACCGAGCACGAGGGCATCGCGCTCCCGGCTGGTCCAGAACTCGGAGCGGGTCGTCTTGGCCCGCTCGCTCATGGCGCCATCGATGCGCGCCCGGCCCGGCGCCGGTGCGTCGAGGTTGCCGCGCCGATCCGGGACCGCCTCGTCCTCCACCATGTCCTCCCAACTCTGCGCCGCCTTGCGGTCGGCGTAGGACGGCAGGAGGGCCTGGGCCGCCGCCATCAGCACCGAGGTCCGTCCGACCCAGACCTCGCGGGTCGGCCGCTCGGCCGCGTGGTGGATCGCCTCGGCGCACAAGCGCGGATCGAAGACGGGATCGGGGGCGCGCTGCCCGTGGCCGGTCCGGGTGCGGGTCCAGCCGAATTGCGGTGTGTTGACCGCCGGCAGGTAGACCACGCTGAGCGCGATCTTGCTGTTCTCGTGGATCAGTTCGGCGCGCAGCGAGTCGGTAAAGCCGCTGATCGCGAACTTCGCCGCGCAATAGGGCGCCTGGAGCGGAGCCGCGCGGATCGCCAGCCCGGAAGAGACCTGGACGATCACGCCGCGGTCGCGCGGCTTCATGCGGCGCAGGGCCGCCAGCGTGCCGTGGACGGTGCCGAGATAGGTCGCCCCGGTGACGGTGCGGTACTCCTCCGGGGTGACCTGGTCGGCCGGGCTGACGATCGTCGTCATGGCGTTGTTGATCCAGGCCCGGATCGGCCCGAGTTCCCGCTCGATCCGGTCGGCTGCCGCCTCGATCGCCGCGGCGTCGGCCACATCGGCCGGGATCGCCAGCACGCGCCCACCCTCGCGGGCGAGCAGCGCCTCGGCCTCGGCGAGACGCTCGGCACCGCGTGCCAGGATCGCCACCGACCAGCCGCGTTGCGCGAAAAGCTGGGCCGTGGCGAGGCCGATCCCGGCGCTTCCGCCCGTCACCACGGCAATCCGCGCAGCACCCCTTCGTCCCTGCCCTGCCAAACCGCATCCTCCTGCGCTCAACCTGCCCGTCAATGCGCGCTGTGCGGGCGGAGTTGCGGCGCGGGCGCCGCTGCGACGATGCGAGCCTGGATCGTTGGATGTGAGAAGGCCCGCCGATCCGGAGATGGGCGGGCCTTCACGATGTTCAGCGCTTGTGCGGGGAGGCTCAGCCGTGGGCCGGGGCTCCGTGCGGCGCGCCATGCCCGTCGCCGCCATGCGTGTCCTTGCCGCGCTTCCTTCCGATCCAGATCACCGCCTTGCGGATCACCACGTAGAAGACCGGCGTGAGGAACAGACCGAAGAAGGTCGCGCCGATCATCCCGAAGAACACCGCCGTGCCGAGCGCCTGGCGCATCTCGGCGCCGGGGCCCGTGGCGATCACCAGCGGAAGCACGCCGAGGATGAAGGCGAAGGCCGTCATCAGAATCGGGCGCAGGCGCAGGCGGCAGGCCTGGACCGCGGCATCCACCGGGCCCTTGTTCTCGCTGTTCTCGATGTCGTGGGCGAATTCCACGATCAGGATCGCGTTCTTGGCGGCCAGACCGATGAGCACGATCAGTCCGATCTGGGTCAGGATGTTGTTGTCCTGCCCTCGCAACTGCACCCCGAACAGGGCGGCGAGCACGCCTGTCGGCACCACCAGCAGGATCGCTAGCGGCAGCGCCCAGGATTCGTACTGCGCCGCGAGCACGAGGAAGACGAGGAGCACGCCCAGTGCGAAGACGTAGATCGCCGTGTCGCCCGCCGCCTTCTGCTGGAAGGCGATCTCGGTCCAGTCGTAGGAATAGCCCTCGGGCAGGGCCCGCTTGGCGATCTCCTCCATGGTGTCGAGCGCCTGGCCGGTCGAGACGCCGGGCTGCGCCACGCCCTGCAGCGGCACCGAGTAGTACAGGTTGAACCGCTGCACGATCTGCGGGCCGGCGATGTCGCGGATGGAGGCGAGCGTGCCCATCGGCACCAGCGCACCGGTCGAGGAGCGCACCTTGAGCTGCTCGATGTCGCGGCGCGACATGCGGTAGACCGCGTCACCCTGCACGCGCACCTGATAGATGCGGCCCAAGGTGTTGAAGTCGTTGACGTAAGCGCCGCCCAAAGCCGTCTGCACGGTCGAGAAGACGTTGGCGAGCGGCACGTTGAGCATGCGCGCGATGGTGCGGTCGATGTCGAGGTAGAGCTGCGGCGTGTCGTTGCCGAAGGTCGTGAAGACCCGCGTCACATCCTTGCTCTGGTTGGCCTGCCCGATCACCTCGCCGGCGGCCGCGAGCAGCGGGCCGATCTCGGAGGATTGGCGGCTCTCGATCTGCATCTTGAAGCCGCCGCCCTGGCCGAGGCCGCGCACCGGCGGCGGCGGGATGACGATGATGCGCGCCTCTTGGATGCCCGCCGTCGCCTTCAGCACGTCGCCGGTGATGACGGCCGCGCTCCGGCCCTGTGCGGCCCGTTCCTTGGCGCCCTTGAGGGTGAGGAACATCACCGCCGCGTTGGTGGTGTTGGTGAAGGTCGCGCCGTCGAAGCCCGCGATGATGACGGTGTTGGTGATGCCGTCGACACCGCGGGCGATCTTGGCGGCCCGGTTCACCGCATCGGTGGTGCGGTCGAGCGAGGAGCCCGCGGGCAACTGCACGACGCCGATGAGGTAGCCCTGATCCTGGTCCGGGATGAAGCCCGTGGGCGTCGTCCGGGCGAGGTGTAGCGTGCCCGCGATCACACCGGCATAGAGGATCAGCATGGCGATCACGCCGATGGCCGTTCCCGTCAGGAAGCGGATCGAGTGGGCGTAGCCGTTCGACAGCGCGTCGAAGCCGCGGTTGAACAGGTGCGCCAGCCAGTTGAGGAAGCGGGTGAGGAAGAATTTCGGCGGCTTGTGCTCGTGGTGCGGCTTCAGCAGCAGTTTGCAGAGCGCCGGCGACAGGGTGAGCGAGTTGAAGGCCGAGATGATGGTCGAGGCCGCGATGGTGAGCGCGAACTGCTTGTAGAACTGGCCCGAGATGCCGGGGATGAAGGCGGTCGGGATGAACACCGCCGCGAGCACGAGGGCGATGGCGATGACCGCCCCGCCCACCTCGTCCATGGTCTTGTGCGCCGCCTCGCCGGCCGAGAGCCCCTCGGCCATGTTGCGCTCGACGTTCTCCACCACGACGATCGCGTCATCGACCACGATGCCGATGGCGAGCACAAGACCGAACAGGGTGAGGTTGTTGAGCGAGAAGCCCAGCGCCGACATCACCGCGAAGGTGCCGACCAGCGACACGGGAATCGCGATCACCGGGATCAGCGCCGTGCGCCAGCTCTGGAGGAAGACGAGCACCACGATGACGACGAGGAGGACCGCCTCGAACAGGGTCTTGTAGACCTCGTGGATCGATTCCTCGATGAACTCCGTCGGGTTGTAGGCGATGCGGTACTCGACGTCCGGCGGGAAGTTCTTCTTCAACTGCTCCATCGTCGCCTTGACCGATTCCGCGGCCTCGAGCGCGTTGGTGCCCGGCCGCTGGAAGGCGCCGATGCCGACCGCGGGGGTGTCGTTGAGGAAGGAGTTCGTCGTGTAGTCCTTCTGGCCCATCTCGACGCGGGCGATGTCGCGCACGCGCACGAGGCGCCCGTCATTCGCCTTGACGATGACGTCGGCGAACTGCTCCGGCGACTGGAAGCGCCCTTGCGACTGCACCACGAGCTGGAAGGCGGCGCCCGGCGCGGCGGGCGGGCCGTTGAGCTGGCCGGCCGCGACCTGCACGTTCTGCTCCTGCAGCGCGCTCGTCACGTCGGTGGTGGTCAGGCCGTAGGCGGCCATCTTCTGCGGATCGATCCAGACCCGCTCGGCATACTCGTTGCCGCCGAAGATCGAGATGTCGCCGACGCCGTCGAGGCGCAGCAGCTCGTCGCGGATGTTGAGGTAGATGTAATTGGCCAGATAGTTCTGGTCGTAGGTGCGCTTGGGCGAGAGCAGGTGCACGACCAGCATCAGGTCGGGCGAGGCCTTGCGCACGGTGACGCCGAGGTTGCGCACGTCCGGCGGCAGGCGCGGCTGCGCCACCGAAAGACGGTTCTGCACGAGCACGTTGGCGATATCGAGGTTGGTGCCGACCTTGAAGGTCACCGTCAGCAGCATCGCGCCGTCGTTGGTCGACAACGACGTCATGTAGAGCATGTTGTCGACGCCGTTGATCTCCTGCTCCAGCGGCGTCGCGATCGTGGCAGCCACCGTCTCGGCGTTGGCGCCGGGGAAGCTAGCGCGCACGGTCACGGTCGGCGGCACGATCTCGGGATATTGCGAGACCGGCAGCTTCTCGTAGGCGACGAAGCCGACGATCAGGAAGATGATCGACGTGACCGAGGCGAAGATCGGCCGGTCAACGAAGAAATGGGCGAAACGCATCGTTCAAACCTCTCGCCGGCCGGTGCGCGCTGGCGCGACCCGTGCGGCTTGCCGTCTGCGTCCAGGCCGGCATCCCCGGTCGGTCCGGGAGCGTCGGCGCTCGAAAATCTCTACTGTCCGCGTCCCGCCTCGCCCCCGCGACGGTGCCGCATCAGGGCGACGTCACTTCTTCGACGGCGGCAGCTCGACCGTCTCGGGCTTCACCTGCGCGCCCGGGCGGACCTTGGCGACGCCGTTGACCACCACGAGTTCGTCGCCCTTCAGGCCGTCGCGGACCACGCGGTAGCCGTCGACGATCGGCCCGAGCTTCACGGTCCTGGCCGAGACCTTGTCGCCATCGCCGAGCACGTAGACGATGCGCTTGTCCTGGTTGGCCGAGACCGCCTCGTCGGGGATCAGGATGCCCTGGAACGGCTTGGTCGCGGGCATCGCGACGATGCCGAACAGGCCCGGCTTGATGAAGTTGTCCGGGTTCTCGACGGTGGCGCGCAGGAGCATCGTGCCGGTCTGGTTGTCGACCCGGTTGTCGACGAAGTCGAGCGTGCCCTTGCGGCTCGGCTTCTCCTCGCCGGACAGGGCGATCTGCACCGGGGCGCCCTTGCCGCGCTGCATCTGGCCCATGCCGATGCCGAGCGAGCCCTGGTATTTCAGGAACGAGCGCTCATCTACGGTGAAGCCGAAATAGACCGGATCGAGCGAGACGATCCGGGCCAGGATCGTCTGGTCGGTGCTGACGATGTTGCCCTCGGTGACGAGACGCTGGCTGATCCGCCCGTTGATCGGCGATTTCACTTCCGTGAAGTCGTAGTTGAGCTGCGCGTTGCGAAGCGCCGCTTCCGCGCTGTCCACGTCGGCCTGGGCGGTCTGCGAGGCCTGGCGGCGCTGGTCGGTGACCTGCTCGGAAATGTTGCCGCCGCGCGACAGCACCTGCGCACGCTCCAGATCCGTCTGGGTGAAGGAGAGCCGCGCCTTGGCCGAGGTGAGCGCGGCCTGGGCCTGCTCCAAAGCCGCCTTGTAGGGGCGGCGGTCGATGATGAAGAGCACTTCGCCCTTCTTCACGTTCGCGCCGTCCTGGAACATGATCTTGTCGAGGTAGCCGGTCACGCGGGCGCGGACCTCGACGAATTCGATCGGGTCGAACCGGCCGGTGTACTGGTCCTGCTCGACGATCTCCCGCACCACCGGCTTGGCGACGGTCACGCCGGGCGGCGGCGCGCCCGGCATCTGCGCGTCGGCCGGCCCGGCACCCAGCAGCGCGGAGGCGATCAGCGGTGTGGCGAGAAGAAGAGGCCTGAGGCTACGCATCATTCGGTTCCCTGCATGGCGCGGCCTAGTCCCCGCAACCTCGAGTGGGGCGTGCGCTCCCGCACATGACGGTCCGTCACGCAAGGAACGGTTCGACGCTTTGCAACGCAGGCGTGCCGAATCTAGGATTCAACCGGTTCTCCGGCGGCGTACCAATCCTTGAAGGCCCCCGCGTAGTGTTCGCTCACATCGAGGCCGGATTGCTGCGCCGCCGCGATCGCATGGACCGAGCGCACGCCCGAGGCGCAGGAGAAGACCGGCCGGCGCCCGTCCGCCGCGATCAGCGCCTTCAAGGCTTCAGGGTCAAAGCTCGAGAGCGGATGCGAGATCGAGCCGGGAATGCGCCCACGGGCGAATTCATGATCCTCACGCACATCGATGAGCAGCAGCGAGCCGTCCGCCAAGCCCTGCTTGACCGTCTCGCGGTCGAGGTCGACCACCTTCATCGCAACCGATCTTTCCAAGGGGAGGGAGCCGCCGCGGAAGGGGGCGGGTCACATCGAGCGGGGATTTCTTAAGTCTTCTCGCCCGTGCGGCGCAACAGCGGCGGGCAGTCCGGCGAGTGCGGCATCGACCCGCTCGAAATGCGCGGTCCAGCTCGGCGGTTCGTAGGCCGCGAGCCGCCCCGCCAGCTCCGTCCGTAACCGGGAGCCCGGTTCGCTCAAGGCCCGCACCGCCGCCGTCCAGCCCGGTCCGTCGAGAGGGTCGAGGAAATGGGCGAAACCGCCGCCGATCTCCCGGTGGACGGGGATGTCGGAGGCGACGACCGGAAGGCCGCTGGCGGCGGCCTCGACCACCGGCAGGCCGTAGCCTTCGATGAAGGAGGGCATCAGCAGGGCGGTGGCGCCGCGCATCAACCGCGCGAGGCCGTGGGTGGACAGGCCGACCACCTCGCTCACATGCGGGCGGATGGCCTCGCAGCGGTCGAGCATGTCGGCGACGTTCTCGATCTCCCAGCCGCGCCGGCCGATCAGGACAAGCCGCGGGATCGCCGCACCGGTCTCGGCGCCGTTGCGCTCGGCGAGATCGCGCCAGAGGTTGAGCAGCAGCAGGTGGTTCTTGCGCGGCTCGATGGTGCCGCAAACGAGGAAGGTCGGCCGCGCGAGCGCCGGCAGGCCCGCCTCGTCCGCCCCGCTTGAGAAGACGGGCTCGACGCCGAGGGGGACCACGGTCACCGGCTTCGGGCCCAGGCCCCGCTGCCACGCGTAATTCGTGAAGCGGGCGCCGACATCGCCCGAATTGACGAGCACATGCGCGGCGTGGCGCGCCACGGTCTCCATCCGGATCGCGTGGCGCTCGGCCTCGCCCGGACGGCCGTATTCGGGGTGGGAGATCGGAATCAGGTCGTGGACGAAAAAGACCGGCCGCACGTCGCGCCGCGTGTAGAGCCAGTCGAAGCGTTCGGGCCGGTCGAGCCGCAGGTGCGAGGTGTGCAGATAGATCGTTCCCTCGGGAAGGCGCTCGATCCCGCCCGAGCGCAGCACCCGCAAACCGGTTTCGGCCTGAAGGCGACGTCGATCGAGCCCGCCCTCCGCCCGGCGCCGCGCTGCCTTCGGCAGCGGGTGGGCGTCGCCGGCAAGCGAGGCCGCGAGCGCCTGAAACACCGGATCGGCCTCGGCGACCACGTCCTCGACCCAGCCCGCGGCGACCGCCTCGACGATGCCGCGCGCGGTCGCGCGGTCGAGGACGCGCGGGCCGTACGCCGTCGAGACGAGCCCGAAGCGCGTGCCCTCCGCGCCCTGGGACAGGATGTGCCGGGCATAGGCGAGATCGACCCGGTCGATGCCGGTGGGGCTGGCATGACGGAGCCGGGTGATGAGACGGGTCAGGTCGATGGCGAGACAGGCTTGCATGGCCGGCTGCATAGACCGGATTCCGTGATCCTGGCGACCGTCACCGGGTCATCGCTGCAGGCCTTTCGCCACGGGTCTTTGGCCGCAGGCCTTGCGCCGCGGATTTAATGCTGTTGCCGATCCAGCTCGCTGCTGCGGCTCGCGATCTCCCGGGCGATCTCGAGCAGGAGGACATCGACGAGCTGGCGCAGCCGGGGCTTGCCGCTCGCATCGATCGCACGGCGTGCCGCGATGATGAGTTCGGCAGCCTCGTCGATGGCATCGGCCGCAGCGGCGTGTTCCAGCTCCCGCAGGGTCCGTGCCTGCACGCCGGGATCGGCGGTGTCGATCAGCGTCCCCTCCCCGCGCACGGGTTGCTGCCGCGCGTCCCGGTGAATCCGGCCGCGGCACAGAAGCCGGCGCTTGGGTCCGGAGAGTGACGGAACCCAGAGATCGACCGCGACGTCGTCCTCCTGCTCGGCGGCGTGGCGGACGTCGCCGAGGAAGCGGGCGGCCACCGACGCATCGAGGCCTGCGGTCGCCCGCTCGCTGCGCAGGGGGTGTCCGGCAAGGCCGGCATCCCCCGCCATCAACTCGGCGGCTCCCTCGTCGAGGATGAAGCATCCGGTCGCCGGATCCCACTCCCAGGTTCCGACGATTCCAGGCGTCGTCATGGTTCCGGCGAGCCCCGGAGCCGTTGCGTACCGGGCGTCACTGCGTCTGCGTTTCAAGGTACTACTCCCCGCGCACAAAGCGTCAGGCTTGTGATGGCTGCGTCCTGCCAGGGCGGCCGGATCGCGGTGCCGATGTCCGGCGACGGATGCGGCGCACCCGTCGCCGCGTCCGTCAGGAGGCGAGCCGGGCGAAGCTGACCCGCGGCGGGGCCAGCACCGAGCGGATGTCGCCGCGCTTGTTCTGGAGCTGGCGCAGCGAGCGGCCGTCGAAGGCCGCCTCGACCGCGACGATCTCCTCGCCCTCGATTTCGTGGGGCAGGCCGAGGGGCATCGCGCGCAGGTGCAGTTGCAGGAGGCGCAGGATCCAGCTGGTCGGCATTTCGGAGATGAAGCTGGTGATCCCCCGCGGCAGCCCCCACTCGACGATGGCCGTCATCAGGGCCAGGGCCGTCGGGTTGAGCCGCCGGCCCGAGGTCCGGGCGCATTCCGCGACGCAGATCCGGCCCCATTCGACGATATGCGCGCCCGACGGCGCCGCCCCTTCGCAAAGCTGCGGCAACACCATCGGCAGCAGGTAGGGCCGGGTCGTCGGCAACAGGCGCGAGTAACCGATGACGGACTCGGTTTCGTCGAGGGCGAGGAGATGGATGGCGTGCTCGTCGTCGAACTCGTCGATCTCGCGCCGGTCCGGGCGGGCGAGGTTGGACCAGCCCAGTTCTTCGACGAAGACACGGTGTCTCAGGCGGAAGGCCTGATCGAGCGCACCGGCATAGTCCTGCATGTTTTCAGCGGTGACGACATGGATCATCGGAACACCTCTTCAGAAACCTGAAGTGTTCGTCCCAAATCCAGGCGGGCCGCGGCACTACGAGAACCCGTAGGGTTTCGTTCGGTCGGCCTTTTGCCGTTCGGAAATCAAGCCGGTCCGCGAGCGCTGATTCCGCTACTCTCGCAAATCGCGCGGCCCACGTCTCTATCTTGGATTGAATGTGTAAAACAATACAGAAGTTGTCGACAGCCGGCGGAGGGGCAGCTCACATTACCGTGGTCATGAGCGTTGCGGCGCGATCCTCCACCGCGTCCGCGCGGCTCCGAGCGCCGGCGGACGACGTCGCCCGGTGCAGCGATCCGGATATCGCACCGGGCGCGATGCGCCGGACATGCAATCTTGCATTGCCTGTTTCGAAAGCACGCCGCGCTCGGTGCTTCCGTCGCGCCGCGGCTCACCCTTCCGGCGGCTCTTCGACCTGAGTCGGGCGGTCGATGGCGGCGCGGTCTGGTCCGCTCAGATGATCAGGCCGCGCCTGAACCCTTCGGCCACCGCTTGCGTACGGGACACGCAGCCGAGTTTCACCCGGGCTGAGCGCAGGTGGAAATCGACGCCGTGCCGCGAGATGCCCATCAGCTCACCGATTTCCCAATCGGTCTTGCCCTCGGCGACCCATTGCAGGCTCTCGCGCTCGCGTGGGGTCAGTCCCATCCGGCGTTCGCTGGGGCCGTTGTCGATCAGCAGCGTCTGCCCGACCACGTAGGAGGCGAGCAGGGTGAGCATCCCGCGCTGTCCTGGGCTGATATCGAGCTGCGGACCCGCGAAGGTGAGGCCGCCGCGCTCCTCCTCCAGCGTGGCGAGCGGCACCGTAAAGCCGTCGCCGAGGCCGAACTCGCCGGCCTCGTTCATCACCTGCCGCGAGCGGGGATCGAGCACGCCCGCCGGTTCGATCTCCGACCAGCGGAAGCCGGTCGTGCTGGACAGGGTCGCCTGCACGACCGGGTCCGTATACATATAGCCTTTCGAAAAGTAGAGCCGGTTCCACTCGTCGGAAGTATTATCTAAAATAAGATAATTCTTCTGTGTTCGCGCGGGCAGGCGTTTCAGAGGAATCATCGCCGAAATGACGTATTCGATGCCCAGCGTGTTGAGCCGCGGCATGATGGCCCGCAGGATATCCTCACGCGAATGCGCTCGATCGAGCGACTTCAGAATTTCCAACGTCAGGTCAAGTGATTTTCTAGACATGGCCCGGCAAAATCATCGCACTCTCATCACGATAAGTCGTTGCTACGCCTTTGAGAAGGGCGCTCGTAAATTTCGTTGAAGTTGCTTCGCTGTTGCCCGCGCGGAATCAAGGACAAAGGGAGCCGGCGCGCGCCCTGTCTGCCGTCCTGCGCGACGCCGTACGGCCGAGCAATGCGCTGAATCAAATTTCGAGGGCCAGCGCGTGCTCGTGCACAGGTCTCATCCGCAGGGCGCGGGACCGCGCCGCGCGGTTCGGCGATCGCGGAAGGGCTTGCGCTGTCCGAAGCGGACCGCTATGAGCCGCGGGCCGTAAGGGCGTCGGAGTGTAGCGCAGCCCGGTAGCGCACCTGTCTGGGGGACAGGGGGTCGTCGGTTCAAGTCCGGCCACTCCGACCATTCATTGCCGAGACCGCATTCCCGCCGGGGAACGATGCCGTCTCGCACTTTCCCTCTCTGCCACCGTGATGCTCGTGACCGCCTTCAAGCCGTTGATATAGCGATGACGCTGATCCACGGCTGATGCGGGAAGCCCACGGCGCTTGAGCGACGCCGACATCCGCCATCCCGAAGGGATCAATCGGATGTCGTGTGAGAGCCGTCCGTCGGCGGCCGGGGATCGGATTTGCGAAGCTTTATGATGGTCTCCCGCAGCCAGCGCTGACTGGGAATGGCGTCGTTGGACGTGTGCCAGATCATCGAGATGGAGACGTCCGGCAGCGCGATCGGGGCCGGGCTGACGGTCAGGCCCATGCTATCGGCGAAGAAGCGCGCGAGCCGGGCATGCATCGTGGCGATGACGGGGGCCTGCCGCACCACGAAGGGCATCACCGAGAACCGCGGCGAGGTCAGCGCGATGACGCGCTTGCGGCCGATCTTGGCGAGCGCGTCGTCCACCACGCCGTGGGCGCTCTCGACCAAGCTCGTGAGCAGGTGCGGGAGCCGCACGTAGTCGTCGAGCGAGATCGGCGCCGTCACCCCGACCAACTCGGCGTTGAAGATGCAGAGGTAGCTTTCCTTGTTGAGGATGCGTCGCTTGTGGTGCGTCTGGCCCTGCTCGAAGACGCCGATGCCGAGATCGACCCGCCCCGTATCGAGATCGTCGAGGATGCGGTGCCGATCGACCGTGTGCAGCAGGAGCTTCACCCCCGGTGCCACCGCCTGCAGATGCGCGATGAGGGTCGGCATCAGGAGCACCTCGGTCGAGTCCGGGATGCCGAGGGTGAAAGTGAGGTCGGCCGTGGCCGGATCGAAGGCGTCCGGCGGCGTCGTGATCTCCTGAATCTGGGACAGTGCCGCCTGCACCGGCCCGATAAGCGCCAGCGCGCGCGGCGTCGGCCGCATGCCGTCGGGCCCGCGCGTCAGCAGCTCATCGGAGAAGGCGGTGCGCAGCCGCGCCAAGGCATGGCTCATTGCAGACTGGCTGATTCCGATCCGTCCGGCCGCCCGGGTCACGCTCCGCTCCGTCAGCAGCGCGTCGAGGGCGACGAGCAGGTTGAGATCGAGCCGGGAAAGATGCACGTGATCGATGCGCATTATGAAATCGATCCATTTGATTCATGGGCCATGACCCAGCACATACAGTCTCACGAAGCGACGGGGAGCCCGCCGCACGAAAAGAGGCTGATCTCGATGTCCAAGACCTTTCTCTCGCTCACCACCGCCGCGTTGGCCTTCACTGCGCTTGCCACGGTGCCCGCCCGCGCCGCGGAAATCGGCGGCGCCCACAACGTCAAGACGGTCGGCGCGCTGACCCTGGAAACTCAGGGTGTGGCCACCAGCGATCTCTCGGTCCACCGCCAGGGCGGCTTCGCCCTCCCCGGTTCGGTCCAGTGGATCGACACCCCCGCCGATCAGGTGAGGACCCGGCAGGCCGCCTTCTGAGCCGGCGTCGTGAGACGGATAGACGGAACAGATGACCCTCCGGCGCCAGATGGCGCCGGAGACGTTTTAAAAGGGTACGGGACGGGCCCGCGGGCCAAGGCCGCGTCAGAATAGGAAGCGGCATCTCACATCCGTCCGACGGTCACAGCGCGCCTTCCGCGGGCTTGAACCGGGCGAAGCGCAGGGCCAGCATCGGCAGCACGGCGAGGTTGAGCAAAGTCGAGGTCGCAAGGCCACCGAGGATGACCAGGGCCATCGGGCCCTCGATCTCCCGGCCGGGTTCACCCGCACCGAGCGCCAGCGGCAGCAGGCCGAGGCCGGTGACGAGGGACGTCATCAGGATCGGCACGAGACGGTCGGCGGCGCCCTCGATGGCGGCCGCGAGGTTCCAGGGCCGCCCTTCCACCAGCACCAGATGCTCGTAATGCGCGACCATCATGATGGTGTTGCGCAGCGAGATGCCGAACAGGGTCACGAAGCCGACGATCGAGCCCAGCGAGATCACCGCGCCGCTCAAGGCCACCGCCAGCACGCCGCCGACGAAGGCGAAGGGCAGATTGACGAGGACGAGGGCGAGATTGGTCAACGAGCCCGTCACGACGAGGAGCAGGAGCACGATCCCGAGACCGGCGAGACCTGCGTAGAGCGCGAGTTCGCGCCGCGCCTTGGCCTGCGTCTCGGCGGCACCCCCGAATCCGATATCGATGCCCGAGGGCTGCGCGACCTCGCGGGCGATCTTCCGTTTCGCGGCCTCGGTGAAGGAGGCGACGTCGCGCCCCTCCACGTTCGCGGTCACGATCCGCACCCGCTGCGCGCCGATATGGCCGACGGCGTAGCGGCCGGCGGTCTCGTAGATGTCGGCGACCTGGGCGAGCCGGATGTAGCTGCCGCTCGGCGTGCGCAGCGGCAGGTTGCCGAGCGTCGAGAGGCGCGTGCGCACGATCGGTTCGAGCACGACGACGACGTTGAACACGGCGTTGCCCTCGTAGGCTTGGCCGACGATGTCGCCCTGATAGGCCGTGCGCACGATCTCCAGGACTTCGATCGCGTCGAGGCCCCAGTGGCGCAGGTCGGTCGGGCGCAGGCTCACGTTCACCTGCGGCAGGCCCGGCGGCGACTTGAGCTGGACGTCGGCCGCGCCGCGCACCTCGGCGAGTTCGCGCGCCACGTCGCGGGCGGTGGCCTCGATCCGGTCGAGATTCGTGCCGGTGACGCTGATCACGACCGGCGCGGTGAACCCTGAGACGACCTCCTCGATGCGCTCGGTCAGGAAAGTCTTGAGCGAGAAGTTCGCGCCGGGCGTCGCCGCCATCAGCGCGCGGATGCCGGCCTCCGCCCGCTCCTGCCCCTCCCCGTCGAGGCCCGGTTCGAGATCGATATGGATCTCGCTGTCATGCGTGCCGCCGAGATCGTAGCCCGCTTCGGCGCGCCCGACTTGCTGGGCCACCGCGCGCACGCCGGGCACCGCCTTTAGCCCCGCCGTAAGGCGCTCGCCGAGCCGCAGCGTCTCTTGAAGGGAGGTGCCGGGGGCCGAGGCCATGTGCAGGATGAGATGCCCCTCCTTCAGGTCCGGCAGGAACACGCCGCCGAAGAACGGCACCGGCAGGGCTGCTACGAGCGTCAGGGCGAGGCTGGTCCCGAAGACGAGACGCGGGTGACGGTTGAGCCGCGCGAGCCCACGGACATAGATGCCCCGCACGCGGCGGCTCACCGGCGGCTCGCGGCTCGGAAGGTTGGTGCGCCCGGCGAGCAGCAGGCGGGCCAGCGCGGGCGTGACCGTCAGCGCCACGGCGAGCGAGGTCAGCACGGCGAGGATGTAGGCCAGCGCCAGCGGGCCGAACAGTCGGCCGGGCACGCCGGTCAGCGCCAGCACCGGCAGGAATACGAGCAGCACCGCGAAGGTGGCGTAGGCGACCGAGACGCGCACTTCCAGGATCGCGTCGAGCACCACCCGCGCGCCGGGTATGGGCGCGACGGCGCGGCGGTTCTCGCGCAGGCGGCGCATGACGTTCTCGACGCCGATCACCGCGTCATCGACCACTTCGCCGATGGCGATGGCGAGGCCGCCCAGCGTCATGGTGTTGAGACTCTGCCCGAACAGGCCGAGCATCAGCACCGCGCCGATCAGGGAGAGCGGGATCGCCGTGGCGCTGATCAGCGCCGTGCGCCAATCGGCCAGGAAGACGAACAGCACGACGACGACGAGGATGCCGCCGAGTGCCAGCGCCTGGACCACGTTGTCGGTGGCTTGCGTGACGAAGCTCGCCGGACGGAACAGGTCGGTGCGCAGGGTGGTGCCGTCGCGCTCCAACCCGGGGCGCATCTCGGCGAGCGCCGCCTCGACGCCGGCCGTCACGTCGAGGGTGTTGGCGCCGTATTGCGCGCCGACCATCAGCAGCACGCCCGGTTTGCCATCGACGAGGGCCGCGCTGATCGCCGGCTCCGGCGCCACCGCCACGTCGGCGACGTCGCCGAGCACCACGCTCGCCCCGCCCTCGTTGATGAGCACGGTGCGCGCCACCGCCTCCGGGGTCAGGGATTGCCCCTCGGTCTGCAGGGTGATGCGCTGGTTGACGGTATCGACGAAGCCCGCCCCGCGCACGCCCGTCGCCTTGCGGCCGGCCGAGAGCACGTCGTTCAGGCCGATGCGGAAGCGCACCAGATCCTGCGGCCGGACCTGGATACGGATCGAGCGGAGATCGCCGCCATAGACCAGCACCTCGCCGACGCCGGGGGCGGCGAGCAGGCGCAGGCGCAGGCGCCAATCCGCCACCGTGCGCAGGTCCATCAGCGACTGCGTCGGGGAGGTCAGGCCGATGAGGAGGACCGAACTCGTCGAGGAGGTCAGCGCCGTCATAGTGGGGGGCAGCACGCCCTGCGGCAACCGCGCGGTGATGGAGGCCAGACGCTCGTTCACGAGCTGGCGCGCCCGGTAGATGTCGCTGCCGGAGGCGAAGGTGGCGGTGATGACCGAGAGGCCCTGGATCGAGTTCGAGCGCATCGTCGCCAGTCCTGGCAGGCCGCTGATCGCGACCTCCAGCGTCTGCGTCACCAGGGTCTCGACCTGCTCGGGGTTGAGGCCGGGCGCCTCGGTCTGCACCGTCACCGTGGGCGGAGCGAATTCCGGGAAGACGTCGTATTTGGCCGAACCCAAGGAGACGATGCCGTAGACGGCGAGCGCCAGGACCAGCGCCAGGACGATGCCGGGCCGGCGCACCGCGAAGGCGACCAAGGCGGCCTGAGGGCCCAAGGCCACGGGCGCAGGGGAGAGGCCCGGCGGATCGTCGCGCGCCGGTCCGCGTGCGGGCCGTTGGTCGAGCATGCTCAATCGTCGTCCGCATCCGAGGACTGGATCTGCCCCTTCAGCTCCTCGGAGAGCACCGCCTGCGGCCCGGTCACGACGATCTCCGCCTCGGGGCCGAGATCGTCCACGACGTAGGCGTCGGCCGAGATCGGCGCGTCGGCCCGGAGGGGATGGCGCGCAAAGGCGTCGTCGCCGACGCTCCGGTAGATCCAGGCGCCGCCCTGCCAGTGCACCACGGCGCTTTCCGGCACGGCGATGCCCGTCGTCTCGCGCTCCGAGGTCAGGAAGGCGAGCGTGCTCATGCCCGGCAGGAGCCCACTGTTGCCGGCCACGGTGTAGAAGTAGCTGACGCCCTGGATGCGCTGGTCGGTCCGGGTCGCGGGCGAGACGTAGCGCAAGGCGACGCGCTCGCTCTGCGGTGGCACCTCGGCATGGGCCGTGCCGGGCGGCGCCCTCAGGGTCTCGCCGGGCGGCAGCGTCACCTGCACCAGGAAGTCGGTGCGCTCGATCAGACGGGTGATGGCGGGCGAGCGCTCGATGATGGCCCGCCCGATCACCGTGCCCCATTCCTGCTGCGCGGTGGCCGCGAGCGTCCGGACCTGCGACTGCGCCGCGGCGAGCGCCGCCTCGTCGGTGCGGAAGGTGCCCTCGGCCGTCTCCAGCTGCACCTGTGTCGCGTACTGGCCGAGGCTGCGCGCCCGGGAGTAGGCGGCGCGCGAGACTTCCGCCTTGGCTTCGGCGGTCTGCAACTGCGCCCTGGCGCTGGCGTAGCTGTTGGTGAGTTCCGTGACCCGCGCGAGATCGAGGACCGAGCCGAAGGCCTGGACCTCGATGCGGTGGGGCATCCGCTTATGGCGCGCCGTCGCGACGCCGATCCGCGCCTGCTCCGCATCAGTCAGCCGTACGACGGCCTGACCGCCTTCCACCGCGACCCGCGAGGGCGGGGGGCTCGGTGCAGTCGGCGGCTGATGCGCCGCGGGCGTCGTCACCCCGGAAAATCGATCATGCAGGTCCGAGAGGATGGGGCCGGCCTTCACGCGCAGGCCGATGCCGGCTTCTGTCAGCGTGAGCGCACCGAGCGCACCCGCGCCGAGCGCCAGCCCCACGGGCAGGACGACCCGCCGCATCACCACGCCTCCACAGCCCTCGCGTTCTCTGCGCGATTTGCCACTTTTGCCCGGTTTGTTCAGCGTGGTCTACCGGGTTCTTGTGGCTTGGTCCGCTTGGAACGGGACAGCGCCGTGGCATCGGCTAAAGGCGCGCCCTGCCGGCGCGTCGAACGGTTCTGCGCGCCCGATGTCACCCGCCGGTACTGGACAGGCGGGCGCAATCCGCCGATGACAGCTGACCTGTCCAAGAGAGTCGTTGAGAGCCGTGCGCGCGGTAAAGAAGTTCCTGAAGAAGCCGAGTCTGTCGGCCCTGACAACGCGGCGAGCGCCGTCCTCGATCGTTCGCACCCCGCTGCCGGGCTTCGATCCGATCTATTACCTGTACTGGTATCCGGACGTCCGCGTGTTTCCGCAGGGGCCGCTGGTCCACTACATCCATTACGGTTGGCGCGAGGGCCGTGACCCGAGCGCCGGGTTCAGCGGCGAGGGCTACCTGAAGGCCAATCCGGACGTGCGCGAGAGCGGCTGCAATCCGCTCGTGCATTTCGTCGAGTGCGGCCTCGCCGAGGGCCGGAAGGGCTGGCAGAAGAATCCGGACGCGCCGCCGCCGAAGCCGCATCCGATGGGTTACCAGTCGGGCAAGCTCCTGCCGCCGCCGACCCGCCCTGCCGGCAGCTGAGGCCCACACCGGAGCCGGTCTGCGAACGCGGTCCTGTTGACGAGAGGGGCCGGCTGTGGCTGTAGGCCCCATTGCGTCCCGTTTTGTTGAGAATCCGTCATGTCCGAAGGCGATACGCTGGCCAAGGCCCTGGCCGATGTCCGGCAGCGGATGACCGATCTCCAAGCTGAGTACGACCGTGTCTCCGGGGAGCTGACCAAGCTCCGGGCCGCGGAGAAGTCCCTCGCTTCCATCGTAGAAGGTGGCCCCTTGGAGGCGGTCTCGAGCGGACGCGGCGCGGTCGCACCGGCGTTTCCGGGCGAGGCGCGTTCGACGCGCGGCGGCGGACGGGGCAGCCGCGGACCGCGGGCCAACTCGGCCAAGGGGCGGCTGAAGGCTCTCCTGGAGGAGGCCGGGCCGCAGGGCCTGTCGCATGCCGAGATCGCGCGGCGCCTGCCCGATGTCGCGCCCAACACGCTCAACACCTATCTCAGCGTCATGGCCAATAGCGGTGAGGCGGTGCGCCGCGGCGACTTCTACGCGGCCGGAACCCCCCGCCCCGCCTCCGACGAGACGCGGGCGGACGAGGCGGACGGGCACGAGCCGGATGACGGGGACGAGGAACCCGACGCCGCGGAGTGAGGCGCGGGCCCGCTACTCGGGCAGCGCGAACACCACGAGCGCGTCGCCCGTGCCGAAGCCCGACCCCTTGGTGAAGGAGGCGCCGCCCGCGGCGACCGCCACGTATTGGCGGCCCTCGACGGTGTAGGTGACCGGCGGTCCGCCGATCCCCGCCCCGCACTGGAAGCGCCAGAGGATCTCGCCGGTCTTCGCGTCGTGCGCGTCGAGATGCCCGTCCTCCTCGCCCGAGAAGACGAGGCCGCCCGCGGTGGCCAGGGTGCCGCCGGACAGCCGGCTGCCCGCCTTGCGTGACCACGCCACCGCCCCGCCCTGCGCGAGATCGACCGCGGTCAGCGTCGAGAAGGTCGGCTCGCCCTTCGCCTCCCCCGTCTCGGTGTAGCGGATCTCGCCGCGTCCGCCCGCGGCCGGCGCGGTCTTCACCGTGTAGGTCGCCGCGCCGTGCCGCACCTGGGCGAAGGCGAGGCCGCTGCCCGCATCGTAGGCCACCGGATGCCAGGACACCGCTCCGAGGGGGCCGGGGCTGACCACCGTGCCCTCCGGGCTCGGGGGCACGAACAGGTTCTTGTGGGTGATGAGCGGAGCGGATTTGGCGATGAGCCGCCCGTCGGTGCGGTCGTGGACATAGATCCAGCCGAGCTTGCTCGCCTGCGCCACCGCCTTCACCGGGCCCTTCTCGGTCGGGTAGTCGAGGAGGAAAGGCGGGCTCGCCACGTCGTAGCCCCACTGCTCGTGCGGCACCTGCTGGAAGTGCCAGCGCAAGCTGCCGGTCTTCACATCGAGCGCCACGAGGCTCATCGTGTAGAGGTTGTCGCCGGGGCGCGTCAGGCCGAAATTCTGCGGCGCCGGATTGCCGGTGCCGAGATAGATCAGACCGAGCTCGGCATCGTAGGCCGGCGTCATCCAGAGCGAGCCGCCGCCGACCTTCCAGGCTTCCCGGTGCTCAGGGGCTGCGGCCTTCTCCGCGGCGATGTCGCGGTGGAGCGGGAGGCCGTCCGCGGTCTTCTCGACGAAGCCGCCCTCCCAGCCATCGGCCTTGGTGACGTACCAGCGCCAGCGCTCCTCACCGGTCTTCGCGTCGTAGGCGGCGAGCCAGCCGCGCCGGCCGTAGCCGCCTTCGATCCCGACCACCGCGCCGCCTTCGAGCCCGCCCTTTTCGTCCTCGACATGGAGGCCGTAGCCCGCCCCGGTCACGCCGACGATGACGAGGCCGTCGGCCACCAGCGGCGGCATCTTGAAGCCGAGGCGGCTCGAACCCTGGACCGGCTTGTCGCCCAGGCTCGCCGCGAGCGCCGAGGCGGTCTCGGACTCGCCCTCCTCCGGCCGCACCGCCTCGCGGTCCCAGACCAGCCGGCCGGTCTTCGCATCGAGGGCGATGACGCGCCCGTCCATGGTCGCCTCGAAGACGAGGCCGCCCGCGACCGCCACGCCCCGGTTCGAGGGCGGGCCGAAGATCTTCTCCGTGCGCGCCTTGTGGGTGTAGGTCCACAGCGTCTTGCCGGATTTCGCCTCCAGCGCCGCGACGTGGTTGCCCGTGGTCGAGACGTACATCACGCCCTCGATCACCACCGGCTCGGCCTGGAAGGTGCCGGTGATGCCGGTCTGGAAGATCCAGGCCGGGCGCAGGCGGCCGACATTGCCGCGGTCGATCTGCGCCAGCGGCGAATGATGGGTGTTGCTGGCATCGCGCCCGAAGGCCGGCCAGTCGCCGGACGGTCGGACGGTTTCCTGCGCGGAGGCCGGCGCCGTTGGCAGAAGGTTCGCCGCAACGAACAGCAGGGCGGCGAGGCGGGCACGTCCCGGATTCGGATGCGTGCTCCGGCGCTCGGCAAGCGTCTTCGTGCGGCGTGTCACTCTGCTTCTCCCGTGTTTCGCTTCCTGGTTACGGTGGGGCGGCGATCCTGTCGAACGGCGAAAGCGCTTTGGCCGCACGACTTTCTCGGACCCAACATCCGTTTGCGTGGTTCTTCCATCAGATAGCGACCGCCGGCCTGCTCGACGGGCACCCGAACGGCGGTCCAATCACTCGATACGTGAGGACTTGATGCGAACTCTAATCCTGGCCGCGACGCTTGCGGCCTTCGCCGGCCCGGCCTTCGCCCAGACCACGGCACCCACGGCGCCTCAATCCGGTGCCCCCGTGTCGGGTGGCCAGAACAACACGGGCGCCGATACGAACGTCACCATCCCGCGCGGCAGCACAGGGGCGGACACGGTGCAGACCAATTCGGCGGCCGGCGGCAATGCTAACCAGCCCTCGCGTGCGGTGCCCCAGGGCAGCGGCGGCGGCGGAAGCGGCAGCGCCGGGGGCAACTGATCCTCGAAGCGCGAGCCGGGGCCGGCTCCCTTACCGGTCCCGGATTACCCGCGCGGCGCCATCCGCAGCTCGAACTGGGCGCCCTTGCCCGGCCTCAGAGTCAGTGTGCCGTCGAGTTGTCGGGACAGATTGCCGACGACGCGCATCCCGAGGCTCGCGCGGGTTTTCAGCGGGTCGAAGCCCGGCGGCAGACCGATGCCGTCGTCGCAGACCGAGACCGTAAGCCCGCCATCCTCGCGCATGACGGCTTCCACGCGAATCTCGCCGTGTCCGTCGGGATAGGCGTATTTGATCGCGTTGGTGACGAGTTCGTTCACGAACAGGCCGAGCGGAATCGCGAGATCGGCCGGCATGGTCACGGCTGCGGCGCGACAGACCAAAGCATGAGCGCCCGCGGTCTCCGTGAGCTTCTCGCATAAGGCTTCGAGGAAGCCGGCCACATCGATGCGCGTGAGATCCGGCTGACGCCAGAGCTGGTCGTGGACCTGCGCCACCGCCTCGACGCGGGCGCGCGCGTCGGCGAGAGCGCTTTTCACATCCTCGTTGTCGGTGCCGCGCGCCTGGAGCGCGAGAAGCCCCGCGACCACGGCGAGGCTGTTCTTGACTCGGTGGCTCATCTCGCGGCTCAGCAGGTCCTGCCGCTCCAGGGCGACCTTGAGCTGCGCCTCCGAGCGCTGACGCTCGATCGCGCTGCCGAGCAGGTTGGCAAAGCCCTGCATGAAGGCGATGTCGGCGGGGCCGAACATGCCCTCGCGGGTGTCGTCCACCTCCAGGACGCCGTAATGCCCCTCGCGGTTGGTGATGAGCACGTTCACCGCCCGGCGGATGCCGTGGCTCGCCATCAGTTCCGGCGTGCGGAAGCGGGTCTCGTTCTCCAGATGGTTGGAGATAACGGGGCGGCCGGTCTTCAGGGCGTAGCCCGCGGGCGAGGCGAGGTCGGCGCCGACGACGGCGCGCCCGATACAATCCGGCTCCCAGCCAATGCCGGCGCAGACGAGGAGCATGTCCTGCGTCGGCTGATATTCGAGTGCCTTGCAGAACTGCGCGTTCATGCCCTCGGCGCAGAGTTCTGTCGCCCGCTGCAGCAGCGGCAGCAGTTCGGTTGCGCGCAGGGCCTCGACGCCGAAATCGGACAGGATCGCCTGCTGGCGCAACCGGAGGTCCAGAACCTCCGGTGAGATCTCGGTCATGCGGTCGTCTCTGGGTTCCCGAAATGGGGGCTCACGCGCGAACAATGCGCGGTTGCAGACGACGGTGTCGGCAATGTGAGAAGGTTGGGTGCGCGGAGGAAAAGGGAAGGACACGTGGGGGCGGAAAGGCGCGATTGGTCAGCGCCCTTCCTCCGTAAACCCGGTCGAACCTTCAGAACGCGACGCGTTTCAGTTCAAGCTCAGGGCTTGGCGTTGAGGAGCTTTTCCGCGCGGGCGATGGCGGCCTCGCAAGCCGCAGCGTCGCCCTTGCCGTCGGCCGTGCGGGCCTCTTCCAGGGCGACCCGAGCCTGCTGGGCCTGATCGCCGCCCTTTCCGGCTTCCGCCGACTTTTCCGGGGGCGCCTCGCGCGTGTCGGTCTGCCCGCCAGTGCCGGTCTGCCCTTCGCCCTCACGGTGAGCTGCGATTGTCTTGCTGCCGGTCGAGGCGGCGATCGAATCCGAGGCCTCGGACTTCGCCCGGCCGTCGAGTTTGGCGATCTTGTCGGAGCAGGGCGAGGCGAGCACCGGGCCGGCCAGCAGGATTCCGGCCAGCGACAAGCCGAGGGTGAGGCGGGCGGTGGATGTCATGAAGCGTGGGTCCTCGTGCAACACAGATGCCTGTGAAAGTCGCGGAGGGGTCCGAGAGTTGCCGGCACGGCCGATCCTCGTCCACTCGACCTTCGGACGGCGCCCTCCCCCGGCGAAGGGGAAGGGCGTCGGCCGGCGACCTCAGGTGCTGAGCTGGTCGCGCAGCGGCAGCTCGCGCACGCGGCGTCCGGTGGCGGCGAAGACCGCGTTGGCGATGGCCGGCGCGACCGGGGGAACACCCGGCTCGCCGACGCCGCCGAGCGGGCTGTCGTAGTTGTTGGACGGCACGAGATGGACCCGCACCACCTTCGGGGCGGCGTCGATGCGTAGAACCTCGTAGCCGTCGTAGTTCGACTGCTCGGCCCGGCCGTTCTTGAAGGTGATCTTCGAGGTGAGCGCGAGGCCCATCCCCATGACCACTGCGCCCTCCATCTGCGAGCGGACGCGCTCCGGGTTCACCTGCGGCCCGCAATCGACGGCGATGTCGATAGCGTGGACCTTCACCTGGCCCTTGTCATCGACCTCCACCTCCGCCGCGACCGCAGTGTAGGTCACGAAGCTGTAGTGGCCGGCGATGCCGAGGCCCCGGCCCTTCTCCAGCTTGCGGCCCCACTTGGCGCCGTCGGCCACCGTCTCGATGACGCGGCGCAGGCGGCCGGTATCGACGGGGTAGCGCTTCGGATCCTCGCCGTAGTTCCAGACGTCGCCGATCTCGGTCGGGTCGATCTTCCGGGCGGGGCCGATCAACTCCAGCAGGTAGTCCTTCGGGTCGCGGCCCGCGGCATGCGCGAGTTCGGCCACGAAGGACTGGATCGCGAAGGCGTGCGGGATGTTGGAGACCGAGCGGAACCAACCGATCCGGGTATGGGCGGAGGCTTCCGGGTTCTCGAACCGCAGGTTCTTCAGGGCGAGCGGGTTGTTGACGAGGCCCATGCCGAGCTCGAACGGCAGCTCGTGCTTCGGGTCGGGCGCGAAGATCGAGCCGATCGTCGGCGCCACCGAGCGGTGAAGCCACGCCACCGGCATGCCTTTCTCGTCGACGCCCGCCTCGATCCGCTCGACCGAGATGGTGTGGTAGTAGCTGTGCTGGATGTCGTCCTCGCGGGTCCAGACCAGCTTGACCGGCTGGCCGTCCATGGCCTGCGAGCAGAGGGCGGCCTCGACCACGTAGTCGGGCTTCGACTTGCGGCCGAACCCGCCGCCGAGCAGCGTCACGTTCACCCGCACCTTGTCGGCGGGCAGGTTGAGGCGCTTCACCACCCGGTCATGGGCAGCCTGCGGCCCTTGGGTGCAGGCCCAAATCTCGCAGGCGCCGTCCTTGATGCGGGCGACCGCGGCCGGCGGCTCCATTGGTGCCTGGGCGAGGTGGGGCACGAAGTACTCCGCCTCGAACTTCGCCTTGGCGGTCTTCATCGCGCCATCGACGTCGCCCGCGACTCGCACGACCTTGCCCGGCGCGCGGGCGGCCTTCTCCAGCTCCTTGCGGAAGGCGGTGGTGTCGTAGGACGCGTTCGGGCCGTCATCCCAGGTGATCTTCAGGGCCTCGCGGCCCTTCATCGCCGCCCAGGTGTTCTTGGCGATCACCGCGATGCCGCCGAGCGGCATGAACTCGGACGGGATCTCGCCGCCCTCGATCTTGATGATCTTGACGACGCCCGGGACCTTCTTGGCCTCGGTGTCGTCGAACGAGACGACCTTGCCGCCGTAGACGGCCGGACGCGCGACGAGGGCGTAGAGCATGCCGTCGAGCTTCACGTCGAGGGCGTAGATCGCCTTGCCGGTGGTGATGTCGTGGTTGTCGATGAGGCCGATCTTGCCCTTGCCGATGTAGCGGAAGGCTTCCGGCTTCTTGAGCTGAACGCTCTCGCGGGCCGGCACCGGCAGGGCGGCGGCCGCCTCGGCGACGTCGCCGTAGCCGAGCGTACGGCCGGACTTGGCGTGGGTCAGGACGTGGTTTTCGGCCTTCACTTCACCCGCGGGCACGCCCCATTGCTTGGCGGCGGCCTGGATCAGCATCAGCCGCGCGGCCGCACCCGCATGGCGGAAATGCTGGAAGAAGTGGCGGAGCGAGCGCGAGCCGTCGGTGTCCTGGTTGCCGAAATGAGTCTCCTCACCCCAGGCCTGGACCACCTTCACCTTCGACCAATCGGCCTCCAGTTCGTCGGCGACGGTGAAGGCGATCGAGGTGCGAACGCCCTGACCCATCTCGGAGCGGTGATTGGTGACGGTGACGGTGCCGTCCTTGGCAATCGTGACGAAGACCTTCGGATCGTCGCGCCAGCCGTTCGGCATGCCGTCGGCACCGAACTTCTTCGCCTTCTGCTCCTCGGTCTGGCCCTCGTCGGCCTTGGCACGGTCCGAGAGCGAGAGGGCGAGAACCAGGGCGCCCATGCCGCCGAGGATGCCGCGGCGGCTGACATTGTCGATCCGGACCGGGCCGGCGGCGTTCTGCGAGGCGGCGAGTTCGGCCATCAGCTTGGCTTCGTGAATCACAGGCGATCTCCCTTGGTGGCGGGCGCCTGACCGGCAGCCTGATGGATCGCGGCGCGGATGCGCGGATAGGTGCCGCAGCGGCAGATGTTGCCGCTCATGTTCTCGTCGATCTGCTGATCGGTCGGCTTCGGGCTGTCCTTGAGGAGGGACGCCGCCTGCATGATCTGGCCGGTCTGGCAGTAGCCGCACTGGGCGACGTTGAGGTCGCGCCACGCCACCTGAACCGGGTGGTTGCCGTCGGGCGAGAGCCCCTCGATCGTCGTGATCTCCTGGCCTTCCGCCGCGGAGACGGGAGTGATGCAGGCCCGCGCGGCGGTGCCGCCGAGATGGACCGTGCAGGCGCCGCACTGGGCGATCCCGCAGCCGAACTTGGTGCCGGTGAGGCCGAGTTCGTCGCGCAGGTACCAGAGCAACGGCATCTCGGGATCGCCGTCGAAGCTGCGTTCGGCTCCGTTGACCGTGAGTTTTATCATCGCTGTCATCTGCCGTTTCAGGATGGAGGGCGCGCGAGCGGAAGGAATGCCCGCCCGGCGGCCAGATCGATCTGCCGTCCCCAGGGATGCCGTACCGGGACCAGCCCGAAGCCCGACAGGCGGGTGGGGCGGTGCCGTGGCGACCGGTTTCACGGGCAAAGCCGTCCGGCTCTTGGTGTGCCTGCCGTCGGCCACAGCGTTTTCGCTGCGCCACAACGATGCGGAGGCCGCAGGACGGCCTCAACTGCATTTCTTATCTGGAATTAATCAGAACTGGGATGCTCTGGCAATCGCGCGACTCGGTTGTGTCCGTCACATCGGGGTCGCGGGGCGGGTATCTGCCGGGGTCCGGGCGATCGCCCGAAACCGTCTGTGCGGTCGCGCACACGGGCTCTGTAGCAAATGCTGGTTCGGTCGGCCCGATACTCAGCGACGCTCGTGGTCGGCTCTCAAGGCTGCGGGCAAGGCCGTGTACCACGCGGCATAGGGCGTGTTGGCGATCATGCGCCGGTTGAGGTCGGGTGCGCCGTCCGTCCACCAGACCGGACCGCGCTCGCCGAGCCCGTGCTTGGCCGCATCCACGGCCGCGCGGGCGCGCACGAGTGCCGCCTCGTCGGCGGAACGCTTGGCGGCGCGCACGGCGCGGCGGGCATCCATCAGGTCGCGGACCAAGCGGTCGCGCTGCGTCGGTTCGAGATCGGGCCGATGGCGCCGCCACAGCCGGCCATGCACGACGATGTAGCGCCCATCCGGCGTTTCCAGCACCCGCATCGCCGCTCCTTCGCCCTGATTGGTGGCGTGCATTCTCAAGCGCATTCCGACGAAGTGGTCACGGTTCGTCGAAGGAATGCGCGTCAAACAAGGACTGTGAGTCGTATCGGCCCAGATGCAGGCTGGCCAAATACGACTCTTAAGACACCCTGTTGCCGATCCCGACGTGTGCGACCGCGACGGTCCCGCGGAGGTATCATGCAAGGGATCGAGACGGGGACGCTTAGCCTCGGGTGAAGGTTCCGGGGCGGCGGCCTCAGGCGAAGTCGCCGATCTTGTCGGCAACGATGTCGGGCGCGGTCACCGAGGCATGGCCTGCCTGCCAGAGACGGTGATCGTCCGAACCCGACGCATGCGGGTTGCTCTCCGCCTCCTCGCGCCGCTCGCCAGCCCGGCGGCCATCGCGATAGGCGGGCTCCTTGGTCTCGTCCCAGTCGATGCCGATGCCGATACCGTCCATGGTGCCCCCTCCTCTCGCGGCCCGCAGCCCTCGCGCCGGCAAAATGTATTGCTGCCCGCGCTGATGGCGAGGGGCATGCCGGAACAACCGCGCCGCGCTGCCGGCCAAGCGCGGTTTGCGTTCGGACATGGTTCACTTAAGCCGCGCTTGGTGTCTCTCACAGAACGCCCGGCGCGCCGTCATCCCCGATGAGGTAACGGTCGGTGACCGAGAGTTTCGTGAGACACGCTGAAGGCTGCCTCCCGCCGGAGACGGGACGGGGTGGCGCGCGTTTCATCCGTGAATCCGCATGGCCGGCCCGGCCGGCAGGATCACCCAACACCGAGTACGGCCCCGAGGACGCCCGATGAGTCGCCTGGACGAACTGAAGAACGACCCCGCCTTCCGCCAAGCCGTCCTCGCGGTGCGCGGCGCGGCCAGCACCCTGAGCGGGCGGGCGATGACCCACGAAGAGGCCGAGCTGCTGGTGAGCTTCGCGCTCGCCACCTACGCCAATGCCGGCGGCCTCGCCGAGCCGAGCCTGAGCCGGCTCGCGCGCTTCGCCGGCAAGGTCGAGCCCCATGAGAGCTTCGAGAGCATGATGAAGCACTGAGGCCGGCTCGAGCGCATTCCGACGAAGTGGTCGCCGGTTCGTCGAAAGAATGCGCGTCGCAACAAAGATCCAGAGCCGTATCCGGCCTGACGCAATCAGGTCGGATACGGCTCTAGCGGGCAACGAGCCCCCTTGCTTTTTTGTCCTTGCCTCTCGCCCTCAGCCGAACGCGCCGACCTCGTGCTGGATGATCCCCGAGATCTCCCGCACCCGCTCGAACATCCGGCGGATCGGGCCGAACAGCGTGTTGTGCTCGGTCTCGTAGGTGCCGACGTCGCGCGGGCCCGGCGGCTCGCCGAAATTCAGGCCGAGCGTCGGGTCGGGCGTCACGGGGTAGATCTCGTCGAGCAGCTTCAGGCAGCCGTCGATGTCGAGGCGCAGGAAGCGTTCCAGCAGCGCTTCGCGGGTCAGCCCGGCCTGCGGGCGGAAGCTCGGGATGTGGGCGGCTAGGAACCAGATCCGGTGGATCAGCGCGAGGCGGATCGCGTGGAGCAGGGCGAGCCGGGTCGACATGGTCGCGAGATCCGGCGCCGCCGCCTGGAGCGAGAGCCCGTCGCAGGTCAGCCGTCCGAACAGGCGGCGTAGGTCGGGCGAGAGGTTCAACCGCTCCAGCGCGGCGGCGATGGTGACGAGCTCGTCGCGCCGGGCGTCGCGCCGGGTGCGGCGGGCGCGCTCCAGCCACATCGCCGGATCGAGCGTGTCGATATAGGCGCGCATCACGTCGAGGTCGCCGACGCTGGCGGCGTGCTGCACGAGGCGGAAGGCGCGGGAAAAGCGCACCGAGTTCGTCCGCATATGGCGGAACAGCTCCGGCGCCCGGTGGGCGGCCCGGCCGACGCCGTGCAGCGAGTTCGCGAGATAGCCGAGCTGCTGCAAGATCGCGTTATTGGGGATCGCCCGCATCTGCCGCGGATGAGTGATCGCCGCGGGCCCGCCGCCATCCGATTGGCGTGCGACGGGGCGCGAGCCGGTGCGGTCGATCAGGCTCGGGCCGAAGGTGCCGAGAAGTGCCGCGTAGCCGCGATCATCGACCAGGGTTTCCATGTCCTGGCGGACGACGCGGAAGAACTCGGCGGCAAAATCCGCCTCCTCGTAGATCGGGTCCGTGGTGGGGGCCGCGGCCCGGTCGTTGAGCGCGTAATCGGCGAAGGCGTCGTCTTCGGTCAGCGCGTCGGCGAAGACGTGCTCGGCGATGCGCGCCACCGAGGCGCCCGCCAGTTCGGGCGAACCGAACATCAGGTAGCCGTCCGAGCCCTGGAAGCTCGATTCGAGCCGCTCGCGGATGCCCGCCTTCGCGTTGCGATGGCGCGCATCCTCCGGCGCGAGATAGGCGAGGCGGTCGCGGAGGCTCGTCGGGTGGGCGCCCCGGCCGATCGATTCGCCGTGGGTATCGAAGATGACGAGTTCGATGTCCGACAGGCCGTTCTGCGTCATCAGCTCGGTGATGCGCAGGCGCAGACGCTCGATCCAGAAGGTGGCTGCCAACTGGCCGACATAGCGCCCGGAATCCGAGTAGCCGAACTGGACCGAGAGCCGGCCGAGCCGCTTGAGGTGGGCCCGCCAATGCGGGTTGCGCAGGGCGTCGTCGAGCACGCGGATGCCCTGTTCGAGCGCGCTCGCGGTCTCGAACAGCGGCGTGATCTCGAGCTTGTCCGAGATGCCGTAATGGCGCGCGAGCCAGAGCGCCGCGAGCAGGGTGTAGCCGGTCTCGGTCTCGGCGATGAGGAAGCGCACCGGGTGGGTACCGTCGACATGCTTGAGGATTTGGGTGATCGTCATCATCAGTCGCGCGGCCGAAGCGCGCTCGGCGGCGAGCGCCCCGAAATCGACAGGCACGGGGCGCACGTCGTTAAGCAGCGTGTTGATCGCCGAGAGGTGCGAGCGCCTCTGCGCCGCGTCGGTCGGCTCGCCCTCCAGATCGATGACCCGGCGCACCGCGTTGTGGATCTGGCTGGCGTTGAGCCGGAAATGCGGCAGGGCGTTCGAGAGGCCGTGGGCGGCAATGCCGGAGCGCAGCACGGCGATGGTGCGGCGGTCCGCATCGGTCTCGGCGGCACCGATCGCGGCGGCCAGCCCGGCCAGGATCGGCCCGGCATCGGTCTGCGCACGCTCGCGCTCGATGATGAGGGCCAGCGCGAAGCGGTGGACCGCCTCCAGGGAGGGCTTGGTGCCGAGCAGCGGCGCGCCCGCGAGCTGACGCTCGACGGCATCCCGCGCGCCCGCGGTCAGCTCGCGCACCACGCGGGTGGCGGGGATGTTGGGCAGGTCGCGCATCAGCCGGTCGAACTGCATGCGCTTGGAGATCAGCCGGTAGCGCATCGTGTCCCACCAGCCGATATCGGTGCGACCGTCGGTGTCGCAGCCGACCCAGCTCGCGATGGCCAGCGGCTTGGGCACCAACTCGGTCCAGCGATCCGGCCAGCGGGCGCGGGCGGCGTCGAGGATCGCGCCGTTGAAGGCGTCGATCGCCGCGCGGCCGTGGTTGGCGGCGACGCAGGCCTGCTCGAACTCGTCGTCGAGGCTGATCTGCGGATCGGGCCGGGTCGAGCGGGCGGCGGCCTCGCCGATGATCGGCGCGCGCCGGTCGGCGTCGGCGAGCGAGGCGGCCCGCGCGATCAACGCGGCCACGGCCCGCGGCATGCCGAAGGTCGGATGCGCCGTGAACACCGCCGCAAAAGCGGTGCGGCCGACGCGCTCGCGGAACGTCTCGAAATCGCCCGAGCCCCGCGCCACCGCCGCCACGAGCCGGTTCGCGACCTCGACCGCGGGCGCCGCTTCCCCCGTGGCGGCGTCGGCGTCGAGGCCGACATAGGCGCGCAGTCGCTCGGCCCGGTCTGTCAGCGCCCGCCGCCGCAGGGTGGCGAGCAGGGCGTCGAGATCCGGTTCGCCGATCTCGTCCCGGTCGAGTTGGCGGGTGATGGCCAGCGTCACGGCGAGAACGGGGTTGCGGAACGGGTCCTCGCTCGCCTGCTCGCGGGTGCGGGCGACGAGGTCGAGAAGTTCGGCTTCCAAATCGCGATCTGCGGGCCGTGCGGGCGCGGCCGTCGGGTGCCCGGATGCGTGCGTCGAGAGCTGCGGCGGGCCGGAGCGGGGGTCTTCGAGGGGCATCGAGCGTTCCTGGACGTGAGCGGCCGGTGACCGTCGGACGGCGGCGATTACGCGGTTCTCACCCTTCGGCCCGAGACGCAAGGACCGTTCCGGCAAGGGGGGTAGACCGGGTTGTGGAGGGGCGAGATGTCGGTGGGATTGCGCGGCTTCGATCGCGAAACGGGTCTCCAACCCTCGCCCTCTCCCCGCGCGCTGGCTCGGCAAGGCCGAAGCCTGCTGCGCGTGCAACGGCGCGCGAACCGGTCTAAGGTCGGGCCGATCATGGAAACCTTGGTGATCCTTGCCGCGGCGGCGGCGACCCTGCTCGCCTGCGTCTTCGTGGTAACGCTCTCCAAGGGGCCGCGCCGGCCGCCCCTGCGCCTTCCCCGCGAGGAGGAATGGGACGACGATGCGGACGCCGTCGTGAAGGCGCTGACCCCGTCCCAGCCCAGCCCGATCGACCGCGGGGCGCAAGTGCTCGACGCCCGATTACTCGATGCCCAAGTGATCGATGGCGATATCATTGACGGTCACGTCATCGACGGCGAAACGGTCGATCCGCCCAAGGGCGGAGAGCCCCGAAAGTTCCAAGCGGAAGAACTCGATAGCCGGATGCTCGATCAACTTCTCGACCAGCAGAACCAAGTGCTGAAGCAGGCGCTCGAGCCGGACGCGCTGCGGCCGTCCGAGACGAAGGACCGGGCGGCCCGATGAGGCGGGTCGGCCTGCTCGCCGCCGTCGCGGCGGCCTGGATGGCACTCGTTCCCGGCCTGGTTTCCCCGGTCGTGGCACAGGACGAAGCGGCCCCGGCCCCCGCCCCCGCCGAGGCGGTGCCGGAGGCACCCAAGCGCAAGATACGGCCCAAGCCCCGCCCGAAGCCGCAGGCCAAACCCGCGCCGGCCGAGACCGCGCCCGCGAAGGCCGCCGACACGCCGCCCGCCGAGCCGGCCGCGAGCCCGATTCCCTCCGCCGTCCCCTCGCCCACGGGGATGAACTTTGCCGCGCCGTCGGTCGCCTGCGATCCGGGCCAGGCGGTCCGCTACCAGGGTGACAAGAATCTTGAGCTGTGGGTGACCCGCAGCGGCCGCATCACCATCGACAACCCCCTGCGTCCGCTGACGCCCGACGTGACCCGCGTGCTGCAGGTCGTGGTCGCCGGCAAGGTCGCCACCGCCTACGGGCCGGACCTGCTGTCCCTGCGCCGGGGCGCGTCGCCGGCTACGCTGGAGGGGACCATCGGCGGCCGGATCCAGTGGGATGCCTCCATCGTGGCCCTCCCCGACAGCCTGCCGATCAACGCGGAGACGGGCAAGCCCCTGGCCGAGCTGCGCTTCCTCGAATGCGGCACCGCGCCCTCGGGCAAGCTCCTGCCGCCGCCGAAGGCCCGCCGCATGGCGCCGACCCCCGAAGCTGTCGCAGCGGAGGCGGAGAAGGCCGAAAAGGCTGCCAAGGCTGCCGCGCAGGCGGCCGCGAAAGCCGCGAGCGTGGGCCGGGCGGTGCAGCCCCCGGCCGGCGGCGCCCCGCAAAATCTCACGCCGCCGCGGATGCCGGGCTCGGCCTTGCCGCAGGGGGCGATTCCCTGAACGGAGCCGTGATCCTCGTGGTGGGCGGGGCCGGCGCCTTCGGGTCGCGGCTCGTGGCCGGGCTCGCCACGACCACCGATCTCCGGGTGATCGTTGCCGGCCGCGATGTCGCCAAGGCGGAGGCCGTTGCCCGCACCGTGCCGGACGGACGCGGGCGGGCGGTACGCCTCGATGCGACGGAGGTCAGTGCGGGTGAGTTGCTGGCACTCGGCGCGACAATCGTGGTGGACGCGGCAGGGCCGTTCCAGGGCGGGGCGCCGGTGCTCGCCCGCGCGGCGATTGAAGCCGGCCTGCCCTATCTCGACCTTGCCGACGGCCGCGACTTCGTGGCGGCCTTCCCCGCCCTCGACGCGGCGGCGCGGGCCAACGGCGTCGTTGCGCTGACCGGTGCCAGCTCGACCCCGGCCCTGTCGAATGCGGCGCTCGATGCGCTCACTACGGGCTGGCGCACGATCGAGACGGTGCGGGTCGCCATCGTGCCGGGCAACCGGGCGCCGCGCGGCCTCTCGGTGATGCAGGCGATCCTCTCCTATGCCGGGCAGCCGGTGCGGGCGCTGCGGGCCGGCATGTGGCAGAACCGGCCCGGCTGGGGCCTGCTCAGCCGGATCGCGGTGCCGGGCCTCGGCCGGCGCTTCGCCAGCCTGTGCGAGACGCCCGACCTCGACATCCTTCCCGCCCGCTTCCCCACGCTGCGCACGGCCCTGTTCCGCGCCGGGCTCGAACTGCCCCTGCTGCATCTGGGCCTGAGCCTCGCGAGCCTGCCGGCGCGCTGGCGGCTGCTGCCCTCGCTCGTGCCCCTCGCCCGCCCCTTCCTGGCGATCGCCGGCTGGCTCGACCGGTTCGGCAGCGACCGCGGCGGCATGAGCGTCGAGGCGCTGGGAACGGACGCGACCGGGCGGCCGGTCCGCGCGGTGTGGAGCCTCGTCGCGGAAGCCGGCGACGGGCCCTATGTCCCGACTCTGCCCGCGCTCGCCGCGATCCGCCGGCTCACCGATCCGTCCGCCGCGCCGATTCCGCCAGGCGCCCGCCCCTGCGTCGGCGTTCTGCCGCTCGAAGCGATCGAGGCGGAGATGGCGCGCCTCGCCATCCGCACCCGCCGCGACATCGATCACCCCGTGCCGCTGTTCGCGCGGGTGCTCGGTGACGGCTTCGCGCGGATGCCCGAGGCGTTGCGCGTCGTGCACGGTGCGGTGGGTGATGGCGCCTTTCGCGGCCGGGCCGCGGTGATGCGCGGGCGCGGCCCCCTGATCGCGCTCGTCGCCGGGCTGTTCCAGTTGCCGCCCGCCCTGGAGGATGGGCCGATCCGCGTGACGATGGAGCCCGACCTCGACGCCGGCGCGGAACGCTGGACGCGCCATTTTCCGGATCGCCGCTTCTCCAGCCGGATGCGGCGCATCGGCCCCGACGGGAGCGGGCGGGTGCGCGAGCATTTCGGCCCGTTCGCGATGGATCTCGCTGTGAGGGCCCATGCCGACGGGCTCGACATGGCGGTGACGGGCTGGCGGTTCGGCCCGCTGCCCCTGCCGCGGTTCTTGCGGCCGACGACGCAGGCGAGCGAGCGAGTCGATGCGCAGGGCCGCTTCCGCTTCGACGTGGCCCTGTTCCTGCCGGTCCTGGGGCTGCTGGTGCATTATCGCGGTTGGCTGGTCCGCTGCGACGAGAGGGAAGAAGAAACGCCATGAGCGACACGCTGACGGCCGCGCAGGTAATCGACGCCCTTGGGTTGAAGCCCCACCCGGAGGGTGGGCATTACCGCGAGACGTTTCGCGACCCCCGCACGGTCGAGGGGCGCTCGGTCGGCACCGCGATCTACTATCTGCTCGGCCTCGGCGAGACCTCGGCCTGGCACCGGGTGGATGCGGCCGAGATCTGGCACTGGCATGCCGGCGCGCCGATGGTGATCACGATGAGCCCCAACGGCCACGACGCCTCCGCCCACCATCTCGGGCCCGACCTGCTGCGCGGCCAGCGTCCGCAACTCGTGGTGCCCGCAGGCCATTGGCAGACGGCGACCAGCCTCGGCGCCTGGACGCTCGTTGGCTGCACGGTCTCGCCGGGCTTCGAGTTCTCCGGTTTCGAGATGGCGCCCGAGGATTGGCGCCCGACCCCGCGGAGTTGACGGGCAACCGGAGGTCAGCCCGGCGCGCTGTTCTACCTTGAGTTGATGACATCATGACGCAGCACGGAAGGCGCGAGTCGGGCGTTTCCGGTTAAGGCCGCGACGCCTTCGACCCTTTGCCAGGAGACCTCCGTTTGCGCATTCCCTCTCACTCCCGCCGCCTGTTCCTGGCCGGAGGAGCCGCCGGCCTCGGCGCCGCCATCGCTGGCAGCCGCGCCGCCGCGCAGGGCGGCGGGAGCGGCATCCCGACCGGGCCGGTCGGGCGGCCCGAGCCGAAGCTGGAGGCGGAGCCGCCCCTGCCGCTCGATCGCCAAGTCGGCTGGGCGGTGGTCGGCCTCGGGGATTACGCGCAGGGCTATGTCCTGCCCGCCCTCGCCCGTGCACGCCGCTCGCGGGCGGTCGCCCTCGTCTCGGGCAGCACTGAGAAGGCGAAGGGCGTGGCCGCGCGCTACGGCGTGAAGGAGAGTGCGCTCTACGGCTACGACACCATGGACCGGCTCGCCGAGAATGACGCGGTCGGTGTCGTCTACATCGTCACGGCCAATTCCACCCATGCCGAGCTGACGGTGAAGGCGTTCGAGGCGGGCAAGCACGTCTTCTGCGAAAAGCCGATGGCGAATTCGCCGGCCGAGTGCCAGCGGATGATCGATGCCGCCAAGGCCGCCGGCCGCAAGCTGATGATCGCCTACCGGGCGCATTGGGAGCCGCACAACCTCCGCGCCAAGGAGATGCTCGACGCGGGCGAACTGGGACAGGTCTGGTTCGCGACGTCCGACCACCACCGGCCCCTCGACCCCGCGCTTCCCCGCGACCAATGGCGGATGAAACGGTCGGTGGCTGGCGGCGGCTCGCTGGTCGATATCGGAATCTACAGTCTCAACGGGCTGCAATGGTTCTTCGGCGAGAGCCCGAACGCCGTCGCGGCGTCGATGCAGGCGCCGCCCGACGATCCCCGCTTCGCGGAGGTAGAGAACGTGTTCACCGCCGAACTCGCCTTCCCGTCGGGCCGGCGGGCGACGATTTCCTCGGGCTACATGGCCAACAAGAAGCGGATCGATCTTTGGGGCGACCGGCTCGTCGCCACCCTCGATCCAGCCACCGCCTACCAGGACAACCGCCTCGTCGTCTCAAACGCGAAGCGGGCAGAGGAAATCCTGACGAAGGAGACGAGTGCTGCCCAGTTCACCGGCGAGATCGACCATTTCTCGCAAGCCGTGACGGAAGGCACGGAGATCAGCACGCCCGGCGAGATGGGCCTGCGCGACGTGCGCCTGATCGAGGCGCTGTACCGGGCCGCCCGCGAGCGCCGTTGGCTCGATCTCAACCCGGACATGACCGTGCGCGGCGCCTGATCGTCTCTCACGAAACGCCCGCTGCGCCGCCGTACCCGGACGGGACGCGATCGTTGATCGGGCGTTTTTCGAGGCTTTCCGACACCCAGTGGAGCCGAACGATGCCGTTTCTCATCGCTGCCGCGGCCGCCATCGCGGGTATCCTCAACACGGTGCAGTCGGGCGCCAATGCCTCTCTGAACAAGGCGCTCGATCAGCCGATCCTCGCGGCCCTCGTCGTCACCGCGGCCAATGTCGCCGTCTATCTCGCGGCCGCGCCCTTCATCGGGATCGGCTGGCCGGGGAGCCAGCGAATCGCGAGCGTGCCGTGGTGGGCGTGGCTCGGTGGAGCGATGGGCGCGACCTACGTGCTCGCGACGATCTTCATCGCCGAGCGGCTGGGTGCGGCCGTGTTCACCGGCATCACGGTGACGGCCGCCATCGTCACCTCGGTTCTGCTCGACCATTTCGGCTGGGTCGGGTTCGCCCAGCACACCGCCGACCCCTGGCGCATCCTCGGCTGCGCGCTGATGATCGGCGGCCTCGTTCTCGTCTGCCTGCGCTGACGCGGCGGCCCTTCGCCGCCAGGAAGCACCTTGCCGGATCGCGTGACG
Source organism: Methylorubrum pseudosasae (assembly GCF_029504475.1). Classification (NCBI taxonomy): domain Bacteria; kingdom Pseudomonadati; phylum Pseudomonadota; class Alphaproteobacteria; order Hyphomicrobiales; family Methylobacteriaceae; genus Methylorubrum; species Methylorubrum pseudosasae. Next base: position 1,840,055 of record NZ_JAQGDU010000002.1, on the reverse strand, counting down.
CCGAGATCGGCCAGAAGCCGCTCGTCCAGATCGGACAGGTCGTCCGCGATCGGCTCATCCCGCCCGTCGCGCGAGGCCGTCGGCCGGCATCGGTGCCATCCGGCCACGAGACTGGCGATCCCCCGCTGCAGGGTCCGTGCAATCTGTCCGATCATGTCTGCCTCCGCTGTTGCGACGGACAGGATGAGGCGTGGCTCGTGATGAATCGAACGAATTGATTTTACGGAAACGATGAGGGACGCTCATCGCAGAGGCTGAGCCGTGGCAGCAGGACCATCGTCGCCGTGAATGCGCTCAATCCGTCGAACCTCGATCTCGATCTCATCCGCACCTTCGTGACGATCTGCGAGGCCGGCACCTTCGCCCGCGCGGCCGAGCGGGTCGGGCGCACGCCCTCGGCGATCAGCCTTCAGGTCAAGCGCCTGGAGGAGCGTCTGGGCCGGGCGCTGTTCCTGCGGCAGCCGCGCGCCGTCGTGCCGACGGCGGACGGCGAGGCGCTGCTTGGCCTCGGCCGGCGCCTGCTCGCCCTGAACGACGAGGTGGTGACCTTCTTCGATGCGCCGCCGATGGAGGGGCGGGTGCGGTTCGGCGCGCCCCACGATTCCGGCCTGTTCGCCCTGCCGGCGATGTTGCGCCGGTTTGCCGCCACCCATCCGCAGGTCGAGGTCGATGTCCGGCTGGATGCGAGCCGCCTTCTGGTGGAGGCCATCGCCGAAGGCGTGCTCGATCTCGTGCTCTTTGCCGGCCATCTCCCGTCGGACCGCGCGGCGCAGGTGGTCCATTCGGAGGATCTGGTCTGGGTCGGTCTGCGCGGCGGCCTCGCCGAGGCGCGCCGGCCCCTGCCGCTCGCGCTCTGCCAGAGCGGCTGCACGTGGCGGGCGGCGGCGCTCGACGCCCTCGATCAGGCGGGCATCGCCTACCGGGTCGCCTATACGAGCGAGCATTGCCAGGGACAGATCGCGGCGGTGGAGGCGGACCTCGCGGTGGCGCCGCTTCCGTTGAGCGTTGCGCGACCGCCCTTCCAGCGGATCTCGGCCCTGCCGCCGCTCGGCAGCTACGACGTGCTGATGCGCCTGCGCGACGGTGCCGGGCCGGCGGCGCGGGCGCTCGCAGGCCATGTGGCGGACAGTTTTCGCGATCTTCCCGGCCTCGGCAGCCGGCTCTTCGCCTGAACGCCTCAGAGCGTCACGAGAATTTTTCCGAACACCTTGCGCGATTCCAGGCGCTCCAGGCCGCTGGCGAAATCGGCGAGCGGCAGCACCGTGTCGATGACCGGGGTCAGGCCGGCGGCCATCTTGTCGAGGCTCTGGCTCATATTGGCGATGCGGCAGCCGAACGAGCCGGTGATGCGGTATTGCTGCTGGAACAACTGCATCAGGTTCATCTGCACCGAGACGCCCGAGGTCGAGCCGCAGGTGACGAGCCGCCCGCCGCGCTTCAGGCAAAGCAGCGAGCCGTTCCACGTCTCGGCGCCGACATGCTCGAACACCACGTCCACGCCCTTGCGCTTGGTCAGCCGCCGCACCTCGCCCTCGAAGCGCTCCTCGCGGTAATTGACGACGTGGTCGGCGCCGAGCGCCTTCGCCTTCTCGCCCTTCGCGTCGTCGCCGACCGTCGTGTAGACAGTGCAGCCGATCGCCTTGGCCATCTTGATCGCCGCCGTGCCGATGCCCGAGCCGCCGGCATGGACGAGGATCGACTCGCCCGGCTCTAGCCGCGCGTTGTCGAACAGCATGTGCTGCACGGTGCCGAAGGCGATGCCGGCGCAGGCGGCCTGGACGTAATCGACGCCCCCCGGCACCCGCACCACGAGGCGGGCCGGCAGGTTCACCCGCTCGCGGGCGAAGCCGTCGAGATGGAAGCCCATCACGCCAGAGACGTCCTCGCAGAGGTTGTCGCGCCCCTCCTGGCAGGCGCGGCATCGGCCGCAGGTCAGCGCGCCGTAGGGCACGACCGCATCGCCGACGGAGAGCCCCTCGACGCCCTCGCCGACCGCCGCGATCTCACCCGCCGCCTCCGCGCCGACGGTCAGCGGCAGCTTGCGCTTGGCGAAGGCCATGCCGCGAAAGCCCCACACGTCGATGAAGTTGAGGCCGACCGCCCGGACCCGGATCTGCACTTCGCCCGGTCCCGGCGCGGGCGGCGGCTCGACCTCGGTGAGGCGCAGATCTCGGTCGCCGAAGAGCTGGAGGGCTTGCATCAGGATCGAACTCGTCTGGCGTTGAGGAGGGACTGGCGCGGCGTACGAACCGGACCCGGCCGGGGTCGCCCGACGCCGTACCGCGAAACAGCGGGCGCCGGGAGCCCCCTCCGGCCGCAGCGCATCGACGATGCGCCGACCGGTTCGAAGGACGGCTCTTCTCGATTCCGCGAGACACCGTTGCGCGATTGACGCGGGGCGCCAGGTGACTTTTGGATCAGAGCATGTCTTTCACATGAGGATGTGTCGAGTAGGCAGCGACTGGCCAACCGGTGCGGGAATGTCCGCGCGTATTCGTGCCTACGATTGGGCACGGACACCTCTTGGCGCCATTGCTGATTGGCCGCAGAGTTTGAGGACGATGGTCGAGTTGATGCTCGGCTCTCCTTTGCCGGCCGCGATCGCCTGGGGTCCTGAACTTACGGTAATCTATAACGACGGTTTCAGCGCGATCGACAACTTCAGCGATCCGCCGCCCCTTGGCCGCCCGTTCACGAAAGTCTGGCCAAAGCCGGAAAGCGACGGAATCGTCGACTCGATACGACAGGGGCAGGCCCGTCAGATCATTGATCGCTACTGGGATCTTCCCGCGCGGCCGGAGCGACCCTTCGGCTGGTTCACGTCCCAGTGGACGCCCTTGCGGGACGAAGCGGGAGGCTTCGCCGGGTTCTATCTCGCCGCCTTCGAGACGACCGATCGCGTCCTCGTCGAGCGGGCTTTGCTCGAGCGCGAGGAGCAGCAGGCCTTCGTGCTCGGCCTCAGCGACGCGCTCCGCCCCCTGGCCGATCCGCTCGAAGTCCAGGCCGTGGCCTGCCGCTTGCTCGGCGAGCACCTTCAGGCGGACTACACGTACTACCTCAACCTGTACGAGGCGGAGGGTTTCGCGATCATCGCACAGGATTTCGCGCGCGCGGGTCTCCCCTCGCGGGCCGGGAAATATCCCCTCAGCCTCGTCGGTTGGGCGATGCCCCATCAGGGCCAGGGCCAGCCGATCGCGATCACGGACGTGCAGACATCCCCCCTGGTCCCGGACGACTGCCGGGAGAGGGTGCTGGCTGACCGTGTCGTGAGCCTGCTCGGCATTCCGCTGGCGAAGCAGGGCCGCCTCGTCGGCGCACTTGCGCTCTCCATGACGACGCCGCGGGAATGGACCCCTGCGGAGATCGCGCTGGCCACCGAGATCGGCGAGCGCACCTGGGCGGCGATGGAGCGGGCCCGCGCGGAGAAGACGGCGTGCGAGGCCGACATTCGCCTGCGCACCCTGGCCGATGCCGCGCCCGTCCTGATCTGGGACGCGGATTCGAGCGGCACGATCCTCGTCAACGACCACTATCTCGACTTCTTCGGTGTCGGCTTCGAGGCCGTGGCGGGGTATGGCTGGCAGAAGTTCCTGCATCCCGAGGATGCCGAGCGACACCTTTCTCTCTTCCAAGAGGCGTTTGCGCAGCGCCATTGCTTCACCGACGAGGCCCGGCTCCGCCGCGCCGACGGGCAGTACCGCTGGCTCAGCACGTCCGGCCGGCCACTGGAGGACGGGCGCTTCGTCGGCGTCTCGATCGACGTCACCGAGCGGCGCCTCGCCGAGCAGCGCGTCAGGCGCAACAACGCCGTCCTCCAAGCGATCAACCTCGTCTTCAGCGAGACGCTCGGCGCCTCCTCGGAGGAGGAATTGGCGCGCATCTCCCTCGAAGTCGCCGAAGAGCTGACCGGCAGCGCCATCGGCTTCATCGGTGAGATCAATGAGACCACCGGGCGCCTCGACGGCCTGTTCTTCAGCGACCGGAGCCGGGCCCGCTATGCCGCGCACGCATCGGAGGGGGATGACGGCTTCCCGATGGGCAAGTCGGCGCTGGGGCTTGCGATTCACGGCATCTACGGGCGGGTGTTGCAGGATGGCGCGGGCGTCATCGTCAACGATCCCGCCTCCCACCCCGACCGCGTCGGCACGCCGGCCGGCCACCTGCCGCTGACGGCCTTCCTCGGCGTGCCGCTAAAGCAGGGTGACCGGACGCGGGGTCTGATCGGGCTCGGCAACCGCCCGGGCGGCTACCGGCCGGAGGACCTTGAGGCGGCGGAGGCGCTGGCGCCCGCGATCTGGCACGCCCTGCGCAGCAAGCGGGCGGAGCTGCGCCTGCGCGAGAGCGAGGAGCGTTTCCGGCAATTCGCCGAGGCTTCCTCCGACGTCCTCTGGATCCGCGATGCGGAGACGTTCGAGATGGAGTTCGTCAGCCCGGCGCTGCGGACGGTCTACGGCATCGAACCCAACGTGCTCGGCCCCGAGATCCGGAGGTGGGCCGGCCACATGCTGCCGGAGGATCGCGAGAACGCCCTGCAAAACCTGCAGCGGGCGGCGACCGGCCAATCGCTGCTGAACGAGTTCCGCATCAAGCGGCCGAGCGACGGCGCCTTCCGCTGGATTCGTAGCACGCTGTTTCCCCTGCGCGACGAGCAGGGCCGGGTGCGGCGCATCGGCGGTTTGTCCTCCGACATGACCGAGGCCAAGCTGCTGATCGGGCATCAGGCCGTGCTGCTCGCCGAATTGCAGCACAGGGTGCGCAACATCATGGCGGTGACCCGCTCGATCGTCGCCCGCACGGGCGAGCGGGCGGAGACCGTGTCCGATTACGCGTCCCTGGTGGGAGGGCGCCTCCTGACGCTGGCCCGCGTCCAGGCCCTGCTGACCCGCTCTCCCAATGCCGGCGTGCCAGTCGCTACCATCGTCCGCGACGAGATCGACGCCCAGGACCTGCGCGCGGACCAGTACGATCTGTCGGGACCCAAAATCGAACTCTCGCCCAAGGCGGCGGAGATCCTGACGCTCGCCGTTCACGAACTGGCGACCAATGCCCTGAAATATGGAGCCTTGTCGGTGCCGGATGGGCGCGTGCGGGTGAATTGGTCCTCGTTCGAGAAGAGAGGCGAGCCCTGGCTCGGCTTCGATTGGGCGGAGGATGGCGTGCCGGAAGCGAAGATCGCGGACGAGAGTGAGGCGAATCGTCGCACCGGCGCGCGCCGTGGTTTCGGCCGCGAACTGATCGAGGGGCGCCTGCCTTACGAACTCGGGGGGCGCGGTCGCCTGGAGATCGGTCCGGAGGGGGCGCGGTGCCGCCTCGAATTTCCGCTCCGTGACGGCGCCAGCATTCTTGAAACCGATGCCCCGCAACGAGCGACCGTGTTCGGAGGAGCGCTCGACATGACCGGCGAACCAGATTTGAGCGGCTATCGCATCCTCGTGGTGGAGGACGAATACTATCTCGCCACCGATACGGCACGCGCGCTCCAGGGAGCGGGCGCGGAGGTAGTCGGCCCCTGCCCCAGCGAGGAGGCGGCGCGCGAGGCACTCGACGAAGGGGCGCTGGCAGCGGCGCTGGTGGATATCAATCTCGGATCAGGGCCGTCCTTCACCCTGGCGGCCCTGCTTCGGGAGCGCGGCGTGCCGTTCGTGTTCATTACCGGTTACGACGAGGGTGTGATTCCGCCGGATTTCGCCGATGTGGAGCGCCTCCAGAAGCCGGTCGAGCTGAAACGCGTCGTCAATTTCCTCGCCGACACGCTGCAGGCGGCGCAGTGAGACCGTCACTCCTCGCAGTTCGGGGACGTCGCGTCGGTCTTCGTGGTCCGGGACGTCGGCGCGGGGCTCAATCCGGCGTCAGGTAGCGCCGCCGCGCCCAGCCGAGAGTGCGGTCGAACTTCACCCGGCACCATGTCAGCCCGCTCGGCGTCTCGTTGGTGCAGCCGAAGCCAAGCACCCGGCGCCCGACCGGGATCTGTCCGAGGGCCGGCGCCCCCGCATCCGGCGTTTCGCGGATCGTCAGGCTGTCGTCCCGCGGCAGGCCCTCGACCCGGAAAGTCTCGGCGCCCCAGGCTGAACCGCCGCCTGCGAGCAGCAGGGCAAAGGCGAGGCGGGGCAGGGAGCGCGACATCGCGGGCCGGTTCAGGTGCGGTGGATGCCCATCATCGCGGTCAACCCGCCATCGACGGGCAGCACGGCGCCGGTGATGTAGGCCCCGCCCTCCCCGATCAGGAAGGCGGCCATCGCCGCGACCTCTTCCGGCTTGGCGAAACGTCCGAGCGGGATCTGGCGCTCGATCCCCTCGCGGTGGCTGGCATAGGCCGCCAGCATCTCGGTATCGATGAAGCCGGGCGCGATCACGTTGACGGTGACGCCGCGCTTGGCCGACTCGATCGCCAGCGTGCGGCAATAGGCGATCAGGGCGCCCTTGGTCGCCGCGTAGGCCGCGTTGCCGGCATTGGCCTGAAGCGCGGCCACCGAACCGATGGCGACGATGCGGCCGGCGCGCGCCCGGATCATCCCACGCACCAGCGCCTTGGCGATCCGGGTCATCGACCAGAAGTTCACCTGCATCGCCGCCTCGGCCCGCTCACGGTCGAGCATGGCCGCCAGCGCGTCCGCCGACTGGCCGGCATTGTGGACGTAGCCGTAGAAGCCCTGGCCCTCGGCCCACTCGCAGAACGCTTCCACCGCGTCGCGGTCCGACAGGTCGAGGGCGCGGGCGGTGACGCTGCCTTCGCCATGCGTTGGCACGAGTTCGTCGGCGAGCGCCTGCGCCCGCTCCGGCGAGGATCGATAAGTGAAGGTGACGGCGTGGCCGGCTGCCGCCAGGGCGCGGACGGTGGCCGCACCGAGACCGGAGGCGCCGCCGACGACGAGGACGGATTTTCTTTCGTCGCTCATGTCCGCACTCATGCCGGCTCGTCTCCCAGGACGAGGCAGGTGTTCTGCCCGCCGAAGCCAAAGGAATTCGAGAGGATCCGCGAGACGCGGGTGTCGCGGGCGGTCCCGACCACGTCGAGGACGAGCGCCGGATCAGGCACCGCGTAGTTGATGGTCGGCGGGATGCGCCCCTTCTGGATCGTCAGCAGCGAGACCACCGCCTCGATCGCGCCGGCCGCGGTCAGCGTGTGGCCGATCATCGACTTGTTGGAGGAGATCGGCAGGCGGGCCACGCGCTCGCCGAACACCGCCGAGCAACCGAGCGCCTCCATCTTGTCGTTCTCCGGCGTCGAGGTGCCGTGGGCGTTGACGTGATCGATGGCCTCGGGCGTGACGCCGGCGTCGTCGAGGGCCGCGCGCATCGCCGCGATCACCGGCGCGCCATCGGGGCTGGAGCGGGTCCGGTGGAAGCCGTCGCCCTTCTCGCCGCAGCCAAGCACGTAGCCGAGGATTTTTGCCCCGCGCGCTCGCGCCGATTCGGCACTCTCCAACACCAGGGCGGCGGCGCCCTCGCCCATGACGAAGCCGTCGCGGTTCTTCGAGAACGGCTTCGAGGCGCCCTCCGGCGGATCGTTCTGCGTCGAGAGCGCCGAGAGCAGCGAGAAGCGGATCAGCGATTCCGGGTTCACCGAGCCGTCGGTGCCGATGCAGAGCGCGGCGTCCATCTCGCCCCGGCGGATCGCCTCGACGCCGAGCTGGATTGCGGTGGCGCCCGACGAGCAGGCGGTCGAGAGCGAAATCGGCGAACCGCGGGTGCCGAAGCGGTCGGCGAGCCGGTCGGCCACTGTGCCGAAGATGAACAGGTCGTGCCACGCGTCAAAACGGCGGGACGCGGCGGCGCGCTGGAGGCCGGCATAGGTCACGGCGTCGGGCTCGCCCGCGGCCTCCGCCAGAGCCTGCCGCTGCGGCCATTCCATCTCGACCGGCGGCACCGCCACGAACAGCCCGCCCGGAAAGCCGGCACCGATGCCGGATTGCGTCACCGCTTCCTCGGCTGCCACCATGGCGAAGCGCTCGGACAGGAGCGGGGCCACCAGCGGGTCGGTGTCGAGAAAATCGACGGTGCCGGCGATGCGGGTGCGCAGGCCCTCGGTGGGGAAGCGGCTGATGGCGCGGATGCCGGAGCGTCCGGTCGTCAGCGCGTCCCAGTTCTCGGTGGCGCCGCGGCCGAGCGAGGTGACGATGCCGAGGCCCGTCACCGCGACGAGCGGGCGTCCCAGGGCATCGTGGGTGGAGGAGGAGCGCGGTTCTGGCATCGGGGCCTCAGACCATGGTTTCGGCCGGCACGCATCCGGACCGCCGCGGCGGCGGTCTCCGAAGCGGCGGGCACTCGTTCTCGCATCGCCATCGTCCCGAAAGCCGGCAGCCCTCGGGATGATGCGCTAGATCCTCACGACGCGGATCACGCCCTCGCCGCGGCGGTGGCCGACCGAGGTGACCGCGACCTCCGCAGCCGATCCTGCCGCGCAGAGTGCGGCGGCCAAGGCCGCCCCGAACGGGGCCGCGACCTCCATCGGATGGCCGATCATATCGCCCGTGGCGCGGATGCGCGCGCCCGGCAACGCCGCGTCGAGTCCGGCGATCTCTTCCGCTGCAAGGTCGGCGAGGCCGGTGGCGCCCGAGAGCACCACGTCCGGCCGCTCGATCCCGGCCTCGCCGATGAGGCGGGTCAGGCTCGCGGATACGCTGCCCGGCGCGCGGGCGACCCGGTCGTTGGCAACCGGCATGAGCCGGGCCAGAGCCCTGGCGCCACGGGCGGCGGCATGTTCGGCCGCTTCCAGCACAAGGAAGGCGGCGGCGCTGCCGAGCACGAAGCCGCTCGTGCCCTCGGCCCCCCGCTCGAAGACCGGCCGGTAGGCGGTCTTGAGAAGGTAGCCGCCCATCTCGTGGACGACCATCACGTCCGGCCGCTCGGCGTTGTAGGAGCCGCCCACCATCATGGTGTCGACCTGGCCCGAGGCGATGCGGGCATGACCGATGCGCAGGGCATCGACGCCGCTCGACTCCTCGCCCATGAAGGTGCGCGAGGCGCCGGTGACGCCGTGAACGATGCTGATATTGCCCGCGAGCAGGTTCGAGAGCTGGGCCAGGAACAGGGTCGGCCGCAGGTCGTTGAGGAGCCGCTCGTTGAGGAAGGCGCCGGGATCGTTGGTGCCGCGCAGGCCGGTGAGGATCGCGCCGTCGACCGCGTAGTCGCGTTCGCCACCGCCCGCCGCCACCACGAGCGGCAGCGCCGACTTGAAGCCCGCATCCTCCTTCACCCTGGCCGAATCGAGCGCGAGGCCGGCGGCGTAGACGCCGAGCCGCTGCCATGCCTCCATCTGCCGCTGGTCCGATTTCTTCGGGATCTGCGCGTCGAGGCTCACCGGTGCCACCGGATGGACCGGATAGGGCGCGAACGTCTCCGCATCCGTGCGCGGCGGCGCCTGCGAGGCGAAGGCGTTCAGGTGCGTCTCGATCCCCTCGCCCGCGCAGGAGACGAGGCCGATCCCGGTGACGACGACGGCGCGGGCCTGCGGACGGCTCACGGCTGGGCTCCATCCAGAAGGCCGATCTTCCGGGCGCGTTCGCGCATCGGCGCGTCGAGGCCCGCGGGAAACGGCATGGTGCGGAACCGCAGCTCCGCGTCGCACAACGCCTTGCCCTCGTGGCGGATGGCGGCCTTCGTTACCGCATAGCCCGAGCCGTCGTGCTCCAGGCTCGCCGTGATTTCGAGGGCAGCCCCCGGACCGACGAAGGAGCGGAAGCGCGCCTTGTCCACGGCCATGAGGAACGGCATCTGCGCGAAGTCGAGATGGGCCAGCACGAGGTAGCCAGAGGCCTGCGCCATGGTCTCGGTGAGCAGGACGCCCGGCACCAGCGGGTGGCCGGGGAAATGTCCCTCGAAGACCGGGCTCGCCTCGGGCACGAGCGCCCGCGCCTCGATGCGGCCGGCGGCGCGGTCGAGCCGCACCACGGAGTCGATCATCTCGAAATATTCGAGCCGCATCGCGCGTGAATCCCTGAAGCCCGACGGATCAGGCCTTGGCGGCCTTCTCGGCGACCAGAGCGTCGATGCGTGCGCAGAGGTTCTTCAGCACGAAATATTGCTCAGCCGGAACCTTGCCCTCGTTGACTTCCTGGGTCCAGCGCTCCAGCGGCAGCTTGATGCCGAAGGCCTTGTCGACCGCGAAGGCGATGTCGAGGAAGGCGAGCGAATCGATGCCGAGATCGTCGATGGCGTGGCTCTCGGGCGTGATCTTGTCACGCGGGATATCCGCCGTCTCGGCAATGATGTCCGCGACGCGGTCGAAGGTGGCGGTCTCGTTCGACATTAGGACTGGCCGCTTTCTTGATTCTTCATGTCCGGCGTCGCCAACCCCTCGCACGGCACGCCCCCAAGACGCCCGAGCCGGTCTGCGGCCCCGCTTCGCCGCCGGTTCCCGATGGCGCTTATGAAAAGATCGCGACCCCTTACACGAAGCGATGGAGCACGGGCAACCTCGGGCGTTGCGGCCGGCCCGCCTCCTGCCTTGGCTCTCAGCCGGCCGAGCGGCTGAGGTCGAGCGCCGGCGCGCGGGTGTCCGCACCCTGCCGCGGACGCTCGCGACCGGTGCGGCGGCCCTCCGCCGGCGCCGTCCGCTTGCGCTCCGCCGTGCGCGGACGCACCAATTCGCCGAGCGCCACGAACTGGTCGTTGTGCCGCTGCCCCGCATCCTGGATGCCGAACCCGAGGGCGAAGGAGCGGGCGAGATCCGTATCGGCCGCCACACCGTAGCGATCGAGGGCGGCCAGGAAGACCCGCCGGAAGCCCAGCGGCGCACACCACGCCTTTTCCGCGAGCTGCATCGGCCAGGTCCACAGCCCGTCGCCTCGGCGGCTGGCGATCTCCTCACGGGCAATGAAATAGCCGCTTGCCGGGTGTTCGAGGCCTTCCTCGAGGATGCGCCAGTCGCGGTCCGGGGACGGCTGCCGCGCCGCAGGCGCCGGCCGGTCGAGCCCGTCGTCGTCGAAGCCGATCTCGATCATGGAAGCCTCCTGCCTTGCGCGCTGCGCCGGGGCAGCGAATCAGTCCGGAACGTTCCATGAACAGTGCGTCCGGGCGGCGAACAGGTCAAGCCTTTGTTCGTAGTTCGTTCCAATTCTCGCTGGACTCTTTGCCGGCTTGCGTGCGCGTCGGACAAGACGAGAAAACCAGTCTCGGTGAGCGCAGAAAAGAAGCCGCCTGGCATCGTGAACCTGGGCTCGGACGCCTGCCTCGACCAGCTTGGCAGCGACGAGTTCGTTCTGCTCGTGATAGACCGAAGCCCGGCCGAGGCGTGCTGGCTCGCCGACGAAATCCGCCACGCGGGCCCGTGTGAACGACCTCCCGGCCTGGACCATCAGCCTCGGCGTCCGTGCGGTCGAGCCGGGCGAGACGGATGTTTCCGCCTCCATTGAGCGGCCCGACCGCTCCCTCTATCGCGCCAAGGCCTGGGGCGTGACCGCGCCGCGGCCTGAAGCCGCCTCTGGATTGCCGCTGTGCCCGCCATAGGTCGCTCGCGCCGACACAGCGGCGGAACGGAGTGAGGCGGCGATGGGCGGTACGGATCGGACGGAACCTGAGCTCGCCCGCAGCCAGAGGGTGCTGCGCGCCCTCCTCGTCGCGGCGCTGCTGGCGCTCGGCCTCTACATCCTGTCCGGCTTTCTGAGGGCGCTGGTGTGGGCGGTGGTGCTCGCCATCGCCCTCTGGCCGCTCTTCGTCCGCGCGCACCGCCGCTTCCCGCCGGGGCGGCACAACATCCTGTGGCCGGCCGTCTTCACCGGCCTCGTGGCTCTGGTTCTGCTGCTGCCCATCGCCGTGCTGGCGGTCGAGGCGGGCCGTGAGGCGCACGACCTCCTGGCCTATGCCCGCGAGGCCGAGCGCAACGGCATTCCGGTGCCGGATTTCGTCGCCCGCCTGCCCTATGGGGCTGCTGCCGTCACCGAGTGGTGGAACGCCCACCTCGCCCATGCGGGGCTGGCGCATGAGTTGAGCGAGCGGCTCAACACGACCTCGAACCGCGACCTCACGCGCAGCCTCGGGGCGGGGTTGGTGCACCGGGTGGTGCTGTTCGGGTTCTGCCTGCTGGCGCTGTTCTTCCTGTTTCGCGAGGGCGATACGGTGATCGCGCAGACGCTCCGGGCGAGCCATCGCCTGTTCGGGCCGCGCGGCGAGCGGGTGGCGCGCCAGATGGTGGCCTCCGTCCACGGCACGGTGGACGGGCTCGTTCTCGTCGGGATCGGCGAGGGGTTCCTGCTCGGTATCGTCTACGCCTTTGCCGGCGTGCCGCACCCAGTGCTGTTCGGGGCGCTCACCGCTGTGGCGGCGATGATCCCCTTCGGCGCGCCGCTGGCCTTCGGCCTCGCCGCCGTGCTGCTGCTGGCGGGCGGGGCGGTCGTCCCCGCCGCGATCGTGGTGGCGGCGGGCTTCGTCGTCACCTTCGTCGCCGACCATTTCGTGCGCCCGGCGCTGATCGGCGGCACCACCCGCCTGCCCTTCTTGTGGGTGCTGCTCGGCATCCTCGGCGGCGTCGAGACCTTCGGCCTGCTCGGGCTGTTCGTCGGCCCGGCGGTGATGGCCGCGCTGATCCTGCTGTGGCGCGAATTTACGGAACGGTCCGAGGAGCCCGCGTGATCCCTCAATGCTTCAGCGGCCGCCCGAGCTTCTTCGCCAGAATCCGCTGCGGGCTCTTCTCGGGGTCGGCCTGGTCGGCGACCGCGATGTAGGCGGTCTGCTCCAGCATGTAGCGCCCGCCCATGGCGCCGTGCATCACGAGGTCCGAGAAGGTCACCCAGGTTTCGCCGGGCTGGAAGCGCACATCCGCCTGGGGCGCGTTCGCCTGATAGTCCAGGTCGCGCTTCAGGGCGTCGTGGAGGTGCAGCATCAGGTGGTCGTATTCCGAGCGCTTGGCCTTGGTGATCTTGAGCGCGGCCAGCACGCTCGCCGAGAGGCCGGAATAGCCCGGGAGCTTCGGCAGGAATTTCTCGGCCATCGAGCCGAAATCCTCGCCGACCCGCCACAGCCGCGGCTGCCCCTCGGCGTTGATGTTGCGGAAGATGCGCAGGATGCGCCGCTCGCCGATCGGGTTGGAGGGGAAGGCATCGACATGCATGCGCGTGTCGTCGCGCCGCCAGCTCAGCTTGCGCTTGTCGACGTCGAACGGCCGGTAGGAGGTGCCCGCGAGCGAGACCTTTTCGCGGTAGGCGGGGAGATAGGTCTCGATCAGGTTTTCCGCGAAGCGGCGATAGCGCACCAGGAGGTCGCGCAGGCGCGCCTGCTCCTCCGCGCTGCCGGCCCCGCCTCGCAGTTCGGCGGTCTCGTTGCGGATCGCGACATTCTTGGCCTTGCCGTCGGCGAAGGGGCGCTCGACGAAACGCTGCTCGAAGGCGTCGAAGGGGAAGTCGAGATCGCGAAAGACGAGGACCGAGCCGCTTTCCAGCGCCTCGACAAGGCCGGGCGCGCCCGGCACCGCCTCGGCGCGGGAGACGGGAAGGACGGGGCTGATCATGGCTGGCATTTCCCGCACGATTGGATGGTGCGCGGTGTAACCGACCGGCTCACGCTCTGCCAACATGCCGGCCCGCTGCGGCATCGGGTCGGACCTGACGTTTTGCGGTGGACGAGAGCGTCCGTCCGCTTGCCCCGCTGCACATGCGCGCGTCTCCTGATCCGCAACCTGGGGCATGGGCGGAGCGTTCTCTCAGAGAGAACGTCCGTTCCCGGACGAGGAGCCGGCCATGGCGACGCTGAAGGAATTCGAGGAGGCTCTGCGCGAGCACGGCATGCATATGGCGCTCGCCCTGCTGGAGCGCCTGCGCGAGCGTGACCGCCAGACCCGCACCATCCGCCCGGCCCGGCGCCTCACCGGCCAGAAGATGACGCCCGATCTCGCCCGCGCGATCCTGGAACTGCACGCCTCCACCGGCATGACGCAGCAGGAGATCGCCTTCAAGGTCGGGGTGAACCAGGGCCGGGTTAACGAGGTGATCAAGCGCGGCAAGTGGCTCGACGACGATCCCCACGCCCCCGAGGCGGTGGCGCGCGACAAGGCGAAGGCACGGATGCGCGCCGACCCCAAACCGCGTCCGAAGCCCTCGGTTCGCAAGGAGACGCCGCGCGCGGCGAAGCGGCCGGCCGCGCCCCAGGGGCAGTTCGCGTTCGGGGACATGTAGCGCCATGACCGGCACGGGCGCGGCGCTCTGCCGGGTGGTGCGGCCCGGCAAGGCCTTCATCGGCAAGCAGGGATTGTCCTACGCGCCCGGCATCTCGGCGGAAACGGCGGGTGCGACGGGCCTTCACCTGCAAATGGTGACGATCCCGCCCGGAGCGCGGGCCAAGGCCCATAAGCACGAGGGCCACGAGACCGCGATCTACGCGTTGGCCGGCACCTCCTGCACGTGGTGGGGCGAGCGGCTGGAGCACCACACCGAGCTGCGGCCCGGCGAGTACTTCTACATTCCGGCCGGCGTGCCGCACCTGCCCTACAATCCGAGCTCGACCGAACCGTGCACGGCGCTCATCGCCCGCACTGATCCGAACGAGCAGGAAAGCGTGGTGCTGCTGCCGGAGCTCGACGGGATACATCCGTGACGGGCACGGTTGAGGAATCGGATTTCCTCTCGCCGGACCCCCTTCATGCGATGCGCCCTGGTTTGCGTAGCCCTGCTCGCCGGCATTGGGCCTGCCCTGGCGCAGCGCCCCTCCACCACGAATCTCACCTGCGCCCAGGCCCGCGCCGTGGTCACGCGGCAGGGTGCGGCGGTGCTCGGCACCGGCGGACCGACCTTCGACCGGTTCGTGCGCGACCGCTCGTTCTGCGAGGCGACCGAGATCGGTCGGCGTGCCTTCGTGCCGACCCGCGACAATCCGGGCTGCTTCGTCGGGTACACCTGCTACGAGCCCGGTCCCGGCGACCGGTTCGGGGATTTCTGACCCAGAGATGTGAAAACGCCCCGGCCTCGACGGCCGGGGCGCTCCCCCGCGGGGTCAGCCTTGCGGCTGAGCGATTAGGCGGCCTGCTGGACCGAGCCCTCGATCACCGGCTGGCTCGACGGCCGGCTAGCGATCTCGATGCGGCGCGGCTTCTTCGCCTCCGGGACCTCACGGACGAGATCGACATGGAGGAGGCCGTTCTCGAGTACGGCGCCGGTCACCTGAACGTGGTCGGCAAGTTGGAAGCGGCGCTCGAAGGCGCGGGCGGCGATGCCTTGGTAGAGCACCTCGGCGGACTTGCCCTCGGCAGGCTTGCGCTCACCCTTGATGGTGAGGGCGTTCTCCTTCACCTCAATCGACAGGTCGGCCTCGGTAAAGCCGGCGACCGCGACGGTGACGCGGTAGACGTTCTCACCGGTGCGCTCGATGTTGTAGGGCGGATAGGTCGGAGCAGCCTCGGTGCTCACGAAACCGTCGAGAGCCGAGAACAGGCGGTCGAAACCGACGGTGGAACGGTACAGGGGGGCAAGATCGAACTGACGCATCACATATCCTCCAGAAGAAGCAACATGCTCGATGTATTCGGGTCCGCCCGTGGGCCGGACCGTCGCGCCGCCGTCTCGGCCGGCGCATCGATGATATTGGTGGGCTCCAAAAACCGTGCAAGGGTCTGTTTGCGGGGATTTTCGCGTGAGCTTGAGCAAAAATTTTTCCGAGGCGCGCCCATCGTGCTGACCCTGCGTCCCACCCCCGGTAATCCGGTGCCGCCCGGCTTCCGCCTCGTGCCGGTCGAGACCGCCGACGGCGTCTCCTTGCGGGCCGCGACGTGGCAGCCGACGACGCGCGGCGTGAAGGGAACGGTCTGCCTGCTTCAGGGCCGGGCCGAGTTCATCGAGAAGTATTTCGAGACGATCAGCGACCTGCGTGCCCGCGGCTTCTGCGTGGTCGCCTTCGACTGGCGCGGCCAGGGCGATTCCGGCCGTCAGGTCCGCGACGCCCACAAGGGGCATGTCCGTCACTTCGATGATTACCGTATCGACCTGAAGGCGATCAGCGAGACCGTGCTCGTGCCGATGATGCCTGAGCCGCATTTCGGGCTCGCCCATTCCATGGGCGGGGCGGTGGCGCTGACACTCGCGGCGGAGGGCCGGCTGCCGTTCCGGCGGCTCGTCACCGTCGCCCCGATGCTGGCGATCCGCATGGTGCGCTGGCCGGCGGGTGCCTCGCTGCTGGCGCGGGGCCTGCAGCGGCTCGGGCTCGGGCGCTGCTACATCCCCTTCGGCACGGCCGTCTCGATCGCCACGAAGCCGTTCGCCGGCAATCGCCTCTCGACCGATCCGGTGCGCTACGCCCGCAACGCCGAGGCCGCCCGCGCGGTCGGGGCCGGTGCGGTCGGCGATCCGACCATCGCTTGGCTCGCCGCCGCCTTCCGGGCGATGCGGCGGCTGGCGGACCCGGCGCTGATCCGGCGGATCCGCACGCCCTGCCTGATCGTCGCGGCGGGCGCCGACCCGGTCTGCAGCACGCCGGCGGTCGAGCGCTTCGCCGCCCGGCTCAAGACCGGGCACCTGATCGTGCTGCCCGGCGCCCGCCACGAGATCCTGACCGAGTGCGACGCGGTCCGCGCCGATTTCTGGGCGGCCTTCGACGCGTTCATCCCCGGCCATCTCGTCCATTCGGCCGCCGGCGAAGCCGCTTCTCACGCCACCATCGCCGGCTAAAGCGGATTGGACTTCGCGGGCGTCGTCCGCCTGCGACGTTGGCGGCCGGCCACGTCCGACGGCGTGGTCGCAACCTGCGCGAATGCGGGCAGGTTTGCACTTCGCTGGCGTTAAACGTGTTTTCCCGGAGCACCGCGCGGGCTTGTGGATCGGTTTCCGCTTCGATCCAGCGGAAACTGGGTCGACCGGGCCGCCGGTTGCGCCGCCAGCGCGTAAAGACCTCGTCATCCGGTTTGCCGGGACCCGATCCGGTCACGTCGGATTCGCAGGTCTGAAGCGTTCTCGATCGGAATCTGCCGCCCGCCCTCTCGGCGCGTTCGATGTCCGGACTGCGTCGGCCCTGAACTCCATAGTAATGCCCGACGGCTGATTCGATTTCGGATTTTCTGTTTCGCTCCTCGCATATCCCAGTTCCGCGGCCTGTCGAAGCGAAACCTGTTCCATATTGCCGCCAAACTATCAGTTTCTTCGAATATAAATTTGTGGTCTACGTGATTTCTCGTGTGATGATAGGCGGTTAATTCAGTTAAAATACGAATTTGTAGGTCAATCGCTTAGGAGCATCTTCATACTAGATTGCGATTCATCCAGCCTCTTGTTGGTCAACCTCAGAGCCGGCCTGTCACAAGCCGACTTAGAGTTGCCCGACGGCGGCGGAACAGCGAAGCGATCCGGCAGCAGCGCGGATGGCTCGGAGGATGAAAATATGGCGAAAATCTCGGTCACCTGGGCCAATGAATACTCGATGGGATTGGCCGGGTGGCAGGCTGGCCTGATCCTCGCCACGGCACAGGCGGCTGCCGACGCTTGGGGCAAGTACATCCAAGTCGAGAGCACGTTCGATATCGCGATCGGGATCGGCAATGTCGGCGGCGCCCTCGCCAACGGCGGCCCTCAATGGACCTGGAACGGGAGATGGTGGGAAAACACCCCCATCCTGAAGGCCCGCGAGGGGTATGACCCGAACGGCGGCGTGCAGGACGCCAACCTCACGCTCGGCGAGCATACGTTCCGCGATTGGTTCTACGATCCGACAGGTGTTGCGGCCGCGCCCGGCAACAGGTTCGACGCCTTCACCATTTTCCAGCACGAGATCGGCCACGGGCTGGGCTTCCTCGAATTCCCTGCCACGGTCGGAGCCAACGGGCTGCTCCTCTTCAATGGTGAGAACACGCGGACGGTTCTCGGCGGCCCGGTCGTGCTCGATGGGGCCCGGGCGCATGTGTGGGGATCCGAGGATCTCATGGACCCCTATCTCGGCTGGGGCCAGCGGTCCTACATCTCGGACCTCGACCTGGCGATGCTTCAGGACAAGGGGATGCCGATCTCGACCGAGCGGGCCGACAAGATGTGGCTCGGCAACCGGGCCGACACCTTCTTCGCCTATGGCGGTGACGACTGGATCGACGGCGGCTGGGGCGACGACAAACTCTTCGGCGGCGTGGGCAACGACACGCTCATCGGCGGGGACGGGAACGACGCGCTGGACGGTGGCGCGGGCGACGACACGCTCATCGGCGGGAACGGGGGCGACACGCTGGACGGGGGCGAGGGCATCGACAGGGCCGTGTTGACGGGCCGGAGCCAGGACTACGTCGCGCTCTACGGCGCCGCCGGCTCACTCGCCATCAAGCATCTCGGCTCCGGCAGCATCGACACGCTGAGCTCGATCGAGACGCTGAGCTTCGACGACACCGTGCTCGGCATGTCGGGCCTCCTCGCCCATCTGCAGCAGCGCTTCGGGCCCGTACAGGCCGGCAAGGCGCCCTACGAGATGGCCCTGAACGCCGCCGCGGACGACACCTACCGCCCCGACATCCCCGAGATCGACGGCGCGTTAAGCGTCACCGCGCGGGTGCGGTTCGACGACCTCGCCGGCGGCCATTTCCAGCGCGTCTTCGATACCGGCAACGGTCCGGACAGCGACAACATCTGGCTCGGTCAGGTCGGCAACGGACGGGACATGGCCTTCGAGATCCTCGACGGCGCGATCAAGCATAGCATCACCGCCAGGGACGGCATCACCCAGGGCGTCGAGGCACGCTGGACCGCCGGTGTCGACGAGCGCGGATGGATGTCGTTGTACAAGGACGGCGTGCTCGTCGCCGAGGGTCCGGGGGTGGTGCCCCGCGACCTGACGCGCGCGAAGGATCTCGTGGGCCAATCCAACTGGGCGCAGGACGCTGCGCTGAAGGGCGGCATCTACGACCTGACCTTCAAGGACGACCTGCCCGACATCCACGGCGCCTTCACCGCCAGTGCGACGGTCCGGTTCGATGATCTCGATGCCGGTGCGTGGCAGCGCGGCTACGACATCGGCAACGGTGCCGGCGCCGAGAACGTCTTTCTCGGCCAGATCGGCACCTCCAGCGACATGCAGTTCATGATCCTGAACGGCACCAACTCCGCCAACATCGTGGCCAAGGGCGCGATCGTCGAAGGCCAGGAAGCCACCTGGACGACCAGCGTCAACGAGACCGGTTGGATGCGCCTGTTCAAGGACGGCGTGCTCCTGGCCGAGGGACAGGGCATCGTCCCGAAGGACGTCGCGCGGACCAACGAGTTCGTCGGCAAGTCCAACTGGACGTGGGACAAGCCGCTCGTCGGCGAGGTGAGCGACCTGACCATCACGCCGTTCAAGGGCATCCCGGAGATCGACGGCGCCTTCAAGATGTTCGCCGAAGTCCGCTTCGACGATCTCGCCCACGGAAACTATCAGCGCGTGTTCGATACCGGTAACGGGCGGGACAGCAACAACATCTGGCTCGGTCAGGTCGGCAACGGTGACGACATGGCCTTCGAGATCCTCACGGGCGCCACGAAGCACCGGATCACGGCGGCGGACACGATCGTCGAGGGTGAGATGGCGAAATGGCAGGCCAGCGTGGACGAGGCCGGCTACATGCGCCTGATCAAGAACGACAAGCTCGTGGCCGAGGGGCAGGGCGCGGTTCCGCTGGATGTGCTGCGCACCAGCGATCTGGTCGGCCAGTCCAACTGGTCGTGGGATACCGCGCTGGCCGGACAGGTGAAGGATCTGATCTTCGCCTGAACCGGTCGCCCATCGCCGGGGCGGACCCACGTCCCCGGCGATCGGCGGGCATGACAAGGATCATCGCGAGACCCAATGCGAGCCGCCCTGTTCGCCGTCGCGATCGGGGCGGTTCGTCCGCGTCGTGCGATGATAACGCGGCGTCCTTCCCTCTGGGGCGGGGCCCTACGGGTTGAGCACCTTCAGCGCGGCGTCGTGCAGCCGGCGGTCTCCGGCGGCCACGATCCGGCCGCCGCCGGTGGCCGGGCCGCCGTCCCAACTCGTGACGACGCCGCCCGCGCCCTCGACGATGGGGATCAGCGCGACGATGTCGTAGGGCTTCAGCCCCGCTTCGACCACGAGGTCGATCTGGCCGGCGGCGAGCATGCAATAGGCGTAGCAGTCGGTGCCGTAGCGGGACATCTTCACCTGCCCCTCGATCGTCCGGAAGCGCTCGGCCTCCTCCCCTTCCGCGAACAGGCGCGGGTCGGTGGTGGCGAGGATGGCGTTGCCGATCGCCTCGTTGCGGCGGGTGTGGAGGGGGCGTTCGCCCTTCGCGGAGCGTACGCTCGCGGTCTTGCCGTCGCCCAGGAAGCGCTCGCCGAGATAGGGCTGGTGCATCAGGCCGCGCACCGCCGCGCCGTGATGGGTCAGCCCGATCAGCGTGCCCCAGGTCGGCAGGCCGCTGATGAAGGCGCGGGTGCCGTCGATCGGGTCGAGCACCCAGACGCATTCCGCATCCGCCCGCTCCGAGCCGAACTCCTCGCCGAGGATGCCGTGGTTCGGCAGCCGGTCGTTGATCATCCGCCGCATCACCGCTTCCGCCGCCCGGTCCGCCTCGGTGACCGGGTCGAAGGCGTGGCCCGTCCCGTGGGACTTGTCGTCCAGGCCGAAATGCGCCCGGAAGAACGGCAGGATCGCCGCTCCGGACTGGGTGGCGAGGTCTTCCATGAACTGGGCGAGATCGACGACGCTCATCGAGGGGCAGCCTCCCATTGACGGGCTGAGACGAAGCCGCCCTCGAGCCGTCTCGTCAAGCCGGCTCGGGCAGGGCCTGCCGCGGGGGCGTGGCCGCATCGTTCCGCTCGGACCGGTCCGGGCCGCCCTCGTTGCGGGCGAGGGCGAGGATCGTCTCGATCAGGTCGCGCAGGGAGGTGACGTGGTCGTCCGCGCCGATCTTGGCCCGCACCGCGTCGTCGGCGAGCATCGGCTCGTCGAGGCGCCACAGCCCGGCGACGATCGGCACGGTGTCGATCTTCTGGCGCAGCCGCGAGACGAGGCGGCGCAGATGGGTCGGCTCGCCGGACAGCGCCAGCGAGATCACGCAGAC
This sequence comes from Methylorubrum pseudosasae, assembly GCF_029504475.1. NCBI lineage: Bacteria > Pseudomonadati > Pseudomonadota > Alphaproteobacteria > Hyphomicrobiales > Methylobacteriaceae > Methylorubrum > Methylorubrum pseudosasae. The sequence goes on along the minus strand of NZ_JAQGDU010000002.1, from coordinate 1,819,105 downwards.
CGCTTGAGCCGGACCCGGCTGCCACTCGGCGATGCGCACCCGGGCGACCTCGGCGAAGGGCACTTGCCGGGTGCCGAAGCCGCGCTTGCGCAGGAGCTGGTCGGCGATGGCGGTCGCCGCCCCGTCGAGGAAGCCGCGGCCGGAGACGAGAAGCACCGCACCGTCGGCCTGCCACGCGGCGGGCAACTCGTCGGGGTCAGGGATCGGCTCGTTCTTGCAAGCGCTCTCCCCGTCGCCAGCGGCGCCTGCCCCGTCGAAGAGGCGGGTGGGTTTGGAGGCCGGATCGGGCACGGCATCCTCGCGATCCTCCAGATCCTCCACCAAAGCCGTGATCGAGGCGCGGATCTCGTCCTTCTGGCTCGGCGTCAGCACGCCGCGGGCGGCGTCGCGGGAGGCGAGTTCGAGACCCTTCAGCACGACGTCGTCGTAATAGGCCGAGAGCGAGCATTCGCGCAGGATCAGGTCGGCATGTTCCTGCGCCTCCTCCGGGTCGTCGGCGAGCATGCGCTGGTAGAAGTTCTCGATCGGCGTCAGCGCCGGGCGGTTACTGAACAGCACGTCCAGGAATTCGAGCCGATCGACGTGGCGCCCGAGCACGACGAGGCAGACGGTGAGCGGGGTCGAGAGCAGGAGGCCCACCGGTCCCCATAGCCAGGTCCAGAACAGGGCCGAGACCAGCACCGAGAACGGCGAGACGCCCGTCGAGTGACCGTAGACCAGGGGCTCGATGATCTGCCCGACGATGGGCTCGACGAGGGCGAAGAGCAGGAAGGTCGACAGCACCATGCTCCAGCCCGGATCGACCGCCGCCGCAAGCGCGATCGGCAGGACCGCCGAGAGGAAGGCTCCGATATAGGGCACGAAGCGCATGACGAGGGCGAAGATGCCCCACAGCACGGGGCTCGGCACGCCGATGATCCAGAGCCCGACGCCGATGACGACGCCGAAGGCAGAGTTGAGGGCGAGCTGGCCCAGGAAGTAGCGCGAGAGCCGCCGGGCCGCGTCGTCCATCGCCACGGTCGTGCGGTGGAGGTCGCTCGAACCGGCGAGCCGGATCAGGCGGTCGCGCAGATCCTCCCGCTGCATCAGGATGAACAGGAGGACGACGAAGACGATGCCGGCGGTGGCGAGCGGCTGCGCCACCGGCGCGAGCACGGTGGTGGCGAGCTCGAGCGGGCCCGGGCGGCGCTCCTCCACCTGGACCAGCAGCGGCTTCGGCGGCTCCGGCTCGGCCTTGCGGTTACTGTCGCGGGCGGCCTGCTGCTTGGCCTTCTCGGCCGATTCCTTGCTCTCCTCGCCGCTCTGGTGGATCGCCCGGTTGATGTTGGCGATGTAGTCCATCGTTTGGCCGAGCGTGCCGGCCCGCAGCCCCTCGATCTTGCGCTCGACGGTGCGCTGGTAGCGCGGCACGTCCTGCGCGAGTTCGGCGACCTGCACGCCGATGACGGTGGTCACCGCAGCGATGATCCCGGCGGCGAGCAGCACCGAGACCAGCACCGCGAAGGCCCGCCCCAGCTTCAGCCGGCGCAGGAAGTTCACCAGCGGGCCGAGCACGAAGGACAGCAGCACCGCGATCGCGATGGGGATCAGCACCTCGCGCGCGAAGAAGAGGCCCGCCACGATGATGGCAAACACGACGAGGGAGGAGGCGAGCGGACCTTTCGGCGTCTCGGCCGCGGAAACACGCGCCGGGCGCGGCGGCACGATGAAGCCCTCACCGGTGGATATACGCTTCATGTCAGGCCGGGCTTCCTCTCACGCCACGCTTCATCCGAAGGCCCGACGGATCGCGTCGCGATGCGGGCCTCGGTCTCGCTCACAAGGGTCCGCGCGCGCTCCGCACGACGAGCCGCGGTCTATCCGGGCGATCGTCGTCACGGGCCAGCGCACGGGCCAGCGCCCGGAGGCACCTGAGCTCAAGAAACCGTGAGCGGGCTGAATTCGATCCCTGAAACGTCGCCGTAACGGATTCGTCCCTCAGGACGTCGCAGAGGGTTCGGCGAAGGGGCGTAGGCTAAAGCCCGCCCGCTCAAGCTCGGTCCGGACCGCGCGTGCCATGGCGAGTGCCTCCGGGTTGTCGCCGTGGACGCAGACCGTGTCGATCGCGACCGGAACGCGCCGCCCGCCGAGTGTGAACACGGCGCCCTCCCCGACCATGCGGGCGACGCGCGCGGCGGCCTCGCCCGCGTCGTGGATCACTGCACCGGGCGAGGCGCGGGGGGCGAGCGTGCCGTCCTCGGCATAGGCGCGGTCGGCGTAGATTTCCCGCACGAGGCGCAGGCCGAAGCGCTCGCCGGCCCGCTCGGCGGGAAGCCCCGGCATCACGACCAGGGCGAGATCGGGATCGACACCGGCCACGGCACGGGCCAGCGCTTCGGCGATCGCCGCATCCTCGTTCGAGATGTTGGCGAGCGCCCCGTGCGCCTTGACGTGGGTGACGCGGGCACCGGCCAGAGCGGCGCAGGCCTGGAGCGCGCCGATCTGATAGGCGATGTCGCGCTCGATTCTTGTGGGACTCTCCTGGATCCGGTTTCGGCCGAAGCCGCGCAGATCGTGGAAGCCGGGATGGGCGCCGATCGCCACGCCCCGCGCCTTCGCCGCTAGCACCGTCTCGACCATGATGTCGGGGTCGCCCGCATGGAAGCCGCAGGCGACGTTGGCCGAGGTGACGATGTCGAGGAGCGCGGCGTCGTCGCCCATGCGCCAGGGCCCGAAACCCTCGCCGAGATCGGCGTTGAGATCGATGCGGGCGACGCTCATGCTTCTGCTCTCACACCGCCACCGCCATCGCGGCCTGCTCCTCGACCCCGAACACCCGCTTGTAGCGCTCCACCTCCGCCGCCGGCCCCTGTGCCTTGCTCGGATTGTCGGAGATCTTCACCGTCGGGCGGCCCTCGGCCTCCGTCACCTTGCAGACGACCGAGATCGGATCGAGCCGCCCCTCCGGCACGAGGCCGCGAAAATCGTTGGTCAGCCGCGTGCCCCAACCGTAGCCGATGCGCATGCGGCCATGGAAATGGGCGTGGATCGCCTCGATGTCGTCGACGTCGAGTCCGTCGGAGAAGATCGCCAGCTTTTCGCGCGGGTCGCAGCCTCGCGACTCCCAGAAGGCGAGCGCCTCCTCGCCGCCCGCGATCGGCTCCTTCGAATCGATGCGGATACCGGTCCAGGCGGTGAGCCAGTCCGGCGCCTTGGCGAGAAAGCCGGTGGTGCCGTAGGTATCGGGCAAGGCCACCAGCAGGTTGCCGGCATAGTCCTGCTGCCAGTCGGCGAGCACCGCGTAGGGCGCGGCCGCCAGCGCCTCATCGTCGTCACCGGCCAGCGCGGCGTAGACCATCGGCAGTTCGTGGGCGTTGGTGCCCACCGCCTCGACCTCGCGGCGCATGGCGATCAGGCAGTTCGAGGTGCCGAGGAAGGCCCGCTCGCCGAGGCCCTCGCTCATCGCCTGCACGCACCAATCCTGCCACAGGAAGCCGTGGCGGCGGCGCGTGCCGAAATCGGCGATGGAGAGGTCGGGCAGGCGCTTCAGGCGCTCGATCTTCTCCCAGACGCGGGTCATGGCGCGGGCGTAGAGCACCTGCAGCTCGAACTTGCCGAGGCCCCGCAGCACCGCGCGGGAGCGCATTTCGTTGAGGATTGCGAGAGCCGGCACCTCCCACATCGTGGTCTCGACCCAGGGGCCGTGGAAGGTCAGCGCCACCTGTCCGTCGCGCACCTCCAGCTCGTATTCCGGCAGGCGAAACGCTTCGAGCCAGGCCATGAACTCGGAGGAGAGGATCTGACGCTTGCCGTAGAAAGTGTTGCCGCGAAGCCAGGTCGATTCGCCCCGGCTCAGGCGGATCGTGCGGGCGTGGTCGAGCTGCGCCCGCAATTCCGCGAGGTCGATCTCGTCGGCGACCCGCACGCTCCGGGTGCGGTTCTGGATTCCGAAGCTGACGCGCAGATCGCGGTGACGGCGGAAGATCATCTGCGCCATCAAGAGCTTGTAGAAATCCGTATCGAGCAGCGAGCGCACGATCGGGTCGATGCGGAAGTTGTGGTCGTAGACCCGCTTCGCGAGGTCGATCATGGGCCGTCCGTGTTCGGGGAGTGTCGCCCGAGCTTGGGGCGGAACGCCCCGGCGATCAACGCCGGTGGGCGCGGGGCGTCATGACAAAAAAGGCGCCCCCACCGGAGGCAGGGACGCCGAACGTGACCGGGACGGGCGCGAGCCCGTTCCCAAAAAAATCAGGCGAGGTTGACCTTCTTGGTCTCGGTCTTCGGGCTCTCGCCGGTGAGCGAAGCCTTCACGTAGCCGTAGAGGTGGACCATCGTGGAGGACGGGCTGTCCCAGTACTCGCCCTGCTCGGGATGGATGCGGATCAGGCCGACCTCGGGGTCGTTCTTGCCGTTGGGGAACCAGGTCTTGAGGCTCTCCTGCCACTTCTCGTCGATCAGCTTCTGGTCGCGGATCACCTCGGCCTTGCCGGCGATCGAGACGTAGGTCTGGCTCGACGGATCGGAGTAGGAGAGGTTCACCTGATTGTCGCGGCCGATCTCGGCGGTCTTCGGGCTGTGCAGCTTGGTGAAGAACCAAACGTCGCCGTTCTCGTCGATCTCGTTGTTCCACATCGGGCGGCTGTTGAGCGTCCCGTCCTGGTCGGCGGTGGTCAGCATTGCGACCTTGACGTCCTTGACCAGCTCGAAGAGCTTCTTCGCGCCCTCGTGGTCGCGATGGTTGCCCTGGTGCATGAGATCCGTACTCCGTCTGTCGTCAATGGCGTGAGCCGGGCAGGCTGAAGACCCTTGTCGATGGTCCGCTGCCCGGCGATTGCCTCGACAACGAGCGAGGTCGATCTTGGTTCAGGGGTCGGTCGAAGCTTTGCCGGAGAGTGAAGGGGATGAGGGGTGCGCTGCTGGCCATGCTGCTCGCCGCCGCCGCTTTGCCGGCCTCCGCGGAGGTGCGCTTCGGCTCCGGCGTGCGCATCGGCGGCCACGACTTCTCGAATCGGCGCTCCCGCAGCGTCCATATCGAGCGGGTGAAGCGGCTGCGCGGCCCCGTCGGCTGCCGGCACCTGCGCCACGGCGTCTACCGGCGCGGCGACGGTTCGGTCGTGCGCGGGCCCCGATGGAAGAATGCAACCTGATCGCCATTCCGCCGGGAGGGCGGCGCTGAGAACACGGCTTGAAGGCTGGCGTTTGGCGCAAGGGTGGTTAGATGGTCGGGAGCGGGATGGCCCGCCCCGGCGCCCGATGGAGCTTGAGTTTTGGCGATCACGCGCGACGACGTGCTGAAGGCGCTCTCGACTGTCACGGTCGATCGCGGCGGCACCACCCTGCCCGATTCCGGCCGCCTCTCGCAGGTGGTGATCGACCCGGGCAACCGGGTGATGTTCTCGATCCGGATCGATCCGAGCGAGGCCGAGCGGTTCGAGCCGGTGCGGCGCGAGGCGGAAGGCCGCGTGCTGGCCCTGTCCGGCGTGTCGAGCGTACTCGCGAGCCTGACCTCGGAGCGGGCGCCCAACCCGCCGGCTCCCGGCGCTGCCCCGCGTCAGCCGGCCGGCGGCCCCGGCGCCCCGCCGCGCCAGGGCAACGCGCTGCCGGGCGTGCGCCACATAGTGGCGGTCGCCTCCGGCAAGGGCGGCGTCGGCAAATCGACCACCGCCTGCAACCTCGCCCTGGCTCTGAGCGCGCAGGGCCTCAAGGTCGGCCTGCTCGATGCCGACATCTACGGTCCCTCCGTGCCCAAGCTTTTGGGCTTGTCCGGCAAGCCGCGGGTGATCGAGGGCAAGACCCTGGAGCCGCTCCAGGCCTATGGCCTGAAGGCCATGTCGATCGGCCTGCTGATCGAGCCGGAATCGGCGATGATCTGGCGCGGGCCGATGGTGCAGTCGGCCATCACCCAGATGCTGCGCGACGTGGCCTGGGGCGAACTCGACGTGCTCATCGTGGACATGCCCCCCGGCACGGGCGACGCGCAGCTCACCATGGCCCAGGCCACGCCCCTGTCGGGCGCCGTCATCGTCTCGACGCCGCAGGATTTGGCGCTGATCGATGCGCGCCGCGGCGTGACGATGTTCCGCAAGGTCTCGGTGCCGATCCTCGGCGTGATCGAGAACATGGCGACCTTCATCTGCCCGAATTGCGGGGCGGCCTCCGCGATCTTCGGCCATGGCGGCGCCCGCCACGAGGCCGAGCGCCTGGAGGTGCCCTTCCTCGGCGAGATCCCGCTCACCATGGCGATCCGCGAGACCTCGGATGCCGGCCGCCCCGTGGTCGCCACCGATCCGGACGGGCCGCAGGCCAAGATCTACCGCGAGATCGCCGGGAAACTCTGGGCCAATCTCAGCGGCGCGCCTGCCGGCCGCGCGGCGCCGAAAATCGTCATCGAGTGAGTCCCGCTCCGGTCTCCGGGTCGGGTATCGGGCCGGGTGTTTTGGGCCTGATCCTGGCCGGCGGCCTGGCGCGGCGGATGGGCGGGGGCGACAAGCCTCTGCGCATGCTTGCCGGCCGCACCCTCTTGGAGCGGGTCGCCGAGCGGCTCGGCCCGCAATGCGCCGGCGGGCTCGCGCTCAGCGCTAACGGCGATCCGGTCCGCTTCCGCTCGGCATTTTCCGGACCCGTTTCTGCCCGACACCGTGCCAGACCATCCGGGGCCGCTCGCCGGCATCCTCGCCGGACTGGAAGCCGCCGGTGAAGCGGGCCTCACCCACATCGTCAGCGTGCCGGGCGACGCGCCCTTCCTGCCGGAGGACTTCGTCGCGCGGCTCGTCGCGATCGCGGCGGCGGAGGGCCAGCCGATCGCGCTCGCGGCCTCGGGCGAGCGGCGCCACTTCACCAGCGCGCTCTGGCCGGTGGCCCTGCGTGAGGATTTGCGGGGCTGGCTCGCTTCGGGCGAGCGGCGCGTCGGCGGCTTCATCGAGCGGCACGGGGCGGCGGTGGCGTCCTGGCCGGTCGAGCCCGTCGATCCCTTTCTCAACCTCAACGCGCCGGAAGATCTCGCCGCCGCCGAGGCGCTTCTGGCGCGGGTTCCCTGACGAGCCGGCAATGCACCGCCGACAGGCTCGCAGATGTTGTGCAAGCCCCTCGGAATTCATATTTAAGTAACTGAGACGACGGCCTTTGGCAGGCAGCGGGTCATCCTACTTCTCCCCCCTCATCCTGAGGTGCTGAAGCGAAGCGGAAGCCTCGAAGGATCCTCCAGAAGACGCGCGGGATCGGGAGGATCCTTCGAGGCCGCTTCGCGGCACCTCAGGATGAGGGGAGCGGTCGGGATTGGCGGCCCTTTGACTTGTCCTTGCTAGTCTTCGTCCGTTGGCGTTCCGCCATGGGCGACCGAACGAGAACCCGAGAGAGCGACGTTGGCAGACGACAACGACCAACCCGGCGCCGGCACGCCCCCGCCCGCGACCGACATCAAGCCCGTCTCCATCACCGACGAGATGCGCCGGTCCTACCTCGATTACGCCATGAGCGTGATCGTGAGCCGCGCGTTGCCCGATGCGCGCGACGGCCTCAAGCCGGTGCACCGGCGCATCCTGTTCGCGGCGCATGAGAGCGGGCACCTGCCCGAGCGCCGCTACGTCAAATCGGCCCGCATCGTCGGCGACGTGATCGGTAAGTACCATCCGCACGGCGACCAATCGATCTACGACGCCTTGGTCCGCATGGCCCAGGACTTCTCGATGCGCCTGATGCTCATCGACGGGCAGGGCAATTTCGGCTCGGTCGACGGCGATCCGGCCGCGGCCATGCGCTACACCGAATCGCGCCTGGCTAAGCCCGCCAGCGCGCTCCTCTCGGACATCGACAAGAACACCGTCGATTTCCAGGCGAACTACGACGGGGAGCACGAGGAGCCGACCGTCCTGCCGGCCCGCTTCCCGAACCTGCTGGTCAACGGCGCGGGCGGCATCGCGGTGGGCATGGCCACCAACATTCCGCCGCACAATCTCGGCGAGCTGATCGACGCCTGCATCGCCCTCATCGACGATCCGAGCCTGACCATCGAGGCGCTCAACGAGATCGTGCCCGGTCCCGACTTCCCGACCGGCGGCCTGATCCTCGGCCGCGCCGGCACCCGGCAGGCCTACGCCACGGGCCGCGGCTCGATCATCATGCGGGCGAAAGTCCCATATCGAGGAGCTGCGCAAGGAGCGCGAGGCGCTGATCTTCACCGAGATCCCGTATCAGGTGAACAAGGCGACGCTGGTCGAGAAGATCGCCGAGCTGGTCAAGGAGAAGCGCGTCGAGGGCATCTCGGACCTGCGCGATGAATCCGACCGCGACGGCATGCGCATCGTCGTCGAGATCAAGCGCGACGCCATGGCCGAGGTCGTGCTGAACCAGCTCTACCGCTACACGCCGCTGCAATCCTCGTTCGGCTGCAACATGGTGGCGCTGAACGGCGGCCGCCCCGAGCTGATGAACCTGAAGGACCTGCTGCTGGCCTTCAACGACTTCCGCGAGGAGGTCGTCTCCCGGCGCACCAAGTTCCTGCTCAACAAGGCGCGCGAGCGGGCCCACGTCTTGTGCGGTCTGGCCATCGCGGTCGCCAATATCGACGAGGTGATCCGCCTGATCCGCACCTCGCCGGACCCGAACACCGCCCGCGAGGCGTTGATGGCCCGCGACTGGCCGGCCCACGACATCGCCCCGCTGATCGCGCTGGTGGACGATCCGCGCTACCGCGTGGCCGAGGACGGCACCTACCGGCTCTCGGAGATCCAGGCCCGCGCGATCCTCGACCTGCGCCTGCAGCGCCTCACCGCTCTCGGCCGTGACGAGGTCGGCGACGAGTTGAAGAAGCTCGCCGACGAGATCGCCGACTATCTCGATATCCTGCGCTCGCGCGTCCGTATTCAGGCGATCGTGAAGACGGAACTGGCCGAGGTGCGCGCCCTCTTCGCCACCCCGCGCAAGACCGAGATCATCGATTCCGATTTCAGCGTCGAGGACGAGGATCTGATCGCCCGCGAGGACATGGTCGTGACCGTGTCCCATGCCGGCTACGTCAAGCGTGTGCCGCTCTCGACCTACCGGGCCCAGCGCCGCGGCGGCAAGGGCCGCTCCGGCATGGCGACCCGCGACGAGGATTTCGTCACCCGGCTGTTCGTGGCCAGCACCCACACGCCGGTGCTGTTCTTCTCCGACCAGGGCCAGGCCTACAAGGAGAAGGTCTGGCGCCTGCCGATGGCCGCGCCGAACGCCCGGGGCAAGGCGCTCGTCAACATCCTGCACCTTCAGAACGAGGGCGAGCGTATCTCGACCATCATGCCGTTGCCCGAGGACGAGACGTCCTGGGACACACTCGACGTGATGTTCGCCACCGCCTCCGGCAATGTCCGCCGCAACAAGCTGTCGGACTTCACCACGGTGAACCGCAACGGCAAGATCGCGATGAAGCTCGATCCGGGCGACCACATCGTCCATGTCGAGATCTGCCGGCCCGAGCAGAACGTTCTGCTCACCACCGCGCTCGGCCAGTGCATCCGCTTCCCCGTGGAGGATGTGCGCGTCTTCAAGGGGCGCGACTCGACCGGCGTGCGCGGGATCAACCTCGCCCAGGACGACAAAGTCATCTCGATGGCGATCCTCAACGCCTTCGACGCATCTCCCGAGGAGCGGGCCGGCTATCTCAAGATGCGCCGGGCGGTGATCGGCGACGCGGGCGAGGCGGAGGCCGAGCCGGCCGAGGCAGAGGAGGCTTCGGAAGCCTCGGCGATCTCGCTGGAGCGCTACAACGAGATGGGGGCCGCGGAGCAGTTCGTGCTGACCCTGTCCGATCGCGGCTTCGGCAAGCGCTCGTCGTCTTACGAGTACCGGACCTCGGGTCGCGGCGGCAAAGGCATCACGGCGATGCGGGTCAATGCCCGCAACGGCAACCTCGTCGCCTCCTTCCCCGTGGAGGCTTCGGACCAGATCATGCTGGTCACCAATGCCGGCCAGCTCATCCGCGTGCCGGTGGACGACATCCGCATCGTCGGCCGCGCCTCGCAGGGCGTGACGGTGTTCAACACCGACAAGGCCGAGCGTGTCGTCTCGGTGGAGCACATCGAGGGCGAGGACGAGAACGGCGAAGAGGCCGTCTGATCGAAGGGGCTGCGGAGGGGCGAAACGGGCCCCTTCCGCAGCTCGGCCAAAGGCGCGATCAAAGTTTTGTGATCGAGGATTATTTTTTGGAATTACAGTATTAAGCGGAAGTAATGGCGTTATATCGCTGCCATAACATTGGTGTTGCCGTTATATCATAGTTTCCATGCCCGACCGTCGGTAGAGAAAGTGCGGCTTTCCTCACACCTTCGGTTCGAGCCTTGCGCAATTCCCTGATCCTCTCCGGCCTCGCGGGTATTCTCCTCTCCGGCACTGCGCTGGCCGCCGACCTGCCGCGCCGCGCCGAGGCGCCGGTCTTCACGCCGATCCCCGTTTTCGCCTGGACGGGGGCCTATTTCGGTCCCAACGGCGGTTACGCCTACACCGAGAGCGACACGCTTCGGACCACCGGCATCGGTGCGCTCCAGGCCAACGTGACCAACGACCTGCGCCGCGCGAATGTCGCCCTGCCGAAGGACGGGTTCAGCTTCGGTGGTCAGGCCGGCTACAACTTCCAGCTCACGCCGGGCACCGGCTTCGTCTTCGGCTTCGAGACCGACGCGCAGTACCTCGATCTGGCGCGCAGCCGCACCGAGACGATCTTCCGCCCCGCCATCAACCCGAACGTCCTGCGCAACGTCTACGCCGCCGACCTCGACTTCCTCGGCACCGTGCGCGGCCGTGTCGGCTACGCCTTCGACCGCGTCCTGGTCTATGGCACCGGCGGCTTCGCCTACGGCACCACCACGCTGGCCGCGGTCTTCCGCACGGGAACGCCGGTGACCTATGCCGGCGCCCGCTCCGGGCTCGAGACCGGCTACGCCTATGGCGGCGGTATCGAGTACGCGATCCCGGCCAATTCCTTCCTGGATCTCACGGGGTCCCTGCAGATGACGGTCAAGGCCGAGTACCTGCGCTACGACCTCGGCAGCCGCACGGTGCTGATCCGCAGCACGGGCGGTCCCGGCGTCGGCTATAACATCGAATCCCGCACCGAGGGCGCTCTGGCCCGCGTCGGCCTGAACTTCGGGTTCGGCACGTACTGAGGGCCGGGGGAGGCCGGCGGAGCGTTCCATTTCCGCCGGGGCCTTCGATCCCGACCCCATCGCGTTCGCGCGGGCGCCCTCCGGGGCGCCCGTTTCTGTTGGCGGCGGTTCCGTTTGCGGGGAAAATGCTCTAGGCCCGTTCCCGTGACGACCCGTACAGCGCTCTACGCCGGTTCCTTCGATCCGGTCACCAATGGCCATCTCGACGTGGTGCGACAGGCCTGCCGCCTCGTGCCGCGGCTGGTGCTGGCCATCGGCGTGCATCCGGGCAAGGCGCCGCTGTTCACGGCCGAGGAGCGCGCCGCCCTGCTGCGCGAGACCTGCGAACCGCTCGCCGCGGCCGAGGGCGCGAGCCTCGACGTTGTCACCTTCGACGACCTCGCCGTCACGGCCGCCCGGCGCTGCGGGGCGCGCCTGTTCATCCGGGGGCTGCGCGACGGCACCGACCTCGATTACGAGATGCAGCTCGCCGGCATGAACGGCGCGATGGCACCTGAGGTCCAGACCGTGTTCCTGCCCGCCTCCACCGGCGTGCGCCCGATCACCGCGACCCTGGTGCGCCAGATCGCGGCCATGGGCGGCGACGTCTCCCCCTTCGTGCCGTCGGTCGTCGCCGCGCGGCTTGCCGCCCGCTTCGCCAAATCCTGATTTCCACCCGATCCTGATCCCCACCACGGAGCTTTAGACCGCATGAATCGCCGTCACGCCGTCCTCGGACTCGCCCTCTCCGCCATGCTCTTCGCCGCCCCGGCGCGGGCCGGCGAGAACACCGTGCTTCTCGAGACCAAGGACGGGCGGGTCACGATCGAGCTGCGCCCGGAGATCGCGCCCAAGCACGTCAAGCAGCTCAAGACGCTGATCGGCCAGGGCTTCTACGACGGCCTGAAGTTCCACCGCGTCATCGACGGCTTCATGGCCCAGACCGGCGATCCCAAGGGCAACGGCACCGGCGGCTCCACCCTGCCCAACATTCCCGCCGAGTTCTCCTCAGCGCCGTTCAAGCGCGGCACGGTCGGCATGGCCCGCTCGGGCAGCCCGAACTCGGCCAACTCGCAGTTCTTCATCTGCCTCGGCGACGCGGACTTCCTGAACAACAACTACACCGTCGTCGGCGTCGTCACCTCGGGCATGGACGTGGTCGACAAGATCAAGAAGGGCTCCAAGGCCGATAACGGCTCCGTGCAGAACCCCGACAAGATCGTGAAGATGACGCTCGCCGGAGGCGGCCAATAGCGGCCCGCCGGCCATCGCGCCGCGGGGTCTGCATCCTCGCGGCCTGCCTCGTCCCGATCATGGCGGGCGGGGCCGATGCGTTCGACGGCATTGAACCCTGGCGCACCCTGCCCCAAACCTTGCGGGGTACGCAGCATGTGCCGCTGCCCGCCGGTGACACGGCGGCGGCCCCGGCCGATACCCTGAAGGCGCTCTACCCGGCGCTCGCCGCCTGCTGGAAGGCGCCCGAAGGCCTCAGCCGGTTCGAGCGCGTGGAGATCACGGCGCGTCTCTCCCTGCGCCGGGACGGCTCGGTGATCGGCACGCCGCAGATCACCTTCGCCAAGACGCCGTTTGCGAACACGCCGGGCGATACGAGGGCCCGGGACATCCTGATTCGGGCGACGCGCGACGCGATCGCCCGCTGCACGCCGGTCCGGGTCACCCCGGCTCTCGGCGGAGCCATCGCGGGGCGCCCCCTGGCGCTGCGCTTCATCTACGACGGACCCAGAGGACAGGGAATTTAACTCATGGCAGAGACGAACGAGACCATCGTCCTGGAGACCACCAAGGGCCGCGTCGTCATCGCGCTGCGCGCCGACCTCGCCCCCAACCACGTCGAGCGGATCAAGACGCTGACGACCCAGGGCTTCTACGACGGCGTGCCGTTCCACCGCGTCATCGACGGCTTCATGGCCCAGACCGGCGACCCGACCGGCACCGGCTCGGGCGGCTCGGAGCTGCCCGACCTCAACGCCGAGTTCAACGCCGAGCCGCATGTGCGCGGCACCTGCTCGATGGCGCGCACCAACTTCCCGCACTCGGCGAACTCGCAGTTCTTCATCTGCTTTTCCGACGCGCGCTTCCTCGACCGCCAGTACACGGTGTGGGGCAAGGTGATCGAGGGCATGGAAGTGGTCGACACGATCAAGCGCGGCGAGCCCGTGCGCGATCCGGACCGGATCGTGAAGGCGACCGTCGCGGCGGCGTAAGTCTGTTTTTCCCCTCTCCTCGCCTGCGGGGAGAGGGGGCATCTGATTTTTCGATGAACCGGTCGCGGCTCAGCCTTCCGGCGGCTCCCTGAGCCCCGCGGCCTCTTCGAGCCAGGTCAGGATTTCCGGGGCCCGCCAGGGCTTGGGCATGAAGGTCGCGGTGACGCGCAGGTCGCTCGGCTGGTCGCCCGCGTCGCCCGAGGTCAGCAGCAGGCGGATACGCGGCCACGTCACGCCGATGATCCGCGCGAGTTCGAAGCCGCCGATCGTGCCCGGCGTGCGCACGTCCGAGAACACGACGTCGATCGCGTCGCCCCGCTGGTGCAGGATGTCGAGCGCACGCTCGGCCGTCTCGGCCTCGATGACCTCGAAGCCCTTCTCCTCCAGCAGCTCGGCCGCGAGGTAGCGCTCGTCGGGTTCATCCTCGACGACGAGAATGACGGGCCGGCGGCCTGTGGGTCGTGCGTCACTCATGACTGGTCACTCATGACCCTGATTAATCTAGAGGGCTCGCGGGAAAAACGCAGATTGCGCATCCCATACGATAACCTCCGGCAAAGTCCCCGGCAGACAATACGATAGAACGGTGGGGGCAAACGTCTGTCGTTCATGGGCAACAGCGCCTGGATTTGTTGCGCTCAAGTCGGGTCGGCATGCGCTTTTGCGTGAGATAAGCCGTCGCACCCGCTTTGCGTGCAGGGCTTGATGCGTCGCCGCCTCCCCTGGTTCAGGGTCAAGGGTGCGGTTGGAATAAAATCCGCATTTTCAACAGGGATGGCAACGCGAGAGCGGTTGACGGGTTACGGCTCAGGTGCGTTCACTGTTTGTTCTGATCGACACCCTCCCGAGCCCCTGAACCCGCGCCCATGCCCCCTCCCCGATCCCCCGACGTGCCGACGCTGGATGCGCTTCGCCGCCTGACGGACCGCGCCGGGGCCGGCAGCGAACCGGCGGATTCGCGCGCCCTGCCCTTCGGGGTGACGGGGCTCGACGCGGCCCTGCCCGGTGGCGGGCTGGCCCTCGGGGCGCTCCACCAGATCCATGAGGGCGGCCCGCGCGGGCGCTACGCCGCTACCGCCGTGCTGTTTGCCGGCGGCATCCTCGCCCGGCTCGACGGGCCGGTGCTGTGGTGCCTGCACAGCCGCGATCTGTTCGCCCCCGCGCTCGCCCGGGTCGGGCTGCATCCCGACCGGGTGGTCTATTGCGAGACGTGGCGGGATGCCGAGGTGCTGCCCGCCATGGAGGAGGGCCTGCGCCATCGGGGACTGGCCGGCGTCGTCGGCGAACTCACCCGCATGACGCTCACCCCCTCCCGCCGGCTCCAGCTCGCGGCGGAGGGCTCGGGCGTCACCGCGCTCGTCGTCCACCGCCTCTGCGCGGGGGAGGCCGTCGAGCCGGAGCCCAGCGCCGCGCGAACCCGCTGGCGGGTGGCGCCCGCCCCTTCGGAAGGAACGAACCGTCGAATGGGCCGGCCGCGCTGGCGGCTCGACTTGCAGCGCTGCCGCGGTGGGGCGCCGGGGGCTTGGATCGTGGAGGCTTGCGATGCGCAGGGTCGTCTCGCTGTACCTGCCGTCCTGGCCGACCGACCGGCTGCGCCGGAGCGGGTCCAGCACCGCGCCGCCGGATGAGCCGCTTGCCACCGTGGCGCAGGACGGTGCCCGGCGCCTTCTGGCCGGCGTGGACGCCGCCGCCCGCCGCCTCGGCCTGCGGCCGGGCATGAGCGCGGCCCATGCCGGGGCGCTGGTGCCGGGCCTGCACCTCGTCCCGGCCGATCCCGAGGCGGATGCGGCGGCCCTGGCGCGGCTCGGCCTGTGGTGCCATCGCTACGCGCCGATCGTCGCCCTCGACCCGCCCGACGGGCTGGTGATCGACATCACTGGCGCCGCCCATCTCCATGGCGGCGAGGCGCCCCTGCTCGCCGATCTCTCCGCCCGCCTGGAGCGGACGGGCATCACGGCGCGGCTCGCGCTTGCCGACACGCCGGGCTGCGCTTGGGGGATGGCCCGCTTCGGCGAGGGGGGCATCGTGCCGCCGGGCGGGGCAACCCAGGTGCTGGCCCCCCTGCCGGTGGCGGCTTTGCGGCTCGGCGCCGAGGCCGCGCGGGCGCTTCAGGATGTCGGCCTCGCCCGCATCGGCCAACTCAGCGACAAGCCGCGGGCGGCCTTGCGGCTGCGCTTCGGTGCCGAGATCCTGTTCCGGCTCGACCGGGCGCTCGGGCACGCGCCGGAGCCGCTGACGGCGCTCGCCGCACCCGAGACCCCGCGCGTGGCCCTGCGCTTCGCCGAGCCGGTCGGCGCCCGCGAGAGCCTGGAACGGGTCGTTGCCGACCTCTGCGCCCGGCTCGTGCCGGAACTGGAGCGGCGCGGCCTCGGGGCGCGCCGGCTCGACCTCGTCTTCGTCCGCGTCGATCGCCTCGATCAGGCAATCCGAATCGGCACGGCGGGGCCGAGCCGCGACGCCACCCACCTCGCCCGGTTGCTCACTGAGCGCCTCTCTCTGATCGATCCCGGCTTCGGCATCGAGGAAGCGGTGCTCTCCGCCTCGCGGGTCGAGCCCCTGGCCGAGCGCCAGAATTCCCATCTCGCCGCCGGCCCGCAGGCGCCGGATCTCGCCGCCCTGGTCGATACCTTGCTGGTGCGCCTCGGCGCCGCCCGCGTCTACCGGCTGGCACCCGTGGAGAGCGACCTGCCCGAGCGGGCGGTGCGCCGCGTGTCGGCGCTGGCCGCCCCCCTCGGCGCGCTCTGGCCCACGGACCTGCCGCGCCCGGCCCGCCTTCTGGCGCCGCCGGAGCCGGTCATGGCGATGGCCGAGATCCCCGATGCGCCGCCGCTGTTCTTCGTCTGGCGCAACACCCGCCACCTGATCGCACGCGCCGACGGGCCGGAGCGGATCCTCGGCGAATGGTGGGTGGCGGACGCGGAAGCCGAACTCACCCGCGACTATTACCGGGTGGAGACGGAGGCGGGCGAGCGCTTCTGGCTGTTCCGCGACGGCCCGATGCAGGCGAACGGCCGCTGGTGGCTGCACGGGCTCGGCGAGGCGTGACACTGACCCGCGATGATTCATTGCGGGTCGCCCCCGCGACTGCGGGGCGGCGGGCGTCCGCCGGACGCATCGCGTCCGACCTTGGTCGGAAGCGATGCAACTCACCATGAGCACGCCGGAGCTTCAGGTCACGACGCATTTCTCCTTCCTGCGCGGCGCCTCGAGCCCGGAGGAGCTGTTTTCCGCAGCGAGCTTGCTCGGCATCCCGGCGCTTGGCGTCACCGATCACGGCTCGCTGGCCGGAATGGTCCGCGCGCATCAGGCGGCGAAGGTCACGGGCGTGCGCCTCGTCGTCGGCTGCCGGCTCGACCTCGACGATCTGTCTTCACCGCTCCTCGTCTACCCCACCGACCGCGCCGCTTACGGCCGGCTCTGCCGGTTGCTCAGTCTGGGCAAGGCCAGGGGTGGCAAGGGCCGTTGCCGCCTGACATGGCGCGATCTCGAAGAGTGGCAGGAGGGGTTTTTTGCAATTTTGCTCGCCGAGCATCCGGGACCGGCGCTTCCGAACGACCTCGCCCGCTTCAAGGGCTTGTTCGGCGCCCGCGCGTCCTGCGCGCTGACCCGCCGCTTCCGCCCCGACGACGCCGACCGGCTCGATGCTTTGGCCGCCGCCGCCCGCGCCGCGCGGGTGCCCACCGTCGCCACCGGCGACATCCTCTACCATGTCGCGGGCCGGCGCCGCCTGCAGGACGTGGTGACCTGCATCCGGCTCGGGCTCACCATCGACCGGGCCGGGTTTGCCAAGGAGCGCCACGCCGACCGCTTCCTCAAACCCCCGGCCGAGACCGCGCGCCTGTTCGCGCGCTTCCCCGAGGCGCTGGCGCGGGCGGGCGAGATCGCGGCGGCCTGCCGCTTCTCGCTGGACGACCTCGCCTACACCTACCCGACGGAAAGCCGCGAGGACGGGCTCTCGCCGCAGGAACGCCTGGACGTCCTGACCTGGGCCGGCGCGGCACGGCGCTATCCAGCCGGCGTGCCGGAGGCGGTGACGCGCCAGTTGCGCCACGAACTCGACCTGATCGGGCGGCTGGCCTACGCCCCCTACTTCCTCACGGTCGAGTCGATCGTCGCCTTCGCCAATCGCGAAAAGATCCTGTGCCAGGGGCGCGGCTCGGCGGCCAATTCCGCAGTCTGCTTCTGTCTCGGCATCACCTCGATCGATCCGACGCGGCAGAACCTGCTGTTCGAGCGCTTCGTCTCGGAGGCGCGCCGCGAGCCGCCCGACATCGACGTCGATTTCGAGCACGAGCGCCGCGAGGAGGTGATCCAGTGGATCTTTCAGACCTACGGCCGCCACCGCTCCGCGCTCACTGCCATCGTCAGCCGCTTCCGCTCGCGGGGCGCCCTGCGCGAGGTCGGCAAGGTGATGGGCCTGCCCGAGGACGTGACCGGCGCCCTCAACCGCATGACCTGGTCCTGGAGCAGCGAGGGCGTCGGCGAGCGCGAACTGCGCGAACTCAACCTCAACCCCGACGACCGGCGCCTGCGCCTGACGCTGGCGATCGCCCGCGAGCTGATCGGCACGCCGCGCCACCTCTCCCAGCATCCCGGCGGCTTCGTCCTGACCCTCGACCGGCTCGACGAACTGGTGCCGGTCGAGCCCGCGGCGATGGCCGACCGTCAGGTCATCGAGTGGGACAAGGACGACATCGACGCCCTCAAGTTCATGAAGGTCGATGTGCTCGGGCTCGGCATGCTCGGCTGCCTGCGCCGCGCCTTCGACCTGCTGGCCGAGGTCAAGAACGACCCGCACGACCTCGCCTCGATCCCCTCAAAGGATGAGCCGACCTTCGCGATGATCCGGCGCGCCGACACCCTCGGCGTCTTCCAGATCGAGAGCCGCGCGCAGATGGCGATGCTGCCGCGGATGAAGCCGAAAGAGTTCTACGACCTCGTCATCGAGGTGGCGATCGTGCGCCCCGGGCCGATTCAGGGCGACATGGTCCACCCCTATCTGCGCCGCCGCGAAGGCCTCGAAGAGGTGACCTACCCGACGCCCGAATTGAAGGCGGTGCTGGAGAAGACGCTCGGCGTGCCGCTGTTCCAGGAGCAGGCGATGCAGGTGGCGATGGTCGGCGCCGGCTTCTCGGCGACGGAGGCCGATGAACTGCGCCGCTCCATGGCGACCTTCAAGTTCACGGGCGGCGTCCACCGCTTCCAGAACCGCCTCGTCGAGGGCATGGTCGCCAACGGCTACGCCCGCGATTTTGCCGAGCGCACCTTCAAGCAGCTCGAGGGCTTCGGCTCCTACGGCTTCCCCGAGAGCCACGCCGCCTCCTTCGCGCTCCTGGCCTATGCCTCCTCGTGGATGAAGTGCCACCATCCGGATGTGTTCTGCGCCGCGCTGCTGAACGCGCAGCCGATGGGCTTCTACGCCCCCGCCCAGATCGTGCGCGACGCCCGCGCCCACGGCGTCGAGATCCGCCCGCTCGACGTAAATTTCTCGCAGTGGGACTGCACCCTGGAGACGCTCGGTGCGGGCCGGAAACTGTTCGCGGTGCGCCTGGGGCTACGCCTCGCGAGCGGCTTGGCCGAACGGGACGGGCATCGTCTCGTGGCGGCACGCGGCGGGCGCCCCTTCGCCTCCCTGCCCGAACTGGCGGACCGGGCCGGCATCCCGGCAGCCAGCCTGACCTGCCTCGTGCGGGCCGATGCGTTCCGCTCGCTCGGCCTCAACCGGCGCGAGGCCGCCTGGGCGGTCAAGGCCCTGCGGCCCGATCCCCTCCCCCTCTTCGCCGCCCTGTCCGGACCGATACAGGCCGAGCCGGCGCAGACGGCGGAGCCCGCCGTATCGCTGCCGGTGATGAGCGCGGGCGGAGAGGTCGTCGCCGATTACTGCGCCAACGGCCTCAGCCTACGCGCCCACCCCCTCGCCTTCCTGCGCGAGACCCTTACCACTCTGGGGGCCCGGCCCTGCGCGGCGCTGGAGCGGGCGGGCAACGGGGCGCCGATCGTCGTCGCCGGGATCGTGCTGATGCGCCAGCGGCCGGGCTCGGCCAAGGGCACGATGTTCATGACCCTGGAGGATGAGACCGGCATCGCCAACCTGATCGTCCGGCCCGAGCTGTTCGACCGGCAGCGCCGGGTCGTGCTCGGTGCCCGGCTGATGGCCTGCCGCGGACGGGTGCAGCGGGTCGGCGACGTGATCCACCTCGTGGCCGTGGAGCTGTTCGACCGCTCCGGCCTGCTGCGGCGGATCGGCGAGGAGACGATCGCCCTGCGCACCGGTCGCGGCGACGAGACCGGCCAGAGCGTCCGGCCCGATCCGCGTGAGGCCGCGCTGCCGGTGCGGGCACGGAATTTCCGGTAGCGCGATACCCGGTCGGCCTGACCCCCGCGAGGAGCCACGATCGAGGCCGAGCGGGCGTTGACGCGCAATCCGTATCACTCTGTAGATGGCTCTGCGGTGCGGGCCGTCTGTGACCGAACCGCACTCAATCCGCATCGCCCGGAGCCCGTCTCGACGTGTCTGCTGAACCGATCAAGGGACCGGCCTCATACTTTCCCTCCATCGAGAAGACGTACGGGCGTCCCATCGGCGAGTGGCAGGAGATCGTGCGGAAGAGGCTTCCGGCCAAGCACATGGACTTGGTCGCGATGCTGAAGGCCGACCACGGAATGGGTCACGGACACGCCAACGCGATCGTGGCCCACGTCCTCGCGGCGGAACGGAAGTGACCCCTCTTCGGTCGCTGTTCGCCCTCAACACGCCTGCGCGCATTCAGGCCGGCTGGCCGTTCATCCGAGGCGCCGCCCCTCGCCAACCGCGAGGGCTTACCGGTCGCTGATCGAACAGGATGGCCGGCCGCCGGGTTAGTCCGAGCGCGAGGGGGGCCACGATGATCCTGCGAACGGGCGCGGTCTGGCTCGGTCCACCGCGAAGAAAAAAGGTCCGTTCCGTCGATGCAGACAGTCTCCCAACCGCGCGACACCGCCATCGTGTTCGGCGGCGGCAACGCGCTCGGTGCCTATCACGCGGGCGCCTTCGAGGTTCTGCAGGCCCGCGGCATCCGGCCGGACCGATTGGTGGGCGCCTCCATGGGGGCCGTCACCGGTGCGATCATCGCCGGCAACGCGCCGGAGGATCGGATCGAGCGGCTTCACCGGTTCTGGAACGAGGCGACCCTGCATACCGGCCTCTCCGGAACCGATTTCCTGAAGCCGCGGCAGTACTACAATGCCCTCCACTCGCTCCTGACGCTGGCCTGGGGGCGGCCCAGCATCTTCACGCACCGCTATCCCGGCCTGTGGTCGGCCCTGCCCTGGGTGCCCAACGACGTTGCCCTCTTCGACCACAGGCCCCTACGCGCCACGCTTGAGCGGCTCGTCGACTTTGAGCGCCTGAACCGGGCCGAGATCCGGCTCACCATCGCCTGCATCGACGTGGCGACCGGCGAGGAGGTGTTCTTCGACAACACCCGCCAGACGATCCAGCCCGAGCACATCCTGGCCAGCGCCGCCCTGCTGCCGGCGTTCCCGCCGGTCGAGATCGACGGGCGGATGCTGTGCGATGCCGGCTACACCAACAACCTCCCCCTCGATCCGCTGTTCGAGCCCGAGCCGACCCGCGACCTGCTCTGCATCGCCCTCGACCTGTTCTCGCTGCGGGCCGATCGGCCCCGCTCGCTCGACGCGGTGCTGGAACGGGCCAACGATCTCATCTTCGCCAGCGCCGCCCGGCGCGCGGTGACGGGACTGGCGCGCAGCTACGCCCTGCGCGAGCGGCTCGACCCGGACGGCCCCGCCGCGACGCTCTTGCACATCGTCCATCAGGCCGGCGCGGACCAGCTCGCGTCGAAGAGCTTCGACTTCTCGCCCTCCTCGATCCGCGACCGCTGGGAGGCGGGTGCCCGCGACATGCGGCGGGGGCTCGAACGCCTGGCCGAACTGCCGACTTCCGGCGGGCGCTTCCACTACGAGTGCCCGTGAGGGGCGGGTGCCGACAAGCCATTGCCCCGAACGGTAAAAGCTGGTTCTCGAAATGATCCTTCAGGCTTGCAACGCGTCGGCTTAGCCGTGCGCCGGGCCGCTGCCGACCTCTTGCGGATCACCCGTCATCCCCCCGTTCCGCGCGTTTGCAGGCGGCCTGGAGTTCAGTCATCGCCCTCGTCGGGGATCTTCATCAGGTTGCCGCAGGCCTTGCAGTGCACGGCGTCGGGCTCGTGGCGTTGCAGCCCGCAGGCGTCGCAAGGGAAGCGCACTTTGTAGGGACGGAACACCACCTGAGCGAGACGAAAGAACAGCGTCACGCCGCAGATCATCACGAAGACCGAGAGCAGCCGCCCGGTGGGCCCTGGTAAGGTGATATCGCCGTAGCCCGTGGTCGTCAGCGATGTCACCGTGAAGTACAGCGCATCGATCGGCGTCTGGATGGCCGGGTTGGTGTTGTGCTGCGTCGCGTAGACAATGCCCGTCATCGTGAAGACGAATACCACCAAGTTGGTAGCGGCCAGAATGACATCTTCGTTGCGGCGGAACAGCTTGCTGTCCTTCCGCAGTCGCTCCAGCAGATGATAGGTGCGCAGCAGGCGCAACGTGCGCAGAACGCGCAGGAACCCGATGCCTTCGACCACCACCGGGGCGAGGAACGAGGCGATCGCGATCACGTCGGTCCAGGTGCTCAGGTGCAGGAACTCGCGCGCGGGGGCGCGGCTGATGCTGAGGCGGGCGGCAAAATCGAGCAGCACGCATACGCCCAGCACCAGGTCGCAGGCGATGATCCAGGGCATCAGCGGCAGGAACGAGGTGACCATGACGAAGGCGATCGTTGCCACGTCGAACACGAGCAGGGCGTAGCGGAAGCGGTGCGCCCGTCTGGTCTCGCCCTCGTACAGATCGTGTATCGTTGCGGTCAGAGTTGCCATGGATCGCCGGCCTGAAGGGAGCTGAGCCTATGAGCTCTGTGTCGGCAGGTATCCGGCCACGAAGCCTTTTGCGTCGCCTGTGGGCCGGGACAACCGCAGCGGGGTGATCGCCGCGAGCAGCAGCACGCCCGAGGCAGCCAGAACCCGTTCCGACAGGCGGGTTCCCATGGCGCCTGAACGGCGCTTGGGCAACCGACGACGCATGGTGATCCCAACCGTGTTGCCAGAGACATCATCGAGCGGGGAGATGCGGCGGCGAAGTCGGATCGTCAGGCCTGGCTTGCGGCAAAGGTGTCGCCGTCAACCCCTGTCTTGCCGCCTGGATGCGATGGAACTGGGCCTCAAGGCAGCGTGAAACGCTGGTGGGGTATGCTCCACATGCAGTTTAATATAATGACAATCTGACGTAATCCCTGCATTATATCGCCTGATTTCAGATCGGGCCCCCTACAACTCAGGCGAGCGAATATGCAAAGCCTCTCCTATTCCACCCTTGTGCAGGCATGATCATGGATGTCAGCCGCCTCGCGGCCGCCGTTACGGATGCTTATGCCGCGCAAGCTAAGCCGCCGCTTACGCAGGAATTGATCGCCCAGGTTCGAGATGTCCTGGTGAAGGCTTTCGAAGCCGAAGGCGGCGGATCGTCGGGTGCCGATCGTCTGGAACGACTGAACGCCGCGCTCGACGCGTTCGAGACGGAACTCGACGCCGTCGTCGGTCCCCGTATCGCTTCGCTGGACGAGGCATCGGGAGCGGTCACCATGCGGACGCGCTCCGAGGCGGGACAACCGCTGCGCGCCTTTGGCGGCCAGTAACCGCCCCACTCCCCGGCACTTTTCCGTCCCTCCGTCCCCATTAGTTGGAACACAGGTCGCGTCATGAGTGAGGCAAGTGGGACTGTCCGGAGCTTCGCGCATCCGGGCCGTGGCCGTAACGTCGCCCGCGCCGTGCCGAAGGGGCGTCAGGTCGATCCCCACGCCAAGGTCGAGATCGAGGAACTGCTCGGCACCCGTTCGCGCCAGCGCGACCTGCTGATCGAGCACCTGCACCTGATCCAAGACACCTACGGCCAGATCAGCGCCGATCATCTCGCGGCGCTGGCCGACGAGATGAGCCTCGCCTTCGCCGAGGTGTTCGAGACTGCGACCTTCTACGCGCATTTCGATGTGGTGAAGGAGGGTGAGGCCGACATCCCGCGCCTGACGATCCGGGTCTGCGACAGCATCACCTGCGCCATGTTCGGCGCCGACGAGCTGCTGGAGACGCTGCAGCGCGAGCTGGCCTCGGATGCGGTCCGCGTCGTGCGCGCGCCCTGTGTCGGCCTGTGCGACCACGCCCCGGCGGTCGAGGTCGGGCACAACTTCCTGCACCGGGCCGACCTCGCCTCCGTGCGCGCGGCGGTTGAGGCCGAGGACACCCACGCCCACATCCCCACTTACGTCGATTACGACGCCTACCGGGCCGGTGGCGGCTACGCGACCCTGGAGCGCCTGCGCAGCGGCGAACTGCCGGTCGATGACGTGCTGAAGGTGCTCGACGACGGCGGCCTGCGCGGCCTCGGCGGCGCCGGCTTCCCCACGGGCCGCAAGTGGCGCTCCGTGCGCGGCGAGCCCGGACCCCGGCTGATGGCGGTCAACGGCGACGAGGGCGAGCCCGGGACCTTCAAGGACCAGCTCTACCTCAACACCGACCCGCACCGCTTCCTTGAGGGCATGCTGATCGGCGCCCACGTCGTCGAGGCCGCCGACGTCTACATCTACCTGCGCGACGAGTACCCGATCTCCCGCGAGATCCTGGCCCGCGAGATTGCGAAGCTCCCCGAGGGCGGCACTCGCATCCACCTGCGCCGGGGCGCGGGCGCCTATATCTGCGGCGAGGAATCCTCGCTGATCGAGTCGCTGGAGGGCAAGCGCGGCCTGCCGCGGCACAAGCCGCCCTTCCCGTTCCAGGTCGGCCTGTTCAACCGGCCGACGCTGATCAACAACATCGAGACGCTGTTCTGGGTGCGCGACCTGATCGAGCGCGGCGCCGAATGGTGGAAGAGCCACGGGCGCAACGGCCGCGTCGGCTTGCGCTCCTACTCGGTTTCGGGCCGGGTCAAGGAGCCGGGCGTCAAGCTCGCGCCCGCCGGCCTGACCATCCAGGAACTCATCGACGAGTATTGCGGCGGCATCTCTGACGGCCACAGCTTCGCGGCCTACCTGCCGGGCGGGGCCTCTGGCGGCATCCTGCCGGCCTCGATGAACGACATCCCGCTCGATTTCGGCACGCTGGAAAAATACGGCTGCTTCATCGGCTCGGCCGCGGTCGTGATCCTGTCCGATCAGGACGATGTGCGCGGTGCCGCGTTGAACCTGATGAAGTTCTTCGAGGACGAGTCCTGCGGCCAGTGCACGCCCTGCCGCTCGGGCACGCAGAAGGCCCGCATGCTGATGGAGAACGGCGTGTGGGACACCGATCTCCTCGGCGAGCTGGCGCAGTGCATGCGCGACGCCTCAATCTGCGGTCTCGGTCAGGCGGCCTCGAACCCCGTCAGCACCGTGATCAAGTATTTCCCCGATCTCTTCCCGGAGCCGCGGGCCGTGGCGGCCGAGTGACGCCCAGCCCGACGATGTCTCCTCACACGATGCCAGAGCCTGGAGCGGACGCATGAGCAACGGCCCCGAACCGCACGGCAACAAGATCGAACAGCCCGAGATCCGCGCCGACGAACGTCAGGATGCCGGCGGGCCGGCAAATGGCGCGCCATCGACGTCCGGCGGCGCCTACTCGCAGGGCGCCAAGTCGGGTGGCCAGGCCGCGCCCGACCCTTCGGGCACCTACGGCATCAAGGACGCCCCGGTCGCGCCTGCGACCATCGCCTTCGAGTTCGACGGCCAACAGGTCGAGGCCCAGCCCGGCGAGACGATCTGGGCGGTCGCCAAGCGCCTCGGCACGCATATCCCGCATCTCTGCCACAAGCCCGATCCCGGTTACCGCCCGGACGGCAATTGCCGCGCCTGCATGGTCGAGATCGAGGGCGAGCGCGTGCTCGCCGCCTCGTGCAAGCGCACGCCCGCGATCGGCATGAAGGTGAAATCGGCCACCGAGCGCGCCACCAAGGCCCGCGCCATGGTGCTCGAACTGCTCGTGGCCGATCAGCCCGAGCGCGCGACCTCGCATGACCCGTCGTCGCATTTCTGGGTGCAGGCCGACGTTCTCGACGTGACCGAGAGCCGCTTCCCGGCGGCCGAGCGCTGGACCAGCGACGTCAGCCATCCGGCGATGAGCGTCAACCTCGACGCCTGCATCCAGTGCAATCTCTGTGTGCGCGCCTGCCGCGAGGTTCAGGTCAACGACGTGATCGGCATGGCCTACCGCGCCGCGGGCTCCAAGGTTGTGTTCGACTTCGACGATCCGATGGGTGGCTCCACCTGCGTCGCCTGCGGCGAGTGCGTCCAGGCCTGCCCCACCGGCGCGCTGATGCCGGCCGCCTATCTCGACGCCAACCAGACCCGGACGGTCTATCCCGACCGCGAGGTGAAGTCGCTCTGCCCCTATTGCGGCGTCGGCTGCCAAGTCTCCTACAAGGTCAAGGACGAGCGCATCGTCTACGCCGAGGGCGTGAACGGACCGGCCAACCAGAACCGGCTCTGCGTGAAGGGCCGCTTCGGCTTCGACTACGTCCACCACCCCCACCGCCTGACGGTGCCGCTCATCCGCTTGGAGAACGTGCCCAAGGACGCCAACGATCAGGTCGATCCGGCCAACCCCTGGACGCATTTCCGCGAGGCGACCTGGGACGAGGCGCTCGACCGCGCGGCGGGCGGCCTGAAGGCGATCCGTGACACCAACGGGCGCAAGGCGCTGGCGGGCTTCGGCTCGGCCAAGGGTTCGAATGAGGAGGCCTACCTCTTCCAGAAGCTCGTCCGCCTCGGCTTCGGCACCAACAACGTCGATCACTGCACGCGCTTGTGCCACGCCTCGTCGGTGGCCGCGCTGATGGAGGGCCTGAATTCCGGCGCCGTCACCGCTCCCTTCTCGGCAGCGCTCGACGCCGAGGTCATCGTCGTCATCGGCGCCAACCCGACCGTGAACCATCCGGTCGCGGCGACCTTCCTCAAGAACGCGGTGAAGCAGCGCGGCGCCAAGCTGATCATCATGGACCCGCGGCGCCAGACGCTGTCGCGCCACGCCTATCGGCACCTCGCCTTCCGCCCCGGCTCGGACGTGGCGATGCTCAACGCGATGCTCAACGTGATCGTCACGGAGGGCCTCTACGACGAGCAGTACATCGCCGGCTACACCGAGAACTTCGAGGCTCTGCGCGAGAAGATCGTCGACTTCACGCCGGAGAAGATGGCCTCGGTCTGCGGCATCGACGCCGAGACCCTGCGCGAGGTCGCCCGGCTCTACGCCCGGGCCAAGTCATCGCTCATCTTCTGGGGCATGGGCGTCAGCCAGCACGTCCACGGCACCGACAACTCGCGCTGCCTGATCGCGCTCGCCCTCATCACCGGCCAGATCGGCCGGCCCGGTACCGGCCTGCACCCGTTGCGCGGCCAGAACAACGTCCAGGGCGCGTCCGATGCCGGCCTGATCCCGATGGTCTACCCGGACTATCAGTCGGTCGAGAAGGACGCGGTGCGCGAGCTGTTCGAGGAGTTCTGGGGCCAGTCCCTCGATCCTCAGAAGGGCCTCACCGTGGTCGAGATCATGCGCGCGATCCACGCGGGCGAGATCCGGGGCATGTTCGTCGAGGGCGAGAACCCGGCGATGTCCGACCCCGACCTCAACCACGCCCGCCACGCGCTGGCGATGCTCGACCACCTCGTGGTGCAGGACCTGTTCCTGACCGAGACGGCCTTCCACGCCGACGTGGTGCTGCCGGCCTCGGCCTTTGCCGAGAAGGCCGGTACCTTCACCAACACCGACCGGCGCGTGCAGATCGCCCAGCCCGTCGTCGCGCCTCCGGGCGATGCGCGCCAGGATTGGTGGATCATCCAGGAACTGGCCCGACGCCTCGACCTCGACTGGAACTACGGCGGCCCGGCCGACATCTTCGCCGAAATGGCGCAGGTGATGCCGTCCTTGAACAACATCACCTGGGAGCGGCTGGAGCGCGAGGGGGCGGTGACCTATCCGGTCGATGCCCCGGACCAGCCTGGCAACGAGATCATCTTCTATGCCGGCTTCCCGACCGAGAGCGGGCGCGCCAAGATCGTGCCCGCGGCGATCGTGCCGCCGGACGAGGTGCCGGATGAAGAGTTCCCGATGGTGCTCTCGACCGGCCGCGTGCTCGAACATTGGCACACGGGCTCGATGACCCGGCGCGCGGGCGTGCTCGACGCGCTGGAGCCGGAGGCGGTGGCCTTCATGGCACCAAAGGAGCTCTACCGGCTCGGTCTCCGGCCGGGCGGGTCGATGCGGTTGGAAACACGGCGCGGCGCCGTCGTGTTGAAGGTGCGCTCCGACCGGGACGTGCCGATCGGCATGATCTTCATGCCCTTCTGCTACGCGGAAGCCGCCGCCAACCTTCTGACCAACCCCGCCCTCGACCCCCTCGGAAAGATACCCGAGTTCAAATTCTGCGCAGCCCGCGTCGTCCCGGCGGAGGCTGCGCCGATGGCCGCCGAGTAAAGCGTGTGACGGGCGGCGCGTTCAGGCGCGCCGCCCGGTCTGCCGTGCTTCCCGCACGCCGACGAAGAATCAGGCCGCGCGATCGATCGCGTGCAAACCCGGTCGCTTGAGCCCGTCGAGCTGGATTGCCCAAAGGCGGGCATTCCAGCGGCCCACATTGTGTCGAAGGCCGACCGTCCGGCCTCGGCCGTCGCGTGAAACCGTCTCCCCGCTTCGAACCGTGCTTCGCACCGTCGAAGTCGGGTGCGTTTCGCCCCGATCCCCGGCGGTGTTCAGGTCTGCGCCGACTTGGCCGGCCTGAGCGAGCGCCGCCACCGGCCCGGCATCGGCCATGCCGAGGCCGGGCGCGATTGCCGCCGCGCGGCCAGCACGAGGTAGATGAGGGAGGCGAGGTGCCCCGCCCCCACCGCCGCCGCGGCGCCGCTGACGCCGCCGGCCTGCATCAGCGGGACCACCACGGCGAGCGACACGAGCATGCTCACGCAGAGCGAGGCGAACAGCACCCGGGTGTTCTGCTTGGCGCGGAAGTAGTTCGCGGTGAGGTCGCGGGCCAGCACGACCACGACGCTGACCGAGAGGATGTGCAGGCAGTTGGCATAGGCCGCATATTCCGCCCCGAAGATCAGGCGCAGCCACATCGCGCCCGGAATGGCGAGGACCGCGAGGATCGCGATGATCGGCACCCCGAGCTTGATGCCCGTGCGCATGAGGTAGCGGCGCAGGGCCGCCTCCCCGCCCTCGGAATGCGCGCGCGCGGCGGCCACCGGCAGGACGTTCTCCGTGGCGGCGAGCAGCAGCAGCACGGTCCCGACGAGGTACTGCGCCGCCCGCAGGCCGCCGAGTTCCTCGAGGCCCAGCGTCGCGCCTGCCACGAGCCAGATGAGCTGTTCCTGGACGAAGGTGACGAAGACGATCGGCAGGAGCCAGCGGGCGAGCGGGATGTGGCGCCGAAAGACTGCGCCGGTCTGCACGCAGCCGGGCCGGCGCAGGATCGGCCGGCCGAACGCAACGATGAAGGGCAGGCAGGTCGCGAACGAGGTCGCGGCGAGCAGCCAGACGAAGCCGTTGCTGCCGATGACGTCGTGCTCAAGCCAGATCAGCAGGGCGATGAAGGGGAAGCTCGCGGCGCGGGCGAAATCCATGAGCAGGGCCTGCACGCCCCGACCTTTCGCAAACAGGAGGCGGCGCAGGGTGAACTGGAGGTTCTGCGCCAGCATCAGGGCGCAGGCCGCCAGAAGCGTCTCGCCCGACATCCCGCCGATGAGGAGGGCGATCACCACGAAGACCGCGCCGGGCACGCAGAGCAGGAAGGCGCCCGTAAGGATGGTCGCGGCATAGGCCGTCGAGACGCCGCTGCGGGCACCGACCAGCGTCATCATCGGCGCGGTGATGAGGGCGTTGTGCAGGGCCTGCGCGAAGGTGAGCACGATCAGGATCATCGCGAAATGCCCGAACTCGGCGATGCCGAGCAGGCGGGCGGCGACGATGCCGCTGAGGAAGCCGAAGCCGCTGACGACGCCCTGGTCGGCCAGGGCTGCGAGCGCGGCCGGCGGGCGCCGGACGAGGCCGGCGGCGCGCCGGAGCAGGCCTGCCGGCGGGACGGGCGCGGTGTGGGCTTCGGGCATCGCGGATGTCCTGCTCAGCGCGTGGCCAGGATGGCCGTCGCGGCGCGGCGCATCGCCCGGCTCCGGCTGAACAGCCAGAGCGGGTTGGACGCCACGACGTTGCGGCTGGCGCCGCGCTTGAATTCGGTGACGCCCGGATTGCCGGCAGGGTCGATGCCGCCGAGATCGAGCACTGAGGCCCCCTCGCGCTTGGCCCGCTCGATCAGGCGCCAGAGGGCGAGGCGGCCGGCTCCGGTCGCCTTGGCCCGCTCGTTCGAGGCGACGTAGAAGTCCGTCCAGCGGTTCGCCGTCCGGTGGATGATCCGCACCAGAACGGGTTCGTCCCGCTCGCGCATTTCGAGGAACAGCAGATTCGGGTCGTTCGCGGCCAGATCGCGGAAGGCCGCCGTGTCGAGGCTGTTGCGGAAGCCCTTGCGCCGCTTCAGGGCATCGTAGAGGCGGCCGAAGGTCTCGAAGGCCGCCAGCCGCTCGGCCGGACCGGTCGGGAATGTGGTCGTGAGATCCGGGTTTCGCTCGGCGGTCTTGAGAACGTCGCGCCAGCGGCCCTCCATGGCGGAGCGGATCTGGTCCATTTCCTCGGTCAGATCCAGTTCCAGCGTGTGCGTCCGGGCGGTGACGACCGGCGCGAAGCCGTGGCCGAGCAGGGCCAGCACCGCTGCCGGCGTCTGGAACTGCTGGTAGTTCACGCCGAGCAGATCGAGGCGGCCGAGTTCGAGATGCCTGAGAAAGGCGCGGAACACCGCCTCCGCCCGCTTCTCGCCCAGCCGTGTCAGGACCGGGCAGCCCTGCGCCAGGACGACGTGGCCGAGCCAGCGGCGGCGGCGCTGAACCTGGGCGTAGGCGAGCGCCTGCCCGTCACCCGCGCGGATGGCGAGCCGCCGCACGTCCCAGCCGATGCAGCTTTTGTACTCGCCCCAGCGGCGCGACGCGTAGAGATTGGCGCCCGGCTGCTGCCAGACCGCCGCGTCCCAATCGGGATCGTCCGTGACGTCGACGACCGTCAGTTGCCCCACCTTCGAACATCCTCTCCGTGCCGGCCGTTCCGGCGCGGGACAGGCCATGGCCTGCCTAACGCTGATGAGCAAGGGACGAGCCACCGCGCCGTCATCAATATTGAAACCAATATGTCAGATTAACCACGGTCGCTCGGGATGATTTGTGCAGAAGCCATCGGCTTATCTCTGTGATAGATGCAGGCATCGGAGGGTGAGACGCGGATGAAGCACTGGGTCAAAACGACGTTGCGCCGCGCGCCGGCCCTGCGCGCGCTCGCCCTGCGCGGGAGCGCCCTGTTCAAGTCGTTGGCCTGCGCCGAGCCCGGTCTCTACACCCTGTGCTACCATCAGGTGCCCGAAGCCCAGCAGGATCGTTTCGCCGCGCAACTGCGCCATCTCGGCCGGTACGGCGATTTCATCGATGCCGACGGGGCCGCCGAGCGCCTCGCCGCGGGCTGGCCGGCCCGCGACCGCGCCTTCCTCGTCACCCTCGACGACGGCTATGCCGACACCTTCGAGGTGGCGCGTCCGGTTCTGCGGGCCCTGGGCATTCCGGGCATCGTCTTCCTCATCAGCGACTGGATCGACGCGCCGCCGAGCACGCCGCCCGGCCTCGACCGGGCGACGTCCCTGTCCCCGAGCGGGCGCCTCTATATGGGACGGGCCGAGATCGCGGCCTGGTGCGCCGACGGTCTCGACATCGGATCCCACACCGCCACCCACCAGCGCCTGAGCCGGCTCGACCGCACGCGGGTCGCCGACGAGATCACCCGCTCCCGGCACGACCTTGCTGCCCTCACCGGCCGGGAGATCCGCCATTTCGCCTGCCCCTGGGGCGTCGCCGGCCACGATTTCGATCCGGAGCATGACCCGGCGCTGGCCCTGGAGAGCGGCTACCGGACCTTCTTCACCACGCGGCGCGGCCGGGCGTTGAGCGAAGCGGACCTGCCGGCGATGCCCCGCCACGTGGTCGAACCGCATTGGCCGGTCTCCGATTTCGAGGCGCTGATGGGCGGCCGCCGGACGGGGGGGCGGGCGCGGGGAGCGGCTTGAGACGATTTCCGGTCTCGACACATGTTGACCGCGTCGTCCCGAAAGCCGGTGGTCACCTTTCGGGACGATGCTCTATCCCTGCCGATCGGCGCCGGGCCGGTTCGGGTCCGCGGCGCCTGACCTGAGGTCGCCCATCCATGGCAACCAGTGCGATGCGCCCGATCGTCGTCGTGACCGGGGCGCTCGCGCCCTACACGCATGTTCTCTACGAGCATCTGGCGGAACGGCTCTCCGGCCGAGACGGCCGGGCCCTGCACGTCCTGTCCTGCACGCCGCGCGAGAGCGCGCGGCAATGGGTGATGCCGCCGCCGCGCCTCTACCGGCATGCGGTGCTGCCGGGCCTGCGCTGGCACCGCTCCTCGATCCGCAACCTCTACGTCAACCCGGCGGTGGTGCCGCGGCTCGCCGCCCTCCATCCGGCGGCGGTGGTGCT
Source organism: Methylorubrum pseudosasae (assembly GCF_029504475.1). Lineage (NCBI taxonomy): Bacteria > Pseudomonadati > Pseudomonadota > Alphaproteobacteria > Hyphomicrobiales > Methylobacteriaceae > Methylorubrum > Methylorubrum pseudosasae. The sequence goes on along the minus strand of NZ_JAQGDU010000002.1, from coordinate 1,787,150 downwards.
CAACGACTTCTCGCCGACCATGCTGTTGGCCGCCGGCGCCGCGCGCCTGCGGCGCATCCCCACCCTGATCCGCACCGACGGGGTGCCCGAGACCGATCCCGGCGAGCGCTCGGCCCCGCATCGCTGGCTGCGCCGTGCCATCGTCGCGGGGGCCTCCGCCGGGATCGGACCGAGCGAGGGCAGTGGCGCCGTGCTGGCTCGCTACGGCTTGCCGGCTCGAAACTTCGTCCTGAGCCCGCTCTTTCCGGCCTGGACGCCGCCCGCCCCGCCCCCGCCCGACACCGAACGGCCCTACGACCTCCTGTTCTGCGGCATGCTGAACGAGGAGGTGAAGGGCGCACGCTTCTTCACCGAGGTGGTGCTCGGCTGCTGTTCCCGCGGCCGGCGCCTGTCGGTCCGGGTCGCGGGGGACGGCCCATTGCGGGGGGAGATGGAGGCGCGCTTCGCGCAGGCGGGAATCTCCGCACGCTTCGATGGCTTCCTGGGCCAGGAGGCGCTGCCCGCGGTCTACGCCTCGGCCCGACTCTTCCTGTTTCCGAGCCGCGGCGACGTGTGGGGAATCGTCGTGCAGGAGGCGCTCCAGAGCGGGACGCCGGTGCTCGCCTCACCCCATTCCGGCGCGGCCCGTGGTCTCCTCGAGACCTATGGCTGTGGCGAGGTGCGGCCGATGACGGTGGCGGATTGGGTCGATGCGACCCTGCGGCTCCTCGACGATGAGGGCCGCCGCCGGGACCTGCGCCGTGCGGCAGAGGGCGCGCTCCCGCATTTCACGGTTGAGGCGGCCGTCGCGGGATATCTCGATGCCCTCGAGCCCCTTCTGGCGGAGCGCACCTGACCGTGCCCTCCGGCCCGGATCACGCAATGCGAAGTTGTATCCAGACTTGTTCGCGGCGCAGGACGGAAGGGGGGCGCTCTGCAGCCGCTCCGAGCGAAGGCTACATTCAACGACGGAAGCGAAAATAATCGATCTATCCGGCTGGCTCAGGGTCAAGCCTTGGTCGATAGTCCGAAAAGGCTAGGACTAACCTCTATCGAACTGCCGAGCGTCTCGCAGCGAAGCGATTAACATTCTATAGCAAATCGAGAATACATCGGCCCTATTAGTGATATTTTTACAACATCTTAATGGAAGACAAACTCGGCAATATCGTCCTTAAAAATTTGACTTGCTTCGGCTGTTTATTTCGAACGATTGTGATTTTGCGGATCATTCATCGCCCGCTTGTGTCCGCCTGGCATCCATGTCTCGCTGGAAGCGTTTCATAATGGACATAATCAAGAAAATGCGCTGGGAGCGTCCACTTGATCTTGATCACGCTGAGTCTCAAGAGATGACTGTCGCTTCTCACGATGCTCCGAAGCAGGCCGATAGCCTGACGAGTATTCTGCGTCTCGTCCAATCGGATGCCGATGCGAACGACTCCGTGGTGGTGGCGTCGCCCTCCTCCTCTCAGGATTGGGCGAACCTGATCGACCGCGTGCGGGCCGCCGCCCAGCGGACGCGTGAAGTCGAGGCGCAGGCTCAGGAGCAGGAGCAGCGCGTGCACGAACTGCTGGAACGCGTTCGTGACGACGTGAAGCTCGCCAGCGAGCGGGTCCGGGCCGCGGAGACCAAGGCGGCCAACGTGCAGGCTCAGGCCGAGCAGCGCATCCGCGCGGCGGAAGAGCGGGCCGAGGCTGCCGAGGAGCGTGCGCGGATCGCCGAGGATTGGCTGAAGCAGGTGCACGAGGCCATCGTCAGCGAGTTCTCGACCCTCACCGAGGTGCCGTCCAAGGCCGCGTGAAGCGTCCGCGGTCGTGATCCCGATCGGCGATGAATTGGATCGTCGCCGATTGCCCCCGCAACGGCCGGACCCTCAGGGAGAGCCGGTCGCGGGTCGGCCTCAGTGCCGCTTGGTCAAGCGGTCAGCGCCGCGCGTCCGTGAACGGCGAGGCCGGTAACCCATCCCGCCGCATCTTCGACGGGTCGAGGCGAAGCGTGATGCCGCGCTCGGCGGTGAAGCGGGCCAGCGCCTCGAGGTCGCCCGGATTCGGGGCCGGGCCGTCGAGGCGGGTGTTGAACAGGATGATCTGCCGGCCCGCCTCCGCCTTGTCGGTGAGCGCGAGGTCGTCGCTGCCGATACTCACGTTGTCGACGATCTGGTTGTTGCGCGCCACGCCCGGCTCGTCGGTCAGCGCCTCCGCAAGCTTCGGATAGCGCATCCGCCAGGGCGCGGAGTCGAGCGGCATCGCGGCGAAGGCGGCCCGGAACTCCGAATCCGCTTCGTTCAGCGATGGCTTCATCCACGTCAGACCCCGCGCATCAAGGGCGACCATCGGGCTCGACGCGACGAAGACGTTGCGGGTGATCGTGTTGTCGTTGCCGCCGCCGATGAAGACCGGTTGCTGCACATCGACGAACAGGTTGCGGCGGATGGTGAAGCCGCTCGCCATGTCGTCGAGATAGACGCCCTTCACCTCCATTCCCGGCCCGGTGCGGATGTCGTGGACATAGTTGTCCTCGATGACCGAGCCGCGGGCGGTGAAGTCGCGTCCAGCATAGATCGCGCCGGTATCGCTCAGGCCGTGGATCAGGCGGGCGACCTCATTGCCGCGAAAGACGTGATCGTTGCCGCGCAGGTAGATGGCGTAGCCGATCGCGTCGGTGATGAGGTTTCCGCTCGCCTCCGCGCCGACGCCGTCGAGTTCGATCGCGGAACTCTGGGTCTGGCTCAGCCGCGAGAAGCGGGTGAAGCGGGTGTCGCGCACGAACAGCCCGCCCCGCCGGAGCGTGGCGCGGTCGCCGCCGACCAGCCGGACAGCGCTCGCGCCGATATCGTGGACCGTGCTGCCGGAGACGCCGCCCCCGGTCACCCCCTCGAACACCGCCGCCCGGCCTGCCGCCCAGGCCATTTCGCTCGCGCGGATCTCGATATCCTCGCCCCCCCGCACGACGATCAGGTCGCCGCGCGCGCGCTCCAGCCGAAGCCGCTCGATGCGCAGATGCCGCGCGCCATCGGCCCGGATCAGCGTCTCGGCGAGGCTGACTTCGAGGTCGGCCGCGCCGGGAGACGGCCAGGCCAGCAGCAGGCCGCTCTCGCCGTCGCGCCACCATTCGCCGGGTTCATCGAGGGCACCGAGCGCATGGACCAGCCGCATCCGGGCGCCGTCGCGGATGCCCTCGTAGGGCGGTAGGTCCAGTTCGAGCCGGCGGCGGCGCTGATCGACCTGTGCCACGTGAAGCGTTTCCAGCAGCCAGTCCCAGCGCCAGAAGCCTTCCACCCACAGGTCGCGCTCCAGGGACAGATCGGGCAGGCCCGACGCGTCCTTGAGGGTGAAGGCTAGGCCTCCCGCTTCGGCCGCGGCGACCGTCGTCCAGCCGGGGTTCGGCCCAGGGTTCGGCCACTGCGCCGGGCGCAACGCACCGCCCGCATCGAAGATCTCGGTGACGCGCGGGTGCGTCTCGCGTAGGCGCCGCGGCGCGCGGTAGGCGAGCTCCCCGCGCAAAGCCTCGGGCAATTGGTAGGCGCGCACCGCGCCGCGGGCCGAGGCGGGCAACCGGGCGCGCAGGCGCGGCGGCAGCGATGCGGGCGCCAGGGGCACGCTGCCGACGAGCCGGCTCGATCCGTCGGCGGCCCCGCGCAGGATCAGGGGCGCCTCGGCCGTGCCGGCATGGTCGGGGCCGATCCGGACGGGCGCCGAGATCCGATGCGTTCCGGGTTCCAGCTCGACGACGATCGCCCGCCCCGCCCCCTGGCGGCGCAGTGCGGCGACGCGCGCCAGCGCTAGTGGCAGATCCTTGAAGCGGTCGTCGCGACGGGGGGCTCTGTCTCCGGTGGGCGCAACCCGCAGGATCAGCGGCGCTTTCGCCTCGCCGGCCCGAACCGCCGCAATGAAGCCGAAGAGCGGCGATCCGATGAGGACGGCGGCGAGGAACGCCGCCGCGCTCCGCAGCGGGCCGAGGCTCACCCCTCGGCCTCGGCGTCGGTCATGACGAGCTGCACCCGCGGGTCGCGGCCGAGAGCGTCGAGCGCCCGCCGCAGCCGGGCGGTGCCGCTGCGGGCGGCGCTGGCCGTCAGCAGCAGGGCCGGGAAGCGCTGGTCCTGGGCAAGTCGCTCGGCAGCGATGTCGGTGCCGATCAGGCCGATATCGACGAAGACCGTGTCGAAGGCAGAAGCCGCCGTCAGGATCGCCCCGGTATAGGCCGCGGTGCCGAGGCGCAGGGCCGCGTCGTCGAAGGGCAGGATCTTGACCCCGGTCGGCCCCTCGACCAGCGCGTCGCTGAGCCCCGAATGCGTCCGCAGCACCTCGGCGGCGCCGCGCTTGGCCTGACTCCGCAGATCGCGCGAGATCATCGCTTCCGGGTCGGCATCGACGAGCAGCACCCGCTGGCCGTCGAGCGCGGCCGAGGCAGCGAGGCTGCGCGCCAGCTCCGACTTGCCGCTCCGGTCGTCCGCCGAGGTGACGAGGACCACCGTCGGCCGCGTGGCGCCGAAGTCGCGCTGCAGACGGCTGCCGAGACGGGCCACGGCCACGTCGTAGGCGGTGTCGGCGCGCAGGGATTCGCTGCCCGCCTTGCTTCGCGTCCGGGTCGGCACCTTGGCCGGCAGGGCGGCGACCACGGGGAGCCCCGCGAGCTGCTGAAACCGGCGGCGCGAACCGATCCGCCCCGCGGCCGGCACGGCGAGGAGGGCGAGCGCGGTGCCGAGGCCGAGCCCGGCCGCCAGCGCCGCGGCGAAGATGGCCGGGATCGGCGGCCCGAGCCGGCGCTCCGGCAGCGAGGCGGGCGAGATGACGCGCGAGGTCGAGGTGTCGAGGCGCTGCTGCTCCTGAAGCTCGCGGGCGCGGACGAGGAAGGCCTCGTAGACCGCGCGGCTCGCTTCGACCTGCCGCTCCAGTTCGCGCAGGCGCACGAAGCTCTTGTCAACGGACAGAGCCTCCTTCTTGCGGCTCTCCAGCGTGGCGGCGAGCGAGGCCTCGTTGGACAAGGCCGACCGGTAGTCGTTGCGGGTGGCCGCGGCGATGCGGCGAATTTCGGCATTGATGTCGTTGCGCAGGGTCTGCACCTGCAGCTCGCCGGTGCGCAGGGTGGGGTGACGGGGGCCGAGGTTGGACAGGGTGTCGGCCCGAGCCGCCTCGATCTGGGCGAGCTGGGCGCGCAACTGCGCGACCGTCGTGGACTGGACGATCTCGGTCACCGAGTTGAGGTCGGCCCGACCGTTGGCGACCGCCTCGATCTGGGCGAGCCGCCCGCGCAGCTCGCCGGCCCGGGCACGCGCCGCGCCGAGCTGCTGGTTGAGCTGGGTCAGCGCCTGCTCGCTGACGAGCTGGCCGCGGGTGCCGACGAGGTTGTTGGCGGCACGGAACTTCTGCGCCTTGTCCTCGGCCTGCCGGAGGTCGTCCTGCAACTCGCCGAGCCGGCTCGACACCGCCTCGCCGGCCTTGCGGGTGACCTGCGCCTGCGCCTGCGAGACGGTGGTGAGGTAGGTTTCGGCGATGGCCTGGGCGAGCTCAGCGGACTTCCGACGTTCCTCGCTGGAGACGGCGAGCTCGACCACGAAGCTGCGCTCCAGGCGGCGCGCAGTCGTGCGATCGCGCAGCGTGCGCAGGGCGGTGAGCGTGTCGTCGGCAGGGCCGCCGGCGGTGACGATCAGCGCGGAGAGGCGGCTCTTGAGCGCCTCGAGCGGCGACGCGGGACGAACGAAGTCCGGGTCCTGATCGAGCTTGAACCGAGTCACGACCTGCCGCAGCACTTCGTCGGAGATGAGGACCCGGATCTGGCTGTCGACGAGGAACAGGCTCGCATCGCTCGCCTGATCCGAGGGCGTCACGCCGTCCTTGACCACTTGGATGCCGCGCGGGTCGATCAGGATCTGCGTCACGGCGGCGTAGAGCGGCGGCACCAGCGCGAGCCACGCCACGGCCGCCACCAAGAGGAGCACAGCCGGGGCCAGCACGAGCGCCCAGCGCGCGCGCAGGGCCCGTCCGATCTCACGCGGGTCGAGGAACCAGGGTTCAGGCGTCACGTCCGGCTTGCCGGGCTCGGCGCCGACGAAGAACCGCGAAGGCATCCGCTCGATCATCGTCATCGCGAAACTCTCGAACAATACGCGCCTGCGGGCCTCGTGAGCCCGCAGCAACCGATCCGGTCCGCCATTCCCGTCCCCGAGTGGGTCGTCCGGGGACGATCCTTCCCGTTTCGGGACAGCGGCCGCGGGCCGAAGGTAGTTTGGGTCTCACACTTCAAGATGTGCGCCAGGATGCGCATCACGCGGACGCCGCAACCGGGAGACCGAAGGCGGTGGACGCCGGAACGGGGGTGGCTGCGCCCACCGGCGCGCGACGCAGGGCGCCGATGCGGGCATAGGCCAGCAGACCCACGAAGGTGAGGACGTTGATGTTCCAGTCCTGAAAGATGCCCGGCGTCGTCATGCCGTTAAGGATCAGGAAGAACACGCAGGTGGCGACGAGGCGGCGTCCGGGACGGTCGAGCTTCATCCCCCAGCGCAGGGCGGTCCCCAGCACCATCGCGCAGAGGCCGAGCCCGATCAGGCCGGTGCCGGCCCAGGCGCTGAGCACCATGTTGTGCGAGCTGGAGATGAACACGGCGTCGCGTGCCAGCGTCTCCGCCAAAGCCGTGGTGGGAATGAGGAGCTGGATGAAGCGGTCTCCCGCGGCGTAGCCGGCGCCGACGAAGCGGTCCTTGGTCGCCTCGATGAAGACCGGCCAGAAGGTGCCGCGCCCGGTGGCGTCGGCCAGCTCTTCCGGGGGCTTCTGCAGCACGACCGAGACCACGTCGAGCAGGGCGGGGAAGGCCGACAGCCCGACCATCAGCGCCACGAACACGATCAGGTAGACGGTGAAGGCCGTGTAGCCGAGGAGGCGCAGCCGGCGGTGGCGCGACGCCACCATCAGGCCGGGGGCTGCCGCGATGAGCGAGGCGGTGCTCGCGGCCGAGCCCGCGATGACGAAGCCGACGAAGGCAAGCAGGAGATGGGCGCGCCGGTGCGGGATGCGGTCGTCGAAGATGACGAGGAAGGCGTGCGCGGCGCAGAGATAAGGCATCAGGTTGTGCTTGGCCGACGAGAACACGACCCCATGCGCGAAATTGTCGAGGATGATCGGCGTCGTCGCGACCAGCCACGCGACGGTGAACAGCGCGAAGAGGTTGGCCAGCCGCCGCTCGATATCGCTGCGGTCGAAGATCAGGATCGAGGTGAGCGTGAAGATCGCCAGCTCCACGGTCCGATAGACGGTGTAGCTCGGCACGATCGACCACGCGGTGCTGAGGCCGTTCACGAGGATCATCAGCGTGAACGGCAGGTACGGCATCGAGAACGCCACCAGCAGAACGCGCCGGTCCACCGCGATCCGGGCGATGAGATAGAGCCCGGTCAGCCCGGTCATGACGATGAGGGCGAGGTTGGAGGCCGTCAGCCCCTGCTCCAGCACCGCGTTGCCGTCATCCCGCGGGACGTTGAAGACCAGCGGCAGCAGCGCGAAGATCGTCGTCAGGGCGAACGGGACCGCTAGCGGACCGTTCAGCGGCCCCATCCGGGTCTCGAGTCGGTGGCGCGCCAGCGGGTAGAGCAGCACGAACCAGACCGCCACCGCGACGACCAAGAGGAAGTTCAGCATTCCGGCACTTCCATGGAACGTCGTCTCTGGTCTGGTCCGGGTGTCGGGAAAGCCGAACTCGTGCCCCGCCGATCCCATCCGGGCCAACACTCCGTGGAGTCTTGGTTTATGGCGTCTTTCAGGCTGTGAGGCGTGCGCGCGACTTCGTGACCACTCGGAACGGCGCCGGATCGATCTCGAAGCGGCTCGATCGGACCGTCGGCTTACGCTGAGCGCTAGAAGCTGCTGCTCCATGCGGATCGCCGCGTAGAGGCGCGCGACGACATCGACCGGAAACCGCATCGATCCATGTTTCGACGGGTTCCCCGGCCCGGAACGGCGCCGCTTCGGCGGATAAGCGCCCTTAGGCACCGAACAGGACGACCTCGGTATAGGTGAGGTCTCCGGTGGCCGGCGGGTTCGGGCCACGGGCGTATTTCGGGGCGCGGCCCTCGAAGAAGTGTCCGGCAAAGCCGGGCAGCTTGCCCACGGCATCGAGCACGAACCAGGGCATGGCGTGGTGCAGTATGAGATGCCGGCCGATCGCGCCGAGGAAGGCGGACAGGTCGAGCGCGGTCGAGCGGTAGACGAGTTGGAGGCAGGGCAGGCGCGGCCACCGGGTTTCCCCCGGCCGCAGCTTGATGGCGCGCCGCTGGAACAGGACGGCCCACGCCTTCTCCCCATCCGAACAGACGAGGCCGATGCAGCCATAGGCGAGGTGGTCGGCCACCAGCCGGGCCTCCGGCTCCGGCAGCAGGCGCAGGGTCTCCGGCGTGGCCACGCGGACGCGGCGCCCCCGGCCGAGGCCGGCGAGCAGCGGCATGACGAGCATCTGACCCGAGCAGACCGGCTTGAAGCCGCGCGCCTTGTGCATCTGCCACGTCTGCGGAGCCGGCGAGACATTGGTGTAGGTCACCCGCCGGTCGCGCATGGCGAAGCCGTCGAGCAGGGTACCCAGAGCGCGGAATTCCGGCAGAACGTACCAGCTCGAGAGGTTGCAGCGCAGATGCGTGCCGGCCTCGTCCGTCACCATGCGGTAGAGTGCGAGCAGGACGCCGACGATGGCCCCGTCCCGTTCCAGCACATAGCCGTAGCGCGGCACGTCGTCGGGCAGCGGCTGGGTGCGGTGCCGGTCGAGCCCGGTCCGCCAATAGGCTTCGGAGCGATCGGGGAAGCCGACTTGTAGCAGCCGCACCACGGAGGCGAGGTCATCCTCCTCGATGGTGCGGCAGCGGACCTTGACCCGCGCGCTGCGGACGCCCTCCCCCACGGGTGGGACGTCTTCCACGGTCTCGCTCACCCCATTCATCGGCGGCCCCCTCCGGCTCGTCGCGCTGTCCGGTACCCATTTCGTCCAACGGCTCCGCGCGATCGAACCGTGAGCAAGGCGCGCTCTCGTCCCGCTCGGAGACGCGCTCGAAACAGAGCGAAATCAATGCCAGCCGGACGATGCCGTTTCGGGACTGCCGGTCTTGTTGATTGGATTGGTATAGGCGTCGATTTTCCGCCCAATCCATCCAAAATATATCGATTTCGCGCAAATTGTTGTCGAGTGAAGTCTCGGTTCAAGGTCGCTGGCCGGCTTCAGGCGGTGCTGCCGGCATCGATGGTCAGAACGGTGCCGGTGACGTTGCGGGCGCGGTCCGACATCAGGTAGGCGACGGCGTCGGCCACGTCCTGCGGCTCGGCCAGCCGCTTGAGGGCGCTGCGGTTGGCCACGCGCCCGCGCTCCGCCTCGTCCATCTCGCCGGTCATCGCCGTCTCGATGAAGCCGGGCGCCACCGCGTTCACCGTCACCCCGAGCCGGCCGACCTCGCGGGCGAGCGACTTGGTGAAACCGATCATCGAGGCCTTGGTCGCGGCGTAGACCGAGAGCGCGTTGTAGCCGGTGAAAGCGATGATCGAGCTGACATTGACGATCCGGCCGGCGCCGGCCGTCATCATCCCGCGGGCGAGGTACTTGGTCAGCACCATCGGCGCGAGGGTGTTGAGGTGGACGAGTTCGGCGATCTTCGAAGCCGGCATCGTCGTCAGCAGGCCGGGCGTGCCGAGCGCGGCGTTGTTGACGAGGCCGTAGACCGGCCCGTGCTCGGCCCGGATTCTCTGGGCGAGAGCCTGGAGCGCATCGATCTCGCCGAGATCGGCGGGCATGAAGGCGATCCGGCCCGGGCCGGCGGCTTCCTGCGCGGCCTCCAGCGCCTCGCTCGGGCGCCGGGCGAGCGCCACCACGCGAAACCCGTCGGCGGCGAGCGTTTCGGCCATGGCGAGACCGAGCCCGCGGCTCGCGCCCGTGACGACGACGAGGCGTCCGGTCTTGAGATCGTCGCTCACGCGCCCCTCCGCACCAGCTTGCCGCCCGACGTGATCGGCAGCGCATCCACGAATTTCACGCTCGCCGGCACCTTGTGTCCGGCCAGGCGCGGGCGGCAGTGGGCGATGATCGCCTTCTTCAGCGCCGCCTGATCCGCTCCTGCGTCGGCGCGCAACACCACCTCCGCCTCGACCACGGCGCCGAGGATCGGGTTGGGCCGGGCGCGCACGCGGGACATCGAGACGCCGGGGAAGGCGTTGATGAAGGTCTCGACCTCCTCCGGCTGCACCTTGGCGCCGCCGACATTGATCACGCCGCTGCGCCGGCCGAGGAAGTGGTAGCGCTCGCCCCGTCGCTCCACGAGGTCGCCGGTGTCGATGAACCCGTCTCCGGCGATCAGCGCCTCGGGCGCCGCGCCGAGGTAGCGCCGCCCGGTGCGGCCAGAGCGCACGAACAGGCTGTCCTCGCGCACGGTGATCTCGATCCCGGCGCGGGTGCCGATCAGCGCGGCCGGGAAACCCTCCTGCCCGTCCTCGACGGTGAAGCCGACCCCGCCCTCGGTCGAGGCGTAGGCGTGGGCGACGCGCGCCTCAGGGAAGGCGTCGCGCAGGGCGTCGAGGATGTTCTGGTCGGCGATCTCGCCCGAGAGCCGCACATAGCGGGGGCTCAGCCGGTCGAGCGCCGCGCTCATCAGAGCGAGGCGCCAGTGCGAGGGCGTGCCGAGGATGTGGGTGATGCCCGCCGCGCCGACGCGGACGAGATAGTCGCGCACCGGCTCGCCCGCGTCGGAGAGCACGAGCGAGGACGGCCCGAGCATCGCCCGCAGGAACACTTGGAGGCCGCCGTAGCGGCGGATGTCGTAGAAGGTGCTCCACACCGTGCCGGGCTCCGGCGCCGCAGCCGTGTTGATGCCGCCGGCGAGGCCTTCGAGGGTATGGGCGACGAGCTTCGGCGCGCCGGTGGTGCCGGAGGTGGCCAGTGCCCAGTCCGTCTCCCGCGATGTCTCGGAGCCCGCCCGGAACGCGTCGGCCGCGTCGATCCGGGGCAGGCCCGGCAGCGCGTCGGGGGGCAGCCCCTCGGCATCGGTGACGCAGATCTCGGCCTCGGAATCCGATGCGATCCGGGCGATGTGCTCCGGCGCGAGCTTCGGGGGGACGAGGGCGAGCCGGGCCGCGAGGCCGTCGAGCGCGATCATGGCGCGGGCCGCCGCCATCTGCCCGCCGACCGCGAGCAGCACGCGGCGGCCGGCAAGCGCCGCGGTCGCGGCGGCGTCGCGCTCGCCGGAAACGATCCCGGCGAGATCTTTTTTGCTGCGGTGGTCGGACAGGAACAGGCCCTCGAGTCCGCCCGCCGCCAGAAGTCTCTCGCGCAGGATCATCGGGGTCAGGCCGCCTGCCGGGCCGCGGCGCGGTCGTAGAGGGCGACGAGGTCGCCGACCGTCACCGGCAGGTCGGAGGCATCCATTTCGCCGAACGGGTCGGCGCCGGTGAGATCCTCCATCCGCGCGACGAGGAGCGCGAAGCAGAGCGAGTCGAACTCGGTGTCGAGCATCACGAGCTCGTCGGTGATCGGCGGCATCGCCTTTTCCTGCTCGGCGGCGATGGCGGCAATCTCGGCGAAGACGGTCTCACGCAGGGACATAATGGTTCTCCTCAAGGCTGGGTTGGGAAAAGGGGGGGTAGGAGGCGCCGCGGAGGCAGGCGCCGAAGTCGCGGGCGATCTCGGACAGGATCGGCCGGCCGCGCGGCACCAGCCGCCCGAGGCCGTAGAAGAAGTGGATCATGCCGGCGTGAACGGTGTGGGCGGTCTCGACGCCCGCCCGCTCCAGACGCTCGGCATAGGCCGCCCCCTCGTCGCGGACAGGATCGTATTCCGCCGTGTGGATGCGGGCCGGGGGCAGGCCGGTCAGATCGGCCTCGCGCAGGGGCGAGAGGCGGGGCGACGGGCCAGCGGCCTCGGGGCCGCAGGCCGCAAGGTCGCGCCGGATCGTCGCCTCGTCGAGGAAGTATCCTTGAGCGAAATCGCGGCGCGAGGGGTGGCTGCCGTGCACGTCGAGCACGGGGCAGATCAGGAGCTGCGCCCGGATCGGGCCGCCGCGCCGCTCCTGGCAGACCCGTGCGGCGAGCCCGGCCCCGGCGGAATCGCCCCCGATCCCGAGCCGGGCCGGATCGATCCCGAGCGTGTCCGCCTGCGCGGCGACCCCGTCCATCGCCGCCAGCGCGTCGTCGAGGGCGGCCGGGAACGGGTGTTCGGGCGCGAGCCGGTAATCGACCGAGACGATGCGCAGGGCGCCGGCCTCGGCCAGCACCCGGCAGAGTCCGTCATGGGTGTCGAGGCCGCCGGTCACGAGGCCGCCGCCGTGCAGGTAGACGAGGCCGGGGCCCCGCTCTTGGCCCTCGGGCGCGTAGAGCCGCGCGGAGAGCGGCCCGGCCGGACCCGGCAGGACGAGGTCACGGGTCGCGACGCCCTCGGCGCTTAGCCCGGCGAGGCGCGCGAGCCCGCGCATCCCCTCCCGGCGGGCGTCGAGGGTGATGCCGTCCGAGCTTCCGAGCGCCATCATGTCGAGGAAGCGGCTGACATGCGGATCGAGCGGCATCGAACGGCGCCCTGACGTCAGAGCTTCAGCGCCGCGCGGACCGGGGCCGGCCACGCGTCGATGTGCTCGCCGTGGGTGGCGAACAGAGCCACCGCGAGGCGGTCCATGCCAAAGGCGACGCAGCCGGTATGGGCGGGCTCGCCATCCTCTAGGTTCAGGCCCCAGGTCGTGCCGAAATGCTCGCGGTGATAGTTGAAGCTCATGCAGGCGGTGCCGGCGGCCGCCCCCCGGAGCGGGATCAGCAGCTCGAACTTCAGCGCCTGTTCGAGCTGGCTGAAGGCCATGATCTGGCCGAGCCGGCCGAAGAACGGGTCGCTCGCGGTCTCGACCGTGTAGGGCAGCCCGAGTTCGTCGGCCATCGCGGTGGCGGTGGCGATCCAGCTCTCGCGGAAGGCGACGATCTGCTCCGGCGTGCCGATGCGGACGTATTCGCGCATGCGGAAGGATTGCAGCCGGTCGAGATGGCGCGAGGGCTCACGACGGAAGCAGTCGCACGCGACGTCGAAGCGGTAGCCGGTGGCCGGCACCGCGCCGCGGGCGGCGGCGATCGGATAGACCGGGTAGCAGGCGGCCGGGGTCAGCACGAGGTCGGCGGTCTCGAGGTCCGCGGTCCAGTCGCCGCCCTCCAGATGCTTGTCGGCCGAGGCGCGGATCTCCGTCTCGGTGCCTTCCAGGCAGGAGACGCAGCCGAGGAGGTTCGGAAAGCTCTTGAGGTAGCCGTGCCGCTCCAGATGCGCCCGGCTCATCACCGGCGGGAAGCGGAACACTTCCGTCTCGGCCTCGCGCCGCGTCGAGATGAAAGCGGCCAGCGCCTCGACCACCGACTCGTAGGCGCCGGTGCGGGCGTAGACGCCCTGCGCGTTCATCGGCTTGAACATCGCATCGAACAGGGCGTCGAGCGGGTCGGTCGCGGGCGGCGAGGCCGGCGCGTTCATCACGGACATGTTCATGGCGGGCAGTCCTTCGGCAAAGGGGACAGTGGTGCCTTTGCTCCGCCTGTCGGGCGCGAAGAGCGCCCCGCGGAGCGGGCCTCGGCCGAGCCGAGGCGTCGAGCGTAGCGAGAGCCAAGGTCGCCGAGGCGACCGCCGGCGTTCGAGGCGGGAACGAACCTCGCCGAGCGCCTTCAGGCGCTGAGCGAGGCGGCGACGGGCGACATCAGCGTCGCGGTGGCGAGGTTGGCCAGGATCCGGTCGTTGTGGATCATGATCGGCGCCGAGAGGATGTCGCGCAGCGCCCGGCCGATGCTGAACGCCCCGTCCTGGCGGTAGCCGGCCAGCCCATTGGCGCGCAGCGCGCTCGACACGGTGGCGACGGCGAGTTCGGAGACTTCGACCTTGAGCATCGTCAGCGCGGTCTGCACGTCGAGGCCGGCCAGAGCCGCCGGGTCGCCCTCAGCTCCCTCGAAGGTGTCGAGCGCCTGCGTGACGAGGGCGCGGGCCTGCTTCAGGCTGGAGACCGCGCGGGCATAGTGCAGCGCGCCGGGCGGGGCGACGCCGCCCGCGCCGCGCATCGCCGTGCGGGTGAAGGCCTGGGCGCGATCGACCGCGGAGGCGGCGATGCCGGTCCAGGCGCTCGACCAGAGGATGTGCGAGACCGGCGTCATGGTCCAGTTGTGGATGTCGCTGTAGCGGGCGGCGAGCACCTGCTCGGGGCGGCCGCGGGCGACGAGGCGGAAGCCGCTGCTGCAGGTGCCGCGCATGCCGAGCGTTTCCCAGCCGCTCAGGCGCTCCAGGGTGTAGTCCTCACGCAGGAAGACGCAGAGCACTTGGTCGGAAGGGCCAGCCTCGGCCGAGCGGCGGGCGACGGTGACGACGCCGTCGGCCTGCGCGCCGTAGGAGATCACGGTCGCGGCCCGCTCCAGGGTGAGCGCATCGCCGTCGGCCTCGATCGCCGCGGAGGAGGAGCGGACATTGCCGCCGCCCTGGCCCTCGGTCGTCGAGGACGCCATCAGGAGCTGTTCGCCGGCGATGCGGCGCAGGAGGCCGTCCTGCCAGGGCTCGCCGCGGCCATGCCGGATCAGGCAGGCCACCTTGGTCTGGTGCATGGCGAAGATCATCGCCGATGAAGCGCAGGCGCGGCCCAGCACGTAGCAGATTTCGGCCAGCATCCGGACCGAGGCGCCCTCCCCGCCGAGTTCGATCGGCACGGCCGCACCGAGCAGGCGCTGTGAGCGGAAGGCGGCGATGGCTTCCTCGGGGAAGCGCCCGTCGCGGTCCACCGCGTCCGCATGGGTGGCGGCGATCGCGGCGGCGGCCGCCGCGCGGGTCAGAAGGTCGGCGGCATCACCGACGTAACCGTCAGGCCGGGTCGTGGGCTGCATCGTCATGGCTGGGCTCCGTTGGACTGAAGCCGGCCGGGCCGGCGGCACGTCAGGGATGTTCGTGAGGGGCGGCGTCCGGGCTGGTCAGGCGTTCGGGCCGCGGACGCTCTCGACCATCCGGGCGATGGTCTCGATCGAGTAGAAGTTCTTCGGCGTCAGGCTCGCCGGCGGGATCATGATGTCGAACTCCGCCTCGACCGCGACCATCAGGTTGACGAGATCGAGCGACGAGAGCCCGACATCGACCAGGGCGTCCGCTTGATCGAATTTCGGCTTGATCGCGTGGCGCGCGGCGATCGCGTAGGCGAGGCCCATGGTGCGATCCGCGACGCTGGCTGCCACCGCTTGCGACATTGTCCTTTTTCCCTTTGGTCTGTGCCGACTGGATTGGTCTGTGACCGCTTCGATTTCAATACAGCCTGAGTTTTATCAATACTCTTGCTGATTGTGCCGAAAAAGCATTTATCGATGCTAAGTGTGATGCTGGTTAATCTGTCTTGTTGTCAGCGGCATTGTGAATGCGACCGATGCTGCGTGCCGCCTCATCCGGTGAGATTCCGATGAAGCGCCCGCCGCTATAGGCCAGGGAGGGCCGCTCGATCCGGTTCAGACGCACCGCGCGCACCGCGCCGAGAAGGATGGCGTGACTGTGCCGCTCGATGACTTCTTCCAGCGCGCAATCAACGATGGCCTGCGCCTCGGTGAGGCCGGAGGCGCCCGATTCCATGATCGTCCAATCCGCGTCGCGATAGCGGGCGGCGCCCCGCAACCCGCCGATGCCGGCGAAGCGCTCGGCGGTCGCCTGCTGCCCGGCCTCGAGGATGCTGACGCAGAAATGCCGCCGCCGGGCGATGACCGGCCAGGTCGAGGAGGCGCGGTTGACGCAGACCAGCATGGTCGGCGGATCGACGGAGAGGGAGACCGCCGAGGTCGCGGTGAGCCCGACTCGGTCCTCGCCGGTTCCGGCGGTGATCACGACGACCCCGCCGACGAGGCGGCGCATCGCCTGCTTGAGGAGCCCCCCGTCGATGGCGGGCTCCGGCGCCAGCGCGGCGGCGGCCATCACGCCCCCCATCTGCCGAACGAGCCGGCCGAGCTGCCCGGTGTCGATGATCTCCGGTGCGCAAGCATGGTTCGCAATCCGTTCGTCGATCTGAAATGGGACCTTGTGAAACCTGCCCGTTCCGCACCGGTCGAAACCGGACGTTATCGGTTCATCTCTATGTCGTTGCCTGTCCTTGCGGCTCGTCTGTGCAAGTCCAGGGCCCGGCTGGACGGGCCGGAAACTGTTCAGTTCCGGTACGAACCGCAGGATGTGCCGAGGGATGGTCCCGAACCGGGACGCGTCCTGCCGTCTAGCGAGATCGAAGCGATGTCCCAGAGCCCTGACGCCGCCCTCCCCGCCCGAAGCCGCGGGCGGAACGCCGCCCAGGCGCTCGTGGATCAGCTCGCGGCCAACGGCGTCACCCACGTCTTCGCGGTACCGGGCGAGAGCTACCTCCCGGTGCTCGATGCGCTCTACGAATCGGGCATCGCCCTCACCGTCTGCCGCCAGGAGGGCGGCGCGGCGATGATGGCGGAAGCCCACGGCAAGGCGACGGGGCAGCCCGGCATCTGCTTCGTCACCCGCGGTCCCGGCGCCACCAACGCCTCGGCCGGCATTCACATCGCCCAGCAGGATTCCACGCCGATGATCCTGTTCGTCGGCCAGATCGAGCGGGGTCTGCGCGACCGCGAGGCGTGGCAGGAGGTCGATTACCGCGCCGCCTTCGGGCCGATCGCGAAATGGGCCACCGAGATCGAGACCGGCGCGCGGATGCCGGAATACGTCTCGCGGGCCTTCCACACCGCCACCGGCGGCCGGCCGGGTCCAGTGGTGGTGGCGCTGCCGAAGGACATGCTGAAGGACGCCGCGGAAGGGCCGCTGGCCCCGCCCTTCCACGCCGTCGAGGCCGCGCCCGGCGCGGAGGATCTCGCGTCCCTCGCCGCCCTGCTGGCGGAGGCGAAAAACCCCCTCTTGGTGCTCGGCGGCAGCCGCTGGACCGAGCAGGCCTATGCCGATATCCGCCGCTTCACTGAGGCCTTCGATCTGCCGGTGGCCACGAGCTACCGCCGCCTGCCGCTGTTCGACCCGCTGCATCCGAACTACGCGGGCGATCTCGGGCTTGCCGCCAACCCGAAGCTGGTGGCGCGGGCCAAGGCCGCCGACCTGATGATCGTGCTCGGCGGCCGCCTCGGCGAGGTCGCGAGCCAGACCTATTCGCTCCTCGACATCCCGGCCCCCCGCACCCGCCTCGTCCACATCCATCCCGGAGCGGAGGAACTCGGCCGGGTCTACGTTCCGCATCTCGGCATCACCGCCGCGCCCGCCCGGATGGCGGCGGCTCTGGCGCGGCTCAAGGCGCCGGCCTCCGTCCCGTGGGCGGCTGAGACCCGTGCGGCCCATGACGCGTATCTGGCGTGGTCGCAGACCCCGACGCCGCAGCCCGGCCCGGTCAATCTCGGGCAGGTGATGGTGCATCTGCGCGAGGCGCTGCCGGAGGACGCGATCCTGTGCAATGGCGCGGGCAACTACGCCGCCTGGATCCACCGCTTCTACCGCTTCCGCCGCCTTGCCACCCACATGGCGCCGACCTCCGGCTCGATGGGCTACGGCGTGCCGGCGGCTGTGGCGATGAAGCGGATCTTTCCCGACCGCACCGTGATCGCGATCAACGGTGACGGCGACTTCCTGATGAACGGCCAGGAATTCGCGACCGCCGTGCAGTATGGCCTGAACATCGTCTGCATCGTCGCCGACAATGCGAGCTACGGCACGATCCGCATGCATCAGGAGCGCGATTTTCCGGGCCGTGTCCTCGCCACCGACCTCGTGAACCCGGACTTTGCCGCCTATGCCCGCGCCTTCGGCGGCGTCGGCTTCACCGTGGAGCGGACCGAGGATTTTCCGGCGGCATTGGACGAGGCCCTGGCGGCGCAGCGCCCGGCGATCATCCACGTGAAGTTCTCGGTCGATGCGATCACGCCGGGCCTGAGCCTCACGGCGATCCGCGAGCAGGCGCTGGCGGGCGATTGAAACATCGAAGCCACCCCAAGACCGTTCGGGCGAAGCGTGCGAGAGACAAGCATGGCCGTTCGGCCCCGGCCGCGAACCAAAATTCGTTTCGTCGCGTTCCTAGCGGCTGATGAGGAGACCACCCGATATGAAGGCGATTTATGCAGTGGCGGCCGTAGGCCTGGGCTTGATGGGATCCATCGCCTCAGTTTCGGCCCAGCCCTACGGCAGCCGTGACTATGGCTACGAAGAACGCGGCCGTGGCTATGGTGGCCGCGATTACGACGACGAGGACCGTGGCCGTGGCTATGGTGGTCGTGGCTATGGCCGTCGTGATTACGGCTTCGATGAGCGCGAGTATCTGCGCTGCAATCCGGACGTGCTTCGTGCTGTCCGACGGGGCCAGATGGAATCCGGAGCTGCGCACTACCAGACCTTCGGTCGCCGTGAGCGCCGCCGTCTGAGCTGCTAACCGAGATGAGTCTGTGGCGGCTGCAAAGCTTGAACTTTGTGCCGCTACGACAGCCGCCCGTGCGCGAAATCCCAGTAAAGCTGGCGTGCGAGGCGAAACACCGGCCCTGGCTCGAAGCGTATGTCATCGAGCCCGGTGACTGGGGCGACCTTGGCGAAGTTGCCGGCGGTGAAGACCTCGTCGGCGCTCAGGAAGTCCTCGTAGCGCAGCGTCTTCTCCACCACCGTGACACCGGCCCCGCGCAACAGCGCGAGGACGCGGGCGCGGGTGATGCCGGCGAGGAACGTCCCGTTCGGGACCGGGGTGTAGACCACCCCGTCTTGCGCGAAGAACGCATTGGCGTTGGCGAATTCGGCGACGTTGCCGAGCCCGTCGAGCATCAGGCAGTTGCCGAAGCCGCGCGACAAAGCCTCAGTGAGCGCCCGCGCCCCGTTGGGGTAGAGGCAGCCGGCCTTGGCATCGACGGGGGCGACCTCGATCGACGGACGGCGGAAGGGCGAGAGCGTCGCCTTGACGCCCGACGGCAGCGGCATCGGCGCGGTGTAGAGCGACAGGCACCAGTTGGTGGAGGTGGGATCGAAGCGCACGCCCCCGGCAAACCCGCTCTCGGCCCAGTACATCGGCCGGATGTAGAGTTCGGCATCGGGCGCAAAGCGCGTCAGCCCCTCGGCGACGAGCCGGGCCCACTCCTCGACCGCGACCTTCGGCGTGAGACCGAGGGCGGTGGCCGAGCGGTTGACCCGGGCGAGGTGCAGGTCGAGGTCGGGCGTGACGCCCTCGAAGGCGCGGGCGCCATCGAACACCGTCGAGCCGAGCCACGCACCGTGGGTGCGCGGCCCCATGATCCGGACGTTACCGGGGTGCCACGCGCCCTCGAAGAAGGTCCAGGTGTCGGGGAGCGAGGTGTCGTGATCGGGAGTCGTCATCGCGGCCGAGCCTCCGGGATGTGCTGAACCGGCCATCGCTCGAAGAGCGATGGCACCGCCAGCCGGGCGCGAAGAGCGCCCCGTGGAGCGGGTTCGGGAGGACGAACCGTCCTTCCGAATACAGAGCGGAACGAAAGCCAAGGCCGCGGAGGCGACCGCCGGCGTCTGAGGCTCAGCCTCGATGCATTCAGGCGGCTTCGAGCGCGCTGCCGGCGCCGGAGCGGCGGCTCAGCATCCGCTTGGCCTTGCCGGCCGCGCGCAGGGCGAGCGCCACGACCTTCGGCTGCGTCTTCCGGCAGAAGGCGACCTTCCGCACGTAGCTCTCGACATGCCAATGGCAGACCGCGCCGCGGGGAATGAACAACACATCGCCGGCCCGGAAGGTCTTGGGCGGGGAGAGGCCGTCGCTGATCGTGGCCGAGCCCTCGATGAAGTGGATCGTCTCGTCGATGTCGTAGTGCCACTCGAACCGGCCGGCGGTGCAGTCCCAGACCAGGGTCCAGGCCATGCCGTCGGCGCTGCGCGAGAGCATGGTGTTGCGGGCCACGGGCCGTCCCTCGTGGATCCAGCTCGGCTCGATCGGGGCGGCGCGCAGCTCGCCCGAGGTCACGGACGGAATCATCGCTGTGGTCGACACGGCATCCTCGCTGTAGCGCTCTCCGCCGAAACGGGCGCCGGTTCGGCGCACGAGAACGCGTTGATGACAAAGGGAGCGGGCGTTCGGGACCATTCCGGAAGCGCCGAGCTTATCGGAAATCACGGCTCCGATCGCATGACAAGTCGATTGTGCGGTTATGACTAACGCGACGGCCGGCGAAGACTGTCGAATTTCAACCGATCTTCCGCCGTATCAAGACTAGAGCCGATTTGGCACGCCTGCCCCGTTTCGAGACATGGGCCGGGCAACAGAGATTGGGCCGGAAAGACGGTGCCGTGCGGCCGGAGCCGACGTCTGCCGGGCGATTTTCCCATCATCGAAGTCATCGATCAAGACTTGTCGAAGTTTCGCGTTCAGCAAGTCTCGCAAGCTGTCATCCCGTTCCGGTACGGCAAAGTCTGGTCCAGGCCTTGCGCTCAAGGCCTCAACTCCGCGGTTTCGGGACAGCTTCAAGACATGCGCAGCGAAACGATCGCCCTTCATGCCGGCTTCGACCACGATCCGGCCACGCACGCGGTCGCTGTGCCGATCTATCAGAGCGTCGCCTACGCCTTCGACAGCGCCGACCACGGCGCCGCCCTGTTCAACCTGGAGGAAGAGGGTTTTCGCTACAGCCGGATCGCTAACCCGACGGTCGCCGTGCTGGAGCGGCGCGTGGCGGAACTGGAGGGAGGCCATTCGGCGCTCGCCGTCGCCTCGGGACAGGCCGCGCTCCACTACGCCATCGCCACCCTGGCGGATCACGGCGGCAACATCGTTGCGGTGCCCCAGCTCTACGGCACGACGCATACGCTGCTGGCTCACGTCCTGCCGCGCCAGGGCATCACCTGCCGCTTCGCCGCGAGCGATCGGGCCGAGGATATCGCGGCGCTGATCGATGGCGACACCCGCGCCGTCTACTGCGAATCGATCGGCAACCCGGCCGGCAATATCTGCGATATCGAGGCCCTGGCGGCGGTCGCCCACGCCCACGGCGTGCCGCTCGTGGTCGACAACACCGTGCCGACCCCGATCCTGATGCGGCCGATCGATTACGGGGCCGACATCGTCATCGCCTCGCTCACCAAGTTCATGGGCGGCCACGGCACCACGCTCGGCGGCATCATCGTCGATTCCGGGCGCTTCGACTGGACGGCGCAGGCTGAGCGCTTCCCGATGTTCACGCGGCCGGACGTCTCCTATCACGGCCTCGTCTACGCCGACCATTTCGGCCCCGGCGCCTTCGCCGCGCGGGCGCGCAGCGTCTACCAGCGCACCACCGGCGCCGTATTGCCGGCGATGTCGGCCTTCCTGCTGCTTCAGGGCATCGAGACGGTCGCGCTGCGGGTCGAGCGCCATGTCGCGAACGCGCGCAAGGTCGCCGAGCACCTGCGGGCGCACCCCCAGATCGCCTGGGTGAACTATGCCGGGTTCGAAGACAGCCCGAACCACCCAATGGCGCGCAAGTACCTGAAGGGCGAAGGCTCCTCGCTCCTGACCTTCGGCGTTGCGGGCGGCTTCGAGGGCGGCAAGACGTTCTACGACGCGCTGAAGCTGGTGAAGCGCCTCGTCAATATCGGCGACGCCAAATCGCTCGCCTGCCATCCGGCCTCGACCACGCACCGGCAGATGACCCGCGACGAGCAGCGGGTGGCGGGCGTGCTGCCGGAGACGATCCGGCTCAGCGTCGGCATCGAGCATATCGACGACATCCTCGAAGACCTCGAACAGGCGCTCGCCGCCGTGGCCCCCGCCGCACTCGCGGCCTGAACCCTTCCCCATCGTTTGCGGAGGAGACCCGCCATGCTGGACTACGGCACCCCGATCCAACCCGTGAGCCTGCCCGCGGCGGAGCTGGATCTCGGCGCAGTCGGCGGCGTCGCGTGGCCCGAGCCGGCGCAGCCAAAGCTTCGCGTCGGCCTCCTCAACAACATGCCCGACAGCGCCCTGGTGCAGACTGAGCGCCAGTTCCGGCGCCTGATCGGCCCAGGCGTCGAGCTGCGCCTGTTCAGCCTCGATACGGTCCCGCGCGGCCCCCTCGCCCGCGCCCATCTCGATCGCTTCTACGAGGCGCGAGGCGCGTTGGCCCAAGATGCGCTGGCAGGAGCCGGGCTCGATGCCCTCGTCGTCACCGGCGCCGAGCCGAAGGCCGAGCGTCTTGCCGACGAGCCGTTCTTCCCGGCGCTCGCGGCGGTGGTGGATTGGGTGGATGCGAGCGGCGTCCCGACCTTGTTCTCGTGTCTGGCCGCGCACGCGGCCGTGCTGCACCTCGATGGTATCGAGCGCCGGCCGCTGCCGACCAAGCATTCCGGCATCTATGCTTGCACGGCGGTCGCCCACCATCCGTTGCTCGCGGGGATGCCGGCGAGCGTGCCGGTGCCGCATTCGCGCTGGAACGACCTGCCGGAACAGGCGCTGACCGCCCGCGGCTACCGCGTCCTGCGGCGCTCCGAACAGGTCGGGGTCGATCTATTCGTCCGCGAGCGCGGTGCCTCGATGGTCTTCCTCCAGGGCCATCCGGAATATGACGGCGATACGCTCGCCCGCGAGTACCGCCGGGACATCGGCCGCTTCCTCGATGGCGAGCGGGACACCCCGCCCGCGCTGCCCGAGAATTACTACGTCGACGAGGCCGTCCTGCGTCTCGACGCCTTCGCCGCGGTGGCACGGGCCTATCGCTCGCCCGCCCTGCACGCCGACTTCCCGACGATGGCCGAGACCCTGCCCCGTCCGGCCGCTTGGCAGGAGGCCGCCGCCGGGCTGTTCCGCAACTGGCTCGCGCTGGTCTCGGACCGCGTCGCGCTCGCCGCGTGAGAGCGCCCGCGATGGACCAGACTTTCGCCGCAGCCTCCCCCGATCCGCTCGAGGGACGCCCGGAACCGGACAGCGCGGCCCCGCCGCCCCGGCCCTCCTCCACCGCCGGCTGGCTCGAAGCCCTGGCCCGCACGGCGCGGATCGACGCGAGCCCGGAGCGCATCTTCCCCCTCGTGCTGGATGCGGTCGCCGCCGAGCGCCCCCATGCGCCGGCCCTGATCGGCCGGGACGAGACCTTGAGCCATCGGGAACTCGCCGCCCGCCGCAACCGCTACGCCCGCTGGGCGCTGGCGCGCGGGCTCGCCAAGGGCGACACCGTCGCCCTCTTGATGCGGAGCTGCCCGGATTATCTCGCGGTCTGGCTCGGGCTCACCCGCGTCGGCGTCTGCGTGGCTCTGCTCAACACCCACCTGCGCGGCGCCGGCCTCGCCCATTGCCTTACGGTCGCCGCCCCCCGCCTCGTCATCGCCGCCAGCGACCTCGCCGAGGTGCTGGAGGGAGCCCTGCCCCATCTCGCCGAGCCGCCGGAGATCGTGTGGCAGGGGCCGGACGCGCGTGATTCGCTCGCCGCGGCGTCGGCGGAGTTTCGCGAGGCTCCGCTCGGGTCCGACGAGGCGCCACCCGTCACGCTGCGCGATCCGGCGCTGCTGATCTACACCTCCGGCACCACCGGCCTGCCCAAGGCCGCGCGGGTGAGCCACCACCGGGTGATGATGTGGACCCATTGGTTCGCCGGCCTGATCGACCCGACGCCCGACGACCGCATGTACGATTGCCTGCCGCTCTATCACAGCGTCGGCGGCGTGGTGGCCCCGGGCTCGGTGCTGCTCGGCGGCGGCTCGGTGGTGATCCGCGAGAAGTTCTCCGCCAGCCGGTTCTGGGCCGATGTGGCCGAGAGCGGGGCGACCCTATTCCAGTATATCGGCGAGCTGTGCCGCTATCTCACGCTCGCTGCGCCCGACCCCGCCGAGGGTCGGCACCGCCTGCGGCTCTGCACCGGCAACGGCATGCGCGCGGACGTCTGGGAGGCGTTCCAGGCGCGCTTCGCGATCCCCCGCATCCTCGAATTCTACGCCGCGACCGAGGGCACGCTCTCGCTCTACAATGTCGAGGGCCGCGTCGGAGCGGTGGGGCGCGTGCCCTCGTACATGGCCCGGCGCTCGCCGGCCCTGATTGTGCGCCACGACGTCACCACGGGCCTGCCGGCGCGCGACGCGCGGGGGCGCTGCATCCCGGCCGAGTTCGGCGAGTCTGGCGAATTGCTCGGCCGGCTCTCGGAGCGGGCGGAATACACATTCGAGGGTTATACCAGCGCCGCCGAGAGCGCGCGCAAGGTGCTGCGCGACGTGATCGAACCCGGTGATGCCTGGATGCGCACTGGCGACCTGATGCGCCGAGATGCGCAGGGCTTCTTCACGTTCGTCGATCGGATCGGCGACACGTTCCGCTGGAAGGGGGAGAACGTCGCCACCACCGAGGTCGCTGAGGCGCTCCACCGCGTCGCGGGCGTGTGCGAGGCCAACGTCTACGGCGTGTCCGTGCCGGGGGCGGAGGGCCGGGCCGGCATGGCGGCGCTCGCGGTCGGGCCGGATTTCGACCTCGCGCAGCTGCACGCCGAGATGAAAACCCGGCTTCCGGCCTATGCCCGGCCGCTGTTCCTGCGCCTGAGCGACGAACTCGGCCACACCGAGACCTTCAAGCAGAAGAAGGTCGCGCTGGCCGAGGACGGCTTCGACCCCGCCCGGACCGACGACCCGCTCTACATCGACCGCGACGGCGCCTACCGCCGGATCGACCAAGCGCTCTACGCGCAGATCGCCGGGGGCGGGCTTCGGCTTTGATGCGGGGAATCCAAAGGGATCATCCCTTTGGCGGGGCGCCGGGGCAGCGCCCCGGCTTCCCTCAACCAGGGCTCCGCCCTGGACCCGCGAAAGGGATGATCCCTTTCGAAACCCGATCCTCAAGCCGGCTGAAGGCTGCCGAGTGTACCTGACGGGGCACGCAGAACGCGCCGTAGCAAGCCGGCGAGGACGAGGCACACCAGCACTTCGCTCGTGATCGCCACGCCGAGCAGGCCCTCAATGCCGAACCCGCGCACCGCCGGGTAAACCAGGGCGAGGTTGAGGGCCGCCGCCGCGGCCGTCGCGGCGAAGACTGCACCCGTCCGCTCCAGGGCGCGAAACGCGCAGATCTGCGCGAAGGACACGAGCGAGACCGGAAACAGCAGCGAGTACCACGCCACCACCCAGGCATAGGCCGCCATGTCCGGCCCGAACGCCGCCGCGAGCAGGCTCTTGCCGGTGAGCGCCAGCAGCGCCGTGAAGCTCAGGCCCCCGGCAAAGCCGATGGCGGCGGTGATGCCGATGACCGGCCGCAGACCGTGGAGGCCGCCCTGCGCCAGGGCCCGGCCGGCGATCGGCGGGACGATGTTCTCGAGGGCGTCGCGGATCAGGTTGAGGACCCCGAGAATGCTCTGCGCCGCGCGCAGCACGCCGATCAGCGTCACGCCGAGCAGGGCTCCGGCGACGAGCAGGCCGCCATAGCCGCTCAGCCACTGCATCAATCCCGTGAGCACCAGCCAGCGGCCGGAATGCCATTGCCGCCGGCTCGCTGTGCCGAACTCGCCCGCCCGCCACGCCAGCGCACCCCGGAACGGGATCGCGCAGAGGCAGGACAGGGCGGCCGAGGCCGCGACGACCTCCAGGGCGCGGGTCGGCGAGAGCATCCCTGCCCGGCTGAGCAGGATCAGGCCCGCGAGCTTGATCCCCTGGTTGAGCGCATCGATTCCCAGAACGACCGGCGGCCGCCCGCGGGCGAACAGGTAGCGGCGGCAAAAGTCCTGGGCGAGGTGGGCGGCGCAGGCCACGCCCGCCGCGAGCCCCAGCGCCCGGTCGCCGAAAGCCAAGGCGAGCCCGATCGCGACAGCCCCGCCGGCGAGCGTCAGGAAGGCGGCTTCGTGGACGAGGACGATGGCGTAATAGGCGGGCCGCGCCTCGTCTCCCAGGCCTGGCCCGATGCTGATCATCGGGCAGACGACGAGGCCGAGCTGCAGGCTGACAGTGAGCAGCACCGCGATCCAGGCGGTTGAGAACAAGCCGAAAGCCTCAAGGCCGAGCGCGTGCGCCAGCACGATGGTGGTGGCGAAGTTGCAGGCGCTCACCAGCGCCTGATCGGCCACCGACAGCGCCGGGCCGGCCGCCCCCCGCGCGAGAACCCGTCTCCCAGGAACCCTTCGCCCGAGAACAGCGCGGCGGGCGCCGGCCAGGGCACGGAGGTCGCGCGGGAGGGCAGGCATGCTGTGTCCGAGTGAGGGCGAGGCGATGGAAATGCCTGCCGGAAGGAGGCCTGAGCGACCCTAGACGAGGTGGGCGCACGCACCACGCGGACATCGGGAGAGGCGGCGACGATTCCTCGATCGTTCGGGGTACGTCGGAAGTACGGGCCGGCGCGCTCCCGATGCGCCGCCGGCCTCGATTGTCAGGAGGTGCGCCGCCCGCAAGACTTCTCCCCGATCTGAACCGGTGGCGATTGTCGATGGGCGGGTGTTGATGGCAGCGACGACGACCGTCCCGGCCCTGTCGCGGGAAAGCCGCCTTGCGGAGTTGTTCCTGGCGGCGCTCGGCATCGCGTTTGCCGGGTACATGATCTTCGGCAAGAGCTTCGCCTATCTCGGCCTGCCGCCGCTCTATGCCGGCGAATTGCTGTTCCTGCTGGGGCTGCTCGCCGCGCTGCGGGCGCGATCGGGCATCAACCTCGTGGCTGGGCTCGCCACCGCACCCGCACTCTGTCTGGCCGCGCTGATGGGCTGGGTGCTGCTGCGGACGCTCACCGGCCTGCGCGAATACCGGGTCGATGCCCTGCGCGACGGCGCGGTCGCGCTCTATGGCGGCTACGCCTTCGTCATGATCGCCCTCCTGCTCGACGATCCGCGCCGGCTCGGGACCCTGCTGCGGATGTTCCGCTGGCTCGCGCGCATCGCGATCCCGATGGCGATCATCGCCTTCATCCTCGGCGACGTGCCGTTCTTCGCGGCGCGGGCGGGCGAACTCTCTGCCCATCTGACCGGTGCCTGCGTTCTGGCGCTGGTCGGCCTCGTCCGGGTCGGGCCGGGCTGGGTCGCCTTCGTCGGCCTCGGCGCGGTGCTCGCCGCCGCGCAGAACCGCGGCTCGATGCTGGCGATCGCGGTGCCGGTCTGCCTCGCCCTTCTGGCGGTCGGGCAATGGAAGCGGATGGCCGCGACGCTGATCCTCGGCGCCGGCCTTCTGGGCGCCGCCGCCGCCCTCGATGTCGAGGTGGAACTGCCCAACAGCGACCGGCCGGTCAGCGCGGCGGCGGTGGTGAACAACATCGTCAGCATCGTCGCCCCGAGCAGCGGCGGCAACCTCGACGACACCAAGCAGTGGCGGCTGCGCTGGTGGAACACCATCGTCGGCTACACCGTGAACGGGCCTTATTTCTGGACCGGCAAGGGCTTCGGGCCGAATCTGGCCGAAACCGACGGCTACGTGGTCGGGCTGGAGAATGGCGGGCCGACCCTGCGCAGTCCGCACAGCATCCACATGACCTACCTCGCCCGCAGCGGCGTGCCCGGCCTCGCCCTGTGGCTCCTCACCTGCGCCGTATGGATGGCGGCCATGCTCGCCGCCTTCTGGCGAGCGCGCCGGATGGGCGAGCGGAAATGGGAGAGCTTCTTCCTGTTCATCGCCTGCTACGTCGCCTCGATCGTCATCGATGCGAGCTTCGACGTCGCCCTGGAAGGGCCGATGCTGGCGATTCCGTTCTGGACGCTGATCGGCATCGGTATCGGTGCCGCGATGATCTTCCGGGCGCAGGCTGCCGCCCTCCCGCTCGACACGCCGTTCCGGCCCGGACGAGTGCGGGGCATGTCCCTGGGCGCACTCGCCGGTCTCGCGCTGCTCGCGCCCTGGCCCGCTGCGCCCGCCCGTGCCGAAGAGAGCCGTCGCACGGTCAGCGACCCGTCCGGCCCCTGCCTCGTGCTGCGCGACGTCTCCGACCGGACGATCGAGAACCTCGACCTCGGGCCGTGCGGCGGCGAGGGGGTGCGGATCGAGCGTTCGCGCAACGTGACGATCCGCAATCTCACGATCCGCGACACTGGGGATGTCGGCATCTATGTCGAGGGGAGCGACGGCGTCACGATCGAGGAGAACCGGATCGACAACACCCTCTCGGGCATCCGCGCGCTCTCCTCCACCGGGGTCGAGGTCCGCTGCAACAGCGTGCGCAACGTCCGGGGTCCGATCCCCGCCGGCCAGTTCGTGCAGTTCGACAAGGTGAAGGGGCCCGGCAACGGCATCTCCTGCAACATCGGCGAGAACGAGCCCGGCCGCGGCGTGCCGGAGGACGCGATCAGCCTGTTCCAATCGCGTGGCGAGCCGGGCCGGCCGATCCTGGTCAGCCGCAACCGCCTCGTCGGCGGCGGTCCGAGCCAATCCGGCGGAGGGATCATGCTCGGCGATGGCGGCGGCGCCTATCTGGAAGCCCGCGACAACCTGCTGATCGATCCGGGCCAGTACGGGATCGCGGTGGCCAGCGGAAGCCACATGACCATCGCCGACAACGTGGTGATCGCCCGGCCGCAGCTCTTCACCAATGTCGGCATCTCGGTCTGGAACCAGTACGCCGAGCCCTGCCACACCGTGACGGTGAGCGGGAACAGCGTCGATTGGCGCGCCCGCACCGGCCGGCCCAACCCGTGGTGGGATGCCAAGAACTGCGCCGGCACGCTCTGGTCCCTCAACCGGACGCTTACCCTCGATCCGCAGCGCGAGATCGCGGCTCAAGTCCCCTGCGCCTGCCGGACGGCCGGACGTACCGCCCAATCCCCCGCCCTACCCAAGACCCCGAAGGAAGCCGCGCGATGAGCGACCCGGTGCAAGGCCGCGTGCAAGACTCCTTGCAAGACCCCGTCGATGCCGAGCGCCCCGACATCGTGGTGCTGGCCCTGGCGCGCAATTGTGCGGCCACCCTCCCCGCCTTCCTGCGCTTCCTGTCCTCCCTGAGGGACGCGGGGCTCGATTGCCGCGCCCTCGTCGGCGAAAACGATTCCCGCGACGGCACCGGGGCGCTGCTCTATGCGGCGCAGGCGCGGGGCGAGCTCAGCCATGTCCCCACCGCCTTCATGTCCGACATCCGCGGCCGGCTGGCGCGGATGGCCCGGGGCCGCGAACATCTCAAGCGCGTGCTCGACGGTCAGGGGCCGGCGCCCGCCTATGTCTGTGTCGCCGACATCGACAACGTCATGGCGCGCCCGCCCGAAGCGGGGGCGGTTCTCGCGGCGCTGGCCAAGCTGGAGCGGCCGGGCCTGTTCGCCGTCTCGGCGGCGTCGCAGCCGCACTATTACGATCTGCTCGCCTACGAGGACGAGGCGGTGAGCTACGAGTACCTTCTCGACGACATCGCCCGACACCGCCGCGGCGCGCTCGGCTATTACCGCTTCTTCTCCGACACGATCTACCCGGCGCAAAGCGCTCTGACGCGGGAGCGCGAGACCACCTGCCTCTCGGCCTTCAACGGGCTGACGCTCTACCGCGGCGCGGATTACCGGCTCGGCTCCTATCTCGACGACGATTACGCGCGCTGCGAGCATCTCACTCTCAACCGCCGCATCGCCGCCGCCACGGGCCGGCGGATGCTGGTCGATCCGGGCCTCGTCCTGCGCACCCCCGGCGATCACGCCCAGCGCGGGTTTCTCTCGTTCTACGCGAGCCGGGTGCGGAAGATGGCGGTGGCGCGCCTGCGGGGGTGAGGCCGTCCGGGCTTGTGCCGAGACATATCGGCGTGATGGCCCTCCACCGCATTCCGGTATCCGGAGGCTGAGGACCAGCGTTTTGGATCGAGTTGCAATCCTTTCCCGTCGTGGGGAGTGGCCGTCAGGGTCTAACCGGGAAGCTGACGTCCCGCCTGCAAATCAAGACAGATGTCTGTCGGACGATCGCTGACCGCTGCACCGAATTGTCGGTTGTATGTTCAGCGCGATCGCTCGTTGAAGTCGGCCGGTCTCCCGCTCGCACTCGCAGCCTATCGCGCGCTGAGCAGTCGCTACCTGGATTCCAGGCAGTCGATACCGGTCAAATGAAGCAGATAAATTGCCATTTCATCCTGCATACTTTGCCTAACTTCCTTTTTTCGTACGTTTTTCCCAGGAAATATGTTGCAGATGCAGCACAGCGACATCCGAACGTTGGAAGTCGATAAGTTTCCAGACGCACTATAGGATTGGAGGGATTGCTGGCGATGAGCGTTCCCGTCATGCTTCTTATGAAGGCGAAGGGTTGATCACATCCGCGGCATCGCCTGATAAATAATCAACAAGAATGAGTCGCGGTTTTCCGACTTTTAAATTGGCTTAGTTCAAGCAAAGTCGGAAATTTGGATTCTTCTACAAAGGGGAGAGGACGCAATGGCGCTGCCGATCAATTTTAATAATACGGTCTATGCTCCTGGATTTCTTGGAACCGATGACGGCGGGGCATCTGGTAATTTCCAAGTCGATGCTGCCTCCACCTACTCTGTCAGCGTCATGGGGACGGTCAACGGACCGGGTAGCACGGTCAGCTTGACTTACGGGGCCGACGCGCCAGCCGCATTTGCCGGAAAATCGGTGCAGCTCACTGCAACCCAATTCGACAACTCGAATATGATATTGTTTACCAGCAATGCCATTCCTCCCGGAGAGACGGACCAGGGGAATTATCGATACATTCTGTCGAATACTCAGTTGTACGGATCAAATCCTCCGGCCGGGACAACTCGGACGCGCTTTACAGCGGACACCAATAATGCCCTCGGTGATTACGCAGTAGCGGCGACGGGCGGCACCGGAGCCACCGGCGGCACCGGCGGCACCGGAGCCACGGGCGGCACGGGAGCAACGGGCGGCACGGGAGCAACGGGCGGCACGGGAGCAACGGGCGGCACGGGCGGCACGGGCGGCACGGGAGCAACGGGCGGCACGGGAGCAACGGGCGGCACGGGAGCAACGGGCGGCACGGGAGCCACGGGCGGAACCGGAGCGACCGGTGGCACAGGAGCCACGGGCAGCACCGGAGCGACCGGTGGCACAGGAGCCACCGGCGGCACCGGGGCCACCGGCGGTACCGGTCCCGTCATCTGCTTCACGCCCGGCACCCGCATCGCGACGCCGGATGGCGAGCGCGCGATCGAGCACCTGCAGCCCGGCGATGTCGTGAGCCTCGCCGACGGCGCCGTCGCCACCGTACGCTGGATCGGCCGTCGCTTCCTCGATCTGCGGACGCATCCGCAGCCCACCACCGCTCACCCCGTGCGGATCGCCGCCGGCGCCTTCGGTCAGGGCCTGCCAGTGCGGGACCTCATCGTCTCGCCCGGCCACGGCCTCTACTGCGACGGCGTTCTCATCCCCGCGATCTGCCTCGTCAACGACCGCACGATCACACGGGTTGAGGTCACGTCGGTCGAATACCTGCACGTCGAGTTGGAGCGGCATGCGCTCCTACTGGCCGAGGGGCTGCCGACGGAAAGCTATCTCGACGTGGACAACCGCGGCTTCTTCGAGAACGGCGGAGCGCCGCTGATCCTGCACCCGACCTTCGCGGCGATGGCGCATGAGGGGGGCTGTGCGCCCTACGTGATTGCCGGGGCCAAGCTGCGAACGGTGCGGGCGCAACTGGAGCGTCAGGCCGACATCTGGGAGGCGCAGCGGCAGCCGGGTACCGGCTGGCGGGCACGTCTCGGCCTCAGCCGCCGCACCGCGTGACGATCGCTTCGGCGCTGAGACCTTTCTCAGCGCCGAACGCCCCGCGATGCGGAGGCGGTTCTGGCCCCGGCCCCGATGAACCCTGCTCCGAAATCGGTCGGGGCGCAGCGGCCTGACCTGCGGACCGATCGGCCGGCCGGGCCGGTTTCCTCGCCGCGCAGAAGCCCGTGCGGACTCAGCCGAGACAGATGTGATGGCCAATCGGCTTCGTCGATGGAGGGCGGCTGCCCGTTCCTGGTCCGTTCAGGCCCGGTTGCTCAGGCAGCGGCGCCTGATCGCCGGCTCCGGGCTGTTCGACGAGTCGCTCTACCTGTTCGAAGCCCCCGACGTGATGCGTGAGGAGGCGGAGCCGATCGAGCATTTCTGCCGTTTCGGCTGGCGCGAGGGCCGGCGGCCGAACCTCTACTTCGATCCGCTCTGGTATCGCGACCGGTATCTTGAGGGAGCCGACCGGAACCCGCTCGTGCATTACCTCACGATCGGCGAGAGCGCCGGTTGCCGCCCGGTCTGCTATTTCGACCCGCACTGGTACGCGCGAACCTACCGGCTGCCGAGCCGGGCCAACGCGCTGGCCCACTACCTCGCCCACCGGCGCAGTCAGCGTTTCGCGCCCAACCCGGACTTCGATCTCGCCTTCTATCTCGACCGCTATGGTGTCGAGATCGGCCCGAACCGCGATCCCTTCGCGCATCACCTGCGCTTCGGGGCCGCCCGAGATATCGACCCGTCGCCGCATTTCGACGCGGGGCATTACCGCAAATCGACGATGACCGATCTGACACCCGAGACGCGCACGCCGTGGGCTGCGGCCGATCTACGCGTGCCCCTCGTTCATTATCTGGACACGCAGTATCGCCGTTCCTAAGCCCATCAGCGAAGCAGTATCCTCAAATGCTGTTTGCAGACTGAATAATTCAGCCAGGTATCTGCTTTGTGCCAGACTGCTTGTGTGTATGGCGAATATTTTTCTGTCGAATTTTGCCAATGTATATCGTGCTGATGCTGGATCGAATGCTTGAGATGCGACGCTGCGCGCATCTCGGTTTGGGAAAGACAGGCAGCGTGCATTCGATATCGTGAGGGCGCCGTGCTCCGGCGGCTGTACTCTCTTCGACGTATGAGGCCTCTTCCCGTGACGCCGACTGGCCAGACCGTCTGCCTGTGCATGATCGTCAAGAACGAGGCGCACGTCATCCAGCGCTGCCTCGCCTCAGTCCGGCCGATCATCGATCGCTGGGTCATCGTCGATACTGGCTCAACGGACGGGACGCAGGCGATCATCGGCGATGCACTGCGCGATCTGCCCGGCACCCTGCACCAGCGGCCCTGGCAGGATTTCGCGCACAACCGCAGCGAGGCCCTCGCCCTTGCGCGCGCGCACGGGACATTCACGCTGATCATCGACGCCGACGACACGCTCCGCATTCCGCCCGGCTTCGTTTTGCCGGATCTAGAGGCCGATGCCTACATCCTTGATATCGCGGATGACGGGATCGTCTACCAGCGCACGCAAATCGTCCGCTCCGCGCTGCCCTGGCGCTACCGAGGTGTGCTGCACGAGTTCCTGACCTGCGGAGACGTGGCCTCCACCGCCGGCGCGCTGCCGGTGACGATGGTGCGCAACCACGACGGCGCCCGCCGCCGCGACCCGCAGACCTACCACCGGGACGCGCAGGTCCTCGAAAGCGCGCTCGCGACCGAGACGGACCCTTTCCTCGTGGCGCGCTACACCTTCTATCTCGCGCAGAGCTACCGCGATTGCGGCCAGCCCGCCAAGGCGCTCGAGGCCTATCTGCGCCGGGCCGAGCTCGGCTTCTGGATCGAGGAGGTCTATGTCAGTCTGCTCCAGGCCGGACGGATGATGGAGCGGCTGGGCCGCGATCTCGACCTCATCCTCGCGACCTATGCCCGGGCCAGCGCGGCCGTGCCCGGACGGGCCGAGGCCGCCCACGCCGCCAGCCGCCTCTGCCGCCTTCTGTGCCGCTATGCGCAGGGTCGAGCCGTGGCCGAGCCGTCGCTCGGTCTGCCGGCTCCGGCGGACGCCCTGTTCGTCGAAACCTGGATCTACGCCTACGGCCTCTACGACGAGTTCGCGGTCAACGCCTACTGGTGCGACAGCAACCTTGAATGCCTCGATGCGTGCCTGCGTGCCCTTGAGAGCGGACAGGTGCCGGATGCGGAGCGTCCGCGCTTCCTGGCTAACATGCGCTTCGCCCTCGACAGGCTACGCCAGTCCCCCTGACGCCGGTCTCTTGCGAGAGCAGGCCGTGGGAAGGATCGAGCCGCACGGCCAGCCTCCACCTGTCGCATGCGCCGATTAGACCTGACGCAAGGGGCACAGCTCTGGCTCCGATCTCGCCGTCGCGGATCGTGTGAGGGTCGGGAGTCGAAGTGCAGCGACGGGTCGAGGTCTCGGGCCATCCTGAAGCGTGATCGGACGTCACGAAAGCGTATTGAGAGAACTCGAAGAGGGCATTTTGAGCCCTTTACCTGAGCCGAGCCTCCTCTCCTCCCGAGCCTCGAAGCTGACGGTGACGATCGGGCCAAGCTCGGTCGTCCAAGGTGGCTCAGACTACTGGCAAGCCGACGTTCCGGGGGCTTCGGTAGAACGGGAAAACAGGCCGCGACGACCTCCGCCACGGGCCGGCGGATGCTGGTCGATCCGGGCCTCGTCCTGCGCACCCCCGGCGATCACGCCCAGCGCGGGTTTCTCTCGTTCTACGCGAGCCGGGTGAGGAAGATGGCGGTGGCGCGGCTGCGGGGGTGACGGGCGCCGCCGGTGGCGGCTCGGCAAGAGGCGCTTCCGGCCAAGCCCCCTTACCTTCGGCTGCCGCCTCGCCACGCTTCCCGGCGCAGGGAGAGCGGAAGCAACGGTTCCCGAAAGCGATCAACCGGAAACCGTATCACGCGCGTGAGGCCGTCACTTCCTGAACGGCACGCCTTTCGTGGTGAAGCGCTGCCCGCCACCCGCGGAGCGTACGGGGCGCGGCTGGCCCCGCCCCTTGCCCACGCCTAAGCCCGTTCCCGGCGGCTGCGAGAACGGCACGAGCTGGTCCGGCCTCGGCCCGATGAGATCCGCGCGGCCCATCTCGCGCAGCGCCTCGCGAAGCAGGGGCCAGTTCTCGGGGTCGTGGTAGCGCAGGAACGCCTTGTGCAGCCGCCGCTGCCGCAGGCCCTTGATCGCATCGACGGGCTCGCTGCCGCCGCGGCGCACGCCCTGCAGCGGGTTGATCTCGGTGTGATACATGGTCGTGGCCGTCGCCATGGGCGAGGGCAGGAAGGTCTGGACCTGATCGGCGCGGTAGTCGTTCTTCTTGAGCCAGAGCGCGAGGTTCAGCATGTCCTCGTCGGTCGTGCCCGGATGCGCCGCGATGAAATACGGGATCAGGTAATATTTCTTGCCGGCCTTCTTGGCGGCGGCGTCGAACATCTCCTTGAAGCGGTCGTAGGTGCCGATGCCCGGCTTCATCATCAGGTCGAGGGGGCCGCGCTCGGTGTGCTCGGGCGCGATCTTGAGACGGCCGCCGACATGGTGGGTCACGAGCTCCTCGACGTATTCGGGGCTTCGGACCGCGAGGTCATAGCGCACGCCGGAGGCGACCATCACCTTCTTGACGCCCTTCACCTCGCGGACCTTGCGGTAGAGCCGGATCAGGTCGTCGTGCGAGGTGTTCAGGTTGGGGCAGATGTCCGGGAAGACGCAGGACGGCAGCCGGCACGCCGCCTCGATCTTCGGGTCCTTGCAGGCCATCCGGTACATGTTCGCGGTCGGCCCGCCGACATCCGAGATCACCCCGGTGAAGCCCGGCGTCTTGTCGCGGATCCGCTCGATCTCGCGCAGGATCGAGCCCTCAGAGCGGTTCTGGATGACGCGGCCCTCGTGCTCGGTGATGGAGCAGAAGGTGCAGCCGCCGAAGCAGCCGCGCATGATCGTCACCGAGAACTTGATCATGTCCCAGGCGGGGATCTTCGCGTCGCCGTAGGACGGGTGGGGCGCACGCGCGTAGGGCAGGTCGTAGACCGCATCCATCTCGTCGCTGGTCAGCGGGATCGGCGGCGGGTTCAGCCACAGGTCGCGGTCGCCGTGGCGCTGGACGAGCGGGCGCGCGTTGCCGGGATTGGCCTCGCGGTGCAGCACGCGCGAGGCGCGGGCATAGGCCTCCTTGTCGTCCTTGACCTCGTCGTAGGCGGGGAGCCGGATCACGGTGTCGCCGGGCCGACGGGCGGCGGCCTCGTCCGTCGAGTCGAGATCGTCGGCGGGCAGCTCGGTGTAATGCTCGGGCACGCGGCGGAACAGGGCCACACCCCGGACCGACTCGAGTTCGTGCGGCGCTTCGCCGGCCGCGAGGCGGTTCGCCACCTCGACCACGGCGCGCTCGGCATTGCCGTAGAGGAGCAGATCGGCTTTCGCATCCGCCAGAATCGAGCGGCGCACCTTGTCGGACCAGTAATCGTAGTGGGCGATCCGGCGCAGCGACGCCTCGATGCCACCGAGCACGATCGGCACGTCCTTGTAGGCCTCGCGGCAGCGCTGCGTGTAGACGATGGTGCAGCGATCCGGCCGCCGGCCGCCTTCCCCGCCGGCCGTGTAGGCGTCGTCATGGCGTAAGCGACGGTCCGCCGTGTAGCGGTTCACCATCGAATCGAGGTTGCCGCCGGTGACGCCGAAGAACAGGCGCGGCTTGCCCAGGGCCTTGAACGGCTCCGCCGACTGCCAGTCGGGCTGCGCGATGATGCCGACCCGGAACCCCTGCGCTTCGAGCAGCCGGCCGATGATCGCCATGCCGAAGCTGGGATGATCCACGTAGGCGTCACCGGTCACCAGGACGATGTCGCAGGCGTCCCACCCGAGCGCCGTCATCTCGGCGCGGCTCATCGGCAGGAACGGCGCAGCCGTTCCGGGGGGCGGTTTGCAAGCCAAGGGGGCCACGGGAGCCAAGGGGGCTACGGGAGCCAAGGATCGCTCAGTTGAAGCTCGGAGTTCCATGGGGCTATCCATAGGCCGCCAAGGCCGCGAGCTCAACGAAGAGCAAGCGGGCCATCCGTCGCCCCTCGATCCTGAACCCGCTGCGATGAGCGGGCCCGGCGCCGGCCCTCACGCCAAAAACATCACGGCTCGGGCGGGGCCTTCGGGTTCTTCTCGGTGCGGTCGCGGTGGGCGGCGGCGCGGGCGAGCAGCAGCATCGTCACCGGCGTGGTGACGGTGATGAACAGGCCGATCAGCACGTCGCGCAGGACGATGTGGCCCTCGATCAGCGACAGCAGCAGCATCGAGCCGGCCAGGATCAGGAAGGCGCCGAGCGTGGCCCCGAGCGTCGGGGCGTGGACGCGCTCGTAGAAGGTCTTCAGGCGGATGAGCCCGAGCGCGCCGGTCAGCGAGAAGCCGGCGCCGCCGAGCGCCAGCGCCACGACGATCCAGGCCGCCCAGGCGGGCAGGTCGGCGCCGGTCACTGGATCACCTCGCCCTGCATCAGGAACTTGGCGAGCGCCACGGTGGCGGTGAAGCCGATCATGCCGAGGATCAGCGCGCCCTCGAAATAGAGGCCGCTGCCGGTGCGCATGCCGTGGACGACGATCGCCAGCATGCCGTTGAGGTAGAGCGTGTCGAGGCCGAGGATGCGGTCCTGGGCGCGGGGGCCGCGCAGCATCCGCCACGCCGCCAACGCCATCGCCAGCACCAGCATGCCTTGGGCGAGGCCGAGGCCCCAATCGAGGATGGTGGCGGCGCTCACGCGAAGATCTCCATCAGGGGGCGCTCGTAGCGGTCCTTGACGCGGCGGACCCAGCTCTCGCTGTCGGTGTCGTCGAGAAGGTGCATCAGCAGGCGCCCGGTATGGGAATCGTACTGGACCCAGAGGGTGCCGGGCGTGGCGGTCAGGATAATCGACAGCACCGACAGGCCGAACGGCGTCGTCATGTCGAGGGGGACCGAGACGAAGCCGGTGCGCCGCTCGCCGCGATGCAGGCCGAGGATGATCTTGGCCACGTCGATGTTGGAGCGCAGCATGTCGTAGAGGACGGTGAACAGCAGCCGCACGGCGAGACCGGGGCGGCGGACCCGCACCGGTCTGGGGCGCAGCGCCCGCATCACCGCCGGCACGGTCAGCCCGACGAGGAATGCGAGCAGGACGTTGCCGGGCGTCGGCGGCGCGTTCAGCAGCAGCCACATCAGGACGAGGCCGGCGGAGAGGAAGGGGTGGGGCAGAAGCGCGTTCATGGCCTTGCTCCCGCTGCACCCTCGCCCGCGCCGCCGCTGCCTGCGCCGCTCTTGCCTGCGCTGCTCTTACCCGCTTCACCTTTGCCGGAATCGAGGACAGCGCGGACGTAGTCCTGCGGCTGCGACAGCCAGCGCACGGTAGCCTCGCTGTAGGCGAGCGCCGGCCCGCCCCATAGCGCGAGCGCGATACAGGCCGCGAGCAGGACGCTGAGGCTTGCGAGTTCCGGCGTCCGCATCGTCGGCGGCGGGTCGTCATGGGGCACCCACAGGCTGAAGATGCCGAGCCGTACCAGGGGAATCAGGGTGCCGAGGCTGGAGAGCGTGAGCGCGGCGATCAGCCACCAGGCCGAGGCAGTCATGGTGGTGGAGGCCAGCCCCGAGAACATGGCCAGCTTGCCGACGAAGCCCGAGAGCGGCGGGATGCCGGCGAGCATCAGCGTGCAGAGCAGGAAGCCGCTGCTGAGGATCGCCACGGCCGCGGGGATCGCCCGGCCGACCTCGACGGCGTCGGCATCGTCGAAGGGATCGCGGTACTCGTCGGCAAAGACGGGTTGCGCCGCGTCCGCCGGGTCGCGGGCGCGCTGTAGGATCTCGGCCAGGAGGAACAGGGCGCCGGCCGCGCAGGTCGAGCCGACGAGGTAGTAGAGCGCGCCGGAGAGCGCCCCCGCGCTGCCGGTGCCGAGTGCCGCGAGCACCGTGCCCGACGAGATCATCACCGCGTAGCCCGCCGCCCGCGTCAGATGGCGCGCGGCCAGGATGCCGAAGGTGCCGAAGGCGATGGTCGCGAGGCCGGTGACGAGGATCCAGCTCTGGCCGAACCCTGCCGAGCTGCCGTCCCCGAACAGGAGCAGGCTGAGGCGGATCACGACGTAGACGCCGACCTTGCTCAGGATCGCCAGGATCGCCGCCGCGGGGGCGGTGGCGGCGGAATAGGTGGTCGGCAGCCAGAAGCCGAGGGGCCAGGCGCTGCACTTGATGAGGAAGGCGATGCCGAGCACGGCGCAGCCGACCTCGAACAGGGCGGCCTCGGCGGGCGGGCTCGCGAGCCGCCGGGCGAGGTCGGCCATGTTGAGCGTGCCCATCGTGCCGTAGATCAGACTGACGCCGATGAGGAAGAACAGCGAGGCGACGAGGTTGACGGCGATGTAGCCGAGGCCCGCCCGGATGCGGGTTTCGCCCGAGCCGTGCAGGACGAGGCCGTAGGAGGCAGCCAGCATCACCTCGAAGAACACGAACAGGTTGAACACGTCACCGGTGAGGAAGGCGCCGTTCACCCCCATCAGCAGCAGCAGGAACAGGCCGTGGAAGCGCGGGCCGGCCCGGCCCCAGCGCGCGAAGGAGAAGACGAGGGCGGCAAGCCCCAGCACGCCGGCCAGGGTCAGCATCACCGCCGAGAGCCGGTCGGCCACCAGCACGATGCCGTAGGGCGCGGCCCAGTTGCCGAGGCGATAGACCTCCGGCGCCTCGGCCGCACGGCCGACGAGAGCGAGGGCGATGCCGAGCAGCACCAGCACCGTGGTGAGACTGATCGCCGACTTCAGGCGGTGGCGCCGCTCGTCCATCAGGAACATGACACCGGCCGCGGCGATCGGCAGCACGATCGGTAGGACGACGAGATGATCGGACCACAGGACCGCGCCGGGGCCGCTCAGGAGGGGCGCGTTCATGGATGCGGGTTCTCCGGCGTGGGTTCGGCGTGATGCGGCTCCCGGCCGTCGACGTGATCGCTGCCGGTGATGCCGCGGGCCGCGAGCAGCACCACGAGGAAGAGGGCGGTGAGCGCGAAGCTGATCACCAGGGCGGTGAGCACCAGCGCCTGCGGCACCGGATCATCGACCGAGACGGTCTCGGGCCCGGCCCCGAGCACCGGCGGCGCGCCGACGGTGAGCCGGCCCATGGCGAAGATGAACAGGTTGACGGCGTAGCTCAGCAGCGAGAGCCCGAGCGCCACCTGGAAGGTGCGCGGGCGCAGCATCAGCCACACGCCGGAGGCGGCGAAGACGCCGATTCCGGCCGACAGCACGATCTCCATTACGCCGTCTCCTCGCCGGCCTGTTCGGCATCCAGTTCGGCTTCCGCCTCCGCGCTGCGGGTGCGGCGCAGGGATTGGTGCGCGAGCGCCACCAGCATCAGCGCGCTCGCGCCCACCACCAGCACCATGATCCCGAGATCGAACACCAGGGCGCTCGCCGCCGGGACCTTGCCGAGCAGCGGCAGCTCCCAATAGGCGAAGTAGGCGGTGAGGAAGGGCCGCCCGAACGCCCACGAGGCCGCCCCGGCGCCCACCGCGATGAGCAGGCCGAGACCGATCCACGAGATCGGCTGGATGCGCAGGCGCTCCTCCACCCACCGCGCGCCGCAGGCCATGTATTGCAGGATGAAGGCGATGGTGAGCGCGATGCCCGCCGCGAAGCCGCCGCCGGGCAGGTCGTGGCCGCGCAGGAACAGGTGCAGCGACAGCAGCACGATGAACGGGAACAGCCACGTCATCACCACCCGCGGCACCATCAGGGCGTCGGCGGTGGTGTCGCCGGGTTTGCGGCCCTTGCGGGCGCGGTCGTAGGCGTCGTGGTGGTGCTGTTGCTTGGGGCGCTCCAGGCTGTCCGGCGCCGGGCGGAAGCGGCGCAGCAGCGCGAACACCGTAAGGCCGACCACGCCGAGCACCGAGATCTCGCCCAGCGTGTCGAAGGCGCGGAAATCGACCAGCAGCACGTTGACGACGTTGCGCCCGCCCGCCTGCGGATAGGCCTCTTCGATGAACCAGCGCGCGATGCCGTCGCCGGCCGGGCGGGTCATCACGGCGTAGGCGAGGCCGGCGAGCCCCAGCCCGGCAAAGCTGGCGATGCAGAGATCGACGAGGCGGCGGCGGCGGGCCCGCGCCTTCTCGGCGGCGGGCGCGGGAATCGCCCGGTCACGCTTGGGCAACCAGCGCAGGCCC
The DNA here is from genome assembly GCF_029504475.1 of Methylorubrum pseudosasae. Taxonomy (NCBI): domain Bacteria; kingdom Pseudomonadati; phylum Pseudomonadota; class Alphaproteobacteria; order Hyphomicrobiales; family Methylobacteriaceae; genus Methylorubrum; species Methylorubrum pseudosasae. Next base: position 1,746,510 of record NZ_JAQGDU010000002.1, on the reverse strand, counting down.
AGCAGCAGCATGACGGTGGTGACGATCTCGACGAGGATCTGCGTCACTGCCAGATCCGGCGCCGAGAGCCAGAGGAAGGTCAGGCTGCTGACGAGGCCGGCCCCGCCGACGAAGATCGTGGCCGAGAGGCGATGATACTTCGCCCGTTCCGCCGCGCCGATCGCGCAGGCGCCGCCGACGAGCCACATCAACGCGAAGGCGGGATCGAACGGCGTGAGCCGGCCAAGCGCGAAGAGGTCGAGCCCGCGGGCGACGCCGGTCGCCAGCGCGGCGAGCAGGGCGGCGAGGAACAGGATGCGTAGTTGCGGCTGGAGCCGCTCGGCGCCGAAGGCCCGTTCCAGCAGGCGGGCGCCCTTCGTCAGCCCGGTCATCACGCGCTCGAACACCCAGCCGCCGTCGAGGCGGTCCATCAGCCAGGGGCCGCCGCGGGGGTTGGTGTTGATGCGCTTTCCGAACAGGACGTAGAGCAGCACGCCGCCGACGAGGGCGATCATGCTGAGTGCCAGCGGTGCGTTGAAGCCGTGCCAGATCGCGAGGCTGTAGGTCGGGGTCTCCGCGCCGAACACCGCGCTCACCGCCCGTTCCAGGGCCGGGCCAATGGTGAGGTTCGGGACGAGGCCGATGGCGATGCAGGCGAGCACCAGCATCTCGATCGGGATGCGCATCCACCGCACCGGCTCGTGCGGCGTCTTCGGCAGGTCGTGCGGGGGCGGGCCGAAGAAGGTCTGGCGGATGAAGCGCAGCGAGTAGAGCATGGTGAAGGCGCTGGCCAGCGTCGCCAGCACCGGCAGGGCGATGTGGATCGGGTGGTCGCCCATGTTGTCGACCGCCTCGGAGAGGAACATCTCCTTCGAGAGGAAGCCGTTGAGCAACGGCACGCCGGCCATCGCCGCCGCGGCGACCATGGCGAGCGTGCCGGTATAGGGCATCGCCCGCCACAGGCCGGAGAGGCGGCGCATGTCGCGCGTGCCGGTCTCGTGGTCGATGATGCCGACCGCCATGAACAGCGAGGCCTTGAAGGTCGCGTGGTTTACCGTGTGGAAGATCGCGGCGACCACGGCGAGCGGCGAGTTCAGGCCGAGCAGCAGCGTGATCAGCCCGAGATGGCTGATGGTCGAGTAGGCGAGCAGACCCTTCAGGTCGTGCTGGAAGATCGCGCTCCACGAGCCGATCAGCAGCGTCGCCATGCCGGCGCTGCCGACGATCCAGTACCACGCGTCGGTGCCCGCGAGCACCGGCCACAGGCGGATCATCAGGAAGATGCCGGCCTTCACCATGGTGGCCGAGTGCAGGTAGGCGCTGATCGGCGTCGGTGCCGCCATCGCCCGCGGCAGCCAGATGTGGAACGGGAACTGCGCCGACTTGGTGAGCGCACCCGCCAGAACCAGAACAAGGGCCGGCAGGTAGAGCGGGCTGTTGCGGATCGTGTCGCCCGAGGCCAGCACGGTGGCCAGATCGTAGCTGCCGACGATGCGTCCGATCAGCACCGTTCCGACCAAGAGGCACAGACCGCCCGCCGCGGTGATGGTCAGCGACATCCGCGCGCCGTCACGGGCCGCGGCGTTGTCGTACCAGTAGCCGATCAGCAGGAACGAGACGATGCTCGTCAATTCCCAGAACAGGACGAGCTGGATCAGGTTGCCGGAAAGAACGATGCCGAGCATCGCGCCGACGAAGGCGAGGAAATAGGAGAACAGCCGCGGTACCGGGTCGGCGGCGGCCATGTAGTAGCGTGCGTAGAGCACCACCAGCGCGCCGATGGCGAGCACCAGCACCGCGAACAGCCACGCGAGCCCGTCGAGCCGCAGGACGAGGTTGACGCCGAGGCTCGGCAGCCACTCGACCGCGTGGACGACGGTGCCGCCCTCGGCCAGTTGCGGCGTGAGCGCGAGGATGCAGCCGAGGCTGGCCAGGGTCACGAACCCGGCGAGCACGGCCGCGGCGGTGCGCGCATGGCTCGGCAGGGCGCCCGTGAGCACGGATCCCGCGAAGGGGAGGATCGCAGCGGCGGCGAGAAAAGCGTTGGACGACATCAACCCTGGCGAGATGCAGGCTCGAGAGCGGCCTGAAGGACGAAAGGGGACCGCGCGTGAGAGTGATACGGTTTCCGCTCGATTCGAAGCGGGAAGCGTATCGCCCAGCCTGCGCAGCGCTCGAGCGAAGCCCCAATCCGCTATCCCTATGGGATCGACAGGATTCGGGTTGAGACCACTCGCCCTGGTGGGCGTGGCACTCGCTGATGCACTTAAGGCATGTCCGGCGGTTCGACCGCAAGGGACTGGCGAGGAAAAGGCGAAATCGGCCCGGTGCTTGCGCGGCGTGAGAATCCACACCTTGCCCCCGAACGCACCTCGATGCGGAGGTGACGCCGTCGGGCAACCGCGGCGCCATCCTCAAGGTCTCTCACAAAACGCGCTGCTTTGACCGACCCGAGGCCGTCCGGCGGCCGAGCGTTTGCTGAGCCCTCCTCAGAGCGGGAAGGCCGACAGCGCCTGTTCGAGCGCGCGCCGTGCCATCTGCCGCGCGGCGGCCTCCGTCTGCGTTTCGGATTCTATGGCGGGCACCCGGACCGTCGCCGAGACCTCGACGATGTCGCGTCCCGCATCCGGCCGGCCGAACAGAACCCGCACCACCACCTGCCGCCGGCCGTCGATCACGTCCTGCGTTTCCTGGGTCATCCGAACCGGCATCCGCGTCTCCCTCCAAGCCGGCGGCGCCCGATGCGCCCCACCGTCTCCGGCAGGACGAACGAAGCGCGGCGCGAAGCGTTGCTTGGGCGGCGCCGGGGCGGGCTGAGGCTATGGGCCGCGCGGGCACAGTGGGATTGAAACGGCGCGGCGGGTGAACAGATCGCGATCCGCTGCCCCGGCCGACGCGACAAGGATCAAATGCTCCGCCCGCCGGACTCCGTCCGTTGACAGTCGAACGTCCCGAAATCTTCGCGCGACGAACTCTGAGTGTCCGCTGACGGGCCGTTGATCCCGTTTTGATACGGTTTTCCGCAGGCACAGGCTTTGCTGAACTGGTCACAGTTCAATCCCGACGGTTTCGGCCGTCCCGGAGTGGAGCGGTGGCGGGCGAGCGCTTGCGCCGTGCCGGATTCCCAATCGGGTCAGAGATTCCGACGATCGATCACAGACGGGACCAAGTTATGGACGCCAGAAAAGCTCCCAACGTCGTCATCATCGGTCTCGGTTATGTCGGCCTGACCCTGTCCGTCGCCCTGGCCCGCCGCGGTGTCCAGGTCTACGGCATCGAGAAGCGGGCCGACGTCGTCGAGAAGACCAATGCCGGCGTGCCGCATTTCGCCGAGGTGGGGCTTCAGGCCGCCCTCGCCGACGTCGTGAAGAAGGGCCGCTTCGTCGCGAGCACCACGACGCACGATGTGCCGCGGGCCGAGTACTACATCATCACGGTCGGCACCCCGCTCTATCCCGGCTCGCACGAGCCGCGTCTCGACATGATTGAAGAGGCGACCCGCGAGGTGGCCGAGCACTTCACCGAGGGTGCCACGGTGATCCTGCGCTCGACCGTGCGGATCGGCACGACGACGGGCGTGGTCAAGCCGATCCTCGACCGCACCGGCACGCTCTATCACCTCGCGATGTGCCCCGAGCGGACGCTCGAAGGCGACGCGATGCGCGAACTCATCAACCTGCCGCAGATCGTTGGCGGTGAGACGCCGGACGCCTCCGATGCGGCCGCCGCCCTGTTCAGCCGCCTGACCCACACCATCGTCCGGGTCGCGAGCCCGGAGACGGCGGAGATGATCAAGCTCGTGGACAACACCTCGCGCGACGTCCATTTCGCCTTCGCCAACGAGGTGGCGCGGGCCTGCGATGCGCTCGGCATCAACGCCAACGACGTCATCCGCTACGGCAAACTCGGTTACACCCGCACCAATGTCGCCGCGCCGGGCCTCGTCGGCGGCCCCTGCCTGGAGAAGGATCCGCACATCCTGCTCTCCTCGGTCTCGGGCCAGGGCGTGAACCTCGAGATCACCGCGGCCTCCCGCCTCGTCAACGAGCGCCAGCCGGCGGAGACGGTGGGCAGCCTCGTCGAGCGGCTGCGGGCCCGCCGCGCCGGACCGTTCAAGGCGGTGGTCGCCGGCCTCGCCTTCAAGGGCCGCCCGGAGACCGACGACCTGCGCGGGTCGATGTCGCTCCACGTCATCCGCGAGATGATGGCGACCGAGCAATTCTCCGAGATCCGGGTCTATGACGGCGTGGTGCCGATGGAGCACATCCGGGCGATCTCGTCGGGGCTGACGCCCTACGACAGCCTCGCCGCCGCCTGCGAGGGCGCCAACGTGCTTGTGATCGCCAACAACCATCCGGAATATTCGAAGATCGATCTTGAAACGATCATCGGTACGATGTCGGACGACGCCTTCGTCTACGATTACTGGAACAACCTCAGCGAAATGCCGGCGGAGGTTCTGGAAAATCGCTACGTCACCGTGGGCAACCTCGTGGGTAAGTTTCAATGAGCAGACTGGCTGTCACCGGGGCGGGCGGATTCATCGGCGCCCACCTCACCCGCGCGCTCCTGGCCGAGGGACACGAGGTCGTCGCGATCGACAACTACATCCGCGGACAGGCCTCGCGGCTCGCCAGCGCACAGGGCGCGATCGAGCGCGTGACGCTCGATGTGCGTGATAAGGATGCGCTGGTCGAGGCGCTCCGAGGCGTCGAGTGCGTGTTTCATCTGGCCGCCGTCAACGGCACGGAGAACTTCTACACGCAGCCACAGCTCGTGCTCGATGTCGGCGTGCGCGGCGCGCTTGCCGTCTCCGAAGCCTGTATCGAGGCCGGTGTGCCCGATCTCGTCGTCGCCTCCTCGGCGGAGGTCTACCAGACCCCGCGCGTGGTGCCGACGGACGAGACCATCGAGATGGTCATCCCCGACTCGCTCAACCCGCGCTATTCCTATGGCGGGTCGAAGCTGATCTCGGAGCTGATCGCCTTCAACTATTGCCGCGACAAGTTGCGCAAGGTCCAAGTCTTCCGCCCGCACAACATCTACGGGCCGGATATGGGCTGGAAGCACGTCGTGCCGCAGCTCATCGAGAAGATCGTCGCGGCCGGTGACGGCGGATCGATCACGCTCCAGGGCGACGGCAGCGAGACCCGCGCCTTCTGCTACGTCAGCGACGTCATCGACGGCATCGTCCGGATGTGGCGCGACGGCGAGAGCATGAACGTCTACCATATCGGCTCGATGGAGGAGGTTGCGATCCGCGATCTCGCCCGGATCACCGCGGAGGCGCTCGGCACCCGCGTCGATCTGATTGCCGGACCGGCCGCCGCCGGGGCGACGCCGCGCCGCTGCCCCGACATCGGCAAGATACAGGCGATCGGCTACGCGCCTTCCGTCTCCCTGGTCCAGGGCATCGAGCGCACGGTCGCGTGGTACCGCGAGAACCCGGCGCCGACCGATTCCAACCCGCTTCTGTAGGGGCCGACCGATGCACAGCTTGGCGGGCAAGACCGTCTTCGTCGCCGGACATCGCGGCCTCGTCGGCAGCGCTCTGGTGCGGCGTTTGAAGGGTGAGGATTGCGAGATCCTCACCGCGACGCGGGCGGAACTCGACCTGTGCGATCAGGCCGCCGTGCGCGCCTGGATGCGGGACCGGCGGCCGGACGCGGTGTTCCTGGCTGCGGCCAAGGTCGGCGGGATTTTGGCCAACGCGACCTACCCGGCCGACTTCCTCTACGAGAACCTGATGATCGAGGCGAACGTCATCGAGGCGGCGTTCCGCGCGGATGTCGGCAAGCTGCTGTTCCTCGGCTCGAGCTGCATCTATCCGAAATTCGCCGAACAGCCGATCGTCGAAGCGAGCCTGCTCACCGGCTCGCTGGAACCGACCAACGAATGGTACGCGATCGCCAAGATCGCCGGGATCAAGCTGGCCCAAGCCTATCGCCAGCAGCACGGCCGCGACTTCATCTCGGCCATGCCAACCAATCTCTACGGGCCGGACGATAATTTCGACCTCAATTCCAGCCACGTCCTGCCGGCCCTGATCCGCAAGGCGCACGAGGCCAAGCGCTCCGGCGCGAGGGAGATGGTGATCTGGGGCACCGGTTCGCCGCGTCGTGAGTTCCTGCACGTCGATGACTGCGCCGACGCCTGCGTGCACCTGATGAAGACCTATTCGGAGGCCGAGCACGTCAATGTCGGCTCGGGCGAGGACATCCCGATCTACGACCTAACCCGCCTCGTCTGCGAGGTCGTCGGGTTCGAGGGCGAGATCGTGCGTGATCCGAGCAAGCCCGACGGCACCCCGCGCAAGCTGATGTCGGCGGACAAGCTGCGTGGCCTCGGCTGGGCGCCGAAGGTGCCGCTGCGGGACGGCATCGCCGCGACCTATGCGTGGTTCCAGGAGCATGTCGCCCATGGCTGAGATCGAGGGAAGCCTGCCCATGGATGCCGTGGCCATTCCGGCCTCCGGGCCCTACGCGCTCCGGATCAACCGGAACGACCCCTACCTCGTCCAGGCGGACGGGCCGGCGGCGCACCGCCTTCCGGCGACCCGCATCCTCGGCGTGCCGGTGAGCGTCATCGACATGCCGTTCGCCGTGCGCACCATCATCGGCTGGGCGCGGGCGCGGCGCACCAGCATGATCTGCGTGCGCGACGTGCACGGCATCATGTGCGCCCAGGATCAGCCCGATCTGAGGGCCGCGCACGAGCGGGCCAGCATGATCACCCCGGACGGCGCGCCGCTCACGATCATCAGCCGGTTCTTCCGCGCGCACGGCACCGGCCGCGTACCGGGCCCCTCGCTGATGGAGGAGATGTTCGCGGCCACGCAGAACACCGGGATCCGCCACTATCTCTACGGCGGCAAGGAGGGCGTGGCCGAGCAGGTCGCGGCCAATTTCGCCCGCAAATATCCCGGTACCGAGGTCTGCGGCCTCGCTTGCCCGCCCTTCGGCACCGTCGCGCCCGATCTCGACGCGCGGCTCACCGATGCGATCAAGGCGGCCGAGCCGCACATCGTCTGGGTCGGCATGTCGACGCCCAAGCAGGATATCTGGATGAACGATCACCTCGATCGTTTGCCGGGCATGGTGCTGATCGGTGTCGGCGCCGCCTTCGATTTCCATTCCGGGGCGGTGAAGCGTGCGCCGAAACTCATGCAGGTGCTCGCCCTCGAATGGCTGCACCGGCTCCTGAGCGAGCCCCGGCGGCTGTGGCGGCGCTATCTCGTCATGGCGCCTGTCTTCCTGTGGAAGATCGCGCGCCAGCCCGAGCCGCGCCGGACGTAAGGAGCCCTCTGTTGCGCGTCCTCATCGTCCACAACCACTACCAGATCCGGGGCGGCGAGGACGCGGTGGTGGAGCATGAGGCCGCGGCCCTGGCCGCGGCCGGCTGCACGGTCGAGACCCTGGCCTTCCACAACGACGAGATCCGCACGCCGCTGGATCGCCTGCGCACGGCCTTCGAGGCGCCGCATGCGCCCCGCGGCATCGCCCGCGTCGTCGCGGCAGTGGAGCGCTTCCGGCCGGACGTGGTCCACGCCCACAACACCTTTCCGCTGGTCTCGCCCGCCATGCATGGGGTGGTGCGGGCGCTCGGCCCGGTGACCGTGCAGACGCTGCACAATTTCCGCCTCGCCTGCGCAGGCGCCATGCTGATGCGCGACGGCGCGCCCTGCGAGACCTGCCTCACCGGCTCCTCCTACGCGGCGGTGCGCCACGGTTGCTACCGCGGCTCGCGGCTCGGCACGTTTGCCGTAGCGCGGATGATCGACCGACACCGCCGCACCGGCACCTGGACGCGGGACGTCGATGCCTTCGTCGCGCTGACCGAGTTCGCCCGCGGCCGCTTCATCGCGGCGGGATTGCCGGCGCAGCGCATCTTCGTGAAGCCCAACGGCCTGCCCGATCCGGGGCCGCCGAGTGAGGGCCCGCGCGAGGGCATCCTGTTCGCCGGCCGCCTCAGCCCCGAGAAGGGCGTCGAGATCCTGAAGGGAGCCGGCGCGCTCCTTACCGCACCGGTCGATGTCGCGGGCGAAGGGCCGCTGCGGGAGATGCTGGAGGGGGCGCCGGGGCTCAACCTGCTCGGCGCCCTGCCCCGCGCGGAGATGCGGGCGCGGATGGGCCGGGCACTCGCCCTCGTCGTGCCCTCGCTCTGGTACGAGGGGCTGCCGATGGTCGTGGCCGAGGCCTATGCGGCGGGCACGCCGGTCATCGCCTCTCGGATCGGTGCGCTCGCCGGTCTCGTCGAGGACGGCGTGACGGGCCTGCTGGTGACGCCGGGCGACCCGGCCGACCTCGCGCAGGCCATCGAGCGGTTGCGCGCCCGGCCGGAGGAAGCCCGGCGGATGGGTGTGGCCGCCCGTGCCGCGTACCTGCGCGACTGGACCGAGACGGCGACGACCGCCACGCTGCTGACGGTCTACCGGACCGCGCTCGCTGCACGGATGCGGGACGGGCGCGCCATCGCCTGAGGACGCGCGGCTTATCGGGGTACGAGCAAGTCCGCAGATGGGGCCCGACCTCATCCCTGATCCGGTCGATCCTTTCGGCATGACGGATCTGGGTTTCGCCCGAGCGGCGTGCCGGCTGAGCCTGACGCTTTCCGCTTGGATCGAACGGCCACCGTATCGCGTCGCTAATCCAGCGGCCGGTAGCGCAACCTCTGCTTTTCGAGTTCGGACACCACCTGCTCGGGTTCGAGGCCCTCGTCGTAGGGAGCGTTCTTGAGTTCGTGCAGAAGGAAGAGCATCGCGAGAAATCCGACGCCGATCGCTCCACAGATCACCAACGACAGGCCCGTCATCGCTCCCCCACGCACCGCCCGCTGCATATTAACCTAAATTACTCTCGGCCGAAAATGGATTGCAAGCCGATCTAGGCTCGCCCGCTGCGTGTGCGGCGAAGTGCGGCAGATCGGATCACCGGCACGCCATCAGGCTGATCTTGGCGGCCATCACCCGACAGCCGGCGGGAGAGAACGCGCCCTCGTGGCCGAAGCCCGGAACGCTGACGCGTTTCGCAGTTCTCGGCATAGGCCTGCCAGCCGAGCATCGGGTCGAGCGCGGGGCCGACCGGAACACTCTCGCTGCGGACGATCAGCACCGGCCCGGGATGGGGGCGCGGCTCGTAGGCCAGGGCGAGCGCGTCGAGTTCGTCGGTCACTTGCCAGAACGCGTCCTCCGGGCTCAGGGTGGCGAGCCCGACCCGGTTCAGGGCGCGCCGCAACCCGCGCCAGGCGCGATGCGAGCGGAACCAGAGATGGGCCCGCGAGCCGAGGTAGCCGATGCCGTCGCGGCGGACGTGGCGGATGAGCGCGGCGAGCCGGCCGCGCCGGTAGGCCGCCATCGCTCGCATGCGCGCGAGCGGCTTGAAGCGCCTGATATAGCCGGGCTCCCAGCAATCGATCAGGACGACGAGGGCGACGTCCCGGCCGCCCTGCGCGAACTGCCGGGCGATCTCGAAGGCGAGGACGCCCGAGCGGCAGAACCCGACGAGGCGGATCGGCCCCTGCGGCTGCGCGGCATCGATCGCCTCGCGATAGGCGCCGGCCAGCCGCTCCAGGGTTTCCTCGTGGGGCGGAACCCGGCCTTCCAGTTGCAGCGTCGCGAAGGGATGGTCCGCCCCCAGGGCCTCGGACAGGGGCCGGTAGAGTTCCTGATCCGCCGCGGCGTGGTGGATCGCGGTGAAGCCCGGCCGCGCCTGCGCCGTCGGCTCCTGAAGCGCGCGGTGCCGCACGCCCGCCGCCGCCTCGCCGCTGAGGAAGGCGCAGAGCCGCGCGACCGTACCCGCCTCGAAGAACGACCAGAGCGGAACGGTTCGGCCCGTCGCCGCCTCGATCCGCGCGACGACGCGGGCGGCCAGCAGCGAGTGCCCGCCCGCCGCGAAGAAATCCTCGTCGTCGGACAGGTCGGGGCGGCCGAGCATCTCCCGCCAGATCGTGCGTATCGTCGGCAGAAGGTCGCCCGCCGCCTCGCCCGCCGAGGGAGGCGCCGTCTCAGGGGCAGGTGCCGCATCCGGCGTCACCCGCGCGGCCGTCTCCTCCGCCTCCGGCTGTCCCGCTTCCCGGGATGCCTGTTCAAGCGCGCCCGCGATCCCTCCCCCGCCCCTTCCCAGGGGGGCCGGATCGGGCAGCCGTGCCCCGACCGCCGCGCGCGCGGCCTGCTCGAAATCCGCGAGCAGGCCGGCGACGGTCTCCGCCGCGTAGAGGCCGGCATCGTACTCGCAGATCAGGCGCCAGCCAGCCTCGCCCAGCGCGAGTTCGAGATCGAGGTCGAAGAAGCTACCGGTGGCGGCGTAGTCGAGATCGACGAGGCGGATCGGGGCCGGCTCCCCGACTGACGACCCGCCGGACGGCGTCGCCTGGGGCGTCGGCCGCATCCGGACGTTGACCGAGACCAGCGGCGGCCGCAGCCCGTCGCGGCAGGGCGCCAGCGCCTGCACCACCCGGACGAAGGGGGCGAGCGCGTGATCGCAAGCGTCGAGGATCGTCCGGCGCGTCGCCGCCAGCCGCTCGGCGAAGCTCTGCTCCGCTTCGACATGGGTCCGAAGCACCAGCGTGTTCACGAAGGTGCCGACGACCCCTTCCAGCTCGATCTCGTCGCGCCCCAGCACCTGCGTGCCGATGGCGATGTCGCCGCGCCCGGTGCGCGCGCTCAGGAGCCCGAACAGGATCGTGCAGGCGAGGACGAAGGGGGTCGCGCCCTGCGCCCGCGCGTAGGCTTCCATGCGCGCGCCGAGATCGGCGGAAAGCGGGCGGGTCTCGGCGGCGAAGCGGCGCTCCCGGCCGGGGCGGCGGGGATGGTCCGGCGGCAGCTCGAACGGGATGAGATCGCGCAACGAGCGCGCCCAGAAGGCGAGGTCGCGTTCCGCCGCCTCGGCGAGGGCCGGGGAGATCTCCCATTCCGCGAAGTCGGCATAGTGCAGGGCCGCAGGCGCCAGAGCCGGTACCTGTCCCCGGATCAGGGCGCCGTAGATCGCGACGAACTCGCGGGCCAGAACCACCATCGACCAGCCGTCGCAGATGCTGTGATGGGCGGTGACGAGCAGCAGGGAATCGCCGCGCCCGAGCCGCAGCAGCGTCACCCGCACGAGCGGCGCGCGGGCCAGATCGAACGGCTTTCCGGCCTCCGACTCGGCGATCGCGCGCGCTTCGCCGAGGCGGTCGCCGGGCAGACCGGAGAGGTCGATTTCGGAGAAGGCCAGCGGCACCGTTCCGGCGATCCGCTGCACCGGCCGCCCGCCCTCCCCGACGATCGACGTGCGCAAAGCTTCGTGCCGGTCGAGCAGGAGGCGGAAGGCGCGGGTGAGGATCTCGGCATCGAGCCGCCCGGCAATGCGCCAGCGGGCGGCGACGTGCAGGCTTGGATCGCCGGGTCTCAACTGGTCGAGCAGCCAGAACCGCGTCTGGCTGTGGGAGCAGCGGGCCGTGAAGGCGTCGCCGCCGTGAACCTCGCCGGTCATGGCCGGCGATTCCTGGGTGAAATGCCGCATCCCGCCCGCCCTCACGCCTGACCGACCGCGGCGCGGTCGGCGTCGGCGGGCCTCGGGCGCCGGATCGACGGGATCGGCGCGCGCGCGGCGGCCGGTGTTTCGCGCCCCTCCCCGAGGCGTCCGTGCAGCAGGGCCGCGACCCGGGCGATGGTGCGTTCCTGAAACAGGTCGCCGGCCCCGAGCGGCAGGTTCTCACGCCGCGCCCGCGCGACGATGCGGAACACGCTGAGCGAATCTGCACCCAACGCGATCAGGTCGTCGTCCGGCTCCACACTGGCGAGCCCCAGCACCTCCCGCCAGATCGCCGCGAGGGTGGTCTCGAGGCCGTCGTCGGATGTCGGGACCGGAGCGGGCTTGAGGGGAAGCTTAATCGCGGCGGCCGGCTCGGCGGGGCCGGTGGGCCGGGCCTCGGGAGCGGGCAGCGCCCGGCGATCGACCTTTCCGCTCGCCGTCAGCGGCAGGGCCGGCAGTCGGACCCATTCCGAGGGGATCATGTAATCCGGGAGTTCGCGGGCGAGCGCGGCGCGCAGATTGCGCAGGGTGGGCGCTGCCTCGCCCTCGGGGCGCACGAAGTAGCAGACGAGGCGATCCTCGCCCGCCGCCTCGGGGCGCAGCACCACGACGGCGTGCAGCCCGGTCTGGCGCAGCAGCACCGCCTCGATCTCAGCGGGCTCGATCCGGTAGCCGCGCAGCTTGATCTGGTGGTCGGCCCGTCCCAGGATCTCGACGCGTCCGTCCGGCCGGTAGCGCGCCCGGTCGCCGGTCCGGTAGAGCCGCCCCCCGGCGCATTCCGGCAGCGCACTCGCGATGAAGCTGCGCTGCGTCAGGTCCGGCCGTCCGAGATAGCCGCGGGCGAGCCCGATCCCGCCGATCAGCAATTCACCCGTGACCCCGACCGGCACCGGCTCGTCCTGCGCGTCGAGGATGAACAGGCTGGTGTTGTCGATCGGCCGCCCGACCGTGACCGTCTCCTCCCCCGGATCGATCCGCGCGGCCGAGGACCAGATCGTCGTCTCCGTCGGCCCGTAGAGGTTCCAGAGTTCGCCCCCACCCTCGGTGAGGCGCCGGGCCAGATCGAGCGGGAGCGCTTCGCCGCCGCACAGCATCTTGAAGCCGGGACGGGAGCGGAAACCCGCCTCCAGCAGGAGCCGCCACGTCATCGGCGTCGCCTGGAGCATGGTGGCCTCGTCCCGTTCCAGGCGGGCGAGGAGGGCGTGGCCGTCGCGCGCTTCCTCGGCCGAGGCGAGCACGATCTGGGCGCCGCGGATCAGCGGCAGCAGCAATTCGAGCCCGGCGATGTCGAAGGTGATCGTCGTCACCGCCAGCAGCCGGTCGTCGCGTGCGATCCCAGGTGCCCGCGCCATCGAGAACAGCAGGTTCGAAAGGCCGCGATGCAGCACCTCGACGCCCTTCGGCGCGCCGGTCGTACTCGACGTGTAGATCAGGTAGGCGGCCCGCTCCGCCGGCACGCGCGGGAAGCGGGTCGGCGCCGGTCCGTCGAGGCGATCGACCTCGATGACCCGGGGGCCCTCCGGCAGGAGCGCGCGGTCGGCCGCGAGCGTGAGCATCGCGCCGATTCCGGCATCGGCGACGATTCCCGCGCGGCGGGCAGGCGGCATCGCCGGGTCGAGCGGGACGTAAGGGATGCCGGCGCGCAAAGCGCCGAGCATCGCCGCGACGAGGCCGGGCGAGCGGCGCATGAGCAGGCCGACGCGGGCCCCCTCGGGCAGAGCGCTTCCCTGCAAGGCCGCGGCGACGCGATCGGCCCAGCGGTCGAGTGCGCCGTAGGAGACGGTCTCTTCGCCGAAACGGATCGCGATCCGGTCCGGGTCGCGCCGGGCGTGGAGCCTGAAGGCGCGCATCGCCCCGACCTTGAGCGGATGGGCTGTCTCGGTCGCGTTCCAGTCCACCAGCATGGTCTGCCGCTCGGCCGCATCGAGCAGCGGAACGCGCCCGACCGGCTGCGCGGGATCGCGGGCGAGATGTCCGAGCAGGGTGAGGTAGTGCCCGATCCAGCGCTCGATCGTGGCCGGATCGAACAGGGCGCGGTTGTAGGTGGCCTCAACGGTCAGCCCGTCGGACGTTTCGGTGAGACTGACGGTGAGTTCGAACGTCGAGAAGCGCTTCGGCGCGGGTGCAAGGGTGCCGCGCAGGCCCGCCCCGAAATCGATGGCGTCGGCGAAACGCTGGAGGTTGAACTGCACCTGCGCCAGCGGCGGGCGCGCTGGATCGTGCGGCCGGTCGAGGTGGCGCAGCAGCCGCCCCAGGGTGCAATCGGCGTGAGCGGCGGCCTCAGCCAGGGCCGCGCCGGTGCGGGCGAGGTGGGCAGCGAAGGGTTCGTCCGGGTCGAACCGGGCCCGCAGCGGCAGGAAATCGGCGTGGTGCCCGACGAGGCCCGGCTCGCCGCGGCGCGGCTGGCCCGCCATCGGCACGCCGACGACGAGGTCGTCCTGCCCCGAGAGCCGCGCGAGGAGCACTTGAAAGGCCGCGAGCAGCGTGGCGTTCAGCGTCTGCCCCTGGCGGGTCGCGAGCGCTTTCAGCGCGGCGACGAGCGCCGGCGGCAGAGTGGCGCTTCGGGTGTCGCCGGCAAAGCCGCGCAGCTTCGGCCGCGGATGATCGGCCGGCAGGTCGAGCGGCTCGGGCAAGCTCGCATAGAGCCTGGCCCAGTAATCCAGCGACCGGCTCGCCTCCGCCGGAGCACAGCCCGTGGTCTGCGGGGCCGGCGCCAGCTCCTCCGGCGCGGCGCGGTAGGTGCTCGCGATCGCATCGGCCAGGACCGCGAAGGACCAGCCGTCGCAGGCGATGTGGTGGGCCGAGAGGACGAGGACGTGACGCCGCTCGCCGAGGCGAACGAGGTCGGCCCGCGCCACCGGGCCGGCGACGGGATCGAACGAGAGGCCCGCTTGCGTGTGAAGATGTGCCGCCAGAGCGGCCTCCGGATCGGAGCCGCCCGCGAGATTGATCCACCGCACCGGCACGAGGCCCGCGGGATCGATCCGCACGGTCTCGCCGCTCGGCGAGAACCGGCTGCGCAGGGCGTCGTGGCGGCCGAGCACCGCTCTCACGACGGAGAGAAGCCGCTCGGCGTCGAGCGGGCCGTCGAGCCGCAGGGTGACGATCTCGGTCATCGCAGCATTGGCGTCGGCGCCGAACTGCGCGGCGAGCCAGATCTCGGCCTCCCCGTCGGTCAGCGGCCGCTCTGCCCCGCGATCCGCCATCGGCAGAGCCGGCGATGAGTGCGGCTCGGGCCGGCTCACCCGCGCGGCTGTGAAGGTCAGCGCGAGCGTGCGAAGCTGCTCTTCCACCACCCGGCACACGGCATCGAGCTGATGCCGGAAGACCTCCTGCAGTTCCTCCGGCGTCGGCGTGGCGAGGGGGACGACCGGCCGCCCCTCCCCGCCCGAACCGGGCGCGGCGTAACGGGCCGGGATCGACTGGAAAACAGCCTCGCCGTCGATGCAGGACATCCCGATCCTCGTCTGGCCGTGCGGCTCATCGGCGAAGGCCGGGCATCCCGCACCGCGGACGCCAGCCGCGCCGCCGGGTTGGAGCCGGGCGCTCTCGGCGATCGGGCGTCCGATGAGGCACACCTGCCTTCGCGTGACGAGCAGGAGGGTCATCGCGTCGCCGGGAGTGTGAGGACCGGTGTCTTGACCGGTTTTCCGCAAGTCCCCGAGAGACGTTATCACGACCATACCAGCGGGACGGCGGCGATCATCTGCCTCCTTGGGAGTAGTGCTTCTCCACTCTGCGCGCTTCCTTGCGCGGGCCGGTCGGTGCTCTGCGAGGCGTAGTCCTAGAGTGCGGAATTCGACCGTGCTTCCGACGAGGCGGTTCCGGAGAGGCGCGCCTCCAGACGCTCGATCGCCGCGCTCACCAGCGCCTTCGAGGCGTGCAGCGTACCGAGTTCGACCGAGGACATCGCCAGCAGCACCGGCAGGAGGTTGTCGCTCGGCCGGCCGTCGTCGCGGAACAGGCGCAGATCGTCGTCGGGCTTGAGGCCGACGCTGCCGGCGATCCGCGCGGCGTAGTTGCGGATGCGCGTCTCGTCATTGGCGCAGACAGGGGCCGGGAGGCTGAGATCGAGCAGGCTGCCCTTCGGCAGCGAGGCGGCGATCGAGGGCAGTGCTGCCGCCTCCGCCGCGAGCCGGTCGGGCGCCAGCAGGGCGGCGGGATTGGCCGCGCCGGAGGCGACGAGAGTGCGGGCCGGGTTGACCGCCGGCGGAGCCTTTGCCGCGATCTTCGGTGCCTCGGTCAGGCCCGTCGCGATGTCGGCGGCCGGCCTCGGCACGGAGACGGCCGATCCTGCCACGGCACGGGGCGCCCGTCCGGGATGCCCGGCGAGCCGCGCGCGGGCCGACCAGGGTTGCACCCGCAGCCCCGCGGCGGCGCTCGGCGCGGCCCGCGCGACCCCGCCCCGCCCATGCCGCGCGAGGAAGCGGGCGCGCAACGTTCCGCCGATGCCCCGCGGTGCGGTCGTCGTCGACACGGCGGGCCCGGCGGCCTGTCGTGCCGGCGGCCTCGGCTTTCCACCGACGGGCGCGGCCGCCACGGGGCGGGCCACGCCGCACTCGGCGGGCGCCCAGCGGCGCACGATGGCGAGTGCCGAGCGGCGTCCGTAATCACGCTGGTACCGGCGCAGGAGCTGCACCGCCGCATCCGCCCCGTCGGCGGCGGTGGCGAAGCCGGTATGGCCCTCCGCGTCGCCGCCGAGCTCGCCGCTCCAGCGCGCCTGCTTGATGCACCAGTAATTGTTGAGCCGCACACAGCGGGCGACGAAGCCGGGCTCCGTCGCCGCGTGCCGGACGACGAAGGCGAGCGAGCCCGGCGCGAGGTTCTCGCCCGCCTGCTCCCGCCAGTTCGAGACGGCCCGCGCCACGAGGCTAAAGCTCGGCGCAGGCGCCGGGGCCGCCTCGGCCGCGCGGGGGAGAGGCGGCAGGCGCGCCCGCGCCGTGTCGAGCGCGGGCTCGATCCGCGGCAGCAGCATCGTCACGGCGAGGAGCGTTTCGAGGAGCACGCCGGTCATTCCCTACGCGGTGTCAGCTCGGCTGTTCTCGTTGAGGAACGGCGCAAGAGGGCGAAGGGTTCGGTGCCCGAGCATCATCGAGGCAAGGTGGTTGCTGGCTTTCGGGATGATGCGCTCGCTGGTTGAACCCCTCAATCGTCGTCCATGTCCGCCGCGAGCTGGCGCGGGCGCACGAACCGCAGGAGACGCCCGCCGCCCGCGGCGATGTCCTCCCAGCCCTCCGCGTCGAACGCGAACACGGCGAGCGCCGCGGTCGGAAACTTTTCGCGCAGTTCCTTCTGCAAGTCCTTCGGACCTTCCCCGACGAGTCGCAGGGCGAGATCGCCGAGGCCGGGATTGTGGCCGATGACGAGCAGGGTCGCCGCGTCGGCCGGGGCGGAGCGGATCGCGTCGAGAATGCGCGCGGCCGGCGCCTCGTAGATCGAGGGCACCGTCTCCATCGGCGTCTCGGGAAGCTCGGCCCGCAAAGCCGCCCAGGTCTCCTGCGTGCGCCGGGCCGGGCGAGACCATGACATGGTCCGGCGTCAGCCCCTCGCGGGCGATGTAGGCGCCCATCAGCGGTGCGGCCTCCCGCCCGCGCCCATTGAGCGGGCGGTCGATATCGGCCACGCCCTGCGGGTAGGCGGATTTGGCGTGGCGCAGGAGGAGCAGGCGGCGCATCATTGGAACCCGACCACGGCGTGCGGAACGTAAGGGGCTTCGAGCCGGGCGATCTCGTCCGGCATCAATTCGAGGTCGAGGGCCGCCGCCGCGTCGTCGAGGTGCCCCGGCTTCGAGGCGCCGATGATCGGGGCGGCCACGCCCCGCTTCTGGATCACCCAGGCGAGCGCCACCTGCGCCCGGGGCACGCCGCGGTCGCGCGCCACGTCGGCCACCGCCTCGACCACCTGCCGGTCGGCCTCGACCGTGGCGTCATAGAGGTTCTTGCCCACGAGATCGCTCTCCTGCCGGGCGCTGCCCGCGTCGAAGTCGCGGGTGAGCCGGCCGCGGGCGAGCGGGCTCCAGGGCAGGAGCGGGATGCCCTGGTCGGCGCAGAGCGGGATCATCTCCCGCTCCTCCTCGCGGTGCAGCAGGTTGAGGTGGTTCTGCATCGTCGCGAACCGCGTCCAGCCGTTCAGGTCCGAGGTGTAGAGCGCCTTGGCGAACTGCCACGCGAACATCGACGAGGCACCGATGTAGCGGGCCTTGCCCGCCTTCACGACGTCGTGCAGCGCCTCCAGCGTCACCTCGATCGGCGTCGCGTAGTCCCAGCGATGGATCTGGTAGAGATCGACGTAATCGGTGCCGAGCCGCTTGAGCGAGGCGTCGATCGCGGAAAAGATCGCCTTGCGCGAGAGGCCGCCGGCATTGGGCTGGTTCTTCTGCGGGTAGTAGACTTTGGTGGCCAGTACGATGCTGTCGCGGTCGGCGTAGTCCTTGAGAGCGCGGCCGACGATCTCCTCGGAGGTGCCGTCCGAATAGTAGTTTGCGGTGTCGAAGAAGTTGATCCCGAGATCGAGCGCCCGCTTGATCAGCGGCCGGCTCTCCTCCTCCCGCAGGGTCCACGGATGCGGTCCCCGCTCCGGCACGCCGTAGGTCATGCAGCCGAGGCAGAGGGGCGAGATGTCGAGGCCGGTGCGGCCGAGTTTTTTTGTCTGCATGGGATCGGTCACGCGGAGGCGGGTCGGAGCCGCTTAACTGGGGCGCCGCAGCGGTCCGTCACCCGCCCCGCCCCTCGCGGCGCATCATGAAGGCGAGCTTCTCGAACAGGCTCACGTCCTGCTCGTTCTTCAGGAGCGCGCCGTGTAGCGGCGGAATCAGCTTGCGGCCGTCGCGCTCGCGCAGGGTCTCCGGCTGGACGTCCTCGGAGACGAGGAGCTTGAGCCAGTCGAGCAATTCGGAGGTCGAAGGCTTCTTCTTGAGGCCCGGCACCTCGCGGGTTTCCAGGAACACCCGCAGCGCCTCTTCGACGAGGCGGTGCTTGATGC
The DNA here is from genome assembly GCF_029504475.1 of Methylorubrum pseudosasae. Lineage (NCBI taxonomy): Bacteria > Pseudomonadati > Pseudomonadota > Alphaproteobacteria > Hyphomicrobiales > Methylobacteriaceae > Methylorubrum > Methylorubrum pseudosasae. The sequence continues at coordinate 1,728,040 of NZ_JAQGDU010000002.1, read as the reverse complement.
CGGGATAGTGCACCTCGACGATGGCCTTCAGCGGTCTCGGCATCGGGGAACTTGATGTAGTGGAAGAAGCAGCGGCGCAGGAAAGCGTCCGGCAGCTCCTTCTCGTTGTTCGAGGTGATGATGACGATGGGGCGGATGTCGGCGCGGATCGTCTCGCCGGTCTCGTAGACGTGGAACTCCATCCGATCGAGTTCGGTCAGCAGGTCGTTGGGGAACTCGATATCGGCCTTGTCGATCTCGTCGATGAGCAGCACCGGCCGCTGCGGCGCGGTGAACGCCTCCCACAGCTTGCCGCGGCGGATGTAGTTGGCGATGTCCGACACCCGCGGGTCGCCGAGCTGCGAGTCGCGCAGCCGCGAGACGGCGTCGTACTCGTAGAGACCCTGCTGCGCCTTGGTCGTGGACTTGATGTTCCAGGTCAGCAGCGGCGCGCCGAGGCCCCGGGCGATTTCTTCCGCCAGCACCGTCTTGCCGGTGCCGGGCTCGCCCTTCACCAGGAGCGGGCGCTCCAGCACGATCGCCGCGTTGACCGCCGTGGTGAGATCGGGCGGCGCGACGTAGGACTCGGTTCCGGTGAAGCGCATGGAGCCTCGCGTCGGGAGGGGGATCGAAGCGGACTAACCCGAGGCGAGGCGGGTCGGCAACCGCTCACGCGGCGGTCGACGCCCGGGGCGTTCCCTCACAACGTCTTCCCGTCGTGCCACACGCAGTTCGAGGCCAGAATCCCCAGATTCACGTCCGACTTCTGTGGCTGGGGCAGGGTCTTGCCGTCCATGGCGAGGTCGATCTTGATCTCGACCTGCCCCTTCGTCTCGTTCGAGCGACGGGAGAAGTAGCAATATTGCTGGAACGGCCGCTCTTCGTTGGCCTTGAAGTTCCAACCCGTCACGATCTGCCCGTCGAGATAGGGCACCTGCTTGAACACGGTGAAGGTCGTGTTCACCGGCGCCTGCGAGGCCGGGGCGGCGTCCGTGCCGAGCTGCGCCTTGGTCGGCGTCGGCACCGCGTTGGCCTTCTGCGCCGGCAGACCTTCGAGCTTCAGGGTGTTGTCGGTGAGGGTGACCTCGCCCTTGGTCTTCAGCGTCACGTCGGAGAGTGCGGCCTGCATCGCGCTGGCGATCTTCTCCGCCGCCGAATCGAACTGGTTCATATACGCGTAGCCGTAGCAGGCCGCGCCGATGCCGATCCCGGCCAGCGCCGAGAAGGCCCCGGCGCCGATCGCCCGCAGCAGGAAGGCGCGGGCGAAGTGCATCCGCGCCTCCGCCCGCAGGCGGCCGTTGACGTGTTGCGCGAGCACGATGTTCTCGTGCGTGCCGTCGGTGTGGATACTCATGGCCGGGCACTCGCCTCAGGAGCGCTCTCCGCCGAAGGGGCCGCCGGTTCGGCGCGGGAGAGCGCGTTTGAACAAGGATTTCGCAAGGAATTCGAGCCGCTCCCGATCGGGGGCGGCTCGAAGGATTTACGCGGTGGCACCGGTGGTGGCGTTGCCGGAGGTGTTGGCGGGCGGCGGGGGCGGCGGCACCACGGGCGCCGTGCGCCGCTCCAGCGGGATCACCGAGGCCTCCCGCGTCATCGGTCTCGGCTGGGCCAACGCCATCTCCTGGCGCACGCCCTCGGCGATCGAGGCGAGCAGGTAGGGCGTCGCCTCCGGATTTACCGCGGCGCCGAGGTCGTCCTCGTCCATGAAGGTCTTGCGCACCGAGACCGCCGAGAGAGCCAGAATCGTCGAGGCGAAGGCGGCGCAGAGTGCCGGCACGAACACGAAGATGCGCAGGAAGGCGTGGACCTGCGCGTCGTTCACGTCGATCGGATCGACGCCATAGACCATGGCGGTGAAGGAGTGGAGCTGCGAGCGGTTGACCGAATTGCGGTAGGCCTGCTCGGCATCGGCCACCTTGCGGTCGGCCGCGCCGCGGTCGAGGGCGGCGCGGGCCTTGCGGGCCTCCTCCAGCTCCTTGACGATGGCGCCCCGGTCACTGCCCGCCTTGGCGACCGCGGCGTTGAGGGTCGCGGTACGCGGGTCGGTGACGCATTTGAGGTTCGAGTAGCGCATGCCGCGGCTGTTGGTGCCGTAGACGCGCTCGCAGCGCTGCGCCGGAAGCCCGGCGAGCTGCGAGGCGTTCTCAGCCGAGCGCCGTTCGATCTGCTCCAGTTCGTTGGTGTATTGCTCGACCCGGGCATTGGCGGCGGCGATGCGCGTGTCGATGCTGTTGCGATCGGCCTGCGCGTCCTTGAGGGCGGTCTTGGCCTTGGCCGCGTCCATCAGGCGGGGATGGAACATCATCTCGCCGAGCTGCGACACCGACTTGGTGGTGACGCCCGCGGCGAAGATGATGCCGACGATGGCGAGCGCCTTCACGAACCACGAGCGCTGGGTGCGTGCCAGGATGCCAAGCGGCACGCGGCACAGCTCCACCGCGGCGTAGACCAGCGGCGCCAGCAGCATGAAGTAGAACGCCCGGTCGTCACCGTCGCTGTAGGTGCCCGCGAACAGCCACGCCCCCCAGAGCGAGGCGCCGATCACCATGAACTCGACGAGATAGGCGATGGCGACGTAGCCCCACTTGATACGGTAGCCGCGCTCGATGTCGCGTTGGTGCTTCCAGCGCTGCTGGTCGAGCATCCATTCGCGCCGCTCGCGCTGCACGTCCCGGCTCGGAGGCGTGTCGGACAAGAATTTCATGGGCCAGAACTTCATGGGCCTTAGATCGCTACGGGCCTCCGGCTGAGCGGCGGACCTGCCATCCCCTAACATCGCGTTACCCGAGCGTAAGGGCGTATTGTGCCGAAGTTGTGCCGGCCCGATCGATGAGCGGTGGATGGCGGCCCGCCGCGATCCCCGCGGGTGAAGCGGGCGCGAAAACGGCCGATCGCCCCGGAAAACGGTTGCTCCGCCACCGGCTCGCCGCCCATGATGCCGCCGGTCCCTCCCGCGGCATCGAAGATGCAAGGAGCCGGGCCGCCCTCTCCTCCCCTCCAGGCGTCAGCATATCAGCCCGATGACCGACCCCGTGCAGGCCGGAACCCAGATCGCCGCGGAAGCCGGCGCGCATGCGGGCGGCTACCGGGAGGCGATCCTGTTCCTCGTCACGGCCGGCATCGTCGTACCGCTGTTCCACCGCCTGCGAATCAGCCCGGTACTCGGCTTCATCGGCGCGGGCGCGCTGCTCGGGCCGTTCGGCCTCGGGCGCTTCGCCGACGCGCATCCCTGGCTCGCGCCCTTCACCATCGGCAACCGCGCGGAGATCGCGCATCTGGCCGAGTTCGGCGTCATCTTCCTGATGTTCATGATCGGGATCGAGCTGTCCTGGGAGCGCCTGCGGGTGTTGCGCCGGCTCGTCTTCGGCCTCGGGGCGATTCAAGTGGCGGCCTCCGCCACCGTGATCGCCGTGATCCTCATCGTTCTGGATCAGCCGGTGGCCGGGGCGGTGCTGGTGGGGCTGGCGCTCGCCCTCTCCTCGACCGCCGTGGTGCTGCCGGTGCTCGCCGAGCAGAAGCGGCTCGGCACACCGGCCGGACGCACCAGTTTCGCGATCCTGCTGTTTCAGGATCTGGCGGTCGCTCCGATCCTGTTCGCCATCGCCGTGCTCGGCCGCAAGGATGGCGGCGACCTCGGGGCCGCGCTCGCCCTGGCGCTCGGACAGGCGGCGATCGCCCTCGCCGTGATCGTCGTGGCCGGCCGGGTCGCGCTGCGCCCGCTCTTCCATCTCGTCGCGCGCACCCGCTCGCCGGAACTGTTCATGGCGGCCTGCCTGCTCGTCATCGTGGCGACCGCGCTGGTCGCGGCGGGCAGCGGCCTGTCGATGACGCTCGGCGCCTTCGTCGCCGGCCTGCTGCTCGCCGAGACCGAGTACCGCCGCGCCATCGAGGCGACCATCGATCCGTTCAAGGGGCTGCTGCTCGGGGTGTTCTTCGTCTCGGTCGGCATGAACCTCGATCCGGCCCAGCTCATCTCGGCGCCGGGCGCGATCCTCGGCCTGTCGGTCGGGCTCCTCGTCATCAAGGGCGCCGTGGTGCTCGTCGGTGCCCGCATCATGAAGCTCTCCCGTTCGGTCGCCCTGGAGGCCGCTCTGCTGATCGGCCCCGGCGGCGAGTTCGCCTTCGTGCTGATCGGCGGCGCGATGGCGACCGGGCTCGTGCCGGAGCCGGTGGGCGGCGCCGCCCTCATCGTCACCACCGTCACCATGATCGCGATTCCCGGCCTCGCGGCGCTCGGCCGCCGCATCGGCGGCCGCGCCTCGAAGCAGCAGGTCGGTCCGGCACAGGCCGAGCCGGTGCCGGAGCCGGAGCAGAACCGGGTGATCATCGCGGGCTATGGCCGGGTCGGGCGGCTCGTCGGCGAGATGCTCAAGCGCCACGCAATTTCTCACATCGCTGTCGATTCGGACCCCGCCCGCGTCGCCGAACAGCGCCGGCTCGGCAGCCCGGTCTATTTCGGTGATTCCGCCAACACGGAGATGCTGCGCCGCTGCGACATCGCCACGGCCCGCGCGCTGGTGGTGACCCTCGACAATCCGCGTGCCGTCGAAGCGGTGGTGCAGGCTGCCCGCGCTGAGCGGCCGGACCTCACCATCGTCGCCCGCGCCCGCGACGCGCGCCACGCTACGCAGCTCTACGAGATGGGCGTCGACGACGCGGTGCCCGAGACGATCGAGGCCTCGCTCCAGCTCTCGGAGGCCGTGCTGGTCGATGTCGGCGTGCCGATGGGCCACGTCATCGCCTCGATCCACGAGCGCCGCGACGAGTTCCGCACCATGCTCAAGCGCCGGGAAGCGGAGGCGCGGCCGGTCTTCCGCGCCCGCCGCACGGTCGGCAAGGGGCGTGAGACGCCGTCCGAGGCCAAGGCCGCCGAACCGGCCCCGAGCCCGCGACCGGTCGGCAAGAGCGCCTGAGCGGAAGAGCGCCTGAACGGGCTCCGGCCCGCCCTCAGGCGTCCGGCAGCGCGGCGACCAGGGTCCGAAAACGGTCGCCACGGACCTCGAAGTTCGGGAACTGGTCGTAGGAGGCGCAGGCCGGCGACAGCAGCACGACGGGCGCCTCGGTGCCGGATGCGCGGGCGGCCCGCGCCGCCGCCTCGGTCGCGGTCTCCAGCGTGCCGCAGCGGGTGAAGGCGACGTGTCCTTCCAGCGTCGCTGCGAAGGCCTCGCTCGATGCGCCGATCAGGTAGGCATGGGCGACGCGGTCGAACAGCGGCGCCAACGGTTCGATGCCGCCCTCCTTCGCCTTGCCGCCGACGATCCAGTGGATGTCGCGGAAGGCCAGCAGCGCCTTCTCGGTCGAATCGGCGTTGGTCGCCTTGGAATCGTTGACGAACAGCGTCGGGCCGATCCGGCGCAGCGGCTCCATCCGGTGAGCGAGGCCGGGAAAGCTCTTGAGCCCCGCCGCGATTTCCGCCCCGCTGAGACCGAGCCGGATCGCGGCGGCAACTGCCGCGGCCGCGTTCTGGAGGTTGTGGTCGCCGAGCAGCGCCTGGATGCCGGAAACCTCCGCGATCACGGTGCCGTCAGGCCCGCGCACCGTACCATTGGCGCCGAAATAGTCGCCCGCCGCGTCGCCGTGCCCCTCGATATGGAGGCGGATGCGCTCGCCCGTGCGACGCTCGGCGATCGCTGCGCAATAGGGGTCGTCGACGCCGATCACCGCGAGGTCCGCGCCCGCCACAAGCCGCTCCTTGATCGCGGCGTAGTTCTCCATGGTGCCGTGACGGTCGAGATGATCCGGCGTCAGGTTGAGCAGGATGCCGACGCCGGGCTTGAGCGAGGGCGTCAGGTCGATCTGGAACGAGGACAGTTCGACCACGTGGACGCGGTTGGTCGCCGGCGGCTCCAGCGACAGGATCGCGGTGCCGATATTGCCGCCCATCTGCACGTCGCGGCCCGCATGGCGCAGCAGGTGCGCGGTGAGCGCCGTGGTGGTGGATTTCCCGTTGGTGCCGGTGATGGCCACGAACGGTGCGTCGGGTGCCAGGGCCGCGCGCTCGCGGCAGAAAATCTCGATGTCGCCGATGACCGGGATGCCGGCCTGCCGCGCCAGTCCCACGGTCCAGTGCGGCTCGGGATGCGTCAGCGGCACGCCGGGCGCCAGCACCAGGGCTGAGAAGCCCGACCAGTCAGCCTCGTTGAGATCGGTGACGGTGATGCCCTGCTCGCGGGCGCGGTCGCGGCTGCCCGCGTTGTCATCCCAGGCCAGCACGTCGGCGCCGCCGGCCAGCAGCGAGCGGACGGTGACGAGCCCGGACCCGCCGAGGCCGAACAGGGCGAGTTTCTGGCCGGCGAAGGTGGTGGCTGGCGTCATGGTTTTTATGTCTCTCGTCCCGGCTCAGCGCAGCTTCAGCGTGGCGAGCCCGACCAGCGCCAGGATGACGGCGATGATCCAGAAGCGGATCACGACCTGCGGCTCCTTCCAGCCCTTCTGCTCGAAGTGGTGGTGGATCGGCGCCATGCGGAAGACGCGCTTGCCCGTGAGCTTGAACGAGACGACCTGGATGATCACCGACATGATCTCCAAGACGAACAGGCCGCCGACGATGGCGAGCACGATCTCGTGCTTGGCCGCCACGGCGATGGAGCCGAGCAGGCCGCCGAGCGCGAGCGAGCCGGTATCGCCCATGAAGATCTGCGCGGGCGGCGCGTTGAACCACAGGAAGCCGAGCCCCGCCCCGATCACCGCGCCGCAGACCACGGCGAGTTCGCCGGTGTCGCGCACGTAGTTCACCTGCAGGTAGCCGGCATAGATCACATTGCCGACGAGGTAGGCGATGATGCCGAAGGTGGCGCAGGCGATCATGACGGGGACGATGGCGAGCCCGTCGAGGCCGTCGGTGATGTTGACCGCGTTGCCCGCCCCCACGATCACGAAGGCGGCGAACGGCACCCAGAACCAGCCGAGATTCAGCAGCGTGTCCTTGAGGACGGGGAAGGCGAGCTGGTTCTGCAGTCCGGCGGGCGAGTAGAGCGAGATCATCAGGCAGGCCGCGCCCGCGATCGCGAATTCCAGCAGCAGGCGGAAGCGCCCCGAGAAGCCCTTGTGCGACTGCTTCGTCACCTTGAGGTAGTCGTCGTAGAAGCCGATCGCACCGAAGCCGAGGGTCACCGCGAGCGTCACCCAGACATAGTGGTTGTGCGGGTTGGTCCAGAGCAGGATCGAGACCACGGCGCCGGCCAGGATCATCAGGCCGCCCATGGTCGGCGTGCCGCGCTTGGTCAGGTGGCTGGCCGGGCCGTCCTCGCGGATCGGCTGGCCCTTGCCCTGGCGCAGGCGCAGCAGCGAGATGATCCAGGGCCCGAACCAGAACACGAAGAAGCCCGCCGTGAACAGCGCGCCGCCGGTGCGGAAGGTGATGTAACGGAATACGTTGAGGGGCGTGAGCGTGCCGCTCAGTTCCGACAGCAGATAGAGCATGCGTTCGTCCGCCCGCGGCAGGTTCTTTGTCGACACGCCCGGCACGGCGTTGCGCGCGGCCGGATGGAGCGGCCGGGCGCGAGGGCCTGGCCGATGGAGTGAAGCTTAGCGAACCGCGTTCAGCGAGGCTTCGCGCGGGTCCGGCGCGACCGCGTAGCGGGCTTTCACCGCTTCGACAATGCGGACCATGCGCATGGAGTTGGAGCCCTTCACCATCACGGCATCGCCCGGCCGCAGGGTCGCGAGGACGGCGTCGGTGACGCCCTCGGCGGTCGGCGCAGCCGTCCCCCGCACCGTCATCGGCAGCGCCTCGAACAGGTGCGCCATCAGCGGGCCGACGGCGAAGACGAGGTCGATGCCGTTCGCGGCGACCGCATCCGCCAACTCGCGATGCAGCGCTTCGCCCGCCGCGCCGAGCTCCTTCATGTCGCCGAGCACAGCGATGCGCCGGCCCTTGGCGCCGGTGTCGATGCCGGCGAGCGTCGCCAGCGCCGCGCGGATCGAGGCGGGGTTGGCGTTGTAGCTCTCGTCGACGAGGAAGGCCTCGCCGTCTCCGATCCGAAGCGCCGTGCGCTCGCCGCGTCCGACCGGCGGCTTGAGGCTCGCCAGCGACAGGGCGGCGCGGGCGAGATCGGCGCCGAGCGCGTGAATGCAGGCGAGCACGCCGAGCGAGTTCATCGCGACGTGCCGGCCCGGCGTGCCGAGCTGGTAGGTCACGGGAACGCCCATCACGGTGGCATCGACCACCGAGACGTCGGGGCGGGTCAGGATGCGGTGGGCGCACACATCCGCCGCCTCGTGCTCGCCGAAGGTGATGACGCGCCCTGCCCGCGAGGCGTGCGCGTGGGCGAGCAGGCGCTCGTAGTTCGGGTTGTCGCGGTTGATCACCGCAACGCCGCCGGGCTTGAGCCCGGAAAAAATCTCGCCCTTTGCGTCGGCGATGGCCGAGAGCGAGCGGAAATGCTCGATATGCACCGGCTCGACCGTGGTGATCAGCGCCACGTCCGGCCGCACCATCGCGGTCAGCGGCAGGATCTCGGCGCCGTGGTTCATGCCGATCTCGAACACGCCGAAGCGGGCGGCCTCCGGCATCCGTGTCAGCGTCAGCGGCACGCCCCAATGGTTGTTGTAGGAGGCGACCGAGGCGTGCGTGGCGCCTTGCGCCGAGAGCACGTGGCGCAGGGCTTCCTTGGTACCGGTCTTGCCGACGGAGCCGGTCACCGCGACGATCGCCGCCCCGGTGCGGGCGCGCGCGGCCAGACCGAGACGACGCATCGCGTCCAGAACCGGATCGTCGCCCTCACCCGGCACGGCCAGCACGGGGCCGACACCCTCGAATTCCTTCGCACGCGCTTCCGCGACCACCGCCGCGCCGGCGCCCTTCTCCAGAGCAGCGCGCACGAAGTCGTGCCCGTCCCGCGCCTCGCCGCGGATGGCGAAGAACAGGTCGCCGGGTTCCAGGCTGCGGGTGTCGATCGAGGCGCCGGTGACGGCGCGCGGCGCGCCGATCAGGCGCCCACCGGTGGCCGCTTCCAGGGCGGCAGGGGTCCAGAGGGGAGCGTCGTTCATCCGTTCAACTCCGCGATCGCGGCGCGCAGGGTGTCGTGATCCGAGAACGGGAGCACGCGTGGCCCGACGATCTGGCCGGTTTCATGTCCTTTGCCGGCCACGACCAGCACATCGCCGGCCTGCAGATCCCGCACGCCCGCGCGGATCGCCTCGGCCCGGTCGCCGATCTCTTCCGCGCCCGGCGCCGCCGCGAGGATCGCGGCGCGAATGGCGGCGGGCTCCTCGTTGCGAGGGTTGTCGTCGGTGACGATGACCCGGTCGGCGAGGCGTTCGGCGATCGCGCCCATGATCGGCCGCTTGCCGGCGTCGCGATTGCCGCCGCAGCCGAACACGACGACGAGGCGCCCGCTGGCGAAGGGGCGGAGCGCGCTCAAGACATGCTCCAGGGCTTCCGGCTTGTGGGCGTAATCGACGAGGCACAAGCCCCCGTTCGCTTCGCCGATCCGCTCCATGCGGCCCGGCACGCCGGTGAGCCCTTCGAGCGCGGCGAAGACGCCGGCCGGATCGGCCTGACCTGCGGGCGTCGCCAGGGCGAGGCCCGCCGCGACCAGGGCGTTCTCGACCTGAAAGCCACCGACCAGCGGCAGGCGCACGCGATAGTCCTTGCCTGCGTGGGAGAGCGTCAGGCTCTGCGCAAAGCCCTCCGTTCCGGCCTCGACGAGGCGGATGAAGTCGCCGCCGCGCCCCGTGGTGCGGACGGCGTGGCCGGCGGCGTCGGCGACGCCGATGACGCGCTCGGCATAGGCGCCGTCCGCGTTGACGATGGCCGGGCGGCCCTTCGGCAGCAGCGTCGTGAACAGGCGGAGCTTGGCATCGAGATAGTCCTCGATGGTGGGGTGATAATCGAGGTGGTCGCGGCCGAGATTGGTGAAGGCGGCGGCCGTCAGTTCCACCCCGTCGAGGCGGCGCTGCTCGATGCCATGCGAGGAGGCCTCCATGGCCAGATCGGTAATGCCCTCGTCCGCCAGCCGCGCCAGGGTCTCGTGCAGCGTGACGGGGTCGGGCGTCGTCAGCGAGCCGTATTGCGCGCCCCGGTTGGTGACGATGCCGACGGTGCCGAGACTCGCCGAGTCCCGGCCGAGGCGTGACAGGATCTGCCGCACGAAGTCGGCGACCGAGCTTTTGCCGCTGGTGCCAGTGACGGCGACCACCGTCTCCGGCTGGCGACCGGAGAGGCGCGCGGCGGCGAGCGCCAGCGCCCGGCGGGCATCCGCGACCTCGATCCAGGCCGTCGCCTCGGGTAGGTCGTCCGGGCGTGTTCCCTCACCGGCCACGGCGACCGCGCCGGCCGCTGCGGCGGCGGCGGCAAAGCGGCGGCCGTCGGCGGCGGTGCCGGGTACGGCCACGAACACGCCGCCGGGCACGACCTTACGGCTGTCGGCGGTGAGGCCCGCGACGGGGCGGCCGGCGATGGCCGCGTCCGCCTCCGGGAACAGGGCGCCGAGAGTCCGGTCGTCAGGCGTCGGCTGGCTCATCGGCAAAACAATCCTCGGAAGCGTCCGTGCGGGTCAGGCCGACGGGGTACAGGCTGCCGTCACTGCCCGTCCACCATGGTCGCATGGTAGGCGCCGAGCTTCACCATCAGCGGGAACGGCTTCACCGGCGGATCGAAGCGCGGTGCCAGCCCGAGGATCGGCGCGGCCCGCTCGATGATCTTGCCCGTCACCGTGCCGGAATTGTAGGCGGCCGTGGCGTAGCCGCCGGTCTCGGGCAGGCCCTGCGGCTCGTCCATGATCGTCAGGAACAGGTATTTCGGCTTGTCCATGGGAGCGGCCGCCATGAAGGTCGTGAACAGGCGGTTCTTGGCGTAGCGCCCGTTGATGACCTTCTCGGCCGTGCCGGTCTTGCCGCCGACGTAGTAGAGCGGGATCGACGCCTTCTTGGCCGAGCCCTCGACCGCGTTGAGGCGCATGATGAAGCGCATCGCCTCGCTGGCCTCCGGCTTCATCACGTGGCTGGCCTTGCCCCGTGCGGTCGGCTCGTCGGTCTTCAGGAAGGTCGGCGTCATCAGATCGCCGCCGTTGATGATCGCCGCCACCGCCGCCGCCGCCTGGATCGGCGCCACCGCGATGCCGTGGCCGAAGGCGATGGTGATGGTGTTGATCTCGGCCCAGCGCGGCGGAAGGATTGGCGAGGCCGATTCCGGCAACTCGGTCCGCATCCGGTCGAGCAGGCCCATCTTCTTGAGGAAGGCGCGGTGGCCTGGCACGCCGACGCCGAGCGCCATCTTGGCCGAGCCGATGTTGGAGGAGTGGGTGAACACCTCCGGCATCGTCAGCACGCGCCCGGTGGCGTGGTAGTCGTGGATCTTCTGCCGGCCCCAGTGCAGCACGCCGCCGCGGGTGTCGAAGGTGGAGTTGACGTTGTACTTGCCGGAATCGAGCGCCATGGCGAGCGTCATCGCCTTGAAGGTCGAGCCCATCTCGTAGACGCCGACATTCATCCGGTTGATGCGGTCGTCCGAGAGCGCGTCCTTCGGCTCGTTGGGGTCGAAATCCGGATAGGAGGCGAGCGCGACGACCTCGCCGGTGGTCACGTCGAGGATCATCGAGGCGCCGGCCTTGGCCTTGAACTTCTCCACGCCCTTCACGAGCTCGTCGCGCAGGGCGAACTGGGCGCGCAGATCGAGGGAGAGCTGGATCGGCGAGAGGTCGGTCTGCTTGGCAACGAGGCCGAATTCGTTGAGCGCCTTGTTGCCGCGGTTGTCGATGTACTTCTCGATGCCCGCGATGCCGATATTGTCGAGGTTCGTCGCGCCGATGACGTGCGCGGCCGCGACCCCGTTCGGGTAGACGCGCTTGTGGTCGGGCAGGAAGCCGACGCCGGGGATGCCGAGGCGGTGAACCTCGAGCTGCTGCTTCGGCGTGATCTCGCGCTTGATCCAGACGAAGCCCTTCTTCGAGGACAGCTTGGCGCGCAGCTCTGCCGCGTTCAGCTCGGGCAGCACCGCGGTCAGGAGCTCGACCGCCTCGTCGGTGTCGAAGGTGCGCACCATCCGCTTCGGTTCGGCGAAGACCGAGACGGTGCGGATGTCGGTGGCCAGGATCTCGCCGTTGCGGTCGATGATGTCCGGGCGGATCGCGGTGGTGGCGGCGGCCGCAACACGGTGCTCGTCGCTGTTGCTCGCAGGCGTCGCCGCCATCACGATCAGCCGCACGCTGATGGTGACGAACACCGCTGTGAAGGCGAGGCCGACCAGCGCCACGCGGGCATGCGAGCGCTCGATCGCGAGACGGAACATGATCCGGGTAAGCCGGGTCAGCGCCGAGACCGGCGGCTCGCTCCGCACCACCCGGTCCGCGCCCGGCTCCGGCACGACGGCATCCGCCGCGAGCGCGTCCGGCTGCGCGTGCTGCAGGCCCGGTGACGGACCTTCCTGCGACGGATCTTCCTGGGAAGGATCGTGGGACACGGGGACGCTACCTCGAAACCGCGGGCGGGCGGGTGGAAACGGTGCGGGTGGTGACGGAGCCGGTGGTGCGCGGCTCGTCGCGGGCGCTTCCCGGCTTGTCCGTCGGAGTCACGGTCGGGGTCGCCGTGGAAGCGAGCAGGCGGCCGATCTCGTCGCCGCGGTCGGGCCGGTTCGGCAGATCGGAGAGCCGGGCGAGATGCCCGTTGCCGATCGGCTCAAGGGTGAGATGCCGCTCGACGGCCGCCTGGAGCCGGTCCGGGCGGGTCAGGAGCTGCCACTCGGCGCGCAGTACGGCGATGGCCTGCCGCTCCTTGTGCAGGCCGGTCTTCAGCTTGGAGACCTGACCCGCCTGATAGAGCGTGTCGTACTTGATCGAGTAGGCGTAGACCGCCGAGCAGATCAGCCCGACGATCGCCAGTACGTTGAGAAGCCGGATCACCGCCGTGGCCCCCGTCCCTGTGGAGCCGGCAGGCTCGCCAGCGTTTCGATGGCGCTCAGCGGCGGCGGCGCGGGCGCGTCCGTCCGCTCGCCGGCGCGCAGCTTGGCCGAACGCGAACGCGGGTTCACGTCCGTCTCCGCCTCGGAGGGCAGCACCGGACCCTTGGTCACCAGCTTGAAGCTCTTGGGTGCCGGCCGCTCCACGCCGGGGACGCGTGCCGGGAGGCCTGCGCTGCCCGGCCGCTGCGGGCCGAGAAGAACTGCTTGACGATGCGGTCTTCCAGCGAATGGAACGTCACCACCGCGAGCCGGCCGCCGGGCTTGAGTACCCGCTCGGCGGCGTGCAGGCCGCGCACCAATTCACCGAGTTCGTCATTCACCGCGATCCGCAGACCCTGGAAGCTACGGGTCGCCGGATGGATCGGGCTGCCGGGCTCGGGCCGCACCACGCCGGCCACGAGGTCGGCGAGCTGCGCCGTGGTCTCGATCGGGGCGCGGCGCCGCGCCTCGACGATGGCGCGCGCCACCGCCCGCGAGCGGCGCTCCTCGCCGAAATGGTAGAGGATGTCGGCGAGCGTGGTTTCCTCCTCGCCGTTCACGAGGTCGGCCGCCGAGGGCCCCTCCCCGCCCATGCGCATGTCGAGCGGCCCGTCCTGCCGGAACGAGAAGCCGCGCTGCGCCTCGTCGATCTGCATCGAGGACACGCCGATATCGAGCACGACCCAATCGGCCTGCGCCTCGTCCTGATCGGCGATGAGCGTGTCGAGATCGCCGAAGCGGCCTTGGACCAGCCGCAGGCGGCCCCCGGAGGCATTCACGAGATCCGCTCCGCCCCGGATCGCGGTGGGATCGCGATCGATGGCGATCACGCGCACCTCCGGCCCGGCCTCGAGCAGCGCGCGGGTGTAGCCGCCCGCTCCGAAGGTGCCGTCCACGGCCAGGCCCGGCCGGTCGAGGGAGAGCGCGGCGAGAACCTCGGCGAGCAGGACGGGAACGTGGCGAGCCTGCGCGCCCTTCGGCAGCTCGGCTCTAGCCGTGCGCGGCGCCCGGCTCATCGGCATTGCCCCACGGTGCTCTCGCGGAATCCGTAGAGAGCTCGGGCGCCACCCGGCGGGGGATGCATCATGGGAGCCTGCTGAATGGACGGACCGCAGGGCGGCCCGAGAAGTGGCGACGCCGATCCGCGAGCGGCTCCGGCCATGCGCGCGCAGTCCCGCCGAGGCAACCTGGGCGAGTGTTGGCCGATCCAGAACAGGGCGTCAACGGGATGGCGCGGGGTAACATGGGCCCTCGAAACGCGTCAACGAGCTTGACCATGCAGGCAGCTCTGATCTGACCGCATCAAGGTTAACCGAGCGTCAATGACCGGGATGTTTTCTTGAGGCTTACCAAGCGACGCGACGGCAACTCTCGCCGCTGGCGCCGGATGCGCTGTGGCGGAATTCGCGAAACTCGGGAAGCACTTGCCCCGACGGGCGCGGGACCGCACGCGTCGGCCGGATCGGGTGGATCAGCCGGCCTGTAAGCCGGGTTCTGTAGGGCCCGTGAGATGAACTCACGGACGTGGCAGCCATTCCTCTGGGACGTCCGTTACCGGTCGCCTCGAGCAACCAACCCGGGCGACGAGCCTGGAGAGAGGGCCTGCCCCCTCCTCGCGGAGAAGGCGTGTCGCCCCTATTCGGTTTTGCTCCCGGTGGGGTTTGCCGTGCCGTCCGCGTTGCCGCGTCCGCGGTGCGCTCTTACCGCACCCTTTCACCCTGACCTTGCGAAGGACGAGCCTTGCAAGGCGGTCTGCTCTCTGTGGCACTGTCCCTGGGGTCGCCCCCGCCGGAGGTTATCCGGCACCGCCTCTCCATGGAGCCCGGACTTTCCTCCCCGTCTGACGACGGAGCGGCTGCCCGGCCGGCTGATCCGGGGCACGGATTGCGCCGCGGGGGGCGCGGGGTCAAGGCTCGGGGGAAACTTTACGCCTCCGCCAACATCGCCAGCCAATCGTCCTCCGAGACCACCTTCACCCCGTGCTTCTCGGCGTCCTTGAGCTTCGAGCCGGCACCGGGGCCGGCGACCACGAGGTCGGTCTTGGCCGAGACCGAGCCGGAGACCTTGGCGCCCAGGCGCTCGGCGGTGGCCTTGGCCTCGCTTCGGGTCATCTTTTCGAGGGAGCCGGTGAACACCACCGTCTTGCCGGCAAACGCCGCCGCCGAGGTCGTGGTGGCCAGCGGCTCGGTTCCCACCTCTTCGAGCAGCGCCCGCACTGCCGCGTCGTTGTGCGGCTCAGAGAAGAACTGGATCAGTGAATCCGTCGCCACAGGGCCGATCTCGCCGTCGTCGGCGAACAGACGGTAGGCGTCGCCGGGCCGCTGCGAGGCGGCCCGCTCCAGCGCCGCGTCGACCTTTTCCTCGCTGCCGTAATGGGCCAGCACCGCCTCGCGCTGCGACGGCGTGAGCCGTCCGCGCAGGCGGGCGCCGAGGCTCAGATCCTGCATCGCCTCGCCGGGCAGCGGATCGAGGGTCTCGAACAGGCGGTCGCGGGTGCCGGGCCCGATCCGCGGCAGTGCCGAGAGTTCGAGCCAGTCCTGGCCTGCCTGCTCCCGCGTCGCCGCTTCGAGGGCCGCCATCAGGGCGGGCATGTCGGGGAAGCGCTTGGCCAGCGCCTTGGCCGTCGATTCGCCGATCTGCGGGATGCCGAGGGCGAACAGGAAGCGGTTGAGCGGGATTGTTCGGCGGGCGTCGAGCGAGGCGAGCAGGTTCTTGATCGCCTTGTCCTCCTCCTCGCCCTTCTTCTTGGTCGGCTTCTTCGGCGCCGGCTCGCCCTCGGCACGGCGCTGGGCGGACAGCGCTTCGCGCCGGGCGACGATGGCCGCCTTCAGAGGCTCGAACTCCAGACGGAACAGATCGGCGGGCTGCTTCACGAGGCCGGCCTCGAACAGCACCTCGATATAGGTCTGGCCGAAGCCTTCGAGGTCGAAGCCGTTGCGCGAGACGAAGTGCTTGAGCCGCTCCACCCCCTGCGCCGGGCAGATCAGCCCGCCGGTGCAACGGCGGATCGCATCGAGTTTTTTCGTACGCGGGTTCAACTCCCGCACGGCCCGGCTGCCGCAGGCCGGGCAGGTGTCGGGGAAGACGTAGGGCACCGCATCGGCCGGGCGCTTCTCGATCACCACATCCCGCACCTTTGGGATGACGTCGCCCGCGCGCACCACGATCACGGTGTCGCCGACGCGGATGTCGCGACCCTCGCGGATCGGCTCGCCGTCGGCGCCGACGCCCTGGACGTAACCCTCGTTGTGCAGCGTCGCGTTCGAGACCACGACGCCGCCGACGGTGACAGGCTTGAGGCGCGCCAGTGGGTTGAGCGAGCCGGTTCGGCCGACATTGATGTCGATGGCGAGAAGTTCGGTGATCGCCTCCTGCGCCGCGAACTTGTGCGCCAGCGCCCAGCGCGGCGCGCGGCTGACGAAGCCGAGCCGCCGCTGGAAGCCGAGGTCGTCGACCTTGTAGACGACGCCGTCGATGTCGTAGCCGAGACCCGCCCGCTCCGCCTCGATGGTGCGGTAATGCGCAATCATCTCTTCGGCCGAGCGGCACAGCTTGGTCCGCGGGTTCACCGGCAGGCCCCAGCCGCGGAACCGCTCCAGCACCGCCGATTGCGTGTCGGTGAAGGGCTCGGAGACCTCGCCCCAGGCATAGGCGAAGAAGCGCAAAGGGCGCGACGCGGTGATCGCGGGATCGAGCTGGCGCAGCGAACCGGCCGCGGCGTTGCGCGGATTGGCGAAGAGTGGCTTGCCCGCCGCCTCCTGGCGCGCGTTGATGGCCGCGAAATCCTCGTGCGACAGGTAGACCTCGCCGCGCACCTCCAGCACCTCGGGGATGCCCTCGCCGGAGAGCCTTTCCGGAATGTCGTCCACCGTCAGCGCGTTGGCGGTGACGTTCTCGCCGACCTCCCCGTCGCCCCGCGTCGCCGCGGTGACGAGCCGGCCCGTCTCGTAACGCAGCGACAGCGACAGCCCGTCGATCTTCGGCTCGGCGGTGAAGGCGACCGCCTCCTCGGCCGGCAGGTTCAGGAAGCGGCGCACGCGGGCGACGAACTCGTCCACGTCTTCGTCGGCGAAGGCGTTGCCGAGCGAGAGCATCGGCACCGCGTGCCGGACCTTGGCGAACTTTTCCGAAGGCTTGGCGCCGACGCCCGCGCTCGCCTCGGTGGTGCCGGTCAGCGCGGGAAAGCGCGCTTCGATCGCCTCCAGCTCCTGGCGCAGGGCGTCGTATTCGGCGTCCGTGAGTTCGGGCGCGTCCTCATTGTAGTAGAGCTGGTTCGCCCGCTCGATCGCCCTCGATAGCTCGGCATGGTGTGCCTGGGCGGCATCCTCGCTGAAGTCTTCGACGGCGGCGGAAAGGGGCGTGCTCGGCATGGGCCGCCTTTATCGCATCTCGCACGCCGGTGCGATAACGCTCGCGGTTTCCAAGACCCCATTCCCGCCACAACTCGACCGTCACAACCCTGGAAACGACGGCTCGGGGACGGATCATGGCAGGACGCATCATCACGGCACTGGCGCTAGCCGGCCTCGCGGGCCCGGCGCTGGCCGCCCCCTGCACCCCGCCGACGCCGCCGCCGGCGGAGGCGCGGCCGGAAAAGCCCAAGCTCCCGGAAAAACCCGCCTGTCTCGACAAGAAGGACGGCTGCCCCGGCTGGGAGGCCTACAGCTACAATGACGCGATCAAGGCCTACAACGCCCAGGCCCAGGCTTTCCAATCGATCGCAGGCGCTTACGTCCAGAAGCTCAACGCCTACGTCAAGGCGAGTTCGGACTACGCGCAATGCGAGGTGAAGGCGTTGCAGCAGTAGACGCGCCTTCGCGGGCACGGACAATGCTGATAGGCTTACGCCTATGAGCGTGCAGCCCAAGGCCGGGCCGACAGCCCGCATGAATGTCGATGAGTTCCTGGCCTGGGCCGAAGGGCAGCCGGGACGTTACGAACTCGTCGATGGCGAGGTTTTTGCCATGTCGCCGGAGCGTATCCGGCACGCTGAAACCAAGCTCGCCACTTACCAAGCACTTGGAGCGGCGATCCGCGCCGCCAGTCTTCCCTGCCGTGTTCTTCCTGACGGCGTCGCCGTTCGGATCGATGCATCCGCGAGCTTCGAGCCTGACGCCCTCGTCTATTGCGGAGAGCGCCTCGATCCGAACGCGACGTCGGTCGCTGAACCGGTTGTCATCGTCGAAGTCCTCTCGCCGAGCACGCGGCACGTCGACACTGGCACAAAGCTCCTTGGCTACTTCCGCCTTCCGAGCCTGCAGCACTACCTCATCCTCGACACCGAGCGGCGCACGGTGATCCATCACCGCCGCAGCACGGGCGACCTGATCGAGACGCGCATCGCCGCCTCGGGTGATCTCTCGCTCGATCCGCCCGGCCTCACGCTCGCCGTAGCGAGCCTGTTCGCGGAGCCTTGAGGCGGCCTTTGCTTGACGCTTGCCGAGCGGGGTGCGACAGGCCCGGCCCATCTGTCACGCGAGACCGGACGGCCCGATGTCCCAATCCCTCGACCTCCTCGTCCTCGGCAACGCCATCGTCGATCTCATCGCCCATGCCGAGGAGGATTTCCTCGTCAAGCAGGGCGTCACGAAGGGCGCGATGCAGCTCGTCGACGAGCCGCGGGCCGAGAACCTCTTCGAGGTGATGGGTCCGGCGACCGTCGTCTCCGGCGGCTCGGGCGCCAACACCGCCGTCGGGGCAGCCTTGCTCGGCGCCAAGACCGGCTTCGTCGGGAAGGTGCACGAGGACGAACTCGGTCGGCTGTTCAGCCATGACCTGAAGGCCACGGGCGTGCGCTTCGACGTGCCGCCGGCGACCGAAGGGCCGACCACCGCCCGCTGCTTCATCCTGGTGACGCCCGACGGCGAGCGCACCATGAACACCTATCTCGGCGCCTGCCAGGGCCTCTCCCCGGACGACGTGGACGAGGCGACCGTGCGCTCGGCCCGCGTCACCTATCTCGAAGGCTATCTGTGGGATCCGCCGGCCGCCAAGGACGCGTTCCGCAAGGCGGTGAAGGTCGCCCATTCGGCCGGTAACGCCGTGGCGCTGACCCTGTCGGACGCGTTCTGCGTCGGCCGCTACCGTGAGGAATTCCTCGAGCTGATCCGCAACGGCAGCATCGATATCCTGTTCGCCAATATCGGCGAGTTGCAGAGCCTCTACCAGACCGACGATCCGGACGCCGCTGTCGCGGCCCTGCGCGAGGAGCGCGGCGGGCAGGGCACGCACCTGCTCGGCCTCGTCACCCGCTCGTCCCAGGGCGCGCTGGTGGTGCGCGGCGGCGAGGTGCGGGCGGTGGACGCCTTCCCGGTGCGCGAGGTGATCGACACCACCGGGGCCGGCGACCTGTTCGCGGCGGGCTTCCTGGCGGGCTACACCCGCGGCATCGATTACGTGTCGTCGGCTCGTCTCGGCGCGCTCGCGGCGGCCGAGGTCATCGAGCATATCGGCGCCCGGCCGCAGCGCGATCTGCTGGCTCTGGCACGCGAGCACAAGCTCATCTGAGGCTTTCGCCCACGGGATCCGGCGCCCACAGGGGCGCCGGAGAAGTTCGCGATCAGCGCGAGCCGATCAGCTCGACGTCGAAGATCAGCGTGGCGTTCGGCGGGATCACGCCGCCGGCGCCGCGGGCGCCGTAGCCGAGATCCGGCGGGATCGTCAGGATGCGGCGGCCGCCGGCCTTCATCGTCGCGACGCCCTCGTCCCAGCCGCGGATCACCTGGCCCGCGCCGATGGTGAACGAGAAGGGCTGGCCGCGATCACGCGACGAATCGAACTTCTTGCCCCGCTTGCCGCCGCCCTCATCGAGCCAGCCGGTATAGTGGACGGTGACCTGCTGGCCGGACTTCGGCTCGGGGCCGGTGCCGACCACTTCATCGGTGTAGCTGAGGCCCGAGGGCAGCGTGACGGGCTGGGCGGCGGAAGCGGCACTGGTCATGGCGAGGGCGATGGCTCCGGCTAGGGGAAGGATCGAGCGCATGAATCTCGTCTCGGCGCGTCGTCGCTGACGACGGGGCGCGCGGGTTAGCACGCGCCCGGCCACAAGGCTAATAACGGGCCCGGATGGCACCGCGCTCCATCGCCGGGCAGGCGCCGGCCTGCGGGCCGACCACCAGATCGCCCTGGCGCGGATTGTTGAGGGCGAGCGGCCCGGTATCCTTGCGGCCGATAAAGCCCGCCGCCGAGCTGCTCCTCGAAGAAGCCGTCGCCGAAGCGGATGTAGCAGCGGTCGATGATCGCCACCGTGTCGTAGCTCGCCCGGTAGGCGGCCTGCTCCGGCAGGGCGCCCGGGCCGCAGGTCAACGCCACGTCGATGCGGCCGGAGTGATGGTACTGGATCGTCTGCGAGCGGTGCGGCCGCACCGCCACCCAGGGGCCGCCGTCGCGGCTGACGAGGGCGACGTAGCCGGATTTGTTGATGATGCGGCGGGCGCAGGACGCCTCCGCCGGGGCGATGCTCGCTGCCGTCACGGCGAGGGCCGCCGCCAGTCCCAGTGCCGTGCTCAACCCGCGCATCGATCCCTCCGCTCCACAGGGCCGAAAGGGAGACATTCCGACGGCCACGCTTTCGCCGACAACCGGGAGCCGGCCCGCGCGTTCCATCGCGCCCGTCGAACACCCCCGCTGTTTCGCTCATGCTCAGCAAATCGCATTCAAAATCGGTTGCCTCACCGGTAATCGAGTCCCTAAAATCAATTCAAAATGCGCGTGATCGCTGATCCCTCATGCGGCCCCAGCGCCGCATGAGAGGGGTCGCCGGCCCTCGAAGGGAGGATGGATGTGATGGGCTCTTCGCCAGCTTTCGATTCGCGTCGTGCGTGTGCCTCGCCGGTCGGCACGGCTGAGGCGGCTCGATGACGGAAGCCGCGAAGTCCGGCCCGCTGGCCGGCGTGAAGGTCATCGAACTCGCCCACATCATGGCCGGACCGGTCTGTGGGCTGATGCTCGGCGACATGGGCGCTGAGGTCATCAAGGTCGAGAAGATCGAGGGTGGCGACGACACCCGCCGCTCGGTTCCGCCTGCGATCGAGGGCGAGAGCGCCGCCTATATGATGATGAACCGCGGCAAGCGCGGGATCGCCCTCGACCTCAAGAGCGCGGACGGCAAGGCGGTGCTGCGGCGCCTGCTCGCCGACGCCGACGTGCTGATCGAGAACTACCGCGCCGGCACGATGGAGCGGCTCGGCCTCGGCTACGATGTCCTCGCCCAAGAGTTTCCGGGGCTGGTCTATTGCTCGCTCTCGGGCTTCGGCCGTTCGGGGCCCTATGCCGAACGCGCGGGTTTCGACCTCGTGGCGCAGGGCATGAGCGGGCTGATGAGCATCACCGGCGAGGGGCCGGGCCGGCCGCCGATGAAGTGCGGCCCGCCGGTGACCGACATCACCGCCGGCATCCTGGCGGCGATGGGCGTGCTGGCCGCTCATGTCCATAAGCTGAAGACCGGTGAGGGTCAGGTCGTCGATACCTCGCTGTTCGAGGCCGGCATCACCCTCACCTATTGGCAGTCGGCCATCGCCATGGCGACTGGCGTCGCGCCGGGGCCGATGGGCTCGGCCCATCCGCTGAACGCGCCCTACGAGGCGTTCGAGACGGCAGACGGCTGGATCACCATCGGCGCGGCCAACCAGACCAACTGGCTGCGCCTGCTCGCGGTGCTCGGCGCCGAGGATCTCGCCGCCGACGTGCGCTTCTCGGCCAACCGCGACCGCATGGCGAACCGCGCGGCTTTGGCCCAGGCGCTGGCCCCGCATTTCCGCACCGCGCCCTCCGCCGATTGGCTCGCGCGGCTGGAAGCCGGCGGCGTGCCGGCCGGACCCGTGCTCGACGTGCTCGCGATGCAGGCCGATCCTCAGACGCGCGCCCGCGAGATGGTGGTCGAGGTCGAGCACGCCCGCGCCGGGCGGATGAGCACGCTCGGCCTGCCGGTCAAATTCTCAGCCACGCCGGGGCGGGTGCACGGACCCGCGCCGCTGCTCGGCGAACACAGCCGCGCCATCCTGGCCCAAGCCGGCTATGACGGGGCGGCGATCGACGATCTGATCGCCCGGGGCGTCGTGCGCGAGACGACGGCTTGAGACGCTTGACGAGGAACCGCTCCATGAACGCTGACGCCGAGACCGCTTCGACCGACGAACTGCTCTTCGCGGTGGATGCGGCGGGCATCGCCCGCATCACCCTCAACCGGCCGAAGGCGCGCAACGCGCTGACCTTCGCGATGTATCGCGGGCTGGTGGAGCTGTGCGAGCGGATCGAGGCGGACCACGCGATCAAGGCGGTGATCATCACCGGCGCCGGGGACAAGGCGTTCGCGGCGGGCACCGACATCGCCCAGTTCCGCAGCTTCAGCAAACCGGAGGACGCGATCGGCTACGAGCGCTTCATGGACCGGGTGCTCGGCGGCCTGGAGCGCCTGCGGGTGCCGACCATCGCGGCGGTCGCTGGCGCCTGCACCGGCGGTGGCGCAGCGATCGCTGCGGCCTGCGACATGCGCATCGCCAGCCGCGACGCCCGCTTCGGCATCCCCATCGCCCGCACGCTCGGCAATTGCCTGTCGCAGAACACCCTGAGGCGGCTGGCGAACCTCATTGGGGCGCCGCGCGTGAAGGACATTCTGTTCACCGCTCGGCTCGTGGAGGCGCAGGAGGCGCTGGCGATCGGCCTCGTCAACGAGGTGGTCGAGGATGCCGCGGCCGTCGCGGCCCGAGCGGATGCGCTGGCCACCCTGCTCGCGAGCCACGCGCCTCTCACCCTCCAGGCCACCAAGGAAGGCCTGCGCCGCATCGGCGAGGAGGGCGCGGCGGAGGCCGCCGAGGGCGAGCGGCCCGGCGACGACCTGATCGTGATGACCTATATGAGCGAGGATTTCCGGGAGGGCATGGAAGCCTTCCTGGGCAAGCGCCCGCCGAGCTTCAAAGGGCGCTGAGCCTGCGGCGTCCGCTTCGTCGGAAAACGCTCTAACGGGGCGACACCTCAGTCCCCTCTTCGCCGTAGATCGCCGCGATCACCGGCTTCTTCGAGCGGATATGCCGGCGCATCAGCCCGGCGAGTTCCTCGCCCTGACGGGCGCGGAGCAGCGGAATCATGCGCTCGTGCTCCTCGACCGCCTGGGCCCACTGCGCCTCGGTCTGGTGGGCACTGTAGCGGGAGCGCTGAATCCGGCCGGTGAGACCCAGATACAGGCTGCGCAACTTGGTGTTGCGGCTCGCGAGCATGATCGCTTCGTGGATTTCGCGATTCAGGCGGAAGTAGCTCGTCTCGTCGCGCGCCTGCCACGCCGCCATCATCGCCTGATGCTTCGCCTCGATCTCCGCCAGTTCCTCGTCGGTGATCGTCCGGCAGGCGAGGTCGCAGGCGGTCGCTTCGAGCCCGGCGATGACCTCGATCATCTCCTCCAGCTCGTCGGGCGAGATGCTCGCGACCCGGGCGCCGCGATTGGGCAGCAGCTCGAGAAGGCCTTCGGTCGCCAGGATCTTGATCGCCTCGCGCAATGGCGTGCGCGAAATTCCGAACCGTTCGGTCAACTCGCTCTCGTTGACGCGCGCACGCGGCTCGAGTTCGCCTTCGTTGATCAATTCCCGCATCCGGTCCGCCACCTCGTCATGAAGGTAGCGACGGCTGATCCCGATACTGGGCTCAATTCTATTCATCGAGCTCTCAAAGAATTTTAAATGCGAGACTACGCGTCGCAATTTCTAGACTTGCGGCTACCGCCTGTCGAGATACGCGGCCGTTCCCAGCTTCGTGAGCCACACGGAAAGTTCCGAACCTGCGAAAGGCGACCATCGCGACGACCGCGGGACGGCTTGCGGGTGATTGAATTTTTCATGCATTCAGGAGCGCCGCGGGAGCCCCTTGCAGCGGAGCGTGGCGGCGGGACCGAGCGGACGGGGCCCGCAGGGAAGGATGCGCCATGATCGATCTGTTCAGCGACACCCAGACGCGCCCGACGCCGGGCATGCGCGAGGCCATGGCGCGGGCCGAGGTCGGCGACGAGCAGTCGAATTCCGATCCGACCACCAATGCGCTATGCGAGCGCGTGGCGGAGATGCTCGGTCAGGAGGCGGCCGTGTTCATGCCGTCGGGCACGATGTGCAACCTCGCCTCGATCCTCGTCCATTGCCGGCCCGGCGACGAGATCATCGTCGATGACCAGTCCCACATCTACAACACCGAGGCCCGCCGGCTCAGCCGCGATCGGCGGCGTCTCGGTGAAGGCGCTGCCGACGCGGGTCGGGCTGTTCACCCTGGCACAGGTCGAGGCGGCGATCCGGGTACCGCAGCGCACGGCGCCGCGCTCGCGGCTGGTCTCGATCGAGCAGACGACGAGCTTTTCCGGCGGGACGGTCTGGGACATCGGCGAGATGCGCCTGATCCGCGACTACGCCCAGGCGCGCGGCCTGAAGGCGCATATCGACGGGGCGCGCCTGCTCAACGCAGTGGTCGCCACCGGCCTCTCGGCGGCGGAATATGCGGCCGGCTTCGACAGTGTCTGGATCGATCTCAGCAAGGGTCTCGGTTGCCCGGTCGGCGCGGTCCTGTCCGGCACGCGGGATTTCATCGACCAAGCGTGGCAGTGGAAGTACCGGCTCGGCGGCGCGATGCGCCAGTCGGGCGTGCTGGCGGCAGCGGGGCTCTACGCCCTCGACCACCACATGACCCAGCTTGCCGAGGACAATACCAATGCCGGCCGGCTGCACCGGGCGATCGCCGACGTGCCGGGCCTGGCCTTCGACCCGACGGCAGGGCAGTCGAACATCCTGTGCTTCACGGTGGAGGCCTTGGGCATCACCGCCTCGGCCTTCGCGAGCGCCTGTCTCGAAGATGGGGTGCGGGTGCGGGCGATCGGAGCGCATCAGATCCGTGCGACTGCCAATCTCGACGTCGATCGCGCGGGCATCGACCGGGCGGCCGATGTGATCCGCGCGAAGGCCGCGGCGTTCATGCAACGAGTCTGATGGTCAGGGGCCGAGCGCCCCTCTTCCATCCCGGCACCTCAGGGTGAGGCTGTGGTCTGATAGCCCGTGCTGAAGATGCCGCCGGCTGGGCGGCACTCACCGAGGAGCGCCGCCCGAAAACGCGAAAAAACTACTTCTTGTTGTCGAGGTCCTGAGCCATCTTCAGGTGCTCGTCGAGATGCGGCTTCGTCTTGATGGCGAAGGCCTTGAGCGCCGCGTTGTCGCCGCTCTCGGCGTAGCGCTTGTAGAGGTCGGTGGCGTTCTTGTGCGCCGTCACCTGATCGTCGTGATACTGCTTCGTGAAGTCGTTGCCGCTCAGGCTCTTGAGCTTGTCGAGCTTGCTCTGGTGGGCCGAATCCAGGGCGGTCGGAAGGTTGAGCTTCATGTCGCCGGTCTGAACGACGGATTTCAGCTCGTCCGAGGTCTTCTTGTGGTCCTCGATCATTTTCTTGGCGAAGGCTTTGGTCTTCTCGTCGGCCTTCTCCAAGGCGAGCTTGCTCGTCTGATCCTCGAACATGTCGCTGATGACGGCTTGCGTGACGAAGTCCTGAGCCGTGGGAGCGACGCCCATCAGCGAGTTCACACCGGTCTTCTCGCCGACCGATTGGGCATGGGCCGGCATCCCCGCCGCGCCCAGCAGGAGCAGGCAGGCGGCGGCAGTGAGTGTCGTTCTCATGGAAGTCTCCTAGGACAGAATCGGACCTGTCGGAGCAACCGGAGCGCGGCGTTCGATGTTCCTGGCGGAGCCGGAGGCGCGCCGTCACGCCTCGCAATTCGCGGTCTCGCGGGCGAGCCAGTCGATGACACCGGACAGCGCCTTGCGCTCGCTGCCGCCCGCGGCGAGCGAGGCCTCGTAGGCCCGGATCTGCCCGTCCGCGCTGGAACCGCATTCGGTGATGGTGAGGGCATGTGCAATCTGTGCGTTGCAGCCCAACGCCGCGGCATCCTCCGCCACGAGGTCGAGCAGGCGCTCGACGAGGCGGCGCACCGGCACCGCCTCCTCCGCCGCCTCATCGATCAGGGCGGCGTGAACGCCGTCGCGCTGCGCCCGCCACAGGTTCTCCATGACGAAGCCGCGCGAGGCGCCCGTCGGCCGGGCGTTCAGCTCCGGCCGTCGCACGCAGAGCCGCACGAGGCATCGGTAGAGAGCGGCGATGGCCAACGTATCCTTGAGCCGGGTGCAACTGTCCGCGACGCGCAATTCGAGGGTCGGGTAACGGATCGACGGGCGGATGTGCCACCAGAAATAGGTCGCGTCCTCGACGGCACCCGCCCGCGTCATCACCCGCACGTAGCGCTCGAAGTCGTCGGCACCGTCGAACAGTTCCGGCAGGCCGGTGCGGGGCAACTCGGCATAGGCCCGCAGGCGGTAGCCGGCGAGCCCGGTGCGGTGGCGCTCGTAGAAGGGCGAGGAGGTGGAGAGCGCGAGCAGCACCGGCAGAAACGGCATCAGCCGGTTGATCAGGTCGATGCGCTGGTCCGGCTCGGGCACCTCAACATGGACGTGCAGGCCGCTGACGATGGAGCGCCGGCCCACCATCTGCAGCGTCTCGATCATCTTGCGGTAGCGGACCTTGGCGGTCTCGCGCTGGTCGGTCCAGATCGCGGTCGGGTGGGTGCCGGCGGCGAAGACCTTCAGGCCGTGCTCGCGGCCGATGCCGCACAGGCCGGTGCGGAGCTTGGCCAGGGCTTCATGGGTCTCGTCGAAGCTCGCCGAGGGCTTGGAGCAGATCTCGGCCTGGCTCTCCAGCATCTCGCGCTCGACGCCCTCCAGCCGGCTCCGCGCCGCCTTGTGGAAGGCCGAGACCGACTCGCTGGGCGCCGCCCGGGTGCGGCTGTTGGCCAGGAACAGCTCTTCCTCGATCCCGAACCGGTACGCGTGTGCCATCGCTCGTCCCACCTTCCGGGTCCGACCCGGTCCGGATGGAAGCAAGCACGGGCCCAATTGGTTCGTGCGTTAACGAACGATACGATCGAGGCGGTTGTTCACGAAGAAATACAGCTCCTTTGCGCCGGGCTCGGTGTAGAGCACCTGCACCTCGCGGCCGGAACGGCCCTCGCCGACCAGGACGTCGGTGGGCGGGCGGCCCTTGAGCCGCACGAGATCGCATTCGCCGATCCCGGTTTGGATGGCGGCGGCCGTTCCCGGGGCCGGGCCGGTGCAGGCGCCGTTGCCGTCGAGCACGGGGCCGAGCGCGACGGCCGGCGCCGTCGGGATCGCGGGGAGCACCGCGCTCGGTGGAGGCGGCGGCGGGATCGGTTCGCGGCGCTCGGCGGTGTTGCAGCCCGCCAGCAACAGGGCGGGCAGAAGTCCCAGAAGCAGTCTCAAGGCGTCGGTCTCTTCTCCGGCATGGTCGCGCCCGACGCGCCACCGCCCTTCGCGCTCCCGTTGGAGCGGGTCTCCAGCGCTCGGGCGAACAGGTCGGCGGCGTCGTCGTGGAAGGCGTTGCGCGAATCCGGCCGCGTGTAGAACATGTGGCCGCCGGGATAAACCGAGAGCTTGAGGCGGTCGGGCGAGCCGTAGACCGGCATCTGGTCCAGCAGCATCTTCGAGGTGAAGTAGGGCGTCACGAGGTCGGTGAAGCCGTGGGCGACGAGCACCCGCATCCGCCCGTCGAGCGCCAGCGCGTCCTTCAGGGCCCCCATCGCTTCCGGCGCCGAGCGACCCGAGCCCCAGGTCCAGCCGCGGTTGACCGCGCCGTTGAGCAACTCGTAGCGCATGTTCTCGACGCGCCAGTTGAGGCGGCCCTGATAGAGCTGCACCATGGCGGTGGTGAGCGGCGCCTGCAGCGCGTCGAGCACCGGATCCTCGAAGCCCGATTGCGGCGCGGTCGGGTCCGGGTCCCAGCCGGTCACGCCGGTGTCGTAGGCCGAGGCGACGCGGCCGGCATCCCGCCCGATCTCGCGCTGATAGCTGTGGGCGGTGAGTCGCCCGGCCTGGCGCCGCACGGTCTCCGGATCAAGGCCGGTCAGCGTCGAGACCTTCTCGGCGAGCCGCGCCACCGCCTCCCGGTCGGACGGGCCTTTCAGGAGATCGGTGAGATAGGCGCCGGACGCGTAGGCCTCAGCCTCCTTCATGAGTTCGCGGCTCGGCGTCGTGCCCGCGCGCTCCAGCGCCGCGGCGGCAAACGACGGGAGTTTGGTCACGAAACCCCACGGCGTGGTGCGGGGCGGCTGCAGCCACGCGAAGTCGAGCACGGGAGAGAGCAGCACGAGGCCGGACAGGCCGACACCGACATCCTGCTGCAGCTTCTGCGCGATCAGCGGCCCGCGGAAGCCGCCATAGCTCTCACCGACGAAGAATTTTGGCGAGGCGAGGCGGTCGTTCTGGCGGAGATAGCGGGCGATGGCCGCGGCGAGCACCGAGGCATCCGCATCGACGCTCCAGTACTTCTTGCCGTCGCCGTCCGCCGCGCGGCTGTAGCCGGTGCCGACGGGATCGATGAAGACGAGATCGGTGAAATCGAGCCAAGTCGCCGGGTTCGGCTGAAGCGCGATCGTCTGCGACGGGCTGATCGAGGGGCCGTCGGTCGGCAGGCGCCAGGGGCCGATCGCACCGATATTGAGATAGGCCGAGGCCGCGCCCGGTCCGCCATTGACGCCGAAGGTGATCGGCCGGGCGGCGGCCTCCTCCGGCTTGCCCGCCTTGGTGTAGGCGATGAAGGCGATCTCGGACTGAAGCTTGCCCTCCTCGTCCACGAGGGCGAGGCTGCCGGCGGTGGCGGTGAAGGCCAGCGCACGGCCGTTCGGCCCGTCGATGCTGTGCTCGGTGGTCGCGTCCGGCGGCAGGCGGCGTCCTTCCGGTGCCTTGCGCGGCTGGCCCTGCGCCGTTCCCCTCCCCTGCGCTTGGCCGGGACCGTCACCCTGCGCCGGGCCGTGCTGGGCGAGCACCGGCCCCAATCCCACGGAGAGGGAGAGGAGGCCGGCCAGGCAGAGCCGGGCCGTTCCGGTACGGGGGGAGAGGGAGAAGGCTTGCGTCATCGGTCTCTCGCGATCCTCGGGCGATTGGTCGTGCGTGTTGTCGCGCCTTCCCATCGGACGACGCATTGATCTCACGCCTTCTTGGTCCAGCGCCCGCCCTCGTCCTGCTGCCAGTAGGCGATGGCATGGCCGGCGGCCTTGGCGCCGCGCCATTGCTCGCGGGCGTGCAGCAGCGCATCGGTGTCGGTGCCGTCGAAAAGGATGCAGATCCGCTGGTAGCTCTCCGCATCCTCCGGCAGTTCCGCGCCCTCCACGAGGAAGCGGATCGAGGCGCCGTTGGGGTTGGTCTCGCGCAGGGTCAGCACCACGGGCTGGCTCGCCGCGTCCGTGTCGCGGTCCGTGCCGTGGGGCAGGAAGCTCTCGTCGGTATAGGTCCAGAGGCCGTCGTCGAGCGCCTGAAGCCGCTCCTCGCTCACCGCCTGGATGGCCGCCTGCCAGCCGCGCTCCAGCGACTTCTCGACGAGGCTGGGCAGCACCTTTTCGAGGGGCTGACGCTGGAGATGGTAGAACAGGATCTCGGTCACGGCATCGCACCATATAGGGTCTGCTGCCCCGAAGGCAGTGCGGACGTGGCGTCGCGGCCGCCGGACCCACGGATTGCGCGTCGGCTGAGGACATTCGCGCTGAACCATGCCGGCGGCGGCGGGTTCGCTTTCCACACCCGATATCAGGGAAGGAAAGAACCATGCCGACCAAGATGATCGCCAAGCCGATCGCGCTTGCCGCCGCGCTGACCCTCGCCGTTTCCGGGGCGGCCTTCGCCCAGTCGAGCACCGGCAAGGGCGGCACCGGGGGCACCACGGACAGTGCCAGCCCGGTGCGGAACAACACCGGCAACAGCATGCGGCCGACGAACGGCAACCCCGCGGGCGCAACCACCGGCTCGACCGGCACCATGGCCCCCGGCGCCACGACCGGCAACGCACCGGGCGGCACCATGGGCGGTGGCGCGGGCAGCGCCGGCGGCGGCAACAGCGCCGCGGGCCGCTAACGCGAGTTCGGGCTCACGCGAGTCGGAGCGCAAGCGAGGGGGCCGGAGCCGATCCGGCCCCTTTTTCGTGACCGGCGTCAGCTCGGTTCGATCAGGTGCGGCACGAACAGCGCGCCGTCGCCGGTGATCGGGCCGTCGGATTCGCGGATACACAGTCCGGCCGGCGCATCCCCGACGATCCAGGCGCCCAGGAGCGGGCGGCGGCCGTCGAAGCAGGGCAGCTCCGCCACACCCTGGCGGATGAAGCCGTCCGCGCCGTAGGGCCCATCCGCTCCGGCGACGCGAGCGCCATCGGAAAAGATTTCGACATTGGCGCCCTCCCGCGAGAGCAGCGGCTTGCGCACATAGGCGTTGCCCAGAGTCGCGTTGGCGGGATCGGCCTCGAAGAAGGCCGGCAGCAGGTTCGGGTGGCCGGGCTCGCACGCCCAGAGATGGGCGAGCAGGCCCTTGTTGGAGAGCACCATCTTCCAGGGCGGCTCGAGGAACCGCGTCGGCGAGGCCGCGACCGCCGAACCGAACGCGTCCTGGAACGCCCATTCCCAGGGGTAGAGCTTGAACAGGGCGGCGAAGGGCTGCTCGTCCGGCCCGCAGAAGGCGCCGTCCGCCCGCAGGCCGACCTGGGCGAGGTCGAGCAGGATCGTCGCGCAGCCGGCCTGGACCGCGCAATCCTGAAGGTAGCCGGCGGTGCCGAGGTCTTCCGGGCCGCTCGTATCGGCGGCAAAGGCGATGAGGCCGGGCGGCGCGATCTCGGCGAGACGCGCAATCAGCCGTTCGTGGAGTGCGTTGAACTGGTCGCTGCCCGCGGGAAGGCGCCCCTCCTTCAGCCCTTGTTCGAGCCAGAGCCACTGGAACACGGCGGTCTCATAGAGGGCGGTCGGGGTGTCGGCGTTGTATTCGAGGAGCTTGGCCGGACCCATGCCGCCGTAGGAGAAATCGAGGCGTCCGTAGAGGCTCGGATCGCGCCGGTGCCAACTCGCCCGCACCGTGTCCCAGACCGGCTCGGGAATCGCGAGCGAGGTGAGGATGCGCTCGTCTGCCACCGCCTCGGCCGCGAAGTCGTGGCAGAGCGCGTGCAGCTAGGCGCTCGGTCCTTCGATGTCGTCTTCGATCTCGGCCAGCGTGAAGGCGTAGGCGTGGCTCTCGTCCCAATAGGGTTCGCCGTCGATGGTGTGGAAGGCAAAGCCCGCGTCCCGCGCGATCTCCCGCCAGCCGGGCCGCTCTCCGCAGGCGAAGCGGCGCATCAGGTGCCGCCGAAGGACGAGAAGCTCTTGCCGCTGCTGCCGAAGCCGCCGAACTGTGTCGCTTTCGCAGCGGCGGGCTTGAGCGTCGCCGAGGAGGCGTGGCCTCCACCTCCGCTGGAGACCTTGCCGCCCGACCCGGTGCAGTAATTGCCGTGATGACCGCCGTGACCCTGGCGGTGCTCGTAAACGGGTTCGGGTGTCACCCAATCGGAGGCGCGGCGACCGAGCAGGAAGCCCGCCATGCGGGAGACGGATTGCGGCGGCGTATTCGGATCCGGCAGGCAATGCGACGACCCGTGATGCCCCTCGCACTCCGCCGCTGAATCATAGTGTGGCGCGGTCGACGGATAGGCCGCACGGGCGGTGGCATAGTCGCTGCGGCACTCTTCAGCCGGGCGAATGCCGTCGGCGGCGCAGGCGGCCGCGTCGACGTAGACGAGGACGTCTTTCGACGGCGCAGTCCGCTCGAGAGAGCCGAGGCCGAGGGCTGCGAGACCCGCGCTCGCGACCAGCACCGTGGAGACGGTCTGTGAGCGCTTGCTCGTGCCCCTGTCGGGCGGTGTGACGGCCGGAGCAGGCTCGTCCGGCCTGCGTCGGCCGAACCCGTGCCCGGTCTCGCAGTCGTCCGCCACGGCGTCAGTAGCTCATGCAGGCGGCGTTCACGAGGCCGCCTGCCAGGGAGGCGGCTCCGAGCAGGACAGCGGGCGCCGTTTGGCCCTCGTCGATCCGCCGCGACAGGTTCGGCAGCAGCGGTCGCATCAGCCAGTAGATCGCGACCTGCACCACGAGGGCGACAAGCCCCCAAACGATGCAGTCGAGCAGCGAGTCGGCGTAGCGCACCGCAGCCGAGAGCGGGATGGAGTAGCCGAGAAGGCTACCTCCGAGAGCGAGCGCGGCGGCGAGGTTGCCCTCGCGCACCAGAGCGATTTCCCGGTGCGCCGTCGCGGTGAGTTAGGTCACGAGGTAGAGGGCGGTGAGCCCGAGGGAGACGGCGAAGTAGGCGAGAAAGGCCGGAAGGCCCGAGATCGTCGTCAACCGTGCTTTCCCCTACGTCACACCAGCCGGCTCTGGTCGATCGCGGCGGCAATGAACCCCTTGAACAGCGGGTGCGGCTCGAACGGGCGCGACTTCAACTCCGGGTGGAATTGCACGCCGATGAACCACGGGTGGCCCTCGTGTTCAACCGTCTCGGGCAGCAGCCCGTCCGGCGAGGTGCCGGAGAAGCGCAGACCCTTGGCCTCCAGGCAGGCGCGATAGGCCATGTTGACCTCGTAGCGGTGCCGGTGGCGCTCCGAGATCTCGGTGCCGCCGTACATCTGCGCGATCTTGGTGTCCGCACCGAGCGTCGCCTTGTAGGCGCCGAGCCGCATGGTGCCGCCGAGATCGCTCTCGGCCGCGCGCCGCTCCAACTCGTTGCCGCGCATCCACTCGGTCAGGAGGCCGACCACGGGCTCCGCGGTCGCGCCGAACTCAGTAGAGTTGGCGCCTTCGATCCCGGCGAGCGAACGCGCGGCCTCGATCACCGCCATCTGCATGCCGAAGCAGATGCCGAAATAGGGGATGTTGCGCTCGCGGGCGTAGCGGGCCGCGCGGATCTTGCCCTCGGCGCCGCGCTGGCCGAAGCCGCCGGGCACGAGGATGCCGTGCAGCCCTTCGAGGAAGGGCGCCGGGTCCTCGCGCTCGAACACCTCCGCCTCGATCCATTCAAGGTTGACGCGCACGTTGTTGGCGATACCACCGTGGGTCAGCGCCTCGGTGAGCGACTTGTAGGCGTCCTTCAGGCCCGTATACTTGCCGACGATGGCGATGGTGACCTCGCCCTCGGGGTTGCGCACCCGCTCGAGGATGTTCTGCCAGCGGTCGAGCTTCGGCTCGGTCTCGGGCTCCATCTGGAAATGCGCCAGGATCTCCCGGTCGAGTCCCGCCTCGCGGTAGGAGAGCGGCACAGCGTAGATCGTGTCGACGTCGCGCGCCTCGATGACGGCGCTTTCCCGCACGTTGCAGAACAGGCCGAGCTTGCGCCGCTCGTCCTGCGGGATCGGACGGTCGCAGCGG
Source organism: Methylorubrum pseudosasae (assembly GCF_029504475.1). NCBI lineage: Bacteria > Pseudomonadati > Pseudomonadota > Alphaproteobacteria > Hyphomicrobiales > Methylobacteriaceae > Methylorubrum > Methylorubrum pseudosasae. Next base: position 1,694,956 of record NZ_JAQGDU010000002.1, on the reverse strand, counting down.
CAGAGCAGGATGTCGGGCTGGATGCCGATGGAGCGCAGCTCCTTCACGGAGTGCTGCGTCGGCTTGGTCTTCAACTCGCCGGCGGACGGGATGTAGGGCAGCAGCGTGAGGTGCAGGTAGCAGACGCTGCCGCGCGGGCGCTCCTGGCCGATCTGGCGGATCGCCTCGAAGAACGGCAGGCCCTCGATGTCGCCGACCGTGCCGCCGATCTCGACCAGAACGAAATCGTAATCGTCATTGCCGTCGAGCACGAACGCCTTGATGGCGTTGGTGACGTGCGGGATCACCTGGATCGTGGCGCCGAGATAGTCGCCGCGCCGCTCCTTGGTGATGATGTCGAGGTAGATCCGCCCCGTGGTCACGTTGTCGGCGCGCGAGGCCGGCAGGCCGGTGAAGCGCTCGTAATGGCCCAGATCCAGGTCGGTCTCGGCGCCGTCGTCGGTGACGAACACCTCGCCGTGCTGCGTCGGGCTCATCGTGCCCGGATCGACGTTGAGATAGGGGTCGAGCTTGCGCAGGCGCACGCGGTATCCGCGCGCTTGGAGCAAAGCCGCGAGGGCGGCGGAGGCGAGGCCCTTGCCCAGGGAGGAAACCACGCCGCCGGTGATGAAAACGTACCGCGTCATGGGCTTTGGTCCATAAAGGGGCTCAAGCGATTCGCCAAACCGCAACGGTTACCGCACCCCGCCGGCCACGCGGGAGGCGGCACGGGGCGATGCCCCTCATGCCGTTGAGGAATTTGTCTTCCACGTCCCCGCGGCCGATGCGCCGGCCGCAAGGCTCTTATCCGCAGATGGTGCGGCTGCGTCGCATCGCGCTCAGCGCGATTGCGGCGCGTCCGACGTCGCCGGTGCGGCCGGCGGGGTGTTCGGAGCGGGCGCCGGGGTTGCCGGCTTGGCCGGTGCGTCGGTGGGAACCGAGGCGGGCTGGCCGCCCTGGCTCGGGCTGCCGCTGCGCAGCGTGTCGAGCAGGTTGTCCGCGTTTACCGGCTTGTCGGTCTGCTGCGTCTGGCCCTGCGGCGTTCCGGCCTCGTCGAGGATCGAGCGAGGCGCGGCGGTGCGGTGGGCCAAGATCGCCAGCGCGATGCTGGTGGTGAAGAACAGGGCGGCGAGGATCGCGGTCGCGCGAGTCAGCGCGTTCGCCTGGCCGCGGCCGGTCATGAAGCCGGAGACGCCGCCCCCGCCGCCACCGCCGAGCCCGAGCCCGCCCTCCGAGCGCTGCAGCAGCACCACGGCGATGAGCGCCAGCACGATGATGAGGTGGACGACGATGAGGACGGTCTGCATTGCGATTCCGGTGCCCACTCGCGCGGACGCTGTCGGTGTGCCGGACTAAAGGTCGCGCGCAAAAGCAGCGCGCCCGCGTATCCGCTGCACGAAGTGGGGGCTCCTACACCGTTTGCCCACCCGCGCCAACCGGCCTTTACGCAAGCGGACGGGACAAACGCCTCGCGCGCGGCGAACGCGCGGTCAACACGAAGGTTGAGCCGAGGCATCGGGAAATGCTGCTCGCCCGCATGGAGACGGTGCCTGGGAAAAACGCCGCAGGAGCATGGTCATAGGGCCATGGCCCGTGCGAGGAGTCGAAAATGAGCGATTTTCAGCACGAAGCCGGGCGGTTCGCCGCCTTCATCGACCGCGCCGACCGCGAGGAGATGGAGGCTGTCCAGGGCGACCTCCTGCGGATCGCGCTTGAGCGCCCCGACCCGGCGGGGCGGGTGCAGGCGATGGATGCGTTGCAGGCCGCACTCTCGGACCGGATCCGGCCGGACGCGATGAGCCCGTTGCAGCAGGCCTTCTACGTCGCGGTGCTCTCAATGATCGAGCGCACCAAGGAGGCGGTGGCGAAGGCGCCGGCCCGGGCAGACTAACCGCGGACCTAGCGCGTTCCATGCGGCAGGCCCTCCTCGTCGTCGATGTCCAGGCGAGCTTCCGCGTGCCGGAGACGATCGTCGCGGGCATCACCGCGCTGAGCCGGACGCTGCACACGGTTGCGACCGTCGAGCGGCACGACGAGGCGGTGACGCCGTTCAGGGCGCAGCTCGGCTGGGCGCCGCCGATGGACGAGGAGTCGCTGGTCCCTGCCGACCGGGTTTTCGTCAAGCACGGCTACCTGCCGCCGCCCGCGCTGATCGATCACTTCAAGGCGCTCGACATCGAACGTGTCCTCGTCTGCGGCGTGCAGGCGGAGACCTGCTGCCTTGCCGCAGGCTTCATGCTGTTCGATGCCGGGCTGCGCCCGACCCTGCTGCCATGGCTCAGTGTCGGGTCGTCCCTCGACCGTTCGGCCTCACTGGGGGCCAAGCTCTGGCGGCATCATTTCGGCAGCGTTTTGGACGGCCCCGAGGCGCTGTAGCGGGCGGGCTGGCAGGTCAGCGGCTCAGCGGATGTCGGTGCAGCGCGCCGTCGCAAGAGCCGACCATGCCGGTTCGAAATCCGGCTCGGCGCCATCGTCTCGCTGCACCGATGCTTCGAGACGGATGACACGCCTCCACGCTGGACCTCGGCGATGAGCGTCGTCTCCTCGCCGCCCGATCCCTCGGTTTCGCGTGTCATCCCGTAGCGGGCGATCGTCGCACCGAACGGTCGGCGCTCCGTCAGGGCGGTCGCGTGTCTGCCGTGTCCGGGTGTCAGCCTGATCTCGAACACGCTGCGCCGGCCCTCCTGCCCGATTGGGCGCAGGACGATGTCCGCGCCGCGTGGCCGGCCCGAAAAACCCTTGGGGATATCAACGGTCAGCCGACACCCGCCCGGCGCCGTGATCGCCGCGCCCTGCGCTGCCGTGGCTGCCAGGAGAACGGGGATCGTTCCAGCCGCTGGCAGAAGCAGCCGGGCGCCGAGCAGCCCCGGCCCGATGATGCCGGCGGCGCGGCTCGGCCGGGACAGGTTCACCCCTCGTAGGCGCGGCAGATCCCCAAAAAGTCCTCCGCCACGAGGCTGGCGCCACCGACCAGCGCGCCGTCGACGTTCTCCACCGCCATCAATTCCCGGGCGTTCGAGGGCTTCACCGAGCCGCCGTAGAGGATGCGGATCTTGTGCGCCTCCTCGCCGACGAGCTTGTCGAGCATCTCGCGCAAGGAGGCGTGGACCTCGGCGATCTCCGTCGCCGTCGGCGTGCGGCCCGAGCCGATCGCCCAGACCGGCTCGTAGGCGATCACCGTGTCGGCGCCGGTGGCACCCTTCGGCAGGCCGATGGCGAGCTGCGCGCGCACGATGTCGAGCGCCCGGCCCTGCTGGCGCTCCTCCATCGTCTCGCCGACACAGATGATGCCGCGCAGGCCGGCGCGGCGGGCGCCCAGCGCCTTGGCATGGACGCCGTCATCGGTCTCGTAATGGTAGGCGCGCCGTTCGGAATGGCCGACGATGACGTAGGTGGCGCCGAGATCGGCGAACATCTCCGCCGAGATCGAACCGGTGAAGGCACCGCTCGGCCGGGCGTGCAGGTTCTGGCCGCCCGATGGCGACGACGGAGCCGTAGACCGCCGCCACGCAGGAGGAGATCAGCGTCGCGGGCGGGCAGATCAACACGTCGATCTTGTCCGCGAGCGCCGGCGAGAGCCCGTCACGGATTGCCTCGACGGTCGGGACCGAGGAGAGCAGACCGTTCATCTTCCAGTTGCCGGCAACCAGCGGACGGCGTCCCTCGCTTGCCATGGCGTCCCGGTTCTCCGTGTCTCGTTCGAGGACTTACAACGTCTAGGGCGGACCTAGCAGAGCAAGCTTAGGCGCGCAAACCACCTTTGCGATCGTCCCGCCCCTGTCCCGCCCCCTTCCCGGCACCCGGACGACATGCCCTTTGCGCCGCCGCCCCGATCGTCTATCGCGGGGCTCGAATTTGTTCCCCGCCCGTGCGGGCAGGGACCCTTGAGATTTAGGCCCGGGCGTCCGATGCTCCAGTCCATTCGCAGTGCCAGCCAGCATTGGCTCGGCAAGGTCGTGCTGTCGGTGATCTTCACCTTCCTGATCGCGGGCGTCGCGATCTTCGGCGTGGAGGAGTTCTTCCGCGGCGGGTCGAGCACGGCCGTCGCCACCGTCGGCAAGACGCCGATCTCGGCCGAGGAGGTCCGCACCGCCTATCAGAACCAGCTCCAGCGCTATCAGGCGCAGCTCAAGCGGACGCTGACGCCGGACCAGGCGCGGGCGATGGGCCTGGAACGGCAGGTGCTGGCGCAGCTCATCACCGAGGCGGCGCTCGACCAGAAGACCACGGATCTCGGCCTCGCGGTCTCCGACGCGACGGTGCTGCGGGCGATCCAGGACGAGCCGAGCTTCAAGAACGCCAATGGCAATTTCGACCGGGCGCTGTTCTTCCAGACGCTCCAGCGGGCGGGCCTGAACGAGGCGATGTTCGTGCGCGAGCAGCGCTCGGTCATCGCCCGCCTGCAGCTGGCCGACGCGATCGTCGCCGAGATGCCGGTGCCCCAGGCGATCCGCGTGGCGGTGCATCGCTACTCGACCGAGCGCCGCGACGCCGCCGTGCTGACGCTGGCGCCCTCCGCTGCGGGCGAGATCCCCGCCCCGACCGACGAGGCGCTCAACGCCTACTACGAGAACAACAAGGCCTCGTTCCGCGCCCCCGAATACCGCAGCCTCAACCTGCTGGTGCTCGACCCCGCCGCGCTGGCGAAGCCTGAGGAGGTGTCCGACGACGAGGCGCGCAAGGTCTACGAGGCCAATCCCGGCCGGTTCGGCAAGGCGGAGCGGCGCACGATCCAGCAGATCAGCTTCCCCGACGAGGTGGCTGCTGCGGAGGCACGGGCCAAGATCGAGAGCGGCGAGACGCCGTTCGAGACGGTGGCCGCCGACCGCGGCCTTGACCCGAAGCAGCTCGATCTCGGCACGATGACGAAGGCCGAGCTGTTCGATCCGGCGGTGGGCAACGCCGCCTTCGCCCTCGAACAGGGCAAGGTGAGCGAGCCGGTGAAGGGCCGCTTCGGCACCGTGCTCCTGCGCGTCACGGCCATCGAGCCGGGCACGGTCAAGCCGTTCGACGAGGTCAAGGACGAGATCCGCAAGGAGATCGCCCTGAAGCGCGTGCGCGACGGCGGCTTCGACAAGGTGCAGGACGCCATCGAGGATGCCCGCGCCTCCGCCAAGCCGCTGGCCGAGATCGCCAAGGACCAGGGCCTGACGCTGGTGAGCATTCCGGCGGTGGATGCGCAGGGCAACGACCCGTCGGGCCAGCCGGTCGCCGGCATTCCGGACAAGGAGACCACGCTGCCGGCCGCCTTCCGCGCCGATGTCGGCAACGACACCGAGGTGCTGCGCACCAAGGCCGGGGGCGCGATCTGGTACGACGTCGTCAAGATCGACCCTTCGCACGAGAAGCCCCTGGCAGAAGTCCGTGACGAGGTGGTGAAGGGTTGGACCGCAGCCGAGATCGAGAAGCGCCTCGTCGCCAAGTCGAAGGAGCTGACCGAGCGCCTCGACGAGGGCGAGGCCATCGAGACCGTGGCGGCAGGAGGCGGGCGTGCCGCTGAAGACGATCACCGAGATCGGCCGCAACCAAGCGAAAGACGACCTCTCGACCGAGATCGTCGAGCGCATCTTTACCACCCCGGTCGGTAAGGCGGCCTCGGCGCCCGCCGGCGAGGGGCGCGCGGTGTTCAAGGTTACGGCCGCCACGATGCCGGCTTTCGTGCCGGGCACGCCGAGCGACGGGCAACTCGTGACCTCGTTGCGCACGGCGCTCGCCGACGACGTGCTCGGCGAGTTCATCGCCGAGGTGCAGAAGAGCGCCGGCGTCAATGTGAACCAGACCGCCCTGCGGCGGGCGTTCGGCGGCGAGTACTGAGGTCCCCCTATGACCGAGCCTGCGCACGAGGCCGTAGCGCGCGCCTATGAGGCCGGACGGGCAAGCCTGCTCGGCCTCACCCTGGTGGCCGATCTGGAGACGCCGGTTGCGGCCTTCCTCAAGCTGAAGGCGGTTCATGCCGGCCCCGGCTTCCTGCTCGAATCGGTCGAGGGCGGCGCGGTGCGCGGGCGCTACTCGATGATCGGGCTCGACCCCGACCTGATCTGGCGCTGCCGCGACGGGCGCACCGAGATCGCCCGCGACGCAGGCCTCGCGGACTTCGTGGCCGACGAGCGGGCGCCGCTCGCCTCGCTGCGCGCCCTCATCGCCGAAAGCGCGGTGGGCGACGATGCCGAAAGCGCGGCGCTGCCGCCGATGGCCGCCGGCCTGTTCGGCTATCTCGGCTACGACATGGTCCGCGCCATGGAGCGGCTGCCGGAGCCGAACCCCGATCCGCTCGGCGTGCCCGACGCGATCCTGATGCGTCCGCGGGTGATGGTGGTGTTCGACGCGGTGGCCGACGCGCTCACCGTCGTCACCCCCGTGCGCCCAACCGACGGCGTGAGCGCCCGCGCCGCGCTGGAAGCCGCGCAGGCCCGGCTCGACCGAGTGGCGGAGGCCCTCGAAGGCCCTTTGCCGGTCGAGGCGCGCCTCGACGTCTCGAGCCTTCCCCTGCCCTCCCCGGTCTCGAACACCGAGCCGGACGCGTTCCTCGGCATGGTGGCCAAGGCCAAGGAGTACATCGTCGCGGGCGACATCTTCCAGGTGGTGCTGTCGCAGCGCTTCGAGGCGCCCTTCACCCTGCCGGCCCTTGCGCTCTACCGCTCCTTGCGCCGCACCAACCCGGCGCCGTTCCTGTGCTACCTCGATTTCGAGGCGTTTCAGATCGTCTGCTCAAGCCCCGAGATCCTCGTTCGGGTGCGCGAGGGCAAGGTGACGATCCGCCCGATCGCCGGCACGCGCCGCCGCGGCGCCACACCGGCCGAGGACCGGGCGCTCGCCGACGAACTCCTGGCCGACCCGAAGGAGCGCTCCGAGCACCTGATGCTGCTGGATCTCGGCCGCAACGACGTCGGCCGCGTCTCGAAGATCGGCAGCGTCACCGTCACCGACTCGTTCTTCCTCGAATACTATTCCCAGGTCATGCACATCGTCTCGAACGTCGAGGGCGACCTCGACCCGAGCCACGACGCGCTCTCGGCGCTGGCCGCCGGCTTTCCCGCCGGCACCGTCTCCGGAGCGCCGAAGGTGCGGGCGATGGAGATCATCGACGAGCTGGAGCGCGAGAAGCGGGGCCCCTATGGCGGCTGCATCGGCTATTTCGGTGCGCGCGGCGAAATGGACACCTGCATTGTCCTGCGCACGGCCATCGTGAAGGACGGCCGCATGCATGTGCAGGCGGGTGCGGGCATCGTCTACGATTCCGATCCGCACTCCGAGCAGCAGGAATGCGTGAACAAGGCCAAGGCCCTGTTCCGCGCAGCAGAGGATGCGGTGCAGTTCGCGAGCCGGGCCAAGCGCGGGCAGTAGGCGCTGCGGCGAAACCGGGTGTGAGCCCCCGCGCCGCGGCGGGGGCCGCGCCTCGGCAGCCTCAGGCCGCCTTCACGTCCGCGAGGAAGCTCGCGACCGTGCGGCCGAGCCCTTCGGAGTCGCGGGCGACCTGGCGGGCCGCATCGAGAACCTGCGTCGCTGCCGACCCGGTCTCGCCCGCGCCTTGCCGCATGCCGGCAACGCTGCCGGTGACGTGTTCGGTGCCGCGCGCCGCCTCCTGAATGTTTCGGGCGATCTCGCGGGTCGCGGCCTCCTGCTCCTCCATGGCCGCGGCAATGCTGGAAGAGACCTGCTCCAGGCCGGCGATCTGCCCGCCGATGGCGCGGATCGCGGCGACAGCCGCCTTCGTCGCGTTTTGAATCGCGCCGATCTGGGCAGAGACCTCCTCCGTCGCCTCGCCGGTTCGCGCGGCAAGCTCCTTCACCTCCGTAGCGACGACTGCGAAGCCGCGGCCGGCCTCTCCGGCGCGGGCTGCCTCGATCGTGGCGTTGAGCGCCAGCAGGTTCGTCTGACCCGCGATCCCCGAGATCATGGCCACCACCGCGCCGACGCGCTCGGCCGTCTCGCCCAGGGCGTGGATCGTCGCGTCGGTCTCCGCGACGCGACCGACCGCTGCCTCGATCAGGGTGATGGACTGGGCGACCTGGGCGGTGATCTCCGCAATCGAGGCCGACAATTCCTCCGTGGAGGCGGCGACGGTCTGAACGTTGGCCGCGGTCTGCGTCGCGGTCGAGGACGCCGCCATCGCCTGCGTGGTCGTCTGGTCGGCGATCCCGCTCATCGAGCGGGCGGTCATCTCCATGTCGGCGGCGGCCGTGTTGAGGCCGCTGGTCATCCGAGTGGCGTCGATCTCGAAGGCACGGGTGACCGCGTCGAGCCGCTCGGCGCGCACCATCTTGGCCCTGGTCTCACGGGTCTGTTCAGCCTCGAGCCGTTGCCGGGCCAGAGCACTGTCCTTGAACACCGCAAGCGCCCGGTTGAGGGCACCGACTTCGTCGCGCCGCGCCACGTCATCCACCGGCGTGGCGAGGTCGCCGGCCGCGAGCCGCTCGGTCGCCTGAACCGCCCGGCGGATCGGGCGCGCGATCCCAAAGACGGTGATCAGGCCCGCCAGCGACGCCAGCACTCCGACACCGACGACGGCGACGACGATGAGGCGCGTCATGGTCGCGCGCCCTTTCTCCTTCACCGACCGGATCGTGGTCTCGGTGCTGGCCGCATTGACACTCAGGTGGGACGAGAGGCGCTCCTCGAGGCGTCGGCGTGCGGCCCGCCCCTCGCTGATGGAGATGGCGATCGCCCCCTTCTGATCGCCCTGCAGGGCGCGCTCGATGCTTTTGTCGACCACGCTGAGATAGGTGTTCACCACGCTGCGGGTCTCCGCATAACGCTTGTGCAACTCACTCGTCTCGGCCGCCGCGAGGATGTTGTCGATCTGTCGGAAGATCTCCGCGCGGCTTGCGTCGAACAGCGCCTTCGACGTCTTCATCTCGGCGAGGTCGGTCTCGATGATGATGTTCTTCTCGTGAATCGTCGCTTCCTTGACCGCGCGATCGAAGTCGCTGACCGCGATGCGGCGGCGAACGGTGTAGTCCGTAAGGTGCGCCACCCGTTCCAGCGTCCCCTCGATGCCGGATTTGGCCGTGAGCACGAGGCCGACGCTCAGACAGATCAGGAGGCCGATCGGGATCGCAAGCTTCAGGGGCAACTTCAGATCATTGAGTTTGCGCATCATCGGTTTCCGAGCACAGCTTGAAGTAATTTGTCATTCAAACAAATGATAAGACGAGGGTTTTAATAGGCGGTTTCACGCCCGCGGTTTTTCAATGTCCGGTTGAGCTGGGGCTCTTGCCCCGCCCTGGGGCAACGACCGGCTGCGGCCACGGTCATGCCCACAGCCGCGTCGGTTCCACCGAGCGTGTGTCGGGGATGTGGTGCGCCCCAGGCACCCGTTGACCCCGGCCCGATCAACCGTCACATCGACGAGGAAACTCCGCAAAGCCGGCGGCCATGTCCAACGTCCTCGTCATCGACAACTACGATTCCTTCACTTGGAATCTCGTCCACCTGATCGGCCCGCTCTGCGGGCGGATCGACGTGGTGCGCAACGACCAGATCGATGTCGCGGGCATCCGCGCGCGGGCGCCGGATGCGCTCGTGCTCTCGCCGGGGCCCTGCACCCCGAACGAGGCCGGCATCTGCCTCGACGTGGTGCGGGAGCTGGGCTCCGAAATTCCGATCTTCGGCGTGTGTCTCGGGCTCCAGACCATCGGGCAGGCCTATGGCGGCGACGTGGTGCGTGCGCCCTCCCCCATGCACGGCAAGGTCTCCACCATCCGCCACGAGGCGAAGGGTGTGTTCCGCGGCATCAACGAGGGCTTTGCCGCCACGCGCTACCACTCGCTGGTGGTGGACCGCGCGAGCTGCCCGCAGGATCTGGCGGTCACCGCGGAGGCCGACGGGCTCATCATGGGGCTCCAGCACCGCGAACTGCCGGTGCACGGCGTGCAGTTCCACCCCGAGAGCATCCTCTCGAACCACGGCACGCAGATCCTGCGTAACTTCCTCGACATCGCCGCCGCTTGGCGGAAGGACGCCGCGCCGCGCGCGTGACAAGCCCGGCCGCGGCGTGCATTGACGGCTCCATACCCCCTCCCCCTCCTGACCATGGGTGGAGGGCCCGAACAGAGCCACGACCCCGATGGACGCCTTCAAAACTCATCTCGCGATCGTCGCGTCCGGCGCCCCGCTGAGCCGCGAGCAGGCCCGCGCCGCCTTCGACGACCTGCTCTCGGGCGAGGTCACGCCGATCCAGGCCGGCGCCTTCCTCACCGCCCTCTCGGTGCGTGGCGAGAGCGAGGACGAGATCGTCGGCGCGGTCTCGGCGATGCGCGCGCGGATGCTGCCGGTTGCGGCACCCGAGGGCGCCATCGACATCGTCGGCACCGGGGGCGACCATTCGGGCAGCTACAACGTCTCGACGCTGGCCGCGATCCTCACCGCCGCCTGCGGCGTGCCCGTGGCCAAGCATGGCAACCGCGCCGCGACCTCACGCTCCGGCGCCGCCGACGTGCTGGCCGCGCTCGGCGTGAAGATCGGGCTCCCGCCCGAGGCCCTGGCGCGCTGCCTTTCGGAGGCGGGGCTCTGCTTCATGTTCGCGCAGACGCATCACGGCGCCATGCGCCATGTCGCGCCGGTGCGCACCGAACTGCCGTTCCGCACCATCTTCAACATGCTCGGGCCCCTCTCGAACCCGGCCGGTGTCACCGCGCAGGTGTTCGGCGTCTCGCGCCCGGCCTGGGCCGAGCCGCTGACTCGGGTGCTGGCCACGCTCGGCAGCCGCCGTGTCTGGACCGTGCACGGCTCCGACGGGCTCGACGAGATCACCACCACCGGCCCGACCGCGGTGGTCGCGCTGGAGGACGGCGCGTTCCGGCATTTCACCCTCGATCCGCGCGAGGTCGGCCTGCCGCTCGCGACCCTGGACGACCTGCGTGGGGGCGACCCCGAGCACAACGCCGCCGCTTTGGGCGCCGTGCTGGAGGGCGCCCGCAACGCGTACCGCGATATCGCCGTGTTGAACGCAGGCGCCGGCCTCGTCGTGGCGGGCGGGCGGCCGGGTCGCTCGCCGAGGGCGTCGCGCGGGCGCAAGAGGCGATCGATTCCGGCGCGGCGCGGGGCACGCTCGCGCGCCTCGTCGCCGTTTCCAATGCGTGATAGACGGCTTTGAGCGGTTCTAAGGAATAACCGATGGACGACATCGTGGCCGACGTGACCGTCGGGCCTGCTACCTCGACCCCGGAGCGGGCGAGTGTGCTGGCCCGGATCGAGGCCTATAAGCGCCGCGAGATCGCCGAGGCGAAGCTGCGCCTGCCGCTGGCCAAGCTGGAAAAGCAGGTCGCCAAGGCCGACCCGCCCCGCGGCTTCGCCGACGCCATTGCCCGGCATATCGGAGAAGGCCGTCCGGCCCTGATCGCCGAGATCAAAAAGGCCTCGCCCTCCAAGGGGCTGATCCGCGCCGATTTCGACCCGAAGACGCTGGCCAAGGCCTACGCCCGGGGCGGCGCCACCTGCCTTTCGGTGCTGACCGACACGCCCTCCTTCCAGGGCGCACCGGACTTCCTGATCGAGGCGCGCGCGGCCTGCGACCTGCCGGTCCTGCGAAAAGACTTCATGTTCGAGCCGTATCAGGTCTACGAGGCCCGCGCCTGGGGCGCCGACTGCATCCTCGTCATCATGGCCTGCCTCGACGATGCGGAGGCCGCCGCCATCACCGAGACCGCCCACGATCTCGGCATGGACGTGCTGGTCGAGGTCCACGACGCGCAGGAGCTGGAGCGGGCCCTGCCCCTCGGCACGCGGCTGGTCGGTGTCAACAACCGCAACCTCAAGACCTTCGAGGTCTCGTTCGAAACCGCGATCACGTTTAAGCCCGGCATCCCCGCCGACCGGATCGCGGTGGCCGAGAGCGGCATCGGCGGACATGCCGACGTGCTGCGGCTGAAGCAGCACGGGCTCAACACCGTCCTCGTCGGCGAGAGCCTGATGCGGCAGGACGACGTGACCGCGGCGACGCGGGCCCTACTGTTTGGGGAGAAGGGCCGGTGAGCGGCGGCCACCCTCACCCATATCGACCGGACCGGCGCGGCCAACATGGTCGATGTCTCGGACAAGGCCGCGACGTCGCGCACCGCCGTGGCCGAGGGCGTGGTGGTGATGCAGCCCGAGACCCTGGCTCTGATCCGCGAGGGCGACGCCAAGAAGGGCGACGTCATCGGCACCGCCCGGCTCGCCGGCATCATGGCTGCCAAGCGCACGCACGAGCTGATCCCGCTCTGCCACCCGCTGCTGATCACCAAGGTGCGGCTGACCTGCGAGCCCGACGATTCCCTTCCCGGCCTGCGCCTGACCGCGGAGGTGAAGGTGCAGGGCCAGACCGGCGTCGAGATGGAGGCGTTGACCGCCGTCTCGGTGGCCTGCCTGACGGTCTACGATATGGTCAAGGCCGCCGACCGCGGCATGCGCATCGAGGGCATCCGCCTCCTGTCGAAGGAGGGCGGCAAGTCCGGCGCGTGGAACGCCGGCTCATGAGCCTGCTCCCGGTCGCCGAAGCGCTTGCAAAGATCCTCGCCGCCATCCCCGGCCCGGTCGCGGTGGAAGAAATCCCCATCGCGCAGGGCGCCGGCCGCACCCTGGCCGCCGACCTCACGGCCCGGCGGACCCAGCCGCCCTTCCCGGCTTCCGCCATGGACGGCTACGCCGTCCGCGCCGCCGACGTGGCGACGGTGCCGGCGCGCCTGCGCCTGATCGGCACCAGCGCGGCCGGTCACGGATTTTCCGGGACATTGGCCGCGGGCGAGGCGGTCCGCATCTTCACCGGCGCACCGGTGCCCGAAGGCGCCGATGCAATCCTGATCCAGGAGAACGCCGAGGCCGAGGGCGAGATCGTCACCGCCCGCGAGCCGGCGGCGGCGGGTCGCTTCCTGCGCCGCGCCGGCCTCGATTTCCGCGAGGGCGAGACGCTGGTGCGGGCCGGCGAGACCCTCGACGCGCGCCGCCTCGCGCTCGCGGCCAGCGCCGGCCACGCCGTGTTGCCCGTGCGGCGTAAGCCCCGGGTCGCCGTCCTCGCGACCGGTGACGAGCTGGTGCGGCCGGGCGAGCCGGCGGCGTGGGACCAGATCGTCGCCTCGAACGGCCTCGCCCTCGGCGCGCTGAGCCTGGAGGCCGGCGCGGAGGTCATCGATCTCGGCATCGTCACCGACGATCTCGGCGCCCTGCGCGAGGCGGTCGGCCGCGCACGAGCGGCCGAGGCCGACCTGCTCGTCACGCTCGGCGGCGCCTCGGTCGGCGATCACGACCTCGTCCAGGCGGCGCTCGGGGCCGAAGGGCTGGAACTCGGCTTCTGGCGGGTGGCGCTCCGCCCCGGCAAGCCGCTGATGCACGGGCGGCTCGGACCCATGGCGGTGATCGGCCTGCCGGGCAATCCCGTCTCCTCCATCGTCTGCGGCCTGCTCTTCGTGGTGCCGGCGATCCGCGCGCTCCTCGGCGACCCGCGCGCGGGCGAGGACCGCAGCGAGCCAGCGCTTCTCGGTCGCGACATGCCGGAGAACGACGCACGCCAGGACTATCTGCGCGCCCGCCTCGACACGGCGCCGGACCGGCTGCCGGTCGTCCATCCCGAGTCGCGCCAGGATTCTTCGATGCTCTTGGTGCTCGGCACCAGCGAGGCCCTGCTGATCCGCTCAGCCCATGCGGGCCCCGCCAAAGCGGGCGACCCGTGCCGCATCATCCGGCTGGATCGGCGCATCGTCTGAGCTGAGAGTTCCAATCGTAGAAATTGCACTTGGTATGCAAGGTTGTTGGCGACTGCGCCGTTGACGCAGGTCGGCGAACCGTTCATATGGCGTGATGGCCGGCGCCCTCCATACCGTCATCGAGACCGAGATTTATCTTCGGTCGGCGGAGCGCCTGATGACAGAGGCGGAGCGGACAGCAGTCGTGGACGTCCTTGCCGCTGACCCATTCGCCGGCGATGTGATCCCCGGTACGGGCGGACTGCGTAAGGTTCGCGTGCCTCTCACCGGGCGTGGCAAGCGCGGGGGAGTACGGGTGATCACGTGTTTTGTGAGTGCACGCGGCGTGTACCTGCTTCTGGCCTACGCGAAGAACGATCAAGCCAATCCGACACCGGCACAGGCGCAAGCGCTGGCGCGGTTGGTCGATACGCTGTTTTGAGGATGAAGCCATGGATGAGGCGACGTTCCAGGAACTGACCCGCAGCCTAGAGCAGGCGGCTGTGCATGCGCGCGGCGAGACCGTCGCTGGAATGCAGGTGCACGTCCCCCATGACATCGACGTGGCTGCGGTGCGAAGAGCCTCGGCTCTCTCACAGGACGCATTCGCCCGCCGCATCGGCGTGGCCGTCGGGACGTTACGGAACTGGGAACAGCGGCGGCGACGGCCCGAGGGGCCGGCCCGCGTGCTCCTCGCTCTTCTGGAAAAGAACCCGCGCCTCGTGGAGGAGACGCTCGGCGGTTGAGCTCTGGCGGGGCCGGCAACCGTACCGTTCCCGCCTCGCAGGTGCCCCAACGGCGCAAAAGTCTTGCATCCGCCTGATTTTCTGCCGAAGAGGGCGGCCTTCACCGGCAAAAAGCACGGGACCGTGCGGCGGACGCCGCCGGGAAAGCATGGGCGGGGAGCGTTGGGACCGATGAGTGAGACGCGGGAGCTGGGTTCGGCCGATATCCAGAAGGTGCTGGAACTGCTGCCCCACCGCTATCCCTTCCTGATGATCGACCGCATCATCGAGATTGACCGGGACGAGAGCTGCATCGGCATCAAGAACGTCACGGCGAACGAGCCGCAATTCACCGGGCACTTCCCCGGCCTGCCGGTCTTCCCCGGCGTGCTGCTGATCGAGGGAATGGCGCAGACCGCGGGCGCGATCTGCTGCCGCCACATCATGAATGACGACTTGAAGACCAAGCAGGTCTTCTTCATGACCATCGACAAGTGCAAGTTCCGCAAGCCCGTCGTGCCCGGCGACCAAGTGCGCTTCCACATGACGAAGATGAACCAGCGCAAGACCATGTGGTGGTTCCGCGGCGAGGCCCGCGTCGACGGCGCGCTCGTGGCCCAGGCCGAGATCGGTGCCATGCTGGTGACGGAGTGAACGTAGTGCGGGACGGGATCCATCCGAGCAGCGTCGTCGAGGACGGCGCCCGGCTCGGGGACGGCGTGCGGATCGGTCCGTTCTGCCATATCGGGCCCGACGTCGTGCTGGGGGACGGCTGCGAACTCGTCAGCCACGTCGTGGTGGCCGGCCGGACGACGGTGGGCGCGCGCACCCGAATCTATCCCTTCGCCTCGATCGGCCATCCGCCGCAGGATCTGAAGTTCCGCGGCGAGCCCTCGACGCTCACAGTCGGCTCCGACTGCCTGATCCGCGAAGGCGTGACCATGAATCCCGGCACCTCCGGCGGCGGACTGGAGACGGTGGTCGGCAACGGCTGCGCGTTCCTGGCCAACAGCCATGTCGGCCATGATTGCCGCGTCGGCGACCACGTCATCTTCTCCAACAACGTCATGCTCGCCGGCCATTGCACGGTCGGCAACTATGCCATCCTCGGCGGCGGTGCGGCGGTGATCCAGTTCGCCCGCGTCGGCGATCACGCCTTCGTCGGCGGCCTCTCGGGGCTGGAGAACGACTGCATCCCCTACGGCATGGTGCTCGGCAACCGCGCCTACCTCTCCGGGCTCAACATCATCGGCCTGCAACGCCGCGGTTTTTCGCGCGAGGACATCCATGCCCTGCGCCGGGCCTATCGGCTGCTCTTCGCCCAGGAGGGCACGCTGATGGAGCGCGTCGAGGACGTGGCCGCCGAGTTCGACACCCATCCGGCGATCCACGAAATCCTCGCCTTCATCCGCGCGGGCGGCAAGCGCTCGATCTGCACGCCCCGCCCCGTCTCCGCGGCGGCCTGAGGCGGCCCGCCGTGATCGATCCCGCCCGGCCCCTCGCCCTGGTGGCCGGCGCGGGCCACCTGCCGGAACTCGTTGCGGCCTCACTCGATCGGGCGCGGCGGCCGTTCCGCGTGCTGGCCGTGCGCGGCTTCACCGAGCGGGCGATGCGGCGGCGCGCGGATGCGGTGGTCGATCTCCTCGATATCCCCGGCACCCTGCGCATCCTGAAGGAGTGGGCCCCCGCCGCCGTGGTGCCGGCCGGCGGCGTCACCCGCCCGAGCCCGGCCGCCCTGCTCAACGCGGCGCATGCGGTGCGCAACCGCGATATCCTGAAGAGCCTGGCCGGCGGTGACGACCGGCTGCTGCGGGCCGTGCTCTCGCTGCTCGAAGAGAACGGCCACCGGGTGCTCGGCGTGCACGAGGTCGCGCCCGACCTGCTCGGCCGCCTTGGCCGGCTCGGCCGGGCGGACCCGGATTCCGACGCGACCCTCTCGATCGCCACGGGCCGTGCCATGCTCGGCGCCCTGAGCCCGTTCGATGTCGGACAGGCCGCCGTAGTGGCGGGCGAGCGCGTCATCGCCGTCGAGGGACCCGAGGGCACGGACCGCATGCTCGCCCGCGCCCGTGCGCTCAACCGCAAGCCGTTCGGCCGCGGCACGCCCGCAAAGGGGACCGTGCTCGTCAAGCTGCCGAAGCTCGGCCAGGATCTGCGGATCGATCTGCCGGCCATCGGCCCGCGCACCGTGCGCCGCGCGGCGGAGGCCGGCTGTGCCGGTATCGCCATCGGCGCCGGCCATACCCTGGTGATCGATCGCGAGGCGACGGTGGCGGCCGCGGATGCGGCGGGCCTGTTCCTGATCGGCGTGGAGGTCGCCCCGTGACGCATCGGCGGATCTGGCTCGTGGCGGGCGAGGATTCCGGCGACCAGCTCGGCGCCAAGTTGATCCGGGCCCTGCGGGCACTCTCGCCCGAGCCCCTGACGCTCGGCGGCGTCGGCGGCGAGGCGATGGAGGCGGAAGGCTTCCGCTCGCTCTTCCCGATCGATGACGTCGCGGTGATGGGCTACCTGCCCGTCCTGGCCCGCGCCCGTACCCTGCTGCGGCGCATCCGCGAGACGGTCGACGACGTCGTGGCGGGCCGGCCCGACGTGCTCGTGATTATCGACAGCCCCGGTTTCACCCACGCCGTCGCGACCCGCGTGCGCAAGCGCCTGCCGGATCTGCCGATCGTCGATTACGTCTCGCCGAGCGTGTGGGCGTGGCGGCCCTGGCGGGCCAAGGGCATGGTGCCCTTCATCGACCACGTGCTCGCCCTCCTCCCCTTCGAACCGGACGCGCATCGCCACCTCGGCGGGCCGCCCTGCTCGTATGTCGGCCACCCGCTGATCGAGCGTCTGGCCGAGCTGCGCCCCTCCCCCGACGAGGCCGCGATCCGCGAGGGACGCCCCCCGGTCCTCGCCGTGCTGCCGGGTTCGCGCCGCTCGGAGATCGAGCGGCTGATGCCGGTCTTCGGGCAAGCGACCGCCGACCTCGCCCGACGGGTCGGCCCCTTCGAGATCGAGCTGCCGGCGGTGAGCCGTCACCGCGCCCTGATCGAACGACTCGCCGCCGCGTGGGAGCGGCATCCGCGGATCGTCCACGGGGAGGCCGACAAGTACGCGACCTTCCGCCGGGCGCGGGCCGCGCTCGCGGCCTCCGGCACCGTGACGCTCGAACTCGCGCTCGCCGGCGTGCCGATGGTGGTGGCCTACAAGGTGTCACGGGTCGAGGAAGTAATCGCCCGACGGCTCATCCAAGTGCCGACGATCGTGCTGCCGAACCTGATCCTGTCCGAGAACGCCATGCCGGAATTCGTGCAGGCCGATTGCACGCCGGAGCGGCTCGCCGAAACGCTGGCGCCGCTTCTCGCGGGCGGCCCCGCCCGCCGGACGCAAGTCGACGCGCTGGCCCGCATCGACGGCCGGATGCGGCTGCCCGGCGACGAGGAACCGAGCCGGGCGGCGGCCCGGATCGTCTTGGAGGCACGGCGGGCGGCATGAGCGAGGAAATAACGCCGACGATCGCGATCTACGTCGATGCCGACGCCTGCCCGGTGAAGGACGAGGTGTACCGCGTCGCCGGGCGCTACGGCCTGCACGTTTTCGTCGTCTCGAACAGCTTCCTGAACCTGCCGCGCGAGCCCTGGATCGAGCGGGTCGTCGTCGGAGACAAGTTCGATGCGGCCGACGACTGGATCGCGGAGCGGGCGAGCCGTGGCGCCGTCGTGATCACGGCGGACGTGCCGCTCGCGAGCCGATGCGTGAAGGCCGGCGCGGTCGCGCTGGCGCCGAACGGAAAGGCCTTCACGGAATCCTCGGTCGGTCTCGCGCTCGCGACCCGCAACCTGATGCAGGATCTGCGGGAGGCCGGCGCGATCACCGGCGGTCCGAGGCCGTTCTCGCCGAAGGACCGCTCGGCCTTTCTCGGTGCTCTGGATCGCGTGGTCATGCGCCTGAAGCGCGATCTGAAGCTCTGACATCGTGCGCCTCCGGACCACGCGGTCCGGAGGCAACTTCAGCTCAGCTCCGCTGACCAATCGGCGTGTAGTCGCGGCGGTCCGGGCCGATATAGAGCTGGCGCGGGCGGCCGATCTTCTGGGACGGGTCCTCGATCATCTCGGCCCACTGCGCGATCCAGCCGACGGTGCGGGCGAGCGCGAACAGCACCGTGAACATCGAGGTCGGGAAGCCGAGCGCCTTGAGGGTGATGCCCGAGTAGAAGTCGATGTTCGGGTAGAGCTTCTTCTCGATGAAGTACTCGTCCTCGAGGGCGATCTTCTCGAGTTGGACGGCGACCTCCAAGAGGTCGTCCTTGATCCCGAGTTCGTTCAGAACCTCGTGGGTCGTCTTCTGCATGATGCGCGCACGCGGATCGTAGTTCTTGTAGACCCGGTGGCCGAAGCCCATCAGGCGGAAGGGATCGTTCTTGTCCTTCGCCTTGGCGACGTATTTCTGCACGTTCTCGGGATGCCCGATTTCCATGAGCATCTTGAGCGCCGCCTCGTTGGCGCCGCCATGGGCCGGGCCCCACAGACAGGCGATGCCGGCCGCGATGCAGGCGAACGGGTTGGCGCCCGAGGAGCCGGCCAGACGCACGGTCGAGGTCGAGGCGTTCTGCTCGTGGTCGGCGTGCAGGATGAAGATCTTGTCCAGCGCGCGGGCGTAGATCGGGTTGACGACGTATTCTTCGCATGGAACCGCGAAGCACATCCGCAGGAAGTTCGACGTGTAGTCGAGGTCGTTCTTCGGATACACGAAGGGCTGGCCGATCGTGTACTTGTAGGCCATCGCCGCCAGCGTCGGCATCTTCGCGATCATACGCAGCGAGGCGATCATCCGCTGCGACTCGTCCGAGATATCGGTCGAGTCATGATAGAAGGCCGAGAGCGCGCCGACGCAGGCCACCATCACCGCCATCGGGTGGGCGTCGCGGCGGAAACCCTGGAAGAAGCGGTTCATCTGGTCGTGCACCATGGTGTGGCGCGTGACCCGGTAGTCGAAATCCGCCTTCTGGGCCGAGCTGGGCAGCTCGCCGAACAGCATCAGGTAGGCGGTCTCGAGGAAGTCGCCGTTCTCGGCGAGCTGCTCGATCGGGTAGCCGCGATAGAGCAGCACGCCCTCGTCGCCGTCGATGTAAGTAATCTTCGACTCGCAGGAGGCGGTCGAGGTGAAGCCCGGATCGAAGGTGAACTTGCCGGTCTGGGCGTAGAGCTTGCCGATATCGACCACGTCGGGGCCGATCGTTCCAGTCTTGATGGGCAATTCGACGTTTTTGTCGCCCACGATGATGGTGCTGGCGGAAGCGCTCATGGGATCGCGGACCCTCTCTTGCGACGGGAACAGCACTGGACCGGAAGGCAACGCCTCCCGCCCCGTTGTGGCGCCGCAGCAGAGCACTGCGCCCGCTCACTGAAGCACCGGGTTAGCGGATCGGTCGGCGCCCAGCAACGGTGGGCTGCTCCCGGCCTCTTCGCATATGCGAAAAACAGGCTGGATCTGTCACTCGGCGAACGGGATGAAATCGGATTCGGCCCGTTCGCTCATCCAGTTCTCGACGATTTCGAACGCTCTGCAAGAACGCAGATGACGCTGAAACACGCGTCCAGGCAAGACTTTCCCGCCCTCGCCCCGACGATGGGCCGCCGTCGCAAGGTCGGGCTGTCATTCGCGCTGGATTGTCATTCGAGGCGCCGCGAAGCCCATCAGCGTGCCGAGACGGCACGCGGTGCACCAGCTGAACCGATGCACCCGGATGTTCTCTGCGGGGATCCGTCGCGTGGCCGTCTCAGGCCGGCAGGCGATCCCGGAGGCGGGCAAGCGCCTCGTCGCGGCCGAGCACGGCAAGGACGTCGAAGACCGGCGGCGAGGTAGCACGCCCCGTGAGCGCCGCCCGGAGGGGCTGGGCGACCTGGCCGAGCTTGACCCCCTGACTGTCGGCGAATTGGCGCACCGCAGCCTCCGTCGTCGCCGCGTTCCATTCCGGGAGGGCTTCGAGCGCCGGCAGGAGCGCGCGCAGCCGCTCGGGCGCATCCCCTGCGAGCAGGGCCTCGGCCTTGGCGTCGAGGGCGAGCGGACGCGCGGCGTAGAGGTAGTAGGCGCTGTCGAGGAGTTCGACGAGCGTCTTGGCGCGCTCCTTCAGGCCGGGCATCGCCGATACGAGCTTCTCGCGCAGATCCGGCGTCAGCGCGGTCGGCAAGCCGCGCTCGGGGCCGCGGGCCGGCAGGATCGCGTCAATGGCATCCACCAGCACGGAATCGGCGCTGCCGCGGATGTAGAGCCCGTTGAGGCTTTCCAGCTTCGTGAAGTCGAACCGCGCCGCCGAACGGCCGATCGCCTTCAGGTCGAAGGCGGCGATCATCTCCTCGGTGGAGAACACTTCCTGATCGCCGTGGCTCCAGCCGAGCCGCACGAGGTAGTTGCGCAGGGCTGCCGGGAGGTAGCCGCGGTCGCGGTACTCCTCGACGCCGAGCGCGCCGTGGCGCTTCGACAGCTTGGCGCCGTCCGCCCCGTGGATGAGCGGGATATGCGCCATCGCCGGCACGTCCCAGCCGAGCGCCCGGTAGATCTGGCTCTGGCGCGCGGCGTTGGTGAGGTGGTCGTCGCCGCGGATCACCTGCGTGACGCCCATGTCGTGGTCGTCCACCACGACGGCGAGCATGTAGGTCGGCGTGCCGTCGGAGCGCAGCAGCACGAGGTCGTCGAGATCGCGGTTGGCCCAGGTGACGCGGCCTTGCACGGCGTCCTCGACCACCGTCTCGCCCTCGCTCGGCGCGCGCAGGCGGATCACCGGCTTCACGCCCGCGGGTGCCTCGGACGGGTCGCGGTCGCGCCAGCGGCCGTCGTAGCGCGGGGCGCGGCCCTCGGCGCGGGCGGTCTCGCGCATCTGCGTCAGCTCTTCCGCACTGGCGTAGCAGTGATAGGCGTTGCCCGAGGCAAGCAGGCTCTCGGCGACCTCGCGGTGCCGCTCGGCGCGGGCGAACTGGTAGATCACCTCCCCGTCCCAATCGAGGCCGAGCCAGCGCATCCCGTCGAGGATCGCGTCGATCGCCGCTTGCGTCGAGCGCTCCCGGTCGGTGTCCTCGATGCGCAGCAGCATACGCCCGCCGAAGCGGCGGGCGTAGAGCCAATTGAACAGAGCCGTGCGGGCTCCCCCGATATGCAGGAAGCCCGTGGGTGAAGGCGCAAAGCGCGTGACGACCGGTGACGACATCGGCGGCTGGGAGGCTTCTTCAAAAAGTGCGGGATGGCGCGCGTGCGGCTGCGGCCGGTCTCGGCGGGCGTGTAGCACGAGCGAGCCGATGCGTTAAGAATTCGTCATGGTTGCCCATCGCGCGGGCATCGCAGGTCTCGGAGCGCGGCGGGGCATAGGCAGGGCACATGGCAGGCGGCGGCGGCAGGGCGATGCGCGGGGCCGTTCCGGCCCTCCTCGCCGGTCGCCTCCCCACCCCCGCACAGCTCTGGCAGGCCGCGCGCGACGGTTTGCGCGGCAGCGTTGCCCGCGAGGCCGAGCAGCGGCGGTTGTTCCCCTGGCTCGCCGTCGCTTTCGGGGCCGGCATTCTCATCTTCTTCACGGGGACCGATGGAGAGCCTTCCCTCGCCGCGCCGCTGATCGCGGCGGGGCTCTGCCTTTCGGTGACGCCGCTGCTGCGGGCGCGCCCGGTGGCGCTCGCGCTGATGCTCGGCCTCGCCGCCGTCTTCCTCAGCTTCGCGGCGGGCGTCTGGCGGGTCGCCTCCGTCGCGGGGCCGGTGCTGACCCGCGTCACCATCGCCCCGCTCGTCGGCCTCGTCGAAGGGCTCGTCGAGCGCGAGGGTGGCGCGCGGCTGATCGTGCGCGTCGAGCGGTTCGGCGATCTCGATGCGGAAAGTCGCCCGCGCCGGGTGCGGGTCTCCTACCGCGCCGCGCAGGCCGTGCGGCCGGGTGACGCCATCCGTGCCACCGCCCGCCTCTTGCCGCCGCCGGAGGCGGTGCGGCCGGGCGGCTACGACTTTGCGCGCGACGCTTACTTTCGCGGGATCGGCGCCGTGGGCTCGCTGGTCGGCAAGGTCGAGGTCGGGCCGCCGGCCGAGCCGCTGGCCCTGTCGCTGCGGTTGACCGCCGCCATCGACGCGGCGCGCAATGCCTTCACCCGCCGCATCACCGACGCGATCGGCGGACAGGCCGGCGCGGTGGCGGCGGCCCTCGTCACCGGCAAGCGTGGACTGATCTCCAACGAAACCAACGACGTGCTGCGCGCGGCGGGGATTTATCACGTCGTCTGTAAGTGAAGGTTGACCGGCACGAGCCTTGGGTCCAGGGTTTCGGCCATGCCTGCGGTCAAAGCCTACTCCTACATCCGGTTGTCGTCGGAGAAGCAGCTCCAGGGCGACGGCGAGACCCGCCAGGTCGAGCTGCGGGACCGGTTCATCGCAAAGCACGGCCTTGAGCTGGACGACACCCTGCGTGACCTCGGCGTCTCCGCCTTCGATCGCTCGAACATCGAGAAGGGCGCACTCGGTAGGTTTCTCCGAAAAGTGAAGGCGGGGGAGATCGCTAAAGGCTCTTACCTCCTCGTCGAGAACCTCGACCGTCTCTCACGCGACCACGTTATGAACGCCTTTCGGGTGTTCCTCGAAATTCTGGCTGCCGAAATCGTGATCGTGACCCTCGGAGACGACCGGATCTACAGCGAGGAGAGCATCAAAAATAACTGGACCGAGATCATCGTCTCCCTGGCGGTGATGTCGCGGGCCCATGAGGAGAGCGTGCGGAAGGTTCAGACCCTGCGGGGGGTATGGGTCCGCAAGCGGGCTGACCGTAGCCGGAAGCTGACGCGCAAATGCCCGACTTGGCTCACGGTATCGGAGGACGGCACCGATTGGATCGTCGATTGGCGTCGCGTCGGCCTCATCGAGCGCATGCTTCGCGAACTCGCCGCCGGCATCGGTCGGGACAAGATCGCCCGGCGCCTCAACGCCGAAGGGTGCAAGCCTTGGGGCCATGGCCGCGAGTGGCATGGTGGGACGGTGACCAAGTTCACCGACAACGAGGCCCTCATCGGACGTTTCCAGCCCTGCACCGTCGAGCGCAAGGTCGTCGATGGCGTCAAGATCGAGCGCCGCATCCCGGTGGGCGACCCCATCGAGGACTATTACCCCCAGGTGATCCCGGACGAGCTTTGGAAAGCCGCCCGCCAAGCCTCTGACAAGGTGGCGCGGCCGGGCAAGGGCAACGTCGGCGGCCGCCGAGGGACCGTCCTCTCGAACCTTTTCGGTGGCCTTGCCGTGTGTGACGCCTGCGGAAGCCCGATGAATTATCGCGACAGGGGCCCACGGAGCACGCCGTGCCTGCGATGCTCAGGCAACCGAAACGGGACTTGCGGCAACGAGAGCAGGCCGCGCTACCAGCCCCTGGAGCGGGCCGTTCTGTCATGGGCGATTCTCGCGGACGAACCTCCGCCGGAGCTGGGCAACCCGCTGAATGAGGCGCTGGCCGCCGCCGAGCGGGTTCGTGATCAGGCCGCCTCCGTTGTCGAGCGGCTTGTCGTCGCGATCGAGCAAGGGGCGCCGCTGGACGGAAGGCTCATTCAGCGGCAGGCCGAGCTCGCGCAGGCGGAGGAGGCCGTGGTGGCTGCACGGCGTGTCGCCAGGGCCGCGGTGCCGACGTCCTCGCCGGAAGAGCGCCGCGGCATTTTTGCCGCCGTCGATGCGGCCCGCGACCTGCCCGAGAAGGAGCGGTTCGCCGCCCGGGCCGCAGCTGCGCAGGAACTGCGTGACCTTATCAAGGAAATCCGTTGTCACGCCGATGGCAGCGTGACGGTCTGGACCGGGGACTGGGGCTTCCGCATCAACATGAACGGCGACGAGGCCTGGATCGACGGTGGCGTCGAGAATTTGTCCGGAGGAACCGTGGCGCTGCGCTGGGAGACCCGGGAGGGTGTGGTAGCACAGCCGTTCCTGCCACTGTGTGCGTCGACATGAGGCGGAGAATTCCCGAGACCGTCCTTCCCAACGCTCAGCGTAACGCCCGAACGCCTTCGGATCCGTCAGCCACACCACCCACTGCCGGGGACCCTTGTGCCAGGCGTTCTCGAAACCGAAACTGACGCCATGGCACGCATGCCCACACATCGATGGCCCCCGGACTGGTTCGATGGCGACGCCGTGGTCTCGTTCGATCCGTCGGTGTCGGCACGAATGGGCAACTGGTGGTACGATACCATTTTCGAGCCGTTCAAGATCACCCCGCTAGAATTCGGGCATCGGCTGGTTGCCCATCTCGACCGGGATGACCGCGTCGAGTTCCTAAGCTTCGATCGTCGCTACCGCCGCGTCTCCGTAAGCCTCACGGGAATGATGGGCAACACGAACGTCTATCTGGCAGGTCATACGCTCACGCTGGCCACCACGATGAAGCAGGCTGAAGTCGACCTTGTCTGGGTCGAGGATGATTATCAAGGCCAAGGACTCGGCGCCACGATCCTTGCCAACCTTGTGGACTTGGCCAAGGACGTCGGCGCAAGCAAGGTCGTCCTGAAGGCAGGGTTGGATGCAGGGCCTTACGTCTGGTTGAAGTTCGGCATCTTCCCCACCGACGAGGAGTGGGAAAAGGTCAAGAAGCCGATCCGGGAAAAGCTCGAAGGCCTGGGTAGGATGGTCACGGACGATGCCCGCGAGCGTGTCGAAGCCGCCTTGGCATCGTCGAAAGGCCGGGCCATAGCGATCATAGCCGCCGAGCCGGACCTGGTGATGAGCAGGCCGGCATCCGAAGCACCCTCTCGCGACGTTCCGCTCGGGTGGGCGTTGCTGGCCGACAGCCGGATTCGATGGTATGGCGAGCTTGATTTTGAGGATGGGCCGGCCATGTCCATATTCGAGGACTACGTTGGTCCGAGGCGTTTAAGGGGACCGGAATGAGAAGGGTCGAATATCTCCGGCATCTGCGGGCGTCCGTACGGTCGAAGGAAGCATCTAAGGTCGTCCCCCGGGATCGGACGCAGGGTCTTTTGCTTCGGCTCACCCCTGCGACCGAGAGCGCACTCGCCGCGATCATGAGGGACATCGGGCTTACCGAAGAGCAGGTGATCAAGCGCTTTGGTCACCAGCCGGCTGACATGCCGGTTCGCAGCGACACATCGCGCACGCCCCAGTTCGGATAGAACTTCGGACGGCGTCGGCTTAGGGCGGGTCAATCCCTGTAAGGACGTCTCTGCTCCCTCAATGCTGCGAGTCCAGCGCGGGAACCCGCGGCCACCGCTGCGAAGCCGTTGCCCAAGAGCGGAAAAGCCAAGCCGATTGGCGAAAGCCGCGCGGCAAAACTCATGCGCGAGCGGCCCTTGCCGAAGGGCGGCGGGCGACACTGAGGCCACCGACGTCGCTAGATCGACGAACCGCTCGCCGAGGGGCGTTCACGGAACGGCCGCGCGTGGCGTCCCAAGTGTACGAGCGTCTCATGGCTCGCCGCTGGGTTGCACGTCGAGCCGCGCCTGATAGCCTCTTGCGGACGCGCTCTACCGAGATTGATGATGCCGCGAAAGAGCAAGAGAAATCGTAACAGGCATCCGGCCGGAACTTCCATGTCGGACATCAAGAGGATGTTGTCCGGAACGAAGGAGCTGCATGTACTGCGGACCGGAGACACTCAATACGTTGTGACCGACAACCTGCTGAGGAACCTGGTGTCGCGTGACATCCTGCCGGTCACCAAAACGTTCGACGAACATTTCGCGGCGAAGCTGACTCAGATCGACGCGTTGTTCAGCGAAACCGCCTTTCTCTTTCTACTGGCACAAAAGGCCGATGAGCGGATCGACGGTAAGTACAGTACGGTCTTCATCGGATTGCTCCAGAATGCGTTGAACACGTTCGGTAGCTCGGTCATCCTTTTAAGGAGCGGCTTGCCGGGCCAAAGCATGGTGTTGTTGCGGCAGGTTGTCGAGATCTGCAGCACCATCATCCACATCGCCGGCGACCCTAAGGCCAAGGCGATCGATGATTTCATCGCCGGCAACTACAATTCGACCACCTCCATTGGTCAGGCCAAGAAGGCCGTCCCGATCATCGGGCTCTTTTGGGGGTTCCTGAGCAACTCGTTCGTGCACATCAACCACGCGCACAGCATGATCCAGCCTATCCGTCCGTACAAGCAGGACAATGCGGAGGTCGAGGCCATCATCAAGTGTCTCCGGATGACGGTGTGGATCTGCTATCTCACCGCTGAGATCGCGTTCCCGATGTTGAGGGAACACAACAGGTATTGGCAGAGGCGGGTTATCGACGGGAGACACGCCGTCGAGTACGCTCCGAGCCCAGAGGAGCGCGAATGGGCCGCGGCCTTCTTGAATCTGGAAGAGGTCGGCCCAGACGATCTTGAGGGCTTTGACGGACAATTTCGTTCCAATCGCCTCGTCGAAGCGGCGGATGGATCCGGTCGACAAGCGGGCTGAAGTCCGATCGCCGCTGTCCACGATCCCCTTGCGGACGTTCGGAGTAGGTCATACTGCAGCGGAAGTTTTGCCAATCATTAGGCAAGCCCCGACCCCTTGGATCCGCTCTTGAGGCTGACGGCCGTCAGCGCCGATCAGACCATTCCTGCCTTGCCGGATGGCTTCAACGGCGCTGGAGGCGAGGGCTTTGAACCCTTCACGATCCGCAGCGTTGTGCTGCCCTACGTCACGGAGCAACGGAATGAGCGAGACGGTCCATCACTACTACACCTTCCTGACCGACGCCGGCCCTTTGGCGATATTGCCCATCGGAGCACCGGGATGGCGCCTCCTTCTGGCCAAGGACGATCTCGGGACCTACGACACCCTGGAGAATGCGTTCATCGCTGCCGTCACCGGCGAGACCAGGATCGGCCATGGGATTGCCGACTGGAATGCGCTGGGTATACCCGGCGACATCGATAGCTGGCAGAAGAAGGTCTTCATGAAGGTCGCGCGCCTGCGTCCTGCCTGAGGCCGCAATAACCATTTATACCCTTCTGCGCACCTACCAATTTATACCACCTATCCAATTCAAGGCTTCTGGATCCCGTCGAACCCGTACTTGCGTGCGTGTAGGTCGAAG
Source organism: Methylorubrum pseudosasae (assembly GCF_029504475.1). Taxonomy (NCBI): domain Bacteria; kingdom Pseudomonadati; phylum Pseudomonadota; class Alphaproteobacteria; order Hyphomicrobiales; family Methylobacteriaceae; genus Methylorubrum; species Methylorubrum pseudosasae. The sequence goes on along the minus strand of NZ_JAQGDU010000002.1, from coordinate 1,667,565 downwards.
GCTTCTAAACCGCCTTCCATTATGCGTGTCACCTCCCGGCGTACATCCGGCGTTTCGATCGCCCCATCGATCGCCACACGCACGCGGACCGTGCCTTCCGGCTCCCGGTCCTCTGCGACCGTCGATGCCATCGTGACGACCTTGTCGGCGTCACCATTTACGACGAGGTTGGCGTTGTGGGTCGCGAAAATGATCTGCCGGGCCGACTTCGATGCGCGGATCCCCTCGACGATTCGCATGATGACGCGGTTGTCGAGGTCGTCCTCTGGCTGGTCGACGATGAGCGTTCCCGCCTCTTGCCGCAACAGGAGCTCAAGCAGAGCCGACGCCTGCTGGCCGGGTGATGCCCGGGGGAAGGCGATGCGTTGCCACCCACTAACATAGGTCAGGGCGATCGAATCTCTCGGCACCGCAGAGAGCATGACCTCGACGGTTTGGTCTGTCAGGCGGGCATACAGTCGCCCGGCCTGGTTGTCGGTGATGCCGGAGCCCCCGAACACAAGGCCGTTCAGCGTAGCGATCGCGTCGGGACCCGGCTCTTGAGGGCTGCCGGCCATGATCTTGGCCCGGTACGCAGCAAGTACCATATCGCACAGGTTCGCCCATCCCCGTCCCCCTTCCCGGCACGTATCGGCGACCCAGTCAGAACAGCTACGATCCGACTGACGGATCATCGACCCTTCCATCCAGGCGCAGAGAGACTGCACGCACTCGATGGGCTTCCGATCACGGGAGACACGGGCGAGCAGCGTCCCGCCAGACTTGACGGCGACCTCCTCGGACGCACGCGCGAGGAGGGTGCGCCGCCCCTCGATCAGGCCATCCAGGCGCGCCCTGGCATCCTGCAGCCCCACCGGGGCGGCCAAGCTCACATTGTACCGTTCCTGGCACCGCGAGACTTGAACCTCGTCCTCGGCCGCTTGCTTGGCCAGGGCCTCGGCTTCCTTGATGAGCGCTCCGTGCGCCGCCTGCCGCTCCTTCGCAGCCGCATAGTCGACCTTGAAGCCCTGGTGCAGCGTTTCGAAAGCGTCTCGTCCAGCGGCGTGGGCACCCGTGAGTTCGCCGAGCTCACGCAGGACCTCGTCGAGACGGCCGACGACCGAGGCGCGGACGGCGCCTATACGGGCATCGAGCTCAGCGATGGGAGGAAAGGCCATTGCCTCAGCGTGGCGTTCGCGGTCGAGCCTGAGGACGGTCTCCAGGCTAGCCTGGACCCGTTCGGCGTCGTCGACGATGCGCCGCTCCACGTCGTCGAGATAGTTACGGGCGCGGGCGTAGCGCGGCGCCTCGCGGATGATCTCCAGGTCGGCCGGCCGGACACCGCCCTCGGCCATCCGATCCCGAACCGCGTCCAGCCTTCGGCGCACGTCCGCGGCCTGCCCGCGCGCCCTCTGAAGCTCAAGCTCGGCCTGCCAGTGCGCGGCAAGGTCTTGCAGCGCGGAGGTCACCTCGCGCTTGACCGCGGCGATCTCTCTATCGAGGCGTCGGCGCTCCTCGATGACCTCCGCGGCGGCGATGCCAGTGATGTTCTCGGCCGCCGCGGCCGGGTCGACCATCGTAGTCGAGAGCTCCTTCTGGTGGAACGCCCGCGCCGGGAAGCGGCGCTGCGCATCCGCGACGGTGATGTCCTCCTCGCCAGCCGGGGTCGTTATGGTGATCGTCGCCGGCGCGTCGCCGGTCCGCATCCAGCGTTCGCGCAGGCCCCCGCGGTCAAGGTCCACGGCGACCCAGCCGCCGACGAGCGTTTCCTCGACGAGGTTTCGTTCCCGCTCACGGGCCTTGCGGCCGGTGAGCTCCTCCTGACCGATGTCGATGTCGGACTTGCCGAGGCCGAAGCGCAGGAACTCCAGCACGGCACTTTTGCCCGATCCCCGGCCACCGATTAGCGCCGTGAAGCCCTCATTGATAAGGATCTCCAAGGGGGCGGGACCGGTGATGCGGGACTGGATCGCGATCTTAACGACGCGGTTAGCAGGCAGCTGTGGCGGCACGTGCGCTATGCGCGCCTCGTCCGCCAGGAATGCCTGGCGCAGGGCCTCCAACGTGGGTTCGCCAAGGCGGGCCCAACAATTGTGCGCGCCCAGCCGCTCCCAGGACGCGTTCCGGTTATCGCCCGTCGCGAGGACGGCGCGCCGACGCCGCCCCCACTCGTCGATCTTGCCCTGCGCCTTTTCGAGCGTAACGCGATCGAGATCGGCATGGGGGCATTCGATGTAGACGCCGTCGCATGGGAGCGCGGCGAAGCGCGGGCCGAAGCCGTCGGCGTTGAGGGATTTGTGCGCCCCCTCGTTGGAGAAGTGTGGCACCAGCATCATGCGTGTAGCGAGCGTGGCGTCCGCGGTCGCGACGGCGAAAAGGGCTTCGACGGTAAGGCCGCAGTGCCTAATTTGGTCGGTCTTGGGCGACTCGGCCGGCGTCTCGGTCACGGCGTCGAGCCGCGCCAGCAGCCTGCTCCAGTCCGCTTGCTCCGTCCCAGGCTCAAAGATCGCCAGACACTGGACGTTATCGCTGCACGTAATCTCGATACCGGGAAACACGATGAGCCCGGGGTCAGGCCCGAGCCGCGCGGCGGCCGCGATGACGTAGGGCAGGAACGCGACGTCGTGATGATCGGTGACAGCCACGGCCCCGAGGCCCCGGCGGACCGCCTCCGCGACGAAGGCGTCCGCCCACGCGTGCCGTCCAGCTTCGAGCTCGGGTGTGCCCCCGGCCAATCCCGGGGAGCCGATCCATCCGCGGTCCCTCGGCGTGTGACACTGGAAGTCGAGCTTGACCCACACCGCGCCGGGGTGGTGGCCGAGGGGTGCTGGCATGGTGCGAACGACGAAGCTTGACCGGTCGTCGGGAATACCGGACGCTCATTGCCGGCACAACCTCGAATTTCGGCCCGGCCCAGGCCGGGACGTCGCTCCCTGTCACCCTTCGGGCGACGACCTTTCCAAGGTTCGGTAGATTGTCGGGCGGGAGACAGAGAACAGTTCGGCCAGGTCGCCGACCGAGTGGTCGCCGGCATCGTGCATCCGGCGCACCTCCCGCTGCTGTTTGGGTGACAGCTTGGGCTGCTTGCCCCGCAGCTTGCCCTTGGAACGGGCGATCGCCATGCCCTCCTTCGTCCGCAGCCTGATGAGGTCGCTCTCAAACTCGGCGAATGTCGCCAGGATGTTGAAGAACATGCGGCCCATCGGGTCCGCCGGGTCGTAGACGCTCTTCCCGAGGGCGAGGCGGACGCCGCGACCGACGAGACCGTCGGCAATCGACCGTGCGTCCGGGACGGACCGAGCGAGTCGGTCGAGCTTCGGCACGACCAGCGTGTCGCCGGCGCGGGCGGCCGCCAGGGCCTGGTCGAGGCCCGGCCGGGCGCGATTGGTCCCGCTCAGTCCATGGTCGGTGTAGATGCGCTCAGGCGCGACGCCGAGCGCCACCAGTGCCGCGCGCTGGGCCGCAAGGTCCTGTTTGTCGGTTGAGCAGCGGGCGTAGCCGATCAGAATCGTCGTCATAGCCACGAGTGTACGTTTGAGGCCCCCTCATCGAAAGGATCAGCGTACGGGTCTTATGAGACGGCGGCTCCCTGGGCGGGCCGGGACCGCGGAAGCCCGGGAGGTGTGTCCGCTGAGCGATCCCCATACGGACGCTTTGGGGTTTGCAAGGTTCGGTTGATTTCAAGACGGCCTTTCAGATCCGGCACCAAGAGATCGCAGCGGTTGCCGCCATCGACCGGTGCAGAAAGACCGCGTCGAGGGCGGCCGATCGAAACTCGGAAATCCTGGCGACGCCAAATTGATCGGACTGAGCGTCGAGGGCGCTGCGTCGGTCGCTTCCCTGAGTGATAGTGGACGCACGGGATTATCGCTTGAGCTTGGCGATGGCGGCCAGGGCTTCCATGAGTGCCGCCTCTACCTGACCCAGCTTGGCGATGGCCAAGTGGTCCTGCCTGTCGACGGACACCAGGAACGCGTCCAGCATCTCCGGACAGTGCCGGACCAGTTCGCGGAAGTGGTCACCCTTGGGTGCGCATGAACCGGCGAACCAGTTCTTCACGGTCCGCTCGCGAGCGCCGGTCCATCGCGCCACAAGCTTCACCGCCGAGGGTCGGCCACCCACCGAGCGCCGCAATACCGCCGAGACCATGGCCGCGAAGGTGTCCGCATGACCGGACGGGGCGCCTCCGTCCGAACCGCTGTGCAAAGAGTTGCCCTTCTTCGGAAAAGACATTCCAGCCTCCGCGCGCTCTTGTTGCATCCAGGTGATGGCCCCTGAGCGGGGCCGAGCCTGAACCCCTGCGGGCGTGCCGGAATGGATCGAGAGGAAATGGCAGGGGACGCAGGGGCCCGGGCACCAACCCAAGCGGTCGCCTATGTCCGGATGTCGACCGATCCCCAGCAATTTTCCATCGAGAACCAGCTCGCCGAGATCCGAAGGTACGCCGACCTTCGCGGCTTTGAGGTCGTCAGAGTCTACGAGGATGCCGGGCGCAGCGGGCTTACGCTGGGCGGACGCGAGGGGCTCACGCGCCTAATGGCGGACGTCGCGTCGGGATCGGCCGACTTCCAGGCGATCCTCGCCTACGACATCAGCCGCTGGGGCAGGTTCCAGGACGCGGACGAGAGCGCTCACTACGAGTTTCTGTGCTCGCGCGCCGGCATCCAAGTTCACTACTGCGCCGAGCAGTTCGACAACGACGGCACGACGAGCTCGGTCCTTCTGAAGGCGGTCAAGCGCGTCATGGCGCGGGAACACAGCCGCGAGCTGTCGGTGAAGGTGTTCGCGGGCCAGTGCCGCCTCGTCGAGAAGGGGTTCCGCCAGGGGGGCATGGCGGGTTTCGGATTGCGCCGGCTGCTGGTGGACGAGGCGGGCAACCCAAAGGGCGAACTCGGTATCGGCCAGCGCAAGAGCTTCCAGACCGACCGCGTGATCCTCGTGCCCGGCCCCGACGAGGAGGTTGGGATGGTTCGACGGATGTATCGCATGTTCGTCGAGGACGGCTGCAGCGAGACTGAGATCGCCGCGATGCTCAACCGCGAGGGCATCTGGACCGACCTCGGCCATCCCTGGACGCGGGGCACCGTCCACCAAGTCCTGACCAACGAGAAGTACGTCGGCAACAATGTCTTCAACCGGCGTTCCTTCAAGCTGAAGCAGCGCCGCGTCGTGAACGGGCCGGGGATGTGGGTGCGGGCAAGGCATGCCTTCCAGCCGCTGGTTGACGAGATCCTATTCGAGCGGGCGCGGGCCATCGTCGAGGCACGAAGCCGCCGCTACGACGACGCCCAACTACTCGACCTGCTGAGAGGCCTCCTGCAGGCCCAGGGTGCGCTCTCCGGCCTGGCCATCGACGAGCGCGGCGAGATGCCGTCGAGCAGCGTGTATCGGCGGAGATTCGGCAGCCTGCTGCGGGCCTACGCGCTCGTCGGGTACGAGCCGGAGCACGACTATCGCTACATCGAGGTCAACCGGGCACTCCGCCGGATGCATCCGGGGGTCGTCGGCACGGTGATGGCGGGCGTCCGTCTTGCCGGCGGTTCCGTAGAGCGGGATCCCGTCACCGACCTCCTCACCATCAACGACGAGTTCACGGCCTCGGTCGTGATCGCGCGGTGTCGCGAAACGCCGGCCGGCTCCCTCCGCTGGCGCATTCGCCTCGACGCCGTGCTGGCACCTGACATCACGGTCGCGATCCGCATGGACGCCGGAAACAGGGCCGTGCTCGACTACTACCTCCTGCCCGGCTTGGACATGACCGGCCCCCGGCTTCGCCTCGCAGAACGCAACAGCCTCTCACTCGACGCCTACCGTTTTGAGACCCTGGATACGTTCTTCGCGCTTTCCGCCCGAGCGCCCTTCGAGGAGGCAGCATGACGATCCCCGAGAACCGACGCGTCCGAATGATCCCGGTCGACCGGATCACCGTCCTGAACCCGCGGGTCCGCGACCGCCGAAAGTTCGAGGAGATCGTGGAGAGCATCTCTTTGGTCGGTTTGAAGCGCCCTGTGACCGTGACCGCGCTTCCCGATCAGGATGGCCTGCCGGCCTACGGCCTCGTCTGCGGCCAAGGACGGCTCGAAGCCTGTATGCGGTTGGGTCAGACGGACGTCGCTGCCATCGTAATCGAGGCCGACGAGCGCGATTGCCTCGTGATGAGCATCGTCGAGAACTGCGCCCGTCGCCACCACCGGCCGGTCGATCTCCTGCACGACATCACCGGCCTGAAGGAGCGCGGCTACAACGAGGGTCAGATCGCGAAGAAGATCGGGTGCACCCAGCAGTGGGTGAACATGATCGTCGGACTGATCGATCGTGGCGAGGAGCGACTGCTCGCGGCGGTCGAGACGGGAATCCTTCCCGTCAGCGTCGCCGTGGAGATCTCCCGGACCGACGACGAGGGCGAGCAGGCCTTGCTCGCGCAGGCCTACTCGGAGCGCAAGCTCTCGGGGGGCAAGCTGGCCAAGGCACGCCGTCTTCTCGAAGCACGACGTCGGAGCGGACGCGGTCTATCCAAGAGCGCCTACGGACGAAAGGAGGGGGGAAAGCGCCCGATGTCCACCGAGGCCCTGATGCGGATGTACCATCAGGAGGCGGACAAGAAGCGGCTCTTGGTTAAGAAGGCCGAGGTCACGCAAACGCGCCTCCTGTTCACGGTCGAGGCGTTGCGGGTCCTGAGATCGGACGAGAACTTCGTCAACCTGCTTCGCGCCGAAGGGCTCGCGACCATGCCGCTCGATCTCCATCAACGCCTGTCAGCGAGGCCCTCATGAGCAAGCTCGTTCCAGCCCGCCCCTTCTCCCTGGCATTCGAACCGGAACTTGTCACCGTTGGCATCGCCTCACTAATACCGGTGAAGGCGCTGCGGCCCACGGTGAAGGTCAGCCAGAAATATACCCAGATCGCGGCGTCCATCCGCGAGATCGGGCTTGTCGAGCCCCCGGTCGTCGCCCGCGACCCAAGGATGCCGGGCGTCTTTCTGATCCTCGACGGACACATGCGGGTCGCTGTCCTAAAGGACCTTGGGCGGATGGAGGTTGAATGCCTCGTCTCGACGGACGACGAGGCGTTCACCTACAACCGGCGCATCAACCGCCTGTCCGCCGTGCAGGAGAGGGCGATGATCGTGCGCGCCATGGAGCGCGGCGTATCGGGCGAGAAGATCGCAGCGGCCCTATGCATCAAAATTGAAAGCGTCCGACGGAGGGTGCGCATGCTGGACGGCATCTGCGACGAGGCCGTGTCGTTGTTGCGGGATAAGCAGTGTCCCATCGCCGTCTTCGAGACCATGCAGAAGATGAGGCCCATCCGACAGATCGAGACCGCCGAGCTCATGGTCGGCGCGAACAACTACACGGTGAACTATGTCAACGCGATCCTGGCCATGACCCCGCAAACGGGCCTGGTCGAAGGCGGAGCGCGAAAGAAGGTCAAGGGCGTCACGCCCGAGACGCTGGCTCGGATGGACCGAGAGCTCGCCAAGCTGCAGGAATCGGTCACGTCGATCCAAGAGACCTACGGGCGCGACACCTTGGAACTGACGGTCGTGCGCGGCTACCTGTCGAAGCTGCTCGGCAACGGTCGGGTCGTGCGCTACCTCGTCCAGAACCGGCCGGAGTTCCTCGACGAGTTCCAAGCGATCACCGAAACCAAGTCGCCACTGGTCGTGGAGGCGGCTGCCTGAACCTGCCGGTCGGGCTTCAGGGCAAGGCGATGCGATACGTCTTGCGGCCGGTCGGACAGCAGTGACTGTCGCCGCGTCGCGGTACGGCGACCGCGAAGGTCGCGGTCCGATTGCCGAACGTGGCCTTGCCCGTGAGAGGGTTTCGGACCTCCGTAAGGGTTCGGACATGCCGCCAGGCTGTCTCGCCCAGCCGGAAGATTGCGGCCGTAGTCGCGGTAGCATTGCCTGTTGGATCCGGCAGGTAGGTCACGAAGGCGAGCGCCGTCGATGCGTCCGGCGAGCGCCGGAATTCGATATGCGTGTCGTCGTCAACCGCGCAGCGGCGGCCGTTGCCGTCCGGATCGACGCAGACGATGGATCGGTCCGTGCCGAACCAGATCCGAACAGCCTCGGAAAGCTCCAGGCGCGGAGGCGGCTTCTGCCTGGAAGAGGAGGAGGGCGGCGCCAGCGAAACGGATTCCATGTCTTGTTAAGTGAAGTATCAATCCGGCCTCTTGCGACGGTGCGGCGCATGCCATGACCCGCCTCATTGCTCAGCGATCACGAACGTGCCGTTCGGCGCCCTGACGAAACGAAGACGGTCCTTGCTCGCCGGCTCGCCATCCATGCCGGCCTCGAACTGGCATTGATGGCCACCGCTCTCGTCAAGAGGGTGGCAGGCGAGCTTCTTGAAGGAGGTCAGGACCCGTTGAGGCTTCAAAACGACTCCTCGGGGGCCGGCCATGAGTAGGGCGGTCCCGGCATACTTGCTGTAGGCGCGCTCTGCGTGATCGGCGAACGCCCGACGCATCTCCGCCTCGGACGGCTCGTCGCTGCAGGCGCCGAGAGCCAGGCCGAGCGTGGCCAGGAGGGGAAACATCGATCTGGGAAGCATGGAGAAAGCCCGGAAACGTCGGCGAACGGAACGCGAAGGCGGGCGGCGGATCGTGGCCGCCCGCAGCGGAGGCGATCAGCGCAGGAGCTGGAGGATGCCCTGGTTGGCCTGGTTGGCGAGCGAGAGCGCCGAGATGCCGAGCGACTGCCGGGTCGAAAGCGCCTGCGAGTTGGCCGCCTCCTCGTTCATGTCGGCGTTGGTCAGGTTCGCCGCCCCCGTTTCGAGCACGTTGACGAGGTTCTTCGTGAAGTCCTGGCGGGTCTGAACCACCGAGAGGTTCGAGCCGAGGGTTGAGGACAGCGAGTTCAGGGACGTCAGCGCATTGGTCAGCGCGCTGGAGGCCTTCGTCAGGTCGGCGTTGTTCTGAACGCCGAAATCCGCGCCCGGCTGCGTCGTCGCGCTGTCGACGAGGCTGCCGATGCCGAGGCCGGAGGCAGTGAGGGCGTCGCCCTGCACGTCGAGCTTGGACTGCCCACCGCCGGTCTTCTCGTTGAAGACGACCGTGAGCTTGTCGCCGGCCAGCAGGTTGGTGCCGTTGAAGCCGGCGTCCTGGGCGGCCTGGTTGATCTGCGTGCGCAGGTTCTTGAACTGGTCGACCAGGGCGGAACGCTGCGCCGAGGTCCCGCCACCGGTCACCCCGCTCGTCGTCGCCGTGCCGAACAACAAGGCTGTATCGGTCGAGGAGGCCGCAAACGTGCCCGCGGTGGTCGCGCCGAGGCTAACGGTGAGCGCGTCCGAGCCGCTGCCGGTGACGCTGAGAAGCCCGTTTGAATCGACCGAGGCGTTCGCGATGCCGGATTTGTTGATGGCGTTGACGACGTCGCCGAGGGTGTCGGTCGCGCCGACCGTGTAGGTGTAGACGGCGTTGCCCGCCTTGAGCTGCACCTGGTTGGCGGCGCTGGCGCTGAGCCCGAGATTGCCGCTGGCGGAACCCGTCGCGGGTCCGGCGGTGCCGAGCACGGTCTTGGCCATGGCGACGTCGCGCTGGCTCTTGCCCGTGGTGCTGGCCTCGCCGGCGGTGCCCAGCGCCACCGTGCCGGAGACCTTAGGCAGGTTGGTCGCCGCGTTCGACTGCGCCTGGCTGACCACCGACTGGAGCTGTTTCACCAGCGAGGTGACGGTGTCGATGCCCTTGGCGGCGGCCTGGATGGTCTGGATGCCGTTGGAGATGCCGTCGAGCAGGCCGGACAGGGCGGTGGAGCGGTTCGAGAGGTTCTGGGCGGTGAAGAAGTTCACCGGGTTGTCGAGGGCGGAGTTCACCTTCTTGCCGGTGGCGAGGCGGCCCTGGTTCGTGGCGGCCAGGCCGGCGGTGTCCTGCAGCGACAGCAGGTTCTGCCGCGTCGCGGCGGACAGCGTAATGGCGGATGACATCTCGGGATCCTTCTCCGCTCGACGAGGGGCGTCGAACAGTGAGCAATCCTCGGATCAGCAAGTTTATCACCTCAAAACATTTCCGGATGAACCAATCCGAACTTGTCTACCAGCGTCCTGATTATGTCTAATTCCGTCCCGACCTATATTAAGCGAAATTTGAGGCGGGACTTGCTGGATAATGACTTGCTTTTGTCGGCGCTTTGACGCCTGTGTCGCTTCGTCCATCACGACGTTCGACGCATGCAGCCAGAAGTCATAGACCCGCACATCCCGCTTCTGGGAGACGAGAAGCTACGCCGGGAGGCGTGGGTCGAGACGGTCGCCCCGATCTGGGTTTCGACCCCCGATCGCGACCGGCCGCTTCCCGATGAAGTGCACTTCCGTGCCTGGAGGGTCGGCGGCATCCATCTGTACGGACTGCATGCGTCGGCGCAGACCGTGGAGCGGACGGGTCCGCAGATCGCCTCCCATGCGGTCGATCACGTCTACTTCCAGCACCACCTGAACGGGCGCGCCATGATCGACGCTTCGTCGGGCGAGACGCCGATCGACGGCGGGGACATCCTCCTCGTCGACATGGCGCAGCCGGCCTTCGGCCGAGCGTTCACCGGCGTCGATGCGATCAGCCTAGTTATCCCGCGGCGGGCCTTCGACGCTCGGGTGGGCGAGGTCGGCGACCTCCACAGGAGCGTCCTCTCGCGACGCGATCGGCCGCTCGTGCGCCTGCTCTCGGACCACATCCGGAACGTCCGGCATTGCCTCGACGGCACGGACGAGGAGCAACGGAACCTTCTCTCGGTGGCGACGGTCGCCCTGTGCAACGCTGCCCTGACCCCGGTATCCGACAGCGGCTACAACCGTCCGGCGGTGGCGGCGATCGAGATCCGGCAGTTCATCGAGGCGAACCTCGATCGGACCGACCTCGGCGTCGAGCTGCTCTGCGCCCGCTTCGGGCTGTCGCGCACGCCGATCTACGCGCTGTTCGAGCCGGAAGGCGGCGTGATGACCTACATCCGCAATCGTCGTCTGGCCCGGGCGATGCGCATCCTCTCCGGCGTGGAAGGCGGCGACGCCCGCCGGATATCGAGCGTGGCCTACGCTTGCGGCTACGAGAACCTGAAGAGCTTCAGCAAGGCATTCCATGCGCGCTACGGCGTGAATCCTCGGGATGTCGACGCATCGTTTCGGGTCGGGTCCCGCTGGGAAACCGGGACGGCGCTGCTGTCCTGGATCAAGGAGCTCTGAGGTGTCGTCGGTCAGCCTGCCGGGACGCTACCTCGACGAAGCCGGTGTGGAGCGCGATTGCATACTCCGCGGCGACACACCCGACGTGCTAGAGATCATTGGCGACCGCGCCCTTGTCCCGGGCGAGCGGATCGTCTGCCGGATCCCCGGGCTCGGTCTTCTCAGGGGGCGCACAGCGGAACGGGGGGACGGGGCATTCCGCCTGGATCTGGAGGCGGGTCCCGACCAGAGGGACCGCCTTGCCGCGCGTCTCGCATGGCACGCCGCCCAGGGGGAGGGAGCACCGGACCGGCGAGAGGCTGTCCGGGTCGTGCCGATCCGAACCGAGGTGGTCGTGATCTGGGACGGCGCCGAAGCCCTCGGTCGATTGCGCGACGTCTCCATCAACGGGGCCTCGGTCGATCTGACGCCACGTCCTGAAATTAGGACATCGGCTACGATCGGCCGGCGCCGAAGTCAGGTCATCCGCCATACCGAGGGCGGTATCGGCGTCCGATTCATCCTCCCGCTGAGCCCTCAGGACGTCACCGAGAACATCGTTCTTTGAGCCGCCTCGGTTGCTCGGTAAGGTCGTCCATCAATTCCCTGAAGGGTCTCAAATGGGTGGGGAGCAGGCATTTAGCCCGGCGCTCAGAACGGACTGCATCGCCACCAAAAGCGGATGTTCGTCGGATGGTGTTACGGAACGCCGTTGCCCCATGACTGCTCATTGCAAGCCGTCAGATGACTTTCGACTGTCCTAGCTGATCAAGCACGATCTCGTTACGGTGATACGGTCCCGTTGCCGAGCTCCCGCTCGGTGAGAGCGGGCTGGGCCCTCTGACTGCATCAGGAGCCCACCCAATGTTCCGGTCAGCAACTGTGGCGTTGATCGTTCTGACTACTTCAGTTGCTCTGAGCGGCGAGCTTCCGCGGTACAACGTTGAAGCGATGTGCCGCGCGGCCCCGGCTCTGGAAGGCGGTGCCCGAAACACTGACCAGAACTGCGTGAGGGACGAGACGCAGGCTCGCACGCAACTTGAGCAGCAGTGGGCCGGCTTCGACGCACGACGCCGCGAGACGTGCGTCGAAGAAGCAAACATCGGCGGGCCACCAAGCTACGTCGCCTTGCTGACCTGCATGCAGATGTAAGCAGGCGCACGGGAGGATGGACGAGCCAAAGGGAGAAGGCCGTGTCATTCGGACGGGATCATGATGAGACGCTTCCGACGAAGCCCGAACATCGCCCGGCCATGCGATGGATACCCGGCGGAACGTTCCGCATGGGATCGGATCAACATTATCTCGAGGAGGCTCCGGTCCATCGCGTGGAGGTGGATGGGTTCTGGATCGACGAGGCCCCTGTCACGAACCGTCAGTTCAAGAGGTTCGTTCATGCCACCGGCCATCGCACTTGCGCCGAGATCCCGCCGGATCCCGACGATTACCCCGGCGCGCTGCCGCACATGCTCTACGCTGGCTCACTCGTGTTCGTGCCCCCGCGCGGGCCCGTCGACCTCCGCCTCTGGAGCCGTTGGTGGGCGTTCCTGAAAGGGGCAGACTGGCGACATCCCCACGGCCCGAACAGCTCGATCAAGGGTCTCGACGACCACCCGGTCGTGCACGTCACGTTCAAGGATGCCGAGGCCTATGCTGCCTGGGCCGGCAAGGGCCTCCCGACCGAGGCCGAGTGGGAGTTCGCGGCACGCGGCGGCCTCGATGGTGCAGAGTTCGCCTGGGGGGACGAACTCGCGCCCGGCGGTCGCCTCATGGCGAATATCTGGCAGGGCGACTTCCCGCACCTGAATACCTCCACTGGAGCCTTCAGACGAACGACCCCGATCGGCTACTTCCCGCCGAACGGCTACGGCCTCATCGACATGATTGGGAACGTCTGGGAGTGGACGACCGACTGGTTCGCGCAACAGCACCGGGCCGACGCCCCAAAGGCCTGCTGTCTGCCCCAGAACCCGCGCGGCGGGCGCGAGGAGGACAGCTTCGATCTCTGCACTCCGCACAGCAGGATCCCGCGCAAGGTGGTGAAGGGCGGCTCGCATCTCTGCGCGCCGAACTATTGCCGCCGCTACCGCCCCGCCGCCCGCCAGCCGCAACCGATTGATACGTCCATGAGCCACCTGGGCTTCCGAACCATCGCCAGAGAGAGGAGCCGACATTGAGCAACAACAGCGCGTATGAGGAGCACGAGGCGAACCCTCAAACGGAAAGCGCTGTCAGCCGGCGCAGTCTACTCCTCACAGGTACATCGGCCCTTGCGACAGCCGCCTTGGTGTCGGCTGCCCGGACCACGCCCGCACAGGCGCAGCAGCAACCGACGCCGGCCGGGCAGAAGCCGAACATCGTCGTCATCATGGGCGACGACATCGGCATCTGGAACATCGGCGCCTATCACCGCGGCATGATGGCGGGACGCACGCCCAACCTCGACCAGATCGCTGCCGAGGGCATGCTGTTCACTGACTACTACGCCGAGGCGAGCTGCACGGCGGGGCGCGCCGCCTTCATCACCGGCGAGCTGCCCATTCGAACCGGCATGACGACGGTCGGCCAAGCCGGCGCCCCAACCGGCCTGCCGGCGGAGGCCGTGACCATCGCTACTGCGCTGAAGGGCATGGGCTATGCCACGGGCCAGTTCGGCAAGAACCACCTGGGCGACAAGAACGAGTTCCTGCCGACGGTGCACGGCTTCGACGAGTTCTTCGGCTACCTCTACCACCTCGACGCGATGGAGGACCCGGCCCATCCAGGCTATCCGCAGGAGCTGCTGAACAAGGTTGGCCCGCGCAACATGGTCCATTCGTGGTCAACCAGCGTCGACGATCCCACCGAAGACCCCCGCTGGGGCAGGGTTGGCAAGCAGCGGATCGAGGATGCCGGCACGCTCTACCCTAAGCGGATGGAGACCGTGGACGATGAAATCCGCGACTTGACGCTCGGGTTCATCGACAAAGCCAAGGCGGACGGCAAGCCGTTCTTCGTCTGGCTCAACCCAACCCGCATGCACGTCACCACCCACCTGTCGCCGAAGTATCAGGCGATGCGCGACTCCAAGAATGGCTGGAGCATCCAGGAAGCCGGCATGGCGCAGATCGACGACGTCGTCGGCGCGGTGATGAGGAAGCTGACGGACCTCGGCGTGGATGACAACACCATGGTGGTCTTCACCACCGACAACGGCACCGAGGTCTTCACTTGGCCGGACGGCGGGCAGACACCGTTCGCGCAGTCGAAGGGCACGGTCATGGAGGGCGGCTTCCGCGCGCCAGCGATGATCCGCTGGCCCGGCAAGGTACCGGCTGGCAAGGTCGAGAACGGCGTCATCTCCGGGCTCGACTGGTTCCCGACTCTGGTCGCGGCAGCGGGCGACCCAGACATCGCCGAAGAGCTGAAGAGGGGCAAGAAGATCGGCGGCGAGACCTACAAGGTACACTTGGACGGCTACAACCAGATGGACATGATCACCGGCAAGGGGCCGTCGAAGCGCAACGAGGTCTGGTATTTCGGTGAGAGCGAGCTGGGGGCCGTGCGGATTGGCGACTACAAGTACCGCTTCATCGACCAGCCCAACGGATGGCTGGGTGACAAGACTAAACCCGACGTGCCTTACATCACCAACCTGCGGCTTGACCCCTTCGAGCGCACGGGCTGGCCCGATAACGGGACCAAGGCCGGGGCGCAGAACTACATGAGTTGGTTCCTGTACGAGTTCTGGCGCTTCGTGTTCGTACAGCAGGAGGTGGAAAAGCTGGCCATAACCGCGATCGAGTTCCCACCGATGCAGAAGGGCGCGAGCTTCAACCTCGATGCGGTGAAGGCGAAGATCCAAGCGGCCAGGGGGGCGATAGCGAAATAAGTGGTGAAAGCCTAGCGGGTGCCTCAGGCGGCAGTAGTCCAATAGGGCTTGCCATTGTGGACCTTTTCGGCCGATCCCCCGGCCCATTCCAGATAAATGGCCGTGCATGCTGGAACGCCAAGCCTCATTGTTGTCGCTGACGGGGTCCCTCAGAGGTCCGCTATGTCTCCGTCGGCGGCCCTTCACTGATGACACATCGAATGGCTTCTCAGGGTCGTTTTGAGACCTACCGGAGGGGAATGCCCCAAATATCGGTCATCCCCCACAGCCTCCAGGCACGCTCCTTCTCGTAGGCATTCCGCTCCTCGATCCGAGCGGCCGCCGCTCGGGCGCGTGCGGTCGCCGATAGGTTGGCTATCGTCGCCGCATCCATTCCCGAGAGGTTTCGGCGCAGCATCAGGGCCCGGCCGGGGGGAAGCCCGCGCAGGCGTTCGAGCGCAGCGACCGCACCGCCTGCGTCACGTCGGCGACCGCCTCCGTCAGATCCGCCAGAACTTCGATCAGATCCTCGAATCCCGAACCGTCCGACTCCGTCTCCCGAGGAGCCAGCGCCGCTACGAGCGCGTGCAGGATCCTGTCCTGCGCGTCGAACCTGCGTGCGATTTCCATTCCATCCATCGACCATTCCTTCCAGTTCCAGACCGCCGAGCCGGGCATGCACGGCCGCCGCGAGGACCCGCTTTCCTTCGAACCGCCGGGCCGCCGCGCCGATCACGCGGGTAGCGAGATGCGCGGTCCCACTCGCATCGACGATGACCAGCCCCTTCAGTCCGTGCCGCAGGTCGAGCCCATGGGCGCGCAGGGCGCCGACGAAACCGGAGCCGTCGCGGCTCCCGTTCCACGCAGCGAGGGCCGCACGACGCACGGTATCGAGGGGGACTCCGGTCCGCTCCTGCAACCGGCGCTCCCATGGAGTGAGGCGCGCGATCGGACACGGAGCCTTCGGGCTCCCGGATCGCGCGAGCCAGTCGGCGACATCCGCACGCCCCTCCGCTCGCAGGCGGCGTTCGATCGACCGGGCATGCTTCGAGGCGACCGGGCGCATGCCGAACTCGAACTCGACGATGCGGCCGACCTTCTCGCGGCGGGCGAAGTCCCAGGCCAGGTCGACGACGCCCCCCGACGGGCGCACGAGGCTGTAGACGCGGTGCTCGTGCCTTCGGCCGTGCTTGACGTGCACGGCCCCGCAATAGGGCTGCTCCGCCATTCCGAACTCGGCCTCGAACAGCGCCCACCACCGCGCCCGGGCCCCGGCCTCATTGGCGATTCCCGGGTCCGGGTCGACGTGGACATGGTAGACGGGGCGGCCGGTTCGACCGCCGAGCGACATGGCCACGAGCTCGCGCACCTGCGCGACCAGGTCTGTGCTTCCGAGTCCCCGTGCCGGGACGACCTCGACTTCCTCGTTGTCGGCTTTCAGGAGATGAAGGGCGAGTGCATCGCCGATCCCGCGCCCGCGCACGGCGCCGGAGATCATCGTCCGGCATGCCGCATCAGGATCGGGATGAGCAGGCCCCGTGCCCTGTCGAGGCCGGCTCGGGCGGCGGGGCTGTCCTTCAAGCTGATCGCAGCGTTCACCGACGCAAGTTCGCGGACCGCCGTCGAAATCGCCACGACCTCCTCGCTCGGAAGGGTACCCGGCCGGCGGCTACGAGCATCGACGGGGGACTGCAGGGCAACCCGTTCCATCAGGAGGCGGCGGACCCAGGCCCCCGAGGTGAGGCCGTCACGGCTCGCGGCGGCGGCGACGGCGTCCCCGAGCTCACGGCTCATCCGTGTGACGAAGCGCAGATCGAGCGTCGGCCTGCCGGATCGAGAGGAAGAACCGGGATCGGCGTTCTTTGCTGCGGTGGTTGGATCGACGGCGTCATCGGACTTGGTGTTCATGGGGGCACTCTCGAATGGAGTCATTTCGCTTTCGCGGGGAACGGGACGTGGGCGACAGCTTCCTCAGGAACGGGAAGGGAGCCGGATCCATCGTCGGCGCGGCGGCGCCTGCGCTCGACGCGCTCCAGCGCGGACCTGCGTCGTTCTTCGATGACGGCGCGTATCGCATCGGGGACGGCCAAAGGGTCCGGGATGCGGGTCCGATGCAGCCGAGCCCGCTCGACCTCGGCGTCGAGCCGCTTCAGGGCACGTTCCCAGGTATCGACGTCGCACAGCATCTCGTGGCCGACGATTGCACGCTCGACCCGCTCGTCGATGTCGGGTCGGGCGCGCCAGGGACGCTGTCCGGTCAGCCGCCTCGCGTAGGCCCATGCCCAAATCTCGGGACCCATCGCCTCGAAGAGTCGAGCCAAGTCGGCATCGCGCGCGGTGGTTAGCGTGCCTGCATCCAAACGGCGGGCGTACTCACGGGTGGCCGTCGCCAGGGACAGCAGGCGTGGCGGGTGTCGGATAGCCGGGGCTACCTTCGCGGACGCTGCGATGGGAACCACCGGAGGATCGCCGCCCCGTTGCGGCATCCGCCATCGTGAAGGGATGACAATCAGTAAAATTTTATGGATTGCTTTGCGCATGCCAAACTTGCCAGCTCGCACGAAGATGGAGATGGCTGCAATTGAAGCACGTCACGTCATTCGATGCGCGATTGCATGACAAATACAGATTAATACGGTTTCACGGTTGGTCGCACTTGCAACCTGTGGGCGCACACGTGAGCGTATATGCCGTTCGATAACAATTTTCGTCGAAGTTGGGCGACACAACCAGCGACAGTCAAGGAACGAATCAGTCGGTTGTGGTCCCCTCTGCGCGCCCCCGGAATTATTCTGCTATCTCACTGATTCGGCGAGTTTTCCTGTGTTTTTCCCAGGCATAGGAATGCCAAGGGATTACAACCATGGCTGGATGGTTTTCTGCCGACGCTCAATCGGTTCGACCACAGGGCCACGAATTTGGCTCGACCACGACCATGCGGGAATACTTGAGGCTCCACCAAGGAGCTCTGCGCGATGTTCGCCGTCATCGGCCGCTGGTTCGGCCTGAAGAAGAAACCGTCCCCTCGGCGGATGTCCGCCCTCGGAGTTCGAGACCCCGTGCCACTGCAGCCGTTGCCGTATCGGCACCCGCCGCCGAAGGGACCCCGTCGCCCGTCCCTGGAACAGGCGCATGACACGATCGGAAGCTCTGGTGCGGGAGGAAGAGTTGCGCCAGCCATGGCGGGCATGCCCGCCAGCTCGTTCTCCCTGCGGGAGAGCCGACCAGGTGCTCCGCCCCGTGGACCCGGTGAAGCGGCCGACGCAGCGTCGGCCACCGATACGGCCCTTCCGTCCTCGCCATCCGTGATCGCCAACCCTTGCGCGGGGACGATCGCGGACGCCCCAAGTCCGCCGGACCCGCTTGCCGCAGAGGCTCGAAAGCATTCCAAGCCAAGATCTCGCAAGCCTTCCAGGGCGAAGAGCAAGGATAGATTAGCCGATCCTTTGGCGTAAGCCACTGTCGTATAAAGGCTTTTTGCCTTGATGGCGGATGGCTTCCGTGGCAATGGAGGGTTTGTGATGAGTGAGCGCGCCACGGGCGGACGCAACCCTGGACCGCATGGCTGCGGAACGGATCGTTCCATCCCGATCAGCGAGGATCTCATCGGGGAGGACGAGGCGCTGCGGCGCTTCGGCCACCTCCTTGAGGACAAGGAACTGCGGCGCGCCCGCCAAGCTGGGCGCATCGGGTTCCTCCGCCGCAAGCGGCGGATCTTCTACCGGCTCAGCGAGCTGGAGCCTTTCCTTGACGCCCTGTTGAACGAGGAGTTCGTCTGGTGCCGAAGACCCGCGGAACAGATCTCGTCGAAGGCGTCCTCTACCGGGACGGCGAGGTCTGCATCGCGCCCCTCCCGGGCGGCAGCACTCTCTACGCTTGGTGGTACGACCCGTCCTACGGAGGCGGGGACCGCCGCCGTGGCTCGCTTGGAACGCGTGATCTCAAGGTCGCCGTCGAACGACTGACCGCGTTCCGCGGCTCGGGTTTCGACATTGAGTTCCTTAAGGGACTGCGTCGCGGCGGCATCGTGCAACCCGGCCACGAGCGCGACCCCCTCCTCGCCGATCTGATGGCCGATTTCCTGAAGAGCCCGGAGCACACCGGATCCTGGATTAGCGCCGCGCGCATGGTGCACCCGACCATCAAGCGGCTGTGCTCCGGGACGCGCATCTCGCTCCTGACGCCAAAGGTGCAGCAGGCGATCATCCGCGACGTCTACGCCCGGGGCTATGCGGCGGCGACCGTCATCCACGTCATGCAGTACATCGCCCGGGTCGTGAACTGGGGGGCGGGCGGCGATGACGACGCACAGATTCGATGTCTGTCGCGCCCGAAGATCATCAGCTCCCCCTACAGGGTCTGCAAGGTTCTGGACGTCCCCGAGCCGGAGAAGCGGAACTGGCACCCCGACCCGGACGGGATGGCCCGGGTGCTCGCCTTGCTTGCCGACGACGAGCCGATGCGGCGATGGTCCCTGACGGTGCTGACCTTCGCCTCCCGGGTGGAAGCCGCCTTGGAGGCCGGCGGGGCGCAGCTCCACGGCGAGCTGTTCCACCTGAATCCGCGCGGCCGCCGGCAGCAGGACTCGAAGTGGCGGCCGACGCTGCCCGTCGCCTGGTCGTCGCTGGGCGAATTCAGGAGCTGGGGATCTGGCCGGTGGGTCGAGGGCCTGACGGTCCAGTCGCTCGGCAAGCGCCTCCGTGCGGTCGGACAGCAACTCGGGATGCCGCAGCTCTGCCCCTCCTGCTTTCGCGACTACGCCTCCTCGGCCCTGCGCCACGCCGACATCGATTTCCCGGTCCGTCCCGTCGACAAGGAACACCGCGAGAAGTGGATGGGCCACCGAAAGTTCGCGGACATCAGCGACGGCTACGGAAGGTTCAGGCCCGACTTCCTGATCAATCCGCGGGTCGCCACGGAGGCGTTCCTGCGTGACCTCGACCGCCGCTCCGGGGGCGCGCTTTTCCGACAAGGTTCCGACAAGAGGCCCCTCCTGCAGCTTTATCCACCCCGAGCGGAGGAGCGCGCGGAGATCGCCTATTGGCGAGCGCAGGCAAGGGGTTACGGGTCCGTCGCGCCGGTTTCCGACAACGACGACGACCCCGACCCGGGCAGTTCGGGGATTCAGAGTGACCTGCCCGGGGCGACCCGTGGCACGTGGGTCGTCCTTGGGGCGAGGCAGGTTTCGGAAGGGGAAACAGGGCCTATCGCGGGACCTTTCCGACAAATCACCGGCAAGGTCGACGCCGTCGATTGCAGCCCGGACGCGGGGACGTTTCAGGACACGTTGGACCTTCTCGCCGAGTACGGCATCCGCCTGTACGAGCGGGAGGTATCCGGCAATCGGGAGCTGTTCCTGGCGGCCCCGGCGGACGTGCTCGTACCCGTCAGCACGGTCCCCGACCTGCTCCGGTTGGCGCGGCCGCGGCTCCGCTGGCCGAAGCGTCTACCCGGAAACCCGAAGATCGGTCGGCGAAAGCGGTTGCGGCCCCAAACGGTGGAGGAGGCAGCCACCCCGCCGGCCAACCTTCCTCATAGGGTCTCGATCTCCGGGCTCCACATGGTGCTCGCGGCGGGCGTCGTGTTCTGGCTGGTGCGGGCCGGGCTTGCCCTGGTGCCGGTGCTGGCCCTCGCCTGGCCCATCAAGAAGATCGCGGCGGGGACGGCGATGCTGGGCGTGACCGCCTATTGCGCCTTCTCCGGCTGGGACGTCGCGGCCGAGCGCGCGCTGATCATGACGCTGGTGATGCTCGGCGCGATTCTCGTCGATCGCCCGGCGCTCAGCCTCCGCAACCTCGCCCTCGCGGCGATCCTGGCGCTCGCCCGCGAGCCGGAGGCGTTGCTGGGACCGAGTTTCCAGATGTCGTTCGGCGCGGTTGCCGGCCTCATCGCCTGTGCGCCGCTCATCGACGGGCGGGTTTTCCGAACCGACAGTTCGTCCCGGATCCTGCGCGCCGCCTCCTGGGTGGCGAAGGCGGTGGTCGGAACGCTGGCCACGACGCTGGTGGCGCAACTCGCCACCGCGCCGTTCGCGACCTACCACTTCCAGACCGTGCAGCCCTTCGGCCTCGTCGGCAACGCGCTGACGCTGCCGCTCGTGTCGCTCGCGGTGATGCCCGCGGCGGTACTCGGAATGCTGGCTTACCCGTTTGCCCTCGACCGTCCGGTCTGGTGGCTGATGGGGCTTGCGGTGCGCGGCATGCTCGACATCTCCGCCTGGATCGCCGGGTTCGGGCAGGCCAACGTCGTGCTGCCCGCGTTCGGAACGGGCGCCCTGATGCTGCTCGCCGCTGCCCTGCTGCTGGCGACACTTCCCGTGTCGCGGCTGCGTCTCCTCGCCCTGGTACCGGCGGGCCTCGGTGTTGCCCTCGCTGCGAGTCCGATCCGCTACGACATCTATATCGAGCGGGACGGGGCCGGCGCCGCGGTTCGCGGCAAGGACGGGCGCCTCGTGGTGCTCGGGCGCCCGCCCGGCTTCGTGCTCGAACAATGGTTGAAGGCCGATGGCGACGCGCGCCGTCCGGAGGCCGCCACCGCCGCTGCAGGACCGCGCTGCGACCGGATCGGCTGCACCCTCACGGCGGTGGACGGGCGTGCCGTCGCTCTCGTCATGAACAAGCGCGCTTTCGCGGAGGATTGCGCGCGGGCCGACATCCTCATTACCCGACTGCGTGCCCCGCCGGGCTGCGCCGCGCCGCTGATCGCCGACCGGACGTTCCTGGCGGTGCGGGGCGCGACGGCGATCCGCCTCGGAACGGCAGGGCCTGAAATCGTCACCGCCCGCGGGGCCGGTCAGCCGAAGCCCTGGCAGCCCCGGCCTGCCAGCGCGGCGACACCGGCAACCGAGGCGGGCCCCCAACCTCCCAACGATCCAAGTGCGGCGGATCCATCAGACCCGCCGCCCTCCGAAAACCCTCAATAACGGCGCACGAGGCTAACGAGCTTGCCCTGGATGCGCACCCGATCGGGCCCGAGCACGCGGGTCTCGTAGGCCGGGTTGGCGGCTTCCAGCGCGATCGACGAGCCGCGGCGGCGCAGGCGCTTGAGGGTCGCCTCCTCGTCGTCGATCAGCGCGACGATGATGTCGCCATTGTTGGCGGTCTCCTGTTTGTGGATCACCACGAGGTCGCCATCGAGAATGCCGGCCTCGATCATCGAATCGCCGCGCACTTCCAGCGCGTAATGCTCTCCGCCCGACAGGAAGTCGGGGGACATCGAAATCGAATGGCTCTGGCTCTCGATCGCCGAGATCGGCACACCGGCAGCGATCCGGCCCATCACCGGCACCATCACCGATTGGCCCTTGCCGTCATGGGCCTGAAGCATCGGGGGCTTCGGCGCGGCGGGCTTGGACGAAAGGCCGCCCTCGACCACGCTCGGCGTGAAGCGGCGCGGCTCGGACGATGCGGGCTTGGCCGCCGGCATGTCGGGCATGCGCAGAATTTCGATCGCCCGCGCCCGGTTCGGCAGACGGCGGAGAAACCCGCGCTCTTCCAGCGCCATGATCAGGCGGTGGATGCCGGATTTGGATTTCAGGTCGAGCGCGTCCTTCATCTCGTCGAAGGACGGCGGCACACCGCCTCTCCTGCATCCTCTGCTGGATGAACTGGAGCAGTTCGAGTTGCTTGCGGGTCAGCATGCGGCACCTGCTATCGACCGCGGGCCGGGGGCGCCGCAGAATCGTTGAAAACAAAGCACGAACAGCCTAGACGTTCCTCTCCTGTTCCGCAAGCATCCCTCCGGAAGCGACAGAGGCGGCGGAGCTTTCGCCCCGCCGCCTCTTATGTCGTGCCGTGCCTCGGGATCAGGCCGGGATCACGTCCACGATCTCGTAGGTGTCGGGGTCGATGATGACGATGTCGTCCCCGACGAGAATGAACTGCAGGCCGCGATAGGCCGGCACCACCGAGAGGATCGCCGGAGGCAGCGGGTGCAGCGATACCGAGCGCGGAATCGCCGTGCCGACGCGGACGGCGAAGTTGACGTTCGTGACGGCGCGAACGCTGGAACGGGAGATCGACTGACGGAACTCGGTGCGCTGCGTCGAGCTCAAGTTCCTCGAGGCGCCCCGTGCCTCGGTGGTCGTGCCGCGACCACCGCGCTCACCGCGTTCACCCGCCGCATCTCGGCCGCCGCGCTCGCCCGGCCCGTCACGGCCATCCCGTCCACCGCGCTCGCCTGCGCCGCTGCGGTTGGGCTGCCCGGACTCGCGGTTGCCGCGCTCGCTCGGCTGCTCGGCGCGGGCCGGGCCGCCCTCGCGCCCGCCACGGGCGCCCGGCTCTCCCGCCTCGCCGCCGCGTGCCGCGCCACCGGGCGCCCCGCCGCTCTCGCCGCCGCGGGCAGCGCCGCCGACATCGGCACCGCCACGGGCACCGCCAACGCCGCCGGCCTCGCCCGCGCCACCCCGTGCTCCGCCGGCCGCACCGCCGCCCACGCCGCCAGCGCCTCCGCCAGCACCGCCTGCGCCCATCCCGGCACCTCCAGCGCCAGCACCCCCAGCGCCGGCACCTCCAGCGCCGGGGCCCCCGCCGCCGCCGCCAGCACCGCCGCCGCCGCCTTGAGCGAGTGCGGTCGCCGCGCCCAACATCAGGATCGCGGCCGTCGCCGTACTGCGAAAGAGTTTCGTCATGTTCCGTCCCTGTCTTTTCTCAGCGACCGACCTGGTGCCGAAGCTAGGGACGCAACGGCAGCCCTCGGAAAACCGTTCCCGGCGGATGCCATGCGGTTGTTTGTTCAAAGCAATCGCGGCGATGCACGAACGGATACGGTGGCGGCTGCCCGCAATCCGAAACGTAACCGTTGATGTGCTTGGCAAAACTCGGACGGCGGTATCACTCTTGAGCCGGCGCGCTTGCTAGGCTGGGCTCGCTCCTTCGCGGTCGAAAGGCCGTGATACGGTGGCCGGTATGATATGCCGGCTGCCGTCCCGGAGCGCGGCGCCGATGGGCTCGGTGAGTCCAAGGCTCCGAGCGTGGGAGCGCAACGTTCTCCAACATCTGTCATGGAATGGCCGCCGACCGCGTCGGCGCGGGGCCGGTGTCGGTGAGATACCGGCCTCTGATAAGGGCTCACGGCCGCTCGCGGGCCGGACAATCAGGGGAAACGCATGCTGGACACCAGCGCTGCCGCGCCGCCGCTCGACGAGGCCGCCGACCGCCGCCGCCGCATCATGGCCATCGTCGGTTCCTCATCGGGCAATCTCGTCGAGTGGTACGACTTCTACTGCTACGCCTTCTTCGCTCTCTACTTCGCCCCCGTCTTCTTCCCGGAGGGTGACGACACGGGCCAGCTCCTGAAGTCGGCCGCGGTCTTCGCGGTGGGCTTCTTCATGCGGCCGATCGGCGGCTGGCTGTTCGGGCGCATCGCCGACCGTCTCGGGCGCAAGACCTCGCTGATGATCTCGGTGCTGATGATGTGCGGCGGCTCGCTCGCCATCGCCCTGCTGCCGACCTACGCGACCGTCGGCCATCTCGCGCCGGTTCTTCTCGTGATCGCGCGCATGGTGCAGGGCCTCTCGGTCGGCGGCGAGTACGGCACCAGCGCGACCTACATGAGCGAGGTCGCGACCAAGGGGCAGCGCGGGTTCTTCGCCTCGTTCCAGTACGTCACGCTGATCGGCGGCCAGTTGCTCGCCTCGCTGGTGCTCGTCGTGCTCCAGAGCGTGCTGACGGCCGAGCAACTCACGGCCTGGGGCTGGCGCATTCCCTTCGTGATCGGTGCGCTGGCGGCGGTGGTCGCCCTGTTCCTGCGTCGCTCACTCTCCGAGACGATGAGGGCGGAGAACAAGGATTCGAAGGAAGCCGGAACCCTCTCCGGTCTGCTCAAGCACTGGCGGGCCTTCGCCGTGGTGCTGGCCTATACGGCCGGTGGGTCGCTGTCGTTCTACACGCTCACCACCTACATGCCGAAATACCTGTTCAACACCGCCCATATAGACAAGGTGACTGCGTCGCAGATCACGACGGTGGCGCTGTTCGCCTACATGGCGATCCAGCCCTTCTTCGGCTGGCTCTCCGACCGGATCGGCCGGAAGACGAACATGCTGCTGTTCAGCGGCCTCGGTATGGTGATGATCGTGCCGTTGATGACGGCCATCGGCACCACCACCGATCCCGTCCTGTCCTTCGGCCTCATCATGACCGGGCTCGTGGTGATCAGCTTCTACACCGGCATCAGCGGCATCGTGAAAGCGGAGCTGTTCCCGACCCAGGTGCGGGCGCTGGGCGTCGGTTTGTCCTACGCGGTGGCCAACTCACTGTTCGGCGGCACGGCGGAGGCGGTCGCGCTCTGGCTCAAGCATGTCGGCGCGGAGACCAGCTTCTTCTGGTACGTCGCCGTGATGCTGGCGATCTCGTTCATTGCTTCGCTGGTTATGCCGAACCCGAAGCGACACGGCTATCTCGACGGGGACGGCACCGTGGAGGAGGCGCTGGGACGCAAGACGAGCCCGGTTCTGGCCTGATCGGCGCGCGTGTCGTTCTGGACATCGATCCAGAGCGACACGCTCGCCTTGTGTTGGTGCATCGTCTCTTTCCGAAACGCCGAGAGCCACCGCTCGGGGCCGTGCCTTGAGCTCAGCCCAAGGCGCAGGATTGCCCGCGCCTCGGCCGGCGTCGCCGGCCGAGCGCCGTGCTCGGCACAGATCCGGGCGGCCAGACGGACAAGGTCGGCATTGCCGTCGGCGAGCCGCTCCTTGGAGAGACGCACGTTGTCCTCCAGGCCCGTGCGCACGCCCTGCGCCCCCCGCGACACGGCCCAGCCCATCACCGGGCTCTGGAAGCGGCCGATGCCGAAGGCGCCCCAGGTCGCGCCCGGCAGCAGGCGCCGGGTCTCCGCCAGCAGGATGTCGAGCAGGTGCGGGTCGGGCGGCAGCGCGTTGCGGATGCCCATGACGAACTGCAGATGGGGCTCGGCGCCGATCACGCCCTCGTCCACGAGACGGCGCGCGTTATGGATGTGAGTGAGGTCGAACAGTTCGATCTCCGGGCGTACGCCCTCTTCCCGCATCCGCCGGCCGAGCGCCGTGAACGAGGCCGCCGGGTTCTCGTAGACGCCCTCGCCGAAATTGACCGAGCCGGTGGTCAGCGAGGCCATGTCCGGGCGATGGATCAGGCAGGCGCCCCGCTCCACCGGATCGGGGCCCGACCCGCTCGTCGAGAACTGCACGATCATGTCCGGGCAATGCCGGCGGATGCCCTCCTGCACCCGCCCGAAGCGCTCGGGATCGAGCGACGGACTCTCGTCGTCTTCCCGGACGTGGATGTGGGCAAGCGCCGCGCCGGCCTCGTAGGCGGCGTGGGCCGATTCGATCTGTTCGGCGGGCGTGATCGGCACGGTCGGGTTGTCGGCCTTGCGGGCGACCGAGCCGGTGATCGCGACGGTGACGACGACGGGTCTCATCGCGGCCGGCCCCTCAGCCCAGCGCCTGTTCGACCGCGCGGCCGCAGGCCTGCGTGTCGGCGGTGCCGCCGAGATCGCGCGTGCGCAAGGTCCGCTCCGAAAGCACTCGCTCGATGCCGGCGACGATCTCGGCGGCAGCCTCCCGCTCGCCGAGATGCTCCAGCATCATCGCCCCCGACCAGATCTGGCCGATGGGGTTGGCGATCCCCTGTCCGGCGATGTCGGGGGCCGAGCCGTGCACCGGTTCGAACACGGATGGGTAACGCCGCTCCGGATTGATGTTGCCCGAGGGCGCGATGCCGATGGTGCCGGTGCAGGCGGGCCCAAGATCGGAGAGGATGTCGCCAAAGAGGTTCGAGGCCACCACCACGTCGAACCGGTCCGGGTTCAGCACGAAATGCGCGGTCAGGATGTCGATGTGGTACTGGTCCCAGCGGATCTCAGGGTAGCCCTCGGCCACGGCCCGCACCCGCTCGTCCCAGAACGGCATGGTGATCGAGATGCCGTTCGATTTAGTCGCCGAGGTCAGGTGACGCTTGGGCCGGCTCTGCGCCAATTCGAAGGCGAACTTCAGCACGCGATCGACGCCGTGGCGGGTGAACACCGATTCCTGAACCGCGAACTCGCGCTCGGTGCCGGCGAACATCCGCCCGCCCGCGTTGGAATACTCACCTTCGGTGTTCTCGCGGACGACCCAGAAGTCGATGTCGCCGGGCTTGCGGCCGGCCAGCGGTGAGGGCACGCCCGGCATCAGGCGCACCGGGCGCAGGTTGACGTATTGGTCGAACTCGCGCCGAAACTGGATCAGCGAGCCCCAGAGCGAGATGTGGTCGGGCACGCGCTCGGGCATGCCGACGGCGCCGAAGAAGATCGCATCGTGGGAGCCGATCTGCGCCTTCCAGTCCTCGGGCATCATCCGCCCGTGCGCCTCGTAGTAGTCGCAGCTCGCGAAATCGAACCAGTCCTGCACGATCTCGAAGCCGTGGCGGGCGGCCGCCCGCTCCAGAACCCGAACGCCCTCCGGCATGACTTCCTTGCCGATGCCGTCGCCGGGGATCACCGCGATCCGGTAGCTGCGCTTCGTCCCGCCCATGGTGGTCGCCTTCGTGTCCGCCCCCGGCGTCTCACTTGCGCCAGCGTCTCGCGGCGTCAATGGCGGGAGAAGACAAGCGGGGTCTCCGCTGACGGGCGAGGGGCGCTCGGATTGCGACGTTGGGGTTCGCGGCCGGGGCTCAGTTGATCGAGCCGGTCGTCTCGCCGGGGCATGTCTCCTGAGCGCGGGCGCGCAGGACGCGCTTCAGGCGCAACGGCTGCGCGCCGTCGGCACCGTTCAGCGTACCGACCAGCGCGTCGGATCCGGCCGTGCCGCGGAAGCTGACGAGACCGGCGCTCGTCTCGACATGGAAGGCGACATCCTTCGTGCTGTCGTCGATCGACACCGCGGTCTCGATCGGGGCGGGCAGGCCCGCCCCCTCGTAGACGAGGTTGTCGCCCTTGGGCCAGCGCTTGAGCGTGATACGCCGGCCGGCCTGTGCGCCGTCCGCCGGCATCGTGCAGAGGTCGGCGTAGACGTAGGTGCCGGAGACCCAGCTCGTGCGCGCCTCCGCCGGCAGGGCGGCGAGACCGGCGATCG
Organism: Methylorubrum pseudosasae; assembly: GCF_029504475.1. Classification (NCBI taxonomy): domain Bacteria; kingdom Pseudomonadati; phylum Pseudomonadota; class Alphaproteobacteria; order Hyphomicrobiales; family Methylobacteriaceae; genus Methylorubrum; species Methylorubrum pseudosasae. Next base: position 1,639,547 of record NZ_JAQGDU010000002.1, on the reverse strand, counting down.
TCAACCCAGCGACCAGGCCACCGAGGAGACCGGAGCGTGCGCGGTGGCCGGCTGACGACATGTCGATCCTTCCTGTCCGGCACCATGTCGGCGCCCGGAACGGAAAGGCTCAGGCCCTGCTCGGTTCCGTGGCCACCTCGGTGCAAGGTGCGCGCCAGCACCTGTCGGATATCACGCGCCGGCGCCCTGCCATGCCTCGTGTCCCGCCCGGGCGAGGACGGCGAAATCCTCTTCGCTCAGGGTGAGGGTTGCGCCCGCGGCATTCTCGGCAAGGTGGCCGGGATCGCCGGTGCCGGGGATCGGCAGCATCACCGGCGAGCGCTTCAACAGCCATGCGAGGGCGACCGCGCTACCGCTCGCGCCGAGACGCCCGGCGATAGACTCCAGTGCCGAACCGGGGCCAGCCAGCGACCCCTTGTCGAGGGGCGCCCACGGGATGAAGCCGATGCCGTGCCGCTCGCAATGCGCCAGCACCGCCTCGCTGGTGCGATCGACGAGGTTGTAGCGGTTCTGCACGCTCGCCACGGGGAAGAACTTCTGGGCGGTCTCGATGTCCTCGACCGAGACCTCGGACAGGCCGACATGGCGGATCAACCCCTCCTCCCGCATCCGGGCGATCGCCTCGAACTGCACCTCGCGGGGGCAATCCGGGCCGATCCGATGGAGCTGCCACAGGTCGATCCGCTCGAGACCGAGCCGCCGCAGGCTCATCAGGACGCATTGGCGCAGGTAATCGGGATTGCCGACAGGCTGCCAGATATCGGGCCCGTGCCGCGTCAGGCCGCCCTTGGTGGCGATGACGCGGCCCTCGTAGGGGTAAAGCGTCTCGCGGATCAGATCCTCGCTGACGAAGGGGCCGTAGCTGTCGGCGGTGTCGATCAGGTCGATCCCGAGGCCGGGTACCGCCCGCAGGGTCGCCTTCGCCTTGTCCCGGTCGGGCGGATCGCCCCAGATGCCGGGCCCGGTGATGCGCATGGCGCCGAACCCGAGCCGGTGAACGGTGAGGTCCCCGCCGATCGCGAAGGTGCCCGATGCTTCGACGCTCGCCATGCCCGTGTTCCTCTCGCAGCCTTCCCGCTGACGGGAGAACCCGAAAGGCTGCTGCCGGGTCCGTTGCCGGCGTGGGGCGCTTCAGAACTCGCGGATCAGCCGCAGAGCCGCGACGAGCCCGGCGTCACGGTTCGTGCGGAACTCGACACCGAGGCCGGCCTGGAAGCTCGTCAGTTCCGAGAGCCGGCGGTGGATCTGGGGAATGACGAGGGCGCGGGTGCGGTCATCCCCGGCGATGTCCTGCCTCAGGTTGACTTCGAGCCCCAGCACCGTCTCCGGATCGAAATCGTAGAAGACGGAATGGTTGAGGAGCAGCGCGGTCGGGCCGAGCCGGCGCAGACCGACCTGCCGCAGCCCGGCCATGCTCAGCATGCTCCAGTGCGCGTCGAAACGGTATCCGGAGATGTAGAGCAGGGAATTGCGGACCGTCGCGCTACCGCCCCCGATCTGGCCGAGATACTGCCAGCCGTGGATCCAGCGCCCGCCCACCCCCGTGCCGAAGGTGCCCTGGAGGGCGAACTTGACCTGCGTCAGGCGCCCGTCCTCGAAGGGAAGCTCCAGCTCGAACGACTGGCCGTCGGCGTAGGCGTATTCGAGTTCGGGGGCCCAGTCCGTCGGTCCCCGGTCCAGCGGCCGGACCGCCAGGACGTTGACCTCGCGCTCGCCGGCCCGTGCCCCGAGCGGACGCAGCAGGTCGAACACCATCGGTTCGGGGATGCGCGGGTTCTCCGCCGCAAGCGGATCGGCACGGGCGATGGCCGGTAGGGCGGCGCAGGCGGTCAGGGCCAGCGCGACGCCGCGGATCATCGCCCCCCTCCGGCCGAGCCCCGACGCCGCTCGGCCCGCCACGAGGGCGAGCCGAGCGAAAAAGCCGTGACGGGAGCGGGCGGCACCGGTCTCAGGGTCCGTGCGTCTCATTTGGCAACGTGCGGCTCCGTGGCGGAGCCGGCCGTTGGTAGACGCTGACGGGTGGACCGCTAATCCGTCCGCTCAGCGGGGCCGTCAGGCGGCCCGGATTGCGGCGAGGAAGTCCTCGACCTCGCGCCGCACGTTTTCGGACTGGGTCGAGAGCTCGGACGAGGCCATCATCACCTGCTGCGCGGCCGAGCCGGTCTCGCTCGACAGCGCCTGTACCTGCGCGACGCTCATCGATACGTCCTGGGTGCCGCGGGCTGCCTCGGAGGCGTTGCGGGCAATCTCATTGGTCGCGGCGGTCTGCTGCACGACGGTTGCCGCGATCGAGGCGGTGATGTCGTTAACCGAGACGATGGTCCGGCCAATCTGCTGGATCGCACCGAGTGCCTGGGTCGAGGCGGTCTGGATCGCGCTGACCTGATCGGAGATCGCCTCCGTGGTGCGGGCGGTTTGCGCCGCGAGTTCCTTGACCTCGGTGGCGACGACGGCAAAACCGCGGCCCGCCTCGCCGGCCCGCGACGCCTCGATGGTGGCGTTGAGGGCGAGCAGGTTCGTCTGGCTCGCGAGCCCGGAGATCATCGTCACCGCCTCGCCGATCTTCTCGGCCGCGCGGCTGAGATGGCTCATCGAGTCGGTGGTCGTCCGGGCCTCGTGGCTGGCATGACCCGCCACGTCGTTGGATTGCTGGACGCGCCGCTCGATCTCGCTGAGCGAGGCGACCATCTCCTCGGCCGCTGCGGCGACCGTCTGCACGTTGACGGTGGCTTCCTCGGCCGCGGCGCTGGAGGCGACCGCCTGCCCGTTGGTGTTGTCGGCGACCTGCGTCATCGATCGGGCGGTGCTGTCCAGTTCGGTCGCCGCCGAGGTCACGATGGCGATGGAGGCGGCGATCTTTTCCTCGAAACCGCGCACCAGCCCATCGACACGATCGGCCCGGCGCTGGCGAGCGGATTGTTGGGCCACCCGCTCCGCTTCGAGTTCGATGCGGGCCACGGCGTTCTGCCGGAACACCTCGACCGCCTCGGCCATCCGGCCCATCTCGTCCACCGCGTCCCGAGACGGCACCTCGATGGCCGTCTCGCCCGCGGCGAGGCGGCTCATCGCGGCGGTCATCCCCGAAATCGGGCGGATCAGGCTGCGGGCGATCAGGAAGGCCAGGGCGGCACCCGTGGCCAGGATCAGGCCGAGCAGGATGAGCTGGACAGTCTTCGCCCGCGTCATCAGGGCGTTGCTCTGCTCGACCCCGTCCTGAAGCGCCGCCTCGAGCTTGCTGCGCACCGACAGGCCCGTCGCGTTGATACCGTCCACCCTCGGCTTCAGCGTCTCCTCAAAGAACGCTTCGCTTTCGACGATGGCCTGGGAGGCGGCGACGATGCTCTTGTTGAGCCGGTTCAGGGTCTCGCCGACGAGCTTTGCCGTCTCCTGGTCGGCGGCGGTGAGATCGAGAGCCTTCAGTTTCGCCAGGGCCGCCTCGGCTTTGCCGAAGGCGTTGGCCGAGAGGGCACGGCCCTTCGGATCCTTGGTGGCGAGGAAGCGCCAGTTCATGATGCGGAACAGAAGCAGCGTGCGCTCGACCTCCACGGCCTGAGCGATCACCGCATCCTGGCCCGTGGCCCGCAACTGGGCGACGAGGACGCCGGAGGCCTTGGTCAGGTCGTCGCCGTTGGCGTAGACGCCGGCCCGGTTCTCGCGGATCTGCGCGCCGAGTTCGACCAGCTTCGGCAGCGCCTTGCCGAGATCGGTGGACTGATCCCGAAGCCGCTCATAGGCCGCGCGCCGCTCCGCGCTCGGTGTGCTCTCGATGAGCTTCTCGGAGCCCTGCCGGATCGAGTCCAACGACGCGAACATTCCGGTCGTGTAGTCGGGCGCCTGGGTCAGCCTGTACTGGGCAGCCTGACCGATCAACCGGTCGGACAGACCATTGATGGTGTAGAGGGTCCGGGCTGCGGATTCGAGCTGAGCCCGCGCACGGAACATCTCGTCGAGACTGTCGAGCTGCGTGTAGGAGAACGCTCCCATACCGCAGGACAAGGCGACCAATGCTGAAAATCCGCCGTAGAGACGCGTGCGAATACCGGTTTCCATCAGACTGCCGTCGAGCGAACAAATGTTGTCTCGTTGTGCCGAATGACGCCTTTCCGGGATCTTAACTTACGATGGTCGAAGCCTCAAAAATCGGCAGTTGTGTATAAAAACCAGAGAGTTGACCTGAGGATGTTCAAGTAACCTGAGAGAGCGTTCCGGCGGATCGTGCAGCCTCTTTCGAATTCGAACGACGCTTGTAGCAAAACCGGGTGCGGCGGACCGCGCCGTTGCGGCCCCTTGGCGAGGCGCCGTCTGCGGGTCGCAGAGCGTCGAGACCGAACGAAAAAACGCCCGCTCTAGGAGCGGGCGCGAAGTCGGGATGAGATGCAGGGCGGTCGGCGGGGCCGGAGGCGGCCCCGCCGGGATGTCCGAGGGGATCAGCCCTCCTTCTTGCCGAGGACCACGGCGACGAAGCGGGTCTGGCCCTTGGCGCTCTTCACCCGCATCAGCACCGCCTTGCGGCCGCTCGACTCGGCAGCGCGGATCTGCGCCTGCACCTCAGAGGGCTTCGAGACGCTGGTGCCGGCGACATCCAGGATCACGTCGCCCTGGGCGATGCCCTTGGCTGCGGCCGGACCGTCGGGATCGACATCCATCACCGCCACGCCCTCGTCGCCGAGGCCGACATCGTTCGCCGGGGCCAGGCTGAGGCCGAGGCGCGCCTGGCCACCGGACGTGCTGTCACTGCGGCTCGCGACCTTGGCGTCGGTCGGCTGCGTGCCGAGTTCGACCGTCGCGACGTCGCTCTTGCCGCCCCGCAGATAGGCGAGCTTCACCTCGGTGCCGGGCTTGAGGCCGGCGATGCGGCGCGAGAGGTCGCGGGCATCGTTGACCGGGGCGCCGTTGACCGATTCGATCACGTCACCCGACTTCAGGCCGGCCTTGGCCGCCGGCGTGCCGTTCTCGGCGTGATCGACCAGCGCGCCCTTGGCCTTGTCGAGGCCGAGCCCGTCGGCGATGTCTTTCGTCACCGGCTGGACCTGCACGCCGAGATAGCCGCGCACCACCTTGCCGTCGGTGCGGAGCTGATCGACCACCGTCTGCACGGTCTCGGCGGGGATCGCGAAGGCGAGGCCGACCGAGCCGCCGGACGGCGAGGCGATCGCCGTGTTCACGCCCACGACCTCGCCGTTGACGTTGAAGGTCGGGCCGCCTGAATTACCCTTGTTGATCGGCGCGTCGATCTGAAGGAAGTCGTCGTAGGGGCCGGCGCCGATGTCGCGACCGCGGGCCGAGACGATGCCCGCCGTGACCGTACCGCCGAGGCCGAACGGGTTGCCGATGGCGACGACCCAGTCGCCAACGCGCGGGGCGCTCTTGCCGAACTGGACGTAGGGATAGCTGCCGCTCTCGGTGATCTTCAGGAGGGCGATGTCGGTCTTCGGATCCTTGCCGATCACCTTGGCGTCGAGGGTGCGATTGTCGTCGAGCGTGACCTGCACGGTCTTGGCCTTGTCGACGACGTGGTTGTTGGTCACCACGTAGCCGTCCGCCGAGATGATGAAGCCCGAGCCGACCGCGCCGCGCTCGCCACGCTGCGGCATGCCGCGCCCGCCCTGACCACCCGGACCGCCCTGGCCGAAGCGCTTGAAGAACTCGCGCAGTTGCGGCGGCACCTGCTGCAGGTTGGGACCACCCGCGCTGTCGTCGTCATCGTCGGCGCTGTTGTCGAGCTTCACCTTCACGGCGACGACGCCCGGCTTCACCTTGTCGACGACGTTAGCAAACGAGCCCGGCGGGTGCTCGGGCGCTTCGATTGGGGTCTTCGGCAGGGCCTGGGCATAGGCCTGGGTCATGGGCTCGGTCAGGCCGAACCCGGCCGCGCCGCCCGCGACGAGGGCGGCTGCGGCGACGGAGGCGAAGGCGCGGCGGCGGACAGTCATGGTCATGGAGGTCTCCGACGGGAAATGGGCCGGTCGGCTGCCCTTCCGTTGAACGTCGGGGCGGCGATCCGTGAGGAGACTCCTAGAGGCCCGAGCCTGACCGCCGGATGGCGCGAAGATTACGGTTTGGACAGGTCCGGCTCCGCCTCTTCAGGCGCCGAGGCCGTCAGGCCCGAGCGCCAGCGCAGGTCGGCAAGGAGGCCCGACGGATGCGTGTCGAGCACCGGCGTGATCGGCAAACCCGCCGCATGGAGGAGCCCCGCCGCCCAGTGGTTGCAGACGTTGCTGTACGAGAAACGCCCGTGCGCCTCGTAGAACAGGCTCGGGCCGTAGAGCCCCGGGCCGAGAGCGGCCGGCTGGCCATCGGTGAGCCGGAAGCTCGCCTCCAACCGTGCGAGGAGCCGGGCCAAGCCTTTGCGCGAGAGTGGGACCGGGACGATGTCGGCCTGCGGGAAGCTTGCGCGGGCGGGGCGTGCGAGGCCGACGACCTGGATCACGCCGTCGCTTCCACCGGGTGTGAACAGCGCCGAGAGGGCCAGCCGCCAGTCGAAGGCGGCGAGCGTCGGCGTCGCCCGGTAGAAGCGCGCCTCGCCCCAGCCGAACTCCAAGGCGTCATAGGCGCGAAAGCGCGTGGCGAGATTGCGAAGGGCGGTGCCCGCTCCCTCCCCCATCAGGCTGTCGCGCGGCAGGACGAGACCGGAATGCCAGCCGTGGCTGACGAGGAGCACGGTCTGCGTATCCGGCTCGGCCGGCGGGTAGAGGCTCGGGTCGCCGGGCCGGGCTGTCCACAGTGTGAGCGCGAGGAGCGCGGCGGCTAGCCCGGCCAAAGCCAGTCCAGCAAAGGCCAGACCGAGCCGCCGCAGTGGTCTCATGCCTCGCTGAGCCGGACCAAAGCTTCCTCGATCTTGATGAGCCGAGCCGCCTCCGCGTCGCGGCGCTCGCGCTGCTCGTCCACCACCTCTTCCGGCGCGCGGGCGAGGAAGTCGGCATTGCCGAGCTTGCCGTCGATCTTGCCGATCTCGGCCCGCGCCTTGCCCGCCTCCTTCTTCAGCCGCGCGACTTCGGCCGCGAGATCGACGATGCCCTCGAGCGGAAGTGCGGCCACGCTGCCCCGCACGAGGAGCTGGACGGCGTTCTTCGGCGCGGCGTCGGCGAAACCGATCTCGGAGAGGCGGGCGAGGCGGGTCAGCGTCTCGCTCCAACGCTCGACCCGAGCATGGACGCCCGCATCGGCGCCCACCAGCACCAGCGGCACCTGGGCGCCGGCGGGCACATTGGTCTCGGAGCGGGCCGAGCGGACCTCGGAGATCAGATCGACCAGCCAGCCGATCTCGTCCTCGGCCTGCTTGTTCGTATAGGCCGAGAGCTCGGGCCAGGATTCGAGCGCGAGCAGGCCGCGCGGTGTCGGCAGCACCTGCCCCTTGATCGCCCACAGCTCCTCCGTGAGGAAGGGCATGAACGGGTGCAGCAGCTTGGCGATCTGGTCGATCAGGAAGGCAACCGTCGCCTGCGTCTCGGCGCGCGCCGCCGGGTCGACGCCCTCGCCCTGAAGGACGGGCTTGGCCAGTTCGAGATACCAGTCGCAGAACACGTTCCAGACGAAGCGGTAGGCCGCGGCCGCCGCATCGTTGAAGCGGTAGACCGTGATGCCCTGCGCCACTTCCGCGACCGCCTTGGCGGCCTCAGTGAGCGCCCAGGCGTTGAGCGTCTCGCGCACGGCCTCGGGCCGGAAATCGGCCTTCAGTTCGCAGCCGTTCATCTCGGCAAAGCGCGCCGCGTTCCAGAGCTTGGTCGCGAAGTTGCGGTAGCCCTCGACCCGCTGGGGGCCGAGCTTGATGTCGCGGCCGGGGGCGGCGAGTGCGGCAAGCGTGAAGCGCAGCGCGTCGGCGCCGAAACGGTCGATCAGATCGACCGGATCGACCACGTTGCCCTTCGACTTCGACATCTTCGCACCCTTCTCGTCGCGGACGAGGGTGTGCAGGTAGACGGTCTCGAACGGCGCCTGATCGGTGAGGTGCAGGCCCATCATCATCATCCGGGCGACCCAGAAGAAGATGATGTCCTTGCCCGTGACCAGGGTGTTGGTGGGGTAGAAACGGGCCAGTTCCGGCGTCTTGTCCGGCCAGCCGAGCGTCGAGAACGGCCAGAGCGCGGAGGAGAACCACGTGTCGAGCACGTCGGGATCGCGGGTCAGCGCGACCTCACGGCCGTGCTTGGCTTTCGCCTGCGCGACCGCGTCCGCCTCGCTCTCGGCGACGAAGATGCCGCCCTCGGCATCGTACCAGACCGGGATCTGGTGGCCCCACCAGAGCTGGCGCGAGACGCACCACGGCTCGATGTTCTCCAGCCACTGGAAGAAGATCTTTTCGTAGTTGTCCGGGACGAAGCGGGTCTGCCCGTCGCGCACTGCCTGGAGGGCGCGCTCGGCCAGCGGCTTGACGTTCACGTACCACTGGTCGGTCAGGTAAGGCTCGATCACCACGCCCGAACGGTCGCCATGCGGCACCGCGTGGGTGTTGGGCTCGACCAGACGCAGCAGGCCGCGCTCCTCCATCAGGGCGACGACCGCTTTCCGCGCCTCGAACCGGTCGAGGCCGTCGAGCGCCAGCGCGGCGTCCTCCGGCTCGGCGCCGTCGAGGAAATCGGCGTTGCCGGCGATCTGGATGCGCGCCTCGGCATCGAGGACGTTGATCGGGCGGCAACCGTTACGGCGTCCGACCTCGAAGTCGTTGAAGTCGTGGGCCGGGGTGATCTTGACCGCGCCGGTCCCCTTCTCCGGATCGGAATAGGCGTCGGCGACGATCGGGATCAGCCGGTTGACCAGCGGAAGGCGCACGCGCTGTCCGACAAGGTCGCGGTAGCGCTCGTCATCCGGATGGACGGCGACGGCCGTATCGCCGAGCATCGTCTCGGGGCGCGTCGTCGCCACGGTGATGATCGCGCCCGTCGGCGTGCCGGCCTCGTCCACGACGGGGTAGTCGAAGTGCCAGAGATGGCCCTTTACCTCGATCTGTTGGACTTCGAGGTCCGAAATCGCGGTCTGGAACTTCGGGTCCCAGTTCACGAGACGCTTGTCGCGGTAGATCAGCCCCTGCGCGTGCAGATCGACGAAGGTCTTGAGCACGGCGCGGCTCAGGCCCTCATCCATGGTGAAGCGCTCCCGGGACCAGTCGCAGGAGGCACCGAGCCGCTTGAGCTGGCCGATGATCGTGCCGCCGGATTCCTCCTTCCAGGCCCAGACCCGGCGCAGGAATTCCTCGCGTCCCAACTCGCGGCGGCCCGGCTGCTGCGTCTCCATCAGCTTGCGCTCGACCACCATCTGCGTGGCGATGCCGGCGTGGTCCGTGCCCGGCTGCCACAGCACGTCCTTGCCCCGCATCCGCTCGAAGCGGACGAGGATGTCCTGGATCGTGTTGTTGAGCGCGTGGCCCATATGCAGCGAGCCCGTCACGTTCGGCGGCGGGATCACGATGCTGAAGGGCTCGGCGCCGGCCCGCTCGGGGCGGCCGGCGCGGAAGGCCTGGCCCTCTTCCCAGGCCGCGGAGACGCGCGCCTCGACGGCGGCGGGGTCGAAGGTCTTGTCCATCATGGGCGGGGCGGGCTTTTCGAGGCGGCGGTTCTAAAAGATGTCGCCGCCGCTATCGGCCCGCCGCGGGGCCGTCGTCAACCGTCGGGCCGTCGGTGCCGCGGGCAATCGCTTGAAGCGATCACCCTGGTTTTCTTCTAGCCTCAAGCGCCAGCGGCCGCCTCCGCGGCCTCAGGCTGCCGCTCCGCTCGATGCTTTCCGGGGCTCATGCCCCGAAAAGCCCGCTCCGCGCGGCGCTCTTCGCGCCGCGAAGCCGCCCAAGCGGCTTCGATCGACGGCTCTGCAGGTGCCGCGGTGCAATCACCCCGTGATCGAGGGACGAACGGCTCACCGCCCGCGGGCGACCCGCTCGATCTCGATGCGCACCAGCCGCTCGACCATGTGCGGAAGGTTCTCGTCGAGCCAGCTCTTCAGCATCGGCCGCAGCATGTCCTTGACGAGATCCTCGAGCGTGCGGGCGTTCTGCGACAGCACCGTGTGGGCGAGGAGTTGGAAGTTCTGACCGACGCTCTCTCCGGTGCTGGACGAGACGAGCCGCTCCGTCACCTCTTCCTCGACCGCCGTGCGGACCCGATCGGTCACTCTCGGGGCGGGAGGCGGCTCGGGGGCAAAATCGAAGGGGTCCGGCTTGGCCGCCGCCGGGGGCTCGAAGTCGGGCTCCGGTTCCGGGTCGAAATCCGGCATGCGGAAATCGATTTCGGGGATGTCGAAGGCAACCGGCTCGGGCTTGCGCACCGGCTCTGCCACTTCGGCGAGATCGAGCACGTCGTCGTCCGGCGGCAGCGCGGGAGCCGGCGCGGGCGGCGCCTCGGCCTCGACGGTCTTGGGAGCTTGGTCGTCGGCAATGATGCGGCGGATCGAAGCCAGGATCTCCTCCATGGAGGGCTCCTGCGTCTTGTCCTGAACCTTAGGGCTCGCTGCGCTCATCGGGACGATACTCGGTGACGATTGACAAGACGATGACTTGGTTAACGAACTATTGCATCGCCTTGCCCGGCATCAACCACGGTCCGCCGCCGGCCAACAGGAAAACGTCGTCCGCGGCGAGGCCGTCAGCGCCCGTCGGGGGTGCGCAGGCCGAACCAGAGATCGCGCACCTGATCGAGATGTTCGCGGGCGCTGTACGGGGTGACCGGCAGGCTGGTGAAGCGGACGGTGAGCCGGCCGACGGCCTGGACGACATCGTAGGAGTTCACCACGCGGTCGCGCTGGGCGCGGATCAGGGCGACGCGCGCGGAGAGCAGTTCCTGCTGCGCGTTCAGCACGTCGAGGGTGGTGCGCTGGCCGACGCGAGCCTCCTCACGCACGCCGTTCAGCGCCACCTCGTTGGCCTGAACCTGCGCCTGCGAGGCGATCACCTGTGCCTTTGAGGCTTCGAGATTTCCCCAGGTCCGCACGATCGAGGCGCGGATGGTGTCGCGGTCCTGGTCGGCGACGAGGCGGGCGCGCCCGACATTCTCCTTGGCCTGCCGGATCGCGGCGTATTCGGCGCCACCCTGATAGAGCGGAATGTTGACCCGTCCGACGATCGAGGCGGTGACGCCGTTGTCGCCGGGGAACTGCTGATCGTACCGCTGCTGCACCGCCCCGGTGATCTGCGCCTGCGGATAGAGCGCGCCTTCGTTCACCTTCACCTGCAGCTCCGCCACGTCCACGGCGTGCAGCGAAGCGAGGATCTGCGGATGCTCCTTCAGGCCGATGAGAATCGCCTGATCGAGCGAGGCCGGCACGTAGCGGTCGAGCGGGCGCCCGGGAGCGAGCTGGCGCGGTTCGACGCCGACGATCTGCCGGAAGATACCGATCGAGGCACGCAGGGCCGCCTCAGCCGCGCTCACCTGGGAGCGCGCGCCGGCGAGGCGTGCTTCGGCCTGGGCGACGTCGGTGCGGGTCACCTCGCCGACATTGAAGCGGTCGCGAGTCTGACGAAGCTGCTCTTCGAGCACTTCGACGTTGTTGCGCTGAAGCTCCAACGTCGCCGTGTCGCTCAGGACGTTCATGTAAGCCTGAGCGGCGTTGAACAGCGTGTTCATCTCGGTCTGGCGCAAGCCTTCCCGCGTGCTGAGCACGGTCGATTCGGCCGCGCGCACCCGGTTGTCGGTCTGAAAGCCGTCGAAGACGTTCTGGTTGATGGTCAGGCCGGCGCCGCCCGGGCGGGTCGTGAGATTGATCGGCCCGCTGGCGCCGACGCCGCCGATCTTACCCTGGAATTGCTGGATGCCGATGTCGGCCGAAAGCGCGGCGTTCGGTCGGTAGCCGGCCTGGAAGCGATTCACATCCTCGTCGGTCGCGCGCAGGTTCGCCCGCGCCGCGTTCAGCGCCGGGTTGGCCTGATAGGCGCGGGACAACGCGCTCTCGAGGGTCTCGGCAGCCGCCGGACTTGCGACAGCCAGTGCCGAGACGACGGCGCCAGCCAGCCGAAGCGCGGACCGCGCCGCAGGGTTCCGTTCTTTCACGTCGATCAGCCCTTGCGGTTTCTCGATATGCCGTCCCGCCGCACTGCCGTGTCCGCTCCGGTGCGTCGCCCCAGCAAATGCCCCGGAGGACATCTGCAGGACGACCCGCACCATGAGGGTCGCGACAGGGATGCCGCATGCACACCCATGCGATGGAATGGCTAGCCCGCCTCGTGCCCGAGAGTAGCCGAGCTTGCGCTACCGACGACAGGGCTTACCGCACCGCGTCGTCGGATTGCCGGCGGGTGCCTCAAAAAAGCGACACCCCAGCGGACTAATCCCTCATGGCCGTGTGCCGGCGCGCACGCGTACTTTCGTGCAGTTTTCGGCGGTCACCGTACCCGGCGCGGCAGTCAGCCTGAGATGGAATGGATTGGGTGCATCGGCCGGGCGCGACGCGCACGGATTGCGTGGGTTCCAGGGGCCTGACGACGGCCCCGGCGTAGCCTCGGTGCCACTCACAAAGCGTTCGCTGTGCCGCCGTGTCCGGAGGGAAGACGAGCAGCGGCCGGGAACGCTAGAGCGCTTCCCAACTCCGTGGTCACTGGTTCGGTGAAAGAAAAGCGCGTCGAAACAAAAACCGAGAGACGCCAACCGGATGCAATCAGGTCGGATACGGCACTATGGGCGCGCTTAGAACGCGAAGCCGGGTTCGGTCGCGAAGCTCTTCAGGGCCGGCAGCGAGGCATCGAAAAGCGGGCGGGCCCCGAAGGCATCGCCCGCCCGCACGAACAGGGTCGCCTTGGCGTTGCGGTGCGGACCGAGCACGCAGACCAAGCGCCCGTCGTCGCGCAATTGATCGAGCAGGGCCTGCGGCCGGATCTCGACCCGCCCCTCGACGAGGATGGCGTCGAAAGGCCCACCCTTGGCCGGAGCGGTCAAGGCGCCCTGGACGAGGTCGACGGTGTCGCCAAGGCGCTCGCGGGCGGCGCCGATGAGATCCGGGTCGGATTCCAGGGCGACGACCTCGGCGCCGAGCTGCCGGAGCATGGCCGCGCCGTAGCCGTAGCCGGTGCCGACATCGAGGGCGCGGGTGCCCGGACGAATCTTGAGCGCCTGAATCAGGCGCGCCAGCAGCATCGGGGCGGGCATCGCGCGAATCCCGTCCTCGCCCGTATCGAAGGTCAGCGTCTGGTCGATATAGGCGAAATCCTCGCGGCCCGGCGGGACGAAGCGCTCGCGGGGTACGGTGTCGAAGGCATCGAGCACCGCGACGTCGTTCACATCGAAGGTCCGGAGCTGACAATCGACCATGAGGCGCCGCGCCTGAGCATAATCGAGCATGAGCCGTCCATCCCTCGCCGCCGCGCCAGACCGTTTCCCCGCCCGCCCGTCGAGCGGCGCCGGCCCGAGCGGGTCGGGTTGTCGTGGATCGTTCCCGGAATTGCAAGGCTCGCACGAGCGCCTTGCATGGCCAGGAACGAGCAGATTGTCAGGGGTATCGGAAAGTTTGGAGGCCTCGCCCGGAATCGAACCGGGGTGCAAGGATTTGCAGTCCTCTGCGTAACCACTCCGCCACGAGGCCTCGTCGCGAATGCGCGACACTCCGGGCCGAGCGGCCGGTCCGGAGCGAGGCGTCTCTAGCAGAGGCTTGACCCGCTCGGCAACGGTCTTGTCGCTCGATCGACACAAACGCCGCCGCCGCACCGCGACCCGGTGGAAAAAGTGCGTCGTCGGCTCAGAAGGCGCAAAAAGCGGCGATAGGACCCTTGCGTCCGAAACCGGCGGAGGCTAATGACCCGCCACCGCCGCTGAGGCGGCCCGGTGATCCCCGATAGCTCAGTTGGTAGAGCAAGCGACTGTTAATCGCTTTGTCGCAGGTTCGAGTCCTGCTCGGGGAGCCAAATCTTTCAATCACATAGCTGGTCTACGGCAGAGTCGTGTTGCCGCCGTTGTTCCTCGGCCGTTTCTAGCCGTCGAGCTTCGCTTTTCACCGCGCCGTTCGTAGCTCGGCCGCGCGGTCCGACGAAACCATCGATCCGCGGTTTTAGAGCATCGTTGTCGATATCTGCGTGGGCGTCGCGGTGCGCATCACGTTGTCCGGCACCGCCCTGGCCTCGCAAGCCTCACTCACTACCCCTGCCCTGCTGTCCATGTTCCAGATGCTGTCCGGGCAGCCTGAGGCACGCGCGAGTTCGCGGAACGTGCGGCCGAAGTGCGAGCGCCGCCACGGAAGGCCGGAGCCTTCGTCTATGACCAGGGACCAGCGCCGGGCAGCGGCATGTCGGCGAGCCGTTCGGGGTCGTGGTTGAGATCGTGCTCGGTGACCTCATTGCCGTTCGATTCCGACGTCGACCAGACCACCATGGATCCGCGATCCTCGAACACCAGGGCCGGCGGTCGCCCGCGCGCGTGCATCCGAGTCGGGATGTGTCCCAGCCCATGATCAGCAAGCCAAGCCGTCTTGTCCTTCACCTCGTCGGATTGGCCGGACCAAATCTCAACCTCGGCGCCGGTCTTGTGGAGCGCCAGCAGCGTGCGAACGATCGGGTGCAGGGCTCGTCCCGGTTGCAAGCCGCGTAAGATCCGCGCCAGTCCTTCTCCTTGCCGGGACGATTCAGGAACTGCGCCTGGTGCTCGGTGGGGGCCAAGGACCCGTCCAAGTCGAACACGACGAACAGGGTCATTCTCTCCTGCGTGAGGCTCTGATCGAGTGCGGCGATCGCTGGTCGCGCTCTCTCGTGGGCAAGACGTGCGGTCGCGAGCGCTCGACGGGTTCGAACGAGTCGGTGGGCCAGTTCGATAAAGGCGTAGCAGAGAATGCCGAGTATGTTTTGAAATCTGGTCGGACCAAGTTATGTGAATTATTTGTTGGTTATTTTATTGAATACTTGTTCGGACAACTACTTGCTCTGAGTTTGTATCTAGCTAATTTATTTGATGTGCGTCATCGCACGGACGGATCTGTGTTGATTTTATAGATTGATACATCCTGAAATCATATTTAACGGCGCCTGCGGCCTTCCATAACTCTTCGTGACCCGCGTTGACGACGGTTGTGCCTCGCAGAAATGCGTCGCCAGCCGTGGAATTATGGATCTCAAAAAAGCAACAGAGACACTGATCGTTTTCGCCGATTTGGACCTTCTCGTTGAACGGGTGCTTGCGCTGGTGCGGGCGCATAATGCGCTGAGGCAGGACGGTTTTCACCTGATATCCGATGACGATTTGGTCGAGATCTATCGATTGCTCACCGAGCTTCATGAGGTGGCGATCGATGGCGTTGATCCAGACTTGGTCGCGCCGACCATTCTTCAGTTGCGCCTGAAACTCAGCGTCTTAGAAGTGACGATCAGTGCGCATCTCAACGCGCCAAGCCCCCAATATTTGCATTGAGGTCAAGCTGAGGCAGATCGGATAACCGCCTTTGGCTTACGAATTTCGGTTGGGAGCCGAGGGGCGCCCTCCGGTACGCGGTCTGTGAAGTTATTCACCAACACAGGGTGCATGCGTCCGTAGCCCCATCAAGCGCGGCCGGCGGGGGTCGAGGTGTCAGATTCGCGATGTGGTGATACGTTTGACCGCCATGCTGCGAGGGATGCGCATTGGGCGCGGTTCTCCACGACAGCGTCACGACGACTAAGGCGGTCCGTCGCGCATTACAGCGACGTCAAGCGAGCGTGAGAGCGGCGGCTAAGCGCGACGGCGTCATATCCCGCGATCATGCAGAAGTGGCACGATCGGGAGACGACGGCTGATGCCATGCGGCCGAAGGAGCCCCGCTCGACCGTGCTGACGCCGGAGGGGAGGCGGTCAACGTCGCTGTATCCAGCGGCACACGGTGCTGCCGCTGGGTGACGGCCTCTACGGCCTGCAGCCCACCATCCCGGACCTGATCCGTCCGTCGCTGAGCGGCCGCCTGAGCTGCCTGCCGGAGATGGATAGCGGCAAGCCGGAGAAGAAGCGCTTCTCCGAGTACGTCATCGGCTACCTGCGCGTCGACATTGCCGAGGTCAGGACAGAGGAAGGCAAGCTCTAGCTCTTCGTCGCCATCGATCGAAACTCGAAGAAGGCCTTTGCAGAGCGAGAGGCAAAAGCCAATCGCTACACTGCATCGGACTTCTTACATGCGCTGGTGCGTTCGCCCCGTACAAGATCTACGCGGCGAGCCTAGGCGACGAAGTTCGATATGCTCGCGCCGCACTGCAAGCCGCAGGTGGACGAGCCGCCGGTCGCGCATTGCTACCCTCAGCTGCCAGTCGTGCCAGCGCCTTCAAGACGAAGTGTGTGGCTTGGAGACTGGTGATCCTGCGCAGAGGGGCCGCCGGCGTCAGCTCCGCCAGACAGCCCCCTCTGACAAGACTCAGCGAGCGGACGCTGCTGTGGCATCGGCCACGATCTTGCGGCTGGCGGGCGCAGCAACCGTGATGTGAGGCGTGGTCGTAAGCTCGGACGCCGGACGGACCGAAGCAGTGGCGCGAGCCTGTTCGCGGAACAGCGGAGGGGTCAGATGAATGCTCTCATCAGCCATGGCGGAGTTCGCCACAGCGACAGACGCGAGAGCGACGAGGGAAAGAAGCTGCATCGTACGCATGGATCATCTCCGGTGTGGTCAGCCTGTCACGGCGACCGATGGAGGATTGAACCATGGAATTTGTGCAGTGCGATAATCGCTGTGTGCATCGCGCCATAATGCGCGGTCAGGTGTTTCTTCTCGATATTATGCAGAACCTCTAGGCATGTTGCGTCGCTTCTGGTCGGCGAGCCATGCACTCAGCGGATATCAAGAAAATCTTGAAATGCCCGAAAAGATTTGTTCTGACGCGTTATATTTCGCTTAGGCGCCTCCACGACCGTTTGAGTGCATAGGCCTGCGCAAAAAGTATTTCCGCTACGCAATGAAACCAACCCTCGCTCGGCCAGGCATCGCAATTTAAAACCTGGATACTGATAGGTTGCTGTGGTTGCTTGGCCTGGGCAGATCGCGGATATGCCGATCGTGCACCCGTGAGTGGATCGACCTATTTGGCCGACCATGCTGGGAAAGCTCGCCCAATGACGAAAACCCGGAGCCCAAGGAGGATCGCGGGACTGCCAGTCGGCGCGCCGGGCGTGTCCCGATAGCCGCTCACGTTGCCGAACAGGATCTTTTGCGGATCGGTGCCGATCGCCTTGTGCCCGCCTGTGATCATCACCCCCACCAATCCAGACGCGACGTCCCGTGCTCGGGATGGACGCCGAAGATCTGCGGCGTGGTCCGGCCTAAGCGCACGGCCTCGGCGCCGAAGCGCCCGATGAAGTCGGTGCAGGCCTTGTAGATGTTCGCGCAGGCCGTGGGGCCGAGATACCGGCAGGGCGGTGAAGTCGGTTGGAGTGCGCCGAAGGCTCTGCGCCCTTGATCCGCTTCGGGGCGGGCACCAGTTCGTGACGGGGCATCGGTGCTGCCCACCGACATAGAAACCGTCGGCTCCCTCAGCCTCGCCGGTCGGGGGCAAAAAGAGCTGCACAAGCCCTGGACGCGCAGAGGACGGTACGCGCCGACGCCGAACGTTTCAGGGGCTCCATTCACCAACAGAGAGTGGCGTCACTCCTCTCGTCGAATGCGAAGCCGATCGACCGTAAGCTCGCCGATCTCTAAGCGGCCGATCCGGGCTCGCCCGATCGACAGCCGCCCGATCGACAGCCGCCCGATCGCGAAAGCTCCTACGGCAAGCGCACCAACGGCCAACGCTCCAACGGCGAGTGCCCCGACGGCGCCCCGCCTGACCGCGGCCTCTCGGATCGCTACGGACGTCAGCGGATCGGTAGGTAGCTTGCGGATCATCGTGGCAGACCTTTCGCTCGAAGGAGGTCCCGGCAGAGTGCGAGGCATTGGAGTTCCGCCTTGCCGCCAGCCTATCTCGGCGATCGCGCGCAAGCGAGACTGGATATCACCGCAGGGTGAATCTCGCCTCAGCGAATCATCCTCTCCGTGTTGTCGTCTCTCAAAAAAGTCAGCCACTCCACCCCGACTGTTCATCGCTTTGTCGCAGGTTCAAGGCCGGCTGGGGGAGCCAAACTCTTCCAAGCTCTCGGAAGCCTGCGGTTTCCGCACTTTACGGTGCGCTGGAATGACCGCGAGAGCGACGGCTGCGCAGGGCCGATCGTGTGATCCGCCCGACCAGCTTTGCTAAGTTGCCCCCGCATCGCGCGTGCGCTCGCTTGAAGAGCGTTCTGCGCATCGGCCTTGCGCCGCCTCTACTATAAGACCGAGAGCCGCCCAGTTTTCCGAGGCGGCTCCCTTTCACGATGTGCTCGGCCGTTGATCGCGACGCGAGTCGTCATCGACGACCGCTCTCACGTGACCACTGCCTCAGCGCTTCTCGTCAACGACGGGCGCGAGAATGCGCGGGGTCTGCTGGTGCTGGACCACCCGCCATTCCTCGTGCGACAGCCTGCGGTAGGTCGAGGTGCAATGGGCCTCGTAGGTCTCTTCGCCCCGTGAGGCTTTCACGGAGTAGGCGATGACGATCAGGCCTTCCTGGGGACGCGCGATCCGGCCATCGTCGAATTCGACGGCAGACCAACGGGGTGTGTTCGCGACGGCTTCGACCGCTTGAGCGCCGCCGAAGACGTAGGGCGGCTGCGGCAAGGCCATCAGGCACTCGTCATCGACGAGTTCGCGGTAATGATCCGGGTCACCGGTCCAAAGGCTCTTTTCGAACGACCAAACACGATCATCGTCCACGGGGTCCTCCTCAGGCTTTCGAAGTGCCGGGACAAGACCTGCGCGCGGTGATCGTTCCTGGAGTGCACCCGCCTGATGGTCGCGTGCGTCCCCTGCCGGCGTCGGATCGGTAAAAACTATCATCCTAACCAAGAAGCCGGTGAGCTTCGCGTCGGCCTGTTCCGCCAGCGCCCTCAGGCGCTGGCGACCTCGAACTCCATGCCGCGTCCCGGACCTTGGTCGGCATAATCCACGAGCGTCAGCCCGCGCTCGATCAGCGTCTCTTCGAGGATGTCGCGGTGCTTGCGCACCATCTGCCCGATCGCCAGCGGCGTCAGGCGCGGGCTGGAGCGACGCAGAGCATCCACGCCGACATGGGCCGGCATGCCCTCGTTCTCGGCGATCCGTGCGAGCGCCAAACCCAGGTCGCGCGCCTTCGTCTCCGCGGCCGATTTCGGCTTGAAAGCCATGTGATGCCTCTTCTCTCGATACTTTCGTCAGGCGGCCTGCAGCGTCTCGGCGAAGTCTTCCGGCACCTCGCCGAACCGGCCGAGAATCGTCGCGCTTTCCAACTCCCCCGTTTCGTCGTCAGCCACGATCTGGATCGCGGCGGTGCCTGGCAGCCGTGTGGCCATCGCCTCGGCCCGCTTCAGTGCACCGTTCACCGTCGGCGACACCTGCTGGTCGCCGGGGCACAGACGTTTGCGCTTCAGAATGAAGGTCTGCACGAGGTAGGTCGTCCGCATCGTCACCGTCGGTTCTCCCGCACCAGGACCGAGCCGGCCGCCATTCACGCGTCGGGCAGGCCGACGCGGTCACGGAAGCCCGAGCCGGAAATCGGCCGCCCGCTTGTTCTATTTTCGTTCTAGCACGAAAGATGGCGCTGCGTGAGCCTGTTTTGCAGCGCCGACACGCTTGGCGGGCGGCTGTTTGCAGCGTTCGCGATCAGCCGCCACCGATGCCGGCGATCACTTTGCCAGTGCCGTTGCAGTCCGGGCAAGCTTTGGCTTCGATCTGGCCGCTTCCGCTACAGCGGGGACACAGGTTCTCACCCGTTCCGGGTGTACCGGGCGGTGCTTCATCGCCGGGTTTCGCGGGTTCCGATTGCGTCATAATTACGCTCCCTCATCTGAGGTCAGGGAGAACCCGCGCCGTTTTAGCCATGTTCCCGGCGCCGACGTTTACGACGAGTGGCCCGCATCGACGTCACGCAGGATGGCAGGCACCTCGTCGATGATCTCGCGTGCCAGGAAGCCGACTGGTCCGACGCGCTCGGCGAGTCGTCGCCCGGCTTGCCCGTGCAGATAGACCCCCCATGCCGCCGCTGTCGTCGCCTCCGTGCCGCGTGCGAGCAGCCCCGCGACGATGCCCGCCAAGACATCACCGGAGCCGGAGGTCGCCAGCCCGACGCCGCCGCCGCTGTAGAGCCACGGCTCACCCGAGGGGGGCACGATCCAGCTCTGCGCGCCCTTCATGATCACGACGCATCCGAGCTTTTCGGAAGCCCGCTGAGCTGCCGCCAGAGGATTGGCTTCGACCTCGCTTCTGTCGATGTCCAGGAGCCGAGCCATCTCGCCGGCATGCGGCGTGATCACCGCGCGGCCACCGCAGGATCGAACCGCGCCGGCCTGCGCGCCAAGGCCGGCAATGACGCCGGCATCGAGCACGAGCGCCGATGAGGCTCCGGCCGGAAGAAGCGAGTGGACCAGCGCGTCGGCCGTGGCCCCGGCGCTCAGCCCCGGGCCGATCAGGATCGCGTTGCAGCGCTCCGCCAAGGCCGGCAGGCGCGCCGCGGCCGAGGCCGGGTCGATTCCGCCCTCCTCCGTTTCGACGAAGCCGATGACCCGTGCCTCGGGCACCGCGAGAGCCATCGCCGACGCGGCGCTCTCCACGGTCGCGATTCGGAGGCGACCGGCCCCGGCCCGGAGCGTGGCGACGCCTGCCAGAAAGGCGGCGCCCGGAACTTCGATGGATCCACCAACCACGAGGATCGTGCCGCGCTGCTCCTTGCTGCCCTCCTCGGGGATCGGCAGGGGCAACTCCCGAAGGCGGTCGAGTGTGAGGTGGTTTACCTTCATCGGGCGGCTGCGTGTGCGTCCGGATCGGTCCAACGTCGCGGCGTCATCCTTCGCAGGTCCTAGGATGGTGCCGGACGGTAAAGCGTCGGACGCGGCGTCCGTATCCCTGCAGCGTGCGAGCAACCTCGTTCGATTTGGCCGCTTCGAACGTGTCACTGGCTCCAATTGGCGATTGGATACAAAATCGCGGCCTCGGGTTCCCCGATGGACAGATCATCGGGAACCACCATGAAAAACCTTCTCATTCTCGCAAGCGCGGCCGGCCTCATGGCTGCGAGCCTCGTCCCGCTGACGGCGACATCGGCCGATGCCCGCTCCCGTCAAAAGAGCCGTGGGATCGTCACGAGCGACGGCAGCGTGACCGGCGGACGCGGCCGGGGCCAAACGATCTCCCGTGGCGCCACGGGAGCCAGCACCATCAGCCGCAATTCCGCGGCGGGCGGCAATGCCAATCAGCCCGAGCGTGCGGTCCCGCAGGGGAGCGGTGGCGGTGGAAGCGGCGGTGCCGGCGCGCAGTGACGCCGACTCGGCGTCGGTGAACGGCGCGGGCGGCGATCACGACGACAATCGATGCGAAGAAAGTGTGTGATCGATGGCACTCCGTTCCGAGACCCCGCCCCCTCCGGCCGACCATGTTCCGGACGCACCCGCTCCGTCGGAGCGTCCGACCAGCGCGCAACTGAAGGCCGAAATCGATTCCGGCCGCACCGGCGATAAGATCCCCGCTCACGATCCCGGCTTGTCGCCGCTCGGGACCGATGACGAAGCGGCCGGGACGCCCGCGGATGCGTCCCGCGTCACGCTGGCACGCGAAGAGGAGACCCGACCGCGCCGCCAGAGGGCCAGCCGAATGCAGACCGGGCACGGTGCCAACCGTTGGGTCATGCCGGCCTATTACGGGGCCATCGTGGTGGCGGCGCTGGCGGTCGGGCTCGTCGTGTGGCTGTTGCGCTGACCTGACGGATCGCTGCGATCGGGCGATCCCGGCCATTGCCCCGGCGGCGTGATCCGGCCGGCCCGCTACGGACGCCCTGCCGGCGCGTGTCGATGCACGATTGTTCCAACTTTACGCGATGGTGCAACGGCATCTTATCGGGCGCCTGCCACGCTTCGATGCTCACGCGGGGACATCGATGTCCAATCATGCAGGATTTCCGGTCGACGCCCCTCCGACGCCCGGTGAACCTGGGTTGATCGCGGTCGATGAGCACACCTCGATCGGGTGCTGGGTCCACGACATCTCGGCGCAGGACGTCGAGATCGTCGTTCCCGACGCCTCCCTCGTCCCGGACGTGTTCCTGCTGACATCGTCGGCCCAGGAATCCATCAAGGTGTGCCGCACCCTGTGGCGAACCGACGAGATGATCGGCGCACGGCATCTTTAGGGCGTCGTCCTGACGGTCGTCGCCAGCTTTCGACACAGCGGTATGGTAACGGCGACTTGGCCGCATCGCTTCGGAAAGCGCGTCAATCCGTGCGCAACGAACCGCGCAGGCCGTTGCCGGGTTGATCGAGCCGGAGGTGCCTCATGGCCGAGACCAAACAGACGGACAAAGTCGAAGCCCCGGATCGACCGCGCCTGACGCCTCAGGGGCATAGCAGCGGAACTGCTTCCGGGGAGGACAGCACCGATCCCCAAGGCGGCGCGAAGCAGGGTCAAAGCGACAAGGCCGAAGGCGAGCGGCGCGAGCCGTAAGCGCTGGCGCGATGGTCGCCTGAAACGCGGTGATCCGCGTGTTGCCTTGAGGTCAACGCGTGACGGGCCGGCTTCTCAGGAGAAGACCGACCCGCCTGTCGCCTGCGTACCGCATTGGGGGGCTGGCAGCCCAACGACAGTGATTCAAACGGACCTAGTGCAGCGGATCATCCCGAGTCGTGAAGATCGGGAAAACTTCGGTGCAGCCGCCAAATCGTTGTCACAGCGGTCTTTTTTCCGCGAAATCGCCGCGCCGCGGGAGAATTTTCTCCCTATCATGTGCGCTAGCGCACGAAATTTGCTCTCCATGACGTGAGCTGCGGAAGAAGGCGTTTCCCTCAAACGGCACGGAGTCGCTCGGATAGTCCGGCTTCACAACGATGCGTTCGACCGGAGCGTGGGCAACTTTTGTCCCGCCACGGTTCACCTCCGGCACCTTGAATCATTGCCGACAAATTTCCGACCGCGTCGTCAACGGTAAGTTCTTATTAACCATCTCGATGCAATCCTCGTGACCATCGCTCCCCCTTGCCGGTTGCGACACAGTTCCTTCAGATTCGGCCTGGTCGATTCATGGTACATCTCGCGACGGACTGCCCCAGCGGATTGATCGTCGAAGCCGCCATGCCCGCTCTAAATGGCGAGAGTCGCGATCGGATCGGACAGGGCCTGCGTGAGGCCTATGTCGAGCGCTGCGACGCGCAGCCGATCACCGACGCGCAAGTCGAACTGCTGCTGCAACTCCGGCAGAAAGAGCGCGATCGCCGCCGCAGCGCCTGAGGATCGGGTCTCCCCGTCTCAAGAGGCCATGGCGTGACGATTACTGCCAGCGCCGGGCCTTCGGCTGCTGGCGCCGGACCTCGGCGGCCCGGATCATGGTCAGCACCCGATCGAGATCCTTGAGCAGAGACGACTCGGTCGCGCGTGCCGAGGCGATCTCCTGGTCATCGCTGCCGAAGCGTTGACGCTGTTGCTGCAGCGTCAGCTCGTCCTCGAGGGCCGCCCGCTCCGCATGGAGCGCGAGGTAGGCCGCGTCCTGAGGATCGGCCGGATCGAGGAGGGGCTCTTCCTCGCGGGGTGAATGTGGCTCCGTCACGATGACGGTCTCCTCGGACGTTTCAAGCGCAGGCCCGGTTCCACTCAGGATCTCAAGGGCGAGATCTCGTGAAGATCACGCTCGTGGAACGACTGAGCGTCCCTCACGAAACTTCCGGGCGCTGACCATCGTTGCATCGGCCGCGATGGTGCGGCGGACATATTGTCAGAGAAACTGACCCGCGCACCTATTCCGGTAACGCTCCCGGGGGAGGAGTGGTCCCGTCGCGATCCCATCCTCAGTGAAATTTCGTCTTCCCCCAGGGCTTTCCGGGAGCTTTCCAGGGGCTGTCATGTCACCGTCATGTCGCCGTCATAGAGGCGGCGCGTCGGTGCACTAGATGGCAGCAGCGTCGCAGCGAGACCGGTTTCAAATCAGGACCGGCCCCGACAATGCGCCCGACACCCTACGGAGATGCTCGTGAAACCCTTCACTTACGCTCTGGCCGTCGGCCTCGCGGCCGCCCAGCTCGCGACCTCAGCCCTGGCCGCCGACATCACCGGCGCCGGTGCCACCTTCCCCTTCCCCGTCTATTCGAAATGGGCCGAGGCCTACCGCAAGGATACCGGCACGGGCCTGAACTACCAGTCGATCGGCTCGGGCGGTGGCATCAAGCAGATCCAGGCCAAGACCGTCGATTTCGGCGCCACCGACGCGCCGCTGAAGCCCGCCCAGCTCGAGAAGGACGGCCTCGTCCAGTTCCCGACCGTCATGGGCGGCGTCGTCCCGGTGATCAACGTCCCGGGCATCGAGGCCGGCAAGGTCAAGCTGACCGGTGAACTCCTGGCCGACATCTATGCCGGCAAGATCCTGAAGTGGTCCGATCCGAAGATCGTCAAGCTCAACGACGGCGTGAAGCTGCCCGACGCGAACATCACCCCGGTCTACCGCTCGGACGCCTCCGGCACGACCAACATCTTCACCACCTATCTCTCCTCGGTCTCCGAGCCGTGGAAGAAGGAATTCGGTGCGGCCACCACGGTGAGCTGGCCGGTCGGCCAGGGCGGCAAGGGCAACGAGGGCGTGACCGCCACCGTCAAGCAGGTTCCGAACTCGATCGGCTACGTCGAGTCGGCCTATGCCAAGCAGAACAAGCTCGCCTACACGCTGATCCAGAACAAGGCCGGCAAGTACCCGCAGCCCGACGACAAGGCGTTCCAGGCCGCCGCCGCCAGCGCCGACTGGAAGTCGACCCCGGGCTTCGGCATCACGCTGACCAACCAGGCCGGCGAGGAAGCGTGGCCGATCACCGCCGCCACCTTCATCCTGGTCCACAAGGAGGCCGCGGACGCCGCCAAGGCCGGCGACGTGCTGAAGTTCTTCGACTGGGCCTACAAGAACGGCGACAAGCTCGCGACCGAACTCGATTACGTGCCGCTGCCGGACAACGTCGTCGGCCTGATCCACGAGGAGTGGAAGGGCATCAAGGGCAAGGACGGCAAACCCGTCTTCGGTATGTAAGCAACCGTCTCAGGCCCTCTCCCGCACCCGGGAGGGGGTCTTTCTCCGAGTGTCCGGCTCGCCTCACGGGCCACGGCGCGCTAAACGCCCTCCATTCGAAGAGCCCTTCCGCGGATGACCGCCTTGACCCAGTCCATCGCCCTGGCCAGCGAGAGCGGCGTGCCCCGCACCGCCCCGAGCAAGACCGCCGACCGCCTGTTCAAGGGCGCGGCCTACGGATCGGCTCTGCTCGTGCTGCTGGTGCTCGCGGGCATCCTCGGATCGATCATCTACGGGGCGATGCCCGCGTTCAGGGAGTTCGGCTTCGGCTTCCTTACCTCCAGCGCCTGGAACATCGGCACCGAGCAGTTCGGCGCGCTGCCCGCCGTGATCGGCACCGTCGCCGCCGCCCTGCTGGCGCTCGTCATCGGCGTGCCGGTTTCGCTCGGCATCGCGATCTACCTGACGCAGCTCTGCCCCGGCTGGGCGCGCAAGCCCGTCGCCATGACCATCGAGCTGCTCGCATCGGTGCCGAGCATCATCTACGGCATGTGGGGCCTGTTCGTGTTCGCGCCGCTGTTCGCCCGCTTCGTGCAGGTGCCGGTCTCGAACCTCGTCGAAGGGCTCCCGATCGTCGGCACGATCCTCTACGCGCGCATCCCCTCCGGCGTCGGCGTGCTCACTGCCGGCATCATCCTCGCGATCATGATCGTGCCGTTCGTCGCCTCGATCACCCGCGACATGCTCGACCAGATCCCGACCGTGCTGCGCGAGAGCGCCTACGGCATCGGCTGCACGACCTGGGAGGTCGTGCGCCACGTCCTCGTGCCGCAGGCCTCGGTCTCGATCATCGGCGCGATCATGCTCGGCCTCGGCCGCGCGCTCGGCGAGACCATGGCGGTCACCTTCGTGATCGGTAACGCCAACCGCCTCTCCGCCTCGATCTTCGATCCGGGTTCGACCATCGCCTCGCGCATCGCCAACGAGTTCAACGAGGCCGACGGGCTCCAGCTCTCCTCGCTGATGGCGCTCGGCTGCCTGCTCTTCATCATCACCTTCGTCGTGCTGATCATCGCGCGCCTGCTGGTGCGGCGCACCAAGGTCGCCTGAACCGAAACGTCCGCAACGCCGCCAGCCTCGGAAAACGACGCGCCATGGATGCCAGCACTCCCCTCGCAACGGCCGAACGCCCCCGGAGGGCGAGCCGTGTGCGCTCCGGCCGCCGGATCGCCGACCGCGTCCTGATCCTGGCGAGCACCTTCGCCACGCTGCTCGGCATCGTCGTGCTCGGCTCGATCCTGCTGATGCTGATCGTCGAGGGCGTGAAGGGCTTCACCCCCGCCCTGCTCACGGAGCCGACGCCGGGGCCGGGCTCCGTGGGCGGCGGCATCGCCAACGCCATCCTCGGCAGCCTCGTGATGACGTTCATCGGCATCGTCATCGCCACGCCGATCGGGCTGATGGCCGGCACCTTCCTCGCGGAATACGGCCGCACCTCGAAGATCGCGGACATCATCCGCTTCCTCAACGACGTGCTGCTCTCGGCCCCCTCGATCCTGATCGGCCTTTTCGTCTACACGCTGATGGTGCGGCCGATGGGGACCTATTCCGGCTGGGCCGGCGCGGTGGCGCTGGCCATCATCGCCACCCCCGTGATCGTGCGCACCACCGAGGACATGCTGCGTCTCGTGCCGAGCCAGATGCGCGAGGCCGGCGCCGCGCTCGGCGCGCCCCGCTCCCTCGTCATCCGCGCGATCACCTGGCGGGCGGCGAGTGCGGGTGTCGTCACCGGCATCATCCTGGCGCTCGCCCGCATCGCCGGCGAGACCGCGCCGCTGCTGTTCACGGCGCTCAACAACAACAGCTGGTTCAACGCGAACCTTCTCGGCGGCGTGCCCAACCTGCCGGTGATGATCTACCAGTTCGCGCTGTCGCCCTATCCGAACTGGCAGAGCCTGGCCTGGGCGGGCGCCCTTCTCATCACCGTCACCATCCTGGCCCTGTCGGTGGTGGCCCGCCTTGTGATCAAGGACCAGCGGGCGCGCTGAGGCCGCCCCCCGGACAGACCTCCTACCTGCGAGACAATCCGATGAGCGCCTCCCCCGCGATCCGCAGCCAGTTCGAAGGTCGAAGCCCGGCCGACGTCAAGGCTCCGGTGCGCATCGCCTGCAAGGATCTCAACTTCTACTATGGCAGCTTCCATGGCCTGAAGGACATCAACCTCGATTTCCGCGACCGGCAGGTGACCGCGCTGATCGGGCCTTCGGGCTGCGGG
The DNA here is from genome assembly GCF_029504475.1 of Methylorubrum pseudosasae. Lineage (NCBI taxonomy): Bacteria > Pseudomonadati > Pseudomonadota > Alphaproteobacteria > Hyphomicrobiales > Methylobacteriaceae > Methylorubrum > Methylorubrum pseudosasae. The sequence continues at coordinate 1,612,344 of NZ_JAQGDU010000002.1, read as the reverse complement.
AAGTCGACACTGCTGCGCACCTTCAACCGCATCTACAGCCTCTATCCGGAGCAGCGCGCGGAAGGCGAGATCCTGCTCGATGGGCAGAACGTTCTGGACCCGAAGATCGACCTGAACGAACTGCGCTCGCGCGTCGGCATGGTGTTCCAGAAGCCGACGCCCTTCCCGATGTCGATCTACGACAATGTCGCCTTCGGCCTGCGCCTCTACGAGAAGCTTCCGAAAGCCGAGCTCGACGTGCGCGTGGAGGAATCCCTGCGCAAGGCCGCGTTGTGGGACGAGGTGAAGGACAAGCTCAAGCAGTCCGGCACCGGCCTCTCCGGCGGCCAGCAGCAGCGCCTGTGCATCGCCCGCACCGTGGCACAGCGCCCCGAGGTCATCCTGTTCGACGAGCCGACCTCGGCCCTCGACCCGATCTCCACCGGACGCATCGAGGAGCTGATCGAGCAGTTGCGGACCGAGTTCACGATCGTCATCGTGACGCACAACATGCAGCAGGCCGCCCGCATCTCGCAGTTCACGGCGTTCATGTATCTCGGTGAGCTGATCGAGTTCGACGCGACCACGAAGATTTTCATGAACCCGGCCAAACGGCAGACCCAGGACTACATCACCGGCCGCTTCGGCTGAGATCGGCCGCGACTGCACGACAGTCGCAGCCCCCTTGCGCCCTCGTTGAGACGCGCCCTCTTCCGCCGGACCCATGTCCATCGCAGCTTGAGAGCGCCCTCGTCCGACCGCCTGATCGGGAAATTCGCGACATGGCCGACCATATCGTCTCCTCCTACGACACCGACCTCGAGAACCTGCGCCGCTCCATCGCCGAGATGGGCGGCGTGGCCGAGAAGATGATGACGGATGCCACCGACGCGCTGGTGCGCCGGGATACCACCCTCGCTCAGGCGGTGATCGTCGCCGACAAGCGCCTCGACCTGCTGCAGCGGGAGATCGAGGAGCGTTCGGTTCTCCTCATCGCACGCCGTCAGCCGCTGGCCATCGACCTGCGCGAGACGATCTCCGGCATCCGCGTCTCGGGCGACCTGGAACGGATCGGCGATCTCGCCAAGAACATCGCCAAGCGCGTCGTGGCGATCAGCGATCAGGCCCAGCCGCAGAAGATCGTGCTCGGCGTCCAGCACATGAGCGACCTCGTGCAGGAACAGCTCAAGGACGTGCTCGATGCCTATGCGAGCCGCGACGTGACCGCCGCCCGCGAGGTGTGGGAGCGGGACAGCGCCATCGACGCGCTCTACAATTCACTGTTCCGGGAACTCCTGACTTACATGATGGAGGATCCGCGCAACATCTCGTTCTGTACGCACCTGCTGTTCTGCGCCAAGAACGTCGAGCGGATCGGCGATCACACCACCAACGTCGCCGAAACCATCGAATACCTCGTCACCGGCGAGACGCCGACGGCCGAGCGGCCCAAGAACGACGCTTCGAACTACGCGACGATTACGCCGAGCACCTGACACCGAAGGTTTTCGGCGCGCGCGGCGATCAAGAGACGTCTCCGGCTCCTCTCTCGAGGGCCGGGCGTGACGGATGGAAAGACGGGCGATGACGAGTGCGCACATCCTGATCGTCGAGGACGAGGAATCGCTGACGACCCTGCTGCGCTACAATCTCGAAGCGGAGGGTTTCCAAGTCGATGTCGCGGTTCGCGGCGACGAGGCCGACCTTCGCCTGCACGAGACCACGCCCGACCTCGTACTCCTCGACTGGATGGTGCCGGGGCTCTCGGGGATCGAGCTGTGCCGGCGCATCCGTGCCCGCCGTGAGACCGAACGCCTGCCGGTCATCATGCTGACCGCCCGGGGCGAAGAGACCGACCGTGTGCGCGGCCTCTCGACCGGCGCCGATGACTACGTCGTCAAGCCGTTCTCCGTGCCGGAGCTGCTCGCCCGGGTCCGTGCGCTCCTGCGCCGCGCCAAGCCCACCCACGTCTCCGACATGCTCGTGGCGGGCGATATCGAGCTCGACCGCGTCAGCCACCGCATCCGCCGGCAGGGCCGCGAGATCCATCTCGGGCCGACCGAATTCAAGCTGCTCGAATACCTGATGCAGAGCCCCGGCCGGGTCTTCTCGCGGGAGCAGTTGCTCGACGGCGTGTGGGGCCACGACGTCTACATCGATGAGCGCACGGTCGATGTTCATGTCGGCCGCCTGCGCAAGGCGATCAACCGCCCGCGCCAGAGCGACCCGATCCGCACCGTGCGCGGCTCCGGCTACTCGTTCGACGAGATGTTCGCCGGAGCGGAGTGATACGGTCTCCGCCTGATCGAAGGGGGAACTGTCTCGCTCAGCCCGCGCGGCGCTTGAGCCAAGTCCAAATCCGCAATCCGAACGGATCGACCGGATTTGGCTCGAAGGAATCAATGGGATTTGGTCTAGGGGGCGGTCCTGCGGGTCGGGCAAAGCCCGTCCCCACTCGGTGCACGTCGGCAATCGCCCGTCGTCGCGGGCGTGCCCAGCTGTCTTCTCTTGGAGCCTTTAGCGGAAACCGGCGACGCGGCGGTCGCGCTTGCGCTCGGCGGCCGGCTGATAGGCGATCTGCGCGTGCTGGGTGCAGTACGGAAGGCCCGTGATCGCGCGGCCGCCGCAGAAGCGGAAGTCCGGCGAGGTCGGGTCGCCCATCGGCCAGCGGCACATCGATTCGCGCAGATCCATGATGGTGACCCGCTCGGAAACCGCGAGGGCCACCGGCTCCGGGGCAGGCTTCTGCGGCAGCGGGAAGTCCGGTGCGGGTCTGTGCGCGACGATCGCGGGCGGCTCCGGCAGCGTCGGCTCCTCGACGACCACGACCTCCATCTCGACCTCGGCGGCCAAGCCCTCCCGGCGACGTCCCTGCGACGCCGCACCCATCGACTTGACGCGGCCGGAGAGCCCGAGGCGATGCACCTTGCCGATGACGGCATTGCGCGAGACGCCACCGATCTGCAGGGCGATCTGGCTGGCGCTCAGGCCGTCGTCCCACAGGCGACGAAGCAGCTCGACGCGCTCATCCGTCCAGCTCGGGACCGCTTCCGTCATTGTCCCCTCCACGTCGAAACATCCTTGAACGTGAGACCGGCCGGCAGCGCGGCTGGCGCGCATGGCGACAGCAGGCATGGCCAGGGCCCGAGATCCGGCCCTGCACATGTCGGTTAACAGACGCCAAAGATGCCGTTGGCGACGCTGTGGAGACTACAGGACAGCTCGGCCGCGGAGCAAGGGTCCGCGCGTCTCACGGTCCGGTTTCCCCCGGCAATCGGACCCGTCGGACGGTGAGACGGATCGGTTTCCGCAGCGGAGCAAGCGAATCCTCCGCCATCCGTTAACGCGTTGCGTAAACTTGATCTTTTCCGAGCGTCCGGATCGGGTGAGGGTCGGCTGGCCGGGGTGCCGGGCGGCTGCTGGTATCGCCGAGATGTCCGCGGTCGCGTCGGGAGCGCGATCGAAAAAGATTGTCCGGACGGACGGGATGACTATGTGACGGACGTCGTCCGCCGGCCTGCCGCCTGTGGACAACCCACTTCAAGCGGACTTTGGGAGATCGCATGCGACTGCGCCTCGCGCCGGCCCTTTTCCTCCTTGCCGCGATGCCGGGAAGCGCGATGGCCGCGGGGCCGGCCGCACCGGTTCCGAACGAGGCCGCGATCCGGCTGGCCAACCACCGCGCGGTCTACGATCTGTCGCTGGCGCGCTCCGAAGGGACGCGGGCGGTCGAGGGCGTGCGCGGGCGCATCGTCATCGATTTCTCGGGCGACGCCTGCCGCGGCTACACCATGCAGACGCGTCAGGTGACGATGCTCAATTCCGGCGAGTCCGGCGACCGCACCTCGGATCTGCGCAGCACCACCTTCGAGAACGGCGACGGCAAGAGCTTCCGCTTCCGCACCACGACCGTTCTCAACAACGCGCCCTCTCCGGCCGTCGACGGGACAGCGGAGGCGGCCGACGCGCTCAAGGTGAAGCTCAAGGAGCCCAAGCGCGACCAGTTTCAGGCCGAGGGCGCGGTCCTGTTTCCGATCCACCACATGATCCGCCTGATCGAGGCGGCCAAGACGGGTGAGACGACAGTCTCGGCCAAGGTGTTCGACGGCTCGGATGACGGGCGCAAGGTCTACGACACGCTGGCCATCATCGGCCGCCCGAACGCTGCGCCCGCCGCCGACACCGAGCGCGACAAGCCGCTGCGCGAGGGCGACCACGGCGGCATGCGCCGGTGGCCGGTGACGCTGAGCTACTTCACCGCCGGAGCGGGTGAGCGCACGCCGATCTACACCCTCACCTTCGACCTCTACGAGGACGGCGTCAGCGGGCGGCTGCACCTCGATTACGGTGATTTCGCCATCGACGGGAATCTGACGCGGCTCGACCTCGCCAAAGCCGACCCGAAGGCCGATCCCACCTGCAAGAAGTAGTCGCCGCGCGTCAGGTGCGCCGCCGCTCCGGCTCGCCGGTGAAGACGAGCCCGCGCTGAATCGCGGCGCTGCCGAACTTTTCCCGCAGCCGGTCGAGCGCCGCCTCGCGGCGGGCGACGCGCTCGATACCCTGATCGGCGAGATCGCCGCGGTCGGCATGGATCGCGCCGCAGAGATCGCCGCCGCCGATGCCGATCAGCCGGAAGGCCGTGCCGTCGCAGGCCGCCCGCAGCATCGGCTCGCCCTCGCGGAAGAGCCGGTCGGCGAGTTGGGTGGGTTTCAGGCCGCCGCGGGTGCGGGTCCGCAGCCGGAAGCGGGCATCCTTCAGCTTCAGCGTGACGCTGCCGGCGGCGAGTTCCGCCCGCTTAAGCCGTGCCGACACCTTTTCGCAGAGCTGCCACAGGATCGGCCGCAGATCCTCGAACCGGGTGAGATCGGCCGAGAAGGTCGTCTCGGACGAGACGCTCTTGGCCTCCCGGGTCGGGCGCACCGGCCGCCGGTCCCGGCCGGCGGCGAGATCGATGAGACGCAGCGCATCGCGCCCGAGGGATGCCTGGAGACGCGTCGGATCGACCCGCGCAATGTCGCCGACGCGGTGGATGTTGAGGGAGGCGAGGCGGTTTCGTGCACTTTCGCCGATACCGGGCAGGATGCCGACCGGCTTGTCGGCGAGGAAGGTCGCGGCGTCCGCGCCCGCGATGATCGAGAAGCCGCGCGGCTTGTCGAGGTCCGAGGCGATCTTGGCCAGGAACTTGTTGTCCGACAGTCCCACCGACACCGTGATGCCGACCTCCGCCTCGACCCGTGCGGCGAAGCGGGCGAGCGTGAGCGCCGGGCTCGTCCCGTGCAGGCGCTCGGTGCCGGAGAGGTCGAGGAACGCCTCGTCGATGGAGACCGGCTCAACCAAAGGCGTCAACGCCAGCATCATCGCCCGCACCTCGCGCCCGACGCGGGCGTATTTCTCCATATCCGGCCGCAGCACGGTGGCGTCGGGGCAGCGCTTCAACGCCTCGAACATCGGCATCGCCGAGCGCACCCCGGAGATCCGGGCGAGATAGCACGCGGTGGAGACGACGCCGCGCTTGCCCCCGCCGATGATGAGCGGCTTGTCGCGCAAGGCCGGGTCGTCGCGCTTCTCGATCGCTGCGTAGAAGGCGTCGCAATCGACGTGGGCGATGCTCAAGGCGTCGCGGGCCGCGTGCGAGAGCAGGCGCGGCGAGCCGCATCCGCGGCAGCGCAGAGCGCCCTCGGCTTGCATCGTCAGGCAATCGCGGCAGAAGGGTCTCACGTCGAAAACCTCGCCCGGCCTTTGCCGGGCTGATGCGGGCGAGACAGGTTGTACGAATGTCCGGAGCCGCCGACCAGGGTTCTCCTGCGCGCCATCCCACGTCGAATCCCGATGCCGCTCCCCTGCGCATCCTTGTCCTCGGCGGGACCACCGAGGCCAGCGCGCTCGTCGCCCTTCTGGCGCGCGAGCCGGATGTCGCGGTGACGCTGTCGATGGCCGGTCGCACCGCCGCGCCGCGGCCCGAGCCGGTGCCGACCCGCATCGGCGGGTTCGGCGGTGCGGAGGGGCTGGCGCGGTGGCTTTCGGAGAACGGCATCGAGGCGGTGATCGACGCGACCCACCCCTTCGCCGCGCGGATTTCGGCCAATGCGGCGGAGGCCAGCAGGGCTGTGGCGGTGCCGCTGCTCGCGGTGCGCCGCCCGGCCTGGGAGCGCGAGCCCGGCGACGACTGGATCGCGGCGGCGAACGTGCCGGCCTGCCTCGACGCGCTCGGCGCCGCACCGAGAACGGTGTTCCTCACCATCGGCCGACAGGAACTGGCTGCCTTCGCCCGCGCGCCGCAGCACGCTTACGTCGTGCGCACGATCGAGCCGGTCGGCGATGCGTTACCGGTGCCCAACCTCGTCACCGTCAGCGCCCGCGGCCCCTTCACGCTCGCGGACGAGATCCGCTTCATGCGCGAGGCGCGAATCGAGGTGCTGGTGACGAAGAATTCCGGCGGCGCGGCGACCTATCCGAAGATCGAGGCCGCACGTCGGCTCGGGCTTCCCGTGGTGATCGTCGACCGCCCTGCCCTGCCGGATGTGCCCGCCATTCCCGATGCCGCGGGCGCGCTTTCCTGGCTGATGGCACGGCGCAGCGAGCGCAGAGCGCCGTAAATCGGCTCGACGCCGCCCGGCCCCGATGCCATGGCAGCGTGATGCCCGCGCCTCGACCAAAGAACCGCCGATGACCCGCGCCCTGATGATCCAGGGGACCGGGTCCGATGTCGGCAAGTCGCTGCTGGTGGCCGGCCTCGCCCGTGCCTTCACCCGGCGTGGCCTGACGGTGCGTCCGTTCAAGCCGCAGAACATGTCGAACAACGCCGCCGTCACCGCCGATGGTGGGGAGATCGGCCGGGCCCAGGCGCTCCAGGCCCGCGCCGCGCGGGTCGCGCCCTCGGTTCACATGAACCCGGTGCTCCTGAAGCCGCAGAGCGAAGTCGGCGCACAGGTGGTGGTGCAGGGGCGGATGATCGGCACGGCGCGGGCGCGGGAGTACCAGGCCTGGAAGCCGCGCCTGATGGCCTCCGTGCTCGACAGCTTCGAGCGGCTGCGCGGCGAGGCGGACATCGTGCTCGTGGAGGGCGCGGGCTCGCCGGCCGAGGTGAACCTGCGGCAGGGCGACATCGCCAATATGGGCTTTGCCCGGGCGACGGGAACGCCGGTGGTGCTCGTCGGCGACATCGACCGGGGCGGCGTCATCGCCAGCCTCGTCGGCACGCAGGCGGTGCTGGAGCCCGACGATGCGGCGATGATCCGCGGCTTCATCGTCAACCGCTTTCGCGGCGACCCGACGCTGTTTGCCGACGGCATGACTCTGATCGCCGCGCGCACCGGCTGGTCGCCGTTCGGCCTCGTGCCGTTCTTTCCCGATGCCGTCCGCCTGCCGCCGGAGGACGCGGTGGCGCTCGATGCCCCGCAAGCGCGCCGTGACGGCGCCGTGCCGCTGATCGCGGTGCTGCGCTTTCCGCACATCGCCAATTTCGACGACCTCGACCCGCTGCGGCAGGAGCCCGGCGTCGCGGTGACCTTCGTGCCGCCCGGTGAGGCCGTCCCGGCGGAAGCCGATCTCATCATCCTGCCGGGTTCGAAGACCACGATCGACGACCTCGAATGTCTGCGCGCGGAAGGATGGGACATCGATATCCGCGCCCATCTGCGCCGCGGCCGTCGCGTGCTCGGGCTGTGCGGCGGCTACCAGATGCTCGGGCGCTCCATCGCCGATCCGCAGGGGATCGAAGGCGCGCCGCGTGACCGGCCGGGTCTCGGCCTCCTCGACGTCGCGACGGTGATGACGGGCGAGAAGCGCCTCGTCGCCACCACCGGCACGACGCTTGGCGATGGCGCGCCGTTCTCCGGCTACGAGATGCATATCGGCGACACGACCGGGCCGGACACCGCCCGACCGCTGCTGCGCTTCGCCGACGGCCGGGCCGACGGGGCCGTCTCCGGCGACGGGCTCGTGACCGGCACCTATGTCCACGGCCTGTTCGCCGACGATCGCCAACGCGCGGCCTGGCTCGCCCGGCTCGGCGCTGCGCCGGGCCTCACCCACTACGAGGCCGGCATCGAAGAGGTGCTCGACCGCTTTGCCGACCATCTCGAAGCGCATCTCGACTGCGACGGGCTGCTGCGCCTGCGCTGAGGGACGCTCGAGCATCATTCCGAAAGGCGATTGCCGGCTTTCGGAAAAAGATGATGCAAAGACAAGAACCTTAGCGGCCGAAGGTGAGCCAAAGGCCGGTCCCGGCCGCGACCAGCGTGAATTGCAGCGCGCAGGCCGTCCGGTAGAGCTTCAGCGCGCGCACGATGTCGTCGGGGTTGGCCTCGGCCCGCCCGTCGCCCATCCAGGCATCCTCGACGCGGGTGTCGCCGTAGATGCGCGGGCCCGCGAGCCGTAAGCCAAGCGCGCCGGCCATGGCCGCCTCGGGCCAGCCGGCATTGGGCGAGCGGTGGCGGCCCGCGTCGCGGCGGATCGCCCGCCATGCGCCCGCCGCAGAGACATCCCGGCTCAGGGCCGCTGCCGCGATCAGCAGGAGGGCGGTGAGCCGCGAGGCCGGCAGGTTCACGAGATCGTCGAGACGGGCCGCGGCCCAGCCGAACGCTTCGTAGCGGGGAGTCCGGTGGCCGATCATGCTGTCGGCGGTGTTGATCGCCTTGTAGAGCGCGCCGCCGGTGAGCCCGCCCGCGCCGATCCAGAAGGCCGGCGCGACGATGCCGTCGGAAAAGTTTTCGGCGAGGCTCTCGATCGCGGCTCGGCACACGGCCGCCTCGTCGAGGCTCTCGGGGTTTCGGCCGACGATCATCGAGACGGCAGTGCGACCCCCGGCCAGCCCCTCCGTCCGCAGGGCGGCGGAGACGCGCCGGACATGGACGAACAGGCTGCGCTGCGCCGGCAGGCTGGCGGCGAGAATCGCGAGGACCACCAGCCCGAACCCGTGACCCGTGAGCGCGGCGAGTGCCGTCAGCCCCAGGGTGACGGCGGCCACCGTGGCGAGCAGCCCGGTGAGCGCCAGGATGCCGCCGAGCCGGCGCGCTCGCGGCGTGCCCCGGTTGAGCCCGCGTTCGAGCGCCGCGATCAGTCGGCCGATCCAGGTGACAGGATGGCCGAGCGCCCTGTAGAGGCGGTCCGGATAACCCGCCATGGCCTCGATCAGCAGGGCGAGGGCCAGGATGCCGAGGGTGTCGGGCGGATGGGTCAGGGCGATCCAGGACATCGTTGGTGGGGTCGGTGCGGGGCGGGATGGGCGGACGCGAGGTGCTGACGGACGATTCGCGCGACGGGATCGCGCATGGCGGCGATCTCGACGCGGCCCGCCGGCTGTTTCCGGGCGCGCCCGAGCCGTGGCTCGACCTTTCGACCGGTATCAACCCGGTGCCCTATCCGCTGCCGCCCCTCATAGCCAGTGCCCTTTACCGCCTGCCCTCCCCCGCCGACCTTGCCCGGCTCAAATCCGCGGCGGCGGAGGCCTACGGCGCGCCGGGGCCGGACCATATCGTCGCCGCGCCCGGCACGCAGATCCTGATCGAAACCCTGCCGCGGCTGATGCCGCCGTCCCGCGTCGCGGTGCTCGGCCCGACCTATGCCGAGCACGCCGCTGCCTGGACCCGCTCCGGCCATACCGTGCGGATGGTGACCGATCCGCGCGAGGCGGAGGGCGCCGAAATCGTGGTGGCGGTCAGCCCCAACAATCCCGACGGGCGCGTGTTCTCGGCCGAGGCGCTGGCACGCGTCGCCGGGCGAGGCCTCGTCGTGCTCGATCAGGCCTTCGCCGACCTTGAACCCGTGGAGGCGGCACGGCCGGGGCCCGGCCTCGTGATCCTGCGCTCGTTCGGCAAGACCTACGGGCTCGCGGGCCTCCGACTCGGCTTCGCGCTTGCTGAGCCGGCATTGGCGCGACGTCTCGAATCCGCCCTCGGACCCTGGGCGGTCTCGGGCCCCGCCATCGCCGCAGGCTGCGCGGCGCTGCCGGATGCCGCGTGGCGCCGTGAGGCCGCCGCCGCCCGGGCGAAGGATGCGGGCCGCCTCGACCGGATGATCGGGCGGGCCGGCGGGCGAGTCATCGGCGGGACGGCCCTGTTCCGCACGGCGGATTTCGCGGACGGGCCCGGCCTGTTCCGGGCACTCGGCGAGGCCGGGATTTACGTGCGGCGCTTTGTCGAGACGCCGGAGCGGCTGCGCTTCGGCCTGCCCCCGGACAAGGCGGCGTGGTGCCGCGTCTCGCGGGTGCTCAAGTAGGCTGGGTTCTACCGCCGAGCCAGGACACGGCCAGCGCGGCAAGCGCAAAGGCGCCGCCGACGGCGCAGACGCCGGGCCAGCCCGCGAGGAGGAAGGCGCGCGAGCCGAGGAAGGCGCCGGCCGCCCCGCCGATGAAGACGGCGGTGAACAGCACGGTGTTGATGCGCCCGCGGGCGCCCGGCGCGAGGGCGTAGGCGCGGGTCTGGTTGGCGATCAGCGCGCCGTTGATGCCAATGTCGAGGAGCAGCACGCCTGCCGCGATGGCGAGGAGCGACACCTCACCGGCCAGTGCCAGCACCGCGAAGGCCGCCGCGACCAGGACGCTGCCGACGATCACCACCGGCCGGGCGCCGCGCCGGTCGCTGTAGCGGCCGGAATAGGGAGCGATCAGCGCGCCCGCCACGCCGATGACGCCGAACAGGCCCGCGCCCGCCGCGGTGAGGTCGAAGGGCGGCGCTTCGACGAGGAGGGCCAGCGTCGCCCAGAACGCGTTGAAGCTGGCAAACAGCAGGGCCTGCGACAGGCTGGCGTTGCGCAAGATCGGCTGGCTGCGCACGAGATGCAGCAGCGAGATCATCAGCGCGCGATAGCGCAGGCGCTGCTTCGGTGCGCTGCGCGGCAGCGTGCGCCACGCGACCCCCGCCATGGCGACGGCGAGGCCGGCCGCGGCGAAGAACACCGCGCGCCAGCCGAACTGCGCGCCGACGAAGCCGCTCGCGGTGCGGGCGAGCAGGATGCCGGAGAGGAGGCCGGTCATCACGCCGCCGACGATTCGTCCCCGGCTTGCATCGGGCGCAAGCTCGGCGGCGAAGGGCACCGCCTGCTGCGCGGCGCAGGCGAGCACGCCGATGACGAGGCTCGCCGCCGCGAGCACGGCGAGATTCGGGCTGAGCGCGGCGACGACCAGTGCGACGGCCAGCCCCAGCAACTGCCACACGATGAGGTCGCGCCGCGGCAGGGCATCGCCCAGGGGCACGAGGAACAGGATGCCCAGACCGTAGCCGACGAGGCTGGCCGTGGGCACGAGCAGGGCCGCCCGCTCGCCGAACTCGGCGACGAGGACCGCGAGCAGAGGCTGATTGTAGTAGATGTTGGCGACGGCCCCGCCCGCGATCAGGGTGAGCCCGATGCGCGTCGTCGGAGAAAGGACGCGGTCGCCCCCTGCATCACGGCTCATCGCTGCGCCGCCCGCATCTCGCAGGGTTGGGACGGAGGGGCATTGAGGGGTGGGGAAAACGGCATGGACCGCCCCATACGGCAGGCCGCTGCCGGACCGCCAGCCCCGGTGACACGGTGAGGTGCAGCCTTCGCGCGGCAGAATGTCTGATTTTGCCCGGACGGCCCGACGAAACGCGCGGTCAAAGACCGTGTCCTCGCCAAGGGCGAATGGGGAGCGCACGTCGCACCGGCGACACCCGGACGCGCGGTGGTAGCATCCCCCAAAAGAGCGCCTATATGATCAATTGTAAGAAAAACGCACAGCCTTCGCAGCAGCTTGGCCGGGTAACCATTTACAGATGGGCGCGTGATGGCGCACATTTTCTCCAGGTGGCCGGCCGCCGCTTCAAGATGAGGAGTCGTGTATGTCGAATTACCGCGTCCACTTCGCGAAGCAGATCCTCGGGGTGCCCTTCACGGTCGGCTTCGTCGAGATTTCGCGCGCCCGCGATCCGGAGCGCGCCCTGAAGGCCGCGGAGATCCGCTTTGCCCGCTCACGCGGTGTGAATGATTGGCGCGAACGCGCCGACACGGTGGATCTCGCGCCGCATGCGGAGGCCGAGTTCTGAGGGCCGCCAACGGCTCGGCCTCGGCCGACCATCGCCTGCTGCGACAGGGTGATTCGCGCAGCGGAATGGTGTTGCCGGAGGCGCCCAATGGGGCTCCCGCATACCTCCCATATCTGGCGCCGAGGCGGCGTAGGCTTTAGGTTCCGGTAACGGCCGAGCCTTGTCTGCGTCGGCTCGGCGGATCCAAGGGCTTGTTCGGTCATGGCGGCGATCTCGTTCCTCGGCGATCTCATCCAGACCATCAGTGACCGGGGCCGGGACCTCATCGGCTTGGCCCGCTCCGATCTGGCGCGGACGGCGAGCGCGGCCGACCTCGCCCGGTTCTGCGAAGACCTGATCTCCCGGCGCGGCGAAGCCTCCGGTGTCGCGCTCGCGCGCTTGATCCTCGATCGCTACGCCGCCTTTCCCCTTGAGGACCGGCTCGCCTTCCTCGAACTCATTGCCACTGAATTCGGTGCCGACCATGACGCGGTCGATGCCGCGATCGCCGCTTACCGTGCCGATCCGACGCGGGCCCGTCTCGGCCTGTTGCACGTGGCGGCCGAGCCGCGCTCGCAGGAACTGATTCGGCGGCTCAACCTCGCCCGCGGCGGCACCCTGGCGCTGGTGCGGATGCGCGAGGATCTGTTCACGCTGCGCAAGCGCCTGAAGGATCGGGAAGCCGCCCCGGAGACGATCGACGCGGCGGTGAGCCTCGACAGCGATTTCGAGCACCTGTTCGCCTCTTGGTTCAACCGGGGCTTCCTCGTTTTGCGCCCGATCGACTGGTCGACGCCGGCCGACATCCTCGAAAAGATCATCCGCTATGAGGCGGTCCACGAGATCGCCGATTGGGACGAGTTGCGCCGCCGCATCCAGCCGACGGACCGGCGCTGTTTCGCCTTCTTCCACCCGGCTCTGCTCGACGAGCCGCTGATCTTCGTCGAGGTGGCGCTCACCAACGCCATCGCTCCGGCGATCCAGCCGATCCTCGCCGACGGGCGCGAACCGGTGCCCGCGCGCAGCGCCACGACCGCGATCTTCTACTCGATCTCGAACTGTCAGAAGGGCTTGGCCGGCGTTACCTTCGGCAACTTCCTCATCAAGCAGGTGGTCGAGGATCTCGCCCGCGAGATTCCTTCGCTGAAGACCTTCGTCACCCTCTCGCCGGTGCCCGGCTTCCGCACCTGGCTCGACCGCGAGCGTGGCGCCGATGCGCCGCAGGGCCTGACGCGCGAGGATGTGGAGGCGTTGCGCCTGCTCGATACCGAGGATTGGCGCAGCGACAAGACGAAGTGCGAAGCGGTGCGACGCGCCATGCTGCCTGCGGCGGCGGCCTATTTCCTGCGCGCCAAGAACGAGAAGGGCCGCCCGCTCGATCCGGTGGCCCGCTTCCATCTCGGCAACGGCGCCCGGCTGGAGCGGATGAACTTCCTCGGCGACACCTCGAAGAAGGGTCTGAAGCAGTCCTATGGGCTGATGGTGAACTACCTCTACGATCTCTCGGCGATCGAGAAGAATCACGAGACCTACGTCAATCTCGGTACCGTCGCGACCTCCTCGACGGTCAGCCGCGAACTGCGCTCCAACCTCCCGCCGCCGCGGGCGGTGGTGCTGGCCGAGGCGGGCTGATCCGCGTCTTCAGCGGGACGGCGGACGCCGCTTTTTCGCGGCCGCGCGGGACCGAATCCCTCCTCGCACGTTCTCCTGTCCGACGCCCGCCCGAAACTCTCAAGGTGGCGGGCCTAACAAAAACAGGAGTTCCGCCATGGTGGATTCGGATCGCATCGTCGGCACCGCAAAGGATCTCGGCGGCCGGGCGCAGGGCGTGGTGGGCGATGCGCTCGGCTCGGACCGGGATTCGCTGGAGGGCCGCTACCGGGAAGCCGAGGGCCGCGCGCAGCGCATCTACGGGCAGGCCAAGGACACCGTGCGCGATATCGCCGACGATGTCGGCGGCTATGCGGAGGATGCCTATGACCGCGTCAGCCGCAACGGCGGCACGTATCTGCGCGACGGGCGCGAGCGGGTCGAGACGCAGGTCGGGGAGAACCCGTTCCTCGCTCTCATGATTGCCGGCGCTGTCGGCTACGGCCTCGCCCTGCTGCTGCATTCGCGCCGCTGAACGAAGCCATCGGAGCGCGACGCTCGATCATCGTCTTGGGTACGTGATCCAGGACGATGATCGAAGCTCTTGCTTATGCATCATCTTATTTCCGAAAGCCGGCAACTACCTTTCGGAACGATGCCCTAGCGCCGCGCTCCGCCCATCGCCGGTGCTACTGCGCCGTCCAGCCGCCATCCATGGCGATGTTAGCGCCGGTGATCTGGCTGGCGCTGTCCGTGCACAGGAACAGGGCGAGCGCCGCCACCTGATCGATCGTCACGAATTCCTTGGTCGGCTGCGCCTTGAGCAGCACCTCCTCGATCACCTGCTCCTTGGTGAGGCCGCGCGCCTTCATCGTGTCCGGGATCTGGCTCTCCACCAGCGGCGTCCAGACATAGCCCGGTGAGATGCAGTTCACGGTGATACCGTGGGTGGCGAGTTCGAGCGCCGCCGTCTTCGTGAGGCCGACGACGCCGTGCTTGGCCGCGACGTAGGCCGACTTGTAGGGCGAGGCGACCATCGAGTGCGCCGAGGCCGTGTTGATGACCCGGCCCCAGCCCTTCGCCTTCATGTGCGGCACGGCCGCACGCAGGGTGTGAAAGGCCGAGCAGAGATTGAGCGCGATGATCTGGTCCCACTTCTCGACCGGAAAGTCCTCGATCGGCGAGACGTACTGGATGCCCGCATTGTTCACGAGGATGTCGATGCTGCCGAACGTCTCGACCGAGAGTGCGATCAGCCCGCCGATCTCGTCCGGCTTGGTGAGGTCGGCGGGCGAATAGACCGCCTTGACCCCGAACTCGCTCTCGATGCCGCTGCGGGTCCGCTCGATGTCTTCGGGGTTGCCGAATCCGTTGAGGACCACGTTCGCGCCGTCCTTGGCGAAGCTCTTGGCGATGGCGAGGCCGATGCCGCTCGTCGAGCCGGTGACCACGGCAGCTTTCCCTTGCAGGCTCATGATTTCCCTCCGGTTCGCGGGCCGCGCGGACCCTCTCGCCCCACGACTTGCCCCAATGGTTCGGCGAAGTCGATCTTGCTGCGCCGCACGCGCTGACGCTAAGCGGCGGTTGACACCCATGCCCGCTTCCCCGAACACCTCGCGCCGGTCGCAGGGCGCCGGGCGGGTGCACGGCTGCCGAGCAAGAAGTTGGACCGACGATCGATGGCGGTGATGCGCTCCTATCTCGACTTCGAGAAGCCCGTGGCGGAACTCGAGGCGAAGCTCGAGGAACTCAAGGCCCTGGGCCAGCGCGACGGCGCCGTCTCGATCAGCGAGGAGGTCGGGCGCCTGGAGGGCAAGGCGGCCCAGGCGCTCGCCGAGATCTATGCCGCCCTCACCCCCTGGCAGAAGACGCAGGTCGCGCGCCATCCGCAGCGGCCGCACTTCGTCGATTACTGCGCCGGGCTGATCGACGAGTTCACGCCGCTGGCCGGCGACCGTACCTTCGGCGAGGACGAGGCGATCATCGGCGGCTTCGGGCGCTTTCGCGGCCGCCCGGTCTGCGTCCTCGGCCAGGAGAAGGGCGCGACCACCGAGGCGCGGCTGCGGCACAATTTCGGGATGGCCCGGCCGGAGGGCTACCGCAAGGCCGTGCGCCTGATGGAGACCGCCGACCGCTTCGGCCTGCCGGTCCTCGCCTTCGTCGACACCGCCGGCGCCTTCCCCGGCATCGAGGCCGAGGAGCGCGGCCAGGCCGAGGCGATCGCCCGCTCCACGGAAGCCTGTCTCGCGCTCGGCGTACCGAACGTCGCCGTCGTCATCGGCGAAGGCGGCTCGGGCGGGGCCATCGCCATCGCCACCGCCAACACGGTGATGATGCTGGAACACGCCATCTACAGCGTGATCTCCCCGGAGGGCGCCGCCTCGATCCTGTGGCGCGACCAGGGCCGGGCGCACGACGCCGCCACCGCCATGAAGATCACCGCGCAGGATCTGCTGCGCCTCGGCATCATCGATTCCATCGTGCCCGAAGCCACCGGCGGCGCGCACCGCGACCGTCAGGCGGCGCTCAACGCGACCGGTGACGCCATCGCCCGCGCGCTGGCCGAGTTCGAAGGCTTGAGCCCGGACGAGGTCCGAGACCGGCGCGCGCAGAAGTTTCTCGAGATCGGCCGCAAGCTGTGAAACGGGGGCTCGGCGCGGGCCTGCTGAACGGCCTGCGCCGCCTCGGCCGGCGCGACCTCCGTGAGCCCGGCGCCGTCAACCACATCTCGCTCGGCAGCCACTGCCATACCGCGCAGATCCTGAAGGGGCTCGACCTGCGCACATGGTCGGCACCCTTCGACTGGATCTTCTCGTCGCCGGGAATGGTCCGCGATTGCCTCGCCGACGACTTTTCCGATCTGCTCGACCGGCGCCACTACGAGAGCACGCCCCTGCATGAGCGGCAGGCGCCGAACGAGACGCGTTGCCGCCATCTCCTCTACCGGGATCGGCACGCGATTCCGTTCGTGTTCAACCACCACGACCCGGCGGCCAGCGACGAGGATTACCGTTTCCTGCAAGCCGGCGTGCGGCGGCTGCGTGCGGCCCTGGACCGGCCCGGTGCCCGCAACCGCTTCTACCTGATGACCGCCCTCCCCACCGAGGCGGCGACGGTTCGGGCGATCCGCGATGCGCTGACGGCGCGGGGTGCGGACAATCACCTCCTGATGCTTCAGCTGCACCAGGGGGAGAGCCGGACGGTGAGCGTGCTCGCGCAGGAGCCGCAACTCGATTGGCTCCGGATCGAGGTTCGTTCGCCATCGGTTGGTGTTCGCTTCGCCGATTCCGCGCCGATGACGCCTTCGTGAAGGCTGTTCTGCGGGAGCGCAGCCCATTTCCTGCGGAACCGTGATGGATTTGCAACGGCTGTCCACAATGTGGATCGCCGTCTTGCGGTAAGCTCTGGGTAAGCTTAGCGAGCCTATAGGGTTCGGGGAGTGACGTCCGCAAAAGGGCAGGAATTGCCCTGCGGGCGAGGACACGTAAGGACGGGTTCCCCATGGCTGTGCGTCCGTTTGTGGCGGCTGCTGCCGTCGCTCTGGCGATGACCCTCGGTGCCTGCCAGGACAGCGCCATGCTCGGCGGCGCTTCGACCCGCAGCCTGACGCCGATTCCCCCGCAGACCCTTGCGCTCATGCAGACCAAGGGCATGAGCCAATCCGACCCGATCCTGATCCGCGCCTTCAAGAAGGAAGCGGAGATGGAGGTGTGGAAGCGCGGCGCCAACGGCCAGTACGCGCTGCTGAAGACCTTCCCGATCTGTCGCTGGTCGGGCCAGCTCGGCCCCAAGCTGAAGCAGGGCGACCGGCAGGCGCCGGAAGGGTTCTACGCGATCACGCCGGGTCAGATGAACCCGAATTCGAGCTACTACCTCTCCTTCGATGTCGGCTACCCCAACGCCATCGACCGGGCCAAGGGCGGCACCGGCAACTACATCATGGTGCACGGCACCTGCTCGTCGTCGGGCTGTTTCGCGATGACCGACGCCTCGATGTCGGAGATCTACGCCATCGCCCGCGAGGCCTTCAACGGCGGCCAGCGCGCGTTCCAGTTCCAGTCCTACCCGTTCCGGATGACGGCCTCGAACATCGCCAAGTTCCGCAACGACCCCAACGCGCCGTTCTGGAAGAACCTCAAGGAAGGCTCGGACTATTTCGAGACCCTCAAGGAGGAGCCGCGGGTCGCGGCCTGCGGCACCAAATACGTGTTCGGCGGTGCCGACGTGGCGGCGGGCAACTGCACGCCGCGGGTCGATCCGCTGGTCGCCGAGAAGCGCGACCGCGACAGCCACGAGGTTGCCGAGCTGATCGCCAAGGGCACGCCTGCGACCCGCGTCGTCTATGACGACGGCGGCCAGAACCCGGTCTTCCGCCCGCAGAAGCCGGAGGGGCCGACCTTCGCAGCCCTGATCGAGAACGAGAAGGAAAAGGAGAAGGAGCTCGCCTATACGGCCAAGGAATACGGCCGCTATCACCTCGGTGACGTCAGCCGGCCGGAGAGCCTCGCGCTCGGGCCGAACGAGTTCGAGGTCGATGCCAAGGGCAAGCCCGTCTTGATCGCCGCCGCCCCCGCCGACGCGCCCGGCCCGACTAAGGCCGCCGCTGCCCGTAAGGAGCAGGTGAAGCCGACGACGGTGGTCGCCGTGCAGGAGCCGGCCAAGGCGGCTGACAGCAAGGCGGGTCACGCCAAGCCCGGCTCAGCCAAGCCCGCCCGTGTCACCGTCGCCGACGCGGATGGCGACGTGAGCGCCTTCAGCAAGGTCCTGGGCAAGAAGCCCGGCAAGGACGAGAAGGCCGCCGAGGGCCACAAGCCCGAGACCCACAAGTCCGAGGCTCCCAAGGCGAAGCCGCAGGCCGCGGTCACGACCACCGGTTCCCTCCGGAACTGATCGCCCCCGACGGATCGTCGGCGTCGGTAAGCATGATCGTATCATGACGCTCCCGCTCGGGTGATTGCTGGAGCGGGGCGCTAACCCCATCGACAAAGCGGCGGGCATCCTGTACAGCCCCGCCCAACTCACAACAGGATGCCGAAATCCTGACGCCCGGACTTTACCGGACGGGCGCTAACGGCCGGAGCTTTTTCAATGAACATCATCGAGCAGCTTGAGCGGGAAGAAGTTGCCCGCCTCGCCAAGACCATTCCGGATTTCGAGCCGGGCGACACGGTCATCGTCAACGTTCGCGTCAAGGAAGGCGAGCGTACCCGCGTCCAGGCCTATGAGGGCGTCTGCATCGCCCGCAACGGCGGCGGCCTCAACGAGAGCTTCACCGTCCGCAAGATCTCCTACGGCGAGGGCGTGGAGCGCGTCTTCCCCGTGCACTCCCCGATGATCGACTCGATCAAGGTGGTCCGCCGCGGTAAGGTCCGTCGCGCCAAGCTCTACTACCTGCGCGACCGCCGCGGTAAGTCGGCCCGTATCGTCGAGCGTTCGGACCGCTCCGATAAGGCCAAGGCCCAGAAGGCCGCCGCCGCGACTGCCGCGGAGTAATCCTTATCCAAGAGTGGTCCTACGGGGCCGCTCCTGCCGATGCGCCCGTCCCGAGATGATCGGGGCGGGTTTTTTGTTTCGCATTTCCATGCACAGAGAGGACTGGCACGGGCAGCCGGTGCGGAGTCCTTCCCAGGTCGATGTCCGATCCGGAGCCGAGCACGGACGCCTGTCGATCGCCGTTTCCGGACGACGCGACGGAGTGCGGCGTGCGCGCTTTTCTCAGGTGGATCGGTGGGCATTACCCCATCCGCGAGGTCTTCTTGTTCGGAAACCGAGCCCGAGGAACGCATCAGGCTGACAGCGACGCCGATCACGCCGTTGTACTGGACGGCGATTACGCTGAACGTAGCCGTATCCCGGGCGAGATGGCCGAGATCGCCTTCGATATTCTGATGGAAAAACTGGTCTGCTCGTTCAGGCCGTGCCGCTGTGGGAGAGCGAATGGCGCCACCCCGAGCGCTTTCCCAACCCCACTCTAATCGCGAGCATCCGGCGCGACGGTGTTCGCCTGTGACGGGCGCGATCGCCCTCGCCTTCATCGGCAATGCCGAGCGAGCGCTGGCGGTGGCTCGGCTCCTTTTGCCGGCGATACCGAAGGCGGTTGCAGCCGCCTTCAGGATGTTCGCATCCGCGCCGATGATATGGCCGGAGCACCCTCGGCCGAGGAAGCCGACTGACCTCTCGCTCAGGCCGAGGGGGTCGTTGCGACGATGCGAGCACGGTTTTTCCCGGATTGACGCGGGCTCGTACGCGTAGCCGAAGCCGACGATCCGGCGCGCCGGGTCGCCGTTACCCCCGCCGCAGCGCCTCCAGCACCTTGCCGCCCGGCCGCCCGGTGGCGGGCATGCCGAGTTGGCGCTCGATCTCCTTGATCGCTTCGCGGGTCTTGGAGCCGACCTTGCCGTCCGGCTCGCCGACATCGTAGCCGCGGGCGGTCAGGCGGGTCTGGAGGTCGCGGCGCTCGGCACGCGAGAGCGGTGGATCGTCGGTCGGCCAGTCGGCCTGGACGCCGGGGCGGCCCCGCAGGCGGTCCGAGAGGACGGCGATGGCCAGCCCGTAGGATTCGGCGGCGTTGTAGGAATAGATCGCGTCGAAGTTCTTTGTCACGAGGAAGGCCGGGCCATTGATGCCCGCGGGCGCGATGATGCCGGCAGGCCCCTCTCCCGTCAGCGCCTTGCCATCGACCCGGGTGACGCCGAGCGAGGCCCAGTGGCCGACGGCATGCTTGTTCTTGCGGCCCGCGGCGGCGACGTTGAAGCCGCGCGGCAGCCGCACCTCGTAGCCCCAGGGCTGGCCGTTCGACCACTTGGCGACGCGCAGGAAGTTGGCGGTGGAGGCGACCGCGTCGGCCACCGAATCGACCACGTCGCGCCGCCCGTCGCCGTCGCCGTCCACGGCGAGACGCTGGTAGGTGGTGGGCATGAACTGCGTCTGGCCGAAGGCGCCGGCCCAGGAGCCGGTCAGCCGCGAGGCTTCGATGTCGCCGCGCTCGATGATCTTCAGCGTCGCGATCAGTTCGGTGCGGAAGAAGTCGCGACGGCGGTTGCTCGAGCAGGCGAGCGTGGCGAGGGACTGCACCAGCGGCATCTTGCCGAGGTTCTTGCCGAAATTGGACTCGACGCCCCACACCGCGGCGATGGTGTGACGATCGACGCCGTAGCGCGCCTCTGCGTTCGCCAAAGCCTGGGCATGCTGGCGCATGGCCGCGCGCCCGTCCTCGACCCGCTCTTCGTCGACCAGAGCCGACATGTAGTCCCAGATCGGCGTCTTGAATTCCGGCTGCGCCTGGGACAGCTCGATCACCTTGTCGTCGTAGGCGATGTTGGCCGTCGCGGCGCGGAAGGTCTGGGCCGAGACGCCGGCCCCGGCGGCCTGCGCCTGGATGCCGGCAAGGCAGGATTGGAAATCGGCTCGCGCAGGGCCGGCGAGAAGGCCGCTGGCAAGGGCAAGCCCGATCAGGCTGGCGCGGGTGGCTGGCGTCGGCATGGGTCGGCGCTCCGTCAGGGTTCGGGGATTCTCTCGCGCGATTCAGGCGATACGAGGGTTAACGAAAGGTGAGGACCGGGATGCGGCGGAGTCGTGCCATGGGGCGCGGCATTGACCGTGTCGGCGTTCTCGTCTAGGCACCCGCTGGTGTACGGGGCTCCGGTTTGGGGCCCCGTCGCATTTCATGCGCACCCGTGGGCGGTAACAGCCGCCCTGTCGCCCTCGCCGCTTCGGCGAAGAGGGAGAGGAGGGCGCGTTCCTCAAAATTTTGTTCCAGAGGAACAGCGATGTCAAAACGCGTCCAGGCGAAGCACAAGCTCGATCGCCGCATGGGCCAGAACATCTGGGGCCGCCCGAAGAGCCCCGTGAACCGCCGCGAATACGGCCCCGGCCAGCACGGCCAGCGCCGCAAGGGCAAGATGAGCGACTTCGGCACGCAGCTGCGCGCCAAGCAGAAGCTCAAGGGCTACTACGGCAACATCACCGAGAAGCAGTTCCGCCGTTACTACGCCGAGGCGATCCGCCTGCGTGGTGACTCCGGCGAGAACCTGATCGGTCTGCTCGAGCGCCGCCTCGACGCCGTGGTGTACCGTTCGAAGTTCGTGGCGACCCCGTTCGCGGCGCGCCAGTTCGTCAACCACGGGCACATCAAGGTCAACGGCCGCCGGGTCAACATCCCGAGCTACCAGGTCAAGGCCGGCGACGTGATCGAGGTGAAGGAAGCCTCCCGCCAGCTCGAGATCGTGGTCGTGGCTTCGCAGCTCGCCGAGCGCGACGTGCCGGACTACATCGAGGTCGATCATCACAAGATGACCGCCCGCGTCACCCGGATCCCGGGCCTCACTGAGGTGCCCTACCCGGTGCAGATGGAACCGAACCTCGTCATCGAGTTCTACTCGCGCTAATTTTTCGAGATCGTCTCGGAATCTGGAAGGGCCGCCCCTCGGGGCGGCCCTTTCTCGTTTCGGCCTATCGTGGACTCCCGCTCGCCAGCAGGCGGGTCAGTTCAGCCGCCGGCCGCTCCCGCGAGAGGCCGACCGCCTGCCCGGACCAGAGCGGCGAGAAGTCGCCCGAGCCCGCCGCCTCCGCGGCCATACGCAGGGGCTGGAGCGCCACCGCCGCGCCGGGAAAGGCCGGAGCGAGCGGGCTGACGGGTCCGAGCTCGCGCACGGCGCGGGTGAGCAGGCCGCGGGCCGGGCGCCCGGTCAGCACGTTGGTGAGTGCCGTGTCCTCGTCGCGGGCCGCCGCCAGTGCCGCACGATAGGGCGCGGAAATGCCGGCCTCCGGGCAGCGCAGATAGGCGGTGCCGACCTGCACGGCGCTGGCACCCAGCGCGAAGGCGGCCGCGACGCCGCGGGGATCACCGATGCCGCCCGCCGCGATTACCGGCACATCCACGGCGTCGGCGATCTGCGGCACGAGGGCGATGGAGCCGACCTGCGAGGCGGCCGCGTCGGTGAGGAACATACCGCGGTGACCGCCGGCCTCTGCGCCTTGCGCGATCACCGCATCGACGCCGCGCTCCGCGAGCCAGCGCGCCTCGCGCACCGTGGTGGCCGAGGACCAGATCAGGCAGCCGGCGTCCCGCACCCGCCGCAGCAGCGGATCCGCCGGCAGGCCGAAATGAAAGCTGACGACTGCCGGGCGCAGCTCTTCCACCACCTCGGCCATCGCGGCGTCGAAGGGCGCGCGGTTGGCCATCGCCACCGGCGCCGTCGGGTCGAGCCCGAACGCCGCGTAGTAGGGCGCGAGGGCGGCCCGCCACGCGGCCTCGCGCGCCGGGTCGGGTGCGGGCGGCTCGTGGCAGAAGAAGTTCAGGTTGAACGGCGCCTCCGTCACGACCCTGATCGCGGCTACCTCGGCACGGATCTGATCGGGCGTGAGCGCGGCACAGGCAAGCGAGCCGAGGCCGCCCGCCCCGCTAACGGCAGCGGCGAGCGGCGCCTTCGGGCCGACCATGGGAGCCTGGATGATCGGATGCACGAGCCCGATCCGCCGGACGAAATCCGTCTCACCTGTCACGGCTGTCTCCTCACTCGCCCCAATACGGGTGACGGGACGAGGCCGGACGGTGCCAGATCCCGGTCAGCGGAGGGATCGTCGCCGAGGCGGAGCGTTACGCCCCCGGCGACGCCGGATGCTCCGCCGTCGCGGCGGCAGTCGTGCGCGCCGCCTCCTGCTTCAGGCGCTTGCGGTATTGCGCGGCGCCGAAGGGAAGGCCCGCGAGATAGGCCAGGCTCACCGCCGCCATCGCCTCGAACGGGAAGCTGATCACGAGGCCGAAGCCGACCACGACCACGAGGAAGATCGGCACCACGAGGTCGCGCGGCACGCGCTTGCCCCAGGTCTTGCCCGAGAAGGTCGGCACGGTGGAGACGACGAGGAGCGCGATGGCGAGCACGTAGACGAGGATCACCGGCCGGCCCCAGGCACTGAAATCGAGGCCGAGGAAGTGCAGGTAGAGCGGCAGCATGCCGGTGATGGCGCCGGCTGGCGCCGGCATGCCGACAAAGTAGTCCTTCTTCCATTCGGGGCGGTTGGGATCGTCGAGCATCGCGTTGAAGCGCGCGAGCCGCAGGCACATGGCGATGGCGAAGACCAGGGCGACGATCCAGCCGACGGATTTGAGGTTGTGCAGGGTGAAGCTGTAGAGGATCAGCGCCGGGGCACAGCCGAAATTGACGAAGTCGGAGAGCGAGTCGAGTTCGGCGCCGAAGCGCGACGTGCCCTTGAGCAGGCGCGCCACGCGCCCGTCGATCCCGTCGAGAACGGCGGCGACGATCACCGCGATCACCGCCGGCTCGAACCGGCCTTCGAAGGCCAGCCGGATCGCGGTCAGCCCGAGGCAGAGCGCGAGCAGGGTGATCATGTTCGGCGCGATCATCCGGAACGGCACCGGCCGGAACCGGCGCGGCCGATCGTTCGGGTCCGGCGCGAAGGGCGGGAACAGATCGTCCATGTCGTCGCTCGACTCGTCTCTCGACGTGTCTTTCGGCTCGTCGCTTCTCGGCATGTCGCTCTTCTGCAAAGAGATCAGATGCGGCGGAAGGCCCGCTCCGAGCCGCCACCGAGGTCGGCCAGTACGGTCTCGCCGGCCACCGCCTTCTGGCCGAGGCCGACGAGCACGCGGGTGCCGAGCGGCAGGTAGACATCGACCCGCGAGCCGAATCGGATGAGGCCGAAGCGCTCGCCGACTTGGCGGGACTCGCCGGCCGAGACGAAGCCGACGATGCGCCGGGCCACGAGGCCGGCGATCTGCACCACGCCGATGCGCACCGGCTGGCCGCGATGCGTCGTCTCCATGACGAGGCCGTTGCGCTCGTTGTCCTCGCTCGCCTTGTCGAGCTCGGCGTTGAGGAACAGGCCCGGCGTGTAGTGGATCTGCCCGATCTTGCCGGAGACCGGCACGCGGTTCACGTGGCAGTCGAACACATTCATGAACACCGAGATCCGCAGCATCGGCTCGTGCGAGAGGTCGAGTTCGGCCGGCGGCAGCACGGTCGAGATCAGGTTCACGCGCCCGTCCGCGGGGGAGACGATGAGGCCGTCGCCGACCGGCACCACCCGCTCGGGATCGCGGAAGAAGTAGCAGACCCAGAGCGTCAGGATCAGGAAGATCCAGCCGAAGAACTGCGAGAAGTAGCCGAGCACCACGGTGAGCACGATGCCGATCAGGATGAAGGGGTAGCCCTCCTTGTGGATCGGCACGAGCGTCCGGCGGATCGTCTCGATGAGGTCGGTCATGGGCTCCCGTTGGACTCCGGCGGGGCGAATCTTCCCCGCCGGATGGCAGGGGGGCGCGGTTCCGTCAACCGCGGGTTAGTGCACGGCTTCCGGCTCCGAGCGCCGTGCCTCTTCCAGCAGCAGGCGCTCGTCCTCGGCCCGCTTGAGCGCCTCGCGGGCGGCATCCGCCTCGCGCTGGCGGTTCCAGAGCGCGGCGTAGACGCCCCCGCGGGCGAGCAATTCGGCGTGATTGCCGCGCTCGACCACGCGGCCCTGGTCGAGCACGAGGATCTCGTCGGCGTTGATGACCGTCGAGAGGCGGTGCGCGATGACCAACGTGGTGCGGCCCTGGCTGACCCGGTCGAGGGCCGTTTGAATGTCGCGCTCGGTGAATGAGTCGAGCGCCGAGGTGGCCTCGTCGAGCACGAGGATCGGCGGCCCCTTCAGAATGGTGCGGGCGATCGCCACGCGCTGCTTCTCGCCGCCGGAGAGCTTGAGCCCGCGCTCGCCCACCGGCGTGTCGTAGCCCTCCGGCAGGCTCTCGATGAAGCGGTCGATCTGCGCGAGGCGGGCGGCCTCCCGCACCTCGGCCTCTGTCGCGTCCCAGCGGCCGTAGCGGATGTTGTAGCCGATCGTGTCGTTGAACAGCACCGTGTCCTGCGGGACCATGCCGATCGCCGCACGCAGCGAATCCTGGCGGACGGCGGTGATGTCCTGGCCGTCGATGGTGATGCGGCCGGCCCCCGGCTCGTAGAAGCGGAAGAGGAGGCGCGACAGGGTGGATTTGCCCGCCCCCGAGGGGCCGACGATGGCCACGGTCTTCCCGGCCGGCACCTCGAACGAGACTCCGCGCAGGATCGGCCGCTCCGGGATGTAGGCAAAGCGCACGTCCTCGAAGCGCACCGTCCCGGCCTCGACCTTGAGCGGGGACGCGCCAGCGCGGTCGGCGATCTCCGGGTTGCGGTGGAGGATCAGGAACATGTCGTCGATGTCGATCAGCGCCTGTTTGATCTCGCGGTAGATCATGCCCATGAAGTTCAGGGGCATCGAGAGCTGAATCAGCATCGTGTTGACGAGCACGAAGCCGCCGATGGTGGTGTTACCAGCCATGATGTCGCGGGCGGCCAGGAGCATCACCGCCGTCATGCCGACGGTGAAGATCACGGCCTGGCCGGCATTGAGCACGGCGAGCGAGACGTAGGTCTGCGTCGAGGCTTTCTCATAGCGTTCCATCGACGCGTCGTAGCGGGCGGTCTCGCGCCGTTCGGCACCGAAATACTTCACCGTCTCGAAGTTGAGCAGCGAATCGACCGCCTTGGAGTTGGCCTCGGTGTCCGAGTTGTTCATCCGGCGGCGGATGCCGATGCGCCAGTCGGTCGCCTTCCAGGTAAAGCCGAGATAGCTGGCGATCATCGCCGCCACGACCACCGAGTAGAGCCAATCGAACTCGTAGGCGAGGATGCCGAGCACGAGGACCAACTCGACGATGGTCGGCACCAGCGTCAGCACCATCAGGCGCGACAATTCCTCGATGCCGGAGCGGCCGCGTTCCAGCACGCGGGTGAGGCCGCCGGTCTTGCGCTCGAGGTGGAAGCGCAGGGACAGGCGATGCATGTGCTCGAAGGTCTGGAGCGCGAGCTTGCGCACGGCGTGCATCGCGACCTTGGCGAACAGCCCGTCGCGAACCTGCGTCAGCCCGGCCATGGCAATCCGCGACAGGCCGTAGAGCGCGATCAGCAGGAAGGGCGCCGAGAGGAGCCCGGCCGGCACCGCAGCGGCGGCGGCCTCCCCGGCGCCGTCCTTGGAGCCGATGGCCGCGACCAGCGCGTCGGTGGCCCATTTGAAGGTGAAGGGCATCACCATCGTCGCGGCCTTGGCGACGAACAGGAGGCCGAAGGCGAGGAAGACCCGGCGCTGAAGATCGACGCGGCCGTTTGGCCAGAGATAGGGCCAGAGCCGGCGATAGGTCGTCAGGAGGCCAGGGCGTTCGAGGGGCGCAGACGCGCCCTCCCCCGCCGGCACGGGTGCATTTGCCATGATGAGGTTCGAAGAGATCTTTCGGCGCCAGGCGGCCGTCGCGAGGCGCATATAGGCGCTCGCACCGGATCGCACATCCTCTTCGCGCCTCGGGCCTCCGCCCGTTCCGTCAGGTCCGGCGGTCCGGGCCGCTTTTGGTGGACGGCACGCTCGGCTTGGATTCGTTGTTCGGCAGCACGAACATCTGGCCGGGATAGATCCGGTTCGGGTCGCGGATCTGCTCTTGGTTGGCGTCGTAGATCACGGTGTAGCGGTTGCCGCGGCCATAGGTGCGCCGGCTGATCTGCCACAGGCTGTCGCCGCGCGTGATCCGGGCGGTGGCGACCTCCGGCACGAACACGGCCCCCCCCTCGACGCCATCCGGACGGCGCGGAGAGAGCGCGGCGGCTCTGTTATCCGCACCCGGCGCCGGTGCCGCTGCGGCCAGCGACCCGGTGCCGGACGCAGCCGGACGCTCCGGTTCGGTCCCTGCCGCGCCGCTGGCCCTGGCTGGGGGCGCCGCGGGGCTCGGTACGGCCCCCACCTCGCCGGATTTGAGCTTCGCCGCAGCCGGTGCCGTCGCGGAAGGCTTGCCCGTCGCAGCCGGTGCTGTCGTCTCGGCCGGGCTGTTGTCGGCGTAGCGCGTCGGCGGCACGCTGTCGGGATAGGCGAAGGCGACTTCGGCGCGGGCCTTCACCTTGCTGCCCCCCGAATCGACGGAATCGACGCGGATGCGGTAGGCGCCCGGCTTCACCCCGCGCCCGATCGTGAACGCCACCCGCCCGTCGGCTCCGGATTGTCCCGAGGCGACCATGGTGTCGTTGAGGTAGAGGCGCAGGCTGCTCCACGCCGTCGTCTGGCCGGTGACGTGCAGGCGTCCGCCCTCCTGCGCATCCACGCTGACGATGCGAAGGGCGCCCGCCCCGGATGCCGCCTTGCCGGCTCCCCGCGATCCCTCGGCGACTTTCGGCTCGGGCCCAGCCCGTCCGGGCGTTTCGGCGGCAACCGTGGCCGGCGGCTTGCCGGAGGCGTCCGGCGCGCCGGGTTGGGACAGAACCCGCGTCGGCGCGTCCGGGGCCGTCAGGGCGATCAGCGGCTTGGTGTTGCGCGCCTCGGCGACCACGACGGTCACGCTCTCGCGCCCCGGCAGCGGCTTTCCATCGGCGCCGGTGGCGCGCAAGGCGATTTCGCTCGAGCCCGGCGGCAGGTCCGGCGGCGTCAGGGCGAACTGCCCGGCGGCGTCGGCCTGAGCGCTGGCGAAGGGTTTTCCGTCGCGCAGCAGCTCGATGCGGCTGTTCGGTGCCGCCCGCCCGGCGATCACGCTCGCTCCGTCGGGTTCGACGCGCACGATGTCGAAGGTCGGCGTGCCGTCATCCACGCGCGGCTTCGCATCGGCCGCGCTCGGTTCTCCCGGCCCGATCCCCTCTTGCGAGAGGGCTCCGAGGGCGGCATGAGGGGAGTCCGTCGAGGGCGCCTTACCCGCGCGGTCGCCGGTCTGCGTCCCGGCCGAAGGCTTGTCCGGCGTGGCCGGTGTTTCGGCAGAAGGATTGACCGCTGCGTTGCGCTTGAGAAGCTCTCCGGTCCCGAACAACGCGACCACCATGGCGAAGCCGCCGAGCAGGCCCGCAATCGCGAGGACGATGCTTCGCCGTACCTCAGCCGTCATGGCCGCCTACTCCCGTACGCCACGGGCCGCCGCGGGCGCGCACGATCTGCCGCCGCGTGTCGAAAACCCGTCTAAATCCGGTGACATATTAACGAACATGAGAAGAACACCAAAGCTCGAACACGGCCGCGCGGTCGTTTCCTCGGCAAACTCAGCAATCTGTCGCTCGGATAAAGGCCCGGCCGTGTCCCGCCGTCGCGGTCGGGGAGGCCTGTGATGGTGCCGCTCACTTCCGTCTGCGTCTATTGCGGTTCCGGCTTCGGCGGTGATCCGGCCTTCGCCGACGCCGCCCAACGGCTCGGCACGGCGCTGGCCCGTCAGAGGATCAAGCTCGTCTATGGCGGCGGCAATGTCGGCCTGATGGGCACTGTCGCGAGTGCGACGCTCGAGGCGGGCGGCTACGTCACCGGCATCATCCCGGACTTCCTGAAGTCGCGCGAGCGCATGCTCGATGCGGTGCAGGAGACGATCGTCGTCTCCGACATGCACACCCGCAAGCGGCTGATGTTCGACCGCGCCGACGCCTTCGTCGCCCTGCCCGGCGGCATCGGCACGCTGGAGGAACTGGTCGAGCAGCTCACCTGGGCCCAGCTCGGCCAGCACCGCAAGCCGATCCTGCTGCTCTCGGTAAACGGCTTCTGGGACCCGCTGATCACCCTGATCGACCACATGCGCGCCCACGGCTTCATCCGCGAGGGGCTCGACCTGAACTACCTCGTCGGCGAGGATCCCGACCTTGTCGTGGAGACGCTGCGTGAGGTTCTGGGTCGGGTCGAGCCGGCGCCGCTGGCGGATGAACTGATCGAGAAGCGCTTCTGATGGCCGCCACGATCGAGCCCGGACAGACCATCGCCGGCGAGCACCAGGGCGAGTATTACGGGACGGTGCTGGCCCGCCTCTCGCGCAATGCCGCCGTCCAGCGCTACCTGGAAATCGGCGTTGCCTTCGGCGACATCTTCTCGGGCATCGCCTGCCGTCACGGCGTCGCCGTCGATCCGGAGTTCCAGCTCAAGACCAACGTCGCGGCCAACAAGGTCAGGGTCTCGCTGTTCCAGACGATGAGCGACGTGTTTTTCGCGAACCTGAACCTGCGCCGCCATGTCGGCGGCCGGATCGATCTCGCCTTCCTCGACGGCATGCACCTGTTCGAGTTCCTGCTGCGGGATTTCTTCAACACGGAAGCGATCTGCCGGCGGGATTCGATCATCGTGATGCACGACTGCCTGCCGGTGGCCGCGCCGATGGCCGACCGCGACCCGATGCAGGCCGGCATCCGCGGGCGCGGCACCCCGTTCGAGAATTGGTGGACCGGTGACGTCTGGAAGATCGTGCCGATCCTGAAGCGCTACCGGCCGGATCTCGACGTGATGCTCGTGGACGCCGCGCCCACGGGTCTCGTGATCGTCACCGGCCTCGATCCATCCTCGCGCACGCTCAAGACGAACTACGACGCGATCCTCGAGGAGTTCTCGCGGCTGCCCAACACGGCCGCCGAGATCGCGCAGGTCTATGCCGAGTACCCGATCGTGCCGACAACCGAGGCTTTGCGCCGCCTCGGTGGGCGCTCCTACGCCCATCGTGGCGGCTGGTTGCAGCGGCTGAAGGGCTGATACGCTTCAGCCGCTGCGCGCCTCGGCCAGCCATTCCCTAAGGTTCGGGCAGCCCTTCAGCCCGCCACCGTCCAGGTGGTGGTGCCGTCCTTGTTGTCCTTCACGCTCACGCCCAGGGCAGTGAGCGCGTCGCGCACCCGGTCGGAGGCCGCCCAGTCCTTCGCGACGCGGGCCGCCTTGCGCTCCGCGATCAGAGCCTCGACCCGCGCCACGTCGATCCCAGCCGCGCCGACCCGCTCCGCTTCGCGCTGCGCCTGCGTGACGGCCAGGAAACCCATCAGTCCCGCGCCGGCCTTAAGCGCGGAGGGGCTGGTGCCGGCAAGGCGATGCAATTCTCCGAGGGCCGCGGGCGTGTTCAGGTCGTCGCAGAGCGCCTCGACCACGCCTTCGGGCACCTCCGCGTCGGGCGCCGCTTCGCCGGCCGCCTCGTACCAGCGGTCCAGCATCCGGCTCGATTCCTCCAGGCCCCGCAGGGTCCAGTCGATCGGCTGCCGGTAGTGGGTCTTGAGCATGTTGAGGCGCACGACCTCGCCCGGCCAATCGTCCAGCACTTGGCGGATGGTGATGAAGTTGCCGAGCGACTTCGACATCTTCTCCCCCTCGACCTGCAGGAAGCCGTTGTGGAGCCAGACATGGGCCATCACGTCGGTGCCGAAGCAGCAGCGCGACTGGGCCACCTCGTTTTCGTGGTGGGGGAAGATCAGGTCGAGGCCGCCGGCATGAATGTCGAAGGTTTCGCCCAGATGCTTCCACGACATCGCCGAGCACTCGATGTGCCAGCCGGGCCGGCCGGGCAGGTCGATCCCGCAGGGTGAGGGCCAGGACGGTTCGCCCGCCTTCGAGGGCTTCCACAGCACGAAATCAAGCGGCGAGCGCTTGTAGGGCGCGACCTCGACCCGGGCGCCCGATTCCATCTCGTCGAGCGGGCGCTTCGAGAGCGCGCCGTAATCGGGCATGGAGGGGACGTCGAACAGAACGTGCCCTTCCGCCACGTAGGCGTGGCCGGCGGCGACCAGCCCCTCGATCAGCCGGTGCATCTCGGCGATGTGGTCGGTTGCCCGCGGCTCGATAAAGCGCGCCGGCTCACCCGCGCGGTTCACATCGTCGGCCATCAGCACGCCGAGGTCGCGGATGTCCCGGTGGAACTGTGCCAGCGTACCGTCGGTCAGTTCGCGGATGGTGATGCCGCGTTCGAGCGCGCGGGCGTTGATCTTGTCGTCCACGTCCGTGACGTTGCGGGCATAGGTGACGTGCGCCGGCCCGTAGAGGTGGCGCAGCAGCCGGAACAACAGGTCGGAAGACGATGATCGGCCGCGCGTTGCCGATATGCGCCGCGTCGTAGACCGTCGGCCCGCAGGCATACATCCGCACATTCGTCGGATCGATTGGCACGAAGGCCGCCTTCTCGCGGGTCAGCGTGTTGTAGAGGCGCAACATCGGCGTCATCGACTGCGTTCCTGCCGGGCTTGCCCGGCCTCCCCTGCGGCCTGTGCCGCCCTCGTCGTTTGTCGTTGCGGCCCAGCATCTTCCGCCGGCCGTCCCACGGCGCCGAACGGCACCGCTGCCACAGTGTCGCCGGAGCCGCCGGCCGCCGCTGTTGCGCTGCCGCGACGGTCGCCGCGCCAGGGTTGGGCTACCGCAAAACGGTGATGAATTCGAGCGGGGCGGCGGATGCGCGCTCCCTCAACCGACCGAAGGCGGACCGGCAAGGATTTGTTTACCGCGCCGTCCGAACACTCCGCACTCGAACGAACCCGTTCACAAGGTTTTCACCATGCGCCGCACGGTCGCCGCCCTCTTCGTCCTCGCCACCGCCGCCCTCCCGGCCATCGCCGGTAGTGAGCCTGCGCCTGCGCCCAAGCATGTCGAGAAGACGTTCCTGATTCCGGCTGAAGACGGCTACGGCGTCGGCGAGTGCCTCAGCGGCGGCCCGAGCGAGTGCGGACAGGTCGTCGCCAACGCGTGGTGCGAGTCGCAGGGCTTTGCCAGCGCCGCCAATTACGGCGTCGCCGCTCAGGACGAGTATACCGGCGCCATCGGCGACGCCGCTCCGGTGAAGAGCGCGCCGCGCCCGCTGCGCATCACCTGCCAGGATTGATTCGGCGGACGCGCTACTTCACGAAATCCGCGCATTTCGGCGGCGGCTCGGTCCCCCACGGCGCGAGCGGCACGGCGGAGGTGGAGTTCTTGGGCGAGCCCTGAACCACCTTGTCCGAATAGACCATGTAGATCAGCGTGTTGCGCTTGACGTCACAGCCACGCACGATCTGCATCGATTTGAAGATCAGCGAGCGGCGCTCGCTGAACACCACCTCGCCCTGTTTCACCTTGTCCTTGAACTGGACCGGGCCGACCTGCCGGCAGGCGAGCGAGATGTCCGAGACATCCTCGGCAAGACCGAACGTCCCCTTGATGCCGCCCTTCTCGGGTTGGGTGTACCAGCAGGCGATGCCGGCCACGGCCGGATCGTCGATGCCGTAGACCACGAGCTTATCGTTGGGTGTCAGCGGGCGCCAGACCGTCGACTTGTCGAAGATCCGGTCGGGCTCCTGGGCCCGGGCCGGGGCGGACGCGGCGAGACAAGAGACGACGAGGGCGGCGACGCCCGCGACGAGGCCGGTCGCGACCGAGGGGCCGCTCCCATTGGTGCCCGTGAGCCACATCATCGACGCAATCCCCTCAAAGCTAAGCCGCAGAGACGTGGTGTCTCTGTCCCGAAAGGGCGAGGGGCTTTAACACATGTCGGTGATCGCTTGTGCCGCTTCGTGCGGCCCGGCATCCTCACGCGTCCTTCCCCGCGACCTCCTGCTCGAGAATCCCAGCATCCGCACCATGCCGATGATCGGACCGCAGTTTCGCCGCGTAATCGGCGCCGCGCTCGCCGCGCTTGTCCTCGCTGGAGCGTGGCCGGCTGCGGCTGCGCCGGATGTCTGGGCATGCCAGCGCTACCGCACGGAACTCGCCAACCTCAACGCCAGCGCCTCGACCGCGTCGGCGCTCCAGAGCGAGGTCGCGCGTCTCGAGTCTTACTATCGCAGCCTCAACTGCGAGGGCGGCAAGTTCCTGTTCTTCGATACGCGGCCGCCGCAATGCGGCGCCGTCGAAGCGCGGATCCGTTCACTCAACGCCACCTATGGCGGTGGGGATGGCGAGGTCGTCGCCGCCCGCCGTCGGCAACTCGTCTCCGCCGTGTCGAACGCCTGCACCGGCCTGATCCCCGGCGAGGGACAAGAGGGCGTTTCAGGCGGCCAAACCGCCCGGGGCGGCCCGAAGGTCATTTGCGTAAAGACGTGTGACGGGTCCTATTTCCCGATGGGCAACTTGCCGGACGGGCGCGGCGGGGCCGATGAGATGTGCCAGGCGCTCTGCCCCGGCACGGAAGCGGTCGCCTACTCGATGCCGCATGGCGACGACGCCCTGAAATACGCCGCCACACTCAAGGGCAGCCGCGCCTACACGGCGCTGCCGACCGCCTTCAAGTTCCGCAAGAGCTTCACCGCCGACTGCTCCTGCAAGCAGGAGGGCCAGACCTGGGCCCAGTCGCTCGTGAAGGCCGAGAGCATGCTGGTGCGGCACAAGGGCGACATCTTCGTCACCCCGATGACGGCCGAGAAGCTCTCCCGCGCGCCCAAGGTGCGCCTGACCCTGGTCGGTCGAGCCGACCGGACCGCGGCGGGCCTTGCGGCCGACGCTGCCAGCCGCGATGGCGCCGTAGCCCCGGCCGCGAAGGACGCCGCCGAACAGGCCGAACAGACGGGCTCGACCGGCGAGAGCCGCGGCGCCATTCGCGTCATCGTGCCGAGCCTGCTTCCGCCCCCGGCCCTGACACCCATCCCCTGAGACCCACGCCGTCTGGCGCAAAGCCCGGTTTCGTCGTTTGATGAGCCGCAGACGAAGCAGCTGCCTCGACCGGTCGCCGTCGGATCTCGACGTAGAGCGATCGGGAACCAATCCGGTCAGCCCGTGTTCGGAACCGCCGATTGTGTTTTACGAGGCCGACTTCATGCGGATGACCCGCTCGCTGCTCCTTGCCGGCACCATGCTGCCCGCGCTCGTCCTGTCCGATCTGTCCGCAGCGCGGTCTCTCAGTGACGGCGGGCGGATCGAACTGGCCCAGCGCGAGGATGCCGGCGAGGGACCGCGCGGAGGTGGACGCGGACCGGGTGGTCCCGGCGGACTTGGCGGTGCCGGCCCGGCGGAGCGTGGCGGCGTCGAGCGCGGCGGCCCGCCGGCAAGGGAGAGGCCGGAAAGATCCGAGCGTCCGGAGCGGCCCGAGCCGCGCCAAGCGCCTGCCGCCCGTGAGCGGCCGGAGCCCGCCGAGCGGCTGGGTCGTCCCGAACGTCCGGCGGCGCAAGAGCGGCAAGAGCGGCCCGAGCGCCAGGAGCGTCCTGATCGCCAGGAACGTCAGGAGCGTCCTGATCGTCAGGAGCGTCCGGACCGGCCCGAACGTGCGGCACCGCCCCAGCGGCCCGATCGCTCCGAAGAGCGGCCGGCCGCGCCTGCGTCCCGCGAGCGCGCGCCGGACCGCGATGCACCCGCGCGGCGAGAAGCGCCCGAGCGCGAGGCGCCGGCCCGGCGCGAGACCCCGGAGCGGCCCGACCGTGATGGCCAGGACCGTCCGGGTCGTCCCGCCGGCCGAGAGGCCGATCGCCCCGACAGCGCCCCGAACCAGCGCCGGGCTCCGAACGCGCCGACGCCGCCCAATGCGGAACGCCCGGAGCAGCCGACGCCGCCCACGGCCACGAATCCGGCTCAGCCGAACACCCCGCCGAACCAGCGGCCCGGTGTTCCTGGCCGTCCGGCGACGCCGAATGTGCAGCAGCCCACCCGACCGGACCAGCCGGCCGCACCCTCCGCGACGCAGCCCGACGGCACGCGGGAGGCGCCCGGCGGTCGTACGCCGCCGAATCAGCAGCCGGGCGTTCCCGGCCGTCCGGTGGCGCCGAACCAGCAACCCGGTGTTCCCGGCCGTCCGGTTCAACCGCCCGATGCTGCGGCCCCGACCCAGCCCGGTGCCGTCCCGCTCGGCCAGCCGGCGCCGGCTCCCGGCACACAGCCGGATTCGCGCAGCCTCGATGATCGTCGTGACGGCGACCGACGCGATGACCGGCGCGGCGACCCTAATGACCGCCGTGACGGTGATCGCCGCGACGAAAACCGCCTCGATGACCGCCGTGGCGAGCGTCGCGACCGCTTCAACGTGCCCGGCACTCCGGCCTATGTGCCCGGCGGCTTCCGCGACGACGACTATCGCGGCCGCGACTACGACACGATCCGCCGCGACCGCCGCGAGTACGATGTCGATGGCCGGACCTATTACCGGGAGCCCGGCCGCATCATCGTGCGCGACCGCGACACCACCTTCATCCGCCACGACGAGAACGAGCGCTTCCGCACCATCTATGGCGACCGCGGCTATCGCAGCGAGCGGCGCGGCGGCGAGATCTACAGCTACGTCGACAGCCCGGCGGGCGGCCAGATCATCACTGTCGTGGACGATGACGGGCGGCTCCTGCGCCGCTCCCGTCGCTACCGCGACGGCCGCGAGGTGGTGATCATCAACAACGCCTATGGCGGCGCACCCCGGCCGATCTACGAGGACGTGGTGGAGCTGCCGCCCCCGGACATCCGCATCCCCCGCGACCGCTACGTGGTGGATTACGAGCAGGCGGACGAGCGCGCCGTCTACGAGGCGCTCTCGGCCCCGCCGGTGCAGAAGCTCGATCGGCGCTACACGCTCGATCAGGTGCGTTACAGCCCGCAGCTCCGTGCGCGGATGCCGTCGGTGGACATCAACACGATCACCTTCGACACCGGCTCCTTCACCGTCACGCCCGATCAGGCCAAGCGCCTCTCGACCATCGCCGAGGCGATCAACCGGACGATCAAGGACAATCCGCAGGAGGTGTTCCTGATCGAGGGCTACACCGATGCGGTCGGCTCGGACATCGACAACCTCTCGCTCTCCGACCGCCGGGCGCAGTCGGTCGCCTCGGTGCTGACGCAGAACTTCCAGGTGCCGCCGGAGAACCTCACCACGCAGGGCTACGGCGAACAGTACCTGAAGGTGAACACGCAGGAGGCCAGCCGCGAGAACCGCCGCGTCACCGTCCGCCGCATCACTCCGCTGCTCCAGCAGCAGGCGGAGGGGCAACAACCCGCTGCACCGCGTTAATCGAAGATCTTGAGCATCGTCCCGAAAGGTGGTCGCCGGCTTTCGGACAAGACGATGCAAGAACCGGAATCAAGAGCCTCGTCCCGGATACCCGATCTGGGACGAGGCTCTTGACCCTCCCCCACCTGCGGCGCAGGTGGGGGAGGGTTAAGCGTGAGCAACACGGGACGGCGATGGCGGACGACAGCGACCGGTTCATCGAGGCCGGGACGCCGACCTTTCGCCGGGCGACGCTCGCCCTGTTCGCGGCGGGGTTCTCCACCTTCGCAGTGCTCTACGGCGTCCAGCCGCTGCTGCCGATCTTTCACGACACCTTCGCGGTCTCCCCGGCCGAGAGCAGCCTCGCCTTGTCGCTGCCCTGTGCCACGCTCGCGATCGCGCTGCTGATCGTCAGCCCGCTCTCCGAGGTGTGGGGGCGCAAGCGGGTCATGGCAGTCTCGCTGTTCGCCTCGGCCCTGCTCACCATCGGCGCCGTCCTGATGCCGAGCTGGCACGGATTCTTGGTGCTACGGGCGCTCACCGGCATCGCCGCGAGCGGCCTGCCCGCCGTCGCCATGGCCTATCTCAGCGAGGAGATGCACGGCCGCGCCATCGGCCTGTCGATGGGGCTGCTCATCGGCGGCAACGCGCTCGGCGGCATGGTCGGGCGGCTGCTGGCGGGGGTGATCGCCGATCACGCCTCCTGGCGCTGGGGCCTCGGCATCATCGGCGTGCTGGCGCTGTTCGCGGCTCTGGCCTTCCAGTTCGCCCTGCCGCCCTCGCGGCACTTTCTCGCCCACCGGATGCGCTGGCGCGAGGTGCCGGGCACCTTCACCCACCATTTCCGAGACGCGGGCCTGCCCTGGCTGTTCTTCGAGCCGTTCCTGCTGATGGGCGGCTTCGTCTGCGTCTACAACTACATAGGCTTCCGCCTGCTCGATCCGCCGTTCTCGTTGAGCCAGACGGTGATCGGCCTGATCTTCATCGTCTACCTCGCGGGCACGGCGAGTTCGGCCATCACCGGCCACATCGCTGGGGTGCTGGGGCGGCGCAAGGTGCTGTGGCTGGCGATCCTGCTCGGGATCGGCGGCATCGCCCTGACGCTGGCGGACAACCTCGTCCTCATCATCGGTGGCATCATTGTCGTCACGGTCAGCTTCTTCGGCGCGCATTCGGTGGCGTCGAGCTGGGTCGGGCGCCGGGCCTTGACCGACCGGGCACAGGCCTCCGCAATCTATCTCTGCATGTACTATCTCGGCTCGTCCCTGCTCGGCACGGCGGGCGGCTGGTTCTTCCTGCATTACGGCTGGCCCGGCGTCGCGGGCTTCTTCGGCAGCCTCTACGTGGCGGCTTTGCTCATCGCGCTGCGCCTGACGCGGCTCGCGCCACTCCCGCCCACGGGCGGCTGACACGGCGCGACGTTGAGACGATCATACGACCCGATTGAGTTTCGCGTCATGCGCTCGTTATCCTGTTGGCGGAGAGGGAGAGCGCGACATGACCAGCGTCAGCACCTGCCTATGGTTCGACAAGGACGCGGAGGCGGCCGTCCGCCTCTACGTCTCGCTCGTGCCTAATTCGCGGATCGATCACATCCAGCGCGCACCCGGTCCCTGGCCCGGCGGCGAGACCGGCGAGCCGATTCTGATCGTCTTCACTCTGGGCGGGCAGAGCTTCCAGGCGCTGAACGGCGGCATGTCCGTCGATTACGGAACCGCCGCCTCCATCTCGGTCTCGTGCCGGGATCAGGCCGAGGTCGACCGCCTATGGTCGGCGCTCGCCGCGGAAGGCGGCGCGGAGATCGCCTGCGGCTGGCTGCGCGACCGCTGGGGCGTGCCGTGGCAGATCGTGCCGGAGAGGCTGCCGCGCCTCCTCGCCGATCGCGATCCGAACGTGGCCGCCCGCGTCTTCACCGCCATGCAGGGCATGGTGAAGCTCGACGTCGCGGCTCTCGAACGCGCCGCGGCTGGAGGAGAGCCGACGCCATGAGCCAACCGCTGAGCCACGACGCCCACACCGCGCATCAATTCGGCTCCCGCGCCGCCGATTACGTCGCGAGCGCCGTCCATGCCGCGGGCGAGGATCTCGCCGCTTTGGCCCGCTTTGCCGCCCTCCCCCATGCGGCCGTGCTCGATCTCGGCTGCGGCGGCGGCCACGTCACCTACGCGGTGGCGCCGCAGGTCCGTTCCGTCACCGCTCTCGACCTGTCGCAGGCCATGCTCGACGCGGTGGCGGCGGAAGCGCAGCGGCGCGGCTTGGCGAACGTCGCCACGCGGCAGGCCAGCGTCGAGGCGCTGCCCTTCGCCGATGCGAGCTTCGATGGCGTGGTGTCGCGCTACAGCGCCCACCATTGGGGCGACGTACCCGCGGCCCTGAGAGAGGCGCACCGCGTGCTGGCGTCCGGGGGGCGCTTCGGCCTCGTCGATGTCGTCCATCCCGGGCCGCCCCTGCTCGATACCCATCTTCAGGCCTGGGAGCTGCTGCGCGACCCCTCGCATGTCCGCGATTACGGCGAGGCGGAGTGGCGCCGGATGCTGGCGGAAGCCGGCTTCGTGCCCGGCGCCGTCCGGCGCTGGCGCGTGCGCATGGAGTTCTCGTCGTGGGTCGCCCGGATGGGCACGCCGGAGGCGAGCGTCGCCGCCATCCGCGCGCTTCAGACCGGCGCGCCGGAACCGGTGCGATCCCACTTCGGCCTGGAGGACGACGGCAGCTTTACCCTCGATGTCATGATGATCGAGGCCGAACCCGATGGGGTTTCGGATTAGGCGGTTTCGCCCGCGAGCCGCCGCACGGCACGCTCGCGCCCGATCAGCGGCAGCAGTGCCGCGAGGTCCGGCCCGTGGTCGAGGCCGGTGAGCGCGAGGCGCAGCGGCATGAACAGGGCGCGGCCCTTGGCGCCGGTCTCGGCCTTCACCGCGTCGGTCCAGGCCTTCCAAGTACCGGGGCCGAACGGCGCCTCCGGCAGCAGGTCGGCGGCCCTCGCGATGAAGTCGGGCTCGGCGATCACGGGCGTCACCGGCCCGTTCACCACCTGCCACCATGCGGCGGCGTCCGAGACGCGCCCGAGATTGGCCCGCACCGCCAGCCAGAACGGCTCGGCCGCCTCCGCTGGGACACCGAGGGCGGCGAGGCGTTCGCGCACCGCATCGAGCGGCATCTCGTGGACGAGGCGCGCGTTCATCCCGTCGAGTTCGGCCGGGTCGAACCGGGCCGGGGCGCGGGACAGGTGGGCGAGGTCGACGAGACCCGCCAGTTCGTCGAGCGAGGCGATCGGGCGCACGGCCTCGGCCGAGCCGGTCAGTACCGCCAGTGAGCGCACGGCGGCGGGCTCGTAGCCGGCTTCGCGCAGCGAGCGCAGCGAGAGGTGGCCGAGGCGCTTCGACAGCCCCTCCCCGTCCGCGGTCGTCAGCAGGTTGTGGTGGCCGAAGGCGGGGACGGCGGCGTCGAGCGCTTCGAAGAGCTGCACCTGCACGCCGGTATTCGTGACGTGATCCTCGCCGCGGATCACGTGGGTCACGCCCACCTCCGCATCGTCCACCACCGAAGGCAGCGTGTAGAGGTAGCTCCCGTCGGCACGCACCAGCACGGGGTCGGAGAGCGAGGCGCAATCGACGTGGCTCTCGCCCCGCACGAGGTCGTTCCAGGCAACGACGCGGTGGTCGAGCTTGAATCGCCAATGCGGCTGCCGGCCCTCGGCCTCGAACGCGGCGCGCTCGGCCTCGGTCAGCGAGAGCGCCGCCCGGTCGTAGATCGGCGGCAGACCGCGGCCGAGCTGGCGCTTGCGGCGGCGATCCAGCTCCTCCGGTGTCTCGTAGCAGGGATAGAGCCGCCCGGCCGCCTTCAGCCGCTCGGCGGCCGCGTCGTAGAGGGCGGTGCGATCGCTCTGGCGAAAGAACAGGTCCGGCTCGATCCCGAGCCAGCCCAGATCCTCGGCCGCGGCGGTGGCGAACTCTTCGGTCGAGCGCTCGCGGTCGGTATCGTCGAGGCGCAGCAGGAAGCGGCCGCCCTCGCGGCGCGCGAACAGCGCGTTCAGCAGCGCCGGCCGGGCATTGCCGATATGCAGGAAGCCGGTCGGCGAGGGAGCGAAGCGGACGAGGGGGGAAGCGGCCATGAAGCCGCTCTACCGAATTTTCGCAGGCGCCGCACCGTCCACGGGCAGTCGCGGCGTCAGTTCTTCGGCTGCGCGCCGGGCTCGGTCCGGCCGGGACGTCCAAAGATCCAGTCGCGCGCCGCCTTGACCCAGGACGGCTGGCCCTCTCGGCCGTCGCCGACCACCACCGTCGCGGTCATGCCCGCCACCAGGGTCACCTCCGGCGGCACGTGGTCGATGCGGATGCGCACGGGCACCCGCTGGGCGAGCCGCACCCAGGTATAGACCGGATCGACGTTCGGCAGGCCTTGCGTGCTCGTTGCGGCATTGGCGGTCGAGATGCCGAGCGTCAGGCTCTCCACCGTGCCCTTCAGCGAGGCGCCGTAGCCCATCAGCGCCATCTCGGCGGGGGCGCCGACGCGGATATGCGCCATCTTGGTCTCTTCGAAATAGCCGTCGACCCAGAAGGAATCGGTGTCGATCACCCGCGCGTTGGCGGTGCCGGTCTGCGCGTAGTCGCCGACCCGCAGCAGCAGGTTGGTGACGCGCCCCATTCACGGTCGAGCGCACCTGCGTACGTTCGAGGTTCTTCTTCGCCTGCGAAAGCTGCGACCGGGCGGTCTCCAGCGCCGCCTCGGCGATCTTGGCGGTGCCCGCGAATTGCTGCTTCTCCTCGACCGAGGTCGAAACCGTCGAAAGCGCGGCGCGCCGGGCCGATTGCGCCTCCTTTACCGAGAGGTCGGCCTCGCGGTTCTTGATCGCGGCCTCGGCCGAGACCACCGCCTCCTGATAGTCGAACGGGTCGATGACGTAGAGAACGTCGCCCTTTTTCACCTCCTGGTTGTCGGTGACTCGCAGCTCGACGATGGTGCCGGCGACCTGCGGGGCGATGTTGACCACTTGCACGCGGACCCGCCCGTCGCGTGTCCAGGGCGCCGTCACGTAGAACTGCCAGACGATGGTGGCGGCCACTGCCGCGAAGGCGAGGACGAGGCCGGTCGCGGCCAGCCGCAGCAAGCGGCCCCCTCGCCCACGCCGTCCGATCGGAATCGCCTTGGCCGGGCCTTGCGCCTTGGGCGGCTCGTCGGAATGCGTCGCGTCGGCCGGGATGTGATCCTGTTGCCGGCTTTCGGCCGGCCCTTCGTCGTCGCGTTTCACAGGAGCACCACCACGAGCGCGAGAAGGCAGACGTAGATCCCCGCTTCCGCCAGAGGCGGGTTGGCGACGAAGCGCCCGAAGCGGATCCAGCGGAACACGACCCGGAGGGCCACCAGCAGCGCGAAGGCGATCAGCGCGTAGGCGATGAAGGGCGAGACCAGAATTCCGCCGATGGCGAGGTCGTGCTGCATGGGAGACGTCAGGAGTTGGGAAGGGAGAGGCGCCGGAAGAAGCGCCCATGCCGCTGGATAACGCGCGAGGCGGTCGCGAGGTCTGTCGCGGCACGCGCGAGCTGCATGCGCACGGTGCGGTCCTGCACGCGCGCCTCGCCGATCAGTGCGCGCGCCGCCCGGTCGAGATCATCCGAGCCTGCAGCGGCCAGCGCCTCGCGCGCCCGACCGATCAGCGGGGCGAGGCCGCGGACCTCGCTCAACGGACGCAGTTGCGCGTGGGCCCGCGCGGCGGCGGCCTCCAACTGCGCCACGGCGAAGGCGTGGTGCAGGCTCGCCCGGCGCACCGCGCCGCTGCCGGAATTCCAGGCCGAGAACTGGAACAGTCGGTCGGCATTGAGGCTGGTGCGCGTGGTGGCGTCGCCGCCCTCCCCCGCCAGCGCTTCGGCGAGGTCCCTACGGGCCTCTTCGAGGGCGAAGGCACGGTGCTGCGAGGCCGAGATCGGCAGGACGAGGCGGATCGTCAGGAACAGGATCACCGCCGCGAAGACGACCAGCAGTGCGTTCACGAGGAAGGTCTGCGGATCGTAGGATTGCGGGTTCTCCGGCGCCAGCAGCACCGGCGTGAACACGAGGGTGATGAACCCGATGGTGAAGCTCGGCGGGTGGAGCGACACGAGGCAGCCGAAGAAGACCGGCGGGGCCATGGCGATGGCGAGCAGGGGAAAGCCCTGGTTGCCGTTGAGCACCACGAACAGGATGAACCCGGCGCAGAGGGCGGCGAGCGGCATCCCGATCAGGACGCCTTGCGCGAACTTGCGCGGATCGGGCGTGACCGAAGACAGCGAGCAGGTCGCCGCGACCTGAACCAGGGCGAAGGAGGATTGCGGCAGCCCGAGCAGGATGAACAGGCCGGCGGCGAGGCCGAACGCGATCATCACGCGCAACGCCGCCCGCAGGGCGACCTGAAAGTCGCGATGGGTCGGCAGGGCGATGTGGCGTAGGGGCTCGTGGCCGTCCGACAGGGCGCGGACCCCGTCCTCGGCGAAGGTCGCGGCGTTGACGACGTCCAGGGCGCGCTGGAGCGCCACGATCTCGTCGAGGGTGGCGCCGGCATCGCACATCCCTGCATCCACGAGGTCGCGCAGGCGCGCGCCGTCGCGGGCAAGCGCTTCGGTGGATGATCCGTCCCCCTCCGAGACCGCGCGCAGGGCGAGCGCCTGCGCTTCCCGCACCCGCGGGCCGGGTTCGGGGATGCGGCTCATCGCGGCCGTGAGCGCCCGGCTCGCCGCAGCCAGGACGTAGAGCGCAGCGAGGGCGCTGCGGGCGCCCGCGGCGCGATGCACGCCGTCGTCGAGTTCGCCCGCGATAGCGCTGGCATCGCCCCGCATCGGCGCGATCTGCTGGATCAGCGCGGCGGTGCGCTCGGGGCCGGGATCGCCCTGTGTCAGGCTCTCGCGGGCAAAGGCCTTGGCCGCTGCATGGGCCGCGGCGAGGCGCGGCAGCAGGGCTTTCCAGGTGCTCGGCGAGGCGAGCGCATCGTTGATGAAGGTGATTGCGACGATGCCGACGGCCATCGCCGCGACGCGGCCGATGGCGGCATCGAACACCGTCTGCGGCGCATCGATATGCGCAACCGCGATGATCGCCACGGTGTAGCCGGAGAGCATCGCCCCGTAGGCGCGGGTATCCTGCAGGAATTGCGCGACGAAGACGCAGAGGCCGAGCCAGCAGGCAAAGCTGACGAGCAGGAGCACCCGGTCCTGCCCGAACAGGGCGATCAGCACGATGCCGACGATGCCGCCGACGACCGTGCCGAGGAACCGGTAGCCGGCCTTCGACAGGGCTTGGCCGCGCTTGGGCTGGGCGAGGATGGCGACGCAGACCGCGGCCGACGAGGCGCTGTC
This sequence comes from Methylorubrum pseudosasae, assembly GCF_029504475.1. Lineage (NCBI taxonomy): Bacteria > Pseudomonadati > Pseudomonadota > Alphaproteobacteria > Hyphomicrobiales > Methylobacteriaceae > Methylorubrum > Methylorubrum pseudosasae. The sequence continues at coordinate 1,568,815 of NZ_JAQGDU010000002.1, read as the reverse complement.
GAGCTGGAGCCAGAACGCGGCGTAGAGCGCCAGCATCATGGCGAGCCAGATCCGGATGGCGAAGGCCCAGGCGGCGGGTTGGGGCACCCAACGGTCGAGGGTGTCGATCAGGCGCTCGCCGAAGCCGGCGCCGCCGGTCTGCTGCGCCGCCCCGCTCACCGCACCGTCTCGAGGCCGGGCGCTAACTCTTGCCGCTGGTCCCGGGCCTGGCGCGCGACCCGCATCTGCCACAGGCACAGCAGCGGCGTGACGACGAGTTCGAGACTGAGCGCCGCCAGCATGGTCAGCGACGGCACGCCGGTCAACGAAAGCCCGAGTAGTCGCGCCAGCCCGCCGAGCACCACGACGAGGGTGAGGAAGCGGAACAGCCGCGACTTGTCCTCGATGCCGGGCACGCAGGTGAAGAACAGGATGCCGATGCCGGTCAGCAGGCCCGACAGGTAGCGGAAATGGCTATCGGCCGAGACGTTGACCGGCGTGCCGCCGCCGATGCCGTCGATGCCGAACAGGACGCCGTAGAGTCCCGCCAGAACGGGGACGATGGCGACGACCGCCACCGTGCGCTGCAGGAAGCGGCGTTCACGCTCCATATCGGTAAGGCTTTCGTCTTCGCTTTCATGCGCTCCCGCGCAGAGCTGGAATCCGCTTCGGCTCGGGAGCCCGTCGAAACAGGTCGGCGGGGCAACACGCTCGCCGCCGTTCGGTTCACCCGGTGCCGGTTCGATCGTCGGTCAAGGCGATCCTCGGCCGCGTCAGGCCTTCTGTTCCTTCAGGCGCTTGACGCACTTGCTGTAATATTGCGGCCATTTCGGCCCCTGGGCCGTCTTCTCGGTGGCGGACAGGGCGCGCCACTCGGCGCCGCACTTCTTCTGCCGCTCGCGCGCGGCGGATTGGGCCACGCTCGGCTCCTTCGCCGTCTGCTCCTTGGCCGTCTCCTTGGCCGTCTCCTTGGCGCTCGGCGCGTTCCAGGCTTCCTTGGCCGTTGCGGCCTGGGCGAGGAGGAGCGGCGCGGCCAGCAGGGCGGCGGCGAGGAGACGAGTGAACATCGGGCGACTCCGGTGGGTTGGATTCGGCGGCTTGGCCGTCCACGCCGCATCACAGCCGCATCGGGGGCCAAAGAGCAAGCGCTCTCCACAACTTGCGCACGATCGCCCTGGTGATGCTTGGGCCTCAATCGCCGGCGCCCACCTCCGCGGGCTCAAGCTTCCGCTCCGCTCGACGGGCTTCCAGAACTGAAGTTCTGGAAGTCCCCGCTGCGCGCGGCGCTCTTCGCGCCGCAAAGCTGCCATGCGGCTTCGAGCAGCGGCCCTGCCTGGAGCTTGGCCTTCGGCTTGAGCCGTCGGGCCGTTCCGCGCTACCTCGTGAAGTGAGGATGGGCGCGGGCCCGCTTTTCCGGGATGCCAGCATGGCGGTCACGACGGCGCAGCCGATCGAACTCTACACCTGGAGCACGCCGAACGGGTGGAAGATCCCGATCATGCTCGAAGAGTGCGGTCTGCCCTACCGGGTCGTGCCGGTGAATATCGGCAAGGGCGAGCAGATGGCGCCCGACTTTCTCAGCATCTCTCCCAACAACAAGATCCCGGCGATCGTCGATCCGGATGGGCCGGGCGGCACGCCGATCTCGGTGTTCGAGTCAGGCGCGATCCTGCAATATCTCGGGCGCAAGACCGGCTGCCTCTATCCGAGCGACGAGCGCGCTCGCACCGCGGTGGACGAGTGGCTGTTCTGGCAGGTCGGCGGCCTCGGGCCCATGCTGGGGCAGGCCCACCATTTCCGCATCTACGCGCAAGAGAAGATCCCCTACGCCATCGATCGGTTCACGGAGGAAGCCAAACGCCTCTACGGCGTCCTCGACCGGCGGCTTGCCGACCACGAATATCTCGCCGACGCGTACTCGATCGCTGATATCGCCGCGCTGACCTGGGCGAAGTTCCACGGCAAGCAAGGCATCGCGATTGAGGATCTGCCGAACGTCCGCCGCTGGCTCGATGCGCTGCTCGCCCGGCCGGCGGTCCAGCGCGGCCTCACCGCGATCTGACGCGGGGGCATCCGGCCGGTCCGAGACCGGACGTCCAAGAGGAGTTTGTCCGCGGGCCGGCCCACCTGCCGGGGAGCTTCAGGCCGGCCCGCGGGCCCGCCCTGGCGCCGGATTAGAGGCGAGGACAGGCTCCCCAATCTCGCCGACGATTGATGCTGCTTTGTGTCCGCCGGCGGCCGCGCTCCGCCGTGATGGGGGCGTCTGCCGTCGCGTGCGGTGTCCTCGTCGGTGCGCTGAGGTGTCTTCCCCGCGGGGACGTGCAGCGTCGGGAGCCGCCCTCGGAGGGGTGCTGCCAGCGCTCGCGTCGTATCCGGCGCTGATGTCCCGCCCGATGCGGACAGCCCTTTCGCATCGCCGGTCGTAAGCCGTTGCCGACGAACGATTTTACTCATCAAGCATTCGTCAGCACGAAAATCTGAAGGCTTGGCGGCAAATTCCCGCTTGACGGTCTGCCAATACGGACGCAGTCTACATTCGTGCTTCGCGATCGCAAGCACATCGGCCAGTAACCGCGTGGTCTTTGCGTGGTTTGTTGGTGAAAGCTGGAGGAGACAGGGATGACTCCACCGCAGCATGAAGCCGCAACGATAGTCTGAGAACCCGTTCGGTCTCGGACTGAGTGGCCCGCCACGAACACCGGACGGAAGCGGATCCTTAGGGGCGCAGAAGCGGCCGACACGGCACGACTTCGAACACGCATCAGCCCCACCTGCGGACCGCTTCCGCCGCGGTTTTTATGATCAGTGCGAAGGTTTTCACCGTGCCAGCCGCCGAGGCTCGCGCGGATTTCAGCGCGGGCCGTGCTGTTGAAGCGAAGCCGTTCGGCTCGCAACGACGGTGGGGGTTGGCCGCTCCGTCATTGCGAGATTTCGGCGGCGCTCCGTGCGCTTTCGGCCGGCTTACTTGCCCGACAACAGCGGCGACCAGGTCGGGTCCGAGGCGAAGGACGGGGTGGGTACCGGCTGCTCCACCTTGCCGGTGATGTCGACCATGTAGAGCTTGCCGCCGCCCTGGCCGCCGGGATCGCGGAAGAACATCACGTACTGGCCGTTCGGCGCGAAGGTCGGGCTCTCGTTGTGGAAGCCCTCGGTCAGCACCCGCTCGCCCGAACCGTCGGGCTTCATCACGCAGATGGCAAAGCCCCCCTTGCGCTGCCGGGTGAAGGCGATGAGGTCGCCGCGGGGCGACCAAGCCGGCTGCGAGGCCGAGCCTTCGCCGAAGGAGAGCCGGCGCGGGTTCGAGCCGTCGGCGCCCATCACGTAGATCTGCTGCGAGCCGCCGCGGTCGGACTCGAACACGATCTGGCTGCCGTCCGGCGCGTAGCTCGGTGAGGTGTCGATCGCCAGTCCCTGCGTGACCGGCGTCTGCGCCTTCGAGGCGATATCGACGGTGACGATGTCGGCGTTGCCGCCCTGCTGCACGCTCATCACGAGGCGGCGCCCGTCCGGCGAGAAGCGCGGGCTCGCGCTCATCGAGGCGAAGTTGCCGACCGTCTGACGCTTGCCGGTCTCCAGATCGATCATCTGGACCTTGGGCTGCTGGCCCGGCGCCTGGGTCATGAAGGCGATGTCCTGCCCCGCCGGCGAGTAGCGCGGCGCCACCACCGAGACGTCGCCGCCCCCGGTCAGCGCGCGGACATTGGCGCCGTCCTGATCCATCACCATCAGGCGCTTGCGGCGGTTCTCCTTCGGGCCGGACTCATCGACAAAAGCGACGCGGCTGTCGAACCACGGTCCGAGGCCGGTGACCTTGGTGTAGACCGCGTCCGACACGAGATGCCCGGTGCGGCGCGCATTGGCGACGTCGGTGCCGTATTGCTGACCCGTGATCTGCTGGCCCGAGGCCACGTCCCATAGGCGGAAGGCGACGGTGAGCCGGCCCGAGGCGTCGCGCCCGACCCGGCCGGTCACCAGCGCCTGGACGCCCGCGCCCTTCCACGCCTCGAAGTTCGGCGCCGCATCGAAGCTCGGGTTCTCGGGGAAGCGCCCCTTCTCCAGCGGCGTGAAGTAGCCGGAGCGGCGCAGATTGTTCGTGATCACGCTGGCGACCAGCGTGCCGAGGCTGGCGTCACCGGCGAAGTCGGCGACGGCGATCGGCATCGGCTGGAAGGCGCCGCTGCCGATGCGGAGCTGCAGCTGCGCCCGCGCCGGTGTCGCGGCAGGCAGCGCCAGGGCGAGGACGCCGAGCGCGGCCGTGAGCGCCGGCAGGAGGGTGCGCCGGGTGAAGGCTGTTCCAGGCATGGGACAAGTCCAGGTCGTTCGGGGAATGCGAGACAGAAAGGCCGATGACGCGGTGGATCGGCGGGTCGAGCCGGCGGATCACACGGGCGAGAACTCGAACTCGGCGTTGATGGCCTTCCAGTCGTTGTAATACGGCGCGTACTGGGCCGGAATCTTAAAGGGTGCGCAGCGCCGCACTGCCCGCAGCGCTGCCTGGGCGATCGACTGATCGACCGAGTTGTTGCCCGCGCGCATGACCCGCGGCTCGGTGGTGAGCGATCCGTCCGGGTTGAGGCGGATGTCGAGCATCGGCAGCACCACGCCCTGCGTCGCGCCGGGCGGCGCCGAGTAGCAGCGCTCAATCTGCTGCTGCAGCATCCCGACGAGGGCGCCGCGCAACGACGGCGACAGGCGCTGGGCGGTGCCGGAGGCCGTGCCGAGCGAGGCCGTGCGCTGCACTTCGCGGCCGGTCGAGCCGGTCGATTGCGAGGCGGCGCGGGTTTGCGTCTCGCGGCTGTCGCCCGGGCTGGTCCTGTTGGCGAGTTCCGCCTGCTGGCGCGCCTTGGCCTCGGCATCGGCCTTCGCCCTTGCGTCGGCCATCGCCTTGGCCTTGGCTTTCGCGGCGGCTTCGGCTTTTGCCTTCGCATCGGCGTCCGCCTTGGCTTTGGCTTCGGCGACCTGCTTGCGGTGCTCGGCCTCCGCCTCGGCTTTTGCAGCCGCTTCGGCCTTGGCTTTCGCTTCGGCTTCCGCCTCGGCCCTAGCTTCCGCTTTCGCCTTGGCTTCCGCCTCGGCCTTGGCCTCCGCTTTTGCCTTGGCGTCGGCCTTCGCCTTGGCCTCGGCGCGGGCCTTGGCCTTCGCCTCGGCGGCCTTGGCCGCGGCTTCGGCCTCCGCCTGTTCGTGCTCGACCAGCTTCTGCAATTCCTCGCGCTTCTCGGCCTCCGCCTTTGCGGCGGCCGCCTTCGCCTCGGCCGCCTTGGCAGCCTCCGCCTTCGCCGCTTCGGCTTTCGCGGCGGCATCCGCCTTCGCTTTGACCTCGGCCTTGGCCTTCGCCTCGGCGGCTTTGGCTGCGGCCGCCTTCTCGGCTTCAGCTTTTGCGGCTTCCGCCTTGGCCGCGGCGGCCTCCGCCTCTTCCTTCACCGGATCGGCGGTGTCGGCCCGCAGCGGCATCGCATCGACGGCGGCGAGCCGGGTGTCGGCGGTGCGGGTGGGCGCGGCCGGGGCGTCGGTCTTGGCGTTCTCGGGCTCGCGCTGCTCCTGCTTTTCCGCCACGCGATCAGCGCGGTTCGGCTTGTTCTCGGGCTTTTCCGCGTTGAGCTCGCCACGGGTCAATTCAGAGAATTGCTGCTCGGTCAGCACCTCGACCGGCACGCCTTCCTCCCCTTCCGGCAGGACCGGCGCGGCGACGACGAACAGGGCGGCGCCCAGCACGACGGCATGGACCGCAGCCGAGATCCAGACGCCGGGTTCGCGGTTTCGAAAAGACTCGGTGAGGGAAGTGGGCCAGCGCAGAGCCACGGTGCCTTGCTCCGCTAATTCGCTTCCGGCTCGGTGACGAGGGCGACCTTCTTGAAGCCGCCGCCGGTCACGATCGCCATCACCTGGGCCACGCGCCCGTAATCGACGCGCTTGTCGCCGCGCACGAACACCCGCTCCTCGGTGCCGGTCTTGGAGGTCTGCATGAGCTGGGGCACGATATCGTCGTCCTTCAGCTCGACCTCACCGAGATAGACCTCGCCCGTGCGGCGGATCGAGATCGTGATCGGCTTGACGTCGGAATTGAGCGGGCTCGCCTTCGATTGCGGCAGGTCGAGGGGTACGCCGACCGTCATCATCGGGGCCGCGACCATGAAGACGATCAGCAGCACCAGCACGACGTCGATGAACGGCGTCATGTTGATTTCGTTGATGGCGCCGTGTCCGCGCCGTCCGCGGCGGCGGCGCTTGCCGCCGCCCTGTGCCGCGCCGTGCGTCATGCCCATCGATTTAGCTCCCGCTCTCGATCTGCTTCAGGCGCTCAGGCGGCGACCGAGAGGCGCTCGTCGATCTGCCGCGACAGGATCGCCGAGAACTCGTCGGCGAAGCCTTCGAGCCGCGATTGCGACTTCGCCACAGTGGCTTGAAGCTTGTTGTAGGCGAGCACCGCGGGAATCGCCGCGAACAGGCCGATGGCGGTGGCGAACAGGGCCTCGGCAATGCCGGGCGCCACGACGGCGAGCGAGGTATTCTTCGAGGCCGCGATCGAGGTGAAGGCGGTCATGATGCCCCAGACCGTGCCGAACAGGCCGATATAGGGGCCGGCCGAGCCGATCGAGGCGAGGAACAGGAGGCGGGAATCGAGCCGTTCGACCTCGCGCTGGATCGTGACGTCGAGCACCTTGTCGATGCGCTGCGACAGCGAGTGGATCTGCCGGCCCGAACCTTCGAAGGAGCGCTTCCACTCCCGCATGGCGGCGACGAACAGCGCGCCGAGGCCGGTGGGCTGGCGGTCGTTGAAGGAGCGGTACAGCTCCTCCAGCGAGCGGCCGGACCAGAACGCCTCCTCGAAGGCGTCCATCTCGGCTTCCGTGCGGCGGAACAGCAGCGTCTTGTCGACAATGATCGACCAGCACCAGATCGAGGCGCCGAGCAGGCCCACCATCACGAGCTTCACGACGAAGTGGGCCTGCCAGAACAGGCCGAACAGGCTCATGTCTGCGACGGGCGCGGCCTGCATGGCATCGGCTGGAGTCATCGAACGATCCTCGCGTCGTCAGGGCCGCGCCGAGGCGCACCGGACTGCCGACTGATCCATTGAGCGATAGGGTTTGAGATCACTCGGGAATCTGTCGAAAGTAAGGGTCGGGGTCAGTCAGGCTCCACCCGTTCCGCGGTGCCATGCGAGCCGTCCCATGCCTGATTCTAAGCCTGTGGCATGGTTAAGAAATCGTTGTCGCAGCCGCGCTGCGCCGGCTTCGAGAAACGCTCGGTGAAGACTGTCGAAGCCGGTGAGCGCATCTGAGATCGGCAAAAAACCTGAAATAGACCTGCGCGGCATTTTTTTACTTGGCCGCCTTATGGCAACGAATGTTTACTTTTGTTGTGTCCTTCATCGTTCTTAAACCAACATATGTAAGGCTATGTCTCGTCGAAACGGGCCGCTTCGGCCCCCAAGCGAGCAGGTGTTTTTTCCCATGATTCTCCGGCGACGGGCATCCCAAGCGGCCGCGCTACAGCCGCGGGAGCATGCAAACACACTTGCCGTTGATTACGCGGCCGTTCTGAACGCGCTCCCGGTCAACGTTCTCGTCCTCCATCCGACGGAGGCGACCATCACCTTCGCGAACCAACGCAGCATCGAAACACTTCGCAGTCTGCGCGAGCATCTGCCGGCCTCCGTCAATCCGGATGCGATGGTGGGCCTCACCATGGACGTGTTCCATAAGAACCCGGCGCACCAGCGGAGCATCGTCGCCGATCCGGCGCGCCTACCCTGGCGCACCAAGATCCGGCTCGGACCGAAGACGCTCGACCTTCACGTCTCCCCGGTCCGCGACACGGCCGGCCGCTACATTGCTGCCGTGTTGTCCTGGGCCGACGTGACGCCGTTCACCGAATCCATCGCCAGCTTCGACGCCGCCGTCCGAACCGCTCTCGGTGAGGCCACCGCGGCCACGGGCGCGATGCGCGGGGCGGCCGAGCGGGTCCTCTCGGCAACCGATGCGACCTCCCGCGCGGCGGACAGCGCCGCCACCGGCGCGACCGACACGACGGTGAACGTCCAATCCGTCGCCGCCGCCGTCGAGGAACTGACCGCCTCGAACGGCGAGATCACCCGGCAGGTCAACCGTTCCAGCGCGGCGACTGGACAGGCGGTGAATGAGGCAGGCGCGGCCATGGAGAGCGTCAAGGCGCTTTCCGAAACGTCGCAACGCATCGGCGAGGTCGTCGGGCTCATCAGCTCGATCGCCAGCCAGACCAACCTGCTCGCGCTCAACGCCACCATCGAGGCGGCCCGGGCCGGCGAGGCCGGACGGGGCTTCGCCGTGGTCGCAACCGAGGTCAAGGTGCTCGCCGGCCAGACCGCGCGGGCCACCGGCGAGATCGCTCAGCATATCGGGCTGATCCAGGCGGCGACCGCCCAGACGGTTGCGGCCATTGAGCGGATTTCCGGGGTGATCCGCGGCCTCGACGACGGCGCCACCACCATCGCCGCCGCGGTCGAGGAGCAGTCGGCTACGGCCGGCGAGATCAGCCGGAGCGCCCGCGAGGCGGCCGATCGCACCGGGCTCGTCGGGGGCAGCATCGCCCAGGTCGCCACCACGGCCGAGACCTCGGCCGGCTCGGCCCGCTCGGTCCTTTCCGCGACGACGATCCTGGACCAGCAGATGGACCAGGTGACGCGGGCGGTTCAGGAATTCCTGGTCGAGGTCAGGCGGATCTGAGACCGGCCGGCGTCAGGGCGCGGCGCAGTCCTTCGGGCAGGCGGATCGCGCGTCCGTCCCTGACGCAGGCGACCACGACGTCGGCACGCACCAGCACCTCGTCCCCGCGGCGCACCTCCTGGGCGAGGTGCATCGAGGCGCCGCGCAACTCGCTCGACCGGGTGTGAACCTCGATCCAATCGTCCATGCGGGCGGGCTTGAGGAAGTCGAGGGTCATCTTCCGCACGACGAAGACGAGCCCTGTGCCCTCCGCGTGCATCTCGGACTGGTCGCCCGCGAGCGTGCGCAGGAGTTCGGTGCGGCCCCGCTCCATGAAGCGCAGGTAGCTCGCGTGATAGACGAAGCCCGAGAAATCGGTGTCCTCGTAGTAGATGCGCAGCGGAAGGCGGTGCGCATCGGCGCCTGTGGTCGGATCCATGGACGTCCGGGTTCGTGGGGATCCCGTCATTTAGCGGGTCTCGTCATGGGTGGCGAGAGGTCGGGCGGCGCCCTTTCCGGCGGGCCGGCTCGGCATCGGCAACGCTGCCTCGAACGGCAAGGGCCGCCCCTTTCGAGGGCGGCCCTGCACGGCAGTCGGGTTCGGGTCGATCAGCCGCCGATGCGGTTCGCGAGGGTGGCCGAGTGGGCGTGCTCGTCGGCGATGTAGGGCAGCGCCTCGTTGGCGAAGGTGCGGCCGGCGGCGCTGTCGCCGTTGCGGGCATAGGTGCCGTAGAGCGCGAGCGTGCGGGCATCCGAGCGTGCCTGACCGCTGACATAGGCCCGGTCGAAGTCGCGAGCCGAGCGTGCCGAACGCAGGCGCTCGAGGCGCTGCTGGCCGTTCGGGCCGAGGGCGACGCGACGGCCGGGCTCGCCCGGGCTGTTGTCGATCAGGCCGACGCCGCCGAGCACGCCGCCGACGATGCCGGTGCCGATGTTCGCGGCCAGCGTCACTGGGGCCAGCACCACGCCGATCGGGTTGTCGAGGCGGGTGGGGATACCCTGCTGGTCGGAGACGACGCGCCCGCTGGCGGTCAGCGATGTGCCCTCGGGCAGCAACGCGCGGGTGGTGGCCTGACGCTCGACCAGAATCCGGTTGGCGTAGTTGCGCACATGCGGATTGCGGGAGCGCTCCAGGGCGATCCGGCTGGCTTCGATGCTGGTGGCATCCGAGCGCAGGGCCTCGGCGCGGAAGTCGCGGGTATCGGTTCCGGCGCGCCCGATCGGTGCGTCGCCGCCGATGCGCAGCGGCAGGGCGTCCTGAGCCAGGGCGGGTGTGGCGAGGGCAGCGACGGACAGGCCGAGGGCGGCCAGGACGGTCGTCTTCATGGCGGAGGGTTCCTTGAAGGTCGTGCTGGAATCGTTCGTTGGGCCGGCGCTCCCGAAGAGCGTGGTCGGGCCCTCAACTTGTGCGATGCACGCCTGTTCCGCATACCGCCGGTCACGCCATCGAGAACCACGGATGCGCCGGATTGCCGCTGGAAGGGTCGACAGATCTTAACTAAATCGTTTTGTAACAATGGTTTGCTGTCGATTGGCGTCGTGCTGACGGCCGCTGATACAGTCTAAAATGATTAAAATCCGCCGACGCTTTCGTCGATTATGACGCAGATGATATGTGCTCGATGCATGCCTCAGCGCTCCGCGTTCTGGTCTCCAAGCTCGACCACGACGATCTCCGGCGGCACGCCGAAGCGCACCGGCGCGATGCTCGTGCCGAGCCCGATCAGCACCGTCCGTCGCGTGACGGAAACGGGGCTTCGGCCCTCACGCATCCGGGTCGTCGCTGCCGCCGAACAGGCCGAACTGCGAGCCGGGATCGCGCCGCGGTTCGGCAAAGCCCATGTGCCGGAAGGCGTGCGGCGTCAGCACCCGCCCGCGCGGGGTGCGCTGCACGAAGCCTTTCTGGATCAGGTAGGGCTCGATGATGTCCTCGATCGCGTCGCGCGGCTCGGAGAGGGCCGCAGCGATGGTCTCGATCCCGACCGGGCCCCCGCCGAACGAGGCGGCGATCAGGGTGAGATACTTGCGGTCCATCACGTCGAGGCCGACGGGATCGACGTCGAGCATCTGCAGCGCCCGGTCAGCGATGGCGCGGCTCACCGTCGTCGCGTCCTCGACGATGGCGAAGTCGCGCACCCGGCGCAGCAGGCGCCCGGCGATGCGCGGGGTGCCGCGGGCCCGCTTGGCGATCTCGTTGGCGCCCTCCTCCGACATGCCGAGGCCGAGCACCCGCGCGCCGCGGCGGACGATGAGTTCCAGTTCGTCGATCTCGTAGAATTCGAGGCGGATCGGGATGCCGAAGCGGTCGCGCAGCGGCGTGGTGAGCAGACCCGCGCGGGTGGTGGCGCCGACGAGGGTAAATTTCGGCAGCTCGATCTTCACCGAGCGGGCGGCCGGGCCTTCGCCGATGATGAGGTCGAGCTGGTAATCCTCCATCGCGGGATAGAGGATCTCTTCCACCGCTGGGTTGAGGCGGTGGATCTCGTCGATGAACAGGACGTCGCGCTCCTCCAGATTGGTGAGCTGCGCCGCCAGATCGCCGGCCTTGGCGATCACCGGGCCGGAGGTCGAGCGGAAATTGACGCCGAGTTCACGGGCGACGATCTGCGCCAGCGTGGTCTTGCCGAGGCCCGGCGGTCCGACGAACAGGACGTGATCGAGGGCCTGGCCGGTCTTCTTGGCCGCCTCGATGAAGATCTGCATGTTGGCGCGCGCCGCCCGCTGCCCGATGAACTCGGAGAGGCTCAAGGGGCGGATCGACTGGTCGGCGTCGTCCGGCCGGCGCTCGGGGCTCAGCAGGGTCTTGCCGGGCTTGGAGGTCTTGTCTTCGCTCACGGGGGTCTCGCGGGGCGTCGGCCGAATGGCTCTCGCAAAACGCCCGCTGCGCTGTCGCCCCGAGGGGAAACGGCCGGCGGCGGGGCGTCTCGTGAGGGATTCCAACCTCGCGTTTTGCACATCCTGCACGCCCGCACCACCGCGGCAGAACAGTCCGCTCCAGGGCAATCGCTCGAACGCGATCACCCTGGTTTCTGGCTGGCCTCAGTCGCCGGCGCCCGCCTCCGCGGGCTTAGGCTTCGCTCCGCTCGGAGCTTTCCGGGGCTGACGCCCCGAAAACCCCGCTCCGCGCGGCGCTCTTCGCGCCGTGAAGCCGCTCACGCGGCTTCGAGCGATGGCCCTGCGGTCCGCTCCCGAGCGGCTCGCGTGCTTCGGCACACGCCGTGGGCGAGGCGGTGAGCGAGTTGGTAACCAACCCCGCCGATGATCGGGCCGTGCACCCGATGAGATCCGCGATGCCGAATGCTATCCCCGCCCTGCGCAGGCACCGCCGCGCCCGGCTCATCGGCGGCACCGGAGCCGCCCTTGCCCTGTTGCTAGCCGGCCCGCTCCGGGCCGAGTCCGTCCCCGATCCGCAGCCCGATTCGCGGATCAACCTGCGGATCGAGCCGAAGGCCGAGGCCGCGCCGGAGCCGAAACGCGAGCTGAGGGCCGATCCTAAACCGGAGCCCAAGGTCGATTCGAAGCTCGATCCGAAGCCCGACTCGAAGTCCGCGCCGAAACTGGAGCGCCCGACCGCCGACACGGTCGCGGTTCCGGCCGACGCGCCCCCGGCCAAGAAGGTGTCGCGGGAATTGCCGCCGGTCGTCTATGCCCGCGTGTCCGAGGATCCGCTGCCGAGCTACACCGCGCAGACCTTCGTCGATACAATGCGCGCCGCCGAGCGCTACCAGGTCTACGCCGAGGCCGGCGGCTGGAAGACGCTGCCCGCCGACTTCGCCCCGAAGCCCGGCGACAGCCACGCCGCCATCCCCTCGCTGCGCCATCACCTCACCCTGACCGGCGACCTTCCCGCCGATGCGCCGCCCTCCGACCGTTTCGATCCGCCGCTGGTGGCGGCCGTGAAGTCGTTCCAGGCCCGCCACGGCCTGCCGGATGCCGGCATCTTCGGCCGGCTGACGCTGAACGCCCTCAACGTGCCGGCCGACGTGCGGCAGCGGCAATTGCGCGCCTCGGCGCAGCGGCTGATGGGGTCGAGCTTCGGCTTCGGAGAGCGCTACGTGACCGTGAACATCCCCTCTGCCACGGTGGAGGCGGTGGAGAACGGTGCGGTGACCCGCCGCTACGTCGCCGTGGTCGGCTCGCCCGACAAGCAGACGCCCGCGGTCGAGACCCGCATCACCGATGTGAACCTCAATCCGACCTGGACCGTGCCCGTCTCGGTGATCAAGAACGAGATCATCCCGACGATGCGGAAGAATCCGGGCTATCTCGCCAAGAACCGCATCCGCATCCTCGGCCCCGGCGGCGTCGAGGTCGATCCGAATGCGATCGACTGGAACACGCAGAAGGCCACCAACTACACGCTGCGCCAGGATTCCGGCCTCGACAACTCGCTGGGCCAAGTGCGCATCGACATGCCGAACCGCCACGCGATCTACATGCACGACACCCCGTCGAAGTCGCTGTTCGCCGGTTCGGTGCGCTTCCACTCGCATGGGTGCGTGCGCGTCGGTCAGGTGAAGGAGTTCGCCGCTTGGCTGCTTCAGGGCACCGAGGGACCGAACGGGCCGGGCTCCGCTTGGGGCCCGATCGAGATCGAGACCGCCATCGCGGTCGGCGAACGGCGCGACGTGAAGCTCGTGAAGCCGACGCCGGTCGCCTTCGTCTACATGACCGGCTACGCGACCTCCGACGGCCGGGTGCATTTCCGCGACGACATCTACGGCCTCGACACGCCACCCGCGCCGGCCGCGGCGACGCCGCCCGCCCCCGACGTGACGACCACCGGTGCCATCACGCCCCGCGCGGCGCCGGCACCCCGCCCGGCCGCACCGGGCGTCGCGCCGCGTCCCCTGCCGCCCACGGCGCAGGCTGCACCCGCCAAGCCCGCGCCGGCCAAGCCGGCACCGGTCGGAGTCGCGCCCGTTCCGGCGCCCGCAACCGCCCTGCCGGCTCCGCCGAAGCCGCAGGCCCGGAAAGCCGCGCCACCCGCCCGTGGGCCGGAGAGCGAGCCGGTCCCGATGCCGCCCGGCCTCGTCGGCGGGCGAGGCTGAGGCGCCCCGGCGGCGTCGCGTCCCATCCAAAGCAGCGCTGCCATGCGGAGCGGAACAAAGCTTCCCGCTTCCTCATTCTGCCGATCGAGTACCGGCGCGGTTGTCGCCCGTCTGAATTCGACTGCAGAGTGTTAAGGATACCCCCATGGCGAAAGCGAAGCTGCGCGTCCCCAGTGACCGGCTCAACACCCCGACCGATCTCGACCCGAACGACGTCAAGAAGATCTCCGAGGGCTTGACCGTTCTCCTGTCGGATCTCTTCGCGCTCTATATCAAGACCAAGAATTTCCACTGGCATGTCAGTGGGCCGAATTTCCGCGACTATCACCTGCTGCTCGATGAGCAGTCCGAGCAGATCTTCGCCATCATCGACGCCGTGGGTGAGCGCGCCCGCAAGATCGGTGGCACGACCCTTCGCTCCCTCGGACAGGCCGAGCAGCTCAAGCGCGTTCCCGACAACAACGCGGATTATGTGAGCCCGCTGGAGATGCTCAAGGAGCTGCGCGACGACAACAAGGCGCTGACCGCCAACATGCGCGAGCTGCACAGCGTCACCGACGAAGCCAACGACGTCTCGACCACGAGCCTCCTCGAGGAGTGGATCGACCAGTCCGAGGAGCGCACGTGGTTCCTCTACGAGTCGACCCGCGAGGCGACCGACAGCGGCCACTGAGCCTTTTCTCGCTACCGAGGGACCGCCGATCCGAGAGGGTCGGCAGTTTTTCTTTGTCTATGGAGCCGCACGCGCCACGCGACGGCTATCCCCCGACGGTCAGCGTCGCCTTCACGAGGCTCGGGTCGTCCGGAACCGCTTTCTCCACGAAGCCGAGGTGGCGGCAGACGGCTCGCATCGGCCGGTTCTCGGCCAGCACGCTGCCCTCGACCACGGCGATGCCCTCGGCCCTGGCCCAGTCGATCATCATCCGCATGAGGGCGGCGCCGAGGCCCGTGCCCTTGATGTCGGAGCGCACGAGGATCGCGAACTCGCCCGTGTCGTGGTTGGCGTTGGCGTGCAGGCGGACGGCGCCGAGCATGCGCCGGTCCTCCTCCGCCGCGTCGTCGAGGGCGACGAAGGCGATGGCACGGGAGTAGTCGAGCTGGGTCAGCCGGGCGAGGAAGGCATGGCTGAAGTCCCGCACCGGGGCGAAGAAGCGCAGGCGCACGTCCTCGGGGTCCACCTGCGCGAAGAAGGCGCGGAACATGTCCTCGTCGTCAGGCCGGACCGGCCGGACATGCACGCACCGCTCTCCGACCTCGAGCCGCCGCTCCCAATCCGACGGATAGGGCCGGATTGCGAAGCGCGGGTGCCAGTTGCCACGGCGGCGCTCCGGTGGGCTCGGCTCCGGCGCGATGCGCACCCGCGCGTCGAGGGCGACCGCGCCGTCGGCGTCCGCCAGCAGAGGGTTGATGTCGAGTTCGCGCACCGCCGGCAGGTCCGCGGCGAGTTGGGCGAGTTTCACCAGCAGCAGGGCGATGGCGGGCAGATCCGCCGCCGGCACGTCGCGATAGGCTTCGAGACGGCGGGCCACGCGGGTGCGGCCGATCAATTCGCTCGCCAAGGCAAGATCGAGCGGCGGCAGCGCTAGGGCCCGGTCGTCGATGACTTCGACCGCCGTGCCGCCGCGCCCGAACACGACCACGGGCCCGAAGACCGGATCTTCGGCGAGGCCCGCGATCAGCTCCCGCCCCTGCGGCCGGCGCAGCATCGGCTGCACGGCAAAGCCCGCCACCCGCGCGTCGGGGCGGAGTTCCCGGACGCGGGCGATCATGGCGTGGGCCGCCTCGCGCACGTCGGCTTCCGAGGTGAGGCCGAGGCGCACCCCGCCGACCTCGGATTTGTGCACCACGTCCGGTGAGACGAGCTTGAGCACCACCGTGCCGCCGCCCGCGATCAGCGGCCACGCCGCCGCCGCAGCTCCGTCGGGATCGGGCGCCAAGGTGACGGGCACCGAGACGATCCGGTAGGCGGTCAACAGCTCGGTCACCGCGTAGGGGTCGAGCCAGGTGCGCCCTTCAGCCAGCGCCTCGTCCACGATGCGGCGCGCGGCGGCGACGTCCGGCGTGAACTCGCGCGGCAAGGCGTCCGGCGTGCGCATCAGGTCGTTCTGCGCCTCGCGGTAGCGCACGAGGTGCAGGAACCCCTCCACCGCGTCGGCATCGGTGGCAAAGAGCGGGATCTTGGCGTCGGCATAGATCGCGCGGATCGCCTCGTCCTCGCCGATCGACACCGCGAAGACCGGCTTGCGGCGCCCCGCCGAACGCGCCTTGGCGACGGCGCCGGCCACGGTCTCGGCGACCTCACGGCTGCCCGCCCGCGCGGTCGGCACATGGATCGAGACGATCGCGTCGCTGTCGCGTCCGGCGAGCAGCGGTTCCAGAGCACCGACGTAATCGCCCGGTACTGCATCGATGCCGAGATCGAGCGGGTTGGCCTGCCGGCCGTGCCGCACAGGGGCCAGGCAGTCCTGCGTTGCCGGTGCGGGCTCCGCCAGCGTGCCGCCAAGGTCGGCCAGCCGGTCGGCGGCGAGCGCGCCGATGCCGCGCCCGTTGGAGACGATCATCAGCCGGTTGCCGGGGAAGGGCCGCTGGCGCCCCAGGGTCTCGACGGCGGAGAACATGGCATCGAGCCCGTCCACCGCGAGCAAGCCTGCCCGGCGGAAGGCGGCCTCGTAGACGGCGCCGGGCCGGGCGAGCGCGCCGGTATGCGTCTCGGGCCGGCGGCCGGGCGCGTCGTGGCGCCCGGTGCGCAGCACCACGACCGGTTTGGCGCGGGCCGCCGCCCGGGCTGCGGTGAGGAATTTCCGCGCATCCGTGATGTGGTGCAGGGACAGGATGATCGCGCGGGTGTGGAAATCCTCGGCGAAGTGGTCGAGGCAGTCGGCGATGTCGATGTCGGCCGAGCGGCCCAGCGTCATCACCGCGGAGAAGCCGACCCCGTGCCGCCATCCCCATTCGGCGATGGCCGAGGCGACGGTGCCGGATTGCGAGATGAGGGCGAGATCGCCGGGCTTCGGCGGACGCGCGAGCAGGCTCGCGTTGAGGCCGCGCGCCGGGACGCTCAGGCCGACGCTGTCGGGCCCGATCAGCCGTAATCCGTGCCGCCGTGCTGCCGCGTGGGCGGCGCCGGCCGGGGCCGCCTCTCCGACGCCGAGATGGGCGGACAGGATCACCGCCGCGGCGGCGCCGATCTGCCCCGCCTCCTCGACGATGCCCGGCACCGCCGCCGGGGGCGTGGCGATCATCACGAGGTCGGGCGCCTGGGGGATGTCGGCAAGGCGCGGGCTGCACGCCAATCCATCGACGCTGGTCTCGCGCGGATGGACCGGAACGATGTCGCCGGTGAATCCGCCTGCGCGCAGGCCGTCGATGATCGCCCGGCCGACAGAGCCGGGTCGGTCACCCGCTCCGACCACGGCGATGCGGCGCGGGGCGAGCAGAGCCTCGAATCGATAGGTGCTCATGGGCCGCCTATATCATTTCAAGGCTCGAGGCCGAGCGTCAAACCGCCGTCTGATGGAGCAGATCGACCACAATCGGCGCGACGGAGCCGCATATGAAGCGCGTAGAGCGAGTACACCTCTGTCCAATACGCGTGTTCGGCGAGCGTTCCTGCCGCCTCAGGTGGCGGGCTTCATCAGCCGCCAACCCTGGTCCGGCTCCCCCTGGCCCGGTTTCACCCGGCCGCTCCTGCGGATAGTGTCACGGATCGGTTCCGGCGATTGCCGGTGCAATCGCGCCCGACAAAGCCCGTTCCCTGCGCGTGCCCCCGCATCGCAGGATCGATCCGCCCTCAGAGGAGTAGCCCGTGCCGACTTTCGCGACCCGTCAAGCGATGGTCGAGGCGATGCGCCGGATGCTCGATCTCGGCCTCAGCCAGGGAACCTCGGGCAACCTCTCCGTCCGAACCGGAAGCGGCTTCCTCGTGACGCCCTCCGGGATCCCGGCGGAGCAGCTCAGCCCCGATGACCTCGTCCCCATGGATTTCGACGGGCATTGGGACCATCCGCTGGCCCCCTCCTCCGAGTGGCGCTTCCATCGGGACATCCTGGCGGCCCGGCCCGAGATCGGCGCCGTCGTCCACGCCCATCCCCCCTACGCGACCGGTTTCGCGATCTGCGGGCGGGAGATCCCGGCGGTGCATTACATGATCGCGATGGCCGGCGGTCCGACCATCCGTTGCGCCCCCTACGCGCCCTACGGCACGCAGCGCCTCTCGGATTTCGCCCTCGACGCCCTCGAAGGCCGCAGCGCCTGCCTGCTTGCCAACCACGGCATGATCGCTACGGGGCCGAACCTGTCGAAGGCGATGTGGCTCGCCGTCGAGGTCGAAGCCCTGTGCCGCCAATATGCGATCGCCTTGCAGGTCGGCGCCCCGGTGGTGCTGTCCGATGCCGAAGTCGCCGAGACGGTCGAGCGATTCAAGTCCTATGGCCCTCGTGAGAAATCTGGGCATTGAGTTTTCGCATACAGCGATTTCGATTGGCCTCGATCCAGAATGGTTTGAATTTTGTTTGATGATGTGGTTTTAGTTATAATTCTGGTATAAAAATAGCCTTTGCTGATACGTAAAGACTTCTGGTAGGAGATAGAAATACTGAGATTACTATCGAGTATCGTGGAAATATATTTTTGTTCAGATTTTCAGGTCACTTCTGCATTCATGTTATCAGATATATATTTCAAATAGTGGTGTTTTGAACGGTTTTGAGCTTGGCTTCTTGCCATCTCCGCTGAATCTGGCGCGGCGCTCCCGCGCAGCAACCTCCCACCGGTCTGCGTAATGATCCTGTCTTGCATTTCGGAATTATACCGTATGTCGGGGTTTTCATGGAGTTCGTAATACGACTTTTATCGCAATAGCCGTGTCAAACGGGCGAAAGTTCAATTGATTTTTGGAAGACGCTCAAATTCCATCTTGCAGCCGGACCCATCAAAGGTTAAGTCCTGGGTCATTCAGCGCAGTCGCACCGTGCTCGGCAATGATGGCGTCTTCGTTATGGCGCTCGTTGCAGTTCGTCGTTTGCAGATATCGGAAGGGATATTGAGGATGTCGCTTGAGGATGGCTCCGCTGGCGATCACGTGGCCTTGGTTGTCGATATCGTGTCGGCCTATGTCGGGAATAACTCCCTGGCGGTCGGGGAACTGCCCGGGCTGATCACGTCGGTTCATGGTGCGCTGGCACACTTATCGAATAAGCCGAGTGAACCTGAAGAACCGGCCCCGACGCCGGCTGTCTCGATCCGGCGTTCGATCCAGCAGGATTTCCTCATTTGCCTCGAAGACGGCAAAAAGTTCAAATCGCTCAAGCGGCATCTGCGGACGCGCTACAATCTCTCGCCCGACGAGTACCGCGCGCGCTGGAACCTGCCGGACGACTATCCCATGGTCGCACCGAGCTACGCCGCGATCCGCTCGGAACTGGCCCGGACCATGGGCCTTGGCCAGCAGCGCCGGAAGTGGCCCTCCAAGACGGCGCCGGAGACAATCGCCGAACCGGCCGCCGAACCCGCTAATGAGACCAGCGCCTCGGTGCCGCGTCGCCGTGGCCGGGCCCGCTCCGCGGACGCGGTCTGAGCGCATCGCGGACCGACAGTATAGAAGGCCGGGCCGCCAGCGATCGCCCGGCCTCCGAGCCGTGGGTTTGCGCCGGAGCTGCTTATCCACACGCGATGCGGCTGCGCTCCGCCAGCGAGGGCAGGATCAAGCCTCGGCGTTAGAAGTCGGGCAACCGCTCGGCGGGAACAGTTCCTGTGTAGTCCGGGCATCGTCCCGGTCTCTGCGGGAGACATGATGTCCGGCCGGTCGACCATCGCCACGCGCCTGTTCTGGACCGTCGTCCTCGGGGGTGGTGCTGCCATCCGTTATGGAGCACCGGCTCTCGCGGTCACGGGAGCGATCTGCCTCGCGATCCTCCTTCATCGCCTCGATCGGCCGCGCCGCTTCCGCGCGCTCGTGCGTCGCATCGCCCGGCGCCACGCCGCGACGCTCGCCCTGCGACGGCGGCAGGAGCGCTTCCTCGACGCCTACGGCAACACGATCGAGGATGGCTGGCTGCGCGAGCGCGAGTATTTCGTCGAGCGCACCGTCCTGCCGCTGGTCGAGGAGCGCGGCTTTTCCGAATACGCCGAGCTGCGCTTCGATGAGATGGTGGAAATCGTCGAGCGGGTGGCCTGCGCGCACGAACTGCCCGACGAAATGGAGACGCCGGAAGACGGGATCGCCTACGAGCGATACTGCGCCGAACTTCTGGGCGAGGCGGGCTGGGATGCCCGGCCCACGGGGGCGAGCGGCGACCAGGGATGCGACGTGATCGCCGAGAAGGCGGGCCTGCGCCTGATCGTACAGTGCAAGCGCTACGGTCGCCCGGTCGGCAACGCGGCGGTGCAGGAGGTTGCGGCCGCCACCCTGCACTGGTCGGGCGACATGGCGGCGGTGGTCTCGAATGCCGGCTTCACGCCCGCTGCCCGCAAGCTCGCCGGCACCACCGGCGTCCTGCTCCTCCACCACGACGATCTCGCGACACTGGCGCCGACCCGCCGGCCCGGCCGCCGTGCGCTGGCGGCCGGGCGCTGAGCCTACTCCGCTGGCACGGGCCGGCTGACGGGCCGGGCGGGCAGCGCGACAGACTTGCGCCGAACCGACAGGCGCGCCGCGCGCTTGCGCCACCAGATCACCACGCCGGTGACCGACAGCATCGCGACGACGAGCCCCATGAACGAGATCAGGATGCGGCCGGGCAAGCCGAGGATGCGGCCCGAATGCACCGGGAACTGCGCCTGCACGAAGATGTCGGCGGCGGTGCCGACCCAGGGTTGGCGGTCGCCGATCACCCGGCCGTCCCCACCGTCGAAATAAATCGCCGCCGGGCCGACGCCCGCGGCGCCGTGGTCGTCGCCGGGCTCGAAGAAGCGGGCGGTGTAGAAGCCCTGCATCGGCGCGTAGGCGAGCGCGCCGACCGGCTCCTTCCAGCCCCGGCGCTGCCCCTCCGCCTGTGCCGCTTCCAGGATGCGGGCATAATCCACCCCCGGCTCGATCGGCTTGAGCGGCGAGACGAAGGGGCGGGTGTTCGAAGGGTCGGGCGTCACCTGCGAGACGCTCGACATCAGCGGCAGGAACACTTCGCGGTAGAGGTTGAGCGAGAACGCCGTGAAGGCGAGCACGAACAGCAGCGCGAAGGTCCAGAGGCTGAAGGCACGGTGCAGATCGAAGGTGACGCGGTAGGGGCTGCCCGCGGTCTTCACCTTCCAGGCGGGCTTCCAGCGCGACCACCAACCCCGGCCGAGCTGCCGCTCGACCGCCGCCGGGCGCTCCGGGTTGGCGGGTTTGCGCACCGGCAGCGTCAGGTAGAAGCCGACGAAGGAATCGAGCATCCAGACGACGGCGACGATCCCGAGCAGCCAGATGCCCCAGCGCTCCTCGCCCCACATCTCCGGCAGGTGCAGGGAGTAGTGCAGCTTGTACAGGAACGAGATCAGCGTCTCGCGGGTGATCGGCCAGACCTGACCCCATTCCCGCCGGCCGAGTTCGGCCCCGGTGACGGGATCGAGGAAGACCTGATTGTAGCCGAGCTTGTGCAGGCCGCCGGTCGCGGCATCGACTCGCGGCATCACGAACAGGGACAGCGACTCGCCGGCCTCAGCTGCGAGCGGGAGATAGGCGACGCGGGCGCGCGGATCTCGGGCCTCGAACTGCCGCGCGAGGTCGAGGGCGGGGATCGCCGCACCGCGGCTCTCGACCGTGTGCAGATGCGGGTTCAGCCAATCGTCGAGTTCGTGGTCCCAGGAGATCACCGCACCAGTGAGCCCCGCCACGAGCAGGAAGGCCGCGATCGTCAGACCGGCCCAGCGGTGGAGAAGGACGAAAACGGAGCGCGCCATCAACCCTCGAGCCTCTTTCCGCGACGGAGCAGCCGACGTCGGAGAAGGAAAGGCGATCCGGCCCTCGGACGAAGGAGCCCCGGTCCGGTCAGTGCCTTGTGCGGGCCCTCATGCCTGCGCGTTGAGGGCGAACCCGTCGATAACGGTTGCCACCTCGTTGCGCCACCCCTTGGGCGCCCCTCGAATCGTGCGTGACACGATCACGCGTGAAGATCCGGTAAAGGCCGGCCGGGCGTGCTTCGGCTGGTTTAACAACCCTTAAACCCGCCGCATTTACTGTCTCTGACGCAAGGGGGCGACCCGCCGTGCCGCAGGGCCAGCCGGCGCGTCCGAGGGGATCGATCCGGCGGAATACCGACGCGCGGATCCCGAGCAGGGGAGCACGGTCGCGGGAGGCAAGATCCTTCGAGGACAAGACTCCTTCGAGGATCGGCAGCCCCGGACGCATGGAACGCATGGCGCAGTCTCGCGGACGCAAACCACGCAGCGAACCCACCTTCGACATCCCGGAGGGGAGCGAGCCGGGCCGCCTCGACGTGCGCCTGTCGCGCAACGACCGGTCGGCGGGTGGGCAGCGGGCTTCGGCCGGCCGCCCCGCCTCTGCGCCGAAAGCGCGTGCGCGCAAGGCCTCCGGCGGCGGCAGCGGCCGGCGCCCGCCGCGGCGGCGCTCCTGGCTCGGCCGTCTGGTCTATGCCGGTGTCGTCCTCGGCATCTGGGTGGCGATCGGGCTGGCCGGCCTCATCGCCTACCACGCCTCGCAATTGCCGCCGATCGACCAGCTCGCGGTTCCGAAGCGCCCGCCCAACATCGCGATTCTCGCCAGCGACGGCAGCCTGCTCGCCAACCGCGGCGAGACCGGCGGCCGCGTCGTCTCGATCAAGGAATTGCCGCCCTACCTTCCGCGCGCCTTCGTCGCGATCGAGGACCGGCGGTTCTACGACCATTTCGGCATCGATCCCGTGGGCATCGCCCGCGCGATCACCCAGAACCTGACCCGGCGCGGGGTGGCGCAGGGCGGCTCGACGCTGACCCAGCAGCTCGCCAAGAACCTATTCCTCACCCCGGAGCGGTCGGCATCGCGAAAAATCCAGGAGGCGATCCTGGCGCTGTGGCTAGAGCACATATACTCGAAGGACGAGATCCTCGAACTCTACCTCAACCGGGTCTATTTCGGTGCCGGCGCCTACGGCGTCGAAGCCGCGGCGCAGCGCTATTTCGGCAAGCCCGCCAAGAACGTGACCCTGGCGGAGGCCGCCATGCTCGGCGGCCTCGTGCAGGCGCCCTCGCGGCTTGCGCCGAACCGCAACCTGAAGGCGGCGCAGGCCCGCGCGGCCCAGGTGCTCGCGGCGATGGAGGAGCTGGGCTTTGCCAAGAGCGCCGACGCGAAGGTCGCGCTGGCCCAGCCGGCCCGGCCCGCCTCGACTCGCGGCGGCGGCTCGCCGAACTACGTCGCCGACCTCGTGATGGACGTGCTCGACGACTTCCTGCCGAAGTTCGACGAGGACATCGTCGTCGCCACCACCGTCGATGCGAGCATGCAGACGGCCGGCGAGAAGGCGCTCACCGACGAACTCAACGCCAAGGGTGGCCGCTACAACGTCGGCCAGGGCGCGCTCGTCTCGATGCGGCCGGACGGGGCGATCCGCGCCCTCGTTGGCGGGCGCGACTACGCGCAGAGCCAGTTCAACCGCGCCACCACCGCCAAGCGCCAGCCGGGCTCGGCCTTCAAGCCCTTCGTCTACCTCGCCGCGGTCGAGCGCGGCCTGACCCCCGACACGATGCGCGAGGACGCGCCCGTGCGGATCGGCAACTGGGCCCCGGAGAACTACTCGCACAATTATCGCGGCCCGGTTTCCCTGCGTGAGGCGCTGGCGCTCTCGCTCAACACGGTGGCGGTGAAACTCGGCCAGGAGGTCGGCCCGAAGGCGGTGGTGCAGACCGCCCAGCGGCTCGGCATCTCGTCCTCGCTCCAGGCCAACGGCTCGATCGCGCTCGGCACCTCGGAGGTGACGCCGCTCGAACTGGTGGGCGCCTACTGCGCCTTCGCCAATGGCGGCACCGGCGTGATTCCCTACGTCATCGCCAGCATCAAGAGCGCCACCGGCAAGGTGCTCTACAAGCGCGGCGAGGGCGGGCTCGGCCGCGTCATCGACCCCAACGCCGTCGGCATGATGAACGCCATGATGCATGACGTCTTCACCATGGGCACGGCGAAGAAGGCCGAGATCCCCGGTTGGGAACTGGCCGGCAAGACCGGCACCAGCCAGGAGTTCCGCGACGCGTGGTTCGTCGGCTACTCCGCGACGCTGGTGACCGGGGTCTGGCTCGGCAACGACGACGGCGAGCCGACCAAGCGCGCCTCGGGCGGCAGCCTACCGGTGGAGATCTGGAAGGCTTACATGACCACGGCGCTCAAGGGCGAGAAGCCGGTGGGCCTGCCGGGCATGAACCGCTGGCGGGCGCCGCGGCCCGAGGCGCAGCCTGAGCGGGATTCCGGCCCAGGCGGCCTGATCGGCGCGCTGCTCGGCGAGCCGGAGCAGACGGCCTCCGCCCTCCCCCCGCGCTCGGTTCCGCGGGGGCGCGGTCCGAGCCGGGACGATCGCAACTTCCTCGAGAAGCTGTTCGGGGTCGGCGAGTAGCCGCTGCCTGATTCACCCGATGGGAGCGGGTAATCCCTCCCGTCGGGCGGCGGCTGACGAAAAATCGGGCGCGGCCTGACCTGAGCATGCGGCCGTGCGCCACATTCGCGCCACGTTGCAGGCATGACCCTCCGACAGTCGGGAGAGGACCGCGGCCTTCGCCCGCACCTCCTGATTGCCGACGGAAGGAGCCTCCGTGTCGACCCGCCTGCCCGACCGTTGCCCGCATGGCCCTGTGGCCTCCGCGAACGGGCCGGGCGCATCCTTCTCCGCCGGCCGCCGGAGCCCGATCTGATGCTGCCGCACCATCGCTGGTTCTGGCTTCTCATCCTGCTTGCCGCGGGCGGCGCCGGGCTGCTCTACAACGTCATTTTCGCCGGTGGTGCGAGCCCGGCGGCCGGCTTTACCTACGGCCTGTGTGTCGGTGTCTCGGCGCTGGCCTTCGACCGGGGCGTGCTGCTGGCGGGCGTCCAGTCGCGCATCCGTCGTCTGCCCGCCGGGCTCTACGTCGTCGCGGCGGAACTCTCCTACGTGGCGATGATCGTCGTCGGCAACGCGCTCGGCGGCTTCGTCGTCTGGCTGCTCGGCCTGACTGGCGACAGCCTGGAGGAGGCCGTGCGCACCACGCCGCGGGTGCTCGCCTACGCGCTGGCCGTCTCGGCCCTGCTCGTCTTCGTGATCCGCATGCGTGACCTGATCGGCGGCGAGGTCTTCATCAACTTCCTCGTCGGGCGCTATCATCGCCCGGTGGAGGAGGAGCGCATCTTCCTGTTCCTCGACGTGGTCGGATCGACCGCCTTCGCCGAGACCCACGGCGACCTGCGGGCGCAGGAATATCTCAGCGCCGTCTTCGCGACCCTCGCCGAGCCGGTGCGCCGGTTCTACGGCTCGACCGACGACTATATCGGTGACCTCGCCATGATCACTTGGCCGATGGAGCGCGGCCTGAAGGATGCGCGCTGCGTCGAATGCCTGTTTGCGGTGCGCGAGCGGATTGAGGCGGAGGCGGAGGGCTGGGAAGCGCGCTTCGGCACCGTGCCACGTCTGCGGGCGGGCCTGCATGGCGGCCCGGTGGTGACGGCCGAAGTCGGGGTCGACCGGCACAAGATCGCCTATTTCGGCGACGCCGTGAACGTCGTCGCCCGCGTCGAGGCTTTGTGCCGCCCGCTCGGCGTCGATACCTTGATCTCCGAGGATCTGCTGAAGCGGCTGCCGCGGCTGCCCGAGGGCGTCGTGGTGAAACCGCTCGGCACCCACGCCCTGCGCGGGCGCGGGCAGCCCCTCGCCGTCGCGACCCTCGAACGCAACGGAACCGCCGCATTGGCCGAGGCTACGGCGCCGCGGATCGCCGCCGCGCCGTAGGACGGGCGAACCCGCCGGTCAGCCGACCCGCAGCAGCAGCAGGATCGACGCGATCGTCATGACCGCGAACGTCGCGAGAATGCCGCCGCCCCGGCAGGCGAACTGGCGCGGCGAGTTCGTGGGGGCGAACATCCCGATCGGATGCAGGATGCGCGCGATCACCAGCACGATCAGCAGGCCCTGAACCCAGCCATGCGAGCCGCCGCCCGCCTCGTAGAGCGCGATCAGCAGCAGGGTCAGCGGCACGTATTCCTGGAAGTTGCCGTGCGAGCGGATGCGCCGCTGGAGCGCGTCCTGCCCGCCATCGCCGAACAGGACGTTGCCGGTGACCCGGCCGCCGATCACCCATCCGGTCAGTCCGGCATAGATCAGGCCCAGAATCGCGGCGTAGAAGGCCGTGGTGGTCGGAAAAATCACGGGAAAAACCTCGGATCGGAGGACGACTCGCCATGGGGCGGATGTCGTTGGCGCTTCGCAAGATAGGATTATCAGCGTCGTGTTCCGCCCATACGGGCGATCACGAAGGCGTATGCCCGGCTCGGCGGTCGCCGACGGGCCCTGCACGCTACTCGGCGCTGCGGGCGATGGGATGACATTAAGCATTCTACCGAAAGGTGTCGTCGGCCTTCTGCGAGAGGTGATGCTCTAGGGTAGCGCTTGGCGACTCGGCCGGTCCGCGGAGCATGGCCGAGCGAGAGGGCCGTTCAGGAGGGTGTCGGTGGGGCGGCAAGCTGATCGCGGTGGCGAACATGAAGGGCGGGGTCGGCAAGACCACCACTGTGGTCATGCTCGCCGAGGCGCTGGCCGCCGACGGAGCGCGGGTGCTCGTGGTCGATCTCGATCCGCAGGCGAGCGTGTCGGTCTGCCTCGCGGGGGATACGTTGCTCGGCGAGATGATCGTCCGCGGGCGCACGCTGGAGGCCTATCTCGCCCTCAAGCTCATCACCCGTCACAAGCCCGATCTCTCCGCCCGCATCCAGCCTGGCGTGAGCCTGACCACCCACAAGAATGCGCCGCTCGCGCTCTCGCTGCTGCCGTCCGGCCCGCATCTGCGGCTCGTGGAGCGGGAGATCCTCTACGAGCTGACCGAGCGGAAATTCTCGATGCACGCCATCGACGAGAAGCTGTGGAAGGTCTTTCACGACGACTTCGTGCCGCTGGCGCGGCATTACGACTACGTCTTCTTTGACTGCGCGCCGGGTATCTCGCCGATCACCGAGGTGGCGGTGCGCGCCGCCGACCTCGTTCTCGTCACCTCGATCCCCGACTTTCTCTCGACCTACGGGCTCAACGCCTTCGTCGAGACGATCTGGCGGCGCTCCAGCCGGCAGGCGAGCCATATTGCGCCGAAGAGCGCACCCTACGTCCTCGTCACCCGCTTTCAGGCCCAGGTCCGCCAGCATCAGCGAACCCTGGCCCGGCTCCAGGCGGAGGCGCGGGCCGAGGATGCCGGCTTCCATTTGCTCGAAACCCGCATTCCTCAGGCGGCGGCGCTCGCCGACGCGCTGGTCCCGGCCGACGGGGCGCCCCCGACCTTCTCCGCCAAGTACGGCGCCCATGTCCCCAACGTGCTGATCCCGCTGGTCGCGGAAGTGAAGGGAATCCTCCATGGCCCTTGATGTCGATGGCTATGCCGTGTTGCAGGCGATGGCCTCCGCGCCGGAAGCGTTTCCCGACATCCGCACCGAGATTCCCAAAGCCGCCCGTGCCCTCGTCGTGAAGCAGCTCAAGGCCCGGGCCTTGCGCGTGGCGTCGCTGCGTCTGATCCGCGAGGTGCTGGGCAGCGAGAGCTTCGCCCTGATCGCCGACGGGATGTCCGAGGCCGAGGTGAAGGGAGTGGTGACTCGCCTCGACCCGCACCACCCCTCGCTGAAGACCGCGACGCCGGGCTGGCACCGCCACCGCTTCAGCGCTCTGGCGGCCGGCGACGCGCCGTTCCGCAAGGGCGAGACCCGCGCCGAAGACAGTCCGGCGAAGCTACGTGCAGGTGAGGCGCCGCCGGAGCGCGCCCTTGCCAGCCGTCCCTTCTCCGCGGTGTGGGACGGCAAGGACCACGACGCGCCGGCCGCGAAGGACAGCCGGGAGAAGAAAGACAAGGAGAAGGATCGGAAGGGCAAGAAGAAGAAGGGCTGAAGCCCTTCCGCTCAAAACGGCTGCCTATATTTCCGGAAACAGCACCGCGTACCGCGCTTCGACGGCGGCGAGCCGGCCCTGCCCTTCCAGGACCGCGACCCGGTGCTGCCGCGTGACGTCGAGCAGCCCGTCGGCCATCTCGGCCTCACCGCAGAGCCGGGCGCGCGCGGAGATCTGAGAAAGCTGATCGGCCATCAGGCTATCGATCCGTATTCCCTCGACCAGCGCCTGCATCAGACTCAGCATCGTCTCGCGGGCATGGACATCAGGGGGCGATGGGGCGGGTATACGGTCCGTCACGGTACTCGCAAAGGTCAGGCCGACAACACGCCGACGCTGCCCGAGGCTCGGCGCCTCCGGCCACTGCATAGGATAAACCCTGCGCGCTTTTCACGGGGAAGCGTCCGCGCACGTCCCTCATCGTCGGCGACCCGCGGCGCCACCGACGAAAAAGGGGCCGCCTTTCGGCGACCCCCCTTCCGTTCTTCGACCGGGTGCGTGGACTTAGAAGTCCATGCCGCCCATGCCGCCGCCGCCCGGCATCGCCGGAGCGCCGCTGTCCTTCTTCGGCGCGTCGGCGACCATGGCTTCCGTGGTCACCAGCAGGCCGGCGACCGAGGCCGCGTCCTGAAGGGCGGTGCGCACGACCTTGGCCGGGTCGACGATGCCGGCCTGGATCATGTCGACATACTCTTCGGTCTGGGCGTTGAAGCCGAAGGTCTCGCCGCCGTTGTCGGTGATCTTGCCGACGACGATGGAGCCCTCGACACCCGCGTTGCTGGCGATCTGACGGATCGGGGCTTCGAGCGCCTTGAGGACGATCTTGATGCCGGCCTGGACGTCCGGGATGTCGGACTTCAGCTCGGCGACCGCCTTCTTGGCCAGGAGCAGCGCGACGCCGCCGCCGGGGACGATGCCCTCTTCCACCGCAGCGCGGGTGGCGTTGAGCGCGTCGTCCACGCGATCCTTCTTCTCCTTGACCTCGACCTCGGTCGCGCCGCCGACGCGGATCACCGCGACGCCGCCCGCGAGCTTGGCCAGACGCTCCTGGAGCTTCTCACGATCGTAGTCCGAGGTGGTCTCCTCGATCTGCGCCTTGATCTGACCGACGCGGGCCTCGATGTCGGCCTTCTCGCCGAGACCGTCGATGATCGTGGTGGTCTCCTTCTCGATGCGGACGCGCTTGGCGCGGCCGAGCATCGGCAGGGCGACGTTCTCGAGCTTGATGCCGAGATCCTCGGAGATGGTCTGGCCCTTGGTGAGGATCGCGATGTCCTCGAGCATCGCCTTGCGGCGATCACCGAAGCCCGGAGCCTTCACGGCCGCGACCTTGAGGCCGCCGCGCAGCTTGTTCACGACGAGCGTGGCGAGCGCCTCACCCTCAATGTCCTCGGCGATGATGACGAGCGGCTTGCCGGTCTGCACCACGGCCTCGAGCACCGGCAGCATCGGCTGCAGCGAGGAGAGCTTCTTCTCGTGGATGAGGATGTAGGGATCCTCGAGCTCGGCGACCATCTTCTCGGCGTTGGTCACGAAGTACGGCGAGAGGTAGCCGCGGTCGAACTGCATGCCCTCGACGACGTCGAGCTCGGTCTCGGCGGTCTTGGCCTCCTCGACGGTGATGACGCCCTCGTTGCCCACCTTCTGCATGGCGTGGGCGATCATCTCGCCGATCTCCTTGTCGCCATTGGCGGAGATCGTGCCGACCTGGGCGACCTCTTCGGAGGAGGCGACCTTCTTGGCGCGGGCGGTGATGTCCTTCACCGCGGCGGCCGTGGCGAGGTCGATGCCGCGCTTCAGGTCCATCGGGTTGATGCCGGCGGCAACGTACTTGGCGCCTTCGCGGACGATCGCCTGGGCCAGCACGGTCGCGGTGGTGGTGCCGTCACCGGCGATGTCGTTGGTCTTCGAGGCCACTTCGCGCACCATCTGTGCGCCCATGTTCTCGAAGCGGTCGGCGAGCTCGATCTCCTTGGCGACGGTGACGCCGTCCTTGGTGATGCGCGGGGCGCCGAAGCTCTTCTCGATCACGACGTTGCGGCCCTTGGGGCCGAGCGTCACCTTGACGGCATCCGCGAGGATGTCGACGCCGCGCAGCATCTTGTCGCGAGCATCGGCGGAGAAACGTACGTCTTTCGCTGCCATGTGAGTTTACCTCGAATGATGGAAGGGGCCCTGAAGCCGGCCGAGGGCAAAAGCCCTGGCGGCCTCGAAGGGCGGTGGAGGGGTTGCGCGCCTTAGAGGGCGACGACGCCCATGATGTCGGATTCCTTCATGATGAGGAGATCCTGGCCGTCGATCTTGACCTCGGTGCCGGACCACTTGCCGAACAGCACGCGGTCACCGACCTTCACGTCGAGGGCGTTGACGCGGCCCTGCTCGTCGCGAGCGCCGGGGCCGACGGCGACGATCTCGCCCTCTTGCGGCTTCTCCTTGGCGGTATCCGGGATGATGATGCCGCCTTTCGTCTTCTCTTCGCTCTCGATGCGACGGACGACGACGCGGTCGTGCAGCGGACGGAACTTCATGAGCTGCCCTCTTGCTTCGGAATGGCGGTTGGTCTTCATGCGGCCGGGACGACCGCGCTCCACCTGATTGTTAGCACTCCAAGCAAGTGAGTGCTAACGACGCTGGCGAGATAGGCGCGTGGCGTTTTTGAGTCAAGGCGCAGCTTCTTCCCGGCTGCGGCGGTTTCACGCGAATTTCTCGCGCGCCTGGGACGGACGGGGACACATTCTCCCGATGATGAGCCTTCATGGGGCCAACGGCGCGGTCGAGCACGGCGGCGCGGGAGGCGGCGCGAGCCTGCCCGATCACGCGGTCTGGATCGATCTGAACGATCCGACCGCCGAGGAGGCCGCGCAGGTCGAGCGGAAGACGGGCATCCGCGTGCCTTCGCGCGCGGCGCTGAGCGAGGTCGAGTCGTCGAGCCGCCTGCGCCGCAACCGCGACGGCCTCTCCCTCTCGACGCCGATGGTGACCTTCGACCGCTCCGATTTCAGCCTGAAGCCGCTGGGCTTCCTGCTCAACGCGGACCACCTCGTCACCGTGCGCTTCCACGACATGCGCGCCATCGCGGCGGTCCGGAAGCGTGTGGACGAGCGCGACGGCGACGGCAGCACCAGCACGGGCATGTTCCTGCTCGTGGTCGAGGAACTGGTCGACAACCTCGCCGACCTGCTGGAGGAGATGTCGGGCGATCTCGATGCGCTCTCCACCCGCATCTTCGATTTCGATTCCGGCGCCCGGCCGGGTGCACGCAAGGGTGACACGACCGCACCAAAGCGGCGCGACCTTGCCCTGCGCCGCCTGCTCCGCTCGGTCGGGCGCCACGGCAAGTCGCTGTCGAAGGTCCGCGCCAGCCTGCTCGGGCTCGGGCGCATCATCGCCTTCGCCAAGAGCGAGTGCGGGCAGACCCTCAAGGAGGGCGACGCGCCGCGCTTCGACACGCTGGCGCAGGACATCGCCTCGCTGGACGAGTTCGAGACGCGGCTTTCCGAGACCGTCCAGTTCCTGCTCGACGCGACGCTCGGGCTCATCAATATCGAGCAGAACAACGCCTTCCGGGTTCTCACCGTCGTGTCCGTGGTCGGCGTGCCGCCGACCCTGGTGGCCTCGCTCTACGGCATGAACTTCAAGCACATGCCCGAACTCGACTGGGCCTACGGCTACCCCTACGGCCTCGCCCTGATCGCGATCTCGGCGATCGTGCCGCTGCTCTATTTCAAGGCGAAGGGCTGGCTATAACGGGCGTCGAGAAGCGCCGCCGTCTGGAGCGCGCCCTGCGGCTCAATGGCTGAGGCCGGGGAACAGGTTGCGCAGGCTCGTCACGATCATCTCCATCGCAACCGCGGCCAAGATCATGCCCATCAGGCGGCGCGTGATCGCGGTGGCCGTGGCGGACAGACGGTGGCCGAGCCAGGGGGCCGAGAGCAGCGCGACCGTCAGAAGCGTGAGAAAGGCGCCGACACCGAGCGCGAGTTCCGGCCATTTGGCCTGCGCCTTGGCGGTTTGGCCGAACACGATGAGCGTCGCGATCGTCCCCGGACCGACGAGCAGGGGGATGGTCAGCGGGTAGATGGCGACGCTGTCCGCATCGATCTGGTCTTCCTTCTCCTTGGGGCTGCGGCCATGCGTCTGGCTCGACGAGCCCTGAAGCATGGAGAGCGCGATCGTCAGGACGATGAGCCCGCCCGCCAGACGGAAGTCGTCGACGCTGAGTCCGAAGGCATCCAGGACGGCCTGCCCGGCCACGATCGAGACGAGGCAACCGATCGTGGTCCCGACAGCGGCCTTGACCGCAACGTGCCGCCGTACGGCGTCGGACGCGCCATCGGTCAGGGAGAGGAACACCGGCACATTCGCGATCGGGTTCATGATGGCGAACAAAGCGGCGAAGACCTTCGTGACGAAGGACAGATCGACAGACATCGCGAATCCCGGTTTCGAGCCTCGGACCCATAGCACGGCTCCGGCTTCGACCCGGCGCCGGGCCCGCAGGCAGCGAAGGGCGGTCATGCCGGCGTCTCACAATTCAGGCTTTGTTGGCGGCTAGCTGCGAGTCTCGTCCTCAGGCTCCAGGCTGAGCGAGCAGCGCACCCCGTCCCATGGCCGTCATCGCCGCCTTCGTCCTCAATGCCGGGCTGAACTTCATCCTCGGCATCGCCATCGCCCGAATGCTGGGGCCGGCCGATTTCGGCCGGTTCGCCCTGGCGACGGCCGGCGCGGTCGTGCTCAACACGATCCTGTTCGAGTGGCTGCGGCTCTCGGCGACGCGGTTCTATTCGGCGCGGGTGCGCGAGGCGGAGCCGTGGATCCGCCAGGGTCTCGACCGGGCTTACTGGGTCATCGCGCTGGCGCTGTTTGCCACGGCCGCCCTCTGCGCCGGGCTCGGGATCGCGGTCAATCCGACCCCCGAGGGGCGTCTGGTCATGACCGCCGGCACCATGGTCGCGGCGATCGGGATCGGGCTGTTCGATTATCACGCGGCGCTCGCCCGCGCCCGCTTCATCGGCAGCGCCTATCTCCGGCTCGTGGTGTGGAAGAACGTCCTGGCCTTCGTGCTGATGGCCGGCACGGCATGGCTGTTTCCGCAGCCGGTCTGGGTGCTGATCGCAGGGGGCTTGAGCCAGTTCCTGGCGGTGCTGCCGATGCGCAAGATTCTGGGCGACGGGCTCTTGGGGCACGCAACCGCCCTGCCCCATGGCCGAGCCCGTGAGACTCTGCGGCTGTTCGCGGCCTACGGCCTGCCCTTGATCGCGGCCAACGCCGTCTATCAGATCATGCCCTTCCTTAACCGCGCCGCCATCGCCGGCACCGCCGGCTTTGCCGAGGCCGGCTATTTCGCGCTCGCCGCCGATCTCGGTTCGCGGGCCTTCTCGACGCTCGGGGCCGCACTCGACCTGCTGCTGTTTCAGATCGCCGTACAGGCCGAGGAGCATCACGGCCGCGAGGCCGCCGAGACCCAGGTCGCGCGCAACATCGCCATCGTGGTGGCGCTGCTTCTGCCCTGCGCCGCCGGCTATTGGGCCGTGACGCCGGCCCTCCAGGCGCTGATCGTGCCGGAGGAGTTTCGCGGACCGTTCGCGGACTACACCGACCTGCTGATCCCGGGCCTGTTCTGCCTCTCGATCATGAACTTCGCCCTCAATCCCATCTTCCAGATCCGACGCCGGACGAGCCCGGTGGTCGCCGCCGCGCTCATCGGGCTGACCGTCAACGCCGTCGGCCTCGTCCTGCTGCCGCGGATGATGGGACCGCAGGGCGTTGCCGTCGCGCAGACCCTCGGCCTCGTCGCGGCGGTCGCCGTGCTCGGCCTGCGGGCGCTGACGGGGATCGAGCGCCTGCGCCTGCCGGGCCGCGACCTCGCCCTCACCGCCGCCGCCTGCCTTGCCATGGTTCTGGCCGTGCTGCCGTTCCGCGGCCTGGAGCCGGCACTCGCCCTGCCCGCCTGCATCGCGGCCGGAATGCTCGTCTACGGGGCCCTCGTCTGGTTCCTCGACATCGCCGGCCTGCGCAGCGCCGTGCGCCAGCGTTTCCCGAAGCGGCTGCCGGCCGCCGCGCGGTAGGCGCGGGCTTGGCCCAAGGTCGGCTTGGCCCAAAGTTGGCTGGGCGCAGTCTCGGCTTGCCACCTCCGGCCAAACGGGGTTTGAGTCCGGAAGCTTCTCGAAGCTCCAGAAAAATCCCACGGGACGGAAACGATGACCTCATACGCGCCGGCGAGCGAGCAGGAGGCGGCTGCCATCGTGACGCAGGCCGCCGGCCGGTCGGAACCGCTGCGTCTCGTCGGCGGCGGCACCAAGGCGGCGCTCGGCCGCCCGCCACAGGATGAGGCGACGCTCGCCGCGACGGGGCTCACCGGCATCACCCTCTACGAGCCGGCCGAGATGGTGGTCGCCGCGCGGGCCGGCACGCCGCTCGCCGAAGTTGAGGCGCTGCTGGCCGGCCGCGGGCAGATGCTGCCGTTCGAGCCGATGGATCACCGCCCGCTCCTCGGCTCCACCGGCGAGCCGACCTTCGGCGCGGTGGCAGCGGCCAACAATTCCGGCCCCCGCCGCATCAATGCGGGCGCGGCCCGCGACAGCCTGATCGGCGTGCGCTTCGTCAACGGACGCGGCCAGCCGATCAAGTCCGGCGGGCGGGTGATGAAGAACGTCACCGGCCTCGACCTCGTGAAGCTGATGGCCGGCTCCTGGGGCACGCTCGGCCTGCTGACGGAGGTCACCTTCAAGGTGCTGCCGGTGCAGGAGCAGGTCGCGACCCTCGTGCTGCCGGGTCTTTCCGACGCTGCCGCGGTCGAGGCGCTCGCCACCGCCCTCGGCTCGCCGTTCGAGCTGACCGGCGCCGCCCACTGGCCTGCCGGTATTGGTGGGTCGGAGCCGCGCACGCTGATGCGCGTCGAAGGCTTCGCCAAGTCGGTCGATTACCGCCTCGGCGAACTGCGCCGCCTGCTGCGCCGCTACGGCGCGGCGCAGGTCGTCGAGGGTGAGGAGAGCACCGCGCTCTGGCGCGCCGTGCGCGACGCGACCCCGCTGGCCGAGCCGCGCGAGACCGCGATCTGGCGCATCTCCACCGCTCCGACCCGCGGGCCCGCGGTCACCGCGGCGGTCGCGGCCGAGCGCGCCGCGCGCTGGTTCTACGATTGGGGCGGCGGCCTGATCTGGCTCGCCACCGATGCGTCCGACGATGCCGGCGCCGCGGTGATCCGCGCCGCGGTGAAAGCCGCCGGCAGCGGGCACGCGACCCTGGTGCGTGCGCCCGAGACCCTGCGCGCCGCCGTCCCCGTTTTCGAGCCGCTGCCCGAGCCGCTGATGCGCATCAGCGCCGGTATCAAGGCCGCGCACGATCCGGCCGGGATCTTCAACCCCGGCCGGATGTACGCAGGCGTTTGACCCTCGGTTCGCCTCAGAACACGAACCGCAGGCCGGCATAGAGCAGCCCGGCCAGGGTGATCGCCGCCGGCAGGGTCAGCAGCCACGCGGCGGCGAGGTTGCGCACGGTGGCCCATTGCAGGCCCGAGCCGTTGGCGGCCATGGTGCCGGCAACGCCGCTCGACAGGATGTGGGTGGTCGAGACCGGCAGGCCGTAGGCCTCCGCGAGGCCGATCGTGCCCGCGGCCGTGATCTCGGCCGACGCCCCTTGCGCGTAGGTCAGGTGCTTCTTGCCGATGCGGCTGCCGACCGTGACGACGATGCGCTTCCAGCCCACCATCGTGCCGAGGCCGAGCGCCAGGGCGACCGAGACCTTCACCCAGGTCGGAATGTAGCGGGTGCCGTCGTTCAGGCTCGTCTCGTAGGCCTTCAGCGCCTCGGCCTCCTCGCCGACGAAGAGCCCCTCGTGCTTCTTCAGGCTGTGGATCGCGTCCGAGGCGAGGTACATGTCGTTGCGCAGGTTCGGCGTCGCCTCCGCCGGAACGTGGCGGATCGCGCCGTACTCCTTCACCTTCGTGGCGATGTCGTCCGAGAGGGCGGCCAGGGCCGCATAGGTCTCCGGCCGGTCGAGGTCCTTCTTCCCCAGCGCCTCGGTGATCTGCACGCGCCCCTCGGCCGGGCTCGGCATCGGGGCTTGGTCCGCCCGGTTCTGGAACACCGTCCGGGCGCGCTCCGAGACTTGAACGAAATGCGGCGTTGCCGATTCCGACATGGTCCGGTTGAGCGCGTAGGCGGTGGGCGCGGCGCCGATCAGAATCAGCATGATCAGGCCCATGCCCTTCTGCCCGTCATTGCCACCATGGGCGAAGGAGACGCCGCCGCAGGTGAGGATCAGCAGGGCGCGGATCCAGAGCGGGGGCGGCGTGTCACCCTCCGGCTCTTGGTAGAGGGTGCGGTTGCGGATCACGAACCGCATCGTCAGCAGCAGCAGGGCCGCCATGACGAAGCCGACGAGGGGGCTGAACAGCAAGGCCCGCAGCACGCTCCACGCCTGATTCCACTGGACGCCGGAGGTGCCCGAGCCTTCGGCGGCAAGGAGCTGGTTGGCAAGGCCCACGCCGAGAACCGATCCGATCAGCGCGTGCGAGGACGAGTTCGGCAGGCCGAGCGCCCATGTCCCCAGGTTCCAGATGATCGCGGCGATGAGCAGCGCGAAGATCATCGCGTAACCGGCAGACGAACCGGACTTCAGCACCAGTTCCACGGGCAGCAGGGTGACGACGCTGTAGGCGACGGCACCGGTCGAGACGAGGACGCCGAGAAAGTTGAAGACGCCGGAATAGACCACGGCGACGACCGGAGGCAGGCTGTGGGTGTAGATCACCGTCGCGACGGCGTTGGCGGTGTCGTGGAAGCCGTTCACGAACTCGAAGCCGAGGGCGATGAGCAGCGCGAGGCCGAGCAGCGCGAAGGCACCGATCGCCAGCGGCGGCTGGCCGGCGGCCTGCATATCCGTGATCAGGTTGAAAAGCGCGTAGCCGAGCCCTCCCATCAGGACGAGCAGGAAGAGGCCGATTCCAGCCGGATGCATCCAGCCATCGAGATTCGGGCCCCGTGGCGAGCGGGCTTCGGTCGGTGCCGAACCCCCGTCCTGCAGGCTGAGCGCGTCTAACATTGAACCTCGAAGGAATCGACTGCGGACTTCGCTGATGCCGGGCGCGGGGCCGTACGGTCTCGGACCCTGCTGCGGCCGGTTGCGCAGCGGCGTCCACCCATCGACCGACCCAACGCCAGGCTTACAAATGCTGCTCAGTGGAGAGGTTCAGTGAAGTTTCGATGACATGAGGGAAAAGCAGATTTGGTCCGCATCTCCTGCTGTCATCCACGTCTCTGCACTTTATCGGCCGGGTCTGGACCGTTGACAGGCGCTGCACATGGCGACTTTCCCGGTCGCCTCAAGCCATGGGACGCCGGGGTTCGGATCGTCGTAGAAGGACGCTCATGCTGACGCTCGCGCTCTCGCTCGCCCTCCTCGTCGTGGTGATCCTCATCATCGTCCGGCGGCGCCACCTCACCCTTCTCATGGGGCTGGGCAGCCTGATTGCGGCCCTGCTCGCCATGCTCTGGCTTCAGGATCTCGGGCTCCTGCCCGGCTCGCAGGGACCGTTGACTCACACCCGGCCTCTGACGCTGGATGACAGCCATCGATGACGGCGCTGCGGAGGGCGGCCAGGGAACTCTCCCGCCCTTCGCGCGTCTGCCGCGATGAACCGGCCTCCGCTCCGAGGTCCGTCGGATTGGAGACCTCCCTTGCGCAACCTTCTCCTGCTTCTGATCGTGCTCGCAGGCGGCTTCGTGCTGACGGCCATGTATGTCGCGCCGAACCAGCCCGAATTGCGGGGCTGGTACCAGACCAATGCCTGCCCGCATCTCGACCGGATCAGCCCGAAGATCTGCGAGCCGATCCGGGCCGCCCGAGGCACGAGCGCGATCTGAGGCCCCGCTTGCGCCGGGTCTTCGACTGGTTCTTCCGCGACCGGCGCAGCGGTGCCGTCGTGATCGGCCAATGGCCGAACCTACCGCTCTGGATCTTCGCCGCGGCCTCGGCCCTGGAATGGCTGCTCGAGGCGGCGATGCCCGGCCTGCCGGCTCCGGTCTTCGCGGGCCTTCGCATCGTCGCACTCCTGAGCCTCACCGTCTGGGCGCTCGACGAGATCGTCCGCGGGGTCAATCCGTGGCGCCGCTGCCTCGGGGCCATCGTGCTGATCGGGATCGTCGTCAGTGCCAGCGGACTGGTCCGCCTGTGAGCGACCCGTTCGACCTCCTCGTCATCGGCGGTGGCATCAATGGCGCCGGGATCGCCCGTGATGCCGCCGGCCGGGGCTTGCGTGTCCTGCTCTGCGAGCGGGGCGATCTAGCCGAACACACCTCGTCGGCCTCGACCAAACTGATCCATGGCGGCCTGCGCTACCTCGAACAGTACGAGTTCCGGCTCGTGCGCGAGGCGCTGGCCGAGCGTGAACGGCTGATGCGGTTGGCACCCCACATCGTCTGGCCCCTGCGCTTCGTCCTGCCGTACGATGCAGGGCTACGGCCGGCCTGGATGCTGCGGCTCGGGCTGTTCCTCTACGATCATCTAACGCGCCTCAAGACGCTGCCGGGTTCGACATCGCTACGCCTCGATCGTGATGCCGCCGGCGTGCCGCTTCAGAAGCGGCTGACGCGGGGCTTCGCCTATTCCGATTGCTGGGTCGAGGACAGCCGCCTCGTCGTGCTGAACGCGCTCGATGCCGCCGAGCGCGGTGCGCAGATCCGCACCCGGACCGCCGTCGAATCCGCCCGTCGCGACGAAGGCGCCTGGACCGTCACCCTCTACGATTCCGACAGGCGGCGGCGGGAGAGCGTGCGGGCACGGGTCGTCGTCAACGCCGCCGGACCGTGGGTCGGCGAAACCCTGCTGCGAACGCTCTCCGTCGAAGCCCGGCCGAAGGTGCGCCTCGTCAAGGGGAGCCACATCGTCGTTCGGCGACTCTATGAGGGCGATCAGGCCTACATCCTGCAGCAGCCCGACCGGCGCATCGTCTTCGCCATTCCCTACGAGCGCGACTTCACCCTGATCGGCACCACGGATGTGGCGCATGAGGGCGGCCCTGGCCCGGTCGTCATCTCAGCCCAGGAGACACGCTATCTCTGCGCCTGCATCAACCGCTCGTTCGAGCGGCAGATCGGCCCGGACGACGTGGTCTGG
The DNA here is from genome assembly GCF_029504475.1 of Methylorubrum pseudosasae. Taxonomy (NCBI): domain Bacteria; kingdom Pseudomonadati; phylum Pseudomonadota; class Alphaproteobacteria; order Hyphomicrobiales; family Methylobacteriaceae; genus Methylorubrum; species Methylorubrum pseudosasae. The sequence continues at coordinate 1,529,974 of NZ_JAQGDU010000002.1, read as the reverse complement.
AGCTTTTCGGGGCTCAGACCCCTCTACGATGACGACGCGGCGGCGAACGCCTCGGCGGTCACCCGCGATTACGTACTCGAACTCGACACCGACGGTCCTCCGGTCCTCTCCGTGTTCGGGGGCAAGATCACGACCTATCGCCGGCTCGCCGAGCACGCCCTCGACCGGCTGGGGCCGCACCTGCCCGGCCTGAAGCCGCCCTGGACCGGAACCGCCCCCCTGCCCGGCGGCGACATCGCCGGCGCGGATTTCGAGCGGTTCCTGGCGAGGCTCGTGGCCGAGCGTCCCTTCCTCCCGGCGGCGACCGCCCGCCGGCTCGCCCGCGCCTACGGCACCCGCCTGGAGCATCTGCTCGGCGACGCGCGGGCGCTGTCCGATCTCGGCGAGACCTTCGGCGGCGATCTCAGCGCGCGCGAGGTCGATTACCTCGTGCGGCACGAATGGGCACGCACGCCCGACGACATCCTGTGGCGGGCGCTCGAAGCTCGGGCTCAGGAGCGGCCGGGCGGATGTCGCCCGGCTCGGGCGTGCCCTCGCCAACCCATCGGCCGATCCCGGCGCTCAGCGGCCGTAGACGTCCTCGACCCGGATGATGTCGTCCTCGCCGGTATAGGAGCCGACCTGCACCTCGATCAGTTCGAGCGGGATCTTCCCGGGATTGGTCAACCGGTGCATCGAGCCGATCGGCAGGTAGACCGCCTCGTTCTCGTGCACGAGCACGATCGAATCGTTCAACGTCACCTCGGCCGTGCCCTTCACCACCACCCAGTGTTCGGCCCGGTGGAAATGCTTCTGCAGCGAGAGCCGCCCGCCCGGCGTGACCATGATCCGCTTCACCTGGAAGCGCTCACCGATATCGATGCGCTGATACCAGCCCCAGGGACGATACATCCGGCGGTGGGCATCCGCCTCCGGATGCGCCTTCTCGCGCAGCACGGTCACGAGATCCTTGACCTTGCCCGATTTTGCCTTGGAGGCGACCAGCACCGCGTCGGGGGTCGCGACCACCACGACGTCGTCGAGTCCGACCACCGTGGTGAGCCCGTCGCCCTCGCTATGGACGAGGCTGCCCGTGGTCTCCACCAGTTCGACGCGGCCGCGCACGGCGTTGCCCTGGGCGTCGCGCTCCAGCACCTGCCACACCGCGTCCCAGGTGCCGACATCCGACCACGCGAACGAGACCGCGAGCACCCCGGCCCGCGTCGTACGCTCCATCACCGCGTAATCGATCGAGGTTTTCGGCGCTCGCGCGAAGGATTCGGCCTGAAGCCGGACGAAGTCGAGATCGGTCGCGGCGTTCGCGAGCGCGCCGCGGGCGGCTTCCAGCACCTCCGGTGCGTGCGCTTCCAGCTCGGCGATCATCACGTCGGCGCGGAACAGGAAGTAGCCCGAGTTCCACAGGGCGCCCTCCCCGATCAGGCGCTCGGCACCGGCCGCGTCCGGCTTCTCGACGAAGCGCTCGACCCGGTGCAGGCCCGGCGCGTCGGGGAGTGCACCGCCGGTGCGGATATAGCCGTACTCGGTCGCCGGCCGGGTCGGGGTGATGCCCAGCGTCATGATCTGGCCGAGTCGGGCGCCCAAGGCCGCCTCCTGCGCGGCGCTGGCAAAAGCGGTGGCGTCCTCGATCACATGGTCGGCGGCCATCACCAGCACCACCGTCTCCGGCCCGCGCCGCGCGCCGTGAAGTGCGGCCACCGCGACGGCGGCCGCGGAGTCGCGTCGCTCGGGTTCGAGCAGGATGTCGGCAGCGATGCCCGCCTGCGCGAGCTGCTCGGCGACGATGAAGCGGGACTCAGCCGAGGCGATGACCGTCGGCCTCGCGAACACGGCCTCGTCGGCGACGCGGCGGACGGTGGCTTGGAAGGTCGAGGTCGCCGGATCGACCAGCGGCGTGAACTGCTTCGGCATGCTCTCGCGCGAAGCCGGCCACAGCCGCGTGCCCGAGCCGCCGCACAGGATCACGGGCAGGATCTTTTCGTGGTCTGCCTCGGCCATTGCCCAGTCCGTCGCGTATCGAGAGGCGCCAGCCGGTTGGGCACGGATGCGGGAGCGGCGGGCGCGAAAAATGACCCTGCCGTCTTAGCCGATCCCAAGAGGCGGCACCACGCGAGGCATGGTGCCGCCTGGAATCCCGGTAAATTCAAATGAAAGGCGGGGGTATCACCCCCGCCGAGACTGGAAAAGCGAACTACTCGGCCGCCTGCCGCTCGCCGTAGCCCAGGCGCGTGTTGAGTTCGCCCAGAAGCTTTACGGCCGCTTCCGCGATCACGGTGCCCGGCGGGAAGATCGCCGAGGCGCCCGCCGCGTAGAGGGCGTCGTAGTCGCCCGGCGGGATCACGCCGCCGACCACGATCATCACGTCGTCGCGGCCCTCCTGCCGTAGCGCGGCCTTGAGTTCCGGCACCAGCGTCAGGTGGCCCGCCGCCAGCGAAGAAACGCCGACGATGTGCACGTCGTTCTCCACCGCTTGGCGTGCCGCCTCGTCGGGCGTGGCGAAGAGCGGGCCGATATCGACGTCGAAGCCGAGATCGGCAAACGCCGAGGCGATCACCTTCTGGCCGCGGTCGTGCCCGTCCTGGCCCATCTTGGCGACCAGGATGCGCGGGCGGCGCCCGTCATTCTCCTCGAAGGCCTCGACGAGGCCGCGGACCTTCTCCACCACCGGCGACATGCCGCCCACCTCCCGCTTGTAGACGCCCGAGATCGAGCGAATCTCGGCGCGGTGACGGCCCCACGCCTTCTCCAGCGCCTCCGAAATCTCGCCGACCGTGGCCTTGGCCCGCGCCGCGTTCACCGCCAGTTCGAGCAGGTTGCCCTCGCCATCCGCGGCCTTCGTCAGGGCGGCCAGAGCCGCATCGACGTCGGCCTGGTTGCGCTCGGCGCGCAGGCGCTTGAGCTTGTCGATCTGCTTGGCGCGCACGTCGGCGTTGTCAACGCGCAGCAGGTCGATCTTCATCTCGTCGTCGGGCTTGTACTTGTTGATGCCGACGATGGTCTGGCGCCCGGAATCGATCCGCGCCTGGGCGCGGGCGGCGGCCTCCTCGATGCGCAGCTTCGGGATGCCGGCCTCGATGGCCTTGGCCATGCCGCCGAGCGCCTCGACCTCGCGGATATGCTCCCAGGCGCGCGCGGCGATGTCCCGGGTCAGCCGCTCGACATAGTAGGAGCCGCCCCACGGATCGATGATCCGCGTGGTGCCGCTCTCCTGCTGCAGGAAGAGCTGGGTGTTACGGGCGATGCGCGCCGAGAAGTCGGTCGGCAGCGCCAAAGCCTCGTCGAGTGCGTTGGTGTGGAGCGACTGGGTGCCGCCCTGCGTCGCCGCCATCGCCTCGATGCAGGTTCGCGTGACGTTGTTGAACACGTCCTGCGCCGTCAGCGACCAGCCGCTCGTCTGCGAGTGGGTCCGCAGCGGCAGCGACTTGTCGCTCTTCGGCTCGAACTCCTTGACGAGCTTGGCCCAGATCAGGCGCGCGGCCCGCATCTTGGCGATCTCCATGAAGAAGTTCATCCCGATCGCCCAGAAGAACGACAGGCGAGGCGCGAACTGGTCGATGGTGAGGCCCGCCGCGAGGCCGGCCTTGATGTACTCGACGCCGTCAGCGAGCGTGTAGGCGAGCTCCAGATCCTGCGTCGCCCCGGCCTCCTGCATGTGGTAGCCGGAGATCGAGATCGAGTTGAACTTCGGCATGTTCTTCGAGGTGTAGCCGAAGATGTCCGAGATGATCCGCATCGATCCCTTGGGGGGATAGATGTAGGTGTTGCGGACCATGAACTCCTTGAGGATGTCGTTCTGGATCGTGCCGGCGAGCTTCTCGGGCGGCACGCCCTGCTCCTCGGCCGCGACGATGTAGAGCGCGAGCACCGGCAGCACCGCGCCGTTCATCGTCATCGACACCGTCATCTCGTCGAGCGGAATGCCGGAGAACAGCGTGCGCATGTCGTAGATCGAGTCGATCGCGACACCCGCCATGCCGACATCGCCGGAGACGCGCGGGTGGTCCGAATCGTAGCCGCGGTGGGTCGCGAGATCGAAAGCGACCGAGAGGCCCTTCTGGCCCGCCGCGAGGTTGCGCCGGTAGAAGGCATTCGAATCCTCGGCCGTCGAGAAGCCGGCATATTGCCGGATCGTCCAGGGCTGGGCCACGTACATCGCCGGATAGGGACCGCGCAGGTAGGGCGGCAGGCCGGGGAACGAGTCGATGCCCTCACAGCCCTCGCGGTCCTCGGGTCCGTAGAAGCCCTTCACCGGAATGCCCTCGGGCGTCATCCACGGCTCCCCGGCCGGCGGGGGCGGCGCCTTGAAGCCGTCGGCCGCGTAGGCGACGGAGGCGAAATCGGGGATGCGGGAGCTCATCGTGCGTCTGTTCCTGGCGTCAGTCTCGGCATCGGCGGAGACGATGAATTTTTTTGAGCATTATAGGCAAGCCACCAAACGCGGCTACTGTCCATAAGGCCGGACTCAGCGGCCGCGCTTGCGCTGGCTGCCTGCCAGGTGACGGCGCCCGCGCGCATCCCAGCGCACGCTCGGCGCCGGCCCAGCCGGCGCGGCGAGCCACGCCCGGCGCTGGGCGATGAGAGCCTTGAGCCGTTCGGCCCGCTTCTCCTTGCCTGCGCAGTCGCAGGTGCAACCGACGTCGAAACCGTGGGGGCCGCCTTCGCCGGAAAACAGGCTGACCACCGCCAACACGATCCCGACGACGCCGATCACGCCGATCACGCCGATCACCAGCGCCGGCCACGCGAAGCCGAGGCCGACGAGGACGGCGATGGCGGCCTTTCCGGCCAGCGTTCCGACCACCTTCACTTTCAGGAGAGCGCCAAAGGTTGCCGCAGCGCCTGCCGATCCGCGCAGCGCCCTTAGGCTCCGCCTGCGGAAACGCTTGCGCGCAACGAGCGCTTCGAGCCGGCGCAATTCGCGCTCCGTCCGCCGCCGGGCGTGAGCCCGATCCTCCACCGCGTTCGCCCGCACGCCCCCTCCCCGCTGTGCTTGCCGCGCCGAATGTGCGGCGAGGCGAGCGTGACCGTCAAACCGCCGCTTTCCGCGGCTCGGGTCGTGCGGAGCGCGGGGCAAAAGGTTGGACGGAATGGCGACAGGGCGGGGGACGCCGAGTGCGGCGCGGAACTGGCCGTTCCTGGCGGGCTTCGTTGCGGCCGAGCGTCGGCTCGGCGCGCGTGCCCAGGCCGCCGGCCGGCTGCCGGCCTTCGCCTACGAATTTCTGAGGTTCGGAGTGAAGCAGGGCTGGGCCTGCCTGTTCGGCGGCCTCATCTGCGCGCTGCTCATCGGCACACACCTGTTCTACCCGGCCGACGCGCCGCTCTCGCGCTACGATTTTCTGACGCTCGCCGCGATCCTGATCCAGGTCGGGCTGCTGGCTTTGGGCATGGAGACCTGGGACGAGGCCAAGGTCATCGCGCTCTACCACGTCGTCGGGACGGCGATGGAGATCTTCAAGACCGGCGTCGGCTCGTGGATCTACCCGGAGGCGAGCCTGCTGCGGATCATGGGCGTGCCGCTGTTCACCGGCTTCATGTATGCCAGCATCGGCTCCTACATCGCCCGCGTCTGGCGCCTGTTCGACTTCCGCTTCACCCGGCATCCGCCGCTGATGTTCACGCTCCCGCTGGCGGGGGCGATCTACCTCAACTTCTTCAGCCACCATTACGTGGCCGACATGCGGGCGATGCTGGTCATCGCGACCGGCGTGCTGTTCGGAGGCACAGTCGTGCACTTCAAGGTCTGGCACGTGTACCGGCAGATGCCGCTGCTGCTCGGCTTCGTCCTCGTTGCCGGGTTCATCTGGCTGGCCGAGAACATCGGCACGGCGAGCCGGGTCTGGCTCTACCCGAACCAGGCGGCCGGCTGGTCGCCGGTCTCGGCGGCCAAGCTCGGCTCGTGGTTCCTGCTGATGATCGTGTCCTACGTACTCGTCACGCTGGTGAGCCGGCCCGAGCCATGCCCCGAGGCGGCACCCGCGCAGCCTGCCGATCCCGGCGCTGAGGCCACGATCAGTTGACGTAGGTGCGGATCCAGTTCGGGGAGAGGATTTCGCCCTCCTCGGTGATGATCCAGGGCTGCTTCGAGGGGTCGCCGAGGGCGCCCTTGGCGGCAAGCAGCGCCTCGCGCAGTGTGTCGTAGCGCTCCGGCTGGGCCAGGGGAGACGAGGCCGGCAGGGTGCGCCAGATCGTCAGGTCGGCAGGACGTTCGAGAGCTTCGGTTTCCATCTCATGCGCTTCCTGTTCGAACCGGGCCCGTTCGCGAACGGATCGCGGCGACGACTGACGTCGCTGGGCCGGTATGTACAAAGTTCTAGGGCGATCGAAGCATCTCTGGGGCGGCTTTGCGATCAATTCGAGTGCTCGATAGCCGTTCGATCACCGTTTCGTCGCAGTTCCTCGTCTGAACCTTGCCTTGGTTTCGCCAAGAATTGGTCCGGACCCACCCACCGATGCCTTTTCATCTGTAGGACGACACTGCGTATGAAACAGTATGCAATTGGTTACTCTTCGTAGGGGCATCCCTCGGTGCGGTGCCGCACCCAGCTTCCCTGTGCAGGAAAGCGGGGATTTGTTGACTGGACGCCACACCGGACACAGCTAAGTCTCAATTGCCGGACGCGCGCGCTTTGCGGCGCGACGGACCTGACTCTCGGGAGTTTGGTGGAGAGAACCTGAACGTAGCCCGTACCGCCGACGCGGCGCGGGTCGCGCGGTTCATGGCTGAGCAGGGCTGAGGTTGTCGGTGCCGGATCGCTTCGTGCGCGTCGCCTTGGGCGTGACGCTGGGCCTGCTGATCGCTTTCGTGGCGCAGCCCTACATCCTCGCCTTCCTCTACTCGGCGAACGCGCCCCGCTCGGTCGCGGCGCGCGGCGATCTCTCGGCGGCGGAGAAGACCACCGTCGATCTGTTCGCCAGCGCCTCGCCCTCTGTCGTCCACGTCTTCGCCCAGGCGGCGGCGCAAGGGCGCGCGCTGATGGAGCCGGACGACGAGTTCGGCCAGGGAGAACAGCAGCAGGGCTCCGGCACGCAGACCGGCACCGGCTTCGTCTGGGACGCGGCGGGCCACGTCGTCACCAACAACCACGTCGTCGAGGCCGCGACGAAGGGTGGCGGCTCGATCTCCGTGCGGCTCGCCTCCGGCGAAGTGATCGGCGCGCGGGTCGTCGGCACGGCGCCGAGCTACGATCTCGCCGTGCTCCAGCTCGGCCGCGTGGCCAAGATGCCCCCTCCCCTGGCTGTAGGGACCTCGGCCGACCTCAAGGTCGGGCAGTCGGCCTTCGCCATCGGCAACCCGTTCGGCCTCGATCACACCCTGACCACCGGGGTCATCAGCGCACTTCAGCGGCGGCTGCCGACGCAGGAGGGCCGGGAGCTGTCGGGCGTCATCCAGACCGATGCGGCGATCAATCCAGGCAATTCCGGCGGGCCCTTGCTCGATTCCGCGGGGCGCCTGATCGGCGTCAACACCGCGATCTTCTCGCCCTCCGGCGCCAGCGCCGGCATCGGCTTCGCGGTGCCGGTCGATGTCGTGAACCGAGTGGTGCCGGACCTCATCAAGAACGGGCGTGTGCGCAATCCCGGCATCGGCATCATCGCCGGCCAGGAGGCGACCGCCGCCCGGCTCGGCATCGACGGCGTCGTGGTGCTGCGGGTTCTGCCCGGTTCGCCGGCGGCGCAGGCCGGTTTGCGTGGCGTCGATCCCCGCACCGGCACGATCGGCGACGTCATCGTCGGCGCCAACGGCCGCCCGGTTCACCGCCTGTCGGACCTGACCGCCGCGGTCGAGGAAGCGGGGCTCGACCGCCCGGTGAGCCTACTGGTGGAGCGCGACGGCCGGGTGCGGACGGTGCGGGTGAATACCGCCGACGTGGCGCAGACGCGGTTGTAATCCCGCTCCCCGTGGGCGTGCACCGGATGAGCGCTTTACGCGCGCACCGAACCGGCCGATGACCGCGGGATGCTCATCGCCCTCGGCCTTCTGGCGCTCATCGGATTCTGGTGGCTCGGCCGCCGCAACGGGCGCCTGCCCTTCGGCCTGACGCCGCGCCTGCTCGCCGGCTACGTCCTGCTGGCGACGGCCTTCGTGCTGTCGCTGCGCGGCAGCTTCCTCCCGGCCCTTCTGCTCGGCGCAGGAGGCGTCTGGCTCTCGGAGGGCGAGGCGGGCGTGATCCGGCGGGTCCGCGCATGGCGCGGATACCGGGAGCCCCGCCAAGTGCGGACGGCCGCCCTCGAATTCGACCTCGGCACCGACGGGGAGCCGATGGACGGGACCGTGCTCGTCGGGCCCTTCGCCGGCCGCCGCCTCTCGGCGGTGCCGTCGGAGGCGCTCATCGAGCTTGCCGCCCTGCTGAGCGCCAACGATCCCGAGGGCGCCCGCGGGCTAGAGGCGTATCTCGACCGCCGGCATCCCGGCTGGCGTATAGACGCTGATGTCGACGGAGACCCGCGGACGGGCGGACCGACGAAGCCAGGGTCGATGACGGAGCAGGAGGCCTATCAGGTCCTGGGGCTTGAGCGCGGGGCGTCCCTGGAGGACGTCCGCGCGGCTCATCGGACGCTGATGAAGCGGCTGCATCCCGACCAGGGCGGCAGCGTCGAGGGAGCGGCGCGCGTGAACGCGGCGCGTGACAGACTGGTGAACCGACATCGCTAGAACTCCACGCGCGTTGTCAGGGTCGATATGTCGAAGGTCGTCGGAAACCGCTTGAAGCGGCTCTTGTCATCGGGCGGTCGCCGGCCGAACGCGCCGGCAGCCGCACCGAGGATGGCTGTTGGAGGCGATCAGCTCCGGGTCGCGAAGCAGTTGAAGCCGTTCTTCTTCAGCGCGGCGCAGGCATCCTGCGCGGTGCTCTGTTCGGCAAATCCCGAGAAGCGGGCGCGGAACAGCGTGGTGCCGCCATGTGTCACGCGCACCGTGTAGGGCGCGGCCTTGGACAGCATGCCGGTGCGGCTGCGGGCGTCGGCGAGGATCGACTTGGCCTTGTCCTCGTCGTCCATGGCGCCGAGCTGGATCACCCAGGGGCTCGGCGTGACGGGCTTGGCGCTGTCACCGCGGGCATCCTTCGGCGGGCCCTCGGCGCGGGAGGCGACGCCCTCGACGGCGGGCAAGCGTGCGGTCGATTTGCCGGCCGTGCCGGGGAAAGGCGCTTGACCCGCCGAGCCGGCATAGGCCTGGGCAGCGCCCGGCAGCGCCTGGAGGGTGGTGCGGCGCGATCCCGGCGTGGTGGTGGCCGGCCGGATGTCGAGCGGAGCGTTGCTTGTGGAGCTCGTCGTCTCGATGTCTTCGTCGTCCGCCGAGGCGAGGACCGTCCGGGTGCGGGAATCGGCTTCGGCGACGACTGCCGGGCGACCGCGCTCGGCCACCTCGACCACGGGCGCGGTCTGACGGCTGCCGGCGAAGGCGCGGGGCAGATTGGCGCGGACGAGGTCGGCCATGATCCGGTCGCGGCTCGCGCCCGATTTGCCGCCGAGCACGATCGCGACGATCTGCCGGTCGCCGAGCTTGGCTGCGGTCATCAGGTTGAAGCCGGAATCGCGGGTGTAGCCAGTCTTGATGCCGTCCACGCCCTCGACATTGCCGAGCAGCCGGTTGTGGTTGCCGATGGTCCGGCCGCGGAAGGCGAAGGAGCGGGTCTGGAAGTAGCGGTAGTAGCGCGGGAAGCGATCCTGGATCGCACGGGCCAGCAAGGTGAGGTCGTGGGCGGTGGTGATCTGATCGGGGTCGGGAAGGCCCGACGCGTTGGCGTAGTGGGTGCGGCTCATGCCGAGCGCCTTGGCCTTGCGCGTCATCATCTCGGCGAAGCGCGGCTCGGAGCCGGCGATGTTCTCGCCGATGGCGCAGGCCACGTCGTTGGCCGACTTGGTAACGAGCGCCTTGATCGCCTCCTCCACCGTGACGGTCGAGCCGGGGCGCAACCCCAGCTTCGACGGCGCCTGGGCGGCGGCGTTGGCCGAGATCGAGAGCGGCGAATCGAGGTCGTAGCGACCCTTCTCCAGCTGCTCGAACAGCATGTAGAGGGTCATCACCTTGGTGATCGAGGCCGGGTGGCGCAGCGCGTCCTCGTTGACCGCGTGCAGCGTGCGGCCCGACTTCACGTCCACGACCATGGCGGCGTAGGGCGGGTTGTACCCGCTCACCGCCTTGCGGGCGTGGCCTCGGCGTTTTGCCTCGGCCGGGTCGGCCACTGCGACGAGAAAACTCGTCGCCAGGAGCAGCACGGCGACAGCGCGGGACCCCGTGGTGGGCCGGCCTTCTACGCGACGCATCTCGAAACCTTCGCCTCGACAGTCGGACGTTCAAGCCCGGCTGGCACCCTTCACGAACGCCGCCATCGGGTCCGCAATCTCTGTCGAAGACGGTAGGATGAACGCGGTTACGCGGCCGTTAATGCCGGCCGATGCGGGTGCGAGATCGTCCTTTCGCCACAGGGGTTAAGCCGATCTTGACGAGACCCCCTCGGGAAGGCCGGCGTCGCCCGCGTCGGGTCCGCCATGCGGCGTTTCGTCATCGGATCCAAAGACGGCCGCGCCGCATTTCGCGCGTGGGCGCAGGGCTGGCCGCGCGTTCAATCAGTACGGACAGTTTCGCGCACCTCACTGGCGCAGGCGCCGATCGGCCTATAGATTGCCTGTTGAGCGCCGCGCCCCTCACCGGGACGCTGGCGCCGAAGGCTGCCAGACCAAGGTCGCTTCGATTCAGATGTCTTCCAAGCTGATTCAGGACAACGTGCAGGAGGCGGGTCGGGGACGAGTTCCGGTGCGTGCGGCCTCAACACCGCGCAGCCCCGGCGACGACGACCGTTCGGGCACCGCGATCATCACCCGCACCAAGCCGCGGGCGAAGCGACCGAGCCTGTACCGCGTGCTGCTGCTCAACGACGATTACACGCCGATGGAATTCGTCGTGCATGTCGTGGAGCGGTTCTTCAACAAGAGCCACGACGACGCCTACCAGATCATGATGCACGTCCACCACAATGGTGTGGGGGAGTGCGGCGTGTTCACCTACGAGGTCGCGGAAACGAAAGTGACGCAGGTGATGGATTTCGCCCGCAAGCACCAACATCCGCTTCAGTGCGTTATGGAAAAGAAATAGGCATCCAGCGAAGGCCAGAGCATTGCCCAGCTTCTCACGTAGCCTCGAGCAAGCCCTCCACCGCGCCCTGGCCTTGGCCGGAGAGCGCCGCCACGAATACGCGACCCTCGAACATCTCCTGCTCGCTCTCGTCGATGATCAGGATGCTGCCGCGGTGATGCGGGCCTGTAACGTCGAGACCGACGTACTGCGCCGCAATCTCGTCGAATACGTCGACACCGAACTCTCGAATCTGACGGGCGACGGGCGCCAGGACGCCAAGCCGACCGCCGGCTTCCAGCGTGTGATCCAGCGTGCGGTGATTCACGTCCAGTCCTCGGGCCGCGAGGAGGTGACAGGGGCCAACGTGCTCGTCGCGATCTTCGCCGAGCGCGAGAGCCACGCCGCCTACTTCCTGCAAGAGCAGGACATGACCCGCTACGACGCGGTGAACTACATCAGCCACGGCATCGCCAAGCGGCCCGGCGCGTCCGAGGCCAAGCCTGTGCGCGGCGCCGAGGAGGAGGCCGCGTCCGAGCGTCCGGGCGGCGAGGAGACCGAGGCGCGGCCCAAGAAGAAGGGCGATGCGCTCGACGCCTACTGCGTCAACCTCAACAAGAAGGCCCGTGACGGCAAGATCGACCCGCTGATCGGCCGCCATTCCGAGGTCGAGCGCACGATTCAGGTGCTCTGCCGCCGCCAGAAGAACAATCCGCTGCTGGTCGGCGATCCCGGCGTCGGCAAGACGGCGATCGCGGAAGGTCTCGCGCGCAAGATCATCCAGCACGAGGTGCCGGAAGTTCTGGCCGACGCGACGGTGTTCTCCCTCGACATGGGCACGCTGCTGGCCGGCACCCGCTACCGCGGCGACTTCGAGGAGCGCCTCAAGCAGGTGATGAAGGAGATCGAGGCGCATCCCAACGCCATCATGTTCATCGACGAGATCCACACCGTGATCGGTGCGGGTGCGACCTCGGGCGGCGCGATGGATGCCTCGAACCTCTTGAAGCCCGCTCTGGCCTCGGGTGCCCTGCGCTGCATCGGCTCGACCACCTACAAGGAGTACCGCCAGTACTTCGAGAAGGATCGCGCCCTGGTGCGCCGCTTCCAGAAGATCGACGTCAACGAGCCGTCGATCCCGGACACGATCGAGATCCTCAAGGGGCTGAAGCCGTATTTCGAGGAGTTCCACAAGCTCAAATACACCACCGAGGCCGTGAAGGCGGCGGTGGAGCTGTCGGCGCGCTACATCAACGACCGCAAGCTGCCCGACAAGGCGATCGACGTGATCGACGAGACCGGCGCCTCGCAGATGCTGGTGCCGGAGGCGCGCCGCAAGCGCACCATCGGCGTCAAGGAGATCGAGACCACCATCGCCACGATGGCGCGCATCCCGCCGAAAACCGTGTCGAAGGACGACGCTGTGGTTCTCAAGAACCTCACTGAGAACCTGAAGCGGGTCGTCTATGGCCAGACCAACGCCATCGAGGCGCTGACCTCGGCGATCAAGCTCGCCCGTGCGGGCCTGCGCGATCCCGACAAGCCGATCGGCTCCTACCTGTTCGCCGGCCCGACCGGCGTGGGCAAGACCGAAGCGGCCAAGCAACTCGCGGCCTCGCTCGGCGTCGAGATGCTGCGGTTCGACATGTCGGAATACATGGAGCGCCACACGGTCTCGCGGCTGATCGGTGCCCCGCCCGGCTATGTCGGCTTCGATCAGGGCGGACTGCTCACCGACGGGATCGACCAGCACCCGCACTGCGTGCTCCTGCTCGACGAGATCGAGAAGGCGCATCCGGACCTGTTCAACATCCTGTTGCAGGTGATGGATCACGGCAAGCTGACCGACCACAACGGCAAGCAGGTCGATTTCCGCAACGTCATCATCATCATGACGTCGAATGCGGGTGCCTCCGATCTGGCGAAGTCGGCCTACGGCTTCACGCAGTCGAAGCGCACGGGCGACGACGTCGAGGCGATCAACCGGCTGTTCGCGCCGGAATTCCGCAACCGTCTCGACGCGATCATCTCGTTCGGCCACCTGCCGAAGGAGGTCGTGGCCAAGGTCGTCGACAAGTTCGTGCTCCAGCTCGAAGCGCAGCTCGCCGACCGCAACGTCACGATCGAGCTGTCGGACGAGGCCCGCGAATGGCTCGTGGAGAACGGCTACGACGACGCGATGGGCGCCCGCCCCATGGCCCGTCTGATCCAGTCCACGATCAAGACGCCGCTCGCCGACGAGGTGCTGTTCGGCCGTCTCAAGGACGGCGGGGCCGTCAAGGTGGTGCTGAAGAAGCCGGAGGCCGAGGACGGCAAGGGCAAGGCGGAACTCGGTTTCGAGTTCCCCGCCGGACCGGTCACCCCGAAGCCGGAGACGGACGTCGCCAACGCGGCCAAGCGCAAGCGCTCGAAGCCGCGCTCGGCGCCGCGCAAGAAGGCGGCCAAGCGTGACGGCGGCCCGTCCGGCGGCGGATCCTCCGGTGGCGGCTCCGTCCGCACCGTGCCGAAGGTGCCGCTGAAAGTCTGACAGTGCGTGGCCGCTCATTCGCAAGAGTGAGTGGCCTTCGAGGCCGGCGCGGGTTGCGTTCCTGCGCCGGCTCCCGGATATGGGCGGCGCCGCGCTCTGCCAGAGGGGCCGGTATCGGCCAGCAATGGGGGTAGCATGACGAGCGACGCGCAGGAGGAGCCCCTCACGCCTGTCGCGCCACAGCCGGCTCCGGCTCGGCCGAAGCCGTTGACGTCCCGCGAGAGACGCCGTCGCCGCCGCAAGTCGCGTCATCGCGGCGAGGAGATTCTCGGCTGGATCCTGGTGCCGGTGATCCTGTTCGGCCTGTTCTGGGGCGTGAACGCGGTCCTCGAGGCGATGGGCACCAGCCCCGGCGTGGTGTGGGATCAGCTCATGCAGGTGAAGGCCGCGCTCGAGAAGAAGATGTAGGGCGCGGGCGCCCTGCTCTACTCCGCCGCCGCCTTGCTCAGCCCGATCCGCAGCCAGATCGTGCTCAGCGCATCTACCAGATGGTCGATGTCGGCGTTGGAATGCAGCGGCGAGGGCGTGATGCGTAGGCGCTCCGTCCCGCGCGGCACGGTCGGGTAATTGATCGGCTGCACGTAGATGCCGAACTCGTCGAGCAGGGTATCGCTGATCGCCTTGCACAACACGGGATCGCAAACCATCACCGGCACGATGTGGCTGCGGTTGGCCAAAGTCGGGATGCCCGCCGCATCCAGCGCGTGCCGGACCCGCGCCACCCGCTCCTGATGCCGCGCCCGCTCGACACGGCTCGCCTTGAGGTGGCGGATGCTCGCCGCCGCGCCGGCCGCGACCGCCGGCGGCAGTGAGGTCGTGAAGATGAAGCCCGAGGCGAAGCTGCGCACGAAGTCGCAGAGCTGCGTCGAGCCGGTGATGTAGCCGCCATGGACGGCGAACGCTTTGCCGAGCGTTCCCTCGATCACGTCGAGCCGGTGGGCGAGCCCCATCCGCTCCGAGATGCCGCCGCCCCGCGCACCGTAGAGGCCGACCGCGTGCACCTCGTCGAGATAGGTGAGCGCCCCGTGCGCCTCGGCCACATCGCAGATCTCGTCGATCGGGGCGATGTCGCCATCCATTGAATAGACCGACTCGAAGGCGACGAGCTTGGCCCGGCCCGGCTCGATCAGCCCGAGCTTGCGGTCCAGATCCTCCGGATCGTTGTGGCGGAAGATCTGGCGTTCGGCCCGGCTCGAACGGATGCCCTCGATCATCGAGGCGTGGTTGCCCTCGTCGGAGAAGACGACGCAGCCCGGCAGCTTCGAGGCGAGCGTGCCGAGCGCCGCCCAATTCGAGACGTAGCCGGAGGAGAAGATCAGCGCCGCTTCCTTTCCGTGGAGGTCGGCGAGTTCCTGCTCCAAGAGCACGTGATAATGGTTGGTGCCGGAGATGTTGCGGGTGCCGCCCGCGCCGGCTCCACATCGGTCGATCGCCTCGTGCATCGCTTGCAGCACCGATGGATGCTGGCCCATGCCGAGGTAGTCGTTGGAGCACCAGACGGTGACCTCGCGCGCGCCGTCGGGGCTGTGATGCGTCGCGTAGGGAAACCGCCCCGCCTGCCGTTCCAGATCGGTGAAGACGCGGTAGCGCCCTTCCCGGTGGAGGCCGGTGATCGCATTGCCGAAGAACGCTTCGTAATCCATGCCGTCCTCCCCGAAGAAGATGATGCCGGTGGGCGGATCTTGCGTCCGCCTGACCTCATTCGCGGTGCACTGCCCGGGTTTCAGGCATCTCGGCCGCTCTGGGTGCGGCGCGGCCCGGAAGGCTCCAGTTCCACAGCGCCGCCGAGGGCAGCGGCAGCATCAGGAACCAATGCTCCAGGGTGGCGAGCGCGGCGAGCGTCGCGAGCAGGGCAAAGCCCGTCACCGTTTGCGGCGCGGCGGCATCCCCGAGCGCGCCGCGGGCAAGCAGGACCGTCGCGGCGGTGCCCAGCGTCACCGAGAGCGGAAACAGTGGGTTCATCGGCCGCCGGCTGAGGTAGCAGGCGAGATAGCCGAGATGCGGCGGCAGGAACTCGGCGTGGAGGTTGCGCACGCCGAGGAACAGGTTGAGCCGCGCCGAGGCGTTCATCAGCGTGAGCAGGGCGTAAGTCCAGAGCGCGACCCGGTTCCCCTCCCCCCAGGTGAGGCAGAGGATGGCGAGCCCGCCGATCACGATCGCGAATTCGTGCCACAGGCTGGTGGCGAGCGCCGCGAAGAAGCGGTCGAACCCGCGCAGGTTCGGCGCGCAGGCAGCGGGCTTCGGACCGGAGATGAAGCCCATATAGTAGCTCATCTCCTGCCAGCCCCAGACGATCACCGCGGCGGTGAAGCCGAGATAGGCGCCCGTCTCCGTGTCGTCGTCCGCGACCGCGCGGATGGTCCAGAGCGCGCCGGCCAGGACGGCGCTCGCCGCGACCATGCTGCGGGCGTGCGTCCGCCGCGGCAGGTGCTGGAGCACCAGCACCAGCCCGGTGGCCGACCACCACAGCAGGACGGCGTAGAGCGCCGGAACGGCGTAGACGCCCATGCTACCAGACCGGATCGAGGCGGATGTCGGCCGGCATCGCGTTCTGCTTGACCGGCAAGAGGTAGAGCCGCGCGAAGGTCGCCGCCGCGACCAGGGTCTGGGCGCTGTGCTTGAGCTTGCCCGACAGGCCGCCTTCCGCCTTGGCGGCGGCGATCTTGTCGGCGCAGACCAGCAGCCGGTCGAGCCCTGCCTTGAAGCGCGGATCGTCGAGATCGAGGGTGATCGGGAAGGTCTGTTTCGAGATCTCGGAGGTGATCCGGAAGACCTTGAAGTCGTAGTCGGTCGGATCGACCCCGAGCGCCTTGTGGAAGGCTGGGCGGCAATGGTCGCGGACATACATCGTCGCGAACACCGCCAGCAGGAAGAAGCGGATCCAGTAGCGGTTGACCCCCGTCGTCAGCTTCGGGTTGGCCCGCATGAGCAGCGCGAACGCCTCGCCGTGGCGGAACTCGTCGTTGCACCACTTCTCGAACCACTTGAAGATCGGGTGGATGCGCCGCTCAGGATGCCGCTCCAACTCGCGATAGATCGTGATGTAGCGGGCGTAGCCGATCTTCTCCGAAAGGTAGGTCGCGTAGAAGATGAACTTCGGCTTGAAGAACGTGTACTTCTTCGCCTTCGTCAGGAAGCCGAGATCGACGCCGACGCCGAAATCCTTCAGCGTGTCGTTGATGAAGCCGGCATGGCGGGCCTCGTCGCGGCTCATGAAGCCGAACAGCTCCTTGATGTCCTTGTTCTTGGCGCGCTTGCGCATCTCCGCGTAGAGCACGCAGCCCGAGAACTCGGCGGTGATCGAGGAGACGAGGAAGTCGAGGAACTCCTTGCGCAGCTCCGGGTCCATCTCGGCGAGGTCGCAGTCGAACTCCTCGTTGCGCACGAAGTGGCGCTTGTTCGGGTCCGAGCGCAGCTCCTCGATCAGGATGTCCCATTCGCGGCGCACGGGCTCGACATCGGTGCGGTCGAGCTCGTCGAAATCGGTGGTGTAGAAGCGCGGGCTCAGAAACGTCGTCTGCTGCGCGCTCTTGGTCGAGTCGTTGAGCGGCTGGCGCGGGAACGGGACTCCCGTCGCCGGTTGGGGCTGGACGTTGGCGTTCACAGCTTCCTCCGTTCGGAAAAGCTCACCTCGTAGAGCTCGGTCAGCTCGAGATGGGCGATCAGCTTGGTCCAGGCCCGCTCCAGCCGGCCTGCGCGGGTGACGGTGGCGGTGCGGCGTACGGTGAGGCGCTCGCCGTAGGGCACCTCGGTCGGCGCGTCGTGGACCTGAACCTCGTCCCCGGGCTCGATCTCGAACCCGCCGTCGAGCGTCACATGCGCGTGCAGGCTCTCCGGCGTCTGCTCGATCTCGACGGTGCAGGGCACTTCGACGACCGTCTTGCCGATCCAGGCCATGTCCGCCCCCCTTTTGTCCGCTGCGGCCATCACCGCAGCTCCGTGCCGGGCAACAGGCGGGCGAAGGCCTTCGCGTTCGAAGGGCCGAAGGCCAGCAGCGGCACGTTCCGCCCGGTGGCGCCATCCTCCAACGACAACGTGCCGTTGTCGAATCGCGTGAGGGTGAACGGAGGCTCGCGGCTCAGGCCTTCCCTCTGCCGAGCCTGGGCGAGCCCGCGCAGCGTGCCGCGGATGAAGCCGTCCTGTCCCGGCTCGATCCGGGCGACCAGTTTCCCGTCGCTGGCCTCGCGCAGGTCGATGGCGCCGTCCGGCTGGTCCTCGGCGTGGAAGGCGAGTGTCTGAACCGGGTGAGCCGCCGGTGTTTGCGGCTCCGTCTCCTGGCCGCGGCCGAGGGCGACGGCGACAATCGCCACCGAGAGCAGGGCCGCGACGGCCAGAAGCGCCGGCCGCTGGGATTGTGGCTTCTGCGGCGGACGGCGGAAGTTCAGCTCGATGGGCATCGGTCTCACTCTCCGCTATCGGGCCCCGGCGGTCGCGAGGCGGCCGGGGGCAGCGCTTGCACGCCCGGTCGCGGCGGGTTCCACGGCGCGCGCCGGACCTTTGGCAACACTTTCGGCGATCCCCTCGGCCGAACCTTCGGTCTGCGCCGCGAGCGCGGGGGCGAGCAGGGCCACCACGCTCCGGGCCTCAGGCACCGAGCGCAGCATCGGCTCCGGCCGGCTCAGCCGCCAGGGCCGGGCATGCGGCCAGAGATGCAGGTAGGCGACCCGCTCGCCCGGCGGCAGGCGCAGGGGGATGTCGCCGGTGCCGTCGGAAAACAGCCGCAGGTCGGCCGACTCGATCCGGGTGAGCGGCAGGTTGAGGGTGATCGGCAGGGCGATGCCGACATGCAGCACCATGCGCCGGTCGGTGAGCGTGTAGACCGTGGTGCGGTGGACGAGCCAGGCGAGGAGGCTCAGCAGCCCGAGCGCCGCGAGGCCGATCAGCAGGGTCGGGCCCGCGACGGCGAGCGCCCGCGCCGGCCCCCCGCTCGCGGCGGCGCCGATCGCCAGTACCGCGGCGGTGCCGGCGAACCACACCATGACGAGCCGGGCGTGGAGGGCGCGCAGCAACACGCCGGACAGGCTCGGGGCGCCGCGCCACAGGATGCGCTCGCCCGGCGGCAACGGGCCGGGCAGCCCCCGCAGCGTCCCTTCGGGCAGGAAGTCGGAGTCGCTCATCGAATCGCCCCTCAGAGAATGGGTTCTTGGCGGGCGGGCGAGGCGTAGAGGGTGCCGGCGCCGAAATACGCCATGATCCGCTCCTCCTCCCGCAGGGTGACGGAATCGGGATCCTTGATGCCGGGGATGTCGGCGAACTGCTCGGCCAGCAGCGCCTCGGTCTTCACCGTGCGGGAGAAGCGGCCGGTGGTGCAGAAGGTCACCGGCATCAGCACCCGGCGCCCGCCCGCACCGAGTTCGACTTCGTAGTAGCGCACGAAGGATTCGCCGCGATCGAGCCAGAGATCGACGACGGTGCCGGCGACCTGCCGGTCGGCGCCGAAGACCGCCATGCCGATAGGGTTCGGTCCGTCCTCGTGGACGACGAACGCGTCGGCGACGCGCAGGGGGACGATCCGGTACTCGTTGTCCCAGGTCCGGTCGTGCTCGTCATGGCGCGGAACCCAGGAGCCGGGGCCGACGCCGGCCTGCAGCGACGTGTCGGTGCGGAAGTAGGGGGCGCCGGGAAAGACCTCGCGGCGGGCGCTCGGCACATGGGTATCGTAGGCGATGTTCGTCTGCGGCGCGTACATCGTGTGGCCGCTCGACAGGTGGAAGGCCTTCGGCGTCGGAATCAGAATCGGGTCCGGGCTCTTCAGCCGGCCGGCCGCCTCGTTCTCCAGCGGATAGCCCTCGCGGCGATCTTCCCGGCGCAGGTAGAAGACGAGGCCTGCGAAGAAGATCCAGAACGCGTAGAGCGTGACCTGCGCCACATCGATGTAACCGGTGATCTCGCCTCTGGGCATGGCAGGCCTCCCGATCAGGTGGGACGGTTGACGAGGGGGTCGAACGGACCGGAATGCCGCTCGTCCGGACGGATGGAACCGGCGGCGTCCGGGCGCACGAGCGGGCCGAGCGCGACCAGCGTGGCGAACAGCAGGGCAATCTCGACGTGGTAGACGATCAGGTAGCCGATGGCCGGCTCGTTCATGCCCTCGCCGAGCGCCCCCGATTGCGCCACGGCGGCGCCGAGATCGCGCAGGATGCCGCTGGCGGCGATGGCGAGCCCGGCGGCGGTGGCCTGCGCCGCGCCCCAGGCGCCCAGCGCAAGGCCGGTATCGTCCGGCCCGGCCTTGGCCATGGAGGCGGTGAGCGTGCCGTGGGCGAACAAGCCGCCGCCGATGCCAATCAGCGTGACGCCCGCTGCGAATAGCCGGGCCGAGGCGAGGGGTGCAGCGAAGATCACCGCCGAGAAGGCGGCGATGCCGATCACCGCGCCCGTCGCCGCCACACGGTAGGGGTCGCCGCCGCGGTTGAGCCAGCGCGCCGCCGCGATCAGCCCCAGCCCGCCGCCGGCGGCAAGCATCGCGGTGAGCGCCGTGGTCTGCGCCACCGTCAGGCCGAGGATCTGGCCGCCATAGGGTTCGAGCAGGATGTCCTGCATCGAGAACGCCGCGGTGCCGAGCGCGATCGCCGCGAGCCGCCGCCGTGCGGTGCCCTCCCCGGCATAGCCGCGCCAGGATTGGGAAAAGCTCGGGCGCGGCGCCGCCCGGTCGGTGCGGTGCGGATCGCGCGGCTCCTGCTTCCACAGGGCGACGCCGTTGAGCACGATCGTGACCAGCGCCGCGCCCTGGATCACCTGGATCAAGCGGACCGCCGAGAAATTCGCCAGCGCCAGCCCGAACAGCACGGCGCTGCCCATCATGCCCGCGAGCAGCATGGCACAAAGGAGCGCCACCACCTTCGGGCGGGCATGCGCAGGGGCGAGGTCGGTGGCCAGCGCCAGCCCGACGGTCTGCGTGGTGTGGAGCCCCGCGCCGACGAGCAGGAAGGCGAGCGCGGCCGCGACGTGGCCGACCCAGAGCGGACCGGTGGTGTCGCCCGAGAGGATCAGCAGGGCGAACGGCATGATCGCCAGCCCGCCGAATTGCAGCAGCGTGCCGAACCAGATGTAAGGCACCCGCCGCCAGCCGAGTACGGAGCGGTGCGTGTCCGAGCGGAAGCCGACCAGCGCCCGCAAGGGGGCGAACAGGAGCGGCAGCGACAGCATCACCGCCACGATCCAGGCCGGCACCGACAGCTCGACGATCATCACCCGGTTGAGCGTGCCGATCAGCAGCACGGCAGCCATGCCGACCGTGACCTGGAACAGCGCGAGCCGCATCAGGCGCCCGAGCGGCAGCTCCTTCGTCGCCGCATCGGCGAACGGAAGGATCGCCGGGCCGAGGCGGAGCAGCGCCTGGGTGATGGCGAGGCCGGATTTCATCGAGCGGCCCCGGTCTCGTTCGCGGGCGACGCCGTCTTGCGCAGCTCGATCGCGTTCGAGAGGTAGAACCCGCTGTTCACCCGCTGCGTTCGCGCGACGGCGAAACGCGCCAGCTCCCGCTCCCCGGCGATGCGCCGCCGCAGGCCGCTCTCCGTGATCGGCACGATGGCCGGCGCCCGGTCGGCCTTCGGGAACAGCTTGCCGGCCGCATGCATCAGGGTCAGCAGCGCCGTGCGCGGGGCGACGGTGAAGAGCAGGCTGCCATCGGTGCGCAGCGACAGTTCGGCCAGCGCGCGGACGATGTCCGGCGCCTGATAATGGATCAGCGAATCCATCGCGACGACATGGTCGAAGCGGCCGAGCCAGGGATCGAGCATGTCGCCGACCCGGAACTCGACCGAGCCGGGGCCGTCGATGACGGGAAGCCGCTCGCGGGCGAGCCCGATCAGCGTCGGCGAGACATCGATCGCTACCACCGCCGCACCCCGGCGTGCGGCCTCGACCGCGAGTGCCCCGGTGCCGCAGCCGGCATCGAGCAGGCGCAGGCCGGTCAGATCCGCGGGGAGCCAACCGAGCAGGTTCGCGCGCATGGCGTCGCGCCCGGCCCGCACCGTGGCGCGGATCTTCGAGACCGGCGTGTCGGAGGTGAGGCGCGACCACGCCTCGACCGCTGTGCGGTCGAAGTAGGTCTCCAACTGGGAGCGGCGGGTGAGGTAGGGCGTGCTCATCAATCGAATCCGAGGAATTCGAACAGGTCGCGGTCCTTCATCGGCACCGCCTCGCAGGGGTCCGCGCCGGCCCACAGCGTCTCGGCGAGCTGCATGTACTCGTCGGTGACGGCCTTCAGCTCCGGCGTCGGCTCCATCTCGAACAGCGTCGACTTCTTCAGGCGCGAGCGCCGCACCACGTCGAGGTCCGGGAAATGCGCAAGGCGGCGCAGGCCCACCGCCGCGTTGAAGCGGTCGATCTCGTCGGTCTTGGCGGAGCGGTTGGCGATGACGCCGCCGAGCCGGACGCCGTAGTTCTTCGACTTGGTGTGGATGGCCGCGACGATGCGGTTCATCGCGAAGATCGAGTCGAAGTCGTTGGCGGTGACGATCAGCGCCCGGTCGGCGTGCTGGAGCGGCGAGGCGAAGCCACCGCAGACCACGTCGCCCAGCACGTCGAACACGACGACGTCGGTATCCTCCAGAAGGTGATGCTCCTTGAGGAGCTTCACCGTCTGCCCGACGACGTAGCCGCCGCAGCCGGTGCCGGCGGGCGGTCCACCGGCCTCGACGCATTTCACGCCGTTATAGCCCTCGACCACGAAATCCTCGGCCCGCAGCTCCTCGGAGTGGAAGTTCACAGCCTCCAAGGCGTCGATGACGGTCGGCGCAAGGCGCTTGGTCAGCGTGAAGGTCGAGTCGTGCTTCGGATCGCAGCCGATCTGGAGGACGCGCTTGCCCAGCTTCGAGAAGGCGACCGAGAGGTTCGAGGAGGTGGTCGACTTGCCGATGCCGCCCTTGCCGTAGACGGCGAAGACCTTGGCGGTCTCGATCCGGTCGTTCGGGTCGAGCCCGACCTGAAGGCTGCCCTCCTCGCGGCGGACGGAGACCGGATTTCGGATGGCGATGTTCATGCCGCGACTCCTGCGGTGATGCCGGGTGTCACGCCCTCCAGCCGGTCCTCCAGTTCCTCCTCGGCACGGTCGAGCGCGTCGCGCATCGCCGGGTCGGGAGTCCAGAAGCCGCGGCGGTGAGCCTCGATCAGGCGGCTCGCGACCTTGGCGCAGGCCGTGGGGTTGAGGGTCGCCATCCGGTCGCGCATGGCGTCGTCGAGGACGAAGGTCTCGGTGATGCGCTCGTAGATCCAGGGCTGCACTGCGCCCGCGGTAGCGGACCAGCCGACGGTGTTGGTCAGCGTCGCCTCGATCTGGCGCACGCCCTCGTAGCCGTGGCCGAGCAGGCCCTCGTACCATTTCGGGTTGAGCATGCGGGTGCGGGTTTCCAGCGCCACCTGCTCGTCGAGGGAGCGCACGCGCCCCTCCCCGCGGGTCTGATCGCTGATGTAGATCGGCACCGCCTCGCCGCGGGCGCGGGCCACCGCCCGGCCCATGCCGCCGAGCCCGTCGAAGTAGTGGTCGACGCTCGTGACGCCGAGTTCGACCGAATCGAGGTTCTGGTAGGCGAGATCGACCCGCGACAGCACCGCCTTCATCAAGTCGCGCTGCGGCGCGGGGCGACCGGTGCGGCCGTAGGCGAAGCTCTTCCGGCGCGAAAAGGTCTCGCAGAGTTCATCCTCGTCGTCCCAGCGGCCGGACTCAACGAGGTGGTTGACGTTGGCGCCGTAGGCCCCCTCCGCATTGGAGAAGACCCGCAGGGCCGCCGTCTCGAAATCGCAGCCCTGCTCGGCCTGGATTGCCAGGGCATGCTTGCGCACGAAGTTCCGTTCGATCGGCTCCTCGGCGCTGGCAGCGAGAAAGCTCGCTTCCGCAAGCAGCTTGGTCTGCAGGGGCAGAAGATCGCGAAAAATGCCGGAGAGCGTGACCACCGCGTCGATGCGCGGGCGGCCGAGTTGTTCGAGCGGGATCAGCTCGGCTCCGGCGAGGCGGCCGTAGCCGTCGAAGCGGGGCGCCGCGCCGATCAGCGCCAGCGCCTGGGCGATGGGACCGCCCTCGCTCTTCAGGTTGTCGGTGCCCCACAGGACGAGCGCGACGCTCTCCGGCAGGGCCCGGCCTTCCTCGAGGTAACGCTCCAGCACCCGCGCCACTTGGCGGGTGCCGTCGGCCAGCGCGAAGGCCGTGGGCAGGCGGTAGGGGTCGAAGCCGTGCAGGTTGCGCCCCGTGGGCAGGATACCGGGATTGCGCAGCAGGTCACCGCCCGCGACCGGGGCCACGAAGCGCCCGTCGAGGGCCCGCATCAGCGCCGGCAGCTCGCTGTCGCGGGCAAGGTCGGCATCGATCCGGGCGAGGTCGGCGAAGGCGGCCCGATGGGTCTCGTCGGCGGACAGACCCGCGGCGGCCAGCGCCTCGCTGAGGGACGCACCCTCGATCAGGAGCTCGATCCCGGCACGGGTCGGCTTCAGCCCGTGCGAGGCCTCCGCCAGGGCGAGCAGCAGATCGACACGTTCCTCGCAGACCATCCCCTGGCCGATTACGTGCAGGCCGTGCGGGATCAGCGTCTGCTCGAGTTCGAACAAAGCGGCGGCGAGTGCGGTGACGTGCGGGGCGGGGTTGCCCTCCCAGGCGGGCTCGGCCGGGACTAGATCGACGGCCGCGCCCTGCGCCTGGATGACCACGGCGAGCGCCGTCCGCTCAACCGTCGCTTCCGGTTCCAGACCGCGCCAGCGCTCGACCGAGGCCTTGAGGTCGCTCAAGCCGCGGTAGAGCCCGGCGGCGGCGAGGCTCGGCGTGAGGTAGCTCACGAGCGTCGCGGCGGAGCGGCGCTTGGCCAGTGTGCCCTCGGACGGGTTGTTGGCGGCGTAGAGGTAGATGTTGGGCAGCGCACCGATCAGCCGCTCGGGCCAGCAGGCTTCCGACAAACCGGCCTGCTTGCCGGGCATGAACTCGAGTGCGCCGTGGGTGCCGAAATGCAGCACCGCGTCGGCGGAAAAGTCCTCGCGCAGCCAGCGGTAGAAGGCGCTGAAGGCGTGGGTCGGCGCGAAGCCCTGCTTGAACAGCAGCCGCATCGGATCGCCCTCGTAGCCGAAGGCGGGCTGCACCCCAACGAAGACGTTGCCGAACTGTGCGCCGAGCACGAGGATGTCGGCCCCGTTGCTCTGATGGCGGCCCGGCGCCGGGCCCCATTGCGCCTCGATCTCGGGCAGGTAGGTTTCGCGGCGGACGTGATCCTCGGCCGAAACGCGGGCGTGGACGTTGGCCGGCGTGCCGTAGCGGGTGGCGTTGCCGCCGAGAATCGTCTCACGCAACGCATCGACGCTGTCGGGCACCGCGACGTCGTAGCCTTCGGCCTTGAGGCCGCGCAGGGTGTTCAGCAGCGAGGCGTAGACCGAGAGGAAGGCGGCCGTGCCGGTGGCGCCGGCATTGGGCGGGAAGTTGAACAGGATGACGGCCAGGCGCCGCTCGCGCTTCGGCCGTCGCCGCAGGGACACGAGCCGATCGATCCGGGCGGCGAGCCGCTCGGCGCGCTCGGGATGCACGCGCATGTCGCGGGCGTTGCCGGGGCCGGAGGCTGAGGAACGGCCGCCGAACACCATCGGTGCGGTGGCGCCGTCGAGTTCGGGGATCGCGACCATCATGGTCGCCTCGACCGGCGACAGGCCGCGGCTGCCCGCCTCCCATTGCTCGATCGTTTGGAATTCCAGCGCGTGGGCGGCGAGATAAGGCACGTCGAGCCGCGCCAGCGTCGCCTCGGCCGCCGCCGCGTCGTTGTAGGCCGGGCCGCCGACCAGCGAGAACCCGGTGAGCGAGACCAGCGCGTCGATCGCCGGCCGGCCGTTCACCGTGAAATAGGCGTCCACCGCGGGGCGGTTGTCGAGGCCGGCGGCAAAAGCCGGCACCACGCAGAGGCCCTTGGCCTCCAGGGCGGCGATGACCCCGTCGTAATGCGCCGTGTTGCCGGCCAGAACGTAGGAGCGCATCAGCAGCAGGCCGACGCGGCCCCGAGCGCCCGGCACGGTCGGCAGCGCGGACAGGCTCTCGCCGACGCGGTCGGCCATGCGCGGATGGTAGAGGCCGGTCTCGGGATAATGCTGGGGCGCGGGCGCGGCGGCGATCTCCCGCCACACGGCGCGGGGGCCGGCGGCGTAGCGCTGCACGAGGAAGCGCACGAGGCTCGCCACGTTCTCGTCCGAGCCCGCGAGCCAATATTGCAGGGTGAGGAAGTAGGCGCGCACGTCCTGCGCCGAGCCGGGGATGAAGCGCAGGATTTTCGGCAGCTTGCGCACCAGGGCCATCTGCCGTGCGGCGTTGCCCTCCGCGCCCGGCTTGCCGCGTAGCCGCTTCAGGAAGTCGAGGGCCGAGCGCTTGGTCCCGCTCATGTCGAAGCGGTTGAGCTTGGTCGTCCGCACAATCTCGGAGGCCGAGAGGCAGCCGATCATCGCGTCGCAGTTCGCGCGGCGTGCCTGGATCGCAGGCAGGATCGCGCGGACGTGCTCGTCGAGGAACAGCATCGCCGAGAGGACGATGTCGGCGCGTGCGATCTCCGCCTCGCAGGCCCGGAGCGCGGCCTTGTCGGTCTCCCACTCCGCGGCGGCGTGAAAGCTCAGGGCGAGCCCCGGCATCTCCGCCGCGAGCCGTAGGCGCGCCCGTTCCACCGCGCTCGCCAAGTGATTGTCGAGCGTGACGATGGCGACGCGGATGGTTGGCCTATCGGCCGAAATGCGCCTTGGCATCGTAAAGGGTCTCGAGGGTGATAAGCGGGAGCTGCCGCTCTCGGGCGAATCGCTCGGTGTTGGCGCGGGCCTTCCCGCGCACGAAGAACGGGATCTTCTTCAGCTCCTTCTCGGCATCGGGCGCCCACGGCGCGGTGCGGACCGCGTCGGCGCCCTGGATCTGGATGGGGGGTGGAACGGGCGCCGACGCGAGGGGGGGAGTCTTCGGCGCCCGTTCCACGGCGTCCGCCGTCCCGCTCGGCCCGCGGCCGAGATGAGACGGGGCGGCGCCATCGTGGAATTCGGGATCTTCGCGGAACATCCCGAGGAGATGTTCCTCCAGCCCCATCATCAGGGGGTGCACGAGGGTGTCGAACAGGACGTTGGCGCCCTCGAACCCCATCTGCGGCGAGTGGCGGGCGGGAAAGTCCTGGACGTGGATCGGCGCCGAGATCACCGCGCAGGGGATGCCGAGCCGCTTGGCGATGTGGCGCTCCATCTGCGTGCCGAGCACGAGTTCGGGGGCCGCCGCCTGGATCGCCGCCTCGACGTCGAGGTAGTCGTCGGTGATCGTCGCTTCGATCCCGTGGAGGGCGGCTTCCGCCCGGACCTCGCGGGCGAATTCGCGGGTGTAGGTGCCGAGCCCGACGAGCTTGAAGCCGAGTTCATGCGCGGCGACGCGAGCAAGGGCGAGCGCGTGGGTGGCGTCTCCGAACACGAAGACGCGTTTGCCCGTGAGATAGGTCGAATCGACCGACCGGCTGTACCAGGGCAGGCGCGAGGGCGCGTCGGCAAGCACGGGGGCGGGATCGACGCCGGCCAGGGCCGCCACCGCTTCCACGAAGCGCGTCGTCGCGCCGACGCCGATCGGCACCACATCGACGAAGGGCTGCTGGAACGTCTTCTCGAGGTACTGCGCGGCGCTGCGCGCCACCTCGGGATAGAGCACGACGTTGAAGTCGGCCTCGCCGAGCCGGGCGAGATCGGCAGGCGTCGCACCGAGCGGCGCAACCACGTTCACCGCGATCCCGAGGCCGTCGAGGAGACGCCGGACCTCGATCAGGTCGTCGCGGTGGCGGAAGCCGAGCGCGGTGGGGCCGAGGATGTTGCAGGCGGGTCGCCGACCCTCGCGGGGCGAACGCTCGGCTGGCCCTGACAGGGCACGGACCAGCCGGTAGAAGGTCTCGGAGGCGCCCCAGTTCTCCTTCTTCTGATAGGCCGGCAGCTCCAGCGGGATCACCGGGATCGGCAGAGCGAGCGCCTTGGCCAGCCCGCCCGGATCATCCTGGATCAGCTCCGCGGTGCAGGAGGCGCCGACGATCATCGCCTGGGGCCGGAAGCGCGCGTAGGCGGCGGCGACCGCATCCTTGAAGATCGCTGCGGTGTCGCGGCCGAGATCCTGGGCCTGAAAGGTCGTGTAGGTGACCGGCGGGCGCTTGGCGCGCCGCTCGATCATCGTGAAGAGAAGGTCGGCATAGGTGTCGCCCTGGGGGGCGTGCAGCACGTAGTGCAGCCCTTCCATCGCGGTGGCGACCCGCATGGCGCCGATATGCGGCGGTCCCTCATAGGTCCAGACGGTGAGCTGCATCGCTGCTACACCTCCAGCCGGGCGCGCCGCGCGAGCGGGCGCGCAAACAATTCGGCGAGGTCGCCCGCCTGCTCGTAGCCCTGGATCGGCGTGAACAGCAGCTCGATCGACCACTTCGTCGTCAGCCCCTCCGCTTCCAGCGGGTTGGCGAGGCCGAGGCCGCACACGGTCAGATCGGGCCGGGCCGCGCGGCAGCGGTCGAGCCCGTCGTCGAGGCTCTGGCCCTCCACCACGGCGGTGCCGCCGGGGAGCCATTCGAGTTCGGCGGCGAGGTGGCCGCGATGCAGATAGGGTGTGCCGACCTCGATCAGCTCGGCGCCCATTTCCCGCGATAGGAAGCGGGCGAGCGGCACTTCGAGCTGCGAATCGGGGAAGAAGAACACCCGCTTGCCGGCAAGCTTTTCGGCATACGCGGCCAGAGCCTGACGGGAACGGCGCAGGCCCGGTGCCGTCACCGCCTCGAAGCGGGCGGCATCGACGCCGAAGGCTTCGGCCGCCGTGCGGAGCCACTCGGTCGTGCCTTCCGCACCCAGCGGAAACGGGGCGGCGATGCGCTGGCCTCCGCGCTCTTCCAAGGCGCGCGCGGTGTCGGCGAGGAAGGGCTGGGCCAGGAGAAAGCGCGTGCCGCGTCCGACCGCGGGCATCTGGCCGGCGCGCCGCGCCGGCAGGAAGCGGGCGGCGATCCCGAGATCGGAGAACAGCCGGGCGAACTGGTCCTCGACCACGTCGGCGAGCGCGCCGACGACGAGGAGTTCATCCGTCGCCGCCGCCTCGGGCAGTTCCGGCACGAGCGAGGCGAGGCAGGCATCCTCGCCCTGCGTGAAAGTCGTCTCGATGCCGGAGCCCGAATAGTTCAGCACTCGCACGTCCGGAGCGAGCCGCCGCGACAGCCGCTGGGCTGCCCGCGACAGGTCGAGCTTGATCACCTCCGAGGGGCAGGAGCCGACGAGGAACAGCAGCCGGATGTCGGGACGCCGCTCGATCAGCCGCGTAACCACCCGGTCGAGTTCCTCGTTCACGTCGGCGAGGCCGGCGAGATCGCGCTCGTCGATGATGGCGGTGGCAAAGCGCGGCTCGGCGAAGATCATCACGCCCGCTGCCGACTGGATCAGGTGGGCGCAGGTGCGGGAGCCGACGACGAGGAAGAACGCGTCCTGAATCTTGCGGTGGAGCCAGACGATTCCGGTGAGGCCGCAGAACACCGCCCGCTGGCCGTGCTCGGCGCGGACGGTGACGCCGCACTCGCTGGCGGGAAGGGGCGCGTGCGCGTTCACCGGGCCGCCTCCCCGGCGAGGGTGAGGGAGGCCGGCGCTTCGAGCCGCGCCGCCCGCAGCTTCAGCAGGAACTGGCCGGCATTAATGAGGTAGGCGGCGTAGGCGGCGAGCGCGAGGACCAGCAACCCTTCCGTATCGAGCCAGCCGAGGCCGAGGGCGGCGAGATAGGCCGTGTGCAGCGCCAGCACGAGCATGCTGAACACGTCCTCCCAGTAGAAGGCCGGCGCGAACAGGTAGCGGCCGAACACGACCTTCTCCCAGATCGAGCCCGTGACCATGATCGCGTAGAGAACGAGGGTCTTGGCGACGACGGAGGCGTTGGCCGCCGCGGCCCCCTCACCCGTGGTGAGGGTGCGCAGGACGAGACCGAGACTCACCGCGAAGACGAGAAACTGCAGCGGAGCCAGAACCCCCTGCACCAGCGTCCAGCGCGACGCGTCGCGCCGCTGACGCTGAGCGCTCGTGTAGAGCGGTTGTTGCCGGCCCTGGTGCTGACGCATGGCGTCCGCCCTCGCTCGCCCTTCGGCCCCGTCTTCGGAGGCCTCGACGCCCTGAACCTAGGCCTGGCCGCCCAAAAGTGTCAACTCAAGTTGACGGTCATTGAGGATTACATTTCCCTCAGGGTTGGCGGAGCCAGGGATTGCCAATCGTGAGCGGAAGCGTATCGTTGGGATACACGCGTCCGTTGCCCTGGTGCCGATCAGCGCATTAAATTGCACGCTGCATCCACCGAGCCGCATCCTCAGGGAGACGCCCATGGGCGACTGGAGGCATTTCGGCGAGCGTCTCGAGTTTCCTGCTGTGTCACCGGAATGCGGTGTCGTGGCCGAGCCGCTTGTCCCCTCGGCGTTCGAGCAGCAGCCCGACGGACACGGGATGCGACGACAGTTGGCCAGCGTGGTCGAGGCGGAGATTCTGCCCCGGCTGATGCTGGCTCACCGTGATCGGGCGGCGCCGCGGCCCCCTTCCGTTGGGCACCGGCCGACACCGGACGAAGTCCAGCGCCTCAGCGACCTGCTGCTCGCCCGCACCGACACCGATCTCGCGCCCCATCTCCTGCGCATCCTCGACGAGGGGCTGACCCTCGAAGGGATGCTGGTCGATCTGCTGGCGCCGGTGGCGCGGCATCTCGGGTGGCTCTGGGAGGAGGATGCCTGCGATTTCGTCGACGTAACCGTGGCCCTCGGGCGCCTCCAGGCCGCGACGCGCGACCTGTGCGCGCGGCTCGAAAACGATGGGGTCGATCCCGCGGGGCGCAGCATCCTCCTGCTACCCGGTCCGGGCGAGACGCATGTTTTCTGTCTATCGCTGGTCGCGACCATCTTTCGCGAATCAGGGTGGGACGTGACCACCACCGGCGCGCAGTCGAACCTCGACGCGCTGGACCTCGTCCGCATGGAATGGTTCGACATCCTCGGGCTGACGCTGTCCTGCGACGTGTTCCTGCCCGCCCTCACGGATCGAATCCGTGCCCTGCGCGCCGCTTCGTGCAACACGCGGATCAAAGTCTTGGTCGGCGGCCCCTATTTCGCCCGGAATCCTGATCACGTCCGCCTTGTTGGCGCGGATGGCACAGCGGAAGATGGGCGTCTTGCACCGCTCATTGCGGAAAGCTTGCTT
The DNA here is from genome assembly GCF_029504475.1 of Methylorubrum pseudosasae. NCBI lineage: Bacteria > Pseudomonadati > Pseudomonadota > Alphaproteobacteria > Hyphomicrobiales > Methylobacteriaceae > Methylorubrum > Methylorubrum pseudosasae. The sequence continues at coordinate 1,499,219 of NZ_JAQGDU010000002.1, read as the reverse complement.
GAAATGCGGACGCGAGCCTGTTGATAAGGGCGCTTTCAGCGCCATCACAAAGTGTTGACCTTGAGCAGCTTGGCGAGCCCTTCTCCCCGGCGCCCCACCCCGGCGCTGCAACAGGCAGCCGGTCTCCTCGATGGAGAGGCGGCCGGGCTGCTGATTGCTGCCACCTCCGATCTCTCCCTGGTGGTCGATCATCACGGTATCATCCGCGATACCATGGCCGGCCGGGCCGATCTTGAGGGACAGGGCATCGAATCCTGGCTCGGGAGGCCCTGGATCGACACGGTCACCGTCGAGAGCCGTCCGAAGATCGATGCGCTGTTGCGCGATGCGGCACCCGGCACGATGACCCGCTGGCGGCAGGTCAACCATCCCTCTCCCACCGGCACGGACCTGCCGATTCGCTACGCCACGCTCCGTCCGCAGAAGGATGGGCCGATCATCGTGGTCGGGCAGGATCTGCGGACGATCGCCGCGCTTCAACGCCGTCTGGCGGAGACGCAGCAGGCGCTGGAGCGGGATTACGACCGCCTCCGCACCGCCGAGACCCGCTACAAGCTGCTGTTTCAGCTCTCCGGTGAGCCGGTTCTCGTGGTCGATGCCGGCACACGGCGGGTGACGGAGATCAACCCGGCGGCGATGCGGCTGCTCGGCCGGCCGCAGAAACGCGTGATCGGCCAGGATGCGGCCGACCTGTTCGACGCGGGCAGCCTGCGGGACTTGCAGAGCTTGTTTGCCGGCCTGCGCGTCACCGGTCAGGCGACGGATCTCGTGGCGCCGCTGGCCGGCAACCGGGGCGAAGTCCGGGTCTCCGCCTCCCTGTTCCGTGGCGAGGGCACGACCTCGGTGCTGTTGCGCCTCGCCACACTGGTTCCGGCGGCGCCGGAGCGCGTCGAGTTCGGACATGGCGCGCTCGACATCATCCAGCGAATGCCGGAGGGCTTCGTCGTCACCGACGCCGCGCGCCGTATCCTCACCGCCAATACCGCCTTCCTCGATCTCACCCAGCACGCCACCGAGGAGCAGGTCCGCGGCCGGACCCTCGACACTTGGCTCGGCCGTGGGGAAACGGACGCGCTCGCGCTGTTCGCGATGCTGCGCGATCACGGCTCGGTGCGCCACTTCTCGACGGCGATGCGCGGTCAGTACGGCTCGATGGAGGAGGTGGAGGTTGCCGCCGTCTCCACCTCTCACGCCGATCAGCCCTGTTTCGGCTTCACCGTCCGTGCGACCCCGCGGCGGGCGGCCCCGGTTCATGCCGGCGGCGGGCACGACCTGCCGCGCTCGGTCGAGCAGATGACCGAACTCGTGGGGCGCGTCTCCATGAAGGCCCTGGTGCGCGAGACGACCGACCTCATCGAGAAGCTGTGCATCGAGGCGGCCTTGCGAATCACGCGCGACAACCGCGCTTCGGCGGCGGAAATGCTCGGCCTAAGCCGTCAGGGTCTCTACGCGAAGATGCGCCGCTACGGCATCGGCGACCTCGACGGCAACGACCCTGAGTTGACCTCTTAGGCCCTTTTCCGGCGATCGGCGCTATAATGCAATGATCAAAAACAGGTGAGATTGCACCCTAATTTAAGGCCGCGTGTAAAGCTTGATTGACACATGCGGCCGGGCGCCAGTAGCTTTCGAGCATGGCAACGCCCGCGCCGAGCGCCATCGTCGAGCTTCTCAAGCCCATCACGTGGTTCGCACCGATGTGGGCGTTTGGCTGCGGGGTCGTCTCCTCCGGTCAGACGCCTTCCGGGCAGTGGCTGGTCATCGCCGCGGGCGTGCTGCTCGCCGGGCCGCTGGTCTGCGCCACGAGCCAGGCCGCCAACGACTGGTTCGATCGCCATGTCGATGCCATCAACGAGCCTGACCGGCCGATCCCCTCGGGACGCATTCCCGGTCGGTGGGGCCTTTATCTCGCCGCGGGCTGGACGGTCCTGTCGCTGGCCGTCGCCGCGATGCTCGGACCCTGGATCCTCGGCGCGGCCCTGTTCGGCCTCGTGCTTGCCTGGATCTACTCGGCGCCTCCATTTCGGCTGAAGCAGAACGGCTGGTGGGGCAATTCGGCGGTGGCGCTCTGCTACGAAGGGCTGCCCTGGTTCACCGGCGCCGCGGTGATGGCCGCCTCGATGCCCGACCGGCGGGTGCTTCTCGTCGCCCTGCTCTACTCGGTCGGCGCGCACGGCATCATGACTCTCAACGACTTCAAGTCGGTGGAGGGGGACCGGGCCATGGGCCTGCGCTCGCTGCCGGTGCAGCTCGGCTCCGATCGCGCGGCGCGCTTCGCCTGCCTCGTCATGGCCCTGCCGCAGATGGTGGTGGTCGCGCTCCTCCTCCATTGGGAGCGTCCCTGGCATGCCGCGCTGATCGGCGCCCTGCTCGTGGGGCAGCTCGTCCTGATGACGCATTTTCTGAAGGCGCCCCGCGCCCGCGCCGCTTGGTATAACGGCACCGGCACGACGCTCTACGTCTTCGGCATGCTGGCCTCGGCTTTTGCCCTGCGTCCGCTCGTGCAAGGGCTGGCGCCATGACCCACATGCCCGCCGCCATCGCTCGACCCTTCCCTCGATCGTTCTCTTGGCTCCAGATCGTCCGGCTAGGCCTCGTCCAGACCGCGCTCGGGGCGGTCGTGGTTCTCATGACATCGACCATCAACCGGGTGATGGTGGTGGAACTGGCGCTGCCCGCGATCGTGCCCGGCGTCCTCGTCGCCCTGCACTACGCCACGCAGGTGCTGCGGCCGCGCTGGGGCTACGGCTCCGATGTCGGGGGGCGGCGGACGCCGTGGATCGTCGGCGGCATGGCCGCGCTCTGCCTGGGCGGTTTCGGCGCGGCGGCCGCAACCGCGCTCGCGGCGAGCCATCTCGCCGCCGGCCTCGCACTCGCCGTCCTGTCCTTCCTGCTCGTCGGCATGGGCGCGGGCGCCGCGGGCACCTCGCTTCTCGTCCTGCTCGCGACCGGGGTGGAAGCCGGGCGCCGGGGCGCGGCGGCGACCATCGTCTGGGTTATGATGATCGCCGGCTTTGCCGTCACCGCGCCGCTGGCCGGCCACTTCCTCGATCCGTTCTCGGGTGCGCGGCTCGTCGCCGTGTCGGGGACCGTCTCCCTCATTGCCTTCGCCGTGGCTGTGCTGGCGGTGGCCGGCATCGAACCGCGCCGCCCCGAAGCCGCCGCCGGCCGGGCTGAGACGAAGCCGCCGTTCCGCGCGGTGCTGGCGCAGGTGCTGGCCGAGCCCGCGGCCCGGCGCTTCACCCTGTTCATCTTCGTCTCGATGCTCGCCTACAGCGCGCAGGAGCTGATTCTCGAGCCCTATGCCGGTCTCGTCTTCGCGATGACGCCGGGAGCGACGACCAAGCTCGCCGGGCTTCAGCACGGCGGCGTGCTCGCCGGGATGCTGTTCGTGGCTGGCGTCACCGTGTTCATCGGCGCGCCGGTGCTGGGTTCGCTGAAGCTCTGGACGGCGATCGGCTGCGGGCTTTCGGCGCTGGCGCTCGGGACGATCGCTGCCGGCGGACCGATCGGGCCCGATTTCCCCTTGCGCGCGGCGGTGGCGGGCCTCGGCTTCGGCAACGGCGTCTACGCCGTGGCGGCGATCGGCTCGATGATGGCGCTGGCCGGGCGCGGCGGCGAGGCCGAGCGCGGCACCCGCATGGGCGTCTGGGGCGCGGCCCAGGGCGTCGCCTTCGGTGCCGGCGGCTTCCTCGGCACGCTCGCGGTCGATCTCGCCCGCCTCGTCTCCTCCGAACCCGTCTACGCCTACGCGGCGGTGTTCGCAGCGGAAGGCATCCTGTTCCTCGTCGCGCTGCTCATCAGCCTGCGCGTCGAGCACGTCACCGTCGGCCGGCGGCACAACCCGCTGACCGAGACGGCCTCCTTCCAGCTCAATTCCGGCTTCGAGGCGCGGTAACGCCATGACAGACCACGACGCTTCCGAAATCTTCGACGTCGTGGTGGTGGGGGGCGGCCCCGCGGGGGCGATCGCAGCCGCCGATCTCGCCGCTTCCGGGCGGCGGGTGCTGCTCCTCGACAAGGCCGGGCGGATCAAGCCCTGCGGCGGCGCGATCCCGCCGCGGCTGATCCGCGACTTCGCGATTCCCGACGCGCTCCTCGTCGCCCGTATCCGGTGTGCCCGGATGGTGGCGCCGAGCGCCCGCTCGGTCGACATGCCGGTCGGCGACGGCTTCGTCGGCATGGTCGATCGCGAGCATTTCGATCCGTATCTGCGCGAGCGGGCAGCGCTCGCCGGGGCGGACCTGCGCGACGGCCTGTTCGAACGCATCACCCGCGAAAGCGCGGTCCTCGCCACGGTGCATTACCGCTCCGGCAAAGGCGGCGAGGAGCACCGGGTGCAGGCCCGCCTCGTCATCGGCGCCGACGGTGCGACCTCCACGGTCGGACGCGCCGAGATTCCGGGGCATGCCCGGATGCGACAGGTCTTCGCCTATCACGAGATCGTCCGGCGCCCCGCGGAGACCGGGCACGACGGCGCGCGCTGCGACGTCTACTACCAGGGCCGCCTCTCGCCGGATTTCTACGCCTGGATCTTTCCGCATGGCGAGACCGTCAGCGTCGGCACCGGCAGCGCCCGCAAGGGCTTCTCCCTGCGCTCCGCGATCCGCGATCTGCGCGCCGATACCGGCCTCGATGCCTGCGAGACGATCCGCCGGGAGGGCGCGCCGCTTCCGCTCAAGCCGTTGCGGCGCTGGGACAACGGACGCGACGTGCTGCTCGCGGGCGACGCGGCGGGCGTCGTCGCGCCGGCTTCCGGCGAGGGCATCTACTACGCGATGCTCGGCGGTCGCCTTGCCGCGGAGGCGGCGGGCGCCTTCCTCGCCACCGGCGATGCCCGCGCTCTCGCCCAGGGGCGGAAGCGGTTCATGCGGCTGCACGGACGCGTCTTCTGGATCCTCGGGATGATGCAGTGGGTCTGGTATCGCAGCGACACCCTGCGGGAGCGCTTCGTCTCGATCTGCAAGGACAAGGACGTCCAGCAGCTCACCTGGGACGCCTACATGAACAAGGAACTGGTGCGCGCGAAACCCGCCGCGCATGCACGGATCTTCTTCAAGGATCTCGCGCACCTGTTCCGCTGGGTCTCGCCGTGAGCGGCCTCTTGGCCGGCGGCTGGGGACCGCCCGTCATCGCCGCCCTCGTGGCGCTCGCCGTCGCTGTGGCGGGCGGGGTCGCGACCCGGACGGACGCCTGGTATCGCCGCCTGCGCGTTCCCCGGATGGAAGCCGCCGGACTGGGCTTTCGGGCCGATCTGGACCGTGATCTTCGTCCTCACCACCGCCTCCGCGATCATCGCCTGGAACGCCGATCCAGACCCGGCCGCGCGGGGCCGGCTCGTCGCGGTCCTCGCCGTCAACGGCGTGCTCAACATCGCCTGGAGCGTGATCTTCTTCCGGCTGCGTCGGCCCGATTGGGCCTTCGCCGAGGTGCTGCTGCTGTGGTTCTCCATCCTCGCCGTGATGGTCACCGTTGGGCAGGTCTCGACGCCCGCAGCCCTGCTCAACCTTCCCTATCTCTCCTGGGTCAGCACTGCTGCCTGCCTGAACCTCACCATCGTCCGGCTCAATCCGCGCTTCGGGCCGCGCTTCGGGAGCGCGTGATCCGTGGACGGGTTCTTCGCCCCGTTCTTCGCCTCCGGGCGGATCGTCGATGCCATCCTCGTGCTGGTGGTCCTCGAGGCGCTGGTGCTGCTCGGTATGCGCGCCCGCTGGGGGCGCGGCCCGGCACCGGGGGCACTGCTGAGCAACCTCGCCTCCGGTGCGGCGCTGATGCTGGCCCTGCGGGCGGCGCTCACCGGCACGGCGTGGCTCGGCATCGCGGTTTGGCTGGCCGCGGCGCTCGCCGCGCATCTCGCCGAGATGGTGATCCGCTTTCGTCGTGACGGAGCGGTAGCGTCGCCGGACTGTGACAAGCTGGTCCGGAACAACCAGAAGTGGCGAACGTTCGGTGCGCGTCCGCCGATGACTTAGAACGATACTTTATCGAGGCCTTCGACATCTGGAGATCGGGTTCATGACACGCTTCAATGCCCTGGGCTCCGGTTGGCTCGCCGTCGCCGCCCTCCTCTCTGTCGGCACGGCTCACGCGCAGGAGGCGGATGCAGACCTGATCAAGCGCGGCGAATATCTGGCAACGGCGGGCGATTGCACCGCCTGCCACACCAAGACCGGCGGCAAGTACATGGCCGGCAACTTCAAGCTCGATACGCCGATCGGGGCGATCAAGACCCCCAACCTCACGCCGGACGACGAGACCGGCATCGGCAAGTGGAGCTACGAGACGTTCGAAAAGGCGTTCCGTCACGGCATCGGCGACGAGGGTGAGTATCTCTACCCGGCCTTCCCCTTCTCTTGGTACACCAAGGTTTCGGACGACGATACGAAAGCGATCTTCGCTTACCTCAAGTCTCTCACGCCGGTGAAGGAGAAGCGGGAGGACAACGAGATCCCCTTCCCGTTCAACGTCCGCACCGCCCTGATTACGTGGCGCACCGCCTTCTTCACCGAAGGACGTTTCGAGCCCGATCCGAAGGCCAGCGCGGAGGTGAACCGCGGTGGGTACTTGGTCGAAGGCCTCGGCCATTGCGGCATGTGCCACAACGAGCGCAAGCTCGTCGGCAATTCGAGCCTGGCCGGCCGGTTCGGCGGCGGCGTCATCGACGGCTGGTACGCGCCCAACATCACCCCGGACGGGCATCAGGGCATCGGCGCCTGGAGCGACGAGGAGGTCGTCAGCTACCTCAAGACCGGCACGGCCCCCGGCAACCGGCCGGGCGTGGCCGCCGGCCCGATGCGCCAGACCATCGAGGAATCGCTCTCCAAGATGACCGACGCCGACCTGAAGGCGATGGTCGCGTATCTCCGCACAATACCCGCCAAACAGACCTACAGGGAAAAGGATCTCCAGGCCTTCAACCAACCGGGCGCGCCGGGCGCCGACACCTACCTCACCTATTGCTCCTCCTGTCACCGACCGGACGGCAAGGGCGTTGAGGGCGCGATTCCGGCACTGGCCGGCAACACCTCGATCCAGTCCGGCGGCCCCGAGACCATCATCAACGTGATCGTCGGCGGTCTCGCCGCCCAGAGCGGCTACGCACCGATGCCGGCCATCGGCCAGGAGATGACCGACCAGCAGATCAAGGACGTCACCGACTACATCCGCAAATCCTGGGGCAACAAGGCTCCGGTCGTGTCGGAATCCGGTCTCGTCGCGACCGCGCGGGGGAAGATCAAGACGATGATGGCCGGCAACGCGCCCTGCTCGACCATCGAGAACGAAGGGCTCAAGGCCAGCATCGAGGAGGCCACCGGCGGCGATGCGCTGAAGGGGCTGAAGCCGAACGATTTCGTTCCGGTCCTCGCCCGCGTCGCACCGAAGGTGAAGGCCGCCGCGCCCGAGGCCGGCGACGACGCCGTGGTCAACGGGCTGCTCTCGGCCTTCTGCAAGGCGAATCGCAGCGACCAGGATGCGGAGCCCCTGCCCTGGCCGGCGACCATCGGCTCGTTCGGCAACATCGCCTACAGCCAGGTCAAGAACCCGGAGAAGCGGGCGGAAGCGAGCCCCGGCCAGCCGCCGGCCTCGGGGTCGACACCGCCTAAGCCTTGATTCCGGTTTTTACGCCCTACCATTGGCAGGTGCGGTCACCGTTCCGTAACGCGCGGGCGGTGAACCGCGAGGGATCGCACGACGGATCCTGATCGAGCATCGTCCCGAAAGGTGGTTGCCGGCTTTCGGAAGAAGATGATGCAAAAGCAAAAGCCTCGATGGGAGTGCGAGCCTATGCAACTCGGCATGATCGGCCTCGGCCGGATGGGCGGCAACATCGTCCGCCGCCTCCTGCGCGACGGCCACACGGCCGTGGTCTACGACCGCGATCCGAAAGCGGTCGAAGCCTTGGCTGCCGAGGGTGCGACACCCGCCTCCAGCCTGGAGGATCTCGCCGCCAAGCTCGAAGCGCCGCGTACCGCCTGGGTGATGCTGCCGGCCGGCCATATCACCGAGGAGACGGTGACCGCGCTCGGCGGTCTCCTGAGTGCCGACGACTGCATCATCGACGGCGGCAACTCGTTCTATCAGGACGACGTCCGCCGGGCTCGTGACCTCGACGCCAAGGGGATCCACTACATCGATGTCGGCACGTCCGGCGGCGTGTGGGGCCTGGAGCGCGGCTACTGCATGATGATCGGCGGCCACAAGGAGGCTGTGGATCGGCTCGATCCGATCTTCCGCACGCTGGCGCCGGGCCTCGGCGAGATCCCGCGCACGCCCGGCCGCGAGGCGCGCGATCCGCGCGCCGAGCAGGGCTACATCCATGCCGGCCCGAGCGGCGCCGGGCACTTCGTGAAGATGATTCACAACGGCATCGAGTACGGCCTGATGCAGGCCTATGCCGAGGGCTTCGACATCCTTCGTCACGCCAACGCCCCCGATATTCCCGAGGCGCGCCGGTTCGATCTCAATCTCGGCGACATCGCCGAGGTCTGGCGGCGGGGCAGCGTGGTCTCCTCCTGGCTCCTCGATCTGACGGCTGCCGCCCTGGCGGGCGACGAGCGTCTCGAAGGCTTCTCCGGTTACGTCGAGGATTCCGGCGAGGGCCGCTGGACCATCAATGCGGCGATCGAGGAGGCCGTGCCGGCCACCGTCCTCTCCAGCGCGCTCTACCGCCGCTTCCGGTCCCGCGAGGATGAGAGCTACGCCGACAAGCTGCTCTCGGCGATGCGCCAGGGCTTCGGCGGCCATAAGGAGCCGCCGCGCCGGGGGCCTGCCCCATGATTTCGCTCCCCCCGAACACCCAGCTGATGGCGGATGCCGAGGCGACGGCCCGTGCGGCGGCCGATCATCTGCTGGCGATGGCCGAGAGCGCGGAGGGCGAACGCATCGCGATCTGCCTCTCCGGCGGCTCGACCCCGAAGCGGCTCTACAAGCTGTTGGCCTCCCCGGGCTTTGTCGAGCGGGTGCCGTGGGCGCGCATCCACTGGTTCTTCGGCGATGACCGGGTGGTGCCGTGGGACGATGCGTTGAGCAACGTCCGCATGGTCCGGGAGGCGTTCGGCCATGCCGCGCCGGTGCCGGCGACGCATCTGTACTTCATCCCCTCCGATCACGGAGCCGAGGCCGGCGCCCGCGCCTACGAGAAGACTTTGCGCGACTTCTACGGGGCCGCACAGCTCGATCCCGAACGACCGTTGTTCGACCTCGTGCTGCTCGGCCTCGGCAGCGATGGCCATACGGCCTCGCTGTTTCCGGGAAAGCCGGCTCTTTCCGAACGCACGGCCTGGGTCGCGCCGGTTCCGGAAGCGGGATTGGAGCCGTTCGTGCCGCGCATCACCCTGACCTTTCCGACTCTGGCCTCCTCGCGCTCGGTGCTCTTCCTCGTCAACGGTGCGAGCAAGCGCGAGCCGCTGCAACGGCTCGCCGACGGCGAAGATCTGCCGGCGCGGCATGTCGAGAGTGCCGGTCGCGTGACGTGGTATGTCGATCGCGACGCGGCCGCAGCCTGACCGACTGCCGATCGGCCGCGATACGCCCCTGCGGCCGGCGCTTACGCCTCATTTCCGACGTCAGTCTTACCCGTGTATGAACGGCCGATCCTCGTTCAACCGGAGTACTCCGATGGTAGGAGCCGAAGACGCCGCCATGCGGGATTCCTGGCCGCAGCTCCGTCAGCCGCACCCCGTTCTGCGGCGTAGCCGTATCCTGCCGGGGCCGCTGAAGTCGCTCGAACGGCGCAGCCGCAGGCCGGTCTGGGGCATGAGTCTCGGCGTGGTCGGCCTTTCGCTCGTCGCGACCTGGGCGATCGCATCGCAGATCCATTCGAGCCCCGCCGACGCGCCTCACATCACCGCTGTGCCGGTCGCCGAGTCGCTTTCGGACGCCGCGCAGCCTGCCCGCATCGTCGGCGGCGCACTGGCACGGCAAGTCGCACCGGCGCCCGAGCTGCCGGTTGCGGCCGAGACGCCGTCCTCGGCGTCGCCCGCAGTCGAGGCTTCCGAGGAACGGCCGCCGGCTGCCTCTCTGGCGGCTCCACCGGCTCCGGCTCCGAAGCCCGTGGCTGCGCTTCCGGCCGAACTCGGCACCCTGCCGGTTCTGGAACTCGACGAGACGACGTTCGACGCGATGCAGGCTCCGGCTCCGGAGAACCGCCCCCGCGCCGTCACGCGGATTCCCGCAAGGCCTTAAATCCTGAGCCTGAAACAATGACGCCCCCGATCGCGACGCGAGCGGGGGCGAATTTGTGTGTGGTGTCCGGCGCTTCGACCGCGCCGGATCTTTCGTTTGGGTCTGGCTCGCCTCAGGCGGCCAGCGGCATGTCGTCCTCGGCCTCGGCCGCCATGAACTGAGCCCGGGCGAGCGTGGCGAAGCGCTGGTTGAGGGCCACCAGCTCGTCGAAATTGCCGGCCTCAACGATCTTGCCGTTCTCGAACACGAGGATGCGGTCGGCGTTGCGGATCGTGGCAAGGCGGTGGGCGATCACGAAGGTGGTCCGCCCCTCCATCACCGTCTCCAACGCCTGTTGCAGCTTGCGCTCGGTCGCCGCGTCGAGGGCGCTGGTCGCCTCGTCGAGGATCAGCATCGGCGGGTTCTTCAGCAGCGCCCGCGCGATCGAGAGGCGCTGGCGCTCGCCACCGGACAGCGACCGGCCGCGCTCGCCGATGATCGTGTCGAGCCCATCGGGCTGGCGCGCCATGAACTCGCTGGCCTGAGCCCGATCGAGGGCGTCGAGCATCTCGGCATCGGTCGCGTCGGGGCGGCCGACCTGGAGGTTCTCGCGGATCGAGCGGTTGAACAGCATCGGCTCTTGGAAGACGACGCCGATGTTGTGACGCAGGCTCGACAGGCCGATGTCGCGGATGTCGATGCCGTCGATGCGGATGGCGCCGGCATCCGGATCGAAGGTCCGGTGCAGCAGGCCCAGCGTAGTGGACTTGCCCGAACCCGTGGTGCCGACGAGCGCCACCGTCTCGCCGGGGCGGGCCGCGAAGGACACGCCGTCGAGCGCGCTGCGGCGGCCGTCATAGGAGAAGGCAACCTCGTCGAAGGTCACCTCGCCCTCGAACCGGGCGACATGCTTGGCATGAGGGCGGTCGCGGACGGTCGGCACGGTGTCGAACACCTCGAAGAACTCGCGCATCTTCGGAGCCTGCATGAACACGCCGTTCACGAAGGTCACGACGTGGTCGAGCTTGGTCACGAGCATGGTGGCGAGGCTCATGAAGGCGACGATCTCGCCGACCGTGGCCGCACCCTTCTGGTGCAGGGCGATGCCGGTGATGAAGATCGCGGTCATGGTCAGCGTGCCGGAGGCGCGGGTGGCGACGTTCGCCAGCGCCCACCACGACAGGACCGGGATCTGCACGCGGAGCAGGTCTTGGATGATGGTGCGCATCGCCTCCTTCTCGGCGCGCGCACGGGTGAAGGACTGGATCACCGCGACGTTGCCGAGCGCATCGGAGGCGTGGGCGGCCAGACCCGACTGGAACTCCTCGACCTCGCCCTGAAGCGTCTCGGTCCGGCGCAGGACGTAGCTGGCGAGCGCCGTGAAGGCGAGAACCAGCACGACCAGGATCGCGCCGAGCCGCCAGTTCACGAACAGCGTCAGCGGCAGGAGCACGCCGACGGAGAGCAGCGCGGAGAAGTGCTCGCGGAAGAAGTTGAGCCAGACCCAGGCCATGGCATTCGTGCCTTCCAGCATCGCCTTCAGCACGCGGCCGGAATGGTTGGACGAATGGAAGGCGATCGGAAGTTCGAGCACGTGCTCGAAGAAGTTCGCCATGGTGGAAAGCCGGTTACGGTGGGCGAGCCGGTCGGAATGCAGGGCGATCGCGACGCCCGCTCCGATTGTGAACAGGCCGAACACGACCCATGCGATGATCCAGGGCGCCAGCGCGGTGGCGGGCGCGTCCTTGGAGAGATGGGTCAGGCCGTCGATGATGCGGCCCATGATCAGCGGCTCGGCAAAGGCTGCCACCGCGAGCGCGACATTGGCCGCGATCAAGCCGGCGGCCAGCCGCTTTTCCGCTCCCAGCAGGCCGAGCACCCGCGCATAGAGGCGAATCATCGACATCGTGCTTTCGCTCCCCGCCCCGTCCGGCCACAAGCCGTGGGGATCTCAACGTTGGAACCGGAACGTCCCGGCGCCGCCCCACCGAGAGCCTGCGGTTCTCCGCGCAGGGCCACTCGGTCAATCGGCACGGGGACTTATGGCTCCCCGCCCCTGAACGGCACATGACGGGGAACGGTCGCTTCCTCCAAGCCCCTTTACCGTTCCTTCAGCCTGTTTTTTTAGAAGTTGGGGACGGCCTGCACGATTGGCCGGGCTTCGGACATCGGCGTCATGGATCTCGCAACCGGTATCGGGCTTGTCGGCGGGGTCGGCGTGGTGTTCACGCTGATCATGATCGACGGCGGCAACTTCGCGGCCTACTTCGACAAACACGCCGTGATCGTCATCTTCGGCGGCGCGATCGCCGCGACGATGATCCGCTTTCCCTTCTCGACCATGCTGCACGGCCTGCCGATGGGCCTGCGCTACGCCTTCACCATGCGCTCGGTGAAGCCGCATGAGCTGATCGAAGAGATCACCAAGATCGCCGACGTCGTGCGCAAGTCCGGCCCGATCGCCCTGGAAAACATGGAGATTTCCGATCCGTTCCTGGCCCAGGGCGCGCGCTACATCGCCGACGGCTACGATCGCGACTTCATTCGCGACACGATGGAGCGCGACCGCGACAACTTCCTGATGCATCTCGACGAGGGCTCGAAGATCTACCGCGCCTTCGGCGACTGCGCCCCGGCCTGGGGCATGATCGGCACCATCCTCGGCATGGTGACGATGTTTGCCAACATGTCCGATCCCTCGAAGCTCGGCCCCGCCATGGCGACCGCGCTGCTCGCGACGCTCTACGGCGCGCTGATCGCCAACATGATCACCCTGCCGATCGCCGACAAGCTGCACGTCAAGCTCGAGGAGGAGGACGTCTCGCGCTCCCTCATCATCGATGGCATCCTGCTGATCCGCGATCAGAAGAGTCCCTCGCTGGTGCGCGAGATGCTCATCGCCTACCTGCCGGCCAACCACCGCGAAGAACTCGCTGCGGAAGCGGCGTAACGGGGGTTTGAGCGGTGGCCAAGAAGAAGCGCGGCGGCGCCCATGGCGGTCACGGCTGGTTCGTGACCTTCGCCGACTTGATGGCGCTCCTGATGAGCTTCTTCGTCATGATCGCCGCCTACTCGACGCAGGACCAGAAGAAGCTCCAGGTCGTCGCCGGCTCGATGCGCGACGCCTTCGGCGTGAACAAGGAATCGAAGTTCGCCGGCATCCTGGAGAGCGAAGGAATTCCGACCGCGGACAAGTTCAAGCACCTGCGCGACGTGCCGCCCGAGCGCGCCACCGATCGCACAACGCCGCCGCAGATCGATAGCGGCCTCGACGACGGCATCCCCGACCGCGGCTATCCCGACGCCTTCGGCCAGGCCGCAGCCTCCCTGCGGCAGGCGATGCAGGACATGCCGGAAGTGGCGGAATTGTCGAAGAACGTCATCATCGCGCCGAACCGGAAGGGGCTCGACGTCTCCATCGTCGATCAGGACGGCCGCTCGATGTTCCCCGAAGGATCGAGCCGCCCCAACGACCGCACCCGCCGGCTGCTCGAACGACTGGCGCCGACGCTGATGAAGCTGCCGAACCGCATCGCCGTGACCGGCTTCACCGCGACCACCCGTCCCGGCACCCGCGACACCGCCCCGCCCTGGGAACTCTCGGCCAACCGCGCCCTGAGCGTGCGCGATGTCCTGGCCGGTGCCGGCCTGCCGGACGACCGCTTCGCCTCGGTGACGGGCAAGGCGGACACCGAACCGATGTTTCCCGACAACCCCTATCTCGCGGCCAACCGCAGGGTCACGGTCACGCTTCTCGCCGAGCCGCCGCCGACGCCGAACGGCAAAGCCGTACCCTGAGGGCGTCTGCGCCGAACGCGGCTACTTGGCGACCAGCAGCGCCCAGTAGACCTTGTATTTGGAGCCCGGCGCGTAGGCGGTGGCGATGCCCATCCGCGTCGCCTCCGGGGACAGCATGACGGCCCGGTGCGGAGGGCTGTCACGCCAGCCCGAGAACGCTTCCGCGAGCGTGTGATAGCCCGCCGAGAGGTTGGCATCCGCCCCGCCATAGCCGAGCCGGGTCACGGCGGCACGCACCGTCTGGCTCTTGCTCGGCCGGTCCGAGGCGGCCATGGCGGCGGCCTCGGTCTCGGCGAGCCGCTGCAATTCGGGATCGATGACGAGCGGGGCGGCGCCGTTGTTGTGGCGATAGGCCGAGATCATGTCCCGGGCCGCTGCCGTATCCACCGCGGTGCTGCCGGTGGTGAGCGGCAGGTACATGCTCGGCAGCCCGGTCGTGTCGGGCGTCATCTTCCCCGCACAACCCTGAAGCAGGGCGACGAGAGCGAGGACCGCAGGCGCGGCAAGGAAGGTCTGACGTCCGAGCACGACAACGGCTTTCCGGTGAACAGGGGAATGAGGTGGCCCCTGCGCCCGGTAAACTCAAGTGTATCGGTGCCGCCGGCCCCGATATCCTCAGGGCCGGCTGCGTTTTTCCGTGGGACGCTCGTGCCTATCCGTGGCGCCGACGGTTCACATCCTGCGATTCGTTCGCCGGGCTGCGGGGAGCAGTTTCCTCCGGCGCCGAACTCTTCCTGGCATCGTCCGCTCCGGATGCCGCGGGCGCGATCACCTGCGTGGTCGAGTTGCCGACCGCGTGAGCGATCTGTCCGAGCGCATCGCGGACCGGTTCCAGGCCCTGGACGGTGATGAAGCTCGAAGCCGGGCCCATCGGCGGGATGAATTCGGCATCGGCCAGAGTCTTGAACACCGAGAAATTGAGGTCGCTCTGCACCTTCTGGCCGAGGTTGACGTCGACCACCATGGCGACCAGCTCGAACTCGAGGAAGGGATCGCCGATCTTCTTGAACACCACCCGCGGCGGCGGCTCCTTGAGCACGTCCGGATGCGCCTTGGCGCAGGCGACCATCATCTCGGCGGCCTGGACCGGATCCTTGCTGCGCAGGACGCTGACGGAGAGGATGACCCGGCCGGTGCGGTCGCCGCGCACGCGGTTCTTCACGATGCCCGAGATCAGATTCGAGTTCGGCACGATCACGGCCGAGCGGTCGAAGGTCTGGATTTCGGTGGAGCGCACCGAGATCCGCTTCACGATGCCCTCGCTGTCGCCGATCAGCACCTGATCGCCGACCCGGATCGGACGCTCCCAGAGCAGCAGCAGGCCCGAGACGAAGTTGTTGACGATCGACTGAAGACCGAAACCGATACCGACCGAGAGCGCACCGGCGACGATGGTGAGCTTCTCGAGGCTGAGGCCCAGATACGAGAAGGACAGCGCCAGGGCGACCAGGAAGCCGACATAGCCCGCGACCGTCGAGATCGAGTTGCGCAGGCCGGCATCGAGGTCGGTCGCCGGAAGGTAGGTGTTCTCCAGCCAGCGCTGCACGCCGCGGGTGATGAACACGCCGACCCCGAGGATGCCGATGCCATAGGCGATGGAAGACAGCGAGATCGTAACGTCGCCGACCTTGAAGCCGAAGAAGGCCGTGCGGATCGAGGAGAACACGTCCGTCGAATCGAGCCCCCAGGGCGCGAGCGTCAGGAGCGCCGCGACGGCGATCAGCACGACGCGGCCGAAACCCGTCACCAGCACCGCGATCTGGTTGAGCGAGCGCTTGCGCAGCCCGGTATTGGCCTGGAGCGTGGTGGCGAGGCGGGTCTCCTCGCACAGCGAGCCGCCGATCAGCACATCGACGCTCATGATGAGGAGCCAGAGCAGGACGAGGACGCTCGCGCTCCAGATCAACTGATCGACGAGGAAGGCGGAGAGGGCGACGTATCCCACGAAGGGCGCCACCGCGATCACCGCGACCGCGACCCAGCCGAGCAACCGCAGCGGCCCGCCGATATTGGCCGAGGTATCGGTGCCGACATAGGGGCCGAAGCACTCTTCCTCCTTCTCCGCGGTGTCGGCGAAGCGATGGAGGCCGATGGCGAGCAGCAGCGCGGCCGTGACGGCCCCGATGCCGCGGGTGGCGATGGAGATCGGCAGCGCGGCGTAGATCGCCGAGTTCAGCGCCTCGGTCGATTTCGACACCGTGATGACCACGGCGATGCTGACGGCGAGCGCGTTGATCCGCCATGCCGCGGCGTCCGAGACCGGCGCCGGACGCCAAGCCGGCTTGTTGACAGCGAGCAGCGCGTCGGCGGTCGCCTCGACGAAGGCGATGAAGGCGATGCCGCCGAGAATGATGCTGGCGACCGGCAGGAACCGGGCGGGCAGCAACTCGGTGACGTCCAGGGCGTAATAGACCGCGTAGCTGCCCGCCAGCGCCGGCAGCGTGCCGAGAAGCAGCACGCGCCACGCACCCAGAAGCTTGGCACGCTTCGACGGCGTGGTGACGTTGATGTCCCGGCGGCCGAGCGCCGGAGCGATGTTGCGGCGTCCGAAATACAGGGCGAAGGACAGGCCGAAGGCGAGGCCGAGAACCAGCAGGTTCCACAGGGTGCCGTTGCGGCGGAACAGGGAGACGGTGTCGTCGACGCCGCTGCGCAGCGAGCTGAGGTCCCGCGGAATGTCGGCGGCGACCCGCATCCACAGGTCGGGGCTGAGCAGCGAGGAGCTGCGCTCGAACAGGCCGCGGGTGAAGGCGGCGCGACGGCGATTCGAGATCTGATCGACGATCTGGTCGCTCTGCACCAGCAGCGATTTGGCCAGCCGCTGGGTACCGTCGATGTCATTGACCGCCTGCTCGCGCTCGGCCCGCTCACGGGCGACCTCCTCGCCCTCCTCGCCCTCCTTCGGCTTCGGGCCGATTTGCGTCAGCCGCTCGCGCGCGGCTTCCAGCCGCGGCCCGAGCAGCTCGATCACCGATCGCAGCCGGTCGGCGAGTGGGTCGAGCCCGTCGCGGGCGCGGGTCAGGTCGCCTGCCCCGACATTCTGTCCGGAAATCGCCTTTTCCCGCGATTCGAGATCCGCCTTGATGGCGTCGAGCCGGTCGCGGAGCGTTTGCAGCGCCTCCGAGACGGGCACCTTGGGCGCGGCCGGCTTGGCAGCCGGCGCGGCCTGCCCGTCCGTTGCAGGCGGTTGACCGTTCGCCGGTGGCGCCGCCGTCTGGTGCTTCGGGGTCGGTGCCGACTGAGCAGCCGGCGCCGGGGTGCTAGGCGGACTCCCCTGCCCCACGGCCGCATTTGGCAGCAGAGCCGCCGCGGTCAGTGCCGCGATCAGGGCCTTGCTGCGCATCATGTGGCGGACACGGGTGAGAAGGGAGTGTCGTAGCATCGTCGTCCTTCGCGGGGGAACGGGATCGCGTCGGGTGATCGGCGCCAGGGCAGCCTGGCCGGCCGGTTCGCGGATGGTGTCGCGCGCGACCACAGCCGTCTGCGCCGCGCTCGAGGGGCTCGGTATCCCGCACAGCCCTTGAGCTAGGGGCACGGCGTGACTTGCCGAGAGGCGCGCCGCCAAACTTTTTGCAACGCACAACGGCGCGTCGGCCCGGCCTGTCTGCCCGGGTAATGGGGCAAAAGCGTGCGGAACGGAGCGATCGACGCCAATTCAAAGGAAAATCATTGGCCGCGACGTCACGGACGGTCGGTTCGCCTTCACAAGCTTGTCACGCTGATATTACACTAAGCCGCGATGGACTTGGCCATATCCTCACGCAGCGAGGAGGCGGCGCTGATCGTCCGCCCCGCCACGCTTCGGTTCGAACCGGCAGGATTCGCCGGTCGGGGAAGCTGTTGGCGTCAAGATCCCTCCCAACCTTTCGATTCCCGCCAACCCGCCCGAGCGCGACGCGCTGAGGCCATGGGTTCGGTGCGAGCGCGCGCGACAGCCTGCGGACTCGCGGCCGTGCCGGGGCGTCATGCCCTCCGGCACGGTTCCGAGGCGCCCTGTAGGCTCCGACTGTCGCGGGTACGGCATGGCCCTTCGGACCTTCGGCGTCCGAGGCCGAGGCGCCCGAGGGGCGCCGTCACGAGCAGTGAGTGGCGTCGATGATCGATCTGCAAACCCTGGTGCTCAACGCGGATTACAGGCCGCTTTCCTACAACCCACTCTCGTTGTGGTCCTGGAAGGACGCATTCACGGCGTTGTTCCTCGATCGCGTCACTTTGGTCGCGAACTACGATGTCGAGGCGCACAGTCCCAGCCGGTCCCTCAAGGTGCCGAGCGTGGTCGCCCTCAAGAGCTACGTCGCGCTGGCCCGCAGCCCGGCCTTCACCCGCTACAACATCTACCTGCGCGACACCTTCTCCTGCCAGTATTGCGGCCTGCGTCTCCCTTCGGGCGGGCTGACCTTCGATCACGTCGTGCCCCGCTCACGCGGCGGCCTCTCCACCTGGGAGAACGTCGTGGCCGCCTGCTCACCCTGCAATCTGCGCAAGGCCAATCGCACGCCGCACGAGGCCGAGATGCCCCTGCTCAACGAGCCGCACCGGCCGACGCGGCACGAGCTGCACCGCCGCCAACCGGAATTCGACCACCGCCAGTATCACCACACTTGGCTCGACTACCTCTACTGGGACAGTGAGCTCGACAGCTGACCGCGCGTCAACGCAACGGCTGCGGTGGCTCGTTGAACATCGGCTGGTTGGTCGGCCGCGGCACGTAGGCGCGGACGGCGAACCGCTCGACCGGCGGCGACGCGCGGAAGCGCGGGCGCGGATCGCGATAGGGCATTTCCGGGGGGAGTGCCGTGACGGCGGGGCGTGTCCTGAGATGCCGGCTGCCACTCTCGGCTTGAGCGTGCGCGGCAGACAAGCCGGCGAGCATCGCGGCCGTGAGTAAAAGCAGATGGCGCATGGCGGCTCTCCGGTCTCGGTCGCGCGTCAGAACTTGATGGCGGCGCCGCCACGCACGGTGTTCAACTCGGCCTTATGACCCTGGAAGTCGTTGAATAGGACGTATTGATACTCGCCGCGGAGCAGGAAGTTCGGCGTGATGGCGTATTCGAGGCCACCACCGACAGCGATGCCGGCTACGGTAACCTTCTTCGTGGTTCCGTGAACTGTACCGGGCGCCGGGATGCTGTCAGGCGGGCTGTTTTGGTTGAAAGCTGAGTATCCGTAATTGTTGATGTAGGATCTCGTGGTTCCCGTCTGATTGCTGGCGTAGGTCGCACTATTGTAAGCGTAGTTTTGGACCGTGACCGTGTCATTTACCGTCGCGCGGCCAACGGCCAAGCCACCTGTGACGAACGGAAGGAAGTTGCCGAAGGCGTAGCCAAGTCGTCCCCTGATTGTCCCGTAATCTTGGATCTTGGTGCTGGCCTGACCGGTTAGATCGACGGTGGTAAGGTAATTGTCCTTCGTGATCGAATGGCGGGCAATTTGGTCAAAAGCGGTTCCACCGCGACCAAAGTACGTATAATCTGCTTCGATGCCTGCGACGACATCTTCGAACTGATAGTTAATGCCGGCGAAAACGCCATAGCTGGCACCGCCGGAATGGGTAGCGCGTGCCGCGAGATAATGAGATGCGCCCATCTCGATCTCCGCGACGGTATTCCGGAGTGCGTTCGCAACGATCGGCTGGAAGGCGTTGCCGAAGCCGAGGGCGGCCGACGAATAGCCGCCATGCCCGCCGACATAGAACCCGCTCCAGTCGATGATCGGAGCCAGTGCCGGGTAATCATCGTCGTAGCCGCGCAACACGCCGTAATCGAGATCGGCAGCGAGAGCGGGTGAAACCAGAACGGTCGTCAGTAGAGCCAGGGTCGCGATACGCATCGTCGTCGTCCTCACGCACCGGGCCGTTGCTGCGCCGGGCTGACCCGTTCGTACTAGTTCAGTAACCTTAATTTTTCGTGCCGGACCAACATTGGATGGCGTCCCGAGATCGTGGGATCATGCCCTCACCTATCATTTTCGGCGCAATACTCAGGCGTTCTGTGCGTCGTCCAAAACGAGAACGGCGCCCGGGGGCAAGCCCGGACGCCGTGCGTTCCTGAGGAACGATCGTGATCGACTCAGTTGCCGAAGTTCCGAACGGGAGAGGCGAGCAGGCCGTCGGCGAAGCGGTAGCGAAGGCCGACCCGGAACTCGCTGGCCGTCAGATCCTTCACACGGGTGAGGCCGCCGAACTCGTCCAGTCCACTGCGGATCCGGCCGAGATCGATGTAGCGGTAGGCCGCGTCCACGCTGAAGCCGGCGCCGATGTCGTAAGACAGACCGGCCGTCAGGGCCCAGGCGAAGGTCATGACCGAGTGATTGGCGCGGAAGGCGGCGTTGCGCGGTCCCGTGCCCGCGGACCCGTCGCAGCCGTCGATCAGGCAGGTGGTCTGGGTGTAGTTGCGGCTCATGCGCTTGTCGGCGAAGCCGACGCCCGCGCCGACGTAAGGCGTGAAGCCGTACCACGTTCCGATATCGGCGTAGACGTTGACGAGGCCGGTCAGCACATCGACCTTGCCGGCTTCGAGATTGTAGCCGGTCTCGAACACCGAGCGCGAGGAGTAGCCGCGGAAGGACGAGGCGGCGCGCTGGTCGATGGTAGCATCGACGCGCAGCCACGGATTGATCTGGTAGCCGACGCCACCGCCGTAACCGGTCTCGGAACTCAGGCGCAATCCGACGAGCGGCGGCATGCCGGGATCATTCGGATCGAGAATGGCGTCGTCGCGCGGGTGGTCGTACCAGCTCTGCGTGAAGTCGCCGCGCAGATACCAGCCGCTGCCGATGGTCACCGGCTCGACTTGCACGGGCGGCGGCGGGGGCGGCGGAAGCAGATCCGCCGCGGCGGCAGGAGACGCGAAGGAGCCGGTCAGAACCCCAAGGAGGGTGCCGGTCGCGAGCGTGGCCGCCAGCGCCAGACGATGCGATGCGATCATGGGAAGCCTCATCTGAGGCAGCAGGAGATGCCCGCGCCTCGATTGACCGGCAGATTTACCGATAAAGGTTATGATCGGCTTAACCTTAACCGGCAGGGATCCAGAGATTTAGCCGCTTGAAAACAAAGACGGCGCGGAGAGTGTCCGCGCCGTCACAATACAATCGAAGGTTCGGGAAGATCAGTACTTGCGTACCAGCGGAGGCGGCGGCGCGTAATCGACCGCGGCAACAGCGACCGGAGCGCCGAACAGGTAGCGCAGACCGACCTTGACGTCGTGGGCTTCCAGTTCCTTCACGCGATAGACGGTCTTCGGGCAGTCCGGAGCGCAGGTCACGACGCCGGTGGTGGCCTCGCCCATGTTGAGGTAGCGGTAGGCCGCCTCGAACCTGATGTTCTGCGTCACGGCGTAGCCGAGACCGGCATGAAGCGCCCAGGCAAAGTTCGTCCGCTCGTTGTGGCGGCCGATGCCGTAGCCCCCCTCATACGCGCCGAAGCCCTTGTCGGTCACGCCGCCGAAGCTGTGGTGGGCCACACCGACGCCGGCGCCGACGAACGGCGTTACGCCGTACCACGTGCCGAGATCGACATAGCCGTTGGCAAGGCCGACGATGGAATCGAACTTCCCGCTCGTGACGTTGTAGCCGCCGGTATCGCCGAAGGTCTTGTCCTCGGCCACAAACGTCCACTTGCTGCGGAAGCGGTACTCACCGGTCGCATCGACGCGCAGCCACGGATTGATCTGATAGCCGACGCCGCCGCCGATGAAGTACTGGTTGGAGACCTTGTCCTGCACGACGGCGTAGTCGTACGGCTTGGGCGGATGCGAGACGTCCTCGGCAATGCTCTTGCGCAGGTCGAGCGATCCGTAGCCGCCATCGACGCGAAGATACCACCCGCCCGCGAACACTTCCGACTCGGGCAGCGGCTCGGGCATGGGCGGCGGAGGCAGCAGGTCGGCGGCTTGTGCGAGGCAGGGCACCCCGACGCTCGCAAGGAGCGTGAGGGAGCGCGCCAATGCGAGAATTTTGGTGCGGCGGCGCATTACGATTTCCTTGACCCATCGAGCGCGCCGAAAATTGAAGGCCGGCCCGAGATGCGAATGCAAGGATGATCGAGGAAGGTTAAGTCGGCCTTAACGTAAAAAGTTAGCCTTGCCGATCTGTTGCCGTAATTGGCAAAGCTGCCGGAAAATCAGTACCATCACTGCTTGTGCTTTCCGCCGGTGATGCCCCGGCGGCGGATCGGTCCCGCCCTTCGCGTCGCCGATCCGATACCCGGTCTGGAGCCGTTTTACGACCCCATTGCATCAGGCCGGCGTCTTCAGGCCGCCGCGCGGGTGACGGCGTCCACGACTTCGTCCACGACCTCGGCGACGAGATCACGGTCGTCCCCCTCGGCCATCACCCGGATCACGGGCTCGGTGCCTGAGGGGCGGATCACCAGGCGGCCCGATTGGCCGAGCCGGTCCTTGGCATGGGCGATGGCGGTGACGACCGAATCCGCGCGCAGGGGCTCACCGGAACGGAAGCGGACGTTCTTGAGGATCTGCGGCAGCGGCTCGAAGCAGTGGCACACCTCGCTCACGGGCAGGTTGCGGCGCTTGACGACGCTGAGGAGCTGAAGCGCGGCCACCAGCCCGTCGCCCGTGGTCGCGTAATCCGACATGATGATGTGACCGGACTGTTCTCCGCCGAGATTGTAGCCGTGTTGGCGCATATGTTCGAGCACGTAGCGATCGCCGACGGCGGTGCGGGCGAGCGTGAGACCGATGCTGTTGATGTAGCGTTCGAGGCCGAGATTCGACATGATCGTCGCGACCAGTCCCGGCTGGGTCAGGCGCTCGTCTTCCTGCCACGAGCGGGCCACGGCCGCCATGAGCTGGTCGCCATCGACCTTCTGGCCCTTCTCATCGACGATCAGCACACGGTCGGCGTCGCCATCGAGGGCGATCCCGACATCGGCCCGCAGTTCCCGCACCTTCTGCACGAGGGTCTCGGGCGCGGTCGAGCCGACATCGTGGTTGATGTTGAACCCGTCCGGCTCGACGCCGATGGAAATCACTTCGGCGCCCAGTTCCCAAAGGGTTTCCGGCGCGACGCGGTAGGCTGCGCCGTTGGCGCAGTCGACGACGACCCGCAGACCGTCCAGGGTGACGTGGCGCGGCAGGGTGCGCTTGGCAAACTCGATGTAGCGGGCATGCACGCTCTCGATCCGCTTGGCGCGACCGAGGTCGCGCGAAGCGGAGAGGCGGTTGCGCATGTCGCCGTCGATCAGGCTTTCGATCTCGAGTTCGAGGTCGTCGTTGAGCTTGAAGCCATCGGGGCCCGAACAGCTTAATGCCGTTATCCTCGTACGGGTTGTGTGACGCCGAGATCATCACGCCGATATCGGCGCGCATCGATCGGGTCAGCATGGCGACGGCGGGGGTCGGCATCGGCCCGAGCAGCAGCACGTCCATGCCGACGGAGGTGAAGCCGGCGACGAGCGCGGTCTCGATCATGTATCCCGAGAGCCGAGTATCCTTGCCGATCACGACGCGGTGGCGGTGGTCGCCACGTTGGAAGATCACGCCCGCGGCCTGCCCGACCTTGAGAGCAAGTTCCGGCGTGATGACGACGTTGGCCCGTCCACGGATGCCGTCGGTTCCGAAGTGTTTGCGCAACGTCGCTTCTCCGCGCTCGGCGTGGTTCGCACCGACTAGATTATCAGAATGGCACCCGGCCGGCAGAACGGATCTCGGGTATCGTGAATCGGTTGCTCCGGGATAAAGGCGTTCGAAATGGGGCGGCCCAGCCGGATTGGCGAGCAGGGGGTGCTTCGTCTTTTTCCCCGAGGGCCGGAGTCTGCTCTATCGAAGAAGTTGCGGCAGGCCGGAGAGAAGCAGGGCGATGCCTGAGACGGTCAGGAGGCCGAGAACGAGCCGGCGAAACCCGGTCTCGCTCAAGCCGATATAGGCACGTGTGCCGACGATGGTCGGGATCAGCATGGCCGGCAGGACCACGAGGATCATCGGCAACATGCTTCGTGTGACGATCCCGGACGCGACGTAGATGGTCAGCGTGACGGCGAGCATGGACAGATTGAAGTTCTGGATGACGGCGCGCTGCACGTCACGCTCGTAGCCGCGGAGCGTGCACCAGAGCGTCGGCAGCGTGCCCGTGAACCCGCCGAGACCCCCAAGGATGCCGCCGCCGAGGCCGACGGCAGCGTCGGCGAGACGGCCGCCGACGGTGATGCGTGGCATGTCCTTCGACAGGAGCATCGCGGGGCACCAGAGCACGAGGATGGCTCCGAGGATCGTCTTGAACCAGTGCATGTCGAGCTGCGGCAGCAGGAGCGTCCCGAGCGGGACACCGGCAAGGCCGCCGAGCACGAACGGCGCCAGCAGGCGGAGATCGAAGCCCCGGCGCATCGTGACCGCAGCGATGATCTGCCCCGTGAGCGCACCGGTCACCGCGAGTGCGGCCGCAAGCTGTGGGTCGATCACCCAGGCCCAGACCGACATGGCGACGAGGCCGAACGCGAAGCCCGACAGCCCCTGGACGAAGCCGGCGATGGCCGCGCCGAAGGCGACGATGAGATAGACCGAACTCGACATGCGCCGGGTTTTTCACCCTTGTCTTAAGGCACGGCCTGTCGGTGCGGTGGCGTGCCCGATGGCCACGAAAAAGGGGCGCCTCACGGCGCCCCTTTTCCAACCTTGATCGGCCGTTCAGCCCTGCGGCTGCGGGCTCGGCTCCAACCCGCCGTCGCTGCCGCGCGGGCGACCACGGCCCGTCGATGGCACCGGCGAACCGCGGGCGGGGGTCGGCGGAACGTCGCCCGAGTCGCGCACCGGCGGCTCGCCCTGGAGCAGCTTACGGATTTCGTCGCCGGACAGGGTCTCGTATTCGAGCAGGCCCTGCGCCAGCGCCTCGAGATCATCCTTGCGCTCCCCGAGGATGCGGCGCGCCTCCTCCAGGCCAGCCTCGACGAGACGGCGCACCTCGGCGTCAATCTTCTGGGCGGTTGCCTCAGACACCGTCTGCTGACGGCCCATCGACATGCCGAGGAAGACCTCGTCGTTGTTGTCGCCGTAGGCCACGGTGCCGAGTTCCGGCGAGAAGCCCCAGCGGGTGACCATCATCTTGGCCAGCCGCGTCGCCTGCTCGATGTCGGACTGGGCGCCCGAGGTGACCTTGTCCTTGCCGAAGATCATCTCCTCGGCGATGCGGCCGCCCATCATGATCGCCAGCCGCGAGGTCATCTGCTCGAACGACATCGACAGCTTGTCGCGCTCGGGCAACTGCATGACCATGCCGAGCGCCCGGCCACGGGGGATGATCGTCGCCTTGTGGACCGGGTCGGTCGCCGGCACGTTCAACGCGACGATGGCGTGGCCGCCCTCGTGGTAGGCGGTGAGGCGCTTCTCGTCCTCGGTCATGACCAGGGTGCGCCGCTCGGCGCCCATCATCACCTTGTCCTTGGCGTCCTCGAACTCGTGCATCGTGACGATGCGCTTGCCGCGGCGTGCCGCCAGCAGCGCCGACTCGTTGACGAGGTTCATCAGATCCGCGCCCGAGAAGCCGGGGGTGCCGCGGGCGATGGTCTTGAGGTCGACATCCGGCGCCAGCGGCACCTTGCGGACGTGAACGCGCAGGATGCGCTCGCGGCCGGTGACGTCCGGGTTCGGCACCATGATCTGGCGGTCGAAGCGGCCGGGACGCAGCAGGGCCGGATCGAGCACGTCGGGGCGGTTGGTCGCCGCGATGATGATGACGCCCTCGTTGGCCTCGAACCCGTCCATCTCCACGAGGAGCTGGTTGAGGGTCTGCTCGCGCTCGTCGTTACCGCCGCCGAGGCCGGCGCCGCGGTGACGGCCGACCGCGTCGATCTCGTCGATGAAGATGATGCAGGGCGCGTTCTTCTTCGCCTGCTCAAACATGTCACGCACGCGAGACGCGCCGACGCCGACGAACATCTCGACGAAGTCCGAACCGGAGATCGTGAAGAAGGGCACGTTGGCTTCACCTGCGACCGCGCGGGCGATCAGGGTCTTACCGGTGCCGGGCGGGCCGACGAGCAGAACGCCGCGCGGAATGCGGCCGCCGAGGCGCTGGAACTTCTGGGGATCGCGCAGGAACTCGACGATCTCCTGAAGGTCCTCCTTGGCCTCCTCGACGCCGGCCACGTCATCGAACGAGACGCGCCCATGCGCTTCGTTGAGGAGCTTGGCCTTCGACTTGCCGAAGCCCATGGCGCGTCCGGCGCCGGACTGCATCTGGCGCGAGAGGAAGATCCAGGCGCCGATGAACACGAGGATCGGCAGCCAGCTCACGAGAAGCTGGATGAACCAGGGCGTGTTGTCGGAAGGCGGACGTGCCGTGATCTGCACGCCCTTGCCCTGGAGCTTCGAGACCAGGCCCGGGTCGTTCGGCGCGTAGCTCGAGAAGTTGCCGCCGCCTACATAGGTGCCGCTCACGTCCTGGCCGGAAATCGTGACGGACTGAATCTTGCCGGCGTCGGCATCGTTCAGGAGCTGGCTGTAGGCGATCTCGCTGCCGCCGCCACGGTGACCCGGGTTCTGGAACAGGGTCACGAGGGCGAGCACCAGCAGGAAGATGACGACCCACAGGGCGAAATTGCGGAAATTCGGGTTCATCGATCGGTCCTGGGAGGCGTGCGAGCGTCGTCCCGCAATGTCGCGGCATACCCCACGCACTCGAGGCCAATGTAGGCGGCGCCCCACCGGTTGCCAAGTAAATCGGCTGCCCCTGCGTCGAGGGCGACCGCGTAACGTTAGCGGCGGCGGTCCGGCGCCTTGCGCGGCGGCGCCGCGACAAGGCGGATCGTCCCCTCTCCGTCCGCCTCGATCAGGACGCCGCGGAGGGTGCGGCGCAACGCCCTCCCCTCGCCCAGAGCCGGCAGCAGCGCATCGAGAACGAGCGCTTCGAGGCGTTCCAGGCGCTTCGGAACGGGGGCTTCGTGCGCCGGCGCGACCGTGTCGAGAGCCGCGTCGAAGACGCGCAAGACGATGGCGCATGGTTCACGACGCAGGCGTTGCCCGTCGAGACGCAGCCTTGCCGCGTCTGTGCTTGCCTCGTCCGTGCGCGTGATCTCCGCCAGGACGGCCTCGGCCCGCTGCCTCAGCGCCGCGTCGTCCCGCCCGGCGCGAACGGCAAGGCGGGCCAGCCTCGCCGCGTTCAGGCCTTCCTCCGCCAGGAGCGGCAGAAGGCGGCGCAACCGGGCTCGGGTGAAGCGCTCATCCGTGTTGGAGGGATCGCGCAGGAACGGGAGTCGGTGCATCTCGCAATAGGCCACGAGGTCGGCTTTCGAGAGGCTCAAGAAGGGCCGCACTAGCCGGATGCCCGGTGCCAGCGGACGCTCGTCCCGCATCCCGGCGAGCCCGGAGGGCCCGCTTCCGGCGATGAGCCGCATCAGCACGGTCTCGGCCTGATCGTCCAGCGTGTGCGCGGTGAGAATGAGGCCCGCGCCGATCCGTGCGGCATGGTCGGTCAGGAGCCTGTAGCGGGCGCCGCGCGCCGACGCCTGGATCCGGCTGCCATATCGCGGCGCGTCCCAAGTCAGAATCGTGTGGACAAGGCCGAGTTCGGCGGCAAGGCGTCCAACCCCGAGCGCCTCATCGGCCGAACCCGGTCGGAGGGCGTGATCCACCGTCGCGACGTGGAACCGGTCCCGCCGCGCTCGGGCGGCCGCGTGCATCAGCGCCGTGGAATCGGGTCCGCCTGAGACTGCGAGCAGGGCCGGGCTAGCGGGTTCTTCGAGGAATGGTGCGAGGGCGCGGGCGAGCCGGTCGTCGAGGGACGCGGGCGCTGCGCTCAAGCGGCGCAGCGGGCGCGCTTCTGCTCGCGCTCGACGCCCTGGCGCACGGTGGCGCCGGCACTCGGAAACTTGCGCTCGACCTCGGCCAGCGTGGCGCAGGCCTGGGCCTTGGCGCCGAGCGCATGCAGGGAGGTGCCGAGCTTCAGCATCGCCTCGGGGGCGACGGGCGAATTCGCGTAGTCGGTCGAGACCTTCAGGAACTGCTCGGCGGCTTCGCGCGAGCGGCTGCGCTGGAGGTAGCTCTCACCGAGCCAGTAGGTCGCCTTCGGCACCAGCCGGTCGCGCGGATGCGATTGGATGAACTGACGCAGGCTCATCTCGGCCTGCTCGTACTGGCGCTCGCGAATGAGAGCGTAAGCGGCCTCGAAATCGGCCTGCGCGTCGCCGCTGCCGGTGGCGGCGATGCTGGCGCTCCCGACGGGGGCTTCGACCGGTGCAATCGACCCGGTGCGCGAGGGCGGCGGCGAGAGATCCACCGGACCGCCGAAGCCGGGCGGCGGCAGATCGCCGTCCTCGGACGCATCGGCATCCGCCTCCACCACCGTCGGGGGAACGGAGCGGCGCAGGGATGTCTCGGCCTCGGCGATGGCGCCGGTCGGCAAGGGCAGCGAGGGCTGCGTCGTCCCGAGTGGCTTCGGGGCGCCCGGCGCATTCGGGTTCTGCTCGGGATCGAAGGCATCGCTGCGCTTGCCGGGCCGGCCCTCACCGGGATTGGTGCCATAGGGGGCAGCCGACGGCGGCGCTGCTGCGGGCGCCGGTGCCTTGCGGGTCGGTGCGGCGGCGCTCCCCTTCCCTTCCTGGAAGCGGAACTCGACATCCTCCTGGAACTTCCGAAGCTGGTCCTTGAGCTGCCGGTTCTCGTACTGGAGCGTCTCGATCTGTCCCGAGAGCTGCCGGGACACGTTCTCGAGGCGGTTGAGACGCACCACGAGTTCCGACGCATCCTGCGCCCGCGCGCCGCAGAGCACTGCTGGCGCAATCGCGAAACCGAGTCCGAGAGTCAGGAGGAGGCGGCGGAACATGGCGGCTGGCACCGATCGGTCTTCTGGTTCGCGGCCGACGTCGTGTCCTCCCCGAACCCTCCGCTG
Organism: Methylorubrum pseudosasae; assembly: GCF_029504475.1. Classification (NCBI taxonomy): domain Bacteria; kingdom Pseudomonadati; phylum Pseudomonadota; class Alphaproteobacteria; order Hyphomicrobiales; family Methylobacteriaceae; genus Methylorubrum; species Methylorubrum pseudosasae. Next base: position 1,470,419 of record NZ_JAQGDU010000002.1, on the reverse strand, counting down.
CGCCGTCGCGGCCGGAGCGGCGACGGTCGACGACCGGAGGTTCGATGAGGCACGCTTACCCGATAGCAGATGGCCCGGTCGGCCGCAAAACCGGGCCCGCACCCATCTCAGGAGCCGGCGCCGCCGTCCAGAACGCTGACGGAGCGGCGGTTCTGCGACCAGCAGGAGATGTCGTTGCAGACCGCCACCGGGCGCTCCTTGCCGTAGGAGACCGTCCGCATCCGCGAGGCCGAGATGCCGCGGGAGGCGAGGTAATCCTGCACGGTCTGTGCGCGGCGCGCGCCGAGGGAGTAATTGTATTCCCGCGTGCCGCGCTCGTCGGCATGGCCCTCGATGAGGAAGCTGTAGCGCGGGTAGCGCTGGAGCCACGAGGCCTGCTTGTCGAGGGTGGCGGTCGCGGTCGGGGTGAGATCGGTCGAGTCGGATTCAAAGAACACCCGGTCGCCGATATTCACCACGAAATCCTGGGCGCTGCCGGGGCGGGCCGCGCCTCCGGGGCCGCCGGCACCGAAGCCGGACGCGTCGGCAAGATCGCTGTCCTTGCTGCAGGCGCCGAGGCCGAGTGCGGCGCAAAGTACCAGCGCCAGGGAAAGCCCACGGAAACGCGCGGGTGTCGACATCGTCTCTCTCCTCACGGCCGAGCCGTGCCGGTTGTCCTGCCGGCGCCCGCTCCGATCGTCTGGCGATCGGGGCCGGCTCCGAGTCTCGGTTTGAAGGCGCTCCCGATGACCGGACGCGGATCCGTGTCGGCCCTGAGCGTTTCGTCCCGAACGGTGTAGCCGCGGATGGTTAAGTGTCTCTCACGCAAGCACCCGCACCGCTGTCTGTTCGCGAGACGGGCCGGATGGCGGGCCGCGCTGCCGCGACCGTACCGACCGGCGACCGATCCAAGCTCGACCGCAGCGACGTCAGTGTTCTGTCCAAGATTGCGGCGCGCCGTGGGCGGGAGAAGAAACGGCGCCGCTTTGCCCTGAGATGTTGCGGTGCGGCAACACGCGCCGCGTTACACGCCGCGCAACGTCGCGATCGCGTTCCGGGCCTGGCGGGCGGCGTGAACCGCGGCGCCCAGCGGCGCCGCGATTTCCGCCCCGCTTAGACAGGCCTGCTCCAGGGCGGCACAGGCGCCCGACAGACGGTGGAAGGAGAGCGCACCGCTCGACGAGACAAGGATGTGGGCGTCGCTGGCAAGGCGCGCCGCTTCGCCGGCGGGCGGATCGAGGCGGATTGCGATCTCGTGGTCCAGGACTCCGAGAAGCTCCATCAGGCGGGGGCGGCCGAACAGATCCGCCAACTCCGCCAGCGCGTCGGCATCGAAGGCTGGCGCCTGGACGGGACGCTGCGCGTCAGGCTCATTCATTCCATTGCTCAGCTTTGCGAAAACTTGCTATGCGGCGTTCAAGTTAATGATGCATTAACTGTTCCGCCATGTGATGGGCGCGCCGCAAACTGGACAAGGGCCATGCCTTCCGCCCCGACCGTGCTCATCGTCGAGGACAATTACCTGCTACTCGAGATGCTAACGCGGCTGTGCGAGCGCGAGGGCATGCGTGTGCTTGCCGCGTCGAGCGGCGAGGCGGCGCTGACGACGTTGCGGGACGGGGGCGAGGCCATCGATTGGCTGCTCACCGACATTCTCCTCCCCGGTCTGATCGACGGCTGGGCCGTGGCCGCCGCCTATCGCGAGCGTCATCCGAGGCGGCCGGTCGTCTACGCCTCGACCGCGGCGCAGATCGAGAGCCGCACGGTTCCCGGGAGCATCTACATCCGTAAGCCGTTCCAGGCCCGGGAGATCGTGGAACTGGCGAGCGTGATGGCTGCCTCGCACGGCCTCGGAGACGGCCGCCGTATCGCCGGCTGAGTGGGGTTCGACAAGCTCACTGCTTCGCCGTTGTGCCAAGAACGGAAGCGGGGCGTCCTCAGGCCGCCGGCCGACACCGGCCCGCTACGAAGGGGTCTACGCTGCACCGAAGAGCGCGCAGATCTCCGGATCCTTCTCCCAGGCCTCGACCCGCGCATTGGTGAGATCCTCCGATCGCTGCCGCGCGTAGAGGGCAAAGCTCTCGGCCACGAAATCCGGCAGATCGAGCAGGCGCGGCGCGGCGCGGCGGCCGTCGCCCTTGAACAGGGTCGAGCCCGGCACGCCGTAGCGCTCGGCGATTCCCGGCAGGACCGGCCAGACCGGCTCGGAGGTCAGCGCATCGGGGGCGTAGGTCTCGACCGGGATGTTGAGCGGGTCGTAGCCGGTCTCGCGGGCGAGGCGCCGGGCGATGTCGCCCAAAACGTGCAGGTGCGGGTGGTTGATGACGTGCATGAACACGCCGCCGCGGGTCCACAGCGCGAATTCCCGGTCCAGGCCGAACCCGACGTCGCGGGCGGTGCGCAGCAGGTAGTCCGCGCTCGCCTGCCACAGGTCGAAATAGCCGAGCCGCTCGAAGACGGCACCGGTATAGAGCCGGAGGGTCGCCTCGACGCTCAAGCCCTGGCGGAAGCCGTGGAGCGCGATCGCCGAGTGATACGGCCCGATCGGCGAGGCGACGAGACGGGACAGCCTCAGGCTCGCTTCGTCGCCGACATGGATAAGATCGGGATGGAAGCCGGAAAACAGGATCGTCGGGAACAGCCGCAGCCCCGGCACGCGTTCCGCGAGCCCGTGGACGTTGCCGCCCGCGACGAAGCCCGTGGGAAAGAAATGCGAGAAGACGTGGTCGGCGTCTTTAAGATGGCCTGCCAGCCGATCGAGATGCCCGAACCGTCGGCCGAGCCCGGCGACGAGAAGCGTTTCGACGGCGGCTCCGGGCAGCAACAGCCGCAGGGTCTGCGCGACGCCGGCCGCCTGGCAATTGCCGATCACCACGATCCGCGGGCGGCCAGCCGGCCGCCGCCACGGTCTCGCCCAGGATCGCGGGGAGAACGGCTGCGCCGCGAAGGCCCGGACGGTCGGGGCGAGCGGTTTGAAAAGGGCGGGGAGCGGGGCCAAGCGGCGCGCGGCCTCTCGCGGGCATGCGTGCAGGATCGGATCAGGCGATGAACCCTTACCGCGATCTACCGGCCGAGCGCTTCTGGCGCAAGGCGGTGGCGGGCGTGCCGCCCTTCGCCCTCGATCCGGGTCCGCGCGAGACCTTTCGCATCGCCCGCACCGATCGCGTCGCGACCGCCGGCTCCTGCTTCGCGCAGCGCGTCTCGCAGGCGCTGGCCCGCGGCGGATTCCGATACCACGTCACGGAAACCGCGCCCGATGGGTTGAGCGAGGCCGAGGCGACCGCGCGTCAGTTCGGCACCTTCTCGGCGCGTTACGGCAATCTCTACGGCCCGCGCCAGTTCGTGCAGCTCTTCGACCGGGCCTTCGGTGCCTTCGATCCGCAGCTCAAGGCGTGGCAGCGCGAGGATGGACGCCTCGTCGATCCGTTCCGCCCGACCATCGAACCCGATGGCTTCGCCGACGAGGCCGCAGTGATCGAAGCCCGCGAAACCCATCTCGGCCGGGTGCGCGACCTTTTCGAGAGCCTCGACGTGCTGGTCGTGACGCTCGGCCTCACCGAGGGCTGGCGTTGCCGCGCCGACGGGGCAGCGCTCTCCCTCGCGCCGGGGGTCGCGGGTGGGCAATTCGATCCGCAGGAGGTCGCCTTCGTCAATGCGGGCACGGCCGAGGTGATCGCCGACGTCAACGGGTTCCTCGATCGGCTCTGGAGCGTGAATGCGGCGGCACGGGTCATCGTCACCGTCTCGCCGGTGCCGCTGATCGCGACCTATCGCGATCAGCACGTGCTCGTCGCCAACGCGCACTCGAAGGCGGTGCTGCGAGCCGCCGCCGGGGAGGTCTGCGAACGCAACGATCCGCGCCTCGTCTACTTCCCGTCCTACGAGATCATCACGAGCCACACCAATGGCGGGCGCTACTATGAGGAAGACCAGCGCGGCATCGCCGAGGCCGGCGTCGCCCACGTGATGCGCGCCTTCATGGCGAGCTTCGCCCCCGGCTCGGCCGAGAAACCGGAGCCGCAGCCCTCCCACGACAGCGAAGCGGAATTCGCCGGCACCGCGGGCGTCATCTGCGACGAGGAGGCGATCGAGCACAGCCTCGCCTGATCGGCGTTCCGCTCGATCCGAGCGGGAAGCGAGCGCTCAGCCCGCGCGATGCGAGGAGGCAACCCGTCGTGCAGGCCCGACGGGATCCCGCCCAGGCCCAGATCCCCGATCCCAAGGGGATCAAGCGGATTTGGAATCGAACGAGACTACTTGAGGTGGGCGAAGTAGACGTCGCCCGCCGCCCGCTTCAGCTCGGCCCCGGCATCGCGGCCGATCGCGTCCGCGTCCGCGGCCAGTCCCTCGCGATGGACCGCCCAGTGGCGGCTGCCATCCGGCAGGAACAGCAATCCGTCGAGGCTGATGCGATCCCCGCTCACCTGCGCGAGCGCCGCGATGGGGGTGCGGCAGGAGCCGTCGAGTTCGGCAAGCAGCCCGCGCTCCGCGTCGAGCGCCGTCGTCGTGGTGGCGCAGGCAACCGGCGCCAGCAGCGCCCGGATCGCGTCGTCGCCGGCCCGGCACTCGATGCCGAGTGCGCCCTGCGCCACGGCCGGGAGCATTTCTTCCACCGACAGCACACTGCGGGCGACATCGGCCATCCCGAGGCGCTGCAGGCCGGCGAGCGCCAGCAGCGTGGCGTCGCACTCCCCCGCCTCCAGCTTGCGCATCCGGGTGTTGGCATTGCCGCGCAGGGGCACGATGGTGAGATCGGGCCGGTGCATCAGCACCTGCGCGCCCCGCCTGAGCGAGGAGGTGCCGACCCGTGCACCGGGGGGCAGGTCGGCCAAGCCGTTGGCCCCATTCGCGCTGAGGAAGGCGTCGCGCGGATCATCGCGTTCGAGGATGCAGGCGATGGCGAGCCCGTCGGGCAGCCACGTCTCCACGTCCTTCATCGAGTGAACGGCGACATCGATCTCGTCGGCAAACAGCGCCTGTTCGAGTTCCTTGGTGAACAGGCCCTTGCCGCCGATCTCGGAGAGGGGCCGATCAAGCACGCGGTCGGCCACGGTCGATACGACGACGATCTCCGTCTCCAATCCCGGATTGGCCGCGACGATCCGATCGCGGACCATGCCGGTCTGGGCCAGCGCCATCGGGCTGCCGCGGGTTCCGATTCTCAAGGCGCGCGAAAGGCTCATCCCCGCGCTTTAGCCGAGACGATGCCGCCCGTCACGCGCTGGCACGCCTGTGGGGCCGCACGGGATGAGCGATCCCGGCGGCACTTTGTCGGAAAACTTTTCGGAAGGGGCTGGACAGGCCGTCCGCCCGTTGCTAATCCGCCGCCACCGAACGGGATTGGTGGCCCGGCGGTCCAGCCTCTCCCCCGAGGCTTAGGGCGCATAGCTCAGTTGGTAGAGCAGCTGACTCTTAATCAGCGGGTCCTAGGTTCGAACCCTAGTGCGCCCACCAAACTCCCCCAGACACTCGACCAATCGAATGCTTACTAGGCCGGTGCCGGTGTAAGCGACGGCAAGATTGGTGAGCCGTTTTTCTCCTCCGACATTTTCCTGCGTTTGAGCCTGGAATCATCGATTCCGGTCCTGGCATAAATCTCTGCGGTGACATGCTACGGCGCGTCGCGCTGCACACCGTCTATTTTCCGGTGACAAGCGTGTCGTCTTACGCCCTGCCCGATGGTCTGGAATGCACAGGCAGCATCTGGAGGCTGTGCCCGCGCAGTCTTTGAAGTAGAACGATCCCAATCGGACCTTCGAGAACTAAAATAATATTTCGAAAATGTATTTAAATCTGAAATAAAACGCAATTTATCAGTAAAATGTGCCGAGAAATTGCTGATCGCACTCTACCAGGCGCCACGCCGAATGTCGCCTGTACTCGTTGACGGATAGCCGTCGAGGTAATCAGCATCCTGATCAAAGGCCGAGGGCCAAGCCATCGCTGCGGGGATCGTGGGCGCCGACGAAGCGGCCGTCATCCTCGATGCGGATTGCGCCGGGATGGCCGGCCAGGGGGCTTTGGGCGGGGATGGGGCTGATCTCGTGCCCTCGCGCCTTCAGCTCTTCGAACACGGCCTGACCCGCATCGAGTTCGAGCTTTAGGCTGTCGCGGCTGTCCGAGAAGGTCTTGCCCAGAAGGAACCGAGGGCGTGCGAGGGCGGTGAGCGGATCCGTCTCGTAATCGATCAGGCGCGTCAGCACCGCCGACAGGGTCTGTGGTTGCCCATCCGCGCCCTGCGTGCCGTACAACAAGTTCGGACGGCCGTTCTTGAAGTACATGCCGGGATTGAGCGTGTGGAACGGACGCTTTCCGGGGCGCAGCACGTTGATGCTGTTGGCGTCCACGCTGAAGGACGCACCGCGATTGTGCCAGAGGATGCCGGTATCGCCTGCGACGACGCCGCTGCCCCAATCGAAATAGACCGTCTGCAGCAGGCTGACACAATTGCCGTCCCGGTCGGCCGCTCCGATGAAGACGGTATCCCCCGTCTTGAAGACATGGGGCCAGGGCGCAGCCTTGCTCGGATCGATGCTCCGGGCCTGCGCGTCGAGGTGCGGGGCCGATAGCAGCCGCTCGACGGGCACATCCACAAAATCGGGATCGGCGATGAAGCTGTTGCGGTCGATGAAGGCCAGCTTCACCGCTTCGACGAGGAGGTGGTAGTAATCGGCGCTGCCCTCGGGAAGGGAAGCCACGTCGAAGCGGTCGAGAACACCCATGATCTCAAGGGTGGTGAGGCCCTGTGTCGGCGGGCGCAGGCTGATGAGCTCCCCGCCCCGGTAGGGCACGCGCAGCGCGCTCTCGTTGCGCGCCCGGCAGCGGGCAAGGTCGTCCGCCGTCAGGGGCGAGCCTGCCTGCTCCAGCCCACGCGCAATCCGCTCGGCCAACTCGCCCTCGTAGAAGTCGCGGCCACCATTCTCCGCGAGCGTCGTCAGCGTGCGGGCGAGGTCGGGCTGCCGAAACATCTCCCCGGCCTCCGGGATGCGGCCTTCGGTGGTGAAAACGCGCACGATATCGGGCCAGTTGCCGATCTCCTTGGCGCGGAAGTTCGCCCAGAAGCGCTGCGACGGCGTCAGGGGAAAGCCCTCTGCCGCGTAGGTGATTGCGCGCTGGAACAGCCCCTTCCAGGATTGCCGTCCACCCCAGGCCCGCTGGCTGTAGGTGAAGGCTTGCTCCCAGGTATCGACCGCGGCCGCGGCGGTGATCGCCGATCCCGGTCCACGCAGCGGGATCGGCTGGCCGTCCTGCGGCAGCTTCGCCGCCGCCTGCCCGATGCCGGACAGGGTGAAGCTGGCGCCGTTGCGGTCGCTGACGATCATGAACGCGTCACCGCCCAGGCCGCAGAAATGCGGGTAGGTCACGCAGAGGGTGGCATTGATGGCGATCGCCGCCTCGATGGCGTTGCCGCCCCCTCGCAGCACCTCCCGCCCGGCTTCGCTGGCGAGTTCGTGCGGGCTCGTCACCATGCCCTGGCGGGACTCGGCGAGGGCGCCGCGGGGGGCGCTTGCTTCGGCGAAGAGACGGCTCGGCATGGTCGTCGCCCCCAGGGCAGCCGCAGAGGTCAGGAGAAGCGCACGCCGAGAGGCAGCCGACGCGGAATGGTGAGGGCTTTCGCTATGATCCATGACCGGGTCTCCAGGGCGTCCGCTTGGGCCGATCGAGAGACCGCCTGGGGATGCCTGAGGCCGGCCGCACGGCGCCGCTACTTCACCAACTCGGCAGCGTGTGCCGCGATCGCGCCGGCCGTGGTGAGCCAGACAGCGTCGCGATGCCCGGCGATCCGTTCGAGCGCCTGCCGCAGGGGGCGTAAGCGGTGCGGCTGGCCGACGATGTAGGGATGCAAGGCGATGCCCATGACCAGCGGCGCGCGGCGCGACTGCTCCAGCATCTCCTCGAAGGCGTCGGTGATCGCCTCAGCGAAGGCGCGTCCCGTGTCCTTGCGGGCGACGATCGCGGGGATGTCGTTGAGTTCCTGCGGGTAGGGCACCGAGAGGATGCGCCCGCCGTTCCGCGTTGCGAACCATGTCGGCTGGTCGTCATGGCACCAATCGAGCAGGTAGCGGTAGCCCGCCTCGGCCAGCAGGTCCGGCGTGACCCGCGACTGTGAGATCCAGGGGCCAAGCCAGCCCGCGGGCGCCCTACCCTCCTCCCGCGTCAGCACAGCGGTCGCCTCGGCGATGAGGGCGCGCTCCTCGGATTCCGAAAGGGTGCCCTGCCGCTCGGCATTGCTGCGGCCATGCCCGACGATCTCGTCGCCGCGGGCGCGGAAGGCTTCGATCAAGCCCGGACAGTCCCGGTAGATCCGGCTGTTGACGAGGATGCTCGCCGGCATCCGCAGGTCGTCGAGCATGTCGCGGATGCGCCACGCACCGACCCGGTTGCCCCAATCGCGCCATGCATAGTTCAGCACGTCCGGCTGCGGCCCGCCCGGCGCCAGCTCGGCGCCGAGGCCGCTGCCGAACTCGAAGGTTTCGAGGTTGAGGGCGATGTAGACCGCGAGGCGCTTGCCCTCCGGCCAGTCGTAGATTGGGCGGTCCGGCAGGGCGGAATAGGCGTAGCGGCCATGGCCGGCAGGGGGCGGCGCCGATTTCGTCACGGGGATGGTCTCGATCCTGTTGTTGTGGAGCGCGTGCACCGTCACGCCGCCCCGAGATAGGCAGCTTCAAGGGCCTCGTCCGCCTTGAGCTCCGCTGCCGTGCCCTCCGCGGCGACGCGCCCCTGCTCCAGGACGTAGCCGCGGTCGGCCACGGTCAGCGCCAGCGCGGCCATCTGATCGACGATGAGGATCGTCGTGCCCTGGTCGCGCAGCTCGGCCACGGTCGCGTAGAGGCTGTTGATGATCGCCGGGGCGAGCCCGAGGGAGGGCTCGTCGAGCAGGAGGATGCGCGGATGCGCCATCATCCCGCGGGCGATCGCCAGCATCTGCTGCTCCCCGCCCGAGAGCAGGCCGGCGCGGCTGCCCGCCCGTTCGCGCAGGCGCGGGAAGCGGTCGAGCAAGGCCTCGACCTCGGCCGGATCGACCCGGCCGCCGCGGCTCCAGGCGCCGAGGCGGATGTTCTCGACGACGGTGAGTTCGGGAAAGACCTGGCGCCCTTCCGGTACCAAAGCGAGGCCGAGCCGGGCGATCTTGTGCGCCGGCAGCGCCGCGACGGGCGTGTCCGCCAGCACCACCGAGCCCTCGACTGGGCGTAGCAGGCCCGCGAGCGAGCGCATCACCGTCGATTTGCCGGCCCCATTCGAGCCCAGCAAAGCCACGGTCTCGCCCGGCCGCACCGCGAGGGCGATGCCGTCGAGGACGGGCGCGGCACCGTAGCCCGCGCGCAGGCCGTGGGCGGAGAGGACCGCGTCGGCTGGACCGCTCCAGGGCGCGGACCGCGGCCGGGCCGGGGTTTCGGCGGCGCCGAGATAGGCTCGCAGCACGGCGGAGTCGCGGCGCACCTCGGCGGGGGTGCCGCGGGCGATGGGCCGGCCGGCATCCATGACGAGGATGCGGTCGGACACGCCCATCACCAGCGGCATGTCGTGCTCGACGAGGATCACCGCGATGCCGCAGGCCGCGATCCGGCGCAGCAGCACGCCGAGGCGGTCAGTCTCGGCCCTGGCGAGGCCGGCTGCCGGCTCGTCGAGGAGCAGCACTTTCGGGGACCCCGCCAGCGCGCGAGCGATCTCCACCAGCCGCCGGTCGACATGGGGCAGTTCGGAGGCCGGACGGTCGAGGGCGCCGGCATAGCCGACGAAGGCGAGCAGGGCCGCCGCATCCTGCCGGTCCCGCGCTTGCGCCCGGCGCAGTAGGCGTCCGGGAGCACGGGCGAGGATGACGTTCTCGATGACGCTGAGCGAGCCGAACAGCCGGGTCGTCTGGTAGGTGCGGGCGATGCCGGCGCGGGCGATGGCGTGGGCTGGCCTCCCGGCGAGTTCGCGCTCACCGAGGCGGATCGTGCCGGCGCTCGGGCGGTAGAATCCCGAGATCATGTTGAGGACGGTGGTCTTTCCGGCGCCGTTCGGGCCGATCACGCTGGTAATGGCACCGGGGCGCGCCTCGAAGCCGACGCCGTCCGCCGCCCGGATGCCGCCGAAGGCGATGCCGAGCCCCTCGACGGCGAGTGGCGCGCCCCCGGTCCGGTGCAGGAAATCCGGTGCCTCGACTCCCGGCTCCGAGCGCGTTCCGCCACCCCGCGGTAGAAGCCGGGCGAGGCTGCCGACGATGCCCGCCGGCACGAGCCAGAGCACCACCAGGGTGGTGAGGCCGAAGAACAGCAGCCGGTACTCGGCCAGCCCTGCCAGCGCCTCGGGCAGGAGCACCGTCACCAGCGCGCCGAACAGGGGCCCGAGCACGGTGCCGGCTCCGCCGACCACGACCGCGAGGACGAACAGGATCGACTGCGTGAAGGGGAACGAACTCGGCGCGATGAACAGCATCAGCGGCGGCAGTACCGCGCCCGCGAGCCCGGTCAGCGCCGCGGAGATCGCGAAGGCGGCGGTCTTCACCCGCACCGGATCGAAGCCGAGCGAGGCGGCGGCGACATCGGCGTCGCGCACCGCGCGCAAAGCTTGGCCGAGACGGGCATGGCGCAGCCGGTGGAAGCCGTAGAGGCTGAGGCCCGCGCCGATCACCGCGAGCCATGCGAGGTCGCGTTCGCCGAGAGGGAGGCCGAACAGGGTCGGGCCGGTCGCGACCACGAGGCCGTTCTGCCCGCCGGTGAGTTCCCCGCCCTCGATCAGCGCGTGCTCGACGAGGAAGCCGAAGGCGATCGTCACCATCGCGAGGTAGGGCCCACGCACCCGCATCGCCGGCACGGCGAGCGCCGCGCCGACGAGGGCGGAGAGCCCGGCCGCGGCCGGAAGCGCCAGCCAGAAGCTCACGCCCTTGAGCGTCAGGATCGCGCTCGCATAGGCGCCGAGCGCGTAGAACCCGGCATGGCCGAACGAGATCAGGCCGGCGAGCCCGAGCAGGACGTTGAGCCCGGTTCCGGCCACCACCGTGAGGGCCACCAAGGCGATGACAAAGTGGCTGTAGCCGCTCGTCGCGGCGACGAGTGCGAGGCCCGCGAGCGTCAGGGCCAGGATGGCGAGCGGCATCGCGGCCGGCGCCCGGAGAAGCGAGCGCATGGTCAGACCTTGTTGACGGCGGCGCGGCCGAGCAAGCCGTTCGGGCGGAGCGCGAGCGCGAGGATGATGACCGAGAAGACGACGATCTGGGTCGCGCCGGAGCCCAGCGTGGCGGTGACGCCGGCCTCAACGAGGCCGTAGAGAAGGCCCGCCAGCACCACGCCGGTGGCCGAGCCGATGCCGCCGAGAATCGCCACGGCGAAGGCCTTGATCCCGAACAGGGCGCCCATCTCGGCCGAGACGGAGAAGAGCGGCGCGATGAGCAGGCCCGCCGCGCCCGCGAGCACGGCCGAGAGCGCAAAGGCGCAGGCCACGGTGCGGGCGACGTCGATGCCCATCAGCCGCGCGGCTTCGGAATTCTGCGCCACTGCCAGCAGCACCCGGCCGAGTTCCGTGCCGCGGAACACGGCGCGGATCGCCACGGCCGCCGCAACGCCGACCACCGGGATCAAGAGCTGGAGCGGGTAGACACCCGCGCCCAGAACCTGCACGGGCGCCGCGACCAGCGCCGAGGGCAGGCTGCGCGGTTCCTTGCCGAAGGTGAAGAGCAGGACGTTGTCGAGGATGATGCCGCCGGCCACCGTCGCCAGGAGCCACGCATCGGAGCCGCGCACCACGAAGGGGCGCACCAGCAGCCGCTCGACGGCGAGACCGAGCCCTGCGCAGCCGGCCAGAGACGCGGCGATAGCCAGCGGCATCGGCCAACCGAGCTGAACCGCAAAGGTGTAGCCCAGCACCGCCCCGAGGGTGACGGCGCTGCCTTGCGCGAAGTTCACCGTGCCGGAGACCGCGAAGGTGATGTGAAAGCCGAGCGCCACCAGCCCATACATGCTGCCGAGGCCGAGCCCGCTGACGAGGGTGCTGGTCAGCATGGACGCCTCCCTGCGCGCGGGCTTCTGAAACCGCTCACTTGGTCACCGCGACGATCTCGCCGTTCTTGAAGCTTGCGAAGATGTAGTCGTCCGGCTTCAAGGCGTCGTGCTGGCCCGGTGCGAACGGAGCCTCGTAGGTCTTGATCAGCCCCGAATAGGGCGCGACCTTGTAGAAGCCGTCGCGCACCTTCGGCCCCTCGGTGGCGCCCGCCGCCTGGATCGCCAGGGCGATCAGGTGCGTGGCGTCGTAGGCGTTGGCGATGCCGACGGCGGGCGTGACGTCGGCCATGGACTTGATCGCCGGGTACTTCTCCTTGAGCGCGTCGAGCACCGCCTTCGCCTTCGGGCTGTCGTTGCCCGCGAAGGTGAAGGTCTGGACGAAGTGCACCCGCGCTGCACCCGGCCCTGCGAGTTCGTCGAAGCGCCCGCCCGCCGGTCCCCAATGGGAGATCACCGGCACGGTCCAGCCCATCCGATCGAGGGACTTCACCACCTGGGCCGAGGGGCCGACATTGCCGACGAGGAACAGCGCGTCGGCCCCGGCCTCCCGGAGGCGGGAAAGCTGCGGGACCATGTCGATGTCGTTGGCTTCGTATTTCTCGATGCCGGCGCTGGGGAGACCCGCGGACTTCAGCGCCGCAACCAGCCCCTGCTGGTTCGACTCGCCCCAGGCGTTGTTGACGAGGATCGCACCGGGCTTCTTCGCCCCGTAGGTCTTCACCGCGTAGGCGACGAGGGCCTCGTCCACGAGCGCATCGACCGCCGAGACCCGGAAGACGTAGTTGTCGGCGGCGCCGTTGCGGGTGATGCCGGTGCCGGCCGCCCAAGGCCCGACGAAGGGCACCTTCATCTGGTTGGCGATCGGCACGATCGCCATCGAGACCGGTGTGTCGAGACCGCCGATCAGCGCGACCACGCCGGCCCGCTGGATCAGCTCTCGGGCGGCGAGCACGCCCTTGGACGGGTTGGCCTCGTCGTCGCGGGCGACGAGTTCGAGCGGGCGGCCGAGGACTCCGCCGTTGCGGTTGATCTCTTCGATCGCCAGCCCGATCCCGCGGGAGATCGCCTCGCCCGATTTCGCCGACTGGCCGCTCAGCGCGGTGACGAGACCGATCTTCACCGGCTCTGCGGCCCAGACGGCACCGATGCTCGTGACCCCCGCCAAAAGGGCGCCGAGGACGAAACGCCGTGCGAGGGAGCGGGCGGGCTTGAGGCGTTGAGGCATGGCGATCCGGCTCCGTATGCGGTCGACCAAGGACCGCAACGGGCGTGCCAGATGAAACGTGCTTGTTTCTTCTCGCATTTTCCCGCCCGGAGCCCGCCGCCCGCCAATTGTGCACAAAGTCGTGGCAAAGTGCATACACTTTCTGCATGCACGCGTGCCCCGGCGGCAGCATGTTCAGGGCACCACGGCCGAGACCAAGGAGATTGCGGTATGGATGCGAAGGCAACGGAGAGCGCGCGTGATGCGGCGGCGGTAACGGCTTATCTGGAAGCGTCGATGGTGCCCGATCCCGAGACCGCGGCGGGCTACATGGCGCCCGGCATCGCGATCGTCTTCACCGGCGGCCGCGTGTTCCACCATCCGCGCGAGGTGACGGCGTTCAACGCCGGGCGATACGCCTGGGTGAAGAAGCGGATGGAGCGGCTCGACGTGGTGCCGGGCGAGGGCTTCACCACGGTCTACAGCCTCGGCACCCTCTATGGCGCGTGGCCGGACGGCACCGCGTTCGAGGGCAACCGCTACGTCGACCGCTTCACCGTGCGGGACGGTCTGATCGTCTCAATGGAGGTCTGGAACGACAGCGCCGAGCGCCTGCTCGAACGGCAGGGCGGATCGGCCTGACCCGTCAGCCGTCGATGTAGGGCGCGAGCAGGCGGATGAGGTCGCGCTCGCGCCTGGGCTCCTTCAGGATGCGCGCCCGCTCCGCCACCGCGTCGAGATGGTGATCCATCAGGGTGGTTGCGCGCCCGGCATCGCCCGCGACGAGCGCCGCCACGATCTCCCGGTGCTCGCTCACCGCGCAGTCCGATGAGTGCGGCCGGCTGTAGAGCGACAGGATCAGGGCACAGCGATAGCCCAGTTCGGCGACGTAGCGGCGCAGAACCGGACTCCCGGTCATCTCGGCGAGCAGCAGGTGAAACTCGGTGGCGAGCCGGATCGAGGCCGCCTCCGGCCCACCGCTCGCCTGCTCCTCGCCCGCGATATGGGCCTCCAGCACGGTCTGCTGCTCGGCGCTCAGACGGCCGGCGAGGCGCTGGACCACGAGGCGCTCGAGGCTGATGCGCACGTCGAAGGTATCGCGCGCCTCCTCCCAGCTCGGGCTCGCGACCACGGCGATGCGGTTTCGGCGCAGTTCGACCAAGCCTTCGCCCGCGAGTTGGCCGAGCGCCTGCCGCGCGATGGTCCGGCTGACGCTGAACCGCTCGCCGAGCGCGTCCTCCGGCAAACCGGTCTCCCGGGGTCAGCGCCCGCTCCACGATCGCCCGCCGCAAAGATCGGCAGATCGTTCCGACACGGTCGGTCGGGGCGTTCGTCTCACCCTGTCTCATCGCGGACGCGCATCAACCTTTTGACAGAGGGCAAACGTTCTCGACCGCGCGTGTCCGCTTCGAGCCGCCTGAACGCCGGTTCGCAGCAGATGCACAAATGGCGCCGGAGCGCCTCGGGCCCGTTTGCCCAGCTCGATGAACGGGCGCAACGGGTGGATGAGACGGCCCTTGCGGTCGCCCCCTACCCCTCATGGGCCGCGTCAGTGCGGTGAACGCGAAGGTCAGCACCTGCGGGTGCCGCCCAATCGAACTGCGGGTGGAGAGCGCCGTGCGTTCACGGCTTCCGCATCGAATAGACCAGAGCAAGCGGCCGGAAGAGATTATATTTATCCGGTTAGTTCGGAATGAAAATTTGATCAGTGTGCGGCAATATAATATTAGAAATGCAGATCGATACAAGGCGCGCCCAATACAGTCGCGATGCGCTATGCTTTTCCGCCACGTGCGTAGGGTCGGGGCGTAAAATCATGGGGGCCGTCGGGGCGGGTCGGCAATGGCTCCTCTCGATGCTTTTCTCCGGTTGCCATCGCTTGAGCGCGTTGCAGCTCGGCTGTCCTTTCATCGATGGCGTCGCGGCAGGACGGGAGGCCGTGCGCGTCGACCGTCGTGCCAAGCATCAAGTGGTCCTGGTCGATCGACATCCGCCACCGACGGTCCGATCCGTCCCGTGCGGTCATGGCCGCCACGCACCGGTCGAGGAAATCGAGGCGCCTACCATCGTCCGTGGAAGCCGCTTCGAGGGCCGCGCAGATCAGGTCGGTCTCTTCACGGGTGAGCCAGACCGTCGACGTTCCGAAGCCCTGGCGCTCGGCCTCGGCCATCTCTTTCGAGAGGCGGTCTGCCAGCGCCTTGCGCGATAACCCGGGAACAGAAGCGGTCATGGGCGGCCTTCCATGCATCCGTTTCGCCTTTTCTCCCCCCGGCAGACAAGATCGGCATTCCGGCCCCGTCACAATCCGATGGATGTGCGTACCGCGCCCGCTCGTCCTTGTTCGTAAACGCGATCGGCTCGCCCAGGGTGGTGGATTTCGGACAATCCGCCGGCCTTCTATTTTTGAATCTTCTTCCCCACACGCAGGGGCGTCCTATCGTGATTGAGCCTGTTTGGGCGGCTTGGAACGGGCCCACGTCTCTCCGTGAGTTTGGCTTGCCCCTGCCCTTCGGTGAAGTGTCTGCAACGGAAACCGGCCGGGCGCAGCCCTCGACCCATCGTTGCTGAAGACGATCGCGAAAGGGTCGATCCGGCCGCCAGGCGCCATACAGGGCGGAGCAGGGTCGAAGGCGTGATCATCGCGACGTTCGCCGCGGGCACGATACACGCACTGTTCAATGGCCTGCGCTCTTGGCATTCGCCGCGCGCCATTCATGGCGACCGGGTATGATCGCCGCCGAGGGCGCCGACGACCCGAGCGTCCAGAACGGCACGCCCGCCTCGCGAAGCGCAAAAATTTTTCGATCCGGCGGTCGCTATCGTGCCGAGTTACGGCAACGAAATATACATCCGTGATCGTATTCGCGCGTCCTACCACAGCCGAGGGGTGAGATTGGTGGGCCGACAACGATGAAGATGCCGACCCACCAGCCGCCGGCCTGACAGTATCGGCGCAGCCAAACAATTCAAATGATACTTTCGCCTGTTGTCAAGCTTCGCCGCCGGGCGCTGACTATTTCGTGATCTTGGACTGATTGCATCTGTCCGGCGGCGCCGCGGTCGTGGTTGCTGCGCGACGCGTAGACCTTCGCGCGCCCTCTGGGTGTACCCGAAGCCAATTCTTCAAATGCGACCAGTCACGTATACGCCCTCGCAACCGCAGCTTCGTAGAACGCAGCCATGGGTTCACTTGCCGCCGAGCTCCGACTTCTGGGTGTGGCCGCCGCTCTCGGCGGCTTGCTGGTGATGATGTTGGCTGGTGCGCCGAACATCGCTTCGGTGGGCTGGGGCCTCGTCGGTCTCGTTTTCTTCGGAGCGACCCGGCTCGTCCCGTACCGTAAGCCGGCGCCAGTGATTGCTAAGAAAGCGGTCGACGTGGAGCCAGCGCACCCGACGGACACGACGCACGGGAGCGAAGCCAGCCTTCCCGTTGCTACGGTGCCGGGCGATGTCCATGCCGCACTCCACCGCAAAGTTCGCCTGATACGCCCAACAAGCCCGATGCTGGCCTCCTCGGTCCTGCCCCGCTCGCGGGTTGCGCGGTCGCCGTCGACGACGTGATCGCGCAGGCTGGATCGGCGTCGGGCCGGGGATCGGGGCAGCATTCCGTCTGCGCGCGAGGCGAGCGGGACGGCTCAGACTTTCCCGAGGGCGATCGTCCCGTCATCCATGAACGAGAAGACGATCCCGTGCGTCCGCAAGGCCCTCATCGCGGCCTGCAACGCGCGCCGGGAGGCACTCACGTCCTCGTCCTCGAGCCGGCGGACGGTCGAGAACGAGAGTCCGGCCGCTTCGGCGAGTTGCTGCATCGACCAGTCGAGCAGAGCGCGACCCGCCCGCAAATGGATGCCGCGGACAAGCTGCTCCAGGCTCTCGCGCATGACAGCGGGCACGGCCCCGTCGAGATGGAGCGGTGCGATGTAGTTGACCCAACCCTCGTCGGCGCCGCTCGCGTTCCGCATCGGCACCATCACCATGCGATAGGGTACGATCTCGCCGCTTGCCAGAATGAGACGCGGACGCGTGTGGACGACCTGCCGCGTGAGGTAGAGTTCTCGACCGTGGTCGCGCCAACGCGCACGTTCCTCCTTTAGGACGGGCAGCGTCGGCTCCTCGAGCAGGGCCTGTCTCGGCAACCCGACCAGCTCCAGCCACTCGGGGGAAAAGTCGGTGTAGGGGTAGACGGCGGTGACGGAGGTGAACGCCCTGGTCTGCTCGAAGAGGGCTCTCTTGCGCCGACGGTCCGCGGCCTGCGCGCGCGCCAGCATCTCACGGTCGCTCACATCGATCAGCACACCCATGGCCTGAAGCGGGCGCCCGTCCGCCGCCATGACCACCTCGCCGCGGCTCATCACCGTGCGCAGCGTTCCATCAGGGCGAATGATCCGGAAGGTCTGCTGGATCATGTGGCCGGTCTGAAGCAACTCCGACGTCGAGGTGATGCTGTCCCGGTCCTCCGGATGGACGAGGGCGAAGAGCAGGCCGTACTCCGCCCGGGCTGACGTCGGTTCGAGGCCGAGAATGCGAAACAGACCCGGCGACCAGACGTGCCGATCGGTGGCGAAGGTCCACGACCACGTTCCGGTCAGGCCGAAGCCTTCGACCATGCGAAGGATTTCGTGGGGCACGATCGGGGACACGGCCGCGGGCATATCCCAGTTTCTCTAACGAGCGAATGCGTTCTTGCGACCAGATTGTGCGCTGGCGCTCCGCTTGTGACCTCGATAGCAGAGGAGCGCTGAGAGCGAACCCAACATATATTGACGCATTTGCAATTCAGCTTTTCCTTCCGCGAGAAGGCGTCAAAGGACTCGCTCCCAGATGCGGCGCGATAACGATCGCCGCATTCTCATCCACCAACCGGTGGCCTGGATACGGGCCATTCTGCTGAGAGGCGGCTGAGGGAAAGCTTGCCGGCCCTGATCCGGCAACGCGCCGACGTCCGTTTTTTCGGTTCGGTCATCGGCGGCAGGCAGCGCCGCCTGTCCGCCACCCTTTGGGGCTCGACGCCTATCCGGCGGATCGCCGCGCGGCATCCGTCGGTATCATTGTTGATTTGGTGCCGGTCGAGCGTCCCCCTTGGGGCTGCGGGCCGGTCCAGCATCTGCGCTCGCGCCCGTATCCCGCGCGATGTCCCGGCCGAGGCGGAGAACCGCGAGCCCAGCCACAACCAGCACGGCGGCCACTGCCGCCAACGCGTCGTCGAAGCGTCCGGTCGCATCGCGGATCCAGCCCATGAGGGCGGGTCCGGCAAATCCGCCGAGGCTTCCGAGCGCGTTGATCAGGGCGATGCCGCCCGCGGCCGCGCTGCCCGTGAGGAGGCGGGTCGGCAAGGTCCAGAAGGTGGGCAGAGCCGCGAAAACGCCGAGCGCCGCCGCACTGAGCGCGGCGATGGTCAGGAGCGGTGTGCCGGCCCGGCTCGCGGCGAAGAGGGCGAGGCCGGCGGCCACGGTCGGGATCGCGACATGGCGGGTGCGCTCACCCGTGCGGTCGGAATGGCGCGTCCAGACCAGCATGCCCGCAGCCGAGACGATGTAGGGCACGGCGGTCACGAACCCCGTTGCCGTCGTCGTGAAGCCGAAGCCGCTCACGATCTGCGGCAACCACAGGCCGACGGCGTAAAGTCCGGTGCTGAGCCCGAAATAGACCAGCCCGAGCCCGAGCACCCGCGGGTCGAGCAGGGCTGCACCCAGATGCGCCGTCCGGTTCGGGCTGAGCCGGCGATCCTCCGCCATCCGCGCCACGAGGCTCGCCCGTTCCTCAGCGGTCAGCCACGAGGCGCGTTCCGGCCGGTCGGTCAGCACGAACAGGGTCGCGATGCCGAGAAGCAGGCTGGGTGCGGCTTCCAGCAGATAGAGCCACTGCCAGCCCGCGAGCCCGAGCCAGCCTTCGGTGAGGCTCATGACGAGGCCCGAGAGCGGCGCACCGATCGCCGCCGAGAGCGGCACCGCCATCATGAAGGTGCCGACGATGCCAGCGCGCTGTCGGGCGGGAAACCAGTAGGTGAGATAGAGGATGATGCCGGGGAAGAAGCCGGCTTCGGCGAGCCCGAGCCCGATGCGCACGAGGTAGAACGACCATTCGCCGACGACGAGTGCGGTCGAGGCCGAAACCAGCGACCACGTCACCATGATCCGCGCGATCCAGAGCCGCGCCCCGACCCGTTCGAGGATCAGGTTGCTCGGCACCTCGAACGCGACGTAACCGAGAAAGAACAGCCCCGCGCCGAACCCGTAGGCCGTCGCCGACAGGCCGAGATCCCGGTTCATGGTGAGTGCGGCGAAGCCGACATTCACCCGGTCGAGATAGGCGAAGAAGTAGCACAGCATCAGGAACGGCAGCAGCCGCCGCGCCACCTTGCTCGTGAGCGCATCCGCCATGCCGTCACCCCGTCCGATCGCCTTGCCGCATGCCGTGCTCGGGGATCTCGTAACGGACTTGCCGAGGGCCGGATAGAAGCGGCTTCAGGCCCCGCGACGGCTGTGACCGCAGGGCGGGGCAGGAATGGGAAAATAGAACTATGTTGTCCCAAACGTGAAGCGAAGCCGTTGGCGATGTCAGGCCCTCTGACTGGCATATCGGAACCGCCGCAGCGCCGTCGGGATTCCCTGTGACGGGGCGTGCTCAGGCATGGGCCCGAGACCATTACAGGAGGACGCCATGGGTCTGTTCACGAAGGACATCAAATCGCTGGACGACCTCTTCGTGCACACGTTGCAGGACGTCTATTACGCCGAGAACCAGATCACCAAAGCTTTGCCGACGATGATCGGGAAGGCGACGAACGCGCAGCTTCGCCAGGGCTTCGAGACGCATCTGCGCGAGACGGAAGGGCAGATCAAACGCCTTGAACAGGTGTTCGAGATGCACGGCCACAAGCCGAAGGCGGTCAACTGCCCTGCCATCGACGGGATCATCAAGGAAGCCAACGAAACCGCCGGCGAGGTCGCCGATAAGGAAGTGCTGGATGCCGCCCTGCTCGCAGCGGCGCAGGCGGTCGAGCATTACGAGATCGCCCGCTACGGCACCCTCGTCGCCTGGGCCAAACGGCTCGGCCGCGACGATTGCGCGGCGGTGCTCCAGCAGACGCTCGACGAGGAAAAGGCGACTGACCAGAAGCTCACGGCTCTGGCTGAGAGCCGGGTGAACCAGAAGGCGGCCTGACCCCCGACGAGAGGACCGCCGCAGTTCCGTCACCGGTCGGCTCTGATCGAATCGGCAATCCGGCGATCCTTTGATGCCGGACGTCGCAGTCCTCGCGCCTTCCGGCGCGAGGGCCTTGCGCGCAGGCCAACCGTTCCCTTTGCTCTGTCCGCGTCTCACATCGAGCCGCCTTCACACCGGTATCGCCGATGACCGCCCTCTTTCCGTTCGACAACAGCTACGCGCGCTTGCCCAGCCACTTCTTCGGCCGGGTCGCGCCGACGGCGGTCGAGGCGCCCCGGCTGATCCGGCTGAATCGGGCGCTCGCCGTGGATCTCGGCCTCGATCCCGATCGGCTCGAAAGCCCGGAGGGCGTCGAAGTGCTGGCCGGACGGCGGGTTCCGGAGGGCGCGGAGCCGCTGGCGGCAGCCTATGCCGGGCATCAGTTCGGGCAGTTCGTGCCGCAACTCGGCGACGGGCGTGCGATCCTGCTGGGCGAGGTCGTCGGTCGCGACGGGCGCCGCGATGTCCAACTCAAAGGTTCTGGCCCGACCCCGTTTTCCCGCCGGGGCGACGGGCGCGCCGCCCTCGGGCCGGTGCTGCGCGAGTATCTCGTCAGCGAGGCGATGCACGCCCTGGGCATTCCGACCACCCGCGCGCTGGCCGCCGTGACCACCGGCGAGCGGGTGATCCGCGAGACGGTGCTGCCGGGCGCAGTGCTGACCCGGGTGGCTTCGAGCCATATCCGAGTCGGGTCGTTCCAGTTCTTTGCCGCCCGCGGCGACGTCGAAGGTCTGCGCGCGCTCGCCGACCATGCCATCGCGCGCCACGATCCCGAGGCGGCGCGGGCCGACAATCCCTACCGCGCCCTGCTCGACGGTGTGATCCGCCGTCAGGCCGAACTGGTCGCGCGTTGGCTCACCGTCGGCTTCATCCACGGCGTGATGAACACCGACAACATGTCGATTGCCGGCGAGACCATCGATTACGGTCCTTGCGCTTTTCTCGACACCTACGACCCGGCGACCGCCTTCAGCTCCATCGACCGCAATGGGCGCTACGCGTACGGCAACCAACCGCGCATCGCCCTCTGGAACCTCACCCGACTCGCGGAGGCGCTGCTGCCTCTTCTCTCGGAGGACGAGACGCAGGCCGTTGCCGAGGCCGAGGCGGCGCTGACCGGCTTCGCCGGTCAGTTCGAGGCGGCCTATCACGGCGGATTGAACCGCAAGCTCGGTCTCGCCACGACGCGCGACGGCGATCCCGCGCTTGCGGGCGACCTGCTGAAAACCATGGCCGAGAACGAGGCTGATTTCACCCTTACCTTCCGGCGCCTGGGCGAGGCTGTGCCGGGACCCGATGGCGAATCGGATCCGGCCGCTGTCGAAGCCGTGCGGAGCCTGTTCATCGATCCGACCGCATTCGATCGCTGGGCCGCAGGCTGGCGCAGGCGGCTCAAGGACGAGGCCGGCGATGCCGCCGCCCGGCGGCAGATCATGAGGGCCGCCAATCCCGCATTCATCCCACGCAACCACCGCGTCGAGGAGATGATCACGGCCGCGGTCGAACGGCAGGATTTCGCACCGTTCGAGACGCTATTGACGGTCCTTGCGCGCCCCTACGACGACCAGCCGGATTTCGCGCGATATGCCGAGCCTCCGGAAGGCGGCGGGCGCGGATATCGCACCTTCTGCGGAACCTGAGAAAGAATTTTTTTCAATTTAGTATGTGGATCGCAAGCAGTATCAAATACATTTGCCGTGTCGGCATCGTTGAATGATTTTGAAAAATACAATCGCGGTGAATTTCTCGATGATGGTGCGCCTCTAATCACCCTCCTCGATCTATCATCGTCTGCGATGTGGTCGAGGGGCTCATCATAGCGCAAACCGTCCGCTCACCTCAGACGGTTCGACTGTCGCTCGCTGGCCGGGATGCGCTGCTCGGCCTCCGAACCGTCGCGGCAATCGGAGGGTCTTCGCGCCGAGGTGACGCACTGCCCAGGGGCGATGCAGGCGGCCTGACACAGTGGAGCGGCGGGACGCGTATCGAATACAAGCTTTGTCGCCGCAAATACGGGATATGCGGATTGACGGGAGGGTGCGCATCGCTTACTCCGCGCCCCTCACCTGCAGGATGTCACGTGCAGGGCGCTCGCCGAAACTCGGCGGGTCAGCGGCGAACGGATCGACGATGCGCACGGTTCTTATCGTAGTGGAAGCGCCACAGACGGGGCGGGCTTGATCTCAAGCCTGACAGGCCCGGTCGGTGGCGCATGCAGGGTCCCTCGGGGCCCTTTTTTATTGCGCGAAATCCAGCGGGCCGGCATGCGGATCGGAAGACGAAGAACGGATTGATGGAGGAATCGATGAGCGGCGAGGTCATGACCGGGGCCCAGATGGTCATCCGGGCGTTCCAGGATCAGGGCGTGGATACCCTGTTCGGCTATCCGGGCGGCGCGGTGCTGCCGATCTACGACGCGCTCTTCAACGAGACCAAGATCCAGCACGTGCTGGTGCGCCATGAGCAGGGTGCGGTCCACGCGGCCGAGGGCTATGCCCGTTCGTCGGGCAAGGTCGGCGTCGTCCTCGTCACGTCCGGCCCCGGTGCCACCAACATCGTCACCGGCCTCACCGACGCGATGCTGGACTCGATCCCGCTCGTTGCAGTGACGGGTCAGGTTCCGACGCACCTGATCGGCTCCGACGCGTTCCAGGAATGCGACACGGTCGGCATCACCCGCCACTGCACGAAGCACAATTACCTCGTCAAATCGATCGAGGACCTGCCGCGCATCCTGCACGAGGCGTTCTACGTCGCGAGCCATGGGCGCCCCGGCCCGGTCGTCATCGACCTGCCGAAGGACATCCAGTTCGCTTCCGGCGTCTACTCCCGCCCGGCTCAAGACGGCCACAAGACCTACAACCCGCCGGTGAAGGGCGATTCCGACAAGATCCGCGCAGCGGTCGAGCTGATGGCGAGCGCGCGCCGTCCGGTCTTCTACACCGGCGGCGGCGTCATCAATTCGGGCCCGGAAGCCTCGCGGCTGCTGCGCGAGCTGGTCGCCGAGACCGGCTTCCCGGTCACGTCCACGCTGATGGGCCTCGGTGCCTTCCCGGCCTCCGATGACAAGTTCCTCGGAATGCTGGGCATGCACGGCACCTACGAGGCCAACCTAGCGATGCATGACTGCGACGTGATGATCAACATCGGCGCGCGCTTCGATGACCGCATCACCGGCCGCCTCGACGCCTTCGCGCCGTTCTCGAAGAAGATCCACGTCGATGTCGACGCCTCCTCGATCAACAAGGTCGTGAAGGTCGATGTAGGCATCCTCGGCGATTGCGCCGCGGTGCTGGAGGAGATGCTCGCCCAGTGGCGCGCGCTGCCGAAGCAGCCCGACAAGGATCGGATGGAGGACTGGTTCAACAAGATCAGCCGCTGGAAGTCGCGCGACTGCCTCGCCTACTGGCCGTCGGGCACGATCATCAAGCCGCAATACGCGGTGCAGCGGCTCTACGAGGCGTGCAAGGACCGCAAGACCTTCGTCACGACCGAGGTCGGCCAGCACCAGATGTGGGCGGCGCAGTACTTCAAGTTCGATGAGCCGAACCGCTGGATGACCTCGGGCGGCCTCGGCACGATGGGCTACGGCCTGCCGGCGGCGATCGGCACCCAGCTCGCCAACCCGGACGGCCTCGTCATCGACATCGCGGGCGAAGCCTCGATCCTGATGAACATGCAGGAGATGTCGACGGCGGTGCAGTACCGGCTGCCGGTCAAGATCTTCATCCTGAACAACGAGTATATGGGCATGGTGCGCCAGTGGCAGGAGCTGCTGCACGGCTCGCGCTACTCGCAGAGCTACTCGGAGAGCCTGCCGGACTTCGTGAAGCTCGCCGAGGCCTACGGCGCCAAGGGTATCCGTTGCGAGAAGCCCGGTGAGCTCGACGCGGCGATCCAGGAGATGCTCGACTATGACGGTCCGGTCATCTTCGACTGCATCGTCGACAAGAAGGAAAACTGCTTCCCGATGATCCCGTCGGGCAAGGCGCACAACGAGATGCTGCTGTCCGACTATCTCGGTGAGACCGGGGTGGAGATCGGCGACGTCATCTCGGCCGAGGGCAAGATGCTGGTCTGATCGGACCCGCAGCGCGCGAACGCCCGGACCGCCATGCCCAGCGTCGCCCGTTTCGATCGGTCAGGGCCTCCGTCCGCGGAGGCGCCTGACCCATCGGCCCGCTGCCGCGCGGGTTCGCTTCGGCCAACCCGCGGGCGGTGGCAGGGCGTCGTGTCGGCGCGGGTCCAGCTGGGGCACCGTGGCGGCGCGCTCCGCGGCGGTGAGGTCGCTGCGCTTGCGCAGCAGCACGAAGAACTCGGTCTCGTACGGACGGGTCGGCTCCAGGGCCGCGCATTCGTACGGGAGCAGGTCGAGGGCGAGGAGTTCGGTGAGGGCGCGGGCGAAGCTGTACGGCGTGAACACCGTGCAGTGGACGTCGATGTGCACGCCGCTTGCGATGGCGGTCGCGGTGGCATCGAGAGCCGCCGGCGGACCGCCGACGATCGGCCTGTCCGGAGCCGGCGTGCCGCGCCACGTGGCGCGCACGTCGATCTCGCTGGCCCTGGCGAAATGTTCGTAGACGGCCTCGGGCGGTGGCGTGCGCAGCCGCAGCAGATGGGCGGCGACGAGCGCGCCGACGCTGCTCGGCGTGCGGAAATGGTCGAAGGTGAAGCGCTTGTCCGGCACCATGAGGCAGAACACGCCGCCCTCGTTCAGGGCGTCGCCGCATTCCCGCAGCCAACCGATGCAGTCGGGAACGTGCTCGACGACGTGCGAGGCGACGATGTAATCGACCGGACCGCGCGAGCCGAGCGCCCGCGGCAGCCCGCCTTCGCCGAGCACGACATCGACGGGAACGATCCCCTCGATGCCGGCGGGGCCGAGGGTCGGGTGGTCGCGGTACTGGTGGCGCAGCCCCTCGGTCGAGAGGTGATCGGCATAGAGGACGTTGCCGTCGCTCTTGAGGAGGATCGGGCGTGTGAGGGGCCCAAGCTCGACGCCGGTTCGGCCCTGCGGCCGGACGAGATTCAAAACACGCTGACGCCGATCCATGGCGCGGCCGGTATCATGCCATCGGCAGGCGGGTCCAGCACTCGCGTGCCGACCTGAGGTGGCGCAGGTGAGATCGTAAGAAGATCAAGTTGAGGGACGCGACGAAATGAATGCGATGAACACCCACTACCCCGAGCCCACGCGGATCGAGAGCGTCAACCGCCATACCCTCGCGGTGGTCGTCGACAACGAGCCCGGTGCGCTGGCCCGCATCGCCGGCCTGTTCTCCGGCCGCGGCTACAACATCGAGAGCCTGACGGTCTCTGAGACGGAAGAGGCACGCCACCTCTCGCGCATCACCATCGTCACCACCGGCACCAACGCCGTGATCGACCAGATCAAGGCGCAGCTCGACCGCCTCGTCCCGGTGCACCGCGTCGTCGATCTGACGCTTCAGGGGCAGGCGCTGGAGCGCGAGCTGTGCCTCGTGAAGGTGGCCGGCACCGGCGAGCACCGGAGTGAGGCCCTACGCCTCGCCTCCGCCTTCGGCGCCCGCACCCTCGACGCCACGCTGAACTCCTTCGTGTTCGAGCTGACCGGCTCGACGGAGGAGATCGACCGCTTCATCCGCCTGCTCAGCGTGATCGGCCTCGTGGAGATCTCCCGCACCGGCATCGCCGCGATGGGGCGCGGCGCGGAGCCGCTGTAACTGGGCATTCCCGCGGACGGCGCTATTCTTCGGGAGGCGTCGTCCGCAGCGATAAGAAGCCCATGACCGCCCGCACCCTCTACTACGCCCCCGGCGCCTGCTCGCTCGCCTCCCACATCGTGCTGGAGGAGATCGGCGCACCCTACGAGACCATTCGCCTCGACCTCGCCAAGGGCGACCAGCGGGCGCCGGAATATCTCGCGATCAACGAGCGCGGACGCGTACCGGCCCTCTACGAGGAGGGCTGGGTGCTCACCGAGAACGCCGCGATCCTGCGCCACCTCGCCCGCTCCCATCCGGAGGCAGGCTTGCTACCGGAGGATCTGCGCGGGCAGGCGGTGGCCGACGAGTGGATGGCGTGGCTCTCGACCGGGCATCACATCGCCTACGCCCATGTCCGCCGGCCCGAGCGCTACAGCGCCGACGAGGCCGCCTTCCCGGAAATCCGGGCGAAGGGGGCCGACACGTTCGGCGATCTCTGCACCATGACCGAGGTACGTCTCTCCAACGGCGGCTGGGCGCTCGGCGAGCGCTACAGCGTCGTCGATGCCTATCTCCTGGTGTTCTGGGTCTGGGCCCGCGGCCCGACGATCGGCTTCGATATGCCTGCGCTCTTTCCGGCCTGGACAGCGCATGCCCGCCGGATGGCCGAGCGCCCTGCGGTGCGCGCCGTCTCCGCCCGCGAGGGACTGGCGCTGCCGGCCTGAGGTTTCGGCACGCGGTCCGACGGTGATCCCTTCGTTGGCCGGCTGCCGACGGGGGCATCGCACGTGGCGCGGGAATCGCTTGGCTACGACACCCGAAGCGACCTCACCGTGTGGAATCGAACAAAGGTGAGGGTTTCGCGGGCGGCATGGAACGCGCCGGGCGCGACTCGGTTCTGTCGCTCAGGTTCAATGACCGAGGACGAGACGAGGGCGGCTGGCGGCGATGTGCGGGATCTGCGGAGAGATCAACTTCGGCGGGACAGCCGATCCGAACGCCGTGCGGGCGATGATGGAGGTTCTGCGCCCCCGCGGTCCCGATGCCGGCGGGCTTCATGGCCAGGGCGGCGTCCTGTTCGGCCACTGCCGTCTGAAGATCATCGACCTGTCGGAAGCCGGCCAGCAGCCGATGGTCGATGCCGAGCTCGGGCTTTCGGTCGTCTTCAACGGCTGCATCTACAACTACAAGGACCTGCGCGAGGAGCTCGTCGGCAAGGGCTACCGCTTCTTCTCGACCAGCGACACCGAGGTCGTGCTCAAGGCGTTCCACGCCTGGGGCCGGGATTGCGTGAAGCGCTTCCTCGGCATGTTCGTCTTCGCCGTCCACGAACGCGACTCAGGCCGGGTCACGCTCGCCCGCGACCGGCTCGGCATCAAGCCGCTCTACTACGCCGAGACCGGCAAGCGCTTCCGCTTCGCTTCCTCGCTGCCGGCCCTGCTCGCGGCGGGCGATGTCGACACAACGATCGATAAGGTGGCGCTCCACCACTACATGAGCTGGCACGCGGGCGTGCCGGCGCCGCTGACGATCCTCAAGGGCGTGCGGAAGGTCCACCCGGCCACGACGCTGACGTTCGAGCCCGATGGCTCGCGCCGCGAAGAGACCTACTGGTCGCTTGTGGTCGGTCCGCGCGAGGAGGACCGCCACAGGACTGAGGCGGATTGGCGCGCAGCGGTGCTCGACTCGCTCACCACGGCGGTCGCGCGCCGTCAGATCGCCGACGTGCCGACCGGCGTGCTGCTGTCGGGCGGTCTCGATTCCTCGGTGATCGTCGCCCTGCTGGCGAAGAGCGGTCAAAGCGGCCTCAAGACCTTTTCGGTCGGCTTCGACGCGGTGAACGGCGTCGAGGGCGACGAGTTCAAGTACTCCGACATCATCGCCGAGCGGTTCGAGACCGACCACGCCAAGCTCATCGTGGACGGCTCGCGCACGCTGGAGGCCCTGCCGGCGGCGATCCATGCCATGGCCGAGCCGCAGATGAGCCACGACGCGGTGGCCTTCCTTCTGCTTTCGCAGGAAGTCGCCAAGCACGTGAAGGTGATCCAGAGCGGTCAGGGCGCCGACGAGGTGTTCGGCGGCTACCATTGGTATCCGAAGCTGATGGGATCGACCGACCCAACGACGGATTACGCGAACGCCTATTTCGACCGCGACCACGCGGAGATGCGCGAGGCGCTCACACCCGACTTCGTAGACAAGGATTACAGCCGCGACTTCATCGCCCGCTTCTTTGCCGACTCGCAGAGCGCGAGCGCCATCGACAAGACCCTCGACCTCGATCAGCGGATCATGCTCGTGGACGATCCGGTCAAGCGGGTCGACAACATGACCATGGCCTGGGGGCTTGAGGCGCGCGTCCCCTTCCTCGATCACGAACTGGTCGAACTCGCCGCTCGCATTCCCGCCGAACTGAAGGTGCGCGACGGCGGCAAGTACATCCTCAAGGAGGCCGCCCGCGCCGTGGTCCCGGCTGAGGTGATCGACCGGCCGAAGGGCTACTTTCCGGTCCCGGCCCTGAAGCACATCCGCGGGCCGTTCATGGAGTTCGTGCGCGACGTTCTCGACCGACCGGCGGCCCGCGAGCGCGGTATCTTCAACCGGGCTTACGTCGATCGCCTGCTCGCCGATCCCGACGGGACGCTGACGCCGAAGGGCAATTCCAAGCTCTGGCAGGTCGCGCTGCTCGAAGCGTGGCTGCAATCGCACGGCATCTGATCCGCCGCTCCTGCGTTGCACGCATGAACCGCCGCGCCGACATTCGCCGGCGCGGGCGGCATCACTCACAGTGACGTTGATCCACCACGATCTTGGATTCTCCACGATCTTGGCCGATGCGCACTGCGCTGGAACGCTGCGGGAGACCCCAAACGATGTGTCGCTGGATCGCCTATCGAGGCCGCACGATCCCGCTCGAGCATTACGTGACCGAGCCGGCGCATTCGCTGGTCTCGCAGAGCATCAAGGCGCTCGAATCGACTGCGAGCACCAACGGCGACGGCTTCGGCCTCGGCTGGTACGGTGACCATCCCGAACCCGGCCGCTTCCGCGAGGTGCAGCCGGCATGGTCCGACGAGAACCTGCGCTACATCTGCCGCCACCTGCATTCGCACCTGTTCTTCGCCCATGTGCGGGCGGCGACCGGCACGCCGATCACCCGGCCGAACTGCCACCCCTTCGCCTGCGGGCCGTGGCTGTTCATGCATAACGGGTATATCGGCGACTGGGCGCGGCTGCGCCGGCCGATCGAGGCGCTGATTCCCGACGAACTTTATCCCTCGCGCAACGGTACGACCGATTCCGAGGCGCTGTTCCTGGCGATCCTCGGCCAGGGTTTGATGGCCTCGGAGGTGAAGCGCGACCCGATCACCGCCACGACGCGGGCGCTCGCTGCGGTGACGGAACTGGTGGGCGGCATCGAGGGCGGGCACCCGTTCCGCTTCACCGCGGCGCTTGCCGATGGACGCGACCTCTACGCCTTCCGCTACGCGGCCAACGATGCGGCCAACAGCATGTATTACCGCCAATCGGCGGATGGCGTCGTGGTGGTTTCGGAGCCCTTGGACAAGGAGCACGCGACCTGGACCCCGGTGCCGGACAACAGCGTCGTGATCGCCCGTAAGGACGCGCTGGTCGAGGTCGTATCGCTGAAGGAGTTCGGCCTCGCCCGGACGTCCCGCCTGCCGCAACTGCAGATGCAGATGAGCGCGTGACCAGGTACGGCGCCGAGCCGCGCTCGGCGCCTTCGATCCTGAGGGGCTATAACCGACCTGATTGCATCAGGTCGGCGCCCCTCGGTCGTTGTATTGACGCATCTTCTTTGACGAAGCGGTGGCCGCTTCGTCGGGTTGCGCTTTAGGCCATCCAGGTCGAGCCGCTGACGGCGGACAGCGTCATGCTGTCGGAGCCGACATCGGCGGCGCTGTAGCCGAGGATCTGCGCGAGTTGCTCCCGGGCACGCCAGACCCGGCTCTTCACCGTGCCGATGCGGCAGTTCATGACGGTCGCCGCCTCCTCGTAGCTGAGGTTCTCGATCGCCACGAGGATCAACGCCTGCCGCATCGGCAGGGGAAGCTTGGCGAGCGCGGTCTGCGCATCCATCAGATCGACATGGCCCGATTGCTCGGGTGCCGCTGCGAGGCGCTCGGCGTAATCGCCGTCGCTGTCGGCGACCTCGCGCACCTCCTTGCGGTGGCGCGAGTAGAAGGCGTTGCGCATGATCGTGAACAGCCACGCGCCGAGATTGGTGCCGACGGTGAAACGCGCGCGGCTGCGCCATGCCCGTAGGAACGTATCCTGTACGAGGTCATCGGCGGCCGACGGGTTCTTCGTCAGCGACATGGCGAAGTTGTAGAGGGCGCGGCGTCATCTCGATGATGGCGGACCGGAACGATTCCTCGTCCTTCCCTTCCTGGGCGACGAGGACGGTCTCCAGCCTGGCCAGCAAGGCGTCGAAGCGACCGGCTTCGACACCCGGATTCCCCGGCATCTGCGCATAGGCATCGGCGAGAAGCGCTCCGAGGCGTTGCTGGACAGCAGCAGGGAGCGTCGGCACCTCGTCATCGGGGTGCAAGGCGAGGTCGTCGAGGGTCGTCTTTGGCATCAGGTCCTGTGGCTGGTCACGGACGCGCGCGTGGGTTCGTGCCCCAACGCCGGACTTGTCTCGCGATTTGCCGTCCCCTGCGCCAACATAGATTATCAGGGCTCGAAAGAGCGTATCGGCGTACAGACGAATAGGCAGGCGGTCCAAATCCAACGGCGCTCGCGGTCGAACCCGTGTGAAAGCCAGCCTCACGTTCTTTTTTTCCAGTCGCGTCGAACGAACGGCGGCGATCACGGTTGAAACTGCGCAGTTTCGCGACCGTGTCGTGAGGGGGATCGTGCATCGTAATGGGTCGGCCACTTCGGGTAATCGTGATTTCCGCGGCCGCCATCGGCACCGTTCTCGTCGCCGGCTCTCTCGCCCGCTTCAGCTACGCGCCGATGCCGGAGGCGGACGACCTTCTCAATCCCGAACGCTCTCCGATCGAGACCGCTTTCGACGTCCTCGGCCGCCGCATCGCACGGGACGAGGCCGAGCGGCTGAAAGCCACACCGGAGGGACGCAACGCCCTGTCGCCGGAGAGCGGCGCCGTGGCGATCGACGACGCGCTGGTGAAGCGGGGCCGCGAAGCGTTCTACCGCGAGACGTTCGGCAACGAAGTGTTTCTCTCCGACGTGATGGGCATGCTCGACGGGGGGCTGACGCCCTTTGAGGTGGCGCGCGCCATTCTCATGCTCGGCGGCGCCGGCACCACCAACCTGAAGGTCCGCATGGCCCGCGACGTCACCGTGGGCGATCGGGTCTGGAAGACGGGCGAACTCGTCTCGACGGGCCTCGACGTGCCGCGCGGCTCCCCATTCATCCTCGGCATCCGTACCTTCTACGACCGCGGACATTTGCGTATGGGCATCACCTGCGCGCTGTGTCACACGGCGGTCGATCCGCAATCGGGCAAGGTGGTGGAGGGCGCGCCCAACACCGATCTCAATGCCGGTCTGCTGATGGCGCTCGCCAGCAACGCGACCGCCTACTTCATGCATGGCAGCGCCGACCCGTCCGCCCATCCGGGTGATCCGGCCCGCAGCGTCACCACCGAGGACGGTGCGAAGACCGCCCTCCCCGATCCCGCCCGGTTCGAGGCCGCGGCCAAGGTGGAGGTCGCGAGCTGGCCCGCTGGCAGCTTCGATTCCTCCGCCGATCGCGAAACCAACCCGACCTCGATCCCGTCGAGTTTCTCGGCCTACGGCGAGCCCTATAGCTGGAGCGGGCGTGCTGGGATCGGACCATTCAAAGGGCTGTCGGCGCTGAACAACAACGTCCACGCGGCCAATTCCGACACCACCCAGCAGACGAAAGCCGCCAAGACGCTGTTCGGGCTCGATCCGCAGGTCTATCTCGGCACGGTTCTGCAGGGCGCGGCGGTGGCGGCCCTGCGCTACGATCCTGCCTCGGGTAAGCGCCCGACGGATGTGCTGGGGGCGGCCGACCCGACGCCGGGGGCGCCGGGCCTCAACAGCTACGCCGTGCTGCCGTCGTTCCCCGCCACCAATTACATGACCGATAACGGCCTGCTGGCCTCGGTCTCCGGGGAGCCGGCCAACTACGCCAACAACGCGATGTCGGCTTTCCAGAACCTGTTGCGCGCGCCCGAGCCTTCCCTCGATGCCGAGCGGGTGAAGAAAGGGCGGGCGGTGTTCGAGCGCGCCGGCTGCGCCGGTTGCCATTCCGGGCCGGCGCTCACCAACCATCGGGTCATCCCCGTGGGGGAGATCGGCACGCAGCCGAGCCGTGCGCACTCGACCGTCCGGATGGAAGCGCGCCTCGCCCCGCCGACGATCTTTGCCACCGACACGCCCTTCCCGCTTCCGCCCGATCCCAAACTCGTGCCGATCCCCCTGGAGGGCGACGCGCTCAAGCAGGTGCAGCTCGCCTGGGCCCATGCCGGCACCGGGGGCGGCTACAAGGTGCCGAACCTCGTCGGTCTGGCCTGGAGCGCACCTTATCTCCACGATTCCGGCGTCGCGGTCGGTGCCGACGCCGACGCGCAGCTCGGCGTTCCAGGCACGCTCGATGCGGGCATCCCGCCCGATCCGGCCAACAGCTTGCGGGCGCTGGTCGATCGCAACCTCCGCGCAAAGGTCGTCGCGGCGAACAAGGCCTCAGCGAAGGCGCGCACCGCGCGCGTCACGGGCGAGGGGCACGCCTACTGGGCCGATACTGAGGCCGGAGTTTCAGGCGAGGAGCAGGCGGATCTCGTCGCCTATCTTCTGTCGGTCAACCGGTTGACCGAACCTGTGCCGGTGCCATGACCGCGACCCTCCCTCGGTCGAGGCCGCCGCTGCGACGCATCGCCCGGATTGCGTTTCGCGGTGATCCGACGCGGCTGCGGCTGGTTAACCTCGATCGATCCGGAAACCGTGGCTCTCCCACGGCGTGAGCCACCCCAGCGAATGAGCCCGAACCATGAGCGTTTTGGACGTGCTCCCGCTCCTGGCCTTCCTGGCACCGATGCCGCCGATCCGGCCGGAGCCGCCATCGCCTCCGCGGATGCCGGATTGGTTTCCCGCCTTCATCATGGGCATGACCGTGTTCATCATGGTCGCGCCGATGGTCGCCATCTGGGGCTTTCATCGCTCCGAGCGTTCGTTCCGCTCGACCTGCGAGGCGGCGGGCGGACAGGTCGTACACGCCTCGCCGGCCGACGACGCGGTTCGCTGCCGCCGGTTCTGAACAGCCGGGTTTCGCTGAAGCCGGACTCTTCGTTTCGGATCGCGAGACCCCACAAAAAAGCCCGCGCCGGCCGAGCCGGGCGGGTCGAAGTCTCGGAGAAACAGGCAGGAGACCTGTTGAGCGGGTAACCGGCTTCGTCGGGCGCGGTTCATCCATTGAATCGAGAAAGTGCCCTGCAACCTTGCGCTTCAGGCGCCGCTTCCAGGGCCATCACTCCGAGTCAGGCTTGGAACGACAAGACGGCGCGGGTTCCGCTTGAGCCGGGAACGTAGGTCAGCACCGAGCGCAGGTTGGAAGCCATGGCCCGGATGATGCGCGAGCCGAGGCCGGTGCCCTTGGCCTCCCCCTCCCCTGTCCAGCCGATCCCGTCATCTTCGACGGCGAGCGAGGGCGTGTCGGGGCTCTCGCGCATCACCTGGACGCGGATCTCGCCCTGGGTCTCGGCGGGATAGGCATACTTGTAGGCGTTGGTGACGAGTTCGGTGACGACGACGCCGAGCGAGACCGCCTTGTCGGTGGCCAGCCGGATCGGCTCCGCGTGCAGGCGGATGGCATGGTCGCGCCCCGACGCCTTCATCGCGAGCTGCAACTCCTCGACGAGCCCGGTCAGGTAGGCATCGAGCTCCACGGCCTCGACATCCTCCGACGTGTAGAGCCGGCGGTGGATGCCGGCGATGGCCGAGATGCGGGCCTGCATCTCTTCCAGCGCGTCCTTGGCCGCCGGGTCCGTCACCGCGTTGGTCTGCATCCGGGCGAGCGCTGCGACCAGGGTGAGGGAGTTCGCGACGCGGTGGTTCACCTCGCGCAGCAGCAGCTCGGCCCGGTCGCGCGCCTCGCGGACGGCGGCTTCCGCCCGCTCCTTGTCGCGCCGCAGCGCCTCCTGACGCAGGGCGGTATCGACCGCCTCGCCGAGCAATTCGCGGAACTGGCCCTGCACGTCCTTCCAGACGTAATCGACCGCGCCCGCTTTGAGGGCCGCGACCGCCACACGGCTATCCTCGGAGCCGGTCACGTAGATCACCGGCGGCGCGTCCGGCAGGGCCCGGAGCAGCGGCAGCAATTCGAGCCCGGTCCGGTCCGGCATGTGATGGTCGAGGGCAATGAGGTCGATCTCGCCCACCTGCGCCCGCGCCAGCCCGTCCGTGCCGCTCGCTGCCAGCTCGACATGGTGCCCCCGTGCCTGGAGCGAGCGCTGCACGAGGCGCCCGAGCCCAGGGTCGTCGTCGATGTAGAGGATGCGGCAGGAGGCGGCGGGGGCGTCGCTCATGAGTTCTCGGGAACCTGAATGACCGAGAAGAACAGCCCGAGCTGACGGATGGCGTTGGAGAAGCCCTCGTAGTTCACGGGTTTGGTGATGTAGACGTTCGCCCCGAGATCGTAGCAACGCTGGATCTCGCGGCTGTCGTCGGTGGTCGTGAGAACGACGACCGGCGAACGCTTGGTGTGCGGATTGGCCTTGATCCGCTCCAGGATGTCGATGCCGGTCATGTCGGGCAGGTTGAGATCGAGCAGGATCAGGAGGTGGCGCCGCCCGCTCACCTCGCCGGTGCCGTCGGCTCCAAACAGGAATTCGAGGGCCGAGGTCCCGTCGCGAAACGGCAGAATCTCGTTGTTGACCCCCGCGCGCCGGATGTTGCGCTCGATCAGCCGGGCATGACCCTCGTCATCCTCGATCATCACGATGCTGACGGTATGAAAAGGGGGCTGCATCGCTACTCCGCGGCCAGGGTCATCGTATCGGGAGGATCGAGTGTCGCGGCCCCGCCTCGGCCTGTAACCGGCTCGCGCGGCAGCGTCACGATAAAGGTTGTGCCGACACCGGGTTGTGACGAAACCTCGATCCGGCCGCCGAGCGCGCGCACCAATGCTTTCACGCTGGCGAGCCCGATCCCCTCCCCCGGTTGATCCTGCGTGCCGGACCGCCGGAACAGCTCGAAGATGCGGCCATGATCCTGCGGTGCGATACCTCGCCCGGTATCGGAGACGTCAAAACGGATCCGGTTGCCGGGTGCAGGCTGGGCCGTGACCTCGATCGTTCCGTGACGGGCCGGATCGAGATATTTGAGAGCGTTGTCGATCAGGTTGCCGAAGACCTGCTCCACGGCGAGCCGGTCGGCCACGATCGAGGGAAGATCGTCGGCCACCGTCACTGTCACACCCTTGCGCCCGGCCTGATGACGCTGCGCGTCGGCGATGCCGCGGATCACGGATGACATCGCGAGCGGCTCCGGGCTGAACCGGCGCCGCCCCTCCCGCGAGAGCTTCAGGATGGCGGCGATCAACCGCTCCATCTTGACGATCGCCGCCTGGATGAAGCTCAGCGCCTCGGTGATGTCCTCATCGATCCGCGCGCCCTGCGGATGGTCGCGCAGGACTGTGCGCAATTCCTGGCGCACCGCCTCCAACTCGCTCGTGAAACCCATGACGTTGACGAGCGGCGCGCGCAGGTCGTGGCTGACGATGTAGGCGTAGCGCTGGATCTCCTCGTTCGACTCCCGCAATTCGGCTTCGGCCTCGCGCTGCTCGGTGATGTCGGTATGGACGCCGACCCATTCGCGGATGGCGCCGTGCGGGTCGAGCACGGGGATCGCGCGGATCGAGAAATGTCGCCACAGGCCGTCCCGGGCGCGCACCCGATGCTCGTGCAGGAAGGTGCTGCGGGCGGCGACGGTCGCATTCCAGGCCTCGACGCTCGCTTGCCGGTCCTCCGGATGCACGGCGTCGGCCCAGCCGAAGCCCTCGTACTCGGCGCGGGTTTGCCCCGTGAGGGCGGTCCAGCCGGGTTG
Source organism: Methylorubrum pseudosasae (assembly GCF_029504475.1). NCBI lineage: Bacteria > Pseudomonadati > Pseudomonadota > Alphaproteobacteria > Hyphomicrobiales > Methylobacteriaceae > Methylorubrum > Methylorubrum pseudosasae. The sequence continues at coordinate 1,434,303 of NZ_JAQGDU010000002.1, read as the reverse complement.
TTCGCCCGTCATCCGCCCCTCCGGGTCGTTGGTCCACAGCACGCCGCGCACGGCCTGTACGGCGGCCCGGAAACGCTCCTCGCTCGCCCGTAACTCACCCTGGATCCGCTGCTGATCGAAAGCGGAGGCGAGCATCGCGAGGAATAGGATCACGAAGGTGACCCCGGCGACGTAGAGGGCGAGATTCTGCTGATCCACGCTCGTCGCGGCGAGATGGGCGGAATGGGCGCCGGCTTCCTCGGCGGTGATCGTCGCGGCCGCCATGCCGGTATAGTGCATCCCGGCCACGGCCACGCCCATGATCAGGGCGGCCGCGAAGCGCTGCCAGACGCTCGTCGGCCGAAAGGTCAGCCACAGGGCGATGGTCGCCGCGGTGATGGCGATCCCGACCGAGAGCGCGACGACCGGCACGCTGTAAGCGAGATGGCCGGGCATCCGCATCGCGGCCATCCCGGTATAGTGCATCGCCGCCACGCCGATCCCCATCACGGGGCCGGCGACGAGGACGTCCCAGCGGCCGGCCCGTCGACGGCCGACCCAGGCCAGGGCCGCGCCGGTCGTCCCGACCGCGATGAGCAGGGACAGCAGGGTGTGGCCGAGATCGTAGGCGGCGGGCAGGCCCATCTCGAAGGCCAGCATCCCGACGAAGTGCATCGACCAGATGCCGCCCCCCATCGCCAGGGCGGCACCCAGAAGCCAAGCCCAGCCCAGTCCGGCTGCGGCGGCCCGCACGCGGCCGCCGAGATCGAGCGCCGTGTAGGAGGCGAGCACGGCGATGGCGAGGGACAGCGCCACGAGAGCCGGATTGTAGCCGGTGGAAACCATCGTCGTGCCGAATCTCGTAGGCTGTCGATACGTTCTTGCGCCACGAGCGCCGTCGGGTCGGCTCTACGAACCGCGACGACGCGAGCCGGGCGCGGCACGGCTGCCCGAGATCCACTTCAGTTATCGTGCCGGCGCGTCTGACGCTATCGCGGCCCGCCACTGAGATCATGTCCCGCCCGGTACCGTAAAAAGTGATGCGAGCGTTTTAGATCGGAAAAAGCCTGCAACCCGCTTGCTTCGGTAACTACCTTAGGTAGGAAACAGATGCGGCCATGCGCGGAATGTCGCACGGATGGCGAACTAGTCAGGCTGAGTACCAGAACCAAATGCGGCAGAAGCGATCGGATTGCCTCATGACCTCGCCGCTCGTGGCCTCATCCGGTCGAGCGCCACTCGACGAGGATGGGACCGTCGCGTCTCAAGCCCTCGGGCCTGTCTTTTCGGAGACGGTCCAGAGCGCGCGGATGGAGCAGCCGTTGCGTGATCCCTTGGCACGCAAGCTTGCGACCTATGTGGATCTGACTCCTGGCGATTTGCTGGACCTGGAAGAATGGGCCGCAAACGGCCGCCGCTTCGCCGCGCAGACGCCACTCTTGCACCAGTCCGACGTCCCGGAGAGCGCCATCCTGGTGCTCGATGGCTTTGCCTGCCGCTACAAGTTCCTGACGAACGGGCGCCGGCAGATCACGGCCTACCTTCTACCGGGGGACCTGTTCGAACTCGATCTCGATTTCCGCCTGCCGCTGGACTGCGCGGTCGGAACGCTGACCGCCTGCCAACTCGCTTTCATTCCACGTGCCGACTACGAAGATCTCATCGGGCGACGTCCGCGGATCGCCCGCGCCCTGCAGATGGTTCGGCTCACCGAGGCGGCGACCCTGCGCGAATGGATCACCAATCTCGGCTCCCGGTCCGGCCCCGAGCGGCTGGCGCACTTCCTCTGCGAGATGCTGCTGCGCCTGCGGACGGCCGGTCTCGCCCCCGGTAATCAGTACAGCTTCCCCATCACGCAGGCCGATCTCGCCGACACACTCGGCATGTCGTGCGTTCACATCAATCGCGTCCTGCAGAAGCTGCGTCGCGATGGCCTGATCGAGCTCTCCGGCCGCAGGCTCACGATCTTGAAGCCCGAGGGGCTCAGGCTGCTGGCCGAATACGATGCGTCTTATCTGGAGCCGGCCGCGGTCCCGCTGCGGCCCTCCGCCATCGACAAACTCACCGCCTGACGACGTTCGGCGCCGAAGCGGCGTCTCTCCCTCGCCTCGCCCCTCATTGACTGTCGGTGGGCTGTACCCCGGCCCTGGCCGCCGTCAGCACCGCCTCCGGCAGGGTGCGCGCCCCGAGCGCTTCCATCACGCGGGCTCGGTGGATCTCCACGGTGCGCGGACTGAGGCCGAGTGCCCGGCCGATCGACTTGTTCGTGCCGCCTGCCAGCAGCCCCTCCAGAACTTCCCGTTCTCGGGGCGAAAGGGCCGCGATGCGAAGCTTGGCGTCGTCATGTGCGTGGCTGCGCTCGGTGTCGGTGCGCAGTTCGGCCAACGCGGTCGAGACGGCGGTAAGCAGCACTGCCGGCTCGCACGGCTTTTCAAGGTAATCGACGGCGCCGGCCTTCATGGCGCGCACACCGAAGCCGACATCGCCCTGGCTGCGCCCGATCACGAGCACCGGCAGCGCGAGCCGGCCGGCCCTGAGCGCTTTCGCCACCGTGAGGCTCTCCGGTCCGGCGGTCTCGATGTCGAGAATGACACAACCCGGCTGCAGGGCGCTTGCGACCTCCGCCAGCGCTGCGGCCTTCGCGAAGACCTGCACCTCGTAGCCAGCGCGTTGCAGCAGCCCGAGCAGCGCTCGTCGCGCGGGCGCATCCTCATCCACGAGGTAGATCCGTGCGCCGGTGTGACCCACGACATCTTCGGCGATGCCGCCCAGTTGGCGAACGCGGCCATCCTCCCTGGCGATCGGGAAGACTGTCTCGCGGATCCGCCTCACAGCGCCGTCCGACGGGCGCAGGATGCGGTACTCTTGGACGACGGCCTCACCATCCCAGACCCGTTCGAGCGTGCGCTCAACGCTGTCGCGGTCGTCCGAATGGATCGTTTCAAGCCAGCTTTCGAGGGAGGGCAGCCGCTCCGGCGCGACGCCCCAGACACGCTGGAGGGCATGATTGAGGTAAGTCAGTCGGCGGCTCTCCAAGTCGGCGAGCCACAAGACGTTGGTCGAATGTTCGGCAAACCGCCGGAAGCGCTGGTCGCTCGCGCGCCGGATTTCTGCCACCTCGCGCTCTTCCTCGACGAAGAGGAGTACGGCCGGCTCCTTTCCATTTTGGGTGCGTGCGTTGTCGGTCGTCCCCGGGAGAGGCACCCCGCTGATCCGTGTCCACCGCCCGGTTCCGTTATCCCCGCGGTGATGGAAGCGCGTGCCCGGGACGCGATCGCCACGCAAGGCCCGTGCAAACGGATGATCGCGCGGATCGAGGACGGTGCCGTCCCCCGCATAGCCGGTCCAATGCGGGGCCGCATCGGAATCGGCACCGGGCACGCGGCCCTGTGACAGAAGAGGCTGCAGAAGGGCATTTGCGACGAGGGCCTGACCGTCGGACCCGAACAGCCCAGCGCCGACCGGCAGGTGATCGATCAGCGCCCTCAACGGCTCGTTCCGCTCCCACGATGCGAACCCCGCCTCCTCAGGCCGAGGGCGGGCGACGGAGGGCTGCCGCTGCGCGTCGAGGAGAAGCCCGATGAGTTCGGAAAATTGCTGGAACAGGCCCGTGATCTCCGGGCGATCCAGCGCGGCGGGCTCCTTTCCGATGGCGCAAAGTGTTCCGAAGATCTCCCCTTCCGGCATCGTAATCGGAAAGGAGATGTAGCTGCGAAAGCCGAGAGATCCGGAACTCGAAGGTCCAAGCACCGCCGTATCCGGGCCAACATCGTCGATGACGACCGGCCGTCGATGCCGCCGCACTTCCCGGCAGGGCATCGCGTCCGCGCCAAGCACGGTGTCTGCCTGAAGGCCGAAACCGGCGTCATCCCTGACCCGGCAAGCCAGCCACGTCTCGTCCGTCACCTGCGCCACAGCCGCAAAGCCTAGACCCGTGGAGCGACAGACGATCTCGAGCATGGTCGGGATCGCCGCGATCCGCTTCGCTGCAGCGACATCAGGCGATCGGTCGGATTTGGTGTCCGGACCCGTCCCGGAGGAGTTCATTGGGTGAACTCCCGCCCCGATCCCCTTACGGCATGCGACTTCGAACCAGGCATGCGTAAATAGAGGCAGCTGATGGATATCTCGGGCCTTATCCAAATAGGCCCGGCACGAAGTGAATCAGTAAGCTCATAGTGTCGCCGATAAATGACTAATACGTCTCTGATGATAATCATGTCGCATTTTCATTCTGCTAAACATTTTGAATAACAATCATCTTTAAGTGTTTGTGGACAAATCGCCGGCACGGCTTAAACATTGTCGGAATTGCGTTGTTTTTAGCGCCGGAGACTGCATCCGTGAGAAGGGTCGTTGCAGTCCAAGTCCAGCCTGCTTGGACGAAAACGCGTCACTCGAGAAATCGTGCCAACTTATCCCACGAGGAAACGGGTATAATGCGAATCGGGTCGATCGACGGGTCAGCGCACGTAGGAAGAGCTCGGGATGGGGTTGGGTTGGACGACGCGCGTGTCGGATGCCGTAGGAATCGCCTTGGATCGAGGCTCGGCCCACACGGAATGAGAGTTTGCCCCGGCGCGAAGGGAGGCAGGGATTTCTGCCCGCCGGGAGGGGCGTAACATTGCCTCGACAATCCTGGATGCGCAGTTAGGTCGAGGTGGGAAGCAGCCGGTATCAACCCGAAAGATGCATTACGAGAAGCTGGTCAATGAGAGCGGTGAGTGCATCACGCGCGGGACTTTCTTGTTCGCGTCGCAGAAAGACCGAAACTCTTTCCTCCGTCGTGTTCTGACCAGCATCTTCTCCGATCCGGTGGATGACCGGTTTGCCCTGTATGTCGAGCATCAACAACCAGTGATTGACGTCTGCGTCTGCATTGAGGGGCTGAAACTCTTTCGAAACCTCGAACGCAGCTACTGGAACGCCAAGCGCATCCGCGAGTTCTCGCAGGCGCATCGAATCTGTCATGGAAGTCAGCTGATTACAGCGCGGGAGAGAATCTGTGCTCATGCCCTACGACTTCCCCTCGCTGCCAGAACGACCAGTATGGAGCTTGACGGAAGTTTTTCCTTTAGTCGTCTACATATTTTAAGCGTCGCTTGGGTGTCACAGTATGCCGTATGATACAAAGCGATACTGGCTTGGATTTCTGCCGGATGCCTTGATTGCGTCTCAGGTTGGCATTTGGGAAACGGATTTCGCAAACGATCGCACCGTTGCTGACTCCATCACCGCTGCGTTGTTCGGTCTCGATCCAGTGCAGGCCGCAATAGGATTGCCTCTGGCGGCTTACACGAAAGCGATTCTTCCTGCCGACCAGGACGAGTTTTTTACCAACATCGATCGCGTCTGTGAGCAGGGCGGATTGTTCGTTGTTGAGTATCGCGTGCGCTCCGTCGAACGTGGCATTCGTTGGGTCTTGGCTCGGGGGCACTACAAGCGCAATACTCAAACAGGAAAAGTCCTCGGACGAGGCATTGTCGTTGATATTACCGAAGGTAAACTGAACGGGCAGGCGGAAGATCGCGCACTCTTCGTCCGACCAAACCGGAACGAACCGCCGCTCGATCAGATCGCGACCTATGCCCTTCAAGCACGCCGTGCAGTTGATGACGTTGCAGGGCATGATGGGCCAGCTCTGCGGTCGGCCATCGACGGTCTACTTTGGGCCGTCGGGCGTGCCCTTGCCAAACGGAGTCGTTTCTAAATATTTATTGAATTTTCGCGGTCATCTTCTGATCGAAGCGTTGGATCGTCTCCTCACCGAGCCGGCTTCGAAGGCCGGGCAATCGAAGGCTTCCGCTGCAACGCGTGACGATTCATTACCTCCTCAGAAAGGTTCCTTTCGACGAGATCAGTCGCCGCTTGCTCGCCGAGTTCGTCGCCATTCGGAACGGGCCCGGCGCGACCGATGCCACGATCCGGCAACGCCGCGCAGTTCTGGCTCCGTGTTCACGATCGCGATCCGCTCAGAACGGGCGGACACATCGCCGGTCATCGCGTCCAATAAGCGTCCGTGACGCTGAGCCGCCCTCGTACACGCGTCCTGCGCGGGAGGATGTGACCTGACTGGTCTTATGGAGCGCGCTGATTGAGGGGCAATTTGCCGACCGCTGGCCAGACGAAGTCAGCGCAGCGGTCGTACACGCTGGTCAGACGAAATCGACGCGGCGGTCAGGCTCCATGCCCTGCATTTGCTCGGCGCTCAAGCTTTTCTCGGCACCTGTCGTGAATTTTTCGATCCTGAGCCGTCCGGGCCCGCCGCGCATGCCACCATCAGGATCACCACCATGATCTAAGTGCGTCTGCTCGCGGCGCTGGCGCTTGCCTGGATTACATCTCCCGCTCTTGCCATTGAGGTCGCTGTCGTCGGCGATAAGGCCGTCATCCTGCCCTGGGGCGACTGGCTCGTCGCGCCGGCCGTGTCGCTGTGCGATCCAGTCCTGACGATCCTCCTGCCGATAAGCGCGGCCTCGATCACCTGGGCCGCCCGCAACGTCTACCCCTGGGCGGCCCTATTCCTGTCGCAGCGTCGGGTCGAGATGAGGCTTGAGCGGGCTGTCAGCTACCGCCGCAAAGCAGTGAACGGTGCGGCTAGAGGAAAGACCCTCTCGGTCAACGTCGCGGTGCCGGTCATCGCGAAGGGCACGCAGTACGTCATCGACACCGCGCCGCCCGCGGTCATCAAGGCGGCCGGCGGTGCTGATGACATCGCGGCCCGGATCTTCCGCAGGCTCGACCTCGACGACCGCGCCGGCGAGGCAACCGAGCTCGTCCCGGCTCAGGAGCAGGTCGGCGCGGGCACGGTGGATGCCCACGAGCTGCGTCGCACGGACAAGATGACCCCGGCGATCAGCAGGAGGCGCGCATGCCCGGCTCGAACGGACGAGCGCGCCGACCGCTCGTCCGTCGGCTCGATCGCCAGCGCCCGACGTGGCTCGTGGGCGCGATCGCCTCCTGTTATGCCCGCTTCGGACGCGCCGGCGTCGTGCCGGCGCGGGCGAGTCTCGCGCCGCAGCGGCGGCCTTGGACGACGTTCGAAAAGCGCACGCCGCGCTACACGAATCAGGTGGGTGAATAGCCGGTCGCGCACGGCTGACCGTATCGTCTTTCAGCCTCGCCAGCGGCGACGAAGCTTCGGTGTTTGCTGCTCGCGCGCTACGAACCGGCCCGCAATCAAATGTTGCGGAAAATATCTTGCTGATGGGCGTGTAATCTCAATATTGGCGACCATCAGAGATCAGTCCTGCGATGCGAATATCATCCTTCTAACATTTGTCGATTCGCCATTATTGTATTGACTCGACCAAAAAGTAAGGATTTTTCTATGCACGACGCCTTCGCTCTCCAGTGAACGGCGCGTCAGCCTGCCGGGAGGCATGCATGAGGAAAGCATTCACGTTCGCAGCAGCATTCGCTCTGGCCGCCGCAGCTTTCACGATCACAATGCTCACGGCGCCGCCAGTGACCGAAGCGCGGCCCGTCTCTTCCATCGACACTTATAGCCTGACAGTAAATGCAGCGCCCCAAGAGGACGCCGCATTCGACGCGAACTGAAAACTCGTCGCGTTTGATAGCGAGATCGCTATTCGACCGATCCTGCTTGGCGCGCCCGGAGCCGGAAGGCCGCCGGACGTGTCTCGCAACTTCGACTCTAGTGTCCGGCCGCTCGCGTCGCGAACTCCCAAGCCGAGACGCCGACACGTGCGCCGGGCGTGTTTCGGTATCCGCTCACATGGCCGAGCAGGATCCCGTTCGGCGCGATGCCGATCGCCTTGTTCCCGCCAGTTATCTTCATCTCACACCGGCCGACACGAAACGTGCCGTGCCCGGAATGGACTCCGAAGATCTGTGGCACCGCCCGGCGCCTAAGGCGTTCGATGACGTCGGTGCAGGCCTCGTGGGTGTTCGCTCAGGCAGTGTGCCGAGATATCGCCATGGCGAGGAGTTGGGGCGCAGGGCGCCGACGGCTTTGCGCAACTCGGCGGCTTGGGGCGGAAGCGCGCTCGGCGCGAGTTCGGTAAAGAGCATCCGGGTCGCCGGCTGATCGTGGGGCCGACCGCATAGGGACGCCGGATTGCCTCCGGCTCACCGGTCCGTCAAGTTTATGCCACGGTGCGGTTCTCAAGCCCGCAGACTACCCGTGGAAGGGACAGCTCTAGCGCGGCTGCTACTGCTTCTCCATCGAGCCCACGAACCGTTCTCGAGCCGCTTCCAGCCTATCCTGCTGTTGAGTTGCGCCGAGCGTGAGCATTGACCCGGAAGGATGCGTGTGCCGTGTCAGCTCCAGCATTCTTTCGACAGCCTCTGCAATCTCGACCAGCAATCGATCCCGGTTCCACTCGTGCTCTCGCTCGGCTTCAGTCATCGTTGGCTCCCGAAGATACTGGCTTGGGCGCTGAGCCCTCCTCAACGTGGAGCGGGACAAAAGCGTTCTACGCGCTGTGAAAGTGGCAAAATCTTCTCCCGACGTGTCTACCAGCCATCGCGCGAGAACGAGGCTTAGCCGATGCTCTCTTCGCGGATCGATAGCGAGAAGTCAGGGCCGGGCTCGAAGGTGTATCGCCGGACCCTGGCGTTAGGGTCGGTCACGCCTTCTGGCCCGTGCGCGTAGGGTCGCCCCGCGCGTCAGGCTTGGACTGCTCTTGGGACTGGCTATGACCGAACTCGCTCAGCCGTGCTCAGCGACGGCCGCGGCGAGGTCGAGACCATAGCCGTCGGCGTTCGGGTGAGTGATGGTGCCAGAATCGGCGTGGTGCGCGTCGACTGCCGCGTTCACCTGATCGTCGGCGACGGCCTTGGCCTTGAAGAGTTCGCCGGCGGTGGGGATTCGGCGTGTCGCAAGCCCGTGCACGGGTTCGGTGCTGGGTGCTCAGGTTCCTGAGAACCTCAGAGCACTCCACAAAACGACAGCGATGTCATTGAGAAGAATGGTGCTGCGAGAGAGGATTGAATTCTAGAGATCGCCAAATTTCCCAATGAAATCAATGGTTAATCTGGGAATAAATTCCTCCTTTGTAGCATTGGAATGGGTGTGAATTGTAGCGGCCAGGGCATGGGTCGCGGGCATGAAGAAGGCCCCGGACGTCTGGCTCCGGGGCCTGGGGCGGAGTGATTCGGTCCGACCGCGCGAGAACTGGGTCAGCGCCCCGGCGTCCATGCCGGCGCCAACGATCCAGTCACGAGGATTGGTCAAGCTCGGCGAGCAACGCGTCCATCTCGGCCCATTCGTCCGTGTCGGGCTCTCGGATCGGTCGCGCCGTCCACCATAGAACCCGATTTTCCAGTCCGTGATGGTCGATGACGCTGAGACCAAAGTCGGGATGGAAAGCGACCGTCCGGTCCTCCGGCCCTTCGACGCGGCGGGAGACAATAGACAGCTTCCCCCAAAGATCGGCGTGCCGATCGCCAACCTCAAACGCTCTCATGTGCATGGTGATCCCCAATGCCGGCCCGGTTCGCATCGTGTGACTTCTTTTCCGTCGACAGTTGAATGGTCGATGGGTCTCGGATCGTCAACAAAATTGTGGATTTATAGTTCAGTCAGCAGTGACTGAACTTGTCTGCGTTAGCTTGTTGACGATAGTGCCTATGCGGCAGCGACATAGTGACAAGCTCGGCCTTGGACGCTACGGGCGGCGCATGAAGAAGCTCGCGCCTGTCCTCCTATCGTTCTTCCTCCCCGGTGCAGCGCTCGCCCAGCCCGCGCCCATCTTCGCGATCCCCATCACTGGGCAGCTTACAAATGGCGCCGCTGCGGCTGGGCAGGCGACGGGCTACAACACGGGCGTCGGGGAGTTCTGGGTCGCCTTCCCCGGCTCGATCCGTTGTTCCGGAACGTGGTCGGTCCGCGACCCGAACCCGACGATCATCATCCCCGTGACCTGCGGGCCGCGGGTTCACGGGGAAGCCATCGTCACGCGGCAGGCTGGCTTCATGACCGGATCGGCCATCGTCGCCCTCAGCAACGGGAAGCGTGGGCAGTTCGTGTTCGGCGATCTCACGTATGAGCAGGCCTTCGGACAGGGGCGGGTCCGGACCCGCTGACAGCCTGAGAACGCAGCCGGGCGGTCCCCTGGACCGGGCCGTGGACGCCATCCGGAACGGCCCGTCCAGTGCAAGCAGCGGCGAGGCGGTGAACGCAAGCCCGGTGTAGATCTCGGCCTGGATCTCGACCCGCGCCGGTCTCGCCGGAGTAGCAGCATCCGATCCGGATGCCGGCTCCGGAATCCCTGCGGGCTCGCGGGTCGGCTCGGGCAGCGCCGGGGCAGTCTCGGGCGTCCCAAGCGTCGCCGCCCGCTGACGGGCCTCCTGCACGATCTCGCGGGCCTTCTGATGAAGCACCTGGGCCTCTGCCCGGATGCCGTTCGTCATCGTGAGCACCGGACCGTCGAAGCTGAGACGCCACGGGGAGCCGGCGCGGTCGCAGGCGAAACGGTCGCGGATGCCGGGCAGCGCGAGCCAGGAGCGCTTGGTGCAGTAGCTCGCCCAGCCCGCGTTCGGGTCGAGCTTGAGCTTGACCTGGGACTTGAGGGCGTTGCCGTCCCACGGCCCCATCGCGTGCCGGAGGACCTTCCGGAGCAGCGCGAGGCGGCGCCGGCTCGGGTTTTCGAGGCTCAGTGCTCCGTGCAGATGCAGCCGGCGCTTCCGGGTCCCGTCCCTGTCGGTTGCCTCCTCCTCGATGGTCTCGAACAACTCGACAGTGCCGAAGGCAGCGCCAAGAGCTTCTGCGACCCGCTTGCGGAGCCAGGGCAGCGGCGGCTTGCCGTTCGCATAGGTCCGGTCGCTGATCTCTTGCGAGGTCCAGGCGGTGAAGGCGACGACGGGACCACGGGCCCGGAGAGCTTCAAGGGCGAAGTGGGCCTTGGTCTCGTCGGTAGCACTGGCCCAAGGGCGCGGGGCCTTCGTAATGAAGGAGGGTAGAGGGTCTGTAGGTGTAGAGCTCCTTCCCATACCTACTATAGACGACACGCCCGCCTGCACCGGGGCGATGCCCTCGCTGATGCCCGTAAGTGCCTTGTAGTCGTTGAGGAAAGCGCGGTCGCCCAGCAGGCTGACCCGACCAGATGCGCTCCGCTTTTTTTTAACACCGGGGCCTGCGTCGTTGTCGTTGCCGGCCTCGCTGGGGATCGGGCTGACCGCGACGACGCGCGGAGCGTCGCCCGCGTCGATCCGAGCGGCGATCGGGCGGTTTCGGGCCTTCGGTGCGGTTCCGGTCGCCGGATCGAGCACAGACACGGGTTCGGGCGCAGCCGGGGAGCCGTCGAGGTTGGTGACGACGGGCACGGGAGGAACGTGGTTGAAGTCGATCGGGAGGTCAGCAAGCTCCCGGTCGAGGTAGTCAGCTACGTCGTCGTTGGCCCGGGCCGGGACTGGGACATGGGCGTGCGACGAGAGCACCCGAGCAGCAGCGCTCTGGTGCGTCGCGGCTTGCGCCGGGAGCGGAGAAATCTTATGTAAGACGAGCATGTTACGTGGTTCAAGCCGTTTGCCCTGGCCGGGGCAGGCGGCTCATCCTTTTCAGGCTGCGATCTGCTCCGGCTCGTAGTCGTCCCTGCACACCCCGATCACGCGGATCGACGTGAGCTGGCGCGGGTCCAGGCAGGCTTCGATGTCTTCCGCCGTGCCCTGAATGATCGCAGTGGCAGGAACCTCGGTCGCAAGCAGGACGTGATGCCCGACGTGCTCCCCTGCCCCGGACGTGGCGAGCCAGAGAGCGTCAGCGAACTCGCGGTCCGGGGTCCACCAGCAACCGATACGGCCCGCGTTGTAGTCCCGCAGAGACTGCGCCCGGTAGTGGACCGGAGGCAGTGAGCCAGACGGGGCCGGGAGAAGGATCGCGAGCCCGTCCGCGAGCAAGTGATCCTCGCCCAGCAGGTCGAGCGTCAGGGTCCGCTTCATTCCAAGGTTGTCCACGGCGCTGTTCTGCCAAGCGCCCTGGAATGCTGACCGGATCGTGTCGGGGACGGTTCCGAGGGGCACCAGTGCCCGCAGGGCGTCCGCCCATCCTCCCGACCATGTAAGCTGGGCGGCAGCGCCAAGGAAGGCGTCCGCGTCACCCGTAGTCGCACCGGCTACCAGACGCTTGAGAACGTCAGCGCGGTGGAGTTCTTCGAGAGCGAGGCGAAGGGCGTTCACGACTGAGCCTCCTGGCCGGTCGCGTTGTTCGACGCGGCGATGCCCATGATCGCGCGGATGGGAAGGCTAAGGCTGGCAGCGTGCTTGCGAAGCAGACGGGCGAAATCGGTCGCGATGCCGAAAGAGGTCGCGGTGCGGAACGTCGGCTTCTTCGTTCGGGCGTCTACAAGGGCAAGAATCACGGCCCGCGCATGCCGCCCAACAACAACCTGAACGTCGCCGCCGAGGTCCAGCCCGAAACCCTTGCCAACCTTGAAGTCCTTACCGAGCGCGGTTTCGTTGCCGGCAGCGGCGTCTACCAGCGTCGCGAGACGCCCGGCCTGATCCCGGTTGAGCAGCGGAAGGTCTTCGCCGCGAAGCGACACGGCCATCAGGTCGTCGTCAACGATGCTGATCTCACAGAAGCCGGGCAGGTCGTCTTCGATCTCCCTGGCCTCGATAGCGCTGCGGATCGCGCGTTCAACGATCTCGACGGCGCTGACGCCGCGCCGATCTGCAAGGGCGCGAAGCTGGGTGAGGCGTTCGGCGGGGAGCCCCAGCATACTCTGGGGCGGCTTCACGAGAGGAACGGTCATGGTCGCGTTGGTGTCCATTGGTCACGGAAGCCAAAATTATATATTTGGCGACCGGGGCCTTCAAGATGTTCGACGTGACTTTCTCAAGGAACTTAACGAGAACGCTAGAGCGCGTTTAAGATTTCGTGGCTGAAAATCAGCCGTGGGCACATACTGGATACCCTACGGCAAAGTCGAATTTTTCTAGGACTTCGTCTTCCTACCCCACCCCTCCCATGCTGATCTGACAAGTGGCAGCCAGTGTAATGCCTCAGTGGGAATCGCCGTTCTCGCACACGATCTCATCTTCGGGTGCCTCGACCGCTTCGTCTTCTCCCTCGATTGAATCATTGTCGAACTCATCCTCATCGCTCTGGCGCTGACGGATGGAAGCGACTTCGATGTCAGAGAGATTCTTGATGACAAGCACGGGAACCTCATCGGTGTTCATGTCTTCATCGGTGATGCCGAGAGCGCTGCGCTTGAGCGTGTGAATCCTTTCGAGGGCAGCAGCAGCATTGGTCAGCATCTTGACGGATGCTGCGGCAGCGTAGACCTGATCCGGATCAGCGGCAGCAGCGTCCAGGCGCTCCACGATCATGCGTTCGATCTTGGTCGCGTAGCTGTAGGTCGTCTCGCGGATCGTCAGCGCTCTTTCGGTGAGCGTGCCGACATCGCTCTCCTGCTGCTCCTTCACCCTGACAGCGACCTTGGCAGCAAGCGTTTTCGCGGCTGACCCCTTCTCCAGCCCGAGCTTCGCGAAGTGGGCCTGTAGAGCGCGCTCGGTCGCACCGAAGCGATGGGCAAGCTCGGGGAGCGACGCCGAGCCGGAAGTCCACGCGGCCTCGGCCTCGGCCCACTGGTCCTCGCTGAGGCGGACGTAGCGGCGCTTCGCTGACAGGGCGGTCACGGTCATGCTCTCCTTCTCACGCGGCCCAGCGGGCAAGCGCGGCCTCGGACTCGGCGGGGTTCTCCTGAATGCGGTAGATGCTCTGCCGGCTCAGGCCGGTTTCCTTCGCGATGGCCGAGACGCTGGCGCCCTGAGCGAGCAGATCGCGGACGGCCTCAAGCTGCTCGCGCGAGTAGCTGGGCTTCCGGCCCCGGTAGGCTGCCTCGCGGTCCTTGGCGTGCGCGATGCCGGCTTTCTGTGCCTCCCTTGTCGCCTCGGCCTGGGCCTGAGCGGTCGCGGCCATGAACGCGATCAGGGCATCCCGGACGGCGGCCTGCATCGGGTCCGCAGTCGCTCCGTCGAATACCAAGCCGTTGATGACCGTCTTGATCGTGACGCCCCGGCGCATGAACTCGCGGATCGTGTCGGTCACGTCGGCATAGTTGCGGCCCAGACGGTCCACCCAGCGGACCACGAGCGTGTCGCCGCGCCGGAGCATGTCGAACAATCGCTTGCCCTGCGGGCGCTCGGCCAGAACGGTCGTGACACCTGACACGCCTACGTCTGCTACAACTTCGTCCACCTTGAACCCGGCTCCCTGGGCCTGCTTGAGCTGATGCTCGCTGGTTTGCTCGGTGGTGGAGACGCGGATGTAGAGAACGGTCTGCATCGGGGCTGGCTGTGTCCGCTGTGTTGATGTCCGTATATAAGCGTGTCCGAATGGTCGGGTCAACCCTTACGGACACAGTTTCGGACGGCCTCCCGGCTGTCCGCTGCGGTATACCCTTACAGACAGATCTACTGATTCCCTGTGTGCGTTAGGCTCTCAGAGGGCTCGGACAGCCACACTCGCCCAGCGCTTCCTTAGCTTCTAGGTTGTTCCATGCACTAAGGCGCACGTTCAGCGAAACTTTGCCCCGCGACGGTGGAAGGACATTGGCAGGACTTTCAGTTATTGTTCGGACCGCACATGTGGGAGCGAGAGGGCAGCTGAGGTAGCAATGGCGCGAAGCGACCTCCTTATTGCCCTGGTCCGCGCCGGCGCTGCTGGTGATCGCGACACCTTGCGCGTTACGGCTGAGGCGCTAGCGGCCGACGAGCGCGCCAAGAACCACAACATCGTCGCCGACCGCATTCAGCGTGCGCTCGCAGCTGTTCCGATTACCCCTCCAGCGCTGACAGCAAGCGCGCACCAGCTTGCGACTGCCAGCGGCCGCGAGGCCATTCTCGAAATTGCCCCGCGCCTCTCGCTCGACGACCTTCTCCTGCCGCTCCCGGCACGCGAGAGCGGCCGCCAGCTCATTGAGGAGCATCGGCGCGCCGACGTGCTGCGCGCAAGTGGCTACGAGCCGCGTCACCGCGTTCTGCTGTCTGGGCCGCCGGGCAACGGCAAAACCTCCTTCGCCGAAGCAGTGGCAGAAGGTCTCGGCCTTCCTTTTTTCGTGGTGCGATATGATGCGCTAATTGGAAGCTATCTTGGCGAGACCAATACGCGATTACGCAAGCTGTTCGATTACGTCCGCACAACGCCGAGTGTGCTGTTCTTCGACGAGTTCGACGCGATCGGCAAGGAGCGGGGTGATACCCACGAAACCGGCGAGATCAAACGCGTCGTCTCCTTCCTGCTCATGCAACTCGACCAGCTCCCGAGTTACGTGATCGTTGTCGCCGCTACCAATCACGGCGAACTGCTTGATCGCGCCGTCTGGCGCCGCTTCCAGATGCGACTTGCCATGCCCGCGCCCGCGCGCAGCGACATCACCGTGTTCCTCGATCGGATCATATCAAGCTGGCCTCATCGACCACGCCTCTCCTTGTCAAAGATTGCTGTCAAGCTCGGTCGGGTCAGCTATGCAGAGGCGCTGGATTTCTGCCAGAACGTCCGACGGCGAGAGATACTGAGCTTGGGGGAGGTATCAGTCGATGGGGCCTTACAGTCGGAGCTTGATCTCTGGACCTCGCGCGTAACGCCTGAAGCCATAAATGCCGAGCGATCCGACCAAGCCTCTTCTGAGGCTGACCCCTCGAACTGATCAACCGCGTCCCACCGGCCGTCCGCGCCCGGTTCCGCAACCTGATCCGTTTCCGCGCCCCCGACAGACCGCCGCCTTCGGACCGAAGTTCACCCGGCTCGCGGAAGTCCTCGGTCGAGGTGGCGACGCGCTTGCGCTCCGCGCTGACGCCACTGGCCTCGCGCCGGAGCGCCTGCTGGTCTTCGAATTGCGCGGCAGCGTCAGCGCGTTTGCCGGCGCGATCGCACAAATCAACGGCCTTGAATTGGTCGACGAGGAGGAAATGGAGCCCGATGCGGAGGACGATCACCCAGCTGCCTATCTGCTCGTCCCCGACATAGCTGCGCTGCGTGACCTTGAATCGCTGTGGCGGCGCTGGCAGCGCGGTCAACTCGTGCGCGGCGAGACGCCGTGGGCGAATGTATTCGGATTGCTGCGAGACCTGCGCCCTTGGGGACCAGCCGACCGCGTGCAGTCCGGTGATGCCGGCATCCTCGCCGCTGAAATTGATGGCCGCGCCGATGATGAACTCGTGCGCTTGGAAGTCGAGCTTGTCTTCCGCGCCAATGAAGCAATGGCTGCCGAGGCCGAAGCCGACGTCCGCGCAGCAATCCGGGAGCGAGGCGGCCAAGTTCGGTCTGACGCACGCATCGTCGATATCGCCTATCACGCACTACTCGCCGACATCCCCGTGGCGACGGTCCGTGAGATCATTGAGCGGAATCTAGGTGGCATCGCCGGTTTAGAGTCGATTATGCACATCCGCCCGCAGAGCGCGGCAACGACGGTGGACATCGGCGATAGGCTCGAAGCCGATGGTGACTTAGCCGAATCGCGTCCGCTCGGTGAGCCGATTCTCGCGCTGCTTGACGGTGTCCCGGTCGCAGCGCACCGCCTACTCGCTGCCCATATCGACCTAAATGATCTGTTTGATCTGGAGCGCGACGCGCTCGTCGCCTCGCGTGCGCACGGCACTGCGATGGCCTCACTCATCGTCCATGGCGACCGCAATCGTGCTGAAGCCGCGTTGCCCCGCCAGATCCACGTAGTCCCTGTGATGGGCAGCGGCGATGCCTTTCCCACCGACCGGCTCGTCATCGACCTCATATTCCTGGCAGTGACGCGGCTGCGTGAACAACGTCCCAACATCCTCATCGTCAACCTGTCGCTCGGCAACAGCCGCCGGCCCTTCCATGGCCAGCTTTCGCCCTGGGCCCGGCTGCTCGACCGGCTCGCCTATCGACTCGGCCTGCTGTTCATAGTCAGCGCGGGCAACCAGACCGAGACCTTCGGCATCAGCGCTTACCCAACCAGCATCGCTTATGAAGGCGCCTCCGGCGCGCACCGCGCTACTTCTATGATTACCGCCCTCACCGCCGTGATGGCCGACCGGCGCTTGTTCTCGCCAGCCGAAACTGTCAACGGCGTGACTGTCGGTTCCTGCAACACTGATGCAGTGCCGCTTGCCGAACGCGCGCTGGCCCGCGCGTTCATCGATCCCTATCCGGATCACGCCGCCGCCAATCCATCAAGCGCGCTTGGTCCTGGCTTCGCGCGCTCGGTCAAGCCTGACATTCTCATGCCGGGCGCCCGTGAACATATGCAAGTCGTGCGCAATCACGCAAATATCGAGGTGCGACCGAGCAGAGCGTCTCGCGGCGCTGGCCTCAAGGTTGCTGCGCCACCGCGCGATGGGCGCGAAAATCTCGACGGCTACACTAACGGCACCAGCGCGGCGGCTGCGCTTGCTTCACGCACCTGCCACCGCATCCACGACGCGCTTGAAACGGCTTATGGCGAAGATTTTTTGCGCCTTCCGCATATAAGCCGCGCTGTGCTGATGAAGGCGCTCCTTGTTCATCCGGCTCGATGGCCCGAGGACATTGCCGCGCTCATCCGCAGCACTGTCGGCCCACATGGACGTGGGCAAGCGCCTCGACAAAAGGATAACATCCGTCGCTTCCTCGGCTTTGGCTGCGTTGACGGCGACGACGCCGTCGCCTGCGCGGCGGATCGTGCCACCTTTTTTGCGACTGGCACGCTGATGCGCGACCGCACGGTCACCGTCGATGTGCCGATACCACTCGCAATCGGCGGCAAGGCGCGTCCGCACATGTTATCTGCGACGCTCGCATGGTTCACGCCGGTCGCGCCTGGGCGTAAGAGCTATCGCAACTGCCGGCTGAAACTCATTGAGCCCAGTGAGCTCGCGGCGCTTGCCGTCAGCAGTCACCGCTTGCAGCCCGATCACAACCAAACCAATCGCGGCACCATCTATTCGCGCTGCTGGAGCGGCGACGCGGCGCCTGCGGTCGGTGCCAATATGACTGTCCCGCTCATCGTCCAACGCGATCCCGATCAGGGCACTCCCATCGACGAGCCGGTGGCCTTCGGCCTCGCCGTGACTTTGGCCATGGCGGGCGAGGTCGCCATCTACGACGAGGTTCAGGCGCGGGTCAGGCCGCGCGCCGGAGTCGTTGCTGGGGCATGATCGTAGAACTCTTATGCTCAAATTTTGATTCGCGCGAGAGTTGCCTTTTTTGCGCAGCTCATAGTGATGTGGGGGAGTCTACCCGCTGCACTTAGTTACGCATCACATTGCCACGGCATCTGCTCATTGAAGGTGCTTCGTCCTGGCGAGGGACGCGGACTAGCGTCACCTTCTCGATGAACTCGACGCGTCGAGCGCGAATGGCCGGCAATCCTCCTACGGGCATCCCGAGGTCCAGCCACTCGATAAGCCCGTCGCCGTCGAACCCATCCGGGATGCCGGTCATGGCGAATGCGTGCTTCAGGTCGTCCACCTTGTGGTTCCGGTGGAGTGGGAGGGCAGCGACAAGCTGAACGTCTTCGAGCAGCCGGGGATCGACCAGATACTCGCCGTCGATCTCGCCGATGATCGCAGCGTGAGGGTCGAAGGCGACGACGACCGCTCCGGCCTCACTGCCCAGACGGCTTGGCATCCTGGCGAACATCTCCGCGTAGACCGGGCACGGCGCCCACCAGACGCCGTGACTGCCAGCCTGATGGTCCGCGAGGCGCTGTCCGCGATACAGCGCGAACGGCCACTGGCGAGGCTCGGACGTCGGCATCAGGAGCTTCAAGCCGTCAGCCAGAAGGTGGGGACGGTCGCAGAGGTCGCGTTCCAGATGCCAGTCGGGAGGCGGCGCCTGCGCTCCGGTATCCAAACGCGCGTAGCTCTCGGCCTTCATGCGGCGCCAGCACTCGCGAAAGACAGGTCGAATGCGCGGGTGGACCGCACCGACGCTGACCAGCTTCTCGAACGCCTCGCGGAACGCTCCGGCCCATTTGAGGGCCGCGAGCGCCGCGCTGAACCTCGCTTCGTCGCCACTGATGGCGCCCGTGAGGAAGTCCATCACGATCGACTGACGCTTGAATGATTCGTCTACGCTCGCGTTCACGTCGGTCTCGCACTTGGTCTCATGCGAGCATTATAGCGGCCCCGACCGCTCATTTCGTGGACGGAACGCGGGCAATGAAGAAGCGACAGTGACCGCGAGCGTCTGGTATCTCGGTCGATCTCCGACGATCTGCACAATTGCTCGACGCGGCCGTCGAGCACGCATTCGAGCACATTCACTCAACGCTATAGGTGGGCATCCTGCGGATCGCCGCATCGCGGGTCTTGAGCGTGACGTCGCCATAGTTGTCGCCAGCAGTCCGCCCCGCATGCCCTTGCAGGGCGTCGAGCACGCGGTCGCTAATCTCCGCCTCGCGTCCAACCGTCTTGAAGCGGTGTCGCCACCCGTGGGACGGGCTTACGGCCTTGTCGATCAGCCCGAGGGACCGGACCCATGTGCTGACGCGCGCGGCGACGATCTTGGACGGATGCTGGGCATCCTCCTTCCGATGCTTGGCCGCATCATAGAAGAGCGGCCCGTCTCCTGCGGCTTTCACGAAGTCGAGGAACCCCAACTCGACAAGCTGGGAATGCACAGGGACGTCGCGATATTGTCCGGACTTCACGGGGCCTGCATCTGGCGTGATGCGAATGTAGATGATGCCCTTATCGGTGATGACGTCCTGCACCCGAATCGCACCCATCTCTGCGACGCGGGCGCCGGTCAGTGCGCAGAGCCAGGGAAGCCAGCGCTTCGCTGCGGTCACGTAGCTGCTCTCACGGGTCGCCGGTGAGTGCGCGGCGGGTGGCTGGTAGGCGAGCGCTGTCTTGAGGACCGCGACGGCCTCAGCATCGTTGAGCCCTCGCTCTCGGACGCTGACCTTCTTCTCCACGTCGATGCGCACGCGCGCGGCCGGGTTCTCCGGGATCTTCTCATTGTCAGCGGCCCAACCCAGCACCGCGCGGAGTGAGGCAAGATGCACGTCCCGAACCGTTTTCGCTGCCAGTCCCTCCTTCTCAAGCAGATGGTCCCGCCAACCCATTATGTCGCTCTTTGTAAGGTGCCGGGCGTCGTCGTGTCCTAGATGGCGCACGAGCGCCTTAAAGACCGGCTTCCAGCGGCGCTCGGCCTCAGCTCCCTTCCCCTGCGATTGCTTCGTCCGGAGGTAGCCGTCGAGTAGGTCGAGGAGCGGAAGCGCTGGTCCACGCGGACGGATCGGAACGACCTGTCCGGTATTAGGCGGCTCGGCCAGGATCGGCAGCTTGGGCGATGCGGGCTCGCTGCCGTCATCGCGCTCGATCGTTGCTCTGAGGGCTTCAAGCTGAACCTGCGCCAGGAGCCGTCCCAGCTTCCGCCACTCCTCGGTGCCGAATTCAACGGCCGTGCTGCCGCGCGCCTCGAACTTTTCGATCGCCCACCCGACGACGGCCTGTAGTTCGTGGTCGTCTTTGCTGTGGCCACTTGCGATGCGTCGGAGTTCTCGGACCTGCTGTTGTCGGTAGCTCAATGATGGGGCCTTGAAGCCCGACCGACTGCCCGCGTTTGGCTGAGTTCGTTCGTCCCATTCGCGGGCGGCGCGTTCCTGATAGAGCGTTAGCGGCGATTTGAGTGAGCCCACGTTCGCCGGCTCATCCTCGGCGGGGACTTCCACCTCGGCAGGGAGCCCGTCGACGCGGACTTTCCACTCAACTGGCCACTCGGGCATGTGCTGCCCGCCCTCACGTAGGCGCCGGTCGAGGTCGAGTTCCTCGGCGTAGTGCGTATGAGCGATCTGGGCGAGCGTCAGCGGCCGGGGACGGCTCCGGGCAGGCGGCAACGCTGAGAGTTCGAGCTTGGCACGGGCGTCGGCTAGCGTCTGATGGAAGACGGCTACGACGCCGTGAATGTCACGTTCGGCGATTCGCTGGTTCGGCCCGAGTGGCGCTAGCAGTTCCCGCTTACCGACGATCTGCCGGAGTTCGGCAGGCACAGCCATGCGAGCCCAAAAGCCGTCGCCACGTCGAAGGAGATACCGAACCCGCTTCGCCATTCGATCCTCTGTGAGCCGCACGCGTTGGAGCGCGCTTTGTAGCGTCACGTTGGACGAAAGCGCTTACAGCGCAACGACTTTTAACAGGATCAAGGGGGTAAATGGTGCTGCGAGAGAGGATTGAACTCTCGACCTCCTCATTACCAATGAGGTGCTCTACCACTGAGCTACCGCAGCGCGGTGCCGGGGGGCGGTGCCGCCGCCGGACTGGAGGGGCATTAGCCGATCGAATTTCGCTTGGCAACGCTCTTCCGTCGCACAAAATGCGTGAGCGGCAAGATCGAGCGGTGGCGTGACGATTTGTTGACGGACCATGGGGGTGTCGTTATAGAGCAGCCACCACGTCCGGCCGCAGCATTGCGCCCGGTCTTTTCGCCTTTGCTTATCATCAGGCTGCGCTGACCGACACCGGATGCTCCGGGCCGAGTTCTTGCCGCCACGACCAGACGAGGATGCCCCATGGCCAACACCGTGTCGGCCAAGAAGATGACCCGCAAGATCGCCAAGCGTACGGCGATCAACCGCTCGCGCCGTTCGCGGATGCGTACCTTCGTCCGTAAGGTCGAGGAGGCGATTGCGTCCGGCGATCAGGGCCAGGCCCTCACCGCCCTCCGCGCCGCCGAGCCGGAGATCATGCGCGCTGCCCAGAACGGCATCGTTCATAAGAACAATGCTTCGCGGAAGGTTTCCCGCCTAGCCGCCCGCGTGAAGGCCATCGCTGCCTGATCGGACTGCGACGGCTCCCGGCCTTCCGAATGGAAGGCTTTAGGGAGCCCCGCTCGATATGATGCTGCATTCAGCCCGGCCGCTCAGGCCGGGCTTTTTTGTGCCCGCGGGCCGCGCGAATCGTCGTGCACGGCCATAGCCGGTCATGGCTGCGCGGTGGAATTCCCCCTCCCCGCAAGGTTCTGGCGCCATCCGTGCTCAGAAGCCCCCGATTGCCCATCGTCTCCACGCTAGGGATGGCCGCGCAGCGAAGGGGCGGTGAGAAACGCTCAGCCAAGCGGGCCTCGCCGTGCTCCGGATCAGGCACCAAGCCGAGGTTCGATCGGTCGCGGTTGTGCACCGACCGGTGATGCTTCTCCACAGTTCGCGCCGGGTTATCCCGAATCCACGCTTGCACCTGCCTGTTCAGGGCGCCGTGAAGGTTTCGTTAACCATGCGGAAAGTGCTTTCCATTGCGTGGTGCCACACCGGCCGTGTAGCTTAACAAAACGTTGCCGGTCGAGCGGCTCGACAAGTTCAGCACCGGCACCCCCAGAGTCGTCCCCAAGTTGCGGGCAGGCCTTCGACTCTTCGGTCCCGGCCTGACGACTCTGTGGGCGCGAAGATGTTTTCCCCGATCGTCCCGCTGTTAGGAGAACGATAGAGGATTGTTGATACACAGCCATCTTTAGCGATGGGCCGCGACGCCGCTCTTGACAGCGTCGCGGCCACTCTCGGCGCCGCCCCGATCGGGCGGCGCCTCCTCTCGTGTGGCGTATGCGTACGCGTCCCCTCCGGTCCGCCGGCTGAGGATGCGAGGAGACACGGTGATGCACCTCGACGGCAGCATGTCGGACGGCGATGGCGGAAACGGCAGAGGAAGCGTCGATCTTCCCGCCGCCTGGACGCGGGTGAAGCGGCGGCTGCGGGCGGAGCTTGGCGAGGACGTCTTCGCAAGCTGGTTCGCCCGCCTCGAACTGGAGACTGTGGACGGGGGGGTCGCCCGCCTCACCGTTCCGACCCGGTTTCTCAAGAGCTGGATCGAATCGCATTACATCGACCGGGTGCTGACGACCTTCCGCGCCGAGGCCGATGGCGTCAGCCGTATCGAGGTCGGCGTGCGCGGCCCCTCCGGCCCGGCCCGGCCGACTGCCGGCGTGCCGGCGAAGCCGAACGCGACGAGCGGGCCGCTGAACCGTCTCCACGCGATCGCGACGCCTGCCGCCCTCCAGGGGCCCGGCCCAATGATCGAGACCGAGATCGCCTCGCCCCGCGGCGATTCGGCCTCGGTCGATCTCAACGGCGCGCCGCTCGATGCGCGGCTCTCCTTCGCGAACTTCGTGGTGGGCCGCTCCAACGCGCTGGCCCATGCCGCCGCCGAGCGAATCGCCCGCAGCGACAGCGACGGCGCGCTCTACAACCCGCTCTACGTCCATGCCGGCGTGGGCCTCGGCAAGACGCACCTGCTTCATGCGGCCGGCCACGCCGCCCGCGAGGCCGGCCGCCGGGTGATCTATCTCACCGCCGACCGCTTCATGTACGGCTTCGTCAACGCCCTGAAGACGCAGAACGCGCTGGCCTTCAAGGAGCGCCTGCGGGCGATTGACCTGCTCATCCTCGACGACGTGCAGTTCATCCAGGGCAAGTCGATCCAGACCGAGTTCGGCCACACCCTCAACGCGCTGATCGATTCGGGGCGTCAGGTGGTGGTCGCCTCCGACCGGCCGCCGACGGAGCTGGAAGCGCTCGACGAGCGCGTGCGCTCGCGCCTCGCCGGTGGTCTCGTCGTCGAGATCGGCGGGCTCGACGAGGGGCTTCGTGCCTCGATCCTCTCCGCCCGGCTCGATGCCGTGCGCCAGAGCCACCCAAATTTCGAGGTCTCGCCGGCCGTGTCGGCCTATGTCGCCCGGGCGATCACGGCCAATGGCCGCGACCTCGAAGGGGCGGTGAACCGGCTCCTGGCCCACGCGACCCTGACCGGCGCGCCGGTCACGGTGGAGACCGCCGAGACCGCGATCCGCGACCTCGTGAAGAACCGCGAGCCCAAGCGGGTGAAGATCGAGGACATCCAGAAGCTGGTGGCCTCGCGCTACAACGTCTCGCGTTCCGACATCCTGTCGGAGCGCCGCACCGCCGCCGTGGTGAAACCGCGCCAGATCGCGATGTATCTGTCGAAGGTGTTGACCCTGCGCTCCCTGCCCGAGATCGGCCGTCGCTTCGGCGGGCGCGACCACACCACCGTGCTGCACGCGGTGCGCAAGATCGAGAAGCAGATCGGTGAGGATGCGGTGCTCGGCGATGAGGTCGAGCTGCTGAAACGCATGCTCCAAGACTGAGAGACTGCCCTGGGCGGGACCGGGTGCGTCCCGGTCTCGCCTTGAGGAAGTTTTATCTCGGCCGGGGATCCTGCCCGGTCCGGGCTGCCCTCCCGAGCCGTGCGCCGTCGCGGGGCGGGACAGTGCGAAGGCCGCCCTTGCCTTCGTGGGGGCGCTTCGCCAAGCTGCCGGCCCCGTTCCGCTTCGGAGTGCCTCGCGAAACGTCCGGTCGTCGACCGTTTCTCCGGTCGCGATGGTCGAACGGGCGTTGGGTGGGCGATATCCTTATCCGGCCTGATCGACCGCGGGCGGGCCGATTGTTCAAGAGACGACGGGTTTTCCGATGAGAGTCACAGTCGAGCGCGCGGCCCTCCTGAAATCGCTCGGCCACGTGCACCGGGTGGTGGAGCGGCGCAACACGATTCCGATCCTCTCCAACGTCCTGCTGCGCACCGGCGAGAACGGCCTCCAGCTGAAGGCGACCGACCTCGATATCGAGGTGACCGAGACCGTGGCCGCCGACGTGCTCGATGCCGGCGCCACCACGGTGCCGGCCCACGTCATCTACGATATCGTTCGCAAGCTGCCCGAGGGCGCGCAGGTCTCGCTGGAGACCTCCGGTGAGACGGGCCAGATGACGATCCGTTCCGGCCGCTCGCGCTTCGCGCTCGGCGCCCTGCCGGAGGGCGATTTCCCTGATCTCGCCGCGGGCGAGCTGCCGCATTCGTTCGCCATTCCGGCGGCCGAGCTGAAGCAGCTCATTGAGAAGACGCAGTTCGCGATCTCCACCGAGGAGACGCGCTACTACCTCAACGGCATCTACTTCCATACCCTCGAGGTCGAGGGTGCCCTGAAGCTGCGCGCGGTGGCGACCGACGGGCACCGGCTCGCACGCGTCGAGACCGATGCGCCCGAGGGCAGCCGCGGCATGCCGGGCATCATCGTGCCGCGCAAAGCCGTCGCCGAGATCCAGAAGCTCGTCGACGATGGCGGTGACAGCGTGCAGGTCGAGCTGTCCCCGGCCAAGATCCGCCTGACGTTTGCAGGCGGCGTGATCCTGATCTCGAAGCTGATCGACGGCACCTTCCCCGACTATCAGCGGGTGATTCCCACCGGCAACGACAAGCGCCTGACGGTCGAGCGCGACGCCTTCGCCAAGGCGGTGGACCGCGTTTCGACCATTTCCTCCGAGCGCGGCCGCGCCGTGAAGCTCGCGGTGAGCGAGGGACGCCTCGCCTTGTCCGTGACCAACCCGGATGCCGGCTCGGCGACCGAGGAGCTCGATGTCGATTACGAGGCCTCCGCCCTCGATATCGGCTTCAATGCCCGCTACCTGCTCGACATCACCGCGCAGCTCCAGGGCGATACCGCCCTGTTCAAGCTTGCCGATCCGGGCTCGCCGACGCTGATCCAGGACCGCGACGGCGCCCCGGCGCTTTATGTGTTGATGCCGATGCGCGTGTGAGTCCGCTTCCGGCCGCGGCCGGATCGGATATATCGCTCACATGGACATACTGCCGGGAGGCCCCCGCCTCACCCGCCTGATCGCCCGCGACTTCCGCAACCACGTCGATCTCGATCTTGCCACCACCCGCCGCTTCGTGGCGCTGGTCGGCGAGAACGGGGCGGGCAAGACGAACATCCTCGAAGCGGTCTCGCTGTTCTGCCCCGGTCGCGGCCTGCGCCGGGCCGATCTCGCGACCATGGCGCGGGTCGGCGGACCGGGCGGATTCGCCGTGTCGGCGACGCTCGAAGCGTCGGAGGCCGAGCACCGGTTCGGGTCCGGCTACGAGCCGCCGGGCTATGACGGGCGCGGCACGCGGGTCTGCCGGATCGACGGCGCGAACGCCCCCTCCCCCGTCGCCTTCTCCGAATTCCTGCGGATCGTCTGGCTGACGCCGGACTTCGACGGGCTGTTCCGCGGCGCGGCCGGTGACCGGCGCCGCTTCCTCGACCGGCTCGTGCTCGCCGTCGATGCCGGCCACGGTGCCCGCGTCTCGGCGATGGAGCGGGCCCTGCGCTCGCGCAACCGCCTGCTCGACGAGCGGCCGGATGACGGCCGCTGGCTCGATGCGGTCGAGCGCGAGGTGGCCGAACTCGGCGTCGCCGTGGCGCTCGCCCGGCGCGAGACGGTGGAGCGCCTCGATCGGCTCATCGCCGAGACAAGGGACGATGCGGCGCCCTTCCCCTGGGCCTCGCTTCGGCTGGAGGGCGACCTCGACGATCTCGTCGCGGTCTGGCCGGCTTTGGAGGCGGAGGATCGCTTTCGCCGGGCGCTGATGCAGGGCCGCCACCGCGACCGCGCCGCCGGCCGCACCCTGATCGGCCCGCAGACCACCGATCTCGTCGTGCGCCACGGCCCCAAGGACGTGCCCGCCGCCACGGCTTCGACCGGCGAACAGAAGGCCCTGCTGATCGGCCTCGTGCTCGCCCATGCCCGCCTGGTGCGCGCGATGAGCGGGCTTGCGCCGCTCATCCTCCTCGACGAGGTCGCCGCGCATCTCGATCCGCGCCGCCGCGGCGGGCTGTTCGATGCGCTCGAAGCCTTGGAGGGGCAGGTCTGGATGACGGGCGCCGACCCGGCCCTCTTCGCCGAACTGGAAGGCCGGGCCGATATGGTCAACATTGCAGACGGGCGCATCGTCGCGTCGGACGTCGGTTGAAACGCCAATGCCGCTGTCGAGCCTCGCGCTCTTTGCTGCCGTCTACGCGGTTGCGGTTGCCTCACCGGGGCCGGGTGTCTTCGCCCTCGTCGCCCGCGTGCTGGCGCGTGGAACCCGCGGCGTTCCCGCCTTCATCGCGGGTTTCCTCGTCGGCGACTTGCTTTGGTTCTCGATCGCAGCGACCGGCTTCGCCCTGCTCGCTCAGAGCTTTGCCGCCCTCTTCATCGGCATCCGCTACCTCGGCGCAGCCTATCTCGCCTACCTCGCGTGGCGTGCGTGGACTGCACCGGTCGAGCCCGTCTCGGGTGAGCCCGTGCGCGGCGAGAGCGGGCCGCGGCTCTTCCTCGGTGGCTTGGCGTTGACGCTCGGCAACCCGAAGGTCGTCTTGTTCTTCCTCGCGCTGCTGCCGACCGTGATCGATCTGGAGCATCTGACGCTGCTCGGAATGATCGAGATCGCCGCGACCATCGTGGCCGTCCTCTGCTCTACGCTCACCGCCTACGCGGTTGCCGCAATCCGGGTTCGACGTCTCTTCGTCTCGGTCGGCGCACGGCGGGCAATCAATCGCGGCGCCGGCACGGTGATGGCGGGGGCAGCCATCGCTGTCGCGGTGCGGTGAAGCTCACCCCGGTTCGGAGGTCAGGCCGAATTGACCCTCCTGCCCTGACCCGGTTGCCTCAGTCCTGTCGTGTCCCGGCGGAGGCGATACGTCGTCCGCGAGCGACGCTTCACGGAGGCGCAGTTCGTTGGCGAGCGCCACACGCATGGCTTCGATCTTGCCAACCCGCAACCGAGCCGCCAACTGCTCGGCGACCCGGTCGGTCTCGTCGTCGATTGTCAGGGGCATGGTCTCAGGTCTCGGCTGCAGCCGTCGCGTTGCCGTTGTAGGCTCGGCATCGACCTGAACCGACACGCTCCGCCTCGCGGTCCTGTCCAGAATCCAGCCATCGAGACACCATGTCCAGACGCCTCGACGAGGCCCGCGCCGCGCTGAAAAAAACCTTCGGCTACGACGATTTCCGTCCCGGCCAGGACGAGGTGATCGGCGCCGTGCTCGACGGTACGGACGTGTTCGCCGTGATGCCGACGGGCTCGGGCAAGTCGATGACCTATCAGTTGCCGGCCCTGGTCGATGCCGGGCTCACCGTCGTGGTCTCGCCGCTGATCGCGCTGATGCACGATCAGGTGCAGCAGATGCACGCCTTCGGCATCGAGGCGGCGACCCTCAACTCGACGATCGCGGAGGCGGCGTCGCGGGAGACGTGGCGCAAGATCCGCTCCGGCGAGCTGCGCCTGCTGTTCGTCTCGCCGGAACGTCTGCTGATGGACGGCTGCATGGAGGCCCTGCGCGGGGCCGGCGTGCGGCGGCTCGCGGTGGACGAGGCGCACTGCGTCTCGCAATGGGGCCATGACTTCCGCCCCGAATACCGCGAGATCGCCCGCGCCCGCGAGGCGCTCGGCAACGTGCAGACCCTGGCGCTCACCGCCACCGCCGATGCTGCGACCCGCGCCGAGATCGCCGAGCGGCTGTTCCCGGCGGGACGCCCCCCGAGAACCTTCGTCCACTCCTTCGACCGGCCCAATATCCGGCTGACCTTCCAGCCCAAGGACAACCCGACCCGCCAGTTGGAGCGCTTCCTGCGCGACCGCCGCGCGGAGAGCGGCATCATCTACTGCTCCTCGCGCAAGCGGGTGGAGCAGCTCGCCGACACGCTCAAGGGGGACGGCTTCAACGCCCTGCCCTACCATGCCGGGCTCGACCAGGGCACGCGGGCGAGGAACCAGGACACCTTCCTGCAGGAGGACGGCGTGGTGATGACCGCCACGATCGCCTTCGGCATGGGCATCAACAAGCCGGATGTGCGCTACGTCTGTCACTCCGACATGCCGACCAACATCGAGGGCTACTATCAGGAGATCGGCCGCGCCGGCCGCGACGGGCTGCCCTCGGATACCCTGACCCTCTATGGCCTCGACGACATGGCTTTGCGCCGCCGCCAGATCGACGAGAAGGACATCTCGGAGGAGCGCCGCCGGGTCGAGCGGCGCAAGCTCGAGGCGATGATCGCCCTGTGCGAGGGCGCTGCCTGCCGCCGCCAGTCGCTGCTCGGCTATTTCGGCGAGGCGAGCGAGCGCTGCGGGCGCTGCGATCTCTGCCGCGGCGGCATCTCCCTCATCGACGGGACGGTGGCGGCCCAGAAGCTGCTCTCCGCCATCGTCCGCACCGGGCAGCGCTTCGGTGCCGCCTATGTCTGCGACGTGGTGCATGGCAAGGAGAGCGAATCCATCCGCCGTAACGGCCATGCCGCGCTCAAAACCTTCGGCGTCGGCAATGACAAGCCCGTGGCGGCGTGGCGTGCCCTGCTGCGCCAGCTCTTCGCGGCCGGAGCGGTGGCCGAGAACACTGACGGCTATGGCGGCCTCGTGATGACCGAGAAGGGCGAGGCGATCCTGTTCGGCCGCGAAACGATCGAGGTCAGGCCCGATCCGGAGCCGAAGAAGGCCGAGCCGAGGAGCCGCCGTGCCACGCCGCGCGACGACGAGGCGAATGCGCTGAGCGAGGCGGACGAGGCGCTGTTCCAGCACCTGCGGGGCCTTCGCGCCACCATCGCGCGGGCGGAAGGCATCGCCGCCTTCATGGTGTTTCCCGACCGTACCTTGATCGAGATGGCGCGCGCGAAACCCGTCGATCTCTGGGCGCTCCGAACCGTCCATGGCGTCGGTGAGCGCAAGCGCGAGGCCTATGGCGAGCGCTTCACCGACACGATCCGTGAATTCCTGGCCGACGCGAAGCGGGCCGGCTGACCGAGGGCAGCGCGCGTTCGCGCGTTGCCCCCTTAGTTGCCCCCCATGCGAGCAGGGATCAATCGTAGGTGAAGCCCTTGTCCTTCATGTAGACGTTGGACACGCCCTTGCACCAATCGAGCTTGAAATCGTCCGAGCCGTAGTCACGCCACTTCACGCGGAACGGCACGACGCAGTCGCCATCGTTGCTGTTCCAGTCCAGCGACGCCGACTGTCCGGGATTGATCGATCCGCCAATCCAATTCCGGCTCCAGCGTCCATTCTGATACGTATAGAACCCGGTAATGGAATAGCCTTCCGCACGGTTGTGCAATTTGAAGGCATAGTCGCTCGCCACCGCCACAGAGGGAATGGCAACAAATCCGACTAAAGCGGCGGAGAAAATAGACTTAATCATTTTAGATCCAGCTTTTAGACTCGATCCAATGATAAAGTCATATCTGTATCCATCCGTAAATTGATGAAACGACCGCGGATTGACGAAACGTCCCAAAATTTGATTGGGCTCGGCGCAACGGCCTTATGCCTTCACTGAATTCCGTCGGGGCGAACCGCATTGCGGTATCGCGACCTCCCGCCGCAGGCCCCGCGGTTTGCATCGGAAAAAGTTATCCACATATTATCCACAAAGAGAACATATAGCGAACATCCGCCGTCGCAGAGAGCGGCGCGCTCCCGCTCACGGGCCCTGTCCACAGTCTGGGGACGCACCATGAGAACAGCCGACAAGCAGATCGCCGACATCCTCGTGCGCTTTGGCGAGCCCTTCGCGGGCAACGTCTGGCGCGTGCAGGGCACCGCCGTGATCTACCACAAGACCCTGGAGCGGATCGCCGCTCACACGAAGATCCGCTTCGATCCGCCGACCCTGCTGCGCAGCGAGCGCGACGAGGCGGTGATCCTCGTCACCGGTCACATGCCTGGCGAGAAGGCCGGCGAGGAGCGGGTCGAGTGGTCGATCGGCGAGGCGCTGGTCAACGTGAACTATCGCGTCTCCGGCCGGCAGGCGGCCTATGTCTACGCCATGGCCGAGAAGCGGGCGAAGGACCGGGTGATCCTCAAGCTGATCGAGCTGCACGGCCTCGTCTATTCCGAGGAAGAGGCGGACGAGTTCCGCCAGAACCAGCCGATGGCGATCCGCGCGGTGGACGAGGATTTCGACGCGCCACCGGCCTTCGACGAGGTGACGGAGCAGGAGGCCGACCTCAAGCGCCTGATCGACGAGGCGGAATCGATCAACGCGGTGACCGACCTGATGCTCGACGAGCGCACGCAGGGCATCCTCAACGCCATGCCGCACGGCACCCGCGAGGAGGTGCGCGACTACGCCAAGGCCCGCCTCCGGGCGCTCGGCTGGCCGCCGGCCAAGAAGGGCGGACGCGGCAGCCGCGCTGCGTAAGGGGATTCCGAAGGGCAAGCCCTTCGGCGAGGGGGCGGCGTATCCCAGGGCTCTGCCCTGGACCCGCGAAAGGACTTGTCCTTTCGAAACCATGACGGATCGAGCGCATGAATACGCCCCTCCGCTCCTCGGCCGTCGATGGTGCCGCGTCCCTCGACATGCTCGCCGGCTCGGTCGAGCGGGTGACGTTCCACAGCGCCGAGACCGGCTTCTGCGTCCTCAAGGTCCATGCCCGCGGACGGCGCGACCTCGTGCCGGTGGTGGGCCATGCGCCCGCCATCGCCGCCGGCGAGTGGCTGACGGCTTCCGGGCGATGGGTCACGGACCGTGAGCACGGCCTCCAGTTCCGCGCCGACACGCTCCAAGTGACGCCGCCCACGGGGATCGAGGGCATCGAGCGCTACCTCGCATCCGGGCAGATGCGCGGCATCGGCCCGATGATGGCCAAGCGCATCATCGCCCGCTTCGGGGAGGCGGTGTTCGAGATCATCGAAGCCGAGCCCGCCCGCCTCACCGAGGTCGAGGGCATCGGCCGCAAGCGCGCCGCGCGCATCGTCAAGGGCTGGGCCGAGCAGAAGGCCGTGCGGGAGATCATGATCTTCCTGCACGCCCACGGCGTCGGCACCGCTCGGGCGACCCGGATCTTCCGCACCTATGGCGGGGATTCCCTGAAGATCATGGCGGAGGATCCCTATCGGCTCGCCCGCGACATCCGCGGCATCGGCTTCCGCACGGCGGACGCCATCGCCCTGCGCCTCGGCCTCGCCCGCGACGCGCCGCAGCGGCTTGCTGCCGGTGTCTCCTACGCACTCCAGACGGCGATGGATGAGGGCCATTGCGGGCTTCCCGTCGAGCGGCTGGTGCGCCTCGCCGCCGAGCTTCTCGACGTCGCGTCCGATCTCGTCCGGCTCGCCGCGGCGCTCGTCCTGCGCGAGGGCCGGGAGGTCGTCGCGGATACGCTGGGCGGCGAGCCCTGCCTGTTCCTCAAGGGCCTGCACGGCGCCGAGCGCGTCATCGCGATGCGGCTGGCCGAGCGCGCCGCCGGCCCGCCACCCTGGGCCGCGATCGACTTCGCTCTGGCGAGGCCCTGGGTCGAGGCGAAGACTGGAAAGACTCTGTCCGCCTCGCAGGCCGAGGCGGTCGGGCTGGTGCTCCGCTCGAAGCTCTGCGTTCTCACCGGCGGCCCCGGTGTCGGCAAGACCAGCACCCTCGACGCGATCCTGCGCATCCTCACCGCCAAGGGCGTACGGGTGCTGCTCGCCGCCCCCACCGGCCGCGCCGCCAAGCGCATGGCCGAGCAGACCGGGCTGGAAGCACGCACGCTCCATCGCCTGCTGGAGATCGACCCGCGCAATGGCGGCTTTCAGCGCAACGAGGACAATCCGCTCGATTGCGATCTCCTCGTCATCGACGAGACCTCGATGGTCGACGTGCCGCTGATGCATGCCCTCCTCAAGGCGGTGCCGGAGCGAGCGGGCCTGATCCTCGTCGGTGATGTCGACCAGCTTCCCTCGGTCGGACCCGGACAGGTGCTGGCCGACGTGATTGCCTCCGGGACGGTGCCGGTGGCGCGTCTCACCGAGATTTTTCGTCAGGCAGCGCAGAGCCGGATCGTCGTCAACGCCCACAGCATCAACACCGGGCGGCTGCCAGCCGCGCCCGCCAAGGGCGAAGACAGCGACTTTTACCTCGTCGAGATCGAGGACGCGGACGAGGGCGTGGAGACGCTGATCGAACTCGTCACCCGCCGCATCCCCCGCCGCTTCGGCCTCGATCCCACCCGCGACATCCAAGTGTTGACGCCGATGATCCGCGGCTCGCTCGGCAGCCGCAATCTCAACAACGCCCTTCAGCGCGTGTTGAATCCGTCGCCCTCGGCGGAGGTCGAGCGCTTCGGCTGGCGCTTTGCGCCCGGCGACCGGGTGATGGAGACCCGCAACGACTACGACCGCGACGTGTTCAACGGCGACCTCGGTACGATCAGTGCCATCGATGCGGAGGACGAAGCGCTCGTGGTCGATTTCGACGGTCGCGCGGTGATCTACCCCTTCAACGAACTCGACACCCTGGTGCCGGCCTTCGCCACGACGATCCACAAGGCGCAGGGCTCGGAATATCCGGCCGTGGTGATCCCGGTGGTGACGCAGCATCGCACGATGCTCGCGCGCAACCTGCTCTATACCGGCGTCACCCGCGGGCGCCGCCTCGTCGTGCTGATCGGCCAGCGCCGGGCCCTTGCGATGGCGGTCCGCGAAGGGACCTCGCGGCGGCGTTGGACCAAGCTGCGGGAGTGGCTGGACGCCGCCTGAGGCCGGGCTGTCGGTGTTTTGCCCTCGCCCCGGCCCCGCCGCATCGTGTAGGCAGCGCATGAGGGGGCGCGTCGTCCGCACGCCCCGCTTTCAGTCGAGACAAACGGCGGTCCGCCATTCCTGAATCCGAAGACGCGCATCCGGTGCGGCAGGTGTTCTACCTGCCCGGTTTCGATCCCCGCGAACCCGAGACCTATTGGGGTCTGTTCCGCCGCGAGAGCCGCATCACGGCCGAACGGCGCGGTATGGCGATCGCGGTCGGCGACCCCGTCCGGTCCGCCGATGGCATCAGCCTCGATTGGGACGTGGAGAGCGAGGTCGAGGGGGAAGCAACGCGGGTGCGCTACAGCCTCCTGCGCTGGGACGATATCGTCCGCGACCGGTTTCCCCGCTCCAACCTGCGCCGGCTCGCGAGCCTGCCGGGTCTGTGGTGGCGGCTCTGGCGCTCCGGCTACCTGCGGAAGTTCCAGCGCGAGGCGCGCCGCTTCTATCGGGTCATCGTCAGCGTCCACCAGTTCTATCTGGTCTTTGTTCTCGCGAGCCTCGCCCTCGCCGTTGCGGCGGTGACGCTGACACCGCTCGCCGCGCTGCCGACGCTCGCCGGCATCGCCCTCGTCCCGCTGCTCGCCTACGCGATCCTGGCTTTGGTGACTCATCTGACCCGGGGCAAGCCGCTCTACGTCACGCATCTCGTCGATGACACCGCCTTCACCCACGACCACGCCTCTGGGCGCGAAACGGCGATGCGCGAGCGCCTTGGGCCCTGGGCGGAACGCATCCGCGCGGCGGAGGGGCGAGCCTCCGAGATCGTGGTGATCGGCCATTCCTCGTCGAGCTTCCTCGCCTTCGAGTGCCTCGACCGCATCCTGAAGGCCGATCCCGAATTCGGCCGGCGCGGCACGCCGGTGACGCTCGTGACCATCGGCAGCGTCATTCCCTGGCTCACCCTCGACCCGCTGGCCGAGGAGGCGCGGGGCTCCCTCGGCCGGATCGGCGGCGATGCGGCGATCGGCTGGCTCGACATCCGAGCGAGCTGGGACTGGCTCTCGATTCACTTGCGCGACCCGGTCAGCGCCTCGGGCCTGCCGGCCCCGCCCCCCGGCCGCTTTGCGGTGATGCGCGTCGAGATCGAGGATCTGATCGAGCCGGCACTCGTGGCGCGGCGGCGCTGGAACCTGTTTCGCATGCATTTCCAGCTTCTGATGTCGAGCCGGGAGCGGAAGGCCTTCGACTACGTCGCCTTCGTCGCCGGGCCGGAGCCCGTCCACGCGGCGGTGGAACGGTGCCGGACGCAGCGGCCTGTGACGGCCAGCGCCGAATTTACGTAGGGAAAAGGCGTAGACGGCTTGTGCGCAATCCGACCATGGCTGTGTGCGCCCTTTGCAGCCGGTCCTGATCCGCTCTAGAGCGATGCGCGAAGTCATTTTCGTCGCAGCAAGCCCGTTCGGCTTGCCATCGACCGGTTCCGGTTGAGGGATCGGATCGATCTGCGGCAACGGTTTGGGACAGGGCCTTCGGATGTTTCGCAACGATGTTCCGATCACACCCGAGTTGGTGCGCCAGCACGGCCTGACACCCGACGAGTACGAGCGCTTCCGCGCCCTCGTCGGCCGTGAGCCGACGCTGACCGAACTCGGCATCGTCTCGGCGATGTGGAACGAGCACTGCTCGTACAAGTCCTCGCGCAAGCACCTGCGCGGCTTGCCGACCTCCGGTCCGCACGTGATCCAGGGGCCGGGCGAGAATGCCGGCGTGATCGATATCGGCGACGGCCTCGCCTGCGTCTTCAAGATGGAGAGCCACAACCACCCGAGCTTCATCGAGCCCTACCAGGGCGCGGCGACCGGCGTCGGCGGCATCCTGCGCGACGTGTTCACCATGGGCGCGCGGCCGATCGCGGCGCTCAACGCGCTCCGCTTCGGCTCGCCGGATCATCCGCGCACCCGCCACCTCGTCTCGGGTGTCGTCGCGGGCGTGGGCGGCTACGGCAATTCCTTCGGCGTGCCGACGGTGGGCGGCCTCGTCGGCTTCCATCGGCGCTACGACGGCAACATCCTCGTCAACGCCATGGCGGTAGGCCTCGCCCGCACCGACGCGATCTTCTACGCCGCCGCTACGGGCGTCGGAAACCCGATCGTCTATCTCGGCTCGAAGACCGGCCGCGACGGCATCCACGGCGCCACCATGGCCTCGGCCGAGTTCGACGAGTCGAGCGAGTCGAAGCGGCCGACCGTGCAGGTCGGCGACCCCTTCGCCGAGAAACTCCTGCTCGAAGCCTGCCTGGAACTGATGGCGTCCGGCGCCGTCATCGCGATTCAGGACATGGGCGCGGCCGGCCTCACCTGCTCGGCGGTCGAGATGGGCGCCAAGGGTGATCTCGGTGTGGAGCTGCATCTCGAAAAGGTGCCGACCCGCGAAGAGGGCATGACCCCCTACGAGATGATGCTCTCGGAGAGCCAGGAGCGGATGCTCATGGTGCTCAAGCCCGGCATGGAAGCCGAGGCGCAGGCCATCTTCGTGAAATGGGGCCTCGATTTCGCGGTCATCGGCCACACCACCGATACGCTGCGCTTCGTCATCAAGCACAACGGCGAGACCGTCGCCGACCTGCCGATCAAGGAACTCGGCGACGAGGCGCCGCTCTACGACCGCCCACACATTGCCAACACGCATCAGCCGGTGATCGCTGCGGCAAGCGTCGAGGCGAGCGTGCCGAACGCGGAGGCGCTCAAGCGTCTGGTCGGCTCGCCCGAACTCGCCTCGAAGCGCTGGGTCTACGAGCAGTACGACCACTTCATTCTCGGCAACACCGTGCAGAAGCCCGGCGGCGACGCCGCCATCGTCCGGGTCGAGGACGGACCGAAGGGTCTGGCGATCTCCACCGATGTGACGCCGCGCTACTGCGAAGCCGATCCGGTCGAGGGCGGACGCCAAGCGGTTGCGGAAGCGTGGCGCAACATCACGGCCGTCGGCGCGCGCCCGCTCGCGATCACCGACAACCTCAACTTCGGAAACCCGGAGAAGCCCGAGGTGATGGGCCAGCTCGTCGGCTGCCTGAAGGGCATCGGCGAAGCCTGTCTCGCCCTCGACTTCCCCGTCGTGTCCGGCAACGTCTCGCTCTACAACGAGACCAACGGCGTCGGCATCCTTCCGACCCCGACCATCGGCGGCGTCGGCGTCATCGATGATGTCGAGTGCCATGCCACGGTCGCGCTCAAGCGCGAGGGCGATGTGCTGGTGCTGATCGGGCGCACCGAGGGCTGGCTCGGCCAGTCGCTTTACCTCTCCGAGATCGCCGGCCGCGAAGAGGGCGCACCGCCGCCGGTCGATCTGGCGATCGAGCGCCGCAACGGCGACTTCGTGCGCAGCCTCATCGTCTCCGGCATCGCAGACACGGTGCACGACCTCTCCGACGGCGGCCTCGCCGTGGCTTTGGCCGAGATGGCGATGGCTGGCGGCCTTGGCGCGGCCCTGCCGGCGGCGCCGGAGGGCGTGCCGGTTCATGCCTACCTGTTCGGCGAGGATCAGGGCCGCTACCTGATCGCGGTTCCCGCGGAGGCGGCGGCTGACCTTCTCTACAGCGCCTCGGCGCAGGGCATCGACGCATCGACCGTTGGCATCGTCACGGGCGACAGCTTGGTGCTGCCGGGCGAAGAGACCATATCCGTGGCCGAGCTGAAGGCCGCGCATGAGGGCTGGTTCCCCGCCTACATGGCGAGCCAGCCGGCCGCACCTGCGGCGTAACGAGACGAAAGCGAGCGGAGAGCCCCCATGCCGATGGATGCGCGCGAGATCGAGTCGATGATCCGCGAGGCGCTGCCCGACGCGCACGTCGAGATCAAGGATCTGGCGGGCGACGGCGACCACTACGCGGCGACCGTCATCTCCGCCGCCTTCAAGGGCAAGACCCGCGTCGCCCAGCACCAGATGGTCTACGGCGCGCTCCAGGGACGGATGGGGGGCGTGCTCCACGCTCTTGCGCTGACCACGGGTGTCCCGCAGGATTGAGCCGACCTTGAAATTAGACGGTCAGGTCTGATCTGACACCCGACCGAGACGAAGCGACAACGAGGACCGTGCGATGACCGACGTCAACTCCACCATCAAGAACGAGATCGATTCGCAGGACGTGGTCGTGTTCATGAAGGGCACGCCGCAATTCCCGATGTGCGGCTTCTCGGGTCAGGTCGTTCAGATCCTCAACTACCTCGGCGTCCCGTTCAAGGGCGTGAACGTCCTCGACGACATGGCGGTGCGCGAGGGCATCAAGGCCTTCTCGAACTGGCCGACGATCCCGCAGATCTACGTGAAGGGCGAATTCGTCGGCGGCTGCGATATCGCCCGCGAGATGTTCCAGTCGGGTGAGCTGCAGCAGTTCCTCTCCGAGAAGGGCGTGCCGGTGAAGAGCGCCGCCTAAGCGGCGGCACTTTCGCGAAACTCTTTCGCGATCACGAGGCTTGATCCCCGGCGGGTTTGCCGGGAGATCAGCATGCACGACGTCATCATCGTGGGCGGCGGCCCGGCCGGGCTCAACGCCGCCCTGATCCTCGGCCGGGCCCGTCGCAAGGTTCTGCTCTGCGATGCGAGCCAGCCCCGCAACGCCGCGACGCCCCTCACCTGGGGGCTGTTTACCCGAGACGGCACCCCGCCCTTCGATCTGCGCGCAAAGGGCCGGGCCGACCTCGACCGGTACGAGACAGTCGAGTGCCGCGACGTCGCGGTGACGGAAGCCGCACGTGACGCCGACGGCTTCACCATCATCCAGGCCGACGGCACCGTTGAGCGGGCACGCCGTCTGATCCTGGCGACCGGTCTGGCGCAGGACATCCCCGAGATCGAGGGCTTCGGGACCTATTGGGGCACGGGCGTGCATTCCTGCCCCTATTGCGATGGCTTCGAGGTTCGCGACCGCCCGCTCGTCGTCTACGGCCGCGGGCATGGCGGCTGCGGGCTGGCGCTGGAACTGACCGGCTGGAGCCAGGACGTCACCCTCTGCACGAGCGGTCACGACGGCGATCTGTCCGACAAGGACCGTGATCGCCTCGCCCGCAACGGCGTGCGGGTGATCGAGGCGGAGATCGAACGGTTGGAAGGGGACGGATCGCGGCCGACCTGCCTCCGCTTCCGCGACGGCAGCCAGACCGCCTGCACGGCGCTCTTCCTGATGCCGTTCGCCTGCAGCCCCTCCCCGCTCATCACCCAACTCGGCTGCGAACTCGACGAGACCCGCAGCGTGGTTCCGACCCGCGAATACGAGAAGACCAACGTGCCCGGTCTCTACGTGGCGGGTGACGCGTCGCGCCGCGTGCAATTCGCCGTCGTGGCCGCCGCGGAGGGCGCGATGGCCGCCTTCGCCATCAATGCCGAGTTCGTCGCGGAAGCGACCCGGTAGAACCGCAGGTTTCGAGCTGGCCCCATCCGATGAGGGAAAAAGCGCCGGCGGGGCGCGTTGATCGAGGCGGGGTTTGAAGATCCCGCCCTTCAGCGTGCCGGAGCCTCGATGACCCCACCCGTCCATCCCCACACGCCGCGCGTTGCGGTCGCCTGCGGCTGCACCCTCGGTGAGGAGGTCGTCTGGGATGCCCGCGACGGGTCGTTGCTATGGGTCGATATCGAGAACCCGGCGATCTGGCGGCATTGGCCGGCGACCGGCGAGACCGTGCGGCTCCCGCTCGACGAGAAGATCGGCTTCGCCGTTCTGACGCCCGATCCGGACCGCGTCGTCGCGGGGTTCAAGTCCGGTGTCGCCGCCCTGCAGCTCTCGGACGGATCACGGACGCCGCTCGTTCGTCCGGACGACTACCCCGCGGGCAATCGGCTCAACAGCGGCAATGCCGGGCCGGATGGCTGGCTCTATTTCGGCAGCATGGACGATGCGGAGGAGGCGGAGACCGGCGGCTTCCACCGCTGGGACGGAGCACGGGTCGAGACGTTCGGCAGCCGTGCCGCCGTGACCAACGGTCCGGTCGTCAGCCCGGACGGACGGCGCGTCTACACGATCGATACGGCGAACGGCATCGTGCAGGTTCACGCTCTCGAGGACGGGTGGATCGGCGAAGCGCGGCCGCTGATCCGTTTCGAAGAGGGCTGGGGCAAGCCGGACGGCCTGACGCTCGATGCTGAGGATCACCTGTGGATCTGCCATTACGGCGCGGGCCGCATCACCCGTTTCGACCCCAACGGCCACGTCGCGTACGTCGTCCCGATGCCGACACCGCTCGTCACGAAATGCGCGTTCGGCGGTGACGACCTCTCGACGCTCTACGTCACGACCTGTCTTCGCGGCCGCGATCCGACGCTCGAGCCGATGGCGGGGCACCTCTACAAAGTCGAAACGGGCTTTCGTGGCTTCCCGGCTAATCTTTTGGCGCTGCCGCAAACCTGAGTTGTACGACTATTGTCAGTCTGGTGTGCGGCTTCGCACCGCCGTAAGGTCTGCTGCGGCGCAAATATGAAGACGCAGTGAAGATTGAAGAACTGGCGGAACTTATCCCCGTTTTGTTGGTTCTTCACGCACGGTCGAGCTTTTGCTCGTAAGCCGCATGCCCTCACCGAGGGTTGGAACAGGTCATGCCAGTCTTCGATGGGAAGTATTTGACCGAGCATGGCGAAAGCGAAGCGCTTCTCGCCATGATTCTCCGCCCGACGCCGAAGGCTCGGGAGGAGGCGCTTGAGCGCGGTCGGATGCGCCTTGAGCGGGCGACCATGCTGGCCGAGTTGGCACCCGCCGTGCCGGGCACGACGCTCGCTGCCGTCAAGCGCGCCGATATCCTACCGGTGGACTGACAGACCGATCACACTGCCGAATCGGCGCTACCACGCCTGAGGCGTGATGATGCCCTGACGGGTGACCACGACCCACTGTCGACCCCGGCGTTCGATCGCCTCGACCCGGCCGATACCGGGCACCGCATCGCCCCGCCCGACTTCGACGAGCCGGCGGCGACGATCCTCGAGCACCGCGACGCCGTCATAGACGTCGCGCAGCGCCCAGCCTTCGAGGGTGTCGGATTTCGGCTTGTCCGGCAGACTTCCGGTCTGTGTCGGCTCCGCCGCGCGCGCCTCGGGCTTCGCCTCGGATTTTACGGGAGCGGCGGCGGCAACCGGTTGCAGCTTCTTCTCCCACTGCGCCATCGCGCTCGTCATGCGCTCAGTCTGATCATGCTCGACGCGGGCCACCGTCTCGGACAGGCTCGACAGTCGCTTATCCAGCGTTTGCTCGGTACGGCTGAGCCGATCCGTCAGGGTGTGGCCGAGCGCTTTGGTGTCACCGCGGGCTGCTTCGCTCGCGTCACGCAGGGCGGTCACCGTACGGGCGAGCCGGTCGATCTCCTGTGCGAATCGGGCCGCTTCCGAGCGCCCGGCCGACAATTCGGCCTGGACCTGCGCAAGCGCCGCGCCGGATCGCTCTTGAGGGGCTGCCACCAAGCCGAGGCACACGCCACCAACCAAGGCGGCCACGCTCGCTGCGGCAAGCCGACCGTTGGCTCCGAGGTGGAACGCCTTCCGCGTCGGCGCGGCTGCGGGCGGCATCGCCTTTGCCGCGGCTTTCGGGCCACCGGCGACGGCCTGCTTCAGCATCTCGACCGGCGAGGGCTGCGCGATCGGCTGACCGGTTGCACCTTTGCGCGGTTCGATCGTCTCCGGCATGGCATAGGCTTTCCAACGACGCGGTCGGCAGACCTCGACCGGTGATCCATAAGGACGCTGGCCCAAAACGATCGGCGTCGTCGAAACTTCACCGCCCGCCCGGCATGCTTCCCCGAGAAGCGCACCGCTGGACACGAGACGGGGCGGAAACAATCGCCCGAACCACATCCAGTCGGCTATTCAAGAATTCCGTTAAGGATGTTTGTTTACCGAAAGGTTACCGGCGCGGATGCGCTCATGCCTTGGAGCACGACGCATTCCTGCATTTCCGACCTCGTTCGACTGTCGAAAACTTGAGGGCGCTGGCGGGCCCGTCCTGCTTGGCGCTGACAGGTCCGGTGATCGGTCCGGGCGACGAACCCGGAACCGTCAGGCCCTTTCGCCACCGAGCACGAGGCGGAGCGACCGGGCGAGTTCGTCGCGCCGGTAGGGCTTGTTGAGCACCGGAAGCTCGCCCTGGCCGATCACCTGCCCCTCATCGAGATTCGCTACATAGCCCGAGGTCAGCAGGATCTTAATGTCCGGGCGCACCCGCCGCGCCTCGACGGCGAGTTGCGAGCCGTTCATGCCGCCGGGCATGACGACGTCCGAAAACAGGATGTCGATCCGCTCGACGCCGTGCAGATGCTCCAGCG
Organism: Methylorubrum pseudosasae; assembly: GCF_029504475.1. Taxonomy (NCBI): domain Bacteria; kingdom Pseudomonadati; phylum Pseudomonadota; class Alphaproteobacteria; order Hyphomicrobiales; family Methylobacteriaceae; genus Methylorubrum; species Methylorubrum pseudosasae. The sequence goes on along the minus strand of NZ_JAQGDU010000002.1, from coordinate 1,392,856 downwards.
CCTCGGCCGCGTTGCGGGTGACGATGACTCGATAGCGCAGCTCCTCCAGGCTCTCGACGGCCATGCCGAGCACCTGTTCGTCGTCCTCGACCAGCAGCACCGTCTCGCCCTCTCCGGCCCGGCGCAGCGGGATGGCGCCGACCGGTCCGGGTCCGATCTCTTCGCCGGCCGGGTCGGTCGAGCGCGGAAAGTACAGGCTGACCGTCGTGCCTTTGCCGACTTCCGATTCGATCTGCGCGAACCCCTTGGCGCTGCGGGTGAAGCCGTAGACCTGGCTGAGCCCGAGGCCAGTGCCCTTGCCGACCTCCTTTGTGGTGAAGAACGGCTCGAAGACGCGCTGGAGCTTGTCGGGCGGGATACCGCTGCCGGTATCCGTGACCGAGATGACGACGTAAGGGCCCGGCGGAACGCCCCGGTCCGCGACCGCCGCCGTGCCGAGCCGGACGTTGCGGCTCGTGACCGCGATGCGCGCGTGGCCCCCCCTGCCCTCCAGAGCGTCGCGCGCATTCACGATCAGGTTCAGCACGGCCGACTCAAACTGGGCCGGATCAATGCGGATCGGGTCCAGGGCCGGGTCGAGATCGAAGGCCAGCTCGACGGCACCGGTCGCCGCGCGCTCGGCGAGCGGCCGGAAGTCCAGCAGAAGCCGGTTCGGGTTGAGCGTCTGCGGCCGCAGCATCTGGCGGCGCGAGAAGGCGAGGAGGTGCTGCGTGAGCTGCTCGCCGCGGCGCGCCGCACCCATGGCCGCTTCGGCCAATCGCTTTACGCGGTCGGGTTGGTCGGGGCGGCGCAACATCATGTCGAGGCCGCCGACGATGACGGTGAGCAGGTTGTTGAAATCGTGCGCCACACCGCCCGTGAGCTGGCCGATCGCCTCCATCTTCTGGGCTTGGCGCAGCGCCTCCTCCGTGACGTGCTGATCCGTGCGGTCCATCAGGATGCCGGCGATCCGCTCCGGCCTATCGGCCTCGCCGGATTTGACCCGTCCCCGCATCGCGATCCAGCGCACCGCTCCGTCCGCGCGCCGGATGCGGCATTCGAGATCGAGCCGGCCCGTCTTGGGGACGCTCGCGAACGCCTCCTCGGCCGTCTCGCGGTCTTCGTCGACGACATGGGCCAGGAACGTCTCACGGTCCCAGGACTGTCCTGTGCCCGCGTAGCCGAAGACGGCATTGAAGCGGGGCGAGCGGCGATGGGTTCCGGCGACGTAGTCGATGTCCCACGAACTCATGCCGGCCGCATCGAGGGCGAAGGCGAGGGTCTCGTGGGCGGTCTCGACCTCCCGCGTCCGCTCGGCGACACGCCGCTCCAACTCCTCGTTCGCCAGCCGGAGTTGCTCCTGCGCACGCTCCCGCTCCAGCAGGTGCTGCCGGGCTTGGTACTGGCGGCGGCGTGCACGCAGGGACGAGACGACCGCGCTGGTCAGCGTCTCGGCGTTGATCGGGCGTTCCAGCAGAACCACGTTGCCGAGCCGCCGCAGCAATTCCGCCGCGCTCTGGGTGCGACGGCCGGCTTGGCGCGTCGCCAGCACGATGAAGGGGAAGTCCGACCAGGGCTGTTGCGCATCGAGCCAAGCGAACACGTCCGCCGTGTCGCCGTCGGCCAGAGCTTCCTCGGTCACAAGAGCGGTTCCGGCCCCCTCGCGCAGCCCCGTCAACCACGCCGCGACGTTCGCGCAGACTGTGGCGTGAATGCCCGAGCGGTCCAGCACCCCCTCGATCACCGCGGCATCGCGCCCGCGTGGTGTCAGGATCAGGACGCGCTCCTCGGTGGATGACATCAAGCGCCGTCCCCGGTCTCACGCGGCCCCTTCAGCATCTCGACCCGCCCGCGATAGGCCGGCAGGCCGGTGAGCACGCCCTCGAAATCGCTCAACGCCTCGCCGACCCGAAGCCCGTCGGTCGAGAGCCTCAACTCACGGATCGTCCGCTCGTGCGGATTGACGCGGCTCTTTACCACCGACAGCGCCGTGCGGATCTCGCCGCTCGCTTCGAAGAACCGGAACAGCAGGATGCAGTCGCTGAGGTAGCTCAGGTCGATGTCGGTCCGAACCTCGCCGATCACACCGTGCTGCCCGAGCACGAGGAGCGTGGTGACGCCCTTCTGGTTCAGATAGCTCAGGAGTTCGTGCATCTGCAGGATGAGGTGCTCTTCACCTGGCATCGCGTGCAGGTAGGCGTTCAAGCTATCGACGGCGACGAAGGTGGAGCCGCGCTCCTCGACGGCCTGTCGGACGATCGAAGCGAACTCTCCCGGCGAGAGCTCCGCCGGGTCGATCTGCATGATGGTCAGCCGCTCGGTTCCCAGATGCGGCCGCAGGTCCATGCCGAGCAGGGTGGCCCGGGCGATCATCGTCGCGAGCCCTTCGTCGAACAGGTAGTAGGTCGCCGTCTCGCCCCGTTCGAGCGCGGCCAGCATGCAGCGCAATCCGGTCGTGGTCTTGCCCACGCCGGAGGGGCCGAGCAGGAGCGTGTTGGTGCCGGGCACGAGGCCGCCGCCCAGCAGCAGGTCGAGTTCGTCCGAGCCCGTCGATTGCGCCGTCGGATCGAAGGTCGCGCGATGCTCGGCCGCAATGAGTCTTGGGAAGACCTGGACGCCGCCGGTCTCCAGCACGAAGTCGTGGTAGCCGCCCCGGAACTTGATGCCGCGCATCTTCACGATCCGCAGGCGTCGGCGCTCGGAGCCGAATTCCCGCGGATTCTGGTCGAGGGAGATCACTCCGTGCGCGATACTGTGGAGCTGAAGGTCGCCCGCCTCCGAGGTGCGGTCATCGAGCATCAGCACGGTGCAGGCGCGCTTGGCGAAGAACTGCTTCAGCGCGAGGATCTGGCGCCGGTAGCGCAGCGGGTTCTGGGCCAGCAGGCGCAGTTCCGAGAGACTGTCGAATACCACGCGTTCGGGCTTGAGACTCTCGACCCGCGCCATGACCTCCCTGACCGTCTCGCCGAGCTCGATCTCGGACGGGTGCAGGATCGATTGCTCGCTGTCGGGGTCGAGCCCCATCTCGTTGACGAGCTCGTAGAGTTCGATGCCGTCGAGCGACCAGCCATGGCTTAGGGCCGCAGCGCGCAGCTCGTCCGCCGTTTCCGACAGCGTCACGTAGAGGCTGCGGCCCTTCCGGGCCGCGCCTTCGAGCAGGAATTGCAGTGCGAGTGTCGTCTTTCCGGTGCCGGGCGTCCCTTCCAGAAGATAGAGCCGATCCGGCGTCAGGCCGCCGCAGAGAACCTCGTCCAAGCCCGATATGCCGGTCGAGATCCTGGTCTCGGAACCGGATCGGGTGCTTGTCGTGCTCATCGCCTCGTTCATCGGCTCGGACGCCGCTCCTGTACTGTTATGGCCCATCTCGCATGGGCGCCCACCGAGCGCCCCACAAACCTGCGTCAGCGCCGGGGATAACGCACGGGCGGCGCGTTCCGATCACTTCCTTAGCGTGTCGGGCGCTACTCTTCCAACGACCCCTGTCGCAGCCATTCAAACCCGTTTGCCCGTCGGCGTCTCCCTCTCGAATGCTATCGAAATTGCTTTTCCAGAGCTTCGACCGGTTCGTCCATGCTCGGCTCGGCGTGCTGGCACGTTTTAGGTGCGACGGTAATCCACAGCGGAGACGATGAGCCGCGCTCCGCTCGCCGCCGTGAGCGCGTTGACGCTGAAAGCGGGCGCTGAGCGCCGAACGATCGAATGAAGGTGATTGATGCTCGTGAACGGAGCCTATGGTCCTGAGGAACGTGCTTTGGTGCTGGAGCGGCAACGCACCCTCAAAATGGCCCAATCGGCCCACGCGTATGTCCGGGGCAATACCCTGAAGTTCTACGAGTGGCTCGAGGGTCTCACCCGCGGCACCCTGCCGGAGGGACCGCCGGTCTGGATCTGCGGTGATTGTCATCTCGGAAATCTCGGGCCCCTGGCCGATGCCGACGGCCGCGTCGACATCCAGATTCGCGATCTCGACCAGACCGTCATCGGCAACCCGACGCATGACCTCGTGCGCCTCGGGCTGTCGCTCGCCAGCGCCGCGCGCGGCTCCGACCTCCCCGGTGTGGTGACGGCGCGAATGCTGGAACAGATGCTTCTGGGCTACGCCGCGGGGCTGGGACAGAACGAGACGAACCGGGAGCCCTCCGAACCGGACGCGGTGCGCTCGGTCCGCCGCCGGGCCCTCGGGCGTCACTGGAAGCACCTCGCGCGGGAGCGCCTGAAGGGCGTGGAGCCGGCGATTCCGCTGGGGCGCAAGTTCTGGAAGCTCGACACGGAGGAGCGGAAGGCCCTCGATGGGGTCTTTCAGGAAGACGCGGTGCGCCACCTCGTGCTGGCCCTGAACGGGCGCAGCGACGAGGCCGAGATCCGCCTGATCGACGCGGCCTACTGGATGAAGGGATGCAGCTCGCTCGGCTTCCTGCGCTACGCCGCGCTCGTCGGCATTACCGAGCCCGGAAACAAGCGCCGGCTCGCGCTGGTGGACTTGAAGGAAGCGGTCGAGCCGGCCGCGCCGACCGCTCCCGGTGTGGCGATGCCCTCCGAGCCGGCGGAGCGGGTGGTGGCCGGCGCGCGGGCCCTGTCGCCGAATCTGGGCGAACGCATGCTGCCGGTTCGGCTACTGGGCAAGTCGGCCGTGATGCGCGAACTGGCGCCGCAGGATCTGAAGCTCGACGTCGATCAGTTCGGACGCGAGGAGGCGGTCCGCGCGGCGCATTACCTCGCCCACGTCGTCGGAAAGGCGCATGGCCGGCAGATGGACGCCGAGACGCGCGCGGCCTGGCGGACCGAGATTACGCGCGGCAGCGACGCGGACGAGGGGGCGCCCTCCTGGCTCTGGTCCAGCGTGGTCGAACTCGCCGGGCGGCACGAGGTCGGATACCTCCAGCATTGCCGCCGCTACGCCGGCCAGGAGGCGGCCTGACGCCGGGACGGATCGTCCCGGCGCCCGATCTCAGGGTCGGCGCCGGGCGCTCTTTCCTCCCAGCACCAGGGCCGCCGTCGCCGCCAGGCCTGCAGCGAGCCCGGCTGTCGCGAGCGGGTGCAGGGTCGCACGGGTATAGGCGCTGCTGCGCATCACGTAGATCGGCGGATCGCCCCGTTCACGGCCGGCCCCCTGCGGCGCGTGCAGCGCCCCCTTCGGGTTCCTCGGCGGTTCGGTCCGCTTCTGCTGGGCGATGATGGCCGATGCGAGCTCATCGTAGGCCCCCGGCGCGAACTCCTTGCCCATGACGAAGAGCTTGCCGCCGCCGCCCACGAAGATGTCCCGCTGCGGATGGACCGCGGCGTGCAGGATCGCGTTGGCGACTTCCTTCGGCGGATAGATCGGCGGCGGCAGCGTCGGCTCGCGATCCATGTAGTTGCGGGCCCGGTTCGGCAGCGGCGTGTCGATGGAGGCGGGCTTCACCAGCGTCACGGAGACCGGCGCGCCCTCGGCGATCAGCTCCATGCGGAGCGTGTCGGTGAAGCCCTTCACCGCGTGTTTCGACGTGGCGTAGAGGCCCTGGAACGGGAAGGCGAGGTCGGAGGCGATGCTGCCGACATTGACGATGGCGCCGCCCCGGCCGCGCAGATGCTCGGCGGCGATCAGCGAGCCGTACACCGTCCCCCAGAGGTTGGTCTGGATCAGCCGCTCGTGGTCCTCGAGGGCGATCTTGCGAAGCGGCCCGTAGACGGTGAGGCCGGCCACGTTGACCCAGGTGTCGAAGCCACCGAACGTGGCGACGGCATGGTCGGCGATGGCCTGGACATCCTCCCGCCGGCCGACATCGGCGACGACGTAAGTGGCGCGTGTCCCGAACTCGGCGGCGATGTCCGCCAGCACATCCTCGCTGCGGGCGGCGAGTACGACGCGGGCACCGCGCCGTGCGGACATGCGCGCCGTCGCGAGCCCGATGCCGCTGGACGCGCCGGTGATCACGATGACCTGTTCGTTCAGCGGCTTGTGACCCATTCCAAATGTCTCCCATCCTGCCGCGTCGATGCGGCGGCGATGGGGGTACGCGCGACGGGACGAACTGTTTCGGCCCGCGCGCAAACCGCGCAGGCGTAAGGCGTGGGAAAACGTCCCGGCGCTCAGTCGCTCGCGTGGTCGGCCACGTAGCGGCCGAGGGCGCTCGCCGCATTGAGCATGTGGGCGCGCATCCGCCGCGCCGCGGCGTCGCCGTCGCCCTCGGCGATCGCCTGGAGGATTTCGCCGTGCTCGGCGCGGGAGCGCAGGATGCGCTCGCCCTGGCGCAGTTGCGTCCGGCGGAAAGCCGACAGGCGCGAGCGGATCGCGAGCGCCTGCTCGGCCATGAAGCCGTTATGGGTCCCGCGGTACAGGGCCTCGTGGAAGGCGCGGTTGAGGGCGTCGTAGGTGTCGTAATCCTGTGCCGCCACCGGCTCGGCCGATTGCTCGTGCAGGTCCATCAGCGCGCTGAGTTCGAGCGGCGTCATCCGGTAGGTGGCGAGCCGCACGCATAGCGCCTCGAACTCGGCCGTCGTCTCGAACATCTCCATGATCCGCTCCGGCGTCATGCGGGTGACGACGACGCCGCGCCGGGGACGCATCTCGACCAGACCGCTGGAGGCGAGCTGGCGCAGGGCTTCGCGGACGGGGGTGCGTGAGGCGCCGAAGCGGTCGGCGAGATCCTGCTCGTCCAGCGCGATGCCCGCCGCGAGGACACCGGAGGCGATCTCGTCCGTCAGGGCATTGCGGATCTGGTCGGAGAGGAGGCCGCGTCCCTCGGCCATGCCGTCCATTGCGTCGCCCTCCCCCATCCGCATCACCCCGCCAAAGCCCGCACGATCAGGAACAGCAGCGACGGGCCGACGAGGCAGCCGATGCCGGTGTGGAAGGTCGCGTTCAATGCGCCATAGGGCACGAGCTTCGGATCGGCGGCGGCGAGCCCGCCGGCGACACCGCTGACCGTCCCCATCCGCCCGCCATAGGCCATCGCCGAGCGCGGGTTGTCGAGGCCGATCAGCCGGGCGACGAGGGGTGTCCCCATTATCACCCTCACCGCCTTGGTGACCCCCGTGGTGATCGAGAGCGCCATCACGGTCGAGTCGGCGCCGCGGAGGCCCGCCTCGATCACGTCCACCTTGAAGGCGGTGGCAACGATGGCGAAGTCCCGCAGCATCGCCCCGCCCATCAGGATCGGGCCCCCCCGCGGAACCGCCGACGGCTCGACTGGCTTCGACCCCCGTATCCGGCCTCTCGCGCGCCTACGGCATGCAGCGATCACCCGGCGATTCCTTCCTGTATTCAGGGCTTTGTTTTTGTTGCCCTACCGTATGCAATTTATTGACAATGGCGCAAGCCAGAATACAAAGAACCGCATTGCGGCGGCTCTCAATATACGGCGACGGTCGGTGCACCGGCCGGCGTATGCGCAGCCAAGCCATCACAGGGAGCGGACCGGATGAGCGGTTGGGGTCGAGAACGGGCGGCCCGCGATGCGCGGATCGAGGCGGGTCGGGCCCATGCCGCGGGCAAGGTCGTGACGGCGGCCGACGTGGTCGCTCTCCTGGAGGCGATCCTTCAGCCCGGCGACCGGGTCTGCCTGGAGGGCGACAACCAGAAGCAGGCGGATTGCCTCGCGCGGGGCTTGAGCCAGTGCGACCCCGCCCGCGTGCACGATCTGCACATGGTCCAGTCCGGCATCGTGCTGCCCGAGCATCTCGACATCTTCGAGCAGGGGATCGCGAAGCGCCTCGACTATTCCTATTCGGGGCCGCAGGGCGCGCGCATCGCCCGCATGCTCTATGGCGGTCAGATCGAGCTCGGGGCGGTGCACACCTATCTCGAGCTGTTCGCCCGTTACTTCGTCGATCTGACCCCGAACGTGGCGCTGATCGCCGGCGTCTCGGCCGATCGGGACGGCAACCTCTATACCGGGCCGAACACCGAGGACACGCCGACCGTGGTGGAGGCGACCGCCTTCAAGAACGGCGTGGTGGTGGCGCAGGTCAACGAGATCGTCGATCGCGTACCCCGCGTCGACATCCCCGGCGACCGGATCGACTTCGTGGTCGAGGCCGACAGGCCGTTCTACGTCGAGCCGCTCTTCACCCGTGATCCGGCGGCGATGACGGAAACGCAGATCCTGATGGCCATGATGGCGATCAAGGGGATCTACGCCGAGTACGGCATCCGCCGGCTCAATCACGGCATCGGCTTCGGCACGGCGGCGATCGAATTGCTGCTGCCGACCTATGCCGAGCGCCTCGGCCTGAAGGGTCAGATCGCCACCCACTGGGCGCTCAACCCGCATCCGACCCTGATTCCGGCGATCGAATCGGGCTGGGTGACACAGATTCATTGCTTCGGCTCCGAAGTCGGCATGGACCGCTACATCCGCGAGCGCTCCGACATCTTCTTCACCGGCGCCGACGGTTCGCTGCGCTCGAACCGGGCCTTCTGCCAGACGGCCGGACTCTACGCCTGCGACCTCTTCATCGGCTCGACCCTGCAGATCGACCTGGCCGGTCATTCCTCGACGGTGACGCAGAACCGCGTGGCGGGCTTTGGCGGCGCGCCGAACATGGGCTCGGACCCGCACGGGCGGCGCCACCCCTCCGACACCTGGATGAAGGCGGGGCGCGAGGCGCAGGTCACCGGCGACCCGGCCCTGATGCGCGGGCGCAAGCTTGTGGTGCAGATCGTCGAAACCTTCGGCGAGGGGCTGGTGCCGGCCTTCGTCGAGCAACTCGACGCGCTCGAACTGGCGCGTAAGATCGGCTTGGAGCTGGCTCCGGTGATGGTCTACGCCGACGACGTCACCCACATCGTCACCGAGGAAGGCATCGCCAACCTCCTGCTGTGCCGCACCGCCGACGAGCGCGAGCAGGCGATCCGCGGGGTGGCCGGCTACACCGAGATCGGCCGCGGGCGTGACCGGGCCATGGTCGAGCGTCTGCGCCAGCGTGGCATCGTGCGCCGCCCGGAGGATCTCGGCATCGAACCCCTCGACGCCGACCGCTCCCTGCTCGCGGCGCGGTCGATCAAGGATCTCGTGCACTGGTCCGGCGGGCTCTACGAGCCGCCGGCGAAGTTCCGGAACTGGTGAGGCCGCGATGGAAAAGCTGAGCTTCCGACACACGACGCAGCGGGCCCTGGCCGGCGGGAAGGCCCAGGCCATCACCGGCGTCGTCGCCTCCGGCAACCTCGAAGTGCTGCTGGAGCGCGCGCTTGCCCCGACTGAGTGCACCGTCGAGATCGAGACGCCGATTCGCGGCTACGGCGAGGTCTGGGCGGCGGTGGTCGCCGACTTCGTTGCCCGCAGTCAGCCCGGCGGCCTGCGCATCACGATCAATGACGGCGGCGCGCGCCCCGACACCGTGTCTCTGCGCCTGCTCCAGGGCGCCCGGCTGATGGAGGTCTGACGATGAGCGAACGGATCATCGACCCGGCCGCCAAAGGCTGGGCGACGAGCTGGTACGAGGCGAGCGCCCGCGCACGGCTCGACGGCCTTCTGGATGCGGGCAGTTTTCGTGAGGTCATCGGCCCCGAGCAGCGCCGGATGAGCCCTCACCTGCCGCTGTTCGACCTGCCGCGGGCCTTCGATGACGGCATGATCGTCGGCTCGGGCCGCCTCGACGGCAAGCCCGTCCTCGTCGCCGCGCAGGAGGGTCGCTTCATGGGCGGTGCCTTCGGCGAAGTGCACGGGGCCAAGCTGGTCGGCCTGCTGCGCGCCGCCCTAGCGTCGAAGCCGGACGCCGTGCTGATCCTGTTCGATACGGGCGGCGTGCGCCTGCAGGAGGCCAATGCCGGCGAGACCGCCATCGCCGAGGTGATGCGCGCGATCGTGCAACTGCGCGCGGCCGGGGTGCCGGTGATCGGGCTGATCGGCGGCCGGGCCGGGGCCTATGGCGGCGGCGGCCTGATCGCGGGCACCTGCTCGCGGCTCATCGTCTCCGAGGGCGGGCGCATCTCGGTCTCGGGGCCGGAGGTGATCGAGACCAACAAGGGGGCGGAGGAATTCGATTCCCGCGACCGTGCCCTCGTCTGGCGCACCATGGGCGGCAAGCACCGCCGCCTCACCGGCGGCGCCGATGCCTATGCCGACGACACCGTCGCGGCCTTCCGCCAAGCGGCCCTGGACCAGATCGGGCGGGCCCCGGCCTTCGACCTCGCCACGCTGGAGGCGGAGCAGGCACGGTTGGAGCAGCGCCTCACGCGCTTCGGCGATTGCCGCGACGGGACCGAGATCTGGGCGCGGCTCGGGGTGAACGATCCTGAGGCGGTGCCGGCCCTGACCACGGCCGCATTCGACGCCCTGCTCGCCAGCCTGGGAGAGACGACCCATGACGCTCGCTGAGATCCTCGCCTCGCTGTTTCCCGAGGGTCATTCCGTGACCGTCGCGGACGGGCTCGTGAACGGCGAAGGCCCGTTCCGCGGCGGCCGGCTCGCGGTGATCGGCATCGACGGCGACACGGCGCTCGGCGTCGACGGCGCCTGCCGGCTCGCGGGCCACGTCCTCGACGTGGTGCGCCGGGGCGGCGCCACCCCGATCCTTGTGGCGATCGATTCCGACAGCCAGCGCATGAGCCGGCGCGACGAGCTGCTCGGCCTCAATGAGTACCTCGCGCACCTCGCCAAGACGCTGCTGCTCGCCGACGCGCAGGGCCACCCCACCGTCGGCCTGATCTACGGCCACTCGGCGGCCGGCGCCTTCATCGCCACGGCGCTCGCCACCCGCGTCCTTGTCGGCCTGCCGGGGGCGAACCCGAGCGTGATGGACCTGCCCTCCGTCGCCCGCGTCACCAAGCTGCCCCTCGACCGGCTGGAGGCGATGGCGAAGGACACGCCCGTCTTCGCGCCGGGCCTCGACAACATGGTGCGTACCGGCGCGGTGCAGGCCGTGCTCGATCCGGACCGGCCGCTCGCCGAGCAGATCGCCGCCGTAATCGACGCGCTGCCGGCGGACGATACCCGCGACCGCGCCGGGCGCGAGCGCGGCGGACGACCGGTGGCCGAGGCGATCGCCGCGCAGGTGGTGCGGGAGGCCGCTCTTGGCTGAGGCGCACCGGCGCCATGACCTCCTCGACGTCGAGCCAGAGGCCTGGGCCGCTGCCGTGGCCAGGCGGCTGGATCTTGCAGGGGTGCCGCACATCGCGGCGTGGATGGATGACGGCCGGCCGGTCATTCTGCGCCGCTCGCATCCGGGAGAGGATGCGGGCCTCGTGCCGGTCGGCCTGCCCCTGCCGCCCCGCGACGGCAAGCGCCGCATCGGCCTCGCCCTCCCGCCGGACGCGGTTCGCCCGCGCGCGCCCGTCCTCCTGTCCGAGGCGCGCGCTGCATGCCCGCCCTCCTGGGCGGCGACGATTGAGGCGCTGATCGCCCTCGGCGAGCGCCATGGCGCCGCGCCGCGTCCCTTCGGAAGCCTGCTCTGGCAGAGCCTGACCGGCCTCCCCTACCTGTCCGAGCGCTCGGATCTCGATCTGCTCTGGCCGGTTCCCGGCGCGGTTCCGCCTCGGCTCATGGAGGGCATCGCGGCGATCGAGGCGTGGGCGCCGATGCGCCTCGATGTTGAGATCCTGTTGCCCGACGGGGGCGGGGTGAACTGGCGCGAACTGCACAGCACCGGCCCGGGCGGAACGGTGCTGGTCAAGCACCGCGACCGCCTCGCCCTCCGCGAGGCCGCCGCCCTTCTCGCGGGAGATCCCGAATGAGCCCGCTCGCTGCGCTTCGAGCGCTTTCCCCCAGGGATGATCGGTGCCCGGCGGCAGACGCGATCGCGCGGTCCGCGGCGACGGCGTTGCGGCTCGAACTCGAAACCTACCCGAAGCCGGGCCTCGTCAGCCATGTCGATCGCGGCAGCCATGCCGACATGGATGCGGACACCTTCCGGGCGAGCACAGCAGCGATCACGCCTTTCTTCCGGGCCCTCGCACTCGCCGGGGCGGCGGGCGCGCCGATGCCGGCTCTGCGCCGCATCGGCCTTGAGGCCGAGGCGGCGATGCGGGCAGCGACCGGCGGCGTGAACACCCATCGCGGCGCCATCTTCGGACTCGGCTTGCTCTGTGCCGCGGCCGGCGCCCTGAAGCGGCCGGGGGCCGGAGCGCTCGGCGCCCTCGTCCGCGACCGCTACGGTTCGGCGATCCTCGACGGACCGGTGCTGCTCCATGCGCCCGGCGCGCGGGCACGCCGCCAGCACGGCGTCGGCGGCGCGCCGGCCGAGGCCGCCGCCGGCTTTCCGAGCCTTTACCGGGTCGCCCTGCCGGCCCTGCGACGCGGCCGGCAGTGTCATCCCGGCGATGCGGAGGCCGCGCGGGTCGAAGCCTGCCTCGCCCTGATCGCGCATGTAGAGGATACGAACCTGCTGCATCGCGGCGGGACGGAGGGCTTTGCCTTCGCGCGTGGCGAGGCTGCGCGGTTCATCGCCGACGGCGGTGTGGCGCAGCCCCGGTGGCGCGCGCGCGCCGAGGTGCTGCATCGCGCCTTCGTCACCCGTAACCTCAGCCCCGGCGGCGCCGCCGACCTGCTCACGATGGCGCTGTTCGTGGAGAGCGTCGAGGCGTCCACGTGACGCTCGCGGTGCTCCTCTCCGGCCAGGGCGGCCAGCATCCGGGGATGTTCGACCTCACCGCGGAATGGCCCGCGGCCGCGCCGGTTTTCGCGGCGGCCGAATGCGTTCTCGGACAAGACCCGCGGGCCTTCGTCCGCACGCCGGGGGCGGATCTGCATGGCAACCGCACCGGGCAGATCCTCTGCTGCGTCGCCGCGCTGGCGGGCTGGACCCTCGTGCAGGCGGCGCAGCCCGCCCGCACGATCGTTGCCGGCTACAGCATCGGCGATCTTGCCGCCTGGGGCTGCGCCGGCCGCTTCGACGCCGAGACGATCCTGCGCCTTGCCGCCGCGCGCGCCGAGGCCATGGATGCAGCCGCCCGGTGACGGCGCCGGCCTCGCCGGCATTCGCGGGTTGCCGGTCGCGGCGATCGAGACCCTGGCGGCGGCGCAGGGCAGCGAACTCGCCATCCGCAACGCCAGCGACAGCGCCGTCATCGGCGGCCCGAGCCCGGCGCTCGAAACACTCTGTGTCGCGGCGCTGGCGGCCGGTGCACTGCGCGCCGTGGTTCTGCCGGTCCGCACCCCCTCGCATACCCCGCTGCTGCGCGAGGCGAGCCAGCGCTTCGAGGCGGCTCTCGCGGGAATGCAACCAATGCGGCCCCAACCGGGCGCTCCCCGGCTCATCAGTGGACTCGACGGCGCACCCGTCTTCGACGTTCACGCAGGGTTGTCGAAGCTCGCGCGCCAGATCTCGCACACCATCGACTGGGCCGCCTGCCTGGAAGCCTGTCGGGAATACGGCTGCGACACCGTGCTGGAACTCGGCCCCGGCCATGCCCTCGCGACCATGGCCCGCAACGCGATCCCCGAGGCGCGGGTCCATGCCCTCGACGAATTCCGTTCGGCCTCCGGCGTCACCGAATGGATCGGGGGACGATGAGCGCGGTGCGATCCGCGGGCGCGTTCCGGCTTCCGCCAGCGTAATCCTTCACCGGTCGCGGGATCTGAAACGATCGGTCTGGCGGCTTTGAAGCGCGAGATTGTCCAAAGCTTGGGCGGGCCGAACTCCTCTGCGGATCAGTCGATCATCCGGCGCAGCACGCCGTCCGGCCCGATCGGCATGGCGGCCATCGGCAGGGGCGCCGGCACCGGGCGGATCGGCATCATCGCCCGGAATTGCTGGCGGAAATCCTCGGCGATGCGGTCGGCCTCGACGGTGCCGCGGATCACCTTCGGCCGGATGAACACGATCAGCTCCGTGCGCACGCGCCCGTCGATGCGGTTGCGGAAGGCGGGTCCGACGATCGGCAAATCGCCCAGGAGGGGCACGCTCTCGTTGGTGATCTGCGCCTTCTCCTGCACCATGCCGCCGATGGCGAGGCTGTGGCCGTCATTCACCGCCACGCTGGTCGCAACCCGGCGCTGACGGATGGTCGGCGAGTTGATCTCCGAGGTCGTGGTCTTCACGACGTCGCTGACCTCTTGATTGATGTCGAGCACCACGAGGCCGTTCTTGTTCACCCGCGGCGTCACCGACAGGATCACGCCGGTATCCTTCATCTCGATCTGATTGAGGATCGGCGCACCCGCCGCGAACGCGCTCTGGCCGCTTTGGCGCACGATTGGCACCTGATCGCCGACCTGGAGCTTGGCGGTTCGGTTGTCGAGCACGGTGATGTTGGGCGAGGAGATGACGTTGACCCGCGTCACGCCCTGCAGGGCGTTGAGCACGACGTTGAAGTCGGAGGCGTTGAGCAGGTAGTTGAAGCCCGGCACGCCCCGCGCGGCGGCCTTGATCAGCGCGTCCGTGCCGCTCGTGCCCTGGGCGACGCTGCGGTTGGTGTCCGCCTGGGCCAGGTTAAAGCGCGAACCGCTGTTCTTGAGGAACCACTGCACGCCGAACTGAAGCTCGTTGTTGAGCGTCACTTCGGCGATCACGGTCTCGAGCAGAACCTGCGTCGGCATCGCGTCGAGCCGGCCGAGGATGCGCAGGATCTTGTCGTACTGGTTGCGGGTGGCCGAGATCACGAGGCTGTTGTTGGCCTCGTCGGCGACGACGCCGATGGCGTCGCGGCGGGCGCCGTAGGCCCCGCCATAATACCCCCCCGCCATGCCCGTCTCCGCACCGTAGCCGCCACCGTAGGCAGTCGGCGCGGCGCCGTACGCGGCGGGCAGGCCCCCGGTCCCGTCCATGCCGGCGCCGCCCATGGGGGACATGCCCCCCGCGGATCCCGTGCCGGGCATGGACCCGGTGCTTCCGTAGGCGCCCGTGCCTCCGGCACCGCCCGTCGCAGCGTCAGTTCCGTAGCCAGCGCCGTAAGGTGCACCTGGGCCGGACAGCCCGGCCGAGCCGCTGGAGCTGCCATATCCCGAGCCGCCGGGGCCGCCATATCCGGCTGCGAGTCCGCCCGGCATCGCGCCCGCGCCCTGGGCGAAGCTGCCGCCGAGGCCGGCCTGCGCGGCGCCGGAGCCCGACGAGACGTTCACGGGGGCGCCGGTTTCCGCCGCGACCACACCCTGGAGCACCGCCGCGAGTTCCCGGGCCGAGCGATTCTGGATGCGGTAGACGAAGAGCTGGCGCTCGCGCTCGGCCGCGAGCACCTCCATCTGCTCCAGCATCACGCGGGCGCGGTCGAGATAGACGGCGCGCGAGCTCACCACGAGGATGGCGCTCAGCGCCTCGTTGGGAATGAAGCGGATCACGTCCCCGGTGCCGGCGGCCTCGCCCCCGAACATCTGCGTCATGTCGCGGGCGAGCGTGACGGGGCTGGCGCTGCGCACCGGCAGCATCGCCGTGGACATGCCGCGCATCCAATCGACGTCGAACATTTCGATGGTCTGGCGGAGGGCGCGGATCTGGGTCGCGTCGCCGTTGAGGATCAGGAGATTGCGCGCCCGGTCGGCCCGAAGCACCACGTCGCGGGGTGCGACCGACGTCAGGATCGCCTGCATCTCGACCGCTGAGACCCAGCGCAGGGGCACGGCGACGGCGCCGGCTTCCGCGGCCGGGCCGCGCACCGCGCGCACGGCATTCGGGTCGGTGGCCGCGGGTCCGATCTGGGCGATGCGTCCGCGACGGCGCAGCACGAGACCGCGGCTCGCCAGCGCCGCCTCGAACATCTGCAGCAGCGCCTCGCGGGTGACCGCACCGCCGGTCTGGAGCGTGACGGTGCCGGTGGCCTGCGGATCGAGGGTGTAGCCCAGGCCCAGCGTGTCGGCGAGCACCGCCTTGGCGGCATTCGGCAGCGGGGCCTCGACGAGGTTGAGGCTGACGAGGCCGCCCGGGAGCCTCTGCGCCGCGGGTGCCTCCCCGGCGATGAACCGGTCGTTCCCGCGGAGGATGAATCCGCCCGAGGGCCGCGGGCCGTAGCCGGGCGCTGACAACGGCTCGGCGGCAAAGGCTGCGCCGGGTGGGCCGAGAGCCAGCCCGAACGTCAGCGCGAGGACATGTGCACGAATCGCCATGCCTCCGCTCGACCTCGATGCCGCTGGTTGCTGGTGGGGGTGACGCTAGCTACTTATGGTTAACGAGCGATTGATATTTGATAAGTTTGGCTCAGAGCCGGATCAGCGCGGCGGCGAGCGGCCCGCAGGCGGGATGGGCTAGGCCGCCCACCAGATCCGGCCCGTCCGGCTGCCAGGACAGGACCGGTGTGCCGGTGCCGCTCGCGGAGATGATCGCGCTGCGCAGGGCGCGGCCCCGTCCGTCCGAGACAGCGGCGCGGATCTCGACATATTGTCCGGAGGACAGGGCCGCGTGCGGGCGCAGCCGGTCGCCGGCGACGCCCTCCGCCAGGGCGCGAACCGGCGCGAGGCCGGGGTCGAGGCCGCCGACCCGGTCGGCGAGGCGGTCGAGGCCGCCGCGCAGATCGAGGTAGGCCGCGAGCGGTTCGACCGCGCGCGCGCCGCCGCGTCGCGTCCGCCGCTGCCGATCCCGCTTGCCGGTTCAAGCGGAGAGGAACTGCTCGCGATCTTCCGCCAGCGCCTCGAGAGCCTAGCCGGCGCACGGGCGGCGGTGGTCGAGCGCGCCGACCTCGAAGCCGATCCTGACCGCCCCACCCTGCCGCGCCTTCGCGCCTCGGTCCGGGGCACGGCGGAGGGACTGCAGGGGCTGCTGCACGCGCTCGAGACGGAGTCACCGCTCGTCGCTGTCGAGGAGGCCGAACTCGGCATCGAGCGCGCGGCGGATCGCGAGACCGGCCGGCCAACGGTGATGCGGGCGAGCCTGATCGCCCGCGGCGTCCTGATCCCGCCGCCGGTGCCGGGAGCGACGCCGTGATGGGCGTCCGGCGTGCCCTCCGCGCGACCCGCCGCCTGCCGCGTGCGGTCTTCGGGCTCGCCTGTGCCGCGGCGTTGGCTGCTTTCGCTTGGCCGATCGGGGTAGAGCCGGCGCCGGAGGCCCCCGCACGGCCTTTCGACTCGCAACCCGGCGCCGCTTCAAGCGGCGCGGCGTTGCGCCGGCCCCTGTTCGATCCCGGCCGACGCGACTGGACCGCGCGAGGAAGCCGGGCCGCGATCCTCGAAGGCGAGCCGCGCCGCCCGGTGCTGACGGTGCGCGGAATCGTCGTCGATGGCGGCAGAGCCCGTGTGCTGATCGACGACGGCAGCGGCGACGAGAGCTGGCTCGGCCCTGGCGAGGGACGCGACAACTGGCACATCACCGCCATCGCCCCCGACAGCGTCACACTCGACCAGAACGGCCGCTCGTTCACCGCTGCGTTCATGGGCCAGCCGGTCACGCTGCGACCGCTCCCGCTCGAGCCGGCGCTTCGGAACTGAGGCGAGGTTCAGGAGAGCGGGAGACGGCGCGATCCTCATCGGCTCAAGCATCTGAGTTCCGAAGGGCAGCCCATAGAAACAAAAAGCCCCGGACGGTTGTCCAGGGCTCGGCGTCTCATCGTTCTATTTGAAGGTGATTTGGTAGCGAGGGAGGGATTTGAACCCCCGACACAAGGATTATGATTCCTCTGCTCTAACCAGCTGAGCTACCCCGCCACTGTCACGGACGGCGCTGACGCGGCGTCCGATGGGCGGGATATAGGGAGAAGCGCGCGAGGGTGTCAACGGTCTGTTGCGGCCCCCGCGCAGGTTCTCCCCCTCAGAGCGTCTGACCGAAGATCTGCGCCACCTGCGGGATGTCCTTGTCGCCGCGGCCGGAGAGGTTCAGCACCATCAAGTGGTCCGCCGGCTTGGTCGGCGCGAGCTCCATCACCTTCGACAGCGCGTGCGCGGGCTCCAGAGCCGGGATGATGCCTTCCAGCATCGAGCAGAGCTTGAACGCCTCCAGCGTCTCCGCATCGGTCGCCGACAGGTAGGTGACCCGGCCCATCTCGTGCAGCCATGCGTGTTCGGGGCCGATGCCGGGATAATCGAGGCCCGCCGAGATCGAGTGGGCGTCGGCGATCTGGCCGTCCTCGTTCATCAGCAGGTAGGTCCGGTTGCCGTGCAGCACGCCCGGGCGGCCGCCGGTGAGCGAGGCGGCGTGGAGGCCGCTCTGCACGCCGTGCCCGGCCGCCTCGACGCCGTAAATCTCGACGTCGCGGTCATCGAGGAAGGGGTGGAACAGACCCATGGCGTTCGAGCCGCCGCCGATGCAGGCGATGAGCGAGTCCGGCAGGCGGCCCTCCATCTCCAGCATCTGCTGCTTCGTCTCGATGCCGATCACCGATTGGAAGTCGCGCACCATCGCCGGATAGGGATGGGGTCCGGCCACGGTGCCGATGCAGTAGAAGGTGTCGGAGACGTTGGTGACCCAGTCACGCAGGGCCTCGTTCATCGCGTCCTTGAGCGTGCGCGTGCCGGATTGCACCGGGATCACCTCGGCGCCGAGCATCTTCATGCGGAACACGTTCGGGGCCTGCCGCTCGACATCGACGGCACCCATATAGACCACGCATTTCAGGCCGAAACGGGCGCAGAGCGTCGCCGTCGCGACGCCGTGCTGGCCCGCGCCGGTCTCGGCGATGATCCGCGGCTTGCCCATGCGGCGGGCGAGCAGGATCTGGCCGAGGACGT
Source organism: Methylorubrum pseudosasae (assembly GCF_029504475.1). Classification (NCBI taxonomy): domain Bacteria; kingdom Pseudomonadati; phylum Pseudomonadota; class Alphaproteobacteria; order Hyphomicrobiales; family Methylobacteriaceae; genus Methylorubrum; species Methylorubrum pseudosasae. The sequence goes on along the minus strand of NZ_JAQGDU010000002.1, from coordinate 1,374,371 downwards.
TGTTCACCTTGTGCGAGCCGGTGTGATTCAGCTCCTCGCGCTTGAAGAAGATCTTCGCCCCCTGCCCCGCCGGAGTCTGGGCGCGCAGGTGCTCGGTCAGGCGCTCGGCATAGTAGAGCGGGCTCGGCCGGCCGATGTAGTGGGTGCCGTAGGATTCCATATCCGCCTTGAACGACGGGTCGGCCTTGGCGTCGGCATAGGCCTTCTCGAGATCGAGAATCAGCGGCATCAGCGTCTCGGCCACGAAGCGGCCGCCGAAGATGCCGAAGCGACCGCGCTCATCCGGCCCGGTGCGGAAGGAATTGGGAGCGGGGTTCAGCGTCACGGGGACGGTCCTTCGCGAAAATCTGATCGTTGCCTCGCGTGCTAGACCCATGCGCGGGTCGCCGCAATGCGGCACAGCCGGACAAACGCGCTGAAGCAACCGCTGGGCAACGCCCGCGATGCTCAGGCTCTGCGGCGGGCGGCGGCGACGAAGGCCGCGATTCTGTCCGGATCTTTCTCGCCCGGCCGGATCTCGACACCCGACGAGACATCGACGGCGACGAGCCCCGTGCGCGCGAGCGCCGTGCCGACATTCCCGCTATCGAGGCCGCCCGACAGCATCGTGCCCGCTGGTAGCTCGGCCCCGTTCAGGATGTCCCAGTCGAAGCGGCGTCCGTTCCCGCCTGGCAGATCGGCGCCGGGGGGAGGCTTGGCGTCGAGCAGAAGCCGGTCCGCGACGACGGCATAGGCCGGGAGCGTGCGAAGATCGGCGACCGCGGCAATGCCGACGGCCTTCATGACCGGCCGGCCGGTCCGCGCACGGATGTCGGCGACGCGCTGTGGCGTCTCCTGGCCGTGAAGCTGGATCAGGTCGGGATCGAACGCCTCGATCGCAGCGGCGAGCAGCGCGTCGTCCGGATCGACCAGCAGCACCACGCGCTGCGCCCTCCCCCGCGCCCGCTGCGCGAGGCCTCGGCCCTGTTCCAGGGTGAGGTGGCGCGGGCTCTTGGGGAAATGGACGAAGCCGACGAGGTCGGCGCCTGCGTCGAGGGCCGCGTCGAGCGTCGGCTCGGTGCTGAGGCCGCAGATCTTGACGCAGATGTCTGCCATGGACGGGACGAAGCCCTCAGCGCGCCGCTGCCGGGGCCGGCAGGGCGGTGTAGGAGCCGGCGCCAGCGTAACCCGGCTCGACGCCCGGCGTGCCGAAGGTCTTCAACTCGGCCGCCTCCTTGGCGAGACGGTCGGCCTCACGGCGATGATAGCGCGCGCGCTGGCGGGTCCGGCTCTGCCCGAGCCAGCTTCCGATACCGCCGACGAGAATGCCGAGCGCCACCGAGCCGAACACCACGGCGTAGAGCGGCAGGAAGAGGCTGAACACGGGCTCAGGCGAGAACGGATCGAAGGAGAGGGTCACGGCCTCGCGATTGGCGACGGCCAGCAGGACCACCACCACCGCGATCGGCAGCAGGATCAGCGCCTTCAGAAATCGAATCATGCAAGAGGTCTCCGACGGACGGCATGGGCCTTCGGGGGGCTCACCGGTGCCGCTAAGGGCTTTCGAGCGAGGGGCTTTTCGAGGCTCAGACCGCAGAACTAGAGCGTTTCACGCCGAAGGGGATGCCGGTTCGGCGCAAGCGGCGTCGAAATGGGCGCGGCGAAGCGAGATGTCGAGACTGCGCCTCGTGTCACACCCGTAACGACGCTTCGGCGCGGATGCGATCAGGCGCTCGGCTGCTCGTCGCCGATACCGGCGCGGTTGAGGCGCAGGCGCATCTCCTTGCCGGTCTTGAAGACGGGGATCGCCTTCTCCGACACAGCCACGGATTCGCCCGTGCGCGGATTGCGCCCGCGGCGAGCCTCGCGGCGCTTGACCGAGAAGGCGCCGAAGCCGCGCAGCTCCACACGGTCGCCCTGCGCCAGGGCGTCGGCGATCGTGTCGAGGATCGCGTTCACCAGGGTCTCGACGTCGCGCTGGTAGAGATGGGGGTTCTGCTCAGCAATCTTGAGCACGAGTTCCGACTTGATCATGCGGCTCTCTTCCGGATGCGGGGCTGGCGCGGCGCGAGACCTCAGGGGGCCGGCCGCCAGACGGCCAGGAGCCCGCCGCTGAGCCCGGCGGCTTCGTCCTCGACGGCACGGAGACGGCTGGCAAGCCCTTCAAGGCCGAGAAGATCGGCGCCGAGCCCCAGAGTCGACCAGAGCTTGAACCCGCCGTCGGCCTTCGGCTTCCAGTCCTTCACCGGAAGCTTCTCGGGGACCTTCTTCTCCTTCTCCAGCCATGCCACCGCCTGGCGCTCGCCGCCGAGCTCATCGACGAGCTTGAGGGGCAGGCTCTGGCGACCGCTGAACACGCGGCCATCGGCGACGGCGGCAATCTGGCTCTCATCCATGCCGCGGCGCTCCGCCACCAGGCCCTTGAACCAGCCGTAGGTGTCGAGGACGATCGACGACAGGGCCGCGCGGGCCTCCGGCGAAGTCGGGCTGAAGCCCGAGGGCTCCGCCTTGAGCGGCGAGGACTTAACGGACTCGACCTTCACGCCGACCTTGTCGAGCAGGCCGGACACGTCCGGGTACTGGAAGAGCACGCCGATCGAGCCGACGAGCGCGGTTTCGCGGGCGACGATGTGATCGGCGGCGATCGCGGTGATGTAGGCGCCCGAGGCGGCCGTGCCATCGACGAAGGCGACCATCGGCTTCTTCGCGGCCAGCGCGCGCAGGTTGCGGTAGAGCTCCTCCGAGCCGGTCGTCGTGCCGCCCGGTGACGAGATCGAGATCACCACACCCTTGACCGCGTTCGACTCGCCGACCCGCTCGATCAGTTTGCGGGTCGAGTCGCTGCCGGCGATGAAGCCGCCGATCGAGATCCGGGCGATCTGATTCTCGGTGGCCGGAAACAGCCGGCCCTCGCCGACCCGCGCGCGGTAGCCCAAGGCACCGACGGCGACGATGGCCGCACCGATGCCGAGCATCCGCCATAGCGTGAGCTTGCGGCGCAGACGGCGGCGGTCGATGAGAAACTCGGCGTCTGCAGCCATCCGACGATGTACTCCTCTCCAAGCGGCGCGGTGCAGCCGTCGTTTCTTTGGGACCGTTCACGCCATGCCCTGCCGGAGCACGGCCCTGTCCGATCCGGATGCCGGCCAAACCCTTGATGGACTTGGGTTCGGTTGCTGCGACCAAGTCCGCGCACGTGTTTAGCGCCGCCCGAGGCGCGCGGGCAAGAGCCCGTTCCAGTCACGCCGGTACAACCCGGAGCGGTCGTCGTCGGACGCCATGTCCGCGGGAGGCAACCCGTTCAGCGTCGAGCGTAGATTTCTTCGACGTAGCCGTCACGCATCCAGAACAGATGCCGGCCCAGCCTGCGGTAGCCACCGTCTCGCGCAACCAGATCGGCGACGACGGCCTGCCGGAATGCGTCGGTGTTCGGTGCCGCCGCCTCTTGGTTGATCGAGAAGAACAGCGGGGCGATGGCGCGGATCCGCGCGATATACATGGCGGCCGTCTCCGGCGGCATCTCCGGCAGCGAGTCCTGATTGATCGCCAGATCGTAGCGCTCGTTCCGCTCGATCTCCCACCACGGCCGGACCCGGATCGCGGCGTCCGGCTCGCCGGCCAGGGACACGTCGAGGCCCGCTTTCAGCAGGAACCAGCCCTGGAGCACGTTGGTGAAGGGCAGATCGAGGATCGTATAGTGCCGGCCGGGATGGCGCAGGAACCAAGCCAGTCCGCCGAAACCGCCGCCGATCTCGACCACCCGGTCGAAGCGGCCGAGTTGTCCCACCCGCCAAGCGGCGTAGGCGTGGGTCAAGGCGTGCTCGGGCAGGATGTTGGCGCCGTATCGCACGCCGAACGGGGCGCCGACCTCGGGGAAAAGCCAGGGGGAAGCCGAGCTCGGCCTCGAGACGCGGGGGCGCGACATGGTGGGCAAGGGGACCGGGGAGCGCGGCCGCGTAATCGCCCTGCTCGGGTGAGCGGATCGGGGCGAGGCCGACCGCCTCCGAGAGCCGCAGCAGCCGGTCGCACCAGCTTGCGGCGAACGGCGTGGGCGCGTGGCGGGCCAGCGTCGCCATCGTGCGCCCCATGGCAATGCCGTGCGCGAGATGCGACTGGAACAGGTTGTTCAGCAGGCCAGCGAGCGCGCCGGCATCCCCGCCTTGCAGGGCACGGTGGAAATCGGGAAAGCCCTGGCTCCGGGCCGCCCACATGCCCTCGCTGTCGGCCTGGACCGTTGCGCGTCCGGCACCGGATTGCCAGGCGGCGATGAGGCGTCGCGCGATGGCGTCATCCTCAGGGCCGGGTCGGGGCGCGGCGAAGGCGATGGCCGGCAGTTCGGGCCAGGCGCGGTAGGGATATCGGTAGGTCCACTCTCCGGCGATTCCGCCGCCGAGCTCGGCCGTCGCCGATGGGACCTGGATCGGGCGCCCCTCGCGGCGACCGAAGACGCGGTAATGCTCTTCCGCCGAGGCGACGAGACCGGCTTCGACCGCCATCGCCACATCGGCGTTGAGGTCGAGATAGCGCTCGGAATCGAAATGGGACGGGAGCGGGTCGGAACGGCGTCCGGGGCGCTGGCCCCTCAACCATCTCAGGCTGGCGCCTAAGCTCGAGAGGCGGTTTGCCATCGCGCTCGCTTCGGGACGATTCGAAAACGGGACCGGAAAAAGTTCGGGGCCGGCAGAGCCGGCCCCGAGGCATTGTCGGAAGGCAGCGAGGCTTACTCCTCGTCGCCACCCTTCTTCTTGTTGAAGGCGGCACCGAGGATGTCGCCGAGCGAAGCGCCCGAATCGGCGGAGCCGAACTGGGCCATCGCCTCCTTCTCCTCGGCGACTTCCAGCGCCTTGATCGAGACCTGCACGCGGCGGGCCTTGCGATCGAACTGGATGACGCGCGCGTCGAACTTCTCGCCGGCGGCGAAACGCTCGGGACGCTGGTCGCCACGGTCACGGGCGAGTTCGGCGCGGCGGATGAAGGTCTGCATGTCGGTGTCGACGAGCTTCACCTCCAGGCCGGAATCCTTCACCTCGACGACTTCGCAGGTGACGATCTGGCCCTTCTTGACCTCGCCGGCTTCGGCGAAGGGATCGCCGCCGAGCTGCTTCACGCCGAGCGAGATGCGCTCCTTCTCGACATCGACGTCGAGAACCTGGGCACGCACCATGTCGCCCTTCTTGAACTCCTCGATGACCTGCTCGCCGGGACGGTTCCAGTCGAGATCCGACAGGTGAACCATGCCGTCGACATCGCCTTCGAGGCCGATGAACAGGCCGAACTCGGTCTTGTTCTTGACCTCGCCCTCGACCTCGGAACCGACCGGGTGCTTTTCAGCGAAGGCATCCCACGGGTTCTGAAGGGTCTGCTTGAGGCCGAGCGAGATACGACGCTTGACCGAATCGACCTCCAGGATCTGCACCTCGACCTCCTGAGAGGTGGAGACGATCTTGCCCGGATGGACGTTCTTCTTGGTCCAGCTCATCTCGGAGACGTGGATCAGGCCCTCGATCCCCGGCTCCAGCTCCACGAAGGCGCCGTAGTCGGTGATGTTGGTCACGCGGCCCTTGAGCTTGGCTTCCTCGGGGTAACGGGCGGCGATGCCCTCCCACGGATCGGCCAGGAGTTGCTTGATGCCGAGCGAGATGCGGTGCGTCTCGTGGTTGATCTTGATGATCTTGACCTTGACCGTCTGGCCGATGGTCACGACCTCGGACGGGTGGTTCACGCGGCGCCACGCCATGTCGGTGACGTGCAGCAGGCCGTCGATCCCGCCGAGATCGACGAAGGCGCCGTACTCGGTGATGTTCTTGACGACGCCGTCGATGACCTGACCTTCCTCAAGGTTGGCCACCAGCTCCGAGCGCTGCTCGGCGCGGCTCTCTTCGAGCACGGTGCGGCGCGACACGACGATGTTGCCGCGGCGGCGATCCATCTTGAGGATCTGGAACGGCTGGGGCGTGCCGAGCAGCGGGGTCACGTCGCGGACCGGGCGGATATCGACCTGGGAGCGCGGCAGGAACGCCACGGCGCCGTCGAGATCGACGGTGTAGCCGCCCTTGACCTGGTTGAAGATCGTGCCGGTGACGCGCTCGTTGGCCTCGAAGGCCTTCTCGAGCTTGACCCACGACTCCTCGCGGCGCGCCTTGTCGCGCGAGATGACGGCCTCGCCCAGCGCGTTCTCGATGCGGTCGACGTAAACCTCAACCTCGTCGCCAACCTTGAGCTCGCCCTCGCGGCCCGGGCCGGTGAATTCCTTGAGGGGGACGCGCCCCTCGGTCTTGGCACCGATATCGATGACGGCGACATCTTTCTCGATGCCGACGACGGTGCCCTTGACGACCGAACCTTCGGTGATCTCATGCTGGAGGAAGGATTCCTCGAGCAGGGCCGCGAAATCCTCGCGGGCCGAAGAGCTTACGTTCAGACCAGCTGACATTCTTTCTCCTGAATGGCCCCGTTTCGTGAGGCCTGCGTCGGCGGCTCGTGTTGCAAAGGACCCCCGTCACCGCCGCCCGCCGGATGGACGATCCGGCCGGGCTCGCCTCCTTTCGGAGGGCCGACGCATATTGAAAGCGATGGCCGAGGGCTCGATCCCCCCGGCGATGCGTCCGCCGGGCGAGAAAGCCTGGATCCTGACGGTATCGATGAGGAAATCGGTGCGAGCGATACCGGATCCGCGTGCGCGACGCAACGTCTTGCAACGTCTTGGAATGCCGGAGACTCGGACGCGAACGCCGCCGCGAGAGTTGAGTTCGGGCGGATACGATTCGTCCGGGATCTTGTTGCGACCAGACCGGAGCGTATCGGTCTTCAGACGATGCCCGGCGCCATCCGGCGCCGGGATCAGGTGTCAGGCCGCCGTCCCGGCCGAACGCGTCAGGGCGTAGAGGGTGATCGCCGCGGCGTTCGAGACATTGAGGCTGCGGATGGCGCCGGTTGCGTCGATGCGCACCAGCAGGTCGCAGCATTCGGTGGTGCGCTGGCGCAGGCCCTTGCCCTCGGCCCCCAGCACGAGCACCGCCGGTCGGCGCGGGCCGACCGCCTCGAGGGTCGTTCCGGCATCCGAATCGAGACCGATCCGGGTGAAACCGCGCTCGCCGAGCGTGATCAGCGCCTCGGCCAGGTTTCGGACGATCACCAGCGGGACGTGCTCCAGGCCGCCGGACGCGGATTTCGCCAGCACGCCCGTGGCATTCGGCGAGTGGCGCGCGGTGGTGACGATGGCAGTGACGCCGAACGCGGCCGCCGTTCGGACGATGGCGCCGACATTGTGCGGATCGGTGATCTGATCCAGCGCGAGCAGCAGTGCGTCGTCCGGCATCGCGTCGAGTGCGGGTGCGGCCAGCGGCTCGGCCTCCGCGTAGAGACCCTGATGCACCGCGTCCGGGCCGAGCAGCCGGTCGATCGCGCTCGGGCGGACCATCTCCGGTTCGATCGGCAGTTCGATGCCGGCCTCTTTCAGGCGCGCCAGCGCATTCTCGGTGGCGAGCAGCCGATGAAAGTGGCGGCCCGCATTGGCCAAGGCCTGCGAGACGGGGTGCCAGCCATAGAGCACGACGTGGTCCCTCCCCTCACGCGCCGCCGGTCCCGAAGGTTGGGGTCGCGGGCGGGGCCGGAAGCCGTACGGCTTGGCCGGGCGGTCGCGCGGCGGGGTCATGGGCGGGTCTTTCAGGGCAGGAAAGGGACGCGACGTATCGGATGTCCGAGAAGCCGATGGGACCGCCCCACGTCAAGTCGCGGAATCATGCGGCAAAGCCGTTGCCGTCGGCGGCGAACCCGACTATAGACCGGTCGCCGTCAGACAGCGCCCTTCGTCTATCGGTTAGGACGTCAGCCTTTCACGCTGAAAAGGCGGGTTCGATTCCCGCAGGGCGCGCCATTCCCCTCTGGCCGAAAAGAACATTCAATCGCGATGCCTTAGGGCTCATGGTTTTTGGCCGTGAACGTCAAAAGTGCGGCGATATGAACTGCAGCTTGGCACCGCCGGGTTAGCGACTTTCCGTTCCCTGCCGCGGCATCACAAAGCGCACGAGGCTTCGACCCTCCTATGGGGTTGCCTCTCCATCGTGACGCTCGCCACGCGCCACCTCCGTCATGCGCCCATCAAACAGTGGACGTTGGTGACGGGCTGTTCGCCGTAAGCCTTCGGCCCTGGGATGCCCCAGCGCATCATGGTCCGCTCGCGGCCCTCCTTGCCGGCCAAAACCATGGGGGCAATCTGGTCGGGGAAGATACTAGTCATGGATGGGAGGTTGCCGACGACAGACTGTGCCTTGCTCGGCTTGGCCAGTCGCCGGCAGCTCCAATCTAGTAATCGCGCTCGCTGCTGCGGCTCATGCGTCTCGCGACGTAATCCCCGGAATAGGAATGCTGGCCGAACACCAACCAGCCGAGCCCGAAGCCGATAGCCCCCGCGACGAGGAAGCCCGTCATCGTGGTTGAATCCACATTGCCGACTGCTCGGCTTCCCTGACGGTAGTACCGCGAGCCGTACTCCGAGGCGCTGTCCCAGGCGTCAGAAGCTTTATCCGTCGCATCGCGCAACGCCTGTCGCGCCTGATCCGCTGCCCCGCCACCACTCGATGAGCCGCCTCGGCCGGATGCTGGCCCGCCATCGGATCTGCCAAGCGGGTCGTGTGAGCGAATGTCTGCCATAGCGGTAGCTCCCTCCTGCTCGTGAGGCCGATGGTGAGCCGCATGTTCGGGCATCACGCCATCGGCTTGCATCAACGGAAACCCGCCTGCACCCCAGAGGTATCCGGCTGAGGTAGCCATGCGGCCAACGCGGTGCGTCGCCAGCACTGGTGCGGCGCTCATGGAGATGTGGGAAGCCCGCTGCGGGCGCGCTGAGCAAGCCGAGTGGCCAACCGGGCGAGCCGGTAGCTGCCCGTGCGGTTCGGACAATGAGGACGGGCCACGCGCACGACGACATAGGGATAGGCCGCCAGGCAGGGGACGTCAGGCCGGATGGGCGGGGGCACGACGTGGCTACTGAACGGGGGCGTGAAGAGCCAAGAGCGGCATTTTTGGAAACGATACGTTTCCTCAGTTTCCATTTTCGTTCTCTCTCGCTCATTCCATAGTGCTTTCGACGACACGCCGTCACAGGATGGCGGGCGACGCGGCGACCGACACGCTTCTCGAGCCGTGCCGTGCCGTCGGTCTCGGCCGAACAGGGAGAAGGGCGATGAGCTGGCACAGTGCGGATGATCCGATCCCGGGCGACGATTTCAGTTGCGACGCGATCCAGACCCTGATCGTGCCGCGCTCGCGCGATCTCGGCTCGTTTGCCGTGCGCCGCGCCCTCCCCTCGACTGAGTGCCGGATGGTCGGCCCGTTCATCTTCTTCGACCAGATGGGACCGTCCGAGTTCCTGCTCGGTCAGGGTATGGACGTGCGTCCGCACCCGCATATCGGCCTTTCGACCGTCACCTACCTGTTCGACGGCGAGATCATGCATCGCGACAGTCTCGGCACCGAGCTGCCGATCCGGCCGGGCGAACTGAATTGGATGACGGCCGGACGCGGCATCACCCATTCGGAGCGCACCGCCCCGACCCTTCGCCAGACCGGCTCCCGCCTGTTCGGAATTCAGAGCTGGGTCGCCCTGTCGGCTCGGGAGGAGGAAAGCGCGCCGGCCTTCGAGCACTACGATGCCTCGGCGCTTCCGGTCCTCACCGGCGAGGGCAAGACCGTTCGCCTGATCGCGGGCGAAGCCTTCGGCGCGCGCTCGCCGGTGCGGACATCGAGCCCGATGGTTTATGCCGATGTGGTGCTGGAAGCCGGCGCCGTCCTGCCGCTGGACCCGACCTACGACGAGCGGGCGATCTATACGGTTGCGGGCGCCATCGAGATTGCCGGCGACGGTTTCGGTCCCGGCCCAGCTCTTGGTGTTCCGGCCCGGCGACCGCATCAGCGTGCGCGCCACGGAGGCCGCGCGGTTCATGGTTCTAGGCGGCGAGCCGATGGACGGCCCGCGGCACCTCTGGTGGAACTTCGTCTCCTCGCGGCCGGAGCGGATCGCCCAGGCCAAGGAGGATTGGCGCCAGGGCCGCTTCGACACGGTGCCGAACGATGCCGAGTTCATCCCGCTGCCCGAGGATCCCCCGCCCGTCCGCTATCCGTGATCGAAGGCGCGCAGCTCACCGAGGGCTGCGCGCCCCCTGCCCGCACGCTCCGCCCCGCGCCCGACCGGCGCTTTCCAACACGTCCAGAGGTCCGACCACGCCATGGCGATCGAAGCATCCGGGGCCGCGAACGAACTCGTTCAGGTCGTCTCCCTTCTCGCCGCGGGCGTCGTCGCCGTTCCGTTGTTCAAGCGGCTCGGGCTCGGCTCGGTCCTCGGCTACCTCGTGGCGGGGTTGGCCATCGGGCCGTTCGGCGTCGGCCTCTTCACCGATGCCCACGCCATCCTTCACGTCGCCGAACTCGGCGTCGTGATGTTCCTCTTCATCATCGGATTGGAGATGGAGCCGTCGCGGCTCTGGGGCATGCGCCGCGAAATCTTCGGTCTCGGTCTCGCCCAGGTCGGCGCCTGCATCGCCGCCCTCACGCTGGTCGGCGTCGCCATGGGGTTTCCGGTCGTCGTGGCCTTCGTGGCCGGCACCGGCTTCGTGCTCACTTCGACCGCCATCGTCATGCAGCTTCTCGAAGAACGCGGCTCGCTCTCGACGCCGAAAGGCCAGCGGATCGTTGCCATCCTGCTGCTCGAAGATCTCGCCATCGTGCCGCTTCTGGCCGCCGTCGCGCTGCTCGCGCCCGGTGGCGCCGAAACGAGTGGGACCGAGCGCGCCATCGCCGTCGCCATCGCCCTGGTTTCCATCGCCGCGCTCGTGGCCGCGGGCCGCTGGCTGCTCAACCCGCTGTTCCGCCTGCTCGCCGCGGCGAAGGCGCGAGAGGTCATGACTGCGGCGGCGCTTCTGGTCGTGCTCGGCTCGGCGCTGGCGATGCAGCTCGGCGGCCTCTCCATGGCGATGGGGGCTTTCCTCGCCGGCGTGCTGCTCTCGGAATCGAGCTTCCGCCACCAGCTGGAAGCCGATGTCGAACCGTTCCGCGGCATCCTGCTCGGCCTGTTCTTCCTCGGCGTCGGGATGTCCCTCGATCTCGCAGTGATCGCCGCGAACTGGGGCCTGATCCTCATGAGCGTGGCCGCCTACATGGCGGTGAAGAGTCTCGTCATCTACGGGGTCGCCCGCGCCCTGCGGACCAAACATGCCGAGGCGCTGGAGCGGACGGCCCTGATGGCGCAGGGCGGCGAATTCGCCTTCGTGCTCTATGTGGCGGCGGCGAGTGCGGGGATCATCGACGGCACGACCAACGCGATCCTGACGGCCACCATCATCCTGTCGATGGCGATCACGCCGCTGACCGTCATCGCCTTCGATCGCCTCGGGCCGAAGGCCACCGCGTCTACGGACGGGGTTGAGGCGCCGGAGGATCTCGTCGGCAGCGCCTTGATCATCGGGTTCGGCCGCTTCGGGCAGATCGTCAGCCAGCCGCTGATCTCGCGCGGGTGCTCGGTCTCGATCATCGACACCAACGCCGACAACATCCGCCTCGCCGAGGGGTTCGGCTTCAAGGTCTATTACGGCGATGGGGCCCGGCTCGACATCCTGCGCGCGGCCGGCGCCGCGACGGCGCGAGCGATCCTGATCTGCATCGACGACCGCGCCATGGCCAAGCGCATCGCCGAGCTGGCAAAGGCGGAGTTTCCGCTGGTTCCAGTGCTGGCGCGTGCCCGTGACCGCGAGCATGCGGTGGAACTGATCGAGGCGGGTGTCGCCTACCAGATGCGCGAGACGCTCGAATCGGCCTTTGCGCTGGGTGAACAGGCGCTGGTGACGATCGGGGCCGATCCTGACGCGGCCGGTGAGATCATGGCCGAGGTCCGTCGGCGCGACGCGGAACGCCTCGACCTGCAGGTCGTCGGCGGCCTCTATGCCGGCCGGGAGCTGATCCGGGGGAACGCGTCCATGCCGACGCATGGGCACGGGTGAGCTGGGCACGGCGGCGAAGACAGAGGGCCGCCTGGGATGCGGCACCAAGGGAAGCCGGCCGGCCGATGCGGGGCACGGCGTTCGCCTGTAGAGAAAGCCGGGAGACGAGGGCACCCGGCCGAGGCGATCCGGCCGGCGTGTGACTGGGGACGTCTCGGACAAGGGTTTCGAGCCGCACCATGGCCAGCCATCTCGGCCTCGCCTTCCTTGCCGGCCTCCTCTCGGTGCTGTCGCCGTGCGTGCTGCCGCTGCTTCCGCTGGTGCTGGGCGCGGCGGTCGCGGAGCATCGCTTCGGGCCCGTGGCACTCGCCGCCGGTCTGGCGCTCTCCTTCGTCGCGATCGGGCTGTTCATCGCGACGATCGGGTTCGCGCTCGGCCTCGACAGCGACCGGTTTCGCGCCATCGGGGCGGTACTGCTGGTGCTGCTCGGCATTATCCTGATCGTACCGGCGGCGCAGAATCGGTTCGCCGTTGCGGCCGGGCCGTTGAGCAACTGGGCGGAGCAGCGGTTCGGCGGGGTTGCGACCGCGGGGCTGGCGGGCCAGTTCGCCGTCGGCCTCCTCCTCGGCGCCGTCTGGAGCCCCTGCGTCGGCCCGACCCTCGGCGCGGCCTCCCTGCTCGCCGCCCAGGGGCGCGACCTCGGCACTGTGGCGGCCACCATGCTGGTCTTCGGCGTCGGGGCCGCCCTCCCCCTCGTCGCCCTCGGGATGCTGTCGCGCGAGGTGCTGATCCGCTGGCGCGCGCGGATGATGGGTGTCGGCAAGGGGCTCAAGCTCGCGCTCGGCCTGATCCTCGTTGCCACCGGTGCGCTGATTCTATCGGGCTATGATCGGGCGCTCGAAACCACGCTGGTCGAGGCCTCGCCGGATTGGCTGACCGCGCTCACGACGCGCTTCTGATCAAGGGGCTGCGCGGCCACTGCGGGTCAAACGCGGAGGCGGGAAGGCGGAGCGGTGGACGATGCCGGGCGTTTCCCGGCGGTGGTCATCGTCGCCCCAGGAAGAAGATGCTCGACGCAGTTATCTACGAAAGGATACTCGGAACGGCCGCCACGGTCGCGGAGCCGTTGCGAGCTGCCATCACGGCCATCGGCTCGATCGAGATCGCGCCGCCCGCGCATGCCAGCCTTGCCGAGCGTCTGTTCGTCGAGGTCGTCAACCAGCAGCTCTCGACGAAGGCCGCCCTCTCGATCTGGACGCGGATCGAGGCGGCCGCGGCGGCCCAGGACGGGACGCCGCGCGATCTGTTCGTCCCGGGTACCGAGGTTCTGTTGCGCGGTTGCGGCGTCTCGGCGAACAAGGTGCGGGCGCTCCACGCCATCCGCGAGGCCGAGGAGGCCGGCCTCCTCGGCCCGGAACTCGCGACGTACCCGCATGCCGAGCGCTCGGCCGTTCTATGCCGTATCCGCGGGGTCGGACCGTGGACGGCCGACATGGCCGGTATCTTCCACTTTCTCGATCCGGACATCTGGCCCGTCGGCGACGTGGCCGCGGTCGGCGTCCTGCGGCGGCTCGCAGGGATTGAGGATACGGTCGCGGTGGCTGCGCAGTTCGCGCCGTATCGCTCGATCCTCGCCCGCTACATGTGGCGCAGCCGGGACGCAGCGCCCGTCGCCGCCTGATGCATTCAGCGACCCGCCTCGAAGAACGGTCGGAAATTTTCGAGCCAGTTGCGCAGCCAGAGTTCGGCGGCCTGCTTGGCCGCCTCCGGCTCCTGCGCATGGCCCCAGATGTCCTCGGCGAGCGGGCTCCACCACGTCCAGAGACGGTTCGATCCGTCATACTCGACGGTGGCGACCTCGATCGCGCCGATTCGGCCGGTGAAGCGCTGCAGGGGCACCTCGGCGATGCCGCCCTGCGTCCAGATGATCGTGTCGTTCGACATGGTGTCCCAACGCGAGTTGCACCGCACGCGTTCGCGCAGGTCCGCCGCTGATCGCCGATGATGTCGGAACGCGACGACCGCCCACATTCACAGCGCGCAACGACGTTCGGACTTGACGGGATCGAACCGATCCTGCAAGCGCGCGTTGTCTGCTCATCGTCGCCGTGCGCGCGATGCGCGGCTCCACAGGAACTTCCGACCCCAATGCCCGACGACAGTAGTCGATCGACCACGCCGCCTTCGGCCACCCGCGTGTTCTGCGCCTGATCGTCTGATCCGGCTCACCCGCGACCGGCCTTGGCGGCTGGTCCGACAAAAAGGTGAGCCATGACTGACTCCAATGTCATTTCCCGCCGTGCGCGCTCTCGCGCGGCGAAATCCGGCGGTAACGGCAGCGTGGTGCTCGTTGTGGCGCTGATGATGGCGCTCGTCTTCGTGCCCGTACTGGCCCTTCACGCCGCGGCGCTTTCCGGCGCGGTGGCCGGTGACGAGGTCCGGCCCGACGAAGTGGCCGCCGCTGTGACCCATAAGAAGGTACCGGGCTAAGTCACCGTTCGATCGGGGTTGCCGGCCTTCAGTGACCCCCTTCGAAACCCGTTCGACGAACGAAAAAGGGGACGCCGTGAGGCGTCCCCTTCTTCAATTCGCGTGGGTCCCGGTTCAGGCCGCGCGCACCGTCGCGAGGAAGCGCGCGACTTCCGCCCGCAGATGCTCGGATTGCTGTGACAGCTCCGAGGCCGAGGCCAGAACCTGCGTGGCGGCGGCTCCGGTTTCCTCCGATGCCTGCGCCACACCCGCGATGTTGCTGGTGACTTCGCCCGCGCCCACAGCCGCCTGAGAGACGTTGCGCACGATCTCCTGGGTCGCCGCCCCCTGCTCCTCGACGGCCGCGGCAATCGTCGTCGCCACCGCGTTGATCTCGCGGATGCGCCCGGTGATGCCGCCGATCGCCGTCACCGCCTGACCGGTGGCACCCTGGATCTGCGCGATCTGCCCGGAAATCTCCTCCGTCGCCCGCGAGGTCTGCGCGGCGAGTTCCTTCACCTCGCTCGCGACCACGGCAAAGCCACGCCCCGCCTCCCCGGCCCGCGCCGCCTCGATGGTGGCGTTGAGCGCGAGCAGGTTGGTCTGGCTGGCGATGGTGGCGATGAGGTTCACCACGTCGCCGATCCGCGCCGCGGCCTGGCTCAGTTCATGAATGAGGGCGGCGCTGTGGTCCGCCTCACCGACGGCGCGCTGCGCCATGTCCGCCGACGCGCCGACCTGCCGGCCGATCTCGTGGACCGAGGCACCGAGTTCCTCCGCGGCAGCGGCGACGGTGCCGACATTGGAGGCTGCTTCCTCCGCCGCAGCCGCGACGGTGGTCGATTGGCTGGCGGTCTCGGTCGCGGTGGCCGTCATCTGCTGAGCGGTCGCCTGCAACTCGGTGGCGGAGGACGACACCATCCCGACGACACCGCCGACGGCACGCTCGAAGCCGTCGGCCAACTCGATCATGGTGCGGCGGCGCTCGATCGCCGCGGCTTCATCCGCCACGCGCTTCATTTCCGCCTGCTCTGCGGCCTTGCGTGCGACGAGCGCCTTGATGGCCTCGACGGCACGGGCGACGGCGCCGATCTCGTCGCCGCGGCGCGCCTCGGCGATCTCGGTCTCGATCGCGCCTTCGGCCATCCGCTGAAGCACGTGTACGAGACGGCCGATGGGGCGCACGACCCCCACGATCACGATCACCCCGAGCAACCCGAAGGCCAGCAGCAGGCCGACGACCGCGATGACCGTCAGCGTCAGAGCGGCGGACGAGCCGATTTCGGCGGCCTCCCGCTTGGCGTCATCGAGATCGCTGATATTGGCCGCGATGCGCTTCTGGATCGCCTCGATCGCCTTTGTCCGGACCGGGCGTACCTCATCCGCGGAGACCTTGAACGCCTGCTCCTTCTGGTTCTTCAGTCCCAGGGCGATCGAACGCTCGACCGTCGCGAAGAAGCCGGAGATCGTCGCTTTGACCTCGGTCAGCATCGCCCGGCGCGCGTCGGTATCCGCGATGGCGATCAAGTGGTCTGCGCCGGTAAGCGCCCGTGCCCGCGCGGCCTCGAATCGCTCGTGCTGCGCCGACAGGATCGCGGCGTCGGTCTCGAGGATGATGTTCTTTTCGCTGATCACGGCCTCGTCGATGGCGAGCGCGGTCTGCAAGGCGGTGATGACCCGAGCCGCGCGCACATCGACGACCTCCTGTGTCCCGCGTTGCAGTTGGCCGAGCGTATTCCGCGCCAGACCGACGATACCGGCCGCGACCAGTGCGACCAGTGCCACCGGAATGGCGAGTTTTCCGATCAGCTTGAGATTTGTGAACCAGCGCATCTGTTCGCGTCGCGGGGACCGTCAAAGAGTATCCGCGCGCCGCCCCGGTCGCCTCGGATCACAATCATGTGAGGCAGGCACGGTTAATAAGCTGCAACTCTACGGATAATTTGGCGCCGATGACCACTTACAACATATGATGTCTTTTGGAATTCGGTTCGGTAGCCACTAATCGAACTCGATTTGCCTCACCGATAAAATCCGGTCGCTTGCTCGCCTTCCTTGGCCTGTCGGGCACCGGCGACCGAAAACCTCGCGGTCGCCAGAAGCGGACCTGCCCTGAAGCCCCTCTGCTTCCGCTCGCCGCGCCCTTGGCGTAAGGCGCGAGCGCTCCCTTTCCGGCACACCGCCCCCAGACCACCAACCAGGCCTCGCGGACGCATGATTCGCCTCGACAAGATCGGCAAGCAGAACGGTCGTCAGATCGTCTTCATCGAGGCGTCCGCCGCCCTTCAGAAGGGCGAGAAGGCGGGCCTCGTCGGCCCGAACGGCGCCGGCAAGACCACGCTGTTCCGGATGATGACCGGGCAGGAGCAGCCCGACGAGGGGCAGGTCTCCTCGGAGCGCGGCATCACCATCGGCTATTTCAGCCAGGATGTCGGCGAGATGGCCGGACGCACGGTCGTCGCCGAAGTCATGGACGGCGCGGGCCCGGTCAGCGTCGTCGCGGCCGAGCTGAAGGAGCTGGAGGCCGGTCTCGCTGATCCCGACCGGGCTGACGAGATGGAAGCGCTGATCGAGCGCTACGGCGAGGTGCAGGCCCGCTTCGAGGAACTCGACGGCTACGCGCTCGAAGGGCGCGCCTACGAGGTGCTGGCCGGGCTCGGCTTCTCCCAGGAGATGATGGACGGCGATGTCGGCCGGCTTTCGGGCGGCTGGAAGATGCGCGTCGCGCTCGCCCGCATCCTGCTGATGCGCCCTGACGTGATGCTGCTCGACGAGCCGAGCAACCACCTCGACCTCGAAAGCCTGATCTGGCTCGAAGCCTTCCTCAAAGGCTATGACGGCGCGCTTCTGATGACCTCGCACGATCGCGAGTTCATGAACCGCATCGTCTCCAAAGTCATCGAGATCGATGGCGGCACGCTCACCACCTATTCCGGTGATTACGGCTTCTACGAGCAGCAGCGGGCGCTGAACGAGCAGCATCAGCAGGCGCAGTTCGAGCGCCAGCAGGCGATGCTCGCCAAGGAGATCAAGTTCATCGAGCGCTTCAAGGCCCGCGCCAGCCACGCCGCGCAGGTCCAGAGCCGGGTGAAGAAGCTCGACAAGATCGAGCGGGTCGAGCCGCCGCGCCGCCGCCAGACCGTCGCCTTCGAGTTCCAGCCGGCGCCGCGCTCGGGCGACGACGTCGCGATGCTCAAGGGCGTGCACAAGCGCTACGGCAGCCGCATCATCTACGAAGGCCTCGACTTCGCGATCCGCCGCAAGGAGCGCTGGTGCGTGATGGGCATCAACGGCGCCGGGAAATCGACGCTGCTGAAGCTCATCACCGGCACGGCGCAGCCCGATGCCGGCACCGTTGCCGTCGGCGGCAGCGTCAAGCTCGGCTACTTCGCCCAGCACGCCATGGACCTACTCGATGGCGACCTGACCGTGTTCGAGGATCTGGAAAGCACCTTCCCGCAGGCGGGCCAGGGTTCGCTGCGGGCGCTGGCCGGCTGCTTCGGCTTCTCCGGCGACGACGTGGAGAAGCCCTGCCGCGTGCTGTCCGGCGGCGAGAAGGCGCGGCTGGTGATGGCCAAGATGCTCTACGACCCGCCGAACTTCCTCGTCCTCGACGAGCCGACCAACCACCTCGACATCGCCACCAAGGAAATGCTGATCAACGCGCTGGCAGGCTTCGAGGGCACGATGCTGTTCGTGAGCCACGATCGGCACTTCCTGGCCGCCCTCTCGAACCGCGTGCTTGAAGTCTCCGGGGACGGGATCCGCCAGTATGGCGGGGGCTACTCGGAATACGTGGCGAGCACCGGTCAGGAAGCGCCGGGGCTGAGAAGCTGACCCGCACTCACGGATCGAGCGCGAGACCTTCGTAGCGGGCAACGAGACCGGGCGGCGCGACGATCCGCCAAGCGGTCAGAAGCGCGCCGCGCAAGGTCTCCTCTTCGACAAGGTCGAGTTCGAGGCTCGTCCAGCCGCGCGCCCCCCAGGCACCCGGCACGGGTTCAAACGCGTCCGGCTCGGCCTCAAGCCATGAGGCTTGCGCCTCGGGCGTCAGCCGCACGACCACCCGCGCTTCATCGGTCCAGAGCGTCGCGAAGATCCGCCCGCCGACCCGGTAATCCGGATGGCCCTGATGCGCGCCCTCGACCGTTTCCGGCAGCATCAGCGCGAGGGCGCGGACATCCTCGGGCAGGCAGGACATGGCCGCGCGCTACGCCCGACTCGTCGGCGCCTGCCATGCGGTGCCAGGATGCTCGCGCACATCGCCGTTCTTCGTACCCGTGTCGCTGTCGCTCACCCATTCGCCGGGCTCGGTAATCTCGACGATCTCGTCCTCGGGGTAGGCCGCCTCGACGAACAGGCGCGCCTCGCCCTCCGCCGCGGCCCGCACGGTCACGAGGGGGCGCTCACCGCCAGCGTTGCGCACCCGCGCGATGAAAAGCTTCGTCATGGCCCGTATCCTCCCGCCACATCACACGAACCGATCAACGCCCGCGCGGCGGAAGGGATCATTGAGGGTCCCCCGGATTCTGGTCCGGCCGAACGGTGAGCGTCCAAATCTCATTCGGCGGCCTGCTGTTGATGATGGAAGAAGGATCGCCAGGCGCCGGTCGGCTGTCACCACGGCCGGGGCGCCGTTCGGAGCGAGCAGCGCGCCTCAAGCGCCGGCCTAAGCCTCGTGGACCGGTCCGCGGACTGTATCCGGCTTGGACTCACCGATGAAGATCACGACAGGGCCGTGAGCGGCGCGTCGGGGATCGTAGAAGTCGAGCAGGTCCGGCGCGATGTCTTGGAAGAAGCTCGGGCGTA
Source organism: Methylorubrum pseudosasae (assembly GCF_029504475.1). Taxonomy (NCBI): domain Bacteria; kingdom Pseudomonadati; phylum Pseudomonadota; class Alphaproteobacteria; order Hyphomicrobiales; family Methylobacteriaceae; genus Methylorubrum; species Methylorubrum pseudosasae. The sequence goes on along the minus strand of NZ_JAQGDU010000002.1, from coordinate 1,355,181 downwards.
ATCCCACCTCGCGCAGCAGATGGTCGATGACGACCTGATCGCCGTGCACGGCGTTGGGGACCGGGCCGCAGGACCCGGCCGTCATCCAGCGCTCGGGCTCGGCCGCGAAGCGCTCGTAGAGCCCGGCGAGCTCGTCCCCGGTCCAGCGCAGCAGCGCGCTGGAAAGGCGGCCCTTGTGAAAGTAGTCCTCCATCGCCGCGAGGCCGGGCTCGGCCAGGGCGCCGGCCGGGCCGGTGAAGACGGTGTCGAGGTCGCAGAGCAGCGTCGTGCCTTCGGTGAGGCCGGGGCGGAACGCCTCCATCTTGGCCCACCAGGCCGGCCAGTCGTGATGCAGGGGCACGCGCTCCACGCCCTCGACGGCGAGCGGCAGGTCGGTGAGGCAGAGGATCCGGTCGAAGGCCGGTGCGTGGCGGCGCACGCCGCGGGCCAATCGCTCGACCCAGACCGCATTGTAGCGGCCGCCGCTCTTCAGCACCGTGATCAGCGTGGACATGATGAGCGGATCAATCTGCGAGAGGGTGCAGGCGCACGCGCCCGGCCGCCTGGGCTTCCGCGAACCACGCGCGCTCGGCGGCCCAGGGATGTCCGGGCCAGCCAGCGAACCCGAAGCCGTAGGCCTGCGCCGGAGTGGCTTCGAAAGGGCGATCGTTCAGGAGCGCAAGCGTCACGAGGAAGCCGGTGCTCGGGTTCGGACGCCCGGCCGTGCGAGGCGCCAGCAAGCGACGTCCCCGCTCGTGGAGTTCTTCGGGCAGGATGTGGATCGGGCGGCCGGTGGGGCGTAGCAGCGCCAAGGCTTCGCGGGTCCAACAGATCGGCTCGGGGCCGTTCTCCTCCGCCGGCAGCATCGGGAACGGCAGGATGAAGGCCTGCGCCGCCCGGACCACCGGCCGCTCGAGAAAAGCTCGGTCCGCCAGCCATTCCCGCATCTGACCGCCGCGATTCACCAGGGCGAGGTGGGTGACCCGCGAGCCGGTGCGGCCCCCAAAACCCTCCGCGTTGTTGAAGCGCACGACGCAGTCCGCTTCATCGATCTCACGCGCCGACGCACCGATTTCCGGTGCATTGCCGACGATGGCCAGGGAGGCGGCGGGGGGCAAAACGAAGCGTTCTGCTTCGGGAGGATCGAAGTCGGCGGGCACTTGCGGCAGGGGCTCGGGGTTTGAAGCTCGCGGAACAGCGAAGGTAAGGCGTCGGCCCGGCGCAACCAGAGCTTCGCCGGGATTTGGGGATGCCGGGGTGATGACCATGCGCCGATGCTTCGTCTGCGCGGCCGACATGCTCGCGCCGAGCGAGCGGCACCTGATCTATCCGGATGGGCGTCGGCGCCCGTTTCCGCTCGCCTGCGGCTCCTGCGGGGTCCTGCTCGAAGGCGGGGCGGACGCATCCCGTTGCCGCGCGCATCTGGCCGAGGCGCTCGAGGCGCAGACCTTCGAATCCGATCCCGACGCGCCGTACGGGCTCGACCTCTACACCCTCCGCACCGCCGCCACGGGGCTCGGACGCGGCATCCGCCCGCTCGACGCCGAGGGCTGCGCAGCTCTGCGCCATCCCCATGACGGGCACGCCGCGCGTGCCGCCCTCTACGCCCTCGATGGTTCGGACAAATGCCCCGTCTCGCTCGGCCTGCTCTGCCGTCCGTCCGAGGTCGATGCGGTGCTCGCGGGTCTGCCGGCGCAAGCGGGCTGGACCGACGACGTCACGATCCTGCTCGATTCGGACATCATCCCGCCCGGCGCGATGTCGGTCGCCGGGTTTCCGGCGGGGGCGGTGCGCGTGGCCGCTCGGCCGCTGGAGGGCGATTTCGCCGCGCAGCGCAACGCGCTCCAGGCTCTGGCTCGATACGCCTGGATGCTCCAGCTCGACGCCGACGAGACGCTCGATCCGGCCACCGGCCGCGTCCTGCCCGCGCTCGCCGCACTCGCCGAGGCCAGCGCCGTCCACTCGATCGGGCTAGCGCGGTTCAACCGCGTCGATGGCGTTCTCTCGGATGTCTACCCGGACGTGCAGTACCGGTTGAACCGCAACGATGTCCGCTACGCCGGCCGGGTGCACGAGCGACCGCAGCTCGCGGGCGGCTGGCCCGAGAGCTTCATCAGCCTCCACGGCGGGATCGAGCACCGCCTGAGCCGTGCGCATGTCGCGGCCCGCTCGCGCCGCTACGAGGCCCTGGATCCCGGCCGTGGCCGCCCGGAAGAGGAGAATGCATTGCTACGGCCGTACCGCGACTGAGCTTTCGTCGGCGCCACCGATCACGGGTGTCGTGCCGCCGCGATCGCAGCCTCGTAGAGCGCAAGGGTTTCCCGCCCGAGGCTCGTCCTATCAAAGCGCCCGGCTGCCGCCAGAGCCCGCATGCGGTAGGCGCGGCGCAGGCCCGGATCGAGGAGGAGCGGGCGCAGGGCCTCCGCGAGCGCCGGCCCGGTGGCGGTCTGCGCCAGGGGGCCCGCCCCGGACGCGCCGACGAAGGCGCGGGCGCTCGCATCCTCCGCACAGGCCACCACCGGCCGGCCATAGGCCATGGCCTCTTGGTAGACGAGGCCGAAGCTCTCGTAGCGCGATGGCGCAAGCACCGCGTGGGCGTCCGCATAGGCCTGCGCCAGTGCCGTCGTATCGATCCGGTCGCGGGCCGAGATGCGCTGCCGGGCGGCGTCGGGCAGATCCGGCGGCAGGTCGTTCGGCGGCACCCCGACGAGATCGAGCCGGAACGGCGGCAGGGCGCCCGCCGCCTGCTCCGCGGCGAGGATCGCGACGGCGTCGAGCAGCGCGTCGAACCCCTTGCGCGCCTCCGCCCGCCCGACGAAGAGCAGGCGCAACGGGGCATTCGTTTCCGGATAGCTGGCGGCGCAGGCGCTGCTCAAAATTTCCGGCGGCAGGCTGAGGCCGATCACGGCGGAGGGTTGCCGCCCGGAAAGGCGATAGGCCCGCGCGATCACCGCGCCGTGCTCGGCCGTGTTGGCGATGAGGCCGGCGCTGCCCCGTGCCTGGGCACGCTCCAGCGCATCGGCCGTGCGTCCGTCGAGGCGGTCGCGCAGGCTGGCGCCGGGCCCACGGGTGAAGGCGGCCGGGGTCGAGCTGCGCGTCACCAGGGGCAGGTCGCGACGGCGGGCGAGCAGCGCGGCGGGCGCGTACCAGTTCGTCGCCTCGATGACGTTGAAGGGCGCTCGGGCATGGGCGGCCAGGACCGCCCGCCGGAACGCGAGCGGCGCCGCCAGATGCCCGGCCGAGCCCCACAGGCGCAGGCGCGCCAAGCCGCCGCCGGGCGGCAGAGCGAGCCCTTCGACCGCGACGCCGCCGACCCGTTCGCGGCCGGTGCGGTCGAGGGTGAAGACGGTCACCTCGGCACCGGCCGCGGCGAGGCTCTCGGCAATCTCGCGTGCCGCCGTCGAGAGGCCGCTCGGCGCCGGCGGATAGTCCCAGGCCAGAAGCGCGGTGCGCATCAGGCGGCGAGCAGGCGACGGTAGAGGGTGATGTAATCGCGCGCCATGCGCTCGGCGGTGAACCGCTCCTCGAAGCGGCGGCGCACCACTGCGCGGTCGAGTTGCCCGATCCGGTCCAGCGCCGCCACCGCTTCGGCTTCCGAGGCGACGATGAAGCCGGTCACACCCTCTTCGACGATCTCAGGCACCGAGCCGCGATTCCAGGCGATGACCGGCGTGCCGCAGGCCATCGCCTCGATCATCACGAGGCCGAAGGGCTCGGGCCAATCGATCGGGAATAGCAGCGCCCGTGCGCCGCCGAGCAACTCGCCTTTCGCCCGATCATCGACGGGCCCGAGATAGGTCGCGTCGGGCGCGAGCAAGGGGCGCACGCTCCGCTCGAAATAGTCCGGATTGCCGACATCGATCGTGCCGCCGAGCCGGATCGGCAGGCCGGCGGCGCGGGCGACGCGGATCGCGGTGTCCGGGCGCTTCTGATCGGTCATCCGGCCGACGAAGGCGACATGCGCGCCGGGCTCGGGCCGGAACGTGTAGCGGTCCTTGGCGATCCCGTGATGCACAACGCCGGCCCGGTTCGAGGCCGGGATGCCGGCCTCCTGCGCCGCCGAGATCGCCGCGACCGGCAGATCGGGGAAGCCTGCGAAGAACAGCGCCCGGTCGAGTTCGTCCACCCGCCAATGCACCGTCGTCAGGCTCTGTCGCCGGCGCGGGCCCAGCAGCGCCGCATGGGCGAACTCGCCATGACAATGCACGATGTCGAACTGGTCGAGCCGCTGGCGCAAAGCTTCCAGTTGCAACGCGTCGAGGGCCGCTGGAACCCCGGGGGGGACCTGCCGGTTCCGATGTTGCAGAGCCGCAAGGCTCGGATGATCGCCGACGCGCGGCAAGTCTGTCGCACTGTCCGATGAGGCGAACAGCGTTACGTCTATACCTAAGCTTCGCAGCGCCACGGACAGATCGTGCACGATCCTCTCGGTGCCGCCATGGTGTTCGGGGGGAACGGGGAAAATGTTCGGAGCGACTTGGGCGACGCGGATCACGTGTTGCACCTTACTCAATACATCCGACTTCGATCGTCTCGGCACGACGAACGCCTGATGTTCGTTCTGCACATTGCTTTACAAGGCTGCCTGCGCGGCCGTGACGTCGTGTATGGCCTGACCTCGGACACCGGCGGGCATATCCGATACCTGCTCGATCTCGTCGCCGCCTCGGCCCAGGACTCGCGAATCGCGCGGATCGTGATGGCGACCCGTCGGTTCGAGGGCCCGCCCGGCCCCGACTACGCCGTGCCCGAAGAGCGGATCTCCGACAAGGTCGCGCTCGTGCGGCTCGCGAGCGCGTCACCCGGCTACCGCTCCAAGGAGGCGATGCACGGTGAGGTCGAGAGCTACGCCGAGAACCTCATCGCCTGGATCGGCCGCCAGCCTCGCGCGCCCGACATCATCCACGCGCATTACGCGGATGCCGCCGCGGTTGCGGAGATCGTCGAGGATCGGCTCGGCATCCCTTTCGTGTTCACGGCCCATTCGCTCGGGCGGGTGAAGGCGGCGATGGTCGGCGACGGCGCTGCGAACGACCCCGAACTGTCGCGCCGGATCGTCACCGAGGAGGCGGCCCTGGCGCGGGCGAGCCTCGTCATCGCTTCGTCGCGCGACGAAGCCGAGGTGCAGTATGTCGGCTATGCCGCCTACGATCCCGGCCGCGCCCGTGTCCTTCCGCCGGGCAGCAATCTCGCCCGCTTCGCGCAGAGCCGCCCGCATCCCCGGATCGACGCGGCGATCGACCGGTTCCTGCACGATCCCGGCAAGCCGGCGGTGCTGGCGCTGGCCCGGCCGGTGGCGCGCAAGAATCTGGCGGCGCTGGTTCAGGCCTATGGCGAGAGCCCGGAGCTTCAGGCCTGCGCCAACCTCGTGATCGTCGCCGGCACCCGTGACGACATCGACCGGCTCGACGGCGACATGGCCGCGACCATGCGCGACCTCCTCGTGCTCATCGACCGCTACGATCTCTACGGCCACGTCGCCTATCCGAAGACGCACCGCCCGGAGGACGTGCCGGCGATCTACGCCTATGCGCGGGAGCGCGGCGGCGTCTTCGTCAACCCGGCCCTCAACGAGCCGTTCGGCCTCACGCTTCTGGAGGCGTCCGCCGCCGGCCTGCCGCTGGTAGCCACCGACAGCGGCGGCCCCAACGACATCGTCGAGACCTGCGGCAACGGGCTGCTCGTCGATCCGCGCGCCCCCGCGACGATCGCGGCCGCCTGCCTGCACATCCTCACCGATGCCCCCTTCCGCGCCCGCTGCGTCGCCGGCGGCGCCCGCGCGGCGGCGGCCTATGATTGGGACCGGCACGCCGCCCGCTATCACGATCTCCTCGGCGCGCTGCTCGCGCGGAACCCGCCCCTGCGGACCCCGCGCCAACTTCTGATCTGCGATATCGACAACACGCTCGTGGGATGTGAGTCCGCGCTGGCGACGTTCCGGCGCTGGCGCAGCCGCCAGACCGGGCTGGCCTTCGGCGTTGCCACCGGCCGCTCGTTTCACAGCGCGATGGCGGTGCTGGAGCAGCAGGCGAGCCCGCGACCGCAGGTGATGATCACCTCGGTCGGCTCGGAGATCTACCATCTCGATGCCAACGGCGTGACCTACACGGCCGACGCCGCGTGGCGCGAGGCGGTCTCGAACGCCTGGGACCGGGGAGCGGTCGGCGCGGCGCTGAGCTGTCTCGACGGGCTCGTCCCGCAGGGCCCGCTCGAGCAGCGCGCGCACAAGCTGAGCTTCTTTGGCGACGAGGCGACGGCCCATCGGGTCCGCGATAGCCTCGTGCAGGCGGGCCTCCCGGCGAACGTGATCCATAGCCACGGCCGCTACCTCGACGTCCTGCCTGCGACGGCCTCGAAGGGGACGGCGGTCGATCACGTCCGCGCCCTCTACGGGTTGCCCGAGCAGGCCGTGTTCGTGGCCGGTGATTCCGGCAACGATGTCGAGATGCTGCGCGCCCGGACACAGGCGATCATCGTCGCCAACTACTCCGACGGGCTGGCCACCAACGCCGCGCTCAAGCACTCCTACGTCGCCCGCACTTCGCATGCCCGCGGCATCATCGAGGGCGTCCTGCATTTCCGCAGGGCGCTGGCCTATGCGTCGTAGCCCCCGCTTCGGCGCGTCCACGTGACCGGCAACGCAGTTCCTCGTCCAGCGCCGAGCGTGCTCACCCTGGTCCGCGGCCGGGCCGATCGCCTGCGCAACCTGATGCGTGGGCTCGCCCGCCAGACCCTGCGCCCGTGCGAACTGGTGATCGCCTGGATGCAGCCGGACCCGGCGCCCGACCTGCCTGATCCCGGCTGCCCGGTGCGCCACCTCCACGTGCCCGGCGAGCCGATGCCGCTTGCCGCCGCGCGCAACCGGGCAGCGGCCGCGGCCTCCGGAAACCTCCTCGTCTTCCTCGACGTGGATTGTATCCCGGGTCCGACTCTGGTGGCCGCCTATGCGGACGCTGCCGCCGCGGAGCGGGGCCTGTTCCTCGGCGAAGTCCTCTACCTGCCGCCGGATGCGATCGCGGGCGACCCGGCCCCCGATCCCGCCGCGCTCGACCGGCTCGGCCGCGCTCATCCGGCCCGGCCTCCCCTGCCCGAGACCGGGCTGCGGCGCGAGCCCGATGCGGGGCAGCTCTGGGGCTTGTCCTTCGCCCTGCCCGCTGAGGCGTGGCACGCGGTCGGTGGCATGGACGAGCGCTATGGCGGCTATGGCGGCGAGGAGACCGATCTTGCCGCGCGCCTCGCAGGGTCCGGGCTACCGACCTTTTGGGTCGCGGGGGCGCGGGCCTATCACCAGCACCACCCGGTCTACGTGCCGCCGCTCCAGCACTTCGCGCCGATCCTCGCCAACGCGACGCGCTTCCACGCGCGGCACGGGCGCTGGTGCATGACCTACTGGCTCGAACAGTTCCGCACGGCCGGATTGATCGCCTGGGATGCCGAGGCCGCGGCGATCCGCGTCCTGCGCCAGCCGAGTGCGCCCGAGATCGTCGCCGCCCTGCGGCCCCAGGCCCTCTTCTCCTAGTCGTCCCGTCGCTTTGCCCCTCGCCTTCGATTTCTCCCGATCCGAGCCTCGAAACCACGCGCCATGAAGAAACCGATCGCGTTCTTTGTCCATCATCAGGGCCGGGGCCATGCCAACCGCACCATGGCGGTGGCCGCCGAGTTCGCCCGCGACCGTCCGGTCTCGGTGCTGACCGCCGGCCCGCACCTGTTCGACGGATTTTCCCGCGACATCGAGATCGTGACGCTGCCGAACATGATCGGCGCGGCGGTGCCCACCCCACGTCTCTACGCGGAGCCGACGCCGCCGGTGATGCACTGCGTGCCGCTGGGGCTCGCCGAAATGCGCCGCACCATGCGCCAGATCCTCGACCATCTCGACGAGCGCGCGGTCGGGCTCTTCGTGGTGGACGTGTCGGCGGAGATCGCGATGCTCGCGCGCATCGCCAGCGTCCCCGCCGTCCAGATCCGCATGCATGGCGACCGCAACGACATCGCCCATATCGGCGCCTACGAGGCCTGCGTCGGGATGCTCGCCCCCTTCGACGAGCGGCTGGAGCAGGACGACTACCCGGCGCATCTGCGGGATAAGACCTTCTATAGCGGCGGGCTCTGCACCAGCGTCGATCGCGTGCCGGATCGCGCTGAGGCGCGGGCCCATCTCGGCCTCGACCCGCAGCGCGAGATCGTCGTCGCGGTCACCGGCGGCGGGGGAAGTGGTACGCCCTACGCGCCGCTGACGGTCGCCGCCCGCGCCGCGCCCGACGCACTTTGGCTGACCCTGGGTCCGACCCACCGCGAGGGCCACGAGACCGACTTTGCCAACCTGCGCGAACTCGGCTGGGTGCCGTCGGTCACCGACTATCTCGCCGCGGCCGACATCGTGGTCGCCTCGGCGGGCGACAACACGGTGCACGAAGTCGCGCGCGTGGCGGGGCGCCTGATCGTCATGCCAGAATGGCGCTATTTCGGCGAGCAGACCCGCAAGGCCGAGGCTTTGGTCCGGCTCGGCGCTGCCGTGCAGGCCCCCCATTGGCCCGGCGACTTTCACGGATGGCGCGATCTTCTCGACCGCGCCCGCAGCCTCGACGGGACCATCCTGCGCAGCCTCTACGCACCGGACGCGGCCACGCGCGCGGCCGGCTGGCTCGAAGGGCTGACCGACGCGCTCTGGCAGGGCGGATCGGCCGTGCACGAGCCGGACGCCCTCCCGCTGCGCGTCGTCGCCGCCGGCTGAGCGAGCCGTCTCGATCCTCTTTCCCGATTGCCGGAGCCTGTCCCACCGCATGTCCACCGTTTCCGTCGTCACCCTGGCCAAAGGACGGCCCGCCCATCTGCGCAACGTCCTCCTCGGGCTGGAACGCCAGACGCGGCCGCCCGCCGAATTCATCATCGCCGTCATGCAGGACGCGCCCTACGATCTGCCCGAGACCGCCTTCCCGGTCCGCCAGATCCTGGTATCGGGCCCCGAACTGCCGCTCGCGGCCGCGCGCAACCGCGGCGTGGCCGCGGCGACCGGAGAGAACATCGTCTTCCTCGACGTCGATTGCATTCCGGCGCCCGAGCTCGTAGCCGACTACGCCCGGGCGCTGTCCGAACTCGACGGTCTGCTGATGGGCGAGGTGCTGCACCTGCCCGAACACGCCACCACGGGCGACTGGCGCTACGCCGACCTCGCAGCGGTCGCGGAAAAGCATTCCGACCGCCGCGGTCCACCGGCTGCGGGCATCGAGATCTGCAACGATTACCGCTGCTTCTGGTCGCTCAACTTCGCGATCCGGCGGGCGACGTTCCAGGCCGTCGGCGGCTTCGACGAGCGCTATACCGGCTATGGCGGCGAGGACACCGATTTCGGCAAGATCCTCGACCAGTGCGGTCTTCCGATCGCCTGGATGAAGGGCGCGCTGGCCTATCACCAGTACCACCCGCACCACATGCCGCCGATCCACCACCTCGACAGCGTGGTGCGCAACGCCGAATTGTTCGAGGCCAAGTGGGGCTACCGCACCATGGGCCACTGGCTTCACGCCTTCAAGGTAATGGGCCTGATCGACGACACGCCCGAGCAGCCGATCCGCATCCTGCGCCGGCCCGACGCCGAGGATCTCGCGCTGACCGGGCAGCAGTGCCACCAGCCCTACACCAACTCCGCCTCGGTCATCCGGCATCTGGAAGCCCGCGCACGCGAACGGAACGTGCCACCGGCTTCCGTGCCGGTGACGGCGTGAGGATCGCGCTCCTCGCCCATCTGCGCCACCCGATCGCCCCGCCCTTCGCCGGCGGCCTGGAAGCCTATACCTGGCACCTCGCCGAGGGGCTGACGGCGCGCGGCCACGAGGTCGTGCTGTTCGCCGCCGGCGACAGCGACCCGCTTTTTTCGATCGACCCGGTAATCCCGGTTCATCACGAGCGGAGTTTTCCGGGGCTGGAGCATCGGGGCGATCCGGGGCTGAAGGCGCATGTCGATGCGGGCTACGCCGCCGCCTGCGACCGGATCGCGGCCGGTGGCTTCGATGTGCTGCACAACAACAGCCTCAGCCGGCTGCCGCTCGAGCGCCGCCGCACAGGCGCCGTGCCGACGGTGACCTCGCTGCACGTCCCGCCCTACGACGCCCTGCGTTGGTGCGTGCACGACAGTGTCACCCCCGGTCACCGGATCACAGTGACCTCGCAGGCGCAGGCCCAGGCTTGGTGGCCGGAGGGGGCCCCGCCCGAGGTCTCGGTGCTGCATAACGGGATCGATCCCGCGCTGTGGCCCTATCAAGCGCAGGGCGACGGCAGTGCCGTCTGGTGCGGGCGTATCGCGCCGATCAAGGGAACCCATCTCGCCGTTCGAGCTGCGCAGCGGGCCGGCCTGCCTCTCACCCTATTCGGTCCGATCGAGGAGCCTGACTACTGGGAGACGCAGGTCGCCCCGCTCATTGGCGGTGCGATCCGTTACGGCGGTCATCTCGGCGGCCCGGCGCTGGCGCAGGAGGTCGGCCGCGCCTCCATCTTCCTGTTCACGCCGTGCTGGGACGAACCGTTCGGACTGGTGGCGGTCGAAGCGATGGCCTGCGGCCTCCCGGTGGCCGGCTTCGCCAGGGGCGCGGCTGTGGAGGTCGTCGGCGAGGCCGGCTGCCTCGTTCCACCTGAGGACGAGGCCGCCCTCGCGCAGGCGATCGGCACGGCGCTGACGATCCCCCGCACGGTGCCGCATGCGCGCGTCCACCGCCTGTTCACCCGCGACTTATGGCTCGACCGCTGCGAGGCCCTCTACGCAGGGGCCCGTGCCGGCTGAACCCTGCCTCCCGTCGATCCCCCACCTCTCTCCCGAGCCGAAGACATGACCCGACAGGACATCATCGCCGCTCTCTGGCACGGGCGCGATCCCTTCGCCGATCCCCCGGACACCCTAAGACCCCTCGATCTTCAGGGCTGGCGCAGTGTTCACCCGTATCTGGAGGAGGCGGTGATCCAGCATCGCCCCAGCGTGGTCGTCGAGATCGGTACCTGGAAGGGGGCGAGCGCGCTCTACCTCGCTCGCACGATGGCGGAGCACGGGATCCACGGCACCGTCATCGCGGTCGATACTTGGCTCGGCGCCGTCGATCACTGGATGGACGAAAGCCTCTTCACCGAACTCGCCACCGAGCACGGCTTTCCCAGCCTCTACCGCACCTTCCTCGCCAATGTTCTGCACGAAGGGCTCGCCGAGCGGGTGGTGCCGCTGCCGCTCGATTCGGTGAACGCCGCCGAGCTGATGTGCCTGCGCGGTGTGACCGCCGACGTGATCCATCTTGATGCCGGCCACGAAGAAGCATCCGTCGCCGCCGACCTCCGGGCCTGGTGGCCGGTGCTGCGGCCCGGCGGCCTGTTCATCGCCGACGATTACGACCGTCTCGGAGGCAGCTTTCCCGGTGTTACGCGCGCCGTGGATGCCTTCTGTGCCGAGTTCGGGGTGAAAGGGCCTTGGTCGTTCCAAGGCAAAGCCAAGTTCATCAAGCTTGATTAAATGAAGTGCCGCGAGGCGATGTATCGATCAACTCGCTTGATTGCACTTTCAAGTGCCAATTGAGGGCGGGAAAGCTGATCTGACAACGGATAGCCGACCGTTGCGTGGTCCTCCCTACGACGCGTTTCGGCACACCGCCCCGCCTTGAAGAGTGATGTAGTCGCCGATGGCGAGCGGATTGTTGTCGCTGCGAATGACCGCACCGAGCCCGTTGCCGACGTGGAGGCCCCGGCGCACGGCCCGCCGGTCGATTCGGAGATCGAGCCCAGAGACTGGCAGCACCTGTTTACCAAGGCCTGACGCATGCTCCGTACCTGACGCGTCGATGCTGGGCGCCGCTCACGTGGCCGCCATCCGGCCGGCTGCAGGCGGAAACGACGCCTGCCGGCTCAGTTTGCGTCAGTGTGCTAATTGATACAGATTAGGTGGTTTATTTCCATTTCACACGTGTAATCAAAAACAGTAATTGCGCATTACTGATAAACCATTTGAGTAAAGCTTGAAAAAACTGGGGTGTAACTGCCGCGAACAACGTTCGCCAGACGACTGCTGACAGGCGAATTTGGCAAAATTATTTACCATTTGATGGCTATGCGTTGGTCCGTGCGTGCCGGCCGACATGAAAACTGTGCGTGATGCTTTGCACCCCAGCTCTGCAATCGCGCGCCCCGATTAGGAGATCCGAGGATGGACGCACTGCTGGTCGATGACAGCGCGACCATGCGCTTGCGCCTGCGCGGCCTTCTGGAGGCTGAGCCCGACGTGGCGGTGACGGACCATGCCGATCCGGCGGCGGGGCTGTTAGAGGCGACCATGCGCGCCTTCGACCTCGTCGTGGTCGATTATCACATGCCGGCCATGGATGGGATTGAGTTCATCCAAAGCTTGCGAAAGGTCCCTCACTACAGTCTTGTCCCGATCGTCATGGTGACAAGCGATGTCTCCGACTCGGTGCGTCTTGCCGCGCTCGATGCCGGTGCAACCGACTTCATCGACAAGTCCATGCGCGGCATCGAACTTACTGTCCGGCTGCGCAACCTCATCCGGTTGGCCCAAGCCGTCCGGAAATTGGCGGAGCAGGCCACGTGGCTCGACGGCGAGGTGGAGATGGCCCTGCGCCATTTGCGCGAGCGCGAGGAGGAAATCATCTTCCGCCTGTCGCTTGCCGTCGAGTATCGTGACAACGACACCGGTGATCACACTTGGCGCGTGGCGCGCTACAGCCAGATCGTGGCGGAGGCCCTCGACCTCGCGCCGGAGGTCTGCCGGAACCTGTATCTCGCAGCGCCCCTGCACGATGTCGGCAAGGTCGCAATTCCGGACGGAGTGCTGTTGAAACCGGGTCGGCTCGATCCGGAGGAGTTTTCGCTCGTCAGGACCCATGCCGCGATCGGCAAGCGTATTCTCGGCGATAGTTCCTCCGAGCTGATCAGCCTCGCTGCAGAGATTGCGGAGTCACACCACGAGAAGTGGGACGGCAGCGGCTATCCGCAGGGGCTTGCGGGAACCGATATCCCGCTCTCGGCCCGCATCGTGGCCGTGGCGGACGTGTTCGACGCCCTCACGACGCAACGTCCCTACAAAGGCGCCATGTCGTTCGACGACGCTTTGGACTGCATTCGGGCCGAGAGCGGACGGCATTTCGATCCCGCCTGCGTCGAGGCCTTCTGCTCGCGGTGGCCGGATATCCTCATCGTCGGCGGGCAGAACGACGCGCTCGGTCGTCTGCATAACCAGCAGGCAACGGAACCGTGGGCGCGCGTGCCGATGTTGCTTCGCGAGATTGCCAAGTCCTGATGCAAGCCCGGATGCAAGCCGGGATGGATAGCTGGCCGCCGGCTTTTCTCCGCGCAACGCCGCCGATCACCATTCCCCCACACGGGTAGCTTCCGCGCGCTCGAACCTCTAGTCGGCGCGGGGGCGTCCGGCGCCCCCGCGTGGAGGCGCCGAGAGGGATGCCGATGGACCAAGCCAAGCCCAAGGAACGGGTCAGGATCGCCCGGGCCGGCGCGGGTCGACCGGGCTACGTCACGGTCAAGGGCGCCCGCGAGCACAATCTGCGCGACGTCGACGTGGAGGTGCCGCGCGACGCCCTCGTGGTGTTCACCGGCGTCTCGGGTTCAGGCAAGTCCTCGCTCGCCTTCGGTACGCTCTACGCGGAGGCCCAGAGGCGCTACTTCGAATCGGTCGCACCCTACGCGCGCCGGATGATCGATCAGGTCGGGGTGCCCGACGTCGATTCCATCGAGGGCCTGCCCCCGGCGGTCGCCCTCCAGCAGCAGCGCGGCACGCCCAGCGCACGCTCCTCGGTCGGCAGCGTCACCACTCTGTCGAGCCTGGTGCGGATGATGTATTCGCGCGCCGGCACCTACCCGCCGGGCCAGCCGATGCTTTACGCGGAGGACTTCTCGCCCAACACGCCCCAGGGCGCCTGCCCCTCCTGCGGCGGGCTCGGACGGTTCTATCAGGCGACGGAAGCGTCGATGGTGCCCGACCCCTCGCTGACGATCCGCGAGCGCGCCGTCGCGGCCTGGCCGCAAGCCTGGGGCGGGCAGAACCTGCGGGACATCCTGGTGAGCCGCGGCGTCGATGTCGACACGCCGTGGAAGGACCTGCCGAGGGCGTTGCGGGACTGGATCCTGTTCACGGACGACCAGCCGCAGGAGCCGGTCTATGCCGGGCTCTCCCCGGAGCAGACGCGGCTGGCCCGCCGGCGTCGCCTGGAGCCGAGCTATATGGGCACGTTCACGAGCGCCCGCCGCCACGTGCTCGGCACCTTCACCAATTCGCAAAGCGCCCTCATGCGCCGACGGGCGGCAAGCTACCTCGTGAGCGAGGATTGCCCGGTCTGCCAAGGCAAGCGCCTGAAGCCCGAGGCACTCTCGGTCACCTTCGCGGGGCTGGATATCGGCGAGCTGTCGCGGATGCCGCTCGCCGACCTAGCCGAAGCGATGCGGCCGGCCGCCGAGGACCGGCTGCCCGACGCGGCCGACGGCACCGCGCCGGACACCCTCGACCGCGACACGGGCCGGCAGGATCGCGCCCGGCGCGCCGCGTCCGGGGCGTCAGCCCATGCGGGCGCGCCGGACGTGCGCGCGACGCCGAACCTCTCCATCGAAAAGCGGCTGGCCGCCCAGCGCCTCGCCGCCGACCTCATCGACCGGATCGGAACGCTGACGGAGCTGGGTCTGGGCTACCTGTCGCTGGACCGGGTGACCACGACCCTGTCGTCGGGCGAGTTGCAGCGGCTGCGCCTTGCCACCCAGCTCCGCTCGCAGCTCTTCGGCGTGGCGTACGTGCTCGACGAACCCACCGCCGGGCTGCACCCCGCCGACGGCGATGCCATGCACGACGCGCTGGCCGGGCTGCTCGCCTCGGGCAATTCGCTGTTCGTCGTCGAGCACGACATCGGCACGATGCGCCGCGCCGACTGGCTCGTCGATGTCGGTCCGGCCGCGGGCGAGCACGGCGGCACCGTGCTCTATAGCGGGCCGCCGGAAGGCCTGCGCGAGGTGGAGGCGTCGCGCACGCGCCTCCACCTGTTCGGCATGGCCGAGCCGCCGCAGCGCCCGCGGCGGGAGCCTTCGGGATGGCTGCGCCTGGAGGGCATCGTCCGCAACAACCTGCGCGGGGTCTCGGCCGCGTTCCCGCTGGGTTGTCTTACCGCCGTGACGGGCATCTCGGGCTCCGGCAAATCGAGCCTCGTGAGCCAAGCCCTGCTGGAACTCGTCGGCGACCGCCTCGGACGGCCCGTCGAGATCGACGACGAGCCGGAGGATCCGCTCGACGACGCGCCGGGCCCGACGGAGGGGCGCATCGTCGGCGGCATGGACGGGATCCGGCGTCTGGTGAAGGTCGATCAGAAGCCAATCGGCCGCACGCCCCGCTCGAATCTCGCGACCTATACCGGCCTGTTCGACGCCGTCCGCAAGCTGTTCGCCGCCACACCCGAGGCACGCAAGCGCCGTTACGACGCCGGCCGCTTCTCCTTCAACGTCGCGAAGGGCCGCTGCCCGGCCTGCGAGGGCGAGGGCTTCGTCAGCGTCGAACTCCTGTTCATGCCGAGCGTCTACGCCCCCTGCCCGACCTGCCACGGCACCCGCTACGCGCCTGACACGCTCGAGGTCACCTGGAACGGGCTGACCATCGCGGACGTGCTCGGGCTCACCGTCGAGCGCGCCTGCGACGCCTTCGCGGACGAGCCGTCCGTGCTGCGTCCGCTGGCCGTGCTGCGGGATCTCGGCCTCGGCTACCTGCGCCTGGGACAGCCGGCGACCGAACTCTCCGGTGGCGAAGCCCAGCGCATCAAGCTCGCCACGGAGCTTCAGAGGGGCCAGCGCGGGGGCACGCTCTACGTCCTCGACGAGCCGACGACTGGGTTACACCCGACCGACGTGGACCGCCTCATGCTCCAGCTCAACGGCCTGGTCGATGCGGGCAACGCCGTCGTCATGGTTGAGCACGACATGCGCGTCGTCGCCGGAGCCGATCACGTCATCGATGTGGGGCCCGGTGCCGGAAACCTCGGCGGCACCGTCGTCGCGGCCGGCCCTCCCGAAGCGGTCGCCGGGGCACGGGCAAGCCGCACGGCACCGTATCTGCGGGACGAACTCGCAGCCTATGCAAGCCAGGATGCGTCACCATGGCTTGCCGGCTGAGCGACCGGCGGCAACGCCGTGTTTCGGTGCGCCGCGGGCATCACCCGGCCGCTTCGTCGCCGCCCTCGATCAGGCGCAGGCTCCGGCGCAGGCTCTGCGGCGGGTGGCCGAAGGCGCGCAGGAAGGCGCGGCGCATGCGGTCGCGGTCGGTGAAGCCGGTATCGCGCGCGACCACATCGAGGGAGTGGCGGCCGTCCTCGAGCATGGCCTTGGCGGCCTCGAGCCGGAGCCGCTCCACGGCCTTGGCCGGGGATTGACCCGTCTCCTCGCGAAACACCCGGCTGAACTGGCGCGGGCTGACGCGAGCGGCCTCCGCCATCTCCTCGACGGTCAGAGGGCGGCGCAGGTTCTCCTTGGCGTAGACGAGGGCACGGCGGATTCGATCGGAGCGGGGCTCCAGTTCGAGCAGGGCCGAGAATTGTGACTGACCGCCGGGGCGGCGGTGGTAGACGACGAGCTTGCGGGCGATGGCGCGGGAGAGTTCCGCGCCGTGGTCGTCCTCGATCAGCGCCAGCGTCAGGTCGATCGCCGCGCTCATCCCGGCCGAGGTCCAGACATTCCCGTCGGCCACGAAGATGCGGTCGTCATCGACGCGGATCAGGGGAAAGCGCTCCTGCATGTCGCGGGCATGGGCCCAGTGGGTCGTCGCCACCCGGCCGTCGAGCAGCCCGGCCTCGGCCAGCGCGAAGGCGCCCGTACAGAGCCCGGCGACGCGCCGCGAGGTCCGGCCGGCTTCGGCGATGTAAGCGCGCAGGCCCGGCGAGAGTGGGCGCGGCTGCAACTCGCCGACGACCATCAGCGTGTCGGGTGCGTCCGCCAGAGGCACGGTCTCGATGCCGATGCGCAGCGAGGAGCGGACGGTGCCGCCCCGCTCCGACATGACGCGCAGCCCATAGGCCTCGCGGCCGAGATCCGTGTTGGCGAACTCGAACGCCGATAGGGCGGCGAGCCCCATCACCTGAAACCCGTCCTCGAGGATGAACCCAACCTGCCGCATCTGGCCCTCCGCCGCATGTCCTATTTTGACGTTTATACGTCATTCAGGACACCGCCGTCCAGGCGTAGGGTCATGCCATCGCCAGCGCCGGGCAGTCCGGTCGGGCGTCACGACAGGACCCACGATCATGACTCAGGGAACCGTGCTGATCACCGGCGCCTCCTCCGGCATCGGCGCCGTCTACGCGGACCGCTTCGCCGGGCGCGGCCACGACCTCATCCTCGTCGCCCGCAACAAGGCGCGGCTCGACGCCGTCGCCGAGGATCTCACCCGCCGCCACAGCGTGTCGGTTCGGGCTGTCGAGGCCGATCTGACGGACCGGGCGGGGCTCGCCGCGGTCGAGGCGATCCTGAAGGACGACGCGGGCATCACGCATCTCGTCAACAATGCCGGCTTTGGCTCCGCCGCGCCGCTCGCCGCGGCCTCGGTCGATGAGATGGAGCGGATGATTGCCATCAACGTCACCGCGCCGATGCGCCTGACCTACGCGGCGGTGCCGGCCTTGACGAGCCGCGGACAGGGCACGATCATCAACATCGCCTCGATCGTCGCCATCGGCCCGGAGGTCCTGAACGGGGTCTATGGCGGCTCGAAGTCGTTCGTCCTCGGCTTCAGCCACGCCCTGCGCAAGGAACTCGCGGGCACCGGCGTCGCGGTGCAGGTGGTGCTGCCCGGCGCGACCGGAACCGAGTTCTGGGATGTGGCCGGCCTGCCCGCGAGCAACCTGCCGAAGGAGTGGGTGATGTCGGCCGAGGACCTGGTCGATGCAGCCCTGGCCGGCCTCGATAGGGGCGAGTTCGCCACCATCCCCGCGCTTCAGGACGCGGCCGAATGGGACGCCTGGGAGGCCGCACGCGCAATCATGCTGCCGCATCTGTCGAGCGCCGTCCCGGCCGCACGCTACCGTGCCGCCTGAGCGGCGGTCGGGTTTCGGAAGGACAAGTCCTTCTCCGGGGCCGGGGCGGAGCCCGAACGCCGCCGCCCCCGCGCCGACCGCGCGGCGCGAACGGTTGCGCCTCGATGGCCGGAATTGCCGTGTTTACGGCGTTGCCAATTGCCAAGCCGCCGACGAGCATGGATATTGAAACGCGAAGACTCGAGGGAGTCGGTTGATGATAAGCCTTTCGATCAATGGCCATCAACATTCGATCGATGTAGAGCCGGACACGCCGCTTCTATTCGTGCTGCGTGACACGATCGGCCTCTCCGGCACCAAATACGGTTGCGGCATCGGCCAATGCGGTGCCTGCACCGTGCTCATCGACGGGCAGGCGATCCGATCCTGCCAGATGCCGGTCGAGAGCGTCGGTGCGCAAACGGTGACCACCATCGAGGCGATCGAGACCGATCCGGTCGGCGCCCGCGTCGTGGCGGCCTGGGTCGGGATCGACGTGCCGCAATGCGGCTACTGCCAGTCGGGTCAGGTCATGGCCGCGACGGGGCTCCTGAAGGAGACGCCGAAACCCTCCGATGACGCGATCGCCGCAGCCATGACCAATCTGTGTCGCTGCGGCACCTACAACGCCATCGCCGCCGCCGTGGCGGCAGGCCGCGGCCTGAGGAGGCGGGGATGAACGACCTCACGCCCCACCACCGCCTCGGCATCGCCCCCCGGCCTCAATCGGAGCCGGTGCGCAACCTCTCGCGGCGCGGCTTCCTCGGGACCGTCTCGGGCGCCCTCCTGCTCGGCATCGACCTGTCGAAGGAGGCCGGGGCGCAGACCCGCGCGGAAGGTCCGGCGGCGGTGGCGGCAAAGCCCGGCACCCGCGTGGCCGCCTTCCTCGAAATCCGTCCGGATGGCGGCGTGCGCCTGCTCAGCCCCTTCGTCGAGGGCGGCCAGGGCATCAATACCGGTCTCGCCCAGACCATCGGCGAGGAACTCGATCTCGACCCCGCCCGCTTCACGGTGGAATGCGCTCCGCCCGGCCCCGACTACGCCGTCGTCAACGGCCTGCGGATGACCGGTGGCAGCTTCTCGACCCGCTCCAGCTTCGAGGCGATGCGCCGTCTCGGCGCCACCGCCCGCGAGATGCTGCTGCGCGCCGCCGCCGCACGGCTCGCCGTGCCGCAGGATAGCCTGACCACCGACGACGGGCGCGTGATTCACGCCGCCTCCGGCCGGACCCTCGGCTATGGCGAGGTGGCACAGGCTGCCCTGGCGCTCCTGCCGCGCGACGACGTTGCGCTGAAGAACCCGAAAGACTTCCGCTGGATCGGACGGCCGGTGGCCCGGCTCGACATGCGCGACAAGGCGACGGGCCGGGCGACCTACGCCATCGACATACGCCTCGACGCGATGCTGCACGCCGCCGTGCAGCACGCGCCGCATCTCAGCACCGAGCCGCGGGCGATCGCCAACGAGGCTGCGGTCCGCGCGATGCCCGGTGTCCACTCGGTCCATCGCCTGCCCGGCGCGGTGGCGGTACTCGCCGATTCGTGGTGGCGGGCACGCAAGGGTGCGGAGGCCCTTCAGGTGACCTGGAGCGAGCCCGCGCCGGAGGGCATCGCCACCGTCTCGGCCACCTTCTCCTCGGCGGCGATGCTGGCGGCCCTGAAGAGCACGACCGAGCCCGGCCTCCCGGCCGAGCAGGAGGGCGACCCGGGAGCGGCCTTCGCGGACGCCGCCAAGGTGATCGAGGCGGAATACGACGCGCCCTACCTCGCCCACGCCCAGCTCGAACCGCCCTCGGCGGTCGCCCGGTTCACGGCGGATGGCAGCCTCGATCTGTGGGTGCCCAACCAGATGCCGGAGCTGTTCCAGCAGATCGCCGCGAAGACCGCGGGGCTCGACCCGGAGCAGGTGCGCATCCACTCGCCGATGCTCGGGGGCTTCTTCGGGCGCCACTTCGCATACGGTCCGGCCAACCCCTTCCCGCAGGCGATCCTGCTCGCCAAGGCGACCGGCCAGCCCGTGCGGGTGCTGTGGTCGCGCGAGGAGGAGTTCGGCATGGACGCCGTGCGGCCCCTGAGCTTTGCCCGCTTCAGGGCCGCGCTCGGGCCCGACGGGATGCCGGTGGCGCTCCAGACCACCGCCGTGGGCGAAGGCCCGATCAGCCGCTGGTTCGGCGCGTTGTTCACCTCGCCGGTCGATTCCTCCGTCGTCGAGGGTCTCGACAAGAAGCCCTACGCCATCCCGAACCGGCGCCTCGACTATGTGCGCGTGGCCCATCCCGTCACGATCGCCTTCTGGCGCTCGGTCGGCCACTCGATGAACGACTACTTCTACGAGAGCTTCCTCGACGAAATCGCCGCGGCCGGGGGCCGGGACCCGTTCGACCTGCGCAAGGCGCTCCTGACGAACAGCCCGCGCCACGCCCCCCTGCTGCAGAAAGTGGCGGAACTCGCAGGCGGCTGGCGGCGCGGACCCTTCGTGGCCGAGGACGGCACGCGCCGGGCGCGGGGCGTCTCCATGGCCTCGCCCTTCGGCTCGGAGACGGCCACCATCGCCGAGGTCTCGCTCGAGGACGGCGAGGCGCGGGTGCACGATCTCTGGATCGCCATCGATCCGGGCAGCGTGGTCAACCCAGCGATCGTGAAGCGGCAGGTCGAGAGCGCGGCGGCGCTCGGCCTCTCCTCCACGCTCCTCGAACAGGTGGTCTACGAGAACGGGCAGCGGCAGGCGCGGAACTTCGACACCTACCCGATCCTCGACCGCACGCGGATGCCGAGGGTGCACGTGGCCATCGTCGAGAGCGGGGCGCCGATGGGCGGCATCGGCGAGCCGGGCCTGCCCGGCGTGCCGCCCGCGGTGGTCAACGCGGTCGCGGTGCTCACCGGGCAGCGGGTGCGCAGCCTGCCGCTCGCCAAGACGCGCCTGTCCGGTGTCTGACGGCGGCGGTATGGCCGCTCCCCTGGCCCCGGCGGCGACGGAGGCGCACGCCGTCCCGGTGCCGCGGTTCGATTACCTTCCGGTCGCCCTGTTCGGCTCCGTGATGGGGCTGACGGGCCTGAGCGTCGCGTGGCGCCTCGCCGCGGCGCGGTACGGCCTGCCCGCCCTCGTCGCCGACGCGATCGGCTGGGGCGCACTCCTCACCTTCCTCGCCCTCGCGCTGGCCTACGGCGCGAAGGCGGTTACGGCCTGGCCGGCGGTGACGGCCGAGTTCCACCATCCGATCGCCGGCAACCTGTTCGGCACCGTCCTGATCAGCCTGCTGCTCCTGCCGTTCGTGCTGCACGACCTCAGCCCGGCGCTCGCGGCCGCGGCCTGGATCGTCGGCACGGGCGGCATGGCCCTGTTTGCCGTCCTCATCGTCAGCCGCTGGATGGGCAGCCGCCAGCAGCTCGCCCACGCGACGCCCGCCTGGATGGTGCCGGTTGTCGGCCTCCTCGACATCCCGCTCGCCGCGCCCGCACTGGGCCTGCCCCACACGCAGACGCTGGCGATGGCCGCGCTAAGCATCGGCCTGTTCTTCGCCGGTCCGCTCTTCACCCTGGTCTTCGCCCGCCTCGTCTTCGAGGAGCCGCTGCCGCCGGCCCAGCGGCCGACGCTGATGATCCTGGTCGCGCCCTTCGCCGTTGGCTTTTCCAGCTACACGGCGACCTTCGGGCGGATCGACGCCTTCGCCGAGGCGCTGTTTCTCGTCGGCCTGTTCATGTTCGTGGTCCTTCTCGGCCGCCTGCGCGACCTGCCGCGCTGCTGCCCGTTCCGCGTCTCGTGGTGGGCGGTGAGCTTCCCGCTCGCTGCCATGGCAGTTGCGGCCCTGCGCTACGCCGAACACGTCCGCGCGGTCCCCGCCGACATCCTGGCGCTGGCGCTGCTCGCGCTGGCCACGGCCGGCATCGCCGCGCTCGCAACCCGAACCCTCGTCGGCATCGCCCGCGGCGAGCTGCGCCGGCTCGCTGGCTGATACGACCTTTCTTCGCGCAACCGCCAACCGCATGACGGAGGCAAGCGCTCTCTCGTCGCGGTCCAGCCCGAGACCGCGGAATCGGCGGGACGCCATGGTCCGGCCGGCTTTCCGGGAGAAACGCGTCACGATT
This sequence comes from Methylorubrum pseudosasae, assembly GCF_029504475.1. Classification (NCBI taxonomy): domain Bacteria; kingdom Pseudomonadati; phylum Pseudomonadota; class Alphaproteobacteria; order Hyphomicrobiales; family Methylobacteriaceae; genus Methylorubrum; species Methylorubrum pseudosasae. The sequence continues at coordinate 1,333,076 of NZ_JAQGDU010000002.1, read as the reverse complement.
CGTCCCAGTCGTCGCTCGCACTGAGCCGCCGGCGATTGCCGCACCGCAACATTTGTGTATGTGGCGGGCGCTCAACGACGAGAGGCGCAGGCAGGACCATGCCGGGCACGGACAGCTTCACCCTTCAGGATCAGGTCAACATCGTCCTGGCCGAGAATATCGCGCCGTCGGCGGTCGAGGTCCTCGCGCGGGCGAGCCTCCACCACGTGCGGCGCCTGCCGCGCGCGATCGGCTCGGCGGATGCCGATGTGCTCGCCGGGGCGCATGTCCTCGGCATCCGCTCGCGCACGCAGGTGACGACCGGCCTGCTCGACGCCGCTCCGGCCCTTGTCGCGGTCGGCTGCTTCAGCGTCGGCACCAACCAAGTCGATCTGGAAGCGGCCCGCGCTCGCGGCATCCCGGTCTTCAACGCGCCCTTCTCCAACACCCGCAGCGTCGCCGAACTGACGATCGGCGAGATCGTGATGCTGCTGCGCCGCATCACGCCCCGCTCGGCCTCGGCACATGAAGGCGGCTGGGACAAGTCGGCGGAGAATTCCTACGAGGTCCGCGGCAAGACGCTCGGCATTGTCGGCTACGGCAATATCGGCGCGCAGCTCTCGAACCTCGCCGAGGCGATGGGCATGCGGGTGATCTTCTTCGATCTCACCGACCGGCTGCGCCACGGCAACACGGAGCCGGCCGACAGTCTCGACGCGTTGCTCGCCGCCAGCGACGTGGTGAGCCTGCACGTGCCGGAGACGCCGCTCACCCACGGGCTCATGAGCGCCGAGCGCATCGGCCGGATGAAGCCCGGCGCCTACCTCATCAACAACAGCCGCGGCACCGTGGTCGATCTCGACGCGCTCGCCGACGCGCTCAAGGAGGGCCGCCTGCGCGGCGCGGCGGTCGACGTGTTCCCCGTGGAACCGCGCTCCAACGACGAGCGCTTCGTCTCGCCGCTCCAGGGCATCCCGAACGTGATCCTCACGCCGCATATCGGCGGCTCGACCGAGGAGGCGCAGGATCGCATCGGCTCCGAGGTCGCGCGCAAGCTCGTCGATTACGTCGAGACCGGTTCGACGCTGGGTGCCGTCAACTTCCCGCAGGTGCAGATCCCGCCGCGCATCGGCGGCGTGCGCTTCCTGCACGTGCACCGGAACGTCCCCGGCGTGCTCGGCCACGTCAACCAAGCCTTCGCCCGGCGCGGCGTCAACATCGCGTCGCAGTACCTTCAGACCGAAGGCGAGTTGGGCTACGTCGTGGTGGAAGCCGACGCCGCGCCCGCCGATCGGGCCGGCATCCTCGCCGAGCTCGACGCCATCGACGGCACCGTGCGCACCCGCCTGATCCAGGCGCGGATCGCCTAAGGAATCCTTCGAGCCATGAGCGCGACCGGTCTCCCCCCCGATCTTCTCGCCCGTCTCGACGGTCTGCTGGGACCGGGCGGTCTGCTGACGGACGAGGCCGATTGCGCGCCCTTCGCCATCGACTGGCGCCGACTGTTCCCGGGCCGGCCCGCTGCCGTGGCGCGGCCGTCGAGCACGGCGCAGGTCGCTTCGGTCGTCGGCCTCTGCCGCGAGGCCGGCATCGCCCTGGTGCCCCAGGGCGGCCATACCGGGCTCGCGGGCGGGGCCACCCCCGACGCGTCGGGGCGCCAACTCGTGCTCTCGCTGGCGCGGATGAACGCGGTCCGCGCCATCGATCCGGTCGGCCTCACGATGGAGGTCGAGGCGGGCTGCGTCGTGCAGGCGGTGCAAGCGGCGGCCGAGGCCGCCGGGCGGCTGTTCCCGGTGAGCTACGGCGCGGAGGGCTCGGCGATGGTCGGCGGCATGATCGCCACCAATTCCGGCGGCATCAACGTGCTGCGCTACGGCATGACCCGCAACCTCGTGCTCGGTCTCGAAGTCGTGCTCGCCGACGGCAGCGTCGTCGACGGCCTGCGCGCCTTGCGCAAGGACAATGCGGGCTACGATTGGAAGCAGCTCTTCATCGGCAGCGAGGGGACGCTCGGCATCGTCACCGCGGCGGTGCTGCGCCTCGTGCCCCGACCGCGCCACACCGAGACCGCCCTGATGGCGGGTGCCCGACCCGGAAGCGGCGCTCCGGGTGCTGGCCGCCGCGCAGGACGGCCTCGGCGACACGATCCAGGCCTTCGAGCTGATCTCGCGTTGCTCCTTCGACCTGCTGGAGCGCTATGCCGGCCTGCCGAGCCCGCTGCCGCCCTCCCCCTGGTGCATCCTGCTCGAAGCGGGATCGAGCCTTTCCGGCCTGCGCGACGCGGTCGAAGGCACGCTGGGCGAAGTACTGGAGCGGGGCGACGCCGTAGACGGCGTGCTCGCCGAATCGAAGGCGCAGGCTGCCGGTCTCTGGGGTCTGCGCGAGCGCATCACCGAGTGCGAGGCGCACCAGGGCAAGTCGGTCAAGCACGACGTCTCGGTGCCGATCCCGGCGATCCCGGCCTTCTTGGAGGCCGCCGACCGAGCCTTGGCCGAGGGCGCGCCGGGCACCGTCCCGAACGTGTTCGGCCACATGGGCGACGGCAACCTGCACTACAACGTGCTGATCGGGCCCGAGCACGACAGCGCCGCGATCAACCGGCTCGTGCACGACGTGGTCGATCGGTTCGCCGGCAGCATCTCGGCCGAGCACGGCATCGGCCAGTACCGCGTCGACGAGCTGGCGCGCCGCCGCCGGCCCGAGGAGATGGCTTTGGCGCTTCGCCTGAAGCGGGCGCTCGACCCGGACGGCCTGCTCAATCCGGGTAAGGTTCTGCGGGTCTGATCCTGGGGATGCTCGAGAGGTTGTCCTCGGCGAGGCCGAGGCGGCTGAGGAGTGCGGTGCCGTTGATGCCGCCGTGCGGGCGTTTTGATTTGTAGCGGAACAGGAAGGCGGGCCGCTCCACGCGGTCGAAGCGGCCGAGCTGGCTGCTCGTCCCCATCGCTGACATTTCTTCGAGCCAATGTCCGGGGAGACCGGCTTCGCGTCCGTCGCAGGCGGCTCGACGTTCCGGTCTACCGTATGCGTACCGCCGCACCGGATCAGACGCCTTCTCGTTCACGACACGTCGGTCAACCAACAAACAACTCGTACCGTCCTTCAACGCGTCGGCCGTTCGGTCGAGACCGACGGTGACGGGGAGCGACGAAGCTCGACATTTCCGATTGATCTTTCTCCGGCATCCGAGGTTTCCCGGCCATCAAGGCGTGACCGACGCGTCGGCGCCGAGCCGGGCGTATCGCGAGGGAGGATGCACGACAGACGAGCCACCCATCCGTTCTGACCGTCGGAGAAGATCCAGCGGAGCCGAGCGCTCAAAAACCATCGCGTTTTGATCGCCACCAATAAAGAAGAAGAACTCGCCTTGTAAGCAAGGCGTGAATAATAAAACGCGTAGGTATCGTTGTATTAGGGCGATGACAAACAATTTAGGTCGACATCTCATCGTCTTTCTTGCGGAGAGAACGAATATCGGCCAGCCTTAATCCCCGAAGATACGAACGGTGATGGACGGAAGGCTGCCCGCGCGGGATGGTTCAGGTATTTCATCCAGGAGCGGATACGGTCGCCCGCGTCGTTCTTGCCTCGATCGGCGCTGCGCCGGTCCTGGCCGTGGGGCTCGCCTACGCGCTTTGGCGCTCGCCCTACGCGACGGCCCAGGACGTGACCCGCGAACAGCCGGTTCCCTTCAGCCATGAGCACCATGTTGGTGGCCTCGGGATCGATTGCCGCTACTGCCACACCTCCGTCGAGAAGGCGGCCTTCGCCGGCATTCCCCCGACTGAGACCTGCATGAGTTGCCATTCGCAGGAATGGACCAACGCACCGATGCTTGCGCCCGTGCGCCAGAGCCTCGCCGAGGAGAGACCGCTCCAGTGGAACCGCGTTCACAACCTGCCGGCCTATGTCTACTTCAATCATTCCGTACACGTGGCCAAGGGCGTTGGTTGCTCGACTTGCCACGGCGAAGTCCAGACCATGAAGCTGATGCGGCAGGCCGCGCCGCTCACCATGGGCTGGTGCCTCGACTGCCACCGCGATCCGGCGCCGAACCTGCGTCCGCATGAGGCGGTGTTCGATATGGAACTGGAAGCCGCCGGCCGATCAGGCGGCGATCGGCGCGCGCTTCATGGAAGAGCGCCACATCAAGTCAGCCGAGCGGCTGAGCGAGTGCTCGATATGCCACCGCTGACCCCGCCCTCGCGGCGCGAGGCGCTGCAGCTGCTCGGAGCAGGCATCACGCTCGCCGCGGGCGGCTGTTCGAAGCCGGTCGAAGAGATCGTGCCCTATGTCCGTGCGCCCGAGCAGCTTCTGCCCGGCGTACCGGTGCGCTACGCCACGACTCTGTCCTTGAGCGGCTGGGCCCGCGGGGTCCACGCCATCGCCGTCGACGGACGGCCGATCAAGATCGAAGGCAATCCGCTCCATCCCAGCAGCCTGGGGGCGACCGACGTGTTCGCCGAGGCCGCGATCCTCGACCTCTACGATCCCGACCGCTCGCGTACGGTGACCGAGCGCGTCAACGGCATCGCCTCCTGGGACATGTTCGAGCGCGCTCTAAGCGGGCCGCTTTCCACCGTGCGCGGCGAGCGTGGACGCGGCCTGCACCTTCTGACCGGCCGCGTCACCTCGCCGACGCTCGCCCGCCAGATCGATGCCCTGCTGCAGGCCCTGCCGGAGGCGGTCTGGCATGTTCACGAGGCGATTGATGAGGCGAATGCCGAGCGGGGAGCCGAACTCGCCTTCGGCCGCCCCTTGCGGGCCCTGCCGCGGCTCGACCGGGCCGAGACGATCCTGTGCGTCGGCGCCGACCCGCTCGGCGCCGGGCCGGACCAGATCCGCCTCGCGGGCGCCTTCGCCGAGCGCCGCCGCGATCCGGCCCGGTTCGGGCGCCTCTACGTGGCCGAGTCGGCGCTGACGCTCACGGGCGTCAAAGCGGATGCGCGGCGCGCCGTGACGCCGCTCGAACAGGCCGCGATCCTGACGAGCGTTGCCAACGCGCTCGGTGCCGGCTTGGCCGCGCCCGATCTGCCGGAGGCGGCCCGCCGCTTCGCACAGGCGGCCGCCGCCGATCTGACGGCGCATCAGGGTCGCGCTCTGGTGCTCGCCGGCCCCGCCCTCCCGCCGGAATGGCACGCGCTGACCCACTGGATCAACGCGCGCCTTCGCGCGCCGGTCGATGTCATTGCGCCGCCCGACCGGATCGAGGGCCGCAGTCCGGCGACGCTCGCCGATCTCGCCCAGGCGCTCGACCGCGGCAGCGTGACCTGCCTCGCCATCCTCGGTGGCGATCCGGTCGCGACGGCACCGGCCGACCTCGATCTTGCCCGGCGCATCGCCCGCGCCCGCTTCAGCGTCCATGCCGGCTTGCACGGCGACGAGACCGCGGGAGCGACCCACTGGCACCTGCCTCTGACGCATGAGTTGGAGAGCTGGTCGGATCTTCGCGCCACGGATGGCACGGTCAGCCTCGTCCAGCCGCTGCTGCGCCCGCTCTACGATGGGCGCTCGCTCCACGAGATCCTTCCGCTGTTCACCGGCCGCAGCGCGACGTCGGGCTATGCGCTCGTGCGCGAGACATGGCCGGGAGCGCGGCGGCGCCGATTTCGAGGGCTGGTGGCGCCGCAGCCTGCATGACGGCGTCGTCGCCGACAGCGCTGCGCCCATCGTCGATCCCGGCGAGCCGCGCCTGCCGACCCTTCCGGAGACCCGCCAGGCCGAGGGGCTGACGGTCGAGCTGCGTCCCGACCCGTGCCTCTGGGACGGGCGCTTTGCCAACAATGCGTGGCTTCAGGAATGCCCGAAGCCGATCTCGAAGCAGGTCTGGGGCAACGCGCTCGCACTCTCACGCGCGGAAGCCCGGCGACGCGGGCTCGAGGCCGGCGATGTGGTGCGCGCGAGCGCGGGGGGAAACGCGATCGAGGTGCCGGTCATCATCGAGTCCGGCGTCGCCGAAGGGGTCGGCGTGCTGACACTCGGCTACGGCCGCGAGCGGGCCGGCGCCATCGGCAACGGCATCGGCGCGAACGCCTACGGGCTGGTGACGCAGGCGTCGCCTTGGCTCGTGACTGGCGTCGATCTCGCGAAATCCGACCGAACCGAAACGATCCTGCGGACGCAGAACTACGTCGAGATCGAGGGCGAAACCAAAAAGCTGTTTCGGCAGATCGATCTGGCCGCGCTGGCGAGTGCCGAGCCGAAGGGCATCGGCGCGGATCAGCCGTCCCTGCTCGATCCGTGGAAGGGCGATGCCGATGGCCATGCCTGGGCGATGGTGATCGACACCGATGCCTGCATCGGCTGCAACGCCTGCGTCGTCGCCTGCCAGTCCGAGAACAACGTGCCCGTGGTCGGGCCGGAAGAGATCGCGCGGGGCCGGATGATGCATTGGCTGCGGGTCGATATCTACGACGAGGGCAGCCCGGAGGCGCCACGCGCCGGGTTCCAGCCCGTGCCCTGCATGCATTGCGAGCACGCCCCCTGCGAGCCGGTCTGCCCCGTCGCGGCCTCGGTCCATGACGGCGAGGGCCTGAACCTTCAGGTCTACAATCGCTGCGTCGGCACCCGCTTCTGCGAGGCGAACTGCCCTTACAAGGTCCGCCGCTTCAACTTCTTCGGCTATGCCGACGGCCAGCCCTACGCCAATCTCGGCGCGGAATCGGTGAAGGCCCAGCGCAACCCCAACGTCACCGTCCGCGCCCGCGGCGTGATGGAGAAGTGCACCTACTGCATCCAGCGCATCGCCACCGAGCGGCAGGCGGCCGAGCGCGACGGGCGCGAGATGGGCGCGGTCGTCACCGCCTGCCAATCCGCCTGCCCGACGCGGGCGATCCGGTTCGGCGACCTCGCAAAGTCCGGCAACGCCATCACTGAACTGCGCAAGGACCCGCGCCACTACGCGCTGATGGAGGAGCTGAACACCCGCCCGCGCACGACCTACCTCGCGAACCTTCGCTCCCCGAACCCGGATCTGAAGGAGGATCGCGCGTGAGCGGGCATGCCCAGCCCCATCGCTGGATCGCCCGCGAGCGTCTCGGCTATGGCGAGATCTGCGCCGCGGTCGCTGATCCGATCCAGAGGCGCGGGCCGGGACGGGCCTGGGTCATCGCCTTCCTCGGCGTGCTGCCGCTGGTGCTCGCCACCATGATCGCCATCGGCGCGGTGCTCACCGTCGGCATCGGCCTCTCGGGGGTGAACACCACGGTGGTGTGGGGCTTCTCGATCGCCAACTACGTCTGGTGGATCGGCATCGGCAATGCTGGAACGCTGATCTCCTCGATGCTGCTGCTGACGCGCCAGCACTGGCGCGCCTCGATCAACCGTTTCGCCGAGGCGATGACGCTGTTCGCGGCGGCCATCGCCGGCATCTTCCCGATCATCCATCTCGGGCGGCCGCTCTACTCGTATTGGCTCGCGCCCTACCCAAACACCATGGATCTCTGGCCGCAATGGCGCTCGGCGCTGGTCTGGGATTTCTGGGCGATCCTCAGCTACCTTCTGTTCTCCCTGATCTTCTGGTTCACCGGATTGCTGCCCGACCTCGCGACCATGCGCGACCGGGCGCAGTCGCACTTCGGCCGGCGGCTCTACGGCGCGCTGGCGCTGGGCTGGCGCGGCTCGGCGCGGCACTGGGCGGTCTACGAGACCTTCCACAAGACCATGGCGGCTCTGGCCGTTCCGCTGGTCTGCTCCGTCCATTCCATTGTCGGCCTCGACTTTGCCGCGAGCCTGATGCCCGGCTGGCAGGAATCGATCTTCCCGCCCTACTTCGTCGTCGGGGCGATGTATTCGGGCTTCGCCATGGTGGTGGTACTGGCCATCATCATCCGCTGGGGCCTGAACTTGCAGGCGGTGATCACCCCGGCCCATTTCGACGCCATGGCGAAGGTGATGCTGTTCGCCTCGATCGTCATGACCTTCTCCTACGCGACGGAGTGGTTCATGGGCTGGTATGGCGGCGATCACGCCGACCGCGCCGTGATCGCCTACTTCTTCACCGGCGACTATCGCTGGCTCTACTACAGCCTGTTGTTCTGCAACTGCCTCGTGCCGCAGGCGCTCTGGTTCGCCCAGGTGCGCCTCAACCTATGGGCGCTCGCGATCATCTCGATCGTGATCAATCTCGGCATGTGGCTCGAGCGCATTCTGATCGTCTGGAACACGCTCTCGCACGGCCACGCCGTGAGCCTGTGGCGGACCTATCACGTCAGCTTCTACGACGTGGTGATCCTGATCGCGCCGCTCGGGCTGTTCGCCTTCGGCTTCCTCGTGCTGGCGCGGATCTTCCCCATCGTCTCCATCCACGAGGTCAGCCAGCTCGCCCACGATGAGGGCGCGGCGCGAGGGGGGACGGCATGAGCGCCCCGCTGCTCGCCGAGTTCGACAACCCCGACGCGCTGGTGCGGGCGATGCGGCTGGCCGCCGCCGACGGCCACCGCGCGCTCGACGCCTTCACGCCCTTCCCGGTGCCGGATCTCACGAACGCTTTCGCGCCGCCACGCAACCTCGTGCGGCCGGTGATGGCTTTGGCAGGCTTCGGCGCGGCGGCGGCGATGTACGCCCTGCAATGGTACTCCTCCGTGATCGATTACCCGTTGAACACGGGCGGGCGTCCGCTGCATTCTTGGCCGGTCTTCCTGCTGGTGCCGTTCGAATTCGGCGTGCTGATCGCGGCGATCACGGGCCTCATCACCCTGTTCTGGGCCTGCGGGTTGCCGCGCCTGCACCATCCGCTCTTCGCGATCCCGCAATTCGAGCGCGTGAGCCAGGACCGCTTCCTTCTCCTCGTCGCGTCGAAGGACACCGATGCGACGGCGCTTCGCGAGAGCCTGGAGCGGGCCGGCGCCCTCCTGGTCGCGGAGATGCACCCGTGAGGCGCGCCCTCCCCCTGCTGCTGCCGCTGCTGGCGACCCTCGGCGCCTGCGAGGACCAGTCGATGCGCCAGCAGGCGCGTTACGAGGTCTACGGCAAGGCCCCGCTCTTCCCCGATCACGCGGAGGCGCGGCGTCCGCCCGAGGGCACGGTGGCGATCGGCGCGCTCGAACGCGAGACCGCCCTGCGCGAGCCACCGGCCGTGGATGCGGCGCTGCTGGAGCGCGGGCGCCAGCGCTACGACGCGATCTGCACGCCCTGCCACGGCTATACCGGCCACGGCGACGGCATGGTGGTGCAGCGCGGCTTTCCCGCCCCGCCTTCCTATCACGAGGACCGCCTGCGGGCGGCGCCGGCCGCCTACTTCGTCGATGTCATCACCCGCGGCTACGGCGTGATGTACGCTTACGCCAACCGGGTCGAGCCGCGCGACCGTTGGGCGATCGCCGCCTATATCCGCGCGCTGCAACTCTCGCAGGGCGCCCGCGTCGCCGAGGCGCCCGGTCTCGCGGAGAAGCTGCCGTGAGCGATGCCCTGTTCCGCAGCTGGCTGCTGGCCTGGATCGTGTGGAGCGCGGTGCCTTTCGGTGCCCTCGTCCTCGTGATGATCCATACGGTAACCGGGGGACGCTGGGGCGAGGTTCTCGCTCCGGTGCTGCGGCCGGCGACCGCCCTCGTGCCGCTCGCCGCCATCACCTTCCTTGGTGTCGCCCTTGGGCTTCACGCCGCCTATCCCTGGGCCGCGGGCACCGGCGCCAAGCCGGACGTGCTGCGCCTCTACCTCGATCCGACGCTGTTTCTCGTCCGTGCGGCCGTAACCCTGCTCGGCTGTTCGGCGCTCGCCGGGATGTTCCTATCCGGACGCGCCGGCACGCTCGTCGCCGCCCTCGGTCTCACCTTCTACGGCCTGACCATCAGCCTCGTCTCCGTCGACTGGATTCTCTCGGTCGAGCCCGGCTTCAACGCCTCGGCCTTTCCCGCTGACGTCGCGCTTCATCACATCCTCGCGGCGCTCGCCTTCGCCGCTCTGGTCAGCCCGCCGAGCCTCGATGCGCGGGGCGCCTCCGACCTCGCGGGCCTTATGCTCGCGACGCTCCTCGGCGTGATCTACCTCGAGCTGATGTCCTACATCGTGGCGTGGTACGGCGACCTTCCGCCCAAGGCGGCGTGGTATCTCAAGCGCGGCGCGAGCCCTTGGGGCGGCGTCCTAATAGCGAGCCTGATCCTCGGCGGGATCCTACCCTTCCTCGCCCTGCTCTTCTCCGCCGTTCGGAACAGTCCGGCGCTGATGCGCGGGGTCGGGCTGCTCGTGCTGGTCGGCGTGGCCGTGCACTTCGCCTGGCTCGTTCTCCCGGCTTACGGCGATGAGGCCGGCTCCGCCGCCGCGGCGACCGTGGTCGCCCTCGTCGTGCTGGTACTCCTGTCCCGCTTCGCCTCTCGGCTCATCATCCGGCGTGCCGGGAGACTCCGTCATGTCTGACGCGGCGCGCGGTCAACTCCATACGCGGGTCCACGACGATGTCGTCGGCCATGCTCCACCCGGCACCGAGGCGCCCGATATCCGGCTCAAGCCGCTGCTGCTGACCGGCCTGTTCATCGTCGTCTTCACCGCCGTCACCATCGGCGGGCTTCGGTACTACTATAACCGCCAGGGCCTCGGCCCCCTGGTTCAAACGGCGCGGATGTTTCCGGCGCCCCGGCTTCAACAGAGCCCGGCGGCCGACCTCGCGGAAATGCTCAGGGATCAGCGGGCCAAGCTCGACGGTTACGCCTGGATCGACCGCGCGAACGGGATCGCCCGAATGCCGATCGAGGAGGCGATGCGACGCCTCGCGGCGCGCGACAACGCGGCCTACGCGGCCCCGCTCCAGCCGGAGCGTATGCCCGCGCTCGGCAGCCGCGGCGGTGCGTCGAGCCGCGTTCTCTCGCCCGGCGCCGGGCCGGGCGCGGTCAGCACGCCCGTGAGCACGGGACCGGGGATAGGCGCGCGCTGATGCTCGATACCCTGATCCCCGCCTTCCTGCGACCGGAATCGGCCTCCGTTCAGGCGGCGAAGGTCGATACGATCTTCGTCGGCCTCCTGCTGATCTCCTCGGCCATCGTCCTGCTCGTGGTCGGGCTGGTCCTGACCTTCGCCATCCGGTTCCGCCGCGGCTCCCCGGCCAAGCGCGGCGAGATGCCGAGCGTCGTTTCCCGCGAATTCGAGATCGGCTGGACCGCCGCGACGCTGTTCATCTTCGTCTTCATCTTCTGGTGGGCGGCCTCGGTGGAGATCGTCGCCTTCTCGCCGCCGAAGGATGCCATCGAGATCCACGTCGTCGGCAAGCAATGGATGTGGAAGACACAAGGGCCGAGCGGCACGCGCGAGATCAACGAGCTGCACGTCCCGGTCGGCGCGCCGGTGCGCCTGCTTCTCACCTCGCAGGACGTGATCCACTCGTTCTACGTCCCGGCCTTCCGCCTGAAGCGCGACGCCCTGCCCTACCAGCAGACCGAGACGTGGTTTCAGGCGACCAAGACCGGCACCTATCACCTGCTATGCACCGAGTATTGCGGCACCGACCACTCGCGCATGCTGGGCCGGGTGATCGTGATGGAGCCGCAGGACTACGCGCAATGGCTCACACGGCAGCCCGAGCGGGACGGCCTCGCCGAACTCGGCGAACGGCTCTTCTCCGCGCGCGGCTGCTCCGGCTGCCATAACGCCGGTTCGAAGGTGCACGCGCCCTCGCTCGCCGGGATCTGGGGACAGTCGGTGCCGCTGGAAGGCGGACGCATGGCAAGCGTGGATGAAGCCTATATCCGCGACTCGATCCTCCAACCGCAGCGCGATGTGGTCGCCGGCTACGAACCGATCATGCCGAGCTACGAGGGCAAACTCTCCGACGGCGAGATCCAGGCGCTCACCGCCTATATCCGCCACGGCACCGATCGGTTCGACCTGATCGGCTCGCTCAACCTCGCGACCGCGCAGAACATCTGCGCGCCCGGCCAGACCCCGCAGGACGGCGCCGCGAACCAGACCCTGCGCAGCCCCGCCATGGTGCCCGGTGCGCCCGCTTCGGGAGAGACGCCGCAATGACGCATCATTCCCCTTCCGCAGGAAGCCTCTGATGAGCGGCGCCTCTTCCGATGCCTCGACGCTGGCCAATCCGCGCGAATTGGATCTCGGCCTGCCGGTCAGCTATCTCGGCGAGGGCCATTCCGTCGCCTCCTGGCTGTTCACCACTGATCACAAGCGCATCGCGATCCTCTACGCGCTGTCGATCACGTTCTTCTTCTTCATCGGCGGCGCGGCCGCCACCCTGGTGCGGCTGGAGCTGTTCACGCCGCAGGGCGACGTCGTCGGCGCCGACACCTACAACAAGCTGTTCTCGCTGCACGGCATCGTCATGGTGTGGTTCTTCCTCATCCCGTCGATCCCGACGACGATGGGGAACTTCCTGCTGCCGCTGATGATCGGCGCACGCGACCTCGCCTTCCCCAAGCTCAACCTGATCTCGTGGTATCTCAACATGGCCGGCGGGCTGCTGACGCTCGCCGCCGTGCTGGCGGGGGGCATCGACACCGGCTGGACCTTCTACGTCCCCTACTCGACTGTATTCTCGAACACTTTCGTCACGCTCGCCGTGCTCGGCGTGTTCGTCTCGGGCTTCTCGACCATCGCCACGGGGGTGAACTTCATCGCCACGGTGCATTACCTGCGAGCGCCCGGCATGACGTGGTTCCGCCTGCCGCTCTTCGTCTGGTCGATGTACACGACGAGCCTGATCTTCGTGCTCGCCACGCCGGTGCTGGCCCTGACGCTGGTCCTCGTCATCGCCGAGCGCACCTTCAACCTGCCGATCTTCGATCCGGCGCGGGGCGGTGACCCGATCCTGTTCCAGCACCTGTTCTGGTTCTACTCGCACCCGGCCGTCTACATCATGATCCTGCCGGCGATGGGCGTGATCTCGGAGGTCATCACCTGCTACGCGCGGCGGCGCATCTTCGGTTACTCGTTCATGGTCTACGCCCTGGTAGCGATCGCGGTAATCGGCTTCTTCACCTGGGGCCACCACATGTTCACCTCGGGCATGTCGCCGTTCGCTGCCCTGGTCTTCTCGTTCCTCTCCTTCATCGTGGCGGTGCCATCGGCGATCAAAGTGTTCAACTGGACCGCCACGCTCTACCGCGGCCAGATCGGCTTTGAATCGCCGATGCTCTACGCGCTCGGCTTCCTCGGCCTGTTCACCATGGGCGGGCTGACCGGCCTGTTCCTGGCTTCCGTGCCGATCGACGTGCACGTGCAGGACACCTACTTCGTCGTCGCCCATTTCCACTACATCATGGTCGGCGCCTCGGTCTCGGCCTACTTCGCCGGCCTGCATTTCTGGTGGCCGAAGGTGACGGGGCGGATGTATCCGGAGAGCTGGGCGCGGTTTGCCGCGCTGCTGATGTTCTTCGGCTTCAACCTGACTTTCTTCCCACAATTTATCGCCGGCTATCTCGGCATGCCGCGGCGCTACTACGCCTATCCGCCGGAGTTCCAGGTCTGGAACGTGCTCTCCTCCTCGGGCGCGGCCGTGCTCGCGGTGGCCTACCTCATGCCGCTCGGCTACCTCACCTGGTCGCTGTTCTATGGCAGCCGTGCCCTCAACGACCCGTGGAACGCCTCGGGGCTCGAATGGCGCACCACGTCTCCGCCGCCGCGCCAGAACTTCTTCGGCAACCCGGAAGTTCTCGGCCGCCCCTACGATTATCACCCCGAGAGCGCGGCGCCGGCCGAGGACGATCGCATCGCCGAGCAAGGAGCGCTGACGTGAGCCCGGGCGGTGACATCACGCCGACGACCACCGCCGGCCGCCATCTGCGCGAGCCCTGGGACGGGCTCAGGCTGCCGGAGACCGGCGCTTTCGCGTATCAGCGCGCCGGTGCCACTTTCGGGATGTGGGTCTTCCTCGCCAGCGAAGTGCTGTTCTTCGGCGCGCTGTTCCTGCTCTACACGGTACTGCGCCTTGAGCACGCGACGGACTTCGCGACCGCTGCCCACGAGACCAACATCGTCTACGGCACCCTCAACACCGCGCTGCTGCTGACCAGCGGGCTGACCGCGGCGATCGCCGCGCAGGCTTCCGAGCAGGACGGATTGCGCCGCCTCACCCTGATCTGCCTTGGGGCGACCGTCCTGCTCGGTCTTGCCTTCCTGGTGGTCAAGGGCCTCGAATACCGCGAGGATATCGAGAAGCATCTCGTGCCCGGCGCTGATTTCGCCCTGAAGGCACCGGCCACGCAGCTCTTCTTCGGCTTCTACTGGCTCTCAACCTCGGTCCACGCGATCCATCTGTCGATCGGCATCGGCCTCATCGTCCGCCTCATCTGGCGAGAGTGGCGCGCACCAGGCTTCCTGCTTGCGAGCCCGCAAGTGGAGGTGGCGACACTCTACTGGGGGTTCGTCGACATGGTCTGGATCTTCCTCTACCCGATGCTCTACCTCGATGGGCGGAGCGCGTGAGGGCGCGTCTTCGGACAAAGGCCGGCGCGATCTGGCTGCGCGGCCTCGTCGTCTGGCTTCTGCTGCTGGGGCTCCTGACGGCAAGCCTGCTCGCCGCCTACCGCCTCAAGGCCCCCTGGGCTTCAGCCGTGAACTTCGGCCTCGCCGCGACGCAAGCCGGCCTGGTCGCCCTGCTGTTCATGCGCCTGAACCGCGCCGACCACCTTGTGCGTCTCGCCGCCCGCCTGCGGCCTGTTCTGGCTCGCGATCCTGTTCGCCTTGACGCTGACCGACACGCTGAGCCGCCTCGCCAACACCTGACATCTCGTGTGCGAGGGCGAGCAATGATTGCTCTCATTTGGTCGACCTGGCCGAACGACGTCCGCCGCGACGTCAGCGCCGGTGCCTCGTGTGGCCCCGCTTCGTCGGTTCCTGATGATGATCATCACCTTGACCCGACCATTATCTTGGACCGAGTCAGTTGCGAGGCTGGTGCATGGTAGCTGCCATGGGTTGCCGAACGCTCCATCCGGGAAGGTGACAGGTGCGGGCGGCCGATCGCCGAGCGACGAGTGCAGTCGAACGCAATCCTGGTGCGATGTACTGGATCTGCGCACCAGCTTTTGCGGCCCATTTGCCGGGTGCCTTCGAGATCATCTGAAGGTCATTGTCGCAGCGGATGTGTTCCGGGATGCGGTGCAGGCACAGGGCGTCGGCTAGTGCCTTGATCACGCCGACGCTGTTGATGTGCCGTGCCGCCTTCAGCCGAAGGCAGGCCCGGCTGTGCTCTTCGATCGGCGTCAGGTTTCGCAAGAGGCGGGAACGCTTGCGGCAGTTTAGTTCGGGATCAGCTCTCGTGCGGGCCCACCCGCCTCCTGGCCCCGTCCGCGGGCATAGGGCGGCAGGGCGGGGTTGTTGGCGTTGGCGGAGTCGGTGTCGCTCTCGAAGAACTCGTCGCGCGGCATTGCGCCGGCCGTCCAGGCGGAGACGATTGACGACGTGCAGCTCCCTGCACAAGCCTGAGCCGGCGCGACGGACTTTGCACTTGCACCCGTGGTGACCGCGGCAAGGGCACCGACGGCGGTGAACAGGACGAGAGCGGTGTGCTTGATGTTGTACATGTCAGATTCCTCTGGTTCGCTGCCGAACACTTCGATCGGACCGGCAACGACCTGACAGACGCGATCTTCCGCGAAATATTCCGGGCTCGGTCCGAAAAAACTTTGGTTTCGTCATCTGACATCCGTCAGGGCATACGACCCAAAAAAATCCAGGCTGGCCCCGGAATAAACCTCGGGAAACGGCGTCTCTGTCCCCGTACCGTCGCCGGGCGCACTTGCCGCGGGCGGATCGGTCGAACGAAGTCCGCGCGTGTCAGGAGGATGGCCGTGAGCGATATGATCCGCCTCATCGAGCCGCTCATTCCGGCTCTGCGCCGCTATGCCCGCGCGCTCCTGCACAACCCGACCGATGCGGACGACCTCGTCCAGGATTGTCTGGAGCGCGCCATCGGCCGGTGGCATCAGCGCCGGGCCGACGGGGACGTGCGCACCTGGCTCTACGCCATTCTTCATAATCTCGCCGTCAGCCAGATGCGCCAGCGCGCGCGCCGCGGCTCGTCCGTGGCCGTCGAGGATGCGCCGGAGGCGACTTTGGCCGTCGCCCCGAACCAGGACGACGGCCTGCTCCAGCGCGACGTGAGGGCGGCTCTCGACGCTCTACCGGAGGAGCAGCGCGGCGTACTGCTGCTCGTGAGCGTGGAGGG
Organism: Methylorubrum pseudosasae; assembly: GCF_029504475.1. Taxonomy (NCBI): domain Bacteria; kingdom Pseudomonadati; phylum Pseudomonadota; class Alphaproteobacteria; order Hyphomicrobiales; family Methylobacteriaceae; genus Methylorubrum; species Methylorubrum pseudosasae. The sequence continues at coordinate 1,316,989 of NZ_JAQGDU010000002.1, read as the reverse complement.
GCTCTCCTACGCCGAGGCGGCGCAGGTGCTCGCCATCCCCATCGGGACCGTAATGTCGCGCCTGTCGCGCGCGCGCGACCGGATGATCCAGCTCATCGACGGTGAGAGCGCGTCCGCTCCCGTCAAGCGTCCGCTGCTCAGGAGGGTGAAGTGACCATGCGCCCGATTACCGAGGACGACCTGCAGGCGTTCGTCGACGAGCGCTTGGAAGCGGCGCGCAAAGCCGAGGTCGAATCCTATCTCACTCGCCATCCCGATCTCAGCCGACGCGTCGAGCGCATGCGCGCACTCGGTGACGACCTGCGCGGAGCCTTCGGCCCGGTGGCCGCCGAACCCGTTCCGGCCCAGCTCAACCTTGCACACCTCGTCGAGGCACGACAGCGCCCGCGTCTGCCCACCTGGCAGGCTGCGGCCGCTGCCGTCCTGCTCGCGCTCGGAGGTTTGGGCGGCTGGGGTCTTCGCGGAACGCTGTCTTCGCCGATGACCGGGGTCGATGCCTTGGCCCAGGAGGCGAGCGCGAACTACGCCGTCTATGCCCCCGACCGCCTGCGCCCGGTCGAACTCGCGGCGAGCGACAGCGACGAACTCGCCCGCTGGTTCTCTGCCCGGCTCGACCGCCGTGTCGGCGTGCCGGACCTGACTTCCTCCGGCTACCGGCTGATGGGCGGACGGCTCGTTGCCACGCCGCACGGTCCGGCAGGTCTGCTGATGTATGACGACCATCATGGCACGCGCCTCGTCATGCTGATGCGGCCCATGGCCCAGCCGGGCGATGCGCCCATGCGTGAGCACCGGTCTGGGTCGGCCGCCGGCTACGCCTGGGCTCAGGACGGGCTCGGCTACAGCCTCGTCGGCGCACGCGATCCGGCCGTGCTTCATCCCCTGGCCAACGAGATCCGCCGCACGACCGCGACGAACACCTGAGGCATCCATGACCCTGCTGCACCACCTGACCGGGGCTCCTCCCGGAATGACCACGCGCGCCCTGATGCTGCGCCTCGCCGGCATCGGCGCGGTGCTCGCTGGAACGGCCGGAGCCTTCACCTATGCGGGCGGCTGGTTGTCACCGGACGCACTGACCCCGGCGCGCATCGTCGACCGCTTCGAGCAGGTGAACGGTCCGCATCCCGGCTTCCGGCGCAACCATGCCAAGGGCCTGTGCGTGGCCGGCACCTTCGCCAGCAACGGAGCAGGAGCCCGTCTCTCGAAGGCCAGCGTGTTCTCGGCGGGGCGCGTGACGCGGGTGGAAGGACGGGTCGCGCTCGCGGGCGGGCAACCCTACGCGGCCGATGCGGCGGCTACCGTGCGCAGCCTCGCCCTGCGCTTCCGGCTGCCCGAGGGCGAGGAGTGGCGCACAGGCATGAACAACATCCCGGTCTTCCCGGTCCGCACGCCGGAGGCCTTCTACGAGCAGTTGCTCGCCGCCAAGCCGGATCCGGCCACCGGCAAGCCCGACCCTGACCGCCTGAAGGCGTTCTTCGCCCTGCATCCTGAGAGTGCGAAGGCCGCGGCCTTGATCAAGGCGCGCACGATCACCGCCGGCTTTGCCGACAGCACCTTCCAGAGCCTGAACGCCTTCCGGTTCGTGGCGAGCGATTTCCGTACGACACCGGTGCGATGGGCTTTCGTGCCGGAGCGGCGGCCGGAACCGGGATCCGCCGCGCAGGAGGCGAAGGCTGACAGGAACGTCCTGTTCGACACTCTCGCGGCCGAGCTTCGGCAGGAGCCGCTGCACTGGCACCTTGTCGTGACCCTGGGTCAGGCAAGCGACGCCACCGACGACGCGACTCTGCCTTGGCCCGCCGACCGCGAGCGCGTGGACGTGGGCACGCTGACCCTCACCGGCGCGGCGCCGGAGGACGCCGGCACTTGCCGGGACATCAACTTCGATCCGCTCGTCCTGCCGGACGGCATCGCCCCCTCCGACGATCCGCTGCTGAGCGCCCGCTCGGCGGCCTACGCCCGATCCTTCACCCGGCGCGCCGGTGAGGAAAAGGTGCCCAGCGCCGTGGCCGGCACATCACCGGATGGAGCCTCACTGTGACGGACAGCACCCGCTTCAACCTGCCGGCACGCCTGCTCCACTGGAGCATGGCGGCACTGATTCTGACTATGCTGCTGATCGGCGTCGCGATGGTGACGTCGCTCGCCGACTACCACGCGCTGGTCGCGTTGCACCGTCCGCTCGGCCTCCTGATCCTGCTCCTTGCCATCCTGCGGCTCGCGAACCGCTGGCGTCGTCCACCGCCGCCCCTGCCGCGGGATCTGCCGGTCTGGCAGCGCCGGGCCGCGCATGCCTCACACATCGTCCTCTACGGGCTCATGCTGGCCATGCCGCTCGTCGGGTGGGCGATGCTCTCGGCGGCCCGCTACCCCGTGACGCTTGTCGGGCCGTTCGTGCTGCCGCCGATCCTGCCGCAAAGCCCGATGGTCTACGCGTGGTTACGTGAACTCCACACCGTGCTGGCCTACGGGCTGTTCGCCACGATCCTCGCTCATATCGGAGCGGCGCTGCTGCATGCGCTGATCCGGCGTGATGGTGTCTTCGCGAGCATGGCCTTCCGGTCAGGGGTTCGCTCGCCTGCGACGCCGCGAGCAGGGACCTGAGCGCACCTCGGTCTGGACCTGCGCAGCCCTGCAGAGGCCGGCCGAGGGCAGCTTCATGACCTCCAGCTCGATGCCGTGCTTGCGCGCGGCCGTGGCCGGCTTTTCGCCGGTGTCGCCCTGATCGATGAAGGTGAGCAGCAGGGCCGCCTGTCCCAGGTCGAGGCTTCTCGACGCCTCGGGCGCCTGCCAGGAGCGGCAGGCCGCTTGGCCGTCAGGGACGCGCAGAAGAAGAGCGGCGAACCCGGAATCGGGGTGATCCTGATGCGATTCTTATAAGATCGCATTCCTTTCCCTCTCGAACCCTAACGCGGTTCCCGTCCACATTCGGGATCGGTCCAGGTCAGCCGCGGGGCACCCGCGGCCGGCGGACCGAACGGATACGGACACACCATGCTCGACATCGTCTTCCTACTCGGAGGCCTCGCCTTCTTCGGCCTGGTCGCCGGCTATGCCGCGCTCTGCGAGCGTCTCTGAGGCAAGCCGCCATGACCCTCGACCTCGCCCTCGGCGCCCTCGTGACCACCGGGCTCCTCGTCTACCTCACCTACGCCCTCGTCCGCCCCGAGCGGTTCTGAGCGGCCCCAGGACGAACCTCCATGACACTCAACGGCTGGATGCAGATCGCGCTGTACGGCGCGGTCGTGCTGGCGCTCGTGCGGCCACTCGGCGGGTACATGACCCGCGTCTTCGACGGCGAGCGCACGCTTCTCTCGCCCACCCTCGCCCCGATCGAGCGCGGGCTCTATCGCGTCTCCGGCATCGACCCGCGCCAGGAGCAGACCTGGCTCGCCTATGCAGGGGCGATGGTCCTGTTCAACGTCGCCGGCTTCGTCCTGCTCTACGCGCTCCTGCGCCTGCAGGCGCTGTTGCCGCTCAACCCAGCCGAGCAGGCGGCGGTGGCACCGGACCTCGCCTTCAATACCGCGACGAGCTTCGTCACCAACACCAACTGGCAGTCCTACGGCGGCGAGACCACTCTGTCTTACCTCAGCCAAATGCTGGGGCTGACGCACCAGAACTTCGTCTCGGCGGCATCGGGCATGGCGGTGGCGGTCGCGCTGATCCGCGGCTTCGCCCGGGCTTCGACAAAGACGCTGGGCTCCTTCTGGGTCGATATGACCCGCGCCACCCTCTACGTGTTGCTGCCACTCTGCACCGTGCTGGCCCTGTTCTACGTGTCCCAGGGCATGCCGCAGACCCTCTCGCCCTACGTCGAGGCGACGACGCTGGAGGGCGCGAAGCAGACCATCGCGGTCGGGCCGGTGGCGAGCCAGGTCGCCATCAAGATGCTGGGGACCAACGGCGGCGGCTTCTTCAACGCCAACGCCGCGCACCCCTTCGAGAACCCGACGGCGCTCTCGAACTTCCTGCAGATGCTCTCGATCTTCGTGATCGGCGCCGCGCTCACCAACGTCTTCGGCCGCATGGTTGGGGACGAGCGGCAAGGCTGGGCGATCCTCACCGCGATGGGCCTGCTCTTCATCGCCGGCGTCACCGTGACCTACTGGGCCGAGGCCAACGCCCACGGCGTCCTGTCCAATTTCGGCCTGACCGGCGGCAACATGGAGGGCAAGGAGGTCCGCTTCGGCATCGCCGCCTCGGCGCTGTTCGCGGTGATCACGACAGCCGCCTCCTGCGGTGCGGTCAACGCCATGCATGACAGCTTTACTGCGCTGGGCGGGCTGATTCCGCTGCTCAACATGCAGCTCGGCGAGGTCATCATCGGCGGCGTCGGCGCCGGCCTCTACGGCATGCTGGTCTTCGTCGTGGTCGCGATCTTCGTGGCCGGCCTGATGGTCGGACGCACCCCCGAATATCTCGGCAAGAAGATCGAGGCGCGCGAGGTGAAGATGGCGATGCTCGGCATCCTCTGCCTGCCGCTGATGATGCTGGGCTTCACGGCTTTTGCCACGGTGGTGCCGGCCGGTCTTGCCGGGCCCGCGAATGCCGGCCCGCACGGTTTCTCGGAGATCCTCTACGCCTGCACCTCGGCGGCCGCCAACAACGGCTCGGCCTTCGGCGGGCTGACGGCCAACGCGCTGTTCTACAACACGACGCTGGCCATCGGCATGCTCGTCGGCCGCTTCTTCGTGAAGATCCCGGTTCTGGCCATCGCCGGCTCGCTCGCCGCCAAGAAGCGGCTCCCGGCCTCCGCCGGCACTTTCCCGACCCATGGCGGGCTGTTCGTCGGCCTCCTCGTCGGGGTTGTACTGATCATCGGCGGCCTGACCTTCTTCCCGGCGCTGGCGCTGGGCCCTGTGGTCGAGCACTTCGCTGGGGCGGCGGGCCAGACCTTCGGGACCGGAGGCTGAGATGCCGCGCCCTGTCCCGAACCGGCGCATGCCGCGCCATCACCCGATGCTGCACCACCGGGCCCACGGCGCCGAGGCCAGGCCCGTACGCACCTCGGACCTCGTGCTGGCTCTCCTCGGTGTGGCGCTGCTCGGCGGCCTCGCCCTCGCCGCGACCTTCACCCTGGCTGCCGGTGCGACTGCCCCCTGAACCGGCAAGGCCCGGCCTCGCTCGCCGGGCCTCCTCGCCCTCTCCGGACACCCGAACCCATGTCCCGCAAGTCCTCATCGCTGTTCAGCGCCGCCCTGGTCGGGCCCGCTTTTCTCGGCTCCGTCAGGAAGCTCGACCCCCGCGCCATGACCCGCAACCCGGTCATGTTCGTGGTCGAGGTCGTGGCGGCCCTGACCACCGTGCTGTTCGTCCGTGACCTCGTTACCGGAGGCAGCGACCTGTTCTTCTCCGGCCAGATCATCCTCTGGCTCTGGTTCACCCTGATCTTCGCCAACTTCGCCGAGGCGCTGGCCGAGGGCCGCGGCAAGGCCCAGGCTGACAGCCTGCGGCGGACCCGCACCGAGATGACCGCCAAGCGGCTCACCGGCCGGGGCCGGGCCTACGAGACCGTGCCCGGCACCAGCCTCAAGGTCGGCGACGTGGTGCTCGTCGAGGCCGGCGACCTCATCCCCTCGGATGGCGAGGTCATCGAGGGTTTGGCCTCCGTGAACGAAGCGGCCATCACGGGCGAGTCGGCCCCGGTCATCCGCGAGTCGGGCGGCGACCGCTCGGCGGTGACGGGGGGGACGCAGGTGCTCTCGGACGAGATCAAGGTCCGCATCACGGCCGCAGCCGGATCGACCTTCGTCGACCGCATGATCGCCCTCGTCGAGGGCGCCGCGCGCCAGAAGACCCCGAACGAGATCGCGCTCAACATCCTGCTCGCCGGGCTGACCATCGTGTTCGTCTTCGCGGTGGCGACCATCCCGAGCTTCGCCAGCTATGCCGGCGGCTCGATCCCCATGATCGTGCTGGTCGCGCTGTTCGTGACTTTGATCCCGACCACCATCGGCGCGCTCCTGTCCGCCATCGGCATCGCCGGCATGGACCGTCTGGTCCGCTTCAACGTGCTCGCCATGTCGGGCCGCGCCGTCGAGGCCGCCGGCGACATCGACACGCTGCTCCTCGACAAGACCGGCACGATCACGCTCGGCAACCGCCAGGCCACCGCGTTCCGCCCCGTCCGTGGTGTCCCCGAGCAGGATCTGGCCGACGCGGCGCAGCTCGCCTCGCTGGCCGACGAGACGCCCGAAGGCCGCTCCATCGTCGTGCTCGCCAAGGAGACCTACGGCATTCGCGCCCGCGACATGGCCGGGCTGAACGCCACCTTCGTGCCCTTCACCGCGCAGTCGCGGATGTCGGGTGTGGACCTTGAAGGCTCGTCGATCCGCAAGGGTGCGGTCGACGCCGTCATCGCCTCGGTCTCCGCGCCGCCGATGGCCACCCGCGGCTCCAGTGTGGCCCTCGCCTACCGCCCGGCCGCCGAGACCGAGGTGGTGGCCGAGATCCGGGCCGTCGCGGAGGAGAGATCGCCAAGGCCGGCGGCACGCCGCTCGCGGTGGCCAAGGACGGACGCCTGCTTGGCGTCGTTGCCCTGAAGGACATCGTGAAGGGCGGGATCCGCGAGCGCTTCGCGGAGCTGCGCCGCATGGGCATCCGCACGGTGATGATCACGGGCGACAATCCCATGACCGCCGCCGCCATCGCCGCGGAGGCGGGCGTGGACGACTTTCTCGCCCAGGCGACCCCCGAGGACAAGCTGGCGCTGATCCGGCGTGAGCAGGCCGAAGGCAAGCTCGTGGCGATGTGCGGCGACGGCACCAACGACGCGCCGGCGCTGGCTCAGGCCGATGTCGGGGTTGCCATGAACACCGGCACGGTGGCGGCGCGCGAGGCCGGCAACATGGTCGATCTCGACTCCGACCCGACGAAGCTCATCGAGATCGTCGGCATCGGCAAGCAGTTGCTGATGACCCGCGGTGCCCTGACGACGTTCTCCATTGCCAACGACGTCGCCAAGTATTTCGCCATCATCCCGGCGATGTTCCTGACGCTCTACCCGCAGCTTCAAGCACTCAACGTCATGGGGCTGGCCTCTCCGCAGAGTGCGATCCTCTCCGCCATCATCTTCAACGCCCTCGTCATCGTCGCGCTGATCCCGCTCGCCCTGCGCGGCGTGACCTACCGCCCGGTCGGCGCGGCCTCGCTCCTGCGGCGCAACCTGCTGATCTACGGCCTCGGCGGCATCCTCGTGCCCTTCGTGGCCATCAAGGCCATCGACCTCGCCGTCACCGCCCTCCATCTCGCTTGAACGACAGGTCCCGGAGACCTCCCATGCTGAACCAGCTTCGTCCCGCCCTCGTGCTGCTCGTCGCGCTGACGGCGGTCACGGGCCTCGCCTACCCCCTTGCCGTCACCGGGATCGCCGGGGCGCTCTTCCCGGCCAAGGCTGCCGGGAGCTTGATCGAGCGCGACGGCACGATCGTCGGTTCCAGCCTGATCGGCCAGAGCTTCACCGGCGAAGGCTACTTCCATGGCCGGCCCTCGGCCACCACCGCCGCCGATCCGGCGGATGCTTCCAAGACAGTGCCGGCCCCCTACAACGCGGCCAACTCCGCCGGCTCGAATCTCGGGCCCACGAGCGCGGCGCTGGCCGAGCGCGTGAAGGGTGACCTCGCCGCGCTGAAGGCCGAGAACCCGGGCCGGCCTGTGCCGATCGACCTCGTCACCACGAGCGGCTCAGGTCTCGACCCCGACGTCTCGCCTGAAGCCGCCCTGTTCCAGGTGCCGCGTATCGCCCGGGACCGCAATCTGCCCGAGGATCGGCTCCGCGACCTCGTCGCCGGTCAGGTCCACGGCCGTACCCTCGGACTGCTCGGCGAACCGCGCGTCAACGTGCTCGCGCTGAATCTTGTCCTGGACGACCTCACCAAGCGCTAAAGAGCGAACCATGCCTGGGACCGGCCGCGATCCGAACCGCCCCTCGCCCGACGCGCTGCTCGAAGCGGCGCGTCGGGAGGAGCGGACGCGCGGCCGTCTCAAGGTTTTCCTCGGCGCCGCCCCCGGCGTCGGCAAGACCTACGAGATGCTTACCATCGGGCGCGCCCGGCTCACCGCCGGGGCCGACGTCGTGGTCGGCGTTGTCGAGACCCATGGCCGGGCCGAGACCGAAGCCCTGCTCGACGGCTTCGAGACCATCCCCCGACGGGCCGTGCCCTACCGTGGCACTGTGCTGGAGGAGATGGACCTCGACGCGCTGCTGGCGCGCCGCCCGGCCCTGGCGCTGGTCGACGAGCTCGCCCACACCAACGCGCCCGGCTCACGCCACCCGAAGCGCTATCAGGACGTGGAGGAACTGCTCGACGCCGGCATCGATGTCCTGACGACGCTGAACATCCAGCACGTCGAGAGTCTCAACGACGTCGTGGCCTCCATCACCCGCATCCGCGTGCGCGAAACCGTGCCGGACAGCATCCTCGACCGGGCCGACGACATCGAAGTGGTCGACCTCAACCCGGACGATTTGATCGAGCGCCTGAAGGCGGGCAAGGTCTACGTGCCGGCGAACGCCGAACGAGCACTGAAGCACTACTTCTCACGCGGCAATCTGACGGCCCTGCGGGAACTCGCCCTGCGTCGAACGGCCGACCGGGTCGATGACGAGCTCCTGAGCCACATGCGGGCGAACGCGATTCCCGGCCCCTGGGCGGCGGGCGAGCGCGTGCTCGTCTGCGTGAGCGAGGATCCGCGCTCGGCAGGCCTCGTGCGCTACGCCAAGCGGCTGGCAGACCGTCTCCACGCCCCCTGGACCGCCCTGGTGGTCGAAGGACCGCGCGCCGCCTCCCTCAGCGAGGCCGCGCGCGACCGGGTGGCCGAGGCCTTGCGGCTCGCCGACCGGCTCGGTGGCGACGCCGTCACCCTGCCGGGCGGCCGGCGCATCGCCGACGACATCCTCGCCTACGCACGCTCCGCCAACGTGAACCACATCGTGGTGGGCAAGGCGACGCGCTCCTGGATCTTCGAGCTGGTGAACGGCTCGGTGGTGCACGACCTCGTCCGCCGCAGCGGCAACATCAGCGTCCACGTGGTGCCGGGCGAGGTCGCGCCGGCCGAGACGGCGTCCCGGCGCGCGGTCGCCACCGCCGCTCCACCCACCACCTTCGATGCCCGGTCCTACGCTCTGGCGCTGCTCGTCACCGGTGCCGGGCTCGGGCTCGCCCTGCTGCTGGAGCCGTCGACGGGCGTCGAGAACGCCGACCTCATGCTGCTGACCGCCGTCGTGGCGGTGGCCGTCCGCTGGGGCCTGGGCCCCTCGCTCGCCGCGGTGGTCGCCGCCTCGCTGTCGTACAACTTCTTCTTCCTGCCGCCGGTCTACACCTTCACCATCGCCGACCCGACCAACGTCGCGGCCTTCCTGCTCTTCACCCTGGTGGCGGTGCTGGTCTCGAACCTCGCCGCCCGCGCTCGCCTGAGCGCCGTGGTCAGCCAGGGCCGCGCGAAGGCGACGGAGCGGCTCTTCGGATTTTCGCGCAAGCTCGCGGCCTGCGGGACCCTCGACGACGTGCTCTGGGCAACCTCCGCGCAGGTCGCGGCCATGCTGAGGGTGCGCGTCGTCCTCCTCCTGCCGGATGCTCAGACCGTCGCCGTCCGTGCCGGCTACCCGCCGGAGGACATGCTGGACGAGGCCGACCTGGCGGCGGCGCAGTGGGCCTTCGACAACGAGCGCCCGGCCGGGCGCGGCGCAGACACCCTGCCCGGGGCCAAGCGCCTGTTCCTGCCGATGCGCACCGGGCGCGGCACCATCGGGGTGATCGGCCTCGATGCGGACGGCACGGGACCGATCCTGACACCCGAAGGTCGGCGCCTGCTCGACGCGCTCGCTGATATGGGCGCGCTCGCGCTCGAGCGGGTGCGCCTCGTGGAGGATCTCGACCGGGCCGAGCGTGACGCCGAGACCGACCGCCTCGCCCGGGCGCTGCTGACCTCGATCAGCCACGATCTGCGCACGCCGCTCGCCTCGGTGCTCGGCGCTGCCAGCACATTGCGGGACCTCGACGGCGCCCTCCCGGTCGAGGCCAAGGCGGAGTTGTTGACGACCATCATCGAGGAATCGGAGCGGTTGAACCGCTTCATCGTGAACCTGCTCGACATGACGCGGCTGGAGGCCGGAGCCGTGGCGCCGAATCTGGGGCTCCAGGATGTCGCCGAGACCATCGACACCGCCCTGCGGCGGACCCAGAAGATCCTCGCCGGCCACCGGGTCGCGGTCGAGATCGCACCCGACCTGCCGACCCTGCGGCTCGATCCGGTCCTGTTCGAGCAGGTGCTGGTCAACCTGCTCGACAACGCCGCGAAGTACGCGCCCGAGGACTCGACTGTCACTTTGCGCGCCCGGCAGGACGGCCACACCGTGCGCATCGAGGTTCTGGACGAGGGGTTCGGGCTCCCGGAGGCCGACGTCGAGCGCGTGTTCGACAAGTTCTACCGCGTCCGGAAGAGCGACCGGGTGCGGGCCGGGACCGGACTCGGCCTCGCCATCTCGCGCGGCTTCGTCGAAGCCATGGGCGGCACGGTCACCGCCGGCAACCGCCGGGACCGGTTGGGGGCCGCCTTCACCGTGACGCTCCCGGTTCCGGCCCAGCCCACGCCGAGGGATATCGCCGCATGAGCCCGACCATCTTGGTCATCGACGACGAGCCGCCGATCCGCAAGCTGCTGCGCATGGGGCTCGCCACCCAGGGCTACGCCATCCTGGAAGCGCCGAACGCCGCGGCCGCCCTGGAGGTGCTCGGCCGCGACAGCCCGGACCTCGTCATCCTCGACCTGGGGCTTCCCGATATGCGCGGGCACGACCTGCTCCGCGCGATCCGGGCGAGCCACCCCGGCCTGCCGGTGGTGGTGCTGTCGAGCCGGGACGACGAGGGCGGTAAGGTCGAGGCGCTCGATCTCGGTGCCGACGACTACGTCACCAAGCCCTTCGGCATGGCGGAACTGCTCGCACGCCTCCGCGCTGCCTTGCGCCACCAACTGGCCGCCCGCGGCGAGCGGCCGGTCTTCCGGGTCGACGGGCTCTCGGTCGACCTCGTCCGGCGCATCGTGAAGGTCGATGACGTCGAGGTGAAGCTGACCCCGCGCGAATACGCTTTCTTGCGCATCATGGTGCTGCATGCCGGCAAGGTGCTCACCCACGCCCAGCTCATGAACGAGGTCTCGGTCTCGTCGGACCCACAGTATCTGCGCGTCTACATGCGCCAGCTCCGGCAGAAGCTGGAGGCCGATCCGGAGCGGCCGCGCATCCTTCTCACCGAGACCGGCGTCGGCTATCGCCTGCGGGCTCCCGACGACGAACCGAACCTCAAGCTGCGCGCGGCAAACGACCCCAAGCCGGCCGTGACGGAGGCAAGCTCGTGATGGCGATCCCCGAACGTCATCGACCGGCACGATGACCCTCGACGCGTTCCTCGCTCCAGGAGTGGTCGCGCGCTCATTGGGGGAGCCGGAACGGCCGTGCGCCGACCGAGCAGGTGATTAGTCGAGGCAGCATCCCGAGCCCAGCGGCCGGCTCGGACGGATGCTGAAAACCCCCACGGCAGATGACGGGAGGGATTTGGGTGCCAGGCAGGGCCGAACCATGCCGTCGCCCGCAGCCTCAGATGCGCAGCTCGATGCAGGCGCCGGACAGGAGCACGGCATCGGGCCGGTGGTCGGTCTCGTCCTCGGCGTAGTCGACAGCGTCCTTCCGGCTCCGGAACAGGCCGCCGGCGCGCCCGTGGATCTCGATGGCCACCCAGTGACCCTCGGGGTCCTGACTGACGATGAACCGGTCAGCGTCCGTGGCGGAAGCGTCAGCGTGGATGGCGGCGACTTGGAGTGTGGGCGACATCGTATGTCTGGGGTTCACGCAGTCCTCACGGGACCGCGCTCTCAAGCTGTACCAGGATGCGTAAGGGTTCGAGCGGGTCGCGGGGCCGATCCCATAAGCGTCTCGTTAGGATTCCGCGTGGCGGGCAGGCCGATCCCCTCGAAAACCGGTGGCGCGTCGCCCACCTTGGCAGCAGGGCCGAACCAGCCCAGAGCAAGCGAGGGGCGTGCGTGCGTCGGTTGGGGTTTTCGAGTGTTCGCGAGGTATTTCTCCCCCTCGGCTTGGCGCTTCTGCTCGTGCTCGGCGCCGTCGCGGCGTTCCATCTCACGCGTCCCACGACCCTGACCATCGCGGTCGCCCCCAATGGCGGCACCGAGCCGGCGCTGCTGCGGGCCTACGCCGACGAGCTCGCCCGGCGGAACCTCGGCATCCGGCTGAAGGTCGTATCCTTCGCTGGGGTGCGCGAGAGCGCGGAGGCGTTGAAGGCCGGCAAGGCCGACCTAGCGGTGGTTCGGCCGGACGTGGCGATGCCGGGCAACGGCCTAACCTTGGCGGTCCTGCGCACGCTCGCCGCCTTCGTTGCCGCGCCAGGTGCCTCCGGCACCAAGGACATCCCGGACCTCGCAGGCAAACGGCTGGGTATGCTCGCGAGCCGGACGGCCGACCGGACGCTGCTCCACGACCTCGTCGGCCACTACGGGTTCGAGCTCCTGACCGACGCTCCGGCCGGGGCCGTGAACAACACCGCGGTGGTGCTGGTCCCGATTGAGGAGGCCGATGTCGCAACGGCGCTCCGCGACGGGCGCATCGACGCCATGGCTCTCGTGACGACGCCCAGTTCCCCGGCCGCGCGACGGGTGGTCACCCTGGTGGGCGAGGCGAGCGATGGCGGTGACGTCGCGCTGATCGGTTTGCCCGATACCGCAGCGGTGCTGGCGCGGCGGCCGCGCCTGCAGCCGGTGACGGTGCCGGCCGCCCTGTACGGCGGCAATCCCCGCCTGCCGGCCGAGGACGTCGCTACCGTAGGCTCGTCCTACCGCCTGATGGCGCGGGCCAACCTGTCGCGGAGCGTGGCCGCCGAGGTGACGCAGCACCTGTTCGAGATGCGCGCGGCCCTGGCCGAGACGGTCCCCGCCGCGGAGGACGTCAGCCACCCGGATTACGAGGACACGGCCGACGCGACCAGCGCCCGCCTGCCCATTCATCCGGGCGCCCTCGACTACTACGAGCGCGAGCAGGAGACCTTGATCGAACGCTACGAGAGCTGGATCTACCTCGTGGCTATCCTGGGGGGCGGCTTGGGATCCACAGCAGCTTGGCTTCGGCAGCGCATCGGGCGCCAGCGGCGCGAACGGATCGAGGTGGCCACCGCACGCCTGCTGGAACTGCGCTCCGAAGCCCGCCGCGAGACCGACCGCGAGCGTCTGGAGGCAATGGCAGGCGAGGTGGATGACCTCGCGGCCAGTATCGCACGCCACGCCCTGAACAAGCCAACCGAACCGCGGACCCTGAGTGCTGCCACCGTCGCCATCGACGCGGCACGCTCGACGCTCAGGCGGGCACTAAGCGGTGCGGGTAGGCCCATCGGCTGACCGCCCGGACGACCGAGGGAGGTTCGGCGACGCCAATACGAAGCTCTGCTGATCGGTCCTCACGCGGTGGTCCGATTTCGAAGTCAGTGCAGGGTCGGTCTCTGCACGACAATTCGCTTGGCCGGCACCTTCCGGCCTTCCCGCCGCCAGATCCGCTCGACACGCTTGTCGTTGACCCATCAGCCGACCGCCTTCAGCCACGCGCTGATCTTGCGGTCGCCGTAGCGGCCGTACCTCTCAGCCGACGCAACGAGGTTGCTATACGGAGTCCGAAGCAACCCGATTCGGCGAAAACTTACTTGCACCACAGAAACGGCATCTCCGGTACCGGCAAGGCCTCGACTTGGACGGGCTGGCGATCCGCGTATCGACGCACCATCGCGGCGCAAAACTCTGCGAACTCTTCTCGAACCAGCGGCGGGCTGGTGTGGTGGGCGGCGATGCCGCGATGCTCGGGCGTGAAGCAGAAGGTCACCGTCACTTTGAAGTCCTGCAGAGCCGTCATCTGCCGGTCGAACCAGTCGAGGGCGTCGGGGCGGAAGCTGTCGGCCCAGGACAGGCCGGTGCGCAGGTAGGTGACGCCGAGGCGCTTCATCCAGGCTACCGCTTCGTCCAAACGGTGATCCTGGTAGTGGAACCACTGGCACAACCCGAAATCCGGGGTGCAGCGGGCGAATTCCTCCAGCGCGAGCTTCGGCGTGCCGTCCTGGCGCAGCAAGCCCATGTGGAAGTGGCGGTAATAGGAGGAGCCCTCCGCCTCGCGGTGGCGGGTGGTGGCCTCCCATTCCCGCGGCAGGTCGTAGAGGCTGTACCAGTGGATACGTGGGGCCTGCCCCCGCAGCAGCTCCGCGGTGCGGCGGCAGCCCCAGGCCTGGACCTCCTCGGCGCCAAAACTCGACACGCCGACCTCCGAGACCCAGACCGGTAGGTGAGTCACCGCGCGGATCTCGGCGATCTTCTGGGGCCAGTCGTGGATCGGCCACAGGTTCCAGTCGAGGGGGAAGCCATGCACGGCCACCGCATCGAGCCCATCGAGCACGCCTCGGGCCTGCATGTGCTGCATGAATACCGGATCGATCGGCGAGATGCCGCCGAGCACCTGGGGCAGGTCCGGCGCCTCCGTCCGGATCGCGCGGGAGGCCTGCTTCACCATCTCGCTGAACAGAAACCAGTCGGGGTCGATCTCCGGATCCCAGTGAGACTTATTGTTGGGCTCGTTCCAGAGCATGACCGCTTCGATCATTGGCCCTCCCTCCCGTTGATCCCGCGTGCCGGATAGACGGCTTCTGCCCCAGCCGGTGCGGGCGCCCGCCGACAGAGATAAACCTCCGCCTCCGGCCGGCTCTCGATCGTAAAGCCGCTCGCGCGCAGCATCGCCTCCATCCCCGCGCGGTTGGGGATCCACCAGTTCGTCCAGTCGCGGGCATAGGAATGCTCGACGAAGTGGAGCCGCGGGTAACCGGGCCGCTCGAACTGATCCATGTCCCAGAAGTCGTAATCGTCCGCCACCGGCTCGACCTGAGACGATCCGCGCAGCATCGACTGGAACACCAGGAGATCACCGGCCACGTGTTCGTGGATCAGGTCGAGGGCCAGCAGCGGGTGGCGCAGGTGGTAGAGCACCCCCATGAAGAGAACCACGTCGAAGCGCTCGGCCAATGCCCCGACATCGTAGACCGAGAGCTTGCGGAACTCGATGTCGTGGCCAAGGTGGCTGGCCGCGAAGCGGGCCTGCGCGAGGTAGCGCTCGTCGGAATCGAGGCCGAGCACCCGGGACGCACCGCGACGTTTCATCTCGATCGAATAGAAGCCGCCGTTGCAGCCAATATCGAGCACGGACTTGCCGGCGAGATCGGCGGGAAGTGCGGACGCGAACCGACGCCACTTCAACCCTGGATAATCACCGAGGAAGTGATCGGGCGCAGTCCAGACCCCGCCCAGGTCGATGTTGTGGAACCAGGGCCCGAGGGCGTCGGCCTCCCGGCGTAACGCCTCGGAACTGGTGGCATCCGTCGCAAGACGCGTCATGGGCTCGCTCGCTCGTTGATCGACACCACCCGGCCGCCGCCGGGCCAGAGTGCGAGTTCGCTCCATGAGGACGGGGCGACGACGATGCGGTCGTAGGCGTCGAGGCCGAGCCCCAACACGCCGAGCAAGGCGGCGCGGATCGTGTCGGCGTGGCTCACGAGGATCGCGGGCGGGCCCTCCTCGCGGCTGAGATGGTCGAGCAGGCGAAGGGCGCGCGCCTGCACCTCGCCCATGCTCTCGCCGCCCGGCGGGCGGGCGGTGGCGCGTTCCGCGTTCCAGGCGACCCAAGCGGGATCGGAGTCGAACTCGGCAAAGGCGCGACCGGTCCAGGCGCCGAACTCGATCTCGTCGATCTCGTTGGCGGTCTCGATCGCGGCGGCGAGCTTCTGCGCGAGCGGCGCGGCGGTTTCCTGCGTGCGGGTCTGTGGGCTCGAGAGGACTCGGATGCCGCTTCGGGGCGTTCGTTCCCCATCGCTCACCGGGGCGAGACGCGTGCGCTCCCCTCCTCCCTGTGAGTCAGGGGCGCGCAGTGGGTACCGAGGCGCCTCGTGCTGCGCCGCCTCCGGCTCCTCCCTCCTCCCCGCAAGGGAGAGGAGAGGCGCGCGATCCTGCTCGGTTGGCGATGTGTGAAGGTCGGGAGCGAGCCGTCGCGCGAGCGCGGTCGCCATCGCCTCCGCTTCGGCCCGTCCCTGCGCACTCAGCGAAACGTCGGGCATTCGCCCGCACAGCACTTTCCCGAGCCGGTCGTGGCTCGCATGGCGCACGAGAAAAACCCGCCTCATCGGGCGGCGGGCTCTTCCGCCTCGCCCGCGGCGAAGCGGAGCGTGCGCGCATGCGCCTCGGCGTCGGTGAACTGGACCGGCGGCGACTTCATGAACCAGCCCGAAGGTCCGAGCAGCGCGCCGCCGATCCCGCGATCGAGTGCGATGCGGGCGCAGCGCACGGCGTCCACGACGACACCCGCGGAATTGGGCGAGTCCCAGACCTCCAGCTTCAGTTCGATGTTGAGGGGCACACCGCCGAAGCCGGTGCCCTCCAGCCGGATCTGCGCCCATTTGCGGTCTTCGAGCCAGGGCACGTGGTCGCTCGGGCCGACATGGATGTCGCCGTCTGCCAACGGCGTGGCAAGCTGGCTGGTCACCGCACGGGTCTTGGAAAGCTTCTTCGATTCCAGCCGCTCGCGCTCCAGCATGTTCAGAAAGTCGGCATTACCGCCGAAATTGAGTTGGTAGGTGCGCTCCAATTTCACGCCGCGCTCGCGCAGAAGATTGGCCAGCATCCGGTGCACGATGGTGGCGCCGACCTGACTCTTGATGTCGTCGCCGACGATCGGCAGGCCCCGCTCCTCGAATCGCTTCCGCCAGCCGGCATCCGAGGCGATGAAGACCGGGATGCAGTTCACGAGAGCGCAGCCGGCCTCCAGCGCGCAGTGGGCATAGAACTCGCCCGCCGCTTGCGAGCCGACTGGCAAGTAGGAGAGCAGCACCTGCGTGCGGCTGCGCTGCAACTCCGCCACCACGTCGGCAACCGGCTCGTTTGATTCAGCGATGATGCCCTGAAGGTAGCGGCCGATCCCGTCCAGTGTCGGCCCGCGCCGCACGGTCACGCCGGTCCGAGGCACCGCAGCGAAGCGGTGCGTGTTGTTGGGCGGAGCCAGGATCGCGTCGGCCACGTCGCGCCCGACCTTGTCCGCTGCCACGTCGAAGGCGCTCACCACTTCGATGTCGCCGATGCAGTAACCGCCCAGTTCGGGCGAGATCAGGCCCGGCACCGCCGTATCGGCGTCAGCCTCGCGGTAATAGTGCAGGCCCTGCACGAAGGAGGAGGCGCAATTGCCCACTCCGATGATGCCGACGCGGATTGGTGCGGTGGCCATCACGGGGCCTGCCGCGCAAGGGCGGCCTCGACCGGGCGAAGGTGGCGTCCGCCGATGGATCGGGGCTTCGCGACGGGTTGCTCGGGCGCGCGGATCTCGCCGGCAAACCACGCGATTGTCGCCTCAAGGCCCTGTTCCAGCGCCACCTTCGGCGACCAGCCGAGCAGCGCCTGCGCGCGGGCGATGTCCGGGCGGCGACGCTGCGGATCGTCCACGGGCAGCGGGCGGCGCACCACGGGCGAGCGCGTGCCGGTCATCTCCGCGACCAGGCTGACCAGTTCGGCGACCGTCATCTCGCGCGGGTTACCGAGATTGACCGGGCCGCCCGGCGCGGCCTCGCATGCCATGAGCCGCATCAGCCCCTCGACGAGGTCGGTGACGTAGCAGAACGAGCGGGTCTGCTCGCCGTCGCCGTAGACGGTGACGGGCGCCTCGGCGAGCGCCTGACAGATCACGTTCGAGACGACGCGCCCGTCGTCGGCTCGCATCCGGGGTCCGTAGGTGTTGAAGATGCGCGCGACCCGGACTTCCAGCCCCTGGCCGCGCTCGAAATCGAAGGCCAGCGTCTCGGCGGCGCGCTTTCCCTCGTCGTAGCAGGCGCGCGGGCCGGTCGGATTGACGTTGCCCCAATAGGCTTCCGGCTGCGGATGCACGAGCGGGTCGCCGTAGACACTCGCTGGTCGAGGCCTGGAGGAAGCGCGCCCCGTCATTGCGTGCCCGCTCCAGCAGGCGCAGGGTTCCGACGACGCTCGTCAGCATCGTGTGGATCGGATCGGCCTGATAGTGCGGGGGTGAGGCCGCGCAGGCGAGGTTGAACACCCGTTCGAAGCGCGGCAGCCGCGGCAGCGGCTCTGTGATGTCTGCCTCGACGAACTCGAAACGCGGCTCGCGGCTGAGATGGGCGAGGTTGTCGCGGCGGCCGGTGAGCAGACTGTCGAGGGCGACGACGCGTGCGCCCCGCGCCAGCAGAGCATCGACGAGGTGCGAGCCGATGAAGCCGGCCCCACCAGCGACGAGCACCCATTCAGCCTGTCTGTCCATCGCTGTTGCCCTCAGTTGGTGACCGTTCGAGGCGGCGTTCGGAGGAATGCCAGCCGGGCGGCTGCTTCGCGCAGGTGCGTTTCGAATTCTGCGGCGCGGTGGGCGGCGGAATGCCGGGCGAGGATCGCGGCACGGCCCGCCTCGCCGATCCGGCGGCGCTCGGGTTCAGGCCGGTCGCGCAGGATCGCCAGCACGGCGTCCGGCCCCTCGGGGCACAGGATCTCGCGGCCAGGCGCGAGGATCGTGTCGAGGCCGTCCCAGCGGTCGCTCAGGATCGGGATGGCGCAGGCGGCAGCCTCGAACAGGCGCACGCTCGGGCTGTAGCCCGCCGCGGTCATGTCGGCGCGGGTGACGTTCAGGGTGTAGCGGCTCTGCCCGTAGAAGGCCGGATGGGATTCCGGCGGCAGGTGATCGGTGCGGGTGACATTGGCCGGCCAGTCGATCCCGTCCGGGTATTGCGGGCCGGAGACCGCGAAGCGCAGGTCGGGCGCGCGGCGGGCCGGCTCGATCAGCAATTGCTCCAGGATCGGCTGTCGGTCGGGACTGTAGGTGCCGAGATAGCTCAGATCATAGGCTTTTTCTCCTGCAAACGGCGGATAGGCCTCCGGATCCACAGAGCAGTAGAGAGCACGCGCCGCGGGCGAGCCGTAGCGCTCCTCCAGCCGCTCCAGGGTCGGGCCGCCGGTGAAGGAGAGATAGAGGTCGTAAGCTTCGATCTGATTGGCTTCGAGATAGGTGCAGGTGCCGGCGGCGAGGCTCGCCAGCGTCACCGGCGTGTCGATGTCGTAGAAGGCGCGGGTGCCCTCCGCCCAGGCGAGGACGCGGCGGCCCACCGCGATCCCATCGGGCACGTAGGAGCCGACGACGACGGCATCCGCCTGTTCGATCGCTGCGCGGTGATCCTCGAGGTCATCGAGGTCGGCGTAGAGGGCCAGTCTGCAAAAGTCCGAATCGGTCAGGTCGCGGTGGGCCGCGTACCAGGGCACGTCGCGCTCCAAGAACAGGACTTCGTGGCCGCGGGCCGCGAAGGCCCGGAGCAGGGCGCGGTAGGTGGTGGCGTGGCCGTTGCCCCATGACGAGGACAGGCTCAGACCCAGCACCACGAGGCGCAGCGGCGTGCGCGTCATGCGAGCGCTCCGGCGAAGCACCCCGCAGGCCCGGCGCTCCCTCTCATCTCGGAGAATCGCGTCGACCTGCGCACCGCGGCGCGCATAGGTGTGCTCGGCGGCGATCCGCAGGCGGGCGGCCTCGCCGATGGCGCGGGCGCGCTCCGGTGTCAGCGCAGCGACGTGGTCGGCGACGTCGCGCCCGTCACGGGCGACGAGCACCTCCTCGCCCTCCTTGAGGAACAGGCCGAGGCCTTCCCAGGCGTCGGTGATGAGGCAGGCGCCCGCGCCGGCTGCCTCGAACACGCGGGTGGCGGGCGAGAAGCCGACCGCCGCCATGCTGTCGCGGGCGATGTTGAGAACGGCGCGGGGGGTGACGTTGAAGGCGTTGTGGTCGCGCGTCGAGACGTGGCCGAGATGGCGGACGTTGAGCGGAAGTCCGCGGCTTTCCCAGCCGCTGCCGCCGAGCAGAAAGCTCCGCTCCGGCAGACGCGCAGCGGCCGCGAGGAAGAAGCACTCGACCCGGGCCTCGCGGTCCGGCAGCCGGTTGCCGAGAAAGGCGAGGTTGGCCGAGAAGCGCGGATCGGGCGGGACCGGATGGTGGGTCTCGGCATCCAGCGCGTTGTAGACCGGGATGCAGGCACGCGCTCCGAATCCCTCATAGGCCGCGATCACCGGCGGGCCGCCGCCATAGGTCAGCACGAAGTCGAGAGCGGGCATCGCCCGGTGGAGGGCGTGGTCCGGGTTGGCCCGCATCTCGGCCAGCGTGGCGGGCGCGTCGACATCCCAGAAGATGCGGATGGCGTCCGGACGCGCGGCGGCGACAACGCCTTCCAGCAATTCGTCGTCGAACACGCCGACGCCGCTTGCCTTGACGACGACGTCGGCCTCGGCGGCTTGCGCGATCACCGCGCGGGCGGCCTCAATGGTCGCGGGATAGACCTGTACTTCGGCCCAGTCCGGCGGGTCGATGTCGCGGTGGCTCTGCCGGTCGAAGGCGTCCGGCTCGTAGAAGGTGATGCGGTGCCCGCGCCCTGCGAGGTCGGCGAGCATGCCCCGGTAATAGGTCGCTGCCCCGTTCCAGTAGGACGAGAGCAGGGAGGAGCCGTAGAACGCGATTTTCACGGGGCGGCCTCCATCCGGACAGGCACGTTCAAGGACGTGGTCAAGGATTCATGGATCGCGAGGAGTTCATCGGCGCGGTGCCGGCAGGTGTGGCGGGCTCGGATCGTTGCGAGGCCATGGGCGGCGAGCGACCGGCGCAGGCTCACATCCTCGCGCAGCGCCAGCAGGTGAGCCTCCATCTGCTCTCCGTCACGGGCGATCAGGTAGTCCGAGCCCGGCTTGAACAGCCCTTCGGCATCGTTCCAGGGGGCGCAGGCCAGCGGCAGGCCGCAGGCGAGGGCCTCGAACACCCGGATCGTCGGGATGCCCGGTAAGGCCTCGACATAGAAGCGGCGCGGCACGTGAACCGTCGCCAGCGCATGGGCGAACAGGTTGGGCGCGGCGGCGTTCGGGGCCCAGCCGTGATAGCGGGCGCCGTAGCGTTCGAGCGTCGCGAGCGCCTCGGCGGGGTAGCGCACGCCGTGGGTGTCGAGGGAGAGGCCGGCGGCCTTGGCTGGACGGAACAGGAACGTCTCAAGTTCCTCCGTGCGCTCGCCGTCGCCCCAGTTACCGATCCAGACGAGACCGGCCCGCGGCATCTCCGTCTCCGCCGGTGGCCGGAACAGGCGCGTGTCGGCGGCCTCGTGCCAGACGTAGGCGCGTGCGCCCCAGCCCCAGCTGCGATAGACCTCGGCCAGCGTCTCGCCGAAGGCGAGGATGCCGTCGTAGCCCGAGAGGTCGAAGCAGCGCATCGCGTCGGGCGCGCTCACCGCACGGTGATGCGTATCGTGGAATAGAAGCGTGTCGATGCGGCCGCCCTTCCGGGACCGTCCGAGCGCAGCGACCAGAGCCGGCTCGTTCCATTCGTGGACGACGACGAGGTCGGCTCCCTCGACGTATTCCACGGCCGCTTCGATCGTGGCGTAGGTCTTCGGCGACAGATCAGGATAGGGCGCGAGCGAGGCCTCGAGGCCAGCGGGGCCGTGGTCGCGAAGCAGGTTCTCGCGGCTCCAGGCGCCCTCTGGCTCGTAGGCCTCGATTGCATGGCCGAGGTCGGCCAACTCGCGCAGCACGCCGCGCAGGAAGTGGGCGTTGCCGTGATTCCAGCACGAGGCGAGGGAGTGGGTGAAGTAGACGATCCTCATGCCGCCGCCTCGTCGAGCGCCGGGTGCAGGTCGCGGACGATGCCGGCCACGCCCGCAACCATGGCTTCGGTGCCATAGGCGGCGGCGCGGGTGCGGGCAGCCCGACCGAGCGCCGCGCGGCAGGCCGGGTCGGCAAAGAGGTCTTGGACGGCGCGGGCCGCCGCCGCGTCGTCGTCGGACGGGACGAACAGCGCCGCGCCGTCCCACAACTCGCGAAAACTCTCGATGTCGGAGAGCACCAGGGCGCAGCCGGCGCCCGCCGCCTCCAGCACCGCGAGGCCGAAAGGCTCGTAGCGGGCAAGACTCACGAAGACCGGCCGCAGGCTCAGCTCCCGTGCGATCTCCTCGTCGTCGAGGCGGCCGAGGCAGTCGAGGGCGGTGAGCGCCACTCGTTGGCCGGTCGGCCCGGCCACGGGGCCGGCGGCGCGAACCGGCACCGATAGGCGCGCGGCCAGCCGATCGAGCGCGGCGGCGTTCTTGGCCAGGTCCCACAGGCGCCCGGCGGTGAAGACGTGGGACGCGGGTTCCGCCTCGGACGAGACGGAGACATCCCGGCCGTTGCGCACGACGAGGGGCGCCTGCGCCAGTCCGTAGGCCGCCTGCGTCGTCCGGGCGAAGGCGTGGGTCGGGGCGATCAGCCGGTCGGCTTTGCGGCAGCCCTGCGCATTGAGGTCGCGTCGCCACACCAGATCCGCGGGCAGCGGGCCCGGCCCCACGGTGGCCCACCAGGTCGCAACGCAGGAATGACAGACCGCCACGACCGGCGCCGCGAAGTCGGCGAGGGCCAGAGCCGGGCTATGCAGGTGGACGAGGTTGGCGCCGGTCTCGTCGGCGAGGCGGGCGAGCGCGTCCGATGCGTCTCGAACTTCGGCGGCGTTCTCGGCGGTCCAATCGAGGGGCAGGTTCGTCGTGAGAATGCGGGCTCCGCTGATCTCTTGCGCACGCGCGATCCGCTCGGGCCCAGGCGCCGGTCCCATCAAGGCGACGCTGACGGTGGCGCCGCGGCGGGTGAGGCCAGCGGCGAGGTCGAGCGTGTATTGCCAGACGCCGCCCAGCGCGTCGGCGCTCATCAGGATGTGGGGACGGGCGGCAGTCAGCGGCATCCGCAGGTCGCTTCCAACTCGGGCAGCGGGAGCGGGCGCTCCTCCTGGATGTCGCTGAAGCGGGTGAACTGACTGAGATAATGGGCGTGCGCCCGCTCCCAGGCCGCGTCGTCCGGCTCACCCCAGAGCCGCCGGTAATCGGGTGAGCTGGGATAGGGGTAGAGCGGCACCGGATCGTTCGCCCAGACCCCCGCGCCGCGTAGTCGGTCGCGCCAGGCGGCGACGAGGTCGGGATCGTCGCCCGCCACCGCGATCAGGTTCGCCTGGACGAATGGCACGGTGCGGCGGGCGTGAATCAGGCGCTCGGCGAGGTCGTCGGTCGAGGCGCGGCAGCGCTTGTCGAGTGCGGCGCGTCCCTCCTCGGTCAGACTTTCGATACCCGCCTCGATCGAGACGCAGCCCGCCGCCCCGAGCAGGTCGAGCATATCGGGCTTCCACAGATCGATCCGGGTCTGCACCCCGAACTTCACTTGGCGTCCGACCAGGGCCTCCAGAAGCGGCTTCTGCGGCAGAAAGATCTCGTCGACGAAGTAGAGGTAGGTGACGCCCTGGGAGATCAGCCCATCGATCTCCTCAAGGACGATCGGCAGGTCGCGGCGGCGATATGCATCGCGAAAATCGATCTTCGCGCAGAAGCTGCAAGTATAGGGGCAGCCGCGCGAGGCCTCGATCTCGGCGCCGGGCCCGTCGGGCGCGGTGTCGAAGCGGTGGTGATGGTGATGGTGGCGGGCAATCCAGGCATCGGGCCAGGCAAGCGCCGGCAAGTCGGTGAAGCGCCCGGCATGGGGCGGCCCTGTCACGACGATACCGCCCTCTGCGTCGCGATACGCGAGGGCGGGCAGGCTGCGCAGATCGTCCGTCTCGGCCAGACGAGCCACGATCTCCTCGCACTCGCCCCGCACGACCACGTCGCAACCGAGTTTCTCCAACGTCGGGCGTGGCGTGGCCGAGCCATGCGGGCCGACCGCGACGGTGCGCCCACCGCGGCCTTGAAGCGCGTCGAGGAAGGCGCGCGTCACCCGCATCTCCGGCGGGGCGCAGCGCCAGAACAGGTAGGTCGGCGCCGTCGTGATCACGGTCATCGCGGGCGCGAAGGCCGCGATCCGCTCGGCGCCCTCTGCGGCACACAGGCCTTCGAGATGGCAATCGACGAGCAGCGTCTCGTGGCCGCCCGCCTCCAGCAAAGCGGCGGCGTAGCCGAGTTCGAGCGGCAGATGGGGCTCGCGGCAGCCGAAATAGATGCTGTTGCGGTAGTCCCAGGGCGGATTGACGAAGGCGACCCTCATAGCACCGCCTCCGGTTGACAGGCGGCCCGGCTCGTCTCGGCCTCCGCATCGAGCCATTGCGTGAGCCACGCGGCGAGGTCGGCCACGCCCTCGCGCCAGGGTAGCGGGGGGGCGAGCCCGAGCATCGATGCGGCGCGGCGCGTGTCGGAGACGTAATAGCGCTGGTCGCCGGGCCGCCATGCGCCGGTCTCGATCCCGACCTCGCGCCCGAGCAGCGTTCCGAGATGGGCGATCAGCCCGCGCAGGCTCACCGCGTTGTCCGGGCCGCCGCCGAGGTTGAACGCTCGTCCGGCCACCCGGTCGATCCGCGCCAGCGCCGCTCGGTAGGCCGCGACCGCGTCGCGGACATGAAGGATGTCGCGCACCTGCCGCCCGTCGCCGTAGAGGGTCACGGTGCGGTTCGTCAGTGCGCGGATCAGGAAATGGGCGACCCAGCCCTGGTCCTCGTTGCCCATCTGGCGGGGGCCGTAGATGCAGCTCATGCGCATCACGACGGTCGGCAAGCCGTAGCTGCGGGCGTAGTCGAGCACGTAGGCATCCGCCGCGCCCTTCGAGCAGCCGTAAGGGGTGTGAAAATCGAGCGGGCGATCCTCGCCGACACCATGGGCGCGCAATTTTGGATCGGTCGGGCGGTAGGCGTCACCCTCGACCGCCAGCTCAACGTCGGGCAAGCCGCCATAGACCTTGTTGGTCGAGGCGAAGAGCAACGGGACCGCACCCCGGCGGGCGCGTAGGGCCTCCAGCAGGGTCAACGTACCGCCGAGATTGACCTCCATGTCCTCCCAAGGCGCGGTCATGCTCGTCGTCACAGCAACTTGGGCGGCGAAGTGGAACACCGCGCCGGCCTCCCGCACCGCGAGGGCGAGTTCAGCACCGTCGCGGATGTCGGCGATCACCGGCACGATCCGCGCGCCGTGGCGCTCGGTGAGCCAAGCCAGGTTCGCCTCGACGCCGGGACGCGTCAGAGCATCGTAGACGAGGACGGTCTGCCCCTCGGCGGCGAGTTGGTCGGCGAGGTTGGCGCCGACGAAGCCGGCACCACCCGTGACGAGGACCGGGCGCGTGGCGGTCGTGGCCGGCCCGCTCACGCGACGAGACCTCGGGCTTCGAGCTCGCGCCTGGCCTCGGCCACGCGGTCGACCGCCTGCTGCTCGGCAACCCATGCCGCGAGTTCAGCCAATCCTTCGGCGAAGTCGCGCTTTGGCGCGTAGCCGAGTTCGCGGGCGATCTTGCCGATGTCGGCGATGCAGTGCCGGATGTCGCCGGCCCGCGCCTGCCCCGTAACCTGCGGAGCGATCTCCTCACGACCCATGGCGCGGGCGAGCAGACGCGCCACCTCGTTGACGGTGCGGTCCTCGCCGGAGCCGACATTGTAGACCTGCCCGGCGGCGGCCGGGTGCTCCAGCGCCAGCACGAAGGCCTGGGCCACATCCTCGACATGTACGAAATCGCGTCGCTGCTCGCCGTCCTCGAAGATCATCGGCGGCTGTCCGTGGAGGAGACGCGCAGCGAAGATCGCCAGCACGCCGGTATATGGGTTCGAGAGCGCCTGACCCGGCCCGTAGACGTTCCAAAGGCGGAGTGCCACGCCCTCCATGCCGTAGGCGGGGGCGAGCGTGAGCGTCAGGCGTTCCTGCATGTATTTCGTCAGCGCATAGACGGAGGCGAGCGCCGGGCGCTTCGATTCCGGGGTCGGCACAGGGCGCATCGGGCGGCCCTGCTGATCGGGCGGGTCCCACGGTTCGCCGGGGCGGCGCGGCGGGCGCACGACGTCCTCGACGGTGGCATCGGCTTCCGTCCGGTAGAGGCCCTCGCCGTAAATGCTCATGGAGGAGGCGACGACGACGCGCTGTACCGGCGCCTCGATCAGCGCCTGAAACAGGGTCGCGGTCCCGCAATCATTGACCGAGACGTAGCGCTCGACCGCGTACATGCTCTGCCCGACGCCGACCTCCGCCGCCAGGTGGACGACGTGGGTCGCACCCGCGATCGCCCGCGCCACCGCCTCGGCGTCACGGACATCGCCCTCGACGAACTCCACGCCCGGATCGAGAGAGAGGGGCCGGCCGGTGCCGCCATGCACCTGCTCGATCAGGCTATCGAGTACGCGGACTCGGTAACCCCGCGCCAGCAGCGCACTCGCGAGATGCCGGCCTATAAAGCCCGCTCCACCGGTGATCAGAGCCAGTTTCTTCATATTTGCGCGACGACTCCTGTGCTTACAGAAAACGTGCAAATATAATCGAAAAATCGAATTTCGTAACTTAAGTTATTTTATTGTACCTTCATGGATTGGTGGTCGATAAGCAACCGATTTCGCCGAGATGTATGGTCTCGTTGCGGCGAAACACTGGGATGAGGATCTTTGTTCCTGCTTTTCATCTGGCGATGGCGGGAAGCCGTTCGACCGGCCTGGCATCGGGATTGGCCTACGCCTCGCTGAGGCGGCATCCGGTGCCAATACGTGCATTAGGGTGCCTGCTCGGAAGCACAGTGGCATCAATTGAATTGATGCTGATCGGCCGATCCCTCTGCGGCGTTAGTCTACGATCTATGCGGACGGCATCGATCTGCTGAAACTACGGGACATTGATGGTTGAGAGGCTGCCCGTAGCCGCAGGCACGAGCCGTCCCCGTCCCAGATGCGGCCACGCTTGGATTGCCTGGCCGGGACTTTCAGGCTCTCGCGCCGACAGGTCCGCTCGCCCCGCTTGTCGTTGACCCGCCCGCTCGCTGCCTTCAACAGCGCGCTGCTCCTGCGATAGTCGCGACCGGGCGTCGCGCCTGTGCTGCCAGCCTCATAGCCGCCGATGCCCTCAACAACCCAGCCTGAAGAAGCTCAAACAGGCTCTGAATCGAACCAGCAGCCTGTGGAGAACATAGGGCAGGTCAATCCCAGCATTGCCTCGTGGCAGGTCAGCCCTCTCGAACCGTCAGAAAAATCTGACGTCGTGCTGTCGCTTTCTCGATCTCGCCCGTCAGCTCCAGTGAAGCCCGTGACCGCGACCGAGAGGGGTTGGTACGCAATGCTGGGATCAAACTTCGCGCGAGTGGACCGCCGGATGAAGGAGAGGGCGCGCCTCTTCGTTGTGGCTGTGCTGACGGTGCCGGTCGTGCTGCTCGCGCCGCTATCGGCCTCGGCACAGGACGAGGCGCAGCCCTCGCCCGCCGCCGCCTATTCGGTCTCGCAGCCCCCCGGCGAGGTCGTGCCACCGGCCGCTCCGGCAGCGCCCGCCGCTGCACCGGCACAGATCCCGGCCGCGAAGCCAGACAAGGCCGTCCACGACCTTTCGCCGATGGGGATGTTCCTCAACGCCGATCCGGTCGTGCAGGCTGTGATGCTGCTCCTGGCCGCCGCCTCGGTGGTCACTTGGACCATCCTGCTCGTGAAGGTCCTGAGCCTCCTCCTGGCCAAGCGGGGGATGAGGGCCAGCCTCAAGGCGATCCGGGCCTCCGCCACCCTGGCGGAGGCCGGTCAGCGGGTTCGCCGCGGGGTCGGCGCCCTTCTCCTGGTCGAGGCCGAGGAGGAGTTGACCCTTTCGCGGGGCCTGCCGAGCGAGGGCGTCAAGGAGCGGGCGGCCATCGCTCTGGGCCGGATCGAGGCCATGGTCGGCAAGCGCATGGCGTCCGGAACCGGCATCCTGGCCACCGTCGGCTCGATCGGCCCCTTCGTCGGCCTGTTCGGTACCGTCTGGGGCATCATGGGCAGCTTCATCGGCATCGCCAACTCCAATACCACCAACCTCGCCGTGGTCGCTCCCGGCATCGCCGAGGCGCTGCTCGCCACAGGGATCGGCCTCGTCGCGGCGATCCCGGCCGTCGTCATCTACAACGCGCTAACCCGTTCCATCACCGGCTACCGCGCCATGACCGGTGACGCCGTGGCGCTGATCATGCGCCACCTCTCGCGCGACCTCGACCGGCGTGAGTTTGGGACCTACGGCGCCAAGTCCGGCATCCGCGTCGCGGCGGAGTAAGCCGATGGCCGTCAATCTCGGATCGAACGACGGCGGCGATCTCGCTGAGAACGCCGACATCAACATCACGCCGTTCATCGACGTGATCCTGGTGCTGCTGATCATCTTCATGGTGGCCGCGCCGCTCTCGACGGTCGACGTGCCGGTCGAACTGCCGGTCTCCGCGGCGCCACAGCAGCCGCGCCCCGACAAGCCGATCTTCGTCAGCGTCAAGGCCGATCTCGGCGTTGCGCTGGGCGAGGACGCGGTGGACCGGCCGGCCCTGGGGGCAGCCCTCGATGCCGCGACCAAGGGCAACAAGGACGAGCGCATCTTCCTGCGCGCCGACAAGGGCGTGCCCTACGGCGAGCTGATGGGGGTGATGAACCTGCTGCGCGGCGCCGGCTACCTCAAGGTCGGCCTCGTCGGCCTCGAAGACACGTCCGGGGGAGGTCAGCCGTGATCCATCCGCCGCCCGAAGCCTTCGTGCGGGCCGCCGAGCGGAACCGCGCGCATCAGGAGAGCCGCGAATCCTCGTCGGCGGTCCCGATCCTGGGCTGGGCGGCGGCGGGCCTGCTGACGCTCGGGGTTCATGTCGGCCTCTACCTCCTCCTGACCCGTCAGGCCAAGACGCCGGCTCCCCCCTCGAAATGCCCGCGGCGGTGATGATCGACATGTCGCCGGAGCCCACCGTGGCTCAGTCGGCGACGGACAACGCCAGCAACGAGCCGGAGGCACAGAACACCGAGCAGGCCGAATCGGAGCCACCTCGACGCCCAACGAGCATGTCGGCCAAAGCGTCGAGCTGATCGGGAGCGAGATCGGGCGGCTCGCGCAGGACGGCCTCGACGACGACGAGATCGACGCGGCTCGCCGCTATCTGATCGGCTCCCACGCGGTGCGTCTCGATACCTCGGCCGCGATCACCCGCCTGCTTCTGGCGATGCAGTTCGACGGGCGCCCCCTGTCATGGCTCGACGAGCGCGGACCCCGCCTCGCGGCGGTGACGTCGCAGGACATCACACGCGCGACCGCCCGCCTCTTCGGCGACGGTGGCTTGCTTGTCGTCAGCGCCGGCGGAGCGCGCTGAGCCGGAGACCCGGACCACTGGCGCACGAAGCAGCCGCGCCTTCCGCCACCTCCCCATCCTCACACGATCCGGACCGCTCGGGCGAGCGGCCGGCGAGACAGCAAGAGAAAGCTTTTCCGATGTCGCGGCTCGAACTCCTGGTCGGTGATCCGGCCCCCGCCTTTCCCGCGGCGGTGTTTCTCAAGGGTACGCCGTTCTCCGCCTTCGAGCCCGGCCACGTCTACGTCGTGGAGTGCTGGGCCACCTGGTGCGGACCGTGCCTGTCGACCATCCCCCACCTGACGCAGATGCAGAAGGATCATCCGGACGTTCGCTTCGTCGGGGTTGCGGTGTGGGAGGACGACATCGAGGCCGTCCGCGCCTTCGTTACCGAGAAGGGCGACGAGATGGGGTACGCCGTGGCCTTCGACGTCGGGGAGCCGGCCGCGAGCGGGGGCTGGATGCCGCATCACTGGCTGCTCCCCGCCTATCAGAACGGTATTCCCACCGCCTTCATCGTCGATCGCGAGGGCCGCATCGCGTGGATTGGCCATCCGGCGGTCATGAAAGAGGTTCTGCCGTCCGTGGTTGACGGCAGCTTCGATAGGCGGGCGGCCACGGACCGGTATGCCGCCTGGATCCGGGAGAGCATGACTCGTGAGAAGTCGGCCCTTCATGCGGCGGTGCAGAGCCGTCTGAAGGCGGATGATAACGCTGGCGCCATCCAGGCCTACGATGCCGCCATCGCCGAATGCCCGCGCCTGGAATCCGAGGTGGGGCTGGAGAAGCTGCGGCTCCTCCTTCGGACCCCTGATTCCGCGGCCCTGGACTACGGGAGCCGCCTGGTCACGACCTTCGGCTCCGACTTCCCCTTCCTGAAGCGGGCGACCGCATCGGAGATCGTCGGCGCGCTGGAGGACGACACCGTTCTGCACCAACGGCAGCCGCTCGCCCGGTTCGTCATCGACCTCATCCGGAATCTCGACGCGGAGAAGAGCGAGGAGGATGCTTACGAATCCTGCGTCCGCGCGCGCTGCCTCGCGATCGCCTTCCTGGAGGACGGCCAGCCGACCGAAGCCCTTCGCCAAGCCGAGGCGGCCATCGCTCACGGGCGGACGGCCGACCTTCACGAGAGAGCGCTCGAGGGTCTCCAATCCCTGGTGGACCGCTGCGCGGGCAGCGTCGCGACCCACAACCCGAAGACGCCGACCGTTGTCTGCGACGGGGACGTCTGCCGCATCGTCTAAGCTCCGGCCTCCGTCATTCTCCGACTCGCCACCACTCGAAACGCCTCACGATTCCATGACCTTCCAGACCTGGCTCGCCTTCGCGGCGGCGTCCTGCATCGTGCTCGCGATACCGGGACCGACCGCTCTCATCATCATGCGGCACGCCGCCGGGGGCGAGCGCAACCGGGTCGCTCGTGTCATCGTGGGGGCCGTTCTGGGCGACGCCGTCGCGCTGACGATCTGCAATCTCGGTCTCGGTGCGCTACTCGCCACCTCCACCGGGATCGTCACCATCCTGAAGGCTGCAGCGGCGGCCTACCTGATCGGCCTCGGCCTCAAGAGCCTGTTCGGCCGCATGCCCGCGACCGAACAGGCCCGGCCCCGTGGCGGGCGCCCCTTCCTGGGCGCCTTCCTGGTGACTGCCCTGAACCCGAAAGGCATCGCCTTCTTCTGCGTCCTGCTTCCCCAGTTCGTCGACGGGAGCGCGCCGATCCTGCCGCAGCTCGCCGTCCTGCAGGCGACGTTCTGCGTTCTCTCCCTCATGGCCGCTCTGGTCTGGGCGCTGGCCAGCATGTCGCTGCATCGCGCGGTCGTGCACGG
The DNA here is from genome assembly GCF_029504475.1 of Methylorubrum pseudosasae. Classification (NCBI taxonomy): domain Bacteria; kingdom Pseudomonadati; phylum Pseudomonadota; class Alphaproteobacteria; order Hyphomicrobiales; family Methylobacteriaceae; genus Methylorubrum; species Methylorubrum pseudosasae. Next base: position 1,286,042 of record NZ_JAQGDU010000002.1, on the reverse strand, counting down.
TCCCGGCGGCCGCCTGCTCCAACGCGTCAGCGGGGGTGGTCCTGATCTGCACGGGGATCGCGCAGGTGTCCGGGCGAGCGGCCTGAAGCGCCCGGCAAAGCGCGCCGTCCCGGTGGCGCGCCTGAACCCGGCGGGAGGGTCCTAGAGGAAACCCTCACCGGCGAGGCGCGAACGGCAGGCCTCGACCCGCTCGAACGATACGGCCTCCCATGACCCGGCCCATCCAGGCCCCCGCGGACGAAGCGTCCCGCTACGTTGGGAGCGACATCCAATCCGGCGCCCTGGCGGCCGACCTGCACCGGGTCGTGGCCTGAGGCGTCCTCAAGCCCGCGCGGGCCTCTCCCGAACCTCTCAGTAGCTCCGGGTCGGACGGTCGAGCACCGCGCGGCCCATCAGGCTCGCGGCGAGATCGGCCATGACGATAGCGGTGCGACCGCGCTCGTCCAGGAAGGGGTTGAGTTCGACAAGGTCGAGGCTGCCGACCAGGCCGGAATCGTGGAGCATCTCCATGATCAGGTGGGCTTCGCGGAACGTGGCCCCGCCCGGCACGGTGGTCCCGACGCCCGGAGCGATGGAAGGATCGAGGAAATCGACGTCGAGGCTGACGTGCAGGCGCCCGCCCGCCTGCGCGACCCGCGCGAGGAAGGGCGCGAGCAGGGCGACGACGCCGTGCTCGTCGATCGCCCGCATGTCGTGAACCGTCAGCGCGGTCCCGGCCAGCGCCGCGCGCTCAGCCGGATCGAGACTGCGCGTTCCCATCAGGCAGACGTTGTCGGGAGAGATCGGAACGGGCGGCGGCGGCAGGAAGCCCGAGAAGCCCGGCCGGCCCGTGGCGTAGGCCAGCGGCACGCCGTGCAGGTTGCCGCTCGTCGTGGTGTCGAGGCTATGGAAATCCGCGTGCGCGTCGAGCCACAGGACGAAGAGCGGCCGTCCTTCCTCGGCGGCGCGTCGGCTCATGCCCATGAGAGTGCCGGCCGAGAGGCTGTGGTCCCCCCCGAGCAGGATCGGGATGCGGTCGGCGCTCTCCGCGTAGGTGAGCGCCGCGAGCTTCGCGGTCCAGGCCGTGAAGGCTGCCAAGTCGTGTATGGCCGGGTTGGGATGGGGCCGGCCCTCTCCCGGCACCACCGAGAGATCGCCGAGGTCGCGGATGTCGAGCCCGAGGTCCCGCAAGGCCTCGTGCAGGCCTGCGGCGCGGTAAGCGCTCGGGCCCATGTCGCAGCCGCGGCGGTCGGTCCCCTCGAAGGCTCGGGCTCCGATCAGGGTGCAGTATCGCATCATGGTTACTGCTCCGACGACCGGGTCGCGGAGCTTGATCCGGTTTTACGATACGGGTGCGCCGACGCCGCCGGCACCGCTTCAGCGCACGGCGCGCACCCGGTCGTCAGGAAGCGCATCATGGCATCCCGTGGGCTATCGACGTCGAGTCCACGCGCCCGAATCCAGTCCGGGTCGAGATGGGTCCCGCGATACCGCTCGCCGGAATCGCACAGCAGCGTCACCACCGAGCCGCTCCGGCCCTGCGCGGCCATCTCGGAGATCAGTTCGGCCGCTGCCCACAGGTTCGTTCCGGTGGAGGCGCCGCAGGAGCGTCCGATCACCTCCGTCAGCGCCCGCGCCGCGCCCAGACTTGCGGCATCCGGCACCGCGACCCAGCGATCGATCAGCGAGGGCAGGAACGAGGGTTCCAGCCGCGCCCGCCCGATGCCCTCGACGATCGAGGCGGTGCCGGACCGGGCGGTGACCGACGGGTCGGCGAGGTGTCGGTGGAACACCGAGGCGTCCGGGTCGGCCAAGCACAGGAGGGTGGCGTGGCCGCGGTAGCGGAGATAGCGCCCGATCGTCGCCGACGTGCCGCCGGTGCCGGCCCCCACCACGATCCAGTCCGGGACCGGGTGACGCTCCCGCGCCATCTGCTCGAAGATCGACTGAGCGATGTTGTTGTTGCCTCGCCAGTCCGTCGCCCGCTCGGCATGGGTGAACTGGTCCATGTAGAGCCCGCCGGTCTCCTCGGCGATCCGGATCGCCTCGGCATAGACGGCGCCCGGATGCTCGACGAAGTGGCAGCTCCCGCCGTACCGGGCGATCTCGGCGACCTTGGCCGGCGCGGTCGAGGCCGGCATCACCGCCACGAAGGGCAGGCCCAGCATCTGGGCGAAATAAGCCTCGGACACCGCCGTCGAACCGCTCGACGCCTCCACGATCGTGGTGCGCGGGCCGATCCGGCCGTTGCACAGGCCGTAGAGGAACAGGGAACGGGCCAGCCGATGCTTCAGGCTGCCGGTCGGATGCGTCGACTCGTCCTTCACGTAGAGATCGATGCCCGCCGAACCGCCGAGCGGCACACGGAGGAGATGGGTGTCGGCGCTGCGTGCGGCCTCAGCGGCGATGGAATCGACGGCGTCGCGGAGCCAGGAGCGATCGAAGCAAAGCCTGGCTCCTCCGATTTCGGGGGCGGAATGAAGAGGAACGCTCACGGCCGGGCTCCCGTCGGGTGCTTGGCAGCCCCCGATGGGTCGGGCGCCGCGGCGGACGCCAGATCGTCGGTTCCTGCCGCGGCCGAGCGCGCCGCGACGCGGCGTACGGTCAGGGAGCCGCCCGCCCCCTTGGCGATCTGCAGATCGGTGCCTGCGAGGGCGCGCGCCAGGGCGGCCTCGACGGTCTCGTAGCTGCGGATCGGGCCGACCATGCGTCCGCGCGCGAGGTCGGCCGGGAACACGATCGATCGCCTGCCTTGCAGAGCGATCCGGGTCAGAACCGTGGCGAGGGGGCCGCGCGGGAAATCGAAGACCCGCACTTCCTCCGCCCGTCCGGAACCGGTCGTCAGCATCACCCCGACGGCCGCCGCCCATGCGAGACGCTTCTCCCGCGTTCGCCCCGGCCTGCTCCCCATTTCCGGCCCCATCCTCTTCCGTTCCCCTCCCTGATGTCGGGCGAGGGCGGAAAAGCGTCACCGATCCGAGGGCGAAACCTCTGCGACCGGAGCGCGCGTGTCGGATGGCGGCCGAGGGGCCGACGACGCATCAGGCGACGCGAGCATTGGATCTTATCGAAGGTCGGCGGCCAACTTTCCCGGGGCCGATGCTGAAGCTCTATAACTTCGGTCAGGCCGCCGCGGCGCGTGGGCCGAGCGAAACCCAGTAATGTGTGAGGCGGCTGATCGACAGGTCGAGGGATTCCGCCAGAGCGTCCAGGGCCGCGCCCGGATCCTTCAGCGAGAAGACTCCCGTCACGCGCAGCGCCGAGACGGCGGGGTCCACCCGGATGACGCCGGGAAAGTATGGGCGCAGCTTGTCGACGATCGCGGCGAGCGGCCGGTCCTTGGCCACAAGCAGCCCGTCCAGCCACGCCGTTGCGGCGTCCCGATCCGCAACGAGACGGCGCAGGCGACCGTCACCGAATTCCAGGAGGTCGCCCGGGGCGACCGCTTGCGGGCCCTCCGCACCGAAGCCGGCGAGTTCGCCCGTTCCCTGCACCCCGGTGACTGTCACGACCTCGTTTCGGTCTTCGAGAACGAAGATTCCGGCCTGCGCGCTTAGGGTCAGAGGGCCGACGGTAACGTGGAAGGGGGTGGCCCGCGAGGCGATGCGCACGAGCACCTCGCCGCTCACGAGCTGGATGCCCCTGAGCCCTGGCTCGTAGCGCAGGTTCACCGCCGTCCTCGGCGAGAGAACGGTCTCGCTGCCATCCGCCAAGGGAACGCTCCGGTTCTGGGCGGTGAGGGTGACGTGATCGGCCAGGACGCCGCCGAGAGGAACGAAACGGTTGAGTACGCTCCCGCCGGCCGCCCCGGCTCCGAGCACGGCGCACAGCCCGGTCAGCAGCGTGCGGCGGCTCGGAGAACGCCCCCGCCTGCGTCCCAGTAGATCGGGCTGGAGCCGATGGCGGGCGGCGACGCCGTAGGGCATCATTCCGCCCTGAAGGCGAATCCAAGCCGCCTCATTGAGCGGGTCGGCCTGCAGCCAGGCCTCGAAGGCCCGGATCTGATGCTCGGACATGGGGCCCGAGCCCATCTCCACCATCCAGCCGACGGCAGCCTCGGCTCGCGGGTCCTCGAGTTGGTCGACCCCCGACATGGTTCGCACTTCCGACCGTCAGCCCTGGTTGGCGGTTGCCAGATACGTGGCGCGCAACCCCTGTGCAACGTACTTGCGCACCATGCTGATGGAGACGCCCAATTCCGCGGCAATGTCCGCGTAGGGGGCACCCTCGACCTGGCTGAGCAGGAACGCCCTGCGTGCCTTGTCGGACAGGGTGGACAGCATCGCGTCGATCGCCTGCAGAGCTTGTACGACGATGAGCCGCTCTTCGGCCGAGATATCCAGGGATTCGGGCAAGGCCGCCAACTCGGCCTCATAGCTGCGCCGCACGTCGTCTCGGCGCCTCGCATCGCAGATCAGCCGGCGGGCGACCGTCGTCATCAGCGCGCGCGGCTCGCGGACGGCGCCGAGATTCGGCATCGTCAGCAGTGCAATGAAGACGTCGGAGGCGAGATCTTCCGCCGAGGACACCGTCCAGCGCTGCCGGCCCAGCCAGCGCATCAGCCAGCCGTTGTGCTTGCGGAACATCCCATCGAGCGCCGCGCGATCCTCAACAACCACGGATGTCGCCATCCCACACTCCAACCGTCTTCAGGCGCCTGTCCTTGGTCAAAGGAACAGGCGACCACGCATATCAAGCTCGTTCCCGTTTGATGCGTGTGGAGCACATCGTGTGCCAACCACGATTTGACCACGCCGCATGCTGGAACCCTCGCGACCAGCATATGAGCCAACGGAACGCATTTGTACTATCCCAAGCAGGTGCACAAGTTTTCTTATGCAGCCCAGATCGGTGATAAACAAAAGAGTATCATTTTCCTTATTCTCACATAATTAGAATATTTGATTGGTCTTGTGGTAAAATCCGGTGTCGATCGTGATCGACTCCCACTGAGGCGGTCCGGCCTGAGGTATGGCTTTCGAGTCAGTTGGAGTTGTCCTTGTTTCTGGTACAAGTTCTTTGCAAGTTCTCGGGCTGTGACAGCGCGATCGGCGAAGGCTCGGTGCGTCAAGGCACCCAGGGCCGTAAGAGATTGATCGTCGTTGTCGTGGCACCTCCCGCCCTCGATGCGCTCACGCGCATCGGCTAGTGACAGGAACCACGAGGCGTTCAGGCTTTCCGTTCGTAGGCGGCCGTTGGACGTCTCGATGTAAGCGATGTCGGTCAGCTTCACCGGCCCGGAGAAATCCATCTCGACCCCGTTCAGGTCGGCCCAATGGTCGAGCCTGCGCTCGGCGGACTCCGGCCCGTTTTCGCTCCGTGGGCTCTTAGGCCGACCTTGCAGCCGAACTGGGTCACGAACTCATAAAGTTCGCAGTCAAACGCGCAGGGCTGCGAGCTTGACCCTCCCAAGGAAGTTGTCGGAAGTCTTGTCGTCGCGAGTGGCTCTGGAGGGGGCTCGCCGTAACGTGCCGCATCTCTGCGCTTCAGTCCTGCCGGCTTTGCTCCGACTTGGTTTGGCTCAGCGCGAAGAGCGCACTGAACGCGCCGCCTGCCGATCCAAGAACGCCTGCCAGCGCGACGGCGACAGGAGGCAGTGGCGCAAGCTGCGGCGCCCAAAGCAGCCAAAGAGTGCCGAGGGCGACGAGACCACAGCATACGCCGCTCAGCAGTGCGATGGCAACGCGACGTTTGACGAGTTGTTTGCTCATCGTCGCGTCTAGGGCGCGCTGGGATTTAATCGCGTTCTGACTGTCCTCGTCGCCACCCAGCCAGACATCGACCCGGTGATTGAGCGCACTCGGTCTTACATCGGGACTGGTGTCGTACGGGGGCGCTTCCGTTTGGCGGTTCAGCGCCTGTGCGACAGCCGGAATGATCTGTCGATAGACCATCCTGCATTTTTGTCAATTGACGCGAAAAACTGGTCGTGCTCTCATGTTATGCGGGAAGGTACTATATTGCACTGCAAATCAGCCGTCTGGCACTGCGGTAGTCAGATTTCGATGTCCACAGAGAGGATGATCGATGTCCGTTTTTCAAATACGTCAGGGTGGAACAGGCGCGATCCTTTGGACCGGCGAGGCTGCCAACGAAATCCAGGCTTTGGACGCGATGGCCCATGATGCCGGCTACCATGACCACCCCGATCTTCCGGAGAACATGCGTCGTGGACTGAAGGTTGAAGCGCTGTCGTTCGGTACAGCCCGCGGTCAGTCATCCGCTGTCAGAACGCAGGGCGGCCGGAGCGGTCAAATCGTGATGGGCACCGCGATCAACGACCGCAACCTCGGCCGAGCGGCAGGCTAGCCACCCGAAGGAGACAAGCCGCCCGGCTCGGTTACTCGGAAGCCGTTGGCGGCAGTTGCCGCGTGAAGCTACGGGAGGCGGCTCGTTCAGCTGCCTTCAACCTCTGTCGGCGCTCGACGGCGTCCACGAGCGCATCCGAGATTGCCTGCCGAAGAGCTGCTACAGCGCTGCCTTGCGATGTCCTGAGGTACTGCTCGATGAGGATCCCCACCTCGTCTGCCTGCGCCTCTGCCACCACGCACATCGTGCCCGACCTTTAGCTCTGACGAGACTCGGCGTGTGGTGCAGCTGTGCGGCCCTGGTAAGGCTTCGTGGCCGGGAGCGCTGCGGCTGCGACCACCTCAGATGACCTCTCATTTCACATGCTTTGCAGCGAATGCTCGTCTTCAGTTGGGCTTCCGGTCATATATGCGAAGGGTAGCCTTAGCGTTTTGACCCCTTGTTCGTTGCACCGAGGCTGGCCAGCGTGGTAGCACTAATTTCAAGATAAGCCAGCGAAGGGCGCCTGCCTTGTCATGAAACTGATCAAATACATTGATATGTGTGGGAAGTTTGATCACGATCTTTACAAATCGGATCAGGAAAATGGAAAAAAGATAGATAAAATCTGGGCCTCAGAAGACGTTGTGCGCAAACTCGGCGCATTCCTTAAATCGAATATCAAGAGTCTTCACTTCGGTCTATGTCACAGAACTCGTCGCGGCAAAAAATGGGAATGGTTTTCGAAATATACTGATGCAAATTCCATTGGTCTGGAAATTAGTGAAACTGCAATACAATTTCCCCGCACTCTACAATGGGATTTTCATGAAACGAAGTTCGAATGGATTGGCAAAGTCGATGCCATTTATAGCAATTTGTGGGGTCGCTCGTATGACCCTGGTAAGTACTGCAAGGGTTGGCTGAGCTGTATTTTAGCCGGCAGTATTCTTTTTCTCGAACACACGACCTATCGCCGCGCGGATCGGGTCAGCCAGCTTGATCCATTTGACATTGCCCTTGACCAATTTGTTTCATTTCTAGCCGAGATTGGCCAAGGATTGTATAGATTAGTCGCAGCGCTCCGCAATTTAACGAATGAAGAGCAGATGAGCAAAATTGGACTTGCGGTTGTCGCAGTACGGAGGCATGACCCCCCAATCGATCTAGAGATCTGGCGATCAGTCTAGACGTATGATGGCGGGCCCGCTCAAAAGCGAAATATGTCGACGGCGATGCGATTCGGCTTTCAAATGCTCAGTCGCTGTTTCGAGTCATAATTTAAGTCATCAAAAACTATGCACTCTAGTGCCAATCGCCGCGGCTTCTCGCCGACGATCTCGTATTTCTTCCGCACGGTCGCCTCGTCCAGGCCGAGCCCCCGAGTAATGCCGAGAAGGCCTCGCAGCTCGGCGGCGGTGCGCTCGTCGTCTGTCATGACCAGTCCGGCTCCTCCGCGAAGAACCAAGACGCCAGGAACTCGGCTCTCTGCTCCCGCAGGCCGACCCGGCCCATGAAGCGGCCGTTCTGATCTTCCGTGCGCCATAGGCCGGGATGCTCGGCGCAGGCAGTGAAGTGTCGCGCCACCTCGCGGTTGACCACCACCATGAAGTCACCGGGCTCGGCGCTTTGCTTGAGGCTGTAAGTCTGCGTCTGCCCCGTCCTCAGGCCGCCTGAAGGCTCTCGGCGAAATCGACGGGCACCTCGCCGTACTGGCCAAGGATCGTCGCGCTCTCGAGTTCGTCCGTCTCGTCGTCGGCCACGATCTGGATGGCGGCCGCGCCCGGCATCCGTGCGGCCATCGCTTCGGCCCGCCTCAGCGCGCCGCTGCTCGCCGGCGACACCTGCCGATCGCCTGGGCGAAGGCGCTTCCGCTTCAGCACAAAGGTCTGCCGGAGGTGGGTCGTCCGCATCGACTCCGCTGATTCGCTCCATCAAGCCCCAAACGGTCGCTGTCCACCTTTTACACGGGGCGGCACAGTCACGTTTCCGCTCGCGCTGACCCGGAACCGAACACCTGCAGATTCTCTTTTCGTTCTATAATCGGAGACGGCGCAGCATGAGCCTTTTTTGGATCGACGAGCTACCGGACTGGGGCTTTTCCACGGTGCGCATGCCGTTGATGCGCCTGTCGCTCTGCGCGGGTCTTCCCTCGCCGGCTGACGACTTCGTCGAAAACGCCCTGGAGTTGCTGCGTTGGCCTGTGCAGAATCCACCCACCACCTTCCTCTGGCGCATTGCCGGCGACAGCATGCGCGATGCCGGGATCGTCGACGGCGATCTCGCTTGTGTCGATCGCAGCCTCAAACCCGGCCACGGCAGTGTCGAGGTGGCAGCCGTCGACGGTGAAATGTCGATCGAACGCATGGTGGTCGAGGGCAACTGCGGGCACCTCTCCTTCGATGATGCCGAGTTGCCCGTGTACGCCCTCGGGGAAACTGGCTGAGAGCAACGTGTGGGGCGTGGTGCGCTTCGCCATCCGCTGGCACGTCGCTCGCGCTGGCTAAGGCCGTTGAGTGGCGCCGAAGCGCGCCTACGTGATCGAATCGGCGGTGGCCGCGCCCTGGCGCTGATCGACGGCTACAGCTTCTACTGCTCCTGCAAGCGCATGTTCGACCCATGGCTCGCCCGAGTTCCCGTAATCATGCTGAGCGATAACGATGGATGCGCCATCGCCCGCACGCCCGAGGCCAAGGCGCTCGGGATCAAGATGGGCGACCCCTACTTTAAGATCTACGGCTTCTGCTAGGCGCAGGACGTGCGCGGGGTTCTCATCGAACTACACCCTCTACGGGGACATATCAGCGCGCATCAACACGACCTACCGCGACGCCATGCCCGACGTGAAAAACCACTCGATCGACAAGAGCTTCCTCGACCTGACCGGCTCCGTGCGCCTGGATCGTGTTGCGCTAGCCGGCGATATCCGTGCCACCGTACGGGCCTCGACCGGCATCCCGACCTGCGTCGGCATCGGCGCGACCAAGACACTCGCCAAGCTCGCCAACCACATCGCCAAGAGCGTGCTCGAGCTCGACGGCATCTGCGATCTAACCGAGCCGGCTGCTTACGAGCAATGGCTCTGCCGCATCCACATCGGCGAGCGGTGGGGCGTTGGTCGTGCCTCGCTGCCGAAGCTCGAAGCGCATGCATCGATACCGTGGCGGAGCTACGTGACATCGATTCCCGCCCGGTGCGCAAGGCACTGACGGTGGTCGGCGAGCGCAAGATCCACGAGCTACGCGGCGTTCCTTGTCTCGGGCTCGAACTCGTGCTGGCCCCGCCCAAGGGCTGCACCGTGACGCGCTCGTTCTCCGTCCGGGTGACGCAGCGGTCCGAATCGAAGCAGGCGGTGGCCGCGCACGCGACGCGCCTGGACGAGAAGCTTCGGCGCGAAGACCTCAGCACCGACTATATCACCCTCTTCTATCAAGCGAGCGAGCTTGACCGCAGCGAGCTGATGCGCACAGTCTCGACGGCCGTGATGCTGCCGGAAGCGACGAACGACGCCCTGGCGCTGATACCGGCAGCAGTGCGAGAGGTTGCCCGAACTTGGCGCGAGCAAGGAAGTCCGCCCTGACGCTACTCGAAGGCCGGCGTGGTGACGGTGGATCTCGTGCCGCTAACGAACGACAGCGCGCTCTGATCGGCCGACTCGATCGTGAGTGCTAAACGCGGCTCATGGGCTCAATGGACGCCTGCAACGTCCGCTTCAGCCGCAGCAGCGAAGGACCTTGGCGAAGAAGTTCGAGATGCGCACGCCGCGCTACGCGACGCGGGTGTAAGAGATACCAGTCGCGCAAGCCTGATCAGAATGCTTCCAAATTGACGGCGGAGATTGCATCATCGCGGCCAATGATGCGGGGCAAACACGCAGCACTCATCATTCAAAGCCGATGGTGAAAATTGCGATGCCGAGCGCAGAAAGACCTGCCCATACTAGACCTCGATGAGCGTTTAGCGCGTGAACACGTTCAGGGTCTCGTGCTCCCTACCATCGCGCGAAGGAGTGACTCGGTCGCGCGCATTCAGGAGTTTCGCACGCTGCAGTTCGCCGCCATCGCGATGTCACAAGACGCCACCGTTACACAAACCGCCGAGCGGCTCGTCGGCGCAGTTGATCTCATTCTGCAGGAGTTGCTCGCGGCGAAGTCGTAGGCCGCGGGACAATGGCTCGATACAATCGGATGCCCCCTGTCGGACGGCGACCGAAAATTTGAGTTGCGAGCTTATAGAACCCCACCGACAATCACTGAAGCGCATTGCAGCCGCTGACCCTGGGAACGCCAAATCCGCCAACTGCAACATCAGTATCTACGAGGCAGCAGCTCGGCCGACTTTGGGGCAGTAGCGTTTCAAGACTGCCTAATGCGCAAGATTGCCGGATTTCTCGCTGAGCGCCGGCACCTCACGCCGCACCGGAGCTTGCCCTAGCGCCTGATCCAGCAGACGCTACAGGCGCCGCAGAGCAACCTGAGAGAAGTGCTCGCTCCTACCCGAGTTCAAGCCGCCCGACCCATAGTTTCGGAATCGTCTGTCGCAGCCTCGAGGCATGCCTCAACGGCCTGCCGGAGCGAGGAAACGTAGACGTCGGCTCCGACCTGCCGACCGAGGGAGGCATCCGTCAGCACCTTCTCGCCCTCGGGCCACAACCCGACCAGCAGCTTCACGGTGGGCGCCTTCTTCCGGAGCCGTTCGAGAAGGTAGCGCAGGTGAGCCGGGCTGCCGGTGATGTCGAGGTAGGAGATGCACACCATCGCCACTCCCGTCAGATCTAGGTTGCGGATCTGCTCGCGTGAGACGTCACCGTACGGAACCACGCGGGCCTCAAGTCCATGCTTGCGCAGCAGCTGGGCCAGCATGGCCGAGGAAGCTTCGTCGAGGGGGCCGCGCCCAGCGACGCACAGCACCGGTGTTTCGCCCCGCCACGACTCGGGCAGCATCTCGCGCGGCGGTGCCTGCCCAGGGACGGCCTCGCTCTTGAAGTGCGTCCGCTCGGCCAGCGTCGGCGTCTCATTCGGGTTGACCGCTTTGTCCTCGCCTGACGGCTCGACGTCGGGTCGATCCTCGAAATCCTCGACGAGCGAGCGTGCCGAAGCGCGGATGTTCTCCAGCTGCGCCGGCGTCACGACGCCGCGAGCGTAGTCGTTGGCGGCGAGCTGAAGCCCTTTCAGTGCCACCTCGTCATAGTAGGAGGACAGCGAGCGCTCCTTCAGCATGGCCTCGCCGAGGTCGCGTGCCTCGTCCGGGTCTCCGGCCAACATGCGCTGATAGAAGTTCTCCACCGGCGTCAGCGGCGGCCGGTCGCCGAGAATGATGTCGAGGAACTCCAGGCTGTCGACGTGCCGCCCGAGCACCACGAGGCACACGGTGAAGGGCGTGGCCAGGATCAGGCCGATGGGCCCCCACAGGAACCCCCAGAACAGGGTCGAGACAATAACCGCGAAGGGAGAGAGGCCGGTCGAGTGCCCGTAGAGCAGCGGCTCGATCACGTGCCCGAACAGGGGCTCGACCACCAGGAACAGGATGGCCGTTGCGATGACCATGGACCAGCCTGGGTCGACGGCGGCGGCCAGGGCAAGGGGGAACAGGGCCGAGAGGAAGGCGCCGATATAGGGCACGAAGCGCATCAGCGCGGAGAACACGCCCCATAGGAGCGGATTGGGCACGCCGATGAACCAGAGACCGAGGCCGATGATGAAGCCGAAGGTCGCATTCATGCCAAGCTGGGCCAGGAAGTATGTGCCAAGCCGGCCGGCCGCGTCGTCCATGGCCATCGTCGTCCGGTGCAGGTCACCCGATCCGAACAGCCGGATCATTCGGTTGCGCAGGTCTTCTCGCTGGAGCAACAGGAACACGACCACGACGAGGACGATGCCGACCGTGGTCAACGGCTCGACGATGGGTCCGAGCACCTTCTCGGCGAGAGTAAAGGGCGACGGATCGGGCTCCTGAACCTTGACGAGTTGAGCCTTCGGCGTGTCGCCCGCGGGGCCCGTCGACGCTGCGGTACCGGCGGCATCCGCCTTCTGGGTGGCGTTGTGGACTTGGTGGTTGAAGCGCTGGAAGATCCGGCTGGCATTGCCGAGCCAACCTGCCTGCAGCCCGGCGAACTTCTTCTGCACGGTGGCTTGGTATTGCGGCAGGTCGCCGGCGAGCCCCGCGACCTGGGTACCTATGACGGCTCCGATGCCGCCGATGACCGCGAGCGCGAGCAGTACGGCGACGATGACCGATGGCACTCGGCCGAGCCTCAGTCGGCGCAGCAGATTGACGACAGGAGCCAGGACGAAGCTGAGGAGAACCGCCAGCACAAGCGGGATGAACACCTCACGCCCGAAGTAGAGGGCTGTCACGAGCACGACGCCGACGGCGAGAGTCAGGAGCCCGCGTAAACCGGGCACCAAGGGGGGCGGCACCTGGGCTGGCGGGCGCGGGGCGGCTTCGTCGATCAGCATGCGGCGTAAAACCTCTCGATGCTGCGCCGATGCTCCCGGCACACTGCGTTCAACGCTGCCGGGCTGCTTTCGTCTCCCGTATTCGCTGGGGCATCTCGCATCACGGCTCGACATCAACGCTCGCGTTGTGACCTGCGCGGGCGCGGCGGCGTTGTCTATCCGGATGGCGGAGACGCGAGATGACGGATCGCAGCGACCGGATGCGGCAGGTCGTGGCCGGCTTAAGTGAGGGTGTCATTTTGATCGAGCCGGATCAGACCATTTCCTACGCCAACGGGGCCGCGCTCACGATGCACGGCGTGGCCGCGCTCGATGAGCTCGGCGAGACGGTCGCCGAGTACCGGCGCAACTTCGTGCTGGAGTATCGCAGCCACGCCGATATCGGCCCGCTTCAGCATCCCGTCGAGCGACTGCTGACGGGTGAGCTCTTCCGGGACACGGTCGTCGAAGTGCACCACTTCCGCGCTCCGGAGCAGCGATGGATGCACCGCATCCGCTCCCTCGTCACCACCGACAGCGAAGGCCAACTCACCGGCTTGGCGCTGGTGATGCAGGATGTCAGCGACCGATACGAGGCCGAGGCCCGTTTCGAGGACATGTTCCGGGCCAACCCGGCACCGGCCCTGGTCTGCCGCTTGGCGGACCTGCGCTACGTCAAGGTCAACCAGGGTTTTCTCGACCTGACCGGCTATGCCCGTGATCAAGTGCTCGGCCACTCCTTCTGCGAGATCGACCTGCTGACGCAGGCAGAGTGTCGGGCGCTCGCCGTCGAACGCCTGCACGCTGGCGACACCATCCCGCAGATGGAAGCCTGCCTGAATGTGCCCGCCGATAGTGAGAAGTACGTCATCGTCGCTGGCCATCCCATCCGAATGCCCGGCGGCGAGCGCTGTATGCTGTTCACCTTCGCCGATCTGGAGGATCGCCGCAAAGCCGAGATGGAGCTGAAGCTCAGCGAGGAGCGCTTCGCCAAGGCCTTCCAGCTCAGCCCGGTTCCCACCGCCCTCCTCAGCACGGACGCATTGCTGGCCTCGAACGTCAACGAGGCCTTCGCTGCCATGTTCGGAGATCCGGGCAGCCACCGGTCCGGAACGGTGGGTGGGACCGTCGCTACGCAGGACAGCCTCTGGGTGGAGGAGGCCGAGCAGGCCCGATTCAAGCGCATGCTGAAGCAGGCGGGGCAGGTCCGAGGCTTCGAGGCTCGCCTGCGGAACCGGGAAGGTGAGATCCTCGACTGCCTGGTCTCGGCCGAGCCGGTGCGCATCAACGGCGAGACCTTCGTCCTCTGCGCGATGCAGGACATCACCGCTCGCAAGCGCACGGAGACGGAGCTGATCGCCGCCATCGAGACGGTCATGGCGGACGCGTCCTGGTTCAGCCATGGCATCATCGAAAAGCTGGCGTTGATGCGCAACCCGCCGCCACCCGGCAAGCCGGCTGCTCTCGTCGAAAAGCTCACACGTCGCGAGCGCGATCTGTTGCTCGGCATTTGCAAGGGCGCCACCGACTCGGAGATTGCGGCCGAACTCGGCTTGTCCCTGAGCACGGTGCGCAACCATCTCGCCAGCCTCTATCGCAAGATCGGGGTCAATCGCCGGAGCGCCGTCGTGGTCTGGGCTAGAGAGCGAGGCATCGGCGAGTTTGCACCGAATGGAAACACGAAGCCGGGGAAATTAGGCTAGAAACACTAACCCGATTAGTTTGAAATATTAATATGTAAACTTCCGGAACATCGATTGTTTGGCCGGTTTATGGCTGTAGTAGCTCTGCTCGGCTCGAGCTTCTCAGCAGTGATCGCAAGATCAACACGAGGTGCGGGCCATGGGCAAGGGCCGCAAGGTTCTGTCGAATGACCACGCGCATGCCCTGATCAAGCAGGCCGTTGCCATAGTCTTCGGTGACGCACGGGCGGAGGCGGAAGCCGCGGCCGAGATCGCGACCATCGAGGCTGTGCACGTCCAGACAGCGCCGAAACCGAGACGCTTTCGCCGCCCGCCCACCTAGGCAGCGGCCCAACGCAACCGCGCCCGCTCGATCCGAGTCATCGCGCACCGTGCACCGGAGCGGTCCGGCGCGATGTTGCGCGACCATCAGGAGCCACGCCCATGTCTCTCCTCGCCTGGATCATCCTCGGCCTCGTCGCCGGCTTCGTCGCGAGCCGGATCGTCAACAACACCGGCCAGGGGCTCGTCGTCGACATCCTGCTCGGCATCGTCGGCGCCGTCGTCGGCGGCTTTCTGTTCAACCAGTTCGGTCAGCCGGGCGTCTCTGGGCTCAATCTCTACAGCCTGCTGGTGGCCGTCGTCGGCGCAGTCGTGGTGCTTTGGCTCTACCACGCCCTGATCGACCGCCGCCGGGTGCTCTGATCCTGCCCCGCCGCCCTTCGCCTCCCTTTCCCACTTCAGGAGTCCGCCATGGCCACCGTCACAGACCCAGTCCGCGGACCGGGTGACCGCGACATCCATGACCGCCACGTGCCGCAAACCAGTATGGTCGCCCCGGCCGAGGACCTGCGTACCGTCGCGCTCAATCAGATCTCCTGGGGCGCCGTCTTCGCCGGTGCCGTCGCGGCCCTGGTCCTACAAGTGATCCTGAACATGCTCGGCCTCGGTGTCGGCCTCTCGACGGTCGACCCGGCCGGAGACGGCACACCGGGCGCCAGTTCGCTCGGCGTGGGCGCAGGGTTGTGGTGGGTGGTCTCCGGCATCCTCGCTTCCGCTGCCGGCGGCTATCTCGCTGGGCGCCTGTCGGGCAAGCCTTCGAAATCCACCACCGGCTACCACGGCCTGACCTCCTGGGCGGTCACCACCTTGGTGATCTTCTACCTGCTCTCCTCGGCCGTGAGCGGCCTCGTGGGGGGCGCCTTCAACACCGCGTCCGGTGCCGTGGGCGGCCTCGGCCGAGCGGCCGGCGGCTCGATCCAGACTGTGGCGCAGACGGCAGCGCCCTCGCTGAGCAAGATCTCGGATCCCTTCTCCAGCATTGAGAACCAGCTCCGCTCCGGCGCCGGTGGCCAGGATCCGGCCGCGCTCAAGGACGCAGCCGTCAGCGCCATGCGCGCGGCGGTCACCGGGGACGATGCCCAACAGGCGCAAGCCTCCGAGAAGGCGGCGCAGGCGCTGGCCAAGGCACAGAACATCCCGGTGGAGCAGGCCCGGACCCAGGTCCAGCAGTATATCCAACAGTTCAAGGAAGCGACGGCCAAGGCCAAGGAGCAAGCCAAGCAGGCAGCGGACACCGCGGCCCGCACCGCTTCGCAGGCCGCGCTCTACGGGGCCCTGGCGCTGATCCTCGGCGCGCTGGCCGCCTACTTCGCCGGTCGGAGCGCGGCGGTCGATCCGACGGTCACGCGGACCGTCGGCGTCCCGGTCAGGCAGCCCCGCGCATGACCGCGGACCCGACCAAGAACGACCCGCACGGGCTCGGGACGGCAAGCCGGCCTGCAGCCGAACTCGCGGTCGGCGAGACTGAGACAATCCCGGTTATCGAAGAGACCGCCCGCATCGACAAACGGGTGGTCGAGAAAGGCCGGGTTCGGGTGCAGACCCGCACCGAAACCACCGACGACGTGCTCCGCGAGACCCTGCGCAGCGACGTCGTCGGCGTGACCCGGATCCCGATCGACCGGGTCATCGCGGAGGGCGAGGTCGCCCCAACGATCAGGACAGAGAATGGGGTGACCATCATCCCGGTCCTGGAGGAAGTCCTCGTCGTCGAGAAGCGCCTCATCCTCAAGGAAGAGGTGCACATTCGCCAGACCACTTCGGGTGAAGCGGTCGAGGTTCCGGTGACGCTGCGCAGGCAGCACGCCGTGGTCGAACGCGTGTCCGCCGACGGGCACGTCAGCGAAATCCCCCCCAAGGAGCAGACCCCATGACCCAGACCCTAACCGCCATGTATGACAACCGCGCCGAGGCCGAAGCCGCCCAGGCCAAGCTCGTGGCTGCGGGCATCCCGCAATCCTCGATCAAGCTGCTCGCGGGCACGCAGACGGCCCAGGCCGGCACGAGCCAGGGCTACGATCACACCCGCGACGAGGGTGGGTTCTGGGCCTCGCTCAAGGATGCCTTCATGCCGGAAGAGGACCGCTACACCTACAGCGAGGGCCTGAGCCGTGGTGGCACGCTCCTGACCGTCACGGCCGAGGCTTCGCATGTCGACCGGGCGATGGACATTCTCGAGGAGCACGGCTCGGTCGATCTCGACGAGCGCGAGGCAACCTGGCGCAAAGAAGGCTGGAGCGGCTACGGCGCCGCGACCACCAGTGGAGCCTCGTCGGCGACCGCGGGCACGACCTCGTCTGCCAGCACGGCAACGGCTGCCGGCGCCACCTCAGCGCGCGGCACAGCGACGGGCGAGACGGACTACATCCCGGTCGTCGAGGAGCGGCTCAACGTCGGTAAGCGCGTGGCCGAGCATGGCCGAGTGCGGGTCCGATCCTACGCGGTCGAGACGCCCGTCAACGAGCAAGTGAACCTGCGCGAGGAGAACGTACAGGTCGAGCGCCGCTCCGTGGACCGCCCGGTCACGGCAGCCGACGAGGCCCTGTTCGCGGATAGGACTATCGAGGCCACGGAGCGCCGCGAGGAGGCGGTGGTGTCGAAGGACGCCCGCGTCGTCGAGGAGGTGGGCATCCGCAAGGACGCGTCCCAGCGGACCGAGACCATTACGGACAAAGTGCGGCGCACCGAGGTGGAGGTCGAGGACGAGCGCGGCAACGTCAGCCGCACCGGCGCGGACACGCGTAAACCCGTGTGAGGACACGACCCGGGAACGGCGCCAAGCCGTTCCCACTCCCTCCTCTATCTATCGCTTCACTTCGGCCTTCCTATCAAACATCCTGGGTTCTGACCGTTCACGCGAGGCGCAGAGAAGGAGCTGAACTAGCACCGGGCGGGCGGCGCCGTACTTCGACGCTCCGCGGTTCTTACTGCATCAGAGCCTTCGGTAATGACGTGCAGCTCATGAAGCTCTACGGCGCCCCGCCGGGCGACACGCAAGGCCGCTACAGCCCCGCCGAATGCACCGGCATTCGTAAGACCACCGTCGAGGGAAAGCCCGACGACGCGCACGTGTCCACGTTCTACGTGGAGCAGCAGAACCTGACGATGCGGATGCACATGCGCCGATTCACCCGGCTCACGAACGCATCTTCGAAGAAGGCACGGTCTTGCTCGGAGATGTGGGAGAAGTCCGTCAGGTGGTCGGTCGCGAGTTCCTCGCAGCGCAGCTTCTCCCCAAGCCGCGTCGCATGGGCGGTCACCGCCTGCTGACGTTGTCGCCGTTGCTTTCAGGTCCGCCTCTGCCTTCCGATCGGACATTCGAGCCGGCAGGACCGAAGGTGCGCAGGGGAAAACGAGATCGCGCGCGGCACCGGTGCCCGTGCGATGGTTGCGGCCGGCGCAGAGTGCGGCCCGGGCTCCTCCTCGGCGCCGCTCTCATCCACGACTGAGGTGTTCGGCACCGGCCGACGAGGCGCCTAGGGAGCCGTCAGCGCGACCGGTGCGGCCGGCCGATGAAGTCGATGAAGGCACGCAGGGGCGCCGGGAGATAGCGGCGCCCGGGATAGTAGAGGAAGGGCCCCGAAAACGGTTGCCACCAGGGCTCCAGCACGGGCTCCAAGGCGCCGCTGTCGAGATGCGGCTGCAGCCAATCCTCGAACAGCGTGATGATGCCAACACCTGCGACCGCCGCGTCCACCGCGAGATCGGTCGCGGCTCCGACACGCACGATCAGCGGGCCGCTCGGATTGACACGGACGACCTCGCCGTCGCGCTCGAACTCCCAAGCTATCGTCGCGCCGCTCGCGAAACGTCCTCCGATGCAAGCGTGGTCCAGAAGCTCGCTCGGGTGTTGCGGGTGGCCGTGGCGGTCAAGGTAGGCCGGCGCAGCCGCGGTGGCAAAGCGCTGCTGCCGGGGGCCGATTGGGACGGCGATCATGTCCTGTTCGAGCCGCTCGTCGTACCGGATGCCGGCATCACACCCTGCAGCCAGTACGTCCACGAAGCTGTCCTCTGCGACCACGTCGAGGCGGATATCGGGGTAGGCCGCGAGGAAAGGCGGAACGATCCTGGGCAGCACCAAGCGCGCCGCGCTGACCGGCACGTTGAGCCGGAGCGTGCCGGCCGGCCGGTCGCGAAAGCCGTTGACGACGTCCAGCGCCGCTTCGACCTCGCCCAAGGCCGGGGTCAAACGCTCAAGGAGACGCGCGCCGGCCTCGGTCGGCGCAACGCTGCGCGTGGTGCGGTTGAACAGCCTGACGCCGAGGCGCGTCTCCAGCCGGCGCACCGCCTCGCTCAATCCGGAGGCGCTCGTGCCGCTCGCGCGGGCGCCTTCACGAAAGCCGCCTGCCTCCGCGACGGAGACGAAGGCGGCAAGATCGCCGAGATCCATCGCCATTGTTCGCAATCTCGCACAGCCTGTGCCGATTAAACCGCATTATCGCGCAATGCGGAAGGGTCTAAATCCCTACGCACCGCAAAGGAGAGACCTGATGAGCGACCTCAACACAGCCGGCACCTACGCGCTGGGCGATCGCATTGTGAAGCGCCTGGGGTACGGGGCGATGCAACTCGCCGGACCCGGAGTGTTCGGCCCGCCGAAAGACTCGGCGGGAGCCATCGCCGTCCTGCGGGAGGCGATCGCCAGTGGCGTGAACCACATCGACACCAGTGACTTCTACGGACCGCACGTGACCAACCAGCTCATTCGGGAGGCGCTTCATCCCTATCCGACGACCTGACCATCGTCACCAAGATCGGGGCGAGCCGGGGCGCGGACGCTTCCTGGAATCCAGCCTACTCCGCCGAAGATCTGACAGGCGCGGTCCACGACAACCTGCGCAACCTTGGCGTGGACGTGCTCGACGTCGTGAACCTGCGCATCATGTTCGACGTGCATGGGCCTGCCGAAGGCTCGATCGAGGCGCCGCTCACGATCTTGGCCGACCTTCAGCGTCAGGGCCTTGTGCGTCACATCGGGCTCAGCAACGTGACGGCGGCTCAGGTCGCGGAGGGACGGTCCATCACCGACATCGTCTGCGTACAGAATGCCTACAACCTCGTGCACCGGGCTGACGACGCATTAATCGAGGAACTCGCGGCGGCCGGCACGGCCTACGTGCCGTTCTTTCCTCTCGGCGGCTTCAGCCCGCTGCAGTCGACAACCCTATCCGCGGTCGCCAAGCGGCTCGGGGCAACGCCGATGCAGGTAGCGCTTGCCTGGCTGCTTCGCCGCGCGCCCAACATCCTGCTGATTCCTGGCACCTCATCGGTTGCGCACCTGCGCGAGAACCTGGCCGCTGCCGACCTGACGCTGCCGGACGACGTGATGGCCGAGCTTGCCCAGATCGCGATGGCGCCCAAAGTTGGTTAGGGTATCAGCTGACCCGGCCGCCCGTCGCCCACGCAGGAGCGTGGCGGGGCGGCGCCACCTTCCTGCTATGGAGCAGGTTCGGGCAAGCTGGAAGACTTAGCTAACCCGGATCGGAGACGCACTGATTGCTGTGCGCCATGAGCCAATCTTGGACCGGCAAGGGCTGAAACGCCGCTCTCGACGCTTAGCGGCCGCTGTGAACGTCCGCTCCTTGGGACGTGGTGAGACAGAGCCGGACGACGAGACTCAGTAAATAGGCGCCTGTCTGCCCCACCGTGAGGCGAGGCGTAAGCGGACGCTTCGCGTCAACGACGACGCGGTGTTCGCGCATTTTGAGGTCCACGGGGATCGACGAAACGTTGAGCAACGTCACGGGTGGTTAAACCCTGTCGTCGTACAGCGATCACCGCATTCTGCCTCGGCGAGGCTAGATGGGGGTGGAGCGGCACATGTCGGACAATCAGCGCGAGGCACTTCGCCAAAATGCGTTGGCCGAGATCGCCCTCCTCGACACGCCACCCGAGCGCGAGTTCGATATACTCGCGAAGCTTGCACAACGCATGCTTGGCACCGGCATGTCTTCGATCACCCTGATTGCTCCGGAGCGCCAATGGTTCAAGGCACGCTGCGGTCCCCTGGCACCGGAGACGACGCGGGCTCAGGCGTTCTGCCCGGTCGTGGTCGAGACCGAGGCGCCGCTCACCGTAGCGGACGCTCGCCTCGACCCTCGCTTCGCCGAAAGCCCATTCGTCACAGGCTCACCGTATATCCGCTATTACGCGGGCGTCCCGTTGCGGGTCCGGCGGCCAGACAGCGGCCACGTTACTATCGGCACGCTCTGCGTCCTTGACGAGCGGCCGCGCGAGCCGACCTCAAACGACTTGGAGGTTCTCGAAGAGTTGGCCTGCGTCGCCGAAGCCTTGATTGAGGCCCGGGCCGTCGCTCTCCGTGCTGCCAAGGCCGCCGAAGAGCACCGTCGAGCCGTAGAGCGGCTGGAGCGCGAACGCCGCCAGTTCAAGCAGGCGGAGCGCATGGCCGACATGGGATCGTACCGATACGACATCGAGAAGCAGTTCACCCTCTGGTCGGACGGTGTCTTCGCCATCCACGAACGGCCCGTCAGCGCCGGCGTGCCGAACGGCGAGATCATGAACTATTTCCCCGAGCCCGATCGCTCCCTCTTCGTCGCCGCGGTCAGGCGCACGCTGGACACGGGCGAGCCGTTCGAGATGGACGGCGACTTCATAACCGCCAAAGGCAACGCGCGGCGCGTGCGGTACTCCTGCGAGATCGAGTTGGCCAAGGGCAAACCCGTTGCCCTCATCGGTCTGATCCAGGACATCACCGAACGGCACGGCTTGGAGCAGCGCCTGCGCCACCTCGCTTGCACCGACGACCTGACCCAGCTGGCCAACCGGGCCGAGTTTCACCGTGTTCTCGATGGACGGCTGCACGAGGCGCGCGCTGCGGACGACGACGTGGCCGTGCTTCTGATCGACCTCGACGGCTTCAAAGGCGTCAACGACGTCCTCGGCCATGCAGCAGGCGACGCGGTGTTGCGTGGTGTCGCCGATCGGTTGCGCGCTTTCTGCGATGACGGTTGTCTTCCAGCTCGGCTGGGGGGCGACGAGTTCGCGGTCGTGATGCCGGCCGGTCTCGATCGCGTAGGACTTGATCGGAAGGTGCGGCGCCTCCTGCACGAACTTGAGATCGTCATGCACGGACATGGCCACATCGCTCGTGTGACGGGAACAATCGGTATCGCGTGGTCGAGCGCGGCCGCGCAGAACCGCGACGTCCTCCTTCGTCAGGCCGATGCGGCGCTCTACGCCGCCAAGCGCACACGGAAGGGAACGGCCCAGACCTATCAAGCCGGTGCGGACCACCGAATGGCTGGCTGAGAGCGTCCGCGCTGTGACGCGTGAGCCATGCCACCAATTGATAGAAAGTCAGCCTAGAGCGCATTCCGACGAAGTGGTGACGGGTTCGCCGAAAGAATGCGCGTTGAGACAAAGAGCGAGAGACGCCGGCCTGATGCGATCAGGTCGGATACGGCTCTAGAAGGCGCGTACACCGCCGAGATCGTGCCCGGACGACGCTTACGGATTGAGTGGCTCGAAGGAGGGCCGCCCGCGCGCCGGCGCAGCGTCAAGACTCGTCAGCCCACCCTCTGCAGGCATCGACCCGGCGATCGAGCGGACCCGCCCCTACATCGGGGATCGGTGGCGGAGCGAGGCCGCCCGAGTGGTTGCGGATCAGCTGGCCAGTGCCGGCTCGTACCGGGCGTCCTGCTCATGCTCCCTGAGCCACGTCTCAAATGTCCCGATCTCCAGCGGGCGAGCGAAGAGATAGCCCTGCGCTTCATCGCAGGCCATGGCCCTGACTTGGTCGGCTGCCTCCGCCGTCTCGATGCCCTCCGCGACCACCCGGTAGCCGAGATCATGCGAGAGGTGGATCATCGAGTGGACGAGCGATCGTTCCCGCTCGCCATCCGCGAGCTTGCGCACGAAGCTTTGATCGATCTTCACGACGTGCGCTGGGATGTCCTGCAGGTAGGCCAAGCTGCTGTAGCCCGTCCCAAAGTCGTCAATCGCCAAGCGAATGCCGGCCGCGGCCAGCAAGTCCAACTGACGTCGGGCCTGCTCCGCATTTTGCATGATCGCGCTCTCAGTCACTTCCAGTTCCAACTGCCCGGGCGCAAGGCCGTGGCGCCGAAGGCCGGCCTCGACCGACTGGCCGAAGCCGGACTCGATCAGGTTCGCGGCTGAGATGTTGACCGACATCACCAAGCTGTGCCCGGCATCCTGCCAGCAGCGCGCCTGCGCCAGCGCCCTCTCAAGAACGAAGGCCGTCATCGCCTGCGCGTGGGGCGAGAGTTCGATCACCGGCACGAACTCGCCGGGGGACACCGGCCCCAACTCTGGATGGTCCCAGCGCAGCAGCGCCTCCGCGCCGATGCATCGACCGGTAGACAGGTCGATGCGCGGCTGGAAAACGAGGCGTAGCTGGTCGTCGGCGCGGAGGGCCGGCCCGAAATCTTGGAGCAGTTGGTACCGGCGCTGGTAGGCCTCGTCGGCAACGGACGAGTAGACGCTGATGAGATCGTGCAACGACCGCGCGTCCTGGACCGCGCTGTAGAGGGAGCGAAGCGCGTCTTGTGGCGCCGTCGTGCAAGGCTTGAACACGCTCACACCGATCGCGCTTGTCAGCAGCATCCCAGTAATGGAGCGCTGCCGCGCCTGCCGGTGCTCGTCCGCGAGGAGGCGGACATAGTCGTCCTGCTGAGCCCCGCGTGGAGCGAGAAAGGTGAACTGCGTGGCCGCCGTGTGGTAGAGTTTGCGCCCTGGGCCGATGAGGCGCCGCAACTCCCGCGCGGCCTCCCGCACCAGATCGTCGACGCGGCCCGGACCCATGACGCGGCTATAGGCACTGACCTCTGCTCGGGTCGGCCGAGATCGATGAGCACAGCGATCCTGGCCTCGTTCGGATGCTCGGCGGCGAGATCGGCGAGGTCGTCCAGGAACTGGTTCCGGCTGGGCAGACCACTCAACGGATCGACCCGGCCGAAAGCGTGCTGCAACTCGATCTGCGCCATGACCATCGCGGCGAGGTCCGTGAGGGCGGCGATCTCGGCCGGAGAGACCGTGCGGGGCTCGGTTCCGAGGACACATAGGGCACCCAGGCTGTAGCCTTCGCGCGTGACCAGCGGTGCGCCGGCATAGAAGCGGATGCCGGAGCGGCCGAGCACGCTGTCGGCGTAGAAGGCGTCCTGCGCGAAATCGGGGATCACGAGAACTTCGGCGCTTTCGGCGACCTGCCCGCACGGCGCCTTGTCCCGTGGGATGGAGCAGTGATCGACACCGATGCGCGACTTGAACCATTGCCGGTCGCGATCCGTCAACGACACCGCCGAGATCGGCAGGTTGAAGATCTGGCTGGCCATCCGTGTGATGCGGTCGAAGCTCTCGTTCGGGGGTGTGTCGAGGAGGTTGAGTGCCTGGAGCGCATTCAAACGGTCTTCTTCGAGACGCTCGCGGCAAGCCGTTCCAGACATCGGATGTTTGCCATTCTCCACAAGGAGAAGCAGCCGGCAGTACGCCGATTACTCCGAGCCTCGATTTGCGAATGCATACATGCCCCGACAGACGTTACCGCTTCCTGCCCAGGCCATGGCAATTGCACCCGCGGCCCAAGGATATCGTCAGCGGGGAATGAACGGGCATTATCGAGGTCCGTTGTTGTTGTCCCATCTCGGTGCTGCCCATCCGAACGGAAGCGTCCCAGTCCGCTACCAATCCCCGATGTGAGGGCGGGTGCGCTCGATCACGGGGCCGATGTCGGCAATCAGAGCACCGCGCAGGATTCCTGCTGCATGCAGAAAAGCGGTATTTGCTTCGCTCCGGGAAGGGGAAACGCGCGAACCCCATCGCTGAATGAAGCACCGATTGCTTCATGGCTCGCCCGCGGGGATGGTCCGATCCCTTTTGACTCTGGTCCGCGCCCTCCTCACACGGGCCAGCAGGATCGCCGTCTGAACCGCCGCTCGCTTCAGAATGGGATTTGTTTTCGGACGGGCCGTGATTTGGCTTGCCCAGCCATGGCTCTCGACGGCCGCAGCAAGGTCCACCGTGTAGCCGTCGGCGATCGTATGCGCCGATGTGTCGGGCTTCATCAGATACGTCTCGACAGCCGCGCTCACCTGCTCGTCGGTGACGGTCTTAGCTTTGAAAAGGTCGCCGACGGTCAGAAAAGCAGCCATTGCTCAAGCTTCCGGATCGGCTCCAACGACTTCGACGAAATCTGGCAAGGTTCGACTGTTCGAAGGCGTGTTTCCTGCACTGCAAGGCGTCGCACGCGGCGGCTACCCGCCCCTCGACCCGCGTCACCTCGATCGGGCGTCCGTTATGCCGCGACGCGACACGAGATTTTGGCGTATCCGGTTGTCTACGACAATTGGAGCGCCATCAATATGAATTCGACTGCCGATAGGGGGCTGTTGTCGTCTCCGTCCGACTCGTCGGTTCGATGCAAATCGGTTCGAACGTGCTTGAGGTGTCTGACCTGATGGTGGCGCTCGAAGCGATCGCGAGGACGAAGTCGATCAAGGGGCTGAGCGAGACCCTTGGCCTGTCCTATCGCACGGCTTGGTGCCGATTGCAGATGTACGAAATGGCTCTCGGCCAGCCGCTCGTGCGCAAGACCCGGGGCCAGGGCTCTTAACTCACGGAGTTCGGGGCTGCCCTGGCCGAAGCTCTCACCTCCGCGGTCGCGGGGCTAGACGCGAACCTCGGACGCGAGACCCGCGCCATCGAGCATCGTCTGCGGCGTCTGCTCACCGGCCGATCCGAAGTGCTGACGCTCGCAGCCAGTCACGACCCGCTGCTGATCGAGGTCCTGCGCGAGATCCCGGCCGAGCACGGCCAGATCCGACTGTCGGTGATGGGCAGCAGCACGGCGGTGAAGCTCCTCCTTGACGACGGCGTCGATGCTGCGGGCTTCCATTGCGGGGCGCTGACCCCCGAACAAGCGGATGTTCCGTTCTCGGGCGTGAGTTCGAGCGCTGGGCTCGTGCCGTGCCCGCTGTTCGAGCGCGAGCAGGGGCTGCTGCTCGCCCCCGGCAATCCGCTCGGAATCCGCACCCTCGCCGACCTGACCGCCGAGGGGGTGCGCTACGTCAATCGCCAGCCGGGATCAGGCACGCGCAGTTGGTTCGACCGCATGCTGGCGAAGGCCGGTCTTTCGCCGGACGCGATCCAAGGCTACGCCGTTGAGGAGTTCACGCATCAGGCGGTCGCGGCGATGATCGCCTGCGGAGCGGCTGATGCCGGACTCGGCGTGCGCGTTGCGGCCGAACGGCTCGGCCTCGATTTCCCCTCGGTCGGCTGGGAGACATACTATCTCGCGGCGAGCCGCTCTCTCGCTTCCCCCGTGTTCGATGAGTTGGTTGCTGCGGTGCGCGTGCGCGCAGCAGAAACAACGGGTTACCGCCTCTCAAGAGAACACAAGAGCTGAGCCTGATGGCTCTTGAGGATCGGAAGTGGGCCCTCCATCACTTCTTGGTCACGGCTCTTTTGCCCGTCGTTCCACACGTGGCGCCTGCACCACGTCCTCCGGCGTTTCATGCACGACGGTGTGATCGGCCCGATGGGGATCTCGGATCGCGCATGTGGACACTCACCCCAAGCGCAGGCCACCGAATAAATCTTCCGGGGTAGTTCGGGCGGAGCAGCTCGATGTAGGCTGATGCACGGAAGAACCTCGCCGCGGCTGAGCCGGGCGGCGCCAGTTCATTGCAGACGCCTGCTCGATTGCACCCGAAGAGCGCAACGGTGCGAACTGGCAGAAAGACGACCGCCGGCGGCCGTGAACCAGCCTCGATTCCGTTGGCATCACGAAATCTTGCGTCGGCATCGCTCGGAATACGGCTGAGTTCGCCGCAATTGCCCGCACCCGCGAGGCAAATACTAACCAAAATTAATTGACGCAAAGTAGGAAGCACTGTATCCGATGCTAACTTCTAGCGGAACGCGCCTGACAAGGATTGCATCCGATGGAAACGCATCGCACGAATATGGCCGGTTACATCCCGGCAATGGTAGCGCTCGTTTCGGTATTCTATTTTAGTCTTCCGGCATCGGCGCAAGTCGCGGACGGCCAACCTCCTGCCGACGTCGCGGCACCCGGCAGCAGAAGCGATGCAGATCCCGGTCAGGGCAAGACATCTGATCTCTTCTTTGCTGCACACGATGTCTCCGGGAAACTCGGCACCCCTCTCCCGCTGGAAATCAAGCTTGTCCGCACAGGCAGGGTCTCGATCGAATCCATCCTCCTGCTGGGCCTGCCCCAAGGCGTGACGATCAGCGACTCGACCAACACTTTCTCGCCGTCAGACGAGACAAGGGACGTAGACATCAAAGCGTGGGATCTCCCGAACATCACAAATCACGCAAACCGACGAGCGCGAGAGCCGGTTCTCGCTCGCCGTCGCGGCGATCTGGACTGCGGGGTCCGGTGGGCAGGTCGATGTCGCAACGAGCCTTCTCAACGTCAGTTTCCGCCCCGACGGTCCTGATCGGGCCACTGCTGCCGGCGACGAACCACGCAGCCCCGAGAAGCCTGCGGCTGCGACTCGCGGAACCCTGTCGCCCCCTCAAGTCATCGCCAGCGCTGCCGCTCCCGATGCATCGGCCACGGCCGAGGGCGTCGTGGTGCCGTCGGCCCGTGGCACACCTCTCACGAACACAGCGGGGATCGACCGTCCGGCCTCGCCCGCCGTCACAGAGAAAAGGCCCGCCGCTGAGGGCGAGGCTGCGCGGCTCAAACGTCCCGTGGAGACCACACGGCCGACGCTCCAGGCGGACCCACTGGTGGAGCGAGCCAGGGGCCTGATACGGCTCGGCGATATCAGCGGCGCCCGACTTCTGCTGGAGCGTGCACAGGCGCGCAACGCACCGAACGCGACCTTCCTCCTGGCACAGACCTGGGATGCGGACATGCTGCGGCGCTGGAACGTGCGCGGCCTGCGGGCCGATCCGGATCTCGCCAGGAGCCTTTACGCGAAGGCCGCAGCTCAGAACCAGACGGATGAGCGGCTGCTCGCCGCGACGGGCCGCTGACAGCACGCCTTGAAGAAAGTTCGACAATCACCGAGGGACACGCACATGTCGAGGCTTGGCCTGTACGCCGCCCTTATCGGGATCGCCCTGATGGCGAACGACCCTGTCGCGGCAGCCCCAGACACCGCACCGGTCGAGGCCGCCCCCGCAACGGAAGCTGCCCTCGGCGAGCGCATGAACGCCAACACCGTCACGGTGGTGACCGGCACGCCCGGCGGAACCTACTTCCGCGTCGGCGCCGAGCTCGCCTTCGTGCTGGATGACGGCGATAAGCTGCGGATCTTGCCGATGCTCGGCAAGGGAGCAGGCGAAAACGCCTATGATATCCGGTTCCTGAAGGGTGTTGATCTGGGCTTCGTTCGCACCGATACCCTGGACCAGCTGCGGCAAGACAAGCGCCTGAGCAACATTGAGCGGCAAATCCAATACATTGCCAAGCTCTTCGACGACGAGCTACATATCATCGCTCCGAATTCGGTCCGGACCGTTAGCGATCTTGCCGGCAAGCGGGTCAGCTTCGACGTCAAGGGCAGCGGCACCGACTACAGCGGCCGGGCCATGTTCCGCGAGCTCGGCGTCACTGTGGAAGGGATCAACGTCGATCAGCCCACCGCCCTCGAGATGCTACGCAACGGCGAGATTCAGGCTGTCGTGTCGGTGGCGGCTAAGCCGGTGGCTTTCATTGCGAGCTTCGATCCGGGTGAGCGCTTCCACTTCGTGACGGCGCCCTACCCGGACACGATGAATGAAGCCTATGTCCCCGCGACCCTGACGCGGACTGATTATCCGAAGTTTGTCGGCGAACAGGCGGTGGAGACCGTCGCGGTCGGCACGGTCCTCGGGGTCTACAACAGCCCGAAGGGATCAGCGCGCTATGAGAAGCTCGTCCGCTTCGTCGACGCCTTCTTCGGCCAGTTCGACAAGTTTCTGGCTCCGCAGCGGCATCCGAAATGGCGGGAGGTCAACTTCGCGGCCTCGGTGAAGGGCTGGAGGCGCTTCCGGCCGGCGCAAGAGTGGCTCGACCGCCACAAGGAGCAGGAGGCCGCTGCCCAGCCGGATCTGGACCGGTTCTTCCAGTCACAGCCCGAGCGACCGGCCGGAAAGGAGGAGATCTACCAAGCCTATCTGAAGTGGCGCCAAGCGCGGTGACCACCCAAAATCCGGCTTTCTGATCGCCAGCTTTTCCGGCCGACTAATCTAAAGTCGACAGCCGTGGGTTCATCCGTTCCAGTCGTATGTCTGTCGTTGCAGCACTCGCTGCTCAACGACCTTGCTGGGGCATCAGGTTTTGAGTCTGCTTGACGGCCTCACGGCAGCTCTGGTCACCCTTGGCGTTCAGGTCCACCGCTTTTTGTAGCGCCATTTTAGCCTGAGAGACCTTATCTTCGGACGAGCGTTCGGGTGAAGCTTTAGCATCGCCGCCTTTCGCCGCGTCCGCAGCAGCGGTCGGGCGGTTCTCCGACTGACGACGGACGTCCTCGGGTGAAGTCGCCACGCGACCGGCCGCAACAGCATCGGCCTGCCCTGAACCAGCGGCAGCGCCGACCGGTCCAGAAACGCCACCGACCGTGCCCGGGGAGCCGCCACTCTCACGGGAGGCGCCGCCTTGCTGTGCGCGATCCGTCTCTGGAGTTCCGACCGGCTTGGCCGTGTTAGTGGTCGCAGCGCCCGCTGTGGCGCTCCTACCTGCTGTATCATTGGGGCCTTTCTGCTGACCGTAATCCGGCTCCGAGACAGGTGCCCCCATCCCGACCTGTGTACCGAGTTCACGTTTCAGCTTGGCGATATCATCCGTGCATGGGCCGCCTTCCTGCGCAAACGCTGCCGGGGCAAAACTGAAGGCGGCGAAAGCGACAGCTCCGCAGAGTAGATGCAGACGGGACATTGGTTTCCTCCAAGGCTTCTTGTTGGCCCCTGCTCAACCTCCTGCGTCGGCGCGGGTTCAGTTGCCGGAACCGAAACGACGAGGGACGAGCGTCGGCAACTCACGTCGCATCAATCCCGCCCAGCTCAGCCGTTGCAGGTTTTGATCTTCTCGGACAGTATGATTTCGCACTGAGTTTGAACAACGCTTTCGGAAGCGGATTGCCCGTTCAGTGGACTGTGGCGGTCCCTCCGAAGACTTGCCCCGCCGGCTCAGCCGCGCGGGGCATTTTCGTAAGCACGAGCCATTGGAGGAGGCGGCGCCGACCCGCCGGGACCAAGATCGCCCGTCTGCCATCCATCCGGGAAGCAACATGGATTGGAGCGCAACGGCATGGGCCATCGTACCAGGAAAATCGGCGAAACGCGTCGTCGGAGAATTGGTCATGGCCGAGCAAGCCCAGGAAGAAGGCTGCCGCTTCATGCGCGAACTTGTTGCGTTGTTGGCGCGAGAGCAACCCAATTTTCCCCTCAGCGAGCAGGAACATCTTTTTCAGCAGCTGCTTGATCTGGAAAAGCGTGCTGAAGCTGAAGGCGCTGACGCCGTCGTGCGAGCAGCGATCGCGAGCGCGCGGAGAATGTCTGGTGTCGTCGCTGCCGCCGTCTGGCCTCCGCGCGTCCGTGGGCACTGAGTTGGGTACTGAGGACAAGCCCTTCGCGGCCAGCCCGCTGCAATCACCGTGAAATCACCCTCAGGCTCGCTATCAGTGCCGCGTCGGTGCATCCTCTGTGAAAGTCCTGATGCCGTCCTCTTGGATGCACTGCTCAAAAGCCTCGTAGGCCTCAACGTCCGTGTCGAAGGCCCCCTCCCAGACAGTCGAGCCATCCTCATGATCGACCACCTCAAGGGTCCAGCCTTCATCGGTACCGGCGAAGCGGTAGATATAGACCAAGACCGTCACGCCCTCTCGCATCACGGGGCCGGACAGGGGGGAAAGCTCGAGATCGTGGTCTTCTGACGGCATGGCTAACTGCGAGTAGGAGCGGTGATCTTGCGCGCGGTGCGTCAGTCGCCCGGCGTCCAATCAATTTCGTGCTGCTGGGCCAGGATTCGCTCGAAGTCGGTAGCGACGGCCTGCGAAGCAGCTTCATCGTGGCGCGAAGATCGTGATGTTGTTGTTGATCTGGTACGCTGCCGTCGGTGGGGCGTTGACGAGTCTCAGCCTGATGGGGCTCTCGCCGAGGATGGCTCCGAATGCGGGGGTGATCCTCATCGGAAAGCACCGAGACAGCGCCTCGAAGGCGGCATCCTCGAACCGTTTCCGCGCCTCCTGATCGCCCTTAAGCTGACGTGACGTGACGAGCGCTGGGCCCCGCATACCCCCTGTCTTGTTCAGGCCGAAACGGAAGGCGATCTGCGAACCTTCCGTGTCCGCCGGCACCGTCCAGCAGGATGCCAGTGCGGCTCGGAGCTCAGCCCAATTGTTGACTGCGGGCGAGACGGCCGTTTGAGCCCAAGCCAGCGTCGAAGGCGCTGCCGAAGCGCCCCCTAAGATCACCGCGAGCGCTATGAAGCGCACCTGAAGCGTTTTCATTGTGCTGCTCCGGTCTTGCGCAATCTCACACCGAGCCCACCATTATTCTACTCCCTGAAGATGGCGCCGTCGGCAGGCAACCGATCAAACGTCGGCCGACATGTAAGGCTGCCCCGCATCGACCAGCGCACGATCGACGACTTCGATCGCCAGCAGGATGCGCGTGAGGTCTTCGGCCATCGAGACCGGGGCCAACGCGATCGCACCCATACGCTTGGCAATTGCGTTTCGCTGCCGCACGAGCGCCAGGCGCGCGGCGTTGAGATCGTCCAGCTCGGTCGCGGACATATCAGTTTCGTTCCTTTTGCGGTTGCAGGTTGCGATCGTCACTGCTCCCCAAGACGCACGCCGCGCTCGCTGCGTCGGAAGCCACTGAAGAAACGCGTCAGGGTGGCGACAACGCCGTCGCCTTCGGACTCTCGATCCGTTGCTTGACCGGCAGCATCCGCTTCGCTGAAGCGCTTGCCGGCCTCATATAGCACCTGCTCGACCAGCGGCGGCAAAGGTGCGTTGTGCTCTTCGAGGATCTGAGCACCGCTCACAAGAGCTGTGAAGAGGTCCCGAGATAGCCGATGGTCGGTGATTTGCGTCTCTAGGATGCGCTCGGCAGCCAAGGTCGCCAGCCGCGACAGCTCGCCAATCTTTTCGGTCTGTGCGCTGGCGCCTTCCATGTCGGTGAGTTCCTGGCCTTCGATGTTCGCTGATGGCGCGTGCCCTTATGACGTGCCGGCCGCGTCCATTCCCACCGAACCGTCGGCACGATCGAGAACGCTGACGCGTGGACCGCGAACTCCGCCGCTCTGCTGCTCCCACGCATCGAGAGCCTCATTGGCTGCATCGATGATGTCGCGCGGTGTGCCGCCCTGGGACTTCGGGCCGAATTGCCTCCACGAGACGAGTCAGGAGTGTCTGTTCCGTCTGAGGGTGCAACTCGCCCGATGCGTGGCGCATGTAGGCGGAGTAGACACTTTCAGCGATCGTCCGAGCCGTCCGATCAAGCGGTGGGGTATCCTGCTCCATCTCTCGCCTCCCTGCCGTACGGGCTTGCGCGAACCGCCGTTTCAGCCCGACTTGTTCTCAGCGACTCCGCCAGCACCGCGGGAGTTCCCACCTGCCCCAGTGATCCCATGGCGATTTGCCGAGCACCGCTGCAACGGCGGGGAATGTGGGGACGGTGATGTCGGGCACCGGAGACGACGAACGGCACGCTGGCGCTGATCCCGGCGGCGCTGCACGAGGTGGCCCGCATCTGGCGCCAGCAGGGCAGTCCGCCCTGGCGCTATTCGAAAGCCGGCGTAGTCACGGTCGACCTCTTGCCGCTCGCTGCCTCGCAGCGCGCTGATCGGTCGACTCGACCGCGAGCGCTCGACGCGACTTATGGGCGCACTCGACGCCCGCGACGCTCGCTTGGGCTGCGGCAGCGTGGTGCTGAGGTGGGCCGGGCTCGCGCAGCAGCGGCGGGCCTGGACGACCAAGTTTGAGATGCGCACGCCGCGCTACACCACACGGGTCGACGAGCTACCCGTCGCGGACGCTTGAGAAGGGGCGACAGAACGTTTCCCTATGTTGCCCCTCGCAACGGTTACGCGATGTGGCAAGCGTCGGCGTCGGTCCAGGCGCCGTGGCCGTCGAGTTCGGCCGCGAACACGGCGGCAAGGCACCGACGCTCCGCCTCGACCGGAGCGCCGTCTTCCGCCACCGGGCGGCAGCGGCCGTAGGTGCCGGCCGGCACGAAGTCCGGATCGGTCAGCGGGCCGTTCTCACCGGCGAACCAAAGGCGGCTGCCTATTTCGTATTAGCTCTCGGCGGCCAGACCTTCAGCGAGCAAGATGTCGTGCGCATCCAGCTCGATGTGCCAGTAGGTCACCTGCGTCGCCGGCTCGCGGACGATGGTGTTGCCGTTGATCAGGCACATGACCGGCACCAGCACGCCACCCTCGCGGTTGGTATCGGGGCCGACGAGCACCGGATGGCCGTGCGAGAGGCGCAGATCGCGCCGGGAGGCCGGGGCCGAAGGCGCCCGCGCGATCCGGACGGGCTGCTCGTTGTGGGGCAGCGCCTCACCCTTGGCATCGAGGGCGCGGTTGCCGATCCAGGTGATCGGACGCAGCAGGCCGGAGGCGATGACGGCCAGATCGCCGACGCGAAAGTCCTCGACCGCTACCTTGCCCCGCGGTGCGGATCAGGGTGCCAGTCGTAAAGCAGGGCGCTTGCTGCAGATTGCGGAACTTCTGTGGCGTATTGTTCGGCAGGGTGAATTGCTGGCCCGGCGTCACAACGCTTGTCGAAATAACAAGTGTGCCGTTTAGAGACTGGTTCGGGTCGAGAGCAATCGTAGCGGCGTCATCCGTCTGCTAGCCAGTCTGCGCGCCTGTGATCACGGGGCCGAAGCCACTGAAGATTATGACGGTGCCCGGCCTGTTATCGTTTGACGGATCAGGAGAGGTGACGAACACCTGTGAGTTGGGGGCACGTTGAGGGATGCGGCCAGCTGGGTCCCCGTGATCTGAACTGTAAACTACTCCTTGTTTCCGGAGCCCTCAGACAATCTAGTTGCAAATTTCCCCGAGTTTTGAAGCTGATATTTAAATCTACCTGGAAATTGCGCATATATCATTAAATCCCCCTACGAAACCGTCTGCAGCGATCTTTCGCAACAGATCAAAAAGGAAGCTTTTTTGCTTCGGTTTCGATGATTGAATTAGCAATACTGCTCGAGTTTTGCGGGTGCACAACGCATAATGTGTTGTCCAACAAAATCAGTGAAGCGAACGGCAGTAATCTGAAACCGAAAACCAAATATACTTTTCATGTGCAGATCTTTTGGAAATACATTAAATGAAGCTAATATTGTATCTAGGCCAGCATTCGGAAAAGCCTCAGGTTAACTAAGGTTTGTCGGGAGGGCGGGGGGGGACGATTGTCGTTAGGCCATTGGAAGTTCAGTCGGCGACGGTGCAGTTCGGTCGCCTCACGCCTTCTGCGCTCGCGTCAGCAGGATTGCGGTCCGAACTGCTCCGCGCTTCAGCGTCGGGCTGCTCTCTGAGTTGGCGACGACCGAACTCGCCCAGCCGTGCTCGGCGACGGCCGCAGCGAGGTCGAGACTGTAGACGTCGGCGATCGAGCAGGGGCGCTGGGATCCGAGAGGTACACCTTGACGGCCGCGTTAACCTGCTCGTCGCTGACGGCTTTGGCCTTGAAGAGTTCGCCGACGGTGAAGTTGGGGTCCACCATCTGAAGCCTGCGATTTTACGCTGGTGGGGTAGGAGATCCAGAGCGCCGACTTCGTCAACGAAAACAAGGCGCCGTGGCGAACACCATAGATCGTCCGAATTGTCGATCTATCCCATTGCAATTGCTTGCGTTTATTTTCTTGCTTGACTCTTCGCACTTCGATTTAAGGTCATAATTTGGCTCTTATCTGAGCATAAAGTGCTCGCCTTTGACGTCGGCGCTTGGGGCCATCGCAAAGAAAAAGCCCCGGCTAACGCCGGGGCTTTGATTTTCATATTTGATCGAGATCCTAAAGGAGCCGGTCCCTAAAGTAGAACGTTGCGCCTACTTGATCCCTTCGTATCGCGGGCTCTACGCCACGGCGGTCAAGATCTGTCTTAAGCTTAGACGCGTTCATTTCCCACCGACCGGCGAGTTCACTCAGGGAAACGTAGGTTCGCTCGAAAGCATCGATCGTCTCCGGCAGCACGATCCAGTCTCGATGTCGGTTGACGGGATTGGGACGCATCACCTGAGGGAGATAATCGCCAGTGATGAGCGCCTCGACTACGCGCTGGCCGACCTTCATGCGAACCCGCAGTTTCTGCATGGTGTAGCCGTCATGCTCCGGTCCGCGAACCCGTTTGAGGATCTCATCGGCGTCGACCAAGATCGCATGGAAGCCGGCCCTGTCCGGATCCACACCGACCCAACGGAGCTGCCTATCTAGGATCATCCTGATGATACCCGGCGTCGGGCAGTAGGTGCGCTTGGCCGCGCGAGGAATGTCCATGAGCGGCCGTTCCGGCCGTGGATGGATGACTGTCCCCTCGACGAGCCTCTCCACGAACGCGTCGACATCGGCCTTCGCATACCGGGCCCGGATGACCTTCTCCCCGACCATGTCGCTCTGGAAGGGCTCGATGAAGCCGTTTGTCGCCAGCATTTTTGCGTAGGAGTAGGTCGTCTGGAGATGCTTCGCTATCGCATGGAGATTGAGGAGGTTGGTCGCGCGGCGCAGGATCGGCGCGGCGATGGCGGCATTGAAGATCACATCCCCATTCAGGCTAGCATCAGGGGGAATGATCCCCTCGGCGATCAGAATCTTGCGGAGGCGATTGGGATGCTGCCCCGCCTCCACGGCAGCTGTCGTCAGTGAGTGCGTACGACGGCGGACCACCGGGAGCCCGACGACGACATCTCCAGGGCCGAAGGGCGCGGCGTCGAGTGCATGCCGAAACACGATATCCCGCAGCGGCGCGTAGCCTGGATCGACGCCGGGGCGCGTCAGGAGGTGGTTGAGAATACCGTACATGGCCCCAGGCCCGTCGTTCGACCCATTGCGGGTGTAATGCTTGCCTAGAAGGTCATCGAGGAAGCGCGACACGGCCGGCTCGCCCCCGTGGGCGATTTCGAAGCCGACATCAGTTACCTCCCTCTTTTCACTCAGTGCCAAGTTGCCGAGCTTGACAGTAGGCCCGAACAACGCCGCGGCTCCCACCGCTTCGCACGCCCGTGCGGCTGCGTACCACGGCATCTGGTCGAGCAACGGCGAGGCCTCCCGCTGCTCCTCAAACCGAAACAAGAGATAAGCTTCCGCGGCCGACGGCATCACCTCGGCCGCCGCGTCAGCGTATTCTCTCATCCGGCTCAGATGCGGCCGGATCGCCCGCGAGAAGTCGTACGCCTCACTCGCGTGAACGGGAACGCCGATCTCGCGGAGGAGCACGTGGTGACGAGGGCAGGCACGGATCGGCGTCAGTTGCCAGATTGTACGGCCGTAGCTCGTCTCGATCGGGATCCGGCGCGCATGCTCACCATCTTCTGTCAGGCATCGTGGGCAAACGAACGTGCGCGTGCCGCGAGACATCGTCGTCGGGAGAAGCTCCCCGCGATGCGTGATGTGGCCTTCAGCACGAACCAGACTGCTACGTGCGATCTCGGCCGGCGGAATGCCCGTCAAATCGGCGAGATCGTCGAGCGCCGCCGCTTGCCCGAACACGATCGGCGTGAACCGCCGGCCGAGATAGCGAAGGAACGTCCGGACCGAGGTCGTTTTGTGGATCGCCGCCAGCCGAGAACAGAAGCCGGTCACGGCCTCGTCGGGCAAGAGCGGCACGAAGGGATAGAGTCGGGCCATGGCTCATCCCCCCTTCTTTGTCGAACGCGAAGAGGGGCGATCACCCTTGTCATCGGTCCGTTGCGGTCCGTTCAGGACGCGGAACGGGTCAGTCGCCTCCCAGTCATGCGCGAGAAACGGATTGTCCTGCGCCTCCACGCCTGTTTTCCGGGCATAGGCCGTGGCGAAATCGTCCAAGATCAACGGGTCAGGCGAAGGCGTAGCCGTCGAGAGGCGAGGCAGATTGCGCTTGAGCCGGACCCGGATCGCCTCGTGGATTCGCTCGATCGCGCATCCCAGCTGATATCCGCCCGCGTGAATGATGCGCGGTGCAAGGACATCGGCTTGGACCGCCGAGAATCCGAGCTTCGCGAGACCGGCCAGTTGCTGGGCGATCTTCCCGACCTTGCGCGCATCCGACGCGAAGGTCAGCCCCGCCAGCGGCACGAAGGCAAGCCGACGAGCGACCTGCCGCTCCCCTTCCAGAACTTGCCTCAGTTCCGGGATCCCCGACAGAATTAATCCAATCGGCCACTCATCATCGATCATCAAACACTTGAACGTGTTGAGGATCTTCTTGATTTGAATGGAGTTGGCCGGCTGCGTGATGTGATGAGCCTCGTCGATATGGAGGACTTTCGCCCCCATCAGACGCAGCTGATCCCGTACCATGTGCGCCATGCGCTGCTCCTGACGCGGAACGTCCTGCACCGGCATTCCCAACTTGCGCAGCGTGTCGATCGCGAATCGATCGAGCGTGCAGGCCCCCTCCGGCTTGACCGTCACGATGGGGCAGCGAGATCCAATGACGCCGTAATGCGGGAAGGCTGGGTGCTCGAGGAAAATTCGACGCAGCATTGTACTCTTGCCAGCACCGGATGCGCCGATGATGGCGATCCCCGAAGCTTCCTCGCTGCCGCACTGCACCCGTGAGTCGGTGTGCTCCAAGAGATGCTCAATGAGCTCGTCAACATGCTCGGCGACCTCGTCGTGCTTCGGATGACGGAAGTACGCCCCGCGCACCCGCTGCATGACCTCGATCCGCTGGCGCTGCTCTCTGGCCGCTACGCTCCGGAAGTGGTCGAGAGGATTGGCGATGTCGTCACGCATCGGGCGTCTCCATCGTCCAGTCACTGTCATCCTCGTCACGGTCATCTCTATCTGCGGGTGACGCAGTGGGAGGCGACCCGGATTCAGGATGCTGCCGGCGCGGTGATGCCGAGGGCTGGACCTGCTGGATCGTCGGCCCGGTGACCGGAATACCCTGCGCTAGCGGATCGCCGCCCGGTGGGGCGTTCTTCCGTACCCGTTCCTCGGGGACGTCGAACCCCCTCAGCATCTCGGCCTCCGCCCGGGAGATTGCCTCGGCGTCGTAGGTGTGGGGCGTGATGCTGAAGCGGCGCTCAGCGTTCGCGGCGATAGCCCGGATCTGTCGAAGGGCATCGGTGACGATCGGTCGGCTCGCTGCGGCCGCGATGTCGTACCGCCGGCGCTGATCCTCGACCACGCCCAACCACGCCTGGATCGAGGCTCCCTCGAAACCGGAGGTGGCACAGGGGACCGTCTTCCACACGCGCCCGATCTGGACCGAGATCCAGCCGAGGTTGTCCGGATCGAGCCGAACCGGGAGATCGATCTCGCCCCGATCCTTCAACAAGCCAGCCAGATCGACGGACTGGTAGTGAAGGCCGAGGACCCGGACGCCCCTCTTGCCGAGCTTGCGGCTGAGGTGGACACCGAAAATCGCCCGCTGCTGATGAGCCCCTGGGGTGATACGAGAGCATCCGCTCTCAATCATCAGGCGCTGCCAGCAGGCCCGAGGAGTCTCGCCATACAAGCCCTCGTGAGGCGTGTTGTGGTAGATGTCGACGTCATACAGCACGAGAGCGCGAGCTAGTTCGTCCACAAAGAGGCTGGCGCTCTTGCCCGGGTCATAATCTCCCTTGTCGCTGACGTTCGCGAACGTCTGCCCGCTGAAGTGCTGCAGGAACTGCGTCCGGGTCGTGCCGAATGAGCGCTCCACGGTGGCGCGTTTATTCGGTTGACCGACCTCGGGGGCGACGAAGACGATGCCGAGATCGGCGAGCATCTGGCGGAATCGGTCGGACCGGAACGCAGCTCCTCCGTCGGTCGCGATCGAGTGCGGGACGCAGGCGTAGTTCCAAGGCGTCTTGGCTCCCATCGCCGCGGCGAGGGGAGTCTTGTCGCTGATCATCATCCGCAGGAGGATGGCGGCGGCCTTGGTCGTCTCGGTCGGGGTGATGACCTCCGCTAGGATGCATTTCGAGGCGACGTCGATTGCTCGAAGCAGGATCCAGCGCTCCTTCGGCACCTTGTGCTTCTGCTCGGCCGTCATCTTAGCCCAGATGCCGCTCTCGACAGCCATGTGGATCAACGACACCTTGCAGCCATCGATCTCGACGCGTTCGCCGATGCGGGTGACGTCAAATTTTCGCCGGACGCCCCCATTCTTGCGAATGGCGTACTCGATGCCGTGCCGCGCGGCGTCCCGATGGAAGCGAGAGACGCGCCCTCACCCTGGCGCGGTACGTCGAGGCACCGATCCTTCGCAGCGGCGGCTGCCCGTTCTCCGCGCGCTTGTCATTCTCCGCAGTGAGGTTGTCTCCGTAATCCTTGTAGCACTGCTCTAATGTCGGACGCTTCCGATCGAGGTAGGCGTAGACCGCCTCCATCATCATCGCGTACTCGTCCGCAGCAAACCGGGGTTTGACGTTGCCGCTGTTGAAGTGACACTGGCGCAAGCCCCAGGCCTCACAGCCGGCCTCCTCATAGGCCAGGGTCCAGCGCTGCAGCGTCTTCGCGCCAGGTAGTGAGCGGAGGACCACGGTGCGGCCCGCTCGAATTTTCCGACGCATGCCGGACTTGGCCAAGCTCGGACGCGACTGCGCCGCCTTCTTGGCCGCGGCCTTCTTAGCGTAATCGAGTTGCATCAGTTGCGGACTGGCGCGCCGCATCGCCTCCTCGAAGCCGGCCTTGGTCCGGTTGGCCCTCTGCTGATCCTGCGGCGGAGGATTGCGACGATCCTTGGCCTCCTCATCGTGGAAGGCAAGCACACAGGCTTCCCGCCAGCGCACGTCCGGAAGTTCCTCAGCAGGGATGTCGTCGTTGCTCTCAATGAGCGTGCGCGCGCGCGCGCGGGAGCGAGGCTCGGAGTAGTACAGGGGCGTATGACGGAAATCCGGGTGCTGGCGGGCCTCCTCGAAAGCTTCGAAGCTGACATGGTCGGTCAGGTCCATGCCGAACGGCTGCAGCAGGTAGCCAGTCTTCGTCAGGCCCTTGCACGTCAGAGTCTGGCCGCCGCCGAGGATCAGACGGTCGGCTTCGTTGATCTGATAGCGGGGTGTCATCGTGCGTCCTCCTGGTTGGCCAAACGGACGAGGGTCTGACCGCCGATCCGCGCAGTGCCTTTCATGACGATCTCCCCGGAGCCGATCAGACGGATGATCGCCCGGTAGGCATCACCGCCAAGGCCGGTGGCGTCGCGCAGGTCGGCGATGCTGACGTGGCCGACGAACTCGGCCAGCGACGCGAGCACAGCCTCATCGTTGTCATCCGGCGGATCGCGCTGGCAGTCGTGAATGAGGATCGCGTTCTGAACGGTCGCGCGGGGGAGATCGAACTCGGTCAGGGGGACGATCTCGTCGGCGATCTCCGGGGAGATCCGTTCGGCCAGGTCGGTCAGGAAGTTGATGAATCCGACCGTCTCGGCTCGGTCGCGCGGCTTATAGGCGAGCGCCCGGCGGGTGCCGTCGTCGAAGGTGACAACGAAGTCGAAGAAGTGTCGGCGGACGACTCCCTCCGCGTCGCGATAGAGCGCCTCCTGCTGCTCGCGCACCTCGACGATGTCGCGCCGGGCGAGCACACTGGTGAGCGTGCCGAATTCACCGAGACTGTCCCAGAAGATCTGGCGCGGCCGCGGATCCGTGGTGACGAGCACGCCCTGCGTGGACGCTTTCGAGCGGAACTTGGTGGGGAACCGGTCGGCCAGGCTTTCGGCCGGCGACTCCCAGTCGTCGGGGGATCGTTCGATCATATGGGGCATCGCATCCTCGTGCGTCTTTTGGCGCTTGTGGTACGCCGGAATGGACGGAGGCAGCCGGGGGCGTTCGCCCTAGCGGGGGCGTCGTTTCTCCGACAGCCATTGGCTGAGGAAGCTGAGACCGGGTGGAGACTTGCAGGCGGACTCCGCCTATGGCACCCTCCACGCTTGAAATCTTCGCGCGCCGGCGCTCGCGCCGTGTCACAGGATTTTAGACTGATCATCCCGTTTTCTTGCAAGGATGGGGGGATGATCTCTCAGCTTCGAAGGCGTTTAGGCGAAAGCTTAAGCGTCTTCGTCGTGTCTGAACTTGGCGTTGCTTGCTGTCGTGGTTAGCCTCCTGTTGGGCGACGGTCAGTTCGGAAGATGCGCGGTCACTGGAAGCGGCCGCGCATGTTTTTTTCGAGCTACATCACTAGCTTCATTTTAAGCTCTCCGACGCAGTTTGCATTGAGGCTGCAAACCTAAAGCTCCGGAGTTCGATTCTATTCAAATCGATCGGTAAGCTTTATGCGTATCGTCGGATTGGTATCGGCGGCGCTATCTGTCTGCATGCTTTCTTGACCTCCAAAAAAACCACAGCACGTAGGCGAGGTGCTGCTTTCATGCGGGCCTTCAAGTATGCGCATCGCGTGCGCCAAAAGTCGGCGCTGAAATGCTTGGAGATTGGGATGCTGTAGGCGCATGCTGCTTGCCTCCCCTGGGTATCAGGCAGCACGCATGGCTCAGCATAATCCGCTTGCGGCTGAAGCCGGGCGTAGGCATTATGCCGCCGTGATTGCTGCGCGATTCCTCTGGAATCGTCAGTGTCGCTGATAGGCCGTCCGGTTAGCTGGCTGGCATGGCGGACGGCTTAGTGATTGGGCGCTCAGGACCTCCTGAGCGCCTTTCTCATTTGTACCATAGCTGCATTGTCCGTCCTCTGGTTCGCTTTTGCTCGAGTGCTGCTGAACGCTCGTCAAAGGCGGCGAGCTTGTATCGGCACTCCAGCGATTCGCTCATGCATTGCAGGAAGGAACGGCGAACGCAAGCCTCCCCTCAAGCAACAGATGCGATCTTCAGCCACCTCGTTAAGCAGAACTGTCAGTACGCAGCACCACCCCAAGCAGTGGCGCTAAGATTGGCTGAATACCGGTACGAATCAGAAACGACGGTACCAGGTTTATGCTGGTGAATACATATCGATCAAATCTAGTCAAGTTTTAAATCTGCAAAAATGCGCAGAATTTTCATCGAAGGAATCGGTTCTGCTCGTAGATGCGCATTTATGTACAATCAAAGGAACGGGGCTCCCCTTTTCGCCTATTCATTCCTTCGTCGCAGGAACATCGGGACTCATTTAGGAAGGCATACCATTCCTTCGAAGTTCAGAAATATTTGGATAGCGCGTCGTAAATTTGCAACGTAATCGCGCTTCTGGGTGAGGGTCTCGAACAGAGGCTATTGTAGTTAGTAGTCTTGGGTCGCTATGCGGTGAGTAGCCCTCGACCTGCTCTTTTCGAGAATCAAAGGGCACACACTTTTCGTGACAGCTCAGTGAGACAGCGCGCCGATCACGTCTGCACTTCGATCGCCAGCGCACTGGCTAGGCGATCCCGCTGTCGAGTCGATTCGCCGAAACGACGTCGTACAATGGTCTCCGGCGATAGCGCTTCCCCAGGCTCTAGGTCGGCCTGACCGGCGCAGACAAGTGCAAGGACTACTGCCGCCGGCTCGAAATCTGAGCTCCGCACGCAGTTAGCGAGTTCGCCGAGCGTCAACCCCGCTTCGGCCTCAGTCAGACGCTCCAAAATTCTGAGCCGGTCTCCGACGGGAATCACGAGCTTGCGAGCTGCCCAAACTGCCCGAGCGGTGGAGCACCGCGGTTCGGACAAAACGTAGGATCTGGTGATTAAAACGTGGTCAGGAAAGGTTCTTCTTGAGGACTTCTCAGGGCGACTGGGGGTGGCCATGATCAATCGCCGTTGGACTCCAGCAAATACAAAAAAACTGAAAATGCGCTCGTTACGGTACAGCGGATCGCCTGGTTCTATTGCTGAAATTGAACTTTCAAGAGTCGCTTGAATAAGAATGTCTCGGTGCCATCGCCGAGGATAATCAATCGGCACTGCTGTTTTAAACGATCGAAAGCCAGGTCTCACTCTCTGCCCAGGATCTTCGCTGGTCGAGGTAAACCTCATCGAATGCTGATCGGACATGGAGCCGCCACGGCCTTCGAATGTAGTGGGTGCAGCAGACCCGGAAGGCGGCGTTTCTGCTGATTACGGTCGATAGCTGTTTTCCAGCATTTTAGCCTTTGTGCGCTAAGGTCGTATTCGTGGACCTTAATAGAAAATTGGCCTCGATAGCCCGCACTTCATTGCACGAAAGCATGGGGGCAATTATTGCCTTCTGCAAGTCCAAAATGTCTTTCTGGGATTGCGGGGATATTGTTGATGGGCGAGCCAATGGGGCGGCCTATTTTGCTGAATTGTAAGATTTTTGGTGATCCGCCTGCGGCCACGGAGACTGACCCTTAACGTCCCCCCATCGCTTTGGTCCGGCGTGAGTGCGAGTTTTCCGGTTGTGTGAGCCCCTTATGGGAGGAGCGGAGCCGAGAAGAGCAGGTTCACTGAGGAGCAGATCGCCTTCGCGCTGAAGCGGGCCGAGACGGGGACACCGGTCGCGGAGGTGCTGCGCCGGATGGGTATCTCCGAACAGACGTTCTACCGCTGGAAGAAGCTCTACGGCGGCTTGGGCACAGGCGAGCTGCGGCGGCTGAAGCAGCTTGAGGACGAGAACCGCAAGCTTAAGCAGCTCGTTGCCGATCTGAGCCTCGACAAGCACATCTTGCAGGACGTGCTCGCAAAAAAGCTGTGACGCCTGCTCGGCGACGCGAGCTCGTGCACCAGGTGTCTCCTTCACGGAGACATCGAGGCCGACGTGGTGCTGCTGGTCCATGGCGGAGCTCCGAGGTTGGATCGAAGCGCCATCATGCCGCCACTTCCACCGCGCCGGGCACCCCGAATACCCCATCTAGCCCCCGAGCGACGCCGGCAGGCGGTGGACGCGATCCGGGAGAAGTACGGCCTCTCGGAACGTCACGCCTGCCGGATCGTCGGTCAGCATCGGGGCACGCAGCGCTACGTGCCCATCGTGCCAGCCGACGAGGATGCGCTGACCCGGGCCATCGTTGCCCTGGCGTCCGAGTACGGGCGCTATGGCTACCGCCGCGTCACCGCGCTGCTGCAGGCAGACGGCTGGCAGGTGGGCAAGGATCGGGTTCAGCGCATCTGGCGTCGCGAGGGGCTGAAGGTTCCTCACCCAGGGGGGCTGGAGCGTGCTGACGTTGTCGGGGCGGTCTGGTCGGACGACAGGCAGACGCCAGTGGTCCGGGTCATCCGTGGCCGGGACATAGACGGCCCCGGCCTCAGCCGGACCAACCATTCCATCCTAACGGCAGCTGTAGGGCTCCAAGCGGCCATTCCAGTGTCTTCGTTCGAAGGTCCGCTAATGGCGCACAGCCGCACGAGAGGAGCGCGAACTCCTGCCCCCAAGCGGACATTCGACATGTGCCAGCCGAAGGTCCGGATGGGGTGGGAAGCGGACGTGTTTGGCAGTGTCACGGGAGCGCCTGGTCAGGTCGATTGGAACCGTCCCGGACGCATCGGATCCACGCCATTCCCATGACGAAACTGCAGGCCAGTATGAAGAGCGAGCTGCCGGCAAAGATCCAAGGCCATTTCTCGGACGTCCAGATCACAGGGCGAGTGCACGAGCCAGGGCGGATGCTGACGGTGATCTGCTTCCCATCGGACAACCACGAAGGTCGATAACCCATCGACACATACTGCGAGCAGTTGGGTGGGGCGGGTCGTGCTGCGCCGACGCATGCGGCGCGAGGGGGTGATCGCCTTCGGCGCGAAGCTGCCGGGGTGTGTCGTTGCGATGGAGGCCTGCTGCGGCGCCCATCACATGGGCCGCGCCCTGGCCGAGCAAGGCCACACCGT
Source organism: Methylorubrum pseudosasae (assembly GCF_029504475.1). Taxonomy (NCBI): domain Bacteria; kingdom Pseudomonadati; phylum Pseudomonadota; class Alphaproteobacteria; order Hyphomicrobiales; family Methylobacteriaceae; genus Methylorubrum; species Methylorubrum pseudosasae. The sequence continues at coordinate 1,241,488 of NZ_JAQGDU010000002.1, read as the reverse complement.
CCGGCTGATGTCGCCGGAGTACGTGCGCCCCTACGTCAAGGCGCAGAAGAACGACGACCGCGACGCCGAGGCCATCGCCGAGGCGGCCACACGCCCGACGATGCGCTTCGTGGCACTCAAGTCCGAGGCGCAGCTCGACGTGCAGACCCTGCACCGGGTCCGCGACCAGCTCGTGGGCGAGCGCACGGCGCTGACCAACCAGATCCGTTCCGTCCTGCTGGAGCGTGGCCACGTCGTGGCGCAGGGGCGCGCCAAGCTCACCGCTTGCCTGGCCGCGTTGCTGGACACAGACGCGGGCGCGTCGCTCACACCGCGCATGCGCACCCTCATGGCCGAGGTGCGCGAACGCTGGCAGGAGCTCGACCAGCGCATCGCCGCGCTCGACGCCGAGTTCGCTGAGCAGGCCCGCATCAACGAGGACGCTCGTCGGCTGACCACGATCCCGGGCATCGGCGCACTTAACGCGACCGCGCTGGTGGCGGCCATCGGCGACGTGGCCAGCTTCGCCCGCGGGCGCGATCTAGCGGCTTGGCTTGGTCTCGTACCGCGGCAGGTGACGACCGGCGGGAAGCCTCGGCTCGTCGGCATCACCAAGCGCGGCAGCAAGTACCTGCGCAAGACGCTGGTCCAGGGTGCCCGCGCCGCGCTGCCCTCGCTGCGCCAGAGCGACACCCATCTCGGGCAGTGGCTGCGCGGGCTGCTGGCGCGGTCGCACGTCAACACGGCGGTGGTCGCCCTGGCGGCCAAGATGGCGCGCATCGTCTGGGCGCTGCTGCGCCACGGGCGGGTCTACGAGCCGGCGGCCGTGGCCGCCTGATCCGAGTTCGGCCGGCGCGGACGCGCCGGCCTTTCGATGTCTGCGGGCGGTGAGAGGAAGATGGCCTGACAGTCGACCGGTGTTTTGGAAGCCTCTCCGCAAAAATGGCGCTCGACGCCGACCCCTTTATGAGGCCCAGGACGCGCGGATCTCCATCTTGGCCAACGGCGCTGCCGGAAGGCCGGATACGTTTATGCAGACTGCACAGACCAGCGGATCCGAGCCACTTGCGGACGGGGCGGGCCATACGTTTTGCGGGTGATGCCGTGGCGAGCGAAGAAGCGTGACAGCCCGCTCGTGCTGGTCTGCACGCCCTGCTCGGCCAGGGCGTCGCGCAATGCGCGCAGGAAGAGTTCGGGCTGCGCCTCATCGAGGGAGAGGATCAGATCCGCATGCGCCTCGATCGCCGGCAGGCTGTCGTCGGCGTGAGTCGGTTTGGGCGCGACGTGACCCTGCTGCGCAAACCGCTGCGACCAGCGGCTGGCGCTCGACACGCTCACCCCGAACCGCGCCGCCGCCCAATGGAAGGAAGCGCCCCCGGCCACGGCCGCTACGACGCGTTCGCGCAGATCGACAGACAACGGTGAAGGCATCGCTGGCTCCTTCACCGGTCAACGCACCAACCACCGTCCCGTCGCAACACCGCCGGGAACAGCTCTAAGAGCACACGGCATCCCACCCATTGGTTGGCTGCAGAGGTCATTGGGCCCTTGTCCCAGCAAGCTCAGTGAGTGGCAGGTCAATGGAGCAACGCAGCTCATTCTCGCCAAGTTCATAGTCTGTGTGTGCCTTTAGCGTGTAGGGTAGCGCCTTCTCGATCAGCTCGCGCCCATAGCCCCGCCGGATCGGGTTGCTCTGTTGCGAACGGCAGATTCCCTCCTCCAGCCATGTCAGGGTGAGGCGCTGCTCTCCGGCTTCGGCGGTGTAGGTGTCCCAGCTGACCCAGAGTTCGGCCTGCTCACGGGACAAGGCACCGTACTTGCGCGCATTGGTGGCAAGTTCGTGCAGAGCCAGAGCCAACGTCTGCACACTGCCCTTGCGCAGCACCACCCGAGGTCCCTCTACCACGATGCGCTCGCGCATGTCTGTCGCTCCGAGCGCATCAAGCTCCATCTTGACAAGGGCCCGAATGGTAATTGGCTCTTGGTCAGAGCGGGAGAGCAGGCCCTGCACGCGAGAGAGTGCTGCAAGGCGGTCGTTGAAGTGCTCGCGGAACAACTCAGTCGGGCCGGTCTGAGCCATCGTTTGCTGCGCGATGGCGCGTACCACAGTGAGCAGGTTGCGGGTGCGGTGCTGCAGTTCATCCACCATGACGGCTTGTCGCTGCTGCAGTTCGTGCAGCTCGTGGATGTCCATGGCCGCGCCGAACCACTCCGTTACCTGCCTCTCTCCGCCAAAGATTGGCACCTGCCGTGCGAGGAACCACCGATATTGTCCATCGCGGCTACGCAGTCGAAACTGCGCGTCGATTGGCTGCTTGGTCTCGATTCCATGCACAAATGCCTCCTGCACGCCCTTACGGTCATGTGGATGCATTGGGGCGAGCCAGCCGAAGTCCTGCACCTCGTCTGCCGTTTGGCCGGTGTAATCGAGGAAGGATTGGTTCTCTGAGAAGGTAAGCCCGCTCGCGTCCGAGCGCCATAGAATGACCGGCACAAGGTTCGCTAACGCCCGGAACCGCTCCTCGCTCTCGCGCAGGCGCTCCTCGGTGTGACGGCGCTCGCTCAAGTCAGCCGTCACAGCCAACAGCGTACTCGGCTCGCCCTCATGGTGCAGCGGTTGCACACGGCTGTTGGCCCACACGAAGCTGCCGTCTGGGCGCAGGTAGCGCTTGTCCAGCGAGGCGGGATGGTTTGTTCGAAGCGCCTCCGCGACAGCGATCAGGCTGGGGGGGACGTCGTCAGGATACGTCACGTCCATCACGGTGAGACGCAGCACCTCCTCACGGGTGCGCCCCAGGATACGGCAGAGCTCGTCGTTGGCACGTAGGAAGCGGCCATCCTGCGCAAGCTCGGACAGCCCGACTGCGGCGCTGCCGAAGATAGCGGCGAGTTGCTCGTCACTCTGACGTGCGATGGTTTCGGCTCGAGCCCGCCCGCCATTCTCAGTGCAGATCATATGGACGTAAGCGACTCGTCCGTCCTCGTCGCGCACAGGCATGAGGATGGCATCGGACACGTCTGCGTTCGCCTGACCCTCACAGCACATACTGAGTGCTTGGCTGTGGACCTGTATCACCTCACCTGCGAAGGCACGCTGGTAGAACGGCTCGGCCGCCGCCCAGCCAGCCGGGAAGGTATGAGGCAGTGTTTGGCCGAGAGCCGCGGGATGGTGCTCGCCTAGAAAGGTAGCAGCCGCATCGTTGTAGATCAGGAGGCGTTCTGGCCCGCATACGAGGCTGGTAGCAAGAGGGTTGGCCAGCGCCATCTCGACAGCAAGTTTCAGGCGTGGTGACCAGCGCTCGGCTGATCCGAGCGGCGATCCTGACCAGTCATGCGCGCGGATGCGCTCCACCATTTCACTACTGCCAGGCGGCCACTCGAGCGAGGTGCGACTGCCCATGGGGCCTCTCCTACATGCCCTGGCGCAAATCTTACCACGAATCCGAGCGAGTTGATCGGCCTTCAGTACGGCAATTTGCTCTTAATCCGGGTCGCTCAGAACGAGGACCACGTTGGCAGACAGAACCGCTGGCAACAGATCGAGCCCAAGCATGGTATACTGCGACCTCGGAAGCTCCCTGAACCAGATAGCAAGCAGAGGGGCAGGGACTAGAAGCCCGCTCTGGTAATCGGCCTCAAAGGCGGCGCTAAGAGGAAAGTCCTGTGCAGATGAGGCTGCGCGTCCGGCCTAACGTCCGACCCATGCCAGCGTCAGGAGGTTTGAGCGGTGAAGATCATCGCCTATTCGCTTCAGCCCTTGATCTCGCTTAAAACAGCCAGGCTCTGCAGGCGGAGCGGGATACCAATACCCTAGCCTTCAAGGGGCTTCAGCACGACAATATTTAGTTCCAAGCGTATCACCACTTCCGGCTCTGCCTTGCAGATCGGCCGCAGGCAATAAGCGTCGCCATCGAGAATGTCTTATGCGGGGTGAGCTCGGAGGGTTGGCAAATCGACTGTGGGTTGAGTCTCAGCCACCCTCCAGGCTCATTTAGTGCGAGTGTCTTCGGCCGCTGATACACGTGAGCCGGCCATAACAGGTACTTACGCAACCGCAGGCGGGTCAATTTGGCAAAAATCGGTACAAAAATGCCCAAACCCTGCAATCACAGCCTTCCCATCTGATCACGCGTCTGTGATCTTACGTCGCGTCCCTGGGGAGGAACCTATGACTTTGAGCGAGCGCCGCTTTCTACAAGCGATGTGCATGCGCCATGAGACTTGGTTCAACCGGCGCACCCCTCATGTGGCCGCCGTAATTCGCCGCGCCAAGCTTAAGTAGGCATCTTGTGCTAGGTCAAAGAGCAGGTCTTTGCCTCACAATGACAATGTGATCGAATTAGTATTGCCTGACAGAACGGGTTGATCGCTCTTCGGCAGCGGCGCCGCGCCTCAGTCCAAGGAACTTGGCGCCCATCTCACCATAGCAATTTTTCAAAATTAATCTCTGACGCAGGGGCGATATGTATACAGACTCGTCTATCGGCCAGCTCAGTATCGGGATGATAATGTCGACATGCGGTGAGTGATCTTAACCTAAGACGTGCCGCTGTCGTCCTACGTGACTTGCTCAAAGCTATCAATCTGGCAGATGCTGCTCCCCTTGTTGCTGCCGATCGGGGTGCATTGCCGGATCGCGCATATGATGCCCGCAGCATAAGCGTTTTGGTCCCAATCTTACGCCGAGCGGATGTGCGCGGACATTAGCGCGGCCAGCATGCCAAGGCCGCCACAAGCCTCGCGGCTGCGGCTGCCTGAGCACGATGTTGAGCCGGCCACCGGGCGGACGGCCCGGCACGATGCTGGGCGGCCCGCTCATCAGCACCTGAAGAGGCATCGACCTGCCGGCGAGCGAACACCTGACCCTTTGCGGACATTCGAGGCGCTACCGCTCAAGGTCTGGATGGGGTGGGGAGCGGGCTTGAGCGGGGCGACCGAAACCGGACTTTCCGCATCCGACCCAACCCAGTCGTTTTGCCCGGCCTCGACTGAGTCGGGAAGCGGTCGTTCGCCCCTCTCCGTTCCGGCAGCATTGCACCCGTTTCTTTCAACAACCGGCACGGCCGTTTCATCAGTTCCGGGACCGTGGCACCACCTTGCCGAGAATGCGCCCGAGCTGGTCGGCCGAGTACGGCTTGTGCAGTAGCTCGAAGCCGTGCAGCCCGTCCTGGGCCAGCACGTGGCTGTAGCCCGACGTCAACAGGATTGGCAGGTTCGGCAGCCGGCGTTGGAGTGTCTTGGCCAGCGCGATGCCCCCCATGCCGGGCATGACCACGTCGGAGAACACCACGTCGAAGCCGGCGCCGTCGGCACCGAGCTTTTCCAGCGCCTCCTCGGCGTTGGCGGCCCAGGTCGTCCGGTAGCCAATATCCTCTAGGATCTGGGTGGCGAAGCGGCCGACCTCGACGTTGTCCTCGACTATGAGCACACACTGACCCTCGCCGCTGGGGAAGCTCTTGTCGTCCCGGAGAACTGCCGGTAGCTCGCAGGCATCACCAATGATCTTCGGCAGGTAGAGTCTGAAGGTCGTGCCGCGACCGGGCTCGCTCTCGACCTCGACGTCGCCGCCCGACTGCTTGGTGAAGCCGAAGACCTGGCTGAGGCCGAGCCCGGTCCCCTTGCCGACCTCCTTCGTGGTGAAGAAGGGCTCGAAGATGCGGGCGACCTGATCCGCGGCGATCCCACTGCCGGTGTCGGTGAGGGAGACGCACGCGAAGAGGCCGGGTGCAGCGGCATGCCCGCGGATCGGCGGCAGGTTGCCCGTATGGTTCACGCGCAATGTCAATGTGCCTTCGCCGTTCATGGCGTCCCGGGCGTTCACCGCCATGTTGACGAGTGCAGTCTCGAACTGGCTCACGTCCGCCATCACGAAGCAGGGTTCGTCCGGGATTTCGGTCGTCACGCGGATCCGGGCGCCGGTGACCGTGTCGAGCATGTCGGCGACGCCGCGAAGCCGTTCGCCGACCTCGAACATCTCCGGCTTCAGGGCCTGCCGCCGCGCGAAGGCGAGGAGTTGGCCGGTGAGCTTCGCCGCCCTGTCGACCGTGTCGGAGACCGCGTCCATGTAGCGAGTGCGGCGGTCCTCGGGTAGGTCCGGCCGGCGCAGGAAGTCGACCGACGAGCGGATGATTGTCAGCAGGTTGTTGAAGTCGTGCGCCACGCCGCCGGTCAATTGCCCGACCGCCTCCAACTTCTGCGATTGGCGCAACGCCTCCTCCGCCTGGACTAGCGCGGCGGCCTGCTCATGCTCGACCGTCGTATGCCGGCCCGTCGCGTAGATCTGGCCGTCCTCGAACGCGCCGGTCCAGGCGAACAGGCGATAGGTCCCGTCTATGTGCCTAAGGCGGTACTCGTAAGGTTCGACGAGCGGTGTCGTCATGATGCGGCCGAGGGCGGCCCGCGTCGGCTCCAGGTCATCAGGGTGGGTGAATTCGGCAAAGCCCTGCCCGACAAGGTCGGCAGCCTCCCAGCCGAGCAGGTCCGTCCAGGCCGCGTTCACCGCCAGCAGCGTCCCTTGCGCGTCGGCGATGGCAAGGAGATCCGGCGAGAGCCGCCAGGCCCGATCGAGGGCGCGCGCACGGTCGGCGACCCGGGCTTCGAGGGTCAGGTTGAGCTCCAGCAGCGCGACCGTGGCCTGCTCCGAGACGCGGCGCGCCTCCAGCATCTCGCGCTCGTAGCGTCGGCGGTCCGAGGCGTTGAAGACGGTGATCCGGATAAAGCGCACGCCGCCCGCCTCATCCTTGCGCACGACAGCGTTCACGAGGACCGGCAGCGTCGTGCCGTCGGCGCGCACGAGGTCGAGGGCGACCTCGTCGAAGTAGCCCTGCATCCTTAGCATCGGCGCGAAATGGGTCTCGTAATAGACCTTGCCGGCGATGTTCAAGAGATCGAGGAAGCGGCTTCCGACGAGGTCTTTCGCCGGGTGACCCAGCCAGGTCGAGAGCGTCCGGTTGACCTTCGAGATGCGTCCGTTCGGCAAAGCGGAGGCGTAGCCGCAGGGCGCGTTTTCGAACAGGTCCTCCAAGTCGTCCACGTCCGGCACCGGAAGGGTGGCGGGCGTTTCATCCACGGCTCGGTCCTCGAAGGAAGGCCTGGATGGCCGCAATGGTCTCCGCGGGCGCGCTCAGGTTCGGGCAATGGCCCGTCGCGTCGAGCAGTGCAAGCTCGCTGTTGGCCAGGTGTCGGTGCACGTACGCGCCAACTTCCAGTGGTGCGATTACGTCCTCGGAACTTTGGATGACGAGGCAGCGGGCCTCCACGCCCGCGAGATCGGCGCGGTTGTCTGCAAGGAAGGTCGTGCGGGCGAAGCGCTTCGCGATGTCCGGGTCGGTGCGGCAGAAGCTGTTGGTCAGTTCCTCACCGAGTTCGGGACGGTCGGCGTTTCCCATCATCGACGGCGCCATCGCCTGGGACCACCCCATGTAATTCGTGTCGAGCAAGTCGAGCAGCTCCTCGACCTGCCGGCGGGTGAAGCCGCCGACGTAGCCGTCATCGTCGAGATAGCGCGGCGAGGGGCAGACCAGGACGAGGCTCTCGAACAGTTCCGGGGCCTTTTTCGCGGCCAGAACGCCGATCATCGCGCTGACAGAGTGCCCGACGAACACGCCGCCGACCACCGACAGACCGCGGCAGAGCGCGACCACGTCGTCGGCATAGCCGTCGAGCGAGGCGTGCCTGTCGGCTTCGTAGGCAGCCAAGTCTGATCCGCCGGCCCCGATATGGTCGAACACGATCGTGCGATAGTGCTCCTCGAAGGCCGGAGCCACGAAGCGCCACATGTTCTGGTCGCAACCAAAGCCGTGCGCGAAGACCATTGGGGTCGCGCCGGTACCGGCCTGCCTCACATTGTGTCGTTGAACGACGGACAAGCCCGCACTCCTTGGAGGTCAGCTGTCTAGCATGCATCTGCTGATAGCGCTTGCCCAACATGCCTGCCATGCGAGCGGGAGTTTTTCAGGTGCGCAGGGGTCGGCCTGTCCACTTCGGAATCCGGTTGCGACCGTATCGCAGCCAGTGCTCGCTACTGAGCAAACCTCCGCTCTGACGCCTCCGCCGCGAGGAAGCGGATTGGCAGAAGTCGTCCCGTCCCAGTCGTCGGCGAAAGCGATACCGAGTAGCCTAAACGGACCTTCTGAACTTCTGCAAAGGGTCATTCGGCACCCTGGGGGCGACCATCCTGCTGGCCCGCCGCGGCCATTTCGACCGCGGCGCCCGGTTCATATCTCGGTCTGCTCTGAGAGGATCAGCGCGTCGTCAACCTCAATGCCGAGGTAGCGAACCGTGCTCTCCAGCTTGGTATGGCCAAGGAGCAGTTGGCAGGCTCGAATATTGCCGGTTCGCTTGTAGACCAGCGCGACCTTCGTGCGGCGCAGGCTGTGCGTACCGAACGCCGAAGGGTCCAGGCCGATCAAGGCGACCCAGCGGTCGACCAGCCGACTGTAGTGCCGCGTCGTGAGATGCTCTCCGAGCCGACTCCGGCTTGGAAACAGCCAGTCGCCGGCTTTCAACCTGCGCGCAGTCAACCAAGCCGCGAGAGCCTCGCGCGTCGGTTCGGTGATCTCGAACGGAACCGGCCTGCCGGTCTTGCGCTGGCAGACGGTCGCTCGGAGACGCACGGCGTCGCCCAGGTAGATGTCGCTCACGCGCAGGCCGACGAGATCACACCCGCGCAGCTTGCTGTCGACGGCAAGGTTGAACAGGGCGAGGTCTCGCGTGCGGTTGGCGAGTTGGAGGCGCGTGCGCAGGGCCCAGATGTGCTTCGGCTTCAGCGGCGGTTTGGGTCCGACGATACGGCCGCGGTTCCAGGGAACACGTGTGCTGGTGGGAACAGTGACAACTTCGGACATGACAGGCTCCTGGGTTGAGGAGCCCGCCATGAGGAACCCGATGCTGCCAGTGAGCCCAATGTTGAATGACGGCTCTCTGCAACACAAGCCGACATTGGCGCCGGCGGGCCTGGACCGTTGCTCCCGACCCTTAGCGGACCGTCCATAGATCATGAGTTTCGAACGTCTTATTGCCGTGCGCGTCTACGTGACTTCGGAGGTGTTGATGTATGCGGTGCATGTGTATCAGCCTCATCCACCGGATTAGCGCTGCCAGCGATCATTCCACCAAGGCGAAAAAGTTCAGCGCGGGCTTTGGTGTGGATGTCGGTCACGTCATCATGTCCCAGACCTGGTACGATGACCGTGCATTGATGCTCGTAACCGCTTGCCGTGTGCAAAGCGAAGGTCACGATCCAGACCGGCGCTCTTGCGGGGCCGTAAGTTGTAAATTCGATCCGGCGCGGCTCGATCCGAAACGTCTGATCCAATTTTAATTTCCCCACGATTGAGCAAGACCGAAGATTTAAGGATTGTAACGCCGAACCTCGCCCGGCTTGAGTTTAGCCGCTTTTAGATAATCGGGACTTGCCCATGCTTTATCGAACCGAAAGGCATACGCCGCGCCTTGCTGGGTTGCCGATATAAATTTTTGAATAGATCTTTCAGCGTTGAATTGATTCTCAGCCATCACAATCACCTGATATTCCTCAATAAATCGAATATCGGAAGATGTCCCTTCTGAAACTGTCGCGATAAATGGAACCATGACCCCTCAGAACGCTGTCCAGATGCACGTTCGGGGCAGCGATAGAGCCCCACACAGCTATGCACGCAACCCTAATGCGTCCGCTGCCCTGCCAAAGCAGCCCGATCTACGAGCTGAACCTGACCGCGCCGCAGCTCGACCAAACCCTTTTCTGCCCACTCGCCAAGGACCCGGCTGACCACCTCGCGCACGCTTCCAACATCAGCGGCAAGCTGTTGATGTGTTTTGGCGACGATACCGGCGGGGTCAGCCTCGATAATAAGTCGTCGTGCAAGACGCTGCTCAAGCGGCGCGAAAGCAACCTCTTCCACCAGTGCGAACATGCTGGCGAGAAGCTTGGTGTAGTCGTCCAGTACGAAGCGGCGGAATTCTTCGCTTTCAGCCATAAGCTGCCGAAATGTACTGACTGGAAAGGCCGCCAGTTCAGTGCGCTCCTCGGCAATGCTCTCGGCGGGAAATTTACCGCCGGAGAGCAGACATTGTGTGGTTAGCACACAAGTGCCGCCGCCTGTCACTTTGTAGATCAGCATCTCGCGCCCGGATTCCGACATGCGGAACACACGGGTGCGGCCCTCGATGCACATCAGGTAGTTGACGCATTCGCCTTCCAACTCGTAGGCGGTCGCACCCGCCTCGAGCACTGGAAACTGCACTGTGCCGCGGGCAATCTGAAGGTGAGCAGCGCTCAGCGCTTGCACGACGGGGAAGCGCTCGACCCAGCGCTCAATCCGGTGGCTGTCCGGCATCTGGCATAACCTCATGTCGGCTCGCTGCGCAGTATGCCCGGCCGATCTTGCGTTTCCTTCCCGCAGGGCATGGGTTTGGTGACCTGGGTCACCGACCAGCCCGGCGCCCTGTCTTAGCATCTCCTCACAACAAAAGACGAGATGAGTGTCAGGCGGCGATCCCCCCCGGCACTCCGTTGGGAGAAAACGGATGCGCGCCTTAACCCTTAGTCTCGTACTTGCCACGTTGGCCGCTGGTCCCGCCGCCGCCGAGCAGGATTTGCTGCTTGGGGCGGACATGACCTCACCATCGATGACCCAAGCCCAGATGAGCCGGGCCGATGTCGAGGCCATGATTGGCAAGGCGAACGGCCAGCCCCTCGATCTGTCGGACAAAGCACTGTCGGGCCTCGACCTGTCGGGGCTCAACCTCCGGGGCGCGAACCTGCGCACGGCTCGGCTCAACAAGGCCAATCTACGCGGCACCGACCTCAGCGGCGCAAACCTCGAACAGGCATGGCTCCTGAAGGCAGACCTTTCCGGGGCCAAGCTCACGGACGCGAAAATGTTCGGCATCACTGCGCGGGAGGCCAACCTCAGCGGGGCCGACCTCAGCCGGTCCATGCCCATCGGCGATTTCAAGGGCGCCAACATGAGCGGCGCCACGCTGGTCGATCTCAAGGGCGGAGCCAACATCAAGAATCAGTCTATGGGTCTGATGCGGGCGGTGTTCACCTCGGTGAACCTGTCGGGCGCGAACCTCAAGGGAGCCAACCTCGGCCGGTCACGCCTGGAGTATGCGAATCTCAAGGATGCCGATCTCACTGGCGTGGTGCTGATGGGCTCGGACTTGTCCGGGGCCAATTTGACCGGTGCTACGGTCACGGGCGCGGACTTCAAGAACGTCGATGTCAGCGGCGCTCGTCTCATTGACCTCCAAGGTCAGTCCGAGGCCAAGGACTGGGCGGAGAGGGTGAACATCGACCGTGCCGTCACTCAGGCATCCGATTGATCCGCCCGTTCACCAACCTGACGGCCCGCCTCTGACCTCAACGGTTTCTGTCTCCAGAAACCCAGTCAGCGGGAATCTACAACGTTCCCTGATATCAGCGAAGCCGCAAACTCGGGTTGCCCAATCGACAAGACTGGCTTCGAGCCAAAGCACGACGTTCGTCGTCCCCAGCTAAATCATCGCATCACGTGATCAAAATGATCGATACGTTCCGTTGGAGCGAACGAATGGATGCGGTCATGGTCGTGGCAGATCCAGTCCACGAGGTGCACGCACCATGCCCGCAGCAGCCTTTCTCCGATCACGCGCGCTTGCCCTGTCTTCCATCCTGCCCGGCCTGAGCCTTTGCCTCGCGGTGACGGGCGCCGCCCTCGGGCTGGAGATGGTCGAGAAGCATATCTTCGGCCGTGCGTGGCTGGAGGCTCTGGTCCTCGCCATCGTGCTGGGCACGGCCGTCCGCACGGCCTGGAACCCTGGTCGGCGCTTCGCTCGCGGTATCGCGTTCGGCGCCAAGACCGTCCTGGAAATCGCCGTCGTCCTGCTCGGCGCCTCGCTCAGCCTCGGGACGCTGCTCGCGGCCGGGCCGGGGCTCCTCGTCGGCATCGCGGTGGTGGTGGCCCTCGCCATTGCGGCGAGCTACGGCATCGGCCGAGTTCTCGGGTTGACCCCGCGCCTGGCCATCCTCGTCGCCTGCGGCAACTCGATCTGTGGAAACTCGGCGATCGCGGCGGCGGCCCCGGTGATCGACGCGGACGGCGAGGACGTCGCCTCGTCCATCGCTTTCACCGCCGTGCTCGGCGTTCTCGTCGTTCTCGGGTTGCCGCTGCTCGTGCCGCTGCTCGGACTCTCACCGATGCAGTACGGTGTGCTCGCGGGGCTCACGGTCTACGCCGTGCCGCAGGTTCTCGCCGCAACCGCCCCGGTGGCCGCCCTCAGCGTCCAAGTCGGCACCCTGGTCAAGCTGGTCCGCGTGCTGATGCTTGGGCCAGTGGTCCTGGCTCTCTCGCTCGGGATTAGCTGGCTGCGCGCGGGGACGGGCGTGACCGTACCGCACCGCACGGCCGGCGAGCGCCCCGCCTCGGGCCGGATGCCGCTGCACCGGCTGGTGCCGTGGTTCATCCTCGCCTTCCTGGCCTTGACGGGTCTTCGCTCCGCGGAACTCGTTCCCGAAGCGGCTTTGCACCCCATGGCCACGACGGCGAACGCGCTGACCATCGTGTCGATGGCGGCCCTCGGCCTCGGCGTCGACGTGCGCAGCGTCGCCAAGGCGGGACCGCGCGTCACCCTGGCGGTGGTCGCTTCGCTCGCCGCTCTGACGGCCGTGAGCCTCGGGCTTATCTGGCTGCTCGGCATCGCCTGAAATAGGCCTGCCACCCGGCGCGTACGAGCGCGTTGGAGTCCGACCTTCTGCGATAGAGACACCCATGTCGAGCTTGACCGAGCGTATGGCGCGCCTGATCGTTCATGGGGAGCGCCCCTACAATGCCGAGCCACCGCTGACCCGCCTGCGGGCCCGTTACCGGACCCCTGCGGAAGACTTCTACGTCCGCTCCCACGGCGACCTGCCGGAGATCGACGCCGCCGCATGGCGCCTGTCCGTCGATGGCGCGCATGTCGGTCCCCTCGATCTGTCGCTGGCGGATCTGCGCGCGCGTTTTTCCGAGGCGACCGTCACGGCCACGATGCAGTGCGCCGGCAACCGCCGCGCCGATATGCGGGCGGTGGCCCCGGTCTCGGGCGATCCTTGGGACGGCGGCGCCATCGGGACGGCGGACTGGACCGGCGTCCGCCTCGGCGACGTCCTGCGTGCGGCGGGCGTAGCGCCAGGAGCGAACCTCCACTCGGACCTCCATGTGGCCTTCGAGAGCCAAGATGTGGTGGAGGGACGGCCCTACGGCGTCTCGATCCCGCTCGCCAAGGCGGTCGCCGGCGAGACACTGCTGGCCTTCGCGATGAACGGGGCATCGCTGTTGCCCGAGCACGGCTTCCCCGTGCGGGCCGTCGTGCCGGGCTTCGCGGGCGTGCGCAGCCCGAAATGGCTGAAGCGCATCACGGTGCAGGACCATCCCTCGACCAACCCGATGCAAGCCGACGACTACAAGCTGTTCCCGCCGGACGTGACGGCCGAGACCGCCAATCCCGCGAAAGGCCACACCATCGAAACGATGCCGCTCAACGCCGCGATCTGCGAGCCCGCGCGCGGAGCCCGGCTCAAGGCGGGCGAGACCACCATCCGCGGGTACGCCATCGCGGGAGATCGGGCGATCGTGCGCGTCGATGTCTCGGGCGATGGCGGTCGGTCCTGGCATCAAGCTACGCTGGAACACGAGGCCGGCGCTCCCTTCGCCTGGACGTTCTGGGAGATCGTGCTGGACCTTCCGTCCGGCGAGCGCGACCTCGTGGTGCGCGCCTGGGACAGCGCCGGGCAGACCCAGCCGGCGCGGCCGGACGAGACGTGGAACTTCAAGGGCTACCTCAGCGCCTCCTGGCACCGTGTGCGGGTCGAGGTCGCCTGAGGGGCCGGCCCCCGTCAGGGGGCGGCACGGATCAGGTCGAGCAACGCGTCGGCGGCGCGACTGCGGTAGCGCTCCTTATGGCGCAGGACCCGGAAGGTTCGCGTCGGCAGAACGAAGGGCACGGCGACGAGCGCTCCGGTTCGCAGCGAGGGTCCGACCACCGCTTCGGATAGAACGCTCGCCCCGGCCCCCGCCACGACGGCGGCGAGGACAGCCTCGTTCGACGGCAGTTCGAGGGCAACCGTGAGTGCGTCCGGTGCGATGCCCAGCGCGACGATTGCCGCCTCGAAGGCGGAGCGCGTGCCCGATCCGGGTTCGCGCAGCACCCAGGAGACTGAAGCGAGGTCGGGTCGTCCCGACCGCGCGCGTGCGGCCAACGGGTGATCGGGCGCGATGACGAGGATCAGCCGGTCCTCGGCGACCGGAGTGCTCGTGAGGCTGCCGTCCTCGATCGGGCCCTCCACGAAGGCAAGTTCCGCCGTCCCGGCCCGGACCGCCTCGGCGGCCTCGGCGGTGTTGCCGATGCCGAGCCGCAGGACGATGTCGGGATAGGCCGCCCGAAAGGCGACGAGGTGCCGGGGGAGCCAGTGGCTGGCGATGGTCTGGCTCGCCTGGATGGACAGCGTGCCGCGCCGCAAGCCGCTGAGGTCGGCGAGCACCTGTTCGGCCGCCTGGGCGCGGGCGAGCACCGCGCGAGCCTCGCCGAGAAAGACGCCGCCCGCTTCGGTCAGTTCGATGCCCCGGCCGACCCGGTGGAACAACTTGACGGCGTGCCGGCTCTCCAGGGCGCTGATGGCGGCGCTGACCGCCGACTGGACGAGGTTGAGCGCCTCGGCCGCCCGCGTGACGTGCTGGCGCTCGGCGACCGCCACGAAGATGCGCAACTGGTCGAGGGTCATGGCGTCTCGGGCTCGGCGGGGGCCTTGGCCGGCGTGGTCCGGCAGGGTTCGGATACGAGCATCACCGCGCGCCTTCGCGCTTGCCCGAGACCTGCGCATCGACCGCCTCGGCGACCCGGAGCAGCCGCGCCTCGTCCGTGCGGGCCGTCACCACGTAGGACATCCCGGCATCGATCCACGAGAAGGCGGCCACGTCGTCGGCGCGGGCGTAGCGGAACACGCCGCGCCCGCCGGTCGGCCCGGCCCGGCTGTAGAGGGTCAGGCGGGTGCCCCGGTCGTCGTCGTACATCAGCATCGCCGCCGGCTCGTCTCCGGCGGGGAGCAGGCGCCCGCCCATGAGCCGGAATCCCTGCTCCCGCAGGTCCGGCACGGTGACGGGCCGGCCCAGGCGCGCGGTGAGCCATCGCACGAGGTCGGTCGAGCCGTCGGCGCGGACCTCGACCGGATGGGCGGCCTCGACCACGTAGGTGCGAAAGGCGGAGACGGCCGCCTGCGTCATCGGTTCGGCGGGTGCGCCCGGGCCCGACACGCCGCCGCGCCCAACCCACCCGGCCGCGCCGCCGAGGGCGAGCAGGAGCGCCGCTGCCGCGGCGTTCGGCCACCAACGCGGGATGCGCCTCCGGCGCGGAGCCGCGAGGTTCGCGATGCGCAGGCGGGCGGGGATCGGCTCGTCCGCCACGGGCGCGAGGCGCGCCCGCAGGCGTTCCCGCACCTCCCGGTCGGCGGCGACCCGGGCGGCTGCCTCCGGATGCGCGGCGAGCCACGCCTCGACGCGGGCGCGGCGGCCCGGATCGAGCCGTCCGTCCACGAAGGCGTGCAGGTCGTCCTCGCCGACGGGACGCGGGTCGGACGCGGTCATTTCACCCTCCGCAGATGCCCGGTGACGATCGTGGGGGCCCGGTCGAGGAAGGCGCGCATCCGGCCACGTGCCCGGCTAAGGCGCGACATCACCGTGCCGACGGGGACCGCAAGCACGGCGGCGACCTCGGCGTAGGACATATCCTCGACCGCGACGAGGAGCAGGACGGATCGCTGTTCCTCGGGAAGCGCGGCGATCCCGTCGAGCACGTCCCGCACACCCAAAGCCGCCTCGGGATCGACCCCGGCATCCGCGATCTCCACCAGCGCCTCCGGGCCGACCTCAATGCCCCGGCGGCGGCGTACGCCTTCGAGGTAGCGGTTGCGCAAAATCGCGAACAGCCACGCCCGCAGATCGCCCTCGCGACGCTGCGGCCAAGCGCGGATCGCCCGTTCCAGCGTGTCCTGAACGAGGTCGTCAGCTGCCTCGCGCTGCCGCAGCAGCGCGGTCGCGTAGCGCCGCAAGGCCGGTATCTGTGGTTCGATCAGAACGGCGAGGTCGTCCAAGGGCGGTCTCCGGATCGCGGCGCCAGCGATGCTCGCGCCGCCGTTCGGACGAGAGGTGCCGGAAGTAGCCGAACCATTCCAAGCCTGGCCCTGGCAAGCAGATCACACATCAGTGATCTGCTTGCCGGGAGCGGTGGGGAATATCATAGCCCGGCCGGCATCTCTCCCCGCGTGACCTCGACACTGCGGGAGAGACCATGCGCGGAGCACCGACGGCGATCCTCATTACCCTGCTCATGGCCGGGGGCGTCCTGGGCGGCGGCATGATGATGCGCGCCGGGCATGCGGAGACCGCCCCCAGCGGCTTCGACGCGATGATGGCCCAATCGATGGCGCGGATGCACGCGGACATGGCGGTGGCACCGTCTGGCGACCCCGACCGGGACTTCGCCGCCATGATGATCCCGCACCATCAGGGCGCGATCGAGATGGCGAAGGCCGAACTGGCCTACGGTCGCGACCCGGTCCTGCGCCGGCTCGCGCAGGGCATCATTGTCGAGCAGACGCAGGAGATCGAGGTCATGCGCCGCGCCCTCGCCGAGCGACCGGTCGCGCAGACCCCACCGACACAGCCGCCGGCCCGCCACCATCACTGAGCGGATCGCCGCCCACCGTTCCGACCATCAGCGCGAAGAGACCTTCATGATGCGACACCTCATTCCGGCGACCCTGCTGCTCGCCCTCCTCGGCGGGACCGCGCTTGCGGGCCAGGCGCCGGGGCCCGCCTCGGCGCCGGACGTGCCGGTCGGCCCCCGCGACCGGTTCTACACCTCGGACCAATTCTCCAACACGGTCTCGGTGATCGACCCGGCCGCCAACACGCTCCTCGGCGTGATCCGTCTCGGCGACACGACGCCCGCGAACCTGAGCCCGCTCTATCGCGGCCAGCTCCTGGTCCACGGCATGGGCTTCTCGCCCGACCGCAAGACCCTGCTCGCCGTCTCGATCGGCTCGAACTCGGTCAGCTTCATCGACACCGCCACCAACACGGTGCGCCGCACAACCTATGTCGGCCGCTCGCCGCACGAGGCGTTCTTCACGCCGGATGGGCGCGAGGTCTGGGTCAGCGTGCGCGGCGAGGACTACGTCGCGATCCTCGACGCGGGGACCGGCAAGGAGACGGGCCGGATCACGGTGCCGAACGGGCCCGGCATGACGATCTTCTCGCCCGACGGGCGTTACGGCTACGTCTGCTCCAGCTTCAGCCCCGAGACGGTCGCCATCGACGTGAGGAGCCGCGAGATCGTCGGGCGGATCAAGCAGGAGAGCCCGTTCTGCCCCGACATCGCGGCGACGCCCGACGGAACGCAAGTGTGGTTCACCCTCAAGGACGTCGGCCGCGTCCAGGTGTTCGAGGCCACGCCGCCGTTCAAGGCGCTCAAGACCATCGAGACGGGACCGATCACCAACCACGTCAACATCGCGCGTACGAAGGCCGGGCAGTTCGCCTACGTGACGGTCGGCGGCCTGAACCAGGTGAAGGTGTTCCGCACCGACGACTTCTCACAGGTTGCGACCGTTCCCACCGGCGTGCTCCCCCACGGCCTCTGGCCCTCGGGCGACGGTTCGCGGATCTATGTCGGCCTGGAGAATGCCGATGCGGTCGCGGTGATCGACACCGGCAGCAACGCGGTGATCGCCACGATCCCGATCGGCCAGGGGCCGCAGGGCGTGGCCTACGTCCCTGAGGCGGTGCCGGAGGGGGCCGGTGCGCCGAACCTTCAGCCGCTGGGCGCGGCGGGCCAGTCGAGCACGCTGACGCTGGCCGGGCCGGACGGCAAGGCGGCCACACAGGTCACGCTGTTCGACCAGGGCGTGCTGCAGACCCTGCAGGCGGCGGTGACGGGCCTCACGCCGAAGAAGCCCTACGTGCTGGCCCTGTCGGCCGATCCGAAGGGCGCCGGGCCGCTGGAGCCGCTCGCCGCCTTCATGACGAACCCGGCGGGCGCGGCCATCGTCAACGCCGTCGGCCCGATCCGGCAGGTGACGCAGAACGCGAACGAGACCGCGCGACGCAGCCTCGTCATCGTCGAGGGCAAGCCCGGCGAGACCGGCGCGCCGGTCCAGACGCAGGCGCCGCGCTGACGAGAGGAGGGGGCGGCCGTCGGACCGCACCCCTGTTGCAAGCCGCGCCTCATACCAATCGGTGATGACAATGGCTCGTCGCCGATTACCCGCGCGACTGCGCGGCGGCGGTCGTCCGCCGGTCGCACGGAACAAGACCATCGGTTCTGTTCCGTGCCGCTTGGTATCAGTAGGTGTCGGCGAGGTAGGCGGAGATGGCCTTGGCCTGCGCCTCGTCGATCGGCGCGTGGTAGACCTTGACCATCTTGGTCACCTCGGACTCCCAGAACGCCGCGCCTTTGCCGGGCGGCTGCATCGCGATGTAGTCCACCGAATGGCAGACGAGGCAGTTCGCTTGGGCCGCCTCGAAGCCCTCCGCGTGCGTGCCGGCCTTCGGCGCCCGCAGCTCCGCGGTCGGCTCTGGCACCGCGTAGGATTTCGGGGCGGCAAGCGCCGCGCCGGTCGCGAGGGCGAGGGCCGCCGCCAGGGCGAGAGTGATGCGGGTCATCGTAATCACTTCCTCAGGCCGCGCGCACGCGGGTGGTCTCGACCACGTTGCGCAGGTACCCGGCCGGGTTCCAGCGCGGCTCAATCGGCTGGCTCGCCCCGTCGTTGGCGATTGCCCGCACCCGGATCGCGTGTGCCCCCGGCGACAGCTCCGCGTCGAGGGTCCAGGGCCGGAAGGCGTAGGAGCCGAGATCCTGCCCGAGCCGTGCCTCCGTCCAGGTCTTGCCGTCGTCGGTCGAGACCGCCACCGACCTGATCCCGGAGCCGCCGTCGAAGGCGATGCCGCGCAAGGGGGTGCGCCCGGCCTTCACCTCCGCCCCGTCGGTCAGGTTGGTCAGGAAGGAGCGCACCGTGAAGCGGTTGATCGGCACGGTTTTGTCCGCGGTCTTGCCGGGCTCGGTGCAGGCGCAGTCGTTGTCGGGGATGCGGTAGGCCTTCTGCATCCAGAAGCCTTCGAAGGGTTTGTCGAGCACGCTGATGCTCTCCAGGTGTTTGACCCAGTAGGTGCCGTAGAAGCCCGGCACGACGAGGCGGACCGGATAGCCGTTGAGCCAAGGCAGATCCTGCCCGTTCATGCCCCAGGCGAGCATCACCTGTCCGTCGCGGGCGTGGTCGAGCTTGAGCGACTTCGCGAAGTCCGGCGTCTCCGGGATCACCGGGCCGTCGAGCCCGGTGAAGGCGACCTCCACGGCGCCCGCCTTCACCCCGGCCTTGTCGAGCACGGCCTTCAGTGGCACGCCGGTCCAGCGGGCGCAGCCCATGGCACCGTTGGCGAGCTGCCCGCCGGCCATGCGCGGCTCGAAGAAGCCGCGAGAATTGCCCGAGCACTGGTTGACCGCGACGATCTCGGTCGTCGGCATCGCCTTCAGGTCGGCGAGCGAGAGCGAGACCTCCCGCTCGACATGGCCCTTGATCGCGACCCGGTAGGTCTCGGGATCGATCTCGGTCGGGATGTCGGCGAGGTGGTAGCGGACGAAGAACGCGTCGTTAGGCGTGATGGCGCCCTCGTCGAACACCGAGAACGGGGTCTCCAGTTGCGGCGGCCGCGCGGTCATCTGGAGCAGCGGGCGTTTGCCCGGATAGGCCACCAGGGGCCGTTCGCCGTTGCCGAAGGGCAGCGTGGCGGTGTCGCCCGCGAGCGCCCGCAAGGACGCGAAGCTGCCGCCGCCGAGGCTCGCCAGGGCGGTGAGGCCCGCCCGCCTGATGAGATCGCGTCTGTCGAGCATCCGATTCCTCCCCGATCCGCGCGTGGCTCATGCCAAGGAGCCCGCGACGTGCCGGAGGAGAAGACGCACGTCGCCCCCGGTCTATTCGCGGCGGGTCGAAATAAATCTGCGGCCCGCGCCGGTCAGCCGGTGCAGGGGCGTTCCGAGAGTCCGGTGGCCCGGTCCAGGGCGAGCCGCAATCGGTCCGTCTCGTTCGGTTCGGTGAGCAGCGCGGCCGCCTCGGCCAGCAGCGCGAACCGCTCGGCCGGCACCGTCTCGGACAGGAGGACGAAGCGGCGGCGCCCGCTGTCCCAGCGTGCCACACGCAGGCCGCCGCTCCCTTGCGCGATCTCAAGGCCGGCCTGCGCACGCGACGGTCCGCTCCAGACGGCCAGCCGGCAGCCGTGACGCCCCTCGTAACCGGCGAGGCGACCGACCGAACTGTTACCCTCGGACACATAGACCAAGCGGAAGCCGGCCGCCCCAAGATCGAGGGGGAAGCCATTCAGGCCGCCCGCGAGCCGCACGTCGTTCGAGGGCGAGCCCGCCGAACTCCAGGCCGTGAAGGCCGCGCGCGCGGGGTCGGTTGGCGCGCGAGACGACAGGGCCAGCCAGCGCGGTGCCGACGAGGACGACCAGGGCCGCGGCACACGCCCATCCGAGGGAGGCGCGGGCGATCGGTGCGCGCCGGGGCGGCACGGCCGCAGCCTTCACCTCCCGTTTCACCCCCTGTTTTAGCCGAGTCAGGGTCGCGACCCGCGCGGCCAGGACCGGATCGCGGGCCAGCGTCTCCGCGACCGTGCGCCGGTCCTGCGCATCGAGTTCCCCATCGACGTAGGCATTGAGGGTCTCCCAGAGCATCACGGCCCCTCGCTCCCATCGGACGGCCCGGCGATCCGTTGCAGCATGATCCGCCTCGCCCTGTGCAGACGGCTCATGACCGTGCCGACGGGAATGCCGAGCCGTTCGGCGGTCTCCCGGTAGCTCAGGCCTTCGACGTCCACGCAGCTCACGACCTTTCGGCAGGGTGCATCGAGGGCGGCGAAAGCCTGGCGCACGGCGATGGCCTCGATCAGGCGATCGTCGAACCCTTCGTCGGGCCAATCCACGAGATCGTCCTCGCGGCGGGTCCGGTTCCGGCGGAGCCGGTCGATCCAGGCGTGGCGCACGATCCGGAACAGGTAGGCGCGGGCCGCCCGCGGTTCGCTCGGCGTCGTCCCCGTCGAGAGCGCCTTGAGGGCGCTCTGCTGCATCAGGTCGCGCGCGGCGTCGGGCTCCCGCGTCAGCGTCAGCGCGTAGCGGAACAGGCGCGGCCACGCTTCGACGAGGTGCTGACCGATGGACCGCATCCTGATGTGTCATCCTCCTCGCACTCCATAGCACATCGATGCATGTCCACACAGAGTCGCAACGGTCGTCGATGGTTGTGGATGTCGGGAGGCCTTACACCTCTGCAGCGCTACTCGGAGCGTTGCTGTTGCTGAACAATCGATAGCAAGCTCGTATGTCTGCTTTCAGGCATTGTGAGGATGCGGTTTTAAGACCGGGGTGGGCGCGAAGCTGAATGTCCGGTTCCGGGTATCGAGTTGATGTCCGCTCATGGCGCACAGCCGAACAAGTGGCGCGCGAACTCCTGACCCTTTGCAGACCTGGCGGCTTGCCGGACGAGGCGTCTGCTCCGAGCGGGAAGCGGACCCTCCGGGGCGGTTGCGGCATTAGGATGTCGTGGAC
Organism: Methylorubrum pseudosasae; assembly: GCF_029504475.1. Lineage (NCBI taxonomy): Bacteria > Pseudomonadati > Pseudomonadota > Alphaproteobacteria > Hyphomicrobiales > Methylobacteriaceae > Methylorubrum > Methylorubrum pseudosasae. The sequence goes on along the minus strand of NZ_JAQGDU010000002.1, from coordinate 1,219,891 downwards.
CATTACATGCTATCGGACGAGGGGCCTCTGCCTGCTTCAACGACGCCGAAGGCTACCTCGTCACCGCTGGCCACGCGGCCATCAAGGCGACCGAGGCTGAGTTCGTCGACTTGGAGGCATCCGAGTTCTCGACGGCGGTCAACCCCAGCATGGTGAAGCGCCTCGTATCGGAGCTTGCGACCGAGCGGTGAGACGACACCCCCGGTCGCCTCGGCTCGGGACCGCCTAGGCTTCCAGCTCCAGGTCGCCCTCGGGTTCGGCTTGGCAAGCGAGGATGTAGCCGTCCTCCCGGTCACCGTCGCTCAGCGCGTCCTGCACCGACATGCGAACGTTCCCAGCTCTCAGTTTCACCATGCAGGTTCCGCAGGTCCCTGAGCGACACCGAACGGGAGCACACCCGTATCTCAGTCTTGGTGACGGCGCGGGATCGTGCCATCCTCGCCATATGGACAGACTGAACGACGTTGCCGCCGGCATCCACATTGTTCGCGTCTACATGGACAGCGGCGTCGGCGGCATACCCACCGTGCAGCTTTGGGTGGCCGCCGTGCCTCGTGACCAAGCCGAGGAGGCCGTGCAGAAGGCGATTCCGGCGGGTTGGCGGGCGGAGTTGACCAGGGACACCCTGACTAAAGAGGCCGTCGCCCGCATGAACATCCTTGCTGGAGAGGTTCGGCAACTCGCCACCTAATTGGCCTCGCAGTGCCGTCCTCCTCGCGATAATTTGCCTGGGGATTAGAGACCGCACCGTCGCCGACTGGGTCGCCGAGGGCGAGACCACGACGGCGCTGTCCGGCGTGGCACTTGGGTGCTGACGATGGCGCGCGCCCAGTCCAGGCGATAGGGTCCACGCATGGCTGATCCTAACCCCACCGTCGGCGAACTGTTCAAGGCCAAGGTCGTCACCTATGACGATTTGAACGCGCTGGTCGACGCTGTGCTCGGCGGCCGGATGGAGGAGCGGGCGGAACTCGGCGAGGGCTACACGGTCGACGTGGCGGCCGCCGTCAAGGTAAACGCCTTCGCTACCGCTGTTCTGCGCGACAAGACGAGCACGACTGGCGCTAGGCGCACCGCCGCGCGCACTGCGATCCTACAGGCACGGGCGCAGAAGGCGTGAGGAAGACCAACCGGTAAGCTTATGACAACCCGGCCCCCTATGCCATCGGCCCCGCCATCAGCCGCCAGCCGTGATGCTCCTTCCCGTCCTCGCTGCCCTACCGCTATCTCATTCACATTGGCGTAAACGGAGGCAGCCGGCTCGCTAGCAGACGAGAGCCACGAGAAGGATTCAAGCGAACTCCCGAATGCGCGGAGATCCCTAGGCAGCGCTCGTCAGGCGCTTTGTGTTCTCGGCAACGTGCTCGCGGTATCGCGCGACGACCGCGTCCAGTGAGCCGCCCATCATTAGGCTGCCGCTAGCCTCGATCGAGGCGCTAATCTTCTCGCTGACCATCCGAGATGCCTCGGCCTGCGCCGCAGCTCCGCCCCATGACATCTTCACCAGGCGAAGCTCGACCACCCTCTGTGCCTCGAAGGCCAGCATCGCGACGGCAAAGGGATTGTACATGGAACACTCCGTGTCGGAACGAGAAAGGGCGGTCGAAAGGACCGCCCTCAGGTTGGCATCGTTAAGAAATTTACTGCCGGGCTTGGCGGCGGCAGCCGATCTCAGCGAGCCGGAGCGACGCTGGAGAAGGTCTGGCTGGCTTCGTTGACAGCACGGGCGGAGGTTTCGGTGATCGCCTTGCTGTCCTGGACCATGTGCTGCAGGCTCTCACGCATCAGATCGCTCTGGATGGTGGCGAACTCCTGAACCGTCTTGGCCTGAGTCAGCTTGGTGAGGCCGTCCAGATTGCGCTGGAATTGCTTCTGCCCAAGTTCGAACAGGCTGCGCGAGGCATCTTGGAGGGCTTGGCTCAGCACCGTGCCGCAGCGGGTGACCGCCTCGATGTTCTGCTTAGACTGCTGAGCCAGACGCTCACCGTCTTGGCCTGAGAAGCCCAGGGTCTTCGAGAAGCGATCAGCGGCCTCACGAGTGTGCTGGGAGGCTGTCTCGATGCTGTTCTGCATCACCTGCTTGGTGGTCTCGGTTGCCCGCTCGTGCAAGTCAACGATCTTGTTAGCGCCCTCACGAGCCGCATCGGAGAACTGCTTGTTCTGCTCGTTGGTCTTATCGGCAGCCTTGTCGAAATTAGCCTTTGCGGCCTCAGCGATGCGCGCGTCCTGACCGTTCTGCTTGGCGGTGCTGACGTTCTGTTCATGGGCCATGTGGGCTTCCTTCCAGTATTTATGAATATATTTCTACAAAGCAAGTAGACGAATTGGACCGTTCGCTTTGCTGGCGAAGCAATCTGCTGCGATTACTGCACTGCACCTAAGTCGTGCCTTTGTGGACTATTTCAACCCTCTGCGAGACGATTTTTCCACAATTGAAGAACGATAAAAATTATCAGGAATTATACTCGAATCTAACACGCTGGGTTCATTGCAGAATTACCTTCGGGCTGCGTTGATATCTTCGCACCCATGGCCGGACTGGTTGGCCGATGTGACGGGACTGACGACGGTGCATGTCATCCGGGCGGTGAAGGCGCTACGCACGGACGGACTCGTCAGGCTGGACGATCGCCGATTGGTGATCCAGAACTGGAGGCGCCTCTATGATGCGGCCGAGTTCGATCCGACCTACCTGCCCGGAGAACTGAGGTAGTCGGAAAACAAAGAGCCCCGCTGCGGCTGATTCGAGCGGGGTTTGAAGAGCCTCAGATTAGATCGATAGCCACGGACTGCACGACGTTGTCGTTGAGCGCAGGGTGATGATTGTCGATACGTACCGAGGCCCCCTTGCGCCTCGCCCACCTTATTGTCTCAGCCGTTCGGGCGGATCTTCGATCAATCCAAGCCTCATGACGTACAGGCGCGCCACGCCCATAGCGTCGTTGGGTGGGCTTCATGATTGCTCCAGTTCGTGCGGCGGAGGAACCTCGTTGGCCGACAGGTCAGTCCGAAATCGGACGGTAGCGGTATTCGGGGTCTGATTTGTGACGTGAGGCAGCCAGAGGAAGCTCCGCTGCGGCTGAGCGGAACGGGGCAAGGTGGGTATCGAGATGGAAGAGCCCGCTGGAGGGCGGGCATGAGGTAGACGGATAGCGGCGGGTCGATAGTCCGCCGCGTCACCCCGGCGCCGCACCTCTACACGAAAGTGCCCCCGTCCACCACCAATCCTCGAAGTACGGCCAGGTCCACTCAGGCGCCGGGCCGATGTCTGCAGATTGTTGGATGCCGCGGCCCCGATCTACGAGATGGAGATCTATTACAACGAGTTGCTGATCTTTATTTGGAGCAATTCGCCGAAAATCGTTCAATCCAGCAAGGCTATCAAAGGGGTGTATTTATATATAATATTTAGCTATGTCTCAATTTTATCTTTGTTGCTTTGATGCGAGTCAAATAATTCAATTTTCCGCGGATAAGTTAAAAATATTGTAGTATCGCACTGGTAGCATTGATACTTTGAAACTATCGCAAACCATCTTCCTGCCCGTATATGCATGGTGCCGCAAGATGGACACGGGTTCTGAAGCAATTCCTCGTACAGTTCTTTAGACAAAGTCATGATGCGATCCGTACTGCTGATAGAATTAAACTGAGTCCTGATATAATGTATGTTCTGGCAATATGCACGAGGTGATAACGAAATCGTGCTTTTATTTATGGATCAATTCGGTTGTAGCTCCAGCTAAAATACAATTCATTGAGCTTTGATAGGCGCTTCGGGTTAAAAACAGTCTCTGCGTCAGTTTTCGATCACTGCGGCGGCGGCCTACGCTCCACGCACGGTGCCCGCACCACCTCCTCAGGCGTCTCACGCGCGAACGTCGCGATCGGCCCGATGGTGATCTCTGTGCTTGCATGGGGCCGATCACCCGGCGCTGTGGCCACCGGGCTGATGCGCGTGCTCGGCCCGATGTATAGGTAGGCGCGGGCGTCATTTGCCGGTTTTCCGCTCGCGAGCAGGCCGGCCAGGGTGACGGCGACGAAGCAGGGGGTCACGGCCGCTCTCTCGTGCGACGGGTTCTCGATCGCCTTCTCGCGCTCGATCAGGCCGAGGATCGTCGCCGGGCATGGTTGGGCCATCTCGGTCATGGCCAATTCCGAGCCGAGCGCGGTCCTGAAGTGCGGCGCGATCCGCACCGCGATCCTGCTGGCGCGGGCGCAGAAGGCGTGATGGCGGCTGGGCGGTAGGCCTGGAGCAACCCACCTCCCCGATGCCGTCGGCCCCGCCATCAGCCGGCAGCCGAGATGCTCTTTCCCAAACTCGCGTTCGATCCGCTTCCCGCAGAGGCCGCCGAGTGGCGCAAGGCCTTCGGCGTCCTGCGCCCCAACTCTTCACCCTGTTGGTATTTCGGCGCCACCGCTTGGGCGAACATCCATGAGGCCTGCACGGACTTCATCGAGCGCTTCGGCGCTAAAGCCGTGCGCCCGGGCCGAGGCGACCTGCGACGGTGTGATAGAGTGGCGAGATGCGCTCCCGGTCCTGGCTCCTTGTTCTGCTTCTCGCCACGCCAGCCCACGCTGAGCCGTTCGTCGGCCGAGCCTCGATTGTCGATGGCGACACGCTCGACGTTCGTGGAACGCGCATCCGCCTTCACGGCATCGACGCGCCGGAAAGCGCCCAGCTCTGCAAGGACGCCGCCGGCAAGGACTACCGCTGCGGACAGGTGGCTGCTCTGGCTCTCGCGGATCACATCGGCAAACGCCTCGTAACATGTGATCCGCGCGAGACCAACCGCTACGGCCGAGTCGTCGCCGTTTGCCGGGCTGACGCGGAGGACTTGAACGCCTGGATGGTCGGACAAGGCCACGCCGTTGCGTACCGGCGCTACACCGAGGATTACGTCAACACTGAACTCACCGCGAAGGCGCTCCGGCACGGCATCTGGGCGGGCACGTTCCAAGATCCATCCGAGTGGCGACGAGCGAAGCGTGCCGGCGGTGAACGCTCGAGGCCTGAGACTGTCACGCCACCGAACAAGGCGAGTGGCTGCAACATCAAGGGCAACATTTCAGCCGGCGGAGAGCGGATCTATCACTTGCCCGGCTCGCGCGACTACGAGCGCACCCGCATCAACGACCGCGCTGGCGAGCGCCTGTTCTGCTCGGAGGACGAGGCAAAGGCGGCCGGCTGGCGGGCGCCGCGGGGCTGATGAGTGGCTAGCCGAGGCGCGCAGGTGCTTGGATCGCTGCAACCAAAATCCTCGCGCAGCAGTTGCTGGAGGCTTCCTGGGTGCATGCCCTACTGTTCTCCCGTACAGGCCTGAAGCCATGGACACCCCAAGCGTCCCGCCGAAGCGTGCGACCGAGCAAGACCGTCTTGTCGGAGAGCGCATCAAGGTGCTGCGCAAGTCCAAGGGGATTTCGCAGACCGGGCTCGGTAGCTCCATCGGCGTGACGTTCCAGCAGATCCAGAAGTACGAGAACGGCGTGAACCGAGTCGGCGCCAGCCGCCTGAGCGACATCGCTCGCGTGCTCGAAGTGCGAGTCTCGTCCTTCTACGATGCCGACGAGGGCGGAGGTGAGGACCGGGCCGAGGTGTTTGGTTTTCTACGCACTCATGGCGCCATCGATCTCCTGCACGCCTTCAGCGAGATTGAGGATGATCAACTGCGCCGCGAGGTTCTGGCGATTGTGCGCACGGTTGCTCGCATCGAGCAGGTGCGGGGCAGCTAGCGCACTGCCATGCAGGCCCGCGCTGGACCATGCGACCGCGATGGAGATCTACAAGGCTGTCGGGCAGGAAGCCGTAGCGGCCAGCGCCACTTACGACGACCGCATGGCGGAGGTGCGGAAGCGGATGCTCGCTGCGGCGCGCGGGGCTAATAGGTGCAGGAGGGCACAATGACGGAAGCCATTGAACACCTGAAGAACTGGTGCACCGATCAGCACAAGCTGTTGTCCAAAAACCTCGACCTCATGGAGAGGGGATTGCTCCATACGAGCGAAGGCCGCGTCGGCGGTGGCGTCGTCGATACAACACCCTAGCTCCCCCGACAGACCCGAGAGGCCGGGAGAAGGCATCTCGCCCTCGGCTCCCGGGACCTGCCGTCCAAATGATCTCGCCATGTCACGTGCATTGCTCCGTCGCCGGCGGAGGGCTCACCGAGTTCGCTGAGGTGCTTTTTGACATAGGCGGTCAGGACCGGCGTCAGCTGCCTCGGTTCGATCTTGAGCTCGTCGGCCATCTCGATCGCGACCCGGGCCGGCCACGCCAGCCAGGCATCTCGGAGCGCCCGGCCTTCCTCGAAGTACGCTGCCTCGGCTGCGGGTCGATCAACGAGCTTGCTGCCGCCCCGCTCGACGATCTGCTTCCGGTGGAGGCCGAGCCAGTTTTCCTTGCGCCGGACCGCAATGGCCGTCGGCAGGTTCGGGTCGTCGGGGTCGAAGGCATCTTCCTGGCCGCCGTCGCCATCGAGAGGCGCCGGGCGCGGATGCGGCTCGGGAGCGGGCTTCGGTGCCGGCTTCGGGGCTGCGTCGGCGTGAGAGGCGTTGTTACCGTCCTTGGCCCTCACCGAGCGATGGGTTACACCGCCCCGATAGGTCGTTGGCCGCTGGTCGAGGTTCCACTCGGTGGCTTCCACATCCACGCGGCCGGTGCCGTCGAGAACAAGTAAGCCCTTCTGCTTCCAAGTGGTTACGGCCTTGCGCGAGACGCCGCGGTGACGGGCGAACTCGGCTTGGCTGAGGAATTTTGGTCCGCTCGCTTCGGCCATGGGCGCTGTTACCTGTTACCCTGTTGCCGGGCTTCACGACCTTGGCGCTAGGAAAGCTGGGGGCCCCCGACCACCCGTATAGTTTTGGGGATGCCAGGGTCCCCCGGGCTGCAGGGCAGCGATCGCGCAGTAGCAGGTTTTCCCCTGCCGCCCCCTGGGATGCGTTACGGTGCATCTCAGCCCGCCAAAGCTGTCGTGCGAAAAGGAGGGCACACCATGCGATTTGAATGCGACCGAGACGGCGCATGGATTGTCGATCCGGCATCCCTTGCCAGTAAGCTCGGAATGACAGCGGCCAGTCTTCAGAGCCAGGAGCGTCGCGGGTTGGTCGGCAGCCGTGTCGAAATCGGAAGTGGCTCCGATGAAGGCCGCGCTCGTGTGACGGTTACGACCGAATATTCCGGCTGGCAGGGGCTTTTCGATGCAGACGGCGCTCTCATGGGCGAGCGCTTTTTCGAACCTGCAGGTACCGATGTCACCGCGTCGACCGGGTTGAGCGGCAGACATTAGGCCGCTGATAGTGCCAACCTCAGTCTCCGCCGCCCGACGATCCGCCCTCGCTGCAGGACGACCCACTGTCCAAGTAGGACGACGAGGTGGTGCAGCTATCGAAGGACGAGTGATCCGACACACGCCGTAGCTCGGCGCGATTGAGGAGAGCGGGCTCAACACCATGCCCGAGGGCGAGGCCGGGTTCATCTGGCTGTCGTTCGCTGCCGACCGGGATAAGCCAGAGGCATCGAGAAGCCGCGCGCAGCGCAGGCGGTTCTCCTGCTCCTCTCGGCGCCGACACTCTTTCTCGCGACGCTTACGGCCGAAGATGCCGAACATGCTAGCCCTCCCGTGCGGTGCTACGCCCTACTTACCTTCGCGCCATGCAAATCTGCCCAGATCTCAACTAGCTTGCCCCGCCGGCCTGTGCCTGCGATCTAATGATCTCCACTAGCGTCAGAGAAAAATCAATGGCTTGGTCGGTCGAGATACTGAACGACTAGGCCGACGATATCGAGTATTACATTGCCGTCGGCGGCGAACGCGAAGCGCGAACATACGCCAATGAACAGAAGTCGTTGGGACGGGTCATCCTTGCGATAAAAAATCACGCAGGCAATCTGGTGTTGGACAGATATTACCTTCTGCCAGCTAGCCGCCGCCCTGTGAGCGAACGCGCCTACCCCCGGAAAATGTAGAGTTGAGCTTGGTTGTGATCCCAGGGGGGAGATTGCCGAACCGAATCATAGGCCGCAGAGGCGGGTGCGGCCCGTCGGTGTCCAGTCCACCGCGGCGCTAGTGGCTGGACGACCCGCATGGCATACCGGTGCTATGACGAACGAAGTCCCGCACCCCTATTCCATCACGGTCGAGCCGCTGAAGAAACCCGAAGGCCATTTCGGATGGACCCTCAGGAAGCACGGTAAGCTGACCGAGAGGTCCGACCGTTCGTTCCCCACCGAGGCCAAGGCGTTCGAGAACGCGTTGAGAGCGATTGAGAAAGATCAGACTGGGTTCGGGAGCCGATAGGCTTCTGAGAGCTGTATAGCGGCACGGGCCGCAAGCCCGCAGCCAGCCTCACTTCTGCGGTGAAACTGCCTCAGTCGCGGGGGGCATGTTGTTCTTCACGAGGTACTTCACACCGCGATCGAACGAGGTGTCGTTGTTGCCGCGAATGTCGACACTATAAGCTTGCTCGGGCGTGTCGGCCTTCAGATCCTTCACGTAGACGTTGATATTGAGGATCAAGTTGGAGACCTTCTGGATCTCGCCAGTGATCGCAACGTCCGCATTGAGTTTGCGAGCATAATCTTCGGCGCATCCGCCGCACTTGCGCAGGTCGGAACTCTTCTCGACCTCAGCCCTCACGGGATCCGTGGACACGATCTGATAGCGACCGCTCTCCTGTAGCTGCTGACGTAGCAGATCGGTGAGGGGGCCGAGGCGGGCTTGGTCCTCATCGGTTGGACTTTGGGCGCCGAGGTTCGCAAGCTGGAAGTCGAAAACAGCAGCTTTGGGTGGCTCGGCATGTGCAGCTTTGGACACGAGCAGTACTGCCGAGACTGCCACCAAAAATTGATGTGGGCTCATTTATATTCCTCCTGAGACTTTTGTCTCCTGAAGGAACGCGCGAACGAGAGATAGGTCGCATCCAGGGTGCCGAGACGCAGGGCGGGAGTGGTGAGGCGGCCGAGCTCTACGAACCCTTGCCTAAGTGCGCCCGCTCGCAGTTCACACCCGCAACGGTTTGCAAATCATCCGCCATGGCATATCCGAAGCTCGGCCGTTTCCGCGGTCACATTTTTAAGGAGTTCGGATGACTTCAGACACGCAGCTCGATCGCTCTGCCTCGCCGCTCGCCTCTGTCTCGAACCAGATCCACCCAAGCGAACCTAATCAAATGATCCATCAGCTTGCCGAGGGCGCAGATGCCCTGCCGAAGGACGGCAGCAAGCCGACTGCACCGCCGACGAATGCGTTCGAAGGATTTGGGTCCTTCGCCTGATAGGCCTCGTCACCCGCCTGCTACGGTAGCGCCAATAACTGCAGCAGGCTGCTTCAACCCTCGTCACCGCTCCACTTGCATGCGGGCGACCTGGCTCAAGCTGGGCTTGTCGGATGACGCAGCGGCTCATGATGCGCGGGGGATGAAAAAGCCCCGCAGCGGGTCATCCGCTCGGGGCGCATCTTTCCAATCGTGAGAAGCGGCAGGGCCTATGGCGGCCTCACGTTCGTTCTCGCACTCGACCCGCGCATATTCTTCGTTGATCGGTGCGGGACAGACAATAGTGGCGCTCTATCCGAAGTCAATCACGCGATAGCCGTCATGCAGCTCAAATTCATATTCTCGGACCTGGGACCGATCGCAATCTCAGGAGCTTGACCGTCAGAGGATGGCTTAAGGTGGAAAGCGACGGTTCGGCCGGTGGATGCTGAACGGCAGGATCGCGGCACTCCCGGACCTTCAATAAGGGCTGCTGAATTGCAAGTTCGTTGCCTTACCTCACCACAGCGATGTTGGGACGCATTACCTTCAGTATTGGCTCGTTCCGGCCTCGCTCACGCAGAGCACGAATCCAGTCGACTCAGTTGAGTGCACCGCGCAGGTGCCCGCCGCCTGGATGAAGAGCGTTGTCGACATGCCGCATCCAACATTTTGAAAGCAGCAGGCTGCTAGGCAAAATCCTTTGGCCCATTGTTCCTAAAGTCGTATTGATGCTTCCGCACATTGAGGCTTTTTGCCGCCTCCATCGCCCCGGACCGCCCTGGCCCGAAACGACAGAGAAGCATGTTCACTCTGTCTCGCGAAACGTGATATTTTATATTCAATTCTTCCAATATGTCCGCAAAATCATCTTCATTACATTCTTGGGCCTTCAATGCAGCAGCAAGAGAATCCGCCTTGATCATCATCATGAGATCTCGCTTTATCTCGAATGTTGATGGAAGTCGCACTTTACGTCCGAACCGCAGTATTGTCGCCATGAATTCCATCCATATATTGAGTATACGCCAAATTCTGGCCATATGAGAGGAAAGGATTCAGCATATATTTTATGTTCCTCAAAAACAACGCCTCGAGACATCGTTCGTTCCTCAAACTTTTGTCAATGATCGCCTAAAGAAAAATACGATTATTTCTGACATTAATATTTCATAGGGGTTGAATGCGAACCAATGATCACCAAATATTCAGCTGAATGAATTGCCAGTTTTATATCAAAGGGTCAATCTATGAGCATATCTGTGTTCAGGCCCCCGATCTTCGGTGGCAAGGTTGAACCGGCAAACCCAAATCAGAAGGCTTCACGCCTCGATCGGGGAAAGCCGGAGGAGATAACTAAATCAGAAACAAAACAACCTGAGGTGTCCAGCTCGGCCTGGTACCATGACGCGGCTATCCGGGGGGAACTCGGCCCAAATCGTAGCAAAAAACGTTAGCATTACATTTGCGATGCCGGCGGCTATAATAACAATATATACTTAGTATACCGCCGATAAATCTGGAGAGATGGAGCTGATCATGGCACTCCCAAGATTGACAGGCTTGGAGTATTACTGGTTTGGGAAAAGTCAATCACTTGTGTCGGCGTACTCACGACATCGAAGCATGGAACTCGGACCAGCTGTCGCAGATGTAGTTCTCGCGATAAAAATAGATGCAAAAACATGCTATACTGGCCATCAATCATTGCGGCGACTCGCCGAACGTCTAGACAACGAATCAGTCGACGCTGCGTTCATGGAAGCGCTGGCGGTACCTAATGACGGGAAGAATGTAGAAAATAATCGCCGTGTGGAAGCGATGCGTTGTCTTTCATCCATGTTTTTCGTGACAGCCGACGAACTCCAAGCAGAAAAAGAGCGGCTGTAATTTGGTACAGGCCCGATCCTGTTTAACGTTCCGATAGCTGCCCTCGCTAGCAATTAGGAAATTTAATGCAATGACTAGCATCGGTAAGCGGTCTATGCTTAGATATCTTGGTACGATACGTGGACGGGGGGATCTCACGATTGGGGATGATCTGCTCAACCTCGGCATCGTCAGCTATGAGATCGATAGCTATCTCGACCGAAATACATATTCTGGAGACGGGCAGATTGAGGGCGATACCGCGCAGTTTGATGCGAGCTTTCGACGCCGGTGCCGCCCGCATTTTTTTGTCCAAAGGCCGATCTGTCGGGGTCGTACTCGCTGACCCAAAGGGCAGTTCAGCGGTCGAAATTGTGATTCAAGGCCGGCTGCCGCTCTGATTACCGCAAATATCGGGCCTATCAAAGCGGTTACTATGCTCCAAAAGTCTGTGCGAGCGGCTAATTTGCTCCCCGCGTGTTTTCTATAAGTATTTCTGACGGCCATCAGTAGATATCACCTGCAATTGCTCTCACCAAAGTTCGGGATTGATCTGTCGGAAGCCGGGCCATCGCCGCCCGCTCCACACGCCGATGACATAAGTGTGCGATTTGCGGGTTACATCAAGCATTCCACATTGCTGCGGTGGCGATCGAAGCCTGACCGGACGTACCGCCATAAACGCTGCAATGGGCTAGGCGGCATCGGGCGATGAACGCCTTTGTTGAGCAGTTTGAGGAGGCGTTCGTGCACAGAAATGAAGGCTCTGGCACGGAGGTCGCCACCGATGCTCTGCTGCGGAGCATGGTTGAGAGCGAGCGCGTTGGCCTAACCTTCAGTGCCGTGCGCGACGGAGGAGTACTCACTACATGGCAGGTACCCGGAAGGGCACAGCTTGGGCCGGATCTCGGCCGTGTCGGCGCAGACCTAACTGGAGATTCCTACTGGAAGGAACTCCTCCGGCTCGGCGAGCGTATTCACGCTGTTGGCGGCCTTGATGCCTTAGATGAAGCCAACATGTACATTGTGCATATGGATCCCCAGCATTCAGACTGGCGCGCCATGGTGCTGGAGAGCGTATGGTTTAATATTGGTCGTGAATAGTAGTAAGATAACTGCCAGCAATCCGCACCCGTTGTCTCGTCCTCAGGTCGTTACTTTCCTTGCGAGGTGCCTGATCTAAATCCTGGATGGGATCTTAAGCGGCCCTCGTAGGGGGAACGGTGCGTAGACTTAATTTGAAATGGTGTATCACGCCACCCTCTGTATGTCCTCGATCGGCAGCCGATAGTCGAATGGCGAGCCCATCACTTCCAGGGAGATGACACCAACGGCGCCGCCCTCTGCAGTGCCGACGAACTTTCCGACGAAGCCGCTGAACAGGCCCGAGCTAGCCCGCACCTCCTCACCCACCTGCATGCCGGCGAGCGGCGTGAGGTTCGTGCGCCCTGGCCGAACCTGAGCGCTCGATTGACGAGCGAGTGCGTCGGAAAGCATGGAACATGGAGCCTCGGGCAACGGCAGTGGCACGTCACCGCGAACGAGGCCTCAGCTCACCGCCTCCTCGCAGGAAGGCAGCGCTTCGACACCCGCCAGGACACCCCGCCCGACGCGTTTCGCGTGTGACCACGACTGACGGCACGTCTCCTGGCTCGCGGGTCGCAGCCCTCTCACCGTCTTCCCGGGCGAGGCTGCCCAGTGACATGGTGGCGGAAGGCTCGACGCTTACAGTTGCGGGGGCAGCCGCGGCATCAGGTTACCCCTCACCGCGTTCCCTTTTGATCCCCGAGGGGAACCGTCACGCGCATGTTACCGCCATCGTCTGCGCAATCCGTCGCTTTGCAGCAACACCATACACAAAACCCTTTTCGTACCCAACCGTGGGCACGGCTCGACCGCCTCCCCTGCGGTGACCCGCGAAGGTCCACTTTTACTTTGATAGTGGCTTAGGTTCCGGACCCATAAGTTTGGCTTGGCGGGTGTGCCTGTGATTTCTTCCGGGTGAGGGAGGAGCCAATGGGCGAGTTCTGGTTGACCGACGAGCAGTTTGCAAAGATCGCACCGCACCTTCCGACAGACACCCGGGGTAAGGAGCGCGTCGACGACCGACGTGTGATCAGCGGGATCATCCACGTGTTGAAGTCGGGCGGGCGTTGGACGGACGCCCCGCGTGAGATCTACGGCCCGAAGAAGACCCTCTACAATCGCTTCGTGCGCTGGGCGGCCAAGGGGATCTGGAGGGATCTGTTCGAGACCCTGGCCCGGGCCGGTTGGCCCCCCTCCCAGGTGCTGATCGACTCCTCGGCCGTGAAGGCGCATCGCTGCGCCTCCGGTGGAAAGGGGGGGAGCAAAGCCATGCCATCGGCCGCTCGCGGGGTGGACGCACCACCAAGATCCACGCGCTCACCGACCGGTTCTGCCGCCCGCTCGCCTTCCTGCTGACGGGCGGTCAGGTGGCGGACTGCAAGGCGGGGGCACAGCTCTTGGAGGGCGCGCCAGCGTGCCGGATCATGTTGGCCGACAAAGGGCTACGACAGCGACGCCATCCGCCGTCAGATCGAGGCGACCGGGGGCGGCGCCCAACATCCCGCCCAAGTCCAACCGGCGATGGAAGCCGTGCTTCTCCCCCGTCCTGTACAAGGGCCGCAACGCCATCGAGCGGATGTTCGGGCGCCTCAAGGACTTCCGCCGCATCGCCACCCGATACGACCGGCTGGCAGCCAACTACCTGGCGGCCGTCTGCATCGCCGCTACCGTCAGCTACTGGTTATGAGTCCGGAGCCTAATACTCAGACGGCTTCGTAGGTCTGCTCGGGGTCGAGAGCGGCGGTTCAGCGCCTGCCAACCCAATGTCGGCTCGTGGCGCGTAGCCGACCAGTCGGCATGCTAACTCCTGACCCCAAGCGGACATTCGAGGTGCTGCCGCTAAAGGTCCGGACGGGAGCGGCGACCAGAGCTTGGCGCTTCGTCCGGCAGCAGAAGTTCCGTGTCCGACCCATGACGGTCGACAATCGACCTGCTCAGCCTGCTTGGAAGAGGGCGTAGATGCGCTCGGCTGGAACATGATCCGCTTTGGACGAGAAAGCAGCATCGCATGTCACATCCGAGTCGCTCGGCTCGTCATGGCTTTGAACGTCGATCTCTGGCGCTCCGAGCACAAGGAAATGACATGAGCGAGAACAAGCGACTGGTCTGGAACGAGGTGGCTCCGCAGGGTGCCAAAGCGCTTTATGGCATTCACCACTACATCACCACTGGCACCGATCTACCCAATGAGCTGATCCATCTCGTCTTTCTGCGAGTGTCGCAGATTAACGGCTGCGCGCACTGCATCGACTTGCACACCCGGGATCTCCTTAACACGATGCCATTCGAGAAGGTCGCCCTGGTTCCGGTCTGGGCCGAGGTACCCCACCTGTTTTCTGACCAATACCGCGCCGCGCTCGCGTGGGCGGAGGAAGTCACGCTGGTCAGCGATACGCACGCTTCCGATGAGGCCTATGCGGCCGCAAGCACAGCCTTCGCGCCCAAGGATCTAGTGGACCTCACAATCACCATCGCCGCGATGAACGCGTTCAACCGCCTCGGTGCACCCTTCCGCCTCCCGGTCCAGGCGAAACATTAGTCGGTTCTGCGCTCTGTCAGGGGCGGCGCCAGCGCCGTCCCATTCCTGCGGATGTCAATTGATCTCCGGCGGCAGTTCCACGTCTCATGTCGCTAATTTTTTTCTGGGGCATGTCACATTGGGACCGACCCGCCTCGTCATTTGTTCGACGGACGCCTGAAAGCGGCAAGGAGCCGCCCCGTCCGTTCTCGAACAAGGAGACGGGTACCATGAAGATCGTGGTGATTGGCGGAGGCGGCCTCATCGGCAGGCATCTGACGGTCGAACTGTCGCGACAAGGACATGAGGCCATTGCAGCTTCGCCGAGCAGCGGCGTCAATACGCTAACGGGCGAAGGCTTGGCCGGGGTTCTTGCCAGAGCCGACGTCGTCGTTGACGTGTCGAACTCTCCGTCCTTCGAGGACGCGGCGGTGCTGGCCTTCTTCGAGCGCTCTGGCCGCAATCTCCTCGCCGCGGAGCGCGAGGCGGGTGTGAAACATCACGTCGCCCTATCCATCGTCGGCACGGACCGCCTGGAGGGGAACGGATACTTCCTCGCGAAGGTCGCGCAGGAGCGATTGATCGCGGCTTCTGGCCTTCCCTACACCATCGTCCGGGCGACGCAGTTCTTCGAGTTCGTCGCGACGATCGCCCAGGCTTCCGTCGCAGGCGACCGCATCGTTGTTCCCGATGCCGACTTCCAGCCGATCGCCGCCGCCGATGTAGCCGCAGCGCTCGCCGATGTCGCGCTTGCTCCCCCGCGCAACGCGACGATCGAGATCGCTGGGCCGGACCGCCTGCCGTTCCGCGACTTCGTCGCCCACTCGATCGCATCCACCGGCGACCGTCGGGAGGTGCTTGCCGACAGGGCGGCGCGCTACTTCGGCGCTGCGCTCGATAAGGGTTCGCTTGTTCCCGAGCATGCGGAAGCGGCACGGCTCGGACCGACGCGGTTTGAGAGCTGGCTCGCTGCTGCCTGAACCGCTGCGCTTCTCCCCATCCACGAAGAAAGACCCTTCCATGTTCAGAGCATTTCTGCTGGGCGCCCTCGTTGCCGTCTCCGTCGTTCCTGCGATGGCGGCCGATGTTGCAAGGGGCGAGGCCCGGGTCACGACGATCTTTGACCATCCACTACCTTCGGTTCCCGGCAAGAGCCTGCGCGGCGTCCTCGTCGAGTACGGTCCGGGCGGGTCCTCACCGTCCCACACCCACGCCGCATCTGCCTTCATCACTGCAACTGTGATCGAGGGCGCGGTGCGCAGCCGGATCAACGACGGCCCGGAGAAAGTCTTCCGCGTCGGGGAGAGCTTTGTCGAAATGCCCGGTGATCACCACGGTGTCAGCGCTAATGCCAGCGACGTCGAGCCCTCCAAGCTCCTCGCCGTCTTCGTCGTGGACACGGCTGACCGGGTGTTGACGACGCCGGACCGACCCTAACAGCGGCGGCGCGGGAACTCAGCTGTTCAAGGCGGCAAGGATAGCCGATGGTCATCCACATTCGCTCAACCGGCTTCGTTTACGAGGAACGGGCCATGTCGCAGGCCGAAATTGCCACGGCGACCTTCGAGGTCCATCGCGCGCGGCTGTTGCGCATCGCCTACCGCATGCTTGGCTCGCGCAGCGAAGCGGAGGATGTCGTGCAGAATGCCTGGCTGCGCTGGGTGGCGGTGGACCAGACGAAGGTCTCTGCTCCCTATCCGTTCCTCGCGCGCATCGTTACGCGCCTCTGCCTCGACGAGATGAAGTCGGCCCGCGCCCGCCGGGAGACCTACGTCGGCGCTTGGCTGCCCGATCCACTCGTCGAGAACGAGGAGGATGGGCTGGACAAAGATGACCTAACGCTGACGCTGATGATGGCGCTGGAGCGTCTGTCTCCGCTTGAGCGGGCGGCATTTCTCCTCCACGACGTCTTCGGCGTGCCGCTCGGCGAGGTGGCAGACACGCTCGACCGGGAGGCGGCGGCCGTGCGCCAACTCGCCGTCCGAGCGCGGCGGAACGTGGAGGCTGCGCGTCCGCGCTTCCCCGTAGAGCGCGAAGAGGGCGAGCGGATTGCACAGGCCTTCTTCGCGGCATCCACCAGCGGTGACACCGCAGCGCTGCGTACACTTCTCGCCGAGAATGCGGTGCTGCGCTCCGATGGCGGCGGCAAGGTTTTGGCCTTCATCAACCCCATCACTGGATTGGACCGCCTCCTGCGCATGTTCGAGGGTGTGCGGCGCAAATGGGGTCAAGGCTGGGCGCGGATGCTCGAACCCGTCTGGATCGACGGCTTGCCGGGCTATATCAGCCGCGAACGCGGCGACGTTCTCCAAACCACTGCGCTTGCCATCGAGGACGGCCGGATCGCCGCGATCTACATCACCCGCAATCCCGACAAGCTCCGCCACGTCGCGCAGGCGCTCGCGGTAGCACCGGACCCCACCTCGCGGACACAGTAATCAGACAGCAGGCGCTCCCGAAGTCGCCCTACCCGACATTCAGCCACTCAAGGTGTACCCCGGTCTTTGAAAGCTGAAGGCAATAACCGCCAAGGTCGCGGCCAACGCCCCTTGATATTCGGTCAACAGTAGGAAGCAGACTCGGCGCGATGTCTGCTCTTGCGTGCTGCCGCCCGAAAGTGGATCAGCGGAAATCCACCCCTATCGGTCGCCGGCCACTACCTCGTTGATAGCCCAGAAGCGGACCACCCGATGGGCTGCAAAGGGTCGGGAGGAGCTGTTCAGGCCGTTCGACGCCAATGTCGGCTTGTGCTGCAGAAAACCGTCATTCGATATTGGGCTCAGCGGCAGCATCGGATTCCTCATGAGAAGCTCCTCAACTCAGGAGCCAGCCATGCCCGAAGTCGTTGCCGTTCCCTCAAGCACGCGTGTTCCCTGGAACCGCGGCCGTATCGTCGGACCCAAGCCGCCGCTGAAGCCGAAGCACATCTGGGCCCTACGCACGCGCCTACAGCTCGCCAACCGCACGCGAGACCTTGCCCTGTTCAACCTTGCCGTCGACAGCAAGCTGCGCGGGTGTGATCTGGTCGGCCTGCGCGTGAGCGACATCCACTTGGGCGACGCCGTGCGTCTTCGAGCGACCGTCTGCCAGCGCGCGACCGGCAGGCCGGTTCCGTTCGAGATTACCGAACCGACGCGCGAGGCTCTCGCGGCTTGGCTGACTGCGCGCAGGTTGAAAGCCGGCGACTGGCTGTTTCCAAGCCGTAGTCGACTCGGAGAGCATCTCACGACGCGGCACTACAGGCGGCTGGTAGACGGCTGGGTTGCCCTGATCGGCCTGGACTTCTCGGCGTTCGGCACGCACAGCCTGCGCCGCACGAAGGTTGCGTTGGTCTATAAGCGAACCGGCAATATCCGAGCCTGCCAGCTGCTCCTTGGCCATACCAAGCTGGAGAGCACGGTTCGCTACCTCGGCATTGAGGTTGACGACGCGCTGATCCTCTCAGAGCAGACCGAGATCTGAACCGGACGCCGCGGTCGAAATGGTCGCGGCGGGCCAGCAGGATGGTTGCCCCCAGGGTGCCGAATGACCCTTAGCAGTCATTCAAGGAATTCGCTGCAAGCAGCCCCTTTCGGCCTCGAAGCGGACGTGCTTCATACGTGGCGAAGCTCGACGGAAGCGGACCCGTATCCCTTATAACCTGTTACTGTTGCAGCGTGATCGATCGGTCCGCGATCCGCTCGGCCATCACCGTGTCATGCGTGACGAAGAGGATGGCGAGGCCGTCCTGCTCGCTGGACTCGCGCAGCAAGCCCGCAACCTCCAGCTGGTTGACGGGATCGAGTCGTGACGTCGCCTCGTCCGCGAACAGGAAGACGGGATCGAGCAGGAGCACGCGCGCGAGGGCGAAGCGCTGCAGCTCGCCGCCCGAGAGCTCCCCGGGGCGTTGCTTACGGAGGCCGGGCGCGAGCTTGAGGCGCGCGAGCAGCTCCTCGACGCGCTCCCGGTCGATGCCATGTCTTCGCGCCAGGTGGTCGAGCGCCCGCCCCATGGTCTGGTGCGGCACGAAGGCCGCAGGAGGATCCTGATAGAGCTTTTGGAAGCCAAGGGGCGCGGCGCCCGGCACACGCCGGACCCGGCCGCGATCCGGCCGCTCGGTGCCGACGAGGATGTTCCCGAGCGTGGTCTTGCCGCTGCCGCTCGGGCCGACCACGGCAACGATCTCGCCTGCCCGGACCTGGACGTCTAGGTCTGTGAACAGCCGACGTCGGCCGAATGCTTTCGCCAAGCCCATAGCCTCGATCACCGAGGGGCCCGGCTCCAGCGGCGTGCGGGGTGGCCACGCGCTTGGGTCGGCGTCGATCAGCGCCCGCGTGTAGCCGTGTGCGGGCGCATTGAGGAGCCGCGCCGTCGGCCCCGCCTCGACCGCCTGCCCGTCGAGCATCACGCAAGCCGTGCCGCCGAGGACACGGGCCAGCGCGACGTCGTGCGTTATGGTGAGGAGCAAGCGCCCAGCCGCGATCTCCCGTTGCAGCCGCGCGACGACGTCGGCACGCAGGACGCCGTCGAGGCCCTTGCTGGGTTCGTCGGCGAGAAGCAGCGGGGTGTCCGCCGCGTGCGCTATGGCGAGCGCGAGGCGCTGGCACATGCCGCCCGACATCTGGAATGGGTAATGCCCGCCCGCGTCGGCGAGGCCGACCTCGCCGAGCCCCGCGGCCGCGAGGCGGTCCGCGTCGTGGCGCCCGTGCACATACCGGTGGACCTCGGCGAGCTGCCCGCCCGCCCGCATGGTCGGATCGAGGGCGGTCCAGGGCTCCTGGGGCAGGAGGCCGATGCGCCGTCCCCACAGGCTTCGTCGGGCCACCTCGTCGAGGCGTAGGAGGTCCGCGCCGTCGAAGAGGATACGGCCGCTCGCAACGAGGCCCTGCGGCAGGGTTCCCATGATGGCCTGCGCCACCAGCGACTTGCCCGAGCCGGACTCGCCGAGCAGCGTCAGCGGCTCGCCCCGCCCGACCGTGGCCGAGAAGCCGGAGACCAGGATCCGGTCCGCCGTTCGGATCGTGAGGTCCTCAATGCGCAGGGCTGACGTCACCGGACCGTTCCCCCGCGCGCGGTGAGCTGCAGGCCAAGCACCAGCAGGAAGATCAGGATGCCGGGCATCAAGACAGCCAGCGGCGCCTCGTCGTAGTAGGGCAGGAGCTCGACGATCATGCTGCCGAGTTCCGGCGTCGGCGGCTGCAGGCCGACGCTGATCGCCGACAGGGTCGAGATCGCCAGGATGGCCGTGCCCATCGCGAAGGAGGCCAACGTCAGGAGGAGCGGTGCGATCTCGGGCAGCACCTGGTGTCGCAGGATGTAGAAGGTCCCGAAGCCGAGCAGGCGCGAGGCCTCGATCCGTGGCTCGACGAGTAGCCGGGCCGTCGTCGTGCGGGCGACGCGGAAGAACTCGACCCAGAGGGAGAGCGACAGGCCGAGGTAGAGCGGCAGGAAGTGACCCGGCGCGAACGCGAGCAGGAGCAGCACGAGCAGCAGCCCGGGCAGGGCGAGGACGATGTCGGACAAGGCCACGAGGGCCCGCTCCGTTACGCCGCCGCGCCAAGCCGCCAGCACGCCGAGCAGCAGGCCCGGCACCGCGGCGCTCAGCATGGTCAGCAGCGCCATACCGAAGGAAAGCCGGGCGCCGTATGCGAGCCGCGCCAACATGCTGCGGCCGTAATGGTCGGCCCCAAGCAGGAAGTCGCTGCCGATGGGCGCAAGGCTCGCGGACAGGTCCTGACGTGCGGGATCGGCGCTGACCACGACTGGGCCGAGGAACGCGAAGGCCGCGAGTAGGGCGAGGAGCCCGAGGCCGATCCGGCGCGAGATCGGCCAAGGATCAGAACGCGGGGGCGCCGTGCCGGCGAGGTCCTGCATCTGGAGCATCATCGGCCGGCCCCCAGGCGCGGGTCGAGGAGCCGGCAGAGCAGGTCGACCCCGAGGTTCAGGAGAACGAACATCAGGCCCATGACAAGGGCGGCGCCCTGGACCATGGGCACGTCCCGGGCGATGACGGCGTGCACCAGAGCGTGGCCGATGCCTGGATACGCGAACAGCGACTCGACCACGACGACGCCTTCGATGAGGTAGACCGCCTGAAGGCCGAGGTAGGTGACGATCGGGATGGCGGCGTTGCGCAACCCGTGCCGAACGAGCACTGCGCGCTCAGGCAGGCCCTTGAGCCGGGCGAAGCGGTAGTAGGTCGTGGCCCCGACCTCGGCGACGGCGTCGCGCGCGACGCGGCTCAATACGGCGGCGAGCCCGAGCGCCAGGGTCAGGCTCGGTAGCGCCATCTCGCGCCAAGTGCCGTAGCCGGCGGGCGGCAGCCATTCAAGCCGGATGCTGAAGACCAGCATCAGCACAAGGCCGAGGACGAAAGGTGGCAGGGCCCGCAGCGCCACGGCTCCGATCAGCGCGAGGCGGTCGAGGCCCGATCCGGCGCGCAGGCCACTCACGAGGCCGAGCGGCAGGCCGATCAGCAGGGACAGGACGAGGGCGCTGGCGGCGAGCCACAGGCTTGGCCCGAGCTGGCTCGCGAGTTCCTCGGAGACCGGTTCGCCGCTGACCAAGGAGTTGCCGAGGTTTCCTTGGGCGAGCTCGCCGAACCAGCGCAGCAGCAGTTCCGGCCAGGGTCGGTCGAGGCCAAGCTCCTGCCGGACGGCCTCCGCGGCCTGGGCGGTGAGCGCGTCAGGGCCGTAACGGTCGGCGGCGATGCGGAAGGACGCGTCGCCCGGTAAGACCCAAACGAGGGCAAAGCACAGGCCGCCGACGACGAGCGCGACGAGCGCGGCCTGGACCAGCCGTCCGAGGACTAGGCGCGTCATGGCGTCCCCCAGCGCATCTCGGCGAGCCCGTAGCTCCGTTCCAATGGGTCGGCGCGCACGCCGGCCACGCGCCGGTTGGCGACCACCGCCAGCTCGGCCCAGGTCACCGGGATGACCGGCAGCTCGGCCTGCAGGATCTCCGCCAGCCTATGCTGCAGCGGCTCACGCTCGCCCGGATTGGCGAGGACGGCGAGCCGGTCGAGAAGGGAGGCGGTCTCCGCGCTCGACCAGTTCATCGCGCCCCAGTCGCCACCGTCCGGCCCGAAGTCCTGGAGCATCGTGCCCAGCGGATCCGGGATCATGGCGAAGCTGCGGGAGACCAGCCCGAGATCGAGGCTGCCGTCTCGGTGACGAGCCGGAATGTCCGAGGTGTTGCCGATCGAGACGGCGAGATCGATGCCGACCTCACGGGCCTGCGCCTGGATGGCCGCCGCCAGGGGCGGCAGCTCGGGCCAGGCGGAGTAGGTACGAAGAGTTGCGGCGAAGCGCCGGCCGTCACGCTCCAGGATGCCATCCGGTCCAGGCCGCCAGCCGGCCTGCGCCAGAAGGATACGCGCCTGGGCGAGATCGCGGGTCAGCGGCGGGAGCCGATCGGCATGCCAGCCCGAGACGGCAGGCGGGAAGAGCTGGTCGGCCCCAAGGCCGGGATTGCGCAGCAGGACCTTGGCGAGGCCGGCGCGGTCGAGGGCGAGGCTCAACGCGCGTCGGGCGCGCGGGTCGGAGAAGAGGGGCGAGCCTGCGTTCAGCTTCAGAAGCCGGGTCCGAGGCGGCGTGACCGTCTGCACCGCCAGCTTCGGGTTGCGGCGTAGCCGAGCGAGCGAGACCGGAAGGATCGAGACCACGACGTCGGCCTCGCCGCTCTCGGCCATCAGGGCACGCGTCTCTCCCTGCCCGACGGCGAGGTAGCGCGCCCGCGCGATGGCGGGCCGCCCGCCCCACCACTCGTCGAAGCGCTCCAGGTCGATCCGCAGCGGCGGGGCGACCGTGGTGGCGCGATAGGGGCCGGTGCCGATGACCCGGATGACCCGCCCGCTCGGGTCGTAGGAGCCCGGCGCCAGGATGATCGTGGTGTGGTTCGCCAGGAAGGCCGGCAACAGCGCGAAGGGCCGATGCAGCGCGACGACGACGGCCCCGTCCTCGGCCGAGATCGCGGCTATGGGCACCCGCGAGAGCGGGCCGACATTCGCCCGGGCGCGCCGCAGGCTCTCGGCGGCATCCTCCGCGGTCAGGGGCGAGCCGTCATGGAATCTGACGCCCGAACGCAGGGGGAGGCGCCAGGTGAGGCCATCCGGCGCGACCGTCCAGCCGGTGGCGAGGCCGGGAGCCGGGGCGCCCGCCGCATCGACGCCGACCAGGGTCTCGGCGACCTGCAGGCGGGTGAAGGCGTGGCCGTTGCTCGCGGGATCGAGGCCGCCGACCTCCCAGGGGCCGACGACGGTCAGCGCGCGCTCGGGCGCGCTCCGACCCTCGGCGGCACCGGCGTCTGGGGCCAGTGCGAGGAGGCCGGCAAGGCCGAGCAGGCCGAGGAGGACGGCGCGGCGTGGCCGGGGCACGAACGTCATGCGGAACGGGGCTCCGGGGAGAGGCATCAGAAGCGGGCGGCGACGCCGCCGGTGATCAGGCGCGGCGTGCCCGGCGTCGCGTAGCGGTTCTGCCAAGCGCGGTCGTAGTAGACCTCGTCGAAGAGGTTATCGACGTTCAGGTAGACCCGCACGTCCGGCGTGATCCGGTAGTAGGAGATCAGGTTGAAGGTCGCATATTCCGGCAGGTCGAAGGTCGAGACGGCCGTGCCCGCCGCGCGGCGGCCGACGAAGTTCACGCCGCCGCCGAGGCCGAGGCCTCGCAGCGCGCCGCCCAGGAACTCGTAGACGCTCTGGAACGCGAAGGCGTTCTCGGGGATGTTGGCGATGCGCGAGCCGACCGGGATGGTGTTGTCGCGGGTCACGGCGGCATCGACGTAGGTGTAGGTCCCGATGACCCGCCAGCCCGGGGCGAGGTAACCCGCGACGCTCAGGTCGAAGCCGCGGCTGCGGATCTCGCCCGCCGCGACGCTGAAGTTCTGGTCCACCGGATCCGCCGTGAGGACGTTCGTGCGGGCGATGTCGAACAGGGCGGCGGTGGCGCTGAGGCGGCCGTCGAACAGGTCGAACTTCGCACCGACCTCGTAGCCCTCGCCTTCCTGGAAGGCGAAGGGCCGGAAGTTGCGGTCGGTGCCGCTGTTCGGCCGGAACGAGCGCGCGTAGTTGCCGTAGACCGAGACCCAGTCGAGCAGGTCGTAGACGAGACCGAAGCGCGGCGTCGCGGCCGTGCCCTGGAGGCGCGTCGTGGTGTTGTTGATGTAGGAGGTCGAGGTCAGGCCGATGTCCTCGACGCGCACGCCCACAAGGGCGTGCAGGCGCGGCGTGATGTCGATCTGGTCCTGCACATATCCCGCGTAGCTCTGGGTGTTCTCCAGGAGGTTGCTGCCCGGCACGGTGAGCGGCGGCAGAGCCTGGCCGTAGCGAGGGTTGAGCAGGTCGAGGAAGAACGGGTTGGTGGTCGAATTCGACCGGGTGATCACCTCCCGGTAGCGGTAGCTGTCGTATTCCAGCCCGAGCAGCAGGGTGTGCCGGAAGGGGCCGGTCTCGAACTTGCCGGCGAGGTTCACCTGCAGGTCGAGGTCGGACCAAGTCAGCTCGCGATGGTCCAGGGTGCGCCGAAGGGTGCGTCCGTCGTTGAGGACGCCGACCGTCTGCACGGCGTCGCCCGCGATGTTGCCGCCCAGCACCTGCGTGCCGGCGGTCAGCACCCAGTCGGGATCGAACCGGTGCTCGATGCGCAGCTGGCCGAGGGCGTTGTCGTTGCGGAACGGCGCGAGGCCGGGCTCGCCGATGTAGCGGGAGCGCGGCACCGCCAGGACGTTGCCGCGGAATGGCACGATACCTCGGTCGAAGATCTGCCCAGCGCTGATCAGCTCGCCTTCGAGCGTGATCGTGGTGTCCGCGGTGGGGCGCCAGGCGATGGCAGGCGCGACGTAGTAGCGGTCGCTGCTCACGAAATCGCGGAAGCTGCCGTTGTCCTCGACCGCGCCGATGATACGGGCCAGGACCGTCCCGTCCTCGCTGACGGCGCCCGTCGCGTCGAAGGTGCTGCGCTTCGTGTTGAAGCTGCCGTACTGCGTGCCAACGGCGAAGGTGCGCTCGGCCAACGGCTGCTTCGAGACGATGTTGAAGGTGCCGCCCGGATCGCCCCGGCCGTAGAGGAAGGCCGAGGGGCCTTTCAGAACCTCGACCCGCTCGATCGAGGCGATGTCGGGCGAGTTCGGGTAGCCGCGGTTGATTGGGAACCCGTTGCGGTAATACTCGCCCGTGGCGAAGCCGCGGATCGTGAACTCGGTCAGGCCAAGGCCAGCGAAGGGGTTTGCCCGGCCGACGCCTGCGAGATCGAGGGCGGTATCGATCCGGGTCGCGGCGGCGTCTTCGAGCACTTGGTTCGGGACGACGACGACGGTCTGGGGAACCTCCCGCAGGGGGGTATCGGTGCGGGTCGCGCTGACGCTCTGCTTCGCCAGATAGCCGTCCGCGACGAGACGGGGGCCGGCGGTCCCCTGGACCGTTAGCTCGTCCAGCCGAACCTCCTGGGTCGCGTCGGCGGCCAACTGCGCGGAGGCGATGACCGGATCGAGGCCTACGGCAAGAAAAGTGGCCAGGGCGACCGTGCACGACCGCGCCTGTTCCCGGCTCGGGCCGGATGCGGCGGCACGACCGGCCTTATCACCCGGCTTGCGAGCGGCTCGAAATGATTCCGAGAGCGTGAGACCTGACCGGTGCGGCATCGAAGAAGCCCTTGACCGGACAAGGGCAATTCCAGGCACGCTTGCGCGAGAGCAGGCGGTCAGCGCCTGCCACGGCCATGCGTTCCCTTCGGACACCCCGCCCGAGAAACGAAAACCATCGCCAAGGCAGGTCTCCTGGCTCGCGGGTCGTCACCTCTGCCTGACCTTCCCGGTGCGGGGCACCAGTGATCATTCTCGGCAGCGGCTCGCCGCTCACAGTTGCGGGGGCAGCTTCGGTTTCGCCCTCGCGGGCTTCACCGAATTCCCTCTTAGCTCACGGTCACGGGACCGTGAGAACCTTGACGGTAGCCCTCATCGGTCCTGCAGGTACGGGAGTCAACCGATCGAACGCGGCTTCGATAGCTGGCGCGTCCGGCACAGGGCTGTCCGTTCCTGCTCAGTAACAGGTGGCTCCTTCGACCGCATTGTCCTGTCCACAAGTCGGAACATCGTCGTCCATCTGTCGAGAGCAGGTTGTTGACAGGTGTTGCCCGGCCGCGACGGACCTGAGCCGGAAGCTCGGTAGTATGTCCGCGACGGTTCCCCTTGGGGATCAAAAGGGAACGCGGTGAGGGCGCAAGCTCGATGCCGCGGCTGCCCCCGCAACTGTAAGCGGCGAGCCTTCCGCCACCATGTCACTGGGCAGCCTCGCCCGGGAAGACGGTGAGAGGGCAGCGACCCGCGAGCCAGGAGACCTGCCGTCCATCGTGGTCACACGCGGAGCGTGCCGGACGGGGTGTGTCGGCAGGTGTTGGTGATGGCGCGCGGTTTGCTCCGTACCCTCATCGGCCTCGTTCGCGGTGACGTGCCACTGCCGTTGCCCCGAGGCCCCGATGTCCGACCTTCAGCCTCCGCCAGTCTCGCGCTGCCTCATGGCGGGCGCCCTGGCCGCCGCCCTCTGTATCGCCCCGACCTGTGCGGGCGCGCAGGCCGCTCGCGCTGACGAGGTCACCCTGTCGGAGATCTCTGTGAGCGCCGTGGCCGTGCCGACCGCTGCTGCTGCCGGTCCGGCCTCGGCCAGCGCCGGCTACGTCGGTGGGGTGTCGGGTATCGGCGGCGCGCTTCGCCCGGTCGACGCTGCGAGCGGCGGCATTATCTCGGGCGCGCAGCTCAACAGCCGCCCGGTCACCCGCCCCGGCGAGGTGCTGGAGGAGGTGCCGGGCCTCATCGTCACGCAGCACTCGGGCGAGGGCAAGGCCAACCAGTTCTTCCTGCGCGGCTTCAACCTCGACCACGGCACCGACATCGCCCTGTTCGTGGACGGCATGCCGGTCAACATGCGCACCCACGCCCACGGCCAGGGCTACGCCGACCTCAATTTCCTGATCCCCGAACTCGTCGGCGCGGTCGAGTTCCACAAGGGGCCGTACTTCGTGCGCGACGGCGACTTCGCCTCCGCCGGCTCGGTGCGGATCGACTACCTCGACACGGTGGCCCAGAACCTCGCGCTCACCTCCATCGGCAGCTTCGGCTACAAGCGCGCGCTGTCTTTCGCCTCCGTGCCGCTCGGCGCCGGCAACCTGCTGGTGGCCGGCGAGGCGCAGACCTATGACGGGCCCTGGGACGTGCCCGACCGGTTGAGGAAGCTCAACAGCGTCCTGCGCTACAGCCAGGGCACGGCCACCGACGGCTTCTCGGTCACCGGCATGGCCTACTGGGCGAAGTGGAACGCCACCAACCAGGTCCCGGAGCGCGCGGTCGCCGAGGGGATCATCGGGCGCTACGGCACGCTCAACCCGACGGATGGCGGCGATACCGGCCGCTTCTCGCTCTCGGGTCGCTGGAGCGGGACCGACGAGACCAGCATCACGCGCGCGAACGCCTACGTCATCCGCTACCGGATGAACCTCTGGAACGATTTCACCTACTTCCTGAACGACCCCGTCAGCGGCGACCAGTTCCGCCAGCTCGACGACCGGGTGCTCGGTGGCGGCGAGGTTGCCCACGTCTTCCAGGGCGACCTCGCCGGGTTGCCGATGGAGAACGAGATCGGGGTGCAGACGCGCACCGATTCCATGCGCGTCGGGCTCTTCAACACCACGAACCGCCAGTTCCGCTCCACGGTGCTCGACGACCGTGTCGTGGAGGCGAGCGCAGCCTTCTACTACGAGAACCGCCTGCGCTGGACCGACTGGCTGCGCACCAGCGTCGGCTTTCGCGCCGACGGCTACTACGCCGACGTCCGCTCCGACACGCCGGCCAATTCCGGCCGCGCGCGCGACGGCATCGTCAACCCGAAGCTCGGCCTCGTGCTCGGGCCCTGGGCCGAGACCGAGCTCTACTTGAACTACGGCGGCGGCTTCCACTCGAACGACGTGCGCGGCGTGACCGCCACGGTCGATCCGGCGAGCCCGCTCTTCAACGTCGCCCGCTCGCCCTTCCTGGTGCCCTCGACCGGCTACGAGGTCGGGATCCGCAACCGCTCGATTGCCGGGCTGGAGACCGCGGTCGCGCTGTTCCGGCTCGACTTCGCCTCCGAGAACCTGTTCCAGGGCGATACCGGCACGACCGAGCCGAGCCGGCCGACCCGGCGCCTCGGCATCGAGTGGACGAACCGCTACGCGCTCACCCCCTGGCTGCGCCTGGAGGGCGATCTCACCGTCACCAATGCCCGGTTCGCCGATCGCGACCCGGCCGGCAGCCGCGTGCCGGACGCGCCGACCACCATCGCGTCGGCCGGCGTGACCTTCGGCGAGGGGCTGGGCTGGTTCGGCTCCCTGCGCTTCCGATACTTCGGCCCGCGCCCGCTGATCGAGGACAACACGGTGCGCTCGAAGCCCACCGCGTTGCTGAACGGCCGCGTCGGCTACAACTTCGAGAACGGGATGAGCCTGTCGCTGGACATCCTGAACCTGACGAACGCCCGGGCCGACCAGATCACCTACTTCTACCAATCTCGCCTGCCCGGCGAGCCGGCGGAGGGTGTCGCCGATCGGCATTTCCACCCGGTCGAGCCCACCGCCGTGCGCCTGACGCTCGCCGGCCGCTTCTAGCGAGCGCCGGGCAAGCATCGTCGTCCGCTGCAGCAGGTCCGCTCACCGTTGACGACCGGACCTGCTGCAGCATGGGAATGAAGGTCGGCTCGTGGCGCATTGCAGTCCAGGGCATGTTGTCCTCAGCCTGTGGAGAAGCTCACTTAGTCCTCGTATTTGTTCTCTATATGTTCTAAAAAATGCATACCGCCTATGAAGCAGGCGATCCCCGGAAGCCGACGCTTGCCGAGCGCTTCGACCTCGTCGAACCAGCCGCGTCGCTACGCCCATTCCAGCCCCTAAGCTGACGGCCGGCCTCTATGCCAGGCCGTGGGAGATCGCGCATGCTTGCTCTGTCACCTGCATCCAAGACCTTAGTCGCGCATTCGCCCGAGTCCGCATCCTCCGACCAACTCGCACGCGCCTTTCTGCAGCACCTCGCTCAGGACGAGCGCAAGCGACTCAAGGCCAGCCATCGGTCAAGCTCATACGGTTTCGAGGTCGAGCCGATACTCGACGACGAAGATGCCGTCGAACGCATCGTGGCGCAGGAGGAGGCGAATCGACCCGAGAGCGCCCACCTACCTGTGCCTGCGGATCTCGCCGCCGTGGCCGTCATGCTCGCCCGCGCCATCGAGATGGAGCCTGGGCTCGTTCGTCGGCTGCGCCGTGAGGCGCCCGTCGTCGCGCTAGCTACCCACGTAACCGATCTTGTCGAGCCTGTGCGGATCGTCGCAGAAAAGTGCCTTTTTGGTCCTGATACTAAAGTTGTGGATCTCGCCATTGGGAGAGCACGTGAACTGAGCCGCAGGAATGCCGCCCTATTCGTCTGCGACGGCGTCGGCCGGGAGGTGCGGCCGGAGAGAGGTAACGAGGTGATTGGCACGGCGTTGCATGTCCGGATCCCGATCGTGGGCATTGCGCCCGATCCGAAACGGCAATTGCCGCGTGACCTGATGCGGTCCGCCGAGCATCAGATCGCTTTAGCGAGTCTGGATCAGACCGGTCTAGCTCTTGTGGTTGAGGCTGTCGTGGGTGGCCTCCCCACCAGGCGGATCGATACCAATCTGCTGCGCATGATCGACATTGCCGATCTGCCCGTCGCCTTCCGCAGGACCGGCACGCCCGATGCCTGCATCGAGGCGCTGGAGCGGATCGTCTCTGCCAAGGCCGAGTACTTAGGTGTCGGCCCCGCTTTAGAAGAGCTCGATGGCTACGGTGAGGCTAAAAGATGGGGCTTGGCCGCTGCAGCCGACCTGCAGGCCTATCGCATTGGCCGGTTAAGCTGGGCCGAGTTCGACCATCGAGGTCTGCTGCTTTCAGGTCCACCTGGGGTCGGCAAGACAAGTTTTGCCCGCGCATTGGCTAAATCTGCGCGCGTACCATTGGTGGCAACCTCGGTCGCCGAGTGGAACGCCGCCGACTACCTGTCCGGCACGCTGCAGGCGATCCGGAAGGTCTTCGCACAGGCCAAGGCCCAAGCGCCCTGCATCCTGTTCATCGACGAGCTCGACGGCATCTCCGACCGCGGGCAGATCCGTGGTGAGTACGTGCAGTATTGGACTCAGATCGTGAACCTCTTCCTTGAGCTTCTCGCCGGGGTGGATGAGCGACCGGGCGTCGTGGTGATTGCGGCAACGAACTATCCGGAGAAGATCGATCCTGCGGTAAAGCGGGCAGGGCGCTTGGACAGAGAAATCGCAATCGTAAAACCTGATACTGCAGCTCTGGCGCAGATCTTCCGCCACCATCTCGGGCGCGAGATCCTCCCAGATGCGCCGATGCTGCCCCTGGCACTAGCCGCACGCGGCATGACCGGCGCGGACGTGGAAGCCTTCGTTCGGCGAGCCAAAGGAACGGCGCGCCGTAATGGCAGGGCGGTGACCTTGGAGGAGGTGCTGGCTGAAATCCGCCAGGGCCGTCACCCGCTTCCGCCTACGATCAGGCACCGTGTCGCCATTCATGAAGCTGGGCATGCAGTCGTGAGTCATGCTCTCGGCTTTGGCACGCTCGTGGACCTCTCCCTGCACGATAATGGCGGGCAGGCCTGTTTGGAATTCGCTGCCGGCGGAGCGGCGACTCTCTACGAACTGGAGGCGGCAATTGCGTCTCTTCTGGCGGGCCGGATCGCCGAGGAGGTGGAACTTGGTGCCGGATCAATCGGTGCGGGCTTCGGTGTCGGTTCCGATCTCGCGATGGCGACTGCGATCGCGCGCGACATCGAGCTAACCTACGGCCTCGGACACCTGGGCAACGTCGTGGTGGAGGCCGCCTCCACCGACATGGTCCTGATCGGGGGGCTGCTGCCAGCCATAGCCGAACGCCTGCGGCGCGCGAGCGATCGGGCACGGAACATCCTGACGGAGCAGAGGGCCTCATTGCAGGCAATCGCTCGCGAGCTCGAGGAAGCCGGCTATCTCTCCCATGAAGACATCGACCGCATGCTGACATCAACTGCAACGCAGGTGAGCGCCAAGGCTGTCGCGAGCGTCGAGGAGGTACGATGATGTTTGCGCTACATCCAGTCGCCCCAGATGTGGGTGACCTCCAGCCGCTCTCCGACGCAATTGATGCACTGTGCGACGTCCTTGACGGAGAACGTGAGGCGCTCATCGAAGGATTGGCCGAAATCGTCCGACAGCGTACCGCGTTCGAACGGCACAAGCAGGCGTTCGAAGATCGCGATCACTTCGTGTAAGAGAGTCGGTACACTGTCGACATACAGCCATCCATTCCTTCGTTGTCCCTGATCGAGAAGGTCGATGGACGGAGCCGGGTTCAAAGCAGTCCTTCGTGCTCTAGGCAAAACCCAGGTGGAGTTTGCCAGCGAAATTGGCGTGGCCCTACGCACTGTCCACTATTGGGCAAGCAAAGGCCCTCCGTCGGAGGTGGCCTATCTTCTCGATCTGATGGCTGCTCATGAGCTGCCATTCGGATTTTTGTCTGATAGTGATAGGGCTTCGATTGAACGGACTCTTGAAGCCGAATTAAATCGACTCCTCACTGCGGCTGGAGACAGTCGCCGTGAGGAGGTTATGTCAACAATCGAGAAATGGCTGAGTAAAAGCCGAAAACAGCTCGTCGGATCTGCTAAATAGAGCAGAATGTGTCATACGGTATTGCCCCTAGCACAACCTGACCTGACCGGCTGGCTTTGGACCGGGCTGATTGAGAGGATCAGCTAGGACCGAAGGAGTCGGATATGCGACGAGGTCAGAAGACGAGCGCAGAGCGGGTGGTGCTGAAGCTGCGCCAGATCGAGGTGCAGACCGCCCAGGGCAAGAGCTTGGCGCTGGCGTGCAAGGAGGCAGAGATCTCCGAGCAGAGCTGCGCGACGAGTGCCTGAGGCAGGAGATCTTCTACTCGCTCAAGGAAGCCCAGACTGTGATCGCCCTTTGGCAGAACACCTACAACCGCCTCCGGCCGCACTCGTCCTTGGGCTACCGGCCGCCCGCGCCTGTCAGCTTTCCCGATCTGGCCTTCCGCCTACCCTTGGCAGCGGCCAGGCAGTAGCCTCTCACTCGGCTCGGTCCAAAATACCGGTCAGGTCATCGGACTGAACGAGGTGCCTGGGCTGATGGGACATGCTCACCTGGACACAACGTTGCAGTATTACACCCATTCGGTTGCGAGCGTCGGGCAGCACCGCGAGCTAGTGGATCGCATGTCGCACAACCTTCTCACGGCGCCGGCCCCGCTCCCGCCCGCGCAACAACCCTGAGAGCGTGCGACATACACGCGACATTGTCTACTAAGTCATTAGAAATAGGCGTTATCTGTCCTTCCCAATGGAACAGGGGCTTGGCCTTGCGCTCCTCACGCGTCACAACGCGTTCCGCGCTATCACGGAGCCGCGCGATGGCAGACGCGAAGCGTACCTCATAAAAATCAAGGCGTTCCTCGTAGGCCTGCCCGTCGGATGCCAGCAGATCTGTGAAACGATCGAGGACGCAATTTCTCACGCGTAGGCTGTGGGCTAAAGCGGTTTTGCCGTCCACCGCCTCCGCTCGCGGCATTTGCTTCAGCAGCCGCCTGACCAGGATTTTATGGAGCTGCTCACTGAGTGTCAGCGCCCTCGCGCCATATGCGCGCCGTAAGAGATAAAGAACGCATTCAGAGCGAACATAGGCGGGATTGCTGCTAGGCAGGTTGCAGGTCCGAATGAGATCGGGATCACCGAGTTTGGTGAGTGATCCGATCCGGGATTCCACCTCCGGATCACGCTCGTAGGGTCGCCCGTCCAGACGCCGCTTGAGTAGCGTGAGACACCCGCCTCCGACCGCCATTTTCTTGCTTCGCTGGCTCGATCTGCCCTCTAGCCACAACTGCTACGTTAGGTTGGGTCACTCCGCAACAGGCTACGGCCTCACGTGTGCGCCATCTGTTGGCGCGGACTTTCTCGGCGCAGAGGCATGCGACGGATGCGAGGGGAATCCTCGAACTTCATGCCTCAGCACTGGTGCAGCTTGGTTGTTCGAGGAACGCGACGAGTTCAGGGTCGAACTCGACTTAACCGGAACGAAGCGAAACGCCGGGGCAAAAAGCCCTTATTTATCAACAGCGCTTGTGTGGCTGTGACAAATTATGCTGAGATCGAAGTCAAAAACGCACCCAAAAACGACAATCTATGGCGTGCGTCACGGGCGCCTTGGCGGAGAGGGGGGGATTCGAACCCCCGATGGGCTTGCACCCATGCCGCATTTCGAGTGCGGTGCATTCAACCGCTCTGCCACCTCTCCGCAGAGGTGTCGTATCGACGCGGAGCGCCCTAGCACGGGGCGGGCCGGCCCACAAGCCGGCTTTGCAGCGGATGGGGGACTTCGCCGTCTGGGCCCTTGCGGAGGGATGGGCCTGCGGTGTTCATGCCACCCATGTCCGACCTGTTCGTTTCCGCTGGTCTTGAGACGGGTGCGCCCCGGCCGCTCGCGGATCGTTTGCGCCCGCGTCGCCTCGCGGAGGTCGTCGGGCAGGAGCATCTCACTGGGCCGGACGGGGCGCTGACGCGTCTGCTCGCCTCGCGCAGCCTGGGCTCGCTCGTGTTCTGGGGGCCGCCCGGCACCGGCAAAACCACCGTAGCGCGGCTGCTCGCGCACGAGACCGCCCTGCATTTCGAGCAGATCTCGGCGATCTTCTCCGGCATCGCCGATCTGCGAAAGGTGTTCGAGGCGGCACGCAAGCGGCGCGCGACGGGCCAGGGCACGCTCCTGTTCGTCGATGAGATCCATCGCTTCAACCGCGCCCAGCTCGATGCCTTCCTGCCGGTGATGGAGGACGGGACCGTGACGCTCGTCGGCGCGACGACGGAGAATCCGTCGTTCGAACTGAATGCCGCCCTGCTGTCGCGCGCTCGGGTGCTGCTGTTCCGTGCGTTGGACGCGCCGGCCCTCGCGCGACTTCTGGCCCGGGCCGAGGAAATGGACGGGCAGCCGCTGCCCCTCGACGAGGAGGCGCGCGCGGCGCTGATCCGCATGGCGGACGGCGACGGGCGCGCGGCGCTGACGCTGGCGGAAGAGGTGTGGCGCTC
This sequence comes from Methylorubrum pseudosasae, assembly GCF_029504475.1. Classification (NCBI taxonomy): domain Bacteria; kingdom Pseudomonadati; phylum Pseudomonadota; class Alphaproteobacteria; order Hyphomicrobiales; family Methylobacteriaceae; genus Methylorubrum; species Methylorubrum pseudosasae. Next base: position 1,186,059 of record NZ_JAQGDU010000002.1, on the reverse strand, counting down.
GGCTCGACCCGGCGAGATCCTCGACGCGGAGACGCTTCAGAGCCTCGTGCAGCGCCGGGCGCCGATCTACGATAAGGCGCAGGAGGGGCACTACAACCTCATCTCCGCGCTGCATAAGACGGTGCGCGGCTCGGATCCCGACGCGGCGCTGTACTATCTCTGCCGCATGCTGGATGCGGGCGAGGACCGATTGTTCATCGCCCGGCGCCTCGTGCGGATGGCGGTGGAGGATATCGGACTGGCCGACCCGCAAGCCCTCGTCGTGGCGAACGCGGCCAAGGACGCTTTCGACTTCCTCGGTTCGCCCGAGGGCGAACTCGCGCTGGCACAGGTCACGGTCTATCTCGCCTGCGCGCCGAAATCGAACGCGGTCTACAACGCCTACAAGGCGGCCACGCGAGTGGCGAAGGCTGCGGGCTCGCTCGCGCCGCCGCGCACCATTCTCAACGCCCCCACGGGGCTGATGCGGCGGATCGGCTACGGCGAGGGTTACCGCTACGACCACGACGAGCCCGATGCCTTCTCGGGCCAGGATTATTGGCCGGAAGCGCTCGGGCGCCAGCACTTCTACGAGCCGACCGACCGGGGCATGGAAACCCGCTACCGGGAGCGGCTGGCCTATTGGGAACGGCTGCGGCAGGAGCGCCGCGGCGACGATTGACCGTCAGGGACGACACCGAGGGATCTCGACCGATCATGCAGGCTTACGCGACGCTCACCGCCACCTTCGCCCGGCTCGGCGCGCTGGAGGATGCGAGCGGCATCCTTGGCTGGGACACGCAGACCCAGATGCCGGACGGCGCCTCCGATACCCGCGGCGAGCAACTGGCCGTGCTGAGCGTGCTCGCCCACGAGATCCTCACCGACCCGCGCAACGCCGAGCGGTTCGACGCGGCGGAGGCGGAGGGCCACCTCGGCGAATGGGAGCGGGCCAACCTGCGCGAGATGCGCCGGGCCTATGCCCACGCGGCGGCGGTGCCGGGCGATCTGGTCGAGGCGGCCTCGAAAGCGGCGACGCGCTGCGAGATGGTCTGGCGCGAGGCGCGGCGCGATTCGGATTTCGCGCGCCTGCGTCCCCATCTCGAAGAGGTGCTGCGGCTGCAACGACGCGTCGGCGAGGCGAAGGGGGCGGCGCTCGGCCTCGCGCCCTACGACGCGCTGCTCGACGGATACGACCCCGGCATGCGGCGGGCGCGCATCGATCCGATCTTCGCGGCGTTGCGTGCCGTCTTGCCGGATCTCGTTGTCGCGGTGCGCGAGCGGCAGGCGGCTGACGCCCCTCCCCTGCCGCTGCCGGGTCCGTTTCCGGTAGCGACCCAGCGGGAGATCGGCCTGCAGCTGATGCGGGCCGTGGGGTTCGATTTCGCGCGCGGACGGCTCGATATCAGCCTGCACCCGTTCTGCGGCGGTGCGACCGACGACGTGCGCATCACCACCCGCTACGACGAGGCGAGCGCCACCGGGGCGCTGATGGGCGTGCTGCACGAGACCGGCCACGCGCTCTACGAGCAGGGCCGCCCGGCCGCATGGCGCCACCAGCCGGTGGGGCAGGCCCGCGGCATGAGCCTGCACGAGAGCCAATCGCTGCTCGTCGAGATGCAGGCCTGCCGCTCGGCCGAGTTCTGCGCCTACCTTGCGCCGACCCTGCGCGCGGCGTTCGGTGGCGAAGGGCCGGCCTGGGAGGCGGAGAACCTGCACCGTCTCTACACCCGCGTCGAGCCGGGCTTCATCCGGGTGGATGCCGATGAGGTGACCTACCCGGCTCACATCCTGCTGCGATACCGCCTGGAGACGGCGATGATCGCCGGCGACCTCACGGTGGCCGACCTGCCGGGCGCCTTCAACGACGGCATGAAGGAATTGCTGGGGCTCACCGTGCCCGACGACCGGCATGGCTGCCTTCAGGACATCCACTGGCCGGGGGGCAGCTTCGGTTATTTCCCGACCTATACTCTCGGGGCACTGGCCGCCGCGCAGCTCTTCAAGGCCGCCTGCGCCGCCCATCCCGGTATCCGCCCGGCCCTCGCCGAGGGCGATTTTTCGCAGCTGCGCGGCTGGCTGCGGGAGAACGTCCATGCCCGCGCGAGCCTGATGGAAACCGATGAGCTGCTGACCGCCGCGACCGGAAAGCCGCTCGGGGCGGATGATTTCTTGGCGCATCTGCGCAGCCGTTATCTCGGGACGGTGTAGGAGCGAATCGAACGATGTGGCAGGGCACTCGCTCGAGGCCTGGGTGAAAAGGGCGATCCCGTCAGGTGTTCGCCCTCAACGAGGCCGGTCCGGGGATTGCACTCTGCGGCCGGGGGCCGTAACGGAGCCGCCCTCCCCTCAGAATCCAAGCGATCCGGTCATATGGCGACCTGCGGCCTCGATTTCGGCACGTCCAACACCACCCTCGGAATTGGCATGGGCGCCCGTCCGACCCTGGTGCCGCTGGAGGGGACGCACCGCACTCTGCCGAGCGCGATCTTCTTCGCGCCCGGCCAGGAGGCGCAGATTGGGCGAGGGGCGATCGAAGCCTATGTCGAGGGCACGCCCGGCCGGCTGATGCGGGCGCTCAAATCCGTGCTCGGCTCACCCCTGATCGAGGAGACCACACCGGTCGGGCGCGAGCGCATCCGCTTTCGCGACGTCATCGCTCGCTATCTCACCCTGGTGAAGGCGCGCGGCGAGGCGGAAGCAGGCGTCGAACTCGACACCGTGGTGCATGGCCGCCCGGTCCATTTCGTCGACAACGACCCGGCCGCCGACCGCAAGGCGGAAGACACGCTGCGCCAAATCGCCGAGAGCATCGGCTTCCGCCACGTCCGCTTTCAATACGAGCCGATCGCGGCCGCACTCGATTACGAGCGCACGGTGACGTCGGAGGAGATCGCGCTGATCGCCGATATCGGCGGCGGCACCTCCGACTTCTCCATCGTCCGGCTCTCGCCCGAGCGGCATCGGCGCGACGAGCGGGCCGAGGACATTCTGGCCAATGACGGCATTCGCATCGGCGGCACCGATTTCGACCGGAACCTGAGCCTCGGCGCGGTGATGCCGCTCCTCGGCCTCGGGAGTCCGATGAAGCGGGCGGACCTCGCCGTGCCGAACGCCTATTTCCACGACCTCGCCACATGGTCGAGCATCAACCGGCTCTACAACCCCAAGACCCTGCGCGAGATCGACGAGGTGGTGCGCGACGCCGCCCGGCCGGAACTCGTGACCCGTTTGCGCAACGTCGTCGAAGCGGAGCGCGGACATTCCCTCGCCATGGCGGTGGAGGGCGCCAAGATCGCCGCCTCCGATGCGGGGGCCGGTACGGTCGATCTGGAATGGGTCGAATCGGGCCTAGCGGCGGATGTCGATCGGGCACGGCTGGCCGGACATACCGATGACCTCGCGCGGCGCATGGCGCAGCGGATCGACCGCTGCCTCGATCAGGCCGGGCTGACAGCTGATCGGATCGATGCGCTGTTCCTCACCGGCGGCTCGACCGGTCTGCCGCATGTGCGCGCGGCGCTGACCGCCTGCGTGCCGGGCGCGCGGGTCGTCGATGGCGACACGTTCGGTTCGGTCGGGCTCGGCCTCACCCTGGAGGCGGCACGGTTGGCCGCCTGAGGCGCCAGTTCGGCGCAGCGCGCCCTCCTGCCGCCCCACTCTCGAGAGCGGCTTTCGCAGGATCTGCAGACGGTCGGATCGATCCCGGCCGTTCATGGACGAGCGGAAGTTACACCGGTCGCCGCGGCTCGCCGCCTCTGCGCGCCGAGGGATCGTTGGCAAGGATTCTGCCGCGCAACCGGCTGCAGCGCTTTGCGCCGTCATCTCAGGGTGATAGCAGCGGCACATGAAGGGACGTCCACCACATCGCGGGTCCGGCGCAAAACGCGGACCCAGCGGGTTCGCGCCGCGTGCCGGCACGGGGCCGCGCACCTCCGCCAAAGACGCCGCGCAGCGCGCCGCCCGCAACCGCGGCGAGGACGCCGCCGAGCGCTCGCCCTGGGATGACGGCGCGACCAGCGAGAGCGCACCGCGCCCGAATCGCGTGCCCGAAGCCACGGCGCCGAAGCCGGACGCGCCGCGAGCTCGCGCCAAATCGCCTTCTGACAAGCCTCGCGCTGCCAAGCCGTCCTTCGCCAAGCCCTCCTTTGCCAAGCCTGACCCGGCCAAGGCGCCGCCCGCGGAGGCTCCGGCCGGCCCGACGCGCCGCGAACAGCGGGCTGCGGCCTCGGCGACGCTGGCGAGCGGCGTGCAGACGCTGACCGTCGACCCCGATGAGGCCGGGATGCGCATCGACCGCTTTCTGGGCGCGCGCTTTCCGCAGCTTCCCTTCACCCGCGTGCAGAGCATCGTCCGCAAGGGCGAGTTGCGGGTCGATGGCAAGCGCGCCAAGCCGAACGACCGGCTGGAGCCGGGTTCGAGCGTGCGGGTGCCGCCGCTCAAGCTCGACCAGCCGACCGAGAGGCCGCGCAGCGCCGCCAAGATCGATGGGGACGCCGAGTTCCTGCGTTCGCTGATCCTCTACGAGGATGCGGACATGATGATTCTCAACAAGCCGTTCGGCCTCGCGGTGCAGGGCGGCTCGGGCACGGTGCGCCACGTCGACGGCCTGTTGGAGGCGTTGACCGGGCCGGACGGACAGCGCCCGCGCCTCGTCCACCGCCTCGACAAGGACACGGCGGGCTGTCTGATCGTTGCCAAGACGCGTCTGGCCGCGTCGACGCTGGCCAAGAGCTTCCGCTCCCGCGCCGCGCGCAAGATCTACTGGGCGCTGGTGGCGGGCGTGCCCCGCACCCGCCAGGGCCGGGTCTCGACCTATCTCGTCAAGGATGAGCCAACCGACGCCGATGCGCGCATGCGCGTCGCCAAACACGGCGACGACGGCGCCAGCCACGCGCTTACCTACTACGCCACCGTCGATCAGGCAGCACAGAAGCTGGCCTGGCTCTCGCTGAAACCCGTCACCGGACGGACGCACCAGTTGAGGGCTCACGCCGCGCATATCGGCCACCCGATCGTCGGCGACCCGAAATATTTCGACGTGGAGAACTGGGAGCTGCCCGGCGGCATCCAGAATCGCCTGCACCTGCTCGCCCGCCGCATCGTGATCCCGCATCCGCGCACCGGCCAGCCGGTCGATGTCAGCGCCCCGCTGCCGCCGCACATGGCGCAGAGCTGGAACCTGCTCGGCTTCGATGCCGCCCGCTACGACCCGATCGTCGAAGCGCCGGAGGCCTGACAGAATCCGAGGCTCTTCACGAAAACGAGGAGAGCCTTGGAACACGGGCCTGTTGCCATAACTCTTGCTTCGTCAGTCGCTGCGTGGACGAGAACACCGCGAGGTGCTTCTATCGGAACCGCGTTCAGGCCCGGAAGCCCGTTGCCACAGTTCGAATCGACGGGCTGAGGCAGAGGTCGTCGGGACTGTCCAAAGCCTTTCCCTGCCACGGGCCGGTACAACGAGGTTCAGGATCGCATGAGGCCCGTCACCCTGTTGTCCGTCGCGCTGGCCAGCCTGCTCTGGGCCGCTGCGCCGGCTGGCGCGGCGCCTCCCGGCGATGGAGCGCCGGCGCAGCCCCAAGGACAATCGCAGGGGCAGCCCCAAGGTCCGCTGCAAGGACAAGTCCAAGGACCGCCCCATGCTGCGGCCCCTGCCCCGCCTCAGGCGGCACCGGCGGCGCGACCGCCGGGTGCGGGCATGCGGGCCTCCGAGCGCCGACGCCGCATCTCCTACGCCGCCTGTAACCGCGAATCGCACCGCCGCAGGCTGTCCGGCGGCGCCCGCCGCCGCTTCCTCGTACGCTGCCGCCTCGGTTACGAGCGGCGCCCGGCCTCGCAGCCGGCGCCCGCTCGCAGGCCGTGAGCCGACGGGGCGCTCCGGCCGTGCTCAAGCTGATCGTCTTCGATGTCGATGGCACCCTCATCGACAGCCAGCACCTGATCGTGGAGGCGCAGCACCGCGCCTTCTCCGAGCATGGCTTGGTAGCCCCGCCGCGCAAGGAGGCGTTGTCCGTGGTCGGGCTGTCCCTGCCCGAAGCGTTCCGTCGCCTCGTTGGCGAAGCCGGCCCAATCGAGTCGCTCGCGCACAGCTATCGCAAGGCGTTCCAGGCGTTGCGGGTCGATCCCGACTACGAGGAGCCGCTGTTCCCGGGCATGGCCGAGTTGGTCGAGCGGCTGCACCGCCGCGACGACATCCAGCTCGGCATCGCCACCGGCAAGTCACGCCGGGGCGTCAATCATCTCGTGGACAAGTACGGTTGGGAGCGCTGGTTCGCCACGATCCAGACCGCCGACGACGCCCCCTCCAAGCCCGATCCGGCCATGCTGCTTCAGGCCATGGCCGAGACCGGCGCCGAACCGTCGATGACGGTGATGATCGGCGACACGACCTTCGACATGATGATGGCCCGGAGCGCGAGCGTGGCCGCCATCGGCGTCGGCTGGGGCTATCACCCCCCCGGCGCGCTGTTCAGCGCGGGTGCGGTCACGGTCGTCGATTCGGCGGCGACCTTGAGCGACCTGTTCTCCGGCCCCCTAGACGATTCGCAGCCCGGCCCGGTGACGGAACGGCTCGCGACACAATAGGCGCATCCGCCGCCGCGACCGAGACTCGCGCGAGGCGATGAGAAATCCTATCTGCGGACCATGAGCACTTCAGGCGACGACGTCACCCGAGATTGGCTGGGCGAACCCGGCGAGAACGGAAAGCCGGACCGTGTCCAGGCCTCTCGCGCCGGTACGGGGCCGACGCTGCCGAAGCGCTTCTACGCGCAGGCCGGTCTCATGGAGGCCGAAGGCGGCTTCCGCCTCGTCCTCGACGGGCGCGGCGCCAACACGCCGGGCCGCCGGCCGCTGGTCGTGCCCGGCCGGGTGCTGGGTGAAGCGCTCGCGGCGGAATGGGAGGCGCAAGCGGACGTGATCGACCCGCGCACCATGCCGCTGACCCGCCTCGTCAACACCACGATCGACGGCGTGGTCGAGCGCCGCGCCGCGGTCGCCGAGGATCTCGCCGCCTTTGCCGGCACCGATCTCGTTGCCTACCGGGCCGGCGCGCCCGAACGCCTCGTCGCCGTTCAGTCCGAGGCCTGGGACCCGCTCGTGGCTTGGGTGGCTGAGACGCTCGGCGCACGGCTGTTCCTCGCGGAGGGCGTCATGCATGTCGAGCAGCCGGAGGGCTCGGTGGCCGCGTTGCGCGCCGCGATCGAGGCGGTGGACGATCCGTTCCGCCTCGCGGCCCTCCACACACTCACGACGCTGACCGGCTCTCTCGTGATTGCGCTGGCCGTACTGCACGGCCGCCTGAGCGCGGATGACGCCTGGGCGGCGGCCCATGTGGACGAGACCTATCAGGCGAGCGTCTGGGGGCGCGATGCCGAGGCCGAGGCGCGCCTTGCCCACCGCCGGACGGAGTTCAGGACCGCGGCGATGGTGGCGCAACGACCCAATTGAACGGCCGTCTGCACATGAATGATGCGGTTGCGACCGCTAGTAAAGCAAGATGCCTAATCTTGGATCGATTATAATATCCTGATCAGATTAATTCGAAGTGTCGCTTCAGCGCACTATCGGGCCGGCCTGTTTCTATTCCAATTTGGCATCGTCCAACTTTTGGAGACGAACGTGCCGACCCTTCGACTCAACACCCAGCGGATCGCCCTTGCTACCCTCACGGCCGTGCTCACCCTGAGCGCCGCCGCCTGCGCGACCAAGCCCCCGCCCGCACCGGTCGAGCCGGCGCCGCTGATCAAGAAGGGCTGAATTACGGGTTCGTCCGTAGCGAATTTCTGAAAGCACGCGGCCCCGGCCTTCGAGCCGGGGCCGCCATCTCAACCGCGAGGCCCGCGGATTAGCCGCGGTCGAGCGTCGTCCCGAACGGTGGTCACCGGCTTTCGGAGAAAAGGAGGATGCTCGCGCCGCGTCGCTGGCCGTTTCCGAGGGCGGGAACGCGTGCTAAGGGCGATCGATCGATGCAAGGTCAAGCTCTTACGCTCTGATCTGTATTCAAAAAACGATTTCGATCCCCAGGGAGTCTCGCCAGCACCATGAAGGACATTCTCGAGAAGCTTGAGGAGCGTCGCGCACAGGCCCGTCTCGGCGGCGGGGAAAAGCGGCTCGAGGCGCAGCACAAGCGCGGCAAGCTCACGGCGCGCGAGCGCATCGAACTCCTACTCGACCACGGGTCGTTCGAGGAATTCGACATGTTCGTGCAGCACCGCTCCACCGATTTCGGCATGGAGAAGCAGAAGATCCCCGGCGACGGCGTCGTCACCGGCTGGGGCACCGTGAACGGACGCACCGTCTTCCTGTTCTCGAAGGACTTCACGGTGTTCGGCGGCTCGCTCTCCGAGGCGCACGCGGCCAAGATCGTCAAGGTTCAGGACATGGCGCTGAAGATGCGCGCCCCGATCATCGGCATCTTCGATGCCGGCGGCGCCCGCATCCAGGAGGGCGTGGCCGCGCTCGGCGGTTACGGCGAGGTGTTCCGCCGCAACGTCGCGGCCTCCGGCGTGATCCCGCAGATCTCGGTCATCATGGGGCCGTGCGCGGGCGGCGACGTCTACTCACCGGCCATGACCGACTTCATCTTCATGGTGCGTGACACGAGCTACATGTTCGTGACCGGCCCGGACGTGGTGAAGACCGTCACCAACGAGGTCGTGACCGCCGAGGAACTCGGCGGCGCCAAGGTCCACACCTCGAAATCCTCGATCGCCGACGGCTCGTTCGAGAACGACGTCGAGGCGATTCTCCAGATCCGCCGCCTGCTCGACTTCCTGCCCGCCAACAACATCGAGGGCGTGCCGGAGATCGAGAGCTTCGACGACGTCAACCGCCTCGACAAGTCGCTCGACACGCTGATCCCGGACAACCCGAACAAGCCCTACGACATGGGCGAGCTGATCCGCCGGGTCGTGGACGAGGGTGACTTCTTCGAGATCCAGGCGGCTTACGCCCGCAACATCATCACCGGCTTCGGCCGCGTCGAGGGCCGCACCGTCGGTTTCGTCGCCAACCAGCCGCTGGTGCTGGCCGGCGTGCTCGATTCGGACGCCTCCCGGAAGGCGGCCCGCTTTCGTGCGCTTCTGCAACGCGTTCTCAATTCCAATCGTCACCTTCGTCGACGTGCCGGGCTTCCTGCCGGGCACGGCGCAGGAATATGGCGGTCTGATCAAGCACGGCGCCAAGCTGCTCTTCGCCTACAGCCAAGCGACTGTGCCGCTCGTGACCATCATCACCCGCAAGGCCTTCGGCGGCGCCTACGACGTGATGGCGTCCAAGCATGTCGGCGCCGACCTGAACTACGCGTGGCCGACGGCGCAGATCGCGGTGATGGGCGCCAAGGGCGCGGTCGAGATCATCTTCCGCGCCGAGATCGGTGACGCGGACAAGATCGCCGAGCGGACCAAGGAATACGAGGACCGCTTCCTCTCGCCCTTCGTGGCGGCGGAGCGCGGCTACATCGACGAGGTGATCATGCCCCACTCCACCCGCAAGCGGATCGCGCGGGCCCTTGGGATGCTGCGCACCAAGGAGATGGAGCAGCCCTGGAAGAAGCACGACAACATCCCGCTCTGACAGCGGGACCCACGGCGGGCCGCCCTTCGGGGCGGCCTTTTTCGTTCGCGCGGGGTCCGTCCTATCCGAAGTGGTCGGCCCGGCTTGTCGCCAATTCCGGCTTGCCGGCGATCAGCCGACGCTTCAGCCGCGCCAGCGCCTCGCGCTGCAGCTCGCTCGGAGCGGAATGGGCGGAGGCGACGTTGGTCAGCATCTCGACGAGCTGCATCCGCTCCTCGCCCGTCAGCTTTTCGCGAAACAGCGGCAGCAGCGGGTCGGCGACGAGCGAGAACGGGCGTGGCGCTCCTGCGTGTAGCGCCACGCCCGCTCGAAGGTCGCCGAGATCGTCTGAATCTCCAGCGGGTTTTCCATCAGTTCGAAGATGCGGGTCTTTTCGGACGCCGTGATCGGGCTGCCGGTCCGCACGATCTGGATCATCAGGATGACGGCGGCGAGCCGCACGTCGTTCACCCGCTGCAACGGCGTCCCGACGAAATTCTCGAAGGCCGACTTCGCCTTGCGCTGAAGCACCTTGGTGTCTTGATCGATCTCTTTGAGCTGCTTGACCGCGTGATGGGCCCGCAGAAGCCAGATCAAAACGCTGACGATGACGGCGGTGAAAATGACGAGGATCGGCAACCGGCAGTCTCCGCGAACGCACCAATGATGCGAATCGCCGCATAACCCACCACGCAGACGCGCAAGCGTCAAATGCCTGCCAATGGCGGCTTGGACGCTGTTTGTGCCAAGAACGACCGAACTGTCGCAGAGGGGCGGTGGTGGGCGCGACAGGGATCGAACCTGTGACCCTTCGCGTGTGAAGCGAATGCTCTCCCGCTGAGCTACGCACCCAAACACCCGACGTGCCGCCGCGGGTGGGCGGCACGGGCGTCGCTGTGGCGACGGAGGGCCGTATACGCCGAGGCCGGGCGCTCGGCAAGCGGGTTCAGCAAGGCGGCGACAGAAACGTGACGGTGCGCGGGATCGGACGATCTCTACCACCCCGCTTGTCCCCGGCGGCCGGGTCGGTTAGACGAGCGTACCGTACGGTACGGTACTGTCCAGCAACCGGATCATGCAGCCGAGCCCCCTCATCAGCGACGAGCTTTCGGCCGAGACGCCCACGCCGCGCCAGCAGGCGGTGCTGGATGCCGCGTTGGCGCTGATGGTCGATGGCCGTGATCCGCTCACCATGGATGCGGTGGCGCGCCGGGCGAGCTGCTCGAAGGAGACGCTCTACCGCTGGTTCGGCGACCGTGACGGTCTGCTCACCGCGACGGTCCGCTGGCAGGCCTCGCGGGTCCATGCCGGCCGCTACGACGTGAGCGGGCTGGATGCCGTCGCCTTGCGCAAGAACCTCCTCGATTTCGCCGAGAGCTGGCTTGCAGTCATTGCCAGCCCGACCTCGGTCGCGCTCAACCGTATCGCCATCGCCGATGCGGGGTCCCGCAAGAGCAATCTCGGCGGCATCGTGCTGGCCAATGGCCGCTTCGCCATCGGCGAGCGGGTGAAGCCGGTGCTCGAAGCGGGCCGCGCGGCCGGCCTGCTCACTTTCGAGGACAGCGAGGCGGCCTTCCGGACCTTCTTTGGTCTGGTCGGCCGCGATATTCAGATCCGACTTCTTCTCGGCGACGCGCTCGACCTCGACGCCGCCGAGATCCGGAGCGACGCGGCCCGTGCCGTCGAGCAGTTCCTGGCCCTCTACGGCCGGGCGAAACCCTGAACCGAAACCACTGACACGAGAGAGGACACCACCATGCGCGTCTATTACGATCGCGATGCCGACCTGAACCTGATCAAGGGCAAGAACGTCGTCATCGTCGGCTACGGCTCCCAGGGCCATGCCCACGCGCTCAACCTGCGCGATTCGGGCGTGAAGGACATCGTCATCGCCCTGCGCGAGGGCTCCGCCACCGCCAAGAAGGCCGAGCACGAGGGCTTCAAGGTGATGAACGTCGCCGACGCCGCCAAGTGGGGCGACGTGGTGATGATGCTCACCCCGGACGAGCTGCAGGGCGACATCTACAAGGAGTCGCTGGAGCCGAACATGAAGCAGGGCGCCGCGCTCCTGTTCGCCCACGGCCTCAACGTGCACTTCAACCTGATCGAGCCCCGCAAGGACCTCGACGTGCTCATGGTCGCCCCGAAGGGCCCCGGCCACACCGTGCGCGGCGAGTACCTCAAGGGCGGCGGCGTGCCGACCCTGATCGCCATCGCCCAGGACGCCTCGGGCAACGCCCACGACCTCGGCCTCTCCTACGCCTCGGCCAATGGCGGCGGCCGCGCCGGCATCATCGAGACCACCTTCAAGGAAGAGTGCGAGACCGACCTGTTCGGTGAGCAGGCCGTGCTCTGCGGCGGCCTTGTCGAGCTGATCAAGGCCGGCTTCGAGACGCTGGTCGAGGCGGGCTACGCCCCCGAGATGGCCTATTTCGAGTGCCTGCACGAGGTGAAGCTGATCGTCGACCTCATCTACGAGGGCGGCATCGCCAACATGAACTACTCGATCTCGAACACCGCCGAGTACGGCGAGTACGTCACCGGCCCGCGCATCGTCACGCCGGAGACCAAGGCCGAGATGAAGCGCGTCCTCAACGACATCCAGTCGGGCATCTTCACCCGCAACTGGATGCTGGAGAACAAGGTCGGCCAGACCTCGTTCAAGGCCACCCGCGCCAAGCTCGCCGCCCACCCGATCGAGGAAGTCGGCGCCAAGCTCCGTGGCATGATGCCGTGGATCTCCGAGAAGGCCCTGGTCGACAAGACCAAGAACTGATCTTTTCGGACTTGGAGGCCGGGCTTCGCTCGGCCTCCGCTGTGGTGCCTGAGGCCGGTTCGCGCGAGCGGGACCGGCCTTTTTCGCGGCCCCGTTTGCGCCCTTGCGCCTTTGCCTTAAACGCTCCCTCAGGAGGCTCGAAGCAATCGGCCCCGGAGGAGACGCATATGGCATCGCTCTACTCGGAGGCGCACCGCGCCCTCCAGGAGGAATTCGGCACGACCAAGCTCGCCGTGCGCCTCGACGAGGATTGGGTTCACGAGACGATTCAACCCGACGAGGCCGCCTTCATTGCCTCGCGCGACATGTTCTTCCTCTCCACCGTCGATCCCGACGGCATGCCGACCGTCTCTTACAAGGGCGGCCCGACCGGCTTCGTGAAGGTGGTCGACGGCTCGACGCTGGTCTTCCCCGGCTTCGACGGCAACGGGATGTTCTACTCGATGGGCAACATCGCGGGGCAGGCTAAGAGCCCGTCCGATAACGTCCGGCAGGGGTTGAGTGGCCGGAATGGCGGTGATTCCAGAAGGGTGCTGAAGCCTCATCTGGACGTGCCATGTGGACCCCGACCACTCGCCGGCAGCATAACCGTGCGCGCCTTCGATACGAAACCGACCTGACGGATACGGAATGGGCGGTGATCGCGCCCATGATGCCAGAGCCCGCCTCGCGTGGTCGTCCGCCTGTCTGGACGATGCGGGAGGTCCTGAACGCGATCTTCTACGTGCTGCGCGGCGGCATCGCATGGCGGTTGATCCCAAAGGATCTCCCTCCGCGCAGCACGACGTTCGGCTACTTCAGCCGCTGGCGGGACGAGGGATTGTTCGGGCGGATCAACCACGCCCTGGTCATGGCCGACCGGGAGCGGGCCGGTCGCGAGGCCTCGCCGACGGCGGCCGTGCTCGACAGCCAGAGCGTGAAGACCACCGAGAGCGGCGGCCCGCGCGGCTACGACGCTGGAAAGAAGGTCAAGGGCCGCAAGCGTCAGGCCCTGGTCGACACGGACGGGCGCGCCCTCGTGCTCGATCCGCAGACCGCCGACATTCAGGATCGCGATGGGGCTGGACCGGTGCTGCGCCTGTCGCGGCGGACCTTCCCGTTCATCGTCAGAGCTTTCGCCGATGCAGGCTATGCCGGCGACAGACCCGCGACCGCCACCGTCATCACCATCGACATCGTGCGCAAACCGAAGGATCAGGTCGGCTTCGCCGTGCATCCACGCCGATGGGTGGTGGAACGCTTCTTCGGATGGATCAGCCGCAACCGACGCCTCTGGAAGGACCCGGAAGCGACCCTCGCCTCGGCCCAGGCCTTCCTCTACGCCGCCGCCGTCATGATCCTCGTCCGAAGGCTCGGGCGAGCATCATGACTTATCGGACGGACTCTAAGATCGGCCTCCTGTTCATCGACTTCGAGACGCCGCACCGCATCCGGGTTCAGGGTCACGCCTCGCTGCTGCGCGACGATCCGCTGATGGCCGACTACACCGAGGCGAAGTATCTTGTGCGCGTCGATGTGACGAAGATCTGGATCAACTGCCCGCGCTACATCCACAAGTACAAGAAGCTCGAGCAGAACAAGTACGTCCCCCGCCCCGACCGCGAGACGCCGCTCGCGGCCTGGAAGCGGCTCGACCTCGCCGGCGACGTCATCAGCGACGAGGACAAGGCCCGCGTCGCCAAGGAAGGCCGCCTCGAAGTCCCGGAATATGAAGCCCTCGTCGCCCGCGGCGAGGCCTGAGCCCGACCGGCATCGCCTCTCGCATTCGTTCGATCCGGCCGGCTTTACGAGCCACGCCGGGTCGTGCTTCGTGCGCGCGACCTCGGACAGCACGACGGGCCGCATCTCGGCATGACGTTTCTCAGACGAACGCTGCACAATCATCCGCAGATCAAGCGGGCACTCAAGTCCGTCGCCAAATCGGTGGGATTATTTCGCAGCAGCCCGGCCAACGACTTCTATCGCGATCTGGCCGAGGTGAAGACGCGGGGCGACGACGCCTTCTCGAAGCTGTTCTACGGCTATGACGGCGACCACCTGATCAACAAGTGGAACCACTTCCTGCCGATCTACAGCCGGCTGTTCGCGCCCTTTCGCGACGGCAGGCCGGACGGGCGACCGCTGCGCTTCCTCGAGATCGGCGTCTACGAGGGCGGCTCCCTCGACCTTTGGCGTCGTTTCTTCGGACCGAGCGCCATTCTCTACGGCGTCGATGTCGATCCGCGCTGCGCGGTGTTCGACGGTCGCGCCGCGCAGGTCCGTATCGGCTCGCAGGCCGATCCCGCTTTCCTTCGGTCCGTGGTCGAGGAGATGGGCGGCGTCGATGTCGTCCTCGACGACGGCAGCCACGTCGCGAGCCACCAACGCGTCACCTTCGAGACGCTGTTTCCGCTCCTGGCGCCCGACGGTCTCTACGTCGCCGAAGACCTGCACACCGCGTACTGGCGGGACTACGAGGGCGGCTATCGCCGTAAGGGCACGTTCCTGGAGATGACGAAGGGGTTCATCGACGACATGCACGCCTGGTATCACGACCGGGGTGCGCAGGAGATCGGTCGGAGTATCGGCGCGATCCACGTCTTCGACAGCATCGTCGCCTTCGAGAAGGGCGGCGGCGAACGGCCGTTCCACACCACGATCGGCACACCGCAGCGGGCGATCGACCGGGTGCGCTGAACGCGTCCTCGAACGAAAGAAGCCCGCGCATCCACCGGGATACGCGGGCTTCTTCGTGTCACGTGGACTGGCTTACATCGCCTTGAGCGGGCCGGCCTCGATCACGTCCTCGACCGTGCGCAGACCCGCGCGGGTGGAGTTGACGAGCACCGCCATGTTGCCCGGCGGGTGCTGGTTCTTCCACATCTTGGTGTGCGCGGCCGGGATCTTGTCCCAGGGGAACACCTCGCTCATGCAGGGATCGACGCGCCGGTCCATCACGAACTGGTTGGCAGCCGAAGCCTGCTTGAGGTGGGCGAAGTGCGAACCCTGGATGCGCTTCTGGCGCATCCAGACGTAGCGGGCGTCGAAGGTGATGTTGAAGCCGGTGGTGCCGGCGCAGAACACGATCATGCCGCCGCGCTTGGCCACCAGCGTCGAGACCGGGAAGGTCGCCTCGCCGGGATGCTCGAACACGATGTCGACATCGTTGCCCTTGCCGGTGATGTCCCAGATCGCCTTGCCGAACTTCCGGGCTTCCTTGAGCCAGGTGTTGTATTCGGGGCTGTTGACGGTCGGGAGCTGACCCCAGCAGTCGAAGTCCTTGCGGTTGATGACGCCCTTGGCACCGAGGCTCATCACGTAGTCGCGCTTCGACTCGTCCGAGATCACGGCGATGGCGTTGGCGCCGGAGGCCGCGCAGAGCTGGACGCCGAACACGCCGAGGCCGCCGGAGGCGCCCCAGATCAGCACGTTCTGGCCCGGACGCACGGTGTGCGGCGCGTGGCCGAACAGCATGCGGTAGGCGGTGGCGAGCGTCAGCGTGTAGCAGGCGGCCTCTTCCCAGGTCAGGTGCTTGGGGCGGGCCATGAGCTGGCGCGACTGCACCCGGCAGAACTGCGCGAACGAACCGTCGCCGGTCTCGTAACCCCAGATCCGCTGGGTCGGCGAGAACATCGGGTCGCCGCCGTTGCACTCCTCGTCGTCGCCGTCGTCCTGGTTGCAGTGGACGATGACCTCGTCGCCGACCTTCCAGCGCTTCACCTTGGCGCCGACCTTCCAGACGATGCCCGACGCGTCGGAGCCGGCGATGTGGTACTCGCCCTTGTGCACGTCGAACGGCGAGATCGGCTCGCCGAGGCCGGCCCAGACGCCGTTGTAGTTCACGCCAGCGGCCATGACGTAGACGAGCACCTCGTCGTCACCGATCTCCCAGACGGGAAGCACTTCGAGCTGGTGCGACTGCTCCGGCGGCCCGTGGCGCTCGCGGCGGATCGCCCAGGCATACATCTTGGCAGGCACGTGGCCGAGCGGGGGGATCTCGCCGAGCTCGTAAAGGTCCTTGGCTTCCGCCGTCTGCCCGGTCCAGGCCGGTGCTGCGCTTGCAGCCATCGTGGCACTCCCTGTTGGTTCTGGCACGCGCGTGACGAACCGCGCGACCTTGGCCGACGCTATAAGCACGATGTTTCCAGCCTTCCAAGTGGTCTAAAAGGCAAGGCTTTGCCTCATCCGCACAAAAAAGAGGCACCGACCAACGTCGATGCCCCTGTATTCAAAATAATGTTGAGATGACTATTCGGCGGCGGCCTGTGCCGCATTGATGCCGAGCCCCTGGGCCACACCGCGCCCGAAATCCTCGTGCACCTTGAACCAGTGCGCGATCATCCGCTCCTGAATGTGGCGCGGGCTGTCGCCCATCGAGGTGACGATGTTCTCCACGAGCCGCTTGCGGCCGCCCTCATCGAGCACCTTGGTCCAGAACAGCTTGGGCTGACCGTAGAGATCCTCGTCGTCGCCCGGCCATCCGTAGCGGCCGGCATCGCCCCGGATCCGCAGCGGCGGTTCGCTGAAGGACGGGTCCTGTTTCGGGCCGCCGAAGGAGTTCGGCTCGTAATCGACCTGGGCGCCATGGTTACCGTCGGTGCGCATGGCGCCGTCGCGATGGTAGGTCTGAACGTCAGCGTTCTTCGCCTGGTTCACCGGGATCTGCTGGTAGTTCACGCCGAGCCGGTAGCGGTGGGCGTCGGCATAGGACAGCACCCGGTTCTGCAGCATCTTGTCGGGCGAGAAAACGATGCCGGGCACCACGTTCGAGGGCTCGAAGGCGGATTGCTCGATCTCGGCGAAGTAGTTCTCGGGATTGCGGTTGAGCTCCATCTCGCCGATCTCGATCAGCGGATAGTCGCCGTGCGGCCAGACCTTGGTGAGGTCGAACGGGTTGATGCGGTAGGTGTCGGCGTCCAATTCCGGCATCAGCTGCACGGAGACCTTCCATTTCGGGAAGTCGCCCTGCTCGATGGCGGTGGAGAGGTCGGCGGAGGAGTAGTCCGGATCCTTGCCCGCGACCTCGTCGGCTTCGTCGGCTTCGTCGGCCGAGAAGTTCTGGATGCCCTGCTTGGTGTGGAAGTGGAACTTCACCCAGTGGCGCTCGCCCCAGTCGTTCCACAGCGAGAAGGTGTGCGAGCCGTAGCCGTTCATGAAGCGCGCCGATTTCGGCGTACCGCGATCCGAGTACAGGAACATCACCTGATGGATCGCCTCCGGCGACAGGCTACAGAAGTCCCAGCGGCGCCAGTGGGGTTTCAGGTGGGTGCGCGGATCGCGCTTCTGGGTGCGGATGAAGTCGGAGAACTTGATCGCGTCGCGCACGAAGAAGATCGGGGTGTTGTTGCCGACGAGATCCCAGTTGCCCTCCTCGGTGTAGAACTTGAGGGCGAAGCCGCGGGGGTCGCGGGCGGTGTCGGCTGAACCGGACTCGCCGCCGACGGTGGAGAAGCGCGCGACCATCGGCACGTCCTTGCCGACCTCGGTGAGCACCTTGGCGCGGGTGAACTCGGACAGGCTTTTGGTGAGCCGGAACGTGCCGTAGGCGCCGTAGCCCTTGGCGTGCACCACCCGCTCCGGGATCCGCTCCCGGTTGAAATGGGCCATCTTCTCAATGAGGTGGTAGTCCTGCATGAGAACCGGCCCACGCGAGCCGGCGGTGAGCGAATTCTGATTATCGGAAATCGGGTTTCCGAAGGCCGTGGTCAGGCGCGGGCCCTGGTCTGCCATCGCATGTCTCTCCGTCTCGATGCCTCTGCGGGCGGGCGTCGCGACCAGCTTTGCGCCGTGCGAACGTTGCCGCCCCAACGCGTGAGGCCGAGCTTGGAGCCATCCAAATCTGCAACGATGCGGTGTATTTGTCGTCCTTCGGTTGAACGATCACTGGGAATTGAAAGGCGCCGGGGGCTCGCGTTGTGTCGGGAGCCGGCCGCCCAACGACAAATCCGCTTCACCGCCACATCAAGTTTTTCCAGGGCTTGAGGCACGCACCCTCGACCTTTCTCCCAGATGACGCGACGCAGCGGCTTCGCTACGGTGCCGGCCAATAGCCGCGCCTCAAGGCGCGCGATTGCATCGGACAGGGAGTCGAGTGGGATGAGCGCGCAAGCGAGCGTCGCCGAGGTCAAGCGCGACAAGCCGTGGATCATCCGCACTTATGCGGGGCATTCCACGGCGGCGGAGTCCAACAAGCTCTATCGCGGCAACCTGGCCAAGGGTCAGACCGGCCTATCGGTCGCCTTCGATCTGCCGACGCAGACCGGCGCTACGACCCGGATCACGAACTCGCCCGCGGCGAGGTCGGCAAGGTCGGCGTCTCGATCGCGCATCTCGGCGACATGCGGGCCCTGTTCGACCAGATCCCGCTGGCACAGATGAATACCTCGATGACGATCAACGCCACGGCGCCGTGGCTGTTGTCGCTCTACCTCGCGGTGGCGGAGGAGCAGGGCGCGCCGCTCGCAGCGCTCCAGGGCACCACGCAGAACGACATCATCAAGGAATATCTCTCGCGCGGCACCTACGTGTTTCCGCCCGCGCCTTCGCTTCGGCTCACGAAGGACGTGATCCTGTTCACGACCAAGAACGTGCCGAAGTGGAACCCGATGAACGTCTGCTCCTACCACCTGCAGGAGGCGGGGGCGACGCCGGTTCAGGAACTCTCCTACGCGCTGGCCATCGCCATCGCCGTGCTCGACACGGTGCGCGACGACCCTGATTTCGACGAGGCCAGTTTCTCCGACGTCTTCAGCCGGATCTCGTTCTTCGTGAACGCCGGCATGCGGTTCGTCACCGAAATCTGCAAGATGCGGGCGTTCGCCGAGCTGTGGGACGAGATCGCCCAGGAGCGCTACGGCATCACCGACGCCAAGAAGCGGATTTTCCGCTACGGCGTGCAGGTCAACAGCCTGGGGCTGACGGAGCAGCAGCCCGAGAACAACGTCCATCGCATCCTCATCGAGATGCTGGCGGTGACGCTGTCGAAGCGCGCCCGCGCCCGCGCGGTGCAGCTCCCGGCCTGGAACGAGGCGCTCGGCCTGCCGCGCCCCTGGGACCAGCAATGGTCGATGCGGATGCAGCAGATCCTCGCCTTCGAGACCGACCTGCTGGAATACGACGACATCTTCGACGGCTCGACGGTGATCGAGGCCCGTGTCGAGGCGCTCAAGGAGCAGACCCGGGCCGAGCTGACGCGCATCGCCGAGATCGGTGGGGCGGTCACGGCGGTCGAGGCGGGCGAACTCAAGCGGGCGCTGGTCGAGTCGAATGCCCGGCGCATCTCGGCGATCGAGAAGGGCGAGCAGATCGTCGTCGGCGTCAACAAGTGGCAGCAGGGCGAGCCCTCACCGCTGACGGCCGGGGACGGCGCGATCTTCACCGTCTCGGAGACGGTGGAGATGGAGGCCGAAGCCCGCATCCGCGAATGGCGCTCCAAGCGCGACGACCGTGCGGTCGGCCAAGCGCTCGCCGATCTGGAACAGGCCGCGCGCTCGGGCACCAACATCATGCCGCCCTCCATCGCCGCGGCGAAGGCAGGCGTGACGACGGGCGAGTGGGGCCAGCGCCTACGCGAGGTGTTCGGCGAATACCGCGCGCCCACGGGCGTGACGCTGCAGACCGTTACCTCCGGGGCCGCGGAGGATGCCCGCCTGCTCATCGCCGATCTCGGCGAACGGCTCGGCGAGACGCCTCGCCTCGTGGTCGGCAAGCCGGGCCTCGACGGCCATTCCAATGGCGCCGAGCAGATCGCTTTGCGCGCCCGCGATCGTCGGCTTCGACGTGACCTATGACGGCATCCGCCAGACGCCGACCGAGATCGTCGCCAAGGCAAAGGAACGCGGCGCCCACGTCATCGGCCTCTCGGTGCTGTCGGGCAGCCACGTCCCCCTGGTGCGCGAGGTGAAGGCCAAGCTGCGCGAGGCCGGGCTCGATCACGTGCCGGTCGTCGTCGGCGGCATCATCTCGACCGAGGACGAGCTGGTGCTCAAGAACATGGGCGTCACCGCCGTCTACACGCCGAAGGACTACGAGCTCGACAAGATCATGGTCGGGCTCGCCAAGGTGGTGGAGCGGGCGCTCGACAAGCGCGCGGCCGACCGGGCGGATACGGAGGCCGGCGTGCCGGGCGCGCCGAAGCGGAACGAGAGCGGGGCGCAGGTCTTCTGAAGTCCGCCGCGATGGACGAGGAGCGGTGCCGAACGGATCGTCACCGCTCCCCAGCATCGATGTCCGCGATCCTCGCCGAGCCGGCGTCGGTCGCGGCGCGGGGCGCCTGTCAGTATCGAACGAAGAGATTGAGTGACAGGATGTGATCCAGCTCGATCCCGCTGGCCTGCGTCCGGGCCGTCTGGTTCAGGTAGCCGATCTCGACCGTTGATTTCCCACCGATCGGCAGTTCGAGGCCGATGAAGGCCCGGACGCGGTCGAAGCCGGCACGGGTGCCCCAATCCGTGTCGTTCAGGGCCACGAAGAGTTCTGTCCAGCCGACGGCCGAGACGCCGCCCCAACCCTGCGGCAGCGGCATCGCGAAACGCAGATTCTCGCGCAGCCGAAACCCCACATCCCGCCCGGCGGATTGCCATCGCTGCTCGAAGCGGGTGCGGGATGAGACCTTCACGCCGGAGAACTCTCCGATCTTCCAGTTGATCTCCTGAAAGCTGCGATCCTCGATCCGCACGTTGTCACGCATGCCGTGGTCTTCGACATAGGCGTAGCCCTGGTAGAGCACGAGCGCGTCGTTGACCTTCCAGCCCACTGCCGGGCGTAGAATGAGCTGGTCGAGCTGCGAAATGCCGTTGCCGATCCGCGGCTGAACTTCCGCGAAGTAGGCCACATCGCCGACGGACCCGAACAGGGTCGTGTTGATCCAGAGCTGCCCGTCCTGCACCGGCTCGGCGGAAGCCCGTGCGCCTGTCGCGATCAGGCACAGGGAAGCGAGGAGGAGGCGCTTATGTCGGATCACGATCCACTCTCCGCCCGCAGTATCACCCCTCGTCGGCTAAGGGTGTCCGGGCTGGAATGGGATTGTCCGTTCTCCGGGCATACCGTCAAGCTCACCACGGTGCCGCATGCAACCAGAGGCTCGAACGCGACGCACCAACCGACGAGGCCGCTGGCTCCTGCGGGAATCGTTGAAACGACGCAGGCCGACGATGTCGGAATAGGGCCGGCCCGCCTCCTTTGAGGTTTCTTCCTGCGCCCCCTTCGCGAGGGCGCAGGAAGAAACGCAGCGCCTCTAGCGAACGCCGCCGCTGGCGTTGATCACCTCGCCGGTCACCCAGCGCGCATCGTCGGAGGCGAGGAACGCGACGACCCCGGCGATGTCGTCCGGCTGGCCGGATCGGCCGAGCGGTGTCTGTGCGACGAGGCCGGCTTCCATCTCCGAGCCGGCGATGCCGGCGGTGTGGGTGCCCTCGGTCACGACATAGCCGGGGCTGACGACGTTGACCCGGATCTTGCGCGGGGCGAGCTCGTTGGCGAGGACGCCCGAGATCGCGTTCAAGGCCCCCTTGGTCCCGCTATAGACCGCACTCGTCGGCATCAGCACGTCGGTGACGACGGACGAGATGTTGATGATGCTCCCGCCTTCGCCCAGGTGTTTCGATGCCGCCTGGGTCGCGAGCAAGACGCCCAGCACGTTGACGTCGAAGATGCGGCGGTAGTGCTCTTCGGTCACTTCTTCGATCGCCGCGAATTCGTACACGCCGGAATTGTTCACCAGCACGTCGAGCCGGCCGAATTGCTGCACCGCCGCCTCGACCAAGCCCCCCGTGCCTGCGCGGCCTGCGAGACATCGGCCTGGACCGCAACGGCCTTGCCGCCGGCGGCCGTGATGGCATCGACGACGGCATCCGCGCCGGCCTTGCTCGATGCGTAGTTGACGACGACGGTAGCGCCATCCTTCGCCAATGCCTTCGCGATGGCGGCGCCGATCCCCTTCGACGCACCGGTGACGACCGCGACCTTGCCCTCAAGCTTTGACATCTGTGCTAACCCTTCGACATGGGCCGGCGCCGGTACGGTCACCTCGGTCCCATAGTTCGGGATTTCGGAACTAACGAAGCGGGGTTCAAGCCCCCATATGGATAAATCATGAGGCCCCTGTTTCACCCCGCGATCGAGGACGTCCAGCCGGAGGCGATCCTCCACGCCCTGTCCGATCCGCGCCGGGCGGCCATCTTCGCCCGGATCACGAAGGCGGGCTGCGTGGAAGCGTGCTCGGCCCTCTCGTCGGTGGGCGATCAGGTGATCCCGAAATCGTCGCTGTCGAGCCACTTCAAGGTGCTGCGCGAGGCCGGCCTGATCCGCTGCGAGCGTCACGGCGTCGAGATGCGCAACCACTCGCGCTGCGCCGAAGTGGAGACGCGGTTCCCCGGCCTGCTCTCCGCGATCATGAACGCCTACGCGGCGCGGGCGTCGTAATCGCTCACGGATGATGTGGCCGCGGGACGGGAGGCGCCCGAGCACGGCCCATCCTGCTTGACCGGCCGCCGCTGCGGGTGCCAGAAACCGCCGCTTCAAGCGGGATGCGAGATCGCCTCGGCCCGGACCTTCTTTCCAGGGACCCGCGCCGATGGCCGCGTTCACCGAACTCGTGTTTTCCGGCGTCCAGCCGACCGGGAACCTGCACCTCGGCAACTATCTCGGCGCCATCAAGCGCTTCGTCGAGATGCAGGCGCGCGACGCGCAGTGCCTTTATTGCGTGGTTGATCTCCACGCGATCACGATGTGGCAGGACCCGGAGGCGCTCAAGGGCCAGATCCGCGAAGTGACGGCGGCCTTCCTCGCCGCCGGCATCGATCCGAAGCGCTCCATCGTCTTCAACCAGTCCCAGGTGCCGCAGCACGCGGAACTCGCCTGGATCTTCAACTGCGTCGCCCGCCTCGGCTGGCTCAACCGCATGACGCAGTTCAAGGACAAGGCCGGCAAGGACCGGGAGAACGCCTCCATCGGCCTCTACGATTACCCCGTGCTGATGGCCGCCGACATCCTCGCCTATCGTGCCACGCATGTGCCCGTGGGCGAGGATCAGAAGCAGCACCTCGAACTGACCCGCGACATCGCGCAGAAGTTCAACAACGACTTCGCGGGGTCGATCCTGGCGCATGGCCACGGCGAACAGTTCTTCCCGATCACTGAGCCGCTGATCGGCGGGCCGGCGGCGCGCGTGATGTCCCTGCGCGACGGCACCAAGAAGATGTCGAAGTCGGACCCGTCCGAGTATTCGCGCATTGCGCTCACCGACGACGCCGACGCCATCGCCCAGAAGGTGCGCAAGGCCAAGACCGATCCGGAGCCCCTCCCCTCGGAGGTCGCGGGCCTGGCCGGCCGGCCGGAGGCCGACAACCTCGTCGGCATCTTCGCGGCGTTGCGCGGCATCACCCGCGACGAAGTGCTGGCGGATTTCGGCGGAGCGCAGTTCTCCAGCTTCAAGCCGGCTCTGGTCGATCTCGCCGTCGAGACCTTGGCGCCGATCGGTGCCGAGATGAAGCGGCTCGTCGCCGATCCGGCCTATATCGATTCCGTTCTCGGAGACGGCGCGGGCCGAGCCGAGGCGATCGCGGCGCCGACGCTGGATGCGGTCAAGGACATCGTCGGCTTCGTCCGGCGCGGGCCGGTACTCAGGGCGGTTTAGGATTTCAGCGCCGTCACCGCCGGGGCTCGTCCTTGCGCAGGTGGCGGCCATAGGCCTGCTCCTTCTCCTCCCGCTCCTTGATCAGGTCGGCATAGGCTTGGCGCATCTCGGGGGAAACGCTCACGCTCTTGCCCATTGGCGGGCTTGCGCTTGGGCGCCTTCTTGAAAGTGTCTGACGTGTCGGCCATCGGTCTCGCTATCCCCCTTCGCGACCCATCCTATCATAACGCAAGCGCAATGCCGGCTGAAACGCAGCGGCTACCGGTGGGGCGCTCGGACTGCTAAATACCGGCGCACAAGGCCGCAGGATTGATACCCGGCCGCCGACGACGATTTCGAGAAGACCGATGGAAAAGTTCACGACCCTGGAGGGCGTCGCCGCGCCCATGCGGATCATCAACATCGATACCGACCGCATCATCCCCAAGCAGTATCTCAAGACGATCAAGCGCACCGGGCTGGGGCAGGGCCTGTTCTCGGAAATGCGCTACAACGACGACGGCTCGGAGAATCCCGATTTCGTCCTCAACCAGCCGGCCTACCGCCACGCCAAGACCCTCGTGGTCGGCGACAATTTCGGCTGCGGCTCCTCGCGCGAGCACGCACCCTGGGCGCTGGCTGATTTCGGCATCCGCTGCGTGATCTCCACGAGCTTCGCCGACATCTTCTTCAACAACTGCGCCAAGAACGGCATCCTCGCGATCGTTGTCTCGCCGGAGGATCTGGAGAAGCTGTTCCAGGATGCGGAACGCGGCGCCAACGCGACGCTGACGATCGATCTGGCGGCGCAGACCATCAAGGGCCCCGACGGCGGCACCCTGCATTTCGACATCGACGAGGGTCGCAAGCACAACCTGCTCAACGGCCTCGACGAGATCGGTCTCACGCTCGACCAGAAGGCTCCGGCGATCGACGCCTACGAGGCGAAGCTCGCTCAGCGCGAATGGGCCTAAACAGCCGCTAGAGCCGTATCCGACTTGATTGCATCAGGTCGGATACGGCTCTAGGTCTTTGTTTTGACGCGCATTCTTTCGCCGAACCGGTGACCACTTCGTCGGAATGCGCTTTAGGGCCACGCCCTGCCCCGCAGGGCGAGCACCCGCGCCGCCTCGATCAAGGCCTCAGTCCATCGATCGAGCGCGGGCCGGCGGCCTCCGCCAGCCTTCGGACGCCGGGTGCGCGGCGGCATCGGAATGTGCACGAAAACCGCCGGGCACCCCGTCGCCAGCACCCGATAATACGAGGCGTTGCACAGGTAGCGTCCGGCATCGCGTGACGCGGCGGCATCGAGTCCGGCGCGTTTCAGGGCGACCCGCACCTGCGCCGCCGCCCCGCTCCGCCGCTGCGCCGGGCCATCCGGATCGAAGGCGAGGAAGCGCCCCACCGCCCCACTCGCATCGGGAAACAGCCGGCTGACCCGATTGACCGCCCGCGTCTCGACGCAGACGCGGGAGCGGCGCGCGGCGACGCCGATCATCAGCACGGCACGCGGCCGCCTCGCGAGAGCCGGTGCGAGTTGCGTGTCGAGGGCGCCATAGCGCGTCTCCAGCACGAGGCAGTCCGGCGCGTGGCCGAGGAGGCGGCGCAGATGCGGCGAGGCCGCCAGACGCCGCGCGAGGCGGGCGCTCGGATTGTCGGGCACGGTCGGGAACGGGCCGAAGCCCGTGATGAGCAGACCGCTCACAACCCGATCAGGGTCGCGATCGCGTCGGCGCCGGCAGCGGGCGAGTGCTCGCCGCCTGCGACCGCCCGCTCCGCCTCGGCGGTAGCCTGCCGCACCTCGGCGCTGCCGACGAGGCGCTGGTGCAGCCGCTCGTGGACGAGAGCCCACATCCACTTCACGTCCTGCTCGCGGCGCTTGCCTGCGATCTCGCCGGTCGCGGTGAGCTTGGCGCGGTGATCCTCGATCCGGCTCCAGAGGGAATCGAGTCCCTTGCCGTGCAGGCCCGAGATCGTGACCACTGGCGGCGTCCAAGTGGCGGACGGCGGCGTCAGGATGTGGAGCGCGGCGCGGTACTCGGAGGCGGCGGCACTCGCCCGGCGCTCGCCGTCGCCATCGTCGGCCTTGTTGACCGCGATCATGTCGGCGAGTTCGAGAATGCCCTTCTTGATGCCCTGAAGCTCGTCGCCGGCGCCCGGCAGCATCAGCACGAGGAAGAAGTCGGTGAGGTCAGCCACTGCCGTCTCCGACTGGCCGACGCCGACGGTCTCGACCAGGATCACGTCGAAGCCCGCCGCCTCGCACAGCAGCATGGTCTCGCGGGTCTTGGCCGCGACGCCACCGAGCGTGCCCGAGGAGGGCGAGGGCCGGATGAAGGCGTTGCGGTCGATGGCGAGCCGCGCCATCCGCGTCTTGTCGCCGAGGATCGAGCCGCCGGTGCGGGTCGAGGACGGATCGACGGCGAGCACCGCCACCTTGTGGCCCGCCGCGGTCAGGAGCGAGCCGAGCGCATCGATGGTGGTGGATTTGCCGACGCCCGGCACGCCGGTGATGCCGACGCGGATCGCCCGCCCCGTCTGCGGCAGCACCGCGTCGATGAGGTCGCGCACCGCCGCCCGGTGATCGGCCCGGCGCGACTCGGCCAGCGTGATGGCGCGGGCGAGCGCCGCTCGGTCGCCGGCCAGAAGCCGCTCGCGGAGTGTGTCCATGTCGGGAAGGGTCGCGCTCATGGGCCCCTTCATGCCGGGGCGTCGCGCGGGCGTCGAGTACCCAAAATCCCAATCGTGCCCCGCCACGGTCAAGATCGTGCGCGAAGGAGGAGCGCCCAGCGCCGGCTTGCCACCGGAGCGGGATTCCTCGGGGACTCGAAACCGCTCATGCAGCCCTCCGACGCGACCCGCCGCTCTCTCCTGCGCCTCATGGGGTTGGCTGGCGTGGCCGGACTCTCCCCTGCCCTGTCGGGTTGCGTGATGGACGGGCTCGCCACCGGTGCCGTCGGCGAGACGCAGTCGGCGCTCGACGTGAGCCCGGTGCTCCTCATCGCCACCACCCGTCGCCCCGCCGCCGGCAATCCGCCCAAAGCGCCGTTCTTCGGCTCGGAGCGCGGCCGGGGCCTGAGCTTTGCCGAGGCGCGCATGACCGCGCCGGACCGCTCGCTGATCGGCAAGGTTTCGGCGGTGGTGGGCGGCGATTGGGGCGTCCGCTCCGTCGGCGCCGTCACGACGGGGTCGGGCGCGGCGGCAGCCTTCGCTCAATCCGCCTTCGGCCGCGACGTGCTGATCTACGTCCACGGCTACCGCGAGAGCTTCGAATCGGCCGCGATCAGCGCCGCCCGCCTCTCCGACGGCATCCGCTTCAACGGGGCCTCGGCCCTGTTCACATGGCCCTCCGCCGCAGCGACCTTCGATTACGGCTACGACCGCGAGAGCGCGCTGTGGTCCCGCGACGCGTTCGAGGACCTCCTGAAGACCGTGGCGACCACGCCGAGCGGCGGGCGCATTCACATCGTCGCCCACTCGATGGGCACGCTCCTCACGCTGGAGACGCTGCGCATGCTGCGGGCCGAGGCCGGCGAGGCGGCGGTCGCCCGGATCGGCGCGGTGGTGCTCGCCGCGCCCGACATCGACATCGACCTGTTCACCAACGGCGTCGAGCGCCTGGGGCCGGACGCCAAGCGCATCACCGTCATCTCGGCGACGAACGACCGCGCACTCGAACTGTCGGGCGCCATTGCTGGCGGCGTCGTCCGCGCGGGTGCCGCCGACCGCGAGCGCCTGGAGGCTCTGGGCGTGCGGGTGGCCGATGCCTCGGATTACGGCGGCGGCCTCTTCAACCACGATCTGTTTCTGTCGAACCGCGAGGTTCAGGCCGTCGTGAAGCGGGCCGTCTCGCGGGGCAGCAGCGGCACCTGAAGCAAATTCAGGAGCGTGGATCGCCGCTTTGCGGCGATTGCCCTGAACGCGCGGCTTTCGCCCATCGACGAATCCGGCCCCGGCGTCCTACAAGCGCCGCCGAACCCGGCCAGTCCGGTGCGGGTTTCCCGCGCAGCGCCGCCCGTCGGCCCGCGGCTCTTTTCCCTCTTTCGAGGACAGTCCCGATGTTCACGCTCGAGATCGACGGCAAGGCGATCGCGGTCATCAACGGCGACGAGGCGACCGCCCGCGACCTGTTCACCTGCGACGGCTTCAAGGAAGACATCCGCACGATGACGATCGACGGCCAGCCGATCTGGAACGGCACGTCGGACCTGATCGTACGCAAGGCCAATGAGGACGAGATCGAAGAGTTCGAGGACGCGCTCGCCTCCGATGACGGCGAGGGCGATTTCGAGCCCGACGCGCAGCACGAAGCGGAAGGCGACGGCTCGGACGACGAGGACGAGGCCGACATCGTCTTCCTCGTGGACATCGACGACGAGGACGAGGATCAGACCCTCGACGCCTGACGGAACGCGGATCTCCGCATCAAGACAGGCCATGCCGGCGAAGGCCGCCGGCATGGCCATGAAATCGGGAGGCGCGCCTATCCCTCCCGCACCACCTGCATCGACGTCCCAGTCGATTCGTCCTCGCGGAGCGGCTCGCAGCGCCCGCCGAGATGGCGCGCCAGGAACTCTTCCGCCCGCGCGAAGAAGGCCAGCCGGTTGGCCGGGCGCACGAGGCCGTGGCCCTCGTCCGGAAACAGCAGGTAGGTCACGGGAATGCCGCCGCGCTCCATGGCCGCGACCATCTGGTCCGACTCGGCCTGTTTCACCCGCGGATCGTTGGCGCCCTGCACGATCAGCAGCGGCGCCTTGATCCGGTCGGCGAAGTAGACCGGGGAGCGCTCGCGAATCACTGCCATGCCTTCCTCGGTATCAGGATCGCCGATGGCGCGGTGGAGCTGCGCCCGCATCGCCTCCCAATAGGGCGGGATCGTCCGCACCAGGGTTTCGAGGTTGGCCGGACCGACGAGGTCGATACCGCAGGCGTAAGATCCGGGGTTGCGGGTTAGCGCCATCAGCGTGGCGTAGCCGCCGTAGCTGCCGCCCATGATCGCGACGCGAGCCGGATCGGCCACACCCTGCGCCACCGCCCAAGCGGCTGCGTCGCTGAGGTCGTCGTCCATCCGCCGACCCCATTCGCGGTCGCCCGCATTGAGGAAGGCTTTCCCGAAACCGGTCGAGGAACGGAAGTTGACGCTGAGCGCGGCATAGCCGCGATTGGCCAGCCATTGATGGAGGCCGTCGAAGCCGAAGCTGTCGCGCGCCCACGGGCCGCCATGGACGAGCAGCACCAGCGGGCCGGGGGCCTGCGCATCGAGCGGGCGGCTGAGATACGACACGAGGTCGAGCCCGTCGCGGGAGCGGATGATCGCCGGGCTCATCGGGGCGAGCGGCGCACCCTCCAGTTCCGGCCGGGCGCTGCCGAGCGAGCGCAGCGTCTTTGCCTGCCGGTCGTAGATCGCGGCCTCGCCGACGCGGGTGTCGGCGCGGGCCACCACGATCCAGAGCGCATCGTCCTCCGTGCGGCTCGCCGGATACCAATCGCCGAGCCCCTGTGTTTCGAGAAAGGCGAAGTCGTCGGTCAAGCGCGGGTCGAGCACGTGCCAGGATTTGCGAGCATGGGTGACCGAGTAGGCCACCGGCTCGTGTGTCTCGGCATCCTGCAGCACCGCGCCGATATCGGCCTCCTCGTGCGCGGCGAGCACGCGGGTCTCACCGGTGGCGAGATCGATGCGGGTGAGTGCGGCGGTGTTGCGCCCGCGGCTGTCGCGGCAGAACAGGGCGGTGCCGGCAGCGTCGAGATTCTCCGCGCCGGAGACGCGGGCATCCTCGGGCGGGAAGGTGAGCCACGGCTTCCAGTTCGCGCCGTCCGGGGCGATCAACTGGCTCGAACCGTCCGGAAGATTGCGGAAGGCGAAGCGCACGGCGTAGCGCTCGTCGATAAGGAAGCCGGCAAAGCCCGGATTCTCGATCAAGAGGCTACGCTCGCCGGTGGCGAGATCGATGCTGTGCAGGTCGTGGAAGCGCGGGTCGCGGTCGTTGATCGCGACGAGCACGCGGTCGCGCACGATGCGGCTGAGGCCCACGATCGCCGCGGCGATGCCGGGGATCGGCGTCAGGTCGCGCCGCTCGCCCGTGGTGAGATCGACGGCGTAGAGGTGGTGGTTCTCGTCGCCGTCCGCGTCCTGCACGTAGAGCAGGTGGCGCCCGTCATAGGCAAAGGCGTAGGCGTCGATGCCGCGGCGCCGGTCGGAGGTGACGGGCACGGCCGCATCGAGGTCGTCGATCGGCGCCGACCAGATGTTGAGCACACCCTCATGGGGCGCCACCCAACCGAGGCGGCGCCCGTCGGGGCTGATCTGATGACCGTAGCGCGTCGGGTTGCCGAAGAGATGCGCGCGCGGGATCAGATCGACCATGATGTTTCCTCGTTTCGGGTGCCCGCCGTCCGAAGGCGGGCTGACCGTGCGAGGAAACTATCGCGGGATCAGCCGAGCACCACCACCTTCGCGCCGACTTCGACGCGGTTGAACAGGTCGATGGCGTCCTGATTGATCATGCGGATGCAGCCCGAGGACACGCTCTTGCCGATGGAGTGCGGTTCTAGCGTGCCGTGGATGCGGAACAGCGTGTCCTTGTTGTTCTGCCAGAGGTACATGGCCCGGGCGCCGAGCGGGTTGCGGCTGCCGCCGGGCACGCCGAGGCCGCTTTGGAGCTTGTCGACCTCCCGGGCGAGGTCCGGCCGGCGGGCGATCATCTCCTTGGGCGGATACCAATCCGGCCAAGCCTGCTTCGAGTTGACGGTGGCGCTGCCCGACCACGAGAAGCCCTGCTTACCCACGCCGACGCCGTAGCGCCGGGCCCGGCCGTTCGGCAGGACGAGGTAGAGGAAGTGCGCCTTGGGATCGACCACGATGGTGCCCGGCGCCTCGTTCGTGCGGAAATCGACCTCCTGGCGCAGGAAGACCGGGTCGAACTTCTTGTAAGGGATCGCCTGGACCGGGAACGGCTCGTTGGCAATCGCCGCGTAGGCCCGCGTGTAGTCGATCGGGCCGTTATCGGGCTCCTGCGGCGGCACCGGATAACCGGCCTGCTGCTGGCGCGGCGTCTGGTTCGGCGCCTCGGCGGCGGGCGGCTCGCCATAGCGCTCGGCCCGGCGACGGGCATAGGCCTCGGCGTCGAGATCCGTCTGCGAGCCCGGCACCGGCCGTCCGTTGCTGACCCGGCCGTTATAGGGAACGTACTGCCCGCCCCGGCGGCGGTAGAGTTGGCCGGCGCTGTCCTGATAAAGACGGTCGTCGTCGAACCCTTCGAAACTCTGGGCGAGGACGCGCGCCGGCAGGCTCGCGAGCCCGAGGCTCGTCATGGCTCCGAGAAGAAGCTTACGGCGGTTCTGAACTGACATGGATCGCTCGATCGAAGTGGCCGGGCCGGGAAACGTCTCCGGAATACGGGGAAACGGTCACGATCATCCGGGCCGGCTGAACTGCCCCGCTTGCTCCCTAGCAAGGAAGCGGCCGTGCGTCAGGGCCGATCGCAACCGTCACGCCTCCTGCACCGGCAAGTGTGCGAACATTGTGTCCGAAAGGTTACACGCGCGGCCGCCATGCGCCGAATGAGGGGCTTTAACGATTTCGTAAAAAAGGTGCGGATTCCGGGGCGAATTGTGGCGGACGGCGATTGCATTGGCCGGGCCGGTCTCTAGATCAAGCGTAGCCGTTCGGCCCGATCCACGGACCCCTTCCCTTGCGCGCCTCCCTCCTCCGCTCTTCGCTCGGACTGCTTTGCCTCGGCCTGATGCTGCCGGGCGAGGCCCTCGCCGCCCGCAAGGCGGCCCCCCCGCGCCCTGCGCGGACGGCGGTCGCGCAGCCGGCACCGCAGCCGCTCGGGCCGCAGACCGCCTGGACCGCCGCCGAATCCCCCAACTGCAACCGCGTGCGGCGCAAGCTCTGGCAGGCCGACGAGGGCTGGATCGTGAAGACGGTCACCGTCTGCCACTGAGCCGGTCGCCCACGAATCACAGGAGATCCGGGCCTGCGGCCGGGACGCTCTCGAAGCCGGCGGCCTAACCCGCTACAAACCGCTCGAGGCGGCGACGGTCGCGGCCCCGGTAGCGGTGAGTGGCGTCTCCAGTGATCCGCGTTCTCCATACGGGCGACTGGCATATCGGCCAGACGCTGCGCGGCTTCTCGCGCGAACGCGAGCACGACGCGGTGTTCGGTTGTCTCGAGAGCATCGTCGTGGAGCGCGAGGTCGATGCCCTCGTCGTGGCCGGCGACGTCTTCGATAGCCAGAACCCGTCCGGCGAGTCGCAGGCCCGCTTCTACACCTTGATGGCGCGCCTCCACGCGGCGCGGCCGGCCATGACCATCGTCATCACCGCCGGCAACCACGATGCCGCCGGGCGGCTGGAAGCACCGCGCCCGCTGCTCGAAGCCATCGGCGTCCACGTCGTCGGCAATGTCCGCCGCCGCGACGGCGCGATCGACCTCGAGCGGCACCTCGTGCCGGTTCGCTCGGCCGACGGGGACGTGGCCGCGCAGGTGCTCGCCGTCTCCTACCCCACCGCCGCCTGCCTTCCGCCGCTCTCGTCGCTCGGCCAGCAGCCTCGCATCGGCGAGACCTCGCCGATCGTGCGGGCGGTGCGCGACCTCTACGGCCAGCTCTTCGAGGCGGCCCGGCCGCGGCTCGCCGGCCTGCCGCTCCTCGTCACCGGCCATCTCCATGTGGCCGGCGGGCTCGAATCGGAGGGGGCGGAACGGCGCATCCTCGTCGGCGGCGAGCATGCCGTGCCCTCCGACGTGTTTCCGGACGAAGCGCGCTACGTGGCGCTCGGCCATCTCCACCGGGCGCAGGTGCTGGGCCGGGGACAGGTGCGCTATTGCGGCTCGCTGATCCCGCTCTCGGCGGCCGAGCAGCCCTACCGCCACGGGGTCACCCTGGTGACGCTCGGCACCGGCGCCGCGGAAATCGAGCATATCGCGATCCCCCGCCCCGTGCCGTTCCTGCGCCTGCCGCCATCGGGCGACATGCCGCTGGCCGATCTCGGGGATCATCTCACCGCCCTGGCGCTCGACCCCGATCTGCCGATGGAGGCGCGGCCCTATATCCAGGTGCGGCTCGCCCGCGAGGGATTGCTGCCCGGCTACCGCGCCGAGGTGGACCGCATCGCCGAGAGCTTTCCGGTGCGCGTGGTCGATGTGCGGGTGACGGTGCCGCCGCGGACCGCGATCGCAATCGAGGAATCCGAAGCGCCGCCGCCGCGCCTGTCCGAGCGCGACCCGGAAGAGCTGTTCCGCCTCGCCTTCCGCGCCAAGTGGGACGAGGACCCCGAGCCCGCCCATCTCGACGTGTTCCACCGCGCACGAGCGGAAGCCTGAGGCTTTAACGCATGCGCATCCTCGCGATCCGCGGCGAGAACCTCGCGAGCCTCGCCGCGCCCTTCGCGGTCGATCTCGCGGCCGAGCCGCTCGGCGCCACCGGCCTGTTCGCCATCACCGGCGAGACCGGCGCCGGCAAGTCCACCATCCTCGACGCGCTCTGCCTCGCGCTCTACGGCCGCTATCCCCGCGTCGCCGTGAGCCGCCGGGAGGACGTGCCCGATCCCGGTGGCGAGGCGCTGAGCGCCAGCGACGGGCGGGCGATCCTGCGCCGGGGCGCGGGCTCAGGGTATGCCGAGGTCGATTTCATCGGCCAGGACGGCGTCGCCTACCGCGTCGGCTGGGAGGCATTTCGCGCCCGCAACCGGGCGACCGGAAAGCTTCAGGCGGAGCGGCGGCGCCTGCACCGGCTCGACGATGGCAGCGCCGTCGCCGCGGGCAAGACGCAGGTGCTCGACCGGGTGGTCGCGCTGACCGACCTGACCTTCGACCAGTTCCGCCGCACGGTGCTGCTGGCGCAGGGCGAGTTCGATGCCTTCCTCCTCGCAGCGGAAGGCGAGCGGGCCGAGCTGCTGGAGAAGATCACCGGCACGGCGATCTATTCCGAGATCTCGAAGCGGGTGCATCTCGGCTTCGAGGAGCACCGCCGCGCGGTCGAGGCCCTGGAGCTCCGCCGCGGCGAGATCGGTCTGCTCGATGCGGAGGGCCTGTCGAGCCGCAACGCCGAGCGCGAGGCTCTGCGCGCCGGGCTGGAGACCTGGCGCGGCGAGCAGGCCGCGGTCGGCCGCATCCTCGAGACAGCCCGCCGGATCGAGGCCGCGCGCACGGCGCTCGCGGAGGCCGAACGGCGCGCCGTGTCGGCGGGTGAAAGCCTGGACGCGGCCGGGCCGGAACGGGCCCGGCTCGCCGAGCTCGACGCGGTCGAGCCGCTGCGCGGACGGGCCGAGGCGTTGGGCGAGACCGCCCGCGAGCGCGGCGTGGCGCAGGCGCGGGTCGAAGCGACCGCTGCCCGTGTCCGAGACGCCCGCGCCGCCGCCGAGGCAGCAGAGGCGAAGCGGGCTGAGGCGAATGCGGGGGACGAGGCGGCGGAAGCCGTCTTCAAGAGCTTCGGGCCGCTATGGGACCGAGCCGCCGCGCTCGACGCGACCATTGCCATCGCCGAGCAGGAAGCCGCGGCTGCCGCGCAGGCGGCCCTCCGATCGAACGAAGCAGCGGCGGCGGCGGATGTCGCACTCTCCGCGATCGATCGCCGCCTCGACGAGGCGCGGGCGGCACGCGACGCCGCGGCCCGCCAGCTTGAGGCCGACCGCAGCCATGCGCCGCTGGCCGAACGCGGCGACGATGCCGCCCGGCGCATCCGTGAACGGGCGCGGCTGCGCGAGCAAGCGGAGGCGGCCGGTAAGGAGGGCGTGGCGCGGCGCGCCGAGATTGCCGGCTGCGACGGCGAGGCGGAAGCCGGCACGGCCCGCCTCGCCGCGTTCCGCGCGCGCCGAGAGACGTTGGCCGGCGCTCGCGCGGAACGCGAGGCCGCACTCGCAGCGCTCGCCGAGCCCGCCGCGCAAGCGCGCAGCGCCGCTCTCGAAGGGCTGCTCGATGCCCTGCGCGAGGCCTACGCCCTGGCCGGACGCCACGGCACGGCGCTCGCCGACCGGGCCGCCGCTGCGGAGGCCGAGGCGGAAGCCGGCCTGGTCGCGACCGAGGCCGCCGCGCGCTACGGGGTGGAAGACCAAGCGTTGCACGAGGCCGGGATCCGCCGCGCCGAGATCGCGCCCCTTGCCGAACTGGCCGAGGAAAGCGTCTCGCGCGAGGCCGCCCGCCTGCGCAGCCTGCTCGTTGCTGGCGGGCCCTGCCCTGTCTGCGGCAGCTCCGACCATCCCCACGCCCACGAATCCGACGACGCGCTCGGCCGCCTCGCCGAGGAGATGCGGACCCGTCGCGCCGAACTCGATGTGCGGATCGGCGAGCATCAAGCCGCCCGCGACCGCGCCCGCGGTGACTTCGCGGCAGCGGAGGGCCGGCGCGACGATGCCCAGGAGCGCGCCGCCGCCGCGGCCGAGGCGGCAGCGGCCACCGCTGCCCGCTATCGCGCCACGCTGCCCGGTCTCCTGGCTTCGCTCGAAGCGTCTGGCCTCGCGGCCGTGCTGCCGCCGGGGCCCGATGCGCCAGCGCTGGCCGCCGCCGGGACGACCGCCCGGACCGAACGCGACGCCACCCTGCACGTGCTTGCCACGGCGCGGACGCTGCGCGGCGAGATCGACGGACTGATCCGCGAACGCGACGCGGCGGAGGCGCGGGCCGAAGCGGAGGCCCGCGCGCTCGACGCCCTCACCCGGCGCCGGACCGAGGCAGGGCTCGCGGCCGAGCGCGCGGAAAGCACGCGGGCCGCCCTCATCCAGCGTGTGGCGGAGCTGGCAGATGAGATCGCCCCCGCCCTGAGCGCCGCCGATCTGAGTATGACCGATCTCGATCGGGCGCCGGAGATGTGCGCCGATCGTGTCTCGAGGCTGGGGCAGGCTTACGCGGCGTTGCGCACCCGACTGGCCGGCCTGGAGGCGCAGCTCGGCGCCCTGGCGCCCGAACGGGCCGCCGCGGCATCCTCACGTGAGGCCGAGACGCGGGCCGCCGTGAAGGCCCGCGCGGAGGCCGAGGAACGGCAGACGCGTCTGAAGCAGGCCCGTGCGGAACGCGCCGGCCTCCTCGGCGGCGAACCGACCGGCACCCACCGCACTCGGCTTAACAACGAGCGCCGCGCCGCCCGCGAAGCCCTCCAGGCCGCGCAGACCGCGTGCGCCGAGGCCGCCCGCGCGCTGACCGGTGCCGTCACCGACGAGGCCGCTGCCATCGCGGCCTCGGAGCGTGCCGCCGCACGCCACAGCTCGGCAGAGGACGCCTTCGCGCAGGCCTGCGGTGAGCGCGGGCGCGAGGCAGTGGCCGCGCTGCTTGCCGTGCCGACCGAGACCCGCGACGCACTGCGGGCCGGCCTCGACCGACTGGCGCGTGAGGCCGCCGAAACGCGAACCGCCCTCGTCACCCGCCGCGCGGATGTCGAGGCCCTGGACACCGAGTCCGGGATCGACGTTGCCGCCGCTGAGGCCGAGACGGCCCGGCTCGCCGACGCCATGGCGCAGGCCCAGCAACGCCTCGGCGCCCTCGATGCGGAGTTGCGCCGGGATGAAGCCGCCCGCGCCAAGGCCGCCGACCTCGCAGAGGAGATCGAGGCGGCCACGGCCGAGCTGACGACGTGGCACCGGGTCGAGGAGGCCATCGGCTCGGCGGGCGGTGACCGCTTCCGCCGCTTCGCGCAAGGGGTGACCCTCGATCACCTCTTGCATCTCGCCAACGAACAGCTCCGTGCCCTGAGCCCCCGCTACCGTCTCGCCCGCAGCGTCGGCGCCGACCTCGCCCTGCATGTGGTGGACCGCGACATGGGCGACGAGCGGCGGGCGACCCGTAGCCTGTCGGGCGGTGAACGCTTCCTCGTCTCGCTGGCGCTGGCGCTGGCGCTGTCCGGCCTGGAAGGGCGGCAATCCTTCGTCGACACCCTGTTCATCGACGAGGGCTTCGGCTCGCTCGACGCCGAGACCCTCGACTTGGCCGTCGATGCCCTCGAAACGCTTCAGGGCCGCGGCCGTAAGGTCGGCGTCATCACGCACGTCGCTGGAATGATGGAACGCATCGCCGTGCAGATCCGGGTGGAGAAGCGCGGCAGCGGCCGCAGCGTGGTCCGGGTCGTGGATCGCGGCGCTGCCATCGTTTGAGGCAGCGTCGCCGCTGCATCGTTCATAAGCAGTGGTGCCCGCATCGACAGCACGGGGTGATCGCATCCGGGCGTGACCGTCGCTTTCAAGCGGGGAGAGAGTTGGCACGCCGGCTGCATTGTCGGACTCGCAGCCCTCGGGCGGCGAGCGGGGCAACGGCGCCTCGCGCTCGGACGGCGCATGTCCGGACACACTCTTCCGCATGAGAGACCGCGCCCGGCTCAAAGCCAGCGGCGCGTCTTCGAGCCCAACGAGCACGCCGATGGCATCCTTCAAAACCGTGATGAAGTCGGGCCACCCCCCGACCCTGTTCGCCGCCTTCCTCTATTTCGATTTCTGCTTCGCGATCTGGGTGCTCAACGGCGCGATGGGCCCGTTCATCACCGAGACCTACGGCCTCACCCCGGCCCAGACCGGCTTCATGATTTCGCTTCCGATCCTGGCCGGCGCGATCATGCGCTTTCCGCTCGGGATCCTGGCCCAGTATATCGGCCGCAAGAACGCGGCACTGACGGAGATGGGCGTCATCGTTCTGGCGATGGCCTACGGCTTCTTCTTCGTCTCCTCCTATTAACGACGTGCTCGCCATGGGCGTGCTGCTCGGTATCGCCGGCGCCTCGTTCGGCGTGGCGCTCTCGCTCGGCTCGGGCTGGTTCCCGCCGGAGCACAAGGGGCTCGCCATGGGCATCGCGGGCGCCGGCAATTCCGGCACCGTGCTCGCCGTGCTGTTCGCGCCGCCGCTGGCCCAAGCCTATGGCTGGCAGGCGGTCTATGGCTTCGCCGGCCTCGTGATGATCATCCCGATCCTCGTGATGATCTTTCTCGCCAAAGAGCCGCCGGACTGTCACGGCCAGACCTTCAAGGAGCACGTCTCCTGCCTGTTCACCAAGGACGGCTGGTCGTTCTCGCTGATCTACATCATCACCTTCGGCGGCTTCATCGGCCTGTCGAACTTCCTGCCGACCTTCTTCTACGAGCAGTTCGCGGTCACGAAGGTCGAGGCCGGGCGCCTGACGATGCTGGCTGCCCTGATGGGCTCGGGCATCCGCATCCTCGGCGGCTACTTCGCCGACCGGATGGGCGGCATCCTCGTCCTCTCCTTGGTGCTGCTGGCCGCGATCGGCTCGTTCCTGGCGCTGACCGCCACGCCTTCGCTCGCCGTGACGACGCTGCTGTTCATGCTCTGCTTCGCCGCACTCGGCGCGGGCAACGGTGCGCTGTTCCAGCTCGTACCCCTGCGCTGGCCGACCAACACCGCGGTGGCCGGCTCGATGATCGGCGAGGTCGGTGCGCTCGGCGGCGCGATCCTGCCCAACGTCATGGGCTTCTCGAAGCAGTACACCGGCGGGTTCGCCACCGGCTTCGTGGCCTACGCCGTGTTCACCGGCCTCGTGCTCGGCTGCCTGTTCCTGTGGCAGCGGAAGTGGGTCGGCGCCTGGGTTGGGCCCCGCGGCAAGGTGCTCGACCAGCCGGCCGAGGCGCAGGTTCAGGCCGGGGGCCGCATGGAACCGGCAAACGCGTAAGACGCATCGCTGCGTCCAAGACGGATCGGTTGGACGGGGGCCCTTGCGGCCCCCGTTTCCGTTCGCGCGGACGGGACGGGGCTACAGCCCGTCCCGCGTCACGGTCGCGAAGGTGAGGAGATCAACGCTCGCCGCACCGCCGCGCAGCAGCACCCGTGCGGCGGCGTTGCCCGTGGCACCGGTGGTAGCGACGTCGTCGATCAGCAGGAGGCGCCGGCCGGCGATCCGCGATCGCGCGTCGTCCGGCACGCGAAAGGCACCTTGAAGGTTCATCGCGCGCTGATGGCGGGTCAGACCGACCTGGGGCCGTGTTGCCTTCACACGGGCGAGGGCCCGCAGTTCGCACGGCGTTCCCGAAACCCGGGCGATCTCTCGAGCCAACAGGGCCGATTGGTTGAAGCGCCGCCGCCAGAGGCGCAGGCCGTGCAGAGGCACGGGCAGGATCAACTCGGCCTCGTCCAGCAGCTCACGCCCGGCCGACGTCATCATGCGGGCCATGGTCCGAGCGAGATCGAGGCGGTCGTTATATTTGAGACGGTGAACGAGGTCGCGTGCGGTGCCCTCGTAGACGGCGACCGCCCGGGCCCGACCGAAAGCCGGCGGCTCAGCGATCGCGCCGGGCGACAACAGGCGGCCGACGCCGAGATCCAGCGCAAAGGGAGTGCCGAGCCGCTCGCAATAGGGCCGCTCGATCAGCCGCAGACCGCTCCAGCAGTCGGCGCAGAGAGCATGCGGCTGACCCGTCGCCGCTCCGCAGGACACGCAGGTCGGCGGATAAATCAGGCCGATGAGGGTCGAAGCGATGCGCCGGATCCCACCACTCAGAGCGGGAAGGCCGGTCGCTGCCATCAAGAGCCGATCGTTGTCACACCAAGCCGTTAGCGCGCGCTATTTCCCTGACCGCCCTGCTGCGCGGCCTTGTCCCGCTTGTTCGCCTGATGCCGGCCGATTGCACATCCGGCCGCGGCACCTATGACGCCGTGCCCGGCCATATGCCCGGCCACGCCACCCACCGCGGCACCCTTCAAGCAACCCTTGGCCTCCGCGGTGCTGGCCAGCGCCACGGCGGCAAGGATCAGAGCGGCGCGGATCAAAATCCGGGTCATCTTCAATCTCCTCGATCGACGAGCAAAACGGAGAGACCCGGTTTCCGTTCCAAGACCATCCCGACTGGACGATAGTGTAGAGGCATGATTCGCGAAATCGTGAAACCGCGCCGTACACTGCCGGACCGAAGCCTGCGGACATAAGGTCCGGGCTGAACTTACGCCCTGGCCGTCATGCCCTTGGAGCCCCATCTCCCCGATCGATGAACGAGTCCGCCCCCCTGTTTGATCCCGCCCTTGTTCGACGACGCATCGCGCGTGCGCGGAGATCGGGTTATGCCGGCTTCCTGCTCGAGCGGGTCGCCGAGGATCTGGAGGATCGTCTGGCGGCGGTCACCCGCTCCTTTCCCCTCGGGCTCGATCTCGGCACGCCGCTTCCCCTCGTATCCGAACGTCTTTTGCAGACCGGCCGGGTCGGGCGGATGATCCGCCTCGCTCCGGTCTCCGAGCCGGGCGGGTCGGTGGTCGGCGACCCGGAAGTGCTACCGTTCGGTGGACATGCCGGGTTCGACCTCGCGGTGTCGGCCCTGGCGCTTCAGCACGTCAACGACCTGCCGGGCGCCCTGCTGCAGGTGCGCCGTGCGCTCAAGCCCGACGGCCTGTTCCTCGCCGGCCTCCTCGGAGGGGCGACGCTGACGGAGCTGCGCCAGGCCTTCCTCCAGGCCGAGAGCGAGACCGAAGGCGGCGCGAGCCCGCGTGTGGCGCCCTTCGCCGAACTGCGCGACCTCGGCGGCCTGCTTCAGAGGGCGGGCTTCGCCCTGCCGGTCGTGGACGCCGATACCATCACCGTGCGCTACGGCGACCCGTTCTCGCTGATGCGCGATCTGCGGGCTATGGGGCTGACCAATGCTCTTCACGACCGGCGCCGTGCGCCGCTGCGCCGGGCGACGCTGATGCGGGCCGCCGCGATCTATGCCGAGCGCTTCTCCGATCCGGACGGGCGGCTGCGGGCGACCTTCGAGATTCTGTGGCTGTCCGGCTGGGCACCGCATGAGAGCCAGCAGAAGCCGCTTCGGCCCGGCAGCGCCAAGGCGCGGCTCGCGGATGCGCTCGGCGCCGCCGAGCATCGGTTTCCGATCCGGGAGGAGCCGGCATGAGGGAGCCCGGCCCCTCCCACCCGATCACCATCACGCCCCATCCGACCCCCGTGCGGGTGCGGCTCGGCGGGCGCATCGTCGCCGAGACGCGGCGGGCGCTGAAACTCTGCGAGGCGGGCTACGACCCCGTTCTCTACCTCCCGCGCGAGGATGTCGCCGCGGACGCGCTCACCCCCAATCCGAAGCGGACCTTCTGCCCCTACAAGGGCGAGGCCTTCTATTTCGACCTGACCGCCGGCGGCGCGACGCGGGAAGCGGCGGCGTGGTCCTACGAGAACCCGTTTCCGGCGGTGGCCCGCATCCGCGGCCACGTCGCGTTCTATCCCGACCGGGTCGATGCCATCGAGGCGTGAGGCTCGCCTTACCCTTCCACCTGCGACCAGAACCCGGACTTGCGCCCGTGCGCCTTGCGAAGCTGCGCCACGTATTCGGCGTGGCTCGGCGTCAGGTCGCCCGGCGCCAGCTCCCGTGCGAGTTCGCCCAGACGCATCAGATGGCGCGCGCCGTGGCCGTAGGCGGGCGAGCGGCCGCGTTCGAGGATGTCGTCGATGAGCGCGCGGTAGAGCACGCTCGCCGCGAGCGGATGGTCCGGCTCCAGCGCCTCGGCCGCCGGGGCGAGAAGCTCCCAGATGCGGCCCGACCACGCCTCGCGCCGGTTGAGCACGAGGCGGGCGGCGCGGTCCAGATTCGGCCAGCGGATCAGGAAGTAGAGGCCGCCATGCGGGTCCTTCCGGCTCGCGGCATGGGCAAAGGCGCGCTCCAGCGCCTCCTCATCCTCGAAATCCGGCAGGCGGGCGAGGTAATCGCGCAGGGCCTGCGGATCGAGGCTCTTCTCGAACCGCGACCAGCGGAGCGCCTGCGCCTCGTCCTTATGGCCGAGCGCGTCGAGAATGCGGATCTCGACCGCCTCGCGCTCACGTTCCGGACCTTCGGGATCGAATCCGCCGACGATCAGATCCTCGCGCGTCACCACGGCCATGCCGCGCTTCTGCTTGCGGCGGATCCAATCGAGCGCTTCCTCGGCGCGGCCCGCCGCGAGCAGCCGCTCGGCCACCGCCGCGAGGTCGGGCCGCTCGGGTGACATCTCCAATTCGAGGGCGATGAACGCGTCGGCATCGCCGCGGGCGTCGGCGATGACCTGACGCAGGCGGGTGAGACTCAGGCGCTGATAGCGCCGCTCCCATTCCTGCCCGGCCCTCCCGGATGCGGCCGGGCCGGTCTTCTTCCCGGCCGAGGCCGGAAGCTTGGCGAGGGCTTCGACGAGATGCGCGTCCAGCGGTTCGAGCGCCGCCTTCGGCAGCTTCGGCAGGAGATCGACCAGCAGGGCGCCAACGAGGCCGAAGCCGTCGTCGTCGAGACCGTCGAGGGCGCGGGTCGCGAAGCTCAGCGCGGCATCCGCCGAAAGCCCCGCCGCGAGGCCCGCGGCGGCTTCCGCGGCTGCCTCGTAGAGGCCGTGCACCTGCCCGCTGGAATCATCGACCCGCTCCAGCGTGGCGCTCGCGCCGCGAAGGAAACGGAGCAGCCGGTCGAGGGCCATGCCGGCATCGAGCGGCTTCAGGTCGGCGATGATGGTCGCGAGCGTGGCATCGAGGTCGGCGACAAAGGCGCGGCGCTTCTGCCAGTCGATATAGCCGCGGGCCTTTTCCAGCGCCGAGAGGCGGCGGTCGATCAGGGCCGCCACCCTGTCAGGCCCTTGGAGCGCGGCGATCGCGGCACTCACCCGCTTCTTGAAGGGCGCGCTCTGGCCGACCTCCTGGAGGATCAGGGCGATCAGCCGCTCCTGGCTGAGCGCTGCGAGGTTCTCCGCCGTCGGCGTGGTGCTGCGGGACTTTCGCGGCGTCGCGGCGGGCCGGCGTCGGCGCCTCCGCCGCCTTCTCGACCGCCGCTTTTGCCCGTCGCGCCATCGCTCCCGTCCCTCTCAGGCCTCGGGCCCGGTCAGGGTCCGAGCAGATCGATCAGGAAGGGGATCAGCGGCAGATCGGCCGGCGGCATCGGCAGATCGCGCAAGCCGCCGGGCCGCACCCAGCGGAGCGCCTGCGCCTCGCGCGACTGCGGCAGCCCCTCCCAGCGCCGACAAATGTAGAGCGGCATCAGCAGGTGGAAATCCGGGTAGGCGTGGCTCGCGAAGCTGAGCGGCGCGAGGCAGGGCTCCTTCACCGTGATGCCGAGTTCCTCGGCGAGCTCGCGGATCAGCGTCTCCTCCGGCCGCTCGCCGGACTCGACCTTGCCGCCGGGAAACTCCCAGAGGCCAGCCAGCGCCTTGCCCTCGGGGCGCTGGGCCATGAGCACGCGCCCGTCGGTATCGACCAGGGCCGCCGCGACGACGAGCAGGAGCTTGAGCGGCGTGCTCATCGGCTGATCGCGAACACGGCATCGACCTCGGCCGAGGTCTCGATCGATCCTGCAACGACCGGCACGGCGGTGCGGCCACGGGGGGCCGCCGCCTTCATCGCCATGCCGTAGGGCATCGGGCGGGGCGATTCGGCCCGCGGCGGCGATTCGATCGAGACGACGGTGCCGAGTTTCACACCGGTCGCCTCGGCGATGCGCTCGGCCTGGGCGCGCGCATCCTTGACCGCGGCGACCTGCACGGCGGCCTCCGCCGCGGCCGGGTCGCGCAGGCCGAAGCTGATCCCCTGAATCCGGTTGGCACCGGATTCGAGGGTACGCCGCATCAATTCGCCGAGCTTGCCCATCTCGGCCAGTCGCACCCGCACGCGGTTGCCCGCGGTGTAACCGTCATCCCGCTCGCCCATCGTTCCGTCGGGCTGGCGGACGGTCTTGGTCCGCGGCTGGAGGGTGATCGAGGAGGTGCCGATATCGGCCTCCGCCACGCCCATCTCCCGTGCGCTCGCGACGATACCCTTCGCCGCCTGGCTGGCGGCATCGAGGGCGGCGGCCGGCGTGGCGCCGCCGGTCTCGACGCCGATCTCGACGGAGGCGAAGTCCGGCGCGATCTCCTGGGAGGCCCGGCCGATCACCCGGATGCGGCCGGTTTCGTCATTGGCCATGGCGGGTGCCGCCACGGTGAAAAGCAGGACGGGAACGGCCAGCGCGGAAAAGAACCTCACGAGCGATAGTCCCCGTTGATGGCGACGTAGGCTTTGGTGAGGTCGCAGGTCCAGACGCGCGCCCGGCCCTGGCCGAGGCCGAGATCGACCCGCACGGTGATCTCGGGCCGCCGCATGACAGCGCTGGCCGCCTCCTCGCTGTAATCGGGGTCGCGGGCGCCCTGCACCGCGACGCGCACGTCGCCGAACCAAATCGCGAGGCGGTCGCGGTCGGCGGGCTCGCCGGCCTTGCCGACAGCCATCACCACGCGGCCCCAATTGGCATCCTCGCCGGCCACCGCGGTCTTCACCAGCGGCGAGTTGGCGATCGACATGGCGATGCGGTGCGCGGACGGATCGCTCTCGGCGCCCTCGACCTCGACGGTTACGAGCTTGTTGGCGCCCTCCCCGTCCCGCGCAACGAGCTGAGCGAGTTCGATCAGCAGGTCGTCCAGAGCGGCCCGGAAGCCGGCGAGCCGCGGATCGTCCGCCCGCGTCACCGCCGCGTTTCCGGCGGCACCGGTGGCGAAGAGCAGCAGCGTGTCGGAGGTGGAAGTGTCGCCGTCCACCGTCACGCAGTTGAACGAGGTCTTCGTGCCCGCGCTCAGCAGGTCCTGGAGCACGTCCTGCGGCAGAGCCGCGTCGGTGAAGGCGAAGGACAGCATCGTCGCCATGTCGGGGGCGATCATGCCCGCGCCCTTGGCGATGCCGTTGATCGTCACCGGCACCCCAGCGATCTCGACCCGACGGGTGGCGAGCTTCGGGAAGGTGTCGGTCGTCATGATCGCCTGCGCCGCCTGCGCCCAGGCTTCGGCCCCGCCCTCGGCGCGCCCGGCGCATTCGGCCAGCACGCCGTCGAACTTGCGCGCGTCGAGCGGCTCGCCGATCACGCCGGTGGAGGCGATCATCACCGCCTCCGGGGCGCA
This sequence comes from Methylorubrum pseudosasae, assembly GCF_029504475.1. NCBI lineage: Bacteria > Pseudomonadati > Pseudomonadota > Alphaproteobacteria > Hyphomicrobiales > Methylobacteriaceae > Methylorubrum > Methylorubrum pseudosasae. Next base: position 1,141,371 of record NZ_JAQGDU010000002.1, on the reverse strand, counting down.
AGCGGCAACCTGAGCCGCGATGTCGGCGGTCAGCGCCACGGCCTCACGCCCTTTGAGCCCAGTGAAGGCGTTGGCATTGCCCGAATTCACCACGAGCGCCCGCGCGCCCTTGCCCGCCTTCAGGGCGTCGCGGCACCAATCCACCGGTGCCGAGGGGCAGCGCGAGCGGGTGAAGACGCCCGCCACTTGCGTGCCCTCGGCCAGGGCGACGTAGAGCACGTCCGTACGGTTCTTGTAGCGGATGCCGGCCTGGGCCGTGGCGATGCGCACGCCCGCGATCTCCGGCAGCGACGGCGAGGTGGCGGGTGCCAGGGGGGAGATCTCGGTGGATGACATCGGTCGTCGGCTCCGTCTCGTGCCCGCTCTCGCCTCTTCGGCCGCGTCGGGAGGGGCGGCCTCGCATGCGCAGGCGACACGGGCATGAAAGTCGTGGGTCGCGGGTCGCTGTCTTGCGCCCGCCGGGCCTCACGTCAACACGCCGGGTGGGGCCCGTGGCCGTGAGAAGGCGCGTTCCCGGCGCTGCCGCTCCTGTGAAGGCTGCGGACCGGACTGGCCGGGATAGCCGGTTCTTCGGCGATGCAACTCTGCGACGCAGAAGACAAAGCCCTCCCGAGTCCCGTTGCGAAATCTTCGACAGAAAGTGTGTCTCGAAAAATGCACCATCGCCACCGTCGGGCGTTGCCGCTTGAATGCCTTGTGTAACCTGCTTAACCTAGAATGATGCAGCGCACCCAAGATCGTGAGGAAGCGACCATCGACCTCGATCCCGTTCGCTCGGACTTACAGGTCGGCGCCGTCGCGGCGCCGCGCAGTTGCTACGGGGTCCAGGTGCTGGTCGCCGGGCGCCGCAAACAGTGGCGCGATGAGATCAACGGGCAGATCCGCCGCGCCGGCTATAGCGCCATCTCCGTCGATTCGGCCGTCGATGCCCTCACCGTGCTGGTGCTCGGCCTGCCCGTCGATGTTCTCGTCACCGATGCCGAACTGCACGGCGCGCTCGGCCTCAGCGAACTCGCCGCGGAGGCGCGTGCGTTGAGACCGAATCTCGGAATCGTCGTCGCGTGCGATTCGGCGGTCAACGACTGTGCAGACCTCGTACCGGCGGACGCGCTGCTGATATCCTCCCTGGGCCAGGAGGAAGCCGTCGCCTCTTCGGTCCGTGAGGCGATGGCCGCCCGCGCCGGCTAATTCCGCCTCCCGATCGTCGCGCCCGCGACGATCCGGCCCGTACCCGGCGGCCGGCCGGGTATGGCAGCCTCCGGGCTGGAGGACACAACGCCATGACGATTCGCCGCCGCGACTGCCTTGCGATGCTCGCCGTTCTCGCCGCGAGCCGCGCCCATGCCGCGGAAGCCGGGCCGGCGGGTGCCTTCGCCTTCGACAAGCCGGAGGGCGGCGGCCTTCCGCTCTCGGCCTATGCCGGCAAACCTATCCTCGTGGTCAACACCGCCACCGCCTGCGGCTGCGCTCCGCAATTCGTCGGCCTTCAAGGTCTCTGGACCCGCTTCGGCGGGCGGGGCCTGACGGTGATCGCGGTGCCCTCGCCCGATTTCGGCAATCAGGAGCCGCTCGACGGCGCCGCCATCGCCGATGCCGCGCGAAAGAACCACGGCGTCACCTTCCCGGTCACGGATAAGACCCATGTGCGGGGGCCGGCCGCCCATCCGTTCTACCGCTGGGCGGCCGAGCAGAAGCCGGGGCAGAGCCCGCAATGGAACTTCCACAAGTATCTTGTCGGCCGTGACGGCACCCTGCGCGCGGCCTTCGCGACCCAAGTCGATCCGAGCGATCCACGCATCGTCAGCGCCATCGTCGCGGAACTGGGGCAGGCTTGAGCAAGGCGCCGTTCGCTTACCGGCCCGGAACGTCGGCCGGCGGCAGCAACCCGCGCTCGATCCGCCCCGGCGGCAGGGGACGCCGGGCGCGCGGGGCCTGAAGGCGCCCCTCCCGCTCGACCATGCGCGGCGGCGCCGAAGGGTAGTTCGAGGCGAAGGGGTTCGACGGCACGCCTTGGGCCCGGCATGGCAGGGCAGCGAGGCAGAGGCTCGCGGCGGCGAAGACGGTGCTCGGGCGCATCGGCGGTGAGATTTTCCGGTCGGCGGGGACTCGCGCCGGCATGGGGCGCCTCCCCACATGCCAGCCGGTCGCGTCATCATTGCGGCCGGAAAGATCGCGCCATGGAACCGCACAGCTTCGAGCAGGACGGCACCGAATACGAGGTCCGCTTCGAACGGACGCCGGAGGGCTGGATCGCGCATATCCGGCCCGAAGGCTGGACCGAGGCCCATGTCGTCGCTTTTCCCGAGGGCGTCGGCTTCGACCGGGACGACGTGCGCGGCTCCCTGATCGCCGGCTGCGAGGCCGCGGTGGCCCGCCTCCCGCGCCGGGCGCCGACACGGCATTGAGGCCGTCGAACGGAACCTCCGGCATCCCGACCGGTTCGGGCACTGGAGCATCGTCCCGAAAGGTGGCTGCCGGCTTTCGGAAAAAGATGATGCAAAACAGGTGCCTAGAGCATCGTCCTGGATCATTTTTCCAGGACGATGCTCTAGGCACGTGAAACGAAGCACGTTGGAAACGAACGGGATTTTGCGATGACCGAGGTGACCTACCATATCGTCGAGCACGACGGCGGCTTCGCCTACAAGGTCGGAGACGTGTTCTCGGAGACCTTCCCGAGCCGGGCGGAGGCGTTGCAGGCGGCGCAGGCTGCCGCCGCCGAGCAGCAGGTTCCGGGCTCGACCGAAGGCATCCGCTATCAGGACGGGCGCGGCCAGTGGCACGACGAGACCGCGCAGGGCAGCGACCGGCCGGTGGCCCGGGTCGTGGAGGACTGAACCGCCTCAACCCTCCAGGGTGATGAGGCCGACGCTGCCGCCCGCCGCGGCGGTGTTGACGGTCAGCGTCCGCTCCGTGGCGAAGCGGGCGAGATAATGGGGACCGCCGGCCTTCGGGCCGGTGCCCGACAGGCCGGAGCCGCCGAAGGGCTGGCTACCGACGACGGCACCGATCATGTTGCGGTTCACGTAGACGTTGCCGTGCGGCAGGGCTTCGGCGATGCGCTCGGCGGTTTCCTCGACCCGCGAATGGATGCCGAGGGTGAGCCCGTAGCCGCCGGCCCGGATCGCCGCGAGGACCGGGCCGAGGCCGTCCGCCGGGTATCGGGCGACATGGAGGATGGGCCCGAACACCTCCTCCCGCAGGTCGGCGACGCCGCCGATTTCAAAGATATGAGGCGCCACGGTGAGGCCGCCCGGCGCCGCACCGGCATAGTGCAGCCGCGCCGAGGCGGTCATGGCCGCGATGTGTGCGTCGAGCCGTTTCTTTGCGCCCGCGTCGATCACCGGACCGAGATCGATGGCCAGATCACTGGGGGTCGCCGACCGCCAGCTCCCGCGCCGCGCCGGCCACGGCCGCGATCATCCGGTCGGCGACATCCTCCTGCACGAGGAGCAGGCGCAGGGCCGAGCAGCGCTGGCCGGCGGAGCGGAAAGCCGAGACCACCACGTCGTCGGCCACCTGCTCGGGGAGCGCCGTGGCATCGACGATCATCGCGTTGATGCCGCCGGTCTCGGCGATCAGCGGCAGGATCGCGCCGTCGCGGGCGGCGAGCGCCCGGTTGATCCGCTGCGCCGTGGCGGTGGAGCCGGTGAAGACCACGCCGGACAGGGCGGGATGCTCGATCAGTGCCGCGCCGGTCTCCGGTCCGCCGGGGACGAGGTGCAGGGCGCTCCCTGGAATACCGGCCGCGTGGAGCAGGCGCACGGCGAAGTCCGCCACCAGCGGCGTCTGCGGCGCGGGCTTGGCGACGACGGCGTTGCCGGCCATCAGCGCCGCGGCGACCTGCCCCGTGAAGATCGCGAGCGGGAAATTCCAGGGTGAGACGGCGACGAACACGCCCCGGCCGACGAGGCGCAGGCTGTTGGCCTCGCCCGCCGGGCCGGGCAGGTCCTGCGGTTCGCAGAACAGATCCCGGCCCTGCGCCGCGTAGTAGCGCAGGAAGTCGATCGCCTCGCGCCACTCCGCCACGGCGTCGTCGAGGGTCTTGCCGGCCTCGGCTTGCAGCAGGTGCAGCAGCCGGCCCTTCTCCCGCACGAAGGCGTCGGCCGCCCGTTCCAGGCAGGCGGCACGCTCGCGGGCGGGGGTCGCGGCCCAGGCGGGGAAGCCGCGCGCAGCCGCCTCCATGGCGAGCGCGGCCGTAGCGGGGTCCGCCCCGATGACGCTTCCGAGGGCTGCGCCGTCGATGGGGCTGTTCACCGGGCGGGCGCGGCCGGTCTGGACGGCGCCGTCGATGATCGGCGCGGCCGCGGCGGGGCCGGCGGCCCGCGCGACGGCATCAGTCCACCGTCGCAGCGCCGCGCCGTCGCCGAAGGCGAGCCCCGGAGAATTGCGGCGCTCAGGTCCGAACAGGTCGCGGGGCAGCGGGATCTTGGGGTGCCGGGCCTGCGAAGGCGCCTCCACCAGGGCCTGAGGCCGGGCCAGCAGTTCGGCCGCCGGCACCGAGGGATCGGCGGCGCGGGCCACGAACGAGGAGTTCGCCCCGTTCTCCAGCAGCCGGCGGACGAGATAGGCGAGCAGCTCGCGGTGGCCGCCAACGGGCGCGTAGACCCGCTGGCCGACGCCCGGCGCCCGCTCGGTGAGCCGCTGGTAGAGCGCCTCGCCCATGCCGTGCAGGCGCTGGAACTCGAAGCCGGCCTCCTCGTCCGCGGGACGATCGAGCAGCCCGGCCAGACCGAGCACGCTCGCCACGGTCTGCGCGTTGTGGGTGGCGAATTGCGGGTAGAGGCGCGGGCGCAGCGCCAGCAGCCGCCGGGCGGCAGCCAGATAGTTCAGGTCCGTCATCGCCTTGCGGGTGAAGACGGGGTAGTCGGCCGTCCCTTGCGTCTGGGCGAGCTTCACCTCCGTGTCCCAGTAGGCGCCCTTGACGAGACGCACCATCAGCCGCCGGTCGTGCCGCTCGGCGAGTTCTGCGACGTAATCGATCACGGGAAGGCAGCGCTTCGAATAGGCCTGGATCGCGAGGCCGAATCCGTCCCAGCCGGCCAAAGCCGGATCGGCCAGCACGGCCTCGAACACGTCGAGGGAGAGTTCGAGCCGCTCTGCCTCCTCGGCGTCGAGGGTGAAGTTGAGGTCATGCGCGCGGGCGTCGCGGGCGAGGTCGCGCACCACCGGCACCAGTTCGGCCATCACCCGCGCCCCTTGCGTCGGGGTGTAGCGCGGATGCAGCGCCGACAGCTTCACCGAGATGCCCGGCCGGGCCGGAAGCGGCGCGTTGCCGGCTTCCCGCCCGATCCGGGCGATGGCGCGGGCATAGGCTTGGCGGTAGCTCTCGGCGTCGTCCGCCGTGCGGGCGCCCTCGCCGAGCATATCGAAGGAGAAGCGGGAACGGCGGGCAGTGCCCGAGCCGGCCCGCTTGAGCGCCGCGCCGATCTCCTCGGCCAACACGAATTGCCCGCCCATCACCCGCATCGCCCGGTGGGCCGCCGCGCGCACGGCCGGGCGTCCGAGGCGGCGGACCATGCTGCCCAGCGTCGCCTCGGGCGTGTCCTGCGGGCCGACGAGGCGGGCGCCGAGACCGAGCGCCCAGGAGGCGGCATGGGCAAGGCCGCTTTCCGAACGCACCGCGTGATGGACGAAATCGCCCTCGCGCAGCTTGTCGGCGATCAGCCGGTCGGCGGTGGCCGCATCGGGCACACGCAGCAGCGCCTCGGCGAGACTCATGAGGGCGAGACCCTCGCGGGTCGTCAGCGCATATTCCCGCAGCAGCGCCTCGACGGCGCCGTGGCCGGCATCCGCGCGGATCGCGCCGATCAGGTCGGATGCGAGCCGATCGACCGCCGCCTCCGTGGCCGCCGGCAGGGGCGCCTCACGCAGCAGCGCCTCCGCCAAAGCGGCATCATCCGGGGCGTAGGCGGCCTGAAAGCGCGGAGCAGACATCGGGCCATCGGTCATATGAAAGAGTAGCACTCTCTCTGTCGTCCGACAGGCCGATTCCGTCACTCACGAAATCGGCGGTCCGTGATCGCCCTGCGCCGGCTGTTACGGCTTCGCGCTCGGCGGGCTGATGTCAAGCGGCTGCGTCGCCGGGGCGGGTGCCGGTTCAGCTTCAATCCGGGCCCGGCGGGTGGCCTCCTCCGCCTCGCGCTGACGGGCTTGCCGCGCCGCCTCCTCGGCGGCCTGCTGCGCTTTGAGCCGGGCCTGTCGGGCCGCCTCCTCGGCCGCAAGGCGGGCGCGGTCCATCTCGATGCGGGCGCGGCGGCGCTGGCGCTCGCTCTGGTCGGCGTCGAACAGCTCGATCTTCTCGAGCTCGCGCTGGAGCACGAGGGCGGCGAGGCCGGTGGTCAGAGGCGCCGCGTCGAGCCGCCGCTCGGGCGCGCTCAGCGGACCGCCGAACCCGAGCTGGATCGAGGGCGCCGCCCCGGTCCAGCCCTTCGGCCCGGCCGCCGCCGTCAGGGCGCCGCGGGCGTCGAGCGTGCGGTTGCGCAGATCGACCTGGAGCGTGCCGTTCCAGCGCGCCGGGCCGAGATCGATGCCGAACGGCGCCGTGCGCAGGGTGCCAGCGGAGAGGGTGAAGGCGGCCGAAACCGGTCCCTTGGCCCGGAGCGGACCAGCGGAGAGCTCTTCCGACACGAGCGCCTGGAGCCGACCCTCGCGCAAGGGGTCGTCTTCGGCCAGCGCCTTCCCGAGCGCCCGGTCCAGGGCGCCCGCATCGGCGCCGGGGAGCACGAGGTCGGTGAGCCGGATCTCGCCATTGCCCGAGAATTCGTTCGCCAGGGCGGTGAGGCTCACGCCCGTGGCGCCGAACCGCAGGGAGGCCGAAAGTCGGCCCGTGACCGGTCCCGCCCCGATCAGGCCAGTGAGATCGGCGCCCTCGACGCTGCCTTCGCCCGACACTGCAGCAGCACCCGCCGGCCGGGCCAGGGTGATGCTGCCACCGAGCCGCCCTCCGGCGAGACCGGCCGAGAGATCGCGCAGGCTCAGCGCGTCGCCCTCACGCACCAGCGTCAGGCTCGCATTGTCGCCAACGAGTCCCCGGCCGAGATCGAGCTGGCCGATCGTGAGGCCGAGGCTGACCTGCGGCTGCGCCGGCAGCGGGGCGAAGCGCCCGCTGGTGTCGGTGGGCAACACCGTCGCCGCAAACAGTGCCGGCAGGGACAGGCGGGCGAGCGTCGCGGTACCGGCGAGCGCGCCGTCCGGGGCGCGGTCGAGGGCGGCGGTGAGGTCGGTTCCCGCCACCTGCCCCGTGACATCGGCGTGCAGCGCGGCATTCCGGCGCGACAGGGCCAGGGTGAGCGACGCGGGCAACGGCCCGGCCGCCGGGGCGGCACCGCCGGCGAGGATCAGGAAAGGAGCAAGGTCGGGGGCCGCCAGCCGCAGCGTGCCACCGGCCGGAGGGCGGTCGAGGGCGTCGAGCAGGATCGGGTGCGGCGTCGAAACCGTGAGGCCGGCCAGATCACCCTCGATGCCGAGCGCGAGCGGCGACGTGCTCTGCTGACCGGCCTCGGCGGCGGGCCGGGCGCCGGTCAGCCGCAGGCGCCCGGGCTGACGCAGGGCGGCGATGTCGTCGCGGCCGAACCAGCGGCCGGTCTTCTGGGTCGTCAGCGTGGCGTCGAGGCGGTCGATCCGGCCGGAGCGAGTCAGGAGGGCGAGGTCGAGATCGCCTTCGCCCGCTTTTCCTTTCGCGGATGCGCGCAAGGCGTCCGCCTCGCCCGATTCACGTTCCAGGGTCAGATCGAGCGCCAGCCCGCTCTGGCGGACACTCTGCGGCACGAAACGGGCCTCGGGCAGGAAGCCGCGTTCGAGCAGGGCCAGCAGCGGCGCCGCCTTGCCGGCCGTCACCCGGCCCTCGATCCGGCCCGACCCATCAGGCGCGATCCGTCCGGCGAGCTGGGCGCTCGCGCCCGCGAGGTTGGCGATGTCGAGCGTATCGACGACGAGGCTGGCGCCGTCCGATTGCAGGCTCACCGCGATGGTGCCGTTGCCGGAATGGGCGCCGGCGGGTCCGTAGCGCACGTCGCGCGCCTTCAGCGTCAGGCCGAGATCGTGCCGGTGAAGGCCCGACATCAGCTCACCGAGCGGGGGCAACTCGGCGATGTCGATGCCGGTGGCCGAGAGCTGCGCGTCGAGCCGACCGCGCCCGTTCGCATCGGCCCGCAGGTAGCGGGCATTGCCGGTGACGCGGGCTTCACCCAGGGCGAGTCGCAGGTTGCGCAGGGAGAGGTCGGTGCCGGCCGCCGAGAGGTCCGTGCCGATCTCGAAAGCGCGCCCGTCGAGAATCGCCGTGACACTCTCCTCGGCGCCGATGCGGCCGAGATAGCGCCCCAGTGCCTCCGAGTTGCGTGTCGCGACGTCGATATGCCCGGTGAAACGCGGCGAGCCCGACAGCTCGGCCTCGCCGGTCGCCGCGACGGTCGCGGCCCCCGGCGCCCTGCCCTCGAAGCGGCGCAGCACGAGCCCGCCGGTGCGATCGAAGGTGCCGCGAAACCCGACATCGGCCCAATCATCGAGGCCGAGCGCGACGCTCTCGGCGGAGAGATCGAGATCGAGCAGCAGCGGCGGCGTCAGGGCGCCCGATGTCAGCCCCTGCGCCAGCAGCCCGCGGGCACCGCCGGAGAGCAGCAGCCCGTCGAAGTCGAGGCGGCGGGTCCGTAGCGTCAGGCCGAGCCGGGCCTCGCGCAGGTCGAGGCGGCCATTGCCCGACAAGCGGGCGGCCTTGCCGCCGGGGTCGAGTTCGAGCTCGACGGTCTTGGCCTGCACCAGGGGACCGCGCGACGCGAACTTCGCCGCCAGGGTGAGCGGCAGGACGGCGCCTGCCGGCTGTACCGGCGGCCCGACGGTAAGCCGCGCGGTGCCCTCCGCTTCCGGCACGAGGCCGCGGCGCACCCGATCCGCATCCGCTGCATCCTCGGGCTTGAGGGTGATGCGGGCGTCGAGTTCCAGGCGGGGCATGGTGTCGCCGCCGCCGGTCAGCTTCAGCGAGAGACTGCCGTCGCTGCCGGCCACGCTGGTGGCGAGGTGGAACGGGCTTCCCTTCGTCGTCCCCTCCGCCAGCCAGGGCCCGGCCAGCGCCGGCGCCCTGAGGCGCAGGTTCTCGGCCGCGAACTGCTCCTGCGGCGCCTCGCCCGTCCGCACGGTAGCGACTGTGAGGCGCCGGATGCGCAGGTCGTCGATGACGATGTCGCGGCGCAGCGTCTGCGGTTCGCGCGGCAGCAGCAGCGCCTCGTCGGAAACCGGTAGGGTGAGCCCGGCGCGCTCGACCGAAGTCTGGACGAAGCGGACCTCGCCCTTGAGCAGGGGGGCCAGCGCGATCTCCGCATCGACCGCCTGCGCGTCGAGGGCCGGCCCGTCCTCGGCGCCGAGCCGGAGGCGCGCGAGGCGAAGATGCGGAGAGGGCAGCAGGCGCAGGTCGATGGCACCCTCGCTGCGAGCACCGGCTCCGAGGGAGTCGCTCAACGTGCGGTCGATCAGCGCGCGATGAGCCGACCAGTCGATGAACGGCGGCACCGCAAGGGCCGCCACGAGAACCAGCACGACGGCGCCCGCGAGCGCGGTCAGGGAATCACGCACCGTTATCGCTTCCGCCTGGCCTGCGGACCGCAGGACTTCGTTCGCGTGTCACACGCGTTCGAACGGCCGATGCCTTTTGAACGGCGCGAAACCCGCGTTCCTGCGGCCATAGCACAGGCCGCGGCCGGCCCGCACCTCACGCTCAAGCTTTCGCCTAGTGTCAGCGGCGGATGCCGAAGGACGGCCCGGCCGGCGGCGGAACGTTGAGCGGCGCCCGCTGGATCTGGTTGCGGATGGCACTGTTCTCCAAAGTCTGGCGCTGTTCGAAGTTGCGGTTCTGGTTCTGGTACTCGAACGACTGGTTCTGCCGGCTCGTGGCGCCGCGATTGCCAGGGCTCTGCGCCCAAGCGGGCGTCAGGGCGGTGAGCAGGGTGAGGAGGGCGAGAGACGGGGCGCGCATGGCCTCGCATCCTTCATCGATGACGGGTTCGGGTTTCCCGAGTGACGCGTAAGGGGGGCCGCCGGTTCCGGATCAGGTCTCGACGGCGTTCGCCTTTTGGTCCAGGGATGCGCGCATGATGCAAGAGCCCAACGACGCGCACGGCGCGTTCCGGCCGCGCCCGTCCGACGACGAAGCGCCGTCGGCCCCGACCTCCATCGCCGCCCGCGCCATGGCTGCCCTGCGACCCGAGGGCGCGTCCTACCTCTCCGGCCTCAACCCGGAGCAGCGCCGCGCCGTGGAGGCGACGGAGGGCCCTGTGCTCGTGCTGGCGGGCGCGGGCACCGGCAAGACGCGGGTTCTGACGACGCGCATCGCCCACCTCATCGCCACCGGCAAGGCGCGGCCCTACGACATCCTGTCGGTGACCTTCACCAACAAGGCCGCCCGCGAGATGAAGCACCGCATCGGCGGGCTGATCGGGCCGGCGGGCGAGGGCATGCCCTGGCTCGGCACCTTCCACGCCATCGGCACCAAGATCCTGCGTCGCCACGCCGAACTCGTCGGGCTCAAATCCGATTTCACGATTCTCGGCACCGACGACCAGCTCCGCCTGATGAAGCAGGTCATCAGTGACCAGAACATCGACGAGAAGCGTTGGCCGGCGCGCTCGCTGGCCCACACCATCGACGGCTGGAAGAACCGGGGCTTGAGCCCCGAACAGGTGCCGCCGGGCGAGGCGCAGTCCTTCGCCTTCGGCAAGGGCGGGCAGCTCTACGCGGCGTATCAGGCCCGGCTCGCAACGCTCAACGCGGTCGATTTCGGCGATCTCCTGCTGCTCTGCCTCAAGCTGTGGCGCGAGAATCCGGACATCCTGGCCAATTACCAGGACCGCTTCCGCTACATCCTCGTGGACGAGTACCAGGACACCAACGTCGCCCAGTATCTCTGGTTGAGGCTTCTCGCCCAGGCGCGGAAAAACGTCGCCTGCGTCGGCGACGACGACCAGTCGATCTACGGCTGGCGCGGCGCCGAGGTCGACAACATCCTGCGCTTCGAACACGACTTCCCCGGCGCCACCGTGGTGCGGCTGGAACGCAATTACCGCTCGACCGGCCACATCCTCGCCGCCGCCTCCGGGCTCATCGCCAAGAACGAGGGCCGCCTCGGCAAGACCCTGCGGACCGAGGACGAGGCGGGCGAGCCCGTCACGGTCACGGGTTCGTGGGATTCCGAGGAGGAGGCGCGTCAGGTCGCCGAATCGATCGAGTCGCTCCAGCGCAGGGGGCACGCGCTCTCGGAGATCGCGGTGCTGGTACGGATCTCGGCGCAGATGCGCGAGATCGAGGACCGGTTCGTTCAGGTCGGCCTGCCCTATCGCGTCATCGGCGGCCCGCGGTTCTACGAGCGCGCCGAAATCCGCGACGCGCTGGCCTATCTGCGCGTCACGATGAACGGCGCCGACGATCTCGCGTTTGAGCGCATCTTCAACACGCCCAAGCGCGGCCTCGGCGACGCGACCCTCCAGACCCTGCACGCCTTCGCCCGCGCCGACCGGATTCCGCTGCTCGCCGCGGCGCGCAAGCTGATCGAGACCGACGAGCTGAAGCCGCGGGCCCGCTCGATGCTGCGCGGTCTGGTCGAGAGCTTTACGCGCTGGGTGCGGCTAGTGGAGACCAAGCCGCATCCGGAGGTGGCGCAGACCATCCTGGAGGAATCTGGCTACACCGAGATGTGGCAGAAGGACCGTTCGGCCGACGCCGCCGGGCGGCTCGAAAACCTCAAGGAATTCGTCCGCTCGATGGAGGAATTCCCCGACATGGCCGCCTTCCTCGAACACGTATCCCTGGTGATGGAAGCGTCGGAGGCGGAAGGGGCCGACCGCGTCTCGCTGATGACGCTGCACGCCGCCAAGGGGCTCGAATTCGACACCGTGTTCCTGCCGGGCTGGGAGGACGGCCTTTTCCCGAACCAGCGCGCCATCGACGAGAGCGGGCGGGCGGGCCTGGAGGAGGAGCGGCGTCTCGCCCATGTCGGGCTCACCCGCGCCCGCAAGCGCGCCAAGCTGTCCTTCGCCGTCAACCGGCGCATCCACGGGCTTTGGTCCTCGACCATCCCCTCGCGCTTCATCGACGAGTTGCCGCCGCAGGCCGTGGACGTGGTCGAGGCGCCCGCGCATTTCTCGGCCGGCGCCTCCCGCTTCGACCGCAACCCGACGCCGTTCGGCTCGTCCTACGGCACGCCGGGCTGGCAGCGGGCCCAGGCCAACACCTCGGGCGGGTTCGGAGGGGGACTGAACGGGGGACAGGGCCGGGGCGGCCGCGCGAGCGGCCCGCGGGAGATCGAGGGCGAGCTGGTCGCCAAATCCACGGGCGCGCCCTCCACCTTCGAGCACGGCCAACGGGTCTTCCACACCAAGTTCGGCCCCGGCACCGTAGCCGGCATCGACGGCAACAAGCTCACCGTTGACTTCGATAAGGCCGGCCGGAAAATGGTGCTCGACAGCTTCCTCCAACCCGGTTGAAGCGTCCCGCCGGCGGCGATCCGCCGGCTGCGCCGCCGCCCGAGGAGGGCGACGCCCGCGATGGCCCAGGCAGGGATCGTCCCGATCCGCAGGCAGCGCCGCGAGGCGCATAGGTCAACGCTTCTTGGGTCATCGCTTCTTCGCAAAGCCGTCACGCCGCCGTCGCCCCCGCCTGCAACCCTTGCGGCGTGGGCGAAGCGTTGCCTGAAAGCCGCTCTCCACAGCCTTCATGTTGCGCCGTGGAACCGACTCATAGGGTTTGGCTTTGCTCTTGCGTACAGTTGAACGAAGATCGGCAATGTCTTCGCCGAATCGAAGGAGAGTCGCGGAAGTCGAGACGGGTTGAAAAAGCGAGTTTGCGAGAGTCACGCACGAGTCAAGGTGGAGTATCGATCCATGAAGAGACGACGCGCACGGCTTGAACTGGTTGAGGACCGACCGATCCGGATGCATCGCACCCGCTTCGACGAGGAACGTAACCCCGCACCGATCCAACCACTGACCGATCGACAAGGTCAGTACCTCGACGCCCTCGCGTCATCTTCGCAAGTCATCGTCTTAGGACCGGCCGGCACCGGAAAGACTTTCATCGCCGGCACCCGCGCCGCCGATCTTCTCCGCCAGCGCCGGATTTCGAAGGTCGTCATCACCCGCCCCAACGTGCCGTCCGGCCGTTCGCTCGGGTTCTTCCCCGGCACCCTCGAAGAGAAGATCGCGCCCTGGGTCGCGCCGCTCACCGAAACCATGAAAGAGCGCATGGGTGCGGCCGCCTTCGACATCGCAGTGAAAGCCGGCGACATCGAAGTGGTGCCGTTCGAAGTGATGCGCGGACGCACCTTCAAGAACTGCCTCGTGATCCTCGACGAGGCGCAGAACACCACCACCGCCGAGATCAAGATGTTCCTGACCCGCATCGGCGACGATTGCCAGGTCATCATCAACGGCGATGTGTCTCAGACCGACCTGCGCGAGACCTCGGGGCTTCGCACCGTCATCCACCTCGTGAAGAGCCGGATGATGACGATCCCGATCGTGGAGTTCACCCTCGACGACATCGTCCGCTCCGGCATCTGCGCGGAATGGGTCAGGGCGTTCGAGGAAGAGAAGCTCTAGTAAACACGGTGGCCTGACGGTGAATGATGACGGGGCAGGGATTGCCTCGTCATCATTAGCGAGCCGCCGTCAGATCTCGGCGCCCCTCTCGAGCACCGTTGTCTCGACCATGTCGGCGGGTTCGTAGAGCCAGCGTCCGACAACGCCGGCCGCGATCGCTCCAGCGATCGGCGCGAGCCAGAACAGCCAGAGCTGCGCGATGTATTCCGGCCCTGCAAACAGGGCCGGCCCCGTGCTGCGCGCCGGGTTGACCGATGTGTTGGTCACGGGAATCGAGATCAGGTGGATGAGCACGAGGGCAAACCCGATGGGGATGCCGGCAAAGCCCGCCGCCGCGCCCTTCGACGTCGTGCCGACGATGATGAACAGGAAGATGAACGTCGTCAGGACTTCGGTGATCAGGCACGCGGCAAGACCGTACTTGCCGGGGCTGAGTTCGCCATAGCCGTTCGCGGCGAACCCGTTCGGCACCCAGCCGGCTTTGCCGGAGGCGATGGCGTAGAGGGCGAAGGCCGCCACCGTTGCACCGATGACCTGGGCGATGACGTAGGGCAGGACGTGCCGGCTCGCGCAGCGTCCGGCCGACCACAATCCGAGCGTCACCGCCGGATTGAAATGGCCGCCCGAGATGTGGCCGACGGCGTAGGCCATCGTCAGCACGGTGAAGCCGAAGGCGAAGGCGACGCCGAGGAAGCCGATCCCGAGTTCGGGAAAGGCCGCGGAGAGGACGGCGGCACCGCAGCCGCCGAAGGTCAACCAGAAGGTACCGAAGAATTCGGCGGTCGTCCGACGCATCGTATCGTGATCCATGGCGACACCTCTTGCTGAGAGGGTCGCGCGGCGCGCACTCATCGATCGTGTCGAAGGTTCAATCGGCGCACCGCGAGACCGAGGTCGTCTGCGTCGGCACCCGCCGGGACGCATCGGGCGAGGATTTCACGCGCCGATTGCGCCGACAATGATCGGCGTCATAGGTTGAGCGGCACGAAAAAGTCGTACCACCTCCGTGTCCGCCGCGTCCTCACGGGCGATTCTGCGCTCTCACGGCTTCGATAAGGAGGAGGGTCGCTTGCTTCGGGAGTGGCGTCCCCGCCAACGTCCACAGCGTGCCGCCTCCGCTCGGGAGAGGAGGCACGAACGGCAGCATGATGCCGCTCAACGAGCCACGCAAAGCCGTCATTTCAGGCAGCGGCGACGCCCTTGATCCGCAGCGGTCCGACGCTCTTGCCGTCAAGCAATTGGCGCAGCCGCTCGACATCGTCGAAATTGTTCGACGTCAGCTCGGTGATATCGCCCTCGACGAGCGCATCGACATGGCGGCAGCGGCGGCGATGGGTGCCCGCCGGACAGGAGCAGCGCAGATACGGCCCGTCCGTCCGTTCCTCAAATTCGAGCGAGTAGCGGTTGCCGGTGCTGCCGCGCATGGCGAAGCGCAGGGCGTTCGTGGGCCGCAGATCGACAATGCCCGAGGCGCGCAGCGCCTTCGCCGAGGTCGAGCGGGTCATGTCCCGGCGCGGCGTGGTGAGAGCACGGATCGGAGTGAGGCCGAGGCCGCGGGCGAGGTCGGCGATGTCGGCCGCACCCGTCTCGCGCAGGGCCGCGAGCGCGATCTCGGCGCAGGCAAAGGCATCCTCGCCCGCATCGTGGTGCTCGAAGCGGATGCCGAGGCGGCCCGCCACCTTGGCGAGGCCGTGGCCGGCGGGATCGGGAAAGACGCGCCGGGCGATCTGGAGGGTGCAATGGCCGGCCATATCCGGCACCGGCTCGCCCCAGGCGGCCAGCGAGGCGGCCAGCACGCCCATGTCGAAGCCGGCATTGTGCGCGAGCATCAACCCGCCCGACAGGTCGGGCAGGAACTCGGCGATGACTTCGGGAAAGGTCGGCGCATCACGCACGTCCGCCGGCAGGATGCCGTGGACGCGGATATTGCCGGGCGAGAACCGCAACTGCGGCGGGCGGATCAGCCGGGATTCGCGCCGCACCACGCGGCCCCCTTCGATCCAGGCAAGCCCGACCGCGCAGGCGCTGTCGCGCCGCTCGTTGGCGGTCTCGAAATCGATCGCGACGACCTTCATGGGATTGAGATTAAGGGGTCACGGACTCATCCCGCAAGGCGCGGACGGCTTTAACCGCCGCTCGGCCGCCCGAGCCGGCGGTCGAAAATCGTCCGCACCGTCCGCCGTTCCTCGTCGAGCCGGGCACTGAGCGCCTTGGCATCGGGCAGGTTGGCGGCGCGGGCGAGGCGGGCGAGCGCCACGTCGGAGGCCTGGGTCGGGTCGCCCTCGACCATAAGGCGCTGCCACTGATGCACGTCGTCGAGGAGCCGGTAGGCGTCGGCCAGTGGCTCCGCCTCGTCCGCTGCGATGATCCCGCCTTCGGCGGCGCGGGAAAACACCTCGGGCGCATCGAGGCCGATCAGATCGGGATGGGTGTGGGCATGGCCGAGGACCAGGGCCTGCGCCAGGAAATCGAGGTCGAGCAGGCCGCCGGGGCTGAGCTTGAGGTCGAGGGGGCCGTGATCACCCTTCTCGTTCTCGACCGTGGCGCGCATGCTTCGCACGGAGCGGTTCACCGTGTCGGCGCCACGCGGCTGCATCAGCGCGTCACGGATCGTCGCTTTCGCCTCCTCGGCGAGGCTTTCGTCACCGGCAATCACACGGGCGCGGGTCAGCGCCATGTGCTCCCAGAGTTCCGCCTCTTCGCGCTGGTAGGCGCGGAAACTGCGGAACTGCGCCGCCGCCGCACCCTGGCCCCCGCCGGGACGCAAGCGCAGGTCCACCTCGTAGAGCAGGCCGCGGCGGGTCGGGGCGGTGAGCGCCGCGACGAGACGCTGGGTCAGCCGGTTATAGGCCACCGCCGCGTCGAGGGGTTTGGGGCCGGTGCTGGTGCGGTTCTCCGGGTCGAAATCGTAGAGCACCACGAGGTCCAGGTCCGACTCTGCGGTGAGTTGGTGCGAGCCGAGGCGGCCATAGCCGAGCACGACGATGCGGCCGTTCGGAATCGGGCCGTGATCGGCGAAGAAGGTTTTCGAGACGGCGTCCAGCGCGGTCGCCACCGCGGCGTCGGCGATCGCCGAGAAGGCGCAGCCGGCTGCCTGCGGCGTGAGAATGCCGGAGAGGAGCCGCGCCCCGGTGAGGAAACGGAGCTGCCGGGCCGCGTCGCGGCTGCGGTCGAGAAACACCTCGTGGCTGTCGGGCCGGCCGAGAAGGGCGCGGTAATGCGCGGCGATGGCTCCGGCATCGACCGACGGGTCGCCGAAATCGGGATCGATCACCGCGTCGAGCACGTGCGGCGAGAAGGCGACGGTGCCCGCCAAGCGCGGGGCGCTGCCGAGCAGGTCGGCAAAGAGCAGCCGCAGGCGCTCGTGCTCGCGCAGGATGGTCAGCAGTTCCACCGCCGCCGGCATCCGGCCGAAGGCGCGGTCGAGATTGGCCAGGGCCGCGTCCGGATCGGGCGTGCCCGAGAGCGCCTTGAGCAGGGCCGGAACCAGTTCGGTCAGCACCTCGCGGGCGCGGGGGCTGCGCACCGCTGCCCGCCGCCCGAAATGCCAGCCGCGCACGGTGTCGGTGACGCGCTCGGGATCGCGGAAGCCGAGGCTGCGCAGGGTGGCCAGCGTCGCCGGATCGTCGGCCGCGCCGCTGAAGACGAGGTCGCCCACCTCGGAGGAGAGATCGGGCCCGGCCTCGAACAGCAAGGCGTAATGCGCCTGCACCCGGCGGGCATGGGCGAGCAGGGCCGCCTCGAAACCGGCGAGGTCGGTAAAGCCCGCGAACCGGGCGAAATTCTCGAGTTCGGTCCGGTCGGTCGGCAGGCGCTGGGTCTGCTCGTCGCGGACCATCTGCAGGCGGTGCTCGACCGTGCGCAGGAAGGCGTAGGCCGCGCCGAGTTCATCGCGCGCCTCCGCGGAGATCCAGCCGTCCTCGTGCAGCTTGGCCAGCATCGGCACGGTGGAGCGCCCGCGCAGCATCGGGCGCCGGCCGCCGAAGACGAGTTGCTGGGTCTGGACGAAGAACTCGATCTCGCGGATGCCGCCGCGTCCGAGCTTGATGTCGTGGCCGGCCACCGCCAGCGCCTCGTGCCCGCGCACGGCGTGGATCTGCCGCTTCATCGCGTGCACGTCGGCAATCGCCGCGAAATCGAAATACTTGCGCCAGACGAAGGGGGTGAGGTCGGCCAGGAACCGCTCGCCCGCCGGGATGTCGCCGGCAATGGCACGGGCCTTGATGAAGGCCGCCCGCTCCCAGTTCTGGCCCGTGGTCTCGTAATAGACGTAGGCCGAGGCGAGGCTCATCGCGGTCGGCGTCGAACCGGGATCGGGCCGCAGGCGGTAATCGACCCGGTGGACGTAGCCGTCGCGGGTGCGCTCCTGCAGCAGCTTCGAGACGCCCTGCGCCAGTTTGGTGAAGAACGGCGTCGGCTCCAGCCCCGGCTTCAGCGGCACGGTCTCGGGATCGAAAAACACGATCACATCGATATCGCTCGAGTAGTTCAGCTCGCGCCCGCCGAGCTTGCCTAAGCCGAGCACGACGAGGCCCGAGCCGGCCTGCGGCTCACCCGCATCCTTCGGCAGGAAGCGGCCGGCGGCGGCCGCTTGCAGCAGCATCGCATCAACGGCCGCCGACACCGAGGCGTCGGCGAAATCGGAGAGCGCGGCGGTCACCCGCTCCAGCGGCCAGAGACCGCCGATATCGGCGAGCGCGACGAGGAGCGCGTGCTCGGCCCGGTTCCGCCGCAGGGTCTTGCCGACCGCATCGAGGTCGGGCGCGGCGCCCTCCCCTGCCCGGCCGGCGGCCCGCTGCGCGGCAATGATGCGGGCATCGGCCGCTTCCGGCGCCTCTTCGAACAGGCGGACGAGACGGGCGGGATCGCGCGAGGCGAGCGACCACAGGAAGGTCGAGTGGTCGGCAAGCGCCGCGAGGAGGTCGCGGGCCGGGCCCTCGCGCAGTGCGTTGGGAAGCGCGTCGGCGATCTCGTCGAGGCGCGCCTGCGCCGCCTCGGGGTTCGAGAGCGGCGGGGCCTGCCCCAGCCGCGCGATCAGGGGCACCGTGCCGTCGTCGCGGGCAATCTGCCCGTCGTGTCGCCTGCCCATGCCGTCCCTTCTTCGATTCGAAGCGTCCGCATCGCCGTCGCGCCGCGGCCCTGCCCATCAAACGCGCAAATCGGGTTCTGCCAAGGGCATTTCGGGAGGGCGCGCGTCAGGGCGGCGTCGAAGGCCATCGCCCGATCGCCTCGTGCCCGACCGGCGTCAGCGCGTAAACGCCGTGGCCGGTGCGCTCGAACCAGCCGTTAGACGTTGCGGCGGAGGATGGCGGCAGCCGTCGGGACGGTGCTCGTCAGGTCGCGCGGGCGCAAAGGCCCGGGCGCCAGGGCGCGGGCGCAGAGGAGGGCCTGCTGGCGATAGGCGGTCATCACCGGCGCGCGCGAACCGCCGCCGGCCACGGGGTCGCCCTGTCGGCGGCGATGCTCGTTCAGAAGGCGCGAGCGCCGCTTGGGGTCGCGCCGGGGCATCGGCGCTCCAGGGCCGAGAAGGACATGGACGCCGTCGTCGGCACCGACGCCGAGAAGGCCGAAGCCGAGGCGCCGGCACAGGTTGCGGAAGCGCGCATCGGCCTCCCGCCCCTTGCCGCGCACCGACAGGCGCGCCGCCAGCCACACCTCGTCGCAGGCGCCGGCGCGGTCCACGGCCTGCAGCACGAGTTCCAGGTTGAAGCTCTGCTTCAGCTCGCACACCACCAGCACCGGCGGCTCGCCCTCGCGCACGCCCAGGAGGTCGCAGCCGCCGATCTCGCCTTTGACGGCAAAGCCGAGGGTTTCGAGGAAGCCCTTCACCGGCGCGTAGAGCGCCGTTTCCGGCAGGCGGGCGGACGCGCTCATGGCTGCGGCGACCGGCAAGCGCGGGAGGCCGTGCGGATGGGGCGGAGTGGATGGATCATCGGGCGACACGCGCGAGGCAGATACCACCCGAAGCGCGCGACCTCCACCGCGCGACGCGTCTTCCCGCTCCCCCTCAGGCCGGGTCGCGCCGCGCCGAGCCCGGCCAGCGCCGCCTCGATGGTCAGGGCGAACCGGTCGAAGCGATGGCCCTGGAAGCCGCTCTGACGATCGCGCGAACGAAGACAGCGTGTCGGAGCCGTCCCTCGGCCCCGGCGCCCTGCCTCGAGGGAATTTTTCCGCGACCCGGCCATCCTGTCATGAATGGCTCGGGAGCAGGAACACGCTTTCTTCGGTTGATCCCAGCTGGGCCGGAGCGGCATCCTCTCGCGGTACTTCCGGCGGACGACACGGCGACCGAGGACGAAAGCGAATCGATGAGCAGCACCACCCTCGTTCCCTTCGCCGAAGCCGCCGTCTTCACGCTTGGCTGCGCCCTGATCGCGAGCCGCCGGTTCGAACCGCAGCGGGTCGGAGCGGTGCTGGGGCTCGCCACCGTCACGCTCTCGGTCCTGCTGGTGGTCCTGGCGCTCCCCGGCAGCCCGCTGGCGACGCTCGCCGACCCCGACGGCGTTCGCAATTTCCTGAACTGAGTTCGCTTCAGGCCGCGCCGGCCGGCAGGCTCAGGGTGACGGAGAGCCCGGGAGCATTGTCGGCAAGGTCGAGGCGTCCGCCGTGCAGCCGGGCGACGGCGGCGACGAGGCTGAGGCCCAGGCCGAAGCCGGGGCGTGTGCGGGCGGCATCGAGGCGCACGAAGCGGTCGAGCACCCGCTCGCGCTCGGCTTCCGGAATGCCGGGGCCGCGATCCGCCACCCGGAGTTGAACGACGCCGTCGGCGCGCCCGGCGCTGACCGTGATCTCCTGTGGGCCGGACGCCGAGGAGCGGGCACCGTACTTGATGGCGTTGTCGAGGAGGTTGGCGATCGCCTGCCCGACCAACTCGCGGTTGCCATCGAGAATCAGATCCGGCTCGATCTCGACGGTCAGGCTCAGGCCCCTGTCCTCGGCCAGCGGCTCGTAGAGTTCGGCCACCTCCCGCGCCACCGCCCCGGCATCGAAGCGGCTCACGCTCTCGGGCGCGTTGCCGGCCTCCAGGCGGGCGATGGTGAGGAGCGCGTTGAACACCCGGATCAGCCCGTCGCTATCCTCGATCACACCTTCCATCGCCGTGCGCAGGGCCTCCGGCGTCTCGGCTGTGCGCAGGGCCTCGTCGGCGCGGTTGCGCAATCGGGTCAGCGGCGTCTTGAGGTCGTGGGCGATGTTGTCGGAGACTTCCCGCATGCCGCGCATCAGCTCGCCGATGCGCTCCAGCATCAGGTTGAGGTTCTGGGCGAGGCGGTCCAGCTCGTCCCCGGTGCCGCCGACCCGCAGGCGACCGTCGAGATCGCCCGCCATGATCGTGCGGGTGGTCTCGGTCATGTCGTCGACGCGCTTCAGCACGCGGCTCGCCACGAACCAGCCGCCGAGCACGCCGAGCAGCACGACGAGAGCGAGCGAGGAGCCGAAGGTGTTGCCGATCGCCGCGCGCAGGTGGTCGCGCTCCTCGGTGTCGCGGCCGACGACGAGGCGGAAGCCCCCGGCGAGATTGAAGACCCGCATAATCGCACGATGCTCGCTCGGGCCGGAATCGGAGCCGCGCCCGTAATAGCTCTCGTATTGGCCGGACCGGGCGAGGATGTCGGCCGGCAGCCGGCTCACGTTGCCGACGATGTGCTCGCCCGCGGGCGTGGTCACGAGATAGAGCGAGGCGCCGGGCTCCTTGGCGCGCCGTTCCACCACGGCGATGAGGCGGCGCAGCCCGCCTGCCGTGTATTGCTCGGACAGCCCGTTGATCTCGGCATCGATGGTCGAGAGGATCTGGTCATCGAGCACCCGCCGCGCGTTCCAGGCGACGTAGCCGAGCCCGAGCGAAGCCAGCACCGCGAACAGCACGAGATAGGCGAGCGACAGCTTGAACGCGGTCGTGCGGAAGATCTTTCCGAGGCGCGCGAGGAGGCCGTCCGGCGGCGGCGATGCGGCGGTCGGGCTCACGAGGCTTGCGGCTCGTCCGCACGGATGACGTAGCCCGCGCCGCGCACCGTGTGGATCATCGGATGCTCGAAGCCGCGGTCGATCTTCGCGCGCAGCCGCGAGACGTGGACGTCGATGACGTTGGTCTGCGGATCGAAATGGTAGTCCCAGACATGCTCCAGCAGCATCGTCCGGGTCACGACCTGCCCGGCATGGCGCATGAGGTATTCGAGCAGCCGGAACTCGCGGGGTTGGAGCACAATCTCGCGGCCCGCCCGCGTCACCCGGTGCGAGAGCCGGTCGAGTTCGAGGTCGCCGACCCGGTAGGCGGTGGCCTCGCTCTGGCCGGTCGCGGCCGTGCGACGGCGGGCCAGCACCTCGGTGCGGGCCAGAAGCTCGGAAAAGGCGTAGGGTTTCGGGAGATAGTCGTCGCCCCCGGCTCGCAGACCCTTCACCCGGTCGTCCACCTGGCCCAGCGCCGAGAGGATGAGGACCGGCGTGGCGATCTCCTGCTCGCGCAGGGAGCGCACGAGCGAAAGCCCGTCGAGCTTCGGCAACATGCGATCGACGATCAGCACGTCGTAATCGCCCTCACGGGCGAGCGCATAGCCGTCGAGGCCGTCGCCCGCATGGTCCACCGCGTGCCCGGCTTCCCGGAACGCTTTGACCAGATAGGCGGCGGCCTCGCGGTCGTCCTCGATGATGAGCAGGCGCATGACGCCTGTCAGATACGCTTCGCCGCTCAGGAGCGCGAGGCGTTCACCGACAATTCCGGCTTGTGGTTGAGGGTCTGGAACACGACGCAGTAGCGCTCGGTCAGCTTCAGGAGCTGGTCGAGCTTCTCCTGGGGAGCGTCGGTGTCCAGGTCGAACTTCAGGCGGATCGAGCGGAAGCCCACCGGCGCCTCCTTGTCGACGCCGAGCGTGCCGCGGAAGTCGAGGTCGCCCTCGGCGCTGACCGTGCCGGCCTTGAGCGGGATTTCGAGCGCGGTCGCCACTGCCTTCACCGTCACGCCCGCGCAGGCGACGAGCGCTTCGAGCAGCATGTCGCCGGAGCAGAGTTCGGCGCCCGAACCGCCGGTGGCGGGGTGCAGGCCGGCCACGGCCAGCGCGCGACCGGTCTCGACCTTGCAGGCGATGCTGGTGTCGTCCAGCGAGCCCTTCGCCTTGAGGGTGATGACGGCGGAATCCGGCGTCTCGCGGTACTTGTTCTTGAGCGGTGCCTGGAGAGCGCGCAGGGCGTCGGCGTCCATGGATTTCCTCGGGTTTTCTTGGTGGCGCGTTTTTTGGTGTCGAGGATTTAGCGGCTTTCGCGGGTCCGCGACACCTCAGAACGAGCTGCCGCCGGCGAGTTCCGGTGCACGAGAGGCGTCGCGCGGGCGAAGCGAATGATCGAGGGCGGCAAGGATGTTGCGGGTCGCCGCCTCGCTCGTCGGCGCCGCCGGGTCGCGCGGCCGGCGCATCGGCAGGGCCACCGTGTCGTCGAGGCGACCGGGGCGCGGGCGCATGACGATGGCGCGGTCGGCGAGCGCCACCGCTTCCGCGACGTCGTGGGTGACGATCAGCACCGTCGGCCGCACTTCCTCCCACAGGGCGAGGAGATGGCGGTGAAGATCCTTGCGAGTGAAGGCATCGAGCGCCGAGAACGGCTCGTCGAGAAGCAGCACCCGCGGGTTGGCCACGAACGCCCGGGCGATCGAGACGCGCTGCTGCTGCCCGCCCGACAGTTCGCGGGGCCAGCGCCCGGCCTGTTCGGCAAGGCCGACCCGCTCCAGGGCGTGGGCGATGCGCTCCCGCCGCTCGCGCCTCGGCAGGTGATCGATGCCGAAGCCGACATTCTCGGCGACCGTCAGCCAGGGCAGCAGGCGCGGTTCCTGGAACACGAGGCCGACGCCGGGATGGGGCCCGGTGATCGGTTCACCGTCGAGGGCGATGTGGCCCGCGCTCGGCCGGTCGAGCCCGGCGATGAGGCGCAGCAGCGTGGTCTTCCCGCAGCCCGAGCCGCCGATCAGAGCGACGATCTCGGCATTGGGCACCTGAAGGTCGATGCCCTCCAGCGCGCGGGTGCCGTCGGCGTAGGTCTTGGACAGGCTCTGGATGCTCAGCATGGCGGCCTCACAGGGTCTCCCGCGCCGTATCCTGCCAGCGCACCAGCGGGCTGGTCAGGGCGACGAGCCCGGCATCGGCGGCCTTACCGACCACGGCGAAGCTGATGATCGCGGCCAGGATCTGGTCGGGCTTGCTGAATTGCTGGCCGTCGAGAAGCAGGTAGCCGAGCCCCTCGGAGGCGCCCATCAGTTCGGCGGCGACCACGAACAGGAAGCCGAGGCCAAGCCCGGTGCGGAGCGCCGTCAGGGTGGCCGGCAGCACGGCCGGCAGGAGGATGCGCCGGGCGAGCGCAACCTTCGAGAGGCGGAAGATGCGGCCGACCTCCACCAGCTTGCGATCGACCGAGGCGATGGCACCGGCCACGCCGATGTAGACGGGAAAGAACACCCCGACCGCGATCAGGGCGACCTTCGGCGTCTCGAGAATGCCGAACCACAGGATGAACAGCGGCACCCAGGCGAGCGAGGGGACGGCGCGCAGGGCCTGAAGGCTCGGATCGACCAGCCAGCGCAGGGTCGGCAGCGTCGCGGTGAGCGCGCCCGCGAGGATGCCGGCGCCGGCCCCGAAGGCGAAGCCGAGGCCGACGCGGATCAGGGTCGCCTCGACATGGGTCCAGAGTTCGCCCGAGGCCGCGAGCGTCCAGAGCGCGGCCGCGACCCGGCTCGGCGGCGGGAGCAGGCGCCCGGAGGCGAGCCCGGCCGCGACGGCCGCCTCCCAGCCGAGCGCCAGGACGAGCGGCAGCAGCAGACCGAGCGCCAGGCGCGCCCCGCCCCCCAGAAGAGCAGAGCGACGCGCGGGAACCGCTTTCGGCTCCGTGTCGTCGGAGAGAACGGTGGTGACGCTCATGCGAGGGTGCCGCGCCGGATTTGCATCGTGTTCTCGAAAATACTCGTCCGGGTCGGCCGTTCAGCGCCGCGCATCGGTCGCCGCGCGCAGCGCGAGCCCCGCCAACACCGTCCCCATGAACCAGCGTTGCGCGAGGAGCCAGAGGGGCCGCCCCTTCAGGAACGCAGCGACGGACCCGGCGGACAGAACGATCACCGCGTTCACCGTGAGACTCACCGCGATCTGGAGGAGGCCGAGCGCAAGGGATTGCGTCAGCACCCCGCCCGCCGCCGGATCGATGAATTGCGGCAGCAACGACAGGTACATCACCGCGATCTTGGGGTTCAGCACGCTCGTCAGGGAGCCCATGGTGACGAGCCGCCCCGCTCCGTCGGGCGGCAGCGGGCGGGTGTCGAAGGGCGAGCGTCCGCCGGGCCGAACGGCCTGCCACGCGAGGAAGAAGAGATATGCCGCCCCGGCCAAGCGCAGGGCATCGTAGGCGAAGGGCACCGCCACGAGGAGGGCGGTGATGCCGAAGGCCGCGCAGAGCAAGTAGACGACGAAGCCCGCCGCGACACCCGTCAGCGACACCAACCCGGCCGCTCGTCCCTGCACGACGGTGCGTGAGACGAGGTAGGCCATGTTCGGGCCGGGCGTCAGCACCATCCCGAGGCAGACCAGGGCAAAGGCGGCGAGGTGCGCGGCGTCCGGCATCGGCAGGCTCAGCGGGTCGGGGCCGGGTTGAACTGCGGATCGATCAGACCGTCCACCGCCGCCGCTACGTCGGTGGACGCCGGGATGACGCCCGCCTGCTGCAGGGCAAGGCCGGCGGCGCGGATGCTCTCGGCCTGGGCCGAACCGACGGCGGGCTGGCTCAGGTCCGTGCGCTCGATCTGCTTGGCGATGACCGCCTCGGGCAGCTTGGTGGCCGAGACGAGCGCGCTCTTCAGGGCGTCCGGGTTGGCGAGCGCGTAGGCGCGGGCCTGTTCGTAGGCGGCAATGACCACCTTCACGAGATCGGGATGCGCCTTGGCGAAATCCTCGCGCACGTCGAGCACGCCCCAGGTGTTGGCGGCGGCATCGCGGTGGAACAGCACGTCGCCGCTCTCGATCTCGGCGGCGGCCATCATCGGATCGAGCCCGGCCCAGGCATCAACGTCGCCGCGGTCGAGCGCCGTGCGGCCGTCGGCGTGCTGGAGCAGGACGAGCTTGGCGTCCTTCTCGGTGAGCCCGGCACCCTGGAGGGCGCGGATCAGGAAGATGTGGGGATCGGTGCCGCGCGTGACGGCGATGCGCTTGCCCTTGAGGTCGGCGGGTTTGCCGATCCCGGTCTCCTTGCGGGTGACGAGCGCGGTCCATTCCGGCCGGGAATAGGCGTAGACGACCTTGATCGGGTTGCCGTTGATGCGCGCCAGGAGTGCGGCTGCCCCGGCCGAGGAGCCGAAATCGATGGCGCCGCCGTTCAGGAATTCGAGCGCCTTGTTGGAGCCGAGCGACTGGACCCAGCGCACCTTGATGCCGCGGGCCTTCAGCGCCTCTTCCAGAAAGCCCTTCTCCTTCAGAACCAGGCTGACCGGATTGTAGGTCGCCCAGTCGAGCCGGATCTCGGAGACGTCGGCAGCCCGCAGGTTCGAACCCGTCGCGAGGAGGCCGAACAATCCGGCGAAGGCGGAGAGGACGGTGCGGCGTCGAATCATGCGGCTGTCTCCCATGTCGGCCCGGCTTATTGCCGGATCCACCTGATGGCTAGAACAGTCACGTTCGTTTCGTCAAACGAAAAATCCGCGAAACAGAACGGCTGAGTTGCCTGCAACCGGCCGATGCCGCCGCCGGCTTTACATGCTAACGGGACGGCCATGTTCGACCCCGTTCCCGTCCTGGAAAAGATCGTCGCCTCCCTCGACCGCGACGCCCGCGAGCCGACCAAGCTGCGGGGGCTCCTTGTGCCCGAGCTGCGCAAGGTGATCGAGACCGGTCACGCGGACGCCGAACGGCTTCTCCTCAAGGAACGCGACGGCCTTGCCTGCGCGCAGCGTCTGAGCCGCCTCACCGATGCGGTGGTGCGGGCGATCTACGACGCCGTGGTCTGGCGCCTCTATCCCAACGACAACCCGTCCACAGGCGAGCACCTCGCGATCGTCGCGACCGGCGGCTACGGCCGAGGTACGATGGCGCCGGGCTCGGACATCGATCTGCTGTTCCTGCTGCCCTACAAGCAGACCGCATGGTCCGAGAGCGTCGTCGAGGCGATGCTCTACGTGCTGTGGGACCTCAAGCTGAAGGTCGGCCACGCGACGCGCTCCGTCGAGGAATGCCTGCGCGAGGGCCGCGCCGACATGACGATCCGCACCGCTTTGCTGGAATCCCGCTTCCTGTTCGGCTCGCGCTCGCTGTTCGAGGAGATGGTCACCCGCATTCGACACGGAACTGGTGATCGGGTCGGCCTCGGAATTCGTGGACGCCAAGCTGCGCGAACGCGATGCCCGCGTCGCCAAGGCAGGCGCCTCGCGCTACCTCGTCGAACCCAACGTCAAGGACGGCAAGGGCGGCTTGCGCGATCTCAACACCCTGTTCTGGATCGCGAAATACACCTACCGCGTGCGCAATCAGGCCGAGCTGGTCCATGCCGGGCTGTTCACGCCGGACGAGTACCGCCTGTTCGAGCGCTGCGAGGAATTCCTGTGGCGGGTGCGCTGCCACATCCACTTCGTGACCGGGCGGCCGGAGGAGCGGCTGTCGTTCGGGCTGCAGCCCAAGATCGCCGAGCGGCTCGGCTTCGGCTCCCGCGGCGGCCTCTCGGGCGTCGAGCGCTTCATGAAGGCGTATTTCCTCATCGCCAAGGACGTCGGCGACCTCACCGCCATCGTCTGCGCCGAGTTGGAGGCACGCCACGCCAAGCGCACGCCGGTGCTCGACCGCTGGATCGGCCGCTTCCGCGACCGCTTCCGCGCGACCTCGATCGAGGCGGAGGATTTCTGGATCGACAACGGCCGGGTCAACATCCGCGGCGAGGACGCGTTCGAGCGCGATCCGGTCAACCTGATCCGTCTGTTCTGGCTCGCCGACCGGCACAACCTCCCGATCCATCCGGACGCGGCGCGGCTGGCCAACCGCTCGCTCAAGCTCATCACCCACGCGGTGCGCATCGACCCCGAGGCCAACCGGCTGTTCCTCGACATCCTCACCTCGAAGAACGCTCCGGAGACGATCCTGCGATCGATGAACGAGGCGGGCGTGCTCGGCCGGTTCATCCCGGAATTCGGCCGCATCGTCGCGATGATGCAGTTCAACATGTACCACCACTACACGGTGGACGAGCATCTGCTGCGCTCGCTCGGCGTGCTCGCCGCGATCGATTCGGGCCGGGTGCGCGACGAGCATCCGCTCGCTTCTCGGCTCATCGATACGATCCACAACCGCCGCGCCCTCTATGTCGCGATCCTGCTCCACGACATCGCCAAGGGCCGGCCGGAGGACCACTCGATCGCGGGTGCGGCCATCGCCCGCAAGCTCGGGCCGCGCTTCGGTCTGAGCCAGGCGGAGACCGAGACGGTCTCGTGGCTGGTCGAGCACCACCTGCTGATGTCGATGACGGCGCAGAGCCGCGACCTCTCCGACCGCAGGACGATCGAGAAGTTCGCGAGCGAGGTGCAGAGCCTGGAGCGGCTGAAGCTGCTCGCGATCCTCACCGTCGCCGACATCAAGGCGGTCGGCCCCGGCGTGTGGACGGCCTGGAAGGGCACGCTGCTGCGCACCCTCTACGACGAGACCGAAGTCGTCCTGTCCGGCGGCCATTCGGAGATCGCCCGCACCGACCGGGTGCGGCTGATCCAGATGGCCCTGCGCGAGCAGCTCTCGGACTGGAACTCCGAGCTGTTCGACGGCTACGCTGCGCGCCACAACCAAGCCTACTGGCTCAAGGTGGATTCGACGCGCCACTTCAAGAACGCCCGCTTCCTGCGCACGGTGATGGAAGAGGGCCGCACCAGTGCCACGACCTACGAGACCGATCCGGTGCGCGGCGTGACCGAGTT
The DNA here is from genome assembly GCF_029504475.1 of Methylorubrum pseudosasae. Lineage (NCBI taxonomy): Bacteria > Pseudomonadati > Pseudomonadota > Alphaproteobacteria > Hyphomicrobiales > Methylobacteriaceae > Methylorubrum > Methylorubrum pseudosasae. The sequence continues at coordinate 1,112,880 of NZ_JAQGDU010000002.1, read as the reverse complement.
GACAGTCTATTCCCCCGATCATCCCCGGCTACTCGCCATCATCACCGGCGCCTGCGCGACGATGGGCGGCAATATCGTCGATGCGCAAATCTTCACGACCACCGACGGCTTCGCCCTCGATTCGATCTTCATCTCCCGCGCCTTCGAGCGGGACGAGGACGAGCTGCGCCGGGCCGGCCGCATCGCCACCGCGATCGAGCGGGCGCTGAAGGGCGAGATCAAGATCGCCGAACTCGTCGCCGACAAGCACCCGAAGCAGCCGCCCAAGACCTTCCTCGTGCCGCCGGACGTGTCGATCGACAACGCCCTGTCGAGCCGCGAGACCGTGGTGGAGATCACCGGCCTCGACCGGCCGGGCCTGCTCTACGAGCTGACGACGGGGCTCAACCGCCTGAGCCTCAACATCACCTCGGCGCATGTGGCGACCTTCGGCGAGCGGGCGGTGGACGTGTTCTACGTGACCGACCTCACCGGCACCCGCGTGGTGCAGCCCGACCGACTCGCGATGATCCGCGCCGCGGTGATGGAGGTGTTCGCCAGCGACGTCGCCGCCCTCCGGGCGGAAGGGCTCGACGCCCTCGTCGATTCGCCGCCGCCGCGGGAACTCTGACCCGTCCCTGGCACGGTGCGCTTGATTTCGGGGTTTGCCCGAATGATATCAGCCCCATCCCGGAACCCTTCGAGACCTGATCGATCGCACGATGATGGCTGACGACATGGAGAAGCACGAGCGGCACGACGGCGCGGAGGCGGAGGTTCCGCCGCAATCCGGTGCCTCGCAAGCGGGCGCGGATGCGGAAGGGCTCGCGGCCGCGATCGCCGAGCGCGACGAGTTCAAGGATCGCCTGCTGCGCACGCTGGCCGAGATGGAGAACCTGCGCCGGCGCACCGAGCGCGAGGTTGCGGATGCCCGCACCTACGCGGTGACGAACTTCGCCCGCGACATGCTCAACACCGCCGACAACATCCGCCGCGCGCTCGATAGCGTGCCGGAGGAGGCCCGCGCGGGTGCCGAGGGCCCCTTCAAGGGTCTCATCGAGGGCATCGACCTGACGGAGCGGGATCTCACCAAGACGCTCGAGCGCCACGGCGTGAAGGTGGTCGATCCCAAGGGCCAGCGCTTCGACCCGAACCGCCACCAGGCGATGTTCGAGGTGCCCAACACCGAGGTTCCCAACGGCACCGTCGTCCAGGTAGTGCAGACCGGCTACGTCATCGGCGACCGGACCCTGCGCCCGGCTCTGGTCGGCGTCTCCAAGGGCGGCCCGAAGCCCGAGGCCAACAAGGACAAGTCCGCCGACGCGGCCTAACGCTTTTCCTTCCGTCGAAGAAAAAAGGCCGGCACCCCTGTGCCGGCCTTTTTCGTATGCGCCTTGGCTATTCCGCCGCCTGCCGCGTCGTCTCGCGGAACGGGTGGGCCGGATAGGTGCCGATGATGCGCAGCTCCTTCGAGAAGTAACGCAACTCTTCGAGGGCCCGGCGCAGGCCGTCATCCTCGGGGTGGCCATCGACCTCGGCGTAGAACTGGGTCGCGGTGAACTGGCCCTCGACCATGTAGCTCTCGAGCTTCGACATGTTGACGCCGTTGGTCGCGAACCCGCCGAGCGCCTTGTAGAGCGCCGCCGGGATGTTGCGGACCCGGAAGATGAAGCTCGTCACCGTCGAGTCGTTGCCCGGCTCGCACTCGGCGGGCTCCGGCGAGAACACGACGAAGCGCGTAGTGTTGTGCGCCTCGTCCTCGACATCGCGCACCAGAATGTCGAGGCCGTAGACCTCAGCCGCCATGGCCGGGGCGAGCGCGGCGCGGCTGGGGTCGTGCGCCTCGGCCACCTCGCGGGCGGCGCCGGCCGTGTCGCCGGCCACCACCGCCTTGAGGCCGAGCCGCCGGATGATCCGGCGGCACTGGCCGAGCGCGTGGATGTGGCTGTGCACGCTCGTCAGTTGCTCCGTGCCCACGCCCGGCAGGGCCATGAGCTGGAAGTGGATCGGCAGGAAGTGCTCGGCGATGATGTGCAGCCGCGAGGTCGGGATCAGGTGGTGGATGTCGGCGACCCGGCCGGCGATCGAGTTCTCGATCGGGATCATCGCGAGGTTCGCCTTGCCCTCGTTCACCGCGGCGAAGGCGTCCTCGAAGGTAGCGCAGGGCAGAGCGGTCCAGCCGGGATAGGCCTGCGAGCAGATGATGTGCGAGTTGGCCCCGGGCTCGCCCTGGTAGGCAATGGTGCGGTCGGTCATCGGTGCTTCGGCAGGCTCAGTTCAGGCGGCGGATGGCGAGCAGCGTGCGGGCGCGCTCAAGATCGGCGGGGGTATCGACACCGAGCGGCAGGTCGTCGACGATCATCGCGTCGATGCGCATGCCGGCCTCCAGCGCGCGCAGCTGCTCCAGCTTCTCGCGTTGCTCCAGTTCGCCTTGCGGCAAGGCGACGAAGCGCGCGAGCGCCTTCCGACGATAGGCATAGAGGCCGATATGGTGGAACAGCGGCCCGTCGCCCCAGGGGGCACGGGCGCGGGTGAAGGCGAGCGCGCGCAGACGGTTGGGTCCCACCGTGTGGCCGATGATCTTGACCACGTTCGGATCGTCCATCTCCTCGGGCCGGTGGATCACCGCGCAAAGGGTGGCGACGTCGACCTGCGGGTCGGCGAGCGGCATCACCGAAGCGGCGATGATCGCCGGGTCGATGGTCGGCAGGTCGCCCTGGACGTTGACGACGACGTCGTGATTGCCGTCGGGATCGACGATCTCCAGCGCTTCCGCGAGACGGTCGGAGCCGGAGGGGTGGTCGGGCCGGGTCATCACCGCCAGCCCGCCCTGCGCCTCGATCACCCCGGCGACCGCATCGGTGTCGGTGGCGACCACGACGGGACCGATGCCCGCCTCCACGGCACGGCGCCAGACATGCACGATCATCGGCACGCCTGCGATGTCGGCGAGCGGCTTCGACGGCAGCCGGGTCGCGGCGAGGCGGGCCGGAATCAGGATCAGGGGATCGGACATGGCCTCGGGCGGGTCGGACGAGCTTAAGCGGAAGGGGTTTTAGGCACGCGGGAGCGCTCTAGCAGCGGCGGCCCGGCTTGTCATGATCGGGCGTTCAGCCCTCACAGTGCGGCAGAGCTGCAACGAAAATGCCCGCTCGCTCGAAGCGTATGACGAATAACGGTGTGCGACAGCGCGCAGCGCGCATGGCCCATTGTCAAGATCGGGCCCGACCGGGTAATCACCCTTGAAATCCTCCAAAGTCCGGCGTCTGCCCGTCGGGCCCTCATCCGCCGGGTCCTGATCCCGCGCGCCGGAGCTGTCGAGCATGGATTCCTTCGAGCTGAACAAGGTTGCGGGCGCGGTCCTGGGTGCCCTCCTGTTCGCGGTTGGGTCGGGCTTCGTGGCGGAGCTGATCTATCACCCGAAGCCCGCCGGAAGCGCTGGCTATCCCCTGCCGGAGCCGGAGGCGAAGAGCGGCGGCGCGGCGGCGGAAGCCCCGAAGGCCGAGCCCATCGCCGTGCGGCTCGCCAGCGCCGATGCCGAGAAGGGCAAGGGCGGCACCAAGGCCTGCCAGGCCTGCCACAGCTTCGAGAAGGGCGGCCCGAACAAGGTCGGCCCCGATCTCTGGGAGATCGTGGAGCGCGAGAAGGCGCATGCCGCCGGCTTCGATTACTCCGCCGCGCTCAAGGAGAAGGGCGGCACCTGGACCTACGAGGATCTCGACCACTTTCTCGAAAGCCCGAAGGGCTACGTGAAGGGCACGAAGATGGCGTTTGCCGGCATCGGCTCGCCGACGGATCGTGCCAACGTCATCGCCTATCTGCGCACGCTCGCCGACAGCCCGAAGCCGCTGCCGGCCGCCGAGAAGAAGGCTGAAACGGCGCCGGCGGCCGACAAGAAGGCCGATACCGAGAAGCCGGCCGAGGAGAAGAAGCCGGCCGGGACCAAGCCGGTGGAGAGCGCGACGGGCGACAAGAGCAAGACGCCCGAGACCAACGCGCCGCAGGGCAACACCCAATCGGGTGACGGCAAGGACACCGCCCGCCCGGTCCCGGCGCCGCAGGTCCAGCCCCAGCGCAACGAAGTCGCTCCGACGCAGGCGCCCGAGGCCAAGCCCTCGGGGGACATCCCGACCAAGGCGGATCCGGGCTCCGAGTCCACGCCGGCCACCGAGCCGCCGGCCAAGCCCGACCCCGACGCACCCAAGCCGTAAGGCGAAGCGGCGTACGAGTTTCCGAGAAGGCCGGGCCCCTGAAGCCCGGCCTTTTTCATGTCCGGGCACGTAGCTGCGCCGGCTGCGCGCTCGCGGCGGGTGGCGCCAACTCCGGGCTCGTCCTAGAACCACGCCCAACTGACCTCTCACGGGATCGGGAGACCGCGCCAACGTGACGGAAAACGCCGTAATTGCCCGCCGCAGCTTCCTTGCCGGAGCACTCGTCCTCCTGGGACTGCGAGGCCCCGTCTCCGCTCAGGAGCCCGCCGAATCCGCCTCGAAGGTCTCGGCGCAGGAGGCACCCGGCAATTGGCGCCACGCGCTGACCCTGCTCGGCGAGCCGAAATACGGCCCGGACTTCCAGCATTTCGACTATGCCGACCCGAAGGCGCCGGTCGGCGGCCTGGTGCGGCTCGGGTCGCAGGGCGGCTTCGACAACCTCAACTTTATCGTCAACGGCCTGAAGGGCGATCTCGAAGGCGGGATCACCCAGATCTACGACACGCTGATGGAGGATTCCGGCGACGAGCCGTTCTCCTCCTACGGCCTCCTCGCCGAGGCCGTGCGGATCGCCGAGGACGGCCAATCGGTGACCTATCGCCTGCGGCCGAACGCGCGCTGGCACGACGGTAAGCCGGTCACCGTCGAGGACGTGATCTGGTCCTTCGACACGCTGAAGGCCAACAGCCCGTTCTATGCCGCCTACTACCACACCGTGGCCAAGGCCGAGCCGGGGGCCGAGCGCGAGGTCGTCTTCCGCTTCAGCGAGGCCGGCAACCGCGAACTGCCCCAGGTGCTGGGCCAGATGCAGGTGCTGCCCAAGCACTGGTGGACCGGCACCGACAAGAACGGCAAGCCGCGCAGCCCTACCGAGACGACGCTGGAGATCCCGCTGGGTTCGGGCCCCTATCGGCTGACCAAGATCGATGCCGGCCGCTCGGCCGTCTACGAGCGCGTGGCCGATTACTGGGGCAAGGATCTGCCGGTGAACCGCGGCCGCAATAATTTCGGCACGGTCCGCTTCGAGTACTTTCGCGATGGCTCCGTGCTGCTGGAGGCGCTGAAGGGCGACCTCTACGATTTCCGCACCGAGAACATCGCCCGCAACTGGGCCACCGCCTACGACGACTTCCCGGCGGTGAAGGAAGGGCGCCTCATCAAGGAGGAATTTCCCGGCCGCGGCACCGGCATCATGCAGGCCTTCGTGTTCAACCTGCGCCGGGACAAGTTCAAGGATGAGCGCGTGCGCCGCGCCTTCAACCTCGCCCTGAACTTCGAGGAGATGAACCGGCAGCTCTTCTACGGCCTCTACAGCCGGATCGATTCCTACTTCTACGGCTCGGACCTCGCCTCGTCAGGCCTGCCCGACGGGATGGAGAAGGTGATCCTGGAGAGCGTGAAGGACAAGCTGCCGGGCAGCGTCTTCACCGAGACCTACACCAACCCCGTCAACGACACGCCCGAAGCCGCGCGGGCCAACCTGCGCAAGGCGGTCGGCCTGCTGCGCGAAGCCGGCTACGAGCTGAAGGGCGGCAAGATGGTCGCCAAGGCGACCGGCGAGCCGTTGACCGTGGAATTCCTCGAATTCCAGAACGTGTTCGAGCGGGTGATCCTGCCCTACGCCGCGCAGCTCAAGCTGATCGGCATCGAGTCCTCGATCCGGGTGATCGATCAGGCGCAGTACCAGAATCGCCTGCGCAGCTTCGACTTCGACATCACGACCTCGAACTGGCCGGAATCGCTCTCGCCCGGCAATGAGCAGCGCGAGTTCTGGGGCTCGGCCGCCGCCGACAAGCCGGGCTCGCGCAACATCGCCGGAATCAAGGATGCGGGCATCGACGCGCTGATCGAGAAGGTGATCTTCGCGCAGGACCGCGAGACGCTGGTCGCCGCCACGCACGCCCTCGACCGGGCGCTGCTCGCCCACAACTTCGTGGTGCCGCAATGGTCCTCGGCCGCGACGCGGACGCTGCGTTGGAACCGCTTCGGCCGCCCTGCGGTGCTTCCGAAATACGGCTCTTCCGGCTTCCCGACGACGTGGTGGTACGACGAGGCGCTCGCCGCCAAGACGGGGGCCCCGCGATGAGCGCGGGCGCGACCCGCCGGAGCGTCGTCCTCGGCACGGGCGTACTGGCGCTTGCGGGCGCCCTGCCCCGTTCGGCCCGCGCCGAGGATGTCCGCAAGGCTCATGGCGGGATTCATGGCCTTTCGAGCTTCGGCGAGCTGAAATACGCGCCCGACTTCCCGAATTTCGATTACGTGAACCCGATGGCGCCGCGCGGCGGGCGCTTCTCGACAACTCTGGTCCAGACCTTCGGCAATCAGGCGTTCGACACCTTCGACACGCTCAATCCCTACGTCTTCCGCGGCAACGGCGCGGCCGGGATCAACCTCACCTTCGACAGCCTGATGGTGCGCGCGCTCGACGAGCCGGACGCGCTCTACGGCCTCGTCGCCCGCTCGGTCGAGATCAGCCCCGACGGCCTGACCTACCGCTTCGCCCTGCGTCCCCAGGCGCATTTCCACGACGGCTCGCCCCTGACGGCGCGGGACGCGGCTTTCTCCCTCACCATCCTCAAGGAGAAGGGGCACCCGACGATCGCGCAGGTGATCCGCGACGTCGCCGAGGCGACGGCGGAGAGCGACGAGACCCTGGTCGTCCGCTTCGCCCCCGGCCGCAGCCGCGACCTGCCGCTGATCGTCGCCGGACTGCCGATCTTCTCGGCCAAGTTCTTCGAGGGCCGCGACTTCGAGGCCCAGACTCTCAAGCCGCTGCTCGGCTCCGGCCCCTATCAGGTCGGACGGATCGATATCGGCCGCTTCATCGAACTGGAGCGCGTGACCGATTACTGGGCCGCGGATCTTCCGGTGATGGTCGGGCAGAACAACTTCGACCAGCTCCGCTACGAGTATTTTCGCGACCGGCAGGTCGCCTTCGAAGCGTTCAAGGGCGGCGCCTACACCTACCGCCAGGAATTCACCTCGCGGATCTGGGCGACGGGCTACGATTTTCCCGCCGCACGCGAGGGCCGCGTCAAGCGCGAGACCCTGCCCGATACCTCGCCCGCCAACATTCAGGGCTGGTTCTTCAACACCCGCCGCGAGGTGTTCAAGGATCCGCGCGTGCGCGAGGCGATCGGCCTGTGCTTCGACTTCCCCTGGACCAACCGCACGGCGATGTTCGGCTCCTACGAGCGCACCGTCTCGTTCTTCCAGAAGACCGACCTGATGGCGACGGGCAAGCCCTCCGCGGAGGAGCTGGCCCTCCTCGAACCCTTCAGCGGGCAGGTGCCGGCCGAGGTGTTCGGCGAGGCCTGGACGCCGCCGGTTCCGGACGGTTCGGGCCAGGACCGGGCGCTGCTCGCCCGCGCCGTGGCCCTGCTCAAGGAGGCGGGCTGCACCCGCGAGGGCGGCTCGCTCCAGCTGCCGAGCGGCAAGCCGATCGAGTTCGAATTCCTCGATTCGGATTCCGTCTGGGAGCCGATCGTCCAGCCCTTCATCCGTAATCTCGGGCTGATCGGCATCAAGGCGCGCCAGCGGGCGGTCGATGCCGCGCAGTATCAGGCGCGGGTGCGCGACTTCGACTTCGACATCACCTCCCGCGCCGCCTCGGGCGACGCGACGCCGGGCCCGGAACTGCGCGAGGCCTATGGCTCCCGCGCGGCGGCGATCCCCGGCTCCAACAACCTCGCCGGCATCACCGATCCGGTGATCGACGCGCTGCTCGACCGCGTTGCCAACGCGGATTCGCGCGCGAGCCTCACGGTAGCCTGCCGCGCCCTCGACCGGGTGATGCGGGCCGGCCGCTACTGGATCCCGATGTGGTACTCGCCCGAGTACCGCCTCGCCCTGTGGGACATGTACGGCCGCCCGGCGAAGCTGCCGACCTACGGGCTCGGCGTGCCGGGTCTGTGGTGGTACGACGAGGCCAAGGCGCGCCGGATCGGCCGGGGCTGAGGATCTTCCATGCTCGCCTACATCCTGCGCCGCATCGCGCTGATGATCCCAACGATCTTCGGGATCATGCTCATCACCTTCGCGATCATCCAGTTCGCCCCCGGCGGCCCGGTGGAGCGGGTGCTAGCCCAGCTCCAGGGCCAGCAGGAAGGCTCGCTCTCGCGCATCACCGGCGGCCAGGGCGATCTCGGCGGCGGGGCGGCCCGCGGCGGCGGCGAGGCTTCGAAGTATCGCGGCGCGCAGGGTCTCGACCCGGCCTTCATCAAGAAGCTCGAAGCGCAGTTCGGCTTCGACAAGCCCGCCTATGAGCGCTTCGGCAAGATGCTGTGGGACTACCTCCGCTTCGATTTCGGCCGCAGCTATTTTCGCGACGTTTCGGTGCTCGACCTGATCAAGGAGAAGCTCCCGGTCTCGATCTCGCTTGGCCTGTGGATGACGCTGATCTCCTACGCGATCTCGATCCCCCTCGGCATCCGCAAGGCGGTCGCCGACGGTTCGCGCTTCGACGTCTGGACCTCGGCGGTCGTCATCGTCGGCTACGCGATCCCGAGCTTCCTGTTCGGCATCCTGCTCGTGATCCTGTTCGCGGGCGGCTCGTTCCTGCAGATCTTCCCGCTGCGCGGCCTCACCTCCGAGAATTTCGAGTCCCTGAGCCTCTGGGGCAAAGCCCTGGACTACGCCTGGCACCTCGTGCTGCCGCTCTCCGCCCTGGTGCTCGGCGCCTTCGCCACCTCGACGCTGCTGACCAAGAACTCGTTCCTCGATGAGATCCGCAAGCAATACGTGGTCACCGCCCGCATGAAGGGCGTGAGCGAGCGGCGCGTCCTCTACGGCCACGTCTTCCGCAACGCGATGCTCATCGTGATCGCCGGCTTTCCCGGCGCCTTCATCACCGCCTTCTTCACCGGCTCGCTGCTAATCGAGACGATCTTCTCGCTCGACGGGCTTGGGCTTCTGTCGTTCAGCTCCATCGTCGGCCGCGACTATCCGGTGGTGTTCGCCACGCTCTACATCTTCTCCCTGCTCGGTCTGGCCGTGAATCTCCTCTCCGACCTCACCTATACGTGGATTGATCCGCGCATCGATTTCTCCGCGCGCGGCGCCTGACGCACGCCTCTGTTTGCCGACTGCGCAGACGGCTGCTATCGGCGCGCATTCGCCGCCGGACGCCGCCCGTGACCGCCCTCCCCCTCGTCATCCGACCCGAGCACCCGGACGACGCCGCGGCGATCGAGCGGCTGCACGCCCGCGCCTTCGGCCCCGGCCGCTTCGCCCGCACCGCCTACCGCCTGCGCGAGGGCGTTGCGCCCCTGCCCGATCTCTGCCTGACGGCGCTGGTCGGCACCTATCTCGTCGGCTCGGTGCGGATCGGCCCGGCCGAGGCGCAGGGCGGATCGCTCCTCGTGCTCGGGCCGCTCACCGTTGATCCGAGCTTTTCCGATCGCGGCATCGGCACGAGCCTGATGCAAGCAAGCCTCGACGCCGCCCGCGCCGCCGGGCACGGCCTCGTCGTCCTCGTCGGCGACGCGCCCTATTACCGCCGCTTCGGCTTTGTGCCCGTGTCCGCCGGCCGGCTGACCCTGCCGGGCCCGGTCGATCCCGCGCGCTTTCTCTGGCTTGAACTCAGGGACGGGGCGAGCGCCGGCCTCTCCGGCGCAATCCAGCCGCGGCGCATATAGCCAGCTTCGTGCGCCTGCCTCGGCGCAGCGTTCCACGGTCGGGGCAGCGCTTGACCGTGAGAGATCGGGATCGGACACCGGGGCAAACGCCGAGATAACGGGAAACGCCCGCCGTGCCGACCACCCACGACCGCCAGCCGCCGCCCCGCTTCAACGCGGCCCGCTACTGCCTTGCCGAGAACGCCCGGCTGCGCGGCGACAAGACGGCGCTCGTCATGGTGGGCGACGGCGGCACCGTCAGCCGCCTCACCTATGCGCAGGCGGACCGGGCGGTGCGCGGCATCGCGGCGGGGCTGCTCGGCCTCGGGCTGAAGGCCGGCGACCGGGTGATGATCCGCATGGGCAACGAGGCCGACTACGTGCTGGTCTATTTCGGTGCGCTCGCCGCGGGGCTCGTCGCCCTGCCATCCTCGCCGCAACTGACGGCCGATGAAGCCAGCTTCCTGATGGAGAATGCCGGCGTCGCCGCCGTAGTGACCGGTCAAGGCTTTTCGGATTCCAGCGGGGCTGCCGGCTGCATCCACCTCGACTCCGAGGCAATCGCGGCGATGAAGGCCGGCGAGCCGCTCGCCGACTACGCCGACACCGCCGCCGACGATCCGGCCACCCTCGTCTACACCTCCGGCACCACGAGCCGTCCGAAGGGCGTGCTCCACGCCCACCGCGCCATCTGGGGCCGCCGGCCGATGCACGCGCATTGGCTCGGCCTCACCGAATCCGACGTGATGCTGCATGCCGGCACCATGAACTGGACCTACACGCTCGGTGTCGGCATCACCGACCCCTGGGCCTGCGGCGCCACGACGGTGCTCTATAACGGCCCGCGCGACCGCGGGATCTGGCCCCGCCTGATCGCCGAGCAGGGCGCGACGATCTTCGCGGCGGTGCCGAGCGTCTACCGTCAGATCCTGAAATACGCCGACCTCGCAGAGCACGATCTCTCCCGTCTGCGCCACGGCGTCACCGCGGGCGAGGCCCTGTCGGCCGACCTTCTCGACGCCTGGACAAAGGCCACGGGCAAGCCGCTCTACGAAGCGCTCGGCATGAGCGAGATCTCGACCTATGTGTCGAGCGGCCCGACCATCCCCGTTCGCCCCGGCTCGCCCGGCCGGCCGCAACCGGGGCGCCGCGTCGCGATCCTGCCCGCTGCGATCCTGCCCGTCGAGCGCCCGCCCGAACCACTGCCGCCGGGGCAGACCGGCCTGCTGGCGATCCACCGCTCCGACCCCGGCCTGATGCTCGGCTACTGGCAGCGGCCGGAGGAAGAGGCGGCGGTGATGCGGGGTGAATGGTTTGCCGGCGGCGACCTCGCGAGCTTCGATGCGGACGGCTATCTCTGGTTCCACGGCCGCAACGACGACCTGATGAACGCCATGGGCTACCGCGTCTCGCCCGTCGAGGTGGAAGGCGTGCTGGCGGGCCATCCCGACATCGCCGAGGTCGGCGTGACGGAGCTTGCCGTGCGCGTTGACCTCCGGGTCATTGCCGCCTTCGTGGTTCTGCGCCCCGGCGCCGAGCCCGACGCGGAGGGACTGATGGCGTGGTGCGGCGAACGTCTGGCGGCCTACAAGGCACCGCGCGCGGTCCGCTTCGTCGAGGCGCTGCCCCGCACCGCCAACGGCAAGGTTCAACGCAAGCGGCTGGCACAGGCCGCCGGATAGCCGCGCTTGTTCGCGCCAAATCGCGCCGGTACAGCGAAGGCCCCGCGCGCTTCGAGACCCATGGCCCCGCTCCCGATCTCCGTCTTCATCATCGTCAAGAACGAGGCCGACCGCCTCGGTGCGACCCTCGCGGCGGTGCGCGCCTTGGCCGACGACATCGTGGTGGTCGATTCCGGCTCGACCGACGGCACCCAGGCGCTTGCCGCCTCACTCGGCGCCCGAGTGATCCACAACGACTGGCCGGGCTACGGCCGGCAGAAGCGCTTTGCGGAAGAGCAGTGCCGCCACGACTGGGTGCTCAACCTCGACGCCGACGAGGTGGTGCCGCCCGACCTCGCCGAGCAGATCCGCGCCGTCTTCGCCCAGGGCGAGCCGGCGCACGCCGCATGGTCCATCGCCATCGCCGAGGTTTTCCCGGGCGAGACACGCCCCCACCCCTGGGCCTACGTGCTGACCCCCGTGCGGCTCTACCGGCGCGACTTGAGCACCTACTCCACCTCACCGGTCCACGACCGGGTCGTGCTCGGCCCCGGCGTCACCACGGGGCGGATCAAAGGGCGCATCCACCATTTCTCGGTGCGCTCGCTGGGCGACCAACTCGCCAAGCTCAACCGCTATTCCGACCAGCAGGCCGACGACCTCGACGCCCGCGGCGTCACGATCCCGGCCTGGCGCCTCTACGTCGAGCTGCCGGGCAATTTCCTGAAAGCCTATTTCGGCCGCCGCCACTTCGTGCGCGGCGCCTACGGCTTCCTCACGGCGATGAACTACGCGATCTCGCGCCATCTGCGCGTGGCCAAGCATTACGAGCGCCGTGTCACAACCCCGCGCCGACCGGGTTGACCCGCCCCGCCGGAGCTTCTACAGCCAAGCGCAGTGGAGACGTGGCCGAGAGGCTGAAGGCACTCGTTTGCTAAATGAGCATACCCCTAATAAGGGTATCGAGGGTTCGAATCCCTCCGTCTCCGCCACCTGCTTCTCGACCTCATAAGCCGTTGAGATCACTGAACTCCGGCGAGCGTTGAAATCAACTTCCTGACCGACTTTCAGCCTATCCAGTGGTGCAGAAGCTTCGGCTATGCGGCGCGATCGTAACCACCGCCTCGCGGATACGCGGGGTGGTGCGAGGGCGTGCTTGCCTGATCTCGCAATGAACGATGAGGGCCCCGCCCATCGTCGTGTCGCCCCGTCAAACCCGTGACGTTGTTGCCGAGATCGGCCGTGGTCGCGGCACACGGTCAGTGCGCTCGGACTGCCCTCGGACGAACGCTTCGTCGCCGGTGCTGACGGCTTCAAAGTCGCGATGCCAGACGTCGGACTGAGTGAGGCGTCCGATCCCCTGATATCAGCGGCATGATCCCGAATTACTAAATCCGTTCCGGAACCGCCTTGCGCGCAATTCGTTTGAGCACAGCTGTCGGCTTGGCAGCTTGGCGCGAGAGGGAGCGACGCGGGCGTGACGGCGGATGTCGACAGGCATGAGCTTCGGCAAATCATCGCCGGCCTGAGCGAGGGTGTGATCCTGGTCGAGCCCGACCAGACCATCGCCTACGCCAACGAGGCCGCGCTTGCCATGCACGGCGTCGAGACCCTCGACGGACTCGGCGCGACCGTCGATGCCTACCGCGAGCGCTTTGCCCTGCGCTACCGCAACAATCGCGCGCCCGAGCAGTATCCGATCGAGCGGGTGGTCGCAGGCGAGCGTTTCCACGACGTCGTCGTCGAGGTGCGGCGGCCCGAGGCGCCGGACGTCTACTTCGTCCATTCGCTGCGCAGCTTGGTCGCCACCGACCGCGACGGCAAGCCGAGCTGCCTCGCCCTCATCCTCAAGGACGTGTCGGACCAGTTCGAGGCCGAGGAGCGCTTCGAGAAGACCTTCAACGCCAACCCGGCGCCCGCCATCATCACCCGGCTGTCCGACCTGCGCCACGTCAAGGTGAACGCGGGCTTCCTGGAGATGACGGGCTATGTCCGTGATGCCGTCATCGGCCGCAGCGTCTACGAGGTCGATGTGCTGGCCGGCGCCCGCAACCGCGACCTCGCCGTGTCGCGCCTGAACGAGGGCGGCACCATCCCGCAGATGGAAGCTTGCCTCAACCTGCCGGATGGCGGTTCGCGTTTCGTCATCGTCGCGGGCCAGCCCATCGAGATGGGCGAAGAGCCCTGCATGCTGTTCACGTTCGCCGACCTCGAACTGCGCCGGAAGGCGGAGACCGCACTCCGGCAGAGCGAGGAGCGCTTCGCCACGGCATTCCGGTTGACCCCGGTGCCGACGCTGCTGGCGCGCCTGGACGGCTTCACCGTGACCAGCATCAACGACGCGTTCACCCGCGTCTTCGGCTACGGCGAGGATAGCGTGGTTGGACGCTCACCCTCCGAGACCGGGCTGTGGGTGGCCGATGCAGCCCGCGAGCGGTTCGAGGAGGCGGTCGGGCGCACCGGTTTCGTCCCTGGGCAGGAGGTCTGCCTGCGCCACCAGGACGGGTCGGAACTCGACTGCCTCGCCTCCGCCGAGCGCGTCGAGATCGGCGAAGAAACCTTCGCTCTGCTCGTCCTGCAGGACATCACTGAGCGCAAGCGCGGCGAACGCGAGCTGTTCGAGGCCATCGAGGCGGTGATGGCCGACACCTCGTGGTTCAGCCGCGGGCTCATCGAGAAGCTGGCCAACCTGCGCCAGCCCGGCGGCCACGAGGGCGACGGAGCCAGCCCGATCCTCACCGTGCGCGAGCGCCAGATCCTGAACCTGATCTGCACCGGCCTCGATGACGACGCCATCGCCAAGCGGCTCAACCTCTCCCGCAACACCGTCCGGAACCACGGCGCCGCGCTCTACCGCAAGCTCGGCGTCCACAAACGGGCGGAGGCCGTGATCTGGGGACGCGAGAACGGATTTCCGCTTCCGCCCGCCGGTACATAAAAACCGCTCTACTGGTAATTTGATACTATTGATTGGCGCGCGCGAGCGGACATCTCAAGCCGGCCGGGTTTTTCCCAGTCACTCGCGAGGTGCTCATGACCGACCGCGTGAAATCGACGTCCGCCACCGAAGCCAAGGGTTCGGTGAAAGAGGCCATCGGCAAGCTGACGGGTGATGCCGGCGTCGAGGCCGAGGGCAAGGCTCAGAAGCGCCAAGTGCAGCCGTCGAAGGCCGCACCGCGCAGCAAATGACCCGAAGGTCATCCGGCACATCGATGTGCCGGCCCTTCAAGAACACGAGGAGAATGACATGGTCGATACGGACAGGATCACGGGCGCCGCCAAGGAGTTCGGCGGCAAGGTTCAGGGCGCGGTCGGCGACCTGACCGGCTCGAAAAACGATTCCGTCGAGGGCCGCTTCCGCGAAGCGCAAGGCACCGCCGAGAACCTTTACGGCCAGGCCAAGGACGCTGTCCGGCACGCCGCAGACGAGGTCTCCGACTACGCCGAGGACGCCTACGACCGGAGCCGCCGCACCCTGCGCGAGGGATCCCGCGATGTCGGCGGATACGTCTCCGAGGCGCCGGGCACCTCGCTTCTCATTGCCGCCGCGGTCGGCTTCGGCCTGGGCCTTCTCGTCAGCCGGCTCTGACACCTCCCTTCTTTTTCGACTTCTCTGACCACCGGAGTAACTGCGTGACCACGACGACAAGCCTATCCCCCGTCGCTGCCGGCGACACGCGGGCCGTACTGCTCAACGAGGTGTCCTGGGGCGCCATCTTCGCCGGCGCCGTGACCGCCCTCGTGACCCAGGTCGTCCTGAACCTCGTCGGGGTGGGCGTCGGCTTGGCCTCCGTCGGCACCAATGCCGCCGACATTCCTGACGCCTCGACCTTCTCGCTCGGTGCGGGGCTGTGGTTCGTGGTCTCCGGCATCGTCGCCTCGCTGGCCGGCGGTGTCATCGCTGGCCGCCTCTCCGGCAAGCCGCTGCCCGGCGTGGCCGCCCTGCACGGCCTCGTCGCCTGGGCGGTGACCACGCTGGTGGTTCTGTACCTCATCACCTCGGCCGCGAGCGGCCTCGTCGGCGGCACGCTCGGCACGGTTTCGGGCGCGCTCGGCGGCGCCGGCAACCTCGTCGGCGGCACGGTGCAGACCGCGGCCCAGGCCGCGGCCCCCTCGCTGTCGAAGATCGCCAACCCGCTCGACGGCATCGAGCGGACGGTTCGCGAGCAGGCCGCCGGCCAGGACCCGCAGGCCGCCCGTGATGCGGCTGTCGCAGCGGTCCGTGCCGTCCTGTCGGGCGACCCGGCCCAGAAGGAGCAGGCCAAGAGCCGCGCCGCCGACGCGCTCGCCAAGGCGCAGGGCATCGCGCCCGACCAGGCCAAGGCGCAGATCGACGGATACGAGAAGCAGTACGAGCAGGCCGTCGCCACGGCCAAGCAGAAGGCCGAAGCCGCCGCCGTCGCCGCCAAGTCCGCCGCCACCCAGGGCGCCTTCTACGCGGCCCTGGCGCTGATCCTCGGCGCCCTCGCCGCCTTCTTCGGCGGACGTCTCGGCGCCCCGAAGCCCGCGACGCTCGTCGGCACCTACGACGCCCGCCGCGCCTGATCACCCTTCCCTTGGCTCCCGCCGCCAGCGGCGGGAGCCTCCACGACCGGCGCTGCCGGTGAGCCTGACCACCTAAAAGGAGAGCATCCGATGAGCAGCACGACCGACAAGATCAAGGGCCTGGCCAACGAGGCGGCCGGCAACGTCAAGCAGGGCATCGGCAACGTCACCGGTAACGACAAGCTCGTGGCCGAGGGCAAGGCCCAAGAGCTGAAAGGCGAGGCTCAGAAGACGGTCGGCGACGTCAAGGACGGTGCCAAGAACCTCGCCGACAAGGTCACCGGCAAGCACTGATCCCTGCGCGGGGCCGGCCGGGCCGGCCCCGTCCCCCTCCCCTTTGCCCTTCCCAATCGTCATTCGGAGAGAGCCATGAACCGCGATCAGTTCCGCGGCGCGTCCCGTCACATCAAGGGCCGTGCCCAGACCGCCCTCGGCGGCGTCACGGGTGACCCGGTCCGCCAAGTGCGCGGTGCCGCGAACCAAGTGGCCGGCGGGGCGCAATACGCCTATGGCAGCGCCCGCGACCGCATCGAAGATCTCGCCCGCGACGGCGAACACCTCGCCCATTCCGCACGCGAACGGGCCGACGACCTGATCCAGGACGGGCGCCGTTACGCCGGCGAAGCCCGCCGCCGCGGCCGGGATTACGGTCGCCGCGCCGTCCGCTACGCCGATTCCAACCGCACTTCGACCCTGCTCGGCATCGCCGCGGCCGCCTTCACGCTGGGCTGGCTCGCGCGCCTGTCGCGCTGAGCGCCGCAATTCGGGAGACAACCATGATCCGCAAGCTTCTTACTGCCCTCGTCCTGCCGAGGGTCATCGCCTTCATCAGCCGCCGGCTCACCGGCCGGTCGACGACTCCGACGCGTCACAGGCGCTGAGCCTCAGGAACGGGCATCGACGTCGATGCGGAACCCTAGTTGGGTCAAGCTCGTCCGTGCTGCGACCTTGGCCGCGCTTCAGGAACGCGCGGCTATCGCAGCATGAACCGGTCGGCCTTCGGTGCCTCGCGGCCGGTCTCGCCGAGCGCATCGAGAATCGCGGCGTCGGCCGTGTGCAGCAGGGTGTCGAGGGGCAGGTCGTTGGCGTCGGTGCCGAACGGCTCTTCCAACTCGTCGCCGAGCGCGTCGAGGCCGAAGAACGCGTAGGCCACGAGCGCGGCGATGATCGGGGTGGACCAGCCGAGCGAGCCGGCGAGACCGAACGGAAGCAGCAGGCAGTAGAGCCAGGCGGTCCGGTAAAGCAGCAGCGTGTAGGCGAAGGGCAGCGGCGTGCCGTGAATGCGCTCGCAGGTCGCCTGGATCGCGGAGAGGCTGGCGATCTTGTGCTCCAGGCTCACGAACAGCACGTCGCTCAGCGCGCCGGCCTTCGCCGCGCCTGCGAGATCCCGCGTCAGCCCCGTCAGCGCCGCATCGGCCCCGCTCGGCCTCTGCCCGAGGGTCGCAACTTCCTCCGAAGGCAGCCAGGGGGCGAGCGCCTCGGTCTCGTCGAGCCCGCGCAGGCGCGCGTGCAGGGCATGGGCGAAGCCGGCTCCCCGGCGCAGGCAGCGGTGGCGCAGGGCCTCGTGTTCGGGCTCCGGCAGCAGCGCCGGCAGCAGCCGCGCGAGGCCGCGCAACTCGACGATCAGGCTGCCCCAGGCCCGCCGCGCCTCCCACCAGCGGTCGTAGCAGGCGCCGTTGCGGAAGCTCAGGAAGATCGAGAGCGCGAGCCCGACCAGGGTGAAGGGGCCGATCCCGGCCGTGACCGGAAACCAGGCCGCGTGCCGCTGCTCGATCGCCACCACGAGGAAGGAGAGCGCGGCGATGACGATGACCTGCGGCGCGACCTTCGGCAGGATCGAGCCGCGCATGGCGAACAGGATCGTCAGCAGGCTGGGGCGGGGACGGACGATCATGTCACGGGTCTCAGCCGGCGCAGGCCGCGACCAGCCGGCGCATGAAGGCCTCGCCGCGGGCGAGTTCGTCGAGGGTGATGAACTCGTCGGGCTGATGCGCCTGATCGATCGAGCCCGGCCCGCACACCACGGTGGGGATGCCGGCCCGTTGGAAGCGTCCGGCCTCGGTGGCGTAGGGCACGGTAATCGTCGCATTGCGGCCGGCGAGCCGCAGGGCCAGTTGCTCGGCCTCCGAGCCCGGATCGGGCGCGAGCCCCGGCACGGAGACCTCCTCGACCGTCGCGATGTGCCCGAACTCGCCGTAGCGGTTGAGGCGTTCGCGGGTCACGCGCTCGCAGGCGGCAGCGAAGAGAGCGGGGATCTCGGCCATGTCGAGGTCGGGCAGGCCGCGGAACTCCCACAGGAAGGTGCAGAGCTTCGGCAGGATGTTGCGGGCGGTGCCGCCCTCGATCACGCCGACATGGACGGTGGTGTTCGGCGGGTCGAACCGGCCGGAGGCGTCGCCGCGGACGACCATCGCGTCGGCGATGCGGTTCAGTTCGGCGATGAGGTCGGCCGCCGCCATCACAGCGTTGGCGCCGAGCCCGGGCTTGGCCGAATGCGCCGCGTGGCCGTGCACGGTGGTGTTGTAGGTCACGACGCTCTTGTGTGCGTCGGCCACCTGCATCTCCGTCGGCTCACCGACGATCACGGCGCCCGGCCGCGGCAGGTCGGCGCCGAAGCGGGCGATGGTGTCGGCGACGCCGAGGCAGGTGGTCTCCTCGTCGTAGGAGAGCAGAATGTGGATCGGCCGAGTCAGCCCGGCCTCCAGCGCCGTCGGTACCATGGCGAGCGCCAGGGCGTCGAATCCCTTCATGTCGACGGCGCCGCGTCCGTAGGCGCGTCCGTCGGCAACGCGCAGGCGGAACGGATCGGAGGTCCAGGCCTGACCCGTTACCGGCACGACGTCGGTATGGCCCGAGAGCACGACGCCGCCATCCGTCACCGGCCCGAGGGTGGCGAACAGGGCAGCCTTGTCACCCTCCGCGTTCGGCACCCGGAGATGGGGCACGCCCCAGCTGTCGAGATACTCGGCCACGAAGTCGATCAGCGCGAGGTTCGACTTCGAACTCTCGGTGTCGAACGCGACGAGCCGCTCCAGAAGCTCAAGCGGCGTGAGGCGGGTGCCGCCGGCCGGCGCCGTCAATGGACGACGCGGCGCAGATGAGGCGAGTCCAGCGAGAAGGCCGGAATCTCCGCCTCGAAGCTCTCGCCGCCAATCGTGGACATCGTGTAGCTGCCGGCCATCAGGCCGTCCGGCGTGGTGAGCGGGCAGCCGCTGGTGTAGCTGAACGACTCGCCCGGCTCGAGAACCGGCTGCTTGCCGACGACGCCCGCGCCGCGCACCTCCTGGCAGGCGCCGCGTCCGTCGATGATCCGCCAGTGGCGCGAGCGGAGTTGCACCTGTTCGCTGCCGTTGTTCACGATCTCGACCGTGTAGGCAAAGAAGTAGCGGCTCTCGCCCGGCGAGGACTCCTCCTCGACGAAACGGGGCTCCACCGTCACCATGATGCCGCGCGTCTCGGCCTTGTACATCGCGTGAAAGCATCTCCGTGGACGGCACGCAGGCCGCATCGCGACATCTGCGACGCGCCGTGGTACGTGGCGCCAGAAACCTCGTCAATCACGGTATCCTACGGTGAGCGGAGGCCGGAGACCACGTGCCGAACGCTTCGCACCGGGGAGAATTCGAGGGAGCCATGATGGCTACGCGGCCCGGCCGACCGCCCTTGGCGGCTGGGCCGGCTCTCGGCTCCGTCCTGACGCTCGCTCTCGCCCTCGCCTTCGCGTGGTGGGACCCGGCTCAGAACCGGTGGCCGGCTCTCGCGCTCGTGTTGGCGCTCGGCCTCGATACCGCCGCGCGGATCGCGGCTCGGGCCGTCCGGCAGCGGACGGGCGTGGAGACCGAGATCCGCGGCCTGCCCTCGCCGATGCTGGCGCTCGGCAAGGCGATGGGGATCGGAGCGCTCGTGGTGGCGGGCGTGTCATACCTGCGGCCCGATCTGTTTCCACTGCTCGCAAGCGCGCTCGCCGGTCTCGTGGCGATGGGCGCCTGCGCCCGGCTCGCGCTGGCACGGATGGTCGTCGCCATCGAGGCGGCGGAGCGCGCGGCGGCCGAGGCCAAACGCAAAGGCGAGGGGACGGGACGATGAGCGGAGACGTGCCGGCAGCATCCGGTATCCTGCCGGCGCAGGCCATCACGGCGCTGACGCAAGCCGGGGCGATCCGCCCCGCGACCAGCTATGCCGCCGACCAGATCCAGCCCGCCAGCCTCGACTTGCGGCTCGGCCGCCGCGCCTACCGGGTGCGCACGAGCTTCCTGCCCGGCAGCGGGCGTTCGGTCGCGACCTGTGTCGAGGCCTTCGCGCTGCACGAGATCGACCTGACGCAGGGCGCCGTGCTGGAGACGGGCTGCGTCTACATCGCCGAATTGCAGGAAACCCTGGCGCTCCCCCCCGATCTCAGCGCCAGCGCCAACCCCAAAAGCTCGACCGGGCGCATCGACGTGTTCACCCGCGTCATCACCGACCGCGCCAGCGCCTTCGACCAGATCGAGGCAGGCTATGCCGGCCAGCTCTACGCCGAGATCTCACCGCGAACCTTCCCGGTGCGGGTAAGAACCGGCTCGCGCCTGTCGCAGATCCGTTTCCGCCAGGGCGACCCGCGGCTGCGGGAGACGGAACTGGCCGCGCTCCACGCCAGCGACCCGCTGATCGATGCCGCAACCCCCTCGCTTCAGGGCGGCGTGCCAGTCTCGGTCGATCTCGCGGGCTTCGAGGGGCTGATCGGCTACCGGGCCAAGCGCCATACCGGTCTGATCGACTTGGACCGGCCGCGCGGTCACCGAACCCGCGACTTCTGGGAACCGCTGCCGGCCGATGGCAGCCGCACGCTGATCCTCGATCCCGGCCAGTTCTACATCCTGGCCTCGAAGGAGGCGGTGCGGGTGCCGGCCGACTATGCGGCCGAAATGGTGCCGTTCGATCCGCTCGTCGGCGAGTTCCGCGTCCACTATGCCGGCTTCTTCGATCCGGGGTTTGGCCTCAGCGAAGCGGGCGGCGCCGGCGCCCGCGCGGTGCTGGAGGTTCGCTCGCGCGACGTGCCGTTCCTCTTGGAAGACGGCCAGATCGTCGGCCGCCTCGTCTACGAGCGCATGCTGGAGCGGCCCGCGACCCTCTACGGCGCGGGCGCCGGTTCGAACTATCAGGCGCAAGGCCTGAAGCTCTCGAAGCATTTCGCCAGCGAGCCGGAGCCGCCCGCGGCCTGATCGATCCGCCGCTGCCGGGGCATCAAGCGGTGGCGCCCCTGCACGCTCAGGCGCCGACGCGATTGTGATCCTCGATCTCGGGCGCCACCTGCCCGAAATTGAGCACCGAGACGAGCGTCACGCCGCCGACGATGTTGCCGAGCAGCGTCGGGACGAAGAACCCGGTGAGGTACTTCGAAAAATCGATCTCGCCGATGGCGACGAGGTAATAGGCATCGACCGAGCCGGCGACGATGTGGGCGAGCCCGCACATCGAGACCAGCCACGTCATCAGGATGATGATGAAGGGCGCCGCCGAGCCCGAGGCCGGCAGGATCCACACCATCAGGGCGATCAGCCAGCCTGCGAACACCGCCTTGATCACCGTGGTCCAGAACGGGTCCTCGATGGTGTGGCGGCTGATCTCGGCAAAAGCCTCCCGCACCTCCGGCTTGAACGCATCGGTATGGGCCAGCACCGAGGCGATGGCGATCGTCGCCAGGATGTTGGCGACGAGCACGATGCCCCAGAGCCGCACGACCCGCAGCAACGCGCCGAAGGTCCTCTCGGTGAGGAGCGGCAGGATCGGCGTGACCGTGTTCTCGGTGAAGAGCTGCTGGCGCCCGAGCACGACGATGAGGAAGCCGATCGAATAGCCCGCGCTGGTGACGAGTTCGGCCCAGGGTGCGTGCGGCAGATGCCCCTTGAGCACGCCCGGCACGATCAGCGAGAAGCCCATGGTCAGCCCGGCGGCGAACCCCGAGAGCGAGAGGGCCAACCAGGTGCGGCGCATCTCCTCCTCGCCTTCCCGCCGGATGATCTCGTGCAGGATCAGCGCGTCCGGGCGGTGGGCCTTCTCGACCTGGGCGTTGTCCTTCTCGCGGGTATGGGCGCCGTGGGTCTTCGCTTCACCCTGGTCGTCCGGGTCTCCGTGCGTACGGGATTCCTGGGACATGCGGCCCTCGGCGGTCGTCTCGTCGCAGCCCAACGTATGGCAGCGCTTGCACGCTCCCAGCGCGCAGAGATTTATTTCATCAGATCCGGCACGGAGCTGGAAGTGGAATGCCTAAGGCCGAAGCCCGGCCAGCAAGGCCTCCACGGCCGCCCGCGCCGCCGCCACCGCGTTCGCGTCCCGGCCGCGCACGACGATGCGATTGCGAAACCCCTCCGGCGTCATCGACGGATAGGAGCCGATCGAGACATCGCCATGTGCGGCGGCGATGCCGGAGAGGCCGCCGGCGAAGTTGCCCTCGGGGATCGCACCCGCCTCGATCGTCTCGGACATCACCGGCGCGTTGCCCGTCAGCGTCGGGCGAATCTCGTCGAGCATCGCCGCCATGATCTGCGGCACGCCGGCCATGACGAAGACGTTGCCGAGCCGGAAGCCCGGAGCCTTCGACACGGGGTTGGCGATCAGGTCGGCCCCGTCGGGAATGCGGGCCATGCGCAGGCGCGCCGCGTTGAGATCCTCCAGCCGGTGCCGCTCCAACAGCATGGCGCGAGCCCGCGGATCGACGTCGATGCCGACGCCGAAGGCCTCCGCCACGCTGTCGGCGGTGATGTCGTCGTGGGTCGGGCCGATGCCGCCGGAGGTGAAGACGTAGGTGTAGCGCGCCCGCAGCGCGTTCACCGCGGCGACGATCTCGTCTTTCACATCCGGCACGATGCGCACCTCGCGCAGGTCCACGCCGATCTCGGTCAGCACCTCGGCGATGGTGCCGATGTTCTTGTCCTTAGTGCGGCCCGAAAGGATCTCGTCGCCGATGACGAGGATGGCGGCGGTGACGTCTGAACTCTGGGGCATGCGGCCTCGGGGGCGATGATCGGGGTGGAAGCTAGGGCGCGGATGCGCGAAAGCGAAAGCCCCTCGTTCCGCCCCGGTCCGCGATGCGTTTCCCCACTCCCCTGATCGAAGGGCGCCTCGTGCGGCGCTACAAGCGCTTCCTCGCCGATGTGACGCTGGCCGACGGGACGATGGTGACGGCACATTGCGCCAACCCCGGCGCGATGCTGGGGCTCAACACGGACGGGTTTCGCGTACTGCTCTCGCCCTCGACCAACCCATCGCGAAAGCTCGGGTACTCGTGGGAGCTAGTGGAGGCGGAGCTGCCCGGCGGCCCGCAATGGGTCGGCATCAACACGGCCCGGCCCAATGCCCTCGTCGCCGAGGCGTTTCGCGAGAATAAGCTCGCGCCGCTGATCGGCTACGAGACGCTCCGGCCGGAGGTCGCCTACGGCAAGGCGAGCCGGGTCGATTTCCTGGCGAGCGGCGGCGGCCGGCCGCCCTGCCATGTTGAGGTGAAGAACTGCCACCTCATGCGCCACGCTGGCCTCGCGGAATTTCCCGATTGCAAGGCCGCCCGCTCGGCCCGCCACATGGAGGAGTTGGCCGGCGTCGTCACCGCGGGCGGACGGGCGATGCTGATCGTGGTGATCCAGATGCGGGCAGGCGCCTTCGACGTCGCGCGCGACATCGACCCGGTCTTCGATCGCGCGCTTCGCATGGCGCTGGAAGTGGGCGTTGAGGCCTACGCCTATACCTGCGCGGTCGGGCCGGAGGGCGTCGCCATCGACACGCCCGTCCCGATCCTCACGCCGGGTGCGACGGTTCAACCCGCTCGAACATCAGGTTGAGCCGCGTGCGGGCGATTTGGCGGTAGCCGTACTTGTTCAGCAGGTTCGGCAGGTCGATTTGCCACTGGTCGGCGCCGTTCTCGATGACGAGCACCGACGGGAGCAGGGAGGCCGGCGCATCGCGCAGGAACGGCTCGAGGATCAGATCCTCGGCGCCCTCGACATCGAGCTTGATCGCGTCGATGCGCTCGATCCCTTCAGAACGGCACAGCTCCACCAGCGTCACCGCCGGCACGCGCACCGTCGCGTTCTTGTGGGTGCCGACGATCTTCACGCTCGATTCGCCGCGGTTGCGCGGATCGATGAACAGGGTCAGTTCGCCGGACTTGTCGGCCACCGCGCAGGCGATGGCCTTCACCGTGCCGAACGGGTTCTGGCCGATATTGAAGGTCAGCCGGTCGAACACGTCGGGCTGCGGCTCCACCGCGAGGATGCGCGCGCGCCGGCCGGTGAAGCCCGCCACGAACAGGGCGTAGGCGCCGATATTGGCGCCGATATCGAGGAACACCGCATCGTCGCGCAGGCGCTCCTTGAGGAAGGCCCGCTCCTGCGGATCGAAGAACTGCGGGGTGAAGAGCACCTTCTTCTCGCAGTTGTTGTTGTAGGGATGCAGCCGCATCCGCGCGCCGTAGCGCTCGACGTCGAGCGGCCGGCCGCGCATCATCGAGATGGCGAGGCGGCGCAGGAACATCGCCATCCGCCGCGCACGCCAGGAATGCTCGGGGAGCTTCTGCGTGCGCTCCGCGATCCGCGCAACGAGGCCGCTGGGGGCGTAGGTGCCGTAGGGCGAGGTGTCCGTCATCGTGCCGGGGTGATGCCAGCCCGGCGCAGCCGCGGCAAGTCGGGCGCCATCGAGCGCGACGCGCCAAACGCCGTCCGTTGTCGCACGAAGCACCATCGCCGCCTTTGACAACGGCGCCGCCGCACCCGAAGACATCGGGATGCAGAGCTTCGACTCCGACGGCGTGCAGATCGCCTATATCGACGTACCGCCCAAGGAAGGTGCCTCCGGCGGCAGCGGCGATCCGATCCTCCTGATCCACGGCTTCGCCTCGAACCACGCGGTGAACTGGGTCAATACGCTCTGGGTCCGCACCCTGACCGAGGCCGGCTACCGGGTCATCGCCCACGACAACCGCGGCCATGGGCAGAGCGAGAAGCTCTACGATCCCGCATCCTACACCTCCGACCAGATGGCCGGCGACGCGGTGCGGCTGCTGCGCCATCTCGGCATCGAGCGGGCGGACGTGATGGGCTATTCCATGGGCGCACGCATCGCCGCGCATATGGCGCTCGACTATCCGGCGGAGGTCCGCTCGCTGCTGATCGGCGGCCTCGGCTTCAACCTCGTGGACGGGCGCGGCCTGCCGCAGGGCATTGCCGAGGCGCTGGAAGCGCCCGCCGGCGCGCCCGCGCCGAACCCGACGGCCGCCTCCTTCCGCACCTTCGCCGAGCAGACCAAGAGCGATCTTAAGGCGCTGGCCGCCTGCATCCGCGCCTCGCGCCAGACCCTGTCGCGGGCCGAACTCGCGGCGATCGAGACCCCGACCCTGGTCTCGGTCGGCACGCTCGACACGGTGGCAGGCTCGGGCCCGGAACTGGCGAAGCTGCTGCCGAACGCCCGCGCCCTCGATCTGCCGAACCGCGACCACTCGACGGCGGTCGGCGACCGGCTGCACCGCAAGGGCGTACTGGAATTCCTGGAGCAGCGTCCGTAGCAGCGCGCCTCACGGGGCAGAGCCTATCCCGCCGGCTCCCAAGCCAGTCCGAACGGCCTATTGGTGGTAGATCGTTTGACGGACTGCGCCCGGAGCCCGATCCGCCCCTAAGCTGCGGCCATTCTTCGGGAATGGGTCATGCCGGGTCGGACTTCGCAGACAGCCGCGGACGGCGTTCTCCGCTCGGTGGTGGCGGATGCGCTCGCCAACGCCCTGATCGTCCTGGCCATCCTCCTGCTGGTGTTCGGCGGCGCGGCGCTCGCGCGGCCGAAACTCACCTATGCCGCCGGCAAGGTCGTCGGCTTGAGCAACCTCTCGACCGATGAAGGCTGCCTTCCGGCCACGCTGGTGGGCCGGGTCGTGAAGCGGGCGTTCGGCCGAGACGGGCTCTATCTCGAGTCGGTCATCGTCGAGGAGAAAACCGGCCAGCGGAGCTTCATCAACGTCGAGGACGGCTATCGCAATCTCGACGCCGCCACCAACGGCGCGGTCAAGCACTCCCTCGAAACCCTGCTGAACGTGGGCAAGAGCGTTTCGCTCCGCGTTCTCGGATGCGGGGCGGCGGCACGGACGCTGACGCTCGACGCCGTGCGCCCGCTCTGAACGGATCGCCACCCCTGTCCGAATTCAGCTCTTCAGCCGGTACCCCGTGCGGAAGATGTAGGTCACGAGCCCGAGGCAGAGGGCGAGGAACGCCAGCGTCGCGGCGATGCTGACCCCGACCGCCACGTCGCCCTTGCCGAAGAAGGCCCAGCGGAAGCCGCTGACGAGGTAGACGACCGGATTGAACAGGGTCACCGCGCGCCAGAACGGGGGCAGCATGTCGATGGAGTAGAAGCTGCCGCCGAGGAATGTCAGCGGCGTGACGATGAGGAGCGGCACCAGTTGCAGCTTCTCGAACCCGTCCGCCCACAGGCCGATCACGAAGCCGAACAGGCTGAAGGTCAGCGCCGTGAGCAGCAGGAAAAACACCATCCAGAACGGGTGCTCGATGTGCAGCGGTACGAACAGCGAGGCCGTGCCGAGGATGATGAGGCCGATGATGATCGACTTCGTCGCCGCCGCGCCGACATAGCCGAGCACCACCTCGAACGGCGAGATCGGCGCCGAGAGCAGTTCGTAGATCGTGCCGGCAAAGCGCGGGAAATAGATGCCGAAGGCCGCATTCGAGACGCTCTGCGTCAGCAGCGAGAGCATGATGAGCCCCGGAACGATGAAGGCGCCGTAGGGAACCCCATCGACCGTCTGCATCCGCGAGCCGATGGCGGCGCCGAACACCACGAAATAGAGCGAGGTGGAGATCACCGGCGCGACGATGCTCTGCAAGGCGGTGCGCCCAGAACCGGGCCATCTCGAAACGGTAGATGGCGAGGACCGCCGGGACGTTCAGCATGGATACGCCCATCATGCGCGCTCGCGGACGAGATCGACGAAGATGTCTTCGAGCGAACTCTGGCTTGTATCGAGATCGGTGAAGGCGATGCCGGCATCCGCCAGCTCGCGGAGCAGGCCGGTGATGCCGGTGCGCTCGCGCCGCGTGTCGTAGGTGTAGACGAGGCTGCGCCCGTCCTCGCCGAGGTGGAGGTCGTGGCGGGCGAGGTTCTCGGGCAGGGTCGTGAGCGGCGCGCGCAGGTGCAGGATGAGCTGCTTCTTGCCGAGCTTGCGCATCAGCTCGACCTTGTCCTCGACGAGGATGATCTCCCCCTTGCGGATCACGCCCACCCGGTCGGCCATCTCCTCGGCCTCCTCGATGTAGTGGGTGGTGAGGATCACCGTGACGCCCTGCTCGCGCAGGCGGCGCACGAGGCGCCACATGTCCTGGCGCAGCTCCACGTCGACACCCGCCGTCGGCTCGTCGAGGAACAGCACCTGCGGCTCGTGCGCGAGCGCCTTGGCGATGAGGACCCGGCGCTTCATGCCGCCGGAGAGCTGCATGATGCGGCTCTCGCGCTTGTCGTAGAGGGAGAGGTCCTTGAGCACCCGCTCGATATGGGCGGGATTCTTCGGGAGACCGAACAGGCCGCGGCTGAAGCTCACCGTGTCCCACACCTTCTCGAAGGCGTCGGTGGTGAGTTCCTGCGGCACCAGCCCGATCATCCGGCGCGCGGCGCGGTATTCGCTGAGGATGTCGTGGCCGCCGACACGGATCTCGCCCGTGCTCGGCGTGACGATGCCGCAGACGATGTTGATGAGGGTGGATTTACCGGCGCCGTTGGGCCCCAGCAGCGCGAAAATCTCGCCTTTGGCGATGTCGAGGTTGACGTCGCGCAGGGCGTGCAACCCCGAAGCGTAGACCTTCGACAGGTTCGCGATCGAAACGATCGGGGGCATCGGGGCTCGGGGCTGACGAATGGGCGGCGCGCTATAGCACGGCGATCGGGGCCGCGAACCCCGCGATCGCCGGTTACATTTCCCGCCGTTTCCCCGTCCTCAGCGCGCGAACCGCGGAACCAGCCAGCACTCCAGGGTTTGACGAATTGTTCTCCTGCGACAAAAGACCCCCTATCCGACCTGCCCTCGACGCGATGGCGGGTCGTTTTTTGTGACTGAAGCGCATTCCGACGAAGTGGCCCCGGTTCGTCGAAAGAATGCGCGTCAAAACGAGAAACGAGAGCCGTATTTGGCCTGATGCAATCAGGTCGGAGACGGCTCTAGCCCGGCAGCCGGCCGGCGGCCTCCCGCTCGCGCAGGTAGTCCTCGGTGGTGCGCGTCTTGGCCGGCGGCACGGCGTGCGGGTCGAAACCCTGGGTCAGCGCCGCCTCGACGCGGCAATCGTCGCACATCATCAGTGAGCGGATGCGCTGCTCGCCGGCCTCCCCTGAGAACATCCAGTGCCGCTCGCGCAGCTTGCCGATCACCCGCTCGATGGTGGCGCGGGTGCCGAACGGCTTGGCGCAGGTGATGCAGCAGAACGGCTCCTCCTCCTTCACGATCCGGCGGGGCTCGGCCCAAGCCTCGAAGTCGATCTGCGGCTTCAGGCTGATCACGTCCTCCGGGCAGGTGGCCGCACACAGGCCGCACTGCACGCACAGGCTCTCCTCGAACGCCAAAAGCGGCCGATCGGTGCTGTCCGACAGTGCGTGGGTCGGGCAGGCGCCGACGCAGGAGAGACAGAGCGTACAGTCCTCCGTGCGAAACTGGAGCCCGCCGAACGGTGCCCCGGCCGCCAACGGCACGGCGGCCACCGGCGTCGGGGCCGCGGCATGCATCTCGCGGAAGGCGATGCGCAGCATCTCGCGCTTGCCGCCGACGGGCACGAAGCCGGCCGGCGCCGTGGTCGCCCGGCCGGGAACGTCCGAGCGGAGCGCCGCGCCGAGCGCATCGGGGTCGTCGGTCTCGATCAGGGCGACGGTCGGCGCCTCCGTGCCGGTGCCGTAGCCCAGGGCGTCGGCGAGCGTCCGGCCCAGCGCGACGGTGCGGTGCAGACTGTCGAGGTCGTGCTTCGGGCGCTCACGCACGAGCACCCGCGCCCCGGCCGCACCATAGGCGAACAGGGCGGCCAGAACCTCGGGACCGAACTGCGTCACCTCGTTGACCCGCACCGGCAGGACGTGGGCCGGAAGGCCCTCGCCGTAGCGGCCGAGCGCGTCGATCAGCGGCTCGCCATGGTCGCCGTCGTGGAACAGCACCACCGCGTCCGCACCGCCGGCTGCCCGGTAGGCGCGCATCAGGCTGCGCAGGCGGCGCATCAACGCGTCGGCCGGCGGCAGGGCGTAGTTGGCCGCTCCCGTGGGGCAGACGGCGGCGCAACTGCCGCAGCCGGCGCAGACATAGGGGTCGATCGCTACCGTATCGCCCGCCGGCGCGATGGCCCCGGTCGGGCAGACGTCGAGGCAGCGGGTGCAGCCGGTGATGCGCGAGCGGGAATGGGCGCAGAGCTCGCCGCGGAAATCGATGAAGCGCGTCTTGTCGAACTCGCCGACGAGGTGGGACGCCGCCATCACCGCGCGCTCGACCGCCGCCGGGTCGCGCGGGTCGGCGCGCAGGTAGCCGCTGCGGAGTTCGTGCGCGGGGAAGAGCGGAGTGCCGCCGGTCAGATCGAGGATCAGGTCGCAGGTCGAAACCGCCCCGTCGCGCCCCGAACCGAACACGAGGTGGGTGCGCGAGGACGGCGCCGGCAGGGCGTAGTCGTCAATGCGCAGGTCGAACGCGCCGAGATGGCCCGTCGCCCCGCGCACCGTGCCGCGGATCACCGGGAACTCGTTGCGATGGAGCGGCGCGACCTCGCCCGGCCGGCTGAGCAGCACGGTGACGTCGAGATGTTCGGCCAAGCGCCGCCCGGCCTCGATGGCGGCCTCGTCGCGCCCGTAGATTAGGGCGACGCCGCGGCTCTCCAGCGGCACCGTGCCGGCGACGGGGACCGCCTCCGCGGCCGCAGCCAGCAGCGCCGCCATCTTCGGACCGGCCCGTTCGGCCTGCGACGACCATCCGGCGGTCTCGCGGATCTTGGCGAAGGTGACGCGCTCCTCCGCCTCCATCTCGGCGGCGATCTCTTCAAAGAGCGGCGCCTGGAGCGTGCAGGAGACCGTGACGGGCGAGCCTGTCGCGAGAGCCTCGCGGTAACGGTCGAGTTCCCGACCGCATAGCTGGTCGGCGGTGCGCACGCGGGTGCCGCAACCCTTTTCCAGGGCCGCGACATCGAGCGGCATCGTCTTCTCGCAGGAACAGGCGAACACGAGACGATCGGACACGATTAAACCTGAGACGATTGGGAGCGCGAGGCCCTTCGCGCGGAAGCCTGCCTTCCTTATAATCGTATCATTCTAAAACGACGAACGGACATGCGGGCGCAGGTACTCTTCCCGGGACCGTGCCCCGCCCGAGACCGCCTATGACCTTCCCCCTCGATATCGGATCGCCGGGTTTGCGCCTCGCGCCGCTCGTCCTGCCGCCGGCCTTCACCGGTCTTGTCGCGGCGGGCTCCGCGGCCGGGCTGGCCTGCCGGATGGCCGAAAGCGGCGAGGCGGATGCCGCCACCCTCCTCATGGAAGAGCGCGACGACGTCATCGCCTTCGCGGTGGTGCTGGCGCCGACCGAACCGCTGGCCACGGCGCGGCGTGCCGTCTTCATCGGGATGCAGGCGCTCGCCGACGCGGTCGGCGCCTTCGGTCCGCCGGAAATCCCGGTGACGTTCCACTGGCCCGATACGCTGAGCTTCAACGGCGCCCGTCTCGGCGGCGGCGCGCTGCACTGGCCCGAGGACTGCGATGAGTCCGAAACGCCGGACTGGCTCGTCTTCTCGGCGATGCTGCTCGCCTCGAAGCGGGATGCGGGCGATCCCGGCCTCACGCCCGACTCGACCTCCCTGGAGGAAGAGGGGTTCCCGAACGACCTGCGCGAACCCCTGGTCGAGAGCTTCGCCCGCCATCTCACCAAGGCGTTCGAGATCTGGGACGAGGACGGCGCCGCGCGCTCGACGGGCCGCTATCTCACCCGCCTCGCGCTGCCGCCGGGCGTGCGGGCGACGATCGACCCGAGCGGCGATGCCCAGCTCGTCCATGCCGACGGCCGCAGCGAAACGCTTCCGCTGCGTCCGGCGCTGGCCGCCCCCTCCTGGCGCGACCCGGTCTCCGGCACGGTGCGGCTGTGAGTGCGGGCAAGCTGCCGCGGACCCTGCGGCTCGATCCCTCCGATACCTTCGTCTTCGCGCGGGCCGCCGAGGCCGGCGAATGGGCGGTGACGGGCTCGTTCCTGTTTTTCGATGCCGACCTCTCGGCGCTTGCCGGCAAGGAGCGGGCGGCGTTCCGCTCCGGTTTTGTCGGCGTGCGCTCGCTCGGCTTCTCGACCCTCGTCGTCGTCAGCGAGGCGAGCGAGGCCGAGCGCGAGGCGGCGATCGAGGATCTCGCCCGCCACATCCACGAGCGCTTCGGCGCGCCGGATCGCGAGGCAGCCCGCGCCGCCGCGCGCGAGGAGATCGAGGTCGCGGCCTCGCTGTGCAATTTGCCGGTCGGCAGCGTCGTGGCCATGCACCGAAGCGCGCAGGACGGGGAAATCGCGGAGGAATTCCGCACCCTGCACCAGCGCGCACCGGGCGCGGACCCGATGCACGGGCGCGCCTTCCACTTCGTCGAGACCGACGAGGACGGGCCCGACGAACAGGCCGACCTCGTGGGACTTTTGAGCGACGCCTCCGCGGGGGCCGAGAGAGCATGACCGAGTTCTGGGTATCGAGCGGCCATCACCTGACGCAGCGCACGGAAGGGGGCGGCCTCGCCGTCACCGACGAGCTGATCCTCGCCTATCTCGCGCGCCCCGAACTGGTGCCGCCGGAGGAGGCCTGCGCCGCCGAACGCGCGCTGCACGCCAGCCTTCTGAGCGATCCGCGCCGGCCGGTCTCGAGCGGCGAACTCCAACAAATCGCGGACGCGGATGCGCGGGAGAACTGGGAGGTGATGCTTGCCTTCCGCGAGCGGCTGCTCACGGCCCGCTCGGTCGAGGCGGCCTATCTCGCGCTCGTGCGCGGCGGGTTGCAGGGCGTGCCAGGGCTGTTCCTGACCCAACTCGTGCATCTAATTCTCCGCAATGCGCTCGACGGCTGCGAAGACCCGTTCGTGCTGCGCGCCGCCGAGTTGTTCTTCCGCTCCCAGCGCGCCAGCCCGCACGAGGGTGCGGTGCTGCTCGCCGATGCCGAGGTGATCGAGGCGCGGGAGGGCGGCGCGCCGCTCTCGCCGCTGGTCACGATGCTCGGCAAGGAGGCGGCGAGCGAACTCGACGTGCTCAACGAGGAGAACGCCTGGACCTATTGGAGCCGATCGGACGCCTTCACCATGGCGCTGAACCTCGGCACCAGCGGCCGAAGCCGGGAGGGGCTGGCGCGGGCGATCGAGGCCTTCGTGCGCCACCTCCTCAACGCCGAGGTCACGGTGAAGCCCCTCGACCGGCTCGAGGATCCCGACTGGCGCTGGTTCGTCGGGCTCGACGCGGAGGGCACGCGGATTGGCAACGCGCTCTGGCGCGGCGAGGCGCTGGACGACGCCGCCCGCGAGCGGGTGATCGCGGTCTTCAGCCTTACCTTCGCCGATCCGGCCCGCGTCGATCCGCGGGTCGGCGAGCGGCCGGTCTATCTCCTGCTCGCCATGTCGCCGGACAAGACCGTGCAGCTCAAGCCACAGAACCTCGTCGTCGGATTGCCGCTGGCCTCCGACCGGGACGCCGCGTGAGGTCGGACATGACGCCGGAACAGATCCCGGAAGACCGCTTCGAGGTCGGCATCATCGTGGCGCGCCGCCGCCTGAAAGGGCCGTGGGCGAGCCACGCCTGGCTACCGGTTGAGGCTCTTCCGGCAGCGCCGGAGACCGCACCCTGGACCCAACTCTCCGAGACCGAGGAGGAGGCGCGACCTTCTACGCGGGCGCCCACGAGGTCACGCTGCACATCGGCGAGACGGCGCATTACCGCGACAACCTCGTCTCCGGCCGCCCTTCGCTCTGGGTCACGCTCCACGCCACATCGGAGGACACCTACACGGTGGCGAGCGTGACGGCCGATCCCTACGAGGGCGAATCGATGGCCGAGGGTATCGGCGAGATCGTCGAGGCGGTGCCGATGCCGCCCGAAGTGCAGGCCAAGCTGCTCGCCTTCTTCGAAGCCTTCCACATCGAGCGCAAGTTCGAGAAGCGGAAGCGCGACCGCGCCGATCCCGAGGCCCTGGCGCGCCGCGCCCCCGGCACGCAGGGGAAGCCGGAATGAGCGGCAGCTTCCTCTCCCGATGGGCCCGCCGCAAAGAGGCCGTGCGCGCCACCGAGCGCACCGTTGCGCCCGCCGTCTCGGATGAGGTCGAGGCGAAGGCCGCCCTCGACGCCGAGGCGCATACCGGCGACGGATCACCTGCGCCGCAGGCCCGTCGCCCTGACCGGCGACGAACCGGAGGCCGGGACTGACGATCTTCTGGCGCGGCTCCCCTCCCTCGACGCCCTGACGCCGGAGACCGATCTCACCGCCTTCCTCCAGTCCGGCGTGCCCACGGCCCTGCGCAATGCGGCCCTGCGGCGGATGTGGTCGCTCGACCCGGCGATCCGCGACTTCGTCAGCGAGGCGCGGGAATACGCCTATGACTGGAACACGCCCGGCGGCGTGCCGGGCATGGGCCCGCTCCTGCCGACCGACGACGTGAAGGCGATGCTGAAGCGGATCATCGACGGTGTCCCCTTCGCGGCGGAGGAGGAACCGGATACCGAGCCGCAGGACGCTCCGACGGCGTCATCGGAGGAAGCTGCGCAGATCGCCGATGCGGCGCCCCCGGCATCCGAGACCGACCCTGAAACCGACGGCGTTCCGCTTCCGATGCCGGACCTGCACGCTCCGGTCGCGGTTGCCGCCGCCGAGTCCCCTGAGGTCGTACAATCCCCCCTCCCCCGGCCTCGCCTGCGGCGCCATGGTGGGGCGATGCCCTCGTAATTCACGCGCATTTCGATTGCGGCAAAGCCAAACGCTTTTTATTATTGATCCAAACAAGCGGTCCTCTAGGCGGGCCCGAGGGAAACGATGAGTTCGGTCGCGTCGGTAATGGCACTTCCGGGAGATGAGGTGTCTGGAGTCGTCGGCGTTCCGGACGAGATCGACCTCCTGCGCGCGCAGCAATACGATCTCTTGGCTGCGCTGCTCGGCCGGGCACCGGGTTCGTCGCTGCTCGCGGCGCTCGCCGCCGTGAAGGAGGGCGACGGGGTTCTGGGCCGGCAGGTCGCGGCCCTGCGCCGTGCGGCGGCCGAGACCGATACGGAGGCCGTCGAGCGCGAGTTCTTCGCGCTGTTCATCGGCGTCGGTCGCGGCGAGCTTCTGCCGTACGCCTCCTACTACCTCACCGGCTTCCTCAACGAGCGTCCGCTCGCCCGCGTGCGTGAGGACTTCGCCGCGCTCGGGATCGAGCGGGACGAGTCGATGAGCGAGCCGGAGGATCATCTCGCGATCCTTCTGGAGGTGATGGCTGGGCTCGCTGCGGGGCGGTTCGAGGCGGAGCCCGGCATGCAGGCGCACTTCTTCGCCCGGCACATCGAACCCTGGGCGGACCGTTTCTTTGCGGACCTGGAAAAGGCGAAGGCGGGCCGGTTCTACCGCGCGGTCGGGGGGCTCGGCCGCGCCTTTATCGAGATCGAGGCGGAAGCTTTCGCCATGGAAGGCTGAAGGGCTGCTCCGTCGTGACAAATGAAATCGAGGCGCGTTGCCCTACAGCAGGCAGCCGCCGGAGGAGACGAGGGTGATGCGACAGGATCCGAAGACGCTCGGTCGTCGCCAGTTCTTTCGGGCGCTCGGCGGCAGCACGGTGGCCGCCGCGGCCGCCGTCGCCTCGCCGATGGGGGCGACCGAGGCCCAGGCCTACGATCCGGGCAACGACGAAACCAAGGCCCGTTACCGGGAGAGCGACCACGTGAAGGCGTTCTACCGGACCAACGGCTACGAGACGCTGAAGAAGAACACTGATCCGGCTTCCACCGGTCCGAAGTGAGGCTGCCATGCTGATCAAGCGCAAGAGCGGCGACGCTGCTCGCACCAAGCACCAGGCCGTCGCCGCCGGCCTCGCCGCGGGCGTGCTCGACCGCCGCGCCTTCCTCCGCAAGTCCGGGCTGACCGCCGGCGCGCTCGCCGCGGCCGGCACGATCCAGCTCGGCTCGGTGCGCAAGGCGCAGGCCGCCGGCTCCTCCGCCGTCGGGCCGGACACGGTCATCAAGAAGAACGTCTGCACCCACTGCTCGGTGGGCTGCACGGTGACGGCCGAAGTCGTGAACGGCGTCTGGGTCGGCCAGGAGCCGTCCTATGCCAGCCCGATCAACCGCGGTACGCACTGCGCCAAGGGCGCGGCGATCCGCGAGCTCGTCTCGTCCGACCGCCGCCTCAAGTACCCGATGAAGCTCGAAGGCGGGCAGTGGAAGCGGATCTCGTGGGATCAGGCCTACGAGGAGATCGGCGACAAGCTGGTCCAAATCCGCGAGAAGAACGGCGCCGACTCGGTCTACTGGCTGGGTTCGGCCAAGTTTACCAACGAAGCCTCCTACCTGATGCGCAAGTTCGCGGCCCTCTGGGGCACGAACTCGATCGACCATCAGGCGCGCATCTGCCACTCGACCACGGTGGCGGGCGTGGCCAACACCTGGGGCTACGGCGCGCAGACGAACTCCTACAACGACATCCGCAACGCCAAGACGATGATCATCCTCGGCGGCAACCCGGCCGAGGCGCACCCGATCTCCATGCAGCACGTGCTGTCGGGCAAGGAGATCAACCGCGCGAACATGATCGTCATCGATCCGCGCTTCACCCGCACCGCGGCGCACGCCACCGAATACGTGCGCATCCGCTCCGGCACCGACATTCCGGTGGTCTGGGGCATCCTCTGGCACATCTTCCAGAATGGCTGGGAGGACAAGGAGTTCATCGCCCAGCGCGTCTACGCGATGGACGATGTGCGCAAGGAAGTCGCCAAGTGGACGCCCGACGAGGTCGAGCGCGTCTCCGGCGTGCCGGGCGAGCAGCTCAAGCGCGTGGCGGAGAAGTTCGCCAAGGAGAAGCCCGCGACCCTGATCTGGTGCATGGGCGCGACCCAGCACACCGTCGGCACCGCCAACGTGCGCGCGCTATGCATCCTGTGCCTCGCCACCGGCAATGTCGGCAAGCCGGGCACGGGCGCCAACATCTTCCGCGGCCACACCAACGTGCAGGGCGCGACCGATCTCGGCCTCGATGTGACGTCGCTGCCGCTCTATTACGGCCTCGTCGAGGGCGGCTGGCGCCATTGGGCCCGCGTCTGGGACGTGGAGTACGAGTGGCTGCAATCGCGCTTCGATGAGGTTCCGGCGAAGGGCGGCCGCAAGGCGCGCACCCGCAAGGAGAACATGGAGGCGCCCGGCATCACCTCGACCCGGTGGTTCGATGCCGTGAACCTGCCGCCGGAGCAGATCGACCAGCGCAGCCCGATCAAGGCGTTCATGGTGTTCGGCCACGGCGGCAACACCGTGACGCGCATGCCCGAAGCCATCGACGGCATGAACAAGCTCGAACTGCTGGTCGTCGCCGACCCGCACCCGACCACCTTCGCGGCGCTCGATGCGCGGCAGGACAACACCTACCTCCTGCCGATCTGCACCTCGCTGGAGATGGACGGCTCGCGCACGGCCTCGAACCGCTCGATCCAGTGGGGCGAGCAGATCGTGAAGCCGGCCTTCGAGTCGAAGAGCGACTACGAAGTCCTCTACCGCCTCGCGCAGAAGCTCGGTTTTGCCGACAAGCTCTGCAAGAACATCAAGATCGTCGACGGCGCCCCCGAAGCGGAAGACATCCTACGGGAGATCAACCGCGGCGGCTGGTCCACGGGCTATTGCGGCCAGTCGCCGGAGCGGCTGAAGGCGCATATGCGCAACCAGCACAAGTTCGACCTTGTGACGCTGCGCGCGCCCAAGGACGATCCGGAAGTCGGCGGCGATTATTACGGCCTGCCCTGGCCGTGCTGGGGCAAGCCGGAGCTGCGCCATCCGGGCTCGGCCATCCTGTACAACACCAGTCTCCACGTGAAGGACGGCGGCGGCGGCTTCCGCGCACGGTTCGGCACCGAGCGCAACGGCCAGACCCTGCTCGCCGAGAACTCCTTCTCGAAGGGCTCGGACCTTACCGACGGCTACCCCGAATTCACCTTCGGGGTGTTCAAGAAACTCGGCTGGGACAAGGACCTGACGCCGGACGAACTCGCCACGATCCTCAAGATCGGCGGTGAGAAGCCCGATACCGTGAGCTGGGCGACCGACCTCTCGGGCGGTATCCAGCGCGTCTGCCTCGACCACGGCGTCTCGCCCTTCGGCAACGGCAAGGCCCGGGCCAATGCCTGGAACCTGCCCGACCCGGTGCCGGTGCACCGCGAGCCGGTCTACTCGCCCCGTCCCGAACTCGTGGCGAAGTACCCGACCCGCCCCGACGAGCGGCAATTGCGCATGCCGAATATCGGCTTCTCGGTGCAGAAGTCGGTGGTCGATCGCGGCGTCGCCAAGGACTTCCCGATCATCCTCACCTCCGGTCGCCTCGTGGAATACGAGGGCGGCGGCGAGGAGACCCGTTCGAACCCGTGGCTCGCCGAGCTGCAGCAGGACATGTTCGTCGAGATCAACACCGGCGATGCCGCTGCGCGCGGCATCAAGGACGGTCAGTGGGTCTGGGTGAGCGGCCCTGAGAACGGCGCCAAGACCAAGGTCAAGGCGCTGGTGACCGACCGGGTCGGCAAGGGCGTGGCGTTCATGCCCTTCCACTTCTCCGGTTGGTACCAGGGCAAGGACATGCGCGACTTCTACCCGAAGGGCACCGACCCGGTGGTGCTCGGCGAGAGCGTGAACACTGTGACGACCTACGGCTTCGATCCTGTGACGGGCATGCAGGAAACGAAGTGCACCCTGTGCCAGATCGCAGCGGCGTAAGAGGAGCACCCCGAACCATGGCCCGGATGAAGTTCCTCTGCGACGCGGATCGCTGCATCGAGTGCAACGCCTGCGTCACGGCCTGCAAGAACGAGCACGAGGTGCCCTGGGGCATCAATCGCCGCCGCGTCGTCACCCTCAACGACGGCAAGCCCGGCGAGCGCTCGGTCTCGATGGCCTGCATGCACTGCACCGACGCGCCCTGCGCGGCGGTGTGCCCCGTGAACTGCTTCTACACCACGGCCGATGCCGTGGTGTTGCACTCCAAGGACATCTGCATCGGCTGCGGCTACTGCTTCTACGCCTGCCCCTTCGGCGCGCCGCAGTATCCGCGGGTTGGGAACTTCGGTTCGCGCGGCAAGATGGACAAGTGCACCTACTGCTCGGGCGGCCCCGAGCCCGACTTCTCGACCGCCGAGTACGAGAAGTACGGCTCGAACCGCCTCGCGGAAGGCAAGCTGCCGCTCTGCGCCGAGATGTGCTCGACCAAGGCGCTGCTCGCGGGCGACGGCGAGATGATCGCCGAGATCTACAAGCAGCGGGTGATCAAGCGCGGCTACGGCTCGGGCGCCTGGGGCTGGAAGACGGCCTACCGCGAGACCGTCGCAATCTGATCCGGTGTCGAGCGCGGGCTTTGCGGCCCGCGCCCGCGAGCTGTGACGAGACTTCGAAAGGAACGCCGATGCGGCGGGCGACGACCTTCCTCAGCACCCTCCTCCTGGCGGTGATGCTCCTCGCGGTGCCCGGCGCCCTCAGCCCGGCGCAGGCGCAGAACCCGATCCAGGCCGACGGCCAGAACCCGATGGGCGCCCGGCCCACCGCGGATTCGGTCAACGAGGAATTCCTGTTCAAGCAGGAATCCAAGATCCGCGGCCGGGTCTCGATCCCGGACGGCAAGTCGGCCAACCTGATCCAGCCGCAGGGTCGCGAGTATCAGAACTTCCGCGAGCGCTGGCTGCCGTGGATCGGCGCGCTGACCATCCTCGGCATGCTCGCCGCGCTCGGCGCGTTCTTCCTGTTCCGCGGCCGGATCATGATGGAGCACAGCCAGGAATCGGGAAAGAAGATCCTGCGCTTCAACGCCTTCGAGCGCTTCACGCACTGGATGACGGCGGTGTGCTTCATCATCCTGTCGCTGTCGGGCCTGAACTACATCTTCGGCAAGCGGCTGCTGATGCCGCTGATCGGCCCGGAGGCGTTCGGCGCGATCGCGCAATGGGCGAAGTACAGCCACGTCTACCTCGCATGGCCGTTCATGCTCGGCGTGGCCTTCATGTTCGTCCTCTGGATCCGAGACAACATCCCGAACAAGGTCGACTGGGCCTGGATCAAGGCCGGCGGCGGCTTCATCGGTAAGGGTCACCCCCACGCCGCCCGCTTCAATGCCGGCCAGAAGGGTGTGTTCTGGATGGTCGCCGGATTCGGCGCGGCCATGGGCGTTACCGGTCTGATGATGCTGTTCCCGTTCGCGCTCACCGACATCAACGGGATGCAGGTGATGCAGGTGATCCACTCGGTGATCGGCATCATCTTCATCGCCGGCATCCTCGCCCACATCTATATCGGCACGCTGGGCATGGAGGGCGCCTACGACGCCATGGGCAGCGGCAAGGTCGATCTCGCCTGGGCGCGCGCGCACCACGACCTCTGGGTCGAGCAGGAGCAGGCGCGCACCGCCAGCGGCCCGCAGCTCAAGGGCCATCCCGCACCCGCGGAGTGATGAGAGCGGGAGACCGGCGGCGCAGGCCGGTCTCCAGCCAAGGGCAAGACCACCTGCGCTGACCGAGGCCTAAGGCCTCCAGGGAAGACACGACCATGAAAGCCTTCCTCGCCGCCGTGATCGCCGCCATCGCCCTCGGGGTGCTGGCGATGTTCGCGCTCACGAGCAACCAGAAGTTCGCCTATCAGGCGTTCGCGACCTCCGGGGCGCGGGTGTCGGAGCCCGGCACCAACCTCGTCGGTCCCCGCTGGAACGGCGATCCGAAGCCGGACGAGTACAACGGCGAGCCCCACGGCAAGGCCGAGGGTGAAGCGTCGCACCCGAAGCGCTCCTGAACGAATTCAAGAAACCTGAAAACGAAGTCGAGGGAGTGAGCCCGATGAAGCCTTCGCCGATCATCCGGCACCTCGCCGGCGGCCTTGCGGCCTGTGCGCTTCTCGCCGGCACCGCCCTGGCTCAGGATGCGAGCCCGAGCGCGCCGGCCACGCTGCAGACGTCCGGTAAGCCGGCCAATCTCTGCCAGGAACTCGTGGCGTTCGTGAAGCAGCCGGAGCCGGCCAACAAGGCCGCGGCGACGCCGCCGCAGCAGGCCACCGCCGTCTCGAACCCGTCCGGCAAGACCGAGGGCGGCAAGCCGGCGGATGGCGGCGAGCCCCAGAAGACGTCGGGACTCAGCGGCGCTGTCAGCGAGACCGGCAACGGACCCGCGCCGGGCGCCGCGACCAATAATTCCAAGCCCGAGGCCGCGACCGGCAACCCGGCGGACAACCCGAACGCCAAGGCGAATGCCCTGGCCAAGAACCCGCCGCCCCCGGCCCCGCCCGCTCCGGCGCCGAAGCCCGATCCGGCGACCATCGAGAAGATCGAGGCGGCGGCCGGCGCCAACGACCTCGCCGCCTGCCGCGAGGCGGCCCGCTCCATGCGGGTGGCCGGAATCGTCATGCCGCCGCCCCTGCTCGCGCTCGCGGCGCTCGATCCGAAGTTCTTCCAGCAGTAAGAAGAGCAGCGGAGGAGCCGTCAGGCTCCTCCGTCCGGTTAGGCCGCGCCTTGCAGCGGTGCCACCGGGTTGGCGACAGGCGTCGGCTTCTCCGCACCGCCGCGCACCAGTGCGATCACGAGCGCCGTGAGCGTGAGCAGATCGCAGGTCAGGCCGAAGACCGAGCCGACCAGCATGTTGTGGATCGCCCAGCACGACGACGCGCCGAGGAAGAAGCGGCGCATCGCTTGGGAATTCCCCTGAAGCCGTGCCGTCGTCGCCAGTAGCGATCCAAGCCCGGCGCAGGCCGAGGGCCATCCGTTCCAGGTCGCGAGGGTGAGACCCAGCGCGACGAGGCTGCTTGCCAGGAACAACGGGGCGACCCAGGCCGCGCGGGACTCAGGACCGATCCAGCGGGCGGCCACCACGCTCTGCATCACCGAGACGAGGCACATCGCCGTGCCGGTCTGCGCGCCGAGCTGCAGGAAGTGCAGCGCGAAACAGGCCGAGCAGGCCGCCGAGGTGAAGAGGATCAAACTTCGCCGCGGCATCATTCCGCCGGCAAAGCCCAGGCAAAGCCCCAGGCCTCCAAACAGGTCGAGGTGTTCACGCGCGGCATTCCACGCGAGGGGAGCGAGATCTGCGGGGGACATGATGAGGGTCTCGAACGACGCGTTCGTGATTGGCTTGTGACGGGTGTTTTACTGAAGATCGTTCTTGGCTCTTCTTTCGCGGTCCTTGCGGTCTACCGCGAAAGCAGTGCCGACCGCGCCAAGAGCCGCAGCGGTCTTGCCTGCTGCGCTATTCCTGCGTGGTAACCGGTTCGTTAACGCGACGATGACGGCCCCCCGGCGTGGCGCCGGCGCCTCACTCCTGGAGCGATGCACGGTCGGCCCGACAGTGAGAATGAACGTTCATTGACATGAGAATGAACGTTCACTATCAAGCTCGAGGCAGCGTTGGAGTTGGGCCATGAGCATGATTGTCGGTGATCGGGCGTCCTTCCCTCACGCCGTCGGGCTCGGTGCCGATCTCGCCACCGCGCAGGAGGGCTTCAGCCCGGTGCGGTTGTTCAAGGCGGTCTGCACGCCGGCAAACCTGCTCGTCTGCGCCGTCGTGGCGTTCGGCTGGTTCGCGCTGCTCGGCTGGACCGGCGCCGGGCCCGATGGTTGGCAGGCCCGCCTCTGCGCCGATCTCGACCTTCAGCCGCGCTCCTGCGCCGCCGTGCAGCTCCTCAGCGAGCCGGGCCGCACCGCCGCGACGAATACCGTAGGAACCACGTCATGAGTGCAGCGGCCGGCGCCGTCATCGACGCCCGGAGCGGACAGGCGGCCCGGCGCGAGCATATTCTCGACGCGGCCGAAGCCTGCTTCGTCCGCAACGGTTTCCACCGCACCACGATGCA
This sequence comes from Methylorubrum pseudosasae, assembly GCF_029504475.1. Lineage (NCBI taxonomy): Bacteria > Pseudomonadati > Pseudomonadota > Alphaproteobacteria > Hyphomicrobiales > Methylobacteriaceae > Methylorubrum > Methylorubrum pseudosasae. The sequence continues at coordinate 1,070,844 of NZ_JAQGDU010000002.1, read as the reverse complement.
GGATCTCGCCCGCGAGGCTTCGATGAGCCCGGGCAACATCTACCGCTACTTCGATTCTAAGGAGGCCGTCGTCCTCGGGCTGGCCGAGCGCGACCGCGAGCGGGGCGCCGTCCTCGTCGAGGCGATGGAGCGAGCTGGCGACAAGCGTGCCGTGCTGATGGGCGTGCTCGCCCGCTTCTTTCTCGAAATCAGCCGCGAGGCCGCGGTGCTGCGTCTTGATCTGTGGGTGGAAGCCACCCGCAACCCCGCCATCGCCGACCTTGTCGAGCGCGGCGACGAGGAAGGCCGGATCTGGCTGACCGAGATGTTCGACGCGCTCAAGACCTCGCCGGACTGCGATCCTGCGGCCCTGTTCGACGCAATCGCGCCACTGATGAAGGGCATGATCGTCAGCCGGGCGCTCAGTCCCGGCTACGACGCCCGTCCCGCCGTCGCTCAGCTCCAGTCGCTGATCAAGGCGGGTCTTTCGGGCGCGCTCGCCCTCCCCCCTGCCGACAAGGAAGCCGGCCGATGATCCGCGCCCGGACCCTGGCCGTTCCGGCCCTGGTGCTCACTGCCCTGAGCTTCGGTCCCGCATGGGCTGAGGCTGCCCCGCCCCCGGCGAAGACCGCCCCGGCGGCCACCGTCAGCGTGGTCGAAGCCGAGCGGCGCGAGATCGTCGAGAGCGTGGTCGTGACCGGTACCCTGGTGCCGCGCGACGAGATACTCGTCACGCCCGAGATCGACGGCTACCGTCTCGTCGAGCTGCTGACCGAGGAGGGCATGCGCGTCGAGAAGGGGCAGGTGCTGGCCCGCCTCAACCGCGACCTGATCGACCGTCAGCTCACCCAGCAGAACGCGCTGATCGACAAGGTGAGCGCCGCCGTTCTCCAGGCGCAGAGCAACATCGGGCAGGCGGAGGCCGCCGAACTCGAAGCGCGGCTGGCCCATGATCGCGCCAAGCAACTGATCCAGACCGGGATCACCACCGCGGCCGTCATGGAGAACCGCACCGCTGCCCTGCGGCAGGCGGAGGGTAAGCTCGCCTTCGCCCGCAACGGGCTGGCGATGGCCAAGGCCGAACTGGCGCAGGCCAAGGCCGTGCGCGACGAACTCGAACTGCGCCTCGCCCGCACCGAGATCCGCGCACCGGAAGCCGGCATCGTCAGCCGCCGCACGGCGCGGGTCGGCATGGCGACGTCGTCCTCCGCAGAACCGCTGTTCCGGCTGATCGCCCGCGGCGAGATCGAGCTGGAGGCGGAGGTCATCGAGACCAAGCTGCCGCTGCTGCGCGAGGGCGCTCCCGCCTTCATCGAGATCGGCGAGGGCGAGCGCGTCACGGGCAGCGTCCGCGCGGTCTACCCGGAGGTCGACAAGGCGAGCCGGCTCGGCAAGGTCCGCGTCCGCCTCGATCCCGATCCGCGCCTGCGCATCGGCACCTTCGCCCGCGGGGCGGTCGAACTCGCCCGCACCCGCGGCGTCACGGTGCCCCAGGCCTCCGTCCTCTACGGCGGCGGAAAACGAAGCTCCGTGCTCGTCGTCGCGGAGGACAAGGTCGAGTCCCGCGAGGTCCGCACCGGCCTTTCCGACGATGACGACATCGAGATCCGCTCCGGCCTCGCGGAAGGCGAGCGGGTCGTGGCCCGCGCTGGCAGCTTCCTGCGCGACGGCGACCGCGTTCGCCCGGTTTCGCTCGCGCGGCAGGGGCAGACACCGGCCGCGGTCTCGGCCGCCCCCCCGCCGCAGGCCACCGCCGACGCCGGCTCGCGCTGAGGCGGCTCCGCCTCGGCCCCTCGACATTCCTTCTGACGGTTTGCCCCGATGCGCCTGAACATCTCCGCCTGGGCGATCCGCAATCCGATCGCGCCCCTCGTCCTGTTCCTCGTGCTGGTGGTGCTTGGCCTCGTCAGCTTCCGGGGGCTCGCGGTCACCCGCATGCCGAACGTGGACGTGCCGATCGTCTCGGTGACGATCACGCAGGGCGGCGCCGCCCCGTCTGAGTTGCAGACCCAGGTCACGAAATGGGTCGAGGATTCGATCGCGGGCGTGCGCGGCGTCAAGCACATCACCTCGGCGATCACGGAAGGGGCTTCCGTCACCACGGTCGAGTTTCGGCTGGAGGTGAACACCGACCGCGCCGTCAACGACGTGAAGGATGCGGTCTCGAAAATCCGCATCAACCTGCCCCGCACCATCGATGAGCCGGTGATCCAGCGCGTCGAAATCACCGGCCTGCCGATCCTCATCTACGGCGTGACATCGCCCGCGATGACACCGGCCGACCTGTCGTGGTTCGTCGAGGACAAGGTCGCCCGCACGCTGCAGGGCGTGAAGGGCGTCGGCGGCGTCGAGCGCGTCGGCGGTGTTTGCCCGCGAAATCCGCATCACACCGCTGCCCGACCGGCTGCTGGCGCTCGGCATCACCGCGGCGGACGTGAACAAGCAGGTCCGCGTCACCTCTGCCGACCTGGCCGGCGGGCGCGGCGAGGTCGGCGGACGCGAGCAGTCGATCCGGACATTGGCCGCCTCGCGCACGATCCGCGACCTGAAGGCGACCTCCATCGTCCTGCCCGGCGGGCGCAAGGTCCGCCTCGACGACCTCGCCACGGTCGAGGATTCGATCGAGGAGCCGCGCACCTTCGCCCGCTTCAACGGCGAATCCGTCGTTGCCTTCTCGGTCTCCCGTGGCTCAGGCGCGAGCGATGCCGAGGTTGCGGCGGGCGTCGAGAAGAAGATCGCGGAGTTCGCCCAGGGCTACCCCGACATCCAGTTCCAGGAGATCGATTCCTCGGTTGCGGCGACGCGGGGCAGCTACGCCTCGGCGATGCACACCCTGATGGAGGGCGCGGCGCTTGCCGTCATCGTGGTGTTCCTGTTCCTGCGCGATTGGCGCGCCACGCTGATCGCGGCGGTGGCCCTGCCGCTCTCGGTCCTCCCGACCTTCTGGGCGATGGACGCGCTGGGCTTCACCCTCAATGGCATCAGCCTGCTCGCGATCACGCTGGTCACCGGTATCCTCGTCGACGACGCCATCGTCGAGATCGAGAACGTCGTGCGCCACATGCGGATGGGCAAGTCGCCCTACCGCGCCTCGATGGAGGGCGCCGACGAGATTGGGCTCGCCGTCATCGCCATTACGGCGACGCTGATCGCGGTCTTCGCCCCCGTCTCGTTCATGGGTGGCATCGCCGGGCGCTACTTCATCCAGTTCGGCCTGACCATCGCCGTCTCGGTGTTCATGTCCCTGCTGGTGGCGCGCCTGATCACGCCGCTGCTCGCCGCCTACTTCCTGCGCGACCACGGCCATGCCGAGGAGCGCGAAGGCCCGGTGATGCGCGCCTATACCCGCCTCGTCGGCTGGTCGGTGCGCCACAAGTGGATCACCCTCATGGTGGGGCTCGCGCTGTTTGCCGGTTCGATCGTCTCGACCAAACTTCTCCCCTCGGGCTTCATCCCGAAGCAGGACAACGCCCGCACCCTGTTCATGATCGAGTTGGCGCCGGGCGCCCGGCTCCCCGACACCATCGCGGTGGCCGACCGCGTGGTCGAGCGCATTCGCGCCCTGCCCGAGGTCACCTCGGTCTTCGTCGATGGCGGTCGTCAGGCCGGTGGCAAGAAGGAGACGCGGCTCGCCACGCTGATCGTGAACCTGAGCCCGAAGAGCGAGCGCGTGAAGCGCCAATGGACCATCGAGTCCGAGATCGCCGGGCTTCTGGCGCAGGAGCCCGACATCCGCTCCTGGACCCTGCGTGACAGCGGCCAGCGCGACCTCGCCCTCGTCGTCAGCGGCCCAGACGTCGATGTGGTGACGGAGGTCGCCGCGCGGCTCCAGCGCGACATGGCGGCGATCCCGCACCTCGTTTCGGTGATGTCTACGGCGCCGCTCAACCGCACCGAGGTGCGCATCCGCCCGAAGCCGGGCGCCGCGGCCGATCTCGGCGTCGCGACCGACGTGATCGCGGAAACGGTGCGCGTCGGCACCATCGGCGACATCGGCATCAACCTCGCCAAGTTTAACGCAGCGGACCGCCAAGTGCCGATCCGGGTGCAGCTGCCCGAGAGCGCCCGCGGCGCGATCGCGCGGCTCGAGAACCTGAAGGTGCCGGCCAAGAACGGCACGGCCGTGCCGCTCGCCGCCGTGGCCGACATCGAACTCGACCAGGGCCCCGGCGCGATCGAGCGCTACGACCGAGCGGTGCGCGTGGCGGTCGAGGCCAACATGGAGGGCTCGGACGCGCTCGGTTCGCTGATCGAGCAGGCGCTGGCGACCCCGACGGCGAAAAGCCTGCCGCCGGGCGTGACCATCCGCCAGACCGGCGACGCCGAGATCATGCAGGAGGTTTTCTCGGGCTTCCTCATGGCGATGGGCGCCGGCATCATGATGGTCTACGCGGTGCTGGTGCTGCTGTTCGGCTCGTTCCTCCAGCCGCTCACCATCCTGTTCTCGCTGCCGCTCTCCATCGGCGGGGCGATCCTCGGGCTGCTGATCTGCCACATGCCGATCTCCATGCCGGTGGTCATCGGCCTGCTGATGCTGATGGGGCTGGTGACGAAGAACGCGATCATGCTCGTGGATTTCGCGGTCGAGGAGATGGCCCGCGGCGTCGATCGGGTCACCGCCATCGTCGATGCCGGGCGCAAGCGCGCGCGGCCGATCGTAATGACCACCATCGCCATGGCCGCCGGCATGGTCCCCTCGGCGATGGCGCTCGGCATCGGCGGCGAGTTCCGCGCGCCGATGGCGGTCGCGGTGATCGCCGGACTCATCGTCTCGACCCTGCTTTCGCTGGTCTTCGTCCCCGCCGTGTTCCTGCTGATGGACAGCCTCGGCGGTTTGATCGGCCGTGGGCTCGGCCGCTTCGTCGGCCCGCGCGACGAGGCCGAGGACGCACCCGCCCCGGCCGCGCATCACGGCTGACCCCCTGCCCACATCGGCCCGTTCGATGGCCGGTGCGAGAGTGGCAGGGCCGACAGACGGCCGCGCTGCGATGTCGTTTCGCACATCCCGCCAGATGCCCCGCCACCGGCGCTGGAGCACCTCGGGTTCGTCTCCGCCCGCTCAGATATCCCGGCCCTGATAGAGTCCGGGCTCTTCGATGCGCCGTCTCCTCACCTGCCTGAGAATCCGCCCGTCGATGGCCGCGAGACCGACCCCGATGAGGGCCATGCCGACGATGTGACGAACCTCCAGGGACTCGCCCAGCACCCCCGTGCCGAGGAGGATGGCCGTCACCGGGATCAGGAAGGTGACGAGCAGGAGATTGGTCGCCCCAGCCGTTGCCAGAAGGCGAAAGTAGAGCAGGTAGGCGAGCGCGGTGGAGAGCGCCGCGATCCCGAGCACCGCACCCCAGACCGGTGCACCCGGCATCGGCAGCGTCCACGGCCGGTCCGTGAGCAGCGTAACGGGCAGAAGCAGGAGCGTGGACGCCGTCACCTGGCCCGTCGCCGTGGCGAGCGGCGGGACGCCCATGCGCTGAAAGCGCCGTCCGAAGACACCGGCCAGGGCGTAGGACAGGGCCGCGCCGAGCACCGCGATCTGCGCCAGGAGATGGCTCCCCTCGTCGGCGAACGCCGCTGTGCCGATCATGACGGCCACACCGACGAGGCCGGTCAGCGCCCCCGCCAACCGGTTTCCGGTCATCCGCTCGTCGGACGTCAGCAGGTGGGCGACGACGACGGTGAAGAGCGGTGTCGTGGCGTTGAGGATGGCCGCGAGCCCCGAGGCAATCTGCGTCTGCCCCCAGACGATGAGACAGAAGGGCACGACGTTGTTGAGGAGCCCCATCCCGAAAAAGGCAACCCAGACGTTCCGGCCACGCGGAAGGCGGAGGCTGGCCAGAGGCAGGGCGGCATTGAGGATCAGCGCAGCCAATCCGACACGCAGGACGACGAGCGTCAGGGGCGGCAGCGCAGACAGGGCTACACCCGCGAAGAAGAACGATCCGCCCCAGAGCACGGACAGTCCGAGCAGCATCGCCCATTCGAACGGCGACATGGTGCGGTTGACGACGGTTGGCATGAGCAGGCTCCGGCAAGTCCGAGCCCGTGCCTACGGCCCCATCCGGAGGCCGCGCATCCCGCTTCCTGCTTTCGAATCCCCCCTGCGCCGAGACTGGCGCGATGCTCCGGACCGGCCGAAGCGACGCCCTACCGTGACCGGTCGAGCAACCCCGAGACCACGCGGGCGGTGTAGTCCACCATCGGCACGATACGGGAATAGTTGAGCCGCGTCGGGCCGATGACACCGACGACGCCGACGATCTTCTGCGCGCTGTCGCGGAAGGGGGCAGCGATCATCGAGGAGCCGGAGAGCGAGAAGAGCTTGTTTTCCGAGCCGATGAAGATGCGCACGCCGTCGCCCTGCTCGGCCCGAGCCAGAAGTTCGATCACGTCCTTCTGCGTCTCAAGGTCGTTGAACAGCAGGCGGATGCGCTCCAAGTCTTCGGCCGCGCGCAGGTCGTCCAGCAGGTTGGCCTGCCCCCGCACGATGAGCTGGCGCGCCTCGGATGGGCCGACCGTGGTGGCGAGCCCGGCATCGACCAGCCGCTCGGTCAGGGCGTCGAGTTCCCGCTTCATCTCCTTGCGGCCGTTCTCGATATCGTCGCGCAGGGTATCGAGGGTGCGGCCGCGCAGGCGGGCGTTGAGGAAGTTCGAGGCCTCCTGCAGCGCCCCTGCCGGCAGGCCCGGCGGGAGATCGACGAGGCGGTTCTCCACCGTACCGTCGATCGAGACCAGCACCACGAGCGCCCGTTCGGGATCGAGTCGCACGAACTCGACATGCTTGAGCCCGGCATCGACCTTGGTGGTCAGCACCACGCCCGCCCCGCGGGAAATGCCCGAGAGCAGCGAGGACGCTTCGGCCAGGGCCGAATCGAAGGTGTGGCGCGAGGCTGCCGCCTGCATCTGCGCCTCGATGCGCGCCTTCTCGGCGAGATCGACATCGCCGATCTCCATCATCGCATCGACGAAGAAGCGCAGACCCAGCTCCGTCGGCAGGCGCCCGGACGAGGTGTGGGGCGCGAAGATCAGCCCGGAATGCTCCAGATCCGCCATCACGTTGCGGATCGAGGCCGGGGACAGGCTCATCGGCAGGATGCGCGCGAGATTGCGCGACCCCACCGGCTCGCCGGTGGTGACGTAGCTCTCAACGATCTGCCGGAAGATCTCTCGGGAGCGCTCGTTGAGGGCGGCGAGCGCTTGGGGTTGCGGATTCACGATGGGCTGAACGGCCTCGATCAAGGAGATGAGCACCTGACGAATGCAGGATCCTGACAAACGATTGTGAGCGCTTGGGCGCCGCCGATCAATCCTGTCGTGCGGCGACGTTACGGACGATGTCCGGACCGCGCCGACCCGGCGAACGACACCCTGCGGGCTTCAGCCGAGGAATCCTAGGGATCATTCTGCGGCCCCGAGTCGTTTGATGAGCAGGGCAGCGTTTCGAGCCGCGATCCGCCGCCCCGTAACTCGAGTAAAGATGGAGCTTCCGGTAGTGCTGACTGGCGCACGAAAGACCATGGTCAAGGTCGCCGCCCTGGCGATCGCGGTCACCGGCTTGAGCCTCGCTTCGGCGCCCCGCGCCGCGCAGGCTGCCCCGCTCCCGATCCAAACCGAGGCGACCGCGCCAGCCGGTGACATGATCGAGCAGGCGCAGTACCGCGGCCATCGCCGTCACTACCGCGGCCAAATGCGTCACCGTGGCCATTGGCACCGCCATCACCGCTTCGGCGGCCCGCGCCATCACCATCACCGCCGTCACTGGAATCACCGCCGTTGGTGATCGGCTAGCAGCTTATCTGAAGGGCCGCCGTCGCGAGACGGCGGCCTTTTTCGTGCCGGAGACGAGCCTGATGCGGAAAACCACAGGACGGGCGGCGGTTGCCGCGGGGGCTGGCAGCGCCTAAGAGCCCGGGCTTCGATTTTCGACACGGGAGCTTACCAAGCATGCGGCCCTCGAAGCGCGCGGCGGACGCGATGCGCGACGTTACGCTGGAGCGGGCGGTCGCCCGCTACGCGGAAGGCTCCTGCCTCGTCACCTTCGGCAACACCCGCGTGCTCTGCACCGCCTCGCTGGAAGAGCGCGGCCCGCCGTGGCTGCGCGGCTCCGGCAAGGGCTGGGTCACCGCCGAATACGCGATGCTGCCCCGCGCCACCCACGAGCGCACCCGCCGCGAGGTCAATTCCGGCAAGCCCTCGGGCCGCACGCAGGAGATTCAGCGGCTGATCGGCCGCTCCCTGCGCGCCGTCACCAACTTGCCGGCCCTGGGCGAGCGCCAGATCACCGTCGATTGCGACGTGATTCAGGCCGATGGCGGCACCCGCACCGCCTCGATCACCGGAGCGTGGGTAGCCCTGCACGATTGCTTCGCCTGGATGCGGGCCCGCTCGATCATCTCGGTCGATCCCCTGAAGGACCATGTCGCGGCGGTCTCCTGCGGCATCTACAAGGGCCAGCCGGTGCTCGACCTCGACTACGCCGAGGATTCGGCGGCCGAGACGGACGCGAACTTCGTCGTCACCGGCAAGGGCGGCATCGTCGAGGTGCAGGGCACCGCCGAGATGGAGCCGTTCACCGACGAACAGTTCCTCGAATTGCTGCGGCTTGCCAAGGGCGGCGTGGCGGGGCTCGTCGAACTGCAGCGGAAGGCCATCGCGTGAGCGTGCACCGCATCCTCTCGGGCAAGGTCGTCATCGCGACCCACAATGCCGGCAAGCTCGTGGAGATGCGCGAGCTGCTGGCCCCGTTCGGCGTCGAGGCGGTCTCGGCCGGCGAACTCGGCCTGCCCGAGCCCGATGAGACCGGCACGATGTTCTCGGAGAACGCGGCGATCAAGGCGCACGCCGCCGCGAAGGCCTCCGGCCTGCCAGCCTTCGCCGACGATTCCGGGCTTTGCGTCGATGCGCTCGACGGCGCGCCCGGCCTGTTCTCCGCCCGCTGGGCCGGCCCGGACAAGGACTTTTCCGGCGCGATGGCCCGGATCGCCGCCGAACTCGACAAGCGCGGCGCCACGGACCGGCGCGCTCACTTCGTCTCGGCCCTGGTTCTGGCGTGGCCCGATGGTCATACCGAGCTGTTCGAGGGCCGCGTCTTCGGTGATCTGGTGGCGCCGTGCGGTAGTCTCGGCTTCGGCTACGATCCGATGTTCCGCCCCGAAGGCATGGACCGCACCTTCGGCGAGATCTCCTCGGAGGAGAAGCACGGCGTCGATTGGCAGAGCGGCAACGCGCTCTCGCACCGGGCGCGGGCCTTCGTGCTCCTCGCGCAGGCGTGCCTGCGTCGGCCGGGCTGAGCTTTCGCCCGGCGTTGGGCGTGCTTACATCACGCGTGAAGGATGGCAGGCGCTCCGATCGAGCGCTGACATCCCATCCGCCGCCCTCATCCTGAGGTGCCCGCGTCAGCGGGCCTCGAAGGATCTTCCAGTTCCCGCGCGACCCCTGGAGGATCCTTCGAGGCTTCGCTTCCGCTCCGCACCTCAGGATGAGGGCGGCGGGTTGGACGAGTGCGCGGTTCAAGCGGCTCGATGACACAAGACAGGCCGATGCCCCCCGCGACACCGCCCGACCATCCGACCCGCGACGCGGGATTCGGCATCTACCTGCACTGGCCGTTCTGCGCCGCGAAGTGCCCCTATTGCGACTTCAACAGTCATGTCCGCCATGCGGGCGTGGACCAGCCGCGCTTTCTCGCCGCCTTCCGGCGAGAGATCGCCCACGCCGCAGCACTCGCGCCGGGGCGGACGGTCACCAGCATCTTCCTCGGCGGCGGTACGCCCTCGCTGATGTCGCCCGACACGGTGGCCGGGCTGCTCGATGCCGTGGCCGGGGCCTGGAGCGTGGCGCCGGATGCGGAGGTGACGCTGGAGGCCAACCCCACCAGCGTCGAGGCGACCCGCTTCCGCGGCTACCGCGCCGCCGGGGTCAACCGCGTCTCGCTCGGCGTTCAGGCGCTCGATGACGGCGACCTCAAGCGGCTCGGGCGCCTGCACAGCGTGGCGGAAGCGCTCGACGCCGTGCGCACCGCATCGGCGCATTTCGAGCGCTTCTCCTTCGACCTGATCTACGCCCGACCGGAGCAGACACCGGAGGCCTGGGCCGCCGAGCTACGCCGGGCGATCGGTTATGCCGCCGAGCATCTCTCGCTCTATCAGCTCACCATCGAGCCGGGCACGCCCTTCTTCGGCCTGGCCCAGGCCGGCCGCCTCGTGCCGCCTGACGACGACGCCTCACGCGCCCTCTACGACGTGACGCAGGAGATCTGCGGGCTCGCGGGCCTGCCGGCCTACGAGATCTCGAACCACGCCCGACCCGGCGCGCAGTCGCGCCACAACCTGCTCTACTGGCGCTACGGCGAGTATGCCGGCATCGGCCCCGGCGCCCATGGCCGCCTGGTCCTGCCGCAGGGCCGCACCGGTACTCTGACCGAGAAGGCGCCCGAAGACTGGCTCGCCCGCGTCGAGCGCGACGGCCACGGCATCGTCGAGACGGAAACACTGTCCGCCGAGGATCAGGGCGACGAGTTCCTGATGATGGGGCTGCGGCTGACTGAAGGCATCGATCCGGCTCGTTACGCCACCCTGAAGGGGCGCCCGCTCCATGCCGGTCGCCTCGACGCGCTGGTGAGAGACGGCCTCGTCGCACGGCGCCCCGATGGCCGCATCGCCGCGACCGCCCGCGGCGCTCCGGTGCTCAACGCCGTGGTCGCGGAGTTGGCGGGCTGATCCGTCAAATCCCAGACGGCGCGAGCACCTTCGGGGCCGGGCTCACCACGTTCGCCGCGTTGTTGCGGATCTCGTAGACCGCCAAGGTCCGCTCGCTGACGCCGTCAGGCAGGAAGCGGAAGGTACCATCGAGGCCGGAGAAGCCCGCTGGGTTGGTCAGCGTCGCGTCGGCGAAGCGCTGCGAGCCGTACTGGCGCACCAATGCGGCCGTGAGCGAGACGGCGTCATAGCCGAGCGAGGCGGTGCGCGGCGGCATCGTCCCGAAGCGGGTCTGATAGCGCTGGGCGAAACCGGCAAAGCCGGCAGCGTCGGGCGCGGCGAAGCGACCGCCCTGAAAGGCCGCCTGTGACAGCACCCGCGGGTCGTTCCACAGAGCGAGCCCGAGAGGACGGACCCGCACGGGCGAGAACCCGATCTTGGTCAGCGCGGGCGCGACGGCCATCAGGCCCTCGGCGGTGTCGGGCACGAACAGCGCGTCGGCCTGGGCGCCGCCGCCCGCGATCACGCCGCGCAACCGGTCGACCGCCGGGCCGGGATTGCCGGCCGGGTAGCGCTCGATGCCGACGAGCCGGGCGCCACGCCGGGCCACCGCCTCACGGAACTGCGCCTCGACGGCATTGCCGTAGACCGTCTCGGGGATCAGCGCGGCGAAGGAGCGGCGACCACCCGCGCTCGCCTCATCGACGATGCGGTCCACCTCAGATTGCGGCAGGAAGCTGATGAGGTAGACGCCGCGCGCGGCCACCGCCGCGTCGGTCGAGAAGGCGATGACCGGCTTGCCCGCCCCGCGGGCGACACCCCCGGCCGCCTGGACATTGGCGGCGAAGAGCGGGCCGAGCACCATTTCGGCGCCCTCGGCGAAGGCCGCCTGCGTCGCCTCGCGTGCGCCCTCCGGCGTGCCGCGGTCGTCCTTCACGAGGATCTGCAGGTTCGGCTTCTGGAAATCGTCGTAGGCGAGTTCGGCGGCGTTGCGCAGGGCGGCGCCGACCGCCGCCCCCTGCCCGCTCAACGGGACGATCAGGGCGACTTTCACCGTGCCCGCGCCGATGACGTTGCCGGCGGTCACGGTGGGCTCGCCCTCGGGCACCGCCCGAGCCGCCGGTCGCGGCGCATCCGGAACGCCGAGGCAGCCCGCAAGCCCGATCGTGAGCCCGAGGCCGAGAAGCGCGGCACCCGCGCGGGCCGTCCACCGTCCGCCGCGTCGCGCCATCGCGACCCCCTGTCCGAGCCCAATTCGCGATCACGATGCGGAGGGGCTTGCGAAAAGTAAATGTGAGGCCCTGCCTTTCCCCGGTCTTCAAAGGCGCGCGGGCGTGGCATTGTCGCGGCGATGACACAGCGACTCGACAAGCGCCCCGAAGGGGCCCCCCGCAGCCCCGCCACCTTCACGGCCTTCGGCCTCGCCGCCGAGGCCGAGTCCCTGGCGCCGGGACTCTACGTGGTGGCGACCCCGATCGGTAACCTGCGCGACGTCTCGTTCCGCGCCCTCGCGACGCTCGCCGCCGCCGATGCCGTGCTGGCCGAGGACACCCGCGTCACCCGAACCCTGCTGATGCACTACGGGATTACGACGCCGCTGCTCTCCTACCACGAGCATTCCAACGAGGCGGTGCGTGAGCGGATGGTGATGCGGTTGAAGGCCGGCGAGACCCTGGCGCTGGTCTCCGATGCCGGCACGCCGCTGGTCTCGGATCCCGGCTTCAAGCTGGTTCAGGCGGCCATTGCCGCCGGCATCCCGGTGACGCCTATTCCTGGCCCGTCCGCGGTGATGACCGCCATCGTCGCCGCCGGCCTGCCGACCGACCGGTTCTTTTTCGAAGGGTTCCTGCCGCAGAAATCGGGTGCCCGGCGCAACCGTCTGGAGGCTTTGGCCACGATCCCCGGCACGCTGGTGGTGTTCGAATCCCCCCATCGCTTGCCCGAAATGCTGGCCGATGCCGCCGCCACCCTCGGGCCGGAGCGGCCCGCGGCGGTGGCCCGCGAATTGACCAAGCTGTTTGAGACGATCCGCCGCGACAGCCTCGGTGCGCTGGCCGAAGCCTTCGCCCAGGAGGGTCCGCCGAAGGGCGAGGTCGTCGTGGTCATCGGCACGGCACCCGAGGACGCCGCCCCGCGCGAAGCCGATACCGGGCTCGACGCCCGGATCGAGGCGGCGCTCGCCCGGCACTCGATCAAGGATGCGGCGGCGCTCGTCGCCGACGAGACCGGCCAGCCCAAGCGCGTCGTCTATGCTCGCGCCCTGGTGCTCGCCCGCCGGGCGGACGATGAAAACTCCGGCTGATCCGGGGGCGCGGCGCCGCGCCACCCACGGACGCGGCCTGTCGGCCGAGGGGTTAGCGCTGCTGGTGCTGATGCTGAAAGGTTATCGGCCGCTCGCCCGGCGCTTCGCGGCCGCGGGCGGGGAGATCGACCTGATCGTCCGGCGCGGGCGCACCATCGCCTTCGTCGAGGTCAAGGCCCGCGCGACGCTGGACGCCGCCGCGACCGCCATCGACGCGCGCAAGCGGGCACGCCTGTCGCGGGCCGCGCGGGCTTGGCTCGCGCGTCACCCGCTTGCCGCCGACGCGACCCTGCGGGCGGATGCCGTCTTCGTGGCGCCGCGCCGCTGGCCACGCCATCTGCCCAACGCGTTCGAGATCGAAGGTTTATGAGCGTCCGGCCCAGAGCCGGACGGGCTGCGTCAGCCCTCGGCGGCGGCGATGGCCGCGGCGAGGGTGCGCTTGAGGTCGGCTTGGCTGAACGGCTTCTGCACCACCAGCCGGTCGCGGAACGGCTCGCGGATGCCCGCGCCGCCATAGCCGGTCGAGAACACGATGGGCAGGTTGCGCTCGGCGATGGCCTCGGCCACCGGGTAGATCGGCTCACCCGCAACGTTCACGTCTAGGATGGCGACCGTGAAGCTCTCGCTGCGGGCCATCTCCAGGGCGGTCGCGAGCCGGGCCGCCGGCCCGACGATCTCGCAGCCAAAATCGAGCAGCATATCCTCGAGAAGCATCGAGATGGCCGCTTCGTCCTCGACAACCAGCACCCGCGCGCCGGACAGACGATCCTCGTTCGAATCCACACTCACGCCGGGTCGTCTTCCCTATCGATTCGTTCCCGATCCGGAACGCCGTCTCGAGTCTGTCAGTCGCGCCTGGATTGTTCCGGAGGAGACTCCTCCGATACGCTTCGAGAGCGGATGAGCGACCCGGAAAACGCTGCCCGGCACCGCGAGCCGTCGCCCGTAAAGCTGGGCGTGTCAAGCGCCGCAAAGCCCCGCCCGTGCTATGCTGATCGGCCCAATGTTATTCCGCAAAACATTTCACGCTCATTGTCGCAACATGGCGACAGCCCCGGCACGAGGCGAAGCCCGCTCAACCATGAGTCGGCGGGGCCTCCTCGCCGCGGCGGCCGCCGCGATGCTTCCGATCCGCGCCCGTGCCGAACCGGGGCGTCCAATCGTGATCGGCTCGAAGAGCGATACCGAAGGCGCGCTGCTCGGAAACCTGATTTCTCTCGTCCTTGAGGATCTTGGCTTGCGCGTGGAGCGCCGCCTCGGCCTCGGACCGACCCTGATCGTCCGCTCGGCCCTGCTGGCCGGAGAGATCGACCTGTATCCCGAATATACCGGCAACGTCGCCTTCTTCTCCGGCACCGAGACAGATCCTGCCTGGAAGAACAGTGCCGGTGCCTACGGCCTCGCCCTGCGGCTCGACGCCGCGCATGATCTGGTCTGGCTCGGTCGGGCACCGGCCAACAACACGTGGCTGATCGCGGTTCAGGGCCGTCTCGCCCGTGAGCGGAGGCTCGCCACCATGGCGGATTTCGCCGGCGCGGTGCGGGATGGTGTGATCCGCCTCGCCGCCTCGACGGAGTTCGTGGAGAGCCCCGCCGCCCTGCCCTCCTTCGAATCCGCCTACGATTTCTCCCTGCCGCTGTCGCGCATCGTCAGCCTGCCCGGCGGCGACACCGCGGTGACCGCCCGCGCTGCGGCGGAAGGCATCAGCGGAATCAATGCCGGCATGGTCTACGGCACCGATGGGGCGCTGGCCGCCCTCGACCTCGCTGTGATGAGCGATCCCAAGGGGGCGCAGATCGTCTACGAACCTGCCCCCGTGATCCGTGCCGCGACGCTGGAACGCCACCCGCGGATCCGCGAGGCCCTCGACCCGATCTTTGCGCGCCTCGACGCCGACACGCTGCGGCGGCTCAACGCGGCCATCACCGTCGACGGGCGCACCGCCGAGGCGGTGGCCAAGGCGTGGCTGGCTGAAGCAGTAAGTCGCCCGTGACGGCACGACTCCTCGCCGGCCTCGCCGCGGCGGCTCTGCTCCCGGCGGTGTTCGCTGGGCTGCCCCTGCTGCACCTCGCACCGAACCGGCTGGTGACGGGTGCGCCCATCGCCGCTTCGGACGCACTTGGCACCGGGCTCTGGCCCATCGCCGCCCTCGCGGCCGGGGGACTCGGCCTGCTCGCGGCGGGCCGGGGACGGATGGCTGCCGGTTTCGCCGGGCTCGCCTGCCTCGGCGCTCTCGCTCTCCTGCTAGTGGGGCTCGGCGCCGGCGCCGCGGACCTCACTGCCGGCCAGCCGTTCGCGACGCGGGCGCGCCTCGCCTCCGGCGCCTGGACCGGCGTGGTCGTGCTGGCCTGTGCCCTCGCCTTCGCCGCGCGGCGTGCCCGCCTACCCAGCGGCGGCCTCATCGCGGCGGCCGCCGTCCTGGCGCTGATCGGGGGCCTGTGGCGCGCCGGGCGCCTCGATGCGCTCTCGCTCGTCGTCGAGGGGCGCGCCCGGTCCGACGCCCTCGGCGGCGCCATCCGCGAGCATCTCGTCCTCACCCTCTGCGCCCTGGTGCTGGCCGCCGGCCTCACGGGTGGGCTCGCGCTGTGGCGTCGGGGGCGCGGGACAGTCGACCTCACGGTCAGCGGCTTGCAGGTCGTGCCGGCGGTCGCCCTGCTCGGCGGCCTCGTCGCCGGTCTCTCGGCGTTGCTGTCGGCGGCCCCGGCACTACGCGGCTACGGGATCTCGGCGCTCGGCATCGGTCCGGCCCTGATCGGCGTCGCGGCCTATCTGCTCCTGCCGCTCTGGCGCGGCCTTCAGGCGGCACGCCGCGCCACCGGCCCCGACAACATCGCCGCCGCGCGGGCCCTCGGGCTCACGTCGGGCCAGATCCTGACGACCCTACGCCTGCCGCTCGGTGCCCCGGCCCTCATTGGCGGCCTGCGGGTCGCCACGGTCCAGGCGCTCGGTCTCGCGACCCTGGGGGCGCTGGTCGGCGCGGGAGGGCTCGGTACCCTCGTCTTCGACGGCATGGCGCAATTCGCGCCGGACCTGATCCTGCTCGGCGCCCTGCCGATCATCGCGCTCTCGCTCGCCGCCGAGGGGGCGCTCGGCAGGCTGGAGGCGGCCCTGCGCCGACGGTGGCCGCGATGAATCGCGTCTGTGAGGCCCTGGGACCGTTCGTGCTCGGCCTGGCGCTGGCCGGAGCGAGCCATCCCGCCTTTGCCAGCCTGATCGGCGCAAGCGGCCGACCCCTGACCGTCGGCCATATCGCGGAACTGGCGCTGAACCACCTCACCCTGGCCGCGACCGGGCTCACCCTGGTCGCCGCACTCGGAATCGGGCTCGGCCTGATCGCCACGCGGGCGCGCTTCGCGGGGTTTCGGACCAGCATCGACACGCTCGTCACCTTCGCCCAGGCGGTGCCGCCGGTGGTCGTCGTGGCCCTGGCCCTGCCGGTGCTCGGCTTCGGCGGGCCGCCGACCCTGCTGGCGCTGACCGCCTACGGGATCATGCCGACCCTGCGCGGCACGGTCGGCGCGCTCGACGCCGTGACCGCCGAAGCCCGCGAATCGGCCCAGGCCATCGGGCTGACGCCGGCGCAGATCCTCATCCATATCGAATTGCCGCTGGCCGCGGCAGGCCTCGTGGATACGTTGCGCACCGCCCTGATTCTCGCCGTCTCCGTCACCGCCGTCGGCGCGCTTGCAGGGGCCTCGACGCTGGGCACGCCGATCGTCGCCGGGCTCCAGAACCAGAACATCGCGGCGATGCTCCAGGGCGCGCTTGCGACCGCGGCGCTCGCCTTCCTCGGCGATGCGCTGCTGCTCGCGATCGGAGCCAGCCTACGTCCGCCCGAAGGACGGACGGCCGGCTAAGCGAGGCTAGCCGGCTGATCGAGGCTACTTGTCCAGGAACTCGACCTTCGCGCCCTTCTTCGTATGGCTCGCGAGGTCGCGCGCGTCCCAGTTCGTGAGGCGGATGCAGCCGTGCGACTCGGTCTTGCCGACCTTCTCCGGCTCCGGTGTGCCGTGAATGCCGTAGGAGGGAATGGACAGGTCGATCCAGACGACACCGACCGGGCTGTTCGGCCCCGGATGGATCGAGAACTTCTTCGTCGCCTTCACACCCTTGAACTGGTACTTCGGGTTGTAGGTGTACCAGGGGTCGAAGGCGACCGCCTTCACCTTCGCCGACCCGTCCGGCGCCGGCTTTTCCGAACTGCCGATCGAGGCGGGGTAATCCGCCGTCAGCTTGCCGTCCTCCGCAAAGGCGCGCACCCGCTTCGTGCGCTTGTCGACCTCGATGCGGGTGACTTTGGGGGCCACCGGCGCGCCCTCGACCTTGCCCTCGCCGAGCGGCGGCACGGCCGCGACGACCAGCGTGCCGCCAGCCTTGTCGAGGGGCACGTTCGGGTTGAGGGCGGAGAACAGGTCGCGCTGCATGTGGAAGCGCTCGGCCAGCATCTCGCGGGCGTTGGTGTAGCGCATCGGCCCGACCTCGGCCTGCTCCTCCATCTTGGGCGGCATCTTCTCGACGAAGGGGCCTTTCACGTCCTCCTCCGTGATCGTGTACTGCGTCACGACCGGTTCTTTCCCGGTGGCCTGAAGCCGGTCGAAGACCTCGCGGGTGAGGCGGTCGCCCTCGGGCAGCCCTTGCGCCGCGGCGAAGGCTTTGAGCGCGCCGCGCAGATTCTCGCCGTCGCGCCCATCGATGGCGCCGGGGGAGAACCGGGCCCGGTCGAGCAGCACCTGCACCTTCACCAGCAGAGGGTCGGGCTTCTTCTCCGCGTCCTTCTTCGCCTCGGCTTCCTTCTTCGCCTCAGCTTCCTTTTTGGATTTCTTCCCCGGCTTGGACGCCTTGTCGGGCTTGGCCTCTTCCGGCGACTCTCGGAACGCCGCGTTCTCGATGGCCTCGCGGGTCAAGTCGGGCGCCCCGGACTCGGCGGCCTGCGCGGCTGCCGACCATACACTGAGCGCCGCCAGCGCTCCTCGCATCCACGCCCGTTCCATAGCCCGCTCGCGCTCCTCGACTCACGACGAAGAGGAAGCTTTGGCCAAACGCTACCGTTCCCGCGGCGAATGGCGCTTCGTCATGCGTCCGGCCCCGGAAAGCCGCCTACTGGCAGAGGCGGTGCCCGGCATTGCGCTCGCGCAGGTCGAGATGCAGGTGGTTGCCGTGCGCGGCGTCGCTGCCCGGCCCCAGCACCGTGCGGAAGAAGGTGCAGGCGCCCGTGCGCGCCGAGGCCAGAAAGGCCGCCTCCGGCGTGCCGTCCGGCGCCGCCGTCACCTTGAGGCTCGCGCGCTTGGTGAAACCGTAGGCCATCACGTCGATGGCGTTGGCGAAGCTGTGCTCGCTGAGTTTGGCGTCGGTGTCGTGGTTCTGCCCGCGGCAGACATAGGTGCCGCCGAGCGCAAGGCTCTTCAGGCTCTCGCCGAACTCCTTTTGCGCCGCGACCTGAACCTCCGTCGTCCAGCGCGCCAGCGCCTCCGCGGCCCGGCAGTTGAGGGTGGCCGCCGGCTCCAGCGTGACGCCGTCGGCAAGCGCGGTGACGGTGAGAGGATGCGGCGCGCTGCATTGGCCGTTGCCGAGCGGCGACGCCGCCTCGAAGCGCGCGCCGAGCCGCTCCAGCCGGCGCAGGCAGGCGGTGTCGTCGGGCGCCGAGACCTTGAGGGCGAGCGCCGACTCGCCCGACAGCTCCGGCGGCCGAGCCGGCGGCAGCGGCGCCTCCGGCAGGGCGGCGGGCGCGTCCCTGGTGTCGTTCGGGTTCTTCGTCTCCTTGGGCGGCTCGTCCGGCTTGGCCACGGCGCCCTTGTCCGGGCCGGTGGCAAGCTCCGGCGGGCGCTCCGGCGGCAGCGGCGTCACCTGCGGGGCGGGCGGCACGAGGTCGTCCGGGCGCGCCGGCGGCTGAGGCGGCGGCAGCGGCACCGTCGCGGGCAGCGGCTTGGCCGGATCGGACCATGCCGGGTCCGGCGGAAGGGCGAACCCGGCAGCGAGGAGGCACGCGAGAAGGGAAGCGAGGGTGGAAGGCTTCATGCCGTGTGTGTCCCGCTCGCCCGGCCGCGCACCGTCGCCCCCTCATCCGCCGCGCGGCCGTTCACGGCAAGGACGCGGCGGCCACGCCCGGCGAAAACGTGAAAGAACCGGGCGCGGGCAGCTGTCGCTTTGCGCCGCTCGGCCCACAAACCTATGCTCGACGCTTCACTGTCCGACGCGCCCCGAAGGTTTTGCCCATGACCGCCGACACCGCACGCGACCTCCCCGAGGGTACGGAGCCCGGCCGTGGCGGCGTGCAAGCCAACCCGTTCGACGCACCGGATTGGGCGACGCCGTTCGGTCTGCCGGATTTCGAAGCGATCCGGCCCGAGCATTACGTGCCGGCCTTCGCACACGCCCTGAAGGCGCACGAGGCCGAAATCGCGGCGATTGCCGGGAACGAGGCGGCGCCGACCTTCGCCAACACGGTCGCGGCGATGGAGCGCGCGGGCGCCGCGCTCGACCGCGTGGCCAACGTGTTCTTCAACCTGACCGGCAGCAACACCAGCCCCGAGCTTCAGGCGATCGAGCGGGCGGTCGCGCCGCAGCTCGCGCGGCATTCGAGCGCCATCACCCTGAACCCGCAGCTCTGGGCCCGGCTCTCGGCCATCGATGCCGATGCGGAAGAGTTGGGCGCGGAGGAGCGCCGCGTGCTCGACCGCTACCGCAGCCGGTTCCGCCGGGCCGGCGCCGGCCTTGCCCCGGAAGCCAAGGCCCGCATCGCCGAGATCGCGGTCCGGCTGGCCGAACTCGGGACGCAATTCTCCCAAAACGTGCTCGCCGACGAGCGCGACTTCATCCTGCCGCTGAACGGCGAGGCGGATCTCGCCGGCCTGCCGCCCTTCCTGCGCGATGCCGCCGCGGAGGCTGCCAAGGAGCGCGGCGGCGGGCAGAGCCACGTCATCACCCTCTCGCGCTCGCTGATCGAGCCCTTCCTCGTCTTCTCCACCCGCCGCGACCTGCGGGCGCTGGCCTACGCGGCCTGGACCCGTCGCGGCGAGAATGGCGGCGAGACCGACAACCGCGCCATCATCGCCGAGATCGTGCGCCTGCGCGCCGAGCGGGCCCGGCTGCTCGGCTTCGACAGCTTCGCCCATCTCAAGCTCGACGACACCATGGCGGGCTCCCCCGACGCGGCGATGGAGCTGCTGCGCAATGTCTGGAAGCCGGCGCTCCAGCGCGCAGCAACGGAACGCGAAGGGCTCCAGGCCCTGGTTCGGGCGGAGGGGCACGACTTCGCCCTCGAAGCGCATGACTGGCGGCACTATTCCGAAAAGCTGCGGCGGGCCGAGCACGACCTCGACGAGTCCGAGATCAAGCCGTACCTGCCGCTGGAAGGCATGATCCGAGCGGCCTTCGACACCGCGTCGAGACTGTTCGGGCTCGCCTTCGAGGAGTTGCGCGACGTGCCGCGCTATCACCCGGATGTGCGCACCTGGCTCGTGCGCGACGCCGACGGCTCCGAGGTCGGCCTGTTCCTCGGCGACTACTTCGCCCGCCCCTCGAAGCGCTCGGGCGCCTGGATGAGCGCCTTCCGTTCGCAGGAACGGCTGAACGGCGACATCCGGCCGATCATCGTCAACGTGATGAACTTCGCCCGCGCCCCGCGAGGCGAACCGACGCTGCTCTCCTTCGACGACGCCCGCACGCTGTTCCACGAATTCGGCCACGCCCTGCACGGGCTTCTCTCCGATGTGACCTATCCGCTGCTGTCAGGCACTGCGGTCTCGCGCGACTTCGTGGAACTGCCCTCGCAGCTCTACGAGCACTGGCTGCAGCAGCCGGAGGTGCTGCGCGCCCATGCCCGCCATGTGACCACCGGTGAGCCGATGCCCGATGCGCTGCTCGAACGCCTGCTCGCGGCGGCCAACTTCAACCAGGGCTTCGCGACGATCGAATATGCGGCCTCGGCCATCGTCGACATGACGCTGCATCTCTCCGCGGCCGGAGAGGACGGGCTCGACGTCGTCGCGTTCGAGGCGGACGCCCTGCGCCGCATTGCCATGCCGGCGGAGATCGCGGCGCGGCACCGGGCGCCGCACTTCGCGCATATCTTCTCCGGCGACGGCTATGCGGCCGGCTATTACAGCTATCTCTGGTCGGAGGTGCTCGATGCCGACGCCTTCGACGCCTTCCGCGAGACGGGCGACATCTTCCATCCGGAGACGGCGCAGCGGCTGCGCCGCATGATCTACGGCGCGGGCAACCTGCGCGATGCGCGCGAGGCCTATACGGCGTTCCGGGGGCGGCTGCCGAGCATCGAACCGCTGCTGAAGAAGCGCGGGCTGGCGGCGTAGCGCAGAGGGCAAAGGGCCCTCCCCCGACGGACCTCGAGCCTGCCCAAGATCCGCAACGATCCGCCCAAGTCAGGCAAGCCCGACTTGGGAAGGAGGGAGGGCTGAGAGTGGCGGCTAGAACAGCCCGTCGATCTGACCGTTGGCGTCGAGGCGGATGGTGTCCGCCGCCGGCACCTTGGGCAGGCCCGGCATGGTCATGATCTCACCGCAGATCACCACGACGAAGCCGGCGCCCGCCGAGAGGCGGACGTCGCGCACCGAGACGAGGTGGCCCGAAGGCGCGCCCATCAGGGTCGGGTCGGTCGAGAACGAGTACTGCGTCTTGGCCATGCAGACCGGCAATTTGCCGTAGCCGTCCTTCTCGAAGCCGGCGAGCTTGGTGGCGGCCTTCGACTCGATCTGGATGTCGGCCGCACCGTAGAGCTTGGTCGCGATCGCCTTGATCTTGTCGGTGATCTTCGTCTCGGTCTCGTAGGCGAAGGTCAGCGGCTTCTGCTCGCCCTCGGCGAGCTTCACCACGGCCTGCGCCAGCGCCTCGGCGCCCGCGCCGCCCTCCGCCCAGTGCTTGCAGGTGATCGCCTCGACCTGGAGCCGGTCGCGGCAGAGCTCCTTCAACCGGGCATGCTCGGCGTCTGTGTCCTGGAAGAAGTGGTTCACGCCCACCACCACCGGCAGGCCGAAGCTGCGGACGTTGTTCACGTGGCGCTCGAGGTTGGCGAAGCCCTTCTCCAGCGCGTCGAGGTTCTCAGCCTGGAGATCCTTCTTGTTGACGCCGCCATGCATCTTGAGGGCGCGGATCGTGGCGACGATCACCACCGCCGAGGGCTTAAGGCCGGTCTGGCGGCACTTGATGTCGATGAACTTCTCCGCGCCAAGATCGGCGCCGAAGCCGGCCTCGGTGACGGTGTAGTCGGCGAGCCGCAGGCCGGTGCGGGTGGCGATCACCGAGTTGCAGCCGTGGGCGATGTTGGCGAACGGGCCGCCATGGATCAGGGCCGGGTTGCCCTCCAGCGTCTGCACGAGGTTCGGCTGAAGCGCGTCCTTGAGCAGAACGGTCATAGCGCCGGTCGCTTTCACGTCGGCCAGCGTCACCGGCTTGCGGTCGCGGGTCTCGGCGATGACGATGCGGCCGAGCCGCTCCTCGAGGTCGGCCAGATTCTTGGCGAGGCAGAACACCGCCATCACCTCGGAGGCGACGGTGATGTCGAAGCCGTCCTCACGCGGAAAGCCGTTGGCGACACCGCCGAGCGACTGGTTGATCGCGCGCAGCGCCCGGTCGTTCATGTCGACCACGCGGCGCCAGTGGATGCGGCGCACGTCGATGTTGAGCTCGTTGGCCCAGTAGATGTGGTTGTCGATCAGCGCGGCGGCGAGCGAGTGCGCCGAGGTGATGGCGTGGAAGTCGCCGGTGAAGTGCAGGTTGATCTGCTCCATCGGCACGACCTGCGCCTTGCCGCCGCCTGCCGCGCCGCCCTTCATGCCGAAGCAGGGGCCGAGCGAGGGCTCGCGCAGGCACATCACCGCCCGCTTGCCGATGCGGTTGAGTGCGTCGCCGAGACCCACCGTGGTGGTGGTCTTGCCCTCGCCCGCGGGCGTCGGCGAGATCGCGGTGACGAGCACCAGCTTGCCCTCGGGCTTACCCTCGAGCGAGGCGATGAAGTCGTGGTCGATCTTGGCGATGTGCTTGCCGTAGTTGTGAAGCGCCTCATCCGGGATGCCGAGCTTTTCGGCGACCTGGGCGATCGGCTTCAGGGTCGCCGCGCGGGCGATCTCGATATCTGAGGGCATTTCTCTCACCGTCGTTTCTTGTTCACGCGGGCTCGCGGCGTGCCGAGCCGTCGCCCGGTCCGTCCCTATGCTTCCGTGGTAGCGAACGGAACGGCCACGATAAACCGATCGTGGCAGTGTGAGCGAAACGACGACGAAAAGCGTCTCGGATTTTTTTTAACCCGACCGTTAAGTTTTCTCATGGGACAGGAGGTTTGGGACAGGTGATCCGCCGACCGGCGCGCGAGGCCGAATGGTTTCAACCGGTCATCGCGGTGGCGGTGTAACCGGCTTGGGTCAGCGCTTGAGCCACGTCGAGGCTCTGCGCGACGGTCGTCGCGGAGACCCGGCCCAGGCCGACATCGACCGAAACGTCCGCCTGCGGGTCGAGGCGACGGATCGTGCGGCGCACCGCTTCGGCGCATCCCTCGCAGGTCATTCCGTCCACGCGCATCGTCAGTTCGATCGGGCTCTGGTCCATCGCCATCGTTTCCTCGCTGCCCGCCGGGTGCCGACGCGCCTCCGCAGATGTGGCTTCTGGATCGCGCGCGGCAAGCACACGGCGCGTTCGGGCCGAATGAACGGGAGAAACCTATGATGCCGCCTTGCGGTGGGGAGCGCCGTCGGCGACATTAGGGTTACGACGATCCGGATGCGTCCTTGCACGCGATCCGGCGCGTTTCACCCACACGTTCTGCGGGCGCTCGCTTCGCAGCGTGAATGAGAAGCCCGGCCGCGGCCGCCAGACAGAAACGCGTCGATCGACGGTGAAAACGCCGAAAGCCCGAACGATCCGCCCGCGCGGCACCCCCTGGATCCTCGGCCTCATCGGCGTCCTGGTCCTCGTTCCGCTGGCGCTCATTCTCCCGCTCGCCGCCGTCGCCGCCGTGTCCGGCCTCGCGATCGTCGGCGGAGCGCTGCTGTGGCGGCGGCTTTCCGCCTTCGCCGTCGCACAGGAGGTCGTCTCGAAGGAGATCGGCGTCCTATCTCAGCGCCTCGTGAAGCTGGAAGCCGTCACGGCCGCCCTGATCCAGTCGCGGATGCAGGATTCGACGGCGGCGGCGGACGGGTCGGCGCGGCCGCCGGACGAGGCGGTCAAGGCGCTCGACGCACGGTTCGATGCCGGGATCGAGGAGGTGACCGCCGAGATCGGCATCCTCAGCGGCATCGTTCGGGAACTCGCCGCGGTGGTGGCATCGCAGGACGGCGACATCGCCCGCCTGAGAGTCCAGGCGCAGGCGCCTCAGCCGAAGCCGGTTCCGCAGGCGGCGCCGGAGCCGATCCGGCCGCGCCCGGCGCCGGCCGCGCCCCCTCCCCCCGAGACGGAACCGATGGCCCCGCCGATGCGGCTCGTGCCCCGCACGACCCTGACGGCGGCCCGTCCCTCCGATCATTTCGCCACCGAGGCCGACGCGGCATTGCTGATCGAGGCCTTCGACGGCGAGGGACTGGAAGTCTTCCTGCAGCCGGTGGTCACCCTGCCGCAGCGCAAGGTCGTCGCCTACGAAGCGCTGGCGCGGCTCAAGGTCGGCGACGCGGTCTACGCGCCGGAGACGTTCCTGCCCGTCCTGGAGCGGCACGGCCGCACCACGGCGCTCGACCGGCGCATGCTCCAGCGCGTCGCAACGATCGCGCGTCACCTCCAAGGCCGTGGTAGCCCAGCCTCGGTCAGCTACAGCTTGACGCCGCATTCGCTGTTCGAGCCGGGCTTCCTGCGCTCCCTCGGCCGCCTCGTCAGCGAGGGGCCGGAACTCGCGGGCCGCGTGGTGATCGCCCTGCCGCAATCGAGTTGGCGCAGCCTCGATGCGGAGCAGGCCGCCCTTTTGGCGGGCCTGCGCGGCCGGATCGGCTTCGTGATGGATCGACCGATCGACCTGCGGTTCGACCCGACCGCTCTGGCCGAGCGCGGCATCACGCAAGTCAAGGTCGCGGCCGCGCTGCTGCTGCGACCGCTCGACCGGGAGGCGCGGCCGGATATCGCCCTGGAGGATCTGGTGACCTCCCTGGCGCGGGCCGGAATCCGACTCGTCGCGACCGGCGTTGAGGCCGAGACGGAGGTGCCCGACCTGATCGATCTCGACGTGCCGCTGGCGCAAGGCGGGGTGTTCGCCGCGCCCCGTGCCGTGCGGTCGGAAGTGCTCTCCGCCTCGCCCGAGGCGGCGCCGCCGCCACCGCCCTCCCCCGATCCACCGCCGAGCCCGCCGCCGCAGCGTCGCCCATTCCGGGATTTCCTGCGCAGAGCCGGGTGAAACCGGCCGAGGACGCGTCGTCGGTGGAAGGGGTTCAGCCCCGCGCGGCGTCGCGCTCCATCCGCTTGCGCAGCCGGGAGGCTCCGTAGATTTTCGCCAGACGCTGGCGCGCCGCATGGACCGGAGGCGCCGCGCGCTCGGCGCGGGCGGCCGCGATCACGAGAAGCGTCGTCGCGATGGAATGGTGCATCTGCCCCTGCGCGCGGGCGCGGTCGAGGGCATCGCCGGATGCGCGATCGGGCAGCAGATCGGAGTTCGCCATGGTCCAGCCCCTGCGGAATCTCGAGCTCGGATCCCGCACCCTTTTTCAGGGATGACCTTGACGGCTTTTCGCAACGGCGATGTTCGGAACAAGGCAGCTTGGCCGTAACGGCCGGCCGATCTCAGCCCCGTCCGAGGCCGCGCCGATCCAGCGTCCGCCTGTCCCCTGGGTCAGGCGAACAGGGCGTCGATGGCATCCTGCGCTGTCGCGGGACCGCCCATTTGCGGCCCGTTGAGCAAGAGCGACTCGTTGCGCTTGCGCCGGTCGGCTTCGGTCTCGTCGATGCCGGCCGCGTCGCGGGCTTTCACGGCAGCGGTGAAGCGGGCGAGCCGTCCTTCGAGCTGGCTCATCGCCTCCGCCACCTTGGCGATGCGCTGGCCGGTGATGTCCTGGAAGGTGCAGGCCTCGAAGATGTCGTAGATCTTGGCCTCGACCGCGTCCCGGTAGCCGGGCCCATCGCGCAGGGCGAGCACGGCTTCCGCGGTGCTCATGATTGAATTGGTCGCGCCGGCCGTCGCCGCCACCACCTCGCTCAGCTCCTCGTGGACCATCGGCAGACGGTCACGCGTCAGCTCGTTGGCCCGCAGGATCGCGATCGCGTCCCGCAGACTGGCGATGTAGTCCGCGATGTCGAGAAGCTCCTTCACCATCGCCGACGGGTGGGAGTTCTGCGACCGGCCGTCGCGTGCCGTTGCCATCATTTTCATGGGCGATCTCTCGCGACGTTCTCGTGTTCGATCCGTTGACGGCCACCCGCAGGGACGGCCGCTCCTCCTGCTCCGACCCCGACGGCATGACGGCCGGGATCGGCTCTCGTGACCGTTTCAGTCCGCTCGTTTTCACTCGGCGCGCCTCTGTTCAGCGCGACGGTCCACCGGCGGATCGTGAGATCAGGCTCCGCAGACCGCCTCGATCTTCGACTTGAGGGTGGCGGCGTTGAAGGGCTTGACGATGTAGTTGTTCACGCCGGCCTTCTTGGCGGCGATGACGTTCTCGGTCTTCGACTCGGCGGTGACCATGATGAACGGCGTCGTGCGCAGGCCCTCGTCGGCACGGACATGGCGCAGAAGCTCGTAGCCGGTCATCGGCTCCATGTTCCAATCCGAGATGACGAGGCCGTACTTGCGGCCCTTCAGGCGCGCCAGTGCGGCGGTGCCGTCGGAGGCATCATCCACGTCCTCGAAGCCAAGCTGCTTGAGGAGGTTGCGGATGATACGCACCATGGTCTGGTAGTCGTCGACCACCAGGATAGGCATGCTGAGGTCGAGGGCCATATGACGATTGCTCCGTTTGTCCCTGATCGATACTGGCGGCGCGGCTCTCTCGAGCGATCTACGTCGCATCGACGCGTGCGAGCGGAGCTGCCTTCCGTTCCCAGACAATAGGTGGCGCGGATTGCGAAGCAGTTAATCCCGCGCCCTTCTCCCTCGCTTGACCCGAGAGACTGATTTCGCCAAGTCTCCCGCCGCTCTCCCGCCGCGCGGGGACGAGGCGGACGAGCCCGGCCGCGCCGACGCTTCCCGTCGATGCTCCCTGCCGACAATCCCTTAAGACTCGCAGACATTCGATCGCAGGAGCCGATGCCCTCAGGCGATGAGAACGCCGTGCCGCCCGCCGGGACCGGCCTCCGCCCCTCTTCGAGACCCTTCACGGTCTGCCGCGAGGACGACCCGGTGCCTCCGGCGCTGGCGGGTGCCGTCGCCGCGCTCGGGAACTTCGATGGCGTCCATCGCGGCCACCGCACGCTGATTGAGGCGGTGCGCACCGAGGCCGGGTCACACCCTGCCGCCGTGCTGACCTTCGAGCCGCATCCCCGCGCCTTCTTCGCACCCGACCAGCCGATGTTCCGTCTCACCGGCCCCAGCGCCAAGGAGATCGTGTTCGCGCGCCTCGGTCTCGACGGTCTGATCGTGCGCCGGTTCGATGAACGGCTTGCCGGCACCAGCGCCCGGGATTTCGTGGAGGGCTGGCTGCGTGACGGGCTCGGCCTGTCCGGCGTGGTGATCGGCCACGATTTCCATTTCGGCCGCGGGCGCGAGGGCTCGCCGGGGACGCTCGCCGAGCTGTGCGCCGAGGCCGGTCTGTCCTGCCGGATCGTCCCCGCGGTCTCGGCCGATCCCGGCGATGCGCCGATCTCGTCGAGCGCGATCCGCGCTGCCCTCGCATCGGGCGACGTGGCGCGGGCCAACGACCTCCTCGGCTATCGCTGGTTCGTGCTGGCCCAGGTGCGCCACGGCGACAAGCGCGGACGCACCTTGGGCTACCCCACGGCCAACCTCGCCCTCGAATCCTGCGGGCTCGCCCACGGCATCTACGCGGTGCGAGTGCGCTTGGCCGACGGCAGCCTGCACGACGGCGTGGCGAGCTACGGCCGCCGCCCGACCTTCGACGACGGCGCGCCGCTCCTCGAAGTGCACCTGTTCGACTTCAAGGGCGATCTCTACGGGCAGGAAGTCGCCGTCGAGCTGCTGGCCTATCTGCGCGGCGAGGAGAAGTTTTCGAGCGCCGAGGCGCTGATCGCGCAGATGGATGTCGACTCGGCTCGGGCCAAGGCGGCCATTCGTACGGATCGCGTACCGTCGATGCTGGGCTGAGGGGAGCCTTCGGCTCGGCCGTCAGACGAATTGCCCGCGGTGTTCGAAGCTAGGCACAATTGGCCGCACCGGTTTCTGAACGGATGCGCCCGACAGCTCGCTTTTGGCGTTACGCGCTCTCCGCCCCATCGCTGCGGAGCGGAGCCGAGGCAGGACTCCAGCGCCGCAGCGACCGAGTTCAGGCCTGCCGTCAGAGCATGCTCGGAAGGATCCGGTCCGGCGGACGGTGGCCGTCCATGAAGGTCTTGATGTTGATGATGACCTTCTCGCCCATGTCGGTGCGGCTCTCATGCGTCGCCGAACCCATATGCGGCAGCAGCACGACCTTGCCGGTGCGAGCGAGCCGCACGAGGCGCGGGCTCACCGCCGGCTCCTGCTCGAACACGTCGAGGCCGGCGGCCGAGATCTCGCCCCCCTCGATCAGGCGCGCCAGCGCGTTCTCGTCGATCACCTCGCCGCGGGCGGTGTTGACGACGATCGCCTCGGGCTTGAGCAGCTTCAGGCGGCGGGCCGAGAGCAGGTGATAGGTCGCGGGCGTGTGCGGGCAGTTGACCGACACGATATCGACCCGGGCCAGCATCTGGTCGAGGGATTCCCAGTAGGTCGCATCGAGCGATTCTTCGATATGCGAGGGCACGCGGCGGCGGTTGTGGTAGTGGATCGACAGACCGAAAGCCTTCGCGCGGCGGGCGAGTGCCTGGCCGATGCGGCCCATGCCGACGATGCCGAGGCGCTTGCCCGTGATGCGGCGGCCGAGCATCCAGGTCGGCGACCATCCCGTGGTCCAGTCGTCGTCGGGGATGATGCGCGCACCTTCGGCGAGCCGGCGGGCGACCGCCAGGATCAGCGCCATGGTCATGTCGGCGGTGTCCTCGGTCAGGACGCCGGGCGTGTTGGTGACCGTGATGCCGCGCTCCAGCGCCCCGGCGACGTCGATGTGATCGACACCGTTGCCGAAATTGGCGATGAGCCGCAGGTTCGGCCCCGCCTGCGCGAGCAATCCGGCCCCGATCTCGTCGGTCACGGTGGGCACGAGCACGTCGGCTTCGCGAATCGCGGCCGACAGCGCTTCCTGCGAGAGCGGCGCATCATCGTGGTTGAGGCGGGTATCGAACAATTCGCGCATGCGCGTCTCGACGGCGTCCGGCAGACGCCGCGTGACGACCACCAGCGGCTTGCGCTTCAACGACGACATGTTCCCTCCCCGACGAGGCGGCCCGCATTCCTGTGCCTGCGCCGGACGCCACCCCGCTATGCCGCGAGGGGTCGGCTTACGCTCCCTTAACCATGACGCGGCCAGATGGAGCGGAAGGCGGACCGGTTCCCCGGTCCGCTGCAGGACGTTCGGCCTCTCTATCAGAGAGGTCGGCGAACACAATGCGGCCCTGACCCGGATGGATCAGTGCCGGAGGGCCGGCCGATCCTGCGCCGACCCATGGACGTTTCCGGCCTGTGCCCCCGCACGCGCCGAAACGCCACCGCCGGAACGACTTTGGAGACACGGATCGGAGACGAGGCACGATGCGCCCGCCTGAGCTTCCCCCGATGAACCCCGCGCGCCTCGCGCTGCTCGCGGCCCTGTTCGCCCTGTTGATACCCCTGACCGCCGAGGCCGCGCCGGCTCCCGCGCCGGAGGTCGGCAAGGGGCCCGTGACCAAGCTGCCCCTGCCGCGCTACGCCAGCCTGAAGACCAACCGCGTCAACCTGCGCGAGGGGCCCTCGAAGGATCACAGAACCCTGTGGGTCTTCCAGCGCGAGGGCCTGCCGGTCGAGATCGTCGCCGAGTTCGAGACCTGGCGCCGCATCCGCGATTCCGAAGGGACGGAGGGCTGGGTCTTGCACTCGCTGCTCTCGGGCCGCCGGACCGCCGTGGTGATTCCCCCGTCGGGCGAACGGGCCGATTCCGCCAAGGCGACGGTTCCGCTGACCGCCCGCGCCGACGAGCAGTCGGCCGAGCAGGCGCGGCTGCAGCCCGGCGTCATCGGCAGCGTGAAGGGATGCACCGGCTCGTGGTGCCGCCTCGTAGTGCCGCTTCCGGACAAGCGCGGCGACGTCGACGGCTACATCCGCCAGAGCCGATTATGGGGCGTCTACCCCGACGAGCGGGTGGAGTAAGCCAAGACGCGGCGCCGCGATCGACAGCCGCCGCACCACGAATCGACATGAAAAAGGCCCGGACATCCGGGCCTTTTTTCGTCTCGAAATCGGGCGGCGCCGGATCAGGCGCGTCCGGACACCTTGCGGCGGCGCAGGCGCACGATCACTTCGACGCCGGCAATCTCCATGCCCTCGGGCGCGTCGGGCAGCGAATCGACCGAGACGCCGCATTCCGGCATATCGAGAACCTCGCCTTCTTCCTCGAAGAAGAAGTGGTGATGCTCGGTCGGGTTCGTGTCGAAATAGGCTTTCGAGCCATCGAGCGCGAGCTGGCGCAGCAGGCCTGCCTCGGTGAACTGATGCAGCGTGTTGTAGACGGTCGCCAGCGAGACCGGCACCTTGGCGCGCATCGCCTCGTCGTAGAGCATTTCCGCCGTCAGGTGGCGGTCGCCGCGGCCGAACAGTAGCCAGCCCAGCGAGAGGCGCTGACGGGTCGGGCGCAGGCCGGCCCGGCGCAAGCGATCGCGCAGGTCGGAGAGGGGACAGCCCCGACGGCCGCTAGCGTCGCCCGGCGAGGCGGACCGTGCGTTCAGCACGGCCTGGAGAGGCATCAAGTCGGACATCGTCGGGAACGATTCCCAGTTATTTAGAATGAGTATAGCGTAGAAATTATACGGATCATGGAGCCCTGCGGCAACCCATGCCGATGTCGACACCGGGTTGATACGTGGATGGTGCATGGCTCTGGTCGATTCGCCGAGCGTCGACCGAGCATAGGTACTGCGCAGGCGCCGCTTTGTGGGCGCGCGGAGGCTGTGCTAACGAGGCGCCCATTCCATCACGCCTCGTCCGTTCGCTCGCATCGGACCCGTCCGTCACCGAGGACCCGTACGTCATCCATGGCCTCTCTCGACCAGCAATCCGACGGTGCTTCTCCGCAGCGCGCTTCGAGCTTCTCCTACGAGGATCTCCTGGCCTGCGGGCGCGGTGAGCTGTTCGGAGCGGGCAACGCCCAGCTTCCGCTTCCGCCGATGCTGATGTTCGACCGGATCACCTCGATCGGGACCGAGGGCGGCGCCCACGGCAAGGGTCACGTGCTGGCCGAGTTCGACATCCGGCCAGACCTCTGGTTCTTCCCCTGCCACTTCAAGGACGATCCGGTGATGCCCGGCTGTCTCGGGCTCGACGCCCTGTGGCAGCTCGTCGGCTTCCATCTCGGCTGGCTCGGCGCACTGGGCCGCGGCCGGGCGCTCGGCGTCGGCGAGGTGAAGTTCACCGATCAGGTGCTGCCGACCGTCAAGCAGGTCGTCTACGGCATCGACATAAAGCGCGTGCGTCAGGGCAAGCTCGTGCTCGGGATCGCCGACGGCTGGCTCGAGGCCGATGGCCGGCGCATCTACGAGGCGAACGACCTGCGCGTGGCGCTCTTCCGCGCCTGAGACCGGCTCAACGCGCTCGGTTCTGAGGGTTTTTCGCGCCGAACCGACCGTCGGTTCGGTGCCGAGTGCGCGAAGCGCGGTTGAGATTGGCCGCGCATCATCCTAACTGACCCCCCGAGGAAACGCCGCACCAGCCGCGGCGTCAGCAGCACGAGCCATCATGCGGCGTGTCGTCATCAGCGGGATGGGCATCGTCTCGTCCATCGGCAACAATACCGGGGAGGTCCTGGACTCCCTGCGCGAGGCCCGTTCCGGGATCGCCCGCTCCGAGGCGCAGGCCGCGCACGGCTTTCGCAGCCAGGTGGCGGGTGCCCCGACGATCGACCCCGAGGGCGTCGTCGATCGCCGCGCCATGCGCTTCCACGGCGGCGGCACCGCCTGGAACCACATCGCCATGGATCAGGCGATCCGCGATGCCGGCCTCGAAGAGCGGGAGATCTCCAACGACCGCACCGGCATCATCATGGGCTCCGGCGGTCCCTCGACCCGGACCATTGTCGAATCCGCCGCCATCGCCCGCGAGAAGGGGCCGAAGCGCGTCGGCCCGTTCGCGGTGCCCAAAGCGATGTCCTCGACCGCGTCGGCCACGTTGGCGACCTGGTTCAAGATCCGCGGCGTGAACTATTCGATCTCCTCGGCCTGCGCGACCTCGAATCACTGCATCGGCAACGCTGCCGAGATCATTCGCGGCGGCCGGCAGGACATCATCTTCGCGGGCGGTTGCGAGGAGCTGGATTGGACGCTCTCCGTCCTGTTCGACGCCATGGGCGCGATGTCCTCGCGCTACAACGAAACCCCTTCCCGTGCCTCGCGCGCCTATGACGTGAATCGCGACGGCTTCGTCATCGCGGGCGGCGCCGGTGTGCTGGTGTTGGAGGAATACGAGCACGCCAAGGCCCGCGGCGCGCGGATCTACGGCGAGGTCGCAGGCTACGGCGCCACCTCCGACGGGCACGACATGGTCGCCCCCTCGGGCGAGGGTGCGGTGCGGTGCATGCGGCAGGCCATGGAAGACCTGAAGGGCGTCAAGATCGACTACATCAACCCGCACGCCACCTCGACGCCGGTCGGCGACGACAAGGAGATCGAGGCGATCCGCACGGTGTTCGGCGCCGGCGACGCCTGCCCGCCGATCTCAGCGACCAAGTCGCTGACGGGGCATTCGCTCGGCGCGACCGGGGTGCAGGAGGCGATCTACGCGCTGCTGATGATGAACAACGGTTTCATCTGCGAAAGCGCGCATATCGAGGAACTCGATCCCGCCTTCGCCGACATGCCGATCCTGCGTCAGCGCCGGGACGGGGCGCAGCTCGGCCACGTGATGTCGAACTCCTTCGGCTTCGGCGGCACCAACGCGACGCTCGTGCTCAAGCACCCCGACGCATAAGGCACGGAACCGCTGCGCGGCGCCTTGCCGTGCAGCGTAGATTTTCTCGCACTTGCGAGAAGACGGACCAAGCATAAGCTTGGCTATAGGCTGATGGATTGGGGGAACCGACCAGTTGTCTTCGCGTTCCTGCTTCGATAGGCAGGTAACACCATGATCGTCATCCTCGCTCTGTTCACCGTTTCCAGCTTGGCCATTGCGGCCGGCGTGGCGGTGCGCGCCAAGCAGACCTTGATCGACGACGCGCAGACCGGGACCCGCGGCTACTTCTAAGCGGCCGGCTGCCCGCCCCCATCTGAGCCCCCGTCCAGCCCCGTCGTGTCCGCGTCGGGGCTTTCTCATGCCGGCTTCCTCAGGCCATTTCCCGACGCCCAGGGTGCAAGACGGCCGCGCGCGTGGACAGGCCCTCGCCCGGCGGGCTAAGCCGGGATGGGGGCGCCGCGGCGCCGGGCCGATACGCGTACGGATTTGAGAATGACGGGTTTGATGGCGGGCAAGCGCGGCCTCATCATGGGGGTCGCCAACGATCATTCGATCGCGTGGGGCATCGCCAAGACCCTGCACCGGCACGGCGCCGAACTCGCCTTCACCTATCAGGGCGAGGCGCTTGGGCGCCGCGTCACCCCGCTCGCGGCCTCGGTCGGCTCCGATATCGTGCTGCCCTGCGACGTCGAGGATCTCTCGACCGTCGATGCCGCCTTTGCGACCCTCGATGAGCGCTTCCCCGACGGGATCGACTTCATCGTCCACGCCATCGGCTTTTCCGACAAGGCGCAGCTCAAGGGCCGCTACGTCGATGTCACGACGCGCGCGAACTTTTCGCGGACCATGACGATCTCCTGCTTCTCCTTCACCGAGATCGCCCAGCGCGCCGCCGCCCGGATGCCGCGGGGCGGCGCGCTGCTGACGCTGACCTATGCCGGCTCGACCCGGGTGATGCCGAACTACAACGTGATGGGCGTGGCCAAGGCCGCGCTCGAAGCGTCCGTCCGTTATCTCGCCAGCGACCTCGGCCCCGACGGTATCCGCGTCAACGCCCTCTCGGCTGGCCCGATGCGCACGCTGGCCGGCGCCGGCATCGCCGATGCGCGGCTGATGTACAATCACCAGAAGGCGCACGCCCCGCTCCGGCGCACGGTGACGCTGGACGATGTCGGCAACTCCGCGCTCTACCTGCTTTCCGATCTTTCGGGCGGCGTGACCGGCGAGATCCACTTCGTCGATTCGGGCTACAACATCATCTCGATGCCCCGCCCGGCGGTGCTTCAGGCCCAGGACGAGGCGGGCGTCGTCGGCGATCTGTGATCCCACCGGCAGCGTGTCGTCGCGTCGCTTGTGCGCGTCGGCGTCACGCCGCAGGGTGCGGCCCGCGATGACCCCCTCCCCCAGCCGGCCCGTGCCGCGATCCCTCCCCCTGACGCTTCTCCTGGCCGCGCTGCTGCTGGCGGCTGGCTCGGGCGCGGCGTGGGCGCAGAGCGTCACCCTCGATCTCGGTGCGGGCGGCACCACGGAACGGGCGCTGCAGCTCGTCGCGCTGATCACGGTCCTGGCGCTCGCGCCCTCCGTGCTGGTGATGGCGACCTCGTTCACCCGGATCGTCGTGGTGCTGTCGATCCTGCGCTCGGCGCTCGGCACGCAGACCGCGCCGCCCAACACGGTGATGGTGAGTCTGGCCCTGTTCCTGACCGCCTTCGTGATGGCGCCGACGGCGCGGGAGGCCTACCGGACCGGCGTCGAGCCGCTGATGGCGGGCCAGATCAGTCAGTCCCAGGCGTTCGAGCGGGCCTCGGCGCCGTTCAAGACCTTCATGTTGCGCAACGTGCGCGAGAAGGACCTCAAGCTGTTCCTCGACATGGCGCGCCAGCCGGCCCCGGCGGGCCCGGAAGCGATCGGCCTGGAGATCGTCACCCCCGCCTTCATGATCTCCGAGCTGCGGCGCGCCTTCGAGATCGGCTTCCTTCTGTTCATCCCCTTCCTCATCATCGACCTCGTGGTCGCCTCGGTGCTGATGGCGATGGGCATGATGATGCTGCCGCCGGCCACGGTCGCGCTGCCGTTCAAGCTGATCTTCTTCGTGCTGGTCGATGGATGGACGCTGGTGGCGGGTTCCCTGATTCAGAGCTACGGAAGCTGAGGCCCGTCACGATACGATTCGAGGTTGTGGCGGCCGCGTAACGAGGACGCCGACGCATGGATCTGACGACCACCACCACGCACTGGGCCCCGCGGATGCTCAGCATCCTGCGTATCGTCTCGGCGCTGATCTTCATGGCGCATGGCACGCAGAAGATCCTCGGCTTTCCCGCCAGCTCGATGAACCCGCCGCTGCTATCGCTGCCGGGCATCGCCGGCCTGCTCGAACTCGTCGGCGGCGCGCTGCTCGTGGTCGGGCTGTTCAGCCGGCCGGTGGCCTTCATCCTCTCCGGCCAGATGGCCTTCGCCTACTTCATCGCCCACGCCCCCAAAGAGCTTCTTCCCGGCCCTGAACGGCGGCGACGCGGCGATCCTCTTCTGCTTCGTCTTCCTCTACATCGCCTTCGCCGGCCCCGGCCCGTGGAGCATCGATGCGCAGCGCGGCCGCGGTCGCGTCTGACCCTTAGCCCGGCGGCGGGGACGGCGCCTCGGCGCGGTTGCCCGTCGCGGCGCTGCCGGGTTCCGGCACGGCGCTGTCGGGGTAGCGCTTGCGGTACTCCGAGAGGAAGGCGGCAAGCGTCTCCGCCTTGGTCGCCCGCAGCGCCGCATCGCGGAAAGCAGCGGAGCGGGGCGCATCCGGCCGCGTCAGCATGGCGAAGGTGCGGGCATCCGCGCTCTCGGCCATCGGCCCCGCGAACTTTGCCTTCAGCCGTTCGAGCCCGAGGGATTCGCCCGCGAGTCCGTAGGCGATGCCGGCGCGGATCACGTCGGCCCGCGCCGTGTCGTCGAGGGGCTTTCCGGAGCGCCATGCCGGCCCGAGGATCATCTCGTGCGCCTCGCCCGCCTCGCGCCAGCGCCGGGCTGCCCACAGGATGTCCGCTCGCAGCCGCTCGGCGTCGGCGCCGGTCTCGCCCTCGACGGTCTCCAGAGCGAGATCGGTGCGGGAGAGATCCGACAGGGCGCGGGCGCGCAGCATCGCGCGGGCGCGGCGCACGTCCTCGGGCAGTTCGGGAAGGTGCGTCGCGTCGAGCGTCTGGAGTGCCTGTAGCGGCTTGCCCTCCATCAGTCGGATCGTGGCGAGCCGCGCCGAGACCGAGGAGCGGGCCGTGCCCTCAAGCCGGTGATCGATCTGGTACTGCAGCAACTCGTCCGCGGACTCGAGCAGATCGAGGGCGACGAGGCGGTCGGCGAGGCGCCGCACGATTTCGTCGGCGCGCCGGCCGGCGGGCGCGAAATCCTTGAAGTCGAAATACAGCGCCAGCGCCTCGACACCGCCGAGCCGCTCGCCGCGCGCGCCCAGGAACAGATCCTCGAACACAGCCAGGGCGCGCTTGTGCAGGGCGCGGGCGATCGGCGCCTCGGGGCTGAGCGCGTTGGCGCGGCGGGCGGTGGTGAAGATCTTGCGCCAGCGCCCGGCCTCCTCGTAGAGGCCGCCGAGCGCGCCGAGCGTCCCGATTTCGGTGGGGCCGCCGTGCCAGGTCAGGGCCAGAACCTCCAACTGATCGATCGCTTCGGGCAGGGGCGTCTTGCCGAGGGTATGGCCGAGGACGGCAGCCCGCAGGGTCGCCTCCGCCGCCAGCGGCCAAGGCGCTTGATTCCGCAGCGTCTCGTAGGCCGCCAGCGCCGCCGCGCCGCGGCCGGTCGCCTCGTCCATCTTCGCCCGCAGCAGGGTCAGACGGTCGCGGGTGTAATCGGTGGCGGCACGGGTGGCGGCGATCGATTCGCGCGTGACCGCCTCCCAATCGCCGGTCTCGACTGCGGCCTCGGCGGCGGCGGCGTGGAACAGCGATGCGAGGGGTTCGGGGTAGCGCTCCAAGACCGATTCGCCGGCACGCAGCGCAACGGCCGCCTCGTTCCACCGACCGACCAGGGCATCGGCATAGCCGCGCCAGAGCCGGGCTTCCGGATTGGTGGCGAGCCGCTCGTCGGAGAGGAGTTTGCGCGCCTCTTCGGCCCGCCCAATCCGGGCGAGCAGGATGCCGCGCATCAGCGCCGTCTGCCGGTCCCCGTCGATGACCACATCCTCGGCGGCGGCGGCAGTCAGCGCGCCGAGCGCCTCCACGTCGAGATCGTTGGCCATCATTGCCCGGGCCAGACCGAGACGGGCGCCGCCGCGGTCGCGGCGATGGGCCTCGACGGCGGCAGCGAGGCCCTCCCGCAGCGTCGCGCGCACATCGCCGCGCTGCGCCTTCTCCCAGGCGTCGCGATCGACCGCGAGTTCCGTGACCGCCCCGACGGGCGGATCGGCGGGGCGGGAGATGCCCGACACGGAGAGCCCGCCGTCGCGGCCTTCCCGTGCGCCCTGTCTCGCGCCCTCACGGCCGATCGTCACGCCGTCGAGGTCCGGCCGCACGATGAGGTCGTCGGCATTGGCAAGAACGGCGAGGCCGAGCCGGCTCGGAATCAGCTCGAACTCGACGAAGCGCTGCGCCTTGACCACGCCGGCAGGGCGGCTGCCGTCGGTGGTGACGACGGCGATGCGCTCGCCGTCGAGATCGAGCCAGCCGGCCGGGCCGGCCTGAGGCAGCCGCACGCTGACGCCGAGCCGGCCCTGGGCCGTCGGGGCGCGCTGCGCGGTCAGGCTCTCGCTCGGGGCGAGACCCTCGCCGGTCGCCAGCTCCCATCCGGCGGGCTCGGTGACGGGCAGAAGATCGACGAGCCGTCCCGCGGGCGCGGTGAAGCGAAGGATGGTGAAGCCGCCGCCCCGTTGCGGCGGCGCGAGGGCGACGAGGCCGGTGGCACCGGGCGGCGGGACGACGACCGGCTCGGTCGTGGCGAAGACGAGGGTGACGATGCCGCCGCGCTCGAACAACGCCGCCGGCACGCGCTTGGCGAAGGGGAAGACGAGGCCCGAGCCGGCCTTGCGCGACAGCACGGCCGGCGCGGCGGCCCGCGGCGATGCGTCAGCGCTCGATGCAGCGGGACGCGCGGACTCTTTTGGCGCCTCCTTCGCCGCCGCGGCCGAAGCTCCGGCAGACGGAGCGGGTGACGTCGCGGTCTCGGGCGTCTTCGGCTTGGTGACGAAATCGATCGCCACGACATCTTCGTCGCGCAAGGTGGAGAGCGTCACGCCCTCGGCCGGGCTTGCGACGATCCGTGCCTCGCCGGTCTCCGTCTCGACCGTGACACGGCCGAGATTCGGGTCGAGCCGGCCGCGGAGGGCGTGGTCGTCGATGCGCCACGCCCCCGGCAGCGTCAGCCGCGTGCCGGTGCCGTCCGGGGCGAAGGCGGCCTCGGAGCCCGCCGGCAGGCGCAGGGAGAGCCGGGTGCGCGCATCGGTGCGGGCGAGTTCGAGGGTGAGCGGACGCGGCACCGGGGCCGGGTTGCGCGCTTTCAGGCTGGCCTCGGCGGCGGCAGCCCGGCGGGCGAGGTCGGCGACGACCTCGGTGGGAAGCGGCGGCAGGAAGCCGTTCCAGCTTTCCGGCAGGAGATCGATGAAGACCTGTTCGCCGGCATCCTGCACGTTGACGCGGTAGGGCCGCTGCAGGGCGAGGCGCAGGGCCGAGCCGTCGGGGTCGCGCCGCACCACGGTGACGTAGTCCGGCATCCCCGCCGCGATCCGCTCGGGGCCGGAGCCCACCGCCTCGCCGAAATTGAGCACGAGGATCGCGCCCGACAGCCGCGCCTTGACGGAGACCGGCTCATCAAACGTCAGGACGATGCGGCCGAAGCCCTCCGGCGGCTGCGCGCCCTTGGCCGAGACGAGTCGGGCCGCCTCCGCCGCCGAGGTCGCGGCGCAGAGGCCGACGGCGAAGCCGGCGCGCAGGAGAGCCCTGCCCGGACGCCGCTTTGCCTGACCGGCCCGTCCCCCCATCGCCCGAAACGCCCGCCCTCACCGGCGGCCGGCCTTCGGAGGCCGGGCGCCGAACGCCACTCGTGCCGGCACTCTCGCCCAGCGCAGTGAACGGGCGCTTAAGGACGAACCTTCGTTACGAGGCCTTGCGCAGGACGAGGCCGGGGATCGCCTTGCCCTTCTCGCCGAACATCTCCTGCGCCTTGCGGCAGCTCTCATCGACGTTCTTCCGGTAGGCTTCGGTGTAGCCCATGCTGCGCATGAGCAACTCGCCCTTCGAGATCGCGTCGAGATCGACGCCCATGGCGGAGACCACCGCCTTGAACCGCTCGTAATCGGGCTGCGCCTCCTTGCAGGATTCGCCGACGAAGCGGACGAGCCCAGCGAGCTTGGCGGCATTCGCCTCCTGGCGGTCCTGCGCGGTCTGCGGCGCCTTCGGGGCAGCGTCCGGAGCGGGGCTGGCGGCCTCAGGGCTGGTCTTGACGGTGTCGGGCGCGGCCGGCGACTCGGCCCCAGCGGCGAGCGGCCATGCGAACAGAATCGCGGCGGCGATCGCGAGATGCTTCATCGTGTTTCTCCCTGGGCGTCGTGCTTGATTATTATTTTGAACTTATTTTTCGTCGAACCAGCATAGCAAAGGCGCGGGCTTTGTTCTGCCCGCTTCGCGAAGCTTTGTCGAAGCGCCGGCCGCGCAGCATGCCGCGGCCGGCGCCGATCGGCGTCAGACCCGCTTGGCCGCGCGTGCCGCCATCAGCGCGAAGGCGTAGATCAGGCCGACCTCCTCGAGGCGGTCGAACCGCCCGGCGGCGCCGCCATGCCCGGCCTCCATGTTGATCTTCATGAGGACCGGGCCGCCGCCGGTCATGGTGGCGCGCAGCCGCGCCACCCATTTGGCGGGCTCCCAATAGGTCACGCGCGGATCGGTGAGGCCGCCGAGCGCGAAGATCGCGGGATAGGTTTTGGCGGCGACGTTGTCGTAGGGCGAATAGGACAGGATCGTCTTGAAGGCCTCTTCGCTCTCGGCCGGGTTGCCCCATTCGGGCCATTCCGGCGGCGTCAGCGGCAGGTCCGCGTCGAGCATGGTGTTGAGCACATCGACGAAGGGCACGTCGGCGACGATGCCGGCAAACAGCTCCGGCGCGAGGTTGGCGGCCGCCCCCATCAGCATGCCGCCCGCGCTGCCGCCATGGGCGACGATCCGCCCCTGCGCGGTGTAGCCCGTCTCGATCAGCGCCCGGCCGCAGGCGACGAAATCGGTGAAGGTGTTGGGCTTCTTCTCGCGCTTGCCCTCGAGATACCAGTTCCACCCCTTTTCCGTGCCGCCGCGGACATGGGCGATGGCGTAGACGAAGCCGCGATCGACGAGGCTGAGCAGGTTGGTGCGGAAACCCGCCGGCATCAGCGTACCGTAGGAGCCGTAGCCGTAGAGCAGCAGCGGCGCCGAGCCGTCGAGGCTGAGCCCGCGGCGGTGCAGCAGCGAGATCGGCACGCTCTCGCCGTCGGGCGCGGTCGCGAACAGGCGGCGGGTGACGTAGTCGGCGGGCTCGTGGCCGCTCGGCACGCTCTGGCGCTTGCGCAGGATGCGGGCGCGGGTGACGCAATCGTAGTCGTAGGTCTCGGCCGGCGTCGTCATCGACGAGTAGCTGAAGCGGATGCGCGCCGTCTCGAACTCGTAGCCCGGCAACAGTCCGAGCGAATAGGCTTCCTCGGCGAAGGAGACGGTGTGCTCCTCGCCCTTCATGTCGCGCACGACGATGCGCGGCAGGGCGTTCTCCAGTTCGAGCCGCACGAGGTGGTTGCCGAGCACGTGCAGGTGCCGGATCATCACGCCGGCGCCGGTACGGCACCGCGTCCTGCCAATTCTCCCGCGCCGTCGCGTCGAGGGGGCAGGTGACGATCTTGAAGTCCACCGCCCCGTCGGCGTTCGTCAGGATGACGAGATACGAGCCCCAGTGCTCGACCGAGTAGATCAGCCGCTCCTCGCGGGGCGCGACGCAGGCCAGCGTGCCCTCGTCGTCGGCCCGGTCGAGCAGATGGACTTCCG
The DNA here is from genome assembly GCF_029504475.1 of Methylorubrum pseudosasae. Lineage (NCBI taxonomy): Bacteria > Pseudomonadati > Pseudomonadota > Alphaproteobacteria > Hyphomicrobiales > Methylobacteriaceae > Methylorubrum > Methylorubrum pseudosasae. Next base: position 1,029,789 of record NZ_JAQGDU010000002.1, on the reverse strand, counting down.
CCGTCTCGTGGTCACTCGCGGTGACGGTGAGGTAGGTGCCCGACTGGGTGCGGCCGATATTCACGAAGAAGCCCGGATCGGGCTCCTCATAGACGGTCGTGTCCTGCGCCTGATCGGTGCCGAGGCGGTGGCGCATGACGCGGGCCGGACGGTGGTTCTCATCGAGCGCCACGTAGAAGAAGGCGGTGCCGGCCGCGTTCCAGACCGCCTCGCCCGCGGTCGATTCGACCCGCTCCGGGCGGTCTTCGCCGGTGTCGAGATCGCGCACGCGGATGGTGTGGAGTTCCGAGCCCTTGGTGTCGACGCCCCAGGCGAGCAGGCGGTGGTCGTCGGAATGGGCAGCACCCGCGATCTCGAAGAAGGCGAGCCCCTCCCCTTCCCGGTCGCCATCGAGCAAAATCTGCTCGCCGATCTCGCCATCCTCCGGCTCCTCGGCGATGCGGTGGACGGTGCGCGGACGCCGGCAGATCAGCGGATGCTGGCCGCCCTCGCGGTGGCGGGAGTAATAGGCAAAGGGTCCGTCGGGCTCGGGCACTGAGGCATCGTCCTCACGGATGCGCCCGCGCATTTCGGCGACCAGAGTTTTGCGCAGGTCGGCGGAGCCGCACAGCGCCGCCTCGGCATAGGCGTTCTCGGCCTCGAGATAGGCGCGGATGTCGGGGGCCAGGGCCGACGGGTCCTTCAGCACCGCGCGCCAGTTCTCGGCCTTCAGCCAGGCGAACGGGTCTTCGACGCGCCGTCCGAAGAGCTCGAAGACGTGCGGGCGCGTCTCGGCAACGGGCGCCTCGGGCGGCAGAGCGAAGGGGGGTGGCTCGAAGGTCATCGCCGGACTCCGGTGGGAACGCTTGTGTGGCAGCGCTTTGATAAACGCGGCCGATACCAGGCGGTGTGCCGTGCGACGGCCGTGGCCGCAAGGCTGGCAAACGAGCCGCCCCTTCGTCGCGCCCTCGCCGCGACGCGAGAGCGATGAGGGCGGGCGGGCCGCCGCCCCGGAAGCGATGTCGAGCATTCACGACAAATTGCGCACGTCCCAGATCGCGAGGAATCCGTTCAGTTGTGCATACCGGCCCCGTCTTGCAGGTCTAATTTGGATGTTCTAGGTAGAACCCGTGACTGCGGGGGCGTCACGCCAAACCGAAATCAAGCGGCACCATTGCACAGGCCGATAGGTACCTGTCCGTTTCCGTCTTCGCACAGGATGATGGACCGGATCGATTGCGCGCGATGCACCGCCAAGGGACAACCACGAACATGAACGAAACCGAGACGCCGGTCGATTACGTCGCTCTCACGGCCGACATCGTCGCCGCCTATGTGAGCAACAATCCGGTGCCGGCCGCCGAACTTGCGGGTCTGATCGGCAACATCCACGGCGCCCTGATCCAGGTCGGAACGGGCCGGGCCGCCGCGCCGCAGCCCGTGGCCCAGGAGGCGCTTCAGCCGGCCGTGCCGATCAAGAAGTCGATCCAGCCGGACTATCTCGTCTGTCTGGAAGATGGGCGGACCTTCAAGTCGCTGAAGCGGCACCTGCGCGCCAAATACAACCTCTCCCCCGAGCAGTATCGCGCCAAGTGGGGCCTCTCGCCCGACTACCCGATGGTGGCGCCGAACTATGCCAAGGCCCGCTCCGACCTCGCCAAGGCGATCGGCCTCGGCCAGGTGCGGCCCGGCTACGACGCGGCCGCCTGAGGTTTCGCCCGGCCCTCACGCGAAGCCAGCTGCGCCGCCCTGTTCAGGGCCGGCGCAGCGGCGGCTCATGCGGGCGGAGATTGACGAATCGGGTTATCAACAACAAAGTCGTGGAACGGCACAACTTCTGCTGCATTGCCCCCACATGAGCGACGACAGCCCCTCCGAACAACTTGCCAAGACCAATGAAGCGCTCGCAGAGTGGGCAGCCCGCTCTGCCTGCGACAGTGACCGTCTGATCGATCGCTTCGAGCAGATGGGATACGCGGTGCGCGGCAAGTCCGAGGACGAGATCGCCGAGATCCTCAAGAAGCCGCCGACGAAGCCGTCTCAGGCCTGAAACCACCGGAAACCGGCAGCGTGACGGTGCAACCAGAGGCAGTATCAAAGTCTGTCAAGACTTGTATTAGGACGATTTTCCCTTAGCCTCCCGTAGCGGTTCCGGTTCGGGTGGTACGATGTCAAAAGAACAAAACACGAACAAAACGGGCGGTCTCGGACGCGAGGCCGAACGCCTGCTGGCGGCGCTGGCGCCTGAAGGTGCCTACGCCTTCCCCGATCCGAGTGCGCCGGAAACGCTGATCGTGCGCAGCGGCGGACGCGGAGTGTCGTTGGGTGCCGGCCGTTTCCCGGTACGGGCCGGCGAAGCGCTGGTGGCGGCGGATCTCGCGTCGCGGGACGACGGGCGGCGCAACCGGCTGGTCATCGGGGCGGCCGGGCGCGCCCGCTTGCGGCGGGCGGAAATCGGCGGGCCGGACAGCTTCCGATTGCAGCATCTCGCCGTGGTCCGGGAAGGCACGGGCGACGGGGAACGCGTGCGGGATACAGCGGAGAGCCCGCTGGCCTGGATGGCGCGGCGGCGCGGGCGCGACGGCGAGCCGATGATCGATGCGGCCACCTTCGCGGCGGGTGAGCGACTGCGCCACGACCTCGCCTCGGCGCAGATGATGCCGCAGCTCTCAACCGACTGGACCGCCCCGCGCGTCGATGGCGGCGGCCCGCGCGATCCGAGCTCGGGGTCCGACCGGGTCATCGCCGCGCGACAGCGGGTGGATCTCGCGCTGGCGGCGGTGGGCTCGGATCTGTCGGGGCTTCTGATCGACCTGTGCGGCTTTCTCAAAGGCCTCGAGCGGATCGAGGCGGAGCGGCGCTGGCCGGCCCGTTCCGCCAAGGTGGTAGCCCGGATCGCTCTCGGGCGGCTCGCCGAGCATTACGGCCTCGCACGCGAGGCGACGGGGCCGGAGCGGGCCCGCACCCGCGCTTGGCGCCTCAAGACGGACCAGCCGCCGGCCTCGTCCTGAGACTCTTCCGCCCGCCGCCGTCAGATCTCGTGGCGGGTCAGTTCAGCGTCTGAAGGCGGCCCGCATCCTTCCGGATGCGGTCCACCATCGCGCGCACGCCGTTCGAGCGCTTCGACGTGATGTGCGAGCCGAAATCGAGACGCTTGAGCAAGTCGAAGCCGTCGGCCTTGATCGCCTCGTCGGGCGTCTTCCCCTCGTAGAGCGCCACCATCAGCGCGACGAAGCCCTTCACGATGTGGGAATCGCTATCCCCTTCGAGCTTCAGCGCCGGGTGGCCCGCGTCTTTCTTCAGCGACACGTCGATCCACACCTGGCTCTCGCAGCCGGAGACGCGGTTGTCCTCGACCTTCGCCGCTTCGGGCATTTTCGGCATCAGCTTACCGAGTTCGATGACATACTCGTAGCGATCCATCGGATCGTCGAGGATCTCGAAGTTCTCGATGATGGTGTCGAGGTCGGGAAGCATGGCACTCGCGTTCAGGCGCGTCTGGGAATCGAACCCGATATAGCGATCGCAGGCCGAGGCCGCGAGGCACCCGCCTGCGCCGATTGTATCAGCTCAGTGAGGGCGAGATCGTCGGGGCCACGTCGGCGCGAACCTCGGGCAACTGCAGATGAAGCGGATCAGCCTCCGTGGCGGTGCCGCAGACCGCGATCTCGGCCTGCGCGGCGTAGGCCGCGATGAGACGGGGGCCAAGCTTCGGCACCCCCTCACGTCCCGCGGCCGCGGCCTCGCCGGCACCGGAGATCACCGAGAGGCGCACAGGCGCGCCGGCCGCGGCATCGATGCGGATCGAGATGCCGCAGGTCACCGTCTCCGTCGTGGCATCGAGACATTCCGCGACGACCTCGGCCACGATCATGCCGAGCGCGTTGGCGGTGCGCGGCTCGACCAGGCTCGTTCCGTCTCCCTCGACCGTCACGCCGATCCGCCCGGCCCGACGCAACTGTCCGAGCCCGGAGGCGAGCCGGTGCAGATAGTCGCGCAGATCGATCGAGGCGATATGCGGCGCCTCGTGCAGATGCTGCTGCACCAGGGCGATCGCCCGCACCCGCTGACCCAGGGCATCGAAGCTGCCACGGCAGGCCTCGGGCGCGGCGCGGCCGTAGAGGCCGATCAGGCTCACCATCACCTGAAGATTGTTGCGCACCCGGTGATAGATTTCTGCGAGCAGCGTCTCCTTCTCGACCAAGGCGTGCTCAGCATGCTCCTCGGCGTTCTTCCGATCGGTGATGTCGAAGCACGAGCCGAGATAGCCGTGGAAGACGCCGTTCTCCTCAAGCGGACGGCCGGTATCGAGAAGCCAGCGATAGGCCCCGTCGTGACGGCGCAGCCGAAACTCCACGGTGAAGGGAAGGCGCGACTCGACGGCCTTCTCGACGATTTCGGCGTGCCGGTTGAAATCGTCCGGGTGCACGCCACCGCGCCAGCCGTCGGCGATCTCCTCGGCGAGCGGGCGGCCGGTGAACTGGAGCCAGCACTCGTTGTGATAGGTCGAACGCCCGCTCTCATCCGTACGCCACATCATCAGCGGTACGTGGTCGGCGAACCGGCGAAAGCCGTCGCCGAGGTCGAACGGGGTGTCCGCCCCATGATTCCCCGAAAGTCCGCCCTGTGGCGTGTCAGCACCCATACCGCTCGTCTGTTCGCTTATCGCAGCCTGGAAACGACGTTCTCTTCGCGCCGGTCAACGTGCGCGGTGTTGGGCCGTTCCGGGCCTTCCACAAGTCGATGTGTCCTGTCGGCCGGAAAAGCTCCCGTTACAAGCCACGGTGAGACCAAGTTTCACGAAAGCTCCATCATCTCGCGGATGCGCGCGGCGAGCCGTTCGACCGGAAACGGCTTGGTGATCATCTGCATGTCCGGATCGAGCGGGCCCCCGCCGAACGTCGCGTTCTCGGCATATCCCGTCATGAACAGCACCCTCAGTTCGGGCCGCAGGGTGCGGGCGTGGTCTGCGAGCTGGCGCCCGTTGAGGCCGGGCAGGCCGACATCGGTGACCAGAAGATCGATCCGGGCGGAGGATCGCACGATCTCCAGGCCGGACGGCCCGTCCGGTGCCTCGATCGCGCGGTAGCCGAGTTCGCGCAGCACTTCCACGACGAGGTCGCGCACCACCAACTCGTCCTCGACCACGAGGACCGTCTCGTTCCGCTCCGAGCGCACCGGCTCGGGTGGCAAGGCCGACGCGCGCTCGGACGACAGCGCACCACGGTAGCGGGGCAGGCAGATCGTCACCGTCGTCCCCCGGCCGGGCTCGGACACGATCCGGGCATGTCCCTCCGACTGACGGGCGAAACCGTAGATCATCGACAGGCCGAGACCGGTCCCCATGCCGAGGGGCTTGGTCGTGAAGAACGGCTCGAAGGCCCGGGCCGCGACTTCCGGCGGCATACCGTGGCCCGTATCGGTGACGCGGATGCAGACATAGGCACCTTCGCGGGCGCCCGAATGCAGGCTGAGATCGGCGGGCCCGAGATGGGCATTGCTGGTCTCGACCACGAGCCGGCCGCCCTCCGGCATGGCGTCGCGCGCGTTGATGGCGAGGTTGAGCACCGCGTTCTCGAGCTGGTGCGGATCGCAGAGAGTGGGCCAGAGGCCCTCCGTCGCGATGATATCGAGATGGACCTGCTCGGGGAGCGCGCGCCGCAGCATTTCCTCCATGCCGGCCAGCAGCACATTCACATCGACGGGCTTCTGTTCGAGCGGCTGGCGCCGGGCGAAGGCGAGCAGGCGATGAGTCAGCGACGCGGCCCGGTGCGCCGAGGTGAGGGCCGCCCCGGCATAGCGCTCCAAGGTGTCGATCCGACCCTGGGCGATGCGGGTCTGCATCAGGTCGAGCGAACCGATGATGCCCGTCAGGAGGTTGTTGAAGTCGTGGGCGATGCCGCCGGTCAACTGACCGACCGCCTCCATCTTCTGCGCCTGCCACAATTGCTCCTCGGCAAGCCGCTGGTCGGTGATGTCGCGGCCGACGATATGGAAGCAGCCGCTCTCGGGCACCGCCGTCCACATCACCGTGCGGCGGCGTCCGTCCTTGCTGAGGATGCGATCGACGAAATCGGTGATCTGGTCGCTCCCGGCGAGCCGTGCCAGCACGGCACCGGTGCCGGCATGGTCCTCGGGGTCGATGAAATCGAGGAAGGGGCGTTCGAGCAGCTCCTGCTCGCTCCAGCCGAGCAGGCGCCCCCAAGCCGGATTGACGCTGCGGAGATGGCCGTCGAGGCCGGCCGTCCCCATCAGGTCATTGGTGGTCTGCCAGAGGCGGTCGCGCTCGCGCGTGCGCTCGCCGACCTCGCGCTCCAGCATCGCCTCGATGCGCTTGGCATCCGAGATGTCGGTGACGAACAGGTAGGCCCCGTCGGTCGAGCCGTCCGGCATCGGTCGCGGCAGGTAGCGGATGTCGGCGATACGCGGGCTGCCGTCCCGGCGCGGCCAAGCCCGCTCGGCGCGCACGTCGCGGCCGGCGCGGGCGCTTTCGAAGCGTGGCCGCGCCTCGGCGAAATCCGCCGGCCCGATCAGCGCGGCGAGCGTCTGCCCGACCGACTCCGCCGGGGCGACGCCGAACCAGTCGGCGCTGGCGGCATTGGCGAAGCGGCACACGCCGTCCGCATCGAACAGGGCGATCAGGACCGGCAGCGAATCGGCGATCAGACGCAGTTCGCGGGCATTGGCGCGCTCGGCCTGCTCGGCGCGGGCGCGCTCGGCGGCATGGCCGACGCGCTGGGCGACATCCTCGACCAGCCCGATCTCTTCGGCACGCCAGACCCGCGGCTTCGGCTCGTGCAGGTAGAGGATCGCCCGCAACCGCCCCTCGCGGATCAGCGGCACGACGACGAGCGACCGGCAGCCGATCGAATCCCACGTCGCCGCATAATCGTGCCCGGCCCGCGGGTCGGCGTAGCAATCCTCCACCACGAGGGTGAGCCCGGCCCGCAGTTCCGCGATCACCGCCGGGCCGAACCCGTCGAGGATGCGCGACGCGCCCGCGAGGCTGGGCACCGACGGGGCGCGGGTCCAGTCGCGCTCGACCCGCACGATCTCGCCGGTCTCGTCGATCTCGCCGTAGCCGGCCCGCGCCACGCCGATATGGGCGCCGAGCGTCGCGGCCGCGGCCAGCGTCACCGCCTGCGGCTCGTCCGCCTCCCGCAGCCGGTCGTTCAGGCCGAGCAGGAAGGCTTGGCGTTCTTCGGCGAGCTTGCGGTCGTGGATATCGGTGCAGGTGCCGAACCAGCGCACGATCCGCCCCTCCGGATCGCGCACCGGCTGTGCCCGGCCGAGCACCCAGCGGTAGAGGCCGGAGCGGTGCCGCAGGCGGTACTCGATCTGGTAGTTTTCACCCGTGGCGAGGGCGTGCTGCCATGCCGCCCAGGCCCGCTCACGGTCATCGGGATGGAACATGCCGTTCCAGGCCTCGCCGTCCGTCGTGCCGGCGGGGACGCCGGTGAACGCGTACCAGCGCTCGTTATAGAAGTCGTGGTAGCCGTCGGGCCGCGTCGACCAGATCATCTGATCGACCGAATTGATGATGCCGCGGAAACGGTCCTGGCTGTCGCGGAGCGCCTGCTCGATGCGCTTGCGCTCGGTGATGTCGAAGCTGACGCCGGGGAAGTGGCGCGGCGTCCCATCCTCGCCGAGGGTGCAGCGACCCTGCGCGGCAACCCAGCGGATACTGCCATCGCCCTGAACGAGGCGGTACTCCGCATCGAACTGCCCGCCCGTGCCGAAGACCGCCTCGATGCTCGCTTTCAGGCTTGGCAGGTCGTCGGGGTGCACGCCGGAAAAGAATGCGGCGATGGGCGCCCCGGCCGCTGCCATCTCCGGATCGACGCCATAGAGCGCAGCAAAGCGCGGATCAGCGGTGACGCGATCGGCTGCGACGTCCCAATCCCAGATGCCGATACTGCCTCCGGCCGAGAGCGCCATCTCAAGACGCTCGTCGCTGCGGCGGCGCGCCTGCTCAGCCAGCACCTCGGCGGTCGTCTCCGCCGTGACGCAGATCATGCCATTGATGCGGCCCGCATCGTCACGCACCGGCGAATAGGTGAAGCTCCACCAGCTCTGTTCGGGTACCCCGTAGCGGTCCATGAGGAGCGGCAGGTTGCGCTGGGCCACGCTTTCGCCGCGCAAAGTGGCATCGACCAGCGGGCCGATATCCTCCCACAGGTCGGCCCAGATCTCGCGAAAGCGCGCACCGAGGGCTCGGGGCAAGCGGTCGCCGAAGACCGGCCGGTAGGCATCGTTGAAGAAGGAAATCCCCTCGGGTCCCCAGGCGAGGAACATCGCGGCCGGGCAGGCCAGCATCGTCGCCAGCGTCGTGCGGAGGGAGACCGGCCAATCCTCCAGCGGACCGAGCGGTGTGTCCGACCAGGGATACGCGAGGATCTCCCGGCCCGTCTGCCCGCCCTCCTCAAGGAAGCGCAGGGACGCCGGCACGCCCTCGCCGTTGCGCATTCGGGTCATCGAACGACCTTCCGCCGGCCTTGGACGCGATCTGAACCGGGGGCGGGCACGGCGGCTGCGGACCGATGGGATAGAGAGGGCTCCCTCGCAGATATCTCCCTTGCGACAGGTTGTATCCGAGAAGGCTGGCGAGGGCTGTGCATCCGATCCTTGCGGCGGATCAATGCGGAACCCGCCGAAACAAGCTTTGTGAGTCTTCGATCGGACACGGGCGTCGGGCAGACGATTCCGACATGACGGACATGACACACAACAAATGTGGTATTCGCTGCGTCGCCGAAAACGGAACCTGCATCATCACCCACGAAACCTAGTCCTTTTTTGCATTGCAATAAGTTCGAACGATCATAATCAGCCGTTCGGATCATGAAATGTCGTCGAAGTGCTTGCCTCATGCGGCGAGACGTGCATTCTACCCCTCGTCCGTATCAGACCCGGCGAGAGAGCCCAGTTCGGCCCAACATGCCGTTCATGGCGTCGAGGAGCGACCGCCCCCGGAAGCTTCGAGGCACAATCCCGCAAGGGTTGGACGATCTGGAGGGTGGCGCTTCGGCACCGCTCCGAAGGACCTTCCAAACCGGCCGAGGCGCCGGGAGGTCCCCAGGAACCCATGACAGAGGGGGGCACGAAGTGCTGGCAGCGGGCATTTCGAATGCCCGGACGTCGTGGGGAGCCTGATGAACACGGACGATTTCGCCTACGATTTCGACGCGCCCGATTCGGACTGGAACTACGAGCCGTCGCGGGCCGATCTGTTCCGGCAGATCGACGCGCCACTCTATACCACCGATTCCAACGGCTGGCTGACCTACTACAACGAAGCCGCCGCACAGCATTTGGGGGTTCCGCCCCGTGATCGGCAAGGCGCGCTGGTGCGGGGCTTGGCGGTTGTTCGAGGCCGACGGCGCGCCGCTGCCGCACGACCTGTCGCCGATGGCGCTCACCCTCAAAGGCGCGCGGCCGGTGCGCGGCGTCCAGATCGGCCTCGAACGGCCGGACGGGAGCCGGATGGCGTTCCTGCCTTACCCGACGGCATTGCGCGACGGGACGGGCGCCGTGGTGGGGGGATGCAACATCCTCCTCGCCGTCGAGCGTTCGAGCCTGCGCGTTCCGCTCCGCGGGGCGCTCCAGGGCCGGCCGACGCTTCGGGCCGCCCAACTTGCGAGCATGCACAGATGTTCGGCGTGAGCTTGCCGCGTCTGCCTCGGCGATCCACCTCGTTCGAGCGAAGCGATCCGCAGGATGTCTCCCCGGATCGCCTTGCCGCCTGAGGAACTTGCCGCCTGAGAAACAGGAGGAAGCCATGTCGGTCGATACCAACTGGAGCCTCGACGCCGTCCAGAGCCTGCGCAGCATGGCCCGCGACGGCATACCCCTCTCCGTCATCAGCCTGCGGCTCAAGCGGCCGGTCGATGCGGTCTGCGCCAAGCTTGCTGAACTCGGCATCACGCCCAAGCTCGAGCTTTGACCGGACGGGCGCCGGGGCATCGCGCCCGGGCGCCCACCCTCCGGACCTACCAGGTTCCGGTGTTCTCCATGGAGGCCCACGGCTCCTGCGGCGGCTTCGCTCCGCCCTTCTGCAGGATCTCGATGGAAATGCCGTCGGGCGAGCGCACGAAGGCCATGTACCCGTCGCGCGGCGGCCGGTTGATGGTCACGCCCGCATCCTTCAGCCGCTGGCAGAAGGCGTAGATGTCATCGACCTGATAGGCGAGGTGCCCGAAGTTGCGCCCGCCGGAATAGGTCTCCGGATCCCAATTGTAGGTCAGCTCGATCAGCGGCGACTTCGTCGCCTCGGCCCGCTCGACATCCCCCGGAGCGGCGAGGAAGACGAGGGTGAAGCGGCCCTTCTCGTTCTCGACGCGCCGGACCTCCTTGAGCCCGAAGGCATCGACGTAGAAGGCGAGCGCGCGGTCGAGGTCCGCCACGCGAACCATCGTGTGCAAGTATTCCATGGCCACACCGGATGATGACAGGGATGGCCGGCTATCTGGCCCGGCACGCAAACCCGTCAACGGGGCGACCGATCAGGCTCCTGCGCGGCCTGTCGGCCAGCGGCGGCCAAATGGCCGTTCGACCGGCGCCGGCCGCCGGATTCGACCGGACTGCCGGTGAATAACACACATTCAGGAAAACGCTTCTCTTGTGGCAATTGCTTGATCCAATTACCTTCGCTATCGCGTCTTGCAAGCTTTTCATTAGATTATAGTGACATGGTATTGAAAAATATAAGACATTCCCTCGAAACTGACTTAGCGCCGATGCATATTATTGCATTCAAGAGCTTTTGTTTCCCGAAATGGCATCGGCCAAGATGCGCTTCGTCCTTGCCTGCGATGATGGTCGAGCCGAGCATGTCGCGACCGGGAGACGGCGCATGATTGCCGGCTCGGTCATCCGGGGGGTCGGAGAGGTCGAACACGCGACCCCCGAGCAGATCCTGGCCCATCCCGACTTTGCCGCGGCGCGCCGCGTCTTCGTCTCGGAACATGCGAAGGTCTACGAATCCGGCGTGTTTCCCGCCCAGTTCGGCGCCGATGCGGGGCGGGTGACCACCCTCGCCATCATCGTCTGTCAGCATGCCAATTACGATCCGGCGGACCGGGCGACCTGGCCGACGCTGAGCCTGCTCAAGGAGACGGTTGCCCGTTTCGGCTTCGCCAGTCCGAGGCTGATCGACAGCTTCGTCGCGCGCCTCGTGCAGACCAACTATCTCGAACTCCGGCAGCAGCCGGGGGACAGCCGCGTGCGCCTCCTGTTTCCGACCGAGCGCCTCCTGGCCTGGGATCGCGAGTGGAAGGCCGCCCACTACGCACCGCTCGATATTCTCTACCCCGATCCGGGTTTCGAACCGGCGCGGCGACGCGACTTGGACTTCCAGGCGGCCCACGCCCGATCCGCCGTCGCAGCCTTCGACGCGATCATCGCCATGATGTGGAGCAACCTCGAGATCATCGTCTTTCTCAGCAGCACGAGCGCGCTGATCATCCTGCTGACGCTCTCGGAGATGGGCGGCAGCGGCCCGGAGAGCCGCATCCGCGGATCGGACCTCGTCCATCTCGCGCCGCGCTTCGCCGTCTCCCTGAGCCATGTGCGCAACATTCTGGCCGTTGCGCAGGAGCGGAATTTCCTCGTCCGCTCGGGGCCGCGCAACGCCTACATCCACCTCACCCCGCACTGGGTCGCCGCGTTCGACCGCTTCATCGCGGGCAGCCTGGCGCAGAGCGACCTGACCTACCGGCTCGCCCTTCGGCATCAGGCGAAACAGGCTGTCTCCACGGCCTGATCGATCCGCAACGGATTCCGCTCGGCAGGGATCGCCTCTAGAAGACGGGACGCTTTTCCCGACGGCGAGTCCAAACCGATGCGCACCGAGACGCCCCCGACCGTTCGCCTCGAAGACTACCGCCCGAGCGACCACCTCATCGACCGGGTCGAGCTCGACGTGCGCCTCGATCCGCACGACACCCGCGTGACCGCAACCCTGGCGCTGCGCCCGAACCCGGCGGGCCGTGCGGGTGCGCCCCTCGTTCTCGACGGCGACGACCTCACGCTGCTGGCGCTCGAACTCGACGGGCAGGCGCCGGCGCCGGACGCCGTCCGGGCCGATGCCTCGGGCCTGACGCTGCACAGGCCGCCGCAGCGTCCGTTCACCCTGCGGATCGAGACCCGGCTCGACCCCACCGCCAACACCCGGCTGATGGGCCTCTACCGCTCCAACGGCGTCTACTGCACCCAGTGCGAGGCCGACGGCTTCCGGCGGATCACCTACTTCCTGGACCGGCCGGACGTGCTGTCGGTCTACACCACCCGCATCGAGGCGGAGCGGGAGGCCGCCCCGGTCCTGCTCGGCAACGGCAATCCGGTCGAGGCCGGTACGGTGCCGGGGACGGACCGGCATTACGCGGTCTGGCACGACCCGCTGCCGAAGCCCGCCTACCTGTTCGCCCTGGTAGGCGGGCGGCTCGACCGGGTGGCCAAGCCCTTCACCACCATGGAGGGCCGCGCGGTCGAGATCGCGGTCTATGTCGAGCCGGGAAAGGCGGACCGGGCCGCCTACGCGCTGGACGCGGTGGAACGCTCCATGGCCTGGGACGAGACGGCGTTCGGCCGTGCCTACGACCTCGACCTGTTCAACGTCGTGGCCGTCTCCGACTTCAACATGGGGGCGATGGAGAACAAGGGCCTCAACATCTTCAACGACAAATACGTCCTCGCCAGTCCTGAGACCGCGACCGACGGCGACTACGCCGCGATCGAGGCGATCATCGCCCACGAGTACTTCCACAACTGGTCGGGCAATCGCGTCACCTGCCGCGACTGGTTCCAGCTCTGCCTGAAGGAGGGCCTCACCGTCTTCCGCGACCAGGAATTCTCCTCCGACATGCGCTCGCGCGCCGTCCACCGGATCGCCGAGGTGCGTAACCTGCGCGCCCGCCAGTTTCCCGAGGATGCGGGGCCGCTGGCCCATCCGGTGCGGCCGAAGCAATATGCCGAGATCAACAACTTCTACACGGCGACCGTCTACGAGAAGGGCGCCGAGATCGTCCGGATGCTGCGCACGCTGATCGGCGAGACCGCGTTCCGCGCCGGCATGGACCGCTACTTCGCCGACAACGACGGCACGGCCGCCACCGTCGAGGACTTTTTGAAGGCGTTCGAGGCCGTGACCGGCCGCGACCTCTCGCGCTTCGCCGAATGGTACGAACGGCCGGGCACGCCGCGGGTCGCCGTCTCCAGCAGCTACGACCCCGCGGCTCGGACCTACCGCCTCGCCTTCCGCCAGACGCGCCCCGGCGCCGGGGCGGATGCGCCGCCCCTCGTCATCCCGATCGGCCTCGGCCTCGTCGGCCCGGATGGCCCGCTCGACGGCCCGCTCGGCACCCCCTTCGCCGAGCGAGTCGAGAATGGCGTGTTCGTGCTCGAGACAGCCGAGGATGCCATCACCTTCGAGAATGTCGCCGTGGAGCCCGTGCCGTCGCTGTTTCGCGCGTTCTCCGCGCCGGTCCGCGTCGAGAACTCCCTCGACGACGCCGCGCGCCTGACCCTGCTGCGCCACGACCCCGACAGCTTCAACCGCTGGGAGGCGGCCCAGCGCATCGCCCTCGGGCTCATGACGGCGCAGGTGCGCGGCGAGACGGCCGGGGACGCGGGCGCCGACGACTTCGTCGTCGCGCTCGGCGCGTTCCTCGATGCGGAGGCCCTGCGCGACCCGGCCTTCGCCGCGCAGGTTCTGGCCCTGCCAAGCGAGGGCGACCTCGCCGACGAGATCGGAACCGAGATCGATCCGGACGCCATCTTTGCCGCGCGCCGCGATCTGCGCCGCCGCCTCGGCACGGGCCTGCGGGAGCGGCTCCTGAGCCTCCGCGAGGCTCTGGCGGAGCCGGACGGTACCCCGTTCTCGCCCGACGCGGCCGCAGCCGGACGGCGGGCCCTGCGCAACGCTGCCCTCGACCTGATCGCCGCCGCCGACCCGGAGACCGGCACGGCTCTGGCGCAGGCGCAGATCGCGCAGGCGACCAACATGACCGACCGCCTCGCCGGGCTTGCCGTCCTCGCGCTCGTGCCGGGCGAGGCACGAGAGGCGGCTTTGTCCGCCTTCGCCGAGCGCTACGCAAACGAGCCGCTGGTGCTCGACAAGTGGTTCGCGATCCAGGCGATGATCCCCGAGGACGGGACGGTGGCGCGCATCCGCCGCCTTCAGGGCCACCCGGCCTTCGCCAATACGAACCCAAATCGGGTGCGCTCCCTCGTCGGCAGCTTCAGCCTCGCCAACCCGACTCAGTTCAACCGCGCGGACGGGGCCGGTTACGCCCTCGTGGCCGAGACCGTGCTGGCGCTCGACGGCACCAACCCGCAGGTCGCCGCACGCCTGATGACCGCCTTCGGCCCCTGGCGGCGCCTCGAACCGGGGCGCCGGGCCGCGGCCGAGACGGCCCTGCGTCGCATCGCGGCCACGCCCGGACTTTCTCGTGATGTGACCGATATCGGGACGCGAAGCTTGGCCGGCTAGTTAAGGGTCTGTTGAGGAACGCGTTTCGGCACCGTGCGACCGTCAGCGGCCGCGCGGTGTCAATTCTCCACCCCAAAAACGGCGTGGACAAACGCCGGCCCGCGATGTCCATTGTGAATACGATTCGAAGCAGCCGACGCGGCTCAGGCCAAGGCGCCGTTTCCAAACAGTGCAGAGGTGTCGATATGTCGGGGGCGGTGTCCGCGTCCCTGTCCGCGCGCGCACGCGCGGACACGATCCTCGGGATCCAACGTACGACCGGCACTGCCCAGGCCCGCCTCATCCGGGCGGAGACGTGGCTTCGCTACGCGCTTCCGGCTCTGCTCGTCGTCTTCATGCTCACGCTGCTGGGCGTGGCGGCCCTGCAGATGCGCGGGCGCCACGACGAGGCGATGCGCGTGGCCACCCGCGAGGTGGAGGCCTTCGCGCGCCTCGCCGCCCTCGCCCTCTCGAACGCGTCGTCGGCCGCCGAGACGCGGCTCGAGCGCGTGCTGCCGGTCCATCTCCTGCCGGCCGGCCGCGAGGTTCTGGTGATCGGCCCCGGCGGCCGGATTCGTGCCGCCTATCCCGCGCCCGCCCCGGCCGAAACCTTCGCCGGGTATCTCGCCGACGGTGAGCCCATCGCCATTCTCGGCGAGAGCGCCGGGGCGATGACGGTGAACCTCCAGGCCGGCGGTCAGGCGGTCGTTGCAGCACGCCGCCTGTCCGACGGGATGGGCGAAGTCGCGGTCGTCCAAAGGTTCGAGCCGCTGGCCGACAATTGGTGGCGGATGTTCGGCCACCACGCGGTCTCCCTCTCGGCCATCGCCCTGGTGCTGGCGGGCATGGCCACCGCCTACATCCTGCAGACGCAGCGGGCGCAGGCGGCGGACGAGGTCTGCGATCTCGTCAAGCAGCGCCTCGACACGGCGCTCGGCCGCGGCCGCTGCGGCCTCTGGGACTGGGACATCGCCCGCGGCACGATCTTCTGGTCGGACTCGATGTATGCCCTGCTCGGCTACACGCCGGAAAAGGATCTCCTTTCCTTCGGCGACGTGAACGCCCTGCTGCACGCCGAGGACGGCGACCTCTACAGCCTCGCCCGCCACCTCGCCGCGAGCCACGCGACCGTCGATCACGAGTTCCGCATCCGCGACGCGTCCGGCGAGTGGATCTGGCTGCGCACCCGCGCGGAAATCGTCGAGGATGCGGTCGACGGCAGCCGCCATCTCGTCGGCATCGCTATGGACGTGACCGAGCAACGCCGCCTCGCCGAGTTTACCGCCACCGCCGACATGCGCCTGCGCGACGCGGTGGAGGCGGTCTCCGAAGCCTTCGTGCTGTGGGACGCCAGCAACCGGCTGGTGCTGTGCAACTCGAAGTTCCGCGACCTGCACGCCCTGGCCAGCGAGGATGCGGTGCCCGGCCGCCGCTACGACGAGATCATGGGACGGGGCGCCCTCCCCCCCGTGCGCCGGGGCATTCCGGGTTCGGAACGCGGCCCGTCGCGCACCTTCGAGGTGGAGCTGACGGACGGACGCTGGCTCCAGGTCAGCGAGCGGCGGACCAAGGACGGCGGTTACGTTTCGGTCGGCACCGACATCACCAGCCTCAAGCGCCACCAGGAGCAGCTCGTCACGTCGGAACGCGAGCTGATCGAGACGGTCAAGGATCTCAAGCGATCCCGTCGCACCCTGGAAACCCAGACGCAGCAGCTCGCCGACCTCGCCGAGCGTCATCTCGACCAGAAGGCCCGCGCCGAGATCGCCAATCAGGCCAAATCCGAGTTCCTGGCCAATATGAGCCACGAGCTGCGCACGCCGCTCAACGCCATCATGGGCTTTGCCGAGCTGATGGAGAGCGAGGTCTACGGATCGCTCGGCTCGCCCCGCTACGCCGATTATTGCCGCGACATCCAGCAGAGCGGCACCTACCTGCTCTCGGTCATCGACGACATCCTGCACATGTCGCGCATCGAGGCGAAGCGGGTGAAGCTCGTGCGCCGCGACATCGACCTCGGCACGGCCCTGACCTCCGCGTTGACCTTGGTGGCCAAGGAGGCGGCGAGCAAATCCGTCTCCATCGATCTCGAATTGGCCGGCACCCTGCACGTGCTGGCCGACGAGCGGGCGCTCCAGCAGATCCTGCTCAACATCATCCAGAACGCGGTGAAGTTCACCCCGGAGCGGGGCCGCGTCGCCCTGCGCGGCCGCTCCTGCAACGGCTTCGTCCACCTGTTCATCGGCGATACCGGCATCGGTATCCCGAAGACGGCGATCTCCAAGCTCGGCCGGCCGTTCGAGCAGGTCGAGACCAACCTGACCCGCAGCTACAAGGGCTCCGGCCTCGGCCTCGCCATCGCCCGTTCCACCGCGGAGCTGCATGGCGGGTCGCTGCGCATCCGCTCCGAGGAAGGGATCGGCACCCTGGTGCTGGTGCGCCTGCCGATGCCGACGCCCGAGCGCCTCGCCGAGGTCGCACGGGAGGCCGAGCGGGACACGCTCCAGGCGATCGGCGAGATGACCGGCGTGGCCCGGACTGAGGGCGACAGAATCGCGGCCCTCTGAGGATCGGCCCGGCGGGTGCGTCGCGATCCCGTGACGGGCGATGTCGATGCGGCGCGTCACCCCGAACGCTGGCACTCCGCGCGGCGAAAAGGATCTGCCACAGTCGCCGGAAGCCGACGCGGGCGCTGTACGCGTAGACCGATTCGACGCTCCGATTTCGACGCCCCGGACAGGTCCGCGTGGGGACCACTTCGTCGGAATGCGCTCTCGCCTGTCCGCAGATCGGTCAGCTCTACGCCGGACAGTGATCGTCCGGTTGTCATCGTCGTGGTGGAGGATCGGCTTCGAGAGGATTGGCCCGTCCTTGGCATCCTTTCCCCGCTCGTAAGACAATAGGGCGTGGCGCAGCCGTGCCGTCACGCCCGGCCGGCGAAGAGTCCGACCCGCCCTGCTCAAACGGAAGCCTCGATGCCCGCACCCTCCACGATCGACCTCATCGGCGCACCGATCGAGATCGGAACGAGCGAGCCCGGAGCCGTGATGGGGCCGGCGGCCCTGCGCACCGCCGGATTGCTGCGGGTGCTTCGGGATCTGGGCTTCACGGTCCGCGACCAGGGTGACTTGGCCCCCGACTGCACGCCGGGCCAGCGCGACCTTCCGGCGATCCGCTCCTGGATGACCGAAATCTCGCGGGCGGTGGAAACGGCCCTGGACGGCGGAAGCCTGCCGCTCGTGGCGGGCGGCGACCACAGCCTGTCGCTCGGCTCGATCGACGGGGCGCTGCGCCATTGCGGCCGCTCCGGGCGGCCGGTCTTCGTGCTGTGGCTCGACGCCCATGCCGACTTCAACACCCTGGAGACATCGCCCTCCGGCAACGTCCACGGGATGCCGCTGGCCGCCCTGTGCGGCGAGCCCGGTTTCGTCGACCTGTTCGACGGTGGTGAACGCCCGCTGCTCGATCCGCGGCGCATCCACTTGTTCGGCCTGCGCTCGATCGATGCCGGCGAGCGGGCCATTGTCACGCAGCGGCAGGTGAACGTCATCGATATGCGGACCATCGACGAATTCGGCGTGGTCGCGCCGCTGCGCCGCATCCTCGACCGGGTCGCGGCCGCGAACGGCCACCTGCATGTCAGCTTCGACGTGGATTTCCTCGACCCCGCCATCGCGCCGGGCGTCGGCACGACGGTGCCGGGCGGGGCAACGTTCCGCGAAGCGCATCTCATCATGGAGATGCTGTGCGATTCAGGGCTGGTCGGCTCCCTCGACGTGGTGGAGCTGAACCCCTTCCTCGACGAGCGCGGGCGCAGCGCCCGGGCGCTCGTCGAGCTGGTGGCGAGCCTGTTCGGTCGCCGCATCATCGACCGGCCGACCGAGCCGCCGCTGGAGGCGTGACCGACCTCGGCCGATGTCCTCGTGCCCCGAGGCGTCAGCCGATTTCCTCGTGCCACGTGCGGCCGTCGCGCTCGATTAGCGCGATCGAGGCGGTCGGTCCCCAGCTTCCGGCGGCGTAGGGGCGCGGCGGGTCCGGGCGGTCGGCCCAGGCCTTGAGCAGGGTGTCGGCCCAGGCCCAGGCCACCTCCACCTCGTCACGGCGCATGAACAGGGTGGCGTTGCCGCGCACCACGTCCATCAGAAGCCGCTCGTAGGCGTCGGGATAGCGCTGCTTGAACGTCTCCTCGAACGAGATGTCGAGATTGGTCGGGCGCAGGCGCATGCCGCCGGGGCCCGGATCCTTGGTCATCACTTCGAGCTTCATCCCCTCCTCCGGCTGGAGCCGGATGACGAGGCGGTTCGGCTCGCGCCCGAAGGCGTCGTTCGGGAAGATCGAGAAGGGCGAGGCGCGGAACTGCACCACGATCTCGGACAGCTTCTTCGGCAAGCGCTTGCCGGTGCGCACGTAGAACGGCACCCCCGCCCAGCGCCCGCTGCGCACTTCGAGCTTGAGGGCGACGAAGGTCTCGGTGCGGCTCGCGGCATTGCTGCCGAGGTCGGTGTGGTAGCTCTCCACCGGACGGCCGCTGACCGCGCCGGCCACGTACTGCCCCCGCACGGTCACGCTCTGCACGTCGGCGGCGGTGATGGGCTTGAGGGCGCGCAGCACCTTCAGCTTCTCGTCGCGCACGGAGTTCGCGTCGAGCGAGATCGGGCTCTCCATCGCCGTGAGGCAGAGGAGCTGGAGGATATGGTTCTGCACCATATCGCGCAGGGCGCCGGAGGTGTCGTAGTAGCCGCCGCGCCCCTCGACGCCGACCGTTTCGCCCACCGTGATCTGCACGTGGTCGATCACGTCGGCGTTCCAGAGCCGCTCGAAGATCGTGTTAGCAAAGCGCAGGGCTAGCAGGTTCTGCACCGTCTCCTTGCCGAGATAGTGGTCGATGCGGAAGATCTGGCTCTCGGGAAACACCGCGCCGACGGCATCGTTGATGGCGCGGGCCGATTTCAGGTCCTTGCCGATCGGCTTTTCGAGCACGACGCGGCTGTTCTCACCGATCAGCCCGTAGCGGTCGAGGTTGCGGCAGATCGCGCCGTAGAGATCGGGCGAGGTGGCGAGATAGTAGGGCCGGATCCGGTCGGGGCGCTCGTCGAGCAGGCGCTTGAGGTCGTCCCAGCCCTCGTCGCCCAGGGCATCGATCGCGACGTAGAACAGGTGATCGAGGAAGCCGGCGAGGCGCGCGTCGTCGATCTCGGCCGGCGGCACGAAGCTCTTCAGGGCATCGCGGGCGTGCTCCCGGAACTCCTCCACGCTCATGTGGCTGCGCGACGCGCCGATGATGCGGCTCGTCTCCGGGATCTGGGCGTCGCGATAGCGCTGGTAGAGGGCCGGCAGGAGTTTGCGCTGCGTCAGGTCGCCGGTTGCGCCGAACACGACGTAATCGAAGGGCGAGACGGGGATGATGGTGGCCAAGCGCGGCTCCCATGTTTCGCGCAGGATGGTTTCGCGCGGGATTCGAGGTGCCGGTCGTCAGCAGAAACGGCTCCTGCGGCCCCGCGGCTCACACCCGAGAGGTTGCCGAAGCTCGAAAAGCCCCGGCACGCTGGGTTATCGGTTCACGGCGACGCCTTGCAAGTGCGCTGCCGAACAAACAAGCCGAGACGCTTGAAACGGACGGTCACCGCCACGGCGAGTCCTTCAAGGTCTGCGGAAGCGCGACCCCATCGCCCGCCCGCGGCTCCATCGTCTCAGTCGGGCGAGATGCGGCTGCGGCGCGTGCCAATGGAGCTGTAGTTCGGGGTCGGCTTCGAGGCCGGCCCATCGGCCGGTGCCTTCTTCTCTTCGACGACCGGCAGCTTGGCGATGCGTTCGATGCGGACGCCCGCATAATTGCCCCGCCGCCAAGCGAGATTGACCCGCAGCACGAAGTCCCGGCCGATGATTCTGATCATGAAGGCGGACGGCAATTCATAGGTCGCGGGCACGCCGAGTTTGGCACCGGATTTGGAGATATCCTTGACGTTGCAGGGGATCTCGGTGCCGTCGAAAAGCCGGATCAGCGCGATCCAGTTCGTGGATGTCCGTTCCTCTCGCCGCGCGACAAGCGCCGCTTCGACCTGTGCCGCGGTCTCGTCGGCTGTCAGGTCGAAGGGGAAATCGGCAAACGGGGGCTGGGAATCCGGCATGGGGGCCCGTGGCATAAGGCTTCTTGAAACGGACGATACAAGCAAAGTGTTGATGCAACATTTGCACCGCGACAAACGTCCACCCGCAGCGTGCCTTTTCGTTGCACCACAACCGGGCATCCATCGAAGACGCACCGCGTCTCACGCCACACGCACAATGGACGCTGCCGATGCCCGCATGTGCAGCCAAGTCTGCGAAGGTATTCGCAGAAAAGTGGATTTTATCTTCCGTGATTACAGCCGCACTGCGAAACAAGCCGGCTCGTCTTGCAATGCAGCAAAAATATTGCGTGATGCGAAGCTCAAAGCCGCTTGCAAGACATGAACAACCGATTAACCTGCCCTCATCGTAACGCGTTCAAAGTTTGACCCCTGGCAGGGAGAGGTCCCGTGTCCGAGCTCATTCGCGTGAAACCGACCCAGGACGGCACCTACACCGTCTATCGCGGGTCGATGGCCCTGGTCGCGGGCCTGACGAGGCTGCAAGCCGAGCGCTACGAGGCGAGCATCGCTCACCAGCAGCGCTCGTTCTCACCCCTCGTCGGCGCCTGAAGCGTTCAAGCGACGTTTCGAGGGCGCGGCTCCGGTGACGGGGTCCGCGCCCTTCGCATGTCGGGTCATGCCGGCTCAATCAGCCGAGGCCGGTTTCCGATGCGATCCAGGCCGCGGTGTCCGGGTCGGCCCCCGAGACCGGCAGATGCAGGATGATCGGGGTTTCGTAAGGGTGACGCCGCTTCAGCTCCGCCGCCAGCGCGTCGGCCAGACTCTCCCGGGTCTTGAGGATCGCGACGACCTCGGTGCCGCGCTCGACCGCGCCTTTCCAGGCATAGACCGACTGCATCCCCGGAATCACGTTCACACAGGCCGCGAGCCGGGCGCGCACGAGAGCTTCCCCGATTTCGAGCGCGGTCGGGGCATCGGGAAAGGTCGTGTAGACGAGGAGCGGCCGCTCCATGCTATGGCTCTCCCTCGGCAGGCCGGCGCCCGTTCGCGGGTGGTCGGCTCGAACCCCGAGTGAGACCGGCTCGGCCTCTTCCCGTCAACAGGGCTGACAGCACGGATGCCGCGTCGCTTTTCACGGATTGCCTTCGTGGCGAGCCCCACAGCCGATGCGCGGGAGGCGGCGGACCTGCTGATGCGCCGCTACGACCATGTCTCGCCCGAGGAGGCGGATGTCGTCGTCGCGCTCGGCGGCGACGGCCTGATGCTTCAGGTCCTGCACCGCTTCATGGATGCGCCCAAGCCGATCTACGGCATGAACCGCGGCACGGTCGGCTTCCTGATGAACGAGTTCCGGGAAGAAGGCCTGCTCGAACGGCTGGAGGCGACCAAGCGTTCGACGATCCATCCGATGACGATGATCGCCACCGACACCGAGGGGAACAGCCACACGGCGCGGGCGATCAACGAGGTCTACATGCTGCGCCAGACCCACCAGACCGCGAAGCTGCGGGTCTCGGTGGACGACCATGTCCGCCTGCCGGAACTCATCGCCGACGGCATCCTCGCTGCGACGCCCGCCGGCTCGACCGCCTACAACCTCTCAGTCGGCGGACCGATCCTGCCGCTCAACGCGCATCTCCTGGCGCTGACGCCGATCTCGGCCTTCCGGCCCCGGCGCTGGCGCGGCGCGTTGCTGCCGAACCACGCGCGCATCCGCATCGACGTGATCGACGCCGAACACCGCCCCGTCGCGGCGGTGGCCGACCACACCGAGTTCCGCCGCGTCTGCACGGTGGAGACATGGCTCGACCACGCCACCGATCTCGTGCTGCTGCACGACCCCGGCCATAGCTTGGAAGAGCGCATTCTGCGCGAGCAATTCGGCTGATTCGCTCCGGCGGCCGACGCCGGACGCCCTTCAAGGGGTCCGGGCATGGGGTCAGCGTCAGCGTCCGGTCAGAAGTCGCTGGCGAGGCCCTTCACCTCCCAGTCCTCGTAGCGGACAGGCTCCAGGCCGCCGCGCCCGAGCATTTCGGGCCGCTCGGCGATCTTGGCCGCGCGGGCGTCGATCGCCGCCCGCCGCTCGGCCGCTTCCGCCAGCGCGCGCTGGGCCGCCGGGGAAAGGGCGCGCGAGGCTGCGTCCTTCTCCTTGGCATCCGCCTGCGTCATGCCGATCTCCTTCATTGCTTGCATCCCTCGCCGACAGATGTGACTGCGTCGGCTCCGGGGCGAGACCCCTCCGATCCCTTTTAGCCCAGAACGGCCCTTTACGCGTGGCACCGACCCCCAACCGCCGCCCGCCGCCCCCCTTTGACCCGTCGGTCCCCGGCCTTGCGGCACGCCATGCTGCGCGGGAAGCGGTGGCGACCCTGCTCGGGCCCGCCCGCGGCCTGGCGCTCGAGGACGCGCTCGCCCAGGCCGCCCGCGGCGCGGGGTTGGATGCGGGGGAAGCCGCGCTGGCTCGAGCGATCGCCACGGCGAGCTTCCGCCGCCTCGGCTTCATCAAGGCGGCGCTCGCCGCTCGCCTGCGGGACGGCTTGCCGGAAGACCGGCCCCACCTCCTTGCGTTGCTGGTGACGGGCGCGGCGCAGATCCTCGATCTGGCGGTGGCCGACCACGCCGCCGTCGATCTCTCGGTGCGCCTCGCCAAAGCCGATCCGCAGCTCCAGCATCTCGTGCCCCTCGTCAACGCCGTTCTGCGCCGGATCGCGCGCGAGCGTGATGAGATCCGGGCGCAGGAGAGCGATCCGCTCGCCCACAACACCCCGGACTGGCTCGCCCGGCGCTGGCAGGCCGCCTACGGCGAAGAGACGGCGCGCCGCATCGCCGTCGCACATCTCGAAGGTGCGGCCGTCGATCTCACGATTCCCCACGATCCCGAGACCTGGGCCGAGCGACTCGGGGGCATCCGGCTCGATCTCGGATCGGTGCGGCTCGCAGAGGTGCGGCAGGCGGTGGCCGAGCTTCCCGGCTACGCGGAGGGCGCATGGTGGGTGCAGGATGCCGCCGCCGCCCTGCCGGTGCGGCTGCTCGCGCCCGTCTCGGGCGAGCGCGTCGTCGATCTCTGCGCGGCGCCCGGCGGCAAGACGGCCCAGATGGCCGCCGCCGGCGCCGCGGTCACCGCGGTGGACCGTTCGGCCGTGCGGCTGGAACGCCTCGGGCGGAACCTCGAACGCCTCGGCCTCTCCGCCGAAGTGGTTACCGCCGATGCCCTCGCTTTGCCGGAGGACGCGCCCTTCGACGCGGTGCTTCTCGATGCGCCCTGCTCGGCGACCGGCACGATCCGTCGCCATCCCGATGTCGTCTGGACGAAGAGCGAGGCGGACGTGATCCGCTTGGCCGGCTTGCAGCGCCGCCTGCTCGACAAGGCCGCACGGCTGACGCGGCCCGGTGGGCGCCTCGTCTATTGCACCTGCTCCCTGGAGCCCGAGGAAGGCAGCGCGCAAGTCGCGGCGTTCCTGGCCCGCAATCCGGATTTCGAGCGGATCGCGATCACGCCCGACCGGTTGTCCGGCCATGCCGAGCTGATCGACGCCTCGGGCGACCTGCGCACCCTGCCCTCTCACGTCGTCGGCGGCATCGGACGAGCGGGTGGCCTGGATGGATTCTTCGCGAGCCTTCTGCGGCGGCGCGACTGAGCTCGCACACGTGATCCTGTGAACCGGTCCGTTCGCGGGCCGGACTCACAACATGCGGCTCAGATGCAGTAGGCCTTCAGTCCGGCCCCGACCGTGGCGAGACCCGTCACGAGCGAGAGACCGCCGGCCATCTCCATCCGGGCCGTCCAGCCGGGAAAGCGCGGCGCCTGTCCGGCGAGAGCGAGGCCACAGGTCAGGCTGACGAGGCTGAGCAGTGCAATCATTCATTGTCCCGATCGAGCGACCCGCGCGGCGCTGGTCCAGCCGTCATCAACACGGCCTTCCGAAGCGTTAACGCGCCCGCGGCGCTGCTGGGCATCCCCGCTACCCCCGTTCTCCACAGGTTCACCGATCACCCTGGGAAGACGACGCATCGACCGGGCGTGTCGAGCGCCCCGAGGTTGCATAACCTTTGTTACACAATCCCCGTTAACCAATCGTTCAAGTGGGTAAACAAAGCCTTAGCGAGGCCCATCGGATTGCGCTAAGTTTCTCCTGCACAACGAACTTCCCTCCCGTTTCGGCGGCTCCATGTCTCACGTGTCCAGCTTCTGGGTGCGCTCTCCTCTCATGCTTGCAGGCGCAGCAGGCTTTCTAGTTTTCGGGACCGGGGCGGCCAGCGCCCACGTCAAATGGTTTTGTGCCTTCGACGTCGCCGGGCAGCCCCGCGGCCTCGAACAGGTCCTCTGCGCCGACTTCGAGCTTCTCACCGGATTGGCCCTTGTCTGCCTGATGTTCGGCTGTCTGATGGAGGGCACGCCGCTCGGCACCGCGCTCCTCAACGCGCTGGACCGCGTCACCGCGCTTGCTCGGATCCATAGCGGCCTCATCGTGCGGGCGGTGGTCGGGTTCTTCCTCGTCTCGCTCTGGAACCTCGGCGGCATCATCCTGACGCCGGAACTGAAGACCGATGCCACCTGGATCCCGTGGCTCCAGCTCGCCATGGCCGCCGGTCTGCTCTGGAAGCGCACCCTTCCCTTTACCGCCGCCGGCATCGTGTTCCTGTTCGGCTTCGCTGTCTGGAACTACGGCGTGTTCCATCTCGCCGATTATCCGGTGTTCCTCGGCGTGGCCGCCTTCCTCGCTCTGACCGCCCTCGATCGCGAGCTGTTCGGCCAGCGCCCGATCGACGTGGTGCGCATCTCCGCCGCGATCACCCTGATGTGGGCCTCGGTCGAGAAGTGGGCCTACCCGCACTGGACCGATCCGCTCATCGCCGCCAAGCCGGCCATGACGATGGGCGCCTCGCCGGAACTCTTCATGCAGGCCGCCGGCATCATCGAGTTCACGCTGGCCTTCGCTCTGATCTGGACGCCCCTGGTGCGCCGCGCCTCGGCGATCATCCTGACGGCGGTCTTCATCTCGGCCATCTTCGAATTCGGCAAGGTCGACGCCATCGGCCACTCGGGCATCATCGCGGTCCTGATCGCCATCGCCGCCGACGACGTCCGGGTCCCCGCCACCCGCCGGGACGTGGTTCTGGCGCCGGTCTATTATGCCAGCGCGCTGATGCTGTTCCTCGGCGTCTACTACTTCGCGCACGAAGCCCTCTTCGGCGACGGCTACAGGATCGGCGCGAGCATGGCGGGGCTTCCGGTGATCTGATCCGACGCGGAACCCCGTTGTGCACAACGCTCGGGGGCGCCGCCTGGACAAGGCGGCGCCCCGAACCGTTCAAAGGGCAGCTGCATTCATCATCGACGAGAGACAGCAGCCCATCCCGGCCGCGCCAAAATGGTTTGCGAAAGATTTCCGGCAGCCTCGATTCACGTTTCGATAAGTTTAGCCGGGCCGGCGCCCCCATCATCTCGACACTGAAGCGCGAAATTGGCGATCAGTTCGAAAGCGCGAAAGAAGCATTTCGTTAAATACGCGCCGATGCATTTTCTCTGGACCGTTGCCGTTTAACCCGATGGCAAGCCGCCACCGCCGAAAGTCGGATCTCGAGATTGGCGCGGCATCGGACGGGATGGCATGAGACATCGTGAACAGACCGACGCGACGGACCGGGATCGCACGGACGGCGTCCACCTTCTGCCGAAGGCCGCCTCGTTCGGCGACCGCCCCCTCCGTGGGCTCGACTTCGCCTCGCAGGATTGCCTCGGCCTCTCGACCCACCCGGAGATCGTGGCCACCGCCGCCGACACCCTCCGCCGCTTCGGCGTGCGCAGCGTCTGCGCCGCGGCCGAGGCCGGCGATCCCGGTCTCTCGGTGGCGTTGGAGCGCCGGATCGCCGACTTCCTTCAGATGGAGGAGGCTCTGCTCTGCGCGACCGGCCGTGCCGCGGCCCGCACCGTGATCCGCGGCCTCGTGCGCTCGACCGACCACGTGGTGATCGACGCCGCCATCCGGAGCGGCCTCCGGGAGAGTGCCGAGGCGGCCACCGCACACCTCCGCCCGTTCCGCCATCTGGATGCCGAGCATTGCCGCGCCCGGCTCCGGGCCATCCGGGCGCGCGACGCCGAGAACGGCATCCTCGTCGTGACCGAGAGCCTGTCGCCGCTCGATTCCGGAACGCCGGACCTCGCCGCCCTGCGCACGCTCTGTGACGAGTACGGTGCGACGCTCCTCGTGGACGTCACCCAGGATCTGGGCTGTCTCGGCGAGGACGGGCGCGGCCATCTCGGCCTCCAGGACATGCTGGGCAAGGCCGACTTGGTCACCGGCAGCTTCACGAAGAGCTTCGCCTCGAACGGCGGCTTCGTCGCCGCCCGCACCCGCGCGGTCACGGCCTGTCTGCGGGCCTCTGAGGCCGACGCGCAGGCGCTCTCGCCGATTCAGATCGCGGTGCTCCTCAAGGCCTTCACCCTCATCGACGAGGCCGACGGGTGTGAACGCCGCGCCCGGCTGATGCGCAACGTGCTGAACCTGCGCACGGCCCTGCGGGAGCGGGCGCTGACCGTCTGCGGCGAGCCCTGCACCAGCGTCTCCGTCGCGATCGGCTCCGGCGAACTCGCCCGCCTTGCCGCACCGCGCCTGATCGAACTCGGCCTGCTGGTCGATCTCACCGCGTCAGGCGAGGCCAGCCGCCTGCGGATGCACGTCACCGCCGAGCATTCCGACGCGGAGATCGCACGCGCCGCCCTCGGCGTCGCCGAGGCGCTGGACCGGGCGCGTGCCGATCTGGCCGAGCGATCGCGCCGGCCGAACCTGCTCGTCGCCGCCTAGTCACGGCGACGGGAACGCCGTTTGTACGAAGCCGGTGATCGTGGCTTCGGAACGGAATCGTCAGAGAATCATCCCACGGGCGTCGGCCTCGCTCTCGACGGCGTCGAGCAGCGCACGGGATGCGATCAGGCGGCGATCGATCATCGGGTCGGTGAGCCGGTCGATCCAGAGCGGCCACGTCGCACGCGCCGCCGAGGTGCGATCTTCAAGATCACTGCGGACGACCCGCAGATAGGGCGCCGCGCCGGGCCCGAGTCTGTCCAGGGCCAGGCACAAGTCGCGGCGGAACTCGTGCGAGATCCGGGCGAGCCCGGCATGGGCGGTCTCGTAGGCACCGATCAGGGCATGGGCGTGCCCGACCGCCTCCTGGGGATACATCGTGCGGAACATGGGGTGTGTCTCGCAGGGACCATCCACGCGAGGGCCTTTCGATCAATGCGCGGAAATGCACTCGGTTCTGATTGCGACATCGATAATGTTCGAGGGCGCAGGCCAAGCTCGACCGTGATCGGGCACCTGATTCCGTGGTCGAGCTTGGCTTTTCCGCTGCTCTGATCTTGTGCAGCGCATTGTTGACACTCGCCGCACGTGATGCGACTGCGCCGCACCTTAAACGGAGTTCCCGACGATCCGGGTACCGCCAGTCCCTCTCGTGACGGCGACGGTACCGCGTGACATCGGACGGGACACCGATCCGCCGGTGCATCCGTTCCGGCGCCGAGGCGACGGGACGACATGACGCGAGCGTTCATTTTTCCGGGTCAGGGCAGTCAGGCCGTCGGCATGGGCAAGGCGCTGAGCGAAGCGTTTCCGGCAGCCCGCCAGGTGTTCGAGGAGGTCGATGCGGCGCTCGGCCAGAACCTCTCGCGCCTGATGTTCGAGGGTCCGTCCGACGAGCTGACGCTGACGGCCAACGCCCAGCCGGCGCTGATGGCAGCGAGCCTCGCCGTTTTGCGCACGCTGGAGGCCGAGCGCGGCCTGGATCTCGCGCGCGATGCGGCCTTCGTCGCCGGCCATTCCCTCGGTGAATATTCGGCGCTCGCAGCCGCCGGCACCTTCTCGATTTCCGATACCGCCCGCCTGCTGCGGATTCGCGGCGAGGCGATGCAGCGGGCCGTCGCGCCGGGCATCGGCGCCATGGCTGCGCTGATCGGGCCCGATCTCGCCACCGCCCGCAACATCGCCGGCGAGGCGGCGGAGGGTCTGGTCTGCGATGTCGCCAACGACAACGGTGGGGGGCAGGTCGTGCTCTCCGGCCACCGGGAGGCGGTGGAGCGGGCGATGGCGCTGGCACAGAGCCGCGGCGTGCGCCGCGCGGTGCTCCTCAACGTCTCCGCCCCGTTCCATTGCGCGCTGATGGCGCCCGCCGCCGAAGCGATGCGCCGAGCACTGGCCGAGGTGCCGATGCACGCCCCCGCCGTGCCGGTCTATGCCAACGTCACCGCCGGCCCGCTCACGGAGCCGGACGCGATCCGCAACGCGCTGATCACCCAGGTCACCGGCACCGTGCGCTGGAGCGAGAGCGTCGCCGCCATGGCCGGGGCGGGCGTCGACCGCTTCTTCGAACTCGGCGCCGGCAAGGTGCTGACCGGCCTCGTCAAGCGGATTGCGCCGGGCGCGACCGCGAGCGCGGTCGGCACGCCCGACGACGTCGCCGCCTACGCCTGAGCGTCTCTTACGAAACGCCCCTTGCCGTCGTGCCCAAGGGCAGACGATCGGTGACCGGGCGTTTTATGAGGCACTCCGAATTTCCACGACGACCAGAAGAGCCGACACCATGTTCGACCTCACCGGCCGCAAGGCCCTCGTCACCGGCGCGACCGGCGGACTCGGCGGGGCGATCGCCCGGGCGCTGCACGCGCAGGGCGCCCATGTCGCGCTGTCCGGCACCCGCCGCGCGGTACTCGACGAGCTGGCGGCAGAACTCGGCGGCGAGCGCGTCGCGGTGGTCGAGGCCAACCTCGCCGACAAGGAGGCGGTGGAAGCGCTGCTTCCGGCCGCCGAATCAGCGCTCGGCGGCCTCGACATCCTGATCAACAACGCCGGCATCACCCGCGACAACCTCTTCATGCGGATGAAAGACGAGGAATGGGAGGCGGTGCTCAACGTCAACCTGACCGCCGCCTTCCGCCTGTCGCGCGCCGCGCTTAGAGGGATGATGAAGCGCCGCCACGGACGCATCATCGGCATCGGCTCGGTCGTCGGCGCCACCGGCAATCCGGGCCAGGGCAACTACGCCGCTGCCAAGGCCGGGCTGGTGGGCATGACCAAGGCTCTGGCGGCCGAGGTCGCGACGCGCGGGATCACGGTCAACTGCATCGCGCCCGGCTTCATCAGTTCGGCGATGACCGACGCGCTCAACGAGAAGCAGCGCGAGACGATTCTCACCCGCGTACCCGCCGGCCGACTCGGCACCGGCGCCGAAATCGGGGCCGCCGCAGTCTATCTCGCCTCGGAAGAAGCGGGTTACGTGACGGGCCAAACGCTGCACGTCAATGGCGGCATGGCGATGTACTGAGAATGTCCACAAAGAGGTGTTCCAACCGGAAAACCACGGCGATGAACGCTTTCTGAACCGCCACTCGCCAGAGCGGAAACCCTGTGTTAACACCCGGCTCAGCCGTGCAGGGGAGTTGACGGTTCAGCGGGTTGCGGCTTTTTCCAAACCACGCGCGATCGAACACCGGCCGTCCAAAACAAGCCCCGAAGTGGGTGAGGCGGCCACGGCGCTTTCGTCAGAAGCACACACCATCACGATCGAGAAGACGAGGACCAACAACGATGAGCGATATCGCCGAGCGCGTGAAGAAGATCGTCGTCGAGCACCTGGGCGTCGAGCCTGAGAAGGTCACCGAGGCCTCCAACTTCATCGACGATCTCGGCGCCGACAGCCTCGACACCGTCGAGCTGGTGATGGCGTTCGAGGAGGAGTTCAACGTCGAGATTCCGGACGACGCGGCCGAGACCATTCAGACGGTCGGTGACGCGATCAAGTTCCTGGAAAAGAACTCCGCCTGAGGCGGTGGGCTCGTGCGGGCGGGGTCGATGAGGCCCCGCGCGCCGTCACGTTTTGAACAAAGCGCCCTGCGGGACGGAACGGTCCTTCAGGGCAAAAGCGTCCTTTAGGGACTTAAGCGGATCGGTTGGGATCGTGCAATGCGGCGGGTGGTGATCACGGGACTAGGGATGGTTTCGCCGCTGGGTGGCAGCGTCGAGCATACCTGGAGCCGCCTCATCGCCGGTGACAGCGGAGCCTCCGCGGTCACCGCGTTCCAGACCGACGACCTCGCGTGCCGGATCGCCTGCACGCTGCCCTTCGGCGACGGCTCCAACGGCACCTTCAATCCCGATCTGTGGATGGAGGCCAAGGAGCAGCGCAAGGTCGATCCTTTCATCGTCTATGCCATGGCCGCTGCCGGCCAAGCGCTCGACGATGCCGACTGGCATCCGAAATCCGACGCGGATCAGGAGGCCAGCGGCGTCCTGATCGGTTCGGGCATCGGCGGCATCGGCACGATCTACGACGCCTCCGTGACCCTCCACGAGAAGGGTCCGCGGCGCATCTCGCCCTTCTTCATTCCCGGCCGAATCATTAACCTCGCCTCGGGGCAGGTTTCGATCCAGCATGGGCTGAAGGGCCCGAATCATGCGGTCGTCACCGCCTGCTCCACCGGCGCGCACGCCATCGGCGACGCCTCGCGGCTGATCGCGCTCGGCGACGCCGACGTGATGGTGGCCGGCGGCACCGAAGCGCCGGTCAACCGGCTGTCGCTGGCGGGCTTCGCCGCCTGCCGCGCGCTCTCGACCGGTTTCAACGACCAGCCGACCAAGGCCTCCCGGCCCTACGACCGCGACCGCGACGGCTTCGTCATGGGCGAAGGCGCGGGCATCGTCGTGCTCGAAGAGTACGAGCACGCCAAGGCGCGCGGCGCCAAGATCTATGCCGAGGTGATCGGCTACGGCCTGTCGGGCGACGCCTACCACATCACCTCGCCGGCCCCGGACGGCGACGGCGGCTACCGCTGCATGAAGGCGGCGGTGAAGCGGGCCGGGATCGATCCGTCCGAGATCGATTACATCAACGCCCATGGCACCTCGACGCCGCTCGGCGACGAACTGGAGCTGAAGGCCGTCGAGCGTCTGCTCGGTGATGCCGCCTCCAAGGCGTCGATGTCATCAACGAAGTCGGCCATCGGCCACCTGCTCGGCGCCGCCGGGGCGGTGGAAGCGATCTTCTCCGTGCTCGCCATCCGCGACGGCGTCATGCCGCCGACGCTGAACCTGGACAATCCGTCGGTCGAGACCGCGATTGACCTCATCCCGCACGAGGCCAAGCGCAAGCGCGTCGACACGGTTCTCTCGAACTCGTTCGGCTTCGGCGGCACCAATGCCTCGCTGCTGATGCGCCGGGTCGCCTGACGACAGCCTCGGCAAACTTGGCCTTGGCAATCTGGGCCTGAACGCGCGTCGGCTGCGGCGGCTCTGCCGCAGACAACGCCATTTCGCCACAAAACTGCTTACACTGCCTCACAAAACGCCCGGTCCACGAGCGAGCGTTTCGTGAGAGACACTCGAGGCTTCGTCCATCGTGCCGCGGCGTCGCACGCTCCGCCCTCGGGTCGAGCGACCGGCGCCGAAGGCTCTGGACGGACCTTCGCGTAGGGCTACAGCAGGATTCCGGATGTTTCGCAGACGACAAGAGCCGCCGTCTCCGCCGCCCGCTTCCGAGGAGCCGTCGCTTCCGAACCGGCCTTCGCCGCGCAGCCCGAGCGAGGCCATCAAGCCCACCGTCGCCCCGGCCCCGCCCGAGAAGCCCGAGCGCCGCCGCGGCGGCCTGCTCGCCACCATCAGCGGGTTCCTCACCCTCGGCGTCGTCCTCGCGCTCGGCGCCCTGATCGGCCTGACCCTGCTCAATCGCCAGACCTCCGAGCCGGGGCCGCTCTCCGCCGATAAGGTTGTGGTGATTCCCAGCCGCAGCGGGACCTCGGAGATTGCCAGCATCCTCGCCCGTGAGGGCGTGATCGATCATCCGAGCCTGTTCGAGATGTCCGCCCGCTTCGGCGGCAAGGGGCCGCTGAAGCATGGCGAGTACATGTTCAAGGCCCATTCGAGCGTGAAGGACACGATCGAGACCCTGACCAACGGACGTCAGGTCCAGCACGCCATCACCTTCCCCGAGGGCCTGACCTCGGAGCAGATCGTGGCCCGGCTCGGGGACAACGACATCCTCTCGGGCGAGATCTCCGAGACGCCGCCCGAGGGCTCGCTTCTCCCCGACACCTACAAGTTCGAGCGCGGCGCCACCCGCCAGCAGATCCTCAACCTGATGCGCTCCAAGCAGCGCGAGGTGCTGAACCAGATCTGGCAGCGCCGCAGCCCCGAGGTGCCGGTCAAGACGCCCGCCGAGATGGTGACGCTGGCCTCCATCGTCGAGAAAGAGACCGGTCGGGCCGACGAGCGTCCGCGGGTCGCGGGCGTGTTCGTCAACCGGCTGCAAAAGCGGATGAAGCTGCAATCCGATCCGACCATCGTCTACGGCCTGGTCGGCGGGCGCGGCACCCTCGGGCGCGGTATCATGCGCTCGGAGATCGAGCGGGCGACCCCCTACAACACCTACGTGATCGAGGGCCTGCCGCCCGGCCCGATCGCCAATCCCGGCCGTGCGGCTCTGGAGGCGGTCGCCAACCCGTCGCGGACCAAGGATCTGTTCTTCGTCGCCGACGGCACCGGGGGCCACGCCTTCGCCGATACGCTGGAGGGTCATCAGCGCAACGTCACCCGCTGGCGGCAAGTCGAGCGGTCCCGCCAGCAATCGCAGCCGGCCGATCCGGGCGCGGTCGACAAGGTCGATCCGAACACCGCCGAGCCCAATTCCGGCCAACCCGGCGCCGCTCCCGGCCGCGCCTCGGCCTATGCGCCGGGCTCGAACTCGGCCTTCGCGATCGACGGCGCCAGCGATGGCGGTGCGGGCGGCCCGCGTCCGAAGGCCTTCGATGCCTCCGAAGGCACCCGGCTCGATCCCCTGCGCAACAAGACCTACGACCTCGGGTCACCGAAGACGGTGCCGGCACTCCGCAACCCGTAGCGGTAGAGACAGCCCGTCGCCGGTGCGGCTCACGGGTCGTGCGCCGCTTCGACGGATCGGGTCCGAAGGCTCCCGCTGCCCAAGGCGGCGACATCGAGCTGGTCGAGGGAAGTCACGACGAGGTCGGCGCCGGCCGCCCGCAGCAGGGCCTCGTCGCCGAGGCGGGCGATACCGAGGCTGGCCATTCCGCCGGCCTGCGCCGCCCGGATGCCCGCTGGCGCGTCCTCCACGACGAGGCATTCGGCCGGCGGCACGTTCACGGCTTTGGCAGCGAGCTGAAACAGGGCGGGGTCGGGCTTGCCGCGCGGCACGTCGCGCCCGCTGACATCCGCATCGAACAGCGACCGCAGCGTGCACCCATCGGGTAGGATCACGCGGGCCAGCACCGCATCGGCGTTCTTCGAGGACGAGGCGAGCACGGTGCGCAACCCGGCATCCCGCAGCTCGACCGCGAGGCGAATCGCGTCCGGAAAGGCCACAAAGCGGTCCTCGGCAATCAGGCGGTCGATCACCGCCTGCTTCCTCTCAGCAAACGCTGCGGCATGGGCGTCGGCGTCGCCGAGACGCTCCAGCGCGGCCCGCGCGCCCTCCAGGCGCGGCTTGCCCGCGACATGGGCTTGGTAGAAGGCCGTGGTGAAGCCGGTCGGATCGGCGAACTCCGCCAGGGCTTCGCGCCATGCCTGCTCGTGGGGCGAATCCACCAGCACGCCATCGACGTCGAAGATCACCGCGCTCAGCTTTCGGGGCACAGCATCACGGTTGGGCGGCATGGTCGTCCCCGGCCGGCCGGCGGATCGCTTTCGTGACCGAAGGCTCCGCTCCCGACAGGCGGACGTCTTCCTCGACATGCCAGAGGGTCAAGCCTTCGCCCGCCAGCAACGTGTAGGTGGCAGAGGCGTGGCTCAACGCGACCCGGATCGTCTGGCCGCGCACCGTCAGGGTAAAGCTCAGCCGCGTCCAGGCATCGGGCAGGCATGGTTTGAAGGTGATGCGCCCGCCCGTATCGCGCATCCCGGCAAAGCCGTAGACCAGAGCGAGCCACGTGCCGCCCATGGCCGCGATGTGAGCGCCGTGCATCATGTTTCCGCCGATGTCGGAGATGTCCATCGCTACGGCGAAATTGAAGTAATGGAACGCCTTCTCGCGCAGGCCGATCTCGTTGGCGACAATGCTTTGAATGCAGACGGACAGAGACGAGTCGTGGGTGGTCAGCGGGTCGTAATACGCGAAGTTCCGTTGCTTGGCCTCGGGCGTAAATTGCTCGCTCAGCAGGAACATCGCCATGACCATATCGGCCTGCTTGATCACCTGCACGCGGTAGAGGTTCAGCGGGTGATAATGCAGTAAAAGCGGATAATGATCCTCCGGCGTCCCGGCGAAATCCCACTTCTCCAATTCGAGAAACGTGTCGTCCTGCGGGTGGACCTTCAGCGCCTCGTCGTAGGGGAGGTACATCCGCTCGGCCGCCTGATCCCAGGCATCGGGTTCGTCTGGATCGAGGCTGGTGCGACGCACGAGGGCATCGAAGCTAGCGGGGTGGTCGCGCTCCAGCATCCGCACGGTTTGGGCGGCGTAGCGCATGTTTTCCCGAGCCATCAGGTTCGTGAAGCAGTTGTTGTTGACGAGCGCCGTGTATTCGTCCGGCCCCGTCACCCCGTGGATGCAGAAGCGGCCGCCCATCCGCTCGGAGAAGAACCCGAGATCGCACCACAGGCGCGCGGTCTCGACGAGGATCTCGGCGCCGTAGCGGCACAGGAAATCGACATCCCCGCTCACCTCCACATATTTGCGAAGCGCGTAAGCGATGTCGGCGTTGATGTGATACTGCGCCGTCCCCGCAGCATAATAGGCGGAAGCCTCGCGCCCGTTGATGGTCCGCCACGGGAAGGTCGCGCCGCGTTGCCCGAGTTCCCGGGCCCGGTCGCGGGCGCAGTCGAGCATGTCGTAGCGGACCTTGAGCAGGCTCCGCGCCATCGGCGGATTCGTGTAGATCAGGAACGGCAGAACGTAGACCTCGGTGTCCCAGAAGTAATGTCCCTCATAGGTCCGCCCGGTCAGTCCGCGGGCGGCGATGCCATGGCCTTCCGCCCGCTCCGAGGCCTGCATCAACTGAAACAGGTTCCAGCGGATCGCCTGCTGTATGCGTGGGCTGGCCGACTCCACCGTCACGTCGGCCCGCTCCCAGAAGCGGTCCATGTCCCGCCTTTGGCGCGCGACGATCGAGGAGATGCCGCTCTCGACCGCGTGGTCCAGCGTCCATGCCACCTGCGACCGGATCTGCTCGGGCGCCACGCTGCCGGAGTAGTGGTAGCTCAGGCATTTCTGGATGCGGATCACCCCGCCGGGGGCGAGAACGCCGCGTAGGACGACGGTGGCGAGATCGTCGTCGCAGGTGGCCCGTACGGCGAGGGGGCAATCGGCCGTGACGACATGGTCCATGCCGCAGCCGAGCACCAGCCCCGAACTTCCGGTGCGATAGCTGAGGATCGAGCGCAACGCCTCCGACTGCGTTCCGGTCGGATGCAGGACACGCCCGACGAACCCCTCCGCCAAGCGGGGATCGCTGGTATCGGTGGCCAGGGGCTGATCGTTCCGCAACTCGGACGCGATCACCACCGCCACCTCGGCGTTCTCGGCCGTGAGTTCATAGGTGATGGCGGCGAGATGGCGATGCGCGAAGGAAACGAGGCGGAGCGTGCGCAGAGTCAGGCGCTTGCCCGCAGGCGTCACCCACGACACGTCCCGGCTCAAAGTGCCGGCCCTGAAGTCGAGGACCCGGCGATACGAGAGGATCTCGGCCTCCGGGAGGGTGAAGGGCTCGTCATCGACGGAAAGCTTCAGGACCGTCCCGTCGGGACAGTTCAGGATGCTCTGCCCGACGGTCGGAAAGCCGTAGGCGCGCTCGCCGTAGACGATGGGGCGATACTCGTAGAAGCCGTTGAGATAGGTGCCCGGCTCACGGACCGGCATCCCCTCGTCGGTGACCCCGCGCATCCCGAGATAACCGTTCGACAGGGCGAACATCGTCTCCGCCTGCCCAGTGAGTTCGCGCGCCATCCGGCCGTCGTAGCGGACGGCCTCGACCGCCCAGGGGTTCGGGGGAAACATGTCGGTGGGTGGAATGAGGCGCGGGCGCAGCATCGGTCGTCCGTTCTCTCCGTTTCGAGGGAAGTCGCCGCCGCGCCATCGTTTGCGCGCCGATGGCCGGCGTCATCGGCATCGATGGCGTCGCCCCGGGGCCGGATGCAGCGGGATGGCATCGGCCGTGGTCTCCAGGGGCACAGCGACGGCGTCAGGTGCTCTCGTGTCGTGACCGATCACCTCGGACCGGTCGATATGATCAAACCTCTGTTGTCGCGTTTTCTTGCCTGCTGAAGCGGTCGCCATTTCGGCTAAGCGCGGGAGTGCCTGTTGAAGCGGCGAGACCAGGGTTCTGTGAAACGATTGCTGATTTCGTTGACAAATAACCTGTCGGAATACGAACTGAACGCCTCTTTTCGACTCAGGGGAGGCCGTGACAAAGCTCGCGCAACAGCCGAGGTAGAAACCGTTGCGCTTTTGCAAATGCAGGCTGCGCGACGTCGGTTCCCGCACCCGACAGCAGTCGCGACAGGTTTCAGCCCACCATCTTAGCAAATCTGCGCAACCAGACCGAATTGTCCGTGTTGAACGACAGGTGCACGGGCCTTCCATGCATGAGATTTCATTTATTGATCAAATGTTATCGGGATAAGTTGGCAATCATTCTACCGCCATGCTCTCGATAGAAGTCCAAGATCATCATTTGCTGCTTTGGAAGAGTTTTTATTCCTTCGGCAAGGTCGGGCCGGCAGCGGCTCGCCCGATTGGATACGCGGTCGATAGAGGGAAGAGGTTGGATGCGATCCTGGATCTCGCGGCCCGTACAACTCGACCAAAACCGTTCGCGAGGCATTGCGACGAGGCCGTCGATCGCCACGGCCGTCGCTCCGCCTTCTCCTGACGCGGCTCCGGCGTGGAATTGAGATGCGCGACAGCATCCTCGTCGTGAATGCGGGCAGCTCGTCGATCAAGTTCAAGCTGTACCGCATCGAGGGCGCCGATCTCGCGCCGAGCTTGAGCGGGGGGATGAGCGGGATCGGCAGCACACCCTCGCTGAAGGTGACGGACGGGAGCGGCGCCCTCTTGGAGGAGCGCCGGCTTGAGGCCGACGAGGTGCCCGATTCCTCGGCGGCCCAGCACCATCTCGCGGATTGTCTCGTGCACCATCTTGGCGACACGACGATCGTCGCGGTCGGGCACCGGGTCGTCCATGGCGGAGCGGATTTCGCGGAGCCGGTGCTGATCGATGACGCCGTGTTGCGCCGGCTCGAAACCTTCATTCCGCTGGCGCCGCTCCACCAGCTCGGCAACCTCGATCCGATCCGTGTGCTGCGGCAGCGCCGGCCCGATCTGCCGCAGGTCGCCTGTTTCGATACCAGCTTCCATCGCGGCCATCCGGAATTGTCCGATCGGTTCGCCCTCCCCCGCTTCCTCCATGACGAGGGCGTTCGGCGCTACGGCTTCCACGGCCTTTCCTACGAATACGTCGCCGGGCGCTTGAAGGAGATCGCGCCGGAAACTGCGGACGGGCGCGTGGTGATCGCCCATCTCGGCTCCGGCGCCTCGCTCTGTGCGCTGAAGGAGGGCCGAAGCCAGGAAACCACCATGAGCTTCACCGCTCTCGACGGCGTGCCGATGGGAACCCGCTGCGGTGCGCTCGATCCCGGCGTCGTGCTGCATCTCATCGAGCATCGGGGCATGACGCCGGCCGAGGTCGGGCACATGCTCTATTACGAGAGCGGGCTGCTCGGCCTGTCCGGCCTCAGCAACGACGTGCGGACGCTGCTGGCGAGCGACCGGCCCGAGGCGGCCCTGGCGGTCGCCTTCTTCTGCCGGCGCGTGGCGCAGGCGGCTGCCGCCCTCGCCGTGACGCTCGGCGGCCTCGACGCCTTCGTCTTCACGGCCGGGATCGGCGAGAACGCGCCCGAGATCCGGCGGCGCATCATCGCCGATTTGAGTTGGGCGGGTTTGATCCTGAGCAATGACGCCAACGGTTCGGGCGTCGCAAGACTCGATGCATCGGGAAGCCGGGCGCAGATCTGGGTCATCCCGACCGACGAAGAGCTTATGATCGCGAAACACACGATGCGTCTGCTGGATCGAATCGCGTCAGGGGCGAGGGCATGAGGCGGACGAGGCCGGGCCCCAGGGCGCGCGGGGCCCTGCTTGCGATCCTGCTCGCCACCGGTTTCGCCGTCGCGACGCCACCACCATCCCTCGCGCAATCGCGCCTGAAGCAGTTGATCGACCGTCTGCGCGGCCAGAAGATGCCGGACGGCATCGCCAAGTCGAACGGGCGCATCGAGGCGACGCAGGTCGATGTCGCCGCGAAATATGCGGGCCGAATCTCGAAGCTCCTCGTCAAGGAGGGCGACGAGGTGAGCGCGGGGCAGGTCGTCGCCACGATCTCCTCGCCCGAGACCGAGGCGCAGTTGCGCGGCGCCCAGTCCCAGGTGCTGCGGGCCAAGAAGAGCCTCGCCGAGGCCGTCGCCCTGATCGCCCAGCGCAACAGCGACCTCACCTTCGCCGACGCCGACTACAGCCGCGGCAAGGAGCTGGTCGGCAAGGGCTACATGGCCAAGCAGATCTTCGACCAGCGCAAGGCCAAGGCCGAGGCGGCCAAGGCGGCGCTCGACGCCGCCAAGGCGCAGGAGGATCAGGCCAAGTTCGCCGTGCAGAGCGCCGAAGCCGACGTGCAGCGGCTGGAGGCCATGCTGGTCGATCTCGTGCTGCGGGCGCCCCGCGACGGGCGGGTGCAGTACCGGCTGGCGCGGGAGGGTGAGGTGGTGGGCGCCGGCACCCGCATCCTGACGCTGCTCGACCTCTCGGACGTCTACATGACGATCTACCTGCCGGCGTCGCAGGCCGGGCCGCTGGCGCTGAACGACGAGGCCCGCATCATCCTCGATCCGGTTCCGCAATACGTCGTGCCGGCGACGATCAGCTTCGTGGCTGCCGACGCGCAGTTCACGCCCAAAAGCGTCGAGACCGAGGAAGAGCGCGAGAAGCTGACCTTCCGCATCAAGCTCCAGATCGATCCGCAGGTGCTGAAGACCTACCGCAAGCGGGTGAAGACCGGCGTGCGCGGCATCGGGTTCGTGCGCATCAAGGGCAACGTCGCGTGGCCGCCCGACCTCGCCGTGAAGCTGCCGTGAGGCCGGCATGAACGACGCGGCCGAGATCGCCCGGCTCGACCATGTCTCGCACCGCTACGGCCGGACGGTCGCGCTCGACGACGTGTCGCTCGGCCTGCCGGCGGGGCGCATGGTGGGGGTGATCGGGCCGGACGGCATCGGCAAATTCGACCCTGCTCGCCCTGGTCGCGGGGGTGCGCCGGATCCAGACCGGCCAGGTTCTGGCGCTCGGCGGCGACATGGCGGAGCGACGCCACCGTGCGGCGCAGGGCGCGCGCATCGCCTACATGCCCCAGGGACTCGGCCGCAATCTCTACCCGACGCTCAGCGTCTTCGAGAACATCGACTTCCACGGCCGGCTGTTCGGACAGGGACAGCGCAAACGGCGGACCCGCATCACCGACCTGCTCACAGCGACCGGCCTCGAACCCTTCGAGGCGCGGCCCGCCGGAAAGCTCTCCGGCGGCATGAAGCAGAAGCTCAGCCTCTGCTGCGCCCTCATCCACGATCCCGACCTGTTGATCCTCGACGAGCCGACCACCGGCGTGGACCTGCTCTCGCGGGGACAGTTCTGGGACCTGATCGGCTCGATCCGGGCGCGCCGGCCCGGCATGAGCGTCGTCGTCGCCACCGCCTACATGGACGAGGCCTCGCGCTTCGAGTGGCTGGTGGCGATGGATGACGGAAAGGTCATCGCGAGCGGCAGCCCCGCCGAGCTGCTCGAGCGGACGGCCAAGCCCGACATGGAGGCGGCCTTCATCGCGCTGCTGCCGCCCGAGAAGCAGGCGCAGCACAAGGCGGTGGTGCTGCGGCCCCGCCCGCCGGGGCTCGACGCAGAGCCGGCGATCGAGGCCGAGCACCTGACGCGGCGCTTCGGCAGCTTCACCGCGGTCGACGATGTCAGCTTCCGTATCGGCCGCGGTGAGATCTTCGGCTTCCTCGGCTCGAACGGCTGCGGCAAGTCCACGACGATGAAGATGCTCACCGGCCTCCTGCCGGCCACGGAGGGCACCGCGCGGCTGTTCGGCCGGCCCGTCGGCAGCAACGACATGGAGACCCGGCGCAACGTCGGCTACATGTCGCAGGCCTTCTCGCTCTATAGCGAGCTGACCGTGCTGCAGAACCTCGAGCTGCACGCCCAGCTCTACCATCTGCCGCCGCACGACCGGCCGGTGCGGATCCGGGAGCTGCTCGACCGCTACGAGCTGGAACCCGTCAAGGACGCGCGGCCCGACAGCCTGCCGCTCGGCATCAAGCAGCGGCTGCAACTCGCGGTGGCCGTTTTGCACCGGCCGGCCATGCTGATCCTCGACGAGCCGACTTCGGGCGTCGATCCCATCGCCCGCGACGCCTTCTGGCGCACCCTGATCGACCTCTCGCGCGACGAGGGCGTCACCATCTTCCTGTCCACCCACTTCATGAACGAGGCGGAGCGCTGCGACCGCATCTCGCTCATGCATGCCGGCCGGGTGCTGGCCGTCGGCACGCCCGCCGACCTCGTGCGCGAGCGCGGCAGCACTTCGCTGGAGGATTGCTTCATCGGCTATCTCGCCGAGGCCGCCGGCATCGACCGGGAGGAACCGGCTGCTCCGCCAGCGGATCTCCCCGCCGCCTCTACTCGGCCCGCGCCGCATCGCCACCTGTTCGATCCGCGCCGGCTCTGGGCCTATGCGAGGCGCGAGACGATGGAGTTGCTGCGCGATCCCATCCGCATCGCCTTCGCCTTCATCGGCCCGATGCTGCTGTTGGTCGCCTTCGGCTACGGCATCTCGTTCGACGTCGAGAACCTGCGCTTTTCCGCCTTTGACCAGGACAACAGCCCGGAGAGCCGGCAGCTCACCGAGGCCTTCACCAGTTCGCGCTACTTCAGCGAACAGGCGCCGATCCGCTCCGCGACCGAACTCGACGAGCGCTTCCGCAGCGGCACCGTCCAGATCGCCCTGGAGATCCCGCCCCGGTTCGGCCTCGACCTTCAGTCCGGCCGGGTGCCGGAAGTCGCCGTCTGGCTCGATGGGGCGATGCCGTTCCGGGCCGAGACCAGCCGGGGCTACGTCACCTCGCTGGCGAGCCAGTACGCTCAGCAACTGGTCATCGAGCGCACGGGCGCCGCGGCAACGGGCAAGACCGTGAGCGTCGAGACGCGCTTCCGCTACAACCAGGCCTTTCGCAGCGTCAACGCCATGGTGCCGAGCGTGATGATGCTGCTGCTCATCCTGATCCCCGCCATCATGTCGGCCATCGCAGTGGTGCGCGAGAAGGAGACGGGGTCGATCGCCAATTTCCGCTCGACGCCGGTCACCAAGTTCGAGTTTCTGGTCGGCAAGCAGCTTCCCTATATCGGCATCGCAATGATCAGCTTCCTGCTGCTGGTCCTCGTCGCGCTGATCGTGTTCGACGTTCCGGTGAAGGGCTCGTTCATCGCCCTGGCGCTCGGCACGCTGTTCTACGTTTCGGCCACCACCGGGTTCGGCCAGTTCATCTCGACCTTCATGAAGACCCAGGTCGCGGCGGTCTTCGCCACCGCGCTCCTGTCGATCATCCCGGCGGTCAACTTCTCCGGGCTTCTGGTGCCGATCTCCTCGCTCTCGGGCAGCGCGCGGATCATCGGGCTTTCGCTGCCGCCGGCGTGGTACCAGCCGGTCACGGCCGGCGCCTTCACCAAGGGCCTGCCCTTCATCGAACTCGCGCCCAATATCGCGGTGCTGGCGGGCTTCGCGTTCCTGTTCCTCGTGCTGTCGCAACTGCTCTTGCGCAAGCAGGAGGCGTGACATGGCCGCTCCCGCCCAAGCTCCTGCCCAAGCCCCCGCTCGCACCCAAGTCCCCGCCCCCGCGCCGCTCGGCTTCGGCACGCACGTCGCCAACGTGTTCCGCCTCATCGTCAAGGAGTTGCGCAGCATCCGGGCCGATCCGGTGATGCTGTTCCTCGTCGTCTACGCCTTCTCCTTCGCCATCGTCTCCGTCGCCTCCGGCGCCTCGACCGAGGTGCGCAACGTGAGCATCGGCGTGGTCGACGAGGATCACTCCGACATCTCGCGGCGGATCGTGAGTGCCTTCAACCAGCCGCTGTTCAAGGACGTCGTTCTGATCGGCCCCGAAGAGGTCGATCCCGCCATGGATACCGGCCGGCTGGTCTTCGTGATCGATCTGCCGCCGCGCCTGCAGCGGGACGTGCTGTCCGGCCACCCGACCTCGATCGAACTCGATGTCGATGCCACGGCCATGACCCAGGCCGGCAACGGCTCGGTCTACATCCAGACCATCATCACTCAGGAGATCGCCGCCTTCGCCGCGCGCAGCGAACTCAACGACACGGCACCGGTGCGGGTGGTGACGCGGGCCAAGTTCAACCCGAACCTCCAGACGAGCTGGTTCACCTCCGTGATGCAGGTGATCAACAACATCACGCTGCTGACGGTGATCCTCACCGGGGCGGCGCTGATCCGCGAGCGCGAACAGGGCACGGTGGAGCACCTGCTGGTGATGCCGCTGGTGCCGGTCGAGATCATGCTCGCCAAGATCATCGCCAACGGGATGGTGATCCTCGTGGCGGCGGGGTTCTCGCTGCTCATCGTGGTCGAGTGGTGGCTCGGCGTGCCGATCGCCGGCTCCATCGCCCTGTTCCTGTTCGGGGCGGGCCTCTACGCCCTCGCCGTGGCGGCTTTGGGCATCCTACTCGGCACCATCGCCACCTCCATGGGACAGTTCGGCCTGCTGGTGATCCCGGTGCTGCTGCTGATGCAGCTTCTCTCGGGCAGCAGCACGCCGATGGAGAGCATGCCGGTCTGGCTTCAATATCTCGTGCAGACCGTGAGCCCGACGCCGCACTTCGTCGCCCTCGCCCAGGCCGTGCTCTACCGCGGCGCGGACCTTTCCATCGTCTGGCCGCAGCTCCTCGCCCTCGCGGCTCTGGGCAGCGTCTACTTCGCCTTCGCCCTCGCCCGCTTCCGCCGCGTGATCTTCGGAGACTGAGCGCCGACACGCCCTCCCCGCGTTCCGGCGGCCATCCGAGAGGCCGCCCGATCCTGCCCCGCCCGCCAGGAGACACTTCGTGAGTGAGCCAACCAACCCGCAAGGACGGACCGCGCCATCCTCTGCCCCCCTCGGCGGCGAGGAACTCGCCTTAATCGACCGCTACTGGCAGGCGGCCAACTATCTCTCGGTCGGCCAGATCTACCTGCTCGACAATCCGCTGCTGCGCGAGCCGCTTCAGCCGCAGCACATCAAGTCGCGGCTTCTCGGCCATTGGGGCACGACACCGGGTCTGAACTTCATCTACGTCCACCTCAACCGGCTGATCAACGCGCGTGATCTCGACGCGATCTACATCTGCGGACCGGGCCATGGCGGTCCCGGCATCGTCGCCAACACCTACCTCGAAGGCACCTACAGCGAGGTCTATCCCGACATCGCCCAGGATACGGAGGGCATGCGCCGGCTGTTCCGGCAGTTCTCGTTCCCCGGCGGCATCCCGAGCCACGTCGCGCCCGAGACCCCCGGCTCGATCCACGAGGGCGGTGAACTCGGCTACGCCATCGTCCATGCCTTCGGCGCGGTGTTCGACAATCCAGATCTGATCGCCGCCTGCGTGATCGGCGACGGCGAGGCCGAGACCGGGCCGCTCGCCGCCTCGTGGCAATCGAACAAGTTCCTGAGCCCGGTCACCGACGGCGCGGTGCTGCCGATCCTCCACCTCAACGGCTACAAGATCGCCAACCCGACCGTGCTCGGCCGGATGCGGGACGATGAGTTGGAGTCCCTGTTCACCGGCTTCGGCTACGAGCCCTTCTTCGTCGAGGGCGACCAGCCCGAACCGATGCACCGGGCGATGGCCGAGACGCTCGACCGCGCGGTCGCCCGCATCAAGGACATCCAGGCCGAGGCGCGGGGCGGCGGCATGGGCTTCCGGCGCCCGCGCTGGCCGATGATCGTGCTGCGCAGCCCCAAGGGCTGGACCGGGCCGAAGACCGTGGACGGCAAGCGGGTGGAGGGCTTCTGGCGCGCACACCAGGTGCCGGTTAGCAACGCCCGCACCGATGACGGCCACCGCGAGATCCTCGAAGACTGGATGCGGAGCTATCGCCCCGAAACCC
Source organism: Methylorubrum pseudosasae (assembly GCF_029504475.1). NCBI lineage: Bacteria > Pseudomonadati > Pseudomonadota > Alphaproteobacteria > Hyphomicrobiales > Methylobacteriaceae > Methylorubrum > Methylorubrum pseudosasae. The sequence continues at coordinate 985,076 of NZ_JAQGDU010000002.1, read as the reverse complement.
TGTTCGACGAGACCGGCCGCCTGCTCCCCGAACTCGCCGCCCTGGCGCCCGAGGGCAACCGGCGCATGAGCGCCAACCCGCATGCCAATGGCGGTCTGCTACGCCGGGAGCTGCGCTGTCCCCGGTGGCAGGACTTCGCCCTCACGGTGTCGAAGCCCGGCGCCGAAATCGGCGAGGCCACCCGCACCCTCGGGCGGTATCTGCGCGACGTGATCCGGCTCAACGCCGAGGCGCGCAACTTCCGCATCATGGGGCCGGACGAGACCGCCTCGAACCGGCTCGACGCGGTGTTCGAGGCGACCGACCGCGTCTGGATCGAGAATATTGAGCCCTACGATGTCAGCCTCGCCCACGAGGGCCGGGTGATGGAGGTTCTGAGCGAGCATCTCTGCCAGGGATGGCTCGAAGGCTACCTGCTCACCGGGCGCCACGGCCTGTTCTCTTGCTACGAGGCGTTCATCCACATCGTCGATTCGATGTTCAACCAGCACGCCAAGTGGCTGAAGGTGTCGCGCGAACTCGGCTGGCGCCGGCCGATCTCCTCGCTCAACTACCTCCTCACCTCGCATGTCTGGCGCCAGGACCATAACGGCTTCAGCCACCAGGATCCCGGCTTCATCGATCTCGTCGCCAACAAGAAGTCGGACATCGTCCGGGTCTACCTGCCGCCGGACGCCAACACCCTGCTTTGGGTCGCCGACCACTGCCTGCAGACCTACGACCGCATCAACGTGATTGTGGCCGGCAAGCAGCCGCAGCCGCAATGGCTCAGCGCGCACGAGGCCGGTCTCCATTGCGAGGCGGGCATCGGCATCTGGTCCTGGGCCGGGACGGACGCGACCGGGCTCGAACCCGATGTCGTGATGGCCTGCGCCGGCGACGTGCCGACGCTCGAAACCCTGGCCGCCGTCGATCTCCTGAAGCAGGCCGTTCCCGGCCTTCGCATCCGGGTCGTCAACGTGGTCGATCTGATGACCCTGCAATCGAACAGGGACCACCCGCACGGGCTGACGGACGCCGCGTTCGACAGCCTGTTCACCCGCGATAAGCCGGTGATCTTCGCCTATCACGGCTATCCTTATCTCATTCACCGGCTGACCTATTCCCGGGCCAACCACGCCAACATGCATGTGCGCGGCTTCATCGAGGAGGGCACCACGACGACGCCGTTCGACATGGTGGTGCTGAACGAGCTCGACCGTTTCCACCTCGCCATCGAAGCGATCGACCGGGTGCCGGGGCTGGTGACGCGGGCGGCAGGAGCCAAGCAGGGGTTCCGAGACCGCCTGACCGCGCACAAGCTCTATATCCGCGAGCACGGTGAGGACATGCCCGAGATCCAGGGCTGGAAATGGCCCTACGAGACGCGCCAGGAAACCGGAACCCCGCACTGAGCGGCGCCGCTCGCTCGGGGTCGGCGGGCTTGCGTCGATGCGCCCTGCGGGGTCTATCCCGTTCCGGTCCACGGATGGCGGGCGCGGGGACAGACTCGAGGGCGCATGGACACGCAACAGGCCGGCCGCGTGCTGGTCGCCGGAGGCGGCATCGCCGGTCTCGCCGTCAGGCGCGCCCTGCACCAGCAGGGCATCCCCTCGCTCACGCTGGAACGGCGCGGCGTGCAGGCAGATGCGGGACTGGCGATTAATCTACCCGGCAACGCGGTGCATGCGCTGAGCCAGTTCGGCTTGCTGGATGCACTCCGCGCGGTCGGCGCGCCGGTGCGGCGTCGCGAATACCGCACCGAGCGCGGACGCCTCCTCTTCGCGGTGGACGAGACCGCGTTCTGGGGTACCGAGACGGGGCCGCATTGCCTGCGCCGCGCCGACCTGCTGCGCCTGTTGCAGGGCGATCTCCCCCCAGGCGACATCCGCCGGGGCGTCGAGATTGCCGCCGTTCGCCAGGGGCCGCAGGGCGTCACGGCTGAACTCGCCGATGGCTCGACGGAGAGCGGCGAGCTGCTCGTGGGGGCGGACGGCGTTCACTCGGCGGTCCGCCGCAGCCTGTTCGGGGAACAGGCCCTCGGGTCGGCGATGCTGGCGACCCAGAGCTGGCGCCTCATGACGCCCAATCCCGGCGTCGAGGCCTGGACTTTGTGGGCCGGGGCGGGTGCCTTGTTCCTGCTCATTCCGGTCGATCGCGGCGAGGCCTATGGCTGGGCCTCGGTGAGCGCAGGGCGGGAGCGTGGCTCCGATCCGGCCGCGATCCGCGGCGCGTTCGCGTCCTTTCCCAGGCTGGTGCGCGACACGCTCGATGCGGTCCTGTCGCAACCGGATGCGGTCTATCACTCGCCGCTGGAAGAGGTTCGCATCCCGGCCTGGACCCGCGACCGCGTCGTCCTGCTGGGCGATGCGGCCCACGCCACCGCGCCGGTCTGGGCGCAAGGTGCTGCGCTCGCCCTGGAGGATGCACAGGTTCTGGCCCGCCTGCTGGCGGAGCGGGCGGATTGGGATCACGTCGGGCCGGACTACGAACGGCTGCGGCGCCCCCGCGTCACGCATGTCCAGAGCATGACCGATCGTCTGTCGCGCACGGCGCGGATGCCGGATTGGGCAAGGAACGTTCTGCTCCCCGTCGTCGGCCCGCGCAGCTACCGCGCCACCTATGGCCCGCTCCGCACGCCGACGGGCTGAGGCCGGATCGCGGCAAAGCCGAAGCAGTCAGTTCCGACGGGGGCGGAACGGCTTCGGAAATGGATCGCGGAGGAAGGTTGGAGCGGGTACCGGGAATCGAACCCGGGTATTCAGCTTGGAAGGCTGCTGCTCTACCATTGAGCTACACCCGCCGAACGCAACTCACGCCGAGCACCGGTTTCCCGGAACCTTCCGCACAGGGCGGCGTGGCGAGCGGCATTGCAGCGGGGCGATAGCATGCCTCGGCCTCTTTGAGAAGCGCGAAGCGGGATCTCGCCCCGACGCGGAAGCTGTGCGAGGGAGGGGGGGACGACCGGGGAAGTCCTCCCGGTTCAGGCTCGTTCGCCGGATCCGCCGCCGTTGTTTCCTCGCCGTAAACCCACCCCTCCCACGGCCACCGGACAGGACGGCGTGTCGGCTGCATCGTCATCCGTGCGCCTCGACATCCGCGGTGTGAGCCGGCGCTACGGCCGGATGCTGGCGCTCGACGAGGTCTCGCTTTCGCTGTCGGCGGGCGAGATCCTGGCGGTTCTCGGTGATTCCGGGTGCGGGAAGAGCACGCTGCTGCGGCTGGTCGCCGGGCTCGATGAACCCGATGCTGGCGAAATTCACATCGATGGCCGGCGCATCGCCGGTCGCGGCGGCGGCGAACCGCCCGAGACCCGCGGCGTCGGCCTGATGTTTCAGGATTACGCCCTGTTTCCCCACCTCACCGTGCTGGCCAATGTCCGGTTCGGCCTGAGCCATTTGCCGGGCGCGCGGGCGCGGACCGTGGCGCGGGAGCGCCTCGCCGAGGTCGGTCTGGCGGGTCGTGAGACAAGCTACCCGGCGACGCTGTCCGGCGGCGAGGCTCAGCGGGTGGCGCTGGCGCGGGCGCTCGCACCGCGTCCCCGGGTGCTGCTCCTCGATGAGCCGTTCTCGAACCTCGATGCCGGCACTCGAGAGCGGGTTCGTGCCGACACTCTCGCCGTTCTGCGTCAGGACGGCATCAGTGCCATCCTCGTGACCCACGACGCCGCCGAGGCCGTCGAGTTCGCCGACCGCATCGCCCTGATGCGGAAGGGCCGGTTGATCCAGTGCGACACCGCCGAAGCCTTGTATCGCGCGCCCGTGAGCCCCTTCGCCGCGAGAGCGCTCGGTGACGTCGTGACGGTGGCGGGCCTCGCCTCCGGCGGCCGTCTGGCGACGCCGCTGGGAACGGTCGCCCTGCCCTCCTCCGGGCCCGACGGAGCCGTGCAGGTCTGCCTGCGGCCAGAGGCGATCCGCATCGTGCCGCGCGGCGAAGGCGTGCCGGGCCGGGTGCTGCGCCGCAACTTTGCCGGCGGGAGCACCCGTATCGACGTTGAGATTCCGGGGCTCGACGAGCCCCTGCGCCTCACCGCGGCGCAGGAGGATCATGTGGATGACAGGATCGAGCTGGGGCTCGTCGAAGGCAAGATCCTCGTCTTCACCGAATGCGAATCCGCTTGAGACGTCGATTTTATCTAGAATAAGTATAAATCATCAGACTTGTCCGGTTCCCTGCCCGTCTATAACACCCGGCGAGCATCATCGATGCTTGGGGGGAATAGAATGTTGCGGCTGCGGCGCTTCGGTTGTTTCGTAGGTTTCAGCCTTGCCTTTGCTCTGGCCGGCCAGGCCGAGAGTGCTGAGGTGAACCTCTATACGACCCGCGAGCCGGGCCTGATCCGGCCTCTCCTCGACGCCTACACCGCCAAGAGCGGCGTGACGGTGAACACCGTCTTTGTCGAGAAGGGCTTGGCCGAGCGCGTCGCGGCGGAAGGCGCCCGCGGCAACGCCGACGTGGTCATGACGGTCGATATCGGCAACTTGATCGAGCTGGTCGACCGCGACCTCGCTCAGCCGGTCCGCTCCGCGGTTCTGGAGGCAGCCGTACCGGCGCCGCTCCGCGACGGGGACGGGCGTTGGTACGCCCTCTCCATGCGCGCCCGCGTGCTCTACGCCGACAAGGCGCTCTCCGACCTGAACGCCGCGACCTACGAATCGCTGGCCGATCCAAAGTGGCGGGGCAAGATCTGCCTCCGGTCGGGCCAGCATCCCTACAACACGGCCCTCATCGCCGCCTTCCTCGTGCGCCACGGCGCGGAGAAGACCGAGGAGTGGCTTCGTGGCGTCAAGGCCAACCTTGCCCGCAAGGCGGCCGGGGGCGACCGGGACGTGGCGCGCGACATCGCCGCCGACCTTTGCGACATCGGGCTCGCCAACTCCTACTATGTCGGGCTGATGCGCTCGGGCCGCGGGGGTCCGGATCAGCAGAAATGGGGCGAGGCGATCAAGGTCGTGCTGCCGACCTTCGAGGGCGGCGGCACCCACGTGAACGTTTCGGGCGCCGTGGTCGCCAAGCACGCGCCGCATCGCGAGGAAGCGGTCAAGCTGCTCGAATACCTCGTTTCCGACGAGGCGCAGGCGCTCTACGCCAAGGCCGACTTCGAGTATCCGGTGAAAGCCGGCGTCGCGGCCGATCCGATGCTGCAGGCGCTCGGCCCGCTCAGCTTCGACACGACGCCGCTCGTCGCGATCGCCCGCAACCGCAAGGCGGCGAGCCTGCTCGCGGACAAGGTCGGCTTCGACAACTGACCGCTCTCAAGCATCACTGGTCCGTTCCCGGCGGTCGGCCGACAGAACGCCGAGGGGACGGATCGCAGGATCATCGATGACGCCCGCACGTGGCCTCCTCTACGCGGCGGCGGCGCTGCTGGCCGCCGTCCTCCTGGCGCCGGTCGCATCGCTCGCGGTCGCGGCGGCCGACGGGTCCGGCGAGTTGTGGCCGCATCTTGCGGCCTATGTGCTGCCGCAGGCGATCCGCGAGACGGGCTTGCTTCTCGCCGGTGTCGGAATCCTGGTGATCGGGCTCGGCACCGGAACGGCGTGGCTCGTCTCGGCCTTCGCCTTTTCCGGCCGTCGGCTGCTCGACGCGGCCCTGCTGCTGCCGCTCGCGGTGCCGACCTACGTGGTGGCCTACGCCTATCTCGATCTGATGCACCCGCTCGGTCCGGTGCAGAGCGGTCTGCGCGGCCTGCTCGGCCTGTCGAGCCCACGCGACCTGTCCTTTCCCGATCTGCGCTCACTGCCCGGCTGCATTCTGCTCCTCGGCTTCGTCCTCTACCCCTACGTCTACCTGCCGACGCGGGCGCTGTTCCTGATGCGGGCGGGAACGCTGCTTGAGGCCGCGCGGATGCTCGGCGCCGGACCGGCGCGGACCTTCTTCCGGGTGGCGCTGCCGCTAGCTCGGCCCGCCATCGCCCTCGGCACCGGTCTCGCACTGATGGAGGCGCTCAACGATGTCGGCGCGGCCGAGTTCCTGGGGGTCCGCACCCTCACGGTGCAGGTCTACGCGACCTGGGTGAACCGCTCGGATCTGCCTGGTGCCGCGCAGATCGCCCTGGTGATGCTGGCCGGCGTCGTCGGCCTCGTCGCGCTCGAGCGGCTCGCTCGTGGCGGAAGAGGCTATGCCGGTTCGGGCCATCGCGACCGGCCGACCGCGCGTCGGCCGCTGTCGGGATGGCGGGCGGGTCTCGCTCTCGGCCTCGGCCTCACTCCCGTACTGCTCGGCTTCGGCCTGCCCGCGGGCTATCTCGCATGGGCCGTCTGCCAGAGACTAAAGGGGATGGGGCTGCCGGACACCCTCGCCGCGCAGGCCCTCAACACCGTGCTCTACGCGGGCGCCGCGACCCTGGTCACGGTCGCGGTGGGGCTGCTGGTGGCTGCCTCCCCGCATCTCCTGGGGCGACGTAGCGGACTGGCACTGATCCGGGCCGCCGGTCTCGGCTACGCGATGCCGGGCACGGTGCTGGCCGTGGGGCTCCTCGCCCCGCTCGCGCTGCTTGATACCGGGCTGACCAACCTGGCTGGCGCCGGGCTCGGCTGGGCACCGGCCGTCGGCCTCGGCACGGGCGCGGCGCTGGTCATCGCCTATACGCTCCGCTTCCTGACCATTCCGGTCGGCGCGACGGAAGCAGGTCTCGCGCGCATCCCCTCGACCCTTCCCGACGCGTCGCGGATGCTGGGACGCGGGCGCTTCGGCACACTCCTCGCGGTGCAATTGCCGCTGGCATGGCCCGCCGTCCTGAGCGGGGCGCTGCTCGCCTTCGTGGATATGGCGAAGGAATTACCGGTGACGTTGCTTCTGCGTCCGCTCAACGTCGAGACGCTGAGCACGCACCTCTACGGCGAAGCCGCTCGCGGCACCTACGAGGACGGTGCCGCGAGCGCGCTGTTGATCGTGATGACGGGTCTGATCCCCGTTGCCTTGCTGCTGCGCCTCAACCGGGGTGCCGGGCTGCGGCCGAGCCGGTCGGACGCCTGACCGGGTCTTACATGCCGCCAAGCAGCACGTTCATCGAGCCGACGAAGGTCATCACGAGGCCGCAGGCGAAAACGGCAATCATGGCGTAGGAGACGGGCTTCAGTTGCATGCTCGGTCAACTCCTTACGGTCGGTGGCTCCCACCTGCGGCGTCGGCCCCGCATAGTCGCGGAATGGCCAACGTCCCGGCAGGCGGAGGGTGAGGCAGAAACCGGGCCATTCAGGCCCAGTCATTACCATCAACGACAGAAACGCTCAGTCATTCCGTCGAGAGAGCAAGAAAAATGCGACGAGACGATGAAGCGCATCTCGAATCGCGAAGATGTGAGGCCGTTATGGCCAATATTATCGATAAAGTTCCACTGGAAATAGCGACTTGCATGATATCACAGTCTCGTGGCGCCGGGATTCGGCGCCCCGAGCTCAGCAGCGCGTACCACCAGACGTCTGGCCATATTGCTTGACCGGGAAGTTCTGCTGGTTCGCATTGCCCTCGGCCGCCGAGCTCATCGGGCAAGCGGTGTGCGCGGGGCTGTCGTGGACACCGAGCGAACCCGTGACCTCCACGTCGGCGGCTGTGGCCGGGCGGGCGTTCCGGTCGAAGGCCATCACGGAAGAGGCCGGAGCGGTCACGCCGATGATGACGGCGGCAACGACGGCGGCAAGACGGGTCTTCATGTGATGTTCACTTTCTCTTGTTCGGCGCCTTCTCTTGAAAGCGCAGTCTCGTCCTCTGGTGTTACTGATATAGGCGACAGAACTTGAGCATGACGTGCCGGGGCACACGCACCGTCCGGGATTAAACTCGAACCGCGATTTGCCCCTCGGCGCGTCGCACGGAACCGGGTTGCCGGGCGCTACGAAGCGGACCGCGCCGCATTGTGGACGCGCTTCGGCGAGGCCGCGCCCGCCCCACTCAAGCAAGCGTTATCGTGCGTCCTGTCGTGCCTGAGCACGGCGTGTCATCGCCGGTTCGACAGGCGGGGATTGGTCTCGGCCGGGCCGGGAAGCGCCCTGCGTTCGAGCCCCTTATGGAGATGGACCATCAGCGCCACGCCGAAGAGCGGCGTCACGAGGTTGACGATCGGCACGATCATCAGACCGGCGAGCAGGCAACCGGCCGCGATCACCGTGAAGCCGTAATGCTCGCGCATCGCCCGCGCCTCCGGAAGGGAGCGGAAACGGCCGGCGGCCAGCTCGAAATATTCGCGGCCGAGGAGGTAAGCGTTGGCGCCGAAGAAGGCGACGAGGTTCACCCCCGGCACGAAGACGAGAATCAGCGCCACGAAGTTCACGAGCAGGGCGAGGCCGGCGAAGCGGAACGCCGAGCCGAGCGCCTGCCCCCACGGCAGGGCACGCCCCGGCGTGTCGGCGGGAAAATCGCTGTGCTCGACCACTTCGGCGACGTCGTCGAGGAAGAAGCCGGCCACGAGGATCGACACCGCGGGCATGATGTAGGCCAGAGCCACGAACAGCCCGGCACCGGCCAGGAAGAAGGCCAGGGTGTCGAGGAACGGGTAGTCGGCCGAGATGTGATGGCTCGCCTGGAAGGCCTGGATCAGGCGCGTCAGTCCGAACCACACGACCACTAGCAGCCCGATCGTGAGCGCCAGCGATTTGAACAGGATGCCGCGCAGGGCGGGGGAGAATACCTGCCGCATAGCGGCGGCAGCGGCCTTGATGAGCATCGCGCCCTTCAATCCTCTCGATGATCCGCACCCACCCGAGGCGGGTTCTCGCCACTCCGCGGGGATGGCGCAAGCCCCAGCTTCGGGGAAACCCTGACGAAGCGCGGCTCCTGAGCGCGATTGAGGCGTTGCCCGCATAGATCCGCCGGAGACCCGCACATGGCCCGCCCCGCCCTCTCTCGTCTCGTCCTGCTCGGCTCCCTGCTCGCCACTGTTCCCACCACCTTGCCTGCCGCCGCCCACGAAGTTGGAGCCTGGGCGGGCGCAAGTTCCGCCCCGGCGGAGCGCTCCGAAGTCGCGGTCGCGGCACTCGACGGCAAGGCCTACGTCATCGGCGATTATAACGGCGCGACCGAACTGCTGATCTACGATCTGGCCACCGATCGCTGGAGCAAGGGCGCGCCCTTCCCCTACCCCGTCCACCACACCATGGCGGCCGAACAGGGCGGGCGGATCTACGTGTTCGGCGGCTACGTCAACGGCTGGGAGGCGACCGACAAGGTCTGGGCGTACGATCCGAAGGCGAACGCCTGGGAAGCCCGCGCGCCGATGCCGACCCCACGGGCCGCCGGCGGGGCGGCGCCGCTCGGCGACAAGATCCATGTCGTCGGAGGCAGCGGGTCGGGACGCGGCAACGTCCGCTCCCACGAGGTCTACGATCCGGCAAAGGATAGGTGGAGCACGGCCGCCGACTTGCCGACGCCCCGCGACCACCTCGCGGTGCAGACGGTGGAGGGACGCATCGTCGCCAGCGGGGGCCGGATCGACGGCGATTCGAGCAAAAACCTCGCGGCCAATCAGGTCTACGATCCGGCGCGTGACGCCTGGAGCGAGGCCGCGCCCCTGCCGACCGCGCGCAGCGGCGTGGCTTCCGCCGTGCTCGGCCGCGAGGTCTTCGTCATCGGCGGCGAGTCGAACCGCAGGACCTACGACGAGGTCGAGGCCTTCGATCTGCCGGGCAATCTCTGGCGCGCCCTGGCCCGGCTTCCCACCGCCCGCCACGGCTTCGGCGCGGTAACCTACAAGGGCCGCATCTTCACTCTCACCGGAAGCCCGCGGCCGGGCGGCGACCGGTCGGGAACGGTCGAAGTGCTCGATCCGAACGGCGCCGCGCCGGCCCGCTGAACGAGGGAAGGCGGCCGGGAACGCTTGCCGCGGCAGGGTCGGCGGACGACATGAGGGCCGCTGCCCTCCCGGATCCGCTTCGAGACCATGCGCCCTGCCCCCGAGCACGCCCGCTTCCGCCCGACCGTCGGCCCCCGCGTCTCGCCATCCCGGCCGCGCCCGACGTGATCGTGATCGGCGCGGGCGCCGCCGGGATCGCCTCGGCTCGGCGGCTGATCGAGCGCGGCCTGTCGGTGGCGGTTCTGGAGGCGCGCGACCGGGTCGGCGGGCGCGCGGTGACGACGCGGCTGCGCGGCCACGCGATCGATCTCGGCGCGCATTGGATGCATGCCGGACCGATCAATCCCCTTGTCGCCCTCGCCCGGAGCCGCGGCGAGCCCCTGCGACGGGCCGCACAGCACGAGCATCTCTGGATCGGCGGGCGTCCGGCGCGCGCGGATGAGGAAGCCGCCTTCTCCCGCGCCTTCGACGTCGCCGACCGGGCGATCACGGGCGCGGCGTCCCGCGCGCAGGACGGGCCGGCCGCCGGCGCCCTGCCCCGCCATCTCGGGCCCTGGCGTGAGCGCATTGTCGGCGTTCATGCGCTGGTCTCAGGCCGGCCGCTCGAGGAGGTGTCGCTGCACGACTGGCCGAGCATGGAATACGGCGACAACTTCTTCATCGCGGGCGGCTACGGCGCCTATCTGGCCCGATTGTCGCTCGGACTGCCGATCCGGCTCGGATGCCCCGTGATCGGCCTCGACTGGTCGGGGCCGGGCGTGCGCGTGCAACTCGCCGACGGTGGGCAGCTCGCCGCGCGGGCCGTCATCGTCACCGTTCCGATGCCCGTGCTCCAGGCAGCGTTCCGCTTCGATCCCCCCCTGCCCGAACGGACGCGCGCGGCCATCGACGGCTTCCTGTCGGGCATCTACGAGCACGTGGTCCTGCACTGGCCCTCGGCACCGTTCCACGGCCGCGACCGGCTCGCCAGCGTGGTCGGCGGACGTCACAAGCCGCCGGGGATGCTGACCCGGATCGACGGCACGCCGTTCCACTATTTCGAGCTGGACACCGCTTTGACCCGCGCCCTCGACGCCGCCGGGACCGGCTCCGATGGCGCGCGCCGCCTCGCCCGCGCGGTTCTGTCCGAGCATTTCGGCCGCGCCGCCCTGGCCGACCTCGCGATCCCGGCCGTGACCGCTTGGCGGCACGATCCCTGGTCGCGGGGCTCATGGGCCGTGGTTCCGCCCGGACACGCGGCCGCCCGGGCGACGCTCCAGGAGCCGGTCGGCGAGCGGATCTGGTTCGCGGGCGAGGCGAATTCCCGTGCGCAATGGGGCACCGCGGGTGGCGCCTACGAGGAAGGGCAACGCGCGGCCGATCGCGTCGCCGACACGCTCACCGACGATCGTGCCCCGCTGCGGGCGAGCGCCTGAGCGCTCCCGCACTTGCATCCCCCACCCGGATGGGCGAACCGCCGACGCGACAAACGCGCAGGAGCGCCCGCCGGAGCGAGGGCCGGCCGGGAGGCCGGGGGGAACGCGATGAACTGGGTCGAAGCCATCGGCTATCTCGGGACGGCGCTCACCGTCGCCTCCTCGGCGATGGGGACGATGATCCCGCTGCGGATCGTGGCCCTGTGCGCGAGTTGCGCCGTCATCACCTACGGCTACCTGATCGGCAGCGTGCCGGTGATGCTCACCGAGGCGATCCAGATCCCGTTCAACGCGTGGCGGCTCTACGAGATGGTCCGTCTCGTGCGCGAGACCGAGCGGGCCGCCTCCGGCGACCTCTCCCTCGACTGGCTGAAATCCTTCGGCACCTCCCGCCGCTTCCGGGCCGGCGAAGTGCTGTTCCTGAAGGGCGATCCGGCCCACGAGATGTATCTGATCGAGAGCGGGCGCTTCCGCATCGCCGAGCACGGCCTCGACGTGCGGCCGGGCCAAATCGTCGGCGAACTCGGCATGCTCTCGCCCGGCAATCGCCGCACCGGCTCGCTCGCCTGCGTCGAGGCCGGCACGGCGCGCTGCCTGTCCTATTCCGAGGTGAAGCAGCTCTATTATCAGAATCCGGAATTCGGCTTCTACTTCCTGAAGCTGACGAGCGAGCGCCTGTTCCAGAGCGCCGCCGAGGCAACGGGGGCGCAACGCACCGTGCCGGCCGGCAGCGACGTGCTGTGAGTCTCAGTCGGGTTGCCGCATGAAGCTGTCGGGCGTGCCCGTTCCGGCTTCGACGAACTGGATGTCGCGCGGCCCGCGCCGGGGTGTATCGATGGAGAGGAACACCACCGGCTCCTCCAGGATCTCCGGTACGGAATGCACCACCCCCCGCTTGAAGAACACGAGCATGCCCGGCCCGACCTCAACCGGCGCCGCGTCGCCGAACTGCATCCGGCAGCGGCCGGAGAGGGCGTAGAGATACTCGTCGCAGGTCGTGTGATAGTGCGGCGGCGTCGGCCGGTAGACCCGGAAGACGCGGGCGCTCGCGGTCTCGTCGTCGGTGAAGCGGTGATCGGCCACCATCGTCGTCGCGGTCTCGGGAAGGCGGCGCACGCTCTCGGCGACGTCGAACACCGCATGGCCGGCGGATCTTGGCTCGTCCATTCTGCGGTGCTCCCGTTTGGTCCGGCGGCGATTATGCCGACGCGGGCGGCCGGTGCACAGAGGCCGGCGGCGCACGCATTTCATCAACCGGGCGAAAATGTTAGGAATGGCGCGTCGTCCCGAGCGGTGATCGCCGACTTTCGAGACAACAGAACATTTTCGCAGCGCCGCCCGGTTGGCGGCCCTGACATTGATGACCCGGAGATGATGCGCGGATACGAGGGAAACGCCCAGGTCATGGCGGATGTCGCCACCGTGATCGAGCAGGCGCAGCGCGAAGGTCGCGATCTCGCGACGGCTTTGCGCATCGCCCGGGTGACGCTCGCCTATGTCAGCGGCCCCGAGCCCGAGCCGGATCAGGCCCGCGCCCTGGAAGCGCTCGACCGACAGCTCCGTGCGCTCTCGGACTGAGCGTACGTCATCAAAATCCCGATCGTCTCCGCTCCGCGTGCAGCGCGATTTTCGTGAGCGACATGAAGGAATGGCAAGCGCTGCGCGCGTGAGCGGCACCAAGAGGCGTGCTCGCCCCTTGGATTCCGAGCCGCAGATAGACCGGTCAGCCGAAGCCGCTCACCCCGCCGCCTGCACGATCAGCGTCACGGCTCCGAACAGCAACACGGCAAGCACGGCCACGCCCATCAGGATGAGGGCCGCCCGCGACTCGCGTAGCTCGTGATTCTCCATGGTCCGAGCTTAAGCAATGCGGCGCGCGGCGCATAGAGCATCGCCGCGAAAGGTGGCCTCCGGCTTTCGGAAAAAGATGATGCGAAAACAAGAGGCTAGAGCATCCTCCTTGATTTGATATCCGGCACGACGCTTGAACGCGGCGGTGGCATTTCAAAAGTGCCGGGCGTGCCGACGCGGGCCGAGGATCACGATATCCTCCGGGCATACGACTCGATCCATCCGCGTTGCGTCCGGCGCCAGGTTGCCGTGCAGGGGCTGAACCGCCCAGCGGCCGTACCAATCGCGGGAGGGCGAGAACCGGGCCGCCTCCGACGATGGGCCGACCTCGATCGGTGTACCGGTGCCGGCGAATCGTGCCTCGCCGGACCCGTCCGCCAGCAATCCGAACAGGATCGGCTGCACGTCGCGGTCCGAGGTGTTCTTCGCGAGGTTGGGCAACGACATTTCCAAAAGCTTTCTCGAGGGCAGATCGGAGTGTCCGAAATCGGGACGGTCCTCCGCATCGCTGCAAATCCGAAGCCCGGCGCCATGGTCCCGCGGCGGTACGCTCGGTCGAGACAGTGGCGTCGTTGCAACCCTGGTTCGTCACTTGCCACGGCGAGGGCGAGACGACCCGACAGGGCACCGAATGTTTCGGGTTGGCACGCCGTCACGGCCAACGCGGCACGGCGGCGATCCCTTTCGAGACCGAACCACCGACGCGATGAGAAGACGTCCCGCGATGAAGAGCGTTTTCGAAGCCATCCTGAGCCCGATGCAGCGTCGCTTCGCGGCTCTCGGTCTCCTCGGTGCCCTGGCTGTCACCGTGACATGGTGGTTCATCATCGCCCGCGGCGTCTGGCTGGCGGTCGAATGGGCTTCAGCCTGACGCCGAGATCGTCCCCGAAAACGTTCTTTCAAAAGAACGTTGCGTGATAGATTTTCTGTCTATTTTTCCGCGAATTCGAAGAAATTTCGTCTTGTTCGCCTTGTGACGAGCACCGGTCTCGGGCTCTGTATCAAGCATCTCACGTGGCGCTACGCTTGACATCGTTCTTTAAAAAGAACACTTCGTCTCCAGACGCGGGCGAGGTCCGCGATGTGGAGGCGAGACGACGTGTTCGACGGATATCCGATCAAGCCCGGCGCGACACCCTATCGGCGCGCGGTCCTCCTCGGTCTCGCCATGACCGTCTGCCTTGCATCTGCCGGCAGCGCCCAAGCGCAGACCGAGATCCTCAACGTCTCCTATGACCCGACGCGCGAGCTCTACCGCGAGGTCAACGCGGCCTTCGCCGAGGAGTGGAAGGCCAAGTCCGGCGAGACGATCACCGTGCGCGCCGCCCATGGCGGTTCGGGCGCGCAGGCTCGTACCGTCATCGACGGCATCCCGGCGGATGTCGTGACCCTCGGCATCCCCTCCGATATCGATGCCATCGCCAAGATCTCGAAGAAGATCCCGGCGGATTGGCGCACCAAGCTTCCGAACGAGGGCCTGCCCTACACCTCGACCGTCGTGTTCCTCGTCCGCAAGGGCAACCCGAAGGGCGTGAAGGAATTGGGACGACCTGGCCAAGCCGGACGTGAAGGTCATCACCCCGAACCCGAAGACCTCGGCGGGCGGGCGCTGGAACTTCCTCGCGGCCTGGGGCTACGCCTACGAGCGGGACGGCCGGGACAAGGAGAAGGCCAACGCCTTCCTCGGCTCGCTCTACAAGAACGTGCCCGTGCTCGACACCGGCGCCCGCGGCTCGACCGTGACCTTCGCTCAGCGCGGCCTCGGCGACGTTCTGCCGACCTGGGAGAACGAGGCCTTCCTCGTGCTGGAGGAGTTCGGCAAGGACAAATTCGACATCGTCGTGCCGCCGACCTCGATCTATGCCGAGCCGCCGGTGGCCCTCGTTGACGCCAACGTCGACAAGAAGGGCACCCGCAAGCAGGCTGAGGCCTATCTCCAGTTCCTCTACGGCGACAAGGCGCAGGCGATCTTCGCCAAGCACCATTATCGCCCGATCAAGCGCGAGGCGGCCAAGCCGGAGGATCTCGCGCAACTTCCCGAGATCAAGCTGTTCAAGATCGAGGATCTTCAAGGCTCGTGGGACGAGATCCAAAAGGCCAACTTCGACAATGGCGGCCTGTTCGATCAGTTGAGCAAGGCTGGGCGCTGACCGCATGGGCGAGCCCGTGAAACCCCGGCGGCGCTTCCGCCAAAGGAGCGTGATTCCCGGCTTCGGGCTCACGCTCGGCTACACGCTGACCTGCCTGAGTCTGATCGTGTTGCTGCCGCTGGCCACCCTCGTGGTGAAAGCGTCGGGTCTTGGCCTGTCCGGCATCTGGGACGTCGCCACCGATCCGCGCGTCGCCAGCGCGCTGCGCGTGAGCTTCGGCGTGTCGTTGCTTGCCGCGCTCACGGCCTCGGTCTTCGGCGGCATCGTCGCTTGGGTGCTGACCCGCTACGACTTCCCCGGCCGCAAGCTCGCCGACGCCGTGGTCGATCTGCCCTTCGCCCTCCCCACGGCCGTGGCCGGCATCGCGCTGGCCTCGCTCTACGCCCCGAACGGACTGGTGGGTGAGCAGCTCGCCAAAGTCAGCATCGAGGCGGCCTACACGCCGGTCGGCATCTTCATCGCGATGGTGTTCATCGGTCTGCCGTTCGCGGTGCGTACGGTGCAGCCGCTGATCGCCGAGATCGACAAGGAGGTGGAGGAAGCCTCCGCCATCCTCGGCGCCTCGCGGATCACCACGCTGACGCGGGTGGTGCTGCCGCCGCTGATCCCGGCGGTGCTGACCGGCTTCGCCCTCGCCTTCGCCCGCGGCGTCGGCGAGTACGGCTCGATCATCTTCATTGCCGGCAACCTGCCCTACGTCTCCGAGATCGCGCCGCTGCTCATCGTCATCAAGCTCTCGGAATTCGACTATGCGGGCGCCAGCGCCATCGCCGTGATCATGCTGGCGATCTCCTTCGTGACCCTGCTCGCGATCAACCTGATCCAGGCCTGGAGCCGGCGGAGATTCGGCTATGTCTGAGGCGTTGGCTCAAGGCCCCGGCACGCCGCCGCGCGGAACGAAACGCTGCGGCTTCCCGCCAGCGTCGTCACCGAGCGGAGAGTCGTGCGGTGGCTGCTGATCGCGGTCGCGCTGACCTTCCTCGGCCTCTTCCTCGTCCTGCCGCTGCTCACGGTTTTCGCGCAGGCTCTGGCCAAGGGCTGGGGCGCCTACCTCGCCGCCTTCTCCGAGCCCGACGCGCATTCCGCCATCCGCCTGACCCTGATCGTCGCGGCGATCGCCGTGCCGTTCAACCTCGTCTTCGGCGTTGCGGCCTCCTGGGCCGTCGCCAAATTCGAGTTCGCCGGCAAGAACTTGCTCGTCACCCTGATTGACCTGCCCTTCTCGGTCTCGCCGGTGGTGTCCGGTCTGATCTACGTGCTGGTGTTCGGCTCCCGCGGCCTGTTCGGCCCGTTCCTCGTCGAGCATGACGTCCAGATCATCTTCGCGGTGCCCGGCATCGTGCTCGCGACGATCTTCGTCACCTTCCCCTTCGTCGCGCGTCAGCTCATCCCGCTCATGCAGGAGCAGGGCACGGCGGAGGAAGAGGCGGCGCTGACCCTCGGCGCTTCCGGATGGCACGCCTTCCGGACTGTGACGTTACCCAATATCCGCTGGGGCCTGCTCTACAGCGTCCTGCTCTGCAACGCCCGCGCGATGGGCGAGTTCGGCGCGGTCTCGGTCGTCTCCGGCCATATCCGCGGACTCACCAATACGCTGCCGCTGCACGTGGAGATCCTCTACAATGAGTACAACTTCGTTGCCGCGTTCGCCGTCGCCTCTCTCCTTGCCGGGCTCGCTCTTGTCACCCTCGCCGTCAAATCCGTCCTCGAATGGCGCTACGCCGACGACATCGCGGCGGGGGCACGCCGCCACTGATCTGGTGGGAACGGCGACGGCGATCCGGATCGAGGACGTCTCGAAGACCTTCGAGACGGCGGCGGTGCTGCACGACTTCACCCTCGACGTGCGAGCGGGTGAATTGCTGGCGCTGCTCGGCCCCTCGGGCTCGGGCAAGACCACCTTGCTGCGCATCATCGCCGGGCTCGATTTCCCCGATCGCGGCCGGATCATCTTCGGCGGCGACGACGCCACGCAGGTGCCGGTGCAGCGGCGCGCGGTCGGCTTCGTGTTCCAGCACTACGCCCTGTTCAAGCACATGACGGTGGCGCAGAACATCGCCTACGGGCTCAACGCCCGGAAGCGTTCCGAGCGGCCGGACAAGGCCGAGATCAAGCGCCGCGTAGGCAACCTGCTCGACCTGATCAAGCTCTCCGGCTTTGCCGACCGGTATCCGAGCCAGCTCTCCGGCGGCCAGCGCCAACGCATCGCGCTCGCTCGCGCCCTCGCAGTCGAGCCGCGCGTGCTGCTGCTCGACGAGCCGTTCGGCGCGCTCGACGCGCAGGTGCGAAAGGATCTGCGCCGCTGGCTGCGCGAAATCCACGACCGCACCGGGCAGACGACGATCTTCGTCACCCACGACCAGGACGAAGCGCTCGAACTCTCCGACCGCG